>NZ_JACYTQ010000001.1 GCF_014841125.1 Echinicola arenosa
AACAAAAAAACCAGAGTCAAACTGACCTTGGGTCAGAAAAATAGAGGCCGATTAATGAAAATCGGCCTCTATTGGCTAAAATCGACTGTCAAACTTTTTTAACTCTTGTTTTGAGACAGCCTCCACACTAGATTTCATTACGAAAGCCTAAGTCCCGCTTCACCAATTCCCCGTTGTCCCGTCAGTTGAGCTGTCGGACATCTCCACTTCTCACTTCCAACCTCAACCTTCCAACCTCATCTTGCATCTGTGTTCATCCATTTTATCTGTGGGCAATTCCCTATTTCGGATTGATCTTGAGCTGATCCCGTTGTCCAGACAGTTGCACTACGCCTAAGCGCACAGGTGCGGGACCACTAGAACTGAGTCTCCTACTCACCATTACACCCTCATTTTTGAATAAGCATCACCCAAGAATCCATTTCCTCCCCTCTCAGGGGAGGTCAGGTGGGGTCCCGTTGTCCCGCCAGTTGCACTACGCCTAGGCGCACAGGTGCGGGACCACTAGAACTGAGTCTCCTACTCACCATTTCCCTATTTTAGAAACATCTCCCTCTATTGTGATGTTCTATTGTCACTTAAATACCTTAACATCACTCTTTAAAATAACATCATACTTATGGCACTCCTGCAGGATGATCCATTACACGTTCCTTTCTGGTTCAAGACTAGAATGTTCCAAAATCTCTATAAATTGTTGCCTTGGAACTTCCCACATATCAAGATCCTTCCGACTTCCACTAAAGTAGTAGCAAAGCTGGGGTAAAGCTACATCAAAGCTGGGGTAAAGTTGGGGTAAAGCTGGGTTAAAGTAGACTTTGGGGCATTTTTCTAAGAATTTGCAACCCAGAAACCAGCTTCTTTATATTTCTTTTTAATATTGTCGAGTAGGTAAGGGGAATTTCACCCCAAACCTCTCACAGCACCGTGCGTGATAGTCTCCCATCACACGGCGCTTCCAAAGTCAGGTCTCCTGTTCTTACCGAGGGTTGGGGGTACTAATTGCCAGTGGGCGAACAGGTTTGGCTTTCCACGGTAGACTGTTTCCAGCCACCTGATTGCCTTTCGTTTCCCAATTCTCAGTTGTCCCGTCAGTTGTACTACGCCTAGGCGCACAGGTGCGGGACCACTAGAATTGAGTCTCCGACTCAACATTTCCTAGTTGCACTACGCCTAGGCGCACAGGTGCGGTCCCGCTTGAATTGAGCCTCCTACTCACCATTTCACTTTATTTGAAAATCACTCACCCCAATTAAGATGATTTATTATCCGGCTAAAAAACTAGTCCTTCAACACCCTTTCCATTTCATTTTCACATAGATCAATCATTTCCATAACACGACTTCTCACCAAACCCAACTTTTCTTCCATCAAGACAAATCCTTCATCATACCTTGCCTTACAGTAAGCATCATCCAAGAACTTGATCACAGCATTTTCTTCATCAGAATTTTGTGGAAAAATGCGCTTCAAACCAGGTATAAACTTATAAGCATCATTCAACAACACCCGTATTTCATGAGATCTCCGCTCTCTATTTTGCCAGGCCAAAATGACACCTCGCAATAATAATTCAGCTGATTGGTGCCAACAAAACAATTCCATATTACCATCCCCTGCACCTTTAGCATTTCTTGCCATTTGCTCAAAACTTTTAGCCCTTTGCAGGCTCAGCCTAAACTGCTCCTTGGCCTTTGCTTTTCTGATCTTGAGCACCGCTGGATCGACCTCCGGAAATGAATGGCTACCTTTATCCTGAAACAGTAAATGAAACTCTTGAAAATACATCAGAAAAAACAAGTCCCCAGCCTCTTTTGCACTCCAAAGAGCCTTCTTGGTGGTCAAATGAATGCTAAACTCCTGTCTTCCCAATACAAAAAAATCCATACATTCCTTCAAGTGCTCAAAAGTTCTATAATCAGTACTGGAAAGCACCACATAGATTTCCTGGGTACTCAAAGTTCCTTTACCCCCAGTCCTATCAATAAGATAGATCATTTCAGGTTGTACTAAGACGCTCAGTGCAGTCACTAAAGCATCAAGGCAATCTTCCTTCTCTCCTATTTTGGATGGAGGCTGCTTTAAACAGATTTGAGAATGACTTGAAGGATCCAAGCCACGCAACAAACCGTTTAATTGTTGATAAAAAAACACCCCATCCAACAGGCCACCACCACCCTTCACCTCTTCGGCATACATCACCCAACCCTTATACATTTCCCATAAATGCTCTTCAATAAATCCCTTCTCAAATTGGGAATAAAAATCCTTTGGAGATACTACATCAAAATCCATAAGCAGTTTATTTAAGTTATTATGTATATCCGCAATTTTACCAGTAGAGATTAAAAGCGAGTAGAAACTACCCTTTTGATTAAGGTATCAACTGCTTCGGTCTTCAGACCCCCGTTGTCCCACCAGTTCCACTACGCCTAGGCGCACAGGTGCGATACCACTAGAACCCCCGTTGTCCCGTCAGTTGTACTACGCCTAGGCGCACAGGTGCGGGACCACTAGAATTGAGTCTCCGACTCAACATTTCCCAGTTGCACTACGCCCAAGCGCACAGGTGCAGAATCACTAGAACTGAGCTCCGACTCACCATTACACCCTCATTTTTGAATAAGCAGCACCCAAGAATCCCTCCCCTCCCAGGGGAGGTCAGGTGGGGTCCCGTTGTCCCGTCAGTTGTACTGCGGGACCACTAGAATTGAGTCTCCGACTCAACATTTTTTAGCCTTCTACCAAACCGCAATTCTCCCGCATAAATTACATAACAGGCTTCCAGTAATTTCTTCAAATAAAAGTACAATGCATACAATTCCGGATAAGCATCAAACCATCGCTCATATTGCCCTGAAAAAGCATTGTCCTGCATTTCCTTCAGCAAAACCACATAGTCCAGTGATTCCAACTGTATCAGACAATGTCTAAGGGTCACCAATGGCTTCCTAAATTCCTTGTCCTTTAAATTCTTGGGAATATATTCCCAAGGGGCAAAATACTCGCTATATTCCTTCCGCCTTGGCATCTCTGAAAGTCGCTTTTCTTCATAGTCAATCATCTCTCTAAAAAGGTCTGGACAATACCGGATCTCATTTAAGGCTGGGACTTCAGCCCATTGGGTCTGTTTCAATTCCTGAATCAACTGGATCAAATACTCCCTCATGGAAAACAAATACACGGGGCTTTTGCTCACAATCGGGAGCGGCTCATAAACCCCTGAATAAAAGAGCCGATCCACTCCGACCAAATAATAATTAACCGCCGCTCGGTCAAAAAGTTGGTAGATCACCTGATAAACCGATGTTTTAGAAATTTCACCTTGCATAGTAGAAAATTTAAAGTATCAATATTCTATAGTAGATCCAACAGTTGTAAGGGAAGAACCCTAAAGCCATGCTTTAGACTCCCGACAAAACAGTGGAATAATCTTTCATAACTGATCAATAACTTCCAGTTCCTTGGAATCCAGCTCGACCGTAAAAATCAGAAAACTCACCTCGATCAGTCGATGTAAACATCGGTACATTTCCAGATCATCTTCCTCCATCGGACTGCCTATGTCCTCAACGCCACTTAATGCATTGACCTGCCACTGGAATAGCCTCTTTTTCCAATGGGCAAAGTCCCTCCAGTCCAAAATATCAAACAGAACAACGTAAGGTTGATGTAATTCTCGGAAAGTTAAATGAACAGGCGTATGACTGTAAAATGATGGCTCATACTCCGCTTGGCTAAATTTCCTGATGTGAACAACCATCTTTACAATAGCCTGCTCCCTATAAGTCCTTATTCGATAAGGATAATTCCCACTTTTCCTAAGGCGAAACAATGCTTCCAACCAGTAGATCAATCCATCATAGGTATAAGTGATATCAAAAGGATAATCTATTACTTCCTGTGACTTATAGCCAAAAGCACTATGGAAAAACCTATCCAATTTCTGCCGATGAGAAGTCAGTTCCCTGATCGAACAAAAATCCCCAATGACCTGATAGGGATTGATCAGTTTCCGTCCTAATGTTAACATAGCACGTAATTTTAAACTCATGAAAAACGATAAACAATTACCTTGTTTTGAAAAAGTAAGGCAACACCTCCTGCCCCAATACCTTAGACAGTCCCTGAAAAACACCAAACCTTAGCCTATTATAGCATAAATAGCTATATTGCTAATACAATATTTCAAATATATCGCTATTTATCTAAAAAAGAAACTTTTTATCCATATATATCTTTAAAATGTCAGTAATCATAGATAGAATAGGTGAATTCGCTAAATACACCCATAGAAGCATACGTCAAATAGAGCTACAAATAGGAGCCGCCAATGGTACCCTTTCCAAAGCCATAGGAAAAGACAAGGATGTCTACACCAAATGGATTTCCTCATTCATTATCCATTTTCCGGAAGTAAGCCCCGCATGGCTCCTCACAGGCAAAGGGGAGATGTTATTATCCCAAAATCAACTCCCAATAGACAAACCTACCCACCCCGTGGATGAACCATTGGAAATCTATCAGTCCAAACTGCTGGAGCAACATCAAGAAGTGATCAACTCCCTAAAGCAAGTCATCGAAGCATTGAGAGGCCAGCTTGTGGAAAAAGAAAATGTAGTCCAACTCAAAAACCGCATCATTCAGGATTTGGAAGAAGAAGTAAAAAGAATCAAAAGCCAATAAGCCTGAAAAAAATATAGATAAATGCCTACACTCTTTTCCCATCGAAATGTCCCCCATAAATACGAGCCAACCCTGAAGTAAAAGGTAGAAACCTACTTACAGGTTTTACCTTTTCGGCCTACTACAAACTAACTTGTTGCTTTTTGAGTCTTAAAGCCTGTCCCCCTTACTTTCAGGGACAAAAAATAACATCTCAGCTGGTCTTAATTTGCAATCTAAACCCTTAAATAATGGGCATTTGCAATGCCCCACACCAGATTTCATTACGAAAGCCTGAATTCCCCCTTTCCAACCTCGTCATTCCCGCTTCCACCAATTTCCCATTGTCCAAACAGCTGAGCTGTTGGACATCTCTTTCTCGCCCTTCAAACCTCATCCTTCCAACCTCAAACCTCGGTCTTCCTAAGTTGTGCCAAATACCCACTGCCTACCATGAAAATCCAAGGCAGTACCGCCACCAAAAAACGGTTTCGCCAATCAATGGTCATCAAAACAGGACTTAGGATACTTACCACTAAAAATACACCTACCACTACCTTAATACTCCATCGTAGTTTTTCAGAAAACATGCCTTTAAAAAAACCAATATACATGGGCACTAATATCACGATCATAAATAAATTATGCTTCCAGGAATAGTAAGGCCGCAGGTAAAACAAATAATAAAACAGTTTGGCCAACATCAATTTCATGGCATACCAAGGGTTCATTAAGATCACTAAAAGCAACTGAACCAAAGGAGGCAAGGAATCATCTGGAATATACAGATTCTCCGGAACATCCAGCTTCAACCATGCTTCATGCTCCTCAAAAGGCAATACTTCCAAGTTATAAATAATCTCCCCTACCTGATAATCCCGGACAAAAGTAAAAGTGGACAACATAAAATTGGTAAGTACCAAAATGGATACTGCTCCAAAAGTCACCAAAACAAGTTTCAATGATCTACCTTTCAGTTTTGGCCACAACATCACCACTAAAAATGCAAACACTGCTGCCAATAAGGCTACTCCTGTGGGCTTGGTAAATACGGCTACACCAATGATCAAAACACCCAAGATCACAAGCCTGGACTCCCTTTTTCCCTCAGACCACAAGAGGATAAAGTGAAATGCCAGACAGTTGAGTGAAATCAATAATGATTCACAATAAATTTCAAAGTTCCAGTAAGAAATCATAAAAAATGCCACAAAAGCCAAACCTGCCAACAGTCCTGCTTTACTGTTTCCATGAAGTCTTTTAGCACTGGCATAGACACTTAGTAAGGCCAAATAAGACAAAAGCAACTGCCCCACCACCACCATGGCCAAAGAATCATAGATACTGGTCATACTTATGATAAAGATGGGGTAAGCAATGTACCAAAATTCATGGGGCTTAAAGAAAATGCCTCTTTCCTGAATCTCTTGGGCATAAATCAGGTACCGATCAGTATCGCTGTCCTCCATCACACCCAATTTGGAATATAAAACCAAATTGACCAATATAAACCCTAAGCTGAGGATCAAAATATAAACTTGCTGAAGGGAAAATGAAGGAAATAGTTTCACAGACTTGATAGAAGAAAACTTAGAATGGCCAATTCAATAACTGTACAATCTTAACTATAAAAATCAAATTAACCTTACTCTATGTCCAGGTTGATATCAAATAGCTTAATTAAAATTGGTTTCAAAACTCTTGGGCTACCGTTTACACTAACTCCTCAGCTGGTCCAGATTCGCCATCTCGCCCCTTAAATAATGGGCATTAATGATACATCCAAAACTAACCACATTTAGGGTCACGCAAAAAATAAAGACAGCAAATGAAAGATCAAAAACTTATTATTATGCAAAATAATATACAAATTATTGTGATCTAAATTTCAAATCATTTCATTACTGGAATAGTACCATGAATTCTTAAAAAACAGCCAAAAGGGAACGTATATACTACTAGACCCCAAGGTATCCCCAAGACTGCTATAACGGAACTACCAAAAACAATGCAATATCAGTCCTCCTACCGCTATTATTTCAAACACCACTAACAAGGTTGAAATCAAACCAACCGCCCCAAAATAAATTCAAAATATGCGTACCCGAAAGAGTGTACGTACCTAGGAAAACCCAAATTGATAAACGGAATCCGGCGATATGGCCCTTAGAGCATTCGGTTTTGGAGCAGTTGCGGAGGGCGTTAGGAAAATGAGTTAGCTCGCGCAGTGGAGGGGCTAGCGTAAAGAAAACAGTCAATGACTGTTTTTAGCGAGTAGCCAGCTTGCAGGGCAGGCCCACTCTTTACCAGATCGGTTTCTCATGCTAAAGAGCCAATCGCAATCATTATCGAGATCTAGATCCACTCATTTTTAGCCTAAAGCTAGAGATCCAAAATCATATTGAGCAAAATATTATATTCCTAATCGAAACAGTACTCAGCTCAATTTGAAGGCTATTTGGAGATTGAATCATCCGCCGCGGCGGATGGTGATCATGTCTACCTTCAGGTAGAATCGAAAACAGCAACGAAGCAACTGATTTTTAAGTAGTTTCAGGTCTTAATACTTGGCCGCGGCGTAGATAGGCTAGTGCATAATACGGGGTTAACCTGTAATCATCACCTACCATGGGCACCACTAGTCTTTTCTTGTGGTGCTTTTTGTTTATTATTAACTTAACCCATTGTTCTAGTAAGTTAAGGTCATTCAACTTTAAACATCATTATTGCGTGGAGGTCGACACAGCTGCGGGCCAGCGGTGGCCTTGCGGGAAGAAGCTTTAGCTGTGTCTTGATTTTTCCCTTCCTACCGGCCTTTAGGTTTACAAAGGAGGATCAATTTGGAAAATTAGACTTGGGTCTTAAAGGTTTATAGGTAACACAGATATTTAATAAATTAAAAAAGAATGGGGTGAACTTTCCTGCCGCATAGGTTTCCAGACCTAGTGCCTGTATCAGTCCCCATTCTTAATTGAGTTGTCAGTAACCAGTTAGAATTTTAGGCTCCAAGGCCTGCTAAAGGTTTTAGTTTCCGCAACTCTCATTTGTTAAAATACAATATCTAAATTATGAAATTCAAATCATTTATCGGAATCGATGTAAGTAAATCTACCCTTGATGTTTATCTTAAAACCAATCAATGCCATGCTATTTTCGAAAATAACGAACAAGGGCACCTGGAGCTGGTGGAATGGGTTATGGAAAATTCAGGATTAGTGCTAGCTAAGGAGCTTCTTTTTGGTTTTGAATCCACAGGAATCTACTCTTCAGAACTTGCTTTGTTTCTTGAAAAATATTCCCTCCCCTTTTATATCATATCAGGACTGGAATTGAAGCGGTCTTTGGGAATAAGAAGAGGAAAATCAGACAAGGCGGATTCAAAAGATATAGCCGAATATCTCTACGAAAAGCAGGAGAAACTTGTTCCCACGGTTCTTCCATCACAGACCATTCAAGATCTAAAGAAGCTATTTAATTACAGAGAGGGGCTTGTAAAAGACAGAGCGGCATATATAACCCGTATCAAAGAATATGAAACTGTCGTTTCCAAGAACAAATTAAAAGTCTACCAAAAATCCCATACTACAGTGATAGCATGTTTGGACAAGCAGATTGAAACAGTTGAAAGAGAAATAGACAGGCTTTTGCACAAGGAAGAACTGTTGCTGAATCAATACAACCTGATTAACTCTGTTAAGGGAATAGGGCCGCAAACTGCTGTTGCCCTTATCGTTTTAACAGAAGGTTTTACCTTATTCAATAGTTGGAGAAAGTTTGCCAGCTATGCAGGAACAGCGCCATTCCCTAACCAGTCCGGCACATTTAGAGGCACAACAAGAACAAGCAAATTGGCAAATAAGAGAATAAAAACACTATTGACCCTATGTGCAGGAACAGCTATTCAATATAGTCCAGAAATGAAGATATACTACCAGAAGAGGGTAAGCGAAGGGAAAAGTAAAATGAGTACGCTTAACGTTATTAGAAATAAACTTCTTTCAAGAGCCTTTGCCGTAGTCAACCGTAATACCAACTATGTAGACATCGTAAAATATATCAATTAAAATATTTTAAATTCTTCTTGTTTTAACCTTAGAATACAGGCAGGTTTGCTTCGTTTCTTTTCATCTAAGGAAAAGAAATGAAGAGTTAAGCCTTGAAAACAGTCTTAATCACTGATAAAAACATATCCATATATTAAACTGTAAAAATAGTTATACCGATATTCTATTATTTTCCCAATCTTGATTCATGATAGTCCTTTAGGTATACAAGCTGTTGAAAGGGTAAATACTCAATTAATCCATTAAAAGTAAATATGATCTGATCATCTGTTTCTTTTAGCTCCCACCCTTCTATTAAATCATAAAACATCAAAACAGATTTTTTTTGATAGGTCTTTCCGCCTTTGAATAAAACGTAGGTATCTTGTCCTTTGACCAAGCCTGTCAACATGATATTAATTACTAAAAGAAAAACATATTTCATCTCCAAAAATTAGCTCAAAAATATCTCATAACAAAAAAGAGGCAACCTACCAGTTGCCTCTTTCCTCTTGGATTACAATACGACCTTAGGACTTTCAATCCAAATCAAAGCGGTCCAGGTTCATCACTTTATCCCATGCTGCCACAAAGTCCTTCACAAATTTCTCATTGGAATCCTGGCAACCATAAACCTCTGCCAAAGCCCTCAACTCAGAGTTGGAACCGAAAACCAAATCAGCTCGGGTGCCGGTCCATTTTACCTCCCCTGTTTTGGCGTCCCTTCCTTCAAAGACTTCCTTATTATCTTCAGACATCGGACTCCATACCGTTCCCATATCCAGCAAGTTCAAAAAGAAGTCATTCGAAAGCACACCAGGGTTATGAGTGAGCACACCATGTTTGGATCCATCATAATTGGTACCCAAAACACGCAAGCCACCAATGAGCACGGTCAGTTCTGGTGCGGTCAAAGTCAGGAGCTGGGCCCTATCGATTAGCAATGCCTCGGTGGACACATCAAACCGTGTTCTTCTATAATTTCTAAAGCCATCGGCCACAGGCTCAAGGTAGGTAAAGGTATCTATTTCGGTTTGTTCTTGGGAAGTATCCATTCTACCTGGAGTGAACGGTACTTTTATTTCATGGCCTCCGTCTTTCGCTGCCTTTTCCAAACCTGCACAACCACCCAGCACAATGAGGTCCGCTATAGAGATTTTCTTTCCATCAGATTGGGCACCATTAAAATCACTTTGAATCCCTTCATAGATCTTTAAAATTTTGGACAGTTCTGCCGGATTGTTTACTTCCCAGTCCTTTTGCGGTTCCAAGCGAATACGGGCGCCATTGGCTCCTCCACGCATATCCGAACCTCGGAAAGTAGAGGCAGAAGCCCAAGCGGTAGAAATTAGCTGAGAGACAGATAAACCAGAAGCCAATATTTTGGACTTTAAAGATGCTATATCCTGTTCATCTACCACCTTATGATCCAAAGCAGGAATAGGGTCTTGCCAGATCAGCTCCTCTTGTGCCACTTCTGGCCCGAGGTACCTGTTCCGTGGTCCCATATCACGGTGAGTCAACTTGTACCAAGCCCTGGCAAAAGCATCTGCAAACTGGTCCGGGTTTTCGTAAAAGCGTCTTGAAATCTTCTCATATTCCGGATCAAAACGTAAGGACAAATCCGTAGTCAACATGGTAGGGCGATGTTTTTTGGAGGAATCGAAGGCATCAGGAATGCTCTCCTCAGCATCTTTGGCCACCCACTGTTTGGCTCCCGCGGGACTTTTGGTCATTTCCCACTCATATTTAAATAGATTTTCGAAAAAGAAATTACTCCATTGTGTAGGGGTTTGCGTCCAAGTCACCTCAGGCCCACCGGTAATCGCATCAGGTCCCTTTCCAGACCCAAAAGTATTTTGCCAGCCAAATCCCATGGCCTCAATGGGGGCTGCCTCAGGTTCAGGCCCAATAAACTCTCCGGGATCCGCCGCACCATGGGTCTTTCCAAAGGAATGTCCTCCTGCAATCAAAGCCACCGTTTCCTCATCATTCATGGCCATCCTACCAAAGGTCTCCCGAATATCATGCGCTGCAGAAATAGGATCCCCATTGCCATTCGGCCCTTCAGGATCCACATAAATCAAGCCCATCACCACTGCAGCCAATGGATCCTCCAAATCCCTTTTCCCAGAGTATCTTTTGTCTTCCAGCCACTCCTTTTCAGAACCCCAATATACATCTTGCTCTGGTTCCCACACATCTTCACGGCCTCCACCAAAGCCAAAGGTTTTAAAGCCCATAGATTCCAATGCTACATTGCCTGCCAAGACCATCAGGTCAGCCCATGAAATCTTTTTACCATACTTCTGCTTGATGGGCCACAGTAATCTTCTGGCTTTATCCAAACTGGCATTGTCCGGCCAACTGTTCAGCGGGGCAAACCGCTGCTGTCCAGCTCCTGCTCCTCCTCGGCCATCCCCAATTCGATAAGTTCCAGCACTATGCCAGGCCATCCTGATAAAAAGCCCTCCATAGTGTCCAAAGTCTGCCGGCCACCAATCTTGTGAATCCGTCATCAATGCATGTAAATCCTTCTTCAACCCTTCGTAGTCCAGGCTTTTGAAAGCTTCGGCATAATTGAAATCTTTATCCATTGGGTTGGACAAGGAGGAATGTTGTCTTAAGATATCTACCCTCAGCCTATCAGGCCACCAATCCAAATTGCTGGTTCCTCCCCCAGCGCTTTTCTTGGGAGCTCCACCTGAAAAGGGGCATTTGCGACTGCTGTCATTTACATCAAAACTTCGGGATCCATTATTGTTTTCCATTTTTTTGTGTTTTATTGTTATTGGTAAAAAATTTAAAGGAATTGTTATTTTGATTTTCTTCTTACTTTCAAATACTATTTTCAAACTTCTTTAAGTTAAAAATTTATCCTCATTTCGGCAAGGTATCAGTAGCTTTGTAGATAGCTCAAAATAAATCTAATGGGTAATGCTTTCAATTCTTAATGCAAACCAGAATGTAAAACCCATTATAGGCATATCAAATAAATAAACAGGTAATACCAAATTCGCAAAGAAGACAAAATGCTTAAAGAAACAGATCAATTCTACGCCCATCAGGAAGAGCCCAACAGGTCCTGTTTATTGGCATTGCGTAAGGTTATTCTAAGTCATGACACTGAGGTATCTGAAACCAAAAAATATGGGATGCCTTGCTTTTGCTATAGAAAAAAAATGTTTTGCTATCTATGGACAGATAAGAAAACAAATGAACCATATCTCCTGATGGTAGAAGGCAAACACCTTGAGCATCCCAAACTGGAAACAGGGAATAGAAGTAGAATGAAAATATTCAGGGTCAAGCCTACTGAAGATTTACCATTGGGTGATATTGTTGAAATTTTAGGTCAAGCCTTGGACCTATATAAAAATGGTGTAATTAAAATCAAATCATAAACTCTTAGGTCCTTTTCTTGTCTGCATGCCCAAGGTCTTTTTCTGGCGCAATTACATCGCGGACAAGCTGTTTTAGCTCCGTAATTTCCGGAAATCGCCCTTTCTCTTTGCGTGACCATATCAATTTTCCATTGGCTCTTATCTCAAAAACTCCTCCCGTCCCGGGCTTAAGTGTCAAAGCAGCCAATTCTTGCTCAAAAGTGGTCAGCAATTCCTGCCCCATCCAAGCAGCTCTTAACATCCATCGGCATTGGGTACAATAATGTATTTCGACTTGATTATCCATCTCTCCCTCTATTTATAAAGGAGCAAGTTAACATTGGATTTTCTATTGCAAAAGGTTTTGCATCAATAAGCCTTCGAGCATTCTAAGCCTCTCCTGCTCATTATGCAATCGATTACGATTCAATAGATTATTTAAATAATCATTAAATATTTCATTAATTATTTCGAATAATGAACTTTTCAGACAGTTTACTACTTATCTCTTTTCACAAACCCTAAACTGAAGAACTTAGATATGAGAAAGGCGCTACTTGCATTGGCTATTGGTGGTTTTGGTATTGGTACGACAGAATTTGTCATTATGGGCATTTTACCTGAGATTGCCGAGGCCTTCCAAATATCCATTCCAAAAGCGGGTCACTTTATCGCTGCCTATGCCTTGGGCGTGGTGGTTGGAGCACCTATACTGACCACTATAGGCAACAGGTGGCCGGCAAATAAAGTACTCTTTGCCTTGATGATCTGGTTCACCATCTTCAATACACTTTCGGCATTTTCCAATAATTACACTTCTTTTCTGATCATGAGATTTCTGTCCGGGCTACCTCATGGTGCCTTTTTTGGGATAGGAGCTGTGGTAGCCGGAAAACTCTCCAATGAAGGAAAAGAAGCCCAAGCCATCTCCATTATGTTTGGAGGACTCACGGTTGCCAATGTAGTTGGCGTACCACTGGCTACCTTTCTCGGTAAACACTTTCAGTGGAACATTACTTTCCTAATCGTCGGCATCATCGGATTACTTACCTTGGCCAGTGTTAAATTATGGATGCCTACCATGGAAAAGTCTTCCTCTGGTAGCATATCCCAGGAATTCAGCATTTTTAAGCGGTCAGAACTGTGGTTAAGTATCCTTTTGACCGCTATTGGGACTGGAGGCTTTTTTGCTTGGTACAGTTATATTGCCCCTCTGATTACCGATGTAGCAGGTCACCCAGAAACAGTGGTTCCTTATGCCATGATACTGGCAGGCCTGGGAATGGTCTTTGGTAATTTTATCGGTGCAAAACTAGCAGAAAAAATGCTTCCACTCTATGCAGTGATGATCACCTTGGTCATGATGGCCGTAATGCTTGTTGCGAACGCCTATCTGGCCACCGATAAAACAGCCGTACTGATCATGACCTTTATCATTGGTACCGTTTCATTTTGTCTGGTTACCCCCATTCAAATTGTGATTATCAAAGCCTCCAAAGGCGCTGAAACCTTGGGTTCTTCCCTTAATCAAAGCTCTTTCAATATTGGGAACGCTTTAGGAGCTTACCTGGCAGGTTTACCTATCGCCATGGGCTATGGTTTTACCTCTGCTGACCTGGTGGGAGCAGGTATTGCTTGTTCTGGTCTTTTTATTGCCATTGCCATCCTGATGGTCAGAAAGAAGAAAGAGAAAAAAAGAGAGCTTATGGAAGCCAGTTACTCTTAAACAACCTGTCATGCCAGCAAGTTATAGTCATTAACTTAAAAATCAGATACACTATTTATCTTTCCTGATTCAGTGGTTGATGTTAGAAAACATCATGCCACTGGAAACAAGGTGATCATCTCTTACCCAACAGGCTAACTTGCAACTATCCAATACCTTAAAACCCAAATATAGCATCACCAGATGGGGAGAAACAAAAATAATTGGTAGTTTTAAATAAACACCATTTATCAAACACGCCCATGAAATATGCTTTGATCCTCCTTCTTTGCTTTTGGTCAAACAGCGCCTTTTCTCAAATTGATACTGCCACCAATGCACAAACAAAAGATATTTTACCCGAGTCAAAAACAGACCTGATATTTAACAAGGTCAACACTTTCCCCAACAACACCCAATTGGCATTTGCCTTTATTAAAAATGGCCAAACCTACTATTATGGAGTCAAAAGGCTCAATGACAGCATTGTAAGCATCAATAACAGTGAAAGTATCTTTGAAATCGGCTCAATCACCAAAGTATTTACATCCACCCTCTTGGCCTACCTGGTAGAAGAAAATAAGATTAACCTTAATGACAATATCAATGATTTTTTACCCTTTCCCATGAAGGATGACATCAAAATCACTTTTAAGTCACTCGCTAACCACACTTCAGGACTGCCTAGAATCCCCTCCAACCTCGCCATGGCTAATCCCCAAAACCCTTATAAAGGATATGATGAAGATAAGCTAAAAGCTTATTTCACGGAAGAACTTAGCCTTCTGGACACTAGCGGAATGAAGTCACAATATTCCAATCTCGGAGTAGGCCTCTTGGGCTATACAATTGCAATAATCGAGGAAGAGGCTTATTCCGAACTACTGCAACAAAGAATTTTCGCGCCCCTACATATGAGCAGTAGTACTGCCAACAGACAAGAGATAAATAAAGGATTAGTCAAAGGACAGGGCCCCCTGGGACAGGAAACCTCCAATTGGGACATGGAGGTGTTAAGTGGAGCGGGTGGAATTTTATCCAATGTGGAAGACTTATCCAAGTTTGCATTGGCCCAATTTGACAGCAGCCACACTGCTTTGGCCCTGACTCGCCAAAAGACAGTTCATGTGGTCAATAATGTAGATATAGGTCTAGGATGGGCAATTATCAATAGAGAGCCTAAAAACAAATGGTGTTGGCATAATGGCGGCACAGGTGGCTATAGTTCCTCCATGGTGATCGATATCAAAAATCAAAATGCCGTCATTATCCTTTCCAACCTTTCAGCATTTCATCCCAATAAAGGCAATATAGATCAGCTCAGTTTTGAACTAATGGAAAGTCTAGAAGAATAAACAGAAAAAGTAAAAAGGCCGCACCAACAGCAAAGCTGAAGCATGCGGCCCTAGGTCCCTTAAACCTATTTTATCAAATCATTGAATTAATTGACATCCCAGAATAATTGGTTCGTCAGCTTATCTTCTCCCTGTACAACAGAATAATTTTCCATATTATAAGTTTGCTCAGACCCTGGATACATCCAACGAGCTGGGGGTAGACTCTGCTGATTAGAGTTATCAACCCAAAAGTCAAAATCCAACACACCTAATCTTCTGATTTCATACCAACTTTCATTAGATTGAATGACGTTAAAATGGAGCCATTTCTGTTCTGCAATTAAAGTTAATTGCTCTTCTGGGCTAGATGCAGCGTCCCAAGAAACTTCATCCATAGCCAAATAATTGCTAATGGAAGCATCCGTTGGTACAATAGGCGCATCAGCGTCTGCATTATTACTAATGCTTCTTAGGTATTGGTAAAAGCCAATAGACTGCCTAATTCCCTCTTCATAATGGGCTTTAGCCATAGCACTTTGGCCTTGGTTTAGATAATATTCTGCTGCAAGCTGATGTACTTCTGCTGCAGTCATAATCACACCTGGGAAATACTGATTTCTACTTAGTGTGGACCTGTTATAGAAAGAAAGAGTTTGCTCAAGAACCAAAGCATTTTGATCTGTTGGATTCATTAATGGGTCAAGTCCAAGATACTCCCCGTTCGATTCCAATCCAGGTTCAAACACATATGTCAATCTTGGGTCCTGATTATTCACCATATGATCTAAAATCTGTTTTCCTGCTAAGTTACCATCCCAATCTTCCAATCCACTTTGGAAGTCAGTAGCACTCATTAAAGTCCCAAGGGTATGGATATGGAATAAGATGTTATCATCATTGTTGGTAACAACAGGATAATCAGTCGGATTAGAGAGAATCTCTCCAATTTCAGCAGTAGCCCTTGAAGCAAATTCACTGCTTCCACTTACCCGTGTCAGCATTCTCAATCGCAAAGAGTTGATATACTTGATCCATAAATCGATACTTCCTCTGTTGATCAAATCTTGAGTATTAAAATCAGTTTCAACAGCCGCATTGATTTCCAATGTACCCAACTCATCAGCGAAACCAGCCAAATCGTCCAGCATAGTAGTATAGATCTCTTCAGCGGTATCATAAGCAGGGTAAGACTTCGAATAATCTCCTCCATTTTGGCTTAGCATACCTGCCTCACTCCACGGGATATCACCATACAAATCCACAATTTGTTGGGTACGGTCATAGAAATAAACCGCAGCTGTAATCATAAATAGGCGGTTATCTGCCTGCTCTTGTGCAGATAGCTCATTGTAAACTTTTTGAAGCTCTCTATACTGAGCCATAAAGTTATAAAACACATCCCAACGCTCACTTACAGCAGCAGAACCTGGCACATATTGGTTTTCTACATTGACCCAGCCTACCGCTTGAGTATATCGGTTAGAAGTAATTCTTCTTACTACAAAGTAATCCCTATAACCGGGCAACACATAAAGTCTATTGGAATACATCATCCCAGTAAACTGCTTACCAACAGAAGTTTCCGCAAGTTTGGAAGGATCTGTGTAGTTATCTTCAAAGTCTGAAATTGTACAGCTAACTAAGCTGCCAACCAGAAGTATATATATAAATAGTCTATTGATATTCATGTCTTAATTATATGAATTGTTCTTAAACTAGCTTTTAGAATCTGGCTCTTAATATTACACCATAAGTTTTAGTAGCAGGATTAGTACCCGCACTGGTCAATGTTTGAGTCCATCTGGATCCACCGGTCAAAACTTCAGGATCTAGATCCTTGATGTTTCTGTAAAGGAAAAACAAGTTCCTTCCGAATACTGAAATATTAACATCAGAAGCCCCAAATTTGGATGAGATGTGATTAGGAATTGCATAGCTGATGGACAATTCCCGCATTTTGATATAGTCGTTATCTTTTATATAAAGCTCATACCTAGACTGACTGTATTGAGGCCCTCCCCAGTTATAAGTATTCCAGTAGTAATAAGCTTGTGAAACCACATTGCTATTGGCAGAACCGTCAGCGATAACGCCATCCATGAGCATACCATCATGGTAAACAGTCTCTCCATTTGGACCTTGTCCAGTAGAATGGTCTACTTGAACGCCATTTCCATCTCCATCCAGATAATAGGCCAATCCTCCGCTTGCTTCATCCATATAATTCAAACTTTCTTCCGTCAGACCACGCGAGATCATCCAGTTGATCCCTGTTGGCATTACACTACCTCCAATTTGAAAGTCCATCACAGCCGATAAAGAAAAGTTTTTGTACCTAAAGTCATTGATGATACCACCCACTGCATCCGGCATGGCATTTCCTACTTTGATCCAGTTTTGGTCATCAATTTTGTAAAGACCATTTGGTTGAACAATTTTGTCTCCATTTGCATCAGTTGCAATTGGACGAGCATAGAAATCTCCCATTGGCTGACCCACCACTGATCTCAACTGAGCGGCATTACCATCATAATCAGCATGTAGGAGTTCTGTCGCATTATTAGCCAATTTCTCTACTTTATTGACGTTTTTGGCAATGTTAATCACTGCATTCCATCCAAAATCTCTACTTTCTACAATTTGTCCGTTCAAGGCAAGTTCCACCCCCGTATTTCTAAGTGTACCAATATTGGTCAATACCGAAGTAGCACCGGCAGAAGATGGCAAAGTCAATGGCAAAATCTGATCTCTGATTTGTGCATTATAATAGGATACATCCAAGCCGAAACGATTGTTGAAAAATCTAGTATCCAAACCAAATTCAAATTCATGCTTTTGCTCAGGTTTGATACCATCATTTCCAAAGCTTGAAGGAATTACGGTATAAAGTACATTGGAACCATTTGGCTGTTGCTCTCCTAGTGAGTTTTGAGTATATGCAATGTTAGCAGAATACACATCAGGATAATTACCTACTATACCCCAAGAACCTCTCAATTTTGAGAAAGTAATGAAATCTGGCAAAGTGACTGCATCAGATATCGCAAAACTGGAGTTAACTGATGGATAGAAAAATGTGTTGTTATTAGGGTTCATGGTAGAAATTCTATCTCTACGCAAAGTTCCTTCTAAAAACCACACTCCCTTATAATCCAAATTAACGGTTCCCATAAAAGCATCAATAACACGATCGGTACGATTAGAACCTGAGTTAGGAATATTGGTAGATGCTACGATATCGAAAAGGTTCTCAGAGCTTAAACCTCCATTTGTACTTCTACTTATACTATTATAGCTTTCTTGTCTAGCCGTATAACCTGCCATAGCACTAAACGTCACTTCATCGGTAATTGGCTTACGGTAGTTTAGCATGACATCTCCATAGAGAATGCTGAACATTTCGGAAGTCATTCCAAAAGACCCTGAAGGGCCAAACGCCAATGGTCTCTCTGTTGAACGAGAATCTTCTGAATATCTACTGGTAATGTCAGTGGAAACCCGAGCTCTTAAATTCAATCCTTCCGTGATATCTATTGTATTCGTTAAACTACCAATCACACGGTTACTGGTCTCATCCAAGTAATGCTTATTTACTCTCCAAACATAATCCGCTATATCTGATAAGAACCCATTTCCCGATATGTTCTCATCTGGAGTCAAACTTTGGTTATTACCAGTTACAAACCGATAACCTCTACTTGTCTGATATTTATCCAAATACCATGCACCATTATCAAAACGGGTCATCATACCTGTAAAGTTATTAATCATTCGGTCAATGGAATAAGGACGGTTCTTGGTGTTTTGATTGATATAGTTGATCATCAAATCCGTCTTAACCTTCTTGCTAACCTTGTAAGATGAGTTAAGGTTAAGGATGTTCTTGCTGTTTTTAGAGTTCAAACTCAATGCCTCATTATCCTGACGAGTAAGTGACAAACGGAAACTTCCTTTGTCGGTAGCATTGGAAATGGCCACGTTTACTTGAGAACTAATAGGATCATTGAACAATGCAGCATAGTTATCTTCCTGAGCCACGTAAGGTCTTGATATTCCATCCCAGGCCAACATCGGCTGTCCATCAAATGCAGGGCCGAAGTTTGTAGTTGTATTGGGAACGGTCCTTACACCATCTTCGGTATAATTAAATCCATCTTCCGATTGACCTAAATCCTGAATATGGGATGGCATACCTGGCCCTCTTACATTCTGGTATCTTGGCAAGTACGCAATTTGATCGACCGCAAAGTTTGCGTTAAAGTCTACTCTGATTCCTTTTTCTCCTGCCTTACCTTTTTTGGTAGTGATCAAAACCACACCATTTACCGCCTCTGAACCATACAATGCTGCCGCAGACGCTCCTTTCAAAATTGAAATATTATCAACATCAGCTGGGTTGATGTCCAAAAGGCCGTTACCTCTTAGACGCTGGTCACCCCAATAGTTGTTGTTGGTCACTTCCTCATTTCGGATAGGCACACCATCCAAAACGATCAAAGGCTGGTTTTTACCTGTTATGGAGTTTACACCACGTATTTGGATGTTAACGGCCGAAGTCGCACCACCGGCACCTGTAGCAATTTTTACCCCTGGAGCTTTACCATATAATGCTGTCGCCAAGTTTGGTGTCGCTACTTTCACCAATTCATCAGATTTAATAGTACTGGTTGCGTAACCTAGTGCCTTTTCTTGCTTATCCATACCAAAGGCAGTTACCACCACTTCATTAAGGGCAGAGGCTTCCTCTTCCAACACGACCCGGATTTCTGTTTGGTTTCCAACCTCTACAGTTTTAGTAGTGAAGCCCAAAAAAGAAACCACCAAAGTGGAACCTTCTGGAACATCAATACTAAACTTACCATCCAAGTCAGTCACAGTACCTCTACTAAGTCCCTGAACAGAAACAGCAGCTCCAGGCAGTGGATCACCGTTACTATCAAGAACGGTTCCGCTTACTTTAATGTCAGCCTCCCTGATACTGACAATCTCATTAAAAGTCGCAGTATTTTCAACAGTTCCTGCAAACGCAGAACCAGAAAACACGACGCCTACCAGCATACTTTGCGCTAGCAGAAGTTTGCTTTTCTTTTTGAAAAGCGAAGAGGGATTAGTTTTGTGGGTAATTTGTTTTTTCATATTTGCGATTTATAGGTGTTAGAATTTTTCAATTTCAGAAGTCAGCAAATCATTAAAAGAAGTGAGTTTGTTCACTATTTATTAGTAGCCACTTCTTACCAAACCCAGAGGGCTTAATCCAGATTCTTGAAACCATTCAATATTTCCACTTCCTTAACAATTGCTTAATAAAAAACTACACATCCCATCTGTTAAGAAATAATTATTTAATAAATAAAGAATGACACACTAATCTTTTATACATCACCAAAGTAGAAATTAAATTGTATTAATCAAAAAATATTTTGAAATTGTTTCCGCGCACAATCTATTTGTTTGCGGAAACACAAAGCCACCAAACAGAATAATAACGTAGTACAAAAGACCTAATAATTGGTTTTGATTAGAATTATAACAAAGAATGAAGGCATAGCTGATAATTTGAAATAGTACCATCCATTTACATTAACAAATCATTAATTCAGTTAATTATTGTAAGTGGTTTTAAAATAGTCCGATTATGTACAGATCAAAAAAACTATTACTTTCGTGATTTATTATTTTTTCAAAAAGACCAAAAATCCATTGACCTAACAGACCCTATTATGGAAAAAAATAAAATGATCAGGATAAAAGACATTGCCAAGCTATCTGGCGTATCCGTTGGCACGGTGGATAGGGTAATTCATAAAAGAGGCAAAGTCTCCGAAGCTGCTAGGCAGAAAGTGGAAAAAGTCCTAAAGGAAATTGACTATACACCAAACCTATTGGCCAAGACCCTTGGCTCAAGCAAAGTATACAAAATCGCTTTGCTCGTTCCCAACCCTAAGCAAGATCCTTATTGGAATTTGTCCCTTCAGGGCCTTGAAGCGTCAAAGGTCGAATGGAGACCCTACCATATGGTATTAGAGCCCCACTTTTTTGAACTCCATGATTTTGGTTCTTTTAAAAGCGCATCCAAAAAGTTAATGGACAGCAAGCCTGATGCTGTTTTAAGTGCTCCTATTTTCCTCAATGAAGCTTTGGAGTTTTTCAAGGAGCTTGACGAGCTTAATATTCCCTATGTGCATTTCAATACCATGATTCCTGATGTTTCTCCATTGGCTTTTATTGGGCAGGACCTCTATCAAAGTGGCAGACTTGGGGCCTCATTGATTAATCTAGGCACCGACTGCAACAACAATACAGTTTCTATCCTCCACGTAAGTGAGAGTATACAGTTTTCCGTTCACTTTAAAGAAAAGGAAAGAGGCTTCAGAGATTACTTCAGTTCCCTCAACAATGGCATCGTCACTGTTTCGTCTGTTATCATTGAAGGAGACGACATGAAATCCTTTGAATCCAAACTTATTGAGGCCATAAAAAAAGATAAAATCAAAGGTTTATTTATCCCCACCTCCTCTGGAGCCAAACTGACTGCGGAGATATTAAGAAAAAACAAGCTTTCAGACATGTGCATCGTAGGCTATGATCTCCTGGAAGAAAACGTAGAATTGCTAAAATCAGGAGACATCAATTTCCTGATCAACCAAAACCCAAACAGACAGGTATTTAGAGGAATCCATCACCTTGCCAATCTCCTGCTCTTCAATAAACAAGCACCTGAAAAAGAGCTTTTTCCACTAGAGGTTATTACAAGGGAAAATGTAGATTCCTATATCAAATCAACCATACATTAATTCCAGGTGTAATGCCATTTAGTTTAGGGCTAAAAGAAAAAATATCACACTTAACTGGGTCGAAGGCTATGTCTAAACCTCGACCCTACTAAGCCTGACACTACCAGAAATTGGCTAAATAAATGGCTTTACTCTCAGATTAACCAATAACCAACATTTCCCCTCAAAAAAACAGTTTTTACCATGCTTGTTTTTCATTCTTCTTTAATTGGAAAGACCTGGAAATATTAAAACCAAAATGGATATCCCCATCCCAGAAATTCCCGGTAGTTGATGGAATAAAGCCCGTTTCCGTCATAGATTGGGCATTGGTCAAATGCAATTGGAAAACGTGGCCTCCTGTTTCAATGTCAAAACCGAGAGCCACCACATTGTAAAAGCCATCATTCTCATTGGGAGCTACCCTATAATAATACTCCATATTCAGTGAAGTTCTGTTGGTAAGTTTCAGTCGACCACCTAAACCTACCGCAAAAAGATCGTTTTTATCCATATTGGTAGGCACCAAATTTTGATGGACATAGCTAGGCATAAGCTGTAGGGAAAGCCCTTCTGTGAACTTCCTTGCCAACAATAATTGGTGCGCATAAGAAAGCCTTCTTTCAAATGTCATGGGAAGTTCCGGTCGCTTAAAGGTATTGACTGCCATACTGGAATACAATGTCATGGAAATAGGTACCTGTTTTGCCCCTGTCTGCTGCTTTAATAAACGGTACTTTGCGAACCCATCATAAACTTTCTGAAAGGAGTTCCTCCCAACCCCAACCGTAAGCCGATCGGTAAATGCATATTCCAGCCCCAACCTAATATTCGCTTCGTCTAACCCAAAAAAGTTATAGGCACCTGAATTAATTCTACCGAATCTATGAGAGATCATAAAGTCCAGGTTTCCTTCTCCCCGCGTTTCAATGGTATGTCCATTAATCAGCCTCGTTCCCTTGAAAGTCCCCATCACCCATTCATCCATGGGCTGAACTTGACTTTCCAACTGATCCAGTAAGCTATCTTGCGCCTTCAATGGGTTTGCATAATAAGCCATAACCAAGGAAATAATGATCTTAATTGTTCTAAGACAATGCTGCATTTGCTAGTCTTTTTTAAGTTCAAAATGCACTGTCACCTCTACCTCCTCTGCGATTTTCTTGAATAATATTTGTGGAATTTCAATATCATGGTCTTCCAGCCTAATCGGAAAGACGGCATCCATAAAAACGATCCCATTTCTTACTTCAAACCGACCACTAATATCCATCGGTTTCTTTACCCCATGGATGGTCATATCACCAGATACATCAACATTTTGGCTTCCACTTTTTTCCATATCAAACTTTTTAACCTTTCCCTCAAAAGTAGCCCTGGGAAATTCCTCGGATTCCATAAAATTCTCATTAAAATGCTCTTGCATCAAAGATTTGGCGAATTGAAATCCTCTGATTTGGACCACTAAAGCGATATCTCCTGTTGCAGCATTGAATACACCAATCGCTTCCTTATTATTGGCCTTAATATCTTCCAATGGAGCGTTAGAGAAAAAGCTGAGCTCACAAACAGCAGTTCGATAGGACTGTCCTACTGTCGGTAATGTCATGGTCCAGAGCAACAAAGTCATAATTAAACCTTTCATAACATTCTGCTTAGTTATCTTGAGCACCGGCTGATACCCAACAGAAAATATCATCCTTTTGGGATGTTGTCAAACTCCTTCCTGAGTCAGAAGGTGGCATAAATCCACTTTGTGTATAAGTCCTGATTTGAGTGGCATTATCGATAATATTTTGCTTTATGGTAAAGTTCACCCTACCAGTACCCGCAACATGGCATCCAGAAACCGCACAATTGTTTTGGATAATGGTCGATACTTCCCCTGACAAGGTAGCGGTATTATCTGCACATTTATCTGGGGTGGGGGTTGGGATAATATCTTCTTCATTTTCTCTGCTACAAGCCAACCCCGTAACCAACAGTAGTCCGATGACAATACAAAAAAGGTTTTTCATAGTTTTATCTAGTTTGGTTTTAAAACATTATCCAAAGGGAGGAGAAGGCATTTCACCTCCTCCAACTTTATTAATAACCTGTTCCCCCTCCATCGTCATCAGCTGACCCATCAGCATTACTTCCAATATCACCTTGGGCAACCAGTGTAGAGAGTTCCGACGCACTTTTATGGACATTTACATAGCCGTCGAAATTGATTAACTCCTGATAGGTAATAGGAGTACCATCATTCATTTCATCTACAATGGTTTCACTCATTCCGCTTGCACCATCCACATCAGTTAGGTCAATAACTATCCCTCCGCCTTCAGCAGCTGAATTAGCATGAATATGGGAAGGGTGCATATCTCCCGCAGCTGTCCCTGTCAAGACGATGGAAATCTGTGTGGTGCCATCATCTTGTCTGGTGAAAGTCACCGTACCTGTCACTCCTGATCCTGCCACAGAGTTAAGTGTATAAACCTTTTTCTGACCTTGTGGACTTGGTTCATCATCTTTATCGTCGCAGGAAACCACAATCACCATAGTGACCATCAGTATCATTGCAACGAAGTATTTTACTTGCTTTTTCATCATTAATACATCATTTCTTGGTTAGATTTGACACAATAGTTTTCCACTAAACCTTCAGAAGCCATTTTTTTTGGCTGGAAAGTTTACCTTGTACACTTAATTTTTTTTAGATTGATTAGCCGGCTTTGCTTACCAATTGTATTTTAATCCTATCCATACACCGGCACTCTTTAGATTTACTTGACCTTCACCTACTCCGGTCAAAGGCACTTTAAAATAGGGTTCTACCTGTAGGGATAGTTTTTCTGATAACACCCTTTCATATCCCATACTGATATTGGCTATTTTAAAATAATGCTGGTTTTGATTTTTGATATCCAAATCCGAGTAAGATGGATACCCACCATTTCCTGCATATTCTAACTCATATTTTTCCCTTAACATCAAATAGGAAGATAATCCTGAACTGATGTACCAACTATCCAAATCTCCTCTGATAGCATAAAAGCGAACATTTAAAGGAATATCCAACACATAGCAATCCCCTTTTACTCCAGTCGGAGAACTTCCATATCCAGGTGATAAGTAACCTTCTTTTCCTTCGTAGGTTTTGAAGGCATACAAGCCTCCTATATTAATGCTCCACCTAGGATGGAAGAAATATTCCACATTAATACCCAAACTTGTCCCAACCCCATGAACATCATTTAACTTCAGTGCACTTATATCTGGTGAAAGCACTACAGCAACGCTCCACCTTCGATCATTTCTATATACCAATTTATCGTTACTGTGTTCCTTTTGGGCATCCAAAGGGGCTTCAAACTGATTCATTTCAACCAAGGCAACTTCCTTCAACGGCCCATCTAGCTGTGGCAGGTTTCTATTACATATCTTTATTCCAGACAGGCTTTCCAAGTCATTTTTATTGAAAGCCGTAGAGCCTCCCCAATGTTCTTCCCTTTCGTTTTGGGGAGAATTATTCTGTTGTTTGCCAGCTATAGACTTGGATGAATTTTCTGTAAACTCATCACTTGTATTACTCTTGGTTTCTTCCAACAAATTATTTTCATTTCGTTGCTGAGGGATAGATTCACCATTATTTTCATAAACATTGTTTTCTTCAAATGATAAAGTGCTCCCACTCTTTACGGAACCATTTTCCTGCACCACTGGATTACTTTCTGTTACTTTACCTGCTTCCTTTGCATTCCAGTCAAACACCACAATACTTCCTAGAAATAATAGAACAATCCCAACAAGCCAAACCCATGGTTTCTTATACCAATTCACTTTCGTCCCCATTGGGGAGTTAGCTAATTTCTCCTTCATCTTTTCCCAATCCTCTGGCAAAAAGGGAATTTCAGGATGAGATGATTTCTCCTTGAAGAAATCATCCAGCTCGCTATCGCTCATATTTCGCCAGTCCTTTTTCATGATTTCTTCTTAATATTTCCCTCAAATTTGCCCGAGCTCTGGATAGGTTTGACTTGGAAGCTCCAACGGTCACCCCCAATTGCGCTGCTATTTCTTCGTGTGTATAACCTTCTATTGCATATAAATTAAAAACCGTCCTATAAATTGGTGACAATCCTCTGATCGCCTCAATCATTTCCTCATAGCTCATTTGACTGATCACGCCATGATCTTTACCATTTAAGTATTCCGCTTGATCCAAGCTTTCAGTTTGGGCATGTTTTAGCTCATGCTTAAAGTGATTGATCGCTGTATTGATCAATATCCTTCTAAACCAGGTCTTAAAAGACAAATCAGGATTAAACTGATTAATCTTGGAAAAAACCTTCATAAAGCTATCATTAAGCACCTCCACTGCTTCATCCCTATTGGCAGTATACCGCAAACAAACGCTCATACCATAGCTGTAAAACTGCCGGTATAGCAGTTCTTGAGACTTTCTATCATTGCTAGAAAGCCCCTCAATCAGCGCTTTAGTTGGTTCATGGTTCACGTTGTTGAAAGGGTTGCAAAAGCCAATACAAGAATGTTCTAAAAAGGGTTGCGTTCCTCTGGATTTTTTTCTCAATTAGTCCTGGACTTCTGATTTAATTTACAAAAATTATAAAGGACATTAACTGCTTTTCAGAGTTGAACAGCTCCCCTTTCTGGTTATTTGCAGATGGTAATTTCTGTAGGGGCTATTGATGGGACTAAAGAGCTAAGCTCTGGGCTTAAAAAATGAATCCCCAAACCCAAGCCACGAACAATAAAAAGCAAACCTATGAACACCGCCACATAAGGCATCAATTTAAATACGCGCTGCCGAGTGGACAAACTAAATAATTGCCCCCCCAGCATCAAAACAAAGAGTAAAGGAACAGTTCCTGTTCCAAACGCAAACATATACAAAGCACCTTCCAAGGGACTTGAAAGCGCAAGAGAAGCTAATAAAGCAATGTATACCATACCACAAGGTAAAAGTCCATTGACCAATCCGGTCATGAAAAATGCCCAAGTTCCTCCTTTACCTAACCAAAAAGACAGCCCCGACTTGATCCTGCCAACCAATTGGTAAAGACCGCCCTTAACGATGGCTTGTTCGCCCTTTTTATACATCATGGCGAAAAGAATGATCATCACTCCTAAGGCAATGGACATCCACTGTTGAATTCCTGCAAGCTGAAGCCCCCATCCCATGGTACCAATCAATAGTCCCAGTAAACTATAGGTAATGGTTCGTCCAAGATTGTAATAAAGTTTCCTAGGCCAATACCGTTTGGTATCAGCGGCCGCCACTGCCATGGCTATTGGGCCACACATGCCCAAGCAGTGGAATGATCCAAAAAAACCCAGAAGAAGTGCTGTCCAAATCATCTAAATATTGATTTTCTTTTCTTCGTAAAAGGACTTTCCGTTTCTTTCCCAAGCTAATTTCACTTTCCAGTATCCTGGCTTTAGCTGACCTAAAGAAATGGATTTAACCAGATCATCCGCAAAAACCACTTCTATCTTCTGATCCAATCTAGCGTCTGAAGGTCTAAAAAGCCATAATGTTCCTTTATCACCCTTATCTAAATGAATCATCAATGACTTGCCTCGAGTATCAAACTCTAGCGCCTTCTCTTCAAGCTGGGCAGTATTGGAGGCTTTTTCTATCTGTTCCTGATATTTTATTTCTTCTTCATAATAGTGCGCTGTGACCAAATGGATGTCATCTTGGTTCATACAAATCCCCACCATGGTAAAAATCACCGCAGCAAAACCTACAAATACTAATACGATTCCTGTTCCCCAATTCATAGTTAAATTAATTTAGTCATTTTTCTTCGGTAAAGGCGCCATAAAATTGGTTTCAATCTCATCAATGACTTCACCATTCTGTAACAGTTGCAGTTTCACCTTCTCATTGATTTGAGCTACCGCTTGCGCATCCATGACAAGAAAAAACCTTCCCTCCAGCTTGGATTGACCTTCCATTTCCCAGTTTCCTTCTCCTGTCGCTTCAATACTATACCTTTCATCAACAGCTCTCACCTGAACATTTTGCGGACCAAAGGTTTTATTGATGAAAGTAACCTCATATAAATTACTAATCTGCCCATCTGTTCGCTCCTGATAGGTCATTCCTCTAAATCTGGTAATAGTGGCAGAGAGCGCTGTCCGTGTCACCAAAAGCCCAATAAACGCCCCTATCAATAATAGTAAGACCAAGGAGTACCCCATTACTCTCGGGGTTAACAGTTTCTGATGTCCTTCTTTAATGCTGTTTTCAGAAGCATATCGAATCAAACCAGTAGGCCTATCCACCTTCAGCATCACTTCATCACAGGCATCAATGCAGGCGGTACAATTGACACACTCCATCTGTACGCCATTCCTAATATCTATTCCGGTAGGACAAACTTGTACACATAAAGTACAATCAATACAATCTCCTTTTGGACTTTCTTCCACAGTATGTTTTTTGATCTTTCCTCTCGGTTCTCCCCGCACATAATCATAGGATACATTGATGGAGTTGGTGTCTAGTAGGACTCCCTGAAGTCTCCCGTATGGACAAACTACCGTACAAACCTGTTCGCGAAACCAAGTAAAAACAAATAAGAAAATCCCTGTAAACGCCATCAATCCTACAAAACCAGTAACATTATCAGTAGGAGGACCTGAGATCGTCTGAAAGGTTTTTTCCACTCCTATTAAATAAGCCATTACCAAATGGGCTATCAATAAAGAAATCAATACGAAAATCACCATTTTGGCTCCTTTCTTTAAAATCTTCTCCCGATTCCATGACATCGCATTGAGCTTCCTTTGCTGGTTGGCATCTCCTTCAATCCAATATTCAATCTTTCGGAATACCATTTCCATGAATAAAGTCTGTGGACACGCCCAACCACAAAACACCCGCCCAAACACCACCGTAAACAGGATGATGAATAAGATGAGGATCAACAGCAAGAACAACAAAATATGTGTATCCTGAGGCCAAAATACTTGACCAAAGATCACAAATCTACGCTCAAATATGTTGAGCAGTAAAAAGGTTTTACCTCCTATGGTCAGAAATGGCCCCGCAAACAAAAAACCTAGTAATAACCATGAGAGATAAGTTCTCCATTTGTAAAAGAATCCTTTTACCTTTTTAGGGTATACCCAGTTCCTTTCTCCATCTGCTTTCACCGTGGAAAGAGAATCTCTAAAAGCCTCATTATGGCTACTATTTTCTACTTGCTTGCTCATATCCTTGTTAGTTGAGGTTGTCTCATAATTGGTCATTTCGAGGATAGGAAGACGTCTAAATAACCTTAGAGGCAACCTCAATTACATTACGAAGCTACTGTTGTACTATCCATTGCTGCACTGTCCTCTCCACTTTCGATGCTTCCTTCTTCTTCAGGGTCATATAATTCACCTTGTGGCTCTTTTGGATTGGCGGGTGTTGTTCCTTTAAGCGACAATATAAAATTGGCTACTTGCTGGATCTCCTCAGGGCTTAGCTGATCTTGCCATGGAATCATTCCTTTCTCAGGTACACCGTATTTGATCACGGTAAAGACATCTTTGATACTTCCGCCATGAATCCAATATTCATCGGTGAAGTTCGGTCCCACGCCACCACCTCCATCTGCGGCATGACAAGCCACACAGTTGTTTTGAAAGATATTTCCACCCGCTATCAGGACTTGATCAGATTGATCAAATTCAACATTATTTTCATCGATAGATGCCAAAGCCAAGGCCTTTCGACTTTCAGCTGCAATAGCTTCCGCCTCTAATTCAGCCTTATACTCTTCTGACGGAGTCTTTCCCCATCCCAGTGTAGAATAATTGACCAAGTAACCAATTGCAAAAATGATGGTACCATAGAAAACATATTTTAACCAGGGAGGCATAAAATTGTCTAGTTCGACAATGCCATCATAGCTGTGATCCAGCATAATTTCCTCTTCTTCTTCGATGGGCTGATACTTTCCGGAAATATACTTTTCATTAAAACTTTCCCACCAAGTAGGTTCATTGGCCAATTCAGGGTTTTCCTTTCTCAGTACCGCCCCCATAAAGGACATGAGGTAAATCATCAAGATCAGTAACAAAACCATGACACCCAACACAACCACAATCAGAATTAACAAGGTGATTTGACTGCTATCCATGTTACTCAATGCGGCTATGACACCTTCTCCAGATGCTTTCTGAGCAAATACTGAAGAGCTTGCCATTCCCAATAAAGACAGTAATGCTAAAAACTTATTTTTCTTCATGGTCATCTTTTTTTTGGTGGTCACCATCTACTGGTAGTGATTTCATGTGATCAATGTACTTGGTATCCACCCTGAACACCCACCAGCCCATGCCGACAAAAAAGAGCACGAAGATAATTAGTGAGATGATCGGATAGATTTCCACGTTTTCGATCGAACTTAATATTTCTTTTTGCATGACTTTCAGGTTTTATTTGGCTAAACTGTTGTCTGTTGGCGCATCTACCTTTTTAATATCGGTTCCCAAACGCTGTAAATAAGCAATCAAAGCCACGATCTCTGCATGAGGCAACACTTCAATATTATCTTCTGAAAGCCCTGCTACTATTTCTTCGGCTTGCTTTTCCAAATCCATCATTGCCTGTCCATCGGCGTAGCCTTCTGGGTATGGTACACCAAGCTTTTGCATGGTCCGAATCTTATCGGGCATATCCTCATGATCCATGGTGTTGGTAATCATCCATGAATAGGCAGGCATCGTGGATCCCGGAGACATGGTCCTCGGATCCAACATATGGTGATAATGCCAGCTATCCGGATATTTACGTCCTACCCTGTGCAAGTCAGGCCCAGTTCTTTTGGAACCCCAAAGAAATGGCCGGTCGTAAACAAATTCACCTGCCTTGGAATATTCCCCATAACGCTCCGTCTCTGACCGGAAAGGCCTGATCATTTGGGAGTGACAGCCTACGCATCCATTCGAGATATACAAATCCCTCCCTTGAAGCTCCAGGGGTGTGTAAGGCTCCACACTGCTGATGGTCGGGACATTGGACTTTACTAGTAAAGTCGGCACAATCTCAATGGCTCCACCAATAAGGATAGCAAGGGTGGCTAGCAATGTAAAGAAGATGGGTTTTCTTTCCCATACATGGTGCCAGTACTCTCCTTTTTGGGCGACATGTTTGGTTAAGGCAGGAGCTTCATCAGCTTCTTCTGCGACAAAAGTTCCGATTTTAGAGGTTTTGATCAAGTTATAAACCATAAGCAAGGCACCAATTAGATAAAGTACCCCTCCAAATGCCCTGAACATGTACATGGGAACAATCTCCAAAACAGTCTCCAAGAAGTTTGGATAAGCAAGTCTGCCCATTTCATTAAACTCCTTCCACATCAAACTTTGCGTCAAAGCAGCAACGTACATGGGCAAGGCATAGAAAATAATCCCCAAGGTGCCTAACCAAAAATGGGTATTGGCCAGCTTAGTAGAAAAAAGCTTGGTTTTCCACAACTTAGGCCATAGCCAGTACAGCATTCCAAATGTCAAGAAACCATTCCAACCCAAGGCACCGATATGTACGTGGGCCACAATCCAATCCGTATAGTGAGCAATGGCATTCACTGATTTTAAAGACAGCAATGGCCCTTCAAGTGTGGCCATACCATAAGCGGTTACGGCCACTACCATAAACTTCAATACCGGATCTACCCGCACTTTATCCCATGCTCCTCTTAATGTCAAAAGTCCATTCACCATACCTCCCCAAGATGGAGCGATCAACATAATTGAAAAAGCAACCCCAAGCACCTGTGCCCAATTGGGCAACGCTGTGTACAACAAATGGTGCGGTCCAGCCCAGATATAGATAAAAATCAGCGACCAAAAGTGAATAATGGAAAGCTTATAGGAATAAATCGGACGATTGGCGGCTTTTGGCAAATAGTAATACATTAAACCTAGATAGGGAGTGGTCAAGAAAAAGGCCACAGCATTATGGCCATACCACCACTGCACCAAAGCATCCTGAACCCCAGCATAAGCCGAATAACTTTTAAAGAAGGACACTGGCAATGCCAAAGAATTGAAAATATGCAGCACCGCCACTGTCACAAATGAAGCCAGATAAAACCAAATGGCTACATACATGTGTCTTTCTCTTCTTTTGAGCAATGTACCGATCATATTGGCTCCGAAAGCTACCCATACGACTGCAATGGCAATATCAATCGGCCATTCCAACTCTGCATATTCCTTGGAGGTGGTCAAACCTAATGGAAGCGTTATGGCTGCTGCCAAAATAATCAATTGCCATCCCCAAAAGTTGATCCAGCTCAGAGCATCACTCCACATCCGCGCTTTGAGCAGCCTGGGCATGGAATAATAAACTCCTGCGAATATGGCATTGCCCACAAATGCAAATATCACTGCATTGGTGTGCAAGGGCCTGATTCTCCCATAAGTGGTGTATGGATTTCCAAGGTTGGCCTCAGGGAGAAAAAGCTGTGTGGCGGCCAAAATACCCACCAGCATCCCGACTATGCCCCAAATCATGGTGGCAGCTCCAAAGTACTTTACGATTTTATTATCGTAACTGAACTTTTCCAGTAATGCATCTGACATATTTATTTGGTTTTAGTTGACGGTTTATCTTTGTTTGATTTATTGTCTTTTGCTTTGTCGAATAAGATCCTCACCGAAGGAGTATAGGTGTCATCATATTGCCCCTTCCTCATTGCCCGAATAAAAAGGAATAAAAATCCAATGGCGAGGAGCAAGCTTATTCCAATCAAAATAAATATCACTTCCATGTCCAATTTTTCTTTAGTCCCCTTTTCATTGCGAAATAATTAACTGCTAAAGTGGTGAAGAGCACCACTGAAATACTACTTAAGGGCATTATGATGGCGCACACAACGGGACTTATCATCCCCTGCACGGCTAAAGTGACCCCTAAAAGGTTGTAGAAGAAGCTGATCACAAAACTGGAGATGATGACCCTTTTACTATCTTTAGCCAATCCAATCATATTGGGTAGGTCACCCAATATTGAAGCGTTCATTATGGCATCACTTGCAGGAGAAAAATGAGTTACCTGATCAGAAACTGCTACTCCAACGAGCCCTTCTTGAAGTGCACCAGCATCATTGAGCCCATCTCCCACCATTAAAGTTTGCTTGCCCTGATCATTGAGTTTTTTGAGATATTGCAGTTTATCTGTAGGTCCTTGGTTAAAATTCATGATCACCTCAGCACCCATGGCTTTCACCAAATTGGACCGCTCATGGTCATGATCACCAGATAATAAGTGAATTGACCCATAACTTTTAAGGTCATCAATTACTTTAACGACACCTTTCCTCAAACTACTTTGGATATGGAAATAGCCATATACTTCTCCTTCAACTGATAAATAGACCCGATTACCATTATCGGCGGTATGCACCTCTCCCAATCCTAGCCACTTAGCAGATCCCATCCGGATGATACCGGAACAATATATGGCCTCTATTCCCCTTCCTGGGTATTCTTCAAGCCCTTCAACATAAGCGGGCTTAACTTGACCCAGCCATGAATTGATCCGAATGCTCAATGGATGAATTGAATATTGCACCATACCCTTGATAGCAGCCTTTAATTCTTCCGTCAGTCCAATCCCCACAAAGCTTACTTTCGCCGTAGCAGGATCCGTTAGGGTTCCAGTCTTGTCGAAAACATAAGTATCCACTTTGGCCAGATCTTCCACCACCCGGCTATTTTTCAGGTAGAAGCCCATTCTTCCGAAAACCCTCAAGGTGTTTCCAAGTGTAAAAGGAGTTGAAAGCGCCAAAGCACATGGGCAAGCCACTATCAGTACACTGGTGAAAGCCCTGACCGCCATTGAAATGTCCCAAAAGCTCCAATAGGCCAGTGTCCCGAAAGCTGTTAGTAATACCACCAAAGTGAATTTTCCACTCAGTGCATCAGCCAATGAACCTAATCCATATTTCTTTTTTTTCTTAAAACTATCGTGGTTCCATAAATTCGTTAAATAGCCTTGAGAGGGAGACTTTTGCACATTTAACAGTATGGGACCCGATTGCTGTCTCCCGCCTGCATAAATCACTTGACCTCTATTTACAGGTACTGGTATCTCCTCTCCTGTCACAAAGCTATAGTCGATTTGTGCTTCACCATCTATGAGTAGACTATCTGCAGGAATCAATTCTCCTTTCCTGACTTTTATGGTGTCTCCGACTTCTAATTTCGGCAAGGAAACCACCTCTTCTATCTGACCTGAAATCCGGGTAATGGCCAAAGGGAAGTATGCCTTGTAATCACGATCAAATGAAAGTGTTTCAAAGGTCTTTTGTTGATAATACTTTCCTAACAGAAGGAAAAAAAGTAAGCCACCTAGTGAATCAAAATACCCAGAACCCGCTGTAAATAAAACTTCAAACAAGCTGTAAAGAAATAAAGCCACGATTCCTATGACAATAGGAACATCCATGTTGACACGACCATTTTTCAGGGAAAACCAAGCTGATCGATAATAGTCTGAAGCGGCGTAAAACACCACTGGTAAAGCCAAAAATAAGTTCAAATAATTGAAGAGGCCTCTAAAATTCTCTTCCAATAAGCTTACCTCACTGAAATATTCAGGAAGACTAAAAAACATCATGTTCCCAAAGCAAAAACCGGCAATAGCCAATTGATAGACCAGTCTTTTGTCAATGCTGCTTTTTGATTTATCCGCTTCTAGATTAGAAAGGTTGATTGCAGGTTCATAACCAATTTTAGTCAATAGCCTGACCACTTCCGACAAACTAAGCTGCTGATGATGAAATTTGATATTGGCCTCTTTCTTTATGAAGTCTACTCTTCCTGAAACTATATTCTCATTCAGTTGGTGTAGGTTTTCCAATAGCCAGATGCAAGAAGCACAATGGATGGCAGGAACAGAAAAAGTAATGTGGGTTTCTATATCATTTTGAAAATCTACCAATTGCTGGATCACCTCAGGCTCTTGGAGGTAATCAAAGCGGTTAGTGGCCTGATCGCCAATGGGTGCTTTTGTGCCGGGATTTTCGCCATAAGCATAATAACTAGAGAGACCATTTTCTTGAAGCACCTCATATACCAATTTGCATCCGTGGCAACAAAATTCTCGTTGATCAAAGATAAGCGCATCTTCTTGGCATTTTTCACCACAATGAAAACACAACACGATATGCTCATCTTTTATATCTTCCATATTTGTTAGTGGTTATATTACAATTTAACTATAAATTACCCTATTAATCAAGATATCACAGTTAAAACAGGTCATTTATACTAGGCTAAATAAAAGGACAGGTTATCATGCCAAACATCACCTTTATAAAAATGAAAAAGTACTTTTGCCAAATCTGCCTGATAGTCCTTGGTCGTCACCAGTAAAGAACAATCCCTTTTAGTAGCATAAGACCAGAAATCCCCAATTTTTGTGAAATTGAATTTGATAAAACTGGTTTCCTTGGTATGGTCACTGATAAGCTGAATCAGAGCTTGTTCTTCTGCTATTTTCGACTTAGGTATAAAACTAGGTGAGATGATTGTGGCTTGGCTCTCCACTACTTGAACCTCAAACATCATTAAGAAATCCCTAATAATTTTTGCAGATGAAGGAGTACCATCATAATGAAAGAGTACCTTTCTAAAGGATATATTTTTATCATACAAGAACAAGGGAATTCCACAAGGACGCTTTTCCAAGACCTGTGGATAATCCGCTTCATGTAACCAATCCAACACTTTTGGGAGATTGGCGAGAATCATTTTTATTTCCTGGTCCGTTTCTATAGCATTGGCTGTGCTTTGGGCTATTGTTCCAAAAAAACCAGCGGGGATACGGCTATCGAAAACCGGCATCAGAATATCTGATGGAATTTCAATATGGCTTAGATCATTGCTGTACATAAATTACCCGTTGATGATTTACACAAAGCTACTTTTAAACCTTGTACGAAGGCATGACATTTAAAAACCCAGAACCTGACTTTTGTCAGGTTTTGATACTACCATTTCAAATACGCAAAAAAGGTTTTGTACAAACTCAAAAAAATCAATCATAAAAAAAGTCCGAACCATAGATTCGAACTCTTCCCTTCTTAAGTTGTTGGCTACTAAACTTATCAGTTATTGTAAAAGTCTGAAAGCCTTGCTAGGCCCTTTTGATCTAGGACTATGATTCTTTTTCCATCAAATTTTATCAAGTTGTCCTTCTTAAATTCAGACAACAACCTGATCACCGTCTCTGTAGCTGTACCCACCAGACCAGCTATCTCCTCTCGTGTGAGTACAAGGTCAATTTTTTGGCTCTCACCTCCATCCACTCCATATGACTCACTTAGCTTGATCAAAGTAAAAGCCAATCGCTCCCGGATGGTTTTTTGGGTAGCATCGGTAAGTTGATTTTCCATCATCCCCAAAGTTTGGCAAACTGATTTGGTCAACCTACGGTGGAAATTATTGTCTTTGGACAATATATCCAAAAACGTCTCTTTGGGAATAAAGCATATTTTCGCATCCTCCACAATGGTAGCAGAGCTGGTATAGGTTTCCTCTCCCAAAAGAGAAGTATAACCAAGAAAATCACCTTTCTGGGCCAACCTTATGATTTGCTCTTTACCATTGGAAGCTGTTTTATAAGTCTTAACAATCCCTGAACTAATACAAAATACACCTAAAGGCTTGGTACCTTCATAGAAAAGAATTTGTCCCTTTTTATGGGAAATCAGGTTCTTACTGTCAGACAGGTTACATAAATGCTCCTCGGACAAACCAGAAAACATGGAAAATTTCCGGCTTAAACATAGTTCACAAGGGGTATTTTTTTCTGTCATGTTGGTTTATAAAAATTGTGTTCATTGCAAAGTAAAGATTAAACCTATAAAAAAAACATGACATTTGTCATACTAATCTCATTTGAAGAGATTAATCAGCAACACTAATCAGTATAGAGAACTCGACTTCCAGCTCGTTTTTTACCCGGATCGTTCCTAAAAATTTCTTTGGTGGATCTATACCAAAGTCAGAAAAAAGGAATTTCTTAATCCCTACAAGTTTTCTTACACCATTTCCCACTTCCTCTAGCTCACAGGTTAAGTCTACTCTTTTTGAGACATTGGCAAGTGTCACTATCCCCTCACCAGATAAAAGGTTGCTTTGACTTTCTGATTTCTTCATTTTTACAAACTCCATTTCAATCAATGGAAATTCATTAGCCTTGATGGTTTCCTTAAAATCTTTGGTCATCATCTTATTAAAACAGTCAAAACCTTCTGCAGGAACTTTAATTGCTCCATCCCAATAGTTTGTCCCATCAACTGTTGTTTCTCTTAATTTATCCTTTCCTTTATACTCTTTGGACAAACAATTAAAACTATTGACATTGGTATTTCCTTTGATCTCCAAGGTGCTTTCCCCTAAAACATCCCAAATGACTACTTTTTCTTCCCCTGAAGTCAAAAGCTGTAAAATGGTCAAAATCACTATATAAAAAGTCATCATAAAACCAATCTATTTTTATCGTTGCATATAAGTCAAGGAATAAGGGATTGTTTATCCCTTATTCCTTTTATTCATACTAGAAACTTATTGCTGCTTCAATATTAAGGCCACTAAATTCCCCACCGTTGTATTTACTCTCAGTTGGATAACCGTCATAGTTTTGTTTCACATATTCAATCTTAGCTACAATATTTTTGGTCATAAACCAACCTCCTCCAATGTTAAAACGATCAATGGTCAAGGTAGCGGCATCCTCAGTTTGCTCACCTTTGACTTGGTTATACCTCCCTCCTAGATAAAAACGCTCATCCTCACCAAATCGATACAACAGTTCTGCAGCCAATTGGGTAAACTGGCCATTGCCTTGGTCTTCGCCATTCATAGCCACTTCATAGATTCCAAAGAATTCTAAACCTTTGTATTTCAAGAATGGGTTGAATTGCAGAGCAGTCAACTCTGTGAACCTAGGATTAAACCTTCCTTCAAAATCAGAGCCATCACCATCCAAAGTCTGCATCACATTATAGTATCTTCCTCCCGCTCTATCACCTCCATAAATATAGGATCCAGTGGATGTTCCATGATTAATATACCAAGATCCTGTCAACCTCAACCTGAAATCCTCGCTTACATAATCGTCGTATCCCAATTTCCCATAAAAAGACAGCTTGTTATCTGTATTGTCATTGACCACTACAGATTGATTAAGCTTACCATTTGAAATGGCAACGAGTGCCAGTAGACCATTATTTTGCACAAAAACCTCGGCAAAAGCTTCTGTACTAAAGGCATCCATGATATAGTTTCCTACAAATGGGTTAAAGATCGCCCTTGCATTATCAGTCCTGCGGAAATGGGCATCGCCATAATTGATTTCATCCATACCCACCTTGATAGTAGTAAACTGCATGATACCTTCCAGAAAACCATCCGATACAAAATCCAATTTATCCATTTGAAGGTAGCCCCCTTTCACCCAAGCTTCTTGATGGTGTTTGGCAGAAAGATAGGTTCTAAGGTGCATTCTCAGCCCATTTTCCAATTGGACATCCAAGTTGAGATTGGCAGTGGGAAGATTAAGGTTGGAGCCTAATTCTACCAAATTGTCCAAACTGTTTTCTTGGTTCAAGCCTTGAAACTGGAGGGCAAAGTCCCCTCCTACTTTTACCTGAAGACCATCAAAAACATAATCAGTACTTTTGGTGGTTTCAAATACATTCAACCCGAGCGAGTTATCTGGTCTATAATACATCAGATCCCTTTGCGCCCATGATGCGTTTACAATGAAAAACATCATCAGAAAAAGGACGGTATAAGTAATACTTCTATTAAACTTTTTCATGACTTTAATTTTTGAGATTAGTTGGCAGATTTAAATTGAGTATTGAAGGCGATTTTAAGCTCATTTCCTGTTTTGATCGTATTGAACATAGCTGTCGGAGGATCTACATTGAAGATGGTAAAAGTAATGGGAACCTCACCTTCGAAAGTCACTGTTCCCCCGCTCACTTTATACCCGACATCCATACTGACTGATTTACTATTTCCAGAAATGGTCAACTTACCAGTAGCATTGATCTTATCACTGGTAATTTCATTTACTTTTTCCAGTTCAAAATAGATATTGGGATTCTTTTTGGTATCCATGGCTTCATAGGCTTTCTTGTCCATAGCAGACTTGCCACTTTTCAATTCACTCACAGGTAGGGTGATTTTCAAAGATTTTATTTCTTCTATGACTGCACCATTTAGCTTTGCACTCATGGTTCCTGTAGCTCCCTTTTCAGAAACCATATCCCAATCATGCAGTGTGGAAGTACCAGAAACCTTGAATTCTTGCTTGTCTGATAATGTAAAACTTTTCTGGGCATTCACGTGAAAAACGATCCAAACCAAGAGCAGAGATAATAGAGCGTGTTTAAGAGAGTTCATAAATTTTCAATTTAGTTGGTAAGTATTTAAAAACGCCTTGTGCTTTTTGTTTCTATCAAAATTATACTGAAACCTGTAGGATTAACATGAGCAAAAAAGCCTCAAAACATGACTTTTATCATCTTTTTAATTTAAAAATAAACTAAAAATAAGTCAATATAAACTATCTATAAATCTATTTATTTTATCAACAAACAGATTTATTTAAAAAAATACCCAACCAAACATAACTAACTCCAGATAACAATTAGAAATAACACTTAAAACTACATATATTCATTTCAACGTTTAACTGATACATTTACGTCTTTAAGGAAGATATACCTTAAATTTAAAGTAGAATTCTTTATTTTGAATTAGATAAAACTTAAAAATGGAAATTTACAGACCATTACTTTTTACCTATGCCTATAATATTCTTGGATCTGTTGAAGAAGCTGAAGACTTGGTTCAAGATGTATTTTTTAAGTATTTGAAATTAGATCAAAGCACCATCAAAAATGAAAAATCTTACCTAAGTAGAATGGTCATCAACGGTGCCATAAACCTTAAAAAATCCTCAAAATCTCAAAAGGAGAGCTATCCTGGGCTTTGGCTACCAGAGCCTATAGATACAGAGAACTCAGAATATGAAAAAAAAGAAATCCTAACCTATTCATTGATGATATTGATGGAAAAGTTAGACCCCAAACAACGAGCTGTTTTTGTATTAAGAGAAGCTTTTGATTATAGCCATGAAGAGATCAGTTCAACTCTCGAAATTAGCCAAGAACTTTCTAGACAGCTATTAAGTAGGGCCAAAAAAAACTTGAAAAATGAAACTAATCAAAAAGAGCTAGCTAATAATTCTTTGATTGTTCAAAACTATATTGATGCTATCCATGAGGGTAATATTGGCAGTTTAGAAAAGCTATTGAAAGAAGATATTCTTGTCAGTTCTGATGGTGGTGGCAAAGCTTCTGCAAGTAGAAAAACCATCATTGGCCTCACTGATTCCATCGCCATGTTTATGGGCTTATATAAAAAATTCTATAAAGAAGCGCACCTCGAGTTTCGACAGGTCAATCACCAACCTGCCATTTTCTACTATTCACCCGATGGCTCCTTAAACAATTGCCAGGTGTTCGCAGTAGATAAGGGACAAATCAGCCACGTCTACTTTATCCGTAATCCTGATAAACTGAAAAATTTAGAGAAAAAGCCTCATTAACTTGTCACATATAAGTATCATAATTTGTCATTAGAGCAAATCAAAAATTTCAAAACAATGAAAGAAAGAATTGCTTATCAAAACTTACCCAAGGGGCTGTACAATGCGATGATGTCACCCCAAAACTATGTGGACCAGTGTGGGATCGACTTGGGATTATTGGAGTTAATCAGAATGAGAGTATCCCAAATTAATAGCTGTGCTTATTGTATGGATATGCACTTTAAGGAGGGAATTGAAGCTGGAGAATCCGCTTTGAGGCTATTTTCTGTATCAGCCTGGAGGGAAACACCTTACTATTCACCTCAAGAAGAAGCTGTGCTGGAGTTTACTGAAAAGCTAACTAGAATGGCTGAGGAAGAACATAGCCATGATATCCATGAAAAGCTAGATCAATATTTCTCCAAAGAAGAAATTGCTAACCTGACATTAGCCATTATCCAAATCAATTCGTGGAATCGTTTGGTAAGGTCTTTCGGCTTTATTCCTGGTCAATATAAAGTTCAAAGTAAGACTAATGTTTAATGAATTTGTTGGCCTTTCAATTTTGATTGAAAGGCCAACAAATTCATTCCTCAATAACTCAAACCTTCTTGAAAGTCTCCAATACCTTGAGCTGGCCTCCATTCATACTTTGGCTCAAAATACTCCCAAAGAAGGGCAGATACTTTTCGCGCTAAAACCCAGGACTCATTGTCCGGTTTCCAACTCTTATCCTCATTATTCTTGGTAGCTATATAAAAAACATAGTCTCCATGAGGAGCATTAACCATCACCAATTCAGAACGAGAAGCATTCACCATTCCCTGCTTAGAGGCTGTTTGTATATAGGGAGGAATTTGGGAAAGCGCATAATCATCATAATAAATATTGGTCATGAGGCGATACATTCTTTCAGAAGCTGCCCTATTGACTATTTCACCCTTCCTGATCATCTTGAGAAGGGTAGCCATTTCTTTTGGTGTGGTTTGCCCCCATCCATACTGCCTCCAGTTCTCTTCTCTGCCCTCGGTTCTGGAATTCACCCGGGTAAACTCAAAACCGTATGATGACAAAATTGGATTGATGGTTTCCCCACTTCCTGCCAAAGCTTGGTTCCAAAGCGAGGTAGTATTATCACTGTAGCTGATCATTAATGCCAAGAGTGTGCTCAGATCAGTAACTGTACTATCCTTAAAAAACTGCATCAACCCTGATCCCCCGTATTGAATAGAATCATGGTATACCATTGGCTGATGATACTCGAGTTCCCCATCTGCTATCTTCTGAAATACCCCAACTAAAATGGGAATCTTCACTATACTGGCTGTAGGAAAAATGGTATCAGCGTTAATCGCAGCATATTTTCCTGAGGGGAGGTGCTCCACATATATTCCGGCAGTACCATGAAATTGGCTAATCAGGGGCTTAAGTTTTTCTTGAAGCTTTTTATCAAGCTTTAAATTTTGGGCCTTCACCAAAGTTAAACCCATTGCTACCATTAAAATGGTAAGAATTGATATTTTTTTCATCGAAACAAAACAATAAAGGATTAACCCTTAAAACCAATTAATTTTCATCTACAATAAACGAATTAAAAGCCATCTTTGAATCCCCATTTTCAGTGAAAAGCACAAAAAAAGCTGCAATCCTCAGTGACTGCAGCCTTTATCTATTTAGTTTTATCCTAAAAATTATTTCTTGTAATATTTCAGTGCTTCCGGCATTTGTGACTTAAGTTCATCTATCCTTCTATCAGGACCGGGGTGAGTGGACAAGAACTCAGGTGGAGCTGCCCCCCCTGAACTTGCTTCCATTCTTTCCCAAAACTCAGGTGCTACTCGGGGATCATATCCTGCTATCGCCATAAAAATCAGTCCCAATTGGTCAGCTTCCAACTCTTGGTCTCTAGAGAATTTAAGCATTCCTACTTGGCTTCCCATACCAACAGCTTGCATAAAAATCGTTTCTGTCAGTGTAGGGTTTTGACCAAGTGCCGCCTGTACTCCACCTAAAAGACCATTCGCTACCAATCCTTGGGACATTCTCTCTCTGGCATGGCTGGCAATGGCGTGAGCCACCTCATGCCCCATTACCACTGCAATGCCTTCATCATTTTGGCAAACTGGAAGAATTCCAGTATAAAAAGCCACTTTTCCTCCTGGCATACACCAAGCATTTACCTGATCGTCTTGAATCAGGTTAAATTCCCATTGAAACCCTTCTAATATATCTCCATAGCCATTATCATTCAGGTAAGTTTCAACTGCAGCGGCTACTCTTTTCCCAACCCTCACCACACTCTCACCATCAGCGGTATTGGTAACCACTTTACTTTCTGACTTTACTTCATTGTACTGTTGAAAGGCCATAGGAAGCACTTCTGAGTTATCCACCAAACTTAATTGCTTCCTGCCACTCAAAGGAACAGTTGCACAGCTGTACAAAACCAAAGCTGTTAATAATAAAACTGATATTCGTTTCAACATATCTTTTAATAATTGATTAATAGGTTTAAACCAAAAAAGGTGCCAGACCAAAATAAACCTTAAGAGCTCAAATTCAGACCAAGGCTGTTTTTAATGCAAATTAGGAGAACATTTTTTGATAGTACAGTACTAGTACCAAAAAAGTAATGTTCATTATTTTTTCAAATAGGTTAAACCACAGAAAACCAACAAATAAACCCAAAAATTTTATTCATAAATCGCATTTAAATATTATTCAATATATATCCGCAATTTTACCAGAAAAGAATAAAGGCGAGTAGAAACTGCCCTTTAAATTAAAGTATCAACTGCTTCAGACTTAAGGTCTACCTGGCCGTTAGGCAGGCTTCCGACCACTTGAGCATAGGATGTATGGTTGCTGGCATCATAGCGGATAATCAGATTATTCAATTTCAAGCCTTTAAATTTAATACACTTGAAAAAAATTATTTTTTATTCCTTACATAGATCAATTTATGTCTTCCTCTCTGACTTTCTCGCTGTTCGATTTCAAATTTATTTATTGAACCAATCATTGGAGTCAGCTTCTGAAAGCCATAGTTTCTGGAATCAAAGTTTGGCTGCTTCTTTTGCAACAGGTTCCCTACGTCTCCCAAAAATGCCCAGCCATCATCATCTTCACAATCTGAAATGGTATTGGCGATTAATCGAATTACTTTATTAGTGATTTTATCGACATCAGAACTACCCTTGGTGTCCTTCCCTACATCCACTTTATCCTCTTTGCTTTCCTGCTTTAAAATCTCCAAATAGATAAACTTATCACATGCAGCAATAAAAGGAGTGGGTGTTTTCTTCTCTCCAATACCTATAACCTTCATGCTTGCTTCCCGAAGTCTTGTCGCCAGCTTAGTGAAATCACTGTCGCTTGACACCAAGCAAAACCCATTTACTTTTTCAGAATATAGGATATCCATTGCGTCAATAATCATTGCGGAATCTGTCGCATTTTTCCCAGAGGTATAGCTGTATTGTTGCATGGGTGTAATGGCATTTTCCAAAAGCACTGCTTTCCATTTTGCCAACTGAGGTTGGGTCCAGTCACCATAAATTCGCTTTACGGTTGGATTTCCATATTTAGCGATTTCCTCCATCATTTCCTGCACATAATTAGAAGGGATGTTGTCCGCATCTATTAATACGGCAAGTTTTAGTTCGTTTTCCATTATTGGATTATCAAATTTTTAAAAGTGTCACTTAAAGTTACCGAAATAAATTGGCTAAGGCATTAAATGGCAATTTTATGATTTACCATTGCTTGACATCCACCAACTTTTGTATTTTAGAATCTCATAACAGCCTGATATCAAATGCCCGATAATGCTTTAAAGTTTAAATTAACCAGATTGGCACCAACACCAAGCGGCTATTTACATTTGGGAAATGCATTGTCGTTTGCCATTACCGTTTCATTAGCCAAACACTTTGAAGCCAAGATCATGCTAAGAATCGATGACCTCGATCAAGACAGAGTAAGAAAAGCCTACGTGGAGGATATTTTCGACACACTAAACTATCTGGAAATACCTTGGGACCAAGGCCCAAAAAACTACCAGGCCTATAAAAACTTTTATTCTCAAACCCATCGATTGAATTTTTATGAAGAGGTCTTACAACACCTTATAGGAACCCATCAATTATTTGCCTGTGATTGTAGCAGAAAGGATATTTTGGAAAAAACAGATGAGGGAAGTTACCCCGGCACTTGCATAACTAAAGGATTAAATCTCTTTCATGATCAAGTAAACTGGCGCTTGATTACCGATCAAAAAGCTATCAAAATGAGAAGTCTTTTTGAACCTAAAATAAAGACAAGGCTTCCAGAAAAACAGCAAAATTTTATAGTAAGGAAAAAAGACCTGATGCCGGCCTATCAATTAGCTTCATTGGTGGATGACATCTACTATGGTGTGGACCTGATAGTAAGAGGACAAGACCTCTATGATTCCACATTAATGCAGCTGCATTTGGCCAAAAAAATCCAAAAGAACAAGTTCACTAAAACTGTCTTTTACCACCACGAGTTGGTTAGGGATAAAAAAATGCAAAAACTATCAAAGTCCGAAGGAGCTAAATCTATTCAAGCATTGAGAAAGGCTGGAGCCCGCAAAGAAGATATCTACCAGATGCTTGGTGAAATCCTACAGTTTAATAATACTGTCCATGACTTAAGCACCTTCCAAGATGCATTTTTAAAAAAAGCCGGGATAAACCCGGCTATTCAAAATTAATATTTCGCAGGAGCTCCCTTTTCAGGTAAAGCTTTTTGGATAAAGTCCCTAATGTCATCATTAGCTGTTTCCAAGTCCTCAGACCTCAAGTACATCATGTGTCCACTTCGGTATCCTTTCCATTCCAACCTATCTTTTAACTTTCCGCTTGGATCCATTTGCCACATGGAATACTTGGCATTAAAGTAATCTGTACCTCCATCATAATATCCCGATTGGATCATGACATGTAAGTAAGGATTTTGAGCTACAGCAGAACGTAAATTCTCACCTGTCCTATCTCCTGACCTGTCCCAGGGGTGAACTGGGCCAAAAAGGTAATAATTTAAGTCAGTCTTAAAATTCAGGCCATTGATCATATAATCATTGAATGCAGGAGCAAATGCATGGTTCCAAGCCGTCAAAGCGGGGTCATGGTCATATCGTGTTCCGGCATCTTGCCTATCAATCCCTCTATATCGACTATCCAAGCGACCTATGGTCAAGCCCTTATCCCTTAACAACTCTTTCCAGAAGTAGCTTGTAGGAACAGCTAAATTATGTTCTAAAATCACTCGTTCATCCAAGCCTGAGTAAAGAGACATTCTCTTGGCTAGAGACTCTTTTCTTTCCTCTTCCAAAAAACCTCCTTTAACCATAGCAGGAATCAATTCACTAACGGTAAACTCTTCCACTTCAGGCAATATTTCCTCTAAATCCTTACTTTGTAGACTTGGATCCAGCACGCCATGATACCAAGCCGTTGCAGCATAATAAGGGAGGTAGTTTGCTGCAGCGATTGGCCCCTCCCGATCGATCCCCAAATCTGTGGGAGAAACCAAAACTACCCCATTAAAATACATCCACTCATTGCCCTGCAACCTATTGACCAAACCTGATACACGGGTAGTGCCATAACTTTCTCCAATTAGGAACTTTGGTGAAGCCCACCTGTTTTGGCGGTTAACAAATGTCCTAACCCATTCTGCCAAATAATCAATATCGGCATTTACTCCAAAAAACATGGATCGCTTTGCTTCCTTGTCAGTTATCCTGGAATAACCTGTATTCACCGGATCCACATAAACAATATCTGCTACATCCAAGATTGAATGCGGATTATCTTTCACCCCATAAGGTTGGACAGGATTACCTTCATCATCGATATTCAACAATACTGGCCCAGTATAGGCAATATGCATCCAAATCGAAGCCGATCCTGGGCCACCATTGAATGAAATTACCAAAGGCCTATTGGCTTTATCAGAAATATCATTACGCTCATAATAAGTGTAGAAAAGGTAAGCCACTTCTTTACCATCATTATCCCAAACTGGTTGCGTCCCAACTGTGGCAGAATAGGGTACGACCTTTCCTTTTATGGTAACCTGATGCTTGGAGGTAGCAGAAGAGTCAGAGTTTAGCTTTTCCTGCGCCATAAGGGACAATGAAATCCCTAAAAATGTTAATACTGAAAGTATCGATCTTTTCATAAAATCTAAATTAAGTGAGGGCTGAATATAAAAATTTATCTGTATATCCGCTATTTCACCAGGACATTTAACCCTTCAAAACATTCTCTCAAGGACAGCTCAGATCTCACAGAAATGATTGTCTAAACCTTTCTACTGCCCCTGCTAGGTCCATGGAATCTCCGTTGCGGGACGGACAGGCAGTGGGAGTCAGGTTACTGGTGTGAAATTGGTCCATATTAATGAATGTAACATTTTTAACATTGACTCTTTAACCCATATTTAACCCCTAGTTAAGCCGTGTTTATCCCGTGTTTTAGCCGTGTTTCTCTTATCAGTGATTCAGGCTTGTCTACACCTTAAGTACTGGAAAAACTTGGGTACATCCCTTTCAATGTTTTGGTTATAAGAACCTTGGGAATCCTTCTGTCCCTCATCGCGATAAGCCAATATTTTTCCAACTATTAAGGAGCTGAATGGCTGATTTGATTTTTCGAATTGTTGGGGGATCAGATAGCTCGGATAAGATTTTCTTTCTTGCCACATATTTCGACCAACACAAAGGTTGCTATCCTACTTTGGTCAAATTGTAGCATCGGGCTTTAATAAATGCATACTGAAGAAAAGCTATATTGTAAATGCTTGAGTTGATCCATTTAATAGTTTAAACAAATGATTTATGTGCAAGGAAACATTTTTAATAATAGGTACATCCGCAACTGTACCAGAAAAGATTAAAAGCGTATGGAAACGATCGTTTTGTTTGATTGAGGTATCCACTGCTTCAGGCTTCAGTTCTATCTGGCAGTTAGACAGGCTTCCGACCACTTAAGCAAAGAATGTATGGTTACTGGCGTCATGGCGGATATTCAGAAAAATTTATTAGACTACATTTAGCAAGATTCATAATGGTGGTCAAAAAGTGATTTTAAGGGAACGATATTATCAGTTGTACCCTCAAATAATGGTGTACTTATGGCACTTTTATTGCAAATGGATGTACTGAATAAAATACATCCTAATTATCAATGTTTTGACCAATGAAAATATTTTTAAAGAAATGTCCAATTGCTAGTTTTCTGCTGGTATCAATAGTGGCTTTCGTATCCTGTATGGAAGAAACCCCAATGAAAGAAGAAGTAATTAATGTTCAACATTACCCTATAGTCAAAAACAATGATGTTGACAATCCTACGTTATGGTTAAGGGTTCAGTTTAGCCACCAAAAAGGGACAGATGAGTGGTCTGAAATAGCTATCCATGATATTGAGGGCTTTAACTATGAAATTGGTAATAATTATGAATTAAGCATACGAAAAGAAGAGGCATATCACAGTGCCTCGGATATGTATTATGTAAAATACACTTTACTTTCAGAAATTTCAAAAGAGCCAGTTAGCTCAAACACAACATTTGAAATACCCCTTAAATCGAGTGCATACAATCCTACCAATCTTGTTTATGGAAGTGTGGAACTTGGCTACAAATTGCTTGGGGAAATCCCCATCATTTGTACTTCTCTTTGTAATGATTTGGAATCAAATCTAGCCACAAACGCAGAAGTGGCAGGAGTCTTCAAGCACGAGGGAGATGGATACATAAAATTAATTCAACTAAAGTAGGCTACCACAAGTTATACTTTATTATGTTGAAAGGCTGAGAAAATTTTTTCAGCCTTTTTTATTTGTTCTTCCAAATAAGCCTTCAATTCCTCCCCTTCTTCCAGTTCTACCTCTCCAGGCAATCCCAAAATAAACCTACCGACGCCAGGTAACTCAGGTATCTCAGACTCAAAATAATATCGCCCGCCTTTGACATAAGTGAAAGGCTTGGCATCAGGATGCTCTTCCATTAGTAACTGATAGGCTTTTTTTGACAATTTAAGCTTTACTTTAAATTGATCTTTTCCTGTAAAACCAAAAAGTCCCTGCTCCAAAACTTCGTGCAATGGCTCATACTCTTGCTTCTTAGTACTCACATGAACTGCTCCAATCCGTTCCAGTTTAAAAAGCTTCATCTCTTTACTAGCCACTTCTAAAGCATACACAGATTCAAAATTATTATTGAATGCCACCGGCTCAATCAACCTATCAGAAATAGAATCACTGCTCAATGAATAATAATCTTTGAGTGTTACTTGCAACTTATTTTTAATGGCATCACTAATTTCATCCACAAACATTCCTAAGTGCGCATTAAAAAGTTGAGAGACGCTTTGCTGAAAATCCGATCTTATATGAACCTTCTGAAGTATAGAATCCTTCAACAGGTTTTTCTTCACTCCTTTATTCATCAAATCAATGATGTAGGAAGTTTCATCTTCGGTGAAAGTTCCATAAAATGAATCCTTATGATGATCTATTCGGTCTTCAATTTTAAACTTCCCATATTGTTTTTTTACCTGAAACCCCAGTTCTTTCAAAAGATTAAAATACCTGTATATCGTACGTCTATCAGTCCCTAAAGACTCCGCTAACCGTCCTACTGGTTTACCAACATTAGAACGGAGCAAATTAATTAATTTAAAGACCCTCAGTATTTTTTGTTGCTCTACACTTTTAGTTTTAGCCATGACCCATTAAATTTCAGAATGCAATTTAAGTTTTAGTAAATAAAAGTGCAGTTTAGTGACACGAATTGTCAATTTTTAATTATTACGTGCACTGGCAAAGTATTGTTTTGCCAGCCTATTTGAAGTCTATATGCCTAATCAACTCAATCAAAACCAGCAATATTTAACATTAGGAGCTGGGGGTTTCTTTCTGGTAGTCTATTGGATATTTGGCTATGATGGGATTACTTTCAGTGATGACGTCTCTTACCTTGAACTTGGCCAAAGGTTTTGGATGGGGGAAGAGGTGCTGACCAATGACCATTTTACTAGTCGGTGGGGAGCTTATATATTTTCTGGCTTGATCACCTTTCTCTTTGGCTACAACGATCATCTGGCATCACTTTCATCTTTGATTTACTATTTAGGGGCAATGCTAATGATTTGGAAAACCCTTCCCAACCCAACCTCCAGAGGGTTCTTTGTGCTTTTTTTTGCCAGCAATGTCTATTTACTCCACTTTTTGACCAAAGTTTATCCGGATGCTGCGTTAGTATTTTGGACGGCCTTAATTCTGTTTGCTGCATTCTATCGTCATCAAAAACCCTTATGGTCCGCTCTCCTTATGTCCGCAGCTTTCTTTGTTGGTTTCTGCACAAAAGAAACCATCGTATTTCTGGCTCCACTTCCTTTAATGCTATGGTGGTTGGATTTCCGAAATAAAGCACAAAGGCTGTTTTATGTTTATTTTTTTAGTTCTTTGGTAATCTTAGCTATTGGATACCTTACTTATTTTTCTTTAAAATTTGAAGATCCATTGTTTCGCTTTAAAAGTATTCAAGACGGTCATTATATCTCTCCATATACTTATTTTGACAAAGACTGGAAAGTTATGCTTCAGCGCATCACCTACTCCCCTGTTTTTACATTTGTCGAAAGAGCCTATTGGCTTTGGTTTATTTTAGCAGTTCCTGGGATTTTTAGGGCTTTTAAAAACAAAAGAGATTTATCGTTGATCTTTGCCTTTAGCTCAATTTGCCTGATCTTGGGCTTTTGGTTTATGAGTACTAGTTTTTCCTATTACAACCCTATTTACCTGAATCCCAGACACCTCATTATTCTATTAGTCCCATTTTCAGTAAACATTGCTTTGGAAAGTAAAAGATGGATGGACAATTTTTTTTGGAACCGCTTCTGCTCACTTTGGATAGCATTTGGTGGTTTCATAGCCCTTGGAGCGCTAGATTGGAAATTGGGAACATACTATATTCTTTTTGCAGGTGCATTGCTGTTATGTCCCAAACCAATCAAAACAGTATCATTAGTCATTCTACTGATTTTGCCCACTTTTATTTCTGTTGGATATCAAAAGCATTTGAAAAACTACCCACATTTGAAAGAGGAATTTACAAAAGCAATGGAAAAAAGCCGCTCTTCTTTCCCTTTAGTTACACACGACTTTCTGTTGAAGAGCAGAGGAGTAATTACAGGAAACTATAACAAAGCCCCTCATGCACTTGCTTTGGACGGCTTAAAAGAAAAAGTCCGTCTTGATCAGCAACCAGAAGAATTTCAAGTGTTTATTTACAAATACTACAAACATGCTTACCCAGAAGAAGTGGGTTTTGTAAATGAGGTCAACCGTATTACGGAAAACAACCACTATGTCCCTGTGAATATTTTCGAAGACAAATGGATAAAAATCACCCACTTCAAGAGAGTTTCTCCTTTGTCACCTTTTTCCAACAGCGAATATTCGATTAACATTGAACCCTACTCGGAACTGTTCTCCTGGAGTTCCATTGACACCGGCCAATAAATATTGCTCATTTAAAGCCTGACTGGTCACAAAATACATCTGAAACACATGCCCTCCTGCTTCCACATCAATCCCTAGTCCTAGGTTGTTTTTCAAATCATTATTGAGGTTCGGGATATATTGAAATGTCAAGGAGGATTTTCCCGTAATTTTATACTTTGCACTCATCCCCAACGCCAGATACAAATTCTCATTCTCTTCTATTCTGAATACAGAAAGTGGGTTGGAAAAATAAGCTAACATTGGACTTAACTGTACACTGATTTTATCGTTAAACTTTCTCGCTAACATTACCTGAGCAGCATAACTTAACCGATCTGAAAAGCTAACTTCTGGTTCAGTCACATAGGAATAATCTACTGAGTTTATCCCGGCTCCTCCCATTAAGCTGACAGAAAAAGGTATTGAATTGTTATAAGTCTGCTGAAATAAATGGTATCTACCATACAGGTCATAAACCTTGTCCAAACTTGACCTGGACATACCCAATGAGAACCTATCAGAAACCCCATACTCAAAACTAAATTGGATGTTCGCCCCATTATCCAAGCCAAAAAGATTTTGAATCCCTCCATCCAAAGTTCCAAAAGTATGCATGATGGCAAAATGAAGGCTCTTCTTTTCCAAAGGTTCCACCGTAAGTAAATTAATATGTCTAGGAGCATGAAAAATCAAATCAACTTTCCTGTTTTCTTCTGCAGGCTTTCGCTCCAACTGCGCTAAAACACAGTTTGAGAGAAAAAACAAAACCAATAAAAAAACGATATTCTTCATAGTTATGGTGATTTAAGGTTAGCTTTTACAGTAATCGTTTGTTCTTCAGAAAGCTCATAAAACATGATTTTGGGAATAGCAATACCATGATCACCTAATAAGACTTTAAACTGGGCTGACAATTCCAGTACTTCTCCATCAGTTGACTGTTTCAAGGTGCCTTTGATTTTCATGTCTTGGCTTACCCCATGAATCTTAAACTCTCCATCCACCATGACTTCTTTGCCATTTTTGAATTGTTCCTTCAGCGCTTCATCCATATCCACTACCTTACCGGTAAATTCTGCATATGGAAACTCAGTTGTTTCAAGGTAATTTTCTCTCATATGCCTATCTCTTAGGCCTATCCCTGTTTGTAAAGTATTGAGATCAATGTAAAAATCCACCAGATTTTTATCTAAATCAATCAGTCCATTCAACTGATCAGATTTCCCTTTAAATTCGTTCAGAGCAGCATTTGAAAGAAATTCCACATGACCAGACGTCGTTTGATAAGCTTGACTAAAAGCATGTTGGGTATTCCCCAAGTAAATGATATAAAATATGATGAAGAGCTTCCTCATTATCTTTTGGTTATGGTCAAAATATCATCTTGTACCGAAGTAGTATAAGATTTCAATGGGGTCGATGCAGGGCCATTTTCTACAGATCCTGACACATTAAACCTTGAACCATGGCAACCACAGATAAATTGGTTACTTTGAAAAGACCAATTGGTATCGCAATTTTGATGGGTACAAATAGATGTCAAGGCGTTAAAATCATTATTACCTGTATTGACCACCAATACTTTTGCGGAAGCTATCAGCAACCAGCCACCAGAGGTTTTAAGCCCAACTTGCTTATTTAGATCCACGCTTACCAAATTTCCATTAACTGAAATACCATCGTTGTTGCCATTGCTAGGGTTGGAAGGAATGGAGGGCTCCATATCTTCAGAGCTGCCGCAAGCTGTAAAAAATGATACTCCAAACATGGACATTACCGATAGTGATCCTGCTTTGGCTAAAAACTCCCTCCTATCTTGTGAGAGTGTTCCTGAGTTTGGGTTATTTTGCTTTTTCATATCGAGATATACGCACATTGGCTACCTCGCAGATTTCCGGAATAATATTTTGTTAATCACACCATTCTTTACTAATTAACATTATTGACACTTACCAAACTGAAAATAAGTCAGTTAGAAATAGTAAATTGAGAATTCATTTTTCACTAACTACTCGGGAACATGACTTTAAAAGAAGCCATTACGCTAATAGAGTCAGCAAATATTCAGGATCATAATGGGCAAAAATGGATGGATCTGGGCTGTGGTTCAGGAGTTTTCAGTAGGGCGCTAGGAAATATACTGCCTCCAAATAGCACCATCTATGCAATTGACAAAACTTACCAAGAAGTAGAAGAATGGATCAATACTAAATTTGAAATTCAATTTTTACAGTTGGACTTTATACATCATGACCTACCTGCAGTCCAACTCGACGGAATTATTATGGCTAATAGCCTGCATTATGTAAAGGATCCTGGCACCTTTTTAAAGTCTATTAAAAAAAGGCTTGAATCCACTTCAAGTATTATAATTATCGAATACAACACAGATAAACCCAATCCTTGGATTCCATACCCTCTAAACTATCTCCGACTCAGTGATGTCATATTTGCAGCAGGTTTTTCAAAAATTAGATTATTGAACAAAACAAAGTCAATCTATGGTGGGGAAATATATTCTGCTCAAATCATTTAATATCAATCGAAGTAGGAAACTTCTATTATTATATTTGAAAAAATGTATATCCGCAATTGCACCAGTAAAGGTTAAAAGCGAGTCGAAATGTTTGTTTTAATTAAAATATCAACTGCTTCGGTCTTCAGGCTTCAAACTTCTGACCACTTTAAGCAAAGGATTTAAGGTTACTGGCATCATTGCGGATAATCAGATTGAAAAATAGAAATGTATAACCTGATCAAAATTTTGAATTTAGGTTAAAAAGCAAAAGCTATGAAACAAAGTCCCATAGCTTTAATCAATTAACAATAAACCCATAAGTAAGTCTTAAAGGGTGAGTGCCCAACAATTTATCAAACAAAACAGGACTTCAACTACTAAATCAAACCTCTTTGCTTAAACAAAAATGTAAGACAGATTTGCCAATCTCAACACCCTAACATTCAACAAACTTACCTTACAAAGGTAAAACTTTTTTTATCGCCATAAATACATTAATAAAATATTTTATAATTAAATATATAGTTATAGTATATTTTATAAAAAGTATATTTAATATCTATACATCCAATATTACACCAAATAATAATTTGACTCAAAAAACAAAAACCAAGCTCACCTGCATCTGATTCAGACAAGCTTGGTTCCACAGACCTTAACTAAAAAAGCAATCAAGCAAATAGAAATTATCCCTGATCACATTCAAAATCAATGTTCACTATCGACCAGTTGTTGTTCGTTTTTATCAATGTAACAATAGAAAATCTTGTTTAAAACGCTTCCAAGGCCATTGGCATATTTTTGGTACAAGAAGATGGAAATCTATTTTACCATTAATTTTCATCAATGAAACTATTCATAAGCCTCGTTCTTTGGACCATTCTTTTTGTACTTTGTTGGCCACTTGCCTTGCTTTTACTTTTGCTATATCCCCTAATATGGTTGTTGGTATTACCATTTAGAATTCTAGGGTTCGGAGTGACACTCACCTTATCGATGATCACTGCGCTGTTTATGCTCCCTTTCAATGCTTTCAAATAGTAGAACACCATTTGAGGCTTGACAACTAAATGGCCTAAAAACAACTTTCCTCTTAGGACAAACAACCCATCACTAATAAAAGACACAAGTAACCTTGTGTCTCCCAAAGCCGTAAAAGCAATTCCCTAACAAATATTTTCCATAATCGTGAAATCAGATAATTGAATTTACAACACCTCCATCTACTCTAAGCGCGGCTCCATTAGTGGCTGAAGAAAGTGGACTAGCAACATATGCAACCATATTCGCTACCTCTCGGGACTCTGCAAAGCGCTGGATCAACGAAGTAGGGCGTCGTTTTTCAAAAAACTCCTTCAATACCTCATTTTCCGAAATTCCCTTTTCATTTGCTGTAGCTGAAATATCAGCTTTGTTGGCCCTGCTCCACGTCGGGCCAGGTAATACTGAATTCACTGTAACACCAGTCCCTTTGCTCAATCTCGCTAGCCCCCTTGAGATGGCCAATTGCGCGGTCTTGCTCATCCCATAATGCACCATTTCTGTCGGAATATTGATAGCAGATTCACTGGAGATAAAAATAATCCTACCCCAATTTTGCTCAAGCATTTTAGGAAAATAATACCTAGATAACCTTACTCCACTCATCACATTGATGTCAAACATTTCTTGCCATTCTTCGTCTGAAATCTCTCCAAAGTCAACCTGATTAAAAATCCCTACATTATTAATCAAGATATCTACATCTGAAGCTTTCTCTAACAAAGCATTTACCTCTGCTACCTTTGAAAAATCGGCCACAATTCCAGACACATTTTTATTTCCAGTTTTTAGCTGAATTTCCTCTACTTTTTTATTTACATCCACTTCTTTCCTACCGTTTAAAATGACTTGTGCGCCTTCTTCTGCCAATAAAAGTGCAATTTCAAAACCAATACCGGCAGTAGATCCAGTGACTAATGCTCTTTTTCCTTTAAGCTGTAAATCCATTTCTTAGTGTTTATTAATTGAAAATATATTTGAATTATAATCATGAAACAGGTATAAACCTGTAAGATATAGTCCATAGAAAAGTTGGATACTTACGCCATCCCAGTTCTCCAGTAAACTTGACCCGAAAATCAACAGACAGACAAGCAATACCCCAAAAGCGCTGGTAAATCTTACCCATAGACCGAGCAAAATGGTCAAACCTAGTAGGAGTTCCACAAAGGGTAAGACACTCGCAAAAGCCCTTACCAAGAAATCAGGAAGCCAAGTCATGTCAAAAGCTTGGGCCATACCTTCAGCAAAAGCGGTAAGCTTGGGCAACCTGACTATTCCATGTCCCAAAAAACTAAAGCCAATCGGCAACCTTGCCAAGGTAAAGGCCATTTCTCGTCTGTGTATTATTTCTTTAACCATACCTATTCAACGAATACACTATTTGATCATATGTGTATATTTCAATGTTAATTAGGTAAATTTCTATTATGAAAAGGTACAAGCAATTTGATGACTTGATTATTGATGATTTTGAGCTCAGTTCTTGGAATCATCCGCTTCATAACCACAATCACTATGAAATCATTTTTATCGCCCATGGAATTGGTTTACATATTCTGAATGGGCAAAAAATAGCATATAGCCAAGGAGATTTATTTCTTTTGGGACCTTCAGATAAACATGAGTTTATGATTGATGAAAAGACTAGATTTATTTATTTCAAATTCACTAAAAGGTACATTAACGACCCAAGTCCACTGACTATTCCTGCAACTTGGAAATCGCTTTCTGAAACCTTAATCAAACACCCTGCAAGAAAAAGAGGAAGCCTGATCAAACTTGACACAGACAAAAAACAAACTTCGAGATTAATGGAGTTAATAATTGTAGAATCTTTGAAGCCCAACAGTGGCCAGGTGATTTATCAATTGTTTATTGCACTCGCATTGATCATTAAGAGAAACCTTAAAGAGGATTTTTATAGCTCCACATCTAAACCTATCACAGAAGAAATTTTAGAATATATAGATCAAAATATTCGGGATCCCGATAAACTTACCATCCAACATTTGTCAACTTGTTTTCATCTTTCTCCCAACTACCTAGGCATTTGGTTTAAAAAACAAGTCGGAAGTTCACTCAGAGAATATATTGGAGAATTTAGACTTAAACTTATTTTACGATTACTTGAAAAACAACAGCTAAGCAACAAACAGATCGCTGCTGAATTCGGGTTTGTGGATGAAAGCCATCTTTACAAATTTGTAAAGACAAAAACCGGAAAAAACTTAAAGGAGGCTGCAAATCCTTCCAAATAAAAAAGGCCTGATTTTTCAGGCCTTTCAAACTAGTTATTAAACTTTATAATATTCTTCCCAACCTTTTCTAGGTGGCTCACCAACGAGCAAGTCATTGGCCAGCGAATTATTGGTGATCACTTTTTTGTCCCTGTCAAATTTCAGTTTGGTATTTAACCTTTGTGCTAAAGTACCCAAAGTAAATACCTGACTCAATGGTCCTGCAATCTCAAAAGGAGACCTGGTTTTCTCTTCTCCCTTGCATGCTAAAAGGAAATTGGCAAAATGGTTTGAAGTACTTTCCGGTACCTCAGGAAGCTTGCCTTCCATTTCCTTGGCTTTTTCAGACGGGATGATGGAAAGTGTACTACCATGAGACCCACCCTTAAACGTCAAATCCTTTCCATAAATAATCTTTCCAGGGTTAAGCTTAGATGGTTGAATCTTACCATTACTAGCTGCAGGAATATCCGCATCCAACTCTGAAGTACCATAACCTGCAGGCACCTCAGGAACATTATCGAGACCATCATACCATGTTACAGTAAGTTTCGGCATTTTTCCTCTTTTAGGAAACTTAAATGCCAAAGTGGTGGCTTGGGGATAAAATAAAGGATTGTGGCCTTCGATTTTTACAGGGTCAACCTCATATGGTAATCCTAAGTCTAAGAATTGGTGGAAGCTATCCATTATATGCGCTCCCCAGTCTCCCAAAGCGCCCATACCAAAGTCATACCAACACCTCCACTGCCCATTGATAAAGTCCTTGTTATAATTATGTTCTTGAGCAGTTGTTAACCAAGTATCCCAATCCAATGTTTCTGGAATAGCCTCAGCAGGCGGAAAGCTTGTAATAGAAGTATCCCAACCGTGCCACCTTCTTCGACCGTTCATATGGCATGTAATCTTTTTTACATCCTTGATGATTCCAGCATCTATCCAAGCTTTGAATTGGAAATAATTGGCTTCAGAATGTCCTTGATTTCCCATTTGGGTCACTACTTTGTACTTATCTGCAGCCTTCATCAATAGCTCAATTTCATTGAAGGTCCTTGCCAACGGTTTTTCCACATACACTCCTTTTCCAGCTGCCATGGCTTCCATGGTAATAGGAAAATGTGAAAAATCAGGCGTACCTACAGTTACAGCATCAAATTCATTTCCTACCTTATCGAAAAGCTCTCTGAAGTCCTGAAAATGTTTTGCCTTTGGAAATTTATCAATTGTTTTTACCGTATGAGGTGCTCCCATATCTACATCACACAAGGCGACAATATTGGCAAGTCCTGTATTATCAATAGCGTCAATTACTTGCCCTCCTCGGTTACCAATTCCGATACACGCTAAATTTACCCGATCACTAGGAGCCACAGATGCTTTACGGATCAATTCTCCTGTTTTACTTCGGATTTCAGGTTTTGCAAATAGCACATGACTAGGAACAATTGTCACTGCTCCAAACCCTAGTACACTTTTTTTCAAAAAATCCCTTCTCTCTTTCTTAACCGATCCCCCTTGTGTTTTTTGGTTTTTCTTCTTCATAGTGGTTTTTATAGTTATTTATAGGTCTATGAAAAAAGTACCCTTCTGTCTCAAGGCCCTTTTTAATAGTAAAATTAAAAGTAAGCATTCTTTTCAAAAATCAAATGCCATTTCTCTCGAATGGGCCAAATAACCTATAAACGGGATTTCTTAAATTCACGTCAAACTATCAAATCTGACTCTACTTACTATACATAAAGCACATCCTTAATAATATCTTCCTTGCTGAACACTGATTTTGCAAAAGGGCATAAAGGGATTACCTTTATTTTATCTTCCCTTGCGTAGTCTACCAAATTCATTAACATCAGCTTTCCAACTCCCATCCCTTTAAAATCAGGATTCACCTCTGTATGGTCAATGATAAGCTTTTCCTTTCCTGCAAAAGTATAAGTCATTCTGCCCGCCTCTTCGCCATCTTCATCAGCCATAAAAAATCCTCCTTTTTCTTCTTTGATATTCCGAACAATCATATTCTTAAAATTTTGGTTACAACACTATGGGGTAAAAATTTAAATGACTATAAATTCCACTTATAAAAATTAACAATAAAAAAGGAGGCTTCCGCCCCCTTCTCTCAAATTTTATAATTAAATAACATTGTAACAAGTTATTTTACCTTAAGCTTACTTGCCGCAGCTTCATCAGCCAACCACAACAATTCGCCTTCTTTTGGGTGAATCAACTGGGAAGGGTATAAATCAGCATTGCTTTCCCCTTCTAACACTTCATAAAGTGCATTCGCTTTATTTTCTCCAAAAACAAAGAAAACTATTTTCTTGGCTTTGTTGATCAAGGGAGCTGTCAAGGTAATCCTATATATATCCTTTGACTCCAAGAAATATCCTTTGACCCAATCTTCTTTTTCTTCCAGAACGTCTGTACCTGGAAACAAGGAAGCTGTGTGACCATCATCACCCATTCCTAGAAGGATCAGATCAAATATTCCTTCCTCACCCAATTCTTTTTTAATATATTGAGTATATTCAGCTGCCCGTGCCTCAGGAGTGATGCCTGCAGCCCACATAGGGTAAATATTTTCTTCAGGCACTGGCACATGGTTCAGTAATGTCTGATAGGCCATTCCCGCATTACTTTGTTCATCCTCCAACGGCACCCATCGCTCATCTCCCCAAAAAACATATACCTTGCTCCAGTCAACCTGATCTTTATACTTTGGTTCAGCCAACAACCCATACAGTTTTACAGGGGAACTCCCTCCTGTTAAGGCCACCGTAAATTTGCCTTTTTCTTGAATAGCAGCCTTTGCTAATTCTACAAAAAGATCAGCAGCTACTTTCCCCAGTTCGGCAGGGTCTTTATGAATATTAATCATCTTTCTTTTAATCTTTTTGAAGGTTCAAGGCCCATACATGGCCGTCTTTAGCTATCAGTGCTTCAGCATTTTCCGGCCCCCATGCGCCTGCTGCATAGTTAGGAAAGTCCAATGAAGGTCTTTTTTCCCAAACTTCCAGAATTGAACTAATTACATCCCAGGCCTCTTCCACCTGATCAGACCTCATAAACAAGGTTGGGTCGCCACGCATTGCGTCCAACAATAAGGTCTCATATGCCTCGGGCGTCTGCGTGCTACACGCATCATAATCATATATCATGTCCGCCTGGTTCAAGTTCATCTCCAAGCCATGACGCTTCACTGTAAATCTCAGCCTAATATCCATTTGTGGTTGGATATTGATCGTTAACCTATTGGGCATTACGCTATCTGCCTGCTCTCTTGAGAAAGTGGAGTGTGGTACAGGTCTAAACTGAATCGTAATAGAAGAAGTCTTAACAGGCATGCGCTTTCCAGTGCGTAAATAAAATGGCACACCTTGCCATCTCCAATTATCAAGATATAGCTTAATGGCTGCATAAGTTTCCGTACCTGATTCCTTCTCTACCCCATTTTCTTCCCTGTACCCAGGAACCTTCTTTCCTTCAACCCAGCCAGGACCGTACTGACCCCGTACAGCAAATTTATGGACATCTTCGTGCTTGATCCTCCTCACAGCTCTAAGGACATCTGCTTTTCTATTTCTAATCTCTTCTGCATCGAATGAAATGGGCGCTTCCATGGCCACCATGCAAAGAATCTGCAGCAAGTGATTTTGGATCATATCCCTTAATGCACCTGATCCCTCATAATAACCTCCACGATCCTCTACCCCTACCTGCTCAGCCACAGTAATCTGCACATAATCAATGTAATTACGATTCCAAAGAGGTTCGAAAAGGGCATTGGCAAAACGGAAAGCCAAGATATTCTGAACAGTTTCCTTACCCAAATAATGGTCAATTCTGTATATCTGTTCTTCTTTAAATGTCCTTCTCAACATGTCATTGAGCTCGATGGCGGTAGCCTTGTTGGTACCAAAAGGTTTTTCAATAATAATCCTGTCCAACACATCATCACTGGCCAAACCTGACTCGCTCAAGTTCATAGTTACCGTTTCTATAAATCGAGGTGCAACTGATAGGTAAAAAAGCCTGTTTGCCCTAACTCCCCACTCCTCATCTATCTTATCCATCTTTTCGGCCAACTCTTTATAAGATTTGGCATCATTGATATTGGACTGAAAATAACTGATGGATGGGTTGAATTTCTCCCACTTCTCCTGTACAGGTTTTCCGTTTCTGGAGAACTCAGTTAGACCATCGAAAAGTCTTTTCTTATAGGAATCATTATCCAGTTCAGTTCTTCCCAAACCTATGATTGCAAATTTGCTAGGCATCCATCCATCCAGAAACAGGTTATAAAATGCTGGCACTAATTTGCGTTTGGCCAAGTCTCCTGTTCCTCCGAAAATGACAATGATGGTCGGATCCGCCTTTTTGGTTGTTTTCATTCTTTTATTGTTTAAAATCTTCCCCGCCTTCTATTCCCATTGGGCGTGAAAAACTCCTTCTTTATCTATTCTTTCAAACTGGTGTGCACCAAAGAAATCCCTTTGGGCTTGGATGACATTGGTGGACAATGTCTCACTTCTATAAGCATCAAAATATCCCAAAGCAGCCATATAAGCAGGAGCTGGTATTCCTTTATCTACAGCTATCTTTACCACCTCCCTGATATCAGATTGTGTATTGACTAAACTCTCCCCGATTTTCTCATCCAGCAGCAAGTTAGGCAATTCAGGATTCTTGAGGTAAGCTTGACGAAAATCTTCCAAACATAAAGCCCTGATGATACATCCACCTCTCCATATCTTGGCTACTTCCTCCAGATTCAAACCATATCCATACTCCTTTGAGGCCACAGTCAATTGTGCCATTCCTTGGGCATAGGTATTGATCATTGCAAAGTAGAAAGCATTTTTCAAAACATCAGAACTTGTTTCTACAGTATCTTTTTCACCTTTCCAAATAAGGCTTTTAGATGCTTCAATTCTTTCCTCCTTGTACTTGGAAATATCACGCATCAATACGGCCACATCAATCACAGGAACAGGTGCCTGTAAGTCCATGGCATTCTGGGAAGTCCATTTACCAGTTCCTTTTGAACGGGCGCGATCCGAGATCAATGTCACCAGCTGTTTTCCCGTTTCCTCATCTTTTTTCGCTAAAAGCTTCGCTGTGATTTCTATCAAAAATGAATGAAGTTCACTGTTATTCCATGCTTCAAAAGTCTCCTGGATCTGGCCATCACCATATCCTAATCCTCGCTTCATTAGGTCATATGTCTCCGCAATTAGCTGCATAATGCCGTATTCGATTCCATTATGAACCATCTTCACATAGTTTCCGGCTGAACCTTTTCCCAAATAAGTCACACATGGTTCTCCATCTACTTTTGCAGCGATCGCCTCAAAAACGGGCCTTAACCTTTCATAAGCTTGTGCATCACCTCCGGGCATCATACTAGGACCAAACCTTGCTCCTTTTTCTCCTCCAGAAATTCCCATTCCGAAAAAGTGAATATGCTGTTCGGCCAACTCACTGAACCTTCTGTCAGTATCTGGGAAATAAGAATTACCTCCATCAACTACAATATCTCCACTATCCAAAAAAGGCAACAATGATGCTATTGCCGCATCCACTGGCCTTCCTGCAGGAACCAAAAGCATAATGGCCTTTGGATTCCTTAATGATTTCACAAAAGCTTCCGCTGAAGTAAAGCCTTTTATCTTATGCCCTTCCGCTGCTTCTTTTTCTAAACTATTGGCTTTTTCTTCATCCAAATCCAATCCAGCAACTGCAAATCCATGGTCAGCCATGTTCAGCAGTAAATTTCTTCCCATCACCCCTAGGCCAACAATGCCAAAGTCATATTGTTCCATTATATCAAATTTCAATTTTTGGTCTTTTGTCTGCCCTTATTTATTGAATTCTTTTTCCAAGGCAATTACTTTTCCTAATCTTCTCTGAAATCTCTCCAAAGGCTGGTAGCTTGCAGCTAAAAAAGTGGCTACCAATTCACGCATGAGAGCTAAACCAATGACCCTTCCTCCCAAACAAAGTAAATTCATATCATCGTGTTCCACACCTTGGTGAGCAGAATACGGTTCTGTAACCAGCGCTGCCCTTACTCCGGGAACCTTATTGGCGGCTACTGATACTCCCACTCCACTTCCACAAATGGCGATACCTCTTTGAATTTCTCCCTTCGAAATGGCTACCGCCAATGGCTTGATAATATCAGGGTAATCATCTGCAGCATCAAAGTTAAATGCCCCAAAATCCTTTACTGAATAGCCATTGTCTTTTAACCATTCCAATATCTCTTGTTTTTGTTCAAAGCCTGCATGATCAGCAGCAATACCTATTTCCATTTTTTAGGTCGTTTGTTTTGTGCTTATCTAAACATTCAAAAAGCACCTATTAATTCCTCTTTGATTTAGAAAGCCCAAAAATAGGATTTTTTGATTTAAACCAAGCCTAATACTGACTTCAATTCAATCAAATAACCATAGTTTTATTCTATTAAGCCTATTGAGCCCATGGAGAATATTGGCAAAACTAAAAAATACAAAAGCAATCTCCGAAACTCAATGAAGATTTGGTTGGTTTCAACATGCATTAAATACCCAATAATTATTCCTTTATTAGTGACTTAAAAGGGTGATATAAATTTAGTAGAACTATTTAAACCTAAGACGTGAACCATCCATTTTATCAAAAACCTATCAAGGAGCAAAAGAGATTTATCATCTTAGCCGGAATGATCATTTTTTCAGTTTTTGGTCTGATAATAAGCCTAGCAGTTCTTACTAAATTCTATTGGTTAAGTTTGATTGCTGCTTTTTGGCTAATTATCTCGGCTCCTTTTGTTGATACTCCAACTGGTAAAAAGAGTGGAAAACTACATTATTATTCTCCTCTCTTTATTTCGGAAAAACTATCTAATAACAAAGTCATATTTCATGGAGGAACTTTATTTGACTATTATTTTGTACTTGATTTTTCGCAGAGTGGACGTAGAAGAACCCATTTTATAATTCACAACTACCTTGAAGGTATTCTGGCCTTTATTGAAAAGCACGAAAGTGATTTTGCTGACGACACGGTCCTAGAAGGAACTAGCTATATTCTTCATGCCAAAACTGCCCAAAAACTGGGTTTTTCTCCTGCTCAAACCGATGGAATTCAAACTATTATCTTACTGTTAAACTACCCAACATTAACCCTTTCCTATTCTATTTCAAAGGGCAGATTGAGCTTTCCCAAGCTATCAAGAGTCAAAACCTACCAAAGCACCCTTGGAAAACTGAAAAGCCAAAAAGAGAAGATCAAATTTCTAAAGGACAAATTAAAACCATAACCTTCGATCACCTCCAAAAAGAAAAGCCCCATACACATGGGGCTTTCTCTACCACTATAATAAACATTCAACTATATATCTGATAAACGGTTTCTATTCTGCTTCTTCCTCAGATAATTTATATGCTATGCTTGACTTTCTAAATAATTGAAAAATAACTGGAATCGCAGCGAGCGCCATTAATACTATCCCTCCTAAAAAGATATGGTAAGGATTAATAAAGTAGCTTCCTGAGCTAAACACACCCAATATCACCAAAGTACTGAACGGAAGTGAAACAGCTAGAATGTTAAGACCCAAACCTAAGTCAAACGTCTCTTTATGAGGACTATTATCATCCAATTTTTCCATACCTGAAACAGCAGACATATGTGCAAATGGCCAGAAACTGCAAGCGCTTTGAGGAAAAACTACCGCCAACAGTATAGCTGCCTCGCTGGGCATGGGCACAAACATCACCATCAAACCACTCAAAATAAAAGTAATCCCTGACCTAAAAGCCAATAAAGACACGATCATTTTCAATTGATCCCATTTTAAGACGGCCGCAACACCGATGAATATAAGAATGAGTGGCGTCATCAAGTTCTTCATCTGAACAATGGCTTCACTCAAAAACAAAGGCATACTTTCAAGCGTAACTCCAAAGCTCAGCAAGATAATCGCCACTATCATCACCATGTTTATCGGTTCATTGAGCATGGAGAGCAAAAGCCCTTTAACCTTCTGATTTCCGGAATGGGAAACAGAATGATTGGCTTTATAGTACCAGCTCATTGCCAGTAAATACGTCAAAATCAACACAAACACTTTATTGCCAATGTCCGCTAAAGCCCCCCATGCCAAGGCCTCATCCCCCAAGTACTCTACCAAAAAGGGGAAACATGAGAGCCCAGGAGCCAAAGAAGGCAAAAGCATCATCAGTGTGCGCATAGTAGATGTATCATTCTCTATCCCATATATGGGCAGCACATATTTACTTACTACCAACATCAACAAGTTAAACAGCAATGCCAAAACAGGAAGAAACAATAGATCAGGCTGTATTTCAATTTTGAGAAGCGCCACAAAAATAATTGCAGGCAAAGCAATGTTAAGGATGATAATCTTTAATCCTTTTTTGTGTTCCTCTTTATTCAATTTACTTTTTAGCAAAAAACCTATGCCAATAAGTAGCAAAAGAGAAAGGGTTTTTTGTATAGCTATACTCATAATAGGCCAAATATTTTTAGACTGTTACTTTCTTAAATGCCTCAAGGAATATCTCCATTTCTGGCATGGTCCCCATACTTACACGACACCAAGGTTTGTCTAAGAATTCATATGCTCTTACACCAACCCCTTCGGCAAACATGGATTTGAGAAATTTATCACCTTCCATTGCTATAGGAAAAATCATAAAGCTTGTGGATGATGGAATCACATCATATCCCATTCCTGTCAATTCTGAGTAGACATAATCCCTACATTCCTTGTTCATGCTTCTACATTCAGCAATAAACTTTTCCTCATTCATGCTCACTATAGCTCCCTTGAGGGAGGTAACGGACAAGCCCATGGTGCTTCTTACCATATTGGTAATACTTTCTATTCTTTCAGGAAGCGCTACGATGTAGCCTATTCTCAAACCGGCCATTCCGTGGATTTTACTAAAAGTTCTTGCCACAATGACATCATGTCCTTCAGCCACTAGGCCTACCATCGTGTTCTCCTCAGGCTTATCCATAAACTCCAAGTAAGCTTCATCCACAAAAATCGGTGTCTTGGCAGATACTTTCTTACAGAATGATTTGAGTTTTGCTGGATCAGTAACAGAACCAGTTGGATTGTTTGGGTTACAGACATAAACCAGTTTTGTTTCATCGTCTACTGATTTTGCCATGCCTTCTAGATCGTGAGAAAAGTCCTGAGTAAGAGGAACCGGCTTCCAAGTAGCTCCGATTCTTCTTGAAGTATTGATCAAAGACATGTAGGATGGATCAGCTGAAACTATATTTCCCCCTTCCAAAAACCTTACAATGGCGGTTTTCTCCAAGAGGTCTGTCGAACCTGGCCCCAACATAATATGATCTTTGGTGACCCCTTCTTTCTCTGCAATCATATCAATTAGGGTAGCTGCATCCCCATGAGCATATCTGTTCCCTAAAGAAACGGCATCGGAAATCGTGGAAATAACTTTTTTGGAAGGGCCATAAGGATTTTCATTGGCTAAAAGTCGAGCCTTTAAGGCTGGGGCCTTCTCCTTATACAATGGATCATGCTCCCAAAGTAAACTTTCTGGATTAAAGGGAGACACATGAGTAGATACGCGAGTTGTATTTGCCGATACTATTGAAGGGGCCAAACCTATGCCTCCAGCTGCCAATAAACTGGACTTGAGCCAAGCTCTTCTGTTGATTTTTGCTGTCATGGTTGAAATGGTTATAATTTTAAATTGATGTATTCTTCTAAATAAATTCTACAGTAATGGACTTACTGACTTGTTTCCTTAGGAAGTAAGCACCAGTACTGTAATCAATCATCAATTATTTTGGGCTTCTATATATATGTCAACCTTGCTCACCCTCACCTCTATCTAAAACTCACTTTTAAGCCAGTTTTTAATAAATAATATCAAAAACATAAAAAATAGGTTGAAAATTAAACTATCAATATCATAATTTACAAATTAAAAAGTAAAACATCTAACAAAAAAACCTAGATGACTGCGCCACCTAGGTTTCGACCTATAGAATTACCCATTACTAATCACTAACATGGTTGAGAATACAGTACCTACTCAACACGTACTATATGGTATTTCCGAAAACTCACATTCTTATGGGTTCCAGAAAACTCCAATCTTACCTGATCCCCAGAAGATGCTGCCGACAGGCCTAAAGCCTCCCAGGAAACACTAAGGTCTATTTTTCCTTCCCCATCAGTCACTAAAGTCGATACTTCTTCTGTTTGGTTGATATAAACCAAAACTTGAAGATCTGAAACTGGAATACTGTCGATACCAACTGTATGATCTAAAATTCCACTTTTATCAAGTTCCATAAATGTAGCCGTTACACCAACTGAAGCATCAGCTGGAAAGGAACTCCCTTCTAAAAGTACAAGCACAGGTGAAGCAACATTTGGAGTCGCCAAATCATCAACATCTTCACAACTCACTGCAACAAAGGCTAATGCCACTATCAACATACCCCAAACTTTATTTTGTATATTTTTCATCTTTTTCATCTTTTTGAATAACGTAAATAGAATCGGATATTTTAGTTTTCTACCCACCAAAGTGGTACTCTCATATTATCTTCTCCACCAAGTATTCTAACTCCCTCGTCCAAAGCTGACTTATTCAAAGAATATTCCGAGGTAGGATATTCTATTCTGGTAGGCAAAACACCTTCATTATAAAAAACTGAATTTGGATTTGCAGGAGGAAAAACAGGGTATCCCGTCCTTCTATATTCCGTCCAAGCTTCAATCCCTTGTCCAAAAAGTGCCAACCATTTTTGAGTCATTATCGCCTCTTTGTCCACCATGCCTACCCTTGACATATAATCACCAGGCATATCCAACCCATGCTGATCAAATGATGCAGCAATAGCCTCTTCCAGCAAAGCTGCCGGATCACCATCAATATCCCCGTCATATGCTGCTTCTGCTTTTATAAAAAGCAATTCTGCATAGCTCATTAGAATACTGGGGGCGGTAGGATCAAGAAATTTTGTCCCAATGGTTGATGCAGTATAAGTACTTGCTGCAGCATCAGTGAGGCCATTAGGCAAACCTGCATACGAACCATCAGCCAAGGGAAGTGCATAAACTGTAATCCTATCATCATCTAGCTCCAACAATTTGTTAATCAAAGTTTCACTAATGTTCCAATCTGATCGAGTTGAGAAGACATCAAACATCTTGTTTCTACTTCCTATTACATCTACATGATGAAGTTGAGCGAAGTCATCGTTATTCATGAATACAGGGTACACACTTGGGTTACCTAGAATTTCCGCCATTACTGCTTGGGATTCCGTTGGCTTTTGCTCAGCTTGGTGATTTGCCAATTTCAGCCTTAAGGAATTGGCAAACTTTTTCCACTTTAAAATATCTCCATCAAAAAGAATATCTCCATTAATAGCCGGCCCATTTACATCCATTAGCGTATTGGCGGTACCCAGTTCTTCCAATAGCCCCGCATAAATTTCCTCCATGGAATCGTATTTGGGGCTATTAATAGCTTCTTCCGCTGTTCCTTTTAACGCCTCTGAATAAGGAATCGGGCCAAACACATCTGTCATATATGAAAAAGTAAAGGCTTTCATTGTTATCGCTACTCCCTGATAATTACTATTAGGAAACTCACCATCTTCTGCCGAAAGCTTCAAAACACTTTCAAAATTAATCAAGGCATCATTATACAGCGCATCCCAAGTCCCGGATGAAATAGTCAAAGGGATTTCATAACTATCACCTTCAACATTGATATATATATTTCTGGCCAAGTGCTGCATCCAGCACATCGCTGCATCAATGTTCAACCGCTCAAACCTGGTACTATGCCCCCAATATCTATCTACCGAAACCTGAATGGCATTGGGCAATAATAAGGCCGGCGAAATACTCACCGGGTTATTAGGATCCGTATTCATCTCTTCAAAATCCCCCGTACAAGCTTCCAAAACCAAGCCTACCATGGAAATCATCAGAATGCTATATATTCTTTTTAAACTTTTCATAATAATTCGTTTTAAACTCCAGACTTAAGATCAAAAAGTAAGGCTTAGGTTAAAGCCAACACTTCTGGTAGAAGGTTGTTCACCGTAAGAAAAACCCTGGGCATTCCCTCCTTTCATATCTACCTGCGGATCCATATGAGGATGGTTTTTGTACAAAATCGCTAAGTTCCTACCGACAGCAGAAACCTTTAGTGATTGTATAAAATTGTTGCCAAGGAAGTTTTTAGGGAAAGTATAACCCAAGGTCAACTCTCTCAATTTGACATAACTTCCATCAAAAATTCCAGCCTCGTGATAGGTTCTTGGGTTTTGTGCATTCCAAAATGTAGCAGCATTAACAATGACATCATTGGTGACGTATACTGGAGATTCTTCCGTACCCACATTCATTACTCCTTCCCCAATTATGCCCTCTTCCCTGCCAATTGCAGTTTCAGCATATTGCCCCGTTTTTCTGGCCAATCCTGTACCCACATCAAAAAGGTCACCGCCCATTCTAATATCAATCAGAGAGCCTAGTGACCAATTTTTATAACTGAAATTATTGGAGAACCCACCCATCCAATCCGGCTGAATATTGCCTAACGCAAACGTCCCTTCTTCCAGCTGAGGCAAACCATCCTTATACACAATATCGCCTTCAGGAGACCTCAAATACCTTCTTCCATATAAAGTTCCATAGGGCTGTCCTACCCTTGCTTCGGAAGTCAAACTGTTCTGACTGGCCAGTGTATAGTTTTCCAAACCTTCCGCAAGTTCAACCACAAGGTTTCTGTTTCGGGAAAAGTTAAAGGACATGTCCCAATTGAAACCTAAATCAGATTGAATAGGAGTACCATATACCATCAGCTCAACCCCCTTGTTGGTTATTTCTCCAGCATTGAGAATCTGGCTTGCATAACCTGAAGACCTGGAAATGGATACCGCGAGAATCTGATTGGTAGTCGACTGGGAGTAGTAGGTAAAATCCAACCCTATTCTACCCTCTAAGAACCTTAAGTCCAAGCCCAGTTCTTTTCCAGTTGTAATCTCAGGCTTCAAATTGATATTGGCAATTTCACTGGACTCAGCATATGTCGGCGTAGTTCCTGCCCACAATCCTTCAGCATTATACACCTGATTCAGCATATAAGGATCCGCATCACTCCCCACTTGTGCCCAGCTGGCCCTTAGCTTTGCAAATGAAAGCACATTGCTTTGAATGTCCAGCATATCTGTAATGACAGCACTCAAAGCCACAGAAGGATAAAAGAACGAGTTATTATCCACAGGCAAGGTGCTTGACCAATCATTTCTTCCTGTTACATCCAAAAACAAATAATTGTTAAGGCCAAATGTTGCTGAACCAAAAAGACTGTTCACTTCCTGTTCCCTAATGGTGCTTTCGGGCGTTACAGGACTTGCATAGTTTCCAAGATTATAAAGGCCATCAATGGTCAATTCACTGACATTGACATAGTTTCTTTTGTAATAATTGGTACGGTTAATCCCTCCGGCTTGAACTTTCAAAGAAAAAGCATTACTGAATTCCTTGTCATAGGTAAAAATAAAATCACTATTGGTTTCTTGACTACTAAGCACGGTTTCCGTGTAAGAGCCTTTGGTGGTAACATAGTTCTTGGTCCTTTCGACTCCTGTAACATTGATCCGAGTATCGGTCCAAAAATCTGTACCTGATCTCACCATTAAACTCAATTCATCTGTGAACTGATAATTTACAGCAATATTTCCTAGCAACCGGTCTTTTGTATTGGCATTGGTATAATACTCTTGTAAAAAGTATGGGTTGGAGAAATACTCATGTTGCCAATTGGCATAGGGGTAGTCATCACCATCTCGAAATGTCTTACGCTGGATATCATAATAATCCCTCCAATTCATCAGTTTGGTAAAATCGGTATGCCGATGAGACCAAATAAAGTCTGAACTACCAGAGTATCTTCTATTGTCCGAACCTGATTTGACATACTCAGCACTGATGGTTACATTAAATTTATCCGTAAAATTGTACCCTGTGTTAAGCTTGAAATTATTTCTATAATAATCATTGTTCCACATGATACTTTTCTGATCTAGACGACCGATGGACAACCGAAAATTTCCTTGGTCATTCCCACCTGAAACAGCCACATTGTTACTAATGGTCTTCCCTGTTTCCCAAAAATCTCCCCAGTTATCTGGCTGAGGAGTTAAGGCCGTCAACCCCGGAGCTGAATACCATAGTGGCACCATGCTACCATCCATAGGCTGCCCCCAACTTTCGTCCACCCCAGCGGTTCCTCTTATTCCATCAGCATCAAATCCATTCCGCCCATCTACATACCAAGTTCTGTATCCTGTTCCTCCTCCGTATGTGTTTTGAAAGTCAGGCTTCACCAAAGGATTGTCAAAGGTCATATTAGAATTAATGGCCACGCCAATTCCCTTGGTCCCTTTACCGTCTTTGGTGGTCACCATAATGACCCCGTTAGCAGCCCTAGATCCATATAAGGCAGCTGCCGTGGCACCTTTAAGTACATTAATCTCTTTAATATTATCTGGGTTGATTTCTGAAAGGCCGTTGCCATAGGTTCTGGAAGATGTTTGTTCTAGAGGAACACCATCCACTACCACCAAGGGTTGGTTACCTCCTGCCACTGATGAAGATCCACGTATGACTACATGGGCACCACTTCCGGGCATAGAGTTACCATTAATCTGCACTCCAGCCACTCTTCCGGAAAGGCTGTTAACTATATTTGGGTTTTGGGCCTCTGTCAACTCATCACCTTTTACACTCTGCACGGTATAACCAAGTGCCTTCTTATCCCTTTCCAAACCGAAGGCCGTTACGACAATTTCATTTAAGGCCATCGTACTGGAAGATAGAACGATAGTTAATTCAGTCTCGGCACCAACGGTCACCTCTTTGGTTTCAAAACCAATAAAAGAAACCACCAGGATTTTATCACTGGCATTGCCTTCAACATCAAGGGTAAACTTACCATCAAGGTCAGTCACACTTCCTGTCATCGTTCCTTTTACAAGTACGCTCGCTCCCGGAACTGGAAGTCCTTCTTCGTCCACAACTACTCCAGTAACCTCTTCCCTTATCATTTTCTTCGTACTACCCAGTGTAGCTGAAATTGAGTTTTTTATGTGCTTCTCTTCGGCATCTTTCTTCATCACCACATAAAAACTCCCAACCCCTTGTTTAAAGCTCAATTCGGTTCCATTGAGTAATGAGGTAAGATTCTCTTCGATAGTAAGTTCACGATTTGGAGTAAATTCCTTTGACCATTTTTGGTCGGCTAGATCCGATGGATACGCTATAGAAACTTTGTAAATGGTTTCCAGCTTCCTTAGGACATCTGGTAGGGATGGTTCTCTAGTGATCGTAAAACGATCTGGAACCTGGGCAAATTCTGCAAGTAACTGGGCTTTGCCTTCTTCGCTAAGCATAAAGGCAACAAGCAGCACAGTTAAGCGCTTGGTAAAAGTGTTTAGCATAGGTATTTGGTTAAGTGGTTAAAATACGCTCGTATTTTGGGCCAATTGTTAACAGTAATCCATTGCTAATCAAGCCATACCAATCACACATACCCGTATGTAACCGAAATCTTTAGGCAATACTTTCCCAGGAAACTCTATCAGGCAGTTTCTTATGGGACACAAATAGTATTTGAGTCCTATCCTATAAATCCTAATTAATCCGGCGTGAGAAAAATTCTCACTACTCAGACCTTGAAACGGTCTGTACTGAAGTGCACTTTTTTATTCTTCGGTTATTTCAATTTCAACATCAAATAGCTGTTCCAAATTTTCGATCAGCGCTTCAGGATCTCTATGCAATGGTAAAGTTCCTGAGACTTTATGATCTCTCCAATTTGAGGTATCCATACTTATACTGATTCCATAAGTACCTTTTAGCTCTTCAATTATTTCAGGTAAAGTCGAATAATCTAAAATCAACTTACCATCTTTCCAGGAATAGTATTTTTCAATATTTGATGGCGTGTCAATCTTTACCTCCTTGCTGTACTGATTGTACCTGGCCACTTCTCCTGGCTTTATAAAATGCGATTTACTTTTGTCATTGGCTTCATTTGGAAGCATTACTTTCACACTGCCTGCCTTCAAAGTCACCGCATTTTTTCCATTTCTGGCATTATAGTTAAATTCTGTTCCATAAACTTCAATTCCCATGCCCTGCCCTTCATTTATGGTAAATCTTTTATTCTCAATAGTATGAAATACTTCAAAAAAAGCTTCTCCATTCAAAGTAACCTTTCTATCAAATTTCCCCAACCAAGTAGGCTGGTAACTCAAGGTTGAATTTCCATTTAAAACCACCTCTGTACTATCTGGTAATTTCAAAATTAACATCTCGCCTAGGCCCGTCTGATAATTTACTTCCTTTAATGCTGGATAGTAAAACAAATAGGCCAAACCTAATATCAATATCATAGAAGCAGCCCAAGGAATAAATTTCATCCAATGATTTTGAAAATAACTACTGGAATCAATTCCTTTACTATTTTCATTAAAAGCTTCCTCTCTGATCTTTTCCAATATGCTATTACGCAACTCCCTCTGATCATCCCCTCTCATTCGATCCGTAAAATTCTCTTCCTTTTCAAAACCCCTATACCATCGCTCCAATTTCTCTTTTTCTTCAGGGCTTATATTTCCGGACAAAAATTTATGTACTAAATAATCAAACTCCTCTTGGTTCATTTCAATTGCTTTTCTACTTAATAAGTCAATCTTCCCACTCCTTTCCTCCACTGTCATTCAAAAAAAAATCATTTATTTTAAATTATTATAGTACATCCGAAAAAATAAGCAATCATATACACCACTCTCTGGTACAAACTCAAAACACGCCACTGTTCAATAAACACAAAACCCCCAAAGACATAGAATAGTTTCTTAAGTTATTTCTCAGGATTTTGAGCGCTTTGATCATGTGCTTCTCTACAGTACTTACAGATATCTGCATTTCCTGAGCAATTTCAGCATAACTCAAATCTTGGTATTTTTTTAACTTATACACTTTGCGGGCTTGATCTGGCAAACTCGAAACTTCCTTTTTATAGGCGTCATTCAGTTCATTATAAAAAATATTTTCTTCCACTTCACTCCCAAATGACAACTTCTTGGAAGTCACAAATGCCACATACTTTTCTTTCACCATTTGAGATTTCATTTGGTTGATCACCTTGTATTTCATAGCTGTATACAAATAGGAATTTAGTGAAGTGTGTATTTCCAAAGACTTTCTTTTCTGCCACATTTCCACAAAGACCTCTTGAACCAGACCTTCCACTATCTCTCTTTTTTGAAGTCTTTTGTATCCACTATTAAACAAGAGCTTCCAGTATTTGTCGTAGACTTGTACAAAAGCCATCTCATTTCCTCTTTTAATCTGTTCGAGTAATCTTAGTTCGATTTCTTTCATGGGTTGATAGGGCAAAGTTTGGTGGTAATCGATATCCAAGAAGAATAAAATCAAAATATTATCAGCCTTATCATACACTAACAATATCTATCATTTATAAACGTTGTTATGTCAAATTATAAAAAACATGATGAATTAAAAACTTGAATTAATAATTTTTTAATAAAAACTAAACAAACACATCAATTAATCAACCAATAATAACAGAAATTACAAATTAAACACTTTGAAATACGCTACATTGATATTCCCTATTTCAAAGTATTTTAAAAATTTTATTTGGAACGTTATATTTAAACTTAAAAAGTATTAGATGTCAAAAACCACCATACCCTCCACTCCATCTGGTTCTTGCTCAAAAACTTCTACTTTTACTTTTCTTTCAATCTTCTCCTCTGCTTTCTTGATCAAAAAATCCAAGTATTCCTGATTAATATCTTTTGCAATCAGTATCATCTCAATTTCTCCAGAATCTACTCCTTTTGCATAATCCCCGATCACAATCGCTTTTTGGACATTCCCCAACTTCTTAATCACCACTTCCACCAAACGATCCAACCCCAAATATTTGGCTACCAAATTTTTCATTTCAGCAAATAAAGGATGTCTTCTATTGGCAGAATATGACTTGGTATTACCTTCATGTTCAGAAACCAAAATACCAGCCTCAGACAACCTGTTCAGTTCAACCCTCACTGAATTGGTAGATTCATTGAACTCTTCTGCCAACCCCCTCAAGTATCCTTTATTGGTGTCTTGAGTGAAAAATTTAACAAGCAACTTTACTCTTGTCTTTGATGTGATTAGTATATCCAGCATGGAATAAATGGTAAAAAGAAGGTTAATTCAAGCCGAGTAAAAATATTACTCATGAGTAACAAAATTACTCCTTTAATCTACAAAAGCAATTTGGTCAGCTAAAACGATCCTTTAATTAACGCAAAAAGCTGACAGATTCCTGCCAGCTTTTCATTAGCCAAATATCAAATATTTTTACTTATCCAATATAATACTGGAGTAAGCTGGTAATGTAAGCTTATCCCCTTTAGTAGACGCTCCTTTAAGCCTATAGATCACATTACTATAATCCTCAGGTAGACTCACTTCTACTGTTTTGCCCCCAATATTATGGAATATCATCAGATTCTGATCCGGTAAGATTCTTTCATAAGCCATCACAGACTTAGGGTATTGTTGCTCTTCCAAGTTCAAACTTCCTGTCGCCAATGCTGGGTGGGTATTTCGCAAATGGATGACTGTTTTGTAGTGATTATAGTAACTTTCTGGATCCTCTTTTTGCAAAGCAAGAGGTTGTACAGTTTTATCAGTGGAATATTCAGGAACAATCCAAGTAGCTCTCCCCACATCTTCACCTTTCTCATCCCATAAGAATGGCTCTCTTATGTTTTCATCAGGCTTTTTCCCCAACATACCGATCTCTTCACCATAGTATAAATAGGGAGCTCCAGGCATTGTCATCAAAATAGCTATTGCCTGCTTCATCTTGTCCTTATGCTCTCCCAGTTCATTTAACAATCTCGGCTGATCGTGGTTGGATGAAATGGTGGCATCTATGAAATTTTCAGTGATTCCATGATAAAAATCCAGTATTTCATGTTGCTTTTTAGCCAGCATCATCCCATCCTCCTTCGCGTAGGCATTCAGCAAGGTATAGTGAAAGTCAAAATTGAACAGCGCAGGCAAGCCTGTCAAATAAGGAGCGACCACCTCTTTCATATCATACACTTCTCCCACTAAATAAACATCAGGTTTGATCTTTTCCATTTCGGCCCTGAATTCATTCCAGAAATTGTGGTTATCCTTTGCCCGATCATCGGGATAAATATGCTTCGCTGCATCCAACCTGAAACCATCCACTCCTACTTCCTCAAGCCAAAACCTTCCAATCTCGTAAATCTCTTCCCGAACCTTTGGGTTGTCAAAATTCAAATCCGGCATATTCCCAGTGAAAAATCCATAATAGTAATCTTTGCCAAAACCAGGATCATGCCACTGGCGAATATTATCGCTATCCAAGGTCACCGTTTTTTTATCCAAAAAATCCTGAATGGTATCAGCTTGAGCCCAAACATAATAATCCCGATAAGGATTATCCCTACCTTTCTTGGACTCTAAAAACCAAGGATGCTCGTCACTGGTATGATTGATAATCATATCGATGACAATTTTAATATCCTTTTCATGCGCCACTTGAATGAGTTTTTTGAAATCATCCATACTTCCGTAATCTGGGTGAATGGCCTTATAATCTGTCACATCATACTTATGGTAAGATGGAGAAGGCATAATGGGCATAAACCAAATGGCATTGGCCCCCAAGTCACTGACATGATCCAACTTTTCAATCACCCCCTTGACATCTCCTATTCCATCTCCATTGGCATCACAGAAAGACTGGATAAAAATCTCATAAGTCACTCCAGCATTGGGCCAATAGTTTTTCACGGCTTTTTCACTTTTGGTTTCTGGGGAACAACTGGCAATGACCGCCAGCAGACAACTGAAAACAGATAATTTCAATAATTTATTCATTTTACTTTAGGTTTTGGGCATAAAAAAACCGCCTCAGAAGTTTTTTAACTACTCTGATCAATAAGCTAAGAAATCAATTTCAGGATAAACTGAAAATTCCCGCTAATGAACAAATCCGTTAAAGTAAACTCCTAAGACGGCCTATATACCGGTTTCGGTTATATTCTAGTTTCTATTCACCGCATTTAGCATATCAAAGGCTACTTCAAGACGCTTAACAAAGTTTTCTTCACCTTTTCTCAACCAAACACGAGGATCATAGCTTTTCTTATTAGGCTTATCATCTCCCTCAGGGTTACCTAACTGTGTTTGCAGGTATCCTTCTTTTTCTTTATAATATTTCAAAACACCTTCCCAGAATGCCCACTGCATATCTGTATCAATGTTCATTTTGATAGAACCATAGCTGGTCGCTTCTCTGATTTCTTCCACCGATGATCCGGAGCCACCATGGAATACAAAGCTCACTGGCTTCCCGCTCAATCCATATTTCTCACAGATATAATCCTGAGAATTTTTCAAGATCTTAGGCTGCAAGCTAACATTACCTGGCTTGTACACACCGTGAACATTACCAAATGCAGCTGCGATGGTAAACAACTCACTTTGCTCTTTCAATTTCTCATAAGCAAAAGCCACTTCCTCTGGTTGGGTATAAAGCTTGGAGCTGTCCACGTCAGAATTGTCCACACCGTCTTCTTCACCACCGGTTACACCCAACTCGATCTCAAGAGCCATTTCATACTTCTTGAACTCAGCTAGATATTTTACAGATGTCTCGATGTTTTCCTCAATGCTCTCTTCAGAAAGATCAAGCATGTGAGAGCTGAACAATGGTTTTCCGAAAGCTTCATAGTGCTCCTTACCAGCAGCCAGCATTCCGTCAACCCAAGGGATCAACTTTTTGGCAGCGTGGTCAGTGTGCAAAATAACTGGCACTCCATAAGCCTCAGCCATTTTGTGAACGTGCATTGCACCTGAAACAGCTCCCGCAATAGACGCTTGTTGTTTATCATTAGCCAGCCCTTTCCCGGCAAAGAATTGAGCACCTCCGTTAGAGAACTGTACAATTACAGGAGAATTTACTTTTTTCGCTGTTTCCAAAACCGCGTTAGCTGTACTTGTGTTGATTACATTGACAGCTGGCAAAGCAAATTCACTCTCTTTGGCATAGTCCAACAAATCTTTCAATTCTTCACCGAACTTTATTCCTGGTTTGAATTTCATAATTGAATGGTTTAATGGTTTGATTACTTTTTGATAAATTGCTTTCTAAGCATCTGACGATTGTCATAAAGCTCAAAGATATAAAGACCTGCTCTAATATCCTTTACTTGAAACGCTAAAATCTTATCATTTTGATAATTTGCTCCCTCAAACCACACTTTTCCGGTCATATCCAATATTCTATATCGACAATCCCCCATATTGTCAGGAAATTCCACTTTTAAATCACCTGCAGTAGGTACTGGATAAATTTTCAAACCTCCCTCCTTTTTGCCTTCTTCAGGCAATGAGGTAATCAAATCCACTTCATAAATTTGACCTTCGGGCAGCGGAAGTGACTTATTGGTGAAAATCTTGAATTCATTGATATCAAGATCCATTTCCAAAATACCTTCCTTAACATCCATTTTCTCTCCAGTGAGGTAATTGAACCATTCTTCATCACTTGGAAATTCCACTTCAATTTGCGGTCGAAGGGAAAGCCCAAAATTGCCCACAATAACTACATCCAAATCCTCCCCTTGAAGGCTAATAGTTTTGATTTCATCACTTAAATCAAAACTTGCAGACTCCGGAAAACTAAATACCTTGTTTTCCTGCTTCAGCCCAATCATCGCTTTATACAAGTTCAACAACCTATTTCTATCACCATCCTCCAAATATTCCCAATGAGTCGCTTTGATCCCAAGACGATCATTGTTCAGTTCCTCATCATACCCCATCTCTCCGAACTGCCAGATCATTTTAGGACCGGGAATACCAAAATAAAATGCCGTCATGAGTTGGTTTCTATTAACCGCATGAGACAGCTTTCTCAGGTCAACTAACGAACGGTCCCCGAAATTAAGGCTTTCCCACATCAACCGTTCTTCATCATGGCTTTCGATATAACTCAGTAAATGATTTTTCTCCCACCCTCTATTTTCAAAGTATCCATAAGAAAAGTCTTGGGACATTCCTTTAGCCATCTCTCTGAAAGTATAGTTCATATTTCCCCAGAACATCATACCATAATCTGCTAGGATTTTCTCTTCATCATTCTCCGCCAGGTGTTCTAAAATCACACAGGCATCTGGGTGATGTGATTTGATTCGATCATAAATTCGTTTCCATATTTCTATCCTGGACTCGTCTTTTTGCGACCAATAATTCACATCACTCCCTGAAATCCTTTGGGTAAAACCTTTGCTCAAATCAAAACGATAACCATCCACATGGTACTCTGAAAGCCAGTAGTGATTTACCGAATCGACCAGTGCTTGGGTATATTCACTTTCATGGTTAAAATCGTAACCTACATTGAAGGGATGTGTAGCAGTAGTATTGAGCCAGGGGTTATCAGCTGTAGGCGAACCAAAATCCCCATCATTGTACATCCTGACAAAGGGACTTTGTCCAAAAGCATGATTTAACACCATGTCCATGATGACAACAATATCACGCTTATGCGCTTCATCTATCAACCTTTTCAGGTCTTCCTTGGTGCCGTAATATTTATCTGCGGCAAAAAGGAAAGATGGATTATAGCCCCATGAAAGATTTCCCTCAAACTCCGTTATCGGCATTAATTCAAGCGCATTCACTCCCAAAGACTTCAAATAATCCAATCTTTCCGTCACCGCATTATAAGTTCTTCTATCATCAAAATCCCTTACCAGCAATTCATAAATCACCAATTCCTCTGGCTTTGGCTTTGTATACTCTATATACTTCCACTCAAAAGGCAGCTGATTGGTCTGAAGATAAGATGCCTGAAATGACTGTCCCTCAGGATACGCTAACAAACCTGGATACCTATCCTGATCAATGATTTCTTGATCATCAAAAGGATCCGCTATTTTATCAGCGTAGGGATCTGCAATTCTTATTTCACCATCCACCAAGTATTGAAAGGCATACTCCTTTTGTACTTGCAAACCCGATAGCTTCAACCAGAAAAGTTCTCCATCCAAGCTTTGATTCATCTGAAAATCAGGTAATACTTGCCAATTATTAAAATCACCAATAACGAACACATTCTTTTTGCCTGGTGCCTCCAATACCAAACCTACTTCCGTATCGGACAAATAGTTGATTCCCTTCTTTAGATCATTAGGAACAGGTAAAACCGGACTTCCTCCAACGACATGTACTTCAATATTTTTGGACACCAAAGCACCATTAGATGTTGCATCGGCTTGTATCTGATAGCTTCCTGAAACCGATGAAGTAAACAGATAGTGCAAAGAAGTAACATCAGTTTCAAATGCGACCTCTTTACCGTCCACCTTAAGCCTAATGTCTGAATTCTGGGTAGTAAGCACCTTTATCTCCAATCCCTCCTCTTCTTCCAATAGGCTTGATTCAGTGTCAGGCTGAACAAACTTTAAGTCAAATGTTTGGGCGAGATCGATGAAAAAGTCTGAGTTTTGCTCACTCTTACCCTCCAAGCCCCCATCTGCATTACGAAAGACCAGCCCCAACCTGAAAATTGTTTCCCCATCTTCTTTTTCAAAGAACTCATTAGGAGTCAATTCATACTCCCAAACATCAGCCTTTCCTGCTACCCTTGTCATTTTAGCTGCAGGATCAGCTGTGCCCCATTCAAAAGGAACAATGGACCAAGCAGTGGAATTAGCACCGGCAGTAATTGCTCCAATATGGACATAAACATCCTGTGCACCTTGAAGTCCTGAAGTCCCCTGGCTAGCATCATAGATGATTTTCAACGGAGCATCTGCCCGAGGAAACAACGGCTCAGTACTTACCTGCCCCCACAAAGTAGTAGCTAGACAAGTCAACACTAAGACAAAAACGACTTTCAAAAGATTGTTCAAGTGCACGTAGAATTTTTCAAAGTCAAAACAGGTCTTCAAAAGATTTTCTGAAGACCTGTTTATTTATTAGTTTTTCACCAAGGTATAGGAAACCTTTCCTGGCACTTTGAAGTCCATCGTGATAGTATAATTCCCTGCTTCACTGATAGCTATATCACTTCCACCCGCTTCCAAAACTCCATCTACTTCATCATCCCCATAATTATTGTCCCAAGCATCATTGGCACGGAACTTCATCGCTCCTACTGTCAAGTCGGTGGTCAACATCAGGATATTTTCATCAGCATTGAATTCCAACGGAGTGGAAGAATCCCATCCTCCAGCTGTAGCATCACCAATAATTCCCCAGTAAAGTGGAGCTCCCAATGTGTAGGTCTTAGCGTTCAAATCCACAGTCAATTTAAAAGTACCTATTCCGGTTGCTTTCAAATTGGCTCCGCCTGCATCCAAGGTTCCATCAGCACCATCGTCTCCATAGTTCACATCCCAATTCGGCATTTCATTGACTTTAAACTCCCCAGAACCACCTAAAACATGAATAAAGCCTTCATACACATTGTCAGATTTTACTGAATAAATGATCGTATTTTCATTCGCTGGGTTCCAACCTTGATAATCTCCCGGAATATAAATCCTTGGGTATTCCAATGCCACTTCATAGGGAGTAACAGACATGGTAATGGTTTCAGAAAATTCATCAGCCACATTCTCATTAATCGTGGCCTTAATCCTCATTTCCACCATCATTTCTTCCATTGGCACCAAACCTTTGGCCAAGAGCTTTTGGTTGAAATCAGCATAGCTGATCATTGCTTTGTTGGAAGTTGATGAAATCACATCTGATGGCTCAGAAAAATCATTCCCCACAAAATCCATCTGCACCATGTAAGTAGTGGCAGCAGAAAATCCATAGTCTGCTTGTTCATATTCAAAAACCAGTTCCTCCAATTCATCTTCAGCAGTCAGGATTACTGACGTCCCGGATTGTGGACTCATCAAAACTGGAGCCGCGGGATCACTGCTGATTACAGGATCCAACTCCTCTGTGCAAGACCATGCTATCACCATAGATAGCATCAATGTCATATATTGAGCGTATTCTTTCATATCTATAGGTTTTTGGGTTTAGTATCCTGAGTTTTGAGAAAGATTTGGATTAGCAGTCAAATCAGCAGTTGGAAGTGGATAAATGTTCCTAAAGGACTCAACAGAAGTACCATCAAAGGTTCCTCCTTTCCATTGCCAGATGTAACTATCAGTGGTAAACTTCCCAAACCTGATCAGATCCGTTCTTCTGTGTGCCTCCCACTTCAGTTCTCTCGCTCTTTCGTCAAGAATAAAATCAAGGGTCAGTTCACTGGAGGATATATTACCGGAAGCATCCCCATAGGCTCTTTGTCTGAGCTCATTGACATAAGCCAATGCTTGCGCTTCACTTCCACCGCTTCCTCCTCTCAATACTGCTTCTGCATACATTAAGTAAGCATCTCCTAACCTATACATAGGAAAATCTGTGTCCACCTGATCATTCCCTGGACTGGACCCTCTCACCCCATCTCTAGTGACATTCTTATATTTCTTTACAGCATATCCATCCTGAAAAAGGGAAACATTTTCTATATCCAAATTCTGCTCGTCGGTATGGAAGGAACCTCTTGCATCTGGAGAGCCATTAGTCCCTGGGTACAGTGCAACAATCTCTGGACGTGTCCTCAACCCTTGCCAACCACCAGGAATCCCGAATTCTTCCCGATCCATTGTTCCTCCCACAGCGGCATTGACCAAGAAGGTTGTTCCTCCAAAAGAAGTTGTATTTACCCCATCAAAGGCAACAGAGAAAATCAGCTCTTCTGAAAGGTTATTATCTGCTAAAAATAGATAGTTGTAATTGGGTTCAAGGGTATAACCACTGTTTAGAATTTCATTTAGATAAGTGATTGCGTCCGTAAAATGATCTTCCCCAATGTAAACCTCAGCATTAAGGTAGAGCTTGGCCAAAACCATCCAGGCAGCGGCTTTGTCTGCCCTTGCGTATTCATTTTGTCTCGCATCAACTAATGAAGGTAAAATATCCAAAAGCTCGCTTTCCACATAAGCAAATAGTGCCTCACGATCAGTTTGCTCTGGAAAGTAGGCTCCTACACCATTTTCCTCCGTCACAAATGGGACGTTCCCAAACATATCCAGCGCATGATAGTAGCTCAATGCCCTTAAAAACCTGGCCTCGGCCCGGAAGATTCGACCTGTTTCCTGGTCTGCTTCAGAAATCCCTCTGCTGGCCATTTTTTCGTCGCTGGTCTCTCTTATAAACTCATTGGCCAATGAAATTTGATAAAAAATCCGATAATACATCGCAGCAATAAAACCATTGTCTGAAGTCCATTGCATAGTATTTAACGTTGGCAAACCCTCATCATTCCAAGCAATGATGGCCTCGTCAGTAGGCAATTCCTGCAATTTCCAATAAGCCCTGATATAGGTAGATGCACCTTCATCCAAACCACTTATATCCGGTTTCCCTGAAGGTCCCTGCTGACCAGAGACGGCAAGTCCTCCATAGAGTTTCGCCAAAACAGCTTTATAGTTATCAAAATCTTCATAGACCTGAATAGAAGTCACCTCGTTGTAGGGTTCCAGGTCCAAATTGGTACAAGATGCTGCACTGATTAGTCCCAGCACCATGACAGTTTTATATATCCAATTAATTTTCATTGTTATTCAGGGTTTAAATTAAAATCCGAGGTTAACACCGAATGAGAATATTCTAGGCACTGGATAGAAATTATTGTCAATTCCTCCTCCTGTTGCATTATCAACCCCTGGCGCTATTTCTGGGCTAACACCATCATACTCGGTAATCACAAACACATTTTGAACCGTAGCATTGGCACTTAGGGTAATATTGGAATCAAAAAGGTTTCCAAAGCTGTATCCCAAAGAGATGTTTTCCATCCTTACAAATGAAGCGTCCTGAACATAATAATCAGATCTCAACTGATAGTTTTGGAAATTGGTATATAAAACATCCGTTGGTAAATTGTTCAGATAATCCGGGAACCGAAGTCCTTGATAGGCAGCATTGGATGAAGTCACGTTATTATAGGCTTTGTTACCAGCACTTCCTCTCAACACAAAACCGAAATTCCAGTTTTTATACCTCATAGAGGTATTGAAACCAAAGTATTTTTGAGCATCTGGAAAGCCATTTCTCACCAAATCATTTTCGTTAATGATTCCATCACCATTTTGATCAACATAAAGTCCTTCTATTGGAGAACCACTTTCATCATAGACTTGCTCATAGACATAGAAGGAGTTTGGCTGGTAACCAACTGTATGTACCTGAATGGTATTGCCAGTACCTCCATTGATATCCCCTACCAAAATACCTACTGCATCTTCTTCTACATTACTTAAACTTGTAATGGTGTTTTTATTATAAGTAAAATTGGCTCCAATGTCCCAGTTGAAATCACTGGTCTTTATCACATTGTAATTTAACCCTACTTCTACTCCTTGGTTTTCAATACTTCCTACATTGGTAAATAGCCGGTTGGTAAGGTTAGTACCGGCAGGAACAGGTATTACAGCCAAAAGATCATCTGTTTTCTTGAAGTAATAATCCAAAGTACCATATAGCTTCCCATCCAAAAACTCGTAATCCAAACCTGCGTTAATGGTCGTTGTTTCTTCCCACTTGATGTTTTCATCATAGCCCTCTGGACGGAGCGTAGTATAATAAGTATCACCAAAACTATACCTGGATGCATTATCACTTTGCACATATCGAGGCAAATAAGGGAAGTAAGATCCAATATCCTGCTGACCGGTCACACCATAGCCCAATCTCAGTTTGAGGTCTGTTAAAGTGCCATTGGCTTTTAAGAAATCTTCTTCACTGATTCTCCAAGCGGCTGCCAACGAAGGGAAAACACCCCATCTGTTGTCTGGGCTAAACCTGGAGGAACCATCAGCCCTTACTGTAGCCGTAAACAAATATTTATCTTTTAAGGAGTAATTTGCTCTGGCAAAATAGGAAATCAACCTGTACTGAGGCCTACTTTCCACTCCAGCCGCAGCCAAAGTGTCTCCTTCATAATTGAGTCTGGCGAATGTTGGATTTTTTGTCAAAAAGTCCTGAGCGGAATATCCAATCATCAAATTCAATCGACTACTTTCAAATTCCTTGGCATAATTAATGTAAAAATCTGCTAACAAATTTCTTTTACTTTGAGCATAAGGGGCATTGCTACCTCCTTCGTTAAAGCCCGAAGCTGAAGTCGGGGTTATTAACGTGCGACCATCACTTTCACTGATATCGTAGGCCAAGTTTAAATTAGCTTTCAATCCTTCAAGAAAAGGGAGGTCATAGTCCAATTGTAAGTTCCCAATGCTTCTCTTCACCGTGCCGCGATCATCTTTCTGCATCAAGAGCCCAAGAGGGTTTCTTGGAGCCAAAGTCTGGGGTGAGCCGTTGTCATTGGTCCATTCCCAATACCCTCCCAATCCTTCTGGATCATAAACCGGTTTGGTTGGATCAAAAGCAGCTGCAGCACCAATCGCATCTCTATTTGCAAAACGGCTTTTGGTAATGACGCCTTTCACATTAAAGTTAACATGAAGCTGGTCATTGAAAAGGTTAGGGTTAAGACTAATGCTTGCTGAAGTCCTTTTAAGATTATCCGTTTTTAAGATACCATCCTGATCCAAATATCCGACAGAAACTCTATAAGGCAAATTGTTCAAGGAACCTGATACAGAGACATTGTTGTCAAAACTTAATGCATCTTGATAGATCAAGTCCTGCCAATCTGTGCTGGCATCCCCAATCAGGGCTGCTTGAGAAGGAGAAGCTTGTTCTGCCACCACATCCCTAAACTGATCAGCAGATAACATATCTACTTTTTTGGTCACTTGGGACACGGACATCAATGAACTCACATTGACCTTCATGGGCTGGCCTTCCTTACCTTTTCTGGTTGTGATCAGGATGACACCATTTGATGCCCTGGATCCATAGATAGCAGTTGCAGATGCATCTTTCAAGATATCGAAAGTCTCAATATCATTGGGGTTGAGGAAATTTAGAGGATTGGCTGTACCAGAGGTTTTTGAATTATCCAGCGGTACACCATCGATCACAATCAAAGGGTCATTGGAAGCATTTAATGAAGCACCTCCACGGATCCGAATCCTACCTCCTGATCCGGGAGAGCCTCCATTAGGAGTGATTTGAACACCAGCCACTTTACCAGTGATTAACTGTTCTGGATTGGTTACTTGTCCGACATTGAAGTCGTCCCTTACCACTGAGCCCACCGATCCCGTCAAATCGGCTTTTCTCTGTGTTCCATAACCTACCACCACCACTTCATCCAGCTGCTTGGTATTACCCTGCAGCTGAACATCGATTTTTGATTGATTATTGACTTTGTATTCCTTGGGTTCAAAACCAATAAATGAGAATACCAATACATCTTCTGAGGAATTTACATCGATAGTATAGTTACCATCTATGTCTGTAGTAGTCCCTCTCGTAGTCCCTTTTAATAGTACATTTACAAAGGGAAGAGGTTCACCGGAATCAATATCCGTTACTGTACCGCTCACAGTTTGAGCTTCTGCGTAAATGCTGTGCCCACCTAAGAGAGCCAAGCACATTACCGCTACCTTTAAAACGGTATAAATCTTTCGCATAATGGTTTGTTTTTGGATTAACTGTTAATTTCTTCAGAGTAAATTAAAACTTAGAATTTTACAATTTAACCGTAAACTTTGAATTTTGTTTAAAATCTTCATTTCCGGCCAAATCAGTCATTTTCTCTGATTGGTAACTAAATATTAGGCAAATCAATACTCCTGAGCAATATTTTCGAAACAAAAAAAATGACTTTTTTTCATGCAAACGTCACCGCAAACGTTTTCATAGGGATATGAATTTTCAACTTACAAAAGTTCAATTTTCTCATTTTCGGACAATATGAATGATTTTACATTTTCAGCCACTATATAAAAGACAAACAAAAATATTATCTTAGGTTCTTAGAAAAGTCTAATTTAATCATGAAACTAGGACAAGCCACAATTAAAGATATCGCCAAAGCTCTTAACATTTCTTCCTCTACTGTCTCCCGAGCTCTAAAAGATTATCCAGGGATCAGTAAAGAAACAAAGGAAAAAGTAAAAGAGTTGGCTAAGGAGCTTAATTACCGCCCCAATGCAGTGGCACTCAGTCTTAGGAAAAGTAAATCATCTACTATAGGCGTAATCATTCCAGAAGTAGTCCATTTTTTCTTTAGCACAGTAATCAGCGGAATTGAAGAAGTCGCCTATGCCAATGGCTATAATGTAATCTTGCTGCAAACCAACGAAAGCCTTGAGAGGGAAAAAGCAGCCGTGGAGACCATGATTACCAATCAAATTGATGGATTGTTGGTGAGCTATAGTAAAGAAACCACCAGCTTTGAGCATTTTCAAAAATTAATAGATTTCAACTACCCTATCGTTTTTTTTGATAGAATACCTGATTTACAAAACACCATCAACGTAACTGTAGATGATTTTTCTGGAGCTTATTCAGCAGTAAAACACTTGATTGATCAAGGGTATTCAAAAATCGTACATTTGGCTGGCCCAAAAAATCTTAAAATAAGTAAGGACAGACAAGATGGCTATCTTAAGGCACTAAAAGAAGCTAATATATCGGTTCGTGAAGACTGGATTGTCCCTTGTCCGCTAGGCACATCCGAGGAAAGCGAAACCTTTTCTTTGCAACTATTAAAAGGAAAAGATCGACCCGATGCCGTATTTGCATCCAATGATATTGCTGCGGCTGGGGCCATAAAAGCTGCAAAATCCTTAGGACTAAGCGTTCCTGAGGATTTCGGAGCAGTAGGCTTTAGCAATTGGCAGTTTTCCTCCATGATTGACCCTCCACTTTCGACTGTATCACAGCCTGGATTTAAGATTGGAGAAATAGCGGCGGGCTTACTTTTGGATATGATAGACAACGAATCCGAAGAAGCTTTTCAAGGAAAAACGGAAGTCCTGGAAACACGGGTTATTGTCAGAGGTTCTTCGTTGAGAAAATCGTAACCTTTACAAGGGCTCGTTGAATAAGGTTTAGTTAATCTAAATACCCCAAAGTAAAAAAGACACATAAAATATTTTTATTTTTTACAATAATTCTATGCACACGATTGAATTGCGTTTTCGACCGCCATTTGATAGATTAAATTAGGGCAAAAAAGGCCATATCAAGAAATGAGCTACATAATTTAGTTTTTTACTTTCATTTTACTTTTTAACTTAGCGATTCATAACCTGCACTTTAAGCGATGAGCTGTCCGTCACCAGCATAGCAAAAACAGGTTTTTTTAGCTGTCTCCAAATCCTACCCTAGGAGGGCTGTAATAATTACATCATACAAGATCAATCATTAATTACACCCAAATGACTAATGTATTAACTAGCAACAACCCTGCTCAAAACATGTCAGCTGGAAGGCTTATTTCGTGGAACCAAACACCCTCTGGTATAATCGGACAGACCGACAATGCTCAATTCATGATCAGCGCTTATGCTGACCATACCATCAGGGTTAGACTTACCCAATCTGATTCTTTTTCTCCAAACCCCTACAGTGTAATCAAGTCTCCGTTGGAAGATCATCCTTTCCAGATTACGGAAAGTGATACATCTATTTCCCTCGAAACTACCAAAATTAAACTCACTATCAGCAAGGATCAATGGGCACTTTCATTCTATGATCTAAATGGAAACCTGTTGAATCAAGATGATCATGCCTTTGGTGTCTCTTGGCTGGGAACAGAAGTAAGCAATTATAAAAAACTTCAACCCAATGAACGGTTCCTTGGTTTGGGTGAGAAAACAGGCGGATTGGACCGTGCTGGACAGGCATTTACCAACTGGAACACAGACTATTTTGCCTACGGGGTAAATGATGACCCGCTATACATGTCCATCCCATTTTATATTGGGGTTCACCAACAGGGTGCATATGGGATTTATTTGGACAATACTCATAAGTCGGTCTTTAACTTTGGGGCTTCCAACAGACGTTTTTCCTATTTCTCAGCAGAGGATGGAGACATGGATTACTACTTTTTCCATGAAGAGAAAATCGAAAATATCATCTCAGCTTACACTGAGCTTACTGGTAAGTTAAGTTTGCCCCCTATGTGGGCGCTTGGTTACCAACAATGCCGATACAGCTACTATCCGGAATCAGAAGTTCAAACTATAGCCAAAACCTTTAGAGATAAGGATATCCCTGGAGATGTAATCTATTTGGATATTCATCACATGGAAAAGTACAAAGTCTTTACATTCAATGGTGAGAAATTCCCTGATGCGAAAGCTATGATCAGCTCACTAAAGGGAAAAGGCTTTAAGGTTGTAGTCATAATGGATCCAGGCATTAAAGTAGAAAATGGTTATGCTCCTTACACAGAAGGGATCGAGGAAGACTTGTTCTTAAAGTACCCTGATGGAGAAACTTATGAGGGACAGGTTTGGCCAGGATGGTGTGCTTTCCCTGATTTTACTGCAGAAAAAACCAGAAAATGGTGGGCTGAAAAAATGGCTTTTTATACAGATGCTGGGGTGGATGGTTTTTGGACAGACATGAATGAACCCGCTTCTTGGGGGCAACATACTCCTAACCTCATCAACTTCGAATATGAAGGTGAACAAGTAAGCCACAGAAAAGCAAGGAACATCTATGGAATGCAAATGGCCCGAGCAGCACAGGAAGGTGCTTATAAAAATGGCCAAGAACGCCCTTTTGTACTTACCAGAGCTGGCTTTTCTGGAATCCAACGTTATGCCGCTGCTTGGACAGGAGACAATGTGGCGAGTGAAGAACATATGCTAGCAGGAGTCCGACTGGTTAATAGTTTGGGTATTAGCGGCGTAGCTTTCGCTGGTTATGATGTAGGAGGGTTTTGTGGTGAAGCCAGCAAATCACTCTTTGCCAGATGGATAAGTATTGCTGCATTTTCCCCACTTTATCGAGCACACTCTATGATCAATAGCAACGCTGCTGAACCTTGGTCTTTTGGAGAAGAAGTAGAAGAAATTTCCAGAAACTATATCAAACTTCGATATCAACTTTTGCCTTTGATCTACAGCTCTTTTTATAAGAGTAGTCAAAATGGACTTCCTCTCACCAAAAGTCTTGCCATCGACAATCCCCATGATCATTTGGTTTATGATGGAAAGTTTCAGAATCAGTATCTTTTCTGTGATAGCTTTTTGGTAGCGCCCATCGAAAGTATCAAGGAAATCGCTAAAGTTTACCTTCCAGAAGGAAGTTGGTACTACTTATATGATGACAAAAAGCATCAAGGAAGGCAAACCATCTACCTAGATTCACCGATCAATTACCTTCCTGCCTTGGTAAAAGCAGGAGCTATTATCCCTATGCAGTCTCCTATTTCACATACGGGAGAGACTCATGACGGTGTAATGAGACTCCATTTATATAAAGGCAATGGTGAATCCGAATATTTACACTATGAAGATGATGGTAAAAGTTTGGCCTATAAAACCGGGGAGTATCACAGGAGAAAAGTCACTTTGAATAGCGATACCCAAACCTTGACCATCTCAAAAGCTGAAGGAGAATACGCCTCTACTTTTAAACAAATAGAAATCATTTTCCATGGTTTTGAAATAGAGCATGTCTATCTAAATAATCACGATCTAACCATCGCAAACAAGCCTATGGCTTTTCTTTCCAAACTTACTGATTTTGATCCATTGCCGGACAACTGTCTTCCTTTCATAGAAACTCCTGAGCTTCCTCGTGTAAAGATTGAAAACGTAGATCAAGAAATAAATCTTAGATTTGGAAGATAACCATTGTTATGAATCCATTGAATAGCTGTAAGATTGCAAGTCTTACAGCTATCTTTTTAATAACCTAATGAAGTTAAATGCAACCCAAAACACATAAGAAAAAGCTGAGTTTCTGGCAAATCTGGAACATGAGCTTCGGCTTTTTGGGCATCCAAATGGGCTTTGCCCTACAGAACGCCAATGCCAGTAGAATCCTTCAGACCTTCGGGGCTGATGTGGAGCATTTATCCCTTTTTTGGCTTGTAGCCCCGATTACAGGAATGATTGTTCAACCCATTGTAGGGCACTACAGTGACCGTACTTGGACCAAGTTGGGCAGAAGAAGGCCTTATTTTCTAGCTGGTGCACTCTTGGCTGCCATTGGCCTGATCTTAATGCCCAACGCAGCATTGTTCGTAGCATTCCTACCTGCCCTATGGGTAGGAGCTGGTTTTCTTATGATCATGGATGCTTCATTTAACATAGCCATGGAACCTTTTAGAGCTCTGGTAGCAGACAAGCTACCTACTGATCAGAGAACTTTAGGTTTCGCTGTACAAACTTTGTTAATCGGTTTGGGTGCAGTTATTGGCTCCTGGTTGCCTTACATTTTGACTGAATGGTTCAATATAACCACCACCGCACAAGAAGGTATTGTGCCTCTCAACGTAATTTGGGCTTTTCTTCAAGGAGCTACTGTTCTCGTCGCTTCCATTCTTTGGACTGTCCTTAGAACAACTGAAGAACCTCCAGAAAAGATAGTTAGCGAATCTAGTCAGCAAGAAGAAAAAGGCATTTTGGCCATATTCACTGATTTTCGGAAAATGCCAAAGACCATGAGACAATTGGGATTGGTTCAGTTTTTCTCTTGGTTTGCTTTATTTTCAATGTGGGTTTTCACTACTCCCGCTTTAGCACAACATGTTTGGGGCTTACAAGCCTCAGATCGCTCGTCTTTTGAATTTAACGAGGCAGGAAACTATGTAGGCGTAATTTTTGGAGTCTACAACCTGGTTTCGGCCGTCTTCGCTCTGGCCCTGCCCATAGTAGCAGCAAAAATTGGTCGTAAAATGACCCATGCCATCTGTTTAATCGCAGGTGGAATAGGCCTTATCTCCATTTTATGGGTTACAAACACTGAAATGAAATGGCTCCTTAACTTTTCCATGATTGGAGTTGGTATTGCTTGGGCAAGTATTTTGGCAATGCCCTATGCAATTCTCGCAGGATCTATCCCAGCCAAAAAAATGGGGGTTTACATGGGTATCTTCAACTTCTTTATCACAGCTCCTCAAATATTAAATGGATTTGTGGGAGGCTTTATCGTCAAACACTTTTACGGAGGGCAAGCTGTTTATGCAATTTTCACTGCTGGAATAATGTTGATTGTTGCTGCCTTGTGCGTTTACTTCGTTGATGATAAAGATGACATTGTTCAATAAATCAATAATTAATCAACCTTTAATTTGCCTTGGAAAGGGGTACTGTAAAGCGAAAAACGGTACCCTCCCCCAATTTGCTCTCAACATGAATTTCTCCTCCATTCTTCTCCACAAAATCCTTTGTCAGCATCAGCCCTAAACCTGTGCCCTTTTCCTTTTGCGTGCCAAATGTGGTAAAGGCCTCACTGGAAAAGATCAAAGGAATATTATCTTTTTCAATTCCCACCCCAGTATCCTTTACTGAGACAAAAAGTTCATCTTCTTTAGCATCTAAAATTATATCTATCTTATCACCTGAATCACAAAATTTAACGGCGTTACTCAGCAAATTTCTGATTACTAACTTGATCATATTTTCATCAGCATTTACCATCACTTGCTTCGTCTGGTCAAAGTTGACACAAATACCTTTATTTTCGTAAGAAGCCTCAAAAAGCTCCAATACTGCTTTTATTTCATTGGTAATATCAAAATCTACTTTTTCTATATTCTCACCTTTAAGTTGACCCTTTGCCCAAACCAATAAATTTTCAAGAAATCCTGAAACATGCTTTAGGTTTTCAGCAAATCTAGGCATCATGGCTTTCAGCTCTTCATCAGTGATCACTCCGGCATCCGTCATTTCCAAAAATTGTGTCAAGGTATTGAGCGGCCCCCTCATATCATGCGAAATTATAGAAAGCAATCGATCTTTGGTACTGTTCAATTCCCCAAGTTCTTTCGCCTGAAGTTCCAACCTTTTTTGATCCATCACAAACTGAGTCACATCCCTGAACATCACCAAGCGTCCTCTAATATACTTGTTCCCATCTTTCAGAAGCTTGCAACTCACCGCATAATAGCATTTTTCTCCCCTGACATCCATCTCTACTTCCATTGAATAATGTTCCTTTTGGCTTTGGGTGACCTCGTCCCAATGCCCTCCTTTAAAACCCAGCACTTTAAATGGTTTTCCTGTCAGTTCACCCTTTGATTTCTGAAGTATCCATAACATACGAGGATTGAAGTCTACCATCCGACTCTCCACATCGAGTACCAGCATCCCTTCCTTGATAGAATCTATAACTTTGTTTCTGGCAATCGGACCTACATCAAATAACTGTAACTCCAAAAAACCGAAGACAACAATAAAACTTGTTATCACAAAACCATACGGAGTTGGGTCAAAACCATTGAAAGGCTCAACCTGAAAAACCACAAGGATATTGGCTAGCCAAGGTACTGCCGTACCAATGAGAATAATAATCGTTTGCTTTCGGTAAATCCCTTCAGTTTCAAAACACCGCTTTACCATCAACACCATCCCCAATATCATTAGGGAGTAGAAATAAGTAGTATGTATGATATACCACGGCCCTTTGGAAGTTATGAGGCCATATAATCCGTTTACCTCAATAAGTTGAGCTGATTTGTAGTGAAGATGGTGTAAATTATTAGTCCACACCATAATAAGGGTAAGCAGAGGAAAGAGAAACTGTACTGCAACCAACGGTTTGGTAAGCCACTGATCCTTCCCCACAAATCGAAGGACAAATAAAATCCAAAATACAGGAACCAAAGCAATCCCTACGTATTCAAAATTCACCAGAAACAGCATATGGTCAAGGCTATCTTCTGCCACCATAATCCCATCAACCGCCGCCCATACAGTTACAGCCAACATCATAGCACCAAACCACCTGACATCTGTGTTAAGACGAGTAAAAACTAATACCGATAATAAAAGGGTAAAAACAGCAAAAACCAGCAATGAAAGCGAATATGCGCCAAGAGTAAATTCCATTATACTAAAAATAGAAAACTGTTATCGGTAATCAACATTTGAAACAGACAGCAAAGTTCTAATTTTATCACATTTTTGCAATTCTTCATGACGTATTTTTTGCAGTTAATAACAAAAACAATCTATAAATTTAACATTTTTTGGAAGGCAACATTAAAACACACTTATTTTTATATCTTATTAAATTTATCAGATATTTATATTTACTCCAAGCTTCATCTTTTATGCAAATATTTTTTCCAACTAGCTTATTGTACTAAAACATGATTAATTTTCTTCCTATTTAATTATTAAATCTACTTTGAACTAATTAGGTTTAACGAATAATACATAACCACTATAATCACAAATTAAAAGACACATTATGGATAATTTTCTTTTAGAAGCTATTGTAGAGGCCAAAAAAGGTTATGAAGAGGGAGGTATTCCTATTGGCTCCGTTTTGGTCCACAATGGAAAAGTCATTGGAAAAGGACACAACCGCCGGGTGCAACAACGCAGCGCAATATTGCACGGTGAAATGGATGCACTCGAAAATGCTGGGAGACTCCCAGCTAAAGTATACCAAGAATGTACACTATACACCACGCTTTCCCCTTGTCCAATGTGCTCTGGAACTATTCTACTGTATGGAATCCCAAAAGTTGTCATAGGAGAAAACAAAACCTTTCTAGGTGAAGAAGCACTGCTCGAAGAAAGAGGGGTCGAAGTGATTGTTGTCGATAATGAAGAGTGCAAACAATTAATGGCCACTTTTATCAAAGAAAAACCAGAACTCTGGAATGAAGATATTGGCATTTAAACTTTATCCAAGTCCCTCCATTCAAAACATCGATTATGCTGAAGTGCATTGCTGCCACTCTAATCATATTACTCTCTTTACCTACTGAAGGATTACTTGCACAGCAAAAGGGCAAAATGACGCCCCAGAACCCTTCTCCTATGATAGAAAATACTCGTCCGCACCAAAGAATAAACAGTGAGGAAATTTCTGGAGAAACCTGGAATATTGATGGTATTCTTGAGCATTCAATTGACCTGTTTCTACCAGAGACTTCAAAAAACACGGATTCTCTCTCTCTTTTGGTCCATTTCCACGGATTAAAATCCATTGCCAATTATGCTGCTATTTCCAATCCTGGTTGGGCATCAATCACCATTAATTTGGGCAGTGGGTCATCAGCCTATTCAGCTCCTTTCACAAACCCTGAAACATTCACCAACCTTATCCGGACTGCTAAAACTAAATTAAACAAACCAATAAAAACCATTTTTATTTCTGGATGGAGTGCAGGATATGGTGCTGTAAGGGCTATCCTGGTTTCCGAAAATTACGAAATAGTAGATGGTGCACTTTTACTCGATGGAATGCATGCTGGCTATATCCCTCAAGGAGTTCCCTTGGCAGCAGGTAGCAAAATCAACGAAGAAGATCTGACAGCATTTGAAAAACTTGCCAAAGATGCCATTAAAAGCAATAAGACCTTTCTTTTCACCCACAGCTCGGTTTTTCCCGGAACTTATGCCAGCACCACTGAATGTGCTGACTATTTAATTCAAAAGCTTTCCCTAATTCAAACTCCAGTGCTAAAAGAAGGCCCTTTGGGTATGCAATTACTTGGAGAGGTATCTAAAGGAAAACTGAAGATTCTAGCTTTTGCGGGCAATACCGCTCCTGATCATGTTGATCACCTCCATGGCTTATTTTGGTTTTTAGATTATATGTTGGAATAAGATCATTAGAGTTCAACAGTATTTCCATTTAACTTGTCAGATTGAACTCTAAAGCTTCTATCGTTAACTTTAATTTGGATTGTACTTACTTTGGGATCGGGATTTATAAAAGTGAAATTGCTTTCTTTTTTGATAAAAAGAATCGGACAATCAACAAATAAACTGAATCCATTAAATTCATAGGTCTTTCCCGAAGACCACAAAACTCCAAATACAATCCCATTTTCCGTTTGAATTACTTGGGCCGAACTATCATTTAAAAGAACTTTCCATGTAGGTTTCTTGAAAACTTCCTCTGCGAGTTCCTTTGATGGAACTGCACAGACAAAATACTCTGAAGACTCACCACTGCTAATTAAATATGGAAGAAATACTTTGTCAGACTTTGGTTTTTCATTTTTGTACCTTTCATTAATTTCTCCCCATGAGTGGGAGGTTTCTTGAAGTTTTACGCCTAATTTATCTTCCCCATGAGTTCCATACACAAAACCTTCATGAAACACCCAATTACCAACCTCATAATTGCCAGACTTAGTTAAAGCCTTTCCTCTATTTTCGTATACTTGTCCTTTCCATCTCGTTTGATCCATAGCAGTTGTAACACTACTTTTTCCTTCATGGTGAATATCAGCAATTAGAGAGACCAATATATTATCATAGATAAACCAAATTTTTTTTGCTGATAATAACTTTTTATTGGCACTGCCCTCAATTTCAAAATCCATCGATGCTAAACTATATTGCCCGTCAGAAAGAACGCCCGTAAGGGGCTTTCTGTTTACCTTTACCCCTCCTGTTACATTGGTGAATCCCGGTAAAAAATCCCAATCCCAAGAAGGCATTAAATTAGTGTACTCTTTTCCAGTTCGTAAAAAATAGGTATTTCCATAGTTCATAAATTTGCCTTTCAAGTTTTCTCCATTTATTGACTGTGTGGGAAGGTTTCTTTCAGACAATACTTTTACAAACATGCTAAATTGATCTTGATGATAAGCCAAAAGCTCTCCTTTTGAAAAAGCCTTTGCACCAGTCAATTCATCAAATGTAGGGTACATTAGGCTTTTTATTATACGGTCGTATTCAACTTCCCTTTCTGGCACCAAATCTTTCATAAATTGAAGAGTTTCAACATCAAATGTACTTGTCAAGGCGTCAACTCTTGAAGAGGACCGATCAGAAGTAGCTGGGACAGTATATTTTCCTCGAGCCATCCATTGCATCCCTTGGAGCAAATAATCGCTCAGTATATTGAGTTTCTCTTTTGGGAAGGCATACTTAGTATCCCTTAACTCCCACCCAATACGGGCTGTAATACCCAAGAATGCTCCTCCATACGAAAATTGCTGAAGTCTCTCCTCATGAAAAAAATAGCTATAATCTTCTTGTACCCCTATTTCACCTCCAATTTGAATTTCACTTATTATTCCCTCTACTGTCTTCCTTACCAAGTCTTCATCTTCTTTCAAAAGAGCATAATGCAATACATTATCCGAAAGCCAAATAAAGTTGATCCCGGTTTTCCTAATGTCGATTTCACTTAAAGTTTGTAAAATTTTGAATCGATATTCAGCTTTTACTTTTTCATCAAGAAGTATTAAAATATCAGAAAGTATTTTAGGAATGGTCACTTCATTGGGGTACCAATTGGTATTTTCATATGAGTGTTCAAACCATTCTTCAAGCGCAAGATTAACACAATCAATCATCTGCTGCTGACCATACTTTGAGGATGATGGTACTGAATAAGCTAATGCCAGATATTTGGTTCTTCTTATGTGAGAACTAAGATCCCAACTGGAACGAGATTTATCACCATAATCCAGATCCTTCCATCGACCCTTTGATTGATCAAATCGAATTAAATAATTATTTACATTATTTTCTTTGAGGGTGGAACTAAGCAACAATTCACGGTATCTACCTAATACTTTCTCCATCCCACTATCGATCTGTGCTCTTACATTTGTAAAAACCACCAAGAAGCTAAAAACACATACAACTTTAATAAAAAACATTATATTTCATTTAAAATACATTTTTATAAATTTAAATGTATAAATACAGAATTCAAAAACCAACATATAAGAAATAAATTTGTCTCATTGACATAAATGGTTTTCGCTACATATGGCAACTCTTCCTATCTTTAAGCTATGAAAACAATCAAAATCATTGGCGTGCCTGAGCATTTCAATTTTCCATGGATCCAACTTGTCCAAGAACAACCCTTAAAAGAGCAAGGATATTTGCTGGAATGGACTGATGAATCTAAAGGATCTGGTGCTATGATTAAGGCCCTAAACGATAAGGAAGCCGATTTAGCCATTCTTCTGACTGAGAGTTTTATCAAAGACAAAACCGAATCCAATCCCGGTAAAATAATAGGGTTCCATGTTAACTCTCCTCTTACTTGGGGCATTCATGTTCCAGTACACTCTGGAGTAAACAACATTTCCGAACTTAGTGATGCGCCATTTTTAATAAGCCGATATGGTTCGGGTTCACACCTGATGGCTTTTCTTTTGGCAAAACAAAACAATTGGGATCCTAATAAACTATCTTTTATAGAGGTGGGCAATATGGATGGTGCCAAACAGTCTTTTGAGGACGAGAAGCCCAAAGCATTCCTTTGGGAAAAATACACCACCAAACCCCTTGTGGACCAAGGCTATTTTAAAAGAATTGGTGAAATCCCAACACCATGGCCTTGCTTTGTTATCGTAGTCCATCAAGATTTTTTGGACAATGAGGCAGAGATATTATCCCAACTTCAACAAGCACTTTACTCAAAATCCAGATCGCTATCTCAACTTCAAAATCTCTCAAATTCCATTAGTGCTGCTTACAGTATTCAAGAAGAAGACATCAAAGCCTGGCTTAGTCAAACAGATTGGGCTTTATCTTCAAAGATGGATAAAAGCACTTTGAACAAAACCATTGATATTCTAATGGAGCTTGGCTTGATAAACAAGAAATTGCCTCTGGAAGAATTTGTAGACGTAAACTTTGCTGAACTCATATAAAAAAGGCCGCTGAAATAGTTATTCAGCGGCCTTTTTTATACCATTATTTCCTTCAATTTGTAGATGGCTTATCTAGCTTTTTAACATTATCACCATCTGACAACTTCTTGCTCACCACAAAATATGGTCCTGATATCAACTCTTCTTCTTCTTTAATTCCTTCAAGGATTTCAATATTCTCAAAATCTGAAATACCTGTCTTCACCTTAATCATTTTTGCTTTACCATTGTCAGTCACAAAAATCAGCTCTTGCAAATCACTACTTTGATTGGTTGAATCAACCCTCATATTTTCACGCGTAGTTACGGCAGCCAAAGGAACAGATAAAACATCTGTCTTCTTCTCAGTAATAATTTCTACACTAGCAGTCATCCCAGGCCTGAAAGGATATTTATTTTCCTTGGTCACCAAACTCTGGTAGGAAGAATTGATGATCCTGATCTTAACTTCAAATTCAGTCACCGCATCCTGGCTGGCTTTCTCATTAGCGGAATTGGCGATTGAAGTAACCACTCCTTTAAATTTTTCACCAATATGAGAATAAGCGTCCACATCAATCAATGTGGTATCTCCTAGGGAAAGCCTTACAATATCATTTTCGTTGACATCCACCCTTACTTCCATCTTACTCAAATCCGCTATTCTTAACATCTCAGTACCGGCCATCTGTTGGGTACCTACTACCCTTTCCCCTTTTTCAACCAAAAGCTTAGAAACCACACCGTCCACCGGAGCAAAAACATTGGTAAGATTCAAGTTTTCATTGGCTTCACTTACACTGGCTTGGGCACTTTTCACTACATACTCCGATGCTTGTACAGATTGTTTGGCAGCCGTAAGATCATTTTCAGCAGAAATGTAATCTGCCTTAGCTTGCTCAAACTCGGAGTCTGAAATAACCTTGTCATTGTATAAGCTTTTGTTTCTTTCAAATTCTAATTGTGCCCTTTCAAAAAGTGCTTCAGATCTTTTCAAGGCTGCTTGAGATTGCGCCAAATTGGCTTTTTGTTGGTTAAGGTTGGCCCTTGTTCTATCTAGGGCAGATATAAAATTATCAGGCCTTATTTTTACCAACAAGTCATTTTGCTTCACGGAATCCCCTTCATTTACATTAAGTTCAATGATTTCCCCAGCCACATCAGGGCTTAGTTTGATTTCTGTTTCCGGTTCGATCACCCCAGAAGCACTGACTTTCTCTACAATGGTTTTCTTGGCCGCTTTGGTTACTTCCACTTCCGTCTCAGCAGCTCCCCCTACCCATCCCGCGGCACGGCCGATCAACATAAAAACAATCAAAACGCCTACAACGCCAAGTAAAATATATAACAGCTTATTAGATTTCTTCTTAGCCATGATTATAATGTTAAAGGGTTACCTAGATAAAAGTCCAATACTTTTACACTGAAAATATACTCGTATTTTGCTTGTAATAAATCTGCCTGTGCATTAAATAAATTGTTTTGGGCAACCTGAAAATCAACGGCATTGATCACCCCCACTTCAAACCGCTTCTGGGCCATCCGAAATGCCTCATCCAAAGAGGAAACCCTGATAGTAGATGATTCATAAGATTGCTTGGCTGCGACTGCATTAGTATAAGCCGTTTCAATATCCTGTCGCAATTGGTTCCTGACCTCCTTCTCCCTAATCTCACTCAAATACTTTTGAACCCTTGCTCTCTGCAGGTTAGCTTTATTTCGACCATTTGAAAAAATGGGGATACTAAGGCTCACCCCTGCTCCTTCTGAAATGTTACCGTTAAACTGCTTACCAAAAGGAACTACTTCCCCAAGGCTATCGGTCAAGCTATTGATATAATTTGTTCCAATTGATCCTCCCAATCCCAATGTCGGATAATAGGAGCCTTTAGCAATTTTAACTCCATAGTCAGCACTCTCTACTCCAAGCTCCGCAGCCTTAATCTCTGGCATCAAAGTAACAGCAATAGAGAACACCTCTTCCATGTTGTCATTGGCAATCATATAATTCTCTGCCTCCAATTCTGGCACAGAAACATCAAACTCATCTTCAAAAGGAATCTGTATCGCCTGCATCAAATTCAGCTTCGATAGCCGAAGGTTATTCTTGGCATTGGTTAATTCCATCGCGCTGGTTGCATTTTGAGCTTCTAAATCCAACTGATCTGAAAGTGGCAGAGCCCCTGCATCCACTAATTTTTTTGTTCTTTGTAATTGTTGACTGGTCACTTCGGTCTGAGACTTAGCCACACTCAACTGCTCCTTTGCAAACACCACATTCACAAATAGATTCACAATATTAAGTGTAATATTGTTTTTGGTTGCCTCTACATCAAGTTCCCCAGTTTCCAAATCTACCACAGCTTGATTGATGCTATTACTGATCTGCCTACCTGCGAAAAGGGTCATATTGGCATTAGCTCCAAAATTGGCATTACCAAAACTACTGGTGGTCACCACGTTGGTATAAGGGTTAATTGAACGTCCCCAGTTGTACCGATAAGATGATGATGCAGACAAGGATGGGTACCTTTGCGATTTGCTCTCCATTAGGTTTGCTCTATTGGTCTCTTGATTGAGGACACTTCGCTGAAGTTCTAGGTTATTTTCAATGCCTATCTGAACACACTCTTCCAAAGATAGGGAAGAGATGTCTTCATTTTGTGCCCATACAGATGTAAAAATACCGCACGCCAAAAGCATGGCAGTAAAAAGTTTCTTCTTCATATTTAATTATAAGTCAATATCTGGTATGTAGATTAATTCATGTATCCAAGTAATGCTTTCTAAATACTTAATTGTAATTGGATTTAAACCTGAATCCATTTCAATCACATGACAGGCCACTTCCCTCTTCCCTTTCCGCGAAACTGACATGGTAGCAATATTTGCTTTTTCTTGAGCCAATATACTGGTAATAAACGCAATTGCACCAGACACATCATCAGCTTTAATGATCAAGGTATGCTCTTGCGCTGAGAAATCTGCACTAAAACCATCTATGGACTTTATATTGATCACTCCACCTCCCAAACTCTCTCCTATCACCTCCACTTTCCTACCGGCTCTATTCAAGTTTAACTTTATCGTGTTTGGATGATAAACTGACGCATTACCAATTGATTTGAACTGATAAATAAAGCCCCTTTCCTCTGCCAGTTCAAATGACTGTTTAATCCTAACATCGTCCGTTTTGAAGTCCAGCAAACCTCCTATAATCGCTTTATCACTTCCATGTCCTTCATAGGTGCGGGCAAATGAATTATAGAAAGTAATAACAGCCTCATCTGGAATGCCTCCTAAAACCCTCACAGCAGCACGGGCAATTCTCACTACACCAGCGGTATGTGAAGATGAAGGGCCTATCATCACTGGACCTATCATATCAAAAACACTACTCTTTCTTGTCATATTTGGGGTTTGCAATTCAAGTTCTATGCTAATCTAATATTAAAGATTTAATTATCACCCATATTATATTTAAATCCCTAAAACTTACGTCTAATTGGTCAAATTTAACTTAATTTTACTTTTGAGAATAAGTTTCAATCTTAAATTTTGACCGAAAACGAACATGTTTATGTCCGATTTTAATACAGTTTTTTTTATTATGGGTAAAAACCAAAGCCTTGTTCAAAGTAACGTCAGTACTATAAATAGGGCAGCTCTTTTTGGTGATGGCCTTTTTGAAACCATGCTGTTTATCAATGGAAAAATAAGGTTTTCGGAACTTCATTGGGATCGGCTTCAAGAAGGCTTATCAACACTAAAGATCAATAGTAATCAACTAATTTCCATCTCTCAATTAGAATCAAACCTTGCTGATAAGTTTGGGGCTGATCAGCCCCTTCGTGTTCGATGGAGTGTATTTCGGTCTGGATTAGGGAAATACACTCCTGTAACAAATGAAAGGGAAGAGATTTTTATGGTTCAAGGACATACCCAACCACCAAAGATTAAAAATGAAGCATATATTAGTCCTTCGATTCACGTTCCCTCAAGTCCCTGGTCTCATTGCAAAACTCTAAATGCCCTTACCTATGTAATGGCCAATCAACAGCGAAGCGAAAAGAAAATGGACGAGGTGATTTTGCTTGATCAAAAAGAAAACATCTCAGAAGCAGGCTCTGCCAACTTGTTCTGGGTTAAAAAAAAGACCTATTTCACTCCTTCCTTAACGTGCAATTGCATAGCCGGGGTTTCCAGAAGAAAAATTATCGAGCACCTCAAGAGTAAAAACATTAAAATTGAAGAAGGAGAGTTCTCTGAAGGTGATATGCTTCAGGCAGAACAGATTTTCACCAGCAATGTTACAGGCATAGCCTATTTAAAAAAAATAAGGGAAACCGAATTCAATACTGAACCAATTCCCCTAATCGAAGAGCTCTTTAAATAATTTCTACACTGCGACGGGTGCTTTGATATGAGGATGAGGATCATAATTCAACAATTCGAAGTCCCCATATTTAAATGAAAAGATATCCTTTACTTCCGGGTTAATTTTCATCGTAGGTAATGGCCTGCAATCTCTGGATAGTTGCAATTTCGTCTGCTCAATATGGTTAGAATACAAATGCGTATCACCAAACGTATGGATAAACTCACCAGGCTCCAAATCACATACTTGAGCAATCATCATGGTAAACAAGGCATAAGAAGCGATATTAAAAGGAACGCCTAAAAATACGTCAGCACTTCTCTGGTAAAGCTGACAAGAAAGCTTCCCTTCTGCCACGTAAAATTGGAAAATGGTATGACATGGCGGTAAAGCCATATTGTCCACATCCGCGACATTCCAGGCACTTACCAGTAACCTTCTAGAATTTGGATTATTTTTGATCTGCTGAATCAGGTTTTTGATTTGGTCTATCTCTCCACCTTTTCCATCAGGCCAATGCCTCCACTGATATCCATACACAGGCCCTAGATCACCATTCTCATCTGCCCATTCATCCCAAATCGACACCTTGTTTTCTTTTAGGTAGCCAATATTGCTGTCACCTTTTAGAAACCAAAGCAATTCATGGATAATGGATTTGAGATGGCATTTCTTGGTCGTAACCAAAGGAAAACCTTCTTGAAGATCAAAGCGCATTTGATAACCAAACACACTGATCGTCCCGGTTCCAGTGCGATCTCCTTTTTGAACACCATTGTCCAAAATATGTTGCAATAGTTGATGGTACTGTTTCATGTTTTTGAAGCTTCAGGTTTCGGATTGGTTCCTAATACCATGTTTAGATGATATTCAAGGCTTGTTCTTTGATTTTTTCTAGTTCATCCTTCATGATGATGACATGCCTTTGGATGGCGGCATCATTGGCTTTAGAACCAATCGTATTGATTTCCCTGCCTATTTCCTGACTGATAAAACCCAACTTTTTACCTTGGCTTTTGCCAGTTGACATGGTCTTATCGAAATAAGCCAAATGAGTTCCTAATCTTACTATTTCTTCTGTAATATCCAACTTCTCAAAATAGTAAATCAGCTCCTGCTCGAATCGGTTTTCATCAAATGAATTTTCTTCAATCCACTCCGTAAAGTTATTTTTGATTCTCGTTTTGATCCGCTCTTTACGCTTTGGTTCTTCTATTTTAATCTGCTCTAATCCCTCTGTAATTACTCCAAGGTTTTCTTTGAACTTATTGAAAAGAGTTTCTCCTTCGTCCGACCTGAAACCGTCACATTTTTGTGCAGCTTCTACAATTACCTTTTTCACAGCCTCCCATTCCTCAGGATCATCAGACTTATCAGACAAAGTGGTAACCACATTAGGTGCTTGAGCAGCCATCCTGAACAGGTCCATATTGTCTTCCACTCCCACAGCTTTGGCCATGCTTTGATACTTCGCAAAATATGTCTCAAAAAGGCCCTGATTAATACTTACAGGAAGCTCGTTGCTAGACTTGGCTGTAAAATCTATGTTCAGGTTTACTTTTCCTCTATCTAAAATATCGCCAACTATTGCCCGAATTTCAATTTCTTTGTCTGAAAACTGTCTAGGGCTTCTAAGGTTAAAATCCAGAAACTTAGAGTTCAAGGTTTTAATTTCAGCACTGATGATAAAGCGCTCATTTTCAAAATTGGCTATACCGTAGCCAGTCATGGATTTAATCATGCCACAAACTTAAACAATAAAGATTCATTTTAGAAATTATAGCCCAAGGTCACATAAAAACGTGTTTCTTCTAAATCATAATTCCTGATAGGTCGGGCCATGTCAAACTTCACATAGTAGTTCAACAATACAGTGCGTAAACCTCCTCCAAAACTTTGCAGCCAAGGATTATTGAAATTATTGAGAGTGATTTCAAATGGTGATCCATCTGTATTGATAACTTCTGTATTTTGATCATTTACGCGCTCCCAAGGTGCTGCCTTATCCCAAGAAGATCCTGCATCATAAAATCCTACCAACTGAAAATTCTTGATAAAGTTAGAAGCAATATTGCCCCTTGAAAGATAGGAGAATAGCGGTATTCTCAACTCCGCAGAAAATGTAATTACATTTCTACCACGAATTTCATCATAGTCATATCCGCGAAGATCCACAAATTCAGCAAATAGAATGTTCGAATTTTCCACTCCGTCGGAATTTCTGATTGGAGAAGACTCAGGCCGATTTGAAGGAGGCTCATAAAATTCATTGAACAGCCAGTTTTTCATACCTCCCACCAAATAGCTTTGCGGATTATTTCCGAAGAATGACCCTGCAAATAAGCGAGTGGCAAAGGTGATGTTTTTATGTACTTTTTGATAGTTTCTTACATCCAAATAAAAATTGCTAAAAGACCTATCTGACTCACCTATGCCCTGATAATGCTTTACGCCTATCTTACCCTTAAAACCTTGCTCCATATAAAGTCCCAATAGCTTGGTCTTGTCCACCACCAACTCAGCTTTTCCCCCAATATAATTTACATCAAAGCGATTCTGAGGGCCTTCCCCACCTCTAATTAAGGAATCCGGGTTTAAATTAAAATATTGGGTCTTAGCAAAGAAGGGAGCTACCGTAAATCTGCTATGAACTGAGAAAGGATAGGAAAATCCCAATTCTGTTTTGGTCAAAACATAACGCTGATAGGTAATATCCCCATCAGAAATCACCAAAGCTCTTCTATCAAACCTTCCCGTAAAATCTATCCTGTCTTTAAGGTATTGGTATTCAAAGTACACATCACTACCTGATCTGAAGTCAAGCGTGGTCATAATCCCACCTTTGAAAATGTGATTATCCAATAAATCTGTCATTTGCCCCTCGATGTTGATTCCAAAACCTCTCAAAGGATCAACTACAAAAGTGGTCCTTAAGCTGTTTGCCATAAATTGGGGAATATACTCCCTTGGCCCACGAACAGTATTTTTCAAACTCTGCTGTCTGAATGCTTCCAGAATATTACTTCTGCCAGTAGCCAAATTTCCAAGCCGTTGTTCTAGGGGAGCCGGAACCGTATCAAATGTGTAATTATCTGTATTGATTCCTCTTCGGTTTTCAAACCTCAACCTGTCAATATTGATAGATCCTGTCGCATTGGCCATGGGCTTCACACTGTCAATTTTAGCAATTGGCGCTTCAACCTCAGTAGCTTTTCCTTCTTGTATCACATTCTCAGGCTCTTCTTCTTTAGCTTCTAGTCTTCTAGCAGCAAGCCTTTCATTCAATTTCTTGGCTTGAGAAAGTTGTACCCTTGGTGTGCCAGGTGTAAATTGATCTAAGTTTGGAAAGGTTTCCAGCACCAACTTGCTTCCCGTCCCATCCTTATAAGCGTATGCCCATTTATTAATACGCGGCGCATAATCAAAGCTTTCTACGCTAGTGTTAAAAGCAGAGACCTGACTGGACACTTCACTGCCGAGTCCCATTCTCATCAGGTTGTAAATACCACTTTGATCACTTAGGTGGAGGACAAAATTCTGGTTCATTACCCGCGGATAATAGTTCTTGGAATTCATATTTGTCAACTTTGTTGTGACAATAGAATCACCCAAATCCACTCTAAAGAAATTAAAATATTCTGGCAGTTCCCTCACATCTGGGGTTTTAGTCAGAATACTATCTGGTAAATCGGTCTTATTGGAAGAATAAATGATGGTTGAGTCATTGACAAATACCGGGGTAATGTCATCAAAAACATCATTGGTAAGTCTTCTTCCCTGACCCCGAAGATTCAAAGTATAGATATTGGTTCTTCCTCCTGCCATAGCAGAAAGAACCATGGTTTTTCCATTGGGAGAAAAATCAAAGCTATTGATTTGGGTAATGTTTCTTAGGAAAATCTTGTCCTGATTACTACCATCTATACTTCTCATGCGAAGTGTGGTCAATCCTCTTTTGAATGTAGCAATGGTCAAATTCAACGTATCCCTCCAGGCAATAACCGGTGTAGTGAAATTGGCCTCTTGGTCGTCGGTTGAAAAACCACCTTTGTAAATGGTTACTTCGTTATTGGTGGAGAGGTTTCTTACTATAACCTTATATTTTCCATCGTAATTAATTACATAAGCTAGGTTTTTAGCATCGGGACTGAACTTGATATCATTGATACTTCCTTCTTCATTTTTCTTGGTCTCCGCAATGACATTGCTTTGATTAGGTTCCTTAAAGGAACTAAACACAGGCTCATTAACAGTGGTATAGTAATCTTTCCATTGCTCTGCAAAGCCCTTATAGCCTATCCCCAAAGTATTGGCAATACTATTTTCCTCATTTCTGTTAATCCGGCTCAAGTTCAGAATACTTGATATATACCGCTTTCCATATTTCTGCACCACAAAATTCCAGATGGACTGTCCTACCAATGAAGCTTCCTTCTTGCTGAGTTTATATAGTTTGGGTTGCTCATGATCCTTCAAATAATGCCTTACATAATCATCCATTTCCAAACTCCAGCCTTTGGCCAAATAAAGAGCGGCTCCGTCAATAAACCATTCAGGAAAGCTGTTGATTAAATTGGATTGAAAAGCATCTGCTATCGTACTTCCATATAGCATTTCCTCTAAGATCACCTTGCTGGTTCTATAAAGCAATTCCTCTTTGAAAGATGCCCAATCCCCAGTATAAGGAACCTCCGCTAATAATTTTGAGAAGTATGTCTGGCCGTTCACGGTATAATTGTTTTCGTGAAGGTCTGTATTGCTTTGTAGCCATTCTTCATGGCTATTGTAGATGTAGATTTTTGGTTTTGTGTAGGCTACATAGCCTATCATTTGGGTGACCCGCTCAAATTCATTTTCCAAGTAATCAATGGCCATGCGGGCATTGTCCCTACCGCCTCCATAGTAGTATACTTCAAAATTATTGGAGGAAAAAAAATACCAATCAAATTGCTGATGTTGAATTCGGTTCTTTCCGAATCTTTCCTGGTCAAATTGGGCTTTGGAGATAGAAAAGGAACCAAGCCAAAATATCGTAAAATAAATAACAACTAATTTTAACTTCATTGATCTGTTTTGTTGTCTTAATCTTAAATATACTTAAAAAATCGACTTATGTTCACATCTTTTTCGAGTTCATATTTGCCTTCAAATAAGCCGAGCATGATCTTACTATAATAAGGTACTAAAGAAACCCCTTTCGCACCAAATCCATTGAAGATATAAACGTTTTCACTTTCAGGATGTTTTCCCAGAAATGGTTTTCGGTCTTTGGTGGCAGGTCTGATTCCGGTTTTATGACTGGTCAGTAATTTATCTTTTTGCGGAACGATTTTTTCCAAACGTTCAAAAATCTCCTCTTTCCCTCGCTCAGTTGGCCCTTGATCCAAATCATGCCAGCTGTAAGTAGAACCTACCCTGATGGTTTTGTCCGGCATCGTAATTCTAAAAACTCCTCTATTGATGATTTCTTCAGGAGTAAAATCGCTTTCCAATTCCAATATTTCTCCCTTTACGGGAGCAAAAGGCAACCAATCAAAAAACTTACTTTTCATGGCTCCTAAACCATTGCAATAAACCAAAGAATTGGCAACGATATCTTTATAGTGCCACTTCCCCTCTTTTTGGTAAAGCCTCTCCTCATCAAAAGGTTCATCTCTCAACAAGTCACCATGCTTGAGCCATCTGGCATATGCATCCAAAAGTTTATTGATATCGAGGTACCCACTGTTTTTCAACATGATACCACCATAAGGATCGTTTACCTGAGGATACAAAGGTTGAGTCCTCACTTCCTCCAAATAAGCCTGCAAGCCTTCCTCAATGCTCTTCCCCATCCATTCATTTTGCTCTTCGATATTATTGAACGGCCTGTATATTTTTTTGAGATAGATTAGCTTGGTATTTAACAAATTTTCAAGCTCTTGGTATAAGGGTAATATCTCCGGAAAGAGATTATCGGCATTCCAAGTTTTCACCATTTTTCTCCCAGTAACAGGATTAAACAAACCAGCAGCTACCCTACTGCTATTGTTTTGAGCAGCTTGGTCAAACACCAAAACTTTATCTCCAGAACTGATCAACCTATAAGAGAGCACAGTCCCAGCAATGCCCTGACCAACGAGTAAAAAATCGACTTCCATACCCAAAATTAAATTCTTTCTTTGTTATTTTGGCATGAATTCAAAAATGTTTCGGACATGCTCCAAGTTAAATCTTTTACCTTCAATCCTTTTCAAGAAAACACTTACATTCTCTATGATCATACGAAAAAAGCTGTCATCATAGATCCAGGATGCTATGAAAAAGGAGAAAAAGAGACATTGACTTCTTTCATCAAATCAGAAGGTTTACAGCCGGTGAGGCTGCTCAACACCCATTGTCACATTGACCATGTGTTGGGCAATTATTTTATCAATCAAACTTATGGTCTCCCTTTGGAAATCCACCCTCAGGATGAACAAGTTTTGAATGCTGTACCCACTTATGCTTCCAATTATGGTTTTCCACTATTTAGTAGTTGTCCGGTTGGGAGTTTTATCAATGAAGGCGATGAGATCAAATTTGGAGAGACTACACTTGAAGTAATCTGGGTTCCGGGGCATGCACCTGGACATGTGGTCTTTTACCATGCTGAAAGTAAAACATGTATTGGAGGTGATACTTTATTTCAAGGAAGCATTGGTAGAACAGATTTACCTGGTGGTGATCACCAAACCCTGCTGACCGCCATTAAAGAAAAGCTTTTCACACTTCCTGATGATGTAAAAGTCTATCCTGGCCATGGACCTGCAACTTTGATTGGCCATGAAAAAATTTACAACCCCTTTGTTGGTCAAAACGCTCAATTTTGAATATCAAGAAACACATCCCCAATGCAATCACTTGCATGAACCTGGCCTGTGGTATGGCAGGGGTTTACTTTGTTCTGGAAGGGAAAATCCATTATGCCACTTATTTCATCATAGCTGCAGCTGTATTTGACTTCCTGGACGGTATGGTTGCCAGATTGTTAAAAGTACAGGGGGAAATTGGCAAACAGCTGGACTCCTTAGCTGACTTGGTGACTTTTGGGGTGCTTCCATCTTTTGTCATCTTCCAAATGCTAAAGCAGGTTTTCCCTGAAGGCTTTGTTCCTTTCTTGTCATTTATCATTGGCATCCAATCGGCCATGCGACTCGCTAAGTTCAATATAGACACAAGACAAACTGATCGATTTATAGGTGTACCTACTCCAGCAAATGCTTTATTAATTTGCACTTTGCCTTTTTTGGCCGATCAATTTACTTGGGCAAAGGATTTGATCCAAAACGGATATTTTTTACTATTTCTGACCTTTATCATGGCAATACTACTGACTGCCGAGCTTCCTTTGATTGCTCTAAAATTCAAAAACTTTAGGTTTCAAGAAAACATATTTAGGTACCTCGTCATCTTAATCGGCTTGGTTAGTCTGATATTTTTGGGAATTGCGGGTGTTCCATTTATCATTATAGGCTATATTTTACTTTCTTTGATAGAAAGTCGTATACATCCTAATGAGCTTTAATAGCAAAATACATTTCTTCACCCTCGTATTTGCTCTCCTGATTTTATTTTCAGGAAAAAGTTTGTATGCCCAATCCTATTATAAATTTCCTGTAACCAAAGCCGGAATATATGCCATTCCGCTCTCTACCGCTCAAAGCTTGGGAGAAAGCTCATTGAATAATCTGGCTATCTTCGGTCATGTGGGTATGCTTCCCCAAGAGCTCTCCACAAGTGATTTTGAGATAAAGGAAATTCCTAGCGTTATAATAAACGGGAAACTTTTGGTCTATCTAGAAGGACCTCACCAGCTATCTTCCTCAGCAGACACATTGGCTTATCGCCACCACTTGTATTCGGATACTGCCTATTATTGGCTAAAGACAGGACACTCTTCTCCCGAAAGAGTGGTCAATATTTCACCCAACACTGTTGAAGCAAATGGAAATTGGCTTTACAAAGTTTATTCCTTTAAGAAGGAAGAACACAATCTCTTGTCATCTGGAAGGAAATGGTATAGCAATAGGCTCTTTTCCGGAGGAATCTCTTCTTTTAACATTTCTGTGGAAAGTTATGATGAGGGGCCTATTTATAGCCAAGCCAGACTGATGGCTCAATCCACGGCTTCAAGCTCACTGAACATTCGAAGCGGACAGACCAATTTATTAGAAACAAATATTACATCTGTTCCTGCCTCCACATACGCTGTCAAAGGCAGGGAAGAAATGGAGAAGTCATTTAGAGACTATTTCAATGTAGGCAACCCTACCAGTTTTAATTTAGAAATGTCCAGTACGGATCCAAATGGAGTAGGATTTATGGACTATTTTCTATTGGGCCTTCCCTATTCTTCCTCCAATCTTTCAGAAGGTATCTACTACCCAATAGGACATGCAAATGCTACATCATTTGTCACAAAACCAAACTATCAATACTGGGATGTGACCGATCCTTACCAAGTTAAAAGTTTTGATAGTCAAAATGGAAGCGCCACTTTACTTCCAAATCATAAAGTGCTTATCTTTGAAGCGGACAAAGCAAAAATTATAGAAGGTTTTACCCCTATAAACCTTGAACTCAGAAACAATTCATCTCCCGCTGAATTGATCATTATAAGCCCTCCATCCTTGAACTACCAAGCCTCCAGATTGGCGGATCACAAAAGGTCAATGGGAATAAGCACTCTTTTGGTAAGCACTGAAGCTATATTTGACAATTACAATTTTGGCACTAAGGACGTTACAGCGGTCAGAAATTTCATTGCGGATCAATACCATAAACATGGACAGCTTAAGCAGGTACTTCTATTTGGAAAAGGGACATTTGATTACAAGAATATTTCAGATGGAAGGCCTAATCTAGTGCCAACTTACAGTTCCAGAAACAGCTTACATCCTTTAACTTCATTTAGCTCTGATGATTACTTTGGCTTCTTACAGTTTGGACAGGGTGAATGGCAGGAAAATGAAGCGGGAGACCTCCCCTTATCGATAGGAGTTGGGAGAATCCCTGTGATCACCCCCTCTGAAGCCAAGAATGTAGTGGACAAAATCATACAGTATGAAGACAGGACTAAGCAACTTGGCAATTGGAAAAGAAAATTACTCTTTGTTGCTGATGATGGAGATTATAATGTCCACCTAAATCACAGCGAAACCCATACTGCCTCTCTTTTTTCAGATTCTCCCGAATATCAAGAGGACAAGTTATATGTGGATAATTTTGAGCAAATTCAAGAAGGTAATTACCAGTTGGCTCCAGCTGCTAAAAAGTCACTTTCTGACAAAATAGAAGAAGGTACTTTATTGGTTAATTATATTGGTCATGGAAATGAAAACACCTTAACATCCGAAAGGATTTTCCAGGTCAGCGACTTGGAAAACTGGCCTGAAACCGATCATTTCCCTCTCTTCATGACGGCCACCTGTGAGTTTGGCAGACATGATAGTCCCTACTTGAGGTCGGGCGCAGAAGAACTGTTGATGGCCCAGAACAAAGGAGCTATTGCCCTTTTGACTACAGGAAGGCCCGTTTTCAGCAGTGTCAATTTCGAACTCAATACTGCTTTTATAGCTTCGCTTTTGAAAAAAGAAAATGGACAAGGGCTAATGCTTGGCGATATTTTCAAAGCCACCAAAAACCATAGCCTGAACGGCCCTTATAACAGGAACTTTTCCCTTTTGGGAGATCCTACTTTACGCTTAGCTGCACCTGAACTAGGAGCCACACTGGAGATTGTTGAGTTGGAAAACTCGAAAAAAATTGACACCCTAAAAGCCGGTCAAAAAATTAAAATAACCGGTCAGGTTACTGATCCGCTTACCTCCACTCCGGTCAATTCCTTCAATGGCACATTTGAAATTGAATTATTGGATAAGCCTACTTCAGTTGAAACTTTGGGAGATGAAAGCCCAGTTACACAATATATCAATTACAACACTCCCTTTTATAGGGGTACAGGAAAGGTAACCTCGGGAGCTTTTGAGGCAGAAATCTTAGTAAGCCCAAATACAGGTCAAAGTTTTGAGAAAGGCATTCTCCGGTTTTTCGCTACAGACTCGAATAACTCTTACGAAGCCATCCATGCTCAATCGCTTACTTTGGGAGGAAAATCAGCGAATGACCAAGACGACCAACAAGGTCCTATCATTAAACTGTTCGCAGAGGACAGCCTTAACTCAGTCAGCTCAACTTCATCAACACAAATTCAATTATTGGCCAACCTCGGTGATGAAAATGGCATTCAAATCCTTGGCGGAATAAATCAGGATATTGCTCTAAGCATAAATGATGGATCTCCTGTCATCATCAATGATTACTATCACTCCATCGAAAGTGGTTATAAGAGAGGAAGAATTAGCATTACAGTTACAGGACTGAAAGAAGGCTCAAACACGATAAAACTAACCGCATTTGACAACCTTGGGAACTCCAGCACAGAAACGCTAAGTATTGAGGTTGAGGGCAGTAATCGGTCACATATTTTAGAAGCCAAGACATTTCCCAACCCCACATCTGATATCAGTCATTTCTGGGTAAAGCACAATAGACCTGATGAGAACATTATTTTGAAGCTCACCATTTACAATATGTTGGGAAGTGAAATATTTTCTAATGAAAAACGTTATGCCAAAGCTGATGATGAAATCCACGATATGGATTGGATTTTTTTGCGTGACTTGACAAAAATTCCCGCAAAAGGAACTTATATTTACAGATTACAGCTTACATGCGAAGAGGACGGAACCTCCGACCAAGCATTTGGAAAAATAAATATTCAATGAAGAAATCGAGTGATTATTTAAAAGCATTTATTTTTTTAGCTATTCTTTCCTTGACAGTAAAAACTGCTAAGGCACAGAATTCCGTAGTAGTTTCTGGTCAAGATGAAGGCCGCAGAGTAATCATCACTGCTGTTCCTTTTTTGAATTTTGCACCAGATAGTAGACATGCTGCCATGGGTGATGTGGGGGTGGCAACTTCTCCAGATGCCAACTCCGCTCATTGGAATGCAGCCAAACTGGCCTTTATTGAAGATAAAACCGGTTTCTCGCTTTCTTACTCTCCCTGGTTAGGCAAGTTGGTTCCTGATATGTCATTAAATTACCTTACTGGCTATATCAAAATAGATGAAATGTCATCCTTTGGACTTGACCTGAGGTATTTCAACATGGGAGACATCCAGCTTACTGATGGATCCGGTCAAGACATAGGACAGTTTAACCCGAGGGACATTGCCATAGGAAGCACTTATGCTAGAAAGCTATCAGAGACTTTGTCCTTAGGAATCTCTGCCAGGTTCATTCATTCCAATTTGGCGGGAAACATTACTTCCTCGGGAAGTGGTGATAGCAAACCAGGAATTAGTGTAGGAGTAGATGTGGGGGTTTACCAAAGAAAAGAGATACTTTTCAGCGGAAAAGAAGCTTATTGGTCTTGGGGAGCAACGATCACCAATATCGGCCCAAAACTCACCTACAACAGCGCAGAAGACTTGGATTATATTCCTACCAACTTAAGAATAGGTACAGCATTAGAAGTAGCTTTAGACCAAAATAATGACCTGACTTTTGCATTGGATTTCAATAAACTGATGGTTCCTACCCCTCCGGTTTATGCCAGAAATGAGGATGGTACTTTACAGACAGATGACAATGGCGACTTAATCATCGAAAGTGGAAAAGACCCCAACAGACCATTGCTTAGTGGCATGTTTGGCTCATTTGGAGATGCACCAAATGGATTCAGTGAGGAAATGCAAGAGCTGATGATCTCTTTTGGCGTGGAATATGAATATGCAGACAAGTTCGCCGTAAGGACAGGTTACTTCCATGAAAACAAAAACAAGGGCGGTAGGCAATATTTTACCATGGGAATTGGCTTTGACTTGAAGCGCTTTGGTTTTGATTTTTCTTACTTGGTACCTCAAAAACAAAATCACCCTTTGGCAGAAACACTTCGTTTTTCATTGGCTTACAACATACCTCAGTAATGACCGTATTGGACAGATCAAAAGCGCCGGATTTTCAGATTCCGGAACATATAGAATTAATAAAACCTGAAAAGCGGACTCTAAAAAACGGAGTCCCTTTGTATTTTATTCATACCCCGGAAATAGACGCCATCAAGCTGGAGGTCATCACGGAATCCAACAAGCAATTGTTGCCTGAAGAAGATGGCCTAATTCCATTCTTTGCGCTTCATATGTTATTGGAAGGGACCAAAACCATGAGCTCTCCGGAATTGGACAACTTCTTTGACCATTATGCTTCGGAGGTGGATATCATTTCCTCTTTTGAGCAGCAAGGAGTATCTCTGCTTACCACAAAGAAGCATTTTGGAAAAGTACTGCCCATCTTTAGGTCCTTACTCACTGAAGCCATCTTTCCAGAAAAGGAACTGGAGAAAAGAAAATCACAAAAAGCCCTGACCATAGCCATACAGCATGATCAAAATAGCTCCAGGGCCAATCAATTGTATAGAAAAGCCCTATTTGGAGATGATCACCCTTATGGTTTTGTGGCCGAAGAAAGACATGTAAATGGCGTCAATCGAGAAAAATTGATTCAGTACTATGAAGATAAATTCTTAGTCAGTCCAGAAATCTTTGTGATTGGTAACTTGAATAGTTTTGAAATTGATGAAATCGCAGAAACTTTTGGCAACTTGACAGTGGCTCCCTCTGCCAAGTCAATGGATCAGTTTATCATCTGGCCTGAAAAGCGCTTGACAGAATTCAAAGAAAAAGCAGTACAGTCTAGCATTAGGATGGGACAACACCTCATTCCTAAAACCCATCCCGATTACCATGCCCTTACTGTTTTCAATACCATATTAGGTGGTTATTTTGGAAGTCGATTAATCAAAAACATCAGGGAAGACAAAGGCCATACTTATGGGATTTATAGTTCCATAGGGAGTTTGGAAAAGTCCGACTATTGGGTGGTCATGGCCGATGTCCAAAAGGATTTTGCGGATGATGTCATCAATGAAGTTTACTTGGAAATCGAAAAACTCAAATCAACTCCAATAGAAAAGGAGGAACTGGAAATCTTCAGAAATTACATGATTGGCCATTTCCTATCCAACTTCAGCAATGCCTTTGACCTAATCAACCGCTTCAAGAGCATTCATTATGCTGGTTTGGACTATGACTTCTATGAATCACAACTACAATATTTTAGAAGCTTTACCCCTGAGCAAATCATGGAAGTGGGACAAAAATACTTTGACAACAAAAATATCATTGAAGTAATCGTAGGCTAGCGATCGCGAATTTTCTCATACCAATGGGACAAATCCAGCTTTGTCCCATGCCACAACTTATAAAGCTTGAGAGCGATCCCACTGGCTCCAAGCTTTTCTGCAAGATCCAAAAATCGGTAAGCTACTTCAAAATTTGCAGAAGCTAAGGCATGTTTTGCTTCATGCATACACCTGAAGATTAGAGCATGTCTCTCTTCTGCAGATTTATTCATGATGGCGATATTCTGACAAACCTTGAAAGTCGATTTAAGCATATCAGATTGGTACCGTTTGTATTGTTGTTTTGAAAAAGATTGATGATGAACCCTCTTTCTTACCCCTAAATGATCACTGAAAATAAAGGAATGCTTACGGCTCAACCTGGTTATAACATCAAAATCCTCATAGACCAATTCTTCATTATACCCTCCTTCCCTTTTCAATATTTTGGCATCAAATACCATAGTTGGAGTGCAAACAAAATACTTTCTAATGACTGTTTCATAAATATCACCTTCAGGCACTTTACCCATTATGCTACCATCTACGGACATGGGAAAAAACGAATCAATTTGCTTCCCCTTTTGGTCTACCAAAAGCGCATTGCTTGAGCAAACAGCCACCTGTTGATGATTTACCAACTTAAAAACAGACTTCTCCACATGGTCTGGCATCAAATAATCATCTCCTGATAAATCTATGACGTATTGCCCTTTGGTGATTTCTAGGGCCTCGTTAAAAGCTTTACAGTAATTGATGCTTTGGGAATGAAAAAATACGGGAACACTTTTCTCCTTGCCATACATCCACAGCCAAGTTTTGATCTTTTCTTGGCTGCCATCCGAACTCCCATTGTCAACAATAATCATTTCCAATTGCTCATAGTATTGCAGCCGAACACTGTCCAGCGCCTCCATGATAAAGTCTGCTTGATTATAGCATACAACGATGACCGAAACCAAAGGTGTTTTCATCTAATGGGCTTAGAGTTTGATCGTCCAACTGATCTTGTTAAAGGCTTTATTGGCATTTTTTGATTTGAATCTAATTAAATTATGGTTTGCCTTACCATCCAAATCAGATGAACCAAAATCAATAAAATCCACCCCCAATGACTCCCCCAACTTAACTACTTCAAATAGTAAGGCTTCGCCTGTATAAGTTTCCTGTAAAGTCGGGTTGATGGCAGGTAAATAATAATACAAACTGTTTGGAGTTAGTTTCACACACAATACATGTGCCACAGTATTCTGTGCCTGAACCAGAGAAATCAGAAAATACCGTTCTGGATAAGTACTCACCTGCTGAATCAGTTTTTCCTCCTGGACATTATATTCATGACCACGTTGTGAACGCCACCATTTGATATCCTTTAGGAAATTAAAATTCTTGATCCCACCAACTTCAATTTCATATTCCAATTTTTTGATTCTCTTCCTATGCTTCGAAGATTTCGCATGTAAAAACCCTTTCATAAACCTTCTATCTTCCAAAAAATGATGCAAAAGCATATTATCCATGAAAAACCCTTGAGTCTTTAAAATATAATGGATCAATGGGTTATTGGATTCATAGATATCTGGTGGCTGGATCACCGTTAAAGTGTTTGCCCCCAAAGCTTTTAATTCTAAAGTCAATTCCTCCACAAACACCTGAAAACTTTCGGAGGATATTTTTTTTTCCAACCAAAACCCGCCAAAAGGCGCGTTTTTAAGGGATATAGCCGTACCATCCTTTTTTAAAACAAAAAACAGTTGTCCTTTAGGTTTCTGCTTCTTCAACAGTTTAGCACAAAAAAATCGTTCTCCTTCAGAAGGTGTATAGTCATGAAGAAAATAAGGATGATCTTCGTTAGGCTGCTCTACAATGACAAAATCATAATGCTTTACTATATCCATCTTTAAGTTTTTCAAAGTCTGCCTTTAACCGGATATAATCTGACTCTTCAAAATCCTGACTTGACAACACCAACAAAATGCTGTTTTCTTCAAAAGTGAACTTTGACCAAACCAAACATGGCAAGTACAAAGCCTCCCCAGGATCGTTCAACTCGAAAACATAATGCTGTCCCTCCAAATCTTCCAGCTCCACTTTTACTTTACCTTGCAAACACACCGTGATTTGATTGTCCTTTTTGTGTGCATGAATACCCCTTTCTCCTCCAGCTGGAACTTCCGTAATCCAAAATGCTCTTTTCACTTCAAAAGGTAAAGTACCTTGCTCCCAAAAGTTTAAATTTCCCAACGGACTTTTTACATTTCCCAACTTAAAAACACTAGGTTTTACCATAGTACCAGTAATCATTGCACAAGCAGTTAAATTTATCTAAGCTAATTTAAGTAAAATCAACCTTCCCATCCTCAAGGTCAAGAAAGATTTAATGAATTCATATCACTACCTTAAACTAAACAATTTATAATGACTTTCAGATTAGGCTATACAAATTTTGTGATTCCTTTGACAGGTTATACTTTTGAAGGCGGTTTCTTTAGGACACAGTCAAAGCAGTTATGGAAGATTCATTTTTAACACTAAAAACAGATTCAGAAGGATTATACAAAGAAAAAGGCAGTAAGTTTTTAGCCTTTGCCTACCCTGTTTCCGACGAATACGAAGTAAAGGAAAAATTGGAAGCTTTGAAGAAAAAGTATTATGATGCTCGTCACCATTGTTATGCCTATATCTTGGGAAAGGACCAAGATATTTTCAGGTCCAATGATGATGGAGAGCCGAACCATTCCGCTGGTGATCCAATTCTCGGCCAAATCAGATCCAATAATCTCAGTAACGTATTGATCGTAGTAATACGATATTTTGGAGGAACCAAATTAGGAGTCGGAGGATTAATTACCGCTTACAAAACCGCAGCCGCAGAGGCCATTGAAGCTAATGAAATTATTACTGATATTGTCACCAAAACCCTAAAATTCCAATTTGAATACCTGGACATGAATGATGTCATGAAGCTGATCAAGGATTATGATCTACAGATCAAAAAACAAGATTTCGACAATATCTGCCACCTGCATCTTTCGATTAGAGAGGCATTACTGGATGAGGTAATGGGGATTCTTGACAACATCCCTTCCGTTAAGATGCTGAATTAGAAAACAAAGGGTCCAGATAACCTTTATCATACAGCTCTGCAAAGATCTCTAAACAAGCCCAAGCATCAGTAGCTGCATATAGCTGCTGCTTTTTGGTCAATTCCTCAGCCTCCCAATTGGATACCTGCTCGGATTTTGAAATTCTGATATTCAAAACCATTGCACTGAGGTTCCTTACACCCACATTGTGAAAACCAACTTTTTTCAGCTCTTCATTAAGGTCAAAGAAAGAAGCCTGTTTAAAAGAGGGGTTCAGCTTTTTCAAAGCCCTGATGTCATCACGAACCGCCGCTCCTATTTTCACCCTATTGGGGTCTTCCAAGATGTCCATTACTTTTTTGGGAAAACCTACATGGTTAAGCCTAAATAAATAAGCTTTTTCTGGAGTAGAAAGCTGCAATAAGGACACATCATAATGGACCCCCTTCCTAAAAGAAGGTCTTGTCTCTGTGTCAAAACCTATACGAGTATACTTCTTTAATTCATTTACTGCCTCATCTATCAGCTTCTCATCTTCAATCAAAACAATCTCACCCTCAAAGTGACCTATTGGCAATTCATTTACTTCATCTTTACTTATTCTAAAAGGAATCATACAGCCAGTTCTTTTTGAATTTCTCTCATTTCTTCTTCTGTATAGTAGTTTATCCCCAACTTAAAATACCCATAGAGTACCGTCATAAAGGGACTAATAATATTAAAAAAACAATAAGGTGCATAAGTCAATGTGGCCACGCCCAAAACTGATGCCTGAGTGGCACCACAGGTATTCCAAGGAACCAATACTGAGGTAACTGTGGCACTATCCTCTAAGGTCCTGCTCAGGTTTTCGCCCTTAAGCCCTCTCTTATTGTAAATATCCGCATACATCCTACCCGGTACCAAAATCGCCAAATATTGATCTGATGTGGTAAGGTTAAAAAACACACAGGTAGCAGCCGTGGAAGCTATCAGCGAACCCAAAGAATGTACCTTGGCAATGACCGCCTCTGCAATCACCATAAGCATTCCGCTTTCTTCCATGATTCCTCCAAAAATCATCGCGCAAATGATCAACCAAATCGTATAGAGCATTCCAGCCATTCCACCGGTTGAGAGTAATTCATTAACCATTTCATTGGATGTAGTAATACTGATTTCCCCGTATAAGGCCATCATTACGGCCTTAAATGACTGGAAGGTATAAGTACCTCCCTCTCCGGCAATTGTCTGGATTATTTGAGGCTGAAATATTATCGCAAAGACACCCCCTAATAAAGCTCCTGCCAATAAAGCCGGCACTGCTGGTACTTTCTTCACAATCATCACTAAAACCAAAACTGGTACTATAAACAACCACCCGCTAATATTGAATTTTTCAGAAATCACTGTTGAAATCCCCTTCACCTGCTCAACAGAACCCGTCGCTCCTATCGTATATCCCATCACTCCAAAAATGATCAATGTTATCAAAATTGAAGGTGTGGTGGTCTTGGTCATATGTCGGATATGGGTAAACAAATCAGTCCCAGCCATCGCTGGTGCCAAGTTAGTAGTATCTGACAAAGGGGACATTTTATCTCCAAAATAAGCGCCTGAAATGATTGCTCCGGCAATTACCCCATCTTCAAACCCCAACGCTTTGCCTATACCAAGAAGTGCCACTCCTACCGTCGCCACTGTTGTCCAGCTACTTCCTGTCGCTATGGACACAATAGCACTGACCACACAGGCCGCAATTAGGAAAATTCCAGGACTTAAAATCTGCAAGCCATAATAAATCATGGCAGGTACTATCCCACTAAGCAACCACGTCCCAGCCAAAGCTCCTATCAATAATAAGATTAAGATCGAGGGCATGGCCGCTCCAATGCTTCTTACAATACCTTCCTGAAGTGGTTCCCAGCCAATCTTTAATCTAAAGATCGCAATCAAGCCTGCCAATGCAGATGAAAATATCAGCACCATTTGGTTAGAACCCGATAAACTATCCGTACCAAAAATTCGGATATTGATCACCAGCAAAATTATAAGAAATAAAATAGGGATGAGCGCTTCCCCTAAGCTGGGCTTTTTTTGAAGGTTGGTCATTGATATGAGGTTGAAATAATAATTTAGAAATTTAAAATTAACAAAAAATATGATTTAATCAGTCTCCCAATAAACTGGCCAGTTCTTTACCTGCTTCCCAGCCAATCGCAACACCCATCCCTCCTAATCTTACTCCTATTCCCACACGGGCATTGACTTTTTTAATAATTGGATTTTTATGCTCCCCAAAAGCCATAATTCCAGACCATTCCATATCCCATTCAATCTTTCTATCTGGAAAAACAATTTCTGAAGTTATTTGCTTAAGGTGCTCCTTGATATGTTCATTGATTCCCCTAGCCGTGGTGGTCTCTTCTTGTTCCTCTAAATTTCTTCCTCCACCGATCAAAAGTCGATTGTCCACATTTCTAAAATAAACATAGCCCCTATCCAAATGGAAAGTGCCTTCCCAAGGAAATTCAACTAATGGCTGACTAACCATGATCATCCCTCTTCCCGGCTTGACATCTAAATTCTCGATCAACTGCCCTGCGAAGGCATTGGAGCAAATTGCCATGATTCTACCTTGAAATCCAATGCTTTCATCATAATAAGACTTTACATATGCCTTGCAATTTTCCTTATCCAACAGGCTCACTTCAGCTCCGGTTAAAATATTGATCTGCAAATCCTGACATTTTCTCCAAAGGCATTGTAAATATTTAGCTGGGTCAAGTTGTCCTTCAAATTTATTTTTGACAATATTGGTAACACTTGGAGCAAAACCAAACTTATCCTTGCCCTCCACTTTTTCAAAAACCTCTTCTCCAAAAAATGGTCTCAAGAAAGAATTAATCCTTTCCATTTCATCAAGTGTATCTTCCTCATGCTTTCTGATCAGGTCAAAACCTCCGCAAGGTCTGTAATCCAATGGGGCATCACCAAAAACATTCCTGATATTTTTCAAACCCAAGCGGCGCTTGGTGAGCAACTCAAACACTTCTTCCTCAGTATTGGTCTTTAGGTCTTCCACTACTTCTGTCAAGCTTCCAAAACAAGCAAATCCTGCATTTCTGCTGCTGGCTCCACTTGGAAAAACGCCCCTTTCTAATACCAACACAGATCGTCTTGGAAATTTTTCCTTATAGTGAATGGCCGTAGATAAGCCGACAAAGCCCGCTCCTACTACTACTAAATCATATTGAATAAGATTTTTCTTTTCCCAATAGCTTAACATAATCTCTTCTGATAAATAATATTCCGCTTAGATTCATTAAATTAAATGAGCTTCAACCACTAAATACAAATTCATTTTCCGATGGCCCAAACTAACATAAGAAAAATAGACCAATTATTAAGTGAATATGGCGTAAGTCACCAAAATCCAGTAAACAAAAGAATTCACTGGATCTGCGTTCCTGCTATCTTCTTCAGCATAGTCGGCCTAATTTTCAGTATTCCCACAGAACCAATAGCCTTTCTTTCTCCTTACCTTGGCCCATTTGCCAATTGGGCAACAGCAGCGCTAGCAATTGTACTTTTTTATTATTACTCCCTTTCCCCTCCACTGGCGCTGGGAATGTTCTTGTTTGCTGCATTTTGTCTTTTTCTGGCCAACTTAATTACCATTATCTCTCCTGTTCCACTATGGGCCATTAGCCTGTTGATCTTTCTGATTGCTTGGATCTTACAGTTTTATGGACATAAAATAGAAGGTAAGAAACCATCATTTTTGAAGGATGTTCAGTTTCTACTAATTGGCCCAGCTTGGTTGATGCATTTTATTTATAAACGTTTTGGATTTGCCTATTAGGTAAAGCTATTTTCATCAGCACTTATGTAATTCATTGATCTTATTGTATTTTTAAAGTTCAAGATTATCTGATCCATTTATTTCACTCGATGAATTATTACTTAATTGCTTCCGCTGAGCTTCCTATGTTGCCTGATATAGTCATCATTTTTGGTTTGGCTACCTTGGTAATTCTTTTGTTTATGCGACTTAAGGTTCCCACCATTATTGGTTTCCTTTTCACAGGAGCCATTGCGGGACCTTATGGGCTATCACTTGTCAATGCTTCTACCACTGTGGATGTACTCAGTGAAATAGGAGTCATCTTGCTGCTTTTTGTAATTGGGATGGAATTTTCACTCAAAAGTCTTATGTCCATCAAAAAAGCGGTCTTTATAGGTGGTTCCCTGCAGGTGGCCCTCACTATCTTAATTGCATCAACTGCATCTTATTTTCTCGGCTTTGAGTGGAATGTAGCCGTTTTCTTTGGCTTTCTTTTGGCTTTGAGTAGTACTGCTATAGTATTAAAGCTTCTCCAAGAGTCAGGCCAAGTAAATAGTCTTACCGGAAAGACAATTTTGGCCATTTTGATATTTCAGGACATTATTATTGTTCCTATGATGCTATTGACGCCAATGCTGGCTGGGGAATCTGACAATATCTTTCTTTCTCTTTTCTATATGATTGTAAAAGGAGGCTTGGTCATTCTGATCACTATCCTATCGGCCAAATACCTGATCCCAAACCTACTATACCGCATTGCAAGGACAAGAAATGAAGAACTCTTTTTACTAAGTATCATCGTGATTTGTTTTTCAGTGGCTTTCTTGACTTCATTGATGGGGCTCTCTTTGGGACTGGGAGCATTCTTGGCAGGTTTGATCATCAGTGAGTCGGAATACAGTCATCATGCTACGGGTAAAATCTTGCCCTTTCGGGAGATTTTCTTGAGCTTCTTCTTTGTCTCAGTGGGAATGCTGTTTGATGTGGGCTTTTTGTTCCAGCATATAGGAATCATTCTTTTACTGTTGTTAATGGTATTCAGTATCAAATTCATCATGACAGCCATAGCCGTCCGTTCTATTGGAGTAGACTTCAAAGAGGCTTTTATTGTAGGCTTTTCAATATTTCAAATTGGTGAATTTTCGCTTTTACTCGCCAAAGAGGGTCTTAAATTTGAGTTATTGGATGAAAACAATTACCAATATTTTCTGGCTGTTTCCATTATTACCATGGCCATTACACCTTTTGTTATCAATAAAAGGGAAAACTTATCATTTAAGATCGTCAACCTTCCATTACCCAAACAGCTTAAAACCAAATTCATCAGTGCAGCAGGAAGTATTTCCATGGCCAACTTTGAAGGGGAAGAATTATCAGATCACTTGGTGATCATTGGCTACGGACTTAACGGAAGGAACCTATCCAAAGCAGCCAAAAGGGCGAAAATCCCTTATTCCATTATTGAAATGAATCCGGAAACTGTCCGGGTGGAAGCAGAAAAAGGGGAGCCCATCATTTATGGTGATGCTTCCAATGAAATTGTGCTCAAGCACGTCAATGTCCATCGAGCTCGTGTGGTAGTCATTGCAATTAGCAACAGTGATGCCACCAAAAGCATCATTGCGACCATCAGGCTTTTGACAAAAAACGCCTCGATTATCGTAAGAACAAGATATGTCAACGAAATATCGGCAAATCTCTCCATGGGGGCTGACGAAGTTATCCCAGAGGAATTTGAAACATCCATTGAGATATTTACCAGAGTGCTTAACAAGTACCTTATTGCCAAAGATGAAATTGAGGATTTCACAGAAGAAGTACGTTCCCACAATTATGAAATGTTCCGGTCCACCAAAACCAATGGCCGTGATCGCCTCAACCTTGACCTGCCAGAAATAAACTTTGTTAGCCTGAAAGTTGCTCGGGATAGCGGAAATTATATTAATAAGCCCTTGAAAAAAATCAACCTTCGTGAAGGGCTGGGAATTAACCTAGTCGCTTTAAAAAGAGATGGAAAAACTACCTCGAATATCAATGGGGAAACTAAACTAAAATTTGGGGATATTGTATATGTCGTGGGCAAACCTGAATCACTTGGAGTTTTTGAAAAGGAAATTGGAGAGTCTTAGATTTAACACTCTTCATTTCCCTTATTGTCGATTGAAAATCTCTGCTAACCTTTTCAAGGACTGCTGATTCTGATAGCTATTGATACAATTCAAAATATCACTTTTCTCTCTCGCAGTAAGCCTCCAGTTCAGAGAAGCCCGCTGGATTTCCAGTTCCTTGTTTTCCTCATCTTCACCAAGATCCATGTTTTTTTGCCTTTCCACAAAATCCTTTGCCGAATACTCAAACTCAACCCTGTCAAGTTCATAGGGAGACCTTTCTTTCATAAAATTAAAGAGCGTTTCATTATTTAAGGTTTGTACGTTGTCCCAGTTGATGTAAATATTCTTAAGAGGAGTAAACAGCTTCTGCATAATGGTTGGAGGTGTCTTTTTCTCAATTTCGAGATTTTTCTCTGAATCTCTAATGGTCACCAAAACTACACCAGATGTATTTTCCGCAATCCAATCCTCAAATACATACAAAAACCTTAAAGCATCGTTGATACCAAAATTATCCGAAAGTCCAGAATCCATGAGTTCCATTTGAGGCTCAGAAGGAAGTTGGATATTTGGAGTGATAAAAGGAAAAGTGGCTCCCATTCTCAGTGCACTGATAAATCTTAAGCTTCCTGCATCCTGTTCGTTGAAGAACCTCAAAAAGTCTATTGACTGACTTTTTTCTTCCTCGCCAGTAAGTTGCTCAGTTGAAATCCCCATATAGCTCATGCTGTGTGGAGCAATAAACAGTTTACGGCCATCATTGACAATCAATGGTGTCACAGGAAGCATAGGAATGTCAGCGTTTAACTCAGGCGCTGCATATGCTGACAAAGGTTTATCCAATATACCTTGTGTATTGATGTTCAACTGATTTTCAAAGGCAAATCCCCGATCCTCCAAATACTTCCTTCCATTATAGGTCACATGCTGGTTTCTGATCAATAGGTCATTGATCATTAATGTAAAAATGATAGGGTTAAGATTATCTGAAGAAATTTGTTCCAAATATTTATGGTCGGTGAGATCAATTGAATCATCATGGAGAGACCTGAGGTATAACTCCCTAAAAAAAGCAGCTCCAACAACCCCGCCAGAAGCACCTGTAAAGAGCCTGGTATGCTCCATAAACCGTTCTCCGGTTTTTTGGTGAATTTGCTGCAATACATGTAAGGTCCATAAAGCAGCCCTCTGCCCTCCTCCGCTAGAGGTAATCACCATCATCTTAGGTTTCTTATCCTCTAGAAATTTCGCCCGCCAATTGTTCAAAATCTCCACTGTTTTGCTCTTGTCCTTAGAAACGGTATCAGGATGTAATAAAGTTCTCAACCGAGCAAGGTTATATTCTGCCGGATCGCCATCATAATCCAGTCCCAAGGCAGAATGGGGACGGTTCATGATCGGTGTGCTAGAGGCCATATTAAAAATCACAAACAGGGCTATCGCTATAAATGTGGACCAACTCCTCAGCCAAAAGGTCAATGCTCCTACCAATAAAGTCAATATGGAAAAAATCAACATTACGCTCATGGCAGCTGGAAACTGTAAAAACTCATAATCCCTAAAAAAGCCCAAAAACAAAATAACACCTACAAGCACTGTTTCAATGATAAACAGGTTAAGGTGATTTTGGTCAAAGACTTTTAAGAGCTTATTCCCTTCAAATCTGGCCAAGTCCTCCCTAACAGGCTTTAGCTTAAAATCAATATCCAGATAAGTATCTACTTTTCTCTCAGCTCTTTTTCTATCCTTATAGCGTTTGATCACATTGGCCCTGGATACTTTTGTCTTTCTTAGCCTTTTGTCCAATGTATCTGTGAACATCACAAAGAAATCCTTATTTGTTAGCGCAAAGTAGGAGAACAGCAATAAGAAAGTGAGCACATTGCCCCCCATGAAGCCTAACACAAACTTCACTATCTCCCATTGATCATCCAACTCATTATCCAATTGAAAAAGAATGAAACTTAAAAAATAAATAAGATAGGCTGCAAAAGGAATGATGCTATTGTTAATACAAAACCTAATGAATGGCCTTGAAAGAACAGCCAAAAACTGAAACTTGGCTGCATCCATGATGTAAGTAGTCATATGGAAAGCCATGGTAAAAACAGCAAAGCCTATCCCCATCAAAAAAAATCCCAACCACGATACCCTGTTAAGGTATTCCGGATCCAAAAATAAATAAGGAATTCCTAATACCTTGCCAAAATTTCCAGAAAAAATCAACACCAACAAGACCCAAATCCCCACCAAGGCTATATTTTTTTTAAGGTGAAGTTTAAGCAATTGTATTGGGAAGCTGTGCAAAACACTATTCCACATAAATTGTATTTTTAAAAGTTAATATACACTTTTTCATCAGTTATTTATACTACTATCCCAAAAAGTCAAATCATTCAAATTCAAAAAGAATAGACGATTTGAGTAATTTTGAAAATTTCTATTTGGGCTTTCTTCATTAGATATTACCTTAGCCGACCAATAGTTTAAATAAAGGAAAATAATGAGAACTTGGTTTTTGTGCAAAGTAAAATACGCGAAGGAAAATGAGCAAGGTTTGCTCAAAAATGTGTCAGAACAATACCTCATCGATGCGGTTTCTTTTACTGAAGCAGAGGCCCGGATATACGACATGTTAGGCAGTGTCATCCGAGGTGATTTTCAGGTAACCAATATCAGTAAAAGTAATATAGTGGATGTCTTTTTCTACGATGACATTGACGTATGGCACAAATGTAAAATCACTTATGTAGTGGCTGACGCAGATAGTGGAAAGGAAAAGAAGGTCACCCAATATATGTTGGTAACTGCTCATGATGTCAAAGAAGCTTACGAAAGAATTCACGAAAGTCTGAGCAATATGCTCGTTACTTTCAGGGTTCCTGATATCAACGAAAGCCCGATCGTGGAGATTTTCCCTTATGAAAGCGAAGATGAGGAGTTGTTACCTCCCCCACCCTCTCACCTGAAGCCTGTCAGTGAAGTAAAAGCCGATCAGTCAAGAAGGGAAGAAGCAAGAGCTGCTAATGTGAAGCAAGCTGAACCGGAAGAAGAGGAGGACGATTTGGAAGACCATTATGATGATGATGAAATTCCTTCCAATGAATCCTTGGACAAGGATGATGAAAAAGCTTATGCCGAAGAAGCTGACTCTGAAGAAGAGGAAGAAGATATATAATATTCCCACAAATAATCTTTTACAAAGGTTGGTCTCAGAAGCCAACCTTTTTCTATTTACTGCCCTGATTTTATTTTTTCAAAAGCTCCCACAGTCCATCATTTTTAGCATATTTGTTATACTGACAAGTCAAAGCGCTAGAGCAAGATGGATCTTAAGTCTCCCGAAGTAACCTAAACCTAATTTATGAAAGTCCAGACCTGGCTATATTTCATCGTATTGTTCGTTTTATTTTCTTGTGGGAATGGTGATGAAGCCCCACAATTCAAGATTGGTTTTTCCCAATGCGTCAGCAATGATGCCTGGAGAAGAACCATGCATGAGGAGATGTTCAGGGAACTCAGCTTCTATCCTGGACTCTCACTCGAAATCAAAGATGCTCAAGGCAATAATAACACTCAAATTCAGCAGATAAGAGCATTTATGGAGGCAGGCATTGATCTGTTGATTGTATCACCCAATGAATCTGCTCCCATTACCCCTATTATTGAAGAAGTGTTCCATAGTGGAATTCCCGTAATCGTAGTAGATAGAAAAACCACCTCGAACTTATATTCTGCCTATGTTGGTGGAGATAATTACGAAGTAGGCTATTCCGCAGGACAATATATTCGTAACTTACTTAAAGGGGAAGGAAAAATCATGGAAATGTGGGGATTGAGGGGAAGTTCTCCGGCCATCGAAAGGCATCGAGGACTAACCTCTGCTCTCTCAGGCACAAATATCGCAATTGCTGAAAGTATCAATGGTGAGTGGGAAAAGGACACAGCAAAGAATCGATTAAGAGCACATCTTCTTCAAGAACAATCCAGCGATTTTGACCTGATCTTTGGACACAATGATGTCATGGCGATTGGCTCCTACGAAGTCTTAAAGGATCTGGAAATCACTAATAAAAAGTTTGTTGGTGTAGATGCCCTCCCTGGTCCATACGGAGGTATACAGGCAGTTTCCGATGGTATACTAGATGCCACTTTCTTCTATCCAACAGGAGGAGACAAGGCCATAGAGGTCGCATTTAAAATCCTCACAGGGGAGAAATTCGATAAGGAAAACATCCTCCAAACCGCTGCTGTTGATTCCTCTAATGTCCGTATCATGAAGCAGCAAACGGATAAAATCATTGACCAACAAGCCAACATCACCAAGCAAAATGAACGGATCAGCACCCAAATGGAAATTTACCGTAACCAAAGAACATTTCTATTTGGGTTTGGATTTACCTTATTTGTAGCCATTCTTTCACTGGCCTATGTTTTCAAATCCCTCCGAGAAAAGCAGGAAATCAATGAGGAATTAAAAAGTAAAAACAAAGAAATATCCGAGCAAAAGGACAAAGTGCTCAAACTGTCAAAAAAAGCTGAAGAGGCTACCCAGCAGAAATTTGAGTTTTTCACCAATATTTCGCACGAATTTAGAACACCACTCACACTTATCCAGGCACCTGTGGAAGATTTATTGCAAAATCATCAAACTGCTCCTTTTAAAAATGACTTGACACTTATCCGCAATAACACCATGCGCTTGCTCAGGCTGGTCAATCAATTGATGGATTTGAGAAAGATTGATCACCATAAAATGAAAGTGAAAGCTGTAGAACAAGAGTTGATTCCTTTTATTGAAGACATCATGTCCTCATTCAGAAAAACAGCTGAAAACCATGAAATTACTTTCAAGCTAATCACAGAGGATCGTTCCATCAAAGCTTGGTTTGACCCCATGATGTTGGATAAAGTGATGTTTAACTTACTTTCAAATGCTTTTAAATTCACCTCCAATAAAGGAAGCATTTTGATTAAGGTCTTTACTATCTCCCTTGACAACACGGTAAATATCAAAGTAGAAGATTCTGGAAAAGGCATGTCCAATGCATCCATGGAACGTGTTTTTGATCGTTTCTACCAAGGTGAAACATTTTCCAAAACAGGTACTGGGATAGGACTGGCATTAAGCAAGGAATTGATTGATTTGCATAAAGGAGAAATTTCAGTAGATAGCAAAGAAGGAATTGGTACCACTTTCCAGGTAACACTTAAGCTTGGAAAAAATCACTTCAAGGCATCTGAAATTCTCGAAGGAACTACACAACAGTACTTTTCGGAAGAAAATATTGGCTACTTTGAGGAGCCTGAAAGCTTGGAAGTACAAGTAAAAGAGGGGATAAAGGAACAAACAATTTTAATCATAGAAGATGACGAACAAATTCGAAATTACCTATCCCATCAATTGAGCAAGTACTATCAAGTACTGGAAGCCAAAAGTGTGGAAATTGGGCTGGCCAAAGCAATGGATGAAATACCAGACCTTATCACATGTGACTTAATGCTCCAGCATAAAAACGGTTTTGACATAGTCCGCAAGCTAAAAAATGACCTTAGGACTTCTCACATACCAATCATTGTTATCTCAGCAAAAAGCGGAATAGAAGAACGTATTTTGGGTATTAGGTTGGGAGTAGATGATTACATTCCAAAACCTTTTAATTTCAACATGGTTCTAGAACGAATCAAAATGTTACTGGCCAGTAGACAAAAATTAAGAGAACATTATATTCATGAATTGCCCATTGAAAACCCAAAAACTAAAAAAACCTCTCCCGATAAACGGTTTGTTAGTGAATTCACATCAATCGTTGAAAAGAATTTTCATAACCCTCATTTCGGAGTAAATGAGATTTGCGAAGAAATAGGCCTATCAAGAGGCCAACTGTACAGAAAAGTAAAAGCATTGTTAGGGTACAGTGTCAACGATTATATAAACAAAGTACGTCTCAAAAAAGCCAAGCACTTATTGGTCAATGAAAACAGCCCCATTGCGGACATCGCATTTCAGGTTGGTTTTACCACATCAGCTTATTTTTCTACTGCCTTTAGAAATCATTTTGGCATTACCCCTTCGGACTTTAGAGAACACGAAAAAGTAAATTGATCGAAGAATGATACAATTTTAAAATTATGAAACGATTTTGAAATTCCTATCTTACTTTTAAAATTATCTAAACCGTTTGAAATTCATTTAAAAAGCCATTATTGGCTTATTTTATCGAGTATTGGAATAAATTTATAAGTTTTTGACACAATTTTAAAACATTACACTATCACTTCTTCATAGCTTGGTATCAACAATAAGCCATGAAGAAAATAACATCATATTATTCTATAATCGTATCTATATCCGGATTTTTATTCGGATTTGACACCGCTGTTATTTCAGGAGCCAACCTCCCATTAAAATTATTATGGGAGACTTCTGAGTGGTTTCATGGATTTTTCATCATGTCTGTAGCACTCTGGGGGACAGTCATGGGAGCTTTGTTTGGAGGAATTCCATGTAACAAAATTGGCCGGAAAAACACCCTTTTCTGGATTGGTGTGTTTTTCTTGGTTTCTTCAATAGGGACAGCTTCTGCCACTGACCCATATATCTTTTCGTTTTATAGGTTTATAGGAGGCTTGGCCATTGGTGCCTCATCAATAGCTGCTCCCACTTACGTTTCTGAAATCAGCCAAGCGTACCATAGAGGTAGGCAAGTTGGCCTTTATCAAATTAATATTGTCACTGGTATTCTACTCGCATATATTTCCAACTACTTTTTGCAAGGAGTCGGAGGAAGCAATGACTGGAGATGGATGTTAGCAGCAGAAGTTATCCCGGCTTTGCTCTTCTTGGCATTCATTTTAGACATTCCTGAGAGCCCAAGGTGGTTAATATTGAAAAAACAAAATTTGACTGCCGCTAGAAAAGTGTTGGAAAAAACATCAAATCCACAACAAATCGACACCATACTTTCCACCATCCAAAAAGACTCTATCCAGTCAAAAAAACTCAAGCTCTTTTCGAACAAAAATAAATTCATTTTATTTCTGGCGGCGGCCATTGCCTTTTTCAATCAGTTTAGTGGGATCAACTTTATCCTATACTATGCCCCTGAGATTATGGAAAAGGCCGGTTATGTCACCTCAACTTCCCTATTGGGAGCTGTTTATATAGGTTGCACCAACCTTGTTTTCACCTTGGTCGGCATGTACCTGATAGACCGAACAGGCAGGAAATCACTGATGCTGGTAGGCTCAATGGGATACATTCTTAGCTTGGCCATGATCAGTTATGGCTTTTACACCAACTCAAGTCCTAGTTTTATTCTCTCTTTTATCCTGTTGTTTATCGCTTCTCACGGGATCGGTCAAGGAGCGGTTATTTGGGTCTTCATTGCTGAAATTTTCCCCACCAAAATCCGTGCTATGGGGCAATCCTTCGGGGCTGGAATTCATTGGGCAGTTGCAGCGATCATCACGCTGTTTGGAGCGGTTTTGATAGACAGCCTCTCTCCCTATCAAATTTTCATCATATTCTTTAGCATGATGTTACTTCAGGTAGGTTTTGTATGGTTTATCATGCCAGAAACTAAAGGTATAGAATTAGAACAGTTACAAAAACAATTACATCATAAAACCCAATCTATCAACTCATGAAACAAAAAAATTATCATTCACTAACCCTAATCAGTTAACATGACAAACCCATTTACCTTATGAAAACAACAATTTTAAGTTTATTATTTGCCTTGTTACTTAGCTGGCCTGTATTGGGCCAAACCAGCGACATCACGGGCAAAATTACTGATGAGTCCACAGGAGACCCTCTCCCAGGTGTGACAGTCCAAGTGCAAGGCACTGCAAAAGGGGCCATTACTGACTTGGATGGAAATTACTCCATCTCTGCTACCGCAGAAGATATCCTTGTCTTTTCATTTATTGGATACAAAACCATTACAGAAACAGTTGGAAACCGAAGCATCATCAATATCACACTTGGCCAGGACTTCTCCAATCTTGATGAAGTAGTGGTTGTAGGATACAGTACCCAGAAAAAGTCCGACATGACAGGTGCCATTGTAGCGGTTGACTTAACCCCCATAGAGGGACAAAGCATGAGTAGCGGTAATCCCATGCAGGCCTTGCAAGGTAGAGTACCGGGGCTTTATGTGGAAAAGTCCGGAGATCCTTCCGGCGCAAGTAGTCGTGTGCTGATCCGAGGCATCACCACCTTGGGAAACAATGATCCGTTATATGTAATTGATGGAGTTCCCACCAAGCGTCCTGAAGTATTTGCCAGCTTAAATCCAGAGGCAATTGAATCTATCCAGGTCTTAAAAGATGCCTCTGCTTCGTCTGTATACGGTTCTAGAGCTGCCAATGGAGTAATTGTGGTCACTACCAAGAACAAAACATTGGGTGGAGAAAAAATAGGTGTAAGTTTTAATTCCAGTTTTTCCATGCTTTCCGAAAAACAGCAACGTTATGACATGCTAAACGCTGAACAACGTGGTGAAGCTTTGTGGAGAGCCTCTGTCAATGACGGAGCTGATCCCGCTGGTGGATATGGAGAGATTTACAATTTTGATTGGAATGGAGACTTTGACAATCCAGTCTTGAACAGTGTGACTGTTCAGCCTTATGTAGGGGGTGACCAAAGTGTTCCTGCAGGTGATACAGATTGGCAAAATGCTACTTATGAAGCTGGCTATGCTTTCAATAATGAATTGACCGTAACCACTAACTCTGAGAAATCTTCCCTGATGTTAAACCTTAACCATTATAAAAACACTGGTATTTTGAAATACACTGACTTTGAGCGTTACACTGCTCGGTTAAATGCCAACACGTGGCTATTTAATGATAAAGTCCGTTTTGGACTAAATACCCAGTTTTCATCTTCTAACGAAACATTGGCTTCTCCGGATGTCGGAAGCGCCCCTACTCCTGGCCTGGCCATCACCATGGCTCCAACTATTCCGGTTTATGATGCCAATGGTGACTTTGCTGGACCTTTAGGCTCAGGATATTCAGACAGAAACAACCCTGTGCTGATGCAGTACATTAACCGCTGGGACAATACACGTAAAAACAATTTCTACGGAAATGTCTTTGCGGAATGGTCTATCCTAGAAAACCTTACTTTCAAAACCAGTTTAGGCCTTGACTTCAGTGATTACGCCAAAAAAGACATAGAACCCACTGTAAACAACGGCTTTATTACTAGAAGCAATAACCGATTGATCTGGGACACCAATAAATTCACCAGTCTTGTATTTTCCAACACTTTGAATTACCAGCTGGAAAAAGGAGACCACCGAATTGATGTCCTACTTGGTGTAGAATCCATTAAAGATGATTTTAACAGTATCGTATCCATAGCAGATGGATTCGCGGTGGAAACTGAGTCCTACTTTGTTTTGGATGCGGCAACAGGTGCAAGAACTTCAAATGGTAGATCAACTGGAAGTCGCCTACTTTCCCAATTTGGTAAAATAAATTATGCATTTTCCGACCGTTATTTGGCCTCATTTACCCTTAGAAGGGATGGATCTAGTCGTTTTGGTAAAAACAATCGTTACGGGGTCTTTCCTGCGGCAACTGTGGGCTGGAGAATCAGCAACGAAGAGTTCTTGAAAAACAATGAAACACTTTCCGATTTAAAACTTAGAGTGGGCTATGGTGAAGTAGGTAACCAAGAAATTGGTGACTTAGCAAGGTTTGGACTTTATGAATCCAGATATGGCCCCAACCAAGCCCAGTATATCGGTGGTTTCTTTGAGATTTACTACAATGTTGGGACTGCCTATGATATCAACGGAAATAATACTGGGAACCTTCCCTCAGGATTTGTCTCCATACAGGCAGAAAACCCAGATTTAAAATGGGAAACCACTCAAGAATGGAATTTTGGTTTGGATTTCAGCTTATTCAATTATGCCATTAACGGATCCTTCGATTACTTCACCAGAGAAACCAGTGACATATTAACCACACCACCAATAGCCTCGGTTATAGGAGAAGGTCAGCAAAGGGTATTGAATGGTGCTTCCACTAAAACCAACGGTTGGGAACTGGCATTGAATTATGCTAAAGATTTCAATAGTGACCTCACTTTATCGATCAACACCAATTTTGGTGCCTTCAAAGATGAAATTACCTTTTTGCCAGAAGAAGTAAGGACAGCCTTCCCTGGTACTATTAACAATTCAATACTAGGTCATTCTCAATTTTCCATCTTTGGTTATCAATCTGACGGATTGTTCCAAAGCCAAGAAGATGTGGACAATAGTCCTGAGCAAGTTGGTGCTAGACCAGGAAGCTTAAAGTTCAAGGACATCAATAACGATGGTGTAATTGATTCGGATGACAGAGATTTTATCGGCACCACCTTACCTGCTCTGGAATATGGAATTGGATTTGACATAAAATACAAAAATTTTGATTTTTCCATTTTCGGATCAGGTGTTACTGGCAGGATTGGCCAAGACCCTTATATCTTCTGGAACAACTTTGTTCAGGGTAGAGAAAATGCAGGTCTGGGAGTAATGGATGCTTGGACTCCAGAAAACACAGACTCGGATATCCCAGCACTTTCCCTTGCCTTTAACGATACCAGAACATCTGATTATCTCTTTAGAAACAATTCTTATTTCAAGGTAAGGAATCTTCAGTTGGGCTATTCTTTCTCTGAAGACTTGATCAACAACTGGGCAGGTATGTCAAGATTAAGACTTTATTTTCAGGGTGAAAACTTATTCTGGATCACACCTAAAGACTATATCGGTTCCGACCCAGAAAGGACCGATGTCAACAGGATACCTGTTCCGACCACTTTTACATTGGGACTTAATGTAAATTTCTAAATGATGAATATTATGAAAACTTATAAGATATATCTAGCGACATTGATATTGGGTTTGAGCCTAAATGCATGCTCAGAAGATTTTCTGGAATATGAACCGGAAGGGGTACTTTCTAGCGATAATGTGGCTACTCCAGATAATGCAGAGGGTTTGGTTATTGCGGCCTATGCGGGCATTGGTAATGATGAAATGGTGGGGCCACTGACCTCCATGTGGGTCTATGGCAGTGTCCGATCTGATGATGCTTACAAAGGCGGTGGCGGCCGAGGAGATGTGGGCGAAATTGACCGATATGAACAATATAACCTGACCATTCCTGATCAGGGTGATTTCATGGCTCCGCGTACTTGGACCAACTTTTATAAAGCCATCTCCAGGGCTAACTTTGCCCTTCAGGTCATCAATGATATTCCTGATGCTGATTATCCTGATAAGGCTAAGCGTCAAGCTGAACTTCGGTTTTTGCGAGCCCACTCACATTTTATTCTCAAAACGATTTTCAGTAAAATACCCTATATCACTGAGGATTTGAGCCAAGAAGAGATCGCCCAAGTTTCCAATGATGTCTCGGATGAAGAGCTTTGGAACAAGATTTCAGAGGACTTTCAATTTGCCTATAACAACCTACCCCAATCTCAGGAGGAAGTAGGTAGAGCAGATAAAAATGCTGCAGCGGCTTACTTAGCCAAAGTAAGATTATACCAAGCTTATGAACAAAACGACCAGCATCAAGTGGTCAATATTAATACTTCCAGATTGGAAGAAGTAATTCAATATGTAGACGAAGTAAATGGCAGTTTGGAAGGTGACTTTGGGAATAATTTCCTTGATGGTTTTGACAATGGGCCGGAATCTATCTGGGCAGTTCAATTCTCCATCAATGACGGAACCACTGTCGGCCGGGTAAGTTATGTAACCGGATTGAATTCTCCACACGGTACTGGCCTTTACGGATGCTGTGGATTTCACTTAGCCAGCCAAAACATGGTAAATGCTTTCGAAACGGATGATAATGGATTGCCTTTGCTAGACACATTCAATGACTCGGACATTTTTAATTCCGTACTTCCTGATGGCACTAGCCCGGTTGCTGCTGGCTTGACCGTCGACCCTCGGTTAGACCATACCGTTGGGATACCTGGCAGACCATTTAAGTATAGGAATACTGTAAACAGCGCAGGAGATATGGTGTACAATTTCAGCTGGGCAAGAGACCCAGGTGTATATGGCTATTTTGGAAACATGAAAGAACAACAGGCTCCTGACTGCTCTTGCTACAAAAAAGAAGGTCCTTTTATCGGCACTTCAAAAAACATCGATTTTATTCGTTATGCTGATGTTTTGTTGTGGAAAGCAGAAGCTCTCATTCAATTGGACAGGTGGAATGAAGCCCTGCCTATCATCAACCAGGTAAGACAACGTGCAGCCAACAGTACACAAAGGCCTATGGATGCGGGTGCTACTGACATTTACAACATCAGTACCTACACTAGCTTCCCCAGCAAAGAATATGCCTGGAAAGCATTGAAATTTGAAAGAAGATTGGAGTTTGCTATGGAAGGGCACCGTTTCTTTGATCTTGTCAGATGGGGAGAAGCGGAAGAAGTCTTGAATGATTATTTGGCTGAAGAAAAAACCAAAAGAGACTTTCTTTCAAATGCTGAATTCACCTCTGGAAGGGATGAATATTATCCTATACCACAAAGGGAAATTGACTTTACCGGCGGAGTCTACAAACAAAACCCGGGCTATTAAACCTATTAACTTGGCGGGCCAGGTAATTCAGCCCGCCAAGTTCAAGAAAACTTTGAAGGTTTAAAGCTATGCAAGAGAATAATTTATAGGTCAATATTTTATTTTTAATAAAATATAACAAAGTTTATAAATTCAACTAAATCGATTAACCAATGAACCTTAGACCTATTACCTTACTCTTAATTTTTCTTTGCTACAGCTTCATTCTTTCATGTAAAAATGATTCCAAAGAGAATATAGTTACGGAAAACCGGAACAAACCGAAAATCGTCAACATTGTGAACTTCATTCGTGAGCTTGAGCCAAGAGATGAGAATATTACCAAAGACGTGCTCTACCAAACTGTTGTCAATCAAATTGATATCATGAAAAAACATGATCTAGGCGGGACCTTTCTATTACAGTATGATGCATTGGTGGATGAGCGCTACCAGAAACTTCTTAAAGGCCTTCCCAAAGGTACTTTTGAAATTGGCGCGTGGTGGGAAATCCCACAACCTTTGGTTGAAAAAGCCGGTTTGGAATGGAGAGGAAGGTTCCCTTGGGACTGGCACCCTGATGTTGGTTTTTCCACAGGTTATACCCCAGAAGAAAGAGAAAAACTGGTAGATGTTTATATGGAAGATTTTAAAGCGGCTTTTGGTTATTACCCCAAGTCGGTAGCCTCTTGGTTTATCGACACCCATACTTTGAATTATCTCTATGAAAATTACAAGATTGTTGCTTCTGCCAATTGTAAAGATCAGTTTGGTACGGATGGATACACTTTATGGGGCGGCTATTGGAACCAAGCTTATTACCCAAGCAAAATCAACTCTTATATGCCTGCACAAAATGAAGAGAATCAAATCCCAGTACCTATTTTCCGGATGTTAGGAAGTGACCCTATCCGTCAGTATGATACCGGCCTTGAAAGAGAGCGTCAAGGGGTAATTACCTTAGAACCTGTATATCAAGATGGAGGAGGAAATGAAACTTGGGTAAACTGGTATTTACAGGAATTTATTAACGGTGAATCAATGGAATTTGCCTATACCCAAGCTGGCCAAGAAAACTCATTTACTTGGGAGGGAATGAAAAAAGGATTTGAGATCCAAATGCCGGTACTTGCAAAATTACGCGACCAAGGTAAAATTAAAATCGAAACCCTGGAAGCATCTGGCAAGTGGTTCTCAGAAACCTACAAAACCACTCCAGCAACTTCTGTAACTGTGGAAAATGACCTTCCTGGAAGTGATCTCAAAACCGTTTGGTTCAATAGCCGTTTTTATCGTGCCAATATCTTGTGGGAAGATGGCACACTTAGGTTTAGGGACATTCATTTATTCGATGAAAACATTCCCTCTCCCTACCTTCATAATAAGCTGGAAAGCAATCAAGCACTCTTTTTCACACAACCCATTGTGGATGGCTATCTATGGAGCACATCGAAAGAATTGGCTGGACTAAAAATCAACTATACTTTGGATGGCAAAACTATGTCCTTAAAAGGAGGCATTCCAAAGATTAGCAACCCTGAAGCGGGAAAACTTCAGATCAGGTGGCCACTTGAATCTAAGGAAGGCACTCTTGTCCTTAACATGGATGAAAAGGAGATGCAAATAACAATTGATGGGGCAGATCAACTAGACTGGTTCCTTGACCTTACCACTCCTAAGGATAGTAAAGAACTACCATTTGAGACTATCCAGAAGAAAAGCATCAGCAGTATTTTCCAAGAAAACAGCTATATCATAAACGCATTGGAAGGCCAATTCTCTGTACCATCAGAAGATGTTGTATTCAGAATATCACCAGAAAACAATGTGATCAAATTGGATTTCTCAGAAAGATAAAATATTTAAAAACACTCAACCTATTAAACCTAAAATGAACCTAAATTTAAAAAAAGCATTTACAGGCACCATTTTATTTCTCTTCGCTTGCCTTTCTGTATTTGCAGGTGAAATCAAACTGAAGATCAATAAAAAGTACCTGAACATTCCAATCTCTCACAAAGAGGAGCGGCAAAAAATGACCTTTCAGACTGATGGTAAAGATGATCTATCGGTAGTTGTCCGCCTGGCTTCCGATGAGCCGGATTATTGGATTTTCAAAGAGGTGTCAAACCTAAAAGGAAAAACCTTAAAAATCAGTTATGAGGGGAATGAGGCTGGCTTATCCAAAATCTACCAAGATGATCATTTTGTAGGTCAAGATAAGGTATATAAAGAAAGTAATCGACCTCAATTCCACTTCACAACGCAAAGAGGTTGGATCAATGATCCAAATGGCCTGATTTTCTATGAAGGAGAGTACCATCTATTCTATCAGCATAACCCCTATGAAAAGGAATGGGAAAACATGCATTGGGGACACGCTGTAAGTAAGGATTTAATTCATTGGGAAGAACTGCCAGATGCGCTTTATCCTGATCAACTTGGGGGAATGTTCTCAGGATCTGCTGTCATCGATTATCAAAACACAGCTGGTTTTAACGAAAACGGAACGCCCGCCATGATTGCAGCCTACACTGCCGCCGGGCCAGAAAAACAGATGCAATGCATTGCTTATAGTTTGGATAATGGAAGGACTTTCACTAAATATCAAGGCAACCCTGTAATAGATTCAAAAGCTAAATGGAACAGTCAAGACACCAGGGACCCAAAAGTCTTTTGGTATGAAAAGGAAAATCACTGGGTGATGGTACTCAACGAGCGCGATGGACACTCCATTTATAATTCTACTGACCTCAAAGACTGGGAATATCAAAGTCATACTACGGGCTTTTGGGAGTGCCCTGAGCTATTTGAACTGCCTATTGATGGAAACAAGGACAATACTTTATGGGTCATGTACGGAGCCTCTGGCACTTATATGTTAGGTAACTTTGATGGAAAGATCTTCACCCCTAAAAGCGGTAAATATCAATACACTTCTGGTTCCATTTATGCAGCACAGACCTATACCAACATGGATAATGGCCGTCGAGTACAAATTGGCTGGGGAAGAATAAGTCATCCCGAGATGCCTTTCAATGGAATGATGCTCCTTCCAACAGAATTATCCCTTAGAAACACCAAATCCGGACCGCGTTTGTTTAGTGAACCTGTATCAGAGGTAGAACAACTTTTCAGTCCTATAAACCAATGGACAAATTTAACATCGGAAAAAGCGAATGAGCTGTTGAATGAATTTTCAAATGCAGGAAGCTTAAGGATCAAAACAACCATTAAATTATCACATGCTACAAGTGCAGGGCTTAACCTTTTTGGACAGCATCTAATCGATTATGACCTCAATTTCAACAAGCTCAATGGTGAGTTCTACTCTCCCAATGACCCTACCAGCATGGAAATTTCAGCTGACATTTTCATCGATAAAACAAGTATAGAAATATTTGTTGATAATGGTGCACTATATTTCTCCATGTCAAGGTCTGCAGACAAAAAAAACCAAGAAGGTTTTCACTTCTGGGGAAACAATATCACCATTAAAAACCTTGAAGTATTTGATGTAAAGTCAATCTGGGAATAATCTTGATTATATTTCTTTATTATTTATTCAAAATATCATTCAAACCCAAATAGCCGTATGAAATCTACTATCAAACCTATGACCTTTCTTCTGCTTGCGTTTTTCCTGTATGCTTGTTCAGAAAAACCTAAAGAAAAAACAGCGGAAAACATCCAGCTATTTGATGAGAAATATCGTCCCCAATATCATTTTTCTCCGCCTCAACAATGGATGAATGATCCAAATGGGATGGTTTACCTTGATGGTGAGTACCATTTATTCTACCAGCACTATCCAGACAGTAATGTCTGGGGACCAATGCACTGGGGTCATGCAGTGAGTAAAGACATGCTTAACTGGGAGCATTTACCCATCGCACTATACCCTGATAGTCTGGGGTATATCTTTTCCGGAAGTGCAGTAATAGATCATGGAAACACCTCGGGGTTGGGAAAAGATGGAAATGATCCTATGGTAGCTATTTTCACCTACCACCAAAATCAAAAAGGCCAAACCCAGGGCATCGCTTTTAGCAATGACAAAGGTCGGACATGGACAAAGTATAAAGGAAATCCAGTGCTAAAAAGCCCAGGCATTCCAGATTTTAGAGACCCAAAAGTAAGTTGGTACGAACAAACCAATGGAATAGGGAAATGGATCATGACCCTTGCCGTAAAAGACAAGATCAGCTTTTACTCCTCTCCTAACCTGATTGATTGGAAGCATGAAAGTGATTTCAATCCTGATTGGGCAGCATATGGAGGTGTCTGGGAGTGCCCGGACCTCTTTCCTCTTACCACTCCCGAAGGAAATAAAAAATGGGTTCTTTTGGTCAGTATCAACCCTGGAGGTCCTAACGGCGGGTCTGCCACCCAGTATTTCATTGGACAATTTGATGGGCAAACGTTTACTGCTGAAGGTTCAGACGTAAAATGGATTGATCATGGAGCAGATAATTATGCGGGAGTAACCTGGTCCAATATACCTCGAGAGGATAGCAGAAGGTTGTTTTTAGGCTGGATGAGCAACTGGCAATACGCAAATATTGTCCCTACCCAAGCCTGGAGGTCTGCCATGACCATTCCCCGTGAGCTACAATTGGTGAGGGATAATTCAGGCAACATCCTATTATCCTCTGCCCCCATAAAAGAAATCCAAAATCTAGTAGAATCTACAAATGTTATTGAGGGGGCTTCCTTTATGCTAGATCATAACCTCTTTCAATTGGACTTAGAAAAAACTCCAGAGCAATCAGGATCGGTGATTTTCAGTAATGACTTAGGAGAAAATATTACCCTTCAAATTACCCATGATGAAATCACCTTTGACCGAAGTAATGCGGGTAAAACTGACTTTCAAGACGAATTTGGAAACATTCACCATGCTCCTATAAAGAATATAAAAATTAAAAATGTAAGCATCTTCTCCGACCGTTCTTCTCTGGAGTTTTTCTTTAACGATGGCGAAATGGTAATGACCGAAATCATTTTCCCTAATGCTCCACTACTTAAGGTAGAACTTAAAGGCTTTAAGGGTGAGAATAAGGTTCATTACTTTAAATCAATTTGGAACAACTAGTAGATTGAATAAACAATTAGTTTCAATTCAAACTACTTCTGGCTAGCTTTGGTATTAGCCTTTAAATAACCTGACATGAACAGTAAAAAGTACGTTATTTTCCTTTCTATAGTGGCCGCATTGGGAGGATTCTTATTTGGCTTCGATACAGCAGTAATTTCCGGTGCAGAAAGATTTATCCAAGAAAAATGGCAACTCAGTGATTGGAGCCATGGCATGGCAGTAGCAATTGCCTTGTACGGGACTGTACTTGGGGCTCTATTTGGAGGAATCCCAGCTGATAAATATGGGAGAAAATCCTCTTTACTCTGGATTGGCTTATTATACTTTGTCTCCGCCGTGGGGTCAGCATTGGCTCCAGATGTCATCACTTTCATGATATTTAGATTTATCGGAGGGCTTGGTGTGGGAGCATCTTCCGTCGTTGCTCCAATGTACATCAGTGAAATTGCCCCCGCAAAAAACAGAGGGGTGCTGGTTGCACTTTTTCAGTTCAACATCGTCTTTGGGATCCTAATGGCCTACTTCTCCAATTATCTTATAGAAATGGCCAACTTCAATGAAAGCTGGCGTTGGATGTTGGGTATGGAGGCCATTCCGGCATTGATCTATACCCTTTTGACCATTAAGGTACCTAAAAGCCCAAGGTGGCTCATAGCTCATCAGAACAATATTGAAGAAGCAACAGAAATACTTTCTAAAACAGATCCTGATGGCGCAGAAGAGGCGATTAGATTGGCTATCGAAGAAAGAAAGCGTGAGAAAGTGAAAGTAGGCTTTTCGGCATTATTTAAAAAGAGCCATTTTAAAACCACCCTTTTGGCCATTATGATTGCCCTGTTCAACCAGCTTTCCGGCATCAATGCCATTATTTATTTTGCCCCTAGGGTCTTTGAAATGGCGGGAATAGATCAAGAAAGTGCTTTGCTCTCCACCATTGGTATCGGTGCCGTAAATATGGTAGCCACCATGTTGGGACTTTATTTGATTGACAGAATTGGTAGAAAAAAACTGATGCTAATAGGCTCAATTGGCTATATTGTCTCCCTTATACTGATTGCCTATTCTTTTTCCGGAGGTGCCATCAGCCCTTCTTATCTACCGATATTTGTTTTTGTCTTTATTGCCTCTCATGCTGTGGGTCAAGGAAGTGTTATTTGGGTGTTTATCTCAGAGGTATTCCCCAATGAAACCAGGGCATATGGACAGTCAATTGGCTGTTTTACACACTGGATTTTAGCAGCAGTGATTGCCAATGTTTTTCCTTTCTTTGCCAACGTATTTGGCCCAGTAAGCATCTTTGGCTTCTTTGCCTTGATGATGGTTTGGCAATTGATTTGGGTATTGACAAAAATGCCAGAAACCAAAGGCCGTTCTCTGGAAGAAATTCAACAAGATATGATCAAGACCAATGCATAAAAAAGTAGTAATATTTGGCGAAATGCTTTGGGATTGTTTCTCTGATAAAAACATTCCTGGGGGAGCTCCTATGAACGTAGCCTTGCATATCCAATATCTTGGATATGACACCACTTTTATTTCAAAGGTTGGCAAAGACCAGCTTGGTATAGATTTATTGGATTTTGTACAATCAAAATCTCTGGACATTGGGATGATCCAGAAAGATGAAAGTCATGAAACAAGCCGGGTGGTAGTAGATGATTCCGATAAGGAAAATATCAAATATGAAATCGTCAAACCTGTTGCTTGGGACTTTATTTCTTGGAATCAGGAAGTTCAAAAAAGGGTAAATGAAGCTGATGCATTTGTCTTTGGCAGTTTGGCTGCAAGAAGCAAGGAAAGCAGTGAAACTCTTTTGAAGTTATTGGAAACGCATACTTTAAAAATCCTTGACATCAATATTCGAGCGCCGCACTATTCTTTTGATTTGATTGAATCATTATTAATGAAAGCTGATATTCTCAAAATCAATGACGATGAGTTAATGATTTTAAAAGAGGAATTGGAACTTTCCAATGATATAGAAAAAGCCATAACCACTTTAGCCCAAAACTATAAACTAAAATTGGTATGCGTCACTTTGGGATCAAAAGGAGCTATGATTTATGATGGGAAACAATTACATCGACATCCTGGCTATAAAGTCATCGTGGAAGATACTGTGGGCTCGGGAGATGCTTTCCTAAGTGGATTTATCCATCAATTTCTCCAAAACAAACCAGCCAATGAAATTCTCGATTTTGCCTGTGCCCTAGGGGCTTTAGTCGCAACTAACAAAGGAGGCACACCTCAGTATGACCTCAAATCAATTGACAATATTAGAAAAAGCTATTCCTCCTAGTAGGCTGTTTTTTCAGCCTACTAGCCTATTTTTACTCGAATGCCCTCCTTGGCAGATTTAAAAGCTGCTTCAACCACCATAACATCTCTTAAACCTTCCTCACCTGGAACCATCACTTCCTTGTTTTCAAGAATAGCCAATGCATCATCATCCATTTGTACCGCTTGCTGACTTTTGACCTGGTCGGAGAATTGAATACCATCACTTGTACCGCCTTGAATTCCACGATAAGACTGAAAAGGCTCCAGCCAGAATTTTCCACTGGCACATGTAGCAGTTAATCTTCCCATGTTCATTCCAAAACTGGTAGCACAATTGGCCATCAGTCCGTTGGGAAATTCCAAAACATAATTCATCGTTTCGTCTACCTCGTCAAACATTTCTGGACGCCGGACACTCTCATATGCCATTACAGAAATAGGTTCCATACCACTCAGAAACCTTACACCATTGATAGGATACACTCCCATATCGTACATGGCTCCACCACCCATTTCCTTATCCAATCTCCAAATCCCAGTACTTCGCATTGTAAACCCAGCTACTGCTTCCAGCATTCTTAATTCACCATATTTTTGGTTTTTCACAAACTCTCTCAATTGTCTTGTATTGGGTTCGTGTTGCATCCGATAACCTATGCTCAGCTTAACTTTATTCTTTTTACATGCCTCAATGATCTGCTCGCATTCCTTAACCGTTTTGGCCATTGGTTTCTCACACCAAACATGCTTTCCAGCTTCTGCGGCTTTCATAGCAAATTCGGTATGCATGCTATTCGGAAGCACCACATAAACTACATCAATATCAGGATTATCGGCAATGGACTCAAAGTTCTCGTAATTATAAATATTGCCATCGGGGATTTTATATTTATTTTTCCAATCTTCAGCTTTGGCAGGCGTTCCTGTCACTATCCCCGCCAAATAACAATTTGAGGTCATCTGCAACGCTGGAGCCAATTGCCCAGTGCTGTATCCTCCCAGGCCTACCAAAGCAACTCCAAGTCGTTCTTTTTTGGAACCCAGAATAACATTAGGAAAACTCATTGCTGCTGATGCCAATATTGTATTTTGGATAAATTGCCTTCTTATCATAGTTCATTGGTTTTAGTGGTTTAATTAATAAGTTACAAAAGAAAAGCCCATCCAAAAAATAGGACAGGCTTTTCAAACCAAAAGAAAGAAAATTCTTAGAAGTTTTTGCCAATGGAAACTTTATACACACTGTTCTTAGTATCTACATCACTGTAGTTCAAGTCTGAAAATCCGAAATCATAACTCCCTTGCACGTTGAACCCAAGTGGCAGATTAATTCCAACTCCAACGACTCCCCCGATATCAAACTTTGTCAATTCATCTAAAGAACTTACATCCGTAGATCCCTCATAATTTCTGGCTACTAGTACAGACGCTTGAGGTCCCGCAAAAACATTTAACAAGGGAATAAAGCCCAAACGAGCCAAAATTGGAATATCTATATAATGTAACCTTTCGGTAGCCGTCATGCCATTATCATCCAGCTTACATCCTTTTTGAGAATATTGTATCCCAGGTTCCACTGCTATCAGCCCCAACAAGCTGATTTTATGATAGATGCCCGCATGAAATCCTGAGTTTCCATCCGAACTGATGCCTTTTATTTCGGGATAGTTCCACCCTGCCCTAATACCTGTTTGGCCATAAACTTGCTGGATGCCAGCCAATAAAATAAATGCTAAAATGAGAATCTGAATTCTTTTCATGGTGAGTGTCGGTTAAATATGAAGTGAATCTAAAACATTAAAAAGCTAATTATCAAGCGTTAAACTTTTTAAATAAACGAAAAAAACCACTTTGAAGTGATATATATTGAAATATTTTCTTCAAAAAATAGGTGTTAAATCTAGCTTCTTGAGTGAAGCCAAGAAAGTAAAAGCAAAAAAAGGGCTTCGACAAATATCGAAGCCCTTTTTGGATCCAGTTTAGAAACTATATCCAAGAGATATTTTAAAACCTCTGTTATATACTTCAGCGTCTGAATCTTTAAATACTGGCGTCAAACCCAAGTCATAACTACCCTGAACATTCAGTCCCACAGGCAAATTATATCCTACACCGAAAACCAATCCGGCATCCAGATCATTTACATCATCTCTTTCCCATTCGAAGGTTGACCCAAAAGCATCTCCTTCAAATTCAGCTTTGGTCAAAATAGATCCTTGCGGACCAGCAAAGATGTTAAAGCCGTCACTTGCATAAAAACGTAGTAAAATCGGCACATCTACGTAACTCAAGATTGTTCTTGACTCCGTTACATTATCTGCCTCGGTTCCTTTCTGCGAGTAATACACACCTGGCTCAATGGCAAAATTGTCTGTCACAAACATATTTCCATAAATACCTGCATGGAAACCTGCTCGATTGGTATAGTCATTATTGGAGCCATCATCACCTCCCCAATTGAAGAAGTTGACCCCACCTCGGATACCAAAGTTACTGGCTTGATCACTGGCAGGAGTTCTTCTCTGCGCATTGGCATCCCAAACAAATAATGATACTGCGATAAATGCAAAAATTACCTTTTTCATGTTAATCATATAGTTGGTTCATCCTTTCGTACACCAAATCCATGCCAAAAGAAGCAAAAAAATAAGGGAGTGCTTTATGCAACTCCCCTTTTTGTTCACAATTCATTGTAAACCAACTATTTTACTCTCTTCTCTATGTAATAAGAATTTAAAATCGCCAAAGCGCCCATGTATTTAAGTTTGAAGCGAATAAGGTCTCCTACTTTATAGTTCTTTGGATTTTTACCCAAATCCAAGATCAGCATGTCTGAACTTCCCCCAAGTACTTCAAATTCGTTTTTGTCATAAATCAAATACTTTGGATCCACATCCAACAACCCAAGATCCAAAATACCCCGGTAAGAAGATTGTCCGTAAAGCGACACATCAATCTCTGTAATTTCACCTTGTGGGTTGGCGGCAAGGTTTCCAATAGGCAGGAGAGGCTTTTCCTGCAACTCAATTATCTCTGCACACAATTCAAAAACTCCATCATTCATTCCCTCGATTGTACTTCCATCAAACAAATTAGCACCGAAATATAAGGTCTCTCCAACCCTAAAATGATTGATCCCTTTAGGTAATTGATGATTAAGCATCAAAGGAATTGTCACTGAGGTCCCAGCGGATACCCATGGAATTTCCTTATTAAACTTTAATTCTATGATTTGTTTATAAAGGGATAGCTGTACCAATTTATCGGTGGATGGCATGACTCCATTGAGACAGTTTAAATTAGTTCCCAGGCCAATCACTTCCACATTGGGAAGCTGAAATATTTTTGAATAAAACTCTACCAAGTCATCTCCCATCACTCCTTCTCGCAAGTCTCCCGTTTCCACCATGATGATAATCTGATGTTTCTTTTCTTGTTTCACCGCCTCCTCACTGATCCATTTTATGGTATTGAGTTCACTGTTCAGACTGACATCAGCGTACATCACCACATCTTTCAAGTTACGTTTGGAAGGAGGTTTGATATATACCGTCTGAATAGCTGAATTAATATTTTTTACTTTGGCAAGGTTGCTGATCCTGGAGTCATGTACTTCGTCCACACCCAGGTCAATCAATTCCTGAATGTAAATTTCATTGCCACAAAGCAATTTGGACACGACTCCCCAGGCCACATCATATTCATTAAATTTCTCTCGGAGAAACTCGTAATTCTTTCGAAGATTATCTTTGTATAGATTTAAAAATGCCATTCTATTTTTTCAACCTCATTTCAAGATATTTATTGGTGAACCCAAGCTTTTCATAAAGGATTTTTGCCGGATTGTCAGCCTCTACGTGTAACGCAATATCGCCACTGGCCATTTTAATCGCCGTCTTCATCAGCTTTTTTCCGACTCCTTTACCTCGTTGGTTGGCATTGACAGCGATATAAACTAATATATTTTCAGGAATATATCCAGACATGCCCGTCTTATTTACCACTACCGCACCAATAATTTCCCCATTTTCACGCCCCATCACCACAAAACCTCCTTTATCCACAGCCTGATCTAAGGCATAATCCAAGCATTTCATAATGTCCTCATGTGGATCACCATATTGATCTAGGTGTTCAAACAAAAAATCTGCAATTTCTTTTTTCTGGAGATATGTCGCATTGTCAATGGTGGATAGTGTCTCTATCTTATTCATTTTAATAGGGTTAAAGTATATTCAATTTTATTTATCCAGTTTATTTACAAGCAAAAACGCTGCTAAAGAGGCCGCAAGCCCAAATAAATTAGCATCAAGTCCCGAAGGCAAAGCGATACCGCTAAAGGCCAGGCCTGCAGTAACACTTCCTCCAATGATCATAGAAAGCAATGCGGCATTAGGGTTTCGCTTATTCCAAAACAAACCAGCAAGGATGGGAACTAACAGTCCCGATACCATAAAAGCGTAAGAATAAAGCATAAGTTCCAGTACATTGGTCATTTGCATGGCTATCAACAATGCCAAAGCCCCAATGACTAAAGTAAACAACTGACTGAACCTCATTGACTTTTCTTCTGGCTGCTTATCAAACCATTTCCCAAAAAGATCTGTAGTGAGATTCCCTGAAGCGGCCATCAAACAGGAATCAGCAGTAGATAATACTGCCGAAAAATAAGCGGACATCATCAGTCCCATTATTCCTGCTGGCAAAACTGTGCTTAAGAGTATTGGCAACCCCATCTCTGGGTCCAGATCATCAATTGCACCTGCAATCATGCCTTGTTCAAAAGCCACTCTAGACAATAAACCTAAAGACACACCCATAAAAGCCATGATGGGCCATTCAAACAAACCCGCAATATACCAGGCTTTCTTAGCTGATTTGACATCCCTGCTCGCAAATATTCTTTGGTACAAAGTCATACCTACAAACCATATGGGCAAAATAGTGATCCCCCAATTGGCCAAATCCTGCCAGGTCAAATTAGACAGACTGAAAAATTCAGCCGGTAATGTATCTTGTATCACCTTCCATCCTCCGACGTGATAATAGGAAATGGGCAAACCAATAAAGGTAAAACCCAATAATAGGATGATCCACTGAATGGTATCTGTGTATATTACCGCCTTAAGCCCCCCTAAAACAGTATATACAACCGCTATTATGCCCATTATCAGCAAGGCTAAATTGATATCCAAATCCTTAAAAGTGCCTGCGGCCAATTTTGCCCCCGCCAATAATTGAGATGAAGTAAAACCTAGATACCCCACAAAACAAATTACTCCTGCTGCTATGCCTACTTGTCGGTTAAAGAGATATTGAAAGATTTGCGGAAAAGTATAAAATTTAGCGAAGGCCGGATTGGACTTCACTTTAGGAATCAAAAAAACAGCTGCTAACCATGCACCTATAAGCCCTGTAAACAGCATCCAGCTTCCAGATAGCCCCATCGCAAAACCTAAGCCCCCTAAACCAATAGAGAACCCCCCTCCCACATCTGTAGCCACCACAGATAGTCCAATATGCCAATGGCCTATACTTCTACCTCCAACATAATAATCCTCTTGTCCTTGATTGTTTCGCATGAAGTAAAAGCCAACTCCAAGCATAATGATCATATACACGATAAAAATGACAATATCGATCCATTCCATTCAGTTGTCTTCTTTCTAATTATTCCCTTTCTAACAAAATTTCTAAGTTATTGTTTTATTCGTTTTTTCCTATTTTAAGTAATTTTATTTAGGAAATACACTATTTAAACAAAAATAAATCATGAAATAATCAAAGAAGTAAAAAAACAGACAATAAAAAAGGCCGGAGAACCGGCCTTTCATTAAATAATCTAAGATCTCAATTATACATTCTCACTGCTCACAATAGCAGAGAAATACTCCCTGTTCATTCTAGCGATATTGGTCAAGCTGATGCCTTTAGGACATTCGATAGAACATGCACCTGTGTTGGTACAGGCTCCAAATCCTTCCTCATCCATCTGGGCAATCATCTTCTCAGCTCTCTCTTTTCTTTCCACCTTACCCTGAGGCAACATGGCCAACTGAGAGATTTTGGCAGAAGTAAACAACATAGCAGAAGCATTCTTACAAGCGGCTACACAAGCACCACAACCAATACAAGTTGCTGCATCAAAAGCTTCGTCAGCAATTTTCTTTGGAATAGGAATCTCATTGGCATCAGGTACACCACCCGTATTAACCGATACATACCCCCCTGCTTGGATGATACGGTCAAATGCACCTCTATCCACTACCAAATCTTTCACTACTGGGAAAGCAGCTGCTCTCCAAGGTTCGATGGTGATGGTGTCTCCATCTTTGAAAGACCTCATGTGCAACTGACAGGTTGTCGTTTGCTGAGGGCCGTGAGGCTTGCCATTGATATGCAAAGAACACATCCCACAGATACCTTCCCTACAATCATGGTCAAAGTGAACAGGGTCTTCTCCCTTTTCAGAAAGCTCTTCGTTCAAAACGTCCAACATTTCCAAGAATGACATATCTTCAGAAATATCAGCAATATTATAATTAACAAAACCGCCCTTATCAGAACTGTTTTTTTGTCTCCAAACTTTAAGTGTTAAGTTCATAATAATTATGAATTTTTGGTTGTCAAATGATTACTTGTAACTTCTCTGGGTCAACTTCACGTTTTCGAACACAAGCGGTTCTTTGTTCAGCTCTTCCTCCACATCGTCTCCCATGTGTTTCCAAGCACCCACATAAGCAAAATTCTCATCATCACGAAGAGCTTCACCTTCTTCGGTTTGATACTCTTCGCGGAAGTGACCACCACAAGACTCATTCCTGTGCAGTGCATCCCTTACCATAAGCTCTCCCAACTCAATGAAGTCCGCCACTCTGTGTGCCTTCTCCAAAGATAAGTTCAGCTCATCTTCAGTTCCCAAAACTTTGACATCAGCCCAAAATTCCTTTTTCAGATCCTGAATCATACCAATGGCCTTCTGAAGACCTTCAGCAGTTCTGGCCATACCACAGTACTCCCACATGATTTTACCTAATCGCTTATGGAAATCATCGATGGTCTTCTTACCGTTGATGGAAAGTAGTTTCTTGATTTTATCTTTGATTTCTTTTTCTGACTGCTTGAAAGCCTCATGGTCCGTGCCGACTTTCTCATATGGCATGCCTGCCAAATAATCTCCAATAGTATAAGGAATCACAAAGTAACCATCCGCCAAACCTTGCATCAAAGCCGAAGCTCCCAATCTGTTGGCACCATGGTCAGAGAAGTTGGCTTCTCCTAGGGCATAAAGACCAGGTACAGTAGTCATCAAATGGTAATCTACCCAAAGTCCTCCCATAGTGTAGTGAACAGCCGGATAAATCTTCATTGGCGTCTTATAAGGGTTCTCGCCAGTGATCTGCTGATACATATCAAACAGGTTACCATATTTCGCACTGATCGTATCCTCTCCATCCCTAATGATTGCATCACGGAAATCCAAGAATACCGCTTCACCGGTTTCGTTTACTCCTCTACCTTCATCACAAACATATTTGGCATTTCTAGAAGCCACATCACGAGGAACCAAGTTACCGAAAGAAGGATACCTTCTTTCCAAATAGTAATCTCTGTCCTCGTCCTTAATATCTTTAGGCATGATCTCCCTCTTACGAAGTTTCTCAGCCAACTCTTTCGTTTTAGGCACCCATACCCTACCATCGTTCCTTAATGATTCTGACATCAAAGTCAACTTAGACTGGTGATCTCCTGAAACAGGGATACAGGTTGGGTGAATCTGGGTGTAACATGGGTTAGCAAAATAAGCTCCCTTTTTGTGTGCTCTCCAAGCCGCAGTCACATTTGATCCCATAGCGTTGGTAGAAAGGAAGAATACGTTACCATATCCACCAGTACAAAGCAACACGGCATGTGCACTGTGAGATTCAATAGCTCCTGTGATTAGGTTTCTGGTAACAATACCTCTTGCTTTTCCATCGATGGTTACCACATCCATCATTTCTGTTCTAGGATAAAGCTTTACTTTACCATTTGCTACCTGACGGCTCAAGGCTGAATAAGCACCCAAAAGCAACTGCTGTCCAGTTTGGCCCCTAGCGTAGAAGGTTCGGGATACCTGAGCACCACCAAATGAACGGTTGGCAAGTAACCCACCATACTCACGGGCAAAAGGAACACCTTGTGCCACACATTGGTCGATAATATTAACAGAAACTTCTGCTAGTCTATGAACATTGGCTTCTCTGGAACGGTAATCACCACCTTTGATGGTATCATAAAATAACCTGTAAACAGAGTCACCATCATTTTGATAGTTTTTGGCAGCATTGATACCTCCTTGTGCTGCAATAGAGTGGGCTCTTCTTGGACTATCTTGGAAGCAAAAAGCCTTCACATTATAACCTAGCTCTGCCAATGATGCAGCTGCTGAAGCACCAGCCAAGCCAGTCCCTACCACAATCACGTCGTACTTTCTCTTGTTGGCCGGATTGACCAACTTCATGTTGAATTTATGTTTTGTCCACTTTTCAGCTAATGAACCTGCTGGTATTTTGGAATCAAGTATCATATCGGCTTGGTATTAATTCAAGGATGAGAAATAAATGAAGATGGGCATGGAAGCAAACATCGCCGGAACAATGATAGAAAATGCACTTCCGATAAACTGGATCGCTGGGGTGTACTTCTTGTGATTAAGTCCCAAAGTCTGGAATGCACTGGCAAAACCGTGGTTCAAGTGAAATGCTAAGAAAGCCATAGCCACTACATAGAGCGCTACCAAACCAATGTTAGAAAAGGCCAAGTTGACCACTGCATAAAGGTCTTTATACTCACCACTTTCATAGGTTACTGTTGGAATTGCTCCCCAATGCATTTGTGCCCAAAAGTTTTGAAGGTGAACCACAATAAAGATTAGCACAATAGTACCCAGAATACCCATATTTCTTGAATTCCAACTGCTATTAGTGCCTGATTTCGCCTCAGCATAATTTACTGGTCTTGCTTTTTTGTTTCTTACTGATAACATGATCGCAAAAATCACGTGTCCAATAATGGAAATGTAAGTTAGATAAGAAAGGATTTTTACTGCTGGATTGGTGGTCATAAACTTGGCATATTCATTAAATGCCTGTCCACCATCATCTTTGAATAAAAGCATATTTCCCGAGACGTGTCCTATCAAAAACAGGATCAGGAATAACCCTGTCAGGGCCATTAGCAACTTTCGTCCCAAAGTGCTACTAAAGGTTTTGGTTACCCAACTCATAAATTTTTCTCTTTATTTTGTGTAGATCGTTTTTTTAAATTATCGATTTGGTCAACAAATTTACATGCCGAAAATTTATCAAACAATCTATCCCTACGTATTGGTCTTATTTTAAAGCGTTCTAAATAATACCAGAAAAGGGCTTTTTGGCTATTTTTAAAACTTTTTGATCGCATATCACTTAAATTTTCAGTTGTATTTCAATAATATGGTACACTTCCTTAACTTTAATTCGTATATATTTAATAATTGAGTAAAAACCTAGCTAACTTACTTAGCTAAATATTAAGTATAAATACTGAAAATTTTTAAGTAATTCATCCAGAAAGTTTGGTTGATCTGGATGAAAGTGGTAAAAACTTATGAGATATATGAAATGTAAAGCTTTTCTCTTGTTATCCCTGTGCCTTTTCTTTCTAGGACTTCAAGAGACATTGGCCACACACATCCGAGCAGGCGAAATCATCGCAGAAAGAATATCGGTACAGTCACTAACTTACCGAATTACTGTAGTAGGCTATACTGACACACGCTCGTCAGTAGTTTTTGGGCCAGGACAAATCGAGTTTGGCGACGGTAGGGTGGTAGAAAACCTGAATACAGAAAGTGATTTTAGCACAGTAGAGTCTTTGGGGAACCAAATTGAAAAGAACGTTTTTGTCATTACCCATACTTACCAAGGACCGGGACAATACACCATTCGCTTTTTAGAATACAACAGGAACGACTTAACCCTAAACATGGACAACTCTGTGGAAACCCCTTTCTACATCGAAACTATGATAACCATAGACCCATTTATTGGCGTCAACAATTCACCAGTACTGACCATCCCGCCCGTTGACAATGGCCAGATCAACACACGGTATATTCACAATCCAGGGGCATACGACCCTGATGGAGACAGCATCGCCTACCGGTTTGATGATGTAGTTCCTCTTCAAGACTACCAAAGGCCTGTTAACAACTATAGAAGCCCTGCTTCAAGTGAATTCAGCTTTAATAGAGAAGATGGTTCTCCGAATCCATTTATTTCTATGGATCCCGTAACTGGAGATTTAGTCTGGGACGCTCCAGGCATCGCGGGTCAGTATAATGTTGCCTTTCATATTGAAGAATGGCGAAAAATCAATGGGGAATATCAGAAAATAGGCTATGTGGTCAGGGACATGCAGATCATTATCGAAAACTCCGACAATCAAAGGCCTGTGCTTCTGGTGCCGCCAGACATATGCGTAGTTGCAGGAACTAACATTGAAGAGATCATCCAAGGTAGTGACCCAGATGGAGATGATATTAAGATTGAAGTTTTCGGAGACCCAATCGAAATTTCTTCCTCACCAGCCAGCTATGACCCAGTTGCTACTTACCAATCATCCCCAGGCATTGTTAATTTCGACTGGCAAACCGTATGTAACCACGTAAGAGCAAGAGAATACCAAGTAAGGTTACGAATTACGGATGACCCTGAATCTGGTCCGGCTTTGGTGGATATCAAGACCTGGAACATTAAGGTAGTAGGACCTCCTCCAGTCATACAAACAGTAGAACAAATGCCCGGCAGAACTGCGGATATCACCTGGGATCCTTACTCTTGTGGGAACAGTGCAGAGAGCATCCAAATTTGGAGAAGTGTCAACAGCAATCCTTACGAACCTGATTCTTGTGAAACGGGTATCAGGGATGGCTACGAGCTCATAGGAACCACGGACATGAACACCTTCAACTTCCTTGATAATAATGGAGGAGAAGGTCTTTCCCCTGGCAACACCTACTGTTATAGATTGGTTGCCTCTTATCCTCAACCAAGAGGTGGGGAAAGTATTGTTTCAGAAGAGTTCTGTATCACCATTGATGTTGATGTGCCTATCATTACCAATGTAAGTGTGGAAGAAACAGACCCTAGCAATGGTGAAATGTTCATCAAGTGGACACCTCCATATGACATCGATACCCAACAGTTCCCTGGCCCATATCAATATCAGTTAATCCGCTCAGAGGGCTTTACAGGAAATGAAAATGCCACCACTGTCACCACAACCAGTGATACTTTGTTTACCGATACGGGATTGAATACAGAGAGTCTTGTATACAATTATGAAGTAGTCCTTTTGGATGGCGGAATCAGGATTGACACATCCAGCATGGCCTCATCTGTATGGTTACAGCCAACTATTATCAATGAAGCTATTGAGCTTAATTGGGAGTTTAACGTGCCATGGAACAACCGTATCGCACAATATATCCATGAGGTTTACCGAAATAGGACAGATCCAGATGCAAGCGATGCAGATACATTCGAGTTGATAGCAGAAGTTGATGTCACCACAAGTGGTTTTACCTTCTTGGATGATGGCAGCCACAATGGACTCCCACTGAGTAGAGATACAGAATATTGCTACTATGTTATTACCAAAGGAGCTTATAATGTGGATTTATTGACTTATCCTTTAGAAAACAAATCTCAAATTATCTGTGCAAGGCCCGACGACAATAGGCTTCCTTGCCCTCCTGTGCTGACTTATGATGGGCCAAACTGCGAAGAGTTTCTTGCTGATAAACCTTGTAATTTCGACAACTTCTACCATGACTTAAGCTGGGAGCCGAACTTTACAGGTGATTGCGACGATGAGCTAGGTAGCTATAGGATTTATTTCTCAGAAACTGGTGCTGAGGGCAGTTTCGAACAAGTGGCAACGGTAAGTGCTTTAGAAACTGACACAAGAATTACTGGCTTACTTGAGCTAAAAGGGTGCTACTACATTACAGCGGTGGATCGATCCGGAAATGAAAGTGAACCCAGTAATATTGTATGTATCGATAACTGTCCAAACTACGAATTACCGAATGCATTTACTCCTAATGGAGATGGAGTTAACGATACCTTCCAGGCATTTGACAATCCATTCCCTAGATGTCCTCGATTTGTAGAAGCCGTGGAAATCAAAATCTATAATCGCTGGGGCGCTTTGGTATTTGAATATAATAGTGCCACTTCAAACGAAAACGACTTCTATATTCGTTGGGATGGTAAGGACCAAAATGGAAATGACTTACCAGCGGGAACGTATTTCTATTCCGGTTCTGTATTATACAACACCAATAATGAAAGCATCAGCAGTGAAGAGCTCAAAGGTCACATTCAAATCATAAAATGAGTAAGCTAAAGCACGATTTTGATATTGTATTGTTTGATGGAGTCTGCAACTTGTGTAACCAAGCGGTAGACTTCATCATCCAGCGCGATAGAAAAAACAGCTTCAAGTTAGCTTCACTTCAAGACGACCTTAGCAAAGAATTATTAAAGGGTAAAGAAATAAATGAAGATTACCTCGATTCGTTAGTTTTGCTTCGAGATGAAAAGGTTTTCTATAAAAGCCGGGCTGCTTTGGAAATCGCAAAAAAATTAGAGGGGCTATGGCCCCTTTTTTATGCTTTTATCATCCTCCCTCCTTTTCTTAGAGACCCCATTTATAATTGGGTTGCCCGTAACCGCTACAAATGGTTTGGCAAAAGAGAAACCTGTCGCTTTCCTACTGAAGAGGATAAAATAAAATTCCTTTCCAAAGAAGACTTTAAATAGAATTAAACAAAAAAGTAAATTCTTTTGGTATCATCTGTCAAAATTTCAATTTTACTTCATTATCCTTATTGCTTTATTTTTTGGTATATTTGTGCCCACAATTAACGAATTGAAATTTTGAGTTTCCATATTTCACTAGAAAGTGGGCTTTAAGAAAGAAATTACATCAAAGCTTCTTTTTACTAGTTTCCATAATAAATGGATAAAAAGAATGCTGATTGATGAGACTTTAACAAAAAAATATTCAAATGAAAGCTTATGTTTTCCCCGGTCAAGGGGCCCAATTTCCGGGAATGGGCAAAGAATTGTATGAAACCAATGATGAAGCCAAAAGGCTATTTGATCAGGCTGATGAGATTTTAGGTTTCAAAATCAGCGAAATCATGTTCAATGGTACTGCGGAAGAGCTAAAACAAACCAAAGTAACCCAGCCTGCTGTATTCCTTCACTCTGTTATTCTGGCTAAAACCACTGCAGATTTTAATCCAGACATGGCTGCGGGTCACTCTTTGGGAGAACTTTCTGCCTTGGTTGCTACTGGCGCTTTATCATTTGAAGATGGACTAAAACTGGTTTATCAAAGAGCTTTGGCCATGCAGGAAGCTTGTGAAATCAACCCTTCCACCATGGCTGCCATTCTTGGTCTAGAAGATGAGAAAGTCGAAGAGATTTGTGCCAGTATTGGCGAGGAAGTAGTTGTAGCGGCCAACTATAACTGCCCAGGCCAATTGGTGATCTCCGGTTCCAATAAAGGGATCGAGATTGCTTGTGAAAAAGCAAAAGAAGCGGGTGCCAAAAGAGCTCTGCCTTTACCTGTAGGAGGTGCTTTTCATTCTCCTCTAATGGAACCTGCAAGGGAAAAGTTAGAAAAAGCGATTGCTTCCACCAACTTCAACAAACCTGTTTGTCCTGTTTACCAAAACGTAAGCACCAAAGGTGAAACAGATATTGAAACCATCAAAAACAACCTTATTGCACAGCTGACAGCTCCTGTAAAATGGACCCAATCTGTACAAAACATGGTGGCCGATGGTGCCTTAGACTTTGTGGAATGTGGACCGGGAAAAGTACTTCAAGGTTTGGTTAAGAAAATCCACCGAGAAGCAGAGGTCTCTGGACTATAGTTTAAGACTAAAGATATCAGACAAAATACTTTAGACTGAAATCAGCCGCTCTTGATTTGTAATTAAGAATTTATTTTATGGGGGATTTTTAATCCCCCTTCTACTTTCACTTTATTACAATAGGAAAGTATATGCCATTAAAGTAACCATGATTCACTTTTCTACTTTTTTCCTGATTCATTTACTATCAATAACAGATTACAAAGGCCTCGGTTTCATCCTTTTTCTCGCTACCTTGATCCTGGTAATTGGCTTTGATAAATTGGTCAAACTGATTATATGGATCACAGAAAAAGTTGAGGAAAAACGCAATAATAAGTAACACACTATATGACCCAGCAAGAGATCCTATCTATCGACAATAAACATATCTGGCACCCCTATACTTCTGCCTCAAGAGAAACAGACAATCTTGTGGTCAAAAGCGCCAGAGGCGTTTTTCTGGAATTGGAAGATGGCTCCAAAGTCATAGATGGTATGTCAAGCTGGTGGTCAACCATTCATGGCTATAACGTACCTGAATTGAACAAAGCCATTCAAAACCAGCTGGATAAAATGGCTCATGTGATGTTTGGTGGCATTACTCACCAGCCTGCGGCTGAATTGACAAAGTTACTTTTACAAATTGTACCAAAAGGACTAGAGCATGTTTTTTACAGTGATTCAGGTTCTGTTGCTGTGGAAGTTTCCATGAAGATGGCCTTGCAATACTGGTATTCTAAAGGACAAAACAGTAAAAACCGTTTTATTACTGTGCGAAACGGTTATCACGGAGACACTTGGCATGACATGTCCGTCTGTGATCCTGTCACCGGAATGCACAGTATTTTTAATAACCGACTTTCTCCACAAATCTTCCTTCCCGCACCCCAATCCAAATTTGACGGACCACTTTTAAGGGGGGAAATAGATGAAGTAGAAAAATCCCTCAAGGTCCATCAAGACGAAATTGCTGCCTTTATTCTTGAGCCCATTGTTCAGGGGGCAGGAGGAATGCGCTTTTACCATCCAGAATATTTAAAAGCAATCAAGCACCTTTGTAAAAAGTATAACATCCTTTTGATTGCCGATGAAATAGCAACGGGATTTGGCCGGACAGGAAAGCTATTTGCCTGTGAGTATGCCCAAATCACGCCTGATATCATGTGCGTCGGAAAAGCTTTGACAGGAGGGTATTTATCCTTTGCCGCCACATTTTGTTCTGCCGATGTAGCCATGACCATTTCCTCAGGCTCACCAGGAGTTTTTATGCATGGCCCGACTTTCATGGGCAATCCACTGGCCTGCGCTACGGCCATTGCCAGTATCAAATTATTGCTGGGGAAACAGTGGCAAGACGATATTAAAAGAATCGAAAAGCACCTTAAAGAAACTTTACCACAACTGGAAGAATTAGACGCTGTGAAAGAAGTAAGGGTGCTTGGTGCAATCGGGGTGGTAGAAATGAAGAATAATGTAGATATGGCTTTGATTCAAAAAGAATTATTGGATAGAGGTATTTGGCTTAGGCCTTTTGGTAAATTGATCTATACCATGCCTCCTTTCGTGATTTCACAAGAAGAGTTAAATCAACTTACCAATGCCATGTGTGATGGAATTCGCGCCTATATTTCCTCATAAAACCAACTATGACTTTGACTGTCAAAGATCGATAGAGAAAATAAATTGATTTTTTTTCAATACTCCACTCAGGGTATCCTTCCAACTTGGTGTCAATATTTTACAGCAACGTAAAATTTATTAAAATCAAGAAAGTATGAAATTCAATATCGTTTTCTCAATTATAGTTTCAGTTTTTCTATTCTCTTGTCATGAGAATCGTTTATGCATCAAAGGTGATGGAGTCATCCGTGAGTATGAACTAACCAATTTAGAAGAATTCGACAAGGTAGAATTGACCGGACCAATTGATTTAAAAATCATCCAATCTACTACCCCTTCGGTTACAATCCTGGCCGAACAAGCATTAATGGATGTGATGGAATACCGAGTGAAGAATGATGAATTGCAAGTAGGTTTTGAAAGAAAAATCAATTGTCTTAATAATACTAAACCAGTAACAGTGGTTGTTGCTGCGCCTGACTTGGTAGAAATCCAAATTGATGGCAATAGCGAAATCACTTGTGAAGGCACCATTGATTTCAATGAGCTTACCATTATCTCGTATGGTAAGTCAGAGGTTGAACTGGAAGGTTCGGTAGATCATCAAACATTCATTGTCGAAGGAAAAATGGAAGTATCCAATTTCAACCTCCTGAGCAAAACCACCTATATTGATGTAAATGGATCTGGAGAGTTTGATATAGCTTGTAGTGAGGTTTTGGATATCGATGTAAATGGAAAAGCAGAAGTGAACTATATCGGCCAACCTTCCATCTCTCAAGATGTAAATGGGTCTTTAGAGCTTAAGTCAGTCAATCGCTAAAATTTGCACTCAAAAACACCCATATGGTGATTTCACCCTCATCAATAACGGATTGATGAAATTCTTGTAAATCACCTAGGGTCAAGTCAAACAAAGCCCTTTCTGAATTCGTTAATAATGGCAAACCAATCTTTGAACATAAATCAAATTGCAATGCCATTTTTAACGAATGAAGAAGGAAATCAACCTATTGATATATATTATCAAGATTATGGAAAGGGCCAACCAGTCATTTTGATTCATGGATGGCCGCTTAGCCATCAGGCATGGGAAGGCCAAGTACAAACACTATTGGAAGCTGGTTATCGCGTGATCAGCTATGACAGAAGAGGCTTTGGGTTATCTTCCCATCCTCTTGATGGTTACGACTATTCATCCTTGGCCAGTGATTTAAATGCAATCATCCAACAGCTAGATCTCCATAAGGTAACCATTGTTGGCTTCAGCATGGGCGGAGGAGAAGTTGTTCGTTACCTAACAGATTATGGTACTGAGCGAATTTCCAAAGCGGCACTTATTGCTTCAATCATCCCTTTGGTGGCTCAAAAAGAGGATAATCCTGATGGAGTGCCATCAGAGGTTCTAAATAGTATTATGGAAGCATTGAAAAACAATCGAGTTGGTTTCTTGAAAGACTTTCATAAGAACTTCTATAATTATCAAGAAAACAAGGGACGGATGTCTGAGGCCAATTTAGAATATGATTTTTCTATTGCTTCACATGCTTCTCCTATTGCCACCATTAAAGCTGCAGAAGCTTGGGCTGGAACAGATTTTAGAGCAGAGCTCAAAAATGTCACTGTACCTACGTTGATTGTTCATGGCGACGCTGATAACATCGTACCCATCAAGACTTCTGCCGATCAGGCCGCTAAAGGCATTGCAGATAATGAGTATCATGTCATTCCAAATGCCCCACATGGTCTGAACCTTACCCATCGTAAGGAGTTGGATAAGCTCTTGTTAGAATTCTTGAAAAAATAGTCTGATAACAATCACTGTTCTTAAAGTCCTTTGCCAGTGCACTGGCAAAGGACTTTTCTGTTTCAACCTAAATAGAATCAGGCTAAATCTTCTTAAAATGAGCTGTGCAGAAAAAACATTATTCCTATTTTTGCCTCAAAATTTATAGACAACATGACGCTGATTGAAAAAATCCAGAAATCACCTGAAGCAGTTACTTTTCAGGAAACCATTGCCCACATTGATGAGCATTACCTTTTTTCTCCTACACGGTTTACCAATGGTGATACCGTAAATGAAGCTGGACAAAACAATGGTTCGTGCAAAATCTTCAGCTTCGCTAAAATCCAGAACTTAAACAAAGAGCAAACCCTTCATCTTTTTGGAGATTTTTATAGAATTGATGTCCTTCAAGACCCAAATGGATCAGGACATCAAAATATTCGCAATTTCATGCAAACGGATTGGAAAGGAATTCACTTTGATCAACAAGCATTAAAATTGAAATAATTCACTGAACTGTCTCGGAAGTTCCGAATTTCTACTAAATCCTTTCGAGACAGCTCACCAACTTTTAGCCAATTCAGTGCTATTAGTAAAACTTGAAATGAATCTTATTTTTTAGACAACAAGCTCATTTTCACACCAGATATTTGTCAGTTATTCTAAAATAGAACAACTGTAGGTGAACTAAAAATCAACATATTAACCTCAATTTGAAGAGATTTTTTACCAAGCACCTATTTTTATTGCTATTTTCAAGAAGCATTCCCATAACTATAAGTTAGATTGATTTTATTTAAGCTTATTGAATTGTTTAATTGATTGAATTATGCGCATCGTCTTATGGATTTTTATTATTTGCTTGTTAGGCACAAATGCCGTACTTGCGCAAGATGAACAAGTCGCTGTCAATCTGCAAAATATTAGCCCTGCCGATACCCTTCGAAAAGACACTACTTCAAAAGTGGAAGATGCACCTTTGGACATTGCCCAAAACCGTGGGATTTTCATTCTTTCACCTGACAAACAAATGGAAATGCGCATCATAGGATCTATTAGAATGCTGATCGTCTTTGATGAAATGAACTTCTCTAACAAAAACTTCTTTAGGACATATGATATTCCCACAGGAGTCAATAATGACCCACTTCCAAACTACTACAATGGGCTAGATCAAACTAGGATGGGTTTTGAAGTCACACGAAAAACCAGTGCCGGCAACCTTTTCGCTAGAATTGAAACAGATTTTGCCGGAGTCAATGGCTTTAGGATTCGTCATGCTTATGGGCAATACAAAAACTTTTTGGTTGGACAAACTTGGAGCTTGTTTTCCCAAGTGGCAGCATTGCCTGCAACGGCCGACTTCTCTGGCCCTAGTGGTTCAGTTCGGTCCCGAACCCCACAATTACGATACAGTTTGCCCAAACCTATACATGGCATGAATATTTCTCTTGGATTGGAGTATTTGATCCCTGACTTATCGATACCTGATTCCTTGACCATTCAAACCTTCCAGTTAATCCCCAACATCACTGGAAAAGCAGATAAAAACTTTCAATGGGGCTATCTACAAGTCTCTGGGATCATCCCTATGCTTTCTGCTAGGACTGACTCCAACAAGCTTATAGTTCGGCCGGGCTGGGGGTTAGCTTCCTCTTCTTATGGAAATATTACTTCCAACAGTAAATGGCACATCCAAATTGCAGGGGGGCAAGCCATCTCCAGCTTTTTAAAAGACCTCAACGATAACGGTCTTGACGTCATTCTTGATCAGGACGAAAACCCTCATGTTCCTTTCTCATGGGGCGGTTACCTAGGGTATGAATACTTATGGTATGAAGGCCTTTCTTCTAATGTTATATATTCTATTGTTCAAACGGAAGAATTTGAATTCAACCCGGACAATGCATTTAGAAGAGGAACGACATGGAGGGCAAATACTTTCTGGGATTTTATTGAAGGTGCCAAACTGGGCGCCGAAATCATTTACGGCAGGCGCGTAGACCATAATCATGTCAAAGGCAATGCCGTGAGGTTCAACCTGCTTTTTTATTATGATTTTTAATCGCTATTTCCTCAATGATAAAATCAAAATAATAACTTAAAACGGTAATTTTTGAAATGCCACTTAAAGTCACCGACTTTATTTATAATTTTAATTAAATAGTGTCAGTTAAGAGCATTCTACAATGAGTAAAAAAAACTACAGGATATCTATAAATCAGCCATGCGAGCAAGAGTGGGCATCCATGAAAAATCACAGTCAAGGAAAATTTTGTCAAGAATGTTCAAAAGCAGTAATCGATTTTTCAAATTTAAAGGATGATGAAATCACCAAAATCTTAAAAAATAACTCTGCTGAATTATGTGGCCGTTTTAAAAAGCAACAACTTAATCGGTCAATTGAGCCTCAAAAGGACACAAGATCTTCTAGCTTTAGTAAATTATTTATTAGCATAATCAATTCAGAAAACTTGCTAGCCGAAGACATCACTATTGCTCATAAAGAGAACATTTCATCCTTCAGTGATTTTTTCGAATTGAAAAAACCCGTTAAAAACAATTACAGCAAAGATAGTCTTGACAACATCATAAAAGGACGAGTAATCGATATTGAAACAAATGAAGTCCTCCCTTTGGTAACAATTTCTATCAGAGAAACAGATATCCAAACTTCCACTGATCTAGAAGGTGAATTTTTTATTAAAATCCCTGAAGAATTTATACAGGAGAAATTTATCCTAGATGTAATGTTTATTGGTTATGAAAAGAAGGTTGTAGAAGTCGATAGAAATAAACTTTCATCAAAATGGAATATAGGTATTTTCCCTTTGGAAGAAGCTTTACTGGGGGAAATATGCATCATTTCAAAAAGGAAATGGTGGCAATTTTGGAAAAAATGGTAAAATAAATACAATAACTATTTTCCCAAAATAGAATTCAAGTAGAAAAGAATAGAAGCTACATATGAATATAATTTCACTTTAGTCATCTGACTTCCAGCTTCAAACCAGTTAAGCAAATGGTATTGGAGTCTAAAGACACTTCAAGTAATCGGCTTATAAAACTATCTTTACTATTAATACCTTTAAACCTGCACCGATTTCCATTTACCCTTATTGAATATCCATCCACTGACCAAGGCATGCACGGAGTGGCCAACTGCAATAGCTATAAAAACACCATTCGCTCCTAAGCCAAAATATGTTGACAGCACATAGGCCAGTGGTAACTGAAACAACCACAAAACACAAATATTAATAATAGTTGGTGTTTTCGTATCTCCCGCTCCATTTAAGGATTGGCTCATCACCATGCCGTAGGCAAAGAAAACGTAACCTAAACAGATAATCCCCAAACCATTTCCTCCTACAGCCACTACCTCAGGATTATCATTGAACCAACCGATAACGGTTTCTCCTCCCAAAAAGAAAACGGCTCCACACACTCCTAAGAAAACAGCGGTATAATGGGCCGCTTTCCAAGCTGAATGTTCTGCACGATCTGGCTGACCAGCTCCTAAGTTTTGTCCCACCAAGGTGGCTGCTGCATTGGAAAAACCCATTGCAGGTAGCAAAGCAAAAATAATCAGCCTAATAGCAATGGTAAATCCAGCTAAAGCTATACTCCCACTTACTGAGACAATTCTCATCAATATGATCCAGCTGGCCGATTCAATCAGAAACTGCCCCATTCCCCCTATTGCTATCTTTAAAATATTTTTGACAGTTTTCCACTTAAATCGCAAAACTTCCCAGTGAAAACTGATAATAGACTTCCCCCTCAAAAGCACTGAAAACTGATAGAGTACTCCTATTGACCTTCCAATGGTCGTGGCCCATGCAGCACCTTCCAATCCCAATTCTGGCATAAAGCCTATCCCAAAGATCAATAATGGATCCAATACAATATTAATCCCATTGGCCAGCCAAAGTGTTCTCATAGCAATTACTGCATTCCCCGCACCCCGAAAAACACCATTGATCAGGAATAAAAGCATCACGCTGATATTCCCTGCAAAAATCACTTGGGTGTACCTGTAACCAGAATTGACCAAATCTGGCTCCCCTCCCATGATGGTCAATAAATCCTTGGCAAAAATTAGTCCCAATAATCCTACGGAAATTGCCAAGACAGCACAGATGCAAATTGCCTGAAAGGCTGCTTCCGATGCCGCTTTTTTCTTTTTTTCTCCTATTCTTCTAGCTACTACGGCTGTGGCGGCCATACTTAAACCAATGGCCACAGAATATACTATGGTCAATACGGATTCCGTCAATCCCACAGTAGCCACTGCCTGCACTCCAAGCTTCCCTACAAAGAAGATATCAACCACCGCAAAGAGAGACTCCATCAGCATTTCCAAAATCATTGGAATGGATAGATAAAAGATAGCTTTGCGAATACTCCCTACCGTATAGTCCTCTTCTGTCCCACTAACGGCTTTTCTGAAATGTTTGATGATTTTTACTAAAGTCATATAAATTCGGTAAATAACTAAAAATACCACTCTTGAAAGAGCAGACTTAAAGTCCTCTATGAGGCGCTAAAATATCCGATTATAAAAACTACGACTTCATAATGCTCCAAATTTGGAAAATATGGAGATAAATCACAAAAAAATCAGCTAATTAATCTAATATTAATAAAATGAATTACTTTCAATTACCATGTGATTACACCATCCATAACCAGTACTTCACTGGTTTCAGCATTGACCACAATAGTATTATCGAGCACTGCCTTTTTACCTGACACATCAAAATCAATTTCACCACATGCATCCATGGCGCAGGTATAGTCATATTTAGTACCGTTTTTGATAATACTCATTGAAATGGCAATATCGCTGACCACCATCACAAAAGTATTCATCGGATCTTTGGGATGAACGGTATCGGTAATCGTACTTCCCTTATCAACGACGATGATGGATTCTTCCAACCCTGTCAAATCATCCCTACCATAGGCAACATTCCCAACCACCAAACTAGTGCCTACCTTATCGGTATCGCCACCTTGCAAACTTATAGTCCCACTCCCGGTAATGGCAGGCTCATCATCTTCATCATCACCATTATTACAAGAGAATATTAGCAAAAAACTAAGCAAACTTAAATAAAGAAGAGACTTTTTCATAGAAATAAAAATCAATTAATTATACATAAAATCAAAAATATAGAAAAAGAGATTAAAAATAGATCTGTTTATATACGTTTAATTAATTATGTAAACCAATAACCTAATTTTGTATTTCAAAATATTATCAACTTACCATATTATGGTTTCAGCTTCTCCACTTTGCTTTCATCTTTGCAAAGCCTCAAAAGCTCAATATTGTTTTTTCCAAAAATTGGATGAATGAAGTCAGGAAGAACTTCAGCCAGTGGTTCAAGAACAAATCTCCTTTCTGCTAAAAATGGATGAGGCACTTTCAGTCGATCTGTATCGACAATTTTCTCTCCGAAATAAATAATATCTATGTCCATTGTCCGATCTCCCCACTTCTTCACTCGTGTACGCCCAAGCCTATCCTCAATGCCCTGAGTGATATCCAGAAGTTCCTCTGCCTCTCTATTCACTTCCAAAACCAAAGCCCTGTTCAAATAATTACCCTCAGAGCTTCCACCCCAAGCTTCTGTTTCATAGATGGATGATTTGCCCGTAACCTTGAACTCCTCGCCCAACAAAGCTTCCGCTTGGGCTATCAACTCTAATCGGTTGCCTATATTCCCTCCTATCAATAATACTACTTGCTCCATTATTAACTATGGTAATTTCAACCGTAAAACTAACAGAAAGTAAGAAAAAAGAATTATTTTCGGACTTTACAAAATATAATTGAGCATGAAATTTTTAAGTAACGTTTTGGCAGTAATCGTGGGCTTGATGATCTTTTCCATCATCAGCTTCTTTTTCTTTGCCGGACTGATCACCCTTTCTACTGCGGAAGAAAAAGTCACTATCAAAGACAATACTGTTCTACACATCAATCTGGAAAACATCATGTTGGTGGAAAGAACTTCCGAAGACAATTTGAACCTTTCTTCTTTCGGCCCCATCCCTTCTGCTTATAAAATTGGTTTGACCAATTTGAAAAAAGCTATCAGGACAGCCAAAGACAACGATAATATCAAAGGTATTTATCTTCAGGCAGGAACCGTAATGGCAAACCCTGCGGCTTTGACTGAGCTAAGAAACGAACTTGAAGATTTCAAAAGTTCGGGAAAATTCGTGGTGGCCTACTCTGAATTATTCAGTGAAGGAGGTTATTTCCTTTCTTCTGCAGCCAGTGAAATTTACCTCAACCCAATGGGCGGACTGGAGTTCAATGGACTTTCTTCAGAGGCCTTGTTCTTCAAAGGAATGTTGGAAAAACTGGAAATTGAACCAGTAATATTCAGGGTGGGGGAATACAAAAGTGCTGTAGAACCTTTCATTCTGGACAAAATGAGTGAAGCCAACCGTCTACAAACAGAGGCTTTTCTTGGAGATCTTAACAACTATGCCGTTCAGTCCATTGCCAAAAGTAGATCTTTAGACCTCACAAAACTCAAGCAAATCAACGATCAAATGTTGGTACGGAAACCTCAGGATGCGGTTGATTTAGGCTTGGTCGACGGAATTTGGTATGATGATCAAGTGAAGGACTTACTAAGAGAAAAATTAGGTTTGGAAGAGAATTCAGAGATTTCTACGGTCAATGTCACCAACATCAACAAGACCGCAAAAACAAAAAACCTAACAGCCGGCGACCGCATTGCGGTCATCATTGCCGAAGGTGAAATTGTTAGTGGGGAAGCAGATGGAGTCATCAGTTCAGAAATTTTCGCCAAAGAAATCAAACAAGCAAGAATGGATGATGACATTAAGGCCATTGTGCTTCGAGTAAATTCCCCTGGAGGTTCTGTATTGGCCTCTGAAGTTATTTGGAGGGAAATGAATGAAGCAAGAAAAGTAAAGCCTGTAATCGCTTCCATGTCGGCAGTAGCAGCTTCTGGAGGCTACTATATCTCAGCTCCCGCTGACACCATCGTAGCACAGCCTAATACCATTACCGGGTCAATCGGTATTTTTGGCATGTGGTTCAATGCAAAAGGGCTACTTAACAATAAACTCGGTATCACCACCGACGTAGCCAAAACAGGTGAACTTTCCGACTTCATGAATCCTACAAGGGAATTGACCGAAGTGGAGAAAAACATTATCCAAACTCAAATTGAAGATGGTTATGACACTTTTATTCAAAGAGTCGCAGATGGAAGGGACATGAGCAAGGAAGCAGTATTAGAAGTAGCTTCTGGAAGAGTTTGGAGTGGAATGCAAGCAAAAAACCATGGCTTGGTAGATGTGCTTGGTGGCCTTGATGATGCCATTGCTATCGCCGCTGAAAAAGCCAATTTGGAAGACAATTACCGTGTTCTGTACTTCCCTAAGCAAAAAAATATTCTTGAACAACTTATGACTGAGTTTGGGAGTGATATTGAAGCCAAGTATATGAATTACCGCTTCGGAGAAACTTATCAATTATATCAGCAAATTGAAAAGGTGAAAAAGCTAAAAGGGAATATGGCCAGAATGCCATATGATATCATTATCAAATAACTCCCTTTAATAAGTTAAGTCATAACAAAGGCTGTCCGTATTATGGACAGCCTTTGTTATTGATGGCAGAAAATAAATACCATATCATTAATTAAACATCTATCAAGAGCTTCAAACCAAATGCTTCTCTTATTTATCATTATACCCTAAAAAAGCTACTTAGGTAGCTTTTTTAGGAGTTATTAATATCATTATCTGATCATGAAGTCTCGTCTTGTTGCTCAGGTTGGCTCATAGAACCTCCCAAAGCACGATATAGATCAACAATACTTTGTAATTTTTGGGTCTTTAAAGCCACATAATCCAATTCTGCCTCCAAGGCTCTATTTTGTGAATTGATCACATCCAAGTAGTTGGCATACCCCACAGAAAACATAGTGTTTGCATTGGAGATAGATCTTCGCTGTACCAATACCTCATCAGTTTTGAGGTCCAATTGCTCATCCAATGTGGAATAAACATTTACCATATCAAGTACCTCTAAATAGGCATTTAAAACCGTTTGCTCATAATCCAAAAAGGCGATTTTCTGAGATGATTTGGCCTGGTTATAGGTTGCTTTAATCTGACTACGGTTAAAGATGGGGGCCACCAAACCTGCTCCTGCCTCATAAAAGGTGGAAGCAGGACTTAGAAATAGTTTGCTAAATTCAAATGCATTGAAGCCAGCTGTACCGAAGAGCCTCAAAGAAGGGAAAAAAGCAGCTTTAGCCACTTTTACATCTGCTTTACTGGCCTCCAAGGCCATCTCTGCTTGACGAATATCCGGCCTTCTTTGAAGCAAATCAGCTGGTACGCCAATCTGTATGATTTCCGGGACAAAATCCACTTGGGAAAGTGTAGTACGGTTTAGGCCATCTTCATAACTTCCCAACAATCCCATCAAGGAAATCTCTACGGACCTCAATTCTCTCTCCTTTTGAATCAAAAGTGATTTGGAGTTGAGCAGTTGGGCTTCAAATTGGTCCACAGCCAGTTGCGTTTCCTTTCCAGATTCCTTTAAGTCTTTGGAAAGATTAAAGGCTATTTCCTGATAGGAAATATTCTTTTTTAGAATTAGTATTTCCTCATCCAATCCCACCATGTTGTAGTAGAATTTAGCCACATTGGCTATGAGCTGGGTCTTGGCCATGTTCGCCGCTTGCTGACTGGCCAACCAACGTGCCACACTCGCCTTTTTGCGGTTATTAAATTTACCCCAAATATCTAGTTCCCAAGAAAACTCTCCCCCCAATATAAAATTCTTGTAGGGTGAAGGAATTTTTTGGTCTTCGGTTAAATTATCGGAGAAATTGGTATCATAATTACCCACACCGTCCATGGTGTAATCACCAAATTTCCGCTGACTGGCACCAGCTATGAGATTAAGCTCAGGAAGCATTCCTTGTTTGCCCTTGATCATTTGAGCATTGGCAATTTGGATTCTTTCCATTGTTTTCAGAATATCCTGATTGTTCTCAAGAGCGGTGCTTATTAATCCTTTTAATTTTTCATCTTCGAAAAACATGCTCCAGTTTTCTGCCGCCATCGTTTCGACAGAATCCTTTTCCACACCATAGTCAGTTGGAATTTTTAAATTTTGATCTTGGGTGATTTCTCCCGTCTTACAGGACCAAGCCATAAGAACGATCAGAGCTCCACCTACTATATTTCTTCTGTTCATCATACTTCTGCTGCTACTTTTGATTTGTTCTTAAAATGTGTCGCCAATGATTCAAAAACCACATACAAGCCAGGAATCAGGAATATCCCCACTATCGTACCAATCAACATCCCTCCAGCTGCTGCTGTACCAATGGTTCTATTACCAATAGCACCCGCTCCAGAAGCAATGGTCAATGGAATCAATCCGCACACAAAAGCAAATGAGGTCATCAAAATCGGCCTTAGCCTTTCCACTCCCCCATTGATGGCAGATTGAATCACACCAAAACCTTTTGCCCGGTTTTGGATCGCAATTTCAATGATCAAAATGGCATTTTTACCCAATAGACCAATCAACATTACCAGAGAAACCTGTGCATAAATATTGTTCTCCAAACCAGTTAGCTTCAAAAGCAAAAAGGCTCCAAACACCCCTGCTGGCAAGGAAAGGATCACCGGCAATGGTAAAAGGTAACTTTCATACTGAGCAGCCAAAAGCAAATAGACAAACACCAAACAAATGGCAAAAATGTATAAAGCCTGGTTCCCCGAGGCAATTTGCTCTCTGGTGATACCCGACCAATCAATGTCATACCCTCTAGGTAAAAACTCCAAAGCAGCTGCTTCTACAGCCTGAATGGCATCACCACTACTGTAGCCTTCTGCTGCTTCACCATTGATCATCGCAGAAGTGTACATGTTGTAACGCGTAAGCTGCTCCGGTCCATACACCCTTTCCAGTGAAACAAAGTTGGAATAAGGAACCATATCTCCCCGACTGCTTTTCGCGTACATTTTTAGTAATGATTCGGGGTTTGTTCGATATTGTGGAGCTGCTTGAATCATCACCTTGTACATCTGGCCATATCGGATAAAATTGGAAGCATAAAAACTTCCAATGAAGCTCTGCAAAGTTTGCATGGCATCATCTACCGACACTCCCAATTGAGAAGCCTTATCATGATCTACATGTAGAATATATTGCGGGAAGTTTGGATCAAAATTGGTAAACACCCCATTCAACTCTGGTTTTTCATTCAATGCCTCCACAAAGTTCTGAGTGGTGCTGGCCGTTATGTCCAAAGGCCCACCGGTTTTATCCAAGAGTCTCATTTCAAAACCACTTGCATTACCAAAACCAGGCACACTTGGAGGAGGGAAAAATTGAATTTCTGCCCCTGTGATATGACTCACACGGCTTTGGTAATCCTCAATGAGTTGCGCAACACTCTTATCCCTGTTTTCCCAAGAAACCAGGTTAATCATCCCCATTCCATAAGATGCACCAGCAGTCTCAGTCAGCAAACTGTACCCCGCCAAAGTAGAGACTGTTTCCACTTCATCCAAAGGCAATAAGGCTGCTTGAACATCATCCAAAATCACCTTGGTCCGCTCAACTGTAGCACCAGGAGGAGTAGTCACATTGACATAGATCATCCCTTGATCCTCAGTAGGGATGAAACCAGTAGGAAGGATACTGCTGACTCCGAAAGTTGCAATGATAAACAATCCTAAGGCACCAAAAGTAACCGCCTTACGGCCCACTATTCCCTTTAATACCCAAGCATATTTACCTGAAAGTTGCTCATACTTTCTGTTAAAACCATCGAAGAATTTCTGTATTAGATTTTTCGGTTTACCTTCTTCATGATGATTCGGCTTTAACAAAATACTACACAAAGCAGGAGAAAGGGTGAGGGCATTTACACCTGAAATCACAATGGCAATTGCCAAAGTCAAAGAGAACTGTCGATAGAAAATCCCTACAGGCCCTGACATAAAACCGACAGGAATAAACACTGCTGACATAACCATTGTGATGGCGATAATAGCTCCACCTATTTCTCTCATCGCAGCTATGGTGGCATCTTTGGCATTCATCTTTTCGTCATGCATTTTCACATGGACAGCTTCAACCACTACAATCGCATTATCCACCACAATACCAATTGCCAGTACCAATGCAAATAGGGTAAGTAGATTAATAGAGAACCCAAATAAATCCATGAAGAAGAAAGTCCCCACCAATGAAACTGGCACCGCAATGGCTGGAATTAAAGTAGACCTAAAGTCTTGAAGGAAAATAAACACCACTATGGACACCAACAAGAATGCCTCAACCAAGGTTTTTATTACCCCTGCAATGGATGCATCCAGAAACCTTGAAACATCATAAGAAACATTAAAACTCATTCCCGGAGGAAAAGAGGTTTCTTGCAATTCTGTCATCTTTGCTTTGATGGCATTGATCACGTCCCTTGCATTAGAACCTGGGCGTTGCTTGATCATAATAGAAGCAGAAGGACTTCCATCAGTGATGGAAACCATGTTATAATCTTCAGAATCAAACTCTACCTCTGCTACATCTTTGATTTTTAGTAAGGAACCGTCGGGCAAAGCCTTAATGGTAATATTCTCATAATCCTCTTCCTGACTGAACTTACCTGTATAGCGGAGCACATATTGCAGCATTTGCGGATCCTTATCCGAGCTGATCCCTGACTTACCTGGAGCAGCTTCTACGTTTTGGTTACGAATGGCCTCTGTAATATCCTGTGGCGAAATATCATATGCAACCATTCGGTCAGGATTGAGCCAAATTCGCATGGCATAATCCCGTGCTCCCATGATTTCCGCAAAACCAACCCCATCAATACGTTTCAATTCCCGAAGAACATTGATATCTGCAAAGTTGTAAACAAACTTTTCATCTTGGGTGGTATCAGAACTCATCAGGTTCAAGTAAAGCAACATGCTGTTTACTTCCTTTTCTGTCATCACCCCTGCACGGATTACCTCCTCAGGCAACTCATCAATTACTGTAGACACCCTGTTTTGCACGTTTACTGCAGCTTGGTCAGGGTCGGTACCTACTTTGAAAACCACGGTAATCACCGTAACCCCATCATTGGTGTTTACGGAGTTCATATAGGTCATTCCCGGAACGCCATTGATGGCTCTTTCCAAGGGGGTAGCTACGGCTTTTGCCAATACCTCAGCATTGGCACCTGTATATTGGGCTGTAACGGTTACTGAGGGTGGTACAATCTCAGGAAACTGTGTTACAGGCAATGAAGTCAATGATAATAACCCGACCAAAGTAATAATCACCGAAATAACGGTAGATAGAATTGGCCGTTTGATAAATATTTCAAACATACTGTACTATAATAAATTGGTCAATCAAGCTCTTATAAAGATTGGAAAAGCGTATCGTAGGCTTCTTCATCAGAAATGGCTACAGGGTCAATGACACTACCGTCCTTCACCTGCTGGATGCCTTCATAGATGATGCTTTCTCCATCTTTAAATCCATCTGCTACATAAAACAACCCAAACCTCCTCAAAGGCCTGAAACTTCTCACCTGAACTTGATTGTCCTTAGTCAGTACATATACATAGTTAAAATCCTGAATTTCAAAACTTGACTTTTGTGGAATCAAAAATACATTATCCAGTTCATTCGTCATCTTGATTTTCCCACTTGCGCCATGCTTGATCAAACCATCTGGATTTGGAAACCTTACCCTAAATGCAATAGATCCCGTTCCCTGCTCAAAGTCCGCTTCCATGGTCTCTAATTTCCCTTTATAGGGATACTCTTGTCCATCAGATAAAACCAAGGTCAACTCTTTCTCCAACACTTCTTCTTCACCCGATTCCAATTTTTCCCTCATAAACCTGAGGTATTCATTTTCATTGACTTTGTAGTAAGCAAAAATCTCAGAAATATCCGTAATGTGCGTCATCAAATCACCAGTAGTCACCAAACTACCTGATTTAAAAGGGATTCTATCTACAATTCCATCAAAAGGAGCCTTGATAGTGGTGTAAGAAAGTCCTGTCTGGGCATTTTTAAGCATGGATTCTGCTTCCATAATCCCAGATTGCGCCATCTCATATTTTGCTTGGGCGAGCTCTAATTCTGAAGAAGTGATGATCTTTTTATCTACCAATGTCTGTAGACGCTCCATCTCCAATTTAGCTGCTTGAGCCTCTGCTTTGGCTTGCATCAATCTCGCGCGATTACTATTTACCATTTCTGCCAACTCCGCAGAACTCAACTTGAACAAAGGTTGTCCTTTTTTTACATACTCTCCTTCGTCTACAAAAATCTCATCTACAAACCCCTCCACTTTCGCCCTCACTTCCACAAATTGCACAGCCTGTATATCACAAACATAAGTTTGGGGCACCTCAATCTTTTTTGGTGACAACTTCATAATAGGAATACTCAAAGGCTTGTTTCTTTTATACTCTCTGGTGTTTCCTTCATTACAGGAAAAAACAAGAGGCATGCAAACCATCAAGAGCAGTAGAGCATTCCAGCAAAAGTAATTAGTGGAATCTCTGTTGTAAAACGTCAGTTTCATAAATGGTATATAGTTTAAGTAGTAGTAGTTTATTCAATCCTCACTCTCCTACAAGCCAGACAATAATTTCCCATAGAGACCTTTTCAGACCACTTCGGCAACCCCTGGCTATTTTGGAGATTTAATATTTTAGAAAATACCCTTTCAATTAACAAAACCAATTACAAGACTGAAGACCTTTGGAAAGAAAGTTAGAAGTGCCACAATCAAGGCTAATACTTTCAAGAAATCCAAAAACTGAATCTATCAGCTTCACAAAATGTAACCACGGGTCTCCCTGTGGAATGTGGATAAATTAAGATGTAGGCAATACCAAAGGCGCTAACCTCTTTCTTTAGAAAGCATCTTAAAATGGTTAGTTATTGAACTTGGGTGAAGAGGCTTTTCAGACTTAGCATCTATGGTCATTTACCATAAGTTTAATTAAAGTCTGCACCTATCTCATTAAATGCAAAAATATATTTTCTTTAACGCAATGGCTCTATTTTTATATGATCGGCAATAATTCTCCATAAACTTCCTATAATCATCAAAAAATCAGCCAAAACCAACATGCTATTTATTCAAAACCAGCAGATTACAGTTGTTCCACCTAAAAATAGTACTTTTTAATATTGCTAAATCCTTTTTTTAACGGTCTAGAAAAACAATAAACAGGAATGTGGCTCCTTAAGATTAACGTAACTCATCCAAGTCGTAATCTTTGCCAATCCCCCATTGGAGCAACTCTTCCATTTCATATATTTCCAATGTATCCAAATCTTTTACTTGGAAATTATCCCTTCCGAGTTTAGCTAAAACTTCCAACTGTCGTTTTTCACCATAGTTTACAAGGTAATATAACCTACCCACTCTCAAATTATCCAATGCTATTGCCATATAATCATCTATTTTTCTGCGATCACTACCCCTATTGCTTCAAAAGTATATTCCTCTTTGGGTGATTTGATAGCTTCTATTTCTTCCTTGGAAGCTCCTCCATCTTCAGCATAATGCCTTAATGTTTTGACATCTGTAACTGTTCTAATGGCCTCACCTTCTAAAACCACAGGATATCCTTTGGAATTTGTTGGTACAAAGAACGCATAATCTTTGAATGTAACCCGCATCTTTTCACCATTTGGTAAAGCCATGGTCAACCAGCATCCTTTTTTGACACAAACTTCTTCTATTGTTCCTTCAACTTTCCCATTGAAAGTATCATTTTGTTCCAAGGAATTTATCATAGTGCTTAAAGGTGTGACCTCTCCTTCTCCCAATTCTGAACCATAATCTCCTGCTACGTTTTCACCAGACTTGGTTTCTTTTTGATCCGTTTCCGAAACTTTTTCGTGGGCATTTTCTTTAGTGCTGCAGGCCAAAACATTTAAGCATATTAATAGTACCCAAAAGAGCTTAGTGACAATTTTCATGGCTATTTCGTCTAATTATAAGATTTCACAAAAATACATATGCTTTTTCTGAAAAACACCTTTAAAATTTTAAAAGTATTTTTCGTAACAAATAATAATATAAATTAATAATATACTAAATTTACGGCCAAATCATTAAAAGTTCACCACAAAATGACCATGATTAAAAAGTTTATCATCGATTTTGACAGCACATTTACTCAAGTAGAAGCCTTAGATATTTTGGGTGAGATAAGTTTGAGAAATGACCCAAAAAGAGATGAAAAATTAAAGGCAATCAAAGACATCACTGACCTTGGTATGGAGGGAAAAGTAACGCTTCGTGAAAGTCTTGAAAAGCGAATCGAAATACTGAATGCCAACAAAGCGCAAATCAGTGAACTTGTAGCTGAATTAAAGAAAAAAATTTCCAAGTCCTTCCAAAGAAACCGGGAGTTTTTTCAGGAAAATGCCAACAATATATATATCATCTCCAATGGCTTCAAGGATTTTATCACTCCTGTTGTGGGCGTTTATGGCATTAGTGAAGAAAATGTCTTTGCCAACGAATTTATCTATGATGAAGAGGACAACATTATAGACTTTAACAGGGACAACTTACTATCCAAAAACAATGGCAAACCAGAAACCATCAAGACACTTAACCTTGAAGGCGATGTTTATGTGGTGGGAGATGGCTATACTGATTATGAAATCAAAGCTTCTGGGCTTGCCAATAAATTTTACGCATTTACTGAAAACATCAATCGTCCAAAAGTTTCTTCAAAAGCGGATCATATTGCCCCAAGCTTGGATGAAATTTTGTATGTTAATAAAATGAATAAGAAATTTTCCTATCCAAAGAGCCGTATCAATGTACTGCTCTTGGAAAACGTTCACCCTATTGGGGTTGAAATCATGAAGCATGAAGGTTACAATGTAGAAGTTGTAAGCTCTGCCATGTCTGAAGAGGAGCTATGTGAGAAAATCAAAACGGTTTCCATCATTGGGATTCGCTCCAAAACCCAGATCACCAAAAAAGTATTGGAAAATGCCAATAGATTGATCGCTATCGGCGCATTCTGTATCGGAACCAATCAAATCGATTTAGAAACCTGTCAAGAAAAGGGAATTGCAGTTTTCAATGCACCTTTTAGCAATACTCGCTCTGTGGTAGAGCTTGCCATTTCAGAAATTATATTCTTGATGAGAAACCTTCATGACAAAACCCTAAAAATGCACCAGGGTATTTGGGACAAATCTGCATCAGGAAGCTTTGAAGTAAGAGGAAAGAAACTAGGAATTATTGGCTATGGAAACATCGGAGCTCAACTTTCTGTTTTGGCTGAAAGCATGGGCATGCACGTTCTCTACTATGACATTGTAGAAAGGCTGGCACTTGGCAATGCTACCAAAATAGATTCATTAGACGAGCTACTGGAAACCTGTGATATTATTTCCCTTCATGTGGATGGGAGAAAGGACAATAAAAATGTCCTAAACAGGGAAAAGATCTTCAAAATGAAAAAAGGCTCCATCTTGGTCAACCTAAGTAGAGGACATGTAGTAGAAGTTCCTGCCTTGAAAGAAGCTCTGGAATCAGGCCACTTAGCTGGAGCGGCAGTAGACGTATTCCCTTCTGAACCAAAAAACAATGATGAGCCATTTGAATCTGAATTGAAAGGCTGTCCAAATACCATTTTGACTCCTCATATTGGGGGAAGCACTTTAGAGGCACAGGAAAATATTGCCCAGTTTGTACCTGGCAAAATTATCGAGTACATCAACACTGGCAATACCTTCAACAGTGTCAACTTCCCTAATATTCAGTTACCTTTCTTGCGTGATGCACACCGGTTGATCCACATTCACCATAACGCTCCTGGTGTACTGGCCAAAATCAACCAAGTGTTGGCAAACTACAAAATCAACATTGTGGGCCAATACCTGAAAACCAATGAAAAAATCGGTTATGTGATTACGGATATAGACAAAGCTTATTCGCCAGATGTAATCGATGCCATGAAAGAAATAGAAGGCACGATCAGGTTCAGGATTCTTTATTAAAAACAACACAACTAACCATAACAATCAAAAGAGGGAAAATGATTTTTCATTTCTCTCTTTTCGTTTTTTTGGTAGGCCAAATGAATTAAGAAATAAAAAAGCAAAAAGCCCGGACCTTAGAGTGTTGCAAACCTCTTTATAGACAAGATTTGAGCTGCCCGAATTTCGCAACCTTCCACTGTTATCCTGCTTCCGAAGAAACGAGGTCCTGAAATAAATCAGGATGAGGCCTGGTTTTGAAAAAAGGCTTCACTCGGTATTTTTGTTAATTGTGAAGTTTGAACATGTCGGCGATCCGAGCCTTTTGCAAATATACAAATAAGATTGAGGAATGATAAAGATATCCATTTTGATATAGAAACCACCCCTAACTACTCCTAATCAATAATTTGAATATTACCAAAAACACAAAACAATAAAATCAAAAAGCACTCATTTAATAAAATTATTTATAACCATATTTTTCAGCAACCAAATTGGTCTATTTTAAATTCTTATTCAACAATTTTTGAAGAGACATAAATTTTATTCGTAAAATCAACAATTAACCTATAACATGGATTTATTAAAAAAATGGATGTTTACCAATCTCTTTAGCTAAAAACCTGTTTTTTTGGTAAATTTTAAACATTAAGTTTATATTCGATCAAGACTTCTGCTTCATGGCAGTACTTGGAAGATTGCTACAATAATTAATTTTTAATTGCTTTCACTCCACATTAAATCATAATTTTGCACCAAACTTAGCTGCTTAGGAAATGTATCAAATTAAAAAACTAATCGTTTGCCTCGACCACACCGAAATGGATGAAATTTTGGTAAAATACGCCTCTTTTATTGCTAAGATCAACAACACTAAGAAAGTCTATTTTACTAATGTTATCCGAAACCTTCAGATACCAAAAGACATCCTTAAGGAGTTTCCAAACCTAGTGGAAAACATGGTAGAAGAAAGGAAGGGACAAATGAAGGCAATCGTTGAAAAACGTTTCAACAAAAGCGATGATATTGCCATTTCCTACGTAGTGAAAGAAGGGCAGCTATCCAAGAAAATCCTTAAACTTGCTCACGAGAAATCTGCAGACATGATCTTGGTGGGCAGAAAAACAACCCTACCGGGAAGTGGTGTAGTCTCACAAAGACTGGCCAGAAGGGCTTCTTGTTCACTAATGATCGTTCCTGAAAATTGCAAAGAAATCAAAGTTGACAAACTGTTGGTTCCTAGTGATTTTTCTGATTATTCCAAAGATGCCTTGGAGGAAGCTATCATGATAGCAGAAAGAAATGGAAAACATGTAGAAATAGTTTGTCAAAACGTATTCTCAGTTCCATCAGGTTATCATCTTACTGGGAAAAGCTATGAGGAATTTGCAGAAATCATGAAGGTCAATGCCCAAGTGAATTTCAAAAAATTCATTCGTAAGATTGATACAAAGAATGTAAAAATTGATCCAATGTACACCATTGACAACAATGATGACCCTGTTGAGGATATCATGAACAAGGCCAAAGAACTTGATGTGGATGGAATTATTATTGGGGCTAAAGGAAGAACAGCAGCAACAGCCCTATTCATTGGAAGCATTGCCGAAAGATTGATCCAGCTTAACGAGGATTTCCCGCTGGTGGTAACAAGACCAAAAGGGAAAAATGCAGGAATCTTAGATTATATTCTTGAAATTTAAGCTGCTCCAACAAAATTTTTAAGATTGCTCAAAAATAAGGAATGGAAGATTATTTAGTAGGTATTGGGAAACGAATCAAGGAAATCAGAAAAAGTAATGGGCAAACCATTCACACCCTTGCCTCCAAAGCAGATGTTAGTAATGGGCTTATTTCGAGAATAGAAAATGGCCGAACCATACCTTCTTTACCTGTTTTATTGAACATCATTAAGTCGCTAAAAATAGATGTCCCAGAGTTTTTCAGCGGATTGCCACAATATGGGGAAAACAACTTTTTTGTTTGTCGATCAGCCGATTTCTCAGTCATTGAAAAAGAAGAGGATGCTGAAGGCTTTGTTTACAAGTTGATTTTTGGCAAACAGCTTGCCTCTTTGGGTTTTGAAGCGGTTATGCTTGAGGTTCAACCAGGATCCAAAAGAGACAAGGTCAAGACCGATGCCTTTGAATTCAAATATATGATCTCCGGAGAATGCAGTTATATCATCGGTGAAGAGGAAATTCTTTTGAAAGAGGGGGACGCCTTATTCTTTGATGGCCGAATTCCCCATGTCCCTGTAAACAATGTAAGTAAACCAGCCAAAATGTTGGTATTTTATTTCTTCATTAACAATGAAAAGTAAAGCCTACCTAATGGGCAGGCCTTGCGATACAAACAATAAACAAACTAATTATAATAAAATACTTTCCAATTCCGCGACACTATTCAGGATATAATCAGGTGAGGCTGTCATAAGTTGATCCTTAGTTTGTGCACCGCTCAAGACCCCAATGGTCAATCCGCAATTGGCATTTTTACCTTCTTCAATATCAATAGTTGAATCTCCAGCCTTAAGTACCTTTTGGGGATCTTTCACTCCTACAATTTCCATTGCTTTTAGGATCATATCTGGCTGAGGTCTGCCATTGACCACATCGTCAGCTGTGACAAGTCCATCCATATCTTTTCCAATTTCCCAGCCTAGCTTTGCTAATAATCCCAAGGCTGTTTTTCTATCATAGCCTGTGTTTAGCACGACAGAAACCTGATTTGACCGTAAGGACTCCATCAGTTCTTTCACACCAGTAAAGGTCTTTACATCCAATTCTTCATAGGCCTTAATAAGGCTTGGTTTAAAATTAGCGAAAGCCTTATCTGCAGTTGCTTGTACATTTTTTTCATCAGTGCAAGCTGTCAAAACATCTATTATAGCTTGATGCTTTTCTTTACCTGCACCAAACTCCAACACCTCTTCAAGGCTTACATTGTACCCTTGATCGTTGATTACTTGCCTAACTGTTTTGTAGACTACATTATCTTCATCGACAGTAGTACCTGCCATATCAAACACCACCAATTCTATTTTTTCCATAACTCCTTATTTGTTAAATATTTGCTTTACATTTTCATGAGCAAAACCAGCACTACCGGTCATGCCTTTGCCTCCAATTCCCGTTACTATATGGATGTTTTCATCTATGGTCTTTTGAAAAATATCCTGATTTTTACACTGAGCGTACATTCCATACCATCGGTGGGCGATTTCATAAGTCGGTAAATCAATGATTTTCTTAGCTTCCTGGATCATAAAATCATCAATATCCATATCTAATCCATAGCCCAGATCGTCAATATCGCTGGCGTCCGCATACTGATGGGAATCTCCAAGAATAACCGACCCATCCATAGCCTGTTTGAAAAGAATGTGTACTCCCCATTTCTTTTCTAAACTATCTGCAGCCTCTTTCTTTTTAATTTCAGCAAATGATGGACATTCATAAAACGCTTCATAACGCCTGATGGATAAACCTGTCAATACAGACCCTGGTAACTGATAATTCTCCTGTGGCTTGGTCTGCAACATCTGGAGCTTTGAAACTTCAAGATCACTTTGGGCAAAAATCTCAGGATACAACATCTTAAAGTCCTTGCCATTACATATTACCACCTTTGAAGCCTCTAACATGCTCCCTAAAGCCATATGAACCAGAACCTTTTCTCCTGACTTTTCACAATTTATCACAGTCTGGTTTCTAAAAATCTCCAAACCCTTTTCCCTTTCCAAAAACTCCAAAAGTCGATGAATCATAACTCTTGGCTCAACAGTCACTTCATCAGGAAAGAACAATCCAGCCTGCACATAATCACTTCTTAGGCCTGGATATTTCTCCAAACATTCCTTCTTGCTCAACATAGAGGATGAGTAGTCATTCCCCTTGTTTATCTCATGGAGTTCTTCAATTAACTGCACTTCCTCCTCATTTGAAGCCAAGTAAACAGAGCCATTATTACGAATGGAAATATCAAATTTAGCCTGGATTTCTTTGTAGATCTTCAAACTTTCCCGACCATATGCCTGCCATTTGGTATTCATCCCAGAAGGAACTACTTGTCCAAAATTTCTGGTAGTGGCACTCTGCGGTGCCTTATCTTTTTCGACCAAAGCCACCTTAAATCCAAGGTTTAAAGCATGAAAAGCATGAAAGGCTCCCAAAATGCCCCCTCCTATTACGACGAGATCAAAGTTATTTTTCATGGTTAGTAATGTTTCAAATACACTTTTTGTTGACCCTTATTTTTACTTTTTGTGACATCAATATTTGAAAAGCTAAACTCCTGACTATTTAAATTATTCACATTTGTAAATATTGATTCAACAAATATGAATATAATTTTACTATTAGTAAACTTTTTTCGTATTAAGAAAACTTTATATTTATTGAAATTAAACTAATAATGTATTTCGATCATGAATTTTTACCACCTCATTAAACTTATCGTTAGATTAACGGTCTAAGCTAACCATGAACCTTTTGGATGACTGCACCATTTTATCATTAGTTAAAGTACCTGAAACGAGAGAGAGGGGGTTCCGCTTGCTGGTTGAGCAATACCAGAAGCGAATTTATGGGGTCATCAGAAAAATGGTCATTATCCATGAAGACGCCAATGATATTACACAAAACACCTTTGTGAAAGCATTTCGGAACATCGATAAATTTAAGGCCGAATCAAGCTTGTTTACTTGGCTATACCGCATAGCTACCAACGAAAGTCTTAATTTTCTGGAGAAAAAAAAGAAACGATTTTTCTTACAGATTGATGATCATGAAAAGAAAATGGCCAACTATCTCGACACATCACCGCACATAGATGGTGATGCCATTCAGGTATTATTACAAAAAATATTGCTAAAACTTCCTGAAAAACAACGATTGGTCTTTAACTTAAAGTATTATGAGGAACTTAGCTATGAAGAAATCAGTCGAATTACAGAAACTTCAGTTGGTGCCTTAAAGGCAAGCTATCACCATGCAGTAAAAAAAATAGAAAAGGAAATCAAAGGGGAGTAAACCTTTTGCGAAATCAACTGTCTAAGAATTAGCATTATGAAAAACATTCCTAAGAGAGACATATTTAAAGTTCCTGAAGGGTACTTCGAAAGCCTTCCAGAAGAAATACTGGATAGAAGTAAAAATAACATTCGAAAGATAAACTACAGCAGATGGGCAGCTGCCGCAGTTTTGATATTCTCTGCAGCCCTGTTTATTTATAAGTTTGAATCTTCCAATTCCCTTATAGAAGCCAATAGTATAGCCGTCGATGATCAAGTAGAACTATTGATCGACCAAGGAGAATGGAATGTAGAAGATGTACTTTCGCTCTCGGAAGACCCTAATGCTGTATTGGATCAGGTGATGGCTGAAGAATGGGGATCATACGATGTGAGTGATAGTGAATTGGAAGAAGAACTCTGGAGTTATTAACCTAAATAAAATGAAAAAATTAAGCCTTATTTTGCTTCTAGGAATGCTCTCTTTAAGCGTTTACGCCCAAAGGAGAAATGAACCTGCTTATGACCAAGAAAAACTGGAAGCAGCCAAAATAGCCTTTATTACCCAAAGGTTGGACATCAAGCCAGACCAAGCCACTAAATTCTGGCCCCTTTATAACCAGTTTGAAGAAAAAAGAAGAAACATCTTTAAGAAGATGAGAAGTCAATCCAGAGTGGACAAGGAAGACCTTACCGATGAAAAAGCTCAAGAATTGATTGCTTCAAAATTAGCCACCCAACAAGAACTTCTTGATTTAGAAAAAGAATATATAGCCAAGTTTGCCAAGGCCTTAAGTCCCAAACAGGCTTACTTGCTTCAGGAAGCTGACCGAGATTTTGTCCGGCACCTCTATAGAATGAACCGGGACATGAGAAGGGAAGAGCCCAGAGAAGAAACCAATTAATTACAACGGACAGTATCAAGAAAATTTCATAGCTCCATTACATTGACAGGTAATGGAGCTTTTATTTTGTCTAACCTTTCATGGATTTTCATTGGCTTTTTTAAACGTATTTTGTTAGCATTAACTGTCATAATCCGATATTCCCAGATAACTTCAGTCAATTAGTTTGACGCTCATATTTCAATTTTTCATCCAATTACAATCCCTACGCAACATGAACAACGTTTTGAGTAAGCTATTAAAAGTGCTTCCACTTCTAATATTGATGGCCCAACTCTCACCATTTGACGCCTTTTCGCAACAGAAATCCAGACCATCCATAAATGATTTTACAGCTGAAATGGAAAAACAGGATGGTTTCTACCCACTTTACTGGGATGAGAATACCGGAAAAATATGGTTAGAAATCACCGCATTGGACCAAGAAATTCTTTACTACCCTTCCCTTGCTGCTGGTCTTGGTTCAAATGACATTGGCCTAGATAGAGGCAAGCTTTCTGGAGCTCATGTGGTGAGTTTTAGAAAGTCTGGAAAGAAACTCTTGATGACAGAAAGCAACTATGACTACCGGGCCATCACCGATAACAAAATGGAAAAGAGGGCTGTCCAAGAATCATTCGCAGAATCAATACTATGGGGATTTGAAATCAGTGCGGAATCCGGGAACCATTACCTAGTTGATGCTACAGAATTTGCTTTACAGGATGCTGTTGGAGCAATCCAATCCATCAGCAGGTCAAACCAAGGGAACTACAAAGTGGACCCTAAAAGATCTGCGATTTATACTCCTCGAACAAAGGCATTTCCAAAAAACACTGAAATTGAAGCCACCATCACGCTTGAGGGATCCAAGGCAGGAAGCTATCTGAGAAGCGTAACTCCCACTCCTGACGCGGTTACTTTGAGGATGCACCATTCTTTTGTGGAGCTTCCTGATGATGGTTATACCCCCCGTCTATTTGACCCCAGAGCTGGGGTAAATGCGGTAAGCTTTTATGATTTTGCGACACCTATCAATGAATCTATTGTCAAAAGGTATATTCGTAGACATCGCCTAATCAAGAAAAATCCAGGCCCTGCGCCCAGTGAAGTAGTGGAACCGATTATTTATTATATCGATCCCGGCACGCCTGAACCCATCCGTTCTGCCCTGATGGAAGGCACCAGCTGGTGGGCTGAAGCATTTGAATCGGCAGGGTTTATCAATGCTTTTCAAGTCAAACTTCTTCCAGATGAAGCTGACCCAATGGATATAAGGTACAATTTGGTCCAATGGGTTCATCGATCCACAAGAGGTTGGTCTTATGGAGGCGGGATTACTGACCCAAGGACTGGAGAAATTATTAAAGGGAAAGTGACTCTTGGTTCTCTAAGGGTAAGGCAAGACTTTTTGATTGCCCAAGGTCTTATTGCCCGCTATCTTGAAACAGGAGAAATAGAAGATGAAGCCATGCTGGAAATGGCCTTAGCCAGAATGAGACAACTAGCGGCACATGAAGTGGGACATACATTGGGATTGCCCCATAACTATATTGCCAGTGCTCACAATCGCGCATCAGTAATGGATTATCCTCATCCCTCCGTCAAATTTAAAGATGATAATTCCCTTGACCTATCAGATGCCTATGCGGTAGGAATCGGTGAATGGGACAAAGTGGCCATTCAAATGGCATACGCTGAATTTCCTAGTGGAGCTGATGAGCAAACTGAAATCAGCAAAATGGTTGAAAGTTATCGTAAAAAAGGATTAGATTTTCTCTCAGATCAAGATGCTAGGCCTACCGGAAGTGCTCATCCCAAGACCCATTTGTGGGACAATGGAGAAAGTGCTGTAGATGAGCTTGATCATGTAATGGAAGTTAGAAAGTATGTACTGGACCGCTTCAATGAAAAGAAAATAAAAATGGGACAACCCTTGGCTACTTTGGAAGAAGTATTTGTTCCCATTTATCTTTTTCACCGCTATCAAGTGGAAGCCGCGGCGAAGCTCATTGCAGGGGTAAATTATCAGTATACTCTAAGAGGAGATGGCGGAGAGGCTGTTAAGCCTGTATCAGCCGAAGAACAAGTTAGAGCTACAGAATCCCTCATGGCTACTTTGAATCCAAAAGCCTTGGCTGTTCCTCATCGTGTGTACGAGAATATACCTCCCAGACCTTACGGATTTTCGGCCAACGCTAGGGAAACTTTCCAGGGAAAAACAGGACTCACTTTTGATCCATTGGCACCAGCCCATGTAGCAGCTGACCTTACGCTCTCTTTGGTGCTCGATCCACAAAGAGCTTCCAGATTAGTCGCTCAACACGCTATCAATGAAAACTTACCTGGACTGGTTGAGATTATTGATATCATGATCAAAGAAATAAGTAATTTTAATATGCCCTCTGAAATAGAAGCCTCATCCTATGAACAAGAGATCAAAAGAACCGTTGAAAAAATATTCCTTCAGCACCTGATCAATTTATATAAAAGCAAACAAGCTTCAGAACAAGCGAGAAGCATTGCCCGATACGGGATAAGCAAATTGGAATTTTCTATCCAACCAGGAGGAAAAGAACAAAATGCTCACAAAAACTATTGCCAAAAACTGATCAATCAAATGGATCGGGAAATTTTGGATCCCGTCGAACTCATGTCCCCTATCCCAACACCAGATGGATCACCCATTGGGTCTGAAAGCTATGAGTGGTTGTCACCTATTTGCACTGAACAATAAAATATAAAAGGGGTTGTATGATTGATCATACAACCCCTTTTATATTATTTCCCTAGAATAAATTACTTAGCCTTATAAAGCTGATCATGGACTTTCTTTAAAAAAGCAGGCGTCAATTTGATCACTTTTCTATCATAAGTCATCAGTCCATTTGTTTCTACCTCCACATCAGTGGTTTGTGTATAGACCGCTGCAGAGAGTCCTTTTGGGATCAACTTAACCAAGTCATCCATCAACTTTGAATAGCGGTCCTCTAATTCTTCCACAGACTTAAAACTCTGATAGCCCCAGTTGTCCTTTTCCTGCCAAGTATGTCCATCAACCGGCAACCCTAGCCCTCCAAATTCACCTAAAGTAATGACTTGATCTTTTCCAAAAAACTTAGGATTAGGCATTGCAGGATTTGGATAGTTGTGCAAATCCATAATCTGACCAACAGGGAAGAAATTGCCACCACTGGCACCATTCACCAAACGGCTTTGGTCATAATCCATGGTCCATTTCACAATCTCTTCAGTTTTAAATTGGCCCCAAGCTTCATTAAATGGAACCCAGACAATGATTGACGGGAAGTTATAGAAATCATCCATGATTTCTTTCCATTCTGTTTTGTAGATTTTTTCTGATTCAGGAGTCCTATCTCTTTCTGTACCTACCCCTACGATTCCTGGTCGAGGATTCCATTGGTTGCCCATATCTCCACTTGGCATGTCCTGCCAAACCAGCATCCCCATCTTGTCACAGTGATAATACCATCTTGCAGGCTCTACTTTTACGTGCTTTCTGATCATGTTAAAACCCATTTCTTGAGTCTTGATGATATCAAAAACCAAAGCTTCTTCATTTGGTGCGGTATATAATCCATCAGGCCACCACCCTTGGTCCAATGGACCATACTGGAACACAAATTTGTTGTTCAACAACATACGTTGTACACCATCATCGTCCAACTCCATGCTAACCTTTCTCATGGCAGCATACCCTTCAATTTGATCAACAACACGATTTCCACTGACTAAGCTAACTTCCAAATCATACAAGAAGGGGTTACCAGGCTCCCACAACTTGGCATTTTCAATAGGTAACACTGCCTCCTCACCCACAGCAACGACTTTCTCTGACACAACTTCACCAGCCGACAGTACTTTAACCTTCACTTTGTGGCTGCTTTGGGCACCTGCCACTTCCGTTTCAATGGTCAAGGTTCCTGCGTCAATGTCAGCTGTGTTTTTGGTGGAAACAATATGGCTGCTTGGCACATTCTCCGTCCAAACTGTCTGCCAGATTCCTGTTACCGGAGTATACCAAATACCATGTGGTCTGTTCACCTGCTTTCCTCTTGGTTGAGGTCCTTCATCCGTAGGATCCCAAACCCTTACCACCAGCTCATTTCCTTTTCTGCCTTTCAAAGCATCGGTAACATCAAAAGAAAAAGGAGTATACCCTCCTTGGTGCACACCAACAGATGTACCATTAATAAAAACTTCTGTCTCCCAGTCCACTGCCCCAAAGTGCAACAGCACCCTTTCTTTACTTGATTTTTTGGCCTCAAAAGTAGTCTTATACCATAGCTCTTGATCCTTCCCTACTGTTTTCCCCACTCCGGATAAGGCTGACTCTACCGCAAAAGGCACCAAAATCTCACCTTCGTATGAACTTGGTACATCACCTCCCTTGCTTTGAATTTGATAGCTCCACAAACCATTAAGGTTTTGCCAATTGTCTTCCCTGACCATCTGAGGACGAGGGTACTCTTGGTGTACATTTTCGGGATTTACCTGATCAGCCCATTCGGTCATGATCTTCCCTTTAGCAGGCGCCCAGCTTCCATCCTGAGCCCAGGCTAGAGACTGGGCCAGCATCAAGCCTGCACCAATTAGGATTGATTTTTTCATTTCGGTCTATTTTAGTTTGATAGTAATTGTTTTCATTATTTCAATTCTGGAAAAGCACTGATTCTAAGTCTTGCTGCTCCCATTGGAATTAATTCTACTTCCTCTTCAGGTGAAGTGGATGTTTTTGGTAAGTCTTTAAGCTCACCGACCAAGCCATGTTCATCCAACCTCCATTCTGGAATTTGTTTTGCCTTGGCTTTGATTACAATTGGAACACTTTCTGGTGTAAAGGGGAATTCTGATGATGGCCATGGGCGTTCCACAACTTCAAGAGACTTTTCGGGATTTTTCTTATCAACTACCAAGCTGTAGTTCCAGTCAGTGGTAGGCTTTACTTCCCACGAAGGCCACTTCTGCGTATCTGCCCCTTCCTGCCATTTAGAATCCCAAATAGCCGTTTGGTCACTTTCTCTTTTTACATAATCTTCCCCTATTTTCAGGGAATAAATCAAAGGCCCACGGCTGACGCTGAAGCTATTGCTATTTTTTTCCCATGTTTCCACATGAATATCCATCGGTAAAGTCAGTGTAATTTGATCTCCGGATTTCCACTCTCTGTCAATCTTTGCAAAACCGACTTTAGAAATATCAGATTTTACCACCTCACCATTGATCGCTATTTCAGCTTTCTTGGTCCAAGTTGGAATTCTTAAATAAAGGGGAAACTTCACTGGAGAAGCTGTCTTAACCGTGAAATTCAAATTTCCCTCAAAGGGGTAATGGGTATCTTCCTCTATACTCACCTCTGCTCCTTCTGCTCCAACTTTGGCCTTTACAGTATTAGGGCCGTAGATCGAAGCTACCAGGCCATTATCAGGAGTGGCCATCCAAAGGTTCTCTACAAAATAAGGCCAACCTTGTGAATGATTGTGCTGACAACACCTCGAACTGAAAGGGTTCATCATCAAGAAAGGCCCTTTATTGGCAATACCCGGAGCATGGTTTTCAGCATCCAACAAAACCATATTGGGGGAGGTAATGTAATGCAGGGACTTAAAATCTGGCATGACCGCTGCAGGGTAAATATTGTAGGCTATCTCTTCAGCATGATCTGCCCAAAAAGGATCCCCTGTAATCCGCAACAAATGCTCGTCTGAGTTCATTTGTTCTACAATACCACATGTTTCTATCCCTTGTCTAGGGTCTGCAAAGCCAGGCCGAGCATTCTCATCACTTCCAAACATTCCTCCTGGCACTTGGCCAAAATGCTCACGAATGATCTCAAAATTTTCATAACTGGCTTTTACATGTTGCTCATCATGAGAAAGTAAAGCATATTGAGCAGGCTCCCTGAAAGCTTGTGCATGGTTCACGTTATGCCAATCAATCTGATCACGATACCAGTCAGGCACTTCTCCTCCGTTTCTGACTTCATAGTAATTATGAATATCCTTGATGTCATGCTGCCTGCCTACCCAATCAGAAGTATTACGATGGATTTTCTCAGCCAAGTCCAATAGAAACTTATCCCCAGTGCGATTATAGAGCCAAAACACACTGTGCAAATTATCCCCACCTCTCAACTTCTGCCAATAACCATTTAGAAAATTTTCATCTGGCACAGTAAGTTCATATTTAAAATAATTTGTCATCAACTCAATCACACGCTCATCATGAGAATATTCATAATATGACTGCAAACAATAAAGCATAATCATATTTGCCCAAAAATCCTGATTGTCTCCATCAAAATGACGTGGACCAAAGTTCCCGTCCTCCCTCTGGCTGGCTAAGGTTCCCTCCAACCAGACCATGGCCTCGTCTATCATCTTTTGATCTTCCAACAAATAACCAATATTCGCATAGCCTTTCAACCAATATGGTACTTCTTCCCAACCCCAATTTCCTTCTCCACTTTTGTTGAGCCAAGCATTATCTTCCTTTTGAAGCCAAGCACTGATTTCTCCCAAGTGACCTGTAAGGCCATTTTTTTGGCGAATTAAATATTCCTTGAGAAAGCCTTCTGGTTTGACTGATCCTACAGGAAGTTTTATCAAAGCACTTGGTTTTAAAGGTGCCCGATTACTGATGTAATGCGCATTAGTGGTGGTTGTATCTATCCGTTCTACCAAGGAGATTGAACTTATCTGCTCTCCCTTATTACAAGAAACAAGAAGAACAAATGATAGGACACTCGCAAGGCTTTTTAATTTTGGGTATTGTATCATGATTTAATCTTTAAATTTAGGGCTTAAAGAACATCGTAAAATTGGCTGTTGCCTTCGTATTAAGAAGACAACAGCTGAATCACTCATTGCTTCAAAAGGACATCTTTCAAAACTGGCATATAATAGCCTCCCACCACTGATCTTGCTCTAAAACCAACAGAGGTTGAATTGGTGGTTTCATGCCAGTCGCTGACTGGAATTCTATTGGGTGTTTCGCTAATATAGGTAAACATGGGATCGATCAAAGCCTTTTCGTCTTCCTCACTATTGGCCATAGCTGCTGTCCAAATCACCCAATCTGACTTCGTATAGGTTTTTCTGCTGTCCAGAGGCAAACCATATTTTTCTTGCTTGGTCAGGTAATAGGCAATTTCTTTTTCAGCCACTTCTTTAGGGAAGATCTCCAGTCCCAGCAACTCATTCCATACCAAATTATACTTTTGGCTCCAGGTTCCTTTTTTGTCAAAAGTCAAGCTATAGTGATCTCCATCCTCGGCTTTTTCCATCCATTTTTGAGCGAAGTCTTTCGCCATTGCGGTATATTTTTCTGCAGTTTCAGTTTTGCCTAAGGTTTCCGCCATTTGTCCATATGCTGCTATCGCGAGTATGGCTTTTACAGAAAGATTGGCATTATGGGCTAAATGTCCAGCGAAATCATCTGTACAAAGTTGATTGGCCGGATCAAAACCTTCATTGGCCAAGTACTCCACCCAAGTGGTCATCACATCCCAATGCTGTTTAGCATAGTCTGCATTGCCTTCTACCTTGGCAATGGCTCCAGTCAAAAGTAGCATGTTGCCTGCTTCTTCTACTGGCATATCTTCTCCATAAGTTTGACCATTGGCCAAAGGATAAGTTCCTACATCGTGGGCAGGAAAAGGTTTGGCCCACTTGCCGCTTTCACTGTAATAATAAATCGGCTCCAACATCCCTTTAAGCAAATCAGGATTATAGATCAAAAACAAAGGTGCCGAAGGATAGGTCACATCCACTGTTCCTATTGAACCATTACTAAAGTTCTCTTTAGAAAAGAAAAACAGCTCCCCATTAGGACCTTCCACTGTTTTGTGGGCAGAAACAGCCTGGCGGTAAACGAGGGCACAAATAGCTGCGTAATCCCCTCCCCCTGCCTGATAGGCATCCTTGTACAACTGCTGATCAAAAGCTTCACTTTTAGCCACCAATTTACTGTAATCGCTTTGCGCTGCCTGTAGCATTTCCTCGGTGCTCAAACCATATTTTTTCCACCACGCTTTCAAATTTTCATTAAAGAACTGTACTGCATAAAGGTCATCATAAGCCAGGGTAACAAAGTTTTCTTTTGAATCACTTCCTACTTTTCCATAATCAAATGCAATGGCTTGTGTAATCATTTTTTGATCCAAGGCCACGGGCTTTGCAGACTCATCAGGTGAGGTGAGCTTTCCATTATTCACAAAATCCGAAATCGAAACCATGTTCATACCAATCAATGAAGTGGTATTTTCCTGATCATTAGCGGTGAGATACAAGTAACCCCAATCAATCCTAATATTATCACCTTTCTTTTCCAATATAGGCTGAGTACTGGTTCCTAATTTCATCGCTTGAAGCCCTGAGATATCAGGCCTTTCCCAAGTCACTTCCTGATTGGGCGTATTGGCAGCCAAATTACCCGCTGCACTGAAATAAACCTGTACATCATGCTCCTTGCCATCCTTAGACTTAACTTCAAAGCTTACATAGTTGGCTGGACGGGTCATGATTTCCAAATTATCCGGAAGCATTGGAGCTGTAAAAGTCACCTCCAATTCAACCTCACCACAATCAAAACTATACAAGGTTTGCGTGGCCCTTACCGTTGCATTTGTTTGTTTCGCTTGGTCAATCTCCACCGCAGGTGGAAGAATCTCCACCAAACCTGCATCTAAAAATGCCCCACCGGTGGTGTTTTCACAATGGATAGCCATGACATTCTTTCCTTTTTGAAGGGCTTTCTTTGCCTCTGTTCTAATGGCAATGGTCTCAGGGCTCGAAACCCATCCTACTTTTTCATAGGCTAAAACACCATTGAGGTACACTTTTACATTATCATCATGATGAATATTCAATAAAAGATCATGAAAATCAGTACTTTCCAATTCAAAAGTCCTTCTCACCCAAATATTTTCAGTATTCCATTTATTCGGGGCTGGACTATCGTCTCCATTGGTAAAAGCTCCTTTGGTGGATTTCCACTTTTCACCTTCTTCATAACCCACATCTTCCCAGTTTCCTGTAGGCTCCTCCAAAGTATATTGCCAACGCTCTTTCATGCCTGTCAATGGCAGCACAGCTCTCGTTTCAGTCACTGATTCACCTAAAAAGTAGTAGGCCTTTCCATCCACTCTGATAATGCCTTGTAGGTCATTTTCCTTTCCTGTCCAATGCCTTGTGGCATCTCCATTCAGTTTATCCCCCATGCTCCAAACACTAAAATAAGGATCCACGGAAATCAATGGATAAGCAGGTGGTCTGATAGTATTTTCAGCTTCTACCTCAGCATCCATCTGCTTAACATCTGCTTCCTGACATCCTACCAGGGAGAAGATTCCAACTCCCAACAGGAGCTGCATCAAATTTTTAATCTTGATATTCATGTTTAATAGGTTTAATTCTTATTTATTGTTCTATCCAAACAGGTTGGGTAAAAGCTCCATTCGCTGCTACATCCCATACCTCAAGCCTCACCCAGGTCCGGTTCTTTAAATCTATTGAAAACTCCAAATTTTCAGTACCAAATACACGGGTATCACTTAAGTCAATTTTCTCCCTGAACACTTCCTCTCCGTCGCCAGATACGATTTCCAAATAATTTAGAGGGAAAGTCCATTCCGCTTTCAATTTGATTATCGCCTTTCCTTTTGAGTCCAAGGAGATCACCTCTCCGCTAGGCTTTCCATTTACTGAAAACTCTGGTAATAAAACTTCTCCTGTAGTCACAAAAAACTTCCCGGTTTCCATGGCGTCAAGCACTGGTTGCCAGCCTTCTTCAAACTTGGGCAACTTATCCATTTGAAGGTAATTGATGTTCATGTGACCATAAATCTCATAATCCGGCTCAAGCTTAAAGAGATCTGCTTCACCAATCACATACTTTCTTTCTCCCCAATTGGCCATGTCGTCCATCAAATGAAGAACCCTTCTCCCCATATTGGGAATGGACAAGTCAGCGGGAATCGCTTTCCATGCAGCTCCGTTAAAACGATCAGAATGAAAAAACGCTTCCTCTTTGTATCGATCTGGAAATCCTGTAGAACCTTTTGTTCTGGCATGAGCGGTCCAAGCCAATCCTTTTTCCTCTACCAGCAGTTGTAACATCTCTTCTTGGTTTCCTACGCGATAAACTTTGCCATATTCTTCTGTCTCTTCCACAAATGGCTGATCATTTTCCCTTGACATGATCCAGTAAACTGGATTTGGAAATAGATTCATCCAATGACCTCCAAAGTGTACATTTGGCTCTTCTCCCGGAAGCATGAGAAAATCTCCTTGGGATAATCTCGCACATTCCTCAAACATCAACTGCAACTCTGGCAATCTTCGTGGGCCATGATCCCTTGGATTTCCTGCAAGATGGTATTCCCCCAGATGCATGATATTTACCCCCATACTTCTCAGTGCTTTTACATGGCCCGGAATATCAGGAATGGGTTTATGGGTAAGCACATCATCCATGTGCTCGGTATGAAAATGGCTGGCCATGGTCCTATACCCTGACAAAGGTTTGTATTGGTCTTCATGGGTAAAAGCCTTCACTTTCTCCAAGACCTGCCCATCTTTGGTTTCACTCAGATAGACGAAAAAATTAAGTCGCTGCTCAGTACCAGGAGGAGCATTGAACCATGGTACATGTCGGTTGTCGCCCATGGGATCTTGGCGAATGCCAATACCAAATTCTGAACTCTGACCCCGATAATTCTTACCATACCATACATATTTCAAGTTATAGGCATTGTCCAAAGGGTAAAAATATTGATGTGGTGGAGGAAAAACTGCCAAGCTTCCTTGTTCTCCTTCTGCAATGATCGTCCTATATTTTACAGCTAAACTCTCTGCTCCAGCTCCCTTTTCATCCACTTTACTGGATTGTAAATAGCCATCGGTATCAGACCAAAAAACCTCATCAAAAGAATTGTCATCACTTACTAAACCTGCATCATAAATGATAGCTTTGGCGTCTTCATCCGTCTTCATTACAGCAGCCATATTGACCAAGGAACTACCATGATACAAAGTGATCTCTAGCCAACCTGAAAAATTCCCGGCGCTCATGTTATCAACCCGCACTACTGTACGCTCGCCATGGCTCTTTACTTCAATGTTCTCCGCTTCTAAAAGCACCTTATGGGTTTTAAAAGGCTTATAAGCCGTGCGGTCAAAAAATATATTCCATCCACTCTCCTTGCTCAAATCCCGTTCTCCAACAGTCAACAAAAATAACGGGTCAATATTCCTTCCGATTATCTTTGATTGGTCGCCCTTCTCCAACTGGACACTTTCTAAAAGTGAAGCGTCTTTGTTTAGGTTAAATACCATTTGGGCTGTTTTATCTTCTTCTGCCGGCCAGTTTACTCGCAGTAAGTCTCCATCTTCTGTGATAGTTGCTCCATTTTTGACTTTAAATCCAGAAAGGTCAACCTTAACTTGACCATAAAGTGAGGTGTTGATACAAACTAAAAAAAGAAAACATGTTATTTTAAAAGGGGTACGCATAGGTTATTGGGTTAGTGATCAAAATTGGGGTCCTTCATTTAATTGGGTACTGGGTTCTTGCCTAAAAATAGTTGGCCAGCCATCATTCCATAGGACTCTATCCAGAAGTAAAGCTCTTCTATTGGTTCCATTGTTGGTACGGGGTTTGTTTTTAAGCATTCCGTGATACAACAACCAGTCTTCTCCTTCTTGATCGGTGATGATTTCTGCATTGTGCCCTGGCCCTGCAAAACCTGTACTTCCAAGATTTCCTTTTACTACCAACTCTCCAAAGTGTCCATCTAACAACTTATTGCCAGACCTGTCCAAATAAGGTCCTTCCAACTTAGCTGATCTTCCTACCCATACTTGATAAGAACTATTGATTCCTTCACAACAAGAACCATATGAACCGAATAAATAGTAAAACCCATTTTTCTTGAAGACATAACTGGCTTCTAAATGGTCTCCCGCTACTTGGACTTTCTCTCCCTCAGTAGTTCTTCCATCATCAGAAAGCTTAATCATATACAATCCCCTGAAGCTTCCCCAGAAAAGGTATTTCTGACCATCTTCTTCAAAATAAAAAGGGTCAATAGAATTACTTACCCCAATGCTCTGAGAGTCAAAAATTTTTCCATAATCTACAAAAGGTCCTTCTGGTGAACTGGAAATGGCCAGCCCAATCCCAGGATTGGCATCTCCCCAAGTGGAGTAGGAATAATACATATAAAATTCATCCCCAACTTTACTGACATCCGGCGCCCAAATGCCTCCTTCTGATTTCCAGGTCGGCTTGGCCTTCATGGCATCTGTTACCCATTCCCACTCTATCAGGTCTTTTGATCTAATAACAGGTACAAGGTGGTAGCCTCCTTCATTTCTCCAGTTATCTTCTGTGCCATAAGCATAGAAATAGGCTCCATCCTGGACTACGGTTGGGTCAGCCAAAACAGGTTCAAAAACAGGGTTGGTATATTTTCCCACTATATTCTCATCAATCTCCTCATCTGTCTCAGGTACAGAATCTTGAGCATTACTCGCGCAAGCAACAGCAAAAATTAAGATACTGAATTGCAACATCGATAAAAAGCTTTGCTTCATAGGTTTTTGGGGTACTTTATGAAATAAAATCAGTTTTATAAACGTCATTGCAAGGAAGACAAGGTATCGGATAACCAATTTACTTCGCCAACTTGCAATGACGCATTACAATTAATTAGAAGTCTACTCTTTCAATTGGAGAAAACAACATATCCTCCACTCCATCAATTCTTACCCCCACCCTAGCAAAAACGTAATTTTGCGTAGGGGTCATGTCTGGCACATTGGTGCTTAGCTGTATGTTTGACATATCTGCTATGTCTCCACCACCAATACTGGAAGAGCTGATACTGGTTCTTCCATCTACAAAAGCCGTTTTGCTCAAGTACAATATCGCCTCATTGATATTTCTTGCGTTGGAATCTGTAATGATCTGTTCCAGGGCAAAACTGGCACTTACTGAACTGCCGCTTCCTGAAATATCTACATTCCTCAGCATGTAATACGGCAACACTTCAATGTCCATATTCAAACTTCCTCTTAAGTCCAGAGGAATGGTATCAGAACTGGTTTCAGCATTGGGGATGTTCATAAAAGGCCCTTGGTTGGCTGGAATAATCAATTTGTAATCCCCAGCAAACAATAGAGACGAAAATGAACCATCCTGATCCACCGCTACACCTATGTTGCCAAAGGTCTGCCATCCTTCTTCCCACAATTCAAAATAAACGTCATTGTAACTTACGCCAATGGGCTCGCCTTGATAAACCAGGTTACCTTCAAAAAGTAACTTAGGCTCATCATAGTTATCATATTCGCATGATGTCAGACCCATGGTCAGACAAAATAGCCCTGCTATATATTTGATACTATTTTTCATGAATTTCATAATTTAATGGTCCTATTATTGGTTAGGGTTTCTAACAATCAAAGGGTTGGCATTTCGCACATTATCCCCAATGAATGAATAGTAATTTCCTAGACGGAACCTATGCGGATTGAATACCGGCGTAGGCTTAAACTCCTCAAATATCCATTTCTCATGGTTAGGACTTCCTGGATCATACACTTTAAATGGCTTCAATCCAAATACTCGAGTACTGACAGCCAAAGCATCACCAGGCTCATTGGTCAAGTCAACAGATTCACCATTCCAAACCCTGTGAGCCAATCTCCATCGCTTATAATCCCAGAGAATGTGGTTTTCGAAGGACAACTCTACTTTTCTTTCATGTACAATCCTATCGAAGTCAATTTCTGATGGTGCTAAGTCAGTAGGGAATCCAGCTCTCCTTCTTACTTGGTTCATATACTCAGCAGCCTTGGTATTATCTCCCAATTCAAAAGCTGCCTCGGACGCATTCAATAAGATCTCAGCATACCTGAATCTGATCCACCATACGGCACTGCCTGTACCACGCTGACCAGATCCCACAGATGTATCCACGTACTTTCTAAGATAGAAACCTCCTTGAGCCGACCATTCCAGGTTATCGATAGGACCATCATATCCAACCACCTGATCGGTGGAACCATTTGGCAGCTCAGCCCTTCCTCCCAACTGATCGGAAGTGATGACATTACCTTCTGGCGTTTTCCAGCCTGCCCAGATATCTACTTCACTGCCCCGGAATGTAGAACCTGGCAAAATCACTGTTCCGGCTAACCTAGGGTCTCTACCTGCAAAAATGTCCAGTTGATCATCATAGTATATGGGGTTGCCATCAGCATCTTCGGTAGGAAGTGGGGCGAAAGTATTGTCCAACAATTCAAAAGATTGAACCAAGTTCAGAGAAGGATTCATTTTCCCACCCACTGTGTTTTCTTCTCTCAAAGACCTCGGGATATTTTCAATGGTAAAACCATGTGTTCTACCCTGCACCAGAAAATCCTTTGCTAAAATCACCTCATTGTTGGCCGATTTGTTCAAGAAGATATTGGTATAATTTTCCGATGGATCGGGATCATTTTGGTACAACCCATAGGTACCTAATCCCATAAGCTCTTCAGATGCTCTTAAAGAAGTCGTGTAATATTGATCAGCCATATCCGCTGGAATACCTACTTCACCTCCCGGCAAAGAAACATTCGGTGTCAGCTGACCATAATTGGCAATAGATCCTGCATAGAGGGCTGCTCTTGACTCCAGTGCCAAAGCTGCTCCAATAGTAGCTCTTGACCTTGTTCCTCCATTTGGAAGATCTCCTTTAATATCTTCCATTTCCTGGATGATATAATCGTAAACCTCATGCTCCTGAGCTCTAGGATATTGTAAATAAGTAGGATCACCACTGTAATCATATTCCAAAGATTCCAAGATCAAAGGCACACCACCCATTCTCTTAACATGTTCGAAGTAAACCATAGCACGGATAAACTTCGCCTCAGCAATAAATTGCGATCTAACTTCAGGGTCTAACTGATCAGCTACTTCAGCTTTTTCAATGAATAGATTAATATCACGGATATAACCATAATCCCACATTCCCCAATCACCATAGCCATAGTCAACATTTTGGTGTCTCCAGTAATCTCCGGCATTAGAGGCGAAAGTCTCATCAAAATTGGCAAACTCCCACCATCTCTCGATGGTTTGGTAGTCAGGAAGTCTATTATAAAGGTCTGCCAACACGGACAGTACCAAGTCTTCATTTTCCCAAACCTGATCTTCCAAAAGTATGTTTTGGGGATCACGGTTCAAGAAATCTTCATCATTACATGCTGTGAATAAAATCACACATGTGAAAATGCTATATATGTATTTTTTCATGTCCAGTTTCATTTTAGAAGGTCAAGTTAAACCCTAAGTTCATGTTCACGTTTTGCGGATATTGCAAGCCATTTTCATCTCTTACTTCTGGATCGATACCAAACTGATGCACATTATCAATCGAGAACAAGTTGTAGGTTTGGAAATAAACCCTTGCTCTTTCAATTTTAAGTTTGCTCAAGACTTTAGGAGGTAATGTATAACCCAATGACATGGTCCTCATTCTAATGTATTTGATATTGGTTAACCACCAGGTAGAGTTTCTATTATAATTACTGTGTCCACCCGCGTTAAACCTAAGGGGAGGGTTTTCTCCAGCAATCCATGGACTGTTCAAATCGTATGGATCTTCCCTGTGCCACCTGTCATCATACATGTAAGCCAAGAGATTACCACCGTTTTGGTAAGGCCATCTCATTTCCCAGTTTTGGTTATAAGAAGCCATAGAGCCACCTGAGAAGTCAAGTGTCAAATCAAAATTCTTGTAATTAAAATACATGTTCAGGCCATAATTGATACTTGGAGGACCGTTCAAGCTATAACCTATGGGTCTTTCATCGAATCCATCAATTTTACCATCACCATTTACATCCTTATAGATCAAGTCACCTGGCAACAAAGTACCATTCCCTTGTCCATCAATGTTCACAGGATAATTGTTAATATCTTCCTGAGACTGGAACTGTCCTATGATTTCATAACCCCAAAAGATCCCATTCCAGCGGTCTTCACCAGACCATCTGTATTGGTCCCATGAGCTGCTAAACACAGGATTGTAAGAAGAAAGAAATTTACTTCTTGCATACCCGAAGGTACCGCCAATTCGATAGGTCAATTCCCCAGATTTACCATTATAGTTCAAGCCCATATCAAATGCGACATTGGCATCACTACTTAAATTCTCATCCGTCAAACCGTATCCCAATTCAAGAGGCAAGAATACATCATCCCTGATATCCCTAAGTCCGTCTCTCTTTCTGCGGAAATAATCCGCTGAACCAGTTATTTTTCCTGCTGCAAAAGAGAAATCTACGCCCGCATCAAACATCTTACTGGTGTACCAAGATAAGTTATCGATTGGCTGACCTCTGTTAGCCGATCCTTGAATATTCTCACCATCCATAATGACCGTAGAAACACCATAGTTATACCCAGATATATAATCAAATGGTCCAATACCGATATCATCATCTCCCAACTCACCATAAGACACTCGTAACTTCAACTCATCCAAGTTGGTGCTTAAAGCAAAATTATCCATAAAAGGCTCTTGGCTGATTCTCCATCCACCTGATACAGAAGGGAAGAAACCCCAACGGTTTTCTGGTGAGAATTTCCAAGAAGCATCATACCTTGCGGCTACTTCAAAAAGGTACTTGCCTTTATATTCATAATTGACACGACCCACGTAACCAATTCTAGCTTCTTCGTAATCATTATCGTCATACCGGTCCATATCCGCAAATTGTACCAATGGTAAATAATTGTTGGTCGGAACAGAGTGGAGAGAGTTGCTATAGTCCTTTCTTTGAATCCTTTCATACAAGGCCAAAACAGACAATTTGTGATCATCAGCAAAGACCCTGTCATAATTCAACTGAAGTTGTGAAACAGTTTCTTCAATTTTCCTTTGGATTCTATCTCTGTACGGGTTGTCATTACCTCCTGTTCTGATGTATTCATCAGTCTCAGGGATATAATCAAATACATCATAAGTGTACTCAAAGGTATTGATATAATTATCTGCAAAGTAGTATGAATACAAGCCTTTGGCCTTCAATCCCTCTACAGGAATATCATATTCTGCTGAGAAGTTAGTTTGGATATTTTTCCAATAGTTGGTAAAGAAACCTGTACGGTCATAGTTTAACAGTGCCCAGTTGGTTTCAATGTTGTTGATATTAGCGGGATACTCAGGATTGTCATTGGCGTAAGGACGCTCTGTCGGCCTATTCCTAAACAGGGCAAATCGAGGCTGCCAATAATCATCACCACCTGGAACGCCAGGGTTTTCTCTGTTTTCCAAACGACCATTGATCTGGATTCCCACTGTCAAACGATCCGTTACATCTGTATTGATGTTGGACTGGATATTGGTGCGGTTAAACTCAAATTCATCACTGAAGACAGACTTCTGATCAAACCTTGTCAATGAAATATAATAGTTGGTCTTTTCAGATCCACCGGAAGCGCTTACATTAAAGTTACTTTGAGGCGCATTACCTTTGATGATAAAATCTCTCCAATCAAATGACCTATATCCATATTCTGTTCCTTGATTCCATTTATCCAATTCATCTTGTGTGATATTCGTGCTACCAAACTGGTTCATGTCAGCGTAGGTTCTCCCTAGCATCCACTCATAGGCATCTACTCCTTCAGGGAACCTTGACCAGTTCTGAATGCCATAATAACCATTGATATTAATCTGCGGTTTTTCTCCTCTTGATCCTCTTTTTGTAGTAACTACCACTACGCCGTTTGCCGCTCTTGAACCATAAACTGCTGCAGAAGCATCTTTCAAGATGGTAATACTTTCTATATCACCTGGTGCCAAGTTATTGAACTGCCCCTGGTCCTTTTGGATACCATCGATCACAAAAAGCGGATTGCCTAAGTTTCTTATTTGGATATTGGCCCCCGCTCCAGGACGGCCATCAGGCATTCTAAAGCTTAAGCCTGGCAGCTTACCCGCCAATGCTCCCGATACAGTGGCGGTCGGTACTTGTTCGATATCCCTACTGGTGATATTGGAAACGGCTCCGGTAATGGACTCTTTTTTCTGCTCTCCATAACCTACCACCACCACTTCTTCCAGGTCGCCCAAGTCACTTTCCATCTCCAAGTCAAAAGTACTTTGGTTTCCGACTTCCATCTCAATGGTCTTGTAACCAATAAATGAAACCCTAATGACTGGATTATCGCCTCTCAATTCCAGTTTAAATTCACCGTCCACACCAGATACGGTTCCATTTGTCGTTCCTTTCTCAAGGATACTAACGCCGGGGATAGGCTCCCCTGTCTCTTTTTCTTTGATGGTACCTTCTACTGTTTTCCCTGTCTGGGCCCAAGTAGAAAATACCAAACCACATAGCAGTACAAAAATCAAACTGCTACTTTTTAGTAATTTTTCTTTCATGTAAATAATAGATTTTGGGTTAAGGTTAATACTCCAAATAAAAACAGTGTACAAAAGCACCTGTTACCGATGCAATTAGAGGCAACATCAGGTTACCATTTATGCATAGCCTACTTTCAGTCCTTAGACACTTAAAGCCTAGAATAGAAGTCTAATAACTGATTAATTGATTTAGGGCTTAGAGAGTGATCATAAAATTTGGCTCAGGGAAATCGAGCCTGCCCTAGCTGAGAGTTTTTGTGTATCATTTTTTTGGGTTTTTAAGGTTCACCTTCCAATGATCCTTATGTTTGTCAACTAACTTATTCTTACAAAAATCGGTTGCTCAATTGATTTAGCCGATAATCTATTATCAAATCTAACCAAGCTATTTCCAAGCTATTATTACAAATCCTTCATTTAATGAAAAAATTCCTGCTATCAAGGCTTCAAGAGCCCTAAACAGCTTCTTGCTGACATTACATAAGAGCTACATACCCAACAAACAGGAAGCATAAAAGAAATATAATACTCAGTAAATGCTTAAAAAAGTTACTTACAGACCTCATAATTCCTGCAAACTGATCAGTTAAGAATTCTATACCTATTAATACTTCCCTCACCACGTGTTTTCAATAATCGCTGCCCTCTCCATCTGCCTGATGCAGTCAAAAAACTACAGTAGACACCAACCTGTTGATGAAAGAATTCAAATAAAAGTGAATGCTATCCCGGGTAAAATCTATATACTGGAATATCCCAAGAAGTGAAGCGATTTTAACCGCATCGTAAAAATCCGTCATGAAATCAAAAAAAACCGTCAATCGCTTGCTAAAAACCATAATAAACAACTTAATTAATTCCGCATTTTTTGCTTTTTATTACCTTTAAATACGTAATACAACCCAGAATATTAACCTAATGATCAAACAACTCCTCCATCCGTTTTTGATGACGCTAATTTTGCTTTTAAGCGCTTTTACTGGTTTTGGGCAAAAGCAAGATCGTTATTTTGAGCACATTAGTATGGAGGACGGGCTTTCAGGAAGTACCGTATTCAGTATCCTGCAAGATCGACAAGGGTTTATGTGGTTTGGTACTAAAAATGGACTAAACCGATATGACGGCCATAATTTCAAAATTTTTAATGCTGATTCGGATCAAAAAAATGGACTCGAAGACAATTTCATCTTTGGGCTTTTTGAAGACTCTCGTGGCATCATTTGGTTGGGTACCAATAAGGGCATTTATACTTATGACTCATCAACAGAGACTTTTACCCACTTTGACAAAATCTCTAATCTTGGAGAAGGAATCACAGGAAACGTCGGCGAAATAAGAGAAGACCTAGAAGGCAATATTTTTGTTTCGGTAAATTCAAAGGGATTCTTTAAATATAATGTAAAAGAGGATTTCCTCCAACAATATCGAAACATCAGCAACTCCAACAGCGTCCCACCTGACGACTACAGTACCGATATTTTAGTAGATGAAAGAGGAGAAATTTGGGTAGCCACCTCTAGGCTTGGAATATTTAAGTACCTGCCTTCAACCAATAAATTTAAAAAATACCTCGATAATCAAGAAGTTATATCAGCAGCTGTATTACAATTGGAAGACAATGGGAACAGCATCCTAGTTGGAACCAAAAATCAGGGAGTTTGGGTGATGGACAAAACTAGTGGAAAAGCCGAACCCCTTCTCACCAAAACACCAAAGGGCAAAAATCTCTTTATCAGAGACCTTTACAAAGTATCCAATAATGAATTATGGATTGCCACGGAATCCGGTCTTTTCATTTATAACCTGGAGACCAATAAATACAAAAATTTTAAGGAAAACCTAAATGACCCCTATTCCCTTTCCGATAACGCCATATATTGCATCAATAGGGACAATGAGGGAGGAATGTGGTTAGGCACTTATTTCGGAGGCATCAATTTTCTTCCCAATCACCCCACTAAATTCATCAAACATTATCCAATACCCAATTCCAATACCATCAGTGGTCAAAGGGTGAGGCAGTTTGTCGAAGGAAATGACAGCACCATCTGGATAGGCACAGAAGATGCCGGTTTAAATCATTACGACCCAAAAGAAGAGAAATTCACGCATTACCTCCCCAATAACTCTTCACTTTCCTATCACAATGTGCATGGCCTGGCTAGAAAAGGAGATGAATTATGGGTCGGAACGGTAACTTTCGCTGTAGGACTTAATCGCATGGATTTAAAAACCAATAAAATCCACACAATCCAATACCATAGTGACCAAAACACACCAGATGACAATGAAGTCCATAGCATCTTGGTGGACCACAAACAACAAGTTTGGTTAGGGACAGTCACTGGTCTTTACCAACTAAACGAAAAAAACAATGAAGTTAATTTTGTCAATGAAATAGGTCACCGTTTCATTTACGACCAAATAGAAGATAAAAATGGCAATTTTTGGTTAGGAACCTATAGTAACGGACTGATCAGATTCAATCCCAAGACCAGAGAAACAAAAAGATTCCTTCCTGATCCCAAAAACCCCAACAGCTTACCACATCCCTCTATCATCAATATTTATCAAGACAGTCAGGACAGGATTTGGATTGCTACTGAAGGAGGTGGCTTTTGTAAGTATAACGAGAAAAGCGAAGACTTCACGGTATTCAATACCCAAAACGGTTTTCCTTGTAATAACATTTACAAAATCCTAGAGGATATCTCAGGGCACCTCTGGATCACTTGTAATAAGGGACTGATAGAATACAATCCTCAGACCAACAAACACAGACTTTTCACCAAGGATAATGGACTTATGCCCTCTCCTTTTAATTATAAAAGTGGCTTCAGAGCCAAAGATGGGACTTTATACTTTGGCTGTTTGAATGGTTTTATATCTTTTGATCCCCGCACTTTTAAACCCTACGAATATGATCCACCAATCGTATTTACAGATATTCAGATCTTTAACAACCCTGTTGAGATAGGGGGCGAAGATGCCATACTCCAAGAATCGATCACCAAAACCTCTTCGATTACGCTTCCACATAACCAGTCTTCCCTGAGTTTTGATTTTGCTGCTTTGAGTTACACGGCCTCCAATGCAAGACCCTATGCTTACAAAATGGAAGGTTATGATCAGAACTGGACTTACCTGAGCAAAAATCAAAGAATCAACTATTCTTATTTACCTCCAGGAGATTATGTGCTCAAGCTAAAAACAGCCAACATTTTTGGAGAATGGAGTGAACGTGAGGGAGAACTGCATGTGACCATTCTACCGCCTTTTTGGAAAACAAACTGGGCCTATTTGGTCTATTTCGTCTTGAGTGTTGCGGTTATTTATCTAATTTTCAAGTTTTACACAAAGAGAATTCACGCCCGGCAGGAGGCTGCATTCAAGCGCTTGGAAGATGAAAAACAAAAGGAAGTCTATCAATCAAAAATTGAGTTTTTCACTAACATCACTCACGAAATCCGTACGCCACTTACCCTGATCAAAGGTCCATTGGAAAGTATACTGAAAAAGCAAAACGACTATACCCCGGAGGTTAAAGAGAACCTTTGGATCATGAATAAAAACACCAATCGACTTATAGAATTGAGTAATGAGCTACTTGATTTCCGTAAAACCGAAAAAAAGGGCTTCTCTCTCAATTTCACAAGAACAGAAATCGGAAAAGTACTGAAGGATATTTCTGTCAGGTTTAAAACCAGTGCAGAACAGCAGTTCATCAATTTCCATCTCATCGAGAAGGATAAGCCATTTTTTGCGGACATTGACAAAGAAGCTTTTACAAAAATCATGAGCAATCTGATATATAATGCAATAAAACATGCGGACAGTACAGTCCAAGTAAACTTGGTCATCTCCCCTGAAGATTCCCTATTCAAAGTCCATGTCAGTAATGATGGTAGACTAATCGGTACAGAAAACAGAGAGAAAATCTTTGAACCCTTCTTCCAGATCAACGGGGATCAAAACAACCGCACATCTACCGGAACTGGACTTGGATTGCCTTTGGCCAGGTCATTGGCCGAAATGCATAGCGGAAAACTTTATGTAGATCCAAACGGCCCAAGCAATAGGAATACTTTTGTTCTAGAATTGCCTGTCAAACAAAAGAACGTCATTCATATCAGTGAAACCATCAATGAAAAACAAAAAGTTAGTGAGCCCGTAAAAACTTCTCCAAAAGAAAAGTCAAATTCTCATAAACCATCCCTGTTAGTTGTGGAAGACAATAAAGAACTTCAAAAGTTTATTCATGATCAGCTAAAACAAGACTATCATGTATACAGGGCTGACAATGGCATGGAAGGGTTAAAAGTATTAAAAGAAAAGCCCATTGATCTGGTGATCAGTGATGTGATGATGCCTATAATGGATGGGTTTACCTTATGTGAAAAGATCAAATCAGATGTCAACTACAGTCATATTCCATTGATCATGCTTACGGCCAAAAACACGCTTCAATCAAAGATCGAAGGGATGGAGTTAGGAGCTGACGTTTATATTGAAAAGCCATTCTCTATAGATCACCTTAACCTTCAAGTCAAAAACCTTTTGCACTACCGGGATCAGGTGAGACAAGCCTTTGCCAATCAGCCTATGGTCAATGTCGACACAATAGCTCATACCCGTGCTGACGAAGAGTTTCTTACCCAAGCAAACGAGGCTATTTTAGAGAACCTCAGCAATGAAAGTTTTGGAGTGAATGAATTGGCCGATATCCTATGTATGAGCCAGTCGAGTTTGTTACGCAAGATAAAAGGGGTTTCCCAGATGACTCCAAATGGCTACATCCGCTTGGTAAGGCTCAAAAAAGCTGCTGAAATGCTCCAAGAGGGGCAATTCACAGTCACCGAAATCAGTGAAAAAGTAGGCTTTAACTCTCCATCCTATTTCTCCAAATGCTTCCAAAAACAATTTGGAGAACTACCTAAAGATTTCAATAAAAAATCCGAAACTATGTAAAAGCAAACGTTTAATTTATATATTTTAAAATGTATATCCGCAATTGCACCAGTAAAGGTTAAAAACGAGTCGAAATGTTCGTTTTGATTAAAATATCAACTGCTTCGGTCTTCAGGCTTCAAACTTCTGACCACTTTAAGCAAAGGATTTAAGGTTACTGGCATCATTGCGGATAATCAGATATTTAAATTATTGAAATACTGCCCATAGATAGAAAAAAGAGCAAAGATAAAATGCTCTTCCTTCTTTGCTCTCCTTCAGTTTTTTTACTAAAATTCCGCTGCTTTTTACTTCAAAGGCATTGGCTGAGCGGTAGTCGTTGGGCCATTAACCACCAAAGTACCGTCTTCTTTGATTTCCATCTTATCCAAAAAAACGACGCGATCCTGTCCTGAAGCTTTGGTTCTACCGTGATAGACGCAGTACATCTCGCCATTGTCCAGAAAGACGATATTATTATGCCCAGTTCCAGTCACCTCTCCGCCTTTATGGATATTCAATTCTAACACTGGATTATTACTTGCTTTAGTAAATGGACCTAATGGACTTTTCCCGGTAGCATACCCCACAGCATAGTTCTCCCCTGCATAATAGTTACTGGAATACATGATATAATAAGTATCCTCGTGTTTAAAGATAACAGAACCTTCTGTCCATCTTCTATTCACCTCCTGCTTGGTAACTGATCTACTTTCCCATTCCGCTTGCTCATCATCCATCTTCAAAGGTGGTCTCAGGCACAGCACAGGCTCTCCAATCACTCCCGAAAAGTCTGATTTAAGCTCTACTCCGTACACCCAACTTTCTTCAATTTCATCATACCAGCCCTTTTCTTTTGCCCAATCAGCCACTTCACTTTCAACTGGATGCTGATAACAAGCCCTGGAATAATAGAGATAGTACTTTCCATCTTCTTGATAGACATTGGCGTCAATAATAGGATAGCCAGGATCAAAGATCGGGCGATCATACATTTCTTTGAAAGGACCTGTTGGACTATCAGAAACTGCCACGCCAATCATAAAATTTTCCTCTTCATTCGTAGGGTTGACCTTCCACTGGGCACTGAAAAACATATAATATTTCCCTCCGATTTTATAGACTTCTGGGGCCCAAAAGAACTTTGAAGCCCAGGAATCTTCCGTATTTCCTGTGTAAACCTGCCTTTCAAACTTCCAATCAACGAGGTTATCAGAAGAATAAGTCGCAAAACCATCTTTGGCACCTCCACCTGTTCCATACATATAATACTTCCCATCTCCGTCATTGAGGATATAGGGATCTCCAAATTCCACATCTAATGGATTGCTGTAGCTGGCCTTAGCCGCTGTACCTTCACCATTATCTTTACTCGCGTTTTCCTTATCTCTATTGGTTTTCGAACCACATGCAGCAAGACAAATTATTGCCAAGAAAAATAAAACGAAGCTGCCTAACGAATTAATAAGCTGTTTTTTCATTTTGTAATATTCAATGAGTTTCCAATTTAAAATTAAATGCAATCATTATAACTAAATCCTAAAAATCCTTCATCTATTAACAAATTTCAATAAATCGATCAGGAAAACTATTTCAGCCTAAAAACCTCCATTTATTTTTTGGCAATCATCAAGTTTATCTAACAAACAAAATTACCAAATCAACAACACAAACAATCAATTAGTAACTATTCAATAATTATTAAATTATTATATTAAAATATTTGCACCAAAAACTAGATTTACCTACCTTTGAAATATCAAACAAAGATAAATGGTCTTTTATACTGTAGGATGTTGAAATTGGCAGACAAGCCCTCCTGTCTCGGGGGTGGAGATGCTGGGATAAAGCAAATATCGAGCTCGTGTTTTGCCTAACTACTCCGTGGAGGTTCGAGTCCTTCTCCTACAGCAGGTTATTTTGGGTTTATTGTTAATTGACTAAAGCTATGAGATATTGTTTCATAGCTTTTTGCGTTTTTAAGAGTTTAGGGTTCGTGTCTCAATGCTTTCCCCGCCAATTGACCCGTATACTCACCTTTTTCAATAGCCATTTGGCCATTTACCCATACATACTCCATTCCAACAGCCTCCTCATAAGGATTTTCAAAAGTAGCCCTATCATGGACTTTTGAAGGATCGAAGAGAATCAAATCTGCATAGTAGCCCGTTCTAACAAAGCCTCTGTCTTTGATTTTAAAGGTTTCTGCTGTGAGGCCAGAAGAACTATGGACCATAAAAGGCAAGGAAATTACCTTTTCTTCTATTACATATTTACGCATCTTTCGTGAAAAAGTACCGAACTGTCGGGGATGACCAGCTCCTCCATCAGAACCTGTCATGACCCAAGGCTGCTGCATAAAAAGATTAAGGTCACTCTCTTTCATATTAAAGGAAATGACCTGAATACTCCCATCTTTTTTCAGCACTTCCATGGTAGTTTCCGGTAAACTCAATCCAAGTTGCTTGGCCATATCACCTAAGCTTAGACCATTCATTTCTTCCTCTTTGGCATCAGAAAAAATCAATGACTCGGGTCCTCCTCTTTTTCGAATATTCTCCTTGATACCCACAATAATGGAATCTCTTAAATCGGTCTGGTCAAATCTTGAGACCATATCTTCATAACCACCATCTTCTGCCCATCTAGGTACCAAAGCTGCCTTCAACGTAGTTCTGGAGGCTAAATAAGGATATTGATTGGCGGTAACTTGAAGCCCTGACCTTCTGGCCTCTTCAACAAGCTGAACGACCTCTGGACTATGATCCCATACATCAGTTCCCAGGCATTTAATATGAGAAATATGTAAATCCACACCTGAAATTTTACCAATTTCAATGGTTTCTTTGACGGCATTCATTAAGCCAATATTATATGAACCTTCATCTCGCATGTGGGTATCATATATCCCTTTATGAGCAGCCACTACCTTTGAAAGTTCAATTACCTCTTTCATATTGGCAAAACTTCCAGGTGCATAGAAAAGCCCCGTAGATATCCCAAATGCTCCCTCTTCCATCGACTTTTCAACCACACTTTTCATCTCTTCCAATTTTTCAGGACTGGCCTCTTCTGCCTTCATCCCCATGACCACGCGTCTTACAGAACCATGGCCAACCAAAAGTGCTGCATTTGTTCCAATACCATTTCGCTCCCATTCATCCAATTTTCTTTTTATGGGCATAGGACTACTGCCATCATTGCCCGCAAAAACAGTCGTCACACCTTGCTTGAGATAACGTACATTTCCTTTTTGCTGGGGATCTGACAACTCCCTATCTACATGCGTATGCGGATCAATAAATCCAGGAGCCAAGTATAACCCCTCCGCTTCAATGGTGGTTTTGGCAGTAATTTCATCAATGCCCTTTTCTCCTATATAACTGATTCGATCCCCTGTGATACCTACCTCCATAGCCTTGGATGGTGTATTGGTTCCATCAAATACCTTCGCTCCTGAGATCAGCACATCCACTTTCACTTCCTTCTTACAGGAAGAGATCAATACAATGAAAATCATTATTAATATAGTGCGAAGCAGCTTGGCTATCCCACATGCTTCATTGAGCTTCATGTCCTATTAGTTTTGATGATTTCGAAAAAGCTGGAATCAAAGAAAAAGTCAACGGAATTGTAGCAGAAAGCCTCTCTACCGTCTCCGATGGTATATTGTCCTTTGAAAAAGGGACAACCTTAACATACTCCTGGATTTCACCTGCTTTTCTTCCATATTTATACGCATAAGGAAAACGGCCGCTTTCATCCATTTTAACATCTTTATTGTCCTTATTCGGAACACTGATATAAAACTCGCTATCTTTCATGTTTCCATTTGGATTAAAGAGTTGCTTTTCTGAAAGGTATGCATAAAGCTCTTTGGCCACATTCACCGAAGGATCTATAATTGCTATTTCCTCTTTCATGAAATCTCTATAGATATACACACCCTTATTTCGATAATTATACAGTTCATCTAACACCTTTTTAATATCAGAAGTGAGATAAGGATAATGGGTACATCCTAGTACGATCGCTTTCAGGGGAAGGGCATTGGGAGAGGTTCTGATCTTCTCCATTAAGGATACCAAGTGATAACGCACGTAATTTTCAGCATCATTGATTTGAAGTACTTGACAATCATCCGTGTTCTTGGAATCACAAAGCATCTTGTCGTGATCGAAATCAAAATTATAGATATCCATCAAGGTCTTATCAATAGGAAACTCCGTACTTTCTAATGATGGTCCCCTGTAACCCTCACGAGGAGAAGCTGCTTCTCGATCGATAAAATCCGGTTCTCCATCCACCACTTCAGCAATTCCATGACCGCCTTGATTATAAACTTGTATCTCTCCCGTGTAATCTAGATCTTCTTTAATTCTCAGAATAGTCTTTTCATAGCCCTTAGAAGCTACCGTCCCCACAGTTGCCATAACGCCTACCGCGCCGCTTTCATCAATTTCAAACTCCTGTAAGGCTCCTCTGGCACCAGCGTCAATCACTCCGATAACATGCAGTTCAATTCCTGCCTTTTCAATAAATTCATCAATTAGTTCCTTCCCATAGGCTGTTGCCGTGTTACAGGCAATTACTAAGGTTTTGATGGGTGATTTTTCAGTGCTAAATTGACGGGCACTTTTGTCTTTATAAAATTTATTGGAAAGCATAAACTGGGTATCCTTAATGATATGCTCCACCAAAAGTGCTGTTTTATCCTCACTCGAGTAATTACCATAAGGCATATTGGCCTGATCAGCCAAGTAAATAAATTTCTCCCCTAAGAAATCGGGCTTCCCATCGCTACCTTTCTGATGCCCTGAATTTTGGTATTCATCAAACTGAACTAGCGCATCCAATACAGTCAAGCCTCCTGTTCCCGAATCAAAGACCCCAATGGGCAATGTTTTGTCCATTTCAGGATAGTCTTTGAAATTTATATAATAGAAGTTGTCAGTTTCCTGCAAAATGGCACTTTCAATAGCCATAGGGACTGATTGTTTCACCTCTTTTTGTTCTTCTACTGGCCTACTGCAAGAACACAGCAAACCCGCGATAACTGCCAAAAAAATATATTGATTGCTCTTTTCCATTTCACAAATCTGTTATTGATGAAGATTTTGTCTGATTTCTTGTAAGTCCTCTTCTGTATAAGAATAATTAACATCGCTCACTTTACTTAGCCAAGCACTAAGGTCAAAGCCCGGTTCACAGGATAGTTTCTGATAATGTTCCGCTAAATCCGGTAAAATGGGTTTTGGTTTTCGATTCGTAATGATGGCATCCACTGCTTCCCTGATTTGTTTCATATAGGCACTATGGTGGGTATTATTGAGTAGGACAACAGTACTTTTGATATCTCTAAATCGCTTGATATAGCTCAAATTTCCAGCCCAACTTCCCGTGTGATAGCTGACAGCTCCTACTTTTTCATCCAAATAGTTATGGAATCCATAGCCATAATCAGTTTCCACCCCTTCAAATTCCACAGGAGTAAACATCTCCTCTTTACCGGTTCCAATAAAATCATCGGTGTATAACAACTTATCCCAGTTCAGCAAGTCTTCCACACTTAAGGAAAGCCTACCTGGCCCCAATCGATCGCTTAGAAAATAATAATAAGATTTACCAGGCAAATTCTCAGGCCGTACATAGGCACAGGAATCTGTGGACCACATAAATGACGGAGCATAATTCTCTAAACCATATATTTCAGATCGATGATAAAAACCGGCATGATTGAACCCGAATGGCCGGAATAGGTTTTCTTCCAAATATTGGTTCAAAGGTTGTCCTGAAGCACTTTCAACTATTTCGGCCAGCACTACATATCCTGTATTGCTATAGGAATAATCAGTACCTGGGGCAAACATCATTTTAGGTTTGTACTCCATAAAAAAAGCCATGATATTTTTATTATTCGCCAATTGACCGGAGGGCCAATTATCTAAAAAGTAATCTGTATAATCTGGTAAACCTCCGGTATGGCTCAGCAAATGCTTTATTTTCACTCCTTCATAGGGGAAATCCTTCGGTAAATATTTACGGATGTCATCCTGCAAAGACAATTTACCTCCTTGTTCTAAGTGCATGATAGCCGCTGCCGTAAACTGCTTTGATACAGAAGCTACTTCCATGGAAGTTTCAGTCGAAAATCCAGTACTATCCTCCAAATTGGCCATACCATAACCTTTCTTGAAAATCAAATCACCTTGGTCTACCACGGCCACAGCTCCATTGAACAATTGATGCTCATACAAGTAGCTGAAAAGGCTATCCAATTTCATCGTCTTAGGATTCTTAGTCTCCTTACTGACACCTCCTTTAGTAGCGCAATTAGTCATCAATAGAAGCAACACCCATAAAAGAGGCCCTACAAGATTTTGTCGATTGTTTTTCATAAACATCAATTTAGTAGCTTATAAAATAAATTGGGGGAATATTTCTACTCCCCCAAATCCACAACTTACTAATAAAGGTTAATAATCAGGGTTCTGTGGTAAAATGTTTGGATTCGCATTTAGTTCCGATAAAGGAATGGGTAAAATAAATCGATTGTTCGGGTAGCTTTCTTCGATAACATTAATACCCTGATCAATATTCACATTCATTTTATTTCTATTCAAATCGAATAAGCGATGTCCTTCAAACGCCAACTCCTTCCTTCTTTCTTCCAAAATTCTATCCAATAGCGCCTCCCCAGTTGCAACGATAGGTTCAGCTTCAGGATCACGGGATTGGGCCAATGTATTCAGGTCTTCCAGAGCCAACGTTTCTTGACCGGTCTTTGCATAGGCCTCCGCTCGGATCAGGTAAACCTCCGCAATACGTAAAATCTTCACATCATCATCCTGCAAGGCTCCTTGGGGAAATTTCATCACAAACAAAGCATTGTCTTCCGCACCGTTTTTTGGTTTTCTTTCGATCGCAGATTTCCTTACATCCGAGTCAGCATAAGTAGCGTAAAGGTCTTCTGTTGCCAAAGCATCGGCATAGCCTGCTTCATCAAAGAAATGCCCCAAGCCATTGGTACCCGCATTGTCCGCTATAGTATTTACAATTTCGAAGATCACTTCAGAATTATAATCTTCCGACCAAATGTCACTGTAATTCTCAGAGCTTAACAATGAATAATTACCGCTTTGGATCACTTCATTTGCTGTTTCTGCAGCCAATTCATACTGTTCCGTATAAAGATAGACCCTTGCTAATAGCGCTTTTGCAGCGTTGAGGGAAAGGGTCCCATTCGCTGTTTCATCGCTCATCAAGCCAATGGCTTTGTTCAAGTCTGCAATGATCAAATCATAATCTTCCTTCACCGTATTTCTGGCTGGGGCAATTGGATCCTCACCAATAGTAGCAATGATAGGTACCCCTTCATGGGCTGCATCTGCAGAAAAATTATAAGGTTGGGCAAAAAAACGGGTCAAATCAAAATGAGCCAATGCCCTTAAAGTGTACGCTTCACCGATCATTTGATTGGCTTCCTCTTGTTGGGTCCCATTAAGCGTCAAGGCCTCACCACCTTGAAGGGCTCTTGTAGCGTTAATCACCACCTCATAACTGGTATTCCAAAGGTCTTCCGCAAAACTATCCTGCTCACGGACAATGAAATTATGATAATCCAAATAGCGTCCCGTATTACGAAGACTCAAATACAGATTATCTGCCATCAATTCTGGGATCACATAGACAGATCTTCCATAGTAGCCACTGCCTTGAAGTTTGCTATAGGTACCATTTAAAGCGGTCTGCAAGGTATTGACATCCGTTATGGCATTGTTGGTAGATACACTTTGTTCTGGATCGATTTCTAGGAACTTCTCACTACAGGAAGATATACTTCCCATTGTCAAAGCTCCTGCAAGAAGGTATATTATTGTTTTCTTCATCATTGTGCCGTTTTAAAATGAAAAGTCTATGCCTATCAAATATTGCCTGGATGTCGGAACACGCAAATCTGTCATTCCTGCAATACCCACTTCTGGATCAGACTCCAAGTTTTTATCTTTCACCCATGTCCAAAGGTTATTGCCCCTCAGGTAAACTTTGGCATTACTGATTTTCAACCTACTCAAAAGCGCATTAGGTAAGTTATAGGAAAGGGTAATATCCCTTAACCTCAAATAGGTGCCATCATACAAGAAACGGGTGGAATGTTGACTGGAACTTCCTGATTGTGTATTGCCCCATACCATTTTCGGCACATCGGTGATATCACCGGGCTCCTGCCATCTTCTATCATAAATCTTGCGGCTCATGTTACCACGATCATTCAACTGGGCACTTCCATCACTGGCCACATAGCGTCCCCAGTAATCATATACCTTATTGCCATAATTGAGATAAAAAAGAAAGGATAAACTGAACCCTTTGTAGCTTAAATTATTGGTCAAACCTGCAAAGAACTTTGGAGAGGCACTTCCTTGCTCGTAAGGATCAGCATTCCCATAATCATTGGTAGTTTCAGTTTCAGAGGCATCCGTAAACCACAATGCATCACCGTTAGCAGGGTCTACACCAGCGTATCCTGGCATATAGAAGGTATAAAAGTCTGCTCCTTCCCTGCGAATATATTGCCCATCGACGATGGCCTCATCCTCATTCAGTTTGAGTACCTCATTCTGGTTAGTGGTGAGGTTAAAATCTGTACTCCAGAAGAATCCATCGCCCTTATCGATATTAACAGCGCTCAGACTAAATTCCCAACCGCTATTTTTCATTTCGCCAATATTGGCCAAATAACTGGTAATACCGTTGGTCCCTGAAATGGGTACATTGAGCAACAAATCTGAAGTCACACGATTATAATATTCGATGGTTCCTGTCAGCCGCTTGAACACCCTAAAGTCCACACCTATGTTCAATGGTTTGTTCTTTTCCCAAGTCAGATAAGGATTGGACTGCTGGGAATAAGCATAGCCTGGCATGCCATTATAATCATTGCCAGTTTGGTAAAGCCCCCTGGATTCAAAATCTCCAATACCTTGGTTTCCATTAATACCATAACTACCCCTTAGCTTAAGTTCATCCACAAAGTTCTCCCCAAAGAACGCTTCCCTATGGATATTCCAGCCCAAGCCAACAGAACCAAAATTGGCATAGCGAACTGAAGAACCAAAGCGGGAGGAACCATCTCTCCTGCCTGTGACATTCATATAATACCGCTCTCCAAAAGCATAATTAGCGCTGAGGAAAAAAGATGAAATAGAAGAGGCTGTTTTCTCGGTGGAAGCATCCCTGTAAACAGATGCATTGGCCAAGGTAGTCAATCCTGGAGCTCCGTAATTGCTGGCATAGGCATATACGGAATTAGCAGATATTTGCTGAGCTTCCTGTCCCAAGGTAAAACTGACACTATTCTCATCATCCATCACCCAGCGGTACTTCAATAAGTTGGTCACATTCCAATTGACCAGTATGTTGGTATAAGCCCTGCCACGACCACCATCATTTCTTCCCTCTCCAAAATAAGGGTTATCATATTGGAACTCATCGGCCAAGTTAAAATCCAGATTGGCACGGGTCTCAAAGGAAAAATTGTCCATAATGTCATACTTCAGCCCTACATTACCCAAAGCATTATAAAGCTTGGTTTCGCGGATATTCTCATTGACCAATCCCACGGGATTGTAAGTCAAAAGAATATCGGTATTATAACTGCCATCTTCATTATAAACGGGCTCCCAAGGTACTTCCCTAAACATACTTCTGATCGGATTATTGGCACTCCCCGCCTCACTATTGGTATGCATGATTTGGGTATTGGCGGCCAAGCCCAAATCCAATGTCAACTTCTTGGTAGCAGCATGCCTTACATTCACCTTAGCATTGAGTTTTTCGTAATCTATACCGATGATCGGCGCTTCCTGATCATAATAGCCTATGGAAGAATAAAAATTAGTTTTCTCATTTCCTCCCGAAGCACTGATAAAATATTGTTGATACGATCCATCTCTGGTGATCACATCAAACCAATTGGTATTGATATTTTGATCTATCCTACTGTAAATATAATCCTCGGCTGCTTGCTGGTTATCTCCATAATTCACCCTGGACTCCACCAGTAACTCTGCTAATTCAGGAGTGGTCAATGGCTTATTCCTATCATCCAATAGTACTTGGCTAGTGCCTCTTTGTACACTTACATCGAATTTTGTCTTTCCTGATTTCCCTTGTTTAGTAGTGATCAAAATCACCCCATTGGCACCTCTAGACCCATAGATCGAAGTGGCAGATGCATCCTTCAAAACGGTCATGGATGCAATATCATTGGGATTTAAACCTGCAATGGTATTGGAACTCGTCGCGATTTGGGAAATATTTCCTGCCACCACAGGAATTCCATCAATTACATAAAGTGGATCCGAACTGGCATTGATAGAGCCTACACCTCTAATTCGAATATTAGGGGAATAACCGGGTTGACCACTCGGAGAGGCGGACTGGACACCCGCAATATTCCCTTGTAAACTCTCTTGAAAAGAAGCCCTTGGTGCTCCTTGTACTTTTTCCAGTTTGACATCCACAGCAGAACCGGTAAATGAAGCACGGGACTGTTCATCATAAGCCACCACAATCACTTCTTGCAATGTCTGCACATCATTGTCCATCACCACATCAATCTGACTTTGGCCTGGCCCCACAGTCACTTCCTTTTTCTTGTATCCAACAAAAGATACGACCAAGGTGACTTGACCATCAGGTACATTCAGTTCGAAAGAGCCATCCAAATCGGTGATTGTTCCTTTGGTGGTTCCTTTGATCATGATACTGACACCAGGAAGTGTTTCGCCATCTCCGGCGGTGACCGTACCTGCAATCGAACGCTCTATTCTTTTCGAAGATTTAACCGCCAATTGATCGAGTCTTCTTTTGGAAACTTTTGATACTCCATCCTGATCTATATCGGTCTTTTTGACGGTATAAAAATTAGCTTTGATTCTATCAAACTCCAATTCTGGATTCTGTAGTTTTATCTGTTTTAAGGCCTCACCAAGGGAACGACTTTCCAAAAGTTGTAAATCCCCTTTTACCGAGGCTTGGCTGATTTCATCTTTGTACAAAAACGATACGCCGTACTTACCCTCAACCGTTTTGAGGAGATCAGTCAGACTCACCGTCTTTGCTTTGTTTGAGCGTGTATTCTCTACTTGGTAGTTGTAAGACAAGGTCTCTTGCGCAGGCCTTGCCATCCCCAAATTCCAAGCTAAAACGCACCCCATAATCGGTAAAATCTTTACTTTCATAATGTTTATGGGTTAGATATGGTTAGTGAATTAATTTGATTACATTTTCGTCCCTGATGATCTTAACATCCAATAGGGAGCGAAGCCCCTCCAAAAGGGCCTCAACATCTTTGGAAGGGACTACACCGGTTAGTTTTTCTTTCAAAATCTCCGCGTCGTTGACGATAACCGTAAAACCATAGTCGTCTTTGAGGATCCTCACGATCTCTTTCAAAGGGGTCTTATCGAACACCAGCTTGTCATCCTTCCTACTGGTATAAATGGCTGTTTCTACTTCTTTTTTGATCAGCAAATCCTGCTGATGGTCAATTTCCACCAACTCTCCTGGCACCATCTTGATCTCATTCTGACCGGCAGTATCCTCCATTTTTAAGGCCACTGCACCTGACTCAAGCACCACCCTTGAAGTGGAAGGTCTCGCGGTCACCGTAAAAGTGGTACCCAATACTTGCACATTAAACTGCCTCGCGGTATGCACTGTAAATCTGTTCTCTGCCTTCATCTTGACAATATCGAAGTAACCTTCCCCTTCAAACCAAATTTCTCGGATCTCATTAGACGCCCAATCTTTCTTGAATTTGAGCTCGCTGTTACCACTCATATGCACTTGAGAACCATCTGGAAGGATAACATCAGCTGACTCAGCAAAAGCCGTTTGGTAGGTCTCATAATTGTTCCAGTCCATAAGGAAATACACCAGAACGGCCATGAACAACGCCAAAGTACCTGCTGCAGCCGCTACACGCCACTGACCAGTTTGCGACTTCCCTTTGGTCATTGTAGGTTTTTGCTCCAGGGAATGGGATGTCTTGAGAATATCCTCCGCGGTAATTTTAGGTCTCAGGATGGTTTTCTGACCTTGATCCATGGTAGCAAAGTCTTCATCCAAGCGCAGGCTCAGGTATTGTTGACCTTCGGGCGTGGACAACCAGTCCAAAACTTTCTTGGCTTCACTGGTTTTCAATTGATTGTTGAAATAACTGGCTAACTGTTCCTCACTAGGTCGGTTCATTGACTTTCGGGTGTTTTGTAAGGAATACACCCGAAGGTTACCGAAGTATTACGCTAGGATGAAAAAAAGTTTATTTTTCTTATTTATGAAGGATCAAGAAAGTTTATCTATAGCATAAACTGAAAGTGCGATCACTGAATAGTACTTACTCACAAAATCTTGTACAGACTTCAATCCCTTTGTATACTGAGACTTAACTGTATTGATAGAAATTTCCAGCTTTTCAGCCACCTCTTCATTACTGAGCCCGTGAACAGTTTTTAACAAAAAAATCTCTTTTCTCTTTTCAGGCAAAGACTTAATCGCTTCTTGATAAACCTTATTGGTTTCATTAAAAATCACTTGTTCTTCCGTCTTGTTGGTAGCCGGTGAGCTCGTTGCCAATAACTCCACATGCTTAATGATTTTTCGCTTTTCATCCCGAATCATGTTTAGAATGATTCGCTTTGCAAAAGTAACGATCAAAGGCTTAATGGGCTGTTTTGAATCAATATGAGCCCGATAATTCCAGAGCTTCAAAAAAGTATCTTGTACCACATCATTGGCCAAATCCTCCGATTTTAAATACTTTAAAGCGATGTAATACACTTGAGGAGAATATTCCTTGAACACCTTGGAAAATGCTTGCTCATTGCCATGAGCCAATTGATCAATGATCGCATTTTCATTTTCCTGATAATTGGTATTAAGCATAAACAGACCTTACTCCTCGATTAAATAGAAGCCTAAAGGTGAAAAAAAATATTTAATATTCACAAACAAGCTTTCTTTAACAAGCTAAAAACCAGTAGCAGACATCAATTTTTTCATTTTAACGGTAAATTAAAACAATACCATATGAAATAGTATGGCTAATCCATACAACGAAATACGAAGTAATGAAATCATGCTGATTTTTGGGAAAAATATAAACTGATCTGTCCTGCAGCTATTGATCTTGATTAAAAGCCCCTCTTTTCAAGACCAATACTTATGATCACCATCCACACTCCATTTGGAATCTTTTTTGGGCTTTCTGAAGCACGGGAAGAGGCTTGGTCAACCTACCACTTCCCTCCAATGTCCTAACCATTCCCTTAGGATAGATCGGTTACTCCGTTTACTTTTCTTTGGATCAAACAGGTTAAGCACCCAAATTATCTTCGGATTTCACTCGGTAATATCCGAGCTTGATCCGAAGGTGATCCGAAGGAGATCCCTGAGTGATCCGAAGATTATTCTGTTTTACCCCAAAACAAGGTGAAGTCAGGGTAAGGACTTCATAGACCGAAATAGGCAATAACACCTGAACTCCACCAAAGGAGTACCACTATCAAACCTGAAAATTTACAGGTACTTAAATGAGGTTTTACGGGATGAAATTAGTTGCTGCATGAAGTGCATGCAGCAGTAGAATTTTTTTACACTTTTTAGTCTGGGCAGAAAAAGGCATAAAGGTCGTGATTTGTAATCTAAACTGGATTTGTCATGCCTTCCCAAATCTAGTTATCCCTAGTAAATCAGATAGAACCCTTAAAAATTTAAAAAACATTGAGGTCTGAAATTTTTAAACAACCAGACTTTTCTTTACCTGAGCTTTCTTTTTCAGTCTATCTTTCAAATATCTCCGAATGGGCTTATCCATATACTCCATAACAACATAGGCAAAGCCTATCAAAAGCATCGTCCCAAAACAGGTGATCAGGATCAGTTCATTCATATCTGGACTGTAAGCTTCCCAATAACTATAAAACAGCCATATAAACGGATAATGGACCATATAGAGTGGATAAGAAATTTCTCCTGAGAAAGTACACAACTTAAGCGATTTTTTCGCAGGTTTAGCTCCTGCTCCCAGCGCAACTAGAAATGGGAAATAGAGGATTACAATAATTGGGTCTATAACATGATTGAAACCATCCACGAAAGGAACCAAAAAACCAATCATCAACAGCCCTGCCATTGGAGCTAAACCCAAATTGTTTCGAATGATCCATTTTGAACGGAACACAAGCATTCCCGCCAAAAATGAAAAGAAAATTCTGGCACCACCAGTCCAAAAGGTTTCTCCTCCCCAACCTCCTAAAAGGTTGGTATCAAAATACGCACAGTAACATAAGATAATGGCTGCCAAAACAGTTAAAAAAATCAGTATTCTATGACGCAACTTAAAGAGAATCAATACATATAAAATATTGGCCACATACTCCCAAAACAAAGACCATGAAGGCGGGTTCAACGGAAAGTTATTAAAAAACAATTCCGGCACCACTGGATAAGGAATCATTAAAACAGAAGTAATAAAAAACAGTAGGCTCTCCCCAAAGCTATAATGATTTGAAACATCGCTGAATGGATTTAAACAAAAAGAGAGTATTCCGATTAAAGTCCCTATGATGACCAAAGGCTGAAGACGAATTAACCTCAACTTAAAAAAAGGAATTATCCCCATTTCCTTGATTCTGTTGTCATAAGCATACGCAATCACAAAACCTGATAAACAAAAGAAAAAGTCTACCGCTAAATACCCATGTGCAATAAAGTTGTTGTTGAAGTCAGGCTGAATGATTTCCATAAAGTGAAAAATGACCACAACCACTGCCGCTAAACCGCGCAATCCGTCTAATATTTCAAAGTGCTGCTTGGTTTTTAGGAGATTGGAATTGACCGCTTCTGAATGCATGGATTTATGATTTGTCATACTACTTATTTAAATCGCATGGCAAGAAAGCAATTTTGAAAGGATTCATAACAACCACTTATAAAATTGAAGCAATTATTTCTTAAAAATCTTACAAAAACTTACTACCCACTTACTCCTTGCCGACTAATTCTCCCTGAATCATCCATACCTCAGTTTGTCCTTTATCGGAAAAGCCATTGGTACTGGTAAGGGCAAGGATTTTCCCATCTTGCAATACGGTAATGCTATTCCAATGTCCAATGCTCTCTTGCGGCAATTGAAACGGCCAAGTAGTATTGGTAAAATGTAGGGCTTGTTCATTGCCAATAGCTACCGCCATTTGGGCATCTTCCAGTTTGCTTCCCCACTGAAATGACAATAAAGTCAACCCATTCACGCCCTGAGCAAGGTATGGGGCTCCTGCATAATCATTTGGAGGGATTTGCTCAGCCATAGCATATTTTCTGTGAGGATGGTCTGCATTTACTGTCTCTTTCCAAGACAACCCATCGGCCTTGATAATGTATGGTTTAAATGGACCAAACCCATTATCTTCAATGGCCATTGCGATAGTTTGATCTTCCAATAACACAGGCACTGGCATGCCATCACGACTTCCTTTGCGATAACTGATGGTTTGAGGAGATTCACTCCAACTATATCCTCCGTCAGTAGACGCTAGCATAGCGATCCGCTGCTCATTGGTTTCTGTGAAAATGCCTTCATCTGCAAAATAAAGCTGAATGGTTCCATCTGGCAGGGTGAGAAATACAGGCTCCCAACAGCCATTTTCAAAAGTTGTCCCAGCTTCATAAACCAATTGGTCTTCCTGCCAGGTTTGGCCGTGATCAGAACTTCTTACGATTCTGATGGCAAAATGCTTATCCTGTTGATTTCTTCTTGGCCTTGGGTTATAAGCCAATAAGATTTCGCCATTGTCAAGTACCGTAAAATCCGGAACAGCCATGGCTTCCCCTTCTTTTCTGGGCGCCACCAAGACAGGTTCCTTCCAAACTCCATTTTCTTTAATCCTAAAAAAAATATTCCCATCTGCTTCATAAGCGACGCCCAAATGTTCATTTGCCAGTTCCCTTACCCTGGCATACCCCGCATACCTGAATATATCCGGAGATATTCTTTCAAGGGTAGACTGATCCCAGACAATGGTATAATCCTGTGGGTCAGGGGGACTTCCTGCTCCTAATCCTGAGCAGGAAGTCATGAACAATAAAATAACAAAAACCCACAAGTTCAGCTCCCCTTTTTTCATCTTCCTGTCAAGCTCTTGATCAGGTTTGTTTCTGATTTTTTGTACGGTGTTCCATCTTTGTGAAATACCTCGTGGAACCATAATTCAGGTTCGGCGGTATATTCTTTCTCCCAACTGTCCCATGGATATTTGGTTTGGGTCTTTCCATCAACCAATCCCCAGTTGAACATACCTATATTTTCTGCTTTAGCGATCGGTAAAAAACCTTCAAAAGTGCTACCGTTTGGACGGGCCATATATTCCGTACAGATCATGGGACGATCATATCGCTTTAGCCAATCAATACGCTTTTGGAATTCTTCGGGACTGTCATAATTATGAAATGAAATAATATCCGAATTGTTGATTTGTGCCAATTGAATAGGGCTCATCACATCTTCGGAAGCCCAATCTCCCAACCAGACACCCGAAGTCAAAGGCTGAATTGGGTGCTGAGATCTTGCCCAATCAAAAGCCTCTTCCATCAATGGAAGCACATAATCCACTTTATTGGGATGCTCCTTGTCACGATAGGAGACACCTGTATCGTTATCTGGCTCATTCCAAATATCCCAGCCCAAGACACGAGGATCATTGGCAAATCTACCTACTACTGCTTTGACGTAATTTTCTAGCCTTGGGTATTGGGTACTGTCAGCCAAAGCATGATAACCCGGGCTTTGCACCCAGCCTGAATTATGCACATGAGGTTTAGGAGCACGTTGTTTTCCTGCTTCCACAAATGGATCCCAGCAGGAATCGAAAAACACAAACAACGGTTTCATCCCGTGCTTATCCATAAGCCCCAACATGCTGTCCATCCTCTCCAAAAAACCATCCGGGTCTTGCTGATAAGCTAAATCGTGGAGATAGACCCGCATGGTGTTCATCCCTATGTCTTCTGCCCAACCCAGTTCCGTATCGATCAGCTCTGGCGAAAAGGTTTCTTTCTGCCACATCTCCAACTGATTGATCGAATTGCTGGGGTTGAAATTTGCTCCCACCAACCAATCCTGCTCTGCATACCAGGCTTTGGCTTGCTCTTTGGACCACCTTTCTGATGTCTCCGCTGTCTCATTTACATCTGGTACTGATTGCTTTTCTTCAGCTCCTCCTTTTGGTCCGCAGCTTATCGCAATTGCAACTAGCCCCAAACAATTCAATATTTTCAAATACTTCTTTCCCATAAATTATTCTTAGATCCACAGATATAAAGGATGCCACAGATGCAAAAATCAATGTAAATAACTTTGCAAATCAGTATCCACCTGTGGAACATTTATTATTATTCAACTCATCAACAACTACTTTATTTCTCTTTCTTCCACCCCTTCAAAGGTGATTTTTACAGGTTTGATTTTACCATTTTCATCAAACTCCATCTTATCGATACTGGTCGCTCGATGGTTATGATGGGTTTCTGTCAAGGGTCTTCTATGATACACGATGTAATACTCATCTTCTCCAGGTATCTGAATGACAGAATGGTGTCCGGCTCCAGTGGCTACCTCTGGATCTTGCTGAAGGATCTTCCCTTCCCTTTCAAAAGGCCCAAACGGACTGTCAGCGATAGCATAAGCCACCGAATAATCAGGACCTCCCCAACCACCTTCTGACCACATGAAATAATATTTACCATCCCTGATAAACATAAAAGGCCCTTCCACATAGCTTTCCGGAGTTACTTCTTTGTAGCGTTCACCATCTTCAAAAGGAACAATTCCTGTAAAGTCATCATTTAGTTTAACGACATTACAATGGCCCCAGCCACCATAATACATGTAGTAAGTACCGTCCTTGTCCTTGAAAATATATTGGTCAATAGGTTGCGCTCCGTTGACAATTTCATTGATCAATGGCTTACCTAAAAGGTCTTTGAATGGTCCTTGTGGCTGATCAGCAATGGCCACACCAATACCTCCCACTTCTCCTTCATGAACATCATTGGCAGCAAAAAACAAATAGTATTTATCATCCTTGCTGATAACACCGGGAGCCCACATGGCCTTTTCAGCCCATTTTACTTCCGTAGTATCAATGATACGTTCATGCTTGGTCCAGTTCACCAGATCCTTGGAGGAAAAAGCATCCATAAATACTTGCTTTTCATAGGCATCCGAATAGGTCGGATACACCCAGTAGGTATCACCATAAATTATGGCTTCCGGATCGGCGTACCAGCCTTCAAAAATGGGGTTTCCAGACATTTTCACTGTCTCTTGCTCCCCTGCTAAGGTGATCTTTTCTTCTGTGGTTTTGGAGTTACAGGCAAAAGCTCCTGCCAAGGCCAAAAACAAAAGTCCATTTAATTTTTTCATATTCGTTTGTTGGGTTTTGATAGTAGTATAGGATTAATTCATTTATTGATGATTGATAGTCACACCCTTAAAGTTAACCACGGTTCCATTGGCTCCTTTGGCAAAAAGTCCCAAACGAAAGCCCATGCCCCAAGGTACCAAATGGGCCGCATCGAAAGTATCCCCCAATGCTTCCCAGTTACCATCACTATTAGTAAAATAGAAATGGAGAAGATGCCCTTCGGTCACTGCCATTTTCAGTTTGACCTGATCAGTCTTTTCCAAGCTTGCTTGGGCTTTGATTTCCATTTGTTTATCCCGGTTTTCTATTACTTGGATTCCATCGTCGCTAAGGGCTATCCCCATGCCTGCCACAGGTGCCCCAAAACCATTGTGCGCTCCACCGACCAACAGCACACCACCCATTGCGTTTGTATGAACTGGATCAATGGCCACTTCTATTTCATAATCGGGAGAAGTGGAAGTCTGTACCAGTAAAGAGCCAAGTCCTTCATTTACTCCTGAAGCTTGCAGCATCAACCCATGCTCACCGGTGGAATATTGAATATCCTGTGTCACTCTCCATTGCCAGACTTTATCTATTGAAGGGTCAAAGTCATCTGTAAATGTCAATGATGCTTTTTCTCGGTCATATTTAGCATGGTTTTTAAAATAAGGCCAGTCATCTTCCGTCCAATATAGCTGCTCTAACACCCCTTCCCTTCCAACATAAACACTTCCATCGGTGCTATAAGCATGGTACAGTAAATAATGCTCTCCATCTTTTTGGACTATCGTGCCATGGCCGGCACATTTCCAGTTATCATTGTCTTTAAGAATGGGGTTCTGCTCATACTTTTCCCAAGGACCGAGCAAGCGCTTTGCCCGTGCTACGCCAGCCTTGTAATTACAGGTTTTTTCACAACAGGAACCCGCCGAATAAGTAGCATAGAAATAATCGTTTTCACGGAAAATACATACCCCTTCGACCAAGTTTAATTCCCAATCTACATCATTCCTGAACAATTCATGAGGCTCCCCCATCAGGAGGGTCCTCTCCTCGTTGATTTCTTGGGCCCAAATGGGTGTGGGAAGTCCCCTACTATTACCGTCTTCTTTCCAGGTCAAATAGAGCTTTCCATTTTCATCCCTCACTTCAAATGCATCTATGGAACCAGCCTCCTGAGCAACTAAAGGACCATGATCTCTAAAACTCCCCTCAGGCGTATCCGCACTGGCCACTGCCACACTAAGCCGATTGCTTTCTTTGTCCCTAGCGGTATAGTAAGCATAGATTTTCTCTTGGGCTTCATCATAAGCAAGCTCTGGTGCCCAAAAGTTATTTTTAGCCCAGCCCGGAGCACCATCTGGAAAGACATAATTCACCACCTCCCAGTTGAGCAAATCTGCGGATCTAAATATCGGAAACAGTGGCGCCCATTCATTAGAAGTAGCTGAGGCATAATAGAAATCCCCAATCTTAATCACGGTGGGATCAGGATGATCCCCTGGTAAAACCGGGTTGACAACCCGAAATGATTCTTTATCCTCAACTTTTTCTTCCTGCTTCTTGGGTGCTTGACAAGCACTTGCGGCCAACACACAGAGAATGATCAGGAAATGTGCATACTTTAATTTAAACATGTATTTGATCATCAATTATTTAATTCTTTAAGCGGGGTTTACCCTTTTTCCATTTCACTTCTACATTAGACAGCCACCAAGTGTGTCCGTGATCATTATTGCCCTGATAAAAAAGATAGGTTTTGCCTGTCTCTTTATCTTCAAAAATGTGCGGATGACCGGACTCACTGCTATTCCACTCTCCTTCTTTTCCATTGGGCAAAAATGGTTGGTCAAACACACGCCTCCAATTTATGCCGTCTTCACTGACCGCCACTCCAATTTGCTGTGGGGCATTATTATAACTCCCTGCATAGAACATATAAAGTTTTCCTTTACGCTCAATAATGGAAGCCCCTTCCACACACTTCCCTTCCCAGCCCAGTTCAGGTTTTAAGATGGATTCATTTTTGGCCAAGGTCCAATCATCCCGACTAAAGTCGGTATTGAGGGGAGCTTCTGCCACACCTTGCATCTGTATTTCGCCTTGAGGGTCTCTTGTTGCAAAATAGAGAAAATAATGATCTTTAAAAGCGTAAACTTCCGCATCTATGGCCCTCCCATTACTCCAATTGCTCGCTTTAGGTGCAAATATCGGGTTAGTGGCATTTCTGGTAAAGTGGATTCCATCAGTAGAATACGCATGACAAATGGCGTCCTTAGACCCATTGCCATAAGTTTGATAAAAGAGGTGTACCTTCCCATCTTTCACCAATGCACCTGGCGCGCAAAAGCCATTTTTCTCATACTCCTCCGCTGCTGCCACAGTACCTATTTTCTCCCAATGGATCAAATCACTGCTTTCGGCGATGCCGATTCCCCAGCCACCCGGTTGATCTGGTACTGGCGGAATGGAAAAGTACATCAAAAATCTTCCCTCAAATTTCACTACATGAGGGTCTTTGGAAAAAGGCCTGCCTAGCCTGCTCGAATCGGCAAACATCATTTGCTGCGCCCACAATAACCCTATAGATGAACAGTAGAGCAGACAGGCAAGACCAATTATTCTTAGTTTTTTTGTCATTTTGGGAGTCTTTTTCCAGTCTGGGTCATTACCCAATAAACTACCAAAAGGAAGTTCACTGGGTAGACCCAAAACAGGTTCAACAATAGGCAATAGGTATATTTTGTTTATGTTCTTCTATTCATTTAAATCGGGCATGTAAAAATCAAAAGGTTCACTGCGATTATCTTTTAAGGTCTCTCCATCAAAAATTAAAGACGCCACTTGAATGGTCGTTCTATGGTTCTGGTGAAATGACTGTTCTGGCTTGGTAACAGCATGGCTGTCTCTCCCCGGATGGGTGAAATAAAACACATAGGCTTTATCTCCAAATACTAGCACATCACCATGCGCACCACTCGGAGTATCATCCTCTCTGGAAGAAGGCTTGTCCAAAATCATCCCCTGTTTTTCCCAATTCTGAAGATCCTCAGAGCGGTAAACGCGTAATCCTTTCCACTCATCTGTCAACATCCAGTAATAATTTCTAAACTCGAATACTTTTGGGCCTTCATGAGCTCCTCCGCCAATGGCTGGTACATCCTTGGTTTCCCAATTGATCAAATCATCAGAAGTTGATACCATGGTAATTCCTCCTCGACTATCATCTTTATACCAAATCAGGAATTTCTCTTCTGTTGTTTTGAAAATGGTCGCATCTATAATTTTATCAGAAGAAAGAGTCAATGGACCTTGATGTTCCCAATCCCAGAGGTTCTCGCTGGTAAAATAATGAATGTGACTGGCACCACCCCAATGGTTTCTCACCCCTTGAATGTAAGAGACGAACATATGGTATTTGCCATTATGGTAAATTACCTCAGGTGCCCAGAAAGTATTCCAACCTCGCTCAAACTCCAAGTCAAGATAACCTCTGAAAACCCAGGTCTGTCCATGGTCCTTGGTTGCTGCAATTCCAATGCGGTTACCATAATAAGCGGAAACATCTTGGGTGGGAAGGTTGGCTCTTCTGGTAGTGTAAAGCATCCACCATGAATTTTCTTCTTGATTCCAAACCATGACCGGATCGGCTGCACCATCATAAATGGGATCTCTGTACATGGGTGCTGGTGCCTCACGGATTTTATCCTGAGCCCAAGCTTGGTTATTTAAAGTAAAAAGAAGCCATAGCAAAGCGGTGCCTAAAAATAATTGGCTCCATACAAGTTGCCTCATGCGAGAACTCATAAAATCATTCTTTGCTATAGAAACGCTGAGTATATTCATTTGATTATTCCGGGTACTTTTTAATGGCTAAAGATTCCTAAAGGAAGCAGCCATCATTCAAAAGTAGTTGAACAAGCTCAAATTCAGCTAGCATAAAACCGTCAGTTAATTGTAAATATCCTTCTCTCTAGTTCGGTTGGCTGCTTTGATCAGGCCTAACTCCCCTTGACCAAAAAAGGATAAATCACATTTTCTCATCTACAGTGATGGATTTCTAGGGTATACTGACGAAAACTTTTTGATGAATTCACAAAAAAATGTAAGCATCAAACTTAAAATTCTCACGAAACCGTTTAAGTCAAACCATTTATTTTTTTCCATTCCAGTTATATTATTCTTTACTTTATGGTAAGAACTATTCCATTGAAAGCGCTATCCCCTAAATATCTTCCCTCCCTGACGGGGTTCAGGGCTTTAGCTGCCTTCATGGTATTTTTTCATCATATTAATCCGCTGAAAGACACAAAGGCTCCTTCTCTACTTGTTAAGATGATTGATGAAATGCATATCGGTGTCAGCTTATTCTTTGTATTAAGTGGATTCATCATTTCCTATCAATACTTACTGACGCGACAAGTCAGCTATGGATCCTACCTATGGAAACGTTTTACCAGGATTTTTCCGTTATTCGGCATTTTGACATTATTGACTTATGGTGTTAGTTTTTGGTATTTCAATGAGATTTCTGTTGATCAGTTATGGGAGTTGTTTTTCAACATGACACTTTTAAAAGGTTTCTTTGGTAACTATATCTTCACGGGCATTGCGCAGGCATGGACCTTAACGGTAGAAGAATGCTTCTATTTAACGGCCCCTGTTCTTGCTGCCTTCCTTTTTAAAAACTCCACATTCCATCTTTTACTACTTACCTTTTTGATTTTATTAACAGGAATTGCTTTGATGGTTCTCAGCCAACTTCTACCCATTGATGGCTTTATGCCAGACTTTAAATTCCTGTTTCATTTTACTTTCTTTGGACGGAGCTTCGAATTCCTAATGGGAATGTTCATCGCCCAGTTGTTTGTAAAATCAAAAGCCATCAAAAGACGGTATTTTACCCTAGTGGGCACTGCTGGTGTTTTACTCACTTTGCTGTTTCTCGCCTTGCTGTCGGAAGATGGTGCCGCAGGAGACAGCCAATGGACCGGTATTGTTATCAACAACTTCTTACTGCCCATTATAGGTATTGGCCCTTTGATTTGGGGGCTCTTACATGAAAAAACCTATTTGAAGACTTTTCTTGCCACTCCTTTTATGCAATTATTGGGAAATGCCAGCTATGCTTTTTACTTGATCCATATAGGGCTTTTCAAAGATTATATTGCGATTTATATCTCCAATTTTTGGCTCCTACTCATCGTTTTACAAGTGATCGCTATCCTACTATTTCTTTACATAGAAACTCCAATCAAAATCTTTCTAAGAAAAATCCATTAAGTTTGAAGCATGGTTTTTTGCACTACTAATTTTATACTGAAACCGTACCTGATATTTCTTTGACCCCTCATTAGGCAATTGAATTCATTACGACCTGTCGAGAAGGGCTGAAAATACAAGAAAATCAGACTGATTTTATAGTACTTTCAATCTGGAACAGCTTTTCTATTGCATATTTAGGTTTAAAATATCAACAAGTTACTGTCACATTCCGCCGAGTTTATCCGTACAGGTACCACTGGCGCATCAGAGAAGCTTAAATTAATGCCACAAAAAAGAAGTATATCCATTATCATTCCCAACTACAACGGAAGGCACCTATTAGAGAAGTACCTGCCTACTGTATTCAAAGCGGCCCATATTTCGGAGGCTCCATTTGAATTGATTATAGTCGATGATGCCTCTATTGACAATTCTGTTCCTTGGGTAAAAAAGCATTATCCCAACATCAGGCTTTTGGTCAATTCCGACAATCGGGGGTTTTCCTATACCTGTAACCAGGGAATCAGGGCCGCTCAGATGGACTTGGTGATGTTGCTCAATTCTGATGTGGCATTGGAAGAAAATTATTTCGAAGCGCTCTGGAAATATTTCGATCATCATGACACTTTTGGTGTTATGGGAAGGATTCTAAACAGTCGGGGAGAAACAGAAGATTCGGCAAGGATGATGGCTTTTCAAGGGCTCAAGTTCAAAGGTACTTCTTTCTATGATTGCACCGATGAAACCAAACTTAGCCCTACCGCATATTTATCCGGTGCCAACGCTTTGGTGGAGAGGAAAAAGCTATTAGCATTAGGAGGTTTTGATGAGATCTACACTCCCTTTTATGTAGAAGATGTCGACCTAAGCTTTAGGGCTTGGCGATTGGGATGGAAGTGTTATTATGAACATAAGGCAATCTGCCATCACGAAGTAAGCTCCACCACCAAAAAAGAGCATACCAAAAAGGCCCTTTATCCCGTTCTGTACAGGAATAAGTTTATCCTACAGGCCATTCATTTAGATGGATTAAAGCTCATGATTTGGAAGGTTCAATTGATGATATTGGAAATTATACCCCGGTTATTGATTGGAAAATGGTGGGTAACCAAAGCCTATATGGACTATTTGAAAAAGGAAGCTGAAATTCGCAATTCCAGAAAAAAATTAAAGGGTTTAATGCAAAAACATGAGGGATATAAAAGTCTGTTTGATGTCAGGAAAAACATATTTATCCCTTTTAAGAAAGAAAATAAATTAAAGTGACTGAATATAACCCTCATCACGATCAAGGCCGCATTAGAGTGAAGCAATCTCTTGTTATAAAACGAGATTGCTTCATCGTTCTTCCTTCCAATGACGGTGGTGATAAAATTAGTACCTTTGCGGTAAAATTAAGCTGTACGAGGCCTTTGAGACCTAGAAATAATAAAGACAATTGAAAACCTATTTTAGATTATTATCTTTTGCCAAGCCCATTGAGAAGTTTGCCATACCTTACCTGATATTTACCTTATTAGGAGTGGTCTTCAACACCCTCAACCTGGCCATGCTTGCCCCCTTACTGAGCACCTTGTTCAATTCCCAGGATGCCGCTGCAGAGGTGATGGTAAAGCCAGATAGCTGGACGGATGTCTTCGGCTACTTGAACTACTATGCCCAAATGGCCAAAGAGGAATATGGTCCTTTGGGAGCCCTGCAGGCTGTTTGTGGCGTCATCATAATTTCGGTACTACTGGGAAACCTTTTCCGCTACCTGTCCCAATTGGTGATGGAAAACCTAAGGATCCACACCTTATTGAACCTAAGAAGGAGGGTGTTTGATAATGTCATGAACCTGCATGTGGGCTATTTTAGCAACCAACGCAAAGGTGATATCATCTCCAAAATTTCCTCAGATGTACAGGTAGTTCAGTTTTCCGTGACCGGCACCTTGCAAGTCATTTTCAAAGAACCCTTGCAACTGATCGCATATGTTTTTATGCTCTTTGCCATCTCTTATAAATTGACCATATTCTCACTTTTGATCATCCCTGTTTCTGCTTTTTTCATTGCCCAGATAGTAAAACGGTTAAAATCCCAAGCTTCCCAAGCACAACACCTATATGGTGTCATGATCAGTTATTTGGACGAGGCATTGTCCGGAATCAAGATCATCAAGGCTTTCAATGCCACCGAAATGATCAAGGACAAGTTCCACGGTGAAAATGTCCGTTTTTCTTCCTTGGGCAAAAAAATGGCCAAACGCCAGCAGCTAAGTTCTCCGGTTTCGGAATTTCTAGGAGTGACCATGGTATCAGGAATTGTTCTCTACGGGGGCTCACTGATCATCAACAACCAATCCGAACTGAGCGCATCTGATTTTATTGCATATATCGCATTATTCAGTCAAGTCATGCGGCCTGCAAAAGCACTGACCAACTCCTTTAGCTCTATCCATTCAGGATTGGCAGCTGGTGAAAGGGTATTGGATCTCATTGACGAAAAACCAGCCATCTCTGATAAAAAAGATGCTACACCGATTAATGACTTTCAGGATAAAATAGAAATCAAGGATTTGTCATTTAGCTATCCAGGCCGACCAGTGCTTAAAGACATCAACCTGACCATCCCCAAAGGAAGAATGGTGGCTTTGGTCGGACCTTCTGGTGGCGGAAAATCCACCATGATGGACTTATTGCCCCGCTTTATTGAACCCGACAAAGGAGCTGTGCTTATAGATGGAAATGACATATCTCACCTCACCATGGACTCCCTGAGGAACCTGATGGGTATGGTGAACCAAGAGTCCATCCTCTTCAATGATTCTATCTTCAATAATATCGCCTTTGGTACACCGCATGCCACAGCTGAAGAGGTAGAGGCAGCAGCCCGAATCGCCAATGCCCATGAATTTATCATGCAAACCGAAAATGGCTATCAATCCAATATGGGTGACCGGGGATTAAAGCTTTCCGGTGGTCAGAAACAAAGAATCTGTATTGCCCGTGCAGTGCTTAAGAATCCTCCTATCATGCTATTGGACGAGGCAACATCTGCTTTGGATACAGAATCTGAAAAACTGGTGCAGGACGCCCTGAACAAGCTGATGAAAAACCGTACTTCATTGGTCATTGCACACCGACTCAGCACCATTCAGAATGCCGATATCATTGTGGTGTTAGAAAATGGTCAAATCATTGAACAAGGCAACCACCAGGAACTAGTAGCCAAAGATGGCTTGTACAATAAGCTCGTCAATATGCAGCAATTTACTGAAGTAGCAGGATAAAAATGAAACATCAAGTCAAGCCATCCAAAGTGATTACAGAAGTAAAGGAATACCCTTTTCAGTTTTCCATTTGCACACTGGTCACCGACCATACAGAGTATAAGGAGATGAAAGCTTCTTGTCTGAAAGCCGGTTTTGGAGAAGATGATTGCGAATACTTGATCATTGATAATTCTACAGGAAATTCTATTGATGCCTATAAGGGGCTTAACCTATTCCTTCAGCAAGCGAGAGGAGAACATATTCTCATCTGTCACCAAGACGTTATTTTCCATGATGACAAAAGAGAAAACTTAGAATCCTGCATCAAAGAACTATATTTAAAAGCACCTAAATGGGCTATAGCAGGAAATGCAGGAAGAGTCAATTTAAAATATCTGGCTATAAATATGACCAATGGAAAGTCAGGAGAAACTTTCAGAGAAAAGGATACTCCAATACGCGTAATGGCGGTTGATGAAAACTTTATGGTTGTGAAAAACAGTGCAAACTTGGCTTTATCTTCTGACCTGAAAGGCTTCCATATGTATGGGGCAGACCTTTGTCTACTTGCAGATATTCTTGGCTATCGTTCTTATGTAATCAACTTTAATCTCATACATAAAAGTGAAGGAAAGCTGGATAAAGTATTTGAAACAGCTAAAACCGATTTTGTTAGAAAATACAGCAAGGCACTTCGTCCGAGATTTATGGCTTCAACGGCAGCACGTTTTTATATAGGGGCAAGTAAATGGAAGAGACTCCTATTCAATACAGGTTTAATACTGTTTTTTATAAGACAATATGATAAATTTTTCAGAGGAAAGAGAAGCCGTCTTAACTAAGTTGATTCATGGATAAAGTATCTATTATAATCCCCACTTTTAACTATGGTTTTTCAATTAGTGAGACACTAAATTCAGTCCTGGAGCAAACCCACCAAAACTGGGAGTGTATTATTGTGGATGATGGTTCTACTGATAATACGTCGGAAGTTGTTCATATATATGTTGAAAGAGACAAAAGATTCCAATATATCAAGCAAGAAAACCAAGGTGTTTCAGTAGCCAGAAATACGGGAATTGAAATAGCCAATGGGGAATTTGTTCAGTTTTTGGATGGTGATGATTTATTAAGCCCGGAAAAACTCTCCCTTCAAATTAAACACTTTGAAGACAATCCTGATATTGACATTAGCTATACAAACAATTTTTATTTCAGAAATGATAAACCGGAAATTCTAAGTTATGATTCTGAAATGAATAATAAAGAGTGGATGTACAAACTCCATGACAGGGGAATTGAAACGGTAAAGGCAATGCTCCATCATAATATTGCTGTGATCAGCAGCCCATTGTTAAAAGCGTCTATTCTCAAAAAAGACATTCGGTTCCCTATCGGTGTGACTTTGCTAGAAGATTGGATATTCTGGTTGAAGCTTGGCTTCGCCAATTGTTCATTCCATTATCTCCACCATCCAAAGGCATATACAAGCAACCGTCTTCATCGCACCAGCGTCAGCCAAAAAAACTTGGTAAAGATGAAAGAAAGGGATATTCTTATCAGGAGCCAATTCAATATGATGATTGAAAAGTCCGGATTTGATCAACAGGAAAAACAGTTGCTTTACTCCTTGAACAAAAAGTATTATAAGTGGAATTTTAAAAAGCTACTCTATCAGGTTGGCCCTTGGGATTTTTCAGAATTAAAGCGAATAAATAAATATGTCAACACAGTTGATTTTGCCAAGTATTATATAAAAGCCATTTATCAGCAAATAAAATCACCATCCTACAATGAATAATCCTGTCGATATAGATATCATTATTTTGAGTTACGCCAAAGGGCCAAAATTAAGGGATTTGACAGAAACGGCTCTAAAGACCCTTTTTGACTCAGAATCTCCTGAGAAAATCCGGTTCAATGTAGTGGTAATTGAGTCCTATAAAAAAGCTGAAAAGTATGATTTCCCCAATACAAAAACGATCTATCCAAAAGAGAAATTTGGCTATCATAGATATATGAATATTGGGATTGAAATGACACAATCCCCTTACGTTTGCATTTGCAATAACGACCTCGAATTCCATAAAGGCTGGGCTTCTGAAATTTTAAAAGCTTTTGAAGAAGATCCTCACCTAAGCAGTGTCTCTCCTGCATGCTCTATTCATCACCCAGAACATGGTGTGAAGCTTCACAGTGGAGTTCATTACGGATATGAAGTACGTAACGAGCTTATAGGTTGGTGTTTGTTCTTTAAAAGAGAAATTCTCAATATCACAGGCAAACTAGACCCCAAATTTAAATTTTGGTTTGCGGACAACGATTATAGCATGACACTTCAAAAACATAGATTGAAACATGCATTAGTAACCTCTTCAATTGTCGACCATTTAGAAAGCCAAACATTAAACACTAAAAGAACCAGAGAGAGAAGAAGGTTGACCGCTAGAGAGCGATTCTATTATGAATATAAATGGGAAGAAAGAAGTTATTGGTCTTATCTGTGGAAAACCAAACGGCTAAAATAAAACGAGTTTTAGCCTCTGGACTTAAAAGTGACTATTTAAACATAACACATAATCTGACTACTAACAGTGTAAATTATCATGAAGATTTACAGATGGATTGACAAATACAATGAACGTTATTGCTATAAGATAAATCGCAAATTTTATCAAGGAAAAGACAGTGGCAAAAACAACCTTTATAGATTTCATTCGAAATTCATTACCTATTACATTGTCAGATTAGCCACATTGTTTTTTGGTACGTTTTTGCTTAAGCGAAACATTCTACAAGAAGTAGGTTTGGCCTTTACCATAAAAAATTCAGCCTTTTTCAACCCAGATCAGCATTCAAAACTATCAATATTCGTTAAGGAAATGTTCCTGACTATATTGGGCTATCGACATTTCGTTCCTAATGATATTCTTCCACTGCTGAAATCGAAAGATATTTTAAAGAAAAAGCTCACCTTTACAGAGGAAGGTCAACCCAATATTTCGATAATTATTCCTGTTTATAACCAACTGGCCTACACCTACAACTGTTTACTCTCCTTAAAAAACAATCTTCCAGCAGGTATCCCCATTGAGATCATCGTAATTGATGACTGTTCCCAAGATGATACTGAAGAATTTTTTAATCACAATGTAGAAGGCATCAGGTACATTAGAAATAAGACAAATCAAGGGTTTCTAAAAAACTGCAATTCGGCTAGTGAAATAGCCAAAGGAAATCTATTTTACTTTTTAAACAATGACACCCAAGTAAGACCAGGATGGCTTAACCCACTCATTGAACAATTTAAAGATGAAAGAATTGGCTGTGTAGGTAGTAAGCTCATTTATGCTCATGGACTCTTACAAGAAGCCGGTGGCATAATCTTTAGTGATGCATTAGGAGCTAATTATGGCAGAAATGATTTACGGGACAGGCCAAGATACAATTACATCAGGGAAGTCGATTATTGTTCTGGCGCTAGTTTGATGATCCGCAAGGCGGATTTTGACCAATTAGGACAATTTGATCAACAATATGCCCCTGCTTATTACGAGGATACAGATCTTTGTTTTGCGGTAAGAAATCAATTGGGCAAAAAGGTTGTATTCCATCCGCTTTCGGAGGTTATCCATTTTGAGGGCATTACATCAGGGAAACTGGCTAAAAAAGGTTCCGTAAAACGCTTTCAAGACATCAACAAAATTAAATTTGAAGAAAAATGGGCCTCAGAACTTCCCCTTCACTATGCTGACCATCGCCAAGAACCTGCAAATCGTAGGTTATTAGCTAAGAAAAGATTGATCTATATCGATACCATTATTCCAGAATATGATAAAAATTCAGGATCATTTAGAGCCTATCAAATATTGAAAATCCTCAATAATCTGGGGTATCACATTACGTTTATCCCTGCAGACACCAGAAAAACACAGCCCTATTACAACCAAATGGTTGAAATAGGGATTGAAGTGCTGTTCAGGTATCCCAACAGGGCCGGAATGATAAAAGAAATCAATGAAACGATCGATTCATGCGATGTTATTTGGATCAGTCGTCCTGAATTAAATGAAAGTTATCAATGGCTTATTGAAAAATTCCCAAAGGCCAAATGGATATACGATACGGTGGATCTCCACCATATCAGATTACAAAGACAGGCTGAACAAAACAATGACAAAACCTTAGAATTAAATGCAGCCAAAGTAAAACTTCAAGAATTGGACATCGCAAAAGCTGCAACGCATACATTTACTGTAACCGAAAGTGAAAAAGTGATGTTGGAAAATGAAGGAATTAAAAATGTTACTGTTATCCCCAATATACATGAACCAGAAATCATTAAAAACGAACTGGATTTTGATGAAAGAGAAGGCTTGCTCTTTATTGGTGCTTATGACCACCCTCCTAATATTGATGCGGCCGTCTGGTTGGTAAATGAAATTATGCCTGAAATATGGAAAAAACTACCCAACTTACAACTGACATTACTGGGAAGTAAGCCCACCAAAGAAGTACTACAACTGAGAAGTGATCTTGTAAAAGTCCCTGGTTTCGTTCGAGATGTTTCTGAATATTTTGAAAATCAAAGGGTATTTGTTGCTCCCTTAAGGTTTGGAGCTGGAATGAAAGGTAAAATAGGACAAAGCTTGGCCTTTAAACTTCCTGTGATCACCACTGATATAGGTGCTGAAGGAATGGGATTAGAAAATGGCAAAAATATTATAATTGCTAATTCTAAAGAAGAATTTATCAAACAAATCTTTCACTTATATCAAGACCAAGAAACTTGGTCAAAAATATCTAAAAACTGCCACAAAGCCTTAAAGCCGTACTCGGTAGCATCTGTAAAAGACATCCTAAAAACGATTGTATAAACATGAGTTCGTTTCAAAAAAAGAAAAAAATCGTCCTCTATACCGCCATCTTCGGTAAATACGATATCATCAGAGAACCTCTTTTCCCAGAGGAATTACTTGCCGAGGTAGATTTGATCTGTTTTACGGACAATAAACTATTGAAGTCGAAAAACTTTAAAATCATAAGGGTTAAAAGGCAGTTTGAGGATCCCACTTTAGAAAACCGCTTTTATAAATTACAGCCACATAAAGTCTTAAAAGATGACTATGATTATAATATCTATGTGGACGCCCATTATCTGATCACCACCAAAAGTGTCCAAGAACTAATATCAAAATACCTATCAGACAATACGCTGTTAGCCTTATTAAAGCATCCTGAGAGAAACTGTATCTATGATGAGTTTAAAGCTTGCCAATTCTATAATATGGACAAGCCTGAAAAATTTATTGCCCAAGAAAAATTTTATCGTGAAGAAGGCTTTCCTGAAAAATATGGTCTTAATCTAGGGGGACTTCAGTTTAGAAAATTTGACAATAGGTTGGAGGCGCTACTGGATTTTTGGTGGAATGAGGTCATTACCCGAAGTAGAAGGGATCAATTGTCCTTCAATTATTCCATTTGGAAGCTAAACTTCCAGCATTTCAAAACATTGGATTGGATTCCAGAGAACAATCCATTTGGCCAATTACAAAAACACGAGCCTTTTATCAAACAATATGGGCCATTCAAAAGGAATTTTCACAAAATCCGAAGAAAGATATTCGGGTATTCCAAAAGACATAAATAAAACAAAGCTTCCTTTTATTTTTTTAAGAGAAAGCTTATCACTCTTAAATAGATTTATTTTATTCAACATCATCTGGATAAGCATAAAATCTATACCTTCTAGCTCCTTCTCCAAACCACAGACCTTAAATTATTATTAAATAATAGGTATCCTATTACCTTTTCCAAATACTTCCTTAAAGCCTAAATTATAAAAGAAAACAGCTTTTTTAAACAATCTCTTCTGGGATTGGATAAAGGATTGTTTAAAAAAGCTGTAAATTATTTATGGATATGCATAAAATGCTACATACTCTCTTTTCCACTTACCTCCCCCGCCTGCAGTAACTCCAACATCAAAGTTATAATAGTGATCTGCTGCGTCACTATTATAATATGAATAAACTGGTTGAGTACCTTCAACTTGGTGATCAAAAGCATAAAAAGCTATGTATTCTCTTTGCCAAGCACCTATTGAAGCTTGATTATCAAACGTATAAAGATGATCTTTTCCCGAACTATTCCAATACTGATAAACTGGCCTAGCTCCTTCGGTTTCTGCAGGGACACCATAAAATACCCTTCCCTCAACTGTCCAATTCCCTCCTCCTGCCGTTGGAGAATAACTAGTGCTATAAAAATGATCCTTTGCATTGTCACTCCAGTAGCTAAAAATTTCTACTTTACATTCTTGCACCTCATATTCAGCATTTAAACTAACTGATACATCATCATGATCACTAAGTTGACGGAGCCCATACCCAATCACCGCTCCCCTATTATTTTCATTATACTCCCCACCATCTCTAAGAAAACTCTTAAATTCTTCATATCCATTGACAGATTGCACTGCTCCATTACCTGAACCACCCCTTATTACTACTTTCATTTTTGAAGTATTGATAATTCTCTGAAATTCTGAAGAAACCTCAACTCCCACTTCACCAGCAATAAAACTCATAGTAGTATTTAAAGCATAGTTTATTGAATCTACCGAATGGCTTGATTCTAAGCAAAAAATAGCCAACCTTCCATAAGAGAGACCAGAAATATACATTGGTGAGTATTCTCCAAAAATTTCACTATCTGGATACTCTTCTACATACACCCCATCTTCTGGATAGTCCATTTCTACAGTAAAAAATTCTTGTAAAAATTTTGCTACAAAAATATTGTTTTTATTACTAGAACTAAAATCAAAATCTGATTGCAAATCTTGTAATTTCCAGACATTCATATTTGCCCCAATAGCTATGTTCATATGTTCTTCTGAATACACTTGCTCAACAGAATGATCTAATATTGCCGGTTGCCCACCTATTACTCCTGAGTTCTCTATTTCTAAAAAAATATCCGCATAATTAGACTTTGTTGGTATTATTGTTCTGGTAGGATCATTTTGAAGCCCATTAACGTTAAATATTATTGATTGGGGTAGTTTGTTCACATTAATTATTGGTGTGTAATCTCCGTTCAAAACACTTTCAGCGGTAAAAATAGACCCTGGATATATCTTTGTATAGGGTTCATCTACCATAGTTAGTTTTTCAGGGCTTACAGTTTTAATAACCATTTCGGTTAAACAATTTAAATTGGCATTTTCACCATCCAATCCTTTCTTTTTCTTAACAGCTATCCCCTCTTTTGCTTGCAAAATGGTAGGCATCGATCTAAAAGGATTCTTTGAATTATCAAATGAATCCGTTGAATTGGTTTTTGGATTAACCTCTTCTTCTTGTTGACAGGAATAAAGGCCCACAAGAATCAAAGCAAATAGTAGTGTTCTTTTTAACATTTTGTAAAAATTTAATTTAAAAATATTTCGGCTGCGAAAGTATATTTAGGGAAATGCTATTCAAAAGGATTTCATAAAACAAAAACCTAACCACTTTAATCTTCCCAAAAAAGTAGTAATTCATTCCGATATCGTGTCAAATCATCCTGTTTTCGTTTAAATCATCTGTTAAAACACGAAAAAGTAAATTTTATAAAAAGTAAAACATTCTTTATACTTAGCCGTCTTTAAAATTTTCAAACCCCATTAGTGTATTCGGATCTGCAAAGCACCCAATAACTATGCTAGTTTAAAAAAGCAACTCAATTCTGCCTCTTCAATTCATATCAACCTTCCTATTTCTTGTAACTTTCTAAAACTAATTTGATGCTCACTTCCATCTATCAGTTTGACATTCCTGGATTTTTTATCGATTGAAACTACCTTATCCCAGTTTACCACCTTAGACCTACTTATTTTTACAAAATAATCAGGTAATTTTAACTGAAACTCTTTTAATGATTGCCATTGGCTGATAATTTCTCCTTCATCCATCACTATTTGCACCATATATTCTTTTACCTGAACATAGCATATTTTGCTATATTCCGTACGGATTATCTCTGTCCCTCTTTTGAAGTAAATACATTCTTCATTAACCATTGATCTATTTTTCATTATTAGTTTGTGATAGTCTAAAAAGTTAAATACTTATTGAAATTTTTAAAACACTGCTACAGCGTAGAAAGCTGATTTTTATGACCAAAAATTGGTTAAGCTTGACAGGTTCAATAAGATTTTTTTATCATTTTATTCGAAACTTGTTATTCCTTCACTGTTCATACCAATTCTATCTCATTATAATCTGCTCAATTGAAACCCTGCTGATCCCGGCATTGCCCATTCCACATGAGTAAACTCCACCGGAAAGGGTATAGTGTACATAGACTTCAAGATCGTCCACTTTAAAATCTTCCTTGAGGTTTTCAGGCCTGAAGAATTCATCATTGATGGCTATCAGCCAACCACAGCCATCCAATGCCATATCACCGGTGTACATAACCGTGGCCTCTGCTTCTATATATGGTTTTTCTTCTTGGGTACAGGCTCCGCAGCATGCCAAAACACCCAACATCATTATCGTTGTTTTCATCATCAAAAAATTATTTTCTCTTCTTTATGTGGCCAAAACGGCCTTGGCAGGACATGTCTCCAAAACTTCTTGGTAAACCTTCATGATGTCCCTGGAAATGATGCTTTCATCAAATCTGGCAATGTTTTTATAACCCCTATCAATAAAATTGGACCTTGTTTCCTCTCGGGACAACGCTTCAATATGCTCAATCAAGGTATCAGGATCGTCAGGATCTCCATAGAGTGCCGCGTCACCACCTGCTTCATGAAAACAAGATCCGGTAGAAGTAATCACAGGAGTTCCCATGCGCTGAGCTTCAATGATCGGGATTCCAAAACCCTCAAAATAGGAAGGATAAATAAACACATGGGCCATCTTATACATGGCTGGCAAATCATCGAAGGCCACATTATGTAAAAAGATTACCTTTCTCTGTAGTCCATATTCTTGAACCATGCTTCTAAGAGTATGGATATAAGAGGTCGCCCTGCCCACCACTACCAGCGGCAAATCCCAATCAGATCTTGCTTTTAAAGCTTTTAAGATCAACTGTACATTTTTTCGCTTTTCAATGGTACTGACAAACAATAGGTACTTTTCAGGAAGGTTATATTTTGCCTTTATTTTGGTCAATTGCTCAGGGCCAACTTCTTTGTTATAGTTTTCATGATACCCTTGATAAACCACTCGAATCTTACCCCTATCTATTCCCAAAAAATTCACCAGATCTTCCTTTGTCTGTTGGCTGATGGCAATGACCTGGTCTGCTTCCTTACATGATCGCTCCATTTTCAATTTATAAATCTGCACATCAATAGGGTTAAACATTTCAGGATAGCGGCAAAACAATAAATCATGTACTGTCACCACGTATTTGGTGGATTTGTTCTTGATAAAGGGAATTTCATTACTTAATCCATGAAAAATCTCCAGCTGATTGTCCAAATGCTTGACCCCTTGGAAGACACTTCTCCATGCACCAGAAAGCACTGGTAATTTCCAGAAATCAGTGGGTAGAACAATTTTCTGATTGGGATTTTTGCATGCGATCGATATCTCGTCACTCTTACGGCCATTGGCTGGAGTAAACAAAAAATAATTGTTGGTAGGAAAATTATCACTTAATGACTTAAGAATAAAGCGACTGTAGTTTCCAAGTCCAGTAAAATTCTTAAAAGCACGTTTGGCGTCAAATCCTATTCTCATACAGCGGTAGTTTGTTGGTTCAGAGGTCTTCTTGTCTTTATAACGACAAGACGATCCAAAAAATGATTATGCTACAAAAGTTATTAAAATATTTATAAAAAAATATTTTAACCCCATATTTCTCGCTATACCAACTCTTTATACAATCCTCAGCAAAACTATGGTTTTGCTATTTGTTCAACAATAAATGTCAAAAATCATTATTATTCCACTACTTATATCGAAAAAATAGCTTGGTAAAATAACTAGTTTAAAATTTCACTCAGCTTTATTTTACCATATTTGGACAAGTCCTAAAACAATTTTAAAGTCACCGATTAAGGACCTCTAAACCTCAACCAACGGATTTAGGGAATATTCCTTCCATAAATCCTCCAAAGTTTTTCCGGTATAGGTCTTCCAAAGTTCTTTGTTGTAAGTTTTTTCCCTCATATGACTGTCCATCTTATGTACAAACTTCTTATCATAGTGCTGATTGATCCATAGAAGAAAGCGGGCAGTAATTCTATAGCTATTGTCATAACGGTGCTTAGGGTCAAAGTCAGGCAATGCCCACCCTGCACTTGCATTGTCAACACCATAGGCATAACGCACATAATCTGCGATCCCTTCTGTCAGCCAACCAGGACCAGCACCACCGGGATAAGCTTGTACCAAGTGCATTCCTTCATGGGTGATTACATCCAAATCACCTGGCTTTTTGTCCAGCCACTGTGAGGCAATGGTAATCTTTCCATCATGAGCATAAGCAACTCCATTATAGGCTGTATCGATCGTTACCGTGACCTCTTTTATTGCTAGTTTATTGAAGTCCTTGACCATTTTTGGATAGACTTTGAAAAAGGTCTTGATCAATCCCTCCTTCACCTCTTTATCCAAGTTGGGATCTTGATTGACAAAATTAAGTGTATACTTGCCTTTTTTCACCACTTCTTTGTCCTTTATTTCCCCCTTTGCATAAAGGCCTATAAAAGTCAAGCTGCTAAAGCAAATTGCTAAAATGAATCGATTAAGTTTCATAGTTTATTTTAAGTTACATTATTAAACAGCCAATTATTTGGAGCTTATCATCCCTTATATTTTAGGTTTGATTGAAGAAAAAAGCAAGCAGGCTACCCATAATCTGAGCAGCCTGAAAGTCAAAAATAATCAATATATAAACAACTCAGTAATTAAATTAATCTTATCCGCTTTCTTCAAAGTTCATGCTTTCATATCAGGAACAATTCCTAATAAAGCAATTTGATAAAGTACCCCCCCACTACAGATCTCGCCCTAAAGTTCATCACATGAGCATCTTTGGTTTCATGCCAATCGCTGATCGGTACCCTATTTGGAGTTTCATTGGCATATTTCCACATCGGTGCAATCAAGGCATTGAAATCCTCTTGACTATCTGACAAAGAAGCCGTCCAAAAAACCCAATCTGATTTGGAATAGGTTTTCCTACTGTCCAGTGGCAAACCATATTTTTCCTGTTTGGTCAAATAATAGGCTATCTCCTTATCAGCTACTTCCTCTGGGAATACATTTAACTCCAGAATTTCATCCCATACCAAATTGTACTTTTCACTCCAAGTACCTGGTGTTTCAAAAGCCAAGGAATAATGGTCACCATCATCCGCCAGTTTCATCCACTTTTGGGCCATCTCCCTGGACTCATTGATGTAATCAGCTTCTACATCCTTTTGTCCCATCATCCCAGCCATCTTTCCATAAGCAGCCAAGGCTAAAATGGCCTTAACAGAAAGGTTAGCATTTCTGGCAAGGTGTCCTGCAAAATCATCTGTAGACAGCTGATTGGCTGGATCAAAACCACTTTTCCTCAGGTACTCCGCCCAAATGGTCAAAACCTTCCAATGCTGCTTAGCATAAGCGGGATCCTGTTCCTGATCCACAATGGCAGCGGTCAATAACAACATATTTCCAGCTTCTTCCACAGGCATATCTTCCCCATAAGTTTGTCCATTGGCAATAGGGTAGGTTCCCAGATCATGTGCAGGAAAAGGTTTCTTCCATCTGCCACTTTCGGAATAATGAAAGATTCCATTTAGCATGCCTTTCATCAAATCAGGATTATAATGTAAGAAAAGAGGCGCTGAAGGATAGGTGACATCCACCGTATTGATGGAACCATTACTGTTATTTTCTTTGGACATAAAAAGCAACTCTCCTCCTGGGCTTTCTACTAAAGTATGGGCAGCAATAGCCTGACGATAAGCCAATACGCACATATCTGCATATTTTTCTCCGCCGGCTTTAAGTGTTTCCCTGTACATCTTTTTATTAAAAGCGTCACAACGCTTAGCGATGCTTTTATATTCATCTGCTGCTTTTTCTAATAGCGCCTCAAAACTTCCTCCTTCTGAGGTTTTCCACCATGGCGCCAGGTTTTTCCCAAAGTATTGGATGGCTAACTCTTCGTCATAACCAAGTAAAAACAATTGCTCCTTCGCTTTAGATCCCACGCTTCCCATATACACAGATGTATTCAGCATAATTCCTCTAGACTGCAGGTCCTCTTTGGAAGTATGGTCTTGATCCCAAGTACTTAATATATTTCCTTCGCTATTTAACCAATGCTGGGTATTTTCGCTTTTCACTGTGGCCACGTACAGATGCCCCCAGTCAATGCGGACATCATCACCCTTCCTGCCTAAAACATCTTGTTCAACAGTTCCGGCTTTCATAATATCCAATTTCCCTTCCTGATACCTAGAGGCAGCTACTTCTTGGCTAGGCTGGTGAACAGCCAAATCCGAAGATACACCAAGGGCGATTTGGACATCATGGTCTTCGCCATCTTTGCTTTTGACTTCCGTGGTAATATAAGAAATGGGTCTTGCCAGAAGATCTAGGTCATCCAATAGCAGAGGCGAAGTGAAATTTACGGTCAATGCTACACCTCCACAATCAAATTCATAGTTAGTCTGGGTAGCTGAAAGATGAACTCCTGTCTGCACAGCTGCAGTAAGTTGCTTCATTTCAGGCTGGACAACCCCTTCAGCTAGACCTAAATCCAACCATCTACCACCCCCTGTATTTCTAATATGCACTGCCAGCACATTATCTTTTTCCTTAAGGTTTTCCTTTATGTTTTGAGGAATCTCTATATAATCATAGCGATGAATAAACCCCATCAATTGATAGATTGGTTCTCCATTGAGATAAACCTTGATATTGTCATCATGCCTGATTTTTAGGAAAAGTTTTTCTAAGTTTTCACGGTCCTTCAGGTCAAAACTTCTTCTCAACCAAAGGTCGTCCGAATTCCAGAAAGTGCCATCCACATCACGGCGATCAGTAAAAGGAGCCTGCCCCTTTTCCCAGCCACTGTCATCAAAACCTACTTGTTCCCAACCAGATTTCGGAGCACTTTCAGTATAGCTCATACTGTAGTCACGCTGATCGTTAGTAGGAAGAACTGAATTGAACACCTTAGTTTCTTTACCTAAAAAACGATAGGGCTTTCCATCTACTTTTATCAAGCCTAAAAGGCCATGATGAGCAGTGGTCCAATGTTTTGGTGATTCTTGATTGAGTTGGTCATTCATCGACCAAATACTAAAATTAGGATTATGGGTAATTAAAGGATAGGCCGGAGCCCTTAGCGCTTCCTGCGCTGCTGCCTCCAGCCCTATTCCTAAACCCAAACCCAGGGTAATCATTGCCATTACATTTTTTACTCTTTTCATACTTTAGTTTTAATAGGTTTATTTCACTCTGGTTTCCCCACCGTTTCGCAGAATGAGAGAAACAAAATTGTCACTAGGAGCGGATTTGAAGAATCAATACTCTCCCTCAACTCCGCCCGGTTTGACATCTCAGAATTCTTGTTGGCTAAACAGCATCAACCGTTGGTTTAGTTGTAGTTACTATTCCTTTTAGACTATATATTGATTTTAATCTTCATTTTCAGCATCTGGCTCATTCTCATCCAGTTCTTCTAAGGCTATTTTTCGAATACGATGATTCATCTGGTCTCCAATGTAAAATGCCTTATCTTCCTCACTATAGGCGATCCCGGATGGTCTGTCAAAACGTGCTTCTTCCCTCAAGTCTCCATCTACATAGCCCCATGGATCAGGGTTGATACTAGAACTGCCTCTTCCTGCAAAAGTGGTCACACTTCCCTCAGGCGTTAATTTACGGATAGCGTGATTTTGCTGATCCGTAAAATAAAAATCATATTGATCTGGCTTATCCTCATCCATATAGGTTTCATTCTTTACAAATACGCCCTGATAAGGGTTTCTCAAACGTACATCAGATCCGACTCCATCCTGATAGCCAGCTCCCCTAAGTTGTCCGCAAACCAAATAAGGCTGGTTGAACTGCTCCTTTTCCCAGTTATAGTCCACACGGAGGATGTAGTGTTGGTTGATAACCATAATATAGGCGTAGTTACCTGTAGGATGCATAAATATCTTATACTCCCATCCTGGATCATGAACCACAAACAAGGCTTCATAATCTTTGTCCCCTAAGCCCTCTTCAAAATATTTGTTCAGGTCAAAACGGAAAAACTGCCCCTTCTCATAACTGTTGAAATACAGTTCTCCATTTATGGGGTGAATTGATGCTCCATTACATTGCCTGTACCTTGTTAGAATTTCCCTGTCCTGCCAATCTTTGTCTCGGGACAAACGGTAGGTTGCGCGGTCATTTTCACCTCCACGATCTTCTGCAATGATCATATGTTGTCCATCAAGCGTGAAATCTATACTGCGGGGCCTATCAAAATCCGAGCGTTTTTTGGTTACAGTACTGTCCTCCAGGTCAATCAGGTAAAGGCCGTTATTAAAGTCAAAGGTTACCCATAAATGCTTGGGATTAAGTGGGTCAAATTTCATAAATGAAGGTTCCCAAAATCCACTCGCCATCTCACTCTCATCTTCCGACTTGAATTTCCCATCCTTCCAAGGTTCATCTCCTCTATCATTTTTGTATCCCACCAAGGTCGACACCACCATTTTACGCTCATAATCAAAAAACTTATCTGAACTGGAAATTCCTTGACTGTCACCTCTTCCCACACGGACCTCTATATTTCCCTTAAAGGCTTGCCTAGGAACCAGACAATAAAGGGCCTCCCCATTTACATTGATTACTTTTGCTTCTTTTCCCCCGATAAATACAGATACGATATCAGGATCAGTCCCGAAATTCTGTCCATAAATTACAAGCCGCTGTCCAGCTCCGCCAGATTTAGGGGTAAAATCTGACACCACCACAGGTTTGGAAGAATCATAAGGTGGCTGTTCCACCATGTCCTGGTTGTCAATCTGGCAACTAGATATAAAGCCCATTGTCAAAGCCATCATCAAATAGAGATTGCACAAGCCTCTTTTTATATATATTATATTTAAACGCATAATTTTTAGTTTTAAAATTCACAATACTTATCAGGTGTATTTCCCACTTTCAAGTGTATCTCTACGTTTTGCTTCTACCATTCTATTGCTTGGTCTTCATCAGGAATCTGGGTATTCAATTGACGCTCCAAAATCAAAGAACCTGAAACCTTATAATTGATATCAACATTGGGCACCATGGTATAGTCTGAAAACTGATAATCTATATTATTAATGGTGATGTACCGGTGTAATAGGTATGGCCTAACATCGTCCATCTGTTCCATGATGGTAAAGCTTGCATCCTTATTCACCTGTAGCTTCATTTCTGGATTATCAGTATAGAAAGTAACTGCACCCGTACTGTGAAAGGTCGCGTAAATTTTATAGTTTCTTCGGTCTTGCCTGTCTTCATCGATATTTCCTGCGTAAAAGAAAACCGTATTTTCATCCACCACATAAGAGCGGATTTCTTCTTTTACAATAGGTGTTTCATCCTCATAGCCCTCCATGGTTGTTTTAAGAGCTGTCCCACTATAGCTACCTGAATAATCATTAAACGGGTGAATTCGCAGGATGGCTTTGCGGTAGTATTTCCTTGGGTTAGCGATGTAATTGTAAGATGGATCATCCTGAATGGTCAGCGGAAGCACCCACTTATCTACCATATCGATATCTTTTAGGGTAAAATCAATGGCCATCAAAGAAGTGTTCTCTCCTGCTTTGATATCCACCGTGGAAGGAATGGAAAAATATTCGCTGCTTAATTCCCTGTAATAAAAATCCTCCCGATTTTGAAAGTGTTCATAATTCAGTACCTCCAAGGTATCCGAATCTACTGCGACATGAACGGTTCTGTCCAGACCATTTGTAGTCGATCCGCTTACAATTAAAGGTTGCTGGAAAGTAGTTTTCTCTTCGCCTTTGTAGCGGACATAGATATCACACACTCCTTCGCTATTCAGCGGTGCTTTAAATGATATATAATTTTCGAATTGTTCTTCAGTCCATTCATCATTGCATGCACCACAAATGATCAGCAATGAAAGTAGAAGAAACGACATATATGATTTATTCATGATAGTTTGTTTTGGGTTAATCATTATAAGTCCATCCTGGATTCTGTGTAAGCCGGTTGTTTCTTTTTAGCTCAGTATGGCTAATCGGCCAAAACCACATCTTATCCGCAAAGGTGGTTTCCAATGCCCAAATGGCTACTGGTTGATGGAAAAGATCCCTCTCATCCTCATTCATCAGTACATTGCAGCCGTAGATGGGCAATGACTCCTCTATTGGAGCATCCATCCAACGACGCAAGTCATAATATCGCTGGCCTTCTCCCAAAAGCTCTATAAAGCGCTCACGCTTCAACCTTCTTCTTAGCGCTTCTTTATCACTATAGACACCTGATGGATAATCCGGGACACCAGCCCGTATTCGAACAGGGTGAATTCCTCTTTGCATTTCCGAGATGTTGCGAGAAATGGTGTAATTTCCTCCATTCCAAGACGGGACCGTATATGATCCATCCAGCTCATTCAAGGCTTCTGCGTACATCAATAAAACATCTGCATATCGGATGGCAGGCTCTGCTTTAAACACAATGTTATCTATGTTTCCGCCCTCATAGGTATCATTGGGATGGACAAATTTCTTTACACCAAAGCCCGTCCGCAACCAGTAGGCATTGGATGAATTGAATCCATTACCTTTGGGATTATCACGATAGTAAAACACCTGTTGATTCCGGTTTCTTTCCTGTGACTCATTAAGTAATGACCAAAAACTACCATTAAAAGCCACAGAAGCATAAAACCGAGGTTCACGATGGGCATACTGCAAAGAAACCCCTGGTCTCAAAGGTCGGTATTTGCCATTATCATAGTCCTCTTGACTTACATAGCCACTTACACGTTCCGAGCCATCCCCTCGACCTATTTCCTTATCTCTTCCGGGTACATCAGAACCATCGTTCATATAATAGGCATCAACCAGCTTTTGTGTCAATCCATGGGTATTCCAGCCTGTTGATGATCTAGGCAACTGGTGAGCAACCATCGCCCTAATGCTTTCTCCGTCTTGGTTATTACCTCGAGTAAAAATCAATTCGGGATTTCCTGACGCAGGCAAGGTCCCGTCGAACACTTGGGCATATGACTTGGCAGGGTCAATATCGGCCCAGCCTGCTGGCCATGTTTTTTCCGAAAAATTATGATCATCAGGCGGAACTACTGTAGCATCCTCCCCTGTCTCCTGAAGAGGTACTGCATAAAGTTCATAAACGCCAAGTTCCATTACATCTCTAGCTGCAGCAGCAGCTTTTGCCCATTTCTCCTCTTGATAGTCAGAAGACAGCAGCTGTCTACCTTCGTCATCTACCAACCTAGTGGCAAAACTGGATGCATTACCGTTTGCTAGTGGACTGGCTGCATAAAGCAATACTTTGGCTCTTGTGGCCAATGCTGCCCCTACAGTAGGTCGAGCGGAACTTTCCTGTCCCCGGGTCATTCCACGAACTTCCATTTCTTGGGCAGCAAGCAACATTTCACTGCTAATAAACTCCGCACAATCTTCGTAAGTACTCCTTGGAACTGCCAACTCGTCATAGCTTTGAGTGTAATCAAGTCCTTCATCAGGCAACAAGGGAATGGGCCCATATTTACGAAGTAACAGCCAATACAAATACGCTCTTGCAAAACGGGCCTGACCTTTATAGTCTTCTATTTCATCTGCAGACATTTCCGTATTCATATAGATGTTATGTATGAAGGTCGATGCGTTCCGAATACCCCGATAACACTGAGTCCATGAGCCTTGCTTGTCACCTTCGGTATATTGGCCCATTTTAAACATATTATATGATAACTCGTTTTTGGATGGATCGAAATCTTTATCCCGGTCACCATAGTACATTCCATCAGCAAAATTATGAGGTGTGATACCTTTACTGGCTACATCAGCATTGATGCCTCTTAATTCTTCAAACACATTGGCTAACCACTCTTCCGAATATACTTTACTTTGAAATACCTTTTCCTCCGTAAGACGGTCCTTAAAATATTGGCTAGAATCGAGGTAATCATTGTTACATGAAAAAGCCAACACTGATCCGAATACAAGAAATAGAACTGTATATAATGTTTTGTTATTCATCACTTTTTAGATTACAGATTAACACTAATTCCCAATGTGATTGATTTAGCAGGAGGGTAATCCTCTCCTCGAGGAGTTGCTAACTCAGGATCCCATAGTTTGAATTTTGACCAAGTAAATAGGTTCGTACCCACCAAAAATACGCGGATATTATCGGCCTTAATTTTCCTGGTCAATGACTGGGGAAGGCTATATCCAATATCTACAGTTTTGAGGCGGAGATACCGACCATCTCGTAACCAAAAAGTGGATTCTCTAAAATTATTTGGATTATCCCCAAAGCTTAATCGAGGATAAGAAGCATTGGGATTTTCTGTGGAAGGATCCTCAGATATATCAGCAGATATCCATCGATTATCTCCCATCACTCCTTTCATGACCTGCCCCCATTCTCCTTCGCTAAAAGCAAACACTGTTTTTCCAAAGGTAGAAAAAGTGGACTTACCCGCTCCTTGAAAATGTACCCCCAGGCTAAATCCTCTCCAGTTAGCAGAAGCTCCTATTCCATAAATCAAGTTGGGCCTTCTAGTCGCACCAATCGCAACGCGGTCTCCATCATCTATGACACCATCACCGTTGACATCTTTGTATTTTATATCTCCAGGTTGGTAAGTTCCAAAAGTTTGGGTAGGGCTGTTCCTGATGTCATCATAATCTTCAAACAGGCCTAAGGCTACCAAGCCCTTAGACTGTCCAACACGAAAACCTTCCTCATTTTGATAGGCATACACGTTGTTCTCCTCATCTTTTTCTATGATTTCATTCTTGCTGTAGGTGATATTACTTCTGGCTGTCAGGGTGACCGCACCTACTTGCTGGATATACTTTAAGCGGCCATCAAAACCACGGGACTTCACAACTCCTACATTAGCTCGCGGTGTGCTTTCCAGTCCCACCATAGCTGGCAAAAACTGCCTTTCCATATAAATCCCCGTACGCTTTTCATCAAAGAAATCCAAGTTGGCAGTGATGTGGCTAGTTTCTAAATCGAAACCAAGATTTTGCTTTGTGGCCACCTCCCAAGTCACATAAGGTGAAGCCACTTGCGAATACATCATTCCACCATAATACCTGTCAAAGCCATAATCAGCCCATTGATAACCACCAGCAGGGTCGCCATTATCATCAAAAATCTCTGAAATGGTGTACAAATAAGGAAAACGCTCCCCTCCCATCAGCTGATCATTACCTGCTTTTCCATAAGAGTACCGAATTTTCAACAAATCCAGCCAGGCCACATTGTTTCTGATAAAGTCCTCATCTGCCAAGTTCCAAGCAAATGAGATAGCAGGAAAAAAGCCATACTGCTCCCCTGGAGCAAAGTTCTCAGAGCCAGTGTACCCAAAATTAAAATTCACAAAATAGCGATATTTCCAGTTATAAAGTAAGCGTCCAGCAAGGGCTTGGTTCCTTCTGGCTATACCATTTTTAATATCCCCACCTAGATTAACCGTTTGTACGAATGAATCGCGGGTTAAGCGAGCTGCTGCACCAAGATTATGATCTCCAACACTTATGTCGTAATTGAACATCAAATCATAAAACTCCAGCCTATTTCCAGAAGAAGTACTTGACTGTTGCATTTCACTAGGATCAGAAATGTGGGTAAAAACCAAATCCCCATTTACATCGCGTGCTCGGGCAGCCTGCCATTGCTCAGGCCATTTACGTCGCTGGATGTTATTACTGTTTTGTGTATCATAACCAATAATTCCTCTAAAACGGAGGCCTTCTGTAATGAATCCAAAATCTTGTTCAACAGTAACGTTAGTTTGAACATTATTCACCCAGTTTTCATTAAACCCAGTTTGGGTAGCCATTACCCAAGGGTTTGTCTGATTCCCAGTGCCTATTGCCGGCACATATCCGTTAGAATAAGTTATCGGTGTGCGTATGGGAGAATAACCAAAAAGTGAACCCCAAAAATCAACATCTCCCAATCCAGGGCTGTTTCGCTTACTGAGTGAACCTGCCACCCCCACTTTCACTTCTGTAGTTTCGGTGATATTAAAATCTGCATTAAGCCGATAATTCCAACGTTTATAATTAGCGTTGGTATTATAGTCATTCTTCAATGATTCATCAATCTCGTACATGCCGCCTTCATCTATATAACTGGCCGATGCATAATACCGAGAGGTTGGCCCACCACCACTCATATTCAGGTTGGCACGGTAGGTCATAGCCCCTTCCCTTAGTAACAGGTCTTGCCAGTCTACATTAGGGTATAAATCGGGATCCAAACCTAAACGCAAAATTTCCAACTCTTCTGGCTGATAAATCGGTGCGTGATTTCGGGTAATTCGCGACTCATTTAACAGGTTCGCGTAAGTTACTCCATCCTCAAATTCAGGCGTAATGGTTCTGGTATTGTAAATAAATTCATCCTTGAAGTTTATATCAATCTTTCCGGCACTACCGCGTTTGGTGGTGATCAATATCACTCCATTTGCTCCTCTTGAACCGTACATTGCGGTTTCAGCAGCATCTTTCAAAACGGTGATGGATTTGATATCCTCAATGTTGAGCTCGTTAAGATTCCGCTCAATATTATCAACCAATACAAGAGGGTTTGTGCCACCTCCAAAAGTAGAAATACCCCGAATCCAGAATTCAGAGATATTCTTGCCAGGTTGCCCTGACTGCATCATTCCTAAAACACCGGGCACATTTCCCGCCAGTGCATTGGACAAGCTTGATGTTGGGTTTGATTTCAGGTCCTCCGTATCCACCGTGGAAACCGCTCCTGTCAGCGATATCTTTTTCTGCTCACCAAAACCAACCACAACCACTTCTTCCAATGATTCTGCATTGACCTCTAACACTACATTGATTTGGCTTTGATTACCGATTACAATCTTTTTGGAATTAAAACCGATATAACTAAAAATCAACACATTGCCCTCCACCACATCAATAGAATACGTTCCGTCAATATCCGTCACTGTTCCTCTATTAGGTTCACCTTCTACTAAAACCGAGGCTCCAGGAAGAGGCACTCCTTCTTCATCGGTGACCACTCCGGTAACTTCCTTGAATATTACTGTTGACAACTCAGGTACAACCGAGCCCTTATCCTTGATTTTCTTGACGCTTATGCTGTTATTAACTTGCCTAAATTCCAAACCAAGACTCAGAGCCATCTCTTTTAAATGTTGGGCCACTGTTAACTTTTGATTTGAAATAGTTACTAACTGTGTTTTGTCTATATTTCTGTCAGTGTAAAAGAAATGGAAAGCCGTATTTTCCTCTATCTGATGTAAGGCTTCTCCTAAAGTCTTTTGGCCACTGGGCAGCTGTATAAATACGTCCTCGACACTCTTTACTTGGGCAGATGAGCTACCCGCCAGTACCGAGCTCATGGTCAGGGTCAGGAAAATAAAGCAGTAGCCTGCATATTTTGAGACCATAATAATTTTTCGGGTTAAATTTTGTTTCATATTTTGGGTATATCAATTGAACATAGATGATAAGGGCAGTGGGAGTTCCAGTCCATATACTGCCTTTAGTTTGATTGATTTTTTGTCCGGGGGAGTGTTCCAGCACTTTCCCGGACTCTTTTCTTAGTCTCTTTCTCTCATAGGCAATGATTAATTAAGGGTGGAATTTTAAGTCTACTTTTTTCTTATCTATCTTGTACTCGAACCCAATGGAATGCCCCAGAATATCCAGCACATTATTCAGGTACTCATTTTTATCAAATGTTCCTGAACACAGAAAGTCTTTGTCATAATTACCTGTTACACTGATTTTCACATCATACCAGCGTTCCAAAGTTTTAAGCACTTCCTCAAAGTGGGTATCACTGAAATATAGAATTCCATCCTTCCAGTAAATCACTTTCTCCACATCCATTTGCTCCTTTCGGAAGTTTCCATCACCACTTTCACTGATCACCCCCTGACCAGGAAAAAGCACTTCTTCAAAATCACTTTTCCCCGCTTCCACTTTTATTTTACCATGCGTAAGTACTACTTCTATCTCTGGAGAATTTTTAAAAGCTTTGATATTAAATGCTGTGCCCAAAGCAGTTGTGGTCAGTTCTTTGCTACTAACCCTAAAAGGGTGCTCCTTATCAGGAAATACCTCAAAATATGCTTCTCCTTCAAGCACTATGTTCCTATTGGTTTTGAAGTCTTTGGAGTATTTCAGCGTACTCTGTGCATTTAAAAAAATCTTACTACCATCAGGCAAAATAAATCTTGACTTCTGACCCGCTGGGTTACATTTTACTATCCAATCTGTTGAGCTTCCAAGATCATTCCCTAACTCCTGTTGATTGAAATACTGATAAAACAAAAAGCTAATCGCAAAAAGAAACAGCAAGCTTGCCGCAACTCTAAAAGCGGAGCTATTATTCCAATATAATATTAATGGTCTCTGACTTCCTCTCTTTTCCTGAGTTAATATTTTTGGATCCTTGAATATTCTTTTAAATAGGGTATCCTGATCCCAAGGATCCTCTCTTTTAATGTCAGCTTTAATTTTCCAGTTTTGCTCAAGCTTATGGGACATGTAGGCTTCTCCTTCATCTGAAGTGTACCACTCCAAAAATTCCTCGGCTTCTTCCTTGGACAAGGTACCATTATGAAAATCTCGAATTTGCTTTTCTCTATCCATTTGTATTGTATTACAAAAGGATATATCCTCAAGTCTACCTAACTACTCATTGCGAGTGAAAAAAAATAAATCTTTTTTGAGCAGGAGAAAAATAAACACTGACAAACAATTAGTTACATAAAAATCAAAACTGTTTTTTTTGCAATCAACGCTGTCTTACCTCCCAAATAACCCATAGGAATATAAGCCAAAGCAATATCGATTAACGCAAACCAAGCAGGAGATGGCAGCATAAACACATTGGTAACTCCTCCAGCTAAAAACAAAATACCAACTAAGACAGCCCATTTCAATTTGAAAGTAGCTGCTATAATCCCAGTTATAAATGCCCCCACAAAGGTCCCCAATGCATGTGCCAAAAATGGCATCATGAAGTGTTTGGGGAGAAACAAATGCATTGATTCCCTAAGACCTTCCATGGTGGTCACATCAGCTCCTTCAGGAGGAGGAATAATGGATCCACTAATCAAAACAATCCCCATGTTCACAAAACTTCCAATTAGAATTCCTGCTAGAACCGCCACAATATTTCTAAAAGTCCTTTTCATAAGTTCGATGAATAATTTAATGGAATTTTAAATAAAAACCTCAACCGAATCTTATTTAACCTCTTCAAATAGCTTTATGGTATAATCCAATAACCCCGTATTACCAATTGAGCCATGACCGGGTATGATTACTTTGGATTGGGGAAATTGTCTTTGAATTGAAGTCACCGTGTATGACCAGGCCATGGTGTCAGCATCTGCTAGGTTTCCTTTTCCTGCCCCCATGGATTTGATTAAACATCCACCAAAAACGACTTGGTCCTCTGGAATATAGACCACTACATTGTCTTGAGTATGACCAGGCCCGAAATACTTGACCAAAACTTCCAAGTCTCCCACTTTTAAATTGAGTTCACTATCAAAACCATTTTGAGGTACTTTAAACTGATTCTTATCAGCCAAATGAATAGTCTTATTATTTGCATAGGATGGAATTCCCAATTCATGAAAAGCGTCAAGCCCTCCTAGACAGTCGATATGAAAATGGGTTGGTACAACCGCTTTGATCTCTAAGTTCATTTCCGATTGGATAAACTTGATCAACTCATAGGAATCATTATCATTGGCGGGGGTATCAAAAACCACCGCCTCTTTTTCATCGACAACTATGATCCCATTGCATTCAACCTTTCCAAAAGTTTCCGACTGAAGATATGTAATATGCTCATAAACAGCCGGACTGACTTTTTTAATAATCAAGTTGTTTGAGGTATATAAAACTACAGGTTGATCAAATGAAGTAGCAATTGGTTTGTTTTCATCAACCGTTTTCTCTTCAGTCTTATGGTTGCAAGCATACCAAATTTGGGTCAAAATCAGTAAGGGCAATAATATGTTCTTGTTCATAGACTTTGATAAAAGTGTGTGAGAAGCCAAATAGTTAATGAATTTAAGAAACCGATCAAAAATAGTACGAGACTTTCGCATTTCTTATGATCTACTTCAAAAAATAAAACAGGCTCTCTGGAAAACCAGAGAGCCTATGCTTCATACATTATAAGCTAGTGCTAATCTCTTATCTGACCGTCACCAAACACATAGTATTTGTTGGTTACCAGCTGTTCCAGTCCCAACGGCCCTCTGTGATGTAGTTTGTCTGTGCTAATAGCTAGCTCAGCCCCCACACCCATTTGGCCTCCATCAGTAAACCTGGTGGAAGCATTATGATAAACCGCCGCACTATCCACTTGCTCCATAAATTTGGCCGCTTTGGACTTATCAGTGGTCAAAATAGTGGCAGAGTGTCCGCCGCTGTATTTATTGATTTTTTCGATAACTTCATCCAACCCTTTAGCTTTACCCACCAACGCTTTTAATGCCAAAAACTCCTCATACCAACTATCCTCGGATGGAATTTCTTTTGCTCCATCAATATTGGAAAGCAACTCCTGCTCTGCCAAAAGCTCTACTTTATAGTCAGCTAAAGACTTGCCCAAATCCTTCAATTTAGACTCAAAGTCAGGTAATTTCTCATCAACCAAGATTTTATCCAAAGCATTACAACCAGAAATCTTATTGGTTTTGGCATTGATGATCACCTTCTTAGCCTGCTCCCAATCTGCGTCTTCCGCTACATAAGCAAAGTTATTCCCTCTTCCACTAACCAAAACAGCACACTGGGCATGCTCTTTTACGAAAGCTATCAATCTTTCTCCACCTCTGGGCACTATCAAATCCAGCTTTTCTGTTGGGTTTCTTAAAAACTCTTGCGTTTCTTCTCTGTTCAAAGTAAACAGTTCAATCCAATCTTTGGTCAGTCCATTTTCTTCAAGAGCCTCATGCCAACATTCTACCAAAGCTTTGTTCGAATTGACAGCTTCTTTCCCACCTTTAAGTAGAATCTTGCTATTAGCTTTAAAAGCCAATACCGCTGCCTCAATAGTCACATCAGGACGGGATTCATAAATAATCATGATGGTACCAAAAGGTGCCGTTTGATTAATGATTTCCAATCCATTATTTAGATTTCTTTTGGAAATAACTTTGCCGACAGGATCTTCTTGTTCCATCACCTCTCTGACAGCTTGGATCATGCCATCTACTTTGGCATCGTTGACCACTAACCTATCAAACAAGGCTTGGTCATCTCTTTGGAAAGCCTCCAAATCAGCCTTATTGGCTGCTATTATTTTGTCACGCTTGGCATCTATAATCTTGATCATGGATGCCAAAACGTTATTTTTCTTTTCTGTGCTTAATATTTTCATGTTGAATCTTCCTTTTTGATTTCTCTAAAGACGATTTAATTAAGAATTTTCAGCCGACCACTCCACATTCAGTCGGCTGAAAATCAGGTCAATCATCAGAAACCTTCGTACCCACTTCTTTACCATCTACAATATCAACAATCATATTTTCCGTATTACCATTGGCAATGTAAGTAGGTATATTTTTTCTGGCTGCTTCTTTAGCCACATTCAGTTTTGATCTCATGCCTCCGCGTCCTTCTGCTTCACCCTTGGTAGATTCCTGAATATAGTGTTCCACCTTCTCATCTGTGCCCACATGGGCAATTCTATGGGTATTATCATCATCAGGATGGCCATTGTAAAGGCCGTCAGTATCGGTAAGCAAGATTAGCATATCTGCTTCAATCAATTCTGCTACCAAGCTGGCCAGTTCATCATTGTCCGTAAAGGTGGACATAGAAAGGGAAACTGCATCATCTTCATTGGCAATAGGAATAATACCTTCCGAAAGCAACCCTTCATAGCAGTTGATCATATTTTCACGGTGCTTGCCAGGATCAAAGTCCCTTTTTGTTGCCAAGACTTGCGCACAACGCATACCATAATCTTGGAAAATGTTATAATAATGGCGCATCATCCGTGGTTGGCCCACAGCTGAAAACACCTGTCTCCGGATAATTTTATCGGTGATGTCCACCTTGTTTCCCAAGACTTCCTTTCCTGCGATCACAGAACCTGAAGAAACGAGTACGGACATAATTCCTCTCTCATACAAAGTAGCAATTTGATCAACCAGTTTACGTAAAACCGTATTGACAATACGGTTATCTTTATTGGTCATCACATTGGTTCCTACTTTAATTACTATTCTTTTTGGTTCTTCCATCTTAGGCATTTCTAAATTCTTTCCCTAACTCTACGGCCCTATTAAATGCTGCATAAGCCGCTTCTTTAATCAATTCTTTAACATTATTGTCTTCCATAGAATCCAATGCTGCACGTGTAGTGCCACCTTTAGAGGCTACCCTATCCATCCATGTTTCAGGATCTAGGTCTGCTGAAGAGAATAACTCTACAGCACCTGCAAATGTTTGCTCTACCAATACTCTTGAATCATGCCTGGAGAAGCCCATCTTCAAAGCCGCTTCCAACATGGATTGCATAAAGTAAAAGATATAAGCAGGCCCACTGCCAGAAATACCTGTCGAAGCATCAATGTCTGCTTCTGTATCCAAACGAACGGATCTTCCTGTGGTATCCAATAAATTTTCAATAGTTGACAACTCCAAGCGGGAGACTTCATCTGAAGCAGTAAAGGAGGTCAAACCTTTTCCTACTTGTGCGGGAAGGTTAGGCATGGCCCTGACCACTTTGCGGCGTCCCAATCCCTCTTGAATCGCTTCAATGGTCACTCCTGCCATCAAAGAAATGAAGATCTGACCTTCGCTGGTCAACTCTTTCATATCTGCCATCAGCGCATTGGCATGGTACGGTTTTACAGCAATAAAAATCACATCTGCCTTAGGAACACAATCATCGAGTTTTTCAAACACAGCAAAGTGACTACGTTTTCTCAATTCTTCTGTTTTGTCTTTGGCATTGTCAAGGATCATTAGATCCTTATCTTTTAAAAATTTTGATTTGGCGATTGCCTCGGCGTATGTCAATCCCATATTGCCACCACCGATTACAAGAACTTTCATAGTTTTGTTAGAAAGGTTATTTAAATTTTGTACAGGGACTATCCCCATCAATCTTCAATACACCCTATGCCACAATCATCGTGCAGGGATGCCTTTTTCAAAAAAAAGTATTACCCAATGGATATTTTATTGTTAAGACAGCATGTTTGGCACAGTTATTTTCTGATTAATTGATAAAAAACGCTACATTTTGGTAATATTTTAATTTCAATTATAAATATTTAACCCCAAAAAAATATACTGAAAATAAGTCAGTTAATTAATTCATTATGAAAAAAAGGCATTTTTAAAACAGGACATTTTGTCAGCATTTGTTTAACGCTTTATTATTTGCCAAACTTCACCTCAATAGAGTTTTTATGAAATTATCTTTTGAAAAAGTCAAAACCAAAACACCAAAAGACAAACACTGCTTATTACAATACTTTCATCAAAGCCAATTCAATAACCAGACCTGATCAAATTATATGCTCACTCATGAAGATTACCTGCTTATCAAGCATCTTGAAATCAAATAGTTTTGTTAGATTAGAATATCAGTTATTCAGCCAACACCATGATGAAAAAACTTACTTTTTTTTTCTTTCCACTGTATCTTTTTTGTGCTTTAACTGCATTTTCCCAAAACAGTACTTCTCATGCAAATCCTAAAATCGGATTAGTGCTTAGTGGTGGCGGAGCCAAAGGAATGGCTCACGTCGGTGTTATAAAGGCAATGGAGAAAGCTGGCATTAGGCCAGACTATATCGCAGGAACAAGTATGGGAGCAGTCATTGGTGGACTTTATGCTATTGGATATAATGCAGATGAGCTTGAATCCATCATCAAACAAGCAGACTGGAGCCTTATTGTATCCAATCGAGTGAATTTCAACAACATTTCTTTTGAAGAAAAAGAGTATTACAATCGGTACATGCTGGAATTACCAGTTATTGACCGGAAAATTTCTGTACCTACTGGGCTTATTGAGGGCCAAAAACTTTCAGAAACATTACATTATTACACGTGGCCTGCTATCCAATACAAGAATTTCGATGAATTCCCCATTCCTTTTAGGTGCATCGCCACTGACCTAAGGAGTGGGCAAGGCCTGGTCCTCAAGTCTGGCTATCTTCCAGATGCTTTAAGGTCAAGTATTGCCATTCCCACGGCCTTTACTCCTTTTGACCTTGACAGCACCTTGGTCGTGGACGGAGGAGTGGTAAACAATTTCCCTGTGGATGTGGTCAAAGATATGGGAGCCGATATTGTAATCGGGGTAAATGTCAGCGACGAGGACTTTATTGATCCCAAAGAGTTGAGTTCATTTTCAGGCATACTTATGCAGATTGCCATGAGTACTTCCACAAGCAAACTCCAAGATAACATTGCTAACTGTGATATATATATCAAGCCTGACTTAAAAAATTACAGTACAGCTAGTTTTAGTAGTTTTAATGAAATCCTAGAACTTGGAGACAAGGCGGGAGAAGAAAATTTAGCTAACTTTCTCTTTCTGGCTGATAGTTTAAACATCCATCGTGAAAGTCCTGGTATCGGACTGGAAGTAGCACCTGTCATTATTAGTGAAATAGCCATTAGCGGGAATCGGCTATTTTCTGACGACCTGATTCTCTCCAAATTGGGAATAGCCCCTCAGGACACTGTATCCCGTTCGGACATTCAATCAGGCATAGATCGCATTTTTGGAGTAAACGGCTTCAGGAAAGTAGATTACAATTTGCTTCAAAACCCAAGTGGCGATTATAAACTTTTTATCAAGACAGCAGAAAAGCAAGATGCCACCCTCTCTTCGGCCTTCCATTATGATGACACCTTTTCTGCAGGGATTTTGCTCAACCTGACTGTAAGAGACTTATTGGGCAAACCTTCAAGAACAGTAGCCATAGCGGACATCTCCGAAAACCCCAAGTTCAGACTGGATCATTACAAATATATAGGTAAAGACAAAAAATACGCCTTTAACTTTCGCTACAACTTTCTTTTCCAACAAATCCCTGAGTATGAAAATGGGGAAAAAACTGATATCACCAGTAACAGGGAAAACCAAGTGGGTTTCAATGTCATTTCAACACATTCCTTGAAACAAAGTTTTTCTGTTGGGGCTTTTTATGAAAGCACTAGAACAAAATCCAGGTTCAACGTTGAATTCCCAGAAGATGTAAGAGGGGGATATTTCAACTTTCTCAGTTTTAGATTTATTCATAACAGAAACTCCCTAAATGATAGAAATTATCCCACTAGAGGAGCTGAAACTATCGTAGAAAGTATTTTCTATTCTTTCAACAAATATAAAATTAAGCTAAAAAATGGAGTGGACACTTTGGTATTTAATGGAGATGAAGAACCAATCAAAATCCCGAGCAACCTATTGGACCAAACAGTGGACCTCTTTACCCCAAATGGATATGTCTCTGTGTATCTTAATTATGTCAAATATTTTCCAATAAGTCATAAGTTTCAAGTAGCCCCTACCTTCGCTGCCGGAATTACCTTATCCGAGCAAGAAGAAGGGTTTATTTTTAATGAATTCAGCATTGGTGGCTACCAAAGGGTTCAGTTCAATGACACACCTAGTTGGGGGCTCAATTACAGGGAATTAAGCACGCCAAACTTCGCTAAACTCGGCATTCTGGGGCAATTTGTTCCCACCAACAACATCTACATGCGATTTGGTGGAAACATAGTAGCACACAATCCACATGTACCAATTAACCAGATTAACAAACTTGATTTTTCAAATATTACTGAAGAAAGATTCATATTTGGTTATGGCATGGACGTTTCCTATGATTCATTTCTCGGACCAATTACAGGAGGTATTGGCTCCAATGCAAAAGATGGCACTTTAAGGTATTACTTATCTATTGGGTTTTCTTTCAACTATTCAGATAGGTAACCTCCTTTTTCTATATTTAAAAGACTGAACCAAAGCTTCTGAGATTATTCGTCAATATCCTAAATCGATTTTGTATTTTAGTATTTACAGATAACACCATCCTGTTACATTAATCCTAATAACCACTTCATAATGAAACCCACTTTTATTAATTACTGCATTCTAATATTTATCTTCAGCATATCCTTCTTCACCTTGGCTTTTCCCCAAGGAATAAAAATCGAAAAAACCTTGGTAGAAAATAGGCTTAATCCCATAGGCATAGATAACTCTAACCCTACTTTTACTTGGCTCATTTCATCTACAAAAAGAAATGTCCTGCAAACCCATTACGAAATCCAGGTCAGCGAATCAGATAGGCAGTTTAACAACAATATTATCTGGGAAAGTGGCAAAGTAGAAAGTGATAGATCTGTTAAAGTCAAGTATGATGGGCCCGAACTTAGTTCAATATCAAAATACTATTTCAGGGTGAAAGTCTGGACCAATCAAGGCAGTTCCAATTGGTCAGCCATTTCATTCTGGCAAATGGGTTTGCTTAATGAATCAGACTGGAAAGCCCAGTGGATTACTCCCGGATATGAGGAATTAGGAAACAAAAGGCCCAGCCCCTATTTTAGAAAAGAGTTCAACCTCCCAAAAAAAATTAAATCCGCCACTGCTTTTATTACTTCCCATGGGCTCTACGAGGCAAAAATCAATGGAGAAAGAGTCGGTGATGCTTATTTCACCCCTGGCTGGACCAGCTACAATAAGCGGCTCCAATACCAGACCTATGATATTACCTCTTTGCTTAAAAAAGGAGAAAATGCCATTGGAGCCGTATTAGGAAGTGGGTGGTACAGGGGCCATTTAGCATGGAATGACAACAATAATATTTATGGAAGCGATATTGCATTACTGCTTCAAATTGAAGTTGAATATGAAGACGGAAGTTATGAAACCATAGGAACAGATAATAGCTGGAAGTCCAACAAAGGAGCTATCCTTAGCAGCAGTATTTATGATGGTGAGAAAGTAGATGCGCGAAAATCTTTCCCCGGCTGGACTGAGCCCCAATTTGATGACGCCAAGTGGATGCCTGTCAAGACAGTTGATTTTGGCTACAAAAATTTAATTGCAACGTACAACGAGCCCATTAGGAAACAGGAATATTTAAAACCTGTCCAGTTGATTACCACACCCAAAGGGGAAAAAGTGCTAGATTTTGGTCAAAACTTGGTAGGTTTTGTAGAGGTAAATATCAAAGGCAAAAAAGGACTCAAGGTCACTCTTGAACATGCTGAAGTCTTGGATAAAGCAGGAAATTTCTACACTACCAATTTGAGGGCTGCCAAACAAGAGAACACTTATATTCTCAATGGTGATGGAGAAGAACACTTTGAACCTCATTTTACTTGGCAGGGATTCCGATATGTAAAAATCAAAGGCCTTCAGGAGGATATTGATTTGGATGATTTTACGGCGGTCGCCCTGTATTCCGACATGTCGAAGACAGGCACTTTTATCTCCAACAATGAGCGAATCAACCAACTACAGCACAATATCCAATGGGGACAAAAAGGGAATTTCCTCGACGTGCCCACAGATTGCCCCCAACGGGATGAAAGACTTGGCTGGACTGGGGATGCACAAGTCTTCTTTAGAACTGCCGCTTATAACATGCATGTGGATAATTTCTTTACCAAATGGATGAAAGACTTAACCGCTGATCAGCTCCCCAATGGCGCTGTGCCCCATGTCATTCCAAATGTTTTAGGTGAAGGAGCGGCTGGGTCAGCTGGTTGGGCAGATGTCTCCACAATCATTCCATGGGAAATGTACCTTCTTTATGGAAACAAAGAAGTACTTCAAACCCAATATCCAAGCATGAAAGCTTGGGTAAACTACATAAGTACAAAAAGTCAAAATTCACTTTGGAACACTGGCTCCCACTTTGGAGACTGGCTTTTCTATAGACCGGATGATGACACAGATGGCAGGTCTGCCCTCACAGACAAATACCTTATTGCCCAATGTTTCTACGCCTATTCCACCCAACTTTTGGTCAATGCAGCAAAAGTTTTGGAAATTGAGGAAGATGTGCAGCACTATTCCGAACTGCTCAAAAATATCAAAGCTGCGTTCCAAAAAGAGTATGTCACCCCCAATGGCCGTTTGGTTTCCAGCTCGCAAACTGCTTATGTTTTGACGCTTCAATTTGATATGCTTCCCAAAGAACTTCGCGGACAAGCTGCCCAAAGACTAGCAGAAAATATTCAACAATACGATTATCATCTCACTACTGGCTTTTTGGGCACTCCCTACCTGTGCCATGTTCTAAGCAGATTTGGATACCATGACCTGGCATACACCCTTTTGATGCAGCCCTCCTATCCTTCCTGGTTGTACCCAATTTCTCAAGGCGCCACCACCATCTGGGAACGCTGGGATGGTCAAAAACCGGATGGGTCATTCCAAAACCCAGGCATGAACTCTTTCAACCACTATGCTTATGGAGCCATTGGCGACTGGATGTACAGAACATTGGCAGGAATCAAAAGCAGTGAAATACCTGAAGAAACCGGCTACAAAGCCATTCTTATCAAACCCCACTGGAATAACAAAATCTTATCCGAAAAAGTAGCTTCATCTGTAAATCAAGCCCTAGAGGATGTTAATGCGTCACTTGAAACTTACTATGGTACTATCCAAAGCCATTGGAAGAAAGAGGCTGACAATATATCTCTTGAGCTGAACATCCCGGCAAATACTACTGCAAAAGTGATCCTTCCTCTTACCTCAATGAATCAAATCACTGAAAACGGAAAAGGTGTTGAAGAGATGGATTTTCTTCATGCCATTCATCAAGAAGAGGAATTTATAGCATTGGAAATAGGCTCTGGCTTTTATGTGTTTTCTATAGCTCGGTAAAATACATTCACGCTATATACAAATAACTTATAGAAATTTAAGACTGATTGGTTAAGAAAATTGACTTAAGCTAAAATGCCTCACTAAAATTAAAATACAGCCCCGATGAATCTTTGCCCAGGCCAAAGTCTACCCTAAGGTTCATTCGTGGCTGTATCTCCAATCTATAGCCCATGCCAAGGTTAGGGATCCAATCTTCGATTTGATCTATTGAAGATGCCATACTTCCCGATCCCAACCAAACCGCTATTCCATGTTTGCCCACTTCCTGCTCTCGGTTCAAAAACATATGCCTCCACTCACTGATAAAATAAATACCTGCTTTATCCCTATACTGTCCTTTAACATAGCCCCTCAAAGCATCTCCTCCTCCCAATCTGGTCAATTCATCATAAGGCACATCCCCATTCGCAAATCTCCCGTACAGTTTTAAGGCGATGATATTCCCCGGCCTTTCCACTTGATGATAAGATCTCAGGTCAGCCTCGTAGACATTATAGTCGTTGTCGCTCCCTAAGTATCCTCCAAAAAAAGTCCCAGTTATATTCCCATAAAATCCCTTATAAGCATTCACCGTAATATCCCTACTATCATAGCCCAAAGAAAATCCAAGGCCACTATTGAAATTATCCGAACCAAACTTTTGGTAATATTCATCCTCAGCCATCAAAGGATTGGTCTCGGTCACCTTGCTTTTATTAACATTCCATAACATCCCCATGTACATATTTGAAAACACGCGTACCAGAAAATGAGGAGAAAAAACAAATGTATTTCTGTGATATAGCGTCGTCTCTTCGCCCTTAGAGACTGATTCTGCCGCATCAGAACCTACCCCAAAATAATCATCATCTGCATCTGAATACTTGGCCACTAAATTGAAGCGAAACCGGTCCTCATTCCAAAAAGAGGACAGTCTCCCATTCAGCCCAATATTTCCCCTTGAACTAATGAAAGCCGTTAGGGGCATGGATGACCTTTGGATAAGGCTATCTTTCGGATCGGTTTTAAAGGTAAACAAGAACCCTCCTGCTATCAATAAGCCTGTCTCAGGCGTGTAACCTGGCCCCACTAATGGCGTTAGATAGGATTTCCCCGCTGCAATGCGCTCACTTTTAATCTCTTTTCGCTTTTCAATCCATTTCATAATACCGCTATCTTGAGAGAAAGCAGGTGATGATAACATCATCAGAAGCAGTATTATTATGGTAGATTTCAATTAGAATTTCTATTTACACTAAAAAGATAACTCATGGGTTCACCCAAAGTTGTTTTGTTTTTACTACCGCTTTCCCTTTTTGTTTTAAATACCGATTCCTAGATTTCTTCCAGTCTTGGTTTTCTTTCTCAAACAATAGATTTCCTGAAATTGTCGGCTCTTTTTGAAGCCTATCCTTTAGAGAGGTGGTGCCATAAACTTGAACAAAATAATTCAGGCTTGGCTCCTTCAACTCTAGTTCATCAATCCATCGGTAAATTGCCTTGACGGCTTCCTTGTGATGACCTTTTCGAACAGACTTCCTGAACAAATCCCAATAATATCTTTCCGAATGAAGGTAAGCCTGTCTTTTTGCCCTCCTCCAAGAAATCAAACGCAGTACGATTTTGATCAAAAAATAGATAAACACCGCAATGACCAAGCCTATAATCACCAGTTGTTTCCATGACAGACCCAACCACTCAAATGGTTTATCTTCTTCAGCTTCCAAAACCATTTGTGCTTGTTGTGATGCCAAAGAATCCCTGATGGATGCCAGCATGCCCATATTAGGATTGGGTTTAACCTCAATTTTGACTTCCTTGAGAGTCCTTTTGTAAAGCTTATCTTGATAAGGATTGTACCAGTGAAAAACAATTTCCGGAATGGTGACCTCCCCTTCCTTTTCAAAAAGATACCGCATGGACTCAGTTCTAGACGAACTAATTGCTGTCTTTCCCTTATTATCAATCACCTCAGTTCTGGAAGGATAGAGTCCTAATCCAGGAATAGAATCCCATTGAACTGGAGGAATCAACTTGGCCATGGTTCCCGAGGCTGACCTTACAATCCTTCGCTCAAGCACATCCCCTACTTTTACATCACCAAGACTTCCCAACCATCTGTCATTAACGGATAAGCCTGTAGCCACCAACCAATCATTCGTTTCAAAACCAGGAGGAACAGGTTTGACTTTGATCAGTTTTTCATCTGTCCCTACCTTCATTTTAACCCCTTTGTAACCACCCTCTGGAGGGGTTTCAATGGTTATATCCAAAGCAGGAAACATCACATCCTCCTCCTTGTAGGGAAATACCTGATAAATCAATTCCACATTGGAATAGGTTTTACCATTTCTGGAAAAGGATCCATTGACTGACCGAAAATAGGTGGTAAATGCCTTGTTGACTTGAATATTCCCCAGGTCAATCCCACTCGTAAACCAAGTAGAGGTATATACTTTAATACTGACACTTACCGGCTGTCCAACATAAACACTAGAACGGCTTAAATTCACTTCTGCCCAGACCTGTTGAGCCTTAGAAGGGTTAGCAATCACAAGGCCGAGGCTTGAGATAAAAATTATCCATATGTGTTTAATAAGCCTTTTCATTTGATCGAGGCTTCACTTTGCCTTTTTTAAGTTGGTATTCAAATTTTCTCTTTATGAACAACGCTGGATCATCATCTACCTTTTGCATGAGTACTTTTTGATCACTCGATTCTTGTTTGGAAGCTCCAATATCATCCGGAACTTCATCCAGTTCCTTAGCTTTTCTTACATCTGTATTCACAGTTTCTGACAACCTTTCCTTTTCCATATCCTCTTTGGTGGCCTCTTGTCCGCCTCCACTCAAATCCTCCATACTATCATTTTCTTTGGTATTATCCGCTCCTCCACTTTCTGCCTCTTGCGCCTCTTCAGGGTCTACTTCATTGGTACCACCCATCATTTTACTCATAGCTTCCTTATTGGCAGCTGCTTGTTCCATGCTCGGATCCATCTCACTGGCCAAACCAAAAGCAGCACTGGCAGCCGTCATATCCCCATTTTTATAATAGGCCAACCCTAAGTTATACGCTCCTTGCGCCGTGGTATCTTTTGAAAATGCTTGGATAGCTTCTGTGTATTTCCCTGATTTAAAGAAAGCCACTCCTTGTCTCATAGGGTCTTTGTATTTTTCAGCAGCCTGCTCAAAATCACCTTTATCACTCAGCATTTGACCTTGATAATCATCTGTAAACCATAAATCATTAAAGCTATGCACTTTCCCACAGGAACTAAATATCAAAAGTATTAAACCATAAAGCACCCAACCTTTTCTAAACCACATTAGAAACAGCACAATCACTGGAATAACTAACAACAAGCCTTCATCCTGCCATTGGTTATCTTTTTCTTCTGGCTTTTCAGTAAAAATCAAGCCTGACTTTATCTTTTTACTGATTTTCTCTACATCACTGTCATCCAAAGTCAGGGGAGTCACTTCTACATTTTCCAATGCATTGAGCTTTTGAATGAGCTGATTATCCAATACAGAAACCACATCCACCCCTTTCTCTTTGATATTACCTCGTCCGGAAGGATTAGGAACAGCTGCTCCAATGGGAGTATTAAATGGAAGTATTTCTATTCGATGGTCTAATCCAATGACAAAATCTTGGATCTCTTTAAACTCCTTATCTTCAAAATCATCAGACATGATCATTACCGTGCCTGGAGCTGTCGTTACACTCATGATCGTGTCAGCCACCGCCAATGCTGCCCCTAAATCAGATCCTGGGACGGGCATCACGGAAGGAGACAAACCTTCAACATGGCTCCTGATGATATCATAATCCTTTGTCAACGGAACAACTGTATGGGCAGTACCCGCAAAGGCCACCAAAGCTACCCTTGCTTGTGGATTTTGGTCCAATAAATCATTGATTTTGAATTTGGCCCTTTCTAACCGGTTCGGTTGCATATCCTCAGCCATCATGCTCTGTGAAAGGTCCAAACATATCACCATTGGAGTCTCTAATTGCTGCCCTGGAACTTCCACTCTCTTCCAAGTAGGGCCAGCCAGCGCCAAGGTTCCCATGCAAAAACCTATAAAAAGTAAGCAATGCATCAAAATCTTCACCTTTTCACTGCCCTTTTGGATGACATAATTCCTTAAATGTGGTGCAACAACTTTTTTCCACTTTACTTCTCCTCGGATGCTGATAATCCCCCATAATAGAAATAGGGTAGCAGGAGCTACTAACCATAACCACTGGGGCCTCAAGAAATGAAAGGGCTCCCAGTCTATCGGAAATATTTCCTTAAACATAAGCCTCCTTTCTCTTAACCTTTTTTACACTACTTCCAATATTTCCGATCAGCATTCCCAAAAGCATCAGTCCCATAGCTGCACCAAGAGGATAGGTATAAAGTAAAGTAACAGGCTTGTTTTCCTCTTCTTCATACTCTATGGGTTCCAGCTTGTTCAATTCATCATAGATCTCGTTCAAACGATCAGTGTCTATAGCTCTGAAATATTGCCCTCCTGTCATTTCCGCAATCTGTTCTAAAGTTTCTTCATCCAAATCACTTTGGTTCCCAAAGGGGTCACCAATACCAATGGTGTAAATAATCACTGAATCCCTTCTAGCCATATCAGCAGCATCTAGTGGCAACACATCGATACCTGCATCCACCCCATCTGTCAGCAAGAGCATTACTTTGGTTTCAATCGTATCTTTTTCAAAGAGTGCTGTCCCCTTGGCGATGGCTTTACCAATGTTGGTCATCTGCCCGGCCATCCCCACATCTGCCTCTTCCAGCATTTGGTCCACCGTCTCAAGATCAGGGGTAAAGGGTGCTTGGATATAAGCGCTGGAGCCAAAAAACACCAAGCCCATCCTATCACCTTTTCTCTCTTTAATAAAGTCATGCATTACTTCTTTTACAGCATCCCAACGCCTAACCTTTTTTCCGTCAATCATCCAGTCATTTGTGGCCATACTAAATGAGATATCTGCTGCGATCAAAAAATTACGGGATGTCTTTACTTTCATCTCAGGTTCACCTACCAGCTGTGGCGATGCAAGGGCCCCAATCAATAAAAACCAAATCAAAATCAGCAAAATCCAAGAAAAAAAACCTTTGCGCTTAACCATGGCTGCCTTTCGAGGCTTTTGACCTGTCTGATCCAACACCGTGGAATAAGTAGGCAAATTGATCGAGGCGCTTTTCATCCGAACGGGAGGAAGTAGCCAATAAACCAAAATAGGTAGAGGCAGTAAGAACAAGGCCCATATATTCCCGATTTCAAAGTTCTCTGGCATGTGTTCTTATCCATTTTTCAGCATTGACCAATAACCTATTTTTCCCCTCGTTGGACAACATATCATTCTTGTATAAAGCTGCCATAAACTCGTTTTCCCTGTCTAAAAATTCCACTTGCTTTCCTGTTTTTTCCAAAAAAGCCAACCAATCATGTCCATACAGTCCTCCGACTTTATTACGACCAAATGCTTTCATAGCGGTATTTTTCAGCACCACAAAAACCTCCATCAAACGCTGATCCTCTCCAGATAACATTTTGATATATTCTAGGGCTTCTCTTCTATATTTATTTTTGATATGGCTCCTAACTCCAAAAAAAATCAATACCAAAATACCCAACAACAATACCACTCCAACAACTGTCCAACCAATTGTTTCAAAACTGAACTTCACCGCTTCCGGTTCGTAAAGCTTCGCTCCTTGTAATAATTGAGCAACTGCTGTTGAGTCTTTTGCGACTAAGCTATCTGATTGAAAAAAGTATTTCATCTTCTCCCTTCTTTGAAAATTTCTTTCAACTGAATATCCACAGGTTCTATCGTATTGATGCTAAACAGGGGCACCCGATGCTTTTTCATCTCGGACTTAAATTTTTCAAAGTCCGACTTGAACCTATTTTGCAGACTATCTCTTATGTTTTTCTTCTCTCCATCAATAGCCGCCTGACTTTCCCTATCGCCAGCTACAAACTTGATATCGGGAATTTCCCATTCCATAGGGTCTGTAACTTTAGCGAGCAATACATCGTTGTGCTGTGCAATTTGGGCGATAAATTTGGTCAGTTGTGGAGAATACCTCAAAAAATCACTGATCACTACCACCATAAAATCATGAGTGACTATGTTTCTTGTCTTTTTGAAAGTTTCCTTTAAAGCCTCTTCGAATTGGACAGGTGAGGAATCAGCCAATTCATGATTTCTATTGACAATCTTTTCAAAAAATCGGAGGATATTTTTTCTATCCCGCTTGGGAAAAACGATATCGATGCCTTGATCGGCAAAAACCACTCCTCCTACTCTATCGCCCTCCTTTAAAACCATAAAGGCCACCATGGCTGCTAGCCTTGCTGCCACCACCGATTTGGTGTATTTCTGCGATCCAAAAAACATGGACTTGGACTGATCCACTACTATTAAGGCAGGTTTTTCCTTTTCCTCAGTGAATACCCGGGTATGGGTTTGGTGAGTTCTGGCTGTTACTTTCCAATCAATGTTCCTGATATCATCTCCGTTTACATAATTCCGTACTTCTTCAAAATCCAAGCCTCTACCTCTCAATTTGGAAGCATGTTTACCTCCCAAGATACTGTTGACTTTTTGCTTTCTGGCCAATAGGCTAAAGTGCAGCGCAAGGTGCTCCATCCCTAGCAATTCCTTTAGGGAAATGAAAATATCCTTCGGAAAAATTTCTTTACCGTTTCCCATAACTCAGGCTGTTTATGCTACTACCGCTACCTCCTTCAAAACGGTCTCCAACACCTTATCGGCAGTGATTCCATCTGCATTCGCTTCATAACTTAGGATCAGTCGATGTCGAAGACAATCATGAACTACAGCCCTAATATCTTCTGGAGAAACAAAATCCCTGCCTTCCATCCAAGCATGTGTTCTGCATGCCCGATCAATAGCTATACTTCCCCTAGGGCTTGCCCCATAATCAATCCATATAGCCAACTCTTCACTGTACTTCTCTGGATATCTGGTGGCGGAAATAATATCCACAATGTACTTCTCCATATTTTCAGAAATGGTAATGGCTGCTATTTCCTTTCGGGCTTCAAAAATGATTTCCGGCGACAAACGTGCTTCATCTTCTTTCTTTTGCTTCTTCTGCTCTGATCGGTTCAATCTTAAAATCGCCAATTCAGAGGCGTCATCAGGATAACTGATGATGACATGCATTAAAAAACGGTCCATTTGAGCCTCCGGAAGAGGATAGGTGCCTTCCTGTTCCACGGGGTTTTGAGTGGCCATGACCATAAACAAGGGTTCCATAGGATAGGTCTTACCCGCCACAGAAACTTGACGCTCTTCCATGGCTTCCAGCAAAGCCGACTGTACCTTGGCCGGTGCCCTATTGATTTCATCTGCCAATATCAGGTTACTGAAAATAGGCCCCTGCTGGAAAATAAACTTTTCTTCTGCTTCTGGTTGATAGATTTCCGTCCCAGTAACATCTGATGGCAATAAATCAGGGGTAAACTGAATCCTGCTTAGGCCACATTCAAGGGATTTGGCCAAAGATTTAATGGCGCGGGTCTTTGCCAGCCCGGGCAATCCCTCCAACAGCATGTTTCCATCGGCCAACAAAACCAAGATCAGTCGGTTTACCAATTCGTCTTGCCCAATAATCGATGCCGACATCCGTTGCTGCAGCGTCTTGATACTTTCCAAAGTACTCATGCAAACTGTTCCTTTTAAAAATATTAATAAATCAACTTTTTATTGCTATTTTAACTCATATGGATAAATAACTTTCCAGTCCTTGGCCATATCCACTACCATCCAATTGTATTTATCAGCATCATCCAAACCTCTGTTCAGCTGGCCAATGTGTGATTCCCTATCATAGGCAGACTCCCTCACAGAGTCGGTATGGTGGATATACATGCCAAACCTTTCTCCAGAACCCGTAGAAGTATACTGGAGCATTTCATAATCGCCATCACTATTTCCTGCAGCAAACACGGGGCGCTTTCCAATGTTTCTGGCTATCCCAACAGGCTTACCTGCTTTATCATCATTAAAAAATAATTCTGGAAGTTTGTTCAATATAGGTTGGTCCCCGTCCATTTCATAGGACAAGCCGCTCATCGAGCCTACTATTTGATAAGGAGGAATTCCATAGGCTTCTTCTGCCCAAACTCGCATAAAATCAATCCCTCCACCGGAAACAATAAAAGTCTTAAAGCCATTGGATCTCAAGAAATCCAACAATTCCAACATGGGCTGAAAAATCATTTCATTATAGTGTTTTCCTGTAACAGGATGAGTAGCCGTTTGCATCCAAGTTTTGACCCTTTGGTTGAATTCTTCCGTGTTCATCCCTGTATGTGTGGTAGCCAATAATGCTCCCAAGGACTTTTCTCCTCCTGCCATAAATCCCTTTAGATCACCTTCCAGAAGGGGCTTAAAAGGTCCTTGGCTAGACCATTCCGGATGATCAGGGGCCATTCTTTTGATTTCATCTATGGCAAAAGCTACCTGAAAATAAATGGGCTGTTCGGTCCATAAAGTACCATCATTATCAAAAACAGCTATCCGGTCTGATGCTGGGATATAGCTGGATGATGCTGAGTCTGTCACCTGTTCCACCCATTCCAAAATTCTCTTTCGTGGCTCCTGTTCCCAAGAGGCCAATTGCATGGTCGCCCCACTAATGTTTTCCTCTTTCTTTTCAACACCAGTAGCCCCTTCTTCTTGTTGAGGAGCTGAACAAGCCACTGTCAAAAAAAACAAAGAAATATAAAGTATGAATATCCTTTTCATAAAAATCAAAGATTAGCGTTAAAAAGTGAATACCCAGAAAACTGGGCATTCACTCATCTTAATTAACAAATATCTAAATCAATTCCTTGGAGGACTTGCCATTTGCTGAACCACTTTATCAATGGATAAAGAAGATCCTGTCTGGGGAGGAAAATCCTTAAAGGTCGCCAAAAACTCCGATGCATACCGCTGAGCTGGCACGAATAACCACATATTTTCCGCATACCAACGAACATACATTCTAGAATCCGGTGATACCTCATAAGGGTCTGCCCGTAGGTTCACGACTAACGGCCAACTCGGGGATTTTCTATAAGCTTGGGATATATCTCCTTCCATAATGGTAAAATGAATCTTCCACATGCCATAGCGAATGGCATTTAGGTTAGCACCCGCATCAAAATAGAAAATTTCCTTTCTAGGAGATTCTTCTACTTCTCCTTTAAAGTAAGGTAGCATATTATAGCCATCTAGATGTTGCTTGAAGGTCTTTCCATTGGCTTGGTAACCATTCAAAACCTTTTGCTTGATATTAGGTTCACCCGCTGCAGCCACTAATGTAGGCAACATGTCTTCATGGGAGAAGATGTCATTATAAACGGTTCCTGGCTCAATGACGCCCGGCCATCTGATGGCACATGGAACGCGGAAACCACCTTCCCAAGTTGTACCTTTTTCTCCTCTGAAAGGAGTACTACCTCCATCAGGCCAAGTCACCTTTTCTGCTCCATTATCCGTCGAATACATGACAATGGTATTATCGGTGATACCTAATTCATCCAGTTTATCGAGGATTCGTCCAACGGCCTTGTCATGCTCCACCATTCCATCAGGATATAGACCGATTCCGGTTACGCCATCACTCTCATCTTTTAGGTGTGTCCAAATGTGCATCCTAGTCGCACTTAACCATACAAAGAAAGGCTTGCCATCAGCATGCGCTTTTTCGATAAAAGCAATCGCCGCATCTTCAAACTCCTGATCTACGGTTTCCATTCTATCTTTGGTCAATGGGCCTGTATCCTCGATGCTACCATCTGCAGTACTGTGTATCACCCCTCTTGGACCGAATTTTTTGCGGAATTCTTCATCCTTAGGATAATAATACCCCTCAGGCTCTTCCTCTGCATTTAAGTGATACAGGTTGCCAAAGAACTCATCAAACCCATGTTGAGTAGGCAAATGCTCATCCTGGTCTCCCAAGTGATTCTTGCCAAATTGCCCAGTCGCATATCCTTGTGGTTTCAATAAATCTGCAATGGTAGGTTGAGTAGCTTGAATTCCATGCGAATCACCTGGCATACCAATAGTCAACAAACCACTTCTAAAAGGGTGCTGACCAAGGATAAAGGCAGCACGACCAGCGGTACATGACTGCTGACCATACCAGTCTGTAAAAAGAGCTCCTTCCTTGGCAATCCGATCGATGTTGGGCGTTTGATAACCCATCATACCATTGTTATTAAAGCCGACATTGGACCACCCAATATCATCACCCCATATCACCAGGATATTGGGTTTGTCTTGGGCCTGAACAGCCCCAAAGACAAGTGCAAACAAAAGTAAAAATGTTGTTTTTTTCATAGAGTTTTAGATTTTCATTGTTCTAGGTTAGTCTTATTTGTTACTGTCTTCAGTTCTTTCTAATAAATATTGAGAGGAAATCAATTTCCTTGTTGTCCAGCAGTTAATGATTCCATTACTTCATCCAAATTAAATGAAGCAGGCCTTTGCCTAGGTGGATAATCCTTAAATGATGAAATCATTTGACCAGCGATAACTTGAGAAGCTCCACCAGCAAACTGAATAATTCCTTCCATCCATTCATAATAACTGTTGGAATTATGCTGAGCCCTTTCAAAAGGATCCATTCTCAAATCAAATATTAGAGGAATTCTTAGTTGAACAAATGGATACATCCAGACTCCAAACTTGGAGGATTGTTGCTCCATAAACACCAATTTCCAACGGTCATAGCGCATAGCCACCAATTGTCCGTCATCATTCCAGTAAAAAAATTCTCTTCTTGGCCAGTTGGTAGCACCATATTGGTCTTTACTCACTTCTTTTTCCCCTGTTAAAAATGGTAACAGGTTGTAGCCATCTAAATGAACTTTATAATTCATACCTCCAACTTGGTATCCTGAAAGTAGCTTTTCTTTAATATCATCCTCTCCTACTGCCGCCATAATTGTGGGCAACCAGTCGTTACCAGAAACAATTTCATTCACAACTTTTCCTGCTGGTATTTTACCTGGCCACTTGATGATACATGGAACCCTGTAACCTCCATCCCAGTTGGTGTTTTTTTCTCCTCTAAATGGTGTAATTCCTCCATCAGGCCACATATTGAAATGTGGGCCGTTATCGGTAGTGTAAATGATAATGGTATTATCGTCCACGCCAAGTTCTTCCAGTTTGTTTAATAATTTCCCAATTTGATCATCGTGTTGAACCATTCCATCAGCATATTCACCAAGTCCGGTTTTGCCTTCATACTCTTCTGGCACATGGGTTACATAGTGCATTCGGGTAGTATTGAACCAGACAAAAAAAGGTTTATCCGCTTCCACTTGGCGATCCATAAAATCGGTTGTAGCATCCAATACTTCTTGATCAATGGTCTCCATTCTCTTTTTGGTCAAAGGACCAGTATCCTCCACACTTCCATCTACGGAACTCTTAATAACACCTCTAGGGCCAAATTTTTTCCTGAACTCTGGATTCTTAGGGTAGTAAGGGTTTTCAGGGGTTTCCTCTGCGTTCAAGTGATAGAGGTTACCAAAGAACTCATCAAAGCCATGATTGGTGGGTAAAAATTCATCCAAATCACCCAAATGGTTTTTACCAAATTGACCTGTCGCATAGCCCAATGGCTTAAGCAGCTCTGCCAATGTGGGATCTTCTGGCTGAATCCCCAATGTAGAGCCCGGTATACCAACCTTGGTCATTCCGGTTCTCACCGGCATCTGTCCCGTTATAAATGCCGCCCTACCAGCTGTACAGGATTGTTCAGCATAATAATCAGTAAAAGTAGTGCCTTCAGCAGCCAGTTTATCGATATTAGGCGTGGTGTACCCCATCATTCCACGGTTATTGTAACTCAGGTTCCAATAACCGATATCATCTCCCATAATCACAAGTATGTTAGGCTTTTCTTGTGCATAAGATCCAAAACAAAAACAATTGATAACAAGACAAAGACCTGTTCTAATTAAAAGTTTTGATTTCATAGTCTTTTTAATTTTTCTACTTCCGAATTGAATTTACTATACATCCCAGCAAGAGGAACCAACAAGACTTGAATCAATGCCAATATTCATTAAATATTGGCAAAGAAAGACTACCATACAGGTTCGTGGACTAGACAGCTTAACCCTAAAACAATTGTTCAAAAAGAAATACACCCCTGAATTCCAACCACTTAAAGCACTGTACGCTCAACCAACCAAAAACATTTAAACATATTTATTCTACACTTTGTTTAATAAGAGTTAATCACCATGACATGACAAAGAAAACTCTTTCTAAGCTTGAGAACGAAACTTATGTTTTACTCTCTCGCAACCTTAAAAACAAGCAGAAAAGACCTATTCACTCCATTGAAAAATTACAACTGCTAGATTTGGCACGAATAATTAATCATGAAGAACAAGCAATCATTACGCATGAATTGGTCAACTATTACATTATTAGAGAGGCTTTGGGAACTCCAAAAGTTGAACTGGGCATGACCTTTCTCTTTTCAGGCAAAGAATACTGGGCCGGGATTTTTCAATTTAAAGAAAGTATGCTATTTGTTTATTTGGCTTTTAACGAGAACATTCAAAAAGTAGAAATCATCAAATTAGGTGACGGTATGGGAGCCATACCTTTATTAATTAATTCAAGGCCAAAAGATCTTTTCTGGACAACTTTTGAACTGCTTTTTGAGGAGGGCTTATGGCTTTAAATTATAATTTGGTGAATTTAATTCTTGGGGATTACGCCAAATAGTCAGTAACCAAATTGTTTGATTTTACGTTTATCGAATACCACTTTTTTCTTGACCATTAACACCAACTAACTATGTCAAACATTGGAAGAACCATCTTCGATCATTATTGCAATGGACTGGGAAATACTGTTGAAAATTTATCAGGAAGTACCATAGAAGCAGAGGGCCAAGACTGGATCATACTCAGAACCATAAAAAAGAATCCCATTTTTATTGATTTCCACAAATACACCAATAAAAAAGAAGAGCTGATCACTGCCTGGTGTGAGCGACACCAACAATTGGTTTAATGCTTATAATATTGCTTGATCAACTTCATCAGTTTTTTAAAAACAACCGTATTTTCATATACCCCAGTGAATTCATTGGCATGGGGGCCATAGGCAAACAACGGTACCAAAATCCCAGTATGGTCATGGGTATCAAAATTTAATTCCACTTCCCTTCTTTCCAAATTACCCTGGGGTAGAGTTACACCTCCTGTTTCATGGTCAGCCGTAATCAGGACCAAAGTTCCAGGATTTTCATCGGCAAACTGTAATACCTTTCCTATCGCATCATCGAAATCCAATTCTTCCTCAACTACCGTTTTTGCATCATTAAAATGTCCCCCTGTGTCAATCTTGGCTCCTTCAATCATTAAAAAGAAAGGACGTTCTTTCTTAGTAAGAAAGCTTAGCGCCTGATCTGTAGCTTTCAATAAAAAACCAACCCTTCCTTTTTCTACTGTTGGTAATTCTTGATTACTCCCAAAATAACCTATTCTCCCTTTATCAATAGTGGAAAATTCTTCCAATGAACCAGCTAAATGGAACCCTGCTTCTTCCAACGGTGATATTAAATCTCTACCTTGAGTAAGAAAGTCATTTTTTCCTCCACCTATAAACAAGTCCAATTGACTTTTGCTCAAATCGGATGCAATACCCTCTATCATACTTCGGTCTTTCTGATGAGCATAAAACGCAGCAGGAGAGGCGCCTGTCACATTATCCGTCGTCACAATTCCAGCGCTAAAATTATACGCACTTAATATTTCAGGAATATTTTGTAAGGCTTTTCCATCTGTGGAAAAACCAATGGCTCGGTTATTGGCCTTTTGACCTGTTGCCAATGCTGTTGCCCCTGCTGCTGAATCTGTAGTGAAATCATCGGCAGACTGCGTTTTCACCAAGCCAATATGCCTAAGCTGGGTCAAGTTAAGATTATTACCATTTGTGTACATCCCTGCGGAAATGTGTGCCAAGCCGTTACCGTCACCAATCATCAAAACAATATTCCTGATAGGCATATCCACACCGTCAGATTTAAATTCAGGATAATATATTTCGGGCTTAAATGTACTGGTTACTACGTTACCCTTGAGTGAGTTTAAGTATTGGTTTGCCTCAAAGGGCATATCCGTGTTGATGTAGTCAATGCCCAGGTCATAAAAAGCCTTCCAAGCAGATTTGCTATCAGGTGCACCCCAAAATCGAATAGGCCTTCCCGCTTCATGAACTTTCGTAATTACCGATTTTAGCTTTTGAAGCTCTTCTTCAACTATCCTTCCCTTCCCATTCCAAACAGACAAACTCCTATAAGGTAAACTAACTAAAGCGATCTTCTCCCAAGGTAAATCAGTAGACAAATCCGTACTTTGATAGTCAAAAAACACCAAATCAGTATAATTCTTATAATCTTCTATTTGAGGTCTATTCCCAGATACAACCACTTGTACTCCTAGGTCGCCATTGGCCAATACATCTTCATATTTTCCCAATATATCCATTAGAACAGGCATGGTGGACGAAGCGTCCGTCTTGAGGTCCACCAATAACTGAAAGTCCAAACCGGGCCCTATCTTCAACTTTTTGGCTTGCCTGATAGGTTCAAGATAAAGACTCTCTAGGGTTTTACCGTCTTCAATAGATTCCTCTTCATGAGCTACCATCAATCTCCCATTTTTTAATATGACATCCACTTCAATGGAAGCACAATTGTTAGCGTAGGCTGTCCAAAAAGGGACTTCTTGCAAGTAATCATTGTGGGAATGAAGTTTAAAAAGCGTTTCCTCCTGCCCAAAGCCAACTAAAGGCCAGAGCAAAATGAACAATCCTATAACGGGGTTTATTTTCATAAATACTTTATTTATTGCGTTTAATTTACACCATTGTTCAATAAGAAGAACTAAGGAGGCTTCTTTTATGTCTCCCTCTAAAGGGATTCGTTTTTGAAAGAGCAAAATTAGGTGACCGAGGCCTTTAGCAATTATATAAATGTTTATGCTTAGGTTAAGTTTTTAAGCTTTAAAATAAGGAACGAACTAAACTAATTCCAAAATCCTTTCTCACTAGGTTAAGAGTTGGTTTGTTTTTAAATAAAAGCAAGTCTATATTCGCAACAATATTGCACAAAATAGAAAGACAGGTTTTTATTCATGGCTTGATGTTTCAGGTATCGACCGTTCAAGGAATACCCTTCTTGGCACATTCTTCTATTTTGTACATTAGTATCTGTTTAATTAAATCAACCCAGATTAAAAACTTTGGATCAAATGAAAAAAACCTTTTCGGTAATAGCACTTCTTTTTATATCTGCAGTGCTATTCGCCCAGGAAAATGCCAAATGGATGAGATATCCATCCATATCCCCCGATGGAAAAACCATCATTTTCGGTTATATGGGCAATCTTTACAGAGTTGACGCTGAAGGTGGGGCCGCTGTTCCCATTACCACAAGCGACTACCATGATATGCGTCCGGTATGGAGCCACGATGGTAAGACCATTGCCTTTGCCAGCAACCGGTTCGGGAATTTTGACGTCTTTACCATGCCCTCTATGGGTGGCACCCCCACCCGTCTGACCTTCAATAGCGCCAATGATTACCCTTATGATTTCACCTCAGACAATAAAAGGGTGCTGTTTGGAAGTGGCAGAGCCGCTCCAGCAGAAAGTGTCCGGTTTCCTGGAACGGGCTATTGGCAAAACCTTTACACCATCCCTACCCAAGGTGGAAGAGCTATTTTGCTAACTGCAGCCGGTGCAGAAGAGGCTCACTTTAACGCTGATGGAAGCCAATTGGTCTTTCAGGACAGAAAAGGCTATGAAGATCCATGGAGAAAGCACCACACTTCTGCTGTTAGCCGTGACATTTGGTTGTACGACGTAAAAGAGGAAAATTACCAACAGCTTTCCAGCTTCCAAGGAGAAAATAGAGAACCCGTCTTTGCAGCTAATGGTGACAGTTACTATTATCTAAACGAAAAAGATGGCACCCAAAATCTTTACAAGGGCTCTTTAGCAGGCAATGCAGATATTCAATTAACTACTTTCAAAGATTTCCCAGTTAGACATTTAAGTATTTCCAAGGATAATAAAATTGCATTTACCTGGAAAGGTGAAATCTACACCTTTACTGATGGCAATAAGCCTCAAAAGTTAGCCGTTCAAGTAATGGATGATGCTGCTTTTGAAGCCATCAAACAAGTGGATATCAACAATGTTTCTGAGTTTGCCGTTAGCCCCAACGGAAAAGAGATTGCTTTCGTCAACCGTGGAGAGGTTTTCGTAACCGGAATTGAAGATGCAAGAACCAAAAACATCACCAACTCTCCTGAGCAAGAGCGAATGGTAGAATGGTCACCTGATGGAAAATCCCTGATCTATTCCGGAGAAAAAGATGGCAGCTGGAATGTTTACAGAACCACGCTAAAGAGGCCTGAAGAGAAGTACTTCTTTGCCTCCACCATCCTGACCACCGAACCTTTGATTGCGACAGCTTCGGAAGAATTCCAAGCTACCTATTCCCCTGACGGTAAAAAAATCGCCTTTGTGGAAGAAAGAAACGTCTTGAAAATTTATGATATAGACAGTAAAAAAACCATTACAGTCTTACCTGAAGGCCATAATCACTCTTACAGCGATGGTGACTGGGGATACAGGTGGAGTCCTGACAGCAAGTGGTTATTGGTGGATGATGAAAAAGGATACATGTTCAGCCAAAACACCGCATTGATCAAAGCTGATGGTTCAGGAGAGATACAATATCCTATCAACAGTGGGTTTGGTGAAAACCGTGCCAAGTGGGCCATGGAGGGCAAGATGATGACTTATCTGAGCAGTAAGGAAGGTCGAAAGTCATTGGCCAACCAAGGCAGCAGAGAATATGACATTTACGCTGTTTTCTTTGACCAAGAAGCTTATGATCGCTATGCCATGAGCGAGGAAGATTTCAAGTTATTGGAAGACCTTGAAAAAGAAGAGAAGAAAGAAGAAGATAAAAAGGAGAATGACAGTAAGGACAAGAAAAAAGAGGATGCCAAGGAAGAAAGAGAAACATTAAAACTTGACCTTAAAAACCTGGAGAATAGAAAGGTAAAACTGACCATCAACAGTTCTAGCATCAGTGACTATGTCCTCAATAAAGATGGCAGCAAGGTTTATTACCTGTCCTCCTTTGAAAAAGGGTATGACCTTTGGGTTACTGAGCCACGTACGCACAGCACAAAAATACTTGCGAAAATGGGTGGTTCTCCGAGTGGGATAGAAATCAGTGAAGATGGCGGAACCCTGTATATGAGCAACAGAGGAAGACCTGTAAAGGTGGATGCCAAAAGTGGTAAAGTCACCAACATCTCTATCGATGGTGACATGAAGTTGGACAAAGCTGGAGAGAGGGAATATATTTTTGATCATGCTTGGAGACAGGTAAAGAAGAAGTTTTATGACCCAACACTTCATGGAATTGACTGGGATATGTATCATGAGGAGTACGGTAAATTTCTTCCGCATATCAACAACAATTATGACTTCCAAGAGCTATTGAGTGAATTTTTGGGTGAGCTCAATGCTTCACACACTGGAGGCCGCTACTATGCAAGTCAGTCTGATGGAGATGTGACTGCTTCGCTGGGATTGCTTTATGACGAAACCTTCACTGAAGCTGGAATAAAAATCAGTGAAGTGATTGCTGCTGGCCCATTGGATGTGGCACAAAGCAAAGTCAAAGCAGGTGATATCATTACAGCCATCAATGGAGAGGAAATTGGTAAGGATGAAAACTGGAACAAGTACCTGACCAATATCAGCGGAAAGAAAATTGTCTTGAACATCAAATCAGGAAAGGAAAGTTATGAGCAAACTGTACAGCCTACGTCCATGGGCGAAGAAAGTCAGTTGATGTACAAACGCTGGACCATAACCATGGAAGAAATGGTGGACTCCCTGAGTAATGGCCAATTGGGTTGTGTTCACGTGAGGGGAATGAATGATGGTAGTTTTAGAGAGGTTTATGAGACTGTTTTGGGCAGGCATATGGACAAAAAAGCCTTGGTAGTCGACACTCGATTCAATGGCGGTGGTTGGTTGCATGATGACTTGAACACCTTTTTGAGTGGCAAGACTTATTTGGAATTCTCTCCTCAAGGTGAAAAAGTAAAAGGTGGAGAACCTATGGCCAGATGGACCAAGCCAAGCATTGTGCTGATGAGTGAAGGAAACTATAGCGATGCCTTTATCTTCCCTTATATTTACAAGCAAAATGGAATAGGTAAACTGGTGGGAATGCCTGTCGCGGGTACGGGTACTGCTGTTTGGTGGGAGCGCCAAATTGATCCAAGTATCATTTTTGGGATTCCTATGATCGGCACTATTGGCACTGATGGTGAAGTAACTGAAAATAAGGAGTTGGAGCCAGACATCTTGGTCCCTTTACCTTATAATGATTTCCTTCAAGGGATTGATCCACAGTTGGAAACAGCTGTAAATGAATTGCTGAAGGAAACTAATTAAGCAAAATAAGCATTATCGCTACATACATGCAGGGCTTCAAGCCCATTGAATCGAAAAGGCGGAAATCCAATTAAGGACTTTCCGCCTTTTACTTTTATTCGCCTGCTTTCCACCCCACCTTTTAACCCGCTTTTTGAATTAGCCAATCTACGCCGCGGCCTACAAGTATTGCAACCTGTAATTACTTCAAAATCAGTCGATTCGCTACTATTTTCAATTCTACCTGATGGTAGACAGGATCATCATCCGCCGCGGCGGATGATTCAATCTCCAAACAGCCTGATTTTCTTGTAGTTTCAGCTCTTCCCGATAGTGAACGGGACAGGCCATAACGATTCCTAATGCATAAAGCGGGTTTAAGAACCATATCACTACCTTCCAAATGGATCGTTAAACACCACGTCAAAAGCCAGGTAATGACTGTACTTATAAATTGGTTTTCCCAATAGATTATTCATATAACCAATGTCAAAAGTGATCTTTCTTTCTGGCACGGTCACTGAATAAAAAAAGCAGAAACGGCTTTCCTTATACCTAATGTTGTCCCAACTCTCTTGCTTGGTAGTGGAGAACAATACTTCTGTACTCAAGCTCAGTTTTTTTCTTTGATTGGCATCAATCGGAATGGATATTTTACTCCGAAATCTTGACCTAAACTGCGCCTGTTTATCATACTTGGAAAAATCGGGATTGTAGAACAGCCTCATTTCAGGTCTATAGGTCAATTCAAATACCATTTTCTTGATCGTTGTCAGGTAAGAAAACCTGCCATAGCTTCTTATTTCTTGGCGTGCTCTGGGCTCATCCGGTTCAAATGGCTCCGCAGATTGGTACATATCCTGCCACCTATAACTCAATGCCAAAGCATATTTCCAATGCTTTTTGAAATGATGAGTGACTTCTTCATTGATCACATAAATACCCGATCTCTTTAAAGGGTTGAAGTCATCTGGTGTACTCGTTCGCCCCACTCCAAGATAAGTCATGGATGTCCATGACTTATCTTGGTTTAAGCGTTGTTTTGCGCCAATGGCAAACCACTCAGAACTATTGACCTCCCCCAGACCAGGTGGAGAAATCTGGCCGAAACATGATTCATACGCCACAAGAGCAAAAAGGCTTAATAACAGAATCCTCTTCATCTTACCTTCCCTTAATCGACCATTTTACTGAGAATATTTCCTTTGGCATCTACTACCAAATCATAATCCTGCTGTAGGAGTGAATTGAGTTCCATTTTATAGACCACCTGATCCTTGCTGGTGATGCGCTCCAAATCATCAATACCATATCCCTTAAAGTCTGTATTGATGATATTGTTCACTGCTTCAGGTAACTCCCCTACAGAAATATCTTCTTGATGTTTGATCATCTCTCCAGTTTCATCATACCAAATTTCGTGATCCCTATTCCAACCCGTTTCAAACTCCACCTTGTAGAACTTCATTTCTTTCTCCCACTCCACATCGGATGCCTTAGGATAGGTTGTGGTAAATGCATTCAGAATAACGGATGGAACCTGACCGGAAACAATATCCTGTGCTTGAGTAAAGCCATAGGCCATGCATGCTGCGAGAAATAGAATTTGCTTTTTCATAAGTATGTTTTTTAGTTTATACCTCAAAGCAAATGAACGATTCTGGAAAGACTTGGGAATACTGGGTTTTCACTCAGTTTGTATTAAAATTCACTTCAAAAAGGTGTAGGCCATTTTCAAACCTATAGCTTACTTCAAATCCATAAAGCTCGCAGATGGCCTTGACAATGGCCAAACCTAAACCAGCTCCTTTGTTTGAATCAAATTTCTGAAAGCGCTGAAATATTTTTTCTACATCCAAGGGATTAGGATTGCCTGTGTTTGCTATGCTGAGTACCCCAGCCTTTAGAGAAATATTTACATTTCCCTTCTCGTGGTTATGAAAAATAGCATTTTTAAGCAGGTTGGCCACGACAATATTGGCCAAAGAGAAGTCCATCTGAACAGCAATAGGCTCCATTTCGCTAGAGGAAACTGCTATATTTATAAATGTTGAAAAATCAATCAACTTTTCAATATTGACGCTGATAACTTCATGAATCGCAACACTTTCATTCTCTAAAAACTGTTTATTGTCTATTTTCGAAAGCAACAACAGTGTTTTGTTCAAACGAACCAGTTGCTGAATGGTCTGAAAGATCTCTGCTATATTTTCTAATTGAGAAGCGGAAAGACTCTCCTCTTCCAGCATGAGTTCCAGTTTATTACTGACAACCGCCAACGGCGTTTGCAGCTCATGAGAAGCATTTCCTATAAATTCCTTTTGCTGCTCAAAAGTAGCAACACTACGTTTAAGCAAGGTATTGACAGCTTCCTGCAGGTCCACAAATTCCCGTGTCTGTGTCCGAACTTCAGGAAACTGCTTACTCCTACCCAAGCGATAATTCTTAAGTTGCTGTAAAAAGTCATAAAAGGGTTTCCACAAACTCCTTAACACTATATTATTGATGATAACAACTCCTAAGATCAACACCACATATAGCCAAACAACATCCCACAACAACTCTTGGATCAGGTCATCTTCTTCCACCATTGAATTGGCCACTTTCAACTCATAATAGGAACCATTCATTTCAAAAGCAGTGGTCAGCATCCTGACTGGCTCCACTTCCGGTGCCTGATCATCTGCATCCTGCATATAAAGCTCCGTGTCGAAATACCGATCTTTGGTCGACAAGGCTTGTTCTCTGCTGATTTCTTGGATGGTAAAAAAACTTTCGTCAAAGTATTTTTTGGTCAAAATAGTAGAATCCTCTGCCGCATTGAGGATGATCAGTCGCTTGTAATTTTCCAGCCCTTCATCGATACTACTTTTGATTTCGCTGAGCATGTTCAGGTAAAATATTACCGACCAAATCGTCACGATCATTAAAATCGATAATGACAAATACTTCAGGGATTGATTGAGCAGCTTCATTTTTGAACCAGTTTATACCCTACTCCATACACAGATTCTATTTCAACATGCGCTCCACATTCCTGTAATTTTTTGCGCAGATTTTTGATCTGGTAGTACACAAAGTCAAAGTTATCAGCCTGGTCACTATTGTCTCCCCAAACATGCTCTGCCAAAGCAGTTTTATTGACCAGACGGTTCTTATTCAATAAAAAATAATTGAGGATATCAAACTCCTTGCGATTGAGCGACACTGCTTTACCATCCACTAAAAGTGTCCTGTCCTCAAAATCCAACTCCAAATTGGCCAAGCTGATGGCTCTGTTGCCTTGCAGGTGCTTACGGCGCAAAACAGCCTTCACCCGGGCATTGAGTTCGGCCAAATGAAATGGTTTGGTCAAATAATCATCAGCTCCCAACTCCAGGCCTTTCACCCTATCATCTAATGAATCCTTGGCAGAAATAATGATGACATTTTCACTTTTCCCAGCCTCCTTTAATTCATTTAAAATATCCAGCCCACTTCCATTGGGCAACATGATGTCCAGTAAAATACAGTCGTAATCATAAACAAACACTTTATCCATGGCAGCATAGAAATCACTGGCCGTTTCGACCAAGAAACTTTCCTTTTCCAAAGATTCCTTGATACTCTGCTGTAATAAAACCTCGTCTTCGATTACTAATATTTTCACTCCGTAAAAGTGTTAATGAAATCTGGAAAGAAACGGGAATTTCTTCTTTTTTGTCTGTTTTAAAAAATTATTCACTTTTATCTTCAGCTTTAGTTAATCTAATGGAGATGAGGGCTGCTTTCTTGAGGCAATTACTCCTTCACATAAACCGATATTCCTTCTTTTATCGTTTCCAATACTTGGATATGCTTAATCTCATCCTCTTGAACTTTTAAGGGGTTTTTGTCCAAAATAACCATATCTGCAAGCTTCCCAGCTTCTAGTGTACCTTTACTATTTTCTTCAAAATGCTGGTAAGCGCTCCAATCCGTAATGGCTTTCAAAGCCTCATAAGGAGTTAACCTTTCTTCTTCCCCTATAATATCTCCCGATCGTGAGATCCTGCTGGAAGCCGTCCAAACCACCCGCATCAAGTTGGGCAAAGTCACTGGTGCATCTGTATGGATAGTCAAAGGAAGCCTAAGATTCAGGGCAGTCCTAGTTGGGCTAATTTTATTACCTAGTGAGTCACCTATGAGCTCTTTATGCCAGTCTCCCCAATAAAATGTATGCAAAGGAAACAGTGATGCGAATACATTTAACTCTTTAAACGCCTCCAATTGGTCTCCTCGGATGTATTGCCCATGAATCAATACATACCGTCGATCCTCATTGCCATATTTTTCAAACAATGGGCCGAGGGTGCGAATCATCTGATCCATGGCCGCATCCCCGTTACAATGTGTCAAGGTTTGCCAATTGTGCTTCAACCCCTTTTCATAAATGGCTATTAGGTCTTCATCATTGGGGATAGCAGGATAGCCTGAATAATCAGCCTCTGCTCCATCCGGGGGAACTAAATAGGGAGTAGTCCTCCAAGCTGTCCTTCCTTGGGGAGAGCCGTCCAAGGTAACTTTCATCCCTCCGATCCTGTAGTGGTTAAGGTAATCCTTACTGTTCCACTTACTGTCCATATACTGATCTACAAAGGCATAATCGATATAACTCACTACATCCAGCTTCAGTTTTCCTGCATCTGCCATCTTGGCCAATAATTCATGGTTTTGCATGGCCCGGCCTTCCTGGGCTGTGGTATAGCCATAGGCAAGTGCCATATCCTGACCAGCATTGAAAAATTTCAGGGAAGCCTCATCGCTTTTCGGAGTCAATGCTTTTAACATATGGGGGATTGCGGCAAGCTCCTCCAATACGCCATTGGGTTCATTGGAGTCTTGTTCTCTCCTAATCAATCCTCCCTCTGGATCGGTAGTCTCCGAGGTAATTCCCAATACATCCAAACCTTTTGAATTGACTACGGCAAAGTGGCCGGAAATATGAATAATCATAATGGGAAACTCCGTGCTCACTTCATCCAAGTCATGTTTGGTAGGAAAGCGCTTTTCCTCCAGCACGGAATCATCAAATCCTGTCCCAAAAATCCATCCGGTCAATTCCCTGTTTTCCAGTGTATTCCAATCCTTCAAAATAGAAATAACGGTAGGAATGTCATTGGCATTGGCGTCTGGGGAGGGTAAAAGCAGTGCTCCAATGGCCTGTGAGGAAAAATTGGCAAAATGAGCATGTCCATCTATAAAGCCCGGTAACATGGTGTTACCATCCAAATCGATCATTGCGTGCCCTTTCCCAGCCTGAACCATGGCTTCACCAGCCTCGCCGGCAAAGGTAATGATACTGTCCTCTACCACCACCGCTTCAACATATTGCGGCTGTTCACCGACCATGGTCAGGATATCTCCTCCATAATAAACCTTTGCTGTATAGGAGGAAGATTGGTCTCCACTATCACAACTAATGACAAATACCAATACGGTGAATAATAGTAAATAATTCTTCATGGTTCATGATTTATGAATTCCGATACTACAAAAAACACCTGCTCACCTTTTATCAGCAAGACGTATTACAAACCTTTAAAACGAGACAGCTACAACACTGATTTATTCATAAAAATACACTAAAAATTATATTTTATTAAACCTAAAAGCTTTTAAAATATAATCTGTATATCCGCTATTTCACCAGTACATTTAACCCTTCAAAACAATTCTCTCAAAAACAGCACAGATCTCACTGAAATGATTGTTTAATCCTTTCTACTGCCCTTGCTAGGTCTGTGGAATCTCTGTTGTGGGTGGACAGACAGTGGGAGTCAGGTTGCCGGTGTGAAAATGATCCATATTAATGAATGTAACATTTTTAACATTCCCTCTTTAACCCGTATTTAACCCCTAGTTAAGCCGTGTTTATCCCGTGTTTATCCCGTGTTTCTCTTATCAGAGATTTAGGCTTGTCTACACCTTAAGTCCTGGAAAAACTTGGGTACATCCCTTTCAATATTCTGGTTATAAAAACCTTGGGAATCCTTCTGTCCCTCACTCATTCCTGACCAATTTCACTTCAATTGTGGGTCGACTATTTACTAATCACTCTCGAATTTCCATTTTGAAAAATCCATTGTTCCACAACACCGTAAGCCTCGAATAACACTCTGATCAAGTTAGAAACCCCACTCTTCTTTCTCCATCTATTGTTCTTTTTCCCCTCTTCGCATTAGTGACCTTTCACACTAAAAGTTTTTAACTAGCTGGCATAACGGATTATACCAGCATATATAAACAGTTATTATTCTTGATTTTCAATTCCCTTTTGAAGGTTAAATACTGTTCCTGCCGGATCTTGAATCCAATGCATATTTTCAGGAAGTTCTTCAAGCTCATCACATGTTTCCACCCCATTTAGTCTCAAATAGTCCGTGGCTATTGCTACATCTGGGACAGTAAGCTGTAACCAAGTTTCAGAATGGGTATAGTTGTCCACACAGTCCAACCAAATCACATTGTTTCCGAATTTTACCTCGTGCGTTCTCGAAACAGTTGGATTTTGAATAGGTACCTCCTCAACCTCTAACTTCAAAATATCCCTGTAAAAAATAACTGTTTTATCATACTTACTTTTAGGAATCTTTATCGCTATGTTAATCCCTGCATTAAATTTCGTATCCATAAATTTTCAGTTATTATTTTAATCAACAGTTTGGTTGTACAGTATCTTTATTCCCTGTCTTCATAGCTATGCTTAATGTCACAAAGGGCACCTTTTAGCAAGCCTCTTAATCATCAAATTTGAAAACTTCTTCTTCATTATCAATCATATATCGAAGACATTTGTCAAAGTCCTTTTTAATCGTTTTGCTTAGATACTGTTTCCATTCTGGATCATCTTCCTGTCGAATAAAAGCAAACAAAGCCAAGGCATAAGCCCATTCGTCAGTTTTCAGATAGCCTAAATTACTGTATCCCCAGCGGTCCGATTGATTATAAAATTGAAATGCTGAATTGGCATTAAAAATTCCAAGTCCAAAAAAAACAGTCGTAAAGTCAGTGAGCATTTCATCATTTTGATTTAGTTTTTTCACTCCCAGCAATTTGACATGCGCAAGTTCGTGGGCAATTGTGGCAATTAAGTGGTCTGGTTTTGCCAATAATGCTTCATCAAGTGAAACGCTGTATTTTCCATCTTCCTTTTCGTGGTGAAATAATCCTGCAGCTTCAGGGTTTTCAGGGTCAGACTCCACAAAAATCATCGAAGTTCCCATATCAATTTCTTTGAGCCCATTATCAAAAAAATCTAGTTCCACTTTACTCGGGTCAATTTGCATGTTTTCACAAATGATCCTATGAGCGTCAAAGGCATTGTCCTTGCTTTTGTTCCATTTTATGGGAAAGTGTTCCGATGTAGGGGTTAATATTTTACGGTCTTCTATTTTTGGTTTCGGAAACTCCTGCAATAACCACAAAAAATTGTTTTCAAAATACTTTCTTAGTTCCCAATTGAGCGGTTCATACTTTTTATTTGACTTCAAAAAATTGAACATGTTCTTCTGTTAAAGATTATCAACGTTTACTCATTATTAAATATAACTATGATACCATTCCATTGACTAAAACAGCTAAAAAAACTAGTCCGATTAGCTCAGTTAGTTCTCTTTTGTATCAAGGACTTTTAATCTTTACGTTTTCAACACCACTATTCATCCCAAAGCCGCAATGAAAATGCCCTGATTTAGCAAGCCATTTTGCAAATTCGGGTTAGAAGGGAAAACCAAAAGCAATCCATATTGTTAGAATTGGTATTCTTAACCAGAAAATTAAAGGATATTCTTTAAATCTTGTCTTCCTACGATTGTCATTATTTCCACAATGTCATCTGTGATTTTGTAATAGATACTGTCTGAACCACACACGCATCTTCGATATCCTTTCTTAATAAAGTCAACAGATTCAAAAGCAAAAGGTCTTTGTGCAATAATGTCAAAATATTCAAAAAAGGAATCAAAGTATTTGTCGGCTTGAGCCATCCCAAATTTCTTGACTCCGTAATGATGAATTCTAATCAAGTCCTCTTTGGCCAAATTGCTCAATTTATAGTTAGCCATTCAGTAGAGACTTTGATTGCTTTAAAATTTGGTCTTTACTTTCATCAGTAAAGCCGCTATTTTCAGCTTTTTTCAGTTTCACCCTTATCCAGTCAATTTCCACTTGTTGTTTTCTGGCCTGCCTAATCAAATCATTGACAAGTTCACTTTTACTGGAATATTCGTTATTGTCTACTTGCTCTTTTAGCCATTCATCATTTGACTTGGTGAATGAGATACTTTGCCTTGCCATAATATTATTTTTGATGTAAAAATACACCAAAAATGAATCATGTGCAAGTTACCTTACACGCTGACCAAGGTACTGAAAAGCACTATTAATCATCTCTTGGATCCTTGCGCTTCAGCCCAAAGTTATTTTTATTTTGCATTTCACGAATTGCTTTTTTCCGTTCACATATTATTTTTTTTTGTTCTTTTTTCGTTTTGTAAGTCAATAGCAGTGTCCATTCAATTCTGTCATCACTTGCTAACCACTCCATATATTTTTCCTGAAATTTTTCAATTCCATCTCTTTCAATAAATGGTAAGTAATATTCTATCAGATTTGCGTTTTTTTTGCAAAAAGTCAATGTACAGTTTTGGATTCCAGTTACTCTTGCATAAGGCATTCCCTCAATTCGGTCAGCCATTATTATTGCAATTTCTCCTTTATTCAAAATTCGATTGTTACATTCCGATTTAATTTCAGTCAAGGTTTGGTCGGTAAAAAATTCCGCAAGAGTTGGTAAAAACTAAGCCAAAAGCCTACATATCCTCTATTTGGAATCGGAATATCCAAAGGGAAAAGCCTACCCTTTTTCCATCCACGACCACGGAATAAAATTTAAAAATTCCCTGGTCGTTCATATGACATCTCTTTTCTACAAATACCAACTCTCTATGTTATTATTCTTTCTCCAAAACGGAAATTATAAATCCCCAAGAATTCAAAGCAAAGTGACATAATTAACCGAGAAGGGGAAAGATAATTTATATTCAATCTATAAATTTTCTAAACCAAATTTCTAAATTTATCCATTTCCAAATTTCCTTGGAAACATCTTCCTTTCCTTTAAGGTGCTTTTTATATTGAGAATTCGCAATTGCACTATCAAAATAACCTCTATTCTTAAAAGATTCAGAATTGATTAAGTCAAAAATATACGACTTAAATTTTTCAGACCTGAACCATTTTTCTCTTGGGTTTGAAAATCCTTTTTTGTCTTTTCGATTTATTATTTTTTTGGGCAATATGTCTTTCACTGATTCACGTAACAGATGCTTTGTCTCACCATTTTTTATTTTTTGATTTGAAGGAGTCGATAACGTGGCTTCGACCAACCGATAATCTAAAAAAGGTACACGTGACTCAATTGAAAAGCACATAGAATTCAAATCTTCATATCTTAACAAGTGCTCTAACTTATATTCAAAATGTTGTAATAGATAGTCATTTAAGTTCTTTGGTTTGAATAATACTTTGTTTATGTAATAATTTTTGTTCCTCTTAATGAAGCTTTTATTTACTGAACGGTATTTTTGACCTTGAGCTCTAACTTGGAGCTTCTGGGGAAAAAGAAAATAGCTTAAATATTTCAATGCATCGATTTTTTTATGTTTTTTTATGTAAGCTATGATCTCAGCGAAAAAAAGTCTTATCTTAAATTGTTTAAGCAGTTCAAGATAATAACTTCCAAAAAAATAGTGATACCCAGCAAGTTGTTCATCTGCCCCTTGACCATCTAAAGTTACTTTTACATGTTTTGAGGCCAATTCCATAACTTTAAATTGAATATAAGTACCTGTATTTGGCATTGGCTCACTCTGGATCCAAATAAAGTTTTCAAACTCGTTAAAAAAATCATCTGCTGTTGGCGAGACCGAGTGCATATATTTGACAATACCATTATATTCATCAATATAATCACTTTCGTCATTTGGATCATTTTTATCGAATACAACAGAAAATGTGTTTAAGTCATCAACACCACAATCTTCTATTAAACAAGAAGTTACCGCAGAAGAATCAATCCCACCACTTAAAGTTACTCCAATTTTAACGTCAGCCCTTAATCTCAATTTTAAGGAATCTTTTAAAAGTTTGCGATAATCTTCTGGTGACAAACTTTGATTTGATTTCAATCTATTTTTTAACACATACCATTTTTCAATGATTAAATCATTTTTAGTAAGCTTAAAATAAGATCCGTGTTCTAATTTTTTTATATCTCTAAAAAAGGTCTCACTTGGATGATTATTTCGATTAAATAATAAGTAATCATAAATTAGCTTATCATTGGCTTCTTTTTTCTTTAAATGTGGCATCAAAGATTTAATCTCTGACGCAAAAACTAGTTTTTCTTCAGTGAGGTAATAATAGAAAGGCTTGACTCCAAACCTATCTCTTGCTCCAAAAATTTCATCTTTTCTTTTGTCAAAAATAACAAATGCAAACATACCATTTAATCTATCTAAGCATTTCTCCCCCCATTCTTGATATGAAGCTAACACTACCTCCGTATCAGTATCTGTAATAAATTGATATTTACATTTTAATACATCTCGAATTTCAATATAGTTAAAGATTTCCCCGTTGAATGCAATCACCAGATTTTCATCTTTGCTAAACATAGGTTGATGTCCTGCAGGGCTTAAGTCTAAAATACTTAGCCGTACAAATCCAATACCGACTCTATTGTGAATAAAGACACCTTCATCATCAGGCCCACGATGTTTCATTTTTTCCATCATCTCCCTGATTTCCGATTCCTTTACCAATTCATTTTGAAAATTAATGATTCCAGAAATCCCACACATAAAGTAAAATTAATTTAGATACCAGCATTTACGTAAATGTACAACTATATTTTGCCCTGTCTTGAGCTTATTTGGGACTATGAATCCTGCTTCAAAACTATATATTGTTCGCTCTTAATTTCCAATCAATATTTATTGGCCAAATCATTTGAGAGTATCGGTTCTAAATCGTCTTTTAATTATATATCTCATCTTGATTAGTGATATATAAATTAATTCCAATTGATTTTCTCACTTTTATCACCAAAAAGGCAATTTGGGCTACTCATTGGTTTTTCCTAAAAAAACAAATAAAGCTCGGGTTATTTACTGACGCTTTTCAAACCAACCCATGCATAAATCATACAAAAAAACGCTTTCAAAAACCTTACACTGTTATTAAAACTAAAGAATTCATCCAGCATTACAAATACCATAATTATGGTATTTACTGAAAAATCAGTTTAAATAAACGAAAGTTATTTCGTCCTGTCACCTAAGGAAGCTTCCTGTAGGCAAAAAGATTCAACTATTTGCCCGCTTTCAGTGCTTATTAATGGACCTGGGACAATTTTTCCTCGGCCAGCTTGGTACCTTCTACTCTTGCCTTGATCTTGGCAAAGGCGATTTCCCGTGTGGTGGATACATCATCACAGAAAGGGGAAAAACCGCAGTCATCCGTTGTGCCCAATTGGCCAACCGGGATAAACTCTGCAGCTTCCAAGATACGCTCCATCACTTCCTCTTTGGTTTCAACTTTGGGGCTGTTCACATCGGTAACCCCTATAAATACCTTTTGATAAGGCTTCAGGTATTCTTTCACTGTTTTCAAAACTTTTTTCTTATCGGATTCACTTGCTAACTGCAAATAAAAGTTACCCACATTCAAATCAAAAAGTGCCGGAAGAAAAGCGGTATAATCCACATCTGCACTATGGGTGGAATCATGGTCTCCACCAGGGCATACATGCACACCAAGCCGTTCCCTGTAAGCATCTGAAAATCGGTTGAATACCTGATTGTTCAGGTTTATAAATTGCTGCAAGACACCTCCGGAAGGATCCAATTTCAGAGACAACCTCCCTTCTGTGAAATCCATCTGGACCTTAGCTGCCCCTTGTTCGAGACATTGCCTGATATCTTTTTCGCATTCATTAACCAGATCAGCGATAAATGCTTCTTGTGAATAGCCCTCAATCCCTTCTGGCGGATAGATCAAGCTAAGAGCTGAAGCGGAAATGACGGCTTGTTTTATGGGAAGACTGGTTCTCTCTTGAGCATATTTTAGGTATTGCACCGCATATTTGCTATAGCGGAAGGGGCCTTTGGTCAACAATGGGAGTTGTCTGAAATGCCCATCAGCAAAGTCAATTCTCATTCCTTCAGGAGCAATGTTTACAGCCCCATCCAAGGGATAGGTAGCAAAACTGGACTTGGTTTGTTCCCCGTCGGTAATGATCAGTGAGCCTGTCCTTTCAAACTCTTTCAAAGTGTCCATGACGGCCTTGTCATAAAGTGCTTCTAAGTCCTGACTTTGAGAGGATGATGTGATGGCTTGTACCAGTTCTACTGGCCTTGGAATACTTCCGATTGGTTCTGTAGCGATTTTCATTTTTTTGAGTTTATTGTGAGCGAATGTAGCAGCACCATTCCTTTCTTGAATAGGCCTAACACCAACCTAACTTACCAATAATCATCAAAAATCACCTTTCAAAACAGTGTTTTTTTGCTCTTCGATCAAAACTTTGGCATTGGTCTTAAAAACACCGGAAATGGCAAGGTGTAGCCTCTCATTTCTCTAAGATACTTGAGTAGCGTAAATGAACAATAAAAAAGGCAAAACCATATCGTTGATGGTTTTGCCTTTTTAACTTTTAAGAGCCCCAAAGGGAATTACTCCATCGTTACTTTGAGTGGGCTTTTGATGATAGCCGCTTGTTGATCCAACATTTTGTCCCAATCTTCTACTGCATTGACCTGACCGCTCTTTACCCAAGCAAAGCCTGCATAGTAACTAACCACACTGGAAGGTTTGGCCAAAAGCAGCAAATTACTTTGATCAGCTACTTCTGACTCCCTAACAAAAGCTGAATCAATTTCAGCCACATCCATCACAATCCCCTCTCCTACAAAGGAATCTTTGATCTGCTCCCAGTGACGGATCCAACCTGTTTCCTCATCAATCTTAAATTCTCCTTTTTTATTGTGCAAGGTGATACCTACTGCATAGTTTGGAAGAGGTTCTTTGGAATCCATACTAATGTCAAATTTGGAAAAGTTGGAACCTAGGTCAAGCGTGATCCTTTTGGTCTCTGTCACCTCATAAGGACTCCATGCGGCATATTCCAGTTCAAAAACTGTCCGCAAAGGCCCTTGGGCAATCGTATTGTATTTGACATAATTCTCAGAAACATACAAACTATCCTCAGCCCAGATGCCACTCCCTCCGGTACCTCGACTTGCTCCTACATGGTATGGGTCAAAACCTTCACCGTGGTCGATATGGTAATACCCAGGGCTTTTCAAGTGCTCTGCATACCATTTATCGATAATGGAATGCTCGGTCCTCTTCAACCACAAATCTATTCCACTGGACAAGGTGCTTCCTGCCACACCTGCCAAAGCTTCCTTTTGTCCTGTAGGGCCATAAGTTCTAAAGGCCACTTTGTCATTTTCCCAGGTATAATCATCCGTCCTCTCAGGTACAAACCTGGAATAGGCTATCACATCACTTTCAGGCACCACAGCATCAATGTCCATACCAAGCTCATAATTGACAGAAGCGCCAGCGGGCACCTCAGCCAAAAACAGCAGCTCATCAGGCTTATTGTCCTGATCATAATCTATCCATTGAGTCCTTTGGTAATCAGTTGCACCTTCCATTTTGATCCTTAAATCTTTGTGGCTTTGCTCACCGATAAAACCACTTAAGTCGTCCATTGGAATCGCTACTACTTCTTGGCGGGCAAAGTCAAGCTCATTATGTACAATTATGCTTTTGACAGACTGCTTTTGTTCAGTGTCGCAACTGGCCATGGTCACCCCTATTGATACACCCATGATAAGGGCGCAAGCTTTTTGTAGATTCACTTTCATTAAATTATAATTCATTATTTTAAAAATAGATCAAAGTTTTATTATCAGCACTAAGTAAATTCTTTACCAAAATTGCTCTTTTCATCCCATAATTAAAAATAATGGGAAAAACTGTTATACTTTGCCTGCTTCCTTTTTAAAGCCAACCTTACATTAGGCCTTAAGCACAAATTAATCACTAAAAAGTTGTATATTAATATAAAATGAAACATATTACTTTCATTATACAACAATTATAAAATGAGAATTTTACTTTTAATTACTTTATCGGCTTTTATTATTTCATGTTCTGAAAGTAACAAAGACGATAGCAAGAACCTCAACCTTACACCTTACGGACTAGAATTCGATTTTATCCCTACCACATGGGATGAAGGTCTTCCTTTGGGGAACGGGGAAATAGGTGCCTTGATCTGGCAAAAAAACGACAAACTACGCATGTCCTTAGACCATGTGGGACTTTGGGATTTACGTAAAATGGAAAACTTGGAAGGGGAAGAATGGAAATTTTCATGGGTATTGGACAAATGGGAAAAAGATGAATATAAGAAAGTCCAAGATCTCTTTGATGCCCCTTACAATAAAGCTCCCGCCCCTTCAAAAATCCCAGGTGGCGCCATTGAATTTAACATTGCCAGCTTGGGTAAAGTAAAAAGCAGTTCCCTGGACATTGAAACAGCCATGGGCATAGTTGTGTGGGAATCGGGAGCCAGCCTCAGCACATTTGTACACGCGGAGCAACCCTTGGGATGGTTTAAGTTTGAAGGAGCAAACCCTGAAGAATTCGTGCCTGAACTGATGATGCCTACCTACAGCTTAGAGGGAAACTCAGAGGTGACCAGCCCTGTAACTGGTCAAGACCTTAGGCGGCTCGGTTACCCTCAGGGAAAGATCGAAAAGGTTGAAGACGGGATAATCTATACTCAAACTGGTCATGAAGATTTTGAATATCAAATTGCTATTCGCTGGCAAAAAACTTCCACTGGTGTAGAAGGTTGCTGGGCTATTAGTACCAATGAAAGTGCTTCCAAACAACCATCCCAAGAACTCACCCAGCATGGTATAGGCATTGGGTTTGACAAAGCTATTGTTAGCCATGAAGCTTGGTGGAGCCGTTACTGGAATAAGTCCAGCATTCAAGTTCCTGACAGTATCCTTCAAAAACAATGGTACTTGGAGCAGTATAAATTTGGCGCTGCCGCAAGAGAACACACACCTCCAATTTCCCTTCAAGCTGTATGGACTGCTGACAATGGCAAGCTTCCTCCATGGAAGGGAGATTTCCATCATGACCTGAACACCCAACTTAGCTATTGGCCTTGTTACACTGCCAACCACATGGATCTCGGAGAAGGCTATTTAAATTGGCTTTGGAAAAACTATCACACCTTTAAAAGCTATACCTCCAATTATTTTGAAACTAATGGCCTCAATGTCCCAGGTGTTAGCACCCTTAAAGGGGAACCTATGGGGGGGTGGATCCAATATGCCTTTGGCCCTACTGTCTCTGCTTGGTTAGCCCATCATTTTTATTTGCACTGGCGATACAGTAAGGACAGGGAGTTTTTAGAGGAACGTGCTTATCCATGGTTCAAAGAGGTGGCGATTTACTTGGACGAGGTCTCGATATTGGATGGAGAAGGTCTTAGGAAGCTGCCTATCAGTGCCTCCCCAGAATTCCATAATAACAGTCGAAAAGCCTGGTTTGAGAACACAACGAATTTCGATTTGGCTAATATCCGATTTGTGTTCAGTAAAGCTTCAGAACTTGCCAAAGAATTGGGTTATGAAGAAGATGAAAGGAAATGGAAAGCTATCCTGGCCGAATGGCCAGATTATGCTATTGACCAAACAGGTTTGATGGTAGCTCCTGGCGAACCGCTAGCTACTTCACATCGTCACTTTTCACACTTGATGGCTATCCATCCACTTAGCATGATCAATTGGTCTGATGGAGATAAAGCGCAGGAAATCATTCAAAATACTGTTGAAAATCTTAAAACAACAGGTTCAGCGGCATGGGTAGGCTATTCTTTCAGTTGGTTGGCTAACCTGCAGGCCAGAATGTTGGATGGTGCAGGAGCTGCCGAAACCCTGAGGATCTTTGCCACCAGTTTTTGCCTGCCCAATAGCTTCCATGTCAACGGTGACCAATCCGGAAAGGGATATTCCAATTTTAAGTACCGTCCTTTTACTTTGGAGGGGAACTTTGCCTTTGCTGCTGGTTTACAGGAAATGCTTCTGCAAAGCCATGAAGATTTTATCCGATTGTTTCCTGCCATTCCTACAGATTGGGATGAGGTTTCTTTCGACGGTTTTTTGGCCCAAGGAGCTTTTAAAATCAGCGCTGAGAAAACAGGCTTAAAAGAAATTAAAGCAGTGGTTTTGTCTCAAAAAGGAGGAACTTTAAAAATCATCAATCCATTTGATGAAGCTTGTCAGGCGAATGGAGAATCGCTCGGAAAAGAAGAAGTCTTCACTTTAGCCATGAAACCAAATGAAACACAGCATATAGTTTTCAAAAGCAACTAATTATTATACAAAAACAGGGCCGCCATTTGGCAGCCCTGTTTCTATCTAAGTCTCTCTGTAATTTACATAGTTTTTCACTGAGTCATCATCATTCTTTTAGCTTCTGCTTCCAAATCAACATATGCCTTACCTTCTACAGTAACGCCAACACCTCCTATGGTACCTCCTTTAAAGGTTCCTGGGGATTCATATTGACTACTCACGGCATCTCCACTATCATAGCCCACACATAATCCATCTCCGGAAAGTGTAAATTTGGCTGGCTGGGTTTTCATCGGGCCTTCATCTACTACATCTTCATCGATATAGAGTTTCATATTCTCAATAGACTCTCCATATTGCCCCCCTTCTTCCCTAACGAATTCCATGCATAGGGTATATGACTGATTTTGTAACGATTGAAAAAGAACACCTATAATTCAAATTTTCATCAATTGTAAAAATATATTCTTTCAGAAGACTTAATATCAATAATGACAATAGGAAGCAAAAAGTTATAAAACCACTTCTAGGTACAAGGAAGAATGGCCCCTCCATCTCAGAAAAAGATTCGTACTTGATCTCTTAAACTCAAATCAAAATCATTTATAATTACTTTTGTTACTTTGATCGTTTAATTGAATATGAACTTAATTTTTGTTTATGGAACGCTTTTAAAGGAAACTGGATATGCTATTCAACAGCTCTTTCACCAGAAAAGTGCTTTTGTGGCAGAAGCATTTACCTACGGAAAACTATTTCAAGTTTCCTATTACCCTGGCCTTGTTTTAAACCCAACTAGCCTTGACAAAGTTTATGGTCAGATCTTTCGCATATCAGAAATAGAAAAGGTATTACAGGCTTTGGACGAATATGAAGAGGCAGGGCCTTCATTCCCCTCTCCTCAAGCATATAAGAGAACCATCATAACGGCTTATGACTTACAATCTTCTGAGCCAATGAAATGCTGGGCCTACTTATATAACTTACCTACCGAAAATTTAAAGCAAATCGTTAAAGGAAAATTCAAATAGACCCGCAAAAATTAAAATAATCCAATTCACTTTGATGGATTATTTTTTACAAACATCTAAAATAAATGTGAGGAAATATTTTACACAAGATAATAAACAGGCTTTATCTCTGTTTTATTACAGTTAATCTGACTTGTTTTATACGATGACGTGAATAAATAGTAGGAAAATTTCCGAGTCAATACAGGACTTCTATCCCAAGAAAAAGTAAAAATCTACAAGTTATCCAATGAATTAATTCCGAAACGCCAATTACAAGGTCCCAAAATCTTGGGGGAAGTGGCATAATCTACTAGATACTGGATTATGTTTAATTTGAGCTGTTGACAGTACTACTACGTACCTGAAGAACATAAAGGTTCGGTTCATTTTATTGAATGTAATCCGACTGTGTTTCCTTCAGTATCGGTAATTATTGAACAAAACCCATATTCTCCTATAGACATTTTTGTTTGAAATACTTTTCCACCCGCACTTTCTACTCGACTTTCTTCTACAGAACAATCATCGCAGGTAAAATAAACCAAAGTGCCACCTGTCCCTGGTTTCATGTTTTCCATTTTCACTAAAGCTCCGCTAATGTTTCTTTCGCCTTCAACCCAAGGAAAACTCAACATTTGCATTTCTCCCATACCCTCAGGCATAGCGAGTGCAGTCATTTTAACATTAAAAATTGCTTCATAGAATTTTTGGGCCCTGTCCATATCTTCTACATAAATTTCTACCCAAGTGAACGGATTTTTTGCTTTTCCTGTCATAACTTTTAGTTTTACTTGTTACAGAATTATTTATTTTTTGTTCTATTTTCTTACTTTTTTTATTTTGCTTTTGATTGGAGGCATTTTATCAAATTTACACAGAAAGAGCTTATATCCGCTTCGTGTTTATACTTATTTTACTTACAAGTCCTCAAGAGTGGAGTATAGGTATTTCCTGTTCACAATCAATTAGATACATACACATTATTCCTCTAAAAAAAACATATCAGAAGAGCATATTGCTCGTTAACAACTCTTAAAAAGCACCACAAATTTTTGGGTTCTCGCCAAAAGTCGATGCGCCATCTACTAAACCATTACCAAAGCTGGAAAAATTAAAAGGTCACCGAATAGGTCCCATTTTATTTGAAATTGTATGTGGTTTTTTGTGATAGCTCACCAGATTTGATCATCTTTTCTGTTAAATCCCTACCCTGATGACTGGGCTTCAAACATCCAGAAGAATGGTTGTGTGCAAGAATCATGGCTGATGCTTTCATGACAGCTGCGAAGATTATTTCAGGTCTACCTCCTTCCCACTGATCCCTCCGGATGAGGCATTAAAAATTCCTAAAACCCGGTTTGCCCCATTGAGCAGAACAACTTTGAACTCTTCAATGAACTTTATTTTCGACTCCTCCCAGTTAACTCTTAAAATCCTATTGGCTGTCAAGGAAGAGAAGATTTGTGGTTTTTCTGAAAACTTTGAATTGGGACGATAGCTTAGAACGATTTCGACTACTTGTTGAAAACAACACCTTTGCTCTTTGCTGAACCGCAAAGCTAAATTCAAGAAAAACTAAAACATTAAGTCCAAATAAACCAATCTATAGAGCCTCGAAGTCCAAAACCTGCCAAGAATGTGGTTATAATTTTTAATTTTTATGTATATCCGCAATTCTACCAGTAAAGATTAAAAGCGAGTTGAAAATACCCTTTTGATTAAAGTATCAACTGCTTCAGACTTCAGTTCTACCTGGCAGTTAGATAGGCTTCCGACCACTTGAACAAAGGATGTATGGTTACTGGCATCATAGCGGATAACCAAATTACATTAAAACCTCTCCTTCCTGAGCCACCAATTCTCATTTATTATTAAAAGTTTACTCTATTTATTTTTAATTGGGGGTAAAACATTTTCTCCATTTTTAAACCAACCATTTGCCAGGTCTCCCTCACACTCTGAAATCATGAGGTCCGTCAACTCTTTTGCTTTCTTTGGGTTTTCCTTTATTAAATTATGCTCTTCTCTGTAATCATCAGGTAAAAAATAGAGTTGAAATATTCCTTTAGGAGCATAATACCTGATCTTCCATCCATCATTGGTAACCAAAGCGGGCCCCATAAAAGAAGAGTACACCACATATTCATGTCCATCACTCGTATCTCCCAACAATTGGGGTAAATAGGAACGTCCATCTTTTTTATTACGAATATTTACACCGACCAAGTCTGCCATGGTATTCAAGAAATCATAATTAGTCACTAAAGAATTTGAAACAGTTCCTTCATTAATCTTTCCAGGCCAACGTGCAATCAGCGGCACGCGTACTCCACCTTCCCAGTTACTTCTTTTTATCCCGGCCATACCATCATTTCCATCAAACACATCACCTGCCAATTCGCTATAATATTTAGTATCAATATTATCAAAAAACTCATTGGTTGCCATATTGCGCACAGGCTTTAATATTCGGCCTTCTTGTGAATAATATATCTCATGACCATTATCCGAGGTAAAGATCACCAAGGTATTTTTATCAATGTGTAGTTCTTTCAACTCATTTAAGATGATCCCTACATGATCATCTAACATTTTTACCATTGAGGCATATTCTTTCTCAATCTGTGTGAGTCGCTCATCATTTGCGTATTCATCGGCTACTTCCGGTATGGCCACAGGTCCGTGAGGCAACTGAGTGGGATGATATAAAAAGAAAGGTTTGTCTTTATTTTCTCTTATAAAGGATAAGATTTTCTCGAGAAACAAATTCTGAGAATACTGGACTTTACCTTCCATATCCCACCGTTCTTTAAAAGCCTCCTCAGTTTCTCTTTCAATTGTTTTACCACAATCAGCTCTGGTATTTCCATCGATGTGAGTTAAATGACCATTCTCAAATAAAAACGGAGGATAAAATCCATGACACCTCACATGATCATAATAACCATAATGGTAATCCCAACCATGCCTTTTTATTTCTTTACTGGTGGTTGAAAATCCCCATTCCAGTTTTCCTATTTCACCCGTTACATAACCGGCTTCTTTCAATACTTCTCCTAAGAACATCTCGCTTTCAGGAATATCTCCCCGCTGGGCATCAAGCCCTGCTTCAATTTCTTCCTGTTCCATTTCACCTGTAGAGATTTTCTTATAAATCCCTCCTGCTGAAATAGTCCATCGATCTCCATGTGCATCATGATATCCTGTAATCAGACTTGCTCTGGCAGGAGCGCATAACATACTACCATAAGCATTCTCAAACCTTATGCCCTCTTCAGCAAGTCTATCAATATTTGGTGTACGAATAATTTCCTGTCCCTCAGATGAAAGTAAACCTCTTCCAAAGTCATCTGCATAAATTAAGATAATGTTAGGCTTTTCTATATTCAAACCTTCCTTATTTTTTGCACTTGTACAACTTACCATTACTAATACTAAGACCATTAATAATAGTCTTGACAAACCTTTAAAAACAACATTTTTCATTTACTTCGAAAGATTGAATAGTTTAAACTGATGGATGTATAAAGTTGCGATATTAAAATAATGAGCACCCCCAAAGAGTCCATATATAATTATTTCTGGAGGTGCTCATCTATATTGAGGTGAAATAGTTAAGGAGAACCTCAATAACCGTCGTTTTGGGACAGGTTAGGGTTCAAGGTGATTTCTGAAAACGGTATTGGCCATAAATAATCTCTAACAGGATCAAAAACACGGACTACTCCAGGATAATCATATTCTGTAATGTTGGACTCTCCTGGCGCTATATATCTAAAGCCAGGAATTGTCCCTGTCATGACATCTTCAGCTATCCTCCATCTCCTGATATCGAAAAGGCGCAAACCTTCCAATCCAAATTCCACCATTCTCTCATTCCTAATAATCTGGCGCAACCCCTCTACTGATTGACCTCTGGCTAATGGAGGAAACCCTACTCTACCCCTCACTTCGTCCAAAGCTTCATAAACACTTTCATCTATTTGATTGGCTTCTAGCATTGCTTCAGCATATATTAGCAAAACATCTGCATATCGAATTAATATAAAATTAGTTCCACAGTTGGTGCGGTCTGTGTAATCTTCCTCTTGAAGGTACTTCCTAACCCCAAATCCTGTTTTGGTTCTTTGGTAATCCACATTGATTTCATCAGTGGTCCCAGATCCTGGTCTCGGGTCAAAATCTTCGGATCCATCATCTAACATGTCCCCTGGAATATCGTCAGAGAAAGCTGGCAGGTAAACAGTAGCAGCTAATCTTGGATCTCTATTTCTATATGGATCAAATTCATTATACGTATTATCCATAGTTATGGGGAGACCATTTACTGTTGGGTAGGCATCCACCAAATTTCTAGTCACTGCCATATTACCTTGAGCATTAATTCCCAGTGGACCATTCTGCTGATAAAATGGATAACTGAATATATCCTTGGAATACTGATGGTCAAAAATCACCTCGCTATTACCTTGGCCTTCATAACTGAACAATTCTGCATAGTCTGGATATAAAGAATAAACGTTAAGATCCATCACTTGCCTAGCTGCTGTGGCTGCTTCAGTATATCTTTCTGCACAAAGCATGGCCCTGGCCTTTAAGGCTAAAGCTGCCCCCTTGGTTACGCGTCCTTTGTCATTAGGGTCCGAGTAGCCCGAAGGCAGTATATTCGCGACTTCTGTTAACTCAGATGATATAAAATCCCATATTTGATCCACCGGGGTTCTGGTAAGTTCAACGGCTTGGTTCACATCCAAGGTATTAATCACCAAAGGAACATCACCAAAAAACATGGCCAATCTTAAATACTGAAAACTCCTTATAAACCTAGCTTCCGCCCTAAATCGGGCGTTTAATTCTTCAGAATAAGTAGGATCATTCTCCAGGATATTGTCGCTGTTTTCCAGAAAGAAATTGACCGCTCGTATACACCTGTAACTCGCATCCCATTGAGTATTGAAATATGCTGTTTCTGAATTATGCTCACTTTTTTCAATTGTGGAGAAATGTGAAAGCCCTAGATTTTCAAACGCTATGTCTGTTACCTTGTCAAGGTATATTTCAGTATAATCCGGTAAATATCCATATATACCATTAAGCGAATACTCAGCATCTTTCTGGGAAAGCCAGAATGTACTTCTATTCAGGTTATTCACAGGTTCCGTATTCAGTATATCCTCACACCCCATCAGCAGGGAGAATGACATCATTATTACTGTTTTATAAAGTATGTTTTTCATTGTTTCTTCTGTTTAGTTCTACCTTTAAAAATTCATGTTCAATCCAAAAACATAAGTTTTCAAAGGAGGATGATACAATGCTCTTCCGGCAGGTGCTTCTGCATCCACTCCCCAATCATTGAGTTTTGAAAAAGTAAGTAAATTCGTTCCTCCTACATAAACCCTCATTTTTCCAATGCCGATTTTATCGATTATCTCCAATGGAATATTATAGCCCAATTGAAGGTTTTTCACCCTTAAATAAGCCCCATTGATGACCCACCAATCACTGGATCCTATGTTGCGGGAATTCTGCTTTTCGGGTCTAGGGAACCGAGCATCTGGATTATCCTCAGTCCAATAATCTGTACCTTGCTCCAGAGCAAACCCAAACCAACTAACATTCTCAATAAAAGCCCCTTCCATTTTAAAATCCTGATCTAATACTCCTTGCAACTGCAGGTTGAAGTCAAAATTCTTCCAGTTCAAATTGATATTGGTACCATAAGTATATCTTGGAATAGTAGAGCCTATCATCTTATAGTCTGATGCATTAATTAGCCCATCTGCTTGATCCGGTATTCCATCTCCATTTGTATCTACTGTGAGCTGATCAATATATTTGATATCACCTGGTTGGGAAAGAGAAGAAATAGTGGGGTAGCCAGACTCAAAATCCTGTTGGGTCAACAAACCATCTGTTTCATATCCAAACAAATAATTCATCTCATAGCCTTCATCAATTCTAGTATTCCCAATGGTATATGGACCAGTTCCTTCCAAATCCAATACTTTATTTTTGACATCAGCCATATTGAAATTAATGGAGTATTTTAAGGCATTGTCGTAGTTTTTATAACCTACTTGGAATTCCCAACCTTTATTTTCCACCGATCCGGCATTAGTTGCCTGAGGGGACAAACCTACCGTACCTGGAATAGGTAAATTCAACAAAATATCCTCTGTAGTCTTCTTATACCAATCGAAACTCAGTTCCAGCCTATTGTCTAACAAAGAAATATCCACTCCGACATTTGCTTGTCTAACCGTTTCCCAAGTCAAATCATCACTTGCCAGATCAGTTTGGGTCACACCTGTCGCTATCTGATCATTAAACACATAAGCATTGGAAAGAACCAAATTTTCATAATAAGTATAAAGCCCTATGTTTTGATTTCCTGCCTCACCAAATGAACCTCTAAGTTTAAAGAAATTAACGGTCCCTTCTAAGTTATCCCAAAACGGTTCATCGGAAATGATCCATCCGGCTGAAATCGATGGGAAAAATGCGAATCTGTTTTCCTTGGAAAACCGGGAAGATCCATCATACCTCCCATTTAGTTCTACCAAATACTTGCTCTTATATGAATATCCAACCCTACCAAAAAAGGACATCAATCCCCATTCTGTAATATTACTTGAAATAGTCCTGTTTTCAGGATCGCTTTGATCCAAACCACGGATTTCATTGTTGTAAAAATTCCTTCCACTAGCATATAATGAATTATAATCATTGGCTATTTGAGAGTACCCTAAAAGCGCATTGATCTTGTTATCTCCTATTTCAAGGTTATAATCCAAGGTATTGTTCCAAGTTATCTGAGTCGTATTCTGGTTGTTTTCAGAAAGGCTATTGACCAAATTATTCCTTAACACATTCTCTGTAAAATAATCCCTTATTTCATAAGTTGGAGTATTGGTGGAAGTTTCCTGCTGGGTATATTCTATTCCAAATTGAGAAGTGAAATTCAAGTTTGGAAGGATCCTGTAATTGGCCATTAGGTTGCCTACCAAATAATTGATTTTTTCATTCAGCATACCCGAGACATCAGGGTCTCCCCAAAACAGAGGGCTGTGTCTTTGGGCACTTAGTCCGTATCTCCCGTCAGGATAATAAGGGACAGCAAATTGACTTCCATGAGTCATCTGTGCATAAATATTATCCGTATTTGATCGATCCCGTTTACTATGCATCACCCTTAGATCTGCTTTGACCCCAAAGGATTCAGAGAAAGTAATGTCATTATTGATTCTAAACTGATATCTTTTGAATTCCCTATTTTTAAAAACAGACTTTTGGTCTTGAAAATTAAAGCTTGCCAATGTCTTGACCATTTCATTGCCTCCCGAAACAGACAAAGAGTGGTTTTGAAGTGGAGCATTATCATTTAAGGCGACATCAAACCATATATTTGGTAGGGGAAAGTTTAAAGGATCAGTACCTGCTACTGTGGTGGAAATATCCTCATCCGACCAAGCTGGAGCTGTTCCCTGGTTGACACGGGCAAGATTATCCAATCTCATGTAGGACTCCGTATCCATGTGCTCAGGTTTATTGGTTAGGTTCTGAAGCTCCATCGTCCCACTATAAGAAACTTGGATTTTGCCTTTCTCTCCCCTTTTTGTAGTTATCAAAATAACACCATTTGCAGCCCGTGAACCATAAATAGCTGTAGAAGCAGCGTCTTTTAGTACAGAAACACTTTGTATATCATAAGGGTTGATCTCGTTTAATCTTTGTTCAATGCCATCTACAATCACTAAAGGATCATTATTACCAGTTGAAGTATAACCTCTAATTCTTATACTGGCATTTTGTGTACCCGGCTCACCTCCTAGATCCATAACGGTCAATCCTGGTATCATTCCTTGAAGATTAGTGGACATATTTCGGGCAGGCCTCTCTATCAACTCATCTCCCTTTATGGAACCTACAGCACTGATGAGATCCTCTTTCTTACTGGTGCCATAACCTACTACGACCACCTCTTGCAGGCTTTCCATGTCCTGTTCCAAAGTAATGCTAATGATGGATTGATTTTGGATTTCATGCTCTTGTACCTGAAAGCCCACAAAACTAAAGACTAAGACATCGCCTACCGCAGCATCAATAGTATATTTGCCATCTAAATCAGTTACCGTACCAATTTCTTTGTTTTTGACCTTAACAGTAACACCTGGAAGGGGCAACCCATCCTCCCCTGAAAGCACAGTTCCTGTGATCTCTTTTAGCAAATCATCCAAAATTTCTTCTATACGTTCCTCTCCTGAATTTCTACCAGTTACATGGATATTATCATTAATCCTAACAAACTTGAGTTGTGTTTGACTGGAAATTTCTCCAAGAATCTTCGATAGACTTGTTTCAGCTAAATTAAGGTCTACCTTAATCTTTTTAACCTTAAGGTAATCTTCATTATAAGTAAAGCGCAGCTTACTTTTCTCTTCTAGTTCTTTAAAAACCGTTTCCAACGCAGTCTGTTCTACTTTGATAGAAACTTTAATGTGATCAATGCTTCGTTGTGCATTGCTTGTATTGGCCAGCAGTACAGTGTTAAAAAACAGCTGTATAATAAAGCCATATACGAAATATTTGGATAGCATAATGATTTGCCTGAGTATTGATTTTTCCATACTTTTAATCAGTTTTAAGTAAACACATTGCTTGAAATTAGCCTTTGTAAGGATCGCCAAATCGGACAAAGGCTGGAAGGCAGTGCATGATTTGTGCGCTGCCTTCTCATTTCAGCTACTATTGTAAAAACTTTGCTTCATGTTTTTTTTATTTTGGGTTATTGATAATTACTTTCTTTCCTTCTATGATGTAGTCGAACTTGGAAGTGATGCTTATTCCTTCCAAAACCTTCTCCAATGGCTCATTATAATAAACACCTGTGTAGGACCATTTATGGTCAAATTGCCCTCCCCCTTGAATTTTCACCCCGTACCAACTTTCTATTTTCTCTTTGATTTCTTCGAAATTATTATGCTTAAAAACAAGATATTTGTCCTTCCAACCTATCACTTCTAATGGATCGAATTCTTTTTTCACAATCTTCCCCCCTTCTTCCATAATTAGCATTTCTTTTGGCTTCATCAGGATTTTATTTCCGGTTGGATCTTCCACTTTTACTTTCCCGGTGACTAGGGCAATAGTAAAATTTTCGCTTTGCTTTATATTAAAAGTAGTTCCTAAAACTGTAATGTTATTTCCTCCGGCGCTGATAACAAAAGGCTTGGCTTTGTCTTCTGCTACCTCAAAAAAAGCTTCTCCTGTCAATTTCACAGAACGAACGGAATCATTGAAGTGCTCTGGGAATTGCAAAGAACTTTCAGAATTTAGATGAACTACAGTTCCATCGGATAATGTAAGTACTGATTTAATTCCGGATGGATTTTCCCGGATCACTAACTCTTCATTTATCCTATTTTCCTCATTGGGCTGTTTGATTACACTATATCCCAAATAAAAACAGCTAACGACTAATGTTACTGCTGCTATATTTTTTAACCATGACCAGTTTATCGTTTTCGTTTCTGTGGGGTCAGAAATGTCTTTTGCTACCACAGCTTCATAGATATCTGTGTAAAGTTGATCAGAAATAATTTCCTCCTCTCCATAATTTACCGAGCGGATAAAATCTCTGGCCATAAGTATTTGTTGTTTTTTTTCTGGGTGATTTTCACACCATTTTTTCCAAAAGTGATCCGTTTGTTCGTCAGGGGATAAAATCCATCGAATAAAGAATTCATCTTTTAAAAAGTCTTCTGTATCGTAATCTGTGTATTTCATAATTATTAGGGTCGAGATCATTAAGGTACTTTTAGCTTCTTTTCTTAATTCTTAAATTTTAAAAAGAGACCTTAAACTGCTTAAAGCACGGTAAACTAACTTTCTTGCTGATTTTACATCCTTAAAATCCATTATGTTAGCAATTTCTTTATAAGAAAGTTCTTCACGGTAAAGTAGAAGTAATGCTTTACGCTGTCTTGAAGGTAGTTTTGCCATAGCCTCTTCAAGCTCCTTTTTTCTCAGATTGGCATGTTCTTCATTAATCATTCTCGTTTCATGACTAATTACTATAGGAAAAAAGCTATCGCTATTGTCTAAAGATTCATATTCATATGCATGGCTTTTCTTGATGCTGCGCATAAGATCCCGATACATAATTTTAAATAAATAGCCTTTTATATTACTAACTTCAGGGAGCTTCTCCCTCTTTATGCGCAAATCCATGAAAATAGTCTGGATGCAATCTTTTACGAGACTTTTATCTTTACACAATTGGTATCCATAATTGAATAAAGCGGGGATATATTTTCTGTAAATATAGTTGAATGCGGCTTCTTCCCCCTGTTTAAAGGATTTCCATATCTCCGCATCAGATTGACTACAATACACCACCATTATCTGGCGGTGATGGAGTTCCATCAAGGAGAGACCTTCGTGGTGTTTTAGGTTATTGTATATTTTGGGTTTTTTCATATAATCATTATGACATAACAATTATCCTGTCATATATAAGTGCACAAATAAGTCTAAAAGCACCCAGACATTTTTGTTATTTTAAAAATTAATACAAAACCTTATACCTATTTACATTAGTTTCATAAAATAGTTATTGGAAAATAATCATTTTAATCCCCCCTATCTATTTGCAATTTGTAATTATGAATATTTATTCTTTTTAGTCAATCTCAATTAAAGATAAATAGAACCATAAATTTCCAATTATCCGGCCCGAAAAACAGTTGATCAACCAATGAGCTATTAGCATTGAATTCTTGCCAAATGCCATAAGAAGCTGATGTGGTATGCACTACCTGATTCGCATTTATTTGAAAAAATTGATGTTATTGCATGAAGAAATTCCAGAAGGTGCCTTTCCGTAGTTTTGTAGTTTTTCAGGGTACCTTCAGCTAGAATGCCTATGTTATTTTTATTGTGAAAATCAACAAGTTCCATCAGTGTATGCTCCTCTTCCTCAATTCCCAAAAACCTGTTTTTTATTGCTTCAGGGGTAAAATTCTTTTTTCAATAAACAGCTCTTGATAGCATTCCAGAATTCTCGAACGCATGTAATCCTGATAGCGATTTGCGAACCTGGACTCTGGATTAATGCCTTTAACCCTTCCTTTTCCAAAATCCCATTCTGGTCGGGAAATTACTTTGTTTGCAGAAATCTCAATTCTCTTTCCATTAACCGTAACCCTTGCCACAAGAGGGGAAAGCCCTCTTTTATTAACTTTGGAAGACTTAATAACAAACTGAATACCAAGTGTTTTAACGTTTTTCATACAATTTTAAGTTAACTTGGAACCTTTAAAAAAGGGTCTCAAAACCCATTTTTTCTAGGTCATTTCGGCCTAAAAACACCCCAAAATCAATATCAGGAACAACCTATAAATCAACAACTTAAAACCTAAAACAGGACCCAAAATAGAAAATTAAATTGGGTCACCGAATAGGTCCCATTTTCTTTGAAATTGTATGTGGTTTTTTATAACACAAAAAAACCACATACAATTTGAAGGGTTTTGGTGGGAATTGCACCCCATTTTGTCGGAGTGGAGGGATTCGAACCCATACTTACAAATAACTATAAATCAATTAGTTAACCTTATTAAAAATTATTCTGTCTTTTAATTGCTCTCAATTTTATTTTAAGCCCCATATTTTTCCATTATACGAAAAGTAAATAGACATTATCGAACTCTCAAATAGATTCGTATTTTGATGATAAAATAAAAAAAGGGCCTTAAAGCCCTCCTTCATCTGCGAAGGAATAGTATCCCTCTAAGATTATAGACTTCCTTTTTCATTCCTGGTATTTCCTCCACTTTAATAGGCAAGCCGTGCTATTTAGATGAGCAGAAGCCTTTTTCTCTGATAATATCTTGGTACTCGTTCTGTATAGACTCAATGTTTATTGCTTCTCCATACAATTTCAGACCATCAACGATGACTCTTCCACAATCTTCCCATACAATCGAGTCAGGATAAGGTATTAATTTCACGGGAGCTTCCTTTAGTTCTCGCCCCCCTTTTTGGTGACGAACCTTGTGGATATGTCATCTTTTTGCCCTAACACCTGCAAGTGAATTCCTATAAAAAGGTGCATTAAAAATGTAATTAAGAGAGGTTTGAAAATGATTGGGTTATTATAGTTTCTCATTTCTTTTTGATGGTACTTGTATTGACGAAGTACCCATTGGCATTCCTGACTTATTGGACAAATTCGCCCTAGTAAAGGGTTCGTAAGCATACCTTATTTCTTTCACCTGAAAGTCCTTAGGTATAGGTAACCTTACTTGATCACCAATTATATTTCCATGGACTGAAACCGATTGCCCCTTCCCATTGACCAATTCAAACCCCACTATTTCTTCCCCATTAAGAGTGCATAAACCATCTCCATGCTCAAAACTCACTATAATCGCATCTGGTCTGCATTCCACTGAACTCATTTTGGGGGAATCTGCCAATATTTCCGTACCATAGGTTTTGGATAGTGCTTTCATGGCCAAACGTTCACCTACTTTCTTCTTTTTTGTAGGATGCACATTGAGGGAATCTCCCAAATCCACAGTCACCACCATTTCTGAAAACGAAAGCTCTTGGGCTATTTCCTCTTGCATTTTCCTGAAGCTGGGCCAAGAGGGTCGTGCCATCCCCGGAAGCTGGACGTATAAAATTGGAAGGGAAGGATTATGCCACTTGTGCCTGAAATCCCTGACCATCTGAAAAAATATTTTTTTGTACAAATCAGGATTATGGGTGTTACTTTCCCCTTGGTACCACAGCATCCCCTTGATACTAAAAGGAATGATATTGCTTAATGCCGCGTCATATATATATGAAGGTTGATAAGGATGTCGTTGTCGTTCGGAAAATTTATTGCTCATATTTAACGTTGCCCTTTCCCTTACCCATGGCATAATATAATCCGAATTTACCCAGTTCTTCAACAGATTAACCAACAGTGGATCTTCCCAAAGTGCCTCCTTATTCACAAAGGCTTCGATTGGGGCTCCTCCCAAACTCAATTGCACAAGGCCTATAGGCACGTTAAGCCGGCCTTGGAGAGATACTCCAAAATGATAGGCGACCGCAGAAAAGCCTCTTCTTTCAACATTCCAGTTCCCCTTAAAATAGCCGAGCCCATTGACCTTTCCAAGGGTTAGACTATCCCATGGGCTGTTATCAGTTGCCATTATTGGATGGAATTTAAAAAGTCTAATGTTTTTATTTTTAAGCTGTCTTTCTTCCTCTCTCCATGACTGGGAAGCTTGGAGGGGGAAATCCATATTAGATTGCCCCATACACAACCATACATCCCCTACCAATACATCTTTCAAGGTAATGCACTGTTTGGAATGGTTGATTTCCATTACAAATGGTCCTCCCATTTTGACTCCCGTAAGGTATAGCATCCATTTACCATGTCGATCCACTGTGGCATGTCTTCTTTTGCCTTGAAAATCTACCGTCACCACCTGATCTGGATTCCCCTTTCCAAAAACAGGAATGCTATCTCCTCGCTGAAGGACCATACCATCACTAAATAATTCCGGCATATGCAATCCTCCAAAATCTTTCATGAGGTAGGAATAAACGGTTTTCGCCATTAACGCCGCACCTTCTTTTACGGGATGGATATTGTCAGGAAATAAGTCTGGACGTTTTACTAGAGGGGTAAATAGGTCTACCAATTGTGCCTCATTTTCACGGGCCACTTTTACCATTTTGTTATTGATTGCCTGATGCCAAAGGTAAGTCCCTGACTTGAAGCGCGGATGGCCACTAAAAATGGGGCTTAGCAGTGTTACATAGATTTCAATATTTGGATTTATCTTCCTGAATTGTGCTATTAGCCAAGCATAATCAGCTTCGAAAGCAAGCCCATAATCAGGCCAATTCCTCGGGTCTGTATCGTTTAATCCCAAATTGATGACCGCTATATCCGGTTTATACTTCAATGCACTGTCAAATTCTTCGGTCAAATAATAAGGGCGGTGCCCATTACGCAGCAGCGTGGCGCCACTGTGACCATAATTTTTAACTTCATATCCCTCTCCCAATAGCGCTTGGAGCTTGGCGGGGTAAGAAAAAACACTCCTTGTCGGAATCCCCAGACCATAAGTAACTGAATTGCCTATACAAGCCACCTTAATTTTAGTTTGACCATTTACATTGATCAAAACCAAAAACAATAGCATCGAAAGGATTGTTGCCCTTGCTGATCGATTCTCCAAGGTATTCATTCTTTCCACTTGTTCTTATTGATAAATATCCATAGGGTTTACCTTATCCAATTCAGTCAGAAACTCCATAGTTCTATCGGTCAAAACATCCAAAAAACGTTCAACTTTGCTGGAAGAGGCTTTTGCGGATTGCCTACTCCAGTGTCACCGCTTATTCTGTCCCATAAGGTAAATGATAGTTGCGCGGTTCTGTGGTCCCCAGGTTAGTAGGGCAGTTGTAAACTTTTATTCCTTGATCGATTTCCAATTGGATTAATTCAATATGTATTTTTTAATTGTTTATTTGCTTTGATCAATAATCTTCTCAGAACCTCTCGGCAAGCTCCTTTGAAATAACTAAATGCCCTACTTATCTATCGCGTTTCCAAGGTCTTCCAAATCTGGTAAAGTGCTCTCGGCACGTGAAAACAGCCTTTCCATTTCCCTCCTTTGAGGTCGAGTAGTACATCTCCCCTTCTGTTCAAATACCCAAACCACTCCCCTTCTTTCTCATCATAAAAATTTCCCCAAGCATATTGATGTACCGTCTCAAACCATTCCCAACAACGTCTATCTCCGGTCATCCGATATCCTTTTGCCAATGCCACCAGTGTTTCCAAATGTACCCACCACAGCTTTTGGTCCCATTCCAGTTGCTGAGGGGGATGACCTTTATGATCCAAGAAATAAAATATCCCTCCGTACTCTTTGTCCCAGCCATTTTCCAGCTGCCTTAACATTACCGTTACAGCTTTGTTGGCAAGGGATTGGTCTCCCCGTCTTTTTGCAATGTCCATCATAAACCACATAGCTTCTATAGCGTGCCCCGGATTGAGCAAACGGCCTTCAAAACTGTCGGAATATCCATTGTTCATTGTCCTGTTTTCGAACATCAACAAAGTGTCCTGATCGAGAAAATTCACCATGACCTCTTGCACACATGTGTCCAGAAGTCCTTCTACCAAATCATTGTCCAGCAAGGGCTCCATTTCCAAGCAGAGATTGCTAAGGATCATGGGCAAAGCAAAGTTCTTCAAGGACCGGGTTCCGGGATAGGCTTTGTTGTATCTTCCTTTAGGGTTTTCCTGACGATCCAAAATCCGTTGGAAAATACTCACGGCTTGCCTACCTAAGTTCTCATTTCCTGAAATCTGTCCATATTTGGCAAAAGCCATTGCCACGAAACAATCTGAGAAGATATTATAAGGCTGTACCAAAGGACTTCCCTTTTGTGTCAGGGAAAAGTAATAGTCACCGTTACCGTCACACCCATGTTTTGTTAGAAAGTCGATACCAAGTCTAGACATGGCTAACCATTCCTCTCTTTTATCAACTTCTTGATAAAGTAAGCTAAACATCCAGGCTTGTCTTCCTTGGAGCCATACGAACTTATCGGTATCAAATACCTTCCCATTTCTGTCCAAACAGGTAAAATAGCCCCCGTTTTCCCAATCGGGGGAGTTTCGTTCCCAAAAAGGGATGACATTTTCCAAAAGTGCAGTCTTATACTGCTGGCCATAATCACAAATCTTATTTTTGTCCATGGTATACAATTGTATATTTCCTTTATTAGGCAATCTATTGGTCTGATTATTTAAAATACTGCAAGTACTTCCACCTAAAGGTGGAATCTTTAGCATAGGAGTGGTTAGGAAAATGCTTGTTCACTGAATCCACTTCGGCTACAAACCGGTCAAAAATACCTTTATCATAAAATGGATCATCAGTTTCTCTTTGCCATTTGGCCAAAACTCCAATCATTTCATCTCTTATGGAGGAATATTGAGGGTTGTCAATTAAATTTCTGAACTCATACGGGTCATCCTGAAGATCATAAAGCTCATATTCGGGCGGATTTTTCCATGTGGCGTAAGCTGCCCTGACCTCATCAGTGCCTTGAATAAGCTCTCCCTCCTCAGTCCCACCGTCAAAATGTCCATTTAAATGATCAGCATAAGATGAATACTTAGGATTTTCTCTTTCATACAATAGGTTATGGATCAGTTTATAGCGATTGTTTCTTACACTTCTCCTTGGATAAAAAAACAAAGAGGTGGAACCTGCACCTCCGGCAAAAACATACTCTCTCCACTGCCCTTCTGAGCCTTGGCCCAATAGTGGCAATAATGATCTTCCACACAAGGAATCGGGGCATTGGACGCCGGTAATATCCATGATAGTGGGAACAATATCTATGGAAGACACCAACTCCTTCCGCATACCAACATGAGGATTTCGGGGTGGATAGCGAATGATCAATGGCACTCTCAGGCCCGCTTCATAGTTAGTGCACTTTGCTCTAGAAAACTGAGGCCCATGATCCCCCATGTAAATTACTACTGTATTTTCCAATAACTTTTCCTCCTCCAGTTTCTTCAGCAACAATCCCACAGCGATATCCAGACGGGCCATGCTGTTGTAGTAGTTTGCAGTGAACCCTCGTAACCTTCTACTGTCCACACCAATAAAGGGCAGGGTGCAAGATACATCATCTGCTTCTAAAGGCTGTGGAGGGAATCCATTTACTTGCTTTTGAAGTGGAAAATGTGCATCGGGAAAATTAACCATTAGAAAAAAAGGCTTTCCGACATCCATTTGGATAAATTCTAAGGCACTTTCAGCATATTTTTCCAATTGCACTTTTTCAAAATTGGCACCCTTGATGGCTTCATAATCCCATTGGAAAGAATTAGCAGGCTTGACATGCCGTTTACCGATAATCCCAGCGCGGTATCCTACATCATGTAAATATCCCGGGAGGGTTTTTAGAGTATCATACATCTGATAATGATGGGTGGCCAACCCAATCTGCCCATTCTGGTGAGGATATAGTCCCGTAAACAGGGTCGAACGAGATGGACTACAGACCGAATAGGTAACAAATGCATTATCAAACCTTACACCAGTTTCAGCAAGTTGGTCAATATTGGGTGTGGAAACATCCTGATTACCGTAACAACCTAGTTCAGGCCCATTATCCTCCGATACGATAAAAAGGACATTCATTTTTTCCTTAGCACCTAATCCATTTTTTGGATCTTTATCACATGATGGTAGAAGCAGCGCGGCAAAAAACCAGCTACATAGAAAACCACTATTTTTTATTTCAATTGCTTTTATCATGGTACCAAGTCAGTAATCGGTATGATCTGGTAGGTCATATGTGCCTGGCTGCTTTCATACAGAATCCCCAGATAATCCTCATCTATTACGGTTAAGCAGGAATATCCCCATCCTTTCCCTTCATCCATTAACAGTCCGCTAGACCATGACATTCCTTCATCCTGACTGGATTTAATGGTCATATTATACCTACCGTCGGTGACAGCTGGATTGGAAAAAAACAAATACGAAGCATCCATGGATTGCCTGTTTTCCGGATAAGTAATGAGACTGGCCATACAAACTGGCTCGACCAAGGCAGATCTGCTTGAGGGATGTACCTGCCATGTTTTTCCAAAGTCCTTGGTGACGGCTACCGACCGTGCCCCACCCCTGTTATCCCTCATGTTCAGCATCAGGCTTCCGTCATTGAGCTCGACCACTTGCGCCTCGGTAGTGTTTGACTTGGCTCCAGTACCGATATGCCATGTTTCCCCTTTATCCTGACTATAAATCACCGTGCTATGAGGCATGTCGTTTTCATCTTTAAATTGTCCAGCAAAGACCAATGTCCCACCCCTCATCGTAATACCTTTTCCTGGTCCGTTGAACATGAGTTTCCACTCCTTCTTTTTGAGCTGTGCAGTGATATTGATGGGAGCGGACCACGTTTTCCCATCATCTTTGCTCTTGACCATCACCAGCTGTCCTGTTTCATCTGGGGAAATTCCTTTTCCTGAGCTGAACCATGCTCTTTTCCCCGGTTTTCCATGCAGCCAAAGTGCGACCACATAGATCGTGTTGTCACTTGGATCCACCAGAATGGCTGGATCCCCAATACCATTTTCCTTCTGGGGTCTTCCGCCCCACTCCTCCATATCCATGATAATTTTCATGGGTTCCCAGTTTTCCCCTCCATCAGTGCTCCTGCTCATTCCCACATCAATATCTTCCTGAAGATCCACCGAACTGTTGTGCCGCACATCGTACACTGCGATCAAACTACCCTCAGTGGTGGTCGCCAATCCGGGAATCCTATAAGCTGCTATCCCATCATCACCTGCAGTCCTTAAGCTGGTAGCCAAACGCAATGGCATCGAATTTCTTTGTTTTGAAATGGAAACTTTGGAATTGGTAAATGTTATTTTTTTTAAGCCAATTTGCACCGTTTCTTTTAAAGATGCGCTTTCCTTAGGCCGAATGTCGAGCACCAATTTATGGGAACCTGGTGGAAATGATCTGTCCACATCAATCAATACTTTTTTGCCTACCTTTACCTCTGTCGCTATGGGTTGTCCTTTACCGCCTGCGGAATTTTCCAATTCATGGATCGTTAATGATTGCAAAACCTCTGCACCGTCAACAGCCAATGAGAGCTCTTCCAGGACATCCCCTTCCTCTAAGGTAAACTCTATATAGAATACATCATTGCTTTGCCCTTTGATGACCGGAAAAGTATGTTGGTCTACAGTTACCTGAATCTCGTCAGCTGTCCTTGTTGGCCGTGAAGTACAGCTATCCATCATTATCAATATGCTTCCCATTAGGAATACTTGCAGTTTGTTGAATGTCATCATCTCCAATATTTTTCTTAATTAAGCTTTTTCCAATGTTTTATTTTCCTGTTTTCTCTTCTTATTACCCAATGAATGGATTGTTAAGCCATCGATATCTCGCTTATCGGTAAAGAAAAAACTACCTACATAGGTCATCCCCATGGCACTTACCAAACCGGTCAGCGCATACAGGTGAATGCTAAGGTCTGAACCGTATTTTACAGCTACCTGCACCAATGCACTGCTCAATAGCCCAAGCAATGCGCCCTTCCCATTAACACTATCCGACAGCATTCCGATCAGAAAGATGCCACCCAAACCTCCTGCTAAAAGTCCTATGATCATATTGAATTGGTCCCACAGTGAAGGGAGTCCCAAACTGGCCATCACCAGGGCGAACCCTGTCCCGAAAACCCCAACAATAACGGTTATCCACCGTGCAAACCCTAAGGTGTTTTTACCGGTGGTATCATGGGGAAACCACTTATGATAAAAATCAGTGGTCACCACTGTAGCCACCGAATTCATGCTACTGTCTAGACTGGACATCGCTGCCGCAAAAACTGCGGCAATCAACAGCCCAGAAATACCTGTGGGGAGTTGGGTCACAATATAAAAGGGAAAAATACTATCGGTATTTTGGACAGCTGGACTAAGTTCTGCTGGGTGCAATTTGTAAAACAGATAAAGTGCCGTCCCCATGCTAAAGAAGATAAGGGCTGAGGGTAGTGCCATCAATGCACCAGTAGCAATCCCGTTAGCTGCCGCCTTCTCATCCTTGGTGGTCAAGTACCGTTGGACCACGGTCTGGTCACTGCCATACTGTACGATATTTGCAGCTATCCCCCCGATGAGCACTACCCAAAAGCTGGTACCCGTAAAATCCATCCGCATGTCAAAGATCTTTCCTTTTTGGTTTTCAGTGATTATGGACATTAATTCGGCTGGACTTTCGTGGATTTCATAAAAAACAAATCCTAAGCATATCAATGCGCCACCAAGCAGTACTACCACCTGTATCACATCCGTCCAGATCACTGCTTCGATCCCCCCAAGGACGGTGTATACAATGCTCAGAAGTCCCATGATCAAAATACATATGGATACATCTATTCCGGTCACCACGGTCAGTGCAAGGGATGGAAGGAGCAATACGATTCCAAGCCTTCCCAGCTGAAGCCCCACATAGATCAAGCTACCGATCAGCCGCACCGATCGGTTATACCTCAATTCCAAATATTCGTAGGCTGTAGTAATATTCAACCTTCTAAAGAATGGGAGAAATATACCTATGATTATGGGAGCGACAATGATAATGGTCATCAGTAAAAAAAACAGAGTCCAGTCTGTGGCAAAGGTCTTGGCCGGTATGGCCATAAAAGTAATCGCGCTAAGCTGAGTGCCAAATATACTGATGCCAGCCGCCCACCATGGAACCCTTCCTCCAGCCTTAAAAAAGTCCTCAGTGGAATGCTGATTTCCTGAAATCAAAATCCCCATCAATACCAAGGATCCTAAATAGAGCCCTAAAACGGTATAGTTTATCCAGCCAAAAGCACCTTCTTTTTTGAATCCCACTCCACGAATGGATGCGGTCCGGATCCCCGGGGAAACCTCCCCGGATGGCAATATCATTTCCCCACCCCATGGCACAGCCGTAGTAGTAACAGGCACTGTAAATGGAAGTTTACCCATGGTATGCCAACTGTCCGTTATGGTATGATAAACCAGGATATCCCTGTCGAATCCAGGATGGTTTTCCAACAAAATATCTCGTTTTTGTTTAAGTTCTTGCCGATCCAGGGTATCTACGACGTCAGAAAGGGCCGCCGAATAACGCTCGAGTTCATTGAAGGTATCTCCCCTTACACCACCATAAAATACGATTTGGCCTGCCCCCTGTGCCGCGGCAGTTCCTGCCGATAATGTCAGGAGTTTTCCTTGTTCATCCTGTATGTTGCTTATTTTCTTCCAGCCTTCCTTTTGAGGGTCAAAACAGAAGGCATCTGTATACAACTCACTTATCCCGGTTTCCTGAAGTCTTCGTCCACCAAATAAATAAAAACAATCGTTTATCCCATTGTTCTGGACAGCAGAAATGGCATGCGAACGTGGTTTTCCAGGCCATGAGGGTAATTTCTCCCAATGCAGCTTAACTTGATCAAGATCCATACGGAAAAAAGCATCAGAGACCACGTCTCCTTCCCCACCTGCCAGGTACACCTTAGAACCTACCAATCCTCCGGTGGAATTGCTAAGAGCTAAGGGCAAATCGGGCAAATATTGTAGTTCTATTTGTCGAATCACGGGATTCCACTTCAGTAGAAATGCTTTCTTAAATGTAGTGCTTTGGTTATTGCCACCGATGCACAAAACCCCTTTAGTTGTGGTAATACTAGTACCATATGCGACTGGAAAGGGCAACTTCAGTTCCAGTCCTTCTATCCAGCGATATCCCCCAGATGATTTTTCTAAAGCGTAGACATGCTGTGAGAAGTATTTTTTTCCTTCTTTCCACGGTGTCTTATCGGGAAAATTGGCACCACCGGCCAAGATCAACACATCCTGATGCACACCAGCAAACATGCCCGCATACCCTAGGGACACACTGTCGCCAGCATCTGCCGGCAAGTCTGGTAGGTCCTCAAAGGTAAAACTCCCAAGATAATTATCGAATAGACCTTGTCCAAGGACTACTTTTCCGAAGAATGTAAAAAATAAGATGCAGGCAATATAGGTTATAGCTTTCATGGATGAATGTTTAATTTGCAAATGGTAGCTTGGCTTGTCCTATTGCCCCTTCTTTGCGTTACTACTAAATTGGAAAAATCCGAGCTGGTCCAAACTCTTTTCCAATTTCCTATAATCTTCCTTGTCCAGCTGTTTTACTGGATAGCGGAATTGTCCACAGTCAAGACCACATAGTTTCATAATGGCCTTTCCGCAGGCTGCTCCACCATATTGACCAAATAGGCTGATCAGGTCAATGGACTTTTCCTGCCAATGCCTTGCCGTTTCCATATCCTGCTTCTGAAAAGCCTCTAGGAGGTTCTGGTAAAGTGGTCCAGCATAATTGTAGGTACTGCCTACTGCTCCTTTGGCCCCCATGGACAATCCTGCCAGCATCGTCTCATCCCATCCCCATAGAATATCATATTTTCCACCATGATAGCGTAGACATTTGTTAAACTCCATTAGGTCATTGTGCGTGTATTTGATCCCTGCAAAGTTGGGTATTCTTCTTCCCGCCTCTTCCAAAAAGTCCATCATTGGAAGTTCCACTTTGGAAAGTAAAGGGATATGGTAGAAATAAAATGCCTGACCGGGTGCCTCTGCGGCAATCCCCTCAAAATAATCCACCAATTGCTTCACCGAATTGGGCCGTATGTAATATGGGGCCGTAAGCGCAATCCCGTACAGGCCTAACTCATGGGTCTTCTTCGCCAAAGAGATGGATTCCTTTTGGTTGGTTCCTCCTAGCATGGCCATCACTTTAAATTCGGAAGAGGAAAAAGGTGCCCATGCCTCAATCAACTCTATTTTTTCGTTGTGGGTCAAGGCGGCACCTTCTCCAGTAGTACCGGCAATAAAAGCCCCTGCCATACGGTTGGCATTTAATGACTTAGCCAACTCTGGAATTTTGCTACTGTTAAGCGTTCCGTCTTGGTCAAATGGTGTAAAAGTAGCCGCTATTAGCCCGATTATTTTTTCGAATTTCATGATTGCTTTTTTTATTGGCAGGAAGGATTCCCTTCCTGCCTTTAAATACTTAATTTCCGTATCCTGGATTTTGAGTAATTTTTGAATTGAGACTTATTGTATTCAAAGAGATAGGCCATAAGGTAAGGTATTGCTCGTTTTCCCTACCTTGGAGGGAGGGTACTAACTCAAATTCCTTATCAAACCGTACAAGGTCCCACCACCTTTTTCCTTCAAAGGACAGCTCCAACAGTCTTTCCTGCAATATGGCCTCATCATTGGCAACCTGCCCCATGTCCACAAAACGGTGGTCTTCAAAGTCCTCGCCATAGGCCCTTAACCTTACCTTGTTGATTTCTTCTGTTGGATCCATTCCCAAGGCATTTTTTGCCTCTGCTATCAGTAGCAATAAGTCCGCATAGCGGTACAAAATCACATCATCTAGAAACCTACGTCCAGAAGGGTCGAGATATCCCCTTAGTTTGGTCACTATATTTGCATAGGGTTCCATTTGGCCATCTTCATTGGGAATGGAGATACTTAGGAAAGTGGCGTTTTTGCGTTGGTCTCCATTGGTAAAAGCAAAGGTCACCACTGGCGATGGTCCCCACCGGTTAAGTCCACCACCTTGGCCAATTTGGGCAATTACTTCCGGATCTGCCCCAGCAGGAATTTGATCGTCTCTAATGTACATGCCACTGTTGTAGTTTGTCCCGGACTCTAGGTCCCTAAAATGCACGGCCATCAATATTTCATTGTTGCCTTTGTTATCATAACGGAAGATATCATCATAATAAGGCATAAGGTCCAATTCAGCAATATCTGCCTCTTGAAGGGCATCCAGCGCCGTTTGAAAATCGGTATTTCCACCGTCCAGCTGCTTAGCTGTCCAAAGGTAAACATCCCCCTTGAGTGCATTTGCAGCTGGTTTGCTCCAAGATACTTTTCCGGCAGCTAGCAAATTATCGGGATAAAGTGACAAGGCCGTATTGAGGTCTTCTTTTACCTGAGCGAATACTGCTTCCACCGAGGAACGTTCCCTAAAAGTTGTTTCAGCATCATATCCTTCTGTTGGACTGGTCACCAGTGGGACCCCTCCCCAAGTTTTGGCCAAGGTAAAGTAGACAAACGCCCTCATGGTATAGGCTTCTGCAAGCATTCTGTTTTTATCTGCTTCATTGGTAAACCCAATTCCAGGGACATATTCGATCAAAAGATTAGCATCATGCACTACGGTATACATTCGCAGCCAGTCCGGACCTGCAAAATTGGGATCAACCGTATTTTCAAAATATCTTTCCAGGCCTTCGGAGGCTTGAAGTCCATAGGTCAATGTTCCGCTGCGTCCCTCTCCCCATGTAAAAAGGTTGCTGGCCGACTGGTCTCTAAAGCGAACATACATCCCGTTAAGCGCCCCCTTGGCGTTATCCTCTGTGGTCCAAAATCCGGCTACAGTGATTTCACTGGTTGGGGTAAGTTCCAAATTCCCAGTACATGAGGCTACCGGCAAAAGAACACCCAAGCATGCCGCTGCTTGTATTAATTTATTCTTTATTTTTTTCATGATTTTTCGATTTGGGTTAAAAATTGACATTTAGACCGAACAAGAAGCTCCTCGGAATGGGATACCTTCCGGAATCCGTCCCACCTTCTTCAGGGTTCAGGCCGGTATACTGGGTAAAATAGTGTAGATTGGATCCTGTCATGTAAGTCCTAATATTCCCTATTTTCAAAGCATTTACCCATTTTTTTGGTAAGGTATAGCTCAATGTCAACTCCCTTATTGCCAAGTAATCTCCCTTCTCATAGTAGAAGGTATTTCCACGGAATGAATTGTTTTGTGCCAATTGGTCTGCCCAATAATATCGAGATATATCGGTCACATCTCCCTGTTCCTGCCAGGAAGTAGTCGTTTCTTCCAAAACCCCTATATCTCCCTGATACTGACCGTTAAACCTTGCTCTAGTTTCATGGTAAATGGTATGTCCCAGTGCAAAATCAGTACGGATGGTGAGCGAAAGTCCCTTGTAGTTAAATGTATTTGTAAATCCTCCTGTCCATTTGGGATAGATATTTCCAGCATACACCCTGTCTCTACTATCAATAGAATCATTTGCGTCCAGGTCTGCCCAATTCACATCCCCTCCAAATTTGCTTTTGTCGGTTCCGGGGACGAGTTCGTCATAAGGCCCTTCTGCTGCCTCTTGGTCTGTAGCATATACGCCAAGCTGTTGATAAGCAAACAAATCACCGATATAACCGCCTTCCTGTAAGCCTCCTTTCCATGTGTATCGACCGGTCATTTGGTCATATACCAAGACACCACCTATCCGATTGTTCTCGTTATCATTTTCAGGCAGTTCCACCACAGTATTAATGTTGTAGGAGGCGTTGGCAGAAACATTCCAATCAAAATGCTGTTTTTGGATAACAGTGGCACCTACTTCCATTTCTACCCCCTCATTCCGCAAAGAACCTAAATTGGTCAGGATACTGCTAAAGCCAGTAGATTGAGGCAGTTCCAAATTGGTCAAAAGATTATCTGTCAATCGGTTATAGTAGTCAGCAATCAAGCTCAACCGGTCGTTGAACAATCCCAAATCCAGCCCTATGTCAAATGTTCCTGATCGCTCCCATTGTAGGTCCTGGTTGGCCATTCTGTTATTTTGGATAGCTGCTTGATCATTATACCTGCTGCCAACAGAATACAATCCCTGGGCATGGAAATCAGACAGATTACCGATATTCCCGTTCACCCCATAGGAAGCCCTTACCTTGAATGACGAAAATGTCTCTGGCACCTTTGCCCAAAACGCTTCCCTGTGTAAATTCCATCCTGCAGATATTCCTGGAAAAAAACCCCAATAATTATTGGACCCTAAATTGGATGCCCCATCGTAACGAGCGGTAAATGAAAACAGGTATTTTTTGTCAAAATCATAATTGACCCTGCCAAAATAACCGATAATAACCTGCTGGCTCAATGAGCTGCTTACTGCAGTTGGCTCCGCTGATGCATTTAGCGTTGGGATCAGGTCAGAAGCTGCGCCCCTACCAGATGCGCTTGCCGCATAGTTTTGTCTATCGTAGTATGATCCGCCCAGCTTGAACTGGAAATTATGGAGTCCCAGCACTTTCTGATAGCTAAATACACCATCAAACTGTTTCTGCCAATAAGTGGAATTATAAGCCGAAGCATTCCGGGAATCCACAAATTGGGTCGGCCCATTGTAGTATGATTTTTGGAAACTATTTTCAGTGGTCTGGACGTAATATAAGGAAGCCATTGGCTCAAAGGTAAAATCCTTAAAAACTTCCCAATTGGCCCCTCCTGATAAAGTCATTCTGTGGGTGGCATTAAGCGCATCGATCCGACCAAGTTGGTAAAGAGGATTTCCCATACTTCTATTCTGGCCAGGAGCTAGTGTCCCGTCCTCATAGTATAGTTTCGCAGTTGGAGGAAGTCCCAAAGCCCTTTGAAATAGCTGGTTCTCACTATATACTTGACTATTGGAACTGGATGTAAAGTTCAATCTTCCATATACACCCAATTTGTCGTTCACTTGGATATCACCATTCATACGGGTGGTAAATCGTTTGAAATCCGTATTGATGGCAACTCCTTCATTATCAAGATAACCCACTCCTATATCATATCTTGCCTTTTCCGATCCCCCACTGACATTTATATAGTGGTTTTGGGACACCGCCGTCCTAAAAAGTATATCCTGCCAATCAGTTTCGGAAAAAATGATGGTTTCATCTGGGTTGGCTGGATCAGGCATGGATTGCCAACCCTCATTAAGTTTGTATTCATTTTCAGATGTTAGGTACTGTGGAGTAAAAGCGGTGGTATTGGAAAGATCATTTCCTATTCCAAACCCATTGGCCAAACCCAACCTAAAAAGGTGCTCGGGATGTTTTTCTGAGGTAGCCAAGATACCTTTCCTATTAAAATAGATATAGTCCCTTGCTGATGCCATATCATACTGGTTCCACATCTGAGAAGCACCGATATTAAACCGATAGGTAACCGATGTCTTGCCCACCTTACCAGATTTGGTGGTGATGATTACCACCCCGTTCGATCCCCTGGCTCCATATATGGCCGTCGCGGCGGCATCTTTCAACACCTGCAATGACGCTATATCATCAGGATTGATATCATTCATATTGTTCCTGATCACCCCGTCTATAATGTATAGAGGTTCGGCACCATTAGGGTTATTGATGGAGGTTCCTCCACGAACAATGATCCTCGGGGCCGCTCCCGGTTGTCCTGTGGTGGTCTGTACCCTCACCCCCGACACTGTTCCTTTCAATGCAGATGCCGCATTAGGAAAAGGAATATTCTCGAGTACCTTTTTGTCGAGCTTGGACACAGAAGAAGTCAGTGTCTCACGGGATTGCTCACCATATCCAATTACGACAATTTCGTCCAGTTGCTTGGAATCGGTTTCCAAGCCAACAATTATATTGGATTCATTATCGATTGTGATTTTTTTGGTAACATAGCCTATGTAGCTAAATACCAAAACATCTCCCGTCTTGGCAGCGATGGAAAACCTTCCATCCAAATCTGTCACGGTACCTTGGGAGGTTCCGTCTATTAAAATATTCACTCCTGGGATCGTTTCCCCTGTGTTGATGTCCGAGACAATGCCTGTGATGTTTGTATCCTGGGCAACAAGCCCTTCGGAGAGAAACACTAAAAACAATATCAGACATGTTCTCAAGTAATTTTTCCAGTACATATCCTTTTGGGTTATAGTTTGATGATAACTGTAATATATGTTGAAAGCTTTTGAAGTGATAACTGTACAGTTGCTAATCGATAACAATAGCTTACCTGACAAAGCTACCAAGGGAAATTTTCAATTATGGGTGCCAGGAATCCTGAAAAAGGGCATCTAAAGTCCAACAAGGTGAAATATTGTACTTAAAAAGGGATAAAATCGTACGGGAAATAAATTTCTTTACCAGCATCCACCAAAATATCAGTGAAAAAAATTAGTTTAGAAAGTTCAATAAAGTTTACAGATGATATGTTATATCGCCCTTGCATTTCAATATTCCTCCTGATATTGACATGTACAGCATTATTTGGCCAGGGAACAGGCCACCCTTTTTATAAATTCACCCATTTTACTTCGCAGGACGGTCTTCCTCAGAATTCTATTTTGGCCATTCTCCAAGATGACATGGGCTACCTATGGTTTGGAACCGATGATGGATTGGCCAGGTTTGATGGCTATCAGTTCACAGTTTACAAACACCAATTCCAAAACCCAAACAGCCTCAACAACAACGTGATCAGGGGATTGGCCCAAGATAAAAACGGGTATATCTGGATCAGTACTGAAGGTGGTGGCATCAATATCTATGATCCTAAAACTGCTTCCTTTTGTTCTATCCGAAACAGTGAACTGATTAACTCCAAAAAAACAGGCTCTTTATTAATCGATCACCAAGGAAATATATGGGTCAGCACATTGACTGATGGTATTTATAAAGTCAATTTGCCCCCTTCATCAGAAATTCATCATTTGGACAAGCTAGTTGATCAGCTCAAAGTCACCCATTATACCAAAGACAACTCAAGGTTGGCTGACGACAATATCTGGCAGTTATTTCAAGACAGTAGCCAGCAGATATGGATAGGTACCTATGACCATGGAGCCCAGTTAATAGATCCTATAACAGGAACCTTTTCCTCCATAGACATTTATCACCACGGGAAAAAGGTCAAGTCAGTAAAAGGGTTCTTTGAGGATAATGAAAAAAACCTATGGATAGGGACAGAAAATCATGGTGTTTTCATAAAAGCTCCAGAAAGCAAATCGTTCAAACCTTTTAGAACTTCTTCCGGACTGGAAGAGGAAAATATCACCAGCTTTTTACAAGACAAACAAGGCAATATTTGGATCGGAACATTGGGTGGAGGCCTTTTTGTCTATGAGACCAATTCCTCAACGGTCTATCATTATGATGACAACCCAAGTGACAGCTACAGTTTGAATGGAAAATCTGTCTATACCATGCTAGAGGATGAAAATGGGAATTTGTGGATCGGCATGTATTCTGGTGAGGGACTTAACAAAATAAACCCCTCCTCTCAGCACTTTGAACATTATCGTCCACAGGTCAATGACCGGGGAAGCTTATCCGGAAAAATGGTCAAATCAATCTTTATCGACCATCAAGCAAACCTTTGGGTAGGAATGTTCAATGGGGGGTTAAACGTAAAAATGGATGGCGCCAACAATTTTCGTGAGGTTCCCCTTAACAGCAATTCTGGACAGGGATCTACCAATGTTCAGGTAATTTTTGAGGACAGCCACCGCAAACTATGGATAGGCACGGATGGATCGGGACTCTACCAATATTCACCTTCATTAAACAAAATGAAAGCATATCATCATGATGTTCATGACAGCACTTCACTAAGTAAGGATGAAATTTGGGCAATTGCCGAAGATGGTAATGGCAGCTTATGGATAGGCATGGCAAATGGAGGCGGACTGAACAGATTTGACCCCAGCACTAATCAATTTCAGCCTTTTTACCATCGTCCAAACAACCCACGAACCCCTAGTTTCAACGATGTCCGTACATTATTGGTGGATTCCAAGAACAGGCTATGGATCGGAACCTATGGTGGAGGACTTAATCGATATGATTTTGATACAGATACCTTCGTGTATTATAAACATGACCCGTCCAATAACCAAAGCATTAGCCATGATATTATCACTTCACTACATGAAGACCAACACGGTGCCATATGGGTAGGCACTTTTGGAGGAGGCCTGAACCAACTGGATCCTGCTACTCAAAATTTCAATCATTTTAGGGAAAATGATGGGCTCCCCAGTGATGTAATAAAAGCCGTATTGGAGGATGATAGTGGACAACTCTGGATCAGTACGGTTAAAGGACTGTCTTCCTTTAATCCCGAAATGGGTACTTTCAAAAACTATACAGCCGAGGATGGTTTACAGTCAAATGAGTTCAATTTGGGATCTGCGTTCAAATCAATCGATGGAAAAATGTATTTTGGTGGTACCAATGGCTTTAATGCATTCCTTCCAGAACAAATAGGCCTTCCGCAAAGTCCAAAAAAGCCTGTATTGACCAAACTCCGCGTACTAAACCGTGTGGTTCATCCTGGCGATACAGTGGAACAAAATGTATTGCTTACAAATAGTATTAGTTATACGGATGAGCTAACCCTCTACGATGATCATAACAGTTTTGAACTGGAGTTCAGTGCCATGGAATTTAACCAACAGGAAAAAATCGGATACGCCTACATGCTGGAGGGTTTCGATAAAGATTGGGTGTATACCGATGCTTCTAGGCGCTATGCAGCTTATTCTAACCTATTGCCCGGCGAGTATATCTTCAAGGTAAAGAGCACATCTGAAAACGGCCTTCAAAGCTCAGAGGAGCGGACGTTACAACTGTCAGTCCTGCCACCTTGGTACAAAAGCACCATTGCCTTTTGGGTATATATTATTCTTTTTCTCCTGATAGCCTATTTCGTAAAATCTATCATCGGCTTCCGGATCAAAATGAAAAATGATCTTCGTTTTGAACGCCTTGAAAACCAAAAACAGGAAGAAATCAACCAACTAAAATTGAGGTTTTTCACCAATATTTCCCACGAACTTAGGACGCCGTTAATGCTTATCAAGCTCCCCCTTGAGCAGCTTATCCGTCAAAAAGATTTATCTTATCAAATCCATCAGCAATTAAACTCAATCCATAATAATGCCTCTCGCTTACTCAGGCTAATTAACCAACTATTGGAATTTAGGAAACAGGAAACTGGGCATTTAAAACTGGAGGTCCAAGAATACAACCCCCTTAGTTTCTTTAAAAGTGTTTTTGCCTCCTTTGAAGCACTGGCGAAACAACGTAACATAGATTTTAAATTAATCTTGGAGGATCACTTGCCAAAAAAAATCTGGTTTGACCTGGATCAAATGGAAAAAGTGGCCTACAATATTTGTTACAATGCCTTCAAATTCACACCGAATGGCGGAAAAATATCCGTTCAGGTTAAAAACAGAACCCTAACTGAAGGCAACACCAATATTGAAGGAATTGAAATCATTGTTGAGGATAATGGTAAGGGTATTCCTTTAAAATATCAAGACCGTATATTTGAACGTTTTTTCCAAATTGAAGACCCACATCGTAACATCACAGCGGGTACCGGTATAGGTTTATCACTGAGCAAGAACATTGTTGAATTTCACCATGGAAAAATCAGCATGTCCAGTATCCCTGACGTCCATACTGCCTTTTCGATTTTTCTTAGAAATGGTAAGGAGCACTTTCAACCTCATGAAATAAGGTCCATTCCGATCACCGGGAAGTCTGAAAGGCCTACATTGGAAGAAGAATTGTCCACATTGGATTTACACATGCTCTCCTCCATTAATCCAAAAAACGACAATACTTCCGTAGATGCTGCACTAAAGAACAAGAAATTATTATTAGTGGAGGACAATGAGGAGCTTCTTTACCTTATGAAGTCTGCTTTAAAGGATCACTTCCAAATCCTAACTGCCTCCAATGGAAAGGAGGGGCTTCATGTGGCTACTTCTCGTTTCCCTGATATCATTATTTCAGATGTAATGATGCCTGAAATGGACGGTGTGGAACTGTGCTCCCTTCTAAAAAAAGAAATCAAAACAAGCCATATACCTGTTTTGCTTCTGACTGCCCGAAGTAATCACGACTACCAACTGGAAGGCTATTCATCTGGAGCAGATGATTATTTGAGCAAACCTTTTCCATTAGATCTTATGATTGCCAAAATACGGAACCTGCTCCATACCCGAGAAAAGTTCAAGGAAGCTTTTAAATTAAAACCGGAAATCATGCCTTCCGATATATCCATCAGTCCAGCAGATACTGAATTATTGGAAAAAGCCATCCAGATTGCCGAAAAGCATATGGACAATCCAGATTTTGATATTACAATGTTTGTTCGGGAAATGGGCATGAGCAGGACAATATTATTTGACAAATTAAAAGCCACCACCGATCATACTCCTAATGAATTCATCCAGACCCTTCGGCTAAAAAGGGCTGCACAATTGCTCTTACAAAGTGATCATAAAATCTCAGAGATCAGCTACATGGTTGGTTTCAATAATCCAAAGTATTTTAGCAAGTGCTTTCAAAAGCATTTTGGGTGTAGCCCAAGACAGTATTCAAAAAACAAGTTTGGAAGTTAGAATGGAGATATCAAAAAGTCGCTGTTCTCAAAAACCAGTTTGATTAAATTATCAACTACTTCAGTCTCCAAACTTCAGTTCTAACGGACAATTAGACAGGCTTGAGACCACTTGAGCAAAGAATTCATGATTACTGGTATTTTTGCGGGTAATTATAAAATAAACATTGAAATTTCGAAACAGTCTTTCAAATCAAGACATTTTAATTTGTATCAATAAAAAAGGGCCTTAAAGCCCTCCTTCATCTGCGAAAGAATAGTATCCCTCACCAGTAATGATAAGGTGATCGATTACCGGTAGGTCTAATAGCTTACCTGCTTTCACCATCTTTTCCGTCAACCTTATACCCTGTTGACTGGGCTTCAGACATCCAGAAGAATGGTTGTGTGCAAGAATCATGGCTGATGCTTTCATGACAGCTGCGAAGATTATTTCAGGTCTACCTCCTTCCCACTGATCCCTCCGGATGAGGCATTAACAATTCCTAAAACCCAGTTTGCCCCATTGAGCAGAACAACTTTGAACTCTTCAATGAACTTTATTTTCGATTCATCCCAATTGGCCCTTAAAATCCTATTGGCCGCTAAAGAAGAGTCGATTTGGGGCTTCACTGAAACTTTAGAGTTTGGACGGTAGCTTAGAACGATTTCAGCTACTTGATTGGAAATGATGTCTTTGTTCTTGGTATCCAAAACATTTCGTTTTAATGGTTAGAAATTAATTATGGTACCACCCCAGCTTGAGGGCAATCAAGGCCAAGTGGCAACGGAATAAAGGAGGGCCTAGTGGGCAGAAAAGTGTTTATGCCGTAAGCTCATGGCCGCATCAGCAGCCCACAAGCTAAATTGTAACATGATTAATGGTTAATTAAAATGCAATGTTTTATCTAATCCCCCTAAGAGTTAAACCTCTCATAAAAAATTTCACCAACTCGCTCGATATGATTTAAAAGTTCCTGATTAGAAATATGCTCTTTTATTGACAAATCTATTTTATAAGGTAAAAGAATATCATCCAATTTATTTTCAAGTTCAAAAAGATCGCTAAGCCCAAATCCATTTCCTTCGATTGTAAGGTCTATATCCGAAGCTGGACGAAAGTTACCTTTGGCACGGGAGCCGTATAATATAACTTTGGATATTGATGGATACCCTGAAAACACCTTGTTAATTGATTCTATTTCCTCTTTTAAAAGACCAAATCTCATCCTTCAAAAATATCTTTTTGATCCCCTCTTCGTTTTTCTTTCATAATGACTCTAAAAGCTAAAAGTTCAGGAAAATACTCCTCTAAAATTTTAGAAAAAATTTCCTGGGCAGTGTCTTCATTGTACGTATGCGAGGTTTTGTTCCTGCTCTGGATCATTTCCATCCATATTTTACCTTCCCTGATCAAACCTGTACTAAATGCCTCCCTGGTGGCATCTCTTGACCCATATATTTCAATATTCCCTCTTTCTTTCAAAAAGTCCTTCATTACATTCCATGCCAATTCGTGGGTATATTCAAACCTCTGAATCAAACCTTCCTTGACAATATCCTCCCCTTTTTCGAAAAGTTGTTCATCATATTCGCCTTCATGATAATAATTTTCCCTAATATACTCTACCGCTTGTTCAAGCTTGAGAAGGGCCTTATTGTAGTTGGCAAACCTTTGCTCCCATCTTATATCTTTTGACATATTCAAATAAACATCTATTGATCCATCAATTCAAAATTAGAACCTTTTTTTAAATCAAAAAATAACCTGAATTAATGCATTAGTCCTTTAATTTAAAAAACATGCGCTGTTCGAATAAATACTTAAAATAGCTTGCCTCTTTAACAACATACTTTCCAAAAAGGTAAAGACTCTGTCTAATACCCTAATTTTTTCATTCGTTCTCTACCAAATATTCAATGAATACCCAGTTCCTTAAAGTCCAAAATAAAATATACTTAATAATTTAGTAATTATATTTTCTGAACCTGAACGGATCGACCTCTTATTTTTGTGTTTGGACATGGATAAAATTTTTGACGATATCAAACTAATTGATCGGTTAAGGCAAAATGATGAGCTTGCCTTTAAGCTCTTGTTCGATAAATATTGGGAGACTATGCTTGCGGCCGCAATGAGGAGAATCCATTCACAAATTATTTGTGAAGATATTGTTCAAGATGTTTTTGCTGACCTCTGGAGAAGAAGATCAAAAATCATTATCAAAACCAATTTACAATCCTATTTGCTCACTTCAGTGAAATATTATGTATTTAAAGTTATTAAACAAGAGCAAAAGAACAGTTCGCTGAACGATTTAAATTCGACTCTCTTTAGCTATAATCCGAAAGAAATGGAATTTCAGGAACTATACAGCATCCTGGAGGTCGCCATTGATAAACTACCCAATCGCCAAAAGTTGATCTTTAAACTTAGTCGATTTGAAGGATTAAAAGGAAATGAAATAGCTGACCGGCTGGACATATCCGAACAAAGTGTTCATAACAGTTTACATCGGTCATTGACGACTTTAAGAACAGAGATAAAGGACTATTCTCCTACCCTACTTTTTCTTTTATTTTTACATTGATCTACCAAGATCTCACCCTCCTCATATTAATTAAATCTTATTCATTCTCGTATTTTATTAACAATTTATTCACGGATCCTAATGAGTAGTGACCCCATGTTTTGGTCACTTACTTATATATGAAAAAGGAACAGCACAATCAAGAAGCTATTGTAAAGCTTATCGATAAAGCATTCAAAGGAACTATTTCTCCATTTGAAAAGGAGGTATTGAACCAATGGTATAACGCCCATGAGGATGAGGAAGTAGTCATTTACACTTCGTCCGATAAGGATGGATATAAAGAAAGTTTATACGAAAAGACTTTGGAAAAGCTCCGTTCCACCCCCAAGAAGAATAATCTATATAAAAGAAAGTGGATAAAAATTGCTGCTTCCATATCCATTTTCCTACTGTTCAGCTCCCTGCTATATACAATCATTTCAGACAGGCCGATGTCTCCTGAATATCAAACTTACATTAGTCAGGCAGGAGAACGTAAGAAAATAATGCTTCAAGACGGAACAATTGTTCACATAAATGGGAATAGTCGACTAAAAGTAAACAAGGATTTTTTAAAAAACAGAGATGTAGCCCTTAGTGGAGAAGCATTTTTCGATGTTTTCCACGATCCGCAAAGGCCATTTACAATCAGTACAAATCATTTAACCACAACAGTTCTGGGGACTTCATTTAGTGTTCGAACCATTTCTGATAGTGTGGAATCGGTTGTCGTGAAAAGCGGTAGGGTAAAAGTAACCACAAAGAGTGGTTCAGAGGCCCATTTGGTAAAGGGTCAGATGACCATATTTCAGAACAACACACTTTTAACAAATACATATAAGGACAATGACCAGTTTTTTGGTTGGTTGGAAGGAAAATTGGTCTTTAAAGGAGAATCACTTTCACAAATTGCTAAAAAGTTGGAGGACTGGTATGGTGTGGAAGTTATTCTCAAACAGGACGGAAAAAAACCATGTTCCATCACAGGTACCTATAAGTCCATGGACATAGAGGAACTCCTGGAAATCATTTCATACACCACTAAAATAAATTATTCAATAAATGGGAAAATTGTAATTATAGAATCTAACGGATGTTAAAAGCCAAAGCTGCTGGGAACAGCTTTGGCTTGATAACCGAGTCCAGAAACATGTAGTATCTAAAACTCTTAGGAAAAACAAAATTATGAAAAAAAACCAAATTATCCTGCTCATGAGGATAACCACAAGAATGTTATGCCTTGCGCTAATTTTAGCTGTAAGTATGTCAGTAAGTATAGCGGGAAATGCCATAGCGCAGGATCCCAGTGAAACGATGGTAACGATCACAAAAGACCATCTTACCATGGCTTCTGTGATGCATATTATAGAAAATCAAACCGATTTTAATTTCTCCTATAATTCTGAATTTAATCTGCAAAAGGAACTGAGCATCTCAAAAGGAAAGATCACACTTAGCAATCTTTTGAACAACATATCTTCTCAAACTGGCTTTGAGTTTAAATTGATCAATCAAACTATTGGGATAGGTTATGATCAATCCAAAGCAAATCAGGAAACCACATTGCGCGGTAAGGTCACCAACACTGAAGGAGAACCATTACCGGGAGCTTCCATTTTAATATCGGGAACATCAAAGGGAACTGTAACGGATATTGATGGAAATTTCACCATTACTGTAAATTCACAATCTATTCTGGTGATAGACTATGTGGGTTACAAAGCACAAAAAATAACAGTCGGTAACCAAGATAATATAACAGTAGTGCTTCAAAATGATGATTCCTCCCTTGAAGAATTTGTTGTGGTCAGCTATGGTACACAGGAAAAAAGGGAAATTACCGGAGCCATTTCCCAGCTTGATGCATCTGAACTTCAGGATCAACCCGTCAACCAATTTGCCCAACAGTTACAGGGCAAAATTGCAGGTGTGCAGGTAAGTCAGATCAATGGACAGCCTGGAAGAGGAATTGGTTTTAGAATTCGGGGAGCTGCATCCATGCATGCCAGTAACCAACCATTGGTGGTTATCGATGGCATTCCCATTACAGGAAGCATCAACAATATTAACCCTTCCGAAATTGAAACCTTTACGGTCTTGAAGGATGCTTCTTCAGCAGCCCTATATGGTTCAAGAGCAGCAAATGGAGTGATCCTGATCACCACAAAAAAAGCGGAGTTTGAAGACTCCCGTATAGAATTTAACAGTTTTTATGGCGTTCAGTCCATTCCAAAGAACAAGGTACCAGACCTAATGACGGCAGAGGAGTTTGCTCAGTTCCAGAAGGAACACTACGAGGACAGAGTAAAATACGAAAGCTATTCTGGGAGTTTGGACCCAGCTTATGAAAACCCTTCAGATTATGGTGCTGGAACGGATTGGTTCAATACTTTAACTCAAACAGCTCCCATCCAAAAATATAATTTAACGGTATTATCGGCAAAAAACAATTCTTCGACTTCTGTGGTCGCGGGCTATACCAAGCAGGATGGAGTAATTATCAATACAGGAACCCAATTATATTCCTTGAGAATTAACCACGAATTTAGATTAAGGGATAATTTTAAAATTGGTTTTCGCTTGGCTCCCAGCTATAGAAAAGACCACAATAACCGCCTTGGATCTGATGGGTTAGGAGGAATCGTTCAGGATATTGTCGAGTCCAGTCCCTTAGTTGCCCCCATAAACCCAGATGGCTCCTATCCATTATATGTCAATTCTCCACGAATGGTAAAAACCCTTAATCCTTATGCCAGGATGTTGGAAACCAAGGATGACTACAACACCACTCGTATTTTAGGAAACGGATATTTTAATTACGAATTCATCAAAGGTCTTAGCTTGAACACTAATCTTGCGGTGGACAAAGGTGCAGAAACACGTAATAGATTTTACCCTTCAATCATTCAAGGAAATGGATTAGCTGCCGGTTACAGTAGCTCAGTGGACAATTATTCTTGGACAGCTGAAACCAATCTGGAATACAAAAAAACGGTAGGTGATCACCACTTTGAAGTGTTGGCAGGATATTCTGCACAAAAATTCGATCAAGAAAGCAATAATGTTTCCGGCTCTAACTATCCCAGTGATGAAGTTGGTTGGATCAGTGCAGCCACCTCAATCAATGGAGGAAGTAGTAACACTACACAATACTCTCTTGTGTCTCAGTTAGGTAGACTTAATTATGATTTAAAGGGAAAATATTTTATGTCATTGGCTGTAAGAAGGGATGGTTCTTCCCGCTTTGGAGATGAATCCAAGTACGGCTTATTTCCCTCTGTTTCTGCCGGGTGGATACTAAGTGACGAACCTTTTATTCACAATATAGATGCCATAAATTTCCTGAAGGTAAGGGGCAGTTATGGTATTACCGGTAATGACAGAATCGGAAACTACACACATGTTTCCAATCTTGGAGAGTACAACTATGTTTTTGACGATACTTTGGTTCCGGGGATTACTATTGGTTCTTTGGGCAACTCCAAACTGGAGTGGGAACGAAACAAGCAATTGGACCTTGGCTTGGATATAAATCTTTTGGATAACAGGCTTCAGTTTTCCTATGATTATTATCACAAAATATCAGATGGCTTGATCCAAAACCGTCCGATCCCAAGAGCTTCCGGCTTTACTTCCATTAACTCAAATATCGGAGTGATAGAATTTTGGGGCCATGAATTCACCATGAATATCCTGGCTGTGGACAAAGCTTTACAATGGAACAGTAATGTGAACTTATCCTTTAATCGAAATTTAATCAAGGACTTGGTGGATCCAGGATACATCAGAAGGAACAACACCATTTCATCTGATTACTATAGACATCAGGAAGGCCATTCCCTTGGGGAATTCTATGGATTTATTTTCGAAGGCCTGTACCGGGATGAAGAAGACCTGGCCTCATCTCCACAGCTTCAAATATCTGGAATGCATTCCAATGTAGGAACGATCAAAATGAAAGATGTAAATGGTGACAATATTATCAATGAAGATGACAGGACTTTTATTGGGGACCCTACACCTGATTTTATTTTTGGCTTCAACAATGATTTCCGTTATAAAAACTTTGATCTCAATTTATCCATGCAAGGTGCTGTTGGAGGTAAAATCATGAATCCTGTGAAGTGGGCTTATTTGTTGAACCTCGATGGAGCAAGAATGATGTTGGTCGATGCCAAAGACCGTTGGAGATCTCCTGAGAACCCTGGCAAGGGAGAGTTACCCCGAACAGAATCCGGAACAACTGCCCTGGGCAGGTCCGTAAATACCCAATGGATAGAAGACGGTACTTACCTGTCTGTGAACAACATTACATTAGGCTACAACATTAACTTGCTTAAAAAATCGGTACTTCAAAAACTAAGGGTATACGGATCCATCCAAAACGCCCTGGTACTCACGGGCTATACAGGAATGAACCCCGAAATAAATGTAGGGGGAATGGACCCTACCAAAGGGGTAGGAATCGATGAGAATGGATATCCAGTTCCAAGAACCTTCTCCCTAGGTGTAAATGTCACATTGAAGTAAAATAAAACTAAGTAATCATGAAATTAAAAAATATATACTGGTTGTTCATTTTAAATATCGGTCTGCTCTCTTGTAGCGAGGATTTTATTGACCTGGCACCTGAAGACCAACAATCTGGGAATTCATTTTTCCAAACAGAGGAACAGTTTTACCAAGCATTGGCAGCAGCTTACACCCCTTTTAGGGACTTACTGGTCAATGATTTTTTTACGGGAGAAATGAGATCGGACAATACCCATTATGAGTATTCAGACATTAACTTTGGTACCGCCTATATCTACAGAAGGTCCATTGCAGATTTCAACGATGATGAATTTAACTCCTATAGCAATGCCGTATATTTCCATGCTTATAAAGGCATTTCCCGTGCCAATATTGTATTGGACCATTTGGAAAGTGTATCTCTTCCTGAGGAAACCTACAATGATATCAGCGGTCAGGCAAAGTTTATCCGTGCCCTTAACTATTTTTACCTGGTAAGATATTTCGGAAATGTCCCACTTTATCTTCATGAGGTAACATCTACCGATGGAGCATTTTTGGCTCAATCTTCCCAGAAAGAAGTCTATGAGCAAATTATTCAGGACTGTACAGAGTCAATTGCCCAACTTTCAGCCCCTTCCAAATTCCCTCAAAATGGTATGGCTACCAAGGGATCTGCTACCATGTTGTTGGGAAGGGTTCATTTAAGGCAAGGGAATTATGCAGAGGCTGAGTCCCTTTTCAAAAGCTTAGAGGCTATAGGTTATGGTCTGCTGGACAACTACGCAGATGTTTTTAATATCAATTCAAAAAACAGCATTGAGTCTTTATTTGAAATCCAATTTAGAGAAGGTGATCAAGGAGGCCAACAAAACGGCTTTGTTTACAGTTTTCTTCCCAGAACTACCAATACATCTATCGTAACCGGTGTGGCGACAAATAATTCGGGAACAGGAGGTTGGAATACTCCAACACCAGAAATTATTGCAGCATTTGAACCGGGTGACAAGCGAAAGGATATTTCCATAGGAATCGCCGAAGGCACTTATGATGCAAGTAACTATTTTGATATAACGGCAAACAAGAGTATCGTTGGTTATGTCCCTGAAGAGGGAAAAGTAGGAGTCCCTTATATCAAAAAATACATCACCCCACATTCCCTTCCCAATAATACAGATAACAACTGGCCTATATTTCGCTATGCAGATGCCCTGCTTTCCTTAGCAGAAGCTTTGAACGAGCAGGGAAAATCCATTGAGGCATTATCATACCTTAACCAAGTTAGAGACCGGGCATTTGGAGAAAACATAAACAGAGTAACGGTTTCTGATCAAACAGAACTCAGGGATATCATTCTTCATGAACGCCAAGTAGAGCTAGCCTTCGAAAACCACAGATGGCATGATCTGGTAAGAAGTGGAAAAGCAGTATCCACCATGAATGCCTTTGGAATCAAACAAAAAGAAAGGTTCGATTATTTGATCACTTCCACCTACATGGTGGACGATCACCGTATGCTATTTCCTATTCCAAAAAGTGAAATAGACCTCAATCCTGACCTTATTCAAAACCCTGGTTACTAAACTGGCTTCCCCACCCTTTCACTACCTGAAAGGGTGGGTTTCATTACTGAATTACTATGTATAATATAAGATTATTAAAGTCAATAGTGATGCCTATCGCTTTTAAGGAAAGACTTTGGACAGTGATAGTGCTTTGTTTGTTTATTCACATAGCTAGTGTTAACGGTCAATCCATGCAATATGCAGGAAGCGATGAATTTACCATAGCAGTCCTTCCAGATACGCAATACTATACTGCTGAGAGCAGAGGAGCTTCAAACGACATGTTCAAAGCCCAAACACAATGGATTCATGAAAATGCCAAGAAAGAAAAAATTGCCTATGTAATCCATTTGGGAGATATAACTGACCATGGAGAAACTTACCCAAAGGAATGGGAAAATGCAGCCGAGGCAATTTATCAGCTCGAAATCCCACAAGCGGGTTACCCCTATGGTATCCCCTATGGACTGGCTGTAGGAAACCATGACCAAACCAAAAGCCAATTTCCCCTATCAGGTAAAACGGATCATTACAACCACTATTTTGGAGTAGACCATTTCAGGGACAAACCTTGGTATGGAGGCCATTATCTTGAAAATAATGATAGTCACTATGATTTGTTTGAGGCAGGTGGCCAAAAGTTTATAGTCATTTATTTCGAATATGATTCCTATGATGAGAATATTGAACCGCTTAACCAATGGGCCAGTGAGTTATTGGAAAAGTACGATGACCATGAGGCCATCCTCGTTTCACATTCCATCATTCACCTGAATACTACACCTGGAACTAACGAGAAAGGCTTTCCCAAATTCATGAAACAAGGACAAAGGATTTTTGATGAACTAAAGAACTTTCCCAATGTAAGGCTTCTTTTATCCGGTCATGTTGGTGACAATGGGGAAGCTTATCGACAGGATGGATATGCAGGAAATGTTATCAAATCCATTCTTACTGATTACCAAAGCCGTGAAAACGGAGGTCATGGTCTAATGAGACTAATGAAATTCTCTTCATCAAAAGACCTTATCCACTGCACTACTTTTTCACCTTATACCGGAGAAGTAGAAAGTGATGCCGACAGTGACTTCACCATACCTTGGAAACACCACACTACGGTTTCCCGCACAATGGACTTCGACAATGACCAACTGACTGATATTGTTCATTTTGACAACGGCAAATGGACTATTGGGTCCAACTCCAGAAAACTCTCACTAGGTGAGCAAAGAGATGTTCCTGTACCTGCAGATTATAACGGTGACGGAAAATTGGAAGCAGCGGTCTTTCGTCCCTCAACCGGAGAGTTTATTTTGGAATCAGGGAGATCAATCTCTTTGGGTATGGAAGGAGATATTCCAGTTTGCGGGGACTATGATGGAGATGGGTTCGCTGATTTGGCAGTATACCGGCCCAGTAACTTCACCTGGTATTTTGAAACGTTGGACAGCGTGAAATTCGGCAGGAAAGATGTGATCCCAGTTCCAGCAGACTATGATGGGGATGGGAAAATTGATCTAGGGTTTTTTAGAATATCCGATGGAATGTGGCAAACTGCATTGGGAAATATCCCACTACAACTTTCACAGCCACAAGGAGATATCCCTTTACCTGGAGACTATGATGGGGATGGAAAAGCAGAAATGGCACAATATCGACCGAGTACCGGTGAGTGGTTTATAGGCTTTGACCCACCTATCAAATTTGGACAACAAGGGGATATTCCAGTACCAGGAAACTATTCCAGAGGAGGAAAGTTGCAGCCAGCTGTTTATCGGAATGGAAAAATTCACCTTATGAATGGGCAGGAAGTTCCTTTTACGGCCCCCTCAAATGCCCAATTGGTGAATATCCGGATTGTAATACACCATTACTTTGAAACACTTTTAAATCAAAAAGATTAAACCGACCATGAAACATAAATCAAATAATTCCAAATACCAATCCGGCTTTGGATCCTATAAAGTGCACTCGGTTTTAGGAATTTTATCCTTATTTTGTTGCGCTTTATTAATATCATGCAAAGAACTGGACAACCATATTGTGGACTCAGAAGCTGCTGAACCAACAGTTATTCATTCGGCCAGCATTTCACAGGAGATCAGAACCATGTCATTTAACATAAAACATGACAATGTAAGTGATCCCCTATCATTAGATGATAGAAAATCCCTAATCCTGCAAATCATTACTGACAATGATCCAGATATTGTTGGGCTTCAGGAATTCTCAAACAACTGGTTCGAAACATGGATGGAGAATGAAATGACCAATTTGGGTTATGACATTTATACTGTAACTTCCACTGGAACCCCAAAAGCCATTTTCTATAAAGCAAATCGGTTCAGCCGTTTAGATCAGGGCGAGTTTGAGGTTAATTTAACGGAAACCCGCAATGGAACATGGGCGGTACTTTTGGATTCCTTTACAAACCGCTCCTACTTTATTTGTAACAGCCATTGGACAACGGTATCCTCTTCAGAAAGACAAATTATGGCCAATTTGGTCAAGAGCGTTGTGGAACAAAATGCAGGAGGTCTCCCGGTAATAGTTTTGGGAGATTTCAACGCACAACCTGGCACTCCTGAAATATCCACCATTAAAAACACTACAGGATCCAACAGTTTGGTCTGCTCCCACCACGAAACGGGAGATACCTTTCACGGATGGGACGGTACAGGAAACAGTAAACTTGATTGGATTTTCAGCTCCAGGGATTTGGCTTTTACCAGTTCAAAGGTCATTGAAACAAACTATGGAGGAAACTGGCCTTCAGATCATTGGCCTATAATGGCCGACTTCGTTCCAGCCTACTTTGGTGGAGCAAATATTGATGACCAAGGGATAAGTGGCAGTGCTAGCACAAACTATTATTTTGCGGATGTCACCGGCGATGGAAAGGTAGATAAAATTTATTGGAACCCTACTTTTGATAGTGGGCGCACCAGGGTATATGGATCCAATGGGGATGGCACATTCTCTTTCTTAAGTTCCAACACAAATGGAACCAGTCAAAGCAGTCAGACAACTTTCTATTTTGCTGATGTGACCGGTGACGGAAAAGCGGATAAGATTTACTGGAACCCTACTTTTGACAATGGGAACACGAGGGTCTATAAGTCCAATGGAGATGGCACATTTGATTGGTTGTATTCCAATCCCTCAGGTGCCAGTACATCATCTAGCAATAAGTTCTATTTTGAAGATGTAACGGGTGACGGAAAAGCAGATCTCATATCATGGGATCCAAATGATGATTCAGGACACACCCGCGTTTACCGTTCAAACGGGGATGGTACATTTACCTTTTTGGACTCAAACACCAACGGTACCAGCCAAAGTAGCCTAACCACATTTTATTTTGCAGATGTGACGGGTGATGGAAAAGCAGACAAAATTTACTGGAATCCAAACTTTGACGATGGGCACACCAGGATCTACGGTTCAAATGGCGACGGTACCTTTACTTTCCTGGACAGTAATACTACCGGAGCAAGCGGGGTTGCTTCCACGCGTTTTTATTTTGCAGATGTTACCGGTGATGGAAAGGCGGACAAAATTTATTGGAGACCCAATATATACAAGGGAAAAATCAAAATCTATCCGTCCAATGGAGATGGTACATTTGATGGTCCGGTATACTCATTAAGGGGCACCTCGCAAAGTGAAAATACTTTTTTCTACTTCTTTGACATTAACGGCGATGAAAAAGCTGATCAAATCAGGTGGAACAAAGATGAAGCGCCATCAGGATATAGCTCTGGAACGTTGAAAAACTACTTTGCAAATTAGCACTGATTATTGGTAAAGGTAATTGATATTCAAATATACATTAAAAGTAAGCAGGACAGTCTTTGCAAGAACTGTCCTGCTTTTAAACCAGATAAGCCATATTTTCCTTTTTGGAACGAATAGTCTCATCAATATCCTCTTTTTTACAAAGTGTTACATTATAGGGATATTGTTTCTTGATTTCTTCAAGACCAAAATCATCACCCATAAAACTCTCAGAGATCATCAGGTTCATTTCCTTTAATTTAGGAGCACTATAAAAGATAGATTGCCCCAAGAGTTCCATTGGGTTTAAATTTTGGTTTTCCATCTTATTTCTATCCTTAAACCGAAATACTGGTCGATATTTATTATTCCTAAAGAAAGACTCGTCAGTGTTGGTATTGCATCCTGTAATTGAGAGAAGAAACTAGCCTTTTTACCAAGATCTTTTAAAGTGCCAACAAACTTGGTGACATAAAATGATATTTGTTACTACCAAATCAAGACTTCATCCGGACTGTTTCTTTTGTTGGACCTGAACAAACTGAAGACAGCCATAAACTCATGGGTGTTGCCCGGAAGCAAATAACTTCCATTGGTAGGAAACTCATACACATAGCCCACCTTGAGCTTGTTCAGCAAAAAGCCCATCTGGAGATTATTTGCATAATCAACACGGTGGCCGGCTCCCAGCCAGACCTTGTCCATCAGCAATGCCTTCAGGTTAAACTCCACATTGTTGGGAAGGTCTTCTTGGCCCCTGAAAAAGAAATTACCGATCACGGCCAGGTGGTCATTCAAGGCCTCCCGATATCCTGCCTGAACAATATAATTGACAGGCCTTCCTTCCATGAACTCGTCTCCACTGGATATACGGCCCCCATTTACCTGGTGCATCGCATAGGACAGGTAATACTTATGGTGGGTCAGGGCAAGACCCAGGTTAAAATCCATGATCTGCATGTCGGAAAAGGCCCCGATATACTGACCCAGCAAGTCATCCCCCTGCTGCTCAATGGTCATCGCGTTGCCGTCCAACTGCACAGTGGTATAGCTTACCCCTGCCCCCAGCCTAAGGTTGTGCTTTTCGGTAAGACGGATCCTGCTCGCATAGCCCAGGACCAAGCCTGTCTCCTTAAATGCCCCATAGCTGTCAAACAATAAGTTCAGGCTGGCTGCATTCTTTCCCATCATGGCTGGATCTTCCGTGCCTTTCATTTCGGCAAAATCCAGCTCGCCACTGAAAAACACGGTCCTTGGAGCCCCTTCAAAGCCGCTCCATTGGTTTCTTACAAAGCCCCGAATCGTACTGCCCTCATATCCCGTCAACCCCGGGTTGTAATAGCTCTGGAAGAAATCAAACTGGCTGATATACTTCCTGCTCTGGCCTGTTGAGGTAAAAGGGACCAGAAATATTATTAGGCAGATATAAATAACTGTTCTTTTCATCTTGACATTGTTCTTGATGGTTAAATTCACTGTACGCTTCTTGGTCCCGATCATCTTCTAAGCAGGTTTAAGGTTCCACGCCTTACCTTGTCGGTTTCTCCTGTTTCCACAACCCAGAAATAAGACCCAGGTGCCAACTCCTTCCCGTTAAAGGTTCCGTCCCATCTGGCTTCTGGATCAGTGGTCAGAAAGACCCGTTTTCCGCTTCTTTCGAACACCATGATCCTTACGCCTGTATAATACTTCAGCTCTTCAATTCCCCACGTATCATTTGTGCCATCCTGGTTTGGTGTAAACGTATTGTATATCTCAATTTCATCCAGCGATTTCCTTAGCCTGGTTATCGTGAAGGACTTTTCAAGGATATTTCCGTCCGCATCCATTACTTGGAACACCACTGTAAATGATGTCCTTCCGGCAAGTGCTTCGGTGGAATTCCAGTACAATGCACTGCCAGATAATATGAAGTATTGGTTATCCCCAGCGCCGGAAACCAGTCCAATGGTATGCACATCATCAGCCGGATCAATGACTTCAAGTCCCCCAATTGCGATTTGAATGTTTTCCACTGAAGCTTCAAATTCAGTATTGTCCAATAAAAGGTCCGATGGTGCAGGTTTTGGCAATACGACCACATCCATATAAGGGCTCGGTGCATCCTCGGAAACACTGCTTGGCAAGACCAGTTCCCCTGTAACAGTATAGGTCCCCCTGTTCCTCAGGTCAATACCTCTCTTGTCCCAGCTTACGGGAAGGTTGATCATTTCATCCTCCTCGGTACGCACCAAAACGGTTTCTGGCAAGATCACCTCATCATATGAAACTCCCCAGGCCACTTCCACTGCAGCAGGTTCATATACTTCCTCGATCTTTCTGGCTTCAATGGTAAGCTCACCGCCCGTGAACTGTAAAAGGTAATTCGCACTTGTAGACAGGCTTCCCCTATTGATCGGATAACTGCCTACCTCCTCGCCAGGAGACCTATTAAGGTTTCCTACTATTACTTCCATGCCATCACCGTTTACAAGACCGCTGACAACATAGGTCAATGCTGGGTCAATAGTTCCGTAAACCTTGGACTTATCATCTGCAACAACCGTCAAGGCCTCAGGAGTGATCTCCAAACTGCCGTCCATATAGTTGATCGTATAGTTCGATGAACTATAACCGGATGCGCTAATGGCATAATTGCCGACATCTTCTCCAGCTGCGCGGCTGACATCCAGTGTGCCGCCCAAGGCTGTTGCATCATCTCCATTGACAAAGCCCGCATAGCTGACTGTTAAACTTGGATCCGTTGAGCCGTAAACCTTAGACTTATCATCGGCGGTTACTGTCAAGGCTGCCTGCGTAATCTCCAAATTGCCTTCTATATAGCTGATCGTATAATTCGATGAACTATAGCCCGATGCCATAACCGCATAATTGCCGACATCTTCTCCAGCTGCTCTGCTTAAATCCAATGTGCCAACCAAAGCGGTTTCATCATCTCCATTGACAAAGCCAGCATAGCTAACCGTCAAGCCTGGATCAGTGGAACCGTAAACCTTAGACTTATCATCGGCGGTTACTGTCAAGGCTGCCTGCGTAATCTCCAAATTGCCTTCTACATAGCTGATCGTATAGTTCGATGAAGCATAACCGGATGCGCTAATCGCATAGTTGCCTACATCCTCTCCTACTGCACGGCTGACATCCAGTGTTCCGCCAAGGGCTGTTTCATCATCTCCATTGACAAAACCTGCATAGGAAACGGTCAAGCCTGGATCAGTGGAACCATAAACCTTAGACTTATCATCGGCGGTTACCGTCAAGGCTGCCTGTGTGATTTCAAAGTTGCCTTCTACATAGATGATCGTATAGTTCGATGAAGTATAACCGGATGCGCTAATCGCATAGTTGCCTACATCCTCTCCTTTGGTTCTGCCAATAGCCAATGTTCCTCCTAGATCATCCTCGTTATCTCCATTTACAAAACCTGAATAGCTAACCGTTAGACTTGGTTCAGCTGAACCATAGACTTTTGATTTATTATCTGCAGTAACCGTCAAGGCTGCCTGTGTGATTTCAAAGTTGCCACCTACATAGCTGATCGTATAGTTCGATGAAATAAGTCCAGAAGCGGTAACCGTATAATTGCCGACATCCTCTCCGGCTGCTCTGCTTAAATCCAATGTGCCAACCAAAGCGGTCTCATCATCACCGTTCACAAAACCTGCATAGCTAACGGTCAAGCTTGGATCCGTTGAACCATAAACCTTAGACTTATCATCGGCGGTTACTGTCAAGGCTGCCTGCGTAATCTCCAAATTGCCTTCTACATAGCTGATCGTATAGTTCGATGAACTATAGCCCGATGCCATAACCGCATAATTGCCTACATCCTCTCCGGCTGCTCTGCTTAAATCCAATGTGCCAACCAAAGTGGTCTCACCATCTCCATTGACAAAGCCCGCATAGCTAACGGTCAAGCCTGGATCCGTTGAACCATAAACCTTAGACTTATCATCGGCGGTTACTGTCAAGGCTGCCTGCGTAATCTCCAAATTGCCTTCTACATAGCTGATCGTATAGTTCGATGAAGTATAACCGGATACGCTAATCGCATAATTGCCTACATCTTCTCCAACTGCTCTGCTTAAATCCAATGTGCCAACCAAAGCGGTCTCATCATCTCCATTGACAAAGCCCGCATAGCTAACTGTTAAGGCTGGATCTGTTGAACCGTAAACCTTAGACTTATCATCGGCGGTTACTGTCAAGGCTGCCTGTGTAATCTCAAAGTTGCCATCTACATAGCTGATCGTATAGTTCGATGAAGTATAACCGGATGCGCTAATCGCATAGTTGCCTACATCTTCTCCGGCTGCGCGGCTGACAGCTAATGTACCGCCCAAGGCTGTTGCATCATCACCGTTCACAAAACCTGCATAGCTAACGGTCAAGCCTGGGTCAGTGGAACCATAAACCTTAGACTTATCATCGGCGGTTACCGTCAAGGCTGCCTGCGTAATCTCAAAGTTGCCATCTACATAGCTGATCGTATAATTCGATGAACTATAGCCCGATGCCATAATCGCATAGTTGCCTACATCTTCTCCAGCTGCGCGGCTGACATCCAGTGTGCCGCCCAAGTCTGTTGCATCATCACCGTTCACAAAACCTGCATAGGAAACGGTAAAGCCTGGATCCGTTGAGCCGTAAACCTTAGATTTATCATCGGCGGTTACTGTCAAGGCTGCCTGCGTGATTTCAAAGTTGCCTTCTACATAGCTGATCGAATAATTCGATGAAGTATGCCCGGATGCCATAATCACATAATTGCCGACATCCTCTCCGGCTGCACGGCTGACATCCAGTGTTCCGCCCAAGGAAGTCTCATCATCTCCATTGACAAAGCCTGAATAAGAAACAGTCCAAGTTGGATCTGTGGAACCGTAAACCTTAGACTTATCATCGGCGGTTACTGTCAAGGCTGCCTGCGTAATCTCCAAATTGCCTTCTACATAGCTGATCGTATAGTTCGATGAAGTATAACCGGAAGCCATAACCGCATAGTTGCCTACATCCTCTCCTACTGCACGGCTGACATCCAGTGTTCCGCCAAGGGCTGTTTCATCATCTCCATTGACAAAACCTGCATAGCTGACTGTTAAACTTGGGTCAGCTGAACCATAGACTTTTGATATATTATCTGCAGTAACCGTCAAGGCTGCCTGCGTAATCTCAAAGTTGCCATCTACATAGCTGATCGTATAGTTTGATGAACTATAGCCCGATGCCATAACCGCATAGTTGCCAACATCCTCTCCAACTGCTCTGCTGACATCCAATGTGCCAACCAAGGCTGTTTCATCATCTCCATTGACAAAGCCCGCATAGCTAACTGTTAAGGTTGGATCTGTTGAACCGTAAACCTTAGACTTATCATCAGCGGTTACTGTCAAGGCTGCCTGCGTAATCTCAAAGTTGCCTTCTACATAGCTGATCGTATAGTTCGATGAAGTATAACCGGATGCGCTAATCGCATAGTTGCCTACATCTTCTCCGGCTGCGCGGCTGAGATCCAATGTACCGCCCAAAGCGGTCTCATTATCTCCATTGACAAAACCTGAATAAGAAACAGTCCAAGTTGGATCTGTGGAACCGTATACTTTTGATTTATCATTACCAGTAACCGTCAGGGCGGCCTTGTTAACTGTCAAGCTTTGCACTACAGCAGGAGCTGCATTGGTAACTCCATCACCACTTTGCGTTGCCGTGATTTGAGTAGTTCCTGCTTTTAGAATTATCGCCTGGTTACCTGTAATACTTACCACACTAGGATCATCGGCCGTGTAGGTAACTGTTAAACTTTCGTCCGTTTGGGCATCTCCCAAGGTAAACGATGCATCACCATAAGTTTTATTAGCGATACTTGGGAAAGTAATGGCCTGATCAACTTTAACGGGGCCGTTCAAAGCACTTTCCACCGTTGTACCAATTTCAGTTCCATCATTTGGTGTCACCTCAAAGCTGATATATTTACCTTGGTCTACGGCCTGTAAGGTGTATTGCTGTGCTATAGCTCCTGATATGGCCGTTTTATTTGTCCCTGCATTATCATCAGACCTGTACCATTTATAACTTGAGCCATTTTCTGGATCACTGTCAGGGTCCATAAAGGTGTAATTCCCTGTCAATTGTTCTCCAACTGTTAATGCCCCACTTATGGAAAGGGCACTTGCTGTTGGTGCTTCATTGGTGTCCTTGGTACTGGTATCGGTATTTGGCGATCCCGTATTTCCTGCCGCATCGCTTAGGCTAACCGAAAGTGTAATGGTTCCATCCCCCAACCCACTTAAATCTATTCCTGTAATTTGATCACTGGCAGTCGCAACAGTCCCTGAACCGGAGATATTAGTGCCACCTCCAGAACTTGAAATAGTAAAACTATATATAGCACCAACTTCCGCTCCTGTAAAACTAAAACTCACTGCTGTTTCATTGGTCCCATTTATAGGATCCTGGTCAAAAGTTGCCACATATCCACTTGGTGCTGTCTTATCCAGCACAGCTGAATTATCAGATTCCGTACTACCCGTATTTCCTCCTTGATCTCTCAGGGTAACCTGGACAGTCAGGACGCCGTTGGTCAATGCGCCCACATCAACGGTTACAGTTTGAGATGTATTGCTTACACTCACAGTACCTGTAACAGTTGCCGTATTGCCATCACCACTACTTGAAATGGAGTAACTTGCTGTTGTACCGACTTCTGCATTGGTAAGAGAGAAGGATGTCGAACTTGACTCTGTAGCATTGATTAAGTTATCATCCCATGAAACGGAATAGCCAGTTGGCGGTCCTGCATCCTTGGTTTCAGTATCAGTTGCATTTGTACCCTGGTTACCTACAGGATCAGTCAAAGATACCGTTAAGGTGATGGTTCCATCATTCAAACCTGACAGGTCATAGCCTGGTCCCCCATTATCAAAAGTTTCTGATGCTGTAGTAACTGTTTCGGTTCCTGTAACCGCTGAACCTCCTCCTGAGCTTGTAAATGAATAATTCAAGGTACTTCCTACTTCCATTCCTGAGCCAGAAAATTCTATAATGGTTTCGTTGATCATATTGATCATTATTTCTCCAAGAAGATCAATGTTTACTGAATAACCAGTTGGCGCAGTAGTATCCTTTGTCTCGGTATCAGTTGCTGCAGCTCCGGTATTACCAAAAGTATCGGTTAAGGTTACTGATAAGGTAACAGTTCCATCCCCCAAACCACTAAGATCAATTCCTGTAATCTGATCAGTAGCCGTGGCGATACTGCCTGAACCAGTCACATTGGTTCCACCTCCAGAACTGGATAAAGTATAATTATAGCTTGCCCCAATTTCTGCTCCGGCAAAAGTAAAGCTTACGGCCGATTGATTGGAAGAACTTATCGGAGTTTGATCAATCTGAACACTATATCCTGATGGCGAAGTGGCATCTTTTGCCTCTGTATCAGTTGCTGCACTTCCTGTATTACCAAAAGTATCGGTTAAGGTTACTGATAAAGTAACAGTTCCATCCCCTAAACCACTCAAATCAAGTCCCGCTATTTGATCCGTTGCTGTTGCGATAGTACCGGAACCAGTCACATTGGTTCCACCACCAGAGCTGGAGAAAGTATAATTATAGGTAGATCCTACTTCAGCCCCTGCGAGGGTAAAGCTGACAGAAGATTGATTTCCATTATTGATAGGGCTTTGATCTATACTAACAGTATAACCCGATGGTGCTGTAGTATCTTTTGTCTCTGTATCAGTTGCGGCATTACCTGCATTACCAAAAGTATCGGTTAAGGTTACTGATAAAGTAACAGTTCCATCCCCCAAACCACTCAAATCAAGTCCCGTTATTTGATCCATTGCTGTTGTGATAGTACCGGAACCGATCACATTGGTTCCGCCCCCAGAGCTGGAGAAAGTATAATTATAGGTAGATCCTACTTCAGCCCCTGCAAAGGTAAAACTAGTTGTAGATTGGTTTGCATTATTGATAGGACTTTGGTCTATGCTAACAGTATAACCCGATGGTGCTATAATATCCTTTGTTTCAGTATCCGTAGCAGCACTACCTGCGTTACCAAAAGTATCGGTTAAGATGACCGACAAAGTAATGGTTCCATCCACAAGCCCACTTAAATCAATGCCGCTTATTTGATCCGTTGCTGTTGCGATAGTACCGGAACCGGTCACATTGGTTCCACCACCAGAGCTGGATAAAGTATAATTATAGGTGGTTCCGACCTCCGCTCCTGCAAAGGTGAAACTGGCTGCTGATTGATTTGAAGTATTAATTCCGCTTTGATCTATAGCCACACTATAACCGGTAGGGGCTGTAGTATCTTTTGTTTCCGTATCTGTGGCTGCACTTCCTGTACTTCCAAAAGTATCGGTCAAGGTTACAGAAAGCGTGATGGTTCCATCTCCTAAACCACTAAGGTCAATACCCGTGATCTGGTCGGTAGCAGTAGCGATACTTCCTGATCCCGTCACATTAGTACCGCCACCATCACTTGAGAAGGTATAATTATAGGTGGCTCCCACCTCTGCACCGGAAAAGGTAAAGCTGGTCGCTGCCTGATTGGCTGCTGTGATTTCAACTTGGTCAATCGCCACGCTATACCCTGTGGGCGGCGATAGGTTAGCATCTTTGATCGTGAGCGTTACTTGCTGCGTGCCGTCCTCTATCGCGTTGGTAGGGGTATTCATATCGATGATGATCGTCTCATCACCTTCTTCCAAGCCATCGAAAAGGGAAGTCACCCGAATACTGTCCATCAGCTGACCAGGAGATATCGTAATCACAGACCCTGTAATGCTATAGTCGGTTCCTCCTCCTGTAGCTGTACCGGAAAAGTACAAGGGAATGGAAACGGTTACTCCGGCGAAATTGTCTATCTTGCCTCTCACGTAAGCCTGCCCCCCAGCTTCGTTGGTGATGGGGTTATAGAAGTCCAATATCTCCAAAGAAGCATTGGGCGGTATATCGTCATTCATTATGGTATACGTCACTTGCTGGGTTCCATCTTCTGTCCCCCCAGTGATGGAATTTATGTCGATGATGACAGTTTCGTTATTTTCATACTGGCTGTCATTGATATTTTGTAAGGTGACCGTCCCGGTGGTACTTCCAGCAGGAATGGTAATCGCCGAGCCGCTTATGGTATAATCCACCGAGTTTGTAGCCGTACCTCCAATGGAGAGGTTTACGATGGTGTTTATTCCGTAACTATTGGAAAGCGTCGCTGTAATAGTGTTTGCGGTAGCTTGATTTTCAGGTCTGGAAGTTGGATTTACGCTGAGGGTCACCGTGGGTACTGGTGATACATTCAAGTTGGCCGTGTAATTTGAGGTACTGGCATCCGTGCCGTCACTTACATCAAACTGGAAGGAAGTATTGGTACTTCCAGTTTGGATATACTGTAAATTTCCTGCGTCCAAATTGGCTTTGCTGATCTGGTCACTTACATTCACTGCTTCTCCACCATCAAAAACATCATCATTATCCGCATCCAGATAAAGGGTTCCTACGGTAGGTAAGGATTCTATTAACACATGATCCAAAGCATCACCATCACTATCGCTATATCCAAAATCAGAAGTTGAAAAAGTATAAGTTAAATTTTCATATGGGCCATTGGCCGCTGTAAAACTGGAAGCCGTGGGGGGGGTATTGGCCGCTGAAAGGTTATATGTCAAATCATCAAAATCAACAACGAGATTCCCCCCTGATATGGTAAAACTAGTAATATTGTTAAAGCCTATTTCAGAAGAAAAATCATAATCATATTTAGTTAAATAACTATTGTTTGAGGCAAAAGAAACGTTTCCACCTTCACTTGAGGAAATTGTAAAATTTGAATTCGCTATTACATCAAACGTTAGACTTCTTAAGTCAAAACTACCTCCTGCTGACAGGCTAACCTCAATACTTGAAATACCGCCGTATGAATCGTAATCAAATTGGATGGCATAATCTGTCGGGCCACTATCAGACAAAAATGAATAATTATTGTCCGTACGGTTTAAATAAGTTGAATTAGTACCTGTTATTTGATACCGAAAATCATCAAGAGTGAAATCCTTGCTAGAGTTATTAAATGAAGGATTATCATCATAACTCTCAGTTGTCTGTCCCCTAAGCTGAAAAACTGAGAACATCCCCACTACCAATAATAGTAGGCATTTATAAAGGTTAAATTGGTAAATATATTTCATAATTACTTTATTCTACTAGATAAAATAGAGAGGGAGCATTTATAGACTTTTCTCAAAAAGGTTTTTAAAGAAAAAATAGCTGTAAATATAAACAACCCAAGGCAAGAGCATAATAAAATGCCCTTACCTGCTAATGCAACTTATTTTCTTAACTATTTAATTTCTAGAAGGGAATATTCCTTCTACACAAATGATGTAATTAATGGCCAAAAAAGGCTGCATATTATTAAAGGGTATGTTGCCCCCAGTATTGCTTGTCAATGGCGGAGTGCCACCAGACACATTTAAATCAACGTCTGGGGACTGGTTATTATAACCTTGAGCCGCCCTTCCTCCTGCCATTGGTGCAGCCAAGGTGTTTGCTCCATTGGTACCAGGCACTTGTTCAGTTGCATTTTGACTACTGGCTTTTACATGGGAAATCACGCTATGGTTATGAGAAGGAATGTTGGTCACATTCAACGTAGTGGTCTCTGATCCGCCTTTTGCGCCTAACCTTCTATCGGAAAGTCCAGGGCCATATCCTGTTCCTATTGGTGCTCTTCCTCTTAAATCGGGCAATGCAAAAGTGGTCCTACCATCACCACCATAGGTTGTTCCTAAAATAGAAAACAAGGCACTATTTTGAGCTATGGGCAACAATTGGCCTTCACACAGCATATAACCTCTTGGGGCAAAATTGCCTGCAAAAATTTTGATTACTCCTATTAATTCTTCCATCTTTTTGTTGGTTTTTGTTAAAAATTGTTCAAATAATTATATGTCAAATCTTTTCGTGATATTCTATAGGCTATGAATTTTTCAGCCTAAATTTTATTTTCATTCTAACAAGTAAACATAATGTCACTCTTAGACTTGTTTCATTTTTTTTAATAAAGGGCCATTAAATGCTGGACAATTTTCAAGAGAAAAGTCAAGCTATCTTTTCTGGAAAGTCAAAAAAATCAATCGAACTCAACTGGACCATTAGGAACCAGATCTATAAGCATCATTCACCTATGGTGTTTTCCTAAAAGGATTATGTTAAAGCAGTAATAAACCATAAGGTGAATTTTTGGCAGATTACTCCCATTTAAGATTTTCAAAACAAACCATATACAAACTATATCAAATGTAATATTTTTGTAAACAAATAACCTATTAAGCTTAAATTTTAATCATTTCACTATACAAATCCATTGGATAGACTCTGCTTATGCCATTTCTTCCAAAGAGATAGTTTCCTACTCTAATTTAAAGCCATCACATCCAAGTCCTGCGTTCGAAACATATACTGGATTGGTGTTGATTAGGCTGAGTATGCAAATTGATAGCTCAACGCAGCCCAAATACATTGACACGGTTTAAATCATCTGACAATCGCTTTTTTGAAATTTCACCTTATTGCTGCCTAAACCATTCCTATCAATGTCCACACAATTCAAATACCGCATAGCAATTGATACCTCTTCAGTATCAAAACCATTACAACCAATTCTCAGGCCTTTTACGATTTCCTGCCCCATGCTGGAGACCTGGCCTGAGAATGGTATTAACAATCCTACTTTCATCATCGAAAAAATTAATTTTATTGTTGAATTTTATTTACTCATGTTGGTATGTACAAAATTGAGGACTGGCAGTATATTTTAACAGCGCATTACTTCGCATAGAAAAAATCAAGTATAAATACCTGGTCAAACAGCCTCTACTTAAAAACAGCAATAGCAACTTCTTCCTATTATCTTAATAAGATGGACAGTTCCTCGACCAGATCAAATATTAATTGATCCATATCTTCTTTAGTTATAATATTTACTTCCTTAGAGGTTGTTTTTACCGTAAATAAATATAAAAAACCGTTAACCTTCACATCAAAATCAGAAGTGGGAAGAGCCTATTTTGCCAATAAATTCTTCAACATTTTAATATTCTCACTTACTTTTTTCTCAACTACCCGTGCATACATCTGTGTGGTCACTATTTTTTGTATGCCATAACATTTTACTACCTGATTCTATTGGAACTCCATTGTTGGTAACAAATCTCCCCCGATAGTCCTTTGGCTTGAATGTCCTAAGGTGGTTTTCATAATCAGTAATAAACTTGTAGTCGATTTCTGACAAGGAAATCTCAGACTTTCGCTTTCTAGTTTTAAGGAACTCCAGAAGATGTCGTTCGGTGGTTTTGTAATTTTTGAGGGTACCTTCTGCAAGAATGCCTATGTTATGCTTATTGTGAAAATTAACAAGCTCCATCAGCTTATGCTCCTCTTCCTCAATGCCCAAAAACCTATTTTTTATTGCTTCAGGGGTAATATTCCTTTTTTCAATAAATAGTTCTTGATAGCATTCCAGTATTCTAGAGCGCATATAATCCAGGTAGCGATTTGAGGACCTGGACTCTGGGTTATTCCCTTTTACCCAACCTTTTCCAAAATCTCATTCTGATCGTGAAATTACTTTGTTTGCAGAAATCTCAATTCTCTTTCCATTAACAGTAACCCTTGCCACCACGGGAGAAAGCCCTCTTTTGTTCACTTTGGAAGATTTAATAACAAACTGAATACCAAGTGTTTTAGCATTTTTCATACAATTTCCGGTTAACTTGGAACCATTAAAAAAGGGTCCCAAAATTCAATGTTTTTTAAGCTCAATTCGGCCTAAAAACACTCCGAAACCAAGATTAGGAACAATCTATAGATCAATGACTTAAAGCCTAAAACGGGACCCAAAATAGAAAATTAAATTGGGTCACCGAATAGGTCCCATTTTCTTTGAAATTGTATGTGGTTTTTTGTTGTATAAAAAACAAAAAACCCTCCAAATCATACGATTTGAAGGGTTTTGGTGGGAATTGCACCCCATTTTGTCGGAGTGGCGGGATTCGAACCCACGACCCCTTGCACCCCATGCAAGTACGCTACCGGGCTGCGCTACACTCCGAAATCATTGGAGGAGACTAATAAATTATAGCCCCCCCACTTGGAAGCTACAAATAAAATAGATTTTGAAGAATAAAAAAATCATTTTCTAATTCCATTTCAATGAGCTTCTTTCATCCCAATAGGAATCAACACTTTCTTCCATTTCCCGCATAACCTGAAGATCTGAGTTACTAAGTTGAATATGATTGGACATAAGGTTTTCCTCCAGCTGCTTTGTATTTCCTGCACCGCTCAAGACATAATCCGGTTGAAGAAAATCCATAATAAACCGAAGCGCCAATGCATCTACTCCCACATGATAATGGGTAGCTATTTTCTTTAGTTTATCATACCTTCCAGCATAATGCTTGAAACTCGAATTAGGAAATATCCTTCCATTGGCCAAACCTTCCTTGATAATGATTGTCTTCCCTAATTTTTGAGCTTTTTTCAAAGCGGGAAGCGTACTCTGCTCCAATATGTTAAAGGTTACCTGAAAACTATCAAAAAGTATTTCTCCTTCCACTTTAACTTCCATTGCAGCTTTCAGAATTTCACTCTGGGATTTACCACTGGTACTCATTCCTATTTTAACCCCAGTATCCATTTTAATCCTTAACAGCTCCTTATGAACATCTCTATTTTCAAGCACGCCAGATTCAAAAGTAGCTGAGTGAATCTGATAAATACCCAATGAAGGCAGAAACTGCTTTGAAAATGCCCATTGCTCTTTGAGCTTAGCCAAAGAATGTTCCTTTACTTCATGTGCGCCCTCATACCCCAATTCCCAGTTCGCCTTATAGGTATATCCCCATTTGGTGCTTAAAAGTACATCAGGATGCTGGCGACTTAGGTGCCATTCCAATAAAAACTGTTCCCCTTTACCATAAGAAGGGGCAGTGTCGAAATACCTAATTCCACTGGTATATGCCTTATCCAATACTTCCATTGATTTATGCTGAAAAGCATCAAGGGATTTATCTATATTCTGGTCGGACCTAACGTTGATGTACTCGGGTCTCCCCAAAGCCGCCAAACCTAAACCTACTTGTGTCATAGTCATTTTAATAGTTATTTGAGGAAAGAGAGAATTACCCCTCAATATTTACAAAAATAGAATTATGACCGACTTTGCCACAAGAAAGAAAACCAAAAACGGTATTTATTCCTACCATATTTCATAGCGTTTATTTTCAAACTGTTTCCCAGTCGGGAAGATTGTTTGATCAAGACCTTTAGGTTCAGCATATTTTCCTTGCCAAAAAATGACCAATTTATTTTTTAGCTTCTATTCCAAAATGTTATCGCTATATTTGCCGTTCAAAGTTCTTTACATAATTTCTTCATTCACCAATTTAGGTCACCGGCCAAGGCCGAGGATAATAGGGAACCGTGTGAAAATCACGGGCTGTCGCGCAACTGTAAGTGACTTCAAAGTTTTTGCCCTTGGGACCCACTGTTTTGATAGCTATCAGGATGGGAAGGGCGGCAAAAATGTCACAAGCCAGGAGACCTGCCTAAATTGACCTGCCCCAGTCCGGCAGGAATGACAATGCTTTCGCGATTTGAAGTAGCTGTCAAGTACGACTTCCTTTTTCCAAAATACTCCTGGGATCAATCTGCCCAAGGGAAAAGTATGTCCTATTTTTCAGAACTCCTTCCCATTGCTGCATTGCGAAGTTTAGCTAAAGGCTTTTGACAATTATTTATTACGTTAAAAGTTTATCATTATGCTAACGCACAATCTTGGCTATCCGCGAATTGGTAGCAAAAGACAGCTCAAAAAAGCCAGTGAAGCTTATTGGGCAAAAAAAAGCACCCTTCGTGAACTCCTTCAAACAGGAGCTGACATTAGGGAAACCAACTGGAAATTACAGTTGGAAGCAGGCATCGACCTGATTCCATCCAATGATTTTTCCTTTTATGATCAGGTTTTGGACATGTCACTCACCGTCGGCGCTATTCCGGAACGTTACCACACTATCGTAACAGATCAGAAAAAACCGGAATTGGATCTTTATTTTGCCATGGCTCGAGGGTACCAAAATGATGGGTTGGATATCATTGCCATGGAAATGACCAAATGGTTTGACACGAACTATCATTACATTGTTCCCGAGTTCAAAAAAGACCAAACCTTCAAGCTTTTCTCCAAGAAGATATTGGATGAATTCAAAGAAGCCAAAAGACTGGGCATCCATACCAAGCCTGTGTTACTCGGACCAGTATCTTTCCTTTTGCTAGGAAAAGAAAAAGAAAGTGGCTTTCATAGAATTTCATTGATCAAAAACCTGCTTCCGGTTTACATTGATATTCTTGAAAAGTTGGAGAACTTAGACGCCACTTGGGTTCAAATTGACGAACCGTTCCTCACCATGGACCTTTCGGAAGACGAAAAAGAAACTTTTAAATATGTTTATGGTGAAATCAAAAAAGTTTGCCCCTCCATCAAAACCATCCTCACCACCTACTTTGGTGGGTTAAAGGACAACTTAGCTCTTGCAACCTCACTTCCGGTATGTGCGCTGCATGTGGATTTGGTCAGGTCTCCTGAACAGTTGGATCCGGTACTTAAGGTAATTCCTGAGAATATGAGCCTGTCACTAGGTTTGATCGATGGCAGAAACATCTGGAAAAATGATTTTGAGGCATCTCTCAAACTCATTGAGCATGCTAAAAAAAGTAAAAAAGAAAACCGTCTCTTGATAGGGCCTAGTTGTTCTTTACTCCATAGTCCATGTGATTTGGATGAAGAAAAAAATGAGGATTCCTTATCTATTGAAATCAAAAACTGGCTTGCTTTTTCTAAACAAAAAATCAATGAAATTACCATTTTGAAACAACTTTCCTTGGACAAGGAAAATGATTTGGTTGCTCCAATTTTCGAGAAAAACCAAGAGACTATTCGAAGTAAAATATCGTCTCCAATAATTCATAAGCCTGTGGTAGGTGATGCTTTAAAAGGGCTTACAGAAAACCACAGCAAACGCAAAAGTACGTTCTCTGTTCGACAAAAACTGCAACGAGACAACCTGAACCTTCCTTTGTTCCCAACTACTACTATTGGATCATTTCCACAGACCAAAGAAGTTCGGCAATGGCGTGCCCAACTTAAAAAAGGGGTATTGACTCAAAATCAATACGATGAATTGATAAGCAAGGAAACAGAAGCAGCTATCAAATGGCAAGAAGAGATTGGATTAGATGTTTTAGTCCATGGTGAGTTTGAACGCAATGATATGGTCGAATATTTTGGAGAGCAGCTAGACGGTTTTGCATTCACCCAAAACGGTTGGGTGCAGAGTTATGGGTCAAGGTGTGTCAAGCCACCGATCATATATGGTGATGTTTCCAGGATTGAGGCCATGACAGTAAAGTGGATAGCTTTTGCCCAATCTCTAACCTCCAAAAATGTCAAAGGAATGCTTACCGGGCCAGTCACCATACTCCAGTGGTCTTTTGTAAGGAATGATCAAGCCAGGTCTGTTACCTGTCAGCAAATTGCTTTGGCCATCCGAGAAGAAGTAAAGGACTTGGAAAATGCCGGTATTAAGGTTATCCAAATTGACGAGCCAGCATTGCGGGAAGGTTTGCCCCTACGTCAGTCAGATTGGGATGATTATCTAAAATGGGCAGTAGAAAGCTTCCGAATTGCAGCCTCTGGTGTTCAGGACAAAACCCAAATCCACACCCACATGTGCTATTCAGAATTTAATGATATCATTGAGCACATAGCGGCTATGGACGCAGATGTCATCACGATTGAATGCTCGCGCTCCCAAATGGAATTATTGGATGCCTTCGCTGAATTCAAGTATCCTAATGAAATTGGACCTGGAGTATATGACATTCATTCTCCTAGAGTGCCTTCCATCGATGAAATGGTAAATTTGATAAAAAAAGCCAGAGCGGTCATTCCTGACCAGCTCCTATGGATAAACCCAGACTGTGGACTAAAAACCAGAGGATGGGAGGAAACAGATGATGCCCTGAAAAAAATGGTTCTAGCTGCCAAATCTTTGAGAGAAGAGCCTGAATTAAGTCTTACAAATTAAACAATCCCCAATCCGGACAGGTTAAGTACCTGTCCGGATTAAAAAACCTTATTATGTTTTTTCGTAAGAAATACAAAATCACATTTAAACCTGCCCCGCTCAAAAGCTGGGACATCTATGTGCAATCTATATTTCAAAAGCCTATAAAAACACTCAGTGAACAAGATTTCAACACTTTAACCTATTATAAGAACAAATTCAATTGGGCGAGTAAATTGGACATGTTGAGCTCAAATTACGATGCATTGGTATTGACCAACTTAAACGAAGAAATCATATGGGTAAATCATGGCTTTAAAAAAATGACTGGATATGGCCCTCATTTTGCCAAAGGTAAAAAACCTACTTTTCTTCAAGGAGACGACACATCAAAACTTGCTTTGGCAGGTATAAAAAGAAAGCTTGGGTCCAAAAAAGTTTTTACCACAAAAGTACTTAATTATAAAAAGGACCAATCTCATTACCTTTGTGAAATCACGATCTTTCCTTTGCTAGATCATCACCAAAAAGTTTCACACTTCTTAGCACTTGAAAAAGAAATATGACCCCAACTGAAGTCAAAATCAAAAACGCAGAAACCAGAATTTTCAAAGCTGTCTTTCCCAATACTGTTAATCATTATGACACCTTATTTGGTGGGACCGCCATGCACATGATGGATGAAGTTGCTTTTATTGCCGCTACGCGTTTCAGCAGGCAACGGATGGTGACCGTCAGCAGCGACAAGATTGATTTCACTGTGCCCATACCAGCAGGCACCATTGTGGAGTTAGTGGGAAGAATCGCCTACATCGGAAGAACAAGTATCAAGGTTCAGGTAGATATTTTTATCGAACAGATGTATGAAGAAGGAAGGGAAAAAGCCATAAGTGGCACGTTCACCTTAGTGGCGATTGATGAAAACAAAAAACCAACTGCTATTGATAAAGGAGAATAATAGGGCCACTAATCATTGGTCAATGGCCCTATTCAATTTAATTACATTCTAACTTCTACTTCCCCATGGCCCAGTTATGGCAAGGGTCAAGCCCGCCCCTTGGATATTGACAAAGTAAATTTTTCCATCAGGAGAAAACACTCCTCCAGCAAATTCTGTCCTAAAGCCAATATTTTCTGCTAGTTTATAATACTTCCCTTGAGTTGTAATACCCACCACAAAAGGATGTGGATCATCTTCACAAAGCAGCAGATCCCCCCATGGTGCTATGGCTACATTGTCACAGCTTTTAAGGATTTCCTTGTCATTTGGCTCAGCAAATAGCTCCAATTTACCTGGAGCCTCTTTTTCATCAGCCGTTCCTTCAAACTCACCTGGAACATACCTGAACACTTGACCTGCTGAAATCTCTCCTCCATTTGTGCAAGCAAAGTACAATTCTTCATCCCCAAACCAAATCCCTTCACCTCTGGCAAAACAGGCTGCCCCTTCATGAAATCCCCTATGCCTCAAGTCATCCTCTGGAGCATCGATTTCTTCCAAATCAATCCATTCCACCTCGATTGGAGTGTTCTTAGGAAACTTCTTCCCTTTAAGGTCCTTCCAGTTTCGGGTATCCCGACTTGGAGAGCCTTGGATAGCCAAAGCTTGTAGCTTTCCTCCTCTATGAAGCTCTCCAGGAACATTTGGAACGAAACGATAGAAAAGACCATCACCTCTGTCTTCTGTCAAATAGACGATACTGGTTCTTGGGTCGACGGCAACTGCCTCATGATTAAAACGTCCCATCGCCTTGATGGGACGTGCTTTGCTTAGCTTGGCTTCCTCAGAGGCTGGTACTTCAAAAACATAGCCATGGTTCTGCTCTAACTGCCCTTTATAATCCCCTTTCTTAACAGTGGATTCTTCACAAGTCAACCAAGATCCCCAAGGAGTAACCCCTCCGGCACAGTTTCGTATTGTCCCTGCCAAGCTCAAATATTCCTGCTCTACCTCTTCGGTTATTGGATTATAGACCAAAGTAGTGGTCCCTCCAAGACCAGGAAGAATCCCCTTTCCTGTTTCATAAAGTTTGTCTGCATCTGCTTTTGAATAATATTCATTTTTCTTTCCAAAAGCTCCTTCTTCAAACTCATCTGGACTATTCTCATGATTACGAACAATGATTATCCGTCCATCTTTGCCTTCAAAAGTCCCCATACCGTCTGGCCTGCCTGGGGTAAGGAAACCATCGCTCATCTTTTCTCCTGATCTGGATATGATTTTATAGCTAAATCCTTTGGGTAAATTTAAAATTCCTTTCGGGTCTCTTATTAAAGGCCCATAACCTGCTATTTGCTCCCTTGAGGATGCTTTTGCCATTGGGTTAATAAATTGGTACAAGCCCATAAACCCGACTGTTGCGAGCCCGGATTTTTTTAGAAATGATCTCCTTGAATCAGCACCATTGCTTTTCATAATTGTCTTTTATTCTTCAATCTAGTGGATGTTTCCCAAAACTTTGATTATTCGATATTGCCTTTATATTACCATTTTAAGCATAAGACCTAAAAGCAAGAAACTTTTTGGCAATAGATTTTATCAATTTGAAAATTGTGTAGAAAATAAAACAACCAAACCTACTGCTTAACAATTACTTATATCAATAAATATTGACTAAATTACTAAAGACAACTGTGTATGTAGCCTTTTAGACAAACCCAAAATAGCATGAACAAAGTACGTATTCTCTCAATAGATGGAGGTGGAATTAGAGGGATAATTCCAGCAACTATCCTTAATGAAATTGAAAAAAAGATCCAGCTTAAAACAGGCAATAAAAATTCTAAGCTGGCGGACTACGTAGACTTTGTAGCAGGAACCAGTACTGGAGGAATCTTAGCCTGTGCACTATTGACTCCATCAAAAGAAAGTCCCTCTAAAGCAAGATATAGTGCCAAAGAAATATTGGAGATGTTTCATAAGTACGGAACCGCTATATTCAAAAAAAACTTATCCCATCAGCTTAAAACTTTATGGGGGTTGATTGATGAAAAATACTCTAAATACACTTTCGAAAGGTCCATGGCATCGATTTTCAATAACACGATGCTAAGTCAATTGCTCAAACCATGCCTCATCACCGCATATGAAATAAGCAATCGTAAGGCGATGTTTTTTACTCAACACAATGCACAAAAAACCAAAGCTAAGGATTTCTTTGTGCGTGATGTGGCAGAAGCCTCCGCTGCAGCCCCCACTTATTTTGAAGCCAGTGAAATATCTTCTGCACTTGACGTTAGCTATCCATTGATTGATGGAGGAGTCTTTGCCAACAACCCAGCGATGTGCGCTTATGCAGAAGTACGAAAGTTGGCTTTTGAATACGTAAACCAACCTACGAGTAGCAATATGTTCATGCTATCACTTGGAACAGGAGAAGTGCAAAATCCCCTATTATTTTCGGAAGTCAAAAGTTATGGACTCGCCCAATGGATAAAGCCTTTGATTTCCATCATGATGTCAGGAAACGCTGAAACAGTATCCTATCAATTGAAATGGATTTTCGATGCTGGTAAAAATGCCAAAAGCTACATTAGGATTCAACCTTCATTGCACAATGCCTCCTCGGAAATAGATAATGTCAGCAAAAAAAACATTGAAGCCCTCACAGAAGCGGCAGAACTGTTTATCTCGGAAAACAATGATCTTTTAGAAAACATTGTCAGTCAATTGGTCCCGATAGAAGATACTTTATCATAAAAAAGCAGGCTTGATTTAATTCAAATCCAATCAGCGAATGGCTTTCAACAATGTTGCCATATAAACCCACTTTTGATCCCTGGAGCTCAACCCTTCTTCCATCGCGGTCAGTTGCTCCTCAGAAGCTTCCATGTCCTCATACTCCATAGAGTTGAAGAACTGCACATAATCATCATAAAAGTTCAATGTCATATGGGTATATTCAGCGGCACTACCCATGGGCACTGCTGTTCTTAAAAACTTCCAACTCCCCATCATTCCAGCTTGAATCTTCTTCTGGTGAAAAGGCAAGTACAGCTCATTTTCCACATTTTCATATTCGTTAAATCGCCCCTCAGCCGCTTTCATCAGGTCAAACGATGCCAAAACACCGGGTTTCATTTCAAAATTATCCTTGGTCTCCGCTACCTCAACCATATATGCTCTCATAGCCAAATCCCGATTTTGCACCGCACTTTTTACGGCTGATTCTATCTGGCTTTCCGACATCGTTGAAGAGTATGCCCTTTTGGCATAATTCAAAAAATTATCATCGGTCATCCCGTTCATCATCTTAACAGGGTCATTGTAATAAGTGATGGTTACAAACTGAAATTCACCTTGATCAGGGCCTGATTGAAGTGACCAGAGATCCCAACCTTCAACATCCCCCTGTTTTACTGCTTCCTCATAAATTTTCTCCATGAAATCCTTATTATCCGAGTAATCAACCATCTGTGTGGATGCTACTTTGATAAATTCAATCACCATATATTGATGATCTTCTTGCGCAAAAGAAATTCGGGCAGCCAATAGAAAAACAATGGCAAAACAAAACAACTTTTTCATATCTAGGAAATTTTTGGGTTCAAGAAAACTTTAGTAACTCTGCTATTATCAATATAAACAATTCTACTGTATTAGCGAAAAAGTATAAAACATAATAAATATTAATTCTTCAATCATTGAATTTTAACCGAAAAAATTTGGGATCATTAAAATTTCGAACCATTTTTTTTCGTTATTTACAACAGCCCCTTTATTTTCATGCTAGTTTAATTCCCTCATTCCCCAAATACTGTAAACAATCTATTTCACTATCACTTGCCGTAAGATCAATCCAGCACTTTTATGGTTTTGGATAGCTTTTTGCTCAAATATTGCTCCAAGATCGGAGTGGTATCGGAAACCGGTTTGACTCTATCCAAATAGCCCAATACTTCTTCGTCAGAATCCACTTCCAAGGAAGCCTCTATAAAACCATAAGCTTGGAGAATACCATCCTCAAAATAAATGGCTGCATGCTCTTCCTTGGTTCTTCCCTTTTCCCTTATCAACAACCTGGCCCGTTCCCTTTGGATATTATCCATCCATCGCTTGACTTTTTCATTGTAAGTTGCTGCATCTTCATTTCCACAGCAAGGACCATCACAAGCGCCAGCTTGATAATCGTAACAAGCCCCCTTGGTCTTTTGAATGCCACAAAGCTTCGCACATAAGCGATATTGCTCCACTTTCCCCAGCAAATAAGACCAGGCTTCGTGATGAGACCTAAAGGTCAGGACAGCCTTGCTAAACCTGTTTACTTTCGCCACTTGGAAACGTTCATAGCCAGCTCCATCTTGATACCGGTAAAGCCCCCAATTGGCTTCCTTTACCTTTTGAGCCCTATTATACTTTGGCCAATGCTTCTTGATCTCCAAAGCCTCCACCAATAAGGCCAAAAACTCACTGCCAGTCAACTGAAAACTTATGCTATGAATGGCTGTTTTCATAGCTTGCTTTCCTTTTCTAGCTCCTGAAAAATGCCCTTTAAACCGACTTCTGATATTTAGTGCCTTCCCCACATAAATCACCTTTCCATTGGAATCATGAAAATAATAGACCCCTATATCCTCTGGAAGCTCCAAAAATTGCTCTTTGGTAATATTGGGAGGCAAAAAAGCTTCTCCAGAGTTTCTTTTTAGCAAAGCCTGAACAACCCCATCATCATCAGCAGCCACCAACATCCCAAACAACTCAGCAGTGGCCTCTGCATCACCAAAAGCCCTATGCCGAGCTTTGATGGAAATGGCTTTATGTTCACAAATACTACCTAAGCTGTAAGATCTCAAACCTGGAAAAATCTTTCTACTTAACCTGACAGTGCACAATTTTGGAACATCAAATCCCATCCCCACTCTCTCAAATTCAGATTTGATAAACTGATAATCAAAGTTGACATTGTGTGCCACAAAAACCTTGTCCTTCAAAAACTCATACAACACTTCGGCAATATCTTCAAAGAAAGGGGCATCCTCCACCATCTTTTGGTCAATTCCTGTAAGACCAGTAATATAGCCGGGAATTTCACAATCAGGATTGACTAGGGTTTGAAATGATTCTAGCACCTTTTCTCCATCGTGCACCAATGCCGCCACTTCTGTAATCCTATGCCTTTTTCCATATCCGCCTGTCGTTTCAATATCTACAATGGCATACATCATTCTACTTCAAAGGGTTGTGGGTGTAATTATAAATTTACTTTTCAATTTTAGTAATATGTCAATCATTATAACGATTTTTGACCCAAAATGTCCCAAAATTTATACTTTGCATTTGAGATTAAAGCTTGAAAGACCTGAGACCAAAAGTAAATTCTTATGGATACAAAAATCAATAACTGGCAAGCTAGCATCGACGAGACTACCCAGAAATTCCTGAAGAGTTTTGCGGATATTTCTCCTGAAAAACTTTTTAGAAAGCCAAACCCAAATACCTGGAGTATCGCTGAAAATATCCAGCACCTTATAGTGATCAATGAAAGCTACTTTCCTATTTTCAAGCAATTGAAAGAAGGTACCTATCAAAAGCCTTTCATTGGGAATATCGGTTTTCTTCACCGGGCAATTGGAAACATGATCTTAAAATCAGTTAATCCAGAAAACCAAAAAAAGATCAAAACCATTCCCATTTGGGAACCAAAAAAATACCAGGGTCCTGAAAACGATGAACTACTCAAAGATTTTGAGAACCATCAAAAAGCTTTATCAGCGTGGCTTCCAAAGCTTAAACCTTTTTTGGAAAAACACCAAGTTATCAATTCCCCAGCCAATAAGTTAATCGCTTACTCATTAGAGACTGCCCTTGACATTATTACTGAGCATGAAAAAAGGCATTATGAACAGTCACACAGGCTCTTGATACGATTAAACAATCAATAAAAGCTCCTTTTCACCTAGATGCTGAAGTGACACAGAAAATACAAACGAAGGAAAATCCTTGAAATTCATTACATACTTGCTAAAAATCAATAATTTTAAGGCTTGTAATGATTCATACAAATCCAATTTTGATGACTGAGATTAGAAATAACTGGACAAGAGAAGAAATCAAAACCATTTTTGATTTACCAATATTGGAACTCATCTATAAAGCCGCCACCGTTCATAGAGAATTTAATGATCCACAGGAAGTGCAGGTTTGTACCCTGCTATCTGTGAAAACCGGTGGTTGTCCCGAGGACTGTGCCTATTGCCCTCAGGCGGCAAGGTACCACACTGATGTAAAAGTCCATAAATTATTGGAAGTAGAAGAAGTGCTCCAAAAAGCAGCCGATGCAAAGTCTGCGGGAAGTACCCGTTTTTGTATGGGAGCAGCCTGGAGAGAAGTCCGAGACAATCGGGACTTTGACAAAGTACTGGACATGGTCAAAGGAGTAAACACAATGGGCATGGAGGTATGCTGTACACTTGGAATGCTCTCTGAAGAACAAGCTAAAAAGCTGAAAGATGCTGGCTTATACGCCTATAACCATAATCTAGACACCAGTGAAGAGCACTATAACGAAATCATCACTACTAGAAACTATGATGATAGGTTGAACACTTTGGACAATGTAAGAAAAGCTGACATTTCTGTATGTTCTGGTGGAATTATCGGACTGGGAGAAAACTTGGATGACAGAGTGGGAATGCTCCATACTTTGGCCACGCTACCAAGTCACCCAGAATCAGTACCGGTCAATGCTTTGGTACCTGTGGAAGGCACACCATTAGAAGAACAAGAAAAAGTATCCGTATGGGAGATGGTCAGAATGATTGCCACAGCCAGAATCATCATGCCAAAAGCCATGGTGAGGCTATCAGCAGGTAGGGTAAGAATGAGCACTGAAGAGCAAGCCCTGTGTTTTATGGCCGGAGCAAATTCCATTTTTGCTGGAGACAAGCTCTTGACAACGCCGAACCCTGAAGTGGACATGGACAAGCAACTATTCCAAACGCTTAACTTGAAACCAAGGGCAGCCTTTAAAGATCAAGAAGTTAGTATATAATGAAAAAGCTCTCCGTATTTAACGGAGAGCTTTTTTTATGCCGATTGTTTCATGTGGTTTTCCTTGATAATCCTTCGAAGGATTTTTCCCACATTGGATTTGGGAAGCTCATCCACAAAGTGGACTTCCTTAGGAACCTTATAATTGGTAAGTGATTCCCTGCAATGCTTAATAACTTCCTCTTCAGTGAGTGATTTATCACCCGGCACCACATAAGCTATCACCCGCTCTGTAGAACGCTCATCCGGCATTCCAATCACTCCAACTTCCAAAACTTTATCATTGGTAGCAATGGCATCTTCCACTTCATTGGGGTAAACATTGAAACCTGACACCAAAATCATTTCTTTTTTGCGGTCTACGATTTTCACAAAGCCATCATCATCCAGCACCCCAATATCTCCAGTCTTCAACCATGCTCCAAGCATCACATCAGCTGTCTCCTTTGGCCTTTTCCAATATCCTTTCATCACCTGGGGCCCTTTTATACAAACCTCACCTTTCTCACCATTAGCCAATTCATTTCCTTCATCATCTACAATCTTCACTTCTGTATTGGGCAAGGGCAAGCCAATCGTACCTAGTCTCTCTGTACCATCAATGGGATTACAACAAGCCACAGGAGAAGTTTCTGTCAGTCCATATCCTTCTGCCAGTGGCGTCCCGGTGACTTCCTTCCACTTTTCTGCTACGTACTTTTGTACGGCCATTCCTCCACCCACTGAGATTTTCAAGGAACTAAAGTCCAAATTTCTAAAAGCCTCTTGGTTAAGTAAGCCATTAAACAGGGTATTCACCCCAGTCAGAACACTAAACTTATGACTGCCAAGATCTTTACAAAAAGCCTTCATATCCCTAGGGTTGGTCACCAATACATTATGAGCTCCAATTTTTAGCATTGCCAGACAGTTTACCGTCAATGCAAAAATATGATATAACGGCAAGGCTGTGATGACCACTTCTTCATACTCCACCAGTTTTGGTTTCATCCAAGCAGATATTTGCTGCATATTGGCCACTATATTTCCATGGGTCAATTCTGCTCCTTTGGAAACTCCAGTTGTTCCACCTGTATACTGAAGATAAGCTGTATCTTCCAAGGTCATATCTACTGGTGTATGTTTCTTGTTTTTTCCCGCTTTTAAGGCCGAGGTTAGCTTTATAGCCTTTGGAATGTGATAAGCGGGCACCATCTTTTTAACATGCTTAACGACCAAGTTCACAATAATGCCTTTAAGCCCTCCTAAAAGATCCCCAATCTCTGTAATGATGATATGTTTAACTTTTAGATGAGGTAATATTTCCTCAAGGTTCTTGGCAAAGTTGGCAACAATCACCACCGCAGATACTCCAGCATCCTCAAACTGATGCTTCATCTCATGAGGAGTATAAAGCGGGTTGGTATTCACTACGATCAAGCCAGCTCTCAAAGCCCCAAACATGACAACAGGATACTGAAGGAGATTGGGCATTTGAATGGCAATCCTTTCTCCCTTCTTCAGTTTTAGGTCTTCCTGAAGGTAAGCTGCAAAATCCCTGGACAGCTTATCCAATTCATTGAAGCTCATTTGTTTGCCCATGCATTCATAAGCCACAGCATCTCCATATTTCTGGATACTTTCCTCAAAAAGCCCAATTACACTGCTATATGCTTCTACATCCACTTCTTTGGGGACGGACTTCGGGTAATTTTTAAACCATGGGAAGTCTTTCATTTTGTTATTATTTTGGGTTACAAATTACGTATAGGTGGCTCATATTCTTAGAACAATATAAGTCATTTATGGATTTTAAAAAAAGCATTAAATCATTCATAAAATATACATTAGGGCACACATACTAACTAACTTCCGCTACTTCAACACCTTACGGGCAATTAATTCTTTCATGATTTCATTGGTACCAGCATAAATACGTTGCACCCTTGCGTCAGCATAAGCTCTGGCCACCGGGTATTCCCACATATAGCCGTAACCTCCGTGTAGTTGAACACATTCATCTGCTACTTCACACTGTAGCTCCGTCATCAAATACTTAGCTCCAGATGCCATGGCACTGTCTACCTTTTTGTCATTATGGAGCAAAACCAGTTGATCACAATAAATCCTGGCCTGCTCAATTTTAGCAGCCATTTCAGCCAGTTTGAATCTGGTATTTTGAAATTCAGAAATGGACCGTCCAAAAGCTTCTCTCCCTTTTACATATTCCACAGTGGACTTGAGCATAAACTCTGCCAAAGCCAGCGCAGCCAGAGCAACAATCAAACGTTCTTGGGCCAGCTCAGTCATCAAGTACTTAAAGCCCTCTCCTTCCTTCCCCAATAGGTTTTCTTTGGGCACTTTGACATCTTCAAAAAACAGCTCACAGGTATCTTGCGCATGAAGCCCAACCTTATCAAATGGAACTCCCTTGGTAAATCCTTCCATCTCCTTGTCAACGACAAAAAGACTGATACCTTTGGCTCCTTGAGTAGGATCTGTCTTGGCTGCCACTACGACCATATCACACAAATAACCATTGGTGATAAATGTTTTTGTACCGTTGAGAAGATAGTGGTCTCCCATATCCCTTGCCGTGGCTTTTATGTTTTGTAAATCACTTCCAGCCCCTGGCTCTGTCATGGCTATGGCTCCAATATATTCTCCAGAAATCATTTTTGAGGCATATTTCTCTTGGGCCAAGTCTGTTCCATAATGCTGCAAATAGGGAAAAACTATATCACTGTGAAGCGGATAGCCAATAGCAGGCCCTGAACAGCCACTAAGCCCCAGTTCCTCCGTAAAAATAGCATTGAACCTAAAATCAGAAATCCCCAAGCCTCCAAAGGATTCTGGCGCTTGAAGACAAAGGAATCCATTTTCCCCAAGTTTTTTCCAAGACTCTCGGGAAACCTGTTTTGCTTTTTCCCATTCAGAATTATTAGGGATGATTTCTTTTTTTACAAATTCTCTAATAGACTGTCGGAACATCTCATGCTCCTCGGTAAAAATCGTTCTAGGAATCTCAAACATCTATTTTTGGGTTATATTTCTCAGACTTATCCATCATAAAACCAACCTACCCTTTGCTTTTTCACTTTTTTCAAAAGCGCGCATAAATCCATCTAGCAGAAGGTAATTTAAGATTTTAGGACATCAATTAAAATAACTAAAGACGAACAGTTTTTTAAATAATAAGGCCATTTAAGTTACATTCCAAAATTAAATTTAGCTTATGCTTTCAAAACCTTTTCTATTTTTGAAATCTGATATGCATCAAAATGAAATATTGCAATTACATTTATGGCACAAATTTCGTACGAGAAATAGAAATTGATTGTTCTATGAAAACTAAAATCTACTTATTAACCATTTCTATAATATTGCTGGCTGCTTTTAATGTCCATGCCCAGACAGACTCCATCGCTATCTCCTTGGAGAAATCTTTGAAAAACAGCCTCCTAAAAAGCATTCAGGTCAAAACCGACTCTATGGACAACCAGCTTGGCACCAAACTCTCTGACCTGGATCAAAAAATCCAGATGTTGGATGAATCTTTAAACCAAACAAGCAGTGAAACCCAAAAAATTGAAAAACTGATTGAAAGGGTCAAATTGATTGAAGACTTCCAGCAGGCTGAGAAGGACGCTGAATTGAATATTTACCAAGGGAACTATCAGTCTGCTATCATCAACTTAGTGGCCATGGAAAGAGAGCTCAGGCCTTTGATTCTTTTTGGCGCCACAAGAGACTTCTTCCAGACACTAAACTCAGTCGGGAACCCTACTTCTTACCCAGGGTTCAATGAATGGTACAGCGGATTCAAGAGTTTCGTGGATAAGAACAAAAAAGAAAGCCCAACACTATCTGTAGTAGCAAACCTGATCAGCCTTACCGGAGATTTGTCAGCAGGCACGCCCATATTCGGGACTTTCAGTCAAGCGCTTTTTACAGGGATGTCCAGCTATATTGAGAGCATTGGTACAGGAAAAAGAGATAAAAAATTAAGGGACCAAAGCCAGGAAATGTTTGAATTGGTTGCCGAATTGGGCCAGTTCACCAATGATAAAAACCTGATTGAAACGGAATGGGAAGCCATTGATACCGAATTGGAAGAGCTCAAGAAACTGTACGAGGAAAACCTCGACAAGAACCTTAAAATACTGGATATTGGCAAAAAAGAGTTCGAGAGAAGGTATAGTAAAGAGAATGACGCCAACCTCAGATATGAATATTTGAATGAGTTGACCAACATTATTGCCAGAAGAGTCAAACACGAAAAAGAAACCAATCCAAAGAACTGGAAGAACACTTTCTACAATGAAATGTCGGAAATCCAATCCTTAAAAATCCGTTTTGGCAGCATCACTTTCCGTATCAGTGAAAATATCAACAAGTACAATTCACTCATTGACAAATACAAAGAAGCAAAGCATATTGGACCGAAAATCAATGATTTAGAGTCTAAACTCAACAACTTGAAAAACGCTTTTGACAAAGCTTTCAACCCATTGGAATACATCAATGCAGCCAACAAAATGTATAAAGTTGACTAATGTATTATTAAATATTAATGTAAAAAGGGAAGACTGATTGATCAATCTTCCCTTTTGTTTTACAGCTTATTATCTATTATCCTTCTTTTAACTTCGCCTTTAACTGCTTGACCCGTTCTGCAATAGAATGTTTACTGATGTCAAAGTCATCGGTGGTAGCTTTCAAAAAATCATTGATTTCACCTGCATGGTCTTTCACCTTTCCATCCTTTAGGCCCACATACTTAAGGGTACTCCAAAGGACATTCTTAAGCTCTTTGTGGGAGTCATCCGTCATATAATACTCGATCAACACCGTATTCTCATTATGCCAAAGAATACGACTTTTAATCCTCACCCATTCGCCCACCATCGCTGGTCTGACATAAGAGATATTATGGTTATAAACCACCCATGCCGCCTGGTATTTCTTGATCAAATCATACATCTCTACCCCATAAAGTTTAGGGACTTGATCCTCACGGGCATTGAAATAATAATCAAAATACTTGGCATTGTTTAGGTGCTGAAGAGGATCACAATCTTGGAACCTGATCACCGCCCTACTTTCAGTCTCTTTGGGATAGTGTTTATCGGGATTATATTCGAACATGTTTCCTAAGCTAATTTTTAGTAATTATATCGATGCATTCAATCAGTACCTTTCATGCAATATCTGCATATGATGCCTAAAGTGCCCTGGAATTATATTCAACAAAGCCCTCACACTAATTTCATAGCCATTTGCCGTACCAGTATAAGTCAATGCTTCTTCTGGCAAATGGTTCATAAATGACCTGATCACATACCTGGAAAGTTCAAACTCCTCCAAAAGGTTGGCTAAAGGCACATCATTGAAACGGGCAGCCTTTACATAATCTTCTTGATCCATTCCCGGCAATTCCTGATCATCCTTTCTGGCAAAACACAAAGCACGAAAAAGCATGATCTTTTCAGTATCATTGATATGACCTATCACTTCTTTTAGGCTCCATTTTCCGTCTTCATAGGTTTCTCTTGCCTGCTCTTCCGTCATTCCCTCAAAGTAACTTCTGAGTTCTTCTACTTGGGAGATCAGCAATTCTTTGATATTCTCTCCCTTAACTTTAGAAACATAGGTCTCGTAAAAAGCCCCATACTCTCCCTTTTCTGGAATCAGTTTGTCGTTCATGTAATACTTTTTTTATTTCTCTTAAGATGATATAAATTTAAAACTATCAAAACCATAAGTTTGACTCCATGAAGAAAATTTTACTACTCATCGTATTCTTAACTCCTATATTGGCTTTTTCACAAACCCAAACTATTCATCGAAACAGCGATATTGCTGCAATGGTTCAAGAAATCTCTCCAGATCGTCTTGAGGAATATATCAATGGATTGGTAAGCTTTGGAACCAGACACTCCCTTAGCAAGGACCAAGAAGACTGTGGAATTGAAGCTGCTCGACAATATGTTCTTTCTCAATTCAAATCTTTTGAAGCTGAATCCGGCGGTCGTTTAAGTGCTAAAATCGACTATTACACGGTAGAGAAAGATGGAAGAAGAATCCCGGAAGATGTCCGAATGGGCAATGTCATGGCTATACTGAAAGGAACCAACCCAAACGATGACAGAATATTTGTTGTAAGTGGGCATCTCGACAGCAGGGTCAGTGATGTCATGAACGCCGAAAGCGATGCTCCAGGAGCCAATGATGATGGGTCTGGAGTTGCTGCATTGATAGAAATGGCCAGGATCATGAGTAAAAGACCCTATTCAGCCACTATTATTTTTGTTGCAGTTTCCGGTGAGGAACAAGGACTTAAAGGCGCCACCTATATGGCCCAAAAGGCAAAGGCTGAAGGCTGGAACTTGGCCGCCATGATCAACAATGACATGATAGGAAACAGTTCCTCCAGCGGCACCTCAATCAAAGACAATACGCGCGTTAGGGTATTTAGTGAAGGAGTACCACTTTTGGAAACAGAAGAAATGGAACAACTACGAAGGTATACCAATGGTGAAAACGACAGTAAATCCCGCCAATTGGCGCGGTACATCAAAGAAATTGGAGAAAGGTATGTTGACCAACTTGAAGTAAAACTGGTATACAGAAATGACAGATTTCTAAGGGGAGGAGATCATACCCCTTTCTCTAGAGAAGGTTTTACAGCCGTCAGAATGTGTGAATTCAATGAAAATTATAACCAACAGCATCAAGACTTAAGAACAGAGAATGGCATTCAATACGGTGACCTTCCCGAACACATAGATTATGAATACCTCCGAAAAAATACAGGAGTCAATCTAGCTGTACTAGCCAGCCTTGCTTCAGCCCCTTCTGTTCCCCAAGAGGTAGGAATCGATGTAAGCCAACTCTCTAACTCTTCCACCCTCAAATGGAAGGCTCCTGCTACTGGAGACGTAATGGGCTATTATATTTTGATGCGGGAAACCACATCTCCTGTCTGGGAAAAGAAGTTTTTCACTCAAAATACTAATCTAACATTACCTTATTCCAAAGACAATTACTTCTTTGCAGTCCAATCCGTAGGAGGTGATTTTGTAGAAAGCATGGCGGTATTCCCACACCCTATAAGATAATTCAAACCTCCTTTTTATTTTTGGGCTTTCAGTTTCAACTTCGATTTTGTTTCTTGGGAGCCCTTAAATACGCCAGGTTGGTAAATTGGGAATGAGGATTTGGGACAAAAACCATTAACTTTACCGGCCTATTTCCGTACATGCATTGAACTCAAAACAAGAAGACTTTAATATGAATCCATTATTGGAAAAATTTAATACGCCATTTGAAACGGCTCCATTTGATAAAATAAAGAATGAACACTTTTTACCTGCTGTCCAGGAGGCCATCCAAGAGGCCAAGTCTGAAATAGAAAGCATTAAGGCTACCACCTCTCCCAATTTTTCCTCAGTTATAGAAGCATTGGATAGTTCGGGCAAAAAACTGGGCATCATCTCCAGCATATTCTTCAATTTAAATGCTGCTGAAACCAATGATGAAATCCAAAAATTGGCAAGGGAAATTTCTCCTTTGCTTACTGCTCATGGCAACGACATATTGTTGGATAAGGAGCTTTTTGACTTGGTAGACACTGTTTATCAACAAAAAGGAAGCCTTGATCTGAACGAAGAGCAAGAGACATTGTTGGACAAAACATATAAATCTTTTGTCAGAAACGGAGCCAAGCTTTCTGAAGAAGATAAAGCCAAGCTCCGTGAAATTGATAAAGATCTTTCCCAAAAAGGGTTGGCCTTTGGTGAAAATGTGTTGGCTGAAACCAATAAATATGAATTGGTAATAGAAGATGAAGCAAAACTGGCCGGACTTCCTGACTCCATCAAAGAAGCGGCAGCCCAAACTGCAATTGAAAAAGGCAAAGAAGGCAAATGGATTTTCACATTGGCATTTCCTAGCTATGTGCCTTTTATGACTTATGCGGATAACCGAGAACTCCGTGAAGAAATATTTAAAGCTTATAACACCAAATCATGTAAAGGTGATGAACTGGACAACCAGGAAATCATCAAAGAAATATTGGTTTTGAAGAATCAAAGAGCTATTCTTTTGGGCTATAAAAGTTATGCTGACTTTGTCCTTGAAGAAAGAATGGCCAAAAGCGCTCCAGAGGTTAGTTCTTTTCTAAAAGACCTTTTGGAAAAAGCCAAGCCAAAAGCCCAAGAAGAGCTGGAAGAACTGACCAAATTCGCCCAAAGCATTGGTGGCCCAGAGACGCTTCAAAAATGGGATTTTGGCTATTACTCCGAAAAACTAAAAAAAGCCAAATTTGAAGTAGATGATGAGCTGACCAAGCCTTACTTTGAACTTGAAAACACCATTCAAGGCGTATTCCTTACAGCTGGAAAACTGTATGGATTGCAGTTTATCAAAAACGAAGATATCCCTGTCTATCATCCTGAAGTGACTGCCTATGAAGTAAAAGATACCTCTGGAAAACATGTTGCAGTATTCTATGCTGATTTTTTCCCAAGGGCTGGAAAAAGAAATGGCGCGTGGATGACCGTCTATCAAGGACAATTCAAAGAAGGCAATGTTGATCACCGACCTCATATATCTATTGTTTGTAATTTCACCAAACCTACCGCAAGAACTCCTTCCTTACTTACCTTTAATGAAGTGACCACACTATTCCATGAGTTTGGCCACGCATTGCATGGGATGCTAGCTAATGGAACTTATGAATCGCTTTCCGGCACAAGTGTCTATTGGGATTTTGTAGAGCTCCCCTCTCAAATTTTCGAAAACTGGTGCTATGAGAAAGAATGCTTGGATTTATTTGCCAAGCATTATCAATCGGGAGAAAAGATCCCTGAAGAGCTAATTGAAAGAATCAAGAAGGCCGCTAATTTCCACCAAGGCTACCAAACCTTAAGACAGGTAAGTTTTGGTTTACTGGACATGGCATACTACAGTACTAATCCTGCTGAAGTCCAATCTCTATTTGATTTTGAAAAAACAGCCATGAGACCTACTGAATTGCTCCCTGCAGTAGAAGGCACCTTAATGTCCACCTCTTTCTCCCATATTTTTCAAGGAGGTTATGCTGCTGGGTATTATAGTTACAAATGGGCGGAAGTGTTGGATGCGGATGCTTTCGAAATGTTCTTGGAAAACGGGATTTTTGACCCAGTTACTGCCAAAGCTTTTAAAGATCATGTACTCTCTTCAGGAGGCAAAGTCCACCCTTCCATTTTATACAAAAGGTTTAGGGGCAGAGAACCCAAACCTGAAGCCCTGCTAAAGAGGGCTGGATTAATATAACCAAAGGGGGCTTCAAGTCCCCTTTTTTTATTTCATTCAATCTAATTGGAATAGAAACCTTATTTTTAACTTCCAGTTTATAATTATCGAATCAATAAATTCAAAGAACATTTATTAACCAATAAATAATTTTTAAATATTTTTGTTATAAAATTTGAATTTCAAAATCATTATATTAGTTTTATATCAACAAGGGAATCAAATGGGATTTCAAACAAAACTGTAGGATACTAAAAAGTATTCTGGAAGTGTAAAGAATGAGATAAGTTCACTTTTTACCAATGAAAGGTTCGAATCCTTTCCCTGCAGCAGGTTATTTTGGGTTTATTGTTAATTGACTAAAGCTATGAAATATTGTTTCATAGCTTTTTTAATTTCTACTCATTTCATATAAAAACCTTCATTAACGATTTGACAATTTCGGAAAGTTTCCAAATAAGTATAAATTATATAATTGACAACAAAATACTATAAATATTAAAAATAACGTAAACTTTTCATGTTTATGTTGAATTTATTTGAATAACAAAATAAGTTATTTAACTTTGAATCATAAACAAAGACAAAAGGTCTTTTTCTTCAAATCGTACAAACGATGATAAGGATAGAAGATTGTTTATACTACACTGTAGGGTGTTGAAATTGGCAGACAAGCCCTCCTGTCTCGGGGGTGGGGGTCAATGGAAAAAGCAAACATGGAGCTCGTGTTTTGCCTAACTACCCCGTGGAGGTTCGAGTCCTTCCCCTACAGCAGGTTATTTTGGGTTTATTGTTAATTGACTAAAGCTATGGGATTTTGTTTCATGGCTTTTTTTATACTTAAAATTCAGCTTTTTTAATTCTAGAGTCTGGAAGTTTGATTTTTATTAACTTGTGTTTTTAAAAAGCTTCCTGAATGAACAATTTTTACTGGCCTTGCTCCCAAAGAAGCAAAGGCATCAAGTTACTTCTATTTTTGGTCCTTAGCCTTTTGGCAAACAACGTCCAGGCACAAAGCCCCATTATTGAATCCACCAATGCTTTGGCTGAAAAAGTTTACCTCCAGCTTGACAGTAAAATCTACACGCATGACCAAACAATATGGTTTAAGGCAATCGTAGTTAATGCCGCCAGTAACCAACCTACCCTGCTCAGTGGAGTCCTTCACACAGAAATAATAGGCAGCGACCTCCAAGTAAAGGAAGAAAAGTTAATCAAACTCCAAAACGGCATCGGGGAAGGTTTCTTTGACCTAAACCGTAACTATCTACCCGGCCGCTATTTGATCAGGGCTTACACCCAGTGGGACAACAATTTTGGTTCGGATTATATTTTCAAGGCCTATATCGACGTATTTCCTTCGTCCAAAGAAGCTATAGCTTCCCCAATCAACCAAATTTCTCTTTTGGAAAAATCATCCGGGAAATTTTGGCTTAACGCAAACTTTAACCCTTTGCAGATAGACAGCCTTCATCAAAAGAAACTAAGTATCTCCCTCAATCTGGATGGCAAAAAAGACTCTCTCTCTCTGAAAAAAAATAAAGAAGGTCTATATGCCATTAATTATCAGATTCCAGAAAACAGCAGATTGGTAACACTGAAAATGGAAACTGAAAACGGGATCCAGTACTCTAAGACGCTAGCCCTGGACGAAGAGACTTTGGATTTTCAGTTTTTTCCAGAAAGCGGAGAGCTTGTCCATGGGGTGACATCAAGGGTAGGTTTTAAGGCTTTGGATTACCTTGGCTCAGGAAAACAAATACAAGGTAAGATAATCGATGGAAGTGGAAAGCAAATCACCACTTTAAAAAGCAATGATTTAGGTATAGGTTCCTTTATCATTTCAGCGGATAGTTCCCATCAATATTATACTGAAATAAATTTTTCTGGAGATTCTACTGTAACCTACCAATACCCACTTCCTACGGTACAACCTAAAGGTTACAACTTGGCTGTATTTAAGGCGGGAAATGACATTCGGTTAATTCAATCCGCCATACCAGCACATAATGACAGCATCTTCATTAAAGTCACCAGCAGAGGTATTCCTTATTACTGGATAAAAGGAAGGCTGAAACAAGGAAAAGCACTCACCATGCTACCGACTAACAGCTTGCCGGAAGGCATCATTTCTTTTACCCTATTAGACCATCACCAGCAGCCTGTTGCAGAGAGACTTTTCTTCAATGAACGCCTAGAAAACAGGCTTACAATAGAAGCCTCTTCCAATCAATCATTATATACTCAAAGAGAAAAAACAAACGTCAACATCCAAATCAAAGATTCGAACGGCACCCCTGTAGAAGCGAATATTTCAGTTTTGGCCATCAATGGAGACTTAATGGGGAAAACCCAAGAAACCAGGACAAATATTTTATCTTCATTATTATTGAGCGGCGACCTAAAAGGGCACATCGAAAAACCGGGGTATTATTTTCAATATGATCGCCCTAACCGCTACAACGACTTGGACGCCTTGATGATCACACAGGCTTGGCGAAATTATCACTATCACCAGAAATTGGACTCATTGGCCTACCCTGCTGAACCCTCGCTCCATGTTTCAGGATCGGTAGGTGGAGTGTTTTCATCTAAGAAGAAAAAAGAAGATGTAGCGCTCACGTTGATGACCTTTGGTGAAAAAGCCTCCTTTCAGACCCAATCTACAGACAGTCTTGGCCGTTTTAGCTTTTATTTAGTAGATGCTTATGGAGAAAAAATCGATGTATTAATTCAAAGTGCCAACAAATCTGGAAAAAAGAAGAATTACACTTTTTCACTGGACAAGAAATTCACCCCAGAAATCAAATTTGATCAAAAGCAAAAAATCGAACGTCTGGACAGTTTTAGTTATGCTTTGGTGGAGAAGCATCAAGAAAAGAGTGCCGCTGAGGCTGCTTTCAAACTTTCAACTGATATAATGGAACTTGAAACATTTACTGTGGAGGATTACCTCCTCACCCCTGAGAGGGAGAAAGTCATGAAACGCTTTGGCAAGCCGGATAGGGTAATTGAAGGGCAAGATATTCAAGAGAAAGAAGAAAAATGGTCTTATGGCCTATACAGCATCCTGCTTTTCAACTATCCAGAGGATGTTAAAATTGACCGGGTAAATGGGCCAGGTGGTTACCTGAGAGCATCGGTTCTTTCAGCTGAAATGACCCTTGTAGTCATAGATGGCATTCCGGTCATGAACTATAATTATGACCTTATCCCAAGCATCCCTCCTTCAGAGGTAAAAAGTGTAGAGCTAATCAAGTTTGCCAAAAACTTCACCTCACTCTTTATGGAGGTATACCCTCAGGCCAGCCCTTTGGAAGCTCCAATGACCGGAAGTGTAATTGCTATTTACACCCACGCAGGAAAAGGGATTTTCGGGGTTCAAAAACCAGACGGACTACTTCAGGCCACTGTACCTGTCTTTTCCCAGACAAGGGAATTTTACCGTCCCAACTATGAAAACCTAAGTGCTCAGGATTGGGTAAAGCCAGACTTAAGATCAGTCATTCATTGGCAAGCCCAGGTCAAAACTGATTCTACTGGACAAGCCAAAGTCAATTATTATAATGCAGACACTCCAGGTCAGATTATGGTGATCATAGAAGCTGTTGCCCCGGATGGTAAAATCGGCTACCAAGAGCTGACATATGAAGTAGAAGAGAGAAAGTAAAACAGGCCTATACACGAAAAGGGCTATTCCTGAATTCTAACTCAGCAATAGCCCTTTTAAACATTTAAATAAACATTGCTACTATTCTACCGTATCCTCAATGGAAGTCACTGAGAAAGCAGCGAAATACCCTAAAGCAGTATCTCCGAAATTGGACAAAGGATTGGAGGGGGCCACTCCACCTCCATCAATTACTTCTACCAAGGTCCTGTAATAATCATAGGTACTTCGATCCAAGTGCCTTAACTCCACATACATTTCATCCCCAACCTCCAAAGTGTGAGGAAAATCATAATCTTGGGCATTACCATTGGTGTATTTATCATCACCAAGCCAAAAGTTATCGTCTTCAATCAACTCCCCATCAAAGTCAAACACATACACTTCACCATTGACGTAAACATTGAAACTATAGTAATCACCCAATTCTGGAGGGTCTTCAAAATAAGCTCGAAAGTAATATCCTTCTTTGTAAAGCAATGATTCTTCTTCAAACCTAAAACCCAATGAATCTATTTCTACCAACTCCTCAGGCATTGTACTTTCTGCGGTATAGGTTTCTCCATCCAATTGTACTTCTATCGTATAGGTCACTCCTCTTTGCCCTTGAAGGATGGTAGTCTGATACACTCCATCTCCCAATTCTTCCAACACATCTACATTTCCCTCATCATCAGAAATCTCTATATAAGCACCTTCGATCCCAGGAAAAACATTATCCTCATAAAAACCCACTGATTCTGAAATAGTAACAGTATAAGGACCAGGCTGATCTGTGATGATACCTTCTATCACTACTCTTGGCTCAGCATTATCCAGGTCTATGATAATAACCTCTTCACACCCAGTAAAAGCAAGCGCTATGGTAAAGACTATATATAAATATCTTCTCATGATTATTTGAATCTAAAGTTATAGGTAACTGATGGCAAGATGCTGAACAGCGAAAACTTCACCGCTTCTGTTTTGGTAGGATCATCGCGATCTTCTCTGAAAGTAACCATAAAGGCATTCTTTCGAGCATAAGCGTTGTAAACAGAGAAATTCAAATCCGATTCAAACTTCTCGTTGCTTTTAAGTTTTAGGGTTGCTCCTAAGTCTAATCTATGGTATTCAGGGAGACGGTTATTGTTTCTCTTATCATACATATTGATCACTTCTCCTTTCACCTCGTATTTTCCCACTGGATAGGTCACTGCATCGCCAGAGCGATAGACAAATGAGGCAGACAAATTCCACCTTTTGTTTAATTGATAAATCCCTACAATCGACAAATCATGTGGCCTGTCCCAACTTGCAGGATATACTTCTCCATAATCTACCCCGTCAAATTGGCGTTCAGTTTTTGAAAGGGTGTAGCTGATCCAACCTGTCAAGTCACCTTTGTTTTTTCTCACAAAAAACTCAGCACCGTAGGACCAACCGTCACCAAAGAGCAATTGCGATTCTACATTCTCATTAAAAACCAACTCCGCACCCGTACGGTAATCTACCTGGTTTTTCATATCCTTGTAATACACCTCTACAGAACTTTCAAATGCATTATCATTGAAATTTCGGAAATAACCTAAAGCGATCTGATCCGCTATTTGAGGACGAACATTATTACTGGATGGAATCCATAAATCGATCGGGGTACCAGCATTACTATTGGATACCAAATGCAAATATTGGCGATTCCTACCATATGAAGCCTTCACAGACACTTCGTCATTCAAGAGGTATGTTAAGCCAAGTCTAGGCTCTAAACCGCCATAGGACTTTACTATTTCTCCATCATCGTAAGTTTCAGTATCGATTACATCCCCGTCTTCATCATAAGTATAAATTTCTCCTGGACCAATCTGTGCGAACCAAGAATACCTCAGACCCGCATTTACGTTGAACCTCGGCGAAAACTCGATATCCTCTGATATATAGGCTGCTGTTTCCCAAGCGTATTTACGTTGCAACTTCTGTTCATTGATATAAGAGTCACCTTGTGGAATAATCTCTCCTGGCACAAAATTATGTCGAATAGCACTTGCGCCGAATTTCAAGGTATTTTGAGGATTAATATAATATTCGAAATCCTCTTTGATGCTAAAGTCCCTTATGGCTGAAGTCACCTTAAATCCATTATTCTCATTTTCTTCCTCCTCAGCCATTATTTCCACTTCATAATTGTAATCCGAAAACATGGCCGTAGAATTCAAGAACAATCGATCATTAAAAAGATGGTTCCAGCGTACAGTTGCTGTGGTGTTTCCCCAATCAAATCCAAACAGATCACCATAACCAAAGTTATCCCTTCCAAAATAACCTGATACAAAAATCCGGTCTTTATCACCCAGTTTATAGTTAGCTTTAGCATTCAAGTCATAGAAATAGAGAATGGAATTTTTGACCTCTTCATCATTAGACAATTTCAGAAACAAGTCTACATAGGTCCTTCTCCCAGAAACCACAAATGACCCTTTATCTTTTACAATCGGTGCCTCAATTGTGGCTCTGCTCGAAATCAAACCAATACCTCCCTGTGCCGCAAACTTCTTGTTATTTCCTTCTTTCATTTTGATATCAAGGACAGAAGAGGCTCTTCCGCCATATTCCGAAGGAATATGGCCCTTATAAATTGTAAGGTCTTTGATCGCATCTGAATTAAAGACAGAGAAAAAGCCCAATAAATGTGACGCATTATATACCGGAGCCTCGTCCAACAGGATCAAGTTTTGATCTGCACTCCCCCCACGGACAAAAAAACCTCCTCCGCCTTCACTGGCTTTTATACCAGGAAGTAATTGTATGGTCTTGATGATATCCTTTTCACCAAAAATAACAGGGATAGCTTCCACTTCTCGCATATCCAGTTTATTCACACTCATTTGCGTGGACCGGACATTAGAATCCTCAGGCTCAGCATTGACTACTACCTCCTCCAATTCTGTTGCCCCTGACCCTAACTCCACATCAATTGTTTGATCTTTGTCCAAGGTTATGGCTTTTGTAATTGACTCATATCCCACAAAACTATACACCAAGGTATAATCCCCTGCAGGAACTGTTAGGGAATAAAAGCCATAGACGTTACTTGTCCCTCCTGTACTTAATTCCTTGATAAAAACTGTGGCTCCTATCAGACCTTCTCCACTGTTTGCATCTTCAATATTACCCCTGATGGTAAATTTCTCTTGGGCGTAAAGACTGGCAGTGGCTAAACAACTGGTCAAAAAGAGCAGCAAAAATTTTCCTTGAAAACTTATCGAACGACAAGTCCTTTTTCTTCTTTTCATCTGTTTTTGTTTTTCAAAAAGGCAAAACTAACAAAGTAGCCCTTAAAATTTGAGCTTTTTAACAACATTGACACTTGCCCAACTTCGATTCAGGTTATTTTGTTTTGGGTAAATTTTAAAAACTATTTCTCTATCAACGAAAATAGTTTCTTGGGGTTAGAAAATAAACTTTAACAAATTGAGAAAATTCCTCCCCTAATTGATAGACACTTTTAAGGGAAATTACCCTGAGGCATCAATTAGTATTTTCAAAAAATATTTAATTAAGATAGCACAGTTTCTTTATTGTACTTATTTCTATACTCAATTGGTGTAAGTCCGGTTATTTTTTTGAAGACATTGCGAAAAGCTTTGGTATCAGTGTATCCAACATCAAACATGACTTCTGAAATATTTTTTCTTGTGCACTCAAAACTTCTTTTTGCCGCTTCTATTTTCACTCTCTGCAAGTATTCTATGACGGTGTTTCCTGTCATTTGCTTGAAACGCCTTTCAAAACTCCTTCTACTTATGGCAACCATTCCTGCCAAATCATCTACATTGAGCTTCTCATCGTAGTGGTTTTCTATAAACTCCTGAGCCTTTTTTATCTCCTCGTCAGGATGATCTTTTTGCCCATTGAAGATGGCAAATGCTGATTGGCTTTCCCGGTCAATGTCTATGGCAAAGTATTTGGCTGCCAAAATAGCTGTGCCCCTATCGGTATATTTTTCCAACAAGTACAACAATAAGTTCCAATAAGAATTAGCTCCCCCACTAGAGTAAACCCTGTTTTCCTCGGTAATAATACTCCCATCAACGACCTCTACATTGGGAAAAGTCTCTCTGAACTCATTATAATAGGCCCAATGCGTTGAACATTTTTTCCCATCCAACAAGCCTGTAGCTGCCAACAAAAAAGCTCCTACACATAAGGAAGCTATCTCAGCTCCTTTTCTATATTGATCCAAAATCCAAGGAATAAATGCTTCATTTAGTTCAACCGCTTGTTTCATATTCCCAAAAAGCGCAGGAATGATAATTAAATTAGTTTCATCCACATCGCTAAAAAGTTTGTCAGGATGTACAGAAAACACGCCTTCCGCAAGCTTCACCTCTCTTTGCCCCCCAACCAACTGCACCTCAAACAAAGGAACTTTACCTGAAGAAATCAAAAATTGATTGGCTGCGGTAAACATATACCGGGGATCAGCAATGGCTTCCATCACTGAAGATTCCGGCACAAGTATGGATACTTTTTTCATGATTAAAGATAATTAGAAAGCTTGTCGCAATCAACCCTCAAATCCGTCGTCTTCACACCGTTGTAAAGGTCTATTTATTTCTGAACTTTACCAGTACTATTCACTCCATTCATTTCAATGTTATGAATCAAATCATTAGCTACCTTACATTTAATGGAAACTGTAGAGAAGCCATGTCATTCTATCAAAACTGTTTTGGAGGAACCTTGAGCTTACAAACGGTAGGAGAATCTCCCCACTCAAATAAACTTCCTGAAAATTATAAGGGAAAAATTGTTCACGCTATCTTAAAAAATAAAAAGCTGACCATCATAGGAACTGACTTGGTAGACGAAGTTGGACTTCAAAAAGGAAATTCCATCTCTCTCCTTATCGACACCAAAGAAGAAGAAGAACTGTTTAAATACTATGATAAATTAGCTGCTGGTGCAAAATCATTCCATCCTATTCAAACAAATTTTTGGGGTGTTCTTTTTGGTGGACTTACCGATAAATTCGGACATCATTGGCTATTCCAATGTAGAAAATAAACTAAAATACTGGTAAATTGAATATTCTAAACCTTAGTAGACATGGAAAAATTAACTTTCACAATTCAAATCAACACTTCACCTGAAAAAGTATGGGAAACACTATGGGATGACAAGTCTTACCAAGCATGGACTGCTGTTTTCAGTGAAGGTTCCCGAGCTGAAACAGACTGGAAAGAAGGTAGTAAAGTGTTATTTCTGGACGGAAATGGACAAGGAATGGTCAGTAGAATTGCCAAAACTATTCCTAATAAATACATGTCCATAGAACATTTAGGGTTTTATGACAATGGAAAAGAAGACCTAGAAAGTGAAAAGGTAAAGAGCTGGGCAGGGGTCCATGAAAACTATACACTCAAAAATATCGACGGAAATACGGAACTGTTAGTTGAAATGGATACTGTTGAGGAGTACAAAGAATACTTTAACGATACATGGCCCAAAGCACTACTCAAACTAAAATCAATTGCTGAAGACTAGAAAATAAAAGCGGTGCAATGAATATTGCACCGCTTTTATTTTCTTCAAAAATTTGATCCATTTAAAAAAACATTAGCTGCATGGTACGCAGAAACAGTAATAGCTCTCTTTCTTCTGACTACAAAACAATAATTAAAATGACTATTGCCAACCAAACAAAAGCAGACGCAGTCAGGAACACTTTAAACTTTTTTTCATCGCTCATGCTTTAAGTTAAGAAACTTAGCTTAAATATCCAAAAACCAAAACAAAACCAAAACACTTAAAATCAAATATTTACAGGAATTTATAAGGAAACCAAAACCTACAACAAAAGCTTTTAACCCTATTAAAGCAAATAACAAAATCACATAAACTTTCCCCCTCTAATATTTTCGCTTAACTCATGATAGTGCTTTTGATTTTGGGACATATTATTCACGTTCCAATTTATCTTTTGCGATTTGGGATACTTTCTGACAGGGCAGTCTTTCACTTGACAATAATGACAGCATTTCTCCGGCAAACAAGGGTCAGCATGAACAAAAATCTCAACATTTCCCAACATATTTTTCTCCAATACTTCCTCCACCCGTTCCACTTCCTCATGGACCTCCCTCAGTTCAAAGTAATACGGTAAAGTCAAATGCAGGTCAATATGTTTATCTGCACCATATTGCTGGGCCCTCATGTTATGGATGTCGATCCAGTTATTCTTTCGATGCTTGTTCAGCACCTTGACCATTGCTATCATTGAGGTTGGGTTTCTTTCATCCATTAATCCAGCCACAGACTTTCTAACTAAACCATAACCATTGTAAATGATATAAAGTGCAAATAGAATTGAAAACACACCATCAAGCACATCTAAACCTGTGTAATAGATTATACCCACACCGATGATAAGGACAAAGCTACTAAAAGCATCTGTCAGAATATGCCTTCCATCAGCCTCCAAGGTAAGACTATTATGCTCTTTTCCTTTCTTGAAAAGCATGTAGCCTAAAAAACCATTAATAGCTCCTGAAAAACCTACCAAAGCCATCCCATATGGCAAAGATCTTAATACAGATGGAAAAATAAATCCAATAATAGATTGGTAAATAATAAAAAAGCCCGCAAGAATAATCAGAACCCCTTCAATTCCAGCACTAAAAAACTCGATTTTCCCGTGACCATATGGGTGGTTTTGATCGCGAGGCATAGAGCTCAGATGGATACTATAAAAGGCGAAGCCCGAAGCCACCACATTGACAATACTTTCCAAAGCATCTGTCAATATCGCATTTGACCGTGTCAAATAATAAGAATAAAATTTAAGTATAAGCAACAGGACACTGATGACAAAAGAGGCAATAATCCAATGCTTTCTAGGATTGTTCACAAGTGGTTCTCTTTAACGCAAATGGAAAGACAATTTATAAAATCTCCAATATATTTTCCGGTGGTCTTCCGATAACTGCCTTACGCTCTTTGATTACTATAGGACGCTCAATTAGAATGGGATTATCCACCATAATATCAATCAGTTCATCCTCCCCATACGATTTACCTTTGAAATTTTCCTTCCATACATTTTCATTCTTACGAATCAATTGATCTGCTGAAATCCCTAACATTTGAACTACAGCCTTAAGCTCGGTCTTTGAAGGAGGAGTCTCCAGGTATTTAATGATCTCTATTTGTTCCCCTGGCATTTTCTCCTGAAGCAATTTCAGTGAATTCCTGCTTTTACCGCATCTTGGGTTATGAAAAATCTTTACTTTACTCATTTCACTTTTTTATTAAGAATTCAAAATTAATTATTCAATGTAGAAAATAAAATCATGAAAGTTCCCCCTGCCTTCTATCCAAAACAAAGAAAACCATACATATTTTGTATCGGTACTTAAATTATAATAGAACCTCATCATATATACCCTTCAGCTCACTGATTTGTTTTGAGGTACTTCACCATACTTCAAAACAGCTTTATTTGTAATTTAAATAAAAAGCTTTCATTAACTTTACTTGCCCAATAGAATACCTTAACAGCACCATGAACAAGCTTCATTCTTTACATCAATTATTATTTTCTTTATCCCTAATTATCATCTTTCTTTTTTCCTGTGACTCCTTAGAAGACAAAAAAGGCAGGTTCCTTTTGAAAGGAAACAATAAAATGTTGGAAAACGATTACGAAGGAGCCATAGATTTTTACAATGAGGCCATTGACTTGGATCCAGAGTTTGTTGATGCTTTTTACAATAGAGGTATTTCAAACCTTAGGATGGCCAAACTGGACCAAGCCATCAATGACTTTTCAAAAGCACTTGAAATCGACCAAGCGAATTATGATGCCCGATACCAGAGAGCCCTAACTTATCTTGACAATGGAGAAAACTACAAATCGCTAGCTGATGCAGATCGGCTTATTGCGAACGCGCCCCAAAATTATAAAGGCTATTTCATAAGAGGCTTAGCTCAAGAAGCACTTACCAATTACTCACAAGCCTTGACTGCCTTTAACAATGCAATTGAACTAGACAGTAAAATAACGGATCTTTATGTCAACAGGGCTACCATATACTATTACTTGGAAGACTATCAAATGGCAGAAGAAGACCTAAAAACCGCTGAAAAAACCAACCCTAACGAAGCCAATATTTACAACTTAAGGTCATTGATCGCTTTTGAAAACAGTGAGTATAGTACAGCACTAAACTGGGTTCAAAAAGCCATCGACCTCAATTCTGGTCAAGCTTACTTTTACAATAACCGCGGACTGTATTATCTCTTTCATGGAGACTTGGAAAAAGGAATAGAAGACATCAACTTCAGCCTTAAGCAAAACAGTAAAAACCTATACGCTCTCAGAAATAAGGGCATCTATTATTATTTTAAAAAAGACAAAGCGCTTGCCCAAAAATATTTATCAGAAGTCCATCAAAAAGCCCCATCAATCAAGCTAACTCAAAAGTACCTCGAACTGACTCAGACTTTATGAGCCTTTATCAGTTCTTTGATCCTTCCCTGTAATTCTAGTGCATCTATTGGCTTGGAGATAAAGCTATCCATTAGCCTGTCCTCCATTCTATTTTGAAGCTCGCTTTTTGAAGCAGCTGTCAAGGCTATAATAGGTATCGATGTCTTTTCTTTTATTAGCCTTGCAGCCTCATAACCATCCATCACAGGCATTTGAAGATCCATCAAGATGATGTCATACCTTTTTATGTCAACAGCTCTCAGTGCCTCCTCTCCATTACAAACCCTTTCACATTCAAAGCCCCACCTTCTTATGATCTTCATAATGACAATGGCATTCACTTCGTTGTCCTCAGCAAGTAGGACACGGGGCTTCTCCAATGGAGTCTCTGTCTCTGCTATAGATGGCTTAAGCACCTCAATACTATTCTCAGCAAAAGACTTATCAAAGGTAATTTCAAAGAAAAAAGTACTCCCAACACCTACTTCTGATTCCAGTTGGATCTGGCTCCCCATGTTTTCCAATAACCTTTTGGTAATCGGCATTCCCAGGCCAGTTCCACCATATTTTACATCAAAACTATGACTTACCTGATCGAATTCATTGAACACTTTTTTGAAGTCCTCCCTAGCAATACCGATACCTGTATCTTTCACCTCAAAATAAACCCTAACTTGATTCTCTGTGTCTTGCACTAAAGTAGCTGTTAAATTCACCCTTCCCTCATTGGTAAACTTCAGTGCATTAGTCATAAGGTTATTTAACACTTGAGACAACCTTACCTTATCTCCCAAAACGTTAACATCCAACCTATCGGACACAATCAGGTTGACTTGATTTTTGGATTCATGGGCTTGGTACTTCAAGCCATTCACCACTTGTCCCAAGAGTTGCTTAACATTAAAAGGCTTGTGCTCAATGGACATTTTACCTGACTCTATCTTTTGGAAATCCAATAAGTCATTGATCATAATAATCAGGTTATCCACTGCAAAATTGATTGTATTTAACGGCCCTTCTTGAAGCTTACTGTGCTCTTCTCCAAAAAGTGAATAGACTGAACCAGAGATTGCATTCAAAGGAGTCCTGATCTCATGGGTAATCATAGAAATAAAATCAGATTTGGTCCTGCTGGATTCCTCTGCAACCTTTTTAGCAGCTTCCAACTCTAATTCCCTTTCCTTAATGTCTGTAATATCAATTATGCTTCCATACCAATTAATTCCTGAAGGTAAACTTTCAGGGGAAGCCACACCAATTACCCATCGAGGCCCCTCTTCAGGATTGATAATTATCCGGAATTCACATCTCCAGTGCGCCATGGATCTGGTGCTATAAACGATAGTCTTCAAAACCATCCCAATATCATCTGGATGAACCCTACTCAGTAAAAAATCTATGCTTTTAAAATGATCCTTGTCTTTTCCAGCCATATCAAACATTCCCTTCCGACTCTCACTGAAATATTTGAAGCTCATCTTGCCTCTATCATCCATGACCATTTGAAAAAGTGCGGTGGGTATTTTGTCAAGTAAATTCTTGAAAAAAAAATCTTCAGCCTTTACCTGCTTATTAAAGATATCCAAAGATACTTCACTATCCTGCAAAGAGATCTTGCTACCTTTTTGAAACAGGTAATAGTCTCCACCTATTTGATCATTCTCAACAAAAAATGAATAAAAATCATTGTTATAGTGTATAATATTCTCCTCTTGAAATAACAGGGTATTAATATCTAACCCCAAACCTCTTAGACTTTCATCAGAAAGTAACTTACCTATTTCATTTTCAAAAGCCTTGTTCCCATACACAATAGCATATGGAAAAACCTTTTCAACAATAAAAACCATCTCAGAAGATTGGTCTGTTATAGTCCTAAAGAGATTATTCAAATTCCTATCTTTTATGCAATTACAAAAAACCGCTTTAAAATAGACGAAACTTTGGAATAAATCAAAACTAATACTGAAATTTATAATATTATATAATTAATCAAACATTTAATTTAAAAATAACAATTCATCTAGAACTTATAATCATCGATATAGTGAAAGCTAAATCGATTAACATAAAAAAAAGCTTACCGAACAAATCGGCAAGCTTCTAACTTTTAATCAATAAAATCAATTAACTTTTTTGTTGTGCTTTGATCAAGTTCAACGCCGAACCAGCCTTAAACCAACCAATCTGGGCATCGTTGTAACTATGGTTAGCAACAATCACATCTTTGGAACCATCCGCATGGACAAATTCCAAATTAAGCGGCTTATCGGGAGCAAACTGATCAAGATCCAAGAAGTTGATGGTATCATCTTCTTTTACCTTATCATAGTCGGTCTCATTGGCAAATGTCAATGCCAACATACCTTGCTTTTTCAAGTTGGTTTCGTGAATTCTAGCAAATGACTTCACCAATACCGCTTTCACGCCAAGGTGTCTTGGTTCCATGGCAGCATGCTCTCTGGAAGAGCCTTCACCATAGTTATGGTCACCTACTACGATAGTTGGCACACCTGCTGCTTTGTAAGCTCTTTGAATTGCAGGAACCGGACCATATTCGCCTGTCAATTGGCTCTTCACACTGTTGGTTTCTTCATTGAATGCATTCACGGCACCAATCAAGCAGTTATCAGAAATATTATCCAAATGACCTCTAAACCTCAACCATGGACCAGCCATTGAGATGTGGTCAGTAGTACACTTCCCAAAAGCCTTGATCAAAAGTTTTGCACACGTGATGTTCTGCCCATTCCAAGGAGCAAAAGGCTCCAACAACTGAAGTCTCTTGGAGTCAGGATTTACAATAACCTCTACACCACTACCATCTTCCGCAGGAGCTTGATAGCCATTATCTTCTACAGCAAATCCTTTCTCTGGAAGCTCATCACCTTTTGGTGGGTCTAAAGTCACTTCCTCACCATCAGCATTAACCAACTTGTCTGTAAGTGGATTGAAACCTAAATCACCAGAGATGGCAATCGCAGCAACCATTTCAGGAGAAGTCACAAAAGCATGGGTATTAGGGTTACCATCTGCACGCTTAGAGAAGTTTCTGTTAAAAGAGTGAACAATGGTGTTTTTTTCTTGCTTGTCCGCACCAGTTCTGGCCCATTGACCGATACAAGGCCCACAAGCATTGGTAAAGATAGTTGCATCAAGATCTTCGAAAATCTTTAATAAACCATCTCTATCGGCAGTAAATCTTACTTGCTCGGAACCTGGGTTAATTCCAAAATCAGCTTTGGTTTTCAATTTTTTATCCACAGCTTGCTGAGCAATGGAAGATGCTCTTGACAAATCTTCATAAGAAGAATTGGTACATGAACCGATGAGACCCCACTCTACTTTGGTTGGCCATCCATTTTTCTCTGCTTCAGCTCTAATTTGAGAAACTGGAGTAGCTCTATCTGGAGTAAATGGCCCATTGATATGTGGCTCAAGGGTAGAAAGGTCAATTTCAATTACCTGATCAAAATATTGCCCCGGATTCGCATAAACTTCATCATCACCTGTCAAATGCTCTTTAACCTCATTGGCCAAATCAGCAACATCTGCACGGTCAGTAGCTCTCAGATAACGTGCCATTGATTCATCGTAACCAAAAGTGGAAGTTGTAGCTCCAATTTCAGCCCCCATGTTACAAATAGTACCTTTACCAGTTGCTGAAAGTGACTGGGCACCTTCACCAAAATATTCAACGATGCAACCAGTACCACCTTTTACGGTAAGGATTCCAGCTACTTTCAAAATCACATCTTTGGCAGAAGTCCAACCGTTCATTTTACCGGTCAGCTTCACTCCAATCAATTTAGGGAATTTCAATTCCCAAGCCATTCCGGCCATTACATCTACGGCATCCGCCCCACCTACACCAATAGCAACCATACCTAGACCGCCGGCATTTACGGTGTGGGAATCTGTCCCGATCATCATCCCTCCAGGAAAAGCATAATTTTCCAAAACCACTTGGTGAATAATACCTGCTCCAGGTTTCCAGAAACCAATACCATATTTATTGGAAACTGATTCCAAAAAGTTAAATACTTCACCACTGGCAGTAAGCGAGCTCTTCAAATCTTCTTTCGCTCCATTTTGTGCCAAAATTAAGTGGTCACAATGAGCTGTAGAAGGTACTGCGACTTTTTCCTTTCCAGCCTGCATAAACTGCAATAAGGCCATCTGGGCAGTAGCATCTTGCATTGCCACTCTATCAGGAGCAAAATCTACGTAAGACTTCCCTCTTTCAAAGCTTTGTGTAGCGTTTCCTTCCCAAAGGTGTGCGTAAAGGATTTTCTCTGCTAAAGTAAGTGGTTTACCCACCACCTTCCTGGCAGCTGCAATACGCTCAGGATACTTCGCATACACTGCCTTGATCATTTCTATATCAAATGCCATTTGAAATGAATTATTTTAGTGATAACTTGATTTCGATTAAATCGTTGGCAAAGATACAGTTTTAGGCGAAAAAGAGAAGCAAAAGCTAAGTATTGTCACTTATTTATAAGGGTTTAAAATAACCCTTTAATAGTTCCTAGAAGGGTTTTTGACAGAATTACCCTCTTATCAAAAAGCCAAGAACACCCCCAATCCAAATACAACTCCCCCTACCAAAAAAAAATAAATGGTATATTTCAACAGGTCCTTTGGCGCTATCCCTGTAATCGCCAATAAAGGTAAGGCCCAAAAAGGCTGAAGCATATTAGTCAGTTGGTCCCCATAAGCCATCGCCATGACCATTTCATGAGCGGGCAAACCCATTTTTATCGCAGCCTCCACAATCACTGGCCCTTGCACAGCCCATTGGCCGCCTCCAGAAGGAACAAACACATTTACTATAGCTGCGCTCATAAAGGTCATAAAAGGAAAAATATCGGGGGATGAAAGCTTCACGAAATAACTTGAGATCAACAGTAACAAGCCCGAATATTTCAACACTCCCAAGATTCCGCCATAAAAGGGAAACTGCAAGATAATCCCTGTAGCACCTTTCAGGGCATTTTGGATAGCTTTGGTATAATTTGTTAAGCTTTTATGTGTCACCATCCCAAAGCCAAGTAATAAAAAATTGACATAATTAAGATCTATAAAACCAAAAGCATTATCTCCATTTTCAAAAAAACTTCCAAAACCCAAAAGACAAATAAATCCTCCCACTATCGATCCCAAATAACCTTTTCCTTCAACTACTTCTAAAAAATCTTCTCCCACTTCTACAGGAGTGAATCCCACCTTCTTTCGAGAAAGTAGCCAGAGGGTTATCAGGATTGCGAAAAAAAGGAAACTATTAATCAGGATATTTTCCTTGCTCAAGATAGTTTCTGAAACTGGAATGGATCCAATTTCAGATACCAAAAAATGATTGGGTTCGGCCACTTTTAAAGGCGCTGAACCAGAAAACCCACCATGCCACACCATCATCCCCAAGTAACCAGATGCTGCTACTAATGGATAATTAATTGGAATCCCCTGCTGTACAGCATGATTCCCTATCCTCTTCGCCAATACAGCTCCTAAAATCAACCCAAAGCCCCAATTGAAATAACCGGCTATCATGGTGACCGCCCCGGTCAGTAAAACAGCGTGAACATTGGACTTCACTAATGAGGAAACCTTACCTAACAAGCTGGACACAGGTTTGGAAATGGCCAATGCATGCCCAAAAACCAAAATCAAAACCATTTGCAAAGTAAACTCCAGCAATCCCCAGAAACCTTTCCTCCAAAAACCTAAGATCTCCCACATGTAATAATAAGTCGATATTTTATCCGACTTAGTCATCACAATCGCCCCAACTATACAAGTTACAGACAGCAGAAGGGCCAAGCCGAAAGGGGTTGGAAAGGAAAAAGTCTTTGCTCTATTGTTCAAATTGGATTCGGATTAATTCTGGGAGCACTATTAGCCACATAATATAATGGCTTTCTCCAAAACATCCACCATATATCAACCCTGAATCAAGAAAGGTCCTGCAAGAAAGCCACCGTGTCTACATGGTCTGCGTAATCTTCCACAGAAGGTCTTTGCGCTTCACCAAACTCAAAACTGCCTGGATACCATGCTCCTCTACTCACAATACATTGGATTTTATCTTCCTTTTCTTTTATTTCTTCCATCAACTGTTCTATCTCATCATAAACTTCATAATAAAGAACCGCAACTGGAGAAACCAACTCCTCACTTGGCTTACAGAGTAAAAAGCCATTATCCAAATGAACATCACAATTTATAAGGTAAATGGATTTATTATAATCGTAATTATTAAGGTACTTATGATGGCTTAACACAAAATGATAACCCTCAATGGCTTTCAGAAAAGCCTTTATTTGTGATTCGCTTTTCAGGTAAAGTTTGGAAACATTTCTACAGCCAAGACCAAAATACTGAAAAATATCTTTGGCCAATTCTCTATAATCCAAGGCTGATTCAGAACCATCTAAGACCGCAATCGAAGTCCTGTTTTTTCTAATAATACTTGGAAATTTCCCAAAATAATATTCAAAATATCGAGCCGAATTATCACTTCCTGTGGCTATGTAAGCATCTTTCCCTTTTAACATATCCTCAAAAAACACCCTATCACCAAAATAAGGCGCCAATTCCACCAATTCCTGCACCAACCATTTAAGCAGTACTTGATCAGTCGAACTGAGCTTGACATGAGCGATATGCCCTGTCAACAAAACTGCCATTAAATCATGAAATCCAACCGCAGGTACATTCCCAGCCATCATTACCCCAACCGTTCTAGCCTCTGGCTGGTCTTTTACCTGATATTTTGCCATCCAACTATTCAAGGCCTCTTCATCCAAGAGCTGTACCAAGCCCTGAAGTGCTAGTTTCACTTGGTCAGGAGTAAACCAATTGTTATTATTCTCAGCCCTAAAAGCCAATTCATCAATTTCATAATCGGGCAAAGATGATAGCTTCTTTCCTAAAGCAGCAAAAGCATTGATTCTCTCCTGAAGGGTCATTTCGTTGTCATTTTTTGTATAAGACCACAAAGATATTTATTTGTCATTAAAAAGTGAATTTTGGAATTCTAAGCTAGATTCATTATAAATTATTTAGCGTATCAATATTTGTATTGGTATATTGTTATATGCTTATTAATTTTGAATTCGAAATTAAAAAAGGAGATTATAATGGCAATAATGATAACCGACGAATGCATCAATTGCGGTGCATGCGAACCTGAATGCCCTAACACTGCGATCTATGAAGGTGGCATCGAATGGACATGGGGCGGTGGAACTGAACTCAAAGAGGTAAAGCTGGCAGACGGTACAGTGATTGACGCTGATGAACCTCAGGAGCCTGTTTCTGATGAATTTTACTATATCGTTACTGAGAAATGTACAGAGTGTACAGGATTTCACGAGGAGCCTCAGTGTGCCGCTGTTTGCCCTGTGGATTGTTGCGTTGACGATCCTGACAACCCTGAGTCAGAAGAAGAACTTTTAGCGAAGAAAGAATATTTACACGCAGAATAACATAAAGGAGCGATAAACATCGCTCCTTTTTCTTTTTACCAGTTTCCCAAAAAAACACCTGACTTTTAAAGCTTTATACAAAAAACAGCACCCTTCTCAAAAAAAAAACCTACCAAGACCTTGAATTTAAATCCCGAATTGATTTAACTTGTCATTCGTATTATAAATCCTTGATATAAGTAATTAAAAATTTTGGAAAGTGGAAGAGCATAAAGGAAACGACAGAGAGGAGATTTTCTCAAGAAAAGTAAAAGCAGGAAAAAGAACTTACTTTTTTGATGTAAAGTCTACGAGATCAAACGATTATTACCTTACCATCACTGAAAGCAAACGAAAAGTTAGAGATGACAATTTCGTTTATGAAAAGCACAAAATCTTTCTTTATAAAGAAGACTTTGCCAAGTTCGTTGATGCATTACAAGACACTGTAGATCACGTCAAAAATGAATTAATGGCTGATTTTGACTTCTCTCAATACGAGGCTGAAGCTGAAACCAGTTCCGAAGATAATTTCGGAGAAGATCTGAAGTGGGATTAATTCCCATCTGAAAACAAAAGAGACTGCATCATTAAATTTAGCCCGATCTGCAGAGGTTAAAGTCCGTGAGTTAAAAATTCTTTTTACTCAATGTGGAAATGGTACAGTCTCTTTGCTATTTTTATAATATGCAGAAATTTATACTTTCGGTGCTGGCGTTTCTGCTAGCTGTGCTCTTATTAGGCTGGTATTTTTCCAACATTGCTTTCTATTTTATCATTTCCTTGGTCATAGCTGCTGCCTTGCGGCCCATGACCAACAGAATTAACAGCATCCATGTATTTGGGCAACACATTCCACGTTGGTTAGCAATCTTATTCTCTTTTGCCACAATTGGATTGATCATTTTCTCCATCATTCTACTCTTCATACCCCTGATTATTGCCCAAGTTGAAATCATCCAAAATCTGGATGTTGAATTTCTCTACGAACAGATCCAAAGACCTGTCAACCGGATAGAAGCTGTTTTGATCAATTTGAATTTACTGAGCGACCATCCCGGTAATCTTTTTGAGCAAGTCAAAAACACCATGCTATCCAGCCTAAGTGAAATCAACATCCAAGGCTTTCTCAATGGATTGATTAATGCAACTAGCTCTGTACTGATTACTGTCTTAGCAATTGTATTTATCTCATTCTTCCTGCTTTTGGAAAACGGGCTTCTCAGGAGAAATTTTATCAATTTGGTACCCAATCAGTATTTTGAACTTTCTGTCGCCACTTTTCATAAAGTAGAAAGGCTACTCTCCAACTATCTATTGGGACTACTTATTCAGATGAGTGCTATTTTCACCATAGCTTCATTTGGTCTTTCCATAGTAGGAGTAGAATATGCACTTACCATAGGAATATTTGCTGCTGTAGCCAACCTCATCCCATATGCAGGGCCTATTTTAGGGGCTACTTTTGGCGTTTTGGTAGGGTTATCCACCGGAGACTTCCTAGGTACCCAAGAGATGACCTTATTAATTGTGAAAATTTTATCTGTTTTTTCCATTGTTCAGCTTACAGACAACCTTTTTCTTCAGCCACTAATTTTCTCTAAATCGGTAAAAGCACATCCACTTGAAATATTTGTTATTATCTTTGCAGCGGCAAAAGTCGGCGGAGTACTTGGGATGATATTTGCCATCCCTGTTTATACCATAATAAGAGTCTCAGTACAAGAGTTTTACAAAGGGTATAAAGAATACCGCATATTTAGAATCAAATAGTAAAAGATAAATGGCTTTACAGTGTGGCATCGTTGGGCTTCCCAACGTTGGAAAATCAACCTTATTTAATGCGCTTTCAAGCGCAAAAGCAGAAGCGGCAAACTTCCCTTTCTGTACCATTGAACCCAATGTAGGAGTGGTGACAGTCCCAGACAGCAGACTTCAGATTCTAGAAAAATTGGTCAATCCACAAAGGGTAATGCCTACTGTGATAGAATTCGTGGACATTGCAGGGCTGGTCAAAGGAGCCAGTAAAGGTGAAGGACTTGGCAACAAGTTTCTAGCAAATATCCGTGAAGTTGACGCTATCGTTCACGTCATACGATGCTTTAATGATGACAATGTAGTTCACGTAGCAGGAAATGTAGATCCCATCTTCGACAAAGAGGTAATTGACACAGAACTTCAACTTAAAGACCTGGAGTCAGTGGAAAAAAAGATTGCCAGAATCGAAAAAATCGCAAAATCAGGCGACGCAAAAGCAAAAAAAGACTTAGAAATTCTTAAATTGTTTAAAAGCGGTTTAGAGGCGGGTAAAAACGCCAGAGCCATAGATGTAGAAAAAGAAGATTTAGAAGCAATTCGAGACATTCACCTTCTCACCATCAAGCCAGTGCTTTATGTAGCCAACGTAGATGAATCGAGTATCCTTACTGGCAATGAGCATGTAAATAAGCTCAAGGAAAATGTCAAAGATGAAAATGCGGAAGTCATCATGCTTTGCGCAGCGATCGAATCACAAATTGCAGAATTTGACGACCCTGAAGAAAAGGAAATGTTCCTAGGGGAATATGGACTTGAAGAAAGTGGTTTGAACAGGTTGATCAGAGCGGCATACTCTTTGCTTAATCTTATCACTTACTTTACTGCAGGGGTACAAGAAGTGCGTGCCTGGACCATTCAAAAAGGATGGAAAGCTCCAGCTGCTGCAGGAGTTATCCATACTGACTTTGAAAGAGGATTTATCAAATCTGAAGTAATCAAATTGGCTGACTACGAGAAATATAAATCTGAAGCAGCTTGTCGTGAAAATGGAAAAATCGCCATTGAAGGCAAGGAGTATATTGTTCAAGATGGTGACATTATGCATTTTAGGTTTAATGTTTAACATAATTCAGAATTTTATCGTAGTTTTGCGAACAAATTGAATACTACAGCGTTGACAGTAGTAAAGATTAAAATAATCATTGTTTAACTTTTCATTTTTAATGCCGTGAGAATAAGATTAATATTTTCGTTAAAAAACAAAGGCGCTTATTTACCCTTTCACCATCAGTACATTTTGGCCCAATTCCTTAAAGGTCTAATTGTAAAAGGTGGCCGTGAAGAGTTTTTCAACTACAATTACTTCAACTTCTCTGGTCTTAAAGGACAGACCAAAGTAAGTAGAAGCGGCTTACATTATTACTCAAGCTTAGTTACCCTAGTGCTTTCATCACCCAATGAAGACTTCCTTGACTATTTGCTAGAGCAAGTGTTTAAAACGCCCAAAATTGAGTTGGGAAATCTCATCATTTCACCTGAGTACACTGAAAAGGAATCGGAACCAGAATTGGAACCATCAAACAAATTTGTTTGTATTTCCCCATTGGTACTGTTAACCCCTACGTTTAACGACGACTCTGGAAAGAGATTTATCAATCCGGATACGGATGAGTTCTCTGACCTTCTATACGAGTCTACCTTAACTAGGATGGAGCGTTCTGGATGGTACAACCAAGAGCAAATGGAATCTTTCTATAAGTTCCAGGTAGTGCCGGACATGAACTATGTAAATAAGCTGAAAGAACAGCAAAAGAAATTTGCTAGAATTTATTCCGTGTACGACATGGATGTAAAATACGAAGTAAGGGGATACACCCTTCCGTTTACTTTGTATGCAGCTCCTGAAGTACAGGACTTCGTTTTCAAGTGTGGATTGGGAGCCTTTACACACAAAGGTTTTGGCATGTTAGATCTTGCCAATAACTCTCCTAGCCAACGCACTGAACCTTATAAATTCAAAAGAGAAGGTTTTGTTCCTTACAAATCCAGACAAGACCAAGCTTCTAAAGAAGAGGAAAGCGAAGATTAAAAAATTAGAACCCTGAGGATGATTTCTCAGGGTTTTTCTCTACTGATTGCCTGCCTTTAATCAAAACCGCTTGTTATTGGCATTAATAGTGATGTAACCCAATAGCTCATCATAGCGGCTTCCAAAATCCCTGTAGTAAACCAAAATATCATATTCATTTTCTGTCTGAAAATGACTCCCCTCCATTGAAAGTGTGTCCCAATCCAACCCCTCTTTCACAGCTACCTGAAAATCATACCATCCTTGCTTTAATAAAATAGATGTCTGGTATTGATTAGAAATCCCAACTTGGTCCATTTTAGCAGCAGCTGACTCTCCCCAATTACTAAGCGAGCCAAAAATATAAGGTTTTCCCTCTATTTCTTTCATGTCCACCTTAAAGGTGACCAACACATATTCACTTTCCAATTTGGCATTTCCACGCTCTAGGTTCTCAATAATATATTGTCCATTTAAGTCCAAATATTCTATATAGCTCAAATCAGCGCGGGGTTGACTAACAGTGGTCTCTGCATAAGCTACATCAGACTCCAATTTCATTGTTGTGATATTTCTTCCAGTGGTCCTGACATACCGCAAGTCAATAAAACGAAATTCATTGCCCGCATCGAAAATATTTTCACTATTGAAAAAACGGTATTCCAAAAGGCTTCTTTCTTCTCTAATAAAAGTGGGTTGCTGACCTATTCTTGCATTGTCCCACCGTTGGTTTTGCCTCACAATCACCTTAACATTTTTACCTGGATCCCTGATCTCTCTATTTGCATAATTTACCTGTATATCAATTTGCTGCCCAGTCATTCTTTCAGAAGTCTGTGTAGGAGGAATCAAGGAAGCCCCAACTTTCAATTGGCCATCATACACCATAAAACGCTTGGTAAGAATCAGTGCTTCTTCATCCCTCCCTCTATAGACCTTTAACAGGTAATTACCAGACTTACTTACAGAGGGAATCTCAAATGTATAATGGATATAGGGCACTCTTGTATTGATGGAGTAATCGTAGGTATTCACATTGAACTCATTAAACTGACTGAGGTAATCAGCCGGCTTTAAACCTGAAGGAGTCCAATCAGCATTACAATGTACCAAAGAGGCAGAATATCTGTCTGGCTCGAAAGCCAAATCATCAAACTCCAAAACCAAACCCGATGAACCCAAGGGAATTACAGGAGCATTCATTTGAGCACCTAACCCCAACCCATTTCGGTAAAGCTGTACCGTTTGGATATTTTCCTCAAACACTTTGTCTACCAATACGGATTGGGAAAATAGCATCTTGGGAAAGATTAAAAATAAAATGAAAGTAATTTTCAAATTCTCCATAACATTTCTCTATCAAACAAGCTCTCAATATAAAAAATAATGCCAACCTTCACTTCTTCAAAGCTAGGTTGGCATGATATAAATTTTAACCAAATTATAGGAAAAACAATGACGATTAAGAAACAACCTCCTGTAAACTTTCTATCTCTTCAGCTATCCTCTCCCAAATATTATTCAATTGGGCTTCTTCCTGTTTAAGCTTTTCATATGCTTGATTTACCTTGGCTGCTTCACTTTCATTTTGAAAAATGGCGGGATCAGCTAATTGCTGTTCAAGTGATTCTTTTCTCTCTTCTAAGGCCATTATCTTTGACTCCACCTCTTCAAGCTCTCTCTCTTTTTTTTTCAAGTCTTTCTTGGCTTGGCTGATCTCACTGTCATTCCTGACCTCTTTTGGCTTCTGCACCTTCTCCTTTTTAGCTACTGGTGCAGCATCTACCTCTACTTGTTGTGAACGCCAATAATTGTATTCATCATAACTCCCCAAGTACTCCTTGATCTCATGATCCTCTATGTACCAAATCTTATTGGCTACTCCCTTGATGAAATGTCTGTCGTGAGAAACAGTGATAAAAGTACCCTCATATTGCTGTAAGGCTTGAATCAGAATATTTACCGATTGCATATCCAAGTGGTTGGTCGGTTCGTCCAATAATAGGAAATTGGCTTCTGAAATCAAGGTCTTGGCCAATGCTACCCTTGACTTTTCACCACCGGAAAGTACTTTGATCTTTTTGAACACATCGTCATTGGTAAACAAAAAACAGCCAAGAACATTCCTGAGCTCTGTCTCTGTCTTGTCGCTTCCAGCCTGAACCATTTCCTGAATGATCTCATTATTGACATTCAAGGCTTCTAATTGGTGCTGCGCAAAAAAGGACTTGACGACATTATACCCTTCGCTTCTTTCTCCTTTGATTGGCTCTGTTCCATCAATTATCCTTAACAGGGTCGATTTACCCTTTCCATTGGCACCAATCAAGGCTATTTTATCACCTCGCTCAATCCTCGCGGTACTGTTTTTTAGGATCTGAATATCCCCATAAGCCTTGGAAACATGATCCAAAGTCACCACATCCCTTCCTGATTGTTTGGAAAATTTAAACTTAAAGTTGACCGAGATATTATCACTAACTACTTCATTCACCTTCTCCAGTCTCTCAAGCGCCTTGACACGTGACTGAACTTGATTGGACTTGGAGGCTTTGGCGCGGAATCGCTCAATAAATCTTTCCGTGTCTTTGATCATCTTTTGTTGATTCTCATAGGCATTTTGCTGAATCTCTTCACGCTCTACCTTCTCTTCTTTATAGAAAGAGTAATTGCCTGCATAGATGGTCAATGATTGACGGGAAACCTCCACGGTGGTTTCGATGCAGTTGTCCAAAAAAGTCTGATCATGGGAAACCACAATTACTGCCCCTTCATAGGTTTTCAAGTAATTCTCCACCCACTGAATGGATGGTAAATCCAAGTGGTTAGTAGGCTCATCAAGCATCAATAAAGAAGGCTTTTCCAATAGCAGCTTTGCCAACATCACACGCATTCTCCATCCTCCTGAAAATGTTTTTAGTGGTCGTTTTAAATCTGATGTGGAAAACCCAATTCCCTCCAAGACTTCTTCCGCCTTGGCCTTGATCGTATAGCCTTCATTAGCTTCAAAGCGCTCTTGAAGATGGGCCAATTTATTGATAATCTCCTCTGAGTAATCGGTCTCCATCTGCTTCAAAACAGCATCTATCTCATCTTGGAGCTTCAAGGTGTCCTTGAATGCTTCCAAAGCAACTTCTAGTATACTGTCTTCAGATTGATAAGAAAGCAAATCCTGATTCAAAAAACCGATTGTACAATCTTTTGCTTTTTGAATTTCCCCTTTGCTCGGCTGATAGTCACCATTGATAATCTTCAACAGTGTAGACTTACCTGTACCGTTAAGGCCCACCAGGCCCATCTTATCCTTAGGTTTGATGTGTAGCGATGCATTCTCATATAATGCCCTTCCGCCGATATAGTATGATAAATTATTGATGGATAACATGCTGCAAAAATAAGGATTCTCCCGTTTATAAATCATTCTAATGAAAAAATTCGCCAAATTGTTAAATTGAAGAATTGTTGAACAAACATAACCCTATTCTATGAACTATACCAAAACCTTATTTGGCGCAGCAATGTTAAGTCTCATGCTTGTTTCATGCGCTCATGATGAAGAAAAAAAACTTCAACCTATAGATGCCATTGAAGGAGAAAACCGGGTTGATATCACTTCAGACTCTGCAGAGGTTAAACTGGAGACCATACAGTTACCGGCCAATTTCTCCATTGATGTATGGGCCGCCAATGTCCCTAATGCTCGATCCATGGCAGCAACTGAGGAAGGAATTGTTTTCGTTGGAAATCGGGACGAAAAAAATGTATATGCCCTGATTGACTCAGACGGAGATGGCAAGGCCAATTTCCGCTACACCTTAGCCGCAGACCTGAGGTCTCCAAATGGTGTTGCTTATAAAGATGGCGACCTCTATGTAGCTGAAATCAGTAGAATCTTAAAATTCCCAGACATCAAAAATCACTTGGCTGACCCTACTTTTGAAGTTGTATATGATGGTTACCCTACAGAAGGTCACCATGGTTGGAAATTTATAGATTTTGGTCCTGACGGGATGCTTTATGTTCCTGTAGGGGCTCCATGTAACATCTGTGAACCTGAAGAAGAAATCTTTGCCTCCATTACACGAATAGATGTGAATGCGGAAAACATTGAACCGGAAATTGTAGCACATGGTGTTAGAAATTCTGTAGGGTTTGACTGGCACCCTGACACCAAAAACCTCTGGTTTACGGATAATGGTCGTGACCAAATGGGTGATGATGTTCCTGAATGTGAGCTGAATGAAATCACTGAGGTTGGTCAGCATTTTGGTTACCCTTATTGGCATGAAGGGACTGTCAAAGATCCCGAATTTGGAGACAATGGAGAAGATCAATCTGCTTATGAAATGCCCAAATCAAAAATGGGACCCCACGTGGCACCATTGGGAATGCGCTTTTATGCAGGCGAGATGTTCCCCGACGAATATAACAAATCCATCTTTGTAGCAAAACATGGTTCTTGGAACCGCAGCAAGAAAAGCGGCTATGTGGTCAGTAATGTCAGCCTCAATGGTAGTGAAGTGACGGAGGAAACGGTATTTGCATCGGGCTGGTTGGATGATGCTAGTCAGGAAGTGTGGGGAAGACCAGTTGACGTCCAAGAATTACCTGATGGCAGCCTATTGGTATCAGATGATATGGCAGGATGTATTTATAGAATAAGTTACTCTGAATAAAACTAAAAGCCTTTATTTCAAAAATGGCCAGACCAAGTGTAGGACTGGCCATTTTTCATACCAACCACTTGGGCTTAGTTGTATTTACTTTAGCTTGAAGCTGATTTAGCAGGCTGTACAAACCAAAATAGGTCCTATTGACATAAAGTCCATGCCTAGACCCTCTGGCCTGTCTGGATTTTTTAAACATTTTATCATTGGACACCCGGTCACTCAGCTCAAAAATCTGATCAAAGTAACTGTCATCAGCAAAATCAAAACTGTCTTGATGAAATGGTCTTCCGATTAAGGAAATCATTTCCTTAAAAATAGCTTTAAAGAACTGTTTTTCTTCTTGACTGTCTTTATCAGAAATAAACTCCAAATCATAAAAAATCTTATCCAACTCTTCTTTATTCGCTACCAGGTCCCTTTTGATCAAGCTAAAATAGCCCTGATAAAAACCCTCTGGAATCACCTTAACACAACCAAAATCAATAATTCCTAAATCACCACTGTCCAGTATAATAAAATTCCCAGGGTGGGGATCAGCATGTACCTGCTTTAATTCATGGACTTGATGATGATAAAAATCCCATAAAGCCTGGCCTATTTTATTCCTTTCTTTTTGTGATGGATTAAGCAACAACCACTCTTTGATGTGATTACCTGATAGCCAATCCATAGTAATGACTCTCTCACTACTCAAATCCTCATAATACTTAGGGAAAGCTAAATGAGGGATATGTGAGCATTCAGCAGAAATTTCCTTGGACCTTTTTACTTCCAACTCATAATCCGTCTCCTCCACTAAACGTTCTTCCACTTCAGCAAGGTAATGACTCAACTCTTTGTCACTGATATTTAACAGTCTCAAAGCAAAAGGCCTTACCAGTTTCAAATCAGAACTGATACTGTCTGCCACCCCTGGATATTGGATTTTTACGGCCAATTTCTTTCCATCAAGTTTTGCTTGATGTACTTGTCCAATGGATGCTGCATTAACTGCCGATCTGGTAAATTGGTCAAAAATAGATTCAGGAGATTTTCCAAAATACTTTTGAAATGTCTTCACCACCAAGGGGTAGGACAATGGCGGCGCACTATATTGAGCCATTGAAAATTTTTCTTGGTAGGCTCTAGGCAGCAAATTTTTGTCCATTGACATCATCTGAGCCACTTTCAATGCACTTCCTTTGAGCTCGCTCAATGAAGTATAAATGTCCGTAGCATTGTTATTATCCAATTCTTCCCTAGATATTTTAGGATCAGCGATTCTCTTTGCATAATGCTTCACATAATTCCCTCCAACCTTAGCTCCGGTCTTAATGAACTTTGCCGCTCTTTGTACTTTTCCAACGGGAATTTGCCCTTGTTCTTTTCTTTCCACGGTCATCTCCTCTTATTTGGACTGATACAAAAATTTCGCAAAATCGACAAAAGTGTCCAATGCACTTTTCCCCATAAGGTCGAAGGCAAGGTTGACTGACTTCTCTATAGCCGCATCTGTTTTTTCAAAACCTTCAGAATGGTCATTTACCCAAAACCGAAAAACAAACAGCACTTGCAACCATATTGCCTCATCATATTTCTCGCTGATATAGGGTCTTGAAGCAATCTCTTCCTGCTCCTCACCTTGTTGTATTATTGTTTTAGCAAACTCCTTAAAGTCCTGTCTAAAACCTCCCAATTCTCTTGGGAGAGAGCCCTTTGGTAATTTAACTGCCCCATAAAGAGCCAAAAAGTAACTCCTATTTTTTTTCAATTCTTCAATCCAAGTGTAGAAGAAAGCCAAAAGCTTTTCCCTGGCACTATAGTCTTGATAGACATCCTGCCCGTTTAAAATGGTAACTGTATCTTCAAAAACAGATTGCCAAATGGCTCTTTTCACCCCAACGAAACTGGAAAAAAAGGCATAAAAATCAACCTCTTTCAGCTTGATACTTTGTGTGAACTTAAAAACAGAAACTGGCTCTTTGCCATGTTCCAGAAGGTAAGTTTTGTAGCTCTCAATGATTTTGGCTCGTTTATCAACTTTGGTAGTTCTCTTTGCTGCTGTTTTTTCCATGGTCATATTTGGTTAACTCCTTTATTAACAAGCAAAAGCCAAAGTAGGTTTTACCTTTCCTTGTTTATTCTAAAAATTCATCAATTTTTCGCTATTTCCATAAAATCAAACTAACTAATGGTAGATTTACGTTTATAAAAGAACTTGATTCGACAATATGAAAAACACAGTCTTCAACTTAAAACCATTTCTTCTTTTAGTGGCCGTCTTCGGCATGGTCACTTTTTCCTGTCAGGATGATCCAGACACCCCATCTGAGATAGCCTATCAGGTCAAGACTGGAATTTTTGCCAGTATGCACGAATGGTATTTTTGGAACGACGAACTACCTGAAGGAATTGATTTTAATTCATACAGCTCTTACGAGGACCTATTGGAAGCTTTAAAGTACCAACCTTTGGACAGGTGGTCATATATAACCACCCGAGAGGATTTTGATAAAGCTTTTACAGGGCAAAATAGCGGTCATGGTTTTGGATGGGCAATTGATGCGAATGATAACTTGTACCTTGCTTTTGTGTATGATGATTCTCCAGCTGGAAAAGACGGATGGCAAAGAGGCTGGAAAGTTTTGGAGATTAATGGCAAACCAGTTTCCGACTATAAAACAACAAGTGGATACAGCATTTCCTTAGGCCCTTCAGAAACGGGAATCAGCAACACTTTTAAATTTGAACTACCTGATGGAAGCACCACAACTCGGACAAACACAAAAGATGAATATCAATCCAATTCGGTTTTGTACAAAAATGTTTTTGACATTGATAGTAAAAATGTAGGCTATTGGGTGTACAATAGTTTCAAAGCTACCGCAGGTATCAGCCCAACCAAAAGCGTAGAGGTGGATGAAACACTTAATTACTTTGAGAATGAAAATATCGACGAATTGATTATCGACCTTCGATACAATGGTGGCGGATCTGTGGCTGTGGCAGAACAAATTATGAACAGACTAGTACCTGCAGCTGGCAATGGTAAAATCATGTATACCAACAAGCACAATTCCAATAAAACAGAGTTTGATGAAGCCACCAATTTCACTAAAAGTGGTAATATCCAATTGGACAGAATTTTCTTTATTACAGCAGGAGGTTCCGCATCAGCTAGTGAACTGACCATCAACTGCCTAACCCCCTACATGGAAGTTATTTTAGTAGGTTCAAATACCTATGGAAAACCAGTAGGGGCATTTCCGCTTTCCTCTTACAATAAAGTACTCAAAGAAAACAATATAGAATTAGTTCCTATTACTTTTTCCACTGCCAATGCCAATGGAACTGCAGATTACTATAATGGGTTCCCAGTGAATTATCAGGCATCAGATGGGATTTCAAAAAACTGGGGAGACGTAGAAGAACCAAGATTAAAAGCAGCATTGAACTATATTTCCACCGGAAGCTTCCCTGTAGGAGAACGAACAATAGTCAATGAGCCCTCATGGAATATGATCGATGACTTTGAGGGCTTGCAAAAAGAGTTTCCTGTGTATTAAAGAGCATGCCTCGTGTAAAGTCACCAACAAAACCACGAGGCATTCTTCTACTATTACCTGTAAATGTCTTCTGTTTATTCTTTATGTCTTTCGATAAGCACCTCCATTACTTCATCCAATTCGTAACTTTTCGCTTCTAAAAGCACCAAATAGTGGAACAATAAGTCAGCTGCTTCCCCCATAAATAATTCCTTATTGTCATCTTTGGCTTCAATGACAATTTCCACCGCTTCTTCTCCTACTTTTTGGGCTACTTTGTTGATCCCTTTAGCAAACAAAGAAGCAGTATAGGATTGGTCTGATGGATTGTTTTTACGGTCTTTGATAATACTTCTTAGATGATCAATAAAGGCCGTTTTTGATTTATTATCTTCTTTAAAGCAAGTATCAGCTCCAGTATGACACACAGGACCAACAGGTTCCACCTTGATCAATAAAGTGTCCTGATCGCAATCCAATAAAATATCTATTACAATCAAAAAATTACCTGAAGTTTCCCCTTTGGTCCACAACCTTTGTTTAGTACGGCTAAAAAAAGTCACCTTTCCCGTATTTTGAGTTTGCTTCAATGCCTCTTCATTCATATACCCGAGCATCAGCACTTTATTGGTGTTGGCGTCCTGGATGATGGCCGGAACCAAACCATTTACCTTTTCAAAATCTATCTTTAACTCTTCCATTATTCATTACCTGTCCTAACGTGCACAGATCTTTTTTTACGGTTCAAAACTATATTCTTGTACTAACTCCCTCTTTGGCCAAATACTTTTTCAAATCAGGTATGCCTATTTCTTTAAAGTGAAAAATACTGGCGGCAAGTGCCGCTTCTGCCTTTCCAGCAGTAAACACATCTTTAAAATGCTGCATGTTTCCTGCTCCACCTGAGGCAATCACCGGAATGCTCAAAGATGACGATATTTCACTGGTAAGATCATTGGCAAAACCTGCCTTGGTCCCATCATGATCCATGCTGGTCAGCAGGATTTCGCCAGCTCCTCTTTCCGCCACTTCCTTGGCCCATTCCTGCGTTTTTAATAGAGTCGGCTTTCTTCCCCCATGCGTATGTACAAAGTCAATTCCATCAATACTTCTGGTGTCGATCGCTACGACTATACATTGACTCCCAAACTCAGCAGCCATCTCATTGATCACTTCAGGCCTTTTAACAGCAGCGGAATTGATACTGATTTTATCAGCTCCAGCGTTTAAAAGCACCTTTACATCTTCCACTGTAGAAATCCCTCCTCCAACGGTAAAAGGAATATTGATCGCCTTGGCCACCCTGGCAACAAGCTCGGCCAAAGTTTTTCGTTTATCTACCGTCGCGGTAATATCCAAAAACACTAATTCATCCGCTCCTTCATCTGAGTAAATCTTGGCCAACTTCACCGGATCTCCTGCATCTCTCAAATCCACAAAGTTAACCCCTTTGACAGTTCTGCCCTCCTTGATATCCAGACACGGTATAATTCTCTTTGTCAACATAAGCACTTAATTCACAAATTCAGCAAGTTGTTCCAATGTAATTCTTCCTTCATAGTACGCCTTGCCTACTATGGTACCGTACACTCCTATTTTCTGCAACTCCTCCAAATCTTTCACCTCGGAAACCCCTCCACTGGCTATCAGTTGAATTTCTGGAATTTCTTGAAGGATCTCTTTGTATAAATCCACCGAGGGACCTTGAAGTAATCCGTCTTTGGCCACGTCCGTACAAATCACATATTTAACACCTTTGGCATGATAGTTCTTGATAAACTCTATCACATCTGCCTCAGTAGTTTCCTCCCAACCACTAATGGCTACTTTACGGTCTTTTGCATCAGCGCCTAAGATTATTCTCTCTGAGCCAAAGCTTTTTAGCCAACTCTCAAATAAAGCTGAATTCTTAATAGCTATGCTTCCCCCTGTTACTTGTGAAGCACCTGCATCAAAAGCCATTTTGATTGTTTCGTCAGATTGAACGCCTCCACCAAAATCCACTTTCAAGGATGTGTTAGTAGTAATTTTTTCCAATACAGATCTATTGACAATAGTCTTGGCTTTTGCTCCATCCAAGTCTACCAAGTGTAATCTCCTAATGCCCGCGCCCTCAAACTTTTTGGCAATTTCTAAAGGGTTGTCAGCATATTCTTTTTTCTGTCCATAATCACCTTGGGTCAAACGGACACATTTACCCCCAATAATATCAATAGCTGGAATAATTTCCATGATTATAAATTCAAGAAGTTGGTTAATATTTTTTGACCGGAAAGGCTGCTCTTCTCCGGATGGGCCTGCATTGCATAATAATTATCCTTATGCAACAAGGCACTAAAGTCCTCCAAATAATGGGTGCTGGCTATGGTATATTCAGGATGGATTTCAGCAAAGTAACTATGGACATAATACACATAGTCAGTTTCATCTAATCCATTTAGCAGAGGACTTTTTAGTTCTTGGAGATTGTTCCACCCCACATGGGGCACCTTGTCCAAGGGTGGAAATTTCTTTACTTTGATGGGAAAAACCCCCAAACAGGTAGTGTCATTTTCTTCTGAATACTCACAGAGCAGCTGCTGCCCCAAGCAGATCCCGAAAAAGGGTTGCTTAAGTTCTTTGATCAATTGATCTAATTTTCTTTCCCTAAGGTATTTCATGGCAGAACTGGCCTCTCCCTGTCCGGGAAAAATCACTTTATCCGCCTTTTTGATTTCTTCCACATCATCGGTCAATTTTGCGTTGACCCCCAAACGTTCCATCGCATATAACACCGACTGCACGTTTCCGGAATTATATTTTATAATGGCTACATCCATTTAATTTCTATAAGCTAAAAAGCTAAATAGACCTCAAAGTCCCAAAGGATACTTCGAGGTCTATTGCTTTGGTTTGTAATTTTTTGATCTGCTCTTTGAAAGCTTTTCTATCTCCCATTTTCAGAATACCAAAATTAAACATTATTCCCTATTTATGAAGGTATTCTTGAGGCTATTTGGCAAAGGAGAAATTTTTCAAAATTTCAATGAAACCATTTCAAAATTGATCTCCTTACCAAGACCTCCCTAAGCCACTGAGGAATTGGCCAATTCCTCTTCCAAAACCTTCTCGATTTCAGGAATCGACTGGTACAATTGCTCATAACTTTCAATCACAAAATATTTATCCTGGAATTTATCTTTCCAGTAAGCTGTCTGCATGATTTTTCTGACATCATACTCAATATGGGCAGGCTCATCAGAAAGGCTAAACTTGGTTTCCCCAGCAGAACTAAGTATTCCGGCACCATAAATTTTCAACATCCCATTTTCCCGGATCAGACCAAATTCAATGGTAAACCAATAAATTCTTGACAGTAAATGGATGGCCCATTTATTATCAATATACTTCAAGGCAATTCCACTCAAATCTTCCAAAAAATCAACATAAGGCTGGTTGGTGAGCAAAGGCATATGAGCAAAAGCATCATGAAACATGTCTGGTTCTTCCAGATAGTCCAACTGTTCCATCTTTCTCAGCCAAGTGGAAGATGGAAAACGCCTATTTCTCAATAGGCCAAAGAATAGGTCATCATCGATTAGCCCAGGTACCACCTGCACACTCCAACCGGTCGTTCCTCTAAGCTTTTCATTTACTTCTGCAAAATTGGCAATCCTGCCCGACCCAAAGTTAACGGCTTCTATTCCATCCAAATACGCTTGAGAAGCTGCTTTGGGAAGATTGACAATCTGTCTTTCGTAAAGGATTTTCCAAACTTTAAAGTCCTCTGAAGTGTAGGCATCATAATCTTGATGCATTTCCTGTAACCGGGGGTCCTGAAACACCCAATTTGCTGATTTTCCTGTCATCTTATATCTGGGTTTGTTCTTACTAAATTTACGTTAAATATTTTGTCTGGTTATGAAAGCAAAAAGGCCTAATCCAAAATTGGATTAGGCCTTAAATATTCCTTATTGTAATGCACACAGCGTTACACCTAATCCTTGAAGGGAAGGAAATGGTAATAGTAGCTATGATATTTTACTGTTGATTGCTTCATTATGAGTGACAAATATAAGTATTCCCTTTTTAAAACCAATAATTTACAATAAATCAAAGGTTTTTCTCATCGCAAATGTTTGTCGAATTTGACTTGTCAATTGGGCACTTTGTGCGAAATTCAAGGTTTGTTGACCATCAGAGTAGGCTTTTTCTGGAATTTCATGCGCTTCGTAAATAATACCATCAGCCCCTGCCATCACGCCAGCCAAAGCCATTTGATGCACAAATTTCCTGATGCCTATTCCATGAGAAGGATCTACTACCACTGGCAAATGAGACTTATCCTTCAAGATGGGAACAGCATTGAGGTCAAGGGTATTCCTACTGGCTTTTTCATAAGTTCTAATTCCCCTTTCACACAAAATCAATTTCTCATTCCCACCAGAAAACACATATTCTGCTGACTGAAGTAACTCCTCAATAGTTCCTGAAATCCCTCTTTTGATCATTACTGGTTTATCTACCTTACCCAATTCATCTAGTAGATTAAAGTTTTGGGTATTCCGGGCACCTACCTGAAAAACATCCACATAATCCAGCATTTCTTCAATTTGGGAAACCTGCATTACTTCAGTAATGATTTTGATCCCTGCTTCACTGGCCAATTTATGCCATAACTTTAAGCCATCAATTCCCAATCCTCGAAAGGCATAAGGGCTACTTCTTGGCTTATAAACCCCGCCTCGCATTATTTTGATATTATTTTCTTTCAAGTGGTCAATAACCTTAACAATCTGCTCCTCACTCTCTATCGAGCAAGGCCCAGCCATTACAGCCATATCTCCTTCTTTGATAAACACCCCATCACCAAGATCAATGGAAGTTGGTTTTACTTTCCACTTTTTTGAAACCAATTTGTAGGCATCAGAAACAATATGGATATCTTGGATTCCTTCATGGTGACCAAATTTCCTAATGTCAAATTCAGAACTACCAATTCCCACGAGGTAAGTTCCTTCTTGGGTATTCACCTCTGTGATTTTGTAACCTATTTGATTGATTTCATTGATCAAACTTTCTTTTTGATTTTCAGAAATATCCCGTTTTACTTGTATAATCATGGCTTAAGCTTGTTTTACTCCCTGAATAAAAGTTTTTATATCTTGTTTGAGGTTCTTGGCATCTCTAAGCACTTTTATAAAAGCACTTCCAATGATCGCCCCATTACTATAAGAAGATGCTGTCATAAAGGTAGCATGGTCTGAAATACCGAAACCTATCAATCTAGGGTTTGCCAATTCCATAGCTTTCACTCCTTCGAAATAGGCGATTTGTTCCTCACTGATACCTGACTTGGCGCCAGTAATGCTATGGGAAGAAACCATATAAATGAACCCATCCGACTGCTTGTCAATTTCCCTGATTCGAGTCTCACTGGTCTGAGGTGAAATCAGAAAAGTATTTCTCAAGTCATATTGATCAAACAATTCCTTATAATCTTCCTGATACTGTTGAATTGGTAGGTCAGGGACTATCAGTCCATCTACTCCCACTTCCTTGCATTTTTGGCAAAAAGCCTCCACTCCATATTGCATAATGGGATTCAAATAGCCCATCAATACCACAGGAATAGAAATTTTATCGCGCATGCTTTCAAGCTGGCTAAACATTTTTTTCATGCTCATTCCATTTTCCAACGCCACTTTATTGCTTTCCTGTATGGTTGGTCCATCGGCAACAGGATCGGAGTATGGCATGCCAATTTCTATAATATCCGCACCGGCTTCTTCAATTCCCTCCATTACCATGATGGTATCTTCCAGTTTTGGAAAACCTGCTGTAAAATAGATGGAGAGTATATTTTCTTTTTTCGTTTGAAATAAATTATCTATTCGATTCATGATCTCTGTTTGGTTAAAGGTGATTAGTAATTAAGCCAACTGCGGCCTTTACTGATTGCCCAGTATTTTCACGGTCATACTAATAACCTCCCCACTTAATATAGGTATCCAAGTCTTTATCTCCCCTTCCTGATAGATTCACAACAATTATATCTGAGGAATTAAACCTTACCTGCTTCAAAGCGGACAAGGCATGAGCAGATTCAATGGCCGGAATGATCCCTTCCAGTCGGCTCAACTCAACCCCAGCTTTCATTGCGTCTTCGTCTTCTACCGCATAAAACTCTCCCCTACCTGAATCAAATAAATGAGCATGTACTGGCCCAATACCTGGATAATCCAAGCCAGCAGAAATAGAATGAGGTTCTATTACCTGACCATCTTCCGTTTGCATCAACAAGGTTTTACTGCCATGTAAAACCCCTGAAGTACCCAAAGCTGTTGTTGCTGCAGATTTACCCGAAGAAACGCCCAGGCCAGCAGCTTCTACAGCCACCAATCTTACTTCTGGAGTATTGTAATAGTGATAAAAGGCTCCAGCAGCATTGCTTCCACCACCCACACAGGCAATCACCAAATCAGGATTTTCCCGATCTTCCTTCTCCTTTAATTGGTATTTGATTTCCTCACTGATGACAGATTGAAACCTGGCCACCATTTCTGGGTAAGGGTGTGGACCAACTACTGAGCCAATGATATAGTGGGTATCCACAGGGTTATTGATCCACTGCCGCAAGGCCTCATTGGTTGCATCTTTGAGCGTCTTGCTACCAGAAGTCGCCGGAACTACTTTTGCGCCAAGGATTCTCATTCTTTCTACATTGGGCTTTTGACGCTCCATGTCTATCTCACCCATGTAAACCGTGCAATCCATTCCCATAAGGGCACAAACCGTAGCGGTGGCCACTCCATGCTGACCAGCGCCAGTCTCAGCTATGATTCGCTTCTTCCCTAGCTTCTTGGCCAAAATTATTTGACCAATAGTATTGTTGACTTTATGGGCTCCTGTATGACATAAGTCCTCCCTTTTCAGGTAAATCTTAGCACCATATTTTTCAGAGAGCCTTTCCGCAAAATACAAAGGCGTTGGCCGCCCTACATAATCCCTCAATAGGTGATGAAACTCCTTTTTGAATTCATCAGATTGAGTAATCTGCTCATAATTATTTTTGAGTTCTTCTACATTGGGGTAAAGCATCTCGGGGATATAAGCTCCTCCAAACTTACCATAGAACCCTTTTTCATCGACTTTTATCATAATATTTGCGATTATGCCCTCAGGCAAATATTTTTTCTAGTGACCGCTTCGGAGTTCGGTCACAAATGTTTTAATTTTTATAATGTCCTTTAAGGCCGGTTCAATTTCAAACTTTGAATTGATATCAACCCCTGCCATTTTTGGTACTTTCTTTTGCAGCTCCAATAGCGATAAGGCACTCTTGTCATCGATCCCCCCACTAAGCAAAAACGGCTTTTCCAAAGGATATTCTTCCAAAACTGACCAGTCAAACTTCTTACCTGAGCCACCAAATTTTTTTGTTTGGGTATCAAACAAAAAGTATTTCACATAAGGTTGATAGGGCTGAAGAGCTTCCCATTCAATACCAGCTTCCACCCTAAAAACTTTGATGATACCTGCTTGGGACCTTTCTGACAAAGTCTTTACAAAACCAAACTCTTCATCGCCATGTAGCTGAATATAGGATAAACCATAGGTTGCCTCCATCTCCAAAATCGTCTCTATATTAGTGTTGACAAAGACTCCCACCTTTTTAACCTTTGACTGGCTAATCATCTGGTTTTCTTCTTTAACATACCTAGAAGATTTTGGGTAGAAAATCATCCCCATCAAGTCCGGAACCACCTCCTCCACCAATTCCTTCACATTTTCCGGATCCCGCATCCCACAAACTTTGATCAACATCTTTATACTACTTGCGTATTGAAATCTGGACTTAGGTCCTTGAACTTGCTCATAAAATTGTAGGCGGCTTGGTGAGGCCTAATGGATTTCATAAAATTCTCACCAATGAGAAAACCATCAAATCCTGCCTCTTTTAACTCTACCAAGGTTTTAGGATCTGAAATACCACTCTCTGAGATCTTCACAAAATCAGAAGGGATTTTACTTACCAGGCTAAAAGAAGTGTCTAATGAAACGTCAAAGGTCTTCAAACTTCTATTGTTCACTCCTATCAAATCCAAATGTTCATTGATAGAGCGGTCAAGCTCCTCCTCATCATGCACTTCCATCAATACTTCCAACCCAAGTGAATGGGCAAAGGAAGCCAATTCAGACAATCTGCTTGGCGTTAATGCTGCCGCAATCAAGAGGATACAATCTGCGCCTATAGATTTTGCTTCAACGATCTGGTACTCATCCACCACAAAGTCCTTCCTTAGAATAGGACAAAAATTAAACTTTCTTGCTGTGGTCAAGTCTTCATTTGAGCCACCAAAAAACTCCTTATCGGTTAAAACGGATAAGGCTGAGGCTCCAGCCTGCATATAACCAATACTGGTCTTTTCCACAGAGGCAGAACTGTTGATCATTCCTTTTGAAGGAGACTTTCTTTTAAACTCAGCTATGATGCCCGTTTTATCAGGGCGTGTCACATACTTCTTCATGGACACCCCTTTGCTTTCAAAGAAAATACTTCTTTCTAACAACTTTACCGGGACCAAACTTTTTCGCTCAGCTACCTCTTCCCTTTTATGGGCAATTATTTTATCTAAAATATTCATGATTAGAAATTAGGCTAATGAAATAGATTTTTTAGGACTCACCAAGGCTTTAAACTTCTCCAATGCCTTGCCACTTTTCAGTGACTCTTCTGCCTCGGCAATAGCTTCTTCAAAACTGAGGTTTTGGTCTGCTGTACATAATGCGGCCGAAGAATTGGCAATGACTACTGCATTCTGTTCTTTGGATCCCTTTCCGGTCAGGATATTCTGGAAAATCTTAGCAGAGTCTTCGATGGTTTTTCCTCCCTCGATTGACTTTGCTGAGATTTTGGGCAAACCGATAGATTCAGGAGAAATCAATCGCTCTCCTTGATTGGAAATCATTTTAAAATCTCCAGTCAATGAAATCTCGTCATACCCATCCAACGCATGAAGAATACTAAAGTTGACATTATTATTTTGATACAGATAGCCATAGAGTCTCGCCAACTCTAAGCTAAACACGCCCACCAGTTGTTTTTTGGGAAAACTAGGATTCACCATTGGCCCCAGCATATTGAAAAATGTCTTCACACCCAACTCCTTACGAATAGGCCCTACATTTTTCATGGCAGGGTGAAAAAGCGGAGCATGTAAAAAACAAATCCCAGCTTCATCCAAGTTTTTTCTGATCACATCCAAGTCATTAGTAAAACTATAACCAAATTGTGCTAACAAATTGGACGAACCACATACTGATGAAACACCGTTATTTCCATGTTTTGCCACATTCTGCCCTGCACCTGCTACTACAAAAGAAGACAAAGTCGAAATATTAAAAGTATCCTTGCCATCACCGCCAGTTCCACATAAATCCATCGCATCATACTCAGCTATCTCAACAGGAATACATAATTCCAGCATGGCTTCCCTAAATCCTTCAAGCTCTTCCACCGTTATGCTTCTCATCATGTACACCGTCATGAAAGCAGCCATTTGGCTCTGATTGTATTGGCCAGAAGTGATCTTTTTTAAGATTTCCTTGGCCTCAGACTTATTGAGCGTTTGGTGCTCTATAAGGTGATTTAAGATTTCTTTCATAATCTATTCATTTACTTAGAAGCATCATACTTCTATATATTTACTATGGTTGTTGCCGTTTAATAAGGTAAGTTAATGATTAACAGAGAAAAGATCATCCTTTAATCCAATTCAAAACAATCTGCTTTCCATGCTCTGTCAAAACACTTTCGGGATGAAACTGCACACCTCTTACTTTAAACGCTTTGTGCCTTACTGCCATGATCTGGCCATCCGGGGTTTTGGCAGTAACTTCAAGTTCTTCCGGAAGCGTTCCTTCATCTATCACCCAACTATGGTACCTTCCTATTTTGAAGGAATTGGGAATCCCTTCAAAAAGAAGGTCTGGCTGAACCTTTACTTCAGAAGCAACACCATGCACTACCTCTGTCAAGTTATTCAAACCACTCCCAAAGGCTTCACCTATGGCCTGATGCCCTAAACACACTCCCAGAATATCCTTTTTGCTGGCATAACGCTTAAGTAGCTCAGGCATAATACCTGCGTCTGCTGGTACCCCAGGACCTGGGGAAAGTAGAATTTTATCATAGGCAGCCACATCCTCCACTTTGATTTTATCATTTCTAAAAATGTCCATCTGGCCCCCATAACCTAATTCCCTGATGATATACACCAAGTTATAGGTAAAAGAATCATAATTATCTAGTACTAGTATTTTCATATTTTGTATCTGAAAGTTTGAAGGTATCCATCAAAACGAGTGTCCCAACGGATTCCTTCAAAATTATTTCACTTTTTCTACACTATTTATTTCTCATTTGTCAAGAGATATATCTATTTATACTTCTTCAGCAGCCTTAAGCGCTACTCTGAGTGCTTCCAACTTATTGGCCACTTCCTGTAGTTCACTTTCTATGGATGACTTAGCAACCACACCTGCTCCGGCTTGGAACCTTAACTTGTTATTCTGAGAGACAAATGATCGAATCAAAATGGCATGATTGAAATCACCATTAAAACCCAAAAAGCCAATAGCTCCCCCGTAAAATGTCCTACTGGTACTTTCCAGTTCATCGATCAATTCCATAGCTCTGTACTTTGGCGCTCCAGAAAGTGTCCCCGCTGGAAAAGTATCAGCTACCAGTTGAAGTGGATTGGCAGACGCAGGCAGAACACCAGTCACTTTAGAAACCAAGTGGATCACATGAGAATAATATTGTATTTCTTTGAACACCTCTACTTCTACTTTCTCAGAAGAGCGACTCAGGTCATTTCTGGCCAAATCCACCAACATCACATGTTCTGAGTTTTCCTTAGGGTCATCATAAAGCTTGGTCGCTAACTCTGCATCAGCTTGATCATTCCCCGTTCTTTTAAATGTCCCTGCAATAGGATAAATCGTTGCCTTTCTTCCTTTTACCACTATCTGGGCTTCTGGAGAGCTACCGAAAACTTTGTAAGATCCGTAATCAAAGTAGAACAAGTAAGGCGAAGGGTTGACAGACCTCAAAGCTCTATAAACGTTGAATTCATCTCCTTTAAACCCAGTGGTAAATGATCTTGATAGGACAATTTGAAACACATCCCCTTTGAAGCAATGCTCCCTTCCTTGGCGAAGGATATCCAAAAACTCATTATCTGTATAATTTGAAGTTTCCTCTCCGTCCAATTTAAAAGAATAAGTAGGTATATTTTTGTTGTTAAGTAGGGTTTCAATTTGTTTGATGCTCCCATCTCCTTCACCGTTGATATGATGATCAAAAATATGTAACTCATTTTTGAAATGGTCCACCACGATCACATTCTTATATACCGCGTAGAAAGCCTGAGGTACACCTGACTCCTTGGTATTCTGCAACTTGATATCTTCAAAACTTCCCACAGTATCATATTGCATATAACCAAAAAGTCCATTGGAGATAAATTTAAAATTGGTCTTTTCTTCATCAAATCTACTTGAAAAAGCCCTCAATCTGTCCACCAACTTTTCACCTGCTTCAAGCTGATATGCTTCTTTGGATCCTTCTGGAAAAGTCTCCTTGACTTCATTACCGTTAAATGAAAAAGTAGCCAAAGGATTAAAACAGATATAAGAATAACTGTTCTCATGGCCATGGTAATCAGAACTTTCCAACAAGATAGGATTCTTGAACTTATCCCTTACCTGAAGGTAAATACTCACAGGCGTAATCGTATCTGCAAGTAGTTTTTTGTACCTGGTTTTGATTTTAAAATTTTGTTTTGTGTCCATGGTTAATATTGAAATAAAATAAAAAAGGCTTACCGGGGAAATCCAGCAAGCCTCATTATGTATGTTTTCGTACTCAGTTTTAGGCAATAGCAAGCTGTTCTTCCCGATCAAGAAGTCCTGTATGCCACCACCAATATTGAGTATGATTTTGTTTCATGTTTTTCACGTTAGGCAAATATATAAAGGCATTTTATTTACAAAAAATATTTATGATAAAAATTTCAGGCAAGTCCAAACAAAACCTATTCCAGAAGCTGTAAGTATAAATTAAACATCATGACTGGGCTTATTTCGGAATATTTTCGCTAAGTACAATTTTGATCTTGTAGATAAAAAAACAATTATCTTTGTAGTAAAACACACCTCATCCCTATGACTGCAGTAGCAAAATACTTTAAGAGGACTTTCGATGATTATAAAGTCCTTGTTCAGGTAAACCCAGAAGACTTTACGGGCATAGAATTAATCATTCATCCTTCCGGAAAAATAGAAAAGACCACCATGGAATTCGATGAAGAAATCTATGATGATCTTGAAGTTGATGAATTTGAGCCTTGCAGCCCATTGGAGTTTAATCTTTATCTTAAAGGCCTCGGTTAACCACAATGTAATCTATTGCATTTCACTTTCATCAGGCTCCTTTTTCTGGTGCCAGTAAGTTGGCAACTCTTTTTCCTCCAACTTCACCAATCGGCTATTCTCAAAAGTCACCAAAATATAAAAACGGTCATCCCTAACTACTCGGTAAGTTTTCTGTCCATCCTCCAACTTACTGATAACTGCATCATTGTGCCTTTTTAGGAAATCGCTTTCTTCCATTCCTATTTCATATTGAGTAGATTTTTGGAAACTGGCACATCCACCGAGTATTAGTCCAAAACCGATTATCATAAGTAATCTCTTCATAATTTCATTTTCTAGTACATGATAAGTAAATCAAGAATATTGCCAATTATTTCTTTTTGATTCCTAAGCTATTACCCAAAATCCAAAGATATTTTTGGTGCTGGCTTTGCAAAGGTAAGTTTTTGAAGTACCTTTGTACTCAAGCGGCACGACCAGCTCCTGTCAAATCCCCCAGGTCCGGAAGGAAGCAAGGGTAGACGGTTGTAGCGGTGCGATGCCGCTTCTTTTTTACCTTCTTTAATAAATGTCATGATTACATTTATTATTTTTGATCAAGTTTCAAAATAATCGCCTAACTTTACAATCCATATTCATTCGAAACCAAAAAACCGTTTTAAAAATGAAATTCTTTATTGACACAGCCAACCTTGATGAAATCAAAGAAGCATATGATTTAGGGGTATTGGACGGTGTAACCACCAATCCGTCACTGATGGCCAAAGAAGGCATCACCGGTGATGAAAATGTTAAAGCTCACTACAAGGCTATCTGTGACATTGTGGACGACAAGGTAAGCGCAGAGGTAATTTCTACTGACTTTGAAGGAATGATCAAAGAAGGTAAAGAGCTTGCAAAAATTGACGATAAGATCGTAGTGAAAGTTCCTATGATCAAAGATGGTGTAAAGGCCATTAAATATTTCAGCAATGAAGGTATCAGAACCAACTGTACCTTGGTATTCTCTCCAGGTCAAGCCATCTTGGCTGCTAAAGCCGGGGCTACTTATCTTTCTCCTTTCATCGGAAGATTGGATGATATCGCTTTTGATGGCTTGGATTTGATCGAACAAATCGTTCATATCTACCAAAATTATGGCTATGACACCCAAGTGTTAGCCGCTTCAGTAAGACACACCATGCACTTAATCAAATGTGCAGAAATTGGCGCTGATGTGGTAACTTGCCCATTGAATGTAATCACAGGCTTATTGAACCACCCTTTGACTGATGCTGGTTTGGCTAAATTCTTGGCTGACCATGCAAAAGCCGCTGGTAAATAAACCAATCAAATATTATATTTTTCCACCAACCTGTTTCCTCTTTGGAGGTGTTTAAGGTTGGTGGTTTTTTTATGGCCTGTTGTTTGCAATTTCACAAATTAGGATTTTACGCTTTTCTTAATAGAATATTTTTTTCTGAATACGTTATAATTTAAATTTCGCTTTCTTTTATTCATCTTAAAATTCATGTATGTATATCATTAAGGTCAAAGGCAAGGCTAAAATCCCTGATTATATTCAGATTAGAGACGAAAACTTTGTTCTGGTCGCCTATTTTAGGGCTGATCGTCCCCTTAAAAACCTTGAAAAGTTTGGTTTGGAAGGCAAGAAAGATGAAATGGAAACTTTGATCAAAGAACTTCCTTTTGGTAAATTACAAAAGCTAGAATTATAAAATATATGGTATTCTCCAATGACCCGGTGGTCCGTTTACATAAAGCCTGCATCTTCCAAGGAATTACAGCCATATTGCAAGATGTTACTTTTCAAATTGAGAAAGATGAATTTGTATTTTTGATCGGAAGAACTGGAAGCGGAAAAAGCTCCCTGCTAAAAACGCTTTATGCTGACTTGCCTTTAAAAATGGGCCAAGGCAACATCGTAGGATACAACCTGACTGATGTTAAAACCAAAGAAATCCCTTACCTAAGAAGAAAACTTGGTATTGTTTTTCAAGACTTTCAGCTTTTTACCGACCGTACTGTAGCAGAAAACCTTTACTTTGTCATGAAGGCTACTGGATGGAAAGACCGATCCAAAATGAAAACCAGAATGGTTGAAGTCCTGATGAGAGTGGGACTTGGAGGTTCTGCCACTAAAATGCCACATCAGTTGTCAGGAGGAGAACAGCAGCGGGTGGTCATTGCCAGGGCCCTTTTGAATGAGCCTTCCATTTTATTGGCTGATGAGCCAACAGGAAATCTTGATCCGGAGGTAGCAGATGGTATTTTCAAGCTTTTTCAGGAAATCAATAAACAAGGCACGGCAGTATTAATGGCCACTCATAACCATGAACTCCTAAAAAAATACCCTTATAGGATTCTAAAATGTGAAAAAGGAAGACTTTTGGATTCCAAGACTTCTGACGTTTTAGAATAAGCAGACTTTAATCAATACTCAATAATGTTGGAGCAATACTTTCCACGCCTCCTCAGTCTTACCTTCTTGGAGTAGCTCTCGGGCGTATTCGTGTAAGTGGAAAATTAGGCTTTCCTCATCATTTTGAAAACGGATACGTATCTCCTCCATTTCACTCAATTCCCCATATAAATTGACTTCTTCTTCAGAAGGCAGCACTTCTACATTTCCCAATTTACCCAAATCATTACCTGTCAGCACTACACTGTACCTGATCTTATCAGGTATCTGATCAACGCCTATCCCCCTGTTTTTGACAGGTTTTTCTATTTCAAAAAGCGAAGCACCATTTGCTCTGCAATACCAATTCCCACCCATTCTTGCCACCGCATCTAGCTTAAAAGGGTCTATCTTTCCTTTCTCATCCAAAATCAGTTCATCGAAATGTGCCAAAACAATTTCGCAAACCACCAAATTGGCTGCCCCGCCTTCCTCTCCCATGGAAATCACTTCCTTTACCTTGCATTCAAACGCCACTGGCGCTTCCTTTACCCTTGGAGGAGCTACCAACTGGGATGTTACCTCTGTAAACCCAGCCTTTTGAAATTCATTGACCCCCTTTTCATATTCCGTACTAGCCAGAGACATCTGTTCAACCATGGCATAATTCACAATATTGATGACTACCTCTGGTACTTCTAACACATTCTCTAAACTATGTTTGATGGTATTGTCCCTCACCCTTCTCGATGGAGAAAACACTACAAGCGGAGGGTTCGAACCAAAGGCATTAAAAAAACTAAATGGACTCAAGTTGACATTCCCTTCCAAATCGACTGTACTTACAAAGGCTATTGGACGAGGCACAATGGCCCCCAGCATAAAAGCATGAAAATCTCCTACTGAAACTTCACCGGGTTCAACTGTTTTCATATACTAAGGCGTTTACATTTAACTCACTTCTCAAAAAGAGCGTATTAAAAAAACAAAGCGTTGCATAAATATTTAACTTTGACCGTCTTTTTCCAACAAATAGTAATTATTTTACTTATGCTGGAATCTTTCAACAACCCTATTCTCCCAAAATAATGACAAAGAAGCTGATTTTTTCCATTTCGATTTTATTCTTGTTTGGAATACTCTCCACTTCCCTTGCTCAGCGGATATCGGGAAGCTCTACACTTAAGATAGATGACAATTTGGATGAAAGAATCTTCTCTATTTCACAATTGGAATTTTTCGAGGACACCACCAACAACCTTGGTTTTGAAGACATTATCCGACCAAGATTTCAGGGGAATTTTAAGATCAGACCAGACTTTTCAAAAAACGATTTTGATATTGAACACACTTATTGGGTTAAGCTCTCCATTGATAAAACTCCAGAAAGCGAAAAAAAATGGCTGATGGAATTCTATGATCAAACCATGGATTTTGTGGAAGTCTTTGCACCCAGTAAAAATGGCTCTTACCAGAATATCTTAATGGGAGATGCTCTTCCCTTTCAAACCAGAAACTTCAGACACAAGAATTTTGAGCTGATATTGGACAATAACAATTCCGGAATATCGAATTACTATGTGAAGATCAGATCAAGTCAAAAAGCGGATATTCGGATTGCCATCCGCTCTGTCAACCGATTCATATACTATGCCCTGAATGAGTATTTCGTATATGGTATCTTCTATGGAATGATTGCCATCATCGGCCTTTACAATTTATTGGTTTATACAGCTGTTAGGGAAACCAAATACCTATATTATACTTTTTATTTGGTCAGTGTGGGAATATATGCCATGTGTGTGGATGGAATTGCCTTCCAATACCTGTGGGCCAATTTCCCCAAATGGAACCAAATAGCCAATGGAGTATTTAGTTATTCAATTGTGCTATGGGCCATTTTGTTTTCTATCAAATTCCTCAATACAAAATACCGATCCCCTAAAATCCATTTGGCCCTTCATGCTATTCTGATTGCTAAATCCATACTGTTTCTGGTTGCTCTCTTTTGGGACCACAAGCTGTTTGAGATCAAGTATTATGACATCATTCCGTTCTTCTTTATCTTTTTTGCTAGTATCTACATTTGGTCAAGAGGTTATAAAGTGGCTCGTTTCTTTGTAATTGCCTATGGAGTACTTTTTGTTGGTGTGGTAGTAAAAGTATTGGTCAATGCAGCCATTATCCCTCACGCTACCCTAATTTATTACAGCTTGCACCTGGCTTTCCTATTGGAAATGCTTCTGTTGACATTTGCATTGGGGGACAGAATCCGTATCCTTAAAAACAATAGGGATCGAGCACTAAAAAGATCGATTAAGCAGATCGAAATCAACTATGCCCTGAAAGAAAAGGTCAACCGAGAACTTGAGATTAAAGTCCAAGAAAGAACCCAGGAGCTGGCCCGAAAGAATAAGCTTTTAGAAGATTATAATCATCAGCTGATGGAAAAAGATGAAGAAATCAAAAGGATCAATTCACTTCTTGACAAGGACAATTGGAAATTAAAAAGCAGTATCAAGGCTTCTTTTCAGGCTAGACTAAACAACAAATTGCTTTCATATGATGAGTTCAAAAAAATCTTTCCCGACCAATCGGCATGCTATCGCTATTTAGAAGAATACAAATGGGGCAAAGGTTTCTCATGCAGGCATTGCAACAACACTAAAAGCTCTAAAGGTCCCAAACTTTTTACAAGGAGGTGTACTAAGTGCGGCCACATCGATTCTGTTACTGCAGGAACTATATTCCATGGTGTGAAATTCCCTTTGGAAAAAGCGTTTTATATCGCATATGATCTAATTGCAAATACCGAAAAACAAACCTTAGACCAACTTTCGGAACTTTTAGATCTTAGGAAAAATACTGTTTGGAATTTTAGAAAGAAAACTAAACTCCATATTGAAGCCAGTGACGTGCAAAATCCCCATTGGCATGACATTTTGATGATGGAGGACGAAAAGGATAAAGCAAAGTAATCCTCTAAAAAAATGTTCCAAACTTAAAAACACACCTATTCACTTACTACCAGTATTTTTGTGTGATACTCACCTTAAAAATCGGCCATAATTGCTTATAAACGTATTTTTTATTGATACTCTTATGGGAATTCCCATAGTGTTTTGACACTCTAAATTGTCCATAAATGGGCATGATTTTCATTTTTTTTACACTTCATTTTTTTCTTTACCCTACCTTTTCAACATCAAACGCGCAAAATTGCAAACGTTTGAAAAACGAATAATTAAAACCCAAAACCAAACACTTATGATCAGGTCTTTACGCATAAGTAAGGAGTCATGGAAACCCAAAATCCCTTATTTAGGAAAATTATCCATGGTATTGCTAGTGGCATTAATGGCCATAGTCAGTACAACGACAGCCCAACAAACCAACGTCACAGGACAGGTACTTGACCGGCAAGGGGAACCCATCCCCGGAGTGAACATTTTGGAGCAAGGCACCAATAATGGAACCGTAACTGACCTCGATGGTAACTTTGAGATATCAGTAAGCTCCTCCAATGCCGTGCTGAATTTTTCCTTTATCGGCTTTGAGTCTCAATCAGTCGAACTCAATGGAAGATCCCGTCTTGACATCACATTACAAGAGGAACTTACCGGACTGGATGAAGTAGTAGTCATCGGTTATGGTGCGCAGAAAGAGAAGGAAATGACTTCTGCTATTACCACCTTGAAAACAGAAGACTTGGTCAAAACCCCCAGTTCCAATGCCATGCAGTCCCTTCAAGGAAAAGTGGCTGGTGTTCAGATTGTCAGTAAAGGTGCACCGGGAGCTTCGCCAACAGTAAGGGTAAGAGGTATTGGTTCATTCGAAGGCGGAGGAGCTCCATTATACGTGGTGGATGGAATGTTCTTTGACAACATTGATTTCCTAAACTCCAATGACATCAAAACCCTCTCAGTACTAAAAGATGCCTCAGCCTCGGCCATTTATGGTGCTCGGGCATCCAATGGTGTCGTACTCATCGAGACCAAATCAGGTGAATACGAACAAGAAGCGGAGATTGTCTATGACGGATATTATGGAATTCAAAACCCACAGAATGTACTAAAAATGGCCAATAGCCAGCAATTTGTTCAGTACGTGAACGAAACTGGATCTGCCCCTGATATGGAGTTTGTAGACAATGCCATGCAAGCCTATGGAAGGAGCCGGATAGACCCTAACATTCCGGCTGTAAATACAGACTGGTATAATGAGATTATGAGCCCTGCTCCAATTCAAAACCATACCTTGACTTTCTCTGGTGGTAGTGCCAAAACACGCTACTCTATTGGTGGTAGCTATTTTAGCCAAGATGGACTACTCAATGAAACTAGAAATGAATATGAAAGAGTAAACATCCGCGCCAATATCGACTCAAAAGTCAAAGAATGGATCACTGTGGGCGGTAACTTCACTTTCAGTACTGCCAAACAATATGTAGGTTCAGACGCTGCTTGGTTTAATGCATATTTTGCTGTGCCTATTTTACCTAAATACGATGAAGATTTTGGGACATCACCAGTTCCACTATCCAATGCACAACGACTTGGGTACAGGGGAAGACAAAACCCGTTCTATCCACTAATTTACAACGACAGCAGAAACAAGATAAATAAGATTAATGGGAACTTACATGCGGAGCTAACTTTCATTCCTGAAAAATTGACTTTCAGGACTGCTTACAACTATAAGTTGGACATGATCAATGCTAGGAATGTAAACTTCACCTATAACGATGGAGTCCTTAACCCATTGTCCAGTCTTTCCAGGGAAAACCGTACTTATTTTGACCAAATATTAGATAATTACCTTACCTACAAAGACTATTTTGGTGACCATGGAATCACGGCTACTTTGGGACAATCTTTCAGGAGTGAAACCTACGAAGTACTTAGTGGAGACCGAAATGATTTGGATCCAAACCCTACATTTGGAAACGAAGAACTATGGTACTTAAACAATGGGCAGGCCAATGACATCAACACCGTATCAGATGGTGGGAGCCGAATATTTTACCTTTCCTTCTTTGGTAGGTTAGCTTATAACTACAAAGAAAAATACCTGCTTTATGCTACATATCGTCAAGACAACTACAACAAATTCCAGGTTGATAGTGAAGACTTTTTTACGCTTGGTGCTGGCTGGGTAGCCACTGAGGAGGAATTTTTCAATGTGAAAGGCATCGATTTCCTTAAGCTAAGAGCCTCTTGGGGACAGTTAGGAAACGACGGCATTAGTCCCTCCGTAGGTCAACCAACCTTACAAGGAACCAATAACGCTTTCGACGACGTGCGTGTACCCGGATTTAGACTAGACCCAACTTACGATCTCATCGATAAGATAGAGACTACAGAAGAAACTAACTTCGGATTGACAGCTAGGTTCTTTCAAAACAGGTTGTCTTTAGAAGCTGACTATTATATCAGAAACACACAAAGCCTAGCTGTTACGGTTTTGCAGCCTTTGTTTAGAGGTTCAGTAAGAAGAAGTGTTGGCGAAATTAGAAACCAAGGTCTAGAGCTGTCCCTTAATTGGGAAAATCAAGTTTCTGAAGATTTCTCCTACTATATCGGCGGTAACTTTGCCACCCTAAAAAATACAGTCCGAGGACTTGGAGGCCCTGAATACCTCAATGCAGGTCAGGCAGAATTCCGTCAACGATCCATTGTAGGTCAACCTTATCAAGCATTTTATGGCTATGAAGTAGCAGGTGTTTTTCAAAACGAAGCTGACATCACTAATAGTGGCTATTCAGAGCAGTTCTTGACTGATAATGATCTAGTCCCTGGAGATTTGATGTTTAAAGATCAAAATGGCGATGGTGTCATCGATGACCTAGACAGAGTGGTTTTGGGTTCTTATTTACCCGATCTTACTTATGGGGGTAACCTAGGTTTCAGGTATAAGAATCTTGACTTTTCGGTCCTTATCCAAGGACAGTCAGGGCATAGTATCCTGAATAGAAAAAGAGGTGAAATGATCTTCACCAATGACACCAATATCGATGCTGATTTGGCCACCAACCTATGGAGAGGAGAAGGCACTTCAAATAAGTATCCTTCGGCTGCAGGACTGCGCAAAGGATGGAACCAAAATTTCAGTAATTATTTTGTGGAAGACGGTTCTTTCTTCAGGGTCCAAAATGTGCGTATGTCCTATTCCTTGATAAATAAAGAAATAATGGGTGCAATCATGCCTGAAACACGGATTACCCTGACAGCAGAACGTCCATTGACCATTTTCAATTATAATGGTTTCAACCCAGAAGTGGACAATGGCATTGACCGGCAGACCTACCCAGTCCCTGCAGTGTATACCGTAGGATTAAATGTCAAGTTCTAATATCAATAACCCAAGAACAGTCATGAAAATATTTCAATATAAATCAATCAAATTGGTCATGGTCTTATCCTTAATGACCACTATATCCTGCAGTGAGTACTTGGATGCTCCACTGGAAGACCAAATCCTAGCTCAGGAAACGGATTATTCCCAATCCCAAAACATGGTCTTATTACTCAATGGCGCTTATGCAGAGCTATATGGATTCCAATGGGAAACCTTTCCGCTAATTTCTGTCAGGGGAGATGATGCCAACCCTGCCGGAGACCAGGAGCCCCTGTTCAAAACTGACACTTATGATTATGACAGGAGTTTCTGGATATATAATTCCACTTGGTTAAACATGTATTCAGACATTATCTATTGGAATGGTGCCATTGAAGAAATTCAAAAATACCAGGAAGCCGGTGCCAGTGCTGCTAACGCCAGTCAGTACATTGCGGAAATCAATGTAATGAAAGGCTACAACCTACTTCAGTTGGCCAGGCTATGGAATAATATCCTGATTCCTGAAGGGTCTGATCCTAATGCACTTTACGAAGCAGAACTTACTCCATTTAATGAGGTCATGCAATACATTTCCGACCAGATGGATCAAGCCATGCCCAACCTTCCCAACGTACATCCTAATCAACGCTCTGATATTCGCGGAGGGATCACTCGCTATACAGCATTAGCTGTAAAAGCCTTGGCTAACCTAGAAATGGAAAACTATCAGGGAGCTGCAGATGCAACTGGTGAGATTATCAGCAGTGGAGAGTTTATGCTGGAAACGGATTATTATCAATTGTTTAAAATCCCAGGAAAACTCAACAACGAAAACATCTTGGAATTCCAGTATTCTGATTACGGGGCAGAAAGCGGCACATCAGATCGCTTCCCTTGGCAAGTTTACGGCCCACAGGCAGTAGGTTGGCAACCAGCTGTACCAGGTTCTAGCGGCGGTTGGGGCTTTTGGGAGCCAACTGAAAAGTATGTCAAATTCATGCTTGACAGAAACGACCGTAAACGCCTAACAACTACCGTGTTGTTTACACCTGATGGCATAAGTGATATTGAATCAGATCCAAATTATGCTAACCTGCCCAACTGGGTAACCAACACTACTCCTGATGGAGACACCTTTGGGAATGCACCTAGGTATAGGTTTCTAAGCGGGAAACATTATTTGCCTACCACTCAATTGACCCCTGGAAGATTTAACTATGGCGAAAACAAAAACATGATTGCCATCCGTTATGCTGAAATTTTATTGGTACATGCAGAGGCTTTGGTCAGTGGAGCTACAAGTAGTGTCATGTCAGCAGATGAAGCGGTCAATACAGTGAGGTCAAGGGCCAACCTTGGAATGCTTAGTGGTGTGACCTTGGATAATGTGCTGGATGAAAAATTTGCTGAATTCAGCATGGAATGGGGTGTCCGATTCTTTGACTTAGTAAGACACGGCCGTACAAGCGAACTCAATTATGGCGGCAGGACTTACCAAGAAGGAGACAGGTATTTACCTTATCCATTGGACCAGCAAGACATTCTTCCCCAGCTTAAAGAAGCAGCCAATTAATAAATAAGGTAGCACACAAACCCAAAAAACATGAAATTAACAGCTAAAATATTCATAGCAGGGCTAATGTTAACCAGCTTGGCCTGCAAGGACGGATACATCGACGATATTGAAACAGTTTCACCAGGGCCTGACGAAACCGCGCCCGTGGTGAACATCATCTTCCCAGAAGAGGGACCTTTAACTTGGGTGCCCAATGAGGTCATGTCCATCAATATTGATTTTGAAGTAACCGATGATATTGAAATTCAAGATATAGTAGTTTCAATGGACGGAACCAACATTGGTAGTTTTTCTGACTTCAAAGATTACAGAAGAACGGCCATGAAACTTCCTTATGACAATGTCACTAATGGAGCCCATACCCTGACCATTACTGCCAATGACCTTTCTGGAAAATCAACTACGAGCACCGTCAATTTTGAAAAGCCAGAAAACTATGTTCCGCAATACGACGGAGAAATTTTCTACATGCCTTTCAATGATGAATACCTAGAATTGGTAAGCGTTTCTGATGCTACTGTTGTAGGGCAGCCCGGTTTTGCTGGACAAGCAGCTTCCGGCTCTAACGCCTATAAAGGCGCCACAGATTCTTACTTGACCTTTCCTTCAGCTGGCCTGACCAATAGTGAGTTTAGTGCTTCCTTTTGGTATAAAGTCAACGCAGCCCCAAACAGGGCTGGCATCCTGGTCATGGGACCGCCTGACGCGGCCAACCCTGACAATCCTAACAATAGAACCGCTGGTTTTAGGTTGTTCAGAGAAGCTGCAGGCTCCAACCAAAGGATTAAGCTAAATGTAGGTAACGGTGGCGGAGAGAACTGGTTTGACGGAGGTGCTGCAGCTGATATCAACCCTAGTAGTGCTGATTGGGTCCATATTGCTTTTACCATTTCAAGTACAGAATGTGCCGTTTATATCAATGGTAATGTGGTCAGTCAAGGCACATATTCTGGTATCTCATGGGAAGGTTGCGACATCTTATCGATTGGCTCGGGAGCTCCACGTTTCGTAGAATGGGGACACCTTTCGGACAATAGCTTTTTGGATGAACTGCACATCTTTGATAAGGCCCTAACCCAACAGGAAGTTCAAGCCATTCTTGACAACGAATTACCATAACATAAGTACCTATTAAACCTATTCGGGTTCCATAATTATGGAACCCGATTATTTCCTTATGCCCAAAATGAAAAACTTGTTACCTTGTTTTGTGATTTTTTTCCTTTTTTCCTCTTGTAAAGACAAAAAGGAGGTCTTGCCTGATTTGAACTTATTGGAGGTTAATGTAGGCGACATTTCACTAAGCGATGATAACACCCCTACTGAAAACATCCCTATCGACAGGTCCATTAGTATCAGGTTTTCTCAGAGTTTAAATCCTGAATCTGTTTCAACATCCATCAATCTATCAAAAGAAACTAACCCCGTAAACTTCACTACCAACCTAATAGCCAATAACCAAACTATTGTCATCAGTCCTGTCGGTGTATTAGAAACTGGCTCTACTTATCAATTAAATATATCCAACGAATTAAAAGCAGCTAGTGGAGCTCAGTTCTCCGGAAAGGATTTCAGTTTTAAGACCATTTTAGGTGCGCTTGAAATGAACTCCTTTTCCATTCCTGAAAGCAACTACACCAACACAGACCGGACAGAAAATGCCCCGGTCAATTTCATGGCAGAGCTCACCTTCAACAAACCTGTGGACCAAAACACAGTTCAGGAAGCTATTAGCCTAAGTGGCCCTACCATTCCTTCTTTACAGTTTTCATATGCCGAAAACGGTCAAAAAATCACCATTACCTCCAATTCTCCACTGGAATTTATCTCCAAATACACCCTCTCAGTAAGTAACAAACTAAAAGGAATCCAAGGAGAAAACTTTACAGCATTTGCTAAAGATTTTTATACTGAAGTAGATGAAACACCCAAATTACCTATCATCTCAGACCAAGAACTACTCACCAAAGTACAAGCCCAAACCTTCCGCTATTTTTGGGATTTTGCTCATGAAACCAGTGGATTGGCAAGAGAAAGAAACACTTCTGGAAATACAGTAACCATAGGGGGTTCTGGATTTGGCGTAATGTCGTTGATTGTTGGTGTAAAAAGAGGTTTTATATCCAGGGATCAAGCAGTTGACAGATGGTCAAAAATAGTTGACTTCTTGATTGATGCAGACAGGTTTCATGGAGTATGGCCACACTGGATGAACGGGGAAACTGGAAAAACCATCCCTTTCAGTAACAAGGACAATGGGGGCGACCTGGTGGAAACGGCTTTTATGATCCAAGGCTTGCTCACTGTAAAGGCCTATTTGAACCCAAACATCTTAGACGAAAAAATCATCATAGATAAAATCACGCAGTTATGGGAAACTGTGGAGTGGGACTGGTACACCAAAGAAAACAGTGGTGTTTTGTATTGGCATTGGTCACCAAATTACAACTGGGAAATGAATTTACCTATTAGAGGTTATAATGAAGCATTGATAGTCTATGTACTCGCAGCCTCTTCTCCCACACACCCCATTGATAAAAGCATATATGAAAATGGTTGGGCCAAAAACGGAGATATCCAAAACGGCTCCAGCTATTACGGGTTGCAGCTGCCCTTAGGCAATAACTTTGGAGGGCCTTTATTCTTTGCTCATTATTCCTTTTTAGGACTGGATCCAAGGAATCTTTCAGATCAATATGCTAATTATTGGACCCAAAATGTGCAGCACACTTTGATCAATCAAGCCCATTGTGTTCAAAATCCACAAGGTTTTATCGGCTATTCCGAAACCAGTTGGGGCTTGACTGCCAGTGACAATCATGAGGGATACAGTGCCCATTCACCCACCAATGATAAAGGTGTCATTACTCCTACCGCTGCGCTTTCTTCATTTCCTTATGCACCTGAAGAATCCATGAAGGCCCTTCACTATTTCTATTATAAGCTGGGGGACAAAATCTGGGGTGATTATGGTTTCTATGATGCCTATAATATTACAGAAAGCTGGTACGCAGATTCTTATTTAGCTATTGATCAAGGACCAGTCATCATCATGATCGAAAATTACAGATCTGCATTGCTATGGGACTTGTTTATGAGTGACAAAGACGTTCAATCAGGATTAAACAAGTTGGAGTTCTCCTATTAGGAGAACCTAATTTAAATAAAGACTCAAACTTATTTCTTCTTAAATCTAAGAGAAGCTAAAACATATCATTATGAAAAAACTCATTCTCTTTCTTTTCCTTATTGGCGGTGCTTTGATGGCCTTCAAGTCATCGAAGGAAAGTGTCTCACCTGAAGAACAATATATTCATAAAGCTGACTCCGTGTTAGCACTGATGACACTAGAGGAAAAAATCGGTCAACTTAATCTTCCTGCAGCAGGTGACTTTACAACTGGACAAGCTTCCAGTTCCAACATAGCTGAAAAGATCAAGGCAGGAAAAGTGGGTGGACTTTTCAACATTAAAACCGCAGCCAAAATCAAAGACGTCCAAAGAGTGGCTGTAGAAGAAAGTAGATTGGGCATACCACTATTATTTGGGATGGATGTCATCCATGGATATGAGACTATTTTCCCTATTCCTTTGGGATTGTCATGCAGTTGGGACATGAGTTTGGTCAAGCAATCTGCCCAAATAGCTGCAAAAGAAGCCAGTGCAGATGGCATAAATTGGACTTTCTCTCCTATGACCGATATCGCAAGAGACCCTCGTTGGGGTAGGGTATCTGAAGGCAGCGGAGAAGACCCCTATTTGGGAGCTCAAATTACCAAAGCCATGGTTCATGGCTACCAAGGTAATGACCTTAGTCATAATAACACCATCATGGCTTGCGTAAAGCACTTTGCACTTTATGGAGCTCCTGAGGCAGGCAGAGACTATAATACGGTAGACATGAGTCGTCAGCGCATGTACAATGAATACTTCCTGCCTTACAAAGCCGCTGTAGAAGCTGGAGTGGGAACTGTGATGACATCTTTCAATGAGGTCGAAGGTATTCCTGCCAGTGCCAATAAATGGCTGATGACGGATGTGCTTCGTGAGCAATGGGGATTTGATGGGTTTGTGGTAACCGATTACACAGCGATCAATGAAATGATCGCCCACGGAATTGGAGACTTAAAAACAGTATCTGCATTGGCCCTAAAAGCTGGAGTAGAAATGGACATGGTTGGAGAGGGATTCTTGACCACTCTAAAAACCTCATTGGAAGAAGGCACTATTTCAGAGAAGCAAATTGACAATGCCTGTCGATTGGTCTTAATCGCCAAATTCAAACTGGGTTTGTTTGATGATCCTTACAAATACTGCGACCTGGATCGTGCTGAAAACGAAATATTCACTTCTGAGAACAGAGCTATTGCGAGAAATATAGCAGCCCAATCCTTCGTCCTATTAAAAAACGAAGGTAATATCCTGCCTTTGAAAAAAGAAGGAACCATTGCCCTGGTAGGCCCCATGGCGGATAATGCTGAAAACATGACCGGAACTTGGAGTGTAGCCGGTAGGTTCAAAGAGTCCATTTCTTTGATGCAAGGAATTAAAAATGCGGTGGGCAATAATGTCAACATTGTACATGCCCGTGGCGCTAACATCGTAGCAGATTCACTTTTGGAATCCAGGGTAAGCGTATTTGGAAAGCCTACTTATCGTGATTCACGATCTGAAGAGGAATTGATTCAAGAAGCTTTAGCAGCCTCAAAAAATGCTGATGTAATTGTAGCTGCCATGGGTGAATCTGCCGAAATGAGTGGTGAATCTTCCAGCAGAAGTACCATAGAACTTCCAGCCAACCAAAGGAGGTTTTTAAAAGAATTAGTAAAAACAGGTAAACCGGTAGTGATGGTACTGTTTACAGGTAGACCTTTGGCCATCCAATGGGAAAATGGGCATATTCCAGCTATTCTGAATGTTTGGTTCGGAGGAAGTGAGGCTGGAGATGCCATTGCTGATGTTCTTTTCGGAAAAGTGAACCCTTCAGGAAAATTGACCGCTACTTTCCCTCAAAACACAGGGCAAATCCCCATTTATTATAATCATAAAAATACAGGACGTCCTTTACCCGAAGGGCAATGGTTCCAAAAATTCCGTTCTAATTACCTCGATGTATCCAATGAACCCTTGTACCCATTTGGTTATGGTTTGAGCTATACCTCTTTTGAATATGGGGATATCACCTTGAACCGAAATGAACTCTCGGGAAACCAAACCCTAACGGCCAGCATTGCTTTGACCAATAGTGGACAATATGAAGGAGCAGAAGTGGTACAGCTATATGTCAGAGATATGGTTGGAAGTATCACCCGTCCTGTAAAGGAATTGAAAGGATTTCAAAAAGTAAATTTAAAAGCTGGAGAAACTACAGAAGTTACTTTTGAGCTGACAAAAGAGGACCTCAAATTCTATAACCACAACCTTGACTTTGTCTTTGAACCTGGAGAATTTGAAATCTTGATAGGCACTAATTCTCAAGAACTTAGTAAATCAAAAATTAATTGGAAAGAATAAACATCCAACTTTCTTTCTGTATCCTGCATATTAGGAAGATTGAAAATTAAAATTAGTCATGAACAAAAATAAAACCTATCTCTTGCTGGTTGTACTCCTACTGGTCGTGTTTAACACTAAGGAGCTGATGGGCCAAGACAAGTCTCTCTTTGAAAAGCGAGTCTTCATAAATCAAAAAGGCGATACACTTCTTTACCGGATCCTTTATCCAGAAAATTATGAAAGTGGCAAAGAGTTTCCCATGGTTTTGTTTCTTCATGGAGCGGGAGAACGGGGAAGTGATAATGAAAAACAACTTTCACATGGTGCCAGTCTCTTTCTAGGCCCTGACAACAGAAAAAACTATCCGGCTATCGTGGTTTTTCCCCAATGCCCTCAAGATAAATATTGGATTGACATCAGTGTGAGGCAGGAACTGTTTGGCAAAGGAGACCCTGACTTTAGCCAGTCCATTGAACGCCCTTCCAAACAGTTGGAATTGGTCAATGACCTCAGCAAAATGCTAATCAAAAATGAGAAAGTTGACAAAAAACGCCTATATGTAATGGGACTTTCCATGGGAGGTATGGGAACCTTTGAGACTTTGGGGCGCTGGCCAAAAAAATATGCCGCAGCGGTAGTCATATGTGGTGGCGGCAACCTGTCACTTGCTAAAAAATACGCACCTCATACGGCCATTTGGATTGCCCATGGAGCAAAGGATGACATTGTCCCTCCTATATTATCTAAAAGAGTTTACGGTGTACTAAAAGCTGAAGGTGCTGATGTAAAATACACCCTTTATCCAGAAGCCAACCATAATTCATGGGATTCCACATTTGAGGAAACTGAATTGCTGCCTTGGCTCTTTTCTAAACACAAATAACCAAATGAATCATGAATAAGAAGCAGTTACCGTTTTATCTGACCTTCTTTTTGAGCATCATCTTGTGGGGATGTGCTGAAGAAGATAGTGCATCAGAGAGCCCTATCCTTGCAAAAGGATATGACCGCCATGTAGAGCTTCATTGGCCCAAAACCGATGGAATCAATGATTACGAAGTTTGGGTAAGCACAGAAAACAATAGCTTCAGTAAAAGAACTACAGTTCAAGACACTATGTACATGGATTTTGTTAATGATCTTGGCAATAACCTTACACTAAAATATAAGATTGTTGGTCTAAACGAACAGGGAGAAAATCTGGAAATTGGTACTACCCAGGCTAATACCATGGATTTCTCAGATGAAGAACTGATCAATATGGTAGAATATTATACTTTCCGTTATTTCTGGCAAGGTGCTGAACCTACTTCGGGAATGGGGCCTGAACGAATCCATATCGATGGTGACTATCCACAAAATGATCAATCTGTCGTAACCACCGGAGGAACAGGCTTTGGTATTTTCGGAATTATAGCGGCCATGGACCGAGGCTGGATCACAAAAGAGCAAGGCGTTGCCCGGTTTGACAAGATGGTAAGCTTTCTTGAAAATGCAGATCGTTTTCATGGGGTATGGCCTCATTGGATCTATGGAGAAACTGGCAAAGCCAGATCCTTTAGTGACAAGGACAATGGTGGAGACTTGGTCGAATCAGCCTTCCTAATGCAAGGTCTTCTGGCCGTTCGTGAATATTTCAAAAACGGCAATGAAAATGAAAAAAACCTGGCCAACCGAATAGATCATTTATGGAAAACCATGGAGTGGGATTGGTATACCCAAGGAGGTCATGATGTCCTTTATTGGCATTGGTCACCTACGCATGAATGGGAAATGGATTTCCCACTGGAAGGATATAACGAATGCCTGATTACTTACATTCTTGCTGCCTCCTCTCCTACACACAGCATTCCCGCTTCCGCCTATCATAAGGGTTGGGCAAGAAGTGGTGGCATCAATACCGATGTAGAGGCATATGGATATCCTCTTCACCTCAAGCACAATGGATCCGAAGCGATGGGAGGGCCATTGTTCTGGGCCCATTACTCCTACTTAGGCCTTAATCCAAAAGGATTAACCGATCAGTATGCCAACTATTGGGAAGAAAATAAAAACCATACCTTAATCAACAGGGCTTGGTGTGTGGAAAACCCCAATGACTACAAAGGCTATGGAAAAGATCTGTGGGGATTGACAGCGAGCTATACCACAACAGGTTATGCTGCCCACAGACCAGGAGGTGACCTTGGGGTAATTTCACCAACTGCCGCACTTTCGTCTATTCCATACACTCCAGAGGAATCTCTAAATGTGATCAAAAACCTTTATTACAACTATGGAGAAAAGGTATTTGGTCGCTATGGTTTCTATGACGCCTTGAGTCCAGAAAATGATTATTATCCCAAAAGGTACCTAGCCATAGACCAAGGCCCTATTGTGGCCATGATCGAAAATTACCGATCCGGTTTGGGGTGGAAGCTATTTATGGGGGCTCCTGAAATCCAGGAAGGGTTGAAGAAACTGGGTTTTGAAAGCAATCCTTAAGCTCATGTTTACATGACCTCATTATTAATCCGCCCATTTTGCAAAAGGAAAATAATTCTCTTTAAAACTAAAAAATACTATTGGGCTAAAGAGTCATACCTGATTTATCTGAAAGGCAAAAACAATTGACATGAATAAGTTAAGCTTTATAATTGCTTCTACACTATTAGTTATCAGTTCTACTATAAGAGCACAGGAAATAGTACCACAAACTTATTGTAACCCGTTGGATATCGATTATACCTATATGGTCTACAATTCAGCTAGAAACATCTCTTACCGTTCCGGTGCAGATCCAGCTGTAGTTGAATTCCGAGGTGAGTATTATATGTTTGTCACCCGTTCCTTTGGCTATTGGCATTCCACCAACCTGGTCACCTGGGATTTCATTAAACCCCAGCAGTGGTTTTTTGAAGGGAGCAATGCCCCTACCGCCTTTAATTATAAAGATTCTTTGGTATACTTTGCCGGGGATCCTGCGGGCTATGGCAGTATTCTTTATACAGATGATCCCAAAAGCGGTAAATGGACGCCAACAGCTTCGATTTCCAATAATATCCAAGATTCAGAATTATTTATTGATGACGATGGAAAATCCTACCTGTACTGGGGCTCATCCAATGTCCATCCTATCCGGGTGAAGATGCTGGATAAAGATGACCGATTTCTTGAAACTGGCGTGAGAAAAGAATTGATCAACCTTGTTGAGGAAGAGCACGGCTGGGAACGGTTTGGAGAAAACAACTTTCACCCTACCCTAAAAGAAGGCTATATGGAAGGCGCCTCCATGACCAAGCACAATGGTAAGTACTATTTGCAGTATGCCGCCCCAGGAACACAGTTCAATGTTTATGGTGACGGGGTTTATATCAGCGATTCCCCACTTGGCCCTTTCACCTATATGAAAAACAATCCCATGAGCTTTAAACCAGGGGGCTTCACCAATGGAGCAGGACATGGTATTACCGTGAAACAAACCAATGGCCAATACTGGCATTTTGGCACCATGGCTTTAGCTTCAAATTCCCACTGGGAACGACGTCTTTGTATGTTTCCCACATACTTTGATGATGAGGGCCTGATGCATTCCAACACCCATTATGGTGATTATCCCCGCTATGCTCCCAACCACCCCACAAAAGCCGGTGAACACTGTGGGTGGATGTTACTTTCCTACAAAGGGAAAACTACCGTCTCCTCCTCAAAACAGCAAATAAAAAAAAGCACCTCAACAGATGATGAAGTTGAAATAACTGAAATGCCTTTGGAAAAAAGTGATGACGGGGAAATTTTATCAAAAGTACTGACCGATGAAAGTCCGAAATCATTCTGGGTCGCTGAAGCCAATGATGACCAACAATGGGTGGAAATTGAAATGTTAAACCCAGGAAAAATATATGCTTTTCAGCTGAACTTTCATGACCATGAATCGGGGATCTATACGCGTACCGAAGGGTTGAGACACCGCTTCACCATAGAAGTTTCAGCAGATGGTCAAAATTGGAAAACCGTGGTGGATAGAAGCAAAAGTTACCAAGACACGCCCAATGCCTATATAGTGCTCAGCCAAGCTGTGGAAGGTAAATATGTACGCTATAATAATATCGAAGTACCAGGAAACAACTTTGCCTTGTCTGAAATAAGGGTATTTGGCTTAGGTTTTGGAAAAAAGCCAAGCTCAGTAAAGGGCTTTATGGTGGACAGGGAAGAAGATCGCAGGGATGTTTCTTTGTCATGGAGACCAGTTAAAGGTGCCCAAGGTTATAATATTAAATGGGGAATTGCACCTGATAAACTTTACCAATCCTGGTTGGTGTATGACACAACCGAACACTTCATGCGATGCCTTGACCGGGACACCCAATATTATTTCTCGATTGAATCCTTCAATGAAAACGGAATATCCGAAAAAACAGAGGTTCTTGAAGTGAAGTAAATAAGAGAAGCTGTATAAAGAATCGAGAAAAAAATGAGAAGATTGAATATTATATTATCACTTTTAGTAGTGCTAATTTTTTCACAAGCCCATGCCAGTAATAACTTCCAAGTAAAAGGCTATGACAGTCATGTGGAACTGACCTGGGATCATGATAACAGTGTAGACATTTACCGAATTTATGCCTCCACAGGATCAGGCGAAGACTTCCTATTGCGCGGTGAAACAAATGAAGACCATTACCTCGACTTTGTAACTGATTTAGGAAGGAATATTACACTTACCTATAAATTAATCCCAGTTGTAAATAATGAGGAAAAGAAGGCCTTGGAGTCAAAAACTGTCTCTGTTCGTGATTTTACCGATGAAGAGTTGCTGGATATGGTACAGCAATATACCTTCCGCTACTTTTGGGATTTTGGAGAACCCAATACAGGCCTATCTCATGAACGTACACACAGCAAACAAGGAAATATTGTTACTATTGGCGGAAGTGGATTTGGTGTAATGGCCATTATTGTAGGCGCCGAAAGAGGTTGGATAAGTCGAGAACAGGCTGTTGACAAATTATTACATGCCACAGACTTTTTACAAAACACAGACCGATTTCATGGCATGTGGGCCCATTGGTACAATGCTGAAACCGGCACTGTCCGTGAGTTTGGAAAAATGGACAATGGAGGCGATATCATAGAAAGTGCCTTTATGATGCAGGGGCTGCTTACGGCGAAACAATATTTCAATGAGGACAACAATAAAGAAGCCCAATTGCGTGATCGCATCACCCATCTTTGGCACGAGATGGATTGGAAATGGTATACCAACGGCGGCAACCATTTGATCTGGCATTGGTCTCCCGATTACGGATTTGAAAAAAACCATGGTATACGGGGATATAATGAATGCCTGATAGCCTATATTTTGGGCGTTTGTTCCCCTACAAACCCCATTCCTGTAGAAGCCTATCATGAAAGCTGGGCTGGCTGGGACAACCCCAACTTTGCTAACTATACTGAATACTTTGGCATGGTGCTTCCTCTGGGCAACAAACGATGGTACGGTGGCCCCTTGTTTTTTGCCCATTACTCTTATTTGGGACTTGATCCTCGCGGTCTATCTGACAAATACGCCAACTATTGGGTGCAAAACAGAAGACATACCCTCATCAACCGGGCCTATTGCATCGATAATCCTTATGGCTATCCTGGCTATGGCGAGGACTTTTGGGGACTTACCGCAGGCGATCGCGTACCGGAAGGATATTCAGCCCATGCACCTGGCTATATCCGCGATCAAGGGACGATCACGCCTACAGCAGCCCTTTCATCCATGCCCTATACCCCAGATGAATCGATGAAAGTATTGAAAAACTTGTACCGAAATTACGGAAAAGAGCTATGGGGACCTTATGGCTTTTATGATGGTATCAACCTAAGTGTATCGGATGTTCCCGAGGAACAAGTTCGGAAAACCTATATCGGTATCGACCAAGGCCCCATCATCATTATGATAGAGAATTACCGTTCGGGTCTGCTTTGGGAAAACTTTATGAAAAATGAGGATATCCTCAATGGACTTAATCGATTAGGGTTCAAACGCCACGGAAAAGAAATCAGTACAAATTAAAAAATCAGACCGTTATGTGGCCAATAAAAAATATAAATACAGCAATATTGACAATCATGCTTGCTAGTTCAAGCGTGATGCTCTCCTGTAAGGACAATTCAAAGCAAGAGAAAAGACCGAATATTGTCTTTATCATGAGTGATGATCATGCCTATCAAGCGATCAGTGCGTATGATAACACATTGATCAATACGCCTAATATTGACCGAATTGCCAAAGAAGGTATGCTATTCACAAATGCTTCGGTAACCAACTCCATTTGTGCTCCCTCCCGCGCAACGATATTGACGGGAAAACACACGCATATGCATGGAAAAGTCGACAACGTTTTTCCGTTTGACACGACCAATGTGACCTTCCCACAGCTTCTCCATGATGCTGGCTACCAAACTGCCATGTTTGGGAAACTCCATTTTGGGAATAATCCCAAAGGATTTGATGAGTTCAAAATCCTTCCTGACCAAGGGGATTATTATAATCCAGAATTTATCACCAATAAGGGGGATACTACCATTATGGGCTATGTAACGGATATCATTACCGACTTGACCCTTGATTGGTTTGATAACAGAAGGGATGAAGACAAGCCTTTTATGTTGTTTTATCTCCATAAGGCACCTCACCGGGAATGGTTGCCTGCCCCTCGGCATTATAAGGAATTTACTAAAAAGACTTTCCCTGAACCTGCCACCCTATTTGATGATTACAAAGGTCGGGGCACTGCAGCTAAGGAAGCAGAAATGAATATCAGAGAACATATGACCGTTTCTGCTGACAATAAGATCTACCCCGAAATTGCCAAGGAGCTAGGTATTGAAGAGCCATCCGAATGGGGGTATAATGTCTTCAAAAGCAAATATGGTAGATTTACCGAAGCACAAAAAGCCGAATGGGATGCCATATATGGACCAATCAACGAGGAGTTTAAAAAGCAATACCCTTCCATGAGTGAAGAAGATTTCATGAGATGGAAATACCAAAGGTACATGCAGGATTATCTGGGCACGATAGCCGCAGTAGATGAAAATGTAGGCCGCCTTATGGATTACCTCGATGAAAACGGGTTAAGCGAAAACACCATTGTGGTGTATACTTCAGACCAGGGTTTTTATTTGGGTGAGCATGGCTGGTTTGATAAGCGTTTTATTTATGATGAATCCTTCAAAACACCCCTATTGATAAAGTGGCCAGAAAAAATTGAGGCAGGGAGTAAAAATAATGTTATGGTACAAAACCTTGACTTTGCGCAAACATTTCTTGAAGCAGCAGATGTGAAAGCACCAGCCGATATGCAAGGAGAAAGCCTGATGCCGCTATTAGAAGGACAGCCGGAAAAATGGACCCGAGAGGGTGTTTATTATCATTATTATGAATATCCAGGTTTCCACATGGTCAAACGCCATTATGGCATTGTAACGGAAGATTATAAGTTGGCACATTTTTACTATGATATCGATGAGTGGGAACTATATGACCGCAAAAAAGACCCCATGGAAATGAACAATGTTTACGATGATCCTGCTTATGAAAAAGTGGTTAAGGAGCTTAAAGAAAAGCTCAAGAAGCTTCGCTTAAAATATAAAGACTCCGAAGAACTAGATCAGCACTTTATACAGAAATATAAAGATCGCGGCATTATCAAAAGTGACCTTTAAATTAATTGCTGGAATCATAAACCTGATTGAATGCGCATTGTGAACTCCTGATTATTAATTATAAAATCTGTCGATTCTTTCTACAAGCAGGAACTATTTGTAACAAATAGTTCCTGCTTGTTTCTCTAACAATTCAACAAAAATCCTTTCATTTTTCAAAATCACCAATTTCATAAAATTACCCCTGCTTTTTTCAGCAAAGTACAAATAAGGAAGCCTTACCTTCAATATGCTGAAGAATTTTGCAGAATTCATCAGAATGATCAACTCTCCAAATCCAACATGAATCTCCCAACTTCAATAAATTGCCACTTGCTCCTAATTTCAAAGGCTTATGGAGTGATCGCAAAATACAAGTACAATCAAAAGCCACTTAACGTTTAAAATCGGTACCCCAATCCAAATTGCACTCCAAACTCCGTTAATTTTTGATGATTAGTGTCTTTTTTGAATGGAATGACAGCGTGGCGTTTAAAATTTGGATTGATAAAAATCAAAAACTTATCGAAATCGTATTTTCCACCAAGCCCTAAGCTATAACCAACTCCGGATTGGGAATCTATCCAATTGTCATTGTCACTAGTTTCAAAGTCCAATATGGGTCCACCATTGACGAATAGATATTTCCAAAACACATAATGGGCATTAAAGGCCACAGAAACAACACTCATTTCCTTGTAATAAGGTTCTGTTGGTTCGCCACTGAACGCTGGTGTAATCATAACATCATTTAGGAATAATTGACTCCAGTCTCTATTAAAAAGCCATCGAAAAGCTCTTTTAAATACTTTATACCAAATTCTTTGAAACTGGAATTATCATAACTTCCTCCACCATCTTGTGGTGACCTTAATAACTTTGCATCTGACACCCCATAATACACCCTAAATTCATTGGTGTTTTGGGCTATGGTCTATGTCACCATAACAGTAATTGCTTTCAAATGCATGATTTATTTGCGCTCTTAGTTTAAATGAAAAGTGAAATATATCTTTTAGCCGTATTTAATTCAAACAATCTTAAGACAAAAAGCAGCCATTTTCCTAAAACCCAAATTATTTCCTTTTGAAAATTTTGCCAATGGTCTTTCGCATTTCGTCAAGTTTTTCAATCGTCTCAGGAATAGTGGGATCCTTGAAATTAATTACAGAATTGTCTGTAACGCCAGTTTGCATGGGATAAACAAGTATAAAACTATGCTCTTTGAAATATTTGTTGAGATAAGAAGGAATGCTTTCCATTTCTTCGTTATAAGAAGATTTATCTTTTCTACTCAACACAATGATCAGGTTATCATCTCTTTTGAGATCTCTAGCCAAAATCAGGAATTCGCCCCATTCCTCAAAGAGAACAAATTCACAGGCAACTGGATGTTCTTCCTGAATTTCTTCAATCAAGGAAAGGGTCTCTTTGGTGGCATAGAATACTAGTTTTATCCCTGTATTCCGCGCAATGTTCCAGACCTTGATCAACCAAAAAGCAAAGCCTATTTCCTGTTCCGCGCCTTTTGGAACAATAACAAAATGCCTCTTGATCGTAGTAAATGGTTGGACCGGTTTATAAATAAGTGTAGTAACATTACATTTTGACAAAATACCTTCGGTGAGATTTCCCAAAAAAGAATCACTGATCCCCCTATTCATGTGCAAGCCTAAGATCAAATCGCTGATTTTATGTTCTTTCACTACACTGGTAATTCCATTTCCAATATTAAGATCATAGCGGAGTAATTCATGTAAAAAATGATCCGTTGAAGCGGCAGTAATTGCTGCTTTTGTTAGGATTTTTTTTGCTTTTTTATCCGCACTTTGGTCAGTAGAGTCATTGTTAATAACACTCAACGCATAAATATCCCCAGTAGCTTTCTTTGATTTTATGGTAATACCCAAGTTGACCAGTTCATCTGTAGAATCCGGATTATTAATAGAAATCAATATTCGCTCAGGCAATTCTGATTCATCATGTGGTATTTCCGCTGCATCTAGAAAGGCAATATTTCTAGCACCTTTTTGGGCGACAAATGAAGCAATAGTGCAAGTGATAAGAATCATAAGAATTGTACCATTCAGCACATTCTCATTCAGCAACCGAATAGGCTCACCAGCATCGGTTTCACCTAAAATGATGTTGTATCCAACTAAAACTGCCGCCAAAGTAGCTGCAGCTTGTGCATTGCTCAAGCCAAAGATCAACCGCCTTTCATCAATTGAAAAATTATAGGTCTTTTGTGTGAGCCAAGCTGCAACAAACTTCGCAGTGGTGGCCACAATAGTCATTATCGCGGCGACCTTTAGGGTATACCAATCCTCGATAAATGCCCGATAGTCAATCAGCATGCCCACTCCAATCAGGAAAAAAGGTATAAATATGGCATTTCCCACAAATTCAATCCTATTCATCAAAGGTGAGGTATGCGGAATCAATCTGTTCAATGCCAAACCAGCTAAAAAAGCACCAATAATCGGCTCCACACCCGCTGTTTCTGCCAATACCGCTCCTAAAAAAACCATTATGAGCACGAATATATATTGCGATACATTATCGTTATATCGTTTGAAAAACCACCTGCTGATGATGGGAAAAACAAACAATACAACCAAACCAAAAGCAATTAATGAAACTAATAATCTGATCCAAAATGAAAGGTTAACTTCCCCAGAAACCGTTCCTACCACAATGGCCAAAACCAATAATGCCAGCGTATCGGTAATCAAGGTCCCACCTACTGTGATATTAACAGCCGTATTTTTGGACACGCCCATATTGCTGATCAGCGGATAGGCAATCAAAGTGTGAGAAGCAAACATACTGGCAAGCAAAATAGATGTAGGTATTGAAAACCCTAACACAAATATTCCAGAAACAATACCCAATACCATGGGAATCAAAAAAGTATAAAGGCCAAATACCAAACTTTTTTGGCTGTTCTTTTTAAAGTCGTCTATATTTATCTCCAAACCTGCCAGAAACATAATATATAGCAAACCGGCTGTACCAGAAAGAATGATGCTGCTATCCCTCTCCATAAGTAAAAACCCATAGGGACCGATCACAGCACCAGCAATGATCAAACCCAATAAATGAGGGATTTTAAATTTGTTCAGGATAAGGGGAGCAAATAATATAATGACCAGAATTAAAAGAAACTTTAAAACCGGATTGGTCAGGGGCAAGGTTAAATCGAATATACTGATCAACATCATAACAACCTACTTAGATAAAATTCCAAAAGCAATGCTACATTTCGACTATACTTTGGTTATGGAAAAAATGATTTCCGCTCATGTATGATCAAAAAACAAATTCACAAATCACCACTTACTTTAAAGTAAAATCCTTCTTTAAAAATACGTTTTCCACCTGAAGAATTGCACAATAATCCATTGATTTTCTTAATGTCCCCACAAAAAAAACACAATGATCAACTGATAATCAAATAATTAACTCAATCACCCAAAAAAACCTCGCTTGAAACGAATTTCTAACCGTAATAGATTCCTGAACTTTTTAAAGTTAGATTCTCTCCGCGCTTAGTTTCATTAGGCCTATATTTCATCACCATCAAACATAATATACCATTAACATCCAATTAACCTTAAAAAGGTACTTTTGAGGGTTAGCAAGCAAGGAATTTAGACTGTTTTACCAACAGTTAGAACCACTATTTTACCTTAATTTGAATCGACCATTTTCACCTAAAGAACACTAGTATTATGGGCATTATGATCGCTGTAGTTATGTTACAAGCACTGACAAGCGGCTTATTGATTTACCTCAATAAGCGTTACAAGGGAGAAGACCTGTATTTAAGTCTTTTATTTGGCGTCATTTTTTGTCATTTATTCTATAAGGGGGTTCTTTATTGGGCTTTTGATGACAAAGAATTATTTGACAAACTTCATGGTTGTTTTTCCCTGCTCTACGGTCCACTTTTGTTTTTCTATGTAAAATCAATTCAAAATAAAACCTTATCAACTTCTCAGATCATTCTGCATTCCTCGCCATTCTTTGTGGGGTTTGGATTGAATATCATGATGATTATGCTCGTATTGATTCAAAAAACGCCTCAACTCATCATTAACATTTACGATCTATCTATCATCATTGCTGTTTTAATTTCATTTAGCGCCTATAGCATTTCAACTTTTTATCAACTGCGTCAAAAAAACAACGATCCGATATTTCAACAAAAATCCCTTATCTCCAAAATCATCGCTTCTTCCAATCTTTTACTATCAGGCTTGATTATCTTTGGGTGGCTCATGCTAATATGGGATATTCAATTCCCTATTTCTTCGCGCTATGTCTACTACTTCCTAATGTTGCTTTTATTTTTCAGTGTTATCCATATTAGAATGAGAATGCTATTTGTTCAAAAGACATCCGATAACAATTCTCTTAAAATCGATATCAGTCCACAACCCAAGTACCGCAACTCTAAAATTCAGAAAAATGAATTGGAACAGGTAATTGACTCGATCAATCAGTTGTTCAAAGAAAAAAAACCATTCTTGGACCCTGATTTCAACCTTGATCAACTTGCTAATGAGATCGAAACTTCCAAACTAAAAATCACCCAAGCTTTGAACATTCATCTAGGTAAAAATTTTTATCAATTTGTAAATACCGCAAGAATAGAAGAATCCAAAGCATTACTCCAGCAGCCACATGAAGATAACCTAACTGTCATAGGTTATGAAAGTGGATTCAAGTCCAAATCCACCTTTTATAAATACTTTAAAGAAGCTACCGGATGCAGTCCAAGTGACTACAAAAAGTCCATTCAACTCCAGCATTAAGGCACATTCATTTTTTGATAACTATTAATTAACAATACATAAACAACTGAAAACAAGCTATTTATATTCCAAAAAATCATTCCACGGTACGTAAAAATTTACACGGACGACTGCAAGGAGGATTCCCAATAGGTTTGTGAAAAAATTATTCACACCCATGAAAAAACTATTACCATTATTAATGTTTCTTCTGGCTTTGAACCTCTCAATGGCTCAAAACCATGCTTCCCTAACAGGAAGAATTTCTGATGGCGCTGGATACTTGCCCGGTGTCAATGTACTTGTACTTGAATCCAGTCAAGGAGCTCCTACAGACCTCAGTGGTAAATTTGAAATCTCCAACCTTCCTACGGGCAATGCGACTGTCCGAATAAGTTACCTTGGATTTGAAACCATCACTAAAGAAGTGGTATTGGCTGCTGGTACCAACTCCCTAGGTACAGTTCAGATGCAGGAAGCCTCTGGAGACTTGGAAGAATATGTTATCCAAGGCACCATGGTTCCTTCCCAGCTGAAGGCCATTTCCATCAAGAAAAACTCCTTGGCGATCATGGATGTGATCGCTGCGGATGCAATTGGTAAATTGCCAGATAGAAATGCTGCAGAAGCCGTGCAAAGACTCCCTGCTGCCAGTGTAAACCGCTATCATGGAGAGGCCAACCAAGTAAGTGTGAGAGGTACTCCTTATGCTTGGTCCTCTACCCTTTACAATGGAACAAGGCTACCAAGCTCAAATTTTGCAGGAAATAGAAATGCCTTATTGGATGCCATTCCCACTGAAATGATCCAATATGTGCAGCTCAGCAAAGCCATCACCCCAGACATGGAAGGCGATGCTATTGGTGGTTCAATCAATTTCGTCACCAGGTCCGCTCCCCAAGAGCGCATGCTCAATGTAAGTGCTGCAGGAGGATACAACCAAAAATCTCAAAATGGAAGTTATAATGCTTCCCTTGTCTATGGTGAACGTTTTTTCAATGATAAGTTTGGTGTTGTGGTCGCAGGATCAATTTGGAACAGAAATTTTGCTTCTGATGAAATTGTATTGGACTATAACCTCAGTAAAGCCATTCCTTCAGAAAGGTATAGCATCAACACCATGAACGCTAAAAGGTACTTTGGGACCCGTCGCACCACAGCTTTAAATGCTGCTTTGGAGTATGAATTTAACGATAACCAAAAGCTTTTTGCCAGATTTGTAAGAGATCAATTTGATGATATTCGTCCGGTTTATGAGGCATATTATGAGTTTGACAACAACCGTTACCGATACAGCAACCGTGAGTCAGAATACCGCACGCACTTAAAAGGCTTTGAGTTCGGTGGGATGCATCATTTGGCCACCAACTTTAAAATGGATTGGAAAGTTTCTTCCTATAACATGTTCTACAAACTGGACACCCCTCCTGGCATGCCTGAAGATCAAAGAGGATTACCAATTGCCCAGTTTTTCCAAAACCTAGAGGGGGATTTCGGTGGACGTTCTTCTGATGGACTGATCTACAACTCCTTTGATGCGCCAGATGGTAAGGGAATTACCCCGCTTAATTTCGATCCACAGCTTACCAATGAAAACGATTACTTGGATCCAGAAAGGTTAACGCTTCAGCAAATGATCATTTACCAGATTGATCAAAGGGACAGAGACAATGTGGGACAACTTAACTTCACTTGGGATGTCAACCCAGTATTCAGCCTTAAAGCTGGAGGCAAATTCCGCTTTAAGAAAAACGAAGCCATGATGACACCAATGGTGTTTTTACCAAATGCGCTGCTAGGAATTCCTAATTCGGCTCCCCTTCGTACATTAAGTGAATTCCAGCGTATGGATTTCCCAGCTCCAGGTACTTTCTTCAGTGAACTTAATGGACAGTTTGATGAACTAGCCATTCAGCCGATGCCTCAAAGTCAGACTTTTGAAATTTTCACTCCTGAATTCATGGCAGCCAATGACATCAACAACTACTCTCCGGGTTCAAATGCCACAACCAAATACGATGGAACTGAGGATGTTTATGCAGGGTACCTTATGGGAACTTACCACTTGACAGACAAGCTTCAGTTGATTGGTGGAGTTAGGAATGAATACACCAAGCTGACCATGAACAGTTTTGCCTATGATGCTGCCACACGGGAGGTGACTCCGATTACTCGTGACAATGACTACAATGCCTTCCTGCCTATGCTTCACTTGAAGTATAGCCCAAAAGAAAAGGTTAACTTAAGAGCTGCTTATACCAAAACTTTCAGTAGGCCTAACTTTGGTAGCCTTAGCCCTTCTGAGAATATTGATATCACCACGGGTATTCCAAGAATCACTAGAGGAAATACGGCTCTTCAGCCTACCTTCTCCAATAACTATGACTTGATGGGTGAGTGGTTCTTGGAAGACATCGGAATGGTTACAGCAGGCGCATTCTATAAAGACATCCAAAACTTTATTTTCACTGACTTATCTCAGGAAACCATTGATGGCACCAATTATTTGGTTACCCAACCTAGAAACTTGGAAAATGCTTATTTAATAGGTTTTGAAATGGGAATCACCAAAAGATTCTCCACCTTGCCAGGCTTCTGGAGTGGCTTTGGTGTGAATGTCAACTATACCAAAATCCACTCTGAACTAGAAGTGCCACACTTGGATGAAAACGGAACCGTATTGGCTACAGACATCACTAGCCTTCCTAATCAATCCGGTGATCTTTTCAACACAGCACTATTCTATGAAAAAAATGGCCTAATGCTTCGTCTGGCAGGAAACTACAGAGGCTCTTCCATTGAGACCATCAACCAAAACCTTGGTCCTGACTTTTACATCACAGTAGACAAAAATTTCACTATTGACTTCTCAGGTGCCTATTCCATCACCGATAAGATCAAGGCATTTGCAGAGGTAAGAAATCTCACCAATGAGCCTTTTGTACAATACCTTGGAGACAACAAAGATCGAATTACTTCCAGTGAATGGTATTCAATCAATGGACAGGCAGGTATCAGATTTATCATTTTCTAAAAAAACAACATCATGAATTTCAAAAAATATATAGTACTTCCAGCATTCCTTATTAGCAGTTTCACTGTATTTGCACAACAAAACCTTGGCTTAAAAAGCAGCCCTAATTTCCGGGAATTAGGAGGAATAGAAGTCCAAGATGGAGAAATTGTAAAAGATCACTTGATCTATCGATCAGGAAGTTTTGCCCACCTTCCAGAGGAAGACAAAGCCAAATTAGAAGAAACAAAGATCCAAACTATCATTGACTTCAGATCAGATTTTGAAATAGAAAATGAGCCAGATGACATTCCAGCTTCCTTGAATGCTTCTTGGATCCATACCCCGATCGGAAGCCTTGATCCTAAAGCAATGAACAAGTTTATGAAGGTCATGACTTCGGAAGACTTTAGCAATGAAATGGTAGATGCATTGATGATTGATGCCAACAAAGGTTTTGTAGAAAGCATCCAGGATTTCAAGCCTTTGTTTGACAACCTTCTCAATACTAATCAAGCAGTATTATTCCATTGTAGTGCTGGAAAAGATAGGACAGGATTTGCTTCTTCTTTGATTCTGTACAGCCTTGGCGCAGACTGGGAAACAATCATGGCAGATTATTTACGATCCAATGAGGCTGTGGGAAAAACAGATAAAAGCAAATTGGAAATGTATGGTATTCCAAAAGAGAGAGCAGATTATTTAATGGGCGTAAAGCCTGAATACCTTCAAGCAGCATGGGATGCTGTCGAGTCAAAGTACGGAAGTGTAGATGTAATGCTGGAGAAAGAATTGGGCATTGGTAAAAAGGAGAAAAAAGCTTTGAGAAAAAAGTATCTCATTAAAAAATAAAAAATCCAACCTAATGAATTATTGCAAAAGGGCCTCAAATTTAAGATTTGAGGCCCTTTCTATTTTTCCTTTGTATCATTTACACTGTTATTTTGCAGGCAAAATCTTTCCTGTCACCTCTCCAAACCCTACCCTGACACCATTCTTTTCAGCGTGGCCTTTTATGCTTACAGTATCCCCATCTTCAATAAACTTCCGCTCACTCCCATCATCCAACCTCAGAGGTTTGGTACCTTTCCATGCCAACTCCAACATTGAGCCATAACTATCCTCTGCTGGGCCAGAAATGGTCCCAGAAGCATACAGGTCCCCAATTTGAATATTACACCCATTAACTGTTTGATGTGCCAATTGCTGGGCAATATTCCAATACATGTATTTAAAGTTGGACCGACAAACCAAGTTATCTTTACCTTTTTCAGGTTGGATATAAACCTCTAAGTTAATGTCATATCCAAAATCCTTTTTACATTGTAGATAAGGAAGCAGTTCTTCTTCAGGCTCAGGTGAAGCAGTTCTAAAAGGCTCCAAAGCGTCCATGGTCACCACCCAAGGAGAAATACTGGAGGCAAAGCTTTTTCCCAAAAAAGGCCCCAGCGGAACATATTCCCAAGCTTGGATATCCCTTGCTGACCAATCATTGAACAAGACCATTCCGAAAATATATTGCTCGGCAGCATCGATATTTACGCTCTCTCCCATTTTGGTGGGCTTCCCCACGATAAACGCCATCTCCAATTCAAAGTCCAATCTTCTGCTCGGCCCAAAAGATGGCTTTTCCATATCAGGGTCTTTAAACTGCCCTTTTGGCCTGTAAATTTCTGTACCGGAAATGACTATGGAAGAAGTACGACCATGATAGCCTACGGGCAAATGCTTCCAATTGGGTAAGAGGGCATTTTCTGGATCCCTGAACATTGCACCTACATTTGTTGCGTGCTCCTTACTGCTATAAAAATCCGTGTAATCTCCGATTTTTACAGGCATTAACATGGTGGCCTCCTTTCTGTTGACCATCACCTTTCCTCTTGCTTGATGGTCCTTCAAGTCTGGGTTCTCATCCAACAATAATTTCTGAACAGTGTCCCTTACCTTCTTAGTAATAGGCTTTCCCAATGCGATAAAGTCATTAAGGTTATCCCTTAAAAAGATGTTTTCAGGCAAGTTGATTTCAGAAAGAAATCCATGTTCATGCAAAACAGACAAATCCACTATCTTGTCTCCAATTGCTATACCAATCCTTGGCGAAAGCCTTTTGTTTTTGAATACCCCAAAAGGAAGATTATAAATGGTAAAATCAGCGTTTTTGGATATTTGAACCCAACTTTTCAATGCGGCTAGTGGCTGTTCTTTCATGTGGACAAAATTAGGTTAGATACAAATTTAAAATTATTAGAAGATTAAAAAACCCAAAGTACAGTTTTGGCAGTAGCTTAATTAGAGGAATCGTAGTGGCTTCAAAGATATTTATATTATTTTTGCGCTCTAAGAAATAATTCCGTTTCTACAATACAAATTCAATTATGTCGCTATCCACAAAATATAATCCAACAGAAGCTGAATCTAAATGGTACAATTTCTGGATGGAAAATAAATTGTTTAGTTCAACAGTAGATTACAATAAAGAGCCTTATTCCATCGTGATCCCACCACCAAACGTAACTGGTGTATTGCACATGGGGCACATGCTGAACAATACGCTTCAGGATGTCTTGGTGAGAAAAGCCAGAATGGAAGGCAAAAATGCCTGCTGGGTTCCTGGTACTGACCATGCCTCTATTGCTACTGAAGCCAAGGTGGTGGCCATGTTGAAGGAAAGGGGCATCGATAAAAAATCAATCAGCAGAGATGAGTTTTTGAAATACGCTTGGGAATGGAAAGAAAAGTACGGTGGCATTATTCTGGACCAACTTAAAAAACTAGGTGCTTCTTGTGATTGGGACAGAACCAAGTTCACCATGGATGCTGACTTGAGTGATGCAGTGATCAGTGTTTTTGTGGATCTTCACAAAAAAGGAAAAATCTATAGAGGCATCAGAATGGTCAACTGGGATCCACAGGGAAAAACAGCTCTTTCTGATGACGAAGTTGTTTTCAAAGAAATCAACTCTAAACTCTACTATATCAACTATAAAATTGAAGGAAGTGAAGAGGAATTCTTGACCATCGCCACGACCCGTCCTGAAACCATCATGGCAGACTCAGCGATTTGTATCAATCCGAATGACACTAGGTTTGAGCACCTAAAAGGCAAAAAGGCCTTGATTCCTTTGATCAACAGGGCCATCCCTATTGTTGAAGATGAATATGTGGACATGGAGTTTGGAACGGGCTGTTTGAAAGTTACACCAGCTCACGATGTCAATGATTACGAAATTGGGCTGAGACATAAATTAGAGGTGATCGATATCATCGCCGATGATGGAACCCTTAATGAAAAGGCGCAAATTTTGGTTGGTGAGGACAGGTTCATCGCCAGAAAAAAAATTGCCAAATTACTTAAAGAAGCCAACCAACTGGCAAAAGAAGAGGATTACACTTCCAATGTAGGCCATTCCGAAAGGACTGATGCCGTCATCGAACCAAAACTTTCTTTACAGTGGTTTATGAAAATGGAAGAAATCACCAAGCCTGCACTTAAGGCGGTGATGGATGATATCATCCAATTGTATCCTCCAAAATTCAAAAACATGTACCGCAGTTGGATGGACAATGTGCGGGACTGGTGTATTTCCCGTCAATTGTGGTGGGGGCATCAAATCCCTGCTTATTACCTTCCAAACGGTGAATATGTAGTAGCCAAAACAGCTGAAGAGGCTTTAAAACTTGCCAACGAGCAATATCAGGAAAACTATTCCCTTGAAGACCTCAAGCAAGACGAGGATGTATTGGACACTTGGTTCTCTTCTTGGTTGTGGCCAATCTCTGTTTTTGACACCGATATCTTCACTACTGGTGAGAAAAACGAAGACTTAAAATACTATTACCCTACCAATGACTTGGTAACCGCTCCGGAGATTCTATTCTTCTGGGTAGCAAGGATGATCATCGCCGGATATGAATATATGGGCGAGAAGCCATTTAGAAACGTTTACCTGACGGGAATTGTAAGGGACAAATTGGGCCGTAAAATGTCCAAATCCCTAGGTAACTCTCCTGATCCATTGGAGTTGATCAAAAGTTATGGCGCAGATGGAGTGAGAACAGGTATGCTATTCAGCTCTCCTGCTGGCAATGACCTTCCTTTTGATGAAAAATTGGTAGAGCAAGGCCGTAACTTCTCCAATAAAATCTGGAATGCTTTCCGATTGATCCAAGGGTGGGAAGTGGATTCCAACATTTTGGAGCACCATAACCATACCGCTATCAAATGGTTTGAAAACCGCTTTAATCAGGCATTAGAGGAAATAGAAGACCACTTCAGCAAATTCAGGATTTCAGATGCCTTAATGAGTACATATAAATTGGTATGGGATGATTTCTGTTCTTGGTACCTTGAAATGGTCAAGCCAGAATACCAAAAGCCAATTGATCTGGAAACTTATGAAAAGACTTTAGGTTTCTTTGAATCGATCATGAAAGTGCTGCATCCGTTTATGCCATTTATTACGGAAGAGCTTTGGCACCAGGTAAAAGGTAGAGATGTAAAAGACGCCTTAATTGTTTCCTCATGGCCAAGTGTTGCGAGTTATGATGAAAAGTTGATTGGTGAAGCAGCACAGGTTTTTGAAGTGGTTTCTCAAGTGAGAAATATCAGGGCCTCCAAAGGTATTTCACCTAAAGAAGCTTTTGAACTGACCATCAATACGCAAAACCAAGCTTTGTATGTGTCTTTTGAGGCGATCATGAAAAAGCTGGCCAACCTTAGCCAAGTAGCTTATGCCGACAAGGTAGAGGGGGCTTTGAGTTTTGTGGTAAAATCCGACGAGTTCTTTATTCCACTTAATGAAAAAATTGACGTGGAAGCAGAAAAAGAAAATATCCGGAAAGAACTGGAATACACAAAAGGTTTCCTAAACACAGTAATGAAGAAACTCAGTAATGAACGCTTTGTCAGTGGTGCCCCTGCTCAGGTAGTTGAAAATGAAAAGCAAAAACAAGCTGATGCAGAAGCAAAAATAAAAGCACTGGAAGAAAGCTTAGCCAAATTGGTTTAAACCTTAAAAGTAACTTATATCATGAGAGTCATTCAGTTTTTGGGTGGCTCTTTTTTTATAGTTAGTAGAGTAGAGAATAATGAGTCTTGAATATTTAGTCTCTTATATCCTCCTATTTCCTCAAGACTCCCTACTCAAGACTCCTTACTACAAACATTTTTTTTCTTAATCAAAGATTAACATTCAAAGGATTGGTTTATTTTTACCTGCGCAACAGCATCATTCACAATTGAAGCTTTTCACCAAAGAACCAATTACAAGAAATGAAAGACTTAAAAATAGCGATCATTGGATGTGGCAATTTAGGCTTGTCCATTGTCAATGGCTTATTGGACACAACGGGCTTCAAGGCCCAAAGCCTAAGTGTAACCAAACGTCACCCTGAAAGCCTTTTTCACCTAGAACCCTTGGGGGTCACAGTCACCTCGGACAATATTTCCGCTTCCAAAGATGCTGACTTGATAGTTTTAGGCGTAAAACCCTACAACGTCCCCCACATTTTGAAAGAAATTTCGCCGGTACTCTCTCCTGATAAGCAAACCATTATTTCCTTGGCTACAGGAGTAACTTTGGAAGACATGTACAAACATCTTCCTGCTGAGATGGCAGTTTTTAGAGCCATGCCCAATATCGCTGCCGATATTCAGGAATCCATTACCTGTATCTGTGGAAAAAATGGAGATGCCAGCGTAGAAGCAAGTATCAAGGAATTGTTTAATAGTATCGGCATCTCAATTGTTATTGAAGAGCATTTGATGGAAGCGGCCACGGTCTTGGGTGCATGTGGCATTGCTTATGTCTTGCGATTTATGAGGGCGATGACTCAAGGAGGGATTCAAATTGGCTTTGATGCCCATACCGCCAACACCATTGTAAACCAAACGGTAAAAGGCGCTGCAGAATTAATCATCAAAAAAGGTATCCACCCAGAAGCTGCCATAGATAAGGTCACGACACCTAAAGGCTGTACCATTGTTGGTCTGAATGAGATGGAGCATCACGGCTTCAGTGCAGCCATGGTGAAGGGTGTTTTGGCCAGTTATGAGAAAATTGAAAAATAATCGCCCCTTTTTACCAACTATTTATGGGGAGCTTAACAGTTTCAAATTGACAGTGCTTTCTAATATTAAAACTGCTTCAGGTGGTACTTTCCAACAACAAATCCAGTTTGAGGGTCAAGTTTTTTGACAAAATTAGATAGCTCCGTCTCGCTTTCCATTCTATCTTCGACAAACTCCTTTAAATGTTCGTACTGATGGATGGTATATAAATTATCTTCTTGATCCAAAAACCAGGGATTAAGATAATTGAGACCATTATCCAAATCATTCAGGATTTTTCTACCCGAAATAATATTTGAGGTTCTTTTATCCTGAATAAAGAAGTTGATCCTGTTGTATTTGGCAAACATGTCTATAAAAAAATTATCATTGACCATTAAACCGGGGTAGTGCACCGCATATTTTTCTTGGATTTCTTCCCTATTTAAAACTGATGAGGGCTGTACCCCATATATGAGTTCCATTGGAAGATTTTGTCCTTCCAAATCAACATATATTTTGTGGATACCTTCATGCTCATCAATCTTAAAAACAGTATCCATATAAACATGAGTAGCATAGACATCTGTTTTGTACCTAAACATGTTATGTCTATCTTTAGTAGACCCAATTACATTCTTCTTATGGTCACTAATAACAGGTTTTATTTGTCCATTCTCTGAGTTCCATTTAAGTATAAAAACTGAATTTGAAAAATCACTATTAACCATTCCTTTTCGAACATCTCGAGAATAAACCAAGTATTCATTTTCGGAAATGGAAACTAAATTCCCAAATATTAACGGTAATCTTATCGAGGCGACAAATTCACCATCAGTGGAGTACCGTATCAAATCCTTATTGGTCAATACTTCGATTGTTTCCCGCTGCTCATTATAATTAACTCCTTCTAACCACAAATATTCACCAGGACCTTCTCCATATCTATCAATAATTGATACCATTTCAAAGTCCTTGTTTAAAACGTAGACTTTCATTGCTATTTCATAATCCGCAAGTATAAAATAATCCTTCGTCACCAAAACCCTATCTATAAAACCGTATCGAATTTCATTTGGAAGCTTGATATATTCAACCCTGTCAACAAATGAAGACAATAAGGGAGTTTGCTCCAGTTTTACCGATATTATTTGATTAATATTTTTATTATTTCCTTCATTGCATGAAACTATTGAAAGTAAAGTGATAGATATTGTAAATATTTTAATAGAAAACAATTTCATAAATCAATTTGACCTAGTTCAAATAAAAAATAAGCTAAAAAGTGACCCAAATATTTCACCAAGGGTCCATGCATCCCTCTTCACATGAAACTTGATCTTCTACTTGACAATTGTTTAACAAATAATTTGGGCGACATTTTATTACAATTGCTGTACAACCCGGATAGTAATTATAACAATAATCATCAACCGCTGCAAAAGATTCTCTTTCTGCTATACCAGTCTCATAAGACAAGATGAAAATAACTGAAGCTAAAAGTATTTTTTTCATGTTAACAGTGTTTAATATTTTGAGTTAATAAAATAAAATCACACCATATAAACAACTTTATCACAGCACTTTGTATATGAAAAAATTAAAAATGTAAAAATACATCAAGTACCAAAAAAGAAAACCAGACATTGTTAAAAATAAGTGATAAAACTTATTCACACTTAATTTATTAAGTTTCTAACAAATTCATATCCAATCCCTTGACAACAAGGTTATCCCTCACACCTTGGCTATCTTCGCCAACACTTCCAAGCTCCTATCTACCTCATCCATGGTATTACCCACAAATGGCGTAAGCCTAGCAAAAGACTGGCGATAAGGAGAACTGCTCGCTATTACACCCATATCATGAAAACGCCTGACAGTTTCATCTGCTTCCAAGCTATTGACCATAAAACAGTTGATTCCGGCAGACATATTGGGATCCAAAGGCGTAATCAAATCTACACCGGGAATATTTCTTATCCCTTCCTTCACATGAGTACTCAACTCAGTAGTCCTTTGATGCACCCTATCCCTTTTCATTTCCATCTGAAGTTCAAAGGCAGTATGAAGTGCCCAACGAAAATCAAAAGAATGAAAGCCTCCGGGAGTCATTAGTTCATGAAAAGTCGGTTCCCTTTCAGGAGGATTGCCCAAGTATTCAAGAAAAGGATATTCAGAAAACGCTGGAATCGTTGGTTCTATAAAATTCCAAGCTTCTCTTTTTGCATAGAGTATTCCCGTACCTCTTGGCCCAAAAATCCATTTATGGGTCCCCGCAGAAAAAAAGTCGCAGCCAAGCTCAGCAATATCCTTATCCTGATTTCCAAAGCCATGCACGCCATCTACTGCAAAGTAAATATGATTATCTTCAATCCGCCCCTTATTCACCTCCTTGATAGCCTCAGCTATTTCAGCGATCGGCAATTTTACTCCTGTACTCGAATGCACCCAAGTGACCATTACCACTCTTGTCTTATCCGAAATAGCCTTTTTAATGTTTCCAACTACCTCATCGACCGTAACCGTTCGGGGATCTTGATATTCTTCAACCCGACGATAAGAAGCACCTTTTTTCTTACAAGTATATTCAATGGATTTGTCCGTAACATAATGATCATGCGTAGTGGCTAAAATCTCATCCCCAGGTCGAAGCTTCATGCCATTAAACAACAAAGAAGTTCCCATGGTGGTACTGTCTGTCAAGGCTATTTCAGCTGCAGTTACCCCCATATATTTGGCAGCTGCATCGCAAACTTTCAATTCAGCCGTCATAAAATTTTCCTCCCAATACATTGCTGGATTGTTATCAAATGCCTTTCGGTGCTTTTCGATGGCTTCTGCAACCGGGGCTGGATGGGAAGCTAAAAGCATTTGGGCCATTTGAACATGGCTATTGTCCAAAGGGAAAAGGGCCCTTACCCCTTCCCAAGTGCTGATATCAGTGAAAATTGGAGTGGTATTGGCTGTTGTAGAGTCAGCTTTATTACAGGAAGATAATGTAGCAGGTAGGGTCAAGGCCATTCCCATAGAAAAGCCCGAAGAGCGGATGAATTTTCTTCTGTCCATAAGTTGAAGGTTTTGGGTTTACTGGTATAATTTACTAAAAACCAACCCAATAACTACACACTTCAACTCAAAAAGACTGTTCTGGAAAATTAAATCACCTACCTTCCAAACCTTTGTCCAAGCATGGTTTACATCTGACTTTCCTAAAAATTTATCGAATCATCGCTCCGAGATTTTTAGGAGATCTTTTGCCACCTTTCACAAGCAACCATACAGCAAAAGACATTTCTCCAAGGATGCTAGGTATCGCAACAAAAGCCAAGAACAAGGAACCGTAAACATCATAATTGGGCATCAAGAAATGTGCTGTAGTATCTGCCATATACATCACCCCAGCAATAACGAGGAAAATGGCAATTATTTTGGGTGCCTCTGCTATTTTTCCAAGCAAGATCAAATGAAAACCAAAAAAGAAAAGGCCTATCAACCACACAGTATTAAAAATATCTACCAGTCTGAGTACCTCTCCATCACTACTAACCGAAAATGTTAGTGGAAGTGCGGCAAGGGCCACACCCATTATTATCGCATGCACAATTCTAAAATAGGTACTTAAGCGAGACAAATGATGTTCCCTGTACATTTCATAAAGCGCCCACGCTACTACTACATCAAAAAGAACTGTAATCATAAAGGCCATCACCCCTAAGCCCACCATAAAGCGATTATGCTCAATCATTTCCAAGGGAGACTCCATAATAGATTCCAACACAAAAAAATTAGCAAATATTGCCGCAAAGAAAATAACCCAATAGCTAATTCCCGCGATGATAGAAAGCGTTCTTAATTTCATTTTACCTTAATTATTTTAACAATTGCTTATTTAAAACAAACTCATTAAAATAGTAAAATCAATTCATAATACTTTTATAACTGTATAAAAACACTTTTTGAACATCAAAAAAACACCGCATCTACTATTCCACTTTTAGTGCACGTCAAATCATTAAACCTAATATATAATCTGAGATCTGGTTCTCTGCGTACCCAATTAGACCCAAATCATCTCCAAACATTTAAACCCACCATTACTTACTCTCCCTAAGCACTTTAAACTCTGAGCCTTCTTTCCATGCCGGCCAAGATTCCTCCGCTACTACAGCCCTTCCAACTCGATACAGTAACTCCACATCCTCGACCGCACCATCCAAGTTCCATCTTGTGGTATCAAATTCATCAGAAGGCTTATGATAATATTTGGCCCTGTATTCATCCTGAAGGGATTTGCCAAACTCCTTACCTTTTTCTACATGGTCTATCCCAGTACCTGTGTAGAGCGCAGGAATACCTTTTTTAGCGAAGTTAAAATGGTCAGACCTAAAATAGTAGCCTGCTGAAGGTGTCGGCTCTTCAGATGTATATCTCCCCTGTTTTTCAGCCTCCCTTGCCAAAACATCCTCCAAATCAGATTGCCCTTTTCCTACCACGACAATATCTTTCATCTTTCCATATGGATTGATTCCATCCATATTGATATTGGCAATGGTTTGTAAAATGGGGTAAACAGGATGCTCTGTATAATAAGCCGCCCCTAAAAGCCCTTGCTCCTCTGCTGTTACGGCCAAAAATACCACTGTTCTCTCGGGCTCTTGTCCGAAAGCAAATGCTTCGGCAATTTCCAGTAAAGCCGCCGTTCCGCTTGCATTATCCAATGCACCATTGTAAATACTATCACCATCTGCATCAGGCTTCCCTACACCAATATGATCCCAATGGGCCGTATAAATAAGGTATTCATCAGGATGCTTGCTTCCATCTCTTTTGGCTATTACATTTTTGGAAGTATTGAACCTTGTGCTGACCTTCAAGCTTGTGCTTGCTTTTAAACCCAAGGGAATCGCCTCGAAACCTGGCTTTCTAGCCTTGGCCAATAGTTCACGGTCATTATACCCTGCCATTTGAAATATCTTTGTGGCCGCAGGTAGGCTAAGCCAACCATCAAAAGCGAGCTGATGGGCAGATTTATCCTTGGGGTTCAAGTAAAGTTTTGGGGTGTTCCAGCCGTTTTGCACTACATTAAAGCCATAGCCAGCGGGAATAGTATTGTGTACTACCAAACAGCCAAGGGCACCCTGCCTAGTGGCTTCTTCAAACTTATAAGTCCATCGGCCATAATAGGTCATGGTATTACCTTTGAAAAAATCTCCTTCTGTACCAAATCCGGGATCATTCACCAAAACAACCACAATCTTCCCCTCCACATCCAAACCTTCATAATCGTTCCAGTCATACTCAGGTGCTACAATGCCAAAACCTGCAAAAACCAACTCTGCATCCTCCACTTTGATCTTTGGATCTTGTCTTTCTGTGTAAATGACATAGTCCTTTAATCCTAATAGGTCCATTCTTTCACCATTGCCTTCGATCCTCATTACTGTATCTGCTTCAGTAGTAATTTCCACTAAAGGAACATCTTGAAAATAACTTTCTCCATTGCCCGATGCCAACCCCATTTCCTCAAATTGGGCCTTTAAATATGCAAGGGTTTTCTCCTCTCCTTTTGTAAAAGGCATTCTACCCAAATACGCATCAGAAGACAATTCTTGGATATGCTTTTGTAAAGATTCAGCAGTAATGCGTGATGCAGAGTCATAGTCACTTTTTTCATTGCACGAGAACAGCAAGTTAGCAGCAAAAAGCACGGAAATCATCTTTATATTCTTCATCATATCAAATGGATTAGCGGTTTGGTCAATTGGTACAAAATAACAAATCCTTCCGAAATAATGGCTTGGCGGTTTAAAAATCAGCTTGCTTCATTTTTTATAGGATAATCTTGAAAAACACTTTAGCTTTATTATTGAAATTCAAGATCTACAAACGACAATGTTCAAAAAACTACTCCCTTTTTTATTATCCATCGCCATCATCTTGGTTATTGTTTACATGCTCGGACCAAAAGAATCTTACAGCACCCTTGAAGGCACTTACCCTCAAGTCCCAACAAACCTTGAACAGTTGGAAAGCTATGTTTTCCAAAAAGAAGATACAGTAAAAGGGCTGAAACCCAACAATGAAGCCCGCATCGTGTGGGCTGACAGCCTAAACAAGACCAAAACTCCCTATTCCGTTGTGTATATTCATGGCTTCGGTGCCAGTCAAATGGAAGGCAGTCCTGTCCATCAGAAACTTGCAGAACATTTCGGAGCCAACCTTTATCTGGCCAGGCTTCCTGAGCATGGCATCAAAAGAGACAACACCTTTGAATACCTTACTGCAGAAAAACTTGCTGACGGGGCTAGAGAAGCCTTGATGATTGGAAAAAGCCTTGGGGATGAAGTCATCGTGGTAGGTACATCTATGGGTGGGGCTCTAACAGTGCTATTGGCATCCGAAAGGGAGGACATCAAATCGATTTTATTATACTCTCCCTGTATCCGGGATTACGGCAACCAATTGGAAGCTTTTTTTAGTCCTTGGCAAGGATGGCTCTTTGAAAAATTTGGCACCAATGAAGACCAAGTTGTTTTGAACCCAAGAGAAGGAGATAAAGCGAAGTATTGGTCAGAAGAATATCATATTAATTCTTACATCAGCTTGGCCAAATTGGTTTATAGCAAAATGAATGAGGAAACCTTCAAAAAAATCAAACAGCCACTATTTCTCGGTTATTACTACAAAGATGAACAACATCAGGACAATGTAGTCTCTGTTCCTGCTATGCTTGATATGTTCGAAAAGGTCAGCACACCAGAAAATCTCAAGGAAAAAGTCGCCTTTCCAGAGGCCAATGATCACGTCATTGGATCCAGCATTACTTCTGGTCAATGGCAAGAAGTGTTGGAAGCCAGTATAGACTTTCTGGAAAACAAGGTCAAAATTCCCGCCGCAGAAAAAGTAGAACAAGCACTTTAAAGCCTATGAAAAATGTATAGTTTTTCCGTCACCTCCCCTACCCTTTTAATTAATGAAGACATTTGTCGACAAAATTTGAGGAAGATGTCCGAAAAGGCTAAGAAGCATGGCTTGGAGCTTATCCCACATTTCAAAACCCATCAATCGTTGAAAGTCGGTGAATGGTGCCGTTCTTATAATATCCAAGAAATTACGGTCTCATCTATTGATATGGCCAGCTATTTTGCCCCGCAAAACTGGCAAAATATTCATATTGCCTTTCCCTTTAACCCGCGTGAAGTCCAACGCCTGAATGAGCTATCAGAAAAACACAGCCTTTCGGTTCAGTTGGTAAATGAGGAAGTGACCGCTTTGCTTGCCGAAAAGCTAAAATACAAAGTGGGCTTTTTTATTGAAATTGATGCAGGCTATGGTCGAACAGGAGTGGAAGTGAGTGATTTCGGACTGATAGAAAAAATCATGAGGATGGCTAAAACCAACCCCAACCTCCAGTTCAAAGGCTTTTATATTCATGCAGGGCATACTTACCATGCCACCCTTAATGAAATTGAAGAAATCCATCAGCAAACCAAAGCCGCCCTACATATGCTAAAGGACAAATACTTCACAGAATTCCCCGGTTTGGTTACGAGATCAGGTGACACCCCAAGCTGTTCTTTGATGGATGACTTTGAAGGAATAGACCAAATTGGTCCAGGCAACTTTGTATTTTATGACCTGACTCAGGCCAGTATAGGAAGTTGTGAAAAGGAAGACATTGCGGTAGCGTTAGCAGCCCCCATCGTGGATATCAAAAAGAGCAAAGGAGAAATCCTCCTTCATGCTGGAGGTGTACACCTGTCCAAAGATGTTTTGACTCAAGCCAATGGAAAAAAGAATTTTGGTGAAGTTGTTCTATTGACCAAAAGTGGCTGGTCCATACCCAGTAAAACATCTTATCTAAAAAGTATTTCTCAAGAACATGGTATCGTTCAAGCGGATGCGACATTGATCAACAATGTCAAAATAGGGGATGTTTTAGGAGTTTTACCGATCCATAGTTGCATGACCGCTGACTGCATGGGAAGCTATATGACCTTATCGGGAGAATTAGTAGATCATCTGAAAGGCAATCCTAATCATAGCTACAAATGAAAAAGTCCTGCGCTAAAGCGCAGGACTTTTGGTTCTAGTAACCAAGTGTTTTTAGCATACTCTCACTTTTTTGTTCGTCTGCAAAGAGGCGGTGCTTGATAGTCCCATCAGTGTCCCGATCAATAAGCACATGTTTGGGAGCAGGAATCAGACAATGCTGAATTCCTCCATAACCTCCCAAAGATTCTTGATATGCTCCTGTATGGAAAAACCCAATATACTGAGGCTTATCATCCGACTTTTTGGGAAGATATATATTGTATTGGTTCGCTTCTGAATTATAATAATCCATGCTGTCACAAGTCAGCCCTCCTAGGTTAATATTATGATACTCCTCTTTCCAATTGTTGACGGCCAACATGATGTATTTTTGGTTGAGTCCCCAGCTATCCGGTAATTGAGTGATAAAAGACCCGTCAATCATATACCATAATTCTTTGTCATTTTGGAGTTTTTCTTCCAAAATAGAATAAAGAACGGCTCCACTTTCTCCCACGGTATAACTGCCAAATTCCGTCATGATGTTAGGTTCCACCGTATTGTTCTTGGCACACATCCACTTGATGTTTTTGATAATCTGCTCAGCCATATACTGATAGTCATAATCAAAAAATACGTTGGTCTTGATGGGCCATCCCCCACCTATATCCATGGTGTCCAACTCTGGACATATGGCTTTCAGGTCCACATACTTTTGGATAAATCTGGTCAATTCAGACCAATAATATGCCGTATCTCTTATTCCAGAATTGATAAAGAAATGCAGCATTTTAAGACTCACGTTCGGGTTGTCCTTGATTTTGGTCTCATACAACTCAATAATATCCTTGTACCTTACACCGAGTCTAGAAGTATAAAAGCCAAACTTTGGTTCTTCATCTGCTGCAATCCTAATTCCCACCTGAAAAGGCACTTTTACATGCTCTAGGTAATAATCTATCTCGGTCAGGTTATCCAATACTGGGATACAGTTTTTAAAACCATCATTCAATAGTCCTGCTATGTACTCCTTATATAACTCTCTTTTAAAGCCATTGCAGACGATGTAAGTATCCTTGGTGATTTTACCCTTTTCATAAAGGCTTCTTACCAAAGGAATGTCAAAGGTCGAGGAGGTTTCAATATGAATATCATTCTTCAAAGCCTCATCCAAAACAAAGCTAAAATGAGAAGACTTCGTGCAATAACAGTAAGTGTACTTACCGTGATAATCATGCGTTTCCATCGCATTTGCAAAGTAAGTCTTTGCGTTCTGAATACTCTCACTGATTTTGGGTAAGTAAGTGAGCTTTAAGGGAGTACCGTAGGTCTCAATGATTTCCATAAGATCTACCCCATTAAAAAACAGCTGGTTGTCCTCCACTTTAAATTCTTTGGTAGGGAAGTCAAAAGTTTGCTGAATTAAATCAATGTATTTGTTCATTAGGTACCTTTAAGGTTGTGGATTTTGATGCTTGAAAATTGCATTAATAATTATACAAATCAAAATTAAATCATACCACCTTCATTTTACGTTTAAATTTTATCTGTATATCCGCTATCTCACCATTACATTTAACCCTTCAAAACATTCTCTCGAAAACAGCTCAGATCTCACAGAAATGATTGTCTAAACCTTTCTACTGCCCCTGCTAAGTCCGTGGAATCTCCGTTGCGGTACGGACAGGCAGTGGGAGTCAGGTTACTGGTGTCAAAATGGTCCATATTAATGAATGTAACATTTTTAACATTGCCACTTTAACTCGTATTTAACCCCTAGTTAAGCCGTGTTTATCCCGTGTTTATCCCGTGTTTCTCTTATCAGTGATTCAGGCTTGTCTACACCTTAAGTCCTGGGAAAACTTGGGTACATCCCTTTCAATGTTTTGGTTATAAGAACCTTGGGAATCCTTCTGTCCCTCATCGCGATAAGCCAATATTTTTCCAACTATTAAGGAGCTGAATGGATGATTTGATTTTTCGAATTGTTGGGGGATCAGATAGCTCAGATAAGATTTTCTTGCAACATATTTCGGTGAACTCAAAGGTTGCTATCCTACTTTGGTCAAATTGTAGCACAGGGCGAACAGCTACATTGTAAATGCTTGAGTTGATCCATTTAATAGGTTAAACGAGTGATTTACGTGTAAGGAAACATTTTTAATAATAGCTATATCCGCAACTGTACCAGAAAAGATTAAAAGCGAATGGAAACGATCGTTTTGTTTGATTTAGGTACCCTCTGCTTCAGTTCTACCTAGCAGTTAGACAGGCTTCCGACCACTTAAGCAAAGAATTTATGGTTACTGGCGTCATGGCGGATATTCAGAAAATTTTATTCACTTTTCAACAATCAATTGTCATTTGGCTGCAAATTTGCTGTAATATTAAAAAACCCAAACACCTTTTTAACATATCTTAAGAATCCTTGGTATTGGATTCTCTTGGACTAAAATTGTGGAAAACTTCCCCAAAACACTAACAAAAGTTCCACAGCTTCAAAAGACTTAAAAAAAACAAAAAACCCTAATAATCAGTTATTTAAATAAGATTCAGGAGCTAAAAATTAGTGGTACGATTATTACAACTACCCAATTTAGGTAGAATCAAACATAAAACCCTGGTATTAAAAAACTCATAAAAATGATATTTAAAGAAACTAACTACAGGCAATTCCCTTTGCTCCTGATTTTCCTTGCAGGAATGTCATTTTTTGGATGTAAAGAAGAAGAACAAGTTGATGAAGGTTTACCCCTTCCGGTCATGACACTAAAAGAAGAAGCAGCTGCCAGATCCTATCAATATCTAGGCTCTATTGAAGGTGTCGAAAACGTTGAAATCAGACCTCAGGTAGATGGAATTTTGGAAAAAATTTATGTGGATGAAGGAGATTTTGTCAAAAAAGGCCAGCCATTATTCAAAATCAACAGCCAGCCCTACATGGAGGATCTTAAAAATGCACAAGCAACAGTTGAATTGGAAAAGGCCAAATTGCGGAAAGCCAAAACCGAAATCGAAAGACTTCAGCCTCTTATTGACAATGAGGTTATTTCCGATGTAAGAATGCAAACTACCATTGCAGATTATGAAGTGGCCCAATCAGCCTTGGACCAAGCACAGGCTGTAGCTGCCAATATGCGGATCAACTTGGAGTTCACTACCATCAAAGCCCCTGTTAATGGTTTTATGGGAAGGATTCCTCGCTCCATTGGCAACGTGGTTAAAAAGACAGACTCCGAACCACTGACTACCCTCTCCAATGTTCATGATGTTTATGTTTATTTTTCCATGAGTGAGTCCGACTACCTTTACTACGAAAGGATGAAAAGAGATTCCAACTCAAAAAAACTTAATCCACACGTTAAGTTGATATTGGCCGATGGAAGTATTTATGATAAGGTAGGGACTATTGATGCTAACTCTGGGCAAATCAACCGTTCTACCGGGTCCATTGCTTTGAGAGCGAAATTCTCCAATCCTGATACCCTTTTAAGGTCTGGAAACACAGGTAAAATTATGATGGAACAAATTTACCCCAATGCCATCTTGATCCCACAGGGCGCTACTACCTCTATTCACGACAAGAAGTTTGTCTATACACTCAATGAGGACAATACCGTGGACCGTAAAGAAATCAAAATTGAAGGCAGGTCTGGCAAACAATATATAGTCAGCGATGGAAGTTTGTCTCCTAAAGACCGTATCGTTACGTCAGGCTTGGATAAATTAACCAATGGCATAAAAGTCAAACCTCTGGAGCAGGGCCAATTACTCTCTTCTGAAGACTAAACCATAACTAATATCTTGAACTTAAGCTTTCACCAAAGACATGGAGGGGATTTTCCTTCTTTTGCAATTTGGTCTTGGATGAGCTATATCCATATCAAGCCCTAATTACTGTCTTTAACTCTTTTATTGGACAAAGTCATTAACCTATGATCAAGAAAATAATTAACAGGCCTGTATTGGCTTTGGTAATTTCGATTCTACTGATATTGGCTGGAGCAGGAAGTATCTCTTTACTTCCAGTGGAGCGATTTCCTGAAATTGCTCCTCCAAGTGTCAGCGTTCAGGTGTACTATCCCGGTGCCAATGCCGAAACAGTCGCCAAATCGGTCCTTCTTCCCCTTGAGGAAGCCATCAACGGGGCTGAGAACATGAACTACATCAACTCAACCGCGACCAACTCTGGACGAGGGCGTTCCACCGTTTATTTTGAACCCGGAACTGACCCCAATGTCGCTGCTGTCGAGATCCAAAATAGAATTTCCATGGTAATGGAATCCATCCCTGCTGAAGTCAGAGAAGCCGGGATTGTGGTTTTAAAGCGACTTAAAGGCTCACTAATGACCATCCAGATTTACAGCGATGGTGTTTATGATGAAACCTTCCTCAACGCCTACACCCGGATGAATATCAGGCGTGAACTAAAAAGAGTTGGCGGTATCGCGGAGGCCTCCATTCTTAGGTCCAGGGATTACGCCATGAGGATCTGGCTTAACCCTGAAAAGCTGGCACTTTATGGACTTACACCGAGGGAAGTTTATAACCAAGTAAGGGATCAAAGTTTTGAGGCCGCTCCTGGGAAATTTGGGGAAAACTCCGATGAGGTTTTCGAAATCGTGATGAAGCACAGTGGAAGGTTCAGTGAGCCCGATGAGTATGAGAACTTGGTTATCAAAACAGAAGATGATGGCACACAACTCCGCTTAAAAGACGTGGCTAGGCTGGAGTTCGGTGCTTCCAATTATGCCAGCGACAATAAACTGGATGGTATGTCTGCCGTAACCATTGATATTGTCCAGCAGCAGGGTGCCAATGCGGTAGAAATTGACAAAGCAGTAAGAAAGGTACTGGATGATCAGGCTAAAGCTTTTCCAGAAGGAATGAATTATAGAATTTCTTACAGTGTGCGGGACCAGATTGACGAATCGATGCACCATGTCAAGAAAACGCTAATAGAGGCATTTATATTGGTATTTTTGGTAGTATTTATATTCCTGCAAAATTTTAGGGCCACAATTATTACAGCCATTTCCATTCCCGTATCCCTTATCGGTACATTCTTCTTTCTCAACATGATTGGAGCTACGATGAACGTACTGAGTATGTTCTCCATTGTGCTTGCCATTGGTATTGTGGTCGATGATGCCATTGTGGTCATTGAGGCCATTTATGAAAAAATGGAAGATGAAGGCATGAAGGTTAAGCAAGCTGTAGTATCAGCCATGTCTGAAATCACCAGTGCCATTATCTCAATCACCATTGTGATCGCTGCGGTATTCTTACCCGTAGGATTCTTAGATGGCCCAGTAGGTGTCTTTTATCAGGAATTTGCTTACACCATCATCTTCGCTGTTTTGATTTCTGCTGTAAATGCCTTAACACTGGTACCTGTACTGAGTGCACTAATTCTAAAAGAAAAGGATCCTGAAAAAAGGAAAAAAAGAATACCGCTAATTGAGAGGATTCGCAACTCTAGGGCTGCTTCAAAAGCAATTGATATTAGGGATAAGGGCCTCCGTAAGTTCGACAGTGCTTTTGATAAATTTACCGAAAAATACCTTCAAGTAGTCAAATGGGTTATTCTCCACAAATGGTGGACTACTGGAGCATTAGTGGTGGTTTCGGCACTTACCTTCTTTTTGGCTACAGTCACTCCAAAAGGCTTTATCCCTACAGAAGATGATAATTTCCTTATTTTCTCCTTGACCATGCCTGAAGGTTCATCACTTCACCGAACCAACCAAGTATTGAAACAAGCGGATTCGCTACTGCAGCAGGAAACTTCAGTGGCCAGCGTGAACACCGTTTCTGGATATAATATTGTCGATGACTCAGAGAGTTCTTCAACAGGCTTAGGCTATATCAAACTTCATGAGATCGGAGAAAGGGGCGAGTATAAGGAAATAAATGAAGTAGTGAAACGCCTATCAGAAAAACTAAGCGTTCTCAGTGAAGCTCGGGTCAATATTTACCCCAGACCAACCGTACAGGGCTTTGGTAACTTTGATGGGGTACAAATTGTCCTTCAAGACTACTCTGACGGTGATTATGGAGAATTTGGATTGTTGATCAATGAATTTATCGCTGAGCTAACCAAGCAAAAGCAGATTGAAAAAGCTTTTACCTCCTATAACCCTAACTTCCCTCAATATAAAATCAACATTGATTATGAGAAGGCCAAAGCTATGGGAGTGAGCGTGAAAGACATGATGTTCACGATCCAGTCCAACTTTGGCAGAACCCGTGTGGGAGATTTCAACCGTTTCACCCGTCAATATATGGTTTATATGCAATCCGACATCCAGTATAGGGAAACACCAGAAGCGATCAACTCCATCATGGTAAAAAATGACCAAGGAGAAATGGTTCCCATCAACACATTTGTGAAACTAGAGGAAACCTATGGACCTGAAACGGTCTTTAGATACAACCTATACAGTGCAGCCAGAATTAATATTACCCCTGCCAAAGGATACAGTACTGGAGATGTCATGGATGTCATTGAGGAATTGACGAAAAGCAAACTTCCTGCAAACTTAGGCTTTGAGTGGACAGGTATGAGCTTGGAAGAGAAAAAGTCAGGTTCCAACACCACATTGGTATTTATCATCAGTATCATCCTGATATACTTCATCTTGGCAGCCCAATACGAAAGCTTCTGGTTACCAATGGCAGTAATCCTTTCCCTACCGGCAGGTATTTTAGGAGTCTTTGTTTTCATCAACCTAGCCGGCATAGACAACAACATTTATGTTCAGGTAGGACTGGTGATGCTGATAGGCTTACTTGCCAAAAACGCCATATTGATTGTTGAGTTTGTTGCGCAAAAAAGACGAGAAGGCCTCGAACTGGAGGATGCTGTTGTTGAAGCATGTGCCTTAAGAATTCGCCCCATCTTGATGACTTCATTTGCTTTCACAGCAGGTTTGGTTCCATTGATGTTTTCTGTGGGTTCATCCGCCCAAGGTACCAAATCGGTGAGTATCGGTACTGCTGGCGGTATGATTTTCGGAATATCTTTAGGTGTCATTTTTATCCCTGTATTGGCCTATATCTTCCAAAGAATCCAGGACAAGTACAGTATTGAAACCATTGAACAAGAAGAACTATGAAAGTTTTTAGAAAATTAATTCCCCTTGGCTTGGTTTTACTTACAGTAGCAAGCTGCAAGGTTGGACAATCATATAAAAGACCAGAGGTGAATTTTCCGGAGGAATACTATGGAGCAGACAGTCTCAGAGATAGTGTCTTGACCGGAGAGAAAAACATTGCCACGCTAGACTGGAAAAGTTATTTCAAAGACTCCACATTGGTGAGTTTGATCGATACAGCTTTGTCCAATAATCTTGACATGCAAAAAGTGGCCAAGGAAATTGAGATTGGTTACCAAAACCTTAAGCAATCCAAAGCCAACTTCTTCCCTACTTTAGGCGCATCTCCTTTTAAATACAACAGGGAATATTATTCAGAGTATTATAATAACTATGGCTCCAACCGGTCCAGAAGAAATCATGGAGACAATCCTCCCACGACCCTGTATACGGAGAGACTTGAATATGTTTCTTCCCTTCAGGCAAGTTGGGAGATTGATATATGGGGGAAGTTTAGGTGGCAAAAAGAAGCGGCACAGGCAGAATTCATGAAAACACAGGAATTTAAAAAAGCAGTCCAAACTGCTTTGGTCTCTGAAATTGCTTCTACTTATTTGAATATGCTGATGCTCAAATCTCAACTTACAGTTTCCAAAAGAAATTATGAGCTAAGCAAAAATACCCTTAGAATCGTCAACCTGCAATATGATGCTGGAGAAACTACTTCTCTAGCGGTCCAACAGACCAAATCCCAGATGCTTCGTTCAAAAGCACTGATCCCTGATCTGGAAAAAGCTTATGCCATTCAAGAAACCAAGCTAAATCAGCTTTTGGGAAGATCACCTCAAGAGGTAAAGCTCACCCACCACTTGGAAGACGTAACATTTGACAGCGCCTATCAAACTGGTGTTCCTGTGGAACTAATCCAAAACCGACCGGATATTGCAGCATCTGAGTATAACCTGATCATCAGCAATGCAAGGGTTGGAATCACAGAAGCCATGAAATACCCTTCCTTGACCATTAGCGGTGGAATCGGATTGAATTCTTACCAAATCCAACATTTCCTTGACCCACTTGGAGCAGGTTTTGCTATCGTGAACGGTGCCCTTTTCCAGCCTATCTTTCAAAACAGAAAGTTAAAAACCAACCACCTGATCGCTATCAATGAAAGGGAAATAGCTCAATTGGATTTCAAAGATAAAATTATCGGTGCCGTTGGGGAAGTTTCCAATGCCTTGGTAACTATAGAAAAGCTTCAGGAAGCGCATGATATTTCCGCTGAAAGACTCAAAGTTACCAACAAAGGAGTAAAAGATGCCTTCCTACTGTTTCAAAGCGGATTTGCCAACTATCTTGAAATCATCAATGCCCAAGAAGATGCTTTAGAAAACCAAATGGAGCTGGTAAGACTAAAAATGCAACTGGCCATAGCCAACATTGAACTGTACAGGAGTCTCGGTGGTGGATGGAAATAATAAAGACATTTCAACGAAAAAAATAATGCCCCGTAAATTATTACGGGGCATTTTTATGGTCATTAGTATGGTTTATTGTTGTATTCAATAACTTAACTCATTGAAGAGCAACTTTTCTTCTAATCGGTGCTTCTTTTCATTAATCAGCACTTTTCTTAAAACTTGCTTAAACCTGATTTCTTGGTTTACGATTTTAAAGATTTTCTCTAAGTATTCCTTAGCTACCTCTTCATTCCTTTTATAGAACTTCAAGGTAAAACTTCTTTTATCATGAATATTTTCCAAGAAAACTTCTTTAGGTTGACCAGCCAAAACAATGCCTCTAAAGAATGCATAATGATCGACCAAGTCACCTTTTAAACTAAAATAGATGGCCTGAAAGCTTTTGTTGGAACCAGGAAAGTTCCCAAAGTTAAAATCTGCCGAACCTTCTACCTGAACAGATTCATGTTCATTTAACCATTCGAAGGCACTTATTGCCCCATTATCCTGATTTAAATTTCGAATAACAGATTGAAAAGTGAAAGTGTTACCGTTTAGACTTGAAGTATTATAATTTGAAGCTGTTGCTGTCATGATTTCTTATTTTTTGAAGTTATTAGTTTTTTGAATTACTGTGCCTGATAATCAGCAACAGTTTGATGAAGTTTTGCCCAGTAAGTCCTGCATTCGCTGTGTTCCCATGGTTTTCATAATTTATAGGTCCTTTAATTGATTTAGGCAGGATTTAGCACCTTTTCTCTTCACGAGGGATAGGTTGCTATAGGTTCTATGAGCCTGTTCTCTCCCCTATTCTTTATAAATTAGCTACTTACCGACTTGGCTTTTCACTAATAACTTTTTCAAAGGTAATACATTTTATTATAAAAACTAATATCCCTATAGATTTTGTAGGGAATTATTTTCAAAATATTTTCTTCCCTTTTAAAAAAACTCCTATACTATCCCAAAAGGCACTTTTTTCACTTATTACTAATTATGATTGATAAACAAAAATCTGATTATCCCCTATGATGCCTGTTACCATACCTCCTTTGCTCAAGTGGTCGGAAGCCTGTCTAACTGCCAGGTAGAACTGAAGTCTGAAGACCGAAGCGGTCAATACTTTAATCAAAAGGGTAGCTTCTACTCGATTTTAATCCTTACTGGTAAAATTGCGGATATACATAAACAAAAAACTCTTCCTAATTAGATCACCTTCTTGATTTCATAGTTGATATATCTATTTAAACGTCAACGTCAAGCTATTAAAACTTATTAAAGAAAACCTATTTTTACCATCTCAAAGCAGACTCCCATATTTGCACATTTTTAACTACTTTTGTCACATCAATTTTCACCTAAGGATAGAATCAAACACCCAAATAAACTAGAGATTATTTAATCGACTATGAGAAACATCAAGCTTGTTGAAGTAAGGTCAGAGCTGGCTGCAGGAACTAGAGGAGCTAGTTTAGGAGTAGACGCTCTTAAAATAGCCAGCCTAGGAAAAAAATCAGACTTCTTTACCCGGTTTGAACCTATCAATGTCCAAGATGCCAATAATTATTTATGGAAAAACAATAATTTCCCTCATGCCAAATACATTGATGGAGTATTTGAGGTAATCAATAATGTCCATGATACCGTAAAGGCGCTACGGTTGGAAAAGAAGTTCCCAATTATTTTAGCTGGAGACCATTCCACTGCTGCAGGAAGTATTATGGGCATCAAGGCTGCTGCTCCTGAAAAACGCCTTGGAGTGATTTGGATTGATGCGCATGCAGATGTACATAGTCCTTATACCAGTCCCTCCGGAAATATGCACGGAATGCCATTAGGCATGTGTCTACAGGAAGATAATCTCTCTTGTAAGCAGCATGATTTGTCTGATGAGGAATTTGAATACTGGGAAAAAATAAAAAAGATTGGTGGTGACTTCCCTAAAATCAAAGCTGAAGACATTGTCTATATAGCAGTACGAGATACTGAAGAACCTGAAGATTTATTGATCGAGAAACATGGAATCAAAAACTTCAAGACTAGCGAAGTAAGGGAGAAAGGGATTGAAAAAATTTCTCATGAGGCATTGGACATCTTGAGAAATTGTGATCAAATTTACATCTCTTTTGATGTCGACAGCATGGACAGCGCCATTTCCATGGGGACAGGCACACCTGTTCCTGATGGTCTGACCGTTGAGGAAGCTATCAATTTGAACAAAGAACTTATAAAAGATAAGAGAGTTTGCTGCTGGGAAATCGTGGAAGTCAATCCGACTTTGGACAATGAAAACATTATGGCCAAAAACGCCTTTGAAATTCTCGAAACCACTACGGAATCACTGGTAAGCAACTTTTAAAAAACAAATAGAATGACCATTCAAGAACAAATACTCAATGCCATCAGCGAGGCATTTGATAAAACTTTTAATCACCAAGTAGCTGCTGACAGCCTTACATTACAACCCACTCGCAAGGAATTTGAAGGCAACTATACTTTTGTACTATTTCCATTCCTTAAGGTAACCAGGATGAAGCCAGAGGATAGCGGAGAGAAAATCGGCCAATACTTGGTCGATCACTGTGCTGTGGTGAGTGGCTTCAATGTGGTAAAAGGCTTCTTGAACATTTCGGTCAATGAAGAATCATGGTTATCCGTTTTCCAAAATTTATTTCAAAAGGAAAACCTTGGCCAACTACCTCCCAAAGACCAAAAAGTAATGGTAGAGTTTAGCTCTCCCAATACCAACAAGCCGCTTCACTTGGGGCACTTGAGAAATAACTTCCTTGGGTTTGCTGTATCAGAAATCCTGTCTGCAAATGGCTATGAAGTCATCAAAGCCAACTTGGTCAATGACAGGGGAATCCATATCTGTAAATCCATGGTAGCCTATCAGCACTTCGGAGAAGGAGAAACTCCAGAATCTGGAGGACTTAAAGGCGATCATTTGGCAGGTAAATACTATGTGCTATTCGACAAGGCCTTTAAGAAAGAAATCAATGAACTTGTAGAAAAAGGCCTATCAGAAGAAGATGCTAAAAAGCAAGCCCCTCTTATGCTGGAAGCCCAAGAAATGCTCAGAAAGTGGGAAGCTGGTGATGAGGAAACGGTGACTTTATGGAAAACCATGAACAGCTGGGTATATGAAGGCTTCGATGCTACCTATACTAAAATGGGAGTGAGTTTTGACAAATATTATTATGAGTCAGACACTTACCTATTGGGTAAAAACATTGTAGAAGAAGGACTCGAAAAAGGAGTGTTCTTCAAAAAAGACAATGGTTCTGTTTGGGCAGACCTTACAGCAGAAGGATTAGACGAAAAACTGGTATTGCGCGGTGATGGCACTTCTGTTTACATCACCCAAGACATGGGAACGGCTGACCTGAAATATGAAGATTTCAAAATCAACCAATCAGTCTATGTAGTGGGAAATGAGCAGGATTATCACTTTGATGTATTGTTCAAAATCATGAGAAAGCTGGGCAGACCATACGGCCAAGGACTTTTCCACCTAAGCTATGGAATGGTGGACTTACCTACCGGAAAAATGAAATCCCGTGAAGGAACAGTGGTGGATGCGGATGACCTGATGCAGGAAATGATTGATACTGCTGCAAGTCACACCAAGGAGTTGGGTAAGATTGATGGTTTTTCTGAAGAACAAGCCAAAGAACTCTATGAAATGCTTGGGTTAGGAGCCCTTAAATATTTCCTGCTCAAGGTTGATCCTAAAAAGAGAATGCTTTTCAACCCTCAAGAGTCCATAGAATTCCAAGGTAACACAGGACCTTTCATTCAATACTCACATGCCAGAATTGCTTCTATTTTAAGAAAAGCAGACCAGATTGGCGTAAATTATACAGCAGAAGGTTTTGATGGGCTGTCCCATATTGAAGAAGGAGAAAAAGAACTGATTATCCTCTTGAACAATTTTGAAAAGAAGATTGCCCAAGCTGGCGAAGAACTATCCCCTTCTGTCATAGCACAATACATGTTCGATTTGGCCAAAGAGTATAACCGCTTTTATGCAGAACTTCCTATCTTTAGTGAAGAGAATGAGAAGGTTCGAAGCTTCCGTGTAGCACTTAGTGCGCAAGTTGCAAAAACTTTAAAGTCTGGAATGAAGTTATTAGGTATAAAAGTACCTGAAAGAATGTAAAAAAACTTTGTCTCGTTTAAACACTACGACCAAATTATAGACTTATGAAAAAAATCATGATAATCCTTGCTGCCTTAGCAGTTGTTGCTTGTGAAAGTGCCAGCAAGACTTCTTCTGAAGAAAGTGCAATGGTAGCAACTAATAATATCAATCAAGAAAGCAGCGAGATGGAAAAATCTTTTTATGATTTCACCATGACAGACATTGATGGAAATGAGGTCGATTTTAGTAAATTCAAAGGCAAAAAACTCCTTGTGGTGAATGTCGCATCCAAGTGTGGGTACACGCCACAGTATGAAGACCTTCAAAAGCTGAATGAAGAATATGGAGATAAAGTCACCATTTTGGGGTTTCCTGCCAATAACTTCGGCGAACAAGAACCTGGCACCAATGATGACATCAAAAAGTTTTGTACCAGTAATTACGGTGTGACCTTCCCGATGTTTGAAAAAATCTCTGTAAAAGGAGTGGACAAGCACCCTCTTTACCGATGGCTGTCTGACAAATCCCTTAATGGTTGGAATGACCAAGAACCTACTTGGAATTTCTGTAAATATTTCATTGATGAAAATGGCGAGCTGAAGCATTTCTTCCAATCATCTGTCAACCCAATGGATGACGAAATCATCAAATTGATCGAAGCTTAATTAAAAAACCATAACAGCAGTTTTTTTATATTGAAGACTGCTGTTTTACATACCCAATTTCAGTAGTGGACATCACGCTTTCCAATAAAAAACAAGCATGGCTACATGCCATCAGATTAAGAACGCTTCCTTTGGCACTTGCCAGCATCCTTATGGCCAGCTTTATTGCTTGGTCACATGGCTTATTCAAATGGGAAGTGTTTACTTTAGCTGCACTTACCACCACCCTTTTACAAATCCTTTCTAATCTCGCCAATGATTATGGAGATAGCGTGCATGGGGCTGACAGTGATGATCGGGAAGGTCCAATCAGAGCTGTTCAATCAGGCATCATTCAACCGCATGAAATGAAAAACGCCATGATTCTTTTTGGTGTGCTTTCTTTCATCAGTGGAATAGGGCTGCTATATGTTTCACTGGACAGCTGGATCGTTTTTTTCACATTTATTGGTATTGGCTTATTATCCATTTTTGCGGCTGTCAATTATACCTCAGGTTCCAACCCATATGGTTATATGGGTTTCGGGGACATTTCAGTTTTTATGTTTTTTGGGTTAGTTGGTGTATTGGGAACCTACTTCCTACATACACTCAGTTTTTCTACAAGCCTTTTACTCCCTGCCGTCTCATTGGGATTTTTCAGTGCATCGGTATTGAATATCAACAATATCAGAGACATTGAGTCCGATAAAAAAGCTGGTAAAAAATCAATTCCTGTAAGGATTGGAAGAAAAGCTGCCGTGGGTTATAACTGGGTATTGGTGATTTTAGGGAACATTTCAGTGGCTTTGTTTGCATGGATTGAGAATGCCCCTGGAGGCTTGTTGGCTTTGCTCATTTCTCCTTTAATGTTCAATATCGCCGTTCAACTGGGTAAAAAAACAAGCTCAAGGGAACTGGATCCATATTTAAAAAAAATGGCCATATCCACCCTATTCTGGGTATTGGCTTTTGGCTTGGGCGTGGTGATTTTTTCCTAGAAATTCTCTTTTTAGACTAATTCTTGCTAGTTAGGTTATGTGAACAAATAAGGGGTAATGATTTTAGTTTAAACTCCTTGTTTTTCGTATTTTATGTGTATTCAACACTAAACCATAATTAAAGCAACTATGAAAACCATCTTAGTTCCATTCGATTTTTCTGAAGAAGCAGAGAATGCTCTTGAATTTGCCAAAGGGTTGGCAACCATTGTGCATGGAAACTTAAAACTGCTTCATGTGATTGAAATTCCCACTGCCCAAAATTTCAATACCACTGGTGAAGTGGGACTGGGCGGCGAAGAAATCAACAACATCTTCATTGTAGAATTAGTAGAAAAGAGGAAAAAACAGATTGCTGAAATAAAAGAAAAACACCAAAACCTACCCTACAAATTCAGTACAAAAATGGTTTTCGGCAATCCCTATGCGGGAATCAGCAATGAAGTCTCTGAAATCAAAGCAGATATTATTATCATGGGATCCAAAGGATCCAGTGGCTTGGAAGAATTACTAATTGGTTCCAATACTGAAAAAGTAGTGCGACATGCCAAATGTCCTGTCATTACTATCAAAGGACGTGTACTTCCTTCCGATATCAAGTCAATAATCTTGGCCAGCGACTTTACCGAAGATAATGGAGAAATCATTAAACCTCTGAAAACCCTACAGGAATCCTTAGGTGCCGAATTACATTTGATCAAGGTAAATACACCCAACTCCTTTGAAAACTCAAGAGATAGCAAGGCTAAAATCAAAGGATTTATTGCAGAGCACCAGCTTGACCATGTTACATTTGAAATCTATAATTGTGACTCGGAGGAAGATGGTATCATCCAATATGCCGAAGATAACAATATTGACATGATCGCCATGGCCACCCATGGCAGGACGGGCTTTATGCACCTGTTGAGCGGAAGCATTGCAGAAGATGTGGTCAACCATTCCAAAAGACCGGTATGGACGATGAAAATAAAATAAAGCATGAGCAAAAAGAAAAACAACGACTGGAAAAAAAGAGATGGAGTGGTTTACTCCACCAACGACAATTTTGACTACGATGAATTTGGAGGGGAAGACCTGGAAACACTTCCTCCTCAGCAGCAAAGCCTAAAAGTAATGCTGGATAAAAAGGCCCGTGGGGGAAAACAAGTTACGCTCATTGCGGGATTTATCGGTTCAGAAGAAGACCTAAAGAACCTAGGGAAACTTCTTAAAAGTAAATGTGGTGTAGGTGGAAGTGCCAAAGACGGGGAAATCCTAATCCAAGGCGACCATCGGGACAAAGTTCTGGAAATCTTACAACAACAAAATTATAAAGCCAAGAAATCAGGAGGTTGAAATGAAAAAGGAGTGGTTTAAAAAACCGCTCCTTTTTAAATTAAAAAATTGAACCACAAACTAATTTCACTACAATCCATGGATTGCATTAACTTTTGAGCCACTCAAACTATCTCACATTCAGAAATATTTACGAAGTAAAAACTCAATCTGGATTTAGGCTTTTAGATTTTTTTCTTTATTCCTATGTTTTTTATTTGTAATGATTTTAAATAAGGCCTAATAAATTTTCAGATAATCCAAAGCTTCTGACGCCTCCGTAAATAATATCAAACAACCAAAAAAATTGACTTAAGCTATATTATCAGCGTATTCAATGAAAGAGGCATTATGATTCAATTCAGACTTTTAAGCTTAACCCATAAAACCACTGAAATTGGTAAAAGAGAGCATTTTGCGCTTAATACTGAAGAAGTATTAGAAGTGCTCCATTTAATAAAATCCCTCTCCCCCACAGAGGAATCGCTCGTTCTCTCAACTTGTAATCGAACAGAGATACTTTATGTAGCAGAAAATGACCAGAAACAACAAATCTTAGAATTGATCTGTAAAATCAAGCACCAAGAATTGGAATTGGCAATAAATTCCTTCAGACACCTTACAGATGAACAGGAGGTTCTAAATTACTTTTTCAGGGTTTCTTCAGGGTTAGAATCGCAAATTTTGGGAGATGCACAGATCATTTCACAAATCAAAACGGCCTATCAGTTTGCACAAAAACAGAAAACAGCCGGAACTTATATCCATAGGTTGATGCATGTGGTTTTTAGTGCCAATAAAAAAATAGCTTCCCAAACAGGCTTTAGATCAGGAATCAGTTCTGCACCTTATGCGGCTGTTGATATGATCTCTGAATACCAAAAAATGCTTAAGGACCCAAAAATTGCTATTATAGGTTTTGGAGATATGGGACAAAATGTCACCAGGCACTTACTTTCCAGAGGCAATCAACAACTCACTGTTTTCAACAGAACAGAAAACAAAATTTCCCTTTTCAACAGAAAGAACAAAACCCAAATAACTTATCGATCACTTGAGCAGTTGGATAGCTTAATAGAAAGCTATGACATCATTATTTCAACGCCAAGTGTTCAAAATCCTTTGATTTCAGCTGGTCACTTCTCCTCTCCAATCCACACTTTTAAAGTTTTGGTAGATATATCCATGCCTAGAAGCATTAGTCCTATAGTTACTGATTTACCAGGCATAACCCTGTTTGACATGGACGACATTGGTCAGGTAACCCAGCAAACCATTGAACAAAAGTTGGCCTGTATTTCAGATGTTGAAAGTATCTTGCTTCAACATATGGATGAATTCTTTCATTGGAAACAGGACAACAAAAACCTTGAGGTCATCAGGTCCATGAAAACAGCTCTCCATTCTATTAAAATGGAAGAAATCGACAGGTTTCAGAAACAAGGACAGCCCAACGTTGACGTTGATTATGATAAGATCATGGATGCCATGATTCAGAAAATCATCAAAAAAGCTGTAGTCAATATAAAGTCCCTTCAAAATGAAGAAGAACGCCAACTTTACAATTCCATGATTACACAAACATTTCTTTAAGGAATTATTAATTTTAATCAAAAATCATTTCGATTTTTTGGATAATAACGATAGCTGCTTAATTTTGTGACCATATCATGAGCAGCAATCAAAAATATATCCTTTCCCATTTACTTTTTGCAGTAAAACATACTGTGACTGTTCATCATTTCCATCATTCCTCTTAAGGAGGAATACTATTTACATATCGCCCCAGAGGCTGCGCGATAATTATTTGTACAGCCCGATTGATTCAAAGAATTTCTAAAAGAACTGTTCATATTTGTATCTTTATTTCATGGAAAACATTATTCGTATAGCCGTCCAGAAAAGCGGCCGATTAAGTGAAGACTCATTGCGCCTCATCAAAGAATGTGGCATTAAATTCTATAATGGTACTGGAAAGTTAAAATCCACCTCCACCAATTTCCCCATTGAATTTTTGTACCTCAGAGACGATGATATCCCAGGCTATGTAGCGGATGGAGTGGCAGACCTAGGTATTGTTGGTGAAAATGAACTGGTAGAGAAGGACAAAAGTGTTGATGTTCTAAAAAAGCTTGGTTTTTCGAAATGCCGCTTATCATTGGCCATTCCCAAAAGCCAGGATTACCCAGGACTTTCTTATTTTGAAGGTAAAAACATTGCGACTTCCTATACAAAAATCCTAGGTGACTACTTAAAAAAGAACAAAGTCAACGCTGAAATCCACGAAATCAGTGGGTCAGTGGAAATAGCTCCAAGCATTGGACTCGCGGAAGGCATTTGCGATATTGTCAGCTCAGGCTCTACCCTAATGATGAATGGGTTAAAAGAAGTAGAAGAAATTTTCAAATCTGAGGCCGTCTTGATCAGCCACAAGGGGTTAAATGATGAAAAGATGGCCATCGTGGAAAAGCTTCTTTTCCGCATCAATGCCGTACAAACAGGGAAAAGCAACAAATATGTTTTGCTTAATGCCCCGAATGAATCCTTGGATAAAATCATTTCCCTCATTCCCGGCATGAGAAGCCCCACTATACTGCCATTAGCTGAAGAAGGCTGGTCTTCTGTTCATTCAGTCTTAAGCGAGGATCTTTTTTGGGAGAACATTGAAGAACTAAGGTCTGCGGGTGCAGAAGGTATATTGGTCGTTCCTATCGAAAAGATGGTGCTTTAATTTGAATCATTCTCAAAACAAACACTGATGAGAGTCATAACTAACCCAAGCAAAAGCGAATGGAAAAAAGAACTGGCCAGACCGGTTCAGAAAATGAAGGAAATTCAAAAGATTGTCAAGCCGATTATGCGTAAAGTTAATCGTCAAGGAGACAAAGCTTTGAAAAAATTCGCATTGGAATATGATCATGTAGAAATAAAAGAACTTCTTGTTAGCCGAGAAGAAGTCAATGAGTCATACGAACAAGTAGATCAAAAACTTAAGGATGCAATCTTATTGGCCAAAGATAATATCGAGAAATTCCATAAGGCCCAAGCCACACCTGACCTAACCATGGAAGTCATGGAAGGAGTTACTTGCATGCGAAGAAGTGTGCCCATCCAAAAAGTCGGGTTATATATCCCTGGAGGAACAGCCCCCCTATTTTCGACCGTCCTTATGCTTGGTGTACCTGCCAATTTAGCTGGCTGTGAAGAAATTGTACTTTGCACACCTCCTAACAAAGAAGGTAAAATCCATCCAGCCATACTTTACACAGCTGACTTAATTGGTATTGATAAGATAGTCAAAGTTGGTGGTGCACAAGCTATTGCTGCCATGACGTATGGCACAGAAAGCGTTCCACAAGTGGCCAAAATTTTCGGGCCAGGTAACCAATATGTTACTGCTGCCAAACAATTGGCCACTAAAAAAGGTATCGCCATAGACATGCCTGCAGGCCCATCAGAAGTATTGGTTTATGCAGATGAAACGGCTATTCCTGCTTTCGTTGCGTCGGATCTATTATCCCAAGCTGAGCATGGCATTGACAGTCAAGTGATTCTTGTGGCAAGTTCTAGCAAGGTTGCTGAAAAGACATTGAAAGAAGTAGAAAATCAACTTGAAAAGCTTCCCAGAAAGGCCATAGCCAAAAAAGCTTTGGAAAATAGCATTGCTGTGGTTATGGGCAATCAGGACAAAGCCATTTCTCTAATCAACGAATATGCTCCTGAGCACTTGATCATCAATGTGGAAAATGATGAAGAGGTGGTGGCTCAAATCATCAATGCCGGGTCAGTGTTTATCGGAAACTTTACCCCTGAATCAGCAGGTGATTATGCTTCGGGAACCAACCATACTTTACCTACTTATGGTTTCGCCAAAAACTACAGTGGCGTATCTTTGGATAGCTTTGTGAAGAAAATAACCTATCAAAAAATCACCAAAACCGGCATCCAAAACCTGGGTCCCACTATAGAAGTGCTGGCAGGAAATGAAATGCTAGATGCGCATAAAAACGCAGTTTCTATTCGCTTAAAATACCTAGAAGACAATCAATAAAATGGCTTTTGATTTAAATAAACTTTTGAGGCCTCACATTTTGCAACTGAAGCCTTATTCTTCTGCCAGGGATGAATATTCTGGAAAAGAAGGCGTATTCCTAGATGCCAATGAAAACCCATTTGGGTCAATTACCAAGGATGACCATAACAGGTATCCAGACCCTTATCAGCAGGCATTAAAAAGTAAAATCAGTGAAATCAAAGGCGTTTCATCTGATCAGATTTTCTTGGGAAATGGCAGCGATGAAGCCATAGATTTATTGATGAGGGCATTTTGTAGACCGGGCAAAGACAACATTATCATTTTGCCTCCGACCTACGGCATGTATGAAGTCAGTGCGGATGTAAATGATATCGCTACTAAGCGAGTCAATTTGACTTCAGATTTTCAACTTAAGCCTGATGCTATTCTTGATGAAGTTGATGAAAATACCAAAATCATTTTCATCTGCTCTCCAAATAATCCAAGTGGAAATAAAGTCAATAGGCAGGATATTATAAAGGTAATAGAAGGTTTCGATGGACTGATCGTCGTGGATGAGGCGTACATTGACTTCAGTGATGAGCCAAGTTTCACAACCGAACTGTCCAATTATTCTAATCTTTTGGTCATGCAAACTTTCTCCAAAGCATGGGGACTGGCTTCCTTAAGGCTTGGGATGGCATTTGCTTCGATTGAGATTATCAAGATTCTCAATAAGATCAAACCACCTTACAATATCAGCGGTCTTACCCAAGAAACTGTTTTGGCAGCCATAAGCGATACCAGCAGAATGACCAAAATGGTAGATGAAATCATGGCTGAAAGAGTCTACTTGCAGGAAGCGTTTGAAAAGATGGATCTGATCAAGAAAATCCACCCAACTCATGCTAACTTCTTACTAGTAGAAGTTCCAGCGGCCAAAAGAACTTATGACTACCTGATCGAAAACCAAATCATTGTGAGGGACAGGTCCAAAGTGACACTGTGTGAAGAATGTTTGAGAATATCTGTCGGTACAAGAGAAGAAAATGACCGATTGATTCAAGCGCTTGTACATTGCCCTGTTGATCTCACCATTGCTTAAACACAAATATTCCATTGGCCAAAGGTCATTACAACCATAAAAACAATGAAAAAAGTACTCTTTATAGATAGAGATGGCACCATCATCAAAGAGCCACCAGTTGATTTTCAAGTAGACAGCCTGGAAAAACTGGAATTCTACCCAAAAGCTATCTCAAACCTGAGAAAAATTGCAGAAGAAACAGATTATGAGCTGGTCATGGTCACCAACCAAGATGGGCTAGGCACTGACTCTTTTCCTGAAGATACCTTCTGGCCTGCACAGTTTAAAATGCTCAAAACACTGGAGCAGGAAGGCGTAATCTTTTCTGCCATCCATATTGATAAAACTTTTGAGCATGAAAATGCCCCAACAAGAAAGCCAAGGACCGGGCTACTAACAACCTACATGGAAGGGGCTTATGACTTGGCCAATTCCTTTGTAATCGGTGATAGAAAAACGGATATACAATTGGCCAAAAACCTAGGTTCCAAAGCTATCTTCATCGGAGAAGAAGTCGCAGAAGGAGCGGCTCTTTCAACTACTTCTTGGGATGAAATTTATGAATTCTTAAGGCTTCCAGCACGTAAAGCATCAGTAGAACGCAGCACTTCTGAAACCCAAATCAGCATCGAGGTGAATTTAGATGGTTCCGGTAAATGTGACATTGACACGGGCTTGCCATTCTTTGACCATATGCTGGAGCAGTTGGGCAAACATGGTGGAACAGACTTAACCATTAAGGTGAAAGGTGACTTGCATATTGATGAGCACCACACTATTGAGGATACTGCTTTGGCCCTTGGAGAAGCCTACCTTAAGGCATTAGGGGACAAAAAAGGCATCTACCGATATGGCTTCCTTTTACCGATGGACGATGTATTGGCGCAAGTGGCCATTGATTTTGGAGGTAGGCCATGGATGATGTGGGAAGCTGAATTTAACCGTGAAAAAATCGGTGACATGCCTACAGAAATGTTCTATCATTTCTTCAAATCTTTTAGCGACACTTCCAAGTGCAACTTGAATATTAAGGCAGAAGGCAACAATGAACACCATAAAATAGAAGCTATTTTCAAAGGCTTGGCAAGGGCAATCAAGATGGCTGTAAAGAGGGATATTGCGGCACTCAATCAACTACCAAGTACCAAAGGAGTCTTATAAAAACATCCTTATTATAAAACAGAAAGGCTTTCCTATTTGGAAAGCCTTTCTGTTTTATAATCTGGTTTAACAACAATTACCCTTGAACAATTGCTCCTTTGAGTCCTTCACTCGTCAAGAGTGCTCCGAATTCTCCAATAATTGATTCAGGGACTCCTTTGTTGGTAGCAGCTTTTACTACTGCTTGGATAAACAAGTCATAGTCTTCCGAAGTGACTTTTCCGGTCATTCTGGAATTTACATCTGGATTATGGGCATCAGCCATATTCATTCCGCTGTAAGTAATGTTCGTGGAACCAATTGACTGAGCAAGTAAATCACTAAAGTTTCCTACTAAGGTGTTAAATCCAGATAAATCATTCGCTCCTACTTCTGCCAAAAGCACTGGGAAATAAGGTTTAAGATCAGCAAATTCAGGATCACTGGCTACCAAAAGAACTGTTTCAGTTACTACAGCTTGTAAAGGTAAATAGCCAGCTTCCACCATATTGCCATTGCCATCATCCACCATCACTGTCCCTCCCAATCGGGTATAAAGGTCTATCATGGTACCATCTTCTCGCTGAACAATAGCATCTCTGGTGCCTTCTAACAATTCTCCTACTGGCCCCAAAATATCATTACTACCAAATCCCGCTTCTGTTGCAGATTGTACTACCGCTTGTACGAATAGGTCAAAATCGTCATTATCGATCATCCCATTCATGCGATCATTTTTAGTTGGGTCGTGTGCATCTGCCATGCTCATGCCCGAATAGGTGAAATTCTGTGCTCCGGTAGACTGAGCCAATAACTCTGTAAAATCTTTAACCAATGCTGTAAAACCAGACAAGTCATTTGCTCCAACTTCGGCGAGCAATACATTGAAATAAGGTCTTAATTCGGCATATTTGTCATCAGATGCGATGGTCAATACCGTTCCTTCCACCACAGTTCTAAGGTTTAAATATCCTTGCTCGATCATTTGGCCCTGATTGTTTGGGTCAGCTACCATTGTTTCTCCTCCTAACTTTGTGGCATAAAAGGAGTCGTCCATTACAGGTGGCTCATAATCTTCATAGTCATCTCCACAAGAACTGAAGACCATCACTGATCCAAGCAGCAGGTAAGCCATCAATTGATTTAGTTTTCTCATCATTTCTAAGGTTTATGTAAAAATTATCAGTTAGTAAATATTTTCTCGAAATAACTCCCCAGTTTGTATGTAAGAGAGCTTTTATTAATTGCAGGGCAACTGGCAGCCAATTGCTCCTCGCTTGGCTGAAAAAGAGAAGATTGAAGCGCATATTCATTATTCACCATTTTCACCAAATCATGGGGATTGTGCTTCACCCTATCGTATAAAACAATCATATAATCAGCGCTTAGATTGATCCTCGCATCTCTCATACCTTCTTTTTTTAAAAGATCAATCTTGATATTTTCAGATTTTAGGGAGTCGATGTCTTCATTAAAATCTATTTGACTCATTGCCCAGTTGGGACCTTGAGGACGTTCACTGGTAACCATATAAATATGAATCGCCAGTGTAGCTACCAGTAGTAGTACTATCGATGCCACTCCTATTATAATTTTCTTGATCATGGTTCTTTTCGTTTAAAGTCTGTTTCAAAAACATACGATCCTGACCTATCTATTGGATTACCTGCCTTAAAAAAAAACAATAGGCACATCCAATAATTTGATCAAAGCATTGATTTTTAAAAACTATTTAATTAGTTTTATAACTAAACACTTTTATATGAAACAGTTATTTGCCATCGCGATCATTGTGCTTTTTTCTTCCTGTGGCGGAAGTTTCGATAAAGCCAACCAGTATTTTAAGAACCAACAATTTGGGGATGCCATTTCTGAGTTGAACTGGGTATTATTTATGAAAATGTCAAACCTGGAAGCCCTTCAACTTAGAGCCATGAGCTATGAAGCCATGGAAAAGTATAATGAGGCACTGACAGATTATAAACGAATCACGCAATTAGCTCCAAATGACCCTCAGGCTTTGGCAGGAATGGGAAAAGTTTATTGGGAATTAGAAGAATATCAGCAGGCAGAGAAGCACTTCTTGTTAGCTGCAAAAGAAGACCCAAAAAATGTAGAGCTATTGATTATGCTTGGCCGATCAATGATCAAAAACGAGAATTTCAAATCAGCCGAAGACTTCCTTTATGAGGCAAAAAAACTCGACCCAAAAAATGCCTCCATTTATTTTTATAGAGGAATAGTTCAAGCCCACCTTGGCGATGCCTGGACGGCTGCCTCACAATTTAATATGTATATCATGTACTCTGGGGACAATTTGACGGCCTATTACAATAGAGGGCTGGCCTATATGCGGATGGGGATGGTAGATTGGGCGACAGAGGACTTTGACAGGGTATTAAAAAGCCAACCCAATCATTATAATGCACTTGCCCGAAGAGCTATCTGTCTAATGGACACCAATCCCAGTCAATCCTGCCGAGACCTGAGATTGGCCGCAAAGCACGGGAGTGAATTCGCCAAAGAAAACCTTGACAAGTGCATGTGAGTCTAAATTCTAAAGACATTAACCTCTTACTTATACTTAAAACAAAGTGTAATTATTGAGCAATTTCACTTTTGTATTTTGGTCAACCTAAATACATTTTTTCACATTAACTTTATAATAAACCGCTTTAAGTCCTATTTTTGGGACTTAAATTATGAGCCACAAGAAATTAGTTATCATCCCGACCTACAACGAAAAGGAGAACATCCAGGATATCATCCAGGCTGTCATGCAGTTATCAGGTCTTTTCGAAGTTTTGATCATTGATGACAATTCTCCAGATGGGACTGCCAAGTTGGTCAAAAGCGCCCAGGGTTCTTATCCTCAAAGGGTACACCTATTGGAAAGAAAAGGAAAATTAGGCTTGGGAACGGCTTATATTGAAGGCTTTAAATTCGCCTTAAAAAATGGCTACGACTATATCTTTGAGATGGATGCTGACTTTTCCCACAACCCCAAAGACCTGATCAGACTTTATGAAGCCTGCGCCATAGATGGCTACCAAATGGCCATTGGCTCACGCTATATCAAAGGGGTGAATGTGGTCAACTGGCCCATGGGCAGGGTATTGATGTCCTACTTTGCCAGTGTTTATGTGCAGTTCATCACTGGCTTACCCATCAAGGACTCCACAGCCGGTTTCAAATGTTATCACAGAAGTGTTTTGGAAGGTATCAAGCTCAACAAAATCAAATTTGTCGGCTATGCCTTTCAGATCGAAATGAAGTTCACTACCTGGAAGCTAGGATATAAAATCGTAGAAATTCCTATAATTTTTACTGACAGGACGAAAGGTACTTCAAAAATGTCTACTCATATTTTCCGAGAAGCTGTAATGGGTGTCATTTATATGAAACTAAAGAGCTTATTTAAGCCATATAAAAAAGCCACTAATCAAACCGAATAGCCTTAATGGGCTGAACATTACTGATAACCATGGCAGGTATAAAAAGTACCAAAGTAGTTACCAGTAGAACCAAAACATTAAGAGAAATAATGATGGGCCAGTTCCATTGGATCGGAACATAACTCATGTAATAGTTAGTCGGGTCCAAACCTATGACTTTTGTCCAATCCTGAAGTGCGCAAATACCCAAGCCAATTAGATTTCCTATCAACAAACCCCTTCCAATAATCCGAATACCATTCCAAACGAAGATTCTTCTGATCTGTCGATTAGTACTCCCCATAGCCTTGAGCATCCCAATCATTTGCGTCCGTTCCATAATCAGAATAAATAAAATCGCCACCATATTAAAAGCGGCAACGAAAAGGATCAATCCCAAAAACACATACACATTATTATTGAGCAATTTAAGCCAGTCAAAAATCTGAATGTATTTATCGGTTACTTTATCTATTTTGAGGTCGTAATCTATCCTGCCATAAAGTTCATCTTCCATCTCATCAATCTGATTTGGATTCTTTAGAAAAACCTCAAATCCACCTACCATATCATTTTCCCACCCATTGAGGTTTCTAATGGTCTGAATATCTCCAAGAATGACTTTATCATCAAAATCCTCTAGATAGGTCTCATAAATCCCTACAATATCAAAGCGGCGATAACGGGGCGGGTCCTGAACGAAATACATGATGATCTTTTCTCCGACCTTTAACCTTAGCTTATCGGCTATTTTGCTACTTAGTAATATCTCATTGGACGCACTTCCATCTTCAGCAAACTGAATAAACCTTCCTGATTTCAATGATTGTGAAAAAACTTCTTGATCAAAATCCTTACCAATCCCTTTTAATAACACACCTTGGACCTCTTCATCTCCCTTGAGCAACCCCGGCTTATAGGCATATTCCTGTACATGACCAATAAAGCCGTATTCATGATATTTTTTATAAAAGTTACTGTTTTTGCTAGAAGGAAGGTCTTCGTAAGCATTGCTGGAGGTAAACTTATGAACCTGATAGTGACCTGTAAAGGAAAACACCTTGCTGGAAACAACTTCTTGGAAACCTCCCAATATCAAAAACGAGAGTATGAGTATGGAAAGGCCAATAGCAATACTCGCTACTGCAATGCGATGTATGGTTCCTGTAAATCCACCTGTTCTTTTAAAACTAATTCTTTTAGCAATGAAGTAGGAAAGGTTCAATGAAGTGTTTTATTTTGTTAAGATTCAAATGCAAATTAATATGAAGCTGTTAAAATTAATACTTCTATTTACATTTTCACTAAGTACATTGGCTTATTGTAAAAACTCCTCTAAAGGAGATAAGGAAAATAACAATAGAATAAACAAAAGCGCTGAAGACCCTATTTTACCTGCTGCAGACCAGCCTGAAAAATACCTTCCTTTGCTCAAAGGCAAAAAGGTGGGATTAGTCGCCAATCAAACCAGTATCCTTACCCAAAGCAACAATCAGCATTTAGTTGATTTTCTACTTTCTGAAGGCATTACTGTACAAAAAATATTTGTTCCAGAACATGGTTTTAGAGGAGACGCTGATGCTGGGGAGGTGATCGCAAATGACACAGACAAGGACACTGGAATTCCCTTGGTCTCATTGTATGGTGCCAACAAAAAACCGTCTGAAGAAGCCTTGATGGATATTGATGTAGTTGTATTTGACTTCCAGGATGTGGGAGTTCGGTTTTACACCTATATCAGCACCATGCATTATGTCATGGAGGCATGTGCAGAACAGAATAAGCCCATGATCATCATGGATCGTCCCAACCCTAATGGCGATTATATTGATGGCCCTATCTTGGATAAGGCCTATAAAAGCTTTGTGGGCATGCACCCCATTCCTGTAGTCCACGGGCTTACCATGGGTGAGCTTGCCCAGATGATCAACGGAGAGGGATGGTTAAAAAATGGTATAAAAGCAGACATTACTGTCATCCCAGTAGCCAATTGGGACCATAGTATGCACTATTCCCTTCCTATAAAACCTTCTCCTAACTTACCCAATGATGTTTCCATTAGGCTCTACCCTTCCTTGTGTTTTTTTGAAGGTACCGATATCAGTGTTGGTCGAGGCACATATTACCCTTTTCAGGTATTCGGAGCACCAGACCCTAAGTTTGGCAAATTTACCTTTACTCCTGAAAGTATTCAAGGCATGAGTAAACACCCTCCACATGAAGGGAAATTATGTTTTGGAACCGATCTTAGAGAAAGCGAGCTGGACCATCAATTTACCCTAAAATATCTATTGGAGATGTACCAAAAATCAGGACTTAAAGAGAAATTTTTCAACAGCTTCTTCAATAAACTCGCAGGTTCGGATCAATTAAAGAAAGATATTCTGGCAGATAAAACCGAAGCAGAAATAAAGGCCGGATGGCAAGCAGGACTTGATGCCTATAAAAGCAAAAGAGAAAAATACCTGCTTTATCGATAAAGTAACCAAGAATTATAAGATGAATAAGGATCTTCGTATCATTTACATGGGCACCCCGGAATTCGCGGTACCTTCTTTAGAAATACTAGTAGAAAATGGCTGGAATGTAGTCGCCGTCATTACTGCTCCTGATAAGCCTAAGGGCAGAGGTCAAAAGCTGATTCCTTCTGCAGTGAAAGTAGCAGCAGAAAAACACGATATTCCTGTTCTACAGCCTACCAACCTTAAGGCTCCGGATTTTATTGAAGAGTTGAAGAGCTACCAAGCAGATATTCAAGTGGTGGTCGCTTTCCGAATGCTTCCTGAGGTTGTTTGGAACATGCCTCCAAAAGGCACTTTTAACCTTCATGCTTCCTTACTACCCAATTACCGAGGAGCTGCTCCCATCAATTGGGCCATTATCAATGGTGAAAAAGAAACCGGTGTTACGACGTTTTTCTTGAAGCATGAAATTGACACTGGAAGCATTATTTTCCAAGAAAAAGAACCCATTCTCTCGGAGGACAATATTGGTAGCCTTTATGAAAAACTCATGAAAAGAGGCTCAAAATTGGTACTCAAGACCATTGAAGAAGTAGCAAAGGGTAAAGTCACTACGGCTATCCAAGATGAAAGCTTAGCTCACCATCATGCTCCAAAAATCTTCAAGGAAACCTGCGAAATCAATTGGGAGAAGAGTGCTATAGATGTCCATAACTTGGTCAGAGGTCTTTCTCCGTATCCTGCAGCATGGACTACATTGAATGAAAAAATTTGTAAAATCTATGAAAGCTCACTTATAGAATCCCTGCCTGACAAAGTCCCAGGTGAGTTTGAAACTGATAATAAAACTTATCTACATATTCAAACTGGCAAAGGAGCACTTTCTATAAAGGAACTCCAACTGCAAGGTAAAAAGAGAATGAATATTGATGAGTTCCTAAGAGGCAACAAGCTTTAAGCCCAGTTAACTGCAAAACCTCTCCTGTCCGGTTGCTTATAGTAGCCGGACTTTTTTGATCCCCTACCAGATACTCATTCCCAAGTATCATGTAATATTTCAAACACTGCCTATTCCCTCTCGACGCTAGCCTTTTACCTGTAAAATTATTATATTTATATTAACATAAATGCATCTTAACCATGAAATTTCACAAATCATTTTTATCGATTTTACTGGCAGTTTTTCTTTTTCCAGCACTTGCCGAAGCCCAATTTATCAAAAAGCTAAAAAAAGCCGCCCAAGAAGGAGTAGGTAACGCTGTGGACAGAAGAGTAAGCAAAGAAGTAGAGAATGCTGCTCAAAAACAAACGGACAAATATTTAGAACAAATTTTCGGGCCTCCCACTGACTACGAGGGAGGAAATTATGATTACGGCAAGATGATGGGCAGTATCAACATGAACGTAGATACTGAAGACAGCTATCATTTTACTGGATTTACAGAAATGGAAATTTCCGGCACTGATGAAAAAGGCAAAGAAATGGATCCAGTCTCCTTCAAGTCTTTTTTGGGCAATGAAAACGAAGTTTGGGCCATGCAGATGGACCCAGAAGAAAAAGATGTGGAAAGCACCATTATGATTTTTGACAATAAAAACAGTGCTACCATCTTATTGATGGAAAGTAAAAAAGGTGAAAAATCCAGAATAGCCTATGGTATGGATTGGTCAAATATGATGGGAACTGCTGCAGATGAAAAGATAGAGGAGGTAGAAGAAACCAAGCTGACTTTTGAAAAGACAGGCAACACCAAAACGATTCTTGGCTATGAATGTGAGGAGTACCATGCCGAAAACGAAGAATTTACTTCATCGTTTTGGGTGAGCAAGGAACCTATCCAAGGATATGCATCTTATTGGTCCAAAAACAATTTTATGTTTTCCAAGAAAATGCAAACCAAGTACCAAGCTTATTACAGCAAGCTTCCAGATGGTAACGTATTGGAAATGACTTATCGCTCAAAAGAAGATGATGGAATTTCAAGGATGAAGATTTTGGAAATCAATACCACTGAAAATTTTGATTTCAATATGTCAGATTATACAAATGCCATGGAGGGGCAAAACTAGCCTCTTCTTTTTGAATCCATATTTGCCCAAACTTTTTAACAACCATTTTTTAAAGGATGGAAAAACCTTGGTATCTTGTGCAATTCAAAAAATCCTAGGTTTTGACAGTTTCTATCATTGTAGCTAAAGCTAAAAACAACATCATTGGAAAGGATAATCAATTGATTTGGCGCCTTTCAGCCGACCTCCAATATTTCAAAAAAAAGACCAGTGGCCATTATATCATCATGGGTAGGAAAACCTATGAATCCATGGGGAAACCACTTCCCAACCGAACCTCGGTGGTGATAACCAGAAACAAAGATTATAAAATCCCTGAGGGACATTATGTGGTTCACAATATAGAAGAGGCTTTGAAACTCACTAAAAGCCATAATCAAGAAAAGGCATATGTAATCGGAGGAGCAGAAATCTATAAGCTAGCACTACCCTATGTAGACGAACTATTGATCACGGAAGTAGACTGTGAACCGGATGGAGATGCCTACTTTCCTGAAATAAAGCCAGAAAACTGGAAAAAAACTTCCGAAGAACCACATATCAAGGATGAGAAAAACGAATTTGATTTCACTTTTACTGTTTATCGCAGAATCCAATAATTCAAGAACTCTATGCAAGAAGTAACAGCTGAAATTATAGCCATTGGGGATGAATTGCTTTATGGCCAAATTCAAGACACAAACAGCCATTGGATTAGCCAACAGCTTGATCAAATAGGTGTCAGAGTGGTGAGAAAAACAACCGTCGGAGATAACGAAAAGGACATCTTACATGCCTTTTCAAGTGCTGAAAAGCGTGCAAACATCATTCTTATCACTGGTGGATTAGGTCCAACCAAAGATGACCTCACCAAGCCACTTATGGCAAAGTATTTCAACTGTAGCATTGAACCAGTTCAAGAAGCCATAGATGACGTTAAACTCTTCTTTGAAAAAAGAGGCCGTGAACTGACTCCCCTCAATAAGCTCCAAGGCCACCTTCCTACAAAGTGTACTTACGTTAAAAACGCCATGGGTACAGCCCCGGGAATGTGGTTTGAAGAAAATGGTGCGGTATGGATGTCTATGCCTGGAGTTCCTCACGAAATGAAACACTTAATGGAGGTGTTTGTTTTGCCCAAAATAAAAGAAATATTTCCACTTCCAGTGATCTATCATAAAGTGATCAAAACAGTAGGGATAGGCGAAAGCTGGCTAGCAGATATGATTATCGATTGGGAAGATGCTCTTCCTAGTCATATCAAATTGGCTTATTTACCATCATTGGGTCAAGTGAAGCTTAGGCTGACTGCTTTTGGGGATGACTATGATCAACTAGAAAGGGATGTCTTAGTAGAAATTGAAAAAGTTACTCCTTTGATCAAAACCTATATTTACGGTTTTGATCAAGAGACACTGGAAGAAGCTGTGGGAAAAATATTGATACATCAGAACAAAACCGTGTCATTTGCAGAAAGCTGTACTGGTGGTTATATTTCCCATCTTATCACCAGTGTTCCTGGCAGCAGCAATTATTTCAATGGCGCGATAATCCCCTATCACAACCAGTTCAAATCAAACCTGCTTGGTGTCAATACTCTTACCTTAAAAGACCATGGAGCCGTAAGCGAAGAGACGGTGATAGAGATGGCTCAAATGGTTAGGAAAAAGTTCAAATCAGATTTTGGCTTGGCAAGCAGTGGAATTGCAGGGCCGGGAGGTGGCTCCCCAGAAAAACCGATAGGAACAGTATGGATTGCCTGCGCATCTGAAAAAGGAGTAAAAACCAAAAAACTGCAATTGGCTCATGACAGGACTTTAAACATCCAGTATTCAGCTATAGCCGTTCTCAGCTTATTACGAAAACAGCTAACAAATGAAAACTTTTAACAAATTCCGTTAATAGCATTTTGAAAGCATAAAATTAAAATATAATTTTAAAAGCAGGAGATAAACCCAATTAAGTAAATATTATATGGCAACTGTAGAAATGGTAATGCCCAAAATGGGTGAAAGTATTATAGAAGGCACTATCCTGACCTGGTTAAAAAGTGAAGGAGAGGCCATTGAACAAGATGAATCTGTACTTGAGGTAGCAACTGATAAAGTGGATACAGAGGTTCCTTCTTCTCATGCGGGTGTGCTGAAGAAAATATTGGCAAAAGAAGGTGATGTAATCGCTGTAGGTGCCCCAATTGCAATAATTGAAATAGAAGGAGAAACTGAAGAAAAGTCAGAGAGCCCTGTTTCAAACAATGATAAAGACATACAAAAAGAAGAATTGATAGCTGCAGCCCCTGCACAAACAGCTGCACTTGTAGCAGAAACGTCAGCATCCAAAGTTTCGGATGATAGGTTTTATTCTCCCCTGGTGCTTAGTATAGCTAAAGAAGAAGAAATTAATAAAGCTGAATTAGCTACCATACCGGGAACAGGTAAAGACGGTCGTGTCACCAAAAACGACATGCTAAGCTACCTCAAAACCAGAGGATCCAATCCTATTTCAGCTTCAACCATAGCTTCCCCTAAAGCTTCCCCTAGCATTAGCGCTGGAGATGAAATCATCGAAATGGATCGAATGAGAAAAATGATTTCTGAACGTATGGTAGAGTCTAAGAGGATTTCTCCACACGTAACTTCTTTCGTTGAAGCGGATGTGACCAATATTGTGTTATGGAGAAATAAAGTCAAAGATGCCTATAAACAAAAGGAAGGAGAGCCGATTACCTTTACTCCGTTCTTCATTGAAGCAGTGGCTAAAGCTATCCAGGATTTCCCGATGATCAATATCTCTGTCGATGGAGATAAGATTATTAAGAAGAAGGACATCAATATTGGGGTGGCAGTAGCGCTTCCAAGCGGAAACCTAATTGTACCTGTAATCAGAAAAGCCAATGAACTGAACCTTGTTGGGCTCTCCAAAAAAGTCAATGACCTAGCCGCTAGAGCCAGGGCTAATAAATTATCTCCTGACGAACTATCAGGTGGCACTTATACCATTTCTAATGTTGGGTCATTTGGTAATGTGATGGGAACGCCTATTATCATGCAGCCTCAAGTCGCCATTTTAGCTGTAGGAGCCATCACTAAAAAACCGGCTGTAGTGGAGACACCAACTGGAGATGTAATTGCTATCAGGCATAAAATGTTCCTTTCTCACAGTTATGACCATAGGGTAGTGGATGGTTCACTTGGCGGAATGTTTGTCAAGAGAGTTGCTGAATATTTGGAAGCATTTGATATCAATACCAAACTGTAAAAAAAGGAAAGCCTGATGAAAATTCATCAGGCTTTCCTTTTAGATATTTAGCTCAAAGCTTTCTTTAATTTTCTTGACTATATCCCTGATTTTAATTGGTTTCGTCAGGTAATCATCCATACCAGCACGAAAAGCTTTTTCGATATCCTCCTTAAACACATTGGCAGAAAGCCCTACGATCCTTACATCAGCACCATTCTTGATGGTTCTAATACTTTGAGAAGCTTCCAGGCCATTCATAAGAGGCATTTGATAATCCATAAAGATCATATCATACTTTTTAGCCCTTACTGCTTTTACCGCTTCTATCCCGTTATGCGCTGTATCCACCTCATACCCTAATTGTTTCATGAGTAACTTCATAAATTTTAGGTTGATATCATTGTCTTCTACGAGCAAGATTTCGAGTGGATACTTATCTGAAATATGGGAAAGTGCATAATCTCCTTTTGAATACCTTTCAAAGTCCCTATTGTCTTGCTCTGCACTTTCAGATACTCTGGAAAAAATTGTAAATGAAAACTCAGAGCCCTCATCAAGTTCACTCTCAATCTGTAAGCTCCCACCCATTAATTCAATTAACTTATTGGCAATAGCCAGGCCCAATCCAGTCCCACTTCTCTCTTCCAAAATACCTCTATCTGCTTGGGTGAAAGGATTGATCAATTGGGGGATTTTGGACTTTGGAATCCCAACCCCTGTGTCTTTTACCAAAAAGTATATCATAAAATTCTTATCCAAAATCGGTTCTCCTGTTACCTTTAGATCAACAGTACCTCCTTTTGGAGTAAATTTAATGGCATTACCAATTATGTTAAAGAGAATTTGGCTCAACTTTTCCTTATCCAATACCATCCATACTGGGATTTCATCAGATATGCTGACATTTAAAGAAATTTTCTTTTCGGTGACCATACCCGAAAAAATACTGATCACTCTTTTGAGCTCCTCTCTAAATTGGAAACTGCTTACATTTAGTTCTAATTTTCCTTCTTCGATTTTAGAATAGTCTAGAATATCTTTAATAATGGACAATAGTGACTCACCTGAATCTCTGATCACCTTTACAAAACTCTCCTGATCTTCATCAAGCGAAGTATTCTCCAATAAACCAATCATTCCTAGGAGCCCGTTCATTGGGGTTCTGATTTCATGACTCATACTAGCCAAAAATTCTGACTTAGCCTTATTGGCCACTTCAGCTACTTCTTTTGCTTCCTGCAAACCTTTTTCCCACAGTCTTTGCTCAGTCACATCCCTTCCTACGGAAATCATTCGTTCTTCGTCCAACTTAAAGAACCTCACCTGGAGAAACCTTTTTCCATTTCCTGTATTAAGAACCACTTCCACTTTTTGGGTTTTACCAGTTTTAAGTGCTCTATTAAAGGCTCCATTTAGTATTTCCTTTTTGGATTCAGGAACCACTTCCACAATATGCCTACCAATAGAGTCTTCAGGAGGTTCTATTAACAAATCCCTATTCTGTACATAGAAATCAAGAAAAATACCTTCATTATTATAAATAAAAATAATATCAGGGAGGCTGTTTAGAACTGCTCTAAGCCGATTTTCGCTCTTTATAAGCTCTTGTTCTGCCAAGTACTTTTCATTGATATCAGTACAAATCCCAACACTACTCATGAAATTCCCCTCATCATCATAAAACATTTTCTCGAAGCTTTTCGTCCGAATTATGGTCCCATCCTTCTTGACAATGCTCAACTCATAGGTCAGGTAATCTTGTTTTTCCTGTATGGCTTTGATAGCCTCCTTTCTCAAAGTTTCCAAATCTTCTTGGACAACATAGGACTTATTATTCTCAATAAACTCTTCTTTTGAATACCCTAATACCTCGATTAAATTATCACTTACATTGTATATTTTTCCTTTTTTGTCATGATAGAAAACATATCCATTGATTTCCTGAAGCAACATGGTTTGCTGATCGAATAAGAGGTTGATCTCATCGGATTTTTTCTCCAGCTCATAATTCTTTTCATTGATACTTCTAAAGTGCCGTATCATTAAAAAGAGAATTAAAATCAAAAGTAAAAACAAACCCACCACGATATAGAGATAAGTCCCATAAAGTCTGGAGATAATTACGCTTCTATCTTGTGCAAATACAAAAGCAAACTCACTATTCAATGGATACAAATCAAAAGGATATTGGGCGATAATCGCACCAGTTTCGAACTCATGTTCTCCCGAGCCTTTTACCCCCCCCATGTAAATACCACGTAATCCCCCAGAAATCTCATTATTGATTTCCTTTAGCGTTTTATCTGAAAAGCCAGCCTCTTTTGAGGAACCGCCCTCCTTGATGAAATGGGGTTCTCCATTTACAAAATAAAATTTAAATCCACTTTCTCCCAGATAATGGTTAGAGGCATAATCAGAAAGAAATTGTTCTATATTAACAGAAGCAATCAGAGTGATGGGTTCCTTATGAGAACTTACTTTGACATATTTTCCTGGATCATTAAAAGTCCGATTTGCTGGAATTTCAATTTTTTCGAAGTAATTATTATCCCTGATCAAATAGGCCAGTCTCATATTTGCCACATCCAAAAACAAGGTGTCCACCAAAGTTCTATAGGAATTCAGCAGTCTTCTCGTGCGAGCTTCATGTAATTGAATCTTCTCCTCGGTATCAAAACTGGAAAAACTTTCCAGACTTTGTGTATAATAAGTCAGGTCTTCATGGAGAGAATTGAATCTCCTCTGTACTTCATTTGACGCTATTTCAACTTGTTTGTTTAAAAACTGTTTACTGTTGCCCAACAAGTTATTTGAAAGTGTATTGTAGAAAAAATAAGCCAAAAACAAAATAAGAACAATAGACGCTATGGACATCCAAACTAGTACAAGAAATCGCTGTGATTTGTCCGTATTGTTCATAAAATGTCTTTTATTCTCAATCTTTAATTTCTAAAACATACCAATTTAGAAGATTCATCTGCCTACACAAAACTTGGTACTGTTTGGAAGAATAATTATCATTCATAATGTAGTTATTATCTTTTTCCAATAGGAATTTAGCTACCATTTTCCTTACCTCTTTGCTTTTGGATTTAAACAGGTTATAATCCTCTTTTCTAAAATTGTCAGCGTTAATGGTTTGCACATAGGTATGGTTTTTCAAGGGCGGTAAGTTCAATACTTCTATAGCTGCAGATGTACCTGCTACAATATTTCCCGAACCATCAATCAGCAAAAACTTCCTGTCTTTATAGCTTAAAAACCTATTAATGATATCGTTAACCGTTATATCCAAACCAATAACACCTTCTAATTCCTCATTATGATAAATGGGATGAATTAATGAAAGAATCCACCCTCTTCCAGCTGGGTCTACATAAATATCTTCTACCCACCTACTCTTTTTTTCTGGATTTCTCACTTCGTCAGCCATATAATAAAAGTTGAACGAAGTAAGGTCCAAATCAGAATCAAACACATTCAAGACATCTAGTGCTGGATAAATCCTACACATTTGTAATCTGGTATTAAGATACACTTGAGAAACAAATGGTGAAACGGATTGAATTTTTGAAAACGCGGAGTCCAATGCTTCAGTGTAATAGACTTGATGATAAACACCATCTCTGTTAGGTGTGGTGGTAGATACAAAAACACTGCTTTCCCCTTCCTGGGGCATTTCCCTGAAAATCACCCCATCCTTAGAAACCTTATACAGGTCCTTATTTGCCTTCTCAGCTAATTCGGCCTTATGATCAAACAAACTCTCAGTGTAAGACGCTAATGTTGCGATCTCATCCTCCAAAGGAGCTAAATCTGATTCCATAACCGAAACGATGGAATCGAGCTCTATAAATTCACTTTGGTTAATCCTCATCGGCTCCTCTTCACAAGAGAAAGAAAAAGCCAACAAAACACAAATAACTATGAAAAAACTATATTTCATCCATGAATATTTAAATTATAAGTAAATTTAAATATTTTCAACTTGATTTCTAAGCGATTGGTGCATCTCATCAAATCTTTTATTAATCTCCTCCAAAAAAATATCAGAAAAAAAGACATCCAAATCACTCTCCTCTAAAATATCCATTTCGTTGACTTTAAAAGTCTGCTCGATCATTCCTTGCTCATATTTCAATAAATACTTGTTGTTCCAAGAGAAGATAGATATTCGAATGTCTTTTTTGGTAAATTCTTTGATAATCCTCATACGCTTCTAACTTCAGAACTGAAAGTGATTTCTGAACTTAAAGAAGCAGACACAGAGCAATACTTATCCACGGATAATTTAACCACTTTGGCAAACTCTTCTTCAGTAGCATCCGGAGACACCAAGATGAACTTCATGTGAATTGATTTGTAAAAGGCTGGAACCCCATCATTCCTATCTCCTTCTGCCTCTACAATAAAATCCTCTACAGTTCTTCTCTTCTTTTTCATCATTAATACTGCGTCCACAGAAGCACAGCTTGCTACAGCCGACAAAACAAGATCCATTGGTGATTGATGCTGTTTTTTTTCTGGATCATACATATCAATCTGTACCTTATTACCTTGTGGATTTACGGCCTCGTATTCATAATCAGCCTTCATTTTCACAGTCACATTTCTCTTTGCCATTTCGCTATATTTTAAAACAATATAATATATTTTATCAAGTAAATTCCATTTACACCAAATACAGGTAAATAAAACACATTTATTTACTTTACATGTTTCTTCTATACTGCCCTCCCACTTCATAAAGTGCCTTAGTAACCTGCCCTAAAGAGCAATGTTTAGAAGCTTCCATCAACTGGTTGAACATGTTGCTATTTTTAACAGCTGCATCCTTCAAATCATTCAATAAACCTTCAGATAAGGACTTGTACTTTGTATGTAAGTTTTCTAATTCCTTGATTTGGACTTCTTTTTCTTCTTGAGTGGCTCTGATTACTTCCCCAGGAATTACCGTCGGTGATCCCTCGGAAGACAGGAATGTATTCACTCCAATAATCGGATACTCCCCAGTATGTTTAAGCATTTCGTAATGTAGACTCTCTTCTTGAATCTTTCCTCTTTGGTACATGGTTTCCATTGCGCCTAAAACACCTCCACGTTCTGTGATCCGCTCAAATTCTGCATATACAGCTTCTTCTACCAAATCAGTCAGCTCTTCAATGATAAAAGCTCCTTGGGTTGGGTTTTCATTTTTGGCTAGACCTAGCTCCTTATTAATGATCAACTGAATGGCCATCGCCCTTCTTACAGAAGACTCTGTTGGCGTGGTGATCGCCTCGTCATACGCATTAGTATGCAAAGAGTTACAATTATCATAAATGGCATAAAGTGCCTGAAGAGTAGTTCGTATATCATTGAAGTCAATCTCTTGAGAGTGCAGAGACCTTCCAGATGTCTGAATATGGTATTTCAACATTTGTGAACGTTCATTGGCTCCATATTTCAACTTCATTGCTTTTGCCCAAACTCTCCTGGCCACTCTTCCAATAACGGCATATTCCGGATCAATCCCATTAGAGAAAAAGAAGGATAAGTTCGGTGCAAACTTATTGATATCCATCCCTCTGGAAACATAATATTCCACATAGGTAAATCCATTGGAAAGTGTCAAAGCCAACTGGGTAATAGGGTTAGCGCCTGCTTCAGCAATATGGTAACCGGAAATAGATACGGAATAGAAATTCCTAATTCCATTTTCAATAAAATACTGTTGTACATCTCCCATCAGCCTGAGAGAAAATTCTGTGGAGAAAATACAGGTATTTTGCGCTTGATCTTCTTTCAAAATATCTGCCTGAACCGTTCCTCTAACTTTGGTCAAGGTTTCAAACTTTATCTTTTCATAAACCTCTTTAGGCAGCACCTGATCTCCCGTAACCCCCAAAAGCATCAAACCCAAACCATTATGTCCTTCTGGAACCTTGGCATTATAGACAGGTCTCTCAACACCCTTTTCACTATAAATCTCTTCTATTTTTTGATGTACCTCTTCTTCCAACCCATTATCAGAAATATAAAGTTCACACTGCTGGTCTATGGCTGCATTCATAAAAAATGCAGTCATCGTAGCCGCAGGACCATTAATGGTCATCGAAACGGAAGTCATTGGATCTGCCAAGTTAAAGCCTGAGTAAAGCTTTTTCATATCATCCAGGCAGCAGATATTTACCCCTGAATTACCAATCTTACCATAAATATCTGGCCGATAGCCAGGGTCTTCACCATATAAAGTAACTGAATCAAAAGCAGTTGATAGCCGCTTGGCTGGCATCTCTTTGGAAACGTAATGAAAGCGCTTGTTTGTTCGTTCCGGTCCCCCTTCACCTGCAAACATTCTGGTTGGGTCTTCTCCCTCCCTTTTAAAAGGAAACACACCAGCAGTATAAGGAAATTCTCCCGGTACATTTTCAGTAAGTCCCCATTTCAAAAGATCTCCCCACCCCTCGTACTTTGGAAGGGCCACTTTGGGCACACGGCTTCCTGACAGCGACTCCGAAAATGTTTTTATCTTTAGTTCTTTGTCGCGAACCTTAAAAGTGAAAAAATCTTGTTGGTATTGCTTCACCTTTTCTGGCCAAATTTCCAGCCACTTTTTATTTTTCGGATCCAAGCCAAGGCTGATTTCATCAAAGGCCTTTTCCAGACCTTTTACAACAGCTTCTTTATCCACCACTTCACAGCTTTCTAAAGCTGCTATAGACTTTTTGATACTATAAACTTGCTGGGCTATTTCACTCTGTGAAACGACCCATTGGTCGTAATTCCTGTTATTTTCAACGATTTCAGATAAATATCGGGTTCTACCTGGAGGAATGATGAATACTTTTTCTGATACTCTGTTCTCTTTATTTTCCGATAAAGTAAAATCACCTGAAGTCTTAGCGGTCAGTGCTCCCATGATTTTAGCATACAGCTGATTCATTCCAGGATCATTGAACTGGGAAGCAATGGTTCCAAAAACAGGAAGTTCATCTTCTTTGGCATCCCACAATCCATTATTTCTGACATACTGTTTTTTGACATCCCTTAGCGCATCCAATGCGCCTCGTTTATCAAACTTATTTAGCGCAATCACATCTGCAAAGTCGAGCATATCTATCTTCTCAAGCTGTGTAGCAGCTCCATATTCTGGGGTCATTACGTAAAGCGAGAGATCAGCATGTTCCGTAATTTCCGTATCAGATTGTCCAATGCCCGACGTTTCTAAAATCACCAAATCAAACCCGGCCACTTTTGCTATGTCCACTGCATCCTTCACATGTTTTGACAAGGCTAAATTGGCTTGACGTGTAGCTAGTGAACGCATATAGACCCTGGAATCATTGATCGCATTCATCCTGATTCTGTCTCCCAAAAGAGCTCCTCCTGTCTTCCTTTTTGAAGGGTCTACAGAAATAATAGCCAAGTGTTTCCCCTCAAAATCCCTCAAAAATCTTCTGGCCAATTCATCAACCAAAGATGATTTGCCTGCTCCGCCAGTTCCTGTAATCCCTAAAACTGGCACCTTTATTTTTGAGGCTCGGTTCCTAATTTGCTCTAAATATTTTTCATTTTCAGACGGAAAATTTTCAGCAGCAGAAATCAATCTTGCCAAACCTTGAGGGCAATCTTTATCGGGATTAACATACCCACCGAGTTCCTCACCCAATGGAAAATCTGCCTTTTCGACCAAATTATTGATCATTCCTTGCAAGCCCATCGCCCTACCGTCATCTGGCGAGTAAATTCTGCTAATCCCATATTCATGGAGTTCTGAAATTTCCTCTGGCAAAATAGTGCCGCCTCCACCACCAAAAATTTTAATGTGACTTGCACCTTTTTCTTTCAAAAGGTCATACATGTATTTAAAAAACTCTATATGCCCTCCTTGGTAGGATGTTATGGCTATAGCCTGGACATCCTCTTGAATAGCACAATCGACAATTTCTTGGACAGACCTGTTATGCCCCAAATGAATCACCTCACAACCGATGGATTGGATGATTCTTCTCATAATATTAATCGCAGCATCATGCCCATCAAATAAGGAGGCTGCAGTAACAATTCGGACGTGATTTTTGGGTTTATATTTTTTTACTTCAGCAATCATAAATGGATTGGTTTTACTTTTCGGAAAAGCCCTACCTAAAACTTTTCCTTATTCACACCTTTAGGTGGAATCAATACTTTTTTTCAACTGCGAATATAGCAAAATTAAATCACTATACTCTTGTAGCTATTTACACTTAATCGAAACATAATTTGGTTTACTTTAAATATTCCGTGAAAAACATCATCTATTAAAATGACATTTATCAAACTTTTTAAGTCAAAGTCTTTCTTTTTTTGGGGAAAGAAAAGATAACAATCTATCTTGATAAAACTCTGGAATCAAACCACTTAAAAACTAATCCAATCATGAACACCAACGTTAATTTTTGCACTCCTGAGGAAGCCGTTAAAGAAATCAAAAGTAATGACAGGGTGTTTGTACATGGAAGTGCAGCCACTCCGGCCACTTTACTTCGTGCCCTAGCCCAAAGGCACGAGGAACTGTGCAATGTCGAGATTGTTTCAATCACCACGCTTGGACCAATGCCCCTCACAGAAGCGCCTTATAATGACAGCTTTTTCATCAACTCTCTTTTTGTTTCAGCCAATGTGCGAAGTGCCGTAAATTCAAGTAATGGAGGGTATGTTCCCATATTCTTAAGCGAGATAGGAATTCTCTTTAGAAGAAACATATTACCCTTGGATGTGGCCATAGTCCATGTTTCTCCTCCAGACACGCATGGTTATTGCTCCTTGGGCGTATCCGTTGATGTAGCTAAGCCCGCTATAGAAACTGCCAAATTGCTAATCGCTCAGGTCAATGCCAATATGCCCAGATCACATGGAGATGGGATGGTGCATATCAGTCAATTCAAATACGTCATCGAATCCAATGACCCCTTGCCAGAAGTAGATTATAGTGAAAAAATTGGTAGCAATGAACTTCAAATAGGACAGCATATCTCTGAGCTAATAGAAGATGGCTCAACTTTACAAATGGGAATTGGGGCCATCCCAGATGCAGTATTGAATGCTTTGCACCACCATAAGGACTTGGGCATTCATACCGAAATGTTTTCTAATGGTGTGATGGGACTTATGGACAGCGGAGCGCTTACCAATAAATTCAAAGCCAAGCACCCTGGAAAGATCGTCACTTCCTTCGCTGTGGGCAACAGAAAACTTTATGACCGCATCAATGACAATCCTATCATTTCATTCCATGAGGCCGCCTATGTGAATGATACAGCCGTAATCAGAAGAAACCCGAAGGTAATCTCCATCAATTCCTGCTTGGAAATGGACTTAACCGGGCAAGTCTGTGCCGATTCCATTGGGAGCTACCACTATTCTGGTGTAGGTGGCCAAATGGACTTTATGCGCGGAGCAGCCTTATCAGAAGGTGGAAAGCCTATAATGGCTCTCAGCGCAACCACTAAAAAAGGACTGCCTAAAATCGTACCATTTTTAAAGCAGGGTGCGGGAGTTGTGACCACTCGGGCACACATGCACTATGTGGTCACGGAGTTTGGTGTTGCCTATCTGTATGGTAAAAACCTTCGTCAACGGGCCATTGCTTTAATGAAAATCTCCGCTCCAGAACACCGGGAAGAATTGGAAAAAGCCATCATTGAAAGGTTTGGTTCAGACATCCACCCTGTTTCTTGATGTTTTTGTTTTAGCTCTCTTTCAGCTGTTTTTTCAACAGTTGTGCATTGATCGCCACTATGATTGTACTGAGACTCATTAGCACCGCCCCCAAGGCAGGACTGATGACTAGATTAGGAATAAACCCTGTGGCAAGGGGAAGGGCAATGGCATTGTAAGCTGTTGCCCAAAAAAGGTTTTGAACCATCTTCTTGTAAGTGGCCTTTCCAAAAACGATCAAGGCTGAAATATCCGTAGGTTCACTGTTTACCAATACAATATCGGCTGTTTCTGCTGCCACATCTGTTCCTGAGCCCACCGCTATACCTATATCTGCCTGGGCTAGTGCTGGCGCATCATTGACCCCGTCCCCTGTCATAGCTACAACTTCACCATTACTTTGGGCCCTTTTGATAATTTCCTGCTTATCTTCTGGCATGACCTCTGCATAGTATTCATCCAAACTCAATTCATCACTGACCGCTTTGGCTGCCTTTTCATTATCTCCCGTCGCCATGACTACTTTTATATGTTCCTTTTTCAAGGTTTCAATAGCTTTTTGGGACGAAGACCTTACTCGATCAGCTAAAGCCAAATAGCCGACCACTACTTGATCAACAATTACAAAAACAACTGTTTCCTGTCCACTTTCTTCCAAATTCTCTGGGAGTTCAAAGTCATTTTTCTTTAAATACCCTGGGCTGACAATACTCACTTTTTTCCCTCCAATATTTGCCTTTACCCCTTCTCCAGTAATATTTTCATAATCTTCTACCGAATCAAGTTCCAAGCCCTCTTCCTGGACCTTTTTCATGATCCCATTAGCAATGGGATGTTCAGATTTGCTTTCTATAGCACCTGCTATTTTCAAAAGCTCCACCTCATCATATTGGTCTGATAGGCTCTTAATTTTCTGAACTCCAAAGTCTCCTTCCGTCAGGGTTCCTGTCTTATCAAAAATGATCATGCTCAACTTCCTTGTTTTTTCAAAAGCAGTCCTATTCCGGATCAGCAATCCTTTTCTAGCGGAAGCAGATGTCGAAATAGCCGTCACTAATGGAATAGCAAGACCTAAGGCATGGGGGCAGGCAATAATCATCACTGTAACCATCCTCTCCAATGCAAAATCAAATGTTTTTCCCATCACCAACCACACGACCAAAGTAATAATACCTGCTGCCAGAGAAATATAAAAAAGCCAACCTGCAGCCTTATCTGCTAAATTCTGTGTCTTTGATTTGGTCTCCTGAGCACCCTTTACCATGTGGATCACCTTGGATAAATAAGCCTCCTCACCGATATGTTTTACTTCGACCTTAAGAGAACCTCTTTCATTTATGGCCCCACCAACTACCTCATCTCCCTTTGATTTTTTGACGGGCTTGGATTCTCCTGTCAACATGGACTCATTGACATAACTTTCACCCTCCATCACCTTACCATCTGCAGGGATTTTTTCTCCAGGTTTGATAAGCAGTATATCTTCGGCCTGCAAATCAGCAACCTTTACCTCCTCAGTATCTTCACCATTGGTAACCAGATGTGCTGTAGAAGGCATTAATTTAGCCAACTCATCCAATGCACCTGAGGCTCCCATTACAGACTTCATTTCTATCCAATGCCCCAAGAGCATTAGGTCAATCAGAGTCGCCAATTCCCAAAAAAAACCTTTTCCTTCTAACCCAAAAACTATCGCTGAACTATACCCATAAGCCACAGTAATCGCCAAGGCAATTAAGGTCATCATGGCCGGGTTTCCCTTTTTGATTTCCTCAACCAGTCCCTTTAAGAATGGCCAACCTCCATAGAAATAAATACCACTGGCCAATGCAAAAAGAACATACCGATCTCCTGCAAAGGAAATCTCAAACCCCAACCATTCCTGAATCATCTTGGAAAGCAAAAGAATAGGAATAGTTAATACCATCGATACCCAAAACCTCTTCTTGAAATCTGCTAGCATGTGTCCGTGATGATCTTCATGCCCTGAGTGTCCCCCATTTTTCTTCTGGTGATCATGATTATTTCCTTCGTGATGGTGATGATCATGCTGTTGATGTTCCATAAAAGTTGAGTTTATAGATTATAAAATAATTTCAATAAAAAAGGTGAGCTTAAAGCTCACCCATTACCTTCTCTACCCTTCCACATTTTAGCATTTTGTCTCCAAAATAGGGATTTCTAATACCTTCCTGATCTGAAAGCCAATACCCTCCTTTGTTATTAAATGCCATTGGGCAATATTGCTTGTATACCGCTCCAGAGGCCAATTGTCCCTCAAGGGCTTCTTCAACTGCCGCACTAAGGTCTGCAAAAGCTACCCTTTGCTCTTTGATATCTGAGGTTTCGGAAATGCTTTTAGCGGCTGCAGAAATCTCTGCTGATCCATCTGCTTCTCCTATGCTAGCAACAATCATTTTTGCTCCATTGGCTGCCTCATCCGCATCACTGTTGACTAATGCTGTTTTTACATGAATGTAGTGTTGGAAAATTTCTCCAGCTTTTTCTTCTTTAAAACTGACATTGTTAGCAACAACCTCTTCAGTTGCTTTTTCCTCCATCTTATGTTCATGCCCGTGATTTCCTTCATGTTTTTTCTCTCCACATCCTGCTAAAAGCAGCATTGAAACTGCCAGCGCTATTCCTAATAAACTTAGTTTTTTCATGTTATTTGAATTAATGTATTTGATGAAATGATTACTGTTTTTAATTATTATTCTATTCTTGGTTTTTTCTATAGGCTTTCTTTACCTCTCCACAGCCCAACATGGATGAGCCAAAGTAAGGGTTTTTAATTTCCGCAAATTCACTGAGCCAAAAGGCACCTTGATCGTTCTTGGCCATAGGACAGTGGCTCTTATAAACCACTTCTTTATGAGTACCAAAAGCTTCTACCAGCTCAATAAACTTATTGGAAAGTATCACAAATTGATTCCTTTCCTCTTCAATATCCAAACCTGAGCTAATCTTCAAGGCAGACTGGACAATAGCATTTTTCAAACCTTTCCATTTCACAGTGGCTTCTTGACTGAGCTCTTTGCCCTCAATTTCTTTAATTTCTTCCACCAAAACTTTAGCCTGCTGCTGTGCCGACTGATCTGATACCAATTGGTTTTTCAAAGCCAAGTAAGCATCCAAAGCCCCATCCAGTTTGACCAAAAAGCGATCATCCACTTTAAAGGGTTGACTTTCTGGATGAGACATCATACTGTACTTACCACTTAATTGTGCCGCGCCATCTACTGCAAAAACACCATTGGTCACGATTTTATCTCCAATTTCCAAACCACTTTTAATCGACTGCATATTTCCTGAAGCAGGTCCTAAGGTCACTACCACCATCTCAAAAGCTGGCTTCTCACTGCTCCCAACTTGCCTGTAAACTACAGATCGCTCTCCTGTCCATAATATAGCTGAGGATGGAATCATAACTTCAGGTTGAGAGCCATTTTCGCTATTCGAAGAAGAAACTGTCGCCGTAACCAGCATTTCTGGCTTCAAAAGACCATCTGAATTATTCACCTCAGCCCTCACTTTGACACTCCTGCTATCAGCACCAAGAACTGGGTCAATAAAACTCACTTTAGCCTTAAAATCTTGGTTGGGAAGTGCATTTACCTTAAAATCGATCAAGTCTCCTTTTTCTATGCTTCCTATATTGTTTTCATAGGCATCCAACATGATCCAAACCTTGCTCAAATCTATGATTTCAAAAAGCACTTGCCCTTTTTCCACATAATCTCCAACAGCGATATTCCTGTTGCTTACCACTCCAGAAGAACTTGCAAAAATATCAAAATGAGTCCGATAATCCCCTTGCATTTCCATTTGCTCAATTTGGCTATCTGTTAGTTGCCAATGCCTGAGTTTTTGTTTCGCCGCTTCATAAAGTTTGGGACTGATATCCTTCGATTTTTTTGCTTCTATCAATTCCTGATTAGCAGTAATTAATGCAGGGGAATAAATCCGGGCCAACCGCTCTCCCTTTTTCACTTCTTGACCCGTAAAAGCCACAAACAACTCATCCACTCTGCCGGAGAAGTTTGCCGAAACAGAAGATATCCTTCTTTCATCTGCTTCCACCTTGCCATTGAGGTCAGTAGAAAAACCACCCTCCCCTTCACTTACAGTGGTTGTCGATATATTTGCTAAAGCCACTGCTTCCGAGCTCATTTGCAGCAAATAAGGACTGTCCAGATCAGCGTTTTTATTCGCACTCGAAACAGGAACCAAATCCATTCCACAAATAGGGCATTTACCAGGCTCATCCTGTCTTATCTGAGGGTGCATCGAACATGTAAATACGGATGACTCAGCAACATGCTCATGTTCCAATTCTTCTCTTGGGTCACTCTTTTTTTCTGTGATTGCCCAGCCAATAATTGCCCCCATTAAAAAGGCTCCGGAAATCGCTATAATGATTTGTTTTCTATTATTCATGACATTCTTCTTAAAGCCTTCTAGACATTAACATTTCCAACTCAGCAATAGCTGTCAACTTTCTCACCGACTCCTCTGCCACTTTCATCTCAAACTCTAATAGTTGTCTCTGAACGGTGATAATATCCTCAAAACTCCCTTCCGAACTACTGTATTCTGTAAGGAGCAATTCCAAGCTTCTTTCAAGCAAATTGACCTGATCGTGATAAAGCTTCTTATTTCTCTCTGCCTTATGGATTTCGTTAAATAACTCATCTGATTTCAATTTCAATGAATTGTAGAGATCTTCCTTCTCATAGGCAGTTACTTCTCTGTACTTTTCTGATTCTCTTTTAGCAGCAGCATATTGTTTTCTGTAAATGGGAAGAGAAACAGAAACCATTGGCATGACCATATTGTGTCCCATGCCACCTGGTCTATAGCCCATTGTACTGGAAATATCGCCACTCGGTAACCTTGGACTATTGACCATATAGCTAAGTCCTAAACCAAAGCTTGGCATGCCAGCTTTTTGAGCCACCTCACCCTGCTTTTGATAAGCAAGGCCCTCTACTTCAAGTTTTTTCATTTGAGGACTTGCATGTAAAATACTGTCCAAAACCAACTCCTTATTAAGCAGCAATTCATTCTCCAAAAAAGTCGAATCAAGATGCACAGGAGTTTCTTCCGCGCAATTGAGAATGGAATTGAACCTAACTTTTTCAAGCTTGATATCATCCTCTAATTGTATAATCAAAGCTTCTATTTCCTTTACACTACTCTGAACGCGAAGAACATCAGCCATCCTTCCTTTGCCTGGCTCTCCTACTTTGAATTTATTCAATGCCAGACGCTCCAAAGTGTTGAGCAGCTGTACATTTTTTTTTGCAATCATTTGATGATGATGCAGCATGAACACTTTATAATAGGATCTCTTAACGTCAAAAAACAATGCATACTTGGTCATTTCAAATTCTTGAAACTTGGCTTGAGCCATCAAACTGGCCTGATCCTTACTCGCTTGTAATGAACCAAACCAAGGAAAACGCTGCATGATGGAAGCATTCATTTTTTGATCTCCCATCAGTGTTGCCATGTCCTTAAGGTAAAACCCAAAACTTAACTCTGGATTGGGCAAAGCCCCTTCTTGTGAGATTCTTTCCAAGCTGGCCTCATATGTAGCATAGCTGGCCATTAGCGCTGGATTATTCTCTGCCGCTATTTGCAAATAATCATCAAGGCTTTGCCCTAGTAATGGTAAGCTGCTTAACAGTAAAATCAGTACCAAGCCCAGCTGCACTCTTAAGAAACAGGTAGTCTTACCTAAAATATTTTTTCTAAACCCAATCATATCTATTTGGTTTTAAGGGTTGTTTTAATAGCAATTTCTTTCGCCACCTTTCTCTCCTCCCACCAACAATACAGCACTGGCACAATAAATAGGGAAATCAAGGCAACCACCATTCCACCAAATGAAGGAATGGCCATCGGAATCATGATATCAGCTCCCCTCCCTGATGAGGTCAGCACAGGCAATAAAGCCAATAAGGTAGTGGCAGAAGTCATCAAACACGGCCTGATCCTCCTTAACCCTGCTTCCTTAACCGCCTCTCTTACTTGCGTAATGGACGTGGTTTTGTTTTGGTTAAAACTCTGTTTAAGATAAGTGGCCATTACCACACCGTCATCTGTAGCAATGCCAAACAAGGCAATAAAGCCAACCCACACTGCCACGCTCAAATTATACTGTTCCATCTGAAACAAAGCTCTCATAGGAGTTCCGAAGAGGCTAAAATCAAAGAACCAACTTTGTCCATAGAGCCAGAGCATGATAAAACCTCCTGAAAAAGCCAGTGAAATGGCCGAAAAGATGAATAGCGTAGTAGAAATAGACCTAAACTGAAAGTATAGGATGAGGAAAATGACCATCAAACACAAGGGGATGACAATGGAAAGTCGCTTTTCTGCCCTGATCTGATTCTCATAGGAACCAGAAAACTTATAGCTGACACCTGAGGGCACTTTCAGCTCTCCTTTTTCAATTTTTCCATTGAGATAATTAATAGCATTTTCTACAACCGTCACTTCAGAAATTCCTTCCTGCTTATCCAAAAGAACATACCCCACCAAAAAAGAGTCCTCACTTCGAATCATCATTGGCCCAGGCCGATAAGTAATCTCCGCCACTTCACTAATTGGAATTTGACTACCAGAAGAAGTACTTATTAACAATTGCCTAATTGCTTCAGGGTCATTCCTGAAGTCCCGAGCATACCTTGCCCGAATGCCATATCGTTCCCTTCCCTCTACCGTAGTGGTAAGCCTTACCCCTCCGAGAGCAGCCTCAATGGTTTCCTGAACATCCCCGACGTTCATCCCATAGCGTGCAATTGCATTTCTGTCCAAATCAAGCTCCAAGTAAGGCTTTCCCAGAGACCGGTCTGCAAATACAGAGGACGGTTTTACCCCTGGCACCTCTTTTAAGTGCTCTTCCAGTTTAAAGCTAAAACTCTCGATAGTTTTCAAATCAGGGCCAAAGACTTTAATGCCTATTGGCGCTCTCATTCCTGTCTGTAACATCAAAAGTCTGGTTTCAATAGGTTGTAATTTGGGTGCAGAAGTCACCCCAGGCAGGTTGGCCACTTTGGTTATTTCTGTCCATATATCATCAGGACTTTGGATATGATCCCTCCATTGCCTGAAATATTCTCCATTTTCATCCAATATCAAATCCCCAAGTTCATCACGCACAAACTCTCCTTCTGAATTCACTTGGAATCTCAACTTCCTTCCATTTTCATCAGTTTTAAATTCTGGCTTATAGATGATCACATTTTCAAACATGGACATCGGAGCAGGATCCAGAGCTGTTTCAGCCCTGCCTGCTTTACCCACAACAGAGGAAACCTCTGGGATAGAGGCCACCAGCAAATCCAATTGTTGTAACGTTTTATGGTTTGCCTCCACACCGGCATGTGGCATTGAGGTAGGCATCAACAAAAATGATCCTTCATCCAAGGCCGGCATAAACTCCTTCTCCATTCCTGGAAATGTATGAACCAATTGACTGTACACTTCTGTCTTGCGGATATTCCACCCAACATGATCCAAACCATCTGCTAACCAACCAAACAAATTCCCAAATCCAACCCATACATTTAAACCAAATGCAATCAATACAATAGGCAAGACCAAAAACTTCCCCTTATTTGCCAAACACCAACCCAAAAGGAATTCATAATACCTAATAAAAAGACTAAAAACCCCTAAAACCAAGCCTATTACCATAGCAACAAATAAGAAGTTGGTAAGGGCACTAACTGCCGCTCCCAATGGATGCCAAGTAGTAGCTAGCAACCATGAAACAGCTATTACAGCAATGATCACCAAAGTAGGTGTATGATAATTTTGGTATTTCTTTGGATAGTAATAAAGTAAAAGATTATTACTGCCAACAGCCAAAAAAACCAAACCTGCCAAAGGCAACCAAAACAGGCTGACAGCACCTATTACAACCAAAATAATATTGCCCCATTTTTTCCAAAAGCCTCCCTTTTCCCTCATACCAAATACCCAATGCGAAAATGCCGGCATGATCAGTAAAGTAAACAGCAGGGCAGAAACCAAAGCAAAGGTTTTGGTATATGCCAATGGACCAAACAACTTTCCTTCAGCAGCCTGCAAAATAAATACAGGTAGAAAGCTCACAATAGTCGTGGCCACGGCTGTCAAAATAGCGGAAGCAACTTCTGAAGTGGCCTGATAAACAGTATGTATCAGTTTCTCTCCCTTAGGAGCTTCCTGAAGGTGCTTCAATATATTTTCATTGAGAATAATTCCCAAATCTACCATTGTCCCAATAGCAATGGCAATACCGGACAAGGCTACAATATTGGCATCTACTCCCAGATATTTCATAAAAATAAAACAGGTCAATACAGCCAAAGGCAATAGTGCTGAAATCAAAAGTGAAGCCCTAAGGTTGTACACCATTACCATAATAACGACAATGGTCATCAAAATCTGTAAGACAATGGCATCGTTCAAAGTACCCAAGGTTTCCAAAATCAAATTAGAGCGGTCATAAAAAGGAACAATGGTTACTTTGGAAATCCTTCCATCCTCTAATTGCTTTTCCGGTAAACCTGCACTGATCTCTTTGATTTTTTCCTTTACGTTTTGAATCACAGCCATCGGATTGTCTCCATATCGGGCCACCACAACTCCCCCAACAGCCTCTGCTCCGCCTTTGTCCAACAAACCTTTCATGGATCGATCCGCAGGGCCAATACTTACTTTGGCAATATCCCTTATTCGTAAAGGCACGTTATCGGTTACACGAACCACCGTTTCAGCAATATCATCCACATCCTCCACATACCCCAGGCCGCGCACATAATATTCCACTTGGTTAATCTCTAAGGTATTGGCTCCAATTTCCTGATTGGTTGATTTTAAGGCTTCTCTTACTTGCATCATCGAAACCTTATTGGCTTTCATTGCATTGGGATCCAGATCAACTTGATATTCCTTTTCCATACCGCCCACTGAGGCAACCTCCGCTACTCCTTCTACTCCAGCCAAACTATATCGAACATAATAATCTTGCACCGTTCTTAGTTCATGTAGGTCCCAGCCTCCAATAGGCTTTCCGTTTTCATCCCTTCCTTCAAGGGTATACCAATAAACCTGTCCCAAAGCAGTCGCATCAGGCCCTAGTTTAGGCTGTACATTTGAAGGAAGTAAGTTTGCAGGTAATGAGTTGAGTTTTTCTAAGATTCTTGATCTGCTCCAGTAATAATCTACATCATCCTTGAAAATGATATAGATACTGGAAATCCCAAACATGGATGTTGAACGGATGGACTTTACTCCTGGCAGGCCCAAAAGTGAAGTCGTAAGCGGATAGGTCACTTGATCTTCCACATCCTGGGGAGATTGCCCCATCCACTCTGTAAAAACAATCTGTTGGTTTTCACCAATATCAGGAATAGCATCAACAGGCACTGGATCTTTTGGCAGAAATCCAACCTTCCATTGAAACGGCACCACTATAAGTCCCCAAACCACCAGAACAGAGAGTAACAATACCGTCACCAACTTATTCTCCAGAAAGAATTTGATAATCGCATTAAGCATAGCTTTATTGAATGCTGAGTAAGTGATAAAAAGAAATAACTTAAGGAATGGACATAGAAGTCCTGTGCTCTAAGATCAAGAGCAGAAAAAAAAAAAAAAAATGCTAAATCAAAAATCTTTGGAATTGAATATGGATGGGAATAGTACTACTCAGTACCTTGTCAGGTACGTAAGTAGTTGGCAGTTGATAGCCCTGTTGAGAAATACATACCAATATTTCCGAAAGAAGGTGCGGGACAGGAAGAGCTGTTATGTTGAAAAAGTCAAACCCTAAAGGTTTGGCATTACTTTGATCGGTATTTTGCAAATCTGTTTTGGGAACATCATCGCAACAACCAGGCATCTCCTCTTCATTCCCACAGCAGGTCTTCTCTTCTGCAAATAAGTTTATGCGCTCCAGCGTATCTCCACAGTAGTGCATGGAATAACTCAAACCTGCATTAAAACACAGGTAAATTATCAGGAGCGATATTTGGATAAGCTTGCGCATTTTATTATTTAAAAACAAAGATAAAAAAGCTATGTGAGTATAAGTTATATAATTTTTGTAATTTTTAAACAAACGCACTTCCGATGCTTACACAAGAATATCATTTTACTTGTCCCTATTGCTTTTCTCCCATTTCCATGATATTGGACTTGAGTGTCAGTCCCCAAAAGTACATTGAAGACTGTGAAGTGTGCTGCCAACCAATAGAGCTTGATTTTGAAGTAAGAGAAGGGGAAATTACGAATATCACAACAATACCCATCGATCAGTGACAATAATAAACTAAAAACTATTTATTTTTACTAAACTTGCATTTAATCATTTTAGCTTTTACTTTTGCCTCTACCTAAGCTATCTTTCTAATGATCAGAACGTTATCGACACTCACTCTTATCTTTATCTTAGCAGCTGTTTCAAAAGCCCAATCTATTATAGGTATTGAAAACGCTTCTCAGGAGTACGCTAACGCCAACCTAACCGAGGATTATGAAACACTGATCAAATATACCTACCCCTTTGTATTGAAAAAATCAGGAGGAAAGGAAGGGCTAAGAAAAGCTCTTTCGGACATGTATGACCTTCAGAAAATAAGAGGCATGAAAATGGAAAGCTTTGAAATGGGGGCTCCCTTAAAACTTACACATGCATCAGGTGAAGTACATGCCATTATTCCTGTCACTTCCAAAATGAAAGTTCCTGGAGGTGAATTGATCACTCATATAACTTTAATCGCTGTCTCCAAAGAGTCTAGCGACCAATGGTACTTTATAGAAGCATCCAACTTAGACCCTAAGCTCATCCACAATTACCTCCCAACCTGGGATTACACCTTAGGGTTGAATTTTGAAAGCTCAAAGCAGTTTATTTCAAACAAGACAAATTGATCTGACCAATCACTTTCTCATTTTTTGGAGATTGTCCCAAAACTCTTGTGGCATTTTCTCCAAATGATTGAACTCTCCGGCACCTTGAAGCCATTCTCCCCCATCTATGGTGATGACTTCTCCATTAATGTAAGCTGAAAAATCAGAAACTAAGTAAGCTGCCAAATTGGCCAGCTCTTGATGCTCTCCCACACGTTTTAGAGGTATTTTTTTCACTGGATCAAATTCTTTGACCAGATCAGGAGGCAATAACCTACTCCATGCTCCTTCAGTTGGAAATGGTCCCGGAGCAATCGCATTGGAGCGGATTTTATACTTTGCCCATTCCACAGCCAGTGACCTGGTCATCGCCAAAACACCTGCTTTGGCAGCTGCACTGGGAACTACATAGCCTGAACCTGTCCAAGCATAAGTGGTCACCACATTCAGAAATGTCCCTGGCTCTTGGGATTTTATCCAATGTTTTCCTGCTGTCATGGTCATATTGACACTTCCTTTCAAAACAATATCCAAAACGGTATGGAAGGCATTTGCAGAAAGTCGCTCTGTGGGGCTTATAAAGTTACCCGCAGCATTGTTCACCACCGCATCTATTTTCCCAAACTGCTCAATTGATGCTGCAAACATCTTTTCCACTTGGTCAATCTCTCTCACATCACAGGCAATTGGAAAAACCTGTCCTCCTGCCTCCTGCTCCAGATCCAAAGCAGTTTTTTCTAATACTTCAATTTTCCTACTAGTTATAATCAGGTTCGCTCCCAACTCTAAAAAATATTTACCCATAGATCTTCCGAGGCCAGTACCTCCACCTGTGATGAGTATTGTCTTTCCTTTTAAGGCTCCTACTTTCAGCATTCCTTCCGTATAGTTCATGTGTAAGGGTTTATGGTTGATTGATCATAAATCAATATACCCAAAAATGAAAAAAGCCGCTTCTCAGCGGCTTTAATTTTTATAAAATCAATGATTAGTACCTGTAATAATCTGGTTTGAAAGGTCCTGTTACTTCAACACCAATATATTTGGCTTGATCTTCCGAGAGCTCATCCAACTCTACACCTAATTTACCTAAATGCAAAGCTGCTACCTTCTCATCCAAATGCTTAGGCAATACATATACTTTATTTTCATACTGGTCAGTATTGTTCCACAACTCCAACTGCGCCAAAGTTTGGTTAGTAAAGGAGTTCGACATCACAAATGAAGGGTGACCAGTGGCACAACCCAAGTTCACCAACCTGCCCTCTGCAAGCAAAATAATGTCATTACCTTCTACATTATAAAGGTCCACTTGTGGCTTGATTTCATCTTTAGTGTGACCATAATTGGTATTCAACCAAGCTACATCTATTTCATTGTCAAAGTGTCCAATGTTACATACGATAGCTTTATCCTTCATCACTTTGAAATGCTCGCCTGTAATGATGTCTTTGTTACCTGTTGCGGTCACTACAATATCAGCCTCAGCTGCAGCATCTATCATTTTCTTCACCTCAAAACCATCCATAGAAGCCTGAAGTGCACAAATTGGATCAATTTCGGTTACAATTACACGGGCACCGGCACCTCTAAGAGAAGCTGCTGAACCTTTTCCTACATCACCATATCCCGCCACAACAGCTACTTTACCAGCAAGCATCACATCGGTAGCTCTTCTGATAGCATCTACCAATGATTCCTTACAACCATATTTGTTGTCAAATTTAGATTTGGTTACAGAGTCGTTTACATTGATTGCTGGAATAAGGAGTGTTCCATTTTTCATCCTATCATAAAGCCTGTGTACACCAGTAGTAGTTTCTTCAGAAAGACCCTTGATACCAGCAACCAACTCAGGATATTTATCAAAAACCATATTGGTCAAATCTCCTCCATCATCAAGAATCATGTTAAGAGGCTGTCGCTCTTCTCCAAAGAATAAAGTTTGCTCAATACACCAATCAAAATCTTCCTCAGAAAGTCCTTTCCAAGCATAAACTGAAATACCGGCAGCAGCAATGGCAGCAGCAGCATGGTCTTGGGTAGAAAAGATATTACAAGAAGACCAAGTCACCTCGGCACCCAATTCCACCAACGTTTCGATCAAAACAGCGGTCTGGATGGTCATGTGAAGACATCCTGCAATTCTGGCTCCTTGAAGCGGCTTTGACTCTCCATATTCGGCTCTCAATGCCATCAAACCAGGCATTTCGGCTTCTGCCAATCTAATTTCCTTACGGCCCCAATCAGCCAAAGAAATATCCTTTACTTTATACTTGACGTATTTTGATTTAATTTCTGACATGAATTTATCTTTAGATATTAATTTTCGGATCACAAATTTACTCAATCTAAGAGACTTTATGAAATACCACCTTAGAGGAATCTAACTTCTTTGTGTGCATAAAGGTTTATAGACTCATCTGTTTTTTCAATTTCAAGCATCCCCTGTTGATTTACAGCCCTTATTCTCCCACTGAATTCTCCAGCTATATCTTCATAATGGCACCATTGTTCTTTTTGATATAAATGTTGCCAATAATCCATATGAATGGCTGCAAAGTTTTTTTTCTTTAATTGAAGGTATCTTTTTTCCAAATGAATCAAAATACTTTCAAGTACTTGACATTTGTTCAGCACACCTCCTGCCAGATTGGCCATGGAAACTGGACCAGGAAAAGGAAATTCGGTTTGATTAATATTAAGCCCTATCCCAATAATGCTTGATTCCAACTTCTCTTTTGAAATCGTATTTTCTATCAAAATGCCTCCAATTTTCCCTCTACTTTGATGAACTATATCATTGGGCCACTTCACACAAACCCCTTCTGTATAGACCGATAAGGCATCTCTAACCGCTAAAGAGACCACTTTATTTAGCTCAAACTGCTCCATTGCCTTAAGGAAATTAGGGGTCAGGACAAGAGAAAAAGTCAGGTTCTTTTCAGGCTCACTGTACCATTTATTCCCCCTTTGCCCCCTACCATTGGTTTGCTTGTCTGTGATGATTATGCTACCTTCTTTGGCAGAACCGTTCCTAAGCTTTTCCGCTGCTATGTCATTCGTGGAGTGACACTCTGTCATGTAAACGATATCTTTTCCAAGAAAAACAGTATTGGCAAGGATTTTATGCATCAATTAATTAGTTATTTTGTCGCACAATAAAGATATTTATCCTTTTATTGTAGTGCGTATTAGAACGAGTAAAATTACAAACAAAAAGTATGACAGCAGAAGAGCTGAGTAAAATAATTGTGAAAGGAATGGAGGAACGAAAAGCTTCCGACATTGTGGTGATGGATTTGAGAGATATAAATAATTCTGTTTCTGATTTTTTTGTGATTTGTTCCGGATCATCTGACACCCAGATCGAGGCCATTTCAGACGCTATAGAAGAAGAAGTATTCAAATCAAACAAAGAAAGACCTTGGAGATGTGAGGGAAAAAACAACCGTCAATGGATTCTGGTGGATTACGTGAATGTAGTTGCCCACATTTTCCTTAAAGATAAAAGAGAGTTTTATGGACTTGAAGAACTGTGGGGAGATGCAAAAATCACCGAAATTGTCTAAGTCATTTAAACTTTCATTTTTTTAATCCGTTTTACCTAAAGTTTATAGAATTAATTACTAAACGATGAGTGAAAAAAACAAAAATAAAAAATTCATCCCTAAACCGCCTCAAAAGCCCAATTTCCAGCTTTGGCTTATTGTCACGGCTGTAATTGTACTGATTGGCATTACTTGGTTCAACCAAAGAAGTGCGGTGATCGATATCACCATGAAGCGGTTTGAGGACATGGTGTTGAGTAATGATGTAGAAAAGGTAGAGGTAATATACAACCAAAACTATGTTGAAGTCACGCTGAGGGAATCCGCCCTCGAGAACCAACGATATAAGGATGAGCTAGAATCACAAAACCCATTCTTCAATCCAGCTGGACCACACTACAAAATCACTGTTGCTTCAGTAGATAAGTTTATTGAAGACTTCGATAAGTTAGAAGAAAAGCTTCCTGAAAACGAAAGAATTGGCTATAAAGCCAGGCAAGAAGAGAGCTGGGGCAACTGGTTTGGCAGCTTTGGTTTCTTGATCTTGGTATTCTTCCTATTCTGGATCATGATGAGAAGAATGGCTGGACCTAGTGGCCCAGGGGGACAAATCTTCAATGTTGGTAAATCCAAAGCCCAGCTATTTGATGCCGAAAACAAAGTAAAGATTACTTTTGACAATGTGGCTGGACTTGATGAAGCTAAAGAAGAGGTTCAAGAAATCGTTGAATTTCTAAAAAACCCCGGAAAATTCACCAAGCTAGGTGGTAAAATCCCTAAAGGTGCCTTGCTAGTAGGCCCTCCAGGTACTGGTAAGACACTTCTTGCCAAAGCTGTGGCAGGAGAAGCAGGAGTACCTTTCTTTACCCTTTCCGGTTCAGATTTTGTGGAAATGTTTGTGGGTGTTGGTGCTGCAAGGGTTCGTGACTTGTTCAAACAGGCCAAAGAGAAAGCGCCATGTATCATCTTTATAGATGAGATTGACGCAATCGGTAGATCAAGAGGGAAAGGTCAGATGCCAGGTTCCAATGATGAACGTGAAAACACTTTGAACTCCCTGTTGGTGGAGATGGATGGTTTTGGAACGGATACTGGTGTAATCGTTTTGGCGGCCACCAACCGACCAGATGTATTGGATAGTGCTTTGCTTAGACCAGGCCGTTTTGATCGCCAAATCAGTATTGACAAACCTGACATTGTGGGCCGTGAAGCAATATTCAAAGTTCACTTGGCTCCTATCAAAACCAGTTCTGACATTGACCCCAAAAAACTGGCAGCCCAGACTCCAGGTTTTGCTGGAGCAGAAATAGCCAATGTCTGTAATGAAGCGGCCTTGATTGCTGCCAGAAGGAACAAGGCAGCTGTTGATATGCAAGACTTCCAAGATGCAGTAGACCGTGTCATTGGTGGTCTCGAGAAGAAAAATAAAATCATCTCTCCAGAAGAGAAAAAGATTGTTGCTTATCACGAAGCCGGCCATGCCGTAGCAGGTTGGTTCTTGGAGCACGCTGACCCATTGGTCAAAGTAAGTATTGTTCCAAGAGGAATTGCCGCTTTGGGTTATGCGCAATATCTGCCCAAGGAACAATTCCTTTACCAGACGGAGCAGCTGATTGATGAAATGTGTATGACTTTGGGAGGCCGTGCGGCTGAGGAATTAACCTTCGGGAAAATTTCTACTGGTGCGCTATCCGATCTGGAAAGGGTTACAAAGATGGCCTATTCGATCGTTTCTATTTATGGAATGAACGATAAAATCGGAAATGTATCCTTCTATGACAGCAAAGGAAATGATTATAAATTTAGCAAGCCTTATTCTGAATCTACAGCAGAGACGATTGATGAAGAGGTAAGAAAGCTGATCAGCTTTGCATACGAGAGAACCAAAGAGCTTTTAAGCAAAAGAAAGCCAGAATTGGAGACTCTTGCTCAAGAATTACTTGAAAAGGAAATCATCTTCCAGTCTGACCTTGAAAAGCTGATCGGAAAGCGTCCTTTTGATAAGGAAACTACTTATGAAGCTTTTACAAGAAAAGAAAAGAAAAAAGAAGACGATAGTGATGAGGCTGTTTCAGAAAAGGACAACTCCACAGATGTGGAAGAAAGTTTGAGTGAGAAAAAAGAGTAGAACTCGCTATAAACTGCAAATAAGTAGGGCTTCTTGGTTTCAGGAAGCCCTACTTATTTATAGCTTTTCAAAACTTCCATTTCTATAACATCAAAAGATTATTATTTTTGATGCATCAACCTTGGAGCATATATATTTCAATAAAGGCTTACTATTGTAGAAAACACAAAGCACCATTAATTTGCCTTTTAGAGACCAGATCCTGATCTAATTACATGAATTTAAAATTAAAGGAAAACCAAAAAGTTTTTTTTGCTTCGGACTTCCACCTTGGAGCACCTGACCAACAATCCAGCAGAAAGAGAGAAGACAAAATCATCCGATGGCTCAATAACATTGAAGATGAAGCCGCTGCCATATTTTTGGTTGGTGACCTTTTTGACTTTTGGTTTGAGTATGACAAGGTAATTCCCAAAGGTTTTATTCGGTTTATTGGGAAAATTGCCCAATTACGGGATAAAGGAATTCCTATTATTTTCTTTACTGGAAATCATGACCTGTGGATGAGAGAGTACTTTACAAAAGAGCTCGGTATTCCTGTTTATCACAATCCCATCAATTTGGAAATCAACCACAAGAAAATGTTAATCGGGCACGGTGATGGATTAGGACCTGGTGACACAAGTTATAAATTCCTCAAAAAATTATTCACCAATAAGTTCTGTCAAAAACTATTTAAGTGGCTGCATCCAGACATTGGTATTGCTATCGCACAAAAGTGGTCTGGGAGTAGTAGGATTAGCAACCAAGCGAAGAATGAAGATACTTTCAAAGGCGACGATGAATGGCTTTGGCAGTACTGTAAGGAAGTGGAAGAAAAGATGCATTTTGATTATTATATTTTTGGTCACAGGCATCTCCCTTTACAGCTCAAAGTAGGAGAAAACTCTATGTACTACAACCTAGGTGAATGGATAAGTCAGTTTACTTATGGTGAATTTAATGGTGAGAAGTTTTCATTGAGAACATTCGAAAAATGATTGCCAGAACTTTTATCATCCTTGTATTTGCAAGCTTTTTGAACCAATTTTCTTTAGCTCAGGAAATACAATGGGAGAAGGTTTTTGAAATTAATACATCAGATGTACAACAACTGGACATCGACAACACAGATAAAATCTACCTCACTGATAGTAAGGGAAACATAACTGTTTATAACCATTTGGGAGATTCAATCAACTCCTACTCCCCTACCTTTCAAGGATCACTTAGCCAGTTTGAAGTATCTAGAACGGTAAATATTTTCACATTCTCCAAAGACCTTCAAAGAATAGAAATCCTGGACAGGTTCCTTGCCCCAAGATTCAGCGGAAGACTTAACTCTCCTGAATTTGGTAACATCAAGGCTGCCTCTCTTGGAAACAATCTTAAAGTCTGGCTTTACGATGAAACCGACTTTTCCCTACTTCAATATGATTACCAAAGAAATACGGTTTTACAAAAGCAGACCTTAAATTTGATTCTTAATGAAGAACATTTGAACATTACTGAAATCACTGAGTATAAAAATACGCTATTCATCAACACCCACGCTAATGGCATATTCCTACTTGACAACCAAGGCAACTATTTAGGCAATTTACCCTTTAAAACCTCAAAAAAACTAAGCTTCAAAGGCTCCTATCTCCTAACTACCCAAAAAGGGGAACTTATCCTCATTCATCTAATTTCAGCCACACCTACAAGGTACAAGTCTCCCTGTAATGCATCCATTGTAAGCACCGGAAACAAAATTATAGTCTTTTATGACGGTGATAATATCCATGGATACAAAACACCTAGCTCGCTCTTCTTCAGACAATAATAAATTTGGCACATCTAAAAACCTGTAGTAATTAAATTAGGCCGTAAAACCTAACACAAGTATTTTCATTGAAATAAATAACAATATTCACATCACTATCCTCATTTTTCTCTTTATCAATTTTCACATTTTTAACAATCTTCATCAGAAAAAATAGATTTTTTAGAATATTTCTAATAAAAACAGGAAATTGATTCGAAATCTGGTTTGATTTTTGCAATTTTGCGACCCGATGAAAAAACATTTACTAAGGAGAATTTACCATACTGTTTTTCTTTCGGCCATTCTATTTTACACTTCTGGAATGGCAACAGGATTCTATGCCCAAAATTTCCTGAAAAAACCAGAAAACAATATTACTTTTCCGACCAACCTGAATACACCTGACATTGATTTTGACTTGAAATCAACAGGACAAAAGAAGTTCAAAATTATCCTTGACGAAAATATTAAAACGAAAACCACTGTTAAGATATTTGACATCATTGGTAACCTGATTTTGGAGGATGCCATTATACCAGAAGATGGAAAGCAAAAGTCTTATGATTTTTCCCATATAAAAAGCCAGCTATTTGTTGTGGAAGTAGGAAACTCAAAATACAATAAAACAAAAAGTGTTTATGCCAACCCACAAGGCATCAAAAAGATTGATTCTACTTCAATGGAAAAAATGGAAAATAAAAACGTTTCCAATAACAAATAAAAAAAACCGGTTTTCAACCGGTTTTTTTTTATTCTAGATACTGATGGAAATTAGTTAATTTCTACCAGTTGGATATCGAAAATCAAATCTTCACCAGCCAATGGATGGTTAGCATCCAAAGTGATTTTTTCTTGATCTACATGAACTACCTTAACAGGAACTGGTTGACCCTGCTGGTTTTGAATAGATAGATCCATTCCCACTTCTGGCTTAATGTCCGCAGGTACTTGCTCTACTGGCACATCAATCATCATATCATCCCTCTTTGCTCCATAAGCTTCATCAGAAGGAATAGTAACGCTCTTGTCTTGACCTACTTCCATTCCATTAACAGCAGCATCAAAACCTTTGATCATATTTCCATCGCCCACTGTAAACTGAAGTGGTTCTCTGTTTTCAGAAGAATCGAATACTGTTCCGTCTTTTAACTTACCTGTGTAGTGTACTTTTACCGTACTTCCTTTAGTTGCTACAGACATTTAATTATTTATTTTCGTGAATAATGATAAAGGTAATACTTTTTAAAAGGGATAAAAAAGATTCCCTAACCTGATTTAAAAAGCGTACGATTTCGATCTTTTTTTGTACGATTTTGAACATTCTGTACAGTAAAAACCTTCCCTTTTTACTATATTGTAACAAATGAAAAGTGGCATCATTTCAGCAACTCTCTTTTGCTAAACAATCTAAAATATTACAAAATGGAAGAAACTAGCCTTGGAAAAATCTTAATCGTCGATGATAACGAGGACTTACTGTTTGCAGCAAAAATGCTTTTAAAAAAATATGCAAAGGAAGTAACTATTGAAAAAGACCCCCGAAGAATTCCATTTCTGGTAAACAACAATAATTATGATGTCATATTACTTGATATGAACTTCACCGAAGACACCACCTCAGGCAAAGAAGGCTTCCATTGGCTAAAACAGATCAAAGAAATAGACCCCAAAGCGGTTGTCATATTGATCACCGCATTTGGTGATGTAGAAATGGCTGTTCAGGCGCTCAAAGAAGGAGCTACGGACTTTATATTAAAGCCTTGGCAAAATGAAAAACTTCTGGCTACCCTATCAGCCGCTAGCCGCCTTAAGGAAAGCTATGACCAAGTAGATACCATTTCCAAAAAGTCAAAACAGCTTCAGGCAGACATGAAGAAACCCTTCTCGGAAATTATTGGGCAGAGTGCTACCATGAAAAATATATTTTCAATTATAGACAAGGTAGCCCAGACTGATGCCAATATACTGATTTTGGGAGAGAATGGAACCGGAAAAGAGCTTATCGCCAGGGCCATTCATGACAGGTCCTTAAGAATGGATGAGATATTTGTGGGAGTTGATATGGGCGCTATTACTGAAACATTATTTGAAAGTGAGCTTTTTGGTCACAAAAGAGGTGCCTTTACCGATGCCAAAGAAGATAGGGCCGGAAGATTTGAAGTAGCAGATAAAGGAACATTGTTCTTGGACGAAATCGGCAATTTGAGCATGCCTTTGCAGTCCAAGCTACTGACGGTCCTTCAAAAGAGAGAAGTCACCAGAATTGGCACCAACAAATCCATCCCTGTGGATATTCGACTAATCTGTGCTACCAACATGAAAGTTCATGAGATGGTTATGGACAACACCTTCAGACAGGATTTACTCTACCGAATCAACACAGTCGAAATCTTCTTGCCCCCTTTAAGGGAACGACAAGATGACATCCCCCTTCTTGCAAACCACTTTCTTAAGGTATATGCAAAAAAATACAGAAAAAACTTTGAAGGTTTTAAACCTACTGCGTTACAGCTTTTGCAACACTATAGTTGGCCAGGAAATATAAGAGAATTGCAGCATGCGATAGAACGTGCCATCATCATGGCCGAAGGCGATGAACTGGATAGCAGGGATTTCTTCTTCCTTTCTTCAAAGCCAGCCACAGAAAAAGTCAACCACAATGCTACTCTTAATCTAGATGAAGTGGAAAAAAATGTAATTCAAAAAGCCATCGACAAAAACGGAGGCAATATTTCTAAAGCAGCAAAAGAGCTGGGCTTAACCAGGGCTTCTCTCTATAGAAGATTGGAAAAATATGGATTATAAAGTCGGATTATTAGGGAGAGTCGTTTTACTTACCCTGACTCTCTTTGTCCTTTCTTATGCAATATTAAATGAATCGGGAGTGTTTCTCACCTCCCTTTTCATCATTTTGGTCATTGCCCAACTTATCTTCCTTATCAACTATGCAGAGAGCAGCTTTAAGAAGGTAAGGCAGTTTTTGGACAATATCAAACAAAACAATTATGCCACAGTTTATCCCGTCAAATTTGACGGAACTGAAACCGATGACTTGCATATTGAGTTCAATGCCATACTGGCCAAGCTTAAGGAAGATCAAGCGGAAAAAGAGGCCAATTACCAATACTTCCGCTCAGTATTCCAACACCTGAGTATTGGGCTGATTACTTTTGAGGAGGATGGCCGCATTCAAATCCTGAACACTGCTGCCAAACGAATGCTGAATATCGATCAACTAATCTATATTCAGGAAATAGAACAAGTCAATAAAGAACTCCACAATGCCATCCAAACCTTACGAACCGGAGGAAGCGAATTGATCAAAATAGCCCATCCAGACGGTATCATGCAGTTGTCTGTCTATGTGATAGAACTGGTCCTTAGAGGCGTGAAATTCAAATTGGTTTCCTTACAGAATATCCAAAGTGAGCTGGAGGAAAAAGAAATGGAAGCTTGGCAAAATCTGGTTCGTGTCCTGACACACGAAATCATGAACAGCATTGCCCCTATTTCTTCTTTGGCATCTACCATAAAAGGAGATATCCAAAATCAAATGGACAAAAATGAAGATGTTCCTATTGGAGATGTAGAAGACTACCTGATGGGAATTTCCACTATTGAAAAAAGAAGTGAAGGCTTGATAGATTTTGTCAGTGACTTTAGGAGTCTTGCACATATCCCTGTACCTAAATTCTCTGCCATCCGAATTAAAGAACTCTTCGAACAATTGAGCATTCTATTTCATAATCAAATTGATCTATTGAGTATTTCCTGTGAAAAAAAAATTGAACCTCAAGACCTTTTGTTATTTGCCGACAGCTCTTTGATCGAGCAAGTACTGATCAACATTATCCAAAACGCCATTCATGCAGTAGAGGAAGCTGAGGTCAAAAAAATCAGCCTAAGAGCTTTTATCGATGAGGCAGGAAAAATCATCATTGAAATATCAGATACTGGCAAAGGCATCGAAGAGGAAGCTTTAAACAAAATTTTCATCCCATTTTTCACCACTAAAAAGAAAGGGTCAGGAATTGGGCTAAGCCTTTCAAAACAAATTATGCGTAGACACAAAGGAAACATTCAAGTACAGTCGAACATTGGAAAAGGCACCACATTCAAATTGATTTTCAATGCATAGAAAGCTTAATCAAAAATTTACCCATTAATGACCAATACCCCCAGAATAGGTACTCTTTGAATATTATCAAAAGATCAATGTCAATTGCAAGATCACTGGAATAAAAACTGTAACCAACCCCTCAGTATACCAGCTAGTTAATGATTTTTCATATTTCCATAACATTGAATTCACAATAAAATCCAATTTCTCTTAAAAACATCTTATTTTAATAATAACCCATTCATCATCAATTAATTCCCCAAACCTATCTTGCTTGCAAAACAGGTAATACCTTGAAAACACAATTCAAAACAATCGTCGTTTCAGATATTCATTTGGGAACAAAAGGATCCAAAGCCAAAGAAGTGGTTCGATTCCTCAAAAAATACCGTTGTGAAAACCTTATCCTGAATGGAGATATTATAGACGGTTGGCAATTGAAAAAATCTGGATCCTGGAAAAGAAAGCATACCCGTTTTTTTAATAGGATTCTTAAAATGATAGACAATGACCACACAAAAGTCTATTATCTAAGAGGCAACCATGATGACTTTTTGGACCAAATCCTTCCTCTACAAATAGGCAACCTTTCTATTCAAAAAGACCTGATCTATCATTCCAATGGAAAGAAATACATGGTACTTCATGGTGATGTGTTTGATAGCATCACTACCAATCTCCGCTGGATTGCCTACATGGGAGATATTGGGTACACTTTTTTGTTGTGGTTAAACCGTTTGGTAAATTACCACAGACGTAAAAGAGGCCTTTCTTATTTTTCACTTTCACAATATGTAAAGGGCAAGGTAAAATCAGCTGTGTCTTATATAGACAAATATGAGCAAGAGCTAGCGATGATGGCCAAAGCAAAAGGCTGCGACGGAATCATCTGCGGGCATATTCATAAAGCAGAAGCTAGAATCATAGATGGCATTGAATATTATAATTCTGGTGATTGGGTAGAAACCATGAGTGCTTTGGCCGAGGACTATGAAGGAAACTGGCAACTCATTTATTATAATGAAATCGACTTTGGTAAGGTTACAACCGATGACAAAATCATTCCTATGCCGCAATCTGATGAATCCTATTCTGCCGTTTCATTCACCAAACCGAACGACGACTTAGAATTGCCACCTTTTAGGTTTTAACCCATGAAGTTTATTTTTATCGTTCAAGGAGAAGGGCGTGGGCATATGACCCAAGCCATTTCATTGTTTGATCTGTTGACAAAGTTGGGGCACGAGGTTTCAGATGTGCTCATTGGAAAAAGCAACAGAAGGACACTGCCTCAGTTTGTAAAAGAAAACATTAAGACCAACATCATCCAATTCGATAGTCCTAATTTTATTACAGACCAGAATGAAAAGTCCATTAACATTTCAAAAACCCTTAGGTATAATTTTTTTAAAACGGGGAGATTCTACCATAGCCTGAAATTGATTGATCAAACTGTACAGCAAAGTCAACCAGATGTAATTATTAATTTCTATGACCTTCTTGCAGGCATCTATAATTCCATTTTTAGACCTAAATCATCTTTCTGGGCCATTGGACATCAATACTTGATTTACCATCATGAATTCCCCTTTGCCTCTGGCTCACCAATTCAAAAAGCGTTGTTTAAGTTCAACACCTGGGTCACAGCACTTAATGCAGACAAGTTTCTCGCTCTTTCTTTCAGGAACCTGGACAACGGACACTCAAAGAAGTTATCTGTTCTTCCTCCCTTATTAAGGCCTCAGGTAAAAGTATTGGATGCACAAAAAGGAGAATTTATCTTGACATACATGGTCAATCCAGGGTATGCAGAAGAGGCCATTGCTTTCGCGAAGAAAAATCCTCACATCAAAATCGAAGCTTTTTGGGACAAAAAAGACATGCCTAACCCCTATATGCCATCGCCCAATCTCACCTTCCATCAAATCAACGATGTTTTGTTCTTGGAAAAGATGGCCAGCTGTAAAGGGCTTATTTCCACTGCAGGTTTTGAGTCCATATGCGAAGCCATGTACTTTGGTAAAAAAGTTATGATGATCCCTGTCAAGGGACAGTACGAACAGGCATGTAATGCATTGGACGCTAGCATATCTCAAGCAGGGATCCAACACCATGAATTTGACTTTGAAAAATTCGACAATTTTCTAAACTTACAGCAAGAACCTCATCACATTTTTGTAAATTGGGAAAAGCTCCTAAGAGCAAAGCTTTTGGAAATCTTGGAACTGGAGGAAACTTCTTCCTACTCAAGAAGCCCAATCACCCCAAAATATGCCGACTCCTGAACCTTTTTATTAAATAAGTGAAAAAATATTTTACACTTAAAAGATAAGTTTGTACCCAGTGCAATCGATTTCCGATTATAAATAGGTCATAAAATTCAAAAGCTCACTTGGTTCGGGAATTTTGTTTTTATAAAAACTCGTAAATTCGAGTTTAGGTATGATGATAATTCCATGAATATAGAGAGACTAAGACTTAAGGAAGATAGCGACAGGATCAAGCACTGGAAGAAATGGGGTCCCTATCTTACGGAAAGACAATGGGGGACCGTAAGGGAAGACTATAGTATTGATGGGGCTGCTTGGGAAAACGTAACCCATGATGATGCCAAGAGCAAAGCCTACCGCTGGGGAGAAGAAGGCATCGGTGGATTCAGCGATTACAAGCAAAAACTTTGCATGGCTTGGGGCTTTTGGAATGGCAAAGATAGCATGATCAAAGAACGTCTTTTTGGCTTGACAGGCAATCAAGGAAACCATGGGGAAGACGTAAAGGAACTTTATTATTACCTGGATTCCACTCCCACACATTCTTATATGAAAATGCTCTATAAATATCCTCAGAGCACTTTCCCCTATAAGGAACTACTAGAAGAAAATGCAAAAAGGGGCAAACTGGAACCTGAATATGAAATTATTGACACTGGTATTTTTGATGATGACGCTTATTTTGACATTTTCATCGAGTATGCCAAAGAAGATCATGAGGACATTGTAGCCAAAGCTACCATTCATAACAGGGGAAAAGAAGCTGCTGACATCTGGGTAATGCCTACCATATGGTTCAGAAAAACTTGGTTTACGGGGGATGAACCTTTTCTTCCAAAGCTCTCCAAAAAATCCGAAAACCAAATATTGGCTTTTTCACCAAAATCAGGAAATTATCATTTCCATTTTGGAGGAGAACCTGAATTGCTTTTTTGCGACAATGAAACCAATAGGGAGAAACTTTATAAAATCGGTAATCAAAAAAAGTATCTAAAAGATGCTATTAATGATTATGTCGTGGAAGGCAGCACAGACCACCTAAACCCTTCCCATTTTGGAACTAAGGCTGCCGCACTTTATAAATACACCATCCCGGCTGGTGATTCCCAAGAAGTGGTTTTCAGAATGAGACATAAAGGAGGTGATATTAGCCTTGAAGAATGTGATGAAATTCTACAAAAAAGAATCCATGATGCGGACGAATTTTACCTAGATCTTCAAGGGCATGTTATCGATGAGGAATTGAGAAGCATCCAAAGGCAAGCCTATGCTGGAATGATGTGGGGCAAACAGTTCTACTACTATAATGTGGAAAGATGGCTAGAAGGTGACCCTGGGAGATACGTTCCTCCCATTGAAAGAAAAAAAGGACGGAACCATAACTGGAAGCACCTGCAAAATTATGACATCATTTCCATGCCTGACAAATGGGAATATCCATGGTATGCCGCTTGGGACCTTGCCTTTCATTGCGTTCCAATAGCCAGAATGGACCCTGTCTTTGCCAAGGAACAGCTACTATTGCTTTTGACCGAATGGTACATGCATCCAAATGGCCAGATCCCTGCTTACGAATGGAATTTCAACGATGTAAACCCTCCCATTCATGCCTACGCCATCAACCGCGTCTACCAGATAGACAAGAAGATGAATGGCGGCAAAGGGGATTATGAGTTTTTAGAGAAAGCCTTACATAAACTGATGCTCAACTTTACCTGGTGGGTAAACCAAAAGGATAGTGATGGGCAAAATATCTTTGAAGGAGGTTTCTTAGGCTTGGATAATGTAAGCCTTTTTGACCGAAGCCATGTGGATCAATTTGGTGCCAGGCTCGAACAAGCTGATGCCACCTCATGGATGGCCATGTTCAGTCTTAACCTGCTGAGAATATCACTGGACCTTTGTGAGCAAAATCAAGTCTATCAATATACGGCTACAAAGTTCCTCGAGCACTTTCTGTATATCGCTGGAGCCATGAACAATATCTCTGGTGACAACATCAGCCTTTGGGATGACAAGGACAATTTCTTCTATGATGTCTTGCATATTGATGACAAGAGCCCAAAGAGAATGAGGGTAAAATCCATTGTGGGAATTATCCCTTTGTTTGCAGTAGAACCCATCAAAGAAGAAATGTATGAAAACCTCACAGAGTTCAAAAAACGGCTTGACTTTTTCCTTAAGGAAAAGCCTAAATTGGCCTCTTTGGTTTCGAACTGGATTGAGCCGGGCAAAGATAAAAGGCACCTTTTCTCCTTGCTAAGGGGACACAGGATGAAAAGCCTGCTTAACAAAGTACTTGACCCAAATGAATTCCTTTCAGATTATGGTGTCAGGTCGGTATCCAAATACCATAAGGATCACCCCTATTCCATGAAGTTAAACGGTGTCGAACATACTGTACAATACACACCTGGTGAATCCGACACTAGAATGTTTGGAGGAAACTCTAACTGGAGAGGCCCCATTTGGTTCCCGATCAATTGGCTGATCATGGAATCATTAAAAAAATTCAACTACTACTATGGTGGCGATTTTCCTATAGAATATCCAACAGGTTCAGGTAAATTTGTCACCCTTGATATCATCGCAAAGGAATTGTCCATGCGTAATATTGAGATATTTAAGAGAAATGAAGATGGAATAAGACCGGTATTTGGGGACAATGCAAAAATGCAACATGACCCACATTTCCGAGATTACATCTTGTTTTATGAATATTTCCATGGGGACAATGGCAAAGGACTTGGCGCATCACACCAAACAGGCTGGACAGGACTGGTAGCAGAAATGATCCATAAATATTTCCCAAGAGAAGAAAAAATCCATGATGAAGCTATTACCCTATTTAGAAGCTAATAGATTAGAAGCCGGATGTGATGAAGTGGGTAGAGGCTGTCTGTGTGGCCCAGTGGTGGCCGCAGCAGTAATTCTCCCCAATGACTTTGCCAATGAACTGATCAACGACTCCAAGAAGCTGAGCAAAGGAAATCGAGAAGGTTTAGTTCAGGAAATCAAAGACAACTCCATTGCTTGGGCGGTGGCAGAGTCTTCTGTGGAAGAAATTGATCAAATCAACATATTAAACGCATCCTTTTTGGCCATGAGCAGGTCAATTGAAATGCTGGAAGTTGTACCAGAACATTTACTGATAGACGGTAATCGGTTTAAAAGCGAATTGACTATACCCTTCGATTGCATTATTAAAGGAGACGGTAAATTCGCCAGTATAGCAGCTGCATCCATTTTAGCAAAAGTCCATAGGGATAACTTAATGGCTGAATACGCCCTGGAATACCCTGGCTATGGCTGGGAGAAAAATGTTGGATATCCCACCAAGCAACACCGGCAAGGCATTTTGGAATTGGGCTCAACTCCAATCCATCGAAAATCATTTAAATTACTTCCAGATCAATTGGAGATCAAGTTTTAAACAAAAAGCTCCAGACATTGAAAGTCTGGAGCTTTTTGTTTATTTAAATAATCAACCTTCCGATTTTATTCATACGCAGGATTTTGAGGAAAATCTTTATTTTGGTTAAGGTCTATGGCATTTTGTGGAATTGGCCTAAGAATTTTAAGATTACCATTTGCCCCTTCAAAATTAGAAGGCGTAATCCAACTGTTGTGAGCAGAAGCCCTTTCCACCAATTTACCGGTCCTCTTCAGGTCAAACCATCGGTGGTACTCTCCCAAAAGTTCTCGTCCTCTTTCATCCAAAATATAGTCAATATCAAGCTCTCCAAGAGTAGCATCGGCCACACCTGCCCTTTCCCTGACCACATTCAACCTATCAAGTCCTGTAGAGGCATCTCCTGATTGGAAATAAGCTTCTGCAGCTACCAAATATGTTTCAGCCAACCTGGCTACTACAAAATCCCTTGTACTGGTGGCTCCACCGAACAAGGAGGTAGGATCATCAAATTTCTTAACAATCATGGTGGCCCTGTCCAAAGAAACAACCCCTCCGTTTGGATCCGTAGTTCCGTATGAATGATACTCTACACCTGGGTGCGCATTGACATAGTCGATGCTATCCTGTGCCGTAAACCATTGAGGCTCATAAAAATCCTCTACCATCAAAGAACTATGATCATCCACATCATAATAATCATAGTATCGCGCAAATACTTCTGTCATAAAGGTAGAATACCATCGCTCATCCCCTTCTTCAAAAAGGTCAAGCGCAAAACGGGTAGGCAAGGTTGTGTAAGTCTTGTAAGGAGCATCACCAGCCACCTCAGAACCTCCCATGTAGGGGCCAAAATAGCTTTGTTGTTCATTACCTATTCCCGTTGGGTCAGCACTAATAGATCCCGCACTCCATTGCACCGACAAGATTATTTCCTCATTCATTTCATTGCTTGGATCCCAAAGCTCCTCTGAAGTTAGGTTCAACCCCTGTCCATTGATCACATTATCTGCATAGGTAGCTGCCTTTGAGAAATCATCAGCCGCAGCAAATGCTTCATAACCTCTGGTCAAGTGGACTTTAGCCAATAAGTTTTCAACCGCTCTTTGATTAACATGTCCATCAAATGCACCAGATGATACTTGGCCCATAGCTCCTTCAAGCTCTGCAATGATGAAGGTATAGACCTCTTCAGCACTGGAGCGGTCAAAAGCTAGAATTGGCTCTTCTACGTATTCTGTAATCATTCCCACTCCTCCATAAGATTGTACCAACAGAAAATAAGCATTGGCCCTTAAAAACCTGGCCTCACCGAGATATTGGGTAGTGACACCCGTCTGCCCGGTAATATCCGCATAGTGAATGGCTGTGTTGGCCAACTGAATGGCCTTATAACAATTTACATATAGAAAATCCACTCCAGAGGAAGAACTATTCAGTTCAAAATACTTACTTAACCCTTGGGGAGGGAGGTCTCTTCCTTCTTGATACAGGTCAGTTCCACATACAAACATCCATGGATCATCCCCATAAATATCTCTAAGAGCAGAATAATTGGCATTGATCAATGCCTCATACCCTTCCGCTGTTTCATAAAATTCCTCTGCCGTTACATTGGACTTGTTTTCTTCCTCCAGAAACTCTGCACAGCCTGTAGCTGCAAACAGAAAGATTATTGCTAAAATTGAATTTATCTTCTTCATAGTTCTTCAAATCTTCTGATTAAAACTTAACACTTAATCCAAACTGAGTGGTAATTGTACTCACACGACCTATACCCAAACTAGCCTCTGCCCACTCAGGATCCCATCCATCATACTCCGTAAATGTGAATGGATTAAGTACATTGACATATATTCTTACTTTTTGAAGGTTTGCCCTGCTTATCAAAGTTTCTGGCAGACTATATCCCAAACCGATATTGTTGATCTTCACAAAAGATGCATCTCGATAATACGCCATTCCGGTTCCCCAGTATTGCCCTTCATTTCTCGGTTGAGGGTACTCATTGGACACCTGTGATGGTACGCCCACGGAGTTTTCAGGCACATACCAACTGGGTATAGCCAGTTTTTGACGCCCTCTGTCTCTAACATCAGTAAAATTGGTATGAAAATCACTGTAAGCCAGTACCCCCTGCTGAGTAGCCAATGAAAAGTTCATGTCAAAATTTCCTACTTGCAAATTGGAAATAATACCCCCTGTCCAGGAAGGATTGGAAGACCCCAGGATCACCCGATCGTCATTGGGATTGATCGCACCATCATTATTTACATCTCTGGCTTTAGCCTGTCCCTCAGTTTGGTTAAATGCTGCTGCATCTTCTCCCGCTTGCCAAACACCATCATAAATAAAATTGTAATGGGCGTCGATTGACTCTCCGATAAACCAGCCATTTCCAACATCATCTACTTCTGACTGTCCATAAAGAGATTCAATGGAGTTGGTGTTTTTGGTGAAAGTAAATGTTGTAGACCAATTCACCATACTATTTTCCACATTAATGGTGTTCAACATAATTTCCACCCCTTTGTTTCTAACAGATGCTGCATTTGAAGCAATGTCACTAAAACCAATCTCCAAAGGAAGTTTTTGGGTCACTAATAGATTGTCAGATAGCCGGTTGTAATAATCCACACTACCTGTTATGCGGTTCATTAGGAAGCCAAAATCCAAACCCATATTTATTTCTTTGGTCTTTTCCCATGTCAAGGCTTTATTGGCAATGGAATTTTGCGTCCATCCATTGGCCGCTGTTCCATTAAAATCATAGTAGGTCTGATTGGTCAAAGCATTAACAGTTCTGTAAGGAGATACATTGTTGTTACCAACCGTACCATAACCCAGCCTTAATTTCAAGTTGGAAAGGGTGGTTGAGTTAATTAAAAAGTCTTCTTTGTTCAGTCTCCAACCCAATGCCACAGATGGGAAGGCCTGCCATTTATTTCCTTCAGAAAGTAGAGAAGAACCATCCCATCTATTTGAAACCGTTACCAAATATTTATCTGCATAGGAATAATTCAGTCTCAGGGCAAAGGAGGCCAACTGACTTTTACTGAAACCATTCCCTAAATTATAGGTTTCCTGCAAGCCAGAACCTACATTATAGAACTCTGTCTCAAAAGGCTGCTGTGTGGAAGACATATTAGCGGTCTCCGTCCTGTCAACAAAAATACTTTGTAAAGCCAAGAAATTGAATGAATGAGCATTGATGGCCTTGTTAATGTTCAACTGGTTATCCCAAGTTGTATTCATATTGTTGTAATAACTTACTTCTGAAGAAGGCAAATTACCATTATTGATTCCTGTATTGGTCTGCGCTCCCCAGAAACGACCTCTTCGATTGTTATTGAACCCTACAGAGAAGGTCGACTTCAGACTTAACCAATCCAAAGGGTCATATTGCAAATAGGCATTTCCTACCCCTCTAAAACTTCTTGTCTCATCACTGGAATTGGCTATTTCCAAAAGGGGGTTATATGTACTGGTTTTGTTAGCAGCCCAGTCACCATTTGGATAAGTCAGTTTACCGGGCTGGGGGAAAAGCTCACCTACAATCTCATCACCATTTTCATCTATGGCGTAAGGACTCAAAAAAGGGTTCAATCGAAAAGCTTCCTGCATGGCGCTGCCACTTCCTCTTTGGTTGTTCCCATGTGATAGGGCCATATTGGCGCCAGCCATAAATTTATCATTTATATGCTGGTTGATATTCATGTTGAATGTATACTTGTCCAGGCTTTCCTGCTCCAATGTTCCTGTTTCTTTCTGATAACCTACACCAATGTTATAAGTTGAAGCTCCACTTCTATGCGAAATGGTCAAGTGATTATTGGTTTGCATCCCATTTCTGAGTACCGCATCATACCAATCAAAACCATCCAAATTATTGAATCGCTCTGCTAGCACCGGATTATTTGGGCCCAATACCACGTCCTCATATTCTTGAGGTGTCATTCCTTGCCCATTATTCGTAGTACCTAAGTAAGCCGACATGTGATAATCTCTCCATTGCTCCAAACTCATCATTTCCGGCAGTCTGGCAGGAGTTTTCACACCATAAAAAGTATCAAATGAAAAGGTAGTTGCTTCTGGGATGCCTGTACCACCTCGGGTCTCTACAATTACCACACCTCCCGCTGCACGAGACCCATAAATAGCAGCTGAAGAAGCATCCTTTAACACTTCTATCTTAGCAATGTCATTAGGGTTCAAAAAGTCGATGTTGTTGGTAATAACGCCATCAACTACATAAAGCGGGTCAGAACCAGCTAAAGAATTGTTTCCTCGGATAGTCATATTGAAACCATCTCCCAATCTACCTGTGCTGTTGCTTACCTGTACTCCAGCCACACTTCCTTGTAATGACTGAACCGGACTAGTGGTTCCTCGCTCAGTAATAAGGTCACTGTCCACTCCTGCAATGGCTCCTGTAACATCAGATTTCTTCATGGTTCCATAGCCGACCACTACCACTGATTCTAACTCTGTCAAACTTGACACCAACTCAATGTCAATTGTAGATCGATTTCCTACCGTTATTTCTTGCTTTTCATACCCGATGAATGAAAAGACTAAAACAGCCTCATTATCAGGAACGGAAATACTATAATTTCCATCAAAATCTGTGGTGGTTCCAGTAGTGGTTCCTTTTAAAAGGACAGAAGCTCCAGGAATAGGTTCTCCTTCATCGGATGAAATCACAGTTCCAGTGATGACTTCTTGTGCAAAACTTGATATGGAAAGACCTATTCCTAACAGAAATAGTAGCCCCCACCTTGTGGAACAAACGGTTAGTTTTACCAGCCACTTGGGAAGTGGCCATCTTGGTACTTTTGGTGCCATAATTCTAGAGGTTTATTGTTTAAAAATTGGTTATAATGCAATCGATTGCGCATGCAATCGTTTGCATTATAAAAACTAGAATACTATGTTCCAAAATAATCCATGAATTTTTACCTAAAAACCAGTGAATTTTATCTGTTTTTTAAAATAAGTCATAATTATTCAAATAATTTCAAACCAAAAGGCATTATCAGTTCTATAAAATAGTCTACTTATCTGATTCAATTATTTAATCCCAATATTTTAATAATTCTTCATCGAATTTCATAAAAATTATTATTGAAAAACATTTATAACTTATTTATAAATACATAGTTCCTAAATTATTTACCCATCAAATACATCATAACAAGTCTAACCTTTAAAGCCCAAACAAATAGATATCCACTTTGAGCAATCGATAGCAGAAATAGACTTTAAAGCAGCATATAAAAAAACCGAGGGCAAAAATCAACCTCGGTCTTAGTTATAATTTATTATAAACCCAATTATCCAATATAGAGAAAGTCATTTTTTCGGCAAATTCCCCATCTCAACGATGATTTCACCTCCTCTCACCAAATCCTCATGCATCAGGAATTGGGAGCTATATGGCTCACCATCAAAAGTGATGTTTTGGATATAAATATTTTCAGGAGAGTTATTTTTTATTTTCAACTCTAGGGTATTTCCATTATCCATATGAATCACAGCCTTATCCACTGTTGGGCTTCCCCATACATAAGTCCCTCCAGCTGGATTAACCGGATAAAAGCCAAGAGAAGAAAGTACTAACCAAGCAGACATCTGTCCTACATCTTCATTTCCACTTAATCCATCAGGATCATTAGCATACAGCTCCTCTAAAATATACCTTACTTTTTCTGCTGTCTTGAATTGCTGGTCTACGTAGCCATACATATAAGTAACATGGTGGCTTGGTTCATTTCCCTGGGCATATTGACCAATCAAACCTGTGATATCGTTGGAAGCTTCCTCTCCCATATCTCCTTCTACAATGAATAAGGAATCCAACTTGGAAACAAAAGCTTCTTTGCCCCCCACTAACTCAATCAAGCCTTCTACATCCTGAGGCACCAAGAAAGTATATTGCCAGGAATTACCTTCAGTAAAATCCCCCTTCATATGTATCGAAGTAAACGGACTGAATGGCTCTCTCCATTCTGTTTCGGAAACTTTCCCCCTCATAAAGCCTACCTCTGGATCGAAGTAATTTTTGTAGTACTGTCCCCTTTTGGAGAAATATTCATAATCCTCTTCCTTGCCCATGGCCTTGGCCATTTGGGCAATACTCCAGTCAGAAAGCGCATATTCCAAACCCTTGGAAACATTCTCCACTTCATCATCTGCAGGTATATATCCTAACTCTTTTACCTTGTCCAGCCCAAACTCATCCCCCATCGCCGTGTTTTTCACCGCTTCAAATGCCAGTTCAGCATCCATTGGGATCCCTTTCAAATAAGCATCAACGATGATGGGAACAGCGCTATAGCCGGGCATGGTATTGGTCTCATTGCCCATCAGGTGCCACACTGGTAGTTTTCCTTGTTGCTCATAAATCTTCAACATGGACGCCACCATATCCACCATTCTATCCTGTTGGGTAATGGTATAAAGTGGGCTACACCCTCTGTAAATATCCCATAAAGAGAAGGTCGTCAAATTGGTAAATGTTTGATCATTCCTCACTTCACCATCCGCACCTCTATAGTCTCCATTTACATCATTAAATACTGATGGAGCAATCATAGTATGGTACAAGGCTGTATAAAACTTCACCAATTCATCCTTTTCCTTCATTTCCACTTGAAGCTTATTCAGCTCATGATTCCAAGCCTTATTCGCGTCAGCTACCACCTTATCAAAATCCCAGTGAGGCAGTTCCTCCTGAAGGTTCAAAAGGGCATTCTCTTCACTTACCGGAGAGATAGCTACTTTCATTTCCACCACTTCATCCTGCTCCGTCTCAAATGCCAACAAGGCCTTTACAGCCTTAGCGGTATATTCATTGCCAGCAACAGGCTCATTCATATCAAACAGCTCAATGGATTGAATAGGCTTGGACAGAACTGCAGTAAAAAACAATTTTTGATCAACTGCCCAGCCCTTTGAATGGCGATATCCTGAAATAATGGTATCATTCACCATTCGAATATGGGTATCTGTTGGACTGTCCCAACCAATCCCCTGCTTTAAGTTGATGAGGATTTTAGATTCCTTACTTGCCGGAAAAGTATAACGATGAAACCCAACCCTTTCAGTAGCGGTCATTTCTGCAAAGACATCATATCTATCAACCTTTACCGAATAATACCCTGGTTTCACTTCCTCATTATCATGCGAGAAATAAGAAAAATATCCTGTCTCTGGCTGCTCTGGATCACCTTTATACACCTTGGTATTTCCTACTATCGGCATGACCAATACATCGCCTAGATCACCGATTCCAGTACCACTCAAATGTGTATGGGCAAACCCTATAAGGGTTGAATCTGTAATATGGTAACCTGAGCACCAGTCCCAACCTTCGGTCAAGTTAACTGGCCCCAACTGCACGCCTCCAAAAGGCACATTGGCTCCCACAAACACATGGCCATGCCCTCCAGAACCGATGTATTGATTGACATATTGTGTCAACTCAAGCTCATGATCTCCAATGGCTTCTTCATGTTGAACCCTTTGGCTACATGAAAAACCTACCACTCCAGATAGTAACAGAATTGCAACTTGTTTAAAATTCATATCTTTTCCTTTTCTATTTTTAAGGATTACTTGGAAATGTACCAATCGGCTGGAACAGTCTTTCTCTCACCTTTCTCATCGATGTATTCCAAGATAAGGGTGTGCCCCCCTCCACCTTCAATAAAGTCCAACTCAATCGGATGAAGTCCAGCATTCAAAGCAACCTGACCGCTTACTTCTTTAGCGGGGTGAAATCCATCATTATCAATAATTTCACGACCTCCAATATAGAGTTTACTACCATCATCACTGGTCAGTATAAAGTCATAGATTCGCTTTTCAGGAACATTGATATAACCAATGAATTCAGCGCCGAAAGCACCCTTGGCCAAGTCTGCAGGTATGCTTAAATCCTCCATTTCCCTTACTTCGTCTGCTTGATGGTCATCCATTAGTGCGGTTTGCTTGAATGTTCCCTTATGGAAATGCATGATAAGCCCTTTGCTACCTCCAACCTCACTCTCGTTTATGGCTTTCAGGTAAGTCGTTTTCCTGTAAGGCACCTCATATACATCTCCCCGATTTCCTGAAGGCCCAAAAGCGGCCACTTTAAAATCTGTATCCGACTTCACCTTTATAGGTTTTATCAAAGCTTTATCATCCATTTCTGGATCAGTGCCGTCTGTTGTGTACATAATGGTCAAGAAGTCTACAGGAGTGCTTACATCCAACTTCCCTTTTCCCACAAACATATTCATATCGGCTATGCCATTTAAATCCGGAAGGCGATAGTTGATATTCTCTTTCTGCATCCATGCAAAATGATTGTTCAACCTTTCTTGGTATCCGTCAAAATCCTTAGGATCAGACCAAAGCCTTTCCGCCAAAGCCGTCATCCTCGGCATATACATATAATCTGCTCTTGCCTCTGAAGGGATGTACTCGGTCCAGATATTGGCTTGGCCACCAATTACTTTACTGGCTTGCTCAGCAGTAAAACCTGCTGGCACAATACTCACGGTATATACTTTTCTCAAAGAGCTCTTATCTGGCACATAATCAAAGTAAAGCCCTCCACCCACTGGAGACATAATGATCTCATTGCCATTTTCAACTGCTTTGAAAGGGGCATTTTTCACCCAGCTCCTCCAATACATCACATGGGCTGTAGGGCTGATTCCCCCAGCCAAAGCATCATCCCAAACAATCAGTTGCTTCCCTTTTGATTTCACATAAGCTTCCATATGGTTCACAAAGAAGCTTTGTAGCTTATCCACATCTTCGATTCCATTTTCTTTCATCCATTCCTCGCACATCGAAGTTTCCCAAAACTCCCTGTCCACTTCATCGGCACCAATATGCACATACTTGCTCGGGAACAAGGCCATGATCTCATCCAAAACCTTTTCTGCAAACTCATAGGTGCTTTCCTGACAAGGGTTCAAAGGACTTGAGAACAACTCTCCCCACTCAGTCTTCTGATCACCTGTCAAATAAGGATAAGCCCTTACCGCTGCACTCATATGTCCCGGCATATCTATTTCTGGAATCACCTCTATATGGTGTTTGGCCGCATAGGCGATAATCTCTTTTATATCCTCTTGCGTGTAAAAACCGCCATAAACTTCCTTGCCGTCAACTTCTTTAATATTCCAAGGGTCAATAATATAATCTGGATTGGTTTCAGCCCGCTCCATACATATGGTATCGTGCTTATTATATGTTCTCCAGGCTCCTACTTCCGTCAGTTTAGGAAATTGTTTGATTTCGATTCTCCAACCTTGATCATCCGTCAAGTGCATATGAAGTTTGTTGAACTGGTATCTTGCCAGTCTATCAATAAACTTCTTAATGTATGCTTTGGTAAAAAAGTGTCTTGACACATCAATATGCATCCCTCTCCAATCATACTTGGGCGCATCACTTATTTCTACAGCTGGCACTTCAATCTCAGCTAGTTTCTCACCTGAAAGGTTCACCGGCAATAATTGCCCAAAGGCTTGAATACCTCTAAAAAAACCAGTTTGGGTACTGGCCTTGATCACCACTTGCTCATTTGAAATAGCAAGAACATATCCTTCTTCGGCACTTACCTCATTTGAAAATGACAATAATATTTCCCCATTGGAAGGTCCCGCTTGATCCAAATCATAAGTAGCCAGCATCTCTTGTAAGAACAAAACTTCATTATTCAAGTCCAATTCTCCACTTTCCAGCTCAATCACTGTTGCTCCAGATAGCTTAAAAGATCCATCTTTAGCTGTCAACTCAGCAGGATAAGGGATAAGGGGGTATCTTTTGGAAAGACGCTCAACATTCTGAGCCATTGCCGCCGCAAATAGCAGCACCATACTTAAGCTAAGGGTGATTTTTTTAATCATGATTTATTAAATACTAAATAAAAAGGGTTTGAGGGCAAGTTACAGCCTCAAACCCTTTCGAACTAATTACCAATTAGGATTTTGTTCCAAATTTGGATTTATCGAAAGCTCATTAACCGGAATGGCCCATAAATAATCCCTGTCTGGATTGAACTGTCGTTCTTCTACTCTTACAAATTCACCAAAATCGCCTCTACTTTCATCAAAGTTATTATAGATTCCCCATGCAGTTCCTGGCATCACATCCTCTGCGATCTCCCACCTTCTAATATCAAAAAAGCGATGCTCTTCCAAAGCAAACTCTACTCTTCTTTCTCTTCTAATCACCTCCATTAAAGCTTCCTGAGATCCTGCATCTGCAGATGTAATGGCTGGCATTTCCACACCAGCTCGTCCGCGAACTTCATTGATCGCATCATAAACTGACTGGTCAATTTCCCCCGCTTGTACTTTAGCTTCAGCATAGATCAATAAGATTTCCGCATATCGAATCAACACTTCATCATTATAGGAGTTACTGTCCCAGCTTCCTTCAATATCTGCTGGCACACCTTTTTTATAGTAATACCCTGAATATGAAGCATTATTTTGCCCCAAGCGGTCAATTGAATTGGGATTAGTGATATCAATGGTAATTCCATTCACTTCAGTCCCAGGTACTATTACAGTTAACTCCAACCTAGGATCTCTGTTTTCAAATGGATTTTCAGAATCATACATAGGTGACTCTTCGATGGTCAAACCATCACTGCATTCGTAAGTATCCACCAAGCTTTTTAAAGGAATTACCTGTCCCCAGCCACCTAGTGACGGAGCTCCCAACCATGTAGCGCTTGCGGTTGGATAAGTGTTTTTGATATACTGGGCCGCCAAGATGATCTCAGGGCTATTTTTATTGGTGCCATCAAAGAGACTTAAATAATCACCATCAATGCTGTAATTTAGCTCCATTACTTCGCTGGCCGCATCAATTGCTTCAGACCACCTTTCATCATACAAAAGCACCCTTGCCTCTAAAGCTAAAGCAGCACCTTTTGTAACTCTTCCCTGATCTGAGGAACCATAGCTATCTGGCAAAATATCAGCAGCTTCTTCCAAATCTTGCACAATAAAATCAACTACTTCCGCTTTGAGAGTTCTGGAAACATTGAATTCATCTGTAGTTTGAATAGAAGTGATCAATGGTACATCTCCATACATACCGATCAATTGTTGATACGCGTATGCCCTGATTACCCGAGCTTCTGCCTTCAGCCTATTTCTCAATCCCTCATCCATGGAAGGAACCTGGTCGATATTGTCCAATACATTATTGGCCGCAGCAATGGTGTTATAATGCTGTGACCAAAAATGGCTGAAATAGCCCAAGCTACTAGTCGCGCTTCCATTTCCTGCAAACTGAACATCTGCTGGCCAGTTACTCCAAGAGTAGCTGTCATCTGTAGCTGCAGAAAGGAAAATCCTGTACCAACTATCCCCTAAATACCTGTAGCAGTTATTGACTGCATTGACTGCATCAGAAGAAGTCGCCCAATAATTCCCACTGGAGACCTCATCCAAAGGTTGTCTATCCAAGAAGTCTTCACTACATGAAAAGGTCAATAGCAAAGCTGTGAGTATTGTTAAAATATTTATTTTCATCTTTTTTCTGCTTAAAATTCAACACTTAACCCTACTGTATATGTCTTCACCTGAGGATAATATCTATTATCATTAGGCGCTTCTGGATCGATATCGTTTTCCAGACCAGACAATGTAAACAGGTTTTGTCCTGTCACAAATACCCTGGCTCTTGTAATTTTGGCAGGTTCCAAAAGGCTCTTTGGAAGATTATAGTTCAATTGCAATGTTTTCAACCTTACATATGCCCCACTTTCCACCCAATAGCTTGAGGACTGATAGTTTCTCTCCGCTGTTGTTAATCGAGGGAAAGAAGCGTCCGTATTTTCAGGCGTCCAGCTATCCAAATGTAAATCCCTAAAATTACCATCAGTGCTAGTAGGTGCTCTCTTTAACACCAAAGTATTGATATCTGCCTTGGCAACTCCTTGGAAGAAAGCAGCAATACTGAAGCCTTTGTAGGCCGCATTAAGGTTCAAACCGTAAGTATAGCGAGGAATATTGCTTCCCAAATAAACCCTATCTTCTGTATTCACCTCTCCATCGCCGTTCACATCGCGGTAGATCAAGTCACCAGCAGAAGGAGAGCCAGGTTGGGTAGCATGCTGAGCCACTTCATCAGCCGACTGGAAGATTCCATCAGAGATATAGCCAAAGAAAGCCCCAATCGGGTACCCTACCTGATAGGCAGTGGTAATATCGTTGTTATCAGTAGTAAGATAATCCGCATCACCAAAATCAGTAATTTGGTTTTTCACATCAGAGAAGTTGGCTCCAATATCATAGGTAAAATCACTTCCCGCTCTACCATGATAATTTGCTGAAAATTCCCATCCTTTATTTTCTACACTCCCTACATTTTGGTAAGGTGCAGAAAGGCCTACAGTAGAAGGGATCGGAAGCTGTAATAAAATATCATCCGTGTTCTTCACATAGTAGTCAAAAGTAAAATCCATCTTTCCTTGAAGGATGACTAAGTCAAAACCAACATCAGTCATTTTTGTAGTTTCCCAACTTAGTTGGTTGTTAGGATAGGCACTTAGGCCAGCTGCTTGATTAAGCGTTCCTCCAAATGGATAGTCATTAAAGCTGTAGCTGGTCTGGTAGGGATAATTGCCGATAGCATCATTTCCCAACACACCCCAAGAGCCTCTTAATTTCAAATCATCCACAAAGCCTAATCCTTCCATAAAGGATTCATCTGAAATTCTCCATCCTAATGAGAATGAAGGAAAAACACCCCACTTCTGACCATCTGCAAACCTACTTGAACCATCTCTACGGATATTGGCCTCAACCAAATATTTGTCCTTGAAAGCATAGTTTACACGACCAAAGAAAGACAACAAGGCATATTCATTGGCAGTACCATTGGCTTCTTGCCCGTCTGAAGCACCTGCATCAATCTCTGAAAGATTACCATTCGGAATATTTGTCCTATACCCTGTTAGAGACTCATTGGTCTGCAGCAAACTGGAAATACCGGCCAAAACATGTAGGTTATGATTCTCTCCAAAATTCTTTGAATAATTGGCTAAACCTTGGAAGTTTTTGAACCAATAGTCCAAAGACTGCTTGGTCACTTCATTTCTTCCCAACACCACTGAAGATGATTCTGGCACATTATAAATCAACTGTTTTTCATGAAGACTGGTATAGTCAGACTGATAATTGATGGATGCCTTACCGGTTAGCTTCAAACCTTCCATCACTTCATAATCTGCTTGGAAATTACCCGTGAACAAGTTTTGCTTATAACTGTAAATACCTCCTTCATCTTGTAATCTCAATGGGTTTTGCCCCCCTCTTACCACTGCATATTCTCCGTTTGAATAATAGGCAGGAGTCAAAGGATTTATAATAGCAGCCTGACCAAACTGATACCATGCTGAGCCAGAAACACCTTGAGGTTCTTCGCGGTTGGAAATATTGGCAGAAATGTCTGCACTAAAATTAACCTTTTCAGAAGCCTTGATATCGGTATTTACACGAAGTGTAAAACGATCAAAATCCATATTTTCAATCAAACCTTTTTGATCAAAATAATTGGTCGACACCCGATAAGTCACGTTTTCTTGACCGCCAGAAATCGCAAGACTATGACTTTGTTGAAAACCAGAACCCGTTAACACTTTATCCAGCCAATAATTATCTGGATAAGCAACCGGATCACGGTTAGGGTCATCATATGCGGCAATTTGATTATCGGAATATATTGCCCCCGCGCCAGAATTGGCATACATAGTGTTGACCAACTTCATAAAGTCCTTAGCCCCTACAAACTCTGTCATTCTGGTTGGTTCCTGTACACCAAAATAATTGTTATAACTTATTCTTGGCTTTCCGTCCTTACCTCTTTTGGTGGTAATCAATACAACACCATTGGCAGCCCTTACCCCATAAATGGAAGCTGCTGCTGCATCTTTCAACACTGAAATGGATTCAATATCATTGGCATCAATGTCATTGATATCATACTGAACCCCATCTACCAAAACAAGTGGATCATTGCTGTTCAAGGTACCTATACCTCTAATTCTTAAAGTGCCTTGATCAGCTCCAGGTTGTCCACTTCTTTGGGTTACGGTAAGACCAGGGGCTACTCCTTGTAAAGCTGAGGACACCTGACCAACGGGCTTTCTGGAAACCTCTTCGCTTCCCACTGCAGATACCGCTCCCGTAAGGTTGATTTTTTTCTGGGTACCATACCCCACTACGACTACCTCATCCAACGCAGTTTCATCAGCTGACATGGTAACATCAATACTGCTTTGACCAGTATAAGTCACTTCTTGGCTAGAAAAACCAACAAATGAAAAAACTAGGACATCACCTTGATTCACTTCAATTTCATACTCACCCTCCAAGTTGGTTACTGTACCACTGGTGGTTCCTTTCACCAAAACAGTAGCTCCAGGTAGTGGATATCCAATATCATCCAGCACAGTTCCTTTTACTTTCTCTTCTCGAACTACCTCTACTAGCTTGGGTTGGTTTGGAATAGACTTCTTAACACTGATTCTATTGTTGACCTGCTTGAATGAAAGGCCATTTTGGGCCGCAAGTTGATATAATGCAGACTCCAATGTTTGGTTTTTCACAGACAATGAAACCTTGCCCGTCTCCTTTTCCGTCTGGTCATCAAACACAAAAATAAAATCAGATTGACGCTCGATCTCGTGCAAAACGTCAGATAAATCGCCTTCAGACAGATCAAGGTTTACATAAACCTTTTGCATATCCAAAGACCCTTGGGCTTTTGTAGGCATGGCATGCAGCAAGTTTAAAAACAGCAGCTGCAGGGCAAATCCGTACAAATAGTATTTTCCGATCATAATAAGACCATGTAATATATTTTTCATAAATTGAATTGTTTTAGGTTCGAGAATAGTTTGCTTAAAACGTTCAGGAAGGATAGTTGTCGGCCAAAACACTATCTTTCCCTTTTAAGCCAATGAAGCACCACTTCATTGGCTTTTTACTTAACAAAAAGGTTTTATCATAGATTATTTTTTAGGTTTGTTAAAACTGATAGTAACATTCTTTTGTGTTATCTCATGAGAGAACCTTAAGCTATATCCTATGCTTTCCAGCACATTATCCAAATGATCATTTTCAAACCTTCCTGAAACCAATGGCAGCTTTCCTTTTGGTAATTCTTTCAGGGTAATTTCCACTCCATACCAACGCTCAAGAGTCAAGACCACTTCCAAAAAAGGGCTCTCATCAAAAAAAAGTACCCCTTCCTTCCAGAGAAACGCACTTTCTAAATCGAATTTTCTCTTTTTGACTTTTAGATCTGCGCCTAGGAAAGCCTCCTCTCCAGGGGCCAGAAGCATCAAGTCTGACTTATCTCTCGCCTTCGTTACCTCTACTACTCCCGTCGCCAATTTGACCGAGGGACGGTCCTTTTCATAAGCATTGATATTAAAAGATGTCCCTAATGCAGTAGTGGTGATCTCTCCACTCGTGACTGTAAACGCCATACTTGTATCCCTTGTCACCTGAAAAAATGCTTCCCCTTTAAGGGTTAGGTTTCTGTGGTCTTTTCCAAAATTAGATAAATAACTAATCTCACTAGAAGAATTGAGGGTTACCTGGCTGCCATCCGGTAAGTGAACAATTGACTTTTGTCCTTTTTGATTGGACTTCACCACCATGGCAACGGAAGGAGCGGTAATGGCTTCATTTTGATCTAATCCATACCACCCAACAATACCTGCACAAGTCAAAACCAATGCTATTACAGCCGCTATCCCCCAAGACAGGTTGCTACTGACAGACTGAGGTTGATAAACCTTTTTTCCAAAATCTCTGGTCTCCACTTTATTGAACCCGAGTCTTTCCTTGATCTCATTTCCGACTCGATCTTTCCCTACTCTCTCCCAAGGTCTTTTCTCTTTGTATAGTTCTAGTAGAATTTCCTTAGCGGCTTTTATCTCCAATTCCAACTCCGGGTGTTCACTTTCAAACAATTCCCAAGTCAATCGATGAGTACTTAGATGATTCAACACCCAATCGCAAAAGGTCTTATCCTCTAAAAAATCTTCAATGTTATGATAATTTCTTCCCAAAACTCTTAATACTTTATTCTGATTATCCGCAATGATGCCAGTAACCTTAAATCCTTTGCTTAAAGTGGTCAGAAGTTTGAAGCCTGAAGACCGAAGCAGTTGATATTTTAATCAAAACGAATATTTCGACTCGCTTTTAACCTTTACTGGTGCAATTGCGGATATACATTTACTTTATTTATAAAGAGGGAAGAAAAAACATCATCTCACCATTTTGGAGAAAAAAAATTAATATTTATTTAACCTCTAAAACACTTAAGATGTCAAAAAAATGAAAATCAATAAATTAAGAATGTGATTACCGGCTATGATGCCAGTAACCATACATCCTTTGCTAAAGTGGTCGGAAGCCTGTCTAACGGCCAGGTAGACCTGAAGTCTGAAGACCGAAGCAGTTGATACTTTAATCAAATGGACAGTTTCTACTCGCTTTTAATCTTTACTGGTAAAATTGCGGATATACATAATTAACAAAACCATTTTAATGATATTACAATAAAAATAGAGCGAAGAGTATTAATAATACCATTGGAAACAAAATGTGATTTAAGAGACTTGAGCCCTTTTAGAACGAGGTTATAAAGGTAGGGCACCTTAACATCCATCATTTCTGAAATCTCCTCATAACTCAGCCCTTCTAAATATTTGAGATAAATGACCTCCCGCTGCCTATTGGTGAGAATTTTCATGGCTTCCCTTACATGCTTGCCTGAGTCTATGGTTACCTGTCTCTGAACCAAAACCTCTTGGATAGACGCCTCCCAATATGATTCCTCATGAAATTTTTCGAGTCCTTGCCGCTGCCCCCTATCCCCTTGGAGCCTGTTCATGATTTCCCTTCTAAATGTAGTGAAAAGGTAAAACTTAATTGAATGACTGATAGTCAACCGATCTCTCTTTTCCCAAATCACAATAAACACATCCTGGATTACATCTTCTATCAATGTCTTTTCCCCTGAGAACTTGTAGCCATAACTGAACAGAGAGTCAGAAGTTGTCTCATACAGATAGGAAAACGCATGCTGGTTTCCTTCAGTTATTTCTTTCCAAAGCTGACGATCTGAGAGCCGACCAAAATCCATATTACCTTCCTTCAATTGATTGAACAACGAATCAGTCAATTTCAAAACTTCCTTCTAAACGGATATCCCTGGAAGATCTTCCCACCAAGATTTTAAAAGTTCCTGGTTCTACTAGCCTATTCATGTTGGCATTTAAAACCTGTAAATCATCTGAAGTCAACTCAAATTGGATGGTTTCCTGCTTACCTGCTGGGACATTGACCTTATCAAAGCGCTTCAACTCCATCAATGGCCTTACCGTGCTGCTGACCAAGTCCTTTACATATAGCTGCACTACTTCCTCCCCATCTACTTCACTGGTATTGGACACCCTGAAGCTTACCTTTACTTTGGCATCTTGAGCACTTCCCTCTGATTCTACATTAAGGTCAGTATATTCAAATTCTGAATAACTCAACCCATGCCCGAAAGCATACAAAGGTTCAGCACTCCCCTCTACATAATCATGTCTTTTTGGATTTTTATAATTATAATAAACTGGCAATTGTCCAACAGAACGAGGAACGGAAATAGACAGTCTGCCTGCAGGGTTATAATCTCCGAACAATACATCGGCTATGGCATTACCGCCTTCTTGACCTGGGTACCAGGCATCCACAATGGCAGGGATATGCTCATCAGCCCAGTTCAAATTAAGTGGACGACCTTTTATCATCACCAATACTACAGGAGTACCAGTCTTTTCAATAGCCTTCAAAAGCTTCATTTGATCACCTAGCAACTCTAAAGTCATCCGGTCAAAGCCTTCTCCACTTTCCATGTCACTGATGATTTCTCCTTCTTTTGCTCCGCTTACCTTGGCCGCTGCTGTCTCTTCATATTCAGTATCAAAATCCCTTGCACTGCTACCTCCCAATACTACAACAGCTACATCAGCCTGAGCTGCTAAAGCAGCGGCTTCCTCAATTTGACTTTGCGTGGTATCCCTAATCGCACAACCCTTGATATAATCCACCTGAACATCCTTACCTACCTTAGCCTGGATACCCTCCAAAACGGTTACAATATTACTATTGGCTTGAGGCGCCGTATAATCTCCTAATTGATTATAAATATTATCTGCATTAGGACCGATTACGGCTATTTTGTTTAACTTCTTGTTCAAAGGCAAAGTGGCGTTCTCGTTTTTAAGCAAGACCACCGATTCCTTGGCCACCCTTCTTGCCAAGTCAATATGCGCAGCTGACCTCACTTTTTGAGCGGCTAATTCAGGGTTTACATATGGATTCTCAAACAGTCCCATTTCAAATTTCAATCTTAAAACCTTGGCTACTGCCTGATCCAAAACATCCATTTTCACCTTTCCACTTTGAATAGCTGCATAAAGGTTTTTATCAAATCCATATCCGCCCAAATCCGAATCCACACCAGCATCTATAGCCAGTTGTGCTGCATCTTCCAAAGTGGCTGCCACATGGTGACTTCCCTTGAGCCCACTGATACTTCCTAGGTCAGAAACCACAAAGCCATTAAATCCCCAATCATCTCTTAAAACATCATTGAGCAAATATCCATTTGAAGTACACGGAATTCCATCGATGGAATTATAGGCTGTCATTACGGATAAAGCACCTGCTTGTACAGCATCTTTAAATGGAGGCAAATAGCTCTGGTGAAGCTCACGGTCTCCCACGCTCACACTGGTTCCATTATGTCCACCTTCAGGAACACCATAAGCGGTAAAGTGCTTTAAGGTAGAGATCACATTTTCACCTGAGGCAATCGACTCTCCCTGAAATCCCTTGACCATCGCAATCCCCATTTGTCCATTCAAATATGGATCTTCACCATAGGTCTCTTCCACCCTTGACCATCTTGGCTCCCTTGCCAAATCCAGCACTGGACCATAACCAATATGCCCACCTTGTAACCTTGTCTCCAGCGCAATCACAGAAGCCATTTCTTCGATCAACTCAGGATTCCAAGTACTTGCCTGCCCAATGGAGGTAGGAAAAACAGTTGTACCAATGGCCATATGCCCATGCGGACATTCCTCAGCCAAAAGCATAGGAATTCCCAATCGGGTATTTTCCATCACATATCGCTGCATGGCATTCGTAGCTTCTGCTGCCAAGTCTGGCTGCAAACCGGTTTCCAAAGTTTTTTGGGTCCAAGGGTCAGCCCTTAGGGTAGCCCAAAGCATACCGATATTCCTTTCCTGCACCGCTTTCTTGAAAGCCTCACTAGCCTCCACCCCATCAGCTGTTTTCTCATACATTTCCCAGCCCAAAAGCGTAGATAATTGACCTACTTTTTCCTCTAAAGTCATCCTGCCCATTAGATCTATCACCCGATCTTGAACTGACTGATTTGCTTGCTTATAAATCGGCCTTGATTCTTTTGTCTGTCCATTTAACAAGTTGGGAACAAATATGATCAGTACACCAGCCAACAATAATTGAGGGCCCAGAAGTCTAATGGTTTGATTAAACATAATGATATATTAGTTATAGGGTAATTCTTTGCCAGAGACAGCATTAACAGAGGCTCTATTTAGTTATTTTTTTACTTAAGTAAAACTATAATATTAAAAATATTTGTTCAATTGACACTATTAAAAAAAGAATAGTGAAACGAAAGACATAAAACTACAAAAAATAACTTTTCACAAGTCTTAACAACCTAAACAAGTAAAGCTAAAACGATTATGTACTTCTCAACAGCATTTATCTATCGGTATTATAAATGTACCACGCAGAAAAGCTGGAAAAAACAATGCTTTGATCCACGAACTGCATCAACTTTAGCGGATCTTTTGACTTTAATTGCTTTCTCAAAATATAGTAAAAAGACACTTTCAAGCGCCTTTTTAGAATACTTTTAAATGATCATACTTCGTATAAATCCCCGCCCCCGTTCATCGAGTGTGGGCTTCGTGGACAGATTAAATGAGGCTCAAGAAATATTCAATGGTATGTAGTAACCTCATACCAGAGCTGGGGCAAAGCTACATCAAAGCTAGGGCAAAGCTGGGGTAAAGCTGGGGTAAAGCTGGGGTAAAGTAGACCCTATGGTCAATTATTTTCGTTTAAAGTACAATTTTTAAAGCTGCATTATTTGTAGAATCATAATTCATCATTTAATTGAATGAACAATACCCTAGAAATTGTTGGCATCTAATATTGTCAGTCATAATACCAATAGGGGTATGAACTTGCTCCAAGTAATCAACCAAGCAGCAACTATACTTAACAACAATAATAGATTTGACGAACCATAAAGTATAACTTTAAAAAAGAACTCTCAGACCTTCAAGGTCAACAAGTAGGCATTATAAATGTAGAATTGGCCAATGGACTGGCCATGCAAGTAGACAATCCACACCCTCTTAACGTTTGGGAATGGTGCCAAAAACTGACAGCAGAAGGCACCTTGGAACTGGACACTTCAGACCTAGAACTCTTCGAATCCACCATCAAGAAGTCAAAAGGATTTACTGTGTTTTTTATTGGCCAGGTGCTTCAAGAATTGGGTAGACAGAAAAAATAGCAATATTAAGAAATGTCACCTTTTACAAATCATTTTTGGAAAAAGAATAATACCTCATATTTTTGATTGCTATTCTTTTTTTATGGAAACAAATTCAACTTTTGACAAAAGAAGTTTGGGATATATCCCTCATTTAGATGGTCTTCGGGCTGTGGCAGTAATTTTAGTTATGCTAACACATGCAAATTTTCAACTTGGGAAAAGTGGGATAATTGGAGTTCAAATGTTCTTTTCTCTTTCTGGTTTTCTAATTACTACATTACTTCTTGAAGAATATCATAAACATAGAAACGTGTCTCTAAAGGCATTTTATGTGAGAAGATTTTTTCGATTGATCCCTCCATTGCTATTATTACTATGTTTTATTGCAATATTAAACAATACTGTATTCAATTATCAAGTGAGAGACGGTGTAAATGAAGAGATATTGGCAGCTCTATTTTATTTTTACAATGTGGCTTGGGTTTGGGGCATAGGTGAAGGACTTATACTAGGACATATGTGGACATTGGGAGTTGAAGAACAATTTTATCTAATATGGCCAATCATTTTGATAATTTTTATCCGGTTAAATAAGACTAAACTCCTGTCTAATTTATTAGTATTGATAACTCTACTATCACTTATACTAAAGCAAGTTTACAATAACCCTCCCTTGGCTGATTCGTTATTACACGAATCCTTAATAATTGGATGTTTGGGTGGATTATATAGGTGCAATTATCCTAGGTTGTATTCCTCCCCAATTTTGGCGTTAATCCCCATGCTGCTATTGATATTTTTTGGAATATTTCCTAATTCCGAATTTCATCTATTTGTTTTGAATGGAGGAAGCTGGTTGATTGGATTACTAACTACTATTTTTATTATTTCTATTACTGGCAATAAAAAATCACCATTTTTTAAATTATTTGCTAACCCAACACTTATTTATACTGGTAAAATATCATATTCACTATATCTATGGCATGTTCCCATATTTAAACTTTTTAAATGGTATTCTCCTTTTATCCCTGCTGTAAGCTTTATTTTGAAATTTTTAGTAAGCCTTATATTAGCAATTTTAACATGGCACTTTCTTGAAAAAAAATCCATCGGATTTGGCAGAAAAATATCAAACAGAATTCTTTCTACAAGTAAAAATAAAGTATCGCATTATTTCCCTTAACCGACCACATGTATGTTCTTTCTATATTCAGACAATGCAGACTTCAAAACACTAATGCTACCTCTGAACTTTTGTGCCTGACTATGACTTGTCGAGAAAGCCCCATTAGGAATATCTCTCGCTATTTCATGTAAATCAATCAACGTAAACCCACCATACCTCACATGAGTTCTATAATCATTAAGCGGTGATAAAATATCTTTGAATTTCTCCAAAACATCGTTCCATAGCCTATGAAATTCCATATTGTCTATCACCACGAGATTTGCATCAATTAGCCCTTGCAATCTTCTGGATTCAGATTTATGGGTATTGGAATTAACCTCATATCTCTGTAAGAAAAGATCCAACTGAGGCTTTAACTGGTCATTGGTTTGAGTGGGTACTTTCAATTTTTCATATTCCTCAAATGACCCTAGAGTCAAAACATCATCAGTGACCGATAGAAATTCAAAAAGAGCTCGATAAGTCTCTGTAATGGTGCTTATCTTTTCCTCAAGTTTAACTTGATCAGCATATTTTTTCAAATACTTCTTACCTTCTATAAAGGCATAAACAATAAGAATGGTCTGAATTCCAGTAAATATCATAATGATTAACCCAATGCCAGAATCAAAAATACTGGTTGAATTTTCTATTAATTGATAAAATTGGTCGAGGGTCATTTACTTTCACAATTTAATTTTCAGCAACTCCTTTATAAATATAATATACAGAAATTACTCCAGATCATTCTTAATCTTCAACTTCTCCCCCGTTGTGCCGCGGAACGCCCTAACCCTGAGTCTCCGACTCAATCCTTTCCCCTCCCCAAAAACCAACTTTCCTAACCCCAACCCACCCTTTCCTTCCAATTTAGCCCATGACTAATCCGTCATCGCTAACTAGCGAAGCGATCTACACCCTATTAGGGGATCGCCACGCCCTCTTTAGGCCGGTCTCACGATGACCGCCTTTGCTCTTTGTCCCTTTTCTCCCCTTTGCTACTTGATACTCAATACTTGCTACCAACTACCCTTTAGGTAAAAAACACAAAAAGGCCTTTCGGAAATTCCGAAAGGCCTTTTTGTGCGCACGAGAGGATTCGAACCTCCACGCCCATAGAGCACCACCCCCTCAAGATGGCGTGTCTACCAATTTCACCACGTGCGCGTGATTGGTTTGCAAAAGTAGAAAGATATACCTTTTGCTCCAAACGATCATTAAACATTTATATCCAAAAACCACAGCGCATTTTGTCCCTAACTGATTATCAAGCCAATTTATTCGCTATAAATCTTTCTCCATGATAATTCTAAATTCCTCTTTCGGGTATTTCTTGACCAAGTCCGTAATCATGAAGCCTCTCTTAAGTCCAAACCTGATCATCTCTTTATGCCTATTCCTAGTCTTGAAAAACAACTTTTTATATCCAGATTTTTTTGCCCAATCCGCTTGTACATCGGCCAAAACACCAGCCACTCCATTTCTTCTAAACGCAGGCAACACTCCTCCCATCCAAGAATAAAAAGTATCTTCATCAATCGCATAACCTACCTTAAAACCTACCAACTTGCCGACATACTCTGCCACTAAGATAAGGTTGGCTTTTCCTTGAAGTCGCTCAGCATATACATCGCCCCCGTATGGTCGCTCAAATTCAGGGACAGCTAGACTAATTGAAAGCACCTCTGCAATTGTTCCTCCCCGGATAATGATCTCAGACTTCTCCTTTTCATCCATTTAAAATACGATTTCCATTTTTATATCACACCGGGAATACTTTCCTATTTCAGGTTCAGCTTCCTTAAACCCCAATTTTTGATACATGCTAATCGCTGGAGACAATTTTCGATTACTATACAAAACAACTTTTTGAGCGCCTAAATCTTTTGCCTGCTCCAAAATAGCACTGGCCAATTTCCACCCTACCTTCTTTCCTTGAGCCTCTGGCACAACTCCCATTTTTGTCATTTCATAAATCCCATCTTCTTGATACTTGAGTGCAACTGTCCCTAATATTTGACCTTCCAGTTCGGCAAATAGAATGGCACCTCCTTGATCTATAATATGAAGCTGAGGGTCTTCTAACACTTCAATATCCACTGGCTCCAATGTAAAATGCTCTTTGATCCAGGCTTTGTTTATAGATTCAAAATAAGGCTGTAAAGCTGGTTGGTAAGGAATGACTTTTACTTTTTCCATATATTATCGAAGCTAAAAATAATTTAAGAGAATTACATTTTTGAAACGCCCAAATCTCAGCATGGGTTGCACATTATTTGAGATATTAAAAACCCCATGTCATGCACCCCTATTAATCTTCCTGCTACAAGTCCAGCACAGTGAGACGTAAATTGTCTCTTTATGGCTACCCATGCAAGCATAAAACAGGATTAGTTTATAAAACAAACACAAAAAAGTTTATTAAATTTACAAAATGATTACAGACAGCCAGCGAAGCATCGTACATATGGACCTCGACTCATTCTTTGTTTCTGTCGAACGTTTGTTTGACAGTAGACTAAATGGGAAGCCTATCCTCATTGGAGGAACAGGAGATCGTGGTGTGGTCGCTTCTTGCAGCTATGAAGCCCGCAAGTTTGGTATCCACTCAGCCATGCCTATGCGAACAGCCCGTCAATTATGTCCCGAAGCCCTAATCATCCGGGGCGATACAGAACGCTATAGTCAAAAATCCCATGAGATCACTGAAATCATTAGAGAAGATGTTCCGCTTTTCGAAAAATCGTCTATTGACGAATTCTATATTGATTACTCCGGCATGGATAAATTTTTCGGTTGCTTCAAAATGGCACAAGAGCTTAGGCAAAAAATCATAAAAGAAACCGGGCTCCCTATTTCCTTAGGACTTTCCGAGAATAAAACCGTCTCCAAGGTAGCCACAGGAGAGGCCAAACCTGATAATGAAAAAGAAATTCCCAGAGGAACAGAAAAGCCTTTTTTGGCTCCTTTATCCGTACGAAAAATCCCAATGATCGGTGAAAAGACGGCCCATAGCCTCTATGGAATGGGCGTAAAAAAAATCCATACCTTACAGGCCATGCCTGCAGAATTATTGGAAAGTGCATTTGGCAAAAACGGATTGGCACTTTGGGACAAGGCCAATGGAGTAGACCGAAACCCTGTAGTCCCCTACTCCGAAGCCAAATCGATCTCCACTGAAAACACTTTCAGCCAGGACACCATAGATGTGAGAATGCTGGAAGCCACACTCATAGCCATGACAGAACAGCTTGCCACCAAGCTCCGAAAAAACAAACAGCTAACCTGCTGTGTAAATGTCAAAATCCGCTATTCTGACTTCGACACGCACACCATGCAGCAACGCATCCCTTACACCGCTGCTGACCACACCCTCATCCCCATTGTTAAAGAGCTTTTTAGAAAGCTCTACAATCGACGTTTGCTCATTAGGCTCATCGGAGTCAGGTTTAGCGCCTTGGTTCATGGCCATTATCAAATCAACCTTTTTGAAGATACCCAAGAAAGTATCAGGCTCTATCAGGCATTGGACAAAATCAACGTAAAATATGGTGAAAAAACAGTGTGTAGAGCTATAGGAATGAAAGTCGGACATCGTAACTTCAACCCCTTTAATGGGATAGCCATTTGACAGAACCTTGCACAAGATTGTCATACTGAATTCTTTTTGATTAATTTTACGCCCAATCTGATCACTGCCCACTTAACCTCTCCATCATTACCTAAAGAAAAGATATATTTCCATGCAAGAAATCCAGCATATAGAAGCACAGATAAAACCGCTAAAAGAAAAGCTATCCAACCACCCATTATATGCGCAACTATCCTCCATTGAGGACATTAAAACATTCATGGAGCACCATGTCTATGCCGTCTGGGATTTCATGTCTTTGTTAAAAGCTTTGCAAAAAGACCTTACCTGTATTTCCTTGCCTTGGATTCCAGCCACCAGCCCTAGTTTGGCACGTTTTATCAATGAAATCGTCCATGGTGAAGAAAGCGATATCAATGAGCTTGGAGAACCTAAAAGCCATTATGAAATGTATCTGGATGCCATGAAACAAACAGGGGCCAACACCGAAGAAATCAACTCTTTTATCGACTTGATATCCAAAGGACATGCTATTTCAGAGGCATTAAAAATGGTCAATGCTGACCCTGTCGTACAGGAATTTGTCCAATTCACTTTTGAAGTTGTCAAAACTGGCAAACCCCATTTAATCGCATCTGCATTTACTTTTGGAAGGGAAGACCTTATCCCAGACATGTTTATTGAAATTATCAAAAAAGCAGAAGCCGAAAAAAACCAGTCTTATAGCAAACTCAGCTATTACTTACAACGCCATATCGAATTGGACGGTGATGAGCATGGTCCTCTGTCCATGCAAATGATCGCTGAACTATGTGGCGACAATCAACAAAAGTGGGAAGAGTCACTTCATGTAGCCAAACAAGCCTTGCTCCACAGGGTTAAGTTATGGGATCAAATCACCCAAAAGATCGCAGCCAAACAACCTTCCCTTCCTTAAATCCGCCTAAAAGACAAATGCAATAAACCCGTGCTCCCTTTACGCTCAATATCCCTCCGCCGTGCCTTGTTATTTTCCTGCTTGCTATTCACTTTTATTTCAAGTGGTTTTTCCCAACAAAAAGAAACCATTCACGAAAACCAGCAATGGCTGCAATATTACAACAAGCTCCATTTTGCTGAAAAATGGAGCTTAGCCACAGACCTAGGCTTAAGATTTAAAAATGGGTTTGACAAAAAGACACGTTATATAGCAAGGACTGGATTAATCTACTATTTAAGTGACAAGCTTCAAATAGCTGCTGGTTTTGCCCGACTGGGATCTTATTATCAAGGTCAAGAAGTCAAAGTCATTGAGACAAGACCCTTTCAAAGCCTAAGCATGAAACACCACCAAGGACTATTCAATTTGGCCCAAAGGCTTTCAATGGAAGAACGCAGCTTTAAAAATATCAACAGCGACACGCCCCTAAGTACGGACATCACTTTGCGCTTAAGGTATAGATTGATGTTCAATATCCCTCTTACTTCTTTCAATTCTGGTTCAAGCACAAAAAAAATCTCTCTTAACTTTGGCAATGAGCTATTTCTAAATGCCAATAACGACATTGCTGCAAGCACATTTGATCAAAATAGGGTTATTCTTGGTCCTGCCATTCAGCTCAACAAAAGTTTTAAAGCCTCCATTATTTACCAATACCAATATTCTTCTACTCCAATAGAAAACACCTACAAGCAAACCAGTATTTTAAGGATGAACCTCAAACACAACCTTGATCTAAGAAATTAATGAAGGATAATTTTACTTCCTGAAAACAACTCCTAGAAAGGGGAAGTAACTATTGCATGATTTCTCTCTCCAATACTTTTTTGCTATTCTCTACTTGTCGGTCTTTAAAGCTATTTGGAGAATCCAAGGTCAATATCCTTGGTGAGTTTTTTGCAATTTTTCTAACTTTTCGTAGCGTAACAGCATCTAAGGTCAAACACAAAACAACAACTGTCCCTAATACAAAAGGCAGCAAAACGCTATCTGAAAACCCTGAAGTAGCCACCACCAAACCTAAAAAGCTCAATTTTACCCCCCCCAGCAAACAAGTAACCTGATCATGTCTTAACCCCATTCTCATCAAAAAATGATGCACATGGGATTTATCGGCAGCCATTGGCGACTTTCCTCTCTTCATCCTTTTTACCATCACACGAAGTGTATCGAAGCATGAAATAAGGACTAAAGCCAAACCTGCAGTAATTGGGGCATGAAATTTCAGAGGATGTCCATCTGCAAGCAAAGTCCCATTAGCATTCACAAAAAAGACACTGAATACTGACAACATAAACCCTAGAGTCAATGACCCTGTGTCCCCCATAAAAATTTTGGCAGGATGCCAATTGTAAACCATAAAAGATAAAATCCCTCCAGCAGTCACCAAGGACATGACCCCAAATTCAACAAAGCCTGTACTTAAAAACCAACCTCCCAAAAACAAAAATGATATCAAACTCAATGTTCCTGCCAAGCCGTCCAATCCATCTACAAGGTTAAAAGCATTGGTGAGACCTATTATAGTGAATACAGTCAAACCATAACTCATCCAAATCGGCAACTCTTCAACTCCTAAGAATCCATAAAAACTGCTTATCCGTATGTCTCCCAAAACAACCACAAAAGCTATTGCCAAAAGCTGTCCGAACAACTTCTGAAGTGCGCTCAACTCAACCATATCATCTCGCAATCCCAATAGGAACATAACCCCCAATCCCATCATCAGAAACCTGACTTCAAGCCATTGTTGGTAAGAAAAAGCCACCATCAACCCTCCAAGTATGGCACAGACAATACCTATACCTCCCATCGAAGGAACAGCTTCTTTATGAATTTTCCTCCCCCCTGGTTCATCTAGGAGATTGGTCTTTTTAATAATTTTAATAACAACTGGGATAGCAAGTAGGCCAGTAAAAAAAGCGATTAATGCGGGTATAATTTGAAGCATAATAAAAATAAAAAGGTTACAACAATTAATTTTCGTTTAGTCAATAACTTGGTTTCAACTTTTGTGCCATCAAAAAAATATCCTTAAGGATGACACCTTTCATAATTTAAAAAACAAAATAAGCCTTTACAACTGTGGAGTAGTATCACGAATTTACACAAATAGTAGAGTTTCCACATAAAAAAACTATTTAAAATTCACACACAAATAAATTTATTTCGTTTACAAACATAAGTCTTACGAATACATATCGCAATACCCCAAAAAGGGTATTTATTATCTGGCCCTTCAAAAATGCTTAAACAAGCACGTTAATCATTCTACTTACCTCAAAATCCAAGCCCAATTTCACCTAACATTTCGGTCTCAAAAAGAATTTTTAAGCTATTCTTGACATTTATTTAGCTAATAGCGTTATATTAATTATTAATGTGGTTTTAACAAACCTCCTTAAAATTTCGACTCAATTCTTACACCTATGAAAATACTTAAACTTAACAGCTGGCTATTAGGATCAGTATTCTTACTCTGTTTCTCACTTTCTTCTTGCGGAAATAGTGAAATGAGTGACCCAAGCCCAACCCCAGATCCTGATACTGACCCAGATATAGAAGACAACACAAGTCCAAATATTGCTATCAATAATTGGATTCAAGAAATAATGGATGATTACTATTACTGGAACAGCACCATGAATACCCCATTGGCTACTGATGCTGATCCTGAAGATTATTTTGAAAACTTACTGGTGGACCAAGATCATTTTTCAATAATCTACCCCAATTATCTAGACTTAATTAATTCCCTTGAGGGTGTCAGCAAAGAAGCTGGTTATGAATATATTCTTTTTAGGGCTAGTCAAACCAACCAGAATGTTATCGCCATAATTCTTTATGTCAAAAAGGGAAGTCCTGCCGAAGCTGCCGGTTTGATGCGTGATGATATAGTTACAGAAATTAATGGTACAACCATGACTTTGAGTAATTATCAAAGTGTACTCTCTGGAATTGATGAAGACCACACACTTACTGTAGCCCGATTTGATCAAAGTTTAAACAATGGCGAAGGGAGCTATGCATTCCTAAACGATCCTCTATCCATGAGTACGGTGGTATTTTCTGAAAACCCGGTTTTTATGGACTCTGTTTACACCATTGGGTCCAACAAAATAGGTTACTTGGTTTATAATTTCTTCTCCCCGGGCGTTGAAGTCAATCCCAATGACAACGTTACTTATGGTGTGTATGACCAAGAGCTCGATGAAATTTTTGCAGACTTTAAGTCAAAAGGAGTCAACGAGCTTATCTTAGACTTGAGATACAATGGAGGAGGCTATGTCACCAGCGCAGTCAACCTTGCCAGCTTAATTGGCTCAGGAATTTCTGCTGGAGATGTTTTTTATAAGACCAAATACAATTCGGGGCTTCAAGCTTATTTTACCCAGACTTATGGAGCCGATTATTTAAATAACAAGTTCCTTGACAAAGCTGCCAATATCGGCGGTCAACTTAGCAGTGGAACGGTACACATTATTGCTACGGGCGGGACAGCTTCTGCAAGTGAATTGATCATCAATGGGTTGAGCCCATATATGACTGTCAAGTTAATTGGAGAAACTACCTACGGTAAAAATGTAGGATCTGCCGTTTTTGAAGATGACGAAAATGAAGACAACCATTATGGGTTACTGCCAATAATTTCCCAAAGCTTCAATAGTCTTGACCAATCTGAATATTCAAACGGCTTCGATCCAGATGTAGAGTCCAATGAGTTTGACGATGGCAGACTTCTTCCCCTTGGCGATATAAATGAAACCATGTTGAGTGCGGCTATCAGTCAAATCACCGGTGAGGCTGCAGGTTCAAGAACAATTAAAAAGAATCGTATTGATAGAATAGAATTGGAAAATAGTGTCAGAAATACAGAAAGGTTTGGGATAATGATCGGCCAAAAGCCTCTTAAAATTATAAAATAAAATTTTCCTGTATTGCCTGTCAGTATCTGCACTTATGCTGACAGGCAATACAGAACTATATTTTGACTAGGAGGGCTAACATTTTGATTTGCAACCAATACTTCTTTAATCAAAAAAATGACCACAGCAGGATATTCACAAACACCGTTGATAAAAAAGCTGGGCATTAAAGATGGATTCAACATCCTCCTCATCAACTCTCCTGAAAATTATTTTGATCTGCTTGAGACATTGCCCCAAGACTTGATTTTTTCAGAGTCTGACCGCGAAGACCTTGATTTCATCCATTTTTTTACTAAAAGTGCAGCAGAATATGAAAGAAAAATTGAATCCCTAAGATCCTTGATCAAGCCCAATGGAATGATCTGGGTAAGCTGGCCAAAAAAAGCTTCCAAGATCCCAACTGACATGACTGAAAACATCATTCGGGATTACGCATTAAAAATCGGCTTGGTGGATGTAAAAGTATGCGCTGTGGACGCAATATGGTCAGGACTAAAACTGGTTATCCCCATCAAAATAAGACCAAAAAAATAGCCTCCGCAACTTAGCAGAGACTATCCCAATATAATCATTCAATTTGAATTGACATTTAATTCAACTCTTTAAGGTTTTCCTGTACAATTTCAAATTCAGGCGCATTGGCTAACGCTGATTCGAAGGCAGCTTTAGCTTCAGAAGTACTTCCTTGCTCTTTGTAGATCAACCCTTTCAAGTTCAATGCAGCAGCCTTCATACTTACATCTTGAGTGGTATTGTCTTTCTTAGGAAAAGTTAATTTCTGCTCTTCTGATTTATTGTTTTTGATCAGCATATTCACTGAATTCAATGCCTCGTCATATTTCTTCAAAGAATACTGTAAGTAAGAGGTCTTATAAAGACTAAACAGATCTCCTGACAATAAATGAAGTGATTCAAAATGTGGCAAAGCCCTATCCAAAGCCCCTAACTGCTCCAACGAATAAGCGGCAACTTCTAACGCAGGGATATTTCTATCATCCACTTTAAGGATATCCAATGCCACCAAAGCGGCAGAGCTGAACTGCTCCAACTCATAATACAAAGAAGCCAGCAATTCAGCATAACGCGGATTCTCTGGGTTTTTCTCAATCAGCTCATACAATTTACTCTTTGCAACAGAAGGATCGTTATACCTCAAGGCCATTTGATAGACTCTTAAAGCTGCCTGATCCTTTGCAACTTTACTACTATCCTTCTGTGGTGTAGTAGTACTAGTAGTTTCTTGGGCCATTACACCCCAACTCATCAAGAACAACGCAAGCGCTGCAATTTTAAACTTATTCATACTATAAATACTAATTTTCTTTTTTTGAAATTCCTTTGGCCTTAGCCAACTCATACATTAACTCGATCGCTTGTTCTTTATTGTTTCCAATTTGGCCTTCCAATATAGCTTCTTTTATTTCTTCTTTTAAATCTCCCACAACTTTTGATGGAGAAAGTCCAAAGATTTCCATAATTTCCTCTCCAGAAACAGGTGGCTGAAAGTTCCTAACATGGTCCTTTTCCTCCACTTCCTGAATCTTTTGCTCCACTTTATCAAAATTGGCCAAAAAGCGTTTTACTTTATTGGAGTTTTTCGATGTCACATCTGCTCTGCAGAGCTTCATCAAATCATCCACATCATCCCCGGCCTCATATACCAGCCTTCTTACCGCAGAGTCTGTTACCTTATCGTTCACCAATGCGATTGGCCGTAAATGCAATCTTACTAATTTCTGAACATATTTCATGCGCTCATCCATAGGTAATTTCAACTTACGGAAAATTTTAGGGGTCATCCTCGCCCCCTTATCCTCATGGCCATGAAAAGTCCAACCTACTTTGGCGTTAAAACGCTTGGTAGCTGGCTTGGCAATATCATGCATAATTGCTGCCCACCTTAACCATAAATCATCTGTACTTTCACATATGTTGTCCAAAACCTGCAAGGTATGGTAAAAATTATCTTTGTGAGATTTATCCCCCACGGAATCCACCCCTTGAAGTTCCACCATTTCCGGAAAGAACTGATGCAAAAGCTTACTGACAAACAATAGCTTAAAACCATAACTAGGCCTTTCCGCTAAAATAATCTTATTCAGCTCATCGATAATCCGTTCTCCTGAAATAATCTGAAGTCTTTCCGAATTTCTGATCAGTCCATCAAAGGTGCCTGGCTCTATATCGAACCCAAGCTGAGTAGCAAAACGAACAGCCCGCAACATCCTTAAAGGGTCATCTGAAAAGGTAGTATCTGGATCCAAAGGTGTTTTGATAATCTTTCTTTTCAGATCTTTCACCCCATCAAAAGGATCTACCAAATCACCATAACTGGCAGAATTAATAGAAATGGCCATGGCATTGATTGTAAAATCCCTTCTGTCTTGATCCTCTTGGAGCGTCCCATCTTCGACAATAGGTTTTCTGGAATCATGTCGATAGGATTCTTTTCTAGCTCCAACAAACTCAAGCTCCCAATCCTCCAGCTTGATCATTGCCGTCCCAAAGTTTTTAAATACCGACAATGGCACATGATGATCAAATGAATCAGCGACTCTTTGGGCAAGGCTAATTCCGCTCCCCACACAAACAAAATCAAGATCCTTACTAGGTCTTTTAAGCAACAAATCCCTCACAAAGCCTCCGACCACATAAGCCTCCAAGCCAAGTTCATCCGCACATTTCCCTACCCTTCTGATTACTTCAATCTGATCTATTTCTTTGGTTAAATTCATTCACCACCTATTTTAACATCTCCATCAGGGCTCAAAAACAGCCGCTTCACATCCGGCTTATACAATGGAAATTTCTCTTTCAGCTTAATCACATCATCTGCTCCATCTTTTTCCTGATAAATCAAAGGCCTGCTAAAACTAAAAACAATCTTATTCCATATATCATTTCTGAAAACACTGAACTTTACTCGACCATCCTTTACTGGCCCGTTCTCCAGTAGCTTACTTGCCAGAGTAGTATAAACCGTAGGTTTTGTGGCAAACTCCACAATATCCAAGGCTATTTCAGAAAACTGCCCAGCAATACCTCTTATTTGAAAAATATCAACTAAAAGAAACACAGCCTCATCACTGTCTTTCCCACTTTCATAATGATTGGGATCAATCAATTCAATGACTTTCCCGCTCCCCTCTTCCACACATACTCGCCCCTTTTCCCTTAATTCTTCTACAATGGTCTTTACTTCCATCCCTTTATTTTTATTTAAAAGCCAAAATTAAAACACTTTATGATGAAGACCTTATTTTTTCGATAAATACTCACTCTTTATAAGCCCTATCTTGACCTTTTATTCAAATTTCAAAAACATCATAATGAATATACAAATATTTTCCCTACCTTTGCCCTTCATTTGGAATAGAACAAAACTCGAATAGATATGGCAGTTACTACACTAAAGAGAAAAGCTAGAAGAAACAGACAAAGACAAGTTACACGCGTTATCAAAATCAAGCAATTGAACGCTAAGCCTGTAATCAAGAATGTGGACGTAGAGGAACTTAAAAAAGAATTCTCTAAATAATATTTGCCACAAGCGCAAATCAAAAGAGGCCATCCGTCAAGGCGGATGGCCTCTTTTGATTTTCCATCACTAAAAACCTTATTATCAGGAGTTAAACAGAGAGCCTGAAATCAATCAGGCCCAAAAGTCTTCCTATGGGCACTTGGAATAGGAAAGCAAAATTTTAATGCAATCCCTCTCCTTCAAGTCAATTATTTTACTTAATTTTGAGCCCCATAGGAATTCAAACAAAACATTTATATTATTCTTATGGCGTCACCCACCAAATATATCTTTATTACAGGGGGAGTAACTTCTTCATTAGGCAAAGGCATCATTGCAGCATCTCTGGCCAAGCTACTTCAGTCCAGAGGCTTTAAAGTAACCATTCAAAAATTTGACCCTTATCTAAACATCGATCCGGGCACGCTTAATCCTTACGAACATGGTGAATGTTACGTAACGGAAGACGGAGCAGAAACTGATCTTGACTTAGGGCATTACGAAAGATTTCTCAACACCAACACTTCTCAAAGCAACAACGTAACCACTGGTAGGATATACAACAATGTCATTACCAAAGAACGTAAAGGGGAGTTTTTAGGAAAAACCGTTCAGGTCATCCCTCATATTACAGATGAAATCAAAAACAGTTTCTATAAGCTAGGTGAGGAAGGAAACTATGATGTGGTAATCACTGAAATTGGTGGTTGCGTGGGTGATATCGAATCCCTTCCTTTCATTGAAGCAGTGAGGCAGGCCAGATGGGACTTGGGGCCCAACAACTTCCTGGTGGTACACCTAACCCTGATCCCTTACCTTTCTGCCGCCAAAGAATTAAAAACAAAGCCTACCCAACATTCTGTAAAACAGTTGTTGGAAGCAGGTATCCAACCTGACATATTGGTTTGTAGATCAGAGCATCACCTCCCACAAGATGTCAAGAAAAAACTAGCATTATTCTGCAACGTCCAGTTAAACTGTGTCATAGAAGCCATGGATGCAGAAACTATCTATGACGTTCCTTTGCATATGAAAAAGGAAAAGCTAGATGAGCGAGTAATGACCAAATTGAAACTTCCTTCCAAATCAGACACCAAGCTGGAGCATTGGAAAGAATTCCTTGGAAGATTGAAAAATCCTACCCAAGAAGTCAATATCGGACTGGTAGGCAAATATGTTTCTTTGCCTGATGCCTACAAGTCAATCATTGAAGCCTTTACTCACGGAGGAGCTGCATGTGAGACCAAAGTAAATCTAAGTTTGATCTCTTCTGAAGAAATCAACAAAGACAATGTCTCCAAAAAGCTCGCTGAACTGGATGGAATCTTGGTTGCACCAGGATTTGGAGAAAGAGGGCTTGAAGGTAAGCTTGAAACTGTTAAATTTGCCCGAACCAATAAAATACCATTCTTCGGTATTTGCTTGGGCATGCAGGTAGCGGTAATTGAATTTGCCAGAAATACCCTTGGTTTAGCAGATGCCAATTCCATCGAAATGAACCCGACCACGAACAATCCGGTCATTTCACTAATGGAAGAACAAAAGAATATCGAACAAATGGGCGGCACCATGCGTTTGGGGTCTTACCCATGTGATTTGGCCAAAGGCTCAAAAGCTAGCACTGCTTATGGCAAAGCTAAAATCCAGGAAAGACACAGGCATCGTTACGAATTTAACAATGACTACCTAAAGCAATATCAGGACAATGGAATGATTGCCACAGGAATCAACCCTGAGAGTGGCTTGGTAGAAATCGTAGAACTAAAAGACCATCCATGGTTTGTAGGAACTCAGTTCCACCCAGAATACAAGAGTACGGTGCTGGCACCACACCCTTTATTCGTAAGGTTTATACAAGCTACATTGGACAATAAAAAGAACAACAATTAAATCAGTTTCTGCTTAGCGGCACAATCACCGCTAAGCAGATTTTAGAATTCTAAAATTATGGATAGAAATCAAGCGACAGGTCTAATCCTTTTCGCAGCTGTGCTCCTGATCTACTCTTTTTTCTTCAGTAGTCCAGAGCCAGTAACAGATGAGCAGAACACCACTACTACAGAGGTTCAATCAACACCTGAATCTCAAGCCAAACCTCAAGAGACCCTTTCTCTTCCTGATAGCATTCAAGCACTTCAAAACCAGCAGCAATTCGGTGAATTCTCAACCGCAGCAAGTGGCAATGAAGAGATGATCAGTCTTGAAAATGATTTGGTAAAAATCACTTTCTCTACAAAAGGTGGTGAGATCAAAAATGTTGAGTTAAAGGAATTCAAAACATGGTCCAAAGAGCCACTAATTCTTTTAGACGAGCAAAGTGCCAGCATTGACTATCAGATCCAAACCAGCAAGGGGCCGTTAAGCCTTAACCAGTTCTACTTTACCCCTAGCAAATCCACTACAACTGTAGATGAAGCTGCTGCTCAACAATTGACCTTTACAGCAAAAACTACCTCAGGAAGTATCAAGAGAACTTATACTTTAGCTGACGGTAAATATATTCTTTCTCAAAACATTGCTACATCAGGACTGAACAGCCTTACCGATCAATCTATTACGATCAACTGGCAAGACAAGCTTAAAAGACAAGAAGCGGATATCAAGGAGTCAAGAAGAAAGACTTATGTTAACTTCTACACCTCCGAAGGTGATTATGATTACCTAAGCGCATCTTCCGATACGGACCAAGAGCAAGTGGCAAACCCAGTAAAATGGGTAGCATTTAAGCAACGTTTTTTCACTTCAGGTCTAATTGCAGAGAACCAGTTCTCAAGCACCAGCCTTGAACAGGTTGTCCCTACCGATACAATGTCAATCAAAGACATGTCTGCTACTTTAGCTTTGGACTTAAATAATGGACAAGCCAATAACAGTTATTACTTTGGACCAAACAATTACAAGATCCTAAAAAAGGTGACTGCTGACTTTGAGAAAAATGTCGACATGGGTTACTTCTTTGTAAGTTGGGTAAACAAATACATCATTGTAAACCTATTCCATGTTTTAGAGAAGTTCTTCTCCAATTACGGCATCATCATCGTTTTGATCGTGTTGATCATTAAGCTATTCCTTTTCCCATTGACATATAAGTCTTACATAGGAATGGCCAAAATGAGGGTCATCAAGCCTGAAATCGATCAATTGAAAGAAAAATATGGAGATGACCCTACTAAGATGCAGCAAGAGCAAATGAAGCTTTTCGGCCAACTGGGAGTAAGCCCTATCAGTGGCTGTCTACCAATGGTGCTTCAAATGCCTTTCCTATTTGCCATGTTCTTCTTCTTTCCTAACTCCATTGAGTTAAGGCAAGAAAGTTTCCTTTGGGCAAGTGATCTATCCACTTATGATTCGATCATCAATCTGCCTTTCACCATTCCTTTCTACGGTAACCATGTCAGTCTTTTTACTTTGTTGATGACTGTATCCCAAATCGTGTATACACGTTTCAATAATCAGCTGACTGCAGCCCAAGGACCTATGAAGAATTTAGGTTACATCATGCCTGTTACCTTTATGTTTGTATTGAACTCTTATCCAGCTGCCCTGAGTTTCTATTACTTCGTATCCAACATGGTTACTTTCGGTCAGCAAGCGCTTATCAAGCAATTTGTGGATGACGATAAGATTCGTGAGAAAGTTGAAGCAAATAAGAAGAAAAACGCCAATAAAAAGAAATCTAAATTCCAGTCTCGATTGGAAGAAGCCATGAAAGCAGCGGAAAGCAATAAGAAGAAAAAATAAGAATTTCGAGTGATCAAATCGTAAAGAGGTGACAATTACCAGTCACCTCTTTTTTTGTGATAAAAATATTATTTTCCACTTATTTCACTTCGTTAAAAACAGTGCAGAAAATTAATAATCAATCAGTTATTAAGTATCCACACCAAGGTGTGGATAACAAACTGTTTCATGTAAAGATTAAACTTATATCTTTGTGTAGCGTGAAATTAACAGTTTGGCAGAAATGAATTGATTTGAGTCTTTTTCATTAAAAACCTGATGGTTACAATGAATATTTGGAAATAATGACCGGTAATTCCCTCCGGCTTTGTTACTTTAAAGACTCCAATTGTACTGTTTAGTCATGTTATATGCGTAATTTTGAAATGAAAACCACGATTTGACACCAATGTAATGGGAAAAATAGTAGCTATTGCCAACCAAAAAGGAGGCGTGGGTAAAACCACCACAGCGATGAACCTTGCGGCCAGTTTGGCTGTCTTGGAATTCAAGACGCTGGTAATTGACGCTGACCCTCAAGCCAACACCACATCAGGGCTTGGGCAAGACCCTAAAGAAATCGAAACCAGTATTTATGAATGTATGGTTGATGGCATCGACATCGAAACCATCATCATGAAGACTGACATTGAAAACCTTGACTTGGTTCCGTCTCATATCGACCTGGTGGGAGCTGAAGTAGAAATGATCAACTTGGAAAATCGCGAAGAAAAAATGCGAGAAGTCATCGGGAAAGTTCAAGGCCGATATGACTTCATCATCGTTGATTGCTCTCCTTCATTAGGTCTGATCACCATCAATGCCTTAACGGCGGCTGATTCCGTTATCATTCCCGTACAGTGCGAGTACTTTGCATTGGAAGGTCTGGGAAAACTACTGAACACCATTAAGATCATTCAAACAAGATTAAACACAGACCTAGAAATAGAGGGCATCTTATTAACCATGTATGATGTGCGTTTGAGGCTATCAAACCAAGTAGTGGAAGAGGTAAAAATGCATTTTAAGGATATGGTCTTCAATACAATCATACCAAGAAACGTTAAGTTAGGTGAATCTCCAAGCTTTGGACTTCCTGTAATTGCATTTGATGCTGAAGGTAAAGGCGCTTTGGCTTACCTAAACCTTGCCAATGAAATTGCTGAACGAAACGGTTTGGTTAAAATGAATTAACATACAATAAAATATGGCTGGTAATCAAAAACCCATCAATAGGAAAAAGGCACTGGGAAGAGGCTTGGGTGCATTATTAGAGGATTCTTCTAATCAGAATTCAAAAAAGGAGTCACAGGAAACAACTGTGCCTGCCGCAGGAATTCATGAGATACCCTTGAGTGAAATACAGGTTAACCCTTATCAGCCAAGAACCCACTTTGATATAGAGGCGCTTCAGGAGCTAGCAGATTCCATCACTGTTCAAGGAATCATTCAGCCTATCACGGTCAGGAAATTGGCTGAAGGCGAGTACCAGTTGATTTCTGGAGAAAGAAGGTTCCAAGCATCCAAAATTGCTGGGCTTGAAAGCGTCCCTGCTTATGTAAGGACAGCCAATGACCAGCAAATGCTGGAAATGGCGTTGATTGAAAACATTCAGCGTGAAAACCTTAATGCTCTGGAAATAGCCCATTCCTACCAGCGGTTGTTGGCGGAATGCGACCTAAAGCAAGAGCAGCTTGGTGACCGAGTAGGCAAAAACAGAACCACTGTCAACAACTACTTGCGTCTCCTAAAACTTCCACCAGATATCCAAGCAGGGATCAGGGACAAAAAAATCTCCATGGGACATGCTAGAGCTTTGATTAATGTAGAAGAGGTAGACAAGCAGTTGGCTATCTATAGAAAGACCATTGAGGAGGAGTTAAGTGTCCGAAAAGTAGAGGCCTTGGTAAAAGCCCTTCACAATGACCCCGAAGAAGAAAAAGTGGAAGCCAGCAAGCCAGAACTTGATCCTGTGAAAAAATATGAATTGGGTAAGCTCCAACAAAAATTGGCTTCTCATTTAGGCTCAAGAGTAAGCTTAAAAATGGATCACAGAGACAAAGGAGAGATAAAAATACCTTTTGGGTCAGCAGATGACTTGAATAGGATTCTTGAAATTCTAGAAATCATTTAAAGTGAGCGTTTACTTTAGGCATCTGATAAATGAACTAAAAAAAGCAATAGTTAGCCATGCAAAAACTATTGCTGTTTTTGTTTTATTACCTTTGCTCCCGAGTTTTAGTTTTGGCCAAGACCTGATTCCCTTGGAAACGGATACTACTGCCCAAAAAGAAATCGTCCTGAAAAAAGAAGCCAAAGACCCTAAAAAAGCAACACTTCTTTCAGCCATTCTTCCTGGAGCAGGTCAGGTTTATAACGAAAAGGCATGGAAAGTACCACTTATTTATGGTGGTATCATTACTAATCTTTACTTTGTGGAGTTTAATAACAGAAGGTATCAATTGTTTAAAGAGGCATTGGAAATCTATCGGGATGATGATGAATCTACGGACAATATCTTCCCTAACCTAAATGAAGATGGTCTGATCAGAAACGTGGACTATTGGAGGCGGAATAGGGATGCCTGTTATTTGATTTTTGGAGCAATCTATGCCTTGAACATCGTTGATGCATTGGTAGATGCCCATCTGTCTGGTTTTGATGTCTCTGATGACCTGACTTTAAAACTTGAACCGTCCGTGGAATCTCTTTATGCCAGTGGCAACTCCATAGGACTATCATTGAAATTAAAATTTTAATTACCAAAAATGAATATATTGATTTTAGGGTATGGAAAAATGGGCAAGATCATTTCTGAAATTGCTCAAGAAAGAGGCCATACCATTGTTGGGAAAATTGACGAATCCAACATCAACCTTTTAGATGAACTGGACACAAACAAAATCGACGTGGCCATTGAGTTCAGTCAACCAGACGCTGCTGTAAAAAACCTTAGCTGGGCTATTAAAAACCAAATACCCGTTGTCTGTGGTACCACTGGATGGTTGGGCAAAAAACCTGAAATCGAACGCTTGACCTTATCCAATGGCAGCGCTTTTTTCTATGCTTCCAATTACAGTATTGGGGTAAATATGTTTTTCAAGGTAAGCCGATTCCTGGCCAAGATGATGAACGACCAGCCTGACTATGCCGTGAAAATGGAAGAGATTCATCATACAGAAAAAAAAGATGCTCCCAGCGGTACAGCCATCACCTTAGCAGAAGATATTATTGATCGGGTAAACCGAGTAAAACGTTGGGATCTGGACACAGATACGGACGGAAATGAACACTCTTTACCCATTACAGCAAAAAGAATTGATCCGGCTCCCGGCACTCATATTGTCACGTATCATTCAGAAATCGATGATATTGAGATCAAACATACTGCCCATAGCAGGAAGGGGTTTGCACTTGGCGCAGTTTTAGTAGCCGAATGGATCAAGGATAAGAAAGGGGTCTTGTCGATGGATGACTTCCTAAGCTTTTAATTAATCATTGTCAAAAACATGAGTTCAGAAAAAAAGAAAAAAGGCCCCGTTAGAGAATGGATGGATGCCTTGGTTTTCGCGGTTATAGCCGCCAGCTTAATCCGTTGGTTATTTTTAGAACCATTCACCATTCCGACGGCCTCAATGGAACGCTCTCTTCTGGTTGGAGATTTCTTATTTGTAAGCAAAATGCATTACGGTACCAGGACGCCACAAACGCTTCTTCAGGTCCCACTTACACATCAAAAAATCTGGGGAACAGAGATCCCATCCTATTCGGATGCTATCCAACTCCCTTATTACAGGCTTCCTGGCTTCACTTCAGTAAAAAGAAATGACGTGGTAGTCTTCAATTACCCAGATGAATTTGAGCATCCCGTTGACCTAAAGACCAATTACATTAAAAGAGCGGTAGGTATACCTGGTGATGTAATCGAAATAGTAGACACTCAGTTAATTGTCAATGGGGAAACGGCAGAGAACCCTGAAGAAATGCAGTTTTCTTATGATGTCATCCCAAATAGAATGCTCAACGCAGACTTCTTTGCCGAGTATGACATCAACCAAGATTCATTTCACCCCTACAATGGCATGTATGTGGTGTTCACTACTCCTCAATCGGCCGAGCGCTTAGCAAAATCTCCTGTGATCAAAGAGGTAAAAATAAGGACTTATGAAAAAGGCAATGGAGACCCGGATATTCATCCTGATGGTGCCTTTTATGGCTGGAACAGGGATAATTTTGGACCGTTGACCGTGCCTGCAGAAGGCTGGACCATTGACCTCACTGAGGATAATGTAAGAAGGTATGCTTTTACAATCAAACATTATGAAGGGATTGATGATCTTCGTATTGAAGGAAATGAAATTTTCATCAATGATGAAAAACAGGATACTTATACCTTCAAGCAAAATTATTATTTCATGATGGGAGACAATAGACACGACTCCTTGGATTCCCGCTTTTGGGGGTTTGTACCTGAAGACCATATTGTCGGAAAAGCATGGTTCTTATGGCTTTCTCTGGACAAGCATAAAAGCATGTTCAGTAGTATCCGCTGGAATAGGTTCTTTAAAGGAATTCATTAATCAGGAAACACATACTAAAAAGGGACTCAAAGTTTTGAGTCCCTTTTTAGTTACCATTCAATTTCCGGCAATCCTTTTTCCCTCAAATAAGTATTGGTTTTACTGAAGTGTCCACAGCCCAAAAAACCCCTGTGAGCTGAAAGGGGACTTGGGTGAGGCGCATATAGCTTTAAATGTTTCGCATCAGATATAAATGCGGCCTTTTTCTTGGCATAAGCTCCCCAAAGCATAAATACCAAGCCTTCCTTTTCTTCTGCTAATTTTCGGATCACCGCATCTGTAAATTCTTCCCATCCTCTCTTTTGGTGAGAACCTGCTTTGTGGGCTTCCACCGTCAATGTGGCATTCAAAAGCAACACACCTTGCTTTGCCCAGCGCTCCAAATTACCATGGGCAGGCACTGGAACATTTAAATCACTTTTAAGCTCCTTAAAGATGTTCATCAGCGAAGGAGGAAACGGAACACTTTCCTGCACCGAAAAGGACAGGCCGTGAGCTTGGCCTGGCCCATGATAAGGATCTTGTCCCAAAATCACCACTTTTACCTGATCAAATGGACATTGGTCAAAAGCATTGAAAATATCGCTCCCTTTAGGATAAATATGCTTGTTTTGATATTCACTTTTTACAAAATTCACCAGTGATTCAAAATAGGGCTTATCAAACTCATCAGCTAGTTTTTCCTTCCAGCCTCCATTTATTTTAACGTTCATTTAATTTATTTCTCTTGAGAATTCATAATAAACCCTTAATTTCGAACAAAAATCCTGTTAGACAAAGTTTTTAATGGTTACTGCAATCACCCAAGGAATAAAGGTAAGCGTAGAGGCTACATATCAGGCGGAATACAGTAGTCCGCACCAGCACCACTATGTATTCACCTACAAAGTCACCATCGAAAACAATAGCTCCCACACGGTCCAACTTCTAAAAAGAAAATGGGAAGTATATGATGCTGGACAAAGCATCAAGCTTGTCGAAGGAGATGGAGTCGTGGGGCAACAGCCCATACTCGAACCTGGAAAGTCCCATCAATATGTTTCAGGCTGTAACCTTAGCTCTGGCCTAGGAAAAATGAATGGGCAGTACTTTATGGAGCGCATCCAAGACGGAACCATCATTGAAGTACAAATACCGGAATTCCAACTCATTTCAGACATCTTCCATAATTAACATTTTGTTAGAAAAGATTTACCCACTATTGGCATACCTGAAGTACTTTCTCAGGCAGGAGGATAGGCATTCGTTGCAATCACCGTTCTCCTTCAAGGTATATGAAGGATTAAAAAAAAATCTTAAAACAAATGATGATACGGAATTAAAAGCCCTAAGAAAACAACTACTTCAAAACCACAAAAAAATAACCATTCAGGATTTCGGGGCTGGTTCAATACATTTAAAAGAGCCCATCAGAAGAATTTCCGATATAACCCGACACAGCACCAGTTCATCCAAATTCTCAAAACTCTATCAATACTTTTGCTCCTTAACGCCAGCACAAACAGTAATTGAGTTAGGCACCTGTGTAGGAATTAACACCTGCTATTTGGCAAGGGCAACAAAAGGAAAGCTCTATACTTTTGAAGGAGCAGAAGAATTGGCAAAGGTTGCCCGAAACACTTTTTCTAACTTCTCCAAAGTCTCTTTGCTAATTGGCCAAATCGAAATTACTTTGCCAGAATTTCTGAAGCGGCCAAACAAATTAGACTTTGTGTTGATTGATGCCCATCATGCTTACCAGCCTACCTTGACATTTTGGGAGCACATAACACCCTTCTTAAATGAAGATAGTATTGTCGCTATTGGTGACATTCATCGTTCCAAGGAAATGGAACAAGCTTGGCACACCATCAAAGACTCCCCTTCAGTCACTATGAGCATGGACTTTTATGAATGTGGCATCCTATTTTTCAAAAAAGGCCTAAACAAAAAACATTATATACTCCACTATTAAACTTCACTTTTCCTTTTTGCTTTGAAAAACAATTCATTCCCCGCTCTAGGTGGGATAGAATTATAGCACCGTTCCATTGTCACAATTTCCAACTCTTGGCTAAACACTTCTAAGTAGTCTTGTTTAGCTCCTCCAAACGGTGGGCCATCCTTTTCAAAATCAACATCAAACAGTACACCCACCAGTCTCCCACTAGGTTTAAGCAGTTCAGCCATTTTTTTGATGTAATCATTTCGTAAATTAGGTTTCAAGGCACAAAAGAAAGTTTGTTCCAATATAAGATCATATTGACCTTGATGATCAAAGAAATTTTCATGGTGAATATGCCCTTTGGGAAACTCAGGAAAGCGTTCCTTAAACTGCCTTAAAGGAGGTTCTGCAAAATCTAAAATATGAACATTCTTAAACCCTTTTTTATGCGCATACACAGCTTCATGGGCATTTCCTGCACCTGGAACGAGTATCTCCAATCCATGGTTTACAATTTGGTCTAAATATTGCTTTAAGGGAACAGTTGCCTCTCCTACATCCCAACCTGTATTTTGGTCGAGATACCTGGAAGTCCAATAGTTTTCATCTAATGCTTGAGACATACATTAAAATTATTATTTGAAATTTGTTCTAATATTCGATCACTATGAGTACTAATATACCTGAAGAGAAATCTTCCCGAAACGAAAAAGGGAAAAACATTTTGATCATTGTACTGATTTTGCTTGTCATCTTCAGTGGTGTCAAACTGTATCTTGACAGTGTCGACAAAACCCAAAAAACAGAAGAAATCCTCATTCTTTCAGAAGAGAATAACAACCTTAATTTGAGAATTGATTCAATGGCTTATCAACTAGACCTAAGGATCAATGAAATCAAAAAGTTAGGTGGAAACGTGGATTCCCTTGTAGTCCTTAAGGAACAGCTACTCCAGGAAAGAAACACGGAAAGGAACCGCAGTGCGGCGGAGATTTCCGCTCTAAACAAAAAAATAGATAGCTTTTCTGGTGTATTGACAGAAAAAGACCAGGAAATTACCAGGCTTAAACAAGTCAATGAACAGCTATTTACTGAAAACCAAGACCTAAAAACATCGAAAGCCGAAATTGAAGATTCTATTGTGCAGCTTAACTTGAAGCAAGAAGAATTGGAGGAAAAGGTAAACATTGCCCAGAAGCTTCATGCAGAAAATATTGTAGTAGCTGCGGTTAACAATAAAGGACGTGAAAGGGAAGGTTCCTTCAGAAACAGACAATTGGAAAAGCTTAAGATTTCATTTGACATATCTGAAAACAAGGTAGCTGAGCCAGGCACCAAGGATATTTATGTTCAGGTAGTTGCTCCCAACAATCAAGTCATCTTTGACATCGCAAAAGGGTCTGGAACCTTTTCCATTGATGGAAGAGAAGAGTTTTATACCGCCAAGCAGGATATTCTCTTTGACAACACCAAAAAGCGTTTAATCTATTTATATCAAAAAGAAACAGAATACCCTGAAGGTGTATATGAGGTAAAAATCTATTCTGAAGGATTTAACATAGGCAATAAAACATTTGAAATAAAATAACTGACTTTTGAGTTTGACATATTGGATTCAATTAAACACCTGTGGATACCTTTATCCATGGGTGTTTTACTTTTGGCATTTAGGTTTATCCATAAACCCTTACTATCCTGACTACTTGCCTTTAAAAAAGAACAGCCTTTTTTGATTAATTAAAATAAACCCTTAATTTTGCGGTCTGTTTAAATAATTATAGCTAAACAATTATCAAATGTTCCAGAAAAATTATGAAACGGTATTCATTTTAACTCCCGTTTTGTCTGATGTTCAGATGAAGGATACCGTAGACAAGTTTGTAAACTTGTTAAAAGAAGAGGGAGCAGACATTGTAAATGTTGAAAACTGGGGTCTTAAGAAGCTAGCTTACCCAATCGAGAAGAAAAGCACTGGTTTTTACGTTCTGGTAGAATTCAAGAGCGAGCCTACTTTGATCAAGAAGTTCGAGCTTGAAATGAGAAGAGACGAGAAAGTGATGCGTTTCTTGACTACTGTTCTTGATAAGCACGCTATTGCTTACGCAGAAAGAAGAAGAAAAGGAGAATTCAACAAAAAATCTGAAGTAAAAGAGGAGGCTGCAAAATGACACTTAAGAACGAACCAATCAACAGAGAGCAGAACAAGAAGAAGTACTGCCGATTTAGAAAATTAGGCATCAAGTACATCGACTATAAAGATCCTAACTTCTTATTGAAGTTTGTGAATGAGCAAGGTAAAATCCTTCCAAGAAGACTTACAGGAAACTCTGCGAAATACCAGAGAAAAGTGGCTAACGCTATCAAAAAAGCAAGACATTTGGCCTTGTTACCTTATGTAACTGACGGACTAAAATAATCCGGCCCTGTTCTATTCAATACATATTAAATTAGACAACTACAATGGACGTTATCTTAAAAACAGACATAAAAGGACTTGGCTATAAAAACGACTTAGTTGCAGTAAAACCTGGATACGGAAGAAATTACCTTATCCCTCAGGGTTTTGCTGTATTGGCCACAGCTTCCAACAAGAGAATTCTTGAGGAAAATATTAAGCAAGCAGCTCACAAAGCTGAGAAAATCAAAACTGCAGCTGAAGAAATCGCAGCTAAAATTGAAGGACTTACCCTTGAGATCAAAGCTAAGATCGGTGATTCAGGTAAAATCTTCGGTAAAGTTACTACCCTTCAGATTTCTGACGCTCTTGCAGCTAAAGGTGTTGAGGTTGATAGAAAGAAAATCGCTATCAGCACGCCAGTAACCGGTGCAGGTGAGTACCAAGCAGAAGTTGACCTTCACAGAGAGGTTAAAACAGAAGTTAAGTTTGTAGTAGTAGCTGAATAATCTCAGCATATTACAAGTAAGCATAGTAAGGCTATCCTTTAATTGGATAGCCTTATTTTTTTGCACAAAAAGTAAAAAATCACGCGACAGCGACCTTCTCCAAGTCTTCCAACAATTTCTTGGAAACTGCTCTACTGTTTTTTTCTTTTTCAGCCTTCAAAGCTCCTAAGGCCAAAGAACTCTTTTCAATCAAACCAACAGGATTACTGTCAAAACGGTAGCTTCCCAAACACCACTCCAATTCTGACACTAACTGGTCTTCAATTTTTAACTTTTGTAGTTTCTCTACAGTAGCTTCTACTGTTTTCTCTAAAGTAAATGGTTTCATAGCATGAATGGTTATTAAAACATCTAACTGTCTGTAAGTCAATAAAAATAAACCAATCAAACCAAAACCTCAACATACCCTCAATAACTTTCACATATTAATAACGAACAAGGCACTTTATTAACATTTAAATAAATCAAAACTCGCAAAGACGTATAAAGCTGATCATTGCTTCAATTTGATTAATTTAGCTTTATGCAATTACAGACGAATTTTGATATCCCTCCCTATCCCACTCCAATTAATTATGACAAGACAATTGTTACGGTTGGCTCTTGCTTTTCTACTGTCATAGGCAATAAACTTTTGGAAAGAAAATTTGAAGTATTGAATAATCCTTTCGGTACCATATTCAATCCTTTGTCTTTATTTACCCTACTGCAAAAATCAATTGCAGGCCAAAATCTACCTCACGAAATGGTGATTGGTTTTCAGGGGAGGTATTTGCATTATGGCTGTCATTCTGAAATTTCAGCTTCATCTAAAACTGGCTTGTTGAATAAAATTCAACAAGCCATCGAAAAGACAGCTTTGGCACTCTCCCACGCTTCCCATTTAATCATCACCATGGGCACAACCTATGTCTATGAACACTTACAGTTTAACCAAACAGTGGCTAACTGCCATAAGCAACCGGCTAAACTATTCAAGAAGAGATCATTGGATATACTGGAGATGAGGTCAGCTTTTGAGGCATTGGCTACCCCTTTGATTGCTATCAATCCTAATTTAAATATTATTTTAACGGTAAGTCCAGTGAGGCATATCAAGGATGGAATCCCTGAAAACCAATACAGCAAATCCCTGTTAAGGGTCTTCTGTCATGAACTTGAAACTTTCTTTAAAAATGTCAGCTACTTCCCCAGCTATGAAATCATGTTGGATGAACTCAGGGATTATCGCTTTTACAAGGAAGACATGATCCATCCCAGTTCCCAAGCTGAGCAATATATTTGGGAGAAGTTTTCTAAAAGCTTTCTGACTAATGACACCCAAAAAACAGTTCTAAGGATAGAAGAAATTATCAGATCACTGTCTCATAAGCCTTTTAACCCATCTGGAGAAAGCCATCAAGCCTTTTTGAAAAACCTGCTTCAAAAAATGGAACAAATGACACCTAAGATTGATTTTACTAGTGAAGTCAATTTCGTAAAATCACAAATTCTTTCATAAACCAAATTTCCTCCATGACCAAACAGGCCAATCAACTTATAAAAAGCCAAAGTCCTTATTTATTGCAACATGCGTACAATCCTGTCAATTGGTACCCTTGGGGACCTGAAGCTTTGGCAAAAGCCAAGGCAGAAAACAAACCTATTCTAGTATCCATTGGTTACTCTGCTTGCCATTGGTGCCATGTCATGGAACATGAAAGTTTTGAGGATGAAGCAACAGCTGCCATCATGAATGAGCACTTTATTTCAATTAAAATTGACAGAGAAGAGCGGCCAGATTTGGATAACATCTACATGGATGCGGTACAGGCTATGGGACTTCAAGGTGGCTGGCCACTCAATGTATTTCTTATGCCCAATCAAAAGCCATTTTATGGCGGCACTTATTTCCCCAACCCCAACTGGAAAGGCTTGCTCCAAAACATTGCTGAGGCCTATGATAGACATTTTGATGACCTTGCCAAAAGCGCTGAAGGTTTTGGTAATAGCCTAAAACAGAAGGAAAAAGACAAGTATAATTTATCCTCTAGTGATACTGAATTATCCCCAAATGAGTTGATCTTGATTTCTGATAAAATTGAAAGTCAAATGGATGAACAGTGGGGAGGTATGAAGAGAGTACCCAAGTTTCCTATGCCATCTATCTGGAATTTCTTATTGGATTATGCAAAACTAAAATCCAATCATCCACTGAAAGAGAAAGTATTCTTTACGCTAAAAAAAATAGGTATGGGAGGAATATATGACCATCTGGCCGGAGGTTTTTCAAGATATTCCGTGGATGGCGAATGGTTTGCTCCTCATTTCGAAAAAATGCTGTATGACAATGGTCAACTTCTGAGTCTCTATTCAAAAGCTTATCAAAACAGCAAGGAACCTATTTTCAGGGAAAAGATAGGAGAAACAATTCATTGGCTAAAATCTGAAATGCTCGAAAAAGAGGGGGGATTTTTTGCGGCGTTGGACGCGGACAGTGAAGGAGAGGAAGGGAAATTCTACACCTGGACTTATGATGAATTGGAAGCTTTATTGGAGGAAGGGGAAGACTGGTTTTATGAGCTGTACAATATAAGTAAAAACGGCAATTGGGAAAATGGAGCAAACATCCTCTTTCAAACTTCTTCCTATGAAAAAATCGCCTCAAAATTCAGTTTGACAACAGAAGAACTCATAGAAAAAGTCACTTTTACCAAACAAAGACTTCTTTCACTCCGAAATATGAGGATCAGGCCAGGTTTGGATGACAAAATCCTTTCTGGATGGAATGGTCTGGTCATTTCGGGTTTAGTTCAAGCTTATTGGGCCATCAACTCAGAGGAAGCAAAAAGCATGGCTCTCCAGAATGGAGAATTTCTTCTGGACAAAATGCTTAGGAAAAATCAACTTTACCGTTCATACAAGAACGGGACTGCCTACACTCCAGCGTTCCTTGAAGATTATGCTGCTGTGATACAAGGTTTCATTCATTTATATCAGTTAACTTTTGATGAAAAATGGATCCTTAAGGCTAGAGATTTGACTGACTTTACTCTTGAACATTTTCTTGATCAAGAAGAGGGTTTATTCTATTTCAACAATCCAGATTCAGAAGAATTAATTGCGAATAAAAAGGAGATATTTGACAATGTAATTCCTTCATCCAATTCCATGATGGCCAGCAATCTTCATTTTCTGGGCTTATATTTCTATCATGAACCATACAGTAAACTTTCCGATCAACTATTAGACCTGATCCGAACCACTTTAATCAAGGAACCAGGTTTCTTAACCAACTGGGCAAGTGTGTATCTTTCAAAGCTTGTTCCTACTCCTGAAATTGCCATTATAGGAAAAGGAGCAAAAGGGCTAGCCCTTAAACTCCAGCAAAATTATCATGGACACAAAGTTATGGCAGTCAGTAAAACTACGGATTCAGACCTCCCTCTTTTAGAACATAAGGTGGCAGATCCCAAAGGAAATGCTTTAATTTACGTCTGCTTTAACAAAGCCTGCCAACAGCCAGTAAACACTGTAGAGGCAGCCATCAAACAATTCCCAAAACTAGCATAAGATTCTTTGGAAAGCCTATTTGGAGACAATCCCGTTTATGATGACGCAAAGATGCCCCCTAGCTTTGCTGATGTAATCCTTCCTGTACCCATTCCTAAAATGTTCACTTATCGTATTCCACGATCTTTGGAAAGTAGCGTAGGGATTGGGTACCGGGTAATTGTTCAGTTTGGGAAGAAAAAAGTACTCACAGGAATAATTGGAAAGGTCCATAAAAAACCTCCCAAAGAATATGAGGCCAAACCAATTTTAGATCTATTGGATGACTATCCAGTAGTCAACCCCTTGCAGATCAAGTTTTGGTTTTGGATGGCTGAGTATTACTGTTGCCACATCGGTGAGGTTATGAATGCCGCTTTACCTACAGGTTTAAAACTTAGTAGCGAAAGTAAAATCCAACTTAATCCTAAATTCGATTTTGTTTCAAATGAATTCCCTATAGATGACCGGGAGCAAGTGATCTTGGATGCACTTGAAAGCAAAGATGAACTTTCCTATGAGGATTGTGGCAAACTGCTTGGGGTCAAGTCTTCTTATGCCATCATCAAAAGCCTAGTACTAAAAGAAGCGGTACTGGTTTACGAACAGGTCAAGGAAAAATATAGTCCTAAAGTCGAATCAAGGATTAAGCTAACCGAGCCTTACACTTCTTCAAAAGAAGAATTGGAAAAGCTATTTGAACAAATCAGTAAAAAGCCCAAACAAGAGGAAATCCTCCTTAAATATCTACAGGAAGTCCCCGTTCATAAATTCCCCGAAAAGAATAAAAATGGACTGGACAAGAAAACCATCACTGATGCAGGTTTATCTTTAAGCTCACTTAAAACATTGATCAAAAACAAGGTATTAGAGGAGTTTAAGGTAGTCATCAGTAGATTTGATGAGCTTGCAGGATACGACCACCCCATTGAATTGGCAGACTTTCAAGAAGAAGGGCTGCAAAACATTAAAACTGAATTTGAACAGAAACAAACGGTATTGCTACACGGGATTACCGGAAGTGGAAAGACTGAAATATACATTAAGCTAATTCAGGAAGTATTGGAAAGTGGTTCCCAAGTCCTTTTACTACTTCCCGAAATTGCCTTGACCACACAGATCGTCAGTAGGCTCCAAAAAGTTTTTGGAAGTCAGATGGGAATCTTTCACTCGAAATATTCCGATAATGAACGAGTAGAAGTTTGGCAAGGTGTTTTGAGTGGCCGGTTTTCTTTTGTGGTCGGTGTCAGGTCTTCTGTCTTTCTTCCTTTTGATAGTTTGGGTATGGTGATCGTAGATGAGGAGCATGAAGCATCCTATAAACAATTTGATCCAGCTCCTAGATTTCAGGCCCGTGATGCAGCCATAATGCTTTCTTGGCTTCACCAGTCCAAAACACTTTTGGGAAGTGCTACCCCTTCATTTGAGTCGTTCTATAATGCTAGGATGAAAAAGTATGGCTATGTCCATTTGAACAAAAGATTTGGCGAAGCACAATTACCGGAGTATCACCTGTCGGACATATTAGTTGACAAAAAGAAAAACCTTTTAAAGCTTGATTTCACCAGATTGATGCGGGAAAAAATTCAAGAAGCACTCAATCAACAAGAGCAAGCCCTGATATTCCAAAACCGCAGAGGCTATGCTCCCTACATGTCCTGTGAGGAGTGTGGCTGGATTCCTGAATGTGAACATTGTGATGTCAGCCTGACTTACCATCAATATAGTGAGGAAATGCGCTGTCACTATTGTGGATTTAAAGAAAAAGTCCCTAGGGCTTGTCCTGCCTGTGGAAGCCATAAGCTGACCACTGTTGGTATGGGCACCGAGCGTATAGCCGAAAGCTTGTCCTTGCTGTTTCCTGAAGCAAGAATTGGCAGGATGGACTTGGATACCACCAGAAGCAAATATGCTTATCAAAAAATTCTAGAAGATTTTGGCGCAGGTAACTTGGATATTTTGGTAGGAACTCAAATGATAACGAAAGGCTTGGACTTTGATAGGGTCACGGTAGTTGGTATTGTGGATGCAGATCGAATCCTCTACTTTCCAGATTTTAGAGCTGGCGAGCGAGCTTTTCAACAAATCACACAAGTTGCAGGCCGGGCAGGAAGGAGAAATCGACATGGTAGTGTTGTGATCCAAACCAGAAAACCAGACAACGATATTTTTCACCAAATTATCCAAGGAAACTACGAGCATTTCTATATCAATGAAATGAGTGAGCGGCAAAGGTTCTTCTATCCACCATTTGTTAAAACATTAAAAATCACCACCAAGCATAAGGAAATCAAAATAGCAGAAAGGGCATCGAAACACCTTAGTAACCTGTTAAAGGATATCCCTGTCAAGAAAATCATTCTTGGCCCTGAAAAAGCTTTGATAGGGAAAATAAAGAACCAGTACCTTTTTGACATCCTAATAAAGTTGGATAAGTCCAATAATGCCCCCGCCCTTTTCAAACATGAATTAGCCATGGTTCTGGAAGAACTTAAAAGTCAAAAAGACTTTAAATCTGTTAGATTTACCGTGGATGTAGACCCTTATTAAAGAAAAAACACATGAGATTAAGGCCATAATTCCCTTATTCAAGGATCAACTATATTTATCATCTTAAACCTTAAATCTTGAACATAATCTTTAATTTTTTATAACTTTAAGCCTTCAACCTATTAAACCAAAAACGATGAGAATTGCCTTAATCGCCCACGATGGAAAGAAAGCCGACATGGTTCACTTTCTCAGCGGCTTCAAAGACCGATTACTAGGCTCAGACATTCAACTTTTTGCTACTGGCACTACAGGTTCCCATATTGAAAGGGCTGGTTTCAATGTAGAAAAACTGATGTCCGGTCCTTATGGCGGAGATGCTCAGATTGCCGCTATGGCTGCTCAAAAAGAGCTTGACATTGTAGTATTCTTTAGGGATCCATTGGACAAACATCCGCATGAGCCGGATGTTCAGATGCTGATGAGGATTTGTGATGTACATAATATTCCTTTGGCAACCAATTTGGCTTCAGCGGAATTGATGTTCAAACAATTAACTACAGCTCAATAAAATGGAAAGTAAATCAATTACAAAAATTGGTGTTTTGACATCAGGAGGAGATGCTCCTGGAATGAATGCTGCCATTCGTGCTGTGGTTCGCTGTGCCTTCTATTATAACTTAGAGGTATATGGTATCTACAGGGGATATGAGGGGATGATCCAGGATGACATCAAAAAAATGGAGAGTTCTGATATAGCTTATGTATTAGAGAGAGGAGGTACCTTCCTGAAATCAGCCAGAAGTGCCGAGTTTCGAACTCCTGAAGGAAGGAAAAAAGCTTATGAAAACCTTCAAAAACATGGCGTCGATGCTTTGGTAGTAATCGGAGGTGATGGATCCCTTACGGGAGCGCACCTTTTCTATAAAGAATTCGGTATTCCTTCCATTGGCTTACCCGGAACCATTGACAATGATCTCTCGGGAACTGACAATACGATTGGATTTGACACAGCCTGTAACACGGCCATTGAAGCAATAGATAAAATCCGTGACACTGCCACTTCGCACGACAGGCTTTTCTTTGTGGAAGTAATGGGACGTGACTCTGGCTTTATTGCCATCAATGCAGGTATAGGCAGTGCTGCTGCAGCAACATTGATCCCTGAAAAGAAAATGCCAGTAGAGGCATTGATAGACAAGCTGAACACAAGAGCCAAAGCAAACAAACAAGCGAACGTGGTGATAGTGGCCGAAGGAGGAAAAAGCGGCGGTGCTTTGGAGCTCTCAAAAAAAGTAAGCAAACATCTCCCTACTTATGATATTAAGGTAACAATCTTAGGGCATTTACAAAGAGGCGGGTCACCAACATCTTATGACCGAGTGCTGGCCAGTAAGTTGGGGGTAGCGGCTGTCGAAGGCCTTATGCAAGGCAAATATGATGTCATGGCCGGTGTCATCAATAATAAAGTTGTTTACACGCCCATCAAACGAGCCATTGTAGATGATAAAGAAGTCGATGAAGAAGACTTCAGGGTAGCCAAAATACTATCTACTTGATTTCAATATTTTAAAAAAAACGGGAAGTTTAAACTTCCCATTTTTTTTAAAAAGTACCATTTATCTCACTTTCTAGAATGGATATCCAATGGCAAAGTTAAAAATCAAATTTTCCCTTCTCCAATCCCTGTCAAACACTTTAAACTCTTTCAGCCACCTTTCTCCTTCTGGTAAAAATGGTTTTCTGATCGGGGCTGCAAAATCAAATCTGATTACAAAAAACTCTATATCTATTCTTAGGCCAAACCCAGCTCCAACTCCAAGTTCCCTTAACCAGGAGCTTGTAAACTTCCCACCGGGCAATGCCTCATTATCATTCATTAACCAAACATTTCCTGCATCCATAAATAGCGCACCCTTCAAATACGAAACTATTGGAAATCGATATTCTATATTACCTTCAATTCTTATATCACCCGTTTGATCAAAATAAGATTGGTTATTGATGGAATCAGGTTGATAGGTTCCCGGTCCTAAGGATCGAATCCTAAAAGCCCTTACACTGTTAGGGCCACCTGCAGAATACTGTTTTACATAAGGTAACGACACAGAGTTTCCAAAAGGAATACCTATCCCTCCAAAAACACGAGTAGCCAAAACATTCTCCTCTCCTAGTTTGATATGATACCGGAAATCCAAGTCTCCACGCGCATATTGTGCATATTCCATCCCAAACACTTTTCCTGACTCTCCTTTTCCGAAAGTGTTATCCATCAGATTCAGAAGGTTCCCAGCCACATCCACAGTAGTTCCGGCAAATATCTTGTGCTTTCGGAACTGATCCCCTAGCTGATTATAATTAAAAGTGTAATTCAATCCCGCAATAAACTGCTGCTCAAAACTTCTCCTTAAAAATGGATTATCGTCCAATATCTCCTCAAATTCAGGTGATGTATCAGAAAGGCTCACCACACTCAGGCTGATAGGGTTAATCTCATGATATACAAATCTATTGGCATTCCAGTAATACCCATAGCTTATCGTTGCCGAGTTGGAGCGGTAAAGACCTATCCTATTGAGCGATTCTCCCCCCAAACTGATTTTGGTCTTTGGAACAGAATAACTAAAACGTTCTTCAATGTTTACCGGAAAGATTACTCTAGGAAAAATCAAGTCACTCTTTAGACCAATATCATAAGTGCTTAGCCCTGTCCTATCTCCTCCTGCTATCTGGGTTTCATAGCCGAACTGAGCTGAAATATTGAAAGTTTCTCCGCCCTTAAAAATATTCCTGTTTCGATAAGTCAATAAAACCGCAGGACCAATAAAGTTATTAGACTTGGACAAACCTTGCAGCTCCGCTCTGAGAGACCTTTTCTTCAATGGGGACAAATAAATATTGGCATCCAGCCCCCATGGTCCCTGTGTTCCTATCGAATCTTTTTCGACATAACGTAAGTTTACATACCTGTAATTCCCAATCGAAGACAATCGATTTGTCGTTAACCTAGACAACTCTGAGCTATACGCCTCCTCCTCTTTAATCAATATATACTTCTCCAGCAACTCCGGGCGGAACGCCAATTCATCTTGAATAAAGTCGATATCTTGGATAGTAGTGGTATCCTGATTGCCCTTCTCTTCATCCACGGAATAGTTTGGATACACCCTGATGTCTTTTACCTCATAAGGGACTATGGATTTTTCAGCAACATCTTGTTTTAGTCTTAAAAAGAGATCAAACTTTCGCTCATCATAATTATTGGTATCGGCCTCAAAAATCAAATAATCAGCATTGAAATTATAGAATCCTCTTTTCTTCAATTCATCGTTCAGCCTCAGCCTTTCGGATTTAAAGGCATCCAATTCAAACCTTACTCCGGGTTTGAGCTCAGTTTCTTCGATGATCTTAGCGATTTCTTTTTGGATGGTCAGAGAATCTCCTTCCAATTGATACTTTTCCAATCTATATGGACGGCTTACCTCCACCATATATTCCACTCCTGCAAATTTTCCTTTCCCCGTAGACTCAGAGCTGGACAATGAATAGAAAAAACCATTGTTCTCCAGACGATTCAGCAACAATTCTTCCGTTTTGGAAGGGTTTACTTGACTGAAATAGACCGGCTCTTGACCAATTTTCTTCTTTAAGAATCTATTAATAAAGCCGGGTTTTTCCTTACTCCCTTTATAGTAAGCCCATAACCCAATTCTCATCCCCAAAAATTTACCATTTGGATCTGGCTGAATAACGTCCTCTAAACGCGTATGGATAATTTTTAAAGCCTTATTGTTTACACCCTCAGAATCATTGGTCTTTACCTCAAGCTCCGCTCCGGTATATAACCGTTCATCTTCAGGAATGAATTTAGTCACCCCACACGAACTTAATAATCCAATAAATAATAATTGCAAAAATATCTTCGCTCTCATATATTACTTTTCCCCATCGTTTTCAGCTTCAGTACCTGAGTTCTCTTTGATTTGATTTTGCCTATCCCGTTCTATTCTTTCTTCACTTTTCCAAAAATTTCTAAATTCATTGAACTCTCTATTCAAGATAAATGCAATACCGGTAACTATAAGCTGTCCATCAATAATACTCTCAAATTGATTTCTCCTAAATCCTCTGATCCTGTAGCGCCCACTTTCTGTTAGTAAATATTCCAAGTTCACGTTCCCAAAAACCGCTCCATTATTTTGAGTATCTTGACTCGAACCTTCGATATCCATTTGGCTCCCTACTTGAACAATCAATCGGTCATCAAAAAGCCGTTTGCTGGCGTTCACATTCAACTGTGTTCTATCTCCCTGATAACCTGAATAACTATCCAGGTCAAAATCCAACTCAAAGCCCGAATCGCCAAGCACATTGCTGGACAAAGCATTTAATTGACTGGAAAGCATCTGACTCACACTTGACCTTGCCAGAGCAGCTGTTCCTCCTCCTGATCCATCGCTACCTGTTGAAGGCATAAATTTCTGTAGAACCAATAGTGAAAACACCTGCCTGTTGAGCTCTCCTTCCTCTTCATTTATCTGCTGAACCCTGGTATAAACATTTCCTCCAAGCGCACCCTGCTCATCCTCTGGCATATCCAGCTGAAAAAATATTTGTGGCCTCAACAACTCTCCCTCTACATTCAGATAGACCAAGAAGGGAAGTCTTTGTTGGTATTGTTCAGCTACATCATTGTTTACCCCCGAAATCTGCGTTGCCATCAAATCCTGCGCAGATGTCTTTACTTCATAGGATGCAGTAATATCCAAGTCTGCATCCATTGGGTCTCCTTTCCAAGAAATGGTACTTCCCTTGACTATTTCAAACTTCCTACTGACCAAATTGTAAAGGCTCATTTCATAATGTCCCTTGTCCAGTTCATAAATTCCGGACAGGTTCATTTGTCCATTAGGCAAAATATCTAAGTTAAGATCTGCATCACCAGCAATCATCAAGTTATCCCCCGACCGCTCATCCACTATGACATTAAAAATTGCCTTCGGATCCACTTCCAGAATCGCTTTAACTTCCATACCTGTAAAGGCAGACTCGGTTCTCTCACTGCTTCTCTTAGTCAAGATATCATTAGGATCATCCCTGTCAACAATCAGCACAATCCCTTCTCTCTCCACAATATCCAGCTGTGTTTCTGGAATTACAAAGGTCAAGTCCGTCCCTTCATTTACTCCTAGTTTTGCATCGATCTTTGGAAGATTCATATCCCCACTTATGGTCACATCTGCATTGACATTAGCTTTTCCATAAAACAGGTCATTGTCTTCTCTGGTTGAATTTAAAAGCTGGAATTTTTGGGCATTCAACTTAAGGTCGAATGCCAAATTAGTGGGATCAACGGTATTGACAGTTCCGTCCAGAGAAAAATTATTCCCCTCTGTATCCTTAAAGGTAACTTGATCAAAATATACTCCCTGATTATCAACCCGCAAAGGTTCAGTAGGCAAAGAGAATTTTGAATTTAAGGTATTCACTTTTATAGCTGCATTTTCGAAGGCAAACTCCCCTTCATACTTTGGCTCACTCGTGGTACCAGCTACCTTAAAATTACCTTTAAGTGCACCAGCAGCTTCGCTGAAATTCTCCGGCATAAGTTCTTCCAGTACCAATAATTTAAACTCATTGATGTCAAGATTCAAATCCAAGTTGGCTCCATTCTCATGGGCTACATAATCCCCTACTAAATCCAAATCAATTCCTTTGTCCTTTAAGGCAAGGTTAAAATCATAAGACTTGGAATCGCTCGATTTCGCTTTTAGGGCCAAATTTCCAAGTTCAGCTCCCATTGCTTTTAAGTTCAAAATATTCATATCCGCCACAATCCCCGTTGCCCCAAATGGATTTTCAATTATAAAATCTCCGTTTAATATTCCCCCAAGCAGCAATTCATCAGGGTTGAACAATGTCATAATGGTGGCCAATTGGAAATCCTTAAAGGTTACCCCTAACTGATCTTCAACATTGGAATTGAGCTCATTGCTAAAAGTAAGTTGTTGACCCTCTCGTGAAAAAGAAAAATCAGAGAACTGCAATAACTTGTTTGCATATAATACCTGATTACTAGCTGGCACTTTCCATATTTTTCTATTGAGCAGTAGACTATCTGGTAAAACGTGAAGGTCTACCGTATCCCCATGATATTTCATCTCTGCATCCAAAGAATAAAGCTGTTCTTCTACATCAAAGGACCTAAATTTCATTCCTAGCAACTTATTATTAAAGTTAGCTGCAAAAACAGTCCTCCCCATGGACAAAGGAGAAGCATCCAAACTACCTATTCCTAACAAAAAATTCATTTTTCGACCATCACCTTTTGCATCTATCACAAGACTATCCAACATAATATCATTATACTGAACATAAGGTAAGTTCACAGAAGCATTAAGCTGCGCTTCATTTTCTTTAAAGTCCACGCTGACATGAACAGAATCCATCTCTTCAAGACCTTCAATAAAGACCTGATCCAAAATAGGGGCTCTCTTAAAGGCTAAATCCAAATCCAAATTCACAGGATTAGTTAAAATTGAGTCTGATTGCAATGAATCTACCTGAACAGAATCTCTTAAATAGCCCTGTAAATGTCTTTGAACTCCAGCTGATATTTGCTCTGGTGATGCATTGGATCTTAAATAACCGTTGAGCATCAGGCCACTGATGTCTAAACTGGTACTATCAGGTCTGACACTTGCTTTCAAATCAAAATGGCCAGTCGGGTATGACCGCTCATCATAAACCACCAACCCTTCATCTATCTTAGTAGTGGCATCAAAACTCTCAGGATTTCCTTTAAATTCCGCTATCAGTTTTAGCCTGGCCCTGATATCCTTTTCTGTTAAGCCCAAAGCCCTTAGGTTGGCTCCTCTCAAATCCAGATTAGCCGAATAATGGGAATTGATACTATCCAACTCAAGGTCCAAGCCCAAATCCATATCCAGATTTTCATCAGTAAAAGCCAATTTGACATTTCCCACACCATGGTTTAATTCCCCTTCAAGCTTCAAACCTGAAAAGTCATAACTATTATATTCTAGTTGCTTGAAATCTGAACTCAATTGGGCACTTAGATCTTCTATTGAACTACCATTGCCAGAAGAGTGCAATTCAAAAGTCAAGGTTCCTAAGCCCATTCCCGGCAACAATTCTTCTAACTTCAATTGATCCCCTTGAAGCTGCGCGTCAAACATCAGCTGATCTTTGCCCATAAATTTAGCTGCCAAATCTAGACTTCCCTCGGGCATTTTAAGCTCCAATTCTGCAACCAAATCCTCTAGATCACCTTTAGCGTTCCCCTCCAATTCCAATTTCTCTGGAAATTTCACTCCATAATCAGCCTCATTGACAAACTGACTAAGATCGTTCCTGGTGGTCAAAAACAACATGTCTTCCAGATCAAAGACCAACTTCTCTGGCTCAATTATGTTTTGAAGAACTCCTTTTACATTTAAGACGGTTTCTTTGCCCCATGAAATATTGGCCTTCTTCAAATTTAAATTGGAAAAGCTTCCATTTAAATCCAACTCCCCATCAACTTGCTTTTTGGCTAATGCGACAAAGTATGGATTATCCTTCAGGTCAGGAGCAAATGGTAAAGCATCATTAGCATTGACTTTTATAACAGAAAGATCCAATGAATACCCTGCTTGATCGGGAGAATTGATCAACTGATCAATTGAATTATAGGTCAAACTCAAATCTCCACTAACAGCACTGTTTGCTGCTTTCAAATCCAAATCTGTCAAACTCAATCGCTGATCATCCATACCAAAGTCAAAAGAAAAATTATGGAGGTCAAGCCCGCTACCTTCCCTAAAGGCCAGATTGTCCAAGAACAATCCTGCAGCTTTTTCATTAAGATAAATTCCCGACACCTTGAAATTAAGGTCATTCAAAGAAATCGCATTAGCATTAAACACTCCACGAGAGACTTCTTCTTGACCTAGAGAATAAGAAATATCGTTCCTCTCCATTGAAATGGTTTCAACATCTACTGTCCAGTTGGGCAACTGAAAAGGAGCTGAACTTTCTTCTAATTTTGTATTGGATGGGGCTGAGGTAGACTTAGGGAGAACAATTGCTATCTTCGAATCTACCAACTCCATTTTTTTCAAGTTGATCTTCTGTGAGGACAAGTCTGCCTCGGGGAGCTGAACTATAAAACTTCCTAAATCAACCTTTGCACTTATCTCATCAGGAACTGATTCATAATCCGCTGCTACATTTTCAATTTTGAAATCATCTATGATAATAAGTGGCATAGGAGTATTTGAGGTTGAATCTTCCTCTGTAGCAGGAAACGGTTTATCCTGCTTGTAAAAAATTGATGAATTACTAAACTCAAATTCACGTATATAGAACCCCATGTCATTCAAATCAAATTCTTCCATTTTAAGGAACAATTCGCCCAACTCAACGCGGCTATCAATCCCCATCACGCCATCAGTGTAGCTAAGATCAAAAGCCGTCAATTTAATCGGCCCTAGCTCGATCTCAGGATAAGCCCCCTGAGCCTGAACAGTGTCTTCTTCAATGGTTGAGGCCGAGTCACTGGACATAAATGCGGCTATTAAAAAGTCAAAGTTGAAAGTCTCTGTTTTTTCATCCCTTTTCACATTTGCTTTCAGTCCATCCCAATTCAGTTTGGTCAAATGAATATTCCCATTTTTAATCAGTGGTAAAATTTCTACTCCTGTTTCTAACCGATTAGAATAAACCAAGGTATCTCCTTGTTGGTCTTCTACATAAAGTCCTTGGAGAAATAAATTCCCGAAAAAGGTTACATAAAGTTTGTCAATGGAGACTTCTGTTTGGGTTTTGTCTTTTACATAGGACACCGCTTTTCCAACAATTACATCCTGCCCCCATGGGCTCCGAACAAAAAGTAAAATTCCGATAATAAAAACCATCAATACCAGCAGTATCACCCCCAGTACCTTAAAAATTTTATAAAATATCTTTCTTAGATTATTCAAGTGCTAAAATTAATTGCTATATCAAAGATAATAAGTAAAAGGATTCTGGAAAGAATTCATCATTATGACTTCACTATTATGATTTTAAAAGCCCAATATTCGTGCTAAAAAATTTCAAGTCACTTTTCTTTGTCTGATATATTAATCCATACTAAAAAAGAGAGCAGGACTTGCTCTCTTTTTTAGTCAATTCAACTTTGTATTTTCTAAAATTTTAGTGTGCTCCATTCATAGCAGCCATCACAGCATTTACATTCACACCTAAACCTTCTGCTACTCGAGCTCCAAATTCCTCATCCATTCTGAACCAGTGACAAAGCTGCCTATTGATGATTTCATCTTTCTTTGGACCAGAAATACCACTCATTGCACCTATGGTATTTTTAATGGTATTGTCCTGTTCTTCCTTACTCATCACATCTCTGAAAAGTGCCCTTGGTTGGGAATAATGATCATTGCCTCCAACTTTACTATTTCGATCATACCAATCTGCAATATGATCTCCTAAATCATCCGATGGTTCTTTATAGGAATTATCTATTTCAATATCATCAAAACTATTCGGAAAATAGTTTGGTTTCGAACCCTGATTTCCATCAACTCGCATAAAACCATCTCGCTCATAATTGTTTACAGCAAAAGGGCAGCGATTAACCGGAATTTGTTCATAGTTAGCACCAAGTCTGTACCTATGTGCATCAGGGTAAGATAAGATTCTTCCTTGAAGCATTTTATCGGGACTGTAACTCACTCCATCTACAATGTGCGCTGGAGCAAAAGCAGCCTGTTCTACATCTTGAAAGTAATTATCTGGATTTTTATTTAGCTCCATTTCCCCTACATCAATTAATGGAAAATCCGCATGAGGCCACACTTTTGTCAAGTCAAAAGGGTTAAAGTCCACTTTCTTAGCTTCCTCCAAACTCATTACTTGAATTTTTAAATTCCACTTTGGAAAATTTCCATTTTCAATAGCCTCCAACAAATCTCTCTGGGAAAAGTCCATGTCCTTGGATTTCATTTCTGCAGCTTCCTCATCTGTAAAGTTTTGGACACCTTGGGCTGTCTTGAAGTGAAACTTTACCCATACTTTCTCATTTTTATCATTAATTAAAGAAAAGGTATGTGAACCATAGCCATTCATGTGACGAAATCCTTTTGGGGTTCCCCTGTCACTCATCAAAATCAACACCTGATGTAAAGATTCTGGCATCAAAGACCAAAAATCCCACATCATAGTCGGTGATTTCATATTAGTATATGGATCTCTTTTTTGAGTATGGATAAAATCGCTGAACTTTTTAGGATCTTTGATAAAAAATATTGGCGTATTGTTTCCTACCAAGTCCCAGTTACCATCCTCGGTATAAAATTTAACTGCAAACCCTCTAGGGTCCCTTTCGGTATCAGCAGAACCTTTCTCTCCGCCTACTGTTGAAAACCTTGCAAAAACCTTTGTCTTTTTACCTACCTTGTTGAACAATTTGGCTTTGGTATATTTACTGATATCATTGGTCACCGTGAAGGTTCCAAAAGCTCCTGACCCTTTTGCGTGAACTACCCGTTCAGGAATTCTTTCCCTATTGAAATGGGCCATTTTCTCATGCAATATATAATCTTCCAAAAGGATTGGACCTCTTGGTCCTACGGATTTCGTATTATCATTTTCCACGTAAATCCTTCCGGATGCGGTGGAAAGTTTATTGTGTTTTCTTTCTTCTGACATCATGTTTGTTTTTAGGTTCTTGATCTTTTTTATGGTATGAATATACTTATTAAAAACATATAGTTAAAATTGATAATTTCTATAAAATCATAGTAAAAAACTATATCTATTCCACTTCTGAAATCATCTCAAATTCACATTCATTATTACTTATTGCTGACCATCATCCCACAGAAAGCAGGCCAAAAAATAATATTAACAGAAAAGATAAATCCACAGAAGTCTGTCATTTTGTCGGTATTTTATTAATTTCGCATCTCAAATTGATTGAAAGAGTGCTATGGAGAATATTATTAAGGATATTGACATAATTCCTGCTGAAGAGGCGCAGGCATGTGATTTCAAAACCACAGAAGAGGAGAATACAGGAAAGCATAAAAAGCTATATATAGAAAGTTATGGCTGTCAAATGAATTTCTCTGACAGTGAAATTGTCGCCTCCATCATGAAAGAGAATGGTTTCGACACCACTTCTAATTTTGAGCAGGCAGATGTCATTTTCCTGAACACCTGTTCTATTCGCGAAAAAGCCGAACTGACAGTTAGAAAAAGATTATCCCAATTCAATACGATTAAGAGAGAAAAGCCTGAACTTACCATAGGTGTTTTGGGCTGCATGGCAGAAAGGCTCAAAGATAAATTACTTGAGGAAGAAAAGTTGGTTGATGTAGTCGTTGGACCTGATGCATACCGTGACCTACCCAACTTGGTTAAAGTGGCCGAAGAAGGAGACAAAGGCGTCAATACTTTCCTGTCAAGAGAAGAAACCTATGCGGATATATCACCAGTAAGGCTAAACTCGAATGGGTTGACAGCATTTATTTCCATCATGCGCGGATGTGATAATATGTGTTCCTTTTGTGTGGTTCCTTTTACCAGAGGCAGGGAAAGAAGCCGTGATCCGCATTCTATAGTAAGAGAGGCTCAGGCATTGTTTGACCAAGGATACCGAGAGGTCACACTTTTAGGTCAGAATGTAGACAGCTATAAATGGTCTCCTGAAGAAAACAATAAAGCCAGACTGAACAAACAAAAAGAGGCTGTCAGCGAAGTAATCAACTTCGCAAACCTATTGGAAATGGTTGCCAAGGTAAGTCCTTTATTGAGAGTGAGGTTCTCCACCTCTCACCCTAAGGACATAACAGATGAAGTACTTTATACCATGAAAAAGTATGATAATATCTGTAAATACATCCACTTACCTGTCCAAAGCGGGAACAGCCGAGTTTTGGATATGATGAACAGAACTTATGACCGCGAATGGTATTTGGAAAGGGTGGCCAAAATCAGAGAAATACTGGGACAGGAATGTGGCATTTCCTCCGATATGATCGCAGGTTTCTGTACTGAAACCGAAGAAGAACACCAAGAGACATTGAGCTTAATGGACATCGTGAAGTATGACTTCTCTTATATGTTCTATTATTCTGAACGACCTGGTACACTTGCGGCAAAAAAATATGAGGACGACATTCCCTTGGACACCAAAAAAAGAAGACTTCAAGAAATCATCAACAAACAGTCACAGCACTCTTTGGAGAGAAACCAATTGGACATAGGGCAAATCCAGCAAATCCTTGTGGAAGGTACCAGCAAAAGATCCGAAGATCAGCTCAAGGGAAGAAATTCTGCCAATAAGGTGGTAATTATTCCTAAAGGAAATGTTCAAAAAGGAGATTATGTCCAAGTAAAAATCACGGATTGTACAGCTGCCACCCTCTTTGGTGAAGTGGTTTCCTGATTTTAACAAACTCTAAAAAGTCTATGATTAGCGACACTGAGGTACTATCTGTAAAGCAACGATTTGGAATAATTGGCAACAGTTCTTTGCTTAACCATGCCATAAGAGTGGCCATGCAAGCAGCACCAACTGACATGACCGTACTTATTACCGGTGAAAGTGGTAGTGGTAAAGAGTCTTTTTCCAAAATTATCCATTCCATTAGCACGAGAAAGCACGGCAAATTCATCGCTATAAATTGTGGCGCAATTCCCGAGGGCACGATTGACTCAGAGCTTTTTGGTCACGAAAAGGGATCTTTTACTGGTGCCCATGAGGCAAGAAAAGGTTACTTTGAAGTGACGGACGGCGGTTCCATATTTCTGGATGAAATAGGTGAAATGCCTTTAGGAACACAAGCTAGGCTGTTAAGGGTTTTGGAAAACGGTGAGTTTATCAAGGTAGGCTCCTCAAAGGTCCAAAAGACCAATGTCAGAGTCATCGCTGCCACCAACGTGAACTTGATCAAAGCTGTTGAAAAAGGAAAATTCAGAGAAGATCTTTATTATAGACTTAATACTGTACCTATCTACGTTCCGCCGCTTCGTGAACGTGGAGATGACATTATTTTGCTTTTCAGGAAATTCACCACAGACTTTTCGGAAAAATACAAGGTAAAACCCATCTCACTTGACCATGAAGCAAAGGAATTGCTGCTAAAATTTCCTTTTAAAGGAAATATCCGGCAATTAAAAAATTTAGCTGAGCAAATCTCGTTATTGGAAGAGGATCGAGAGGTGAATGCCATCACATTGGCCAAGTATTTGCCTTCTAACGAATCAAACTTACCTGCCCCATTTGGTCAGAACATGGGCAAATCAGGAGAAGGTTCTAGTGATTTTTCAGAAAGGGAAATCCTATATAAGGTGTTGTTTGACATGAAGAAAGACATGACCGACTTAAAGAAGTTAGTTCTGGATTCTTATCAGTCCGGTGGACTGAATCAAAACATCATTAAGAAGCACCATTCACTTTTCGAAGACATGGATGATTCAGTTTCGTTTGAAGACACTCCTTCCAACAAACCATCCTCGTCCATGCCTATTGTATTGGAGTCTAACTCATCAAACCCTTCTCAGCAGGAAAATTATGATGATGAAGGCATTGAAGACATCCTTCATGAAGAAGATGACAACTCCCTTTCCATTGAGAAAAAAGAGAAAGAGTTGATCGTAAAGGCACTTAGAAAACATAACAATAAGAGAAAGTATGCCGCTCAGGATTTGGGAATTTCAGAAAGGACCTTGTACCGTAAAATCAAACAGTATGATATCAGTGAGTAAAAGTAAGTTCTTTCTCGTTTTGATTTGCCTTCCAATAGTTTTTCTCACAGCTTGCAAGGTGGAATACAGTTTTACTGGAACAACTCTGGATTATAATGTTACTCAAACATTTTCGGTAGCTAACTTCTTCAATGATTCAGGAGGAGGCCCTGCCAATATGGGTCAAAACTTCACAGAATCATTAAAAGATTATTTCCAAAGAAACACCCAGCTAGAGTTGGTACAATCAAGTGGTGACCTTCAGTTTGAGGGAGCCATTACCAGATACTCGGTCACTCCGCAGGCAACCGTTACCAGTACAGACCCAAATATCCCTGACAGGGCTGGGCAGATGCGTTTAACGATCGCTGTAGAAGTCAATTACATGAACTTGTCCAATGAAGAAGAGGATACTAAAAAGACATTTTCTTTCTATCAGGACTACGACCCGAGGACAACTTCATCATTAGAGGTAGAAAGTGATTTGATCGAAGTAATCTTTGAAAACATCATTCAGGATATTTTCACCTCTACTGTGGCTAATTGGTAAATTTCTTTAAATTAGGAACAGAATCAAAACCAAAAACTTGTGAACGCAGCTCAACTTTTAAGCCTCATCAAAAACAGTAATTCCCTGTCCAAGGAAGATTTCAGAGCCTTGATTAAGCTACATGAAACATTTCCTTACTTTTTAGTCCCCAAAGTACTGGCTGCAAAGTATGAGCAAAAAATATCAAATGGAGAATCAAAAGAGTTACTTCATTGGGCTGCAGTTCAAAGCCCAGACAGATCTTGGCTAAAGTCCTTAATTGAAGAAGACATTTCTTTCGTTAGCTTAAAAGACATCACTTTAGAAAAGAGCCCTGCAAATCTTAAATCCGAAACACAACCTAAAAAAGAGGAAAGTCAAGCCATACCTCAAGCAGAAAAACAAGCTGAAGTACCTGAAGAAATAACAAGCAGGGCTGAGGTTTTAAAAAGACTGGAAGAAAATCTCACCAAGCTAAGAAAGCAAGAGGAAAAGCCCCTTTCCAAAACTGAAGAAAAAACTGCTTCCACCAAGCCCACATCAGAGGAAGGAAAAGCAAATCCCAATACAAAAAATCCCCCTAGGCTTTCAACTAGGAGAAAAAAGATGGGTGATGACCTTATAGAGACCATCAAGAAAAAAGAGAAAAAGGTTATTAAGGATGCCAAAAAGAAAGAACAGATTGACATCATTAAAGCCTTCAGTAAAAAGGAGATCAAGTTGGCTACTATCAAGGAAAACGAAGACATCGCTAAACTTCAGGACTTGTCAGTACAAAGCACCCAACTGAATGACAACCTTTTATCTGAGTCTTATGCCAAATTGCTGGTTAAACAGGGCAAAAAAGATAAAGCGGTTGAAATTTATCGGAAATTAAGTTTGAAGTTTCCGAAGAAAAAGACTTATTTTGCGGACTTAATAAAAGAATTAAAAGATTAAAATCAATAAATATGTTTACTTTATTAATCAGCATCATCATCGTTTTGGCCGTGTTATTGGTTCTAGTGATCTTGGGTCAAAACTCTAAAGGCGGTGTTGGCGCGGCATTTGGAGGAAGCGCTTCTCAAATCATGGGAGTTACCAAAACCGGTAATATTCTTGAAAAATCTACTTGGGTACTTGCGATAGCCATATTGATTCTTTCCCTTGGAACTTCTGCATTCTTGGAAAGCAACAATGGTACCACGGATGAATTTACTTCTCCAAACATTGAAAGTGCCAAGGAGCAAATGATAACTCCTACTTTTGGTGATGACCAAAGTATACTTCCAGCAGAAGAAGAATCTGAAGCAGACACAGCACAATAAGCAATAAGAATCACAACAAATTATAAGCCTGATCGTTGATCGGGCTTTTTTATTTTCATAGAATTAATCAATCTAAAGAAATGTTAATTTGTGCCCTATCCCTTGGTAGAGTGGCTTTTTAGCACTACCTTTTAGTTTAGCTTTATTTTAATCACTAAAAGTTATTTTATGTTTGAAAACTATAAAAGTCTTGAGGATTTGGGTGCCAATGATTGGCCCAATATCATCCTCTGGGCAGCCCCTGTTATGTTTGCTTTGGTATTTGCTGAATGGGGTTTAAGTATTTATAAAAATAGAGATTCTTATGACGGAAAAGACTTTTTGGCCGCTTCCACCATTGGCTTGATCAATGTAGGAATAAGTGCTGTGATCAAGGTAGCACTATTTACAGCAGTTCTTTTCTTTTGGAATATTGTTCCTTGGAAAATAGCACCTTCCTGGTGGTCTTTTATCCTTTGCTTTATTGCCATTGACTTTGCAAGATACTGGGCTCACAGGGTTGCTCATGAACAGCGGTTTTGGTGGGCCACACATGTCACCCATCACAATTCCAACAAATACAATTTCTCGGTATCATTCAGATTAAGTTGGACTCAACATATTAAGTTCATCTTCTTTATCCCTGTGGTGATGATTGGATTTGACCCATTTGTCTTCTTTATCTGTCACCAAATTGCCGTCTTGTATCAATTTTGGATTCATACAGAATATATTAACAAACTTCCTGCACCAATAGAATACATCTTCACAACGCCATCGCATCATAGAGTACATCATGCCAGTGATGAGCATTATCTTGATAAAAACTATGGGTCTACCTTTATCATATGGGACAGGATGTTTGGAACCTTTATGCCAGAAGCCGAAAGGCCAAATTATGGCATTACAAAACCAGTGAATACCTATAACCCTGTCACATTAGTTTTCCACGAGTGGTACGATATTGTAAGTGACCTAAAAAAGGCAGAAAGCAGAAATGAGGCTTTTAAAATCCTATTTGGAAAGCCCGGAGATGAAGTCATCAAAAACCGTGAGCTGAAAAGACAAAAAGAAAAAGAGGAAGAAAACAGTATTATCAATCAATCAAAAAGACAACCAAGCCCAACCTTAAACGAAAAGGAACCCTCTCTTCTTCAAAAAAAATAATCGATTCAAGCCCGGAAATTTCGGGCTTTTTTTTTTATGCAATCATTTTCATTAATATTCTCTTGCTTATTGGCACCAGGCTCTCTTCCAAAGGCACGACCTTAGCACTGTGCACTCGCCACGTGGCTGGATTAGGCAAATGCCGATGATTTTTCACAAGGTCAAGTTTTATTTGTTCATAAGTATTCGCCAAGCTTTTGGTAGACTTGGAAATAAACTCAAAAGCTATCCCTCTTAATTTTTCAAAACTGTTCTCAAACAACTTCATCTGATAGCTGTAAATATGAACATCGGAAGATTTATCAAATGAAATAAAAACATACCCCTCTTTCTGATAGATAGGTGACAAACCAATAGGCTCAACCACCAAGTTATCTTCTATAAAATCATAAATATCCTTCCCCTGATCAATATAAGACCTGATTTTCGGTATGGAAAAAGCAATGATATTGTCCAGCTCTTTCATCAACTCCCCTTCTTTATGCAATTGTTCATGGTTAAACTTCATTCTTTTATAATCAACCCCAACAACCCTTTTGGGAAAAGCGTTTCGCAAAGAACCTTTCGATTTTTCTAAATCCTGAAGTTTATGGTAATGTTTAATCAAATCAGCCAAAGGCGGATAAAGCTTAACATCTCCAAAATGTTGATCCACTTCTTTCAAATAAGCCATCAACAAGTATTTCTTATACTCGAAATCAACCCAACCTTCTGAAATCCAGTTTTCCGACAATGTTTTCATAATTTGCCATTTTAGTAGAATTTAATAAAAAGCTGACAAACTTACCAAACTCTAAAAGTAAAATTGTCAGAGCAAACAGTCATCTCAACTTATAACATGTCAGAATCAATATACATTTCACGACTTTCTGTCATGGATAATTATCATTTTACACTTGGCACAAGAAATGTAATAGAGGCATCAGGAATCATAGAAATTAACCTAAAAAAATCAATACTATTATGTCAAAAGTGAACATCAAACCTCTTGCAGACAGAGTTCTAGTTGAACCTGCTGCAGCTGAAGAGAAAACAGCATCTGGACTTTACATTCCTGACACTGCCAAAGAAAAACCACAAAAAGGCACTGTTGTAGCTGTTGGCAATGGAAAAAAAGATGAACCACTTACTGTACAAGTAGGCGACACTGTATTGTACGGCAAGTACGCCGGTACAGAACTTTCAGTAGAAGGTGCTGATTATTTGATTATGAGAGAATCGGATATTTTCGCGATCCTTTAATCAATCACTCCAGTAGTTTATTTTAAGTAAAAACTAAAAAGTAACAAAAAAATGGCAAAGGAATTATTTTTCGATACAGACGCGAGAGACAAACTGAAAAAAGGTGTTGACGCTCTTGCAGAAGCAGTAAAAGTAACATTGGGCCCAAAAGGTCGAAACGTAATTATAGACAAGAAATTCGGTGCACCAACGATCACTAAAGATGGTGTTTCTGTAGCTAAAGAAATTGAACTAGAAGAGCCAATCGAAAACATGGGCGCTCAACTAGTAAAAGAAGTAGCATCAAAAACTGCTGATAATGCAGGTGACGGTACAACCACTGCTACCGTTTTGACACAAGCCATCTTCAACGTTGGTATCAAAAACGTAGCAGCTGGTGCTAACCCAATGGATCTGAAAAGAGGAATTGACAAAGCTGTTGCAGCTGTTGTAGCTGAATTAAAAGCTACTTCTAAAGAAATCTCTACTTCCAAAGAAATCGCTCAAGTAGGTACTATCTCTGCTAACAATGACGAGGAAATCGGTAATATGATTGCTGATGCCATGGACAAAGTGGGGAAAGATGGGGTTATCACTGTTGAAGAAGCTAAAGGCACAGAAACTGAAGTAAGAACTGTAGAAGGTATGCAGTTTGACAGAGGTTACCTTTCTCCTTATTTCACTACCAACACTGAAAAGATGGAAGCTGAATTGGAGAATCCGTATATCCTGATCTACGACAAGAAGATCTCTTCAATGAAGGAATTGCTTCCTGTTTTGGAGCCAGTGGCTCAGTCAGGCAAGCCACTTTTGATTATTGCTGAAGATGTTGACGGTGAAGCTCTAGCTACTTTGGTAGTAAACAAAATCAGAGGTGCTCTGAAAGTAGCAGCTGTAAAAGCTCCTGGTTTCGGTGACAGAAGAAAAGCCATGTTGGAAGATATCGCTATCCTTACTGGCGGTACTGTTATCTCTGAAGAAAGAGGTTACAAACTTGAAAACGCTACTGTTGAGTACCTAGGTACAGCTGAAAAAGTAAACATCGATAAAGACAACACTACTATCGTTAACGGTGCTGGTGAAAAGTCTGCAATCGAAGGCAGAATCGCTGAGATCAAATCTCAAATTGAAAAGACCACTTCTGATTACGACAGAGAGAAGCTTCAGGAAAGATTAGCCAAGCTTTCTGGCGGTGTAGCTATCCTTTACATTGGAGCTGCTACCGAAGTGGAAATGAAAGAGAAAAAAGACAGAGTTGATGATGCACTCCATGCAACAAGAGCAGCCGTTCAAGAAGGTGTTGTTGTAGGTGGTGGTGTTGCACTGATCAGAGCTTCTTCTGCCCTTGAAGGCCTTAAAGGAGAAAACGATGATCAAGACACTGGAATCAATATCATCAAGCAAGCTATTGAGTCTCCATTGAGATCTATTGTGGCCAATGCTGGTGCTGAAGGTTCAGTTGTAATCAACAAAATCAAAGAAGGTACTGGTAACTTCGGGTACAATGCCCGTACTGATAAGTTTGAAGACTTGTTCGAGTCTGGTGTAATCGACCCTACTAAGGTTACAAGACTCGCCCTAGAAAATGCTGCATCTATTGCTGCACTACTATTGACTACTGAATGTGTAGTAGCTGATGTTAAAGAACAAGGAGGAGCTGCCACACCTCCAATGGGCGGTGGCGGAATGGGCGGCATGATGTAAGTCCAACCTTTAAATACACTCTACAAAAAGAGGACTATAACATGTCCTCTTTTTTTGTTTATGAACTTACCTATTCTGTCAATATCCTAAGAAAAAAATAACGCTTTGGCCCATCAAATATTTTTTTTTCCTTAAAATATAATTGTATCTTACTGCGAATTGGTATTAGAAGATTGGAAATTTTAAGGTACGATTGATGTTTTCATTTGATTCAATTGTTTTAATAGATGATGACCCTATTAACAACCTCATTAACAAGAGGTTGATCAGTAAAATGAACCTAAGTTCTAATGTTGAAGAATTTTTAGAGGCAGAAAATGCATTAGAGCAAATCATCGCTTTAGGACATAATAAAAAGCTTTTAATTTTATTGGACATCAATATGCCTGTCATGAACGGCTGGGACTTTCTGGATCAATATGAGCAAAATTGTACCGGAAGAGATGATGTTATCTTAATGCTTTCCAGTTCCATTGATTTTCAGGATAGAAAAAAATCAGAAGAATACCTTTCTGTCCAAGGCTTTATAGAAAAACCACTGACGAGCCAAAAGCTAGTAGAAACATTGCCTGACCATGTCAAAAAACATTGATATCGGCAAAATAACTTCTCCCATCCTTGAACTTTATAGTTTTGGTGAAAACAAATTCGAAAAACACCTCATTAAGAATGTTGAACAAGTCCAACCTTTCCTTCTTCAACAAGACAGCAAATTTTGGTTAAATATCAGCACCATTTCCAACAAGGAACTGATCACACAAATAGGCTCCTTATTCAATTTACATCCATTGGTTATCGAAGCCATCATCTCCTCAGATCAACGCCCTAAAATCGAAGAATTTGATGATTACATTTTTATTGTAACCAAGATGCTGTATTCCAAAAACGGTATAAAAGAAATTCAAGTTGAGCACTTGAGTATTCTCTTTGGAAGCAACTTTATCATTTCATTTCAGGAAAACCCTCAAGATATTTTCGACCCCATTAGAACAAGACTAGAAAACCCAAAAGGCAAAATGAGACGGTTGGGAACAGATTATTTTACTTATACGCTCATTGATTCAATTGTCGATGAATACTATACCATATTAGAACTCATCGCAGATGCCATTGAAAAAATGGAGGATCGAATCATTGGTCAGAAAAACAACATTAACCTATCTGACATTTATCACCACAGAAAAACACTGAGCATGGTACGGAAAAACTCATGGCCTATGAGAGAAATTTTTTCACAATGGAAAAAATCAGATCATGCGCTAATCAAGAAAAAAAACATAACATACATCAATGACATCTATGAAAATAGCATTGAAATATTAGAGAACTTGGAGTTGCAAAGAGAAGCGATGGGTACTTTGGCCGAAATGTACATGACACAACTGAGCACCAAGCAAAATGAGGTCATGAAGACCCTCACAGTTATTGCTACTATTTTTATTCCACTCACATTCATTGCAGGTGTTTATGGAATGAATTTTAAAGAAATGCCAGAGTTAGAATGGTCATTTGGCTATCCCCTCATCTGGCTGATCTTTATCATACTGACCGCTTTGATGATTTACTACTTCAAAAGAAAAAAGTGGTTTTAAACTTCATAAAGCTCCAAAGGCAACCCATCAGGATCCTCAAAAAAAGTAAACTTCTTACCCGTAAATTCATCAACCCTTATTTTTTCAACTACTATGCCTTTCTCCACCAAATATGTTGAAGCCTTGTTGATATCTTGAACAGAAAATGCCAAGTGTCTCAATCCACATGCTTCAGGTCTACTAGTACGAGAAGGCGGTGATGGAAAAGAAAACAACTCAATAACATAATGATCATTTAAAGCCAAATCAAGCTTATAGGAATCTCGCTCTTCCCGATAAACTTCTCTAATGATACTTAAACCCAAAATATCAGTGTAAAACTCTTTAGACACTTTGTAATTTGAACAAATAATTGCGATGTGATGTATTCCAGTGAGCTTCATTAGTAAATAATTTCAATATCAAATAAATGTATTTTGGCACAAAAATTGCAACTTTTGAAAAATAAATTTACATTTATTTACGTTTTAAACACGTAAACCAACCCAAATAAAAAAATATGTCTCCTAAACCTATTTTTTTTCTTTTATTTTTGATGGCTACCTTGACCGCAGGCAGCCTCTCTGCCCAAAATTTTTATAGAGAAAGGATTCCAAGAGTTTATTCTCTTCACATTGCTGCAGGGCCAGGGTCAATTTATGCTGACAATGGAGGTCCCTATAGAAATTTTGAATTCCCAATATCTGCAGCTGTTACAGTCGCTGCAGCAAAGAAATTAAACCATAGGATTAACTTAAGAGCATCGATGGGATTCCAGCATGTAAACAGTAATGTCGAACACTTTTCGGATAGGGCTTTTGAATGGGGCGAAGAAAACAAAGCCTATGCATTCCAAGGAAATGCCTTTTATCTGGATATAATGCCAGAGTTTTACTTTATCCCTTTTGAAACCCATATCATGAGGTCAAGATTTAACGGCTATGCAGGTGTAGGGCTTGGCTTCTTGGCAGTTCCTGGCGAACAAGCTGTTGCATCCAATAACCAAAATAATGTTGTAATCAATAAAACAACTCCCACCTCTCTTTATGTCCCTCTTAGAATTGGGGGTACTATGGCTTTTGGAAACAATTGGGACATCGGTTTTGAAGCAAGCCTGCTTACTGCCCTCTCGGATGAACTTGATGGCAATGCAGGCAGCAACAAAACCAACGACATGTTGATGCAAGGACAATTTTTTGTCAAAAGGTACCTTTCTCCATTTCCACTTTGGAAAAAATGGTTTTCAAAATAAAAAAGCAGAATTAATTCTGCTCTTTATAAAAGTCTTTTTAAATAAGTCCCATAACCGCTCTTCCCAAGTTGATCAGCTAGCTTGAGGAGTTGATCTTTATCAATAAAGCCTTTTCGATAAGCTATTTCTTCTACACATCCTATTTTTAAGCCTTGCCGCTCTTCAATCACCTCCACAAATTGACCCGCTTGAAGGAGAGACTGATGCGTCCCTGTATCTAACCATGCTGTCCCTCTACTTAATATCCCCACGCTTAGTTTACCTGCTTTTAAATAAGCATTATTTACATCTGTTATCTCAAGCTCCCCTCTTTCACTACGCTTTATACCTTTGGCTATTTCCACAACTTGATTGTCATAGAAATAGAGTCCCGGAACCGCAAATTTAGATTTTGGTTCTTTTGGCTTTTCTTCGATGCTAATAGCTTTCTTGTCTTTGTTAAACTCCACCACTCCATAACGTTGAGGGTCATTAACATGATAGGCAAAAACAACCCCTCCCTCTGGATCAGTATGTTTCATCAATGTTTCTTGTAAGCCTGACCCATAAAAGATATTATCCCCTAATATCAATGCCACTTTATCTTTACCTATAAATTCCTCTCCGATTACAAAAGCTTGCGCCAAACCTTCTGGCTTAGGCTGAATTGCAAATGAAAACTCACAGCCCAAATGGGAGCCATCTCCCAACAACTTTTGAAAAGCTTCTGAGTCTTCTGGAGTAGTAATAATCAAGATCTCCCTGATCCCAGCCATCATCAAAACAGATAATGGATAGTAAATCATTGGCTTATCATAAACTGGCATAAGTTGTTTACTGACCGCAATAGTTAATGGATACAGTCGTGTCCCGGATCCACCGGCAAGAATAATCCCTTTCATATTAAAAGTTTTTCTATGGTTAACGAAGATAAGATTAGAATTTATAAATAATAACCCTAACATCTATATAGGTTCAAAAAATGAGCCAAGAAGTCAAAAAAAAGCCCGAAGGGAATCCTTCCCCCCAGGCTTTGACCCTAATAAATATTTTTATTCATTTTCAAAGGCAAAAACAATTGCTTCTTTTTGCTTGATCTCTTTTCTTATTTTTTCTGGTATTGTCACTACTATTTCTCCCCCTCCTTTATTCACTTCCAATTTCTTATTTCCATCCAGTAGACGTACGCTTTTCCCTTTTACCGACTGTTGAGTAGACCAAGAAACAGTATTTGGAATTTCCATATTCTCTTCCACCAAAAGAATGGCAAAAGTCTTACCTTTCTTGTCCTGAGTAAAATAAATGTTATTTTCTTTGTAGTAATTGACTGTTCTAGTATCGTAGATAGCTTCTCCATTCACCTCCAGCCAATCTCCAATACCTTTCAATCTTTTCACATCTTCATCAGGAAGGGTTCCATCAGGTTTTGGGCCCACACCTAAAAGTAAGCTACCTCCTTTGGCAACCACTTCAACTAAAGTGTGTACTACCTTATTCACTGACTTGTAATTCTGTCTTGGATGATAACCCCATGAATGTCCCAAAGTCATACATGATTCCCATGGCACATCAAGTTGCTCGGCAGGAACACTTTGTTCTGGAGTTTGATAATTCTCATATGGACCATGCACTGTTCTATCCACCATCAAAATACCAGGCTGTGCCTCTCTAGCCATCTTGGCAATCTTCGGCATATCAATATCCTGACTCCACTCAGGGATCCTAGCTCCCCAAGAAAGAACCTCTTCATTTACTGTCTCCAATGGACGAACCCATCCACCATCTAACCACAAAATATCAATATCACCATAATCATGCATCAACTCCCCTATTTGACTATAAGTAAACTCTTTATACTTATTCCATCTCCAAGGATTTTTGCGAATATCATAGTTATTATTCCTGTCAGCTGTCGCATACTTTGACCACCAATAATATTGAGAATGCCAGTCAGGTTTAGAGAAATACGCCCCAATCATAAAGTCCTTTTTTCTAAAGGCCTCAAAAACATACTTGGCCACATTCGATTTAGGGTGATTTTTAAAAGGGCCTGCTGTAATTTTATAATCTGTCTGTTGGGTATCGAACATATTGAACCCATCGTGGTGTTTGGTAGTAAATACTAAATATTTCATCCCTGCTGCATCTGCTGCATCAGCCCACTGATCTGGATCAAAATTGACCGGATTAAACTCGTCTGCTAAACCCCAATACCATTTTTTGAAGTCATTATAAGTAATTGTACTGTCTCGGTTGATCCAATCTTCAGAACATAAAGCCCATGATTCAATCATCCCTGGGACGGCATAAACACCCCAATGAATAATCATCCCAAATTTTAAATCCTGCCATTTATCAAGTTTTTGAATTACCAAAGGGTCCTTTGGTGCCTCATAAACACTAGAGCGACGATGCAAGTTATCATGTTGGGCATAAGCATTCCAACTAATAAAAATGATCCCTAACAACAATATAAGCCAGCTCTTTTTTAACATACTAAATAGCAACAGGATTCAAACCATTAATTACAGGAAATAAAATTACAACTTTAATTTAATTTTTAAAAATTTTAAAAAAGATATTAGAATTAACCAAACATTTAATCATACTCAAATTGCCAAAGTGCCTATGGTTAATTAAAGTTTTTATAACAATTTAAAGAAGTGAAAGGAATTTCTTATATTATTAGAGCACGCTGCTTTTATCAGAAAATAAAGACCGGCGTATTTTTCAAAAGGCTTGCTAGTACCCCAAACTTAGAGATTGACATAAAGAAATTCAGGATCAAACCATGATCTTCATTAACCATTGGCAAACATCTTATAATTCACAAAACACTCATGAGACCTTACATTCTTGCTGAATCTAACTGGAAAGACTTAAAACACACAAATATTGACTTGGCCATTTTACCATGGGGGGCAACAGAAGCCCACAACTTTCACTTACCTTATGGCACTGATAATTTTGAAGCAGAATCCATTGCTGCAGAGGCGGGAAGATTGGCTTATGAAGCTGGAGCCCACATCATGGTTCTCCCAACTGTCCCTTTTGGGGTTAATACTGGACAATCGGACATTTTTTTGGACATGAATCTTAACCCTAGCACCCAATTGGCCATTGTAAATGATATTACTGAAGTGCTTCACAGACAGAAAGTCAGAAAACTTCTTATCCTCAATAGCCATGGAGGAAATGATTTTAAAACAATATTAAGAGAATTGGGACTAAAGTTTCCCGACATGTTTTTCTCTAGCTGCAACTGGTTTAAGGCCTTGGACAAAACCCAATACTTTGAGCATGAAGGTGATCATGCTGATGAAATGGAAACAAGCCTTATTCTACACCTTCAGCCAGACTTGGTTCTTCCATTAGAGGAAGCAGGACTTGGAGAAGAAAGAAAATCACTAGTGGAAGGCATCAGGGAAGGCTGGGCTTGGTCCGAAAGAAAATGGTCAAGAGTAACCAGAGATACTGGAATAGGCAACCCTAAAAAAGCCTCTAAAGAAAAAGGAGAAAAGTACTTTAAGGATATCACTAAAAAAGTGTCCAAATTGTTTATTGAACTTGCCGAATTGAACCAATACGATCCTTATGAATAAAAAAAGCCGGGATTTCCCGGCTTTCTACATTTATTTGTTAGTCTTATCTCAAGAACAACATTTCTCTATATTTTACTAATGGCCAGAATTCGTCATCAACGAACAGTTCTAGCTTATCAGCTGAATATCTGATTTTATCGAAGAATGCATCTTTTACATCAGTACTATAACCCTTAGCTCTCTTAACGATATCTTCCTCTTTGTTCAGCTTTCTTCTGGCATCGATCATCGCAAGAACATTATCCTTCAATGATTCAATATGCTTACTGATCTCGCTTACAGTTTCAATAGCAGCTTTAGCATCTAAACCTAAACCTTTCAATCCGTTAGCATTTTCGATCAATTTGTTTTGATATTGGATGGCTGTTGGAATGATGTGGTTCAATGCAAGATCTCCCATCACACGAGATTCAATCTGAACCTTCATGATGTAATTTTCCAAACGAATTTCATGTCTTGCATGAAGTTCAGTGGCATTAAGAACATTATGCTTTTCATAAAGAGAAGCAGTAGATTTCGCTTCCAATATGTCCAATGCAAATGGAGTACTCTTCAAGTTAGAAAGACCTCTTTTCTCAGCTTCATTAGCCCACTCTTCAGAATAGCCATCTCCTTCAAATCTAACTTTCTTACTGTCTTTGATGTATTTTCTCAATACATTAACGATAGCAATTTTCTTCTCATTTCCTCCTTCCATTTCAGCCTTGATATCAGCATACATGTTTTGAAGGGTTTCAGCAGCAATTACGTTCAATGCAGTCATTGGTCCAGCCACGTTGGCAGAAGAACCTACCGCCCTGAACTCAAATTTGTTACCTGTAAATGCAAAAGGAGAAGTTCTGTTTCTATCAGTGTTATCCAATATGATTTCAGGAATTTTGTTGATTCCTAACTTCATATACATGTTATCACCTTTTTCGATCTTGATGTTACCATTTTTCTCAAGCTCATCCAAAACACTAGTAAGGGTGGAACCTAAGAAAACAGAGATGATCGCTGGAGGAGCCTCATTGGCACCCAATCTAAAGTCATTAGCAGCTGAAGCAATACTTGCTCTTAAGATATCTGCATGATCATAAACCGCTTTGATCGTCGCCACCAAGAAAGTCAAGAACTGAAGATTTTCTCTTGCAGAATTACTTGGCTGGAACAAGTTAACACCAGTATCTGTGATCAAAGACCAGTTGTTATGCTTACCACTTCCGTTCAATCCAGCAAATGGCTTCTCATGGAACAATACTTTAAGACCATGTTGATCAGCCACTTTATCCATCATGTCCATCAACAATTGGTTATGGTCGGTAGCTTTGTTGATCTCTTCGAATACAGGAGCCACTTCAAACTGACCTGGAGCCACTTCATTGTGACGCGTAGAAACAGGAATACCCAATTTCCAAGCCTCAATTTCGAAGTGCTTCATGAAAGCCTTTACTCTACCTGGAATAGATCCAAAATAGTGATCATCCAATTGCTGACCCCTTGCTGGGTTATGACCAAAAACAGTTCTTCCAGCCATTACCAAATCTGGTCTTGCCGCATAAAGTGCCTTGTCGATCACAAAGTACTCCTGCTCAACACCCAATGAAGGATTTACTTTCTTTACATTTCTGTCAAACAATTGACAAATTGGCACAGCTGCAGCACTTACTGCGTCAACTGACTTCAATAATGGAGTTTTATAATCCAAAGCCTCTCCTGTGTACGACACGAAGATGGTCGGAATACAAAGGGTGTTCTCGAAAATAAACATTGGAGAACTTGGATCCCAAGCTGTATAGCCCCTTGCTTCAAATGTAGTTCTTATACCACCATTAGGAAAAGAAGAAGCATCTGGCTCCTGCTGAACAAGCGCTGAGCCTTTAAATCTTTCTATCCTTGCGTGTGCATCGAAGAAAGTATCATGCTTTTCTGCTGTAGAACCGGTTAATGGCTGAAACCAGTGGGTATAGTGTGTAACACCCTTTTCTAGCGCCCATGCTTTTGCTGCAGTAGCTACTTCTTCGGCACTGGAAGTATCAATTTTTTGTCCTTTTTCGATCGCCTCACTTACCTTCTTATATACTGAAGGAGCAAGAGCTTCTTTCATTTTAGAAAGACCGAAAACTTCAGAACCAAAATAATCGGAGATTTTTGTTGACGGGGCTGCAAAAGACACATCTTCTCTTGACTGCACCATCATTAATGATTTTTGTCGTAAAGTTGCCATGTTTTAATAATGTGGTTTAAAAACTGTAGCGAAGATAAGCAAAAATCTGAAATAAAAAGAAAAATCGCACTATTTTGAGCCAATCTTTAAAAAAAACGCATTATTTCAATAAAATAAGCTTCATTTCATCACGAAACCCTTAAAATAACGGTAAATTCCTCATTCTGAACCAAAAATTGAAAACCAAAATAATATACTTAAATTTGCACTCTAATATAAAATCAAGGGGGTAAGATTTGAAAAAGGTAGCATTTTATACATTGGGGTGTAAATTAAACTACTCCGAAACTTCTACTATAAGTCGTCAATTCGAAGAAAAGGGCTATAAAAAGGTTGGTTTTGAAGACAGCCCAGACATCTTCATTATCAATACATGTTCTGTCACCGAGAATGCCGACAAAAAATGTAAGAAGATTGTAAAGGAGGCTAAAAAAATCTCCCCAAACTCCTATGTGACCATAATCGGCTGCTATGCTCAACTGAAGCCTAAAGAAATTTCTGAGATAAAAGGCGTAGATGCTGTCCTAGGAGCTGCCGAAAAATTTCGCTTGATCGAACTTCTCGATGGCTTTGCCAAAGAACAAGAAACCAAAGTACTAGCTTCGGAAATTCAGGAAGCCACTACCTTCAACAATGCCTACTCCATGCATGACCGCACCAGGACATTCCTCAAAGTCCAGGATGGCTGCAATTATGGTTGCGCTTTTTGCACAATCCCCCTTGCAAGGGGGAAAAGCCGAAGTGACGCTATTGAAAACATCCTAAAATCTGCTCAGGAAATTGCACAGACCGATGTAAAGGAAGTGGTTTTAACCGGAGTCAATATAGGCGATTTTGGTATTCAAGATGGTAAGAGAAAAGAAAGGTTTTCTGACCTTGTCAAAGCGTTGGACGAGATCAATGGTATAGAAAGGTTTAGGATTTCGTCAATCGAGCCAAATTTGCTTACCAATGAAATCATTGAATTTGCTTCACAATCCAAACGTTTTGTCCCTCATTTCCATATCCCTCTTCAATCTGGTAGTAATACCATATTGAGAAAAATGGGTAGAAGATACTTACGTGAACTCTATGTAGACAGGGTAACTAAAATAAAAACATTGATGCCCCATTGTTGTATTGGCGTGGATGTGATTGTTGGCTTTCCTGGAGAAACCGAAGAGCTATTCCTAGAAACCTACAATTTTCTGAACGAGCTTCCGGTTTCTTACCTTCATGTATTTACCTATTCTGAAAGAGCCAATACCAGAGCATCTGATATGGACGAGGTTGTCCCTATGAAAATAAGGCACCAACGCTCCAAAATGCTTAGGATATTATCAGAAAAGAAAAAAAGGAAATTCTATGAAGAAAATCTAAAAGGCACCTTTGATGTCTTATTTGAAGATGATGTAGAAAATGGTTTAATGCATGGTTTCACTGAAAATTATATCCGGGTATCAGCCAAATATGATCCATTACTCATAAACGAGATCAAAAAGGTAACCCTTTGGGATATCAACGAAAAAGGCACTGTAGATGTAGTAGAACCAGAGATCATATACGAACAACATGTTTAGAATTTTAAAACGCTCCAAATGGAGCGTTTTTTGCTTATTTACATAGCAAACAAATTTCATCTCTTTCTTGTTGAAATAATATAAATAAACCCTAAAAATCATGAAGACTGTTCTTGAACCTACCGGAAGGATTACCAGAAGAAAATACCTTGCACTGTTTGTCGTATTTTATTTTATTAATTTGCTTTGTTTGATGATCATGTATGAGTCTATCAAGGTTCAAAACTGGCTAACTCTTGTGATTTTTGGAATCCTATTAATTACCACCATCATTCTACTTTTGGTACAGGCCATAAAAAGACTTCATGATATAGGATTGGACTGGAAGTATGCTCTATATCTTCTTATTCCACCACCAGTAAATTTAATTGGCTTCGTCTATTTGGCGATCAAAAAAGGAGAAGAAGGAAAAAACCAATATGGCCCCGACCCAAGAAAAACGGACATTGTCTAATTTATTCGTACCTCAAAGCTTCGATAGGATCGAGCTTACTGGCCTTAATAGCAGGGATGACACCGGAGATCAGCCCCACGATAACACATACAACAAAGGACAATATCATCCACATCCATGGAATTAAAAAGCCTCCAGGCCCTACAAAACTAGCAACAATATTCCCTATTCCAATCCCAAGCAATACACCAAAAGCTCCACCAATAACACAAATTACTATCGCTTCAATCAAAAACTGTTGGCGTATTTTTTTGGGTGTAGCTCCTAGAGCTTTTCTAACGCCTATCTCTCGGGTACGCTCCGTTACGGAAACCAACATAATATTCATAAGTCCCACCGAAGCACCAAGCAATGTAATAAACCCAATGCTAAAACCTCCAATTCTCAAATAACCAGCCACTTCTTCCAAGCTTTCTCCTACATTATTGGATTTTATCACTTCAAAAGAGTCTTCCTCTCCAATCCTGTCCTCTCTCACCTGCCTCATCACACCCGTTGCTTGTCCCATTTCATAATCCATCTTGGTAGGATCTGACGCTGAAGCGGTAATGGTATACCTAAAGTTACCCGTCTGATCTAGCCTTGATGCATTTTCAATGGGTATAAAAATGTTCCTATCCGCTCCAGAATCTCCACCAACAGCGCCTTGTTCTTCTAAAACACCCACAATGGTATATCGATTGCCAAAAAACGACACATAATCACCCAAAGGATCCTCATGGTTTTCAAACAATGTTGTGAGAATCTCACTGCCTATTAAACATACATTATTACCATACCTGATCTCAACATTACTGAAGTTTCGACCTCTCTCTAAATCCAAACCTTTGAGCAACAAATAGTTTTCATCTACCCCAACAATTCTTGTATTGGGATTGGTAGTTTCAGAACCTCTTTTTACTTCTGCAGCACCAGTAATCCAGCAATAAATTGTAGAGAGCCCCCTTTCGGAATAACTATCCTTGAATTCAGAGGCCTGGCGAAAACTCACAGGAGGGAATTGCTTTTCCCTAACTCCTTCCATTGTTCTACTCTGACCAGAAAGGTTTTTTGACCTAACATCGAAATTATTTGCACCAAAACCAGAAAAGCTCTCTTCAATCTGTGCCTTCATTCCATCAATAGCCGTTAACATACCCACCAAAGAGGTAATACCAATGGCTATAATCAGCCCTGTCAAAATGGTTCTAAGCCAGTTGGACTTAATAGACCTAATGGCTTCCTTTATATTTTCGAGCAATTCCATAACATGTCCACTTTAGAACAAAAGTCCTTTATTTTTGGTAAAAATCAGCCTTATATTATTAATAAAAACTACACAAAACCAATATTTAATCAAAAAAAAATCAGACTGCACGCCCATAGACTTAAAAACATATTAGTGCATTCTATCAGAGCGCACTTCCACCCCTTTTAGCACTTCTCCTTCAAAAGTCAACCATTCTTGCCATCTTTTGTTTACCTTTTCTGGATCTTGATATTTTCGAGCTAAGTCTAAAAAGTTAACGTAATGCCCTGCCTCAGAAATCATCAGTTCATAATAGAACTGTTGAAGCTCTTGATCAGGAATATTCTTCCAAAGCAATTTAAACCGCTCACAGCTTCTTGCCTCAATCAGAGCATTCATCAACAAATGTTCTGTCAACTGATCCATTCTGGAACCTCCTTTACGGACAAATTCATACAACTTGACCACGTAAACATCCTTTCTAGGAAACCCAAAATTGTAGCCCCTCTTTCTAATTTGCTCCATTACCCTCTCAAAATGAGCCCATTCCTCAGCCACAACAGGTGTAAGCACATCTACAAGTTCATCCAAATCAGGAAATCTAAGAATCAAAGAAATACAAGAGGAGGCCGCTTTTTGCTCACAATAAGCATGATCTACCAATATATCTTCCAAGTTCATCGAAGCAATATCCACCCACCTAGGATCAGTAGGCAAGTGTAAGTTCAGCATCTTGTTTTTTGTACTTTCTTCCCAACTCATACCTTCACTAATCAAAGAAATACCAACTAATTCCTAAATCAAGCATCCCCTTCAACCCTGTGTATTCTGGGGTTACATAATACCCCGGCTCGGACATAAAACCACTATTCAAATGATTATATCGGAACAAAACTCTTGTCCTGTTAATTCTTAAGTTAATGAATGCATCCAAAACAGGATAAGCATAAACATTAAAGTCGTTCTGCAAATAAAACTGCTGGGTAGCCGGCATATAAGCTTCAGCATAATAATCGCTTTTATACCTGCCTTCTACGCCAAACTGAATAAACAGGTGTTCATCAAACATAGGTCCATCAAAAAACAACCTACTTCTGACATACAATTCCGGAATTCTAAATTTGTCTTCAGCATCACCTGTAATTGTTGTGTGAATCACTTCACTCTGCCACCTTAGTTTTTTCCAAAAAGTAAAATCTGCGCTCACTCCTGGAGTCACCATAAACGCTTCTCCGTTGACTTGCTCTGCTATCTGATTTTCGTTAAAATAAACATAATTATTCACCCTGTTCAATGTCAAAGAAGGCCTGATTGAAATATTAGCAAAATCCAGCTTAACTTCTCCCTTGATCTGATCCACTCCAATGTTCGAAAAATTATTGGTCCATTGGTAGTGGTTACCTCGATACATTTCTTGCATCAAAGTAGGCTTGTACGAAGCTTTGGTGTAACTCAAATCTAAAAATGGAGAAATAAAATATCCGTTTATTCTATAACCATTCGGAACAAGATATTCCCCATCTGCCTCAAAAGACCAATTCTCATTAATCTCCCCCCTTAAGGCCCCACCGACGTACACCTCATTAAAACGGTTATCGGCCTCAAAATTGGGACTGGTCATTCGCCCTGTCCTAAATTTCACATACGCATTATAATAAACCGGCCCAAAATCCCCCTTAAACCCAGCTTCGTTCCTTACTTCTGAAAAATGGTGATAATTGGCGGTGGTATCTTGATTGATAAACCTGTTGTTATTGTACTGATTAAAAAAAGCTGAATCGCTGGTAGTCAAATCAGACCAAAAAGAAACTGATTGCTTTTTTTTATCAAAAACATGATATATCTGCCAACCTTTTAAGATTTCATATTGATGATACAAATGATAATCCTGCCTCAAATCCGTTGCACGGCTATTGCTCAGCCACACCTTGGCATCCTCGTAAGTAAATTGAAGAGAGGTGCTATCCACTTCTAATGGAATGATCCCTCCCTGCTCGAAGACGGCATGATGCATTCTAGAAAAATTAGCCAACAGGAAATACTTTTCGTTTTCAGAACGATAATTTGTATGGATGGAATATGTATTTTGTTCCACCATATTATCATCCCTGGCATTAGGGTTGAGTGTTTTTCTGGCCCTAATGGTATTATAATTAAATCCTATATTCCACCTAGGATTGATATTCCTAGCAAAAGCGACATTAAGGATATTCCTGTTACCACCGCCATAAAAAGCTTCCAACTTGGTGTAGGGTGACTTGGTGTCAAAATACCTCAAGCTATCTGGGGAATGATAGTACAAATCATAAACATTAAAACCTGAAGTAGCTCCAATTTGAGCAGGAAGCTGATAATAAACAGGCTTGGCAGCACTGCCTAAATTCCCTAAATCCTGATATTTATTGCCACTCTTGAAAACAGGCTCAAAATTATGAAAATCAGTAAGTCCAGTATCCAGCGGGGTCTTTTCCGGTTTATTGTATCGTAGGCTTTTTTGAAGGAAATACAAAGAAGTCTTTGGACCATACACCATTTTGGTAGAATCATCGATCAAGCCCCTTTTGGTTTGCTCTCCTTCTCCCTGTCCTGGATTTCTATTTGGTTCAGTTTGAGAAAAAGTTTTTTGACCAAAAGCCAGTAGTGCTAAAATTGTAATAAATAGGTGCTTAAACTTCACTTTGGTAACCTTTATTTCTGATGGCTTTTGACGTAAGTTCCAATAGGGCATTCTTTTGTTTCTCTTCCATTTTTACCTGAACAGGTAACGCAAAAATCGGAATTTCTTGCAAATATCTAAGAAATTTATCGGCTTTAAGTTTTACAGCATCTTTTTCAGTCGTAAGTAAAACTGGGGTTTTATCTTTATGTGTCTTCAATCTCTCCAAAATATGTAAAACATCTTTCTCTGAATAATGATGATGATCACTATACTCTAGGGTTTCTAAAAGGTTGTATTTGCTCTCCACTTTCTCTATCAGCAGTTTGCTATTTGCTATTCCACTTAAAAGAACCACATGTTCTAATCCAGCTACTTTGCCCGACTGAATATTATATGGTTTCCCATATTCCAAGCCTGCAAAAAAAACAGGACATTTTTTCTTAGTGTAAAACTGGGCTTCCTTTTCATATTGCTTTCTCACCGCTTCACTTAAATTATCCGGACATTTTGTGACTACAACTGCGTTAGCCCTTTGAGCTCCTTCGCGACTTTCCCGCAAAGTCCCCATCGGAACCACATGATCAGTAAAAAATGGACGCTGAAAAGTAGTCAACAACAGATTAAAATCACCTTTAACATACCTATGTTGAAAAGCATCATCCAACAAAATCAATTCTGTTGCTGGCCTATCAGCTATAATCTGAGGAATGGCCAAAATTCTTTGTTCCCCGACTGCTACAGTTATTTCTTTTCCATATTTAGCGTATATCTGAAAAGGCTCATCGCCCAATTCCTCTGGTTTTATACTGGCCTTTGCAAGGAGATACCCTTGGGTTTTCCGTCCATAGCCACGACTTAGAGTAGCCACCTCATAATTATCTTTGAAGGCTTCTATCAGAAATTCTACCATGGGAGTTTTCCCAGTCCCACCCATAGAAAGGTTACCCACGACAATTGTAGGTGTTTCAAAAACCACGCTTTTTTTCACTCCCCTATCAAACATTCTGTTCCTCAAGCTGGTGAGGCCATCATATAAAACTGAAAATGGATATAGAAAAAACTGATAGGGCCGCATTCCTTATTTTTTTATACTTTTGAATCAAACGGTAAATACAAATATATGGTTAATTTGATTAGAGAAGTAGTATCTTACCTTGAAAGCATTGCCCCTCCCGCTTATCAAGAATCTTATGATAATGCACAACTGATCACCGGAAACCCTGATGATAAGGTAAAAGGCATTTTGTGTACATTGGATGTAACTGAAGAAGTCGTACAGGAAGCGGTCGATCTAGGTTGCAACATGATCGTAGCGCACCATCCTATTGTCTTCAAAGGGCTCAAAAGTCTTACTGGAAAAAACTATGTAGAAAGAACCGTAATTAAAGCCATCAAAAATGACATTGCCATCTTTGCCATTCACACCAACCTGGACAACATCCACACAGGAGTCAATAAAAGAATTTGTGACAAGATAGGACTTACTAACACAAAGATTCTAGCCCCCAAAAAAGGCTTGCTCACCAAGCTAACCACTTTTATTCCAATAGAAGAAACAGACAAAGTACTTCAAGGACTTTACAATGCCGGAGCTGGTGACATTGGCGAATATAGCAATTGCAGCTTCAGTGTAGAAGGCATAGGATCCTTTCTCCCATCAAATCAATCAAATCCTACTATTGGAGAAAAGGGTACTATTTCTAAAGTTAAAGAAAACAGAATAGAGGCAATCTTCCCCTCCTATTTACAGGGCAACATCTTAAAAGCACTCAAAGAAACCCACCCTTATGAGGAAGTGGCTTATTATCTACAGCCCATTGAAAACGAAAACCAGGAAGTGGGCTCAGGTATGGTAGGTGAGCTTACAGAGGAAATGGATGAAAAATCCTTTCTGCTCCATCTTAAAGAATCCATGAACCTTTCGGTAATCAAGCACACCTCACTAAGAAATAAGCCAATAAAAAAAGTGGCAGTTTGTGGTGGTGCAGGTATATTCCTACTTGGGGCAGCCAAAAGAGCTAAGGCGGATATATTCATCACATCAGATATAAAATACCATGAATTCTTTGACTCTGAAAATCAATTAGTTATATCCGACATCGGTCATTACGAAAGTGAAATTTATACAAAAGATTTATTATTAGAGTTATTGTCACAAAATTTTAGTAATATTGCACTCTATTTGACAAAAGTCATTACGAATCCCATAACTTACATATAGTACATGGAAAGTACAGTTGCACAGAAACTTGATGCCATCTATAATCTTCAAAAAATAGATTCCCGTTTAGACGCTATTTTTAAAATAAGAGGAGCCCTTCCTGAAGAAGTTCAAGACTTAGAAGACGAGATAGCTGGTTACGAGACGAGGTTAGAGAAATTCAACAATGACATCTTGGCCCTTGAGGACGAAATCAAGAAACACAAAGAAGCTATCAAGGAATCTGAGAAGCTGATCAAAAAATACCAAGACCAACAAATGAACGTCAGAAACAACCGTGAATATGACGCCATTACCAAAGAGTTGGAATTGCAAGATTTGGAGATCCAAGTTTCCAGAAAAAAAATTGGTGAAGCCGAAGTACGAATTGAAGGCAAGAAAAAAGATCTTGCTGAACTTGATGAGACCTTGAAAGATCGTAAGAAAGATCTTGACACTAAAAAAGATGAGCTTGACACTATTGTAGCAGAAAGTGAAGCTGAAGAAAATAAGCTGAAGACTGAAAGGGAAAAAGCTACTAAGAAAATCGAAGAGCGTATTCTTAAGTCTTACAAAAAAATAAGAAACAATGCCAAAAATGGTTTGGCTGTTGTGGAAGTAAAAAGAGGTGCTTGTGGTGGATGTTTTAATATCGTCCCTCCGCAAAGACAAGCCGATATTCGTGAGAAGAAAAAAATCATAGTTTGTGAGCACTGCGGAAGAATTTTAGCAGACGTTGCTGACGAAATTGAGGATGAAACACTTCCAAAGAAAAAAAGAAGTACTAGAGCTACAAAAAGCAAATAATATTAAGGCTGTCCAAATGGGCAGCCTTTCTTCTTTTCATTGAGATGACGAATTCATTTTAAATGAATTGTTTTTTCTCCTTGATAAAACCAAATGTTCTTGCTAAGTCGTTATTATTTTTTTATATTTCTATATGAAGCAATTTATAATACTGACGCTATTCACCCTAATAGTATCTTCCGCTTTTTGCAATAATTCGGAAGAAAAAACCTTCGTGGTCATCTTTAGCAAAAATGAGTTAAAACAGCTGGATTCAAGTACAAAGTATATTGAAACGAACTTCGAAGATAAGTTTAGCACCAAAACTTACACTGGAAATTCAGATGCTGTACTCTTTATCAAGGTATCTGAATGTGACATTGATAAGTGCCAATTTGGCCAAACAATGGTTCAAGTCAACAGATCAACTTGGAAACCTCTACAAGAAGTTGCATTTAGAATAATTGACTTGAGCGAATGTAAGGAAAACTATGAAGAGCTTCTTAGTGCTTTCTACGAAAAAATTGACAAGAAAAAGGCCAAGTCTATCCAATCAATCCTTTAGCTTTTAAATGCTTCACATAGTTGTAGCGATCAAGTATAAACTTACCATCATCCTTCACTGTCAGTTCGTAGTACCCCAAATTATGATGATCAAATATATCCATAAAACGCAGGTCATACTCTAGCATCAGGCTCAACATTACACGCATGGCTCTCCCATGCATACAAATTAGCACGGTCTCCCCCCCTTTTGACATCACATAGTCAAGCCCTTTTTTCAATCTATTATACACCATATTTGGAGACTCACCTCCTTCGATGGCATAATCCAATTCCCCTTCTGACCATTTGCTCAACATGCTTTGGTAATAAGTGTGCTCATCTTTACTCATAGGCACTCCTTCATATTTACCCCAACTGATTTCATTGAAGTCAGGAACCGCTTCATGTGGCGTCCCATTTTTTAAAAATGAAGCTATGGATTGCTTCGTTCTTTGTAAACCGGTATAATATACTCTATCGAACTTAATATGCTTGTGGCTTTCAAAAAAGGCCGCTGCTTGCTTGATTCCAGTCTCATTAATTGGGGCGTCAATTCCACTGCCTTGCACTACTCCCTTTAAGTTATAATCTGTTTGCCCATGCCGAACAATGTAGATTTTTTTAGTACCCAAGATTCTGTATTTTTGTTAACGATTTTCAAAGAAAACGTTTTTTATTCCAAAATTCATGATATTTAACAAAAACCTCCACGTTGATTTACTGAACAAGTTGGGCAAAGGTAATATGGGCGAACATCTTGGCATCCGCTTTACCGAAATAGGTGAGGACTATATAACGGCAACCATGCCAGTGGATCATCGAACAAAACAACCCCTAGGCTTGTTACATGGAGGAGCCAACTTAGTCTTGGCGGAAACATTAGGAAGTGTGGCAGCTACCTGTTGCATTGACACGGACAAGCAATATTGCGTGGGACTGGAAATCAATGCCAACCATATCAAATCTGTCCGGTCAGGTTTAGTAGAAGGTATTGCCAAACCTCTTCACATTGGAGGAAAAACCCAAATTTGGGAAATTAAAATTTTCTCTGAAACCAAAGAATTGACGTGTGTGAGCAGGATCACCATTGCTGTCCTCGATAAAAAACAAAGATGAGTATATCAACCGTAAAAACTTCTCTAACTACCCAAGAGAAAACTATAGATTGCCTACTACATCATGCCTTAATAGGCGGGCACCAAATCGCAGTTTGGAAATCACCAAAAAACAATGAAATCCAACTTATCCTTGATAAGACTGATAAAATCAAACGCGTTGAACTTGAACTGGACACACTTCCCCAAGGTTTCATTGCACACCCATTTGGAGATCAAGAGGATCAAAAGGCATTTTTCTTGGAAGCTTCGGACTATTTTAAAATTAATATAGATTTGCCTGAAATACCAGATATTACAGAAAAGTTCAAATCTGTTCAGTTAGATCAAACACAAACTAAAAAACAGATAAGAAACCACCTCAAGCAACTCTGCACTCAAACAACTGGGGAGTCATGTAATCCTACTACCAAAGAAGACTTTATCGAAATCGTCCATAAAGGAATACAATCAATTAATGAAGGAGAAATTGCAAAAGTAGTCCCGGCAAGAATGAAAAAATTGCAGTTAAAAGAAGGATTTGACCTTACCAAAACCTTCTTGGAACTTTGTAAAAACTATCCAAATGCCTTTGTCAATTTTTTCCATATCCCCAGTGTAGGCACTTGGCTTGGTGCCACTCCTGAAGTATTGATCAAAACAGAAGGGCAATATTTCTATACCATGGCACTGGCAGGCACACAAAAAGCCTCGGGAGACAACCCTATTAAAAATGCTGCATGGACCCAAAAAGAAATAGAAGAACAAGCATTAGTTAGTCGATATATTGTCAACAACTTCAAAAAAATAAGACTTAGGGAATATGAGGAAAATGGCCCAAAGACAGTCTTGGCAGGAAATCTTCTTCACTTAAGATCAGACTTCAGGGTCGATATGGAAGCTACCAATTTCCCTCAATTGGGATCGGTCATGTTAAAACTTTTACACCCTACTTCCGCAGTTTGTGGATCTCCAAAAGAAAAAGCCATGGAGTTTATCATTGAAAATGAGAAATTCGACCGGTCTTTTTTTTCCGGATTTATCGGCCCAGTCAACATCGAAAACCAAACTGCTATTTATGTCAACCTGAGGACAACTCAATTCGTAAACAACGAAGTCATCCTATATGCTGGCGCAGGAGTTACCGAAGACTCCATTCCTGAAAAGGAATGGGAGGAAACTTCCATGAAGTGTGATATAATCGGAAAATTCATTCAATAACAAAACCTTGATAATCCAACCGATCGTAGACTTGGCGGCCATTTGCGCACGCAAAGGAATTAAAAACATCATCTTGTCTCCTGGATCAAGATGTGCACCTATTACCTTGGCTTTTGCAAGGCATCCAGAATTACATTGTAGGACTATTTCAGATGAGCGTTCTGCTGCATTTATTGCACTTGGTATGGCCCAACAGTTAAAAAAACCTGTTGTCTTGGTTTGTACCAGTGGAACTGCAGCTCTTAATTATGCTCCTGCTGTAGCCGAAGCCTACTTTCAGCAAATTCCATTACTTGTCATCACTGCCGACAGACCAGCGGAATGGATTGACCAGTGGGATGGACAAACGATTCGGCAAGAAAAAATTTACGGAAACCATATCAAGTCGAGTTACACTTTCCCTGATGAATTTTCTACAGATGATAAGATTTGGCATGCCCATAGGATCGTCAATGAGGCCATTAACAATTCTAGTAATTTCCCCGCTGGTCCTGTCCACATCAACATTCCCCTGAGGGAACCATTTTATCCTGACGCTAATGAAGCTTTTAATTACGCTCTCCCTGTCCCAATTGTGGATCAGGTCCAAAGTGAAATAACATTAGAAGAGGAAGCGAAAATTAAACTCAAAAATACACTTGAAAGGTTTAATCGGATCCTGGTTGTTCCGGGGCAACAAACTCCTTGTAGAAAAAGTCAGGAATTTATTGATCAAATTGCACAGAGGCATCAAGCTATAGTAGTAACTGATACAATTTCAAATCTACAATCTGAACATACGATCAATTACCATGATCAATTTCTACCTATCTATGGTCATGGAGGTCTATACCCTGACTTAATTATAAGCTTCGGGAAGTCCATCATTTCCAAATCCCTAAAACTATTCTTAAGAAAGTCTGGTGCCGAACACTGGCATATCCAACCTGGAGGATATAGCCCAGATACTTATCAAGGCCTTTCCAAGCTAATACATTCGTCGTCAACTTCATTTTTAAAGTTCTTGTCTGAAAGCTTAGAGGCAAAAGAAAGTGAGTTTTCTAAAGCATGGAAAGTCGCTAATGAAAGTATCGGCCATAGCTTACCAAAAGTGCTAGAGAATGCTGAATTTGGAGAATGGAAAGCAATTGAAACTATTCTGAACAAGGTTCCTGAACACTCAAAAATACACTTGGCCAATAGCATGGCAGTACGTTATGTCAACTTTCTCGGACCAAGAAAGCAGGAAATCATATGTAACCGTGGCACAAGCGGCATAGATGGTTCCAACAGTACAGCAGTAGGTTGTACCTTCACCACCAAAGACTTTGTTACTTTGTTTACTGGTGATTTGGCATTTTTCTATGATCGTAATGCTTTTTGGCACAATTACACTTACAACAATCTAAGAGTTGTTCTTTTGAACAACCACGCTGGAGGTATTTTCCGCTTGATTGACGGTCCTAGCAGGCAACCTGAATTGGAAGAATTCTTTGAAACCAAACAATCTCTAAATGCTGAAAATTTGGCCAAAGATTTTAATTTTCACTATTCAACTGCTTCCAATAAAGAGGATCTAGATGAAGCCTTGCTAGATTTCTACCACCCATCTATTAGACCAAGGATATTGGAAATAACTTCTGACAGCAAAAAAAATCAAGAAGTAATTACTTGGATAAAAAGTAGCTTATCAACAACGCTAAATAAAAAATAAAAAACATTTCTATTTATAAATATTTGAATTTCAGTATTTTAAATATTAAAATTAAAAAGTTTTTAATTGTTGGTTTTTAGTATTACCCCCCATACTCTTTTAAAGAAGAAAAATAACTGTTTTCAATACGTAACTTTTAAATTTAATAATTATGAAAAAGTCAATTTCTTTAATTTCAGGACTTACATTGATTTTAATCTTCTCAATCTTTTTTGATTCCAAATGTAAAGTAGAATCCCAGTGGTATGAAATAGAGTATACCACGCAGGTTACGAATAGTGGTGTATCTGGTAACAACTTGTATAGAAATCCCAGGAAGTGCTTGTAATATGGTAAACTCAATCCACAGAACTAATATTTCGGTAATAGCTGAAGCTTTTCTAGGAGCAATATAACCATCACTATAATCTAGCATCACGACTTGTTTGCCGCAGATGCTAGATAATTATTTCACAAGATTTATCCTGGTAAAGTCATGGCAAAACTTTTTAAACAAACCACTTTAATAATTTATCTAGGCTCTATTTTCTCACTCTGTTCTTGTCTTAAAGAGAAAAGCTATTTTCTTGAAGAGCAAAAAATAACCTTAAAAGACAGTCTTTCCATAAACTACCATGATCTACCGTTAATGAATGAATTATCTTCATGGAGTTTTGGAGATGACACTTTCTTATATTCCTATCTTTACCTGGACTCATTGGGAATTTTCCAATACAATTTCAGCAATCAACATTGGATCACTAATTATTTTGATCTTGAAGGCCCAAATGGGATAAAGTCTACTGGCCCATTTACCTATTTAAACGACAGCCTTCTAGTTAAAAAAGCTTCTGGCCAATTTGGATTCCAACTAATTAATCTCAAAAATAAAGGAATAAAAAACTATTCTTTTGAAAATGGGGAATACAACATTTTGAACCTAAGTCCCTACTCAGTTTATTTTGACGGCACAATCATTGGACTCCCAATTCGAAAATTTATTCCCTCTGGCACTCCTAATTTCACCCAAATCTCACCTGTTTATGGCTTTTACAATTTAAATAAAGGACATTTTACCCACTTCATTTATTTCCCTGAAGAATTCCAAAATAACAGTTGTAGCTCCAACTTCTTAAAACATACTTTCTTGGTCACTGATGATAAAATAATATTAAACTTCCGCAAATCCCATTTTATTTATTGCTATGATTTGAAAGGAAATCTAATCTCAAAGGCTGATCTCAGAATTAGAGGTGTAAATATTGAAAACCGAGGGATATTTCAATATCCATTTCAAAACATGACCAACACTGAATTTACTGGGAATTACAAGAACTTGATATTCGATGGAGAATTCTATTATAGGACAGCTTTGGTATATCCAACCATTGGAAACTCGCTACCAAATGGTTTTCAAGAAATTCAACAGGCCTCAAATTCTTCTCTTTTCAAAATCATTAAATGTGATCGAAATTTAACACCAGTTTCCACTGGCTATTATTCTGGGGCACCATCTAAAAATGGTCTTGGTGACGGCCGCTACTTTATATTTAACAACCATCTCTATTTCTGGCATCTAAATTCCCCTGATGAGGGAATTGGAAATTTCACCTCAATACAAATCAATTAACTCTTATTTACGATTATTTATTTTTCCATCAAATATTTTTTTCAAACATCCTATTCTCACTTATGAGCAACGGACATTTGTTTAAATTTATTTAATCATCTACTGCAGCCCCTACCATCTGCCTGAATTTCCAGCCTGTCTGGTCATTCACTCTACCTTGGGTCTGCTTCATCAGAATGCCAATGACTTGCTCTTTTGGATCGGCAAAATATTGGGTATTGAAATATCCTCCCCAATCAAAAGTACCTTCACTTCCCATTCCTCCGTGATCCTCTCCTTTCTCAGTCACCACACCAAAAGCCAAACCATAATATTTATTATCTCCTCCAAATAAGTCTCCAGTTTGATTTCCCATTATAGATGCTACAGTTGTTCTACTCAAAATTCTTACGCCGTTCAGGTGACCACCATTCAAATACATCTGTAAAAAAGTTGCATAGTCCTTGGCTGTACTACTCAAACCTGCTCCACCTGAAAAGAAAGCTCTAGCTCCCACCTTTGGATAATTGGTATCATAAAAAGTAACGGGATAGGGCATCCATTTCCCTTCTTTCTTCTCTTGGACAGTAACCAACCTATTCCCCTTATTTTTAGGGAGATAGAACCAAGTATCATCCATTCCCAATGGGTCGAAAATTCTTTCCCTTAAAAACTCATCAAAAGGCTTTCCGGAAACTACTTCTACTAAATACCCTAAAACATCCAAGCCTTCACTATACCTATACTGCTCACCTGGATTAAAATGTAATGGCAGTTTGGCCAGTTTCTTCACACTCTCACCTATCGTTATATTTTCTGTGGTAAAAAGGTCAGTCACCCCTGCCTTGGTATAGATCATCCTCATCCTTTCATCACCATCGATTACTCCATAACCTAAGCCAGATGTATGTGTCAATAAATGCCTGATAGTAATTTCTTTGTTCGCAGGGATTGTACTATAAGTAGTGTCTGCATATTTGAATCCGCTTAATACTTGTGGTTTTTTGAACTCAGGTATATACTTTGAAATAGGGTCATCCAATTGAAACAGTCCTTCTTCCCATAGGATCATCACTGCTGTGGAAGTAATGGCTTTGGTTTGGGAAGCAATTCTAAAAATTGCGTCTTTCTTCATTTCAACACCAGCAGTATTATCTGCCATCCCATATGCTTGGTGGAACACAATTTTTCCATCTTTGGCGATCAAGGCTACCGCTCCGGGTATATTTCCTGAATTTACTTCATCGCTGAGCATTTCTCCAATTTTATTCAGTCGTTCTGAAGACATGCCTACACTAGAAGGAGTCCCATCAGAAAGTGGTGATGATTTTAAAGATGTTTTAGTTTGTGCATCTGCATGGATTGCTATAAGCCATATGACTACCGCCAATAAAATTTTCTTCATAGTACTTAGGTTATTAGGGTAATATAAAAAAAGACCTGCATTATTCCGTGTGGTAGTATGCAGGTCTGAAATTCAATTATATTAAGGAATCCACTTAATATCCTTAAAGTTAGGTTTTCGCTTTTCCAAGAAAGCATTTCTTCCTTCCTTCGCCTCCTCTGTCATGTAGGTCAAGCGGGTGGCTTCCCCTGCAAACACTTGCTGTCCTACCATGCCGTCATCCGTTAAATTGAAGGCAAACTTCAGCATTTTGATGGATGTTGGAGATTTTTCCAAAATTTCCTGAGCCCATTCAAAAGCAGTAGTTTCCAACTCTTCATGGGGGATCACAGCATTGACCATTCCCATTTCATAAGCTTCTTGGGCTGAGTAGTTTCTACCTAAGAAAAATATTTCCCTGGCACGCTTTTGACCAACCATCTTAGCCAAATAGGCAGAACCATATCCACCGTCAAAACTGGTGACGTCTGCATCTGTTTGCTTAAAAATGGCATGCTCTTTACTAGCCAATGTCAAATCACATACCACGTGAAGACTATGCCCTCCACCAACGGCCCAGCCTGGAACCACAGCAATGACCACTTTAGGCATAAACCTGATCAGACGCTGTACCTCCAGTATATTTAATCGGTGCATCCCATCATCACCTACATACCCTTGCTCTCCACGGGCTTTTTGATCACCTCCGCTGCAGAAAGAATAAACGCCATCTTTAGGTGATGGACCTTCAGCAGAAAGCAAAACGACACCTATCGATGTATCTTCTCTCGCATCCAAAAAAGCTTCAAACAATTCGCTGGTTGTTTTGGGGCGAAAAGCATTCCTTACTTCTGGGCGGTTAAAGGCAATCCTTGCCACTCCCCCACATTTTTTATAAGTAATGTCTTCAAATTCCTTGACTACTTTCCAATCCATTTTAACTGATAATTTGATTCATTTTGATTTCTATGCAAGATAATAGCCTCAACGGTATTAATCATGGATCAAGACATTTTTGTAAAGCCTTAACTCCTCACAAATTCACTTTCTGAATTTAAACCTACCTAAAATGGTTTAATTTGCAGGAAATTTAGTTGGAAGTATGATCATTATAGAAGACCATCAATTGACTTTTGAAACCATCAAAAAAGGAGATTGGAGCCCATTCCCTCCATATTTTCAGGAGTCCCTTTTGTTTTGCAAAGATTGGTTAAATGGTAAAGAAGAATTCAAACTCCAAACCTCCGGGTCAACAGGTAAGCCTAAAACCATTTCTATTAAAAGAATCCAAATGGAGAACAGCGCAAAAGCCACTGGTGACTTTTTCAAAATAACTCCTGATTCCAAACTACTTTGCTGCCTAAATACAGCCATGATTGCCGGTAAAATGATGCTCGTTCGAGCAATGGAATGGAAAAGCAAAATCCATCTTATCGAACCAAATGGACTTCCGCTTAAAAGCTTTTCCCAAAATCAAAAGTTCGATTTCGTAGCAATGGTCCCCGCTCAAATAGAAAACTGTTTAAGCGATATTGAAAGTACCCCACTACTTAAAAACATTAATAGCCTGATTATTGGTGGAGCTCCCCTTTCGAATGAATTGCAAAAAGAAATCGCTAAGCTTCCTTGTAACAGCTTTCAGACATACGGCATGACTGAAACTGTCTCTCACATTGCCTTGGCAAAAATTTCTGGAACCGCTCCACTTGTGTACCGTGTTCTTCCTGGGGTCGAAATCAATACAAATGAAAACAATCAATTGGTCATCAAAGCTCCAATGGCCCTTCATCCATTAACCACCAATGATATCGTCAAGATTATATCTCCGCAAGAGTTCATTTGGAAAGGCCGATCGGATTTCACAATCAACTCTGGAGGAATCAAAATTCAACCAGAAGAAATAGAAAAATTAATTTCCTCTAAAGTCATTAAGCACTTCAATAATAGCCGATATTTCATTTCATCGGGACCGCATAGTAAATGGGGAGAACAAGTGGTATTGATCATCGAAAGTCAGGAACCATCAGATTGGAATGCAGCTAATTTTAAAAAAGAATTGCGAGTAGTTCTGGAAAAATATGCTTGTCCAAAAAAAGTTTATTTCATAGAAAATTTCATTGAAACGACATCCGGTAAAATCAACAGGCACAAAACCGCCCAACTCACCCAATAAAAGTTTAGGCCTCTTAAAAAACCATCTTTTAACCACTTTTTCAGCTCATAATTATTAATTTAGTCTAGCCAACTTCATGACTCAAATACCGTAAATTGAAGCAAGGATTTATGAATTTTTAACCTTTCCGTTATGGATGATTTAATGGCCGCCAGATCCCAAATGGCACTCTCTCTGGGCTTTCACATCATATTTGCCTGTATTGGCATGATCATGCCATTCCTGATGGCTGTTTCCCATTACAAATACCTCACAACCGGAAAAGACAAATACAAAACACTCACCAAAGCTTGGAGCAAAGGGGTGGCCATTTTCTTTGTTACAGGGGCTGTTTCGGGCACCATGCTTTCTTTTGAATTGGGCCTCCTATGGCCTGAATTCATGAAACATGCAGGACCTATTTTTGGGATGCCATTTTCACTTGAAGGTACCGCATTCTTTATTGAAGCAATTGCTCTGGGATTTTTTCTTTATGGCTGGGATAAATTCAACCCATGGTTCCACTGGTTCACAGGAGTAGTTGTTGGTGCAAGCGGGCTGGCATCCGGTATTCTGGTAGTGGCTGCCAATTCTTGGATGAATTCCCCAGCAGGTTTTGATTTTGTCAATGGAGAATACATCAACATTGATCCAATAGCGGCCATGTTCAATGCCGCTTGGTTCAGCCAGGCTTTGCACATGATTTTGGCCGCCTTTGTAGCCACATGCTTTGCTGTCGCGGGCATACATGCCTGGATGTTATTAAAAGGAAAAAATAGCGCCATTCACCAAAGTGCATTAAAAATTGCTTTGACCATTGGAGCCGTCGCGGCAATATTGCAACCTATCAGTGGAGATATTTCAGCCAAAGATGTAGCAAAAAGACAGCCTGCAAAATTGGCAGCCATGGAAGCCCATTTTCATACCGAAGAATCTGCTGACCTCATTATCGGGGGAATTCCCGATGAAGAAAATAAAACGGTCAATTATGCAATAAAAATCCCTGGAGCATTAAGTTTTCTCGCCCATGGTGATTTTGAAGCCGAAGTAATAGGCCTAGATCAAATCACTGAAGAAGAACATCCCCCCGTAACAGTAACCCACTTTGCGTTTCAGATTATGGTAGGCTGTGGGACATTATTAATGCTGATAGGACTCACTTGGCTGTTTGGATTATGGAAATCAAAAAAATACATTTTCTCTAAAAAGTATTTAACAATAGTGGCCTTAGCTACGCCTTTGGGCTTCATAGCTGTAGAAGCAGGTTGGTTTGTGACTGAGGTAGGAAGGCAACCATGGATTCTTTATGGAATAATGAGGACCTCAGAAGCAGTAACTCCGATGCCTGGAATCGTCTATTCATTCATTCTTTATTCTGTAATATACCTATCCTTAAGCGCGATAGTATCTTTACTGCTCATCAGACAAATCAAAAACTTAAAAGAAAATCAGGATCTTTCGTTACCACTAAATCAATAAAACATGCTCTATGTAGTTATTGCATTCTTATACTTATCGCTATTATTTTACCTTCTTTTTGGTGGAGCTGATTTTGGTGCAGGGATTATTGAGTTATTTGCAGGAGGTTCACAAAAGGAGCGAACCCGCTTACTTACATATCAGGCAATAGGCCCAATCTGGGAAGCCAATCATATGTGGCTGATCATTGCCATTGTAATCCTTTTTGTGGGCTTTCCGGAAATTTATACGACGGTATCTCTATTCTTGCATATTCCATTATCCTTATTGCTGATTGGAATTATTGCAAGAGGTACAGCTTTTATATTCAGGCATTATGATGCAGTAAAAGATCATTTCCAGAAGGTGTACAATCTTATCTTTGTCTACTCTTCTTTTATGACACCTTTTTTTCTGGGCATCTTGGCAGGTACAGTAATTTCAGGAAGAATTGACACGGAAGCGCCAGACTTTCTATCCGCATATATCTTACCTTGGACAGGACTATTTCCTCTAAGTATTGGGATTTTCACCGTTATCATATGTGGTTTTCTAGCAGCTGTTTACCTGATAGGAGAAGCTACAACAGATGAAGACAGAAACCTCTTTAGAAAGAAAGCTTTTCGCATGAACATCCTCACAGTCATAATGGGCGCTGTGGTCTTTTTGATTGGTGAGTTCGAAGGAATACAGCTATTCAAACAATTGTCGCAACATCCTGTTGGCTTTATAGCTTTGGCATTGGCTACTACATCACTTCCTATTACTTGGTATTTGTTGAAAAAGCAAAAAGTATATTGGCCTAGAATTTTGGTTGGTTTTCAGATTACCATGATCTTATTAACTCTTTTTGCTAGCCAACATCCAGACTTTATCATCTTGAAGGGAATGACTTTGACATTGGAAGAAATGGCAGCTGGTGAGGCAACTATTTTCAGCTTAGGCATGGCATTGCTCATTGGGAGCATTTTCATTTTACCTGCCTTGTTCTATTTGATCTACAGTTTCCAAAAACGCCCAATAACAGTGTCAAAAGCTAAATTTTAAAAAAACAATAACCTGATAAACTTTAATTCTCCAATTAATAGGTCAAGAAAATTAATCAAATTCTTAACTACCCTATTTACCTTAAACGAATAGAATAATACGTTGCAGGTACTTGCTTATTGATACCATTTTGAATACATAGGGTAATTCTTTGCAGTTCTTTTGATTACTTCAAGCATTTCATCTCCCGTATCTTTCACCTTTTTTGCCGGAATGCCTGCATAAATACTATTCTCTTCAACAATGGTACCTGCCAAAACTATAGCACCTGCTGCGATCACGGCACCACTATGAACCACCGCATTATCCATTACTACAGCATTCATTCCAATCAAAACATTATCATGGATGGTACAACCATGCACAATAGCATTATGGGCTATAGAAACATTGTTTCCAATATAGGTACCTGCTTTTTGATAAGTACAATGGATGATGGCTCCATCTTGGATATTGGTACGGCTACCTATTCTGATTTCATGAACATCTCCTCGAACTACTGCATTAAACCAAACAGTGCATTCCTCTCCCATAATTACATCTCCCAACACCGTAGCATTATCCGCCAACCAACAATCATTACCCATCTGGGGATATTTTCCGTTTATTTCCTTTATCAAAGCCATAATAACGCAATAAACTATACTTCAATTTTTTCTAATAAAATTAATATTCAAAACTAGATTTTTTAATGACATTTTGAACCTTTTTTCCTAATTTTAAATTTCAATGTATATACACATAAATTCAGTACATTCTAAATTAATCGATTATGAAACTATTTAAAACAACCGGCTTATTACTTGCTACTGTGCTTTTGGCTGTTGCTTGTGGCCAAAAAAGCGAAACAGTAGAAACCACAGAAGCTCAAGAAGTAGCAGAAGCCACTGGCAAAACAGTTAGTGTCAACACCTCAGAAAGTGCTGTATCATGGACAGGTTTTAAACCAGCTGGAAAACACTTTGGCACAATCCCGGTAACTGGTGGTGAAATCAGCATTGAAGGAGATGCCATTACTAGCGGTACTTTTACCTTTGACATTACTGGTCTTAAGATTGAAGACATGGAAGAAGGAAGCGACAGCTATGGCAAGCTTCATGGACACCTTCACTCTGCTGACTTTTTCGATGTAGCAAACTATCCAAGCGCCACCTTTGAGGTTACATCTGTAGAACCTTTCGTAGCAGGCAGTAATATCGAAGACAAAGAAGAGTTTGAAACAGAATTTACACCTAACACCCTAAGCGAGCAAATGGTTGAGAATCCTACTCATTGGATCAGTGGAAACCTAACCATGAGAGGCACCACTAAAAACATTAAATTCCCTGCAGCTGTTTCTATACAAGATGGAGCTATATCTGCAAAAGCAGGCTTTAACATTGACAGAACTGACTGGGGTTTGTCCTACAATGATGAAAGCTCGGCTGTAGACAAGGCGAAAGATAAGTTCATCTACAATACTGTAAACGTTGGTTTTGAAATCAAAGCTAACTAAGCGACTACCTCCAAATAAACTTAAAGAGGAATTCTGCCGAATTCCTCTTTTTTTATGCCCTTTCCTTTAATTTTAAGGCATGATTGATAACAGTGCCAAGAAATACCCTCTGCCTACTGAATGGGCTGAAAAGTCAATTGCCTATGTTTGCGAACATTTCAGATTTGTTTCCTATCACAATCCAAACGACATCCCATACCCTAATGGAGGGTTTGATCATGTTCTCTTTGCCGGAAATCATGAGATCGATTGGAATCAATTGTCCAAAATTTCAGGGCCAAAAGCGGGGATTTTCAATTATGATTTGAAAAATAAGTTTGAAAGACTGCATAGCCAAAATCAAGCCCTTGTCAGTTGTCCTGAAAGTTTATTTTTCACCTCTGAACTTACCATTAGATTTTTTGACGATTATGTTATCATTGAGCATGAAACACCCAATAAAATCCATGACGAAATCACTTATAATAGACTTAATAGAAAGCCATTCCAAATAGGACCTATCCACATCAGGACTTCAAAGGAGCAATACCTCAACAACATAAAAAAAATCCAAAGGCACATCAGGGAAGGAGACATTTACGAGCTGAACTATTGCATCTCTTTTAACGCCGATTTTAAGGAATTAGACCCCGTGCGTTTATTTCAAGATCTTGGAAGTAAATCCCCCATGCCTTTTAGCAGTTTTTTTAAGGCTAACCAACTTTATCTAGTCGGAGCTTCACCAGAGCGATTTATTCAAAGAAAGAATGATAAAATCATTGCTCAGCCCATTAAAGGAACCATAAAAAGAGGAAAGACATCAGAAGAGGATAAAATACTTCAAAACACTCTTAGACACAGCGAAAAAGAAAAAGCTGAAAACTTGATGATTGTAGATCTCATGAGAAACGATCTCTCTAAAGTGTCTGCGACTGGCTCCATTAAGGTAGACGAACTGTTTGGCATTTATCCTTTTAAACAGGTTTCTCAAATGATCTCAACGGTATCCTCTACCCTTAAATCAGGGGTTACGTTTGAAGAAATCATCGCAGCCACTTTCCCGATGGGTAGCATGACAGGAGCTCCGAAAATAAAGTGCATGGAACTTATAGAAAAATACGAAGATTTTAAGCGTGGTTGGTTCTCAGGAACGGTTGGTTATATAAATGAAAATGGGGATTTTGACTTCAGTGTTATTATAAGAAGTATCATCATTGACACAAAACAAAAACACCTCTATTTTGCCGCGGGAAGCGCCATTACCTATGACGCAAATCCAGAATATGAATACGAGGAATGTCTTCTTAAGGCAAAAGCTATTATTGAAGTTTTGGAACAATCAAATCTTTAAAACATCACCCCCTTAGCCTACTTATCAGACGACTTAACCAAGCCTCTGATTTTGGATGGGCATCTTCCTCATAATAGTTACCAGTATATTTGTTTTTTCTGATATAGGAATAATTATAGCCATAGCCATAATTGTACCCACCAAAGTCATACACATCACCACCAGCTTTCAATCCATTAAATACACAGTAAAAGTCTTTAACTTGATCATTTTCATATAAGTCATTTATCATCAAAAGATATTTTTTTTGCGTATAATCTTGACGAACAATGTAAAGATTTACGTCTGAAAACCTTAGTAAGTCCATCGTCTCAGACACCAAAGCCAAAGGAGGTGTATCCATAACAATCACATCAAATTCCTTTTCAAGCTCATTGATGAAATTTTCAAGTTTATTTTTCAAAAGTAGCTCAGCAGGATTGGGAGGTATTGGTCCAGAAGGGACAAAATAAAGATTTTCATACTTGGTTTGATGAACAATCTCCTCTTTGGTTGCCTTATCCACTAAATAGGAGGACAGACCTTTTTTATTACTTACCCCTACATATTGAGCTATCCTTGGTTTTCTAAGATCCATTCCTATGACACATGTCTTTTTGCCGCTCAATGACATAGCCGAGGCGATATTTAAGCTCACAAATGTCTTCCCTTCCCCCGAAACACTGGAGGTAACCAAAATCCGCTTGCATTTTCTTTCACTGGCAATGTAGAACAATGCCGACCTAATTGACCGAAATGATTCTGAAACAATAGCTTTTGGAAATTCAGCCACCAGCATGTTGGTTCCCCTCTCACTATACCCTATTGTACCCAAAAGCGGGATTCTGATAGCAGTTTTCAATTGCACCTGGTCCATTATTCTATTATTTAAATAATGGTAGAGCAATAAAATCCCCAATGGAATGAAAAGCCCTAAACCCAGTGCCATCCCATAATTCTGTGATTTTTTCGGAAAGATCAGATTCCCTTTTCTAGCATAATCCACCACACTGTTATCTGGTACATTGGATGCTTTTGCAATGCCAGCCTCTGCTCGCTTCTCCAGCAAATAGTTATATAAGTTTTCTCTTAATTTATATTCCCTGTAGATATTGGTATAACTTGATTCCGCTTGGGGCAATTTAGAAAACTCTCTATCAAATTCAGCCAGTTTCAATTCTGCTTCCCGCTTCTTTTCCTCTGTATTAGCCACAAGGTTTTTGATATTCTCAAAAATATTTTCTTTCAATCTTTCAATCTGATCATTCAGTTTTTCGACGTCGGGATGGTTCTCATTTACAGTCGAAAGCAATCTCCTTCTTTCCATTGAAATGGTAATTAGGCTTTGGGTCATGCCGTTCAACAAGCCATCAGAAATACCCATCATAGATGGAGCCAAAATTTCACCGTAATCCTCTGATCTGTTTTCAAGGTATGATTTCAAGGAATTATAATAACCCAACTCAAACTCCAATTCTTGAATATGGCCTTCCAAAACATGAATCCTACCTAAAACACCACCAAATTCGGATTCCAAATCGAGCAGCTTATTTTCTACTTTGAAGTTGAGCATCCTTCTTTCTGCAGACCGTAAGGAGTCTTCTACAATAAACATCTGCTCATCAATGAACTCCAAGGTATTCTCAGATATCAAGTTCTTTTCCCTCAAATCGTATTGAATATAGGCATCCATTAAGGCATTCACATAATCCCTTCCTTTCTCTACCACAGTAGAAACCAAAGTCACTTGAAGCACAGACCCATAATTATTTTGGGGCCTTACCGAAACTGCATCGGAATAATGATCAATCAAAGCAGATGGATTATGTATCACAAAAGAAAGCTTATCCCCAACTCTCATGCTCTTTACCTTCTCTATAGAAAATTTCGAATTGGAAGACTCAATAACTTCTCCAAATGTATACCTCTTCTCAATAATATTTTCATCTACAGGACCATTGGCTTTAGCGGAAAAATAATTGGCGATGCTTTTCTCCTCTCTGCTCAGGACAAACTCATCTTCACCAACCAAAGTGAGCTGAATTAATCCATTTTCAAGTTGCAAGTGATCCCAGTCTACATTTACCCTAATCGGTGATTTGTCGTACAGCTCAACCTCCTTAATATTGGTTGAAGCAAAATAACTCACATCGAAGTGTAAATTCTTCAAAGCTTCAGCGGCAAGGTTTTTAGAGGTAAAAATTAAAATATCGTTCTCCATATTGTTCATTTCAGAAAAAATATTGGATCTATCCAATATTCTAACCTCAGGCGAAGCGTTTCTTTTAATCAAAATACTTCCTCGAACTTCATACCTCTCCACAGTGTAACGATGGTACAAAAAAGCCACCGTAAGTGCCATCAAAACACTAATGATATAAATCGGCCAATACCTTGAGTATTTGATGATATAATACTTAATATCAATGGGTTTCGACTCTTCCTCAAACTTCGATATATCTTGTTGGTCTATCATCTCTTAGTCTTGAGTAATGGCCACTATGAACAGAACAGAAGAAAGTATCCCTACCACTAGTGTCAAGGTAGAAGTAATATTGTTTGCATCCCCTACCTGTCTGATTGACATTGGTTGGAGATAAAGGATATCATTCGGTTGAATAAAATAATAAGGAGACGCTAGCAAAGCCCTATCGTTAAGATTGATCTGATGAATTTTGACCCCACCATCATATTGCCTGATTAAGTACAATTCATTTTTCTTCGCCAAAATATTGCTCTCTCCGGCCATTGCCAATGCATCGAAAATAGTGGCCCTGTTTTTCAATATGGTCTTGGTACCTGAATTGGAAAACTCGCCCAAGGTGGTAAACCTTATCCCCCCTGTTCTCAACCTTACAAAGACCTCCTCCTTAAAATATTCATTGATTTCTGACTCCACTTTCTTTCTAGCTTCCTCTTCTGTCAACCCTGCGATTTTAATCAATCCTAACTTTGGGATTCTTACCATTCCGTTTTTATCGATGGAATACCCCGTAAAATAAAATATATCACCTCCTCCTGAAGCTCCTCCGTTTCCTCCTCTGGCATTTCTCGATCCTTGATATTCAAAAACCTTGGTAAGCTCTTCATCGGATGAAGCAAAGTCTATATCAACCACATCAAACGGTTGCAAAATATATTCATATTCTACATCAGCATAAGGGATAAACTCATTCAAATCAATTGGCTCATTTCCCGGTAAATTTTGAAGGTAATTTAATCTTTTGTTACTAACGCATGAGATGGAGAAAAGCGCTATAACCAAAACAGACAAAAGGTGTTTCATCCAAGCTATGTTGATTTTTAGTAGTATCAAATATACTTAAATATATAAGTTATGAAAATCTAAAAATGGCTTTAAGATGCAATCAATCACCCAAATCCTGCAATTAGCGTATAAAAAACAAAAAAGAATAGCCAAAGTGATTCTTTGGCTATTCGTATCTTTTAATGATTCAAAAAGATTTTTTACGATTTTTTAGATTTTCTAGTTTTTGTAATGGTTTTTATAATATTCTTGATAATCTCCAGAGGTTACATGCTGTAACCATTCTTGATTTTCCAGGTACCAATCTACCGTTTTTTCTATCCCTTCCTCAAACTGTAAAGAGGGTTTCCAGCCCAATTCTTTTTCCAACTTAGTCGCATCAATGGCATATCTTAGGTCATGGCCTGCTCGATCTTGTACAAATGTGATCAACTTCTCAGACTCTCCTGCTTCCCTGCCCAATTTCCGATCCATGATTTCACAAAGCAACTGGACTATATCAATGTTTTTCCATTCATTCCAACCACCAATATTATAGGTTTCCCCTCGCTTACCCTGATGAAAAACAACATCTATAGCCGCAGCATGATCCACTACATACAACCAATCACGTATATTTTCTCCTTTTCCATAAACCGGAAGTGGTTTATTATTTTTAATATTATGAATGCACAACGGGATGAGCTTCTCTGGAAACTGATTCGGACCATAGTTATTTGAACAATTACTGATTACCATCCTCAATCCATAGGTATTGGCATATGCCCTCACGAAGTGGTCAGAAGAAGCTTTAGAAGCAGAATAAGGAGATTGTGGATCATATGATGTAGTTTCGGTAAAGAATCCACCATCATCAAGGGAACCATACACCTCATCTGTAGATACATGATAAAACAAATGATCCTTTTCAGATTTCCATTGTCCTTTGGCCACATTCAATAGGTTAACCGTTCCAATCACATTTGTTTTAACAAAAGCCAATGGATCTGATATAGACCTGTCTACATGAGATTCGGCTGCCAAATGAATGACATCTGTGATACTATGCTTGGTAAAAACTTCCCCTATTCCGTTCTCATCAAGAAGATCTACTTTCTCAAAAAAATAATTATCTGAATCTTCTACTTCTTTCAGGTTTTCAAGATTTCCAGCATAAGTCAGGCAATCCAGGTTAACCACCTTGTATTCAGGATATTTCGAAACAAATAATTTCACGACGTGACTACCAATGAAACCCGCTCCACCTGTAATTAAAATTGATTTTTTCATGAAAATTTTAATTGTCTTTTAATCTAACCCCCACTACCTTTTAGCCAAACTAACAGACAAATTTAATGCCTTAGTAGACAACTACACAATTTTCATATTAAAACTATTCCTTATAATAATCCATGTACCAGGAAACAAATGCATCTACTCCTTTTTGGATAGGAGTATCTGGCTTATAACCAGTATCTGAACAAAGTTCAGTCACATCAGCATAGGTGGCGGGAACATCACCAGGCTGCATGGGCAGCATTTCCAAAATAGCCTTTTTATTGGTGGCCTTTTCAATCGCATGGATAAAATCCATCAAGTTTTCCGACTTAGAATTACCTATATTATAAATTTTATAGGGCGCTTTGTAAAAAGTAGCACCTTCTTCTTTTTCTTCCTTTTTTGGAGGAAGCAAAGAAGCTCTATAAACCCCTTCAACTATATCTTCTACATAAGTGAAATCACGCTTCATTTTCCCGTGGTTAAAAACTTTTAAAGGTTTTCCTTTCAAAATAGCATCAGTAAAAAGAAATAAAGCCATATCAGGCCTTCCCCAAGGGCCATATACCGTAAAAAACCTCAACCCAGTTGTGGGAATCCCATACAGGTGACTGTAAGTATGCGCCATCAATTCATTGGATTTTTTGGATGCCGCATATAAACTAACTGGGTGATCTACGTTGTCTGAAGTGGAAAATGGCATTTTTGTATTGGCTCCGTAAACTGAGCTGGATGAAGCGTAAACCAAATGTTTAACTTTATGGTGTCTGCAAGCCTCCAAAACATTCAAAAAACCTACAATATTAGCGTCCACATAAGCCCTTGGGTTTTCAATAGAATACCTCACTCCTGCTTGAGCTGCTAAATTAACAACTACATCGAACTTTTCTTTTTCGAAAAGATGCATCATCACATCCGTATCTTCCAATTTGGTTTTCATAAATGAAAAGCCCGTAAAAGTACTGGAAATAACTATTTCATGATCCTTAACATCTTCGCTAGCAACTCCTAAGTCCTCTAACCTTCCAAACTTTAGACCTACATCGTAATAATCATTAATACTATCAATACCAACAACCTCATGCCCCTCCGTTAAAAGTTTTCTTGACATTCCATGACCAATAAAACCAGCTGACCCAGTCACCAAAAATTTCATAGTATAAACACATTTTAAGCCTCCTGTCCAATAGGCTTGCATTCCAAATTGATTAAGCTGTAAACAAAACTAAACAAATATATAAAAAAGCATTAAACATCAAAATAAATGCTTTTTACAATACATAAAATCTATTGCAGATTGAATCTATTTTTGTCTAATTTTGTACGAATATAAAAAAAATCGTATTCGAAGAATACGATTTTTCCATTTGGGACAATTCCAAAACATTACCACATTCCAAAAATCCCCTTATCAGTCTTGTTAAATAACCTGATGGATGCCATAAACTCGTGTGTACTTCCATACATTTTGGCTTGACTTCTGGTAGAAACTTCATAAATATACCCAACACTGAATCTGTCCATTACAAAGCCTGTTTGTAAACTCGTAGAGTAATCAACCCGGTGTCCAACACCTAACCAAACCTTATCCATAAACAATGCCTTAAAATTAAATTCAGCATTGTAAGGTAAATCTTCTTGAAGCCTGTATAGAACATTTCCGACCAAACCTACATTTTCGCTTACCGTTCCTCTGAACCCTGCCTGAAGGTTATAAATTGGAGGCCTTTTGGCATAGAAATCATCTCCACTGGAAATTTTACCTGAAGCCACGTTTTGCATGGAGTATCCTACGTAATAATTTTTATGGATCAATGATATCCCTACATTAAAATCAAAATACTTCATTTCAGCAAACCCTCCCATATACTTTGCCAGAGACGGATCATCTGATTGCTCTGGTGTCAAAGCATTCCCATCTAGTTCAGTATTCATATACTTTATACCCGCTCCCAAACCAAGATGGTGCTTTTCCGAAAGCTGAATTCTAGAAGTATAATTAAGCAATAATTCTGTTTCTGTAAATGGGCCATGTTTATCATACATAATGGCTACCCCTATGGCATTTTGACCAATAGCTCCAACACTATCAACTCCGTTTATTTGAGAAAAGTCACCTTCCACACTTCCAAAAACAGTTTTCGGAGCGCCTTGAATCCCATTCCATTGATTCCGCACCACACTTTTGGCACTACTTCCCTCCAACCCCACCAAGCTCGGGTTGTAATAACTCTGAAAAGAACTAAAGTGGCTGATATATTTTCTACTCTGTGCAGATACTCTGACCAAACTCAAGGGTAAAATGATGATCAATAATATAAATATCTTTTTCATGTCTTCTTCTTTTTAGCACAAAAGCCTATTTAATTTCTGATTAAGGTGAGCATCCCTCTTCTTTTTTGCCCACCTCCCAGCTCTACTACATAATAGTAGGAACCTACCGGCATAGCTATTCCTTCATATCGCCCGTCCCATCGATCTTTAGGGTCAAATGTGACAAACACCATTTTCCCACTTCTTTCGAAGACCATAAGTTTTACATCATCATAAAACTGCAATGCCCTGATGCCCCACTCATCATTAATACCATCTCCATTAGGGCTAAACACATTAGGGATATTCAAATCATTCAATTCTGGTTTGGTCCTAGTAATCATAAATGCTTTGGTGATCACATTTCCAACCCTATCAGTACTAGAAATAGTTATGGTATACTCGTGTTGATCATCCGGCATTTGTGCAGGGTCAAAAAACAATCGATCGCCCAAAATGTAAAAATACTGTTCATCAGCATGGTCCCCGGTCAATGAATAAGTATGCTCATCATCATCAGGGTCTACCGTAGTTAAAATACCAAGTGGTGCATTTGGGTCATCTTCTACTGAAAATTCATCTTCACTAAGTAGAATATCTGTAGGAAGCTCCTTTTCTAAAACAATAATGGTTACACTTGGTCGCAGTTCTGATGGATTAGTATATTCACTGCCCGTGAGGTCTAAATCACCGAAATTCTGATAGACATTAGGCTCTAAGCTATTGTAATCCTGAATATCCCAGTTAACATTTACCATGACTTTCTCTCCGGAAATTGTAACTACTTCAACCTGATCCGGTAATGGCACATCTTCTATCGAAGTCCCCCATTTCACTGAAATCTCCTCTGGTTCAGCCACTGATTCTATGACATTACTTTTTAAAGTAATGGTAAACTTAAACTCAGTAACATTCCCACTTCCATCCATAGCCATGATGGCTATTTCAAAAGGCTCATTGTAACCACTTAACACTGTCCCTCTCGCAGGGGATTGGTTAATCATCGCCAGACCGCAGTTATCAGAAATCTCAAGGATATCTAAATAGTCCTCAAGGACATACTCTCCACTTTCCCCAACATATATATCAATATTTTCTTCTACTCCATTCACAGTCGGAGCCAGTTTATCTGACACATTAATCGTTACATCATGTTTTAACACTTCTCCATCAGGATAGGAAATTGACAATGTGATTAGATTATCCCCAATGTTACTACAGCCAAATGAACTCTCGCTTAATGCAAAGCTAAATTGATCCATTGTTACACAGCTTGCACTAAACCCTGTAACAATATCTTCATAACTCAATTCTGCTGTCCCTTCATCTCCTAGCTCCAAATTCACATCTTGAATTACAAATTCAGGAGCTTCATCACTTTCAACCATTACATTTACTATTGTAGTAGTTTCATTCCCAGCTAAATCGGTTGAAGTGATGACCACTTCATTTTCCCCCACATGATCACAAGTAAAAGTATCATTATTCAAAGAAAGCCCTATCTCTGATAAAGTTGAAAAATTGTCTGAAACGGATTCTATTATCCTATCAGGAGTAATCGTTACTGTGCCATCTTCTCCCAACTTAACTACCTTATCCATACCTTTTAACACAGGTCCTGTCATATCGATAATTAATCCAAAAGGCTCACTTCCATCACTCTCATTACATGCCCCATCTACCGATTTCGCAGTTATTTCGAAGCTACCTTCCTTAAGATCAAGACTTGTAGCATCAAAACTCCAATTACCTTCAGCATTTGTTGTCACTTCACCTACTTCATCGTCATTAACAAGAACCTTTACAGACATACCGGCTTCTGCCGTACCTGAAATCTGTAGGGCGGCAGTGTTCGTAATACCATCATCCACCGAGCTTCCGGAATCAGGTGTAACACCTGTTACTACTGGAACATCTGGTGCCGTTGCGTCAATGGTGATATTATTTTCTACAAGATCTTCGGTTTTAGTAAAAGTAAGGTCAGTCAGAGCGTTTCCTGCCTCATCCAAAATGGAAGTTCCATTTAATATTAGTGATTTGATCTCAATTCCATCTGCTTCAGAATCTCCCCCTTTAATTTCATAACTAAAAACCAAATCAGTTTCAGTGCTTGCTTCTAAATCAAATACAGCAGGCACATCCCCTGAGTCCAAGGTAATAGCCAAAACAAAATCACCTCCAGATACACTAACAGCTTCACTCAGCACTAAATGAAAAACTAATTTATTCTCTCCACATATGGCATACACTCCATCTTTAGGTAATACTATCTTAGTTACATAAGGTCTGATACCATCTACTAAAATCCCAGAAGTATCAGGAAAAGTACTTATGGCTAAGTCAGCTGCTTCCTCCACATTATCTGCAATTGAAGCTCCCTCAAGTAATATCTCAGGTGTAATCACCACTCCATCACTATCTAAATCCCCCTCTTGAACCTTGTAGATAAACACAAGCCTATTTGTCCCTGATCCAGAGTCATAGTACAATTTATCCTCCTTACCCCCTACATTGATAGGCAAAGAAGGTGTGCCGTCCTTTACAAAAACCGGTTTGTTAAAAATAAAAGTGACTTGAATGGTCTGGTCTATTCCATACAAGTCATTTTCAGAAACGAGAACATTGGTGATTACTGCTTGTATATTTTTTATTCTAATAATTCGACTTTTACTTTCACTAACATTTCCGTCAATGTCAGTTATAGTGAAAATCACAATTCTATCCTCGGAATTGGGCACCACAGATACGTTATTATAGGTTAGCTTTTGAAGAATCATTTGATAGACTTCCAAATCAGCCTCCCCTGTTATGCTTAGCTCCCCATTTGTAAAATCATAATTAACGGTCAACCCATAATCCCTAGCCAAATCAACCACGTCAGGATCAATAGTGATAAATTCATTTCCACCATCAGGGTGATTGCTAAGCTTAACTATCGCCTTAGAGGCTTTATCGGAGTCTGCGTCTGAAACTGTAACCCCTCCGTCTATGGTCACAGCCCCCTTTCCAGCTTCAAATTCAGTGAAACCAGGTGTCGTAGTAATTACTGGAGATACCCCTGCTATATAGTTGGTGGATAGCGAGAAGGTACAGGTGATAAACATTACTCCAATAATTGTTAAGAGTAGAGTTTTTCTCATGTGAAATTAGTAAGTAGTCTCAATTAACGTCTTTTAGAGTATTATGAAATTCAAAAATGTTGGTTCAAAATACACAAAACTTTATTCATTATTGTTCAATTATTGCAAAATAAAATTTTTACTATGTGTGTGAATAGCAAATATAGTAATGTATTTCAATTTGCAAAAAAAATCACCAGTTTATTAAAAATAACACCTAATACCTGATTTTATTTAACAGAAACCTACTTTCATGTATTTCATATATACCCGCTCTATCAACACTACCTAAAATCGAAAAGAATTAATTTTTTAATTACAATTCCATTCATTAATGTTTAATTTTAGCCAACTAAAAAACCTATATAAACCAATGAAGAAAATCGCTGTATTAACCTCTGGAGGTGACGCTCCTGGAATGAATGCATGTATTAGATCTGTGGTAAGAACCGGTATTTACCATGGCTTAGAGGTCTATGGAATCATGTATGGCTATGACGGAATGATCAAAGGTGAAATTTCAAAAATGGAATCCCATGCTGTGAGTAACATTGTCCAAAGAGGTGGCACCATTTTAAAATCAGCCAGAAGTTTAGAATTCAGAACAAAAGAAGGAAGACAAAAAGCCCATGAGCAACTTAAAAAGCATGGGATCGAAGGACTTGTAGCAATCGGAGGGGACGGAACTTTTACTGGTGCAAAAATATTTTTCGAAGAATTTGGTATTCCCACTATTGGCTGTCCCGGAACCATAGATAATGATATTTATGGAACTGACTTCACCATTGGTTTCGATACGGCCATTAATACCGCGCTGGAAGCTATTGATAAAATCAGGGATACCGCTGCGGCCCATGACCGTATCTTTTTTATAGAAGTAATGGGCCGTGATAGTGGATATATCGCGGTGGAATGCGGCTTAGGCGGAGGAGCTGAAATGGTAATGGTGCCTGAAACAAAAACAACCTTAAACGAGGTAGTAGAAAAACTAAAAGGTTCTAGAAAAAGCAAAACTTCCAGTGTTATTGTGGTTGCTGAAGGTGACGAGGAAGGCAATGCTGCCGAGATCATGCAAAAAGTCAAAGACACCATCAACGATGACACCAAAGACTTTAAAGTAACCACGCTAGGCCACATTCAAAGAGGTGGAAGCCCAACGGGAAAAGACAGGATGCTCGCTAGCCGATGCGGCATGGCAGCTGTAGAAGGGTTAATCAATGGCAAAGAAAACTGCATGGCTGGTATTATTCACGACCAAGTGGTCTACACAAGTTTTGAGGATTGTATCACCAAAGACAAACCTCTGAACAAAGACACATTAAAACTAATCGAAATCCTAAGTATTTAATCAATGGGATTTGTACCAATATTTTTAACTTTAGGTGGCTTTATATTTCTCTTTGTCTTGGTGGTACACCACAGTATAAAAAGCAAAAAAGAGCAATATAAAGCTGCCTTAGTTCACCTTTCTTTATTACTGAAAAACAACAAGTTACCTGAAGACACTCCGACTTTAGAAAAACTTGCTTCGCTTATAGATAAGGACAAAGATAAATCAAGTGAGATATTAAGTTCCTTTGGAAAAGCCAAACTCTTAAGGCATCAATATAATGAACTCATAAAAAAAAGGCCCTATAGCTTCGTTGCAAAGGTTTCTGGTTACAATCCTATCTGATTTTCTATAAATCCAAGAACTTCATTGAACTGATCAGGGTGGAACCAAACCATATCCCCATCCCTCCTGAACCAAGTCATTTGACGCTTAGCGTATCTCCTAGAATTGCGTTTGAGCAGCCTCAGCGCTTCCTCTTTATCATATTCACCAGCCAAATAGCCAAATATTTCCGTATACCCTACCGTTTGAAGTGCATTCAGGTTTTTATAGACATAAAGGGATTCAGCTTCTTCAAAGAGTCCCGTCTCAACCATTAGATCCATTCTCAAATTAATGCGATCATAAAGCTCTTCACGATCTCTTTCCAGACCTATCTTGATTATTTGAAACGAACGCTCTGTTCTCTTTTTATTTCTATAGCTGCTAAAAGGTCTACCTGTACCTATAGAAACTTCACAGCCCCTTATCAGCCGCTGGGGATTATGAATATCTACTTGTTCATAATAATCGGGATCTACTTCTTTTAGTTTATTTCTGATAGCTTCTATCCCATCACTTTTATACAACTCATTCAAAGAAGTCCTAATCTCTGGATTAATATCAGGAATATCATCAAATCCATTGCAAACAGCATCAATATACATTCCTGAACCTCCAGTCATAATGACCACATTACTTTTTTGAAAAACATCTTCCAAAAGAATCAAGGCATCTTTTTCAAACTTTCTGACATCATAATCATCGTGAATCGACAAGCTATCTACAAAAAAATGCTGAACCTCCTGTCTCTCAGACATACTTGGTTTTGCTGTGCCCAATTCCGTCTCCTTATAAAACTGACGACTATCAGAAGATATAATCACAGTATTAAATTTTTTAGCTAGATTTATGCATAGTTCAGTTTTCCCTACAGCTGTAGGGCCTGCTACTACCACCAAATATTTATTTCTCCCTTTCAAAGCAAGCTAACTATTATCAATGTATTGCTAGATCAAAATTAGTAAATAATAGGTCATGGAAAACAAAAAGATTCTGATCGTTGATGACAATAACCTAAACAGGAAGGTACTCGAAAACATCATTTGTCATAACTATGAATTTGAATCTGCAGAAAATGGTCTCGAAGCAATCGGAAAAATAAAAAAAGATATCTTTCATGTTATCTTAATGGATATACAAATGCCTGTGATGGACGGAATTACAGCGCTCAAAATCATCAAAGAAGAAGCACTTACGGATGCACCGATCATTGCAATATCTGCTTATTCTGACCAAACTGATTATGAATACTTCCTCTCTGCCGGTTTTGATGAATTTATTGCCAAACCTGTTAAACCTAAAAAATTACTCGAAAGTATCCAGCAACATCTAAGTAACTACAACAACGCTCCTTCCTCAGATAACCACCAACTCACTTCAGACATTTTAGACGAAAGTGTTCTGATTCAACTGATGAAATACAATACACTAGACAATATCAAAACGGTCTATGAGGACTTTGACGAGGAAGCTGAATGTCTGATAGATGAGATCAAACACCTTATTGATGTTAAGAAATATTCAGAAATTGGCGAAAAACTTCATATATTAAAAGGTAACTCCGGAACATTAGGCGCCAAGCAACTATTTAAGCATGTTGGAATTTTTGAGCAAAAAATTAAAGACACAAATTTTGAAGATATTATTGAAGATTATTTAACATTGCAGAATCAACTAAACATCTTTAAAAGCCATTTAAAAGATAAAATAACCCACCATAAAAATGAGTGAAAGTAAAAAAATATTGGTAGCCGAGGACAGTTCTGTTATTATCAACCTGACTAAAAACGTGTTAATGTTTGAGAATTATCAAATCACATCAGTAAAAAACGGCAAACAGGTTCTTGAAAAATTAAACAAAGAAGACTTCGACCTCATTTTGATGGATATCAACATGCCCACCATGGATGGAATCGAATGCACAAAAGCCATCAGAAAAATTACGGATCCTAAAAAATCCGAAATTCCTGTGATAGCAATTACCGGAAACTATAAGAACTATACATTGGATGATTTCAAACAAGCGGGCTTAAACGATTACCTTCAGAAACCGCTAGATTATGACTTACTACTATCTACCGTAAAAAAGCATTTGAACAAATAATCCTTCATTATCAAGTATAGATGGCTGTAAAGTATACCAAAACCTTCTTGGATAAAATCGAGAGTCTTTTTGCGGAATCAGACTATATGCTGCGATATGAAAAAGGCAATTTCAAATCCGGTTATTGCTTATTGAAAGATACCAAAGTAGTTATAGTCAATAAGTATTATACCTTAGAAGGCAAAGTAAATACTCTTATTGACATCCTGAAGGAACTTAATTTTAACCCAAAAGAGTTCAAGAATAAGAAAAACCAGGATTTCTATATCGAACTTCAACAAACAGAACTTAAGCTTTGACAATTACTTTTTTAGGAACAGGAACTTCTCAGGGAGTTCCGGTTATTGGTTGCAACTGCGGGACATGTACATCTCTTGATTTCCGAGATAAGAGACTTAGAAGCTCTATCCACATCCAAATCAAAGACAAAAGTTATGTCATTGACACTGGACCGGACTTTAGAATGCAAATGCTCAGAGAGGGCATCAAACAATTGGACGCCATAATTTATACTCACGAGCACAAAGACCACACTGCGGGGCTTGATGACATACGTCCTTTCAATTTCATGCAAATGAAGGACATGCCAATTTACGGAACTAAACCTGTCTTGGATCAAATAAGAAAGGAATTCTCTTATGTTTTTTCTCCCAAGAAATACCCCGGTGTTCCCCAAATAATCACTCACGAAATTTCAAACGAGCCATTTGAAGTACTCGGAACTACTTTTTGTCCTATTGAAGTGCTCCATTATAAACTTCCCGTTTTTGGTTATCGCATTCATGATTTTACTTACATCACTGATGCCAAATACATCTCCGAAGTTGAATTGAAAAAAATCAAAGGCACAAAAGTACTAGTGCTTAATGCACTTCAAATAAAAGAACATCTGTCGCATCTCACCCTCGCTGAGGCATTACAAATAATTGAGATCATAAAACCAGAAAAGGCCTATCTAACCCATATCAGCCATAGACTTGGAATTCATGCAGATATTGAGAAAGATTTACCGGAAAATGTTTTCCTTGCCCATGATGGGCTTAAGATTACCTTTGACCAATGCATTTAAATTACCATTTCCTAAAATTCCTTTGTCCTGAACTAGATACATTACTAGCCAACAAAGACCTGGTTGTTTGCTTTTCCCAAAACAAAGACGAGTTGGTAATGGGTTTTACTGATGATATTTCTGAAGTTTATATTAGAGCTAATCTAAATCCCTCCAACACTTGCCTAAGCTTCCCAGATGAATACAAAAGAAGTAAGAAAAACAGTGCTGATATATTTCAGGAGATTATTGGTGACTCTGTAAAATCTATACAAGCACTGTCAAATGAAAGAGCATTCACCCTAACCTTTCACTCCGGAAGATTGCTTCTTTTCAAATTACATGGAAATAGAAGTAACGTGCTTCTTTACCCATCCATTGAAGCATTACCCAATACAATCTTTCGGAATGAATTAAAGGAAGACAAGAATCAACTTATTGCTTCGCTTGAAAGAGAGTTGGAAACCTCATATGAACGCTTTGCTTTATTAGATGGAAATGCGGCTAGCTTCATGCCCACTTTGGGAAAAATCCCCAGAAGTTGGTTAAAATCAAAAGGATATATTACAGCTTCGATAGCAGAAAAATGGCAGCTTATGGAAGAAATGCTAGACATGCTTAGCGCTCCATTATTTAGCATTATCCTTGAAAACAACCAGTATGAACTCACCTTACTTCCAGCACAAAATGCACTATTTTCTACCCACAACCCGATCGAAGCATGCAATGAGTATTTCCGATATGCGGTAATCTATCAAGCCTTTGAAAAAGAAAAAAACATTATTTCAAAAGCCTTAGAAGAGCAAAAAAAGAAAACTGAAGCCTATATCAAAAAAACATCTGCCAAACTCAAAGAACTTCAGCATAGTGCTCCCCCCAGTCAAACGGCGGATATAATAATGGCCAACCTCCACCAAATCCCACAGGGAGCTCAGGAAGTAGTCTTGTTTGATTTCTATCAAAATAAGGAAATCACCGTACAGCTTAAGAAAGGCACTTCTCCTCAGAAACACGCTGAAAATCTATATAGAAAATCAAAAAACCGGAAAATCGAAATACAACAATTAGAAAAAAACCTGGAAGAGAAAGAGTCCCATTTTTTGGAGTTGAGTGAGCTTTTGAAGGAACTGCTCACAATAGATGGGTTCAAAGACTTAAGGGAATTCACAAAATCGAACCAACTATTTAGCAAACCAAAGGACAAGCAAGAAACTTTACCTTTCAAAAGATTTGAAATAGATGGATTTGAAATATTGGTAGGAAAATCCGCTAAGGCCAATGACCAATTATTAAGGCAGTATGCATGGAAAGAAGACTTATGGCTGCATGCCAAAGATGTGTCAGGATCCCATGTCCTTATCAAACACAAAGCTGGTCATAGTATTTCAAAAACAACAGTGGAAAGAGCCGCAGAACTAGCCGCTTATTATTCAAAAAGCAAAAGTGAATCATTGGCAGCTGTCATGTATACCCCTTGCAAATATGTAAGAAAAGTAAAGGGATCAGCCCCTGGAGCTGTGATGGTAGATAAAGAAAATGTAATCATGGTTAAACCGATAGGACCAAACTAAAAAGGCTTCCCTCGGGGAAGCCTTTTTAGTTTGGAAAATTCAATGAATTTTACTCCACGACATGAAGCTTTAACATATTTGTTCTTCCTTTTTCCTTCAGTGGCATACTAGCCGTATTGATAATGATATCTCCAGCTTCAACCTGCCCTTGATCTTTCAATACATCTTGAATGTAAGTAAATGTTTCATCAGTAGAAATCTGCTCACCAGTAAAGTAATGAGCAGTTACTCCCCACACAAGACTTAATTGGGTAATCAAGGTCTTATTTCTAGTAAACACAAAGTTATTAGCAAAAGGCCTGTGAGAAGCTATTCTAAAAGCAGTAAATCCAGATGCAGTAATACCTACTATGGCTTTTGCTTTCACATTTCTTGATAACCTTGAAGCCATAAGGATAAGGTTATTGCTCAAGAAAGTATTTTCATCTTCACTGATCTTATACAGGTTGTGGTAAATATCAGAATTATCCTCAACGTATCTGATCACACTTGTCATCGCTTTTACTGCATGTACCGGATAAGCTCCAGATGCTGTTTCCGCGGAAAGCATAACTGCATCAGCTCCATCCAATACCGCATTGGCCACATCATTTGTTTCAGCTCTAGTTGGACGAGGATTCTGAATCATGCTTTCCAACATTTGGGTAGCTATAATTACAGGCTTGCAAGCTAGCTTACACTTCTCCACCAATTTCTTCTGCCAAAGTGGTACCATCTCCATCGGCACTTCTACACCCAAATCACCACGAGCAACCATTAGACCATCGGTCACCTCTATAATCTCATCGATATTATCTAATGCTTCAGGCTTCTCGATTTTAGCAACAATTTTACAATCCTTACCTGCTTCTTCAATCCTGTTCTTCAGATCTACAATATCTTCAGCCGACCTTACGAAAGAAAGTGCTATCCAGTCTACTTCATTCTCTAAACCAAAAATCAAGTCTTCTTTATCCTTTTCAGTTAAAGATGGAGCACTTACTTTAGTATTAGGAAGGTTGATACCTTTTCTTGATTTTAGAATACCTCCATGAACAACCGTGCAGTTTACATTTTTACCGTCAGTATTATTCACCGATAATTCCAAATTACCATCATCGATCAAAATCCTGTCACCTGGGTTTACGTCTTGTGGTAGATTCTGATACACAGTACTTACTAAGCTAGAAGTCCCCACAACAGGATCATTGGTAATGGTAATTGCTTCGCCCTCTTTGATTTCAACACCGTTATTCTCCACCTCTCCAACACGGATTTTTGGACCTTGCAAATCCTGCAAAATCCCCACATTCAAATTATAATCCTTATTGATTTTTCTGATTAACCTGATTACTTCTGCGTGTCCTTCATGATTGCCATGAGAAAAATTTAACCTGAACACATTTACACCAGCTTTCACCAAGTCTATAAGCGTCTTTTCGTTGTTAGAAGCCGGCCCAACTGTAGCCAAAATCTTAGTCTTTTTATTCAAAACGGGTAATTTCATTTTTGTTTTATATTATTTAATAGGTTAATAGGTTCTCTTTAGATTTAATTTTTGACACATCTAATTTTACTACATTATGGATGTACTTATTCTGGGACAATTGATCCATAAACTCATTCAGATTGATTTCTTGGGTGAAGTCCTGAAAGAGCAGAAAGTAATCCATAATTTTCAATTCCGGCACAAGATACAGTGTTTGTCCCGAATCTGAAAAGGAACGGTTCTTTAATAACTGAATAAACCCATGTTCTTTTTCAAGGATAAACTGTGAAATGATCAAATCAGGCTGATTAAGAAATTCCAGCTCATAGTCCCTTCCTTTGGTCATCCTAATCCCCAAGGAACTATTGATCACCCAGGCCATCTTATAGTCCTTCAGAGGAGCTACTAGACCCAAAAGATCAAATTCGAAATGATGTTCTACCTGGAGTTTTGTTTTCCTCATGAAGGAAGGATTTTAAAAAAACAAAATTAAAAATATTCTCCCAACTTCAATGTTTCAGGGGAATATCTTAAATTTAGTTAACGGTTTTTTTTGACATTAATGTTTTAAATATATTTCTTTGCGGAGTGTTTTAACTAAACTAATCACAAAATGTCTGAAATTGCACAAAAAGTAAAAGCCATTATCGTGGATAAATTAGGCGTAGAAGAATCTGAGGTTACTCCTGAAGCAAGCTTCACTAATGATCTTGGCGCTGACTCTCTTGACACGGTAGAGCTTATCATGGAATTCGAAAAAGAATTCAACATTTCTATTCCAGACGACCAAGCAGAGCAAATCGGTACTGTAGGTCAGGCTGTAAGCTACCTGGAAGCTAACGTAAAATAATCTAACCACTCAAAATTCATTTATGAATTTAAAAAGAGTTGTAGTAACAGGTTTAGGTGCCCTTACACCACTAGGCAACACCGTCCCAGAATATTGGGAGGGATTATCTAATGGTGTAAGCGGCGCTGCTCCTATTACTAAATTCGACGCATCCTCATTTAAGACGCAATTCGCTTGTGAGGTTAAAAACCTCGATATCGAGCAGTTTATTGATAGAAAAGAGGCCCGTAAGATGGATCCCTTCACGCAATATGCGATGATCGCTTCAGAGGAAGCGATGAAGGATTCTGGACTTGACCTAGAAAAGATCGACCTGTCAAGGGCCGGTGTTATCTGGGGGTCAGGAATTGGAGGCCTCAAAACTTTTCAGGATGAAGTGGCCTCCTTCGCTACTGGGGATGGAACACCACGTTTCAATCCTTTCTTTATACCTAAAATGATTGCTGACATCAGTGCTGGCTTTATCTCTATGAAATATGGTCTTCAAGGACCTAATTTCGTGACAGTTTCAGCCTGTGCATCTGGCACTAATGCTCTGATCGATGCTTTTAACTACATCCGTTTAGGTAAAGCCAACTTGTTTGTTACTGGAGGCTCTGAAGCTGCAGTTACTGAAGCAGGTGTTGGTGGTTTCAATGCCCTTAAAGCATTGTCCCAAAGAAACGACTCCCCCGAAACTGCATCCAGACCTTTTGATAAGGACAGGGACGGTTTTGTGTTAGGAGAAGGAGCTGGAGCTATTATCCTTGAAGAATACGAGCATGCGAAGGCCCGTGGCGCTAAAATCTACGCAGAAATGGTAGGTGGTGGCATGTCAGCTGATGCTCACCACATCACTGCTCCGCACCCAGAAGGTGTGGGTGCTAGTAATGTAATGAAATTTGCTCTGGAAGATGCCGGAATGAAGCCAGAAGACATTGATTACATCAATGTCCATGGAACATCCACTCCATTAGGGGATGTAAGTGAAACCAAAGCCATCGAAAGAATTTTCGGTGAGCACGCTTACAAGCTTAATATAAGCAGTACAAAGTCTATGACTGGTCACCTATTGGGCGCAGCTGGTGCTATTGAAGCCATTGCATCCATCATGGCCATCAAGCATGACTTAGTACCTCCTACCATCAACCACTTCACTGATGATGAGGCTTTTGATGCCAAGTTAAACTTAACCTTTAACAAAGCTCAAAAAAGAGAAGTAAATGTAGCTTTGAGTAATACTTTTGGATTTGGTGGACATAATGCTTCCATTATTTTCAAAAAACTAACTGAGTAATTCTACCTTGAAGATATTTCGAAAACTCAGATTACACGAACTACTTTATAATAAGAAAGATAAAAGGCTTGCTGCTGCCATTAAAATAATGGTGGGCAGCAAGCCTTTAAATTTATCCCTTTACAAACTTGCCACTAAGCATTCCTCTGCTGCTGAAGAAATCAAACACGGCATCAAAGCATCAAACGAACGTTTGGAATTTTTGGGAGATGCCGTTTTGGGAGCTGTGGTTGCTGAACATCTTTTTATAAAATTCCCCTATAGAGACGAGGGTTTCCTCACCGAGACACGTTCCAGAATAGTCAACAGAGAATCCCTTAATCAAGTGGGACAAAAGATTGGACTCTCAAACATTGTAGAATCTGACCTCTCAGGAAAGGGCTTTTACTCTCACAAATCCATCTATGGAGACACTTTAGAGGCTCTTGTAGGCGCGGTCTATTTGGACAGAGGATATGATTTTTGCAAAAAATTTGTATTAACCAAAATCATTATCCCGCATTTTGATATAGAAAACATCATCTCTACCACAACCAATTTTAAGAGTAAAATCATAGAATGGTCTCAAAAGGAAAACAAGGAGGTTGAATTTTCGCTAAAATCAGTCACAGGAAGCCAACGCTTCAAGGAATTTACGATCGAACTCAAAATAGAACAAGAAGTCTACACGGAAGGCAAAGGTCCAACCAAGAAAAAAGCTGAGCAGGAAGCAGCAAAAAATGCCTGCGAAAAACTTAATTTGGCCCTTTAGAACCCTATATTTGCCAATTGTGTTAATTGGTTTCATAAACCTTTCGCTGATTACCATCATCAATATCCGGATAAATGGTGATGCAATTAGAGAGGTCATTGACCCAAATCATTCTATTTATGTCAATTTTGAAAATTGGAGGAGCTACAGTAAATCAAACCCCACTCGACTGGAAAGGCAATTCATCAAACATTGTAAATGCCATTGATAAAGCCAAATCCATGGGTATAGAATTACTCTGCTTTCCTGAACTAGCCATTACCGGCTATGGGAGTGAGGATCTTTTTTTAAGCAGGTGGTATCCTGAAAAGGCGCTAAGTCAATTAAAATCACTTCTTCCATATGCTAAAGATATTTCTATTTGTATCGGCTTGCCCGTCAGGATAGGAGAAGCACTCTACAATTGCACTGCAGTATTAGAAGACCAAAAGGTCAAAGGTATCGTTGCCAAGCAATTTCTTGCCATTGATGGCGTCCATTATGAGTTCAGATGGTTCACTCCTTGGGAAGCTGGTAAAATCACTAGTTTTGATTTCTTCGGAGAAGCTGTGCCTTTTGGAGACATGATCTTTAGCAAAAATGGTTTTAGCTATGGTTTTGAGATTTGTGAAGACGCATGGAGAGGAGATCTAAGACCTGGCTACAGACTAAAAACAAGAGCTGTTGACCTCATCTTCAATCCTAGTGCCAGCCACTTTGCCATGGGCAAAAGTCAATTAAGAGAAGAGTTGGTCTCTGAAAGTAGCATTAAACTGAATGCGACTTACTTTTATGTCAACTTACTTGGGAATGAGGCAGGAAGGATGATTTTCGATGGAGAAACTTTATTGGCTCATCAAGGCAAATTATTGCTTAAAAACAAGCTCTTATCCTTCAAGCCCTATCAAGTAAATGCATTCGAAATCAGTAGCCTAATAAGAGAACTTCCCGAGATCAAGAGTGATCATGATAAAAACTTAGAGTTTACCAGTGCTATCACGTTGGCTCTTTTTGATTACATGAGAAAGAGCAGAAGCAAAGGCTTTGTTCTTTCTCTAAGTGGCGGAGCCGATTCATCTTCTATTGCTGTTTTGGTGGCTGAAATGGTCAGAAGAGGAGTTGAAGAGCTTGGTATTGAAACATTTTTAAAGCAAGCTCATTTGACTTTGGAAATAAAAACATCTAATCCAACAAAAGAAATCACTGAGCATCTGCTTACGACAGCCTATCAAGGATCTGATAATTCGTCGTGCGAAACCCTTAATAGTGCTAAAAGTCTCGCTGAAAGCTTAGGTGCGACTTTCTATAATTGGAAAATTTCCGAGGAGGTCAGCTCTTATACCCAAAAGATTGAGCATGCAATAGGCAGAGAGCTTACTTGGGCGAAAGATGACATTACTTTACAAAATATCCAAGCGCGAGTTAGAGCTCCTATTATTTGGATGTTAGCCAACTTAAATAATGCCTTGTTACTGGCAACCTCCAACAGAAGCGAAGGAGATGTAGGTTACGCGACCATGGATGGAGACACCAGTGGTAGCATCTCTCCCATTGCAGCTGTGGACAAGCATTTCATCTTACAATGGCTTCAATGGGCAGAAAAACACCTAGGATACTCAGGATTAGAAAAAGTCAATTCCCTTCAACCGACCGCCGAACTTAGGCCTCAAGACCAGCATCAAACTGATGAGGAGGACCTTATGCCCTATCCAGTTATAGTTGAAATTGAAAAACTGGCCATTAGAGAGAGACGTAACCCTAAAGACATCTATCTGATCTTACAACAAGAATTAGACCTCCCCAACGTTCAGTTAAAAAATTATATTTCCAAGTTCTTCCGTTTATGGTCCAGAAATCAGTGGAAACGAGAAAGACTCGCTCCTTCATTCCATTTGGATGATTTCAATGTGGACCCTAAAACTTGGTGCAGGTTTCCTATATTATCTGGAGGCTTCACAGAAGAATTACATGAATTAGACCAATTAGATCAATAATAAAATTATCTTAGCAGAAACTAACTAAACCAATGCTCAGCACAATTTTAGATTATGTTGTCTGGAGTCCAAATCCAGCAGTTTTTCCAGGTTTTGAAAGGATCAGATGGTACAGCCTCCTCTTTGCCCTTGGCTTTATCATTTCCCAGCAGATAGTCATTTACATATTCAAACAGGAAGGTCACGATGAAAAACTAGTAGATAAACTAACCATTTATATGGTTTTGGCTACTATCATTGGGGCCAGATTAGGACATGTGCTATTTTATGAGCCCGAAAAATACCTGAGCAATCCAATAGAAATCCTAAAAGTTTGGGAAGGTGGTTTGGCCAGTCACGGTGCGGCCATTGCTATTTTGGTAGCACTTTGGCTATATGTGAGAAACACTCCAGATCAAAGGTATTTGTGGGTAGTGGACAGGATTGTCATTGTTGTCGCCATGACCGGTGCGCTGATTAGATTTGGAAACCTTATGAACTCTGAAATCGGAGGAAAGCCTACTGGTACTGATAATGGCTTTGTTTACGCTAGACAAACAGAGGAAATCCTGATGACTCTAAATGTCCCTGTAGAAAGCGTCTCAGCCTATAAACCAGACAGCCGAAGTGGTGAATTGCAAGGCAATGGAACTGTTCCTTTAAACTTTGACATTGAAATCAACAAAGGACAATACAGTGAGGCTGATCTAAGAAGAACTTTGGAAAGTGATGTTAAATATGTTTTAACCAAGTTTGCCAGTTCTCATAAATACTTGGCAGAGCCAGAAAGCACCCCTTTGGATTATAACCTAAAAGATGAAGGAGATCATTATTTGGTCACTGTCAGAACATTCGGCTTAGCCAAACATCCTACTCAGATTTATGAATCATTATCTTACTTTATCATATTTCTGATTTTATATGCGCTATGGAGAAATTATAAAGAGAGATTGCCTGATGGGCTTCTGTTAGGTATTTTCCTTATTGCTGTTTTTGGAATGCGCTTTGTTTGGGAGTTTTTCAAAGAAAATCAGGTGGACTTTGAGGATAACCTCACCTTAAACATGGGACAAACTTTAAGTATCCCTCTGGTTGTAGGTGGTATAATCTTGGTGATTAGGGCATTAAAAGTAGGTTCTCCTACTCCAAAAAATTAAGGTACAGGATCATGCCCATGCCCTCCCCATGGATGACAACGGGCTATCCGCTTAATTCCCAGCCATCCTCCTTTGAAAACACCATGTTTCATAATGGCCTCTTTCATATATTGACTGCATGTGGGAGTATACCTACATGCACTTGGAAAGAGTGGAGAGATTAAGTATTGATAAAACAACACTGGAAATATGGCTATTTTTCTTAAAAGTGATTTCAACTTAAACCTGATTTGACACTAAAATACACAATCATAAAACAAAGTTCCCTTAAGTGAAACGAAATTACCCTTCGATACTGTCCTCTCTAAAATCAAAGAATGCTTATTGGCTATTTTTTGTATGGGCTGTACTGATGACCAATCACCTTGTTTGTGCACAAACATCTGATTCTATTACCCACATCCCTGCTCCAAATCAATTCCCTGAAAAGGTAACTATTAACAATATTTTTATTATTGGAAACGAAAAGACCCAGAAAAACATCATTATGCGGGAAATGGATGTAGCTCCTGGAGTGACTTATGATTGGGAAGATTTTGTAGGAATTGTTTCTGCTGATCAGAAAAAAATATACAACCTCCAACTCTTTACTTCAGTGGAGATCACACCTCTATTTGTGGAAGAGGAAGAAGTAGAGCTGTTGATTTCTGTTAAAGAAAGGTGGTACATTTTGCCAAGTATTATCTTTGACCTTGCTGACCGTAACTTTTCAGAATGGTGGATCAATCAAAATAGGGACTTTTCAAGGGTCAACTATGGCCTAAAACTTAATCATAATAATGTAGGTGGCCGAAATGAAAAATTAAGGGTTTTGGGGCAGTTGGGCTTCACCCAAGCTTTTGACATTATCTACAGCATACCCTATATTGACAGAGATCAAGTCCATGGACTTGCTGCCAGGTTCAATTACAACACTAACAAAACAATCGCTGTTAAATCAGCCTATAATAAGCAGGTTTTTTACACGAATGACAACGAAGATATACTCAGAAAAAAAATAAGCGCCAGTCTCCAATACACTTACAGGGGTAGCTTTTATAATTTTCATTACTTGAACATTGGATATAGTAGCTCCAAAATCCATGAGGATGTTTTAGTGCAAAACCCAAACTATTTCTTGAATGATGGCACTAAACAAAAATTTTTCTATGCCTCTTATAATTTCAAGCATGACAGGCGGGACAATGTAGCTTATGCCACAGACGGGGAGTTGCTAAATATTGGTCTTACCCGGTATGGGCTTTTCACCAATGATGATGTCAACGAAACCGAACTATCCCTCACTGCAAATCGCTATTTCAAATTCAGTGAAACCACACATTTCGTTACAGGGCTTTCCGCTTCAACTTACTTGGGGCCCACTCAGCCTTATACTTTGGTAAGAGGAATAGGCTACGCACCTGACTTTATAAGAGGATATGAAATTAATGTAATCGAAGGACAACAGACATTAATCAACAAAAACAGTTTTAGGTACAAATTTCTGGATGTAGCCTATGACATTTCAAATCTTATTCCTATCGAAGAATTCTCCATTTTCCCCATTCGCGCCTATCTAAGCGCCAATTTTGACCATGGTTATGTTAATGATCGAAACCATATCCCTGAAAATGCAGCCTTAACCAATACCTACTTATATGGTTATGGTCTAGGAATAGACTTGGTTACTTTTTATGATCAGGTATTCAGGTTTGAATACTCTATCAATAGCCAAAATGTAGGCAGCTTCTTTATAAACTTCAAAGCTCCTTTATAACAAACCGAATACCGCACGAACTTTACTTTGTACATATTTTATTGTAAATTAATGCTTTACATTTTTTACAATAATTTTTTAACGGTATGAATAAATTGTTTGGTCCATTTTTCTGGGCTGTGTTTTTAACAAGCCTAGCTGCTTTTGGTCAAAATGGTTCAGAAACATCTCCCAAAGGTGCACGGAGTGTTGGCTTAGCCAATGCCAATTCTACTCTCGATGATGCATGGAGTGTTTTTAATAACATTGGTGCTTTGGGTATGTTTCAGGAATCCTCTGTTTTTTGTTCTTATGATCACAGACTTGGGCTAAACGAACTGACCACACTTGCTGCTGGAGGGGTCTTAAACACCCCAATAGGAAATATAGGCATCAGTCTATCACATTACGGTGGTCAATTGTTTAACCAACAGATTATTGGTGCTGGCTTTTCCAATAAGTTTGGGATTGGCAGTTTTGGGATAAAAGCATCCTATTTTCAAACCAATATTGAAGGTTATGGTCGTTCAGCCAGTCCGGTTTTTGAACTGGGAGGACTAGTAGAACTTGGGCCAAAAGTATTTTGGGGAGCCCATATTTACAATTTTACAAGGTCCAAAATAAGTAACAACACTGAGGACTATCTTCCCACCATCGTCAAATCGGGAATATCTTATCGGCCAATTGAAAAGCTATTGGTAAACGTCGAAGCTGAAAAAGACATCCTACTTGATCCACTGATGAAAATTGGTTTGGAATACAATTTTACCAACCGATTTTGGGCCAGGTGTGGAATTCGTACAAATCCTTCCAATCTTCATTTCGGAATTGGTTTCCATCCCAAAAATATAAGTCTTGATTATGCTGTCGCTCAAAACAGTCAACTTGGACTTACGCATCATTTTTCCATGAACTATAGTTTTGGCACACCATGAAAGCACCATTCAGATTTATTTTTTTGGCTATTTGGTCTTTGGCTATTCAATCTCAATCCAAAGCCCAAATCCAATCAAACTTTGACGTTGAAGGTTTTGCCGAAGAACTCTTCGCCACCCAAGATGAGGATTTGGATTATGAACAGCTTTATGAAAACTTGCTCCAACGTTTCCTCAATCCCATTGACCTTAATAAATGTACATTGGATGATTTGCAATCCCTCTATATCCTTTCCCCACTTCAGCTCAATAACTTTATGGATTACAGGGAAAGTTTTGGCAAATTCCTATCCATTTATGAATTACAGGCCATTCCAGAATTTGATTTGGTCACTGTCAAAAAACTTCTACCATTTGTGTCCATCAGTGCTCAAAAACATACCTCATCCAAAAACCTTTTTCAAAGAATCACTCAGGAAGAAACAGCTTATATTATTTATCGCTACAGAAGATTTCTTGAAACTAGAAAAGGATTTACACCACCAGACACCTTGAGTAACGGTTCCTTAACAAGTAGATACATTGGCTCACCGGGAGCGCATTATTTAAGATTAAGAAGTCAGCATGCTCAGGACTTTAGTATTGGAATAACCTTGGATAAAGATGATGGTGAGTCCTTCACATGGAATCCCAAATCAAGGACTTATGGCTTCAATTTTTTCAGTTATCATTTGGCTCTTTACAATCAAGGGAATTTTCAAATTATAACCTTAGGAGATTATCAGGCACAATATGGACAGGGGCTAGTATTTGGAGCTGGATTTTCAATCGGTAAGGGAGCCGAAACCATCACTACTACAAGAAGAAGTTCCACAGGCATTCGCCCTTACACTTCTTCCATGGAGTTTGGTTTTTTTAGAGGAATTGCCTCCACCTACCAAAAAGGGAAAATAGAGGCTTCCATCATGATTTCAGATGTATCGCGTGATGCTAATATTTCGCTTGATGAACCTATTATTAGTTCACTACCTGAGAGCGGTTACCATAGAACTGCTACAGAGATTGAAAGAAAAGCCAATACCGCTGAAAAAAACTTCGGGTTAAATGTTAATTACTCATCTTCGGACCGAAATTTTCAACTTGGCATCAATAGTTTGGTAACTAAATTCCAATTCCCCTATATCAGAGAAGACCAAGCCTATAACCAGTTTGAGTTTAGAGGCCAAAACAACCATACACATAGTGTTTACTGGTCTTATAATTTTCAAAACCATTTCCTATTTGGAGAAGGGGCTGTTTCCAAGAGCGGAGGAAAAGCGGTGGTGGCGGGATTAATGAGTAGTCTGAGTCCACATTGGGATTTAGTGTTGCATATCAGAAATTATGACAGGAATTTTCATAGCTTCTACGGTAATGCTTTTGGAGAGAGCTCCCGTCCTATCAATGAAAAAGGCATCTATCTTGGAACGAGTTTCCACCCTAATAAGCAATGGAAGTGGAGCGCTTACTTTGATCAATTTGAGTTCCCTTGGCTCAGATATCGATCATATGCTCCATCTTCAGGTCATGAATGGCTCCAACGGTTAACCTATTCTCCTAAAAAAGCAATCAGCATTTACTTTCAAGTTCGAGAAGAAGTAAAAGACAGAAATATTACTTCCACCGATAATGACTATCCTATTTACCAACTATCAACTGGAAAAAGAAGAAATTACCTAATTAACCTCGACTATCAAGTAAGTAAAGTATTAGCTATCAGGTCAAGAGTTCAAATGAGCTCATTCGAATTTAATCATCAACTTACTAAAGGATATACTATTGTACAAGATGTTAGCGCAAGCCTAAAACAATGGAACTTCAGTGGAAGAGTGGCACTTTTTGATACAGATGACTATGAAAACAGACAGTATGTTTTTGAAAAAAATGTACTTTGGGCTTTTTCCATTCCTAGCTATTATGGTCAAGGCATGAGGTACTATCTCCTCGCACAATATAAAATGAATCGAAAATTGACTTTTTGGACTCGATGGAGCAGAACCACTTATACCGACAGGAATGTAATTGGATCGGGACTGCAAGAAATAGAAGGTCACAGGATCACCGAACTAACTTTTCAGCTTAGGTATCAATTCAATAAATAAAAGGCAGGGATTACCTGCCTTTTAACATTTTATTTAGCCTTCAAAATATCTCGAATCTCAGTTAACAATACCTCTTCTTTACTAGGCGCTGGAGGTGGGGTTGGTTTTGCTTCTTCTTTCTTCTGCATGCTATTCATCGCTTTGATAGCCATAAAAATCACAAAAGCAATGATCACAAAATCTATTACTGTTTGGAGAAAGTTACCATACTTAATGGCCACTGCCGCCAACCCAACTCCATCCGGACTGACAGAAGGCTCTTTAAGTACAACCATAAGGTCTTTGAAATTGACACCGCCCAAAGCCAAGCCTATTGGTGGCATGATGACATCATTCACCAGCGATGAAACAATTTTACCAAAAGCTCCTCCAATGATCACGGCAACTGCCAAGTCGACAACATTACCTTTGAGCGCAAACTTTTTAAATTCTTGTATAAATCCCATAAAATTAAATTTTAAAAACCTCACTCAATATAACCTATATGTTTAAAAAAATCATAAAACCAGAACTTTATTTCAGCTACAAAAAGCACCCATTATTTCCTGCATGATTTAACATTTGATTGAACTTTAAATAGGCTTCCATCAAGGTCTATAGTAAATTTGCAAGCAAAATATTTAGCACAAAAGTAGCATACGTATGAATAGTAAACCTTCTCCAAAGGCAAGCATTAAAAATAAGAAACTGACCTTTCACGGACACGAAAGAAATGATCCATACTATTGGATGAATGATCGAAATAATCCTGAGGTCATCCAATATCTAAACGATGAAAATGATTTCCTAAAAGCCTCTTTACAACACACTGAAGGTCTCCAAAATGAGCTTTACGAAGAAATGAAAGGCAGAATAAAAGAAGATGATCAGAGTGTTCCGTATTTTAGAGATGGGTACTTTTATTTCTCTAAATATATTCAAGGCGGAGAATATCCTATTTTTTGCCGTAAAAAAGACTCTCTAGATAACCCTGAGGAAGTCTTACTGGATGTAAATGATCTGGCCAAAGGACATGAGTATTTCAATGTTAGCTCTCTCGCTATTTCAACCAATCAAAACCTGTTGGCATTTGCACAGGACAATGTGGGAAGGAGAATCTATACTATTAGGTTCAAAAATTTGAAAACTGGTAAAATCCTAGAAGACGAAATCCCTGAAATCACAGGCAATATCACTTGGGCCAATGACAACAAAACGCTATTCTACTCGAAACAAGACCCTAATACATTGAGGTCATTCCAAATCTATAAGCACTCCTTAGGCCAACAGTCAATTGAAGATGAATTGATCTATGAGGAAAAAGATGAAACATTTAATTGTCATATTTCAAAGTCAAAATCAAAAAAATATTTATTTATCAATAGTGAAAGTACAGTATCATCAGAAGTAAGATTTGTTGAAGCTGATTTTCCCTCCAACACACCGCATCTTGTCCAGTCCAGAGAGCGAGACCTAGAATATAGCGTTGAACATTTTGAGGACCACTTCCTTATCTGGACAAACCACAATAAGGCTTCAAATTATAAGTTGGTCAAAACCCCTGTAAAAACTACCGGTAAAGAGAATTGGATAGATGTCATTCCTCACAGGAAGGATGTCTTATTAGAAAGCTTTGAAGTTTTCAAAGACTTTCTTGTTCTTGAAGAACGCTTCAATGGCTTATCCAGAATACAGGTCAATCCATGGAACGGCAATAACAGTCATTATATTAACTTTGAAGAGCCTACTTATTCTGCCTGGATAAGCTTCAATCCATCCTTCGAATCAAACCTTCTAAGGTATGGATATAATTCGCTCACCACTCCTTCTTCCACTTTTGACTATGACATGATCAGTAAAGAACAAAAGCTGCTCAAGCAACAGGAAGTGCTTGGAGGATATGATCCAAGTGAATATCAAGCAGAACGGATCTGGTCAACGGCTGATGATGAGACGCCCATTCCTATATCATTGGTTTATAAAAAATCCCTTTTTAAAAAGGACGGAAGTAATCCTCTTCTCCAATATGCCTATGGATCATATGGGTATAGTACAGACGCCCTGTTCAATTCGAACAGACTTAGCCTTTTAGACAGGGGTTTTGTGTATGCCATCGCGCACATTAGGGGAGGTCAGGAAATGGGGAGGCACTGGTACGAAGATGGTAAAATGCTCAAAAAGAGGAACACTTTTACTGACTTTATAAGCTGTAGTGAACATTTGATCTCTAATCAATATACTTCTGCAAATAAACTTTTTGCGATGGGCGGAAGTGCAGGAGGATTATTAATGGGCGTAATCATCAACTTAAGACCAGACTTGTACAAAGGTGTCATTGCTGCTGTTCCTTTTGTAGATGTGGTCACCACCATGTTGGATGAAAGCATCCCTTTGACTACGGGTGAGTTTGATGAATGGGGCAACCCTAAAGAAAAAGCTTACTATGATTACATGCTGTCCTATTCGCCTTATGATAATATTGAAAAAAAATCCTATCCCAACCTCTTAGTCACTTCTGGCTTGCACGATAGTCAAGTACAATATTGGGAGCCCACCAAATGGGTGGCCAAGCTCAGGGCTGAAAAAACCGATGATAACCTATTGTTGCTTTACACCAATATGGATGCAGGTCATGGAGGAGCTTCTGGAAGATTCCATTCCTTGAAAGAATTGGCCATGGAATATGCTTTTATCTTAAACCTAACTTAATAATACTCCGATGGCCTGATAACTGCACTAATGTTCATCAGGCCATTTTATGCTTTACAAAATAAATAAAACACATTTTAAACAATCCGAAAAGCAATTTGTTAGATTAGAAAAAAACTATCGTTAATCCACTCAGGCTCTAGGTTTCGTAGATTCTTCAGTCAGCACGGAAAGGCGTCAACCTATTAATTTAACCCTATCCTAACGAAATGAGCTATTCAGATCTACCAGATGAGTTTCATAAAAAAAATTCGGAAGTTTTAAAAAAATATTACACTAAGAACCTCCATCAAATAGACATTACTTTTTACAATGTCTATGATTTTTTTGCCAATACTTCACAGAATTTCCCAGACAAAGCTGCATTGACCTACAATGACAGAACTATTACCTATCAGGAGCTAGAAGAACTCTCCAATATTTTTGCACTGAACTTATCAAAGAATGGAGCAAAAAAAGGTCAAAAAATCGGTATTTATCTTGAAAGATCGATTGAATATCCTATTTGCCTTTTGGCTATCTTAAAATTGGGAGGAGTTTTTGTCCCAATTGATGCCCATACCCCAATAGAACGAACAGCATTAATCCTTGAGGATTCTGAAGCATCAATATTGATCTCTACAGAAAACCTATATTCATCTTTACAAATCGAGTTGAAGTGTTTATTTATTGAAAGCCTTTATAAAAATAGCCCTTCAATTTCCCAAACTTCTTTGGAAATAAGCTTGTCTGATGAAGCATATATGATTTACACTTCAGGATCAACAGGTCTCCCTAAAGGGGTTTTATTGACACATGGAAATCTATTGAATTTACTCCACTCAGCTCACCAAACTCCGGGCATAAACCCTAATGATCGGCTACTAGCCATAACTTCTTTTTCTTTTGATGTTTCTATTATGGAAATCTTACTTCCTTTATGTTATGGAAGTGAACTTATCATTGCAAACCAAGAAACCATAAAAGATGGAAGATTACTGCTTTCCTTTCTTGAAGAAAAGAAAATCACCATGCTTCATTCCACGCCCGGAACATACAGAATGCTCATTAACATAGGCTGGAAGAAAAAACTACCAATTAAACTGATAACTGGAGGAGAGGCTTTATCCAATGATTTGGCCAATCAGCTTCTGGATCTTTCTGATGGGTTATGGAATGAATATGGCCCAACGGAGACTACGATTTTCTCTTCAATAAAAAGAATCACACAAAACCTCCAGAAATTAACCATAGGTTCGCCTATACATAACACATCAATCTACATTATTGATAAAAATTTGAACTTACTACCCCCAGGACAAAAAGGTGAAATCGTAATTGGAGGGGCAGGTGTCTCCAAAGGGTACTGGAAAAAAGATGAACTGAATAAAGAAAAATTCATACAAAGCCCTTTCTCTATTGGTAATGAAATTATTTATAAGACGGGTGACCTTGGTTCATTGACTGAAGATGGAGAAGTTTTATTTGGGGGAAGAATGGACTCACAGGTAAAAATTAGAGGACATAGAATTGAGTTAGAAGAAATAGAAAATCAAATCATTCGATTAAATAATATTAAATCTGCTGTTATAACTGCCCCTTCGAATTCTATTGGCATCAAAGTTCTAGTAGCTTATATTATTATGGATTTTGACAAAGAAATATCGGATCATCAACTTTCTATTTGGAAGTCAAAACTCGAAAAGCTGCTTCCTGATTACATGGTTCCTCAATTTTGGATCAAAATCAAAAAAATTCCTTTAACTCAAAATGGAAAAACTGACTTTAAGGCCTTACCAAATCCATTTCAAAGGGAAGCTGATAAAACGGATGGTAGCATCTTATTATCTGACAAAGAAAAAGCTGTTCGAGAAATTTGGTCTCAAGTTCTTGGAATCAAGCATATCAAAGCCAACGATGATTTTTTTAAGCTTGGGGGAAACTCCATTTTAGCTGTTGAACTGATGGCAAAAATTGATCAAATGACAGAGCATTATTACCCCTTAACTACTATTTTCAGAAACCCAACATTAGAGAAATTCTGTGAGCTTTTAAACTCCAATGAAAAAAGTAAACAAGAATACAGGTTTTGGAAATCCTTAACTCCAATCAAACCATCTGGCTCGCTCCCCCCACTTTACCTTATTCATGGAATCAACGCTAATATCACTAACTACTTTAATTTGGTTGATCACGTAAGCCCTGAACAACCACTATTTGGCCTTCAAGCAAAGGGGCTAGATGGTGCAGAAAAACCCATATTCGGAATTGAAAATATAGCAGCTCATTATATTAATGAAATATTGGAACACAACCCAAAAGGCCCTTACCTATTAGGAGGGTATTCTTTCGGAGGTTATGTAGCTTACGAAATGGCCAGGCAGCTTATAAATATGAACAAAGAAGTCTCACACCTTATTCTTTTTGACACGGACGTTTTGTATCAAGAAAAAAACTACAGGGGCAACTGGGGAAAAACAAAAAAGTATATTTCCAATCTATTGGATAAGCGAATAGTTGACATCAAGCTCCTGTTTCAATCTCCAAAAACTTTTAAGGTAACAAAGCAAAGAGTTCTGGAAAGAAAGCTCAAAAAACTTCTACCCAAAGTAATTGAACCAACCAATGTTAGAAAAGTAATATTCGATGAAGTCAAAACTGTTAATCTAAACTCAATAAAAGCCTATAAAATAAAACCATTGGATTTGAACATTTACCTCTTTAGAGCACGAATTAAGATCAGTCCTATTAAGGACAAAAATACGTATGGCTGGAAACCGTACGTAAAAAGTATAATTCCTGTAGATATTGATGGTGACCACAATACAATGTTCAATTTTCCTAACGTCAAAACCTTAGGAAACATTTTGCAAAAAATCATCAATAATTAGAAAAACATAACGAACAAAAATCAAATAAATAATAAATCTAATAATTTACATTAAAATATCAAAACAGTCAATTCGCTTTTAAAAAACCAAAACCATTTTTTATTATTTGTAATACATTTTTATTTATTTATTTTTTATTTACTTTAGTATCAAATAGAGCTATCATTAAAGATTATTTATCTCTATTGGTCAATCTAACTTTTATAAATATTTACGACCATGAACTTAACACCGATTTCGGAACCCTGTAAAATAAGCCTATTGGACCTGTTAAAGGATAGCATAACAAACAATCCTCTTGAGACCGCGATAACCTTCAATGATAAATCCATTTCTTATCAGACACTTGAGGATAAAAGCAACCAATTGGCGCATTTCCTTATCCATCAAGGCGTAAAGCAAGGTGATAATGTGCCTATTTGCATTCATCGCTCTATCGATATGATCATTGGAATCATAGCTATCATAAAATGTGGGGCCTCCTATGTACCAATAGCTCCTGAATTTCCTGTCTCAAGAATAAAGTATATCATTAATAGTATAAATGCTCCTCTTTTATTAGCCGATCAAGAAGAATTATTCAAAGAAACAGCTGATGTAAACCCTATCAATTTGGTAAACCCAAAAGTAGTAGATGCTTCATTTCCTATAATTCCTCCATGTGTATCTGTTGAACCTTCCGATATAGCATATATACTTTTCACCTCTGGTTCGACAGGAGAACCTAAAGGTGTCTCCATGTCACATTCAGCTTTAGTTAATTTACTACTATGGCAAAAAAAAGAGTCTTTTGCCGGAGCAAGAACCCAAACACTTCAATTTTCGAAATTTACTTTTGATGTCTCCTTTCAGGAAATTTTCAGCACTTTAATTACCGGAGGAACCTTACATTTGATAGATGAAGAAACGGTCAAGGATCCTTTTGCCTTACTTCATTTTATTGATAAAAATCGTATTAACCGACTTTTCTTACCCTTTGTCAGTATGCAGTCCTTAGCACATGCAGCTGTAGCCAATAACCTTTTTCCTTCCTCATTAAAGGAAGTTTTCACAGCTGGGGAGCAACTAAAAATTACTGATCAGGTAAAGTCATTATTCAGTAAGTTACCTGAAAGTATACTTTTTAATCAATATGGCCCTACCGAAGCTCATGTTGTCAGTCAATTACGACTTGATGCTATTGATTGCCAAAACTGGCCAATTTTACCCTCCATTGGTTTCCCAATAGACAATACAGAACTTTTTGTTTTAAACGATCAAGAAAAACCAGTAAACAATGGAGAGGAAGGAGAACTTTGTATATCAGGCACATGCTTAGCAAAAGGCTATCTAAACCGACCTGATCTTACAGACGAAAAGTTTACGACGATCAATATTGAGGGACATGGAACCAAACGAATTTATAAAACCGGAGACATTGCCCAAATAGGCCCCAATGATGAAATTGTTTTTTTAGGCAGAAAAGATGATCAAGTAAAAATTCGAGGACATAGAATAGAACTCGGTGAGATAGAAACCGTCATCAGTAAACTAGAGGACATTTACCAAGTAGCTGTGTTGGCAAAAACATATGATGATGGCCAAAAGTACCTCGCGGCTTATTATTCTTCCATTTCGAATAAAATTTCTCAGCAAGAAATCACAGCTTATCTGGCGAAGGAGCTTCCTGAATATATGATTCCTTCTGTCTATCTAAAAGTTCAAGCTTTTCCTAAAACAACAAGTGGAAAAATAGATCGTAAATCCTTACCAGATCCTATTAACAGTCGCCAACAGTATAATACTCCATTAATTCGTCCCAAAACCAAATTGGAAAAACAACTGGCAGAGATTTTTCAGAAAATACTTCACTTTGACCGCATAGGATTGAAAGACAACTTTTTTGAATTTGGTGGAAACTCATTGATGGCACAAAAACTATCGAGTGAGATCAAAATAAATCTTGACTTGAACGTACCAGTAACACAAATTTATCAATCCCCAACTATACAACAAATCATTGACTTTGCTAATTCTGGTAAAGAAACTGAGTTAGACATCTATAAAGCCAGCAGCCTCAACACAAAAGACATTGCTGTAGTTGGTTTATCCGGCCGTTTCCCTGGTGCAAATGATATTGATACTTTTTGGCAAAATTTGGTCTCTGAAAAAGAAACGATATCTCACTTTAGTAAAGAGGAGTTAGATGATAGTATCCCTGAAGAGATAAAGTCAGATCCAAACTACATTCCATCTAGGGGCATTATAGAAGACGTAAACATGTTTGACCCTTCCTTTTTTGGGCTTACCCCAAATCAAGCGGCCCTAATGGACCCTCAGCAACGCCTATTTTTGGAAATCACTTGGGAGCTTTTGGAAAAAACCAGAACACAAGCCAATCAAAAAGGTCAAAAAATAGGAGTTTTTGCCGGAACAAATAACAACACTTATTTTCAAAAGAACCTACTCGGCAACCCTGAAATAGTAGAGAGATACGGTGCATTACAGCTGATGACATTAAACGAGAAAGACTATATCTCTACCAGAACCGCCTATCAATTCGACCTTACCGGACCAGCTATAAGTGTCTATTCAGCTTGTTCTACTTCCCTGCTTGCGGTAGCCCAGGCCGTACAAAGTATCCGATCAGGGCAATGCCATATGGCCATAGCCGGAGGAAGTACCATCACTTCTCCAATAAAAAGTGGGCAATTGTATCAAGAAGGGGCTATTTTCAGCAAAGACGGACATTGCAGGCCTTTTGATGAAAATGCCAGTGGTACTATGTTTAGTGATGGTGCTGGTGCTATTATGCTCAAAGACTTAGACCAAGCAATTCAAGATGGAGATAAGATCTACGCTACCATTAAAGGAATTGGAATCAATAACGATGGAAATCAAAAAGGAAGTTTCTCCGCTCCAAGTGCACAAGGCCAATCAGACGTAATTGTCGCAGCATTGAAAGATGGGAATATCAGTCCAGATACAATCAGTTATGTAGAAACTCACGGAACAGCCACTCCACTAGGAGACCCTATCGAAATCGAAGGACTCAAAAAGGCTTTTGGTAATACTGAAAAAACAAACTTCTGCGGCCTTGGATCCATCAAAAGCAATTTAGGTCACCTTACTGCTGCAGCGGGGATCACGGGGCTTATTAAAACAGTACTGTCCCTCCATAACAAAAAACTTCCCGCGTCTTTGGGATTCTCCAAATTAAACCCAGCAATTGATATTGACAAAAGTCCCTTTTATATTCACAATAAAACTGTCGATTGGGTGTCAGACCTTCCTCTAAGAGCCGGTGTAAGCTCTTTTGGGATTGGGGGAACAAATGTTCATGTCATTTTAGAAGAATATAGCAATCCAGTCCAAGAATCAGATAGTTCAACAGCACCATTTCATTTGATCAATATTTCAGCTAAGTCCGAAAAGAGTCTGGACTTATATTGGTCTAAACTAGAGGACTTTGTTAAAAACAAAAAGCATTTAAACCTTGATGATTTAACCTACTCCATCAATACTAAATCACATAATTTCCAAAGTAAAAGTCACCTAGTTTTCAAAGATAAAGACGACCTGCTGGCCAAACTTTGTGCTGAAAGTATAGAGAAAATACCAAAGACCGCTCTCAACACTTTACCAGAAACCTTGGTATTTCTTTTTCCAGGTCAAGGTGCTCAGTACCTAAATATGGGAAGAGATCTGTATGAATCCGCTACTGTTTTCCGAGAAGCCATAGACCATTGCTCATCTATAGTTGATCTGCTTTTGGATCGACCCATTATGGATATCATCTATCCAAATGAAGAAAATGAGGATGCTTCGGCCCTGCTTAAAAACACAAAATATACGCAACCAGCCATTTTCATCATTGAATATGCTCTGGCTAAGCAATGGATGTCATGGGGGGTAACTCCAACCCATTTATGCGGTCACAGTATCGGTGAATTCGTTGCTGCTCACCTCGCAGGTATTATTTCTTTAGAAGATGCTTTAAAACTGGTAACAGTTAGAGGTCAATTGGTAGCAAACCTCCCTGGTGGTGACATGCTTTCTGTCCGATCCTCTTTTGAAAAGATAAAACCAATCTTACCCAAAGAGCTCTCACTTGCGGCACTAAACTCCCCAAATCTCTGTGTAATCGCTGGAGAATCAAAGCAAATAGAAAAGTTCAGCAAGGAGTTGGAAAGCAAAAACATCCTTTTCAAGAAACTCTTTACCAGCCATGCGTTCCACTCAACCATGATGGATCCTATTTTGCAGGCTTTTCATACACAAGTTAGTCAGATAAAACTATCTGCACCGAATATACCTGTCATATCTACAGTAACAGGAAAATTGCTTAAAGAAGAAGAGGCCTGTTCCCCACAATATTGGACAGATCACTTAAGAAATACGGTTTTGTTTTCTCCTGCGATTGAGCACCTTTTGGATTTTGATCCTCAGAGTGTGTTTCTTGAAGTCGGTCCAGGTAAAGGGTTATCAAGCTTACTAAAACAGCACCCTACTGCCAAAGAGGCTATAACTGTCAATAGCTTAGAAAGACAATCGGGGGAAAATGAATATAAAGAAATATTAGATTCGATGGGACAACTTGCTTCCAACGGAATAAACATCAATTGGGAGCAATTTTATTCTGGGCAAAGAAGGGCTTTAATAGAAGTACCTACCTATGCCTTCGATAAAAGACGATGCTGGATTGATCCAAAAGCAGAAACAGCTCCATTAAATACAACTAAAAAACCATCAAGCACTAGTTCAAATCACAATAACACTCCTCTAAATGCCATGAGAAAAGAAACTATTTTATCAAAGCTCCAAGACGTATTGGAAGATGCTTCTGGAATGCCCATTAAAGGACAACCTTCAAGCAGTTCATTTTTAGAATTAGGATTAGACTCCCTTTTACTAACTCAACTTTCATTTACCTTAAAGAAAGAATTTGGCATACCACTTTCGTTCCGTCAGCTTAATACTGAGTTCAATACTTTGGAGTCATTAACCAATTACTTGGACCAAGAACTCCCTGCCGATAAGTACCAACCAGCAACTAATGGCCATACTACTCCTTCCCAAAGCCCCCAAAATCCTTCTGAGGAATCAATAAATCATCAACATATCCAACCCCAACAACAAAATGGAGCTGTGCCGGCATTTAATCAAAACGGCAACAGTCAATCTGCAATTGGCCTAATAGGACAGCAGTTAGAATTACTTTCCAAGCAAATCGCCCTATTACAGGGACAACCTTCTGTCCCACACCACGAAATCAAACCTATCGCTCAAGCCACATTTAATTCCCCACAGACAAATGGAATTCATTTGCCTCCAAAGAAAAATGGTTCTGACACAATCGGACTGACAAAAGAAGATCAAGAGAACTTAAAAAAGCCATTTGGAGCTACAGCAAGAATTGAGAAAAAAGGTCAAAAAATTGGCGATAAACCCAATGCTTTTATAGCTGCATTTATACAAAAGTACACTTTAAAAACCGCTTCCAGTAAAACCTATACCCAAAAGAATAGGGCTCATATGGCAGACCCAAGAGTAGTAAGTGGCTTTAACCCTGCCATAAAAGAATTGGTTTACTCACTCGTTGTTAACAAGTCAAAAGGTTCAAGATTATGGGATATTGACGGTAACGAATATTTGGATATTCTCAATGGATTTGGCTCTGTCTTATTTGGACACGGTCCCGATTTCATCAATCAAGCGATCAAAGAGCAAATGGATAAAGGCTATGAAATCGGACCGCAGCACGAACTTTCCGGAGAGGTATGTAAGCTAGTCTGTGAAATTACCGAACATGAACGATCAGCGCTTTGCAATACAGGTTCCGAAGCAGTAATGGGCGCACTCAGAGTAGCAAGAACTGTTACACAAAGATCATTAGTCGTAGCCTTCAATGGCTCTTACCATGGCACCTTTGATGAAGTGATAGTTAGGGGAACAAAAAGCCTAAAATCATTCCCAGCCGCGGCAGGTATAATGCCTGAATCAGTTGGGAACATTCTTGTCCTTGACTACGGGACAGACGAAACCTTAAAGATTATTGAAGAAAGAAAAGATGAAATTGCAGCAGTCTTAGTAGAACCAGTTCAAAGTCGAAGGCCTGAGTTCCGCCCTGTAGAATTTTTAAAGCAGCTAAGAAAAATAACTGCTTCATCGGGTTCTGCCTTAATATTCGATGAAGTAATAACCGGCTTCAGAATGCACCCAAAAGGAGCCCAAGGAATTTTTGACATCAAAGCAGACATAGCCACTTACGGTAAAGTAGTGGGGGGAGGTCTTCCCATAGGAGTGATTGCCGGAAGCTCCAGATTTATGGATGCATTAGACGGAGGTTTTTGGCAATACGGAGACAATTCTGTCCCAGAAATCGGCGTGACATATTTTGCAGGAACATTTGTAAGACATCCACTTGCCCTAGCCACTGCAAAAGCTTCTTTAGAGTTTATTAAGAATGACAAAGGACAACTACAAATTGAACTGGACAATAAAATTCAACGCCTGGCAGATTCACTAAATGCTTTCTTTGAAAAATATGAAATCCCGGCTTACATAGCCAACTTCGGTTCCTTATGGAAAATCAAATTTAAACTGGACATTCCTTTTACAGAGCTTCTCTTTGCCACATTTAGAGAAAAAGGACTTCATATCTATGATGGTTTCCCTTGCTTTGCCACTGCAGCATACCAAGATGCTGATATTTCAAAAATTATTGAGGTAGTAAAGGCTGGATTCACAGAAATGGCTACTGCTGAATTTTGGGATGACCTTTTACCAAAACTTTCAAAAAGGCTAGGTGAGACTACTGTAAACCACATGGAAAACAACCAGCCACCTGTTGAAGGAGCACGGTTAGGCAAAACATTAGACGGAAAACCAGCTTGGTTCATCCAAGACCCTGACCGACCAGGAAAGTACCTTCAACTTGACCTAAAAACTGTTTAAACTAGAAAAGCATGAACCCATCATTTGAATTTAAAGAAATTGACTTCGATCCTTTCGAGAACAGTCCTCTTATAAAAGCTATTCCATCAATTGATCCGCAAAAAGAAATTTGGATGGCCTGCAAATTGGGGGGAGAAGTTGCCAACATGGCTTATAATGAATCTATTTCATTGGTACTCAATGGAAATTTAGATACCAAAATTTTCAAATCATCCATTTTGGAAATTGTAAATAGGCATGAAGCACTAAGGTCAACTTTTAGCACTGATGGCAAAACTATGTGTATTCATGAGCGTTTGATTCCAGATCACATTGACATAGATTTAACAGAAAAAAGCGACAATAATCAAAAGAAATTTATCTCGGAATTCAAGCAAAAAGATGCCTCTACTCCCTTTGATCTTGAAAACGGACCTCTTTTAAGGACTGCTCTTTTTAAGCTGTCTAATGAAATATATCATTTCACACTAACCATTCATCATATCATTGGTGATGGATGGTCTTTAGGAGTTATTTTAGAAGACCTTAGTAAGATCTATTCAGCAAAGGTATTAAATGGTACGCCAAACTTATTATCCGCTGATCTGTTTAGTGAATATTCCAGAGAAATAGAGACGATAGAAAACCAACCAGATTTCAAAAAAACTGAGAACTTTTGGCTAGAACTTTTTGGGGAACAGAAAAATGAGTTCACTTTACCTACAGATTTCCAAAGACCTGAAAACAAAATCTATAAAAGTAAAAGGCTGGACTTTCAAGTCAGCAAAACAAAAATTGAACAGCTCAAATCAATTGGTCAATCGACTAACACCTCTCTAGTCAACACATTGATTGCAGCTTTTGAGGTATTTTTAGCAAAAAAAACCAAGCAACAAGATATTATCTTGGGAGTCCCTGCTGCTGGGCAATCGGCCACTGGCTTTTTCAACCTTGTGGGACATTGCGTCAACCTACTTCCATTAAAATCAACTGTTCAAAAAGACCTACCCTTTTTGGACTATTTGAAAAACAGGAACGGGGAAATACTTGACTGCTATGACCATCAGCTTTTCACTTTCAGTAAACTGCTGGCCAAATTGAACATAAAAAGGGACCTTTCCAAAACGCCTTTGGTCCCAGTGATTTTCAACCTGGATGTGGGAATGGATGCAAATGTGAAATTCTATGACATTGACTACTCCCTAATCAGTAACCCCAGGGAATATGACAATTTTGAGCTTGCTTTAAATTTAACTAATAGCAAAGATTCCTTTCAGTTTGAATGGACCTATAACACTTCCTTATTTAAAGAAGAGTCCATCCAAAATATGATGGATGAATTCAATAGGCTTCTGGATGGCATCATTCAAAATCCTTCCCAAAAAATTAGTGATTATACTATTTTCGATTATACTCAAATTTTAGATCAGCTCCAAGTATGGAATAACACCTCCACTGATTACCCAAAAGATCGCTCTTTTTTAAGTTTCTTTAGTGAAATGGCTTTAAAGCATGCTGACAAAACGGCTGTTGAATTTCAAAGTCAAAAAATTTCCTATAAAGAATTAGAAGAACAGTCAAACAAACTTGCCCACTATTTAACTGAATCAAACATAAGAAAAGGTGACAGGATAGGCCTATTTCTACCTCGGTCAATAGACATGGTATTAGGTTTATTGGGTATCTCAAAATGTGGAGCCATTTATATTCCTATTGACCCAGAATTACCTGAAGAAAGAGTTACCCATATGATGAGCGATGCACAAGCATCAGCACTCATCACCACTTCAGAATTAGGAAACAAACTAAATACAAATATTGAAAAAATTTGTATTGAAGATTTCTATATCAAGAGTAAAGACCTATCAAAAAAACCTATAGAAACCCAAATAGACCCAGCTGATCCTGTATATATACTTTATACGTCTGGATCAACAGGAAAACCAAAAGGGGTTCAGGTAAGTCATCAAAACCTAACAAACTTTTTACTAAGTACTAAAGACAAGCCTGGAGTAAATGAATCAGAAAGAATACTAGCCATTACAACTATTTCATTCGATGTGGCCGGAGCAGAAATTTTCTCTCCTCTCATAAATGGCGCCACTTTGATAATGGCTGATAGTATAACAATAAAAGACGGAAGACTACTATTAAAAACCCTCAAGGAAAAAAACATCACCATGATGTTCTCTACTCCAGCAACATATAGGATGCTTATTCAGGTAGGTTGGGATCAGCCCCTTCCAATCAAGATTACATCAGGCGGAGAGCCCTTTCAAAGTTCTTTGGTGGAGAAACTTTTAAAGGTAACCAAGGAAATATGGAATGCTTATGGACCAACTGAGACAACAATTTTTTCTACCATTAATAGAATCACGAGTTTAGAAAACTATACTTCTATTGGCCGTCCAATTGCCAATACACAAATCTACATTTTAGATCAAGACCTTAGACCGGTATCTCCAGGAGCAATTGGAGAAATTTATATTGGTGGCGACGGTGTATCTCTTGGCTATTGGAACAGACCTGATTTGAATAGGGAAAGGTTTATCAACAACCCACTCAGCAATAGTGTTGATGTTCTTTATAAAAGTGGGGACCTCGGGAAGTTTTTGTCTAATGGAGAAATAATTTGCCTGGGAAGAGAGGACAGTCAGGTGAAAATTAGGGGCCATAGAATTGAAATTGGTGAAGTTGAGCAACAGATTGCGAATTTGGATTATATAGACGCTGCATCGGTCATCGTTGACAACCTTTCAAACGGTGCTAAGAAAATGATAGCATATGTCATCTTAAAAAACAAAAAACCGTTAAATGAATCTTCTGAAAGTGAATTGGACAAAGCTCAGCATATCCAAATAAAGGATGATTTGAAAAAATTCTTGCCAGAATACATGATTCCTACAGAATGGGTGAGCTTATCACACTTTCCTTTAACACCAAATGGAAAAATAGACTATAAAGCACTACCAGTCCCGTCAAAATCTGTCGATTCAGCCTCAGTAACGGATAAGCAAGCCCGAACGGAAAACGAAAAACTAGTCAGTGACATATGGTTAAAAAGTCTTGGCTTGCCCTATATTAATCTGGACGATGATTTTTTTGAACTTGGTGGTCACTCTATTTTAGCTGTGGAAGTGATGAGTCAAATTGATAAAGCAACAGGAAAAAACCTGCCACTTACCTCCCTTTTTAAGCATTCCACCATCAGGACGTTTTCAAAATTACTAGATGATGAGTCCGAAGCAATTGCTCAGGAAAAAGAATGGACTTCTCTAATCCCCATCAAATCTTCTGGAAGGAAACCTCCAGTATATTTAATTCATGGTGTAGCTGCCAACATAACAAACTATTTTAAACTTATTGACTTTGTAGATGAAGACCAACCTTTGTATGGACTACAAGCAAAAGGGTTAAACGGAATTGACAAGCCAAATCATGGAATAGAAAGCATTGCCAAATACTATGTCCATGAAATTATTGCACATAATCCTCAAGGCCCCTATAACATAGGTGGATATTCTTTCGGGGGCTATGTAGCATTCGAGATGGCTGCTCAATTAATAAAAATGGGCAAAAAGGTTAATAAGCTCATTATATTTGACACAAGTGTTGAGCCAGAAGACCTTAAGTCCAATAATAGGAAAAATATTATTGACTCATTTGGTGAGGAATTAGAACAGAGAAAAGTGGATCTTCAGTTACTTTTTAAAGCTCCAAACACTTTCCGAACGACCAAAGCTCGTGCTATTAAAAGAAAAACAGAAAATTTCTTACAAAAAATCGGGTTGTCAAAAGAAGATGAACAGCCTAAGGAGAGGGCAGCCATCATTAAGATGATCAAAAAAATTAATAATGATTCGCTCAGAAACTATAGTCTGTACCCTATCGATCTTGAACTGACACTTTTTAAAGCAGCTATAAAAATTGCGCCCGTAAAAGATGAAAAAACTTATGGATGGTCTCCTTATGTGAAGAAAGTTAATGTAATAGACATTGAGGGAGATCATAATAGTATGTTTGATCCTCCCTTTGGAGCACCGTTTGCCAAGAAACTGCAAAAGTTATTGGATGAAAATTAATCCAGTGATAGGTATTGTTGGAAAATTTAAGATTATCCAACAATACCTCCCTTACTCCAAATCAACTATTAGTATTATTTTTAATACAAAAAACACAATTAAATTATATTAGTTAGGACTTTTTACCCATGATTATTTCCATTTTTAAACCTTTCGAACACTAAAATACTTAATTCGTTTTTTTTAGTACGAAATACATTTTTATTGATTCAAAATTTGATTAGCTTTACTATAGTATGTATAATTGAAAGGTAAGAAAAACTTAGTCACACACAATAATCCATCTTAAATTTTCAACCCGATAACATGAAGACTTTTATATCAAACTTTCGGTCAGTTTTTGAGTGTGACAAGTGACCAACCTGTGAAATTATCAAAATACATAAATTTATTTTTGAAGAACATTTAATATCAAAATAAAGAAACAGATAATACTCCTTGTAAATTTGGTCGTTTAAATAAATAGAATTGAGAAATGTAATAAGAAATTTGAACTCGATCAGTTTTTCTCGAATTCAAAATAAAATCAGTCAATTATCGACAAAATGTGTCAAATGATGGATAGCCAACTATTTATTAGCAAGATTCATTGCAGCACAGTTTTGCTTCCCAATTGGACCGTAAAATCTGACTTTAAAATCGATGAAAATGTCGATCTGTGGAGAGTTCCAGTACAGAAATTGAAAGATAAAATTGAAAAAATTTTACAGCTTCTTACTCCACAAGAGTTTAATACGATGAACCGGTACCAAAAGGAAAGTGACCGGTTAAGGTATGCCATTGGAAAAGGATTCCTTAAGACACTATTGTCTAAATACCTAAAATGCAAGCCAGAAGAAGTTGAGTTCGTAGAAGGTATGAATAAAAAACCTGCCATTAAAGGTTATAGAAATTTCAATTTCAACATTTCTCATTCTAAGGACTGGGTAATTTTTGGGTTTTGCAGTGATGAATTAGGAGTAGATATTGAGTACGTGGACAGTAAATTTGATTTTCTTTCCCTTATCAATAATTGTTTCACAAAACCAGAGGCTCATTTTATTGAAAATGCATACTCTCCAAGACATGAGTTTTTCAAACTTTGGACAAGAAAAGAATCCCTATTAAAAGCAACCTCAGTAGGCATGGTAGATAATTTGAATTTCATCAATTGTCTAGATGGTGTTCAATATATCCCTTACGAAGTTGGTGGGGGCTTTTCTGATTGGAAAATAAAAAGCCTATTGATGGATGAGGTATACCCTATCAGTGTATCCTTTCCTGTACGTTATAGAAAACTAAGGTTTTTTGAAGCGAATCCATAAACATCTCTTACTTTGGCTCGACTTGCTTCTCTAAAACATCATTCACTTTTTTTGGGCAGCAATGTACACATAAACTTACGTTTTCATAGTTCAACCTGGCCTTCCGTAAAGCTTCAGCTCCATTATTGAACGGACCTAAATAACTCGCATCATCCATTCCATGAATTTCGGCACAGCCTAGTTTATGTACCTCATGTACCCCATTCTTGTCAAAACAGTTACTAAGATAAAAGAATATCATCTAATCAAGTGTTTATTAAAATTAACGTCCTTTAAAACTACGTCTTCAACATATTAAAAAAAATACCATATCTACGGTATTTTTTCAACAACCCTTTATTAGGATACTGAGAAGCTTAGTCATTTAACTTCTTTAAAACCAGTATATCCAGCCAATCAGTACTTGTTACGAAATCTGCCCACCTTGACTGTAATCGGGATGGAACAAATCCAAAGTATCCAGATATTTCTTGATCTAACCAAGAAATATTTTCATCTGGTCCACCCTTTCAAATGGATTCAAAGCTTTACCGGAATCCCCAAGTGGCTGGTTAACCGTTTCGATAAATACGGTCCCATCTAAAAATCACCTATTTTTGTCTCCTTTAAAACTATTGTCAAAGCTTTTCCTTTTCTAACACATAATCACCGCTAGAAAGAATCAAAACAAAAAAAGGCGAATGAGTTAATACACATTCACCTTTTCTTTAGACCACTTCCTCTATTAGTTCGGCAGCTTATCAGCCAATTTTCCATATACCCAAGTCCCTACCAAAGCACTGATCAAAGTAACGACAACTATGGTAAATCCTGTTCCAATTTGGGCAAATAAGGGACCCGGACATGCACCGGTAATTGCCCAGCCTAATCCAAAGATAAAGCCTCCTATGATTTGACCTTTTCTAAATTCCTTGTCTTGTATTACCACTTTCTCTCCCGAAAGTGTTTTGATGTTAAACTTCTTGATCAGAAATATAGAAATCATTCCCACAAATACCGCAGAGCCTATTACTCCATACATATGAAAAGATTGCAAGCGAAACATTTCTTGGATTCTAAACCATGAGATCACTTCTGATTTGACCATAATTATACCAAAGAAAACTCCAACAACCATATACTTCAGCAACCCAATACCAGTTTCTCTTTTCTTCTGAAGGTTTGGCGCTTCACATTCGATCGGTTTTTCCAATAAATCTTCTTTCATCATTGTCTTAAATTTTAGAATCCTGCAATTTTCATAAGTGTTGGCAAAAACAAATGCGTCATTGCAAATCCACCCAACATAAAAAAGATGGTAGCCACCACTGATGGCCACTGTAAGTTACTAATCCCCATGATGGCATGTCCTGATGTACAGCCTCCCGCATATCTTGTCCCAAAGCCCACCATAAAACCTCCAAACACAAAAAAAACGAGTCCTTTCAGGGTAAATACGTTTTGCCAATTAAAGATTTCGGAAGGAAGTAAGTTAGAGTATTGCGTGATTCCCAATGCCTCTAAATCTTTCTGAGTACTTTCAGCCACCACAACAGCCTCAGGATTTGAGAAAAATAATCCTACAATCATCCCTCCCACCAAAACTCCAAATACAAAATAAAGATTCCAGGCCTCCTTTTTCCAATCATATGAGAAAAATGGAATTTTGGCAGGTACACAGGCTGCGCAGATATGCCTTAATGAAGATGAAATTCCAAAAGACTTATTCCCTATCAATAGCAAAACAGGAACTGTCAATCCCAACAGTGGACCCGCCACGTACCAAGGCCATGGCTGGCTAATCCAATCAATAAGTTTTTCCATAAAGTTTATTAATTTAAAAAGGGGACAAAACCATCCCCTTTTCTATTCATATTTTATTGAAAGATCAGTTTAGAGTTTGGTAGTTGGACATACAAATTCTGTCAATTCAAATTTTCCAGATTCCTTGATGCTCTTAAAGCCTCCATTTACATCTATCATATTCTCAAACCCTCTCGCTCGCATGATAGAAGCAAAGACCATAGACCTATACCCTCCTGCACAATGGACATAGTAGATTTGGTTTTTGTCAAGGGTATCCATATTCTCATTGATGTAATCCAAAGGGTCGTTGACTGCTCCTAAAACATGTTCACTTTCAAATTCACTGCTTTTGCGAACATCTAAAATTGAGACCTCAGAATCCTTTGCCTTAATATCTGCCAATTCATCAGCTGAAATGGATTCGATAGCATCTACTTCTTTTCCAGATTGCTCCCATCCCTCAAAACCGCCTTTTAAGTAACCAATAGCATGGTCATATCCCACTCTAGCCAATCGAGTAATTACTTCCTCTTCTCTTCCCTCCTCGGCGATCACCAAAATTTCTTGCTTTACATCAGGGATCATGGTCCCTACCCAAACTGCAAAACTGCCATCAATTCCGATATTAATAGAGTTAGGTACAAACCCTTTGGCAAATACCTGTGGGCTCCTAGTATCCAACATAACTGCTCCAGTATCATTGGCAGCAGCCTCAAATTCATTTGGACTCAATGCCTGTTCACCCCTCTTTAGGACCTCATCGATACTGTCGTAACCCTGGATATTCATCATCACGTTTTGTGGGAAATATGCAGGAGGTGGTGTCAGGCCATTGATCAATTTCTCCACAAACTCCTCTTTACTCATTTCCTGCAAAGCATAATTTGTCTTTTTTTGGTTGCCAAGGGTATCCGAGGTCTCTTTACTCATATTTTTACCACATGCACTTCCTGCTCCATGTGCAGGATAAACGATCAAGTCATCAGGCAAAGGCATGATCTTATTCCTCAAAGAATCGTAAAGATGGCCAGCCTGCTTTTCCTGAGTAAGGTCTTCAGACACTTTCTGCGCCAAATCCGGACGGCCTACATCTCCAATAAACAAGGTATCACCTGTGAAAATCGCCTCTTGTTTCCCTTCTTCATTGGTCAACAGATAGCAGGAACTTTCCATGGTATGCCCAGGAGTGTGTATCACTTGAACCTTAACTCCACCTATTTCAAACTTCTCGCCATCTTTTGCCACTACAGCTTCAAATCCCAGTTTTGCTTCTGTAGGACCAAAAACAATTTGAGCACCCGTCTTTGCGGCCAAATCTTTATGCCCAGAAACAAAATCAGCATGAAAATGCGTTTCAAAAACATACTTTATTTTTACCCCGTTTCTTTCAGCCTTCTGAATATAAGGATCGACTTCGCGAAGTGGATCGATGATAGCGGCTTCTCCATTAGATTCTATATAATAAGCCCCTTGCGCTAAGCATCCTGTATAAATTTGTTCTATTTTCATCTTTCTAATTGATAATATACACGGTTAACTAATTACTTTAATACTTTCTCCAGAGGGCAAAAGTTCCCTTTAGAGATTTAATTATGACACTAAATTAGAGAATACTTATCTAGATAAAAGTGACTTCTATCACATAAGAAAAAGCTTCTCTCATACTCCGGTTATTTCTTTGAATAAAATGTAAACACCCATGATCAGTACAAACCACCCAAATGATTTCTTTAACGCAGCATCATTGATTTTTCGGGACAACATACTTCCTATAAATATTCCTGAAACACTAAGTCCTGTAAAGACCAACAAAAATGCCCAGTCTATCTTTTGAGTAGTAAGATCACCGGTGAAGCCAAGCAATGATTTCGCAGCTATTATTAGCAGTGATGTGCCTACTGCTTTTTTCATTGGGAGCTTTGCCAACAGCACCAATGCCGGGATAATCAAAAAGCCTCCACCAGCGCCTACTATACCTGTTACAGTCCCTTCCATCAAACCTTGAACAGCAATTAGCGGATAGTTCAAGTCATCCCCATTACTTTCAGGCTGAAGTTTCTTGCCATTTTTGATCATGGAGAATGCTGCCGCTACCATAATCACGGCAAAAAACACCATAATCCCTGCATCTCTTGTGACCTCTATTCCTTGAAAGGTGAGCAACACTTCCGGTAAGGCATGTACCAAATATTTTCTGGTAAGAAACACGGCAGTAAACGAAGGAATTGCGAAAACCAAAGCCGTTTTATAGGATACACTGCCCCTCTTCATATAACTTACTGAGCCTACTAAGGAAGTACTTCCTACAACAAACAGGGAATAAGCGGTGGCCAAAACCGGAGTAATCCCTAAAAGATAAACCAATATCGGAACTGTAAGAATAGATCCTCCTCCCCCGATCAAACCCAAACTAACACCAATAAGTATTGAAGCCAAAAAACCAATTATTACTATTAAATCCATGTGCGGTTGATTACTAATTCCTAATTTTCAACAAAACTAGTAGTTTCATTTTCCAACGGTTGTGACATTTGTTACATTAAGTCCTATCCTTTTCTCCAAACTATTCGAAACAAAACACCCCTCACACTTAATCCATTTATAACCAATAACTTATTGAAATTATCTCATTAAGTCCTTATATTCATATAAGACATTTTGTTGGACTACATGAAAATCCTTGTTGCTACAGACCTTTCAGACAATGCATTCAACGCCTTGGAATTTGCAAGTTACCTTGCAAACACTCCTCAAAGTAGCTTAACATTACTGTTTGCCTATACCCCAGTGTATGATTTTGCAGCACAAACTGCCGAATATGTGGTGAATTTGGAGAATCAAGCCACAAAGGTATTGAAGTCATATCAAAAAAGCCTAATCAAAAAGGGCGTTAGCACTAATTTTATTATCAAGCAGGAGAATGCTATTTCTGCCATTTGTAATAGCGCAGAAAAAGAAGCCTATGATCTTATCGTACTTGGTTCTCAGGGTGAAGGTGGTATTACTCAAAACTTATTAGGTTCTACCACCACGGAAGTAATTCGATTAAGTAACATCCCGACACTATCCATTCCCAAGCACGCAACTTTTAAAAATGTATCTTCAATTTCCTTAGCGATGGAGCTAAACAGGAGTGACATTATTTTTTTAGGGCAACTCATTACGCTTACACGCGATTACAGACTTCCTTACAGGATCATTCATATCAAAAAAGACCGTGAAGAAATTCACCGTCTTACTTTTTCCGAGTTGTCAAATTATTTAGACGATCATTTTCCAAAACTATCATTTAGTTTTCATGAAATCGAAGCCAAAGAAGTAAACCAGGGCCTCCGTGAGTTTACTGAGACTTACCCCAACACGCTACTAAGCATGTTTAGCAAACACTTCAGTTTTTTTGACCGCCTTTTAAGTAAAAGTCATTGTGCCCAAATGGCCATCCACAGTTCTGTACCTCTTTTGGTTTTGAAATCTAAAAAATAAAATTACATGATCAGTTCTTCAAAATCTTCTCTCACATAGATCTTATTTCGCCCCAGCTCTATCCACTTTTTCTTCTCCAATTGCTTTAAAAGCCTGGATATCACTTCTCTGGAAGTCCCAAGTTCATTGGCTATTTCTTGATGTGTAAGCTGAAGATCTGTGCTATTAAATTTCTTCATCTTGGCCAAAATATAAAGAGCCAATCTTTGATCCATTTTCAAAAAGGCCACAGCATCCAGTGCTTTAAGCATTTCCTGAAACCTCCTTTGATAAGTTTGCGTCACAAAGTCTTTCCACTGTGCATATTTTTCACTCCATGCTTCATGAACCCTGACCGGAACACCAAGTATAATGGTATCTTCCTCTGCCACCGCTTTGACCTCACTAGCCTTACTCGCATCACAACAGGTAAGGGACAGCGCACAAGTTTCACCTGGATACAAATAATATAAAAAAAGCTCCTTTCCTTCTTCATCTACCCTAAGCACCTTTACGGCACCTTCTATTACTAAAGGAACCATCTTAATGAATTTACCAGGCTCCATAATCGTAACCCCTGAAGCTATTTCTTGAAAGACACCCTTTTCTGCCAACTCGGCCAACAAATGGCGGTCAGTAATCATGGGTATTTTCTGTTTTATATCTTCTATCTGCATAATATCAATTTACTATTTGACCACTCCATAAACAGTCTCTCCATCACTGACATTTCTTAAAACCGTAGACCCTGCCCCAATTACACAGTTCTCACCTATACTAATTCCAGGAATCACAACGCTTCCTGCGCCGATAAGGCTTCCTTTCCCGACATGAACATTACCACACAGGGTGACACTTGGTGCAATATGCACAAAGTCTTCTATTTCACAATCATGATCTACTGCAGCACCTGTGTTGACAATTACGTGATCTCCTATTTTAACATTAGCCTGAATTATAGCTCCTGCCATGACCACTGTACCTTTTCCTATCTCCACATACTTGCTGATCACTGACTGCCGATGAAACACTCTACCAAACTGAACTTCAGACCCTAATCGTTCCACAACTATTTTTCTTATCACATTATCTCCAATAGCGACCACCATCAAGCCACCCTCCTCATATTCCCCAGCATCCCAAAAAGAAACAGGATACCCCAAGCATGAGGTACATTCCGGATTATCATCAAAAACCTTAAAAATCCCTATGCCTTGGCTTTCTACGCCCGAAATGACCACTTTTGCATGGCCTGAAGCTCCATAGATATACATGCCCCATTAATCTTATTTAGTTTTACAACGTTAAACTAATCAATAAATCCTCATTTTACTTACACACACTGCACTTTCATAACCTTTGCTTAGGCAACTAAGCTATTTGAACCTACCATACATTAAATATTTACCTAAAACAAAATTATACCCATTCAAAAACTTCTCATTTCTTTTTCACTTATTAATGACATATATTTAGAACTTGTCAAAAAATTAAGTTTAAAAAATATATTAAATGCAATCATGAATAGAAGGGACTTTATGAAAACCGGCGGCATAGTCTTGAGCGGATCTTTATTCCCTTACCAAATGGCTAATGCTCTCCATAGCCAAACAGAAGCCCCTATAAAAGTCGGAGTAATCGGATGTGGTGACAGGGGTAAAGGTATCATGCATGTGATGTCTAGAATGCCAGAACAATTTGACATCATTGCTGTTTGTGATGTGATGGATTTCAGGCTTGACCAAACTTATAAAGCCTTCCCAAAGCACAAATTTAAGACTTACAAACAATACGAAAAGTTGGTCGAGGACAAGTCCATTGACGCTGTCATCATAGCCACTCCTCTCAATATGCATTTTGCACCTGCGAAGGCTGCACTCGAAGCAGGAAAACACGTTTACCTTGAAAAGACCATGACCTACAGCATCCCTGAAGCCATGGAATTGATCAAGATCGTCAAAGATAAACCCTCACTTACACTTCAAGTCGGACACCAATACCGTTATACACCACTATATTATAAGGTTAAGGAAATGATCCAGTCAGGTTATTTGGGTAAAATAACCCAAATCGATTCAAGGTGGGACAGAAATTGGAATTGGAAAAGACCAGTTCCTGATCCTTCTTTGGAAAAGATCATCAACTGGAGAATGTATAAGGACTATTCTGGGGGGCTTCCTGCAGAATTACTGAGTCATCAAATCGACTTTATCAACTGGGCATTCGAAACGCATCCTGATACCATTATTGGAACAGGTGGCATTGACAACTATCATGACGGCCGAGAAACTTTTGACAATGTCCAACTTTTGCTTAGATATGAAAAAGAAGAGATGATAGGCAATTTCGGAGCTACTTGTAGTAACGCCAGAGAAGGATACTCTTTTAGCATTAAGGGTACTCAAGGAACTGTCGAGTTGCTTATGAATGAAGGCTATTTCTATCCAGAAAAGGAAAGAATGGAAGAATTGCAAATCGTAGACGGCGTATCTGGAGCCACCAAACTTACCTGGAAAGACGGTAAAGGCATTCCTATCTTAGAAGAGAAAACCAAGGACGGTACTTGGTATGCGTTGGAGGATTTTTATAAATCCATCCAAACTAAAGCCATGCCTGCCTCCAACGTACTTAGTGGTGCCACTACAGCCACCTGTATCCACCTGGCCAACCACTCCCTCTTCAATAAAACTATCGAAAATTGGAAACCAGAATACAATTACATCTAAACTAGTATAACATCCATTATATTTAGAGCTGCCCTTATGGCAGCTCTTTTTGTTTATTGCATATTTACCTTATTCAACTTTTTGATTTGACACCTACTTATACCAAAAATGTAGCGCAAATGATCGCCCTTAAACTTATTTGTTAAGAAAATTTAACAATTTCATCATACAGGGTAATTATTCGCTTGAAATCTGTCATAAAAACGTGAAAAAGCGAAAACAACGTTTAAAAAAACCATATTTATGCCTATTAACACACTTTAAGAATTCTATCGGGTTAAAAACGCAATTCCTAAACACCTATTTTGCAAAAAGTATAAAAACTGGTTCAAAAAACACCTGTTTTTAAATAGATTTTTGTTAGTAATAAAGAATGCGGTTAAAAAAAATACAAAAAAAAGAGGAATCTTTGTTTAGATTCCTCGAATGGGTTTATTTTAACTGACTAACAGCCGTATATATTTTGGAAAAAAGGAATTTAATCCTCGTTTTTAGAACCAAAACTTCTTTAAACTTAGTAAAAATATTTTTCAATACAATAAAACACCAAAAATAATTTTCTCACATAATAAGCTACAAAATACTAATTACTGCATTTTCCCGCCTACAAAACCCAAACCACCCTAAATAAAAAATACTAAAACGATTAAACCTCCAACAGTCAGTTTGACAAAAAATTATTTTGAAGTTTAACAAAACCACCAATTGCAAATCAAAACCTGGATTTAAGATAACCAGTAGCTTATCTTTCCTGGAACCAACTAAAGTATGCCCACTCCAACCTATTCTATTTTTATCCTTATATTTCTTAACAAATTGTTTTAAATAAGCTCTCACCATGTATACCATTGAAGATGTTCTGCACAAAATGGACGAAATTGTTTTGCAGTGTAAAGCCAAAAAAAGTCGAATAGGTTACTTTGCAATACTTTATAGACAGGTAACCAAGCGCATCAAAGAAGGCATAGAAAATGACGAATTTGAGGATAACCCAAGAATGGAAAAACTTGACATTCTTTTCGCCACGCGCTTCTTTGAAGCGTATGAACTCCATCTAACCTCCGCCTCACCAACCCAAAGTTGGGCTTGTGCATTCAATACTTCCACAGCCAGCGGCCACATGATCCTGCAGCACCTCCTTCTTGGCATCAACGCTCATATCAATCTTGACCTTGGCATTGCAGCGGTCTTGACCATGAACGGACAAGACATGCTGGGCATAAAAAATGACTTTGACAAAATCAACATTATCCTTGCCAGTATAGTGGACGGTGTAAAAGCCAATTTGTCGCTAGTTTCTCCCGTGTTTGGCTTTTTGATCCAATTTGCAAAAGGAAAAGATGAAATACTTCTGGACTTCAGCATCAAGCTCGCCAGAGATGGGGCTTGGAAATTCGCAAATGAATACCTAATTGCCCTAGACCAAGATGACTGCCTACGCTTAAGAGACCTCTCAATTGCCAAACTTGGACAAAAAATAGCAAAACCAGGGATTATCTTGAACTTCATCGCCAGATTGATCAGCTTGACAGAATGGAAATCAGTCCCAGATGTCATGGACCAATTGGAGGGAATTGCTAGAAAATGTGCCCCAAATAACCTTCGTTCAGCTCATTCAATATCTTAGGCTTTACCAATCAGGAAGAAGTTTCTTGTGGCGCTTCTTCCTCTTTCCTAGTACTCATACTTCTCTCTAAAGCATCCATTTCTGTATTGGTCATAATTTTACTTTTGTGAATGGCTTTCTTAATCGCCAGCTCAGTATCCACATCCAATGTCTCTTTAAACAACTGCAAACGCTGTCTACTCTTCTCTTCATTCTTAAACTTCATCTCCTTGGCATAGACCGCAACCTCACTTTCGGCTTTATCCATCAACTCATCATACGGCCCCCTGCCTGCGATCAATTTTACAAAAACCGGGGCAGTTTCCATGGCCACAAATAATAATATAATAAACAGGTTTGCCAAGGCTATCGCATTGCTTCCTGCAGTCAAAGACGACAAAGCATCCATCCTTGCTGCTAAACCATCATATTCGCCTATACTCTTTTGCTGCTCTTCAAATGCAAACTGCCTTCTGCCCATCGCTTCCTGAATGGCCATTTCATTTTCATCAATTTTGGCCCAATTCCTTTGCTGAATAGCTTCCAGATCTACTTGGGCTGCATCAAGCTGCTCTTCCTTTTTCTTGGCATTGGTTCCCAGCCCCACTATCCCTGTAGTACCTGGAGTTTTCACCCCAAAACGCTCCTCATCATATTCCTTTTGCTTTTGATCCCTGAAAGCCGATTTTGCTGCAATTTCATCCCTTAAAGCTTGGTTTTCTTCTTCCAATCTGGCCACTTCAGGAAAGGCCCCTTCCAAACCTACCTTCGCCTCTGTCATTGCCTGAATCTTACCTTCATCCACCACCCTGTTAATTTCTCTTTCAAATACTTTTAATTCAAGTGGTTTGGAGATAACCAATGCCAAAAAGACCGCCAATACCAATCTTGGAAAAGCTAACTTCCACTCAGACCAAGCACTCTCCTTCTTCCTCATACTCGAAACTATAAATCGGTCAAGATTAAAAATCATCACTCCCCAGACCAAACCAAATACTACCCCCCAATACCACAAACCAAACACAGTGTACAATGCATAACCTGCAGATAGGGCAGCAAGAATTCCTGTAAAAAATACAGTACCACCAATCCCCATATATTTATTGGATTCAGTAGGACATTTCTTTAAGAGAGCCATATTTGCCCCACTGCAAAACCACAAAAACTGTTTCATCTTATTCATTCAAAACGTTAAGAAAGTATCTCATAACCTCTTCTATTCCTCATCCCCTTCTCAAAAAACGAGCTATAGTCCATTTAAATTACTTTTATTACTTGTCCTCCTATAATAAATGTGACGAATATGGTTTCTTTTGACACCAAGGGTGGGTTTTACGTTATAGATCCAAATATTTTTTTGGCGGCTCAAAATTTTCGTTCCAATTCAAAATCGTGCATTGTATAAAAACGTACGCTTTTGTGTCCGAAAATGTAAAATTTCACCCGAACAAAATAAACTCCTATCCCAAAGAAACAATTACCGTACTTTATTAATAAATTCATTGAAATAAACTTTCTGCAAAATGACCTTCTACAACCAAAAAAAACAGCTCTCTTTCTTACTATTATTCACCTTCTTTTTTATTGGCTCACTTAATGGACTTTTCGCTCAAGAAGGTCCTGAACGTTTCAAAAATGAAGTAGACCAAATTATTGCCACCACCCCCATACCAAATGGAAACGCTACTGTATACTTATTTACCGGAAGCTCCAGCATCAGACTTTGGAAAAACATTCCCGAGTACTTCCCCAATAAAACCATTGTAAACACTGGATTTGGAGGATCACAAACCCACGAGTTAATGCATTTTGCCGACGAATTAATCTTCCGTTACAAACCCAATAAAATTTTCATCTATGAAGGAGATAATGATTTGGCCAGCGGCAAAAAGCCCTCTACCATCCTCAAAACCATGAAAAAGTTGATCACTAAGATTCAATCAAAACTACCAGATGCTGAGATTGTTTTGATTAGCCCTAAACCAAGCCTTTCAAGATGGACACTCAAAGAAGACTACAACACTCTTAACAGATTAATGGAAGTTTACTGTGAAAAAACAGCTAATGTAAGCTTTGCTAATGTTTGGGACATCGCTCTCAATGAATCTGGAGAACCTATTAAGGAAATATTTATAGAGGACGGACTTCATATGAACAAAAAAGGGTATGACCTTTGGGCAGAAGTTCTTGAAAATTATTTCCCGTGAACAGACACTTAGCATGTTTTAGATTTTCTGTAGGCTAATGTGGAATTTGTTTGGAATTTCAAAATGACTGCCTTTACTTTGCAGCAATTCAGGCAACTGATTTATAAAGAAGAGGCGAGAGATCAGGCTCTGCGACCCTCTGGCAACCATTCGCCGCAACGAAAAGGTGCCAATACCTGCCCCAATAAATAGGGAACTATAAATTAGAAATTATGATCCAATTAAGAGCACCTTCCTTTTTCACCTCTATCAACATTACTCAGGTTTTATCCATGCATTCCTTTTTTTGAACTGAATGCACCTATCAATTATTTTAATTAAGCCATAGAAATAGAATATCATGTCCAATAAGAATTTTGAAACCGAAGCCATACGAATTGCTTCTTCCAAATCCAACCAAAGAGAACATTCTGCGCCAATTTACCTAACTTCTAGCTTTACCTTTGACAGTGCAGAGGAAGCAAGGCAAATGTTTGCGGATGAAATCCCAGGGAATATTTATTCACGCTATGCCAACCCCAACAGTACTGACTTGATTGAAAAAGTCTGTGCAGTGGAAGGTACTGAAGATGGAATTGCCACTGCTTCTGGTATGGCCGCTATGTTTGGAGCCATTGCATCTCTATTACAACAGGGAGACCATATCCTTGCTGCCAGGTCCCTCTTCGGATCTACCCACCAGTTGCTTACACGCTTATTCCCCAAATGGGGCATCACTTCAACTTATGGTGATATCTCTGATATTGAAAACTGGGACAAGTTGGTACAGCCCAACACCAAAATGCTCTTTATAGAGACCCCATCCAACCCAGGCCTTGAAATCATCGACTTGGAATGGATCGGCAAGTTTGCCAAAGCCCACAACTTAATCTTGGTTGTAGACAATTGCTTTGCCACTCCTTACCTACAGCAACCTGCCAAATGGGGCGCTGATATTGTAGCTCATAGTGCCACCAAATACATTGATGGCCAAGGAAGGGTTTTGGGCGGACTTATTTTAGGAAAAAAAGAGTTCATTCAAGATGTACAGTTCTTCACCAGACACACAGGACCTTCTATCTCGCCTTTCAATGCCTGGATCCTTTCACGCAGTATGGAGACCCTTGCCGTAAGAATGGAAAGACATTGTGCCAATGCTTTGAAAACAGCCGAATACTTTCAGGACAGTCCAGATTTGGAATTTGTAAAATACCCATTTCTAAAGAGTCATCCGCAGTATGATTTGGCAAAAAAACAAATGAAACATGGTGGAGGTATAATTACCTTGACCTTAAAAGGAGGAATAGAAAGAGCCAAAAGATTTATAGATGAACTTCAAATGATCACAGTCACAGCTAACCTCGGAGACAGCCGAAGCATCATCACCCACCCTGCCTCTACTACACACAGTAAATTGAGTGAAGAGGAAAGAGAAAGGGTTGGCATTTTACCAGGCCTTATCAGGCTTTCTACTGGACTGGAACATCATGATGATATCATAGCCGATGTAGAGAGAGCTCTTGAAAAATCGAGATAGCACAGGGAAAGATTTCCTTAGAAATAAAAAAGCAAAAGCCGATTTTGTCAAAATCGGCTTTTGCTTTTTTATTTAGTTATTTCTTCTTTCAACAATGGCGACTGATAGTAACCTACTCCAAGAGCTTCAAGCCTATTGGTATGCTTCTTTAAACGGCCCTTGTAACTTTCCCAATCCCGCTTCTCAGGACTAGTCCATGCTACCTCAGCAATCCCAATCAAGCGCGGGAAAACCATATATTCTATATCCTCCATCTTGGTGATGGTCTCCGTCCATAAAGGAGCTTCCACACCTAATATATTTTCCTTACCGATCCCTTCTACCAATTTTGCTGGATCCCACATATAAGCACTGTCTAATTCTATATAGGCCGCCCAATGCAATCCCAGCTCAGTGGTAGAGTCATATTGCATATCCAAATAAGCCTTAGAAGCTGGTGAAATCAAAACCTTTGCTCCTTGGTCAACCGCCAATTTAGCATTTTCTGCCTTTGCCCAATACTGAGCAGTTGAGCTTGGCCGTAATGCCGCATGGGCTATTTCATCCCAGCCGATCACCTTTTTACCATAAGAGTTAACAATATCCTGTGCCTGTTCTATAAAAGGAATGTAATCTTCCATCGCTGTAACATGGGATTCATCTCCACCAATGTGGATGTAGGGGCCTGGAGTTAATTCCACCAACTCCCTTATTACATCATCAATAAACTGATATGTAACCTCTTTGTCCGTACACAAAGTGCTGAACCCTACTTCTATTCCTGTATACAGTTCAGGAGACTCATCGTTGCAGTTCAATTCTGGATATGATGCCAATGCAGCATTGGTATGACCTGGCATATCAATTTCCGGAACAATCGTAATGAACCTTTTCTGAGCATAAGATACAAGCTCCTTATACTCATCTTGAGTATAAAAACCTCCTTCACCGCCACCTACTTCTGTGCTACCACCGATCTCTGTCAGTTTTGGCCAAGACTTGATTTCTATCCTCCAGCCTTGGTCATCGGCTAAGTGAAGGTGCAAATAATTAATCTTATACATCACCAACAAGTCAATATAGCGTTTCACATCTTCCACACTAAAAAAGTGTCTAGCCACATCCAACATACTTCCACGATAAGCGTATTCAGGGTCATCTTGAATCGATCCAGCTGGAATCAGCCAATCCACCCCTTCATACTCTCCAGATTTTTCGATTTGGTCAGGCATCAATTGTCTCAAAGTCTGAACTCCCCAAAAAACTCCGGCAGCAGTAGCTCCAGAAATCTCAATCTTTTCCAAGCCTACATTTAGTTTATAGGCTTCTTCTCCACTCCCCGCTCCTATTTTCAAAGCAATAAAATTACCTTCTGCGGGTTCATCTTTTACCACCTGAATATTAAAACCTGTAGATTTATTGATCAAAGACGATAAAAACTCAGCAACATTTTGAAGTCCTTTATCATCTTGCTCAACAAAAATCTTGGTGGATTCGTCCAATTCAAACGCTCCGGCTTCTTCTGCCACCATGTCCGGAAGAGGAATCAGGGCCACATCTGAAAGCTTGGGTGCAGGCTTGCTACACGCAAAGGACATGATGATCAGTAGTACTACCCCTGATGCTTTTCCTATTTTAGTTTTTAACATAACTCAATGGGTTTGGAATATCATGAAATACAGCCCCTAAACTTAGTTAATTTTTTTACAAAACACGGTATCCAATAAATTAAACTTTCACCCCACTATTAATTCAATATCCTGATATATTTTAACGATTTAGCAATTGATCAAGCTTATTTTTAGAAAAAATAACACAGTATTTACAAAGACCATTTATCATAAATTAACGCCATTTAATATGAAAACCTTCCAATTGCCTTGACGTAAAAAAAGTTTTCTCTAAATTAAGCCTCCTTTAAAAAAACCATAACTATATATAAAAACCGACAATATTACCCATGAAAAAAGAAAACTCACTCAAAGAGCATAACTCTAGAAGAGACTTTTTGAAAGGTGCTGCCACTGCAGCCGCTGGATTTTACCTTGTACCAAGACATGTATTGGGCGGACCCGGATTCACCGCCCCAAGTGACAAAATCGTAGTTGCTGGAATTGGAGCAGGTGGAAAAGGCCAAAGCGATATTTATGCAATGTACAAAAGTGGATTGGCCGACATCGGCTACCTATGTGATGTAGATGACAGAAGAGCTGTCGCCTCAAGAGAACGTTTCCCTAAAGCCAAATATTACAAGGACTATCGAGAAATGCTGGACAAAGAACACAAACATATTGACGCAGTGACAGTGTCCACTCCTGACCACAACCACGCAGTCCAAGCCATTGCTGCCATGCAGCTGGGCAAACATGTGTATGTTCAGAAGCCTTTGACTCATGATATATACGAGGCAAGAATGCTGACCCAAGCAGCAGAAAAGTACAAAGTGGTAACCCAAATGGGAAACCAGGGTTCTTCAGGAGATGGTGTACGTAGAATGATGGAATGGTACAATGCTGGCATGATCGGCGAGGCTACCAAAGTTTGGTGCTGGACAGACAGACCAGTTTGGCCACAAGGCATCAAATGGCCAGAAAAAGGAATCACCCCTCCTACTGAACTTGACTGGGACCTTTGGCTGGGCACAGCCCCTTACAAAGAATATGTGGACAACTTGGTACCATTCAACTGGAGAGGTTGGTGGGACTATGGTACAGGAGCACTTGGCGACATGGCCTGCCACATTATGGAACCTCCCTTCAGAGTTTTGGGACTGGGTTATCCATCTGAAGCAGAATGTAGTGTAGGCTCTGTATACGTAGGAGAGTTCAAAAGGGGCTATTTTCCTGATGGCTGCCCTCCTTCTTCACATGTTACACTGAAATTTAAAACCCCAGGAAAAGAAGACCTTGAATTCCACTGGATGGACGGCGGCATTCAACCAGCACGTCCAGAAGAGCTTGGCCCTAACGAACAAATGGGCGATGGTGGAAACGGTGTAATCATAGAAGGCACAAAAGGCAAAATGATGTGCTCAACATACGGCATTGACCCTAAGCTTTTGCCTACTTCAAGAGAAGATGGTGACAAGGTACCAATGACCATTCCAAGAGTAGAAAATGGTGATAATGGTCACTACGCGCAATGGGTAAAAGCCTGTGTAGCCGGGCATGGAAGTAAAGAATTCAAAGAACTAAGTTCTCCATTCTCTATCGCTGGACCGCTTACAGAGTCTGTGTTGATGGGTAACTTGGCGATTAGAAGTTATGACATCAGAAAGCCTCGAAAAGATGACGATGGATTTGATTACCCAGGAAGAGGCATCAAACTCGTATGGGATGGTCCTAACATGAAAGTAACCAATTTTGACGAAGCCAATCAATTCGTCAAAAGGGAATATAGAGGAAGCTATTCCTTGAACGTTTAACATTTCAAAGCCGACTCTCCAGTCGGCTTTTTTATTTATTCACGCTTATTTATAAAGTTTTCCCTTTAACTTTAGCCTCCGTTAATCGGAATCATCTAACATTTTCTTAAGCCCATGGATATCAACCACATCATTAAAACCAGGGAAAATTTCATCAATTTGATCAATGGCCTCAGCTTAGATCAAATCAATCAAATCCCGAAAGGCTTTAATAACAACATAGCCTGGAATTTTGGACATATCGTCGTTACACAACAAATTATCTGTTATAAACTCTCAGGCCTACCCTTATTGGTAGAAGATGACTTGGTAGAAAAATATAAAAAAGGGACCAAGCCTGAAGCTCCCATTTCAGAAAAAGAACTGGAAAATCTCAAAATCTTGGCGCTATCATGCCTTGAAAACTTAAAGAATGATCTATTGATCGGGAGCTTTAAGGAATTCAAAGAGTACACCACCAGCTTTGGGGTTACACTTACCAGCATCAAAGAAGCCATTGAATTCAATAGTATTCATGAGGGCATGCACCTAGGATATGCCATGGCCCAAAGAAGATTGGTAACACAATAGGCTCCAATAAACCTCAGACCGACTTTATTCCAAGTAAAAAAAGTTGACTTTATTCATTTCGGCTTTTATACTGATAGATTCGGTCTGAGGCATTACTTCTCCATCGATTTGAAAGTCCGCCCCATCAAGGTTCTTTACCTCCGCTTTTTCGGCCTTCCAAATTTTCACTGTTTCATTTGATTCTAACGTTCCTTTGAATAAGTCTACAGATAGAGACACTATCTCATCAATCCCTTCTGGGTTTAAAGCGATCACCTCAAACTTCCCATCATCAATCTTGCCAGACGGGTTGATCAACGCTCCAGTACCGTACTTATTCCCGTTGGCGATTACCAGCATCCTTGCCTCTACAACAAATGTTTCACCTTTAATATGGATTTCAAATTGGTAAGGCCTCAATTCTGTAAATTGTGCAACAGAGCTTTTAAAATAAGACATCATCCCCCTGCCTGCCTGCCCTGTTGATTTCTTCACCAAGCCAGCATTGAACCCAAAATCACTTAAGTGGATACAAATCTCTTCATTGATCCTCCAAAGATCTACCCCTTTCACTTTTCCTGTTTTAATGGCATGACATGCGTCAGATATTCCATGAATACCGAAACCTGTGGCCAGCCCGTTTGCCGACCCCAAAGGAATGATTCCAAGAGGCAGGTCCATCCCCAATATAGCCTCCACCACCATCTTCACAGTCCCGTCCCCTCCACCAACCAGCACTCCATCCCAGTCCTGCTTCTGAAGCATTTCCTTCACCTTTCTCACATCATCCTTTCCGGTAGTTTCCCAAATTTCAACATTAGTCCCATAGAGACTATTGCACACCATTTCTTTTACTTCTTCCCGGTCATCCCCTTCTCCGGAAATCGGGTTAAGCACAAATAAATAATCTTTATCCATATTTTATGATGATATAAATGAATGTTCTTTAGCATGCTGCATGGCTTCTTGGGTACTTTTTACAAAAACCATTTCCGGACTTTGATCATACTTCAAAAGCTCCTGTAATAGTTGGTCTCTTTCTCCACCATACTTTTTGACTTTTCTTATGTAGACAGATTTTATTCGCCCAGGACACTCTTTGATCACCTGAGCATACAATTCGGGATCATGCTGACCACTATCCCCTATCAGGTAAAATTTCATTCCGGGATATAGCTCCAACAACATCCTGATTTTCTCCAATTTATGCAGGTGATCCCCCCCTCCTGACTTCCATATATTTTTTAAATTCAAATGCAGATCTTGAAGTAAAATAGGCCCCAAAGGAATATTTCTATATTTCAAAAAGTCCTTGATTAGATCAAACAAGTTCCAATCACTACTGGAAACATAAAAAACAGGATGTTTACCATGATCTGTCAACTCTTTATAAAATTCACTAACTCCCGGAAACGGCCTTCTGGTATAAGCATTTTTTGAAACCGATAGCCATAACTTCTTACCTATATCAGTAGCATGTGAAATCAACACCGTATCATCTATATCCGAAATCACACCAATAGGATGGTCTTTAGCAAATTGCTTGACATCCAGATAGCTCTTTCTCTTTTCGGGAATCAGACCCGACTCAGGGACTAAGCTAAAACCAACCCGATGCTTTTCCTTGACCATACTTGTCTCTGCATCAAATTCACACTCAATGATTCCTTCATCATCGCTTAAAACTACCTTCTTCTGCCCAAGACAAAACACCTCTACCTTGGCATCAGGAACACTGCTGCCAGCATATCTCCTTAAAGCCGCCAAAATATTCTGCAAACTGTTTTTCTTTGCTGAAGGCTTGCTCTGCTTATAAGCCTCCAACACTCTGGCTTTTACATAAATCCGATCCTCATTTCCAAAGGCATATAATGGTTCAATTTTTATTTCTCCCAATTTACCTACCGCTTTCTTTAACTTGGCAAATGCATATCTAAAAGGAAAAGACAGGGTTCTTACAATCATGCTAAATCATTATTAACAATCCTCAAAAACTTATTACCATTTAACACTAGCAACAATCGCCCCAAAAGATTGCTATTGTTAATTTACCTTTTATTTTAGTCATGTTATCCACTATTTTGCCAATAAAGAATATTAGCTGACAGGAATAGTGGTTTTTGTTGAGTTTTATACTTCCAACTTCCTTTACATCTACTGGCTAGGCAGGTTTGCGATTGATAAAACAAAATAAACTAGGTTAGTGACATCAATGCAGATAATCTGAATTTATTTCATTTTCAACTACCTTAACCCCCATTTGGTTTGAAAAAATCCCAAAACATCTTTGATACACCATTACGAAAAAGTGTTTTTTGGCCACCGTTTATTCTGATATCAATAGCCGTATTGGTTAGCATTTTTGCTGAAGATCTTTTTGAGAGGTCTATGGAACTCATTAATAGATTTATCTTGACAAATTTCTCTTTGCTTTTCTCCTACACCTCTTTTGCGATGGTAATCACCTGTATACTCATTATTTTTTCCCCATTGGGAAAAATCAAAATAGGAGGCAACAAAGCACAGCCAAAGTTCAGTAAACTAAGTTGGTTTTCAATTATCTTATGTACCACTGTGGCGGTAGGCATCTTGTTTTGGGGCAGCGCGGAACCCTTATTTCACTTTCTTCATCCACCGGACTTCAAATACTTTTCCAGTGGATCTTTAGCTGCCAAACAGTTCTCCATGGGAGCAATCTTTCTACACTGGGGATTTACTCCTTACGCCATCTATTGCATCCCGGCATTAGGAGTGGCTTTGGCCGTTTATAATTCCCAACTCAAATTCAGCTTAAGCAGCCCTTTATCGCCTATCTTGGGACAAAACGGTCGAAATAAGATTTCCAATAGTATAGACATGGTCTGCCTATTTGCTTTGGTAACAGGGATGGCCGCATCTCTTGGGGCAGGGATCCTAAGCATCTCTGGTGGCTTAATGGACCAATGGAACACACTTGACAAAGAGTTTCTACTGCCTGGGGTCACCTTGATCATTATGGTTACATTCATTGTCTCCGCCTCCTCAGGAATAAACCAAGGAATCAAGAATCTAAGCCAAATCAACTTCTGCTTTTTCTTGATTTTCAACTTGCTTATTTTCTCCATAGGCCCTACTGTTCCAATCCTAGAAGATAGCCTTTTAAGCATTAAAAGCTATGCACAAAGCTTCCTCCCTTTAAGTCTCCAGTGGGGAGATATCAAAGGTAGCGAATGGAGTCAATCTTGGTCCGTATTTAACTGGGCCAATTGGATGGCGTGGGCGCCAATAACTGCTTTGTTTTTAGGCAAAATTGCTTACGGAAGAACAGTCCGCGAATTCATTCTATTTAACTGGATTTTCCCAGCCATATTTTGCCTGGCATGGATGAGTATTTTTGGAGGCAGCACTCTATTTTACGCCAACCAAGACTCCGGCCACTTTAATCAGCTACTGAATCAGTCCGGCCCTGAGTCTATCATTTATGAAGTGTTTTCCAACATTGGCTGGTCCAATATTTTGGCCCCTGCTTTTATCCTCGCCATGTTTATCAGTTATGTCACGGCTGCTGATTCGAGTACAGAAGCAATGGCCTCCTTGAGTATGAAGTCCTTTTCTTTAAAGGACTTTGATTCGGATACTAGTTTAAAAGTGATTTGGGGAACATTAGTTGGTCTCTTGGCATGGGTTATGGTAACCTTTGCCGGTATTGATGGCGTAAAGATGCTGTCCAGCCTCGGAGGACTTCCTGCTCTTTTTTTACTGATTGGCATTACCATCAGTATCAACAAAATGATGTGGCAACCCCAAAAATATCTCAAAAACTAAGCTTCTTTAAGCCTTTGGGTCATATTTGATTTTTCCTGCTGCATATAAATACAAGACTTTGGAATAGCGGAGCATTATGGGCAACAACAAAACATTTGCTACTCCAACAGCCACAATGTACACCCATAAGTCAGGGTCACCGAATACATAGTTCAAAATGATCATCACATTGATAACCAAAGCTACTGAAAGTGCATAGCTCACATACATGGCTCCATAATAAAAGTCCGGCTCAGGCTCCAACACCACACCACAATGAGGGCAATTGTGGTTTACAGTTGATAACTTTCTAAAGCTAATAAGAGAAACTGGAAAAAGATTGCCTTTATGGCATCTGGGACATTTTGCTGCCAGCATGGCTGCACCTGAACTCTTCATACTAGAACTGTTTTTACTACCCAAAGATAACAATAAAGGCGCTTTAAACCACATATTGAACAAGAATTCCTTTTCCTTAAACAAGTAAAAAGTTTATAAAAACAACTTACAAATGTTCATGTAATAAACTATATATTTGTAAATATATTTCTGCTATGTATATCAATTGCCATTCTTACTTTAGTTTTAAATATGGCACCATGTCCATTTCCCAATTGGTCAAAGAAGCCAAGAGTAAATCCATCGACGCCTTGGCCTTGACAGACATCAATTGCACAGCTGGAGTATATCCATTTTTAAAGGAAGCCAAAGCTGCAGGCATCCATCCGGTAATTGGCATAGACTTCAGAAATGGCATTGAGCAGCAATACATAGGACTTGCCAAAAACCACCATGGATTTCTAGAAATCAACCTCCATCTTTCTTTTCACAAAAGGAAGAATATCCCCTTTCCTAAAAGAGCCCCCAAATGGCAGCATGTGGCCATTATCTATCCATTTTCTCAGCAATATTCTGAATTGGAGCCTAACGAATATATAGGCATCCATCCAGACCAAATCAAAAAGGCACTTCGATCCCCATGGAGTCAGCAAAAGCATCGCTGGGTATTACTACAGCCTGCCAGTTTCACTACTCAGCAATCATTCAATATCCATCGACTTTTGCGCTGCATTGAACTCAATATACTTTTAAGCAAACTACCACCGGCAGCACAAGCCAACAAAACAGATCAACTCTACAACCTTTCTGACCTAGTTGACCGCTGCGAAAACCAATATTGGCTTCTCCAAAACACACAAAAACTATTAAACAGCTGCAACTTCTTTGAGGGCTATCAAAAAGTTCATAACAAAAAGGGGATTTTAGGCACGGAGGAAAAAGATCTGGAATTGCTCCGGGAATTGGCCTATAATGGGGCTGAATCCAGGTATGGCACACCTTTGAGTGAAAATCAAACATCTAGAATAGAAAAAGAGTTGGACATCATCCGGCAAAAGGATTTTGTCTCCTATTTCCTGATCAATTATGACATCGTAAAATATGCTCGGAAAAAAGGGTTTTATTATGTAGGGAGAGGAAGTGGAGCCAACAGTATCATTGCTTACTGCCTATTTATCACTGACGTAGACCCCATAGAATTAGACCTCTATTTCGAAAGGTTTATCAACCTGTATCGCTCTAGCCCACCAGACTTCGACATTGACTTTTCTTGGCGTGACAGGGACGAGATCATTGAATACATTTTCAACACCTATAACACTAAAAAAGCAGAGCATGTATGCCTGTTGGCTACCCACAATACTTTCCAGGTCAATTCTGCCATCAGAGAACTAGGAAAGGTCTTTGGACTGCCCAAAACAGATATAGAAGCCCTGATCAACTATGTTTCAAAACCGGGTCATTACTTTCCCGACAAGATCGGGGAGCTGGTTCTAAAATACAGCCATTTGATCCATGGTATGCCGAATCACTTAAGCATTCATGCTGGGGGAATCCTCATTTCCCAGCATCCTATCCATTATTACACAGCTACAGACCTTCCTCCAAAAGGCTTCCCCATCACCCATTTTGACATGGTAACAGCTGAGGAAATCGGCTTCGCAAAATTTGATATTCTAAGCCAGAGAGGTTTAGGACATATTAAGGACAGCTTGGAAATCATCCACCAAAATCGCGGAATAAAAGTGGACATTCACCAAATAGCAGCCTTTAAGAAAGACCCCAAGATCAAAAGCCACTTATGCAAAGGGCATACGATAGGGGCTTTTTACGTGGAATCACCAGCCATGCGGATGCTCTTGGCCAAACTAGAAGCTGATGAATACCTAGGACTAGTAGCTGCCAGCTCCATCATCCGCCCAGGTGTAGCAAGATCCGGTATGATGCGGGAATATATCTTAAGACATCGTAAGCCCGAAGAGAGAAAATCGAGAGCTCACCCTATACTCTACGACCTCATGCCTGAGACTTATGGAATCATGGTCTATCAAGAAGACGTTATCAAAGTCGCCCACCATTTTGCTGGCCTATCCTTTGATGAAGCAGACGTACTTAGAAGAGGCATGAGTGGAAAATTCCGCTCAAAAACCGAGTTTCAACGTGTCAAAGAAAGTTTCTTTAAAAAGTCCCTAGAAAAAGGAAGGGACACAAAAGTCACTTCAGAAGTGTGGTTTCAGATCGAAAGTTTTGCAGGTTACTCGTTTGCCAAAGGTCACTCAGCTTCTTTTGCCGTAGAGAGCTATCAGAGCCTGTACCTCAAGGCCCATTTCCCTTTGGAATTCATGGTAGGTGTGATCAATAACTTTGGGGGGTTTTATAGAACAGAATTTTATATCAGGGAATTAATGGCCTGTGGTGCAAACGTCGAACCTCCCCACATCAATGAAAGCATCTATCTTACGTCCATTCAAGGTAAAACAGTATACCTTGGCTTTATCCACCTAAAGTACCTCCAAAAAGACGTCATCAATACAATATTGAATAGTAGGCAGCTAGAAGGCCCCTTCTCGGATTTAAAGGATTTTATTAGCCGAATAAACATCAGTTTGGAACAGTTGCTGATACTGATTCGAATTGATGCATTTCGCTTTGTGGCAAAGACTAAACAAGCCCTGCTTTGGGAAGCCCATTTTTTACTCAACAAACAAAAAACCAAAATACCCTCCACCCACTTATTTAGACAGTTTGGTCTAAGAGACATGCAAGTCCCCATACTAGAAAAAAACGATCCCCGACAGGATATTTTAGATCAACTGGAAATCATGGAATTCCCTTTAAAAGATCCTTTCCTCTTGCTTAAAAACAACGATATCCCCGACACAAAAGCCAAAGATATTGCTCAATACATTGGGAAAGAGATTCAAATAGTGGGTTACCTGGTCACCGTAAAGTACACCAGGACCGTAAAAGGAGACACGATGAACTTTGGGACTTTTCTAGATAGAAACGGGGATTGGATCGACACTGTCCACTTCCCTCCTATTGTAAAAAAATCTCCCTTGACTGGCAAGGGAATTTACTTACTTGAGGGAAAAGTAACCGAAGAATTCAATTTCTATACATTAGAAATCAGCTCTTGTCAGCGACTTTCCTATTGGAATGCCGCTGAGGAATAATAAAGCGTTCTATTCCTTCACTTTTAAAGCCTCTTGATTGGTTACAGGATTAGCATACATTGCCAAAAAATTCTTTACAGCAACATCATCTTTGGTATCCACCCCATTCTCCAACCTTTTCTCAAACGCTTCTTTTTCATCAGCACTGTACTCAACAGCAAACTGATCACTATTGTTCAACAAATCATGAGCTATATAATTCGTTGGCCAAAGCTTATAATTTGCAATAATCTTATCATCAATCACATCACACAATGCCTGAAATTGTTTATTGGGAGAATCCGCTGACTTAACAATTAAGTCAATTTCCTGATCCAACGCTGTATCCACATGGATATGGATTCGCTTCTTCTGACCTATAATCCCATTCAGCAGTGTAATAAAATCTTCATTCTTTTCCTTGACATAAACCTCCTCGCGTGATTTGGCCATTAACTCCGGCATTTTCAGCATGTCTGTAGGATCATATTCATAAGAAATAGAAACCGGAACGATATTTAGCTGCTTAAAGTAATCCATTTCACTCTGCTCTCCCCTAGCCATGGATATCATCTTCAGCACCCCCTTGTGTGTCGCATCATTTCCATCTTTGGTCCGGCCTTCTCTTTGAGCTATCCATACAGAACGATTTTCATGCATCAAGAGCTCCTGAATATAAGCTGACATTAATTTGGAACTCTCCAGTAGCTCTCTGGCAGGTAAACCCCGCTGAACAATGAAATTTCTGGTCAACCTAGATAATGCCATCAAAAATGGTTTCTTTACCAAATTGTCCCCAATTGCAGAAGAAGTCATCATCTGCCCATTATTATATAAGGTATAGTTCAGCAAAGAAGTATCCAATATGATATCCCGGTGATTGGAAATAAAAAGGTAAGCTGTATGCTGGTCCAATTTATCAAAGCCTGAATAGCTCAGTCCTTCAGAACTTTTTTTCAGCACCATCCTGATAGCAGGGTAGATAAAGTTGATCTGAAAATCCCGAATGGAGTGTGTTCTGCTCAATTGCTTCTTCCATTCATTATCTTCCATTTCTGGAAATGTGAAGTTCATGATGGCCTTCATCATAGGATCGTCAACTATTCCCAGAATGGCTTTATTGACTTCAGTATCATAAAATGGTCTTATATGATCAAACTTGGACATGCAGCGTATAATTTACAAAGCCGCAAATTACAAAAAATATGGTGTTGATCAGCTATTCTGGCAGCTAAGTTTCCGCCAAATGGCCCTTACATTCATTTAAAAAAAGATGGCTGTCCGAAGACAGCCATAATATTATTTCTGATTTCTGAAATTCTTGTCATAAAGATCGATGCTTTCACGAATAATACGCATAGCATCTTCTTTACCCAGAAAGTCCTCCACCTTCACTTCTTTGTTCTCCAGCTTTTTATAGTCTTCAAAGAATCTGTGGGTCTCTTTCATCAAATGAGGCGGAAGCTCATCTATATCATTGATATAATTCACGGACTGATCATCTGCCGCTACTGCAATGATTTTGTCATCCGCTTCACCACCATCAACCATTCTCATGACTCCAATCACCTTTGCTTTTACCAAAGTCATGGACGGAATATCTATCTGAGAAATGATCAAAATATCCAATGGGTCATGATCTTCACAAAAAGTTTGTGGGATAAAACCATAATTAGCAGGATAATGAACAGCTGAAAATAAAACCCTATCCAAAATCAACATGCCGGTCTTCTTGTCCAGCTCATATTTTCCTTTACTTCCTTTAGGGATTTCAATAACGCCCATCACATATTCAGGAGCTTCGTCTCCAATGTGAACGTCATGCCACGGATTAATCATATTAAAAACTTTTTTTATACATGCTAAATGAATCGATCGGCAAATTACTGCCATTTATGAAGTTAACAAAGCAAAAAAGTGGAATTTGACATATTTTTATCTCTTGAATGTTACACTGGCTCAAGTTTTGACGTTAGGGTAGTAAAACTGAGTACTACTATGAAAAAAGCATTCTTATTATTCGCAGTTATTTTAATAGGCAACATGACCGCATTTGCCCAAACTGTATCTAATACAATTCAAGTTACCGGAAAAAGCGAAATTTCCATTATCCCCGATGAAGCCATTGTCATGGTCAACATACAGAAAAAATCCCTGAAAGCTTCTGATGCCTCAGCCATGCTCAATAAGAAAACCAAGGAAGTAGAAAATTTAGTCAAGAAAAGTGATATTAAAGATTATAAAATCACGACCGACAACTACCGAGTAAACATCAACCGAATTTATAGAGATGGCAGTGCAATGGACAGTGGTTATATTGCCTCTCAGACTGTAAAAATAAAATTAGAGAACCCTGAAAAAGATATAGTGCCATTAGTGGAAGAGCTAAACACCAGCGAGAATATCATGTATGATGTTTCTTTTTCAACTTCTGAGGAAATGATCAAAACTTACGAAAAAGAACTTTTAAAATCAGCCCTCCTAGATGCAAAGGAAAAAGCTGCACAAATTAGCGAGACGATGGGATTAGGAGAACTAAAAATCCATAATATCAACTACAGTTCAAGTCAAGTAAATTACCCTAGACCGGTTCAAATGGAGTACATGAGAGCTCAAAAAAATATGTCAGATGGTGCCTCTCCTATCTTCTCGCCTGAAGAGCAAAAACTCTCGGATGAAGTGCATGTCACATTTAAGTTTGCCGATTAATATAAAAACAGCCCCGATCGGGGCTGTTTTTTCTATAATGATGGGATGGTAATCCGAAACTCTGTCCCTTTTCCTAGACTTGATATCAATTCTATTTTTCCTTTCAATTGCTCCACGGATTCCTTCACCATATACAAACCTATTCCTGAGCCCACATTTTTCTGCGTTGCCCTGTGAAACAAATCAAAAACTTCTTCTTGGTATTTTTCATCTATACCGATTCCGTTATCAGCTACTTTGATCAATGCTGAACCGTCTGCTACCTCTACATTAATCTTGATAAACTTATCTGTAGCCTCTTCATTCTGGAACTTATAAGCATTACCAAACAAATTATTGAACACTACCCTTAATTTCGCTTCATCGGAATCAAACTTTTCATTCTGGTCTACAGATATCTCCACATTGATTCCATTCATATCCCACTTACTTTTGTACGCCTCATATTGATCTGCCAACAACTCTTCAAAATTGATGGAAGTAACCACGTTGTCAATCTTCGTGGATCGATAAAAATCAAGCATCTTATAGATAAAATCATCCAACTTTACAGTGGCAGAATCTATCATTTCAAAATACTCCAAAATCGTCCTGTCATTACTTTCCATTTTGGCAAGCTTAGACACACCTGAAATGCTCATCAATGGTCCCCTGAGTTCATGGGATAGGCTATAAACAAACTGGTTCATTTCAGAATGCATTTTTTCTAGCCTCGCATTCTTCTCCTTTAACTCCCTCCTGGTAAAAAAGATGTCAGCCGCAGTTTTGATAGCATTTTTAATCTGCTCGATATTCCACGGTTTATCAATAAACCTATACACCTCACCTTTATTGATGGCATCGATGACACTGGCAATATCTGAATATCCTGTAAGCAATATCCTAATCGGATCTGGCTTTATCTTTACTAATTTCTCAAAAAATTCGACACCTGTCATGCCAGGCATTCTCTGGTCAGCGATCACTACGTGAATCTCATTATTTTGGGCCACCTCCAATCCTTCTTCAGCATTTAGGGCTGTGTAAATCTTAAAATCCCTTCGTAAACTGGCTTTAAAGGAATTAAGGTTATTATCCTCGTCATCCAAATACAAAACATGAATCTTACTGCTCATTTCTCGGTGTTTTTTGATAAATAGGCAAAATAATTACAAACTTGGTCCCCTTCCCTTCTTCTGAAAAAACATCCAATGTACCTTGGTGATTTTCTATTATTTTATAAACAATCGATAAGCCTAGACCAGTACCTTTCCCCACAGCTTTGGTAGTGAAAAACGGCTCAAAAATCCTCTCCTTCACATGCTCAGGCATTCCTGGCCCATTATCTTCAATCTCTAATTTCACGGAGGAATCATTAGAGGATGTGGTGATATTGATGACAGGATTCTTATTGATTGAACCTTGTTCCAATAATGCCTGAATAGCATTACTAATGATATTCATAAATACCTGATTGATTTTCCCAGCCAAGCATTCTACCATTGGAATCTCACCATAGGTCTTGATCACTTCTATATTACCCATGGTACTGTTGAGGAGAACCAATGTACTGTTGATACCATCATGAAGATCCACTTTTTTGACATCCTGCTCATCCACCCTAGAAAAGAGCCTAAGCCCCTTTACTATTTCCACCGTCCTTTTAGCTCCATCTTCCATCCCTTTCAAAAGCATCGAAATCTCCTCTATCAAATAGTCGAACTCAAGATCTTCTTCCAAATCTTCAAGTTCTTTTCTGGAACTTTCAGAAAACTCTTCCCTGCCCTTTTCTCGATAAGCATCCACAACTTCCAAAACATCTTTCACATCTCTTTTCAAAGGAGATATATTGGAGCTAACAAAATTTATTGGATTATTTATCTCGTGTGCAATCCCTGCTGTCAGTTGACCCAAAGAAGCCATTTTCTCTTGATTGACCAATTGAGTCTGCGTATTCTGAAGGTTCTTTAAAGTCTGTTCTAGCTCTTCGGTTCTCAATTTAACCTTTTCCTCTAAAATAACATTCTGTTCTTTGATTAACCTTTCATTTTCTTTTAACGCTTCTAGCTTTCCGTGCTGCTGCTGTTCCTTTTCTTTTTTCAATATATTAATTCGATTGGCCAACGCCAAAGAAAGCAATATGGCTTCTACTGCTGTACCAATAAGCATCGGATAACTGGAAAGATCACCCAATGGCTCTATCCCCTGGTTTCTCAAAACATAAATCACCACTCCAAACAAAAAGAATGCCCAAGCAACCAAAAAATATATTGCCGGACGGTACCCTTTCCAAGCCGTGACAATAGCCGAACAAAAGAAAAAAATAGCGACCATCATACCGGCCAAGTCAGTCATTTTGTAGCTGACCTCGATAAATGACAGCAATCTCACTACCAAGATCACTGAATAAAGCACCCCAATAAAGATCAAAACCTTATCCAGCTTTGGAATCAAAAGCCGGGTCTTCAAGAAGGATCGAATAAACATTACTGCAAAAATCCCCGACAGGGCGGAGAAGATGATAATGCTTTGTTCGTAAAGACGATAATTGGATTTGAAAATAATAGTCGAAGCATAGCCTGCAAGTGAAAGCTGGGCCAAAGAGATAAAAAGTGTATAACAACAATATATCAAATATACCTTATCCCTTACGGAAAAATAAAGGATCAAGTTATAAAGGAATAATGCCAGCATGATCCCAACATAGATATTTGCCAGCATCATTCTTCTTGACACCACCATCTTGAAAGCATCTACTTCATAAACAGAAGTTTCGAATGATATGGGCTCTTCTGCAAATACCTTAAAAACAAACTCTCCAGTTTTACTTTTATCAATTTCAAAATAAGGATTTAATTGATCCAGTTTTCCTTCCTTACCTACAAAAGTACCTGCAATTCCCAGAGACTTAAAAACACCATCGAAGTCCTTCTCAAAGACCTCCAAATAACGAATTGTCGGCCCTTTCACTTCCAAAACAGTCCCAACTTCTGAGTTTAGCAGCCCATCTTGACCGATTATTGCCTTGACAAAAACAGTATCTTGACGGATTCCCAGGTCCAGCTTCACACTTGAATCAAACTCTTCCAACACTGATGCATTGGCAATATCATCATTGGTCACATCCAATAGCTGATAATGGTTTACCTTGACTTCTTTTTTTCTTGCTTCAGAGAGTTTGTCGCTGCAGCCGCTTAGCATCAATAAAAGTAAAAAAAAGCTAAGTAGGGTTAGCTTTTGATAATCTGTTCTTGCTTGATAAAATAACTCCATAAAAGTTGGCTATATCTTTAGATCATACAATATCGTAAATTCTCCTTTGGGACTTGTCTCCTCCGATGAATGAACGGGATTATTTTTTAAATAAAATATTTTTTCTCTTTCATCGCACTTTGCGTTGGGCAGTTCCCTTATGTTCTTAATATCCAAAATTGTCGCAATCAATCCTTCCTTGGGATACAAAAACGTCCCATTATCACCTAAATCCTCTATTATTTTAAAGCCAAGTCTCTGGCAGTTTTGCAAGGTAAAAGGAGAACAAAAGCCCATCAGGCAATCAAGGTCAAGCAATGAAGCTACTGCCACACCAGCCCTAATCAGAAAAATACTACCTATCCCGTAGCCAGCAATCTCTTTGGAGTTCCAAACTCCACAGAGCTCTGCCACTTGCAGCCCTTCATACTTGGACATATAATCTACGATCCTAGTGTCTTTCTCAATAATGGCAGGCTCCAAGGGCAAATTATATTGACCACTCTTGATCTGGACCCTTCCTCCTCCAAACACCTTGGTCCCATCTTCTGACTCAACTACTAGCAGATAGACATTTGGATTTTCAGCCCAAGACCTATCAGCTGAAGTGATCTTTGTAACTCCATAAGCCTCCAATACTGAAAAATGTCCGTCGATGTATTTATCCGTAGTAATTTTATCACTAATGGACCTCACCGCCCTAATCCTGACCCTCATCCTTTACTACTCCTTTATAAAAGCGTCTAGATCAACATAAAACCTTTTGGAAGGAACATCTTGATTTAGTAGAATCATTCTAGAATAATGTGCACCCATTGCCCCTCCCATGATTACAGAAGAAGCCAGTTGGGGCCAAGTAGTAATGGTCTTGCCAATTTCACTCATGCTAAATTTTAATCTTTCTGATAATTGCTCAAAATGCAAAATTGATAATAAAATCTCCCTATAATTATCTACTAAATTATCCGCTAATCTACTCTCTTCTCCAAACTTTTTCAAAAAACCATGAAAAATAGGTCGTTCAGGTTCTAAATCAAACCGTTCAATATCCATCAAGCCCCTGTCACTGGTGTCCATTACCACAGGAATTCCCATTGACTTGGCTTTGATCCGACTACTAATTTTTACTGGCAAGCTATCACACTCCTCAACCAACAAGTCTAATCCTCCATCGCTTTCAAAAAAATCGTCCATGTTCTCAATGGTAATTCCTTCATCATAAATCACCACTTTGAGGAATGGGTCTACCTCAGCTATTTCCCTAGAGACCACCCAAACTTTCTTTAGTCCTAAACTATAAAGACCAGTCCTGATTCTATTGACATTACTCAGCTCGAGAGTATCAAAGTCCGCAATTCTTAATTCCCCAAATGACCTTTCCATTGCCAAGCTAAGCGCCACACTCTGCCCCACTGAAAGTCCAATAACTCCGATCTTTTTAGTATATAATAATTCTTGTTCTTCTTGAGTGATTTTATACCGGTTTCTTGACGTCCGAAGATTGATAAAGTCCTCTTTTTCCAAAACCCGAATCAATTGCTTTCGCCAATGATAATAGACCCAATTCCCATATCCATCTCTTGAATTAGTCAAAAAGTAGTCATTGACCCTTTGAGACAAGTCCTCGGAAGTCAACTTTTCTGTTGGATTGTTGATTTTGATTAATTCAGCTACTTGGACATCTAACTGATCAATTTTCTCTATTGATGGATCTTCCAAAAGTTGTGAAAGAATGCTATTGTCTCTACTCTTGGAGGCTGCGGGCATAACAAGGGCCTGGTAATTAATATTTACCCCTTCTATATTCTCTAAAATCATTTAAGTTTGTTGGCGCTTTTTAGGTAATTAATGCAAGTAAAGTTATATTATTGCTGTTACAAATAAATGAAAAATCGAAAAAATTGATTTATCAAGCTCAAATAAAATCAATTGATTTTGTTATTTTAGACTTGGAAAAAATCTTTAGATATATATTTGTACCGTTAATTATACCGTTTGTTTCAATTTTATTAAGACCACCTCGGCTATTCACAGTACCAGCTGTGCAGTAACCAAAACATTTTACTTCAAATGAGTGACGCAGATAAAGAAAAAATAAGAATTTTGTATGTGGATGATGAAGACAATAACCTCCAAGCCTTTAAGGCTACTTTTAGAAGAGATTACAAAGTCCATCTAGCCATTTCTGCTGAAAAAGGCCGGGAAATACTTAACAACAATGAAATTGACATTATTATTACTGACCAAAGAATGCCAGAAGAAACCGGCGTTGACTTCTTGGCTTCAGTGATTCCCACGCACCCTGAACCAATCCGTATCCTGCTGACTGGGTACACTGATATCCAGGCCGTAATTGATGCAATCAATAAAGGTCAGGTTTACCATTACCTTACCAAGCCATGGGAAGAAGAGTATATGAAAACAGTGATCAACAATGCTTTTGAAGTATATTCTTTAAGAAAAGAGAATAAAAAGCTTACCGACGACTTGCTTAAAGCAAACGAACAACTTGAATTTTTGCTAAGGCAAAAACTGCTTTCCTAATCCCGAAAAGAAATATTTTAAAAACCCCGGATCTTAATCAATACCTGGCTGCCAACAGCAATTGGAGTTCTTTATGATTCATCTGGAATTTTCTAGCCAAGTGTGCATTTGTTAAGCTTCCTCGATAAGTGTACACTCCCTTCATAAACCATTTATAATTAAAAATCATCTCCTCTGCTCCACCGTGGTCAGCCATCTGAAGTAAAATAGGTGTAAAAATATTACTCAGGGACACTGAGGCCGTGCGGCAAACTCTGGAAGCGATATTGGGCACACAATAATGAATCACATCATATAAAGTAAATACAGGGTGATCATGGGTGGTCATCCTTGAGGTTTCGAAACAGCCCCCTTGATCGATACTTACATCGATCATAATACTCCCAGGCATCATTGCGGCCACCATTTCCTCCGACACCACCACCTTGGCCCTTCCTTTTTCTGCTCTCAAAGCCCCGATCACCACATCTGCTTCCTTCAAAGCTTCCCCTAATGTATAATTATCGATAGTGGAAGTATAGACTTGCTGGCCAAGCAACTGCTTTACCCTTCTCAGCTTATAAAGGTGATTATCAAAAATCTTAATATTTGCCCCTAATCCTAACCCAGTCCTAGCAGCATATTCGGCTACCGTTCCCGCTCCAATAATCACTACATTGGTAGGAGGAACTCCAGTGATGCCTCCAAGAATCAAACCTTTCCCTCCTGATTTTGAACTACTCAAATATTCTGCAGCAATCAGCATCACCGTACTTCCTGCAATTTCACTCATGGCCCTCACCACAGGCATTCCGCCTACTTTATCTTCCAAATGCTCAAATGAAACAGCAGTGATTTTTTTCCGATTGAGGGTATGAATGTAATCTGCGTTTTGCTTTCCAAGCTGAAGGGCTGAAATCAAACAGCTACCAGGCTTCATGTAATCAATCTCCTCCTCAGAGGGTGGTTCAACCTTTAACACCACTTCAGCTTCAAAGGCCTCCTTCGCTGAATAGACTACTTTGGCACCTGCGTCAGCATACTCCTTATCTGTAAATTTGGACGGTTTCCCCGCGCCAGACTCCACCATCACCCGTTGATTATTGTTGACCAATAAAGCAACTGCCTCTGGAGTAAGCACTACTCTTTTCTCCTGTAGCTCACTCTCCTTAGGTAGTCCGACCAAAACCGAATGATCAGAAGTCTTTACTCTAGCCAATGCTTCCTTGGGATAAATCCCAGCCTCTTTGCTAATTTCAGCCATTTTAGCGCCCATCTTAAATTCTTTTTATCCTCATCTCCCTAAAACCTTCTTCATTAACTTCAATTGAAATCAAGCAAAATTCCTCAGGAAGATAATCAGGGATTTTCTCAGCCCATTCTATCCAACAATAATTTCCACTATAAAAATATTCATCCACTCCAATCTCCAACACTTCCTCTTGGTTCTCAATTCGATAAAAATCGAAATGGTAGAATGTCTTCCCTTCATGGTTAAGGTATTCGTTTATTATCGAAAACGAAGGACTACTTACCAGGTCTCCCACGCCAAACTCTTTGGCAATAGCCTTGATAAGTGTCGTCTTACCTGCTCCCATATCCCCCTTGAACACCCATACAGGCACACCCTTACAATCTTCAATAACTTCCTTGGCTACTGAGGGCAGCTCATTGATGTCTTCACAAATAATTTTCTTCAAGCTCTTCTAATACTGCTTTGGTGACAGATGCATAATAGGAACAATCACTTCCTCCAAAGAAACCCCTCCATGTTGGAAAGTATCTTTGTAGTAATTTACATAATAATTGTAATTGTTCGGATATGCAAAGAAATAATCTTCTACTGCAAAAACATAACTTGTGGACACATTAAAGCGAGGCAACTTGGCATCTTCCGGTCTGGCAATCTCAAAAACCTTCCCTGATTCAAAGTTCAGGTTCTTCCCTTGCTTGTACCTTAAGTTGGTGGTCACTTTTCTGTCACCTATGATTTTATAAGGCCTATTTACTTTTTTGGTACCATGATCGGTAGTTACAATTACTTCACATCCTGATTCGCTGACTTTCTTAAACAACTCAAAAAGTGAACTATGTAGAAACCAACTTTCGGTAATGGAACGATAAGCTGATTCGTCGGGTGCCAACTCTCTAATCATTTTCATGTCCGTTCTGGCATGGGACATCATATCTACAAAATTATAGACCAAAACATTCAAATCATTGTTCATCAAATTAGAAAACTGATCCAATACTGATTTTCCTTGGCTAGCTTGGAGAATCTTGTGGTAACTGGACTTTGCTTGAATCCTGTTTTTTTGCAAATTTATCCTTAGAAAATCAGCTTCATTGTTATTTTTACCTTCATCAGTATCCTCCCCTTCCCACAAATCCGGGTGAAATCTTGCCATGTCCAAGGGCATCATACCACTAAAAAGCGCATTTCTGGCATAAGCTGTAGTGGTAGGCAAAATACTATAATAGGTATCTTCTGACTTCACATTGAAATAATCACTCAAAATTGGCTCAATAATCTCCCACTGATCCAGCCTCAAGTTATCTATCACCACAAAAAACAAAGGTTTATCACTTCCCTCCAAAACAGGAAAGACCTTCTCCTTCATCACCCTATGTGACAAAATGGGCTTATCTGAATCCGCATCATTCAACCAATCCAAATAATTGTCCTTAATAAACTTGGCAAAGTTGGCATTGGCTTCTGCTTTCTGGGTATCCAAAACCTCCTGCATACTTTTATTCTCTGTCTTGTCTATTTCAAGTTCCCAATAAGTCAGACGTTTGTAAATATCTGCCCATTCTGCATGATCAATTGCATCATTGTAGGCCATACTGATCTTGGAAAAATCTTGTTGATAGGACAAATTGGTCTTTTCACTGATCAACTGTTTATTCTGAAGAATTTTCTTAACCGAAAGCAAAATCTGGTTTGGGTTAATGGGTTTGATCAGGTAATCTGCGATTTTACCTCCGATAGCATCATCCATAATATGCTCCTCCTCACTCTTTGTAATCATCACAACAGGGGTTTGTGGCTTGAGGATTTTCACCTGCTGCAGTGTCTCCAAACCTGTCATTCCCGGCATCATTTCATCTAAAAAAATCACATCGTAATTGGATGATTCTACTTTTTCTATGGCATCATTACCACTGTTTACAGTAGTGATGTCATATCCTTTTTGCTCTAGGAACATAATGTGAGGCTTCAACAAATCGATCTCATCATCAGCCCAGAGAATTTTAAATTTTTGCATCTTTTGAGGTTTAAATCTTATAAATTTATAATTACTTTTGATTTCTATCAACTAATTCTTAGGCAATTGAAAAGCCACAAAATACTTAACGACCCTGTTTATGGTTTTATCACCATTCCCAGTGAGTTGATTTACAACATAATCGACCATCCATTTTTCCAGAGGTTACGGAGGATCAAACAACTTGGTTTAACTGACTTGGTCTACCCCGGTGCCCTTCATACCAGGTTCCATCATGCCATCGGTGCCATGCACTTGATGAGCATTACTTTGGACAACCTACGAAACAAAGGCCATGAAATAAGTGATCAGGAATATGAAGCTTCCCTCATCGCCATTTTACTTCATGACATTGGACATGGGCCTTTTTCCCATGCTTTGGAATACACCTTGTTGAAAGGTATTCCTCATGAGTCACTTTCCTTATTGCTCATGGAGTCTTTAAATAATCAATTTAACGGCCAATTAGATCTCTCTTTAAGAATTTTTAAGAATAATTATGAGCGAAAATTCTTTCACCAACTGGTTTCCAGCCAGTTGGATATTGACCGACTGGATTACCTCCAAAGGGACTGTTTCTTTACAGGTGTGTCAGAAGGTACGATTGGTGCTGACAGGATTATCAAAATGATGAATATCAAAGATGATCAAATCGTCGTGGAGGAAAAAGGACTTTACAGTATAGAAAATTTCCTTAGCGCAAGAAGACTGATGTACTGGCAGGTTTATTTACATAAAACCACGGTCAGCGCCGAAAAAATGCTCATCAATCTGATTACCAGAGCCAAAGACCTGCAGCAGTCAGGCACCCAATTGGAAGGTTCTGAAGCCTTCAAGTATATGCTCCAAAACAATTTCACCTTAACGGATTTCCAAAATTCTTCTGACTTACAGGAAATTTTTGCCAGCTTGGATGATTTTGACATTTGGGGGGCGATCAAAATCTGGAAAAAACATGACGACTTGGTGCTCAGCAATATTTCAAACATGTTTTTGACCCGGAACTTATTTAAAATAAAACTCAGCAACGTACCTTTTGAAGAAAGTTACTTGAAAGAAATGGAACAAACCGTCACCAAAGACTTAGGAATCACTACTGAGGAGCTCCCTTATTTCTTGTCTTCTGGCTCCATCTCCAACTATGCCTATGTAGCCAAAGAAAAAGTATTGATCCTGACCAAAAAAGGAGAAGTCATGGATGTTGCCCAAGCAGCAGACCTTCCCAACATCAAAGCCATGAGCAAAATTGTCAAAAAGTACTATGCTTGTCGGGCTAAAAATTTAACTTTGCGGTAATATAATTTTAAATGCATGGAATTTACCGTCAGTCAGATTGCAGAGCTCTTAAGTGGAAAAATAGAAGGAGATGGCTCCCAAAAAGTCAGCAGACTTGACAAGATCCAAGAAGGTAAAACAGGCGGGATCAGTTTTTTGTCCAATCTCAAGTACGAGCCTTATATTTATACTACTTCATCATCTGCAGTAATTGTTTCCCTTGACTTTGAACCTGTCAAGCCTATAACCACCACCCTAATCAGGGTAAAAGACCCCTATTCCGCATTTACACAGCTTTTGGAGGCTTACGCACAATTTACCAAACAGTCAAAGGTGGGAGTGGAGCAACCTTCTTACATGGATGATTCCAGCAAAATGGGAGAGGGAGGTTATAGAGCTGCTTTCAGTTATATTAGTAAAAACTGTAAAATCGGTGACCAAGTAAGTATCTATGGTCAGGCATATATTGGAGACAATGTTCAGATTGGAGATCGTTGCATTATTCATGCTGGCGCCAAAATCTATAAGGATACAATCATTGGGAATGACTGTGAAATCCACCCTAATGTTGTCATTGGCGCAGACGGTTTTGGTTTTGCTCCGCAGGAGGACAAAACCTACAAAAACATCCCTCAGCTCGGCAATGTGATTATCGAAGATAAAGTGAGCATTGGTTCTAACAGCACGATAGACTGTGCCACCATGGGGTCAACCATTATCAAAAAGGGCGTTAAAATCGATAACCTTGTGCAGATTGCGCACAATGTCATCATTGGAGAGAATACAGTCATTGCAGCACAATCCGGAATTTCTGGATCCACAGAAATCGGAAAAAATTGTATCATTGCAGGGCAAGTAGGCATAATCGGCCATTTAAAAATAGCTGATAACACTACCATAGGTGCTAAAACAGGTATTAGCAAATCCATCACCAAATCAGGACAAACGATTTTTGGATATATGGGATTTGAAATGAAAGAATTCTTGAGATCCTACTCCATTTTTAAAAATCTCCCATCTCTGCAGAACAAAATTAAAGAACTGGAAAAAAAACAATAAATTTGTGGGCAGAATAAAAAGATGCCCAAAAAACATCATTGATGAAAGTTAAACAGCATACCATAGGAAAGCAGGTAACCGTTTCCGGTGTTGGTCTTCACACAGGTGTAGTTGCCAATATGACGTTTGTTCCTGCTCCACCAAACCACGGATACAAGTTTCAAAGAATTGACTTGGAAGGCTCTCCAATAGTGGACGCAGACGTTGACAATGTAGTGGATGTATCCAGAGGAACCACTATAGAGCAGAGTGGTGCAAGAGTCAATACAGTAGAACATGTATTGGCCGCATTGGTCGGTTTGGAAATCGATAACGTACTGATTCAGTTAGACGGACCTGAGCCTCCGATTATGGATGGAAGCTCTATCCAGTTTATCAATATTTTAGAAGACGCTGGGCTACAAGAGCAAAACGCTCTTAGAAGATTCTTCGAAGTCCCAGAAAGCATTCATTACAGAGACTCTGCCAGAGAAGTAGAAATGGCTGCTTTGCCACTGGATGACTACAGGGTAACCGTCATGGTGGACTACAACTCTCCTGTTTTGGGCAGTCAGCATGCTTCCATCATGGACATTAGTCAGTTCAAATCAGAAATTGCTTCTTGTAGAACTTTCTGTTTCCTTCATGAATTGGAAATGCTTTACAAGCAAAACCTGATTCAGGGAGGTGATTTAAACAACGCTATTGTGGTGGTGGACAGAGTAGTCACTGACGAGGAATTGGAAGGTTTGGCAAAAATGTTCAATAAGCCTCAAGTGGAGGTGAGAAAAGAAGGCATCCTCAACAATGTGGAGCTGCGTTATAAAAACGAACCTGCCAGACACAAATTGCTGGATGTGGTAGGAGACTTGGCTTTGGTAGGAAGACCCCTGAAAGCCCAGATTTTAGCGGCCAGACCTGGACATGCCGCCAATGTGGCATTTGCCAAAAAGCTCAAAAGAGCCATGGAAAAGGTGGGACCGAGCCATATTCCACACTATGACCCCAAGCTCCCTCCTGTGTTGGACATTAACCAAATCGGGAATATCCTTCCCCACAGGTATCCTTTTCAGTTATTGGATAAAATCATCTATCTTGATGATACCGTAGTCGCTGGTGTAAAGAACGTAACGATCAACGAACCGTTTTTTATGGGCCATTTTCCAAACAATCCGGTAATGCCTGGAGTATTACAAGTAGAAGCCATGGCGCAAACTGGAGGAATTCTTGTGTTGAGCACTGTGGAAGATCCAGAGAATTATTGGACCTACTTCTTGGGGATTGAAAGCTGTAAATTCAGAAAAATGGTATTGCCAGGTGATACCCTGGTCTTCAAATGTGAATTATTGTCCCCAATCAGAAGAGGGATTGCCAAAATGAAAGGTGAAGCCTATGTTGGAAACACATTGGTTTGTGAAGCCGTAATGACTGCTAGCATTGTAAGAAAAGACGCATGATAAGTAAGCTATCTCAAATACATGAAAATACCAAGATAGGTGAGAACGTCACTATCGATCCCTTTACGGTGGTTCATGAGGATGTAGAAATTGGAGAAGGCACTTGGATCGGTTCCAATGTCACTATTTTTCCAGGAACAAAAATCGGCAAAAACTGCAAGATTTTTCCAGGGGCCGTTATTGCTGGAATTCCTCAAGACCTCAAGTTTCAAGGTGAAGAATCCACCGTTGAAATTGGAGACAACACGACTATCCGTGAATGTGTCACCATCAGCAGAGGAACTATAGATAAAAGGGTCACTAAAATTGGCAGTAATTGCTTGCTTATGGCTTATGTGCACATCGCTCACGACTGTGTAGTCGGAGACAATGTAATTATAGCCAACACCGTTCAAGTAGCAGGGCACGTTTCGATTGACGACTGGGCAATTGTTGGAGGAAGCAGTGCAATCCATCAGTTTGTAAAAATCGGCATGCATGCCATGATTTCTGGGGGATCCTTGGTCAGAAAAGATGTCCCTCCTTTCACCAAAGCCGCCAGAGAACCTTTGAGCTATGCCGGGGTTAACTCTTTGGGTTTGAGAAGAAGAGGCTTTACCAGCGAGTCCATTAGCCATATCCAGGAAGTTTATCGTTACCTTTTCTTGAATAGCCTCAACAATAGCAGGGCACTCGAAGAAATAGAAATCAACCTGCCTGCCACTAAGGAAAGAGATGAAATCGTCAACTTTATCAGATCCTCCGAAAGAGGAGTTATGAAAGGATATATCAATTAATACATGTTGGAAATCAGGTTTAACAAAGCAGCCAAACGCTTTCAGTATGACTGGATTTTTAGAAACCTAGACCTTCTTGTAGAAGCCAACAGTAAAATTGCCATTACTGGCAGCAATGGTTCCGGCAAGTCCACTTTTTTAAAATGCCTTGCCGGAACCAATCCACTTACAGAAGGATCCATCTCCTATAGTTTTGAAGGACAACCTGTATCTGACGCGGACATTTACCAAAAACTTGTCATCAGTGCGCCTTATATGGAATTGCCCGAAGAGTTCAGCCTAAAAGAGTTGCTCACTTTCCATTTTAGTTTTAAAACTCCCATTTCAGGAATGTCTCCAGAAGACATGGTGAAAGAAATGTACCTGGATGAAGCCATAAACAAACAGGTTTCCTACTTTTCATCAGGGATGAAACAGAGATTAAAACTCGGGCTATGTTTCTTTTCCGAAGCCCCTTTGTTGATATTGGATGAACCAACTTCCAATCTTGATCAAAGAGGCAGCAATTGGTACCTTGATTTGGTCGGAAAATTTGGGCAAAACAGAACTATTTTTGTAGGCTCGAACGACGCTAAAGAGTACTCCTTCTGTGACAAGTCGTTGAATATCGAGGACTATAAGCAGAAAAAAGCACTTTGAATTTTAAGTCATATCACTATCTTTACAAGAATACTATCAAACTGTTTAAGACACAATGAAAAGATTATTCTCTTATACCTTTGTTATTTTTTCTTTCATGATCATTTTTTCTTGCGGAGGAAGTGATGACCCTACTCCTTCCAAAACTCCAGAACAAATCGCTATCGAAAAGCTAACAGGAAATGGCAGTAAGACATGGATAGTGACAGGTGGGTCTGTGACACACAATGGCCAGAATGAAACCAGTGATTTTGCTGATTTTGAAATCACTTTTTCTTCTAGCGGTAGTTCCAAATCCTACGCAACCAGTAATGCCAATCAACTTTTTGACGCAAGTGGAAATTGGTCATTTGCTGGAAGTAACTTTGACAAAATCACCTTAAGCGGCTCCCAACCAGCAGCAGGCCAAGAGATCTCCTTTTCTGGAGCGGGAACCAATCTTAGATTGGAATTCAATGTGCCCACTCCTGCTAATGGTAGAGTTACCGCATTGGCTGGAGATTATAGATTCGACTTAAAAGCCCAATGAAAAAGTTTCTGATCATATTGTTATTATGTATTGCCTCTGTTTTTTCTGTACAGGCGCAATCAGAGAACTCCATTGAACTGGTCAAAGCAGTACAGGAATTGACCAATGTGATGATCAATCCCGATAAGGCCAAACTCAAAAAACTAACAGATAAAAAACTTTCCTATGGCCACTCCAGTGGAAAAAATGAAGATCAGGAAACTTTTATCAATACCCTTATTTCCGGTAAATCTGATTTCGTATCCATCGATCTTGAAAACCAATCTTATGAAGTTGTAGATGATATAGGAATTGCCCGGCATATTCTGGTAGCTGAAACCAATGATGGCGGGGCTCCTGGAAATGTCAGAATCGGGGTGTTGATGATTTGGAGAAAGAATGATAATTCATGGAAACTTCTTGCCAGGCAAGCCTACAAATTACCCCAACCCTAAGTCTTACCTTAAGGTCACCAAGGTCACTCCTGCTCCTCCTCTATCCGCATGTTCATCTTCGTATTTCCCCACAGCAGGCATGGTGCGCAGCAAATTACGAGTGATATCCCTCAGAATTCCATCTCCCTTACCATGGACAATCCTAAGATCCTTTATGCCCAGCATATGACCTTCATCTACGAAGTTCTGGACAATGGGTAAGACTTCCTCTCCACGCTTACCTCTCAAATCAAGGTTAGTAGAAAAGTCTCTCATCTTTGAAGTGGTATCGAAACCCATCCTTGCAGAGATTGCTTTCTTCTCTTTTTTCAAAGTCGTGTTGGAGATCTTCTCCAGTCTGTTCAGCTTCACATTGGACTTTAGGTCTCCTATGCTGATTTCTACATCCTTGTTTCTTACTGAGAGGACCTGTGCAATGGCTCCATTATCCTTTAACCTGACATGGTCGCCCGCTTGGATTTCTCCTCCCACTATCTTGATTTCTTGAGGCACTTTTGGCCGAACTGCTTTATCCGGCTTTATGGCAGATTTCAAATGATCCAAATCCTTTCTTGCCTTCTTGGTTGCTTCCTTCTCAGCCTTATTTTCCTTGATTGAACGAATAGTTTCTTCAATCTTTTTATTGGCTCCATCTAGAATAGTCTTGGCCTCAAGCTTGGCCTGTTGGATCAGCTGTTTCTGATTGCTCTCCAAAGTCTCCTTAAGCTCGCTATATTCTTGGAGCCTTTGGGTCAACAATCTTTCCTTGCGTTGTGCCTCCACCAGAATCTGTTCGTACTTGGATTTTTCTGATTCCAACTTATTGAGGAGCTTATCATACCGGACCCTTTCATCACCGATTTGCTCCTTGGCATATCCGATGATTTCTTTTGAAATACCAATCTTTGTAGCAATTTCTAATGCAAATGAACTGCCTGGTTTGCCTATTTCTAATTGATACAAAGGTTCCAATTTGTCCACATCAAAACGCATGGCACCATTGGTCATCCCTTGGTTTTTGGCAGCTATTTGCTTCAGGTTACCGTAGTGTGTGGTCACCACCCCATAAGCACCTGATTTGTTCAAGGCCAGTAGAATGGATTCCGCTATGGCTCCTCCAAACTGAGGCTCCGTTCCCGTACCAAATTCATCAATAAAAAATATGGTTTTCTTATCAGCAAACTGGGTAAAATACTTCATACTCATCAAGTGAGAGCTATAAGTACTGAGGTCATTCTCTATATTTTGTTCATCCCCAATATCAATAAAGAAATTTTGAAACACAGTACACTTGGAATGCGGATCCATGGGCACCAAGAGCCCACACTGCAGCATATATTGCACCAAGGCAACCGTCTTCAAAGTCACCGACTTACCACCGGCATTGGGACCCGAAATCACCAACAGTCGGCTATTATGATCCAATTGGATGTTCAAGGGAATAATCGCTCTATCCTGCTGCTTCAACGCTTGCTCCAATACAGGGTGGCGCGCATTATACCACTCTATAATTTTTCCTTTCTGCAAACTCGGTTTGCTGGCATTCATTTTCAAAGCCAATTTTGCCTTGGCCCTGATAAAATCCACCATTCCCAAAAATTTAAAAGCACTGCGCAATTCGGGAATAAACGGCCGCAGGGTATCGGTAAGTTGCATCAAAATCTTCTGAACCTCCCTCCTTTCCATGTATTCCAGCTCCTTCAGCTCATTATTGATATCCAGGACTTCTGCTGGCTCCAGAAAAACTGTTTGCCCAGTGGCAGATTCATCATGGACAAAACCTTTGATCTTCCGCTTGTTTTCGGCCAATACAGGCATCACCATTCTTCCCCCACGGATAGTGATAGAGGCGTCATCGGGGGTCAAACCTTTCGCTTTTGCTTCCCTAAAAATCCTGTCCAAAACCTTTCTCAATCGGTTTTCCTCATAAAGGATCTGTCCGCGGATCAGCCCTAACTCTTTGGTAGCATTATTCTTTATTTTCCCTTTATCATCCAATACCCTTTCAATGGCTCTCAAAAGCGTATTGTCCAAATTGACCAACCCCAACAACTGAAAAAGCTGCGGGTAATCCTCTTGAAACTTGGTGAAAAAATCCACACATCCCTTTAAAGTGATCAATGAAAGCTTGATTTCATGGAAGTCCTCTTCATAAAGAAAAGTCCCTTCTATTTTGGCTTTTTCCAAATAAGGGAAAATGTTCAAAAAGTTCGAAGAAGGAAAAAGCTCTCCTGACAAAAGAATTTGCCTGAACTCTTCTGTTTGGTCCAACAACCTGTTCAGAAGGTTAAGATCCTTAGAGAAGCTCACCTTTTGAACCATGTCTGTACCCAGCTTACTGGTACACTCTTCTCTGATCCAATCCTTTATTTTATCAAAATTAATCTTGGACTCAAGATTATCTGGATATTGCATATACTTAATTGCCTTCTTTTTCTTTTACATTCAGAGAATCAATCACCCGGGCATAAAGCTCCTCCATCTTCTCTGCATCTCTCAAATAATACTCCAAGCTTTTGGTATAGGTCGTATCAGCCACTTGGTGCTTTTCGAACACCCTGTTCTCGAACATCGGATATAGCTTTTTGGATGAATCATAGGAAACAGGCAAAGAACTCGCGAGTCCCTCGGCCATGTGAATATCGACCATGATTCCGACCATCTCATCCTCTGACAACAAATACTTTGGTTGCTTATCATCACTACATGAAAGGCAACCCAATACCAAAACGAAGAAGAATATTAACTTTTTCACAATTCAAAATTAGCCATTTCCGTTGAAATTTAGGTAACATGATATCCATTACTCGTTTTATTATTCAAACATGTCCATTAAATTTAGGCCTTCGGAATAAAATAGCCCATGAATCAACTGCTGAAAAAACTCAGAAAATACGAAATCATGATCAGAAAGGTGGCCAATAACCACCTTCAGGGTGACTATCAGTCCATTTTCAAAGGCGCTGGACTTGAATTTGATGACCTGAGACCTTACCAATATGGCGATGACATCAGGACCATCGAGTGGAAAGTTTCCGCCAAGGGACATGGAACTTTTGTTAAAACCTTCAAAGAAGATAAGGATCAGTCTGTCTATTTTCTCTTAGACATCAGCGGTTCTCAGGATATTGGGGATGAACGAAGGAAGAAAATTGACCTGGGAAAAGAAATTGCAGGAGTGCTTACTTTAGCCGCCATCCATGAAGGAAGCCAAGTAGCCCTGGTCTCTTTTTCGGATCAGAAAGAAAAAGTGATCCTCCCTGGTAAAGGCCCTAAACAAGGGGTCAAGGTGATCAGGGGCATCTTCAAACATGAGAACAAGTCTATCAAGACCAACCTCAATGAGATGTTTACTTTTTGTCTCAACCTCATCAAAAAGAGAAGCATCATCATTGTGATTTCTGATTTTATAGACCAAGACTATGAAAGGCCCTTCAAAGCCATGGCTGAAAAGCACGATGTGGTCGCCATCCAAGTGACCGATCCTAGGGAGTCCGCATTGCCCTCCTTGGGCATCATCCCTGTTTTTGACAAAGAAGAAGGAAAAACCACTTGGGTAAACACAGCCTTTGGAAGTTTTTCTAAAAAAATTGCCGATACCTTTACTACAGAAAGGAGTTCACTAAAAGAATTATGCAAGAAAAACCAAATTAACTATCTCCCCATTGACACACAGGAAGATATCGTACTTCCTTTGATAGAATTGTTTAGGTACAGGAATAAAACCATGAAACGTGGGTAAGATCAGAGCATTAACCTTTAGTATTTTATTATATTTAATCCACTTCTCCGTTCACGCCCAGGGCCTGAAGGTAGAAGGATATTTTCTCCAGGATTCTGCCAAATTGGGAGAAAGGGTTGGGTACGTTTTAAAAGCGGAATATCCCACTAAAATGAACATTGTCTTCCCCGATTCGACCTTCGAATACCGGGACTTTTCATTCTTGGAAAAACAAACTTTTACTTCTTACACGCCCGACAGCATTACCCAGGACAGCGCTGTATATTATTTATCCAACTTTTCATTGGATCCCATAAAAACCTATGCCCTGCCGGTTTTTGAGATTTTGAAATACGACAGCCTGGTTCACTATGCGGATAATGACAGTTTGGCACTGACCCTGACTATCCAGCCATTGCCGGAAGAGTTGACTTTCAAAGACAATGACAAATACCTTTCCATTGAAAAGGATTTCAACTACCCCTACCTCTTAATTTTTCTTGGCATTATCTTGATCATTGGATTGGTGGTCTTGGTGGTCTTCGGAAAGAAAATCCAAAAACAATGGGCAGCCAGAAAGCTTAAGAAACAGCATAAGAAATTCCTTAGTAAATGGAACGAGACCGTTCAAACCCTGCAAGAAAAGCCAAGCTTACAGGCAGCCGATGAAACTTTGTGGGTCTGGAGAGATTATATGGAACGCCTCACAGGAAAACCGTACAGGGAATGGACCGCTACTGAAATTGGTGAGCAAATGGAGCGTCCTGAAATCGTCAAGGAATTCAGAAAAATTGAAATCATCATTTACGCCAATCGACCATCAGAAGATATATTGGCCACCTGTGACAAGTTAAAAGAGATTTGTGTGGAAATGTACAACCAAAAAATCAAAGAAATCCATGAACGCAAATAGTATTATCGATTGGTTTTCTTGGTCTTGGTTTTTGCCGGAAACCCTACGTTCATTTGAGTGGAAAAACCCATGGGTGCTTCATTTGCTTTGGGTAGTTCCTTTGATATTGCTGATCAGAAAGTTTACCAAGTTTATGAAGAATCCTTCATTGGAACTTTCTCTTCCAGGGAGTGTATCTTCCAGTAACCCTTGGACCTACTTAAGACTGGTACCGACACTCTTCTTTATACTGGCCCTATGGATGGTCGTAATCGCTTTGGCCCGCCCACAGCGTTCCAATGAAAAAGTAGAGCAATCTACAGAGGGAATTGATATTATGTTGGTCTTGGATATTTCAGAATCCATGGACCTGCAGGACTTCAAACCAAACCGACTGGAAGCGGCCAAGTCCACTGCCATTGACTTTATCAATGGCCGTTTTGGTGACCGGATAGGCATGGTCATCTTTGCTGGTGAAGCCTTTTCTTTAGCGCCATTGACCACTGATTACGAATTGCTGACCGATTTGATAGAGGACATCTCCTTTGATATGATGGACGCCAAGGGCACAGCCATCGGAAGTGCTGTGGCCACAGCAACCAACCGGATGAGGGAATCCAACTCAAAGTCCAAAGTGATGGTCCTTTTAAGTGACGGGGACAACAATGCAGGAAATGTGGATCCAGTATTTGCAGCGGAACTCGCCGAAGCCATGGACATTAAAATTTACACCATTGCGGTGGGCAAGGACGGTATGGTTCCCTATGGTACGGACTTCTTTGGAAGGCCTCAGATGGTAGAAACCTACCTGAACGAAACTACACTTCGGGATTTGGCCAGGATTGGTAAAGGACAGTTTTTCCGGGCATCTGATGACGGGGCTTTGGAAAACATATTTGACCAGATCAACCAACTGGAAAAAGCAGAGATCCTAGAATCCCGGTACAAAGAGACACAGGACTTTTACAGGCCCTATCTTTTCTTTGGAATCCTATTCTTCTTTATTTGGCTTAGCTTAAAAAGCACCTTTGTCAATAACTTTCTATTGGATTAAAACAATTGAGGCCTCGAAATTCGAGGCCTCAATTGTTTTTATACGGATTGTTCGATGGCAAACTTCAAAAGCCTTACCCCAAAGACAACCAACACCACCGCTACTATCCTGTTCATATTCAACATCAATTTGGGCGTGATGAATTTACTCAACTTCTTGGCTATATAGGCTTTCACCAAGTCAATGGAAAAAACAGTCAACAAAACACCCAGATAATAAAGGAAAATATCGATAGGCGTGTACCTTGTCCTGAGCTGAACGAGTCCAGCCACTGAGATCCAGAACAGAAACACAAAAGGGTTAACACCGTTTAGGCTTAATCCCTTTATAAAGCCCCTTCTCCTTTTGGGAGTTTCTTGTACAGGCAGCCCCCCAGAATTAGGACGCGGAGTTCCTTTCTTTACAAAGCTTACTATCCCAAAGCCGATCATTATGGCTCCACCGACATAGCCCAAGCCTGCTTTAAAAAAAGGGTTGTTAGTTAAATAGGACACTCCAAAATAAGAGATCAATACATAAATGGAGTCGCTCAGTAGGATGCCCAAAGCCATAAAAACAGAATGTCTGAATCCATTTTCGATGCTATTCTGGATCAATGCAAAAAAAACGGGACCTACGATCATACTCAGCACCAATCCCATCCCAATACCTTCCAATAAAGAAATCCCCATGTTTACTTTTGTTCCTCCAAAAATGTCAGCCAAGACTCCATCTTTGGTCCCTTGAGCACCCTTGGGAATTTATGCTGTCCACCTTCTTTCCCTTCCGACCGCATCCAATCGTAAAAGATTTTTGAAGGCAAAACATCCAACTTGACTTCTTTTAAGGCATGTTTTCTTTCGACCACATAATCATCATTCAGGGCTTTGAGGTGATGGTCTATTACCTCTCTGAGCTTCTCTTGATCCACCTCATCGTCTGTACCAATATACCAATGGTGTGCAAACAAGGTCCCCATAGGAATCCCCAAAACCGTAAACTCCCGAATATTGATATTCATCTCATCCTCCGCCAATCGGACGGCCTTGTTCATATTGTCCACTGACAAATGCTCCCCGCACAGGCTCAAAAAATGCTTGGTTCTTCCAGTAATTACAATCTCACTTTCAGAAACTGAAACAAACTTGATCACATCCCCGATCAAATACCTCCACGTACCGGCACAAGTACTGATCAAAATGGCATAATCCACGCCTTCTTCTACTTCATCTATCTTTAGTGGCCTGACCCCATCTCTTATTTCACTATTTTCGTCAAAATACAATTCATTGAAAGGCACAAACTCATAGAAAATCCCATTGTTCAGTACCAGCCTCATCGAACTTCTATCCGGCAATGCCTGAAAGGCCAAAAAACCTTCACTCGCCAAATAGGTTTCCATGTAAATCAATGGCCGCGCCAGCAATTTCTCAAAGCCCTTTTTATAAGGTTCGAAGGACACCCCCCCATGAACAAAAATATTGAGGTTGGGCCAAATATCATGAATGGTCTCCACCTCATACCGCTCAATGATCTTTTCCAATAGAATCTGCAGCCAAGCCGGCACCCCCACGATGATCCCTATATCCCATTTTGGAGCATTTTCAACTATCTTTTCCAGTTTCTCGCCCCAGTTTTTATTGCGTGCTATTTCCTGCCCTGGTTTGTAAAAGCGTTGAAACCAAATAGGAAGTTTTCCTGCTGTAATCCCACTCAAATCTCCCGCAAAGTAGGTCCCATTGAACTCCAAGTCTGTGCTTCCTCCCAACATCAAAATGCCCTTGTTGAAAAACTTAGAGGGCAGGTCATATTTGGACAGGGACAGGATTTGTCTTACGCCTGTTTTTCGAATGGCCTTCACCATTTCTTTGGTAATGGGAATATATTTGGAAGCACTTCCTGAGGTTCCCGAACTCAAGGCGAAGTATTTAATGGTCTTTGGCCAGGTGACATTGGCCTCTCCCTTTTGAAGCTTATGCCACCATTCATCATAGATTTTGTCATAATCATAGATCGGAACGGCCTCGGCAAACGCAGTGTAAAAATCATCTCCAGGCTTTCTGAATCGGGACAAAATCTTCTTAAAACCATACTTTTCACCTATCTGGGTCTTGTTGGCTGTAATCAAGAGCTTTTTGAGCTCCTGTTTTTGAAGTTCTAAAGGTGAGCTGTATTCCTGTTCCAAGGATTCCCTTAGCCTAATCCCCTTTTTTAACAATGTACCTATTATAGCCATATCTTTGTGCCGGGAGTATTCGTTGAGTTCATGTAATATTTATTTGATTAAAGTATCACTCGCCACTATCTTTGATAGTGTAAAAATAAAGGAATGAGTATAAAAGAGAACTTATCTGACCTAAAAAAGAAATTCAAAAAATTTGACTGCCTCCTCGTAGCGGTCAGCAAAACAAAACCAGTGGCTGATATTCAGGAAGCTTATGATGCCGGCATCCGGGATTTTGGTGAAAACAAAGTCCAGGAACTGGTGGACAAACAGCCCCAACTGCCAGACGATATCCAATGGCATATGATCGGCCACCTTCAGAGGAACAAGGTCAAATACATTGCCCCTTTTATCCACCTGATTCACGGAGTGGATACCTTCAAACTACTCAAGGAAATCAACAAGCAGGCGCAAAAGGCAGAAAGGGTGATTCCTTGCTTGTTGCAAATCCACATTGCCAAAGAAGAGACCAAATTTGGTTTTGATGAAGAAGAGGTGCTTGCCCTTATCCAAGAAAAGGCCTTTGATGAGCTTAAAAACATCAGGATCATTGGCTTGATGGGCATGGCCACCAATACCGAAAATGAAGCTATCGTCCGGGCTGAATTTGGAGGCCTGAAAAAATTCATGGACCAACTCAACACCTTGGAACTTCCTGAAAACCTGGCCCTCAAAGAACTCTCGATGGGCATGAGCGGAGACTTCTTGCTTGCCCAAGAAGAGGGAAGCACCATGGTCAGGGTCGGCAGTGCCATTTTTGGAAAAAGAAATTATCGATAAAATATGAATTACATCAGTACAATTAGGCTTGCCGCCATTTTAGGGGCACTTTCAGTGGCTATCGGGGCCTTTGGTGCCCATGGCTTGGCCCCTGTTTTAGAAAAGATGGGCAGGGTGGACACTTTCGAAACTGCGGTAAAGTATCAATTTTACCATACTTTGGCCATATTTATGGTTGGTCTGCTGCAGGTCAAGTTTGGGCAAAGCAAGGCACTTAATGCCAGCGTCTACGCCTTTTTGATTGGCATTATCATATTCTCTGGCTCCCTCTTTATCTTGTCCACCACAGGGATCACTTGGCTGGGAGCCATCACGCCTGTTGGGGGAGTAGCTTTTATCGTGGGTTGGGTGCTTCTTTTTCTGGGGGTAAAACCAAATATCAAAACTAAAGCCTAACCAAGTTCCACATCGTTGAAAATTACCCTATGCTAAAAAGGATCATTACACTTTTTTTGCTGCAACTGTCCATCAGTCTTTCGCTTTTGGGGCAAAGTCACAGCAAATTCCAGAAAGACCTTGAACAACTCTTGGGAGCTCAATCCTTCTTTGGCCACCACCAAACAGGCTTTGCGCTTTATGATTTGGATGAGCAGAAAATGAAGTTTGAGCATAACAGTCACTTGAACTTTATCCCTGCTTCCACCACCAAGCTCTTTACTTTTTATGCGGGCCTGATGGTCTTGGGAGACAGCACCAAAAAGCTTCGCTATATCCCCAAAGGCAAGGATGTGCTTATTTGGGGTACAGGAGATCCTTCCTGGCATTACAAACCTCTGCCACAGCAGGACCTAAATGCTTTCTTCTCTGCATTTGATAAAGTCTACTTTTCGGACGACAATTGGAAAGAAAACCCCTTCGGATATGGCTGGCAATGGGATGATTATTATTACAGCTATTCTGCGGAAAGGTCTCCCCTTCCGATCTATGGCAATTTGGTCACCGTGAATTCAAAAAATCAATCCCCCAAAATCATCCCCAAACTTTTTTCCAAAAACCTATTGGTTACTTCCAAGGAAATCAAGGACATAGAACGTGATTTCCATAGCAACAATTTCTATTACAATCCTCAGATCTACAGAAAGCAGGAATCCAAAGTTCCTTTTATCACTTCCCCTGAAACTTTTGCTTTATTAGCCAGTGAAGCTTTGGGCAAAGAGGTAATCCTTTCCAAGGAAAAGCTTCCCGAGGAACATTTTATCCTAAAGGGGATTCCGCTGGACAGCCTTTACCGGGAAATGCTTCATGAAAGTGATAATTTCTTGGCAGAACAGCTTTTGCTGATGGTTTCCGACGAACTCTTTATGGAAATGAATGATGCCGAGACCATTGAGCATTTAGTGGAGAACTTCCTGTTTGATTTGCCGGACCAGCCCCAATGGGTAGATGGATCAGGGCTTTCCCGACACAATTTATTTACCCCAAGTGACATGGTAAGTATCGCGGAAAAAATTTATCGGATTGTCCCAGACACTACGTTATTCCGCCTATTGCCCCAGGGAGGAAGGACAGGCACCTTAAAAAATGCCTACCGTGCTCCCACACCTTATGTCTTTGCCAAAACAGGAACCATGAGCAATAACCACTGTTTGGTAGGCTATCTAAAAACCCATAAAAACAAGCTGTATGCTTTTGCTTTTATGAATAACAACTATCCCTACAAAGCAAAGGAAGTCATTTCAGAGATGGAGAAGGTATTGTTGTATATTCGGGATAATTTCTAAATTCAATCAAAAATTTCAAGCATGAACAAAAGGACATTTATAAAAGCATTGGGACTTACCGCTGGACTCTCTCCAATGATGGCATTAAAGAGCGATGTATTGGCAGCCCAAAGCCCAGAGGACGCCAAAACCATACTGCCCATGCCACTCAAAAAGGGAGATACTGTAGGACTTGTAAGTCCATCTTCTGCTAGCAATGATGAAATTTTGTTTCAGTTTGCCCAAGAAACTTTAGAGGCCCTGGGTTTCAAAGTGCTACCTGGCCAGCATTTGACAGACCGTTACGGCCATTTGGCCGGTAAAGATGAGGCCCGTGCCGGAGACATCAACGACATGTTTGCCAACAAAGAAGTAAAGGCCATCATCTGCATTCGGGGAGGTTCCGGAGCCGCCCGGATACTGCCCTTGCTGGATTATAAAACCATCAAAAAGAACCCCAAGCCAATCCTCGGCTACAGTGATATCACAGCCATCCATAACGCCATCTATGCCCAAACGGGGCTGATCACCTTTCACGGGCCGAATGGCACCGGAAGCTGGAACAGCTTTAATGTGAAGCAGTTTGAGCAAATGTTCTTTGAAGAGAAATTGGTAAAGTTTGAAAATGAGCAGGAAAAAGGAGATGATCTGATCGTCAAGAAAAACCGTATTCAAACCATTACCCCGGGAACAGCAGAAGGGGTAATCGTAGGCGGAAACCTTACGGTCCTGACAGGACTGGCCGGATCCCCTTACCTTCCAGATTTCAAGCATAAAATCCTCTTTTTAGAGGATGTAGGGGAAGACCCTTACCGCATTGACAGGATGATGAGCACCTTGATGCTGATGGGAGCATTGGATGAAATCAAAGGATTTATTTTTGGGCAATGCTCGGATTGTGATCCATCCGGGGGCTATGGTTCGTTAACTATATGGCAGATCCTTCAGGATTACATCAAGCCTTTGGGCATCCCGGCCTATCGCGGCGCCATGATCGGACATGTCAGCAAACAGTTTATTGTCCCCATTGGAGCCAAGGTCAAGATGGATGCAGGTCTTGGAGTCTTTGAAATGACCGAGAAAATTTTCCAATCCTAAATTCATTTGAATAAAAATAATGTGCTAACACTTACCAATTCAATTTTCAACAGTAACCTTAATAGAATTCATTTTCTTTGGTCACTTCTATGGGCTTCCATCTTATTTTCTTGTACCACTCACCAATCCACTCAACCCGCTAATGTGTCACCATCCAAAAAGACACTTTCCAAAAACATGAATAAAAACGAACTTACTTACCTGGCCTTGGGTGACTCCTATACCATTGGAGAAGGAGTGCAGCCCAGTGAAAACTATCCCCATCAGCTGGTCTCCATTATGGAGCAATACGAATATGACTTTGACAGCCCAAAGATCATCGCCACCACCGGCTGGACGACGGACGAACTCCAAAAAGGGATCAGTGCCGCCAAGATAGAAGGCAATACCTATGACTTGGTCACCTTGCTGATCGGAGTAAACAACCAGTACAGGGGACGCAGCGTGGATAATTTCAAGGAAGAATTTTCAGAACTTCTGGACCAGGCCATCGTCTTTGCGGGTGGGGACAAAACAAGGGTCATTGTCATTTCGATCCCTGACTGGGGAGTGACTGCATTTGCCAGCCAGCAAAATGTCGACCAACAAAAAGTAGCCGAGGAAATCACCGCTTATAACACCGCCAAGCAGCAAATCAGCCATTCCAAGGGGGTACATTATTTGGACATCACCCAAGAGTACCGCCAGATCGGCGCCTATCCCGAGAACCAGGCCGCCGACGGGCTCCACCCCAGTGGGAGGATATACAGTTCCTGGGCAGAGCGACTGGCCGACCTGGTTAGGGAGGAAATCAGATTTTAGGATATAAGCATCAATTTACCCCCAGTGGGGTATTTTTTTTGAGTTTGGAGTTGTTTAGATTTAAAGGATATATCCATTTTTAAATGCTTACAAATAGTTTGAAGTGTTTGTAAATGGATAAATGGCCTTAGAACAATTTCAAAGGGCTTTTTTAAAAAAATATTTATATAGACGTTGTAGCCAATCCCTCATATATTAAAAATATTTACTTTCAGGGCTAACGGTTGATAGCCTAAAATAGCTTAGAAATAGTTTTATGGAATTGTAATTTTAAAAGGTAATTAATTGTATTTTTCAAGACGTTAGTCAGAAGCTAAAAAAGACAACCTGTGAATTGGAAGAAAATATCGGAAAATTGGAAAACCTTTACCCTGGAAAACGGACTAAAGGACAATTCTAAGGAGAACAATTACTTCTACGGGAAACAGGAAATCTATCAAGCAAAAGAAGATTTTCAAGGATTTCGAATTTTCTATAAGAACAAATTCAATAAATCTGCTGAAGCCACTGCTTTTGCACATAAGGCGAATTCATTTTCAATTACAACACCTGTATCTACTGACTCCACTTGGACTTTAAAAATAAGAACGACTTCGTTTTGGAAAAGGCTTTTCAGCTCGACTGAGAAATTAAAAATTGACACAAACCTTGGCAACTTTGAAAATCTAATTCCACTGGAGTCAATTGAATCACTAACCAAAGACTTTCCAGACTTAGAAATTAGAGTCTCAGAATATGGTAGATTGCAAAACGAAGAAATATCTCCAGACACCAAAGTAATGGAAATTTCAACAGGAGTTCAACCAGAAGACATTAACCAAATTGACAGAGCTAGAACACTGATGCACAGAATTCTTGAGAACCTAAATAAAAATGGAAAAATAAAGCCGGCACATAGTCGAGTAGGTAAAGGGGAATCTCACACCTAAACCTCCCACAGAACCGTACGTGATAGTCTCCCATCATACGGCTCTTCGGAGTTAGACCCACTAAGGGCGAAAACCATATTGCCAATGTAGGAATAGATTCGGATAGTGTTTACACACTTTTCGTAACCAATCCCACGCTAACTTTCTTGGCTTTTGCCTGAACCTTCGATACTTGTTTATTACCCATTTCAGCAACCTCAAATTCAGAAGTCGCATCGCTCGTTTCAAGCCTACTTTAATGAACCTTCCGTAATAGTTTATCCACCCGCGTAATTTCGGCGCTACTATTTTGGCTAAATCCCCTACTACGGGTTAATCCGCCACTATCAAAAGGCTTCGATACTCTGGGACTTGCCCAAAGGTTTTTGTCCGTCTCTCTTTGCTTCATTTCGATAGCTTCTCCTATTCCGTAAAAGAGCCCGAGTACAGGTCATGCCTTCTTTATCCCGTATGCCAATAAACCAACTTTAGGACTGTCGCTTATCTCTTTCTCTCAGACTCGCTGTACCTTCGATTTTGACATATCATACGTGATTATCGAGACCTCTAAAGGTTCACTTGTGTTCATCTCCTTGTACTCATACCTGATAAGGTCAATCCTGCTTCTCAGCAAAATCCCACTACCTTTTCCTAGACGCTCAATACCATGCACTGAATACACAGCACCTCTAGGTGGTTTGACAAGTCTGTCTAACCAGTCCTTGCCGAGAGGTCTTCCGTAGCTATCGGAATCGCTCATCTCTTCTGCAGTTTTGTTACCCTTTTCTAATGCCTGTCCCGTACTCGATACGGGAAACATTCATTATATTGTATCCTTGAGTAACGCAGGACTCACAACGCTTTTTAGCCGGAACGTTGGCATTAATTACCAAAATCACATCATTAAAAAATATGAAACTCATAATAACTATCATTTCTGTTCTTACTAGTGCGGTTGCGTTTTCTCAAACTAATTTTGATAAGGATATAAGTCGAATTTTGAACTCCAATGTTGCCTCTGAATCTGAACCAGGCATAACCGTTGGAGTTGTACAAAATGGAGAACTTATTTATCATACTAGCAAAGGTTCTATGAATTTGGAGTATGAACTTTCTTTTAATGATTCAACGGTCTTTGGACTTGCTTCTGTCACAAAGCAATTTACATCAGCATGCATAGGTATTTTGGAAAAACAAGGGAAATTGTCCATTAGTGATGATGTAAGAAAATATATTCCAGAATTAGCAAATTATAAAGAGATCATACAAATTAAACATCTTCTAAATCACACAAGCGGTATTAGAAACCATAACGTGCTACTTGACCTTCAAGGCTTTGATTACAAACATCGTGGCTATACGAATAAAATGATTCAAGAGCTTATGTTTAAGCAAAAAGGTGTCAATAATTTACCAGGAGAAAAAATGCTTTACTCTAATACTAACTACGTATTGCTTGCATTAATCATTGAAAGAGTTTCAGGAATGAAAATTGAAGAATTTGCTAAGCAAGAAATTTTTGAACCATTGAAAATGCATAAAACATTTTACAGCAAGAACATAGAAGATGTTATTAAAAATAGAGCATATCCCTATTACCAAGAAAGTGGCAAGTACCAACAACCCAAATCCTTAACGCATTGTATTGGTGCAGGAGGAATGGCAAGCACAGTTCAAGATTTAGCAAAATGGTCTAATATATTTTTAAACCCGAATCATGACTTTAGCTATCTAGCAGAATTTATAACTGAATTAGACACTTTAAACAACGGCCAACTGATGAAGCATGCTCGAGGAATGTTTGTTTCTCCTTACAAAGGATTTACAACATATAATCACAGCGGTCGTGATTTAGGCATGCGTTCTCAATTTATATGTGTTCCAAAGAAAAGTTTGGCTGTTATTATTTACACGAATTCAGAAGACATTAACGCAGTAAATATCTCCTATGAAATATTAAATCTGTTTATGGACGAAACATCTGTTGAGAATCAAAAACAAAACAAACACGAGCATTCTATCACTCAAAAGAAGAGATTTGAAGGCATCTATCAAGAACTAAACAGTGATTTAAGAATGGAAATTTTCGTTGAAAATGACACATTAAAAGCTATAAGTAGTTTTGGTAGAAATGCAACTCCCTTGATATCAAAAAGTGCTAATTCTTTAGTTCGATTAGACAACCCTTCAATTGTATATACATTTCAAACAAAAGAAAGTACAGATGCAGATTTATTGGTTGATTTCGGAGGTGCTATCTTCTACTTTGAACGTATTGAACTTGCCCCATCTCCCAATCAAAATTTAAATGAGATTGTTGGAAACTATTACTCAGAAGAACTCAATGTCACTTATTCTATTTCAATTGAAAACAACAATCTAATTTTAAGTTACCCCAATAATGAAGGCATCCAAATTAAAGAAGGCGTTAAAGATACCTTTGGAGCGAACAGAAGAACAAAGTACACATTCAACCGTGGCAATAACGGAAAGGTGATTTCTTTTAAAGTTGCTTCTGAGGGAACTGTGAAAGATATATTATTTGAAAAAATAAACTAATGCCAACAACTAGGTTTTCGTGCGGCTTGCAAAGCCAAACATGAAACCGCTGTTGCACGAAACCGGTGAAGTTCTTATGGGGGTTGAGTCGGTATTGTTGGAGGCAAACCAAGTGCTTACTTAGATTGAAAAGTAAATTCTGCTGGCAGATTCAGCATCGAATAAAAAGATGTATTATTCAAAAACCTTCCAGACCCGTTTCGGAAGTTTTTTTTTGTGGGAGGGGTATAGCTTTCCCAGCCCGATCAAAATCAGGAATCAGAATGGGTAGTGGCTGTAGGAAAAACAGCTTTTGGCGGGCCACGCTTGGGCAGGCGCTGGATGCTGACCATGCTTTCCTTCTGGCAGCAGGGGCAATATTGCGGACTTCAAAACAGCGGAGGCCACAGCCTTCCAGTAGGCCCAAAAGGACCTTGTGCTTGAGAAGCTTTGGGGCTTTGAGCAGTCTTCTGACCTCTTCCTAGCTCAGGACGACAAGGAGCCTCCTGTCGCGCTTAATGGAAGGCAGCTCAATACGTTTATCCTTAAGCCCCTCCATACGGTAGGCAAAGCACAGGGCATAGACGGTGAATTTAAAATAGGAATCCGATGGGGTGCTGTGCCGTTGTTTGACCAGATAGAGGTAATTGTTGATCTGTTCGGGATCAACTTCAGTGGGCAGTTCGTTGAAATGCAGGGCCAGCTTTGCCAGGTGGTGGGAATAATTGCGCTGGGTACTTTATCCCCTCCCTGCAACAGTGATTTTTTGGCGGAACTTCTCGTAAAGTTCCTTGAATCCTTTTACATTGCTACAGGCTGTCTCGATAAGGTTTGCTTTTTTTCATGATCAATGTAAATTTTAATTAAATATAAAAGATAAGCCTTTTCGGGATGTTTTTAGAACTACCGTAGGTTTAGTGCAAAGAAACCTATACGCAATGCCCTTCGGGACACTGCGCATAGACGTGTCGTTGTAGGGCATCCTCCATATATTAAAAATATTTACTTTTAGGGCTAACGATTGAAAGCCTATTGTAGCTTAGAAATAGTTTTATGGAATTGTAATTTTGAAAGGTAATTAATTGTATTTTTCGATACGGTAGTCAGAAGCTGAAATAAACACTAAAACAAATATGAACAAACTTTTTACATTACTGACAGCAGTATTAGTTTTAGCGAGTTGTCAAACCGAAAAAAAGCATTTTGAAAACATTGTCACAATTGACATAACACACTTTTGGGAAGCTTATGACAAGATCACTTCAACCCAAGATCCCATCCTACAGTACAAATATTTGGATAGTCTTTATCTGCAAAGAGGAACAGAAGGATTAAACGCAATAAGGCAGGTTAGAAATTACACGCCAGAAGATTATATACGTGTTATTAACGCGTATCCGAAGTTTTGGACATCGATTCGAGAAAACACCTTAAAAATAGACCAATTTAGTTCTGAATTACAAGATGGAATTGAAAAATTCAGAGAAATCTACCCTGAGCTTAAACCTGCAAAAATATATTTTACAATTGGAGCATTTAGAACAGGAGGAACTACATTAGATAGTTTAGTGCTTATAGGCAGCGAATTGGCATTGACAGATAAAAGCTCAGTTTCAAAAGAATTTCCTGAAGAAGAGCGAGAAGATAGGCGGACATTTTTTGACAGCAATCCCATTGATAATCTAGTCTTATTGAACATTCACGAGTATGTTCATACACAACAAAAGCCTATGGTTCACAATATGCTTTCTTTAGCAATATATGAGGGAGTTGCAGAATTTGTTTCGGTAAAAGCAATGGGTGTTCCTTCTGCTGCACCTGCTATTGAATTTGGAAAGAAAAACGCAGATGTGGTGAGAGAAAAATTTGAAAAGGAAATGTTCTACCCAAACAATAGATTCAAATGGTTATGGGACAGAGGCTCGTCCAACGAATTTGGAGTGCGAGATCTGGCATATTACATCGGATATCAAATGGCAGAAAATCATTATGAAAAATCAGAAAATAAAAAAGAAGCCATCAAAAAACTAATTGAATTGGACTTCAATAATGAAAGCGAAATAGAAGAGTTTGTTGAATCAACAGGATTTTTCTCTTCTTCACTAGAAGAACTTTATCAAAAGTTTGATAATAAAAGACCAAGTGTGATTGGAATAAAGCAATTCAAGAACAACAGTAACAACGTTAGTCCAAAAATAAATCAAATTACAGTGGAATTTTCGGAACCATTGAATGGCATCAACACAGGGCTAGATGTTGGTCCATTAGGAAAAGACTATTTACCCAAAATAAGTCCAAACAACAGAGTCTTTTCAGAAGACAATAAAAGTTGGACAATAAATGTAGAACTAGAACCCAACAAGCATTATCAAATTCAATTAGAAAATAACTTTAGAACGAACGATTGGATTCCATTAAAACCTTATTTGATTGAATTTAAAACAGGAAATGAATAAAAGCCAGCACATAACTTCAATGGCTTATAAGTAATTGCTTGTTCTCACCTACTTCTGAAAATCCTCATGGATTTTCAGCTTGGTGTGTACTTGTAAAGTTAACCGCTAAACCACGCAACTTTTCCACATCGCAAATGTTTTTGAACAGATTCTTTTTGAGCTCAGACTCGGTAGTGAACATCAAACTTGATAAGACTATATCAGAGGTTAGAGGAATTTTGAGCTCCAACTTTGAGCGAACACGAAAAGACCCATATTATAAACTTCCTGAAGAGTATCGACATTTAACATCAGAATTCGCCTTCCATTTAACGAAGGACAAACTTCGAATTCATTTTTCAAAAGAACTTAAAAGACAGATCAATCATTCATTTCAAATCAACTATCCAAGGTTTATTGGACAGCTAACCGAAACAGATGGTAAAACACAATTAAAAGGAGTGATTGGGTTTCGGGATTGGGTTTTCATATTTCCTGTGCTGTGGTTAACATTCTTTATCGCGCTTTACATAAGTTGGGTACGTAATCCAACAGAAATGAAAGATGGTGAATTTGCAATCTACTTCATTGCCATTGGCGGAATTTCATTCTTAGTCGGATTGATACGAAGTAGGACCAAAGTTTTCGAAATAAGAGCTAAAATTAACGAACTGTTTGAACTAGACGCAAACTAACAATCGATATAGCGAATGGCCACCTGAGTCATTTCATACTTCTGTGCAACTCGCCCGTGAATCTGCCCATTCTGTAAGCTTTTCTTATATCTACCCCTCTTATTACCATCAACTCCCTTATAGTCCTTACACTGGCTTCACTTCCATTTGGGGAAAAACAGAATAATCTTCGGATCACTCAGGGATCTCCTTCGGATCACCTTCGGATCAAGCTCGGATATACCCGAGTGAAATCCGAAGATAATTTGGAATTGCTCCTTGAGTAATCCAGATACAGGGAAAGGTATACACCTGACTGGCATAAGACAATCACTTAACTGCATGGGGACTATTGTAAGCCAAATACTACAAACTCTCCACCAACGTAGACTTATAAATTCGCTAAACTTACGCTTTATGGAAAAGCGGTCAAGGCAAGTCCTTAGGGTTTCCCGCTGGGGCAGACTGATTGAAGATAATATGGTGGGCATGCTTGAAAAGGTTGCGCACACTCCACTGCCTCTTGTGTACATCAATTTCAATAAATATCTTGGGTGCAATTTCTGTTTCGGTGATTGATATCACTTAGACCTTTTTAAAAACATTTTATAATGGAAACAATTGGTCAGCCCCCTTTTGGAACTCATAATGAATAAACCTTCGTGAAAAACATAAAGTACATAAACAGAATATCCCCCAAATTCCACACTTCATCGGAAAAGACTGTATTACCAAATGATAAGGCTGTTTCTTTGAGCTAAAATAAAATCAAGTCATTATGAAACAGACATTACTTTTTATCATAGTAATTTTATCCGGTCTAAACTTAACCCTAGCGCATCCAAGCCAAAGTTCCTTTGAAGAGACCACTTGGAATGTGATTCGGGAAAGGTTGTTTAATGGAGAAAACGCTAAGGCCTATCGCTTTGAAGATGACATCCGTTTTCAGTTAATCGGAGCAAATACGCATCAGGATTCAGCGGTCTTTATCCAAATGATTGCTGAATTAAATGACCTGCTTGAAACCATTCAAATTAAAATGGTGGAAACAGACCCTAACTTCAAACTAACCATTATTCACGAAGCTGGAGGACTGTCCTCGTCATCTAGACGACAAACTTCTGGTTCCAGTATTATTTATGTCGATTTAAAGCTTGGCATCCCAGGAACAATCAACGAAAAAGAAACAATCAAACATATTTATTATCACACCTTTCGCAAATTAACCGAGATTTATTCCCCGCAACATGCAAGTACTGGGTACGGAGGTATATTTGATTCACCCAAAGCCGCTGATGCTGAATTTAAGGAAATAGATAAAGAATTGCTTAGAAAGCTATATTCAACTGGTTTCTATGAAAACCTTAAAGAAAATACGGTAAGAAAGTTTGGCTATTCTTATTATCTTAATTTAAGATTTCATAAGCTGTTGAAAATCATTCCAAACGCACTTAAAGCTATTTTAATCTTATTTGGCTTTATGTTTTTTCTCTCCAAAGCAGCTAAAAGGAAACAAAACCCCGGACTATTTTCATATATAAAGCAAAGGGCCACCATCCTTTTTATACTTCCTTTTATCTTTTCCTTTTACCGTACTTCCTATACAGCTTCTGATTATGATCCCCTTTTACTATTCAGTCCTACTGACTTTGGGATCAATTATCTCATCACTTTTTCTTATGCAGTATTTATCCTTATTGTTTTCTATTTTACCGAGCCCATATTTCTCAAGAGGATAGATAATTTCGTAGGGAAACAGGCATTTATCTTTTTAAGTACTATTATCATACCCTTCCTGGTTTCCACCACCTCACTTTTTATCTATATTTTATTTTGGAACAAAGCGTTGCTTTCAGGATTTAGTCCTCTTACCTTCTTTACCCATGATCCATCTTTTCTATTGAAAATCATATTTGTGGCTACCTTGAGGGTTTTCTATAATATCGTTAACTACCGCATCCAAAGCATGGTCAACCAAAAAGACGTTGAAATCGCAAGAATGAAAGCGCTAAAAAACCAAGCAGAATTAAACGCCCTGCATTCGCGCATCAACCCTCACTTTTTATACAACTCACTCAATTCTATTGCTAGCTTGGCCCATATCAATGCTGATAAGACAGAGAACATGGCTACTGGACTTTCTGAACTTTTCAGGTACTCCATCAATCAAGAGGACAAAACCTTTGTCACAGTAGCAGAAGAATTAGATATGGTAAAGAAATACCTTGAAATAGAAAAAACCCGTTTTGGTGACCGACTGAGCTATGAAATAAACACCAATAAAGACACCCTGGACAAACAGATCCCTAAATTTCTGATCCAACCATTGGTAGAAAACGCCATTAAGCATGGACTTTCGAAAATAAAGAATTCCGGCAAAGTCCGAGTTGAAACAGTAAAAAAAGGAAAAGACCTGATCCTTTCAGTATATGACAATGGACCCGATTTCCCAGAAGAACCAGTAAGCGGCTACGGATTACAAAACCTCTATGATAAACTGGACATTATCTATGGGAACAAGGCCAGTATTAATTGGGAAAACGGAGAACAAAAACAATTTAGGGTAACCTTGAAAAATCAATTTGAACAATGACCACCAATCAAGCTTATAAAACCATTATCGTTGACGATGAACCCCTAGCCCGTATTCGATTACGGTCAATGCTAGAAGACTATCCTAAAAAGTTTGAAATCATTGCAGAAGCAGAAAACGGAGAACAAGCCATTGAAAAAATCAATCAACTGAAACCGGAGCTTATTTGTCTGGATATACAAATGCCCGAAATCAACGGCTTTGATGTACTGAAACATCTTCATTACTTACCCAAAGTGATTTTTTGTACGGCTTACGATGAATTTGCTTTAAAGGCCTTTGAAACCAACTGTATAGATTACCTGGTCAAGCCACTCACAAAGGAAAGGTTTGCCAGGACCATAGAAAAAATGGAACAGTTGAGTGATAAGCCTTCGGATATCAACATGGATCAGCTCATTGAACAGTTTAATCGACAAATAAAGAAAAGTGAAACTTCCTCCATTCCTGTAAAAGTGGGCGACCGCGTTATCTTTGTCCGACTCGAAGATGTTTCCTACTTCCAAGCTGATGAAAAATATATAAGTATTATCACCAAACAGGCCAAATCATATATTTTGGACTCTAGTCTCAAGAAACTGGAAGAAAAGTTGCCTGATTATTTTATAAGAGTTCACAAATCTTACCTCATTAATAAAAACCTCCTGAAGGAAATCAACAAATACTATAATAATCGTTTCGTATTGGTTCTCGACGATTACAACCAAAGTAAAATAACTAGTGGAAGAAGTTACTATCAAGAAATAAAATCATTGCTAGACTATTAGTATTCCCAGCGTCCCTTACTAGCTGCAAAATTCCCACAGGTACTTACCAAGACACCATTCAGATCTAATCCTAAATGGCCGTTTGGTCCCTTTCTTAGGGTACTCCATCGCCCAGTAGACCTCTGCCTAGGGAAATTGACAAATCTAGGATGTCTGTTGAGCACTGCTTGATTAAATTAACTTTTATGCAGGTTCAATACGATTGAAACACGGGTTAAACACGGATTAACTAGGGGCAAAACAAAGGGTAAATGACTACTATTAAAAAAGTTAAACAACTTCCATTAAAAGAAACTGAGGGTTGGCAAGGGAATAGGACTAATCGAAAAAGGAACTACAGCGGCTTCCATTCCTCCTGCCTACCATTGACAGGAGATACTTATTTAATTATAATTCTTCCTCTCATTTCCCAGAGCCCGGTCAACAGGATTCGTGGACCATTTAAATTGATCCCCACTCCACTGCCTCTTGTGTACATCAATACCAATGAATATCTTAGGTGATGTTTCGGTTTCTTAGCAAGCTTACGCTTTGGACAATTACACAAGGCTGAGACACCTTACTTTTTATACCCAAACTGTTCCGCGCTACTTAGATAATCTTAAAATGAGCCATAAACAAGAATTAATTCACTTCTTCCTCCTACTCTCTCTACACCTTTCTTGTGCTGAAAAGAAATCAATAGAGAATGACGCAAATAAACCAGAATCAGCAAGCACTGCTAAAACAGACACCTTACAGTTTACTTCAGGAATTCGCTCAATCTTTCAAGACAGCAAAGGAAATTATTGGTTTGGAAGTCTTCAGGAAGGAGTTGCTCTCTATAACGGCAAATCCTTTACCTACTTTTCCAATATTGACGGGCTGACGGACAATCAAATCCACTCTATTCAAGAAGATAAAGAAGGCATTATTTGGTTTGACACCCAAAATGGGGTGAGTAGTTATGATGGTCTAAAGATCAAAAACCAAACCCTTACCCGCAAAGGGACTTCTCAAAATCTTTTTCCAAATCAAAGCAAAGAGCCTATGCAAGGCAAATGGATGAAAACGGGTAATGACCTATGGTTTGAAGCTGGGACTAAAGAAGGAGTTTATAGATACGATGGTCAGGGATTACAATATTTAGATTTTCCTCCCCACAAAGCGCTTAATCCTTACGACAACCTATTTGCTGTGACCTGCATTTCAAAAGGAAAAAACAATATGATTTGGTTTGGCACTTATGCAGGTGTCTTTGGGTATAACGGAAGTGATTTTACCATCATTAATGATGAAACCTTAGGGTTTGATAGAAGTATCGAACCGCTTCATATAAGAAGTATTCTAGAAGATTCCAATGGCAGGCTTTGGATTGGGAATAACGGAATCGGTGTGCTCTTAAAAGAGGGTGATTCGATAATTAATTTTTCTAAAAAGCACAACTTGATACATCCCAATAGCACAAAAAAGGGAGATCGATCGCTACCAGGTACTCTTGAACACGTTTTCACAATTGCAGAAGATAGCAAAGGAAACATTTGGTTTGGAGATAGAGATGCTGGGATATGGAAATATGATGGGGAGACTATGAACAATTTCACAAAAAAGGATGGGCTGACAAATGATTTAGTACTCTCAATTTACGAAGATAAACATAAGGAATTATGGTTTGGAATGGCGGATGGAAATGTATATCAATTCAATGGGGAAACATTTGAAAAGCAATTTTAAAAAGTGCGAACACACCAAAACCACACATCCAAAACGGCTGGAACAGCTCAATCTACCATGGCCTTTGGAGGTTGGCTGACCCTCCGCATGGTGTAATTAAAATAGTCTCTAAATATTAAAATACCCCTAAGAAGTAAACTTTTGCATCAACTTCTTAGGGGTATTTATCGATTTTTCTCAACGACCTTAGATCAAATCCTTGATAAATGGATCTTCATAATCTTCGATGAAGGCCAGGATATTGTGATACTGCTCAAAATCTTCTTTGGGATGTGCGGTGGTCAGCACCACGGCTTTCATCCCGGCATTCTGGGCGGCCTCCACTCCTTTGGGGGCATCCTCAAATACGATACAATCTTCTGGTTCTACACCCAAAGCCTCCGCACCAAGTTGGAAGGTTTCGGGATGAGGTTTGCTCACCTTTACATCATCAGCTGTAATGATGGTAGAAAAGTACTTTCTGATATCCAGGTTGTCCAACACAAAATCTACATTATAGGGAATCGCGGCAGATCCAATGGCCATTCTGATCCCTGCTGCCTGTGCCTTTTCAAAGAAAGTGTCCAAGCCTTGGATCAAGGCCAAATGAGGCAAGTATTCCTCTTGGTACCTTCTCTCCTTCTCCATGGACCATTTGGCCGCCTCATTTTTAGAAAAATATCCTTTGCCAAATACCCGATCCAATACTTCCGGGTTCTTGCCGTACATTTCCAACTTCACATCATCCCAGGAAATGGTAGCGCCCAAATCTTCATTGAACAGCTTATGCCAAGCCTTGGTGTGGAAATGCATGTCATCAATGATCGTCCCATTCATATCAAAAATAAACGTCAATTCTTTATTGCTCATGGTTGTAAAATGGTTTTCCAGTAGGTTTGAATAAGTTGAATAAACATTCAGCCCCAAAAAAAGGTTCTGGGCAAAGGCACGAATTATATTTTTATCATCCACTATCCGATATTCTGCCAAAAAGCTTTGTACTTTATGGGGAACTCAAGTATTTTAGTTTAAACTGAGGTAATTCACATTTTTAATAGATCAATTTTAAAAAAAGCATCCATGCTGGATTCCACCGCTCCCTTTATGTCACTTCCCGATAAAACCAAGGCATGGCTCAGGCCATTGTTTAAGGAAGTAGTCTATTCCAAAGCGCATCGGCTTTACCTCCAGAACCACTCTGGCATGGAGGGTTTTGACTTTGTCTTAGAGGGTGGTTATGAGGGATATTTCTACGACCGAAACCAAAAAAAACGCAGGGTGGAAATTTATGGGCCTGGCGTGTGGTTCGGAGGCATCTCCTATCTCTATAATAAAGGCATTTCTCTTCAAACGGTGGACACCCTCCCGGAGACCAAAGTCCTGAGAATCGGAAAAGATGACTTCTTCAAACTCTGCGAGGAAGCGCCCTCTTTTAGAAACCATTTCGTCAGAGAGTTTGGAGAAAGAATGTTAGATCCGGAGTTTGTCCACTTTATCAAAGGAGCAACCTACTATCCGCAGCAAAACAACATCACCTCGGATAGTTTTTATGCGCACAAGGTGGATGCGCTAAACCCTAGGGAATTAGTCACCTGTTCAGAAAATACCCCCATTAGGGAGGCAGCCCAGCTAATGACCGAGGAAAAGACCAGTTGTATCTTTGTCACTGATGATGCTGGGCAGATCGTTGGCTACGCTACAGATATCACCTTGAGGGATCTGGTGATCGGGAAAAATATGCCTACTTCTGCGCCTATTCGGGAAGTCATGAAAAGCGATATGGTTTCCATAGATACGGAAGCCTATATTTATGAATCACTCCTCCTGATGTTCCAGACCAAAACAAGGTACCTTTTGGTTTCCAAAAACGGGAAATATGTCGGTTTTATCTCCAGGAACAAGCTATTGAGTGAGCAGTCCCAATCTCCTTTCCTGTTTATCCAGTCTGTAAAACAGGCCACTTCCATCCCCGAACTCAAGGAGAAGTGGGCCCAGGTCCCGGCCATTGTGGAGCAACTCCTGCAAAGGGGCGTCAGATCCGAAACGGTAAATGAAGTTGTCACCACGGTGTCGGACACCATTGCCCTTCGTGTTATCGATGATGTCATCCATCAGGTGGGACCTCCCCCATCCAAGTTTGTTTTTATGACATTGGGCAGTGAGGGCAGAAAGGAGCAAACCCTTAAAACCGACCAGGACAATGCCATCATTTATGAAGACAAAGCCAATGAACAAAGGGAACTTGTCAGGGAGTATTTCTTGGATTTTGCAGATAAGGTATCCGAAAACCTTGATGCCATAGGCTTTAGCTTTTGCAAGGGAGGCTTTATGGCCAAAAACCCTAAATGGACCCATTCCCTCTCCCACTGGAAGCGCAATTATGACGCTTGGATGATGGAGTCAACCCAGGAGACGGTTATGAAGTATTCCACCTTTTTTGACAAAAGGCCCATTTATGGTGATTTTAGCATTTTGGATGAACTCCATGAATACATGGGCCAGCAATTGGAAGCTCCCTTGGAAAGGTTTTTCTATAACATGGCCACCAATGCTTTGCAGTATGAGCCACCCCTGACTTTTTTCCGCGGAATCAGGACCTTTACAGTTGGAGAACAAAAAGTGTTTGATATCAAGAAGGCCATGACACCAATAGTGGACATCACCCGGGTGTTTGCCCTAAAAAACAAGATATTCCTCACCAATACCGGTAAAAGATTGGAAGCCTTGGCAGAGAATGATATCATCACCGAAGAAGAGCTTTTAGAGCTTAAACAAGCCTATTATTACCTGATGGGGCTCAGGTTAGACCGTCAGGCAAAACAAATCATGCTGGACAAGGTCGAGCCAGAAAACTTCGTCGGCATAGAAAGCCTAACCAAAATCGAAAAGGTCACCCTGATAGAGATCTTCAAAGTGATCAAAAACTTCCAGATGAAGGTTAAGATAGCTTTTACCAATACCATCTTTTAACCCACATAAGGAATCGTTATAGCCTGTCCCGTTCACTGTCGGGAAGAACTGAAACTACAAAAAAACCAGGCTGTTTAATGATAATCCAGGCATAAAAAAAGCAGGACTTTGAAGATCCTGCTTTTGGTTAATGTATGGTGAAAGGCTTGATCAACCTTTCTTAATGACGTTTGAAATCAATGCTACTTTTTCGATGGGTTCAGAAGCATTGGAGTAAATTCTCACGATACTTCTTTGGTTGCCCATCTTTCCAGCTGAATTAAAAGTTACTTTAATTTCACCAGACTTCCCTGGTGCGATAGGCTCTTTTGGCCATTTAGGCACCGTACAACCACAAGTGGCCGCTACATTGGAAAGCTTCAATACCTCAGTCCCTGTGTTCGTAAACTTAAAGGTATGCTCCACCTTGGTTCCTTGTGTGATTTCACCAAAATCCTTTTCGGTTTCTTCAAAGGTGATCACGGGGCCTTTGACCTCTTCTTTCTTGGCTTCGGCTTTTTCAGCCACACCTTGCGCCTGTGCTTGCACCGCTATTGCAGCAAAAGCTACAACAAACACTAGAATTAACTTTTTCATCTTAGTTTGTATTTAATTGCTAACTATTAAGTCTTTTCTCAATTACCATTCCAAACGGGACTTTACTTTTGCATATTGTCCCCCTCTTTAGAACGAATCCAATTGTAAAAGTTTCGATTTTTTAATGAATAATCAAGTTGACGAGAAATTATCTGACCAATTTTCTAGTCAAACTTTATGCATTAACGAAAAACTTCGGATTAAAATTCACCAGAAACAGTTCATCCGTGGCCCTGGTCAGCGCTGTGTACAACCAGCGGATATATTCAGTATCCAACTGATCCTCGGTTACATACCCTTGATCCACAAAGACGGCACTCCACTGCCCACCTTGGCTTTTATGACAAGTCAGGGCGTATGCAAACTTAACTTGCAGGGCATTCAAATAGGGATCCTTTTTGATATACTCCCTTCGCTCCTTTTTATTCTCCACCCCGGCATAATCCTCTACCACTTGACGGTAAAGCTCCCTCGACTCTTCCGCACCCAATGAAGTGGAAGAAGTGTACAAAGTGTCCAATATAACCTTGGCTTCAAAAAAAGGTTCCTCTGGATAATCAATCAACCTTAACTCCAAGGTAGCAAACCGCAAACCGTACATCTCTTCAAATGACCTGATCTTGACCACCTCCACAAAATCACCATTGGCCAGAAAACTCACCTTGTCAGACTCCGCCATATAAGTATAATTGTTTCTAACGATCATCAACATATCTCCCGTGGAAATTTCCTCCTCATAAAAATGAATGGCCTGTCGGATATATTGGTTGTACTGCACCGCTGTCTTGTTGGATCGGGTAATGACGATGGTATTTTCCACACCATATTTATCATAAGCATACCTAAGACCATCTTCCAAGCGCTCACTGGTCATGCGGTAAAAATCAGGATAGCCTTTGACCTGGAAAGAAATGACAGGATCTTTTTTGACCACCTCACACCTGAGGGCTGTTGCATTAAACAAGATCCCTGAATCCAGCTGCTGCCGCATCACTTCCGTCAGCTCGGACTCCAACACGTCCAATCCATAGTGATGTACCAGATAATTCTTATCTAAGGCGGGACTGTTTTTGCTACTGACCGGTGGCAATTGCGCCGTGTCTCCAATTAGAATCAAGCGGTTCGATTGATGTTGGAAGACAAACTGCACCAAATCCCTCAACAGGTTACTTCCGCCCATCGCGTCATCAGCAAGCATGGAGGCTTCATCCACTATAAACACAGTGTTTTTGTAATAATTCTTTTGCAGGTCAAATCCGGCACCCATCATCCCTTCCTCATTCTTGGGACGGTAAATGATTTTATGGATGGTAAAGCCCATCCTCCCAGAATAAGTGGACATCACTTTGGCTGCCCTTCCTGTCGGTGCCAACAACAATGACCTAAAATTAAGTTTTGATAAGGATTTCACCACTGCCGCGATCACCGAAGTCTTTCCCGTACCCGCATATCCTCTCAAAATAAAAGTAGGTTTCTGATCAACATCTTCACCAAAAAACAAATCCATTTGCTGAAAAAAATACTGCTGGCCTTGCGTCGGTTCATGAGGGAAATTTTGCCTGATCAGGGCAGATGGCTTTGGAATATGTTCCTTATCTTTATTCATCAACAGCGAATCTACAGCTAATATGCAGAATATAGAAAAAGAAATTAATGAGAAATTTGGAGGTAGATTGCGCACCCGGGTAAATGGTGTCCTCATTGAAAATGATAAAATATTGATGATCAAGCACCGGATGGGCCACAATAAAAGTTTCTGGAACGTCCCCGGTGGAGGAATGGATTACAACACCAATGCGACAGACAACCTTAAGCGGGAATTTCTGGAAGAAACAGGTTTGGAAATTGAAGTGAAAAAATTCCTGACCGTCTCGGAATTCCTACAACCTCCCCTTCATGCCATTGAACTGTATTTTGAGGTAAGCAAAAAATCCGGGGATCTAATCAAGGGAATTGACCCTGAGCTCTCCCAAAACAAGCAACTCATTGAGGAAGTTAAGTTTATGAGTATGGAGGAAATATCTGAAATAAAAAAAGAAGAAAAACATCATCTTTTTTGGAAGATAAAATCGGTCAATGATATAAGAATATGGAAAGGATATTTTAATTTTGAAAATAAATGCATAAAATAGCATCTTATTATATACCATCAACCTTTATATAAGAAGTATAAATCGACTGAAAAATGAATTTGACTAGAATCTTATCTGTTGTCTTTCTACTGGCTGCTCTTGCAGTAGGTTATAAGCTCTACAAAGGAGTGGACGATGTCATGCAAGAAGAAAAGAGAATCGCACGTATCGAAGCAAGAGTAATCGAAAAACTACAAATGCTAAGAGATGCAGAGATTGCTTATCTTGCTTCAAATGGAGAATATGCCGGAAGCTGGCCTGAATTGAAGAAGTTCATTGAAGATGGTCAAATTTTTATCGTTCAAAAATCTGAAGAAGTTAAACTATTGGATTATGGTAAGGAAGAAATCACTGTTACTTATGACACTTTAGGTTCAGTAAACGTGATGGACTCTCTTTTTAACGAAAGAAAGTATCCTGAATTTAACTTAGAAGCACTTAATGTAGTTCCGGGTTCAGGTGGAAAAACTTTTGAATTCCATGCTGACAAAATCGAAAGAGGTGCCAACAAAATCTTGATCGATGTATTTGAGATCAGAGACCCTGCTCCAGTAAATCCAACCAGAAGAGCCAACAACAACGAAAAGGCTTTGAGAGTAGGATCTAAAACTGACGCATCTACTTCAGGTAACTGGGAATAATTTTGACGACTACCGTTAAAAATACACATACAGAATTTCATAGCGATAAACTTGATGTAACAGCTACATCAAGTTTATCGCTTTTATTATACCCTGAAAAATTGATCGTTATTGCCAAAAATCAAAACGATTCAATCATGGGGGTCAACTCCTATCCATTTGTAGAACAGGAAGAGCTGGAATTTAGCTTAAAGAAAGACCCTTTTATCAGTACCGCCAAGGCTAAAGCCACACTTTTTGTCTTTAATGAATGCTTTTGTCTGGTACCAGGCATGCTTTTCGACCCCAATGAAAAGGACACTTACCTTAACTTCAGCACTCCTATAGAAGACCATGAAGTTTTCCATGCCGGAGTAGACAACAATAAAACCGTGGTCGTCGGAGGACTTGAAAAAAGCATGGCCAAAATTTTCTCTAAAAGGATTGCTGATTTAACCATGGCACACGGTGCGGTGATTGCACTGGATTACCTGCTTCATGAAAGATCCGAAATGCTCAACCAGGAAATCTCCATAGTCATTGAAGACCATCAGATCTATGTTGCTGGATTTTCCAATAAAGAATTGAAGTTTTTCAATAGGTTTGAGGTTTCCAGCAATCAGGAATTCTTAAAATATACTTTTAGTGTTCTCCATCAGTTGGCTTTTGATCGGATGCACTGTAAAATCACGCTCTTCGGCAATCTAACTGACATCAATGTGCAAGAAGAAGTACTTCATCAGTACTTCAAAAACTTGGCATTGAGCACACCAAAAACAAACCAAAACTATCTCTTGGGAGCAGAAAGCTTCAAAGAAACCCAAAAGCTGTCCGCATACTGGACAAACTAAAACCTATCCGAATGAAAAAGACCGCCATCTTCCCGGGATCATTTGACCCATATACCAATGGGCACCATGACATCGTAATGAGAGGATTGGACATCTTTGACGAAATTATCATCAGTATAGGCTACAATTCCTCCAAAAAGTCAAGGTATTTTGACATTGACTTGATGGTAGAAAAAATCGAAAGTGTTTATAAAGACACTCCTAATGTCAAAGTAGTGGTTTACAACGAACTGACCTCCAACTTGGCCAAAAAACACGAAGCCAACTTTTTGATTAGAGGGCTCAGGAATACTACTGACTTTGAATATGAAAATACCATTTCACAAATGAACAGATTTCTGAACGAAAACCTGGAAACCGTATTCCTGATCACTTCCCCTCAGTATGCCGCTGTAAGTTCGACAGTAATCAGGGAGGTCCATCGCTATGGTGGCAATGTAAGTGAGTTCTTGCCTTACGAAGTCTGAACCTTAGGCACCATTTTCAAAAACTTCTTATAAAGGTACCGCATAGAAGGATAAGAATTAACCAAGGCTATCTTGGCCTCATGATGCGTCAGCCACTTTATATCATCAATACCTTCCTCAGTTTGTGGCTTCATCTTGCTATCATCTTTCACTTCCATTGCATACCAATAGGTTTTTTTTAGTATGCTCTTCCTATTGTGGGTATAAGTATGCCAAGTTTTACAAATTTCCTCGCCTCTCTTCACCGTAATCGCACATTCCTCTTCCACTTCACGAACAGCACATTCTTCAGGAGATTCACCTTTTTCAAATTTACCCTTGGGCAAATCCCACTTTCCTAACCGGTGAATAAACAACACCTTTTCCCCTTTGGTCACCACTCCTCCAGCTGCCTTAATAATATTGAATCTACTTTTGATAAATTTTTTTAAAGCATTTTCATCCTCCGAAACAATGGTAATTGAATCAAGGTCTTTTAGTTTTCTTGTCCTGAGCAAGTACAAAAGTTTAATGATAATATCATGAGAAGGATGAGCGATCAATACATCATCATGAAAATCAGCATAAGGCGGTAAATCTTTTGGATTATCGTAAACACATTCAAATGTCCTGTCCTGCGGCAAATGCAGAGGTGAAAGAATGTCTAATGGCTTGTCATTGATGAAAATTCTCATATCACTGTCATTTCAAACCAAAAATGCATAAAATTATCAGCCATCACAACCGCCAATACATTTTTATGAATTATTTTTGGGGCATGGAATTATATAGCAAAGATACCGCGGGACAAGTTGCCCGCAAACTACTCGATATCAAAGCCATTAGATTACAGCCCAACCAACCTTTTACCTGGGCTTCAGGCTGGAAATCTCCCATCTATTGTGACAACAGATTATCTCTTTCATTTCCTGAGGTAAGAACTTATATCAAAAACCTATTGGTAGAAGTAATCAAAAAAAACTTCCCTGATGCTGAAGGTATTGCTGGCGTGGCTACTGCCGGGATTCCTCAAGGAGCGCTTATCGCTGAAGAAATGGGCTTACCATTCATCTATGTCAGGTCCAAACCAAAAGGACATGGCATGGAAAACATGATTGAAGGCAAGGTAACCAAAGGCCAAAAGGTTGTGGTCATTGAGGACTTGGTATCCACAGGAGGCAGCTCACTCAAAGCAGTAGAAGCACTTAAAGCCAGTGGTTTTGAGGTTTTGGGTATGGCAGCCATCTTTACTTATGGCTTCGATGTAGCCCGTCAGAATTTTGATAGTGCCAATGTAAAGTTGATTTGCTTGAGTGACTATGAAGCTATGCTTCCCCAAGCAGTAGCTGACAATTATGCTTCGGATGAAGATTTAAAATCCCTGGCAGAATGGAGAACTTCCCCGGACACTTGGAAACAATAATATCTAAAAAAACAGCCCAATGAGTTTTACATTGGGCTGTTTTATTTTGTTTCGATACGATTTACTGCATATTACTTTTTAAATTGTTAGCCAAGTTTCAGTGTGGCTTTCACCTCATCACCTATACATGTGAGGAGTTCAATGAGGACCTAGATAAGATGTTTTTCGTTATTAATGTTTAGAGCAATACTATTTCATATAGAACCTCTATTTATATCTCCTAGACTTTTTAATTTAGCGTTAAAGACTTATTACCTCTTCCTTAAGCACTCTTTATTTTTTCGCTAAAACAGAAGCACATCCCCCCAAATAGACCTAGCCATTACCCATTAGCCCATAGGGACAACCACAAGTATCCAAACAAAACCTCACATGAAAAAACTTCAACCTTTTAACACAATCTATGAAGCTTATTTTAAAATAATAGATATCATTGTATAAGCAATAATAAAAGAAAATGAAATTAAATACCATTTGTAAAACTTACATTATTATTTTATTTGCTTTTGTATTAATTTTTGAACTTCAACCAGCCATCGCTCAGGAAGTCAAAAAAGAAGTCAGGCAAGAGCAAAAAATCGTCGATGTCAAAAAGGTTAATTCAACCACTATCAAGATCACTTTCTCCACGGAACAACAAATGTTCATTGACTTTTATGGCGACCATATCTTTAGACTTTTCCAGGACAATTCTGGCCAAGAGATGAGTGCTCCGGAGTCAGAACCCTATGCAGAAATCCTAGTAAAAAACCCTAGGAAACCTATTACGAAACTTGACATCACCCAAGATGACAATCATATTTCAATTCTTACTGAGAAAATCGGCTTAGTCTTCGACAAAAGCTCCTTACTGTTCCATATCACCAATTTGGAAACTCAAAAAACAGTAGTAGAAGAGCTTTCCCCTATTACTTTTGACAAGGATCAGGTCTCTTTGAGTTTAAAAGAATCTCCTGATGAATATTTCTATGGAGGTGGTGTACAAAACGGCAGGTTTTCCCACAAAGCCAAAAAGATTTCCATAGAAAACCAAAACAGCTGGACAGATGGCGGTGTAGCCTCTCCCACACCTTTTTATTGGTCCTCAAAAGGGTATGGATTAATGTGGTATACCTTTAAAAAAGGCACGTATGATTTCGGAGCCAAAGAAAAGGGAAAAGTCACCTTATCCCATATGACGGACTACTTGGATGTGTTCTTTATGATCAATGAAGCAGCAGATCAGCTCCTTGGTGATTTTTATCAACTCACTGGCAATCCTGTCCTTTTGCCAAAATTTGGTTTTTATGAGGGCCATCTCAATGCCTACAATAGAGACTATTGGAAAAAGGATGAAAAAGGAATTCTCTTTGAAGATGGAAACCGCTATAAGGAAAGCCAAAAAGATGAAGAAGGCACCAAAGAGTCCCTTAATGGAGAAAAAGATAATTACCAGTTTTCTGCCCGTGCGGTCATAGATCGTTATAAAGACCATGATATGCCTTTGGGCTGGATATTACCCAATGATGGTTATGGAGCTGGCTATGGCCAAACAGAAACTTTAGATGGCAATATCCAAAACCTGAAAGATTTTGGCGACTATGCACGAGCTCACGGTGTTGAAATCGGTCTTTGGACACAGTCTGACCTCCACCCAAAAGAAGGAGTCAGTGCTCTGCTGCAAAGGGATATCATCAAGGAAGTCAGGGATGCTGGTGTTCGTGTACTTAAAACCGATGTGGCCTGGGTAGGCGCAGGATATTCATTTGGGCTTAATGGTGTGGCCGATGTAGGGCAAATCATGCCAGAGTACGGCAATGACGCCAGGCCGTTTATCATTTCTCTTGATGGCTGGGCAGGCACCCAGCGATATGCTGGCATTTGGTCTGGTGACCAGACTGGCGGAGTTTGGGAATATATCAGGTTCCATATCCCTACATACATAGGGTCTGGACTTTCCGGACAACCCAACATCACCTCCGATATGGATGGGATTTTTGGAGGTAAAAACCCTATTGTGAATGCCAGGGATTTTCAATGGAAAACCTTCACACCAATGGAGCTCAATATGGATGGTTGGGGAGCCAACGAAAAATATCCGCACGCGCTGGGTGAGCCAGCGACCTCCATCAACAGAAATTATCTCAAGCTCAAGTCTGAATTACTGCCTTATACCTACAGCATTGCCAAGGAAGCTGTCAGCGGTTTACCGATGATCAGGGCCATGTTTCTGGAAGAAGAAAACAATTACACCCAAGGTATTGCCACCCAATACCAATTCATGTATGGGCCAAGCTTTTTGGTCGCTCCTATTTATCAGGAAACCAAAATGGACGGAGAGGGAAATGATATCCGAAATGGCATTTATTTACCAGAGGGACTATGGGTGGATTATTTTTCAGGAGAGCAATACGAAGGCGATCAAATCATTAACAGCTTTGCCAGTCCAATCTGGAAGCTTCCGGTTTTCGTAAAAAGGGGAGCGATAATCCCTATGACCAATCCCAATAACAATGTTTCAGAGATCGATAAAAGTCATCGAAGCTATGAAGTATATCCTTATGGGCAATCCTCTTTTGTGGAATATGATGATGACGGGATTACTGAAGCCTATAAAAATGGAATGGGTACCCATACATTGATTGAATCCCTGGTTGATCAAAAGAACACCTTGACCCTCACCGTTCATCCAACAGAAGGCGATTTTGATGGATTCATTAAGGATAAGTCTACAGAATTCAGAATCAATGTTACTGATGAGCCCAAAAAGCTCATTGCCAGAATTGGCATCAAAAAAACAAAACTGAAACAAGTAAATACTTTGGAAGACTTTCAAGAGAACACCAATGTATATTTCTATCAGGAAAAACCTAACCTAAACAAATTCCCTACTCCCGATAGCGAATTTGAAAGTGTCGCTATCATCAAAAACCCACTGGTTTTGGTGAAGATCGACAAGGCTGATATCACTTCACAGCAGATTCAATTAAATATCAAAGGGTTCGAGTTTGAACCAAAGAATAAGCTAAAGAATCATTTAGGGCCTTTAAATTCACCTCAAAATGCTAAAGTTACCGAGGAAAACACAACAGCCTATACCTTGAGACCAAGCTGGGAAGCTGTGTCCAATGCGGATTATTATGAAATTGACTTTAATGGAATGCACTATACCACCATTAAAGAAACCGCTTACTTATTTGAAGGACTTGAGGCAGAAACCCAATACACTTTCCAACTTCGAGCTGTAAATCAAACTGGGGTTTCCGACTGGGTAGAGATCAATGCAACTACCAAGTCCAACCCTTTGGAATTTGCCCTTCAAGGCATTGAGGCAACAACAAGTGTGAAAAACCAAGGAGGATATGAAATCTCTAAACTTTTTGATTTCGATGAAGGAAACACTTGGCATACCAAGTGGGGAGAGAATGCCCTGCCTTTCGATGTAATCATAGATTTGAAATCTTTCAACCAATTGGATAAGTTGGAATATTTACCAAGAAGATCAGGGGCGAATGGTATGCTTTTGAAAGGAACCATTTATTACAGTCAGGACAAAAATGACTGGAAACTTGCCGGAGATTTTGAGTGGGAAAAAGACAATGATGTCAAAACATTTAACTTTGACGCTCACCCAACAGCCCGATACATCAAATTCAATATTACCGAAGGTGTTGGAGGATTTGGTTCCGGACGAGAAATGTACATCTTTAAAGTTCCCGGAACAGAAAGTTATATCCCAGGAGACATTAACAACGATGGAATCATTGATCAAAATGACTTGACCTCCTATATTAATTACACAGGGCTAAGAAAAGGTGATGCTGATTTTGAGGGCTATGTAAGCGATGGAGACGTCAACAAAAATGGATGGATTGATGCTTACGACATTTCTGTCGTGACAACACAGTTAGCAGGAGGCATTCCTGACGCTAATCCCGAAGAACTTGCCGGAAAGCTTGAAATCAGCTCTAATAAATCAAGTTACGAAAAAGAAGAAATCGTGGAAGTCATTGTCAAAGGAGTTGATTTAAACTCGGTAAATGCACTCAGTTTTGCTCTGCCGTACAGTTCTGAAGACTTTGAGTTTATTGGAATAAAAGCCATGAACATGGGCAAAATGGAAAATATGACCAATAATCGCCTCCACTCTAACGGGGATCAGGTATTGTACCCCACCTTTGTTAATTTGGGACAAAACGGCACCCTAGAGGGAAATGATACGCTATTTACCTTAAGGTTTAAAGCCAAGCGGAAACTGAAATTCAGTTTAAAAGCTGAAAAAATCCTCTTGGTCGATCAAATGCTCAACTCAATTAGTTTTTAAAAGTAAAGGCCCTGGAAAATTCCAGGGCCTTTACTTTTAAAATTTCTCTTCTACGCCCAAGCCAAAAAGGGCAAAGTCATATTTGACTGGATCTTCCGAATCAAACTCCCTTAGCCTTTCTGTCAGTTCCACAGCAGTCCGCCAGTCCGTTTGCTTTCTTTCTATCAAACCCAATTTTCTCCCTACCCTGTCCACATGCAGGTCACAGGGGCAAATCAATTGATAGGGTTTTATTTTTTGCCAAATACCAAAATCCACTCCCTTATCGTCCTGTCTCACCATCCACCGTAGAAACATGTTTATTCTTTTACAAGCTGCTTTCCTTTTTGGAGTAGCCACATGTTTTCTTGTTCTTTGAGGAGCTTCAGGATCTTTGAAGAATAGATCATGATAATTTACCAATAAAACCTCCATCACATCCACCTCTTCCCTCCAACCTATCGTGAAGGCCTCCTCCAGGCTTTCATGCTTTTGATAAAATGATTTAAAAAAAGCCAAAAACCACAAGGTATCAATATCATTGAAAGTCCTATGCTTAAAATTTAAAAATGGTCTTAAGTCCTTTTCTTCATGATGAAGGATAAAGTCATGGGGTGCATTGTCCATCATCTCTAACAACTGAAGGCACTTGTTGATGATGGTCTTTCGCTGTCCCCAAGCCAATGTGGCTGCAAAAAAACCAGCTATCTCAATATCTTGCTTCTTCCTGAAGCGATGTGGAATGGAAATAGGGTCAAGGGTAATAAATTCAGGTTGGTTGTAATGAAGCGTCTTCTCTTCTAAAAAATCTTTTAAATCCATTACTTACAATGCTACTTTTACTTCCCCTCCTTGGGTACCGTCAAACCATTTAAAGTAAAGCTTATTTTCTTCCTTTTCTGCCAAATGCCAATCAAAACACTTTATGTTGGTCAAAGAGGTCAGGCGATCCTCATCTGGTTGGTAAAGACAAACGTCAAAGTCGGGCAGTTTCTTGGCATCTACCGTATTCCACCTCTCCATCAAGAACCCTTCCTCAATAACACGGATTTTTCTTCCGAAATAATGTTCTTCCAAAACAGATGGCACACCGTCCTTTCTTCTCATTTGGTAACAAGAAGGGCCAAACATGATCTGTTTAAAGAGCTTACCTTCGATCAAATCAATTTCCTTGGAGATTTGCTCCCACTCTGGTGTATTGATTTCTTTGATGGATTCATTGGTCTTTATTCTGGTAAGCAATTTGGAAACACCTGAAAATAAATAGGTCAATCCAATAAACACTAAGCCAAAAGTAGCCAGGATAGGATAGGATACAATAAAGATCACGTTCCAAATGAACCTGAAGATATGGTGAAATATAAGCTGGATTTTATTCATTCAATAGTGCAAACGTCTTTGCAAAAATAGTCCAAATATGTGCAATTAACAAAAAGCCGTAACCGACTCATTTTGAAACAAAAAATCCCGCCAACAGCGGGATTAAGTTACATACAGAAAACTATTTTAGTAAGAAACTTCCACTCTAAAGCGGTTGTTCACCGCTCTCAATTGATCAAATGCTGCTTGAGACACTTTGATCAACAACTTGTCATTGTTTCCTGTATCTGGAAGCTTGCCTACCACTCTGGCAAAAATGGTGACATCATTCTCCTCATTTCTTATTCTCATGATAGTTCCTACAGGAGCTGTTTTATGCAGCACCAAATACTTCTTATGGTTGCTGGTACCTTGAATAACTTCCGCTTGACCAGACTCCTTGATGTTTTTATAAGCTGTACTTTCGCTGGATGTATTCTTCACTGGTGCAACAACAGGTTGCGTGGAAGCAGCGCTTTCTTTTGAACCTGTATCCGTAACCATAGGAGTGGCATTGTTTACTTTCCCTTCTTTTCTACCCACTTTGAGCTTCTGTCCTTGAGAAAGGTTGTTTGAAGAAAGTGCGTTCCATTCGATTAAATCGCCCATATTGGCATTGTATCTTTTCGAAATGGAATAAAGTGTTTCCCCATCTGAAACCGTATGCGTAATCCATCCTACTTCTGCGCCTGCAGGAATATCTTCGATTCTTTCTTCTACTACCGTACCATTGGCTTCTGTTTCTTTCTTTGAAACCTCTACCGCCTCTGCTTGCTTTTCCTTACCTGCTTCCTTATTTTTCTCAACCACTTCTTTGCGTTCCTTTGGCATTTCTTTTACCTCAGTTGGAGTTGTCCTAACTTCAGGAGCCACTCGCTCAACCACCTCTGGCTGCTTCTTTTTCACTCCTTGAATCACCAAGCCCTGACCAATACTAAGGTCATTTCCTTGTAGTTCGTTCCAAGCTTTTACATCCTGGACAGAAACACTGTATTTGCTGGCAATTGAAAACAGCGTTTCTCCTGGGCCTACCTTGTGCAGCACCGCTCCCTCTGGAAGTGAAGCCTTTGGTATATAGGGAACTTTGATACGTTGGCCTATTTTTAAACCTTGTTTCAGGTCACTGTTATTGCTGATAATATCTCCCACAGGGGTTTCATATCTTCTTGAAATAGCAAACAATGTTTCTTTGGGCGCTACCTCATGAATAATAAAGGTTTTATCACCAATCTTCTCCACTCCCACCGAATCAATAGCCACCTCTCTCGCTGTGACAAGTCCAGCATATGTTAAAAAAATTAGGATCAGTAAACTTGATTTTTTGATTAAACGCTCCATACACTCTATAAAACTCATAATTGCTATTAATATTATTTTCTTGGATGTTAAGCTCAATTATACCATTGACTTGCTTCACAAAACTACCACAAAAATATTGCTAAAGTTTTCAATAAGGAGAAAATTCCATTTCGAAAGATCAGAAAGTAATTCATAGTGATTTAAGCAAAACTCCTATATTTACATACGTTTGCAATGTCAACTATTGTAAAACTTATCCATGTTTTTTTCAACAAGTACTCTTAAAAGAACTTTCTGGTTCCGGTAATTAACATTAACCATGAAATCAACCCTCTACCTCTTCATTATACTTTTGACTCTTATAGCTTTACCAACTAAGGCTTTTCAAGATAGCATTGGCACAAAAAAAGTTTATATTTTGGAAATCAAGGACAATATTGACCCTAGAATGAACAGGAAAGTCAAGTTGGCCTTGGAGGATGCCCAAGAAAAAATGGCAGACTACATCTTGATCCATATGGACACCTATGGTGGCGCTGTCAATGATGCAGATGATATTCGAACCATGCTGTTAGAGTCAAAAACCCCAACGATGGTCTTTATAGACAAGGATGCCGCATCTGCAGGCGCATTGATCTCCATTGCTTGTGACAGCATTTACATGGCCCCTGGAGCCAGTATCGGAGCTGCCACGGTGGTGATGGGTGCTGGTGGTGATGCCGCTCCTGACAAATACCAATCCTATATGCGTTCCATGATGCGAAGCACAGCGGAAGCCAATGGCAGAGACCCTAAAATCGCAGAAGCCATGGTAGATGAAAAGCTTGAAATTGAAGGCATTACTGCAGCCGGTTCCGTCATCACGTTTTCAGTATCCGAAGCCATTCAAAATGGCTTTTGTGAAGCCAAGGTAGAAACCATCGAAGACATCATCGAAAGACAGGGTATCGATGAATATGAAACCATTTATTATGAGGTAAACACGGTAGAACAGATTATCGCTTTCTTTTTGAACCCGGCAGTAAGTGGCTTCTTGATCTTGATCATCATTGGTGGAATTTATTTTGAAATCCAAACACCGGGAGTTGGTTTCCCCATAGCAGCTGCTATTGTGGCAGTAATCCTTTATTTTATTCCTTATTACCTCACCGGACTTGCTGACAACTGGGAGATTATTGTGTTCTTTCTAGGCCTAGTCCTTCTTGCCCTGGAACTGTTTGTCATTCCAGGCTTTGGTGTGGCAGGAGTGCTGGGCATTGCAGGCATCCTCACCGGTCTTACCTTGGGCATGATTCCTAATGACTTCTTTGATTTCACTTTTGTGGCCTCAGCAGAGCTATTTGTAGCCTTGGTAACGGTAGTATTTGCTTCACTCATTGCCGTAGCTGGCATATTTGCTTTGGCTCCCAAGGTCAATCAATGGAAGGCTTTTAGCAAAATAGCCCTAGCTGACACCCAAAATAAACAAGATGGATATACTTCTTATTGGTACAGCCAAGAACTGTTGAACAAGGAAGGGGTTACGCATACCCGCCTAATGCCAAGTGGTAAAATCCTTATTGATGACGAAGTGTATGACGCCCACTCAAGAGGAGAGTTTATAGACAAAGGAGAGAAAATAAAAATCATCAGTACTGAAGGCACTTCGCTTAAAGTAAAAAGAATTGGTTGACGGGACTGATTTATTCTTAAATGAAGCAATTCACCTGAACTTAAAGCAATTTTCTTTAAGTTTGGAACGTCAAAAAATAAATCATGAACGAATTCCAGACGGTCTATCAAGCCATAGGTGAAGAAAAAATAAAGGAACTCACCAGGTACTTTTATGAGGGTGTAGAGAAAAATGAACCTTTAAGATCTCTCTATCCCAAGGACTTAAAGCCTGCAGAAGATCGGCTTTTCCTCTTCTTGCTACAAGTATTTGGCGGTCCTACTACCTATTCGGAAGAACGTGGCCATCCGAGACTTAGAATGAGGCACCTCAACTGGGCCATTGATGAGCAAATGAGAAATCACTGGCTGAACAATATGCTCACTGCTTTGGATAAAATTGATGTTGACCAAAATGTAAAGGAATTGATGATGAGCTATTTTGTCAAAGTAGCGAACCATATGATTAACCAATAAATTCAAATGAAAGTACTCAGGCGAATATATTCCATTTACGGCACCATTATTTTCATCCTCTCCTTTTTAATTCTTTTACCCTTTTTTATAATTACCATAGAAATCCCAGGGTTGAAAAAATATGGAAGAAGACTCAATGGGATTTGGTCAAAAGTCTTTTTTACCGGGCTTTTCATCAGGGTAAAAGTCGAGAACAAAAAGTACCTAAAGGAGCATCCTCAGTACATTATCGTAGCCAATCACTTTTCTTATTTGGATATTCCTGTCATTGGGTTAATGTCAAAAGATGCTGTTTTTATCGGAAAAAGTTCTTTGGGAAAAGTCCCTGTGTTTGGTTACATGTTTAAGAAACTACACATCGCCGTGGACAGATCAAGCTTCAGGAGCCGTGGTGAAACACTCAAAAAGACCAAAGAAGTCATAGATGAAGGCAGTAGTGTCATTCTTTTTCCTGAAGGAGGAATCAGATCTACCAATCCACCAAAGATGGCTCAGTTTAAGGATGGGGCGTTTAACTTGGCATTTGAGAAACAAATCCCTGTAATTCCTGTAACTTTATCCTATAATCACTTAATTTTGCCCGACGACAATAAGTTCTTATTGAATTACAAACCGGTAAAGGTGGTGATCCACCCTCCTATTGTACCGAATGGACCTGAAAAAGAAGCGGTTGCTGAAATGAAAAGCAAATGCCACAAGACCATTCAGCAACAACTATGGAAGGACAATCAACAAGCAATAAAAAGCTGACCCCATTACCCATAAAAGATATATAATGAAAATCGATACCAATACCTTAAAAAAAATCGCTCACTTGGCCCGTCTTGAGTTCGACGAAAACAGTGCCAAAAAGATGACCCGTGACATGACCCAAATCTTGGATTGGGTGGAGCATTTGGACCAAGTGGACACGGAAGGAGTGGAACCGATCACAACGATGTCATCTGAGGTGAATGTATTGAGAGAAGACAAAGTAGGCAAGCATCTTGAGCATGAAAAAGGACTAAAAAATGCCCCTCAAAGAGATTCTGACTATTTCCGTGTACCTAAAGTACTTGAATAAGCCCCGTTTTCTCCGTGAATATCAAAGACGAAGTTTTATTTAAAAAACTGCCAATCATCATTTCGGTCATTGGCAGTTTTCTTTTACTCCATCAGTACTTTTTTGCTTGGAATGACCCCCTGCCCATTGAGCCAGGAGTATTTTCTGAAATGGCTGATGTACCACTGGACATCTACAACTGGGGAATTGAGCATTACCGCCTTGAGGTAGAAAATTACCTGCTTTTCCAAAACTTCGAGACTTTGGCTCCTGTGCCTCAAGTCAGCAAAACTTTACTTTTTGGAGGAATTATTTGGCTTTTGGTAAGCTTAGGCCTTAGCCTAATCAGTACCCTCAAAAGATACTATTTCATTGCGGCCATGGCTGTAGTGATTTTTCTTCTCACCATTTCTGGTGTCAACTCCCTGAATATTGGCGGTATCAGTAGCAACCTCGCTTTGATCATTTTGATCTTGGGCGTGGCAGTGCCTGCAATGGTCATCCACATCTTCTATGATCACTTTTCTCTTATGAAAAGAACGGTGATCATCACACCTATTTCTGTGGCAACCATGGCATTCTTGGTCCTTAAGAGCAACATTACCCAGCCTGAACTGATGATGGCAGAAAACATTACACTAATGGCCATTGCCATTAGTTCCTTCTTTGTTTTCTACATTGGCCATGCTTTGGTAGGAGGGTTTTTCTTATTACTCGCTAGGCTTAACCAAGGGGTTGGGTTAAAAATATCTTGGCACCTAACTGTATTTACAGTCATCTATATTGTTTTACTCTTCTTGGTGCTCTTGGACCTGACAGGTGACTTTCCCTTGCCTTTCAGCTATCCTCCTCTATTTTTCCTTTTCTTACTTGCATCACTTGTAGGTTGGTTTGAGGTAAAGGCCAAAATCAAACAGATCAAACAACCTTATGAGGTGGACTTAATCGGACAGTCCCTTTACTGGATAGGTTTTGGCATCACTGTCATGGTATTTTGGAAAGGTCAATTCTCACTTAACAGGCCTATGCTGGACTTTTTGGATCACTGGCTTGTTTATACGCAAATTGCCTTATCCCTACTTTTCTTTGCTTACCTCTTGGCGAATTTCTCCGGCTTTATGAACTTGGGAAAGCCACTTGCAGATGTTACTTTCCAACCTAAGTTTTTTGCTTATCTGCACATGAGAATTGGTAGTCTTATTGCCTTATTGTCCTTAACCGTATTCGCTGATGGCGTGATCGCTCCCCAGTTAAGCGTGAGCTCCACCAACTATTCTGCGGATTATTATTACGCCATCAATAAGCGCACCGAAGCCAGAATACTATTTGAAAACAGTTGGTTCAGGTATAGAAGAAACGAAAAAGCCATGATAGCTACTGTGAACCTCTACCAGCAAGACAAACAGCCTACTGCTGCAAAAAATATTATCCAAGAGGCTTTCGAATGGCAACCTTCGGTACATGAAATCCTTTTGGCCGCTAATCTAGCACATAAGCAGGATAAGTATTTTGATGCCTTATTCTACTTGGAGAAAGGTTTAGAGCTATACCCCGATAATGATTTTCTTCAAAATAACTTGGCCTTACTCCACAGTAAAGGGAATAGAAGTGAAGCTGCCTTTGAAGTACTGGCCAAAATTGATCAGGAAAAAGAAGTAGCAAACAGCAATATAATTGGCCTTCAAGTTAAGCATAAGAGCCATGTGGACGAAGCTCCAGAAGTGGACGAAAACCTCATTGGCCGTGTAAACACCTTGGCCTTTAAAAACCTAAAAGGTGAATTTGCTCATTTTTCTCTTAGCCCAAATGATGCCCAAAGCCCTACTATCAAAGAGGCAATAATCAGAAACCAATGGACCAATAAACCAGTAAACAAACTCTCTGAAGACCTGCAAGTAGTAGATTCCTTGAGCAATGGTATATTGAGCACCAAATCATTGGAAGAGCTCCGGATTTCCAAAATCATCAGGAATTATCAGGAAGGTCAAATTGCAGAAACCTTGAAGCAACTGAACGGCTTGATATTGGATTTTGAAGGGTCAGCTGGATACTTCCATGCTTTAGCAGCTAAAATAATGATCGGTCAAGGAGACTTTGAAAAAGCAGCCATAGAACTCATTCAGGCCGAATCAAAAGGATACAGAAACTTCACTGTTTCCCTCCTGCCCATCCTTTATTTCGGAAACCAAATCGATGCCGCTTTTGACATTAAGGAAAAGTTTGAACTTGATTTTCCAGAGTGGATGAAGGTAAACAGTGATGAGGGCGCAATAATAAAGCCTGAAGCCGAATACTTTAAGCAGCTATCCCAATTAAATAAATCCTTCAAAAGTGATTTCCTTAATAGTTTCAAAGGATTGGAGGACGGTTCACTTAAAGCTATGTTGGGCCATGAAATCTTGATCAAAAAAAGCCATTGGTTAAATGAAAAAGAAATCCAAGAAATCCAACATTACCTGCTTGAACATGACCAAGTAGATAAGGAATACATTTCCCAACTTGCCGACCTATTGATATCCAAGGATCTCTCAAAAATATCATCAGAAGATAAACTCAGACAAAAATTCCAATCAACTCAGGCAGTCACCGGAAATCCTTATTTGACACCATTTGTTTTCATGGCGGTCTCGAAAGCTAAAAACGAGGAGGATAAATATGAAATCCTCCGCAACGCCTCTGACTTCAATAAAGACCCATTACTTTGGATAGAAATGGTCAGATACAGTCAAAAAATAGGCCTGAGCGAATATGGACAGGAAGCCTTAAAGAAACTTTCCAAATGGGTCGAACCGGAAAAGCTTGAAAAACTCAAGCTTCAAACACTTTAAATCCCTTTTAGATAAATTAAGTTTATAATCCTATACTTTTTCCTCTAAAACTGTATCTTTAGGAAATGTAAACCGTTTATTTTTATCATGGGTAAGATCATAGAAACTAGTGAAATCAAGAAAACTTATGTGATGGGGGCTGAAGAAGTAAAAGCGCTTAAGTCTGTCTCCATCGAGATCAACAAAGGGGAATACGTTGCATTTATGGGGCCTTCAGGCTCAGGCAAATCCACTTTGATGAACATCATCGGTTGTCTTGATACGCCTACAGCGGGCACTTATATCCTTAACAACAAAGACGTAAGTGACATGTCTGAAAACGAATTGGCAGAAATCCGAAATAAGGAAATTGGATTTGTATTCCAGACTTTTAACTTGCTTCCAAGAGCAACTTGCCTTGAAAATGTTGCATTACCCTTGATCTATGCGGGCTACAATAAGTCAGACAGGGAAGACAAAGCCTTTATGGCCCTCAAAAGCGTCGGTCTTGAAGACAGGGTAAACCACAAGCCCAATGAGCTTTCAGGTGGACAGCGGCAAAGGGTGGCCATTGCCAGAGCGCTGGTCAATGATCCCAGTATTATCCTTGCCGATGAACCTACTGGTAACTTGGATACCAAGACTTCTTACGATATCATGAGCCTCTTTCATGAGCTCCATCAAAAAGGGAATACCATAATTATGGTTACCCATGAGGATGATATTGCCCATTATGCACACCGGATTGTCAGACTACGGGATGGGTTGGTTGAGACTGACGAAATTAATCCAAATCCTACAACAAATAATTTTCAGGCAATCACGGAATGATGCTATAAAAATTAAAAGTTAATACTTAATTTTGCAACCTGATTTATTGGCTGAAGCGCTCAAAAATAAAATATTCTTCCATAACAGAAGAATATTTCAAAACAAGAGCAGAAAAAAGTATAACCGTAATTATTTTGCACATGAAGCTGTATACCAAAGGTGGCGACAAAGGTGAAACCTCTCTATTGGGGGGAAGTAGGGTCTCTAAAGCCAACTTGAGAATAGAAGCTTATGGCACGGTTGATGAATTGAATGCCTACATTGGCTTACTTCGTGACCATGCAAAAGAACAATCAAGGGTGGACTTTCTCAAAGCTATTCAGGATAGGTTATTTACAATTGGAGCAGAGCTTGCTACTTCACCTTCTGCCAAAAATGTAAAAAAGCCAGACATTCTTGAGTCAGATATAAATGGGCTTGAAAAAGAAATTGATTTGATGGATGAAGCGCTTTCTCCCTTAAAAAAATTCATCTTACCAGGAGGCCATCCCCAAGTTTCGTATAGCCATATCGCAAGAACAGTTTGCCGAAGAGCTGAAAGAAGGGTGATTGAGCTGAATGATCAAGAGCCAGTAGAAGAGTTAATCATAAAATATCTAAATAGACTTTCCGATTATCTATTTGTTTTGGGAAGAATGATTTCAAAAGAATTAGAAGTAGGAGAAATAACGTGGGAATCAAGAGTTTAACACCATGAACACAACAATAGACATCCAAATAAAGCAAACAAGCCAATCAAAGCTTCCTGGAACAAACTTTGAAAACCTTTCCTTTGGTCAGGTGATGAGTGACCATATGTTTGTGGCTGATTATAAAAACGGTGAATGGCAAAACTTTAGCATTGAACCATATGCACCTTTGGCGCTTAACCCAGCCAATGCCACTCTGCATTACGGCCAATCGGTTTTTGAAGGGCTAAAAGCTTACAAAAATGAAAATGATGAGGTTTTGATTTTTAGAGCAGATGCCAATCAAAGAAGATTAAATGAATCTGCCGAACGCATGTGTATCCCTCCTGTTCCTGAGGAAATTTTCATGGAAGGTCTTGCCAAATTATTGGAGGTAGACAGGAATTGGATCCCGAGCAATCCAGGCTGTTCACTTTACATTAGGCCTTTTATCTTTGCCACGGACGATTACCTGGGCATCAGGCCTTCATTGACTTATAAATTCATGATCTTCACTTGTCCCGTAGGTCACTATTATGCCAAGCCTGTTTCTGTCAAGGTAGAAACAAAATACACCCGGGCAGCCGAAGGAGGTACAGGCCAAGCCAAGGCTGCAGGCAACTATGCAGGCTCCCTTTATCCCGCTCAAATCGCCCAAAAGCAAGGTTACGATCAGCTCCTATGGACAGATGGCAAGAGCCATGAGAACATTGAAGAAAGCGGCACCATGAACGTGATGTTTATTATTGAAGACACATTGATCACCGCCCCAACTTCAAAAGGTACGATACTAAAAGGGATCACCAGGGATTCTGTCTTGACTTTGGCCAAAGAAAAGGGCTTGAAAGTGGATGAGAGGTTCCTTAAAGTATCTGAGCTAAAAGAAGCCTTAGAAACAGGAAAACTTCAGGAGGCTTTTGGAACAGGTACTGCCGCAACCATTGCCCATATTTATAAAATAAATGTAGGGGATACAGATTTTGAATTGCCAGAAAAACCAAAAGATGCTTTCTCCTATCAAGTACTTGAAACTCTTGATGCCATCAAATATGGCCGAATAGAAGATCAGCATGGTTGGATCACCAAAGTTTAAACCTAGTGAAGCCATAAATAAAAAGCATTTCAAGCACAAACTGGTGACTTGAAATGCTTTTTTGTTTAAAACTATTTTACCATTGGACTTTTATAATGGAATTAACACAAAGACCTTACACTTTTAGCCATATGAATAAAAAGAGATCATCCATTATTAAGTTTTTCATTGTAATATTCCTCTTTTTGGCCAACCATCAAGCTCAAGCCCAGCGATACCTAATTCTACAAAAAGGGGGAAACCAAAAGTCAAGAATCACCTACCATGAAGGAGACTTGATCACTTATAAGCAAAAAGAGTTTGATTTCTTTATTACTGATCAAATCAAAGAAATCACCCGCGAATACCTTGTCCTATCCGAAAACATCATCCGGCCGGAAAACATTTTAGCAGTGGATGTCGAAAACACCGATGAAAGAAACCGAACCATCAGGGCGATGAGCACCCTTACAGCTGCCGCAGGGCTGCTTTTGTTGACTGCAGAAACCATCAACAGCCTCTATCAAGAAAAGTCCCTCTCCTACTCCAAAGGAGGCTTGATCATTTCTTCTTCCCTGTTGGTCAGCAGTTTTGTGATCTCAAAACTAAAAAAGAAATATTTTAAAAATGAAGGCCGCAATAAAATCCAAATCATCTACCTGGACATCAGTGAGCCGAAAAATCCCAGGTGACCTATTGGCCTACTTCTTTTAATCTTCACTCTTCAAATGGGAATTAGGTAAACACACAAAATTTCACGAAATTCGCAATTCAAAAATCAATTTAAAGAAAATATTTTATGACATCAGACCAGTTGAAAGACTTGAAGGCGCGTATCACGGCCTTGAGGAGGTATCTTTGACTACGATCGTAAGAAAGCTGAAATAGAAGACCTTGAGGCAGTATCTGCCCAACCTGACTTTTGGAACGACCCAGAGGAAGCTGAAAAAACCATGAAGCAAATCCAAGCGAGAAAAGCATGGACCTCAGCATATGAAAACGCTGAAACACATGTACAAGACCTGGAGGTTCTTTATGAATTTTACACTGCTGGAGACGTAGAAGAAAGCGAAATCAAATCCGATTACGGAAAAGCCTTAAGCGAAATCGAAGACCTAGAGCTTAAGAAAATGCTTAGCGAAGAGGAAGATCAGCTTAGCGCCTTGCTGGAGATCAACCCAGGAGCTGGAGGAACAGAAAGTAATGACTGGGCTTCTATCCTTATGAGGATGTATATCATGTGGGGAGAAAAAAATGGCTATAAAGTAAAAGAAGTTGACCTTCAAGAGGGGGAAGTAGCAGGTATTAAATCTGTCACCTTGGAATTTGACGGCCCCCTGGCTTATGGTTTCCTAAAATCCGAAATAGGCGTACACCGCTTGGTAAGGATTTCTCCATTTGATAGCGGTGGGAGAAGACATACTTCATTTGCTTCCGTATATGTATACCCGGTAGTGGATGACTCCATCGAGATTGAAATCAACCCTTCTGATATCGAGCTGCAAACATCCCGTTCGGGAGGTGCAGGTGGTCAGAATGTAAACAAAGTAGAAACCAAAGTACAGTTAACCCACAAGCCAACCGGCATTGTAGTAGTCTGTCAGGTGGAAAGATCCCAATTGGCCAACAGAGAAAAAGCCATGCAAATGCTTAAATCCCGACTCTATCAGATGGAGATGGAAAAAAGAAATGCAGAAAGGGCTAAAATCGAAGCTGGAAAAATGAAGATCGACTTTGGTTCCCAAATAAGGAATTATGTATTGCATCCTTACAAACTGATCAAAGATGCAAGAACCGGATTTGAAACATCAGATGTCCAATCCGTACTGGATGGAGGCCTGAATGAGTTTATCAAAGCCTACCTTCTAGCGCAAAGCGAAGAAGCTGCTGGAGATAATTAATCTGTTATAAGATCAAACAAAGCGCACTGAGTTTTTATCGGTGCGCTTTACTTTTCTCACCAAAGTAAGTCATGAGAACCACCAACATCCTGCCCTCTTTTTTTACATCGCGTTTTCTACAACTTTGTCTGAGTTCTTTTTTATTCTTCGCCAGCTTCAATATGATCATACCCGAATTACCGGCATATTTGAGCAGTCTTGGCGGAGAGGACTACAAAGGTTTGATCATTTCACTATTTACCTTAACAGCTGGGCTTTCAAGACCCTTCAGCGGAAAACTGGCAGATAAAATTGGCAGAGTCCCAGTCATGATCTTTGGCGCATCAGTCTGCCTCTTTGTAAGCTTACTCTACCCTTTGATCTCTGGAGTTGCAGGCTTTCTTTGTCTGAGGTTCTTCCATGGATTTTCTACTGGTTTTACCCCAACAGGAATTTCCGCCTATGTCGCCGATATTGTTCCTTTTAACAGAAGAGGAGAAGCCATGGGACTACAATCCCTATTTAGCTCTTTGGGAATGGCTGCAGGCCCTGCCATGGGTGGATTCATTGCCGACCTGTATGGAATCATGCCATTATTTTATGGATCATCTGCGGTGGCACTTATCGCCATTCTTTTATTGGTCAGATTAAAAGAAACTGTCGAGGACAAGGAAGCCTTTCACCTTAGCCAAATAAAGCTTAAAAAAGATGAAATCTTTGAACGGAGGGTATTTGCACCTTGTTTTGTATTGTTTTTCAGCTACCTCTCTTTCGGCATAGTCCTGACCATTATTCCGGACTTTTCAGAACACCTCAATATTAGTAATAAAGGGATTTTCTTTGCTGTTTTCACATTGAGCTCACTGATCATTAGAATTTTGGCAGGAAGAGCTTCCGACAAATATGGAAGAATTCCTGTTTTAAAAGCAGCTACACTTTGCTTGGCTTTGGCCATGATGGCTATTGCACTGAGTGAGTCCAAAGAAATGCTTTTATTATCAGGCATTCTTTTTGGGTTTGCCATCGGCATGACTTCTCCTACCATTGCTGCCTGGACCATTGACCTTTCTCTGCCAGAATTTCGAGGAAGAGGGTTGGCCACCATGTACATCGCCCTAGAAGCAGGAATTGGTATAGGAGCACTTTCATCTGGCTGGATCTATGCCAATGAGCACCAAAACTTTCCTTTAGCTTTTATGATAGGCTGTACTGGCGCTTTGATCGCCATGCTTTTCCTTTTTGTCCAAAAAAGCAAAACCGAAGCCTATGACCAAACCTAAGCTTCCTTGCTTAACTTGTTGATACATCGCTGGTTTTCGAGTAAAGCATCTATATCCTGCTTTTCCCAATTGTTTTTGATCTCCTTGAGGTTCGTCTCATAATTCTGCTTGAATTTCCTCCTATAAATGGCCTCCACAAACCTTCTAACATCCGTAGCTGTCTCCAAAATCAACTTAGGCACCCTGGTAGGTTTATCATCCTCACCTTTGGCCACCATCGTAAAATAACAGGTATTAGTATGTTTGGTATGGGCGGTTTTGACATTTTCTGAAACCACTTTGATTCCGACGACCATAGAACTATTTCCGACATAATTTATTGACGCTTTCAACGACACGAGCTCTCCCACTTCCACAGGCTGAAGAAAATCAACAGTATCTACAGAGACTGTTACACAATAAGCTCCGCTATGCTTGCTTGCCGTGGCATAAGCCACCTTATCCATTAGGGAAAGTAATATTCCCCCATGTATTTTCCCTCCAAAATTCGCGTAACTAGGGATCATCAATTCTGTAATGGTTGTTCTCGAAAAGGCCGAGGTTCTAGCCGGCTCTTGGTCCTTACTCATGGTTTATTATTTTAAAAACAGCAAATATTGAGTGAATATAAAACAAAAAGGCAATACAATCCATTGTTGCACGCCTTTCTACATTCTCTTTATTACCTAGAAACTTGATTAAGAAACAGCTAGCTCCTTCTTATTCATCAATCTCAAACTCAATCGGTGGAACCTGTACAAAAGTAAACCTCCTGTAATAGTCAATCCGATCAAAAGCCCATACCAAACACCCTGCTCACCTTGCCCCCAATGAAAGGCCAACATGTACCCTAGCGGAAGTGCAATAACCCAATAAGCGACCAAGGTAAAAATAGTAGGCATTTTCACATCAGCCATTCCCCTCAGAGCCCCCAGACCAACAACCTGAATACCATCTGAAAGCTGAAAAACACCCGCTATAATCAATAAACTAGCCGTTACTTCCACAACTTGAACTTCATTGATATATAACAGCGGAAGGTAATTCCTTAAGCTTAGAAATATTATAGCAAAAAATAACATAAAAACCGCCACCATACCAAAGACTGTAAAACCAGCTTCACGAAGAGATTTAATATCATTTCTACCCAGCTGGTTTCCCACTCGAACCATCGCTGCAGCCGAAAGCCCAGAAGCCATCATATAACTGATTGAGGCTAAATTGATGGCTATTTGATGAGCTGCAAGCGCATTCACCCCAATCCATCCCATCATAATAGCAGCAGAGCTAAAAGCCCCCACCTCAAAAATAAACTGAAAACCTGTTGGAATACCAATTTTCAACATCTTGCTGACCATGGGAAAATATAGTTTCTTGAAGTCAAAATGAATTTTGTAAGGTTTAAATACTTTGGCATTCCAAACAAAATACCATATAATCAATGCCATCAGCACCCTCGAAATCAAAGTGGCCCAACCTGCGCCATTCAAACCCATGGGTTCAAAACCCAGATTTCCATAAATCAACACCCAGTTCATAAACACATTAAGACCATTACAAAGCACGGTAATCATCATAGCCTGCTTGGTTTGGCTCAATCCCTCAGCAAACTGCTTAAATGTTTGAAAGAACATAAAAGGAATCAAAGACAAGGTTATGATTCCCAAAAAGGGAATGGCCGATTCAACGACTCCCTCAGGTTGGTGCATATGCCTTAACAATGGCGCTGAAAAAACGATTAGTAAAAACAAAATCAGGCCGGTAAAAGCATTAATGGCAAAACCATGGTTAAAGATTCGGGTGATCTTTCTTGGCTTGCCTTCACCATCCGCCGCAGCCACTAAAGGGGTGATAGCCATAGAAATCCCTGTTCCAAACATCATCACCACAAAGAAGATACTATTGGCCAAGGACGCAGCTGCCAAGGGTTCAGCCCCCAACCGACCAACCATCATACTATCGGCCACACCTACCATCACCTGCCCAAGCTGACTTAACATCACAGGGTAAGCCAAATGAAAAGTACGTGAAAAATGTTCCTTAAAATTTAATTGCTTCAACATAACACTTTAGTAGGAATTACCCCTACTAGCTTAAATACCTAAAACCCTGCCCACTTTTAACAAAACAGCCGAACTAATAACATCTGTGATTTCTCCATCCAATACTTTTTGAATGGCCTCCCTTAAAGGCAGCTTAACAACTTTAATATCTTCAGTATCCTCAAACTCAGTCTCACCCTCCACCAGATCCTCCGCTAAAAAAGCAAATCCCTCCTCATCCGTAACCGAATTTGATGTATGGAAACGCATGATCTTCGTCCATTTTCCTGCTGTCAGACCTGTCTCTTCCTTCAATTCCCGTTTGGCACTATCCAAAAGTGCTTCTCCAATAGGGCCACCCCCTTCAGGAATCTCCCAGCTGTACTCATCAATCGTATACCGATATTGCCCCACCAACCAGGTGTTCAGCTCCTTATCCACCGGAACAATGGCCATGGCTTTGTTTTTGAACTTTACTTTTCCATAAATTCCATCTGTACCTGCTGGAGTAATCACTTTATGTTCTTCCAGCTCTATCCATGGATTGGAATAAATGAGACGTTTTGATTTGGTTTTCCAAGGATTCTTTTCCATTGACATAATGCTTAACACAAAAAAAGGGTGACTGTCTAAGCCACCCTTGATGAATTTATCTTCAGTATCTCTTAAACAGGGATCGGCAATACTTTGCTGTCCTTAAATGTAGAAAGAATAACCATAGACTGCATAGAGTCTACCTCTTTGATTTCACTTACTTTCTCAAGCATCAATTTTTGATAAGAAGTAATATCCTTAGAAATAATCTTAAGAATAAAATCTCCCGTACCTGTAATGTGATGACACTCAATAACTTCTGGAACAGCATTGATTTCCTTCATGAATGCATCGATGTTCGCTTTGTTGTGACCAATAAGGCTTACCAAGACAAAAGTACTCACGCCAAGACCGATTCTTTCAGGGTCAAGCTTTGCATGGTAGCTTTTGATAATACCTGATTGCTCCAATTTCTTTACACGCTCCAAAGTAGGCGCAGGAGAAAGACCTATATCTTTTGAAAGTTGAGCATTCGTGATTTTCGCGTTAGCCTGAAGAATTTCTAAGATCTTGCGATCAATTTTGTCGAATTTTACTTTTATGCTATTATCCATGTTATATAGTATTTGCAAAATTTTATGTCGTGCAAAGGTAATATAATTTCAAATTATTTTAAAACTATTTACAACAAAAAACGACCTTTAATACAAAATATTGTTAATTCATCCACTGAATATTTAGAACTTTTCATCTGATTAGATGCCTTTACCAACAAAAATTCAAATTTTCTCCTGAATCGTTCTTAAAGAAACGACCAATTCAAAGTTAAAGTTTATTCTTTTTCAAAAAATCTCTTGCTTCCTTATGAGCAGGGTGCTTTCTTTTGGCATATTTCTTTACTTTCTTCAGGTATTCCTCCGCTTCTTTCTTGTTATTTTCAGCAGCAGCTATTTTTCCCAAATGAAGTAATGCATACAAATAATACCCACTCTCTTGGCTTTCTGATTCTTCCCCGAAATCTATTGTTTGCCTGTAATATTTTTTGGCCTCATTCAAGTTATTCATACGGCTATAATACTGTGCTGTGAAAAACGCAGCGTACCGGCCGCTATTCGATTCATACCCCAACTGGCCATCATCTATTCTCTTGAGAATTTCCAAAGACTCATCCTTAGCTTGTTCTACCCTGCCCACAGCATACAGCTGCCTGGCATAAAAACGGTGAAAATAAGGATTGTTTGGATATTTGTGATGCAAATATTCCGTAATCTGCAATGCCTCATAAGGCTTTCGTTCCTCGGAAGCATACAGTCTGAACAAGAAATACTGCGCTTCCACTCTTGCATAAAAGGCATTATTGGCCACTTCTTCCAATTGTCTTAAACCAAGTACCTTGTCTCCTTTAGGAAACAAAGCCATTACAGGCTTCATTAAAGGGTAATTTTCTGGAATCCAAACGGAGAAATAATTAAATAAAGCATCCCCCAAAAGCAGCTCAGGACTCAACTCTTCCTCCCCTTTGCTCATTTCCATATACTTCAAAGCATTCTTACCTGCCAAAGCTGTGGCTGTCCAACTCTCTCGTTCACTCAACAATCTCCCTTTAAATCCATAGGCAGCCGCGAGAAAAAAGGCAGCTTCTTTATTATTTGGGTCCTCGTCAAACATCACTTCAGCCTTTTCAATGGTCTCCTCCATAAACCTTAAGAAAATGGCATCATGTTTCTTATTTTCAATGTCAGGGATAATCTTCCACCATTGGGCCAAACCCATCAGAAAATAAGGCAAAGGATGCTCAGGGTAACTATATCTCATCACTGCAAAACCATGTTCAGCAGTTTCAAAATCAAAATCATACATACTATTGATTGCTTCCGTGATCCTAAACTGAAGCCCTTTATCCAACAGTAAATACCCTGATTTTTTGGAAACATCAGCTGAATCTACCTGAGCCTGACTCCCAAACACTGCATTGGCCATGAGCACCAACACAAAAACTAAACATTTTGACAGCTGCATAAAATTTCTTTTCAGCAAAATTACCACCTATTCACATTTTCCTTATAAAACTTTGACAAATCTTTCCATCGCCAATAGTTTATAACGGCCATAGACTATGATTCCTTGTTATTAACAGAAACTTTTTTTTGTGGTGGTGAATCAGCAAGTAAATGGAAACCCAAACATAGTAATTTAAGTTTCCATTAATTGTTAAAAAACACAAAAAATCACATAAACGTTTTTCATAAACTAAAATTAGCGTTTATCCAAATACGCTATATTTTTATCCAAAAATGGAGAAATGGTCATTTTTTCGGCTCAAAACCGCTTTTAATGGGGCTTTAATTTTTATTAATGCAATAATTCCTGTATTCTCGTGTTAAATTAAAAAACCAACTAGATTTAACTAAAGTCCGATTAAAATGAAGAGAATCAGCCTAATAGCACTTTTCACCTGTTTTATTGCCGTATCTACCACTTTCGCTCAGGAAACAGTAGAACAGGAAGCTCCAAAAAACTCCCTTAATGGAGGCACTATCGAAAGTCAATTCGAATACTTAAACGATGCCTCCAACAACTATCAGGAATATAAAGTAGTTAAGAAAACAAATCTTGACAAAATCAAATCAAACATCCTTGATTCACTGAAAGTATTCAAAGACCAGATCATTGAAAAAAATGCTAAAATCAACGAGCAAAATGCTGAAATCAAACAGCTGAATACAGGAATTGAAAATACAAAGAACGAACTGAATACTGCTCTTGAAGCCAAGGACAGCTTCCCAATATTGGGATTACAGGTTTACAAGACCACTTATAGCACAATCATGTGGAGCGTGATTATAGCCTTGGGAATAGCATTGGCATTTTTTATTTTCAAGTATTCCAAAAGTCACAAAGTTATTTCCCAAACAAGAAAAGACCTTACAGAAACCAAAGATGAGTTTGAAAACCATCGTAAAAACACTCTAGAGAGGGAACGTAAGCTTAAGCGCCAGTTGGTTGATGAAATGAACAAAAAACAGGGAATAACTTCCTGAATCGGATAAAAGGGGGATGAAACATCCCCCTTTTTCATTATAAACCACCTTCATTTTTTAAAATTGGTTAAATCCCCCTTATTTCCTGAATATTTTTTTATTTTCGCCTTTCACATTAGTGTACTGATATAACATGATTAATTACAGAAAAGTCAATAACCTCACGGGGTGGATTGTATTTTTAATAGCTACTCTGGTCTATATGATGACCATAGAAGAAACAGCCAGTTTTTGGGATCCGGGAGAATTCATAGCTGTTGCATATAAACTACAGGTACCACACCCTCCGGGGGCACCATTCTTTCTGCTAACTTACCGGATGTTTTCATTTTTGGCCTTTGGTGACACATTAGAAATCGCCTATTGGATGAATGCTGGAAGTGCCTTATTTTCCGGATTCACCATTCTCTTTCTTTTTTGGTCCATTACCTTGTTGGGTCGTAAACTTTTTAAATTGGAAAAGGACAAAGAAAGTAAAGGACATACCATTGCTATCATGGGTGCCGGAATCATCGGCTCTCTTGTCTATACCTTTTCGGACAGTTTTTGGTTTTCGGCAGTTGAGTCTGAGGTGTATGCCATGTCATCCTTCTTTACAGCCATCGTTATTTGGGCTTTCCTTAAGTGGGATGTTATAGAAAATCCTAGAGATGAAAATCGCTATATGATTTTCATTGCTTATCTGGTAGGGCTTTCCATTGGAGTTCACTTGTTGAACTTAGTTACCTTGCCGGCCCTAGCACTGGTAGTTTACTTTAAGAAGTACAAATCTCCTAACCTTAAAGGAGCGGCTATTGCCTTCTTATTAGGCGGTGTAGCGCTTGTAATCATTAATAACATCATTATTCCGGGCTTGCCCAGCTTAGCGGGATCTTTAGAAATCTTTTTTGTCAATAGCTTAGGCCTACCATTTGGTTCTGGCATTATCGTTTTTATAATATTGATTCTTGGTGGTTTGGTCGCAGCGATCTTGTACTCCATCAAAATGCAAAAGGCAATCTTAAATACCGTTTTGCTTTCCTTGACATTTATTTTGATTGGTTATGGTTCATATGCTTTGATCATTGTCAGATCAAATGCCAACCCTCCAATCAACGAAAATGCACCTAAAGACATCATTAGTTTTGTAAGCTATTTGAAGCGTGAGCAATATGGCTACAGACCTTTACTTAAAGGCCAATATTTTACAGCAGAAGTAGAAACACAAGTAGAAGGAGCGCCTGTTTATGCAAAAGGCGAAGACAAATACGAGATCGTGGATTATGCAATCGAAACCAAGTATGATCCTGAAAAGACCACTATCCTTCCTAGAATTTATTCCACTCAGCCCAATCACAAGCAAATCTATCGCTCCAAACTAGGACTACGAGAAGGCGAAGAACCTACTTTTGCGGACAATATTTCCTTTATGCTTTCTCACCAATTAGGACATATGTATTGGAGGTATTTTATGTGGAACTTCTCTGGAAGAGAAAGTGACTATACAGATGCTCCTTGGATGGGAATTACTGATCTTTTTGGGGATTACCCAGACTTTATCAAGGAAAACAAAGCACATAACAACTACCTGATGCTCCCTTTAATATTAGGGATTATCGGTCTCTTCTTTCAGGCAAAATATGATGGAAAATCTTTTTGGCTGACGATGATGTTATTCCTGATGATGGGCGTAGTCTTGGTGCTTTACCTGAATTCCCCACCAATAGAACCTCGCGAACGGGATTACATTTATGTGGGTTCTTTCTATGCATTTGCCATTTGGATTGGCATGGGAGTTCTGGCCATTGCACATGCTATTGGTAAAATGAACAAGAATTTTGCGGTGGCATCTATCATGGCCACATTGATTGCCTTCCCTGTTCCATTATTGATGGCCAGTCAAAATTGGGGAGACCACAATAGGTCTGACCGGTATTTCTCGGTAGATTCAGCCAGAAACTTCTTGGCTTCTTGCGAGGAAAATGCCATTCTATTTACAGGAGGAGACAATGACACTTTCCCGCTTTGGTACGTACAGGAAGTGGAAGGATTCAGAACCGACGTAAGGGTCATCGTATTGAGTTACTTTGATACTGACTGGTATGTAGAGCAAATGACCAGACCTATCAATGAATCAGCAGCCCTTCCTTTTTCTTTGGAAAAGAAGAATTTCAAACGCGGCACCAATGATGTGCTGTATGTCAACGAAAGACAAGGGTTAAACGCCATTTCAGCCAAAGAATATTTAAGGCTATTGAAGAATGAAAGTGATTTACTAAAGATAGAAACTGGTTTCAAGGGAACCGTTTACCAGGTTCCTTCAAGAAACCTGATTATGGAAATAGATTCTGCAGAGGTAATCAAAAAGGGTATCATTCCTGCTAGTATGGAAGATTTAGTCATCAGCCAGATGAACCTGCGGGTTAAGGGTAGCTACATGACCAAAGGAAACCTGATGCTTTTGGATCTAATAGTCAACAACAATTGGGAACGTCCAATCTATTTTAACAACACTTCATTATCAACCATTGGCTTCGACTTGAAAAACCATGTGGTAATGGAAGGATTGACTTATCGATTACTTCCGATCCAAAAACCGGAGAATGTTGAGGAATTTGTCAATACTGAACTAGCCTACAAAAATGTCATGGAAAAATTTGCTTTCCGTGGCATGAATAATCCTGACAATTATTTTGACGAAGAATATAGAAGGTTTACTTCCAATCACAGAAGTGTATTCAACAGCTTGACTACTGCCCTTTTGATGGAAGACAAATTGGAAATGGCTGCTGACATCCAAAAGCTCAGCCTGGAAAAATTCCCTAATGAAGCCATTCCTTATGACTTGTCCAGTGGACAGTCTGTGCCCCTTCTCTTTGAAATGGGTGAAGATGACCTTGCATTAGACATCATAGAGAAGCTTTCGGAGAAATCTTTCCAAACTTTGGAGTTCTATAGGGATCGTGGAAGGGCAATGGATCGAGAAGCCATGATTTCTTTGGAAATGATGCGATTCTTTGTCCCATTACTGCAAGAAAGAGGGTACGACGAGCTCGCTACCAAAGTCCAAAACAATTTGGACAAGGTATTAGGTCCAGGATCTTCCTCAAACGGAATATTGAGAAATAGAAAATAACAAAAAGAGCGGCCAAATGGCCGCTCTTTTTGTTTGATTACCTTCCAAGCTGCATATGTAAAATGGGATAAGGCTTTCCCATAGGGTCAAACTCCGACCTACTTTTCACCTCAAACCCAAGGTGCTTATAGAAGCCCACGGCAGCCATATTATCCTCATTGACATCTACCTTGGTAGCTTCTACATTCTCTATCGCATATTTCATTAAGAGCTTTCCAATACCTCTTCCCATAGCTTTGGGATGAACAAAAAGCATTTCCACTTTTTGGTCGGCAATTCCTATAAAACCTAAAATAGCCTTCTCCTCTTTACTTCTTACACAAGCCAATTTTACCAAACCAAGGTATTGATTAAGAATCAAAGGTTTAAAGTATTCGATATCCCCTTGGGAAAGAAAATCGTGGGTAGCCCTGACAGATGCTTCCCAAACCGACACCAATTCGGGATATTCTGAAACCTCTACCTGATCAACTTCAAAAGACATGGATACCTAAGCTTTCTTTTCCAAGATATAAAAAAGATCCAAGCCCTGATCAGGATGATCTACTACCAAATAATCTTCATGATGAATGTTGGTGACAGATTGTCCACCCTGCTTATGCAGCTTATTTCTGTTCATGCGATTCAAGATCTCATAAGGCATTCTCAGAATTGCAGCAGGAAGTTTATGCTGAAGGTCAAAAATATCAAAACGCATGATTTTATTCACGGACTTTCTATTGGCTTCGTGATAGTCCCAAACTTTCTCATTTCCTCCAATTCCTTTGGCATGCACTTTATCAAATACCTTTTCACAAAGATCTATCAGTTCCTTGCCCGTGTATTCACGAACATGCCAAGGGTTCCGGCTTAGTGTATGACGAATATTGGGTGTGGAAATAATAGCTTGCCCACCCGGCTTCAACACCCGGTAGATTTCTTCCAAAAACAAGCGATCATTTTCGATATGTTCTATCACCTGAAAACTCACTACTGTATCGTAATGATCAGATGGGACTGTATTTAAGGGAGGTATTACTGCTTGTTCAAATTGAACATCAGGGTATTTATTCTCTAGATTTTGGATTACTTCACCGATTTTATCTATGCCATGATAGGAATTTACATTTCCTCGAAGCTCTTCCACTCCACGACCTTCCCCGCATCCTATTTCCAATAAATCTCCTTTTACCAGCGGCTTCGCTGCAATGTATGCCTTTAATAATCGTTGATGGATTGGGTTGTCACTTACCAACTTATCAGAGGCAATTTCCGTTGTATAGGTAGCCATTTAAAATTTTATTATTTTCAACAAAAATAAGGTTAATTTTTAAAACCGAATGATGATAACGATAAAGACACTAAATTTAAAACTGCTCACTGCCCTCACCCTGATGATATTGGGATCATGGACAGCAACCGCCCAAAGTAATCTTAAAAATATCAATCAAAACCTTCGGTATTCGCGGTATTCTCGCATTTCTCCGAAAATTATCCCAATCAAAACGGGAGAAAGATCTTTCAAATTGCAGATGCCTGTTGAGAAAATCGAGGAGAATGCCAATTTTGAAGACTATGCTTTTTCATATGTCATTGTTAAAGACTTCAATGAAGAGATCAATGAGAAAAACATTGTCCCTCTCACCACAGACAAATTAAAGTCGGACACTGACAGGCATTTTTATTTTGAAGAAACGGTCACTATCCCCGAACGTCAGGAAATGGCTTTTGCTGTCATCATATGCAAAGACACCAGACAGGGTGACCAATATGTTTACCATGCTGATCTGATCAGTCCCTTTATCACTGACATTCCTTCGTTCGGAGGCTATTATGCCAATGGTATTCCCTTTGACCAAAACTATATTAATAAAGGCGAGGCATTACTTTTCAAAAGTGACAAGACCTTAAACCTTTACAGCTATTATTATCCGATGGAGTTTGAAATACCGCTTCCTCCAATGGAAACACGCCCTGCCCCAACTCCTAAAGACATTAGGGTAGTGGACAACGGTAACTTCCTGATCAATGTTCCCCAACCATTTGATGACAATGGATATTATTTCATTCAGGCTGACACAACTGAACAAAGTGGCTTTATGGTCAAAACGACCTCAGATGCATTTCCAAATGTAGCAGACTATCAAGAAATGGTGGACATGTTAGTTTATATTTCTACCAGAAGTGAGCATGAGGCCTTGAGAGAAGCTTCAGATAAAAAGAAGGCCTTGGATAAATATTGGCTCAACCTCACCAAAGACACTGAAAAGGCTCAAAATATCATCAGGGAATATTTCCGGCAAATAGAATTTGCCAACATCCTCTTTACTGATTTTAAGGAAGGTTGGAAAACAGACCGAGGAATGATTTATACCGTCATGGGCCCTCCCACAGGGGTATTCTTTGATGCAGACAAAGAAATCTGGATTTATGACAAATTAGGCAGTAATTCAAAAATTAGCTTTACCTTTGCCAGAATCAAGAATATTTTCACACCGAATTACTATAAGCTGAACCGGTCCAGGTCCTATCAACCTGAATGGTTCCAAAGCATCACACTATGGAGAAGCGGAAAGATGGCTTTCTAATCGAGAAAGGAACACACGAAAAAGACTTTATCTTTGGCACCAGAGCGGTCATGGAGGCACTTCATGCCCACAAGGACATTGATAAGATCCTTGTGAACAAAGAGCTGAACAATGACCTGATCAAGGAGCTTTTGAGTGTAGCCAAGCAAGAACGTGTACCCGTGGTAAGGGTTCCTGATGCCAAGCTCAATAGGATCACTCGAAAAAACCACCAGGGAGTTGTTGCTCACATGTCTGCCATTCAATATGCTTCTTTGGACAATGTTATTGAGGAATGCTATTCTAAAGGTGTAGACCCTTTGATTTTGGTATTGGACAGGATTACGGATGTTAGAAATTTTGGTGCCATTGCCAGAACAGCCGACTGTGCAGGTGTGCACGCTATTGTTATTCCTGAAAAAGGTGCAGCCCAAATTAACTCTGATGCGGTAAAAACTTCTGCTGGAGCGCTTAACTTCCTTCCTGTTTGTAGGGTAAGAAACCTATACTATTCAGTGAAAGATCTCAAAAAAATGGGATTGAACATTGTCAGCTGTACAGAAAAGACTGAGAGGGATATGTATGAAGCTGATTTTAAAGCACCGACAGCCATTATCATGGGATCAGAAGAAGATGGCATCTCAGATGAACTGATGGAGCTGAGCAATGAGTTTGTTAGGATTCCAATGGGAGGAAATATCGATAGTCTCAATGTTTCAGTAGCCTGCGGTGTTTTGATCTATGAGGTCATCAGGCAAAGAAAAGCATAAAAAGAAATAAATCATCAATAAAAGCTCTTTGAAACATTTCAAGGGCTTTTATTTTTTAATAGTCCAAATGCGCCTGAGCATGATTTAGTCCACTAGCAAGTTCTATATAATGGAGCGAAGGGCCTGCCGATTTAAGCCCACAGGAAAATTTACCTAAAAGCCATATCTTTCTTTCTGCTCCCCAAAAAAGGAGTAAGCCAACTTGCCGTTCGCATTGGTATCATGTAAAACAGCTATCATTTACTTTCCCTCAGGAAGTTTATCCAGCTTGAGGGGTAAACAACTTTCTGAAACTTGTACTGTTTCTCAAAAACAGGATTGGCATTTTCCTTATGCAGCATATCCTTATCATTAACCGGAACCTTAACATTTCCTCCTAAAGCGAAGTCAAGATTACCTATGATAATAATGGTAGTATTACTAGCTTCTTCCATTAGAAAAGTAAGGCCATAAATTAAGTATACCAATTTTATTAATGGGTGATCAATTAAGGTAATTAAATAAGTTGATTACTGATAGCCAGACTTTTGGAACCAAATATCTGCTAAGTTGAAGTTGAGGGTGATGCCATGGGTGACTTCCCTTGACAGTTGGGCGACTGTCCCTTTTTGCTCATATTGGTAGGCCAGATTTATTCTTGTAAAACCATGGATAGGAAAGCCAAAACCAATGCTCCCACCTTTGGTTTCAACCGGAGAACCCTTTGACAGCATGTATCCTGTATCGTAAAATAAGCCTGCTGAAAAGTTCATTCTTTCCAGAAACTTGAAGCCATAGAAATTGGGCAAATATTCTCCTCCGAGACTGAACCTTTGACTATTGATATAATCCTCCCATTCAGAAGGAAAAATCTTGTGGCTAAAGTCCACTGCAATCAGCAAGTTTTTGTTTTGAAAGGAAATCCCTCCCTTGATTGCTGATCCCAACAGCACATTATCGTTCTTTTCCGGAATTTCATAAAGCACCGAATCGCTATCAATGAGATAAGCGAGGGAAGTGGTTGTCGATTTAAGGGTGGAAGGTAGCTGGTAGCTGGCACCAATGGTAAGTTGTTTGCCTTCTTTTTTATAAGGGACAAACTGAATTCCAAGATCAGCTCCTACCCCATTGTAATTATCCCGCTCATTCATCTTGAAGCTTTCTATGATACCTTCCGTTACTAAATCTGTATTGTAGTAAGTTTCGTGATTGATATTGCCAAAAGCATAAAAAGGCCTTACACCCAATGTCACCCTAGGCAGCAAATCCAAAGCAAAATTCATGTAGATCTTATTGATATCTCCATAACCAGAGATATATTTATCGAAGGGAGTAGTAGAACCCTCAAAGTAAGTTTTCTCTGCAAAACTGTAGTCCACACTACTCATGGGCATGATTCCAAGAGTCATGGCCGATTTCCTTCCTGTTCTGAACCAAAATGAAACTAAGCTTAAATTGGTTCTATTGATGGTAATCTCCTCCGAAGAGGTTTTAATATTCATAAGTCTGTAATCCACTTGTGCATCCACCATGAAATTATAGGCACTCACACTGGTGGCTGAAGCAGGGTTAAGCTGGTTGAGAAAATAAGGTGATCTTACCGCTGTACCAACACCTCCAAGCCTGGCCGATTGTCCAAAGTTATCTTCAGACAATAATCCTATCCCATAGGAGGAATAAAGTGAGCCGTCCCCCCTTTGGGCAAACAGCTCACCACTAAAAATTAGAAAACAAACACTGCAACAAAATATATTTATGATAGCACGCATCTTTAACTTTTTCCCGCAAGGTATAAGGCAGACACACCAGCCAATGATTTAATAGACCAACAGTCAAATTTCCACGACAAGCTGAAAAAACAATAGACCAAAGCTGCTTTTCTAGCTCCCACTACTCTCAGGCACAAAAAGAGCAATAGCGCTTGTTCGTCGACAAAAAAGCTGGTTAAATCTATTTTAAAAATTGGGGAAGCTCATTTTTGCTTGTTTTATCACCGATAATAATTAATCAATCTGATTATCCGCAATGATGCCAGTAACCTTAAATCCTTTGCTTTAAGTGGTCAGAAGTTTGAAGCCTGAAGCAGTTGATATTTTAATCAAAACGAACATTTCGACTCGCTTTTAATCTTTACTGGTGCAATTGCGGATATACATTTTAATCAATCTGATTACCATAATTAGCGTTTTGAAGCGCCTTTTACTTATGCCAAATAAATACCTATTGTTGTTTCTATTCATTTCTGCATTGCTTACGGGTTGTTTCGAGAATGATACCTTGACAGAACCTCAAATAGTAACAGATGGAGAGACATTAGACTTGAGGCTGTTTGAATATACAGACTTAGACCTGTACACTTATTTCAATGACTCTTTGGTTACCAATACCCTCAGCACATTCACCCTGGGCCATCACCAAGATAATTATCGAGGAACAATCAACGCTTCACCTTATCTCCAATTTGGCATCACCAGCAGTACCCAAGTAGAAGATGAAGCCAAGCTGGACTCGACCGTTTTGGTCTTATTCTATGAAACTTACCACTATGATACGCTGCCAGGCTTTGATGTAAATGTGTACGAACTTTTGGAAAAATTGGAAGTAGATGATGATGACAATATCTACAGCTATCAATCCTTCGATTATAATGCTACTCCTATTGGCACTCAGGCGATGCGAGTGGTTCCTCATAGGGATTCACTGACCATCACACTCTCTCAAGATTTTAGTCAAATGCTGTTTGAGCAGGGGAAAGGAAAGAACTCCATTTTCAAGTCCACTGATGATTTAGAGGAAGTTTTCAAAGGTTTGGTTCTGCAAACCTTGGACAACAGCCCTCTGGTTAGTTTTACTGAATCTTCTTATATCGGTTTCTACTATCGTATTCCGAGTGATTTGGATGAAGGAAACAAAATTCTAAAGCTCTCTGTGGAAAATGGATCCGGAAAATTCACCCACCTGGACATCGATAGAAACTCTCAATTTTATACTTCACCTGAAACCTATCAAAACATCCCCATTGATGAATCCGATGGAGTGATCATGGCTGATCAGATTATGGGAGCCTCCATTCGGATGGAGCTCCCCAATATCCATGAACTACTGGAAATAGCGGATGATTATTTTATCACTTCAGCCAGTTTGAGACTCCCATTGAAACCCAACACCTATGACAGGTATTTCAATACACCAATCACAACTGTTAATGTTTGGATTGTAGATAAAAAGAACCTCTTTCTCTACAACCTTGGCAGCGCCACACTCACCTCTTGGGACGAGCAATTTCAGGAAAAGACATTCTATGAAATCCCTATAAAGGGATTTATTGATTATAAACTTGCCCAAGACATTCATAATGAAGATGCGCTATGGATAAGTGTCCCTAGTTCTACAGGAATCACAACAAGTGGCCTGATGCTTTCGAGTATCTCTGATGAACAAAAAATAAAAATAGATATCACATTTCTTCCATTAAATTAATGAACAATGATTAGAGTAAAATTATTAAACATTTTCCTTTCCCTAATGGGGATATTACTGATTGCCTCATGCGTAAGCGATGAGGAAGAAACTTCTGAAGGGAACTGGGTAAGAAGGTCCTATTTTGATGGTGACAACAGATCCAATGCAGCCTCTTTTTCCATTGGCGACAGAGCTTTCATCATGGGAGGATACACAGGGGACGACTACCTCAATGATGTATGGGAATATAATGCCCAAGGCGATTATTGGGAGAAAAAAGGAGACTTCCCAGGTAAGGCCAGAAGCAATGCAGTCGCTTTTTCCATTGACGGAAAAGGATATGTTGGAACCGGCTATGACGGCACAGATAAGCTCAAGGATTTTTGGGAGTACGACCCTGATTCTGACACTTGGAGAGAAGTAGCCTCCTTTGGTGGAACAGCTCGATATGACGCGGTAGGGTTCTCATTGGTGGGCAAAGGTTATATTGGAACAGGTTATGATGGCAGTGAGCAAAAAGACTTCTGGCAGTATGACCCTGATAACAACTCATGGGTGCAGATTATTAGTATGGGTGGTGCAAAACGCCAAGGCGCTGCTGCTTTTGTGATAGATGATATTGCGTATATTGGCACCGGTATCAACAACGGTTCCTATGAGTTTGACTTTTGGGCTCTTGATGGCAACACTTTAGAATGGACCCAAAAAGAAGACCTTGACTATGATGACGATTATCTGATTTACAGATCCAATGCCTGCGCATTTACGATTGGAGCTTATGGATATCTCACAGTGGGTAACCGAAGTTCTATTATCGGTAGCACATGGGAATATAGACCTAACACAGATACTTGGCACGAAAAAACTGATTTTGAAGGCACATTTAGAACTGGGGCTTCAGCCTTCTCTGTCAACAATGAAAGAGCCTATGTGCTTTTAGGCAAAAGCTCCAGCCTAAGGTTTGATGATATTTGGGAATTGGAACCGCTTGTTGACTATGATGAAGAGGATTAATGTAACAACAGCATGCTAAAGATCAAACAGCGGAATTTCTTAAAAACTACAATTCATATTTTAATACTGGGGATAATTTTATCCCCAGCTTTTTCTTTTATCATTGATGAGCACAGCAGCCCCTTTTCCCTCTTCTATTTCAGCATCACCAATATTAGTATCATTCTTTTTTACCTGATCAATGTAATTTGGCTTGTCCCCTATTACATCCTAAAAAGGAAATACCTTCACTACACAATATTTCTTCTGATTTTCATGGCCATTTTTATAGGGCTTCAACATTACTTCAAGGAAATACCTCCTGAATTAGCTGATATTCCTGAGAGAAAGGGTTTTGGCAGATCCAATATTCATTTCCTAATATTCAACCCTTCCTTATTCAAGTTTTTTATGATCATGGGTCTGGGAACTTCCATAGAATTGATCCTTCAGTTTGAGGAGCAGAAAAAGAAATTCGAAGAGCTAGAAAAACAAAAGATCATCAAGGAGTTAAACTTTCTTAAAAACCAGCTCAATCCGCACTTTTTGTTTAATGCTTTGAATAATATTTATTCTCTTGCAAGAAAAAAATCAGAGGACACCACGCCTGCTATTCTCTTGCTTTCAGACATGCTTCGATATGTACTTTATGAATCAGGCAAGGATAAGGTGACTTTAGGGCAGGAAGTGGAATTTATCAAAAACTATGTGAATTTGGAAAAATTAAAGTACAGTCCAGAAAGTGCCCCCAAGATCAGTTCCTCTTTCTCCATTACCAATGATAAATTCCCTATAGAACCTTTATTATTTGTAACATTGATTGAAAATGCTTTCAAACACGGGATCAGTTATTTATCCCCTTCCTTTATCATGATTGCCATTAAAGAAAATGATGAGGAAATCATGCTTTCCGTCATCAACAGTGTAGGAAGGCAAAAAGATGGGGTTTTCACCAACAACAATCCCGAAGGAGTCGGTATTGCCAACTTAAGAAAACGAATGGAGCTTTTGTACCCAAGCAGACATAGTTTCAAACAGCTCTATGAAAACAGTACTTTTAAGAGCTTCCTAACCATCAAGAAATGAAATCCAACTGTATCATCATAGACGATGAGGCCCTGGCCTTGGATATTTTAGAAGATTATATTTCCAAAATCCCCATGCTCGAACTCGTGGGGAAATTTGACTCTGCCATTAAAGCCATGGATTGTATTATGAGGGAAAAAGTAGATTTGGTTTTTCTCGACATCAATATGCCTGACATCAATGGCATCAAGTTTTATGAGGGGCTGCCTATAAAACCCAAGGTTATTTTCACTACTGCTTATAGTGAATATGCCGTCAAAGGATTTGAGATCAATGCCGTGGATTACCTATTAAAGCCCATCAGCTTTGATCGCTTCTTCCAAGCAGTAAGCAAAACCTTCAACGTAGCCTCTTCATCCACTGCCATCATTCAGTCAAATCAACAAACAGAGACTTCCATAAAGGAAAGCCAAGGGTTTATTTTTGTAAAAGTAGAACACAGTACGGTTAAAATTAACCTAAAAGAAATTTCCTATTTTGAGGGATACAAAGACTATGTGAAGATTCATCTCATCCATGAAGCAAAACCTATTCTTACACTTAATTCCATCAAGCATTATGAAATGAGTCTTTTTTCCAAAGGCTTTATCAGGATCCATAAATCCTACGTAGTTTCCATTGATCAAATCGAAAATATCAGCAGGAATAAAGTAAAACTGGACAACAAGGAGGTTTTCATCACCATTGGAGAAAGCTATAAGGATTTCTTCTATGAGTTGGTGGTTAAGAAAAATCTATAAAAAGTGTATAAAAAAAGCACCAGTTAAAAACCGGTGCTTTTCGTCATGAATAAAAAGAAACTACTACTCCTCTACTATTTCGTTTCCTTCTGCATCATACTCTTTTGTGATGCTTTCCTCTTCCATTCCAAATTTGACTTTATAAGTCACATTACCTTCCGCGTCTGTCAATTGGTAGGCATTGGAAATGGTTAAGTCCTTGGTCTCATCATTCTCCACAATTGTATCTTTAATTGCTTGAGGAAGATCCTCTGGAGCGATTTCGATCTTATCTTGAATTACTTTAGTCACGTTTAACTGCGGCATCAGGACAGAGGCCTGAGCCCCTGCCACTGTAAATGCACATAGGGCGAATATTAAAGCTAACTTTTTCATAATAATAGTTATAGTGGTTTAGTGCTCATTAATGTTCAATAACATTTCCATCACTGTCAATTGACACCATTAGCTCCTCACTATCTTCTGTTTTGAATGTCAGGTCATAGTAAACCTTTTCTCCAATGGTAACCTTAGAAGCTTTCTTCATCTCCATCAATGACAGTAAAGAATCTTCTTTAACTTTCTTTGTCACTGCTTCAGGAAGTTCTTCAAAAGACACCTCCATTTGTTCAACCTCTTCTGATGGTGTCTGCAATTCACTCATTCCATCTATATCAGGCATCGGTTCTATCACTTCATTGGCCACTGCATCATCTTCCTTTTCCTCTCCACTTTGTTGCCCTCCACAAGACGTGATCATGCAGACGGGAACAATCATTAAATACAATAGCTTCTTCATTTTCATTTATCTATCTTTTTAGGTTGGTAAAAGATACTTGCTGGTCTCGCTTCTATAGCCGTTCTGTAATTTGATTCTCCGAGTTGGCTCTTGATACTATAACCTACTAACCCAACTAAGACCAAAATAACAAAACTGATAATCGTTAACATGACCAAAATCAGTTTTCTAAACTCACTCATTCAATCTTACTTGTTTGATTAATATTGGATCACAAGTCATGCCATTAGAAAAAAATAACCTCAAAGGGCATTTGAGAGGACACTCCAGAATGAACTTGTAGCATTATTACCCAAACTGTGGAATTCTGTTAAAAATTGGGGATAGACACTTTCAATTCCATAAAAAGCAAAAAAGCGCGATCCATTAGACCGCGCTTAAATTTATGTACAATAAACCCATTCGATTCTTATAACGAGTTAATGCCTAAAAACATTCACTCCATCCAATAAATATTGGTGATATTTTTCTACATCGTAAATGGCACCTACTGGTTTAATCAAAGGTTGCTCCTCTTCTCCCAAGACCACATAATATGGCTGGGAATTAGAATTGAAGTTTGCTGCCTGAAAATCTGACCACTTTTTACCGATTGTTTTGATTGTCTTCCCACTATAATCTGAGACTTCCCATTCAGATTCCGGTAATTCAGTCTTGTCATCCACATACAGCTGGATCAATACATAATCGTTTTTCAATGTCTCCAACACCTTAGGATCAGACCAGATACTTGCTTCCATCTTACGGCAGTTTACGCAGGCATGTCCTGTAAAATCGATCAGCACAGGCTTTCCTACCTCTTTGGCATAGGCCATTCCCTCATCATAATCAAAGAAGGGTTCTAGATTTAAAGGAGCATGAAATAGCTCACCGTACTTTCTATTTGCCTTTTCATGTTTATCCTGCGAAGAAAAACCTCCATTTAGGCTTGCAGTGTACAGATCAAAATCCTGGGTATGCTGAGGTGGCAAAAAGGCAGAAATTGCTTTCAAAGGTGCTCCCCAAAGTCCAGGAATCATATAAATGGTAAAGGAAATGATAATCACACTCAAGAAAACCCGTGGTGTGGACAAATATTTCAACTCACTGTCATGCGCAAACTTGATCTTGCCCAATAGGTAAAGTCCCATCAAACCAAAGATCACAATCCACAAAGTTAAGAATACTTCCCGATCGAAAATATCCCAGTGATAAGCCAAATCTACATTGGAAAGGAACTTCATCGCCAAAGCCAATTCCAAGAAGCCCAATACCACCTTTACACTGTTCAACCAACCTCCAGATTTTGGAAGGGATTGCATCCAAGAAGGAAAAATTGCAAACAAGGTAAACGGGATTGCAAGTGCTATTGAAAAGCCCAACATCCCTACTGCTGGACCTAAATAGGCTCCAGAACTAGCTGCCTGTACCAACAAGGTTCCAATGATCGGCCCCGTACAGGAAAAGGAAACCAATGAAAGGGTAGCTGCCATAAAGAAAAGTCCCAATAGTCCTCCCTTATCAGATTTGCTGTCCAGCTTGTTGGACCAGCTGTGCGGAAGTGTCAATTCAAATGCCCCAAAGAAAGAAGCCGCAAAAACCACCAAAAGCAAAAAGAACAGGAAGTTAAAGATCCCGTTTGTCGACAGTGCATTCAAAGCATCAGCACCGAAGATAATGGTGATGATCATCCCCAGCCCCACATAGATAAAGATGATGGAAAGACCGTAAAAAGCAGCTTTCCCGATACCAGAAGCCCTGCTTTCTGACTGCTTGGTAAAATAGCTGATCGTCAAAGGAAGCATGGGAAAAATACATGGCATCAACAATGCCGCAAAGCCCCCAAGAAGGCCAGCAATAAATATCCCCCATATAGAACTCGCCTCCTTTTCCTCAGTTTCTTTTACGACAGGCTTTACTTCTTCTTGTTTTACGACAACAGCTTCTGCTACCTTTTCTGTTTCAGGTTCACTTATTACTATCTCTAGAGGAGCTCCTTCTTCAGCGACTTTTTGTGGTTCAGGCTGTTTCTTAGGAGCATTTTTCACCTCAGTTTTTGCCGTTTCCACTTTAGCAATAGGCTTTTTCTCCACCTGTTTTTGTGCTGCTGGTTCAGCCACCTTTTTTTCTTCTTTTTTGACAGGAAGATTTGCTTCAAAAGGAATGCTCAACTCTACCTCATTGGGAGGAAGGCATTGAGTATCGTCACAGACCATAAAGGCTACTGTACCTTCAACACTTCCTTTTGCCTCTTTGGCTTTGATCACTTGTTTGAAAATTGCCTTGTCACTGAAATACCGAACATCCATCAAGAACATATCGTCATATTTCTCAGTAGGTTCAGTTACTTCCTTCATCTCCCCTTCAAGTTCAAACGCAGGGCTTTCATTGAAAGTAAAGCTAGTTGGTACAGGACCTCCCTCATCAATATGCTGGGAATACAGGTGCCATCCAGCATCGATTTTGGCTGTGATGATCAGCTCCACCTTACCACCTTCTTTCGCATGGCTCTCAACTTTCCAGCTTACAGGTTCAAGGATCTGCGCTTCACTGATGAAGGCTGTAAAGAGCAGGAGTAGTAGTAATTGTATCTTCTTCATTGAATCAACTTTTTTTCGTTCTAGGTATCGGCTTAAAATCTATGAGTGACACATCTGGACTGATATATCCTTCTTTGATAGGTTCTTCCTTTACCAAATCCGTACTCAAGTATTTTTTATTACTATCTGCAAATACAGTCACTACAGTAGCCTCACCACCCATTTTTTGCTGCTGTTTGATTGCCGCAATCAAGTTGGCGCCAGAGGAAATTCCTACGGCCAAACCTAAAGTTGTCGCTAGCTTCTGTGCCATTAAAATAGCATCACCATCGTTTACCTGGATGATTTCATCCATCTCCTCCAACTTCACGATACTTGGAATAAACTCATCCGAAATCCCTTGGATTCTATGACTCCCTACCTTATACCCTGTAGTCAACGTCGGAGACTCAGCTGGTTCCATAGGGTGAATTTTGATCGATGGTTTGACTGCTTTGAGGTAGCGCCCAACTCCACCGACTGTTCCACCTGTACCCACACCGGCTACAAAAGCATCTACCTCTTTATTGATATTCTGAAGTTGTTTGATGATTTCCGGGGCAGTAGTCTTTTGATGAGCCTCCAGATTATAGTGATTGTCAAACTGTCTTGGTAAAAACACATTCGGATCAGCAGCTCCCATTTCCTCCGCCATTTGGATGCTTCTCAAAAAGCCCCCTTCCTCTTTGCTCACAAGGATGATCTCTGCTCCAAGAGACCTGATGATATCCACTCGCTCTTTACTCAGCCAGTTGGGCATGATAATCTTCACCGGGTGACCAAGGCTTCTACCTATGGCTGCAAAAGCAATACCTGTATTACCTGAAGTGGCTTCCACTATGGTATCTCCAGCTTTGATGTTACCTGTTTCGTATGCACGTTGGATGGTATAAAGCGCCATCCTATCCTTAATGCTTCCTGTAAGATTATAGTGCTCACATTTTACATGAACAGTACCTTCATTCCCCTTATAGTTATAATTCAGGGCGATCATTGGCGTGTCTCCTACCATTGCCCATAGCTCACTGATCTTAAGACATGGAAGGCATTCTGTTTGATTAAATTCTTCTACTGCTATATTCATGGGTATATATTCTGTGAAAATCAAAAATAGTCCTAACGGACTATTTTTGATTAAGTTGCAAAGGTATTACTTTTTAAGCAATTCTAGAAGTTGCCCTTTTAATTCTGGGCTTGAAGGCCTTACCGCGTCTGTGGTAACAATATTTCCGTCCTTATCAAAGATCATAAATCTCGGGATTCCCTTGATTCCATAGTTTTTTACCAAGCCCGACTGCCAAGCTTTATCAGCCACCAACTGAACCCCTTTAAGCTCTTTGTCTTTGACAAATTTTTTCCACTTCTCTTTGTCTTTTTCCGCATCAATGGAGATGCTCAAAAACACAATATCCTCTCCATGTAGCTCCTCTTCCAGCTCTTTTAAATAAGGAATTTGCTTGATACATGGTCCACACCAAGTTGCCCAAATGTCCAAATAAACAATCTTTCCTTTAAAAGAATCAAATGAAACCAAATTACCATCAATATCCTCGTATTCGAACTGGAACCCAGGCTGTCCTACTTCACTGAACAAGTCTTTTTCTAATTCTACGATAAGTGCTTTGCTCTTCTCTGAAGTCATGTAAGGTCTCGCGTAAGACATGGCCTTTTCATACTGACCACTTTGGAAACGTGTGGTTGAGAAATAATTTCTGAAATAAACATCCCTAAGTTGTGGGTCTTGAACTCTTGTCACAATTCGACTCAAGTCATATGGGTCACTAATTCTATCTTGTGGTTCAGAAAGCAAATAATCGTATACAAAAGTATAGCTAGACATGTAAGATTGCCCATTCCATAGTTTCAAAATATCAGGATTTGTAAACTTCTCTTCCTTTTTCCAGTTTTGATAAAAATCAGGATATTCTTCCTTGGTAGGGTGATAGGTTCTGGGAATTCTGAAAAAATTAAATGATTGCTCTTCCACATCAGTTTGTACTGAAAGTTCCATCAATTCATCAAATTTCTCATCACCCGTATTGATCTTCTTTTTGAACTCTCCAGCCTTCGCCAACACTTCATCTTCCATCAATGGAAAAAAATCCTTATAACCTTTCATATTACTTCTGTTGTTGATCTCCAACATTTTGGTAACCGTTTCATTCCACTCAGTAACCAATTCATTATGTCCTAAATGATCACCAGCCAGGTCATAGCTTGTCTTATCAATGGTCAAGTCTAATTCCACTCCATTCTCCAAGTAGAACCTCAACATGTTAGCATTGGCGGTGATGCTGAGGTGATAGAAACCAGCCTCCTCTATGGGAAGAATAAAACCAAACTCCCCGTTCTCATCCATTTTGGTCATGGAAACGGTTTCAAGTTTTCCTTCTACTACTTTTTGAAGATTAATTTCTTTGAACTTAAGGTCATAATCCACTTTGCCTTTGATCATGGCGAAGCCCTCTATTTCATTGGACCAAGCAACAGAGCTCGCTATGAAATAAAGGAGGGTGAAAATACAAATCAGTCTTTTCATAAATTTACTTTTAACAAATTGTTGAATATTCTATTTAGTTGCTGAGAGTTACCTGTCTCATCTGATCTCCTGTAAGAATCCTTAAAAGAAAATCTTGGTCTTTTTCATTGATCAAATCATTTATATTCTCCACAAGCATTAGTTCATCGGTGGTATAATCATTGATCATCATAATTTTGTACCCCGGCTTGATTCCTTCTGTACTTGCCATCGTACCGCCGATCACTTGTTTTACTTCCAATTCATTTTGATCATTGAATTGAAGTATCATTCCTGCCAGTACGAAGTCCGTAGGCCTGTCATAATTTTCATTAGCCTCCAAATAAAGCTTGTGATGTAAGCGGTCTATGGTCACATTGAACTTTTGGATAAGTTCCAATCCAAAGGAGCCGGCATCACTATTCCATTCCCCTTTATCAGGATCATGTGCTTGCAGGGAAACCAATATATTTTGCAATTCAAAATCTCCCAATTTGGCATAATCCATATATCCCATTTTGGTGGGAGTCGCCATGCCCATGCTGTAATTGGTGGAATAGAACTCAGCCTTAAAGCCCTCTTCTAGATTTTCTTTGCCCACATAAGGTCCAAAAAAGATCATATTATAGCCTGCCCCCGTATCAAAAACCATATTAGCGGTAAGCTCTTCAGCCTTATTGGCCAAATGATAATTCACAGGTATCACCGGTAAGCCAGAATTGAAATCTACTGGAACCACTTCTACTTCTTTTGAAGGGGTGTAGGAATTAAAATCATACAGTTCGATCACTCCTTTATCAAAATCTATCCGGGTCGTAAAGCTCCGAAGGATTCCCCCTCCTATCAAACCATCAGCTCTTCCTGCCAAACCTGGAAAGATCACCAAATTTTGATTATCCAAATCAAGGCTATCATTGATATGAACGGTATTGTTCTTGGAAAACTGCACACTGGTTTTCCCGCCCACCACGGCGGTTTCCCGCTCTTGGGTATTTTTGATACCAATTCTTTGTGAAGCACTTGGGCTCAATGCCATTCCATCTGCCCCAGTATCAAAGATCATCGTAAGCAAATCAGGGCTGTCATTTAACCTTAGCTTGATAAAAATCTTTCCTTCGGCCAACTCAAATGGAATGGAAGCTACCAATCCCCTGTCAGTGTAGCGGTCGAGTTTGTAAAGTCGATCAAAAAAGTCAGTATAAATTAATAGGCCATTTTTTTCATAAGCAAAATTGCCTCGATCTTCTCCACCATCACTATCTTTTAGGATTACCTCCGCCAAAGTGATGTCTTTCCGACTCTCTTTTTTCACAAAAACAATGTCATTGATTTTGGGGTACACTTTCACAATACTCTCCAATAGGTAATCGCGAGTATCTCCCCCATACACCCCAATCATAAAATCAGGTGCAATCAAGGCCTTCATTGCTTCTATGTCACGCGACTTCATCGCAACTTCAAAGGCCTCCACCGATTTTTTAATTTCTTTTTTACTCTGGGCATTTCCAGAGTATCCAAATTGAAAAACACATAAAAAGAGAAAGATAACTCTAGTTAAATTATATTTAAATTTATTGCCTACAATAAATTTCAGTGCATCAATTGGCTTTATATTGGTCGTATTAATCATTCTTGCGTTGGTCAACATGGACGTTTGAAAGAGCATTTATTGAAATCTCGATTTACCTTAAACACTTGATTGAATTCCACAAAAAATAAAGGCTAAATCGCTTAGCATTTTTATACAGTTTATTTAGAAATGATTTGATCCAATCCGCTGTTTTATCCATCAAAGCAAACTTGGGCCAATAATTCATAATTTATAACCAGAAGAAGTTGACACATTAGTAATCCTACTTCTTCTGGTTTAATCCTGCTTATATCATTGAAGATTAAAGAAAGCCCCTCCTTAGTTCCGCATATGAAGAAAGAAACTAAAACCATTTTTTACAGAGGGGCTATTAATCATCTATTACCTTCTTCTAAAAGTAATGCCTGTAATCTTTCCGAAACCTTCCAATTTGGAGTTAAAGACAATTTGTCCGTTTACAGAAGGCACTTCATAGAATTCCAAACTACCAGTACTTCCTGCTGGCTTGGAAGGGTCATTTACTCCCACAATCAACTGGCTACCCACCGGAGAATCAGAGTTAAATTCCATATGGGTGATTTCCCTATCAGCCATGTCCAGCATTTCAATGGCCGTTTTCGTCACTACATCATATTCATAGACCTTATTGCCAATATTGAAAAACAGGTAGCCATAGTCAGGCTGAATGGCAAAATTCTCTGCCTGCTCAAATCCAGGAACTGAGATCTCCTCAAAATAAACCTGCCTGATATTTCTATTCCTTTGAAGCATTTTGGCGATGTGATAAGTCGCTCCATCATTTAAGATCGCAAATGCCTCTCCGTTATTATAGGTGGTATAGGTCATATACACCAAGTCCATTCCTATATTATAATCAAACAAAGTCGCATTATTAGGCATTGTAGCTGACTCAAGGTTATTAAGGCTAAGGTGCCTTACAAATCTTTTATTGTCTTCATCAAAAAAGATGGAGTGGCCCGTAGAGTTGGGCTCTGCGGATATATATTCCGATGCGGTAAAGGTTTCTGTTTCTCCTGTCACCTTGTTGATGGGTGCTCCATAGCTTACTTGGTAAGATCTATAGTAGTAATAGATATTATGATCACTTACCATATAAGCATGGCTCCCTCTCTTTTGATAAATTCTATCAGCTTTCATCTTTTCAGGAAAATCGGATATACCCTCATAACTCAAGCGTAAATCCTCTGACCAATCAAAACTTTCAGGATCTACCTTGGTCGTACCCGTTCCCTCGCTAGTTACATATATACCATATAAGGAAGGATCATAACCGTAACAATACACCAAACCTGGTGCTCCTTCTAATTCTAGGCTAGAACCAGTATATCTCAAAACATCCGGAATCACCATGTACTCTTCATCAATCAAAGATGCCATGTCCAGTCTAGCCTCACCGCCCACATCGCTCATCACTATCCAACCTTCATAAACCGCACTTTTGACCTCTACTTTGAAGTCGGTAATGAATTCCACTCCCGAAGTTTTGTCCAACACCCTATAGTAAGCATCATATTCACCAGGAGGCACTTTCAAATCTACATCCAGGTCTTTCCCATTGCTAAGAATCTCCTTAACCGTAGTAAAAGGTTTAATCAACACCCATTCATACTCATAGCTTTCCAAATCCCCAGATTCGTCCAAGGTAAAAGCAAGATCAGGCTCGATTTTGAAATTTTCACCTTGATAGGCTACATAACTGCTATCAATTCCTGTGACACCTACTTCATTGATGTCCACATACTCATAGTTTCCCAAATCCTCATAACATGATGTGATTAAAATGGGAAGGGCCAATAAGCATAAATATATAATTACTCTTTTCATGTTAATTTTCTTTTAGATATAAACACCCATTTCCATTTCTGTCCCATCTTCCTCATAGATGGTATTGCCCAAGGCCTTTTGTTGATCTAGGTATCTCTTCATCACTACACCAAAATATTGACTTTTAGAAAGTGCGACATCACCCGTATAGATCAAAGGGTCAAAGCCCAACACATCTACCATTAAGAAAAATTTCTTACTAGAAAATTTACCCAAATAAGGTTCAAACCAGTCTTCGGGTTGTTGAAGCACTCCTGAAAGGTAAATATCAAGACCCACATGACTCAGTTGTTCTTGTCCGTAACGATCTACATAAGTGGTCATTTCACTTTTGAAATGTTCATCTGCAAGCAGCTTCAATTTGATCACGACGGTATCTTCAGCGATTTCCTCTGTTTTGATCAATCTGATATCAATAGTGGCAGACACTTCTCCTGCTGGAATAACATGCTCGTTTACAAATTCAAAGTCGGTCCCCTCTTGTGCAGTAGTCCCTTGGCCGAGTTCGACGGTGAAACTTCTGTCTTCATCTGCAACTCTTCCCAATACTTTCACAGGAATACTGATTAAACTATCGGTAAAAGTGGTAGGGACTAAACCTACTGAATAAAATAAGCTGTCCATATTGGGATTTTGGGAAGTCCCCTCGGTGGACATTGGAAAGTAAATACTGTCCTCATTTTGAAAAGTATTTAACTCATCCTCCACACAGCTCCAACACAATACAACCGTTAGTAATAGGAATATATTTAGAATTGATTTTTTCATTGTTGTTAGGGATTTCTAGTTTCTAAACTCTAATTCTGACAATGGTAATGGAACCACATAGGTACTTTCATCCATGGTCTTGTTGGCCGTATTGGAAGAGCCATTTGGTATGGAACTTAAATTGTGTCTCTTGTAATAGAAAAACAATTGGCCTTCTCCAAAGAACTCCTTGCGATACTCCTTCAGAATCTCCTCTTGAATATCCCCCCCTTCGCTTAAGTCCTGTAATCCCCTATTGTACCTAACGGTATTCAAGTAGGCCAAGGCTTTTCCCGGGTCTGTCTCTGCTAAAGCTTCTGCAGCGATATAATACATCTCTGACATCCTGATCAGTCCAAGCATATATTTGAAGCTTGGTGTTTCATTATTAATTTTCCCTGGCTCCTTGTACTTGTTGAAAGTTTTAAAGGAATGGTTGCTGCCCAATACCCATGAAGAATTGAAACGGTAGTCATTTTCGTTATCCTCGAAGGTTTGGTCCAGCCTTCTTGGGCGGGCATAAAGGATTTTATTTTCCTGTAAGTTATTATTGAACAAGCTATTATACCTTCCATACAAACCCATATTGTAAGTACCGAATAGGATCTCGGACGAAAACACCATATCAGGAGCACTAGGAGTAGACAATACTGCCAAAGGATCCGTCCAAGGGAACCATTTACTGCCATTGTCAATCACCCATTCTGCCGCTTCCAAGGCGGTCTGCTCATTGCCCGCATATTGGTTAACCCTGGCTTGCAAAGCTTTTACCGCATATAGGTTCAACCTTAAGCTTCTGAACATATAAAAGGTAACAATTCCACCATCCGGATCTGGAAGCATCTTGCCATTTTCAAGGATTGGATCGTTTGACAAATAGTTTTCTGCCATTTCCAAATCTGCCAAGACTTTCTCCAAGAATAGACTCCCTCCAATTAGCGGCGCCGCTTCTTTTTTGACCTCATCATAATAAGGCAACTGGTAATCATCCAGGCTCACACCCGGAATTCCCCCAAACACCCTCAACATATCAAAATGCAACATAGCCCTCAAGGCATAACACTCTCCTTTTACCAAATCTTCTTCATCCTGGGGCAAAACTCCCGGATATTGATCCAGGCCATCCAAAAGCACATTGATATTCAACATGTTCACATAAGCAGCTGTCCACATACTTTCAAACCTGTTCATCACCGGCGTTTCATCGTAGGCGTAGTTCTGGTACAAGTAAAGTGTTTGATCACTGCTAGGTTGGTCATAGCGCTGCGCCAGTCCTTCTATTACTCCCAAGGTAAGGTCCTCACCATATAACCGATTGTTATTCAGCTCCAGATAAATTCCATTTAGCGCGTTTTGTATCCCTATTTCGGAGGAAAAAACCTGACTTTCCAGGAATTTATCCATGGGTTGTACATCCAAATAACTGTCGCATGAACTGATCATCCATACCGCACAAACCCCAAGTATATATTTTATGATTCTTTTTTTCATGATATAACTTATTTAGAAAGTAGCATTAATGGTAAAGGAAACGGTGCGAGCGAACGGATAGGTTGTTCCACGCTCTACTTGTACCGTAGAGAGCCTGAAGATATCGTTCATGATCGCATTGACCCTCAATCTGCTTAGCCCCATAGTTTTTAGGAAATGACTATTGGCATTCCATTGGTACCCTAAGGAAATGGACTCACCAGTCAGGCTATTTTCTTCCTGTACAAATCTGGAAGACATAGGAGAATTACCCGTTAAGCTGATACTTTTAAATTGGCTGATATCACCAGGCTGTTTCCATCGATCGGTAAGCGCTCGTCTATCCTGGTTTAGTAAAATACCATTTCTGGAAATGTTCTCTACTTTGTTATACAAGGCACTATTGAACACATCTGCACCTAAACGGTACCTCATGTATACGTTCAGTAACCAGCCCTTATAAGATACATTGGTACTTAATATTCCTTGAGAGAATGGTTGGGTATTTCCTACCCTTACGATATCTGCAGGATCATACTCAAAAGTACTTTCCCCATTTTGCTTCAAGAATACTTCTTTTCCGGTAGCAGGGTCTATTCCTAAAGATTGCACTGCCCAGATATCTGTTGGACTGTATCCATCCCGATACCTTACGAGACTATTGCTTTCCAATTCTTCATTATTCAAGCTCGCCAGTTGGTTATCAAATTCGGCATACTTTTGATTGGTAAAGCTTCCCATCCATGCAATCGTCCAAACTACGCTTTCACTTGGTCTGAAAATTGGAGAATAGCGAATATTGGTTTCAATACCTTTGGCATCCATTTTACCAATATTCATCGGATAACCTTTGATTCCTGTAGAAGCAGGTTGGTCAATCACAACGATCAAAGGATCGGTGATTTTTTGGTAGGCATTTAAATACCCGGAAAGTCTATTATTGTAAAGACCAAAATCGATCCCTACACTGATGTTTTGCGTTCTTTGCCATTCCAAATCAGGATTGCCCAAAGAAGTGAGCGAAATGCCCTGACCAAAAATATTTCTATCATTATCAAAACTATATACAGATACTGAGGTGATGTTTCCAAAACTTTGATTGCCTGTCACACCAATATTACCTCTCAATCTTAAGGTACTTATCTTCGAATTAGCTTTCAAAGAGGGTTCATTATGTAGGTTCCAACCAGCTCCTACCGCCCAGAATGGGGAATAGGGATTGTTCCTTCCAAAAGTGGTGGAGCCATCAATACGGTAGGTAGCGTCAAATAAAAACCGCTGATCATAGGCATAGTTGGCACTTACCAAACCATTTACCCTTCTAAAATCCCTGTATGCCGCTGATGGGCTGGAATTTGGCTGATAATTAAAAGCAAAGGCTGGATTGCCCACTGCACCTATAGGGAAACCTACCGCCGTAAATGATTTCCGCTCATTACTTTGGTTTTGAATTTCTACACGACCATTTGCAGTAATACTATGCTTACCAGTCACTTTGGAATAAATTGCCATCAAATTCCCTCGATAAGTGAAAGACGAACTTTGACTATTATTATACCTGCCTTTCTCTAAAAAGTCCGTATTATCAAATGTGGTATTCAGCGGGCTGACGAAAGCTTCCGCTTCATCTTTACCTCCCACCAACTGCCCCATAGCTTGCAACCTAAAGCTCGGGCTAATGTTGTAACGCATCTGAATATTGTTTTGAACCTGTAGGCCTTTGGTCAAGTCAAACTGGTTATCCAAGAGGGCATTGTATAAAGGATTGATTACGTTACCAGAAGTAAGTCCTTGGACATTTCCTTCTTCTAAATACCTGTCCACTCCCCCATCTTCATTGTATTTTCTGAAATAAGGATTGGCGTTAACAAAGTTCGAAAATTCGCCATAAGGTGTTTCCTTAGCTAAAGAACCATTGACAAAAAGCTTGTTGTTGATATTTAACTTTCCCTTTCTATAGATCAAATCGATCGCTCCTTGCCAGGTTTCACGGCCTGAACCCTTCATCACTCCTTGCACATTTCTGTAATTGGCCGAAACCCCGAAACGCAATTCGTCCGTTCCACCATTGGCATAAATGGTGTGGGAATTGGTGAATCCAGTTTGAACCGGTTCTGACAGCCAATACGTATCCACCCCTCTTCTTACTTCTGCCAATCGAAGGCTATAGAGTTTGTCCAAATTAATGGCCTGTGTAGGATCGGGTGCCCCACCAGAATTGAAGGGGACATATCTTCCAGAAAGTCTTTCAAATTCCAGTTTTTCAGCGGCATTCATCATATTATAATCGCTCAAATCTGGTACATCTACTCTGAAATCACCCGTATAGGAAAGTAGGATCTTACCCGCTTCTGGTTTTTTGGTTTCTACTACAATCACACCGTTGGCGGCATTTGAGCCATAAAGGGCCGTAGAAGCAGCATCTTTCAAAATGGTAATGGAATTGATTCTATTGACATCCAAATCCACAATTGTTCTTAGCGTTGTCTCAAAACCATCCAGAATAAATAAGGGCTGGTTTGGATCAGAGCCAAACTCATCACGCAACTCACTGGTTGAAATACTGGTTTTACCTCTTACTTCAATGTTAGGAAGCACATTTGGGTTGGAACCCAACTCATTATTTTCCAAAACCGCAATGGAAGGGTCCAAAGACCTGATGGCAGTGATGGCATTTCCATTGGAAACCTGCTTAAGGTCATCTGTGTCGAAAGTAGCTGCTGCACCGGTGAAGCTATCCTTTTGTCTTTCAACCACCCCAGTAACCACCACTTCGTCCAATCCTGTCACACTGACTTTCATAGACACATTGATTTTGGTCTGGTTTCCGACAAGGATTTCTTGTGTTTCATACCCTAGCAAACGGAAAACCAAAACCGACTCTCCATCCGGGACCAGCAACCTGTATTTACCATCGACATCGGTGACATTGGCCTGAGAGGTACCTTTTAGTTGAACAATCACTCCAGGAAGACGTGCACCCGTTTCATCTTTGACAATTCCTGTTATTTCTTCCATATCCCGCTCGACTTTTGTTAAACCGGTCATCACAGGAGCTGCACTATTGGTAGTATTACTTACTTTTGGTTTGAGTACAATTGTTTCATCTACAATTTCAAATGTTAATTCAGTTGACTTTAATTGTTTGTTCAGTAGTGCTTCTACCGAAATCGACTTTTCATCTACTTTCAGCCCTTTTACAGCTTCGATATCATCAGGGCTATAAAAGAACTGGTAATTCGTTCTCTTTTCTATCTCCTTGATCAGAGATTTGAGCTCAATATTTTTGAAATGAACGTCTTTTAGCACTTGTGAATTCACAGCTGCCGACACATTTACACAAAACACCAAGGTTAGAATAGCAGTTAACTTCATAACTTTTGGCCATAAATCCCCCTTTAAGGGATAATCCTTTAAATTTTTCTTCATAAATTGTTAGTGGAATGTTATTGAACATTTAATTAAACGGGGTGGGGATTGTTGCAGCAATCAACACCCTTTCTTTTTAACTGATAATTAGTTTTTTACCATTTCGTTCTATTTTTATTTTGTTAGTGATTTCCATTATTTCAAGTATGGGATCCAATTCCTCATAGCGGTTAATCCACCCTTCAAAACGAACCTCCTTGAGCCCTTGACTGCTGTACTTTGCTTCGAAATCATACCACCTTGCGAGGTCTTTCATGATGTCTTCTAACCTGGCATTGTTGAAGTAATATTTGCCATCTACCCAAGCAGTTGCTCTTGATGCGTCAATTTCGCTCACTTCAATTTCTTTGGATAGCTTGTTTAATACTCCTATTTCATCTGGGCTAAGCGTGGTTTCAACCAAGCTTTCATTGATGAGTTTAACTTTTCCTTCTACCAAAACGGTTTCTGTAGTAGCTTCATTGGCGTAAGCTTTTACATTAAACGAAGTCCCTAAAACCTGCACTTTCATCCCCTCTACTTCCACATAAAAAGGGCGTTCCTGATCGTGGCTTACCTCAAAGTATCCTTCCCCTTCTAGCTTTACAGTTCTGGATTTATCTGAAAATGCAACAGGAAAAACCAATTTGGATTGGGCATTTAAAAAAACCTTGGTACCATCTGAAAGTCGAAGTTTGTATTCATTCCCTACTCGGGTTTCGATGGTATTAAAAATTTCTTTATCTGCACCCTCACCCTCGTTCTGATAAATCAATTCATCCTGAACAAGCATCAATTTCTCACCAGACTTTTCTTCAATCTGCAAATCATCCTTTTCTTCCAAATTGATCTGGCTGCCATCACTTAAAGTAAGCATTGCCCCATTCCCCCCAGGCATTAGCGAACCAGTCTCATTCCCCACATAATATTGACTATATAAAATCACCCCTAGAGACAAAGGGATTATGATGATAGCGGCCCATTTCAGGGTCATTAGAAAACTGATGCTTTTATTAGGCCGAATACTCTTCTCTATTTTCTGCCATGCTTTTTCCTTGTCCAAGCCAGTTTTTGCGTGTGCTTGAATATCTTCCCAGCTCTCCTTCTCCAATTTGGAAACCAAGTGTTGGTTCATATCAGACTTGTCCCGCCAAGCATGTAATATTTTTAATTCATTGGGTTCAAGAGCATCTTCCCCTTTCAGTTTGCTCTTGGCCAATACCTTTGAAATATCAAATAAATGATTTATCGATTTCATCCTTTAGTTTTAAACTTTATGGAAGCAGTCATTCTAGACCCTTCGCCCTATTAAAACTCAAAACCCAAAAAGTGGGTGAATGATATTTTAAAAAAATTTTACCAAACTGTTAATTTCCTTAAAGAATCTCATGTATTTATCACCAATCCTGTAGGAATCGTATCAAAATTCAACAGAATTTAATTTTAAATTAACTTACATTATTCAATATTTTAAAACATAATAATGCAAATAATAAAAAAATAGAATTTACAGAACGCTTAACGCTATAACACAAATCGATATCCATCTAAAAAAAGGAAGCAATGATATTAAAAAAATTAAAGGTTTTTATTGAGTGAAATGATTTATGGAATCGAAAAGTAATGTCAAGCATTTGACTCCCAGTCCTCCGAAAGGCAGGTACTCCGACTGCATGTATCAAAATGATTTACCTCTTCCAATAACGATCTGTCGATTTTAGATTTCCAAAAGCAGCACTGCTAATACCCCAATGGCCTCTCTAAGATTTTTGTAGGCATTCTTCTTCAATGTTTTCACCGTATTGATAGAAACATTCAATTCATCGGCAATCTCCTGATTTTTTAAGCCATCCAAATGAAGCTGAATAATTTTTCTAGATTGATCAGGCAGTTCCTTAATCCCCTTCTCCAATAAGCGGTAAGTTTCTTCCTCTACCACATTCGCATCATAAAACATCTCCGTAAACAAATCACTTCCCTCAAATAGTTGGTTTTTGCGAGCGTCATTTTTTAAAAAGGTAAGGCATTTGTTTTTTGTAACGGTGTAGAGGAAACTTTTCAGGGATGAATAGGACAGCATGTCCTTTCTGTAATCCCAAACAGTAATGAAAACTTCTTGGACAATGTCCTCTGCATTGTCAAAATCCTTAAGGTATTTATTGGCAAAAAGACATAAGCTATCATAGAACTCATCAAAAAAAGTCCTGTAAGCATCGACATTTCCTTTTCTCAGCTTTTCTATTAACCCACTATCTCTATAGGATGATCTCAATTAACTTATTGAAGTTCAAGGATATTATATTTGATTACAGCCTCGAAAATTAAGACAAAAAAGAGATAAATAAAACCGAACTTATTTAAGACAAAATTTCAAATCTAACTTGATCACTCAAAAACAATCCAATAACTTAACTATTAAAGCATAAAATATTGTATTTATAACACTATACGTAAATAATTGAATTTTTTCATCACTAATATAATTATCGAAAAATATTAAATCATTAGGTTGTTTGGACTAAAATTGCATTTCTCACAAGAAAAAAAGTCAATAATCATGACTGAAACATATGGTATTGTCAAAAAATTATGTGACACTTATTTAAGCAAATAAGCGTGGTCCATTAGACCACGCTTATAAATCAAATAAACCGCATTTAATTTCTTATAAACCATCCACTCTACTTATTAAGACAATCAGGGAGATGGACTTTAACATCATAAATAAAAGATGTTGCTATGCCATTAAGATAGAGACCTTGATTTTCTTAACATAAAGTCTGTTTTTATAAAACTACTTTATCCCAAATGGGGTGATAACTTTTGAAATAATTTTAAAAATTATTCTTTTTTAGAAATCCGAGAACTCATTAAATAAAAGACAGCGTTTCTCTTATCAGCCTTTTATTTTTTCAACAATTCAACCAATTGCTCCTTCAGGCCTTCTTGCGATGGTCTCATGGCATCTGTGGTTACAATATTCCCTTGTTTATCAAAAATCATAAATCTTGGAATCCCTTTGATTTCATAGTTCTTCACCAAGCCAGACTCCCAAGCCTTATCAGCCATCAACTGCACTCCTTTGAGGTCTTTCTCTTTTACAAAATTCTTCCACTTTTGTTTATCCTTTAAGGCATCGATAGAAACACTAAGGAACACAATATCTTCTCCATGAAGCTCTTCTTCCAATTTTTTCAAGGAAGGGATTTGTTTGATACATGGACCACACCAAGTTGCCCAAATGTCCAAGTAAACGACCTTACCTTTAAAGGAATCAAAAGATACCATATTGCCTTCAACATCTTCATATTCAAATTTAAATCCTGGTTGACCGGCTTCAGTAAAATATTTCTTTTCTAATTCTACAATCAAAGCTTTGCTTTCCTCAGAAGTCATATAGGGTCTTGCTATAGCAATCTCTCTCTCAAATTGCCCCCCCTTAAACCTTCTGGTAGAGAAATAATCCCTAAGGAAAACATCCAATAAGGCTGGATCATCAAAGCTTGGAATCATCCCTGAGAGAGGTTTAGAGCTAACTGGCTTTGGGTTCTCTAAAAACAGATAGTAAGTCATGAAATAATTATCCATATAAGATTTACCATTCCACAGCTTCAAAAGATCAGCATCGGTAAATTTCACATCCTTCTCCCATTGTTGATAGAAATCAGGGTATTCTTCAGGGCTGGCATGCATTGTCCTTGGAAACCTGAAAAAAGAAAAAGACTGTTCTTCCAAATCCGTTTGCACAGATAACTTCATCAAGGCATCAAATTGCTCATCGCCCGTATTGATGCGATTTTTAAAGTCTTGGGCTTCATCAATCATTTCATTCTTAACTAGCGGGAAAAACTCCTTATAGGTTTTCACAGAACCCACTCTATTGATATCCAACATCTTTTCAACAGACTTGTTCCAATCAGTCACTAGCTCATTATGCCCTAAGTCTTCACCGGCCAACACATAACCATCTTCCTGAATGGTCACTTTTAGTTCCACTCCACTTTCCAAGTAAAAGCGAAGCATGTGACTATACCTTCTTGGCGCTATTTCTAGATGATAAAATGCTGCTTCATCCACAGGATACATAAAGGCAAACTCTCCCTTCTCATTGGTGCTACTTGTAGCCACTGTCTCCAGTGCTCCATCTACTACTTGCTGAAGTTTGACCTCTCCAAATGGATTTTCAAAATCGACTTTTCCACTAATGATCGCGTATCCTTCAATACCTTTGGCCATTAAGGCTGTTTGGGTCAGTACCGTCAATACGAGCAGTACTTTACAAAATTTCTTCATTTCTGATTTCATTTTTATGTTCAATAATTTTTATATCTCTAAATCTAATTGCATCATCTGTTCACCATACAATACCCTTACTGTAATGCTTCCCGCCGCTTTATCCAAAAGTTGACCGAGACCATCTGACAATAAGTCTTCCGATGTAAAATCGTCTATCATTGTAATTTTGCTCCCCACCTTCAAGCCTTCCCTGTTTGCGGCAGAACCCTGGATCACCTGTTTGATTTCCAGTTCATCATCCTCATTAAAATGCAGTACCATTCCACCAATAGCGAAATCCGAAGGTTTGGCAAAAACTTGATTGGGTTCCATGTAAAGTTTCTTATGCAATCGATCTATCGTCACATGAAACTTCTTGATCAATGCTATCCCAAAAGAACCCGAACTGGTAATCCAATCCTTGTTTTGAGGGTCGTATTGCTGTAATGACACAAGGATATTTTCCATTTTATGGTCTCCGATACGCGCATAGTCTATGTATCCAATTTGGATGGGGGTGGCCATGCCCATACTGTAATTGGTGGAGTGAAAGGCTGCCTCAAACCCATCGGACAATTGTTCCTGCCCAACGTAGGGGCCAAAAAATATCATACTGTATCCAGCTCCTGTATCAAACACCATCTCTGCTGTCAACTCCTCTTCTTTGTTGGCCAAATAATAGCTGATCGGTATCTCAGGCACCCCCGAACTGAAGTCTACATCCAAAACTGCTGCCTCAGGATTGGGCTGAAAAGAATTAAAATCATACAATTCTATCACTTTTCTATCAAAGTCGAATTGGGTCGTATACTTCCGCAAAATTCCTCCTCCAATTAGCCCATCCACCTGACTGTCCATACCTGGAAAAATCACCAGATTTTGCTTGTCCAGAGACAATTCTTCTGCTAGATGGACCGTATTGCCACTGGAGAATTTCACGGTAGTCTTCCCTCCTACGACAGCTGTCTCATGGTCTCTGATATGCTTTACCTGCACTTCTTCTGCCGCCTCTGGACTCAGGGCCATTCCATCAGCCCCTGTATCAAAAATGAAACGTAAGACTTTTTCACTATCATTCATTGTGGCCTTAATGATGATCTTATTGTTTTCCATTACAAAAGGTATGGTGGCCACGAGGCCATGATCAGAATACCGGTCCAAATCATAGAAACCGTCAAAAAGATCGACATAAGTAAGCTGCGCATCTTTGTTAAAAGCCAAATTGGTAGTTATTTCTTCCCCTTTCTCAAGTTGAATTTTCACATTTGCCAGCACCAGCTCCCCATGCTTCTTATTACCTTGAAAAGTAATCGACTCAATGGCGTAATACTGTTTTACAAGGCCTTCCAACAGGTAATTCATTTCATCTCCATCATACACTCCAATCATAAAATCAGGAGCAAGCAGTTCCTTTACAGCTTCTGCATCTCTTGATATCATGGCCTTTTCGAAAGCTCCTACCCCTTGCTCTAGTTGCTTTTTACTTTGCGCAAAGGAAGGAATCACGCTGAATCCCAGGCAAAGGCCTAAGAGGAATATTTTTGTAATCTTTTGAAAACGCATCATTGTAAAACCGGGATCTCTTTGATCAATTCTTTAGGCTGGTATCCGGCCATGCTTCCACTGGCTATTGCCTTCGATAGTAACTCCACATCCTGGGCAGTTAAGTTGCTATCATTATCTTTCAATTGGATTTTATCCAATTCCGATTGTGCTCCACTTGCTTTATCCATCAGGGCCAATATCAAACTGTAGTTATATAGTTGTTCTGCATCAGGCTGCTCCGTCAATACACTTTCTTCATACCATTCCTTCATGGCATTTAGGGTGGCTTCATCTTCAGGAAGATGCTGCAAAACCCCGCTGATTACATTAAAAACCTGATCCCTGCTATCAATATCCAATTTTCTATATTCCTGTAAGTACCAAAGGTGTTGGGGGTCTTCTTTATAATACCTGTTCAGCAAAAAAGGTGTGAAGCGATTGACATCCTTTTCATTCATAAAATCCTTGATAATATTTATGGTGCCTTGTGCACGCTTGATTTGTTTGGCCGCCGCAAACTGATTTATTTGAGAGGTGGCAATTCCAAACATTCTTTTGCTCACAATCCCATAGCCATACTGTTCTCCAAGCGACTCTGCGTTGGTCCAATAGTACTGATCATATTGACCACCTCTTGCAAAGGTGCTCAATACCATAAAAGGAACCTCCTGGTTCCAGTCAGTTTGAGATGCCATATATTGCTTGATCTCCTCCCCATCAAGCTTACGGTTCTGACTGATAAAAAATTCTGAGTAAAAAGCAGGATAATCCAAGTCCAAACTAGGGTCGAATGCTGTAAAATCTCCTTCCTCCGCCTTGACCATCATTTCTTTCAAAGCGCTCACCATCCCATTGACATTTAGGTATCCGGATGCTACATCAAGCACTTTTCCTTCATGATTCAAAAAAACAAAAGAGGGGAATCCTGTCGCGCCGAATTTCCTGCTCAACAAAGCTCCATCTTCTTCCTTGAATACGTCTGACTTAAAACTGATAAAATCAGATTCCAGCAATTTACTTACCTCAGGATGTGGAAAAACCTCTTTGGCCATTTTTTCACAAGGCATGCATCCCTCAAAATAAAGGTCCACAAAAATAAGCTTCTTTTGTTCCTTGGCTTCATCCAATACTTCCTTCCAGCTTCCCTGGAAAAATGGATCCTGGGCATATCCAGAAAATATGACCAGAATAAGGGCCATTAACGTTAAACTAAATCTTTTCATCTTACATAATTGGGTTTTATATTCTCAAAAGGGTATACAAGATTAGGAAAGGACTTATATTTCCCTTCTAGGCAATTCTCAAGGTTTGATCAGTAAAGAAAAAAGGCAGTGAGTTTAAAAAGCCCCTCCCCATAACATCGTCCGTGAAGAAAATGTCAATCAAAAAAATTGGGGAGGGTGCTTTCTAATTACCAATACTTATCTCTCTCTATAAGCAACACTTACAATTTTACCGAAGCCTTCCAGCTCACTATCCAAAGTAATCTGACCGTTTACCGGCGGCACGTTATAGAATTCCAGCTTTCCTGAACTTTCAGCAGGCAATGAGGAATCATTAGAAGCCACCATCAACTGCTTTTCAAAATCAGCGGTATGCGCTCTAGGAAAAGCCAAGTTATAAAATTCAAGGTGCGTCACTTCTTTGGAGCCATAATCCAGCATCTCATAAGCTACCTTAGTAGATAGATCATATTCATAGACTTTTGAACCAATATTAAAGAACAGGAAGCCGAAATCTGGATGAACCGCAAAGTTTTCTGCTTGATCAAATCCATCTACATTAATGGCTTCAAAATACACCTGCTGTAATGTGGTAAAAGTCTGCGCTATACGGGCTATATAATACTGTCCATTATCATTAAGAACTGCCAAGGCCTCCCCTCCATTATATTCGTTATACCCCATATATACTAAGTCCATACCGATATTATAGTCGAACAAAGTTCCGTTAGGCATCAAGTCAGACTCTTCCTTATTGACACCCATATGTCGAAGAAAACGTTTGTTATCTTCATCAAATAAAATGGATTGATCAGCTACAAAGAAAGGATTGACACTAATAAAAGGAGAAGGTGTATAGGGTGCTGCCTCTCCACTGACCATATTGATCGGCACACCATAAGCTATTCCATAAGTTCTAAAATAATAATACACCTTTCCTTCACTTAGCATTAAGGATGAGTTCCCTCCTCTATCGTAGATTTGATCGGCTCTCCAATCTTCAGGAAAAGTACCAGTAGCCTCATAAGTCAACCTTAAATCTTCTGACCATCCAAAAGAATCCGGATCAATTTTAGTAGTTCCTGTGCCCTCACTGGTCACATAGATCCCGTATAGGGTAGGGTCATAATCATAGCAGAAAACCATACCAGGAGCGCCTTCCAATTTCAAGGAAGAGCCAGTATAGTTCAAGACATCTGGAATCACCATATAATCTTCCTCTATTCTAGAAGCCATATCCAATCTCGCTTTACCATTGACATCACTCATCACCATCCAGCCTTCATACACCGAACTGATGACTTCCATAGCAAATTTTGTAGCAAACTGCACCCCTGTAGTCATATCACGCACGCGATAATAACCATTATAAATACCTGGGGCAACTGAAAGCTGAATATCCAGCACCCTTTGGTCACTTAAGAATTTTTCTTTGTCATTTGGCAAAGCCCCTGGCTTTTGTAAAAACCACTCGTATTCATAATTCTCTGGATTATCAGATTCATCCAGAGTAAAGGCTAAATTAGGTTCAATTTTGAACTGTTCTCCTTGATAAGCCACATAACTGCTATCAATGCCCTCAAAATCTATTTCATTGATTTCTTGATATTGGTAGTTGCCCAAATCCTCCATACATGCCGGCAACAAGATGGGGAGTAACCCCAAGCATATGTATATTAATATTTTTTTCATCGTTTGTTTCATTAAAAGTAAGCACCCATTTCCATTTCCGTTCCATCTTCCTCATAAACCGTATTCCCTGCAGCTCTTTGAAGATCCAGATACCGCTTCATCGCCTTTCCAAAGTACATCATTTTGGAAATTTCAAGACGCCCTTTTGAAAATGTAAGTGGATCTATACCCAAAACTTCATTCATCAACATCAATTTTTTCAAAGAAAACGGTCCCAGAAATGGAGCAAACCAATTCTGTGGTTCTGAAACAGTACCAGTCAAGTACAGTTCAAAGTTGACATGGCTTACCTCTATCTCACCAAACTCATTGACATAGTTTTTCATTTCGGTATTGAAATACTCATTGGGCAGTAAATCAAAACCTATCATCACAGTATCCTCTGCGATATCCGGGGTCTTGAACAACCTGATCTGAATGGCTGATTCCACAGCACCAGCGGGAATCACCAATTCATTTTCAATTTTAAAGTTAGTTCCTTCCACCGCTGTGGACTTTTCTGACAATTCCACTGAAAAAGCTCGGTCATAATCCTTTTTATTCCCCATAATCTTCACCGGGATGCTGACCAAGGAATCCGTAAAATCAGCAGGCACCAAACCTACTGAATAATATATACTGTCAAAGGGTATTGCAGGCTCTTCTTTTTTTGAAAAGGTAAAGTAAATGCTGTCTGTGCTACTGGTATAGGTCATCAACTCATCCTCCACACAGCTCCAGCACATCACTATCACTATAAATAGAAATATATTTCGAATTGTATTTTTCATAGTTGTTAGGGATTTCTAGTTTCTAAACTCTAATTCTGATAGTGGTAATGGCACCACGTAGGTATTTTCTCCCATGGTCATATTCGCTGTATTGGAAGACCCATTGGGTATAGAACTGAAATTGTGCCGCTTATAGTAGAAGAACAGCTGTCCCTCACCGAAGAACTCTTTCCTATACTCTTTGAGGATCTCTGCATGGAGGTCTACCCCTTCGCCCAAGTCTTGCAACCCACGGTTATACCGTACTGTATTCAAATAGGTCAAGGCCTTACCTGGATCTGAATCTACTAAAGCTTCAGCTGCGATATAATACATCTCCGACATCCTGATCAGTCCCAGTATAAACTTAAAAGTTGGTGTCACATTATTGATTTTACCGGGCTCTTTGTACTTGTTGAAAGTCTTGAAAGAATGGTTGCTACTCAATACCCAAGAGGAATTGAAACGGTAATCGTTTTCATTGTTTTCAAAGGTTTGATTCAATCTTCTAGGCCTTGCATACAGGATCTTGTTTTCATTTAAACTACTGTTGAAAAGGTTATTATGTCTACCATACAAGCTCATATTGTAAGTACCAAAAAGGATTTCAGAGGAGAACACCATATCCGGAGCATTTGGAGTAGACAGTATTGCTAAAGGATCTGTCCAAGGGAACCACTTACTTCCATTTTCAATCACCCATTCTGCCGCTTCCAGAGCCGCTTGGTCATTGCCTCCATATTGGTTCACCCTGGCCTGCAAAGCTTTCACTGCATATAGGTTCATCCTAAAGTTTCTGCACATATAGAATGTAACCACACCGTCATCAGGATCTGGAAGCATTTTACCATTTTCTACGATTGGATCGTTCGCCAAAAAGCTTTCAGCCATTTCCAAATCCTCCAACACCTGATCCAAAAACAGACTACCTGCAATCAGGGGAGCCGCTTCTCTTTTGACTTCATCGTAGTAAGGTAGTTTATATTGGTCCATGCTCTCACCAGGAATACCACCAAATAACCTCAACATATCAAAGTGTAAAAAGGCCCTCAAAGCATGGCATTCCCCTCTAATGATTTCTTCTTCATCCTGCGGCAAAACTCCCGGATATTTATCCAAACCATCCAGCAGTGCATTGATGTTCAAAATATTCACATAAGCTCTGGTCCATACTCCTTCAAACCTATTCATTACACTTTCCTCTTTGTAGGAGTAGTTCTGAAAAAAGTAAAGAATATAATCATCATTTGGCTGGTTATACCGTTGAGCCAGTCCTTCCACCGCTCCCAAGGTAAGGTCTTCACCATATAACCTGTTGTTATTCAAATCCAGGTAAATTCCATTTAGCGCATTTTGTATCCCTATCTGGGATGAGAACACCTGGTTTTCCAAGAATTTATCCATGGGCTTTACGTCCAGATAGTCTTCACATGAACTGGTCATCCACACCGCACAAACCCCTAGTATATATTTTATGATTGTTTTTTTCATCTTTGTTCGGATTTAGAAAGTAGCGTTTACAGATAAAGAAACCGTTCTTGCAAAAGGATATTGAATCCCACGCTCCACTTGGACAGAGGACAACCTGAAAATGTCATTCATCAGCGCGTTTAGTCTTAATCTTTGTAAGCCGATGCTTTTCAAGAAATGACTGTTGGCATTCCATTGGTATCCCACGGAAATGGATTCTCCAATCAAACTATTTTCTTCCTGTACAAATCGGGAAGACATATTGGTTTTTTCAGTTAAGCTGATCCCTTTAAACTGACTGATATCACCAGGTTGTTTCCATCTTTCAGTCAAGGCTCTTTTGTCTTGGTTAAGCGTGATCCCTTGCGCATTTATGTTCTCCACTTTGTTATACACGGCGCTATTAAAGACCTCTGCACCGATTCTGTACCTTAGGTAAACATTCATCAACCATCCTTTGTAAGAGAGGTTTGTGCTCAAAACACCTTCTGAAAATGGTCTGGTATTACCTACCCGTACGATATCCGCTGGATCATACTCAAAAGTTCTCTCTCCGTTCTTCTTCAAGAAAATTTCTTCGCCCGTGGCTGGGTCAATTCCCAATGACTGGACAGCCCAAATATCTGAAGGACTGTACCCATCCTTATAGCGGACCAAGCTATTACTTTCTTGTTCCTCTTCATTTAATTTGCTGAGCTTATCATCGAACTCATCATACTGATCCACGATGAAATTACCCATCCATCCGATAGTCCATACTACACCTTGCTGAGGCTTAAAAACAGGAGAATATCTGATATTTGTTTCCACACCTCGGGTTTCCAATAGGCCGACATTCAAAGGAAGTCCTACAATTCCAGTAGAGGAGGGTTGATCCAACACCACAATCAACGGATTGGTGATATTCCGATAAGCATTGACAAAACCTGAGATTCTGTTTTTCAAGAAACCGAAGTCAATGCCCACGCTGTAATTCTTGGTTCTTTGCCATTCCAAATTTGGATTGCCCAGGGTAGATAGGGAAGTTCCCTGTCCGAAAATATTGAGATTCTGGAAGTAATCGTAAACCGAAACAGAAGTGATGTTACCAAAGCTCTGATTACCGGTTATCCCCACGTTCCCCCTCAATCTAAGACTACTCAAAACCGGGCTATTTTTCAAACTTGGTTCATTGTGGAGATTCCAGCCAGCCCCTACCGCCCAAAACGGTGAGAAGGGATTATTTCTTCCGAATGCCGTAGAGCCATCGATGCGGTAAGTGGCATCGAATAAAAATCGCTGGTCATAGGCATAGTTGACACTGGCCAATCCATTTACGCGTCGATAATCTTTATAGGCCGCAGAAGGCTTACTGTTTTCCTGATAGGAAAAAGCAAAAGCAGGGTTTCCGACTGCTCCTATTGGAAAGCCTGTTGCTACAAAGCTTTTTCTTTCATTCTGTTCATTTTGTATTTCTCCCCTCAGGTTCCCCGTGATGCTGTGCTTCCCAATCACCTTGGAATATACTGCCATCACATTTCCTCGATACAAAAACTGAGAAGATTGGCTATTGTTATATCGGCCTCTCTTCAATATATCTACACCATCAAACTCCGTATTCAGTGGATTGGCAAAAGCCTCGCTTTCGTTTTTAGCTCCCAGAATCTGCGTCATGGCCTGGATTCTAAAAGAAGGGCTGATATTGTACCTTAACTGCAGGTTATTCTGCACATTCAGGTTGCGTGTTTCATCATATTGATTCTCCAACAAGGCATTATAAAGTGGATTGGGCACACCCGTTTTAGGATAAACAACCAGTCCACTTACAAGCCCCTCTTCCAGGTATTTGTCCACCCCACCATCTTCATTGTACTTTCTGAAATATGGGTTTGCATTGACAAACGTAGAGAAATTTCCATAAGGTGACTCAGTAGCTAAATATCCATTGACAAAAAGCTTGTTGCTGATATTGATTTTTCCTTTTCGGTAATTGATATCCACGGATCCTTGCCAAGTTTCACGTCCTGAGCCTTTCATCACTCCCTGAACATTTCTGTAATTGGCAGAGACTCCAAAGCGCAATTCATCAGACCCGCCATCTGCATAAAGCGTATGGGAATTGGTGAAGCCTACTTGGGTCGGCTCAGAAAGCCAATAAGTATCCACCCCTCTTCTTACTTCGGCAAGCCGCTGATTGTATAACTCATCAAGGGGCAATTGAAATTCAGGGTCTATTGAGTAATAGTCATACCTTCCAGAAAGTCTTTCAAACTCCAGCTTCTCAGCAGCATTCATCATATTATAAACGCTCAAGTCAGGAGCATTTACACGATAATCTCCCGTGTAAGACAGCATGATCTTACCCACTTCCGGTCTTTTGGTTTCGACCACAATGACACCATTGGCCGCTACAGAACCGTAAAGGGCAGTGGAAGCAGCATCTTTCAGAATAGTGATGGACTTGATCCTATTAATATCCAAATCCACGATAGTCTGTAAAGTAGTTTCAAATCCATCCAGGATAAACAGCGGCTGGTTGGGATCAGAACCAAATTCATCACGAAGTTCACTGGTAGAAATACTGGTCTTCCCTCTCACCTCGATATTGGGCATGACATTGGGATTGGAACCGAATTGGTTGTTTTCAAAGATCACTACGGAAGGATCCAATGTTTTCAAAGCCTCTACCGCGTTTCCATTGGTAATTTGCTTTAGGTCAGCGCCAGTAAAAGAAGAAGCTGCACCTGTAAAGCTCTCCTTGTCCCTTTCTACGACCCCCGTAACGATGAACTCTTCCATCCCCGTTACACTGATCTTTAGCTTTACATTGATCTTTTGTTGGTTGCCCACTGGAATTTCTTGGGTTTCAAAGCCCAATAGTCGAAAGACCAAAATGGCATCAGAATCCGGAACCAGCACTTTGTACCTACCATCGGCATCCGTCACATTGGCTTGACTGGCACCTTTCAGCTGAACAATTACTCCCGGCAGGGGTTCTCCACCTTCATCGGTTACCACGCCGGAGATTTCTTCCATGTCACGACTAAAAATTGTAAGACCGTTTTGGCTCGAAAGTGAAGTTGAGTTTTGTGAATGATTGGTTTTGTGCTTTAGTACAATTGTTTCATCTATAATCTCAAAAGTTAAGGGTGTTTGTTTCAGTTGTTTCTCAAGAAGGTCCTCTACCGAGATAACCTCCTCTTTTACGGTCAGGTCTTTGATGGTCCGTACATCATTCAGGTTGTAAAAGAATTTGTAGTTCGTTTGTTTCTCGATTTCCCTAATCAGTTTTTTCAATTCTACTTTCTCATAATTCAAATCCTTAAGGGTCTGAGAAATGGAAGCAGCGGACAAGTTAAAACACAGGGCGAGTGTCAGGATTGCAGTGAGTTTCATGACTTTTGGCCATAAATATCCCCTTAAGAGATATCTCTTTAAATTTTTCTTCATAAATTGTTAGTGGTTTGTTGAACTGTTGTTTGACATTTCAGGGTGGAGATTGTTGCCGCAATCGACACCCTTTTTTTACTTCACGATCAAGGTTTTTCCATTCTTTTCTATTTTTATGTGATTCGTATGTTCTATTATTTTTAACACGGGGTCTAATTCCTCGTATTTGTTAATGTACCCTTCAAAGCGTTGATCCCTTAGTTCTGGGCGGTCGTATACAACTTCAAACTCATACCACCTGGAGAGGTCCTTCAAAATATCCTCTAAGGTGGCATCCTCAAAAAAGTAGAATCCTTCCACCCATGAGGTAGCGCGCTTGGCGTCTACTTCTGAGACATCAAATGAGCCTATTGATTTATCCAAAACCACCTTGTGGTCTGGGGTTAGCAATGCTTGCTCTACTCCCCTTTCATCCACAATTTTCACTTTTCCTTCCACCAAAACCGTCTCAGCAAATCCCTCATCCTCATATGACCTTACACTAAAGGAGGTTCCCAAAACCTGGACTTTCATACCATCCACCGTCACATAGAAGGGACGAGAGGCATCATGACTCACTTTAAAAAAAGCCTCTCCAGAAAGCTCAACCATCCGTTCCTTTTTATCAAAAGCGATAGGAAAGGTCATTTTGGTTAGCGGATTAAGGTACACTTCTGTTCCATCAGAGAGCTTTAACCCAAACTCCTTTCCTATTGAAGTTTCCACAGTGTTAAAAACCTTTTCTTTATTATCACTGTAATCATCTGTATAAACCAGCTTATCCGACTCTTTAGACAGCACCCCCCCTTCAAGTGCGGCTATATTATCAAGCTCTTCCAAGTTTACCTTCTCTCCATTGCTCAGGGTCAACATGGCCCCATTGCTTCCCGGGCTTATGACTTCATCGGCATCGGGACGAAGTAATGAAAAGAGGACAATACCTACAGCCAAGGGAATCAATAGAACAGCCGCCCATTTAACCCACTGGGATTTCGGGGACTTCGTTGACTTCCTGCTGCGAGCGTAGGCTTCCAATCTTTCCCACCCATTTTGCTGGTTGATTGCCAACTGCTCTCTTTCCAAGAGTTCCTCGACAGACTTTTCCTGAAGCTTTGCATATAAGATCCTGTTCTCTTCAGATTTTTTAAGCCAATCTTCCAAAAACAAAAGCTCTTTATCATTGGGCTTATTGTTATTACCTAACTTATGTTTGAGGACAATACGAGCCACCTCGAAAAGTTCCTTCATAGTTTTGCTTTATTTTGTATATAAAACAAGTAACCAAAAAAAACGGGTGACCAAATTGTTAAAAAAGTTTTAAAAAAATGTGATTATTTGATTTTGCAGTATCTTACGCAAGCTCATAACTTCATTTCAACACACTTCCATCAGCTTACCACTTGATTCATCACTATTGCCAAAAACCAGATCAGCATGTCAGATCGAATAGCCTTATAAGCACTCTTTTTTAATGTTTTCACGGTATTCAAAGAAATCCCAAGCTGATCTGCTATTTCTTGGTTCTTCATGCCTTTAAGGTTAAGCCGGACGATTTTCTGGGATTGTTCTGGGAGCTTTTCTATGGATTTGTATAATGCCCTATACATTTCTTCCTCCACTACATTTTCTTCAAAAAATTGCTGGGAAAACAAATAATCTCCTTCTAGAATCCGCTTTCTATTTGAGCTTACACTCAAGAGATTGATGCATTTATTTTTCGTCACCGTGTAGAGAAAACTCTTCACCGTTGGTAAAGACTGAAACTCTTCCCTTTTGTCCCATAAGACCATAAATGTCTCCTGTACTACGTCCTCAGCATCATCTTTATCCCCTAGGTATTTATGGGCAAAGTGACAAAGTCCACTGTAATACCTATCAAAAATCTCCCGGTAAGCAGATACGATTCCACCCCTTAGTTTTTCAATTATTTCAATATCGTCGAAATTTACCCGCAAAGATTCTAATCTGATTACTTTATTAAAGCTGGAGATGATCTTGAAAAATAATGCTTATAAAGCAATTAAGTAAGTTAATTACTTAAAAAAAACGTGTCTCCAACAATTATTACTTAAAAAAATATAAATTATACAATTATCCTTACCTCTTTGCGCTTAGGGTCAATCAAAAAAAGACCAATTGACCTAAAACAATGACATCAACCTCAATCGAAACTGAGGCTGATGTCCAGTTTCAATCAAGTTTTCGCTTTCTGATATTCAGTGCCCTCTTGCTGCTTTTCCTTTGTCGGCTCAATGACGATTACTACGGGGCCCTTAGACGTTTTACTTTCTTTGAGATGGATGAAGTACTCATCTTTATGAACTTCTTCTGGCTCATAAGTAACACTAGGCTCCTTCAAAGAATATACTTTTTCCAATCCAATTTTTGAAGGTGTTTTCACCCTTAAAGCCCCATTCAAAGGTCTATTAAACACAACCATGTAGACCTTTCCGGTTTCTCTATTTTTGGTATAATATCCCCAATCCTGCTTTTTCCAATCAAGGTAACCACAGCCATATATGGCTTCATGGTTTACGTCCATCCAGTCTCCTATTTCAGCTGCCAGTTTGGTTTCTTCTTCCCGAATCGAACCTTGTCCGTCTGGGCCGAAGTTCATCACAAAGTTTCCATTCAATGAAACTGACTTTACCAACATCTCAATCAGTTCAAAACTGGTTTTCACATGGCCTCTCCAATCGGAATGGTATCCCCATTGGTTTTCCGGCACGGTCATCACACAGTCCCAATCATTTCCTTTGGTATCTTCAAAGGTTTCTGGCAGTTTTCGTTCCCAGCCTTGTTCGTAATCCCCCATCAGGTCGCCATTGCTATCAAAATGTCGATTACCATAATCATCCGGGCGAAAGCGGCTTCCAATGATCAAGCCCGGTATTTTTTCTCTCATTTCTGTTTCCAGCTTATCTGCAAAAGCGGCCTGTTCCTTCCATGCCGCATCCCAAGTACCATCAAACCATAAGCCTTTTGTGGTGGGATACAAATCCAAAAGTTCCAAAAGTTGATTTCTAGTGAACTCTTTGAAGCCCTCGTATGCTTCCCTGTCTTCCTCTGTCTCCAATTTACTCCTGTACCCAAGGTGATTCCAGTCCATTACAGAAAAATAGAGGTACACATCAATCCCTTCCGCATCATAGGCCTCCACTAACGGACCAATGATGTCCTTGCCATAGGGTGAATTGGTCACGTCATAATCGGTGTATTCACTTGGCCATAAGCAAAATCCATCATGGTGTTTTGTAGTAATGATCATATACTTTGCTCCCAAGGATTTGGCTTGTTTTGCCCAAGCTCTTGGGTCAAAATTTTGAGGGTCAAATTCCTTGTACAATTCATCATATGCCTCATTGGGCATATCCTTCCAAGAACGAATCCACTCTGCTGCTCCTCCATAATACTTCCCTTCCCAATGCCCACCTGGAATGGCGTATAAGCCCCAATGGATAAATTGCCCCAGACCATAATTTCTCCATGTCTGCATCATCTCATCAGTTCTTTTTCCCAATCGATGAGATCCATGCTCCAAGGCTATTGAGGTTCTAGGTGTATTGTCCGGTGCTTTTTGGGCTATTACTGAACCTAGTCCTGCACCAGTCAATGTTACTGCCAATACGGCACCACGTAAAATGCTTTTCATGTGTTTATATCTTTAAATTCTATTTAATTTAATTTCCATCTTATTTCATCCAAGAGTACTTCACCCGTTTCGCTTACTCCTTCCGCTTTGATGATGTTTTCTCCTTTTGTAAGCTGTATATTGTAAAGCCAATGGTGTTCATTTACTCCTTCTAATTTCTTTTCCACTAATGCTCCATTTACATAAAGTTTAACTGCATCAAGATTGGTAAAAACCTGCACTACTGTACTTGAAGCTGTACGTTTGTTATCTCTTCTATTAGCCAGATAGATCATGGGCGCTGGGTTCCAATTGGCCTTATACCAATAGAAACTATCCTTCTTCCTTTTCCTGTCAAAGGTGATCAAGCCTTTAAGATTTCTCGCATTGACTCCTCCACGATTCCACATCGGTACCGCAAACTCAAACATGTTCCATAAATAAGAGGCCGTAATATAAGGGTGATCTTCTATGATAGCCCATTGCTGGATATGCGTTTCTGTCTGGTAATTTTCCGGAAAGAACTTCCCACTAACAGGGTTTCTGTTCTCAGGTAACATTTCAGCTCCCTGATCCATATTACCATCCGCCCCATATTCAGTTAGCATCACAATATGATCGGGATATTTATTTTCCAATCCACTTACCCATTGCTCCAGGTCACCTATCTCTCCCTCATACCAACCATAATAACGGTTCATACCTTGCACATCCCCGGCAAGATTGGCTGGCCGATCCATTTCCCCATAACCACTTACCGCTCCTGTAAGTCGATCGGGGTCATTGGTTTTGGCAATATCATTCAGCTCTCTTGATAAAACTGCTACATGCTCATCAGGTGTCTTTGAATATACCTCATTATGAATGCCCCATATATATATTGAGGGATGATTGAAGTTTTGTCGGATCAGTTCGGTCATTTGCTGTTTGGCATTCTCAGTCTCTTCACCTGAACTTCTATTGATAAAGGGAATTTCAGCCCAAATCAAAAAACCCAGGCTATCTGCCAAAGCATACATATCTTCTGCCTGCTGATAATGGGCCAGTCTGATGGTCGTGGCACCAATTTCCTTGATCAGCATCATATCTTCCAAATGTTGGGCATGGGTCAAAGCATTTCCAAAAGCCCAACGATCCTGATGACGTGTCACTCCATACATCGGATAGGGTCGATCATTCAAAAAAAACCCTTCTCCTGCTTTCACTTCCACTTTTCTTAGACCTAAAGGCTGGGTCACGTCATCTAGAACTTTACCATTATCAACCAAAGAAACGGTTACGGAATAGAGATAGGGATCTTTTACCCCTTGCCAAAGATGCGGTCTTTTGAGGACAAGCTCCTGCTCTTTCAATGTCTCCCCTTGAGGGCTAATTGGCACCTTTTCTGAGGCCTTCTTTATTGACTTTCCTTCTGCGTCCTTAATTTCTGTCACCAACTCCATTGACCTTATCTCTTTGCCTTGGTTTTCCAATTTAGCTTTGATCTTGACATGGGCTTGCTTGGCGGAGACATTGTTTTGAGTAATGTAAATACCTTGTGAAGCGTGGTCAGTAACTTTTATATTCACTTTATCTGTGACAATCAGAGAAACAGGTCTATAAATCCCTCCATATAATGGAAACAAAAAATGATTAATCGGAATGACATCTGGCCTGGCCACATTATTTGCTTTGACCAAAATGCTATTTTCTTCACCATAATTGACTGAATGGGTCAGCTCCAATGCAAAAGCAGAAAAGCTGCCCTTGTGCTCTCCCAAAAATCGACCATTGACATAAACCTCTGCCACTGAGCCTACCCCTTCAAACCGAATAAACAAGCGCCTATTGCGTAAAGAATCGGCTACAAAAAAATCTTTTTTATAAAAACCATCACCAGTATAAAAGTCCTTGCCCAATTGCATATCCTCTCTATTATAGGTATGAGGAACAGTGACTTTTTCCCATTTTTCGTCCAAAAAGCCTATATCTTTCTGATAATCATTCGCCCCCTTTTTGAATCGCCATCCTTCATTAAAAGAGATCTCATTTCTACCTTGTGCATACCCTTGATTGGCAAAACAGCATAGTAGAGTTGCTATAAGAAGCCAATTATATCCAAGTACTCTAATGCTGCTTATTAACAAAACTGAAGGAATGAATTTCACACAATGAATTAACGCTGCTGGCAACCTAAGTAGTAAATTTGAATTATTTTTCACAATACACACTAATATTCAATGGATTAGACATTTATAACTAGCCATATAATTTCAAGGGAGGGAGCAAAAAGTCCCCTCTCTTGAAATTACCATTCAAAAATTCAGTAATTGGCTCAGTGAAGAAATCTTAGTTAGACTCCCAGCCTGGGTTTTGGTCCAAATTGGGGTTCAACACCAAATCTTCAATTGGAATGGGGAACAAATATTGCTTTTCCTCATCAAAAGCCCTTCCATTTGGAAGTGTCTCAAAATAAGGTAGGATATACCCTTCTTCGCTCAAGAAAACATCTTTACCAATTTCCACTCCCGGGAATTGTTCTTGGACAAACTTGATTCCTTCTACTGGTATCTCCAAAAATCGTCCTGCTTTCCAACGCATCAAATCATCCCATCTAAAGCTCTCAAATGCCAGTTCCACACGGCGTTCTCTTCGAATTTCTCGCAATACTGGCTCAGGCATGTAGCTACAATAAGTGGCATAATTTGACTCCATTATAGGATCTGCCGAAATAGCTCCCATGACCAATGGTGGCATATTTACCCGTGCCCTGATCAAGTTTATGGTTTCATCCAATACTGTCTGGTTGAGTTCACCAAGTTCATATTTGGCTTCAGCATAGTTCAATAACGTTTCTGCGTATCTAAAAACAATGGCTGCTTGCATTCCATTGGTTACTCTATCCCAGTCAGCTGGGTCGTTTAAGAACCATTTTGCTACCCGGTAACCTGTTGGGCATTTATTTCCGCTAAGTCCAGGAATATTAGGAAGTGGGGCATTATTGGCTCCTTGAACGCCGGCCTGTAAATTATAAGTACCGAAGTTGGCAATCGTTTGGCTCAAGCGAGGATCTCGGTTTTGCATTTCGGTTTGAATGGAACTTTTACCCAAAAACAAATCACTTTCAGAAATGGGCTGACCATCAACACAAAGGTACTCGTCCACCAAAGATCTGGTTGCGCCATGCTGATGGCGCAAATTCTGGGCATAATATCTGCTAAAAGCCACCCCAAGATTGAGATCTGCGGCGTATTCCTTCCATAGTATCACCTCTGGATTCCCATCATAGCTATAGGTAGCAAAAAAATCATTATAATCATTATCAATATCACCCGTACTATAAAGACTATAACGTCCATCCATTAACTGTTCAGATGCCGCCGCTGCTTCTTTTAGGAATTCCGTTCCATCAAGCCCTAACTCAGAATGGTACTTTCTATAAGTTCCCTCATAAAGACATATTCTACTCTTAAGGTGTAATGCCATGTCCTTATTCAAACGATCTGTTTTTTCAGCACCTTTTTCTGGCAAATAACTGATCGCTTTATCGAGGATATAGATCACTGAATCCATTACCTCTTCCCTAGGAGTTCTTGGTGCCAGTAACTCTGGTGAGTTAGTTTGAACGACGTGTGTCAACCAAGGCACATCTCCAAATGTTTTGACTTTTTTGAAATAGTCCCATGCTTTAAAGAAATAGATCTCACCAGCATAGACATTGCGAACCTCAGTAGCTACATCCCCTCTCTGGTAATTATCCAAGAAATAATTCAAATCTCTGATATTACTCCAGTTCCATCCGCCACTACCACTACCACCAGAAATATGGCCGTTATATTGATCAGCGGCAACCTTAGAATAGGTCTGAGGAGCGCCGTTATCGGAAATGACATCTCCATAAGCAATCGCTTCATTGTAACCATAAGGAGAAACGGTACTGGTACCCCAGCCAGACCCAAAACCTGTAATATAGGTTGAATAAAAACTATTGCAATACAATTCTAAATCCTGTTCGGTTTTCCAGAAGTTTTCATCACTAATTTGATCTAAAGGGTATCTTTCCATAAACTCATCGTTACAACCGGAAAGAAGTCCTATAAGACAAGCTATTGTTATATATATTTTTTTCATGATAGATCTTTTGAAGATTAAAATGTGATTTGTAATCCTGCAGCTATAGAACGAAGCATAGGATAAGCCCCGCTCAATGCCTCTGGATCAAATGTATCAGGCACGCTGGTTGCTTCCCAAATGTTATAAGCAGAAGTATAAACCCTTACTTTGTCCAAACTGATTTGATCCGTCAGGTTTGTAGGCAAGGTATACCCTAGTGTTAAATTCTTTAGCCTGATGTAAGAAGCGTCTTGTAAATACCTCGTTTGGGTTTGTCTGTTGGAACTGCTTGAACGATATGCTGGAAAGTATGCATCTGTTCTTTCCGGTGCCCATGAGTCATTGTAAACCTCATATGTTCCGGTTCCTCCTGCGATACCTCCCCAAAAAAGATTATTCCCGATCCAAACATCCCTTTTACCAACACCTTGGAAGAATATATTCAGGTCAAAGCCCTTCCAAAAAGCGTTCATATTCAACCCAAACTGGTAACTAGGTGTACTATTACCAATAATCTTTCGATCTCCTGAATCATCTAATGTACTTGCACCAGGACCTACTTCTCCATCCTGGTTGAGATCGGTGTATTGAACATCACCGGGATACCATAAACCAGAATTGATAAGTTCTTGACTGGGGGCATTATCAATTTGTTCTTGCGTCTGAAATAAACCTACCGTCTGATATCCCCAAATTTCCCCCATGGACTGGCCTACATAAAGTCCACTTAAAAGATTATTGGGATTTCCATCAAACTTCGTTATTTCACTGGAATAATCTGAAAGATTTAAAGCTATATCATAGCGTATTCCATTCTGAAGTTGGTCTCTCCACTTGGCCGTCACTTCCCAGCCAGTCGTCTTCATTTCTCCGGAATTTTTGGTCGGCGCACTCGTTCCCAGTACCGCCGGAAACTTATCTCCATCTACCAAGATATCTGATGTAGTTCTTTGATACCAATCAAAAGAGACATCCAGCTTATTAAACATGGATACATCGAACCCAAAATCTATAGTAGTGGCGGTTTCCCAAGTCAAATCTGCATCCACTAAACCAGGAGGAGTAATCCCCACCGGACGATTTCCATCAAAAAGATAACTCACTTCAGCCGTGGTGCCATAAGAAGGGATATAGATGTAATTACTTACATTTTGATTTCCAAGACTACCATAAGAAGCCCTTAGTTTTAACTCATTGACCGCAGGTTTGATGGCAGAAGCCCAATCCTCTTCCGAAATCCTCCATGCTCCTGAAAGAGAAGGAAAAAACCTAAACCGACTGTCAGTTGGAAAACGTGAGGTTCCATCATACCGACCATTTGATTCCAAAAGATATCGGTTATCATAATTATAAGTAAATCTGTAGAAAGCTCCTCTGATTGCCCAGTCAGACTCACTATCATAAGCGTATTCATTGCCCAATGTTTGGCTTATTACTGGAACATTTGGCGTCAGCAATTGTTCTCCCCTACCTCCCAAATATTCATATTTGTAAGATTCCTGATTAAACCCTCCAAGGATATAAAATTCATGTCTATCCACGGCCAAAGAATAATCTGAAAACACATTGATCGTAAATTGATCAGAGTGCTGATTCCATCTCTGAACAGAGCTGGGGTTGGTATGCACTGTGGTAGGGGCATCCCATCTATTTTCAATTCTTTCTAATTCCGGAATAATTTGCTTTCTCCGGAAGTTGTATGATTTATAAGAAATATTGGCTTTTAAATCCCATCCTTTCAGCAAGTGTACTGTTGGTGCAATCCCCAATAGTATATGCTCTTTGGTTTCGTCATTTCTGGATCCGTAGTCCATAAATGATAGGATATTATCCGTGTACATCTCTCCTACTGGAGACGATGCCGGAGTCAACATGGGCATATTTACATTCCTTCCAGGCTCTTGAGACATGGCCGTCCACCATCCACCTTTTCCGGCAGGACTGACCGGCTCTGTATAATTTGATTGGCTATATGATGACCTAAAGTCTACAGAGAACCAATCTGAAACCTCATTGGTCACATTTAGCATCATGTTATAACGTTTGAATTGATCGGTATTGATCTTATAGAGACCTTCTTGCCCTTGATACCCCAAGGAAGCATAATAAGAGCTTTTCTTAGTTCCTCCAGACAGATTAAGGTTATGCTTTTGCATTGGTGTGTAATCTTTAAGGGCTTGCTCATAAGGGCGGGTGTTGCCAACCCATATGATATTGTCACCTGCATCCATGTAGTAAGGCAGCTCAGTATCAGGATTAGCCATGTACCTTTCAATATTTTCCAACTTCTCATACATATCAGAAGAAGGCGTTTGGTTCTGGAGCTCCACTGATTTAATGGCCGCTTCCTGAATGGTTCTGGCATCTAATAAATCAGGCACAGCTGAAGGCTTGTTCCATTGGAATGCATTGCTGTAGGTAATTTTGGTTCCCTCTGTTTTTGCACCTTTCTTAGTCGTCACGAGCATTACCCCATAAGCAGCTCGTGCCCCGTAAATCGCTGCTGACGCTGCATCCTTCAAAACTGATACACTTTCAATATCCTCAGGATTGAGCTGATTGATGTCCATTTCTACCCCATCCACCAATATAAGTGGGCTTCCTGTTTGAAAAGAGCCACCTGAAAATGAAGTTCCCCCACGAACATTAAAGGAGGGTACGGTATTAGGGCTACCATTTGAAATCCCTACATTTAAATTTGCAATAGTTCCTTGGAGGGCTTGCCCTATATTGGCCACTGGACGATTTTCAAGCATTTCAGAAGTTACCTGGCTCACAGCTCCCGTGAGATTTACTTTCTTTTGGGTACCGTATCCAACTACCACCACTTCATCCAGTGCTTGGGTGTCCTCTTCAAGTTTTACATCAATTATAGTTTGATCGCCTACAGTCACTTCGGTTGTTTTATAACCAATGGAACTTATGACTAAAACGGCACTTCCATCCGGCACTTCAATGGTAAACTTTCCATCAATATCTGTCACTGTTCCCGTATTTCCTCCCTTCACACGAACTGTCACCCCTGGTATGCCCTGAGGCTCGTTGGTAGAGGTAATCTGTCCCTTGACTGTTTGGGCTATTTTAATCAATTCATGATTTTCATTAACCGCTCTATTATTGACATTGATGACATAATTAATCTGACGGAATTTTAAATCTGCTTCCTTTGATATCTCCCGTAAAACATCCGTCAGGGAACCATTCTCTTTATCAAGGTTAAGTTTTTTGGTGATGTCAATCACTTTTTCATCATAGAAAAAATGAAAGTCAGTTTTTGATTCGATTTCCTCAAAGACATCCTTCAAGGCACTGTTCTGCTTATGAAGAGAGATAAATACCTCATCCATATCCAATCCTCCCTGGGCTCTGGCTGCAGCATTTACCATATGGCTCCCCCCTGTGATCGTAATCAACAGAAGTATAAGCACACTTCTACAAAAAAGGCTCTTGCCCTTTGGTACATTTTGTTTCATAGTGTAAGTGGTTTATGATTATTTATTGATTGTTTTTTATTCTAATAGTCACCTTATTTCCATTAATTTGATAGTCGATGTTTCTGGCATACCTCACTCCCTCTAGCACATTTACCAGATTCTCATTCTTAAATATGCCATTGATTTTCCACGAATCTTTAACCTTTCCTTCCACTTCAATTTCAACATCAAACCACCTCTCTAGTCTTTTGATCAATGTTTCCATGGTGGCCCTTTTAAACACCAACTTACCTTCTTGCCATCCTAGCATTTCCTCAAAATCAAATTGACTTATTACCGCAGTCTCGAAGTCTTTCGATACCGTGATCATTTCTCCAGGTTTCAAGTATTGAGGAATGGTTGGCTGACCAGCTAAGGCCGGATATACCGAAACCAAACCCCGCTGAAGCGCTATACTTACTGGTTCTCCTGAATAGGCCTGTACATTGAAAGCGGTGCCATGGACCTCCGTAACCACCTCTCCGGACCTTACCAAAAATTTTCTATTGGCATCATGTGTCACATCAAAAAAGGCCTCTCCCTCCAAAAACACCTCGCGTGAATTGGCATTAAATTCCTCTGGAAAACTGATTTGACTTGCGGCATTTAAAATCACCTTTGTTTTATCAGGGAGAAAAAAAATACTTTTTTGTCCCTTAGGATTGCTCTTCGTTCTAAAAGCAACTGTTTGGACTTCTCCGGGATAATTTTTAACCGGAAACTCAGAAAATAGATAGGTCGCCATCAAAATAACCACCACACAAGCAGCTGCTAAGCGAAAGAGTGTTGGCAGAAGTTTTAAAACCAAAGTCTTTTTACTTTCTCCTTCTACATAATGTTGGCTTTTCCTTTCCCGAAGTATTAAATCCAACAATTCCTCCTTACGCTCCCCTATTCGCTGATCTCCTTGGAAGTTGATGCGCAATATAATTGCCTGTGCTTTTTTAAACTCCTCATGGCTTTCTGGATGGTTCTTCAACCATCTTTGCCAAAAAATATCACTTTCTTCAGTTGGTTTTTTTACCCAACTCACAAAGTATTTATTAGATAAGAAATAATCGATATTGTAATTACTGTCTTTCAATGTTACTTGTCCTTTACTCCATAGACAAGCCTATCACCAAAATGACATCACGTGAAAGTGAAAAAATAAAAATAAATTAACATTCTAATAAAAGTGAGGTTTAAATCAACCTAGAAGAAGGTCTATAAAGGCCAGCACAAAACTACCATTACAAAAACCTTTTGTAGGCTTTTTATTATCCTGTACACCATATTCCTTGCTGACTTTACATGATCATAGCCCATCATATTTTGTACCTCCTCATAACTCATCCCCTTATAAAAAAAATAGTAAACCACTTCTCGCTGTTTCTCATTAAGCCCTCTTAAGGCTTGATCAAGTCGGCTTAACTTATCTTTCTGAGATTGATTGATGATCAATAGAGATTCATGAGGAGGAATCACTTCAAAAGGGTATTGGGACAAATCATCAGAAAACATAGGTTTCTTTTTCTTGAGCACATTGAGAATCCTTCTTTTTAATGCCTGAAATAAATACAACCTTATAGCATGTTTGATATCGGGTAATTGTCCCCTTTTTCCCCTTAAGCTAACGAACATATCCTGAATACAATCTTCGACAATTGGCAATTGCGCATATTGGACCCCAAAATGACACAAATCTTCAAAATAGGTGTTATAGATATAGACGAATGCGCTCTCATCCCCATCTTTAAACTTCTGCCAGATCAGGATATCCTCCGCACCATTCAAGCCCTTCGCTACATTTGAGCGAGCCTCGAATCTGGCTAGGTGATTTTCATAAGTTTGCGAACTTCCCTTTGACATTGATTTCGTTTTAGATGTATCTACTGGATATTTAAGTCACAAAAGACAAAGAGCATTAATAAATCATCATTACTGCAAAGTTTCCAATGATCTTGAAATATATAAAACGAAAACAAAAAGAAGCAAAACGAAATCAATATAAGGTAATATTTTCGTGTCATTCGTTAAAATAGTATTCATATAACCCACAGTCTTTCGAATCCTATACATTTGTCCTAAAAAATACCCCATCTGATTGATCCCCTTACCTTTTAGATTGAAGTCTCATAATATTTGCCAACATTCCATCATTATTGGCAATCCTAAAAATGGCTGGTCTTACTTCACTGCACTCACTTTGTAAATTGCCTCAAACAAAACCACATCAAAAATGAAAAACCTTAAACGCTTACTATTCGCATTTGTACTATTTGCTCCTTTCTTCTCCCAAGCTCAAGTATCAGAGGATGATGAACTCCAACTGATTCAGGCCGAATTTGGCATGGATAAAAAGAAACTGATCGATGCCTACATGGATCTTCCTGAATCTGTTTCTCCATCTTTCTGGACTGTTTATCAAGCCTATGAAGAGAACAGAAAGGCTATCGCACGCGAACGTATTTTGCTGATGGAAGAGTACCTGGAAAAATACGAATCCCTCGATGAAGAAACCGCTGATGATCTGGCCAAAAGAACCCTTCAAAACACCCTTAAAAGAGATAAGCTTCATGCCAGCTATTACAAGAAATTCAAAAAAGCCACCTCCGCCATTGATGCCGCAAAATTCTTACAATTAGACGACTACATCCATTCCACCATTAGGAGTGCCATGCAAGAGGAATTACCCTTCATCGGTGAAATCAAATAGTCCCATTGCCTCAAAATAGTTTTTCCATTCAGTCGCTCTTTTAAGTTATTGAAATTTGAAACGCTCGATTTTTCTTCTGTTTATCCTATTCCTTCTAAGCTCTAGGCTATTTGGGCAGGAGAACATGAAGCCTTACTTTAAGGACTCACTAGATGGCCAATTTGATCTAAGTGATTGGGTCATCAACGCTCACGGCTTTGTTCCCTTTCCAAGTTTGATCACAGAACCAGCTGTGGGCGGTTTTGGTGGCTTATTGGGCTTGGCCTTCTTGACTCCTGTAGCGGGAGCTCCGCCTAACATCACCGCGGGCTTTGGGGGATACACCGCCAACAACAGCTGGATTCTGGGAGGAATACAAACCAAGAATATTACCAACAAAGGACTAAAGCTCAGGTATGGCCTTTTCTATTACCATATCAATATTTCATTATACAGGGAAGTCCCATTGATTGGAGAAAAAGAGTTTGCTTTCACTTTTAAATCCCTGCCCGTATTTATTGAAGCCACTAAAAAAATAGGAGATAGTGATTTTTCAGTAGGCTTAAATTACCGATTTAGCAGTGTAAAAGTCAATCCCCATTTTGAGTCGATACCAGAGTCCATCCAACCTGAAGATTTTAAAGGCAATATCTCAAAACTCTCTCCGGTCCTAATTTATGACACCAGAGACAATGTGTTTTCTCCAAATAAAGGCACCATGTCCAGGGTGATGTTTTCTGTATCCAATGAATTTATCTTTAGCGACTTTAACTATACGGAGCTGGAGGCAGGCCTCTACAAATACCTCCCCATCAATCCAAAATGGGTCATGGGCATCCGGGCAGAGTACCAACAGGTTTTTAACGATCCGCCTTTCTATGAGTTGCCAAGCGTAAATTTAAGGGGAGTGCCAGCAGCCAGGTACCAGAACAATCAAATCACAACTACTGAAATGGAAAACAGGTTTGACCTGAATCAAAGGTGGAGTATCATGGCCTTTGGAGGACTAGCAAAAGCGTTTGATGGATTTCAAGAATTTGGAGATGAAAAATTGGTGTACAATGTGGGAACAGGATTTCGATATCTCTTGGCAAGAAAGTTTGGCTTAAGAATGGGAGTTGATGTAGCCAAAGGTCCAGACAGTTGGGGATATTATATCGTTTTTGGAAGTAATTGGCTAAGGTGATTTGAAAATATTGTTTCCTGCCTTTATTCCAATAACCTAAAACCCTTTGCTCAAGTGGCATGATGTACGAAGTCCGAGGATCTAAGTAATTGATCTCTTAATCAAAATGATCATTTTGGTGCATTGTCCCATCTTTCCGTTTTAATATGCGGAAATAGATTTTGGTTATTATAAATGCAAAGAGGTTGATGAAAACATCAACCTCCTTTATTTCAACCATGCTCGAGTTATTGCTCTTTAATTTCTTTTAATGGCCTTTTTGGTTTCCACGAAATCCTCTCCTATAATCATCAGGTAATACATCCCATTTTTGAATCCACTGAGATTTAATTCATAAATATTGGTATTTAGACCAGTTTCCTCCAACATCACTTCTCCTCTATGGTCGCGGATAACCAGGGAATGGAAAGGCAATTCAGTTTTGACAGTGGCCATACCTACTAAAGGATTAGGATAGAGCAACACTTTGTTATTAGGTAAATCTTTTCCCACCAAACCTTTGGGACTTTTTGCAGTCAACTCCTCACTTGGAGTGGCTACTTCGCTCTCTTCTTCTGAAACAAATGGAATCAGTTGAGGTCTAAACTCTGCCGTTTCATGTTCCCTTGGCGTAAACCTTACGTCTATGTTCCCTCCAAAAGCTGTTGAGGTGACTTTTACTGAAAGCCAATTACCTAAAGAAACTTCCTGCAATAAAGAGTCACTGATAGTCAGGTAAACATAGTTTCCTCCTCCAATACCAGAAACCTCCCCAAGCAATACATTTCCACTAGGCTTTGTGGCATAAGTAAGGCTAGTTTCTGTCCAAGTAGTATCACTTACCGCATGAAACGCCCAATTGGTATTGGTCACATCCGTATTGGCACTTTGCACATACATCCTCAATTGAACACTATCCAGCATGCTTGGCAATTCACTTAAGTCAAACTTCAGGTATGCCTCCCTTTCATAAGCCCCATTGGCTTGTTTTACATACAGGTTTTCAGTAGGATAATTGGTGTTTTCATAAGTACCCCCTCTTACAAATGCATCTGCTATAGCCTCTACACCTAAAGGAAGTATTACTTCTGGCTCTTCTGGTTCTTCTTCTGGTTCAGTACCATAAGGAATCAGTTGTGGTCTAAAATCCGGATTTGCATCCTCTCTAGGTGAAAACCTACCGTCCGTTTGCCCACCTAACACGGTTGAAGTCATTTTTAGAGATAACCACTGACCCACAGCGATTTCTTGCAACAATGAATCTGTAATGGTTAAATGGATATAACTTCCAGTGGTAGCGCCTTGGATCTCCCCAATTTTGACACCAGATTCTGGCTTGGTCGCGTACGTTATACCTGTTTCAGTCCAGGTTGTATCCAGCACCGAAAAGACTTCCCAAATTGTAGAGGTTACTTCTGTTCCCCCTGTGGTGACATACATCCTCAGCTGTACACTGTCCAATGCGCTAGGCAACTCACTTAAATCAAACTTCAAATAAGATTCTCTATCATATGCTCCATTACCGTGCTTTACGTATAAGTCCTGTGTTGGATAATTATTGTTCTCATATTCACCACCCCGTACAAAAGCATCTGCAACCGCTTCAACTCCGGCAGGGATGACTACTTCTTCCGCTTCCTTAATGATCAGTTGAGGTTTTTTGTAAACATCGGTTTCTTCTCTTGAAGCAAACTGCCCATCAGTTTCTCCCCCTAGCACTGTAGAGATTATTTTGAGAGAAAAAGTACTATTCCCTGCTGACTTAGCAGCCATAACCGCACTTGAAGCATCTAGCTGAACATAGCTGCCCGCTGGCATTCCCTGAACTTCTCCGATCTTTGTAATTCCTGCTGGTTTGTTCAAATAGGTGATGCCTGTTTCTGACCAAGTACTGTCTTCCACCGTATAAAACTCCCAATTGGTATCCGTCACTGTGGTATTGGCAAATTTCACATACAATCTCACCCAAACACTGTCTGTATTGCTTGGAAGATCACTGATATCAAACTTAATATAGGATTCCCTGTCATAGGCATTATTTCCTTTTTTTACTACTAGGGTTCCCGTGGGGAAATTATCCGATTCATATGAACCTCCTCTCACATAAGCATCCGCTATCGCGATTGAGCCAAGGGGAATTTCTATCTCTTCATAATCGGGTGAATTATTATCAATGGTTCCTGACACGGTACTTCCCGCCATTAAGCCTGAAGGAAATTCCAGGTCCAACATTTTCATGCCATCAAATCCATCTGCCTCCAGACCAATACGGGCAGATATGCCAGCACTTTGGGTTGGTTCAGCAGCAAACACCTCAACCTCCCCAGAAGACACTCCTTTAAGCTGCAAAACCAAAGGTTTGTCCACCTTCACTTTTACACCTTCAGCTTCAAAAATCCCTGCTTTGTAAAAGGCCAACTGCCAGATATCCAAAGCAGCATGTTTTACCACCTGAACAGAGTCGGTATTGGCCAAAACGACGATATTGCTATCATCATAGCTGGACATCGCAGCAGCACTGTTCATTCCTGGTACTACTATATATTCATAATGGTCATTCGATGGAGACAGGCCATGATCGATCCATAACTTAAACACATCTTTGCTGATCGGGTCATTACTAGAATAATAACTATGGTTGATATCATAGGAATTACCTGTCTGGACATCATTACTTAAGCGGATATTTCCACCTTGAGGAAACAGGTATGCTACAGAATCATGCCATACCCAGTCCAAACCGCTACTATAATTGTGAAGTCCTTCAGATAAAGTTTGTATTGATCCTGATTCAGAAACCACCACATCTCCATCCAATAAGGATTGGTTCATAGTCGTGTTGATCTTTTGACTTGCTGAAGAGCTAATCCCTGCTCCCAGACACACGATCTCATCATCAAAGAAAAACCATGCCTTTTTGGCTTGGGTATTATAATCATCCATGGCAAAGACATTGGCGCCATACTTTCCGTCAGAAACTCCACCCACAAAGGCCGACTTACCTGGATTGGTGCCCCAAGATGACCTAGTGGGATAATTGGTTATTTCCGGAACTGTTGTACCTGGCACTTTATTCCATTCCCAAGCTGGAAAAATATTGTAATACTCATCACCGTTCACCGCAATGTAGGTAGCTCCTTCCGTTAAATAGGTACCTTTCAAATTCTCTCCATTCCCCATCTCAGATTTCATTGTTCGAGTCGAAACAGTCCTGAGACCAAACATATAACCAGGTCGGTGATGGACGGCATAGTCTGTATTCCAATAGTTAAAATGTTCAGCTTGAACCCCAAAAGACGGATCTTCACTTCCATTCATTCGACTAATCACGGTATCGTAAAAAGAGGTATAGGCAGGTAGGTCGAAAAGCTTCACCTTGCTTACCTGAGAGGTATTGGCCCTTCCTGTATTAGGTCTAGAAACCCCTCTACCAAAAACATTAAAGTCCACATATTTGCCCCTTGAGGTTTTAATAAAACCATTTCTTACAAAATTCGAGAAAATGGCTATTTTTTCCGGAGCGATCTGATATTGGGTCCCCGCCACATAAATGGCTATATTTCTGATTCCCTGAATAAACTCAAGACCATATCCATATATGTAAAGTTGCTGACCGTGTGCCGCATAAGACCCGTCTGCCTGAATTCCTTCACCATTAGCTATCACTATTGATTCCCCAATAAAGTCAATGGCATTTTGTAGTAAAGTTTGATTCTCTGTCAAACATCCTCGAATGATATAGTGCTGGCCTACATCAGTACGGTTGGATCCATTCTTTGATGGAGCATTATAAAGTGAAACTCCTTTGGTCATAAGATTTATCAAGTCATTTTCCAAAGATTGAGAAATTCCTTCAGGGGATTTTCTAAAGCATACCAACATCCTTCCCACAGCATTGGGTATAGTAATTGTTCTGTAGAACCAATTGGTACTACTGGGCTGGGGACTAAGGTTCAACCAGTATTCCGAAGCTTTAATGATACGGGACTTAAGCAGAGTATCACCATAATAGGCACTGCCTTCACGAGAATAAGCCTTGGCCATCTCGCTCAATCTATTAAAATGATAAACAGGTTCCCAGGCCGTTTGACTGTTCGAAGAATAATCAATGTTCGACCAGTACCCAGCTGTATCCAGGGTATTTAACAAATTTCCCACGTTGGCGTCTAGGGAAGAAGTGGATGTACCAGCTTGAAAATCATCAAAGACCTGATCAATGATTAAATCAAAATCAGTTTGCTGGCGGCCAAAGGACATGGTCGTCCAGCAGATTAGCGAAATCGCTAAAAGGTAAAATTTAGATTTCATAGTATATTGTTTAAGGTTAGTCCACTGTTGAAAATTCAAAAGCCTCACACAAAAGGCCTAAAGGCCTATTTAGATCCCAAAAAAAAGACCCTGAGGTCTCTTTTTTCTAAGGTAATCCCAAGAAAGGCAATATTTGAGTCCTAGCAATCATCACGAATAATTACCATAACTATCTGAGCAATATAGTAATTATAATAACCAACAGCTCTCATTTAATCAAAAAATTAGAGCAATTTGATGGTATTTTATAAAATAATACATTTTATAAAATTGCTAAATCGATATTTTAAATATTTTCAATAATATCGAGAAATGGTGAGTCGGAGACTCAGTTCTAGTAGTCCCGCAGTGCAACTGACGGGCCAACGGGAGATGGTTTTTGGTTGCAAATTCTGAGAAATATGCTCTAAGGTCTACTTTAACCCAGCTTTACCCCAACTTTACCCCAGCTTTACCCCAGCTTTGATATAGCTTTACCCTAGCTTTGCTACTACTTTATCGGGAGTAGGAAGGATCCTAGTGAGTGGATATTTCCAAGTCAACAATTCTGACGGGAAAACGGATGCTCAATATCTGTAAGGCGAATCTACCTATGTATTTTAGGAATTCTTAAGGGATATAGATAAGATATTGTTGGACATCTGATTCCTCGCTATGATACCAGAAACCATAAATCCTTTGCTCAAGTGGTCTAAAGACCAAAGCAGTTGATACTTTTATCAAAAAATCCTATTCACTTCGCTTTTAATCTTTACTGGTAAAATTGAGGATATACATATAAAACCAACAAAATAAGGGATCAAACAATCCGTCTTGGGACCAATATATTGTTTACCCCAAAATGATCTACTCAAGTTTTCACAAAAAAATCCCCGAGACATAAATCTCGGGGATTTTTACCTTACAAACCCTAATTAAAACCCATTAAATGATTGTAAAATTTTAACCCTACAATAATTTAGATGATGGCAAGTAAGTTAAAAATAAGGGCATATGCACTATATTATTCAACCAATATCCATACTATTTTTGCATTTCATCCTTATCTTCAAGCTTTTTGACTCAAACGATATCCAAATTTCTTCCGTAATCTAAAATCGTAATTTATTTCCGAGCTTAAGGAGGCAAATTAAGTATGGGAAGTTTAATATTTTAAAGGAATAGTTATCACAAAAGAGTCATTTCCTTGCTTGGCTGCCAAGCCCAACATGATTACTTTTCCATTTTCTTCATAGACAAAAGGGCGTTCAAGGCGATCAGGCTTAAGGATTGATCCGTCTTCCATTTTGATCTCTTTTGGCATTACCTGATATTCAGAAGCTTTCTTCCATTTCACCCCATCCACTGAACTCACCAGGCCAATAAATCCTTCAGGAGTATGAAATATTCCGTAATACCTACTCCTGCTTTCATCAAACCAAAGTGACATATCCTCGGTATCAATATAATCAATTACTGGGTCAGGTTGAATCTCGTATGGACCATCAGGGTGATCGCTAATGGCCATCGCTTGATTTCGAATAAACCTGGTTTCATTGGGTTTGTCCCCTTTGACAATCATATAATAGCGATCATCCTTACCTTGATCAACAGCCGGGTTGACGGTTAAAGTAGTGATTGGGCCTGATGGCTCTATCAATGGCTGGTTTTGTCTGATCCATGGTCCGTTCAAGGATGTAGCCACAGCAACCCCGGTTCGTTGGTTTGATCTGGCAGCTTTCCTGCCCGGATGACTCATGCGAGAATGGCTGATCTCTCTTAAATCATCTTCTGTATAATCCTCATTTTCTCCCAAATTGGTCGAAATATAGTATAAGTAAAACTTTCCTTCGAAACACTTAATTTTCGGGTTATGAGCAGTGATGGCATCCCAATAACCTTTCCCCCTACCTTCTAGCACTGTTTCTTTATATTCCCAAGGACCAGTAGGCTGGTCGGACACTGCATGGGCTATTTCTGAATAAACCATCCAACCGGAAAATTGGGTTGACTTTGGCCATCTGGAATAAAAGAGATGGTATTTGCCATCTTCTCCTTTCACCACTGATCCGCCCCAATTATAGTATCCTTCTGTCTTGAAAATATTTTCTTGTCTAGCAGGCTGAATGTACTTTGATAAACTCAGCGAGTCTTGACCTTTACTTGTGGAAACACACAGTGTTAAAAGGGTTACGCTCAATAGTGTAATCTTTAGTTCTTTATTGATCAAATCTATCTAATTTTTAGTTGTTACTACTTCTTAAACTAGTTGTATATTTTGAAAAATTATTGTTTTTAAATATTGGCAATTGAAAATGATTTTTCTAGCAATTAAGTCTGTTTCCTAGGCTTTACTCTTCATTTCTTTTCCTTAGATGAAAAGAAACGAAGCAAAGAAAAATCAAGACACAGCTAAAGCTTCTTCCCACAAGGCCACCCCCGCCCCGCAGCTGTGTCGACCTCCCCGCAATAATAACCTTTCAAAGTTATAAAGTCTTTAACTTACAAGTACAAGGAGGGGGATAATTAACAAGTACAGATGTCAATAATATCACTCAGGCTTTATTGCACCAATAAAATTGATCCCGTTTATTTCTTGTCCTAGAAAATCGGTCTTCATTTGCAAGCCTCTAACCAAACCAAAAGGATCTCCTTCTATTCTTTTTACTTCAATCCCTTGCTTTACCAAATTCGTGTTGGAAGGGATATAATCTGATGGTTTTTCTCCTCCTGCATTGGCAAATTGGGGATTTCCATAAATCGGAGATTGGTCGTAAATCATGGCTTCTTTTGGCCAATTGTTCTTGTCATAGAAGAGATTGTTTTCAAAAGTCACATTTTCCAAGCTTACATTACCCTTCCCATCATCAGGGTTGTACTGATCTCCCAATACATATTTGCTTTCCCCTTCGATACAGAAGATATTATTGGCGATCAAAATCCCACTGGAGTTATTCTCAATGGCTATTTTGGCCGTATGGTCTTTACTTACATAGATGGTGTTATTGTAGAAATAGGAATTAATAGGCCCCTTTCTGGCTTTCTCACCCTGATAGCCGCTTAGCCAAAATATTTTCCCTTCCTGAAAAGCTCCAGCCACACCTTTGTCTCTGTGTCCATCATTGACACTGATATTAAAGCGGTAGGAACAATTAAAATTATTTCCTAAAATCTCACAAAAACCTCCAGCATTAAAAGCACTGAAGTTGTATTGCATGACCACATTGTCACAATTGAAGTCTATATGCGCCCCAGCAGAATCTGCGGGCCCATTGGCATGCATAAACTGATTGTGCTCGATCATCACCTGTGAAGATCCCCAAGTCCAAAGTCCGCTACCTCGCCCCCACTTTCTGCTATCATCTGGACTTCCTGAGTATTGCACAATATTGTTCAATACATGAACAAAGCGCACCCCGGACATTTGAATCCCGGGCCCTCCCGGTCGGCTCACCTCATTATTGCTGATTTTGACTTGCTGGATATTGTGATTTTTTCCGGTTAGTTTGATGCCTGTGTGCGCTACATTTTCAACCTTACAGTTACTGATCTTCACCTCCTGAATCATCAGATCTGGGTTACTATTGATGACCCTGATCCCCCAGCCATATGCTTGGGTACCATTTGCTGTTTTTATTTCATTCTCTCCGCGACTAATTCCTGGATTAGCAAAAAATACATCATGGATAAAAACGTTATCAATTTCGATACCCTGTACTTTTTCAGCTTCTTGGTTTGTCACCAAAATCCCACAGCGCATTTTTGCATTTTGCTCAATACCTTCATCAAAACCATCTGCTTGGATTTCCAAACCTTTAATGCTTATCCAAGAGCAGTCCTTCAGTAATATTCCTGCATCTTGGCTTTTCGCATTGATCACGGCCTTATCACTCTTTGACCCCTCCCAAGGGAAGGAATGAAAAACGATTGGAGATTGCTTTGTACCTTTTACACCTTTTAAGCTAATGGCGCCTTGAAATACTTCACCAGCGGCCAATAAAACCCTGTCGCCAGCTTCTAATCTCAAGCTATTGATCTTGTCCAAACTTTGGAGTGCAGTGGATTGGCTGGAACCGGAATTGGTATCCTTTCCCTTAGTAGGATGGACATAATAATCCTTGGCATGCCCTCCCCAGCTCATGATCATGCACAACACATGTAATACACTTATTTTAAATAACTTTCCTGTCATTTGAATAATTTTAGAGTTAACGCCATTCCACTCGCTTTAGTCAATCCACCAAAGTTGCTTCCACTTCTTCTCCCCATCATTTTCCTGAGCAATTCCTGGTGTACTTCTACCCTCCAAAACATATTTTGTCAAAAGTTCCTGAAGCTCCTGTACTTTTTCTGGATGTTCCGCCTCAAGGTTCTTGGTTTCGGAAGGGTCTTCTTTCATATTATACAGCTGAACTGGTGGTAAAGAATCCATTTCTGCAACTTCTTGAGGAGTTGGGTAACTCCATCCTCCTGATCCTCCACACATAATCAATTTCCATTCTCCTTTTCGAATCGCAAAGGAGCCATTCACTGAGTGATGGACGGTTGCTTCACGAAACTCTTCTTTTAAAGTCTCACCTTGTAGCAGAGGCAGGATATTATAGCTGTCCTCGCCCTCATTGTCCTTCAATTCATAACCAACCAAGGCTGCACAGGTGGCCAATAAATCAGTGGTACAGATGGTCTGTTCGCTGACACTTCCAGCTTTGACCGTCTTAGGCCACTTGACTATAAACGGCACACGGTGGCCTCCTTCGTAGATATCTGCCTTATGACCGCGGTAAATCCCGCTTGGATGATGCCCTGCTTCTATCAGTTCATCAATTTTAGAAGCTGGGGCACAGCCATTATCCGTCACAAATATGATCATGGTATCATCTTCTATTCCCGATTCATTTACCGCGGAAATCAACTGTCCCATATAATCATCAATCATCATCACAAAGTCACCATAAGGATTCAACCCACTTTTGCCTTGCCATTTTTCCGATGGAAGAATTGGAGAGTGTGGGGAAGGGAGTGCCAAATAAAGAAAAAAGGGCTGATCTGTCTTTGCTCTTTCCTTCACATAGGCAATCGATCTTCTAAAGAAATTTGGCGTTACATCTTCATGCTCAAAATCAGGAGCTGTCATACCCTTTCTCCACCAACCATATTTGTCTTTGCTTTCTGTCGAGTCGGTGGGAATTGCTGTCACCTTTCCATTTTCCACATACACATAAGGTGGAATATCCAATGAAGCCACATGTCCATAAGCATAGTCAAAACCATTGTCATTTGGGTTATGGGTTACTTCTTTGGTAAAGTCTATATTTCCTTCCTCATCATGCCCCCAGTTCCAACCCAAATGCCACTTCCCTAAATAAGCAGTATGGTAGCCATGGTCCTTCAGCAGAGAGGGTACTGTAGTTCTTGAAGTGTCTATCAATCCTTTGTCATCACTCCACAAGACTCCTTCTTTTAATCTAGAGCGCCAGTTATAACGTCCAGTTAAAATGCTGTACCGTGTGGGCGTACAAACAGCAGATGATGTATGGGCATCTGTAAAACGCATCCCATCTGCAGCCATTTGATCAAGGTTTGGCGTGGCTATTTTCCCTTCGGGGTAAAATGCTTGGATATCACCAATGCCCATGTCATCGGCCAACACATATATGATATTCGGGCGTCTGGGTTCTTCTTGCTGCCTTTTTTCAGCACATGAAAATTGAAGTAAACAAGAGCTAATTAAAGCTGCTTTTAAAAGATCTAGGGATATAAATTTCATAGGTAATTATTCAGATTCTTGCATCCACCACAGTTGTTCCCAAACTTCCTCCCCATCATTGGATTGAGGTTGGCCAGGCGTACTTCTTCCAGACTCAATGTATTTTGTCAAAAGCGCTCGAAGTTCACCAACCTTTTCCGGAAACTCTGCCTGAAGGTTCTTTTCTTCTTTCGGGTCATCTTTCAGATTGAACAGCTGCACTTTCGGTAAGCTGTCCTGCTGGGCCACTTGAGCCGGTGTCGGAAAACTCCAACCACCGGAACCTGCCGTCATGGCCAGCTTCCATTCTCCTTTCCTAATGGCAAAGCTTCCGTTAATGGAATGATGGACTGTTGCCTCTCGGAAATCCCCTTCCAAGGTTTCACCATGAAACAATGGCAGCATGCTGTAACTGTCTTCTCCTTCATTGTCTTTTAGCTTATACCCTATCAGGTCAGCACACGTGGCCATCAAGTCTGTCGTACAAATGGTTTGATCACTAACAGAGGAAGCTTTGATTGTTTTGGGCCACTTTACGATGAAAGGAACGCGATGTCCCCCTTCAAAAATGTCCGCTTTATGTCCTCTGTAAATGCCATTTGGATAATGTCCTTTTGCTGTTAACTCTTCAATTCTTGCAGCGGGAGAACAGCCATTGTCACTGGTAAAAACAATCATGGTATTTTCTTCAATGCCCGCTTCTTTTACTGCAGCCATTAATTGTCCCATATAATCATCGATCATCATGACAAAATCCCCATAAGGGTTTAAGCCACTTTTGCCTTGGTACTCCTGTGAAGGTAAAATAGGGGTATGCGGAGAAGGCAATGGCAAGTAAAGGAAAAATGGCTTTCCAGCATGTGCTCTTTCTTTGACATATTGGATGCCTCTCCTGAAAAAATTAGGCGTAACATCCTCATGCTTAAAATCAGGCCCTGTCATTCCTTTTCTCCACCAACCATACTTATCCTTACTTTGGGTAGAATCTGTCGGAACTGCTGTCACTTTTCCATTTTCCACATAAACATACGGTGGGATATCCAAAGATGCCACATGACCGTAAGCATAGTCAAAGCCATTGTCGTTTGGGGTATGGGTCACCGGCAAGCTGAAGTCCACTTTTCCAGCAGTGTCTTTCCCCCAGTTCCAGCTAAGGTGCCACTTGCCTATAAATGCAGTATGATAACCATGCGCACTGAGCATGGAAGCCACCGTTGCTCTGGTTGTATCAATCAAAGGTTTACTATACCCACCCAACACTCCTTTTTTCAAGGTTGATCGCCAATTGTATCTACCTGTCAAAATACCGTACCGAGTGGGGGTACACACAGCAGAAGAAGTATGTGCATCTGTAAAACGCATTCCTTCCTTTGCCAATTGGTCAAGATGAGGAGTTGGGATCTTACTATCAGGGTTATTGGCTCCCAAATCTCCAAAGCCCATATCATCTGCCAAAATATAAATGATGTTCGGAGGAGTAACCTCTACTTTCTCACTTTCTGTCGATTGATTTTTACAGCTTGTAGCAATAAAAACCAAGACTATCATAAAAAACCTACACTTTAATATATCCATTTTTTTAGGTTGATTATTTTAAGAAGTTAGCGCAATTTACCTAAAACCTCTACCTTTTGTTCCATCAATAATTACTTGATTGCATACTTTTTTATCATCTACCAACAAAAAGACCTGGAAAAACCAGGTCTTTTTATATCATTTATTAATTATCTCATTTAGCTCCTTTTTCATTTCCTCCATTACCTCAGGAAACTCTTCAGAAACCTCATTGTTTTCAGCTGGATCAATTTTTACATCAAACAGCTGATCCTCTTTGGAGAATCCAGTTTCAATGATTGGTCCCCAAGGCACCATGTCTGGGCCATTGTTGGCTGGGATATATTTGTACCCATCTCTTCTCACATAAGCCAGGTTGCTGAACAAGGCTTCCTGTACTAGGCCATATCTGCCTTCTTTATCCTTTCCAACCAAACTTTCCCATGCATTTTCTGTGTCTGCTGCCTGACTGGTATCGTATACCACATCCAAATAGGCTGCCATAGACCCTAATAAATCTACTTGACTGAATAAAGCATTTGAAATAGTTCCTGGCTGAATTTCTGCAGGCCATTTCACAATAAAAGGAACACGAGTTCCTGCCTCAAATGCACTATACTTACCACCCCGCAGCTCACCACCTGGCTGATGGTCCCCCACCAGCTCTCTGGCCTGATCTACATAACCATCGTCCAATACAGGACCATTATCACTAGAGAAAATAATCATGGTGTTTTTATCCATCCCTTCTGCTTTCAATAATTTCACCAATTCTCCGATTGTCCAATCCAACTGAACAATTACATCGCCTCGCGGACCAAACTCAGTCGCTCCTTGAAAGCGTTCATTGGCAATTCGTGGCACATGAATATCATGAGTGGCAAAATACATAAAAAACGGCTTATCAGAATCCTGCTTGATAAAAGCACTGGCCTTATCCACAAAAGTTTGTGCAAAATCCTCATCTCTCCATAGCGCAGATTCTCCTCCCGACATATAACCAATACGGCTCACTCCATTGACAATGGTATGGTTATGGCCATGAGACCACATCATCTTCAGCAATTCAGGATGATCTTTTCCTGTAGGCCTGTCTCCCACTTTCTTGCGGTAACTCACTTCAATAGGATCCTTAGGATCGAGATTAACCACATGGTGATCTTCGACAAATACCGTAGGCACCCGATCTCCAGTCGCCGGAATGATAAAGGAATAGTCAAATCCAATCTCCAGAGGACCAGGGCTCAACGTTCCATTCCAGTCAGGACCATCTTCTCCTCCTAGCCCCAAATGCCATTTTCCAATAGCCGCTGTTCTATATCCACCTTTTTGCATCACCAAAGGCAATGTCTCTACACCCGGTTTAATTAAAGCTGAAGCATCTCCAGGTGCTACGCCACGCCCCTTTGCTCTCCAGGCATACTCCCCGGTAAGCAAGGAATACCTGGACGGAGTACAAGTAGCTGCCGACGCATAGGCATTCGTAAACAGCAAGCCCTGTTCTGCTAATTTATCAATATTGGGAGTAGGTATTTTTCCTCCATAAGTAGCGATATCCCCATACCCTACATCATCGGTATAAATCAAAAGTACATTGGGTTTTCCTTTTTGAGCCTTTCCTGTTTTTTTGGCTACTTGTTTTTGGCTACAAGAAAAACCCAAAAAAAGGATAAGTAGCCCTATTACATACATTCTTTTCATCTCTTCGAATTACAATGTTTAAATTGCTAAAATAGTGCAGGCGTACTATTTTGTTATTACCGCAGATAAAAAAGGCCAGTAAAATTACTGGCCCTTTCATCTCAAAAATCATTTATATTTATTCGTAGCCTGGATTCTGAACCCAATTTGGATTATCAGCTATGATCCCTTGATCGATGGGAAAGTAGAATCTCTCTGGACCAAACTCCCTAGTTACTGGTTCTGCATTTTTTAATGTGATGATATATCTGTCTTCGTCAAGATCATACTTAAACACCAAACCTTTCATCCTAACATTATCCAAATAGTCAGGAGCTGTTCTCCATCTCACTAGATCCCAATATCTATGTGTTTCAAAGCACAATTCAACCTGTCTTTCTTTTCTCAAGTTTTCCTCAGAAATCTGATCATAAAGAGGCATTCCTGCTCTTTCTCTAATCATGTTAACTGCGTCAAGGGACTCATTCATTTGATTAAGGTAGTAAGCAGCTTCTGCCAAATTCAAATAGATCTCTCCTAATCTGAAAATCGCAAAATCCTGTCCTGAATCACCGCTAATAGGCAGGTCGAGGTTCTCGTTTACATTTTTTCTTCTGAGTAAAGCTGTATTTCTTACGTTTCTGGCATGTGCAGAAGCAGGCCAAACCTCGCCATTTCTGTCAAGATTACCTGAACTAACTTCTACCTTTTGGCCTTGGCCGTTGGTATAAAGGGTGCTACTATGGAAATAAATCAAACCTCCTTTAAAGGTTGTTTCCGGATAGAATACAGATGCCCTAAAACGAGGATCTCTGTTTCCAAAGAATTCATCTATATCCCACTTGTTATTGGCGTTAAATTCATCTCTACTAATTGACGTTCCTAAGGTTCCGTCTTGGAAATCAAACAACTCAACCATATCATACAATACTGGGAAATTGCAGCCCCAACCCGCTCTAAATTCTGCAGGAAAAGCAAGGTTATCGAAACTTGTCCCCTTGATAATTGGCTCAAACACCTGAGCAAAAATCACCTCACTATTATTATCATCTATAAACAAGTTGATATAATTCTCTACCTTATCACTGTACTCATTATAGAGGACAAAATTTCCAGATTCAATGATTTCCTTAGAAGCGTCATAACTCTTTTGGTAATAGCTCTGAGCTAAGGAATTAGGAATTCCAACAACTCCTTCAATTTGAACCTGTCCAAAATTGGCTATACTTGCTGCATATAATGCTGCTCGGCTTTGAAGAGACAATGCTGCCCATTTGTCAGCACGACCTTGCCCCCCAATAGGCTCAGCACTCAAATATGGAATTGCTGAATCCAGTTCAGAAATAATGAAATCATACACTTCTTGCTCCGTATTTCTGCTAGGATAAAGTTCCTCCTCAGGGTCATTCACATCTTGAACTTTGGTAATCAAAGGTACTCCACCATAACGTTTTACCATTTCAAAATACATATAAGCTCTTAGATACTTAGCTTCAGCTGCTTTGGCATTGATATAATCCTGGTTAAATGAAGTGCTTTCTACAATATTTTCAATCATGTAATTTACATCTCTAATATTGTTCCATGGATAATATCCAACTGGTCCATCACCAGCTGCTGCTGAATATGTCCTTTGGTAGGTGGTATTAGGGTCTTGCCAATCAGCAAAACAAATATGTTCGCCGCCAATCGCAGGTATCATACCTATATTTAATCCAGCTTGTCCTCCCCAATTAAAGAATCTTATATCCTGATAAACATTAGCCAAATAGGCTTCAGTCAAAGGTTCTGATTCAAACACATTATCCTCCGAAATAAAATCCGGAACCTTAGTCAACTCATCTTCACATGAAAATAGCATGAAGATACAAAGTGGTAATAATATATTTCTTATGTTTTTCATTGCTGTCTACTTTAAATTACAATGCTACTTGAACACCAAAAGACATCGTCCTTAACAAAGGCAAATTGAAGGCATTTGGTTGCGAAGCTTCTTCAGGGTCAAGATTCCCCTTGAAAATCCCCAATTTATTGAAAGAAACTATATTGTCGCCTGACACATAAACAGTGACTCTATCCAAACCTATTCTAGACAGAACTTCCTTACTCAAGCTATAGGACAATGTAGCCGTTTTCAATCTCATATAAGTACCATCCTTCATCCAGAAATCTGACTGAAGATCATTCCATGTTCTTGTACCATCTCTATTAAATGCAGGCAATTGAGCATTTGGATTGGATCCTACTCCAGGATTCGCAGGATCTTGGGTCCAAGAATACTCTTCATGCAATTTCAATGGAACCTGCTCATTATTGAATGGTCCTCTATACGCTCCACTTATAAACACATTAAATTGAGATCCTCCTTGCCATAGCATGGATAAATTGAAATTCTTATAGGTAAAGCTTGGGCTTAGACTATAAGTCAATTGAGGATCATTCCCATATCCAATTTCATACCTATCTTCTCTATTGATCACTCCATCACCTGTGATATCAACATATCGAATGTCACCAGGTTTTGGTGTTCCATTGATATCTTCAAAAGTATAAGTATCCAAATATTCATCAACTTCTGCTTGAGAGTTAAAAAGTCCATCAGATTTATACCCAAACACTTGGTTTACCCATCGACCTGTTCTTTTATTAAATTTAACCTGTACAGGATCTGTCTCGTTGATATCTTCTTGGTACTTTTCATATTTCTCTCTAGTATATCCAACACCTGCCACTACATTATATTGGAAATCTCCAACTGCACCTTTCACACCTAAAGACGCGTCAAAACCTCTATTACTTCTTGCATCAAGATTAACCTGAGGAAGAGCTGCTCCAAAAGTACCCGGTAATGACTCCAAAGGTAGCCTTAGGAGACCATCACGATATCTGTAAAACCCATCAAAGCTACCAAATACACGTCCACCAAATAAAGTATAGTCAACCCCCGCATTATACAATGTTGTTTCTTCCCAAGTAACCAACGCATTTGGTAAACCACTCGTTTGGATTTGAGGCACTTGCTGTCCATCAAGAAGATAAATATTACCTGTTCTTTCCTCAAAACCAGATAAATACTCAAAAGAAGTGTTTCCTAAATTATTATCAACTCCAGTCTGACTATAGGAAAGTCTCAACTTCAATTGATCAAACACCTCTGCATTTTTCATAAAGTCTTCCCTAGCAATATTCCACCCTGCAGAAACAGACGGGAAGTAACCCCATCTTACTTTAGGTCCAAACTTAGAGCTGGCATCTGCTCTCAAGGTTGCTTCAAAAAGGTATTTTTCATCAAAGGAATAATTCAATCTTCCTGCAAAACTAATACGGGTGTATTCCACATCACGTCCTGTACCTGCTGTTGTGGTCAATTCATTGGCCCCGCTCACTTCAGGGATATCAGGAGAGAGTAAATCTCTTCTAGTAACTTGCAATCTATTATATACATTGTCCTCTCTTTCTCCAAAAGCCAAAAACGAGATATTATGCTTAGATATGTCTTTATCATATCTTGCATACCCTCTATAAAGAAATCTACTTCTTGGATCGCTAGGCCCGAATATTTCCTTAGTATACGAATTAATGCCTGCTGAACCTTCAAGTTGATACCCATCATAAGTATCTGTGATATCGTCAGGATTGTAGGAATAAACTTGATAAAACTTGGTCAATTCTTCTCTTACACCAGTTCTGAACCTAAAATTCGTTCTAGCTCCTAATGTCAAGTCTTTAAAGAAAGGCAAATTATAGCTTAGCTCAACGGCACCAGCGGTTGTCTTTTTATTGGTATTCTCATAGCCAACGACATCTTTTTGAATTCTAGTTACCGGAGAACGAGCATTAAATCCAGAATATGGATTTTTAGTTGGATCAGGTAAAGAAGTCGGATAAATAGGCTGAGCTGTCCTTAAATCATTCCATATATCGCCAATAGCAGATGCAGCATAATCCTGCTGCTCATTAATGTGGCTTACATTCAACTTAAGGTCCAATCCTTCTGAAAGCTTGATATCAGTATTACTGGTGATGGAAAATTTACTATAGTCATAATCTCCATTGAAGATACCAGATTGGTCTTGCATACCTATACTGAAATAATACTTCACATCTTCACTTCCACCCCTAAGGCTTAAATTATGATTCTGCAAAGGAGAACCTCCTTTTTTCACAGTTGCGTTTGCCCAATCATAGCTTGGTGCACCAGGAGCTGTATATTTTTCTAGATTTTCTTCAGTAAACAATGTTCCATAGGAAATATCTGCGTCAGGATTTGCGGGATCAAATTGTGTATTGAAAACAGCATCTCTTCCTAATTTGATAAAGCTTCCAGCATCAACCTGCTCAGGAAAAGTTAATCTTTTCTGAGTTGCAAAGTACCCGTGATATGAAATCTTAGGTTTTCCTGAAGTACCTCTTTTTGTAGTTACCAAAATAACGCCATTACCTGCACGCGCGCCATAAATCGCTGCAGAGGCATCCTTCAAGACCGAAATACTTTCTATATCATTTGGATCAAGACGATCCAAGTAAGATTCTACTCCATCTACAATAACCAAAGGAGCACCAAATCCTCTAATGCTGATGCTGACATTATCCGCACCTGGAAGCCCAGGGTTTTGGTTTGTAACTAGACCTGGAACTTGCCCTACTAAAAGTCCTTTAACGTTGGTTGTTGGATTTTTCGCAAGTTTATCCGCTTTCAAATCCGTCACGGAACCAGTAAGGGTACTCTTCTTTTGGGTACCATAACCTACCACAACCACTTCGTCCAGATCACCTAAATCTTCTTCAAGTATAATATTAATTTGGCTATTACTTCCAACTTGAACTGTCCTCGTCTTGAACCCAACAAAGGAAAAGACAAGTTCACCACCTTCTTGAACATTAATGGAATATTGTCCATCCAAATCTGTCACAGTACCATTAGTAGTACCTTTTTCTACAATAGCAACTCCCGGAAGTGGGTTGCCATCTTTATCAGTTATAACACCGCTTACTTCTACTGCCACGATATTAGCTTCAACAGCTTTAATAATATCACGTTGTCTTCCAACATAAACGCTGTTATTGACTTGCTTAAATTTTAGTCCGGTGGTTTTGGCGATTTCTGTAAGAACCATCTCTACTGAAAGTTCTTCATTACCAATACTCACCATGGGTTTATTATCAACTACATCGTCAGGATAAACAAAAACGTAATCCGTTTTGCGTTCCATCTCTTCAAATAGTGCCTTCACGGTCCAGTCGCGCTTTTCAACTTTCACAAAAGCCTTATCAAGTGGCTTTATCTGTGCATTCCCCTCCTTCGCCATCAAAGTCGAAAGAAATAAGCATTGTATAATTATGCCGTATAGCAGATTTTTAGACACCATTATTATTAGGTCTAGTAATTTTCTTTTCATAATTTAGTTAAATGTTTTAAGGTTAGTCACTTGAAACTCTCAGGGCAGTCAATCTATTTGGCGATGGATGACTGTCCTGTTTTTTGTATCATAGGCAATTATTATGTGTTAATGATTACTTTATTTTCTTTTATTTCGTATTTGATACCTAAGGAAAAAGACAATCCATTAAGGATGTTTTCCAAGCTCTCGTTATCAAACAAGCCTGAAACTTTCCTACTGGCTTTCACGCCCTTACCCAACTCAATATCTATTGAATACCATTGCTCCAAATTTTCGATTACATCCTTTAGCTTTTTGCTTTGAAACCTAATCCTTCCCTCTTTCCAGGCCGTCACTTTCAAAGGCTCAAAAGTCTCCACCTGAAGCATATAATTTTCTTCAGAAGTAAAGCTGGCCATTTGACCAGGAACAAGTAAAACCTCATTATCCCCATTGGACGGCCCCAACTGCTCCACCTTCACTTTTCCTTCCGTCAAAGCCACTTTGACATCACCATCCCTTGAGGAAGTATTAAATGCAGTACCTAAAGCTGTGGTCACTAAGTTCTCTGTCCTTACTTTGAAAGGATGCTCCTTATCAGATGCCACTTCAAAAAAAGCTTCTCCTTTAAGGCTTACTTCTCTAATCTCTTTACCAAACTCAGAGGAATAACTCAATGATGAATTGGCATTTAGAATAACAAAGGTTTGATCTGGTAATCTCAGTTTAAGTTTTTGACCACTTTTAGCCTCTCTGGTGTAGACTATCAGCTCTTCTTTCACTTCAGGCACATCCAAGTGATAGACCTGACGATATACTGCAAAAGTAATAAGCCCTATCAGCAACACGGAAGCTGCTATCTTTAGGGAAGGCCACCATAGCTTCTTTCCTTTATTTTGCAATGGCCTCTCATTCTCCTTTCTAATCTTTTTATGGATATTGTCTAAAATTCTCTCTTTATCCTCTTTACTATCGGAGATTTCCGATTCCTCCCAAGTTTTCTCCATTAAGGCATCCAGCTTTTGCTGAGCTTTAGGCTTTTCCAGCCATTGGCTCACTTCCTGCTTTTCTCCTACTGAAGCTTTGTTGTTTAAAAATCTTATGAGTTTATCTTTATTCACTTTCGTTTTATGTGGTCTTCTGGGGGTAATACACTTGGGAAGGGCGAACTACTTAATGAAACTTTAATTTTTTATTAACACCAAAAAGTTGAATTCCACAAAAATAAAACAATTGATTAAAAACAAGTATATAAATGCACAATGACAGAATTTAAACCTTAAAAAAATGAAAATAACAGATTTTAATTTCGATAAAATATTTTTATAATTTTTAACTTTTTTATGTAAACAACATGCTTAGGTACCGGGAACTACATTCCCTTTTCTGATTATCCGCTTTGATGCCAGTAACCATACATCCTTTGCTCAAGTGGTCGGAAGCCTGCCTAACGGCTAGGTAGAACTGATGCCTGAAGACCGAAGCCCTTGATACTTAAATCAAAAGGGTAGTTTCTACTCGCTTTTAATCTTTACTGGTAGAATTGTGGATATACATATTCCCTTTTCAAACGAAGTTATATCATTAATTAAAAATCATGGATCAAACGAAAAAGTCGAGAAGACAAGATTACTTTGGTAGCACTAAGCTTTCTTTACAATATTTCATTTTACCCAAACACAAGTGAACTAAAAATATGATTATCCAACCATTGCAAATCCGTGTTCATCTTTTTTATCCTGATAATTCGGACAGGCACTATTAGTTCACTTTTAACTTGCAAATGGAATTTTGATTGAATGAGACGCTGTGCTTTCATGACCTTGCTCAGTTATCAGCAAATACGCACAAAAATGATGAATAGTACTATTTTTTTTGGGGCGGGGAATGAAACGATTTCTTAGCTATTCAACATAAAAACCACAAAAACACTGACGATGGAAGCATGTTGCAAAATACTGGCCCGTAATTGTTTACTCGCTAGGTACACATGATGTTCCACCGTCCTAACGGAAATATTCAACATAGCCGCTATTTCTTTATGGCTCAAGCCTTCCAACTTGTTTAATGTAAAGACCTTCTTCTGAATTTGAGGCAATTGATCCAACAAACCAAAAGTTGCCTGTTCTAATTCATGATAAGCCAATTCATCATCGACATGCATCTCAGTAGAAGCCACATCTATCTCCAGATCTTCAACCCGAACAAATTTTTTGGCATTTCTGAGTTTATTATAAACTTGGTTTTTTACCGCTACAAAGAGATAACTTTTAAAATTCAACTCACTTTTTAACGTATCTCTTTTTTCCCAAATTTTAATAAAGACTTCTTGGACTGCTTCTTCCGCTTCGTCTTTATCCAAAATAAAGGTTTTCGCAAAACCCAAAACTTTTGGCACATAGCGGTAATACAGCTCATCAAAAGCCGTTAATTCACCTTGCCTTAACAGGGTAATCAACTCAAGATCAGTATAGTTTAGTAGGGCTCTCATTTTGTACAGGAGCCCTAAACTTATAAATTATTTATTCTAAATAAAACATTACGGAAACATTTTATTTCGATTTACCTAGCATCATAATGGATTATCTTTCGAAACTAAATTATTAGAAATTTAACTTGCTCTAGCTAATCAATAATGCATTCCCTACCTTTTATGCATTTACTATACTTTACTTATATTTTTTTGCACTTCTGACCTAGGCCAAAATTAGGTTATTTTTTTATTCAATCACCACTAAAATTTGCCACTCATCCCTTATTTTTTCCTCTTCTTGCTTTAAAACCAATCTAAAAACTTCTTTTTTTGTCCATGCTTTCTGAAGGCGCGAATCCTCCATCTCCCATTCCTCTACTTCAAAGGATAAATCGTTGCTCGGGTATTTCAAAAGAACAGACTTTCCGTCTTTCTCTCCAATTTTAACTACTCCACCTGTCACCAGTACTGGTTTTTCAAAGCACATAAAGTGCAATTCGCTCCTTGCCTCAAACTCTTTTAGTTCAAACTGTTCTCGTATCTCCAATTTTGCACTCTTCCTATCAAATTCATAGCTTCTATTCCAAAATTCACATTTGGCTTCTGTGGGATAAGCCTTACTGATATCTAAGTTAAATTTCAGCTTCCTCCCACTGATATCAAAGTCAACATTATCTCCCTTGTATATCTTTCCTGCCTTTTGGGAAAACCCATTGATTTTGGGAAGATTATGAAAGTCTGACTGCATGGTCCATATCTCATACCTATTACCACTAAAGGTTTTTGCAGAATATATCTCCACACCTATGTCAATCAAAACAGGTCTCCCATCAAAATAAAGAATGAAAGACCCTACATCATTGTGATTATGACTCTCATTATTATGCCCCCCTTTTGCCGCAAAAAAGAAACCTCCGGTAGACCTTCCCCCAATAATTTCAGTTTCTGGATATAAAAAAGAGGATTCTTGACCTGCATACGGAGTTTGGGCCAAAAGCTCTTCATATTGACACAAGTTATGTAACATTCTATCCATACTTCCACTAAAAGGAGAGACTGAGAAACTACCCTTTAGAGCAATGTCAGCGGCAAACCCTTTTAGGTAGTCATCCGAAATATATTTACCATATCTGTAGATAATACCTGGATGGGCTTTCAAGCTGGCTGAAGCATCTGCAAAATTCACGAAATATTCATCTTGAATATGTGTTTTACGGATATAATTACCCATTTTTTGTATCAATTGATGATCTCCAAGATATATTTCATTATTAGATATTTTTTGGATTAACTCAAGGTATTCCAGCATTTTCCCTGCAGCATGATCCCAATAAGCGGGTCCCTCCTCACAGGCACCATCTGACTTATAATAGTTAATAAACTGATCCACTGACCGAATGCTCTTCTTATATACTTCCTGCTTAACCCTTTGATCATCCACAACCAGAAAGGTTGTCAATAAGACATTATAGTTACACCAAGGATTCCAATTATTCACAAAGGATCCGTCAAATCCCATCCACCAAAAATCATTTCTGGCTAGATAAGGAGATATGATCCTTTCATCAAGCTCGGTTTCTATTCGTTGTACCAGTAGCGGAGATATATTTTCTAATTCGCTTCTAAAATAAAAATGGATCCATGCCAGCAAATTGGCCACCTCCCCTGCTCCTAGGTCAATAACAGGTTCTGAGACATCAGGAACACCAGACCTATCTTTCTGAGCGTTAAGGTGAGCAGAAAGCACCCAAGTAGATTGCTCACAAATTGCCCAAACACCATCAGCTATGGGATCCAGATAATTCCCTTCTTGTTCTGAAAGCTCAGCCAAAACCAAGCTTTTCAAAGCTGAGATCCTACTATTCTGAAAGGATTGCATCCTGGTTCTATCTCCATTTCTTACAAAATCCAAATAAGCAGAAACAGGTATACTTGGCCATTCATATTCCATGGCCTTTCGAGCATCCACTTGGATCTTACACAGAACATCTTCAGGCAGTACTTCAAAGCTATTCTTTAAAGAGGCTTTATCAGGGAAAATTTTCTCAGGAACACCAACCCAAGCGTCAATGTCTGCCTGTTTAAGATCTTTTTGCAATAAATCCCGTTTCTCCTGAGCGACTACCAAAAATGGCATCATGAGTAATGCTGCTATCAGATATGTTTGTGTTAATTTCTGAATTACAAAAATGCGTTTTATCATAATTACCTTACTTTTCCAAAATTTCAGGGCTGTTTCCTAAGAGAAAAAAGCCCCGAAATCCTATTAAAATTAATGCCTTTTGACGGCTTTTTTTACCTCCACAAAGTCGTCTCCCTGGATAATAATATAATACATCCCATTCTTAACTCCCGTTAAATCCACCTCAAAAGAGTAGTCATTCAACTGCTCCTTCTGCATCACTACTTTTCCGCTCTTATCCCTTATCATGATTGACCTGATCATCTTTTCTGAATGAACAGTCCCCATTCCCTCAATTGGGTTTGGGAAAAGCAACACCTTGTTTTTGATCGCTTTTTCCCGAGGATTTTCACCAATTCCATTTGGACTAGATGCTTCTTCAGGCTCAAGAATATACTCTAAGACTGGATGCTGTCCTACATCATTACTTTCTTTGGAAGAAAAAGCGGTATATACTCCTGGGATGGTGGAAACCAATTTAAATGATACAGTATCTTGATTGGGATCTAATTGCTGAATAAATCCTGAAATATCAAAACTAACATATCCAGATTGAGAACTTCCAGGCACAGTCACTAGTGGTCCATTGGCATTGGGAGCATTATTCCATGTCAGTCCGAATGTCCCATTTCCCTGCCAATTACCAGCCCCCTCTTGCCAAGAATGATCTTCCAAGCTGTACAACTCCCAACTTGTCCCACTGGCTGCTGACAAACTGTATAGATTTAATTTCGCTTCAAGCACCTCTCCTTCAATATCTGCCATTGAGAATTTCAAAAATGCTTCTCTTTCATAACCTCCTTTTTGAACCGCTAAAAAACCAGCTGCACCATAGTTTTTATTACTTGCATCACCGCTACCATCCGTCTCTTGAACGAAAGCATCTCCTAAGGCTGCTGTACTACCACTTTCACCTTCAATGATCGCTTTTTTATAAATCATCAGACTTGGACGATACTCCATAGTGGTATTTTCCCTAGATGCAAACTGGGCATCTGTTGTACTGCCTTGATAGGTACTGATGATTTTCAGTGAAAACACTCCATCCGACTGCAACTGCTCTAAAACTGCGGCCGTCACATCCAATTCTATAAATCTTCCTGCCGAAACCCCATTCACCTCTCCCAATAAACTATTCACATCTGGTTTTGAATTCCAAGTGATTTCTTTTTCCTGCCAGCTATCATCAATTACCTTATAAAATTCCCAGCTTGTATTAGTAATTGTTGTATTGGCATTATTTAGCCAAAGCTTGAGGTGCACACTGTCCAATTGAGTGGGAAGGCTTGCCAGATTAAACTTAATGTAACTCTCTCGAGCATATCCAACACCATCCTTTTTTACCACCAAATTGCCTGAGTGAAAGTTGGTATCTGCGTAATTCCCGTCCCTTACATAAGCATCCTCTATCGCAACCAATACAACGGGCTCTATTAATTCTTCAAAATCTGGTGCATTTAAATCAACAACTCCTTCGATAGTGCTTCCTGCATTCTCTCCTTCAGGGAAAGCCAAATCAATCATTTTCATGTTTCCTAATGATGGAGTCTCTATACCTACCCGAAAAGTACCCGTAAAGCCCTGACTTGGATCTGCAGCATAGACATCAATTGACGAACTGCTAACATTTTTCAATAAAATCACCGATGGTTTGCTAACATTGATTTTAAAATCTCCAAATTGATATGCTCCAGCTTGATAAAATACAGCTTGTACCATATCCAAAGCGATATGCTTTACCACTTGGGCAGAATCATTATTGGAAATAAATTCTAAATTGTCCAGATCATAATTTTCGGTTTCACTGGCTGTTTTCCCTGGCAATAGAACATAAGTATATTCAACATCAGAAGGCTCCGCACCATGGTCAAACCAAAGCTTGAACACCTCCTCATTCACTGTTTCTGAGGATTGATTTTGATTAATGCTGTTCCAACTTCCCGTTTGTGGTTGATTGCTCAGATAGAGATTGCCACTATTTGGAAACACATAGCCCACATTATCATGCCAAGCCCAATCCAGGTTATTGGAAAAATCATGATTACCTTCACTTAATATAAAACCGGCACCCCCATTTGAAACCATTACGTTACCATCAAGCAACGTCTGGTTTACTGTAGTGTTGATAGTTTCCTGAGCTGTAGAACTGATATTTGTCCCAAGACAGACCACCTCATCATCAAAGAAAAACCAAGCTTTTTTAGCTGTCGTGCCATAATCATTCATATCATAAACACTCGTCCCATAAGCCCCAGCAGAAATACCTCCAACAAAGCTGGATTTCCCGGGATTGGCTCCCCAGGAGGCTCTAAGTGGAAAGGTTGTAATAGCAGGCACAGTGGTTCCTGGAATTTTATTCCAGTCCCAAACAGGATATATCCCAAAATATTCATCACCTTCTGTGGCAATATAAGTAGCTCCATCCGTGAGATAATAACCTTTTATATTTTCACCATTTCCCATTTCTGATTTCACGGTTCTGGTGGAAACATTCCGCAAACCTACCATAAAACCTGGACGGTGATGTACGGTATAATCTGTTTTCCAGTAATGAATATGTTCCGGTGAGACACCATAATCTGGACCTTCCTGTTGCCTCATCCTACTAATTACTGTATCATAAGAAGCATTGTATTGAGGCAAATCAAAATCCCTAACCTGTTCTATCAAGTTAACATCAGCTCTACCAACTCCTGGACGAGTGATACTCCTACCAAAAACATTAAAATCAGTATAAATTCCTCTGGAAGCTTTGATGAATCCATTTCTAACAAAATCAGAAAAGATGGCAACCTTAGAAGCTGGATAAGCATATGAAGTTCCGGTGATGTTAACGGCTATATTCCTAATTCCCGAAACATATTCACGACCATAGGCATAAGTATAAAGCTGAGGTCCATGAGCCATATAAGAATGGTCTTGCTTGATACCTTCTCCAGTGCTGATTTTTATAGAATTTCCAGTTTCTGAAACAGCATGCTGAAGCAGAGCACTATCTTCTGTAAGACATGCTCGCATAATATAATGCTGTCCAATATCTGTCAAATTAGAACCATCCTTGCCTGGAGACACTGTCATCGATACTCCCTTGACCATCCAATCAAGCATTTGAGCCTCTAGCAAACTGTCTATTCCAACCGGAGCATTCCTTAAAGCAATGAGCGTATTACCTATATCTTTTGGAATGCTGATACTGACAAAAAACCAATTGGAACTATAGGGCGCCGGATTCAATGAAAGCCAATAGTTCATGGCATTCTCAATATCCTGCTTCAGAGAAGCATCTCCGTAATAGTCACTCTCTGCTCTGGAATATGCTTTGGCAAAGGTGCTTATCCTCCTGATGTGATTCCCTGGAGACCAATCAGTTTGAGAATGATCATCATAAACAACATCAGGCCAACTTCCATCAGCATTAACACTTGCCTGCAATGAAGCCACCTGACTATCCAATGTGCTTGTACTAGGGGAACTTTGAAATCCATCATAAATTCTGCCCATGATGATTTCAAATTCAGTTTGTGCAGTAGCTCCCCATTGCACCCAAATAACAGTAATTATTAGAAGGGTGATTTTTTTTAATGGCATGTCACTTAGGGTTAAGAGATAAAAAAAGGGATCTTGTATTTACCAAGATCCCAAAAAAAGAATCACCAATTAGGATTTTGCTCTAAAGCAGGATTCAAACCTAATTCATTAATGGGCAGTGGCCATAGATAATCACGATCAGGATCAAAAGACCTATTCTCTTCAGTCTGAAGGACTATGATGTTATCCTCATTGACATTAGGGGTTACATCTGTACCAAACTCATCTTCAAAATAGTAATTCCCTAATATCGCTTGAGGAAGCACGTCCTCTGCAGTTTTCCATCGGATAAGGTCCCAATAACGATACCCTTCCAAGGCCAATTCAACGCGTCTTTCTCTTCTGATTTCTTCCAGCAAATCTAAGCTATTGGCTGAAGCAAATGCGTTACTGAGTGGAGCTACGCCTGCTCTGTTTCGCAATAAGTTGATACTGCTGTTAAGTTCTTGATCAGAGATGGAACCATTGATTTCATATGTGGCTTCTGCAAAATTCAGCAATACCTCTGCATACCTAATGATAGTATAATCAATATAGGATCTTGAATTTTGCCAATCAGTTAAATTAGCATACCTACGGTTGGCAAAACCGGTACGCTGGAATGATAAACTAGGCACATTAAATACAGGCATAGTACCAGTATATTCATCTCCTTCCTTATAAAATGTCGCCAGCATTCTTGGATCCCTATTCTCAAAAACATCCATGATACTTTCAGGCTCATCATATAATGGGGATTTCTCTATTGGCAAACCATCACTCATCAAATAGGCATCAGCCAAGGCTTTGGTAGGGTTAGCTGCACCCGTTTCTAAATTACGCTGTGTCACATGGCTCAAAATTGATTCAGTAACACTTACACCATATTGTTTCACCAATATATTCTCAGGATTATCCGGCCCTTCTCCTTCATATTGATACAGATCAAAATAATCACCAAATAATCCGTGTTCTCCTGATTCTATACAAGCTTCAGCTGCCTCCGAGGCCAAAGACAAGTGCTTCTGAGGGTCTCCATAGCCATGGTATTTTGCTCTTGTCCCTTCGAATAGCGCTACTCTGGACTTAAAACCCAAAGCAGCAGTACTCGATATTCTACCAAATTCATCTCCACTCATTTCAGATGGAGCAGGCAAAAATGAAGCAGCAGCATCTAAATCAGCGTATACAGCTTCTAATACTTCCTCCCTGTCATTTGCGGGAGCAAACAATCTTTCATCATCTTCTGACAAAGACGCTAGAATCAAAGGCACATCGCCGTATCGTTTTACCAAATTAAAATATCCCCAAGCCCTAAAGAATTTGGCTTCGGAAACATAACGGTCAACTATCTCTGGCGCTAAACCATTCTCCAAAGACCGGGGTGCTTTTTCTATGATGTTATTAGCTGCACGAATAAGCCTGTAAGGAGTATTATAATTTCCATCGGTCGCAGGAGCAATCCTTGTCCCATCGCTTATTGAATTGGGAGCAGTTCCAAAGGCATCATCTGACCATACATCCGTTGTAACTGGCAAAGTAGGCAAGAAGGTATATAAATAATTTGCCGCTAACTGCAGGTCATTTTCATTTCTCCAAAAGGAGGGATCACTCAAAGCCGTTTCCGGAAATCGGTCCACATCACAGCTACTGAAACTAATAATCAACGCCAGTAGACCTGCTAAAATATTTTTATTTTGATATTTCATGATTTTTTGGATTTAATTAAAGCCATCAATTAAAAAGAAAGATTTATCCCCATAGCCACTGTACCAAAGAAGGGATAGTCGGCACGCACATTGTTGGAATTCTCAGGATCAAATACACCATTGAATACTCCCATTTTAGTAAATGTCAATACATCTTGGCCTGTAATAAAGATCCTTGCTCTATTTACATTGATTTTATTGATCAATTCAACGGGAAGTGAGTATCCTAACTGAAAGTTCTTCAACCTGATATAGCTTCCGTCAAGCACCCATCGGTCCGATGGAACATAATTATGATGACCATTCAAATAAGGCCTTGGAAAAGCAGCATCAGGATTTTCTTCCGTCCAATAATCTTGGTGATGTTTCATGGGCATAAACCATGATTGGCTCAATGGCATAATCATATCCCGAGTAGGCATGAAGTTTCTCTTTCCTACTCCTTGAAAGAATATAGACAAATCAAAATTCTTCCACTGCGCTGAAGCATTCAAGCCAAAAAGCATACGTTGTTGGTTGGTTCCCAAAAGGACTAAATCTCCAGGGTCGTCTGTTGTGCCGTTCCCTACAGTGATCCGATCATTGCCATCTTGATTGATGTATTGTAAATCACCAGGACCTGTTCTGTTATCCTGAAAAGGAGCGGCATCTACTTGATCCTGTGAACTGAAATAACCAGGAGCCGTTGCATAGCCCCATATTGTGTTAAGTGGGTAACCTTCAACAATCCCATTATTCCCGGCACTAACCACATTTCTACCTGCATATTCTATCAGCTCATTTTGGTTATCACTGAGGTTAAAGCCAACATTATAACTAAAATCTTCACTCACTCGATCTCTATACTTCACTTCTAGCTCCCATCCCCATGATTTCAATACACCATTATTAATCATCGGGGTACCTACACCGAAAGTAGCCGGTAGTTGAAGCGGGGTCAACATATTTTTGTTTTGCTTCACATAATAATCAAAACTCATTTGAAGTTTGTTCTCTATTAACCCCAAATCCAAACCTCCATTCCATGTCTCAATCGTTTCCCAACTCAAACTGGATGAAGGTACACTACTTTCATAGAAATAAGTGGTCCTAGTTTCATCGGCTCCCATTACTAAATTTGAACCTCTAGCCAAAAGACTTAAATAATCATAATAGCCTATGATGTTTCCCCCTAATGCGCTCCCGAGTTGTCCCCAAGAACCTCTTAATTTAAACTCTGAGAAAAATGGCAGGATATTTCCAAAAAACTCCTCTCTATGCATGTTCCAACCTACAGATGCTGCAGGAAAAACCTTGGTCCTTAAATCCGGGGCCAATCGAGAACTTTCATCCATTCTAATGGTTCCTTCAAAAAGGAAACGTTCGTCATAACTATAGTTTACCCTTCCAAAAACAGATTGGTTCGCATAAGTATTGATACTTTCGTTAGTTACTTTAGTATTGTCATCCCCAAGATTTAATGAAGGCAAATCATTACTGATCAAGCTATTTGCTCTTGAATACAGCCGCGTCCACCTGTAATCTTCCCATTGATACCCGGCCAAGGCATGAAATTGATGCTTTTCCGCTAAAGTCAAATCATAATCGATCAAAAACTGAAAACTGGTATTAATCGTATTGTCCTTAGTCAGCTCATATGCGTTAGGATTGTTTAAGATGTAAGCAGGACTATCACCACCCCTATCCCAAAGCTGAACGGTTCTTGCAAATCTTTCCCGATCAGCTCTTCTATATTGTCGACCATATATAGACCTTAGAGTTAAACCTTTCACAACGTCTTTAAGCGTAGCTGTAAATACCCCGTCAAAATCATTTCTGCCAGTATTGTCATATCCTCCTTGGGAAAGAATCGCATATGTATTATTCCCTGAGGTACCTGCCCCGCCAAATAGACGCCCATCAGGCATAAAGATTGGGAATCGTTGTCTCGCTTGATACACTTGCTGTAACAAACCATAGCCACTGGCACCCGTGGAAGGAGCCTCCGTACTATGATTCGCATAGGAGATTCTGGAATCCAGTGATAAATGCTTGGTCAATTGCGCTCCAAGATTGAACCTCGCGTTATATCGTTCAAAACTATCTGGTCCAAGCTTGAAAACACCCTGTTTATTGTAATATCCCAAAGAGACCAAATAGTCCAACTTTTCTGTTCCTCCCCTTGCGCTAAGGTTATGCGTTTGCATAGGAGTGGTTTTTCTCAAAACCTGATCTCTGATACTTTGTTGGTTATATGTTACCCATCTATCAGAGTTAGTTTCGCTAGGTACAAATTCAACACCATCTCTAATGTATTGTAATGCTTGATCATTGTATTCCGGTCCAACCCCAGCATTTGCTCTGGCAAGGTTGGAATAAAGCGCTTCGTCTAAAAGAGTGAGTCTTTCTGGTACATTCAGCGCCCACTCGGTCCCTATTTGGTTTGAATATTCAAAAATGGTCTTGCCATTCTTTCCGGACTTTGTCTTTAATAAAATCACCCCACCAGCAGCTTGAGCACCATAGATGGCTGCGGCGGCAGCATCCTTTAATACCGTTACCGATTCGATATCATTAGGATTGATAGTCTGAAGGGTAAAAAGCGGAGCAGGAACACCATCAACCATCAAAAGAGGGTTAACGGAACCATTCGCAGAAGTTACTCCTCTCACCTGAATCCCTATATTTTGATTACCTGGCTGTCCTCCAGTCCTGGTAATATTAAGACCTGGAGTAGTTCCTTGCAAAGCTGTGGCCACATTGGATACAGGCCTGTCTTCTAACGCTTTTGAGTCCACTGTCGAAACTGCCCCGGTAAGGTTTGCTTTTTTCTGTGTACCATAACCAACTACCACGACTTCCTGTAAATCAGACATATCCTCAAATAAGGTCACTTGAAGATTTTCCTTACCTTCAATACTTATTTCTTTTTGCTCAAATCCTATGAAAGAAAAAACCAGCACTGATTTTTCCGAGATATTATTAAAGGAAAATAGCCCATCTATATCAGTTACCGTAACCCTCTTAGTCCCCTTTACAATAACATTGACACCAGGAATAGGCATTCCACCCTCATCAAGTACAATTCCTGAAACATCGCGCTCTACTTTATCCACGTATGAATCATGCATCTGCTTGGGAGCAACATGAATGGTATTATTTACTTGGGTAAACTTCAGATTATAATCCCTTGAAAGCTCTTCCAGAACTTTTAAAAGTGATTTCTTATTGGCTGAAATCGAAACATTTCTTTCCTTAGAAAGCTGCTCTTCCATGAATGCGATATGGAATACAGTGGTAGATTCTATTTCCTTCAAAACTTCCACGATGCTAGCATCCTTCATTCTCATGGAAACCTTTACATTTCCTAATTCTTGCTGTCGGTCGAGACCAACATAGGCATATTGTTGAGCAAGAATATTACCACAGCTTATCAGAAAAGCCATCATAAATATCCCTACATTCTTAAAACTAAGGTATAGGTGTTTTTTCATAATTAATGGGTTAGTGTTTAAATGATTAGATTTTGGGTTTTATAAAATTTATTTAGCTAAATATTTTTACTCTTTTTCCTTTTATCTCAAAGCTAAATCCCTGAATAGAGGACATTCCGATAAGTACATTTTCCAGATTTTCATTATCATATTTACCAGTATATTTTTTTCGAAGATCAATCCCATCAGAGACTTGGATATCCACACCATACCAGATTTCAAGCTGGTCAAATACTTTATCAAAGGAGAGATCATTAAAGGAGAGAATACCATCTTTCCATCCTATTTGGAAGGAAGGATCAAAAGTCGACTTCGTAAGCTTACCTGTTGTAGGATTGAGTTTTGTCATCTCATGTTTGGTTAAGATTTCCAAATAACCCTGGCGTGAGCCAACTTCTACACGACCTGAGGCCACTGCCACTTCAAACCGATCCGAATTTGGGTAGCTCAATATGTCGAATGAAGTCCCTAAAACTTGGACATTCAAATTTTCGGTTTTCACAATAAAAGGAGCTTCTTCATTTCTGGTAACTTCAAAAAATCCCTGACCAATCAGTTTGACTTCTCTAAGCGTATCTGAAAAAGTAGCTGGAAATTCCAGCTTGCTGGATGCATTAAGCTTCACCAAAGTTCCATCAGGTAAGTAAAAACTTGACTTGGTTCCTTTAGGAGTTTGTTTAGTGATCAATTTCCCTACAGTCTGAACCTCTTTCTCTATTGCATTATTAAATACCCCAAAATAATTGGCGGTAAGCAGGGCTAAAATCACAAAACAAGCTGCCATCAGCACCTTACCTTTCCAAACGCGATTTCCTATTTCTTTTTCATTTTGAATCTTCTTTAACTTGCTTTTTTCGGCTGCATATTTCATTACCTGTCCAAGCACTTCATCCTTCTCTTCCTTGTTGAGGTAATGATTCTTCTTAGGTTCAATTGCATTAACAACTGCTTTTATTTCTTTAAGCACATGCGCCTTATCAGGATTTGCGGCTAACCAATTATTCCAATATTGATTCGAATCGTGATCAGGAGCAATGAGCCACTGAATAAAATATTCATCTCTCAGTAATTCCTTAAAAACATCATCTTTGAAAGCCATATTTTACAAATCCTTAAGTTCTCTCTTTTAGTAACAGAGGTAAAACCTGCTAAAACGACCACTTTCTAAATTGACTTTTTTTAAAATATTTCGAGAAAAGTGTTTCTTATGATCATTTGCCGCAAAAAAAGCCCTGAATTCATAAGAGAAATATAGTCTCTTGACTATATAATATTCAACAGAACTACCTACTTCACTCCAATGCTGGGGCCGGTATTAGACTAAATTTATAGAAGCCTCACCTTGTTTCAGAAACAAAAAACCAATACAATTCAATAGATAAACTATGAATCCAACCTATTGCTGAATAATAACATAAATAGAATTAAGAGAGTAAAAACCTGAGTCAGCACTGTTTATCCCGGTTTAATAATATGGAGAGTAGATAGCTCGGAAATAAATTGGAACAAGACGCCGAATTGATCAGCTCAAAAAATCCATCAGTATCAAAGTCTGTAAAAGTTGGGATTTATAAGGATTGAGCGAGTCTGAAAGCCTATTCAAGCCCCTATACATCATGGTTCTTACCGTCTTGGCGTTGGCTAGTCCCATTACCTCAGCAATTTCGTCATAGGGCATATTTTCAAAAAACCTCATCATAATAATTTCCCGTTGCCTAATGGGTAACTCATTGCAAAATTGCTCCAAAAGCTTCTTTTGGTCCAATGATAATTTCGAATCAATAAAATAAGAATTTGGATCAACAGTAATAAAAAAAGCTTCATTTTTCACCAATTCTTCATCAACATCAATAATTTTTCGGTCACTTTTTATCGATTCCAATAATCTCCTTCTAAGACAAGAAAAAAGATAAGCCTTGACTGATCTGGCCAAGTTTAGATTTTTTCTATCATCAATAAGCTGAAAAAACACATCTTGAATAGCATCCTTTATCAAAGGTTTATTTACTGTAAACTGCCTACCATAATTATATAGCCTGTCAATGTTATCTGAATAAATCTGGGCAAGAGCTTCATCATCTCCCTCTAGAAAAGCCTGCCATGCCTTTTCATTTTGAAATACAATTTGTTTTTCCTTATTCAGACTCATTGGAATATTTTTTTTCAATATCTTTCTTATCTAAAACCCAAAAATAAACAAACAAAAGATTCTAAATAAACACTCAATCTACTTCAGGGCAATCTAAATCCAATAGCAAAAGTGAATTTCAATCAATTTAATTAAAAAAATCAGTATTTGAAGTGGTCTTTTGTAAAAAATTAAACTCTTTAAGTTTGTAATACGATAATTTTTCAAGAATATTATCGATTCATTCGACGACAAACAATTAACTATACTTAATATAATGAACATCAAGCACACCTTAGCCCTGTCCTTTTTAGGGCTTTCGACTGTTTTCAGTTCTTGTGGTAGTAAAACAGACAGCCATGAGGAAAATGAAGTTTTATCTTCACAAAAGATTACCAAGGAATTTATTCAAAAGAATGTAGACTTGTCTGTCCAACAGTATGAATACATGAGTACTTTGATTCCTGAAGATAAATTGCCCAGAACCTATGAAAAGGCTGAAGACAAGTTCATCACATCAGGTACAGGTTGGTGGACATCAGGATTTTACCCAGGCACCCTGCTTTATTTATTCGAAATGTCCGGGGATTCTTCCATGCTAAAATTGGCCGAACAAAAACTTGAAATCCTAGAAAAGGAAAAAACCAATAAAGGCACTCATGATCTGGGATTTATGCTTTACTGCAGTTTTGGAAATGCCTACAGAATTACGGGCAATGAACATTATAAAGAGGTAATGCTAGAAGGTGCTGAATCATTGGCTACAAGATTCCACCCAGAAACCGGTGTAATCAAATCTTGGGACCACGGAAAATGGCATTACCCAGTTATCATTGACAACATGATGAACTTGGAATTCCTTTTTTGGGCAAGTGAGGCAAGTGGAGATGATAAATACTATAACATCAACATTTCACATGCTGACACCACCATAAACAATCACTTCAGAAATGATTTCAGCTCTTTCCATGTGGTTGACTATGACCCAGAAACGGGTGAGGTTGTTGCAAGAAAAACGCACCAGGGAAAAGCTGATGATTCGGCATGGGCCAGAGGTCAATCTTGGGGCTTATACGGGTTTACTGTCATGTACAGAGCTACAAAAGAAGAGAAATACCTTGATCAAGCTGAGAAAATAGCTGAATTCATATTGAACAATCCTAATATGCCAGAAGATATGGTTCCTTATTGGGATTTTAACGCTCCAGCTTCCGACACTACTTACAGAGATGCCTCTGCAGCTGCCATCAATGCCTCCGCCTTGTTAGAGTTGGTAGGTTACACTAAGGATAGTGCCAAGGCTAATGAGTATAAAGCTGCCGCAGAAAAAATGTTGATCAGTCTCTCTTCTGAAAAATACCAAGCCAAGGCTAAAGAAAACGGAGGTTTTCTTCTAGAACACAGTGTTGGATCCCTGCCTCACAACTCTGAGGTTGATGTACCTTTGACTTATGCAGACTACTATTATGTAGAAGCTTTGAAAAGATACCAAGATTGGTTCCTGAATGATTAATTAACCAATCTCTAAAAAAAGCTGACAAATAAACACCCTATATTTGTCAGCTTTTTTATTTCCTAAAATCAAAAAATTAAATTATGAAATTCCATCTAATAACCTTTTTGCTTTACCTGACCTCTCAGTTATTGTTTGCTCAAGCTACAGCTCCTATCATTCCTGCCCCAACTACCTCCTCCCCAGGAGATGGCTTTTTTCATCTAACAGAAAGCACACCCATTTTCTATTCTTCAACATTATTAAAAGAGGAAGCGCATTACTTACAAAAAGAACTGCTAAGAAAACATCAACTTCCATTAGCACTCACTGCTTCTAAACCCCAAAAAGACAAAAGTATTCTACTTAAACTAGACACTGAAATTGATGAAAGCTATCAGCTTTTGGTCTCGGATTCCGAGATCAAAATATCGTCTTCTAACGAAGAAGGGTTGTTTTACGGTATCATTTCATTGATTCAGCTAGTAGATCAATCCAAGCTTTCACCCAAAGAAATACTCATCCCTGCCTGGGAAATCAAAGATGCACCTATGTATCAATGGAGAGGTTTTATGCTTGATGAATCCAGACATTTCTTTGGGACAGAAAAGGTAAAATCACTGTTGGACTGGATGGCATATTATAAATTAAACAAATTTCACTGGCACCTCACCGATGCTCAAGGTTGGAGGATCGAAATTCTAAAATACCCAAAACTAGCATTGGTCGGAGGAATAGGAAACAACACAACCCCTTATGCACCTGCCCAATTCTACACTCAAGAGCAGATCAAAGAAATTGTTCGATATGCCAATGAGAGAAATATCGAGGTCATTCCTGAAATAGATATGCCTGGACATGCCACTGCTGCCAACAAGGCTTACCCAGAGTTCAGTGGCGGAGGGTCAGAGAAGTACCCCGAATTCACTTTTAATCCAGGAAAAGAAGAAACCTATCAATACCTTACCGATATATTAAAAGAAGTAAATGCTCTTTTTCCCAGCCAAATGGTTCACTTGGGCGGTGACGAAGTAAGTTTCGGCAACCAACAATGGAGCTCACTGCCAGAAGTAAACCAATTGATGCATACCAACAACCTCTTGAGCCTCAAAGAAGTTGAAGACTACTTTATGAAAAGAATGGCAGATTCTTTATTTATGCTCAATAATAAAATCTTGGCTTGGGATGAAATGGCTGAAACAGGTCTTCCTACCGAAAACAGTATTTTACTATGGTGGCGACATGATAAACCTCAGCAATTTGCCACACTCCTAGAGAATGATATCCCGACTGTGATCTGCCCCCGTATCCCATTTTACTTTGACTTTGTCCAACAAGAGAGTGATCAATACGGAAGAAAATGGGGAGGAAATTTCAACCCACTTGAAAGAGTTTATTCCTTTGAAACAAACGCATTTGATATTCCTTCTGGAAAAGAGAAGTTAATCCTTGGTGTGCAAGCTAACTTATGGACTGAAACAGTCACTAACACTGATCGATTGGACTACCTCATCTTTCCAAGGATCGCAGCATTGGCGGAAACAGCTTGGACTGAGACAGAGCAAAAAAACTTTAAAGATTTCGAAGTAAGGATCAAAAAACATTTTGATCTATACGAGAAAGCGAGTTTATATTTCTTTGATCCTTTCGAACCACACAGACACCCGGAACCAATTATCAAATAATCTTTGTATTAACTCCTAGAATTATTTGAAGATTAGACCATGCGCACTAAATTAGGCATGATTAATATAATTACAAGTAAATCTATCTAAAATGAACCGCCGATCATTCGTCAAATACATTCCTGCGGTGGGAGCATTGGGAGTACTTCCCAATTCCCTTTCTGCAGAAGAATCAAAAGAATCCATAAAAGCGAAGAATCCAAATACCAGAGCTTACTGGGCAGAGCTACTTTATAAAATCTCAAACCCAGTCCTTGCTCAAATGAGTCAAGGCAAATTAAGGCAAAACATGCCTGTAGAAACACCTCCCAACGCTTATAGAGGCAGAGAAAATGTCACTCACCTTGAAGCCTTGGGCAGAACTTTAGCGGGTGTAGCCCCTTGGCTTGCGCTTCCTGACAGTAATGATGCCGAAGGAAAGATGCGCTTGGACTTAAAAGAAAAAGCCCTCAAGAGTATTGCTCATAGTGTGGACCCAAATTCACCAGACTACTTAAACTGGACGAAAGGCTCACAGCCTTTGGTGGATGGTGCTTTCTTGGTTCATGGAATCATGCGTGCCCCGGAAGCTTTGTGGGATCCACTTGACACGGAAGTAAAAAAACGTTTTGTCCAAGAAATTAAAAATCAAAAAGAGGCAATCCCTCCTTATTACAATAACTGGCTTTTATTTGGTGCCATGTTAGATGCTTTTCTTCTGTATGTGGGAGAAGGAGGTGATTTTATGCGAATTGACTTTGCTGTCAAAAAACATGATGAGTGGTATGTGGGAGATGGTTGGTATGGTGATGGTCAGAACTTTCACATGGACTATTACAATGGATATGTCATCCAACCAATGATGCTTCAAGTGTTGAAAATTGCCGCCTCCAAACGTAAGAGTTATGAAAAGCTTTATGAAACGGTAGGAAAAAGAATGTCCAGATTTGCAGAGCAGCAAGAAAGGTTAATTTCACCAGAAGGTACTTACCCTCCTGTAGGTCGTTCCATTACTTACCGAATTGGTGCATTCCAGCCTTTGGCAGAAACCGCCTTACTAAATACCCTTCCAGAAGGTATTTCTCCAGCTCAAGTTCGTAGTGCCATGAGTGCCATACTTGAAAGACAATTTGAAGCAGAGGGAACATTCGATAAAGACGGTTGGTTAACCATTGGCTTTTGTGGCCACCAACCAGAAATGGGAGATTCCTATATTTCCACTGGTAGTCTTTATCTATGTACATTAGGCTTTTTACCACTTGGGCTTCCTGCTGATCATGAATTCTGGACAGCTCCAAATGAAGACTGGACAGCCAAAAAAGCTTGGTCTGGCATTAGCATCAAAGCTGATCACGCTATTTCTTTCTAAATTATACAGCAAAAGGTGGCAAAAAATTACCACCTTTTACTTTCACTCTCTCCTCTCCCTGCTTATAGTTCTTCAATAAATATTCTATAAATATCGCAATCCACATTGCTGACTTTAAAAGTTTTGGACATCCACTTGTTTCCCCTCTTTAACCCTAGCATTCACCTCTCCTAGGCTCTTCCGTAAAGAAAAAAACACCCAATCATTTAATTATCAATCCATTACACATTAAATTAGTAAAACAGCTTACACTAAAAGAATTGATAATGAAGTACACAGACAAAACGGCCATTACTTTTTCTACTTTAATCGGGCTAATCCTGATTTTATCCCAACCTTTATTTGCCCAGATCCCGACTGGAACACCCAGATCTGATGAACCAATCAACCTTAACTCAACTGCTGACATTATAATTTATGTCGTTTTGCCCTTGGTCATAATTGTTCTTGGAATATTCTGGTGGTTCTTCTACAAAAAACCTAAGAATCAAAAAGACAAAAATAAAGGCATGGACTGAAATCAGTCCATGCCTTTATTTATATCCGAAGATCTTTTCTATCTTTTTCTCAGAATCTCTAAAACTTCCTTAAGTTCCTTTTGACTATCCATATATGGTGCCAGATCAAAAATCTCCACTTTTCTAAAATCTATTGGATGGCTCTCACTCTGAAGGGAAATATATCCTTCTGTAAGCATTTTCCCATCTTGCTTAACTGAGGGATCAAAATCCTTAACATTTCCACCTCCAATTTGAGGGGAATAATAAGTCAATACAGTATCTCCTTCAACAATATGCTGTACAATAGAATCAGCCAAAACAAGAAAATCTGCAGACACCCACTGCTCACCGTGATAAGTTTGAGAGCTGGAACTTACACAGTGTGGAGTAAACAATTCTCCATCCATCACCACATTAGTTCCAGGTGTACATAGGTTACTAGTTGTCCGATCATGTTCACCATCCCCGCCTAAAAGCTGCCCTTCTATAGAAATCGGGAAATCCTGATCCTTTTGCATGGTTTCAGGATCTTGGCCATGTAGCATTGCTCCACTATTTCTCAAGGCCCAGCCTTCACCATTCGGTGCCTGCTCTCCCACAAACCGATATTCCAGATGTAACAAATAAGTGGAGAAAGATTGATCGTAAAAAATATGCCCATATTGTCTATTGAAGTCATCATAGCCATCATACCTGACTTTTAGGAGTCCATCTTCTACCCTGAAAGTATTAGCATAATTATCATTCAAATCATGTTTGGAAATTTTAATTTTCCAATTTTCCATGTCTTCTCCATTAAAGAGCGTTTTCCACTCACTTCCTATTTTTTCAGAACTTATCCCTGTAGTTTCAGTGCCCCCACTTTGATGGGATTTAGAGCAAGACATTAGTAAACCAGCAACCAAAACTGGAAGGACTATTTTTTTCATAATTATTTTTAATATGCTTATAATACTTAAAACAGCCATTAAATTACAGAAATACATGGCCTAAAAAAAGAAATAAATGAGCTGGAATTTTTCAAATATTAAATTCAATAAAAAAACTGGTACCGGTACCTACTTCTGAATGGAAATACACCTCTCCTTTCTGGAGCTCAACAAATTTTTTGGTGATCATCAGTCCTAAGCCTGACCCTTTTTCATATTTACTTGAATTTGAAGCCCTAAAAAACGGTTTAAAAAGATGCTCTTGATCATCTTCTGAAATGCCTTCTCCAAAGTCCTGAACTTGAATCACTAGCTTACCTAACTTCTTATAGGCTTTTACAATTGGAGAAATTTCCCTACTCCCATATTTCAGGGCATTCTCTATTAAATTGGAAAGCACTTGCTTCATCAAGTTGGCATCTAATTTAGTTGTGAAATCGTTTTCCAAACTTGATTCAAGTTTAATGGATCTTTGCTCTAACCAATCCTCAAGTACATTTGTTAAATACTGGTTTACTTTCTTTGGCTTGAGGTTCACCTCTATCACTCCTTGATTAATTTTCTCAAGATTAAGAAGGTTAATAAGTAACGAATTCATCCTGTCTACTTCACTGTTGACACGATTAAAATGTTTTCTAAACTTTTCCTCGGATGGATGCTTGTTCAGTTGCCTTTCCATCTCAATTCCACAAATTTCAATACTGGATTTAATGGTGGCTAAAGGGGTCTTGAACTCATGAGATGTAATGGAAATAAACTGGGATTTGATTTTGTTCAATTCCTTCTCTTTAAAAAGTGCTTGCTCATACCGCTTTTCTGAAAGAATATCCGTCGTTATATCTCTAGAAACAACCATATAACCACTGAGATTTCCCTCGTCATCGGTTATTTTATCAAGCGTGCTATCTATCCACACCTCTTTTTGGTCTTTTGTCTTGCAACAAAACCGAAACTTCATGACATTTCCAGACTTTTCCTCCCTCAAATCAGTTATACTATTCCGGTATTTATCATATAAATTTCTATCCATCAAATCTTCCACTTTGTAACCGAGCAAATTTTTAATAGAAGGAGAAATATATCGTGGATATCCGCTCAAATTATGTATTGAGATAACTTCAGAAGTGTACTTTATTGCTGTACTGCAAATTTCAGCTTGTTGTTTTTCACTGGAGTTTTCAACTTGTATTTTTGATAGCGCAGACATTTTAGTGACCATGCCAAAAGAAGTCGCAATCGATAAAAGGTTATTCTCAAAATCGTCATTCAACATCATTGGCTGCAAATCTAATAATGCCAACACCCCCATTTCCTCTCCTATTCTCACAGGAACTAAAATGATTTCACCTCCAATATCAGTATAATTGGTCAGACAAAATTGTGAGGATTTTAGAAGAAGCACTTTTACATCCGAAAGTTGAGACCAATACTTCTTAAAAATTTCTTTAGATAAACTTTTAACTTGAGAATGTAGTGATTTAGTCAATTCAGAAACAACAACCTTGCTTTCTTCTTCCTTCTCATTCCAAATAGCAAAAAACATATTTTTAAAAGGAACATAAACATGAAGCAAGCTTATCAAATCACTATATGCTTTGTCTTCATTAAGGTCAGCCAAATAGTCTCTTTCAATATCTGAAATTGTAATTTTATCACTCTTTATTTCTTCGGCTTTATCTCTTTTCATTATCCCTGCTTGCATATCTACAAAAATCTTATTCCCAGGACCATATTTATATATTCTATAAAACTTAAAAAAATCCCTTCGTAAAATCAGAAAATCTGTATCTAACTATCTTTCATTAAATAGCTTAATATTGAATCAAAGTACATTTCATTCCTTATTTGGAAGTTTTATATTTCATCAAAATGGATTTCCATCAATTTTTGAAAGCATTCAAATACTATAATTTATTTAAATCTATGTACACTTTAAAACCATTGTTTTAAAAATCAGACAATTCACCCATAATTTACTTTGGAATAGATTACAGCTTTCACATTTACTCTTACGGATTGCCTCTTTAAAATAACAAAAATACACAATAGAATTACGATTTCCACAATATTTATTCTTATATACGAAAAACAGGCATTTATACCTGTTTTTCGAAAAGATTTCCCCTTACTATTGCTTAAAGAAAAATCGTCAAATAGATACATTTGTTTTTTATTAACTTGATTTTTTTGTTATTTCCTTTGTAATATTGATGTGATTTTTAACACACTATCTAGTTCAGTTGATGATGAAAAAGCAAGTGCTGATCGTTGAGGACAATCTTGACCTCGCAGACAATACCAAAGACTTATTAGAGGCCGAAGGTTATGAAGTTTGTGCCATTCTTGATTCAGACGAAAGAATAGAAGATGTCTTGTTCGAGAAATCTCCTTCGGTAATCCTTTTGGACATCCATCTAAGTGGGAATAGCAATGGTATTGATATTGCACATAATATCAGAGAAAGATTTAGCATCCCAGTAGTATTCTTTACGAGCTCATCAGATAAAGAAACGATTGAAAAAGTAAAAGAAATCTCTCCTGATGGGTACATTATAAAACCTTTTACAAAAGACACTTTGGTAACCACATTGGCGCTTGCCATGAGCAACTTTGAAAATAAAAATACAGACAGGGTCTCTGAACTTATATTTCAAGATAAGGTAATCAAAGGTTCTATATATATCAGGGATAAAGGTTACCTTAAAAAAGTTGCAATTCAAGAAATCGATTGGATTAAGGCAGATGGTTCATACACTCATATTTCCACTGGAAAAAACACAGTATATACCTTAAGAAATGTTCTAAAAGACGTTCTTAACAAGCTTCCCTCGATCCTATTTTGTAAAGTCAATAAAGCTTATATTGTCAATTTGGATAAAATAGACGCACTTAACTCCAAGGAAATCATTATTAATGAACAAGTTATTCCAGTAGGCAGAAACTATTATCAAAACATCCTTTCCAGGCTAAATCAAGTAACCCGTTAGTCTTTGTACTTTAATAGGCTCAAGAATTACTTTATAACCTTGATTCTCAAGGTTTCTTTTTCGGTTTCGATGCTGTAAAAATATAAACCTGACCTCAGTTTTTGGGCACTTTCTAAATTGATGGAAGAATAAGGAAGTAATTCACCTAATTTATTTTCACTGAGTAAAATCCCATTATAATCATAAATTTTGATCATAAGATCAGAAAACCTTTGTCCTGAAAGGTTCATCAGTCTTGCTCCATTTTGGATAGGGTTAGGCGAAATAGAAAACATCAATTTTGGTTGCCCTGAAAAATCTGCGCGCACCGTCTTAGAAAACTCACTTTTACCATCTTCATATACTGCTTCTATTCGATAGTAATTAGCTCCTTGTTCAGGCCTGAAATCAACATATTTGTAATTTCCAGACTCTCCCTTTGAAAGCTTAGACTTTACAACCCCTATATCTACCCATTTTAAGCCTTGATCAGAACGATGAATGATCATTTCATCCAATGGCTTATCCATAAAAATGCTCCAATCCAACTCTACACCATCATTGGTAATTGAGGCATCAAAATTCCCCCAGGCTATTGGTAAAACTTTGAATACAGCTTCAGATGAGTGCATTGCTCCACAGGGAGTACCTTCGTTGTACAAGAAAAGATAAACTGGATCATCATCAGAAGCCCAAAGTCCTTCAATTTGTAGCTTACCTTCAGGCATTGACTTGTAAGTTACAATATGATCCCCTTTATCCACAGTCTGCTCATCCTCTATTTTATCCTCTCCAAAAGGACTTAAAGTCCAATAAAACTCCGGGTTCTCCAAATCAGCATCATATTCCAAGAAAGGCTCCAACACAACTATTTCGCCCTCTCCATATTCAGCTTGGCTTGGCACAATGCTAAAATCACTTTCTTCAGGTGTTTCCATGGCAATCAAATTAATGGCTGCTCTAGCTGATTCATAGGACTCACCTCCACATTCATCCGTTGAGGAAACATAGTATGTTTGGTCAACGGATACATTTTCCAAAGTCAAACTTTCCCCTTCCCCCATTAGGTTTCCAACCTCATCATACCATTTCAACACCGATCCATTATGACTATCCGGAAAAAGGATGACATCATCTCCTTGACAAACAGTAAATTCATTTCCCGAAACCTCAAAGGAAGGCATCCCAATAGTCCTTTCCACTTCATGAATATTCAAGGCTTCTCCCACATCTACATCAAGCAAAGAGCTTACTTTAATTTCAAACCTGTCAAATGAGTGACCGGGAGAGACTGGAAAAGTTACCTGCTCACCATCACCCAACAAGCCTAACAGGTCTAATTTAATCAAGCCTAACAACTCATTAGATAATGCACCTAAATCCTGCTCATACACCAATTCGTCACCTTCGTAAGCAAGAAAAGACACATTACTGAGTAGCTCCAAATTAATCAAGGAAGGATCACCACTTAATGTAACCAAGACTTCATCCGATTGGTCCGAAGCATCTGAAAAATAAAAGTATTGACTTATACTTCCTAGGGCATTCAAAAGCCCCGGACTAATTGAAGAAGTTGTGGACAAATCATCGTCTATTGCATTTGAGGCATTTTGCACCCCACCACTTCCAAGTGACAAGGCATCCAAATTTATTCCTTCTCCACCATAGGAAACAAACTCGGGACTATAACTGCATGGATCATCTTCATAATAAGATGCATAATAAATTTCAGAAAAATTAGTAGAGCCAAACAATAGTGCAGCAGTCTTATCTGTGATCTTTATTCTATTAAAATCAGATAAAGGAGTTACAGCTAAATAATAACTTCCATCTTTGCCTTGTAAAACTCTAAACTCATCATCAATAGAACTGGTTAAAGTACTTTTTGTCATAACTGTATTTGCACCATCTTTTACATCTATCTCTAAAAAGTGATTTCCAAAAATTACTGACCCTAGCAAATTTGCTAATGCTTCTCCTAAAGCCCCTCCAAGCAAGGCACTAAATATATCATCAAATCCACCAATTTTAATATATACAGTTGTACCTGCGGGAACTTTAGTCTCTCCATCAGGAAACTCATCAAATTCCAATTCTATATTGCCAGAATAACTTCCCGCTCCAAATGCCGCACCGCCATATGACTTTACTTTAGCAAAATCATTGATATTCTCTACTGCATTTTCAGCATTCTCCACATACGCATTTGATGAATATCCTGAAGCATATATTTGAGCAGTACAATTACTATTCAATCCATAGAAAACCATAAAAAAAGCCAAAACCGCCTTATAGGCGATTTGGCCTTTAACTAATTTTAATTGAGGGGCACTCATATAATGCTTACCGAATTTCATCCCTCCTTATTAATGTCAGCGATGCCGCAGCACTGCTAGTGGATACTAAAAATTAATAATCTACAATCGTGAATTCCGTTCTACGGTTTACTTGATGTTGCTCGTCAGAGCACTCAACTCCATCATCACATTCATTTAGTAGCCTTGACTCTCCATAACCTTTTGCTTCTATCCTGACCCTTGATACACCTCTGGAAATAATGTAGTCCACCGCTGACTGAGCTCTCTTTTCTGATAATACTTGGTTGTATTCGTCAGAGCCTCTACTATCTGTGTGAGAGTTAAGATCGATTTTCATGGTCGGGTTGTCTTCCAAAATCTTCACCAACTTATCCAGCTCCAATGCCGCATCCTCCCTAATATCCCACTTATCAAAATCATAGTAAATATTCTCCAGTTCAATGGTTTTACCGATTTCGATTTTATCCAAATACAAATCCTTAACAATCGTTGTGTCGGCAAACAACCTTATACCCTTTGTACTCAAATCTTTTAATTCTGCCGCGATATAATCCGTTTTTCTCCCCTCTACATCATATACGGTTTCCTCATTTAGAACAAAATCATACTCTCCTTCTTCATTTGTAACATAGGTAAAACTGCTACCAGTGCTCTTGTCAACAAGCTCAACCACTGCATTTGATAATGGTTCCATTGTGATTTTATCCTTCACCAGACCCTTCAGGAAAATCTTAGAATTGATATCTAAAATGAAGGCGTAAATATCATCCAAGCCCTTTCCTCCTGATCGATCCGACGAAAATACTCCCCTATCAGGGATATCGTAATTAATAAAAAATGCAAAATCATCTCTTGTAGAGTTAATTGGAGCCCCTTGATTTTCGGGCTTAGTCCAGTCATTACCTTTGGGTCCACTTTTAAAAACATCCAAACCTCCCAATCCACCTTTTCCGTTTGATGAAAAATAAAGTTCTCCTTCTTTACTAATATAAGGAGTCCTTTCATCTCCAGTACTATTGATCTTATCACCTAAATTGATCGGCTCTGACCACTTATCGTCTCCCAAGTACTTACTATAGTAGATATCCGCTTTACCAAGGCCATCTGGTTTATTAGAGGAAAAATACAAGCGTTTACGGTCACTGTCCCAGAATGGATCACTTACTGAATACTCATACGGGTTATTAAATGAAAAGTCTTTCAACTCACTCCATGAACTATCCAGTTTAACTTTATAAAATACCTGAGGGTAAAGTGTATAGTTCTTCTTGTTCACATTTTCATCTTTGATTTCTTTACCAGGCTTGCCAGAGCGTACCCAAAAAACAAATTCTTCACTTTCAAAAACTGGCCCACTATGATGGGCACTGCTAAAGCCTTCCAAAGCATACACAGAATCGACCTTGAAATTATCCCAATCACCCTTTGCCTCATACACTTGGAGATAGCCATTCCCGGTCCATCCATAAAAATCACTTCTCAATGCATTATATTGATCAACATGCATCTTTTTAGTATCTTTTTCCATCCTGTCACTTGTAAAAGTAAGCCGATCCCCAATGATTTCACCTCCGAAATCAGCAAATGGTGTATTGATATCCGTTAAACTTCTTACCTGAATATCCTTTGGATCATTCAATAGATCTTTTGCATTTCTTGCGGTATATAACAAATTATCAATTTCTTCCTTGGTCAAGGTCTGCTCTTCCGATCTGGAATACTTAATCAATTGTTCTCTCGCCTCTCCGAATTTTGAATTTGCAATCAACACTTTAGCAAAATTTACCCGGTCTTCATTCTCCAGTTCGTTACTTCTATCAAGTTTAGCATACCAAGATTCTGCAAGCTCAAAATCCCTCATTTCCAAGTAGGAATTAGCCAGTCCTCTTGCTATCTCCGGCAACTCATTATGTTCCCAAGCTACATTATAATGTTCAGCAGCTACGGCATAATTAAGCATATCATACTGTTGATTGGCAGTTACCAAGTCCTTATTTTTCAAACTAGAACATGAGGCGATCCCCATGGTCAAAGCGAGGAACAAGTAGTAGGTATTTCTTTTCTTCATAAGTTTGTTTTAAAAATATCTAGGAGAAACTAACTTCACTCTTTTTGGAGGGAAGAGGAATCCAACGGAAAAGTCGTGGGTGGAAAAAGCCTTTGTACTAAAGCCAGATACATTATGATCATATGCATAACCAATTCTTAATTGATCATTGACATAAAACTCCACCAGCCCAACTATTGAAACTGGCCTTTTTTCATTATCTCTGAATTCTTCTCCTTGAAAATTGACAGAAGTCCTGTAGGATGCCCCAAGCCACAATCTTTCACTTAAAAGCACGAAAGCGTTTAGATCCAACCTTGAAGGCCCGGCAAAATCATCTACATACATTATAGATGGTTTTAGGGCCACATTGTAAGAAACATCTATTAGAGTTCCAGCAGTCAAATAAAGATTGGAATTGGGTTGGACGAGTACTGCCCCGTTATCAAAATTAAAACTTGATGAGAACATATTGTCAGCTGATATCCCCGCAAAGAAATAGGGATTATAATAGAACAAACCAGCTCTCAAATCAGGGTATAGTACTTGTTCATCTCCTGTAGAAACACTTGGATCGGAAGGATCCATTGGGTTAAGCATAGATCCATCCAACTTGGTATTCACCATACCTGCCCCAAGTCCAAAACTGATGTATCCTTCACCAGAAACTCTCAAGTGGTAAGCTGCATTTGCATAACCTCCAGTAGTCTTTTGAGCTCCTAACCTATCTACCATGATATGCCCTCCAACTCCAACATTTGTATCTGTTAATAACCCGTCTCCTGAAATAGCAAAAGTTTCAGGACTTCCGGGTACGTTACTCCACTGTTTCCTGTAGTAGCTTTGGAGATAGATTTGTTGCTTATACCCAGCATAAGCTGGGTTAATAAACAACGGGTTAAACATATATTGGCTAAAAACCGGGGCTTGCTGGGCTTGTACATCATAGCACCCAAAAAGAATCCCTGCCGCGATCAAAATGTATTTTAAACTTTTCATCGTCTCGTTATCTTAAAATGGTTACGTATCCTGTAAACTGAACTTCTCTTCCTGATTCGCGATCTCTTATTTTCAATTTGTAGTAGTAAGTCCCCTCATTCAAGGAACCTCCATCCCAATCATTGTTATAGTTGGAGACTTTATACACTTCGCCACCCCATCTATTCACCACTATCAAGTCATTCTCAGGATAAAGCTCAGCCAAACCTTCAATTTGCCAAGTATCATTCATACCGTCTCCATTTGGAGTAAATACATTAGGAATGGTTATCTCAAATTGATTATGTGAAACTGTGGCAGTATTATCCAAATCAAGTATTTCATCTTGATCAGGGGTCGATACATTGGCGGAATTAGTTACCAAACCTCCATCAATAGCCTCAACAGTTAATTGGATCACTATTTCTTCTCCACCTTCCATTTCAGGAATAATAAAGGTCACTTGTCTTGTTGCGCCGTCATAGGCCTCTTGAATCTCACCTCCTGCATTTGACTGAATGTATCTCACTTGCTGAGGAAGGAAATCCGTAACAGTGACGTTCCTTGCAGGGATATCTCCTTTATTGGTGATTTTCAAGGCATAAACAAACTCTCCTCCTACTTCAATTGCTGATGAAGAAACTGTCTTCTCAATTGACATATCCACATCATCAGATAAGATTGGCAATGGATCTGTTTCATCATCATCAGGAGTTGAATTATCACTGGCTACTTCCACGCTGTTCACTACTCCAGCACTTTCAGTCATGGCCATTACACTTAGAGTCAACTGGACTGTTTCTCCTGATGCGATTTCTGAAATAGACCATGTAACGGTATTGCCTGATATTATGCCATCAGATGAAGCAGCTAAGACTTGTAATTCTACTGGCACTTCATCTGTAACCGTTACATTTTGAGCAGTTGAAGCTCCATTGTTTGTAATGGCTATGGTATAATCAAACATTTCCCCAACAATCACTGACGTAACATCCATGGTCTTGACAACCTCAAGGTTCGCACAATTAGAAACTGTAATCGCCAACCTCTGAATACTTTCACAACCTGTACCAGGATTCGTCAATGCCGCGTAATAAGTCATCCCCTGTGTCAATGCTAGAGCTTCGCTTAGGCTGTTTCCACCAACTGGGGCATCATACCAAACTATAGCGCTTTCATTCACTTGAAGATCTCCAATTGTTCCACCGATAGCAGAACAGAAAGACTGCTCAGTCAAGTTGGTAGTCGGAGCTGGTAAGCTGTTTACTGTTACTGTAACCATTTCAGCATCACCCGCCTTGTTCTCACATACCCCGTCTCCACTTACGGTTACATAATAGGTTGTTGTAACAGTCGGGCTTACAGTCGCATTTGACAATACAGTCGTCAAGGCGGCATCAGTATACCAGGTAAATACCGGACTCGTTACCGTACTACTGCTGGCACTTAAAGTGAAACTATCACCCTCACAGATAGTACCACCTGTCGATTCTATATCGGCAGCAGTAGCATTCCTGTTTACGGTCACTGTTACCATATCTGCATCACCTGCCTTGTTCTCACAAACCCCATCGCCACTTACGGTCACGTAATAGGTAGTTGTCGTGCTCGGACTAACTGTCGCACTTGACAACACAGTAGTCAGGGCAGCATCTGCATACCAGGTAAATACTGGATCACTAACCGTGCTGCTCGTTGCGCTCAAGTTATAGCTATCACCTTCGCAAATGGTCGCATTATTAGTATCTATATCTGCAGCAGAGGCATTCCTGTTTACGGTTACCGTTACCATTTCAGCATCACCCGCCTTGTTCTCACATACCCCGTCTCCACTTATGGTCAAATAATAGGTTGTTGTCGCAGTCGGGCTGACTGTTGTACTTGACAATACAGTCGTCAAGGCTGCATCTGTATACCAGGTAAATACTGGGCTTGTTATTGTGCTGCTTGTCGCAGTCAAGGTATAACTATCACCCTCACAAATGGTGGCATCATTGGTATCTATATCGGCAGCAGTTGCAGTTCTATTGACTGTCACCGTTACCATTTCAGCATCACCTGGCTTGTTCTCACAAACCCCGTCTCCACTTACGGTCACATAATAGGTTGTTGTCGCGGTTGGACTGACTGTTGTACTTGACAATACAGTCGTCAAGGCAGCATCAGTATACCAGGTAAATACTGGATCGCTAACCGTACTGCTTGCTGCACTCAAAGTAAAGCTATCGCCTTCACAGATGGTTCCGCTTGTCGCATCTATATCTGCTGCGGTGGCATTCCTGTTTACGGTAACCGTTACCATATCTGTATTACCTGCCTTGTTCTCACAAACCCCATCGCCCTGTACCGTCACATAGTAAGTGGTAGTGGTCGTAGGGCTAACATTCGGATTAGAAACAACTGTTGTCAATGCAGCGTCAGTATACCAAGTGAATACAGGATCAGTTACAGTACTGCTTGTTGCACTCAAAGTAAAGCTATCGCCCTCACAGATGGTTCCCCCTGTCGCATCTATATCTCCTGCAGTAGCATTCCTGTTTACGGTTACCGTTACCATATCTGCATCACCTGCCTTATTCTCACAAACCCCATCGCCACTTACCGTTACGTAATAGGTAGTTGTAGCAATTGGGCTTACCGTCGCATTTGACAATACAGTAGTCAACGCAGCATCTGTATACCAAGTAAATACTGGATTAGTTACCGTGCTGCTTGTAGCACTCAAAGTGAAGCTATCACCCTCACAGATGGTTCCCCCTGTCGCATCTATATCTGCTGCAGTAGCATTCCTATTTACGGTTACGATTACTTCTTTCGCATCACCAGCTTTGTTCTCACATACTCCATCACCTTGAACGGTTACATAGTAAGTGGTAGTGGTCGTAGGGCTGACGTTTACATCTGCCAACACAGTGGTCAAAGATGCGTCAGTATACCAAGTGAATACAGGATCAGTTACAGTACTGCTTGCTGCACTTAAGGCAAAGCTATCGCCCTCACAGATGGTTCCGCTTGTCGCATCTATATCTGCTGCGGTGGCATTCCTGTTTACGGTAACCGTTACCATATCTGCATTACCTGCCTTGTTCTCACAAACCCCATCGCCCTGTACCGTCACATAGTAAGTGGTAGTGGTCGTAGGGCTAACATTCGGATTAGAAACAACTGTTGTCAATGCAGCGTCAGTATACCAAGTGAATACAGGATCAGTTACAGTACTGCTTGTTGCACTCAAAGTAAAGCTATCGCCCTCACAGATGGTTCCGCCTGTCGCATCTATATCTGCTGCGGTGGCATTCCTGTTTACGGTTACGATTACTTCTTTCGCATCACCAGCTTTGTTCTCACATACTCCATCACCTTGAACGGTTACATAATAAGTGGTAGTAGTCGTAGGGCTAGCATCTGGACCTGTCAACACAGTGGTCAAAGCAGCATCTGTATACCAGGTAAATACTGGATTAGTTACCGTGCTGCTTGTAGCACTCAAAGTGAAGCTATCACCCTCACAGATGGTTCCCCCTGTCGCATCTATATCTGCTGCAGTAGCATTCCTATTTACGGTTACGATTACTTCTTTCGCATCACCAGCTTTGTTCTCACATACTCCATCACCTTGAACGGTTACATAGTAAGTGGTAGTGGTCGTAGGGCTGACGTTTACATCTGCCAACACAGTGGTCAAAGATGCGTCAGTATACCAAGTGAATACAGGATCAGTTACAGTACTGCTTGCTGCACTTAAGGCAAAGCTATCGCCCTCACAGATGGTTCCGCTTGTCGCATCTATATCTGCTGCGGTGGCATTCCTGTTTACGGTCACTGTTACCATATCTGCATTACCTGCCTTGTTCTCACAAACCCCATCGCCCTGTACCGTCACATAGTAAGTGGTAGTGGTCGTAGGGCTAACATTCAGATTAGAAACAACTGTTGTCAATGCAGCGTCAGTATACCAAGTGAATACAGGATCAGTTACAGTACTGCTTGTTGCACTCAAAGTAAAGCTATCGCCCTCACAGATGGTTCCGCCTGTCGCATCTATATCTGCTGCGGTGGCATTCCTGTTTACTGTCACCGTTACCATATCTGCGTCACCTGGCTTGTTCTCACAAACCCCGTCTCCCTGAACTGTCACGTAATAAGTAGTTGTCATGGTTGGGCTAACTTCATTATCAGCCAACAGTGTGGTCAGTGCTGCATCAGTATACCAAGTAAATATAGGGTTGGTTACCGTACTGCTAGTAGCGCTCAAAGAATAACTATCCCCTTCGCAGATGGTAGCATCATTTACATTTATATCCAATGCCGTTGCATTTCTATTTACAACCACTGTAAGTGTAGCCGCATCCCCTGGTTTGTTCTCACAAACTCCATCACCCTGAACAGTCACATAATAAGTAGTAGTAGCTGTTGGGTTAACATTAGGATCCAAGACTTCAGTAGTCAATGCAAGATCCGAATACCAAGTAAATATTGGATTAGTGACTGTAGTACTTGTAGCTGTTAAAGTAAAACTGTCGCCGTTACAAATGGTACCTCCAACAGGGAGGATATCATCAGCGAACGCATTTCTATTGACAGTAACTACAATCTCTTTTGCATCTCCAGGCTGGTTTTCACAAACCCCGTCTCCACTTACCGTTACATAATAGCTGGTTGTAGTAGATGGGCTAACAGTAGCACTTGACAAAACAGTTGTCAATGTAGCATCTGAATACCAAGTAAACACCGGGTTCGTCACTGTACTGCTCGTTGCACTTAAGGTATAGCTATCGCCTTCACAGATAGTTCCTCCAGTAGCATCTATATCTATATCAGTAGCATTTCTATTTACAGTTACCGTTACGGTTTCTGCATTTCCTGGTTCATTCTCACAAACTCCATCTCCACTTACCGTTACATAATAGGTTGTAGTAGTGGATGGAGTTACAGTAGTATTTGACAAAACTGTTGTTAAAGCGGCATCTATGTACCAGGTAAACACTGGGTTGGTTACCGTGCTACTGCTCGCACTCAAGGTGAAGCCGTCACCCTCACAAATCGTTCCTCCTGAGGCATCAATATCATCTGCGTCGGCAATTCTGTTTATCGTTACCGTAACCATTGCCCGATCCACACCAACACAGCCCCCTGAACCATTTACTTCAACCCAATAGGTCTCATCCACTGTCACATTGCTTATGGTGATAATATTATCTACAACTGTCACACCCGAAACGATGCTTCCCCCTACTTCTGCATCGTATAGAGTATAGCTCAAACCTCCAGAGAAGTTAGTCACTTCAAACACGGCATCATTTCCTGGACCACAAAGTTTCAAACCTGCGTCAGTAAAGGTTGGGGCCGGTAAGCTATTGGAAACTTGAACATTTACTTCTTTCCCTGTGATGTTTTCACAAACATTATCACCGCTCACCGTTACATAATAAAACATATCAGCACCATCAGCCAAACCAGTAATAGTCAGCCCTCCATCTGCGCCAATATTATAGGTAATTGCTCCGTTCACATCTCCATCGGTAATTGGATTGGTTTTAGCAGCATCATAATACCAGCTAAAGACTGGATTTGCTATACTGCTTGTAGGTCCTAACACCACTGGTGCCCCCACACATTGGGTTATCAAATCATCCAAATTGATATCACCATCATCTGCATTTCTATTGATGGTAAAGCTGACAGGAGTTGGTTCTGCTGTACAGAACCCATCTGCTATAAGCTGCACATAATAGGTGTAGTTACCTGCGGTAAGTCCAGCTAGAGAAATATTCGCTCCTGTTTCACCTGTGATGATTTCTGGAGTACCTGCATTATCTGAATACCACTGATACGTTACTCCAGCTGGAGCACCTGAAATCAAAACCGCTTCTAAAGTAACTGGATCTACTGGGCAGAATGTATCCACATTGGTGCCGTTTATCAGGATTTCATCTAAAAGTTCATCTGAAGTCCCTAAGACCCTGATTTCAATTGGTCTCCTTTCAATACCATCCTCACATCCGAATCTTACAATCTGTAAATAAACTGTTTGAACAGTATTTGGAGCCCAACCAGCAATATCTGCTACAGTGATTTCTGTTCCACCAGTTTCATCCGTATAGAACTTCACTGCATCACAAGTTGCACTTGGGACATCTATGATATCTCCTGGGCATATTTCTATGTAATCTACATCAGCAATATCATCATGCTGTTCTCCCGAAATAGTTCTAAGCGGTAATAGCTCTACCTCATAAACCCTCAACTCATTCAATGCATCAGCCACACCGCCTGACAGGATTTTAATTCTATCAAATGGAACATCATTGATAAAGGTCAGCGCCTGTTCCGTTCCTCCTTCCAGTAGATTGAGCGTCAATATATCTGCCTCAGCATCCAAAGGATCACCTACTGCCTGATTCCCGAAATAACGTTGAATTTGGTATCCTTCTAAAAGTGTCAGGTCAAGAAGGCCTGTTGCACTTCCTACTTTAATATATACTGAATCACCGGCAATGGCAGGGGCAGTAAAAGTAATATCCAGCTTACTGCTTACATTCGCACCCACTAAATTATTCATGGCAGCAAAAGTATCTTCATCGCCGTCAGCAGCAGCTTCTGGGTTAGTAACCGCTGTCAAACCGGTGGCCACATCAAGTCCGCCTATGATAGATTCAAAACCGGTCATGATATGAAGGACTCCAAAAGTACAACTGGCTAAGGTCGCTGACGTTTCATGGTAGTACGCTCCATATACTCTTACATTTTGTACCGCATTAAGTAAGGAAGCTAAAGAAACTTTCACTCCATTATATGGCACTGGAATGCCATTTATATCCGTTGGGATAAAGGTATATTCAAATTCATTGATGCCATTTACTGCTGAAACCAAGTTTGCATCAGCAACTTGTCTTACTCCAATTAGATTGTCACCACCTACCGGGTCACCATCTAACGCCTGGACATAAATTCCTCCTGAGACACCAGCAGCTCCATATTCACGTCCCAGTTTAATGGTCACTGGAGTTCCGGCTGGAATCATTGTGTTCCACCGGATGGTCTGGGAAGTCTCCCCTGTCAAACCAAGTAAGCTCGTTCCCACAGTTTCCGAAACAAGGGAGTAATCATCCAGACTACTTCCCGCCGCTAAAGTTGGGTTGCTAACCGTTCCCAATTGTAAACCCAAAAGGTTACTCGTTGTAAAGTCTTCAGCACTCGTTGCATACCTCCTGTTAAACACAAGTGGACATCCATCGGGATCAAATACATTGACCACCACATCCACAAAATTGGTACAGTCTGTTCCACTTGCCGATACCCTGTATACATATTTTCCCCCAGTAGCGAATACCCCAGCAGTATTTGGAGCTGAAAAAGGAGCCCCATCCAAACCTGACCAGGTTACCGGTACACTGGTTCCATCTTCATTTGTCGCTGATGCAGGAGGGAGCACTACACTTTCTCCAATGGCCACATTATATACTGCAGATCCATTAAGCGCTATTAAAGGATTTGGATTAATATCTACTGTTACCGGAACCCTAATGGATTCTTCAGGACATCCTGGTCTTTCAGCAGCTGCATAATAGCTTACTTTAGAGCCAATTTCCCCTAAATTAAAACTTGCACCGGTATGCTGCAAGGTACCGCCAACAGGTGCGTCGTACCATTTTACCACATCACCTGAAGCAACTGTTGCATTTAAAGTCACATCTTCACCCGCACAAACCAACATGTTCTGTTCACTATCTACGCCATCAATGATCGGTCTTCCTGGTACTCGCATCACCTCATGTACCCGCAAGCTTTCTGATGTACCCAAATTCAATAAGGTACTTACCTCTATTTCAAAACGATCAATAGCTGCTCCTGGAGCCATGGTAAATGTAACTGGATTGCCGTCAGCCAGCAGTCCCAAAAGATCTAGCTGGGCAATACCTAAAAGCTCCCCACCCAATGTCTCCAAGTTCTGTCTGGAAACTTCCGTATCTCCATTATAGGCTACCAACTCCACATTATCTAAAAGATCTACATCCAAAATACCTGGAGCTCCACTGAGTGTCACCTTAACCTCATCGGAAGCTTGTCCCAGTCCATCAAAATAAAAATGCTGTTCTAAAACACCTGCCAAGCTCAAGACTCCAGGGCTTAAAGACGTGTATGTAGAAGGATCACCATCAATTGAAAAGTGCAGGTCATCAGCTACAGAGCCGGTCAAATTAAGTAAATCCAAGTTTACCCCACTGACATCATAAGATGTCCCTATGGGGTTACCACAAATAGCCGCTCCATCATAGCTAAAAGCGTTATAAATATCTAGGTTCACTTGATCGCCCAAACCAAGTAAGGAAAGTGAACCATTTTCAATGTAGATCCTGTCAAAATCAGCATCAGGGGTGAGCGCGATGTAATAATTACCGTCAGGACCGGTAATGATCCGAGCACGGGATATATTAAAACCCTCAGTAGTGCTTCTTGAAAAAACATCATTCGTACCATCTCTCGCAACAATGGTAAACGCCTGCTCCCCTAGGGCAACTAAGCTTAGCACATCCCCTAAAAGTTCTCCTAAATTACCTCCTAAAAGCAGTCCAAAAAGATCATCGCTTCCCTCAGCCCTTACATATACGGTCGTATTGGCATCAAGTGTCGAAGGAAACTTCAATTCTATCTCGCCATTATATGAACCCAATCCCAGTAAAACGCCTGGGCTTGCTAGCAGACGTGCAAAATTCTCATCATCAACTATGGCATTATCTGGATTTTCAACGGTCACTAATGAGTAGCCTGATGAGGGACCTAAGCTTTCCGCTAAATTGGCAGGAACATTTGGGCTGGAATAAGTAACTTCATTCGCCAAGGTTTTTGTGCTCTGTCCATAAGACATAAAAGAGTGAAGCACCAGTAAAACCGTAAAAACCAGTGAAAGTTCCCTCCACTTAAATTTGGTAAAAATTGATTCCATACATCAAAATCTTTAAATAATTGGTATTGATCCTAAGCTTATATTGCTATTTCCCCATTGGCCCAACTGATATGACCAACAAGTATGCTATTCAAACAACAGGGCGACATAAAACAACTAAAATATAACTATACAAATAAAACATATAACTATTAAAAACAATTAGTAATTATGAGATCGCTTTTTTATTGTAAATAATTATACTTACCAACTATTTTAACATCAAAAAAACTCCGATAATCACCTATTTCATTCCAATAGTTTACTATTGAGGATATTATTGTCCCCACCTACCTGAAATCAAAATTAACTACAAAAAGATCAATTATTATTAAAAATAATTATATGCTACAACAGTGTCAATATTTGCTAGGATAGTGACATTTTCTGTTATTTTTAGTCATTCTACACTAAAATTGGGCAAAAAACCTAGATTCTTACTTGAGGAGCATTTATTAAATAACAAAATGCAAAATCAAAAACACAAAGAACAAAATGATTAGAAAATTGATATAAAAAATGCCATTCAAACAAAAAGGCCACCTTCAAAAGAAAGTGACCTTTAAATAAAATACTATGTTTTATAAATCAAGGATTTTGGGTTAAGCCCTCATGAACCAACAGTTGCGCTTCAGGAATGTATTCAATCACAGCATTGTCATCAGGGGACACAGATGAAACCGGACTATTTCCAGCCAAATGAGTCCCAGGATAAGCCCTATCCATCGTTCTATCATTCCTAAATACATCTATTTTTCTATGCCCTTCAAAAGCCAATTCGAGTTGTCGCTCTTCCAATACCGCATCCAGTACCGACTTATCACCCAAGTTTGCCATCGTATATAGACCAACCTCAGGTATGCCTGCACGCTCTCTGATCAAATTAACATCATCTAATGCCAGTGTGGCATTACCCAGTTTAGCGTTAGCTTCTGCTCTGTTCAAATACATCTCTGCCAGTCTTGATATTACGGGAGACCAAAGATGCACTTGATCTTCTTGCCCAGAGCATTTCAATACATAATATTTAGGAAAGCCATTTCTTAAATCAAGCTTTTTATCTATCAAGACTTTTTTACTTCCTTCTGAAGTTTCTACGAAATAGTCATATCCTCCATGCCCATTAGAAACTTTCTCCAGCATCTTGGCTTGACCGTTTTCTGTATAGGTATAATCTGCCCCTGATTGGGTCACCTCTTTCCACTTATACGTATTAGCATTATCAACATACAAAGCCCAAGTGATGCTCTCATCTACCACAACAGGCTTGATAAACTTGTATCGCTCATCCTCAGGATATTCTCTAACCATTTCTAAATATGGCCTTGATGCATACATTTCGCCCCAGCCCGTTCCTTGAATATTGGCATATAATGAACCTACTGTATACCAACCATTGGATGCATAATCCGCATCAGGAATAAACTTAATGGCAAAAATTGTTTCGGAATTTGACTCTGGGGCCAACTTGGTATAGTCAGCCAACTTTTCCGTAGCCAACAAACTGAATTTACCAGAATCAATCACCATATCAGCATATTCGATCGCCTTGGCGTTTTCTTCCTCATAAAGATAAACCCTTGACAAAAGGGCCCAAACAGCCTCTTTGGTTGCATAAACATTGGACTTATCCTCTTTGAAAAGAGAAGCGGATTTGATCAAATCAGCCTCTACTTGATCATAAACCTCCCCTACAGTTGACCGGGTAGGATGATTCAAATGATCTCCATCAAGCTTCAAGGGTACACCAGGGTTGTCTCTGCCTTGCACGTAAGGTCTCCCAAAAATATTCACCAATTGAAAGTGCATCAACGCTCTGATGTAATAATTTTCAGCCAAGAGTTGGTCATTAGCATCAGAAGCACCTTCTTCGAGGGCCTCTATCGTTTTATTGGCACCAACAATTATCTGGTATGAACTTCTCCAAAAACCAGCCACACGAGAACCGTTGGGAATTCTTTGATAATTATAAGAGAAGAAAAGAGGATCCGTAGTAGTACCACTTAGAGCCAGATTGTCAGAGGGGTATTCATAGAGCCTATGCCAGTTATCACTCCAATCCTTCATCCTACTGTAAGTCCCCAGTGTCACAGACTGTGCACTGGATTCTGAACTTTGCAAATCATCTGCGGTAATGGAATCATATGGGCTCCTGTCTATATCACAGGCAGCAAGGACCAACATGACTAATCCAACCCAATATTTATTATTTAGATATTTCATTGTTGTTTGCTTTTGAGGTTAGAAAGAAAGGTTTACACCAAAAGATAGCCTTCTTGGAAGCGGATAGGGAGAAGAGTTATCTCCATTAACAGCCGCCTCAGGATCAAGTCCTGAATAATCTGTAATTGTAAACAGGTTATCTGCAGAAATGTAAGCACTTAAACCATTGATCTTCCAGGCATTGGTAATATGGGTAGGAATGGTATATCCCAAAGTCACATTTCTCATTCTAATAAAGCTTGCATCTTCCAAATACCTGGAGGAAGCCTTATGGGCATTATTGTTACCACCATAAATAGGTTGTGGATGAGTTGCATTAGGGTTTTCCGGAGTCCATCTTGACCACCCATCCTGTAACTGCATAAAATTATAAGTAGGGTAAGCTCCATCACTATCAAACAATTCCCTAGCGCTATGGTAAACCCTTGCCCCATGAGAGTAAGCCATAGTAGCATTTAAATAAAAGTTTTTGAACTGCATGTATGAGCTTAGACCTCCGAAGAAATCAGGAGTGCTGGTACCTACCTTTTGTAAACTTGCGGCAGAGTAACTACCAGTAATACTTACTTCTCCAGTACTAGGATCAACTGTTTCCCACTGAGGTGTGCCATCCTCAGGATTTACTCCAGCCCATTTCCTCATGTACCAAGTATCAATATTCTCTCCTTCTTCAATAATAGTTTGACCAGAAACTTGACTTCTGCCTTCATACAGCTCAGTAATCTCATTGATGTTCTTGCCAATATTAAAGTCCAATCTCCAGTTGAAGCCTGAAGCTGCCTGTAACACATCGGCTCCTAATGTAAATTCAATACCGCTGTTTCTTACACCTCCGATATTATCATAATATCCATCGTAACCTGAAATATTCGGCAATGGCACAAAGTGTAACAGGCCGCTTGTGCTTTTATTGTAAACCTCAAGTACACCATCCAGCCTGTTCCATAAGCCAAACTCAACGCCAATATTGCTATCGTAAGTCTTTTCCCAAGTCAAGTTATCATTTCCTAAAGTAGTTGGGATTGCTGCAGGGTCTCCATTATACTGGGCATCCAAAGAATAAAGCTCATATTGAGGATACAAAGAAGATGGAGTATTTCCCACTCCGCCATATGCAGCTTTCAATCTCAAATAACTGAAAGCCTTGCTACTGAAGAAGCTTTCTCGGTGAATATTCCATGAACCACTGATGGCAAAAAAGTTACCATATTTTTTATTCTCCCCGAACCTCGATGCACCATCTCTTCTGAATGAAATCTGTGCATTGTATTTACTCTTAAAACCATAATTGGCGTTTAGCAAATAAGACTGAAAAGCATAATCATTTTTGGTTCCTCCGATGGTCGTTGGTTCTGAAGTGCTGCTGATAATTGTGGCACCCGGCACAATGCCCTTACCTGTAGCGCTAAGATCATTGTATACATAATCACTGTATTCATAAGCGACCAAGGCATTGATAAAGTGATCATCAAAGCTTTTGGTGTAGGAAAGCATTTGGTTTGTAAATCTCGTGATTCTCTTCGCCATGCTATTGGAAATCCTACCATTGTCTGCCAAACCGCCATTAGAACGAGGGTCGGTATAGCTAAATCCTTCGGAATTATAGTATGTAATGTTGTTGGTGGAGATAAATGACAAGTTATCGGTGATATCATATTGGAAGTCCATATTTGCCAGGATATTGAAGGTGGCATCATCACTATAATTCCATTGTAGGTCATAAAGGTAATTTCTATTATCCCTACCATACCAGGTCACATCCCCACTTTGAGGATTTACTACATTCCCTGCTTCATCATATGGATTGTCCCAAGGCAGGTTTCTGTACATATCATAGATACTGTGCTGTCTATTTTCTGTAGTAGTATAGGTTGCTGCAAGTTTTGGCTTGAAGGTGAACTTCTCAGACACATCATAGTCCACATTAAATCTTCCAGAAAGACGTTCATAGGTGTACCCTTTTACAGATCCTTCCTCTTTGAAGTAATTACCAGTAGTATATATTCTTGCTTTGCCGGAAGTTCCTGAATAGGAAAGGTTATAGTCCTGCACCGTTCCGGCCTGAGTCCCTACATCCAACCAGTCAGTATCCGTATTCAATAAATCTTCGGTATAATAGTCTGGAACAGCATTTTGGTTAGGGAACTGTCCCCACAGGTCATACATTTCCTGGGAATTGGAAATTTTAAAACCACCTGTGTTAAACAAAGAAACTCCAGTTTTTGCACTTAAGTTGAAAGAACTTACATCTGCACCTTTTGCGGACTTAGTGGTCACCACAACCACACCATTGGCTCCTCTAGAACCATAAAGGGCGGCTGAAGCAGCATCCTTTAATACTGAAATACTTTCCACATCTGAAGGGTTCAAGTTAGGCGTTCCATGCCAAATGACCCCATCAACCACCCAAATAGGATCTACCGATGAGCGGATAGAGTTTTTACCTCTAATTCTTATAGTCGGAAGTGCTCCAGGAGTACCAGAGGAAGTCACAATGTCTACCCCGGCCATTTTACCTTGGAGCATATTTCCTACGTTTGGAGAAGTAATGTCTTTTAATTTATCCCCATCTACTACTGCAATGGATCCTGTTAGATTCTCTCTCTTCTGAGTAGTATAACCTGTCACTACAACTTCCTCCAATCCCTGGGCATCTTCCTCAAGTACCACTTCCAACTGGTTCATTCCGCTGACGGAAACTTCTTTACTTTTAAATCCAATAAAGGAAAGCTGAAGCACAGCATTTTCATCTATTCCAGTAAGCGAAAAAGAGCCATCCAAATCAGTCACAGTACCTGTAGTAGTCCCCTTCACTAGGATACTTACACCCAATAGAGGCTCTCCGGTACTGTCAATTACTTTTCCGGTGATATCTTTGAAAACCTGAGTAGATGTTTCTATCTCTTGAGGAGCCGTTACATGTACCGTCTTGTTGATCTGCTTAAATCTAAAACCATATTCCTGACCCAGCTTCTGAAGCACTTTTTCAAGGCTTTCTTTTCTTGCCTCTACCGTCACCAACTTGCTTTCAATTTGATCATTATAAGTAAAGTGAAAACCCGTCTTTCTCTCAATTTCCTCTACCACCTTTTTAAATGGTTCTTCTACAAAAGCAACTGACAAAATCATCTTGTCAAGATCATTTTGCCAAACAGCCGAACCATTATAGGCATACTGTTTTGCACTTACTGGGGACCATAGAACCAACATGGATAAAGTCCACATTGTCACGAATCCCAACCGCATAAGTAATTTTCTCATCATAGCGTTTTTAATTTTATGGTTGGTATACATTTTACATTCCGGTGCACCATTGTCCGGAGAGGCTTACACATTTTGGGTTTTAATTTCATGGGTTTATATTTAGAAAATGGTCACTTTTTTATCATCTATTCTATATTCAAAGCCTTCTGTATAGGCCAATCCTTTAAGGACATTGTCCAACATCTCATTTTCATATCGGCCATTTAATCCTCCCTTAAACTTTACACTTTCACTAAGTATAATTTCCACGCCATACCAACCTTCCAGAATCTCAAAGACCTCTTTAAAATCAGTATTCTCAAACTTGATAACCCCATCTTTCCAGCCTGTCACCACCTCCGCATCGAAGTTTCCTTTTACCATCTCTTTATTTGCCTTGGAATAGGTGATCATTTCCATTGGACTTAAGCTCTCTCGGATACCATCTGTAGTTATAACCTCCACTCTCCCATTTAACAGGGCAACCTTTTGATCTACTCTATCAGGACGACTGTTCACATCGAACGATGTACCCAAGACTTTTACTTTGAGATCTCCCGCAGACACAACAAAGGGAACCGCTTCATCATGTTCCACATCAAAAAAAGCCTGACCGGCCAGCCTCACCTCTCGGGTGCTATCTGAAAAATGCTCGGGGAATTCAATAGTACTATTGGCATTGAGTTTTACCAAGGAGCCATCGGGCAAATGGAATGACATTTTGGTGCCAGGTTTACTGGATTTACTTAACCATATAATTTCTTTTGAATCCTTTTGTTCTACAGAAGGCTGTAGTAAATACGTCATTGATCCTAAAAAAGTGATAAAAAACGCAATCACTGCTGCCACTCTGTTTGCCAAAAGGAATTCCATAAAAACCTGAAAACCACCTCTTCGACCCAAGCCTTCTTTCGATTGTTGGTGATGTTTCAGCAAGCTATCCAGTATTCGCTCATTATCAGTTTCTCCCATCTCAAAAGTTTCCAGATGCAGAGATAAGATCACCTCTTTGGACCTCCTCATCATCAAAGTTTTATCGGGATTCTCATTTGCCCATTTTGCCCAATAGCGATTAGACTCCTCATTGGGATCCATCACCCATTGCACAAAGTGCTCATTTAATAAAAAATCTTCTTCTGTACTGGGATTAAATTGCATTCGATAAAGTGTTATTTTCTGTCTTCTGCTATTAAAGAGACATCACCTTATCAAACAACCACTAATTGAAAATATTTTTTTACAAAAAATTATTTTTAATGCATATAATAACTTCGTTTACTAATTATTAAATAAATAGCAAGTATAACAAAGCAGTTAATGTAAAAGTAAAAAGACTGCTTTTGTAAGGAGCCAATTTTTCTGAGAGCTTATTCAAAACACGATAAAGCATCGTCCTTACTGTTTTGGCATTGGCCAAACCAAGCATTTCAGCAATCTCAACATAGTTAAGGTTCTCAAAAAATCTCAAATTAAGTATTTCCCTTTGCCTTACGGTTAGCTCATTGCATGCATTCTGGATAATTTTTTTTTGCTTTTTATCCAATAAAGCATCTATAGAAATATGGTCCTCATCAACCAAAAAATTAAAAGCCGCACCTTCCTCTTCTTCATCAACATATCTTCTTTCTCTTTTCAAAGACCGCAGCAACACCCTGCGAAAACTCGAGAAAAGATAAAATTTAACAGATTGGGCTACTCCAAGTTTATCCTTATTATCTACTAGCTTAAAAAAAACATCCTGAATGGCATCTTGAATCAATACCTCATTGGAAGTAAACTGTCTTCCGTAAGAATATAGTTTATTGGAATACATCCTATAAATCTTTGCCAAGGCAGCATCACTCCCTTTCAGAAACTCGAGCCAAAGGCTTGTTTCTGAAGAGTTACTTTCAATGTTTACTTGATGATCTAATTGATCAGCTTGATTTGCTTGGAGCCGATTTAATAAAGGCATTGCAGCTTCGCTTTCTTACTTAAAAACAAATATCAATGCTAAATGTAATAAAAAAACATTTCGAATCAATTCATTATCAAAATTATAACATATAAAAATCAAAAAACAATAGATTTAACTTTTGAATACTTTCATATAAAATTTGATTTGACAAAAGAAAAGCCCCTGCTAGATGACAGGGGCTTTTCATAATCTGATTTTTTATCAATCCAGGTTCTCAAAATCAATCTCAGGAGCTTTTCCTTGTGGACTTCGGTCATGCATACTGTTCAACTCAACGAAGTCATTAAAGTATCCTCCATTTCTTAAAAAGAACTTACCACTTTCTTCTCCACCCGCATAATCTAGCCTGTATCCTCTTCGCGCAATATCATCTCCTGTAAATTTCGCTTCCGTCAACTCTTCCCAGTTTCCTTCTGTGTCCATAGCCCATTGATTATGATAAAAAGCCTTTCGACCTATGTACCCATTTCTATCTATAAAATTCTCTAGAAATGAATGCGGACGCTTATACCAAGTATCTGTCTGAGGCCTTAAGAAGCTGGCTATCAACTTCCATTCACCTACTTCAGGAGCATAAAAATAAGCTGTGTAAACTGTATTTCCATTGCCATCAGGCTCCACGGAATTCAAAAAACGATAGGTGTTTCCCGTAATCCAATTGTAGCGAAAAAAGCTCTGTCCCCCAGAACCTTCATTACCAAACTCTCCTGTGTTCACTCCCTCCCCTTTTTTCAACAATTTGATGCGCTGATCTTCAGGTATCTCATCAGGATTATTGGTATGAAATGGGCTCCAAACTGAAAACAGTACCCTTCTTTCTGTATCTGAATTAGCCTGTATCCCAAAATATCCTTCACCAAAACCATTGGCCATATAATATGAACCATTCGGATCTTCTCCCTCAGGAACGGTGATTTCGTTGTAAAACCATTTGAAGTTTTTATCTTCGGGCAAGGTATAGCTCAAATGCACTGAAGGACCTCTTCTGCCCCAATAAAAGCGATTACTCTCATTGTCCTTGACATAGGTAATGTCCACTGCACTCTTAGTAAGGACCATAAGTGACTTAAGTGAAGGATAGGACTCTCCGGATTTTGACACTCCCTGAACGTCTACTTGCACATATCCTGCAGGCAAATCAAACAAGCCTACACTCACTGTATACTCAGTTCCTGCCTCTAAACTGACTACTTCAGCAATTTCTCCAACTGATACTTTTATCTCACTGGAAGATTCTCTTCTATCTACTACCAGTTGCAACAGAGCCTTCTCTGCTTGAGGCAATTTGAAATAAAAACTCAACACTGCCTCTTCTTTTGTCCAGTCTACCACAGTACCTTTCCTGCTGACTTTGGCACCTTCATTACCTGATGTTACATAAGTATTTCCTCCTACTGGAATGGACACTTGGGACAAATATTCCTTTTCTAAATCTTCTAAAGAGTCATTATTGCAGGCCAGAAGGCCTGCAAATAACGACAATATCAACAAAGTTTTAAATCTCATTTTTTTAGGTTTATTTTTGAACAGGCGCAATGATGTAGCTATAGGAATGATCAGCAAATGGAACCCTATACTCTTCCAAGGCAATGGAACCCCAGCTATTTATGCCAGCCACACCTGTTTGGATCAAGTCCACATGCAAATTTGTAAATCCATTTGGCTCCAACTCACCACTATGAATATTCTGCTTTTCTTTACCTGGGTAAAGCTGATCAATACCATAAGGCAATGCACTTACATTTAGTAAATGATCAACAGCTAGAATCCTTACACCTTCTTTACCTTCTTTTCTTACTGTGGCCCAGCGAACGTCAGTCTTATTACCAGACTCTTGTGGTCTTACGTAAGGGTGATATTGTTCCATCACACTTCCTTCATACAATCCCACCTGAGCACTGAACTTACGGTCAACATAACTTTCCCAAGGACCTCTTCCATACCATTTGAAATGATCCAATTCACCTGGCAATTTCAAATCCGTTCCTAACTTGAGAAGATAATCATGTTCTCCCTTGATCGCTCTAAAATCATTATCCACTTTGATCTCTCCATCATTGGAGAAACTATATACTTGCGTAAATGAGGCGTCTCCACCTAGCACATCATATAATACCGTCACCTGATAGGCACCGTCAGTTGCTTTTTTATGAGAGATACTTTTCAGCTTAGTTACATTTCCATGCAAATAATCTAACTTCTGACCACGACCGCCACCAAAGTCATTGTCTACCAATGGCCTAAACAAAGACAAAGAAGGACCATCAATGATCAGTTCCTTATTTTTCACTTTGTAATCATGGAACTGGCCTGTTGCCTTATCAAAGGTGACGGAGAACAGTTTGTTATTAATGCTTAATGTATTTCCTTCTTCTGACACTTCTACTTCAGCTGTTTCTGGAGAAAAAGTCGCCAAAACAGGTTCGGTAAGCCCAAACTCAGCTTCCGCCAACAAGGTACCTGGAGACATTCTTCCTTCCTCTTCAATAATTTTGCCTTCGATCTGAAGCCTATACTCAGCAGCCTCTTCTCTTACAAGCTCAAAAGGCAATTCCACAACTGACTTCTGTCTTGGAGCAAGGCCAAAAGAACCCACCTTTGCTCTTTTAACTTCTATTCCATCTTTCAGTAAAATAGCCTCAAATTCATAGTTAGCGATATCACGGAAGAAGTACTCATTAAAAATTTCCAGTTTATCTTCTTTGGTCAGTTTAAAAGAGACATCCTGATGAGCCCTTCTAACTTCATAAGCATGAGGATTCCATCTTCTATCAGGCATGATCACCCCATTGATCAAGAAGTTGTTGTCACTTGGAGTTCCTTCTGGCCCCCAGTCTCCACCATAACCAAATACTGTTTTACCATCTTTTTGGAGATAAATACCCTGGTCCACCCAGTCCCAGATATAACCACCTTGGAGCATAGGATACTTTTTAATCACTTCCCAATACTCCTTGAAATTCCCCATACTATTTCCCATGGCATGGGCATATTCACTCATAATATAAGGTCTTGGAGGATTACTCTCTGCATACCTTTCCATTGTTTTTGGATGCGGATATTGCGGTACGATAATGTCCGTGTTCCATTCAAAAGTAGATCTTTCATACTGAACCGGACGGGAAGGATCATATGCCTTGATCCACTCATAAGCTTTGTAGAAATTGTAACCATTTCCAGCTTCATTCCCCATACTCCAAGCTACTACGGATGGATGGTTCTTATCTCTGAAAATCATTCTCTTGATTCTCAACATATGAGCATTTAGCCACTCTGGAGCATTACCTAAAGATCTTTCCGGACTATAGTACATTCCATGAGACTCAATATTTGCCTCATCTATCACATAAAAACCATATTTATCACATAGCTCATACCAGTAAGGGTCATTTGGATAGTGGGAAAGTCTCACCGCATTCATGTTCAACTCCTTCATGATGCGCACATCTGTTTCCATTTGCTCACGTGTCATGACGTGGTGCGTCTCAGGATGAGACTCATGTCTGTTCACCCCTTTAAACAATACTGGTTTTCCATTCACCAAAAACTGATTGCCTACGATTTCATAGGTCCTGAAACCTACATTTTGACGAATCACTTCCATGGTATCTCCAGACTCATCAGCCAAAACCAATTCCAGTTCATACAGAGTAGGAATTTCAGCAGACCATGCTGACACACTTGGGATTTCAGTTGCAAAATTCAAAACAGTCTTTCCTAACACTCTTTTCAGACCAACTGTCTTTTGAGACTTTTCGAAAATCAAATTACCTTGGGGATCAAAAAGCTTGGCCGTTACCGTATTCTCACCTTGCTGCTCCTCTGTCCTATTCCAAAGATCAACAGTCACATTTAGCTTTCCATCTCTATAGTTATTCACCAAAGGACTCTTCACAAAAAGATCATAGAAATGCACCTTAGGCCTGCTGTACAAATAGACATCGCGCTCTATACCAGAAATCCTCCAAAAGTCCTGGGCTTCCAAATAAGAACCATCATGCCATCTTCTTACTTCGATCGTGATCAAGTTTTCACCTGGATTTACATAATCTGTAAGTTCATATTCAGATTCCAGCTTACTGTCTTCACCAAGGCCTACATATTCACCATTTACATAAAGTCTAAAAGCTGACTTTACCGCTCCCAAATGGAAAAAAACCTGTTCATTCTCCCAACCAGTCGGTAAAGAAATAGTTCTTCGGTATACACCTGCAGGGTTATCCTTGTTCTCTATATATGGGGGATTAGGGTTTTTGACTGCAAATTCAAATGGATGGTTTACGTAAATCGGAGTACCATAACCATTGAACTCCCAGTTGGCTGGTACTTTAAAATCGTCCCAAGCCCGATCATCAAAACCAGTTGTCTCAAAACCTTCAGGCAATTTTTCATAATGATCAGTCCAAAAGAACTTCCACGTTCCATTCAGATCTAAAAACCTTTCAGATGCCGACTTATCATTAGCCTCTGCTAATTGCTCATTTTCAAAAGGGAAATAAGAAGATCTCATGGGGAGCCTATTCTCCTCCTGAACATTAGGATTTTCGAATATAGGGTCAGCTTTTCTCTCCTGTGCAAAAGTGTTATGCACTAGCGCCATTACGCACAAAGCTGTGGTAAAAAAGGACTTCATGAAGTATAAAATTTTAGTGATTGAATCTTAGGTAGTCAGAGTTTCATTTTGTCTTGACCAAGCAAATGGATTTTTCTTTTGAAACTTAACTATTTACAAAAAAAAGAAATAAAACGAATTAATTATACTTTAATATGAAATAATTTGAAATAAAATCACGATTATTTATGAAAATTAAAAAGTTTACCACTCACATCTATTTGAGTCCGTTCAATTAAAAATATTTAATTCAGTAAAAAAGCAGGACGTAAAACAGTTTTTATAAAAATTAAATTAACTACAAATAGTTATCAAATATAAATGATTAAGTTGATTTAATAAAACAAATAAAATAATAAAAGCAAATACCTATACTAGTTCTAAAGCTATTTATCAGCTGATTTTATACAAATAAGCTCCTTTAAAGTCCTATGGTATAACTTTCCATTCGCAAACGAAGGCGTGTTGACAGACCAGGTTTTCTCAAAGGGGCCAAGATCATTTACACTAACCAAAGCACTCTTATCAAAATACTCTGTATCTGTGCGCACGCAATAAACAACTCCCAACATTGTTGTAAAAAATACCTTATCGTTAACGCAAATAGGATTCCCATTAAAATTCCAATGCCACCCATCCCTTTGGGATCTTTTATCATGAGCTACATCAAGCCCTCTGACATTGGTGGTTTGGGTCTTCAAATCTTGGTTCCAAAGATAATTTTTCGTTCCTCCTTCATGACTGACCTGAACAGGAACTTGGAGATACTCCACCTTGCCAGTTTCCAAATCCACTTTTCCAAAAGAGTAATCAGGTCCAATATTATCCCTGTAGTTCCCTTTTTTAAAACACATAAAAAAAAGCTTTTCACCCACCTTAATATTGGAATACCATGCTGGAAAAACCACAGGGTTTAACTTCTCATTCATGTCAATATTCTCAAACAAATCATATTGCTTCTTTTCTGAATTCCACAACCTAACATCTACATTATTCACAAGAGATATTTTCTTTTCCAAATTTCCTTTCTGGGAATTTAAAACATGGATTTCATTCTTACTTTCAGTAAACCAAATGGCTCGATTTTCATCCCAATTAGCATGGTAAAGAGCCATCCCTTCATTTGTGGAATATTGCCAAATCTGACTCCCATTTTCAAGATCAATTAAGGAGTAACCTTTCGGTAGCTCTGGCACCCCATGGTGACCACCACGCCCAATCAAAACAGCATATCTACCATCCTTCATTTCACCGAACTGAGGAGTATTATAATGTGTAAGCCCATCCTCCGAAATCCATTTTACGGTTCCGGTATGCTTATCAATGGCATAAATATAATTCCAACCATAAACACAGTCGCCACCTTTCTCCCAATAAGGCTCCATATTCAAAACTACATCGCCGTGGACAATTGGCTCAAACTGTTTGTTGAAAGGAAAACGAACACCATCCAGCTCTTCAATAGGCTTCCAATTCCTTTCCCATTGCCTATTTCCTTCAAAATCAAAACAGCTGAGGTTACCACTGGCATTATAAAACCAAACATATTCCCCATCTGTCACGGGCCCTGGCGTGCTGGAGTCGGAAAACCCATACATATATTCACTTTTCACACTACCGCTCAATTTTCTTTGCCATAAAACCCCACCGTCTTTTGCATCCACACACAAAGCCAAAATATCAGCCCCCATCAAATCACTTTTTTCCTTGATGGAGGTAATTGGCTTCATCACAGTAAGAAAAATCCGATCATTCCACACCGCAATCCCACTTTGCCCACCCTCAGGCAAGGTCGTTTTCCAAAGGATATTTTCTCCGGTAGTCACACTAAAGCTTTCCGGAACTTGATCAACGGTCTCTATCTCCCAATTTCCATTCGGGCCAGAAGGCTGTGGCCAATTGGGACTGACTGATTGGTTTTGGTAACAACCCATGAAAACAAGAAGGACTATAGCAATATGAACTTTATTCATGATAGTAGTTTTTTAAAAAACTTTAAAAGATGAATATCTATTATTCAGCAAAACTCCCCATAACCAAATGATAATACTTAAACCCGAAATTGGCAATTGAAATCCTATTGCAGCCTGAAACCACTTCAAAATCAGCCGTTTTGATGATATTTTCTAATTCAATAAAGCGATAAAATACCTCAATCTCCAAATAGTCTGATCATCTTGGATTTTCAATCCTCATAATGAATTCTAGTTCATAATTCGGATAAAAAACAAACCCTTGACTCCCCTGAATTCACAGGTTTATCAAGGGTTTAAAAACTTATTTATTTATTAAAATCTATTCCCATCCAGGGTTTTGATCCAGACTCGGATTCAAAGCGATTTCCTGAGATGGCACCGGATATAGATATTGATAATCCTCCCAAGCTGGTGGCGTTCCAGGGAAAAACTGGATATAGCCTTCATCAGCTCCACCTTGAATTGGGATACGGTTGTTCACATCAGCTCCAACAATCCATCTTCCCAACTTTGGATCATTGGTATAATCCATTTTTTTCCATCTTCTCAAATCATTGAATCTGAAACCTTCTGCCATTAATTCAATTCCTCTTTCTCTTCTAATCTCCCAAAGTATAGGATCTACTTCTGGATCTCTCGTCGGGTCAAAATCAGTCCCAACAGCAGAAACTGTCATGGGTGCCACTTCGCCACGTTCTCTCAACATGTTAATGGTAGCATCGGCCACTGTTTGATCAAACTCACCCAATTCCCATTTTGCTTCGGCGTAGTTGACCAAAACTTCTCCCATTCTGAAAATTGGAGCATCATTAAAGTCATTGTTCTGGATGTCATGAAGTCTGTTATAATACTTAAACAACTTGTAACCAGTCCTGGAAACATTGTAAGGATCACCTTCATTGAAATCTCTAAAATGTGGTGAAACCCTTAATATATAACCAGCATGGTTCCTACTTGGCAATTGCTTTTGAGTAGCATCGGTAATCCCTTCCATAAAGTCAATATACTCACGATCTTGCTCATCATCAGTATACTCCCAAGCCAAACGATTACCTGATACAGGCTTAACTCTAAAAGGAGGAGTAATGGTGTAAAGCATCCTTAAATCCCTGTTTCGGAACTCTGCATAAGGATCTTGATCCGTTTCAAATAAATCACTGTTCCACCGGGTTTGCCCATCTTTCATCAAGTATGAGTCCGCCCCTCTTTTGGTAATATCCCAATTACCAGCTGAATTTCGATGTCTAGAAGTAAGCACATGAGTCAAAACTCCATTCTCATAGCTCTTATACAACAAAATCCCAGGCACTCCCGCCAAATCTGCACTGTTGAATAGCTCATTATAGTTTGGATGTAAGGTAGGATTATTGGCGATTAATTCAGCCCCCGCATCCGCACTTGCCCGAAGAAAAGTTTCAGCTTCTTGTAAGCCATGATATTTTCTCCATGTCCCTTCAAATAAGCCAAACCTAGTAATAAAAGCCCTGATCACATCACTACTGATAGAATTTGAAGGTATGCCGTTGGTACCGGGCTCCATAATATTCTCTTCGGCAAAGAGCAAGTCATCCAGCATTTGCTGAGCCACTTCTGCTCTAGGAGTTCTAGGTGCATACAATAACTCATCATCATCTGTAAGTACCCTGTCTATCCATGGCACATCACCATACGCTGCAATTTTATCATAGTAATCATAGGCTCTAAAGAAATAACCGATGGCTCTCCAGTGATTCTTTTCTGCCTCAGACATATCTGAAGCATCTAAGTTTTGCAGCATAATATTCACCCTTCTTACGAAGGAAAAATTCCAAATTCCCGAAGTAGTTGGAATAGTTTGTCTTCCCCAGATCCATGCTGACCCTTGATTGGAATTATTATGCATCATAAGGTCTCCATCCCACTCGCTGTTAGGAACACTCAGGTCATAACCAGGAAATATGGTATAGAACCCAAATGCATAAGTCTGCGTCACTTGGAAATTGGCAAAAGCATTATCTTCTGAAAAGGCCAGTTCTGGAGATTTGTCCAAGGTGCTCTCCACGCAGCTTGTCATCATCCCCATAAGTGAAAGACCTAGGGCTATATTTTTTATCATTTTCATTTAATTCCTGATTTAAAGTGTCACATTAAGTCCTACAGATACCTTTTTGATAAAAGGGTAATTACCTCCTTGACTGACATTGGTCAGCTCAGCATTTAAACCATCAGGCAAATGATCAAAGTTGAATAGATTCTCCCCAGACACATACATCCTTAAGCGACTGACCTTTAACTTACTCAACAAAGCTTTATTAAGAGAATAGCCTAATGTGATATTTTGGACCCTTAGATAAGCACCATTTGAAAGGTACTTTGTTTGCGTCCTTAAATTACCACCATAGTTACCTCCACCATTAGGGTAGTTTCTTGGATAAAAAGCATTGGTATTTTCAGGAGTCCAATAATCCAATTGATGTTTATAAATGGTTGTAAATTCAAAGGTATAAGGGAATACAACTGGATTGCTAATCCATACATCACGCTTACCAATTCCACGTATGAATAAAGAGAAGTCAAAGTTTTTATAAGAAACAGATCCATTTAATCCAAACTCAAATCGTCTATTTGAGTTACCAATGATCGAACGATCACCAGGGTCAGAAAGCGTACTATTACCTGTAAAGATTTCTCCATCTCCATCTAAATCAACATATTTGATATCTCCAGGATTTTGGTTCACACCATTGTACGCTGGTACACCTTCTTTAAGCTGTCCATTCAGCAGATTCCCATCTAATGACCCCTCTACAAAGTCATCGACTGTATAATAACCGTCTGTGGTAAAACCCCAAATCTCTCCTGCCATTTGTCCGACATAATACTGACTCAAGAGTCCCGCTTCGTTCTTGAACTTGGTAATTTCAGTAGAATTATCATACAAGTTAAACCCTACACTGTAATCGAAGTCACCCTGTCTTTCTCTCCATTTAATATCGAGTTCCCAGCCTATGGTCTTCAAATCTGCCACATTCTGCAAAGGAGCATTTGCCCCCAAAACATTTGGTAATTGAGAGCCTGGCGCTAGCATATCTAACGTCTGCCTATTGTACCAATCAAAAGCTGTGTACAACTTATTTTCAAATAAACCAAAATCAACACCAAGATTAAGCGTTCTTACTCTTTCCCAAGTATAGCTCGCACTCACCAAGTCAGGAGCACTTAAGCTAACTGCTCTTGTTCCAGCGTCCACATCAATCCATCCTGCGTTGTAAGTAGACATGGTAGGCAAATAAGGGTAATTCCCCCAAGTGTCTTGAATAGCCTGGTTTCCTATTTCTCCCCATGAAGCCCTTAGCTTCAAATTGGTAATGGACTGTGCTATATCGGCCATAAAAGGCTCACTGCTTACTTTCCATGCCGCCGCTACTGAAGGGAAAAAACCGAATCGATCGCCTTCAGGGAATCTAGAAGAACCATCGTAACGTCCATTAATCTCCAATAAATACCTGTTTTTCAAGGAATAATCTACCCTACCAAAGAACCCTATAATGCCATAGTCTGTATAACCATCATTGACATTAATAACACCAGTAGACGTAGACAGACCGGGATTGTCAGGAGATATCAACATTTGACGAGATGCACTAAAAGATTCAGCTACAGAAACCTGTTGATTCATCCCCAACATAAAATTGAGCTCATGATCTCCCAGCTGCTTATTATATTTTCCATAGAGATTTACTGCATGATAATTACGCTTCCAAGAATTCGTCAAATAAGAAGATTGGCTTGGCTGATAAGGAGAAATTGCCAAAGTAGCAGGATTGATCATGGTGGGGGTATAGGAAGGATCCTGTACTTCTGTTCTTTTCTTTTCAAAAGTATATTCTGCGTTCAATTCCATTCCCCTAATTGGCTTCAAAGTAGCCCGGCCGAAGAAACGGACCAGCTCATCATAGTTTTCACGCATTGGAGAATACTTTATCAAATTAGCCGGAGTGGCAAACGGTAAACTTTCTCCATCTATTTCGCCCATTCCTATAGGTGTTGCAGAATGAAAATTAATTGCGCTATAATACATACTACTCCAGCTTCCACTCACCGGTCCAGTTCTAAGACCATTCTTATAAAAAGAATTGAAGGTCGTACTAAATTTTGGAGTTATTTGCGTGGTTAGATTAAGGTTTACATTATAACGGGTATAGCTATCCTTGTCAGTGACCATGATTCCATCTTCATCATTGTACCCCAGTGAAGCCCTATAGGTAGTCTTTTCAGATCCTCCAGTTACGGACAGATTATGGATTTGTTCAAATCCGCTAGCACCGAGAAACTCCCCATAAAGGTCATTTTCACGTACATAATACCGAAGCCCACTATCATCTGTGATATAACCATCAGGATAAGCACTTGGATTGGCATTATATTCATTAATGTTGCCTAACCAAGTATCTACATCTTGGCCAGTCCAATAAGTCTGCTGTCCCCAATCTCTCAATGCAGAAACAAATTCCAAAGGAGAGGCCTTTTGGGGCAAAGTACTTGGTTTGGTAAAACCAAAATTATTGGAATATTCTAATTTCATGGGTTGATTTTTTCCACCAGACTTTGTGGTAATCAAAATCACCCCGAAGGCGGCTTCCGCGCCATAAATGGAAGCTGCTGATGCATCTTTCAATACGTTGACACTTTCGATATCCCTCGGATTTACATCATCCAAGCTCATTGGAATATTATCCACCAAAACTAAAGGACCAGAACCAGGATTGATAGATTCAAAGCCCCTGATACTGATTGAGGTTCCAGAGCCCGGCTGGCCGCTACCATATGTAATTTGAAGCCCAGGTACAGACCCTTGAAGAGCTTTGGCTGCATCAGTTACCGGACGATCTCCTAACACTTTGTCCATCTTTACCGTGGTTACCGCACCGGTTACATCCTCCCGTTCTTTTGAGCCAAACCCTACTACTACTACTTCATTAAGGGCTGACACTTCTTCTTCCATAATCACGTTAACTATGGTTCTGGCTCCTACAGCAACCTCCTGAGACATATATCCAATTGAAGAAAAAACCAATACAGCTCCTTCTTCTGGCACACTAAGCGTGTATTTTCCATCAATATCAGTAACTGTCCCTCTAGTGGTTCCTTTTAGTAATACATTGACCCCTGGTATTCCCTCCGGTTCATTTTCTGAGGTAATCGTTCCTGAAATCTCCTTTTCCCTAACTTCATTTGCTAAGGTCAAAGTCCCCTCTTTTTGGACCCTGCTTACACTAATGGTTTCATTTACCTGTCTGAACCTCAAATTCGACTGCTGTGATATTTCCCTAAGGTATTCCTCCACAGAGGCTTGTGCTTTGCTTACATGCACTTTCATTTTCAAATCCACTCCTTTATCTGTAAAGAAGAAGCTGAAAGCGGTCTTTTGCTCAATTTTGTCAAACAATCGCTTTAGCGACGTTTCAGAAGTATTGAGCTCAATCATCACTTCTTCTATATCTTTCGCCTGAGCACTTGCCGAAACGGCCGCCAAGGAAGACATAGCTAAAATCATGATCATGCAGCCACAAATAGCATACTTTGTTGACATGATTAAAATTCGTAAGTAATTATTCATATTTTAGATTTTGATTGAAACATTGGGTTTTATAAAATATCAACTTATCAATTGACCGTTGGCAGTTGATACCTAAATTCGGTGTTGCCGGAAAGTATTGGCGTACTTTCCGGTTCTTTTCATACAATTTCAATACATAGGCATTAATGGGTTATTTTAATGGTTACTTTATCCTTATCAATAGCAAAGTCAAAGCTCATCGAATAGCTCAATACATCAAGCACATTATCAAGGGATTCTCCATCCCTAAACTTGCCTGAACCTTTTACAGCGCTCGCATCTCCCTTTACAGTTATGGTCACACCATACCATCTTTCCAGCTCTTTGATAATTTCAGGAAATGGAGTCCTATTAAACTCCAAAACCCCATACATCCACTGGGTAATAAATTTCATATCTATCTTTTGCTTTTTCAATGAAGGAGAATTTCCCTTTACCACCGCTCCTTCACCAGGGTCTAAAAACAAAACCTGATCTGTCACTTCATCACTGACACTCACTTTTCCAGTTAAAAGTGCCACCTCAATTTTTTCATCCTCAAAAGCTTTAATGTTGAATGACGTACCTAAGGCTTGAGTAATTAACCTATGGCTTTTCACCTCAAATGGATGCAAACTATCCTTCTTCACTTCAAAAAATGCTTCGCCAATTAAAGTTATTTTCCGATCATTAATAAAGTCTTTTGGATAGGTGATGCTGCTCTCAGAATTTAAAAACACCATAGATCCATCAGGAAGCCTAATTTTTGTCTTCATACCAGATGGATTGGATTTCGTTACAAAAACTTTCTCCTGAATTATTTCCTCTTTAGGTACCTTTTTAAAAAAATTAAAAGTTAAAAGTGACAATAAAAAAACAATGGCCATTGAAGCCGCAATTTTCCAAGCCAACAATCTTTTCCTATTATCCATTAACCTAACTTCTTTCTTATGGGACTTTGAATGAGTTAGTATTACCTCATTATTTTTCTTATGATGAGTCTTTTCTAGTAATGTTTCAATGTCTAACTCTACATAATTTTCATTTTTATAAGGCTGATCCCAAGCGTCATCTATGGCAGCAGACAGTTTTTCTCTCCCCCCTTCGGATAAAAACCATTCCACAAACTCTTTCGATTCCTGTTCAGAAAGTTTGTGTTCCAAAAAGTCTTTTAATTGTTTATACCTATCCATTTATCTCGCCTTGTAATACTATATAGACGCGAAGTAGACAAAAGACCCAGTACGCTTAAAATATTTTCTGATTATCCCCAATGATGCCAGTAACCATAAATCCTTTGCTTAAGTGGTCGGAAGCCTGTCTAACTGCCAGATAGAACTGAAGCCTAAAGCAGAGGATATCTCAATCAAACAAAACGATCGTTTCCATTCGCTTTTTATCTTTTCTGGTACAGTTGCGGATATACCTATTGTTAAAATGTTTCCTTACACGTAAATCACTTGTTTAACCTATTAAATGGATCAACTCAAGCATTTACAATGTAGCTGTTCTTCAGTATGCATTTATTAAAGCCCGGTGCTACAATTTGACCAAAGCAGGATAGCAACCTTTGTGTTCCTCGAAATATGTGGCAAGAAATAAAATCTTATCTGAGCTATCTGATCCCCCAACAATTCGAAAAATCAAATCATCCATTCAGCTATTTAATAGTTGGAAAAATATTGGCTTATCGCGATGAGGGATAGAAGGATTGCCAAGGTTCTTATAACCAAAACATTGAAAGGTGTGTTTCCAAGTTTTCCCAGGACTTAAGGTGTAGACAAGCCTGAATCACTGATAAGAGAAACACGGGATAAACACGGGATAAACACGGGATAAACACGGCTTAACTAGGGGTTAAATACGGGTTAAAGAGTCAATGTTAAAAATGTTACATTCATTAATATGGACCATTTTCACACCAGTAACCTGAATCCCACTGCCTGTCCGCCCGCAACGGAGATTCCATGGACCTAGCAGGGGCAGTAGAAAGGTTTAGACAATCATTTCTGTGAGATCTGAGCTGTTTTTGAGAGAATGTTTTGAAGGGTTAAATGTAATGGTGAGATAGCGGATATACAGAAAATATTTTTACAAAGAATTGACACTCACTATCAAACAGCTAACAATAAGGAAAACCAGTGAAATTATTTTTGAACCCAAAAGCTTTTCTTTAAGGGATTTGTTAGCTCTGAAAAAATGATTCTTTACAGTCTTTTTAGAAACCTGAAGTTGATCAGCTATTTCATCAAGACTTAGGTGATCAAAATTCTTCATCATAAAGACTTGTTTTTGTTGAGGAGGAAGACTGTCCACCACTTTACATGACTCATCCATCAAGTCTGAAAAAATCACATAGTCTTCCGTATGATTATGTCCTTTCTCGGTTGTCATGAACAAATGATCCTTGTAAGCAGAAAGCTTCACCTGTCTTTCTATTTGCCTGATGACGATAGACCGTGTTATGGTAATTAAGTATGCATTGAATGACAATGAAGGATCCAGATTTTCTCTATTTCTCCAAATTTTGATAAATACTTCCTGAACAACGCCTTCAGCATCTTCATGACTCAATCGCATTTTTCGGGAGACGTGATAGATTTTCTTGGCGTATTTCCTAAATAGGCTGTTATAAGCCAATTCATCACCCTTTTTCAAGGCTTCCACCTTGTCTCTATCTATATCTTTCCCTGCTTTAAACATTTATATATTATATTCTTGCTTCGAAACACATTCTGAACAAATTTTCCAGAACCGAATCACCTTTAAATATAATAATAACAAATAATAGAAAAAATGAAACTAAATAAAATTAATAAAAAATGATATGAAAGATTACATACTTTCCTAAATCTACTTTTAGGGTTTATGCCTTAGACATTAATTAAGAACCATTGATACAATTCATATAATGACATGCCACAACCTTATTTCAAAATTTGATATATTTGATTTTAAATTAGCAAAAAAATTAAGTAAGCTTCCTTAAGCTGACTAAATTTCAAAGCCATAACCTATCTTCATATCCATGAGAAATTTCAAAAACTTCCTTCTAGGACTTGCCGGAACAATATCCCTTCTTTCCTGCCAAAGCCAAGAAAGCAATGAACAAAGCGCTCAGCAAGCCAAGCCAAAAAGTAAACCTAACGTGTTGGTTATTTTTACGGATGATCAAGGCACCTTCGACATCAATGCCTTTGGCTCTGAAGACCTAGAAACACCCAATCTTAACCGAATTGCCCGTGAAGGAACCAGATTTACCCAATTTTACGCAGCAGCCCCCGTTTGCTCTCCTTCTCGTGCCAGCCTATTGACCGGTAAATTCAACTTCCATGCCCGTTTGTTTGGCAATGTGGCCCCGCCTCATGCTGATCCAGAATTTAAATCTGGATTGCCGACAGAAGAAATCACCATGGCTGAGGTATTCAAAGAAGGAGGCTACAATACCGCATTGATTGGCAAATGGCATTTGGGACACAGTCCAGAAAAACTACCTAATGGTCAAGGTTTTGATTATTTCTTTGGCCACCAAAGAGGGTGTATCGACAACTTCTCCCATTTCTTTTTTTGGGATGGCCCCAATATGCATGACCTTTACAGAGACGAAGAAGAAGTTTATTATCAAGGAGAATTCTTTGGAGACCTCATGGTGGATGAAGTAAAGAAGTTCACAACACCAGAAAAAGAAGATCCCTTTTTTATTTATTGGGCCATTAACATGCCTCACTACCCTTATCAGGGTAAGAAAAAGTGGTTGGACCACTATAAAGACACGCCAAGCCCAAGAAAAGAATATGCAGCATTTATCAGCACTTTTGATGAAATGATCGGTGAAGTGTTGGATCATTTGGAAGCTACAGGACAACTGGACAATACCATTATCGTTTACCAATCTGACCATGGCCATAGCACTGAAGAAAGAGCCTTCTTTGGCGGTGGTAACAATGGCCCTTTCCATGGAGCCAAGTTTTGTATGCTTGAAGGAGGGATTCGCGTACCTGCCATGATCCGCTACCCGAAAGCAGTACCGGCTAACGAACTCAGAAACCAAATGGCCAACAGCATAGACTGGTTGCCTACCTTGGCTGAGCTGACCAATACTGAAATCCCAAATATAGGCGAGATAGACGGTAAGAGCTTGATGCCAATCATCAAAGATAAAAACGCTCCCTCACAACATGATGTGCTTCACTGGGCCACTGGTGACCCTGAAAGCACCACCAATTCTTGGGCGGTGCGAAAGGGAGATTGGAAGCTTCATGGTAATCCTTGGGATTCTGAAAAAGAACTTGAATTTGGTGAGGATGATAAATTGTACTTGGTCAATATGGCTACTGATTCAACTGAAACGACCAACCTTGCTAAGCAGCATCCAGATAAACTTCAAGAATTGCTAAAAATTCATAAGGATTGGAATCAGCAAATGATCGAATTAAAGAACCAATAAAGCTTTTCCTACACTTCATTTGGACCCTCTATATTTCGGTATAGAGGGTTTTAATTTATAAATATTGTAAATCACATTTAATATGAAACATCTCAATCTGCTCGTCATCTTTCTTCTGATGACTTCTTTCAGAACTTTTGGGGCAAATACAGATACCTTGGAAATCATCAGCCATGATAAAATCACTGTGGTTACTGATCCTTCAAAAGGGGAAAAAGCCTACACTAATTGGGCTGTTTTCCCTGATAAGGATGAAGCCATTCGAAAAATCATCATGAAAATCAAATTCGCCTGTCCTGACAATATGCGTTGTGCAGACTGGGATTATGTAGATCACATTACCTTAAAGCGTATCGGGGGGAAAGATGGGGAAATGATGGATTATGAAATCGGACGTATGCTAACACCTTACGGTGGTGCTTTTGGCGAAGACTGGGAATTTGACTGGGCAGTTGATGTGACAGACTTTAGCCTTCTGCTAAGGGACAGTGTTGAGATTGAATATAAACATACCGGCTACGAACCCAATAATGATCGTGGATGGAAAGTAACCGTGGCCTTCGATATGATAAAAGGCCAGCCTGCCATGGAACCTATATCTATCACTAAAATCTACCAAGGACAGTATAGATACGGCGATGAAGAAAATCCAATTGAGCAGACCTTAAAACCTATTACCGTATCCAAAGAAAGTGAAACATCCCTAGGCCGGTTTAGGGTCATCCAAACAGGCCATGGTATGGATAGACCAGATGGCTGTGGTGAATTTTGTAACAAGTTTAGGGACTTCCTTCTCGATGGGAAAGTGATGGCCAGCAGACAAATCTGGAAACAATGTGGAGAAAATCCACTTTATCCCCAAGCAGGCACTTGGATTTTTGATCGCGCGAACTGGTGTCCTGGTGATTTGATCCAGCCGGACATTTATGATTTTGAATTCAGCCAAGCTTCTAGAACGGTTCAGCTGCAAATGGAAAACTATGCCTCTCCCAAGCCAAGCGCCAACGAACTGATTTCTGCTTATGTGATCCAGTACAAATCTTATGTAGAAAAGAATGATGTCTCTATTGAAGATGTAATTATCCCTTCCAATAAAGCCATCCACAGCCGAGAAAACCCAGCTGCTTTTGGCCCCACCATCATTGTCAAAAACAATGGAGCCAACACCTTAAATAGCCTGCAAATTGCTCATGGAGGTGAAAGTCAAAAACCGATCAAATTTCAATGGAAAGGCAATTTAAAACCGGGAGCAACAGATACTATCAGAATGGATGGACTGATCCCACAAGAGGGAAAACTGCAATACCATTTTGAACTGAGCAAACCTAATGGAAAAAGAGATGGATACATTGAAGACAACCAAATGACTTCTAGCTATTCCCTTACTCCTGTTCATGAACCAAACTTGATTTTCCATTTGGAAACCAATCATGCAGCCGAAGAGAATGCTTATAAAATTATTGATGCTAAAGGGGATATCATTTTTGATAGAGCGCTAAGCACTTTGACTGCAGACACTACTTATAAAGATTCGCTCCACTTACCTTCTGGAGCATATCGGTTGCTACTGACTGATAAAGGAGGGGATGGCCTGGAGTTTTGGTACAAAACAAAGGCTGGGCGAGGAAAGGCCATCTTACTCAACCAAGAAGGCAAAATCCTCAAAAGTTTCGATTCTGACTTTGGCAGCAGCATTACCTATAATTTTACAGTAGGAGAAAACACTGACCCTATCAAAGAAGACGAAATCTCCTTGGGTGTATTTCCTACCCGAACCAATGACTTCACCTATTTTGATTACCTTTCCAACAACCCTGAAGAAGTTTTTATCAGATTGATAAAAGATCCCAGTGGAGAAGTGGTCGAAGAGCATCATTACCTTGATTTCAAGGAAGGAAGACTTACCTTTGACCTGAGCAGGTACCCCAAAAGCCGGTACTACTTCCGCGTCTATGTCAAAGGAAAAGTGGTGTACAATAAACGGGTACGCGTCAAAGAATAAATGAAACAAAAAACTCCGGGTTAAATCCAGCCCGGAGTTTTTTGTTCTATCCATATATATAATCTCCCTTGTCTATATTCGGAAGAATATCTTCTTTTTATATAGCCAAAAGCAGATGTACCACATCGCAAAAAGCACCAAAAGACTGAGCACAACAGCAGCCCCCAACTCTCCAATCCATGCAAATAGAGCATTAGAAAAAGGAAGTAAAATATCACGGATCAGGTTCGCCCCACCCACATGGGCAAAGAGGTAAATAAACAAGGGGTTCAGTCCGACGATAGCAAAGAACCACACGCCTCTCTGATTTTTACGAACATCTATCCACCAATAACAAATAACCAAAGCAATCAACGACCAACCTCCAGAAGCAAACACAAAACTACTTGTTGAGATCCGCTTAATAATGGGAGTTAATGGGCTAATTCCATAACCAATTATCAAAGCCAAAAGCCCTGCCAAGAATAACACCTGGAGCTTTTGCTTATCTGAGCTTTTCCTGAGTAGCAATTGTCCAGCGCAAACACCCCAAATGGTATGAGCCGCTGTAGGGATGGCATTAAACATGGCCCAGTGACCTCCATCTTCTTTACCTGAAATCAATATATTGAACCAAGCACCAAAGTTCTCCCCTGCAACAAAAGCTTGATCAAAGCCCTCTACAGGAAAAAATCTATACAGCAACTCACTGATCAATATCAACAAAACAGAAAAACCAATCTGAATCACCGGAGATTTACGAAGAACCCAAAAAGCCAAAATATAAGTAACTCCCAATTGAGCCAATACATTCTGAAAGCGAAAAACTATCCTTCCAGGGCCGATACAATACAAGGCCCATCCCAAAATCAATAACCAAAAGGCCCTCAAGTAAGCATGCTTGCTAAGATGGGCGTAGGAATCCCCATTCTCCATTCTTTTGGCAAAAGATAGGGGCATGGCCACTCCTACAATAAACATAAAAAAGGGTTGGATCAAATCCCAAAAATGCAAACCTTCCCATTCCACATGATGAAACTGTTCTCCCAATGCATAAATAAAAGTCCCTTCCAAGTCAGGAGAAACCAGATAGGAAAATAGGTGGGAAAATTCTGCAATCAAAAGAAACATGGTCAGTCCTCGATAAAAATCGAGAGACAATAGTCGATCATTTGAGGTTTTAGGTATTTCGGGCATGTTCGAAAACAAGGTTAGTGTCCTTTAATTTACTAACATTAGCATTATTTCCTTTCTCATTTTCAATCTATATCAACGCAAAATAGGCTGCCTCGAAATTTCGAAGCAGCCTACCCATTAATAAAAAACAGCAGTTAGTAAAGACCAAACTCAGCCAAGTGGGTGAAGGATACATTTTCACCACTTCCATTGTCATGACCTTCTGTAACCGTGACCTTAATATATCGGAAAGATTGAGACAAAGTAAAATCAACCATTTCCTTAGTAGTATCACCAACTGAAAATTCACCCAAATCTGTCCAGCTATTGGCATCATCACTGATTTTGACATGGATGGTTTTCACCCTACCATTATACTTATCCAACCGCTGACCAAGCACCATTCCATGAACTGTTTCGCTCTGTGTTAAGTCTATGGTGAAATGGTGCGGGTAAGGAGGATTAGCATGATACCACTGAGAATGCCAAAATGTATCATCCTTCCCATCCAACATATTGGAAGCTGCCCCCTTGTTGGTACCGCCACCGACCAACTCTTCCGAGGAGACATCAACTACCGCCCAATTCTCCTTGGAAATTTCATTAACCTCCTTAAGCTCCTCATCGATATTTGGCTGACCTCCTTCATAGGCATAAGCATATTTCAGCACCGTAAAATTGCCATTTACATGACAGAATCTTACGCGCAACTCAAACGGATATTGTTTAAAATCCTGGTCAATTCCAGCCAATGGCATGGTAAGGGAAATACTATCTCCATCAATGATATTTTTGGTTCCCCAAGTAATGGCATTGTAATCTCCATCCCCGTCGCTTGTTTTGGGATCATTGTAAACAATCACACCATTGATATCGATATCAGACTCAAAGCGACTCTTCAGGTATAAGTTCTCTCCATCTGCGTAAATCCGCATTGATTTCAGGTTAAAACCCAAATCACCTTGGTAGTGATCGCTTCCTGCATCTTTGTTCATGATTTGATTGTTGTTAAGAATCAAGGCATCGGCAAAAGTCAACTTCACTTGATCAGGCGTATCATTAAACTCATGGTTCCCCCAAGACATCATGGAAGTCCAGCCATCTGTTGCTTTATGCTTGTTGTGGGGCAAATTCAGGCCATGTCCCAACTCATGAATGGTTCCACCTATCCATAGCTCATCACCCTGCCTGCTACCATCCTGCCAATATCTCATATCATAGTTTAAGTAATCCAGCGCATAGCACCACTTTCCAAGTCCATAAAAAGGCACACCTCCAGCATCCCAACCATTTTCACCAGTACGGCTAGGCATAAACACCAAAGTGTGCGCCCCTGCCTCCTCTTCAGGATGTGCATTAAAGTAGGACCTGATCTCATTTCCAGCTGCATTCCCCCCTCCCTGATAGGGATAATCATCTTGCCCCCCTTGTCCTCGAACCACAATCACTTTTACATAGTCAGGGTCTACTTCACTCTTCAGTAGTCCAAAGGTTTTGCCGGGAAAGCCCAATTCGGTCATTTCATCCCGAAACCAATCCTGCATAAACAACATGATCCCGGATAACCGCTCGTGATAATTTTCTAATGGCTCGATATCTGCAGGAACAAAATAAACAACGTTCAAATTATAGTTATAATCCGAGACATAATTGCCCAAATCAACTACTACTTCTTCTTCCTCCTCTTCATCATCCACCACGGGAGGATCTGGCTCAACATTCTCCATAGAACAACCATAGAGTCCCAAGAACAGTAGAAAATACAAAATTTGATTTTTTTTCATTGTGGTTAGTTTTAGTATTAAAAATTGGTTTAGTAAAGTCCTATTTCCGCGACATGCACAAAGAATTCACTTTCTGTTCCATCGTGATGTCCTTCTGTAATTGTCAATTTGATGTATTGGAAGGTGGCAGGAGTATCAAAATTAACAGCACCTCCATCTAATGGTATACTGAGCGTTTCCAAAGTAGTCCATGTGGAGTTATCTGAACTGACTTCCACTTTAATGGTTTTTGGCCTTCCGTTTTGTTTGGATCGGTTCTGTATAATCAGTCCAGTGGCTTCTTTTGACCCCCCTAAATCCAACGTGATATAATGTGGATACCCTGGATTACCGCCAGCCCATTGACTGTGCCAAAAAGTAGCTGGGTTTTCATCGATGGCATCCGCTGCACGCCCATTATCAGCCCCTTCACCGGATGTCTCTTCTGAAGAAAAATCAATTACCGACCAATTTCCCTTATCAAATGGAATTACTTGATTGTCCAGTGCTTCATCTACTCGAGCCGTCAAAACAGAAAGATCAGCACCTGGTGTATTGGTTTGTATGTTTGCAAAGCTTACAGATTGTTCATCAGCATGGGCATAACCGCCTGAGCTCATATAAAACTTACTCGATGATCCTTGTAAAAGTCCTCCTGCATAATCATCTCTACCCTCAGGTACACCATCTGTATGTGTCATACTGGCCCTATTGAAGTTGATCCAGTTACCACCTACTTCCTTGCCCCAAATGTTGTAATATTCAGCCATTCGAACTTCCTGTCCATTTCTGTTTCCGAAATTTTCTAAAAAAGAATAGAATCCATCAAAATAACGCTGTTCTTTGGGAGCTCTCCATGTGGCCATGTATTTCCAGCCTTCAGCCTCCACATCCTTGAACCAAGCGGACAAAAGCACTGTGTTATTATTGTTCCTTCTGACATTCATTATAAACTTCACAGGAACAGCTGTCTCCCAAGGATATTTCCAATAAGACTGCCCTCCCGTTCCTTCATTGCCAAAACCACCTGCATAAACTTCTTCACCTTTGTCAACCAAGGTCACCAAATCCTCTGGATTTACATCTTCCCGATCATCTGGCACATCTGAGCTATCCCAAACAGAAAAAAGCACCCTTCTTTCTGAAGCACTATTGACTTGAATCCCAAAGTACCCTCTATAAAATCCCAGGCACATGTAAAAAGTATACATTGGATCAGCATTTTGGGGAACATTAATTTCTCCATACAACCAATCATACTCCCTAGCAACTTGATCACCTGGCTTAAAACTCAAATGAACTGAAGGAGAGGACAACCATTTGGCATACCTAGCTGATCCTTGATCAGTTAGAAAAATAAAGTCATCCACCTCTGCCACTTGGGCACCAGTCTTAGAGATAGGGTCTAACTCAAACCTATAAAAACCTTTTTGACTGATTTGGATGGTATCAAATAAAGTTTCCTGAAAACTTCCGGAACCACTTACTACTGCATTGGAAATTTCCTGAAAACCCTCATCGTTGGGTGAAGTAATTTTCAATTGGAAATTAGTCTCTCCCCCTTCAGCAATTTTTAACGATATGCCCGTAATATATTTCCCGGGGGTCATTTCATAATACCCTACCAAATTATGGTCAACGGATGTCCAATTCTCCACTATGTCCTGATCTGAATCAGGATTATAACTCATCGCAGGGTTTTGACCATCCCAAGGTTCCATATACGACTTATTAGCAGGAATCAATTGCCTATTAGCATATACCGTCTCAGTTTCAGTAGAGTCAGGCTCATCAATAATTGGACTGACATCCTCTGCCGCACAGGAAACACAAAAAATTAAAACAAATATCGGAATAAATATATAGCTGAATCGTTTCATGAAGATTTAGTTAAAAAAGCAGGGCCAATAAATGTTGGCCCTACAGGTTGATAAAATAATTTATTTACTGTCCATACAAATACACTTCTGCAAGAAATGTAAAGAAGTTTGACCCTTCTAAAGCCGTCACTTTAATATATCTCAAAGTTGGATTGGACACTAATCTAAATTTCTGCTCATCATTTATTTGCTCAAAATCAAACTCTCCTAGCTCCGTCCAGTTTTCATTATCCGTGCTTCCTGAGAAACTTACCTTGGTCATCCCTCTAGAGTCATTCTGTCTATTCACTAGACCTATTCTACTGATTACCTTCTCTTCCTTTAAATCAATTATAAAGTAATGTGGGTAATTAGGTTGGGACCAAGACCATGGAGAATGCCAAAATGTACTGATATCGTCATCATACAAATTAAACTTCTGACCTTCTTGCTCTTCTGCTGAAATATCAATCACTTCCCAATTCGCTTTATCTAATTTTTCTTCAGCGTATGGTGCCACAGAAATCATCTCTGAATCTGATAACAAACCTGTTGGGTTGGCTACATAAACTTCAAAAGTTTGTTCTACAGCAGCCACATCTGTGATTTCCCCTTGACCTTGAACATCACTGGAGTTAAAAACTTCCGTTTTGGGCTGACCATTTACATCTGTGTATTTCACATTGATGGCGACTTCTCTTTCTGTAACATTTTCCCAAAGCACTTTTACACTACCAAAATCCGGTATGAGTTCCACTGTTTCCGCCACAAAAAGGTAAGGAGGCTTATTGGGAGTAACTGAGACCATCTTCGAATCTGATAGGTTCCCATTTTTATCACCCAAGCTAATTTCAAAATCATACGCTCTTTCTTCCAACCCTGCAATTACTGCCGTTTCAGCATACTGACTAAACTTTTGGTGTTTGTTTTCCCCAGCAGAGTTTTGATAGGTCACTTTCACAAATACTACATTGGGATCTTGTGGAAAATCCCAACTAAAAACCACTTCTCCATATCCAGCTTCTGCTTGAATATTACCTGGGCCATCAGGCAGTTTTACCTCCTCATCTTCCATACAAGACGTGGCAAAGCCCAAAAGCAATAGCCCATATATATATTTAATCATTCTCTTTTTCATAAATGCTTAATTTTACCATCCCGGATTTTGAACTAAATTTTGGTTGATCTCCAACTCGGAAATTCTAATTGGAAACAGATAATAAGAAGGTGAATTAAACACCCTGTTTTCTGTATTGACTACCCTATAAAACTCATCAGGAGAATTGGCAGTAATATTCAAGCCTTGGGCGGCCACATCAAATTCTTCTACCCCTTCTTTCCATCTTCTCACATCCCAAGCTCTGTGTCCCTCAAATGCGAGTTCAATGTTTCTTTCTTGCTTGATAATCTCCCGCATTTCCGCTTTACTAAAACTGGATTTACCTACTAACGCCCAAGATTCAGCAATGGTGGGCACACCCGAACGGGTTCGGATTTCATCCAAATATTCAATTACTTCAGTATGTCTAGCCGCTCCGTAATACTCGTTCAAAGCTTCTGCATAGTCCAAATAAAGTTCTCCCAACCTTACCAATGGCCAAGGGTAGTTAACCATTTGATCTTGACTTGCTGTAATAATGGTTTCAGGATGAACACCTTTTTGAACCAAGTAGCCAGTTGGAGAATAATTATTTTGTCCACTGCTCCAGCCATGTTGTTCTCCTTCTCTGAGATACATTGGCACTTCATCTCCATTGGCCATAAAAGTTCCTCTATCAAAGGCTATTGAAGCATAAAATCTAGGCTCTCTGTTTCGGTGCAGTGCAATGGTACTATCTGCCAAATCATAGCGATCTTCATAATCAAACTCCGGATCGACATCTATTGGCAGACCGTTTTTGGTGTAGTATTTTTCAACCATAGAAATTGAAGGAGCTTGGCCATTATAAGCTGCACCGGCTACCCTAGGCATACTGTGACGCTGCCAACCGTAATATCCCTCTGGTATGCTGTAACCCCAAATCAATTCCTCATTCCAAGGCTCCACCATCGAATAACGGTAGTTGTATTTACCTTGCTCACCTGTCCCTCCTTCTACTGCAGTATGTTCATACAACTTGATTCCCATAGCTTCAGCTTGGTCTATTGCTTTTTTTATTTCTTCCGCAGCTCGCAACCATTTCTCTTCCGAATAACTGGTATTCATCAAAGGCGTTCCATCTTTGTTAGTGAAACCATCGTAAAACTCCGAATTCCCATTGAACAAAGGACTGGCCGCATATAATAGCATTCTAGCTTTTATGGATTGGGCAATTACCTTGGTCACCCTTCCTGCTTCACTCGATGAAGCAACATTATCTGGCAATAACTCTACCGCCTCATCAAATTTGCCAGCGATAAAATCCACACAAACATCATATGGTTTTCTTGCCGCGAAATAAACTTCCTCAGGAGCATCAAATGGTACCTCATTTTCCATAAGAACAATTGGCCCATACTGCCTCAATAGATTGAAATGGTAATAAGCGATCAAAAATGTAGCCTCTCCTTTCATTCTGGTAATCTCCGCAGCTGTAAAGCCCGGGGTATCGTCAATGTTATTAAGGAAAATATAGCACTGTCTGATCCCATCATACATATCTATCTCCCCACTAGGGGTCCAATAGTCAAAAAATGGATCTGTCGCATTTAACTCTCCTCTCATCATTCTTTTGGCATAATAATGAGAGCGATCCCAAGGAGTCACCATCTCATCAGTACCCCACAAAGCAATTGCACTGAACATATCATTCTCAGCAGGCATAAATCCATAAAGAGAGTAAAGGAAGTTCATTGCTTCATTGGGACGCTTAAAAGCATCTTCAACGGTACTTACATCATCAGGGACAATATCCAAATAGTTACATGAACTCACTGTCAAAGCGCCAGCCATGGAAAGCCCCAAAACAACTTTATTTATCTTATTTTTCATTGATATCATTTCTTGCAATTTTAAAGGTTAATCTGAACACCAATATTGATCACTCGCTGTGGCGGATATCCCAAACCATTTCCTCCACCTTGCTCTGGATCCCATAATTTGAACTTGCTAAAGGTCATTAAATTCACTCCATTGGAATAGAATCTAACTTTTGGATTATATTGGTAACCTATTTCTGCATTTTTCAATCTGACAAAAGCACCATCACGCAACCACCAAGAAGAATTTTGAGTATTGTTTGGATTATCAAATTCTGAAAGTCGAGGATAGAAAGCATTGAAATTCTGGTTTTCTTCAGTCCAATAGTCATCCGCTATCGCTTTCAGCACATTTCTTTCGTTTTGGGCAAAAGGCTGAATATTATTGATAAAGAAAGAAGTGTTGGCCACACCTTGGAAAAGAACACCAAAGTCAAATTTCTTGTAGATCACATTTACACCAAAACCATAGGTAATTTCTGGCACCGTAGGATGCCCCATAGGCACGCGGTCATTCGCATCAATCTGCTCAAAACCATCATAGTCCTGAGATACATCGGTATACTTGATATCTCCAGGGTAATACTGTCCACTAAAAGTCTGGGTGGAGGAGGCATCTATTTCAGCTTGGTCAATAAACAACCTCTCTGCCTGCAATCCCCACAATTGGTTGATTGGCTGACCCACTCTGGACAAGTATGGATATAATCTATTAGGTTCGTCGATTTCAAGAATTTTGTTTCTGGCAAAAGTAAAGGTACCTCTTGTCGAAACCATCAGATCCTGACCGAAAGACTGATTATAAGCCAAAGTAAGGTCAATACCTTTGTTTTCAACCTTACCCAAATTGGCATAAGGCTTTGCATCACCCACCCCGATAGTACCAGGAACGGTATTTCTTTGCATAAAAATCCCGCTTCTGATCTCTTTGAAGACATCTACATTCAACATCAACTTACTGAAAAGTTCCAAGTCCATTCCGAGGTTAAGCTTCTTGCCTTCTTCCCAAGTGATATTAGGATTGGCATAACGATTGATAACCACTCCATTTCTCGAATTATTAAAGTTCTCCCCAAAGGTATATCCTGCCCCATCACCAGCACTCAAGTTCACATTACTTAGATAAGGGAATCTCTCGTCGCCAATACGATCATTACCTGAAATACCAAAGGAACCTCTTATTTTCAACAAACTAAACGTATTGGTCAGGCCTGCAAAAAACGCTTCATTGCTCAGCACATACCCAAAAGCTACAGATGGAAAGAAACCGAAGCGTTTACCTTCTATAAAGTTTTCCGATCCATTATAACCAAAGTTGGCCTCTAGCAGGTATCTTTCGTCATAAGCATAAGTTACCCTCCCTGAGATTCCTTGGTTTCTACTTGGAAGAGAAGCTGTTAAATTTCCTCCTACAATATTGGTATTATATTGCCTTTGTAAATACACCAAAAGGCCTCCCACATCATGTTTCTCAAAAGAACGATTGTAGTTTAAGGAAGCTTGGAAAAAAAGAGATCTGTCCCCATTATTGGAGCCCGACTGCGCCAAAGCTTCACGCCCGCCTTGTCCGATCAGCCCCAAATCATAAATATATTGACCAGTGGCTTCATCAAATTCATACCCAGTCATTTCATAGAAATAAGGTTCGTACGACCTAGTGATTTGTGAAGAAGTCCAATTTTTAAAAGAAGCCAATCCAGCAAATGAAAGCCCTTTGGTTACCACATCCAGGTTTTGTCTGATCCGGACTGTCGAAAGCAAAGTTGAGTTGTTTCTTTCCCTATACCCTTTTACCAAATCAGCGTAAGGGTTATAAAATGCATTGTTTACAAAACCACCGGTTTTATTTCCAAACCAGATATACCCCGTTTCTTCTTGAGCTGGATAGGTTACAGGAAAACGAACAGGGTTTGAATTCATCACATTTCCAAAAATCCCAGAAGCATCTACCGCCGGACCATTGTAGTCAATGATATCTGCATTGAGGTTCAGCTCCAATTCTGTGGTTGGAGAAACGTTGACAGTGATGTTATTGACAAAATTATAGCGATTCTGGTCAATATTATTATTGAAATCATTGACATCAGTTTTACGCAAAATCCCTTGGTCTTTATAATAGGATACCGCCATATAGTATTTAGCCATCTTACCTCCACCACGAACATTCACATTGGCATACTGACGCGTGGAATAATCTTTAAATAATTCATCCATCCAGTCCACATTAGGAAAAACATATGGATCCAAACCGTCCCTTGTACCTTGTATTTTTTCTTCGGTATATTTAGCCGGCTGAAAAGGGTTTTGATTTCTTCTTGCGGTATTGTACATCTCCATAAAAGTCACCGCATCCGCAAACTCTGGCAATTTGGTAGGGCTCATAAATGAGTTTTCCATCATGATATTCACCTGCGGCTTATCTAAAATCTCCCCTCTTTTGGTTTCGATCAAAATCACACCATTGGCGCCTCGGGCACCATAGATAGCCGTCGCAGAGGCATCTTTAAGGATAGAGAAGTTCTCAATATTCATGGGGTCAATGCTGTTCATATCTCCAATGGAAATCTCTATTCCGTCCATAAACACCAAAGGATTGGTGTTTCCAAAAGTGGCCAGACCTCTGATCCAAAATTGGGCTGCATCTCTACCCGGTTCACCCGAACGCTGTACGGCCACTACTCCTGAAAGTCTTCCCGCAAATGACTGGGAAAGATTCGAAGTGGGTATTTTTAGTTCTTTTGGTTTAATGGTGGTCACTGACCCCACCACAGAAACTTTCTTCTGCTCACCAAAACCAACTACGACTACTTCATCCAAAGCTTCTTGATCTTCTTCCAAAACAATTTCATAAACACTGGAAGCTCCAATGTTTACCTCAAGAGATTGGTATCCAACAAAAGAAACTTTAACAACAGGATTGGTTGTGGTCAAGGTAATTTCAAAGTTGCCATTTATATCAGTGGCTGTACCGTTAGTGGTGCCGACTTCTATGATGTTTGCACCTGGAATAGTCACTCCACTTCTATCCATCACCACACCACGAATCTTTCGCTCATCTTGCACTTTGGAAAGTGTAGCACCCTCCTGTTTTAAGCTTAAGCCAATGGAGTTATTGATTTGTTTGTAATTATAAGGAGATTGGTTTTTCACCTCTCCCAGGATCGACTTTAGATCATTGCTGTTTTGATTTACGCTGATTTGATAGCTCAGGTCAAAATCCCCCTTATAAGAGAAATTAAAATCAGTTTGTTCTTCGATCAGTCTGATCAAAGACTGCAGGGTATACTCTCGGCTGTCCACCTTCACAAAAGTGTCCTTAAGGTTTTGAGCACTTAGGTTCCCCGCTAAGCTGACGGCCATTGTAAGGCCAATGATTGCAGCGAGACATAGCATTCTTGTGGTTACCCTCATAAGCAGGATAAGTAGATTTTTTTTCATAATTTTATTGTTGTAAAGAGTTTAAGTGATTTTCTAATTGCTTTACTCCAGTTAAGGCAAGGCTGTGCCAGCAGCTTTGCCATTAACATCCTTCATTAATAATCATTACTTTTTTCTCATTGATGGTATAATTTATATTGGTTGAATATTGGATAATCTCTAAAAGCTGATCAATGGTCAGGTTTTTGTAAGTCCCGGTAATCAAACACTCTTTTGAAGTTTTGCTGAATACTTCCACTTCCACACCATACCATTCTTCCAACTTTTTGGCCACCCCGTTTATGGTTTCATTGAAAAACACCAGTTTTTCGGATTGCCACCCAAACACAAGGTCCTCATTCTCTATTTGAGAGCTGGATAGATTACTTTCATAAAAAATGGCTTGCTCACCTTTTTCTATTATGACCTCCTCTTCTTTCCTATTTGAGGCCACCATTACTTTACCTGACTTTACCGCTACGGATTCATTAGCCTCAGACCTTGCATTGATATTGAAAGAAGTACCCAAGACAGTAGTTGTCAACTGATGAGTTTTTATCTGAAATGGCAGTGATTCGTTTCTTTTCACTTTAAAAAACGCCTCTCCTTCAAGCATGACATGTCGGGCCTCATCAAACTCCTTGTTCACTTTCAACACACTATTACCGTTAAGATAAACCTGTGTCCCATCCTGAAGCTCAATTTTCTTCCTCTCTCCTTTCTCACTTTTATAAGTCAAAAATTCTTGATGTTCAGTACTTGTTAAAAAATAAAACAATACTGTAGCGGCTACACATATGATACTGACAGATGCAGCCAACTTAGTCAAAAAAGTAAAGCCCTCATTTCGTTTGGTATCTCCTTTTTTGATTTTATCCAAAGTAGCTTGATAGAGCTTTTCTTTATACTCCTCTTTAGAAAGATCTGTGTAGACGATCGGATCTTCCTCCTCTTTGGATAAGTACCAGTCATCCAGCAACTGTTTTTCTTCTTGGGTTATCTGAGCTTTGAAAAGCTTGTTGACCAACTGTCTGAGTCGCTTCTTATTTAGGTTTTCATCATTCATATATCTCTAAGTGATGAAAACTTTATTTTACTACCTCTCGTATTCAAAATTTATTATCAAAAAAACTCAAAAAACATTAATCTTAATTCCAAAAATCATTCAACAGCTAGTTGTTAATTACGAAAAAATTAACACAACCCCTTTAATATTATGTTTATTAAAAAAATAACATACATTTAACTCAAAAAATATATTTATTACTAAAATTCATTTATTTAACAAAACAAATACATTACCCAACAGATACTAGCCATAATTTCAGCTGAATTAATATCAGAATCATTCAATAACAGTTCAAAAGATTATTTATTCTCTGAAAACCTAAGGGATAAATATGAAGAAGGGGAATTATGTCTGAAGCTATTAAAAAAGTGCTCCTATTTGGAAAAATCTTTCCACAACAATTAGAGAAGCTTTGTATCTACCTACAAATGTTCAAGTTAGCAGCTTAACAAAGTCAATTGGCAGCAACAAGTATTAAAAAAAGCAAAGGAGCATAATCCTTTAACTCCACTCGTAATACGCTGAGCGATTTATGGAGGTTGTTATGAACGGTCTGCTGGGACAACTGAAGCTTCTCTGCAATTTCCTTACATTTAAGCCCCTCAAACCTGCTCATCTTAAAAATTAGTTGTTGTCTCTCCGGTAATTTTTCCAAGGCTACTTCCAGTTGATCAAATAACTCATCAAATTCCACTTCATTGGATCTTGACCCAAGGTGCGACTGATGAATTCTTTCCAAACTACCATCCCATTTTCTCTGATCTATAGCTTTGTAAACATGGTACTTGACCGCAGTATGTAAGTAACTCTGAAAGTTGGTCTTTATCTTCAGCGTCTTTCTTCTTTTCCATATATCTGCAAAAACCTCTTGAACAATATCCTCTGACAGCTGCTGAGATTCCAGCCTTTTCAAAGTAGCCGCAAATAATTGCTCCCAATACTTTTCAAAAACCTCTCTAAAAGCGGCAGTATCGTCTTGCCGCATCCTATTAATAAGTTCAATATCGAGGCTTCTTTCAATCATAAATGGATGGAATGGTTTTTTTCGCTTTATGAAGCACTCACAATATTAACATAAAAAATTAATAATCATAACATTATTAATTTTTTTCATTTTATTTCCTTTTCCACATAAAAAACTTCATATCAATACCTTATAAAAACTAAAAACCTTTGCCATTCCACAAAGATGTTATCTGATTCAACTCTTTCTTAAACCCACCCTATCTTTCTGTAGGTTGATCTATATCCTCAATACGGTAGTTTGTTGCTACTATTTCAGAGAACATCTTTTTTAACCAAAAGCACCACCGCACCAATCCAATCACTATACAATCAAAAATCCCTTTAACCCTTCAGATTCTGTAGATTCCACTGCTGCCTAAAAAAAGAAAATCAGCTCCAAAATAATTTGGAGCTGATTTAACTTGTCTTTACTCGAATGAAACAGCGATTAGAATCCGTATATCTCTGCTAAATGGGTAAAATTGGTATTTCCATAGGTACTAGTGATCGTCACCCTAAAGTACCTGGCATTGCTTGAACTTGTCAGAAATACCGGATTGTTATTATTGTCATTAGGAAGGTTTCCCGGGAATATCTCTACCTGGGTCCAATTCTCACCATCCTCGCTTAATTCAATAAACAACTCATTGACATTTCCTGTCCCTCTATTCTGTCTCTGGATAAATGAAAAACCATTGACCAACTTACTTTCACCCATATCAACAGTTATTATATGAGGCAAACCAGGGGATGCTCCCTGCCATTGTGTATGCCAGAAAGTTTCTATATCCCCATCCAAAGCATGCTTGGCATGTCCATTGTTTTCGCCTTCTCCTGAAACTTCTTCTGAAGAAACATCATAAACATTCCATTGCGACCGATCAAAAGCCTCATAAACAGGTGGGTTGGCGTCCACCAAAAAATACGTGGTCCTTAATGCTTCATTGACTGGTAGATCACTCTGTACTGATTTGATGGTCACAGGAAGCAGGTATTTCGTTTCAAAATCAAACCCCTTACCAGGATTTACCCACAGCTTCAGCGATTCGGATTGCATTTCGCCGGCAGTAATAAAAGCCTGATCTCCAGAAAGCTCATAACTTCCTTCAGGCATCAATTCGTAATCCGTTCCATTTTCTTGGTTAAACCCAGCCACCATTTCTGGAGCCAATTCAAACTGGATATCCATGTCCTTACCCAACACATCAGGGGACCCGTAGGCTGCCCCAAAGACGAGGGCCTGCGCACTATCTGTCATTACCAAAGTATGCTGGGAAGGCTTATCAATGGCTTGAGGCATATAAATCTGTGCAAAAGGACTGATTTCAAGCTCATCATTTTCGCAAGAGGACAAAGTTGCCATTACAAGCAAGCCAGCCATCCCCAAATGAAATAAATTATATTTTTTCATATTGTTTACTACGTTTTTAATTTGAAATCTAACTACCGACTAGTAACCAGGAAACTGTACCAAAACTTTATTCCTGTCGATTTCCCTTTGAGGTATTGGATAAAAATAGAATTTATCTCTCCAGTCTGTCCGGGTAAAGGCAACCACTCTTTGATGGAATGCCGGATCGGACATATAACCACCTGCCTCAATATTCATCCCATGAAACTCACCTCCCTGGTGGTCTTCTTCAGTATCTGCAATTTTCCACCTTCTTACATCCCAGTAGCGATGCCCCTCATACATCAATTCAATCTGTCTCTCCAAGCGGATTTCCTTTCGCATAGTAGCCTGATCAGTATTTCCTTCATATTCTGCCAATCCCCCCCTGTTTCTGATTTCATTGAGATAGATCAATATATCTGGGTGGCCTGGAGAATATTCATTGAGTGCCTCTATATAATTCAGGTAGATCTCTCCCAGGCGGATCATCATGGCCGGCCTTGCAAAGTTTGTCCCGCTTCTGAAATCAGTATTAGGGTGAATGTTCTTCCTTGCTGTATACCCTGTAATTGGCCAATCCCGCGGGGCACCTTGCTTACCACTATTGCCACTAAAATAAAATTCCACATAATCAGACCCGGGCACAGACACCACAGGCACAGTAGCACCATTAAATGTTACATTGACATAGAACCTAGGCTCTCTACCGATATACATGTTATAAGTGCCAGCCGCATATAATTCACTCGCCTCTGAAGTAAAACCTGTTTCAGTATATCCGCTGGTTGGATCATCTATACTTTTCCCATTGGCCATTCTAAAATCGTCCACCATCTCTTGGGTAACCGCAATACCATTCCAAGCTTGACCATTGGCATTCCTTGGAGAACAATGTCTCTCCCAAGAACCATTAACATTATTGTCCGGTCTCAACCAAATCCCCTCTGTATCCCAACCATCGTACATCAATTCTTTACTAGAGAGATATCCCTTCATAAAAGGATCTTCATGGTCTACTTCATATAGATCCCATAATCCCATGTCTATCACTTCTTTCGCTGCATCTGCTGCATCTTTCCATCTTTCCTCTTCATAAGTCTGGTTAAATAAAACAGTCCCATCTTGGTTTTTGAAATTGCCCAAACTTGTATTTCCATTAAACAAAGGGCTGGCATGATACAGCAAAATTTGGGATTGTACGGCTTTTATGATTGGCTTGGTTATCCTACCTGTTTGCTGTAAATCCTCCTGATTGGGATTATTAGGGTTTAAATGCTTTTCAGGCACCAACTCATAGGCTTTATCCATCTCAGAGAGCACATACGCCACACTTTCATCCCAAGTACTTCGAGGGATTTGAAAATCCGCTTCCGGCGGCAATGTACTTTCCCCCATAATCACTATTGGCCCATATTGCTTCATCATCAACCAATAGAAATATGCCCTCAGGAACCTGGCCTCTCCCTTGTATTGGGAAATCAACTGTGGTCCCCCCGGCTGCTCCAATATTTCTTGGTTCATGTCAATATTTTCGAGGAAAATACCTGCTGACCTAATGGTTTGATAATACCAGTCCCAATGGTTTGGGTCGGTATTTACTGGTGTAAGCGCCCCTGAATTGATCGCTGGTTGAGACCATGCATAGTTTACTTCATCAGACTGACCACTCCATGGCGTACCGTAAGGTTGATCCCACATCTGGGGAATAGGGTTGTATATCCTTGCCAGCCATTCCTCAGTCATGTTTTTGTTGGTAAACACGTCCTCTAGTGTAGTGATATTATCAGGAACAGTATTTAAAAAGTCCTCATTACAACTTGAAGAGAAAAGTAACTGCCCCATTAATGCCAAAGCAATTAATCTATATTTTTTATCTTTTAAGTTCATCATTTTTCTCTAGGTTTTATTGAAAACTAGCTCTTACACCAAGGTTAATGGCAGTGGTATTTGGGTATGCCGTTCCTCTGCCATCACCAAGTTCTGGATCCCATATTTTCCATGGGGAAAAGGTCAAGAGGTTGGTTCCATTCACATAAACCCTTAGGTTTTTCATGCCAAATTTCCCCAAGGCATCCATGCTGAAATTATAAGCTACCTCTGCATTTTTCAGCCTAATATAATCTGACCTGTACAGCCACCATGTGCTACCATAATAGTTGGTAGTTACATCCTGTCTAGTGGATAACCTGGGATAAAAGGCATTAGGGTTAGGATTTTCCGGAGTCCACCGATCCAGTACTTTATTATATAGATTTCCCCTTGTTGGGCCTTCTGAAAAAGGAGTGGTTCCTGTTCCTCCCGAATACATAAAATCAGATTTTCCAGCTCCCTGGAAAAACACCACAAATTCAAAGCGTTTAATCCCTACTCCCAAATTTAGCCCATACAAAATCTGAGGAATGGAACCGTATCCAATGGCTTTCTGGTCATAACTATTGATCATACCATCGCCGTTTAAATCTTGGTATTTAATATCCCCGGGACGGATATCTCCAGCCTGCTCGGGAGAATTCAGGATATCTTCCTCATCTTCAAATAAGCCCAAGGCTACATAGCCAAATCGCTGGTCTATGCGATGTCCTACCCTATTTTCCCAAGGATGTTGCCAAGGGGGAAGGCCATCAAATACGTTTTTATTTTGGTTATAATTAAATGTTCCCCTGAACGATACAAAGTCAAAAAGAGAACTTGTTGGGAAATATTTATTATAATTTAGCGTGACATCAATTCCCTTATTTTCTGTGATCCCTATATTACCATACGGGATATTAGATGTAAATCCAGAGGCTCCTGGAATATCATTCTGTATCAACAAAATCCCTGTACGACGTTCTTTAAAAAGTTCCACAATCAGTGACAGGTCATCATCAAATGAACTGATCTCAATCCCGAGATTATGACGCTTACCTGTTTCCCAAGTCACATCTGACCCTACTTGGCCTTCTTCAAGTCCTTCCCAGGTTCTTGTATTACCCGGAACACCAAATGTATAGCCTGAGCCATCTCCTAAATCATTTATCCTGGTTTGGAAAAGGAACCTTGAACCGGTATCACTATTTCCGGTCAACCCATAGGTATATCGGAATTTCAAATGACTAATGACGTTTTTAATGGGCTGAAAAAATTCTTCATTGGACACCATCCATCCCGTACCAAAGGAAGGGAAAAAGCCAAATCTTTTCTTCGGCGAGAAGTTTTCTGAACCTGAGTATCCAAAATTTGCCTCGACAAAATACCTATCTTCATAACCATAGGTTGCCCTTCCAGAAACCCCTCTATGTCTAAAAGGAATAGAGGCAATTAAATCACCCGCATCGCCATTTACATAGTCTGACTGATAATACAGCAATAGGCCTGAAACATCGTGTTTACCAAATGAGCGGTTGTAATTAAGATCTGTCTGCGTATAGAATTTTCTGTTTCCCCCTCGGGAATTTTCAAAGCCTAGCACATCGGATCCCGGAGAAACAACCTGGGTAATCAATTCTCCATTTTCATCTCTTCCGGTGGCAAAATAGGTCTGTACGCTTCTGGTCCTGTTCAGATTGTTCCACCCATAGGCATCAAAAGAAAACATAGTGTTCGCACTTAGCCCTTCTGTAATGGCATCTAGTTCCTGTCTGAGGCGAATATTTGACTGGATAGTGTTTCTATATTCCGTAGCATAGCCCGACTGTGTCAAGTTTTTGTATGGATTTGGGATGTTTCCACCCCCTGATCCTTGCGGCCATAGCCCATTGGAGTACCTTGGGGGTATAACATGGGGCGGTGTCTGTGTGGCTTGGTCAAACAGGTCACCGGTTCCTACTCCAGGATAATTGCCATTGATGATAAACCCGCTAATCCCCAATTCCAGTTTAGTGGTCTTGGTCACCTTTACATCCACATTTGTCAGAAAGTTGAACCGATCTACCTTTAACTGGGAATTATAGGACTGCACCTCATCATTCTTCAGCATGCCCGTTTCAGAGAAATATCCTGCAGAAACATAGTAATTGGCATACTCGGACCCTCCCCTAACATTCACATTGGCACTTCTATTATATCCATATTTGTTGAACAGCTCATCATACCAATTCACATTAGGGTACAAGTCAGGGTCTTCACCGGAAATATGTTTTAGAATTTGCTCTTCAGAATATTGTGGACTTCTTCCCCTTACTTCCAAACCTTCATTGTATAAGCGCATAAAATCTGCAGCTTCCACAAAGTCTGGTAATTGGGTAAATTGGGTAACAGCATGATTGACTTCCACATTAATTTGTGGTTTTCCGGCTTGGCCGGATTTCGTGTTGATGATGATCACCCCATTGGCCCCTCTTGCTCCGTATACTGCAGTAGCAGAAGCATCCTTTAGGACTGTAAAACTCTCGATATCTTCCGGATTAATATTATTGATTCCCCTATCTGGTACACCATCCACTATTAACAAAGGACTTCGTGGACTTGAGCCAAATGTAGCAATACCACGAATAAATATATCAGCTCCATCATACCCTGGCTCTCCACTTCTCTGCACGGAAACTACACCTGCTAACCTGCCTCCAAGGGAATTGGTCAAGCTTCTATTAGGTAATTTAAGCTCCCCTGCTTTTACAGTTGATTGGGATCCCACCAAACTCACCTTCTTCTGCTCTCCAAAACCAACTACTACCACTTCTTCCAACGACTCGGTATCTTCCTGAAGTACAACCTCGTATCGACTGGACGCCCCTATTTCCACCTCTACTGGTTTAAAGCCAACAAAAGAAACTAGAATTTTTGGGCTAGCTGTAATTAACTGTAATGAAAACTCTCCATCTACATTAGTCGCAACACCATTGGTTGTACCTACTTCTGTTACATTGGCTCCGGGAATTGTCACTCCCTCGCTGTCCTTGACCGTACCAGTAATAGTCCTCTCCTCCATCTCCTCTTTTTTAACCTCAGGGATTTCCCGCTTTGACTTGACAACATTGACTGTATTATTGATTCTTTTAAAATCCAATGAGGATTGATTTGCGATATAGCCCAACACCCCCTTCAGCTGCTCGTTCTTGAATGTTTTGGTAAGCCTAATCGCTGGATCCAAATCATCTCTGTCATAGGAAAATTTGACAGGAGTCGACTTTTCAATCAAACCAAAAGCTGCTTCCAAACTATGGTTTTCAAATGATACATTCAGCAGAATTGCCTCCTCTTTTTCATCCTTTTGTTTGTGCTCACCTACCTCTCCCGCATACAACTCGCCCACCTTCCCTATACACAATAGCACCACAAGTATAATAGCATGGGTACCACCGAGTTTAAGTAATAGTTTTTTCATATTTTTACTAGGTTTTAATAATTAAGAAGTTTTAAAACAAATTCATCAATACCAATTCATCCCCATGCTTGGTATTGACATTAAGGGAAAGTGCTTCATCAGTAATCACCTTCATCACCTATATATAGAGCAATTTGGCTTTGAAAGGCATTAAAAAACTGCTTTAAATTATGATGGCATATTACTTTTGAGGCACCTCCTATTCTTCTTAAGAGCTATTGATATTTTTCATATTGTATTTATTTTGGGTTTAGTAAATAATCACTTTATCATCTTCAATTTTAAATTCAAAGTCCTTGACAAAACCAATGCTCCCTAGCACATTCTCCAAACTTTCATTGTCAAAACTACCTGTGTAGTCCCAGGCTTGATTGGCTACCTGCTTGTTTATTAAAACCACCTCCACCCCGTACCACTTCTCCAATTCTTCCCATACTTCTTCACTGCCTACATGACGAAAAGATAAGATTCCTCTTTTCCAAGCCAACACTTCAGACACATCAAATTTTCCTTTGACAAACCTGATTTCATCCTTTATTTCCACTGCAACCTGTTCTCCTGGAATCAAAAGTGTAGACTCCTCCATTCCCTCTTTGCTCTGCATGTTCACTCCCACTTTACCGGTGACCAAGGATATGCTGACTTTGTCACCATTTTGCTTGATATTAAAGGACGTTCCTAGGGCAGTTGTAAGGGTGCCGTTTGCCTTGACCCTGAATGGGCGGCTATCTTTGGCAACATCAAAAAATGCCTCTCCTTCCAGGGTCACATACCGCACCGTATCGTTAAATACCTCTTCGCATTTTATGCTACTTCCCGCATTGAGCATCACAATAGTCCCGTCACTCAGTCGGGTCGTCAGTTTTTGTCCCATTTGTGTAGTCTTCGTAAGGAATGCTATCTGGGGAATGGTGGAAGACGGTTGATTGGCACGCTGCAAAAACAAAAAACTGATAAATAAGCCTATACCTGTCATCATAGCAGCAACCCACTTCCATCCATTATTTCTTTGGGGCCTGTAGTGCTCATACCTTCCATGCAAAGCCACTATATTCGCTTCTTTACCTCCATTTTCCTGCTTCTCTATTCGCTTGTTGATCTTTTGAAGAAGGTCTGAGGTTCTTTGCTTGTTGACTTTAATTTCAGAAAAGTTTAGCACTGAAATAGTGTCTTTAGCTTCTTCGGCTAAAGGAATAAGGTGAGGATACTGTTCAAAAATCGCTTCCCAAGCAATGTCGCTTTCAGCCCCTTTTGCCCATCTGATAAATGATTCATCAGTTAAAAAGTCCTCAATCCGATAATCTTGATATGTTTTTTTCTTGTCCTTCAAAGTAAATATCTACTGATCTTTACTCATAAATCCTGGGACTGGTCAAATTACTCCTTAATCAAGAAAATAAATTTCAAAAAATATTTCAGGTTAAATAGGACACTCTAAATTCTCTAAAAAAACAATCTGGTTATCCGCTATGATGCCAGTAACCATACATCCTTTGCTCAAGTGGTCGGAAGCCTGCCTAACGGCTAGGTAGAACCAAAGTCTGAAGACCAAAGCAGTTAATACTTTAATCAAAAGGGTAGTTTCTACTCGCTTTTAATCTTTACTAGTAGAATTGCGGATATACATAAAAAAATAATTTTGGTCCATATAATACAGAAATAAAAAAATACAATCAACGCAATTCTTTCCTTAAAATTATCATGGCCTTGGACACGGCATTATATACAGCTTTCTTTTCCAATCCCATCATTTCACCAATTTCACCAAAGGTCAATTCATTATAATATTTCAAATAGACAATTTCCTTCTGTCTGGAGCTCAGCTTTCCAAAAGTATGGTTCAACTTCTTGTGTAACTGCTCTTGGGATTCCTTCTGAATAATGGTGGCTTCCAAAGAAGCGTTGAAACTCACGGAGGACTCTGAAAAAATCTCCCATAACAAAACACTTTTCTTTTTCTTTCTGATATCCTTTAGCAATTCATTTCTAAATGACGCAAGAAGGTAGTACCTGATGTTGCTTGTTTCTTTCAGCTCGGACCTTTTCTGCCAGATCCGACAAAAAACTTCTTGGATATTATCATCAATAACGGAAGCATCTTGGGTAAAGCTATGTCCATACCTTACCAAATGGTCAATATGTTCAACATATATTTTATCAAAAGCTTCTTTGTCTCCTTTTTTCATTCGCTGCCACAAATGGGCATCATCTTCTTCTTGATATAGGAGTTCTATAAAAGACATATAAGGCTAATTTTGGGTTGGGTCTATTAAAGTCAGGAACAATAAACACTAAACTTCTAAATGGGTTTAGCATTATCAATCCAGACAATAATTTGGAATATATACAGAATACCACAAAATTCCAACGCCATTTTAGTTAACTAAAAAATAATTCGTCAACCTAATTAAAAAAATCAAAAAAAACCGGTGTAAATTAACACCGGTGTATTTCATTAGACCAATTTTAATAAATAGGTCAATCACTTCATTGTGATATACTGCATAAATTCTTTCCTGGTCGTATCATCTTTGTCAAACTTTCCACTGTAAAAGGAAGTGACCGTTTTGCTGTTCACATCTTTCACGCCACGGGAAGACACACACATATGGTGTGCATCAATGACCACCGCTACATCATCCGTACCCAAGATATCTTTCAGTTCATTACCGATCTGCATGGTCAACCTTTCTTGTACTTGTGGGCGCTTGGCAAAATATTGGACGATCCGGTTAATCTTAGAAAGTCCGATTACATGTCCATTAGAAATATAAGCCACATGAGCTTTTCCATAAATTGGCACAAAATGATGCTCACAATGAGAAAAAAACGTAATGTCCTTTTCTACCAGCATCTCACTGTATTTGTATTTATTTTCAAAAAGTTTCACATCAGGTTTGTTCTTTGGATCCAAGCCACTGAAAACTTCTTGGATGAACATCTTGGCCACCCTTCTAGGGGTTCCACTGAGGCTATCATCTGTCAAGTCCAACCCAAGCACATGCATGATTTCTTTAAAATGCTTTTCGATAAGCTCCATTTTAAGCTCATCATCCATTTCAAATGCATCTTCTCTCAAAGGTGTTTCGTGGGAAGTCCCAATATGTTCATCCCCAATTTCATCAATGGATCTATCCAGATTAATCCCCGTCGTATTCAACATAATTTCTTTCTGTTTCATATAATCGAACCGTTAGATCGTATTTCTTATCAATTTCTTTCCTTAAAATATTCCAAATAACCACAGCAATGTTTTCTGCAGTTGGGTTAAGTTGTTTGAATTCATCGGTATCTAGGTTTAAATTTTTATGATCAAACTTCTTTAATATCTTATCCTTTATCAGATCACTCAATACTTTCATATCAAAAACATAGCCAGTATCAGGATCAATAGGACCTACCAATTTTACAAAGAGCTCATAATTATGCCCATGATAATTTGGGTTGCTGCACTTACCAAACACTTCATTGTTTCTTTCTTCTGTCCACTTTGGATTATAAAGACGATGTGCTGCATTAAAATGCTCTTTACGGAAAACCGATACTCTCATTATAGCTTTTAACCATTTACGAATTTCATCTGATAGGGTGATTCATTTTCCACTTCCTAAATCAGAACAATATTTTTCAAAGAATTGTTTAACCCATTTACTAACTTAGTAAACACCCCACATTCAACCTCTTAACTATCAATAGCTTTGATCTTTTAAGGAGCGCAAAATTAACCAAATAAAATTTCATATGCACTCCATTTGCTGATTATACTCCTAAAGGCTGCTTTTTTTGCATATTATTTAGAGAATTTTGAATTCAAGAACAAAATGAAACGGGAAATCAGTTCATTTTTACAATGTTTACTTTATTTTTGCGTTATCAAATAGAAACTACAAACAACTAGTTTCCAATTCATTACATCACCCGATTACCAACATAATTGAAAAAAACAATTTATGCTTAAAAAGACCGGACTTATTCTGGCCCTTGTGCTTAGTACAGCCCTTTCTGCCTATACACCCGAATACAAACTTGAAAACTTGCCCACTATTTCCTCATCCGAAAATACAGCGGAAGTATTGTTGTCTAAAATAAAGGTACACCTTCAAAGTGATAAAAAAGAAAGTACGCTAAGTGAAGAAGCTTTACAATTAGGGGTTTCAGGTTATCTAAAGCTAGCCAAAGCTGGTGAAATACCAGAGGATAAACCATTGACCATTATAGACTTTAGCCTTCCTTCTTCTATGAAAAGGCTTTGGACAATTGATCCAGTATCTGGAAATATACTACACCATACTTTTGTGTCACACGGAAGAAATAGTGGCAACCTAATGGCCACAAAATTCTCCAATACCAATTCCAGTTACATGAGCAGCTTGGGCTTTTACCGAACTGCCGAAACTTATAGTGGAAAACATGGCTATTCCCTAAGGCTGGACGGAATCGAAAAAGGAGTCAACGATAATGCCAGAAAAAGAGCCATTGTCATTCATGGAGCAGAATATGCCAATCCAGAATTCATTACAAAAACAGGGAGGTTAGGAAGAAGCCTAGGCTGCCCTGCTTTGCCCATGGCAGTGTTTAAAGACATCATAGACACCATCAAAGAAAACAGCTGTCTGTTTATCTATGCCCCTGATAGGGCCTATCATAAAAACAGTCAGCTACTTGCTACCACATAGCGATGATGGGGTATCTTAAAAATAATATCGACTAACTGGTTCTCCCATCAATTTTGCCAATTTAATATCATTGTCATAAATATCCTCTCTGACCTGAAAACCACCCTTACCATTCCATGCAGTAAGATACAGGATCCAAACCGCTGGAGTTTGCTTTAGGTTTACTTGCTTTTCTTCATCCCTTCCCATCGCAGCGGCTATAGAATCTGTTCCCCAGTCCTTTTCTGAGGCTAGTAATTTTGCAGCGAAATCCGCTGGCTTTTCAATTCTTATGCATCCATGGCTAAATGTTCTTTGATCCCGGTCATATAAAGCTTTTGCTGGAGAATCATGAATATAGATACTGTAGGGGTTTGGAAACATAAACTTCACTCTTCCCAAGGCATTTTCATCACTCGGTCTTTGTCTTATATAATATGGAAAAGTGTCCTCTTGCCTTAACTTTCCCCATTTTATTTTTCGATTATCTACCTCATTACCATCAAGGTCAACCACCATCATGTCGTGATCTTTTAGGTAGTTCTCATCCTTTTTAATCGCAGGGATTACTTCATTCCACAAAATCCCTTGCGGTAAAGTCCAGTTTGGACTAAACACTAAATAGCTCATTTTAGCTGTAAATACAGGAGTTTGGTGATATTCTTTTCCCACCACAGCTCTAGTGGTAAAAACAGTGTCCTTTCCTTCCACATAATCCATGTAAAAATTAGGGATATTCACCAATACTTTGGGACCATCTTCTTTGCTGAAGTCCGGCAACCACCTCAACCGTTCCATATTCACTTTCAGCTTGACTGTCAAGTCCTGGTTATTAAGGTTTATGGCATGCCAAAAATCTTGTCCCATCACTCCGTCATCCATCAATCCATGCCTCGCTTGGAAACACTTCACAATATCCTCCAACTTTTCATCATACCGACTTGGCTCTTCTGAGGAAACTTCTTCATACCCTAAAGACGCTAGTCGTTCACGTACTTGAGTAATCACAGCATCACTGTCTCCTACTTCAAGTTTCCCTTCATAAACTATAGCCTCTATATTTTCCGGATTTTCTTGCTGCGTTTGTAAAACCAATTTCAGTCGATCCCTCAATTGCCCGTAAAGAGTATTTTTAGGCCTTAACTCTTCCAACACATCTTCAACTGACCCTGTTTTGCCTAGTCCAATTTCTTTTAAAAGTACCTCTAATGAAGCTGCTGATTCTTTTCTGTCAATTTTCCAAGTTTCAGAAAACTGGGAGGGATCCACTTTGCCCATATGCAAATCCTTAGAGAGTTTTAAAAATTTATTGCTCATTAAGATTTCGAGGCGGGCAATATCTTCGGGTTTCCCACCCTCTTGGATTTTCGCCAAAAGTCCATGCATATCCTCATTAAAATAGTCTGTTTTCTGAAGCCCATCATACTCTACATCTTCCAAAGCCTCCACAAACTGCTCCCCTTTATCAGTAAGCCCATCACTCACCAACCAAATGGGCCTATAATCAAAAGATGAATAAATGCTATCTAAAACAGCATCTCGTTTAACTTTTACTTGAATCGCCTTTAGCGTATTTTCATCCACCTTGGATTGGCAGGCGGCTACAAACAAAAAACCTAAAAAAATCCATTTAGTATATCTTTCCATAAAATTATTATTGGTTGCTAATGGACATTGCAATGACTGTGCCATCCCATCATCTCCAACAACTTGGACCTCACTAAGTATTAATCAAATAAGGCCTCGGATATTCGACGGTCCCTTTCATAGATATCCTTGCGAATATGTGGATTACCACTTTCATCTGTCCAAAATGTCAAGTAGAGCAATACAACTGGAATTTTTTCCTTCAGCATAACTGTAGTTTCTCTACCTGAATGCATCGCTGCTTCAATCTCTTTATGCCCCCAATCTTTGTTATCTTCCAATATCACTTCTGCCAACCTTTCGGGATTCTGCACCCGAATACAGCCATGACTAAATGCCCTGATATCTTTAGAAAACAAGGATTTAGATGGAGTATCATGGATGTATACATTATGCTTATTCGGAAATATAAACTTGGCCAAGCCTAAGGAATTATGAGGGCCTGGGCTTTGCCTGATCATATAGGGAAAACTCTTGGAAGAGGTCTTCGACCAATCTATTGCACTGGGGTTGACTTCCTGTCCGGAATAAGTCAAAATCTTCAAATGGTTCCTATTTAAGTAATTAGGATCTTTTTTGATTTTTGGAATCATTTCATTTCTAATGATAGAAGAAGGAACCGTCCAGGTGGGGCTTAAAACGATATAGGACATCTCTCCATTAAAAATCGGTGTAGTATGATATTGCCTACCCACTATCACAGGAGATGAAAAAATTGTATCCAAGCCATTCTGCTGAACCAGATCCAACTGGAAATTGGCAATATTAACCACAACAAATCGATTATCCATAACTGTATCTGGAAGCCATCTCATCCGTTCAAGATTAACCGCTACTTTCTTTATCAAAGCAGCTGGAGTTTCATTCAAAGCGTCATAAGTATCTTTACCCACTACGCCATCGGCAGTCAATCCGTTCCTTTTTTGAAAGTGTAAAACGCCCTCCATCATCGCAGAATCATACAACTCTACTTCTTCAGGTGTATATTCTTTCAAATCCTTCCAAAACCAAAGCCTTTTCCTAACATCCGCAACAACCTTTCCGTACTCACCCACTTTAAGTACTTTATTTCCACTAATCTTGTTCCAATCAATAGCATCATTCTGTTCCATCTTATGATAAGCCCTCAAACTTTCACGCATCCTAGGATAAACTTTGAACACTGGCCAAAACCCTTTAAGGTTTTCTGTTAGTTTCCCACTTTTCAAAGCCGACTCCAACTCTTCCTCAAATTTCAACTTCATTCTTTTGGGTTGAATTTCCCAATCTGTCTTCAAAGCTTCCTGTGACACTTTTCCCCTGTAAAGATCAGTAGCCAATTTCAAGTAAGCATCTGACAGTATCAAATCAATATAAGCCAGGTGCAATGAACTCTCATTTTCATTTTTTAGAGAAAACTCATTTATAAAATCTTTGATCTCGGAAAGGTGGTACTCTTCTGGAGTCAATCCATCAAAACGGGCTTCTTCTATTTGCCCCAACAATTTCTGGGCATTCTCAGACAACCTTCCCTTTTGAGTCCAAGCCTCCTGAAAATCCCTATTGGTATAAAACTTCAACAACAGATCATATTGGACCAAATTCAATTTACCATTATGGTTTGATCCATTTATAATATGGGCCTCTAACAAATTCCTAATCTCAATAGATACATCACTTGATGTCAAAGCTGACTGAGCTAAAACATGTCCTATAATTAGTGATAAGCAGAATGGCAAAAATACCTTTTTCATAAAAATTGATTTCTTTCAATCAATTTAAAAATAAAAACATAAAAAAAGCCGGACTAACCGGCTTTATATTTATTGTATTTTCAAGTCTGCAAACTCTTGTCCTAAGCTCCAAGATGCTTTAAGCATGGCCAGAAAATCTGCCATTCGATCTAAGGGGATCATATTAGGCCCATCACTTAAGGCTTTGGCCGGTTCAGGATGTGTTTCTATAAAAAAACCATCCACACCTGTGGCTGCCGCTGCCCTTGCCAAAAATGGAGCGAACTCTCTTTGCCCTCCACTACTTCCTCCTTGCCCTCCAGGCTGCTGTACAGAATGGGTGATATCAAAAACAACAGGTGCAAACTGCCTCATGGTAGGTAGAGCCCTCATATCCACTACCAAATTGTGATACCCCAGGGTAAAACCTCTTTCGGTCAAGCATACATTGTCGTTTCCTGTTGACCTGACTTTACTCACAGCGTACTGCATGTCTTCTGGAGCCATAAACTGGCCTCTCTTCACTTTGACAGCTTTACCTGTCTTTCCTGCTGCTAGTAACAAATCAGTTTGCCTACACAAAAAGGCAGGAATCTGTAAAACATCCACCACAGCTCCAACTTCATCCGCTTGGTAACTTTCATGGATATCCGTAACCAATGGAACGCCTAGTTCCTTTCCTACCCTCTGCAGCACCTCCAAAGACTTGTCCATTCCAATTCCACGAAATGATCCAGAAGAGGTCCTATTGGCCTTGTCAAAAGAGGCTTTAAACACATAAGAAAATCCATTTTTCTCCGCTTCAGCCTTCACTGTACTGCCGATTTCCATGCAAATATCAAAACTCTCCACAGCACAAGGTCCAGAGAATAATACGGGTTTATTCTCCCCCAAAACCACATCTTCGGTGATTTTCATTGCTTGGGTATATTTTTTCATCTTTTGTTATTTCTCTATCAATTCTTTAATAATCTTCTTTAGCAATCCTTTGGAGCTCAGGATCAAGTCTCCCACTTCCCTGAAAACCCCTCTGCCTCCTGGAAGAGAAGAAACCATATCCACTTCTTCCTTTACATAAGGTAGAGCATCCATTGGAGCAACCGACAAGCCCACCTTGCAAAGGATAGGCAAATCAATCAAATCATCACCGATATAGGCGCATTCTTCCAAGGAAAGGTCATATTCATCCAATACTTCCCTCAATTGAACTCCTTTGTCTTTGATACCGTGATAATGAAAATCAAAGCCCAGCTCTTTACAACGGCTCCTGACCACGGGAGAATTCCTACCAGTGATCGCCCCTACCATCACTCCATGCTTTTGCAAGACTTTCACGATAAGACCATCTTTTACATTGAATTTTTTCAACTCTAAGTAATGATCATCATAAATCACTCCTCCATCTGTCAGTACACCATCCACATCCGTGATCAGTAGTTTGATTTTTGCTGCTTTCTTTAAAATTTTATCGTCAATCCCATTTAGGTAATTTTCCATATCTATTTATTTTTCTTCCACTGGATAGAATAAAGATCCAACCTTCTTTGGGCCAAGTTCCTCACACTTCCCTGCTTCCTGAGCTTTGTAAGTAAATCCAAGTCCACATCCGCTACAATGGTGGTCTCTGTATTCAATGAAGCTTCCGCAACTACAGCATCATGGGGAAAGGAAAAATCAGAAGGAGAATATATGGCCGCTTGAGAATGCTGAATATCCATATTCTCTACCCGAGGCAAGTTTCCTACAGAACCTGTAATGGCCACATAACATTCGTTTTCTACTGCCCTGGCCTTGGCACAGGTACTGACACGAAGGTAGGCATTTTTAGTATCAGTCCAGAAAGGAATAAACAAAATGTCCATTTCCTGTTCTGCCAATATTCGGCCCAGCTCTGGAAATTCCACATCAAAACAGATCAATATCCCTATTCGGCCCGCATCCGTATCAAACACCCGAATTCCATTGCCTCCCTGTAAACCCCAATAAGCCTGCTCATCTGGAGTAATGTGGAGTTTATATTGCTTGTCCGTAGTTCCATCACGGCGACACAGGTAACTCACATTCCTTAGCTTCTTCCCATCATATTCCGGCATACTACCAGCGATAATGTTCACATTATATGATAAGGCCAGGTCCTGCATGCGAACCACCACTTCTTCTGTATAATCGGCAAGGTTCCGGATAGCCTCAGAGGCATCCATATCATTGAAGTCAGCCAAAAGCGGCGCATTGAAGAATTCTGGTAACAGGCAAAAGTCCGACTTGTACCCCGAAACTGTATCAACGAAAAACTCCACTTGCTGCATCAGGTCATCCACATCCCGGAAACGCCTCATTTTCCATTGCACTAGTCCCAGCCTAACTATGGATTTTCTATTTCCAATGAGTTTTTCTTCTTTCTCATAATAAATATTGTTCCACTCCAGAAGGGTTGCATAGGCGCGGGAATCCTTATCCTCAGGCAGGTATTTTGTAATTACTTTACGGACATGAAATTCATTGGCCAGCTGAAATGATAGCACCGGATCATAAATCTCCTTGTTTTTCACCAATTCTATATATTTTCTTGGCGTCATCTGATCCGCGTATTTATTATAGCCAGGAATTCTCCCCCCTGCAATAATGGACCTAAGGTTTAGGTTTTCACAAATCTCTTTACGTGCATCATACAACCTTCTCCCTAGCCTTAGCCCTCTGTATTCCCTGTCCACAAAAACATCCGTTCCATAGAGGGTATCGCCATTTTCCAAATCATGCGTATCAAATTTCCCATACCCGGTAATTTCATCATAAGTGTGGTTATCCCCGAACTTGGCATATTCTACTACCAAACTCAAAGCAACTGCCACCACCTTTCCATTGTCCTCAATACATATCTGCCCTTCTGGAAAGGAATTGATTTGATTCTTAAACTCCTGCTTGGTATAAGCCATGCTTTGGGTCTGATAAATAGACATCATTATATCACGAATGTCATTGTAATCAGAAAGATGAATATTCCTTAATTTGAGTCTATGTTCTAGCTCTTCCTTTTGTTTGCTCATGCTTCAAAGTTATCTTATGACACAACAAATATCTGCCATAATGCTCATAACATTTATGGTCAATTGTAAATAAATCATTCAAACACCAACTGGTTTGGCAATATAAATATTATTAATTTGTAAGTTATATATTGAATTTATCGGTCAACTATTTAGAAGAAACATGGAAGAACTTCTGCAAGATGTTAAGGAAGATGGCGTTGGAGCTTTTTTAGATAAAATAAATGAATTCCTCCAATACACCATTATTACCCTAGGGGAGTCTAAATTAACCATTGGCCTGATCATAGCCCTTGTATTTTCCATTTTTGTACTGATTATTGTCACCGAGTGGATCAAGAAGTTTATTGTCAACAAGCTGCTCACTCGGTACCACATGGATCTCGGCACCAGACAATCAGTCGGAACCATTATACGTTACGTGTTATTGATCGGTGGCTTTGTAATTATTGTTCAAAATACCGGCATTGACCTGAGTGCATTAGGTATTTTGGCCGGTGCGTTGGGTGTTGGTATTGGTTTCGGTTTACAAAACATCACCAACAATTTTATTAGTGGCCTGATCATTCTTTTCGAACGTCCCATCAAGGTCGGAGACCGCATTGAGGTTGCCGATGTCAACGGAGATGTTATTAAAATTTCAGCCAGGTCCACTATGGTGGTAACCAATGACAACATTTCTGTTATCGTTCCAAACAGCCAGTTTATCGATAATCCCGTGATCAACTGGTCCCATAATGACAGAAATATCCGATTTAACTTTCCAGTAGGTGTTTCCTATAAAGAAGATCCTCAAAAGGTAAAATCTATCCTTATGGAGGTGGCACAGAAAAACGAAGGAGTGTTGAAAACCCCTCCACCTGATGTATTGTTTGTTGAATATGGAGACAATAGTATCAATTTCATCTTAAGAGTATGGACTTCTGACTTTATCAACCGCCCTCAAGTGCTGAAGAGCCAACTCTACTATGAAATCTTCAGAAGGTTCAACGAAGAAAATGTCGAGATTCCATTCCCTCAAAGAGATTTGCACTTAAAGTCTGGCTTCGAAAACCTAAAAGACGCGTAAAAAACACTCCTTAAGATTTGAACACCCCAAGTCCTAATAACCTTTAGGAACTTAAGGTGTTTTTGTGTAATAACTAAAAGAACAGAACTGCGCTAAAACCCCCATTACACATAATTTACCGCACTTTAAATCAATAAATTAGTCGTTAAATACTAAATTTGAAAATTTTAAATAATAATCGTTTATTTACAATTATAAGTTGGATCACCCTAAAAACTAGCAACTTAAACACACTTGTTAATTTTCATTATTCAACACGAAATGAAACGATTATTACTATTTTTTTTCATTCTGCTCCTTATGTCCAGCAGCCTGAAGGCACAAAGCTTCTATCGTTTCAGATTTGAAGAGCCATGGTCAGTGGGAATGGGAGGAGGAGTCTCCCAATATTTTGGAGAACTCTACTCCCTTTGGAAATATGAAGAAGGCATCCAGCCTGATTATAATTTTTCCATCAATGTCCGCAGGACCATCGGAACCAAGACAAGGCTTAGATTGGAAGGCTCGTACATTCAAATGTCAGGGCAGGACCCTCCTTCTGACCCAAGGAGCTATAGATCACCTCGGAACCTACACTTCAGGGCCAGAAATATTGAAGCAGCCTTTTTAGCAGAATACCATTGGAAACCTGTAAGGCTGAACAACATTACCCGTCACTTCCTCAACTGGTACATCTTTGCAGGAGTAGGCGCAAGTACCAACACTCCCAAGGCACAGTTGGATGGTGAATGGATCAGCTTAAGGCCTTTGGCGCTCGAGGGAAAAGAATATCCGGGCATCGTGATGGTCTTCCCTATGGGACTAGGTATGAAATACAAACTGAACGTTTACACTGATTTGTTCATTGAAGGGAACTACCGCTTTACGCTTTCTGATTACATGGACGATATCAGTGCCTACAATATCAAGGATTTTTACCTCAACCTTCTAGAAAGTTACGGTGAGTATGGAGAAGGTCCTATGCCAGAAAGATTACGCTTGGCTGTAAGGAATCCAGATTGGCTGGATGAGAACGGCATGCCTGATGTAGAAAAAATCCGTAATGGCATTTACTTTGACAAGTATGGAAATTTCCAACACCGCATTAGAAGAGGAAGTGGTTTAGAACACCGATTTGATGGCTACTTCACTTTCAATGTGGGAGTAGAAATTTATTTCTCCGAAGATATCTGGGAAAACTGGCTGAGAAGGGGCCGTACAAGGCAGCGTGGCTGGAGATTCTGGTAATGGATAGGCCTTTGATTTTAAATATTTAACTTAAGTTTCAACATTTAATGATGGCATGACCTGAAGTCATGCCATCATTAAAAAGGTATTTCGTACCACTTACTTCTTTTCCCTGTTTAACTTCAATTTATATTCAACACTTCCTGCCTATCATCGTCCCCTACTTACTACACAAATACAAAGGCATATCCCATTTATTTTTATAATTTTGCAAGCAATCCTTTTATAAGTAACAATTTTGCTAAAAATGGCTGATTATAATTTTCAAGAAATAGAAAAAAAATGGCAGGAAAGATGGGAAGCTTCCCAAATTTTCAATGCCAAAGTTGACCCACAAAAACCTAAATTCTACAGCTTGGACATGTTCCCTTATCCATCAGGTGCTGGGCTTCATGTAGGACACCCACTGGGCTATATTGCCTCGGACATCGTCACACGATTCAAAAGACTTCAGGGATACAATGTCCTCCACCCAATGGGTTATGACTCTTTTGGCTTACCTGCTGAGCAATACGCCATCCAAACTGGTCAACACCCAGCCATTACCACAGAGGAAAACATCAAAAGATACACCGAGCAGCTAAAAAACATTGGCTTTGCTTTTGACTGGGACAAAGAGGTAAGGACTTCTGACCCCAGTTATTATAAATGGACGCAGTGGATTTTCATGCAGCTGTTCAACAGCTACTATGACAAAACCGCTGACAAAGCCAAGGACATCAGTGAGCTGGTCAAAATATTCGAAACAGAAGGAAATCCAACTGTAGATGCTGTAAGTGACGAGGATGTGGAAATATTTACTGCAGAAGAATGGAAAGGCTATTCTGAAAAGAAACAGCAGCAAGTATTGCTTCAATATCGATTGACTTATCTGGCTGAGACTACCGTAAACTGGTGTGCTGCCTTGGGCACTGTACTTTCCAATGATGAAGTAAAGGATGGTTTTTCTGAAAGAGGTGGACATCCAGTAGAAAGAAAGAAAATGATGCAGTGGAGCATGCGCATCACTGCCTATGCAGAGCGATTGCTCAATGACTTGGACAAAGTAGACTGGAACGAACCCATCAAAGAGATGCAGCGAAATTGGATCGGTAGGTCCAAAGGGGCTGAAATGGTCTTCCAAGTGAAAGGACAAGATAAAAAAATCAAGGTTTTCACCACCAGAATTGACACCATCTACGGGGTAACCTATTTGGCACTGGCTCCTGAGAGTGAGTTGGCAGCCGAACTGATCACCGAAGACCAAAGAGAAGAAGCAGAGGCCTACATTCAGGTTGCCAAAAACCGTTCTGAAAGAGAACGCATGAGCGATGTAAAAACTATCTCAGGTGCTTTCACAGGAAGTTATGCCATCAACCCGTTCAATGGAGAAGAAATCCCTGTCTGGGTAGCCGACTATGTGCTGGCTGGATATGGAACCGGCGCTGTCATGGCCGTTCCGGCGCATGATGAGCGAGATTACAATTTCGCCAAGCATTTTGGGTTGGAAATCCGTCAAGTATTGGAAGGAAGCATGGAAAATGGCTCTTTCCCTGGAAGGGATGGCATAGCCATGAATTCAGGCTTCTTAAATGGCTTGGTAATGCAGGACGCCATGGACAAAGCCATTGAATTTTTGGAGGAAAATAAAATCGGTAAAGGCAAAATCCAATTCAGGATGCGCGATGCCATCTTCACCAGACAAAGATACTGGGGAGAACCTCTACCGGTTTATTTCAAAGATGAAATCCCATACCTGGTAGAAGAAAAGGACCTTCCTATCGTATTGCCGGAAGTTGACAAGTACCTCCCCACTGAAGATGGTGCCCCTCCACTGGGCAGGGCCCAAAACTGGACTTACAAGACAGCTGATGGTGAATTCCCGCTAGAGTTGAGCACCATGCCGGGCTGGGCCGGTTCTTCATGGTATTTCTTGAGATACATGGATCCGCAAAACAACACGGAATTTGTAAGTAAGGAAGCACAGCAGTACTGGGAAGCAGTGGATCTGTACATAGGAGGAGCAGAGCATGCCACTGGCCACTTGCTTTACAGCCGTTTCTGGACCAAATTTCTTTTTGACAAAGGCTTGATCAATATTGTGGAGCCATTCAAGAAGATGATCAACCAGGGTATGATCCAAGGAAGATCCAATTTTGTCTATAGGATAAAAGGAACTAACCAATTTGTGAGTCATGGACTCAGAAAAGATCATGACACTGCTGCCATGCACGTAGATGTCAATATCGTTTATAATGACCAGCTCGACTTGGACAAATTCAAAGCTTGGAGACCAGACCTGGGCGATGCTGAATTTATCCTGGAGGATGGAAAATACATTTGTGGTGCGGAAGTGGAAAAAATGTCCAAGTCCAAGTACAACGTGGTCAATCCAGATGACATCATCAACCGATATGGCGCTGATACCTTGAGGCTTTATGAAATGTTCCTTGGACCTTTGGAGCAGTTTAAACCTTGGAACACCAATGGCATTGACGGCGTATCCAAATTCTTGAAGAAACTCTGGAGACTCTACCATGATAAAAATGGAAACTTTGCCGTTTCTGATGCAGAACCAAGCAAAGAAGAGTTAAAAGCCTTGCATAAGACCATCAAGAAAGTAGAAGAGGACATGAACAATTATTCTTTCAACACCTCTGTGTCAGGTTTTATGATTTGTGTGAATGAGCTTAGTGGCATGAAGTGTAACAAACGGGCAATCCTTGAGCCATTGGCCATCATTGTCTCTCCTTTTGCACCACATATCGCTGAAGAACTTTGGTCGCTTTTGGGCAATGACCGCTCCATTGTGGAAGCAGCCTTCCCTCAATACAAGGAGGAATTCCTTACTGAAAACAACCATGAATATCCAGTATCTATCAATGGTAAAATGAGGGCCAAGCTATCACTTTCTTTAAGCTTGAGTAAAGAAGAAATTGAAAAAGCTGCTTTGACTGATGATACGGTTTCCAAATGGCTGGACGGCAAGACACCGAAGAAAGTCATTGTGGTTCCAGGAAAGATCGTCAATATTGTGGTTTAAATACCTTCGAATAGATTATGCTAAAAGGTTTGCCCTGAATTAGGGCAAACCTTTTTTGTTATCTAAAATCATTCATAACCGTAAACGCAACAGTAATCCACTTAATTGGCAATTCACGTTGACAGTTCATCCAAATTTATATCTTTGCTTTTAAAGTAAAATTGAACACATGCAAATATCCAACAACAAAGTAGTAGGGCTCACTTATGAACTAAAAGTGAGTAAAGAGGAAGAAGAATCAGCTCCTTTTAGTGTAGAAATCCGGGACCAAGAAGACCCGTTCTATTTCATTTTTGGTAACAGTGGATTACCAGAGAAATTTGAAGCTTACTTGGCCAACAAAAAAGAAGGGGAAAGTTTTAGCTTTGTTTTGGAAGTGGATGAAGCCTACGGCGTCGCAGATGATGAATTGATCGTGGATATTGCCAAGGCCCAGCTGACCGAAGAAAGAGGTTTCAAGCCTGAAATGCTCCAAGAAGGTAATTTCTTACCTTTGGTAGATGAAGAGGGTTACCCCATGCAAGCTAAAGTATTGAAGGATCTTGGGGATGATCTTTTATTGGACTTTAATCATCCTTTAGTGGACTTTAAATTACATTTTGACGGTGAAGTGCAAGAAGTCCGAGAGGCTACCGTGGAAGAAATCGCGCATGGTCACGTTCACGGCGAACATGGACTCCAACATTGAATTTAGATATTAGACGCTAGACTCTAGAAAAAGCTGGGCCAAGTCATATGCTTCGTCCAGCTTTTTTTATAAAATTGAATTTATATCTACTTCTTATTCTTCAAATCGAATCAAATAATTTGGATCAAAACTCAAGTGCAGCACATCCCCCACTTGATATTTCCGTGAGGTATCCTCAACCTTCCACTTCAGGATTTCACCTTCAAGCTCAACAGTCAATAAATTATAATGAAGCAGGTATTGCTGCTTATCGACCTTAGCTTTATAACCGTCATTTTTTCTTACTTCCAAATCTGAAGGCCGGATAAAAGTCTTTTTCTCGCCAGGAATTTCATTCAGGTTTCCGAAAAGCTTGGCCACATATTCATTCTTGGGCTTTCTGAAAATCTCACGAACATTGCCTTGCTGCACCAACTTTCCCTTTTGGATAATCAACAGCTCTTCACTCATCAAAAGTGCATCATCCACCTCATGTGTAACGAAGACAACCGTCACATCCAGCTCATCAAAGATCAGCTTCAACTCCTCGATCAATTCACGCTTCTGAATAGCATCCAAGCTACTGAAGGGTTCATCCAACAGCAACACCTCTGGCTCAATACTCAAAGCCCTTCCAATGGCCACTTTCTGCTGTTGTCCGCCGGATAACTGTCTTGGCTTTTTTGCACGATGCTCCTGAAGCGATAAAAGAGTCAGCAGCTCCTCCACCCTTTCTTTCTGATACAATTTATCATACAGCAGCAAAGGCCTGGCAATATTTTCTTCAACGGTTGAATTGGGATACAACTTATATTCCTGATGGATCAACTGAATCTCATCATATCCGGGCACCAGCTTTTGCTTAGGGTTTAGGATCTTCTGGTCTCCCAAATGCACCACGCCCGAGTTTTGCACTTCCAGCCCGGCGATGATCCTTAACAATGAGCTTTTACCAGAACCACTTTCTCCCACCATGGAAACGACTCCACCTTTGCTGATTTGCAAGCTGAATTTTTCCAAGGCAATATTCTCCTCATCATATTGCTTGGTGACCTCACTGACTTTAAGAAAACTCATAAAGAAATTTCGGTTTGTAGTTTTTTAGGAAGACTCGCAAAAACAAGCTCATAAGAATGATCCACCAGCTCGAGGATAGCTGCATCGGCCACATCTGCACCAAAAGCCACTGTATTCCAATGTTTTTTATTCATGTGATATCCCGGAATGATCCCATTGTATTTCTCTCTCAACTCTACCGCCCTTTCAGGGTCACATTTAAGGTTGACACTTTCGAATTTTTCGATATCAATCAAAGCAAAAAGTTTTCCTCCCACTTTAAAGACAAGCGTATCGGGTCCAAAGGGAGTATCCTCGGTCACACCTGGCTTTTTCAAACAATAATCCCTAAAAAAAATAATGTCCATATTGTTGCCTATTGTTGTAGAAAGGATGTTTTATTGCTAAAACAATCAATTGAGGTTTCTTACATTAATCTTCTTACAATCCAGAAAATCAATGCTGCCAAAAACACCAAGATGGATATTTTGTTGATGCCATGCATCATGCGCAAATTATAATTGCTTTTCTGGTTGGGATCCGGTTTTTTAAAAACCCGAATAAAGTAATTTCCTACCTCACCCAATTGAAAGAACTCCTTGAATTTATTATTGGCCATACTGTTCAAATCTAATGTCTGGTACTCTGATTCTACTTTCTAACAACTACTCCACCGCTTCTGGTTCGATCCACTGACCACCTTCACGGATAATGTTGATCAGTTCGTCTACGGCATTTTCTGAAGGAACAGACCGCTTCACCACCTCTTTACCTTTGTAAAGGGTTATTTTTCCTTTCCCAGAGCCCACATAACCATAATCGGCATCTGCCATTTCCCCAGGGCCATTGACGATGCAACCCATAATCCCAATCTTCACCCCTTTCAAATGATCGGTACGCTTTCTGATCATGGCCGTAGTTTCTTGCAGGTCAAAGAGGGTTCTACCACAAGAAGGACAGGAAATATATTCCGTCTTAGACATCCTGGTCCTGGCTGCCTGTAAGACGCCAAAGCTGACAGAATTATGAAGTTTGACCGTCTCTAACATGGCCTTTCTATCTTCTTGCTCCTTTTCCTCCAATCCCAACATCACACCATCACCCAAGCCATCAATCAATAAACCTCCCAAGTCTGTCGCTGCATAAAGCATGGTTTGGTCTGCATCCTGCTCCATGTATCCTGCTTCCGTGACGATGGGCAGTTGGATACCAGCATTGATCAAAGCGATATAAGCTCTTCTTAAAGCAGGCATATTGTGCTTGTTGTCACTATGCAAGATGATCACCACATCCTTTCTACCTTCCAAAGCTCCGATGGCCTCCATTACTTCTACATCTTTTAACTTTAGGATATTCAGTTCTGAGTGGTAGTTTTTTGTCGCTAAAAACTCTTCCAAAGTGAAAGCTGGAAACTTATTGTTTTGGTCCGATAACTCCATCCAAAACTTCCAATCCACAATTTCCTTAAGGCCATTAGGCAACATAAAGGAAATCGGGTTGCTCCCTGAATAGACAAAATCACATCCCTGATCATTCATCTTCCATTTGTCCAGCTCAGGCAAATAGAAGTGCCCAACATGCTTCAATTCCTTTTTGGTGATATTTTCCACTTTGGAAATGTCTGTGATCACCCTTGGCACATTGGCACCACCAAAATTATAGACCTCTAAGCTATGTCTTTTGTTATATTCAAATGGGTTAAGTGGATAATCCTCTATTGCTTTGATATCCGCATGACCAGGCCTTTTGGAATATCGATCGATCAAAGCCCTGGCTACTGGTGCCTCAAATTCCGGATCTTCAGTCAAAGAAACTCTCACCGTATCACCCAAGCCGTCTTCCAGTAAGGTCCCTATACCCACAGCTGATTTGACCCGGCCATCTTCACCATCTCCCGCTTCAGTCACACCGAGGTGTAAAGGATAGGGTTTAAAGCCACCTTCATCCAGCTTTTGTACCAATAAACGGTAGGCCTGCACCATCACCTGAGTATTGGAAGACTTCATGGAAATAACGATATCATGGTAATTTTCCTCCTCACAGATTCTCAGAAATTCCAAAGCAGATTCCACCATACCCAACGGTGTATCCCCATAGCGGCTCATAATCCTATCAGACAAAGAACCGTGATTAGTACCAATCCTCATGGCGGTACCATGCTCCTTACAAATCTTTATCAAAGGCAAAAAGCGTTCACGGATTCTTTCTAATTCTTCCTGATAACTCTCATCCGTATATTCGATGACCTCAAACTTCTTTTTGTCCGCATAATTGCCGGGATTGATCCTTACTTTCTCCACAATTCCAGCAGCAATTTCTGCTGCATTGGGCGTAAAGTGAATGTCTGCCACCAAAGGCACATAGTAACCTTTCTTTGCCAAACCATCCTTGATATTCCGTAAGTTCTCCGCTTCCTTGATACTCGGCGCCGTGATGCGGATCAGCTCACAGCCACTTTGGATCATGCGGATACACTCTGCTATCGAGCCTTCCGTGTCCATGGTATCCTTGGTGGTCATCGACTGAACCACGATCGGGTTATCGCCTCCTACCCACACATTGCCGATTTTTACCGGAATCGTCTTTCTTCTGGAGTAACTGGTCAGGCTGTTACAATACTTGGTATTTGCTATGGTCTCTTTGACTTCCATCATTTCTATATTTACAGGTCCCCAAGTTGAGGCCTTATCACTATCTCTTCAACAACAGATTGGGGAGAAAGGTTATAAGCCCCCCAAACTGATTCCGCCACATCACTGGCTTTCATAAACCTTTCCTCTGGGATATCCACCCCTTCCCAACTGGCAGTAAGGGTAGCTCCTGGCATTACAGAAGTGACCTTGATCCCATAGGGCAAGAGCTCCTGGCGCAGGCACTTTGTCATCCCCAGCATGGCCCATTTGGAGATGGCATAGCTTCCGCCATTGGCATAAGCAGTCAAGCCCGCAATAGAGCCCATAGAGAAAATATGCCCGGATTTCCGTTCGATCATGGCACCGGTAAATTCCCGGGTCAGGTAGTAGGCACTATACAGGTTGGTCTGCATCATTAATTCAAAATTACCATCCGGTTCATCATGGATAGCCCCAGGCAAAAACACCCCCGTATTATTGATCAGCACATCAGGAATAAACTTTTCCCTTACCGCTGTGGCCAGAGACAAAACTTCCTCCTTTATGGATAGATCAGCCTGCTTGGTATATAGGTTAATATCAGGAAATTCTTTCTTCATATCATCCTGAAGCTGATCAAGATCCTTTTGGTGTCTGGAACAGGTAAAAATATCAAAACCTTCTTGGGCAAATCTTCTAATAATCTCTCTGCCAATCCCTTTGGTTCCTCCTGTCACTAAAATGCTTTGGGGCATAATATGGTGTTTTTTTAATTTATTTGCTTTCTCAATAGTTAGTATAACAACTATTTACTGTTCACAAAGTTACATTTTTTTAAAAGAATCGCTATTATCTAGATCATTCGTTTCTGTTTCTAAAGCCTCTAGATTTTCTCGCCTAGATCTCTCCATTTCCTTACGCTTTCTCAGCTAACTGAAACTCCCGGATTTTGCTGACATAGACACACCACAGCCTTCTATCATCCTAGCAATTATCTAGAGTCAAATCACTCCTTTCCTTCCAACACCCACTGATCAAACAGGGTACTTACCCAAATTATCTTCGGATTTCACTCGGTAGTATCCGAGCTTGATCCGAAGGAGATCCGAAGGTGATCCCTGAGTGATCCGAAGATTATTCTGATTTCCATCAAAGCTATGGTAATTCTACAGTAAGCATAATGGGAAGGGAAGTAAGGGAAAGCCCTGGGGTCTGTCAGGACAAGTCCGCATTAAAAACCAAAAATACATGGTCTTCCATCAAGGAAATTATGAAGCCAAACCTAATACAGTTTTTAGAAAAATTAAAAAAAAGCCCTCGCTGTGAGCAAGGGCTTAAATCTTTAGAAAAGTATGGTTTTTATTTCTTATATATCGCCTTTTCAAACTCCACCCAATGTTCAGGGGTCATTCTTCCTGGAGTAAATAGGCAAATTCCTTTCGCACCACTGGCCATTGAATTTCTAATTGCAGCCCCCATTTCACTAGGAATTAGGCCGTGTCCTTCCGGATCTGCAATCTCCGCTTTTTTCTCAGGATTTGGACAAATAAACAATCCACTGTAGACTGGGAATTTACCCTCAACGGCATCCACTTCTTCTTTGGTAATGGATCCGATCCAATCGGTTCCTTCTAAATAAAAATCATTATAGTTCATCGGAAATACCGCATCAAGCTTCCAAGTATTCCATTCCTGACGCACCATTTTCTTGGCGTCTGAAGGCCCAGGAAATACCGCTGCATTGATTTCCTTGCCATGCTCATGCACCATATCAGAGAGCCTGTTCACAATGCTGCTGATCAAATCATACCTGAATTGCTTCCACTCCTCCACTTGAGAAGGATCTTCGGCAGCTTTGATATCTATACCAGTCTTTTCTTTAAAGTCTCCTGTACACTCATCACAGTAGCAATAATCAAACTGAGGATACTCTCTGTCCATGGTCAAACCATATTTGTCCCATAAGCCACGCGCCAAGATCACATCAGGAAAACGGATATAATCCAAGTGAATGGCATCCACCTCTTCCACATCTGCCACTTGACTGTACATGTTTTCCAGGAAGTTATAGGTACCATCCTTACTAGGGCACAAAAAGGTATAGTGAGGCACATAGGCAGGCTTCTCCAAGGCAGACTCTCCCAAACCATTGACTGCATACCAGTCCGCATCGATCTCTTCGGTTTTGCGCTGCACCATGGTAGGGATCCATGCATGAAAGCCCAGGCCCACTTCCTTGGCTATCTTTCCTACCTTTTTATAACTGGCCAGATCATGACCACCATTATACATCAAGGCATCGATGCCATGGTCTTTGAATTCTTGAAATTTTTCCTTGATCTCTGCCTCAGGCTTGTCATTGTAGCCTCCTAGCCAAGCATGTACCGGAATTTTGGTAGGCGCTGTAGCTTCTGCTTGTGCTTCTGTCTTCTCTTTTGGGCTGGAGCAACTCATGGCGACACCCAAAGTCATCAATACCAGTAGTATTTTTTTCATAGGTTCTAATTAGAAATAGGGTTGTTTTTTTTACAAAATGGGTAAAGTTGGTTAAATCAACCAAATCGTACAGTATACATTAAAATTAAAATATTTTACCATCAATAACCATCTTTATCTATTTTTTTCACTAATGGTTTTCAAGCACATATTAACTTGTCAGAATTAAACTGGGTTTCAGTTTAAGCAAATCTCCTTGAGAAAAGAGACACTGACCATCCCTAAATACCCCAACTAAACTTATTGTATATCCCAAAACAATATTAGAAATGATTACGTTAACTTACTTTAATTGGTCGGACAGCTCAGCTTCAAGATTTTTTGCACCTGAGTAAACTGTTTTTGCTCAAAGCAATTGTATTATCTGATTATCCGCAATGATGCCAGTAACCTTAAATCCTTTGCTTTAAGTGGTAAGAAGTTTGAAGCCTGAAGACCGAAGCAGTTGATATTTTAATCAAAACGAACATTTCGACTCGCTTTTAATCTTTACTGGTGCAATTGCGGATATACATTTTGTATTATTCCATAAGTGAATGATGTAACATCTTTTGAGACTTAAATTTCATTATAAATTCAATTTTAACTCAATAATCAATAATTTTTACAACCAATACCTTTATGAAAATACCATTTATCTTATTAATTGCTTTAATAATTTCGATGCCTCTTGTCGCGCAAACTCACGTACCAGCCTCTGAATCCCTTGTTGGAATATGGAGACAAACTGGAATGATGAACCGTTTTACTGGTGAAATCATAAATGTCACATCAGGAAATTACAAAGTGTATAACCCTGACAATACCTATTATACTTTCGTAGCATGGGAAAAGGATAATACTCCTCAAGAAACTACCATAGGACAATATGGAACTTATAACATTACTTCAGACAGTACTTTGACAGAACATATCATCAAGCATATATTAAGTCCTAACATGAATGACAAAAACAGTTCTTTACGCTATGAGATGATTGATAAAAACAACATTCTTATCAAGTGGCAAGTTGACAACCAAAACTGGGTCGCTGAAAGATGGAGTCGACTAGCCTTAACCTCCCCATTACAAAACAAAGACAAGCCACTCAATAAACGTGGACAAACAACAACACTATAGCCAAAACAAAACCTCGTCACACTTTAGTTTATAATTCAGGCTTAAAGTTTTCTTGCAAGAATATTTGGATTCGAATATTCTTACCTTTATTGTTAAACACAGATAAAAAAGATGAACAAAAATTTATAATAAACAGATAACCAACCCTATACTCATCTCAAATCGAATTAAAGTGAACGATAATATAAAAAGTACTTAATTTTTTTACCGTCAACTTCACCTCTTTGCCCCCTATTTATCAATTGCTAGAAACTTGTTTTCACTTGGTCAATTTTAAACTTACCGTAGTTTAATTCAAAACTTTTAACCATCATCAAAACAAAGCTGAAACCTGCATTCTCCCGGTATGTACCAAGCGGTTCAATCCTTCAGAATCCCTACCTTCATAAGTCATGTTCAACTGAAGCCCTTCGCCTATCTTTTGGACCCAATTGACACTCCAGCTTACATTGCTCCCATTGGTCAGCGCCTCAAGCATCTCATAGCCCACTGGCGAATTGGCCTGTCCGTTATAATCGATTTGGGTGTATTTGAGTAAGGCATTGATGGTGGTCTTGATGGCCCTGGCATAGCGCAGCTCAGCAGCCAATTCATGGAGGCCTGCTACTTCATCATATTCCTCATTCTGGATATTGAGTTTATGGGTATAGCGATAATTGGTGGTCGCTCTAAAAAAAGTAGAAGGCTGCCAAGTAATCTCCGGGCCAAAGCCATACTGGTTGACATGATAATTACGGTTGTCCAAATAATTCGAGGCAGCCACTCGTTCTCCATTGGTAAAGACCATTCTCAGGTTGATGCTTTTATTGAAATTCATCCGTGTATTTAACCGCCAGTCTTCTTGTTGGGCTTCCTCAAAGCCCCCAGTAAGTAACTGTTTGTTCCTGCTTTGGAAGAAACCCAAATCAAAACCATAAAGTGCTGAAGTACGATTAAAAAACAATGTTGACCGAAACACATGCCTCAGAGAAACCAGGTCATCCTCGGCAATTCCAGTCGAAAAGGGGCTCACCCGATCCCAAAAACCAGTGGAAGTAATTTTCTTCTCCACGTTCCAACTGGTTGTGTTGGAGAATTTATACAGTCCCCGTTTTAGACCAGCCTCTTCTCCCCACTGATCCGGAAAACGGACATTAAGGCGATAATTGAACAAAGTGGTGTAGGCTTGGATATACTCATCAGTTGGGGTAAATACTTTGATATAGTTTTTCTCTTCTGGGTTTATGGCCAGGTAGAATTCATTGAGCTGCTGCACTCCATCCTCATTGTCATCACGCCAAGTGTGAGTCCCTTCTCCTGTGGGAACGGGTAAGTAGACAAACTCCCTTTTCAGCTCCCGTCCATTGCCAATGGCATAGCTAAGCTCATTCCTGAAGTTATTGTCCCATAAAGCGCTTTGGTAATCCAATCGTCCCATCACTGTGCTTTCATTCCCCAAGCCTTCTCTCAGGTGCTCGAGCTTACGGTAGGTAAATGTTCCTTTCACATCATGTTGACCAAACCGGTGTTGCAGTCCATAGTTGGTGGTAAAGGCCTTAGTGTCCGGAAGCATTTCGCCAGCTATTGGAAATCGGTCTTCCCGCCAGCTGACATCCGCAAAAAAACTATAAGGTAGAGTATCATTGGACTTAATATAAAATTGATGGGAAAGGTAATTCATGGCACTGCTGATCACGGAATCCTGCTCGGTATCTCTAATCTGATTTCTATCTACATTAAACTGATAGCCTGGTACCAAAACTTTTGACTTATAAAAAACCTCTGCATCATATCGTAGCCAATCCGATTCGGTTTCGGGTAGGTCACTATTCAGCAGAAACAAGTTCTGCCCGGTAAAAACCCTATTGCCCAACTGCTGGTAATACCTTGCCCTTTGTTGGGTCCCTTGTAGCTGATCTCCCCTGTTTCTGAAATTGACTTGATAGGAAAATTCATTGGCCGCGTCTTTGGACATACCGATATTTGCCATCACCAGCTTTTCACTGGCAGGGGTATCTAAATCTGCCTGCATCAAGCCCCAATCCCTGTCAAACTCAATATATCGTAAACGGTCAATGAACCGAAAATCCATGGAGTTGTACTCCAATTCCGTCGCTGCTTTCAATTGGTATCCTTCCAATCCATTCACTTTTCTTCCTGTTGACACCAAACCAGTCTTCACTCCAAAGCCCTTATCATCCTCATTGCCCAGATCAGAAAATAGGTTTTGGTCCTGATTGGAAAAGGCTGCTTCTCCATATGCCTTTTCATACTCTCCCAGTATCACCTCTCCCCCCATGGTCATCATCTGTTTCTTATTGGGAGCTGGCAAAATCGAATATAAGGTGTAATTACCCTGCAGTTGATCATCTAAAGGAGGAATATATTCATATACAAAGCCATTGGCCAACTGTTCTTTCCGCCTGTAATTGCCATTTCCCTCCCCTACTTCCGTAAAAGTTACATTGAAGTGGGCTTCTTCCTTATCAGTCGAATACTCATAATAAGTCACTGGCTTTCCTTGCAAATCCATTGTTGCTACTTTTCTATACAGAATTCTCTTTGGGTCAAAGGCCACACTATCCACTCTGGGTATAGCTGCAGCATTGACATTGTCACCCACTGATGCCAAAAGCTGTTTGTCCTTATCAGAAAAATCATAAAAAAGGGGGCGGTTCCGGTTATCCTGCTCTTTGTAATAGTTGACATAAAAGCTGGCTTTATCACTTTTCTGAATGTGGTTGGCTGTAATGATGGATCGGGTAAAATTCCGCTCCGCATATTCATAGTCCACCCTTACCCTGGAATATTGGGTAATGAGCACATTGGCAGTAAAGGTGATTTGACCTTGGTTATAATCAATGACATAGTCTTGGTTAAATCCCCGCTGAAGCTGCTTGCCGTCCAGAAAGACTTTTTCCGAGTTGGCCATTATGATCACATAGCGTTCATTTTCAGGCCCAGGCACCCTGTAAGGCCCCAAAACACCTTCCTGCACTTCCATGATGACTGAGCTAAATTTCCCCTTGGCGATGGATGCCCCTACTTGTGTGGATGCTTTCCAAGTATCATTAACTTGGTAATCAGACGTAAACTGAAGTCCCTGAACATTCTTATAATACCGCAAAAATGAAGACTCCCGTTGCTGAAAAACGACATCTCCTGCTTTTAGACTGAAATTATCATTATATAACTCCACCAACACATTGTCAAAATCCTGGATCTGCTGGGTATTTCCTTCCGGCTGGAAAGGGACATTCTGGTCGGTGATACTCGCCCTAATAAATAAATCATCAGTCAGCTCACCATCCATCTGTAAATTCAAAGAAGAATTCACAAAGACATTTTGGGTGTTCCCGAAGGAAATTCCCCGGGTAAGACTTCCGGATTTATTCAGTTTGGTATCTGGAAAAATCTCTTCTCTAAAATCAAAAACCTCCGCTTGTATTTCCTTTTTGGACTTGAAATAGGCCATGGAATCATAGTCCTCCTCCAAGGTTCTCTTTGCAAATGTTTGATGAAAGCTAAAAGGAAAACGCTGATAACAAACTTCCAATGAATCGGGGAAAGCCTCCTTATTTCTTATGGTCAAATGCCCTGTGGTAGAATTATAATCCCAGGTAATTGCTTCTTCGTTGGAAAAATAAACAATGATAGAGCTTTCCAGTGCAGTCAATGAATCAAGTTGAAAAACCAAGGAATCCTGAGCGCCTTTTGTGGGTACCCATTTGCATACCCTATCCTGCGCTTTTCCAGGTAGCACAAGACCAAGCATCAACCCATAAAGTATTGCTAAAAAAGTTATGCTTCTATTTCTACACCAAACACTCATTCCTTCAGAAATAGCTCTTTAAGAAGACGAATGAGATGGCACATTGGCAAGTGGAAAGGCCAAAAAGAAAGAAGTACCCTTGTCCAATTCTGTCTCAAACCAGATATTGCCACCCGCTGTTTCAACGCCTCTTTTGGCAATGGCCAGTCCCAAGCCTGAGCCTTCACTCTTGGTACTGAAGTTTGGAATAAAAATCTTTTCTCTAAACTCCTCTGGAATACCTCGTCCATTATCTTTTACCTCCAGTCGGGTCCAGCCGTTTTCTGCTGTGAGTACTACATCAATTACCGCTTTTTTATCTTCTTCCACAGCCTGAATGCCATTTATAATCAAATTGGAGATCACTCGTCCAAAAAGCTTGTCATCCCCCATCACTTTCAAATTGGCATTCACCTGATCATAAAAATTCACTTCTGCTGTTTCATTGTTATTGAACAACTCCACCGCTTTTGTCACCACCACTTCAAAGTCCATCAGTTCATTCTTAGGCAGTGGCATTTTAGCAAATGTCGAAAAAGAGGTCGCAATATCACTCAACGTATCCACCTGATGAATCATGTTGTTGATCGGCTTTTTAAGCTTTTCGGGATCATCCAAACGTCCTGCGGCCTGCAACCTCAACATATGCTGCAAGGTGAGTTTCATCGGTGTCAATGGGTTTTTGATCTCATGGGCTACCTGCTTGGCCATTTCTCTCCAAGCTGATTCCTTTTCATTTAATGCCAATACTTTCCGACTCGCTTCCAACTTAAATAACATGTTATTGTATTCTTTCACCAACAAGCCAATCTCATCCTTAATCGGCCAAAACATCGGTTCATTGTCCTCCAGATTTGTTGTCTTTAACTTTTGGGTAAGCAGCTTAAATGGATCTGTCAAAGTCTTGGACATGAAAAACGAAACAATCAAAAACACAATAAATATGGCCACAAAAATATTGATAATCGTACTGAAAACATCCACAATCAGGACATTAAGATCCTCTTCAGATTCAAAGAATGGGATGGCAATAATCCCCGAAATATTTTGTCGCTCCACATCCCTAAGGGCGAGATAAACAGTTTTGTATTTCAACTCTCCCACTTGCTCCTCTAGAATAATCCTATTGTTCTGTGCCTCCAAAACTTCTGCATATGCTTCTGGATTCAGGTACTTTGTCAAGACCTTCTTCTCAAAGATATTGGGCTGATTAGTCGCCATAAGCATTCCCGAAGGCAGATAAACATTAATATCTGTTGCAGTGGTACTCGCCAGTCGATAGACCTCGGCCAAGAAATCATCCAAGTTCATTGTTCCCTGGTTTTCGTCTTCCATATACTGGGCCAGGTTATCCCTGATAATTCCTGCCTTTTCAAAATATTGCCTGTGCAAGTCCTCCAAATAAGATTTGCTCAAGAGCCCAATTGAAATCGCACTGATGACCAACATGGGAACAAAAAAAGCAAAATTGAGATAGAACTGAAGTTTGGTGGCATAATTGAACTGTACCTTCCCCACTCCTGTGATCAAGGCATAGGCCATGATAAAGAAGAGCGTACAGGCAATGTAGCTGACGAAAAAGAAGGAAACATCTGCTAAAATATAATTGTAGGGGTAAATTGGACTGGAAACAAGAATTGTTTTTGACTGGTTTCGAACGCCAAAATGGTGATATCCATTCCTAAAAACACCGGTTGTATAAAGGTTATCGTTTTCCAGTAAGCCCACCACCACAGGACTTCGATAATTAAATGCCCCTACACTGAATTGAAGAATATTATCCCTAAAAACAGCATAGTCAAAACTTTCGCTCTGGATATCGTCCATGTACTTCTTGTCCATCAAAAGTTTGGGAAAGACACTATTGGACTGAATTCTTCTCTGGATCAATTCCAATAATATGGTACCAATGAAATCTCCATTTTTGAACATCGGTACAAAAGTGTAAAATTTATTACCCTCTATCCCCTCATTACCTTTGACAAAATATAAGCCTGGAACAGCACTGATGGCATAATCACTGTTCATGTACCTAAACCTATAGTCATCCAACACCGCTTCACTTTCCCTGTTCAGAACATTTTCACCTTTGACATTAAAAATCATCACTTTCAAATCATACTGATCGAAGTAATTGGAGATGTAGATTTTCCTGATTTTTTGTTCAATGGGTTCCTTAGACCTTGATGGATCTACCATTTTGTTTTTAATAAATAGATCTTCTTTCAGTCTATCGATCACATCCCTGAGTAGGAATTCGGCCATAGCATCATTTTCCATGATGACCTGTTCGGCCACTTTTTCTTTGGAGTGAATTTCCCTTTTCCTAAAATCCTGATAAGATGCCGCTCCTGTGATAACCGCCCCCATTAGGCAGCCAAAGAAGAATGTCAAAAAAGTATTCAGCTGTAACTTCAGTACATTGTCATAAAGCTCAAAAGTGATGATAGCTACTAGCAGTATAAAATGAGCCAGAAAAACCACTAGGTAGATAAAGTCAAAATAGGCTGAAACAGCCAAGAATGGAATTGAAAACAGTATCAGTATTTTCAGCGCATAGGCTCGTTTCGCCCTTGCCTGATAAAAAACCAAATTGATGGACATGATGGTAAAAAGTAAATATGCCGCACCGCCCAAAAACAAAATTATGATACTGATGGCTTTGAAATAATCAAAAGTAGGAACATCAAGAATATTTAGATTCCATTGGGAGTTATTGGAAATATTGGTAAAAAGTTTAAAAAACAAAAACAAAAAAACAGTTGAAAGCGAATAGGCCAACAAATAGAAAAACCATTCATAATACCTTTTCCTAACTTTTGCAAAAACGACAATCACTTCTCTTCTGCCCAATAAACTAATAATCATAGCCAGAATAATAACAGAAGCCATCACATTTAATAACAAATCACCAAGGCTTGGGTTGAGCATGGAAGAAGCGTAATAGGATGGATCAAATAGTGGTACCTCAAAATAGTCCTGAGGAAAATGAAACACCAACATCATTGCCCTTACGCTCACCAAGATAAATAAAGCATACAGAAGCCCCAGCTTTCTCCTTCCTCTCTTCCATAACTTCATCACAAAATCACCACCTAGGATAAACACCAAGCCTGTTAAGGAAAAGAAAAACAATAACAAGGTCGTATTGGAGCCATGCCCTACAGGCTTGTATCCACTGCGTAATGAAATGGAGAAATAATATATTCCATCTTTACCTTGAATCTGTTTATAATCACTTATAGGATCACTTGCTAAAATAAAGCGGTCATTTCCAAAAACATTATCATTGTATCCTGCATGTAAGTACTCGTTATCTATCTCCACTTTATCGTAAAGCGAATAGACTTGTACCATTACGTATTTTTGACCATTCCTAGGGATAGTCCTTACTCTGGAAAAATAAGTGCCTTTTTGGTTATCGATCAATTGATAAGACCTATAATTTACACCAGTTCTAAAATCCTTAAAATCGGGAATCATAGAATTATCAGACCAATAGAGCAGTTTCCCCTCATCACTATATAAATAAAAGGGATGTTTAAAATCGAAATTTAAGGTTGAAAAAGAGACTTGCTTATCAGGTCTATTGTTCATTAAGAGCTGAATGTAATCATCATCAAACTCTTTAGCTACATCCCTGATTTTAGTTTCTATTTGCTGAATAGCAAGTTCATCTAAATTAGAATTAGATCTACCCGAAAAAAAATTCAATGCCAGCACTGCTGCCATCAGGATTATAATAAAAATGATTATTAGCCTTCTTTTCTTAAGCATACTTCACCTCACAATAGTATTAAAAGTAAAAAAGCAAAGTCTAATTTCAAACTTTGCTTTCCTTAATTAACTTATCAAGCCGGCACCACCTTTTTCTTTCGTGAATTCCTATACCACAAAAAACCAATTACCGCAGCCAGTAAATAAGGAGCCACAAACAAGTAAAGAATCCCCATATTCAAACCGGCTCCCACTGTGGTATCTCCATTGGAAACATTATTTTCCACAGAGGCCCGGCACATGGCACATTGCGCCAAGCTGAAGGTCTGCGGCACAACTATTAATAGAATAATCAAATAAATTTTATGAATAAAAGATTTCATAACCATTCAACGACTGGATACTTGTTTTAGTTTAATGTGAATAGTAAGGACTGATCATTAAGTAAACAATCACCCCACTAATGGTGACATAGAGCCAAATAGGATAAGCATACCGTACAATTTTCCGATGCTTCTCCACCATACCTTTGGTGCCATAATAATACGCCAAAAGAATAGGAAACAATGCTACCGCAGCCAATACAATATGTGTGAGCAAAATAACAAAGTAAACCGTTCGTAACAAACCCTCCCCACCAAAGCTTGTGCTTTCAGCAGATGCATGGTAAATCACATAAGAAACCAAGAATATAGCCCCTAAGCCAAAAGCTGTCGTCATGCAAATCCTATGATAACTGATCTTCTTATTTTTGATAAAGACCAGCCCAGCAATCAATGCTAAGCTAGCAGTAAAGTTAATAATTGCATTGAGATGTGGTAGAAAATAAACCCATTCACTGGCCAGATCAAGCTTAGAAGGCATAAATAACAATATCGCTACCACCACTGGAATTATAATAGATATGATGGTAATTACTCTATAAACCCCTTTTTCCTCTTTTGGGGATGAAATGCTATTCTTTTCCATGTAATAATATTTTAGTCTCTAAAATCAGCAAGTCCACATCCTCTCGATTGGTGCCACTATAGTACCCCCTAATCCTTCCTTCCTCGTCTATAAGCGCCAATTTATCACTATGAACAAAGTCTTCTGCTACACCTTCTCCATCAACAGTAGGCAAAATAAAGCCACAACGGGCCAAATCATAAACTTCCTGTTTGGGACCATTAAGAAAAAACCATTTATCAGGTCTCGCAGCATGAAGCTCTGCATATTCGGAAAGCACTTTGGGGGTGTCGTAATCCGGATCTATACTTATCGAATAAAGCTGCACCTTACTTTCGTTACGAAAAGCATCCTGAACCCTCTCCATTTCCAGTGACATAACAGGACAAATGCTAGGACAGGTGGAAAAGAAAAAGTCAACTACAGTCACTTTACCTTCCATATCAGCTCTACCCACTACGCTACTGTCCTGAGCTACAAAACTAAACTCTGGAATATAATGCTGCCCTTCAGAATTAAAGTTACAATCCCCAAAAGGATCCTCTACCCCTTTTTCATAAAGTACAGGAATATCATATTCATTTTCTCCAAAATTCCGAAGAAACAACACAATCAGCACAGGCACCATCAAGATACAGATGAGCACCATAATCTGTAATACTCTTACCACTTTCATATCTCCTCTACAAACAAAAAAGTAGGTTGGAAGCATTCCTTCCAACCTACTTTTATTGTAAATATTTTATGGATTTTTTACCATCTATACATAAAGATGTCAGCACCTTCTTTAGATAGCGCTATTAGCAACCAAACCAAAAAGATCAAAGGAAGCATAATAGACCAAAACAAGGTCTTTGACTCATCTTTCAAGTGCATGAATTCCATCATGATATAGGCTGCTTTCACCAAGGTAAGTCCAATGAATATGGCGAACAATAACATTCCCCTTTCCATGGTAAAAGCCAACAAGAATTCTACGGAAGTGATCACCAAAAGGATCAAAGCTGTCTTCCATATTTTCTTGATCTTCTCTTTATTGCGAGGCAATACCTCCAATGTACTGTTATTTTCGTGTAATGACATAGCTATTGAATATTATTGTTAGTTAGACAAGGTAGTAGAAGGTAAATACAAATACCCACACCAAATCTACAAAGTGCCAGTATAGACCAATTTTTTCAATCATTTCGTAGTGACCTCTTCTTTCGTAGATACCTACAGCTGCCTGATAAAAAGCCAAGAAAAGTAGCACTACACCAATGGTTACGTGGAATCCGTGGAAACCAGTAATGAAGAAGAACAACTGTGCAAAAGGAGCCGGACCATATTCATTGACATGCAAGTTAGCCCCGAAAACTACTTCTTTCACGGTTTCGCCAAATGTATTGACATAAGTCATCATTGTACCTGCATCAGTTCCATGGATAAAGTGAGACCATTCCCAAGCCTGACAGCTCAAGAAAGTAATTCCACCTAGCATGGTCCAAAGCATCCACTTCACGACATCCTGTCTATCATTTCTATGACCTGCCTCTACTGCCAATACCATCGTAACAGAAGACATAATCAAGATAAATGTCATGATACCTACAAATACCAAGGGAGCATGAACACCATGCAGAAATGGCACGGCATTGAAAATCATTTCTGGAATAGGCCAGTACTCATTAGAACTGACAAAATCATGAACAGGGCCTTCAAAGGCTGGATAACTTACTCTGATCGCACCATAAGTGATCAAGAAAGCAGCAAAAGTAAAGATGTCGGAAAGAAGGAAAAACCACATCATGAGCTTTCCGTAGCTGGCCTTTAAAGGCTCATTTCCACCACCCCAGGTTCCTCTCTTGGAGTTGATTTCAATTGCAGTCGATGACATATAATCTAGATTTTAACTTAATATTCTTAATGATTCAATAATAAAAACACAAATAGATAGATCCAGAGCCCACCCAGAAAGTGCCAATAAGTAGCACACATTTCCATGGTATTCATCCTCTGGGAATGAATTTTATATCTAAAGGACGAAATTAATACAATAATTAGAAATATCACACCGCTTATCAAGTGCGCTGCGTGCAATCCTGTCAGTACATACATAAATGAACCTGCTGGATTCCCCACAAAATAAACATCTCTTTCCACCAAGGCAACCCAACTGTACCACTGACCGATCAAGAACGCTATCCCTAAAACAGTTGTGACGGACAAAGCCACTTTGAGATTGGTGAGCTGATCATTTTTTGCTGAAACGTAAGCCCAATGCAGACTGGCACTGCTCAGTAAAATAATACCTGAGGTAAACCAAAGTATTTGAGGCAAATCATAATCTAACCAATTTCCTTCTCCCTGCCTTACAATAAATGCACTGGTTAAAGCTGCAAATATCATGACCACACTCACGATAAATAACCACAAGGCAAACTTCTTCGGGTGCATGGCAATAGGTTGCTCCGCCTCCTCTATGTATGCTAACTTCTCTTCCATTATGGTATTTTATCTAATAAATAAGCAATCTGCACTATTGGCAGGTACAGGAATGAGCCGAACATTATTTTCAGTGCTGACTTTCTGGAACAATCTCTCATTAAAGAAAAAGTTTGTGCCAAAAACAAAGATCCGCAAACGGTAGCTACAATTCCTGAATTCAAACCTGTCAAACCAAAATAACTTGGCAATAAACCCAAAGGCAATAAAAACAGGGTATATATCATAATTTGGATCGCCGTATTCAAATCCTTTCTACCTCCTGAAGGAAGCAACTTGAATCCAGCTTTTTTATAATCCTCATCACTTACCCAAGCAATAGCCCAAAAATGTGGGAATTGCCAGATAAATTGAATACCGAAGATAATCAAGGCCTCATAGGTAATGGCTCCAGTGGCAGCGGTCCATCCCAGCAACGGAGGCATGGCCCCAGGAATAGCTCCTACAAATACAGCTATTGGACCCACTCTCTTTAGAGGAGTGTAAACAAAAGCATAAAGGATCATGCTCAGCACGCCCAAACCTGTAGTAAGAGGGTTGGTGAAGAACCATAAGACACTAATCCCTATCAAAGCCAAAACTACGGCAAACCAATACGCTTCATTGACAGAGATAATGTTCAATGGAAGAGGTCTGTTTTGTGTCCTCTTCATCAATTTATCATAATCTCTCTCCAAAATCTCATTGGCAGCTCCAGAAGCTCCACTGATCAGAAAACCTCCGACCATCAAAGCAAAGAACTTTCCCCAAGAAAACATTACGCCACTGTCTCCCAAAACAAATCCGAAAACAGCAGAGAAGGTAACCAAAGCAGAAAGCCGGAACTTAATCAGTTCATAATAAGCTTTACTTCGAATGATTATACTCTCTATGAAGGACGCTTCAGATAAATTAACTGTCCTCATGATTTGGATGTATTTAACACTACTTTCTTTTGATCTCTCAATTGTAATAAGACCACAAATTGCACCCCGATGATCAAGGATCCCACCAATAAGTGGACAGGCTGCAAGAAGGCTGGAATACCAAAGTAGGCCATTCCAGCTCCTGTGATGATTTCAAAAAAGATCAAAACCACCATTATTTGTGACCATTTCAATATACTTGACTTCCGATAAGAAAGCCTATATACTTTATAAATAAACCAAAGGTGAATGCCCAATAAGAGTAAAGAGAATGATCTGTGAATAAGGAAATCTATTCCCAAATGATCAATCCACTCTGCCCGGAAAAGGTTACCAAATTTCATGGCCACCATATCCACCTGCTCTCTTACCTGTGTTCCCCAGACAACTTGTAACATCATCAGTACAAAACCAATGACTAATACTACAAACAAATGAGAAGGCTTATCAGTCTTCAGCTTTATAACATGATTCAGTTTGTATGCCCTATAGTGAACATAAAGCAATAAACATACAATCAATAAAGCCAAAATCATGTGTACCGTAATCATCCAGTGAAGGAGATTGGTCGATACCACTATGGAACCAATCCAGCCTTGGAAAATAACCAACACCAAATTCAGGAAAGAAAGAAGAGGCAGTAACTTATCTTCATTTCGCAATTTCCATGAATATAGGAAAGTGGCTATCACCAATAAGCCAATAATCGCTCCGGTAAGCCTATTCAAGTATTCGATCCAGGTCTTTGTCGCATTAAACTCACCTTCGATAAGTATTGCTTTATCATGCTTGATTTCCTCAGCCTTCTCATGGAAGCCCAAGGCATGAAGCATTTTGACAAACCTTTCGTTTTTCTCTAACCTTTTGTTGAGATAAACTTCTTGATAATTTTCGGGAAGTTGACTGACATCCGTTGGAGGCACCCAACACCCGAAGCATTTTGGCCAGTCTGGGCATCCCATTCCGGAACCGGAACTGCGAACAATCCCTCCGACCAAAATCAAGAAATAAACAGCGATCACAGTGATCAAACTGACCCTGCGAAAGCTGCTAATATTTTTAAGCGTCTTTTGATTCATTAGCTACAAGGACATCTCCACCCTCTTCGGCCATGATTTCTTTCTCCAATTTCACTTGCTCTGCTTCGTGAGGCAAGTTAGACTCTGGAGTTGAAGACAATGGCACAGTTTGAGGTATGAAGTCATCTTTTGCACCTGGCTTAGAGTAATCATATGGCCATCTGTAAACCGTTGGGATTTCTCCAGGCCAGTTACCATGCCCAGGCTCCACCGGAGTAGTCCACTCCAAAGTGTTGGATTTCCATGGGTTTTGAGGTGCTCTTCTTCCTCTGTACATGCTGTAGAAGAAGTTGAACAAGAAAATAAACTGAGAACCGAAAGTAATGATCGCTGCTACGGATACAAACATGTTCAAGTCTGTATACATGTCAGCAAAGTTAAAGTTCGTCCAGCTATAGTATCTTCTAGGGAATCCCGCAATACCGATGTAGTGCATTGGGAAGAACACCATATAGACTCCCACGAACGTCAACCAGAAGTGGATATAACCTAATTTGGCATCCATCATTCTTCCAAACATCTTAGGGAACCAGTGGTACACACCTGCCATCAACCCAAAGAAAGAAGCAGACCCCATTACCAAGTGGAAGTGAGCCACTACGAAATATGTATCGTGAAGCTGAATATCCACCGCAGAGTTACCCAAGAAAATACCGGTAAGACCTCCAGAGATAAAGAAAGACACCAAACCGATAGAGAAAAGCATCGCTGGCGTAAATACCAAGTTGCCTCTCCAAAGAGTAGTCAGGTAGTTAAATACTTTTACAGCTGAAGGCACCGCAATAATCAATGTCAAGAACATAAAGATAGATCCCAAGAATGGGTTCATTCCTGACACGAACATATGGTGAGCCCACACCACGAAAGACAATACAGTAATGCCCAACATGGAAAGGATCATGGCTTTGTAACCGAAGATTGGCTTTCTAGAATTGGTTGCAATTACTTCAGAAGTAATTCCTAATGCAGGAAGCAATACGATGTATACTTCTGGGTGACCTAGGAACCAGAATAAGTGCTGGAATAATACGGCACTACCTCCAGTATTTGGCAATGCCTCACCACCAATATAAATATCAGATAGGTAGAAAGAAGTACCGAAACTTCTATCAAATACCAATAACAATGCCGCAGCAAATAGTACAGGGAAAGACAATAGTCCAATCACTGCAGTCAAGAAGAATGACCAAATGGTCAAAGGAAGTCTAGAGAAAGACATTCCCTTTGTTCTCAAGTTAATGACAGTAGTGATATAGTTGATACCACCCAACAACTGAGAAGCAATAAAGAACACCATAGACACCAACCAAAGGGTCATTCCTAGACCTGAACCTGGAATGGCCTGCTGCAAAGCAGACAAAGGAGGATATATCACCCAACCACCACCAGCAGGACCAGTAGAAATAAACAAGGAAATAAACATGATCAAACCAGCCATAAAGAAGAACCAGTAAGAAAGCATGTTCATAAATCCAGAAGCCATGTCTCTAGCACCAATCTGAAGTGGAATCAAGTAATTAGAGAATGTACCACTCAGACCAGCTGTCAATACAAAGAACACCATGATGGTTCCGTGCATGGTCACCAAGGCTAAGTAAAAGTTTTGATCCAATCTTCCGCTTTCGTCGATCCATCCACCTAAAATCGGCTTAAGGAAAGTCATATCCATTTCAGGAAAACCTAACTGTAACCTAAACAGGATGGAAAGGAAACCACCGATTAGTGCCCATACAATACCGGTAACCAAAAACTGCTTACCGATCATTTTATGGTCGGTACTAAAGATATACTTAGTGATAAAATTATCACTATGTGCATGATCATCGTGATGATCATGTGCCGTAGTACCGTGTGATGATATGTTAGCTACTGCCATAATTATTTTATTATATCAATTTATATCTTATTCACCGATTTGAATCTGAGCCAACTCCTTGATCTCAGCAGGAGCGTCAGCAATCAATTCAGGGTCCATTTCAATAAATGTTTGTTGCTCAGCCATCCACTTTTGGTACTCTGCTGGCTCCACTACTTCAATCTCTCTTCTCATGGAGAAGTGACCACCACCACATACTTCAGTACAAGCCAATTCGTAAACGAATTCTTCATCCTTAAGCTCTGCTCTCATTTCAGCAGTAGTTTTGGTAGGAACAAACCAAAATCGAGTAGGCATCCCAGGAACAGCATCCATTTTCAATCTCATATGAGGAGCAAACACTGAGTGCAATACATCTCTAGATCTGATTTTGAAAAGCACAGGCTCTCCTTTAGGAATGACGATTTTCTGCGCAGGAAAATCATCCAACGAATTCTTGTCAGTGAAATCCACACCACGAGAGTTAGAAGGATTGATCAATCGGTAGTCATAGCTTCCTAACTGATTGTCCTTCCCAGGGTATCTGAATTCCCAAGCAAATTGATATCCCATTACTTCCACTACATGCGCATTTTCAGGCGCAGGAGCAGTAATGTCCGTCCAAGCTTTCCATCCCGAAACAATTAAAACAGTCAAAACCAATGCAGGGACCAAAGTCCAAATGATCTCCAACTTGTTGTTGTCTGGATAAAAAGAAGCTCTTTTATCCTCTTTGTATTGGTAAGTATAGCTGAACCAGAAAAGCAATATATGTGTGATGATAAATACCACTCCAGTAACGGCCATGGTTATCCAAAACAGCTTATCAGTCACCACTCCATGCTCAGAGGCAATCGGCAGGGTATAATTATCAAATTCTTTGATGGAATACCAAAACATCAAACCACCAGCACCCAATAAGAAAAGGATAAACAAGGCAGCGTTGATTTTGTTGCTTCCTGTAGCAGTTTTCTTGTCAGAACCTTTAACTACAGAAACCAAAGATTGTATCCTGTACACCATCCATATGATGGATACTAATATTAAAACACCTAGTGCAATAAGAAATCCCATAATTCTATCTTTTTCGGATACGTATTAAATGTGATGATGATAAGTTTCCTCCAACATTGGGTGGTTCTTAGCGATCAGGTTTTTCTTAGAAAGACCTGTCAACACAACCATAATAACCACTGATCCATACAACATAAACATGCCAATCTCCATGAAACCAACCCCACCGTTATGTCCTAAGGTACCTGGTTGAACCATCAAGAAGAAGTCAACCCAGTGGCCAATGATAATCAAAGTACAAACTACCTTTAAGAATATAGTGTGTCTTTTGGCATCTCTAGTCATCAACACCAAGAACGGCAATACGAAGTTCATGATCAAGTTAACAAAGATAAAAGCACCATATTTATCGCTGCTCAATCTTTCGATGAAGTAAACAGATTCCTCAGGAATGTTGGCGTAATAGATCAATAGGAACTGAGAGAACCACAAATAAGTCCAGAAGATGGAGAATCCAAATACAAACTTACCTAAATCGTGAAGGTGGTTTTCATTGAACATTTCCAAATAACCTCTCTCTTTCAGCATAATGGTCACCAAAGTAATAGAGGAAAGCCCTGCTACAAACCAAGAGGCAAATACATACCATCCAAAAAGTGTAGAGAACCAGTGTGTATCAATTGACATCACCCAGTCCCAAGCACTGATAGAAGAAGAAACGGCGAAGATTACCAAGAAAATAGCTGACCATTTTCTAATATTATACCAATAGCTAGTTCCCCCATTCAAATCTTCTTGGAAAGAAAGGTTCTTCAATTTGTTGAAGAAGAAGATCCACAAACCAAAGAAGATTACCATTCTTGCTACCCAGAAAATCGGGAAGCTACCTTTTGCCAAAGGCCAGTAAAAGAATCCACCTTTTCCATCAATGATTTTGTCATAATGAGCACCACCTTCTACAAAAAGATCATGATGTGTCCAGTGGAACAGATCATGTCCTGCAATAAAGTACGTTACGATCATCAAAATCGCTGCAAAAGGCAACCAGTTGCCAAAAGAGATCATTACTCTTAAGATTGCAGTAGCCCATCCAGCTTGTGCTGCATATTGAATGGCAAAGAAAAAGACACCAATAATGGCGATTCCTGCAAAATACACATTGTTAATCCAAAGATTGGCGAAGAAACGTTTAGACCAGTGGTATCCACCATGTCCTTCATCTTCATGAGCAGCTTCAGCATGATGATCACTTTCCTCTGCATGTCCAGCCTCAGCCGCATGATCGCCGTGATCAGCAGGAGCTTCTACATGTTCAGTTCCATGACCGGCCGCTTCGTGTCCGTGTTCCCCACCTCCCATAGAAGTGAAGATTCCAATGACTAACAAGATTGCTCCAATACCTCCCATCAGCATGATGGACTTCTTCAGAGCAGCCGTGAAGTCAAATTTTTGATCCAGGTTAAAATTTGTAACGTGCGCCATTATTATTGTTTCTGAATTACTTGTTTAACATAGTGAACAATCTTCCATCTTCTTTCCGGAGTGATCTGAGAAGCATGAGCTCCCATTCTACCTTTTCCGTGCGTAATTACATGGAAAATGTGTCCTTCTGTAAGGTTGATGTAAGCACCACCTGTTAGGTTAGCGACACCACCAATTACTTCGCCTACTTTACCATCACCCTGACCTGCAGGTCCATGGCATGGCAAGCAATATTGCATATAAGTATGCTCTCCCTCTTTCAATACATCCTCTGATACTTCTATAGGATTTTGAACACTGTCAGCACCAGTAAGATCTGCTACTTTCAGTCTATAAGGAAGCATTCCATATTGATTTCTAGGAACCGTGTTTGGCACTGGTTCTCTCATGTTCATGTTATGAGGATTGTGAACGTTACTGTTGTAAAATTCACCTTTACCATCTTCTCTATTGGACAACCAGCTTCCAGCTTCTTCGTTTTGAATTTGGGTAAGTGGTTCATAAGCGACAGAGTGATACATTTGAGGAGCATATTCCAGCCCCTGGTTCTCCCCTGAAGCTCCGCAAGATACTACTCCCAATGAAGCAGCAGAAAGCGCAACTAAATATATGGACTTAATAATTTTCATATCTTAAACGTTACCTATTCAAAACTTTTATTATTCACTTCTGAAGCTCCTGAAGACTGTAACACTTCTTTGATTTTAGCTTCTTCGATACTGGCATTGTTCGCAATATCAATCGCCATCACATGCTTGTCATCTGTACTTCTTAGGTCAAAAATTCTTGGTTGTCCCCATGGCTTAAGGTTACTGCTGATCATGAAAACACCCACCATTCCGAATGAAGCCAAAAGTACGGTCAATTCGAAGGTTACAGGGATAAAATCAGGAATCGGAGCGTGATCTTTACCACCAATGATCATTGGCCAGTCAACAGCCATCATCAACAACTGCATGGTCAGGGCAAGGCAAGTACCCAGCATTCCGAACAAAAAGGCAGCGATTGGCAACCTACTTCTTCTATATCCCAACACATCTTCAAGACCGTGAACAGGATAAGGGGTATATACTTCGTGAATCTTCACGCCACTATCCCTCACCTTGGTTACTGCGTCTTTTAACACATCCTCATCATCATAAATACCGAGGATAAAATTCGTATCTCTTTCCATTATTTATTTACTTTTTCAGATGAAGACTTTAATACTGATTTCACCTCAGCCATGTTGATTACCGGGAAGAACTTGGCAAATAACAAGAACAAGGTAAAGAATAAACCAAAGGTGAACAGGTAAACTCCAACATCTGCCCAAGTTGGGTAGAACATGGCCCATGAAGATGGCAAGAAGTCCCTGTGAAGTGAGGTTACAATAATTACAAATCGTTCGAACCACATACCGATGTTTACCACCAATGAAAGTGCAAAAGTAAATACAATGGAGGTTCTAATTTTCTTGAACCAGAAAAGTTGAGGTGAAATCACGTTACAAGTCATCATTGACCAGTAAGCCCACCAATATGGTCCAAAAGCACGGTTAATAAAGGCATATTGTTCAGCAGCTACTCCAGAATACCAAGCGATAAAGAATTCCGTAATATAAGCGATACCTACGATCGACCCTGTTATGATAATTACAATGTTCATCAACTCGATGTGTACCATTGTAATATAGTCTTCCAGTTTAAATACTTTCCTTGTGATGATCATCAAGGTCAATACCATGGCAAAACCAGAGAAGATCGCTCCCGCCACAAAGTAAGGAGGGAAGATCGTGGTATGCCATCCGGGGATAACTGAAGTCGCAAAGTCAAAGGATACAATAGTGTGTACAGAAAGTACAAGTGGTGTGGCCAAACCTGCCAAGATCAAAGAAACAGATTCATATCTCATCCAAGTTTTTGCAGCACCATCCCAACCAAAACTCAATGCTCCATATATGGTCTTTCTGATTCCAGTTGCTCTATCTCTGATGGTAGCAAAATCCGGGATCAAACCAATGTACCAGAATACCAACGAAACCGAGAAATAAGTAGAGATCGCAAATACGTCCCAAAGGAGTGGAGAGTTAAAGTTAACCCAAAGAGAACCAAAGACGTTAGGAAGAGGCAATGCCCAGTAAGCTCCTAACCAAGGTCTCCCCATGTGTAGTACCGGGAACATCGCTGCACAGATTACAGCGAAGATCGTCATCGCTTCTGCTGCACGGTTAATAGATGTTCTCCATTTTTGTCTGAAAAGTAAAAGTACGGCGGAAATCAAAGTACCCGCGTGACCGATACCTACCCACCATACGAAGTTGGTGATATCCCATGCCCAACCGACAGTTTTGTTCAATCCCCACATACCGATACCTTCCCAAACAGTGGCAGCCACCGCAATGAATCCCAATAACAAAACGCCTATTGATACGGCCAAACCCAAAAGCCAGCCAATTGTTGGCTTGCCTTCTACCTGTCTGGCAACGTCATGGGTAACGTCTTTGTAAGTTTTACCGCCCGTAACTAACGGCTCGCGTACGGATGAAGTAACCTGCATATCTTATAAAATTATTATTTACGCTTCTTTTTTGTCCTTATTTCTAATCTTGGTGAAGTACCACACATTTGGGCTCACGTTGATTTCCTCCAATACGTGGTAAGCTCTTTCCTCATTCACCTCTTTCACTGCTGAAGTTGTATTCTCCTTGATCTTCAACAATTGTGAAACTTGGCTATTAGGATCGTTCATATCACCGAATACCAATGCGTCAGTAGGACAAGCCACGGCACAAGCAGTAGTCACTTCTCCATCCTGTATCTTTCTTTTCTCACGCTTCGCGGCTAATTTACCCGATTGGATTCGCTGCACACACAAACTACATTTTTCCATAACCCCTCTAGCTCTAACAGTCACGTCAGGGTTAAGTACCATCTTACCAAGATCATCGTTTTGAGCCACATTGACTGTAGCGAAATCTTTATTGTCGTGGTATTTGAACCAGTTAAATCTTCTTACTTTATAAGGACAGTTGTTGGCACAATAACGAGTACCGATACATCTGTTATAAGTCATCTGGTTAAGACCTTCAGAACTGTGCGTAGTTGCAGCCACAGGACAAACGGTCTCACAAGGAGCGTTGTTACAGTGCTGGCACATCATAGGCTGGAAGGTTACTTCAGGATTATCAGAAGCTTTTTCCAAACCATCCAAATCTCCCGCCTCAGCATCTGAGCTGTAGTAACGGTCAATTCTGATCCAAGCCATCTCTCTTCTGTTCAACACCTCTTGTTTACCTACTACTGCCACATTGTTCTCCACTTGACAAGCAATAGTACAAGCTCCACAACCGATACATGAGTTCATGTCAATTGCTAAGCCCCAGTGGTGTTGGCTATACTTATGACCATTCCAAAGTGAGATTTTGGAAGGTTTTACAAACTCACCATCCTTGTAAATTTCAGGATGAACACGGCCTGCGGAAGGATCCTTTTTATATTCTGACAAAACAGACTCTTGAATCACGTTTTCACGGTTCATATAAGTTTGGTGTGTCTGCGTTTGTCCGATTTTATAACTATCAGCAGTAATCTCAATAGATACTCCTGAAGTAATGTCATAGTTTACAAAGCCTTTAGTGACATCCAACAATTGGTAAGCGTTAACACCTACGCCGTTGGCCACTCTACCAGCCTTCGTACGTCCATACCCTAGAGCCAAACCGATGGTTCCATCTGCTTGTCCAGGCTGAACCAATACAGGAACGATAAGCGACTTACCATTTACTGTAATTTTTGCTTTCTTGGTTTCCCCTTCAAACATTTTAAGACCATTTTCATTGGCCCATTTTTGAGAAACAGTCAAGTAATTATCCCAAGTAGCTTTGGTGATTGGATCGGACATCTCTTGCAACCAAGGGTTGTTTGCAAAAGTACCGTCACCCATTCCTACTTTCTGATAAATCACCAACTCTGCTCCGGTATTGGAAGCGGTATAAGCTTTCCCAACAGCAGCAGCGGCAGCATTAACATCCCCAACAGCCGTCAAATCTGCAGCTTCAGATGCCAATGGCGTAGAATATACACCGTTATATAATGCTCTATCCCAGAATTCTTGGAAAGTACTGACTTCTGATTGACCGTTGAAAAGTACTTTCCAGCTATCCTGAAGGAAATCATAATAGTTAGTGGAAACGCCAGCCCAAGTCAAGAAAGATTCTTGTGCTTGTCTGGTATCAAAAAGAGGAGAAATAGCTGGTTGGGACAAACTGTATTCTCCAGCCTTAGGATTGAAATCATTCCATGATTCCAAATAATGATGATCTGGGGCAATGTACTGAACCAAAGATGAAGTTTCATTCATGGTCTGGTTAGTAGACACTGAAACTTTTGCTTTAGCTATTGCCTGCCCTAATGTTTCACCTTGAGGATAATCATAAACTGGATTACAGTTATAGAAAATCACACCACCTACTCTTCCAGCAGCAAGGTCAGCAGTAAACTTGGCCATATTGGCGTCACTACCCTTCTTGAAGTTAGCAGATTTGGTATAGCTTATGGTCGAATTATTGCTTTCAAGTAGTTCATTGATAGCGTTTACAATCACTTGGACATTAGGGTCATTGGATCCGGAAACGACCAATGACTTTCCTTTGCTGGCCCATAATTCATTGGCTGCTTTGCTCAAGTGCTCCACCTCAACGGCTGCGGCTCTTACAGTAGCTGCTCCAGCTTTTTTGGCAATCAAATTATAAAGTGCTAAAACTGCCAACCCACTCTGAGAAGCTCTGATTGGTGTTCTATAGTCAGCATTAGCACCGGTAAGGGAAAGATTAGATTCAAACTGATAATGTCTTGACATCACCGGATGCTCTGTAGATATCTTTCTTCCTTTTGAATATCCTTTAGCAAATTCAATCGGTGAAATCCAAGTTCCTAGGAAGTCAGCACCAAAACTTACAATCACATCAGCCTTTTCGAAATGATAACTAGGAAGCACATTGGCACCATAATACATTTCATTCGCCTTGGTGATACCATAAGTAGAAGCAGCATCATAAGTAACGACCTCTGCACCTCCTACTGATTCTGAAAGCGCTTGGATAGCCTTCTCAGTTGATGGAGATAAAATGGTGTTGGTTACGATCTTAACATTGCCGGCCGATTTTAGCTTTGCGGCCACTTCCTTATCTACTGTTGCCCAGTCTGAAAGTTGGCCACCTTTATAGGGTCCAGTAAGTCTTTCTTTGTCATAAAGCGACAGCACGGAGGCTTCCACGATGGCATTTACACCACCTTGTGTGATTGGAGACAACTTGTTACCATCGATTTTAATAGGTCTACCTTCTCTGGTCTTCACCACTACAGAAGCATAATCACCTCCGCTTACAAATGTAGACGCGTAATAATTGGGTACGGAAGGGTTTACATCAGCTGGCTTGTTCACATAAGGAATAGCTTTTCTAACTGGCGCCTCACAAGCTGCCAATGATGCTGCTGCAAGACTGAAACCCATTAGTTTTAGGAAGTCTCTTCTAGAAGATCCTCCTTCTTCTTGTCCGCTTATAGGAAGGTACTCAGGAAATTCGCGATCAGCATTTTTTACAAATTCCGGATCGTTTGTCAACTGTTCTAATCCCTTCCAGTATGTCTTTTTATTTTCTTTCATTTTATATTAAAGAAAAGAATGTTCTTAAAGATTTTTCAATTAATAGTGGCACTTAGCACATTCTAGGCCTCCGATGTCCTTCACCTTAAGGGCATCTTTTGATTTAGACTCAGCGTGCAACTGTACCAACTTATCGTAGTACTCATTACCAGCAGTTTGGATGTCTGTCTTTCTGTGACAGTCAATACACCATCCCATAGTCAAGGCACTGTGCTGGCCTACTACTTCCATCTCCTCTATAGGACCGTGACAAGTTTGACATTCAATCTGGCCCACTTTCACGTGTTGCGAGTGATTGAAATATGCCAAATCAGGTAGGTTATGAACCCTTACCCACTCTATCGGCTGATCATTATCTATTGCATCGTATATTTTCTGAATCTCAGTGGATACACCTTCTTTACCCTCCACATTCTGAATGTGCATATGGCAGTTCATACAAATGTTAGGAGAAGGAATATTTGCAGACCTTCCGATCTCAACTCCAGTGTGACAGTATTGACATGGAATCTCTTTATCGCCAGCGTGTAGCTTGTGAGAGAAAGCAATAGGCTGAGTAGGCTGGTAACCTTGTTGTACACCTACTGAGAACAAGCCGTCAATTGCTGTTTTTGCTACAAGAGCTATAACTATCGCTGTGATAATGATTATGAAAGCATCACTTCTGAATACTTTCTTAAGATCTGTCTTTTGGTTGATAAACTCTTTGTCATCTTCCTCAAGAGGCTGTTTGTTCAAGTATTTGGTCAACACGGAAACAATCAGTCCCAAAACAATTAGGATCAACAATAACACAACCACTAAAACCGCTAAAATAATGGTTAGGTATTCGCTTGGAACACCTCCTGTTGCTGTTGCAGCGCCAGCAGCTCCTTCAGCGGGAGTAGCCGCAGCTTCTTCCTTACCACCAAATTCTATATAAGACAACAAGTTCATTACGTCGTCGTCACTTAAGAATTGGTGAGCAGGCATCACCGTATTGTTAAATTCCGCAAAAAGAGCAGTAGCAGTTGGATCACCGCTCTGGATCACTTTTTGTGAGTTTTTCACAAATGACTGAATCCAGGCTATATCTCTTCGGTCACTTACCCCTCTTAGCGCAGGGCCCGTGAACTTTTGATCTAGCTTGTGGCAGGTCTTACAGTTGGCGTTGAATAGTGATTCACCGGCCTTGACGGCTTCATCACTATCAGATACTTCAGGGTCAGCAGCAAAAGCATTTATTCCTATCAAAAGGAAAAAAATCAACGCCATGTTGCAAAATCTGAACGGAACACTTAATAATGAGCGTTTGATTGACATATTTATAACTCTTTAATCAGTTTATTTCACGGTTTTTAAAACTCCCCACAAATGTACTACCCAACTTCTATTTTTCAAACCCGTATAATATGCTTCAACCAAATTGTCTCAAAGTTTAAAAACCACCTATAATACTGAAAAACAGCGTTTTAAAGCCTTAACTTATTTTTGAATTTCTATTTAGAACCTTTATAAATAACTTGTTTCAAGCAATTAGTTTTATTTCAACTGTATATCGGCAGCCAATTTGCAATATCGAAGCTCACCTGATTGAAATGGTTTGACGAATTGAAATAAAAATTACTAAAATTTTAATTCAACAATTTTGGATAAAATCAGAATATCTATACATTTGCATCTCAATTCAGATGGTCGAGTGGCCGAGTGGCTAGGCAGAGGTCTGCAAAACCTTGTACAGCGGTTCGAATCCGCTCTCGACCTCACTCAAAAAGCATCCGACATGACGATGCTTTTTCTATTTTTAGCTCAATCTTCCTTAACGTTCCAGCAACAACACTCCTTTCATCCCTGTGGTTTATCGGACAACCTTGACCAAGAAGAACATTTATTCTTTCCATATTTTTCTTAAATTAATGGTCCATAAAACTTAAAAGACCAAACCATGAAATTCGGAAGTGTTGAAGATCCTTCATCCATAGATTTTACATTACCGGAAGACCATCCGGAAACAAAAAAAATCCTCAATAAATATAAATCAGACAAGCCCTTTGAAGTATATGTGGGATGCGCCAAATGGAACAGGTCTGACCTAAAGGGGTTCTACCCAAGAGGCACCAAAGACGAGCTGACTTATTACTCCAAACAATTCAACTCTATTGAGCTCAATGCTACTTTCTACAGTTCACCCAGCATAGAACAAGTAAGGACTTGGGCTGACAAAACACCTGAAGGGTTTAAATTCTTTCCTAAAATCCCTAATTCTGTCAGCCACTTCAAGCGCCTGATCAATGTTCAGGAACCTGTCATGGCCTTCGCAGATTCCATTGCCAATTTTGAAGACAAGCTGGGCATGGCATTTCTTCAAATGCATGATAATTTCAAACCAAAGGATTTTGACAGGGTAGAGAAGTTTGTCAATGAATTCCCCCCCGAAATCCCACTGGCCTTGGAATTGAGAAATGCAGAGTGGTTTGCCAATGAAGAGGTTTTGAATAAATATTGTAATCTTTTGGTTGAAAACAATCGGGCCAATATTGTTGTTGATACAGCAGGTAGGAGGGACATGCTCCATATGAGACTTACTAATGACACTGCATTTATTCGTTATGTTGGAGCCAATGCTGAGAGCGATTACAGCCGATTGGATGATTGGATGGAAAGAATCATCAGCTGGAGAGAGATGGGACTGCAAAAACTCTACTTTTTTGTACATCAAAACATTGAAAAGGAATCCCCTTTACTTTCTGCTTACCTTATCAAAAAACTGAACAAGCAATTTAATCTGGATTTAAAGATCCCCAACGAGGACCAATAGCGATTTATATCACGACTTAAATCCATATAAAAAATCAACTTACTGCAAAAACAAAAAAGCATCCGCCGTGGCGGATGCTTTTACTTTTATAGCGGAATAAGCTTACGCTTATTTTTTGTCTCCACCTTCCATTTTCTCTTTCAAAGCAGAAAGAGCATCTAGATCTCCAAGAGTAGATTTCTCCTGAGGCTCAGTACCGGCAGCTTTCTTCTTAGGAGCAGCTTTCTTAGCGGCTGGCTTAGCAGCAGGAATAGCTTCTTCTTTGAAAGTAGCAGTATGAGAAAGAACGATACGCTTATCATCCTTAGAGAATTCAGTTACTCTGAAGTCAAGAGACTCTCCAACTTCTACTTGAGAACCATCTTCTTTCTCTAGGTTTTTGATAGTAGCGAATCCTTCCAATCCGTAAGGAAGCTCTAGAACCGCACCTTTGTCGTTTTTAGAAACAACAGTACACTTGTGAACAGAACCTACTGGGAAGATACCTTCGAAAGTATCCCATGGATTCTCTTCCAATTGCTTATGACCTAGGGCCAATCTTCTGTTATCAACATCAAGTTCAAGAACGATTACTTCTAATTCATCCCCTACCTTAACGTACTCAGATGGGTGTTTGATTTTCTTGGTCCAAGAAAGGTCAGAAACGTGTACAAGACCGTCGATACCTTCTTCAAGCTCAAGGAACAATCCGAAGTTAGTCAAGTTTCTTACCACGCCTTTGTGCTTAGTGCTTACAGCGTACTTAGTCACCATGTCTTGCTTAGTCCATGGATCTTCAGTCAATTGCTTGATACCAAGAGACATTTTTCTGTCTTCCTTGTCAAGAGTAAGTACTACTGCTTCGATTTCGTCACCTACTTTAACAAAGTCAGCAGGGTTTCTCAAGTGCTGAGACCAAGACATCTCAGAAACGTGGATCAAACCTTCAACGCCTGGAGCCAATTCAAGGAATGCACCATAATCAGCAACGTTAACAATTTTACCCTTCACTTTAGAACCAACTTCCAACTCAGCAGAAAGAGAATCCCAAGGATGAGCAGTAAGCTGCTTCATACCCAAAGAAATACGTTTCTTGTCATCATCAAAGTCAAGTACCACGATCTGAACTTTGTCGTCAAGGTTAAGCACTTCTTCTGGATGGTTGATTCTGCCCCAAGAGATGTCTGTAATGTGAAGTAGACCATCTACACCACCCAAATCGATGAATACACCGAAGTTGGTCATGTTCTTGATCACACCTTCTAATACCTGACCTTTCTCTAGGTTGTTTAGGATTTCTGCTTTTTGCTTCTCTAGATCTTTCTCGATCAATACTTTGTGAGAAACAACAACGTTATCGTTAGCGTGGTTAATTTTAACCACTTTCACTTCCATTTTCTTACCTACATAAACATCAAAGTCTCTGATAGGCTTCACGTCAATTTGAGAACCTGGCAAGAAGGCTTCTACACCGTAGATATCTACGATCAAACCACCTTTGGTTCTTCTTTTCACAAGACCCTCGATCACATTATCAAATTCAAGTGCATCTTCGATGTCTTGCCATGCACGTACCATTTTGGCTTTCTTTCTAGAAAGAACCAATTGACCCAATGCATTTTCTTGCTCTTCAATGAAAAGTTCTACTTCGTCACCGATCTTAAGATCAGGAAGGTCACGGAATTCAGTTCTTGGCACCAAACCATCAGATTTAAAACCAATGTTGATGATCACATCCTTATCATTGACACCTACTACAGTACCTTTGATTACTTCCTTCTCACTGATTTCAGTCAAGGTTTGGTCATAAAGTTTTTCCATCTCTGCTCTCTCGGCAGAAGTGTAACCTTCACCAAAACCTTTGGTTTCGAACTTGTCCCAGTTAAAATCTTCTTTGTTAGACATATTAGTAAATGACTCTGACTTTCAACAGCCCTAGAGTCTTCAGGCTGAGGTTTTTAGTTATGAATTTCCCTCCTTACTTGTAAGCAAGATGAAAACCGTCCACCCGAACGGACTGCAAAGGTACTGATTTTTTAGAACATCAAACAATTTGAATTGAAAAAATTAGAATAGGATTCATGGTCACTTCTCATAAACAGCAACTGATTCTCAATACCTTACCTAGAAAGTATTTTAAGAAATTCAAAATTACCCGAAGATGCATCACTCCTTATACTTAAAAATTACCAACAAAAAATCAGTTATTTATACATCACCGGTTCGCCCCCTTTAAGGAAAACTAATTCATACAAATACTTAAAGTGGATAAAACCCCAGGACTTCAAATACTCCTCTTTTGATATCAAACCCAACCCCTTCAATCGATAATAATCCAGTATAGAACGAAATAAACGCCCATACACCAGCATTAAAACCTGAAACTATGGTGTTGGTATTATTTCAAAAACATAGAAGCCTATTAAAGTCAGTAAAATCAAATGTACTAAATTTGATAATTCAGCAAATTTTTAATTGCGTTCAAATTCCACCTAAAATTGTTCTCGGTGAACCAGGACTATCCTCAACCCCAAGCTTGCCTTAAAAATCTGAGCCAATTTCCGTGCATGACTTTTTTTATGTCAGCCTCCGAATAACCTCTTGTCTTTAACAAGCTAGGGATTTTTTGTATATCTGAAATAGTCTCCAGATCATAGGGGCATTGCTCCTTTCCAAAAGCACCATCCAAATCCGTTCCAATACCAATATGATCTGCATTTCCTGCTAGCTGGCAGATGTGATCCAAATGATCCAACATGACCTCTAAGTTGCAGCCTGTTTCCGAAGGAGTGGACTTTCCCCTCACCCAACCTGGAACCATCATCCAAGCATCCAGAGCCCCGCCAATCACCGCTCCTCTTGATACGAGTTCTTTAATTTGCTCATCACTAAACTGCCTATTGTGGTTTACCAATGCCCTACAGTTGTTGTGACTGGCCCACACATGGCCACTAAAGTGATCCATTGCTTCCCAAAAACTATCATCACAAAGGTGCGTTGCGTCTAAAATAATATTAAGACGCTCCATCTCTTTTAGAAGTTCTCGTCCCTCCTTACCCATAAAACCTATCGCATCAGTTCCCTGCGCATATCTTCCTGGACCATAGTGGGCTGGGCCAAGCGCTCTCAAGCCATAGTCATAGGCTTTTTCGAGATAGCTCAGATCAACAATCGAATCTGCCCCTTCAAGCGACAATATATACCCAACAGGCTTCTTCTCATTTGATGGCCCGTCTAGCCAATGATCAAGGTGGCGCTCAAGGCCTTCCAGATCCTTCACTTGGACCATTTCTCCAACCTCTTCCATGGCTTTATACCAAGCCAGCTGACCTTGCGTTTGTGCCCAAGCCTGAGCGGGAGAGTGCCAACCTGGCAAAGGATTATCAGCAGATACATACCTGGCTATTTGAGTAGCGACCACCAGCCCTACATTGCCTTTCCGTAATTCTGGTAATGATACGGTGGCATTTCCTCTATCTGGTTTATCATTTTGCCCTTTTTCTCGAGCATTGATTGAATCAACCGACTGTGTCAAATCCCTGTTCCATTCCAAGGCATTCATACTTAAATCCAAATGGGCATCTATGGTAAACATTTTCTTTAGTTATTGGAGCACTCGATCAAAATTGATTTCAAATTAGAGAAACAATAAATTCAGTATCAAGTCTAAATCTTCCCTAAATATTAATTTTTCTTTTTCTAGATAAGGTCTTCCAACAGCCAGTCAGACGCCCTTCCATTACGGTCAAAACTTTATCATACATCGCTACAGTCGGGCAAATATGATTAGGAATCGCATAGACTACTTGGCCTACTACCAAATAATCCTCTCCAATATCCACCACCATATGTTCTTCATGATGACTCAAAATCTTCCATTTTGGATGTTCTAAAAACCAAGTCCTGCTTTCCAAAGTCCCCTCAGAAGCAATCGACTTATATCCCAAATCCAAACAAATTAGATTCGGTGCTGGTCTGGAAATCACCCTGCAAAGCAACACTGCCGCATATTCAAACTGTTGCTCAGGCAAGGCATCATGATATCCTTTGTCCCAATAAGCAAAAGTACCAGGACTACAAATCACACCTTCCCTGTCCTTATGAACCGGAAAAGTGGGTGTACCACCTGCTATGACATTAAAATCCTTACCATACTTTTCCTTAATGGTTCTGATCAACCTGTTGACTGGCTCAAAGGCCTGGTCACACTTCTCTTTTCTCTTCTCTAAATCCAACTGCCTGATATGGCCATCATAAATATGTAATCCCATGGTGATCAAGTGACTCGTCGTTTTACAAAAGTCATACAGATCCATAGCGCCTCCATCCGGAGCGATCCCAGTCCTATTGGTGCCCACATTTAAATCAACATATATCCGAAGATATACATCGGCTTGATACGTATGATCTGATAAATGCTGAGCTTGTTCCGGACAATCTACCAAACATGAAAATTGCGTATCCTGGTAAGCCAAAACCAGCTTGATCATGCGGTTAACTTTTGGCCCCACCATTGGATAAGCGATCAGAACCTCACTGGCTCCTGCCATGGCCAGCATCTCTGCCTCGGCTATCGTCGCACATTTGAACTTAGAGATCCCATCCTCCATAAGCATGTCCACGACCTCCCTACATTTAAATGTCTTGACATGGGGCTGCAGTCTTTCAGGATCAGAGACCATGGATTTTAGCTGCTTGATATTATTCCTTACTCGTTTAGGGTAAACTAGCAAGGCCGGTGAATCTATCGTCTCTATACCTTTTACAGTATACCAATCTTGTGAGTCTTCCAACATCATCAGTGTAGTTCAAAAACGGCTTCAACCTCCACTGGAATGTTATCGGGCAGGGAACCAAATCCTACAGCACTTCTGACCCCAATACCATTTTCCTCTCCCCAAACGGCTGCAAAAAGCTCGCTACAGCCATTAATGACATATGGATGTCTCTCAAATTCAGGCACACAGTTTACCATCCCCAGTACTTTGATCACTCTCTTGACTTTATTGAGGCTCCCCAAATTAGCTCTTATGGTAGAAAGCATGGCAAGCCCAACCTGTCTGGCGGCCAATTTACCTTGTTCAATATCCAGTTCTTGCCCAATCCTCCCCATAATCAAATTCCCATCATCCTTGACGGTTCCATGGCCTGACAAATACAAATATTTACCATCTATTAAACAAGGCTTGTAAACTCCCAAAGGCTTGGGTGCGGGAGGCAAATTCAATTCTAACTTATTAAAATTCTCTTCTGCTGACATTTTACTATGTTTTATTGGTGATACCTTTTACCAGCATCTTCCATTTTCCAATTTACTTCAAACTCAAAACAATATCCAATCCAATAACATGACCCCAAATAACCCAACCACAGCTACAATGGTCTCCATCACTGACCAAGACTTGATTGTATCTTTGATGCTGACATTAAAAAACTCCTTATACATCCAAAAACCTGCATCATTAAAATGTGAAAACATCAGGCTTCCTGCACCGATGGCCAACACAACTAGATTAGGATCTACGCCAGTACCATGTATAAGCGGCGCGATGATACCGGCAGTTGTTAAGCCAGCTACGGTAGCTGAACCTACACAAACCCTGATTACCGCAGTAATCGTCCATGCCAATACCAAAGGATGAACATCCCATCCTTCTAAGGAATCCGCAATAACTTGGCTTACACCACTATCCATCAAGACTTGCTTTAATGCTCCCGCTCCTGCTATAATCAAGATGATCATTGAAACATCTTTGACGGCTACCACATAGATGTCCATCAAATCCTTCATTCCCACTTCCATCTTTAAGCCCAAAGTAAATGTAGCCACAAGGAGGGAGATCAACATTACCATGCCTGGATCAGAAACAAATATAATATAAGGATATAAGGCGTAATCTTGCGGCACTTGAAGGGTCAAAACCGTAGTGCTAATTAATAAAACTACAGGCAAAAGAGCAGAAAAGAAACTATTGAATGTTCCTGGCAATTCTTCTTTGGGCTTAGTATTGGCACGAAAAGTCTCTAGCGGATTGGAAGGAATCTTTTTTAACATTTGGGAAAATATAGGTCCTGCAACCAAAATGGTAGGCACAGCTATAATGATCCCATATAATAAGGTAAGCCCCATGTTTGCATCAAACTGTGCCACCAAGGCCGCAGGTGACGGATGAGGAGGCAAAAAACCGTGGGTCACGGACAAAGCCGCCAATAAGGGCATCCCCACAAAAACCGCTGGAAGCTTGTATTGGTAGGCAACAGTAAAAACCAAAGGCACTAATAAAACAAAACCTACATTATAAAACAACGGGATTCCAACCACCAGGCCAGTTAGCATCATGGCCCAATGGATGTATTTCTTTCCGAAAATTCTCATCAGAAAATCCGCTATCCTTTGGGCTGCTCCTCTTTCTGCTACCAATTTCCCCAACATCGCCCCCATGGTGATGATGATAATCAAATCACCTAAAAGATTACCCATTCCTTTTTGAACAGAAGCCGCAATATCCTGAGCAGGGATACCCAGCAAAAAACCAGCGGTAATGGAGGTAATCAGAAAAGCGATAAAAGGATTGATCTTTGCCCAAACAATAAGCAAAACTAAGAGCATTATGCTAAGCAGCACAAATAATATGGTCACAGATAGGTTGGATTTTGGTTAAAAAACCAATATAAAAATTAATCCGTGAAACAATGGTCTAAATCATTATTAATCAATCAAAACAATGTAGATTTCTCAATCACTCTGAACAGTCCTCACTTCTAAAAATGGCATCCATTCTTCTGCATTTTTCTCCGCATATTCTGATAAAAAATAGGATAGGGATGGTTTAAAAGGTCGTCTTTTCATCAAAAAGCCTACTTCCTCAGGAGTTTTGTCCCCTTTCTGCACATTACATCGGTGGCAAGCTGTAATCAAATTAGTCCAGCTACTTTTACCTCCTTTGGAACGAGGAACCACATGATCTATTGTCAAATGTTTCTGTGAACCACAATATTGGCACTCATTATTATCCCTTTTGAATAAATTGCCCCGGTTCAGCAAAACACCTCTGTAAGGAACATTTTTGTATTCGTCCAACCTAACTACCGCAGGATACTTAAATTCTTGGTCCACTGTTCTAATACTTAGAAAAGGGTAATCGGCCAAAATGCTAACCTTCTCCAGAATAGAGAGCACCATCGCTTTCTGAACTGTTACCACTGCCACAGGCGTATGATCTAAGTTGAGCACCAATACCTTCTTTTCCATCTTATTTCATTAATCTCCTGATTTTCAAAACCTGATATAAAGGAGAATTGTTTTTGGTCATCTTGGTTCCATCAAGTTTTACTTTATCTACTCTTACCTTGCCTTTCACATGAATCACCTGACTGTCACCAATATATATTCCTGCATGATGCGGAATATCTTTGTTATTTCCAAATATTAACACATCACCCAGCTGGATTTCGCGATAATCTATTTCTTTTCCCGCTTCCACAAATTGGGAGATATACTTTGGAGCCTTATAGCCTCCAATCTTGTAAACAAGCTGGATAAAACTCCCAGACCCAATTCCAAAAAAGCCCCTTCCGCCAGACAGAAAGGGCACATTAATGAACATCTTGGCAAGGGACACCAGTTCTTCCCCAGTGGCCTTGTCCTTATAATGTCTTGAATTTCCTTTAAAATCAATGGTTCCATCCATATCAAACAATTCACTGGAACCTATATGTAAACTACTTCCTGGTAAAATATAAAGGAGGTCTCCCTTGAACTTGATTGACGAGAGAGGGGAAGTCACCACTTGAAAATCCTCATCCTTATAAAAATTATACGCTTCCTCAGATACGGCCTCATACTGGGCTGCTGGCATCCAGCCCACGACACCATCAGCCTCTACCTTTACTTTGAGCCATTTACGATCAGGGGTTGCTTCCTCCACCTCATAAGTCTCTCCAAAAAGTATCTGTGTTAATAAACCGGCACCCGGTCTAGGCTCTTGATACACACTTATTAAACTTAGCCTGCATATTCCATATTTCTCATCAATAGGCCATTTTGTCAAGTTCTCTTTTTGCATCTTTTTTCTTTATGTCCTGACGTTTGTCATGAAGTTTTTTACCTCTACCCAGGGCAATTTCCAGTTTAGCTAAACCCTTGTTATTGATAAATATACGAACCGGAATGATAGAAAGCCCTTTCTCTGTTAATTTACTTTCTAATTTATCAAGCTCTCTTTTATTAAGCAATAGTTTACGCTCCCTAACTGCATCATGATTGAAGTGTGCTGCTTGGGAATAAGGAGAAATATGCATTTGTTTGACAAAAAGCTCTCCCCTTCTAAAATAACAATATGCTTCCTTCAAAGAAACTTTCCCTTCTCTGATGGACTTGATTTCAGTTCCTACTAGAGACAAACCTGCCACATAGGTATCCAGAAATTCAAATTCAAAACTTGCTTTCCTATTTTTTATATTGATGGTTTTACTAAACCTATTCTCCTTGGCCATTACTATTTACTTATTTTCCTAATTTCATTTTTGCCATTGGGCTGACATCAAGCCCACAAAACTCTCCTTTGAGGTATTTGTAGTGTGCAGCCATGGCGATCATAGCGGCATTGTCTGTGCAATACTCAAATTTTGGGATATAAACTTTCCAGCTCAATTCTTTTGCCAGGTTTCCCAACTCACTCCTTAACCCTGAATTAGCAGAAACGCCACCGGCAATAGCAATGTCTTTGACTTTATATTCCCTTGCTGCCCGCTTCAGCTTTTGCATCAGCATCTTGATTAAAGTATGCTGCACAGAAGCACAAATATCTACCATATTTTCATCAATAAACGATGAATTAACTTTCAACTGATCCCTTAAAAAATATAGGACAGCCGTTTTGATGCCACTGAAAGAATAATTCAGACCTGGCATTTCCGACAGTGGAAACTTATAAGCCCCCGGATTTCCTTCTTTGGCATATTTATCGATCATCGGACCTCCAGGATAAGGTAAACCCAACAATTTAGCAGTCTTATCAAAGGCCTCTCCTACCGCATCATCCAAGGTCTCCCCAATTACTTCCATCTCCAGGTAGTCCTTCACCAACACCAACTGGGTATGGCCTCCACTTACCGTTAGACAGATAAATGGAAAACTTGGCTTGGGGTCATCTATGAAATGAGCCAAAATATGCGCTTGCATGTGGTTCACATCGATCAAAGGAATGCCCAAAGAATAGGCAAAAGACTTGGCAAAGGAAACCCCTACCATCAAGGACCCCATCAAGCCTGGCCCTCTTGTAAATCCCACAGCAGACAAGTCTTCTTTTTTCAAACCAGAACTTTCTATTGCCTCATGGATCACTGGAATCAGGTGTTGCTGATGCGCACGGGATGCCAATTCAGGAACCACCCCCCCATATTTTTCATGAACCGATTGCGTGGCGACAATATTATTAAGTATTTTGCCGTCAGATATAATAGACGCGGAAGTCTCATCACAGGAGGACTCAATTGCGAGTATATTAATATTCTTCATAATCCTTTGGAAAAGAAATCGAAAGTTACGGAATTTTTGCAGAAAGCTTTGAGGGGAATGCTTCGTGTAGCAGTATTTCTCCTTCTAATTATCATCTTGGCCGCCATTGCCCTGCAAATTCCTTCGATTCAAACCTCTGCCACCCAGTTTTTAGCGGAGCAGTTGAGCAAGAACACTGGATTTGAAACAAAAATTCAAAAAGTCAATATACGATGGTGGGATGCCATCAACCTTAAGGGGCTGACTGTTCACGATCCAAAGGACAGCTTAATGGCAGATTTTCAGGATGTTTATATTGACTTTTCACTCAGAGGGCTTTTGGACAGTAATGAACCTGGCTTGGATGAAATCCAACTTAAAGGAGGCCAACTCCGTTTCCTGACTCATCCCGATGAAGACCTACCCAATATTTCCTTGTTCATCAACCAAATCAATGGCTTTTTAGGCAAGCGCAAGAAACAAAAAACAGCCAGTACCAGTCAATTCTCCATAGACCGGATGTCATTTGAAGGAACGTCATTGGATATTTTTGACCTAAGAAAAACACCTATAGATGATGGCTTTGATTATACTAGGCTCCGTTTCAGAAACTTGATAGGCGGAGCAAGGGATTTTCTTTCCAAGGACGGAAAAATCTCCTTTGACATTAGGTACCTAAGAGGTTTGGAAGCCACTTCTGGCATGGAATTCCAACAGCTGTTGGCCAACTTCTCTTATTCTGGACAAGCCATGGAATTCAAGGATTTGTTTTTCAAATCCAATGAAACCATCGTCAAAAACTATTTAAAATTTAGTTACGAGAACATAAAATCGCTCAGCGATTTCAACAACCAAGTGACTATATCTGCGATATTGGACGAGTCCATACTAGACATCAAAGACCTTAAATATTTCACGGATAAAATCCCTGATTTTGACGACCGTATTTTCCTCAGCGGAGCCATCAAGGGAAAAGTCAGCGACCTGTATTCTGAGGAGCTTTTGATTAGATTTGGTGAAAGGAGCGCATTATTTGGCCAATTCAAAATAGATGGCCTTCCCAAGGTAGACAGTACCTTTTTCCAACTTTCCCTGGTCAATTCCAGTGTCACAAGTACGGATTTAGCTCCTTATTTGAATGAAAAGTCCCGTAAAGAAATCAGTAAATTCCGGGACATTCACTTCGACACTGACTTCAACGGCTACCTGACCAGATTCCAAGCCAAGGGAGAATTCAGAACACAAATAGGCACCGTAGCTGGAAAACTAAATTACCTGATAGATGACAATAGTCCGAGATATTATGGACAATTAACGGTCAACAACCTGGATTTAGGACGAATCATGGAAGACCGTGAGACCTACCAAAGAATCTCTCTCAAAGGAAACCTCCGAGGAACAGGTACCACATTGGAAACGGCCTTATTGGAGTTGGACGCAAAAGTAAGCAAAGTAGGTATCAACCAGTACAATTACACAGAAATTACCACCAATGCCACCTATGGCAAGGACCTTTTTAAAGGAAGGCTAACTATTAAAGACCCCAATTTAAAAATGAGTCTTGATGGCATTTTAGACCTTAGAAATGGAAAAGATTCTGCGAGACTTTCTGCCAAACTTGACACCGTCTTTCTGCAAAATCTTCATTTAACAGAAAAAGAATTCTTTGTAAGTGGTGGAGTAGAGTTGGACACCAAGGGTACAGATTTGGATAAAGTAGAAGGAATCGCTCGCTTTAGAGACCTTTTGATCAGCCATCAGGGAAGGAACCTTGCTATTGACAATTTCTTCTTTCAATCAGTCTTTGCTGAAGAAACGAGAATGATTTCCCTCAATTCTGATTTACTAGTAGCAAGTATATCAGGAAAGTTTCAGGCCAAAGAAGTTTATAGAGACATTCAATACTTACTTGATGACTACCTGGCCATAATCACCAACACAGACATCGAGAAAAAGCCAGACAAATTGGAAGGACTCAATGAATATAACTTGGACATTAACATGAGTCTAAACGATATCAATCCTATTGTACAGCTCTTTGTGCCATCCCTTTATATTTCAAAAAACACCTCTGTTGAAGGAGCTTTTTACCAAACTGTAGAAAACACCATTTTCAACTTCTACTCAGGGATTGACACTATTCAATATGACAGCAAAATCTTTCTCGAAAATGATCTGGATTTTAACACTTCCAAAATCAGAAATTCAAGGGAAGTACTGGCTGCTTTTTACATCAACTCCAAAGAGCAGCAGCTTACGCAAGACGTGGTCTTCAACAATCTCAGTATGGAGGCCATTTGGGATGAATCTGCCATTGATTTCAACCTAGGCATAGACCAGCTTAAGACTGATAGTTATGCACAGATCCAAAGTGAGATTCAATTGTCTCCCTCTCAAACATCAATAGTTTTCGCTCCTTCAGATATTAAAATACTGGAAAATTACTGGGAGTTTGATGAAGATAATTCAATTGTCATCTCAGAAGGGCAAATAGATTTTGATAATTTGAAGCTCTCCAATGATGGACAGTTCCTGGCTTTAAACGGGCGAATTAATGAAAACCCTGAAGAAATCCTCAGTTTTGAGATCAATGATGTCAACTTGGATTTTCTCAATACTTTTGATACCAAACAGTATCAAGGCACCGCCAATGGCATATTTGCTTTCAACAATTTTTCAGAAAGAGCTGGCTCTTATGGCAGTATCACGCTGGACAGCTTGCGTATCAACAATTTTCTCATTGGAAACTTGGAAGCTGCCACCTATTTTGAAAACGAAAAAGTTAACCTGAACCTCACCAATTACAGGGATGATCAAAAAACAGTTGAAATCACTGGTTTTCTCAATACAAATGATGATCAGTTAGCCTTAGAAGGTAATTTCGAAAATACCAAACTGGATATATTGGAACCCTTCCTTTCTGATTATTTAACTGAATTTGGAGGAACTGTTTCTGGAAACATCGAGATGACAGGCACCCTAAAACAACCTAACGTAAGAGGCATAGGAAAACTGACAGGTGGTGGGGTCAAGGTCAATTACCTAAACACCTACTATACCGTTGATGGGAACATCAATTTCACTCCGAATGAAATTAGTTTCAAAGGCCTAAATATTACTGATATCCAAGGCAACACGGCTAGAATGAATGGAGGAATTGCCCATGATGGTTTTAAAAACTTTGTTCTGGATATTTCATCAGATTTAAATAATTTTCAAGTCCTCAATACTTCTTCACGTGACAATGATCTCTTTTACGGAACTGCCTATGCCAGTGGAAAATTAGAAATCTTCGGAGCGGCCAGCAACCTCGACATTACAGCAAACGCCACAACAAGACCTAACACCAAAATTTATATCCCAATAGGAGAATCAGAAGGTCAAGCCCAAGAAGAATTTATCAACATTATTAATGTAAGAGATACCACTAGGGAAATTCAAATTGAAGAGGCTGTAGAAAAACTGGAAATAGATAATGTCCGAATGAATTTTGTATTGGATGTCACGCCTGATGCTTACACTGAAATTCAAATCGATCCTCGTACAGGCGAAAATATCCAAGGGAGAGGAAGAGGAGTTCTGAATCTCAATATTGACACGCAAGGCAATTTTAGCATGACCGGCGATTATGAAATCGTGGATGCCAAATACAATTTCTCCCTTTACAATATCATCAACCGTCAATTTGAAATTCTACCGGGAGGAAGGATCTCATGGTACGGCGACCCTTACGGGGGAGTAATGAACATCAAAGCTACCTATGAAGAGAATGTTTCCCTGACCAGTTTACAAAACACACAAACTTCCAATTCAGAATTTGATAATTCACAACTGTACAGGAGGTATCCTGTTAAAGTAATTATGGACTTGGATGGACCGCTGCTTACTCCTGACATCAACTTTGATTTTGACTTTTCAGAGTTTCCTGATGGTGAAAGCCAAACCACCATTTCCGCTTTCAAAAACCGAATTGCCAATGATGAGCAGGAAAAAAACAGACAGGTTTTCTCCTTGATCATGCTAAGAAGGTTCTCTCCTGAAGGGCAATTTAACAGTGCTGGAATTGGCTTCTCCAACCTCAGCCAGTTGGTTTCTTCCCAGCTAAATGCCTTGATATCACAAGTTGACCAAAACCTCGAAATCAACATTGATCTTGCGTCTTTGGATAATACCGCTTTAGAGACTTTTCAGCTCAGGGTGGCTTACACATTCTTGGATGGAAGATTAAGGGTAACCCGTGACGGGAGCTTCACAGATCCACAAGGCAATGCGGATTTCAGCAGTATTGCAGGGGATTGGCAAGCTGAATACCTCATCACGGACGATGGCAGGTACAGAATTAGAATTTACAATAGAAACAATTTCAATTCCTTCACTTCCACTTTAAATATTACGGACAGGGTAAATACCTATGGTGTTTCTGTATCCCAGACTTTGCTTTTTAGCTCTTTAAAGGAGTTGTTCCAAAATATTGGAAGAAGTAAAAAAGAAAAATTACTGATTAATGACACAGATGATTTTTTGCGGTACGATTACCAAAACAACTCTACACCTACAGCGCCAGACCCTATCAGTCCTGCTGATTCAATAAAGATCAATATCATTGATGCTAAGCCAAAAGATGAAAATAAACTTGCTTCTCCAAACAATTAAAGGACTTTTTGATTCTAAGGTAAACAAACTTGAAATATGAAGGAAAAAATCACACTCTTTTGGATGAGAAGAGACCTTAGGCTTGAAGATAATACAGCACTCTATTATGCCTGTCAAAATGAAGAAAATGTCCTTCCGGTTTTTATTTTTGATTCCCAAATTTTAGATGAGCTGGAAGATAAAAAAGACGCCAGGGTAGAGTTTATTCTCCAAGAACTACAGAAAGTCAACCAATCACTCCAAGATAATGGTTCTTCTATTTTAACCAAGATTGGAAAACCCGTAGAGGTTTTTAAAACCCTTATAGAGCAATACGACATCCAAAACGTTTATACCAACAGGGATTATGAACCTTATGCTATTTCTCGAGACAAGGCCGTTGAGAAGCTTCTAAAAGATCAAAAAATAGATTTCTTTGACTTTAAGGACCAAGTGATCTTTGAAAAAGATGAAATCTTGAATGAAAGCGGAAGCTTTTACAAAGTTTACACCCCATATAAAAATACATGGCTACAAAAATTCAATGCAAACCCTCCTTCTCTTCATCAGGTCAATTTCAAAAAGCTTTATCAAACCGATCCTCAAGACCTTCCAGAGCTCAAAGAGCTAGGTTTTGAAGCTACAGACATACAGCTTCCCGCATTGGAAATTGACAAGGAGCTTATAAAAGCCTATGACCAAAACCGGGATATCCCAGCACTTGATCATACTTCAAGACTGGGTATTCATCTCCGCTTTGGCACCATCAGTGTACGGAAGTTAGCCCTCGAGGTCAAAAAATTAAATGAGGTTTTCCTAAGCGAATTGATCTGGAGGGAGTTTTTTATGATGATACTTTATCACAATCCCCAAGTAATAGAAGAATCCTTTAAATCAAAATATGATCAAATTCCTTGGAGAAACAATGAAGAGGAATTCTATAAATGGTGTGAAGGCCAGACAGGTTATCCGATTGTTGATGCTGGCATGAGGGAGCTCAACCAAACCGGCCATATGCATAATCGGGTCAGAATGATTGTGGCAAGTTTCTTAACCAAACATCTTTTAATTGACTGGCGTTGGGGAGAAGCGTATTTTGCAAAGAAATTACTGGATTACGAATTGGCCTCCAACAATGGCAACTGGCAATGGGCTGCAGGAACTGGAACGGATGCCCAACCCTATTTTAGGATTTTCAACCCATCATCTCAAGTCAAAAAGTTTGACAAAGACTTAAAATATATTAAAAAATGGGTCAAAGAATATGGCAGTGACCAATACCCTGATCCAATAGTAGACCATAAAATGGCTCGTGAGCGAGCACTAAAAACTTACAAATCAGCATTAGAAAAATGAATATAGGAGACAAAGTGCGCTTGTTGCACGGAAACGAAGAAGGTACCATCACCAAAATTTCCGGAAGCGGTAGGATTGAAATAGAAATCGAAGATGGTTTCCGGATTCCAGCCATGAAAAATGAGGTGGTGGTCATCCATGAAACCGAAAAGCAATATTTCGGAGAAGAAAAAATCTCATCAGGTAAAGAGGCCCCTTTAAAGGCTGTTAAGAGCCCTCAAATGGACGCTGGTTTATACCTTAGCTATGTCCCCATAAATGACAAAGACCTTAGCCTTCATCTGATCAACAACAGTGAAAAGGATTATATATTTGTCGCTTCGGAAGTTTTTGGAGACAACTCCAAAACGTTGGATTCAGGAACCATTGCTGCTAAAACTTCAAAAAAAATGGATGAAAAATCCATTCCTCAGTTTGAAAAGTGGCCCATCCTTTTCCTCCAGTTTATCCCTATAAACCATCAAGCGGAAAAAACGCTTCCCCCATTTGAAAAAAAGGTAAAATTCAAAGCTTCCTCATTCTTCAAAAGTCAAAGTACCGCACCTATAACTGGAAAAAAAGGCTACTTATTTGCGATTGACCAACAAGTAAAAACGCTGGACATTCAACAGTTGAACAAATCGCTCAACGAGGGAAAAGCCGAAGAAGTCACCTCAAAGCAGTTCAAAAGACCAGAGAAACAGATTGACTTGCATATAGAAAAATTGACTGAGGAGTATGAGTTTATGAGCAATACCGAGATGCTCAAGCTACAGATGGAGACCTTTGAAAAGAACCTTAATTATGCTATCGCATCAGGCATGGATGAAATCACTTTTATCCATGGACTGGGCAACGGTGTACTGAGAAAAGAAATCCATAAATACCTGAGCCAATTGGAAAATATTAAGTATTTTCAGGATACCCAAAAGAGCCGGTTTGGATATGGTGCTACTCTTGTACGTATAAACTAGAAAACTATGCAGGTTCAACAAGTCTCTCCCATCTTTCAGCTCTTCGACCAACAGTACACTTTGGCCAAAAAACTGTTTTATTCCTTGACCAAGTTATTCAAGTCAAAAAAGGCAATTGAGCTCGAAGAAAAACTGATCTTTCTGGAGATATACATTGACTTGCTTAGCAGAATCCACTTTAATGAAAAGAAGCTAAAATTTCAACTTTTCGGTCCTTATAAAGAACTATTTAAAAGCCTCAAAAAAGTCCTTCACATCAAATTGATTCAAGAAGCTCTTGTAGCAGAATCCATTAAGGTGCAAACTAACTTTTCCTCTTATGAAAGAGAACTTCTGAGAGACAAGAAAAACATTTACACCGAAGCTTATGATGTCATCATGGCCACTCCCTTGAATATATGGGAAGAGCTTTACAGGGAGGCCTTTGAACACAGTAAAAATTTAAGACCTTTGATGATCAATACCTCCACAATCCAGATCATCAATGAGGAATTGGAATTCTTCAAATTTGACAGCGAAAAAAAACTGGAAGCTAAGGAGATTAAAGATATTTATGAAGGTCTTCAGGAAATCATCACCTTAGAAAATGTTAGAATTGTTTCTGGCCTGAATGCTACATTCACAGAATTGGTGCACAAACATATGAATAACCTCAGTCAGCTTCTCTACAAGTGGTACCAAAACCACCTTTTTTTACAACATTTGACTTACACTCTTTCTATAAAAGAAGAACTACCATCCAAGAAATATCAAGCGCTGATCAATTCACTGAAAAGCAACAAAAAAAAGCTAACCACCAAAGTGGTTAGCCAATGTCAACATCTCTTTTCTGATATTTTAGGTTAGATTTTACCCAGCGCAGCGGCCAAATCATTTTTAAGATCTTCTGCATCTTCCACCCCTACACTTAGGCGAATCAACGAATCGGTCAACCCAACCTTTTCCCTTTCTGCTTTTGGAATGCTGGCATGGGTCATCGAAGCAGGATGGCCGCACAGGGATTCCACTCCCCCCAAAGATTCTGCAAGAGAGAAATAATGAAGATTCTCCAAAACCGTCATGGCATCCTCCAGTTTATCTCCAATGGTGCTAAAAGAAATCATGCCTCCAAAACCCCTCATTTGTTCAACTGCAATATCGTGATTTGGATGGTCTTCAAAACCTGGCCAAAAGACCTTGTCCACTTTAGGGTGGTTCCTTAGGTAACCTGCAATAGTTTTTCCATTTTGACAATGCCTTTCCATTCTCAAGTGTAGTGTCTTGATTCCTCTCAACACCAAAAAGCAATCTTGAGGTCCGGGAGTTGCTCCACATGAATTTTGAATAAACGCCAAGTCCTCCGCCAACTTATCATTGTTCACTACCAGTGCTCCCATCACTACATCAGAGTGACCAGCTAAATACTTGGTGACTGAGTGCATGACCAAATCTGCGCCAAGGTCAAGCGGATTTTGCAAATAGGGGGTTGCAAAAGTATTGTCTACACCTAGCAAAACATCATGTTTTTGGGCTATGGCCGCCAAACCTTTGATATCTACGATGTTCATCATGGGATTGGTAGGCGTTTCCGCCCAAATCAGGCGAGTATTGTCATTGATGTACTTTTCTATGGAAGTTGGATCATCCATAGGTACGAAATGAAATTTGATCCCATATTTAGCAAAGACCTTGGTGAAAATCCTGTAAGATCCACCATAAAGATCATTGGTACTGATCACTTCATCACCTGGACTTAAAAGTTTAATAACGGCATCAATCGCCCCTAACCCGGAAGAAAAACACAAACCATGCTTCCCATTTTCCAAAGCAGCGATGCTATTTTGAAGGGCTGTCCGAGTAGGGTTATGGGTTCTGGAATACTCATAGCCCTTATGCTGACCAGGAGACTTTTGTACATAAGTGGAAGTCTGAAATATCGGTGTCATGATGGCACCAGTAGATGGATCAGGCTCTACGCCTGCATGAATTACTTTCGTTCCAAATTTCATAGTATAATTCGTCTTTTCTGCTTTTTTGCTCTTGAACTTCAACCAAAGAAAACAAATTTACCGTTCTCTTTCCTAAAAAATCCAAAAAAACACATCAGAACCAAAGAGACAATCTTGCAAACCCAAATCAATAAGGGGACCAATACGCTATCAAATCCAATCGGTCATCTACAAAATAAAAATGATAAGCATCATCATATAAAGGAACCGTGATGCAAAACACCTCCACTCCCTTATTCTTCAAGGTCGACTTAAACCATTCATTACGCCCTCCTTTGCTCTTATCAACACTTACCTCTAAATTACCCACTATTTCTAACAACTTCTCACTGCTTGTATTTTGGCTTACCAATTCACCTTGGAACTTAATCAATAAGCTATCTACCTTTCCTATTTTTAATTCTTCCAAAACATAGTCTCGCTTCCCATTTCCCGTCCATGTGAAACCATCATACTCCAAAGAATAAAAGACCTCCCCTTGTTCATCCGAAGACAAAAAACCACATTCATAGTCTGGTTTGGTAATGGCAATGGGCTCTCCAAATTGTTGGAGAATTTCAGTTTTCGAAGCAAATGCATTCACTCCATTTAAAGTAATGAGGACTTTATCTTTTTGTTGTGAAAAGGCTGATGTGGCAAACAACATCAATAATAGCAGTAAGCTTATTTCTTTTTTCATGGATCAAAAAGTGTTAAGGTTAAATTGACAAAAGCAAAGATCTTTTAGTCCAAATCAAAACATATGCCCAGAATTCTAAAAAGGTAAAATTAGAAGCAAATAAAATAAATTATCTAATTTCGGCGTAGATCTGACTCAAAAATGCCCCTTCAAAGTATCAGCCTTTTCAATCGCTTAAAGTTAATTTATAAAGATAGCCCAGCCATGGCCTTTGCCCTGCTATGGGTGATGATCATACCCATTATTGGAAGCTCTCTTTTGCTGAGTTTTCTTTACGAATCAGACACATCTCCCTTGATGGTGCCCCACTTCTTTGGCGGCTTAGGGCTTATATTAATCGGCAGCGTCATGATGGGATTCGCTTTATGCCCTACCACATTATTGGCTATAATCACTGGTCTTTTTTGGAGTTGGACTGCCTTTCCTTTTTTGGTTATTGCCTATTCTCTGGCCAGCCTTTTAGGCTACTTTGTCGGGCTAAAAGTAGACCATAACAGCTTGGGCATCCTTTTAGAAAATTACCCAAAAGCTGCCCAAGTAGTGAGAGGAAAAAGAAACAAAATGGGCACTTTAATATTCTTTGTCAGGATCAGTCCTGTTATTCCTTTCGCCCTTTCCAATTTGCTCTTTGCCTTACTCCGAACAGGTTGGAAAAATGTCTTGGTTTATGGACTTTTCGGCATGCTTCCCAGAACCTTAATGGCCTTTGGAATTGGAGTTATGGCTGAATCAATTTTAGAAGCCCTGTCAAATAAAAAAGGAAGCTTTGAAGGCTTCCTTTTCTTAGTATTGCTTTTCCTAAGCATTTGGGGAATTATCCGTTTTTTTAGGTCAGACCGCTCCAAAACCTAGCTTACTTCTTATGCATCTCCTTTTGGATAAACGCATCCAACCTTTTCTTATAAGTATCGATGTTATCTTCATAAACAGGAGACAGTCCTTTCTTTTCCGGGAATGTTTCCATATGCAAGGTTTGGGTAGGGAATGCAAAATTGACCCCTAGCTCCTTGGCCAATTTCACAATTTGGATCAACACCTCATGTCTAGCCTGTAGCTCATCTCCCCAAGTGGGCACCTCGAAAAACACATAAAACATGACATCCAAACTGAATGCGGACATGTTGTTAAAGTAGACATTGTAATAATCTTTTCTGGTCTTGGGGTGGCTTTTCACAATTTCCCTCAAACCATCTACAAAAACATTGATCAACTCAGGAGGTGTGTCGTAAGTAACCGTAATGGTTGAGTAGAACCTTCGATATTGTCTCAAGCCATGATTATCAATTGTAGCATCGGCTATGCGACCATTTGGAATGTACATCAGGGAATTCCTAAAAGTCCTGACCCTGGTCGACCTAAAACCAACTTCTTCAACAGTACCATCCACATCTCCACTGGTAATCCAGTCTCCCACTTGAAATGGCTTGTCAATAAAAATCATTACCGAGCCAAAGAAATTCTTTATGGTATCTTGGGCGGCCAAAGCAAAGGCCAAACCACCAATAGATAGACCTGTCAAAAAAGGCCAAATATCCACTTGTAAACCCTCCTTCAAAATAAAAAGGGAACCAATTACTATCACAAAAGCCTTTAAGGTCTTTCTAGCTAAAGGCACTAACTGGTCATCCAAATTGGATTCTGTCTTGTCAGCTTGCCTTTCAAAATACGCAGAAAGCAAATCCGCCAGCTTATAGAAAACTATGGTGATAATAAAAGGCTTAGCTGCATTCAATAACAAAGCAATCCAAGAAACGATTTCGATGGGCAACTGCAAGACACGGATAAAAATATCCATCAGCAACACAATAAAATAAATACTGATTACCCTAGCGACAGGCAGTAAATACTTCTCAGCCACATGCTTATACCCCACACTTTTAGAAGCATGAAAAAGACCCCTATCTACAATGAAGGTAAAAAGCTTATGGGCCGTAAAAACAAACAGGAGCAAAATAAATATCCCAAACAATTGCCATAAGTGCAGCCCGAAATATTTCTGCTGCCCAATCTTTGGCAATAAATTCAGAAGTTTATCTGTACCGTAAGGATAAGTCTCTTTGTGTATCTCATTAATTTGAGATACTGTAAAGCGGGAAAACTTCCAATCATCCCCTACCTTTTCCAAAAATATCTGCGGAAGCCTATGGGTGTCAAAATAGAATTTTTGTTGGTAGCTATGAGCAGAATCAGCATATTGAGTTTCGTTGGGGACATCATCCATATCCACATACACCCCTCTCCCATCAAAGATCTGCTTCAATTTGACCACCTGTTTAATGGCATTATCTGTGTCCATTTCATAGCCGCCCAAAGTCTTGGCAGCTAAACCGGGCTTATAATTCTCCTCTTCCAAGTTATGAAAGAAAGTCAAGGTGGTATGGTAAGGTGAAGACAAGTTTAAATAAGAAACTGTATCACTAATAGATTGAAGGGGATCTTCAACCATGGCCTGCCGCCCAAAAAGATTATTGGTAAAAACAAACGCTATTCCAAGGAGGAAAAGCTTCATTCGAAACCTCATAATAATTGATCTATGTTGAATATTTGACAAAACTACACATTTATGCGACTTGATCCCACAGCCAATCATAAGGGCAGCTTATAAGTCGCAAATTGATTTTGATGAATCGCATAGATACTGTATTCATTCTTACTTCCTGAATACTTTACTTCTATCTCTCCCCTACCATTGATTGGTCTGGTATTGAGCAATTCACCATTGAGGTTATAGAGATAAATGAACTCTTGTACTTGGTCCGTGATGACAAAAATATTTTTGTCGGATCCAAAAGAGAAAAACTGGAAGTCGAGATCTTCTGAGGTCATATTCTTTTCAAAAAGCACCTCCATTTCACTGCTCATCACCGAAACACTATTAAACTCATGAATAACAAGTAAGTATTGGTCACCTAACTGATCCTTTATTAAATTAAATTTAGGGCTTTTATCTGGCCTTAAGAGCTGGTTCCGAAAAGTGAGCTCACCATTAAAATTAACACGAACCACTTCTCCCTCCGCTGAAATGGTCGCCAACTGCGATTCTCCTTGATCTCCTCTTTGTAACAAAACATAATCGGTAGAAACTCCTTCCCCTAAATTAACAGGACCTCCCGTCTGTAATTCCCCGCGCCTATTCATAATGTACAATTCTCCGTTTTGATTCATGGCTACCATATAATCCCCTATTCCTGAAAGCCTATAATGGGATGGGGCAGTCGCTAATTTTCCAGAAGTCTTCCTAGGTGTCCACCCTTCTAAGTTATTTCCTTTTTTATCGAACAAATACAGATCACCATTTGAAGCCGCCACAAAATACCGGTAATTTTTAGTATTGTTATAATCTACCAAATTCATATGAGTAATGGCTCCGTCATTCAGCAACCGGATAGGGTACCCCGGCAACGCCTCTCCCAATCGGTCAAATGCATAAATTGCATTTTCCGTAGCAAATACTATCTGCAATTTCCCGTTCTTATAATAATCAATTTGAAAAATATCACTGACAATTTTTCCTTCAAGCCCCCTGTCAAAAATCCTTTCTCCTTCGTCATTGAAAAAGTGGATATTGTTCATTTCATCTTGAACCACAAAGTCTGTGCTTCTGTCATTGAAGTTCTCTATGGCTTTTGGGCCATAAATCAGGTTTTCACTAAAACGCAAGCCCATGCTTTCTGTCAACAGTATATCCTGGACAGACTTGATTGGATTCAGGTTATAGCCCAATTCTAAGTTCACATATTGATTGCTGCCCACTTCACTAAGCTGCAAAGCCATCAAGTCAATGGACTTAAGTTGAGGTGCATATTTCTGGAATAGCGCTTGCCAGTCCGGTGAACTATCATCCAGAAGGGTATTCCAGAACCTAGGGATATTGATAATAAAATTAAAACCGGCATTTTTGGATACTCCATCCAAGAAACGTCTTTGGTTCAATGATCTTCCCCAAGTATTGTCATTGTAGATATCATCCACAAAAACCTTAATTGCTTTCATATTATTGGCCATTACGACCATGTCATCATATTGGGTAATGTAGGTGCGCGTAAATCCTTTAAACTGGCCATTAAAAAGGTGTGCAGGAAATTCGGGTTGATTTATCTGAAACACTTCATTTTCCTTATAATAGTCATTGATCAATTCAGATGAATCTCCCTCACTCAATGCTAAACTAAAAGATTTCAATAATCCCATCTGTGCTTCAAGATCAGCTGTCTTCATGATCAGGACCTTATCCATCTCCATATTGGGCAGTTCTTCCAAAATCATAAAGCCAATCTCTCCAGACAACCCCTCCAAAAAACCCTTTCCAATCACATACTTGTCCACATCCCCTTTAAAGGTATTTTTTGGTTCAAAAGCATAATTATGCAAGGCCTCTACCTGCTCACTTTCATTGATATTGTACTGATAGTATATGGCTGTTCTATTGGAAATATAATTACTAAAAAGACTTCCCCCTCCACGCTTGTCATTAGCAAAGTCCATTTTGTCCCCATCCTTATAAAAAGTAAAACCGTCCAAAAACACCTTGTTCTCCGCAAATTTCAGTTCGAGATTAGCTGATAGTTGGAGTTGGGAAAAGTTATTGATAAAATCCAAATTCTCGTTTTTGACAATTCCTTTGACAAAAGTGGCGACTCCTTGGCTTCCTATTCTAAAAATCCCCAGACCATCCTTTGGTTTAGGCTTGGAGTCGTACAGTTCTCGATAAGCATCTTTAAAACTCCTCAAATTTTCGGATTTGAGGTAACGAATGGCTTCTTCGATCAAAAATGAATTGTAACTAGCAACCACCACATTCTCCAGCATGGCATAGGACAGCCTTGTCTGCTGCTCTTGGTCATTATACTCGTAAATGGTTTCTCCACTATAGTTCCTTGTATTTAAGCTAGAGGCGTCCACCCTGTTTTTGATGGAATTAATAAAATCGTTTTGATTTTTGTCCTTAAAAGCAGTCAAAAACAAAAAATCAAACTCTGACTTGGCTGTTGGATGTAAAGAAACCACAAACTGGTTGCCGCTTAAAGAACTCTCCAATTTCCCCGATCTTCCGGTAAGGCTATCCAACATCACCAGCTGCTTTTCCACTCCCTTTAAGGAAGGTACCGCCGATAACCTTTTCCAAATAGGCTGACTCACCAATTGGTTCCAAACCTGAACAGGCTCATCCGTTTCAAATACAAAAATGGCTTCGTCCGAAACCAAATCAACAGCATCTAACTCTTCCGTAAAAGCTCTTGAACTATAGAAAAGGTAAGCTGCCACCCCCAAAATCACAATCAGTAAAACTACCAATAAACGCTTCAACATACTCTAGTAGGCAAATATTTTGATTTACATATAAACGTAAAATAAAAACAAGCTTTTGTACTTTCAAATTATAATCCAGCCAAAAACAAAAATCCCGACCTGAGGCCGGGATTTGTATCTTTTTAGATCAAAAAGAAATTACTTTGTCGCAAGGTTCTCCAATACAGACATCACCTCTTTTACATGAGATCTGGAAGTTTCCAACAACGCTTTTTCTTCTTCATTTAGATCAAGTTCGATCACTTTCTCAATACCGTTTTTACCCAAAATAACTGGTACACCTAAGTAACAGTCATCAATTCCGTACTCACCTTCCAATTTGATACACACTGGGAATACTCTTTTTTGGTTTTTAACGATGGCTTCCACCATTTGAGCTGCTGCAGATCCTGGAGCATACCATGCTGAAGTCCCCATCAATTTCACCAATTCTCCACCACCGAATTTGGTTCTTTCGATGATCGCATCCAGCTTGTCTTTTTCGATCAGTTCAGTCACAGGAATACCTGCTACGGTAGTGTATCTTGGAAGTGGCACCATGGTGTCACCGTGTCCACCCATCAAAATCGCCTGGATTTCTTTAGGAGAAATATTTAACTCTTCTGCGATAAATGCCCTATACCTTGCAGTATCCAAAATACCGGCCATACCGATTACTTTGGTACGTGGCAACTTAGAAGTGATGTGTGCTTGGAAAGTCATCACATCAAGAGGGTTAGAAACGATGATGATAATTGCGTCTGGAGAATGTTTGATAACATTTTCAGTAACAGACTTCACAATGCCAGCATTGGTTTCGATCAAATCGTCACGTGTCATCCCTGGCTTACGAGGAAGACCTGAAGTGATTACCACTACATCCGAATTAGCGGTTTTAGTATAGTCGTTAGTGCTTCCCACTGTTCTGCTGTCATAAGCATTGATAGGAGCTTTTTGCCAAATATCAAGCGCTTTGCCTTCTGCTACACCTTCTTTGATATCTACCAATACGATCTCTTCGGCGATTTCTCTGTATGCCAAAACATCAGCGCAAGTTGCCCCAACATTACCGGCACCAACTACGGTTACTTTAGTCATGATTTATGATTTTTTATAATTTTATTGAACTTTTGAAAAGCTCCGCTAAGATATTAAAGAAAGCCTATTTTATAAAGCAATCCCTTGATTAGTTGAGGTATTTCGCTGCCTTTTCGCCTTCAAAATCGTAAATCAGACACTTCTGAAAAACCAAGGCCCTTTTTGGTTTTTGGCCAAGTCAAACTCACTCAAACATTTGGCCTAAGTTAAAGAAACCAAAGGAACTTCTATAGGAAGAAAACAGTCTGTGGTTGTTGGTATTGTAAAAGGCCGCTAGTGAAGTAAGCATCTTGGCTTTGATCTTAGGGCTACTATCAAAAACTTCTTTCATGGCATAATTTGGAATCACCATCAGTTCTGCTTCCTCCGAATCTACCATGGCTGTGTATATCCTTTTGGCATTGTCCAGCAATGCATTTTCCCCAAAGGCTGTACCCGGCCTAACCCTCAAAATGGTTTCAAAATTATCCTTAATATCCACATTCAATGATACCATGCCACTTTTTACAATATATAGCGCTTGGCTCGGGTCATTCCTAAAAAACACCACCTCGTCCTTTTGGTATTTTCTGTGGTGGATAGCCGGCATAAATCGATACATCTCCGAATGTCTGAGCGTATTAAAAAACTGGGTATTGGCTAAAAATTCAAAAATCTTTAATTCTCCCTCGGTATATGTTCTCTTAAAAGGGTTAAGCATGTTCCTCTATTTTAATTTAAAATACATTACCTCCTTGGTGACTGGAGTAATCTTAAACCGATCATCTACGCGGTAGCCCAAAACCCAAACCACCTCACCATCAGCATCGCAAAGTACCTTCACATCTTTCTTGATGATCATGGGTACTTTCAAATCTATCAAAAAATCACTGATTTTTTTAAACTTCCTCATCCCCAAAGGCCTAAAACGATCTCCTTCCCTCCATTTCCTTAAAAGCAAAGGAAATTTTAAGCTATCCCTATCCAACATGGCATTTTCCGACCGTATATCCAATGAGCTACCAATAGGCAAGATCAAAATATCATAGACCTTTTCAGCAAATGACAATTCCAAGTCTGTCTTTTCCAGGAGTACTTCTTCAAAATCTTTTACTTTCTTGCCCAAAATCAAATACTCACGATCCACATTAACCATAAATAACTCGGACTCAAAACGCTGCCCTACTTCTCCACACCACAAGACATCTAAGATATCGTCTACTTGAGCATTATTGAACCCATAATCCCTCAACCAATAGTAAAGCAGTGATTTTCTTCCGGGAACCTGTTTGAGCCCATCCTTTTCCAGAAACTGTATCTCTCCATCCATCTTGACATGAACTTTTTTCCACGCATCAAACAAATGAAAAAACGCTTTGCCTGTATCCTTTAAGCGATCAAAACTTTGTCGAAGATTTCCTTCAAAAGACACATCATGACGCTTGATCAATGGCAAAACCTCGTTACGTAGAAAATTTCTTTTGTAAGTACTTTCGCTATTAGAACTGTCTTCTCTCCAATCAAACCGCTCTTTCACTGCAAAGTTCTCAATATCATCTCTACTGAAAGGCAAAAGCGGACGAATGATGTAATCCCGAATTTCGGACATTCCATAAATGCCTTCAATACCGGTTCCTCGAAGCAAATTGAGCAGCACAGTCTCCAGCTGATCATCAGCATGATGGGCTACCACTACACCGTCCAAATCGAACTCTTCAAGGAGTTGCTCAAACCAATTATACCTTAAGTATCTGGCTGCCATCTGAGTAGAGACACCCTTTTCAGAAGCATGTACTTTAGTTTCAAATCTCTTCACTGAAATCTCCACCCCCAACTCTTGAGCCAGCTCTCTGACAAACAACTCATCACCATCGCTTTCCTCCCCTCTCAGGCCAAAGTTGCAATGAGCCATTCGAAAAGGTATAGCCGATTTCTTTAACAACCTGGCCAGCCCCACACTGTCTATCCCCCCACTGATGGCCAAAAGATATTGCTTATCGGTATCCAAAAGCTTTTTTGTCCGTATATGACTGATAAACTGCTCAAGCATAAACCAAAAATACCATTTTTGATTAATTTTGTCGTTGATTAAAATTAGAATGCTAAAAAAGAATTTCACATACCTATATATATTCCTTTTTTTGACTTTGAGTCTAAAAGTTGCTCAAGCCCAAAACCAAGGAACCACCAGAACAATTCAAATTGTCCAAGCAGACCGGTTGCAGGCAGCAGGAGCCATTCAAAGGCTTATTGATAACGTGATTATGAATCACCAAGGCACCATCATCCACTGCGACTCTGCTTATTTTTATGAAAAAGAAAACAAAGCAAAACTTTTTGGTCATGTAAAAATCGATAATCCAAAAGATACAGTGACCAGCACCAGCAGGTATGCCGATTACGATGGCAATACTCAGCTTGTCAAAATTAGGGATAATGTAGTTTTTAAGAAAAGCTCCACCACGCTGTATACAGACTTTCTTGACTACAATAGAAAAACAGGAATAGCCGACTATTTCAACTCAGGAAAAGTGGTTGATTCCACCAATGTTCTGACCAGCCAAACAGGCAGGTACGAAACCCAAATAGAAAAGATTACTTTCAGAGACAATGTCATTTTGGTCAACCCCGAGTACACCTTAAAATCAAACACATTGTTCTACTATACCGAACCAAAAACTGCAGAAACAGAAGGTCTAACCAATATACTCTCCACCAAAGGAGATGAGCTCAACGCCCAAAAAGGCAGCTTCTACGACACACAAAACAAGCTTTTTCGCTTCTACGAAGGAGATGTGGAAAATGAAACCAGCCGCGTTATTGGCAAAGAACTCTTTTATGATGAAAACAAGAAATACTATGAAGCCAAAGAAGATGTTAGTATTTTCAACAAAGAACGAAATATTGAGGTTTTTGGAGATTTCGGCAAATATTGGGAAGAAGAAAAATACTCTGAGGTATATGGTAAAGCCTTGGTTCAAAAATATTTTGAATCGGACACTCTGTTTATGACCGCGGACACGCTTATCAGCAAAGACAGCGAACTAGTTGAGGAAAGAAGAATGCTCGCTTTTCCCAATACCCGACTTATCAAAGGAGAGCTTTCAGGCAGAGCAGATTCTACCGTCTATATTTATTCCGATTCCACAATTTATCTTTACGGGGACCCACTTCTATGGAATAATAAAAGCCAAATATCAGCTGATAGCATCCACTTTCTGATTGCCAATGAAGACATTGACCGTGCCTTCTTGAAAGACAATGCATTCGCTATCACCTCTGACACGATTGCCAATTTCAACCAAATCAAAGGCCGTGAAATGACCGGTTTTTTTGCAGAAGGTGAAATGACAAAACTCGATGTTGAGGGGAATGGAGAATCTCTGTATTTCGCTCTCGAAAATGACACCACATTACAAGGGGTAAATACTTTGCTGTGCGGTAAAATTATCATGCACTTTGAAAAAGGGAATGTTTCCAGCATCAACCACACCATCAACCCCGAGGCTTCTTTCATCCCCCCTCACCTGCTAAAAGAAGAAAACACCATGCTGGAAGGTTTTGTTTGGAGAATCGAAGAAAAGCCGTCCATGGAAATGATCAACATGTGGCGAACCCCAAGTAAAAAAGACGAAAATCGTAAGAATCTTTTTAATGAGCCCAACATCAGAATCCCTTATCCCGACGAAGACGAAATACAAACTATCATAAACGAATGGGTTGAAAAAGAGTCCAATACATCCAAAAAACCCTAAACTTGACCAAGCCATCAGAGCAAAACGAAACCGCTTAAAAAAAATTTCACAAGGCTTAACATTTTTTAACCGCCATTCCTTTAAAAGAACGAATCTTATCGGTATTTTTATACGTATAAGATTTAGGAATACCCACATTTAAACAAACATCATATTGGCATAACATTTACATGAAAAATTTTTTATCGCTTTTCACCATAATTTTTATCTTATTTCAGCTTTCCACTGCTGAGGCTAGACAGGTGCGCGTACTGAGTGATAAAACCCAATTCACCGGAAAAATCAACAATACCCAAAGAAAATCCGTCATTCTTCAAAATGATTCAGACAAAGCCAATGACTACGTTTTGAAATTTATGCGCGGGCAAATTGGATCTTCACAAGATATCAAGATCTGTTTAGGCGATGTATGTTTTGACCCAAGAAAAGATTTGGCTAAAATAAAAATCCACCTAGAGCCAGGAGAAGTATATACAGATCTGTACATTGAATTTCACTCAGGCATAACAGAAACCAAGGGTACTTTTGATTTACATTTCTCTAATGTAGAAAACTTAAGAGATGTATTCATTATTGAAGGGGTTTACGAAATATTCGCACCGCAAGATGAAGAAGAAGTCAATCATAAAGACATTTCATTTGGCAGTGTTTACCCCAACCCAAGTAATAAAATTGCTCAAATAGATTATCAAATTAAAAATCCTGATGCAAAGATCAAATTGCTCATCAATAGCTTTATTGGAAACCCTATTGAAGAGCTCACCCTTTCCCCTCAGCAGAAAACACTCCTTATTAATGTGAGTGACTTTAATCCCGGGGTTTATTTTTATACTTTAATAGTTGATGGTAAAAATATTGTTACCAAAAAGCTCGTTGTCAAAAAATAAGCTCCCTCACATACCCTTAAAGTAACTTTGATACAGAATCAAATTCCCTTATATTTGCAGATTGAAAATGATGAAGAAGACAATTAAGCATACATTACTTCTAGTAGTGGTTATCGCACTTGGTGCCTGTGGCAGGTTCTATAAACTTGAAAAAAGCACCAACTGGGACGAACTATATACCGCCGCGAACGAATATTACCAGGAAGGAGAATATAACAAAGCCATTATTCTCTATGATAAGGTTTTGCCGGTTATTAGGGGAAGTGAAAAGTCAGAATTGGCACAGTTCAATTATGCCTATGCTCATTTTAGGTTGAAAAGATACATTGAAGCGGCAAGCTATTTCAACACTTTCTTTGAAAGCTATAGCCGTAGTCCAATGGCAGAGGAAGCCCTTTTCATGCATGCTTATTCCCTTTACATGGACGCTCCAGACTACAATCTGGATCAAAAAAGTAGTAGAGAAGCAGTAGCGGCCATCCAGCAATTTATCAATCGATTCCCGCAGTCGGACTCCTATGAAAGGGCTATGACCATGATCAATGATTTACAGGAAAGATTTGAGAAAAAAGCATACGAGGAAGCCCAAATGTATTACCGATTGACAGAAGGGCTTTTCCCTGGCCAATTCTACCTTGCATGCATTGTCAACTTCCAAAACTTTGCCAAGACCTATCCTAACAGTGAGCACAATGAAGAATTGGCTTACAAACTTGTCGAAGTAAGCAGTGCCTATGCAGAAAGAAGTATTTTCACCAAAAAAGAAGAACGCCTAAACCAAGCACTTGAATTCGGTGACAACTTCAAAAGAAAATTCCCAAAGAGTCTTTATAATAATGAAGTCAATACGCTTGTTGAAAAAACTAAATCGGAGCTTTCTGAGCACCAAAGTCTGAAAAAGCAGTACGATGAAATCAGGAAGTTAGAACAGGCTTCAAAAGCCAAAAGAGAAGCAGAAGAAAAAGAAACTGAGCAATCAGTAACACCAACAGCAACTCCGGAAGGCACCAATTAATCAATTCCAAAGCAAATAAATCAATATCAATATGGCAGTTAATCCTTCAATCATCACAAGAGACCTTGACAAGGTCGCTGAAATCTCAGGTAACTTGTATGAGTCTCTTCATGTTGTTTCTCAAAGAGCCAAACAGATTTCTTTGGACACAAAAGAAGAATTAAACAACAAACTTTCTGAATTCGCTTCCACTGTAGACAACTTGGAAGAAGTATTTGAGAACAAAGAGCAAATCGAAATTTCTAAATTCTATGAAAGAATGCCTAAGCCATCTACTTTGGCTATGGAGGAATTCATTGAAGGAAAAGTACATTTCCGTCGCCCAGAGGAAAACAGCGAAGAAGAACTTTAAAATCAAACTATGGAGCTGCAAGGCAAGAGAATATTACTTGGCGTAACAGGTAGCATTGCCGCCTATAAAGCAGCTCACTTGACCAGATTATTGGTCAAAGAAGGAGCTGAAGTGCAAATTATAATGAGCACTTCAGCTCTTGGTTTTATTACCCCCCTTACACTTTCGACACTTTCCAAGAGACCTGTCTATCATCAGTTTCACAAAAACGAAACCGGTGAATGGAATAATCATGTAGAACTAGGACTGTGGGCTGATCTTTTTCTAATTGCTCCTTTAAGCGCCAGCTCCTTATCTAAACTTGCCAATGGCAACTCAGATAATTTGCTCACTGCCACTTATCTTTCTGCCCGCTGCCCTGTCATGTTAGCTCCAGCAATGGACTTGGACATGTACCAACATCCTTCCGTTAAGATCAATTTAACTAAAGTTCAAGAATATGGCAATGTCATATTAGAAGCTGAAAGTGGTGAGCTTGCTAGTGGCTTAAGCGGACAAGGCAGAATGATGGAGCCAGAAAACATCCTTGATTACGTCAGAAAGCATTTCGGCACTAATCAAAATGATTTTACCGGTAAAAAAGTTTTGATTACTGCAGGACCAACACAAGAAGCCATAGACCCTGTGAGGTTTATTGGAAATCATTCCAGTGGAAAAATGGGCATTGCCTTGGCAGAAAACCTCGCCAAAAGGGGAGCTTCCATTACCTTGATCCTTGGACCAAGCCAGTCTAAAGTAAACCACCCTAATATCCGCACCATACCTGTCACTAGTGCTCAGGAAATGTTCGGTGAGTCACTGTCACATCATGAAGTAAACGATATCTGTATCTTTGCCGCAGCAGTAGCAGACTATGCTCCTATGGAACCTGCTAGTGAAAAGATTAAAAAGTCAGACGAAAGAATGACCATCACTCTAAAGAAGAATGTGGACATTGCCGCTAGCTTGGGAGAACGAAAAGCTTCGAACCAAACCCATGTTGGGTTTGCATTGGAGACACAACAAGAAGAGGAGAATGCTCTAGCCAAATTAAGGAAGAAGAACCTTGACATGATCGTGCTCAATTCTATGAGAGACCGTGGATCGGGCTTTAAGCATGATACAAATAAGATAACCATTTACCTCAGAACGGGAGAGAAGGTTGTGTCTGTCCTCTTACCCAAAACCGACATCGCTAAACTGATAGTTGACACCCTAAAAAAACAATTGCTTAAGAAAATTTGATTCCAAGTTTATTTTTTAACTTTAAAGCAATACCAAGTACCTATGAGATTCAAATTATCTTTATTCTTTTTCATTATCCTTACTTCAAAAGTAAGTGCACAAGAACTCAACTTTACCGTAACGATCAACAGTGACCGGGCGAGAACCCAGAATAAAGACATCTTTGACCAGATGAAAAACTCCTTCGAGCAATTCCTCAATGGAAGAAGCTGGACCAATGACCAATTTGATCCTGAAGAAAGAATCAAAGGGAACATGCTGGTAACGATCAATGATATGCCCCAGGTCGGTTTCTTTGAAGCAACTGTTCAGATCCAAGCCGTAAGGCCAGTCTATGGATCCAGCTATGAAAGCTTGGCCTTTAATTTTGTGGATCGAAATTGGAGCTTCGAGTTTTTGGAGTCCCAACCAATGGAATTTAACAGATATTCTCATTTAAGTGAAATCACTTCCTTGCTTGCCTATTATGCCTATATAGTCATTGGCATTGATTACGACACTTTTGCTCCAGAAGGAGGTGAGCCTTATTTTGAAATTGCCAATAATATCGTTTCCAATGCGCAGCAATCTTCCCGCCCGGGCTGGGAGCAAAACCCAAGTAATAAAAGAAACCGTTATTGGTTGATCGACGAGCTCTACAGCGCCCAAGTAACCAGACCTGTTAGGGACGCTTACTACCTGATGCACCGTTTAGGAATGGATCAACTTACCAAAAAGCCAGCGGAAGCCTATCAGAACATCCTGGAAGCATTGAAAAAACTGGAAGAGGTAAACAGAACCCAACCTAACAGTATCCTGACCATTACCTTTATGGATGCTAAATCTGATGAGATCAGCAAAATTCTTAAAAATGCTCCCGATGAGATCAAAGAACAGGCGGTGAGCATTCTACTAAAAGTAGACCCTAACAATGCCAGAAAATACAATGACATCCTAAAAGGATAGCTGGTTTTTGATTACTTTTACCCCAAATCAAAGAAAACCGATTTTACTGTATGCTAAAGAACCTGAGCATCTCTAATTATGCTTTAATAGAAACTTTGGAAATGGCGCCCTCTTCTGCGCTGAATATGATTACGGGCGAAACAGGAGCTGGTAAATCCATCATGCTAGGTGCTCTTGGACTGCTTTTAGGAAATAGGGCAGATACGAAAGCATTATTTGATAATTCCAAAAAATGTATCATTGAAGGTGTCTTTGAGATTGGAAACTATGGATTAGAGACTTTTTTTGAAGAGGAAGACCTTGATTTCGAAACTCCATGTATTATCAGAAGGGAAATCGCTCCTTCAGGAAAGAGCCGGGCATTTGTCAATGACACGCCCGTTAGACTGGAAATTCTAAAGACATTGGGTAAAGCGCTTATGGACATCCACTCTCAGCATGATAATCTCATGTTGGGAGCAGGTGAATATCAACTGAGCTTAATTGATGCTTTTGCCCAGACAAAAACAGAAAAAGCAAAGTATAGCGATGCTTACAAAACCTATAAAAAAGCGAAAAAGGCGTTTGAAAAGCTTTCTCATGAAGCCGCTGAACTCAGAAAAGAAGCTGACTTCAATCAGTTCCAATTAGAAGAACTTTCAACTCTACAGCTTCAAAAAGGTGAACAAGAAGAACTTGAGAATGAACAAGAAATTCTTGACAATGCCGAAGACATCAAATCAAAAATCAATGAAAGCCTTCAATTATTAAATGGTGAAGAGTTGGGTGCAGCCAATGTGCTCATGCAAGTCAATCAAGTCATTCAAAACCTAAGTAAGTACAGCCATCGTTTTGATGAATTAAAAGAAAGATTTAATAGTATTTGTATTGAAGTTGATGACATCGCTGCTTCATTGGAGGATGAAGACAGCAAAATAGAAGTGGATTTTGATAAGCTGGCAGAAATCCGAGAAAGACTAAGTAAAATTTATCAATTGCAAAAAAAGCATGGTCTGCAGACCGTGGAGGAGCTAATCGATCTTGAAAAAGAATTGGCAGACAAAGCGTTCCAAATAGACAACCTTGATGAGGAGTTGGAAGGCTTACAAAAAGTCACAGAAAAGGCTTGGAATGAACTGACTATTGCCGCAGAGAAACTTTCTCAGAAACGTCAAAAAAGCTTTAATGATTTTTCAGGACAAATCACAAGCCTATTGGCCCAACTCGGAATGGAAAATGCCAAGCTTGACATTTCCCATCATATTTCCGAGCCAAACCCTAGCGGCATTGATCACATTGAAATCTTATTCTCTGCCAATAAAGGCATTAAGCCTCAGCCCATCAAGCAGGTGGCTTCCGGTGGAGAATTCTCCAGATTGATGTTTGCCATCAAATATATTATGGCAGATAAAGTTGCCCTTCCAACCTTGATTTTTGATGAAATCGACACAGGCATTTCTGGAGAAGTCGCTTTACAAATGGTCTTGATGATGCAGCAAATTGCTCAAGAGCATCAAGTTATCTGCATTAGTCATTTACCGCAAGTAGCAGCCAAAGGAGACAAACATTATTTTGTCTTTAAAGATAACAGTGCCCATAAAACGATCAGTAAAATCAAAACTTTGGACGATGAAGAACGGGTTTTGGAAATTGCAAAAATGATTGCGGGAGCCAATCCGTCAGAAAGTGCCCTAAAAAGCGCCATGGATTTATTAAAGTGATATCACTGTATCACAACACATTAGAGATGTCAAAAACAGATTTATCAATACAATCTCATCTGTTTGGGTAAAATTTTATTTATTTTTACGGACTAATAAGCGAAATCAATTAAAAAACATATCATGCCTGAGAATCTACTGAAAGGAAAAAAAGGAATTATTACAGGCGCTTTGGATGAAAATTCCATAGCCTGGAAAACCGCTCTTAAGGCAAAAGAGCAGGGAGCTAAATTTGTCCTTACCAATGCCCCAATCGCTATGAGAATGGGCGCCATCAACGAACTGGCAAAGGAATGTGACACTATCGTAATCCCAGCTGATGCCACTTCGGTAGAAGATATCGAAAAACTTTATTCGGAAGCCAAAGAATATCTTGGTGATAACTTCGACTTCCTTCTTCACTCTATCGGAATGTCCCCAAACATCCGAAAAGGAAGGGAATATGGTGACCTTAACTATGATTGGGCCATGAAATCCTATGATATTTCAGCATTATCTTTCCACAAAATGATGCAGGTAGCCGAAAAGATGGACATCATGAACGAATGGGGTTCTATCGTTGGGCTTTCATATATCGCAGCACAAAGAGTTTACCCTTTCTATACGGATATGGCCGATGCCAAAGCACTTTTGGAGAGTATTGCCAGAGGTTTTGGATACAGATTTGGTAAAAACAAAAAAGTAAGGGTCAATACAATCTCCCAATCTCCTACTGTGACCACTGCAGGATCTGGCATTGGAGGATTCAGTTCTTTCTTCAATTTCGCCGAGTCATTGTCTCCACTAGGAAACGCTTCTGCTGAAGCTTGTGCAGAATATATTGTAACGATGTTCTCTGACTATACCAGAATGGTCACCATGCAAAACCTTTATCATGATGGAGGTTATTCGTGCACCGGTATCTCCGAGGAGATTATGGAAAAACTTGTCGATCAAAAATAATAAAAAAGCTCCCCAGGGGGCTTTTTTCATTTCATATCATACCATAGCTGTATCAATCCAGAAGGGTATGCTATGCTTTTGATTAATTTAATACCTTGCTCTGGTCTACCATCTTTAAAGAGCCTCACTCCATTTTCCACTAGATAAGGAATAACAGAGACCACCATTTTATCTATCAATTTTTTCTTTAATAGGCTGAATACCACTTCTCACCCTCCATCACAACAAGTATGCTTTCCTTCTTTTCCTTTCAGAGTTGTAACCAATTCAGTTAAACTCCCTCCATAAAATTCAAGATCTTCATTTTTTCCGGAAACCGTCTTGTACAAAACATAACACTTCTTATTCTTATGAGGAAATGGGATTCCAAAAGAAAGTAATTTGTCATAAGTCTTTCTTCCCCAAATAAGCGTGTCAACATTTCCCTGAAAGTCTTCGCACCCATAATCCTCTCCAGGCACCTCAACCTTTGACAAAAAGTCAATATCATCCTCATCCTTGGCAATAAAGCCGTCCACGCTCAAGCGATATAGAGAATTACTTTTCTTTCCATTTTTGAAGCTTTTCAGTCCATATGTTCAATATTACAACCATCTATTGTAAAACAAAAAGACTCCTGAGTTCAAACTTTTAAAATTGACAGTAAATGACCCATTGCTCAATTCATAAGATCTGGAATCTGCTATATTGTAACCACAAGGCTAAAACAAAAAACGGAGTCCATTTGGACTCCGTCTTCAACTAATCATATCAATGGCAAAATCGTTATTTTAAAATCTGTTCTGCCAACCAGTCACCAACTTCTGACGTTTTATACGCCTTCTCTCCTTCTGCAATGTCCTCTGTCACTATTCCTTCAGCTAAAGAAAGGTTAACTGCATCAGAAATGGCTTTTGCTTCTTCTTTCAAATCAAAAGCATATTCGAACATCATCGCAGCAGAAAGCACAGTTGCCAATGGATTGGCGATATCTTTGCCGGCCGCTTGAGGGTAAGAACCATGAATCGGTTCAAACAATTTGACATCTGTACCTAATGAGGCAGAAGGCATCAATCCCATAGAGCCCGAGATAACACTGGCCTCATCTGTCAAAATATCACCGAACAAGTTTTCGGTGATCAACACATCATAAGCCTTAGGCCATTGGATCAACCTCATCGCTACTGCATCCACAAATTCATACTCTACTTTTACATCTGGATACTCTGGTTCCAATTCCTGCACTGTTTCTCTCCAAAGTCTGGAAGTAGCCAAAACGTTGGCTTTATCCACACAGGTAAGCAACTTTCTTCTTTTCTGAGCAAATTCAAAGCCCATTCTTGCTAGTCGAGTGATCTCTTCTTTGGTGTAAACATTGGTATCAAAAGCCTTGGTACCTTGCTCATTTCTACCTCTTGGCTCACCAAAATAAATACCTCCTGTGAGCTCTCTCAAAAACACAAAATCAGTACCTTCAATACGGTCCTTCTTTAAAGGAGATTTATGGATCAATGAAGGAAAAGTAAAAGTAGGTCGAACGTTAGAGAACAGCCCCAATTTCTTTCTCATAGCCAATAAACCCTGCTCAGGTCTAACTTTAGCCTTGGGGTCATTATCATACTTTGGGTCACCTATTGCTCCAAAAAGAACTGCATCAGATTGCACACAAACTTCATGTGTTTCATCTGGGTATGGGTTACCAGTAGCATCAATAGCTGCCGCTCCCACAATGGCTTCTTTAAAAGTTATGGTATGGCCAAATTTCTTTCCTACGGCTTTGACCACTTTCACAGCCTGATCGATTACTTCAGGGCCAATGCCATCACCTGGCAGTAGCGCTAAATTCATTTCCATATAAGTTCGTATTTTCTGTTTTTCCGATATTCATTTGTTCAATGATGTTTAGCATTTTTTCCGTGGCCATCATTGCCGCCACAGTCTGGTCACTATCAAGACCTTTGGTCTTGATAATCCTTCCATAGTCCCAAGTGATTACAGTTTCTACAAAAGCATCTGTTTTTCCTCCAGGAGGAATACTTACACTAAAATCCGTCAACTTGGGCAAAGTTTTATTGAGTGACTTGTATATTTTATGCAATGCCAGCATAAAAGAATCAAACTGCCCATTTCCTGAAGCATGTGCTTCATAAAATTGGTCTTTCACCTTTAGCCTTAATTGCACCGTTGGCTTAAGTCCTTTGGAATGGGTCATATGATATCCTTCAATGAGGATATCTTTTTTGATACTGTTGTTCTGTAAAACATCCGAAATGATATAAGGCAAATCCTCCGTTGTAACCCTTTCTTTGCGATCGCCTAATTCAATGATCTTTTGGGTCACTTTGCTAAGCTCCTCAGGCTCTAGGGAAATCCCTAGCTCCATCAGATTTTTTAGAATATTGGCTTTACCTGATGTTTTCCCTAATGCATACTTCCTTGTTCTTCCGAAACGTTCTGGAAGCAAATCATTGTAGTAAAGGTTTTTCTTGTTGTCTCCATCAGCATGAATTCCTGCTGTTTGGGTAAAGACATTCTCACCGACTACTGGTTTGTTTGAGGGTATATGAAGTCCAGAAAACTGCTCTACCAACTTGCTGATCCGATAGATTTTGTTCTCCTGAACATTCAACTTAAAATCTGTGAAATCCGTGATACTGGCTACGATACTCTCCAAGGGTGCATTTCCAGCTCGTTCGCCCAAGCCATTGATGGTACTGTGAATTCCGGAAATCCCATGATTTACAGCTTCCAATACATTGGCTACAGAGAGATCGTAATCATTGTGCGCATGAAAGTCAAAATGGATATCTGGATATTTACTGGTAACCTCCTTCACAAAAGTCCTTACTTCTTCAGGCTTTAGAAGTCCTAAAGTATCAGGAAGCATAATTCGCTTCACCTCTTGACTCACCAAAAAGTCAATTAAACTTATGGTGTAATCCTTGGACTTACGCATCCCACTACTCCAATCTTCCAAGTACACATTTACCGCTATTCCTTTTGATGTAGCACATTCAATGCATTTGGCAATATCAGCAAAGTGCTGCTCAGGAGTTTTCTTTAGTTGGTAGGTAAGGTGATTGAGTGACCCTTTGGTCAGAAGGTTCAATACTTTAGCTCCCGACAAAACCAACCAGTCCACTGAGGCGGGCGTGTCCACAAAGCCCAAAACCTCCACCCTATCCAAGTATCCTTTTTCAGAAGCCCAATGCGTGATTTTCTTCACCCCTTCCAGCTCCCCCTCAGAAACCCTGGCAGATGCTACCTCTATCCTGTCTACCTTCAATTCCTCCAATAGCAGCTTGGCTATCTGAAGCTTTTCAGAAGGCAAAAAGGATACACCTGAGGTCTGTTCACCATCCCTCAGTGTGGTATCCATGATTTCTATTTTCTTATGAAGACGCATGTCTCTTTAGTTATTATTTGCTTGCTTCAAAAGCAACGATATCTTCTTTGATGTTCAATAGATAATCGATATCATCAAAACCATTTTTCATATTTTCCTTTTTGTAGGAATTGATATCAAACGATTCTGATCTACCAGTGCTCAACAACGTGATGGTCTGTGTACTGATATCCACTTCTACTTCCGTGCTCGGATCTTTCTCTACTTCGGCAAAGATTTCATCCAAAAATTCAGGAGTCACCGTTACAGGTAGTATTCCAATGTTCAGAGAGTTATTTTTGAAGATATCCGCAAAGAAGCTAGAAACCACACATCTGAAGCCATAGTCATAGATGGCCCAAGCAGCATGCTCCCTACTTGATCCTGAACCGAAGTTCTTTCCTGCCACCAACACCTTACCAGAGTAAGTAGCGTCATTAAGCACGAAATCCGCCTTAGGATTTCCTTCACTATCATATCTCCAATCCCTGAAAAGATTATCTCCAAAACCTTCTCTTTCTGTTGCCTTTAAGAATCTAGCTGGAATTATCTGATCCGTGTCCACATTTTCTGTTGGCAAAGGAACCACGGTGCTTTTTAATATATTAAACTTATCGTAAGCCATTTTTGATCGATTTTAGATGATTATACTTCGCGTGGATCGGTTACTTCACCAGTAATGGCTACTGCTGCCACAGTCAAAGGAGAAGCCAAAAGGGTTCTTGCTCCAGGCCCTTGACGACCTTCGAAGTTCCTATTGGAAGTAGATACTGCATACTTTCCAGCTGGAATCTTATCATCATTCATGGCCAGACAAGCAGAACAACCCGGCTGTCTTAGTTTAAACCCAGCTTCTTCCAAAACGTCTACTAGACCTTCTGCGATGGCCTGCTTTTCCACCTCTCTAGAACCAGGAACTATCCAAGCCGTAATATTATCCGCCTTCTTTTTGCCTTTCACAAACTCAGCTACAGCGCGGATATCTTCAATTCTTCCGTTAGTACAGCTACCAACGAAAACATAATCAATTTTCTTTCCTTTGATTGGCTCTCCTGGTGCAAATCCCATATAATCAAGTGATTTGATATAGGATTTCTTATTGCTACCTTCCATACCTTCAGTAGTAGGGATATTGTCCTTGATCTTGATCCCCATACCAGGATTGGTGCCATAGGTAATCATTGGTTCAATATCAGCAGCATCATATGCATACTCAATATCAAACTCAGCACCTTCATCGGTTTTGAGCGTCTTCCAGTAAGCTAAAGCTTTGTCCCAATCTTCACCTTTGGGAGCATGCTCTTTTCCTTTAAGGTAATTAAATGTCGTTTCATCAGGAGCAATCAAACCTCCACGAGCACCCATTTCAATACTCATATTACAGATGGTCATCCTTGCCTCCATGCTTAAGCTTTGAATAGCCGAACCGGCATATTCAATGAAGTAACCAGTACCACCACTGGCAGAGATTTTAGAGATGATATAAAGAATGATGTCTTTGGAAGTAACACCTTTGTGCAGCTCGCCATCCACAGTAATTCTCATACGCTTAGGCTTGGACTGCATGATACACTGTGATGCAAATACCATTTCAACTTCGGAAGTACCGATACCGAAAGCAATCGCTCCAAATGCACCGTGTGTAGAAGTGTGGCTATCTCCACATACAATGGTCATACCAGGCTGGGTGATACCCAATTCCGGTCCAATTACGTGAACAATACCGTGATGATCTGTACCCAGATCGTGTAATTCAATGCCGTATTTCTTACAGTTTTCACGCAGCTTTTCTACCTGCATGCGAGAAAGTTTATCTTTGATAGTCTTGTCCTGATCGATGGTGGGAACGTTGTGATCAGGGGTGGCTACCGTTCTCTCGGGGAAGAGAACTTTGTTGCCTCTTTTTTCTAGGTTAAGGAAGGCGACCGGGCTGGTTACTTCATGGATAAAGTGTTTATCTATGAAAAACACATCAGGTCCATCAGGGACTGACTTCACTACGTGAGCGTCCCATACTTTGTCAAATAATGTTTTCTTTTCCATCGCTTCTGTTATCAATCATCTTAAACTTCAGAAGGAATAGGAACCAGAGTGATCTCTTTCTCCTATTCCTCCCGTCCCGATTTTTAATCGGAATTAGGGAAAGTCTCTATTTAACTTTTAAACAATCATATCGTTCATTTTATTCCAGAGACTTTCCTTTAAAGTAATATTAATTGTTCTCTGGTCTCAGTTTACGAACAGTAGCACCAGCTTGCCACATTTCAGACTCTCTCAGCTCCTTCAACTCTTCTTCCAGCTTCACTCTGTAGTCAGACTTACTGTTAGACTCGATAGATTTAGCAGCTTCCTTACCATCTTTAACGCTTTTGTAAAGATCTTCGAATACTGGTTTAGACGCATCTCTGAACGGCTTCCACCAATCCAAAGCACCTCTTTGTGCAGTAGTAGAACAGTTAGCATACATCCAGTCCATACCGTTCTCAGCAACCAATGGCATCAAACTCTGAGTCAATTCTTCAACAGTCTCGTTGAAAGCCTCAGAAGGAGAGTGACCGTTTTCTCTCAATACTTCGTACTGAGCTGCAAAGATTCCTTGGATAGCTCCCATCAAGGTACCTCTCTCACCAGTTAAGTCAGAAGTCACTTCTCTGTAGAAATCAGTTTCAAATAAGTAACCAGAACCTACTCCGATACCTAAAGCAATCACTCTTTCTCTAGCTTTACCAGTAGCATCTTGGTAGATCGCGAAAGAAGAGTTCAAACCTCTACCTTCTACGAACATTCTTCTTAAAGAAGTACCAGACCCCTTAGGGGCTACCAAAATCACATCAACATCCTTTGGAGGAATGATGCCAGTTTGGTCATTGTAAGTCACGCCGAAACCGTGAGAGAAATACAGAGCCTTCCCTGGAGAAAGGTGCTTCTTTACAGTTGGCCAAAGGGCGATCTGACCTGCATCAGAAAGCAAGAACTGAAGGATAGTACCTTTTTCACAGGCTTCTTCCAATTCAAAAAGCGTCTCACCAGGTACCCAACCGTCAGCTACTGCTTTGTCCCAAGTTTTGGAACCTTTACGCTGACCAACGATTACATTAAAACCATTATCTTTCAAGTTAAGTGCTTGACCTGGACCTTGTACACCATAGCCCAATACAGCAATCACTTCGTCTTTAAGTACTTCTCTGGCTTTCTCAAGAGGAAATTCTTCTCTTGTTACTACATCTTCTTCAACTGTTCCGAATTTCAGTTTCATTGTTTCTAATTTTAATTATTTAAGTATTGTTCAATTGTTCCCATTGGTTTGGCCACCGCCACTCTGCCTGATCTGGCAAATTCAAGGATACTGAAATCCTTCAAAATTTCCAGCAGCGCTTTAGTGTCTTCTTTGTGGCCTGTCATTTCGATCACTACAAACTCTTTCTCTGCTGAAATGATCCTTGCATTGTATTGCCTAATGACTTTTTCCAAGCCCGGATCAAGACTGCTGATAGGAATTTTGTAAAGTGCAATCTCTTGGTAAACGACCTCGTCGTCCTTATAATAAAAGGACTTGATGACGTCAATTATTTTTTCAGTTTGCTTTACAATCTGAATGACCTGCTCTTCAGTCGTGGTCACTTCTATGGTGATCCTGTGCACACCATCTTCCTTACTTTCAGAAGCAGTAAGGGCATCTATATTCACACCTCTTCTCGTAAAAATCAAAGTTACTCGATTAAGAATACCTATGAAGTTTTCCGTAAAAAGGGATATTGTATAACGATTCATAAAATGTGGCTTAGCTTAATCTCACTTCTTCTACTGAACATCCTGTAGGAATCATAGGGAACACATTGTCCTCTTTTTCTACGACTACCTCAAGAAAATAAGGACCGTCATGCACCATCATTTCTGCTACAGTATCTCTAAGATTATCCCTTTCCGTTACCTTAGAAGCTTTCATATTGTAAGCTTCGGCAATCTTGACGAAATCAGGATTATCAAGTTCTGTAAACGAATAGCGCTTATCAAAGAACAACTGCTGCCATTGTCTTACCATACCTAAGAAATTGTTGTTCAACAAAACAATCTTTACAGGACTTTGAGTTTGCATAATGGTACCAAATTCCTGAATAGTCATCTGTATACCTCCATCACCGACTACACAAATCACTTGGCGATTTAGATCAGCCAATTGTGCCCCCAATGCAGCAGGCAAACTAAAGCCCATCGTTCCCAAACCTCCGGAAGTCACCTGAGTTCTAGTAGTTTTATACTTAAAGTATCTCCATGCTATCATTTGATGCTGTCCAACGTCAGTTACCAAAATGGCATCATCCTTTTTGAAATCGTTCACATAGCGGATTACCTCACCCATAGTCAGGCCAGTTTTAGTAGGCAATAAGTCCAGGGAAACTACCGCACTTTTCTCTTTCTCTTCCAACTTTCTAAACTCACCCAACCAGTCCTGATGAGACTTCTCTTTCAGTTTTTCAGTCAGCAAAGGTAAACTTTCCTTGCAATCGCCAAGTATAGACACTTCGCACTTTACATTCTTGTTAATCTCCGCATTGTCTAGCTCCAAGTGAATCACCTTAGCTTGTTTGGCATAACGTTTCAGGTCTCCGGTTACCCGATCATCAAAACGCATTCCTATTGCAATCAAGACATCACATTTGTTGGTCAGCATATTTGGGGCATAGTTACCATGCATCCCCAATTTCCCTACATACTGTGGATGATCTTCATCCAAAGCTCCCGATCCTAATAAGGTACAAGCTGCAGGAATACCACTTTTGTCTAAGAATGCTTTGAGCTCTTCTTCTGCTTTACCTATTACTACCCCTTGGCCATAGAGCACATAGGGTCTTTTAGCTTGGTTGATTATTTCTGCTGCTTTCGCAACGCTATTTTCATTGACCTTTGGATAAGGACGATAAGACCTGATCCCCAGACAAGGCACATAATTAAACTCTCCTAAGGCATTTTGAGCATCCTTGGTAATATCTATCAATACAGGCCCCGGTCTCCCTGATCTAGCAATATGAAAACCTTTGGCTATAGCCGGTGCTATGTCTTCTACCCTTCTTACTTGGATGTTCCATTTAGTTCCTGGCATGGAAAAACCCACCACGTCAGTTTCCTGAAATGCATCCGTTCCCAGCAAAGGCGAAGCCACTTGTCCCGTAATGCAGACCAGAGGAGTACTATCAATCATGGCATCTGCTATCCCTGTGATCAGGTTAGTAGCGCCTGGCCCTGAAGTAGCCATACAGACTCCGACTTTTCCAGAGACTCGCGCATAACCTTGCGCTGCATGGATTGCTCCCTGTTCATGTCTTGTCAGTACATGCTTGATTTGGTCCGCGTAATCATAGAGTGCATCATAAACTGGCATGATGGCACCTCCTGGATAACCGAAAATATATTCGGAATTTTCAGCTACCAAAGATTTGATTACGATCTCAGCTCCTCTGATTCTCGAATCTTTCATGTGTAATTAAATTATATTTGAGGTTCTTCTTCCTTCTATTTGGTGGTCTATTGCCTTACCCCTTGTCTGTAACACAACCCTCTGAAGCAGTAGACACCAATTGACTGTATTTCTTTAAAGTACCTTGAAGATGGCTTAAATCCTTATTCTTCCAGCTTTTCTTTCTTTCGGCAAACACTTCATCACTTACGTCCACGTTAAGTTCTAAAGTCTCTGCATCAATAGTGATCGTATCTCCATCCTGGATCAAACCAATAGGTCCTCCCATATATGCCTCAGGAGTGACGTGCCCGACTACAAAACCATGTGTACCGCCGGAAAACCTACCATCTGTAATCAAAGCCACATCTGAACCAAGTCCAGCACCAATGATAATGGCTGTGGGTTTTAACATTTCTGGCATCCCTGGCCCACCTTTTGGCCCAACAAAACGAATAACTACAACATCCCCCTTCTGCACTTTCTTATTTTTCATAGCCTCATTGGCCTCAACTTCACTGTTGAACACCCTGGCTGTGCCTGTAAATGATTTACCTTCTTTACCAGAAATTTTGGCAACCGCCCCTTCTGGTGCAAGGTTTCCATGAAGCACACACAAGTGTCCTGTTTCCTTGATTGGATTATCTAATGGATGGATCACACTCTCTTTGGATGTCTTCACTGGCTCGATACCTTCTAAGTTTTCTGCCATTGTTTTACCAGTAACAGTCATGCAATCTCCATGAAGTAACCCTTCATTCAAGAAGTACTTCAAGAAGGCAGGCAGCCCCCCCATATCGTAAAGGTCTTCCATCATAAACTTACCACTTGGCTTAAAATCACCCAAAACTGGTGTTTCAGCATTAATTTGCTTAAAATCTTCCAAAGTAAAATCTACACCAGCAGTTTTAGCAATGGCCAATATGTGTAAGGCGGCATTGGTACTTCCCCCAAGAGCTACAGTTACCCTCACAGCATTCTCTATACTCTTCTTGGTTACAATATCCTTTGGCTTTATATCTAGAGCCAAGAGCTGCTTGATATATTTCCCCATGTTCTTACATTCCTCACGCTTCTCTTTAGAAGTCGCAGGGTAAGAAGAACTAAATGGCAGTGAAAGCCCCATGGCCTCAATAGCTGAGGACATGGTATTAGCTGTATACATACCACCACACGCCCCTGCACCAGGACATGCATTTTTGATCACACCCATATAATCCTCATCCGATATCTGGCCGTTGATCTTTTTGCCATATGCCTCAAATGCAGAAACAATATTCAATTTTTCTCCTTTGTAATGTCCAGAGCGAATAGTGCCACCAAAAACCATGATGCTTGGACGATTCACCCTTAACATTCCCATCACAACACCCGGCATATTCTTGTCACAACCAGGAATAGTAACCACTCCATCAAATGAGTGTCCTAAAATAAATGACTCGACAGAATCAGCAATTACTTCTCTTGAAGGAAGGCTATAACTCATCCCTGCAGTACCCATAGAAATACCATCGGAAATGCCGATGGTATTGAATATAAATCCTGCTAAATCAGACTTGTTGGTCGAAGCTTTGATTTCTTCGGCGAAACTGTTCAAGTGCATGTTACATGGATTACTTTCATAACCACAACTAGCGACCCCTACAAAAGGCTGTTTCATCTTTTCATCACTCAATCCTGTAGCGTAAAGCATGGCCATCCCTGCCGGATGCTCCTGGTTATCGCTTATTTCCCAACTATATTTTTTTAAATCACTCATTATATATCTAATTCTGTTATCGCCTTATAAAAAAAAGTGCCTCATGGTATGAGGCACTTTATTGCTTTATGGATGTTCTACAATAGTCTAGCGCCTCATTTACAATTGAAAATGAGAATAATAACTAGGTTAATGACGCTGACTATTCTTGACATGCTTTTAAAGTGTTTAGTGGTATCCTTTTCTGTTTAATTTTAAATGCTTAACAAAAGTAAAACCCTAATTTGACACTTACAATATTTTATTTCTTTTTTTAAAATGAATCAAAAATTAAACTATTGTCTATCCTGAAATCAACACGAGATTTTAGTGGATTTTTTATGCAATACCCTCTTTTATGTTTCATAAAAAAATTATTTATCTAAATTTCAGAATTTTCTTCTGATTTTATTTTTTTTTAAATTTTTGTTAAAAAAAACAGGCTAAACAATGACTAAAACCAACTTTTTAGACATTTTTTAAAACAACCAACAAACATTAACACAAGAATCCTTAAAAAGAACCAAAATTAATACGCCTATTTTAATAGTTTTGCATCAATACTTCTTTTATGATTTCTATGATACAATTCCCAAACGCAAAAATAAATTTAGGACTTTCCATTATTGAAAAAAGAAAGGATGGCTATCACGAAATCGAAACCTGTATGTTTCCGGTTCCTTTGTGCGACGCCCTTGAAATCACCTTATCAAATAAGACAAAATTCACAGGTACTGGACTGACCATTCCTGGCAAAGAGAAAGACAACCTCATTTTAAAGGCACTCAAACTTCTCAGAAAAGACTTCAATGAACTTCCCAATATTGATATCCATTTACACAAAGCTATTCCGATGGGGGCCGGGCTAGGTGGTGGGTCTGCTGATGCAGCTTTTGCATTATCTATGATGAATAACCTATTTGACCTTCACCTTGAAGATTGGTTTTTGGAAGATTACGCGGCAGAACTTGGCAGTGACTGTCCATTTTTTATTGAAAACAAACCCAAAATCGCTAAAGGAAGAGGTGAATTATTGGAAGAAGTAAATCTTGACCTCAATGGATGCTGGATTGCTTTAGTTAATCCTCAAATCCACATTGGCACCAAAGAGGCCTATGAAGGAGTGCACCCTCAACTCCCACAATATGAATTAAAAGAAACGTTGGCTGATCGCTCCTTATGGAAAGAAAGACTGGTCAATGATTTTGAGAGCAGCATATTCAACAAGTATCCTGAAATTGCGGAAATTAAGGCCCAACTTTATCAACAAGGAGCTTTCTATGCCGCCATGTCAGGATCTGGATCAACGGTATTTGGCTTATTTGATAATGAGCCTGAACAAAGTAGTTGGCCAAAAGAGTATTTTAGATTTGAGGGAGAGCTATAGAATGTTCAATATTCAATCTTAACACATAACTATTTAGAAGAGGCATTTAAATATCTACGGAAAATTATTTATTCATTTTTAATATTATAATTGACTGAAAACAAAGTCACAAAGCTTCCAAATCATTCATTTTTATTTCAACTGATCATAAGTTAAACACCACCTCATAAACAGGTCTTATTGACTATCTAAGTCTTGCACTAAAATTCTCCAAAAACATAATTATTTAAATTTTTACTTAAATTTTAAATGAAACGTTATATTTTGTGTAGTAAGATTTAAATATCTGAAATATCTTTAAATATTAAATTTATTGAATTTTAAAATATTTTTTCTGCATTTTGAATTCAAAAAATCTTAACCTTATATTTGATTCAATAGTCAATAGAAACAATACTCCCTCCCTGAATAATTTTACTTTTTGATATAATTATTATATAACTATTGAATACATGAACAGGATAGACTATCTGGATAAATATAGGTTCTTCACCGTTACATTTGCTCTTATTTCACATGCAATTCTAGCTCTTAACTTAGAGGAAGTAATTGGACAAGAAGGTATTAGCAGTATCAGTTTTATAACGAGATCCGCTACTCCATCGCTGATTATACTTTTTGGTATAATGGCTGAATTCATTTATTATAACAGATATAAATCAAAAGGAAATGCCATTTTCTCTAAACTTATTTACAGGTCATTCCTTTGTTATTTAGTATTTGTTCTTCTTTCAATAGTAACCTTTTTAGTAGGAAAAAAGAGTATATCCGGACTTATGGGAAGTGCTCTATTACTAAAATCAACTTCATACTCCAACATTTTCGTCATGTATTTTTTCTGGCTTCTTTTATGTATCCCTATCCTAAAGCTTAGACACAAATTAGGTTTTTGGGGGTTGCTAGGTTTAGTTGGAGCTATTTGGACAATCGACTACTTTATTATAGCAAAAACAGTTGAACTTTCTTCTCCCTTTAATTTTATAGGAGGAGTTTTATTAGGCATAGGAAGGGACTGGGGGCCATCTATATTTCATGGCATCACCTTAATCGTTTGTGGAATGCTATTTGCTGATTTTCTGTTGAACAAAGTTTCAACACCCTCAACAAAAACCATTATTGCAATTATTATGATCGGCTCAATCGTCGCCACCTCAATTACAATTTTTAATATCGGTTTTGTTGAATACGTGGAAAACATTGTTGACCCAAGGGCTTATCGATTTAAAAACAACATCTTATATTACCTTTATGGACTAAATATAACTTGCCTTATCATTATTTTTTCTTATTTATCCAATTTATTAATAAAAGGGAAACTAAGTAATAATATCAATTTCCTGGGGTCATCTACTTTTTCTTACTTTGTGATTGGAAACATGATCCTTATCATCTTCCCTACCATTCAAATAGCCTCTGTTTGGGAGGCTTTAATGTTTGTTTTTGTCTTTTTAATAGCCACCAGTTTCCTGACATTTGTTTGGGAAAAAAAGCTGCAACACTTAAACATGGTACAATCAATAAACATGATGACAAAGAATTCCTCTCAAACAGTTTGGAACACTGTAAACAAAATTAAAAGGAGGAAATTAAGCTAGTCTGTATAAAATCAAATTCAAAAAGGCACTTCATACTTATTAAGTTTATATATCCTCGAAAGCAGTTTGGAGTTACTGCATCCTCAATAGCTGCTTTTGTTTCCTCCTTTTGTATATGAAATTAAATACCGGATAAAGAAAAACAGAAACAAGTATAATCAAAGTACCTAGATAAAAACCTGATGTCATCTGTTCCTTTTCTCCAAAAATCAACACCGCCAAAACAATCCCATAAACCGGCTCTAAGTTAACCGTAAGGTTAATCACAAAAACAGTTAATCTTTTCATCAATTCTACAGATACTGAAAAGGCGTAAACTGTACAGACGCCACTTAATAACAACAACCAAAACCAATCATTACTACTTAAGCCTAGTCGTATTTGCCCGTCTTCAGCAAAGAACATTACATAAAACGGCATAAACAAAGCAGTAAAAATACACGCCCCCATCATTTCATAGAATGTAATTAAATAGGGAGAATGTTTTTTTGTCAGCCGACCATTGCTTACTGTAAAGCATGCTCCCAAGAAAGCTGACCCCACGGCCATCACCAGCCCTTCCCAATACTTAATTTCAAACCTGAAGATTACATAAAGCCCCACTAAGACAACAAGTCCCAGCATCACCTCATACCATTTAATTTTGGAATGGTTAACCCAAGGTTCTATAAACGCAGTCCATAATGAACAAGTGGCCATTCCCGCCAAACAAACTGATGCGGTGGAAACTCTCGCCGCTCCAAAAAACAAAATCCAATGGAGCCCTATTAATGCACCTGTCCCAAGAACTTTGGCCAATTCTTTTTTAGGAATGATGACTCTTCTCCCCTTTAAAACAAAAAGCACACCCAATATCAGGGTAGCGATAAGAGTTCTGTAAAACACAATTTCAACTGCAGGTATGCTGATTAGCAGACCTAGAATAGCCGTGAAACCCCAAATCAACACAATGAGGTGAAGCATCAAATAGTCCTTGAAAACTGACCCTAGCATCGGGTTTAACGGGGAACGGTTTTATACATGATCAAACCTGTTATTGCAAATACAATATTGGGCAACCAAACTGCCAATACCGGATAAGGAGTACCAGCTTCTGCAAAAGTTCTGGACAGTAAAAACAATATGATATATATAAACGCCAACAAAAAGCCCAGAGCAATTTTAAAACCTGACCCTCCTCTTGTCTTTTTGGAAGAAACAATCACCCCAATAAAGGTCAAGATAATAGCCGCAAAAGGCGACATAAAACGTACATAACGTTCAATTTTATAGAAACTCACATTATCTGCCCCACGATCTTCCAATACTTTAATTTGTCTGCTTAACTCTGGAAGATTTAGGGTTTCATGGTGATTCGGAGGCAAATCAAAGTCATTGGGCGTGATGGACAATACAGTATCCATCCGCTCACCAACAGAATACTCCTCTCCCATATCTTCCAACACCCTAAGTTTCCAGTTTCTCACTTCCCAGGCGTTAGTCGCTGTATCCCACACAATTCTGTCAGCAGACAGCTTTGACAGCAACTTCCCATCTTCAATGTGCTCCAAGGTAAAGGAATAACCCGTTTTGGGCCCGGTATAATATCTGGAAATATAAGCGTAAACGTCCGGAGCCACCTTAACATGGAGATTTTGATAATTATATTGACTATCGTCTTCCAAGTATTCCCTCTTGAATTCATAAACACCTGCTGTAGCCTTTGGCAAAACCCAGCCGTTGAGCAAAAAGCTGGCTAGAGCAATCATCGAAGCACCAACCAAAAAAGGCCTTAACATTCTCAAAAAACTAACACCGCTGCTCAAAACAGCAATAATCTCCGTTCGTCCAGCCATTCGGGAAGTAATAAAAATCACCGAAATAAATACCGTAATAGGCGTAAGCAGATTATTCAAATACAGGCCATAGTTGAACATATACTTTACAATCTCCCCTGATGGCACATTATTCCTGATAAACTCATCATTCTTCTCGGTAAAGTCCAACACCAAGACAATCATGATCAGCATCAAAACCACAAAAAAGTAGGTTTTGAGAAAATCCTTTATGATCAGTGTATCCAATAATTTCATTATAATCTTTTGCTTACTTTTTCGACCATCATATCTTTCCAAGCTGCAAACTCTCCCGCTTTGATTTTCTCTCGCGCTTCACCTACCAACCAAAGGTAAAAACTCAAATTATGAATACTTGCGATCTGGGCTGCCAAGATTTCTTTACTAATAGTAAGATGCCTAAGGTAGGCTTTGGAGTAAAAATTACTCACATAACTATTGATATTGGGATCAATCGGTGAAAAATCATCTTTCCATTTTTCATTCCTCATATTCATGATGCCCTCTGAAGTGAACAGCATACCATTTCTGGCATTTCTGGTTGGCATAACACAATCAAACATGTCCACCCCTAAGGCTATACATTCTAAAATATTGGCTGGTGTACCTACTCCCATGAGGTATCTAGGCTTGTCAATTGGCAAAATATCCGTCACCAATTCAGTCATCTCATACATCATTTCCGCAGGCTCGCCCACGGAGAGCCCGCCAATCGCATTGCCATCTCTTTCACAGGAAGCTACAAATTCGGCTGACTGCTTTCTTAAGTCTTTGTATACACTTCCCTGCACGATAGGAAAAAGGGTTTGTGCATAGCCATATTTACCTTCTGTGCTATCCACCCTGTCAATGCATCGCTTCAACCATCGATGTGTCATTTCCATGGATTCCCTGGCATAACCAAATTCACAAGGATATGGTGTACACTCATCAAATGCCATAATAATATCTGCCCCGATGCTTCTTTGGATGTCCATTACATTTTCAGGGGTAAACTTGTGCTTGGAGCCATCAATATGTGATTTAAAAAGCACGCCTTCTTCTGTAATTTTTCTTGTTCCAGCCAAGGAAAAAACTTGATAACCTCCACTGTCAGTCAAAATTGGCTTGTTCCAACCATTGAATTTATGAAGCCCTCCTGCCTTTTCCAGAATATCAATACCCGGCCTGAGGTAAAGATGATAGGTATTGCCCAAAATAATCTGCGCTTTGATATCGTAAGTGAGCTCTCTCTGATGAACGGCCTTCACCGAACCCGCTGTCCCTACTGGCATAAAAATAGGAGTCTGAATATCACCATGGTCTGTTTTGACCACTCCCGCTCTCGCTTTGCTCTTTTCGTCTTTATTTTCGAGAATAAACTTCATTCATCATCAGTTTCAAACAAGGTAAAACGACCTTGTTATGATTTAGTTATCAAATTCAGCACAAAAATATAAGCTTATCCTTAAAAGAGTTGCTGTTTTTGATTTTATCTTTGCCTCGAAATCAAACAACACATGATCATCAATATCCTGTGGCTCATTTTTGGAGCCGCTACTTCTATACAAACCATCTACCTTTGCTTCATCTACGGCAGGCTAAGCTTTTTTTATCATCGAAAAGAATCCAACAACACAGATATCAACCAAGAGGGAGTTAGTATCATCATTGCGGCTAGGAATGAGGAAGAAAACCTTAAAAAACTGATTCCTGAACTGTCCAAACAAAAATATCCGAAATTTGAAATCCTGGTGATCAACGACCGGTCATTTGACAACACCCGTTTTCTATTGGAGGGCTTGATGAGTCAATACCCAGGACTAAGAACGGTAACAGTAGACTATACCCCAGACCATGTTACCCCTAAGAAATATGCATTGACCTTAGGTATCAAAGTAGCCAAATATGATGTATTGCTGCTTACTGATGCAGACTGTATTCCAGTCTCTGAAAATTGGATTTCACAAATGACAAAGCCCATCAGAAATGAAAATAAAATTTTTGCACTGGGCTATGGAGGCTATGAAAAAGCAAAGGGCTTTCTCAATGCTTTGATCCAATATGAAACTTGGTTCACGGCTATTCAATATTTTTCTTTTGCACTCTGGAAGGCACCCTTTATGGGAGTTGGCCGAAACTTGGCCTACCGCCGAGGGTTCTTTATGGAGAAAAAGGCATTCAAGGGTCTGTGGCAGATTCTTGGAGGAGACGATGACCTTTTTGTCAACAAATACGCCAAAAGAAACAACACGGCTGTAGTGATACATCCTGAGAGCATTACCATATCAACTCCTAAAAAAACCTTCAAAGAATACTACATTCAGAAAAAGCGTCACTTTCAGACCGGAAAGCATTATAGAGCCGCTGACAAAATTAAAATAGGGCTTTATGCAATTAGTCATTTGTTTTTTTGGGTTTCAGCCATAGCTTTGATGAGTATTACGCAAAAATGGGAACCAATTGCAGCAATTGTAAGTATTATAGTTATACGGGCATTGCTTCAATTTTCAACCATTAACAGCGCGATCAAGAAAATCGAAGGACATGGAAAAGTGTTCTGGACGATGTTTTTCGATTTAATGTATTTAAGCTATTTTTGGATCATTGGGGCTAAAGGTTACCTATCAAAAACAGTTAGATGGAAATAAACGAAAGAGGGTTCTCAGACAAAGCGCTAGAAGATTTTGACTTAATAGACAGAGCAGTAGACCAAAAAGACCAGCAGGCTTATGCAACTTTAATGAAACGGTATAAAAAGGCCGTCTACTTCATGATCTTGAAAATGATCCGTGATGCAGATGACGCTGAAGACCTGACCATGGAAGCATTTGCCAAAGCTTTCAGGAATCTACACAAGTTTAAGAAAGACTACACTTTTAGTACCTGGCTGTTTAGAATTGCCACCAATAACACCATTGACTTTATCCGAAAGAAGAAACTCAAGACCATGAGCTTGAACAATACTTTGACCGATGATGGAGGAAATTCCGTGAACATCGATGTGGAAGACGACGAAAACAATCCACAGGATGAATTCATCAAAAGCCAAAGAATTGAGATGGTCCGCATCTTTGTGGACAAACTTCCAGCCAAGTATAGAAAACTGGTCAAATTGAGATACTTTGATGAGCTATCATACGATGAAATAGCGCAAGAACTCGACAAACCATTGGGAACCGTTAAAGCACAGCTGCACCGGTCAAGAGAGCTTCTTTATGAAATCGCCCAAGGAAAGGAGAGACATATTTAAATGGTAGATATAAGAAGCTAGATACAGCAAGATTTTGGTCATGCATAACTGTCAGCATGTCCTCTAGTTGTTTCGGATATGCAGTCCGGAACTTTTATTTCATCCCTATTTAATTTCTAAAAGCCTCTTATTTTTACCACTATTCAATAATCTATCGAATACTAGAAAAATATCTGTGTTATTCCTTTTAAGTCTGTGGCAACATCTTTTCCTCTTATTCGAAAAGGAATGAATCTAAAACTGTATCTTTGGGGGTTTTTATGGCCAAATCACATACAGCATGAACCAGGAACTTGACCTGATCTTAAAATATTTTCCAGACATTTCCGACAAACAAAAAGAGCAGTTTTCTGCTTTAGGAGAACTTTATCGGGATTGGAACCAGAAAATCAACGTCATCAGCAGAAAGGATATGGACGCTTTCTACACGCACCATGTTCTCCACTCCTTAGGAATTGCTAAGGTAATGAAGTTTGAACCTGGTACTTGGGTGTTGGATATTGGCACTGGCGGTGGCTTTCCTGGAATTCCTCTGGCCATCATGTTTCCTGAAACCAATTTTCACTTGGTGGATTCCATTGGGAAGAAAATCACTGTAGTGAAAGATGTGGCCAAAACACTTAAACTAAGCAATGTCGAGGGCCAACAAGTAAGGGCTGAGTCCCTGCTGCGTAAGTATGACTTTGTGGTCAGCAGGGCTGTTACAAGAATGATCAATTTCTACCCTTGGGTGAAAGGAAAATTTAAAAAAGAAGATTTCAATGAATTCCAAAATGGCATTTTATATCTCAAGGGAGGTGAAGTAGATGAAGAAATGGAGGAATTGGACATCTCCTATGTCACCTATCATCTTGAAGATTACTTCAAGGAAGAATTCTTCGAAACGAAAAAAGTAGTCTATGTTCCTTTTGAGGGAAAAAGATGAAACATATTTTCCGGTGCTTTTTCCTCAAGACAAGGGCATCGGATTTTTTTCTTCGCAAGACATCTGTTAAATCTTACTTTTTGCATTAAAAATGCGCTGAAATGCACCTTTTGAAGTTTTTACCTTTTCATTTTTTTACTATCTTCAAAGCTAACCCAAAAAGCCACTCATTTTTTGTACCATTCAATTTAACAAAATGACAAAAAGACATCTTTATGGCACAGGGCTTATCGGTAACTGTGCTTACATCGCCCATATTGAAAAAGACACTAATATCAGTTGGCTTTGCTTCCCAAGATTTGACAGTGATTTCATTTTCGGTGGAATGCTTGACCGGGAAAAAGGTGGTGAGTTTAATATTTTACCAGAAGACCAAACCTTTACCTCTGATCAGGAATATCTAGAAAATACAAATATTCTCAAGACCACCATTACCTTGGGAAATGGCGAAGAAGCTTATTCAGTGACTGATTTTGCTCCAAGGTTCCATAATTTTGATCGTTACCACAAACCATTGATGGTAGTTAGAAAGGTTGAGCCACTAAAAGGAGAACCTAAAGTTAAAATCAACTGCAAACCGGTCACGAACAGAGGCAGTCTTCCCCTGAAACCTTCCATGAGCAGCAACCATATTGAATATTTAGGTGCAGAACAACAAGTGAGGCTTACAACCAACTGCTCGGTAAATTACATAATTGAGGATATGGCTTTTAGGCTACAGCGTCCCATTTACCTTTTCTTCACTTACGGTCAACCCCTAGAAGCCCCTGTAGAGAGTACCGCTGAAAGGTTTTTACAAGCGACCACCCAATACTGGAGAGAATGGATCAAATCTACCAGCATTCCTCATTTTTATCAAAAACTAGTGGTAAGATCTGCTTTAGCGCTTAAAATCCATCAATTTGAAGACACTGGTGCCATTATCGCTGCATCCACCACCAGCTTGCCAGAGTCTCCAGGATCTACCAGAAATTGGGATTACAGATATTGTTGGATACGGGACAGTTATTATACCCTCAATGTTTTTAACTCTTTAGGCCACTTTCAGGAGTTGGAGAGATATTTTGAGTATATCCAAAACTTACCTACTAACGCAAATGGCCGTTACCAACCTCTTTATTCTATTACCGGCTCAGCACTTTTGGAAGAGGAGCTGAGCAATCTTTCAGGCTACCTTGGCAATCAACCTGTTCGCTTTGGCAATCAAGCTTATACCCATATTCAAAATGACCTTTATGGACAAGTGTTGGTTAGCTTATTGCCATTATATGCAGATAAGCGTTTTATTGAATCTGAGAAAAGCCATTCTACCCCTTTTATCCATAACCTACTGGATATGATCGAGGAAACCATGAATGAAAAGGATGCGGGGTTGTGGGAATTCAGAAATTTGGCCCAAGAACATTGCTACACTTTTATTTTCCACTGGGCAGGATCATGTGCCGCCATCAAAATTGCCGATAGACTGGGCGATGACAGTCTTAAAGTAAAAGCAGAAAGACTAAAAGGACAGGCAATCAAAAAAATAGAAGCTTGTTATGTACCAGAAATGAAAGCTTATGCCCAAGCCATAGGCACCAAAAACATGGATGCTAGCACATTGCAGTTAATCACTATGGGATATTTTGGAAATGATATTGAAAGGGCAAACAACCACCTTAAGATGCTAGAAAAGGACTTATTGGCAAAGGATTATCTTTTCTACAGATACAAACACATGGATGATTTTGGTGTGCCAGAAACTACTTTCCTCATCTGTGCATTCTGGTACATTGAAGCATTGGCTTGTGTCAATCGCTTAGATGAGGCAGTAGAAGGATTTGAAACGTTGACCAAATATTGCAATCACCTCCAGTTGTTCTCGGAAGATGTAGACCAAGAGACTGGCAGTCAATGGGGTAATTTCCCTCAGGCTTATAGCCACGTTGGCCTTATGAATGCCGCCTATAGAATAGGACAGAAATTAGATAAACCTAATTTCTTATAAAATAAATCCCCGGGAAATTCCGGGGATTTATTTTTAAGTATAACAATTTTAATTCGATTGTTAAAGAATATTACTAATATCCGACTGACCAGAATAATCGATTCCTGAAACAGCTTTTCCACCTTCAGGATCCATTATTTGGAACATAATGTAATCAGGTAAAGAATTGTTAGCTATCCTTATATCATCGTAATACAGTACTCTTTCCTCAGGTACTGTTTCATCAGGCTCATGCCCCCATTGAGCACAATATAGTCCTACTTTCCATGTAAGTGTATATTGTAAATCATTGGTATACATTGTACCACCGTAATAATCCACCACAAGTTCTCTATTAAACCACAACTTCACTACCCCTTGATCTCCTTGATCCAATTCAAAATAAAACACAAAATCATGCCAATGACCTGGACTTATCTTTCCAAAATCAAACTGTCTTCTTATTTCGTCTCTAAATTCTGCATCCTCCTCAATTTCTTCATTAAACATTCCAAAACAAACTTGTAAATAAAAATGATCATATTCAGTCCTCACACTTATTGGAGGTGACTGACCATGACCCGCATGCAGTTGATAAATTACTTCAGCAATTTGATGGGATTCATCTATGTAATAATCCTCTGGAAAATAGATCGAAAAACTCATCCACTTCTTCATATCTTCAATATTTTCCTCCATTCCTGTAGAAGAAAGTAATTCCGTACGGTGTTTTGAACCTTCATATAACAATCCTTTTTGCAAATGGAACCGCCCACTGGTAGAACCATTTCTAGCAAAGTCTTCGCTCACCATTATATCTCCAGGGTCGTCATAGCATTGTCTTTTCATCCAAGAATCTTGTGTCCCAATGGCATCTTCATCGGCATTTGTAATAATGGTTTCAAAAGGACAATATTTCAAAACACTAGGTGTTACACTAAACCCAGGGTTTTCCATTTGGACGATTTCTTTATCTGTCAACACCCTATTCCATACAACAAACCTATTAATAATAGTTTGAGCACTAACAATCGAATTGTTAATTTTACCCAAGTACCAATCCTCATTATTTTGAATAGAAAGCCCTTCAGGCATTTTGGTGGTTTTATTAATATAACCACCTATATAAAACCTTACACTTTTGCCGTCAAAAGTAATCACGTAACGTTTGGTACTTCCATCTGTAGGGTATTCCCCATCTGGTAATGCCGATCTACCCCTTCCCTCACTACCTAGACTTTCTTCATTAAGGTTAATTTCTAACCTACCATCAGACACCGTTCCCAAACTGAAGCCATTCCTACCACTGCCAGAACTATAGCTCCCAAAAAAAGTATTCCCAAGAGTAAAACCTTTACCAACCTCAATTAAAACAGAAAAATCATAGGAAATGCTTTGTAATGTTTCACTAATTGGAATTCTAATATAGCTTCTTAGGTCCGCATCCTCATTATTGCCCAATTTTATTTTATATCCAGTACCTTCTTGAATCCATTCTGCATCTAGCTTATACTCTAAAACTCCATCATTTTGATTACCACTAATATCAATAACCTTAGTTCTCTCTAAAACATCTTGATTAAAATCATAATGGATCAACATACCATAATGTATATCAATCGCTTCATAATCAACAATATTTGAAATAGAATAAAGCTTAAATGCATTACTGAAAAATTGATATTTTATAATATTAAGCTGATCAACAATATAATCCCCAGCTTCTTTTACAAAACCATTTGGAAAATTGGGAGCTATTGAATCTCTATGAAAAACGATCCCTTCACCTCTATTAGACGAAATTTCAGCATCATAGTACTCTACTATATCTCCATCCAGCGGCTTTATATGTGAACCATACATTCTTTTCCTATCATAGATCAAAACATTTCCTTCGGTCTCTAAATAACCCAAATTCAGTTTAATTTTACTGCCTGTCAGTGAAAAATCCATGCCACTGAAATCAACTTGAGGAGTATCATCTAAATACTCATAACTAAGCCTTTCCCCCTCAGGCAGGGCTTCAAGTTCTTTTACAATTTCTAATCCATCCATCCCACACCCTCCATCATCAAAAATGACGTCATTCAAATACGCCATCAGTTCATCAACTGATTCAAAAGCCTCCCCATTTTCATCTTCAAACTCTGAATAATGGGCAGATACCGCCATACACCCCATTTCATAACTATTGACAGTGACGATATCACCGGACCTATATAAAAAGAATTTACCAGTAGGATATTCTTTTTCATTAACCTCGAAAAATCCTGAACCAGGTTCCCCGGGCGTTATTTGAATTGCCATAAAGTTTAGATTTAAGAATAGTGTATAAAAATAATTTTAAATGAACTATATGAATCAGTTACTTTCTCATACGAAATGAGATCCTGCTCGGCCCAAGGAGCATCATAAAATCAATTATTTTATAAAATCAATAAATGCATCGACCACATACTATCAAAGTGAAAATAAAAAATATAAATCAAGTTTATTTAAATGACTTATTTATTCATTTTATTAAATTTAAAGATGAAAAAATTATATTTCAAGAAAGAATTAGTAATTGTAAAAAATATTAACAAAACCAGTAATAAACAACATATAAAAGCAAATAAAACATAAACATTAGATATTGATCATAAAAAAATAGAAAAATCCCTTCTTCTATGATCAATAAAGCAAATACTGCTTCCTTACTCTTTCAAAATAACCCAAGCCCTCTTTCCAACCAGCAATGATTTCCTCAGGGTTTTGTCCGGCTATAATCCCTTCTCTGACGGACTTTGTTTTCCACAAACGATCCATCCTACCTTCCTTCCATTCCAAGTCTTCTGGGTAAAGTCGGTACAGTGCGTCCAACATATAAACTGCCGCTTTTGATGAGGCAAATTCACTTCTGTTTTTCAGTTCAATAAAGGCGCTCGAGCAATTATCTTCCAAGAACTTAGGAGGGTAAATTTCTATTCCATCTACAATCTTTCCTGGCGCAAAACTGGCAGAAGTAAAATTCACGCCTTCTAGGTTATAGCTATTCAGTTGCAGTGCCAATTGATCTCCTTTAATCCAAGGTGCTCCAATGTGCTCAAAGGGATGCAGGGTTCCTCTAGCCTCTGATACATTCGTTCCCTCTAGCAAACAGGTCATAGGATATAAAGCGGCGGTAGTCAATGTCAACATATTGGGAGAGGGCTTAACCCAAGGTAGCCCCGTCTCATCGTACCACATATCCCGTGTATAATTCTCCATTTTCACGACCGTTAAGTCGGCTTTTGCCTTGCCATTATTTCCCCTTTCTTCATTGAACATATGTGCCAATTCTCCCACTGTCATGCCATGTACTACTGGTAGCTGATCCACTCCTGTAACAGGTTCCATTTGATGATCACCCACCGGGCCATCCACATAGACACCACCTATAGCATTTGGTCTGTCCAGTACCAAATAAGGTATTCCTTGCTCAGCAGCAGCTTCCAAAACATGCATCATCGTAGCGATATAGGTATAAAACCTAGCACCAACATCTTGAATATCAAAGATCAAAACTTCTACATCAGCTAACATTTCAGGAGTGGGCTTCCTGACTTCTCCATACAAAGAAATTACCGGGAGCCCTGTACTTTTATCTGTACCATCAGCAACATGTGTATCCTCCTCTCCCCTGATACCATGCTCAGGTCCGAACAACAAAGCTAAATCGACATCTTCACGTTCATAAAGCACATCCACTAAGTACTTTCCGTCAGGCAATAAACCTGTATGATTGGTAATCAAAGCTACTTTCTTCCCTCTGATTAACGGAAAAAACTCATCTTCAAAAAGCCGCTCCGCACCAATCACCACCCGCTTAGTGCTTTCTTTCTCCACTGATTCCTCTTGTTGCTCTTGACGGGATTTACCACCACAAGAGGCTAATAAAGCTCCCATCATTAAAAGCAGGACAAATATTTTTAACTTATATTTTATTCTCATCTTATTTTCTGTTTTCATGATTAATAATTTTCTATAAATCTTAAAAATCCAGCATTTCAATTTTCCCGTCCATCGTTGCCACCACTAAAGCATGTTCATCAATAACATTGACTGTATTGGCCATGGAATTATCCACTTTATGTACCCAATTAATGTTTTTTTCAATTGGATCGATACTATATACCCTGCTGTTTTTGGTTCCGAAATATACCGCCCCGTCTTTTTCAATTATCATGGAAGGCACGTGTTCATATCCAAATCCACAATTCACTTTCCAAGCGAGTTCAGCCCTATCTCTACCTGTACTGAAAGCTACAATCTCATCATTCATGGTCTTACCGTACACCCATTGTTTATCTTCTGAAATCCCGATAGATTCCCTAACAGTGGCTTCATTGCTCCGCCATAAAGTTTCTCCTGAATCAGCTTCCAAAGCGGTAATGTAACGATCGGGAGCTACGATATAGACCACACCATCATAAGCCACAGGAATACACATGGCTGGAGAATACATTCTATTCGGAGAGCCATTGTTCCATTTCCAAGCCAAACTACCATCTTCCAAATTCAATGCGTAGAGATGCTTATCCCAAGCCCCAAAATAAATCTTTCCATCATACACCAAGGGCTTACTTACTACCGGCCCTTCTAAGCCTTCAAATTCCCAAATCACTTTTCCACTTTTTGCATTCAGGGCCCTGAATTTCCCGTCACTACTTCCAATATAAACTTCTTCACCATCAACAATAGGACTACCCAGCACTGAGGCATCAGCCTTAGTCTTCCATGCCAATTTTCCATTTTTGCTATTAAAAGCGTAGACATACCCATCTCCTGAACCTAAAATGACCAAATGCTTAAAAACTGCGGGAGATGAAAACACTCCTCCCCCTGTCTGATAGGACCAAACCAGCTTTCCTGTTTCTTGGGACAAGGCCTCCACTTTACCTGTACTATTACCATATATCACCAAGCCTTTGGTCACTGCAGGAGTAGAAATCACATTCGCATCTGAATGATAACTCCATCTTTTTTTCACCTGATCGTACTGCTGGTTAATACTATAATCTGGACGATCAAAGTCTACATTATTCTTAAAGTCTCTTTTCCCCAAAGCGACACTGCGCCAAGGATCATCGGTCCCCACGCCGGGCGTTCTTTCTGAAAAATAAGCTGTATCCTCATGTATTTCCACGATGTTATAACCTCCCACTTTATCCTTTGCTCTGAGATTAGATCTACCCATTACACCCGGTATCCCTTCAAAATCATAGTCCTTGTTACGGTGTCCATGTCCGCAAATTGAAAATTGCGTATTGTATTCTTTTAACCGATCTGTCAACTCAAACCAATTGTCCAAACTATTGTCCAGAGGATAATGGTTGACATTGATGATGCGCTGATCCTTGGGAGTAGCTGCCAAGACTGAGTCCACCCAAACCACCGCATCCCGAGGGATATGCCCGTCGGACATCCGTACGTAAGGACCGGAAGCGGTCCCAATAAATTTATATCCTTCATGCTCAAAGACAAACTTGTCATAACCAAATTCACGAATAAAGCTTACCCCGCCAGATTCTGACCAACCCGTATCGTGATTTCCTGGAATGATGTAAAAAGGGATATTCAACTTAGTGATGATTTCTTTGGCCTTCTTAATTTCCGAATCCGTTCCCATTTCGGTAATGTCACCCGTAAGCAACACAAAGTCCAAATCCGAAAAGGTGTTGATATCATCAACCGTCCTTCGCAAGTCCTCACTAGGAATATCATTCACATCGTTAATGTGTGTATCCGTAACAAAGGCAAACTTGAAATTTTGGGCAAAGACGCCCCCGAACTGCATTACAAACAGTAATGCCAGTAGTTTTTTCATAATAAGGTTTATTTATGGTGTATCTAGTAGATTACTTTTTCATGGCCTGATACACCACCTCCATCACATTGGTGCGGGTATTCAGTTTATATAGTTTTGTATTCTCACGAGTCGGATGCACTCGGTTTGATAAGAAAATATACACGAGTTGATTTTCAGGATCTATCCAAGCATAGGTTCCCGTGAAACCCGTATGACCAAAACTGGAAGCGGGTGCACTTGCTGCAGAATTTCCATTTGGATTACCCGGTTTAGATGGTCGATCAAAGCCCAACGCCCTATAATTATCAGGACAGAATTGGCATTCTCCAAAATCACTCACTGTATTTCCTTTGATCAATGTTTCACCTGCATAAGTTCCAGCGTTCAGGTATAACTGCATCAATTTGGCCAAATCATTGGTGTCTCCAAAAAGGCCAGCATGGCCACTGACCCCTCCCAACATGGCAGCACCTTCGTCATGAACTGTTCCTGCAAGCATCTGCTTTCTAAACAAGCTATCATATTCTGTAGGTACAATGCGCTCTTCAGGATAGTATTTATAAGGATTAAAGGTCAGTGTACTCGCTCCAAGGTGATCGTAAATATTTTCTTTAAGATAGCTTACAAAATCCTGCCCTGTGATGGCCTCCACTACTTTTGGAGCGAGGATAAAAGAGAGATCACTGTACACATATTTTTTTTCATCACTGACTGGAGATTTCATGATTTCTTTATAAATCTTATCGGCATAATTTCTATGAATATACACGCTATCGGCTACTTTAATAGGGAAGCGCTTGCTTTGGTGATTCTTGAAGGTAAACCATTTGAAAGAGCCGTTTTTTCTAACGGTACTTTTCCAAAAAGCTATCCACGAAGTCAAGCCCGCCTGATGGGTAAGAATATCTTTGTAAACCAGATTTTCTTTATTTGTTCCCCGAGCCATCGGCAAATAAGTACCCAATGTTTGGTTTTCGTCAAACCTATCCTCTCCCTTTAGCTGCATCAAAGCAGCCAAAGAAGTACTGATCTTGGTTACAGAAGCCAAATCATACAAATCATTGATATCCACAGCCTTTTCTTGCCTGTAAGTATGATAACCAAAAGCCTTTCGGTATATCACTTTGCCCTCTTTTGCTACCAGTACTGATGCTCCTGGTATCGCCTCTTCCTGAATTGCCTCATTCACCAAGCTTTCAATCCCATCCAAATCTTTGTTTGCAATGCCAACAGCCTCTGGTTCTACGTAAGCAAACCTTAAGCCTCCTTCAGTACTCAGGCCATCTCCCAATCCAAACGTTGTATTGACGGCTACAGGCAATTTGCCCTTTGCTCCTACCCCGCCGAAAATAATCTGGGAAGCCACATCCTGCGTCAGTGCTGATTCTTGATACGCAGCAATCACTGCATCTGCCTGATCCAGCGCTTCAAATTTGTCCAAACTGTAAACATTACCAAAAACCGCAACAATGGTCGGTTTCTCTTTGATCAGCTCTTTAAGGAAAAAATTCATCTCCGCCGTGATCCCAAAATTTTTCACACTGGCCTTTAATCCCAAATCATGAACACCTACAATCACTTTGCTATAACCTTCCAACAATTCCTTGATCATTTGAAGTTCTTCAATGGAAGCCTCCTTGGGAACTATAATTTTGTCGGCTTCTACATACCTGCTTAACCCTCTTTGAAAGGCTGTTTCTTTGTCAGTTCCTAAAGCAACAAAAGCCAATTTCTCATCTGCCAGATCTTCAATAGGCAAAACCTCTTCTTTATTTCTTAATAAGGTCATTGAAGCCTCCACCAATTGTCTGTTCAAGTATTTCGCTTTGGAGCTATTGATGTCTTCAAAAATATTTTCCATTTCCACAGGCTTCCAATCATCCAGCCCCAACCATGCTTTGGCTTGCAATACCTTCTTGACGCGTTTATCCAATTCCTCTTGGGTAATTTCACCATTTGATATGGCCTTTTTTACCTCTTCTATGGTCGTTTTCACATCCATGGTATTGAGCAACATATCATTCCCAGCCAGCAATGCCTTCACGTCCACAATGCCTGGAGGATAGAACTTCGCCACACCTTGCATATTCAAGGCATCTGTAAAGACCAAACCTTCATACCCTATTTCTCCTTTGAGCAAGTCCGTCACAATGGGTTTAGAGAGTGTAGAAGCCAAATTAGGTGTGTCATCCAACACAGGGATGCTCATATGAGCCACCATAACACTTCCCAGCCCATTTTTCATCAGTTTCCTGAAAGGATACAACTCTGTGTTTTCAAGTCTTTCTCTTGAAAAACTGATTAAAGGCAATCCCTTGTGCGAGTCCACATTGGTATCTCCATGCCCAGGAAAGTGCTTAGCATTTGCCAAAACATGTTCATCCTGCATTCCTTCCATATAGGCCATGGCCTTAGAAGTCACGTTCTCTTTGTCTTCTCCAAAAGAGCGAAAACCGATCACAGGGTTGTTGGCATTATTGTTAATATCTACAACTGGTGCAAAATTGATATTCACTCCAATTCGCTTGCATTGGCGTGCTATTTCCCTTCCCATTTCATAGATCAAACTTTCATCTTCTATACCTCCTAATGCCATTTGATAGGGAAAACTCATCGTGCTATCCAAGCGCATACCCAGGCCCCACTCTGCATCGATGGATATCATCAATGGTACTTTACTGAGCTTTTGGTAGCGATTGGTCATGCTGGCCTGCCTTCCTGGTCCACCCTGAAAAAATATCAAACCGCCCACCTTATACCTTTCCACTAAAGATGCGATGGAATCTTCATGCACCCTGTCCCTATTGGAATAGACCGGTATCATGATCAACTGGGCAATTCTTTCTTCTGGACTCATTGTTTGAAAAACAGAATCTGCCCATTGGCTTTTTTCTTTTAAAAAAGGAATTTTGGTGGTCACCGAATCTTGCTGTCCGAGCACCTGAAAGGCTAGCCCTATCAGAAGCACCGCTAAAATCCCTCTTTTTAATAAATCGTATTTCATACTATATTATGGTTAATCTTTATTTTCTTTAAGCAATTAATTGGCTTTGATCTAGAAATCAATTTGTTCTGAAGAGTCAATCCTTAGTTTCATTTCTAGAAGTCAAAGGCTAATCTCCACTCCAATGCGTCATCATTAATATGGCCCCTGCAGTACCATCCATCGTCGGCTCATTGGTACTGTAATCTCCTACATCATCGTGATACACTACATGAGCATTCTGAAAGGCCGCGAACTCATCCTTATTTTCCAAGTGCAAGCCAATAAGGTTATTATAAATAGATGCATATACAGGCCCATCTACCAATCCACCGGGCACCTTTAAGCCCAGCAAAACATATAAACTGGTATGAACATCTTTTGGAGAACTTTCCCAATCAGGCATTCCTGTAAACATCGTTGTTCCCCAAGGGTTCCTTCCAAACAGCCAATCTTTCTGGCTACTTAAATAAGCATTGAACTGTTGGTCACCACTCATTTTCTCATATAGGATTATCTGGGTAATCAAGCCTGTCATCAGGTTATTGGAACACCAAATAAAAGGCACTCCAACTTCGAAAGGATTCATTTTAGCCCGGCCCATGGTGTATTGGATTCCTTGAAGGTAATAGTTTTCCAGCTTACTTTTAAAATCGTCATCTACGAGACCGTGAAGTACATAATGTCCCAAATTGATAAAAGGATAAAGTCTGTAATGATCTGCTGAGTCAGCAACCGTCCAAGAATCTGCTGTATTGCTTATCAGGGCATAAGACTTAGCCTGATCAAGATACTTATTCTCATGGGTAGTTTTGAAAAGCTCAGCAGCTCCCCATTCCATATCATCAGCCCAAGTAGACTCATTGTATCGATAGGGTGCGCTGTAGGAATTACCTTGCTGATATCCTTCCATCTTCCTTCCCAAAGCATACAAGCTTAAAGCTGCCTTCCTACAAGTAGCAGCGAATAAAGTATCCTTCAAATCGTTTTTCCAAATTCTAGCTGCCAGAGCAAAAGCGGCCGCACTTCTCCCCGCCAAATTGGCCACACCAGTGGCCTCACTTTTATATTTTTGAAGCCCTTGAGACTCTCCTGTTGCAAAATATACTGGGCGATAACTATTGGCTCCCCAACCATATTCTGAATTATCCTGATCAGGGATTTTATATCCTTTATGGTCTCTATCATCAGCCACCTGATGAAAAAGTTGATCCGGCTGAGGGTGCATCTTGAGCATCCAGTCCAAACCCCACTTGGCCTCATCCAGCACATCTGGGATTCCATTTTTACTTGGCTGCCCCAAGGCGTTGAATTGGTCTTCAAAACGATCTGGGTACATTTCATAAGCCAGCAACATATGGGCTGTGGCATAGCTGGATGTAATCAAATATTTTAACTGATCCCCCGCATCGTGCCAGCCTCCACTGACATCTATATAGGTACTGTCTGGCATGGGACCAAAAAATGTCCGCCCATCTCTTTGATGGCAAACCATATCCAAAGTGGAGTTATAGCCACACCTTTGCTGTCTCATAAAAGCCAATAATGTTTCTTGTTGGTGAGCATAGACTTTCTCTCCGATTTGAAAAGAAGAAGATTGAATAACGGTGTTTTTACTTCGCAAAAAATACACTCCTTCTTGCTGCACTTCTGAAAAATCAACGGTGTAATAATAAAAGTCTCCCCAAGCATCCGTTTTGTCCCTTTGAGGTTTTATCGTCAAAACAGTTTCACCCGTTCCTTCATTGATTAAAATAAACTTCTCCTTTATAGGCGTTTTAGAAAAAACAACACCGATTTTCTCTTCCTCAGGTAAATACCCCATCTTGTTCAAGCGAATATAAACTTCCCCTGACGCTTCAAAAGGTGTGCTTGCCCAACTCAATACAGTCAAAAAGGAAATCAATAAGGATAACATAAACAGGCTTATTTCTTAGGGTTCAATAATGTTTCAATGTTTACAAACCGGTAACCTTTATTTTCCAATTCTGTGATCAACCGAGGAAGAAGAATGTAAAATTTATCTTCTCTCTTAGAGCCTACCCCAATGTGCAGCAATAATATGAATCCATTCAGTCCATTTGATTGTTCATAATCTACTATGCTTTCAAATATCTTCTGGCTGGGCACATAATTGGGCATTGTTGGGTCAGTATAGTCAGCATTTGACCTTGTACCTGATGTAAAGTTAATCAACTGTAAGCCCCAATCGTGAGTCCACTGACTGATAGAATCATTGTACCACTCATACGAAGGGAGATAGTATTGAGCATTTGACTTAGGAATTCCTCTTTTGCGCATTTCCTTATAATTTGCTGCTAAATCACTTATAAATTCTTCCTTGTCAACCAAAAGACTATCTCTATTTCCCCAAGCACAATACAACAAATGTCGGTCAGAATGAGCCCCTAGATAATGACCCTCTTCTTTGATTTTATCTATCAGAGTCTGGAATTTGGAGTTTCTATAGAAATCTCCTGTAAAGAAAAAGGAGGCTTTGACTGTGCTTTCTTTCAGTATTTTTGAAATATACTCTCCTCCTTCGGCGTATTCATGACCAGTAAAGACTAATGCGATTTGCTTTTGATTTTGATTTCCTCGAGTAATCGCTCCAAAAGAGTAAGTGAACGTCTCTTCGGTTTGAGCCATCACTCCAATCACTATGGATAGATAGAATAAAAGAAGGCATCCAACTTTTAAACCCTTTCCATATATATTTTTGAAATCAACCACTTTGAGTAAAAATCTGAAAAATGCCCCTCTTTTCATAATGAAAAGAAGGGCATACCTAACAAACATTCAACTAAATGAATTTCTTATTGCTCCCAACCTGGATTTTGCTCCAAGGTCACGCCGTGTTGTTGATAGAGCGTGATCTGGTCAAGTGGCAAAGGATCCAAATAAACTTTAGGATCTTCAAATCTCCTCTGTGACGCTGCGGCAGTGGCTGGAATGATATATCCTGTCTCCCCATCCGAAAGTGTCACACTGCTTTGCAAGTTAGGATAATCAGCTTTGTCAATCCAAGCTCCTCTATTGATGTCCACATTCTCCTCTGTATCCGTATACTCCAATTTCTCCCAACGCTTCAAGTCATCCAGTCTAAAGCCTTCCATCATCAGTTCAATTCTACGTTCTCTTCTGATTTCCCAAATCAAGGAAGGAACACTTGGATCTCTCTCTGGATCGTCATAAGCCACACCATTGACACCAGGCTCACTCCCAACCAATGTCAAGTGAGGTAAGTTTACTCCCGGTCTATCCCTTAGAACATTGATGGACATATCCAAATCTCCTTGGGTCATGGCAGGTCCACCTACCGTGGCCAATTCTGCAACCGCTTCCGCATAATTCATCAACACTTCTCCAAAACGCAATACAGGAGAATCGGTATAGTTCAAGTTAGAGCTACCTTCTGGCAGATCTTTGATCTCTTCGTTAAGGAATTTGTGGGTTGAATAACCAGATGTAGAGTAATAGGAGATCACTCCGTTTAATCGCAATTCATCATTAACCAAGGTACCGTAAATCCTTCCATCTCGGTTAGCCATCACGTTATCTATCCCTCGATCTCCTTGGTACAGTGGAGATAAGCCAATAGGAAGCCCATCACTGGCCAAATAACTTTCTACCGCATCTTTTGAAACCCCTGTTTGAGGTTCTTTGTTATTGTAGCTATTCAGTGCATGAGTGATCAAACCTGGCTCATAGTGTCTGTATAGGATTACTTCAGGATTTCCCGCCAGATTAAGAGAATTAAAAACAGTCCGATAATCTCCTAAGGAATAATTCCCTGTATTGATCAATTCATTTGCTGCCCATTTTGCAGCTTCCAGATAGGTTTTAGCCTTTTCTGAATTGTTCTCATGGTATTTTTGCCAAGTACCTTCGTAAAGCATGATCCTGGACATAAGGGCCAGTACCACATCTCGGTTGACCGTCAATCCTGGCTCTCCATCTTCTTGGCGAACATTATCCGCAGCAAATTGTAGATCTTCCAGTACCCTGTCCATCACAAAATCACGGGGATCTCGAGGTCTATAAAGATCTTCCTCGTTGTTTTCATCAAGTTCATGATCGTACCAAGGCACATCACCAAACTGATTCACCAGATCATGGTACTCCATGGCCCTGAAAAAACGAGCCACTCCTGACCAATGGTTGATGGCTTCTTCACCCATCGGAACGGTCTGTATTCTTTGAAGGTAGATATTGGCTTTTCTTACCCAGGCAAATGACCAACTTCCAAAAGTCGCTGGCACATTTTGTCGAAATTGGGCTGGATTGGTTGGTGCAAAGTCATCATTCAGGCTTTGGCCGGAGAAAAATTTCCCCCAAGCATAGCCTGAACCATACCCTCCAAAATAAGCCGTATAAAATCCCCAAGAAAATGTCCGTACATTATTTTCACTGATCCAATACGTCTCATCTGTCAACTGATCCAATGGTGGCTTCTCAAGAAATTCATCGCATCCCACCAAAGTGACCAAGCTTATTGCTATTGCTAATATTTTAGTTTTCATAATTCAGTCAATTATAAGGTTAGCTGTAAACCGAACGATAAGGTTCTGCTATATGGATAAACCCTACCAAACGTGTTTGGGTCATTTAATCCAGCATTGGTATAATCTACCTCTGGATCGATCGGCAAGTCCAGATTATCGATTTCAAAGAGGTTTTCACCACTGAAATACACCCTTACTTTATCTATCTTCAATCTGCTGATCAATGAGCTTGGCAAAGAGTATCCAATAGTCACGTTTTTCAACCTGGTGTATGATAAGTCTAGCAAATACCTTGTCTGAGGTCGAAAGTTTGTTGGAGAAACTTGCTGTCCTGCATCCGAAGGTGTTGGATAAAACGCATCTGGATTATCGGGTGTCCAGTAATCCAATTGGTGCTGGTACCACGCTTCACCAGGTCTGTACCCGGGGATAAATATGGGACCATTGGCCCAAAAATCTCTCTTTCCAACGCCTTGAACAAAGAAGCTGAAATCTATCCCCTTGTAATCGCCACCTAACCTAAAGCCGTATTGGTACCTAGGAGTAGTGTTTCCGATCACTTTCAAGTCCCCATGATCATCCACGGTATTAGCGCCATAATTAATCTCTCCGTCACCATTGAGGTCTTTGTATTTCACATCCCCTGGACCAAAGAAGAACCATCCTTCCTCAAAAATATCTTGGTTTGCGATACCTTCCTGCATAATATATTTACCATTATCCAGTACAAATTCCCCATTGGCATCTTTCAGAAAATCGTCTTCGGTAAACAATCGATCTGTTTCATAGCCCCAGATCTCTCCTATTACCCTTCCCGGTCTGTTAGAGTAAACACTGGTGTTGTCAGCATATTCAGTGATTTTTTCTTTGAAATCAGAAAGTACGGCTGTTGCAAATAGGTTTAATCCATTTGAAAAGGAGTGGTTATAATCGATTGCCAATTCCCATCCCGTGGTTTGCAACTCCCCAAAATTCTGCTTTGGAGCGCTGGTACCATAACTTGAGGGCAAAACCTCACCGGCACTATGCATGTCACTGGTCGTTCTGCGGTACCAGTCAAAGGTGAGCCCTAGCTTATCTTGGAAAAAACGAGTATCGAAACCAAAATCCAAAGTGGTCACCGTTTCCCAAGTTAATGAAGTAGGGATCGCTCCAGGTGTTCCAGTGGTCAATTGATTATTACTACCTACCAACCATCCGGATGAATAGGAACTCATGATCCTATAGATATCACTTAGGTAGGCATTTTGATTACCAATAGCTCCCCATGAGGCCCTGAGCTTCAAAAATGACATCACATCTGTGACTGGTTCCATGAAAGGTTCCTCTGTAATCACATAACCTGCAGACATGGAAGGGAAAAACGCCCATTGTTTGGCCGGAGAAAGTCTAGAGGAACCGTCATATCGACCATTTAGCTCTAGGAAATACTTACCCAAATAATTGTAGTTAGCCCTTGCGAAGCCACCCACGGTTGACCATTGATTTCGATCCCCACTAACAAACTGATCACCGGTAGCCAGTGCCAGTTCTCCCTTATCCAAGTCCATTAGGTCTCTTCTTTGAGAACTTTGGTACCAATATTCATAAGCTTCTATATCTCCACCTACCATAAACTTTAGTGCATGATCGCCTAATTGTTTCTCATAGGTACCAAAAAGCTTACCTACGTTTCGATTGCTCCATGAGGACCTGTATTCTACCCTGTTATAGGAAGCACTAGTATAGGGACCTGCTTCTAAGGTAGGTCCTGCCCAAAAATTATATCCAGATACCACACCACCCGTACGATGTTCATGATAATTGTTACCATCATAAGTATAGTTGGCATCTATGCTTAAACCTTTTATTGGACGGATAGTGGTACCTAGGTTGATCCTGCTCAGAGAGGTATTTTCTTCATTCATTTTAGCCTGTTGCACTTCAGTAAGTGCACTTCTGAAAGGTTCTCCTTCATAGGTTCCATAGGGATATATTTTCTGCCATCTGAACAGGTAATACCATGGATCGTAAGTATCACTTGAAAAATAAAATGGCTTTGTCAGTTGCGTTTTGCTGTAGAGCACTTTCCCCCTGATATCCATCCAATCAGTGACCGCAGTATTTACACTTAGATCAACAGAATACCTATTAAATTCATCAGGATTCACCTTGAGCACACCGTTTTGTCCCAAGTAGCCTACTCCAAGCCTATAGCTCGTCTTTTCACTTCCTCCAGACACGGAGACATCATGTTTTTGCTGTGGTGTCCAATCTCTCATAAACATGTCTCCTGCATCCCAAGACCTATAAAAGTAAAGGGCTCCGTCTCTCTCCTCAAAATCTCTTCCGTAAACCATTTCATTTCCTAGATTCATTCCGCCATACTGTGCATCCCAATCTCTAATCCGATCAATAGACTCTCTGTCTATTCTCATTCCCACAGCGGAAATATAATCTTGTGAAGGGTTTCTTCTAGAAATGGCAGTAAGCGCCATTTCAGCACCATCAGCAGCGGAAGCCACTTCTGGTGTAGTAGTGGGTGTAGCCCAAGAAAAGTTATTGGAATAGCTCACTTTAGGAGCTTCTCCCTTTTTACCCGTCTTGGTGGTGATCAAAATTACCCCCCAAGCACCTCTGGAACCATAAATAGAAGCAGATGCAGCGTCCTTCAATACAGAGATTGACTCTATATCCTCCGGGTTGATCAATTGTAGGTTCGGAACTTCCACGTTGTCCACCAAAATAAGAGGCTGGGCACCTCCAGAATTACTAAGTGTACCTGTAGTTCCTCTCAAACGGATAGATGGGTTTTGCCCGATCTGCCCACTAGGAGTGGTAATGGTCAAGCCCGGAGTGGTTCCCTGAAGTCCACGACCCACATCCGTAATCGGTCTTGATTCAAGTACTTTTGTGTCAACCGTAGATACTGCTCCGGTCAAATCGCTCCGCTTTTGTGTACCATAACCTACCACCACTACCTCTTCAAGCGACTTGGCTTCAGCCTCCAATGCCACATCGATCGTATTTGCTGATCCCACAGTGACTTCCTGAGGAATCATCCCAATAAAACTGAAAACCAACACATCATCTTGCTCTACATTGATGTGATAGACTCCATCAATGTCGGTCGTAACGCCTCTGGTAGTTCCTTTGACCAAGATGCTTACTCCAGGTAAAGTAGCTCCATCTTCTGCACTGGTGACCGTACCGGAAACATTTACCGACTGGGCCACTACTTGAAAATGGAACAGGAGAAAACAAATCGCTCCTAATACACAGCGTAAAAGTTTTTTCATGTTTAACATTTTAGATAATTAGTTAAGTGAATTATTTGTCTCAACAAAAGCAAAATGACATTGGATTTTCGAAATGATTTTGGGCTTATTGCTAATCACCCAAAGCACTCCGCTTTTATTGTATGGTCAAATTTTTCTAAAAAATACTGCGATTCCATCCCTGAAAACAGGGATATTATCAAATCACCATTAAACCCTTAAGCCTAAATACCAATGGGTTACATAAAAAAACAGGCCACAAAAATTACCTTCTGTGACCTTTGTGCTCGATAACACGTTTCATCAAACTTATTTGGAAGGAGGTGTTTTCAGCTCCAGATCTTCCAGTCTCTTTCTGATCTTTTTCATAAACTTTTCACCAGGGTCTGTCTTTACCGTCCTATAGCCTTCATCTATTTCCTTCCACAATTCATGCCCCTCAAAAGTGGTGTATTCATAATGCCCTATTACATATTGGATATCATATTTCCTTTTCAGGTGTCGGACCAACTGTTCATTGGCCTTAAGCTGGGCATTCGTCAATGGAGCATCTCCGCCCCCTACATTCTCTACCCCAATCGCACAGTGATTCAGACCAATCACATGTCTCGCCAGAATAGTATCTGGAAGTTGGCGAAAAATCGTTCCGTCACGATCAACTAAATAGTGGGAAGAAACATTCAGGGCACTGGCTGCTGCAATGCCGGTTCTGCTCCCAGGCAGATGCACTGGATTCATTGCATCAAAAGACCTCTCTAAATCAGGAATTGCCGTCCAATGCAATACAATCATTTTTGGTTCAATGGTAGGTTCTTCCTGAACCATCCCATAATGCTCCTCCATATATTTTAAAGAAAGCGCTCTCCGCTCAGCATCATACTGAATGGATTTATCAAAAACCCGATAGGTTGCTTTGGAGCAAGCACCCAAAAACATCAGGCTCAATAAAATCAATACTACTTTCAAGTGAATACTATCCATTTAGTGAAGCTAACAATTATACAATTATCCAAAGCATCAATATGCTTTCTATTCCCAAGTCAATCTGATAAATTAATTTAATTCTCTGTATCCCTGAAAACAGTGATTTTAATGTTTCATTGTTTTCAGTATAATATCCGAAAATCTGCTTTATTTTACATTAAACCTCCATTCATCCGTAATAAAGCACTTAACTAATCTATTGAAAGAATCACCATTGATGTAATTTTTATTCTAAAAACCAGTAAATTGGAGTTTATTCAAACACAAAAGATCATTATATCGATTTAATCCTATACAGCACTGACCCTAACCCCGCTCACCATGATCAATGTTTTAATTGCAGACGACCACCAAATGTTTATCGACGGGCTCAAAGCCATGTTATATGATATCCCTGGCATCAAAGTAGTCGGAGAAGCTATGAATGGAAAAGAGGCCATTGACTATTGTGAGCTCAGCCCTGTTGATCTGGTGATCATGGATATCAATATGCCTATTATGGATGGTGTGGAAGCCACCAAAAAACTCTTAAAATCACACAAAACCTTAAAAGTACTTGGCTTATCCATGCACAATGACCGCCATTTTATTTCGGATATGCTTAAAACTGGTGCCCAAGGTTATATCTTAAAAAATACCGGAAAAAAAGATCTGATCGAAGCCATTCAAACCCTTCACAATGGGGGAACTTACCTAGGAGAGGAAGTCAGCAAAACTTTGTTGAGCAGCTTTATGAAAAAGCCAGGGAAGATGCAAGTCAATGAAAAACTGTCTGATCGTGAAATGGAAGTATTGAACTGCATTGCCAATGGTCTAACCACGCAGGAAATTGGCGAACAACTTTTCATCAGTAAGAACACTGTGGAAACCCATCGTAAAAATCTGCTCTATAAACTCCAAGCAAAAAACACCGCCGAACTGGTTAACAATGCCTACAAAAAAGGATTAATCAGGTAATTAATCCTAGCTAACATTAGTGATTGAAATTCAGTCAGATATTATAGGATAAATCTACCAGCCCCAGTGATATTGTTTTATTTTAGAACAATATCCTTTTCCTTGGTATCTAAATATTATTATACTTTTTATAATCGTTATAGCTCTCGCTACCTATTCCCTTCATGGCTAAATCCCTATTTTCAGGGATTTAGGACATCAAATATCTTTTGATATTTGTATATTAATTGATCGATTTAAGTTGAAAAATCTTTTCAATGGTAAATCGCACCCAAACCCCTTTTCAGTGATGCGCAGAATCTCCTTTCCAAGTCTTGTCTTGACTTTAGCAGTTTTCATCTATGCTTGCTCCCCGAACCCCTATCGGGCCATAAACAAGCAGCACAAAAAACAAGTAAAAGCCCAAACTCAAAAAATAGCTGAAATTCCTGAAGTTAGGCAGGAAGGAGACACTACCAATGTTACTGACCTTTGGGTAGGCACTACCAATTTCAGCATCCGAAAACCCAATTTTGTTATCATCCATCACACCGCCCAGGATTCCCTGGAACAAACCATTAAGACTTTTACCTTAAGCCGTACCCAAGTTAGTTCACATTATGTGGTCAGCAAAGATGGAGAGATTGTTCAGATGCTCAATGACTATCTTCGTTCGTGGCATGCTGGTCGTGGCAAATGGGGTCATGATACTGACCTAAACAGTTCGTCCATAGGGATCGAGTTGGATAACAATGGTTCAGAACCATTTACAGAAGCTCAAATTGAAAGCTTGCTTCGATTGTTAAAGCGACTCAAAGAGGATTACAATATCCCTACAGCCAACTTCATTGGCCATGCCGACATTGCTCCCGCCAGAAAAGTGGATCCCAGTGCTTATTTTCCATGGAAAAAATTGGCTGAAGAAGGATATGGTCTTTGGTATGATGATTACCTAATGATGGAAATAGATGTACCTACAGCACCTGGAACCTATACCACAGAAACAGTGATGCTGGAGACTGTTCCAGATCATTTTGACCCTAAGGAAGCCTTACGCATCATCGGCTATGACACCAGTGACCTGGGCTCAGCAATAAGGGCTTTTAAGATTCACTTTATCCAAACAGATACAAGTGGGGAACTAAAAGAAAACGATATAAGAATACTCCATAATTTGTATAAAAAGTACTTATAAAGACAATACAGTGATTGTATCAAATCCCTATTTTCAGGGATGCTTGAAGGATCATTTAGAAACATCTTTGTATCGTAAGTGATACTGAAGTGTAGTGTAATCACCCATTTTGCCAAATAAATTCGATAATATGCTATTAATTGCGGATAGTGGATCTACCAAAACAGACTGGAGGTTAGTAGATGAAGAGGGAAAAACCATCAACTCTGTGCAATGCAAGGGCTTGAACCCTTATTTTTTGACGGAAGCAGAAATCGCTAAAATCATTAAAAACGAAGTTACTCCCATTGCTTCGGAGGTTGATAAAGTCATCTTTTATGGAGCTGGGTGTGGTCTTCCTGTAAAGGTAGAACAAGTCAAATCAGCAATCGAGTCTGTCATATCTGTCAAATATCCTACAGAAGTTTATGGTGACATCTTAGGAGCAGCAAGAAGCCTTCTCCAAGATCAAAAAGGAATAACCTGCATTTTGGGTACGGGTGCCAATTCTTGCGTATATGATGGCCATGAAATCATCAACAATGTCCCTTCCCTAGGATATATTTTGGCAGACTGGGGCAGTGGCACTGTTTTATGCAAAGACCTGATCGCATTGATCCTTCAACAAAAACTGGATCCAGAGATCATCGCTGATTTCCATGCCACCTTTGATATGGATACCAGACAGATCTTGGATAAAATTTATAACAAACCCCAAGCTAACCGCTTTCTGGCATCATTCACACCTTTTTTGTTAAAGCATGCAGACAATCCCTCCTGCCAAGCCATCATTAAAGATAATTTCAGAAAGTTTTTCGACTATTATGTAATTCCTTACGGGCCACAAAGCATGGACTTACCCATTAGCTTTACAGGTTCCATTGCTTACCATTTCTGTGATTTTCTAGAAGAAGTGGCGGCTGAATTTGGAATCAAAATCAAAAGCATTGTACAACATCCCATGAGCGGCCTGGTCAAATACCATTGTCAAACCGTTCCAGCTATAAAGTAAACGTAATATGTCAAGCCAAGTTATTCCCACCACTGAGTCCTCCTCTCTCTATACTAATTTGGAGGAAATGTCAACAGTAGACTTATTAAAAAACATCAACCAAGAAGATCAGAAAGTTGCAAAGGCTGTTCAAAAAATTATTCCCCACATCAAAAAACTGGTTGATGCTTCAAGTAAAAAAATGCAGTCCGGGGGAAGGTTATTCTATATCGGAGCAGGAACCTCCGGTCGCTTAGGAATTTTAGATGCATCTGAAATACCTCCCACTTACGGCGCCTCCCCTAATCTGGTCGTAGGGCTAATTGCCGGTGGGGACAGCGCAATCAGGACGGCTGTGGAAGGAGCAGAAGATGATCCTAACCAAGCATGGAAAGACTTAAAACAATTCGGGATTAACGAAAAGGACACCTTGATCGGAATTGCAGCATCAGGTAAAACCCCTTATGTTTTTGGTGGCCTACAAGTAGCCCAAGAAAACGGAGTGCTTACTGGAAGTATCAGTTGTAATAAAGATGCCCTGATTTCATCGGTTGCTGATTTCCCCATTGAAGTAGAAGTTGGCCCGGAGTTCGTCACCGGAAGTACCCGAATGAAAGCAGGCACTGCCCAAAAGCTGGTGCTTAACATGATCAGCACCAGTCTTATGATTAAACTGGGCAAGGTTAAAGGCAATAAAATGGTCAATATGCAGCTCAGCAATAACAAGTTGGTAGATAGAGGTGTACGAATGGTCATGGAAGAAATCCCAGAGCTGGACTATCAAGCAGCCTTAAAGCTTTTGACACTTTATGGTTCTGTCAAAAAAGCTGTAGAAGCTTATCAAAGTAAATAAAACGAATCCTTTCTCAATGCTTCATTTTCACAAAAGTCTTATTTCCCTAATCTTTCTATTCCTAGGTATAAGCCATGCCGTGATCAGCCAAGATGCTCCCAAAAGAGAACTTCGCGCCGCATGGATCGCTACTGTAGAGAACATTGATTGGCCTAGCCAAAAGGGTTTGCCTGCAGCCCAGCAACAAGCAGAGTATGTTGCATTGTTGGATACGCTTAAGGCTGCTGGAATGAATGCTGTGATCATGCAGATCCGCCCAACAGCGGATGCCTTCTATCCTTCCAGTTATGAACCTTGGTCTGCCTACCTTACAGGCAAGCAGGGCGAAGCCCCTTCTCCTTATTACAACCCACTGGAATTTATGATCAATGAAGCCAGAAAAAGAGGAATGGAGTTTCATGGTTGGTTCAATCCCTATAGGGCATCCAATAACAAAGAATTTATTCCTTCGGCTGACCATCCCCTTGTCCAACACCCTGAATGGTTTGTTCAATATGGTGGCAAATGGTATTATGATCCGGGTATTCCAGCTGCCCAAGAGTTTGTGTTGCAGTCTATCATTGAAGTGGTTAAGCACTATGATATGGATGCTGTGCACTTTGATGATTATTTTTACCCCTACAAAATTGCCAATGAAGCATTTCCTGACAGTAGCTCCTATGCCAACTTCGGAAAGCGGTTTGATGACCTGGAAGACTGGAGAAGGTACAATGTAGATTATTTTGTAGAAGAACTTTCCAAAAGGATCAAAGCAGAAAAGCCATTGATGAAATTTGGGATCAGTCCATTTGGAGTCTGGAGAAACCAAGACAAAGACCCCTTGGGATCAGCTACCCGAGCGGGCCAAACCAATTATGATGACCTGTATGCCGATGTACTCAAATGGTTAAGAGAAGGCTGGATAGATTATGTCACTCCACAAATATATTGGCATATTGGATTTGAATTGGCGGAATACAAAACTTTGGTAAAATGGTGGGCAGAAAACAGCTATGGACGCCATGTCTACATTGGTCAAGGAGTTTATAGAGTAGGACAAAAAGGCTGGGAAGACAAAAACGAAGTGGTCAATCAAATCCAATATAATAGAACCTTTCCCGAAGTCAAGGGCAGCATGTTTTTCAGTGCTAAAACCATAGCAGGAAACAAAGAAAATGTCAATTCACAATTGACCAAAGCCTATCCAAACCCAGCGCTTCCTCCAGAAATGCCTTGGATCGACCAGCAAGCCCCACAATCCGTTCAAACAGTTAAGGCAAAAGGAAGTCCTGCCAGTGGTATTACGCTTAATTGGGAAGCAAACCTCGATGGAGATGCTTCCTATTTTGTAATTTACAGATTCGAAGAGGACGAAAAAGTGGACACTTCAAATCCCAATAAGATTTATCGTACAGTGCAAAAAGGGCCTTATGCTTTGCAAGAATGGAAGGATAATCTGGTAAATAAGCGCAGTAACTACACTTACTGCATTACAGCAGTAGATCGACTTCATAATGAAAGTGAACCTTCCCGTCCCATTAAGATTGTCACTAAAGGAAAAAGAAAAGTTATCAAAACCCAGTAAAAATGAGTCAAAGTCTGGTCTTTATAGTAATCACCTCCTACTTTCTTCTCTTACTTTTGATCAGTTACCTGACCTCTAGAAAGACCGATGAATTGACTTTTTACACCGCCAACCGCCAGTCTCCGTGGTACTTGGTAGCATTTGGGATGGTCGGTGCTTCCCTATCAGGAGTGACTTTCATTTCTGTCCCGGGGGAAGTGGGTAATTCTTCTTGGAACTACCTGCAGTTTGTAATGGGCAATATGGTGGGATATGCCGTCATTGCGATCATTTTAATCCCTTTATTCTACAAGCTTAGACTTATTTCCATTTATGAATACCTCAAAAGCCGTTTTGGTCCAAAAGCGTATATTTCTGGATCAGTCATCTTTCTGGTCTCCCAGACCATTGGGGCTTCTTTTAGACTTTTTTTAGCAGCTACTGTATTACAAATTGCTTTTTTTGATGCTTTCAATATTCCTTTTTTCGTCACCGTCTTTACCACAGCCTTACTGATTTGGCTTTACACTTACAAAGGGGGCATCAAAACCATTGTCTGGACAGATACCTTGCAAACCACCTTTTTATTATTGGCGGTCATCATCAGCATCATCATCATTAGTCAACAATTGGAATTAAATGCCGGAGAGCTCTTAGGAGTAATCAAAGAAAACCCACTTTCTACCGTCTTTGAGTGGGATCCTCTTTCCAGCAAAAACTTCTTTAAAATGTTCTTGGCGGGAGTATTCATTACCATCACGATGAATGGTCTGGATCAAAACGTCATGCAGAAAAACCTGACCTGCAAGGACCAAAAAGAAGCCCAGAAAAACATCTTTTGGTTCTCTGTCAGCTTTTTTATTTCCAATCTGTTTTTCCTTTCACTGGGTGTTTTACTTTATTATTTTGCAGCTAAAAATGGGATCAGTATACCTGAAAGCACTGATGAGCTTTATCCAATTTTGGCTTTGAATCATTTTGGGATTTTAGCTGGAGTCACTTTCCTTTTGGGCATCATTGCGGCAGCATTTTCTAGTGCTGATTCTGCCCTAACTGCACTCACCACATCCTTTTGTGTAGACATTTTAAACCTTCCCTCCAAAAAGGGAAAAAGTCAAAAATCAACTCGATTAGGGGTTCATATTGGCTTTACCTTTCTCATTTTTGTTATCATTGTCCTCTTCGACATGCTTAACAATAGCAGCGTGGTAAGTGCCGTATTCAAAGCTGCTGGATTTACCTATGGCCCTCTACTGGGACTATTTGCTTTCGGCCTGACAACTAAGCTAAAGGTAAAGGACCATTGGGTACCTTGGGTCTGCATTGCTGCCCCAATCATCAGCTATATTTTAGACAGCTATTCTAGTGTATGGTTTGGAGGATACCAATTTGGATTTGAAATCTTGTTGGTAAATGGTGCTTTGACTTTTCTTGGTCTACTTCTGTTGGTAAGAAAACAGAATTAAAGACCTAGGGTAAAGCGTTAGGAGTATTGGGGAATATTTAATAATATCACCCTACCCGTTTGTGATTACGATTTATGAAAGACGCTTCCCCAATATCAAATTATATTTCTCCCAGCAATAAAAAATTCATCTCTCAGCTGAATGGATACGCTGAACGTATCCTGTCTGGAAAAGATGAGCGCCTATGCGGTATTCTCTTGAAAGGACCAATAGGTACTGGTAAAACGTACCTTGTGGAGCAGTTTCTCCATCAAAACAGGCCCAATTACCTCGTCTTGGATTTAAAGCATAACCAACAACAAAGTAATATCCCATACGTCGGCTTTAAGATGGGCATTGCAGATTTTCTCAGGAAAATCTATAAACAAATGGACAAGGCAGCCTTTTCGGAATTCTCCAAAGAATTGAAAACCCAGCTAGGGGCACATTTGCCCTTGCTCTTTGACTATATACCCGAATTAAGCCTTCTGGCTGGAAAATCTCCGGAACCAAACGCTTCTCCAGTTCCAAAGGTTGAAAACCAGCTCTATACCCTTTTTAGAATATTCTTTGAATTTCTAAGTGACTTCTTTCAAAAGCCTGTATTGCTTTTCAGTGATGACCTCCAATGGGCTGATGGTTCTGGCATGAATTTGCTTTACTATTTGATCCTTCACCTTCCTTCCCACAAGTTTTTGTGGATAGGAGCGAGTAGGGAATCCGCTGAAAACATGTTTCGGGTCAATCAATTGATTGAGTCTCTCAACTATGACAAGAAGCATTTGGAGATCGTTTCTTTAAAAGGCCTTGATCAAAATCAAACGGAGTATTTCTTAGAAGAAATCCTTGGTAACAGCACTACTCGGGAGCTGACCCAAATTTGTTACGAGTTAAGCGAAGGAAACCCGTCCTACTTACAGGTACTGGTGGAAAGTCTGAAAAATACCGATTTAATTTACTTTGAAAATCAGCATTGGAAGGGAAAACTGGAAAAGATCAAACAGCAATACCAAGGCAGAGATTCTCAGAACATACTCTGGTCCAAACTGGAAAAACTTTCAGAACCAAGCTTACAGATGCTGTCTATTGTGTCATGCATGGGGAATTTCAAAAATGATATCTTACTTTCCCTTTTCTCTCAAAACGAACACAGTCTAGAACAAGCCATTCAGGAAGCATTGGACGCTGGATTGATAGAAATTCATGAAAACACCTTCCGATTTGCAGAAACCCATATCGGTGAGGTAATTTATGAAGGAATTCCTTTAGGCCAAAAAAAGGAAATCCATTATAAATTAGGTAAACAAATCATTTCAGATTCTACTGGCAATATAAATTCCACCCAAAAAGTAATAGCTGCCCAGCATTTTAATCAGGCGATAGAATTGGTCAAACAAAATGAAGACAGCCTGAAATGTGCAGAACTTAACCTGGAAGCCGGAAAGATCCAGCTAAAAGATCAAGCCTTTGAGCAGGCACGGCATTTTCTAAAAACAAGCGCAGATCTCTTTGGTGAACTTCCCCGAGAAATGGTCAAAGACCGTATGTGGGAAACTTTTATGGAGCGGGCAAAGGTCGAGTACCATTTAGGAGAATACGACCTTGCTGAAATTCATCTGGATAATCTTCTGGAAAGGTTACTTGATCCTATCAAAAGAGCTGAAACCTTTATTCCTAAAATAACCATTAACAACCATTTAGGAAGATACAGAAAAGTAGTCACTATCCTCCGGGAAATCCTTTCTGAGTTGGGACTAGACTTGCCACATGATGAACTCGCCTTCCAATTGGAAATTGACCGATTATCGCAACTGATCGATCAAACTGACTTAATGGATTCTCCTGCGATTATCAATACTCCGCCCAACATCCAAAACGTCATACTTAGACTCTTATATGTAGGAGGAATGGCGCTGCATCATACTTCAGACATCATGATGACTTGGGCAGCATTACAAATCATTTACCGGTCAAAGGGCAGCCAAGAACCTGGTGTAAAAGCGATTGGTTATGTGAGTTACGGTAGGATGAGCATAATCTCTGGCCATATAAAAAAAGGCTATGAATTAGGTATTCAAGGCCTTCAAGTCAATCAAGAGCTCAATGACCTTCAATATCGATGTAGGGTTTATGGGGTTTTCGCCTTTTATATCCAACCTTGGAAAAAAGAATTCAAAGCCAGTACTCCACTGCTCCATGAAGGCATGAAAGCAGGAAGGACTTCCGGTGATTTAATTGGCCTTTACATTCTGAAAACCCACCTTTTCAACCTGCATTTGATCTCCGGACAACCTATCAAAGCCTTGCTGAATTTTGAATTTGAAGAGTCTTATCCAGGGATGGAATTGACTTACTATATTACTCATTACCAAAAAAGTCTCATCAAATACTTAACTGGAGATAGTCCATTTTTCTCTATACCCAGACAACAGCCAAGCTGGCTTGCAGCCAAGCTCACGATTCAGGAAGAAAGATTTTATAGAAATCATGTTTGGGCCAGGTTTTATTTTATGTTTGGTCATTTTGAACACTCCTTAAGATGTGCTCGAGAAGCCCATCAAAATAGAAAATTGCAAGAAGGCTCTCCCTTGGTTCCTGCTAATCTAACCTTACTCTTTTTATCTATCAGTCAAAGCTGGAATCCACAAAACGAGGAATCTCGAAATTATTTACTTGAAGAGCTCCAATCAATTTTAGACTTGATGGATCAATGGCAAACGCACGCCCCTGACAACTATAAATCCACCTATCTGCTAATGCAAGCAGAATGGTCAAGGATTAATAATTCCCCACAAAGTGCTATCAAGGAGAATTTCCACCAAGCCATTGCATCTGCACAAGGTAATTTTTATGAAAGTGCACTATCTCATGAACTTTATGCCAAATTTTGCCTTGAACAAAGTGATTTAGTCAACGGTAAATCACAATTAGAAAAGGCTATATTGGCCTTTAGGAATTGGGAAGGAGTAACCAAGGCCAACCAAATCATCCAGCAATATCAATTTCTTTTTCAGGATGACTCTTTCACTCCCGTCACTCCGGATGTTGAGACTTTATTAAGGGAATTAAGTGGTGATCTGGAATCCCAGCCGCTTACCCAAAAATTAATGGTCATGCTCTTACGGATTTCCGGGTCAACCCAAACGGCCATTGAGTGGATTGAAAACAATGGAGAAGTCATTGAAGTAGCTAAACTCTCTCTACTTCCGAGAAATGGGGCATTGAATGAAAACCACCTTGTTCCTTCGGGGCTGATGCTAATGGCCCATAGGTCCCAATCTTCTGTCATCATCAATGACCTAGAAAAGGAAAACAGTTTTTCCGAAATAAACACACTGAGAAAACAAGGTGTGCAATCCTTGATGATACTCCCCATCAATATCAATGGCTATTTATCGATGGTTGTTTATTTGGAAAACAATTTTGTCAAAAACCTGTACCAGGACCAATTGATCAAATGGATCAGGATCGTAGCCAATCAAGGAGGAATGATCATCGAAAATGCCCGGACACATGAAAAAACCCTCCGCTTGAATGAGGAAATCCGAAAGGAAATGGAGGAAAAGCAAAGGCTATCTTCCCTGATAGAAGCGCAAAAAAACAACCACCTCAAAGACCTTATCCAAACCCAAGAGGATGAAAGAAAGCGGATTGCCGGTGATCTTCACGATAGTTTGGGTTCTTTACTGTCCACCATTAAAATGCGTCTTAACCGTATCCAGGAGGACCTTTCTACTAACACTCCCCAATTGCTTTATAGAGAAACCATGGATAAAATGGACGAGGCTATTGATGAGGTGAGAAGGATAGCACACAATATGTCTCCAGTTTCCCTCAGGAGGTTTGGCTTAGCGTCTGCCTTGCAGACACTTGTGGAGCAGGTCAATTTAGGAGGGAAATTGGAAGGTCATTTACAAATTTTAGGCTTGGAAGACCGGCTTCCAGAGCAAATAGAACTGACCATTTATCGGATCTGCCAAGAGTTGGTTCACAACACCGTCAAGCATGCCCATGCCAGCAACCTCTATTTGCAACTGATCAACCACGAAGACAGCTTGAACATTACTGTTGAGGACAATGGACTAGGTATGGATAAAGAAAAAGTAGCGACCGGCCTTGGTCTTCATGGTATAGAAGCGAAGGTACAAATGCTCAATGGCCAATTCGATATAGAAAGTCAACCGGGCAAAGGCTTTTTGGCTGTGATCGATATTCCTATCAATACGCCATAAGAAAGCCTCAAAATAGAAAGATTGAAGGATTGGGTTCTGCCTCACCGGGTTTTGGTGGTCTTTGCACAATCAAGTACATTTGGCCATTGGATTTTGAATGAGGCATGTATTTCTCTTCCAGACCAGGTATACTTAATCCCTCCTGCACCACTTTACCTTCCTTGGTGGACCTGTCATAAATAAACAAGTAGGGAGTGCTTCTATATTCATAACTGACCAGATAATACTGCTTATAAGCCATTGCATTTCTAATGTGGAAAATTTTCATTTCTCCATCCCAAATCTCTCTGGAGAACTCAAACCTTACTTTTGGTAAAAGACGATCTTCCTGTGCTTGGTACAAGGTGTCACGGTCAAATTTCCCAACATAGGCACGAGAAGGGAGTAAAATAGGATTATAAAAGTAATTGAGAGAATCGTATTCCGAATAAGTTATTAAGGATGGCTGACGTCTCATCGCTCCCCAGGCACTTTTCAAGCTTAAATGATCAACCGTAAACTCTTGAAGGATTTCAAGATCATTACCAAATCTGTAAATTTCAGCTTCACGATAAAATCTACTGTTACCACTACCATCAGTAACAAACTTTTCCGCTACTGCCCAATAACCATCCTGAGCAGTTTTGACAAAAATAGGTTCAGCAGGTAATTTTTCTGTCTCTCCAATCAGCCTTCCCTCCAGATTGAATTTGTATACTTTAAAGCGATAAGTATCCGCAATTATTACAGCCTTTTCTTCTTCATCAAAGGCTATAGAGGTGGGGTATGCATAAGTTTCAGGCCCCTCTTCAGCCTTTTTACCAATGACTTTTATAAACTCCCCTTCTTTATTGAACTGTAAAATTCCAATTTTGACATCATCAATATAAAGATGCTCATCGGATACAGCAATATCATTGATGTATTTGATGAAGCTCATTTCGGTCATTTCCAAAGGAATTTCCCGGTAATCACCGGCAAAGTCTTCCAGAGACAGTTCCTTTTTCTCATCATGATCAATGATGATTACAGGTATATCCTGTTCTGTTTTTGTTTCCTGTTGACATTGAAATAAAAATACTGAGGATACTAAAAGTAAGATCACATTATATTTCATAGGTAAACATTTAAAAGTAGGATCGCTAAATCATTATTAACTACCCGACCGTATAACGAAAAAATAAGTTGATCTAAAAACGAAGATTTGTTTTCAGGTCAACTTATTTTGAAATTTAAAACTTATTAAATCAGGTTAGTTTATTCAGCAAATACCTTACTTCACGTGGCCCTTTGATATTGTAATTGGCTTGGGTGTAGCTATATCCCACCCGGATGCTGTAAGCCCCATCAGGCATTGCCTTAAATGTATCTTCATCAGTCCAATCATCACCGATGGCCAAAATAAAATCATACTCTTGCCCCTTCATAAAAGTGGTGGCTGCACGCCCTTTATTGATATCAGGGCGTTTGATTTCCAAAACCATGTTCCCTTCCAATACCTGTAGGTTATGCCCCCTGGCCATATATTTGAGGTGACTGAAAAGCTCCCGCATCCTTAAGTCTCCCAATCCGCTTTCTACTTTTCTATAATGCCAAACCAACGAATGGTGTTTTTCCTCTATAAAAGCGCCCGGAGTACGTTGGACATAATATTCCATGACAGAGCGAATATCTGGTTTCCAGTGATTATCCACCTCAGCATATGGTGCCCAGTCTTTGGCTCCATTTTTCTTCAACCAAACCCCATGTTCCGCAATTAAGTCTACCTTTTGGCCTTTAAACCACTTCCCTAGAGTTTCCTTGTCTCTCCCACTGATCACTACTACCTGCGATTTCTTGGTCAGCTTGGTTATCAACTGCTTTAACTCATCGTCCGGAAATGCATCCTCTGGCCTGCTTTTAAAGCCCACTAAGGTGCCGTCATAGTCCAGGAACAATATGGGCTTCTTGGCCTCCTGAAAATAACCATGTAGCTCGCTCATCACTTCCGCATCTACTTCTTTGGATTGCAGGTCAAATTGTTTCTGCTTTACGTGTTGAAGCCTGTCCATGAATACTTTTACCCATTGAAAGACATCATACCTTTTAATGGTGTCCTGCATGGACAAAATGCGGGCTTTTTGCTCTTTATCATCCATGGTCAATGCCTGCTTGATCGCATCAGAAACCCCTTTGTTATTATTAGGGTTAACCAAGATGGCATCTTGCAGCTCCTTGCTGGCACCGGCCATCTCTGATAATATCAGCACCCCTTTATTGTTGACCTTGCTGGCGACAAACTCTTTGCAGACCAAGTTCATGCCATCACGCAAAGGAGTAACCAGACCAATATCGGACATGCTGTAAAAAGCACTCAATTCTTCAAATGGAAAACTTCTATAGAAATAATGAATAGGAACCCAATTGAGGGTAGAATAATCACTGTTGATTCGTCCCACCAGGGTATCGATTTCTTCCTTGAGCTCCATGTAAGATTTCACCTTTGCCCGAGATGGAACCACTATCATGATCATGGATACTTTACCGTGATAATCAGGATTCTCTTCCAAAAACCGATCAAATGCCTTGATCCTTTGCGGAATCCCTTTGGAATAGTCCAAGCGATCTATCGAAAGCAACAACTTCTGCTCATCCAAAACACCGAGGAATTTCTTCGCTATATTTTTCGTCTTTCTGGATTTGGCTGACTGTGCAAATTTTTCATAATCAATCCCCATTGGAAAGGAATCCACATTGATCAACCTGTTTTCTGCTTGGATATAGCCGCTTTCATTGGAAAGTCCCATGATCCTTCCCACGGCACTGAGAAAGTGACGCATATCGTCATAGGTATGGAAGCCAATCAAATCTGCCCCACACATCCCTGAAAGGATCTGGTGTCTCCAAGGCAACATTCTGATGACCTCATAGGAAGGAAACGGAATATGTTGGAAAAATGCTATCGTTGCTTGTGGCAATTTCTCCCTTAACATTTGGGGCAAAAGCAGCAACTGATAATCGTGCACCCAAATGGTATCATCAGGATTAGCCTTTTTCAAAATTGCATCACAAAATTTTTCATTTACCCGCACATAAGCATCCCAATGTTCCTCATCATAATTGATATTTTGGGTAAAATAGTGAAATGCGGGCCAAAGTGTCTCATTGCTGAACCCTTCATAAAACTGCTCTATATCCTCACTGGTGAGAAATACCGGAGCCATTTTCAACTCATGAAGTTCAATGATTATTTCAGCTCTCTGCTCAGGATCTTCCACATCATTTCCTGGCCAACCTATCCAAATATTCTCTCCTTCCTTATAGATTGACCCTAAGCCTGTTGCGAGGCCTCCAGCACTGGGTTTAAATTCAAATTTTCCATTCTTATGCCTTAAACTAACAGGCAGCCTGTTCGACACAATAATTGTTTTTCCCATAATTATTTATTGATTTTCTTAAAAAGAAGAGAAGACAAACTGTATTTCGGTGTGAATTTGACAAAATATCTGTCTAAAATTTTATATCCTAATCTACTAAAAATTCAGCAAATAAAAAAGATTAAGATCCAGATTCAACCTTGAAACTACTCTCATTAATCATCATTTAAACGGACTAAAAGGCACTTCTTTACAAGACCTAAAAGCATTGGAATTTCTAGGACAATAAGCGCGTTCATACTGGCAGATTCAAAAGTTTAGGCTTAATTTAGATTCCCCAAATCCAAGGAGCGCTTATGTACATTATTTTTGATACCGAGACCACAGGTTTACCAAGGGACTACAATGCCCCCATCACTGATCTTGACAACTGGCCCCGACTGGTTCAGTTAGCCTGGCAATTGCATGACGAAAAAGGCAAACTGATTTCCAACAACAATTACATTGTCAAACCTGAAGGCTTCACCATTCCTTACAATGCCGAAAAAGTCCATGGAATCTCTACGGACAGGGCCTTAAAGGAAGGACATGATCTGAAAGAGGTATTGGAAATTTTCCACAAAGATGTAGAGAAAGCCACTTATTTGGTTGGTCATAACATTGGCTTTGATGTCAATGTTTGTGGATCCGAGTTTCTCCGTGCAGATGTCCCTATGCAACTCATGGAGAAAAAGGAATTGGACACCAAGGACATTTCCACAGATTTCTGTGCCATTCCCGGTGGTAAAGGAGGAAAATATAAGTGGCCTACCCTAACAGAGCTCCACCAAAAACTATTCGGGGTAGGCTTTGATGATGCCCACGATGCTGCTTATGACGTTGATGCCACGGCCAAGTGTTTCTTTGGCCTGATCACACAAAAGGTATTGGCTCCCGAAGAGGGCATATCTCCAGAAGAGGTAATTTATGAAGCTCCAAAATTGGATGCAGCCAACTTCGCTGCAGCCAAGGACAGTCAAAAACAAGCTGCCCAGGATGTCATAAAGCAAGCCCGAAGGGCTGACATTAGTGACTTGGTAGATGTTCCTTTTAGTCATCTCCATGTCCACACTCAGTATTCCATTCTACAGGCTACATCAGAGATTCCTGCCATGGTGGCCCGGGCAAAGGAATTCAATATGCCGGCCATTGCCATGACTGACCATGGCAATATGATGGCTGCTTTCCACTTTGTGAAAGAGGCAATGGCCAACGACATCAAACCTATTGTGGGTTGTGAATTCAACATTTGCAGAGAACACACCAATAAATCCCAGAAAGACGACGGATTTCAAGCAGTCCTTTTGGCAAAAAACAAGGCGGGATATCATAACCTCGCCAAACTGGCATCCTTTGCTTATACCCAAGGATTCTATTATGTTCCTCGAATTGACAAAGAACTTCTTGTCCAATATAAAGGGGACATTATTGCAACCACAGGAGGCCTCTGGGGTGAAATCCCTTTCTTGATCCTGAATATCGGAGAAACCCAAGCGGAGGAAGCCTTTGTATGGTGGAAAGAGCAATTCGGCGATGATTTCTATGTAGAACTTAATCGTCATGGAGTAGCTGAAGAAGAAAAAGTAAATGAAGTGCTGTTGCGCTTCGCCCAAAAATATAAGGTCAAATATTTTGCCGCTAACAACACCTATTACAACACAAAGAACGACGCTAAGGCTCATGATATTCTGCTCTGTGTCAAGGACGGTGAAAAAGTAGACAAGCCTAAGCGCTACATTGGCAAGAAGGGCAGGGAATTTCGTTATGGATTTCCCAATGAGGAGTTTTATATCAAAACGCCTGAGGAGATGAAAAAGCTCTTCGCTGATCTTCCTGAGGCCATTGAGTGCACCAATGAAATCGTCGATAAGATCGAGGTGTATAAACTAGCAAGGGAAGTATTGCTTCCCAAGTTTGACATTCCAGAACGATTCCAAGACCCTCAAGATGATGTAGATGGTGGCAAAAGAGGTGAAAATGCTTATTTAAGACACCTTACCTACGAGGGAGCCAAAAAACGTTATCCTGAAATCACGGATGAAATCCGGGAAAGGCTAGACTTTGAGCTTTCCATTATTGCCAATACAGGTTATCCGGGATACTTCCTTATTGTACAGGATTTCACTACTGCTGCACGTCAGATGGGTGTTTCTGTAGGACCTGGAAGGGGATCAGCAGCAGGGTCTGCCGTTGCTTATTGTATTGGGATTACAAATGTGGATCCCATTATGTACGATCTCCTTTTTGAGAGATTCCTTAATCCTGACAGGGTTTCCCTTCCCGATATTGATATTGACTTTGATGATCACGGTCGTGGAAAAGTAATCGACTATGTCATCAAAAAATATGGCGCCAATCAGGTAGCCCAAATCATTACTTATGGCACCATGGCCGCCAAATCAGCCATTAGGGATACCGCAAGAGCTTTGGATCTTCCATTATCCGATGCAGATAGGCTCGCTAAACTGGTTCCTGACATCAAACTGAAAGCCCTTTTTGGTTTGGCCAGTGACCGGGCTAAGCTTTCTGATAAACTGAAAGGCAACTCAGAAAACATCGATAAAGCCTATGAGCTGATCAATATCTCTAAAGGCAATGATGACCTTTCCAAGACCATCAACCAAGCAAAGATACTGGAGGGGTCTGTAAGGAATACGGGTATCCATGCTTGTGGGGTCATCATTACCCCTGATGACATTACCAATTTCGTCCCAGTGGCTTTGGCAAAAGACTCGGACATGTATTGTACGCAGTTTGATAACTCCGTGGTAGAAAGTGCCGGGCTACTCAAGATGGACTTCTTGGGGTTAAAAACCCTGACACTGATCAAAGATGCCGTGAAAATTGTCAAAGAAAGGCATAACATCGATTTGGATCCAGAGAATTTCCCAATTGATGATATGCCTACTTACGAGCTCTTCCAGAGGGGTGAAACTGTCGGTATATTCCAGTATGAATCCGCTGGGATGCAGAAATACATGCGAGAACTGAAACCCACTGTTTTTGCTGACCTTATTGCCATGAACGCCCTTTATCGTCCCGGACCATTGGAATACATCCCGAGCTTTATCAAGCGTAAGCATGGCTTGGAACCAATATCCTATGATTTGGATGATATGGAGGAATACCTAAAAGAGACTTATGGTATTACGGTCTATCAGGAACAAGTGATGCTACTTTCCCAGAAATTGGCTGGATTTACCAAGGGTGAGGCCGATGTTCTGCGAAAGGCAATGGGTAAAAAGCTGAAGGATGTCCTGGATAAGATGAAGCCCAAATTTGTTAACCAAGCAGCTGAAAAAGGGCACGACAAGTCCAAATTGGAGAAAATCTGGAAAGACTGGGAAGCATTTGCCTCCTATGCATTTAATAAATCCCACTCCACTTGTTATGCCTGGGTAGCTTACCAAACTGCTTATCTAAAAGCACATTACCCTGCTGAGTATATGGCTTCTGTGTTGAGTAACAACATGAATGATATTACTCAGGTTACTTTCTTTATGGAAGAATGTAAGCGAATGGGAATAGAAGTATTAGGCCCTGATGTCAATGAATCAAAAGAAGGTTTTACGGTAAACCCTGAAGGTCAGGTAAGATTTGGTCTTGCCGCGATTAAAGGGGCCGGTGGAGCGGCAGTACACTCTATTATAGAAGAACGGCTTGAAAACGGTCCTTATAAGAACATCTTCGACTTTACTCAAAGAGTGAATTTACGTGCCGTCAACAAGAAGACCTTGGAATCTTTGGCGATGGCGGGTGGCTTTGACTGCTTTACCGAACATCATAGAAGGCAATACCTAGAAGCGCCTGAAAATGATGCTACCTTGATTGAAAAAGCGGTAAAATATGCGCAGAAAAAAGCCCAAGAAGCGGAAAGCTCCCAAGTTTCACTGTTTGGAGGTGGTTCTGGAATGGAAGTTCCTATGCCAAGCATTACCCCAATAGAACCTTTTAGTCAGCTTCAACAGCTCAATATTGAAAAAGAAGTAGTTGGTCTTTATATCTCAGGCCACCCATTGGATCAATTCAGGGTGGAGTTCGAGTCATTTACCAATACTCCTTTGGCTGAATTTGCCAATACAGAAAGCCTCAAAGCAAAAGGAGAAAATGTAAAAGCTGCTGGTGTGGTCACCTCTTTTGCCCACCGAACTACAAAAAATGGAAATCCTTTTGGGACATTAACCGTGGAAGACTACAATGGAGGACATACTTTCTTCTTCTTTGGGGATGACTACATCAAGTACAAGGAGTATTTTATGACAGGCTGGTTCCTTTACATTACAGGTAGTGTGCAGTCCAAAAGATGGAATCCAGACGAAATGGAATTCAAGGTCGGAAACATTATGCTGCTCAACGAGGTGCGAAGTAAAATGGTGAAAGGGCTTCGCGTCAACATTAACCTTGATGACCTCAGCTTAGACCTGATGGAAAAACTAGAAGCCATTACCACCAAATATAAAGGAGAGGCCAAACTGTACATCAATGTAACGGACATGAAAGAGAAAATAGCGGTAGACCTGATGTCAACCAAATTCACCATAGATCCTTCCCATGAAATGATCAAGGAGCTGGAAAGTATTCCAGAAGTAGTCTATAAAATCCTGTAAAAAAATCATTTAAGGAAAGCTAAATAGGCCATATGTATGAAATATTTTCACCAATCTGGAACTAAAAGAATCCTAAAATACTTTAGTGTATTATATTTGAAAGATTGAATAACTATAAACATACAATACAATGGCAAAAGCAATTGAAATTACAGACGCTAACTTTGAAGAGATCATCAAATCTGATCAACCTATCCTAGTGGATTTCTGGGCAGAATGGTGTGGACCATGTAAAATGATCGGACCAGTAGTAGAAGAAATCGCTGGTGAATATGATGGTAAGGCAGTTGTAGGTAAAGTGGACGTTGATTCCAATCCAGCTGTCGCTTCTAAATTTGGAATTAGAAGTATCCCTACCCTTTTGTTCTTTAAGAATGGTGAAGTTGTAGACAAGCAAGTTGGTGCTGTACCAAAAGCAGTGCTTTCTCAAAAACTAGAAGCTCAAATTTAATTTAAGCATATATCAAATATCAAAAAGGCGCCCGAACAGGCGCCTTTTTTGTTATTTATATTTTTGGAGGATTTAGCTCTGAAACCCCTCCAGACACGATAAATTTCATAACATCCGTACTGTTGACTCCTTTAAGGATTCGCACATTCTCCTTAGGCACTAAAAAACAGTTGCCACTAAAGTTATAAGAATGGGGAAAATAAATCGCTACGAGAGCCTCTTCTCCAATCACCGAAAGGTCATCCTGTGTAATAAACCCCAGCCTACTCATATTGTCCGAAAGCTTAACAATTACAGGTGTATTGAACTTCTTCTTATCCCCTACAAATGCTGACATCAAATCCTTAATGCTGGTGTATAGGATATTCACCAGTGGTATTTTAAACAGCCACTTCTCCACCAAGTCAAATACTGGCCTTGTGATAAATATGTTGGCCAAATAACCAATAAAAGTAATCAGCGCAAAAACTATCAAAATTCCTAGACCAGGAATAGGCACAGGAAGTAGGTTATCCAAGAACTGAATAATCAAAAAGATAATATAAATGGTCAATGCCAAGGGAGCCACAAACAATAGTCCTTTAAGGAAATAATTCAACAACCGCTTAGATGTAAATGACATAATGCTATAAATTGATACAAGTATATAAGTAATAAAAATAATGCCTGATTTGAGAAAAGGCACAAAAAAAGCCCTGTCTTTCACGACAGGGCTTTGATATATTTCTTTGGGAAATTTATAAATCTATACCCATGAAAGACATAAATGCAATGCCCATCAATCCAGTAATCAACATCGTAATCCCCAATCCTTTCAATCCATTTGGTACATTAGAGTACTTCAACTTTTCACGGATAGCCGCCAATGCTATAATTGCCAACATCCAACCAATACCTGAACCAAAGCCATAAACAGTTGCTTCAGCCAAAGTATAGTCTCTTTGGGCCATGAACAAAGAACCACCAAGGATCGCACAGTTTACAGCGATCAAAGGCAAGAAAATACCCAATGCACCATATAATGCAGGAGCAAATTTCTCCACAATCATCTCTACCAACTGTACCATCGCTGCAATAATGGCGATAAACATGATAAACCTTAAGAAAGTAAGATCAACAGTAGCAAATGACTCACCCAAGAACGACAATGCTCCTTCCTTAAGGACAAATTCATTTAACAACCAGTTCAATGGCACTGTAATGGTCAAAACGAAGATAACCGCTGCACCAAGACCAAGGGCTGTATCTACTTTCTTAGAAACGGCCAAGAATGAGCACATCCCCAAGAAATAAGCAAATACCATATTGTCGATAAAGATCGACCGAATTCCTAAGCTAAATAATTCCATTTCTTAGCAATATTTTAATGTTCTACATAACCAGTCTTGGTACGTTGTACCCAGATGATAAGACCAAGGATGATAAATGCTCCTACCGGGCTTACCATAAGACCGTTGGTAGCCAATGAGAAATCTTCACCAAACCAAGAAGAGATTGTTTCAAATACTGGAATTCCAAATACAGTACCTGAACCCCAAAGTTCACGGAAGAAAGCTACTGCCAGGATAATCCAAGAGTAACCTAATGCACTACCAAAACCATCCAAAATTGAATCATATGGTTTATTTCCCATCGCAAAGGCTTCCAATCTACCCATTACGATACAGTTGGTAATGATCAAACCTACGAATACAGAAAGCTCTTTGTACATATCGTAAGCAAAAGCTTTCAAAATTTCGTTTACCAAGGTCACCAATGTTGCTACAACCGCTAGCTGCACGATAATCCTAACCCTAGTTGGAATGGTATTTCTCATAATAGAGATGGTCAAGTTTGACATCACAATTACGAAAATTACAGAAAGTGCCATTACCAAGGTTGGCTTCATCTGAGTGGTTACCGCTAAGGCTGAACAAATCCCCAAAACCTGGATGGTAATTGGGTTATCATCCACCAATGGATCAGATATCAATTTCTTTCTACGCTTTGACAGAAGCGCCTCTGCTGGCTTTTTAACTTCTGTTTTTTCTGCTGTTTCTGTGCTCATATCAATAAATATTGAGATGTTCTAAAATATTTTCTTAGCGTATTAATTAAGAGTTACCTTTTACTTTTTCCAAGTAAGACTCGTAAGCTCCCAAATAATTCACAAACATATTGTTCACTCCTTTTGCTGTCAAGGTAGCTCCAGACATTCCATCAACCTTATGTTCATCTCCAGAATAGTCTTTGCCTTCACCTTTTTGCATCTCCACAGCTACCAATTCGCCTGACTCGTCATAAATTTTCTTTCCTTCATAACGACTCTGTACATCACCAGTAGTAATTCTTGCTCCCAGACCTGGAGTTTCTCCCGCGTGTGCAAAAGTAACCCCTTCAATGGTGTTCAAGTCTGTTTTCAAAGCCAAATACCCCCATATAGCATCCCAAAGCCCAGCTCCATAAAGAGGAAGGATATAAGCGACTACCTTATCTTCACTACCTTCTTCGTGATAAATATAAACTGGGTAAAGGCGCTCATCAGCAGGCTTCTTGTAGTTCTTAGCCACATCTACTGTCTCAGCGGTCACAGCTGCACCTTCCTGTTCAGTCACTTCCTCTCCCTTGATGTTAACCACCTTGGAAGAGATCGTGTTTTCATAATATTCTTTGATTTCATTTGGCTTCATGGCTGCAATTTTCTCTGCATCCATTACTGCACCTAAAATCTGTTTTTTCGTATCCAAAGCCACTGCTTCCTTCTGAATTGGACCTAGCAGCTGAGAAGTTCCGGAAAGTAAAAATCCTAAAACGACGGTAAGGATTACCGAAAACGTGATAATGTATGTATTAGACTGTTGCACGTTGTAACCTCCTTTTCTTGTTTGCTTTTACAACATAATAATCAATAAGTGGAGCGAAGACGTTCATCAATAGAACTGCCAACATAATGCCCTCTGGATAAGCGGGGTTGGTTACCCTGATGATCACCGTTAGGAAACCGATCAATAAACCATACACCCACTTTCCACTTTCTGTCTGCGCAGCTGAAACTGGGTCTGTAGCCATAAATACGATACCGAAAGCTACACCACCCATAAGCAAGTGATAGTAAGCCGGCATAGCCATAAATTCATTTACAGCAAAGGCATTCATGATCAATCCCATGATAAAGGTACCTGCAAAACCACTGACGATGATTTTCCAGCTTCCTACCCCAGTACCTACTAATATAGCGGCACCGATAAGGATCATCAAAACAGAAGTTTCGCCAATTGAACCAGGAATCAAGCCTAAGAACATATTGGCTACGCTGAACAAATTGTCACCTATTGCTGAATTATGATTCGCAAAAGCAGAAGTAACAGCTTCACCATTTTGTCCTGCTTGGAAAGCTACAGAAAGAGCAGTCGCTCCAGAGAAACCATCAACGGCAGCTTTATCTCCAAGGTAAGTCCAAACTTTATCTCCTGAAATTTGTGCTGGATAAGCAAAATACAAGAAAGCCCTGGCCGTCAAAGCTACGTTCAGAACATTCATTCCTGTTCCTCCAAATACCTCTTTACCAATCACTACCGCAAAAATCGTCGCTAGTGCCACCTGCCATACAGGAATATAAGGAGGCATAACCAAAGCGATCAACATCCCTGAAACCAAGAATCCTTCACTAATTGGGTGATTTCTGATTACACAGAAAGTAAATTCAGTCAATAGACCAACCGCATAAGATACAATCAAGGTAGGCAATACAGCCATCGCACCAAATAGTACCTTATCAACTAATGTAGCTTCTTCACCTACGGCAAGAAAATGTTGAAAGCCTACATTAAATATCCCGAAAAGAAGAGCTGGAATCATGGCAATTACTACCGTAATCATCACTCTCTTTAAATCTACTGCATCCTTAATCTGAGAACCTTTTGCTTTAGTAGTGATATCAGGAGCAAAAGCAATTGTCCGGTGTCCTTCGTAAAGGGTGTAGAATTTCTCCCACTTTCCCCCTTTTTCGAAATTCGGCTTTAGCTTATCAAATAAGTTTTGTAATGCCTTCATATTTTAACTATACATTAATAATTCAATCCCATTTCTCACAATTTCCTGCAAATCATTCTTAGAAGGATCTACAAACTCACACAAGGCAACGTCCTCTTCAATGATTTCAAAAAGCCCAAGCTCTTCCATCTCATCAAAATCTTCCGAAATAATTGCCTTGAATAGGTATGTAGGAAGAATATCCATAGGAAGCACTTTTTCAAATACTCCTGAAACTACAAATGGCCTTTCTTCACCATGTGCATTGGTATCAACTTTAAATTCTCCTTTGTTCATGAATGAGAAAATCCCCAATGCCTTGCTAAAACTTAGCTTGCTTGTGGTAGGCTTGATCCATCCTAAGAATTCTTCATAATCTCCCTCTGGGATCACAGTGATCTGATGGTGATAATATCCCACATAGCCATCTGATGCTATTTTTTCACCAGTTAGCACGTTGCCGGAAATTACCCTTACATGATCAGACTTTAGATTTCCATCAACAAATGTGGAAACATTTGCTCCAACATAAGTTTTCACGTAAGCAGCCTTCTTCAGTTCAGAACCAGTAATCGCAACCAGTTTAGATGCATCAAGGATTCCTTCGAGGAATAGTTTTCCAATTTGGGCAACCCCATAAGGATTAACAGTCCAAATCAAATCACCTTTATTGATTGGGTCAATATGGTGAATCTGAACGCCTACATTACCAGCAGGGTGTGGGCCAGAGAATTTGTTCACTTGCGCACCTTGAATGCCACCATAAACAGGGAACACCTCGGATTCAGCGTCCAAATTTAAGTGAACCGTTCCTGACGTAAGCTTTTTAAGAACAGTGATACCTGCTTGAAAGAATTTTTCTTGTCCTTTCAGCAACATACCATAATCCGGTGCTAAAGGATGAGAGTCAAACCCGGAGATAAAGATGGCTTTTGGCTCATCTTCTGGGTTTGCTACGACACCAAATGGTCTTTGGATGATTTGTGGCCAGGCGCCTCCTTTTAGGATTTGCTCAGTGGCTTGCTCTTTGGAGAGAGATTTGAGGTCAGATTCGGAGAATTTTTCGAAAGTTTCATAGCTGACTTCAGCGTCTGCCATGATTCTGATTTCCAACAACTTTCGCTTTTCACCTCTTTTAATTTCAACGATTTCCCCGGAAACAGGAGCTGCGTAAAGTACTTTATCAAGTTTTTTATCAAACAAGATCGGAGTACCGGACTTTACCGTATCCCCCTCTTTTACAAGAACTTTTGGACGCCGCATACCTACAAAATCTGTAGGCTTAATCGCGAAGGTCTGTGCTGGCTTGAAAGCTTCCATTTGCTTTTCTGCCTTTCCCACCAGCTTAATATCAAATCCCTTCTTAAGCTTAACTAGTTTTGACATATTTAATTTGAAACTATATGGTCCTTTGAAAAACGCCTCAAATCTAATAAAATACATTAGTTATTAGAAGATAATTCCAGTAATATTTATGAGTGGGATATTGTCTTGACTAAAATTTATTAGAGGACTGACTATTGGCTCACCACTTCCCCCAAAGAATTGATATAGTCCATTACTTGTTCCATAAGCCACATAGGAGTAGAAGTGGCACCACATATCCCCACTTTATCGTTCGTCTCAAACCATGCGGTATCTATTTCACTTTCATTTTCCACAAAGTAACTTCGCTCGTTTTCGGCTTTACATACCTGGTACAAGGCCTTACCATTTGAGCTCTTTTTACCTGAAACAAAAATAATTACATCATTCTCATTGGCAAATCTGGTCAACTGAGGTTCTCGGTTAGAAACCTGCCTACAAATTGAATCATTGGCGGTAAATTCTACCTCTTCCAAAGATTGGTTGGCCTTGGCCATCCGCTCCTCTATTTTAGCTTTTAAAGCATAAAAACCTTTGGTGCTTTTCGTGGTCTGGCTAAAAAGTGTGACAGGTTTTGAAAAATCTATTTTTTCCAAGTCTTCATCCTCCATGACCACGACAGCCTTTTCCAATGTTTGGCCAGTAAGCCCAATCACTTCAGCATGTCCCTTTTTGCCATAGATTACGATTTGGCCATCCTGCTTTTCCATCTTATCAAAAGCAGTTTTTACGCGATGCTGTAGTTTCAGCACCACTGGGCAAGAAGCATCGATCAGCTCAATATTATTCTCGATGGCAAGCTTATAAGTTTCAGGGGGTTCTCCATGCGCCCTAATCAGCACCTTACAGTCTCTTAGGTCTTTCAGACTCTCCCGGTCTATCACGACCAAGCCCTTGTCGCTGAGCCGCTTTACTTCCATGTCATTGTGGACAATATCTCCAAGACAATATAAACGATCTGCTTCCTGCATCTCATCTTCTGCCATTTGGATAGCAAATTCCACTCCAAAGCAATAACCTGAATTTTTATCTATTGTAACTTGCATCATAATATTAATTTGCCGCTATTTTTTGTTGCGCCAGATGGGTAATTTCGCAAACTTGATCCTCAAAATCCAGTAAACTGGTATCTATTTCGACAGCGTCTTCCGCTTTCTTCAAGGGACTTTCCGCCCTGCTTGAATCAATCCTATCCCTTTCTGATAAGTTATGGATGATTTTTTCCAACTCCACCATCTCCCCTTTCTCCAATAACTCTTGCTGTCTTCTTTCCGCCCGAATCTTTAAATCAGCGGTCATAAACACTTTCAGCTCAGCACTGGGAAACACCACTGTACCTATGTCCCTTCCATCCATCACCACACCTTTGTGCTTTCCTAAACGTTGCTGCTGGCTGACCAGTTCACGCCTTACTTCTTTAATCTTACTGACTTCACTCACCTTCTCTGAAACTTGCATGGTCCGGATTTTCCTTTCCACATTGAGCCCATTGAGATATGTTTCTTGCAGACCTGTCTCCTCATTTTTATGAAAGGATATTTCCAAACTCTTCAAGGCCCTATCCACATCTTTTGGGTTGGTAAGAACAGTAAACCTGTTGAGAAAATGTAAGGTTGTCGCTCTGTACATGGCTCCAGAATCAATGTAGGTATATCCCAGCTTTTTGGCCACTTGCTTGGCCGTCGAACTCTTTCCACATCCTGAAAAGCCATCTATTGCAATTACAATTTTCCTCATATCAAAAATCTACTTTCTATCCGTAAGTTTAGCTGCAAATATAGAATTTTATAAAGACAAAAACCTTTAATACACCTACAAAGCTCTCCCCAAGCCAATGTGCCAACAGAAAACTTAAACTGCTTCCACTACTTTTAGCCAATCGATTTAGTTATCTTTAGTATTATACTAAAGACACTCTACTAACAACATGAACACTTTTTTTATTGATGGCCAGCTGGTCGATGTAATTAACAAAACAATAGTAAATAATAGAATCACTATCAAAGACGGCCTTATTTCAGCCATAAATCCTATTGAAAGTGCGCCAAAACAATATATTCTTCCCGGCTTTATAGATGCTCATGTGCATGTGGAATCCTCCATGTTGATCCCATCCGAATTTGCCAGGCTAGCATCTGTTCATGGAACAGTCGCAACAGTATCAGACCCACACGAAATCGCCAATGTCTGTGGAAAAGAAGGTGTTGAATATATGATTGAAAATGGAAAGCAGATCAATTTTAAATTTTACTTTGGAGCGCCATCTTGTGTACCTGCTACACCGTTTGAAACGGCAGGTGGCGAAATTTCATTGGAAGACCTGGAAGATTTACTGTCACGTCCAGAAGTAAGCTATTTGGCCGAAATGATGAATTGGCCAGGCACTGTCAATCGGGACCCTGAGGTCATGAAAAAAATAGCCATTGCCCAAAAGTTTGGAAAACCAGTAGATGGCCACGCACCAGGACTAAAGGGCGAGATGGCAAAAAAGTATATCACTGCAGGTATAAGCACAGATCACGAGTGTTTTACAGCGGAAGAGGCCTTGGATAAACTCCAATACGGAATGAAAATAGCTATCAGGGAAGGCAGTGCTGCAAAAAACTTTGATGCCCTTATTGACCTAATTGATGACTATTATGACAAAATCATGTTTTGCTCGGACGATAAGCACCCTGACAATCTTGCCGAAGGCCATATCAATAAGTTAGTTTCTAGAGCAGTGAAAATAGGAAAAGACTTATTCAAAGTTCTTCAAGTAGCTTGTATCAATCCTATTGAACACTATCAGATGGATGTAGGAAAGCTTCAAGTTGGTGATAAGGCAGATTTCATCATATCCAAGGACTTAGTAGCGTTTGATATTATCGCCACTTATGTCAATGGAAAAAAAATTGCTGAGAATGGGCAAACATTGATGCCTTCCATCCCTAGCAACTTGATCAACAACTTTAACACTTCTCCCAAAAGTCCGGCAGATTTTGAAATCCAAGCAAAAGGTGACTCAGTTAAGGTAATTGTAGCTCAAGATGGCCAATTGATCACACCACAGGCTGCAGGGAAAATAAAAATAAAAGAAGGGCTGGCCGAATCAAATATCGAAGAAGACATACTTAAAATTTCGGTAATCAATAGGTATGAAGACCAAAGTCCTGCGATTTCATTTATTAAAAATTTTGGACTGAAGGAAGGAGCCATAGCTTCTTCTGTAGGACATGACAGTCACAATATTCTTGCAGTTGGAGTCGACAATACTTCCATTGCCAAGGCAGTCAACCTTATCATAGAAGCTAAGGGAGGTATTTCTGCGGTTTCTAAAACTGAAGATTTCCTATTACCCCTTCCTATTGGGGGAATCATGTCCAATGAGAATGGCTATGATATAGCCACAGCTTACACGAAAATAGACTTAATGGCCAAAAAGATGGGCTCAACCCTGAATTCACCATTTATGACCTTAAGTTTCATGGCCCTTTTGGTAATTCCAGAATTGAAACTCAGTGACCAAGGGCTTTTTGATGGGCTCAAATTTGAGTTCTCCCCACTATTCCTAGAGTAGTAATAAATCAAAAAAATTAGTCCAAAAAACCTAAAACCAAAAACACCTATTATATTAGATTCAATTTTCGTATTTTATACTTCGTTTTGAACCACACAAATTAAACGACCCCTTGACTAATCGACCTAAGCAATTGTGGCAAAAACTGACCCTCAGCGATCAGGAACAAGAGTTGGAATCCAGGATTTTTAATGCAGTAGCTATCATAACGATAATCTACCTTAAAAGCATGGTCATCTTCAATTATGTCTTGTCCCAATACCTTTTGTCTGCCCTTTTGTTCATTACCTCTATCATTATTTTAGGGTTTTATTTAGCAGGAAGATCAAGAAAAAACTATCAGTGGGGCATAAAAATTTTAGCTGCCCTAAGCTACCCCATTTTGGCGCTAAACTTCTATCTCAATGATGGTATAGAGGGCCCCACTCCTTATATATTTTTAATGGTCCATATTATTGTCCTGACCCTTACTGAAAGAAAGACCTTTTGGTTTTGGACAATTTACAATATCGTTTTTTTCATTACACTTTATTTCATCCATAATTTTTATCCAGATCTGATCGTCAATAATTACATTAGTCCGGAGATTAAATTTCTCGATCAGTCGTTAAGCTATATGGCCTGCGCTATCGGCATGATGGCCATCATTTCAGCATTAAAGTGGAACTATCAAAAACAGAAAACAAAAAATGAGTTGAAAAGTGTAGCCTTGACAAAGGCAAATCTCAACTTACATCAAAACAATGAACAAAAAAACAAGATTATTGCCTTGATCTCACATGACCTGAAAAACCCTCTTCTTTCCATTACACGAATACTCGAAATGATCAAAGAAGGTGAACTCAACGATGAAGAAGCCAAAAGCATCCAAGAAGACCTTTTTATCATGGCTTCCAATACCCAAAAGATGGCTGAAAGTATTTTGGACTGGGCGACCGTAGAACTTAAAAACACAGAACCCAATTATAAAAGAGTAAACATCAAAAAGAAAAGCGAAGAGGTACTTAACATCTATCACAACTTGGCTAAACAAAAAGGAATCACCTTAAACAGCATATTTTTGGGAAGTATTATCATTACCACAGATATTGACAGGCTTCTTTTGATTATTAGAAACTTATTGCAAAACGCTATCAAATTCACACCAACAGAAGGGAAAATAGATTTCACTTTTAACCATAAAGAACACGAAATCATCATTGAGGTTTCCGATACAGGAGTCGGTATACCAGAACATAAGCTCAAAAGCATTTTTGATATGGACTTCCAGTCCACAGAAGGGACTCATACTGAAAAAGGCACAGGGTTCGGTCTCTTCATTTGTAATGAAAACGCAAAAAAAATCAAAGGTGAGCTAACCGTCTACAGTGAAGTAGGCAAAGGCACTACCTTCACCTTGTCTCTCCCTGTATTCCCAACATCACCTGCTGCCTAAAAACTTTACTTCAGCACCTGCTTTCTTTTACTCATAATATCTTCAAAGATAGCATGTGCATGCACTATGGTGTTTTCTATAAAAAACTCCCGGGTATTTAGCCCCCCACAAACCACTCCAGCTAAATAAAGCCCTGACACATTGGACTCCTGGCTCTTTCCATCAAAGCAAGGCCTCCTTTTTTCATCCAAAGTCAATTCAACCCCAAGTTGGTTCAGTAATTCATAATTTGGCTTGTAACCAGTCATGGCCAGAACAAAATCATTCTCCAAAGTCACCTCACCATTTTCGGTGTCAACAACAACTTCTTTTTCTCGAATTTCCTTAACACTACTATTATAATAGGCCTTAATAGAACCTTCTTTGATCCTATTTTCGATATCAGGAAGCACCCAATATTTTACTGTTCGGTCTACGGATTGATCTTTAAGCACCATTGTCACCTCTGCTCCCTTTCGCCATGTTTCCAGAGCCACATCAACCCCAGAGTTGCCACCACCAATCACAATCACTTTTTGACCTATATAAGGCCAAGGTTCTTTATAGTAATGGGTCACTTTAGGAAGCTCCTCACCAGGAACATTCATTTTATTTGGAAGATCATAGAATCCAGTAGAGAGCACCACCTTTTCTGCTAAATACGTTTCCTTAGAAGATTCAATCAAAAATGTACCATCCTCTAGTTTCTTTAGCTGTTTGACCTCTTCATAAAGATTCACCTTGAGGTCATAATGCTTTGTGACCCTTCTATAATATTCCAGCGCTTCGGGCCGAGTAGGTTGTTTATTAATAGACATAAACGGTATATCCCCCATCTCCAACTTTTCTGAAGTAGAAAAAAATGTCATGTTTACAGGATAGTTAAAAATTGAATTGACCAAAGTACCTTTTTCCAGGATCACATAGTTCAATTTATTTTTCTCTGCTTCTATCCCGCAAGCTAAACCAATAGGGCCTGCACCTACGATCAGTACGTCTATTTTTTTCATATTATATTAAAACAGATTTACCCTTTAAGAGTTCGATTTTCCAAGACTTTCTTTTAAAGTGCTAAAATATCACTTTGAAAAATAAGTAACCTCAATCCTTAGGACATCTTAAACTTCAACTCTTCATCTTCAAAGCCTTGACCATTCTTCTTTACACGTTTTTCAAGAAAATCTACCTGACCGTCATGCCTCCATAAAATTGCTGAAATATTCACTGTGCCATATCCTTCTATCTCTTTGATAAATGGCGCTGACAATGCGCGTTCCATCTTCAAGGGCAAGCCTGTATTGGGCAACCTTTCGTCTTGCTCCCGTGAAGTTGATTGATGTATTTCCCCTAAACTATTTAGAGAAATATCTTGATTTTGCATTTGCCTTTCAAAGGCTGATTTACTTTTCACTACTTTATACCACGGATCATCCAACAAAGCATTGCTAATCCCATGCAATCCCGGGCTTACCAGTTTGGGCTTGTTGTCATAGTTGGAAAAGTACCACATATTATCTTTATCAGCGACAAATAGATTGAAACCATCGTATTGATCACGGTTTTCATGTACATTTTCTAAATATCTTGAAGGAGATTCTTGGGAAGTCAAATAATCCAACACCAACTTCCCCCTACTTACAGGGTTTGCCTTGAGGTGAGCCAAGTCCCGATAATTTGTCAGTGCAGCAAAACGGCCATTTGGATGAATCCCCATCCATGTACCTCCGCTTTTCAAATCCCTTCCTGCATAGATACCATTATCCCATTGATGGATTTTAGCACTGGGCCTACTAAAAAACTCATCCCTGTTAGCTACTAAAATCAATTTATAAATAGGATCTGACTGCCAATGAAATGTTATTAAACACATGAAACTAAATTAATGAAAAGGCCGGATAAATCCGGCCTTCAGGGTGAATAAACAACTTTCTACACCGTCGTATTGAGTTGGATATTCATTTCACTAAACACTTAAAACTGAAATCTAAATTGGCAATATCTTTTTGACATTACCAGTTTTCAAACCCTCGCACGCCCTCGTAAGTTCCACAACACACTATCAACCAGCGGTTTTAACTTATTTTAACATTTCTAATTACGAAAATAATCGTAGTATTTTTTGAATTACGAAAAGAGTCGTATATATTTACTACGAAACGAATCGTAACCAAACAATGAAATACAAGCCTACTGAATCCGAACTTGAAATCCTTTCCATTCTTTGGGGACTACAAAAAGGCAGCGTAAGGGAAGTACACGATGCGCTCTCCAAGACAAAGGACACCGGATACACTACCACACTTAAGATCATGCAGATCATGTATTCCAAAGGACTGCTCAAGAGATCCGAACAAGGCAGGAGCCATATCTATACTCCCCTGATCACTGAAAAGGATACTCAAAATTCACTTTTAAACAGTTTTATGGATTCGACATTCGGTGGTTCTGCCAAAAAGCTCATCATGAGAGCTCTTGGACAGAGCAATCCCTCCAAGGAGGAAATCAATGAAATCCGACAATTACTTAATGAACTAGAAAATCAACAATAATGGACTTTATCAATGACTTTATCCATCAAGAATACCTAGAAGCTATTGGTTGGACTTTGATCCATTCAACCTGGCAAATAGTTGCGGTAAGCCTATTATTGTGGTTTGTTCTCAAATTTTCCTCCCGGAAATCAGCCAATTTCAGATATACCGCAGGAATAATTGCCCTACTTGTCATTACAGCTACCAGTGTTATTACTTTTTCTATGATGCTGGATACACCGCAAGATAAAATTGCTGTGACTGCCCATACTCATTCCAGTGGGGTTCAAGTCATTTCATCTCAAGATGCCAATTTTCCCAGTACTGCTCCAACCATAAAAAGTAACTATTTCAATCCTACTTGGCTCCAAAAGTTAGAAGCTTTCCTTCCGACATTGGTCAACCTATGGTTATTGGGCGCTTTGTTTTTCTTGGTAAAGTTATCCGGCAGTCTATTTGACCTCAGAAACTTACATAAAAAGCACAACCAACAAGTTCCAGAGCAATTGATAAAAAAGGTAAATAGCATGATTGCCTCCATGGAGTTTTACAGAAAAGTAAAAGTGCTAAAAAGCCAGTTGGTCAATGTTCCAATCACTTACGGAATCATTAAACCAGTTATTCTAATTCCAGCTGGCCTCCTGCTTAACACCTCCCCTCAGCAATTGGAAGCTATTATTGCACATGAACTGGCACATATAAAAAGGTATGATTATTTGATAAACATCTTACAACACTGCCTGGAAGTTTTCTTCTTCTTCCATCCTTGCTTTTGGTGGATCAACGAAATCGTCAGGACTGAAAGGGAAAACGCCTGTGACGATGTCGTTCTAGGCATGGGATTCTCCCCTCAGGAATTGGCATATGGGCTTGCTGAAGTAGCCGAATATGCCCATACCGCCACGCCAGAAATGGCTTTGGCAGCAACCGGAAGTACTAATCCTACTTTGAACAGGATAAAAAGAATCATGGGACTACAATCCCGTCAAGAAAAACTTTCACCATTAATTACCCTAACTATGTTAGTATCTCTTGTAATAAGTGCCTCATTAGTAATGGGCGCTATACCATCAGAAAAACATGAATTCTCCAAAGAGTTTTTGATGACAAACCTTAAAACTGAAACTGTTGTAAAAAATTGGAGCGTTCATCTTCCATGTCCTGATGAAATCAAATCCAGCAGTAACAGCAGACGTACTTATGTATATTCTTATAAAACCGACACCACCCCAGCTCCAAAGGTAGTTGTAAAAGTGGCAGCTGTTGCTGACCCTATGCCAGTATTGGAGCTGAGCCCTGTACCTCAAATGGATGTAGAAATTCCTCCCGTTCCAATGATTCCGCAACTGGAAGAAATGGATTTTGTCCCTCCCATGCCAACCATAGAACTTGACATTTCCGAGGAAACTTCAGTAATCAGTGAAATAGCCATAGAATTGGCCCAGATGGAACGTGACACTTCCATCCAAGACAAACAAAAAAGAGCCCAGCTCCAAGCGAAACTTGAACAAGCTGAGAAAAAGCTGGAAGCCAAGACCAAGGTGTTTGAAGAAAAAATGTCCGAATGGGAAAACGAACATGGCAAAACCATGAAAGAATGGGAAACCAAAATGGAAGCTTGGGGCAAAGAAATGGAATTGAAACAAAAAGAATGGGAAATTGCTTTTGAACCTAAAATGAAGGAGTTTGAGACGAAGATGAAGGCTTGGGAAAAAGAAAATGAGCCAAAAATCAAGGAGTTTGAAGCAAAGATGAAAGAATGGGAAAAAAGACAGCGTGAAAAAGAAAAACAAATCGAATAACCAACATTCACTTTTCTATTAGCCATAGGAAACCGCAACAAGACAGGCTTCTATACTATTCAACCTGTACCTGTTGCGGCTCCTTCTTTTTGTCAAAATTGACTAAAGCGGCAATAATCCTACCTATTCAGCCATGAGGTATTTTTTGAAAGCCATAAAATCGTTTGGAAGCTTTTCCACTTTTTTCTTTCCTTCTAGAAATTCAGCCAATCGCTTTGGCAATATCACCTCTTCCTGATGTACTGCTTCTACTACATCTCTGAATTTTCCGGGATGGGCCGTTTCTAAAAATACACCTAACACATCCGAATTACTTTCCATATATTCTTTGAGCCCCAAATAAGCCACAGCTCCATGAGGATCCATTACATAACCCTGGGCATCCTTTACTTCTTTCATCACTTCGCGAGTAGTCGCATCATCAAAGAAATACCCTTTGACCTTTTCCTTGAGCAAGTCCTCATCCCCACCATATAGCGCTAGCAATCTGTAAAAATTACTTGGATTACCAACATCCATACTATTACTAATGGTTTGCAAAGAAGGACGAGCCCTGAATGGAACACCTTTCAAATAATCTGGCACCACTTTATTCACATTGGTAGACGCTACGAAACCATCAATGGGCAGCCCCATACGCTCTGCCAATATCCCTGCTGCTATGTTTCCAAAATTGCCACTGGGCACAGAAAAAATTACTTTTTTGCTGTTTTTAGGCAATCGGGAATAAGCATAAAAATAATACAGGCATTGAGGGATCCATCTGGCAACATTGATCGAATTGGCAGAAGTCAGCAACATCTTTTCATTCAATTCACGATCCAGAAAGGCCTCTTTAACCATCCTTTGACAATCATCAAACACTCCATCTACCTCCAAGGCCTTCACATTCTCTCCCAAAGTGGTGAACTGCTTTTCCTGTAAAACACTTACTTTGCCCGAAGGGTACAGGATGATGACCTCCACGCCTGGAACCTTATAAAAGCCATTGGCCACCGCACTGCCCGTATCACCTGAGGTAGCCACCAAAACCCTCACCTTTTCCTCCTCAACCAGCATACTCATCAACTTAGAGCAAAATCTTGCCCCGAAATCCTTAAATGCCAGCGTAGGCCCATGGAATAATTCTAAGGTATAAATATCCTTTTCAACCTCCACAAGAGGCGCATCAAATGCTAAAGTATGATCTACCAATTCCGTGATTTCATCATGGCTTAGGTCTTCCCCAAAAATTGCCCCGATCACTTCATACCCTATCTCCTGAAAAGACAATTTGGAGAGATTTTCAATTACGGAAGCCGGCAGTTGCGGAATTTGCTCAGGCATATACAAACCTTGATCGGGAGCCAAACCTTTGATCACTGCTTCTTTTAGAGATACTTTATGGTCTTTATTATTAGTACTGTAAAATTTCATATTAAGCTTTGTTGATGACGTATGTTCCCTTCACATTTACTGCAGAAACGTACAAGTCCACTTCCAGTCCAATTTTATTGAAAACTTCTTGGCAAATTTCACTTGCCCGCTCAGCTACTTCCCTGCTTGGAGAAAGGATAAATGTTGTGGGGCCCGAGCCAGAAATACCAGCTCCCAAAGCACCAACACTTTTTACAGATTTCTTGATTTCGTCAAAACCTGGAATCAAAACAGAACGGGAAGGCTCTGCGATCACATCCTGAAGGGATCTGCTGATCAAGCCCATATCCTCCTGAAACAAACCCGCAACCAATCCAGCAATATTTCCTGATTGGATAATAGCATCTTTCAAAGGCACTTGCTGACGCAAAACACTTCTAGAGTCTGCAGTATTTAACTCCAAGTGAGGATGGACCAATGTGCAATACAACCCCGGCGGAACATGGAGTTTAGTCACATCCAAAGGCTTATAGCTCCTGATCAACACAAAACCTCCCAAAAGCGAAGGTGCGACATTATCCGCATGTTCTGCTCCACAAGCTACTCCCTCAGCTTTCATTGCAAATGGAAGCAAGGCTTTTTTCTCTAATGGGTTACCCAAAAGCTGGTTGGCCGCCTCCAAGGCCGCCACTGAACTAGCTGCACTTGAACCCATGCCACTTCCTAAAGGCAAGCCTTTAAAGAGCTCTATTTCCAAGCCCCCTTTATAACCTATCTCCTCTATGAAAGCCTTTACGGCTACACTGCAGGTATTTTTATCTGTTTCATAGGGCAGTCTTCCTCCATCACCTTCTATCTTCACTACCCTTACGCCCGGCTCATCAGACAAAGACACTGCTACCTTGTCCCCTAACTCTTCCACGGCAAAGCCAAGAATATCAAAACCGCATGAAACATTGGCTACCGTTGCTGGAGCAAATGCTGTTACCTTTTTCATCTTGAATAGTTTCCTAGCCTGATAATATCTGCAAATACACCGGCAGCTGTCACATCGGCGCCTGCTCCTGGCCCTCTGACAATCATCGGGAAGTCATTGTATCGCTCAGTAGTGAACAATATCATATTGTCACTCCCTTTCAAGGTATAGAAAGGGTGCTCACTGTTCAAGGAATTTAATCCCACCTTCGCCTTGCCATTTTCAAGAGTAGCCATAAACCTTAGTTTCTCCCCTTTGGTGTTGGCTTCATCCAACAGCTGCTTAAAATGTGCATCATGCTTTTTCAGCTTTTCAAAAAACTCTTCCACCGTTGTGGCATCCACACAGTCTTCAGGCACCATACTCTGTATTGCCACATCTTCAAAATGCAGGTCCTGACCAGCCTCACGGCCTAAAATCAAAATCTTTCTGGCTACATCCATACCACTGAGATCATCCCTTGGGTCCGGCTCCGTATATCCTTTTTCCTTAGCTTGGGCGACTACTTCACTAAACGGCATTCCTTTCTCCAATTCACTGAAGATATAATTCATCGAACCGCTCAGTACTGCCTCGATACGGTGGACATGGTCACCACTGAGCATTAAGTCCTGTAAAGTATTGATTACAGGAAGACCCGCCGCCACATTGGTTTCGTAAAAGAACCTTACCCCTCTTTGACCAGCCAGTTTCTTCAGCGCTTTATAGGTATCTAATGGACCTGAATTTGCTTTCTTATTCGGTGTCACTATCCCCACTTTGGCATCCAATATCTGGCTATAAACATCCGCCACATCTTGACTTGCTGTGCAATCCACCAAGACTGAGTTGGAAAAGTTCATATCTGACATCGTACCGATAAAAGCTTCCATATCCATTGGCGTGTCATTTTCATCTGGCGCCCCAACAGTTGCCAAATCAAAGCCATCTTCATGGAATTTCATATATCTTGAGTTGGCCATACCGTGGATCTGGATGTCCAACATATTTTCTTCCTGGAGCTTCTTCTGTTGGATGGCAATCATCTTGATGAGTGCTTTACCAATTAAGCCAACCCCTACCAAAAATACGTGTAGTACTTTAAAGTCAGACAAGAAGAAAGCCTCATGAAGCGCGTTAAGTGCCTTTTGTAAGTCTGCTTGTGAAATCACTGCAGAAATATTCAACTCTGAACTGCCTTGTGCTATAGCCGCTACGTTTACGTTGTTTCTACCAAGTGCCTGGAACATTCTTCCACTGGCTCCTGGGTTGTGTTGCATGTTTTCACCCACTACTGCGATCACTGCCATATCAGGCATCACCTGCACCTCATCCATCTCCCCACTTTGAATTTCATATCTAAATTCTTCTTCTATCATGGACTTGGCTTTGGCTGCGTCCTTAGATGGGATAGCCACACAGATGCTATGTTCAGAAGAAGCCTGACTGATCAACACAATATTGATTCCATAGCTGGCCAAAGTTCCGAAAAAACGCTGGCTTACGCCGATCACTTCAACAAGTCCTGGCCCTTGAACATTAAGGATAGAAATATTCCCCATGGAGGAAATACCTTTAATGATCTTGCCTTCACCAGATTCACGGCTGATCAGCGTTCCTACTTCATCTGGCTTAAATGTATTTTTGATATAGATAGGAATATCTTCTTTCATGGCTGGCTGCATAGTTGCAGGGAATACCACTTTCGCTCCAAAGTGGGAAAGCTCCATGGCCTCATTGTAGCTCAGCTGGGGTATGGTGAAGGCTGTATACACCAACCTTGGATCTGCTGTCATCACCCCTGATACATCCGTCCAGATTTCCACTTGCTCAGCTTTTAGAGCAGCTGCAAAAATTGATGCGGTGTAATCAGAACCGCTTCTGCCTACAGTTGTTGTTTCGCCTTTATCAGTAGCTCCTATAAAGCCTGTAATTACTTTTAAGCCCTTGTGCGATTTGAAATAATCTTGTATTAGCGCATTGGTCTTTGCAAAGTCCACTTTAGCGTGCCCAAAACGGTCATTGGTTTTGACCACATCACGGGCATCTAAATAAATTGCGTCTTTTCCTCTTGCTTGAAGGCCAGCCACTAGGATAAAGTTGGACAGGCGCTCTCCAAAACTCAACACATAATCCATGGTTCTATCAGAGCATTCTTTGATCAGATAAATCCCATGAAACAGGTCTCCCAGCTCATTGAACCTTACTTTGACGAAAGTCAAGGCTGTGGATTGTTGCTGTACAGGTACCAAGCTCCTGACGATGTCCAAATGCTTTTTCTCTAATTCCTGGAGAATGGTATGGTAACTCTCTTCACTTTGCTGAGCGATGGTGGCGCATTGAAGTAATTGTTCGGTGACGCCTCCAAAAGCAGAAAATACTAACGCAAACTCCTCTTTATCAGCTCTCTTCTCTACTATGGAAAACACCTTCTCGATATTCTCGATATTAGCAATGGAGGATCCTCCGAATTTTATAATTTTCATAAAAATGAATCGATTTTTAATGGCATGTAAATGGATTTTGATGTCCCAAAACAGGACCGGTACTTTGCGGCAATATAATAGATAGACACGGGATTACCCCGTAATGGTAGTCATAAAAAAGGTTCGTGTAATGATGCTAAAAAAAATGGCACAGCCAAACTTCTGCGTATTTGCAGCGATGGTGAGATCGGAATATTTTTCGACTGAGCTAATCATCATTTCATTATTGACAGGACAATCTTAGTGACAAATTTCTATTATCCCAAATATTTATTAACAAATCATCAGAACTACCTTTCGTTTTTTACCACATCCACAACAAACATCATTAATAAAAACAATATTTTATTTCTAAATAAACAGAAAGAACACAACATTAACCTGTTGAGATTTCTTTAATTGCTTCATCCCATTCAGATATTCTATTTACGTTTCTTTCCATTAACTTTATAAAACGAAAAAAAGTATCAGGATTTTTTTATATTTTAACTATCTCAATAAAATTTAAAATAAAATCACTTTTCTATGAAACAGTTAAAACTTTCTGCATTGCTATTTGCCCTTTTTTTAGGGTTAGGTTCCTGTAGTTCCGTATCTAGTCTTAACCCATTAAAAATGCTTACTGGCAACAATTGGGTTTTATCCTCCTTAATGGGCGGCGGGCTGGATATGTTCAGTGGAGCACTTCCTTCTTTAAGCTTTATGGATGATGGCAAATTATCCGGATTCGGTGGATGTAATTCTTTTAGTGGAGATTTCGAATTGAGTGGCACCAATCTTAATCTGGACCCTGGTGCAATGACCAAAAAAGCATGTCCTGGAGGCGGTGAGGATAAATTCATGAGTGCTTTAAAAAACGTTTCCAATTTCAAAGTAGACAAGGACAAACTCACCTTACTTGATGGGGCCTCAGAACTTATGACCCTAATCCCTCAAAGCAAATAACAGTTCGTTTATCTATTGCACAGCCTTAATATGATAAGTTATTCCATTTAGGCTGATTACCTTACCAGCAGTTTTCCCCATCATTAACCGGGCAAGTGGGGCTTGTGACGAAATCACAAAAACTTCTTGCCCACTTATATTGACCTTACCGAATCCAACAGAAATATACAATGGCATGCGGTCAGTAACCACTAAACTTCCCCTTTGAATGAGCTCAGTGGATTCATCCGGACGCAAACTGGAAAGCACTTCTAACTGGCTTTTGTACTCCAAGCTCATTTTCTCTGCCTTGTCCATTTCCTGCCGGATCATCTCCCTGCCCGTCTCATATTTGTCACCAGCACTACTTTTGGTATCTTCTGCAGAAGAATCCTTTAGTTGACGGATGCTGTCCGAAATGAGTTTCAACTTTTCACTGATTTGACCGACCAGTTCTTGATGCAATTCTATCTTTGAAAAAGGGATATGGTTCATTTTGGCAACTTAAATAGTAATGAAGCTTCAAATATAAAGGAAATCCCCTGATTTGAATTTCTGTTTACCAAGGTCTTGGTTTTCTGGGAAGGTATTTTTTTCGTTTATTTGGGCATGAGTATAAAATCAGGCTTTATCATAGCCATCGCCGTATTCCTACTTTTCATCCTTTTCAAAGGTTCCATTAAAAGTGACCAAGGACAAGTCATCTTTGCTTTTTCCTTTGTATTTCTTGAGGTGGCAGTTATTACTGCTGTTGCATTAAAAAAACGTAGAAAAAGTTAACAGCCTTCTTTTCTCCGCGTGTCTATGATATAAACTATCTTCCAACCTTTCGTGAACTTTACCAACTGGAAAGAATTCACCCCGCAATGACTGAGTTCACCATTGACATAAAACGCATAAGGTGTCCAAACGGCAGCCATAGGGCCATCTATTTTTATTTTATAATCCAACAACCTTTCTTCCAGCTCCATCTCAGCAGGAACTTTTCCAATCCCGCTCACAAAATCTTCCACAGATTGGCTTCTTGTGGACACCTCTTCGAGTCTTTGACTAATGGTTTCTAGCCTGGCTCCCTCGGAAAATGCGGCTCTGATCATTGCTGTATCTTTATCTTCAAGCCCTTTAAACATGGCATCTATTACCGATTTCACTTCCAGTTCATCAGTATCAAAAGATTGAGCATGCCCCCAATAAGAAAACCCTGCTATCAACAGCAGGGTCAATATAATTTTCTTCCAATGGTTAATCATCCTGTTAGTTTTTCTTTCTGGCAATATCTCCTCCAGTATTGGTCTTAACATCAACCATGCCTGGATCACCAATATACCAAACTTTTCCAGCAGTGCCCGCAGTCCCCTTTATTGAAGACTTCACCGTGACTACAGATTCAGCGGCTGTATTGGTTCTTACTTCCGCATTTTCTGTAACCAGCCCATCTGCGCTTATATTTGCTTTGGTATAAGCTTCCAAGTCTAAATCAGTAGTGGATCCTTCCACAAATAATTTCCCGTTGGTGTTGGCTTCCAGCTTAAGCTTTAAAACATTTACTTTGGCTTCCAAATAACTACTGGTTTGAGCAAACAAAGTCAGGTTCTTGCTTTTAATCACATCTTTGACAAAGATTTTGGCACTGGTACTGGCTTCAATTTTATCCAATTCTCCTGCATAAGTGATTTTCACCTTCACAGAATTACTTCCAAAACTCCCTTTACCTATTTTCACCTTCAACTGCCTGTCTTCTACTTCTGTTTCGATATTCGATTCATCAATACCGGAAGCAAAAATTTCAACCTTATAAGCTTCTCCCTTGATCAATTCCGCTTCAATGGAATTAGCAACTTCCACAGCATTGAAAATCCCTAAATCCCTAGAAGCCTCACTTGTCTGAGCCCGGGTTTTTGAGCCGATTGCCACTAAGGCAAATACCAAAATAAGTTTAATTTGATTTTTCATTATACTCGATTGTTTATACTCCACCATATAGTTTGAAAGTCATGTTTCTCAAAGCTGGGCTTGAAACCGCATAGTGCATTGCCTCTGCAATCTCCAATGGGCTTACCCACTTTGAAAAATCCTGATCAGCCATGGCTTCCCGGTTTGGTGGTGTATCTATGATACTGGGCACAAAAACGTGCGAACGTACTCCTGTACCTTTCATTTCTTCCGAAACCAAATCTGCCAAACTGATCACCATTCCCTTACTCAAAGTGTATGCCACAAGTGATTTTCCATCTGCTGGCTGTAAAGCAGGCCTGGCACCTACAAATAAAAATGTTCCCTTTTGGGATTTTTTAAAGACTGGCAAAAAGGCCTTGGTCATGTTAAATGCACTGAAGAAATTTAGCTGAATCATTTTTTCGATATCAGCCTGAGAAGTATTTTCCAAGTCTCCCATTCCAAACCCACCTACCAAACAGGCAATGGCCTCGAGTTCTCCACCATATTGAATCGCATATTCTTTGGCAAATTCAGCCACTTGCGCTTCATCTGTTACGTCCAATTCATAGACATCATTGGCTTCCTCCATTTCTTCACGCTTTCCTGGAGCCACAGTTGAGATCACCTTGAACCCTTCCCGAGTAAACTTTTCCACAACTGCCGTCCCTAAATTTCCTGCTGCGCCCGTAATGATGATATTTCTATTCATATTGTTTTATGGTTATATTTTTTTATCTAGTATTGATGAAAAAAGTACAATCTTAAAATTAAGATTTTATTTTCGAATCCAACATGACAACGGAAAAAACAGAAATTAGAGAGCGGGAAAAGAGAAATAGACTACTTTTCTTTTTTAAGGTTTTGTCTTTCATTCTTCTTAAGGTATTTGAAAACAAGATTTCGCAAAACCTGATCTATCATATACCTAACATTGATGATGTTTTAAAAGCTGCCACTTTCCTATTGAGTAGTCACATACTAATTTCATTGGGAAGAATCATTACCGTTAGGTTTTACCTTAGAAGAAAAGGCCAAGACCCATTCAGAAGTAATTTTGTCCTTGGGATCAACCATATTGCCAGCATCCTCAATGTAGCCGTATTGGTCATTTCCATGATGTTTTTATTTGGTATCAAACCTATTGACTTTTTCACTAGCATCACTATTGTCGCTGCAGCCATTGCCTTGCTTTCCAAAGACTATATCACCAATATGATCAACGGACTGATCATTATGTTCTCTGACCAACTTTCTTTAGGTGACATGGTAAAAATAGGAGACCAGCAGGGCCGTATCAAAGATGTCACCCTACTCAACATGGTTTTGGTCAATGAGGACGCAGATTTGGTCATGATTCCCAACAGCCTGATTTTGACCTCCCAGGTCATTAACCATTCCAAACAAAACAATAAGAAGCTCACTTTTGAATTTGAAATGAAAATCAGTCAATCCCTGGAAGTCAATGACATTGAGAAAAAGCTCAGAATGGCAGCCTCTTCCTTCAATCAACATATTCAAAAAGACAGCTTCACCCTCAAGACCATGGAAATTTTAAGGGAAGCCATCAAATTCAAATGTCAATTTCTTTTGACCACCACCAATAAGACAAACGAAAAAGAAATCAAAAGACTGATCAATCAAACCATCATTGAAATTGCCCGTGAAAACTGATAAAGAAAACTTTTTTGACCTGGTCTACCAGGTAGTAAGGCTTATTCCGAGGGGACGAGCTACCTCCTACGGAGCCATTGCCAACTACTTAGGAGCTAAAAGTGGTGCCAGAACCGTGGGGTATGCCATGAATGCAGCCCACACAATGGATGATGTACCCGCTCACAGGGTAGTCAATAGATCAGGAATGCTTACTGGAAAACACCATTTTTCCCCACCAGAAAGAATGCAGGAACAGCTAGAAAAAGAAGGCATAAAAGTGGAGAACGATAAAATCATGGATTTTAACAAGGTATTTTGGGATCCTAATGAAGAATTAAGACTTGAGCTTTAACTTTCTGTTGAAATTTAGGGAGTATGTCACCAATATTTCATCCTTTATTAACGTTTTTTACGTATGTATATTTTAGTAAAAAAAACCTAAAGCGATAAATAAAGGGAATTAATAACCTGTTTTTGGTGTTAAGTATTTATCCTGAAAAAAGTGTACGCTTTTTGCGATATGATTTTCAGAATTAGAAACCTTGATTAAAATGGAAAGAGAATTAAAACAGCACATTGCCGAGAATTTAAGAAAATACCGTGTCCTTCGCGGCTTTACCCAAGAGTATATTGCAGATTACCTCGGCAAGAAAGATTACACCGCCTATTCAAGATATGAACAAGGCAGATCCAATCTCAAAATGGACGATGCGATCAAGCTTTCCAAACTTTACGATGTGGAAGTTCAGGAATTGATTAATGGTTCACCAAGAATCAGCTCAAATGGTGTTCATGGTGACTCCAGCAGCAGCAACAGTTTTTCTGTTCTCATCAAATTGGATGGATCAATGGAAACTTTGGAAAACCAACTAAAAAGATTAAGAAAGTTGAATACCCTAATTGAAAGAGGAGAAGTTTAGTATTTCTCCTCTTATTTTTTTTCACTCCAAATCAAAAGGCCTACAAACATCAGGGCACCATTTAATATTAGAATTTCAAAACCAAAACGGTAACCCCAAAGCCATGCTTCCGAATTACTGCTGAGGATAAATGCGATAACGGGAGCTGCCAGCGCGATAAAAGGAACCAGTTTGTCCTTTACTTTTCTTTTGGTAAACAAGCCAAAGCTGTACAATCCCAATAATGGACCATAAGTATAGCCTGCGATGATAAAAACAGCATTGATGACACTTTGATCATTGATCCACCTAAAGGCCAGGATCACCAAAAACATAATCCCTGTAAAGACCAAATGGACCCGTTTGCGAATTCCCGAGCGCTTTTCTTGCGGGTATCTTTTTTCTATCTCCAGAAAATCATAGCAAAATGAAGTGGTCAGTGCAGTCAAGGTAGAATCGGCGCTGGAGTAGGCAGCAGCAATGATCCCTAACACAAAGACCGTTCCTGCAAACATACTGAAATGCTCAGTGGCGAGCATGGGATAAAGATCATCTGTCCGTGCCGGCAAAGTAATCTGATTGACTTCGCAATATTGGTAAAGCAACACACCAAGTACCAAAAAACATAAGTTAACCACCACTAGGATAATCGTAAACCAAAACATGTTTTTCTGTGCATCACCAATATTCTTACAAGTAAGGTTTTTCTGCATCATGTCCTGATCTAGGCCTGTCATGACAATGGTGATAAAAGCACCAGAAGCAAATTGCTTAAAGAAGTTGGTGCCAGCCTGCCAGTCCCAATTGAATATCTTAGATCGACTATCTGCAAAAGCACGGCCCAATAATCCTCCTGCACCATCTATCCCCAAGTCCTGGCCCACCAAATAGATACTTGTCCCTACGGCCATGAGCATAAACAAAGTTTGCAAAGTATCCGTCCAGACGACTGTCTTGATCCCTCCCCTATGTGTGTAGAGCCATATCAATGAAACCGTGATCAATACAGAGCCCCAAAAAGGAATTCCCCAATCGTCAAACAAAATCAGCTGTAGCACTCCTGCCACTAGAAAAACCCTGATGGAAGAACCCAATGTCCGGGAAAGGATAAAGAAAAAAGCTCCTGTTTTATAGGACCAAAAGCCAAACCTATCTTCCAAATAAGCGTAAATAGAAATTAAGTTCATCCTATAATAGAGCGGCAAAAGCACCTTGGCAATCGTAAGATAGCCAAGCGTATAGCCCATCACCACCTGGAAATAATAGAAATTACTGCTCCCCACTTCCCCAGGCACCGAGATAAAGGTCACCCCTGATAAAGAGGCTCCAATCATCCCAAAGGCCACCAAAAACCACGGAGATTGTCTGTCTCCTGTGAAAAAAGTATCCTGTGACACTTTTCTAGAGGTTAACCAGGAAATAATGAACAATAACAGGAAATAGGAAGTTATTACGAGGAGTATTAAATTTGAATCCATAGAGTGCTGATAATAAAGGCTGCTAATTTGTTTATAATTATTAACTTTGCAAAATGAGCATGCAACCATTAGAACATACTGTAGAAGAAGAAATCGAAATCTTACTGGAAGATTTGGTGGATACTGAAGAGCATGACTTGGTGGTGTTTAATGATGACATCAATACGTTTGAGCATGTCACTAAAGTCCTGATCAAGGTCTGCAAGCACAGCCAAGAACAAGCAGAACAGTGCACCCTCATCATTCATTACAAAGGCAAGTGTGCTGTCAAAAAAGGCAGTAAAAAGCAACTAAAGCCAATGTGCCAATCCATTCTGGATGCTGGTATCCAGGCAGCCATCGTTTAATCCCTTTCCCGGTGAACTTCCCTTCCAAACTTATTGAAGATGCGGTCAATGAAATCAGCAGATTGCCCGGTATAGGCAAAAAAACTGCCCTAAGACTGGCATTACACCTGCTCAAGCAACCCGAAGCCATTTCTGAAAACCTTACCGAAGCCATTACCAAACTTCGAAAAGACACCAAATACTGTAAGGTCTGTCATAACATTTCAGATCAAGAAGTATGTAGTGTATGTCAAGGAGCAAGGAGGGATAAAGGACTGATTTGTATAGTGGAAGATATTCCTGATGTATTGGCCATAGAAAATACCTCCCAATATAATGGCTTGTACCATGTGCTTGGTGGGGTGATCTCTCCCATTCAAGGCATAGGCCCCGAGGAATTGAAAATCGATTCCCTAATGCAGCGCATTGAACAGCCCCATTCGGGCGAACCAGTGAATGAAGTTATTTTGGCGCTGCCATCCACCATGGAAGGCGACACCACTTCTTTTTATATTACCCGAAAGCTAAAAGAAAAAGGAGTCAAGGTCAGCACCATTGCCAGAGGCATCCCCATCGGTGGCGAACTGGAATATACTGATGAGGTTACTTTGGGCAGAAGTATCCTGACCCGGGTAAATTATTCAATAGAATAAAAAAATCCTTGTTTCAAAAAAATCCCCATCCTATATTTGTGCCCTCATAAAGGGGCATTATCCCGATAGTTATCGGCATTGTTAGAGCGCGACAACTGTCGGGAAGGTCATCGGTTGAAGTCCAAAAAGAAAATGGGGGATTAGCTCAGTTGGCTAGAGCGCTACACTGGCAGTGTAGAGGTCATCGGTTCGAATCCGATATTCTCCACGAAGGCTCGCAAATTTGCGGGCCTTTTCTATTTTTGCTATGTATTACGTTTATATTTTATATTCTCCAAAGACAAAAAAATACTACACAGGTAGCACACAGGATTTGGAGGGACGGTTGTATCATCACAATCAAGGACTGACACTTTCAACAAAGTCTGGAGCCCCACATTGGGAAATCAGGTACTTCGAAGAATACGAAGATCGGACAGCTGCGCTCAAAAGAGAATATGAAATCAAAAAGAAAAAAAGCAGGAAGTACATCGAATGGCTTTTCGACCAAGGCTCTATTGGCTAGAGCGTCCCGACAACTGTCGGGAAGGTCATCGGTTCGAATCCGATATTCTCCACGAAGGCTCGCAAATTTGCGGGCCTTTTCTATTTTTGCTATGTATTACGTTTATATTTCATATTCTCTAAAGACAAAAAAATACTATACAGGTAGCACCTAGGATTTGGAGGGACGGTTGTATCATCACAATCAAGGACTGACACCTTCAACAAAGTCTGGAGCCCCACATTGGGAAATCAGGTATTTCGAAGAATACGAAGATCGGACAGCTGCACTCAAAAGAGAATATGAAATCAAAAAGAAAAAAGCAGGAAGTACATCGAATGGCTTTTCGACGACCGTTTTTATGACCAGTTGAGCATCCCGGACTCCCCGCCTAGTCGCAAGGCCTATTCACTTAATTTAAAAAGAAGAAAGTACCCAACGAACAAACAGGTAAGAATGCGGGAAGGGGTTGGAGTTCGGTGGCAAACAATAATCAGATGACAGGGGAATTTACGCTTTTCTAAAAAAACATAAAGCAATTGAAACTATTTTAATCTCTATCGTAAGCTTCAAATTATAATCAAATTCTATATCGTTTCCAATCGATATTCAAAGCCTTTCCTTATCGGAAAAATACCATGATTTCTGGGAAAATAGCCAAAAGGAAACGTATATACTACTAGACCCCAAGGTATCCCCAAGACTGCTATAAGGGAACACCCCTTTTAGAAAGTAAGGATGAGGCTTTTGAGACAGCAACTTGAGGTATCATTTTGCTAATAACCCGTCGGGACAGTTTGACCGACTTTCATAATGTAAGAATCGCTTCCCTCAAATCATTACTAAACTGTGCGGAAAAAACGATTATTTCATTTTGTTATTTAACATCTTCTTTTTATTCTTTGGTTTTTTAATCTTATTAAATCATCTTGGCCTCCTGTCTTAATTGTGGCTACAACTCCTAAAGCAACACCTGTAACTTAATTTCGCACATAAAGTCCAACTTAGCGATTTCAAATTCTCCATCAAATATTTTAGTATAGCTAACTCTACCAAAAAGGCAAGCTGATCAGCTTGCCTTTTTTATTTTTTACTCAATTAATTCTCATTTCTCCCTACCCATCAAATCTTCCTGGCTCTATGAGTGCCACTGATAATTCAGCAGCCAGCATCAAAAATAAGGAGACCCCCATACTCCCTAGCGTCAAATGAAAAAACTCATTGATGGAAGCATTGTCTGTCATCCGTAAAATATAAGGGGAAATAAAAATCAAAAAAGCTATCACCTTTACACATCCTGCAATAATCCTGATTCGCCTGTGACTTTCAGGGCTTACCGCTATTTTACTCTGGGCAACATTAAGTTTATCTAACATGGCATTTTGGGTTAAAAGGTTGTTATCCATAGAAAGTGAAAAAGAATAATATTCTAATCCACACTCATTTACATTATCATTATTTACAAAAAATTCTTCAAAAAACCTATTTATCACCATTTTATATCATCACATCTTCTTATAAACATCACCCTCAAAAATCAGTGGACAGCATCATTCTTCAACATCACTTTTTCTCCTCTTTTAGCAGATTCCTTGGCGGCTTCAAGAATCTCCATGACCCGCATATTATTTTCCAAAGTATAAGGGCTAAATGGAGGAGGAACCAATTCTCCTTTTATTACTTGTTTGAAATATTCAAAAGGATTGCTGACTAAGCCCAAGTCCTCTTGGTTGATCTGTTCGACCACTTCCCCATTACCCTTAGTGCGATACCTCAATTCTGTATCATCCTTGGTGATGACATAACCTTTCACACCATAAACTTCCATATCCTTCCTTCCAAAAGGCCAATTCCAAGAGGCTTGGATAATACCTTGGGCATCCTGATAGTCCACGATAATGGTCGCCTCATCATCCACTTTTGGATATGTTTCCGGTTTGTATGTTTTGGTGACTGCAGTGACTGCAACTGGACTTTCACCATGCATCAAATAGGTCATGATATTAGCTCCATAACAGCCAAAGTCTACCAAAGCTCCCCCACCATTTTTCACAGGATCTGTCAGCCATTCCAAAAACTCCGGTCCAACACCAATTTCTTTTGGCCCCTCATGGCCATGATGGAAAACCATTTTCCTGATGTCCCCATATGCTGTCTGTGGTTTATTAAAAAAACGGAAAGTTTGTTCTGTCGTTGGATACCAAGAAGTTTCATAGTCCACCAGTAGGTGAATATGATGTTTAATGGCCAAAGCTTTCATTTTTTCCGCATCCGCAAGTGTCGTGGCCAAGGGCTTTTCCACCATCACATGAATCCCCAACGGTGCTGCGAGCTCCACAGCCTGCAAATGATGATAAATGGGGCCAAATACTAAAATGCCATCAGGCTTCTTTTTTGTTAGCATTTCTTCCAGATCAGTAAAAAGCAGGTCGCCTTTCAAATTATAACGTTGTTGAAATTTATCCAATAAGTCTTCATTGGGTTCAAAAACGCCCACCAACTCCATATTTTCCTGCTGTCCCCACTCAAAAAACCAAGGACTGTGGCCATGGGAAAGTCCCACCATCGCAAACTTGACCTTCTCTTGGCCAAGAGATGGGTTTACTAGCATAATATTTGCAAAAAGCAAAACAAAAAAACACTTAATAAATACGGTTATTTTCATAGGTTAATTAGGTTTTAGTTGCCCCAATATAACAGAATTTATCATGCCTTTCCTTGTCACCCAGCTTAGTCTGCCAGGTTTCTACTTATCCTTTCCAAATCAGAGCAGGTCTTTCTGATTAAGCGCAACTGCTCTGTCAGTAATGAAGTTTCGGAAGAATCTGCTTCTTTTAATAAGTGAGACTCATCATTCAAAACCGAAAAGTCAAGTCCTTCATAATTACCGCCCCAATGCTCTAAAGCCCTAAGCAAATAATTCCTAGCTCGCTTGATCCTTACTACTTGGTCGTGGGAGGAAAGCACCAGGTCTTCTCTGATCAAACTAGAAGACAAAGTGGAAAAACAAGAGACCAGTATATGGTTTAGCACCACAAACTGATGTAACTCTTGTTTGTGTTTTTGTTTACTTTTTGGTTCATCCAGCATACGCTGAAAAGCTGCAGAAAGGTTCGCCGATTGCAAGTAAACTTTTCTCCTTGCCAAACGATAGGATATCTCATCAAACTTCTCCTCCTCAAAGCGGCTGACAATCTGTGCGAAATATTCCAAATTTGCTTTAAGCACATTTATAATCAAAGGCCTAAAGCCAATATACTCCCAGCTAGGGAGAAAGTAAGTGCTGGCCAAATAGGCCAAACCGGACCCCACCAGGGTATCAATAATTCTTTCCCGAGCAATCATAAAATTGGATTCCGGATAGAGAAACCCATAAACGATGAAAATAAACGGTGTCATAAATACCACGGCAAGAATGTATCTAATCCTTAAAAAAGAATAAGCCAAAACCATAAATAATACAAGAAAAACAAAGCGAACGGTAAAATCATCCACCAGATAAAGAATCAGAACACCCGTCACTCCTCCGATCAGCGTTCCCAAAATCCTTTCCGTATTCCGCTGTTTGGTCAGGCTAAATCCCGGTCTCAAGATCACCAAAATGGTCAAAACCACCCAATAACTGTGATTTCCCAAGGAAAGCTGTAGAGAAATCAAAAAGCCAACCAAACAGGTAACAGCTAGCCTTATTGCATGGCGAAAAACATTGGACTCCAAACTCAGGTTGTCAAGGATTATCTTAAATGAAAAGCTTTGATGCCCTACGAATTTTGATAAGCTTTCTTCTCGAGTTTGGGAAATAAATGTCAACTTTTCCTCATAAAAATAATTATAGATATTATCCACACGGGTGCTGATGGTACGTATATTGGAAAGTATTTTCCTCAACATCAAACATTTCACCCCTTGGCTTTCCATCTCTTCAATTTTGGATCGAAGCTCTGTCAAAACAGCTTCTTTAGGCTGCTTTTTCCGGGGCTTTTCATTATTGATCAGTGCATAGCCCAAGCGGGAAAGCTCATTTGCAATCATTTTAATTGCCTTCCCCATATCCTCCAAAACCCCATGATGTCCGTACAGCTGTCTTAGGGTTTTGTAATCATAATGGGTGGACATCATTTGCTCAAAAATATCCAAGGTATCCACGAAGATCACCAAGAGCAGTTGGCCAGACTTGATAGACTCCCCTACTCTTACCCTGGTCTTGTACAACATCTCACGTACATTGTCCTGATGCTCATTTACGGCTATCTGGGTGGTCGCCAGCTTTTGAAAATTACTTTCAATATCTACCTGTTTCGCATAAAAATTGGCCTTTAGGTTAAGAAAAGCGGCCACCTTCAAGATACTTTCCCCTAATGCCTGCTGTGCAACCCTGTAAGGCCGGATTTCCATTATGGAAAGACTCAATGCCGTATACCACAGCCCTCCTGCCAATACCATCAAGGCATAAACCCAAAAGGCAGCTTCTGTTTTGTTGGAATCCATAGAAATGGCCATGGCTAGCAAAGCCGCTGCCCCAACGGAGGAAGCACGGACTCCATACACTGTAAACATGGCGAAGATGAAACAAAACAATGGAATTTCAATGGCCAACAACAAGGTGCTAAAATTGAGAATCCCTGTAATCAGGGCACTTAAAAAGACAAAACCACAACTGGCCAACATCCCAACCCTTCTATGTTCTGTAGGGCCTGTGCTATCTGAAATACTTACCAGAAAAGCCCCTAAAGAAATACTTATTCCTGTTCTAAAGTCTCCCAAAAATGAAAACACTACTGCTGGGAGTAACACCCCAAGGGTCATCTTTACACCATCAGTGAAATACTGACCTAAAATAAAACTCTTTAGCGCTACAGGTTTTAAATATGCCATCTCAAAAATTTACAGCGTCAATTTAAAAAAGGAAGATTAAAATATTAGTAAAGAGAGCGATTAAAACACAAATAAATCAATCTGAGAGTGAAGCCATTTCAACGCCTAGTGATTTTGAAAACCTGAGAATTCTAAACGCTTACTAAAACAATATACATATACATAAAAAGGTATTTTAAAATTAAAAAAATATATTTTAACATTGATTATTTGAGATTTAGCGTTAAATTAACCAAACCATTGATCTGCGCTATTTCTAAATTTTATTTTTTATGAACCACAGGCTCCCCTTCTTTTTCATCGTGTTTTTGATGCTAATAATGGGTGCTGTTCTTGCCCTTGCTAACAATTTTTCCTTTACAGATTTATTACAACCATCAAGGCTTTCTGATGATTTGAGATTGGTTCCCATTGCGGATTTTGAATTTGATACTTCCATTACCTGTAGCTACACGGACATTAACTTCACTAATCTTTCCACAGGAGACAGCTTGACCTTTGAGTGGAATTTTGGTGATGAAAACTCAGGTAACAACAACCTTTCTACGGAAGAGCATCCTTTCCACAGCTTTATTGGAGATCCAGGCACCTCCACACAAACCTTCACAGTATCACTTACCGCCACCGAGCCAGATGGAAGTCAAAGCACGATCACCAAAGACATCACGCTCAATCAGGCCCCTTCCCTTGCCGTGGGAAGTGAACAAAACGGTGTTGACTTTGATGACCTGCAATATATTATCATTTGTGAAAACAATGATTCTGAATTTATCTTTTACAACCAATCCACTACCCAAGACACCAATGTATCCTATGAACTTGACTGGGGGGATGGTTCTGAAAAATTTACGGGATCGGCCTGGTCCGAACTTTCTCATGCCTATCCAATCGGCATTTATAGAATCACCTATTCTGTAACTGGCTCAAATGGCTGTACTGCCACAGAAGAGTACGGAATATTTGTGGGATCCAACCCTGCAGTCGGTTTGGGCAACCCGGGTAACACGAACGTATGTGGGGGGCAAACACTTTCCTTCCCCATAACAGGAACCGAAAACAACCCTGAAGGCACCGTTTATACCGTTGATTATTCAGACGGGTCTCCCATAGAGACTTATAATCACCCCCCTCCAGCAGAAGTAACCCATACCTTTGAAGAATCTTCTTGCGGTGTAAATAGTGGTGACTTTCCCAATTCCTACTCAGTAAAGATCACCGCTTCCAACCCCTGTTCTGCTTCATCAGCAGTGGTTTCTCCTATTTACGTATCTGAGGCCCCAGATCCAGAATTTTCGGCACCAGAAGAACCTGTATGCGTTGAAAGCCCTGTACGTATTCAGAATCTTACAGAATTTGGGGGAGAAGTGAGCAATAATGGACAGTGTGAGGATTTTGGAAAATTCGTCTGGCAAATCACTCCTGAGACAGGCTGGGAATTATCTTCCGGGAACTTAGGCAATCAACCCAACCCCAATGCACCCAACTCTTGGATGAATGGATCAGAACTGATCTACCCTATCTTCTCTGAACCTGGCACCTATACTGTTAAATTGATCACAGGCAACCGCTGTGGTATTAATGAGGAAGTAAAAACCATTTGTGTCACCGCCATTCCAAATATTACGTTTGAAGCGGACATCTTGGAAGGCTGCGGACCACTAACCGTCAATACTACCAACAACTCCATCGTAGATGAAAGCTGCGGAGATTCGACTGTTTACAATTGGACCGTAAGGTACCAAAGGGATTTCTGCGGAACTAGCGCAGACTGGGCTTTTGGAGAAGGTAGCGGAGCAAATTCCTTAAGCCCAACATTTAACTTTATCGGTCCTGGTAAATACACGATTACCCTAAGTACTACCACCAGTTGTGGGACATTTACAGATGAAAAAGAGATCAGTGTTTATGCACCACCAATTGTAAACATTGCTTCTATTGCGAATATTTGCGAGCCTTCACAATTCAATCCTCAGGCTAGTATAGACCTCTGCGACCCGAGTGAACCCACCTACCTTTGGACATTTATTGGCGGAACACCAGCAAGCTCTACCCTGAGAGACCCTGGCTTGATTACATTTGACACACCTGGTGAAAAGTCTGTAATTCTCGCTGTTACTTCTGGATGTGGCGTGGTGAGGGATACTGTCAATTTTGCATATAATGCGCCGCCAATCGCTGAAGCAGGTCAAGACAGCACCATTTGTAATGGGGAAACCATAACACTTATGGGAGCAGCATTGGATTCAGGAAATTATAGCTACAGATGGTTCAGCTCGGGAAATGACCTTATAAGTCCTCCCAACATTGCCAATCCTTCTGTAAGCCCGAGTGCAAACAGCACCTACACCCTGATCATCACAGACAATGAAACAGGATGCAGTGCCGAAGATACGGTAAATATCAACGTAGAACCTGCACCCATTATTGAGTTTTCTTTAGGTGATCAAATAATTTGTTCAGGAGGAATTTCTGAAGCTGTGACCTTAACTTCTTCCCCCGGGACTACGCTGGAGTGGAGCGCAGATTATGGTCCCATTACAGGTGGAGCTACCTCTGGAAGTACGGAAATCCCATCTCAAACCCTTATCAACCCCACCCGGTCCCCAGTGGAAGTCACTTACACGGCCATCATAATTGCTACAGAACAAGGTTCCTGCAACGTTCAGCCTGCCGTCTATACAATCACCGTTAACCCTAGCCTGGAATACAGCAATGATACAATCTCAGTTTGTAATGGGGAACCTTTCAACTTTGTACCCGAGGAGCAAATTTCAGGCACTACCTATACTTGGACAGCATTGGGAGGAGACAATATTTCTGGGTCTTCCAATCAATCAAATCCTTCGCCTACTATCGAACAGACTTTGATCAATTCAGGCAACACTTCTGAAAGTGTCAATTACTTGATCATTCCGGAATTGGATGGTTGTACAGGTCCATCTTTCCAATTAACCGTAGAAGTCATTCCTTCAGCAGTGATCAATTTTGACTCTTCTCCCACCCAGGTAATCTGCTCCGGTGAACAAACCCAAGCTATCAACATTTCCAGCAACATAGATGACGCTACCTTCACCTGGACAGCTGAGGCCAATGGCTTAGATGGGTTGGTTCTTTCTGGAGAAAGCAACACCATCCCCGCTCAACAGATAATTAACCCGACAGGAATTCCTGTCGAAATAATCTACACCGTAAGCAGCTCAGCTGAGTCTCAAGGGAATTGTTCAGGAAACACTTCATCCTATTCCATCACAGTAAACCCTCCAATCACAGTAACTGAGCAGATTTCAGACTTTAGCGGTTACCCTATCTCCTGTGTTGGAGCAGCAGACGGAGCCATCCAAATCAATCCATCTGGTGGAAATGGCACTTACACCTTTGACTGGACTGGACCAAATGGCTTTACTTCTTCTGATGCTGTCATTGATGGTCTAGTGGCCGGAACTTATAACTTAACCATAAGAGATGGTTCAAGCTGCGCAATGACCATCGAATATATTCTGGAAGAACCTTCCGGAGTAAATATCAGCTTATCAGAAGCCATTCAAATACTTTGTGCAGGCGAAGCCTCCGGCGCGATCAACATTGACATCAGTGGGGGAAACACCAATATCCCCTATACCTATGAGTGGGAAAAAGACGGACAACTTTTCGGTGCGGCCACCCAAAATCTAAGCAATATTCCAGCTGGAGAATATTTCCTGACCGTATTTAATGGCTCCAACTGTCCTGCCAGCTTAGGGCCAATCAGCATTACGGAACCTGCCGCCACTTTAGAAATCGACTATACTAAAGAAGACATCAGTTGTTACGGCGCCAATGATGGAAGTTTGGCCCTCAACATCCAAGGAGGAGTAGCTCCTTATCAATTATCCTGGAATTTTGGTTCTGATGAACTGGCCTTTGAAAATCTTGGCCCTGGGACTTATACTGCTACGGTGACAGATCAAGTAGGATGTACAAAAATCGAAGAGATCACGATTTTGGACGCTGACATATTTCAGATCAACCCAGAAGTGCAGTCTATTTCATGTTTTGGCCAGCAAGATGGAAGCATTAGTCTTAATTTGGAGCAAGATGGCCAAAGATATACGATCAGGTGGGACCATGGATCAGAACTTGAAAACCTATTCAACCTCGCATCAGGCAGTTATGGAGTCACTTTAGAGTTGGATGATGGCTGCCAGATCAGGCAAGAATTCAATATCCTTGAACCCGCACCTCTTATTATGGAGTCCCAAGTCATAGATGCTACTGATTGTGACAATCCGCAAAGTGGAAGTATAAGCATTGGCATTTCTGGAGGAACACCTCCCTATAGCTTTAGCTGGGACCACGGATCAACAGATCAAGAAATCTTGAATATACCTGCAGGACAATATCTCGCTACGGTCATTGATGCTGCTGGCTGTACCTATGTGCAACAATTTGAAGTCAAAAGACCACCAGCTATCTCAGTAATCGATAGAAGGGTCGTTGAAATTTCCTGTGAGCAAAGTCAAGTAACTGAAGAAATAGAACTCTTTGTCACAGGAGGAATTCCACCCTATTCGATCAATTGGTCGGCAGGGGAAGTGAGCAACAATGGTTTATTGATGCGTACCGATCAATCCGGCCTATTCTCAGTAGAAATTGTCGACGGTAACGGATGTTTCTATACAGAATCCTTCACCATAGAAAATCCCCCAACAGTGGTAGATGCTGAAGCCAACTCAGACAGTTTTGCGGAGTTCAATTCCCATTTGGTGAATTTTGATGTTTCTTTTCAAAACCTCTCTTCCGGAAATATTGCCTCGGTCTTTTGGGACTTTGGGGATGGCAGTTCCAGCGCAGAGCAAAATCCCATCCATCAATACAGTAGCCCCGGAACCTATACCACGACATTGAATATCATAGATGTTTATGGATGTACTTCCACGAAACAGCTTACCCTAGAAGTTAGCGATCATTTTATTGCTGTACCCAATGTTTTCACTCCCAATAGCGATGGCATCAATGATCAATTCTTTCCAAAATTTACCTTGGTCAAATCACTGGAATTCTGGATTTATAATAAATGGGGAGAAATCATCTTTTTTACGGATGACCTTAATTCAGAAGGGTGGGATGGCACGATAAACGGTGTTCCTGCTCAGCCGGGCAACTATGTATACAAGCTCAACTACAGTACAATGGACAACAGGCAAAAGTCTGTTACTGATGTCTTTTTACTTCTAAAATAATGAAAAAAGCACTACTGACCATATGGTTTACTTTTATACTGCTCAGTGCCGGCATAGCTCAGGACTTTCAATATTCTCAGTTTTATGCCGCACCACTGTACCTCAACCCTGCCATGGCCGGAGCCACAGAATTATCCCGAGCTGGAGCCAACTATCGCAAACAATGGCCAGGGCTTTCCAATGATTTTACAGCGTATTCTGCTTACTTCGACCATTACAGCTATGACCTTAAAAGCGGCTTTGGGGTAGCGATCAACAGTTTCCAAGAGTCCAATATGAAAATCAAAACCAGCGACATTTCCTTTTTTTATTCCTACAAACTACAACTGGCTGAGGATTGGGTCTTTCGCTTTGGTGGGCAAGCCGCTATCGTTCAGCGAAGTGCTGTACTGGACAACCTTGTTTTTGGTGACCAGATTGACATCTTTGCCCAGAACATCAATCCGGTCACTTTGGATGATGTTCCAGACTTTGAACCTTATAATTATCTTGACCTTTCATTTGGAGCCTTGGTGCATAATGAATATTTCTTTTTAGGAGCCGCAGCTCACCATATCAATCAACCTGGATTGAGCTTCTATCCCGATGAGTCTTTGGGCACACTTCCTGTTAAATGGGGAGGCCATGGAGGGATCAATTTTCCTTTGGGAGCAAATGATTATTTCGGTTCAAAATTTGATAATCAAGCTACCGTTATGGCCAGTTACAAGCAACAGGGGCCCTTTAAGCAATTGGACATCGGCACCCAATTGCTCTATGGATCCGTTATTGGAGGACTAAGCTACCGCGGAATCCCAGGAACACGGGGAAACGCCAATCATGATTCTTTAATATTTCTATTGGGAATCAAATTGGAATCGGGCATTGTGATTGGCTACAGCTATGATTTTATGCTGTCCAATATTGGGAGTCAGACCAAAGGTGCACATGAAATATCCCTGCGCTATTTATTCCTCTGGGGCAACCCTAGGGATAGAAATAGAAGATCCAGAATCAACGACTGTTTCTATTATATGATGTAAAAGTCGATTTGGATTGAATGGCCCAATTTTAACTTTTCACATTTTAGGTTAACTTTGAATAGAACCTCAAACACTATGAAAGTTACCAAACTCCCCTACTTAATACTCATATGCAGTTGCTTCTTACTTACTAGCTGTAGTTGTAATCCTGAGAAAATCTTCGAAATGATAGCCAATTCAAGCATGTTCAAGGGGCAAGGGGAGGTGATGGCCATTGGCGGTTTTTCCAGGATTGAGTCCCACTTCCAAAAGGACTTTAGCAACGACAGCAGTAGAATAGAGCTTAAGCTGTTTGATGGCAAACTACCCGAGCTTTATGAGAATGAAGCCAACATTGCCAGAAAATGTGCAAAGACATACATTGAGGCTTCCGAAAGTGAAGATTATTATGAGATAGAAGTGTTCATCATTAAGACCAACGAACAAATCCCATCCCAAACCATTTATCAAAGTAATTACACATTCGAGGTGGCGAGTCTTGTTGACAAACAATAGACTCACAGATTTATAAGAAAGCCTTAAGGTTTAATCTATTATTTTTACCATTAACAACCGAAACATGAATTATAATGCGCCCCAATCCAACTACCAGCCCCCGGTTTCAGTAGGAGACTGGATCATCACCCTGATAGTCACCAGTATTCCATTTATTGGGTTTATCATGCTTATTATCTGGGCAGTGGATAAAAACACACCTGAAAGCAAAGCCAATTATGCCAAAGCCGCTTTAATTGTTTATGCAATCGCTGTAGTGCTTACTTTCCTGTTTATAAGTTTGGTTGGGCTCAGCTTCTTTTCAAGCGGACACAGGGCAAGTGATTTCGGTTTTTCATAAAATATTGAACAAGTTAATTCATGAACATCAAAGCAATATGTACCGATATTGACGGTACTTTATTGAACAAAAACAGAGAAATCTCTGAAAGAACCATCAAAGCTATAAAACAGCTTCCTGATGATTTTCCGGTTATATTGGCTTCTTCCAGAATGCCCAGTGCCATGAGACATTTACAAGCTACCATGGATAGGCTCAAAAACCCTATGATTTGTTATAATGGAGGATATGTGATCCACTTTAATGGCACAAAGGATGACTTCGAGTTATTGGACACGGTCAAAATCCCATTGGATATTTGCCATCATATTGCTGATTTGTCTGCTGGAACAGACATCCATGTCAGTGTCTACCATGAAGATGAATGGTATGCCCCACAAGAAGATTTTTGGACTGACCGAGAAATCACCAGTACTAAAGTCAAACCCTTGATTCGCCCTTGGCAAGAAGTTCATGATGACTGGAACAGCAGAAAGGCCGGTGCCCACAAAGTCATGTGTATGGGGCCAGCTGAGCAAATAGATCACATCTTTAGAGTTTTGGAACTGGAAAAAAATGAAGATCTCCACCTTTATAGATCCAAAGACACTTATATCGAAATTGCGCCTAAAGCAATCTCTAAAGCCAGTGCCCTTGCATTACTTCTTAACCAGAAATACAGCATTAAAATGTCAGAAGTAATGGCCTTTGGTGACAATTACAATGATATAGAAATGCTGGATGCAGTGGGACATGGGGTGGCTGTGGCCAATGCCCGAGAAGAAGTCAAATCAGTAGCCAATGAAATCACAGCCAAAAACACCGAGGATGGCGTGGCACTAATGATCGAAAAATATTTACTTTGATCATCTTCTAGCAAGTGTTTAAAAAAGTAAAAGGCCATTACAAAAAATAATGTAATGGCCTTTTACTTTTTAAGATGTTTTCTTAGTGATAAAAATTCTCAAACAGGCACCATTAAAAACATCTATCCAAAATCAAAACTCAGGAAGTCACTAAAGCCTCCTTTTTCACTACTGGCTTCTTTCTTCTCGGCTTTTTCTTCATTTTATTAATCCAAATCAAGGTACCTGTAACCGGTAAGCTTGTTGCAATCAAGCAGGAAATAAAGTAAAGTAGCTTTGTAAATCCTCCATAAACGGAACCGATATGCAGTGCTTTAATGGATCTGGCCACTCTCTGGTTAAAGGGTTGGTCGGAAAAAATCTGAACATCAGTTACCTCTGCCGTCTCAGGATCCAGACTTACCCTATCACCAGCAGCTGGGGCAAAGAAACCCACTTTACTTTTGGATATATCTATTTTACTATTTGCATCTTGTGGAATACTGATCCGGTAATCTCCTTTATACGGAAGGCTTTTATCCGCCGCCAGGATATACTCTTCAAATGCCAAAAAGGAAGGGGATTCTACCTGTATTTCATCAGACTTATCTTCTCTGTTGGGTTGAGTAGGACGACCATGATCTCCTCCTCTTGATGAAGGAGCTTGATAAGTCCCCAAAGCCTTCTGAAGTCCTGTACGGTACCATGGGAAAGACCACTGTGGGCCCGTCAAGCCCATGACCAAAAGAAATAAAAAGGAATAAAAAGCCAATGTATTATGCAAATCATGGTTGGCTCTTTTCCAGCTACCGTTTAACTTTAACTTCAAGCCCTGCTTCCAGCTTTTCAGCTTTTGGGGAAACCAAATTACTATTCCGGTGATCAAGCCTATGGTAAATAAAATGGTTGCTGTTCCCGAAATATAACTTCCCAATTTCCTATTTTCCAAACCCTCAAACAGTGGTTCCTCAATTTTGTCCAACAACAACCATCGATGCAGACTGAACATATCCCGCATAAATCCGGCTATAGAGTTTTTCTCCTCCGAATTACCTACAATTGCGCCATTGTACGGGTTTATGTAATAAGTTGTACCAAACCGGCTTCGACTCCCTTCTTCCCTGACAGAAAACTCGTAGGTTCTTGCTTCATCATGAGGAATAGAAACTCCTGTAATATTTCCTTCCACCTTGCTGGATAATTTATTCAGCATTTCCTCAACAGTCAACTTACTTTGCCCCTCCTCCTTTTCGATCCAATGAAGATGAGAACTGAACATTTCCTGCAGTTCAGTATTGTAAACATAAATAGTTCCTGATAAACAAATCGGAATGAGCACTAAGGCTCCAGCCAGTCCTACCCAAAGGTGGATATCATTAAAGAACTTCCTGACCTTTTGCCAATTGGTCTTTTTCTTTTTCGTCTTCATCTTATTGAACTTAGTTATGGTTTGAGAAGGGGATCATTTATTTCAGTTGGAAAAAGAAATTACTAAGTCAGCAATTTCTTTTATTTGATTTCTTGGAGGCAGTAGTCTATGAAGATCATCTTTGAACCCATAAGGCCCCTGTACCAACAACTGATGGTACAGGGGCTTATAGGAAGGATTTTTCTTATTTAGAACGCGCCGATAAAATGGTTTCCTGGCTGGTTTACCAATTTAGCACCTACTGACACCTCGCCAGTTTGGCTGTGAAGCACATAGATATTACCATTTTTACCCAGTGGAGAAACCGTTACAAGAAGATCGTTTTCATTCACCACGAATCCTTGGTATTGATTGAATCTTACATCAGCATCATCAGGAATACCATCCACCAAAGCTGCTGTTTGCTGGTTAAGGTCCAACCTAACGATATAACCTTGATCAGATTCTCCATGACGGATCAACGCATAACCAATTCCATTATTGACATATTTCCATGTATCTACATAAACGTCAGTTAGTCCAAGTGCCTCATCTAGACTAATAGAGAAGGAATTATCATATTCATTGTTGGGAGTAATTCTTAAGATATGGGAACCATTGGTATCTCTATTGGTAGATTGATAAATGTATCCGTCTTCTGCCAATTGGTTCACGTTACTTCTGTACCCAGAGCAGTCTCCATTGGCTTGTGTAGAAGTGATGATTGTTGGGTTTTCCAATGAAGGGTAATCAACCACAACAGTCTTTGTACCCAATCTTTCCCACTCACTTTCACTATCACCCGTAGCTGGATCATATTTACGCATCCAAGTACCGATCAATAATTTGTCCCCTGCTTGGTTGAGCACAGGTGCATCCAACCTGAAAATACAGTGACCTGCTAGCTCTTCTTCTGCTGTCAACGGGATCTCATACTGCTTGTAATCCTGAATTAATGTATTCTGTAAATCCAAATCCAATATGGTAGCTATCCCTCTATGGTATTGATAGGGAATAGTTTCATCTTCTGCATTGTTAGCAGTGATATTTGCTACATTTACTGCTATTCCGTTTTGGTCACCGTTATATAACTTACTCCATCGCGGAGCAGTCCCTGCATATTGAGAGATATTGACGGTCACATCTTCCTGCATATAGCTGCTTCCACCTTCAACAGCAAACTTGGAATATTCCCCACCATTTTCACCTGCGTAAGCAATGTTGAACAAGGTATTTCCATCTTCAGAAACCTGCAGTCTTGCGGTACGGTTTGATTTTACTGGAGCACCATTGTCAAAAACATTAATCTCTGTTTCTGGATCAATGGCATCCTCATAGCTTACTGCATAAATCTGGGTTCCACCATTTCCATCACCAGGATTCTCGCCCATAACTGCACCGGCTATGGTCACCCAACGACCTGCTTCTACTTCGGTATCAGGAGTAATATCTTCTTCACTGTTACAGCTGACCGCCGACAATGTAACTGCCACAAGTCCTAACTGCAAAAACCTTGATTTTAAACTGTTTGTAATGAACATCTTATTGGTTTTAATTTTTCAAAAATTTTAGAATTTATTGATTGTATAGTTGATTTTGAGATAAAAGGCCCTTCCTGGTTTTTGTACAGCAAAGTTGTCGTAAACCTGCTTATCAAAAATATTTCTCAGGTCCGCACTAATGGCAAGCCTTTGATTTGGAAGGATATAGGTTGTGCCAAAATCATGAACGTACTGTCGAGGTGTTCTGAAGTCCTCAATTTCCAACCATGTGGTGTAAAAACTTTCTACAAAACTGAAATAATGGGAAAGTCTTAGTGTAGATCCTTTTTGAAAGAGATCTCTGACTGTATATTCTAAAGAGCTGTTTACCGTAAAGTAAGGGTCATTGGGAATCTGCTGATTATAGTTTTTATAGACATTCCCATTCGGATCATATTTTGTATTAAATACAGAGTTGAATTTGGAGAAATTCACTGATGCCTGTAGTTTATTTCTAAAAGAGTAGTTTACCTGGCCCTCAAAGCCAATGGCCTTGGTTTTTCCCAAGTTCACAAAGGGAGCTGTCTGTACCGCATCGTTAATCCTGTCATTGATCTCGCGTGTAATCTTATCCTTGGTATCCCTTATAAACCCTGTACCGGAGAATGAAAACTCATGTTTATCGACTATAAAATCACCCAGTTTGAACCCAAGGTTGAAATTATTACTGATCTCAGGCCTGATACTAATATTCTCCACGATATTTTCTCCAGGGCTACCAAAGATTTCTCCCTCAGAAGGCATTCTTACTGCCTTTTCACCAGATGTCAGTATCAACAGCTTCTTGGACAACTTAAAAGAATAAGCCATACCGTAGCCAATTGTATTTCTCTTACTGGACACCCGATCCTCTACCCTTTCACCCTCTTCCAATAGTGGATCCATCCGATCAATATCCTGAACATAGTATTTACCAAAGATATTTCCTTTTAGTCTTGATTGAATCAAATTGAACTCGTACCCTAATGAGGTAATGTACTTCTGGAGATCCCTAGTACCCACAAACTCTCGTTCAAGCGCACTACGCATCATGTCCTGATCATTTCTATCAATATTAAAATAAGATTGAGAAAGGATCACCTTGTGATTTTTAGTGATATCATAATCTGCAGTTGCCCTGAAAGTACTTACATTTCTGTCTATGTGGTTAATGGTGGGAGCTCCTTGTTGTGCGCCCTGCGGCCGCAATATTGGCTCCCCATACTTCCCAAGGCTCATTTCACCAAACCAATTGTAATTCCATCTTACCGTATCCGTCACCACTTGTGATCTCTTGCTGAAAGAACCATTGAAATTAAGGTTAAGGCCTCTGGTTAATAGGTCCTCCTTTGAGTAATTAAGTCCAAAGACATTTGATTGGGAAGTAGAAAAGCGGCCTTTGTAAGGAATTGACATATAGGCTCCGTGCTGGATCTCATTATAGTCATCAGACCCCGTGTAGCTTATAAAAAACTGATCCGCCCATTTCACGTTGGAAAAACCAATATCAATCTTCCCTCCCACAGACCTGTAGCTGTCATTAAACCTCTTGGCTCTGACATAATCATATCTTCCATTAGGCAAAATATTCCTCACAAACTTCCCCCACACCTCATAATCATTATCCGAGTAGTTATAAAAGCCCGATACTTTTGTAGTAAATCCAGATTTTTCATTCCGAAAAACTGCATTGAGGCTATTCTGAAAAGTATTGAAAGAGCCATAGGAAACAGATGCAGATAGGTGGTTGGACATTCCCTTTTTGAGGATCACATTGATGGCTCCTCCCAATGCATCATCTGCAAGATGGGCAGGAATAACGCCCTTGTATATTTCTATACCTTCGATTAAAGCTGGGGGAATACTGTTTAGACTAAAAGATGGTCCATACGTAGAAATAGGAAGCCCATCGATAAAAATGCGGACAGAGCCACCTGTCATACCGTTAAGATTGTACTCCACACGTGAGCCCAATCCTCCATTTTGTCTTACACGAACTCCTGCTGTTCTATTGAGCAGATCGTTGGTCTGAACTGATTGCAGGGCAGCCTTTTCAGTCTCTATTACCTCTACAGCAAAGCCTTGTGTTTCGATTTCACTTTTAACAGATTGTCCTACCACCACCACTCCATCCAGGTCCGTAGTTGATTCAACCAATGAGAAATCAAGGAGAAACACTTCTTCTGTTTCCTTTACAAATAACTTTTTGGAATGACCTTCATAACCCAAGCAAGAGAGGTGAAGTTCAAATTCCCCTTGAGGCACATCTAGGATCTGATATGTTCCATCAAGGGAGGTGATAGTGCTCAAAGTGCTTCCTTTGATCTGGACAATAACACCAGGTATTGGTTCAGACTGAGCATCAAGAACCTTTCCTTTCACTGTGGCTGCGTAAATGCTTTGAATCCCCAATACCAATCCACTTAGAATAAGAAGCATGGTTAAGCCGCATGATTTTCTCAATAAAAGTAAAGAATTCGCCATTCTAATTGTTTTTGCACCAATCAATTCAAATGAAATTTCAGGTTTCGCTTTCTATTCTGCTCATTTATTAGCAGAAGTATACTGTATTTATTTAGATTTAATCTAACTGAAGGCAAAAATATGGATGAAAAACTTTTAATGCAATGTTTATTTAGATTTATTTTTAATAAGAACTACCGCATGGTTATTTAAAGCGAGGGAACGGTTTATTCTTGATAATTACTTACATACAAGAGGAAAGGAACACAACCTATGAAATCCAATTAGTGCTCATAAATGAAGATACCCTTACAGCACCGCAAGATCATTAATCCTCTTTTCGTGAGAACTCGAGGTTTTGATAAAAATTTCTTTTGGTAAATCGGTAAGGTCAGCTTCTCCCGGAGATAAATCTTTATAAATTATCTTAGCTCAATTCAAATAATTACAATTAACCAACAAATATCTTTGAGGTCAGTGCTATATCTTTAAAAAAAAATTTAGCTTCTTCAATTCTGTCATTAAAGTATTCCTTCTCCGCTTTCAGCCTCCTCAACAGCTCTCTCTAAAAAACCATTGAAAGCATTCATTTTTTGATAGGTGGCCATACAGATATCCACCAAGTTATCTGAAAGGGCTTCTTGATCAGAAAGTGGAGCGGAAACTACAAAGCTCTTCAAGCGCAAAAAATCTACATAAGGATGATCTGCTGAATAGTCTCGAGGAGAAGTCTTCAGTCTTTCCCCCTTTATTTCTCCAAATGTCATTTGAAATGATTGATCAGCAATGATTTTTTCCAATTCAGCGCCCGAATAATCTACTTCCTGCCTGATTTTTTTCAATACACCTGAGGAAGGCATCCATATTCCTCCGGCCAAAAAACATTCACCAGGCTGAATATGTAAATAATAACCTGGTCCATCAGACTTTTTTCCTCCTACTGCAAAATAAGCCCCCATATTATTCTTATAAGGATTCTTATTGGCACTAAATCGAATATCCCGGTTTTGCCTAAAAATACACTCTTTGGCTTTAAGTAATGACAGCCTTGAATCGATTTTAGAGAGTTCTGTCAGCAAAGCTGTCACTGTCTCCAAGAAGCCTGCTTTTACATCTAGGTACCAATCCCTATTTGCATCCATCCACTCCTTATTGTTGTGCTTTGCCAATGAACTCAGAAATTCTAATGTGTCATTTTTCATAGTAGAAAATATTTGATCCGATGACTAATAATAAAAGTAAGATTTATTTCCTGTATTGATTATCTAATGCCCCTTATTTTAATTAATGTATATCCGCAATTGCACCAGTAAAGGTTAAAAGCGAGTCGAAATGTTCGTTTTGATTAAAATATCAACTGCTTCGGTCTTCAGGCTTCAAACTTCTGACCACTTTAAGCAAAGGATTTAAGGTTACTGGCATCATTGCGGATAATCAGATTTTAATTTTAGGCCCTCACTATTTCATGAATACCAATATAGAAAAACCTTCCTTTAGGATTTAGGCATAACACTTACCTCTCTACTACGTATTAATTAAAAATTACGTAAAAATATTTACGTAATTTTACTTAATTTAATTTTTATTACTTACTTTAGCACTTGTTAGCGAGATTCACTAACACACAAACAACCAGCAGCATGAACCATAGAAGGTGTTAATTACAGTAAAAGGAATACATCAAAACACCTTTCTATGCGCTGCAACATAGCTTGTCATGAGCAATGAATACCAAATAACCCCTTAACCAGACAAAGCGACAGGAAATGAACACTAAAAAAATGCGAATCCTGCTTCTCACTGGTAAAGAAACAATACTCAAAGAGCGTTTGAGTAGACAAAAAGGTTGAACAATTGAGATGCAGAACAGAGCCCAACCTAGGGAAAATTCCATACCCTTCAATTGAGGGATTATCGGGTAGAAAAATCACCAGGTTGGCTTCTTCTGCTTTTCGACAGTCTTTTTGACACTTATGCTTAAAGTCAATAGTTCTCTGCTTATAGATTTGGATCCGGGTTTGTGCTCCCGGGTCCTCATCCTTAAACCAAAGAACAAGTCCTAACCAGATGTCTCATCTTCAATGCTAAACGACATGAAACTATCAGCAAAAAAAGCAACATCGATCAAATTATTGGATTTCAAATCACCACAGATGAGGGCTTTTCACCTTTCTTGGTTTGCCTTCTTTTTATGTTTTTTCGGATGGTTCGGAATTGCTCCCCTGATGGCGGTGGTTAGGAATGAATTGGACCTGACAAAGGCTCAAATCGGAAACATCATCATTGCCTCTGTTTCCATAACTGTAATTGCGAGGTTAATGATTGGCTGGTTAGTGGATCGGATTGGCCCCAGGATCACCTACACCTATTTGCTGATTCTTGGTTCTATCCCCGTAATGCTCATTGGACTGAGCAATAGTTATGAAAGCTTTTTGCTTTTCAGATTAGCGATCGGTGTAATCGGATCCTCCTTTGTCATCACACAATACCATACTTCAGTGATGTTTGCCCCCAACGTAGTGGGCACTGCCAATGCTACCTCTGCAGGCTGGGGAAATATGGGTGGAGGTGTTACTCAAATGATAATGCCTTTGATCTTTGCCCTATTTATCTCTTTAGGTTTTCTGGAGGCGGAGGCCTGGCGATATGCCATGGTCGTTCCGGGTATTGCCATGATATTATGTGGTATCGCTTACTATAAATGGACCACTGATTTTCCAGAAGGCAATATTGCTGATCTAAGCAAAGCCGATTTGGAATATAAAAAGAAGAAAAAAGCGGATGGACAAGGAGCCTTTAAAGCGGCTATTAAAGACCACAGGGTATGGGCTTTGTTTCTGATATACGGAGCTTGTTTTGGGATAGAGCTCACCATCAACAATATCGCTGCCATATACTATCATGATTACTTCCAATTAGATCTAAAAACAGCAGGTTTGATTGCCGGTCTCTTTGGCTTGATGAACCTCTTTGCTAGATCAGTAGGCGGAATGTTCGGGGACAAAGCGGGCATTAAATGGGGCTTAAAAGGCAGAGTGGGCTTTCTTGGCGCGGTGCTTCTAGTAGAAGGGTTTGCATTGATCTTATTTGCTCAAATGACCATTTTGCCATTGGCTATCGGGACTATGATATTGTTCAGTCTTTTTGTACAAATGGCAGAGGGCGCTACTTTCTCTGTGGTGCCATTTGTGAATAAAAAAGCTATTGGGACCATATCGGGAATTGTCGGTGCCGGCGGAAATGCAGGAGCTGTAATGGCTGGTTTCCTTTTCAAGATGGAAGGCATCTCTTATGGTGAGGCCTTGACCGTCTTGGGTATTGCTGTTACAGCGATCAGCGCAACTTCCCTTCTTGTGAGGTTCTCTAAGGAAGATGAAAGAATTGCCAAAACAGAGTTGGAAGCATCACTTTCTGAAAAAGATCTTCAGCCTGAATTTGTAAAAAGCTAAAGTTAAATAACTTTCACATGTCAACTGCCAAAGCTGAAAGCTACAAAAGTACCTGCTCCTACTGTGGAGTAGGATGCGGTATCATTGTCAACAAAGACAATAAAGGCAGGGTCACGGTAGAAGGTGACCCACAGCATCCTGTCAACAAGGGCATGCTTTGCTCAAAAGGCATGAACCTCCACTATGTAGTGGAAGACAAATCCGATCGGCTTTTACATCCCCAAATGCGTTGGGGAAAATCACATCCATTAGAGAAAGTGGATTGGGACACTGCACTCAACAGAACGGCAGCAGTATTCAAATCTATCATCAAAAAACATGGACCTAATGCCGTAGCTTTTTACGTATCAGGTCAGTGCCTTACAGAAGAATATTACTTGGTCAATAAACTGACCAAAGGTTATCTTAAAACCAATAACATAGACACCAATTCCCGTCTGTGCATGAGTTCAGCCGTAATGGGATATATTAAAACATTAGGTGAAGACAGTGTCCCTATTGCCTACGAAGACATCGAGTTAGCAGACTGCTTCTTGGTGGCTGGCGCCAACCCAGCTTGGTGCCACCCCATTCTTTGGAGAAGGGTTGAAAAACATAAAGAGAACCATCCAGACACAAAAATAATTTTGGTTGATCCAAGGGTCACTCAAAGTTGTACACTAGCTGATCTTCACCTTCAGCTTAACCCTGGTACAGATGAAGTACTTTACCTCGCTATAGGCAGATGCCTTATCGAGCAAGGAGATATTGATGTAGCCTTTATCCAAAACCATGCGGATGGATTTGAGGCTTACAAGGAATTGGTCATGGAGACCAGCTTGGAAGAATCAGCGGCCATCTGTGATGTGCCCGTAGAAGATATAAAGCTCGCCGCTTCGTATATTGGCAATGCCAAAGGTTTTCTTTCTTTATGGGCCATGGGCCTCAACCAAAGTGCAGAGGGAGTAAACAAGAACCTCGCACTGATAGACCTCAATTTGATCACAGGCCACATTGGAAAACCAGGATCAGGTCCTTTCAGCCTCACTGGCCAACCCAATGCAATGGGAGGCAGGGAAGTCGGAGGCATGGCAACCTTACTGGCATCCCATCGCAACTTAATGAATGCTACACACCGAGATGAGGTAGCGAATTTTTGGGGAGTGGACAGTTTACCGGATCAACCGGGCAAAACCGCCACCCAAATCTTTGAAGGCATTGAAGAAGGAACCATTAAAGCGCTATGGATCATTTGCACCAACCCGTTGGTCAGCATGCCTGATGCCAGACGCGTAGAAGCAGCCCTAAAAAAAGCCAAATTTGTGGTCGTCCAAGATATCTCCAGTAAAGCAGAAGCTATTCCCTATGCTGACCTGGTACTTCCAGCCGCAGGTTGGGGAGAAAAGGAAGGCACGATGACCAATTCGGAACGAAGAATCAGTTACCTTAACAAATTCAATCCAGCTCCAGGAGATGCCCTTCCAGACGCTGAAATACTATTGCGATTCGCTCAGAAAATGGGCTTCAAAGGCTTTGATTTCCAAAATATGGCCGAGGTTTATGCCGAATACACACAACTGACAAAAGGTACCAATATTGACATTTCAGGTCTAGACTATGCCTATTTAAAATCCCAAGGCACTGTACAGTGGCCATTTAAAAGTAAGCAAGAAGGCGGTACAGTAAGGTTATTTACCGATAAAAAATTCTATACCGCCAATGGTCGCGCTCAGATTCTTGCCAATGGACCAAAAAACAAAACAGAAAAGCCCTCCGAAGATTTCCCGCTCATCCTGACCACAGGCCGAATCCGAGACCAGTGGCATACTATGACCCGGACGGGGAAGGTTTCTAAACTGAACAAGCATATCCCCACTCCATTTCTGGAAATTCACCCTGATGACGCCTCTGAGCGAGGCATCACCAATGGTCAAACCGTGCTCATCACAGGAAAGAGAGGAGAAGTGAGGGTCCACGCACAAGTTACGGACAAAATCAAAAAGGGAGTGGTATTCTTACCCATGCACTGGGGAAAAATCCTTCAAAATGATTTCTCAAGGACCAACAACATTACCGGAAATGCCATTGACCCAGTGTCTAAGCAGCCAGACTTCAAATACTCGGCTGTGCAGGTTATCCGATATGTAAAACCAAAGCAAAAGATCCTGATCGTGGGCGCGGGAGCTGCTGCTTATCGCTTTATCAACTCATACCGGGAATTCAATGAAGAGGATGAAATCCATGTATTTTCCAAAGAAAAACATCCCTTTTACAACCGCGTTCTACTACCAGACTATGTAAACAGACATAAAGCATGGGAAGACTTGTTGAAGTTCAAGAACGCGGAAGAAATGGACAAACTCAACATAACCCTTTTTGTTGAAAATGGCATTGAATCCATTGACCGATCCAATAAAACAGTAACGGACCAAAAAGGAAGGGTTCATCACTATGACACGTTGATTCTGGCTACTGGTAGCCGGGCATTTGTCCCCGCTGATGTCCCCATGCATTTGCCGGGTATCTTTACCATGAGAAGCCGCAGAAACGCGGACGAACTTAAATCATACCTCAATTATGAAGGCCATGTATTAATCGCAGGAGGCGGGCTCTTGGGACTAGAACTTGCGGCGGCGTTGCGTGAAATCAATATCAGCGTCACCATTGTCCAGCTTGGATCAAGGCTCATGGAGCGACAGTTAGATCCGATGGCCAGCTCACTGTTGAGAGAAAAAATAGAAGAGATGGGGGTAAAGCTGTACATGAACAACCAAGTCTCCCAATTGGAAAGTAACGAAGATGAAAAACGTGTAACCGTAAACTTAAAAAGTGGTCAAACCATAAACTGTAACGCCGTAGTATATGCCATTGGCACCCGTCCAAGAATGGAACTGGCCAAATCTGCTGGACTTATCTGCGGAAGAGGAATCAAAGTAAACGATTACTTACAGACCAGTGATCCTTCAATCTTTGCTATGGGTGAAATTGCTGAACACCAAGGTAAACTCAATGGCATTACGGCCGCAGCAGAAATGCAAGCCGATATAGCTGCAAGATTTATTACTGGTGACCTTTTGAGTATTTACAAAGGATCAGTCCCAATGAACATCCTAAAGTTTGCTGACCTAGACCTTTGTTCTATTGGTATCCCTGAACCTCCTCCAAATGGGGAAGGATATGAGGAAATTTTACTGATTGACACCGCTCAAACCTATTATAAAAAGTGTATTGTCTACCAGGACCGATTGGTGGGAGCCATCCTGATGGGTGATAAATCTGAGTTTGCCGAATTTAAAAGTCTCATAGAAGAAAAAACTGAGCTTTCCAAAAAGCGCCAAGAACTTTTAAGAGGAAACTCCAATAAGGAAGAAATGCTTGGCGAGATGGTATGCTCATGTGGCAATGTAGGCAAAGTTAATATCACTAAAGCAATTCAATCAGGATGCCATGAATTTAGGCAATTATGTCAACAAACAGGGGCTGGACTCGGCTGTGGTAGCTGCAAGCCAGAAGTTAAAAGTATTCTTGAAGAAGAGTTAGTGCCATTGGTGAAAGTATAGAATAAAGCTGGCCTAAATACAACTTATTGGTCCCTTTGAATGATTTTGTGCCAGCTATATTTGATATATAAATAGACTGATTCTTAAACTCAAAATTCTAACTTTACCAAAGCATATTAGATAAAGAAACAATGCAAAAAGCTGACTTAGTAAGGGTATTTGTCAAAGGAGGAATCATTTCTCCGGGCGACTTCCTAAAAACAATTAGCACAGCAAATAAGCTTGGCACTAACTATATTCATCTTGGTTCAAGACAGGATGTCCTCTTTCCGGTCAAAGATAAAAACCTAGAGACATTGGAGGAAACTTTCAATGCCATTAGCACAGCTTATGACACCGATGGAGAGGAGTTTCAAAACATTGTTTCTTCTTATCCTGCTTTAGATGTGATGCCTACCACCCATTGGCTGGCATCTCACACTTACCACTATATTTTGGACACTTTTGACTACAAACCAAAGTTAAAGGTCAACATCACCGATCCTGTCCAAAACCTGGTCCCACTTTTTACAGGAAATATCAATTTTGTCGCTTCTTCATTAGATAATTATTGGTACCTCTACCTTCGATTTTCAGAAATGGACAGCAAACCCTGGTGTTGCCCTGACCTGATCTACGGCTATGATTTGGCCAAAGTGGCCAAAGCCATTGAAGAAATTGACCCTGTGAACTGCCAACTTAAGTTCCCTGAAATTTATCAAAAAGCCAAGGACACCGTTGCACCCAATACTACCCCCGTAGAGCAAGAACTAGACTACCCAGAGGCCACTTCCCCTTACTATGAGGGGATGAACAGAATCGTTGGTGGCAAATACTGGTTAGGGTTGTATTGGAGAAATAACAAGTTCACTATTAACTTTCTAAAAGCCCTCTGTGAACTCTGTATTGAAACCAATATCGGTAAAATATCGCTTACCCCTTGGAAATCCATCATTGTAAAAGGCATTGCAGAAAAAGACCGGCTTAGCTGGGAAAAGCTCTTAGGAAAATATGGCATTAACATCCGGCACAGTTCTCTTGAGCTAAATTGGCATTTACCTGTTTTGGACGAAGAGGCACTGGAAATTAAAAATTATTTGGTCAGGGCATTGGACAAACAGGATATCAGCACCTATGGGCTTAGCTTTTCCATCAAAACCCGCCATATGGCGCTGTTTACTTCAGTAGCCATCGAAAAGGCGACCAAAGAAAAGGACAGTGATCCCGATACTTTTAACATTCTTTATTCGAAAGATTTTAACCCCAACCTTTCTGAATATTTCTATTATGCAAAGCATGTCCCAATTGACACCATTCCTCCCTTATTAATTGAGCTGAGTTATAAGTATTATGATCAACTTGAAGTAAGAAAAAGCCCAGAAACTATAGAATCAGAGAAAACAGCAACACACAAAAACCATAAAAAATACCAGTGCTCAAACTGCATGACTATTTATGATGAAAAATATGGGGATCCAGAATCTGCCATTCTAGCCGGCACATCCTTCATGAAGCTTCCTGCCAGTTATTGCTGTTCAGTATGTGAAAGCCCTAAATCTGCTTTCAAATTGATTCAAAGTTAGTTATAGATTTTTCATATGGCTTTTAATTAAATCGTATATTCAACTAGCTGTTAGCCTAATCGCACATAAACATGAAACTAAGAATAAACAATAATGCTATAAGACTACGACTTAGTCAAACCGAGGTAGACAAAATCAGCAAAGGGCTGCCAGTTACTGAGCAGCTTTTCTTGGGCAGTAAAGCAATGGGATTTGCCTATTCCCTTGTTCCTGATGAAAATTCAAGTACCATTGAAGCCACCTATTTTGACAATTTATTGAAAATTACCGTCCCCAAATCGATATCTTCCCCATGGGCCACTTCTGATGAAGTATCCATGCGGTCCACTCAGCATGCTAGCAGTGATTTTGCAAACCTGATTTTAATTGAAAAAGACTTCCAGTGCCTCCACAAGCGTCCAGACGAAGACGAAAGTGACAATTTCCCCAACCCAAAATCTTTTGAAGATTATTAAAGCAGCTGCACCATCATCGAATTAAAGTGAAGCTCCCTTTTTCTTCTTTGACATGAAGTGTTTCATGATAGCTATAGTTATACTTGATCAGGTAAATATACTTCCCTAAAGGAGCCTCTTTTCCGTTCATTTTACCATCCCAACTTTCTGAACCTGAATAAATTAATTCTCCCCAGCGACTGTATATTTTAAGTTCAAAAGCCACATCGCACTTAGACACACCTTCAAAACCTGACACTTGTCGAGGATCAAAACCTGTCGGCATTCTGATTTGGGGAATATGTTCTTTCACTTCAATCCCTTTAATTGTCTGACTACAGCCCTCTTCTTCTTTTACAATAACTGTATAATATCCAGCTTTCAGATTTTCAGCAATTGCCCCTGACAAATTAGGGTCATGTTCCCAAAAAAATGAATAAATTAAATTTTCATCTGTCAAGTTTAACTCGATCCTTCCAGTATTCTCTCCAGAACATTCTACGTCAGTTACTAAGACATCAGCCAATCTATCTGCCACTTTTACATTAATAGAAGGAGATGTACCAGAACAAGAATCTCCTTCCGGACCAATTGCCACATAGTGTACCTCACCAATTATGTTTGGGTGATTCCAAATCACTTCAATGCGCGAAGTGCCCTGCCCTGATGCTATGAAACCTCCTATCACCTCCCATTGAAAACTCCTACCTGAAACAGGGGCAATAATTTCATAGACATGAACAACCTCAGGATCATAACATACCTCCTTGGGACCAATTGGGGCTGAGACATCAAGAATGGAATTTATTTGGACATCAAGTTGGATCAAGTTGCCGGGACAACCGTTAATTGAAAAAGGCCTTAATATTAATTTCGCATTGGGATTAGCCTCACCCCATCTAACCAATACGGAATCCCCATAAGTCTCCAGTACTTCTCCTCCGATGGCCTCATATTCTACCTTCCCAATATGTTGTTTATCCTCCACATAATACATTATTTGCTCGACATCCGGACAAACAGATGTGTTTCCGATTAGCTTAGCATTTGTTTCCAGCACTTCAGTTTCAAAGAAAGCTTCTTCTTGGCCATCGCATGAATTGGGACTAATTGCAGCAGTAACCCTTATGTTGTACTTACCTGGGGTTGCATAGGTATGTAAAACCTCTTGACCTATCTTTAAGGGGCTGCCATCTCCAAAATCCCATTCAAAATAGGTAAAGTTAGAATTATTAGTGTTGATGCTCCAGACACCTTCCTGATCTAAACAGGCAATTTTATCTCCAATCACTTCAAATGGATAATCATACTCAATATCCATGTTCAGATTATCCAAAGAGGCCCCAGCTGCATAGCCATAAGATTCCCGAAACCCAAAACCATATAGATAAGCAGCAAACCCCTCGGAATTCACCAAATGGTGTACCCCTTCTGGCACATTAATTCTAGCTATCCAGAAATCAGTATCTCCAGGCAAAGGACTAAATGAGCTCCCGATATTTCTGCCATCAAGAATAGTCTTGTTCTGGTCCCCACTTTTCACCACAATATTGACATAATGATTGCTTATAGAAGGCAATTTCAAAGAATTAAAAGTCAACTCTTTTAAGAACTGTTCACTTGGACTATAAGTAATCATAAAAGGGTCACCAATCCCAGCAAGCTCTGGAATTTGCGCATCATTACACCCTACCCCACGGGAAAACACCGTAACGGACGTAGGTTTGGATGTTTCTATTTTTGAAGATTCGTCGGGTTCAAAATCAAGAGTTATATATTGACCTTTATTAATTGATCCCTTATCTTCCCCATTAACCTTTACTTGCGTATCGTCTTCTGATGCCAAGACTTTAACCATCTCTCCAGATGTTCTTTCTTTCAACGCAATATGTACAAAACTTTTTCCCCAAGAACCAACAGGATAAGCTTGTTGAAAAAGTACGTCGCACGCATCGCAATCCCCTACCCAGGTACATCTACTTCCACCAAATACTGCTATCTTTTTGCAATCACCTACATTTCCACCTACTACACGGATGTGAGAACCTGTCAGATCTCCATCAGACTTAATCTGATAACTTTGTCCTCGGTTAAGCTTGATAAGCAATGGTATCCCCGCTTTATTTCCACTGATTGAATTCACTGAAGTAGTAATCTCTATTTCTGTGTTATTCTCTATGGCTACTACTAGTAAAGTACTAGAAAAAGGAGCAACTTCTTTATGAGTGGTGATGTAATAGTCTTTTCCCAATACATTTATAGGCAGGACAACCGTTCCATCAGCTGTTCTAACCATCTCATTCATAGCATGAACAGCTATATTACCTGAAGCTGATATAAAAACACCTTTATTTTCTACCACACCTGATTTCCTATGAAGCAAATCCAAATCACCAGTATTTACCCGTAATACATATTGTTCTCCTTTTTCCAAATCGAAAGAAGCTGAGTGCCCCATATATTCTATCGCTCCAGAAGTCTTTTCATCAGCGGTGATAATAATAACAGCATCATTATGCAAGCCTTCTTCTGTCCCAAAATTCTCCATAAACCCAACCCAAAACTCCTTGCCAATTGTAGAACTCTGTCCCAAAACTAATCGACAAGAAAATAAAAGAAGAAAAAATAGAAAATTACGTTTACTGTTAGGCATAATTTAAATGATATACTATTTCCAAAACCAATATTAAGAGTGTTCCTTTTGAGAAAGGATTTAGCGCATAAGCACAAAAGCACCTTTTTTTTCGACTTGATGATTTATTCCATCTAGAACATAATAATATCTAGCGATGTAGGCGTAAGCTCCTGTAGGAGCATCCTTTCCATGTATTTTTCCATTCCAACCGGTATCGTTGAAGTAAACCAATTCACCCCAGCGATTATAAATCCAAAGATCAAAAAGAACATCACAGTTAGACACCCCTAAAAAAGCTCCTGGAGCCATTCTGGGATCAAACCCTGTTGGCATCCTGATTTCAGGCGCCGCTTCTTCCACCCAGCCTTGCCCCACATAAATACAATTATCGGAATCTCTTAATTCTAAATGGTATTCTCCTTTTGCTAACCCAGTTGCCAAAGCTGAACTCTGACCAACTCCTATCCAATTAAAATCCTTAGGACCAATAATTCCATCCGTGACCACAATGAGTTCACCATTCTCTTCTCCTGGGCAAGCTGGTTTTGCCAATCTTACTTCTACCTTTAGAGGTGGAGGAGAATTAATTTCAAAATTTACAGTAACCTTACAACCATTCTTGTCGATGACCTCTAAGTCAAAATTACCCATAGGTAAATTTGTAATGGTTATTTCTTCGGAAAAAGTATGAATTCCATTATAGTCAAGTTGATAGGGCTTTGTTCCTCCATTAACAGACAAGCTTACTAGACCGTCACTCCTTCCAAGACAAGTAATGGGAACTGGTTCTACTGAAACTACCTCTAATAATTCGGGTTCAAGGACTTCAATATCATTTATACGCTGGCTACATCCATTTTTATCCGTCACTAAAACAGTATAAACTCCCTTAGCAAGATCTGTTGCTATAGGGCTGCTTAGCGTAGGATCATGTAGCCACTCAAAGCTATATGGACCTTGGCCTCCTATCATGGTCAATTCTATTTGGCCAGAAAGCTCTCCAAAACAGGCCACACTTGTGGTTTTTGCAATAGCCATCTGACTCGTAACGATAACTACAGCTTTTGGGGACATTCCTGAGCATGATGCGTTATTGGAGCTATAAACCGTGTATCCCACCTTCCCTTCTATACCTGGCTGATCCCACATCACTTCAATTTCTCCGCTGCCTTGCCCTGAAACAATACTACCTCCAACTACCTCCCATTCATATTCCCGTTCGGCCAATGGACTTTCTACTGAGTATATTTGGGTTAATTCAGGATTAAAACACACTTCACGTGGCCCGATCGGCTCGACCGGATTTAGGTCAGCACCTATTACCACCTCTAATGTGACAGGGAGACCCGGGCAACCATTTTTCGAAATAGGGTTCATGATAACCCTGGCGTCTGTGCTTGCCTGCCCCCACTTTACCAATACTGAATCGGCATAAGCTTCTATTATCTCCCCTCCAATGACTTCAAACTCTGTTGATTCGATATTTTGCCTTTCCAACAAACGGTACATCAAAATGTCAGTTTGTTGACAAACATAAGTTTCCCCTTCCAATTTTGCCTTCATTTCAAACACCTCAACTTCGAATGAAGCTTCTTCTTGATCCTCACACGTACTGAGGGTTTTAGATACTGAAACACTCACTACATATCGCCCTGGTTCAGTAAAAGTATGCGGAACTTCCCTACCAGACTGGACAGGGCTTCCATCTCCAAAATCCCAGAAAAAATACTCAAAACTGGGATCACTGATATTTGCGCTCCAAACACCTTCTTGGTTTAAGCATGCCACTTTATCTCCAACAACTTCAAACTCATAATTTGATTCAAAATCAAGACTCAAATTATCTAAAGCAGCACCAGCTGCATAACCATAAGATTCTGTCCTACCGAACCCATATGCATAAGCAGTAAATCCATCTGGATTGGTCAAATGATGCACTCCTTCAGAAATACTAATTCTTCCAATCTGAAACCCAGGATCCCCCAACAGTGGAAAAAACTCTTCTCCTATATTTTTTCCATCTAAAACTGTCTTGTCTTGAGTTCCACTTTTTACGACTATATTGACATAATGATTTTCTATCTTTGGTAGTTTTATGGAATTAAACACCAATTCTTTTAATGATTGTTCATTGGAACTATATGTCAGCATAAAAGGATCTCCATCAAACAAAAGCTCATCGATGAGAACATCATTACAGAGCATACCTTTAGAAAAAACTGTTACCGATGAAGGTTGGGATGTAACTATTTTAGCAGATTCATCTACCTGAAAATCAAGCACCATAAACTGTCCTCTATCAATAGTGCCTCTAAGATTACCATCTACCCTCACCATGGTTCCATCTTCCGAGGCCAAAACCTTAACCAATTCTCCTGAAGTCCTTCCTTTCAGAGCCACATGAATGTAATCCGTTCCCCACGTACTGACTGGATAAGATTGTTGAAAAAGATGGTCACATGCAAGACAACCGCCTACAGTAGTACACATATTCCCTCCAAAAACCGCTATTTTCTTACAGTCATTCACGTCCTCGCCAAGCACTTTTACCCTCGTTCCTGTAAGGTCTCCATTCGCTTTTAGCTGATAGCTTTGGCCTTGGTTGAGTAAAATGGTAAAAGGGATGTTTGCCGATTTACCGTTAAAAGAATCTATGGGGGAGACAATTTCTATTTCTGTATTATCTTCCACTGCCACAATGAGTAAAGTGGCAGGACCATTTCCTTCCTCATAGTGGGAAGTGACAAGATAATCCCTTCCCAAAGTCTTTACCGGTAAAATAACAGTCCCATCAGCAGAGAATATTTGTTCGCTAAAAGCGTGTACAGCAATATTTCCCGTTGAAATGATATAGACACCTTTATCCTCCACTTCTTCCGAAGTTCTGTGTAAAAGGTCTAACTCCAAAGACTCCAACTTAAAAATAAACTGTTCCCCCTTCTCCAGATCAAATGAAGCTGTTTGCCCCAAATACTCAATCGCCCCAGTAGTCTTTTCATCCGCAGTAATAATCAGAACAGCTTTATCACTCTCCCCATAATAAACCTGTACATTTTCCATAAACCCAACCCAAAACTCTCTCCCAATAGTGGAGTTCTGTCCCCAAGCCAACTGCATTGAAAATGAAAGAATTAGGAAACTAATAAAATGCTTTAATACCCTAGACATAGCATTGAAAATTGATAGCAGAAAAACTTTCCAAAATCATAAAAACAAACTTCGCCACCCTATTGAAAAATCAAAATAACTGTACATCAGCAGTCTCTTTTTTAAATTCAACCTTTCCCCAGAACTTATTTCCATCTGGAAACACCAAGGTTTTATTTATCAAAAAAATAATTAAGCAGTAATTTTTCATTGGTTTATCTATAAACTTCCGACCCTATAAAAGTGGCAATAGAAAATTCAATCCTAGTCAATGTATAATAGCATATTGAGAATGAATAGACATCACTGAGGCCTGTAATTTTTCTCGTATATTTTTCAAAAGTAGTAATATATTTTAAATGCTAAGCAAAGTTAATCTACAGTATTACGTTAATAAAGATATAAAAACAGACAACAAAAGAACCGATCTTCCACTGAAACAAAAACAACTATTCTTATTTGGGAGATTCATTAACATTGCCTACGAACCCACTCTCTAAACAAAAAAACCAAACCAACTTACAGTTAGGCAGTTGAGAAAAATAAATAAAATACACATTCATTTTTACGCTTTTAAGCACTATTTTTATTAATTTGACACCAATTTAAACCGCAACCCTCTATTAAAAAGTTAAATCAAAATGAGCAGTAAAATTGTCCTCATTGTGTTAGGATTATTTATAGTAATCGCAGTAATGACACTACGTCCAGTGCCAGTGGTAGAAGAAGAAAATGCACTAGTCGAGAAAGGTATAGTCTCCTACATTTTTGAAAGTCAAAGCAATGATATCATTTTTAAACTGCATGAAAATGATAAAATTTTTTACATCAATCGAGGCACTAAGGCAGGCCTTGACGCTCATGTTTTACGCAAAAAACTTATCGGCCACGAGGTAATTTTAAAATACCCAAAATACTGGACCCCTTTGGATTGGGACAGTAATCTACGACATCTTTCTAAAGTTGAAATGGGTAATGAGATAGTCTTCAATGAATTCAAAAATTAATTATTGAGGCGTAAAGGCCTCATAAATTGAAATCTTCTTCCCAAAGTCTAAATCCTCCTTTAAAAGCATGCTTATTATTTCCAAGTCTACAGCCTTCTGGAATTTCTGCTAGATGCTTGGAGTTTCCCCCACCCAATACAATTTCTTCCGGCTGAAAAGCTCTAAAAAAATGTTTGACAGCTCGATGCACCTGTCCTTCCCATCTTTTCATGCCTTTACTGTAAAAATAAGGCTTACCCAAATAAGCTTCAAAAGTGGCTTTCTTAAAAGGCAAGTGAGCCGCTTCCATGGGGATAATGGTATTGTTAACGATCATAGCCGTTCCTAAACCAGTCCCCAAGCCCATAAAAAGCATTTTCTTCCCTTCATAACTCCCCAAGGCTTGCATAGCTGCATCATTAATGATCTTTACTGGGCAACCAAATGCTCCTTCAAAATCATATTTTTCCCAACCATCACCCAAATTGATCGGTTCTGTGAGAATTTTATTGTTTTTCACTATACCTGGGAATCCCATGGTAACCCTATCATAGTCCCAATTGGACGCTTGCTCTTTGACTTGGGGTATCATCTCTTCAGGGGAAAAATCACTTCCAGAAGGAATCTTAATACGCTCTTCTTGACCTGTGGCTAAAATCTTAATATTAGAGCCTCCTATATCGATTACGAGTATTTTCATAAAATCAAATATAAGAAGTCCTCGTAAAAATCCTTGTCAAAATCACTTTTTGCCTGTCCAATCACGCTAAAAAACATATTAAAGCCAAGGTGAATGAAACGGGAACACTAATGGATAAAAAGAAACTCATTGAGAAAGAAATCAAAAATTGCTTCGTTATTTCCATACTTATGCTTAAGCTCCTTCCACGTTTTCTTGCTAAATTCTAACTTATTACCATTACTATCCTCATAGACCCACTCCCCAAATATATTGTCCTCCAAAGAAGCCTTTTCATGATCATTTTCAAACCTCAATCCCCCATCAGGTTCCTTTTGGATATAGATTCGTCTTCCATTTCTTATCTCCTCACGGTTATAGTTGCCAAAAATATCCTTACCTTCTTTAATCTTATTATTTCGGTTATCCTCAATTATCAGTTGATCAAAAATATCAATTGAATATACTGCTTCATAATTTTTCTCTCTCCGAAACTCCCTAACCAGACTAATAAAAAACACCTTTTCATCATGTTCATTATCCAGCATATCTCCATATTCCTGCTCAATATACTTTCTTTTAAAAGTAACTTTATTCCCTTGATTGTCGGTAAAATTCAAATCTTTGAATATATCCTTTTCCAAATTGGCTTCATACCCACCCCTGGGTGACCTGTAAACCAACTCTCCAAAGAAATCCCTTTCTATATGCTGGCCCAAACCTGTTTGACATAGCCCGATTAGAAAAAATAGTAGCAAGTATTTATTCATATAATGGTAGATCTGTCGGTTATTCATCCTTTGATATAAGTTCTTCAAAACAGTGAAACTTTATCATGAAGCCAAAAGTAAAAATCATGCCATTTTACAATAGCATGATTTGATATTACTTTTTTCAAAATGGTACTCTCCTTTTGCACATACCTAAGGACATTAATGTAAGGCCTCTATTTACCCTAAAATGTTCGTATCCAATTTTCCAGTACTATCAGAAAAGCTCTCAACTGGAATCCCCATCGTATGCAACATGCTTACAAAAAGGTTGGACATTGGGCTGTGGTCATCAAATTTTGTATAGGTACCATGCTTTACTCCCATATTTTTGCCACCAGCCAAAACCAAAGGATAGTTAACCGCATCATGGGTGCTGCTACAAGCACTTCCATAAAGCACCAAAGTATTATCGATCAATGGACCAAATTCATCTTCAGTTGTCTTCATTTTATCCAAAAAGTAGGAAAACTGTCTCGCCAACCACTGGTCATAGCTTCCCCATTCCTGCCAATGGTTCAAAGATTTATCATGACTGATCGCATGGTGGCCTTTATTGATTCCCAAAGCCAGTTTAGGGAAATTTTCTCCAAAGCCCATACCGTCTTCACGCGCCATCATATAAGTCATTACCCGTGTAATGTCTGTCTGCATCCCCAACACCATTAGATCAAATGAAGAACGGATATAGCTTTCAGGATCAACTGTGGCATTTGGATTCAAATTAATGTGGTCAGCACTGAATTCCTTCATAGGTACATTCAGCCATTTTTCATTTCTTTTGATTTGCTCCTCCACGGTATTCAATGAAGTCATATACTCATCCAGCTTCATCTTGTCATGTTGCCCCAATCTACTTTGCAAACTTTTGCTATCCTCAAGGACCAAGTCCACTATTTTTTTCTCTTGCTGCAAGCTTTTTCTTCTCAATTGGGAGGTTTCTCCTCCACCGGGTGCAAAATACCTTTCAAAGATCTCCCTATGCCTATGTTCTGAAGGTATAGGTCTTCCGTTCGGATCAAATGAAAGTGTTGAAACCCTAGACTTATACCCTACCCCACCATCTGTGGAAAGGGCTAGATAAGGAAATCTAGTGTGCTTGGCCATATGCAGCGCCGCCACCTGGTCCACAGATATATTGTTTTTATACTCACTGCCTCTAAGGTCGCCACCTGTAAGCCATGTATCTCCTGCCAAATGACCTAACAACCTTCGGCTTTTAGGATGGCTTAAACCTCCCAGGATTGATATTTCTTTTCGGTGCCGTTCCAAAGGGGAAAGTGTCTTGGTAAACCGATAGTCTTTTCCCTCTCCTATAGGAAACCAATTCCATTGTTCATGGTTGGGATTTCCTTCTGGAGGAAGCCCTACCCCATTGGGAAAGTAAACAAAACAAAGTCGTTTCGGAGCCTCACTTACTGAGCCTACCTTTGCCAAAGGTGCTCCCATTGCTTCCATATAAGGCAACATACAAGTTACTCCAAGGCCTTTTAAAAATGTCCTTCGATCTAAATGCCAAGATTTCTTTCCCATGATTACATTTATTAAAATATCAGTTCATTCTTATTCCAGAAGCAAGGTTAAACAGCTATCACTTTACCATTTACCTCACAATGGTGTTAGCTAAAAGCTGCTCAGCCCTCCCCTTTGAATGAAGGGCTCAACACAATATGCTCAATCAATGATTGGAATTTATAATCATCTGAACGGACCTTACTAACGATCTGCTCAATTTCACGTTCATCCACAAAGGTGACATCGCGACCCAATGCATAAGAGAATAAGTGTTTCACTAAACTTCTTGTGAAGTCATCGCGTTTCATATTCAAAATATACGACTTTATTTCACCAATTCCATCAACCACCTCACCGTTAGGCAGTTCTGCCCGAGTATCTATCTCCTTTTCTTTAGCAACAGTTTGATAAAGTCCTACCGCATTATAATTTTCAAACACGATACCATATGGATCAATCTTCTTATGGCAGTCCATGCAAGCTGCTTTGTCACGATGGATAAAGAGTTGCTCCTTCAAGGTCAATTCTTCAAAGCCCGGCGTTTCTGGGTCCAATTCTGGTACATTTGGTGGTGGAGCTGGTGGCCTATCTCCTAATATCTTAGTCTTTAACCAAACGGCACGTTTGATTGCATGGGCTTGTGTACCATCTGAGTGTCCATTAAGAAAAGCTCCTTGAGAGAGCAAGCCCCCGCGGTGCATTTCTGGCGTAATGGCCACTGGCCTGAAATGACTGCCTTTGACTCCATCTATGCCATAAAACTCTGCCAAGTTCTGATTCAGCATTGCAAAATCAGATTCAATCATACTCATGATGCTCAAGTCCTGCTCCAGCACATAATGCATAAATTGGTAGGTTTCTTCAGCCATATCCTGCTTCACAAAACGTGTATAATCTGCATAAGCATTGACATTGGTACTCATCGCTTCATGCCTGTCCACACGCAGCCATTCATTGGAAAAAGAGCGGATCATATTCCATACACGCTCATCTTTGATCATTCTTGCTACTTGTTTCTTCAGGTATCGATCTTTGTGCAAATCACCCTCCTCAGCCAAATCGATCAATTCTTCATCTGGCGCGGAATCCCATAGGAAATAGGACAACCTGGAAGCCAGGAAATATTCCTTTTCATCATGATCGGTTTCTTTTTCTGGCTCGGCCAGATACAAAAACTTAGGAGAGCACAATGCAGCAATCAATACTTCTTTGACACCATCTTCATATCTCGGGTAATCATCCTTAATATCTTTCCAAAACTCCAAATAAGGCTTCAACTCATCTTCCTTAACGGGTCTTCGATAAGCCCTTTCCATAAATTTACGCAAAACCCCTTTCGTGTACTTCTCCTGATTCCCTTTGTCTGAAGAAGCTGGGAAAATCTCCAAATAACTTTTGGTAGGCCACTCAGGATAATAAGGTGCCTCAAACTCCAATTCCTGAATCAATAATGGCGGCCCTGAATCTTCATTGTCCTTCACCAAATAGTCATTCCATAGTCCCAAAATCATGATATTGGCCAATATCTCTGTTTCCACCGTATCGATCATAGGTATAGGAAGGTTCTCCAAACGGCCTTTAAAAACATAGTTTTCCCAGTTTCCTTTTTCGTTCTCTACATCCCTGAACCTATCAAAAGTCTTATAGTCCATCCCATCGTCCGTTCTAGACCCTGCAAAGGTCCTGATAACAGGAATATCATTTTCATATTTACTTCGGCTCTTGTCTGCCTCAGCTTTCAACTGCATGGCCACCGGATGGTCCTCTGGGAAGGGTGTGATGATAACTTGACTAAAACCAGTAAAAAACGTCCCCCCTATACTCAACTGATGCTCCCCTTTATTTAAGTAGGCCAAAGTAAGAGGTGTCATGATTTTAGCTTCACCTCTCAAATCTTCACTGAAATGGAAACGCTCTTGTAATTTGAATTTATCCAATAGCATCTCCAACGAAGGCATCCCCTCAGCCCCTACATAAGGATGCTCAAAGTCTATTTGATAATACCCGTCTTTTGGAGCCTGAAAACTAAAGATTGCTTTGCTTTCCTTGGTCAACTCTTTTGGAGACATCCATATCCCCTTTTTAACTAAATTGCTTTTCTCCTTTGCTGCCTCAGCTTTCAATATGATAGTTGAAGCCAATTTCTCAGCTGGTTGCTCATTTCTCAAGCTAATAAATCCTTCTTTTTGAGTAAACCATTGGTAGCCCTTTGAAGCTTTTACCCTAAACTCAAAATCTCCTTCTTCAGGGAAGTTTTTTCTAAATAAAAGCTTAAGATTTGGCGAAGGTCCCTGCCAAGATTTAGGTGTCACTTCCTTGTGCGGTAAAGCCGAATACAAAATAATCCCTTCATCCACTACTTGATATCTGTCCGCATGGGATCCACGCATCCCCACTCCAATATTCTTCTTAATCTCTTCAAGTTGGGCTTTACTTAAACTGTCTTTGCCTACTTTGACTTTGCCGTTTCCATCAATTATTTCTACCACAAAATCATCTGAATTGATTGGAGCACTTTGATATCCACCGATCATGCCAGCAGTTTTGCCTTTACCAATCCCTTTTCCAAAAGTTATTTTATAATGGGTGCTTTCAGGCTTTTCTTCCGGCCCTATGGCCTTATCTAGCGCTTCCCTTGCAATCTGTTTATAATAATCGACATGCAATGGTGAAATCTGAAGCACTTGGCCATTATTGCTAAATCCCATTTCAGACTTGGCATCATTGGGAAGCACATCACCAAAATTGACCGGAACATTTAATAAGCTAGCCAAGGTATTGGAATACTGATCTTTTGTCAACCTCCTAATGACAGGCTGCTGCTCTGACTTTTTCATGGCCACAGCCTGATGAATCGATGCTGTTATCCAATCCACTAGCACCCTTCTCTCATCATCGGAAAGTTGTTCCTCTTCCTTGGGCGGCATCTCTCCACTATTTACCATGTTGAGCATAGCTCTCCAAGTCTCCGCATCTTGCCCGTGGATCATGTCAGGATTGATATCATCCAGCCTCAAACCTCCTTTTTTCTCATCTCCATTATGACAACTCACACAATAATTTTGAGTAATGGGGTTAATGTCTTCATCAAAGTTGTAAGCTTCCAAGGTTTGGTTGACCAGGCCACTTTCCATTGCCATCAGCCCGTCCAAGGCATAAGGATCATCCCCCAAAAAGACCCTTACTTCATCTGGTAAATCTTTGGTTAAATAATTCGAACCATGTGTCAAGGCCCCACCGTAATGCCCAGTAGCACTTAGCAATACTACATTAACAAGCAATAATCCTCGATAGGAATTATAGGACAAATCTTTTTCCTCAATACGATTTCTAAGTACCAATAACCAAATACTCAAAAAAGCCGTACCCAGCCCCAGCCATTTATGCCAAACCAATACCTCGCTGCCATAGCCTCCTGTAGCTGCCAAAAGCGCACCCACAATCACAGTTGGGATCGCAGTAATGACAGCCAACCAAAGCAATAATTTGCAAGCGGATTTTAAATTTGCAGTCGGAACAAAATAATCGATAAGTTCAAATGTAAATAAAGCAATCAAAACACCTATCGGCAAATGCACCAACAAAGGGTGTAACTTCCCCATAAAAGCAAGCGCCCAGTGAGCTTCTTCTCCTCCAAATGGGAACATAGCAAAAGCTAGCAACAAAACTGAAAGAATTGTCGCTCCGATAATCATGGGCTTACTGCCTAAGGCTGTATTGATTTTCATCATCAATAGATTAATTACTCTGAAATGTTGTTTTGATCAAAAAGTAAAGTTCTTTTCATTTTCGCTGTAAAAATCTTTCGATTTTAGCTCATAACACAAAATAACTTATCATCAATTAGCTACACTAATAAATTTATTAAAAAACATGAAAGCAATCAAACAAATTAACCTCATCGGGAAATATTTGATATAAATGGGATAAAATAATATCAGTCCTTTAATTCATCTTAAAAAACAACCTTACCCAACAAGTAGTATTCACTTCCAAAACTAAAAAAGGCATGTAATTATCTGAAAAAACTTATTACTGTTGAATTGCTCAAATTAAGACAATGCTTTCTTTACGATAGACAAAGCCTCATTTGAATGAGACATGGCCAAAGCTGCTTCATGGCCCTTTTCTGACATCTTTTTCCAGGTTTTCTGGACTATATCCACTAGCTTATCCTCCTCATCCCGATGTTTGGCGATAAAGTCATCAAAATAGTATTTTAAGAACACCAAACAAACCACATCTTCCAACGCCTGCACTTCAGGGTCTGTTTTCAACCTTCTTTTGTTGAGCAAGTCATCTACCTTCTTAATTTCATCTTGGGAATAACCTTGCTTTTCCATGATCGAACCTGCCAATTCCCCATGAAACTTCTTCAACCGGGTGCGCCACATCAAATAACCTTTTCTATCCATATCATAATCTTCGCGAGGGATTGCCCATCGCTTGATATGTTGACACCTTGCGGCAAGTCGTAAAGCCTCAGAAGCATCTGGGTCAAATTCCAAAAGCATACCACTCATACGGTGCCCATAAACCAGCTCCTTGGGGATTTCAGCTCCATTGACCAACTCCTTATGGGGATCCTGGGCATTGATCACATCAAACTCTTCTATAGTCCTTTCAAATTTATTCGCCTGCATTTTTTGATCTTTCAGTTTAAAGTTCAATTTAACAGGTTTTATGGAGAGTTGTGGAATAATGTTCTGGGATTTTGCATTAAAACTCCATTGCTTAAAAAACCTTAAAGCTCAGTTAAAAATATTTAAAGCACTTTCTATTCCTTTTCTCATTCATGATATTGGCTTTACAAATATTGCATATATCTTTTAACTCCTTTTCAATGAAAACCATACACATTTGGTTACTGTTAGTTTTATTGATTGCCTGTAAAGAAAAAGACAACCATTCCCATACTGCTTCTATTACTTATGACTTGGACACACTTGTTATTGATAGCAAAGGGGAGATTTTGGATCTAAAATATCAACTGGACTATTCAGGTATGGACGGAAATTTCCTTTATAATTTCAACCACTTTGAGCATAAGCTAGAGGTAATCGACCTGGAGAAAGGCGTTTTAATCAACAAAATACCGTTCCAAAAGGAAGGACCAAACGGGACAGGGACTAACTTTACAAGTTTTCAATTATTTGACAAGAACAAGCTATTGATTTCCAATGGTTTTTATAACGCCAAGATCTTTGACCTAAACGGAAAAGCTATTGAGAAAATCAACTTAAAAAACACTTCTTGGAAAGGCCAAACGCTCAATGATTCAGAAATCATCCGCAAAAAGATATTTCTGAATCAGTCCTCTGCTAAACTTTTCACCATCGCTAAAGAAGAAGGGCCACATTCTACTAATCGTGCAGATTTAGCAGTCTTTGATTTCAAAAACAATTTGATCAAAAGATTGAGTATTGATCCGCATAATAAAATAAAAACCTATTCGCTGATTTCGGAGGACAATTCCTTTCTGCCCCCTTTAGTCTATTTATCTATCGAAAATGCTCTCCCATTAATTTCACATGAATTCACCAATGAAATCTATTGGTTTGACACCACTACCAACCAAATCAAAACTGTTGACTATTCAAGCAAATCCACCCTTGATGAAGTAAATTCTCAACAAGAGCATCACTTTAAAAACCAAGCAGGTTTGCTAAATGCTTATGAAAACATGCTTACTCAAATTCGCTTTGGCCCTGTGGTATTTGATGATAAAAACAAAAAATATTACAGGTTTTCCTGTCAATATGAATTTTCAGAAAACCCGAAGGATAAAAGTATTTTCCCTGAAATCAAAAACATCAAGACTTACCTGACGGTATTTCAAAAAGACTTCCAAGTAGAACACGAATTGCTTATCCCAGAATTAAACTATAAAATATCTCACTATTTTGTCAAGGATGGAAAACTCTGGATTTTTCATAATATCAATGATGAATTGACATTTATCAGACTAACCCCACTTTTAAATTAACAAACGCAACTATCCATTCACCTAGCACTAACGACAGCCTTTTCCTCCAAAAAGCTTCCTAGCTGCTTTCCCTTTTCCCTCACCACAGCACCAATTACAATAATTGCAGGAGCGGCAATTTTTTCTTTGGCCTGAATATCCATGATACTTCCCAAGTTACCAACAATGGACCTTTCATCTTCTTTACTTCCATTTTGAATTAAGGCTATGGCTTCTTCTCCTCCCCTGTGTTCTTTGAACAAATTCACGATCTCTGGCAGCTTCTTCACCCCCATCAGTACAATCACCGTTGCAGAAGATTGGGCGGCAAAATAAAGATCTTTCGCTGTTGAATGATCTTTAAGGGTTCCCGTAACTATCCAAAAACTTTCATTGACACCTCTTTTGGTCAATGGAATCCCCGAAAGCCCCGGTACTGCCATGGCGCTGCTGATTCCCGGAACATATTGGGTATCCAAACCGTGCTGAGCAGCATATTCCATTTCTTCATGTCCCCTTCCGAAAACATAAGGGTCTCCACCTTTCAGCCTGACCACATGTCCAAATGTTTTTGCATAATTCACGATCATCTTATTGATTTCGCGCTGCTGCCGATAGTGCATTCCTGCCCGCTTACCGACAAAAACTTTTACTGCTGTAACCGGCACATACTCCAAAAGGGCCTCATTGGCCAGTGCATCATACAATACCACATCTGCAGTTTTAAGCACTTTAATGGCTTTTAAAGTAATTAAATCAGGATCTCCTGGACCAGCACCTACAATCGAAAGTTGATTTGAAATGTTTTTCATAAGATGTATTACTTAGTAACTAAAACAAATTTAAGTAATTTTTTACGTAATTATACGTATTTTAAAATTTTAATTTTTAACTTAGCCCTCATAATCAATTGGATGATAAGCCTAACTACTTACATCCAAATCAAATCAACTAACCTATAATCGTATGACAAAGATAGTAGTAATCGGAAATGGAATGGTTGGCTACAAGTTCTGTGAGAAACTGGTAGCTAAAAATTCCAATAGAGATTTTGAAATCACGGTCTTTGGGGAAGAACCATGGCCTGCTTACGATAGAGTGCATCTCAGTGCTTATTTTTCAGGCTCTACTGCAGACGATCTGATCATGGCACCAAGGTCATGGTACGCGGAAAACCAAATTGACCTGCATACCAACGAAATGATTGTGAAGATAGACCGTGATCAAAAGAAGGTCATCAGTCATACGGGACACGATTACGATTACGACAAGCTCATCTTGGCGACCGGATCAGGAGCTTTTGTTCCTCCTATCAGGGGAGTGGACAAAAAAGGAGTTTTTGTGTACCGAACGTTAGAAGACCTTGATGCAATTATCGATTACGCTAAAAACGCCAAGAGAGCTGCTGTAATTGGAGGTGGCTTGTTGGGTTTGGAAGCTGCCAAAGCGGTAATTGATATGGGACTAGAAGCCCATGTCATTGAATTTGCTCCTAGATTAATGCCTCGTCAACTAGATGAAGCAGGCTCTAATACCCTTCAGTCTAAATTAGAGGATTTGGGTATAAGTATACACTTACAAAAAAACACGCAAAACATTACAGGAAACGGCAGAATCAATGGGCTAAAATTCACGGACGATACGGAATTACCTGTTGATATGTTGATTATCTCTGCTGGCATCAAACCTAGGGATGAGTTGGCAAAAGACTGCGGCTTAGATACCGCTCTCAGGGGTGGCATTATTGTCAATGAATTTTTACAAACAAAGGATGAAAATATCTTCGCTATCGGAGAGGCTGCTTCTTATCAAAACATGATTTATGGACTGGTAGCTCCAGGCTATGAAATGGCCACTCAAGTAGTCAATCAACTGGCCAATGCGGAGGTTAAGCCCTTTATGGGTTTTGACATGTCTACAAAACTGAAGCTAATTGGCGTAGACGTGGGGAGTTTTGGAGACCCATTTGGAGAAGTAGAGCCCTTTAAACCTATTGTATACGAAAATAAAAATAGCGGTATTTATAAACGGATCAATGTTTCCTTGGATGGTAAAAGGCTGCTTGGCGGAATCTTGGTAGGTGATGCCTCTGCCTATAATATGCTTTGGCAGATGACCCAAAACAAAATGCCACTTCCCCCAGAGCCTGAAGACCTTATTTTAGGAGCGAGAGGAGGAAAAGAAGCAGTAGGAGCGGGTGTGGAAAGCCTTCCGGAAGAAGCCCAAATTTGTTCATGTGAAAATGTCACTAAGGGAAGTATCAGCAACTTGATCAAAAACGATGGAGTTACCAAAGTTGATGAAATCAAGTCTTGCACAAAAGCAGGAACAGGCTGTGGAGGCTGTATGCCTATGGTTAACGACTTGCTTAAACACCAACTAAAAGCAATGGGCAAGACAGTTAAAAACGTCATTTGTGAACATTTCGACTACTCTCGCCAAGAATTGCTCGATTTGGTAAAAGTTAAAAAAATCAAAACTTATAATGAACTGTTGGATCAGTTTGGACAAGGTGACGGCTGTGAGACATGCAAACCTGCAGTGGCTTCCATCTTAGCCTCCACCTGGAATGAACTGATCACCCATCAGGATACCATCCAAGACACTAATGACAGGTATTTAGCCAACATCCAAAAAGGAGGCACCTATTCTGTAGTTCCTAGAATCCCTGGAGGAGAGATCACTCCGGAGAAACTAATCGTAATAGGTGAAGTAGCCAAAAAGTATGGGCTCTACACAAAAATCACTGGAGGTCAAAGGATAGATATGTTCGGCGCCAGAGTGGACCAATTACCAGACATTTGGGAAGAATTGATCAACGCAGGTTTTGAAAGTGGCCATGCCTACGGAAAGTCACTCAGGACCATCAAAAGCTGCGTGGGAAGTACTTGGTGCCGATACGGCGTACAAGACTCGGTTTCATTTGCCATTCAGGTAGAAGAAAGATACCGAGGGCTTCGCTCACCTCATAAACTAAAAGGAGCTGTTTCGGGATGCATCAGGGAATGTGCGGAAGCTCAAAGCAAAGATTTCGGGATTATCGCCACTGAGAAAGGTTGGAATCTTTATATCTGCGGAAACGGAGGCTCTAAGCCACAACATGCGCAATTGCTGATCAATGATGTAGACACGGAGACTTGTCTTAAGTTCATAGATCGTTTTCTTATGTTTTATATCCGGACGGCAGAACCCTTAACCAGAACGGCCACTTGGTTAAATAAGTTGGAAGGGGGGCTGGATTATGTTCGGGATGTAGTCGTGAATGACAGCCTTGGCATTGGCGAGGAGCTGGAAAAAGAAATGGAGTTTATGATCAACACCTATGCTTGTGAATGGAAAGAAGTGGTCAACACTCCTCATCTACGAGCCAAATTCAAGCACTTTGTCAATGCGGATGAAGAAGATCCTAGCCTAAAGTTCCAAGAAATGAGAGGACAAAAAATCCCAGCTTCTTGGGGTTAACCATCTCTACTAAAAAATTGATCAACCAACTTAAATCCAGACACCATGATTTCAGAATTGGAAAAATACAGAACTGCCGACTCAAGCAAAGTCACCAACTGGTACAAAGCCGCAACTGTAGATTCATTTCCTGAGGACGGCGGAGCTTGTATCAAATACAAGGACTTACAAATTGCCATTTTCAATTTCTCCAGAAGAAATGAGTGGTATGCCTGCCAAAATCTCTGTCCGCATAAAATGCAAATGATCCTTTCAAGGGGTATGATTGGGTCTTATGAAGGAGACCCAAAAGTAGCCTGTCCGTTTCACAAAAAAACCTTTTCATTAAAATCAGGAAAAAATCTCAATGGAGACACCTGCGATATAGCTACCTACCCCATCAAAGTTGAAGATGGCTTTGTGTACGTAGGGTTTGAGGATTAAAAACAACAATTAGTAGTAGACCTATTTTTCATTACTAAGCGGGGCACCATACAAGGGCCCCGTTTCTTATTTAACTCGATGGGTTTCTTAGCTTAAAGTATTTCCCCTAATCGTTTTAGTAAGGCCCCACGTCGATATTACTCCCTTGAACTTTTTTACAATATTTTTTCAAGCATCCGATACCGAACACCTTCATTTTCAGTTTTTTTCATTTAAATTGCCATAATAAGCCCACAAAAAAAAAAACATAACAGATGAAACTTCCTTCCTTAAGCTACTTGAACGATCATGCCCAAAAAGCACTTAACCGCTTTCCAATGGTTATCCTTTCGGTCATAGTGGCTACAGCAGTTGGGAATTATCTGGTGGAATTTCAAGATATTATCAGTAATCCATTCCCATATATCAATGGTATGCTTACAGGAGCTTTGGGAATTTCTCTTTTCTTATGTGCAAAAATATTTTGGGAGAAAAAGAGGCTCCCAAAACCCTACTTGTATATTATAAACGGCCTTTCGTTAGCCTTCCTACTGACAATTTATTATAGTCTTCCGGATGGAAAAGACAGCCAGAGCACCATCATGCCTTATTATCGCTTTGCGATCTTTAGTTTATTTATCCACCTTTTGGTTTCTTTTGCACCTTACACGCCAAGCAAAAACACATTAGGTTTTTGGAATTACAATAAAACCCTGTTTTTAAGATTTCTAACCGCCGCCTTATTTTCATTTGTGCTCTATATTGGTATCGTATTGGCCATGCTGGCACTTCACTTGCTATTTGAAGTTGAGTTTCAGAACATCCTATACTTGCAGATCTTCATCATGATAGCAGGTATTTTCAACACTTGGTTTTTCATTGCGGGCATCTCTGAAAACCTAGAAGAGTTGGATCAGGAAGTCAGTTACCCTAAAGGTCTTAAAATTTTCAGTCAATACATTCTTCTTACACTCCTAACCGTCTATCTTCTTATCCTATATGGATACAGTATTAAAATCATACTCAGTTGGGATTGGCCAAAGGGAATAGTTTCCTATTTGATTATTTGCGTAGCCACATTGGGGATTCTGGCTCTGCTTTTACTTTATCCGTACAAAAACGACAAGGAAGAAAACTGGATCAACACATTTTCAAAATCCTATTACTACTTGCTTTTGCCTTTGGTCGCCATACTTTTTTTAGCCATTGGCATTCGAATAAACGATTATGGCGTTACCATTAATCGATACTTAATTGTATTGATCGGGACATGGTTGACATTGGTTTGTTTTTACTTCATCCTTGGCTTTAGGAATATTAAAATAATTCCCTTTACCTTGGCTTTTATGCTCCTTGGAGTTTCATTTGGCCCTTGGGGGATATTTTCTGTAAGTGAACGAAGTCAGTACCGAAGACTAAAGGCACTATTGATGGAAACGCATATACTGGAAGAAGAAACCGTAATTCATGAAATCATTTGGGACAAGAATAAATTACCTGAGCTCAAGTCTTCCCAAAATCAAAATTTCACTCCACTAGCCAGCGAAGAACAAATCTCCGAAATAAGATCCATAGTAAAATACCTGGAAGATCATCATGGCCTAAGTAGTATGAAGTCTTGGTTTTCCCAAGACATGAGTACAATTTTGATAGCTGTCAATGAAGATAAAAAGGATTGGGAAGAAGTGCCTGCTTCTACCTTATATCTTAAAACCATGGGAATTCCAGAACTTGGTTTAAATTTAACAGAACCCTCCCTTTCATTGGGTGCAGACATGAATGGGCACAGTATATCCACACGAGGGTATGATTATCTCAAGAACATTAATATCAGCGCAATGGACACGACCGTATTCATGGCGGGTTACGAAACTTATAAAGTCACCATGAACCCTCAAAAGAATGGTTTGGCCATTTCCTCTGCAAATCACGAAACCAATGTTGATTTAGGACCAATGGTTGCTGAGTTATCCAAAACTCAAGAAAAAAATTCCACAGTAGCCCCTTCATTACTCACCTACTCTGCTGAACAAAATGGATTTAAGATCAAATTGGAAATCCAAAACATCAGGTATGCGCAAGAAAATGAAAACAGCATCAAACTCAATTACCTAAACGGCACACTTCTTTTAAAAGACTCTTTGCCCCAAAGAAAATAAAGTTTACTTATTTTTTTAAGTGTATTTACGTACTTTGGCATAGAATAAACAAAGTATGGAAAACCACGATCTTTCAGATAAGCCCACATATGAGAAGCTGGCAAGGTATTACCTCATTGCTTTGTGTGCCATTGCCACCAGCATCATACTCAGCCAGGTCTTGGTTCAAAAGTTTATCAGTCAACAAAAAAATGATTCAAGAGTCATTAATATTTCAGGTAGGCAAAGGATGCTCAGTCAGCGAATCAGTAAGTGTGCCTTACTGCTGGGAGATTCCATAAGCCTTGATAAAAGATCCCTCTATCTTAAACAACTTGACAATGCGGTTCAAGATTGGGAAGAAGCCCATTTGGGACTTAGGCAGGGTAATAAATCACTAGGCATAAATGGCAAAAACAGTAAAACGGTGGAAGCGCTATTTGAAGAAATAGAAACTGATCACCAAACCATACTTGCTTCTGCCAAGTCCATTCTGGGATTACTTCATCAGGAACTGTCCACACCAACCCAAGAATTTAGAAAAGATATCAGTAATATTATCAAGCACGAAGAGCATTTCCTCAATGGCATGGACCAAATCGTATTTCAATACGATAATGAAGCGAAAACCAAAGTAACCAACCTCCAAAGTGTAGAAATATTCCTTTTGGTTCTTTCACTTGGTGTGATCCTATTTGAAATATTCTTCATCTTCATTCCTTCAGCCAAAACCATCAAAAAGACTTTCCTCAAGCTGCTTCAGTCAGAAAGGAAATCAAAAAAAATGACCCTAGAAATCAGCTCACTTTATAGCTCCTTAGAACAGGCTTATCAGGATCTTCTAGAAGTGGATGTTGCGGTTGAAGATTTTACGGTCTTTGCAAAAAGCAAACCCAATGGGGACTTTTACTATTTTTCAGACAAATTCTCCAAGCTTATGGAGTTTGAGGAAGAAAGCCCTTACAACCTATTTGATTGGCTCCAAGAACAAGGCTATGACGCAAAATATCTCCAAAATATTCAAAAGATGATGTTTGAATGCAAAACTTGGAGCGGAGAAATCAAAGTCACCAATGATGCTGGGGATTTTGTCTGGTTGAAGATGAATATCACTCCCACTATGGATGACAGTGGTGAAGTGGCCTCCTTAATGATCATCAGTACCGATCAAACTGAAAAGAAAGAAGCAGAAGCCATTTCACAGGAAATCAATAGAGAACGTATAGAGAAAAAAGTCAAAGAACAACAATTTAGGTCTGCCCTGATCCTAGAGGGACAAGAAGAAGAAAGAAAGAGGATTAGCAGGGACATGCATGATGGAGTTGGGCAATTACTATCTGCCATGAAATTCAATTTAGAAGGAATTCATTCGGTAAGCTCTGACTTCGAAAAAGAAAAGCTAAAGACCTCCAAAGACCTCCTCAAAAATGTCATCAAGGAAGTTCGAAGGATTTCTTTTAACCTAACTCCTTCTGCCCTTTCAGATTATGGCATTGTCCCAGTGTTGAACAAATTCTGCAGAGAAATTACCAAGCTTTCAGATCTGAAAGTAACCTTTGAAAACGAAACAGGCTTTCTCTCCAGACTAGAGGGGAAAATTGAAAACAACCTCTATAGAATCTGCCAAGAAGCCGTCAATAATGCCATTAAATATGCCGAGGCGAGTGAAGTTAAAATTAAGCTTTCCCATAATTCGCGCTTCCTCAATTTAGAGATTGCAGATGATGGCAAGGGTTTTGACATCACCCAACTAGAAATGAAAGGTCATTTTTCAGCGTCTGGACATGGCTTGTTCAATATCAGAGAAAGAGCTAATTTCATCAATGGACAGTGCACCATTTCTTCTGAAAAGGGAAAAGGGACTACAATCAGTATTAATATTCCCTTGGATTAAGCAGTAAAACAAAGTAATCATGGAAAAAATAAAAGTAGTATTAGCGGATGATCACATGGTAGTCAGAAGCGGTATCAAAAACCTGTTAGAAAATGAAGGCGAAATAGAAGTAGTCGGGGAAGCCTCCAATGGTGAGGAGGCCCTTGAACAAGTCACTTCTTCACAACCTGATCTTTTGATCATTGATATTAGAATGCCTGTCATGAATGGACTGGATGCCACTAAAAAGCTAAATGGACTTAAAACCAATACCAAAGCCTTGATACTTTCCATGCATGATGATGAGGACTACATCCTGCAATCTATCGAATGCGGCGCCGATGGGTACCTTTTGAAAGACACGAGTAAAGATGAGTTCATGAAGGCCATCAAGACCATCCATGAGGGCGGAAAATATTTCAGTGGGGACATCAGCCAAGTATTGGTAAAAAGCTACCTTAATGTAAAAGATAGGAAAATCTCCAAAAACGTCACCAGCACCAATACTTACGACATCACCAAAAGAGAAAAACAGATCCTTAAAATGATCTCAGAAGGCACAGGAAATAAAGAAATCGCGGAGCGATTAGGAAAAAGCATACGGACAATAGAAACCCATCGTTTCAACATCATGAAAAAGCTCAAGGTCAATAATGTGGTAGAACTCTTGAAAAAGCTGGAAGATGAACCTGGCCTAAAGCAGCATATTGAAAGCACATAATTCCCACTGATCAAAAGCTATTTTGTCTGTTCCTGCTTTATGCTTAAATTGATAAAGACTTCTATTTGAATAAGGTAAAAAAACTACGTATTTTTACGTAATTATAAATATATTTGGTATCTTGCTTTTCATCTGCTAAGCACTTATTTAAAGACACTAAAGCAAGAGTATCCATTCAAAAAGAAGTTTAAAATTAGTCATCATGAAGATACATGCATTTGGAGTGGCCAAGGAAATCACTGGAGCCGCAATGATCGATTTCCCAGTCGATGAAACCTTTGTCAAAGTAAAAGATTTAAAGAATTTGCTTTATCGGCAATACCCAGATTTGATCAACTTACCATCTCTGGCCATTTCTGTCAATTTGTTTTATGCTAGTGAAGACACCTTGGTTAATAAACATGATGAGGTAGCTTTAATTCCACCAGTGAGTGGTGGATAATTAAATTGAACTGAAAAAACTGTATCACTACCTAATTTGGGAAAACACTTTTTCAAAGTTTGTAAAATTAACCTAAACCAACGCCTATGCTAATTGACAATCATGGAAGAAACATCAATTACCTGAGACTATCTGTCACGGATAACTGTAACCTACGTTGTCAATATTGCATGCCGGAGGAAGGGGTAAACTTTGCCCATAAAAAAGATTTGCTGACTTGGGAAGAGATGTACACCTTGGCCAAAGCCTTTGTGGAAATGGGCATCAACAAAATTAGGATTACCGGTGGAGAGCCTTTTGTACGCAAAGGTTTGATAGAATTTCTAGAAAAAATCAACCAACTTACGAACCTAGAAGAAATCTCCATCACCACCAATGCCACCTTAATAGGCCCTCATATAGCCCAACTCAAAAAACTAGGGATCACTACCATCAATGTCAGCTTTGACAGCCTGGACAAAGCAAGATTCAACCACATCACCAGAAGGGACCAATTTGACGTTGTAATGGCCAATATATACCAAATGATGGAGGAGGGATTTGATGTCAAACTCAACTGCGTGGTAATGGATGGTAAAAACACGGATGACATTATTTCTTTTATCAAGTTTGTCCAAAAACACCCTATTAGCGTTCGTTTTCTGGAAGAAATGCCTTTCAATGGCCAGTCAAATGAGAAGCCCGTTTTAAAATGGGACTATATCTCCATTATAGAGCACATTAAAAGTGAATTTGGTGATTTGGAAAGACTTCCAGCTCCCCCTACTTCTACTTCCCTCAATTATAAAGTAAAAAATGCCAAGGGATCATTTGGTGTCATTCCAAGCTATTCAAGGACTTTTTGTGGCACCTGCAACCGTGTGCGGGTATCCGCCAAAGGAGAAATGCAGACCTGCCTTTATGCCACGGAAACCATTGACCTCAAATCCCTGTTAAGGGAATATACCAATATCAGCGAATTGAAATTTAGTATCTACACCGCTTTACAAGCCCGTCACAAGGATGGCTTTGAAGCCGAAAAAGGATCCGTTACCAAAAAATCAATGACACTTATCGGAGGATGAAAAACAGTAATTCCCAACTTTCCCATGTGGATCAAGATGGCAAGGCCAAAATGGTCGATGTATCGGAAAAAGCCATCACACAACGTACCGCTACAGCCCAATCCATCGTTAAATTTCCAGAAACAGTATTCAAAACATTGAGTGCAGATAACTTTCTTGGAAAAAAAGGCAGCATCATTCAGACAGCTATCATAGCTGGAACCATGGCAGCAAAAAAAACATCGGACTTAATTCCACTTTGTCATCCCCTTGCCCTCAGCAAGATACAAATTGACATCACTCCAGAAACTAACCAACTCAAAATCCTCTCCTCTGTAAAATGTGAAGGAAAAACAGGTGTAGAAATGGAAGCATTGACTGCAGCTAGTGTGGCGGCTTTGACCATTTATGATATGTGCAAAGCTTTGTCGCATGATATTATTATTAGCGAAACCAAATTAATGGCCAAAGAAGGAGGAAAACATGTATTCAACAGATGATCTTTATGGATTGGTTCTAGCTGGTGGCAAAAGCAGCCGAATGGGACAGGACAAAGGCGAGCTCCAATATTACGCAACCAACCATCGTTCCTACCTCTACCATACACTGAGGGAACTTTGCCCCAAAACTTTTATAAGCTGCAGGGCTGATCAAAAAAACATCATTGATTCGGGGTTCAATTATATTTTGGATGAGGATCAGTACAAAGGTCCCTTAAACGGGATGCTCTCTGCTCACCATGCCTACCCGGATAAAGCATGGTTGGTAGTGGCTGTGGACCTGCCTCATATCCATGAAAACAACCTCAGAGCCTTGGTCAAACAGCGACAACCCCAAAAATCCGCCACAGTTTACGCTACCCATGAATCCAAACTTCCTGAACCGCTGATTGGCATTTGGGAGCCTAGTGGGCTAATGGCAGCAGAAGCGTTTATGATTGAAACGCAAAAAAGTTGCCCCAGAAAATTCCTGATGAATACGGAAGTCCATTTGATATATCCTGAAAATGACCTTGAACTGTTCAATGCCAACTTCCCTGAAGACTATGAGCTGGCCAAATCAAGAATAGATGAATAATGGCTGAGTCCCGCTATCAAAAACACATTAAACTTAAAGGCTTTGGCAAAGAAGGTCAAGATAGGCTGACCCAAGCCAAAGTTCTGATATTAGGCGCCGGTGGCTTGGGCACTCCAGCCGCCCAATACCTCAATGGAGTAGGTGTAGGCACCCTTGGCATCATGGACCTAGATGTGGTTGAAGAAAGCAATTTGCCCAGACAGACGCTTTATAGCCCTGACCAAATCGGTCTCTCTAAAACCGATAGCCTGATTCAGTGGCTCCACCAACAGAACCCTGCCACACAACTGATCAACCATCAAGCCTTTCTCACACCTGAGAATGCTTTGGGTATTATTTCAAAGTATGACTTGGTCATTGATGCCACTGATAATTTTGGAACTCGCTATCTGGTCAATGATGCCTGTGTCATTCTCGACAAACCTTTTGTTTACGGAGCGGTTCAAGATTTCGAAGGACAAGTCAGCGTAATGAATTGCCAAGATGGACCTACTTACCGTTGCCTTTTTCCGGAATCAAACCAAAACCTTATGATTCCAAATTGTGATGAAAATGGTGTCTTGGGTGTACTCCCAGGGCTTATAGGTACCTATCAGGCGCTGGAGGCTATCAAAGTGATTACAGGAATAGGTGAACCTTTGGTCGGCAAGCTTCTGATCATTGACACTTTGGCACAGACTCACCTTAAAATTGGAGTGCCAGCAATTCCGCAAAATAAAAACATCAAAGCGCTAAAACCCAATTACCATCAACCCATGTGTGCATCAAACAACACGGTGAAACAGCTCGACCCTGAGGCTTTTTATCATCGCTTAAAGAAAAACTTACCTTATCAATTAGTTGATGTAAGAACAACAGAAGAATTCGAGCAGTACCATTTGGAACATGCCACACATATCCCTTTACAGGAACTTCAAAACCGACACTTGGAGCTAGATCAAAACAAAGACCTCATTTTACTCTGCCAATCAGGAAAAAGAAGCCTGCAAGCTGCCAGCTTCCTGCATGAAACCTACCCAACAGCAAAAATATTCAATTTATCGGGAGGCATCAATGCCTTGGAAAGCAGTACTAAGGACGAAGCTTTAAGGGGGAATTTGTAAGGACAAATAATTCTTTCACCCTTTTTCGCTAGTCTCAGTGCAATCCACTTTTAAAGACTGAAATGGAATTTGACATTCACTTCAAAACAAATACATAGCATCCATTATGATCAATATCCAGAAAGCCCTCGACCTTGTACTTAGCCAAAAACAGTTCTATGGAGCGGAAGAAGTTCCATTGACAGAGGCTGTGGGTAGATTTTTAGCAGAGGATATTTTTACCGACCGCGATGCACCACCTTTTGACAGGGTGATGATGGATGGCATTGCCATTCAGCTAAAAGACCTCAATGATCCTTTAAGACCCAACTACCCTATCCAAGGCATTCAAGCAGCTGGGGCTCCACAAATGACCTTGAAAGCCCCAGACCATTGCCTGGAAGTGATGACGGGAGCCATCTTGCCCCAAGGTACTGACACCGTCATTCCTTATGAAGAAGTGGAAATCAAAGAAGGCACGGCTTATGTAAAAATTGAAAAAGCTATCAAACGGTTTGTACATGGACAAGGATCTGACTCCCCAAAAGGCACATTAGTGCTTCAGAAAGGAAAAAAAATCCATCCTGGAGATATTGGTATTTTAGCAACCGTAGGCAAAAGCAGGGTAGAAGTGGCTAAAGTTCCTACACTTGCCATAATTTCTACCGGAGACGAATTGATAGAAATCGATGAAAAACCTCTGGCCCACCAAATCAGAAAATCAAATGTTTATAACCTCTGGGCTTCCTTACTTCAAGAAGGGATCCATGCTGAGCGGCACCATATCATCGATGACCAAAAGGTACTGCAAACCCAACTAAAAATCCTGGTCCAAAAATTCGATGTACTGTTGCTTAGTGGGGGAGTATCCATGGGAAAATTTGATTACCTTCCTACAGTTTTTGAGAATTTGGGTGTTCAGAAATTATTTCACCGCGTGGCACAAAGACCGGGAAAACCCTTTTGGTTTGGGTATCACGAAGAATTCAATACCAAAATATTTGCCTATCCGGGCAATCCTGTATCCACCTATGTCAACCACCTCTTTTATTTCAAACAGTGGCTATATGCTTCCTTGGGAAATAGCTGGACTTTTGAAACCAAGGAACTCGGAGAAGAAATGCCCGGCTGTCCTAACTTAGCAAGGTTTATCTCAGTAAATCTTAACTCTGAAAATGGTAGGGTATTACCGCTAAACCACAATGGTTCGGGTGATTTATTTAGTCTTGCCCAAACAGCTGGCTTTCTGCTTCTGCCCCAAAGAGAGGGAGTTTACAGGAAAGGGGAAAGGTTTTCGTTTATTACGATTCGGTAGTATCATTGTTTCAGGTCTGAAGACTTATAACAAAACTTTCAGAGGTCACCAAGACCCGTCAGGTTCTTGCAGTTATCTGAAAAATCCCCTTTTCTTTTTACACGATTTTTCTTGGTTAAAGTAGAAAGCTCAGGAGGCTTAAATACTTCCCAAATTAGTAGACCCCATAAAAAAGGTAAAATTAAGGTCACAATTATGTGAAATATTTTCTAAGACTTGTTCAAATACTTGGTCGCTATAATTCTTTTCAAAACTCATAAATTAAATATGAGATAAGTAATTTTTATCAAGGAATATAGCATTGTCTTTATCATAGGCTCCTTTTCTTTTGGATCTGATTTTTACTAGCAGATTTGTCCAAATCTAATCTAAATATATTTCCTCTGGATAGTTTAGCGTTAAAAGTTGGACAGCCACTAAAAGAAATTCATCCTTGGATTGAAAATTAATTTTTTCAGGTTGCTTTAACACTAACATATTCATAGAAGGGGTATAATCTCCAGTATATTTAAAAGTCTCTCCATAAACATTGAGCTGGTTATGATTTTCGGTCAGTTTCAGAAGAAAGGAAGTAAATCTTCCTTTAGGGTTTATACACAGCCTACGCACATTTATCAGGCTATCTTCCCCTACTGACCTTTGTCCATCACAAAATATCCAAATGTCTTTAAAAAGTGACTTGTCAAAATTAGCTAAAAATGACTGTCCTGATTTCTTGGATACTTTAAGATCTATTTCTTCATTAGCATTAAGCATTTTGAACTGATCAAAATATTGGTCAAAGCATTCCTCTGGTGTTTTAATACAGTTTCCCGAAATTTCGTTTTTAACAAACTGAGCCAGTTGGTCCAGTTCAGCTATTTCCTTATTGGAATAAAATTGAGCAATAAATTGGTCCTCACGGTTGTTTTGCGCACAACCAAATAATAACATCAAAATTAGTCCTCCTATTACCCTATTCATATTCACTTGTCTTTGCTAATGGTTCCTGTATAGCTTGTTAGACGTATTTAGATTAGAACTTTACCGCATTGGTTGGCTTTTCAAAAGCCTTTTCTGAAACCTTATTTATCTTGATTTCAATTGCAGTCGAGATGAATTTCATGTCTTTGTATTCCATAACTGACTTCAAATACATTGATTTTGTTTGTTCAAAGAGAGTATTGAAATGGCGATACTGATGCAACTCAAATGATGATGGATTAACAGGGAGTTGTTCAGAATAAAAGTAAGTCATCGAAAACCGACCAAAATCAAATTTTATTGATTTGCATTGATAACCACAAATTTCAACGAGTTCATTAGATTTAATAATTTCGTCTGAATCACTTGAACAATTGAAGAATTAAATCTCTCCTGAAGTATAAAACATATAATAATTATTAGACATCTTGTTATACAAAGTTCGAGTATATTCCTGGCCATGTGGAAATTCGTTTACAAAATTCCCTCTAGCATATGTCATTGTATTGATATTACCAAAAAGATTATAATAGTCCTGGTCTCTATCGGAAAGTCTCTTAGAGACAATTGAGTTTTCATAAGTTACTACCCCTTCAAAAAATTGCGTGGAACTACTTACAGGCTTGGAACTTCGGCAACTATTCAAAATCACACCTAATATTAGAAATATGGATAAAATTTTCACTTTCAAAATATTTAGTTTTAGCTCTGCCTCAAGAAGGTAATTACATCTAAAAATTAGTCATTAGTATTTCAAATACTACAATTTTATTTAAATAAGTCTTCCGACTTTTACCAATAACAAATGACTGCAAAAACTTCTACTTCCCAGAAAACCTATTAACAATAATCTGCTTTCCTGCATTTTTCTGGGTTCCCCAAAAAACCAAGTTTCCAGCTTTATCCACTTGCAGTCCAGCTGCGCCTGAGAAATCAACACCATCTTTGCAATGAAATGATTTAGTGCTTAATTTTCTCATAATTGGATCAAAATTCTCCATCTTACTCACCAATATCAAATCCGCATAATCTACATTTCCCTTTTGGTAAAAACCAATGGCATATATCACCTCCTTGTCCTTAAGCAAGTTAATGGACTGATAGCTCGCCCAGTCCTCAGGAGCCTCAAAACTATAAATTAGGGAAGGATCCTTTTCACCAAATTCCAACTCATAAAAATCCCAGTTCCGTGCATCCCAATTGCCAACAACCATCAAAAAGTCCTTGTCCATTGCCAATAGGCCTGTAGCCCCTGCTGTTGGTCTCTTTTCTTCTCCATTCCTTGTGACCATGAAATTTGGCTTTGCTTTTATAAGGTCATCCTTTTGGAAATCATACAAACAAACTTTAGCCGAAGTTCTGCTATGATTGTCCTCAATTCCCACGATCAGGTAACCCTTCGAGGCCTGTATGCCCCCGGCATGCCTGAATGGCTCATCCATCAGGGGAATCACCTTTTCTGCCTTTTTGGAAGCCATATCCAACTGCACTATATAGGATTGGTGATGGGAGCTTCCTGAAACAAATAACTTTTCTTCACCATCAACTTCCACCAATTGCACCCCTTGCAAATGTCCTCCTGCTGTGGGCACCTGGACCTTACTTTCAAAAATGATAATTTCTGGTTCATGTCCTAGGGACTCAAAAGCTTTAGGTACATTATCCAACTCTTGGCAAATCGATAAATTTGGGATCGACAGTAAAAGGTAACTGATAAAAAATCCAATCAATAAAAATCTTAAGTTCATCTTATTTTTAATTGGTGATAATTAAAACCATAAAGCAATTAATGCATAGCATTTGATCTGTAACTAAAAGAAACACGTTAAAAATGCTAGTTAGAAATTCACATTGGTATCGCGATAAAGCTACATACTTTATTTTCCCTTAAATAAAATCAACCAAGCCTTCCAGCTTCATCCCACGACTGCCCTTGATCAGGATCAAATGCTCTTCCAGTTGGGAATCGGCCAGCCAGTTTCTGAGGCTAAATGGATCAGGAAAGTAAAGAGCCCTAGGGGCTTTGGACAGAGCATGCTGTACCAATTCGCCTGTAAAACAAATCTTTTCAATATCGTATTCGCTCACCCATTCCCCTAGCTTTTGGTGTTCCTCTGCAGCGCTTGCCCCCAATTCATACATATCTCCCAAAATCACCATTTTATGAGGCTTTCCACTCATCTTGCCAAAAGTACGAATGGCTTGTTCCATACTACTGGGATTGGCATTATAAGCATCCAAAACAATCAAATTACTTCTTTTCTCGATCAACTGTGAGCGCATATTGCCAGGAGTATATGTACACACCGCATCCACAGCATCACTTTCAGGAACATCAAAAAACTTCCCTACGGTTAAAGCCGTAGCAATATTTTCAAAATTATAACCTCCCAACATATGGGTCAGTTGTTCTTCTCCATTGGCTGTCTTGAACTTGACAAAAGGATTGGCCTCCACAAACTCACAATGATAGCTATCTCCTTTGGCTGGATAAGTGACGGGGGCATCCATTCGCTTAATCATATTGCCCAAAACCGGATTTTGGCTATTAACAAAGATTTTACCTTGATGGCTGATCAAAAACTGGTACAGTTCAGTCTTAGCTCTTAATACTCCTTCAAATCCACCAAAACCTTCCAAATGGGCTCGGCCAATATTGGTTATCAGACCATGAGTTGGTTCTGCTATGGCACATAGCTCCGCAATGTCTCCAATCTTATTCGCTCCCATTTCCACAATACCGATTTCCGTGGATTTATCCATGGCCAGCAAGGTCAATGGCACACCAATATGGTTATTCAGATTCCCCACCGTAGCGTAAGTTTTGTACTTCTTGCTGAGCACGGCATTGACCAATTCCTTGGTGGTAGTCTTGCCGTTGGATCCGGTGATGGCCAAAAAAGGAATATCCAACTGCTTTCGGTGATAATTGGCCAGTTGCTGAAGGGCTGTTAAAACATCCTTCACCAATATGTATCGCTCATCTCCTTTTACTAAATAAGCTTCCTCATCAATCACAACAGTGGCAGCACCGATTTCCAAGGCTTGTGCTGCAAAGCTATTGGCATTGAAGTTTGGGCCTTTTAGGGCAAAGAAGATATTTCCCTGACCAATTTTGCGCGTATCTGTGCTTACCCCAGTGGAATTTTGATAAACTGAATATAAGGATTCGATGGTGGACATGATTAATTTAACTTTTACCCAAAATAAATGAATCCACTACATCTTTAAGCAAGATTGTTCGTTTAATTTTAGATGAAAAATAAAGTTTCTTGATCTTTACGGATATGAAATACCTTTTCCCTTTCCTTTTAATTCTGCTTCACTTTTCCAGCTTTGCCCAAAAAGCCTATCAGTACCAAGAAAAAACCATAAGCCAAAATGAGCAAGTCCTTCCCATGCCTTTTGCTGGAGGCATCAATTCCGCCCAGGTGCAATCCATGGATCTCAATGGAAATGGAGTGGAAGAGTTGGTCATTTGGGATATCAATTCGAGAAGCATTAAGGTCTTTGAACAGAATAGTGGTCAATATCATGAGCTTCCCTACATGCATCATTTTTTTCCTGCCGACGTCAGTGGTTTTCTGGTTTTAGCAGATTTTGATGGAGATGGCAAAAAAGACCTTTTTACTAGCACCGCTTTTGGGATCAAAGCCTATAAAAACATGAGTGACAATGGAGACAGCACTCCCACTTGGGAAGTTGCTGAAACCTTTCTAAAGCTTGAAAACGGCACAAATTTCCAAGCCAACAATCTTGATGTCCCTGCCATCCAAGACATCGACGGTGACGGTGATTTGGATATAGTAACTTTTAATTTTGCCTCCGGGGATTATTTGGAGTTTTACAAAAACACCAGCGTAGAGCGGACTGGCACAGCCAATATTGATGGCTTTGCAAGCCCAGTAATTCGGTGGGGGAATTTTGAATTTTGTGGCTGTGGCACTTTCTCATTTGGACAAACCTGTGATGGTAATCCTATTTCCAGAAAGCTTCCCGAAAACGAAAACAATGCTATCCAACATTCAGGGGGACATGCCATTCTGTTAAGGGACTTTAATGGTGATGGAGTCCTGGACATGGTGATGGGCCAGGATGAATGTAATACGCTTTACTATTTAGAAAACCAGGGTAGCAATACGGCTCCCATTTTCAATGAGTTCACCACCAGTCTCCCTGGTTATGGGGCATTCCCTCAATTTCCGATCTTCCACGTTCCACAAATCTTGGACAATCAATTACTCATTAGCTCCAACAGTTCAGAAACTTCCCTAACCGTTGGAATCGATTTTTCAAAAAGCTTGTATTTGAAAAATCCAACGTCTAACTCTTCTTTGGTGACTATTGCATTTCTGCAGGAGGACATGATAGACTTAGGTGAAAATTCTCGTCCATTTTTCAAAGGAAATGCTTCCTCAGGAACGCTTATCGTAACGGCCAACACAATTCAAGAAGGCAGTGCTGTTGGGCAGGCATTCCGTTATGTATGGAACGGGGAAAGTCTGGAATGGGCAGAAGCTGATTACCTCAACTTATCAAACTTGGGTTTGACAGAACTTCAGTACCTGGAGTATACTTCTTCTGAAAACGATAACTACCTGTTTGTTTCAGGTGTGGAAATTGTGGACTTTGTGCTAAGTCGATCACTCTTTTTTTCCAATACATTGGATGCGAACAATCTCCAACTGGTTTCCATTCCCAATGTCACACTACGAAGCAATGACCATTTTGAATTTTACCAAAATGAAGGAGAGGACTATTTACTACTGGCCAGGCAAACCGGTGAACTACAGCGATACCTAGTTACCTTTGAGGACAACATGCCTCAATTTAAATTATTGAACAATGACTACTTGGGCTTTACTGATAATCCCAGCAGCCGCAATTTGGTAGTCAAAACAGCCAATTCGAATGGCCAATTGGATCTCTATGCAATTGATCAAAGAGGAATTCTCTCCTATATCTCTGACTTTCCTGCATCCTCAGGCAACACTAATACAGACTTACTGGCTTTTCCTGATGGAAGGGTACAAAGCACCAAGCTAGGCCGAAATACTTGGATAGCCACAGCTCCTGAGGCCTTTGGCAGCAAAGTCCACTTGGTCTTGGGCAACAGGGCAGGAGGACTTCAATACTTGGAAGAAATTACAAACGGAACCAATCCTCCCGTAGAAGGAGAACTACAGGTCAACGTTTACCCTAACCCAACTAATGGGCCATTGAAGGTCATTGCCAATGAAGCTGGACAAGCCCGATTAATCAATTCCATGGGACAAATACTGGTCAATGAGTTCGATATAACTGCCAACACCATCCAAGAAATGGACCTACACAACCTAAGCCCGGGCCTCTATTTTGTGGATTTTGTCAGTGATTCAGGAAAGAGGATGACTAAAAAATTGATTGTACAATAAGTTGTTTAACTATCCTTTACTTTCAAAAAAGTCAAACAACTACTTTACCTCAAACCGATCGGCATCTTTCCAAGCTGGGAATTTTTCCCTGTATTGCCTTAATTCCTCAGCGTCAAGATTCACGTTCAAAATATCTTCCTTATCAGCTACAAAAGCCATGGTGCTTCCTTTGAAATCATACGCTGCGGAATGCCCGGAATAAGTGATACCATTCCCATCTTCTCCCACCCGGTTTACCCCAATGGTATAGCACAAGTTCTCAATGGCCCTCGCCTTCAACAAAGCATCCCAAGCACTTTCCCTAGCAGCAGGCCAAGACGCTATATAAAAGGAAAGGTCATAGTCCATCTCACCATTTTGATTGGATTGATTTCTGGACCAAACTGGAAAACGAAGGTCGTAACAGACTTGGGGCAGAATCTTCCAGCCCTTCAGTTCAAAGACTTCATTTTTCAAGCCCATATTATAATGATGATCTTCTTGGGCCATTCTAAAAAGATGCCTTTTATCATAATGTCGGACGGTACCATCTGGACTTACCCATAGTAAGCGGTTAAAAAACTTCTTATCCTCTTTGATGATCACACTTCCTGTCACCACAGCCTTGCTTTGTTTGGCCATTTGCTTCATCCACTTGGTGGTGGTAAAGTTCATGGGCTCAGCCAACAGCTCTGCCTGCATAGAGAACCCGGTAGGAAACATTTCCGGAAGAATGATCAAATCTACTTTTCCCTGTAATGGCCATAGCTTTTCTTCCAACATGGCCAAATTTGCTTCTCGATCCTGCCAAAACAAATCGGTTTGCACCAAGGCAATCTTTAGGTTTTCCATCAACTTTGATTTTAACAAAAAAGTTGATCAGGATCAGTCCCAATCAACTTTCAATATATCGTTTTACAAATTTTATTTAACAGGATAAACCATCCTATAGTCAGTAGGTATTTTACCTTTGCTGACATCTATCAATTTACTCTTGACCATTCTCTTTTTCAAACCTTTCAGGTAATCCACAAAAAGTATCCCTTCCAAATGGTCATACTCATGTTGTATAACCCTCGCTGTCATCCCAGAAAACTCTTCTTCTTTCAGGTTCCAGTTTTCATCAAAATACTCGATGGTCAATTTCTCTGGACGAATGACTTCTGCCCTTACATCAGGTATGCTCAAACAGCCTTCTTCGAAGCTATAGTCATCACCATACTCATCCAATATAATTGGATTAATAAAAGCCCTTCTGATACCTTTCTCTTCACTGTCTTCATCCAGCATCAAGGTACTGTCAATCACAAAAAGCCTAATGCCTTTGTTGATTTGGGGGGCAGCAAGCCCCACTCCACTTGCATGATCCATGGTGTCATACATACCCGAGATCAAGCCATTAATATCTTCTCCTTCGTTGATTTCTTCTGCTTCTCTCTTCAATATCGGATTTCCGTATGCTACTATCGGATATATCATATTTGCTCTAAATAGGTTTGTAATATAATCGCCGCGCTGATCTTGTCCAGATTTCCGGCTTTTTCTTTTCTGTCTTTCTTTTTACTGCCCATGGTGATCATACTCTGCATGGCCAGCTTGGAAGTGAATCGCTCATCGACCAGCACCACTTTCTTGTCCGCATATTGTGCGGCCAATTTTTCTTTTAACTTGATCGACGGTTGGGTCATATTGGTATCACTGCCGTCCATGGACTTAGGAAAGCCCACCACAATGGTTTCCACCTCTTCCTTGGAAAAATAATCCTTCAGGAATTTGTCCAAGTCGATTGTCCTGATGGTTTCTAGTGGATTGGCTGTAATCTTCAGTATGTCCGTAACGGCAATTCCAGTTCTTTTTGTTCCCAAGTCAATGGCTAAAACCCTTCCCATCTAATTCAATCTTATTTTGCTGATTATCTTCCTTTTCACCTCTTTCTCCAACTCAACAGCTTTTGGAAACAAAAGTTCATTCTCAATGGTGGCATGAATGATCAGCTCCTTTTCAAAATTCTGCAATTCATGGTAAAGCACTTTGATCGCAGTAGGAGCAGCTTGGTCCAATAGGTAACCATTGGTAAGCCTGCGGATACCTTCCATTTCGTCATCATGTACCTCATGTTCTTCTGCCAAATCTGCAATGGGAGAATGTCCTAAAACCTTTAAAGCTTCCTCCAATCTGTACCGGTCACCTTCAATCTCCTGCAGCGTCTTGATTCTGTTAAAAAGCGTATTCTCCTCTTCATGAATGTGGTGGATAAAATCATCCACAAAAAGTGGAAACATCAACCTCATATCCCCCAAAAGGCTGGCATATTGATCGTTTGTGGAGATTCCTTCAATCATATTGGAGAGAAAAGGCAACTCATGTCTCAAAAAGAAATGGTGCTTATTTTTGAGATACTCCACCAATACCTCAATGGGGTGTAGATATAGTTCCTCTTTGCTTGGCTCTTTTCTCCAAGCCCATACCTCCAGTTCATTGATCAGCTGCCGGGGATTGATTTTAAACGCCTTGCAAACTTCCTCCAAAGACTGCTGCTCATATCGGTAAAAGCTGATTCCAAAATAATGCAGCACTCCCGCGAAAACATAGTTTTCCTTTACAAGTTCTCCAATTGAGCGTTTCTGTATGTTCGGAAAATTTGGCATGTAAGCAAAAGTAAAATTTTTTCGGTTAAAATTTGAGCATATCAGTCACCGAAATTGATTTTATTACGTTTATAAAAACGAAATAGTGGAAAATCATGTTAAATTGTATATTTGAAGATTAATATTGATCTTACTCTAATCTAGTAATCATAAAATGAGGACATCGTGAGCGAAGAAAGAAAGACTTTAGGTTCTGAAAAAGAACCAACCAAAAACACCAAAGCACAAATTAGACTTCCTATCATTCTGGCCTTGGCTATTTCTGCTGGCATTTGGATAGGGGCTACTTTTGCTGAACCTAAAACTGACCACAATGATCTGAAAGCGGCTTTGTACAAGTTGCAGGAAATCATTACTTATATTGACAGAGACTATGTGGACACTGTCAACACCACCGAATTAGTAGAGCACGGCATTGAAAAAATGCTTGAGGAACTTGATCCTCACTCCAGCTATATTCCTGCCAAGGATGCAGAATTGGCCCAATCACAACTTGATGGGGAGTTTGATGGTATTGGCGTGGAATTCGGAATTCTAAGGGACACCATCTATGTCGTGGCGCCTCTGACCGGAGGCCCTTCTGAAAAATTGGGCATTCAGTCTGGTGACCAGATCATCAAGGTAGATGGTGAAACCGTGGCTGGAACCGGCGTAACCAATAGAGATGTCTTTGATCTTTTGAGAGGCCCTAAAGGAAGTGTGGTCAATGTGGCCATCAAAAGAAAACATCAAGCGGACCTCTTGGACTTTGCCATTACCCGAGATAAAATCCCACAATACAGCATCAATGCGTCTTACATGATCAATGATGACACGGGATATATCAAGATCACTCGTTTTGCAGCAACTACTTATGACGAATTCAAACAGTCTTTGGAAGAGTTAAAAGCCGAAGGCATGAGCAAATTGGTACTTGACCTTCAAGGCAACCCAGGTGGTTACATGGGAGCTGCTATCAACATTGCTGACGAAATCCTAGCAGACAATGCTTTAATTGTTTCCCAAAAAGGGAAAGTCAATCGCTACAACCAAAAGGCTTATGCCATGAGGCCTGGTGTGTTTGAAGACGGATCAGTGGTTGTTTTGATCAATGAAGGCAGCGCTTCCGCATCAGAGATTGTTTCCGGAGCACTTCAGGATAATGACAGGGCTTTGATTGTAGGTAGAAGGTCGTTTGGTAAGGGATTGGTACAAATGCCAATTGACCTTTCTGATGGTGCTGAACTGAGACTGACCATTGCAAGGTATTACACGCCATCAGGCAGATCTATCCAAAAGCCTTATGGCGACAATCCAGATGAGTACAGCATGGACTGGATCAACCGATTTGAGCATGGTGAATTCTTCAGTGCTGACAGTATCCATTTCAATGATTCCCTGAAGTACCAAACTACTAAAGGAAGAACCGTTTATGGTGGCGGAGGAATCATGCCAGATTATTTTGTCCCAATGGACACCACCATGACCAGTGCTTATGTCAACAGGCTGTTTGGAACAGATACCCACAGGGAATTTATCTTGGACTACTTGGAAGATAATAAGAAGAAATTTGAAAATATGTCATTTGAAACCTATTACAATGACTTTGAGATTTCTGATAAAATGCTTCAAGAAGTCATTGCTATAGGAGAAAAAAATAATGTGAAATTTGATAAAAAAGCTTTTGAAAAATCAAAAGCCTATTTGAAGATTCTACTCAAAGCCCATATGGGAAGAAATATTTATGATGACAATGCATTCTATAAGGTCATCAATGACATTAATGAAATTTATCTCCAGGGCATAAAACTATTTAATGAAGCCGAAAAACTAGCTTTCAAACAAGAGACAGTGTCACAGTAACACAAAAAAGCGGGTGGTTACCCGCTTTTTTTATTTTTTATTTAAATTGCTTACTTGAATCCATTACAACCTTATCAAGCACAATGAAAAACCTGTTAGCCTTTCTCTCCATTTTATTATTAACAAGTATTAGCATGAGTGCCTTTAGTCAAACCAAATTAAACCATATAGCTGTATATGTAGAAGACTTAAAAGCGAGCTCTGATTTTTATGGCAATTTCTTAGGCCTAACAGAAATAGAAGAACCTTTTAAAGATGGACTGCACACTTGGTACGACATAGGTGGCGGCCAACTTCACCTGATAGAACAACTTCCTTGGACAGCTCCTACTATCAACAAAATCAATCACCTTTGCTTTAGCATGGCCGACTTGGATGGCTTTATTGAAAAGTTAAGAGCCAATAATATTTCATTTGAGGATTGGCCAGGAGAAAAGGGCAAGGTCAACATCCGCCCTGATGGGGTTAAACAAATCTATATCCAAGACCCAAATGGTTATTGGATTGAAGTAAACGATGAACACTAAACTTATACTGTTAACTTAGGCATAAGGTATGAACAGCAATATTTCAATTAATAAAAAACCCAAGCGTCTCCATTGATTTAGCGAGAAGAAGATTAACACTTAGTTTTAAAACTCCTATCCCATTAATTAATGATTCACTTACTATTCAGTTCAGCTTTTTAGCTCATTAGAGACGATTTATTACTCCGACAACTATGATCAAATATTCTAATCAAACCAGGACTCTAACAGCCATTGACTGTATTATTTTTGGCTTTGATGGTTCAGATTACAAGCTACTTTTGATACAAAGGGGCTTTGCGCCAGAAAAGGAAAAATGGAGTCTTATGGGAGGATTCCTTCAGCCTACAGAATCACTTGATGATGCTGCCAACAGAATTCTTAAACAGCTAACCGGCCTGGAAGATGTCTATATGGAGCAAATGCATACTTTTAGCAGACCTGACCGCGATCCTGTAGAAAGAACCATTGCCGTAGCCTATGTTGCCTTGATTGATATCCATAAATATGAAAAACAGATCAGCGATACATTCCATGCTCACTGGTTCAGTATGAATGAATTGCCCCATCTTATTTTTGACCATGAAGAAATGGTTGAAATGGCAAAAACTAGGCTCAGGTACAAGGCCGCCCTTCACCCTATTTTGTTTGAGTTGCTGCCCAAGAAGTTTACCCTTCCCCACTTACAAGCTATGTATGAAAGCTTGTATGAAACCAAAATTGATAAGAGAAACTTTACTAGAAAAGTACTCTCTACCAATATGTTGATCAAAGAAAATGATAAAGATAAGACCAGCTCGAAAAAAGGTGCATTTTATTACAGCATCAATGAATCCACCTACAAGGATCAATTTCAAACCGTTTTGAATTTCATTCCCAGAAATGAAATTCCAGGAGTTAATGAGTAATTTTTTGCTCATTATTTTTTTTTCTGATTTTTTAGGTGTAAATATGACACTTAAATAAATTTTACATTGGAATTGCTCAGGCAATACGCTTAACATAAACCCTCAATATCATATCATGACTGCAGGTTTTTCTACTTTAGATTATGTTATCTTCATACTCTACGCCATAGCCATTGTTTCGGTAGGCTTATGGGTTTCCAGGTCAAAAAAAGGTTTGGAAAAAACAGCTCAGGAATACTTTCTGGCTGACAAATCACTCACGTGGTGGGCCGTGGGTGCCTCCCTTATCGCAGCCAACATTTCCGCTGAACATTTTATTGGAACTTCTGGGTCGGGCTTTGCCATTGGTCTTGGGATTTCAGCCTACGAATGGATTGCAGGTATTGCGCTCATCATCGTCGCCAAATACTTCCTTCCTATCTTCCTTCAGCATGGCGTATACACCATGCCCCAGTTCCTGAGCGAAAGGTTCAATAAAGGTGTAAGTACAGCTTTTGCGGTCTTTTGGCTCCTAGTATATGTATTCGTAAACCTGACTTCGGTAAGTTACTTAGGTGCATTGGCTTTGGACAAAATCATGGGAATCCCCTTGCAATATGGCATTATCGGTCTATTGATATTCTCTGGCATTTATTCTATTTATGGAGGACTCGAAGCGGTAGCCTGGACCGATGTAGTGCAGGTAATCATCCTTGTTGCTGGTGGTTTGATCACTACATTTCTGGCATTAGATGCTGTAGGTATGGGTGATGGTGTCATAGCGGGTATTGGTAACTTGTATCAAGATGCCAAGGACCACTTTGTCATGATTATGCCGCAGGGCAGAGTCATGGTACCAGATGGTGTCGGAGGAAGCCGAGATGCTTTCCAGGACCTTCCCGGACTTGCTGTTATTCTTGGCGGCATGTGGTTGACTAACCTTGGTTATTGGGGTTTCAACCAATACATTATTCAAAAAGGACTTGCTGCCAAAAGTATTGAAGAAGCCAAAAAAGGTTTATTATTTGCAGGCTACCTAAAGCTCCTCATGCCGATCATAGTGGTTATCCCGGGCATTGCTGCTTATGTGTTGATCAATGATTACACCCCAGAGCAATTATCTGCCATCCTTAACATGCCTGTTGAGCACATTGGCACCATCCAAAAATCAGATGAAGCCTATCCTTGGCTTTTGAGAAATTTTATTCCAAATGGGATAAGAGGCTTGGCCTTTGCAGCCTTGGCTGCTGCGATTGTTTCTTCCTTGGCTTCCATGATCAACAGTACCTCCACCATCTTCACCATGGATATCTATAAGGTTTATTTCAAGCCAAAGGCCAACAACCATGAGATGGTAAGGACGGGAAGAATTGTGGCTGTTGTGGCCCTACTTATCGCCATGATAGTCGCCCCACAACTGGCCTCCTTGGATCAGGTATTCCAATATATCCAGGAATACACCGGCTATATTTACCCAGGTGTGGTTGTGGTATTCGGCATGGGACTGCTTTGGAGACAGGCTACTGCCAATGCAGCTTTGTGGACAGCCATAGCGACCATACCTGCAGGTATAGTCTTTAAGGTCTTCTATCCTGAAATGCCATTCATATTAAGAATGGGGTATGTGTTCATCATCCTTTGCTTTATCGCTTCTTTGATCAGCTTCTCTGAGAAAAAGAGCTTTATCAACCCCGATCATAAAGCAGGAAAGCAAGCCGCCAAAACTGTGGCTTCAAGCTACTTCTTCATTCTATTGGGCATTATTTGTGTGGCAATCGGATTTGGATTATTTAGTAGCTATGCTTACTTGGGAATTGAATCCATCTTCATGCTTGGCGTATTATTCCTGATGCTTGGTATCATCCTTTATACCAATATCAAAATGGAAACTGCAGACCATAAATCATTTAATGTTGACCCTGCATTATTCGATACCACTACATCTTTCAATCTTGGTGCAGCCGGCATAGTGCTTATCGTAGGGCTACTATACTACTTCTTCTGGATGTAAAGACAACTTTGAGAAAGAACAATTAGAAAGAGATATGAAAAATTTAAAAGAAAATGAGGTTTGGTTTATCACGGGCAGTCAGCACCTTTACGGAGAAGAAACCCTTCGTCAAGTGGCCGAGCACGCCCAAATCATTGCTCAGGAACTCAACAATTCAACCCAAATAGCTGTCACCACTGTATTTAAACCTGTGGTAAAAACCACTGAAGAGATTTATGCTATTGTCCAAGAAGCCAACCAAGCCCATAATTGTATCGGATTGGTAACGTGGATGCACACTTTCTCTCCTGCAAAAATGTGGATCAATGGCTTGAAAATCCTTCAAAAGCCATTGCTTCACCTGCATACCCAATATAATCAGGATATTCCATGGAACTCCATTGATATGGACTTCATGAACCTGAACCAAAGTGCCCATGGTGATCGGGAATTCGGTTTTATTACTGCCCGAATGAAAGTGAACAGAAAAGTAGTGGTAGGTCACTGGAAAGATGAAGTGGTTCATAAACAAATTGATGTATGGGCCAGAGCAGCCAGTGGCTGGCATGATTGGCAAGGAGCCAAATTCGCCCGTTTTGGAGACAATATGCGTTTTGTAGCCGTAACAGATGGTGATAAAGTAGAAGCAGAATTGAAGTTTGGTTTCGCTGTCAACACCTATGCAGTAGGTGATCTGGTTGAAAAGATTGATGCAGTTTCAGATGCACAGTTGAAAGCTTTAGTGGAAGAATATGAAGCCAGTTACAACCTCACTGCTGACCTCAAGTCCGGTGGAGCCAAAAGACAATCACTTTTGGACGCTGCTAAAATTGAAGTTGGCATGAGAGCCTTTCTGGAAGAAGGTGGATTCAAGGGGTTCTCCAACACCTTTGAAGACCTTCATGGCATGAAGCAACTGCCTGGCATCGCCACACAGCGTTTGATGGCCGATGGATATGGTTATGCCGGCGAAGGCGACTGGAAGACAGCAGCCCTAGTCAGGGCAATGAAAGTAATGGGAAGTGGACTGGAAGGTGGCAATGCCTTTATGGAGGATTACACCTATCACTTTGACCCTAACAACAGCCTGGTTCTTGGGTCTCATATGCTAGAAGTAGATCCTACCTTGGCAGCTGGAAAGCCATCCTGCGAGGTACACCCTTTAGGTATCGGGGGTAAGGAAGACCCTGTCAGGTTGGTATTTAATGGTATAGATGGCGCTGGACTAAACGCCTCCATCGTAGACATGGGCAATCGATTCAGACTAATCGTGAATGATGTAGAAGGAGTGGCTCCTTTGAAAGACCTGCCTAAACTGCCCGTAGCACGGGTCATGTGGAAACCTATGCCAGACATGAAAACAGGTTGTGCGGCCTGGATCTTGGCAGGTGGTGCTCACCACACTTGCTTTAGCCAAAGCTTAACTTCAGAACATTTGAACGACTTTGCCACGATGGCCGGTATCGAAAGTGTCAATATCGACAAGGATACTACTTTAAGAGAAATCCAAAACGAGTTAAAGTGGAGCGATGCCTACTATCACCTTAATGACAAATAAAAATATATGTATATCCGCAATTTTACCAGTAAAGATTAAAAGCGAGTAGAAACTAGCCTTTTGATTAACGTATTAACTGCTTCAGAGTTCAGGTCTACCTAGCTGCTAGACAGACTTTCGACCACTTGAGCAAAGGATGTATGATTACTGGCATCATAGCGAATAATCAGATAAAAATAATAAGTAACAATCTATATTAGAAAAAGCGATGTTTGTGTAGCGTCGCTTTTTCTCAAACATTTCTTGAAACCGATTTCATGAAAGTTTCAACACAAAATTATTTTTGTTATTTTTGACTAAAACAACACCTAAACCTAACCTAACCAACATGTTACAAATTAATCAAGCATTGAAATTAACCGTTTTGATCGGGAGTTCAGCTCTGCTCCTCAGTAGCTGCCAGTCCAATTCAAACCATGCTTCGGAACAAGAAAGCGTATCCACCATGGACAACTCCCAACAAGACAGCCTGAGCTTCCTATCCCAACCACTGGTCACCGATCATTACACGGCAGATCCATCTGCCCATGTTTTTGGGGACAAGCTTTACATCTACCCTTCCCATGATGTGGAAACTATCGTGGAGGAGGATGATTCTGGTGCACATTTCAATATGATGGATTACCATGTTTATTCTATGGAATCTCCTTCATCAGAAATAATTGATCATGGAAAAGTATTGGACCTAAAAGACATTCCTTGGGCCAAAAGACAATTATGGGCGCCCGATGCTGCTGAAAAGAACGGTAAATACTACCTCTACTTTCCAGCCAAAGACCAAGAGGATATCTTCAGACTGGGGGTAGCCACTGCTGATCAACCTACTGGCCCGTTTAAAGCCGAACCCGAGCCTATCGAAAACAGCTTTAGCATAGACCCGGCCGTGTTCAAAGACCAAGATGGCCAACACTATATTTATTGGGGAGGAATCTGGGGAGGACAGCTCCAAAAATGGAGAACTGGTAAGTACTTATCCACAGGCAACAGCCCCTATGCAGATGAACCAGCAGATGATGAACCAGCCATAGCACCTCAAGTGGCCAAGCTCAGCGAAAACATGCTACAATTCGGAGAAGCTCCTCGAGCTATTGAAATCTTAGATCAGGAAGGTGAACCTATCAAAGCAGGAGATCATGATAGGAGGTTTTTTGAAGCGGCCTGGGTGCATCTACACAATGACACCTATTATTTTTCCTATTCTACAGGTGACACGCACAACATTGCATATGCGACAGGAGACAATCCTTATGGACCTTTCACCTATCAAGGTGTAATACTCAAACCTGTGATGGGTTGGACAAACCATCACTCCATTGTGGAAGTCGAAGGGGAATGGTACATTTTTTACCACGACACTCAACTGTCAGGAAAAACCCATTTGAGAAATATCAAAATGACCAAACTCACACATCGTCCAGATGGTAGCATTGAAACCATTACTCCGATGAAAAAATTAAAATAAGCTTCTCCAAGTCTACTATTTTATATTTTGACTACAAAGGAAAAGAGGCTGTCTCCCATATTCCCGTCATTACTTGTCCCGATAATTATCAGGATCAAAATGACGGTTACCTTGTTATGAGACAGCCTCTTTCTTTTTGGTAATTTAAATATACTGGTTCAGAATATTCTCATACATCTCCTGCTTACCACTCCTAGAAGCAGGTTCTCCAGTGGCTATTGCATGGGCTCTCAAGTCTTCCAAAGTCAGTTTCCCTGACTCAAACTCTTTGCCCTTACCAGAGTCAAAAGAAGCATAGCGATCCTTTCTCCATTTTTTATACTCAGAATGTTCCAAGATATCATGCGCAATTAGCAATGCCCTGGCAAAGGCGTCCATGCTTCCAATATGAGCATGAAAAAGATCATCAAGATCCGTGGAATTTCTTCTCAACTTGGCATCAAAATTAACACCCCCACCTTGCAAACCTCCAGCTTCCAAAATCACCAACAGCGACTCTGTCAATTCTTGAAGGTTTAAAGCAAACTGATCTGTATCCCAACCATTTTGATAATCACCTCTATTGGCATCAATACTACCCAACAAGCCTGCATCAGCAGCCACTTGAAGTTCATGTTGAAAGGTATGCCCCGCCAAAGTAGCATGGTTCACTTCAATATTCAACTTAAAATCTTTCTCCAAGCCATAATGTCTCAAGAAACCCACAACGGTGGCTGAGTCATAATCATACTGGTGTTTGGTAGGCTCCATAGGCTTGGGTTCGATCAAGAAATTCCCCTTAAACCCTTGTTTGCGCCCATAATCTCTGGCCATCGTCAGGAACTTTGCCAAGTGCTCTGTTTCACGTTTCATATCGGTATTGAGCAAGGACATATAGCCCTCTCGACCGCCCCAAAACACATAATTTTCACCACCTAGGGCGATGGTGGCATCAATGGAGTTTTTCACCTGTGTAGCAGCCCAGGAAACCACATCAAAATCAGGATTGGTAGAAGCACCGTTCATATAGCGAGGATTGCTGAATACATTCGCTGTTCCCCAAAGCAGCTTGATACCGGTTTCTTTCTGCTTTTTCTTCGCATACTCCGTGATGGCCTTCATCCTGCTTTCATACTCTTCAATAGTGGCTCCTTCATCGATCAAATCCACATCATGGAAGCAATAATAGGGTGCGCCGATCTTGGTGATAAATTCAAAAGCCGCATCCATCTTGTCCTTTGCACGCTGAAGGGCATCTTCGGACTTGTCCCATTCGAATGTCTTGGTGCCTGGCCCAAAAGGATCATCACCCGTAGCATTGAAGGAGTGCCAATATGCAATGGCAAACTTAAAATGCTCTTTCATGGTCTTTCCGGCCACTACTTTCGTTTCATCATAAAACTTAAAGGCAAAAGGATTCTTGGAATCCCTTCCCTCAAACTTGATTTTCTCTATTCCAGGAAAATAGGTTTTTGACATGATATATTTGGTTATTGGTTATTTAGTTCTTGTTTTTGAGGTCCGCTGATCGCACAGATGAGCGCTGTTCTATCTTACTATTTCTAACATCCCAAGCGCTACCGGACTTTCTTTAAATTCTCCTCCCATTGCCGGTAGACCTCCTTGTAGGTCTTGACCAGAATCGGATCAGGATCAAAAGAAGCCACTTTTTCCAATCCTACAAAAGCCTCCTTGGGTTGTTCATAAATCCCAGCCGCGATACCTGCGCCCCTTGCAGCACCTTGGGAACCATCGGTATCATAAAACTCCAAGCTGACCTCATTCATATTGACAAAGGCCTCCCTGAACAACGGGCTTAAAAACATATTTGCCCGACCCGCTTTAACGGTTTTAAGCGTAAGCCCCATCTCTTTCATGATATTAAAACCAAAAGTCAAGGCACTTACGATGCCTTCTTGTCCCGCCCTGAGCAGATGACGCTGATCATGTTTCAGTAAATTTAGGCCACTCATATGTGCTCCTACGGTCTTGTTTTCCATAATCCGTTCTGCTCCATTGCCAAAAGGAATAAAACTCAGCCCCTCCGCTCCAATTGGAACTTCAGCAGCCAATGCATTCATACTTTCATAGGAAATCGCTTCACCACCCAAAAGCCTTTTGAGCCAACTGTTCAAAATGCCCGTTCCATTGACGCACAAAAGCACTCCAAGGCGCGGATCATTTTTTTTGTGATTGACATGAAGGAATGTATTTACCCTGGATTGAGGATCAAAAACAGGCTGATCACTCACCCCATAAACAGTTCCTGATGTACCAGCCGTGGTGGCCAGTTCCCCTTTTTCCAAGACATTGAGTGAAAAGGCATTATTAGGTTGATCTCCCGCTCGGTAAGTCACGGGAATTCCCGCTTCCAGACCGGTCAATTGGGAGCATTGTTTACTCACCCTCCCGGTTTCGGAGAAAGAAGGAACCGCTTCTGCCAAGAGTGTCTTATCAATCCCATAGTGATCCAACAGCTCTTGGCTCAATTTATTTTCTTTGAAGTCCCAGAAAACTCCTTCGGAAAGCCCTGATTCAGAGGTAAAAATCTCTCCAGTAAGTTTCATGGCGATAAAATCACCTGGAAGCATCACCTTGTGGATCTTCGCATAATGTTCAGGTTCATTTTCTTTGACCCACTTCAGCTTGGAAGCAGTAAAATTTCCGGGTGAATTCAATAGGTTACCCAAACAAAAGTCTTCCCCCAAAGTATCAAAAGCCACATTTCCAATCGATACGGCACGGCTATCGCACCAAATAATGGAAGGCCTGATGACTTCTTGGTTTTGATCTACTAATACCAAGCCATGCATTTGATAGGAAATACCTATTCCTTTGACCTCTCCATTCTTGACCTGACCTTTTGCCAGCACGGCCTGGGTGGTTTCAACCACATATTTCCACCACATTATGGGATCCTGCTCCGCCCAATCTTTGTGAGGTGAAGCAATGGGCATTTCAATTTTAGGTTGGCCTTCGGAGGCGATCACTTTTCCGGAATCCGCATCCAACAAGGTCGTTTTCACAGATGAACTTCCGATATCATATCCGATCAATAATTGTCGCATGAATTATTTTGGGTTGATTAACATTGTACCATTTTCAATGAGGTAATCCAAGAACCTCTTTGAACAAAGTTCGATGAAAAACACAGCACCTTCTTACATTATTTGATTAAATTATAATACTCTTTGATCAAATACATAATCAAAGAGTATCATTACGTATCTTGTAAAAGTTTATTCAATCCCTTGCTCCTATGAAACCCATTGTTCAAAAGCTACCTCGGCAAGACTTCAAGTCCTTCGTGTCTATCATGATGAGCACACCTACCTTTGAAACTCCCTGGCATAGGCATGTCGAAAACGAAATCCTCTTGATAAAAGAAGGGTTTGGCACGGCTATCATTGGGGATTATGTCGGAGAATTTGCCAAAGGCGACCTATTCTACATTGGCTCAAATGTTCCGCACTGGTTCAGGAAGGCCTATGAGGATCTTTTCTGCAGGGTGGTGGTCATCCAGTTTGACCAAAGCATCTTTGGCAGCACTTTCTTGAAAATGCCTGAACTGACAGCTACCAACAAATTGATCAAACTGAAACAAGGCCTTGCAGTGAACTATGCACTACAGCCGACCATGGTCGACAAGATCGAACAATTGGTTGACGCAGAAGGTTTTGAGCATATCGGCACCTTGCTGGATATCCTGCACCAAATCAGCACCCAAACCCAAAACACTTTGCTGACCCATGAGCCCATTGACTCCTTTGATTCCAAGGGGATCATTGACGAGGTGCTGGAATATACCTTTGAGCGTTTTCAAGACAACATAAAACTGGAGGAAGTTGCCGCCATAGTCAAAATGAGCACATCCAATTTTAGGCGCTTCTTTAAGCTCAACACCAAAAAGTCCTATACAAAGTTTTTGAAAGAGATCAGGATAGCTCATGCCTGCAAACTCCTGCGGGATCCCAACCGCTTTGTTTCTCAGATTTTTCACGAATGTGGCTATAGAAACATCACCAATTTCAACCGACAATTTAAAGAAGTTAAGAGCATGACGCCTTCGGCTTATCGGAAGGAGATTTATAGAGAATAGTGGTTAAAAGTGTATCAATCTTTATCATATACCACTATACTTTCAGTGTTTGTATTTATCAGTCAGTAAAATAAAATCTGCATCCTCAAGATATAGTTTCCAATCTTCATCATTCAAAACTAACTCAACTTCGATCTCATTATTCGATAGACATTTTTCTAAATATTTTAAAGCATTTTCTTTGTCTTGTTTTATAGCATATATACATGACAGGTTATAGCTACTTGCTCCTAATTCAATCGCCTTTTTGCTCTTATCAATTGCCTCTCTATACAAATCTTCAGACTCTTTTCCTGTTTTGGTCTCAGCCAAGTTACCCAAATAAGTTCCCCAGTTGTATAGGGCTTCTTGATAATCTGGCTTTATTTTTAGGGCCTTAGCGAATTTCTCAAATGCTTGCCGATATATATCTTCAAATTCTTTTCCTAACTTGATTTCAGCTAATTGCCCTAAATAAGTCCCCCAATTATAAAAGACTTCGTATTTATCAGGTTTTATTTCTAGGGCCTTCTCGAATTTTATAAAGGATCGTCGATACAAACCTTCCGCTTCTTTTCCTGATTTCGTATTGGCTAAATCTCCTAAATAAGTCCCCCAGTTATAAAAGGCTTCATGAAAGTCGGGTTTTATTTCTAGGGCCTTCTCATATTTATTAAACACCTGTCGATATAAAACTTCCGCTTCCTTTCCTGATTTGGTTTTCAATAATTTTCCTAACATATTTCCCCAGTTGTATAAGGTTTCGTATTTGTCAGGTTTTATTTCTAGGGCCTTCTCATATTTATCAAATACCTGTCGATATAAACATTCCGCTTCTTTTCCTGATTTTATTTCAGCTAGGCTACCTAATTTATTTCCCCAATTGAATAATGCTTCGTGAAAGTCAGGTTGTATCTCTACGGCTTTCTCATATTTCTCAAACGCCTGTTGATACAAACCTTCTACATCTTTTCCTGATTTCATTTTTGCCAAATCACCTATCTTATTTCCCCAGTTGTACAAAGCTTCATGAAAATCATGTTTTATTTCTAGGGCTTTCTCATATTTCTTAAAAGCCTGATTATACATATCCTCTGATTCTTTTCCCAATTTTGTTTTTGCTAAGTCACCCAACTTATTCCCCCAGTTATTGTACAAACCAGACAGCAAACTGTTAATACCGTCATCCTCCAATTCAACTGTCTTTTCTTCAATCGACTTTACACGCTCTAAATCATAAGATTTAGAAATTAATAAATCAATAATCTCTTTCTTTAATTTGTCAACATCTAAATCATTTTGTTCAATTTGAATGGATTCTTTCATTTCAAACTGTTTGATTGATCTCTCAATATCTTTTTTAGCAATTTCTAGCCTTTCTTTTACTCCTTTGAAATGTTCCTCTTCGTTAATGTCATTTATTCCTTCAATCATCTCTCTTAATGAAGAAAATGGTTTATCTAAAATTTTTGGCTGACCGAGACCTAATGATTCATTTAATTTTAACATAAATGAATCTGAATCATACCCTTGAATATAATGTCCATTGATATTTAAGGAATTTAAAAAGTCTTTAACTTTCGTCTCTGGCTCATTTTCTTTATAACCAACCCAATACAACCCATTATCAAACCGGCCTAATTTTTTAATATGCTCAAAAACAGGATCAGAACCACTATAACCAATTAATATCCATTGCCTTTTATTTTTAATGCTATCAAATATTCTGGGCAGAGTTGCTTTAACCTTCTTCATTTCATCATCGGTATTTAGTAACCAAAGCCCATGATGTTGCCCATGCAAATAAACTACGGACTGCTCTTTAAATGTAGTTGTGGTAAGGTCTTTAAGAATCGCCATGTCATATGTTGCCGGGAATTCATTAAACAATGAAAGTGCACGTAGCATTAGGTTATCGAAATTTACAGTAAGTATATAATCGACATATCCGTTTTTAAGTAATTGGGCTAAATAGATATGAGTAACATTTACTTTCGCATTATCAATATAATTTTTCAATAATACATTTCTCTGATGAGGTTGAAGACAAGCTAAGAGCTTTGAATAGGTCCTTTCACTTTCTTTAAGTTTGTTTATAAATGGGTTATCAGAATATCTATCTAATATGTCTTTTACAATTTCTTTAGCTAATGGAATATTTCCAGATTTTGATGCTCCTGCCCCAAGAAAAAAGATAGGTCGAGGCTCTTCTTGTTCTTTAGCATCCTTCATCAAATAAGCTAATTCCTCTATTGTTATAGTTTTCATATTACCTACTTGTCTTTTCTTTTGGAATGAAGCACAATATTTCATTTGTATCTATCTAAAAACACCTGCCCCAATCTTAAACACATGTATATCAACAAATTAATGAATCTTTAATTATTAAAAAACACCATAACAAAGTAGTTTTAAATAGAAACAATAGATTACCAGTCCTGCTCTGGAAGGCTAATAAACCAAAAAAGGGACAGCCCAATTGAGCTGCCCCTGAATATTATATATTTTTTTTGATCTTACCAGAATACGATATACAAGGCGGCCAAAATACCACAGATCAAAATGGCTCCAATCTTAAACTTGGTACTTGTAGCAAAAAGCTCCTGATCGATGGCAATCGCTTTTTTACTGTCTTTTCCTTTTCCTTCCAACAAACTGATGATCACCATCAACACGGACAATACTAGGAAAACAACGCCCATACGATCGATAAACGGCAAGTTTGGCGTAATAAATTTGAAAGCCGCCGATAGTGGAATCGTCAATACAGCCGCAGTCAAGGCGGCATTGGAAGTGGTTTTCTTCCAGAAGAAACCAAAAATAAAAATAGCAAATACGCCCGGAGACACAAAGCCAGTATACTCCTGAATATATTGGAAAGCTTGATCCAGCTGTCTCAACTGAGGCGCCACAATCGCGGCTACCACAAAGGCCACCACTGCAGTAATCCTACCTATGGTCACCTGCTTGGATTCCGACACATTCTTATTGATAAACTCACGATAAATATCAATCGTAAAGATCGTAGAAGTACTATTCGCCATAGAAGCCAAAGAAGACACAATCGCTGCTGTCAAAGCAGCAAAAGCCAAGCCCTTCAATCCTGGAGGCAATAACTGCAACAAGGTAGGATAGGCCCTATCTGACTTAGGCAAGCCTGTAACCGTATCAGTCATGGATTCTATAAAAGAAGCATCTGCGCCTTGCTGGATGATCACATATGCTGCAATACCAGGGATCACGACGATCAAAGGCATCAAAAGTTTTAAGAATCCAGCGAAAATCATTCCTTTTTGTGCTTCATTTAAGCTTTTTGCGGCTAGCGCCCGCTGCGTAATGTACTGATTACATCCCCAATAGTTCAGGTTGATGATCCACATCCCCCCGATCAGCACACTAATGCCTGGCAAATCCAAATAGGCATCCCGAACACCACCGGTTCCGTCAGGAATCATCATTTCACCTTTCTCAATAATCATCGAAAAGTGACCAGGGGCCGCTTGTCTCAGCTGGCCAAGTCCTGACCATACATCGCCATCTCCCACAATAGAAAGAGCCAAATAAGTGGTCGCCAATCCTCCAGCAACTAAGAACACGACTTGCACCACATCTGTCCAAGCCACTGCTTTCAGTCCACCATAAATGGAGTAAACCATCGCAAATAGCGCCAAACCGAATATACCATATTGAAGAGGCACGCCCATGATCGTTTCCAAACTCAAGGCTCCTAAGTACAAAACAGAGGTAAGGTTGACAAATACATAAATCAGTAACCAGAAGATGGCCATGACCGTCCTCACCCGTCCATCATACCTTCTATTCAGGAACTGGGGCATGGTATAAATGCCTTCTTTCAGGTAAATGGGAAGGAAAAATATCGCCACAACCAAAAGTGTAGCGGCAGCCATCCATTCATACGTGGATATCGCGAGCCCCAAGGCAAAACCTGAGCCGGACATCCCGATAAATTGCTCAGCAGAAATATTGGAAGCAATCAAAGAAGCTCCCACCGCCCACCATGGCAGTGCTTTGCTGGCAAGGAAATAATCTTTGGAATCTTTAACGTGGCCTTTCTTTTCACGGGATACGACGATCCCCATAGTGATAATCAAAAGACAGTACGCCACGAAGACAACAAGGTCTAAAGTGTTAAAGGTCATTTTTTCTAATCAGGTTTAATGGTTTTTATTGATTTCAAATTGGGCGATAAGATATTGTTTTTTTCGGAAAGTTTCCTCATTACTTCAAGAACTATAATTATAAATTATCCTCATTTCATGACAAGAGCTTAGTGGATGAGACCCGATGATCCTTAAATACTCATTCCAACGTCATTTCAAAAGGCGATGCAGGCAATCCTTGTTGGTTCATTAAATTTGCCTGGACAGGATTATTAGCCCAAGCGTATCGAATTTTCTGGGGATTATCTATTGCTTCACACTTCACCATTACTTTTTTCCCTACTATTTGTGCTTTTGTCCAAACAAACACCCCATCTTCTCCAGCCACCGCAAAACCGGCTAAAGAATTTCCATCACTGGTCAATAACCCTTCCCCTACTTCCGCGAAAGTCAGTTCCAAAAATGCCCCCTTTTTCTCCACCGATTGGATCATTGGTCCGGAAAAAACTCCCTCATCTTCCCCGTAAGCTACCTTTTTGGCCTGTAGCGCCAATCTATTCCCTACGTTTTTTTTATCCAGTGGATGAATATCATTGGCTTCTCCTACATCAATGGTCACCGCCATTCCGGTATGGGGAATGGACAAGCTCTTTCTTTGCGCTTCTCTCAGTTTTGCCCAATTACTTTCTTGCGGCTGCTCACTGCTGGCCATAAAGTTGGGTAGCTGAACAAAAAGGAAAGGCAGGTCATCCCTCTTCCAAGCTGCTCTCCAACCCTGGATCAAAGCTTCCATCTGCGCAACATATAGATCAGGTCTACCCGTATTGGATTCCCCTTGATACCACAGGATTCCTTTCACTGGAAAATGATGTATTGGCGCTACCATGGCTTGATAGAGTCCTAGAGGATTCCACCTAATAAAAGTTTGACCTTGAAGTTCGGGCATTTCCGCTCCCAAGTGATATTCCCAATCCTCTTGTAACGGAATCACCTTTTCCCCCAACACAAGTTCATAAGGTTTATCGCGGACAAATCCACCCCGGTCACGCTCATTGATCACCCTAACCATTATGACATTCTTGCCAGGTTTTAGAACACCTCTCGGTACTTCATACCTTCTGGGAGGATACCGATAAGTAGTATTTCCTACAAAATTCCCATTGATAAACACAGAGTCAGCGTCCACGATGGTACCGAGCAACAACTTGGCATTGGCCTCATTCTCTAAGCTTTCATCCAGCTCAAATGTTTTTCTAAACCAAAACACCCCATGCATCGGCTCTGGCCAAAAATCTAGTTGCTCCATTTTAGTCCAGCCAAGCGGCTCAAAATCAACCTGATTCCAATTGCCAGTCTGGCTTTGGTAAGCCTTATCTTTTTGGTTAAGTTCTTTATACCAGTTTGTCATTCGTTCCCGATCGTCCTTTTCAATCTTTTTGATCAAATCAGGATTCTTAAAACGCATGGCCTCATCGTAATCCTCCGGAAACCGCTTCAATTCCGCTTCTCTGATCCAAGACTGAATAGGCGAACCACCTACACTTGCATTGATCAAACCTATTGGGATATCATAATCCTCTTGGATTTTCTTGGCAAAGAAATAAGCCACGGCCGAAAACTGGTATATATTTGCCTTATTGGCTGATAACCATTTCCCTCCCTTGACATCCTGCTGAGGCTCACTGAAATCATAGGCATCCGGCACATCAAAATAGCGAATCATAGGATTGTTCGCTTGCTGGATTTCTTCGGGAAACATCGGTTCCACTCGGCTCATGGTCTGTTCCATATTGGATTGGCCGGAACATAGCCAAACATCCCCCAGCCAAACCTCATTGAATTGAAAACTATTGTCAACTCCTTTGATCAACATCTTATAGGGCCCACCGGCTTCCATTCCATCAAAGACCACTTCCCAAAGTCCTTTTTCATTGGTTTTGGTTTGTTTTTCCTCCCCAAAGAACTTTACATCCACTTGCTCTCCGGGCATTCCCCATCCCCAAATCCGAATGGTTTCTCCCCACTGCAGCACCATCCCCTCACTGATCAAATGGGGAAGTCGCACTTCCGCATGAAGCTGCGAAGCCTTTATCCATACAAAAATTAATAAGACTAAAGATTTCAAGAATTGTTTCGACAAATACATGGCTTATGGGTTTGATTTTGAAAAATGCATAAAACTCTCTTCAGGACCCAGATAGCTTTCATTGAGCCCTCCAGTGTCAATTACTATCTTTTGGATCACCACGGCAGGATCAATCAGCCAAATTTTGACACTATGTTCGCCTGGCGCATCAATCACATGTTTACTGGTCTGGATATTGATGTTTTCACCCACCCATTTATTCCACATATATCCATTTTCTCCATGGTGCAGATACAATATTTGGGGAGCTTCATCATCCACTGAAATCCCTAAGCGCAAGCCTTCTTCTGTATTTTTAAAATTCAGTGTGGGAGAAAGATAGGTATAAATATTTATCGGCCCTTTTGAAGTAAAATAAGCCTTATATTCTACATAATTACGGGGACGCTCCACTTTTTCAATTTTATAGGAAACAGGGAAAGCGGTTAGCCCATCACCTGTTTTTCCTAAACCGGGAATTACCTGCCATTTAACTGGAGACACGACCTTTTGGTTGGTAAAATGCGGAGCTTCCATAGAGATATAACCTCCACTTTCTATAAATCCCGTAAAGTCATCTGGCACCTGGAACTTATGCACCGGTAATTTTATCGTCACCGATTCACTTGCTGATTGGAGTACTATTTCCCCTTCATGTTTTCCCAAGTCTAAACTTTCCCAATCTATGGAAACCTCAAGTTGTTCCTTTTCTTTGAATGTTCCATTTTCCTCACTGAGGGAAAGCCATGCTGGCTTTTTTACAATTTCATAAGATACTGCTGACTGCCCTCGATTAAAAAGGTTGATAAATGCATTATAAGTTTGATAAGGGCTGATGGTTGGAAGCGCTAAACTTTTACTATCGGGATAAAAGGCAGCTATTCCAGAGGCCGTCACGCCCAAACTTCCCGTTTTTGGTATACTGATGTTTTTTACAGTGGGCATTGCATTTTTTTCTGGTTGCTGCCAATAAGTGTAACCAATATGGGTTTGGTCCATCATATGGTTCCATTTACCATCCAACAGTTCATGATAGTCCATGGTCAACGCAGCATCCTTTTTAAAAAGGCTTTCCACTTCCTGTGCCATTTGATTGGTGAGTACATGGCCTTGCTCAGCATATAAATGGTTTTTTGCCGTAGCCAAGTACATTTCATTCAAATTGGAACAAGCCAATACAGGAAACAACACCAGTTGAAAATAAGCCGCTTGATAAGATGGCTCCAACTGATCATAGATTTGTTGGGCTCTATTTGCCAGGCCCTTATAGTCTTTGACCACCTGCTCAGCCTCTTGGTAATGTGTCAAACTATACGTATGCTGATCCAGCATTTCAGGTTTTCTCCTGCTATTAAATTGGGTGTATAGCTCTAAAATGTCAGCAATTTCATTTTCCAAACCAACACCAAACTGGTCACGGACCCACTGCACGGTATATTCAGGAAGCCTTTCAGCAGGCCATTCCTCTGGACGCCAAGCATAATCCAAGAAAAATGAAATGGGCAATTCCATCGGCTTGATATCTCCTACATTGACAACCCATATCCGATCCACACCATGCTCATAGGTTAAATGCATCTGCTCCCAGACCCTTGAAATCTGACTTGTATTTAGCCATTTGTAATTCCTAGGCCCACCGACGTAGTCAAAATGATAATACATACCATAACCCCCAGCATGCTGTTCCTTCCCTATTTCAGGCAATTTCCGGACATTTCCCCAATTATCATCACACAATAACAACGTCACATCATCCGGCACACGCATGCCTTTGTCGTAGTATTCCTGCACCTCTTTATAAAGCGCCCATACTTGCGGTGTTGTCTCGATGGGCTTTTGAGTTACCTCCTGAATAATTTTCCTTTGGTCTTTAACGATTTTCTCCAAAAGGGCGATATTACTTTCCTCGCTCATCGGTTCATCACCATCTCCACGCATTCCCAAAGTCACTATACTTTCATTTTCACCCATCCGCTTGATTCCCGTCCTCCAAAACTGTTGGAGTTCCTCAGCATTGGTCTTATAATTCCAGTCCCCTTTACCGTATCGACTCCATTCTACATGGGCACGCATTAGGGGTTCGTGGTGTGAGGTACTGATCACCACTCCATATTGATCGGCCAACTCAGCATTCATAGGATCATCGTCATAAAGTGACCTTCCCCACATGGCCGGCCAGAGAAAATTACCCTTTAGCCGCAAAATCAATTCATAGACTTTTTTATAAAAATCGTGGTTAAAACCTCCAAATTTTTCTATTGCCCATCCAGCCAAAGCAGGCGCTTCATCATTGATAAAAATCCCTCTATATTTGACTGCTGGTGAACCGAGACTATACCTTGTATGCTCCACAAAAAGCCTTGTTTTTTTCTTAATCGGAACATCTGCCCACCAGTACCATGGACTCACGCCGATCTGTTCAGACATTTCATAAATTCCAAAAATTGTCCCCCGCTTATCACTGCCCGCAATGACCAAAGCTTGTTCTACCCCTACAAAAGGCTCCTCAATGGTTTCAACCACGAAGGTTTCCCACCTGCCTGCTATCCCCGACACCTTGAGCTTTCCAGAAGCCACCAACTGATCGATCAGTCCTCCTGTTCCAAAGGTTCCAATGATGACCATATTTTGAGACTCAGGAATAGAGCTTGATCTAATTAAATCCGTCTCCTTTCCAGTAACGGCCTTGATATCTTTTTGAAAATTTTTGGCGGCAATCATTACCCCTTCATCAACAGCATCATCCACTATTAATGGAACTGCTATGTCATTAACAAGAGGGAAGCGTCCGTATCCGCCAGCTTCTGTGACAATATGCTTATCCTGCCGAGCCATCGTGTAGGAGTTCGACAAAAGGAAAATCAATACAAATAAAAAAACTTTAAGGCTTTTAAGTTTATTCATAGTGCTAATATTCTTGAATCATTAAAGTTCTGGAAATCCCTAATTCCAAGCCCCTCAGCTCTGCAAGCCCCTTTAAACGTCCAATGGCAGAATATCCGGGATTGGTCACTTTATTAAGATCGTCTAGCATTTGGTGGCCATGATCAGGCCTGAATGGAATAGGCAATTCTCTCTTAGCATTCAACTCCACCAGCTTCCTCATAATGGCATACATATCCACATCCCCGTCCAAATGATCTGATTCATAAAAATTACCCAACCTATCTTTTTTTACGTTTCTGAGATGCGCAAAATATACGCGACCTCCCACAGCATCCAGAATTTTAGGCAGGTCATTATGACTTCCTGCTCCAAGCGAACCTGTACAAAAACAAAATCCATTAAACGGTTTATCAACCGCTCGAAGTATATACTCTAGGTCCTCCTTACTGGAAGCAATTCTTGGCAAGCCCAAAATAGCAAATGGAGGATCATCAGGGTGAATGGTCATTTGAATCCCTTCTTCCTCACATACTCCTGCTATACTGGATAAAAAATAGACCAAGTTTTCCTGTAGCCCTTGCTTCCCTATTCCTTTATAAATCTTTATACTTTCTTGTAGATTTCCCAAAGTAACTCCCCCCTCGGTCGGCACTCCCATTAAAATAACCTCGGTAAGCTCATCCAATTTTTCAGGGGCCATATTGGCATACCTTTCTTCTACTTGCTCTAGGATTTCTGTTTGGTAAAAAGCTGATGCACCAGACCTCTTTAAAACCTTTATATCAAAAACTGCCAAATCCACCCAGTCCAAATAAAGTGCTTTGGCGCCATTTTCAAGCGGCCAGGCCAATGCAGTTCTGGTCCAATCCAGAACGGGCATAAAATTATAACAGACAGTTTTTATTCCACAAGCTGAAAGATTCCTTAATGTTTTGCGGTAATTTTCCAGATAAAATTCACAATGCTCATTGCGTGTTTTGATGGCTTCATGAACAGGTACACTTTCCACCACAGACCACTTTAAACCCGCTTCTTCAATTTGCCGTTTTCGTTCCAAGATCAGCGCTCTTGGCCACTCATCGCCATGGGGAATTTGATGTAAGGCAGAAACCACTCCTGCTGCACCTGCCTGTTTGATATCTTTAAGACTTACCGGGTCGTTGGGCCCGTACCATCGCCAAGTTTGAATTAATCCCATACTTTACTTTTAACTATTAATATATTTAAATCTATCTTTTAAACATCCACTATCTAAGCACATAACCCAAGCTGTATAAAATCAGCTTGGGCCACGTACTGACCCACATGTACTAATGGGCCTTATCCTCATTTATTTATAACCAAAACTACACGAACCAATTAATATCCCGGATTTTGATAGTTACTCTTGTCTCCCTCCATTGAATCCATTTGACCTTGTGGAATGGGTCTTAAGTAATGATGTGGTTCAATGGTACGATTGATGGTTTGGGGAGTATGATCGCCATAACCAGAACCCGCGATCCTATAGGTACCGGCCAGATCTCCCCATTTCTGTGTACGGATCAAATCATACCAGCGGTATCCTTCTCCAAAATACTCTCTGGAGCGCTCCAGCAAAATATAATTGACATCAATCACATCAGGTGTGGCTGCTATCATCTCAGCACTATGATCTTCCACTTTCTCTTGATTGCCTTTATTATCCCATCGCCATTTCCCGGCCCGCTCACGAATGACATTGATCAAATCTCTTGCACTTTGCGGACCAGTTGCTCCTTTCACTGCGGCTTCAGCAGCCACAAAATACAGCTCTGAAAACTTGGCAATATTGAATGGACGGGTACTGCCGGCATTAGGTTGTCCAAGCCCATCACCATTATCTGTTCGATAGGGTCCCAACTTCCAAAGTCCAGGATATACGATCCTACTGATACCATTTGGAGGAATCACAAAGTCAGCCCTACCCGGCAATATTCCCGCACCAATATTTGCGCCTAAGCTGGACGGTGTAGGATAAGACACAGGTTGTCCAGGTTCCTCATTAAGGAACGTTAGGACAGGATCACCCGGTGCGATTTCCATTAAATTGGCATTATATACAGGTCCACCAATTGATGGTGATTTATCGATATTGGCACGATAGACTGTGGTGAAAGTACCATCAAAGCGGGAATCGTTCGACTTATCCGCAAAGGTATTGGTAACAGCCCCAATAGTCGGACACATCCTTGTCCATGGACGCCCCGTGGACTGAATGGCTGCACGTCTCACAGACTCGACATCATTTGTCCACTGCGAACTGGAAGAACTACTTCTTATTACGGTATAATTCCAAGTCATCATCCAGCCCGCAAAGTTATCCGGAGCACCACCACTTCCGTAAGTCAGGCTTCCACCATTGTAAAACTCACTGGTCTCTGTATGATCAGCATACAAAAGCATTTCATTATTACGGTCATTCTCGGCTACGTTTACATCATAGAATGTCTCTTGCAATGCAAAAGGTCCTGGATTTTCTATCCCTTCCAGTGCGATATCATATGCTTGCTGAAAATACCATTGTGCATCATGCCCATCCGGATCCACACGCTGTGCTTCAGGATAAGTAGGAATGTTATTAGGATTTTCTAGCCACCATGCATAGGTAAGGTAGGCTTTTGCCAAATAAAGACGCGCCAAGGTTTTAGTAGCAGTTCCGGTAAGACGTCCCACCTCTGGAAGGTCATTCACTGCCATAATCAGGTCTGGAAAAATAGCCTTGGTATAGACCTCTGGCACGGTGTTTCGAACAGAAGTCCTTGCAGGGTTGGTGTTGAACTCCAATTCTCCTGCTCCCAAATCTAAAGGCACACCTCCAAAGGTCTGTACTAAAAGAAAGTAATCGAATGCCCTGAAAAACCTGGCTTCAGCGATGAGGCCTGTAGAAACACCAGCCTCCAATCCAAACTTAATAATACCACTGGCTGTATTGATATTAGAAAAGGATGTTCCCCAAAGAACATCAGCACGGCTACTAGTGGCATCTATTACTCCTTGACCACTTAGATCCATTACCAAGAAGTTTTGATCGGCACTTTGTGCATAGGTCACTTCATCTGTACCTGTCTGGCAAGTATTATAATAATAAGCTTGGCCGTAAATATAGCGAAGGTGGGCATACATGGAGGTTAATCCTCCCAGGACTCCCTCTTCAGTCTCGAAAAACCCTGGCTCGAAACTACTTCGAGGTTGTTCTTCCAATATGTCAGCACATGAAGTAAGGAGCAATGTAATAACCGCAAACCTCATCCATGCATATATATGTTTTTGTATCTTTTTCATAGTTAATTCAGAATGTCAAGTTTACACCTACTATAAAATTGCGAGTGGATGGAGAGTTGGTACCTATGGTCAGCAAGCGATTGGGGTAAGTACCTGTTGTCGCTGCATTTTCATCACCATATGAGTTGGTCTCTGGATCCATTCCTGTCTCCTTATTGAAAGGAGAAAACAGTACAAATGGATTCTGGACAGCACCATAGATTCTCAATCTACTGATTCCTGCTTTACTCATCCAATTGCTTCCTTGATCAAAATTATAACCAAGTGTCATGGTTCTGATTTTCAAGTATGAAGCATCGAAATAGCCCAAGGTATTGCCATACTTAGGATTGTCACCGCTGGCCAATCCTCCAGGAGCAGGGTATCTTGCGTCCGTATTTTCAGGGGTCCAGTAATCTACTTTTACATTATTTCTTCGGCCACTGAGCATATTGAGGTATCCTGTAGACGAATGAAGGGTACTTATTAAAATTCCTCCACTCCTAAAAGCTCCCACCAAACTTAAATCAAAATTCCTATAGGCCACACGGGTATTGAAACCTCCCATGAAATCAGGCTGTAAATCCAGAATTTGACGATCATCCGGCCCTATCGCCCTTACCGGCGTACCATCATCCGCGTATTCTCCGGTGTAGGCTACCTTAATCATCCCGGGATTTCCTCCTGGCTCAAGAACATCCAAATAAGGATCGCTTTCCTGCCATAACCCTTGATATGTATAATCATAAATCACATTAATAGGATGTCCAACAAACCACCAGTTTCCTTCATCCCTTTCTTGGCCAGATGCCAATGAAACCAGCTTATTACGGTTGGCATACAAGTTAAAACCCGCTTCCCAAGTCCAATCATTGTTTTCTATGATCACTCCGTTCAGCGAAATCTCAACTCCCTTGTTCTGGGTTTCTCCAATATTGGCAGTATAACTGCTCACACCCGAAGTACCAGGTAGGTTTACCCCTAAAAGAATATCCTTGGTATTGGTGATATAATATTCCACAGTACCGGATAAACGGTGATTGAGCAAACGAAAGTCCACCCCAAAATTCAACGTTTCGGAATATTCCCACCCTAAATTAGGGTTGGGAAGAGAATTTACAAAGTATCCCGTGGCATAAGTATCATTGCCGAAATTATATGGACGAGTGCCTAATCCACCCAGTGTAGCATAGGGCGCAATTGCCTGATTGGATGTTTGCCCGTAACCTACACGTAACTTTAGCATATTTACTAAAGGTACATTATTCATAAAAGACTCATTTCCAATATTCCAACCCGCAGATACCGCTGGATAAGTATGCCATTTATGGCCTGAAGCCAAACGTGAAGATCCATCAGACCTCAAGGTGGCAGAGATCATATACCGATCATCATAAGAATACATCACCCGTCCCATATAGGATCTTAACCCCCATAGCTCATATTGTTGATCAGCGGGATTGATCTGGATTTCACCATCGGCATATCCCAAATTATAAAATTGAAACTGATCAGCTGGAATATCTCTGGCCCACATCCTAGAACGGTGGTATTTATTCTGCTCAGAGGAATATAATGCGGTTACATTGACACTGTGTTTTTCTGCAAAAATTTTGTCATAAGTCAACAAATTCTCCACAATCCAGTGGTAAGTATGGGTATTCCCTACTGCACCAGTAGAGGGTGTCTCGGGATTGGAACTATTGATTCCCCTCCCCGTATATTCACCTCGATTACTTTGGCGATAGTCTAGCCCAAGGTTTACCCGGTATCTTAACCCTTCAACCCCAGGTATCTTTAGCTCTGCATAAATGGCATTATAAGTTGCATATGCTCTGGTTTCATCCAGCCACTGACCATCAATATTGTTTAATACTTCACGCGTAGATACCCAACTCTCATCCAATGGCATATTAACCGTCCTTCTCAAAGTACCATCATCCTCGTAGGGAGAAGCAATGGGAGACATGCTCAAAGTATTATAAAGTCCCACCTGGGATCCCTGTGTAACATTATAGTTAGTGTTGGTGTTGAACCCTAACCTTAGGTATTGACCAATTTCCTGGTCCACTGACGCCCTTAACGAAAACCGGTCATATTCTTGGGTGGGCACCACTCCTTCGTCATGATAATATCCTAAGCCAAAACTATAGGAGCTTTTTTCACCTCCACCGGTCACACTCACATCATGGCTAGACATTACGCCAGTTCTATAAAGCAAGTCTTGCCAGTCAGTATCAACATCATTGGACTCATCCGCACCATTAGTGTAGATGCCGGCCGCTTCCCGCATCGCGACAAATTCAGGCCCATTCATCATGGGATATTTTGAAAACACAGTTTTCGGACCATAAAAACCACTGTAGCTTACTTTCGCCTCTTGGCCTTTTGCCCCCTTTTTGGTTCCTATCAAAATCACACCATTGGCACCACGGGAGCCATAAATAGCAGTAGCAGAAGCATCTTTCAATACATCTATACTTTCAATATCCTCTGGATTGATATCTCCTATGGATCCAGCAAAAGGAATCCCATTGAGTACAATAAGCGGGTCATTACTGGCTGTTAGCGAACGGTTACCTCGAATACGTATTTGCATACTCGCTCCCGGCTTGGAAGATGTCTGAGAAATATTCACACCGGGCAACCGGCCCTGCAAAGCCTGGGTCACGTTGGCAGATGCTACCTCCCGCATTTCATCACCACCAATCGATGCCACTGAACCTGTTACAGCTTCTTGGCGCAATGTACCATAACCCACAACTACCACTTCATCCAATGCGCCCATATCAGGCACCATGTTCACATCAATGGAAGTCTGATTTCCGACTTCTATTTCCTGAGGAGCATACCCTAAAAAAGAAAATACCAATGTGGCTCCCCTCTGTACGGAAATATTATATTCCCCGTCCAAACCGGTAACGACCCCATTGGCTGTCCCTTTCTCTTGTATTGCTGCTCCTGGTAACCCTACTCCATTCTCATCCAGTACCACGCCGGATACTGATACATTTTGAGCCATTGAAAGATGACCAACTAGCATAAACACTAATAAAATCATCCATTTTAATAACTCATTGCCAGCGGTCCTATCATTCTCTGACCGAACACACTTGGTAAAGGTTGAATCCATACTTTTTTTTGTTTTGGGTTTAACTAATTGCACATAAAAACTAAATACCTCCCCCTCTAACCGGAGGATCTTTCCTGAAAGGATTGATATTCTAAACCTCACAAAAAAAAACATAAATTACAACCGATTGCAGAAATTTTTTCATACCTATTTTCCTATAAAAAATAAAATATTATCTTGTTACAGATTATAAAACCAGCTAAATCGATTAAACTAATCAATATTTTGAAAATTTTAATTAAATAATATTTTTTAAGAAACGAAACATCATCATTTCCGCAATAAAGCTTCAAACTATTGCATAAATTAAGTTTTGAGCAAAATTAAAAGGTATATTAAACCATACAAGTAAAAATAAAGGCTCTAAACTAGTCGTATAATTATTTTTTAATATGAAATCGATTTCATAAATCAATAATATAAATTATATTCAACCAAATAATAAAAAACTATAAGCACCTGAGACATTAAACCCATTGATAAAAGAGCAACATAAAACCTATATTAAACGAAAATGTCGCTACAATTTATAGAAAACCGCAAGTGATTATAGTATTTTGCGACTTACGCATAATTAGAAAGGACCCTGGAAAATGAATAAGGAAATCACTATTTACGATATTGCCAAAGATTTAGGCGTTTCTCCCACTACGGTAAGTAGAGCCCTTAATGACCACCCTGCGGTAAATGTAAAAACAAAGCAAAAAATCTTTGATGCAGCCAAACAAATGGGCTACCGGTCAAATGTTTTTGCCTCCAACTTAAGGAGTAAAAAAACCAACAACATTGGTATAATCGTTCCAAGGCTAAACAGCTCCTTCCAGTCTTCAGTTTTGGCAGGAATGGAAAAGGTGGCCAATGATGCAGGATTTAACCTTATCATAAGCCAATCTCTTGAATCTTCAGAAAAAGAAAAAGCAAACGCCAGAACCATGTTCAATAGCCGAGTAGACGGCTTATTGGTTTCTTTGGCTAGTAACACAGAAAACGTAGAGCATTTCAATGCTTTCCTAGATAAAGGCACACCAGTATTGTTTTTCGACAGGGTAGCCAGCAATTCAGGGTGTACTGGGGTTGTAATCGACAACACTCAAGCCGCATACAATGCCACCAAACACTTGATCGAACAAGGATGCAAAAACATCATACACGTTTTGGGAAACACTAAGATCAATGTATATGCTGATAGACTCAAGGGATATAAGTATGCATTAATGGACCATGAAATTCCCTTTAATTCAAAAAACGTGATCTATTCAGACCTTAACGAGGAAGCAGGAGAGGATATTGCTAACAAAATAATAAACAAAAAAACTCTTCCAGATGGACTTTTTGTTTCAAACGATGCTTGTGCCGCAAGTTGTATCCAAACACTGAAGCAAGCAGGAATTAGAATACCCGAAGACATTGCCGTAGTAGGTTTTAATAACGACATAATCTCAAGGCTTATCGAACCTAACCTAACCACTACTCATTACCCAGGCTATGAAATGGGAGAGGTAGCAATGAAAAACCTCATCAATCACCTGGGAGACAACTCCAAAGGAGTATTACAAAATACAAATACTATTACATTAAGATCCGAACTGATTGTCAGATCCTCTTCATTGAGGCAAAAGACAACTTAAAGAAACACGTTCAATAACCCAAAATAAACATTTTAAATCTTATGAAAAGACCTTCAATCATTCTTTTCGTCCTAGCCTTGCTATGTCTGTACAGTACTAATGTTCTTGCCAAAGACGGATACAAGCTATGGCTACAATATGAAAAAATTGAAAATAAAGAACTGGCTGAATCTTACCTGAACAGCATCCATCAAATCACCATCCCAAACCATTCTGCAACGACCGATGTCATCAAAAATGAACTTTCCATCGCGCTCAAAGACATGCTCTCTACCTTCCCTGTATTCACTGAAGATGGTATTAAAAAAAATAATATTGTCATTGCCACGCCAGAATCCCTCCCTTGGCTCGATGAGTTTATTGGCCAAAATCAATTAGACGGCTTAGGACAAGAAGGCTTTATCATAAAGAGTATTCAATACAAAAATCAGCCAATTACATTAATCACCGGCAACGCTGATGCAGCTTTGCTTTATGGAACATTTGAATTTCTCAAATTACTACAAACTCACCAGAGCATCGTTGATTTAAACATTGTTTCTGTCCCTAAAACAAAAATCAGGATCCTGAACCACTGGGACAACCTGGACAGAACTGTGGAAAGAGGCTATGCTGGATCCTCCATCTGGAACTGGCACCTCCTTCCAGACCATATCAACCAACAGTACATTGATTATGCACGAGCCAATGCTTCCATCGGAATCAACGGCACTGTCCTGACGAATGTAAACGCCAATGCATTGGTACTCACAGCGGCCTACATCGAAAAAGCTGCTGCTTTAGCAAAAGTATTTGAACCATACGGCATCAAAGTTTACCTCACCGCTAGATTCAGTGCCCCTATGGAAATCGGCCAACTTAAAACATCAGACCCATTGGATGAAGAAGTCCAAAAATGGTGGAATGACAAGGCAACAGAAATCTATTCTTACATTCCAAATTTTGGAGGCTTTTTGGTTAAGGCAGACTCTGAAGGACAACCCGGTCCCCATAACTACGGACGAACACAAGCCGAAGGAGCCAATTTATTGGCCAAAGCCCTGAAGCCACACGGCGGTATTGTAATGTGGAGAGCATTTGTTTATAGTGAAAACACACCCGACGACAGGGCCAAACAAGCGTATAATGAATTCAAGCCTTTGGACGGGGAATTTGAAAGCAATGTATTGGTGCAAGTAAAAAATGGAGCCATAGATTTTCAACCAAGAGAACCTTTTCACCCTCTTTTTGGAGCGATGCCCAAAACCCCATTGATGATGGAGTTTCAAATCACCCAAGAATACCTTGGACAAGGCACTCACTTGGTCTACCTATCCAAACTATATGAAGAAGTATTAAACACGGACACTTATTGTAAAGGGCCAGGGTCTACTGTTGTGAAAATCATAGATGGCAGTTTAGAAAACCATCAATTAAGTGGCATGGCTGGAGTTTCCAATATTGGGTCAGATAGAAACTGGACCGGTAATCATTTTGGTCAAGCCAACTGGTATGCTTTTGGCAAGCTAGCATGGAATCCCTATGCCAGTTCAGAAAAAATCGCTGAAGATTGGATTGCAATGACTTTTAGCAATGACCCTAAATTCATAAGCACTACATTAGATATAATGTCCAAATCCCGCGAAGCTGCAGTCAACTACATGACACCACTTGGACTGCACCATATCATGGGATGGAACCATCATTATGGCCCAGCCCCATGGATCACTGACAAGCACCGAGATGACTGGACCTCTACTTATTATCATCAAGCAGGATCCGACGGAATTGGGTTTGACCGGACCTCCTCAGGAAGTGATGCCCTTAGCCAATACTCCCCTTATATCGAGAAACAATTTAGCAATCCCAAGACTTGTCCTGAAAAATACTTACTGTGGTTTCACCACCTCCCATGGGCATACCGTATGGAGTCGGGAAAAACACTATGGGAAGAACTTGCTCTTCATTATCAGGCAGGAGTTGACCAAACGACTACAGCTATTAAAAAATGGAGTACACTAGAAAAGTCAATTGACAATGAACGATACCAACATATATTATCCTTTATGAAAATTCAAGAGAAAGAAGCAAAATGGTGGAGAGATGCCTGTTTGCTATATTTCCAACAATTTTCAAAACTTCCCTTACCTGATGCTGTCGAAAAACCGAATAAGACGCTGGAGGATTTCAAAAATTACAAGCCGCATTTTGCACCCGGCATATAAGCACTAAGCAATGAACAATATATCAAATACAAACAAACAAATAGCCGTGGTCACGGGAGGAGCTTCAGGACTAGGCTTGGCCACTGCCTGCAAGCTTTCTAAAAATGGAATCACTACCATTATTATTGGCAGAAACAAGACCAAACTTTTGGAAGCCCAAGAGCAGATTGGTCAAAACTGTTTCCATTACCAGTTTGACCTCAACAAGCTGGAGCAAATACCAGCATTAGTACAGACAATTGTAAAAGAACACGGGAGTATTGACATTCTTGTAAACAATGCCGGGATCAACATGAAAAAACCTCTTATTGAAGTAACTGATGAAGAATTTCAAGAGATAATCACTACCAATGTAGTGGCTGTTTTTTCACTTAGCCGGGAAGTTGCCAAATTGATGACAGAACAAAAGTCTGGCTCTATTATCAACATTAGCTCCATGGCTTCCCAGTATGGCATCCCCAAGGTAATTGCTTACACCGCATCCAAATCTGCCATCGAAGGAATGACCAAGGCCATGGCAGTAGAATTATCTCCTTTGGGCATTAGGGTCAATTGTATTGCACCTGGCTTTATCGCTACAGACATGTCCGCCAAAGCACTCAACAATGACCCAGAACGTAAAAACAAGGTACTTTCCCGTACCCCAATGGGCAAGCTAGGGTCTCCAGAACACATAGCAGATGCGGTCTATTATTTTGCATCACAAAACTCGAGCTACGTTACAGGAACAATTCTCCCGGTTGACGGAGGTAATTCAATTGGTTTCTGATTATGCTAAATGAAAAAAGTCCCCTTCATCGAAATGAAGGGGACTTTTTTATATCTCATTCAATCTTTAGTCTTGATTGATAAATTCCATTTCGTAATCTTCTCCTGCGATTTTTATGATGGTCCTGTAAACATATTCAGCTACCTTCCTTTCTCCAGGGAAATTAATAAACTCGATGGTATCTTCTGGCCTGTGATATTGAGGATGACCTCCAGTATGCATTCCGATCACCGAAATTCCTGCTCTATAAAAAGACACATGATCAGAACCTCCCACTTCTCCAGCGTGGACAACTGGATTTAAACCTAACTCACTTCCTAATTTTCTCATCAACTCTACACCATCAGGAAAGGTCCCTGCCCCTCCCATATAAACTTGCCCCTCTTGATTCAGACGACCCACCATATCCATATTGATCATGAGCTTGATGTTTTCCTTTTTTACTGGCAGGTTATCTACAAAATACTTTGATCCTAGCAGACCTTGTTCCTCTGCACCAAAAGCTACCAGAATCACGCTCCTACGAAGCATAAACCGATTGCCCACAAGCTTTTCAGCAATCTCCAATAATGCTGAAGTACCACTAGCATTGTCATCTGCTCCAGGATGAATTTCTTTAACACCAGGTTTTTTAGAAGAAGGTCCACCTAATCCTAAGTGATCATAATGCGCACCCAACACCACGTATTCATCTTTTAGATAAGGGTCGTTTCCTTCTATGTAGCCAACCACATTCCAAGTTTTAACTGGATTTCTTGGGCTTTCACCATTTGCTACCCTAAGTTCAGCCTTAAACTCCTGAAGATATTCCCCATCAAAAGGTTTTACCCCGACTTCCTCAAAACTGTTTTCTATGTATTTGACGACACGCTTGTTTCCTCTTGAGCCTGGATACCTCCCATTATTTTTTGGCGATGTTAAAAAAGCAACATGCTCTTCAAGCTCCTCTTCTGTGATTCTCACTTCTCTTACTTGGGCAAGAACTGTCGTTGTCGTACAGCTCAAAAAAACAATACCCAGAACTGCCTTCTTAAAACCTTTATTCAATATCTCTAACATTTTAAACTAAATGGATTCAACCCAACTTTTGAAGGTAAAAACGTTGGCAAATGTAGAAAAGATATTTTTTTTAAACGGTTTCAATTGGAATTTTTTAACAAGTATTTCCTTCCAAATTGTTTAAAACCAAGAAAAAAAAGCAACTTTAACATTTACTTTCGAATATAAATTATCAGCCATAAAACCCACTTAAACGCTTTTCAATAACTATACCAATAATTTCTATTTTTAAATATCAGAATATTTCTTTTTTGTAACCATGCAAAAAAAGCACTTTGCAAAATAAAATATCAAAAAAACTACTTTTTCCACTTAGAGTTTCTAAAAAATGGTTCCCCATAATACCATTCAAGCATTAACCATTGAAAATCAGATAATTATAATTATAAAAAAAAATTGTCCATAAACCTGTATGTTCCGTGAAATAATAATTCACTCTTGATACTAACGGCAAAACAATTATAAGCACTAATTTGCTTCCAAAAAGCAAAACACAAATGTAATCAAAATTATAAAACTACCTTTTTCAAATAATTTTTAGTTGTAAGATTATCTCTTCTAAATGCTTTATTAATAAAGAAAGAAAACATTCACTTATTTCAACTCAAACAAAATTAGCTTTTTGAAAAATCCATTTGGTGTAAGTTTATTTTATTATAATTATGCAGAATTTTCCTGAAAGAAAATTACCTAAATGCCTATGCTTAAAATATTCCTTTTATCACTCTCTGTTCTCTGCGTCAATTTGTACTCAATGGGCCAACAACAATTGGCTTCCCCAAAGATCATTAACTACAACAACCTTGAATATAAAGCAGGGTTACAAAATTGGTCAACTACTCAGGATGAAAGAGGGATACTATATTTCGGAAACAATGAAGGCTTACTTACATTTAATGGTAGGTACTGGAACCTACACCAATTACCCAATCAAACCATCATCCGGTCTGTAAAACTAGATTCAGAAAACAAGATTTTTGTTGGTGGACAAGATGATATAGGCTATTTCGCTCCTCAGTCTAATGGAGAGTTAAAATTTAACTCTCTAAAACACTTAATCCCTGAAGAAGACAGAAACTTTGCTGATATCTGGAATATAGTGATCCATAATGACGAGGTATTTTTTATGGAATTCACCAAAATCCTTCATTATAAAGGCAATAGAATCAGGGTTTTCAAATCTGACACAGAATGGAAATTCCTGGAAAAATCAGGAGAAAGAATATATGCCCAAGAAGAGGGGCATGGGCTATTGATATTTGATGGAGAAGTCTGGAAGCCTGTAGTTGAAGATACTAATTTCACCCTTCCAGACTTAAATGGAGTAACTGAGTTGGGTGTAGACTCTACGCTTTTCTCCTCTACCGACCACGGACTTTACCTTCTACACAATAATGAATTCACAAGATACCAAACAGATTTTGATAATTTACTCACTAACCACCGCATCAATTGCATGGTGAGCATCAATGATCAATGGATCGGGTTAGGCACCAAATCAGCTGGGTTATTGATCATGAACAAGCAAGGTAAACTCCTTCAGCAATACGCTTATAATGAAGGTATGCAAACCAACAATATCAGAAGCATATTTATTGATCAAAACAAAGGACTCTGGGTAGGTTTGGATGATGGAATTGACTATATCGACATTAATGGAGCTATTAAGCAAATACATCCAGACCAAAACAAAAGGGTGACAGGATACGCGTCATCATTTTTCCATGACAAACTGTACATAGGCACTTCAGATGGGTTGTACCAGTTCAAATTCAATGAAAAAGAAGAAGATTTAAGTTTCAGTAAAGGCAAATTTTCTCCAGTGCGTTTTAGCACAGGACAAGTTTGGAACCTGCAGGAAGTGAATAATCATTTGCTAATGGCCCATGAAGAAGGGGCTTTCTTCATTGAAAACGGAACATCCTATCAAATATACCCTACACCCGGCACTTGGATTTTCCAACCTTCGTCAAACATCATGCCCAGCAACAAGGTATATATAGGCACTTACACAGGATTATCCGAAATTGATTTTAAAGACGGAGCATTTCTCCATCAAAAACACATGGAAGGCCTGTCTGAGTCCTTGAGATTTATGATAATGGACTATCAGCATCAAGTCATTTGGGGTTCACATCCCTATCGTGGAGTATTTAAAATAGACTTATCCGATAATCAATCAAGAATAGAAAAAACTACGATTTTCAGTGCAAAAGATGGTCTTCCATCAGACCTCTATAATTACCTGTTTAGGATCAAAAACAGAATTGTGGTCGCAACAGAAGATGGCATTTATGAATTCGATCAAGACACACACAAATTTAAAGCTTCTGATCTTGTAAATAGAGCATTGGAAGGAGTGAGCATCCAGCATTTACAAGAAGACAAACAAGGCAACATTTGGTATGTATCCAACAAGACCGTAAGTGTAATAGATTTCAGCAAACCCAATGAAAAACACCCTTTTTCCATCATTCACTTACCCGAGCTATCCGGAAAGGTAGTAGGTGGACATGAATCGATCACACCTCTAGATGCCAACAATATTTTCATTGGCGCTAACAAAGGGTTCTTTCATATTAACTACGAAAAATACCGAAACAACATTACCCGACCCGATATTTTGATAGGTAAGGTCAGTCTGTTTGGAAAAAAGGATAGTGTCGTATTCGGAGGGCACACTCAACTTAAAGGAAAACCTACAGAAAAAGCATCTCCAATTATTTTCAGCAGTACCCAAAACTCACTTCATTTCGAATACTCAAGCACGCTTTTTGGTCAATTCAGCAACCTAGAATACAGTTATCTTTTGGAAGGTTTCGACAAGCAGTGGTCCACATGGAACAACAAAAGTGAAAAAGACTATACTAATTTGCCCGCTGGCGATTATACTTTCAAAGTAAAATCCAGAAACAACCTTGGTAATGAATCTACTATCAGCACCTATAGTTTCACAGTTCTTCCTGCTTGGTACAATACTGTTTGGAGCTATTGCTGTTATCTTCTGATCCTTACAGGAAGTATCTATCTTATTTTAAAGAGGCAAAAGAAAAAACACCTCAAAGAACAAAAGCACCTAAAAAAATACCATCAGCTTGAAATTGACAGAAACGAAAAGGAAATCGTAAAACTAAGAAACGAAAAACTTCAAGCAGACATCAACCATAAAAATCAAGAATTAGCCTCCACAACCATGCATCTTGTTCAACGTGGAAAAGTCCTAACCAAAATTAAAGAAGAACTTTTGTACTTAGGGAAAAACCACAGTTTAGAAAGTGAATCTGCAGACTTTAAGCGGCTTTTGAAGTTAATCAATGAAGTAGAAAGAAGCGATAGTGACTGGGATCGCTTTTCTCTGCACTTTGACCATGTCCATTCTAACTTTCTGAGCATACTCAAAGAAAAATACCCTGACCTTACTCCAAATGAGCTTAAGCTTTGTGCATTTGTGAAAATGAATTTATCCTCCAAGGAAATCGCTCAATTATTGAGTATTTCTTTAAAAGCAGTTGAGGTGGGACGTTACAGACTGAGAAAAAAATTACAAATTACCCCAGAGACAAATCTCTTTGATTTCTTGATCCAATCCACAGCTGACCATGATCACAACGATTCATCCAACTAATCAACAAGAAAGCTAAGCAAAAATTCCGTAATGCATATGTAGTATCCATGTAGTGCCCAAAAAAAGCAAAAAACGGTCATTTTTATCATTTTGTAGGGTTAATGTAGTGGCATTATATTTCATTTCTGACATGGTATAGGATTAACTTTGATTAAAGTTTAATACCAATAAATCAATAAATAACCTAACCCAAAATTCTATGGAAAGAAGAGCTACTTTTGCATTCTTCATTTCCTGTCTTCTCCTCTTGCCCGTGCTAACCCAAGCGCAAGACCGTGAGATCACAGGTAAAGTAATTTTAAAAAATGACGGCGAGCCTCTCCCAGGCGTAGCTGTAATGATCGAAGGTTCTGGCACAGGAACCATTACTGATGTTGAAGGCCTATTCAACATAAAAGCCTCCCAAGGCGATGTACTTGTCTTTAGCCTTTTAGGTATGGAAACCCAAAAAGCAACCATCACCAATCAATCCAATCTGGAAATAAGTATGGAGGAAAACCTAAGCTCTTTGGAGGAAGTGGTTGTCGTTGGGTATGGTGTACAGAAAAAGAGTGTCGTCACAGGTGCCATATCAAGTGTTAAAGGAGAAGATCTGGAAAGCATGCCTATTAACCGAGTGGAGCAAGCTTTGCAAGGACGAACATCTGGGCTTACTGTAGCAGCAAGCTCTGGTCAGCCGGGCTCAGGAGCAACTGTCCGTGTCAGAGGCCTCACTACATTTGGCAATAACGACCCACTATGGGTAGTGGATGGTGTCGTAGTAGACAATGGCGGCATTGGCTACCTAAACCAATCGGACATTGAATCTATAGAGGTGCTAAAAGATGCCGCATCCCAAGCCATCTATGGTGCCAGGGCAGCAGCGGGTGTAATCTTGGTTACTACCAAAAAAGGGGAAGCTGGGAAAATGCGCGTAAATTACAATGGTTATTACGGCACATCCGCTCCAGCAAAAAAACTTGACCTACTTAATGCCAGTCAATATGCCATGATCAGGAATGAGGCAGCCGTAAACGCTGGAAATGCTGCTCCTTTTCCTAATCCGGAAAGCTATGGAAAAGGCACCGATTGGCAAGACCTCATTTTCAATAATAATGCAATGAGGCAAAATCATGAGTTAAGCATTAGCGGCGGAAGTGACGTCTCTACATTCTATGCTTCCTTCGGCTATTTGGAACAAGAAGGGATTGTTGCTTCAGATATTTCCAGATACAAAAGGACCAACATCCGCTTAAACTCCGAACATAAGCTAGCCAAGTGGCTTAAAGTTGGTCAAAACTTAGGATATGCTCATGATAAATCCATCGGCCTGGGCAATACAAACAGTGAGTTTGGAGGACCATTAAGCTCTGCCATTAACCTTGACCCGATTACAAAAGCAGTAATTACTGACCCTAATATTGCCAATCAACCTCCTTACAGCACAAATCCAGTTGTAAGAGACGCTATGGGCAATCCATATGGGATCAGCACTATAGTTGCCCAAGAAATGACCAATCCCCTAGCCTACATGCAAACCAGGCTTGGCAATTACGGCTGGTCAGACAACATCGTGGGTAATGTATACGCAGAAGCAGAACCAATTGAAGGGTTAAAACTGAGATCAACATTGGGTGCTAAACTCTCTTTTTGGGGAAGCGAATCTTTTACGCCTATTTTCTATTTGAACGCTACCAATGTCTCCAATCAGACCAAGTTTAGCAGAGGCCAAAACAGACGCTTTGACTGGAATTTAGAAAACACCATATCCTATTCCAAAACCATCGACAACCATAACTTTACAGTATTACTAGGTCAGGGGGCATATTTGGACAATAGAGGAAGATCACTTGATGTGACATTCTTCAATGTCCCGGCCAGCAACTTTGATGACGCCTCATTGAACTTCAAAGTCCCTAATGACCAGAGAACTGCCGATGGGTCCGAAGGAGCAGGACATGCTGTAAGCTCATTGTTTGCCCGAGCCAATTATAACTATGCTGAGAAATACCTTTTAGAGGCACTGGTAAGAAGAGATGGTTCCTCGCGCTTTGGAACCAATAACCGCTATGGGGTTTTCCCATCATTTTCTGCGGGCTGGGTAGCCAGCCAAGAAGACTTCTGGCCTACTAATGCTGTACTAAACTTCTTGAAAGTTAGAGGTGGCTATGGCGTTGTGGGAAATGACAACATTGGAGACTTTGCCTTCCTTTCCACCATTGGAAGCGGTAGAAACTATACCATTGGCAATACAGGAAGCTACTCCATCGGCTACAGCCCTAACGCACCCTCTAACCCAGACCTAAAATGGGAAGAAACCAGTCAAGCAAATATCGGATTTGAAGCCACCCTATTTGAAGACTTTAACATCACATTTGACTGGTACAAAAAAGTAACCAATGGCATCCTTCAAAATCCCAGAATACCGGGTTATGTCGGAGCGATTTCCAATCCCGCGGCCAACATCGCCGATATGGAAAATAGAGGGGTTGAACTTGAAATTGGATATAGAAAGCAGTTGAGAGCCTTAAACCTATCACTAAGTGGCAATGTTTCTTACCTAGAAAACGAGGTAACCAATTTAGGAGAAGAAATTTCCTACCTTTCCGGGGGACAGAGTTTTCAAGCAAGCTCCTATCCCATCACCCGCACAGCTGTCGGACAGTCCATGAATTCATTTTTCGGGTTTGAAACAATGGGGATCTTCCAAACAATAGAAGAGGTAGAAAACTACACCAATAGCGAGGGCAATATGATCCAACCCAATGCCCAGCCAGGAGATTTTATCTGGGCGGATTTGAATGATGATGGGCAAATAACAGAGGAAGACAGGACCTTCATTGGAAACCCAACACCTTCATGGTCCTATGGCTTTACGGCAAATCTCGAATGGAAAAACTTTGACATGGTTGTCTTTGGACAAGGAGTTGCTGGAAACAAAATTTTCCAAGGTCTTAGGAGACTGGATATAGGCAATGCCAACTGGCAAACCGAGGCTTTAGACCGATGGACAGGACCTGGCACTTCGAACGATCACCCAAAAATCGTCGAAGGTGACCCTAATAAGAACTTCAATAATCCTTCAGACTTCTACCTAGAAGATGGTTCTTATTTTAGAATCAAAACCCTCCAGTTTGGATATTCTTTCCCTAAGAGTATCATTGAAAAAGCCGGCATGACCAGAGCCCGGGTTTATGTAATGAGCGAGAATCTTTTGACCGTCACCAAGTATACAGGCTATGATCCTGAAATAGGCGGAGGTGTCATGAGTATCGACCGAGGTATCTATCCTCAAGCCCGTTCATTTATGGTCGGTATACAAGTTGGATTTTAACGACAAACGCAATCAATTATGAAAACACATAAAATCAATATACTAGCCTCAGCATTGGCCCTGCTGACCTTAGGATCCTGTTCCGATTCATTCTTAGAAATCAAGCCTAAAGGCACCAACCTGGAAGCCAATTATTACCAAAACCAACAAGAAGCTTACAATGGCCTGGTAGCAGTCTATGACGTTGTTGGATGGCAAAGCAATGGTTTTGTAACCAAACAAAATGCTTTAAACGCAGCTTCTGACGATCACTATGCTGGTGGAGGTGGCCCCACTGACATCACCGCCCTACAGGTGTGGTCCAACTACACTTTGGATCCATCTACCGGACCTCAAGGAGATTTATGGAGTAAAGGCTTTTCAGGTGTATTTCGCGCTAACGTACTTTTGCAAAAACTACCTGAAGTCCCCATGGACGAAGGGTTGAAAGCCAGGTATGCTGCAGAAACCAAGTTTCTCAGGGCTTATTTCTACTTCGATTTAGTAAGGTTTTTTGAAAATATCCCTTTATTAACTGAACCTGTTTCGACCTCTGAAATGTACGATATACTTCAGGCAGATCCAGCAGAAGTTTTTCAGCAGATCGAAACCGATCTAAAGGAATCTATCGATGGGCTGCCTGCTACTGTTGATTTAGCCACGGAAGCCGGAAGAGCCACCGTTGGAATGGCCAAAGCCCTGTTGGGAAAAGTATATTTACATCAGGAAAAATTCACCCAGGCAGCACAAGAATTTGCGGACGTCAATGGTACTCCAGGCGAGACCAGTCAATACGGATACAAACTGTTAGACAATTTTGGAGACTTGTGGGTGATCGACAATAAATTCAACAGCGAATCTATTTTTGAAATCAGTTTCACTAGCCAATCCAATGGAGACTGGGGCTGTGTATCATGTACTGAAGGGAATGTCCTTAATATCATGGTAGGTCCTAGAGGATATAATGCGATTAGTGAAGATGCACCAGACTATGTTTCTGGTTGGAGTTTCTTACCCTTCACTGAAGACTTCTTTGAAGCGATCCATGGGGATCCTCGATATCGGTACACATTAGCCAACCTTGACAGCTTAGAGAAAGCTGGTGCAGTGACTTATGAAAAGGGTTTTATGAACACGGGCTATTTCCTTGAAAAATACGCTGGAAGACAATCTGAAAGATCTACTGGTGGGGGTGTCATGGAATTGAATTTTAGGCAAAACATTTATGAAATCAGGTTGGCTGACACCTATTTAATGGAAGCAGAATCACTGATTCGGGGCGGTGGAGACCAAGGACGTGCCCAGCAACTGTTGGACGCGGTCAGGGCAAGAGTAGGGCTAGATCCGGTCCCTGTAAACCTCGAAAACATTATGGAAGAAAGGCGTTTGGAATTGGCAGGAGAAGGCCATAGATGGTTTGACTTAGTAAGAACAGGCCTAGCTGCCCAAGCATTAGCAGACCGAGGTTTTGTAGCTGGTAAGCATGAAATACTTCCTATCCCACTTCTGGAACTGGACAACACTTTGATTGAACAAAACCAGGAATACGGAGGCACAAAATAACCCTAGCCCAAAGCCCTCTGGTTAGCTAAACTGATTAGGGGGCTTTCAAATTCCTTTTAACATGACAAAACTATCAAACCTATTATATTTATTTCTCATCACCCTCCTTTTAAACCTAAATTCGAGTTGTTCCACAAAAAACTCCTCCTACGATGAAAGTCACAAATCAGTCTCATCTTCACTAACCAGATTAGCCGCAGATGGACCAAAAGTAGTCAATGCAAGTGGGGAGGAAGTTATTTTAAGAGCCGTTGGACTTGGAGGATGGCTCCTTCAGGAAGGCTATATGCTTAACCCCAATGGAAGTGATATCGGAACTCAGTGGCAAATGAAAAAGGCCTATTATGATGAAGGACTCACTTTTGAGGAAGTAGCTTCTTTCTATCAAAATTGGCGGGACAATTTCATTACTCAAGCCGACATTAATGACATTGCCTCTATGGATTTTAATGCCGTAAGATTACCCATGCATTATGAGTTGTTCCTTACCAGTGAGCAAAGGCGCCTGAGAAATCAGGTAATTCAATCACCAGAAAAGATCGATGAATATATCTCGGGCTTATCTAAGTGGATGGATCAAGGCGACCTCTTCAGAACTCCTGATGAACTTGAAGGGATTCAGGTCATTGATCGGTTATTGGATTGGTGTGGAGAAAAAAACATGTATGTCATTCTAGACCTCCATGCTGCACCAGGCGGACAAGGTACCGATAGCAATATTGCGGATATTTTGGTCAAAAATGACTTATGGAATCGAAAAGATGATAAAGGAAGATTGATCTACCAAGATGTCACACTAAAACTGTGGGAAATGCTGGCTAGACGATATATTAATGATGACCGAATAGCCTTTTACGACCTGATCAATGAGCCTAATAACGTCCCATCAAACCAACCAATCCATAATCTCTTTGAGCGCTTGATCAATAAGATCAGAAGTTTGGGTGATACCCATTTGATAATGATAGAAGGAAATGGATGGGGAAATAACTATGACCATATGATCCCTACTGTATTCTCACAAAACCAAAACCTAATCTATAATGCCCATCGATATTGGATTCCCGTTGATGAGGACACGATTCTTGACCCTAACCCTAATCAGATCAATAGAATTGTCAACTTAATCGCATTCAGAGAGAAATGGAATGTCCCTGTTTGGGTAGGAGAAACTGGCGAAAATAACCAACAATGGCTCAAGCAAAATATAGAAAAATTAGAGCAAGCCAATATCGGCTGGTGCCATTGGACCTACAAAAGGTTTGATGTGTCAGAAAACGCAGCCCTTAGGCGTATAAATGGCCAATACCCCACTGAAGGAAAATCCGTAACACAGGAAGTTCTCAAAAACATACATTTTGAACATACCATACCGAACACCACCACTATCCAATCGGTAGCTCCAAGTGAAATCAATTTGTAAACTATACTATTTATGAAACCTCAATTATCAGCCTTTAAGACACTAGTTTACTTATTCATCGGTTTACTCCCCCTGTCCTGCGCAGGCCAATCTGAACCAGTCAATCCCAATATCCCTCCCCCCATCCCTATTAAAGACTTAGGCTGGGAATTTGAAGATCATGCCATCTGGAAAGATGAATTTGACTATACCGGATTACCAGATCCCCAAAAATGGGGCTACGACTTAGGAGGAGATGGATGGGGAAATAATGAACTTCAGTTTTACACTAACAATCTGTCCAATGCAGAAGTAAAAGATGGAGTCCTTACCATTACAGCCAGAAAAGAGGAAAGGGAAGGTAACCGGTTCACATCAGCCAGATTAGTAAGCAAAAACAAAGGAGACTTTTTATATGGTCGGTTTGAAGTAAAAGCAAGGCTTCCTGTAGGCAAAGGAACATGGCCCGCCATATGGATGCTTCCTACTGATTGGGAATACGGAGGATGGCCGGAATCTGGCGAAATCGACATCATGGAACATGTCGGCTATGACCAAGACCGCGTACATATTACAGTTCACACGGAATCTTACAACCATAAAAAGGGAACCCAAGTAGGCAAAAACAAATTGGTCAACCATGCCAGCCAAGCCTTTCATCTTTACAGAGTGGATTGGACTCCTTATGCTATCAGAGGTTATATCGATGATAAATTACTCTTTACCTTTACAAATGAAGGGAGCGGCTATGCTTCCTGGCCGTTTGACAAGAAGTTCCACCTTTTGCTTAATTTGGCTATTGGAGGAGATTGGGGAGGTACAGAAGGAATCGACGAAACGATATTCCCTGCCACCTTTAAAATAGATTATGTCCGGGTTTATAAAATGATAGAGAAATAGATTTTCACTTCAAAAAGTTGAACCGACCTTGCTATTTATGAAAATAGCAGGGTTTCTTTTTACCCTACACTCCCATACATACTTCAAATCAGTATTGATTACATTTAGACATGAAGTCATTACTAACCCTCTCCCTTATCCTTCTCACCTATTGCCTTCCTGCAAAAAATTATTTTGTAGCAGTTAATGGAAGCGACACCAATCAAGGCAGCCTTGAGGCGCCTTTTGCAAGTCTCCAGCACGTACAGGAGCTAGTGACTCCTGGTGACTCTGTATTTATCAGGGGAGGCACCTACAAAATAACTGAGAATCAAATCATGAAATTTAGCTCAAATGGACTTTGGGCTTACGTATTTGAAATGGACAAAAGTGGGGTAAGTTCATCTCAAAAGACTTATTACGGCGGTTATCGATCAGAGCGGCCAGTGTTTGATTTATCTGCCGTGCGCCCAAAAGACAAGCGAGTCATTGTATTCCATGTATCTGGGTCAAACCTTCACTTTAAAAATTTCGAGATCATAGGTACTCAAGTGACTATCACAGGACATACTCAATCAGAATGTTTCCGCAATGAAGGCGGCAACTACAATACTTACGAACACTTAGCAATGCATGATGGCATGGCTATTGGCTTTTATCTCACCAAAGGGTCACACAATATGATTTTGAATTGTGATGCATACAATAATTATGATCCCATCTCAGATGGTGGAAAGGGTGGAAATGTAGATGGGTTTGGAGGCCACCCTACCACTGAATCCAGTGTGGGGAATATATTTAAAGCTTGCCGTGCATGGTATAACAGTGACGACGGCTTTGATCTAATCAATTCTAAAGCAGCAATAACCATAGAAGACTGCTGGTCCTTTTACAACGGCTACCAGCCCAATACCCTACTTGCTGCTGGAGATGGTAGTGGCTTTAAGTCTGGAGGATATGGAATGTCTTCCACACCAAGAAATCCAAAAGTCATTCCGAAGCATATCGTAGTCAATTGTTTGGCTTATTATAATCGAAACCAAGGTTTCTATGCCAACCATCACCTTGGAGGCATAAGCTGGATCAACAACACTGGATATCAAAACCCATCAAATTTCAACATGCTCAACAGAAAATCAGCCAAAGAAATAAAGGATGTCCCCGGTTATGGCCATATTATTAGAAACAATGTATCCTATGATCCTAGAGCATCAAAGCACATTACCCATGTTGATTTGGAAAAGTGTGAACTATCAAACAATTCTTTTTCGCCAAAAGAAACTCCCCTATCAGATTCAGACTTTGTAGGGCTTGACGCATCAGAATTAGCCTTACCAAGGAAAGAAGATGGGAGTTTACCTAAAATTGACTTTCTTCGACCTAAAGAAGGAAGCGCTATATATAGTTCAGAAATGGGATACACCTTTAAACGAAACGACAAGCAATTCTGATCAACTTTTTAAATCATCAAAGATTCTATCTTGGCAAGAATTAAGATAGTGAAGAGAGGAATAGTTTGGACCGATTATCGGGATATACAGCATGAACATGGATTTGAACCCTCAACTTTTCAGTTTGATTCAATCTTGCTTGATCCCTTGATCCCCTTTTTCGTATAGAAATCAGAACGCATTCTAAACACAAAAGCCCGACTTCAAAGTCAGGCTTTTTGTGATCCCGCTGGGGCTCGAACCCAGGACCCATACATTAAAAGTGTATTGCTCTACCAGCTGAGCTACGGAATCATTTTTTTCTCCTAAAGGTAGTTCGTTGACCTACCATCCCAATGACTATGGGGATACGGAATCTTTGATAAAGAAGAAGCGGAAACTGCTTTCCGCTTTGTGATCCTGAAAGGACTCGAACCTTTAACCTACTGCTTAGAAGGCAGTTGCTCTATCCAGTTGAGCTACAGGACCGTTTACTTATATCTCAAAGTAACACTGGATTGTCGGGGTGGCAGGATTCGAACCTGCGACCTCCTGCTCCCAAAGCAGGCGCGATGACCGGGCTACGCTACACCCCGTTAACTTTCCCCTATACTTTAATAAGGAATTTTATTTTGAGAATTCAAATTTAACAACTTAATTATTATATAATCAAGATATTATCAAATTTAAATTTCAAACTTGTGATCCCGCTGGGGCTCGAACCCAGGACCCATACATTAAAAGTGTATTGCTCTACCAGCTGAGCTACGGAATCATTTTATTTTCTCAGAAAGGCAATTTCTTGCTTTACCATTCCAATATATTTCAAACCCAATGAGATCATAAAACCTCTATTAATTGGACCGGAAAGTACTTTTAACTTCCATTTTTTTGTCAATTTCGACTTGCATTTTGTTATATCTTTGTCGTAATTGGACTGCAAATTTAAGAGACCAATTTGAAAATGCCAAACATCAGCCGAAAGTTTATTGTAAAATTTTTAATATTTTTCACTTTTATACTGCAAAGCATTAATTGTCAAGCAGATAACAAAAGTTTGATTTTAGCAGATTCTTTGTTTAATGCCAAAAGCTACAAAGAAGCCTACAACATCTACTCAGACATTCTTCAAACTGAAGAATCATACTCTCCTGCCATGCTTCTAAAGATGGCCTACATCACAGAAGGAATGGGACAATACAATGATGCTACCCTTTACCTATCCAAATACTATGACCACAACCCAAGCCCCAAAGTAATCAGCAAAATCAAATCCCTAACAGATCAGCGTGACCTGAAGGGCTATGAGGTTTCTGATCGAGCACAGTTTTTCAAACTACTCACAGACTATCAACAAGAAATCACATCTTTCTTTGCCCTATTGCTCGTTGTATCTCTAATCTTCACCATTGTAAGAAACAGGGCCAACAAACCAAAATACTTTATCCCGAGCATGATCTTGTTGCTTTGTACATTTCTTAGCAATAACATGCTGAAAAGTCCTCAAACTGGGATCATTAAAGACAGTCCCACTATCATCATGGGCGAACCTACAGCCGCTGGTAAATTCATCAAAAAAGTAAACCCCGGACACAGGGTCACCATAAAATCCACAGAGGACATTTGGTACCAAATAGAATGGGAAGGAAAGGAAGCTTATGTGAAAAAAGAAAATATTTCTAAACTATAATAATATCAAAAATCGAGAGGATCAAGTGACTTGAAATGCCCGTTCATCTTGATCCTTTCCCTGACTTTTTCCAGCTCCCTGGCAATGGGAAGCATTTTTTTTAGATGATTGGTTAAAAAAATCAGCCTCTCAGCTTCTCGTTGCATATGAATTAAGGCATACTCCTCTTCAAGTTTAAGCCCTAGCTTATGCGCAAAAGTAAAAGAATTCACATTTTCAAGCCCTTCTGAAGCATCAATCCCCATCAACCTGAGCATTTCCCTCAAATAAAATACAAACTCCTTGAAAACTCCCCCAGAAACCCTATTGTCCTCTTCTAAAAGTTCTACTTCACCTCCAGCATACAACTTACTACCTAAGGGATTTTGAAAAGTATTGATTTTAAACACACCAAGACCCTCCGTCTTGATATCCAACCTTCCATCCTCATATTCTTTGAAAACCTCCACCAACCTCACCATGGTGCCGTGTGACATCAATCGATCTGTAAAGACACATATGCCAAATTGCAATTCACCTACGATACAATCCCTAATCAACTGCTTATAGCGGGGCTCAAAAATATGGAGGTTTAAACGTTCCCCAGGAAAGGCAACTAGTTTTAAAGGGAATAATGGGATGGCCAAACTCATAATGGTGATTTATTAAATCCAACACTCATGTCACTCTATTTCTATGAACGAATAAACCCAAGGAAAAAGTTGGGATAACTTGAGGAGAATTAACAAAAGTCAGCCTATCACTCCATAAAAAAAGCAGGTCAAATTGACCTGCTTTAAATTCAAATAGTTCTAACCTATTATTAGATTTCAAGTTTTTTCAAATAGGCTGCATTTTTTTCGGCTGCCTCCAAAGGGCTTACCCCTTCAAATTTTTCTTGCTCCACAATAAAATAATCCATCCCATTGTCCTTGGCAGTCCTTAGCACTTTAGAATAGTCAATACTTCCTTCCCCTAATACAATAGATGCATCAGCCTTTCCTGAAGGAGCTCCTTTTTCCCTATCTTTTACATGACAAAGCCTAAATCTATTTTTGTATTTTTCAAAATAAGCTTCAGGATCAGCTCCAGCAGTAACCGCCCAATAAATATCCAACTCATAATCGACTAATTCTGGATCTGTATTTTCCAACAAAAAGTCCTGAGGCATCTGGCCTTCCAATTCCTCAAATGTATAGCCATGATTATGGTAGGCAAACCTCACCACATTATTCTTACATATTTGACCTACCTCATTAAATCTATCTGCGATTTTTTTCCATTCCTCCATAGACTCCTGAGGCCCGATCCAAGGACAGATCAGGTATTTCATCCCAATTTCTCCAGCTTCTGCTGCAAGTTTCTCTGTATTATCAAATACGTTGGCATGCGATGCTACAAAGTCCAACCCCAAATCTTCTGTAAAGGTTTTGAATTCGGTATTTTTCATACCCCAGAAAATCCCTTTTCCTCCATCAAATCCTTCTATCTGATTGTAACCGTAACCAGCGATTTTCTTTATCGTCTCTTTAGCATCTGCAGCCATATCTTCTTTTACAGAGTAAAGCTGGACACCAAATTTGGAAATTGTTTCTTTTACTGATTCTGCTACTGCTTCTTCAACTACTGCAGTAGCAGTTTCCTTTTTAGGTGAGGAGCAAAACTGCAATGGCAAAAAAGCACCTGCTGTAAATGCTGCACCCAACTTCAAAAACTTTCGTCTTTCTTTCATTTTAGGGGATCTTAATAAATCAAGTGTAATTCAAAAAGCGGGACATCAATTAATTGCTATCCCGCTTGGTATCTGTTATATAGCGTACGCTTTATCTCCTTTTTTGTAATCAATGCATGGCTCCCATTTACCTGGGACCTCTACATAATTCAAGGCTTCTGTGGCTCCAATTTCCGAAGTAAAATATCCCAAAACGGTCAAATCCTTCAACATATTGAAATACTTTGGACCATTTTCTTCTTTTGCCTTTTTATTGAGCTCATTCAAATAAACGGTTCTTTGCTCCTGGCTGGCATCCATGAAGTCTTTACCAACCTCATCTTTAAAACCCTTCCTGAGTGCATTCAAACCATTAATAAACTCCTTTTGTTGCTCTTCCCAGTAGGTATCTTTCACCATCATCACCATAAAGGAACCGATACCTACCGCTTTGGCGCCAGGGGTATCTGTACTCGGAATGATAGTATCACCAATCTCATCTAAAAAGGCTATTTCCTCAGGGGTAAAATCAAGACCTTCGATTTGCTTATCAGGTGTACAACCTGTCAATATCGCATTCGCACCGACCATGGTTCCGCCCATCATCAGTACAAAGCTCTTCAATGCATCTCTTCTGTTCATTGCCATAGTTTGTGTCTTTTAAAGGTTACCTTTTTTAAGTTCTTCTACTGCAAAGCTTGCTGCTCTGGCTGTCAATGCCATATAAGTTAGCGACGGATTCACAGCAGCCGCAGAAGTCATGGCAGCACCATCGGTCACAAACACATTTTTGGCATCCCAAACCTGATTGTGCTCATTCAACACAGAGGTTTTTGGATCTCTTCCCATTCTGGCCGTACCCATTTCATGAATCCCTTGACCAAAAGTATAACCAGAGTCATAGGTATGAATATCCTTAGCGCCAGCTGCCTCCAACATTTCAGCAGCATCGGCCATCATATCCTTACGCATCTTCATTTCATTATCCTTGATCTCAGCATCCATTACCAAAGCATACATTCCCCACTTATCCTTCACATCTTTGCTCAATGTGATTTTATTTTCATGATAAGGCAATATCTCTCCAAACGCCGTCATCCCAATACTCCATGGTCCTGGTTCGGTCAAAGCCTCCTTTAAAGGCCCACCGATGTTGATCTCACCCACATCTCTACTCCATCCACTACGACTGGCACCTCCTTGATAACCGAATCCACGCACATAATCGCGCTTATCATCTCCCACGTTTCTGTATCTCGGAATATAAATACCTCCCGGCCTTCTTCCAAAATAATACTTATCATCATATCCCTCAATAGAACCACTTGCACCAAGTCGGAAATGGTGATCCATCACATTATGTCCCAACTCTCCTGAACTACTCCCTAAACCTTCTGGCCAAATATCAGTCGCTGAACGCATCAATACTTGAGCAGAATTCAAAGCAGAAGCACATAAGAACACAATCTTGGATTTGTACTCTATGGTCTCCATGGTTTCTGCATCCACTACCTCTACCCCTGTCGCTTTTTGTGTATCCTTATCATAAAGCAATCTATGAACAATGGAATAAGGTCTAAGCGTTAGGTTTCCAGTAGCTTCAGCTGCTGGCAAAGTTGAAGACTGTGTACTAAAGTACCCTCCAAAAGGACAGCCTAACCAACATTTGTTTCTTGATTGACAGCCAGGTCTGCCAGGAAGTGGCTGGGTAATATTGGCCACTCGGGCATTGATAAAGTGACGCTTACCGCCAAACTTCTTCTCTATTCTATCCTTTACATCTTTTTCCACGCAATTCATGGCGAAAGCAGGCATAAACTGCCCATCAGGAAGCACATCCAGGCCATCTCTATTACCAGAGATCCCTGCAAATTTCTCTACATAATCATACCATGGAGCGATATCCTTATAGCGGATCGGCCAATCTACCGCAATCCCTTCTTTGGCATTACCTTCAAAGTCCAAATCAGACCAACGATAACTCTGTCTCCCCCAAAGCAAGGAACGGCCACCTACTTGATAACCTCTAAACCAAGTAAAAGGCTTTTCTTCTACATACGGAGAGGAATCTTCATGCGCCCACCAATCCAACACTAATTCATTCAATACGTAATCGCGCTTTAAATTAGGGTGATTCTCCACCATTTCGGTAGTCCTGCGTCCCCTGTGCGGTATTTCCCAAGGAGGAAGGGTCGCATTCTTATAATCCTTTACATGTTTTACGTCTTGCCCTCTTTCAAGCAGCAAAACCTTCAATCCTTTCTCGGTCAACTCCTTAGCAGCCCATCCGCCACTAATACCAGAGCCAACGACGATTGCATCATACTCTTGATTTGCCATAATTCATCTATAGGTTTTAATTAGGTTATTTCGGTTTAAATGTCACAAAGGGCAATGGCATTTCGCAAGGATGCGGCCTTATCCTCTGCTTTGGGTATAAATTCCTGAGCAATATACCCCTTAAAGCCTGTTTTAGCAATGGCCTTAATAATGGCTGGATAATTCAGCTCTTGTGTCTCATCTATTTCATTTCTGCCTGGATTCCCAGCAGTATGATAATGCCCATAATACTGATGGTTTTCTCCAATAGTCCTGATCACATCTCCCTCATCGATTTGCATGTGGTAAATGTCATAGAGTAATTTAAAGTTATCACTATCCAATCTTTTGCACAACTCCACTCCCCAGACACTCTTATCACACATATAATCCGGGTGGTCTATTTTACTGTTCAAAAGCTCCATGATCAAGGTAACACCATGTTTTTCAGCTATAGGCAACAATTTCTGTAAACCTTTTACGCTATTTTGAAGCCCTGTTTCATCATCCATCCCATTGCGGTTTCCACTAAAACAAATCAGGTTTTTGTATCCATTTTTGGCGACCAAAGGAATCATTTCAGAATAATTCTTAATCAGTGTATCATGGTATTCTGAATGGCTGAAGCCTTCCTCAAGACTAATTTCTGCCCCATTACACATGGAACTATATACACCATGCTGCTGAGCAATAGGCCAGTCTTTCGGCCCCATCAAATCGATAGCACCAAAACCAATGTCCTTGATAAGGACACACAATTCATCTAAAGACAAGTGACCATAAGTCCACCTACAAACCGAGTGGTTTATATTTCCTTTCAACATGTTTTGTTTATTGTTTGCTTTTAAATTCAGGTAAGGCATGCCGCTTATAGCAGCAGTGCCCAATACCATTTTCTTTAATGCAGATCTTCTTTCTGACATGATAGCATCTCTTTAGGCAGCCACTGGTGTTGGCTTTTTCTCTTTAAATGCCAAGGCAAAAGTTAAGGCTACCAACACCGCAATTCCTGATGGAATCAACCAGATGGTCTGCCAATCATGGGCTCCATCAGGAGTAACGTAAGTATCTGTGATTACTCCAGCTACCCAGAAGCCAATCAACATCCCCACTCCATAAGTAGCCAAGGTGATCATTCCTTGAGCCGCACTTTTAAATTTCTCTCCTGCTTTAGAGTCCGTGTAGATTTGCCCTGAAACAAAGAAGAAGTCATAACAAATACCATGTAGGGCAATTCCGATCAATAACATAAATGACAACTCATTCACATTACCATAGGCAAACAACGCATAACGCACCACCCAAGCAATCATCCCCACAAGTAGCGTTTTCTTAATTCCGAATTTACCAAAGAATACAGGTAACAACAACATGAACAACACTTCACTTACCTGACCTAAGGCCATTTTACCGGTAAGATTTGTCATTTCTATCTCCCCCAAAAACAAACTGGCATTTTGATAATAAAAAGCCAATGGGATACAAATCATGATCGAGGCAAGAAAGAAAATCAAATAGTTTTTATCTTTCAACAAAGCAAAAGCATCCAATCCGAGAATTTCAGTGATGGTTTTTTTCTCGCCTTTTGCAATTTTTGGAGGGGTCTTAGGCAACATAAAACTGTATATTCCCAACACAAGAGAAGCAATACAGGTCATCAAGAATGTATTTCTCAACATGCCTGCTGCTGCATTTTCCGATGAGTCCCATGCAAAGACCAAACTAATCGTCAAACCTGCTATAATCCAGCCAATAGTTCCCCAAACACGGATCACTCCAAACTCTTTTTCCGGATTGGACATCTGATTGAAGGAAACTGAATTCACCAAAGCCAAGGTGGGCATATAAGCTACCATATAGGCAAATACATAGGGATAAAAAGCCGTAAAATCCTCTGCATTGTACATCTGGAACATTAGTACCGCACCAATCAGGTGAAGCACCCCCAAAATCCTTTCTGCATTAAAATATTTGTCTGCAATAAGCCCGATAATAAATGGAGCAATTATAGCTCCGAAAGATTGCGTAGAAAACGCAGCTGCACTTTGTGCTCCTGTGGTACTCAAGTTTTTTTCTAGGAACAGTCCAAGGGTAACAAACCAGCCTCCCCAGATAAAGAACTCAAGAAACATCATGAAGGACAGCTTAAACTTCGTATTGAAACTCATAGGTTTTTGATAGGTTTTTTGTTTTATTTTTTAATTTTCAACTTAAAAAGAAAAAGCCAAACTACTTAAATATTAATTTAAATTTTAGGGATTTTCGTTTAATTTTAGTTTTTCTGATACAAACATGTAAGTATAAGCGTTCTGATTTACTATTCATTACCGTTCACAATACTATTTCACATTTTATCACTTAAAACTCATTTGTGTCTTTAAAAAAACATCCCTTTTGGGACAATTTTAAATCTAACTAAAAATTATAAATCGATTAAAGTATAAAACCCTAGAATAATGATGAACCATCGTAAACTTCGAATGGGTATGATCGGGGGCGGTCCAGGATCTTTCATTGGAGCCGTTCACAGAATAGCCGCCAATATGGACGGTCAGATAGAGTTGGTAGCAGGAGCATTCAGCAGTAACCCTGAAAAATCAGCAATAGCAGGCGCCGAATTGTTTTTGGATAACAGCCGTATCTACCAATCTTATGATGAAATGTTCGAAAAGGAAAAAGCACTTCCTAAAGATCAAAGAATTGATTTTGTGAGCATTGTCACTCCTAATCATGTTCACTTCGACCCTACCGTAAAAGCCTTAAAGAATGGTTTTCATGTGGTCTTGGACAAGCCAATGACTTTGACCTATGAAGAGGCCAAAGAGCTTAATAAGGTAATCGAAGAAACAGGATTGTTATTTTGCCTGACCCATACTTATACGGGCTACCCAATGGTAAAAGAAGCTAAACAACTAGTTTCCAATGGCACCTTGGGAAACATCCGAAAAGTCTATGTGGAATACCCTCAAGGCTGGCTATGGAAAAACGTCTCCGAAGAAGAAAACAAACAAGCTGGCTGGAGAACAGACCCCAAGCGAAGTGGAGTGGCCGGTTGCATGGGAGACATAGGCACGCATGCCCTGAACTTAGCGGAATATGTCAGCGGGTTGAAACTGGATAAACTTTGTGCTGATCTAAACACAACACTTTCTGGAAGGACATTGGACGATGACGGCATTGTTCTATTGAAGTTTGAAGGAGGAGCATCTGGTGTACTTATGGCTTCTCAGGTCGCCACTGGCGCAGAAAACAACCTCAAAATAAGGGTTTATGGGGACAAAGCGGGTTTGGAATGGCAGCAAGAAGATGCCAATTCCCTTATCGTCCGACATCCAGAGCAACCTGATCAAATTTATCGTGCGGGAGCCAATGTCCCGTACCTTTCCAGCTATGCATTGGCCAATACAAGAACACCGGCAGGACACCCTGAAGGCTACTTGGAAGCTTTTGCCAACCACTACAGAAATTTTGCCAGAACGCTCACTGCTAAACTAAACGGCACAGAACCAGAAAAAGAATGGCTTGACTTTCCAAGCACTGAGGACGGGCTTAGAGGCATGGCCTTTATAGAGCATGTGGTAAAAAGTGGTCAGTCTGAGCAAAAATGGACCAAATTCAAACTGTAATTCAAGAGAGTTGCTCAAAGCCATTGCCATTGGCACTGAATACTGTCCCTTACTGGATTTTCCAGTTCAAAAAACAACGGTTTTGTGAAAAAATATTTCAAAAGGATGTATTTTGCAATTCAAAACTTATGCTAAAACGATTAATTGAGATAAACTTAAAAGACCCTGTAGTATGAAGACCATCAAAGGACCTGCGCTATTTATAGCCCAATTTGCAGACGATAAGGCTCCTTTTAACAACCTAAAAGACATCAGTGAATGGGCCAAAAGCATTGGTTATAAAGCCATTCAGATCCCATCTTGGGATAGTCGCTTTATCGATTTGCAAAAAGCCGCCGAAGATCAATCTTATGCTGATGAAATCAAAGGCACTGTTGAAAATGCTGGATTGGTCATTTCAGAGCTCAGCACCCACTTACAAGGGCAATTGGTGGCTGTAAATCCGGCCTATAATGAATTGTTTGATGCTTTTGCTCCTGAAGAGTTGAAAGGAAACCTTAAAGGCAAATCAGAATGGGCCACCCAACAGCTGATGTATGCGGCAAAAGCTTCCAGAAACCTGGGACTTACTGCTCACGCAACTTTCAGTGGTGCATTAATGTGGCACACCGTTTATCCTTGGCCGCAGCGCCCAGCAGGCTTAGTGGATAAAGGTTTCGAAGAATTGGCCAAGAGGTGGTTGCCTATTTTGGATGAATTTGATAAAAATGGTGTAGATTTATGCTATGAACTGCATCCTGGTGAAGACCTGCATGACGGAGTGACTTTTGAAATGTTCCTGGAGAAAGTAAACCAACATCCAAGAGCAAATATCCTTTATGACCCAAGCCACTTCCTCTTGCAATGCCTGGACTATGTTCAATTTATTGACTTCTATCACTACAGGATCAAAATGTTCCATGTGAAAGATGCTGAGTTTAACCCAACTGGCAAACAAGGAGTATACGGGGGCTATCAAAGCTGGATCAACCGAGCAGGAAGGTTCAGATCTCTTGGAGATGGCCAGGTTGATTTCAACGCCATCTTCAGCAAGCTTTCTCAATATGATTTTGATGGATGGGCAGTACTGGAATGGGAATGTGCCATCAAACATCCCGAAGCAGGAGCCATTGAAGGGGCGAAATTTATCAGTGAGAAAATCATCAAAGTCACTGAAAAGACATTCGATGACTTTGCTTCAGCCGGTACCGATGAAGCGCTGAACAAAAAAGTATTAGGAATATAATTTAAATCAAACAAACCTATAGAACCAATGAACTTCAGTAAAGTAGCAAGCGCAGGTGTGATCGCACTTGCAGGATTAGCGTACGCATGCGGAGGGAGCTCCGATACCAACAGTGAGGAAGCTACCAGCACTCCAGCGGCCGCTCCGGCCAAAGAAATGAGCTTTGATGAAATGTATAAAGACAATCCTGACTATGTCAGTGGACTTGCTTTAGTTAAGGAATCTGACTGCCCCAGCTGTCATATGGTAGAAAGAAAAATCGTGGGCCCTGCCTATAAAGATGTGGCAGCCAAATACGAAAGCACAGACGAAAACATTGAAACACTCGCCAAAAGAGTGGTTAACGGTAGTGTAGGAGAATGGGGAGAAATTCCCATGCCCGCGCACCCTGGACTCTCTGAAGACGATGCAAAAATAATGGTCAAGTACGTTTTAATGCTGAAAAAATAAACCCAAAAGAGGCCTTTAAAAGGCCTCTTTTATAATCTTAATCAGATATGAAAAAAAACATTTTATCCCTAACAGTCCTAGTGCTTTTGGCCACATCCTGCGGAGCTGGTCAAACTGAGGACACCTCGTCCGAAGAGACTGTGACCGTTCAAAGCACTTCCAATGAAACTGAAGGAGATTGGACCATTCTTTTTGATGGATCCAACTTGGACAGCTGGAAAACCTACAATAAAGAATCTTTAGGTGCTGCGTGGAAAATGGAAAATGGTGTTCTATACCTTGACTCTTCTGAAAAAGAAGGTAGAGGGGACCTTGTCACCAAAGATGAATACAGCAACTTCCACCTTAAATTGGAATGGAAAATTTCCGACAATGGGAACTCTGGGATCATGTTCATGGTACATGAGGATGAGCAATTCAGACATCCGTATGTTACAGGCCCTGAATATCAGTTGTTAGATGATGAAGGACACCCGGATGGCAAAAACCTGAAGCATCGCACTGGAGACCTCTATGACATGATCCAAGCAACAGAAGAAGCTTCCAATCCTGTTGGAGAATGGAACACTACTGAAATCATCGTTGACGATGCCAAGTTAACTTTCAAGCTCAATGGGGTGACCACAGTGGAAACCACCATGTGGGATGACAACTGGAAAGCACTCATCGCTGGAAGTAAATTCAAAAACGCAGAACATTTTGGTATATATAAGAAAGGCAAAATCGCCCTTCAAGACCATGGCAACAATGTTTATTTCAAAAACATCATGATCAAGGAACTATAAATCTCCCTTGTCACATTAAAACAGAAAAGGCCATCCACTTAGTGTGGATGGCCTTTTCTGTTACATTCACTGAGTGATAAATTACACACTCGCTACTACCATTTCCAAGATTTCGTTTAGCGTCTTACTTGGTCTCATGGCATTGGAAGTCTTTGCCTCGTCAGGCTTAAAGTAACCTCCGATATCCACAGGATTTCCTTGAGCACCATTCAATTCATTAATAATTGTTGCCTCATTTTCCTCCATAGCCTTGGCCACTTTGGTGAAAATCTCTTTCAACGCAGCATCCTTATCTTGAGCCGCCAATGCTTCTGCCCAGTAAAGCGCCAAATAGAAATGACTGCCTCTGTTATCTAATTCATTCACCTTTCGGGATGGGGATTTTCCATTTTCAAGGAATTTACCAGTAGCCTCATCCAAAGTCTTACCTAACACAATGGCCCTTTCGTTGTCAAAAGTATTGCCCAAATGTTCCAAAGAAACAGCCAATGCCAAAAACTCACCCAAAGAATCCCATCTAAGGTGACCTTCTTCCACAAACTGCTGAACGTGTTTAGGAGCAGATCCTCCGGCCCCCGTTTCAAACAAGCCTCCACCATTCATCAATGGTACAATGGAAAGCATTTTGGCACTTGTACCCAATTCCAAAATAGGAAAAAGATCCGTCAAGTAATCTCTTAACACATTACCTGTAACAGAGATGGTGTCTTTACCTTCTTTGATTCTTTCCAATGAGAAACGGGTGGCCTCCACCGGAGAAAGTATCTTAATATCCAATCCTTTAGCGTCGTGCTCTGGAAGATATTTATTCACTTTTTTTATCAACTGGGCATCATGCGCCCTATTGCTGTCCAACCAGAAGATAGCAGGTACTCCTGTGGCCTTGGCACGGTTCACAGCTAGTTTTACCCAATCTTGGATAGGAGCATCTTTGGTCTGGCACATTCTCCAGATATCACCTTTTTCTACTGCATGCTCCATCAATGTTTCACCAGCAGCACTAAGTACTTTTACAGTACCTTCTGCAGGCATTTCAAATGTCTTATCATGAGAGCCATACTCTTCTGCTTTTTGAGCCATCAACCCTACATTAGGTACGCTCCCCATAGTAGTTGGATCAAAAGCACCATTTTTCTTACAAAAGTCAATGGTTTCCTGATAAACACCTGCATAAGAACGATCTGGAATAATCGCCTTAGTATCCTGCAATGCATCATTTTTATTCCACATTTGACCAGAAGTCCTGATCATTGCTGGCATGGAAGCATCAATAATCACATCACTTGGAACATGCAAATTGGTTATTCCTTTGTGGGAATTAACCATGGCCAAATCAGGGCTATCAGCATAGCATGCTTCTATATCAGCCTCTATTTCCTGACGCTTTTCAGCGGGAAGTTTGTCCAAAGCACTGATCAAATCACCAAACCCATTATTAACATCTACACCAATCTCCTGAATGGTCTGGGCATGTTTTTCAAATACTGGTGCAAAGAAAACCTTAACAGCATGGCCAAAAATGATAGGATCAGAAACTTTCATCATAGTAGCCTTCATATGCAATGAAAATAGAATGCCTTGTTTTTTAGCATCTTCTTTTTGCTCAGCCAAGAAAGCTTCCAGTTTTTTAACACTCATCACGGAAGCATCTATCACTTCACCTGCTTGAAGCTTCAAACCCTCTTTTAGGATAGTTACAGCTCCATCTTTACCTTCCAAATGAATTTTAACAGTTCCCTCTGCCGGCATAGTTAATGAAAGCTCACTTCCGTAGAAATCACCTTCGCTCATGCTGGCCACATGGGATTTGGAGTCAGCACTCCACTTACCCATACTGTGTGGGTTGTTTTTGGCATACTGCTTCACCGCCTGAGGAGCTCTTCTATCTGAATTACCTTCTCTTAAAACTGGATTTACTGCACTGCCTTTGATTTTATCATACTTGGCCTTTACGCCTTTTTCTTCTTCGGTTTTTGGCTCGTCTGGATAGTCCGGCAATGCATAGCCTTGTCCTTGAAGCTCCTTGATAGCTGCTTTTAATTGGGGAATCGAAGCACTGATATTAGGCAGCTTTACAATATTGGCTTCTGGAGTTTTAGCAATCTCTCCCAGTTCGGCCAATGCATCACTGATGCGCTGATCCTCTTTTAAGTATTCCGGAAAGTTGGCGATAATCCTACCCGATAAAGATATATCCCTGGTCTCTACTGACACACCAGCTGAATCTGTAAAAGATTTGATAATAGGCAACAAAGAATAGGTTGCCAAAGCTGGCGCTTCGTCGGTCAGCGTATAAAGGATCTTCGGTGTTTTTGTAGTGGTCATTTTATTAAAATTTCGACACGACAAAGCACAACCCAAAGTTGGCCTGTGTGTATATTGACTAAATAATTATATGATTAAATGCCGGTGCACTTGATTTTGCCGCTAAAATACGCAAAATATCGCGTATTCAAAGGTTAAAAGCGGAATTGGGAGTGGTTAGGCTAAAAGACTAGACGAATCTAAATGAACAAAAACTTTGTTTACCTGCTACAACTCAACATTATACCAACAAATATTCTATGACATCAGGTTATTGATAAAATTAATTGGGATTACAATCATAAACCTGCTGCTATTGAAACATTTAATTTTCTGGAAATCAACTTGATTTTATCTTACTAAAATCGTAAAAGATTAATAGCTTTCCTTCTCACTTGGAAAGTCTTTGGACTTCACATCTTTGATATAACCCTCAACGGCCTCTGTCATGATCCCCCGTAAATCGGCGTACTGACGGAGAAAGCGAGGCTTGAACTCTTGGGTAATCCCCAACATATCATGTACGACCAATACTTGTCCATCCACATGAGGACCTGCCCCAATTCCGATTACTGGAATGGACACATTTTCAGCTACACGCTTGGCAAGTTCTGCAGGGATTTTTTCCAAAACAATGGCAAAACAACCGCATTCTTCCAACACCTTAGCGTCTGAAATAAGCTTTTCCGCTTCATCCTCTTCTTTTGCCCGAACTGTATAAGTTCCAAACTTGTAAATGGACTGAGGGGTCAATCCCAAATGCCCCATTACCGGAACCCCTGCACTTAAGATCCTCACCACTGATTCCTTGATTTCGGCTCCTCCTTCCACTTTCACCGCATGCGCACCAGCCTCCTTCATGATCCGGATGGTAGACCTCAAAGCCTCAGATGAATTCCCTTGATAAGAGCCAAAAGGAATATCCACTACCACAAAGGCACGTTTCACAGCCCTTACTACAGATGAGGCATGATAAATCATTTGATCCAAAGTAATGGGCAAGGTGGTCTCATGTCCAGCCATGACATTAGAAGCTGAATCTCCAACCAAAATGATATCAATTCCCGCGGCATCCAAAATCCCAGCCATGGAGAAATCATATGCTGTCAGCATGGAGATTTTTTCTCCTCGGTTTTTCATTTCCTGAAGCACATGAGTGGTAATTCTTTTTATATTGGTAGACTGATGAACAGACATGGTTGTTTGGAATTATTGTAAGTAAACAGTAGAATCGCTTTCATTAAGTTCTACTTGAATATTTTCACTCAAGGTGGTTGCTAGTTCGTAACCCGTATAATCGGCGGAAACTGGAAATAATTTATGACTCCTGTTGACCAAAACAGCTACTTCAATTTTCTTGATCTCATACTTCAAAAAAGGCTCCATGGCATAAGTCAATGTCCTTCCTGAATTAAGCACATCATCTACAATGATCAGACACTTATTCTCAAAGTCAATATCATGGGAAAGCTCCACTTCAGGTTGTTTTTTGGTAAACTTATCAAGCGTGATTTTCATCTTCTCCACTTTCAAAGGAGATATTTCCTTTATTTTATCCACCAGCAAGCCCGCTAAGACGTAGCCCATTCCTGAAATTCCTGCAAAAACTACTTCCCCCTCACCTACATTTCTTTCATATATTTCATATGCTATCCGGGTGATTTTTTGTTGGATTTGCTTATGGTTCAGCACCAAAGTTTTTATTTCACTCATGATGATCTGATCAAACTGTTTTAAAAGGGAAAATTAGTTTAAAACCGAGTGGATTCAAAGATTTATACTAGATAATATATACCACGACTCTCAAGACTAGAATAACAGAATTGGGCTCCATATAAAATAGTGTGACAATCCAGTCAACGAAAGTAGGGTAATGACATCATTTGGATTCCTTGGGAAAATATAAACTGATTCACCTTGTGGCCCTTGGTCTTGAAGAAAAGAACCATTTTCAAGATTAATTTTTTCCATTACTTTGTGATCATACTTCCACACTCAACCAGGTATACCTTTTGCCAATCAGAAGAAAGGGAAAGTTATGGTTTTAATACTACTGACTTACAGCTGTCCTTTAACATCTTGGTAATTCCCCTAAGGTAGATCAGTTACTCCGTTTACTTATTTTTGGATCAAACAAACCTTACACCCAAATTATCTTCGGATTTCTCTCGGTATAATCCGAGCTTGATCCGAAGGTGATCCGTAAGTGATCCCTGAGTGATCCGAAGATAATTCTGTTTTTCCCCAAATATGAGCTAAGCGAAGGCAAAGACTAGGTAAACGGGAATAGACAGAAACGTCTGAACTGCATCAAGGCAGCAACCCATCAAGCCTAAAATTTATGGGCGCTTAGTTAAGATATTGAATAAGGGGGGGAGGCGCTTTACGAAGTACTTGTAGCATCAATATTTTTTACTGAACAAGGAGAAGGCAAAAGAATCAATGACTTGTAAACTAAGGTGAAATTATCGATCCGAGATCCTTGGTAAAATAGGTAGCCCTAGGTAAATCACGTGTAACTCAGCATCAATTACCTGAAGGAATCTTCTTCATGAAGAATCTTGACATAGCTATCATATCGATAGGGGTGAATGTATCCTTCTTCCAGCACCTCCAACACCTTGCAGCCAGGTTCATTGAGATGCTTACAGTTGTTGTATTTACATTGTCCCAAATACTTTCTCATCTCCACAAAATAATGGGAGAGTTCTTCGTCCTCAATGTCCAGAATCCCAAACTCCTTAATACCGGGCGTGTCAATCAAATAACCACCATCTTCCACTGGAAACATTTCTGCAAAAGTAGTGGTATGCACTCCCTTGGAGGTAAAACTTGAAACTTCCTTGGTAGACTGCCCTGCATCTGGCACCAATTTGTTAAGCAAGGTGGATTTTCCTACTCCAGAATGTCCAGAAAGCAGCGTTGTCTTTCCTTTAAGTTTTTCCGAAAACTGACTTTTCAAATCGGCATCATGCAAAGCGGATATTTCCAAGACCGGATACCCCAAGGGCTCATAAATCTCACGAATATCCTGCAAAAACTCTTGATCCTTTTCTTTTTTGATTACATCAATTTTATTGACAACCAAAGTGGTGGGAATTCGAAAACTTTCTGTACTTACAATAAACCGATCAATAAAACCCAAGGAGGTCCTTGGCTGTTTTAATGTGATCACCAAAAAGGCTTGGTCTATGTTGGAAGCCAAGATGTGGGAAAAATGGCTCTTTCTGGTGGACTTTCGGATAATATAGTTTTCTCGGGGCAAAATACTGGAAATTATGGCTGTATCTTGGTTTTCCTCTTTTGACAAAGTCACAAAATCCCCTACAGCAATCGGATTGGTCAGCTTCAGGTCATCCTGTTTGAACTTCCCTCGTAGCCTGGAGTTGACCTGCCCCTCATCAGTATTCACAAGATACCAACTACCTGTTGACTTAATTACCCTTCCTTTTATGTTCATAAGATGATTCTTTGCACTCCATTGATGATTTTTTGCGCACTTCCCAGATTATCTCTCACCAATCTATCTGCAGATTTGGCTGCCTTCTCATAAGCCTTTACTTCTTCCAAAGCTAAGACTATTTTCTCAAACGCCGCTTTGTCTGCCACTTCAAAGCCACAACCACAACCTTCACTGATAGCTGCTTCTGGAAACTTACTTACTCGCTTTAACTTCCCAAACAACACCGGAACCCTAAAAGCCAAAGGCTCCAATATATTGTGTAGACCTTTTCCAAAAGCTCCACCCACATAAGCCAAATGGGCAAATTGATAAAGGGAAGAAAGCATCCCTATATTATCAATAAACAGCACATCGGCTTTTCCAGATTCACCATCAATCATTTCAGAGTATTTCAAACAGGGCTTGGCAATTTGGTTCCTCCATGAATCAATAACAATGTGATTGATATCATGAGGTGCAATGATATATTTATACTGGTCATGCTTATTGATAAATGGAATGATCAACTCCATATCCTCTTCCCAAGCACTCCCCACCACAATTACTGGATCGGTGCCCACAAATGTCTCTACTTCAGGAAATACTTTTGGAGCTTCAGAAATCAGCTGTACGTTATCATAGCGTGTGTCACCTGCAATACTAGTGTTGGATATTTCTATTTCATCCAACAACTTCACCGTTTGTTGGTTTTGGGTATAAATATGGTCAAAGCACTTTAATACTTTTCGGAAAAAGCTACCATAGGACTTGAAATAAATCTGGTCCTTACGCATAGAGGCAGAAAAGAGAAACAATGGAATTTCACGTGCTTTTGTTTCAAAGATATAATTGGCCCAAAGATCATACTTCACAAAAAAAACCACACTTGGATTTACTAAGTCCAAAAACCGCTGTACATTGGCTTGGGTATCAAAAGGCAAATAGGTAATCATATCGACATGGAGCTGAGGCTTTTTAATCACATTTTCATAGCCACTTGGACTAAAAAAAGTAACCAAAACAGCATGATCAGAAAAAGCATTCTTAAATGCTGCTATCACCGGCTTTGCCTGTTCATACTCCCCTAAAGAGGCCACATGAAACCAAGCCAAGCTCCCTGAAAATTCTTTCATGAAATTTTCAAGTTGATCAAAAACCCCTTCTCTCCCCTTTACAAGTCGCGACAGTTTAGACTCACCTCCTTTGGTCAATTGTAATAAGCCAGACATGGCCCAAACAGAAAAATCATAAAACAATTTCATACCCAAAATTAACAAGATCGGAACAAACCTCCTTCATTGTAGGTCAATAAATAGCCTCACATCACCATTGTAAAACTCCTTCAAGGATCAATTTCTTAATCGCTATTCCAGCCATTCAATAATCTTCAAACTAAAACCAAAAAAGCAGTCATCCACACAGTTTTGTGGCACATACCCACAACTCTTTACAAGTCCATTGTCAAATTCGGTAAAATAAATGGTATTTGAATTGGGATCCACGGTCAAGTATTCCTCCTTACAAACATCATAAAGTTCATCCAAGGTAATTGGCTCAGCCCCTTCTGTATCAGCTCCAATCTTTTCACCTTCCTCCACATAACTATAGACTAATTCCTGGCCTCCTTCATTGTCCGGAAGATAACTTTGAAACTCCCTTTTGGTCACCAAACCTTTCAATACCGTAATGGTGGTAATCGAACTGTAGCCTGTCCATGAAGAGGTACTTACTTGATAGCGGTAAGATTCTCCATTTTCCGATTTCAGAACTTGCCAGTTTTTTTCACTTTTCTCCAATTGGTTTTGGTGGTCATCTTGGCCACTATCGCAAGAAAAAAGGAAAAGAGCTATTAAAATTGCCGGAGTGTACCTAAGTGCATTCATAAAACAGGTTTTTTAATTAAAAATAAGATTCCCCTTCTAGACGGAGCAGTCCCAACAAACGCCACAAAAAAAGCCTCGGCAAAACACCGAGGCTTCATTATTTTGCATTAAGCAATGATTAGTTTTTAGAAAGATATTCAGACACACCTTCTTTAGTTGCTTTCATGGCTTCTTTACCTTCTTCCCAGTTAGCTGGACAAACTTCACCGTATTTTTCTACGTGCTGAAGTGCGTCTACCAATCTGATCATTTCGTCGATGTTTCTTCCAAGAGGAAGGTCGTTGATAGTTTCATGTCTAACCACACCTGCCTTGTCGATCAAGAAAGAACCTCTAAAGGCAACTGGAGCACCTTCATAAGTCAATTCTCCTTCTTCGTTATAGTTCCACTCACCGGCCAAAACACCATAGTTGTGAGCGATAGTTTTTGCAGGGTCAGCAACCAATGGGTAAGTAACACCTTCAATACCACCGTTAGCTTTTGGAGTAGACAACCAAGCAAGGTGAGTTTCTTCTGTATCGCAAGAAGCACCTACTACAGCTACACCTCTTTTTTCGAACTCAGCCAATTTCTCTTGGAAAGCCAAAATTTCAGTTGGGCAAACAAAAGTGAAATCTTTTGGGTAGAAATAGAAAATCACTTCTTTTTTACCAATGAACTCCTCCAAAGAAAAACTTTCAACGATTTCTTCTCCGTTGATAACTGCTGGTGCGCTAAATAAAGGGGCTTTTTTTCCTACTAATGACATACTTTTAATTTTAAATGATTAGTTATGTTTAATTTACTTTTATTTGTTGTGGCCTTTGATGACCACGGATATATCCTCTACTTCAAAATCCTTAATTTTATTTTTTTCAAAGAAGCCTTTAATCAAAGTCTCCAACTCTTTATTCTGGTAATCCCTGATTTCATTGGTCTCTTTGTCATATAAGTGACTGTGGGCCTCGAGAATGGCATCAAACCTCATTACTCCATTGTTGTCAACAAATTTTTGAATGATCTGGGCGTTCACAAAAGTATCCAGCGTTTTATAAACGGTACCTAGTGAAATGGACGGGTTGTTTTCCTTAATCTGCTCAAATACCCATTCGGCAGTGGGATGATTATGAGTACTAGACACTGCCTCATAGATCACCATCCGCTGATGGGTAAACTTCAGTCCACCTTCTACAATTTTATTTTTTACCGCTTCAATATTCATTCAGAGATAAGAATGATTCTTATTTAGTAATAGTTCCGCAAAAGTAGAAAAGTTAAATTAATTTTCAAAAAAAAATCCCCGAGCTACTTTTATGGTCACATCTTTGACTTAAATTTCGCTACCTTTATTTAACATAACCAACTATAAGAATGAAAAAAATATTATCTTTTTGTTTAGTAGGCCTTTTACTCTCCGGCACTAAAGTTTTTGGCCAAGGCGACATTGATATTGAAAAAATCTTACAAGCTGGAGTAAGTGACCTTAACACCTATATGGGGTATTATGTAGAACCTGCAGCCAAAGGTTTCATCTACAGTATGGGAACAGGCTGGGCACATACCGCCAAACCTCATAGTACTTTAGGGTTTGACCTTAAGTTTTCCGTAAGTGGAGCAAGGGTTCCTGCCAGGTATGAGAACTTTACTTTTGACCCTTCAGAATATGAAAATATAAGGGTAAAAGGGAGTAATGGAACTACTTCTCTGCCCACACTCTATGGTGATCCTGATGCCAACGGAACGCTGGAAATCTATGAAGGAGAAACGTTAATTGCTGAAGTAGACATCCCACCAGGGCTAGACATCCCTGTAAAATATGTCCCAGCCCCAACCATCCAAGGAGCGATTGGGCTTCCAGCTGGATTTGAATTTATTGGTAGATTTATCCCCAAAGTGTCAGTTGAGGATGCTGAAATTTCCCAATGGGGATTGGGTGTAAAACATGACATCAAACAACACATTCCAGGCATCAAAATCCTCCCTTTTGATCTTTCCGTTTTGGCTGCATACAATTCACTAAATGCGAAATATTTTATAGAAGAGGACATGGGGCAATTCGGCGAAATGAGCCTCGATACTTGGACATTTCAAGCTTTGGTAAGTAAAAAGCTTTCAATCCTGACCGTATATGGGACAGCAGGTTACAATACTGGTTCTTCTACCTATAACATGCTGGGTACATACTCCATAGAAGGCACTTCTGAAAGCATTACCGATCCAGTCAATCTTGAATACGATGCAAAAGGGGCTATGGCCACTTTAGGAGCAAGGTTTAAGTTTGGCCCTGTTTTTCTCAATGCCGACTATACTTTCCAAGAGTTTAACACAGTCAGTTTAGGACTTGGCGTATCAATTCGATAAAGCCGTTCAACCACCATTCATCATTAAGTTAGTTCAAGATGAATGGTGGTTTTCTTTTTGGTTCATCGCTTTCAATACTTTCTCCAGCAAACTTTCATCCCCCTTAAAAAGCCTTTCAAAAGTGAAAAACCGTTTTACTTTTGAATAAAATAAATCAAGGCTTGATTTTTATCAATTCTCAAACTATAATGCATAGTATTGTTGAATAGGCTCACCAAGGTTGATTCATTTTACACCTCAGCAGAAACTTACTATTCTTTTAAGCACTAGAAATGGAAGAGACACTTTTACCAAGTGTTATTCGACCATATAACAGCATCCAAAATCAAAGAAAAAGGCATAAATACAAACCTATTTTCTTTTAATGGGTCATAGCTTGCTATATTTGAACTTAGAAATTGCATTAGGTTTATAAAAACAAAAATGATCAAAGTTTTATTCGTTTGCTTGGGCAATATATGCCGATCACCATTGGCTGAAGCCATTTTTAATCATCAAATTAAAGCACTTGATTTGGGACACAAATTCCAAAGTGATAGCTGTGGTACGTCCGACTATCACATTGGGGAGCTTCCTGATGAGCGAAGCATTAAATGCGCAGAAGGGCATGGTATGGCCATTTCCCACAGAGGTAGACAGCTTAACCACACCGATATCCGAGATTTTGATTACATCATTGCCATGGATAAGTCCAATAAAAAGAACATTTACAAATTAATGGAGTCTTATAACCAAAGCCATGGCAAAATCTTTTTAATGAGGGAATTTCAGCCTAATGCAGACCATGAAGAAGTTCCCGACCCCTACTATGGAGGAGAGGATGGATTCGAAAAAGTTTACAACATCTTGAACGAATCGATTGAAGAACTGATTACCCAATTAAGAAAAGAACACAAAGTGTATGCATAGTCAAAATTCATTTTATGAAAATGTCTTATTTGATGCCATACATGAACCTACACAAATAAAATCTGTCCGGCTTATTTCTGCCGGGGCCATGAATCAAAGCGTGCTTTTGGAAACAACCAAGGGGGCGCTTTTTTTAAAATCCAACCATCTTAATTCATCCGACGTCTTTCATCAAGAACTAAAAGGCTTGACCTTATTGCATAAACACGCACCACTTCAAATTCCCAAAACAATTGGAGCAGGTCGCATTGAAGATCAAAACTATTTACTGATCGAATGGATCAAAGGAGGTTATCCGAACAGCTCCTACTGGACAGACTTGGGGCACGGACTTGCCGAACTTCATATGGCCACGGCTCCACTTTATGGGTTAGACAGCGATAATTTCATCGCGGTTCTTCCCCAAAGAAACAATTTCCACAAAAGCTGGGCTAGCTTCTATGCTGAAGAAAGGCTTGAGCCGATGCTTGGCAAAGCCTATTATGATGGATTGATCGAGTTAAATTTTTACAAAAAATTCCAGAAAATTTACTCAAAGCTGGATGACCTTGTCCCTAACGAAAAGCCAGCCTTACTTCATGGCGATCTATGGTCAGGAAATGTCATCGTCAACTCTAATGGAGCCCCATGCTTAATAGACCCTGCTGTCTATTATGGACATCGTGAAATGGACCTGGCTTTCTCTAAACTTTTTGGTGGGTTTCAAGGAGCTTTTTACGAAGCTTATAACGACATCTTCCCGTTAGAACCAGGCTTTGAAACAAGAGCTGACATTCATAATCTCTACCCCTTGTTGGTACATCTTAACCTTTTCGGCTTAAGCTACCTTCCCGGAATCAAAAAAGTCATCAAGAAATTTATTTAGCCATTGGCCGGCAGACCAATTGAAACGTACTTCTGGTGGTTTGTTCTAGCAAAATATCCTCCGTTTTGAAAAACCTCAGTTTTGTAGCCTCATCGTAATTCTTGACAGTTATCAACTGCAAATCTTCATTATACCTAACCTTAAAATAAGGTCTCATCTCCAACAATAGCCTTTCCAGCTTAAACAACTCCCTGTCCACACAAATGGACACTGTAATTGCTGAAATCTGCAATACATTTACCCTAAGCTTTAACCTATGCAATTCCGCATAAATCTGATGAATATGCGATTCCGAAACAAATGAAAAGTCAGTAACCTCAAAAGTCACCAACATCTGATTATCTTTTACGATTATTACAGGAAGAACCTCTCTATCCCCGTCAAAATCGCCTATGATTGTTCCTTTAGATGAAGGGTCTAGAAAAGACTTTACATAAAGTGGGATTTTCATATTTGCCAGCGGCTTGATGGTCTTAGGATGAATCACAGAGGCGCCGTAATAGGTCATTTCCGCGGCTTCCTTGTATCCCAAATGATCAAACTTGACTGTATCTGAAAATCTCTTGGGATCTGCGTTCAAGACCCCTGGGACATCTTTCCAAATAGTTACAGAACCAGCTTTCAAGCATTTGGCCAAAACAGCTGCTGAAAAGTCTGATCCCTCTCTTCCCAAAGTAGTAGTATCTCCAGCAATGGTTCCTCCGACAAAACCTTGGATCACCAAGGGCATTTTTTTAAGCTTTGGAACAAGTTGCTGTAAGCACTGCTTTTCGGTCTCTTGCCAATTTACTTGAGCCAAACGATAATTATCATCTGTAATGATCACCTCCCTTGCGTCTTGCCAAATACAATACAAACCTTCTTTACAAAAATAAGCATGAATAATTTTTGTTGACAACAACTCTCCATAGCTCACCACAGCATCATAAAACCGATCATAGTTTTCTGCTGAGAGTTTTTTCCCAAGCTCTTTTTCCAGCTTTAGAAAAATATTTTCAACCATTGAAAAAACCATATCGCCTTCCTCAAACAATTCAGAACATATTGCTAAATGGTTTTTTCTTAAAATTGTAAAATTCAAATAAAAATCTTCCTGCTCATACTTTTGTCTCAATATTTCCTCCAACAAATTTGTGGTCTTCCCAATTGCGGAGACCACAATAATCATTGGATTCCGCAATCGATTGAATAAAAGATTAAAGAGGCTTTTGATTGCATCAGCATCTTTTACTGAAGCACCTCCAAATTTGTAAACAATTGCTTTTGTCATAAAAATATTAGTTGTATTTTTCAGTGGGTTATATTTAAAATTGCACTTTTCAAGGATATGAAGACAAAACCATACCAGCCTGATCACTCTGCCTTGGGCTATTCCGTCGGCGTCACTTTAGACCGTTTTATCAAAATGAAACAAGATGACTTCCCTTTTGCTTCGGGAGAGTTATCACAAATCCTTCGAGACATTGCCTTGGCCTCAAAGATAGTAAATCGAGAGATTAACCGAGCGGGACTCTCCAATATTGGCGGTGCCTTTGGCAGCACTAATGTGCAAGGAGAAGAACAGCAAAAATTAGATGTGGTTGCCAATATTAGATTTTCAAGGGCTTTGACTAAAGGAGGAGAAGTGTGTGCTATCGTGTCTGAAGAAGATGATGAAGTCATTGATTTACAAAACAGCAGCGGAAAATATGTCGTGGCCATGGATCCTCTCGATGGTTCTTCAAACATCGATGTAAATATTTCTATCGGAACAATCTTTTCCATATACAGGAGAGTTACGCCTGTAGGAAGTCCCATTCAGCCAGAAGACATCATGCAGCCAGGAAACAAACAGGTAGCCGCTGGCTATGTGCTTTATGGATCCTCCACCATGCTCGTATACACCACAGGAAAGGGTGTCAATGGCTTTACTTATGAGCAATCTTTAGGAGAATTCTTCCTCTCACACCCCAATATCTGCGCCCCAAAAGATGGAAAAATATACAGCATCAATGAAGGCTTGAACTCTCAAATCAGCGAGGGAATCAAAAATTATATAACCTCCTGCAAGGAAAGGGATTTTAGCGCAAGATATATTGGCAGTTTGGTCGCCGACTTTCACAGAAACTTATTGAAAGGCGGAATTTACATCTACCCAAGCACTGCAAAAGCACCTGAAGGCAAACTTAGGTTACTTTATGAGGCCAACTCACTGGCCTTTATTGCGGAGCAAGCTGGCGCTTCAGCCTCTGATGGAAAAAACAGGATCTTGGATATCCAACCTACTTCCCTCCACCAAAGAACCCCACTATACATTGGTTCTACGGTGATGGTAGAAGAAGCGGAAGGACACTTGAAAGAAGCTACAGTTTAAACTTCAGACCGGGTCTATTGGTACCTTCTTCTGATTTCAACTTTCTGAATCTGCCTGTCTACCAACGCAGCACTTAATTCTTTTGCCAAAGACTCAGGATTAGCTTGGTGCAAAATGTACTTAAGCTTTTGCTCCCCAAGATCAATCCTGTAACAAATGTGCAGCAGCCTTTCGAAGTCACGATTGAGCAAGTTGCTTACAACTGGCGAAAGAAGTTCAATAAGTGCTTCCCTTGTGAGGTCTTCCTCAGGAAGTGATAGTTCAAAATCCTTCTGAAGAAGTTGCGCACTTTCGGATATGTACACTGAGTTCATAATAAAAAAAGCTACTTTTTGAGACAATATAAAAATCCCAAAAAGTAGCTAATTATTCTATTTCAAACTGTAAGTTTTTATTAAGCCTCTTTCTCCTCAGCAGTCTCTTCACCACCTTCAGCCTGTTCTTCCAAGAGTTCAGGTGTATTTTCCCTGATGATTTTGTACCAAGAGATCAACTTCTTGATATCAGAAGGATATACTCTCTCCTCATCAAAATCAGGCAAAATATGTTTCATAAAAGCAATGTACTCATCATTGTCTGCACCTTTGGCCAAACCAGTATCTCCTGAAAATTCCTTTTCGATATTGATCATGACTTCTTGCAAAGGAGTCGACCCCTCTTCCGTCATGGTATAAATCGAAATTTCACTTAAAATGGAAACGCGGTGGTTAGCACCTACAACCAATTTTGCTTTCTTGGCATCCATTGATTCTAAGATCACCCCACTTCTGCTTGGCTTAAGCACTTTGTATAATCCAGGTTTACCAGCTACGGTAGCTATTTCATTAAATCCCATAATTCATCTTTTAAAATCAGCTTGCAAATATATGATTTCGCCTTAAAAGCTCAAGGCAAATCACTGTTCAGCATAAAATTCTTCAGTCAGTTGTCGCATAAAGTCCGTCAACTCCTCCCTTCCTACGGCTGTAGCACTTGACGTCACGAAGTACAAAGGAGCTTCTTCAAATATAGTCTTCGACGTAGCCATAAACTTCTGGATATTCCCCTTTACCTTGCTGACCGATAATTTATCGGCTTTGGTAAACACCAAAACAATAGGCACGCCATTTTGAGCACACCAAAGGATAAACTCCAGGTCTTTCTTTTGCGGGTCAAGTCTGCTATCAATCAAAACGAAAGTAGCTTGAAGATTTTCCCGATTGGTCAGGTATCCTTTGATCATTTTCTCCCAATCAGACTTTAAGGTCTTGCTCACCTGAGCAAATCCATACCCGGGCAAATCCACAATAAACCATTTTCCATCAGCCTCAAAATGATTGATAAGCTGAGTTTTACCCGGTTTTCCAGATATTTTGGCCAGGCTCTTATTATTGGTCAGCATATTGATCAATGAGCTTTTCCCTACATTGGATCTGCCTATAAAAGCAAACTCCGGTTTGTTGGGAGTTGGGCACTTTCTATAGTCTGAATTACTTGTTAAAAATGTCGCCTTCTTAATCATTTCCTTCTCATTTTTCACAAAGGTAAGCCTTTCCTTCCAAAACCCTTACACCAATTAATCTTTAACATTTTTCCATTGCTCGTGTTTACTTAGTAATATTGCGCATCCAAACAGAGTAATTCAATGTCAGTAGTTCCCTACAAAGATCAACAAGAAGGAAAAAAGGCCCAAGTGGCCAACATGTTCAACAATATCAGCAAGCGTTATGATTTACTGAACCATCTCCTGAGTCTGGGCATTGATATTACATGGAGGAAAAAAGCCATCAAAATGCTTCAGAAAGATCAGCCAAAGCTGATCTTGGATATTGCTACTGGTACTGGTGACTTTGCTATTGAAGCGCTGGCGCTGAACCCCGAAAAGGTAATCGGAGTGGATATTTCCGAAGGCATGTTGGCTGAAGGCAAAAAGAAAATCAAAAACAAAAAGCTGGATCACCTTATTGAGTTACAAATGGGTGATTCCGAAAAGTTGCTTTTTGAAGAAAATAAATTTGATGCTGTCATCGTTTCCTTTGGGGTAAGAAACTTCGAAAACTTGGAGAAAGGACTTGCGGATATGTTCCGTGTACTTAAACCAGGAGGCAAAGTGGTGATCATTGAATTCTCCAAGCCTAAAAAGTTTCCTCTTAAGCAAGGATACAATTTTTATTTCAAGTATATTTTACCTCAGATAGGCAAGCTTATATCCAAAGATCAATCTGCCTATACTTATTTACCTGAGTCAGTACAGGCTTTCCCTGATGGGGATGATTTTCTGACAGTGTTAAAGAAAGTAGGTTTTACCAATACAAAATGCAGACCGCTGACATTCGGCATAAGCTCAATTTATATCGGAGAAAAATAAGCCTCACGGCTATTTTCTCTTTACTATTATTGTGTCCACTTTTTGCGCAGAGCAGTTATGCTCCGCTTAACCAGTCTGGCCAAGACAACCAGTTTCTCAGCTACGGCTTCTTTTTGGCTGGTCACACGTCTAGCCTAAGGCTTAAATACAGCAATGCCTATATGGATCCAACGCAGACCCAATACAGGCAAATACAAAGCATCATGCCTGTATTTTCTCCTGGCTTTTCTTTGGGTTTCTTACTTACCTTCAGGTTGCACGATCAGCTTAATTTTTTAGCTACTCCCAAAGTTGGTTTTTACGAATACCAGACTGATATCAATTATTTCCGGGATGATGATTTTGAACAAACTGGAGTTGGAGTGAGGACAGAATCAATCATAACCGAAGCCACCATGGTGGAGTTGCCTTTGATATTTAAGTATAAATCCATGCGCTTCAACAATACCCGAATGTTCTTTACAGGAGGAGCCAACCCGATGTTTAGGACCAAGTCCCAAGACGAAGCAGACGCAGATCCACTGGTCATAAAAGGAAAGGATGTGGCTTTGGAGCTGGGTATGGGATTCGATTTTTACTTTAAATTCTTCAAATTCTCCCCCGAAATCAGGTTTTCCCATGGCCTATCAAATATCTATGAACCAGCAACCACTGAGCCTGAATTTGCCGGTGCCATTGAAGAATTGAGAAGAAAATCCATCACCGTATTGCTGAACTTCCAGTAAATCACTCCGAAAAAGGTATAAATTCATATCGATGCGAACCACATTTATCCTTATCTGTTTGTATATTGATAGAATATTCTTTTACCATAACCAAGGAAGCATGACTACTAAAAAATCATCATTTGAAGAAGTAGAAAACTTACTCCAGGAAATCGGCCACAAAATCGAGGAATTGATTGCAAAAGGAGCTGAAGCTGGCGGAGAAGCAAAGGTAGAGGTTGAAAAGAAAGTCAAGGAATTAAGAAAAGATAAGGAATCTTTAGAAAAGGAATTTACCAAACGTCGTAAAGACTTTGAGGAAAAATACCAATCCAGAAGAGAAAGTATCAGCCCTATGCTGGAAAAATCTAAAGAACATTTCAAAGCTGGCTTAAAAGAGTTATCTGACGCCATGAAAACACTTTTTAACAATAACCAAGCATAAACTAACGACCTTTTAAAATCATAAAACTTCATTACTGTCTTTAGTTTACAAAGTAGTGATGGATGCGGATATTTTTTGATTAATTTTGAGCATGAATTACCTTTCTGTAGAAAATCTCTCTAAGGCTTTTGGAGAAAAGCCACTCTTTAATAAAATCTCATTTGGAATAGATCAAGGGCAAAAAGTAGCCCTAGTAGGCATTAATGGGGCAGGAAAATCCACCTTGATGAAAATCATCATGGGCATCGAAGTAGCCGATGAAGGAGAAATCGCAATCAATCAAACTGTAAAAATAGCTTATGTCCACCAAAACCCTGTTTTTGATGGCAACCTATCCATTTACCAAACCATATTTTCAGACTCTTCCAGTGAAATTCTCAATGTCATTGAGCAATATCAGAAAGCAATGGTAGCTGCCCAGTCAGGCAAGGAAAATAGTGATGAGCTGAACAATTTGATGGAAAAAATGGACAGGCTTCAGGCTTGGGATTTTGAATATCAGGTCAAAGAGGTTCTTGGAAAATTAGGTCTCCATGACACTGACCTTCCTGTAGGAAATTTATCCGGTGGACAAAGGAAGCGTGTTGCTTTGGCAAAAGCTATCCTAGAAAAACCGGATTTGTTACTTTTGGATGAGCCCACCAACCATTTGGACTTAAAAACCATCGAGTGGCTCGAGGATTACCTATCAAAGGCCAACCTTTCAATATTTATGGTTACCCACGATAGATATTTCTTGGAAAAGGTCACCAATGAAATCCTTGAATTGGATGCAGGTAAGATTTTCAGGTACACGGGTAATTATAGTTATTTCTTGGACAAAAAAGCTGAGCGAAGAGAAATAGAAGCGACAGAACAAGAAAAGGCAAAAAGCCTCTATAAGAAAGAGCTGGATTGGATCAGAAGACAACCAAAGGCCAGAGGCACCAAAGCCAAATACAGAATTGATGCATTTGAAGCCACCAAGGAGAAAGCCTTCCAAAAGAAAGAGGAAAGAGAAATTGAACTTCAAGTATCTTCTCAAAGATTAGGGAGTAAGATCATAGAAATAGAAAAGCTTTCCAAAAGCTATGATGACAAAACCATCATCAAAGACTTTACCTACACTTTTAAAAAAGGTGATAAAATTGGTATTGTAGGTCCAAACGGAGCTGGCAAGACCACTTTCCTCAACATGATCACTGGCATGCTGCCTCCTGACTCGGGCAACATTGCCATTGGGCAGACGACCGCTTTTGGCTATTATAAGCAAGAAGAAAGCTCCTTCGATGAAGAGAAACGCTTAATTGATATAGTTAAAGAAGTTGCAGAAGTGGTTACCTTGGCCAAAGGCAATACCATCACCGCTTCCCAATTCCTCAATCAATTTGGTTTTCCGCCAAAACAACAGCATACGCCTATCGCCAAACTTAGCGGGGGAGAACGAAGAAGGTTGCAATTGCTGATGGTTTTGATCAAGAATCCTAACTTTTTGATTCTCGATGAGCCAACCAATGACTTGGACATAGTCACGTTAAATACTTTGGAAGAGTTTCTGGACAATTTCCCTGGCTGCTTGATCATTGTTTCCCATGACAGGTATTTTATGGATAGATTGGTAGATCACCTCTTTGTGTTTCGAGGAGAGGGAGAAATCAAAGATTTCCCAGGCAACTATACCGACTTGAGAGAATGGGAAAAAAAACAGGATGCCCTTGAAGCACTCAAAAAACAAGAAGAAAAAATTCAAGAAACCAATAAAAAGGTTGCCGAAACTAGTAATAAAGCCAACAAGGCTTCTTTTAAACAAAAGCAAGAGTTTAAGCAAATCCAGACAGAAATAGGTCAACTGGAGCAACAAAAAGAAGAACTGGTTAATAAGATCAATGCAGGAACAGAAGATCATGAAGCTTTGCTAGACTGGTCTACCAGTATTCAAGGCATTGATGAAAAACTAGAAGAATTGGAGTTCCGTTGGCTTGAGTTAAGTGAATTAGACGACATTATGGATTAACATGAAAGAAAAAGAATTTGTTATCATTGGTGCCGGACAATGCGGGCTTTCCGCAGGAAGATTTCTACAAAAAGCTGGCAAAGACTTTGTCATTCTAGACCAGCACAGAGAAATTGGAGACTCATGGAGAAACCGCTATGGTTCCCTCCAACTTTTCACTCCTGCTGCCTATAGTCAATTGCCGGACCTCCCCATGGCTTTGTCTCCGAAGGCAAGGCCTACCAAAGATCAGATAGCAGATTATTTTTCAAGATATGCCACCCATTTCGAGCTACCGATTCATACAAAAAACACTGTCTCCAAGGTGGTTAAAAAAGATGATCACTTCATCGTCAAGTCTTCTTTCGAGGAAATTCAGGCGAAACACGTGATCGTAGCCAATGGACAATGCCAAAAACCAAACACCCCTGAATGGGCTGATAAACTCTCTATTCCATTTATACATAGTTCTCAATATAGAACACCTATTTCAATCAAAGGGAAAAAAGTATTGGTCGTAGGTGGAGGAAACTCTGGAGCGCAAATAGTCGCTGAACTTACTTCTTACTTCAATGTCCATTGGTCATTGAATAAGAAGCCAAACTTCAAGTCGCTATATGTATTTGGCAAGAACAGGCTTTGGTGGGGAGATAAGCTAAATGTACTTTCCAAGCCAGTAAAGGAGAAGCAAATCAGAAAAGGTGAACCAACCTACCTTTATGATGATTTGAAGAAAAAAATCAAAAAGGCCACAAAGTGCTCAGAAGTAGTCAAAGCAGAAGGCAATCAAGTCACTTTCGCTGATGGAAAAAGCTTAGAAGTCGATTTTGTTTTATTTGCCACTGGATTCCAGCCTGACTTTAGCTTTATCCAAGTCGATGGTTTTGAGCACGATCTCAACCAGCTTCGGGAACAAGATGGCATTTCAAATATAACAGGACTTTATTTCTTGGGCATCCCCTACCAAAGGAGCCGTAGCTCTCAGCTTATCTATGGTAGTCAAAAAGATGCCGCATTCATTGTCCAGAAAGCTTGTGAATAAAAATCAAATATGCTCCAAGGTGTGCAAGATCAACCGATCAACTACTGCCGCTGGATCATCCACAAACTCTTTGGTAATTCGATTGGCTACAATGGCATTCAAGCTAAGTACTTCGTGCCCTAACATTTTACCCATGGCATAGTATCCTGCGGTTTCCATCTCAAAATTGGTAAGACGGAAGCCGTCTACATCCAGCCCAGCCAAACGCTCAATTATATCGGGAATGGCAGGTTTAAGCCTCACCTCTCTCCCTTGAGGACCAAAGAATCCTGGACACGTCACCGTGTTTCCTTTAATAATTTCTCCTTTACACAATCGATCCAAAAGGATCTCTGAGCCATGAAAGCAGTAAGGAGTAAAATGAAGCCTTAATGCTTCTTGCACTCCTTTTGCCACCTCCTTTTCCTTTGAGGTAGATTCGGTCACATAATATTGCATCAATGTATCCAGACCTACTCCATATTCAGAAGCCACCAAAGCTCCAGCAGGGATTTCTTCCCTCATGCTTCCTGAAGTCCCTACCCTTACAATATTTAGAATAGTGTGTTTGTCCTTCACCTTGCGAGTTTGGAGATCAATATTGACCAAGGCATCCAATTCAGTCAGAAAGATTTCGATGTTATCTGTTCCCATCCCAGTACTCATCACACTCAATCGCTTCCCCTTGTAGGTTCCCGTATGTGTTACAAATTCACGCTTGGCGACTTTAGCTTCTATTTCATCAAAGTACTTCGAAATACTGGCTACTCTTTCTGGATCACCCACCGTAATAACAGATGAAGCCAGAAATTCTGGCTTCAAATTTAAATGGTAGATACTTCCATCCGGATTAATAATAAGTTCCGATGCAGGAATTACATTACTCATGAATGATAGATTTGATTTTCTCTTTATCAGGTTTTCGGTACAGTCCTTTATAAGGGTTATAACCGTTGGTGTTTTTCTGGTAATAGCCCGTTCCATCGTATGGTCTCTTTTCTGGATGTTCCTTACATTCGTCAGAACAAGCCCCTTCATATTTCCATCCGCACTCTTCGCAAATAGGAACATGGATATTACATACTGGATTGGCACAATTGACCATACGATCAGAAATCTTTCCACAGCAGTGGCACTTTGAAATCACCTTAGGGTTAACTTTATTGACATCTACAGCCACTCTGTTATCGAAAACATAACACTTTCCTTCGAAGTCTTCCCCTCCAGCTTCCATGCCGTACTTGATAATTCCACCGTGAAGTTGATAAACGTCCTCAAAACCTTGCTCCAACAAATAGGCAGAAGCCTTCTCACACTTAATCCCTCCTGTACAATAGGTCAAAACCTTCTTACCCTTTAAATGCTCCAGTTCATTGATCTTCTCAGGAAAGTCCCTGAAATTATCAATATCCAAAGTAATGGCGTTTTTAAAACGTCCCAATTCATGCTCATAGTTAGACCTCACATCCAAAATCACCACTTCTTCCTGGTCCTTCAAAGCTTTGAACTCTTCTGGCTCCAAATGTTTTCCAGTACGCACATTAGGATTAACATGCTTTAAGCTCGAATGTACAATTTCCGGCTTTACCCTTACATGAATTTTGGTAAAGGCATGTTTGTCCATTTGGTCGATTTTAAATTCGGTCTTGGCAAATCTAGGATCAGACTTCACATATTCCATGTACTTCTCACAATCCTCCTTCAAACCAGAAACCGTTCCGTTCAGCCCTTCTGATGAAATAATAACTCTTCCCAAAATATTGTTCTCTATACAAAACAGGTGATGTTCCTCCCTGTAAGTTTCAGGATCTTTGATCTCCGAATAACAATAATAAAGTAATACGTTGTAATCTAAATTCTCCATAACTGATGCCCTGATTCCAGCAGGGTGTTTTGGTTTTGATGTTTGCTAAATATACTAATTAAATGATTTACTGTTTGATAGGAGCAGCAGGATTCCCAAAAACGGTTGCATCATCCTCCACATCGGAAATGACCACTGAACCTGCACCAACTCTGGCATTTTCACCAATTTTCACTCCAGAAACTACGGTTACACCAGAACCGATGAAAGCCCCTTTACCAATAGATACGCCTGAATTGATCACAGCTCCTGCTCCGATCTGAGCAAAGTCAGCTACTTTTACACCATGATCCAAAATAGCACCAGAATGGAAAATACCATGACTGCCCACCTCAGAGGCAGCACCTATGTTTACGCGGGCATTGATAAAGTTTCCATGTCCAATGACTGCGTCAGTTGAAATATAGGCTGTTTTGTGAACAGCATTGATGGGTTGGACTTTTCTTCTTTCGTTCAAAAGCTTCACCAAGAACTGTCGGTACTGGTTATCATCTACCGCCACAAAAGCTTCACACTTTTTCCCTATTAATTTCAAATAGCCATCATCCTCTGGATTTCCCAACACAGGCACCACATTCAGCTCTGTTCCGTGTAGGGATTCATCTTCATCCAAAAAACCGTAGACCACTACTTCATTGCTATTGAAAATCTCCAACGCTGGGTGAGCAATTCCTTTTGCGCCTAATATGATTACCGGTTTATCCATTTTCTCTTTTTGATTTAGTCCGCAAAATTACGGCAAATTCCCAACCTAACCAAAAAACACTACTTCCTTGGCCTGAGCAAGTTCTGACCAATTTTACAGTCCAAGCATTTCTTCTGGCTACAGTAGTGATGGTGCATGCCTATCATGGCCTGAGAATCAAACGCGTTTTGAGGTTGCCAATTTTCTTGCAAATAAGATCTAACGATACTGTTTTCCTCCGCCGGAACTCCTTGCAAAAAATCAAAACATCGTTCCTTCCAAGCTGGATCGTCGGTATAATTTCCATAGGCAAACCACAGCGGCACAACGAAGTTAATTCCCAATAGATTGATCATTCTTTTGCTCAACACCCGGTTTTGACTCTTCAAACTCGCCTTACCCAGTTGGTAATGATGCTCCCAATAGTTGCTTGGCTTTACTTGAAATATTGGAAGCAAATCCTCCACGCTATTGACCTCTTCTTTCAAAGCTGAAAACAAATTGGGACCATGAGAAAGAATTGATGCCAATTGGGCGATTCTAACCGAGGGATAATTACTGGGTCGAACACTCATAAACTTCCATTCAGAAGAGAAAAATGGTTCACTCAAACCATATTTGGACTGATAAAAACCATATTCTCTTTTTACAAAAGAAGTATAGTCATCACTTATCTCTACATCCCTCTGATGAAACCCTGCCTGCCCTAACAATAAAGCTTCCTGTACCAAAGGTTGACCACTATGTTTCTTCAGAATCTTATAAGGAAGTGATCTTGCCAGCTTAAGCATCGCAGAACTGTTTACCTTAAATCCAAAACAGTAGAACAGCCATCTGTAGGTCACTTCTTCCCAATCACCTGCCGTCAGCTCAACTTCTTTTTTGATAACATTCGCCTTCTCATACAAGCGCTCTACCAAAGCCTTTTCCAGCATTGAAAACTTGATTATATCTCCAACACTGTCCAAAAACTCTCCACAAAGCAAACCCTTTGAAGGAGCAATCAAGCGCTCATAGTTTCTGATCACATCCAAAAACACCCTTCCCTTTAATTCCAAAGTTGGAATTAAAGTACCATCCTTATGTTTTATATCTGTATCATGCTCCCAAACAACATGAAGGATCACAGACTCATAGTTATCGTCCTGCTCATGACCATGCGCATTCCATCCAGAGCTTTTAAGATGAACTTCTATGTTCCCATGATATTCAATGTTTCCGAGTATTATTTGGGATTCTAAAAAATCAGGACCTTCATGAAAGTTATGATAGCCTATTTTTTTAACACTTAATGGTACTCCTGAAACTGTTTTGAGATCAAGCTTTTCGAAATATTGGTACTTCCATACAGCTTGGATAAAGTTTTCCTGAAAATTCATTGCCAAAAAAATTAATTAAAAAGATAAGACCTAAAGGCCTGAACAACTCTTTAATTTAGGCATTTTTTTTTCAAAAAACAGGAAACCACTGTAAGTCTATCACTTACAGTAATCTTCTAATAATTTAGCCATCTCTTTTTGCAGCTTAAATGCTTCTTCTCCGGCTTTTACTCCAAAATCCTTTTCTGCTGAGGCATAAATAATTCCCCTTGAAGAATTCACCAACAAGCCACAGGTGCTATTCATGCCATATTTGGCCACTTCTTCCAAACTTCCTCCTTGAGCTCCAACTCCAGGAACTAAAAAGAAATGATGTGGGGCAAATTTTCGAACCTCAGCTATTTTTTCTCCTCTGGTTGCTCCAACGACATACATTAAGTTTCCGTCTGTCCCCCATTCTTGGCTCTTTTCCAAAACTTGCTGAAATAAAGGCTTTCCCGCATTCGTATCAAGAATTTGAAAATCTTTGCTGCCTTCATTTGAAGTAAGTGCCAATAAGATCACCCATTTGTCAGCAAATTCTAAAAACGGACTCACAGAATCTTTCCCCATATATGGAGCCACAGTGATGGAATCAAAATCCATTTGCTCAAAAAAAGCCTTCGCATATAGCTTGGATGTATTTCCAATATCTCCCCTTTTGGCATCTGCAATGGTAAAAATGTCCTTCGGAATATATTCCAAAGTCTTCTGCAAACTCTCCCAACCTTTTGGCCCCATAGCTTCATAAAAGGCTATATTGGGCTTGTAGGCTACCGCGTAATCAGCCGTATGATCTATGATTTGCTTGTTAAATTCAAAGATAGGATCCGCTTCCTTTAAAAGGTGAGAAGGGATTTTTGAAAGATCTGTATCCAAGCCAACACACAGAAAGGATGATTTTTTCTGAATGTTATCAAAAAGGGTTTGTTTGTCCATTTTCAAATTGTTTTGGCAAAAATAAAAAAAATGGAATGGTTCTAAACGAAAATACAGCAGATATCTGCTGTATTTCTATAGTTTCAATCGTTATTCTCAAAAATCCTTACTACCTCAGGTCAATCACTTCTATCCCTGGATGCTTTTTGGGGTCAAAAACAAAATAGGCATTATCCAATGCAATATCTGTTTTAACGTCCTTAAACTCATACTTGAATGTTCCACCGTCACTGTCAGCAACTTCCCATGCCACCAAATCCTTTTTATTCTTCTCAACAAAAAGCTTGATCTTCTGAAACTGTGCCTTTTTATTTTCTGCAACTAAAAGTATTTCTTGCACTGCTTTACCATTTTTGGAAGTTTCTCCATTTAAGCTATAATCATAGCCCTTGCGGTAAAGGTTATAGATACTCGAAGGAGTCAATTCATCTTCGCTTGTATTGACCGTATTGATGGTTACTTCCTGATAGTTGCCGGATTTAATTAAAGTCCAAACAGTTTGCCCGTCATTATAGACCTCCTGATCATCCAGCACCAACTTATATCGGTTACCTTTTACAGCTACTTCACCATTACTGGTCTGACTCGCCCCATCAAGATCATTATAGTAATAATATTCAAAACTAGCCTCCAACCCATTTAGAGACTGGTAACGCTCGCTCATTTGGTCCAAAATGGCTTTAGCCTTTGGATCCTTTTGAGCCCACGCATGAACCTGAACACCTATAGTAAATAATAAACTGAGTAGTATAATTCTTTTCAACATAATACACCTTCTATTTTAGGCTTGTCACCTTTTAGAGGCTATTCAATAACTGTTCCAAACTAACTTCATCGTGAATTAATACTTCACGGGCTTTGCTTCCTTCAAATGGCCCCACAATTCCTGCCGCTTCTAACTGGTCAATAATTCTCCCTGCTCTGTTATAACCCAACTTCAGTTTTCTCTGAATCAATGAAGTACTTCCTTGCTGATGCATTACAATCAGCTTTGCTGCATCTTCAAATAAGGGATCGCGATCTGACAAATCCACATCACCAACACCGCTGTCACCATCTTCTCCTTCAAATTCAGGCAACAAATAGGCATCACTGTAACCTCGCTGTTCACCAATCCACTCACACACTGCCTCCACTTCGGGTGTATCCAAGAAAGCACATTGAATCCTGATCACGTCGGAGCCTTGGGAAAGCAACATATCCCCCATTCCAATCAATTGCTCAGCTCCCCCTGCATCAAGAATGGTCCTACTGTCCACTTTAGATGTAACTCTAAAAGATAATCTGGCAGGGAAATTGGCTTTGATAATACCGGTAATCACATTAACTGATGGACGCTGAGTAGCCACCACTAAGTGAATCCCAATAGCCCTGGCCAACTGAGCCAACCTGGCAATTGGTGCTTCTATTTCCTTACCCGCTGTCATCATCAAATCTGCCAATTCATCGATTACCAAAACAATATAAGGCATAAACTTATGCCCCTTATCCGGGTTGAGTTTTCTGGCAACAAACTTCGCATTGTATTCTTTGAGATTTCGGCAACCTGCATCTTTGAGCAAATCATACCGGTTGTCCATTTCTATACAAAGCGAGTTCAGCGTATAGATTACTTTTTTTGTATCCGTAATGATGGCATCCTCTGCATTGGGCAGTTTAGCCAAAAAGTGTCGTTCAATTTTATTAAAAAGGGTCAACTCCACTTTCTTGGGGTCTACCAAAACAAACTTTAACTGGGAAGGATGTTTTTTGTAAACCAATGAAGCCAAGATCACATTCAGCCCTACGGACTTACCTTGACCAGTAGCACCTGCCATCAGCAAGTGGGGCATTTTGGCCAAGTCCACTACAAAAACCTCATTGGAAATGGTCTTACCTAAAGCCACAGGAAGATCTTTGTCACTTCTCATAAACTTCTCGGTTCCCAAAACAGATCTGGCCGCCACCAACTCTCTGTTCTTATTTGGTACTTCAATACCAATAGTCCCCTTTCCTGGAATAGGAGCGATAATTCTGATTCCCAATGCCGCCAAACTCAAGGCAATATCGTCCTCAAGGTTTTTGATTTTTGAAATCTTAACTCCCGGATCAGGTACAATTTCGTACAAGGTTACAGTAGGACCAATGGTTGCCTTGATCTCTTGAATTCCTATCTTAAAGTTGACCAGTGTTTCTACGATCTTGTTTTTGTTTTCCTCCAACTCCTGACGGGAAACGGTCACTTTCTGCTGATCATACTCATTGAGCAAATCTATGGTTGGATATTGATAGCTGGCTAAATCCAGAGTAGGATCATAAGGGTCTAGATTCTCCACTTCACTGACCTTTTTCTCCTCTCCGGCATTGGCCTCAACCGTAAATTTCTTTTCCTCTGGTTCCTTCTTCTCTTCTTCAGAAACCAAAGTTTGATCTTCAATATTAAATGAAGGCTCGCTACTTGACCTTTTCTTTTCAGGCTGTTCATTCTTAATGGTCCAGCTTTGGCCATCATCTTCAATATCCTCCTCCTCTTCATCAACTAGCTCATCCGTACCTGAAACAGTTTCTTCCGACTCAATTGGAGCAAAATTCTTTTCTACTACGGCATTTTTGTTATCACGGCTTTCGGATATAACCTCAGAATCCAAATCCTCCAGATTTTTATGATCGCTCTGTAACCATTCAATATGTGTGATATTGAAAAAGAAAACCACAAATATCAGCAATGAGCCAAAGATCAAAATAAATGTCCCCCATCCCAAGAACTCATCAGACAAGACCGCCATTTCATAGCCAAACCCTCCACAAATAAACTGAAGGTAACTAAAGCCATCCAATATATGAACTACATAGCCCAATAGAAGGCCAAGCCAAAACACAAAAAACAAACCAAAAGCACTATATTGGGTCAAAGAAATCAAAGACTGTTTAAAAGCCCACTTAAATCCCAGAATAAACAGGAATGGAGGAAACAAGAAAGCTGCTAGTCCAAACCAACGAAAAATTAGCCAATGGGAGACCCAAGCTCCTGCAAACCCCAACCAGTTTCGAGCTTCCGCAGCATTTTGTCTCAATGGAACACCTTCCCCCACACCACTTACCACACTCTGATCTGCAGCACCTGTAAAAAGGTATCCTAAAAAAGCAAAAAACAGAAAAAGCCCTATCATCATGAAAAGTATACCAAAAGACATCCCTACTTTTTTATCCTTAAAAGCAGTGATAGAAAAGTTAAACGAGCGCTTTTTCTTCTTGGCTTTTTCCTTCTTCCTGAAAGTATTTGATTTATATGTATTGGAAGCCATAATTCTTCAACAAGTCCCTTTTGATGACCAATAAGATAATTTTAATCTTGAAATATAGAAAATATCAGCGGTTGTAATACGCTTTCAAACCTTTTTTGATTTCCTTCATCAGGCCTGGTCCTTCATAGATCATTCCAGAATAAACCTGTACCAATGAAGCTCCTGCTTCAAGCTTTTCGATAGCATCTTCTGCACTAAAAATGCCACCAACCCCTATAATAGGGAATGATTTATTTGACTGCTCAGACAAATAACGAATCACTTCCGTACTTCTTTTGCCCAACACTTTCCCGCTGACACCTCCAGCACCAATTTCTTCCACTTGCTTGGCGTCAGTCTTCAGTTGACTTCTGTCAATAGTTGTATTTGTCGCAATCACACCATCTATTTGGGTCTCCTGAACGATAGCAATAATATCATCCAGTTGACCATCTGTAAGGTCTGGAGCTATTTTCAGTAAAATAGGTTTGGGAAGAGGAAAATTTTCGTTTGCTGCCTTAACAGTTTGAAGCAATTTTTTCAAGGGTTCTTTCTCCTGCAAGTCCCTCAAATTTGGTGTATTGGGAGAACTCACATTTACTACAAAGTAATCCACGTAAGGATGTAAAGCGTTCAGACAGTATAGATAATCTTCCTCAGCCTTTTCATTAGGGGTCACTTTATTTTTACCGATATTTCCTCCAATCAATACATTGGACTTTCTTTTTTTCAACCGTTGTACCGCAGCATCCACCCCGCCATTATTAAAGCCCATCCGATTTACCAAGGATCCGTCTTCAGGTAATCTAAACAACCGTGGCTGTGGATTGCCATCCTGAGCCTTTGGTGTCAATGTACCGATTTCAATAAACCCAAATCCCAACATAGCCATCTCATCAATCAGCTTGGCGTCTTTATCAAAACCAGCTGCCAGTCCCACGGGATTTTTGAACCTCAAGCCAAAAACTTCTTTTTCCAGGGAGGAATCCTCAAAGCCAAAAAGGCTATTGACTACTTCTTTGACAATGGGGAGATTAAAGGTGGTTTTCACCATGGAAAATGTAAAGTGGTGGGCTTCTTCAGCTCCTTTTTTGAACAAAAAAGGCTTCAACAGTGATTTATACACGTACATTATCGGTTAGTTTATCCGCTAAATTAATTGAATTAGATGAAAGCAACACTTAAATCAGGAATTGATCACAAATATTTACTCCACTATAGTGCTATAACCTTTGTGATCAAAGTATAAAAAAACAAAGAAAAGTATGTGAATAAAATACTGATATTGGATAAAGACCTTGTGATTTTATTATCAAAGCCACCACTTATTTTATTTATATTTACTCTAGCATTTGAAAGCTTTAGAAAGCTTTTTCTTTTCATTTAATAATTAAACATCTGTAACAATCCGCTAGACATATCATGAAAAAGATTATTCCAGTTTTCCTGTTTTTAATGGGCACTCTATTTTTCAGTTCGTGCTCCCATAATCAACAACATAAAGATACCATAAACCTATGGTACAAACAACCTGCTCAAAAGTGGAACGAAGCACTTCCCGTAGGAAATGGAAGGCTAGGCGCAATGGTCTTTGGTGATCCAAAAAGTGAAAGAATCCAATTGAATGAAGATTCCCTTTGGCCTGATGGACCAAGTGTCCCTAGTGCAAAAGGAACACCAGAAGACCTACAGGAAATAAGAAAACTGGTCAAAGCTGGCGAAGTCCATAAAGCCGATAAATTGATTGTCGATAAATTTTCTTACGGCAGAGTACTTAGATCTCATCAAACTATGGGCGATCTATATATTGACTTTGATAATGATCTCAAAATTGAAAATTACTCAAGGAAGCTTAGTCTTGACGAAGCATTGGCCACGGTCAACTATACTTCTGGTGGCCATGAATATACCGAAAAGGTTTTCGCATCTGCTGTTGATGATGTTTTGGTCGTACAGTTGAGTACCAATGCCGAAAAAGGCCTCAACTTTCAGCTTAAACTGGATAGACCAGAGGATACCGGGCATCCAACAGTTACTGTTTCAGCCCCTTCAAAAGATGAGTTGGTCATGAATGGTGAAATCACACAATATGGTGGGGTTCTGAATAGTCAACCCAACCCTATTAACCATGGCGTGAAATTCGAAACAAGACTTAAAGTCAAGATCTCTTCTGGAACAACTAAAGCTAACAATGGGTCATTATCACTTGAAGGTGTAAAGGAAGCGACCATTTTTATTGTTTGCAACACTTCTTTCTATGGTGATGACTATGCTGCAAAAAATCAAAAAAGCTTGAAACACTTAGAAGGCAAAAGTTTTGAAAACATCCTTGCTGATCATAAGGCAGATTTTGGCCAATACTTTTCCAGAGTTAACTTGGATTTAGGCGACCAAGAGTTAGACAGCCTCCCCACTGACCAAAGGTTACAAAGAGTCAAAGATGGCAATAAAGATGCTGATCTTGCAGCTACGCTTTTTCAGTATGGCCGCTATCTCCTTATTTCTTCATCCAGGCCAGGCACTAATCCAGCCAACCTCCAAGGTATCTGGAACAAGGACATACAAGCACCGTGGAATGCGGACTATCACCTCAATATCAATCTCCAAATGAACTATTGGCCAGCAGGGCCAACCCAGCTATCTGAGATGCACTTGCCACTTTTTGACCTAGTTGATAGGTTAATTGAAAGAGGAAAAGTCACAGCAAAGGAACAATACGGCATCAATAGAGGATCAGTAATTCACCACGCTACGGATCTATGGGCCGCTCCATGGATGAGAGCCAACCAAGCTTATTGGGGAGCATGGATCCACGGGGGCGGGTGGATCTCCCAACACTATTGGGAGCACTATCAATTTACACAGGACAAAGAATTTCTAGCACGGAGAGCCTATCCAGCTTTGAAGTCATTTGCTGAGTTCTATCTAGATTGGCTTCAGAAAGATAAAAAATCCGGACTTTACATCTCTTACCCAGAAACTTCTCCAGAAAACTCCTATATGACAGCAGATGGAAAATCAGCTGCTGTTTCTTATGGTGCTGCTATGGGACATCAAATTATCAAAGAGGTTTTCGAAAACACCCTTTCGGCAGCCAAGGTTCTTTCCATAGAAGACAGCTTTACCCAAGAGGTTCAAGAAAAACTTGGCAAACTATACCCAGGAGTGAGCATTGGGGAAGATGGGAGAATCCTTGAATGGAACGAAGCTTACGAAGAGCCTGAGAAAGGACACAGGCACATGTCCCACCTTTATGCCCTTCACCCTGGCCATACCATCACAGAAGCTATTCCAGAAGCTTTCGAAGGAGCCCAAAAAACAATTGACTATAGACTTCAACATGGCGGAGCTGGCACAGGATGGAGCAGGGCTTGGATGATCAACTTTAATGCAAGGCTACTAGACAAAGCCGCAGCAGAGGATAACCTCTATAAGTTACTTCAAATATCAACAGGCCCTAATTTATTCAACGAACATCCTCCATTCCAAATCGATGGCAATTTTGGGTTTACGGCTGGTATTGCTGAATTACTTTTACAATCTCACGAAGGTTTTATTAGAGTCTTACCCACTTTACCAGACAGTTGGAAAAATGGCCATATAGAAGGGTTGGTAGCTAGGGGAAATATCGAGGTGGATATTTCCTGGAAAGATGGAAAACTAACCAAATTGGGACTTCTCAGCAACTCGGACCAAGTTAAAGAAATAGTATATAATAAGAACCGTAGGAATATTTCTCTTACCAAGGGAAAAAAAACATGGCTTGATAAAGCATTACAGGAAATTAATTAAGTAGAGATAATGATATTTTCCCAAAACAACTTATCAGGACCATATTTTCAAAAACCTTTCTTTTACTATTAAAGAAAGGTTCTCAAAATCCAATCAAATGGGCAGTAGTGACAGGTTTCCTGCCACTACTTTGCCCATCTAGGTGATCAAACCTACTTTTTCAATCAAATAATCACTTTGCAAAAGTCACTTTTTCAACTTTGTTGTCTACAGGCTCAATGGATACCAAATAATCATAGATAGCCTCCAAATCCGTTGTATCCATTCCTGCATACATCATCCACGGCATGATCGTCTGGAATTCGTCCTGACCAACCTTTTCAGGTTGATAAATATCTGGGCTATAACTTTTAAATAAATTAACAAAATCACTTTTGCTTCTAGATCCAATACCTGTTTCATGCTTGGTCAAATTCGCAGACCTAACTATCATTCCATTAGGAAATTGAAATTCCCTACCACCTCCAAGGTATGGCCCCACAAACGCTCCATTTTCAAATTTTGTATGACATTCTCCACAAGCTGCAGCTGTGGTCAAATACTCCCCATATTTAATGGCGTCAACTTTAGAGGGAATCACCCTTAAATCTGCATTTTCAGGAATGGTCCTAATAATGAAATTCATAGGAAAATCTATCTCACGTTCATAATCAGGAGTCTCTTTAGGCTCTAATGTCCTCAGGTAGGCAATAACAGATTTGATATCCTCTGCATCCATATGGGCATATTTTTGATAGGGCATTACCGGAAAAATCGGTTCACCATCTTTTCTTACACCAGTAGTAATTAGCCTAAAAAGCTCCCCATCTGTCCAATCCGAAATACCCGTAGGGGTAATATTTGGGGAAATAAACACACCAGGTAGTCCCATTGTTCTGTCAAAGCGTTCTCCTCCAACTCCCTGCGTATTGGGCACTGGCGGCGCAGAAAACAATGAATAATCCCTTTCTGCATGGCAATCCATGCAAAGCATCACGTGATTGGCAAGGTATTTTCCTCGAGCAATTTGCTCGGCAGTCCCTTCAACAACAATCTCCTCTGCATCCCCCACATTGGGCAAAGCAATACTTACATAAGTCAATACAGCCCCAACCACAATTACAACAACAACGACTAGATACAAGACGATTTTAAAAAATGTTTTCATAGAGATTGATCATTTTGAGTAATGGTACAATAATTTACTAAAATTATTTTTTTACACAAAAAAACTTATTTTAAATACATTATTTTGCTAAACAAATAAATCGCCCAAGAAAAATCAGAAAGTAATCTACTTTACAAAAAACAACCATTAGACTTGGTTTTTATGTAGTCCATCTGCCCAATACAATCATTACAAAAAATTAATTTTTCGAATATATCTTTTTACTAAATCAAACATTGAGGAGAAATTTGCAAATATCCCTCAACTCTTTGAATCATCAGTTGATCAAATAAATTTTTTCTACAGTTTTAAGCTTTTCAAAAACAAAAAACACCAGATACTATCTTGTAAATTCAAAACATAATATCCCTAACAGTGCTTGTTTCATTTTTTTCTATTTATTACGCCAAAGATGTAAATATCAAGCAGAAATCTTTCGTATGAATATTATAGCCTCCAATTTAAGTTAGCTTTAAGCAACTCCATAACACAAATAGAAAGATTTATAATGGCTTTGCTATGATTCTTAACTAAAATGGAAAAACTTTCGTTTAACAACACTTAACTTACTAATACTCACAAAGTAAGTAATTGACAATCCATTAATAATGTTTCGTAACAAAAAATAGTTATGATTATTTTACATTTTTTAACATTATCACTATATTCAAAAACTGCAAAGTCGACTAAACAGAATTATTTGAAAAGAATAGTGATAGTAAAACAAATAAAACGATTGAATTAAAAATCATTTTATTAAAGAAAACAACACCCCAAAAGTGATGCGTCATGGTACCTTTTCCAAGATGCTTTTAAAGATTAGTTCCTTTAATTTCAAGAAATACCATTTCTTAATTCATGAAATTAAGATTGGACTCACTATGTCCAATTAGTACCGAAATAAAAATACGGCCATGCGCTTTTCTTTAAGATTATTTTGAAAAGGTTTATTGAGAACAAGTATGATGAAATACTCTTCTTTCATTCAAAAAAATTAGTAACAAAAACACTCTAAACAATGCTTAAAACTCTACTAAGTTTTTTCTTTATGTTTTGCCTGTGTGGTCTCGTCACAGCGCAAACAATTACAGTAACCGGGACCGTTACAGATGCCACATCTGAAGAGCCCATCCCAGGGGCAAACATCCTATTAAAAGGAACAACCAAAGGAATGGTCACTGATGTAGATGGGAACTTCAAAATAAGTGTTGAAGCTGGGCAAGTTCTCGTATTTTCCTTTATAGGCTATGAACCTATAGAAAAAACCATCACGAATGATCAGCCACTCCAGATTTCTCTAAAAGCAAAGGAATCTGAATTGGATGAATTTGTGGTAGTCGGTTACCAATCGGTCATCAAAAGAGATGTAACCGGTGCAACCAGTAGCATTAAAGGCGAGGACCTGGAGGCCATTCCCGTAACCAATGTCGCATCCTTGATTGGTACCCAAAGTACAGGTATCCAGACCGTAAATGTCAGTGGTGCTCCAGGAGCAAGAGGAGGACTGATCATCAGGGGTAACTCTACCGTATCAGGTGGACTAGATGGAGGAGAGCGTTTTACGGCTTTTAGTACTCCACTGTATGTAGTTGATGGGGTACAAACTTCATTGGAGGATCTTGCAGGTTATGGCGTTTCAAACACTGATTACCTTGCCTCCTTAAACCCAAATGACATCGAAAGTATCGATATATTAAAAGATGCTTCTGCAGCTGCAATTTACGGATCAAGAGGTGCTAACGGTGTTATTATCATCAAAACAAAAAGAGGAGCAGCTTTAGAAAAACCTCAGTTTGATTTTACCACCAGCATAGGTTTCCAGCCTATTCCTGAACTAGTCCCGATGCTGGCAGGTGCAGCAGAAAGAAGGGAAAAAATGGGCATGTTGGAAAAATGGTGGGACCATGACTTTCTTTTGTCTAACAATGTCCCAATCATGTTAACTGATAGCCTCAACCCTGCATTTAATAACAATGTAGATTATCAAGGACTATTTTATCAAACAGGTGTATCACAAAGATACAACCTGAGTATGAGAGGTGGTAGTGAAACTTCAAACTATCGTGTTTCCCTCGGATATAACGATGACAAAGGTGTAGTGAAAGCAACTGGATTTACAAGGTATACCCTAAATGCCAACTTGAATATGAAGGCTGGCAAAAGGTTTACCAACCAGTTTATCATCAATACTTCCATGACTGAGAACAAAACTGGTCAAGGAAACCCTGGTGGAGGATCTTTTAACTTGGACAACAGCTTACCTACCAGTCCTAACAATTTGAACTCCTCGCTTTTCTATCTACCAGAAGCAAAAATCCAGTCACTACAAGGAGAACTTGAAAATAAGTTAAATACAGACGAGCAGTTTAAAGTTACCTTTTCAAACTTCGCTCAGTTAAAGATCATTGATGGATTAAAGCTTAATTCTCAGTTGACTTTCCAATACGATGCCAACAAGAAGAACTTCTATGAGCCATCGAATATTAGACCCAATGGAGACGGTTTTGCAGCTTATTCACTCTATACTAGAAAGAACAATGCTTCCGATTTATATTTTGATTATTTCAAAACATTTGGGGACCATGAAATCATAGCCATTGCCGGTAATCGCGTAGATTACAACAAGTACGAAGACATGGGGATCAACGCTGTCGGTTTTGGTAGTGATGCCATCCAAATCATCAACGAAAGGTATACAAAGGATAATATTGATGGGTTTACAGATATCAGTGAAAACGCCCTGCTTTCCTATTATGCCAGATTCAACTACAAGTTCAAGCAAAAGTACTTGATCAGTGTCAACTACAGTAGAGATGCTTCTTCTCGATTCGGAAAAGATACACGCTGGGCGAATTTTGGATCTGTATCCTTGGGATGGGTATTCTCAGACGAACCATTCATGCAGAAAATTACTGGTGACTGGCTTGACTTTGGTAAATTCAGAGCTAGCTGGGGAATCAATGGTAAGCAGTTTCAACAAAACTATTTAAGGTTTGGTGCCTACCAACTAGGTTACGGAGGTTTAGCTACAGGATATGTTTCTAACCAAATGAGTGTATCATCTTATGGTGGTATCACCGGAATAGTGCCAAACTATGACAATATTGGTAATGACCAATTGTCATGGGAAGAGTCCCGTCAGTGGAATTTAGGTTTTGACTTGGCCATGGTAAATCAACGCTTGAACATCACCTTTGATGCCTATAATAAAAGTACTGACCAATTATTCTTTGACATTGCCTTCCCTTCTTATTCAGGGTACAATAATGCACAGGCCAATGTTGCTGGGGTTTTGAACTATGGCTATGAAGCTCAAGTTCGTTACGATTTCTTCCCGAGAGTCAGTGACTGGAAGCTAGAATTAACTGCTGGTGTGGCAAGAAACGAAAACTATGTAAGTGCATTACCAAATGGAAACAGAGACTACCTTATTGGTAGTTATGGATACATCGTGGGAAGACCGCTTAATCTTTATCAAGTTTTCATCAATGACTATATCATTGACAACCTCGAGCAACTCCCTGTCAATCCTTATACCGGAGAGCCACTAACAGGAAAATCTGCATGGGCAGCCATTAGACCAGGACTTCCTATCTGGAAAGACATCAATGGAGACTACCTATTGGATGAGGCCGGTGATCAGATCATGTCTTTGGATTACTCCCCAGTTCCAGATATCCAAGGGAACTTCAACATCAACCTTCGTTATAAAGGCTGGTATTTCCAAGCATACAGTCAATTCTCCTTTGGTGCAGACATCAAGAACACAGTATTGAATAGTTATATGGATAGATATGATAGAGGCGGTACTGGTTGGGCTACTTCTGGTTTAGCAGATCTTAGTGAATATAGTTTCTGGGAACAACCAGGTGATGGTGCTGCCGGCGTACGTTTCCCTGCACTCTTCCCTGCAGGTGGTGGAGAAAGCCCTTTCTATGCTTTCAGAGGTAACCAAACCTTGTGGATAGAAAACGGAGACTATTGGAAAGTAACCAACGCCTCTGTTGGATATGTATTTAATAAAAACTCCATAATCGACAAATGGGGACTTAGCAGATTGAGAGTTTATCTATCCGTATTGAACCCATATCAATGGCAAAGATCCAAATCTATTGTGGATGCTTCTATGGTTGATGCTCGCGGACACGTATTGGGCAACGGCTATCCACAGGCCAAAACATTTTCCTTGGGTATAAATGCTAGATTCTAAAAACGACACCATGAAAAATTTAGGAAAAATAAACATAGCCATACTAACATTAATTTTAACGTTAACCTATAGCTGTACCAGTATATTAGACCAGGAACCTGTAAGTATTACACATCCTGATGTGTACTGGAGTTCTCAAAGCGAGGCAGAACAGGCTTTGGCTGGTTCTTACGCCTTGTTTAAAAATGCCATGACCTATCAAGCTAACTTTCTCCACTGGGGAGAATTTCCAGCAATGACATTGATGGACAGCCAGTTCTGGATTACGAACTACATTGAAGGAAGCGGAAACTATGTATTACCTTACAGGGAAAACACCCAAGAGTGGAAGCTTTTCTTTAGAGCTGCTAACTGGGCTTTTACCATTGAACAATACGTAGAAGGCATGTCTGAAGAGTTATTCACTACTCCTCAGGAAAAAAGCAGAATCATCGGTGAGGCAGCATTTGTAAGGGCCTTATCCTATTTCTACATGACCAGAATTTGGGGTGAGATTCCAATCGTACATGAGTCCATCGAAACTTCAGATCAATTGATTACTCCTGATGGCTACATAGTGGAAGTTTCAAGATCTCCTGAAAATGAAGTCTTAGACTATATTCTAGAAGCCGTTGAAAAGTCTATTGGATTATTGGAGTATGCCAGTCCTGGGTCTAGAAATTGGGCCATTACTGCCAATAAAGCAAGTGCTGAAGCACTTAAAGCACACGCATTGCTATGGTATGCAAGCAGAAATAATAATGACAATGAATTAGTACAGCAAAGTATTGATGCTGCCACCTCGGTAATCAACAACAGTAACACCAGTCTTATTGACTATGTGTCTGAAGGTCAAGAAGGATTTGAAAGGATGATGAGAGGGCAGTCCAAAACAGGTTTATTTGAAATCAATATTAGCGCTGATGTCAACGAGTCCTTTAGAATGAATAATGCTGATGGTAACCATACAGGCTTGACTTTGAACCAGCCAATATTAAACGGCAACAACGGAACAGCTCCTACTGGAAACCCAGACTTCTATGGTTATGAATTCATGGCTGAAACAGAGAGAGAGACCGATGTGCGAAAAGAGTTGTTCTTCAATGATTTTGAAGATATGGGAGCCAGTACCTTCCCTTTGAAATATTCCTTTAGTTCTGATGATCCAGCATCTGAAGACCCCTATGCTAGATTCTCAGAGTCTAATATCTTAATATTTAGATTAGCAGATATCTACTTGCTTAGAGCTGAAGCCTATACAAAACTAGGACAATATTCAGCAGCTGTGCAAGACCTTGATTTGGTAAGGAGTCAGGCTGGTGTACCAGCTTATACAGGGGTTCAGGATAGAAGCAACTTGATCAAAGCTATTTTCGACGAAAGAGCTATTGAGTTGGTGGCCGAGGCGCATTCTGCTTACGACCGCATCAGAATGGATTACTTTGAAGGTGTTTCTTGGATGAATAGTAACAGAAAAGCCAAGAATGGTTATTTCTGGCCTGTGTCTAATGGCGTAATTATTAGAAACCCTTCAATCGTTCAAACTGAATATTGGCAAGGCCGTTTGTAATCACCTTAAAACTTAGAAAAAATGAAAAAGTATATTTATATCCTAGTTGTATCATTTGGATTAATTTCCTGTATAACTGATGACTATTTGGTAGATGGAGGCATAAGCAGTGGGGAAGTGGGATCCGACACCTTCACTTTCTTACAGTCTCATCCACAATTGGATACTTTGGCATTATTGATCCAAAGGGCTGACCTTATCGATGAAGTCAATGGGGAAAATACCCTTTTTGCCCCAAACAACCTTTCCATTCAAAAATATGTGGACGAGGTACTGGCCGAAATGAGACAGGAAGATCCTGAAGCAGAGTATACCGTTAATGACATTCCTGTGGATACACTTCAAAAGTACATGGGAGGCTATATTTTCCCAGGAAGAATCACAAGAGATGATATGAGTGCAGATGGTGATATTTTGACCGCATTGAATGGAGAAGAAAGAAGAATTTCACTTGAACCTAGGGAAGAGTATACAGACCAGTTGAGCAGTTTTCCGGAGTATGTCTTTTTCACCTACAAAAACGGTGATGATTGGGACGACTGGGATAACATCATTGATGATGATGTCATTACTGTTAGAACATCAAATTTGGTATCGACAAATGGTATGATCCATGTTTTACAGGGAAACCACATCCTGTTTAACTATGATAATTAAAAAATCATCGGTCCACATAAACAATTTGAAAATGAAAAAATCAATATATCAATTACTAATAGTATCGTTTTTGGGTGTGTCTTCTTGTACTCCGCCAGAAATAGGCTATTTAAGTGAAAATGTTCACGCTACTCAGGACACAATCTCTGTTCCTAGAGGGTCTTTTACTGTATCTGCACGCCCAGCTATCGAAAATTCAACTGCTCCCTTGAACTGGGAAATTATTGGATTCACAGACTTGGATGGCAATCCTAATAATGAGCTTCTTGAAACACATGAGATCAGGATTTGGAAAGAGGCCTTTAATGGTGACACCGATACTACCCTGGCCTTGGCAGAAGCCAAACTTGAATTGTCAGAAGAACCCTCTATCAAAATGAATGCAGTCAGTGGAGAGTTTGCATTTACCCAAGCTACAAAGTTTGTTCAAAACAGTCTGTTCAAAGCTGATGTTCAGGTCTCCAATATCAAAGGAGAAAAACTTCTTCAAGACTTTACAATTATAAAGCTAGAGCCTTTTAATGCTGTCGAATTTCCTACTGAAATGAGATCTCGTTTGTTGTTGGATTCAGATAATGGTAATACAATCGCTCATACAGGAGTGATCACTGGTCCCGATGATGAAAATATCCCAAGCGTTTTAGATGGGACTAACCCCTATTTCTCCATTCAAAAAGTGAGTAACGAACCAGCTAACTCTGTTCAAGTGGATATGATCATTCAAGATAGCTATGGAAACACAGTGGATACAGATGAAATCACATTTTACCCAAGCGGGTCATCTTATCTACAAAACTACCATGACAACTCTGTAGAGACCATTGAAGGTGAAAAGTCAACTTCTTTTTTCTTACCGGCTCCTCCATTCCCCCAATATGGCAGAAACTACACTGGAAGCAGTACTTATCTGATGTATTACTTATCCAAAGGGAGTGCTTTTGTAGTGGATAAAGAAGCCTATGAAGCAGATAAAGGCCCAAAAACAGATGCACAATGGGAAGAGTTTTGGGCTCCATTTAGAGATCCTGAAACAGGTAAAATCAGGAACCATGCCTATATCAGGTGGGGAATTAAGATCAATGATAGTGGAACGTGGGAATTGAAAATGAAAATTCCTTACACAAAACTAGATGAGTAAATAATCTTGATTTAAGGATCATCAAGCCAGCTTAACTTTCATTTAAGCTGGCTTTTTTAATTCAAACCACATTACAAATTCTACTTTCTTGGGTGAAATTCTGTCAAAACCTGCCTCAAGTACTCCCGATCCAAGTGAGTATAGATTTCAGTAGTGGTAATACTTTCATGGCCCAACATCTCTTGGACGGCTCTTAAATCCGCCCCCCCTTCGATAAGGTGTGTAGCAAAACTATGGCGAAATGTATGCGGGCTAACCTTCTTTTTAATACCAACTTCTTCTACAAGTTTTTTTATAAACAAAAAGACCATTACCCGGGTAAGTTTTTTCCCTCTTCTGTTCAAAAAAACAAATTCCTCATGGCCAGACTCTATTTTCTGATGGCGTCTCTTTTCTTCCAGATAAATCTTCAAATATTTCAAAGCATCCTTTCCAATAGGGACAAGTCGCTCCTTATTTCCCTTACCAATCACTCGAAGAAAGCCTATATCTGCATAAACCTGCCCAAGTTTAAGGTCTACCAATTCCGAAACCCTCAATCCACTGCTATACAAAATCTCTAGCATCGCCCGGTTCCTATGTCCTTCATTGCCCCCTAATTTTATCCCTTCAAGTAACTGTATAATTTCAGGATAACTCAGCGTATCCGGAAGTTTTCTTCCCAACTTTGGGGCTTCTAACAAAATGGATGGATCTTCTTCTATCTTATCTTCATAAGTCAAAAATTTAAAAAAGGCCTTTATTCCCGAGATCACCCTGGCTTGGGTAAATTCAGACACGCCCAAAGAGGCCAGTTCATTCACAAAAGACCTCAAATGTGCTAACTTCACCTGAAGAGGGCTAAGTTCAGGAAAATGATCTCTAAGAAAAGCAGAAAGCTTATCCATATCTTGCCGATAAGCCAAAATAGAATTTTTGCTTAAAGACCGTTCTATTTTCAAATAATGTTCAAATTGCTTGATATAGATTTCCCAAATGTCTGGCATAAACTCAATGTTTTACCCAAAGATAAAATTAAAGGGTAGCTTTTTTATTTAAATCAACTATCCAATGCTTAACTTTGGTCAAAATTTTGAACAAAACGCCAAAAACCATCTATAATTTTGAAAATACTTATCATTAACGGCCCTAACCTAAACCTTTTAGGAAAAAGAGAGCCTGAAATTTATGGCAGTGACACCTTCGAAGATTACTTTGAGACGCTAAAAAAAACATTTTCTTCGATAGATTTATCCTATTACCAAAGCAATATCGAAGGAGAATTGGTAGATAAAATCCATGAAGTAGGTTTTAGCTATGATGCCATCCTGATGAATGCTGGCGCATATACCCATACTTCGATCGCCCTTTCCGATGCCATTGCCGGCGTCACCACACCCGTTATGGAAATCCATATTTCCAACATTTATAAAAGGGAAGAGTTCAGGCACAAAAGTATCATTTCAAAAGAATGCATTGGCATGATCTCTGGTTTAGGGCTTAAAGGGTATGAACTAGGCCTTCGGTATTTTCTCTAAAACTTTAATTTAAAAACCATGATAACATTTGCACCAGGACCTTCCAAGGTTTATGATCAATTATCTACCTATCTTCAAGATGCATTTGAGCAAGGCATTCTAAGTGCCAATCACAGAAGCGCTGTTTTTATGAATTTATACCAAGAAACAGAGACTTTGATCAAAGAGAAACTTCATGTTCCTGAAGATTACAAATTATTGTTCACCTCAAGTGCAACCGAAAATTGGGAAATCATTGCGCAATCAATTGTTGAAAATGCCAGTTTTCATATTTATTCAGGCTCCTTCGGTAAAAAATGGTTAAACTTTGCCCAGCACTTAAATCCTGAGACAGCCTCAATCAAACTGGATACAGAAACTGAAGTGGATGTCGCTTCCTTAGAAATAGATGAAAAATTTGATCTAATAGCCATCACACAAAACGAAACTTCAAATGCCACAGAGGTACGCAATGAGCTGATTAGGGAAATAGGTGAAAAATATCCAAATAAAATGATTGCTGTCGATACTACCTCTTCAATGGCTGGTATTGAGTTGGATTTTACAGCTGCTGACATTTGGTATGCTTCAGTCCAAAAATGCTTCGGTTTGCCAGCAGGTTTGGGTATCTTGATTGTATCTCCTAAGGCCATAGAAAAATGCCATAGCAAAGGTGAATCAGGAAGGTACAATAGTTTAAGTTTTATCCTTGAAAATGCCGCCAATTACCAAACGCATTACACACCAAATGTATTGGGAATTTACCTGCTCAACAGGAACTTGAAAGACAGACCTGAAATTCAAGAAACAGATGGCATAATCAGGGAAAGAATGAAAGTGCTGGAAAACACTATTGCCCAATCAGAAAAACTCACGATGTTGGTACAAAACCCTAATACGAGAAGTAAAACGGTAATGGGTATTTCTGGCAAAGAAGACTTTATCAGTGCTGTTAAAAAAGCGGCAGAAAAAGAAGGCATGCAAATGGGCAGTGGATATGGGCCTTTAAAGCCCACCAGCTTTAGAATTGCCAATTTCCCGGCCATCACTGATGATGAGTTTGAAAAGCTTATAAAATTCTTGAAAGAATATTAATTTAAAAATTGATTTTATTCGAAATTTTAATTTTAATTTCGCGAAAAATTTTGAATAATGTTTGACTTCAAAGAAATCTTATCTGTTACATTGATCCTATTTTCGGTAATAGATATCTTGGGATCAATTCCTATAATCATCAACTTACGCCGAAAAGCAGGGCATATTCAGTCTGAGAAAGCTACCATAGTGGCGGGAATCCTGATGGTTTTATTTCTCCTTTTGGGAAAAAACATCCTGAACCTTTTTGGGATAGGAGTGGATGATTTTGCCATTGCTGGTGCGCTAATCATTTTTGCACTAGGTGCTGAAATGATCTTGGGTATTGAAATATTCAAGCCTGACCCTGAAGCTGATGCTTCCAGCACATCCATCGTTCCTATTGCCTTCCCATTGATTGCTGGCGCTGGAACAATGACTACCATTTTAACCCTAAAAGCAGAATTCTCCCAAGCCAATATTGCTGTGGGAATTTTGATCAACCTGGTAGTAGTTTATATAGTTTTGAAAAGCACCACATGGTTGGAGAAAAAATTAGGAAAAACTGGCCTTGATGTTTTGAGAAGAATATTTGGCATCATCTTGCTTTCCATAGCCATCAAAATATTTAAAACCAATTTGTTTGATGTGCTCTGATAATAGCATTTAAAATCCTATCATTTCAAATGTCGGCTAGAAATGGCTGACATTTTTTTTACTTTTGAGCATGATTTTGATTTATACAGATGGTGCAGCCAAAGGCAACCCTGGCAACGGAGGTTATGGAACTATCCTGAAATACAAGCAACACGAGAAAGAACTGTCCGAAGGATTTAGACTTACCACCAACAACCGCATGGAGCTATTGGCCGTTATCAAAGGCCTTGAAGCTATCAAAGTAGACGGTATTCCCGTAAAAATATATTCGGACAGTAAATATGTAGTGGATGCAGTCACGAAAGGATGGATTTGGAGCTGGCAGAAAAAAGCATTTAAGGATAAAAAGAATGTGGACTTATGGAAACGCTACATTCCGTTGCATAATAAATACAAACCTCAATTCCAGTGGGTAAAAGGACATGCAGGACATCCCGAGAATGAACGCTGCGACCAATTAGCTGTCGAGGCTGCTGAGTCAGGGAAACTATTGGTAGATGAAATCTATGAAAAAGGATTAGCTTAAAAATCTATATGCCCAATTCTTACTTCCAATTCAAGCAATTTACAATTCATCAGGAAAACTGTGCCATGAAAGTCAGCACAGATGCTGTGATATTGGGAGCTTTGGTAAATGAAGCATTTCCTACACAAATACTTGATATAGGAACTGGAACCGGGGTCATTTCTTTGATGCTTGCCCAAAGATTCCAAGAAGCAAAAATCTTAGGGTTAGAGATTGATCAACCTACTTTTGAGCAGGCTAATGAGAACAAAAACAACAGCCCCTTCAAAGATCAAATTGAAATTCATCACCTTTCCTTTCAAGAATTCTCAAAAAAAAACGCTAAAAATTTCCCCCTAATTGTCAGCAACCCTCCTTATTTCCCAAATCATAATAAATCCAAAAATGATCAACGGAACAAAGCCCTGCACAATGATGAGTTATCATTTGGAGACCTGATCAAAGGCGTTGTTAAATTACTCGATAAAAACCTGGGGGCATTCTGGGTAATTTTACCACCAAGACAAATGGATGATTTAGAAAGGATAGCTGCTTTCTTCGGATTGTATCCAAAAGACTTTTTTGAATTAAGGGACAGGCCTTCTACAAAAGTCTTGAGACATGTAAAATCCTTTACCTTTACACAAAGTCAAAAGCCTATACCTTCTCTTATCACCATTAAAAACAATGATTCTTCATACAGTAAGGTGTATAAAGATCTTCTGAAAGATTTTCTTTTGATCTTTTAGTTTAGAGTAGTTTTTCTTTCTCGACAAAACGAATCCCTTTACTTTCCAACACATCCAGCACGGGTAAATAAATTTCTTTCAATGTAGGCAGGCAAAGTCCCCTAAACTTGATTTTACCATCCAAAAACAAATCAACTGCGGCAGCCAAAGGAAGTCCCACAGTTTTTGCCATTGCAGTGTAAACATTATTTTCCCCCTTTACTACTAAACTAGAATGGATACTTTTCTCTTTACCATGGTAATATTTGACCAGAAATTGGTGTTGCATCACCACCATATCCTTATCCTCTTTTTTCATACGCCATTTATCCTCTAGAATCTGTTGAAGAATAGTCGCTGGACTACCTTCAAAAAGCGGCAAAGCTTCTTCATCAAAAAGCCCCAGCCATTCCAGTTTACTCATGATTTCATCATCGACCCAAGGTAAAATCCGCTTCAATTTTTCTTCTACACCAAACATCATATCATAAGGTAAAAAAGCATTGACAAACATCCTCTTGGTAAAATCTCTTGGCAAACTCATAGAAAAAGAATCATCCGTTAAGCCCAACTGAACCAAAACATCCCAGCTTCTGCAAAACCCTGCTCGTCGCAATGTTCCACGAATAATAGTTGGAATATCTTCAAGTCCATATACAGCCCGGTAGCTTAAAGAATCACGATTGGCATAACCATCAAAATCTCCCACATCATCAAATTGGATCAAGTCTGTTCTTCTGAAAAGCATATGGTAAGGAATAAACTTATAGCGTCCATTTCGAATAAACCTGGAAACTCCATGTCCTGCCAAAACCACATTCCTAGGGTTCCAAGTAAACTTATAGCGCCAAGGATTATCTCTTTCGCTTTCCGGTGACAGTAGCCCACCACAGTATGATTTGAACAATTCAATCTTCCCTCCAGTCTCTTTTTCTCGATCGATTATCTGCATGGCAGACATATGATCAATTCCGGGATCTAATCCACATTCATTAAGAAACAACAAATCTTTCTCTTTTATCGCAGAACTCATTTCTTTCATCTGGGAAGACTCATAAGAAGCAGAAAAAAAGTGTTTCCCCAATTCCAAACAATCCTCAGCTACTAAAGGATGTAAAAAAGCTGGAAGCATGGAAATGACTACATCAGACTTTGAAATCAAGGTTCTTCTGAGCGTGACATCCTGTACATCTAATCTTACCGCCTCACCGTTTGGGTGTCCCTCTAATTTATTGAATGCTTCTGCCAGGTCATTGTCTGCTAAAATTATAAAACGTCTTTTTGAATAGGCTTCTTCCAGCAGGTAATCCAACAACACTTTTGAGGATTTACCAGCCCCTATTATTAAAATGGTCTTCATTCTAATTAGCATTTATGGGTTTATGAAAGATGGTGATTAATTTTTTGATGAAAAAATTAATATTTAGAAATCAGTTTTCAATCCACTATATTATAAAATATTCGTTGATCAATCCGTCAAAACTATACTATGGGTAAAAAAATCACTCAAAATATAAGCTTAACCCTTCTGGACATTCATGAACTTGATGAAAAGGAAATTGAGCTGGTCAATAAAGCAAAAAATGCCATGAATAGCGCTTACGCTCCCTACTCTAATTTCATGGTCGGTGCCGCTATACTTCTCGAGAATGATGAGATCCTTACGGCGAATAACCAAGAGAACGCTTCCTTTCCTGTCGGGATATGTGCTGAACGGCTATTGCTAGGATATGCCCATGCAAACTTCCCTAAGCTGAAACCATTAAAGATTGCCATCATTGCCAAAAAAAAGGGAAGTGATAAATACGCTACCGTTTCTCCTTGTGGCCTTTGTAGACAAACCATCAATGAGTATGAGGTAAAGTTTGAGACAGATATTCAAATATTAATGTACACGCCCAATGATCAAATTTTAAAAGCGGCTAACATTAGCAAGCTACTACCTTTCAAGTTTAATGATCTAAATAGCTAAAAATGTATCACCAAGTCAAGTATGAAACGACTGGTTCGTATGTAACTTCTCAGCCAATAACAGCTTTGGAAAAAGAACTTTGGATTGTGCTTCATGGTTATGGTCAGTTAGCCAGTTTTTTCCTTAAAAAATTTTCATCCCATTTTAATTCGGATAGATTGTTTATTGCTCCTGAAGCTACAAACTATTCCTATTTAAAAAATTTTTCCGGAAGGGTAGGTGCAAACTGGATGACTAAACACCAACGAGAGCTAGCAATAGCTAACAACCATCATTTCCTTAATGCAATACTAAACCAGTCCCTAAGCTACTTTTCTACACAGCCTTCTATTAACATATTAGGTTTCTCTCAAGGCAGTGCAACAGCCACTAGATGGGCTGCCCAATTGGAAGTTCAAGTTAATACACTTGTGCTATGGGGAGGAGGTTTTGCGCATGATATCGATCTAAACCACCTTGATCAAAGCCTTAAAAATACAAGGACTTTTATGGTTATGGGAAATCAAGACCCATTTCTCACAGAGGAAAAAATGAAAGAACAGGAGGAAATCCTACAGAAAATTCCAATTCAAAAAGAAAAAATCTCCTATCAAGGAGGACATGATATTTACCCTGAAACCTTAAAGGAGATCTTCGAAAAGGTCAATAATAGTTACTTCAATGGATAGCCTTTGGCTGCCCACCAAATTCCTCCATAGAGGTGATTCAAAAAATCAGGATCTTTATAAGCTGATTCCACATGACCTAAGCCTGTATAGAAAACCCTTCCTCCATCATATTCATGACACCATGCAATCGGATGTACAGCTCCCATGCCCATTTTTTTTCCATTTCTTGCACCCGTATCATATGTATTTTCATCCAATTGCAATAGGATATGAACATCTTCATTAAAGTTCTGGTACTCATACAACTCATCAGTCCAAAGCCACTTTTTAGCTAAATGATAAGTAGAAGGGTGGTCTTGATCAACCACATCTATTTTCACGGTTTGCTGAGCAGGATGGTGCTTAAATTGCCCTCCTATCATTTTTGTATACCATTCCCATTCATACTCTGTATCTGTGGCACTGTGAATTCCCACAACACCTTTTCCACTTTGTACAAACTTCTTAAAAGCTTCTTTTTGTTCATCATTTAGGATATTCCCGGTTGTACTGGCCAATATAATTAGGTCATACTTTTTGAGGCTCTCATCTGTGAAAACTGTAGCATCTTCTGTTGTATAAACACTAAAAACCCGGTCATTTGCCAGGTTTTTGATCGCTTTAACTGCATTTGGAATGGACTGATGTCTAAAACCTTGGGTTTTACTAAAAACTAATGCTCTAAACTGACCTTGAGCTTGAATACCAATAGAAGCAGTCATGATAAAACAGATCAATGCCAAACATTTTAAAAAAGACATTCGGTTAAATAGGTTCATGGTTATTATTAAAGTTTATTGAATATATAATTGATTTCTTTACTTTACTATTTCATAGAGTTCTTTTGCCTTTTGTAGACTAAAAGCATTAAAATGCCACCACTCAGAACCTATCCCAGCAAATCCCGCAGAAGTCATAGCTTTCCTTAAAATTTCTCTGTTGGCGACATGCTCTCTGGTTATTTTCCCCTCTTTGAGCATTTGCTTTTCCCTGTCAGGATATGCTGGATATCCAAAATAATCGTAATGAGTACCTAAGTCTAATGGTATTCCTGTACTTTTTTCTGCCAATGTTAGATCTACAGCCACTCCATAATTATGTAAACTTCCCTTTTTGGGATCAGCGACATATAACGGCTTTATGCTATCAGGTTTATCTAGACTGTCCCAAAGAATTTGCTGCACGGAATTGGGACGTACTCCATCATAAATTAAAAAAGTAAGCTCCGGATGCTGTTGATTGAGCTTCTTTAAAGCTTTTTTAAGTTTCGCGACTACATCAGGTTGCAAATAGCAATTCCTTAAATCACCATAAACATCCTTTCCGAAAAAATTGTCCTTTGTACTGTACTTTAACTCTATGTAAACCTCAGGTATGGCAACCTTTACATTGGTGAGTCCTGCTTGGATAAGTCCTCTTTCTAGTTCGCTTATAGTGTCTTTCTCAGGATTACCCATCGATATTTCCATTAAAGAAACATCATTATTAACCTCCAAATCTCCATTTGAAGTTAAACCCCTTTCTTTTGAGCGATTTTGATTGCATCCCAAACATACAAGGCCAACAATGCACCAATAAAAAAACCTCATTATTCTATATTTTTATAAACGGTATTACTGTTAGCTTGCGAACCTGCTAAAACAGTAATGTCGGTCATGGCTACATGCGAAGGCCTAGTAATTGAGAAATTAACAATATCAGCAATATCCTCTGGCTTTAAAGGTTCAAATCCCTCATAAACAGATTTAGCCCTATCTTCATCTCCTTTAAAACGAACAAGAGAAAACTCCGTTTCAACTAAACCAGGATGTATCCCTGTTACTTTAATACCGTACTTAGTTAAATCCAACCTCATACCTTTCGTTAGCGCATCTACAGCGTGCTTGGAGGCACAATAAACGTTTCCATTTGGGTACACCTCCTTGGCTGCGATAGAGCCAATATTTACAATATGTCCCTGCTTTCGCTCGATCATTATCGGCATTATCTTCTTGGATACATAGAGTAGGCCCTTCACATTTATATCCATCATAGCATCCCAATCATCGGTATTCCCTGACTGAATAGGATCCAAGCCGTGGGCATTGCCAGCATTATTGACTAAAACATCTATTTTTTTCCAGTCAGATGATAACTTATCAATAGCAGTATCTACATCATTTTTATTTCTGACGTCAAACACCAAATAAGTATATCTCGCTGAAGGATCAATCTCCTGTTTCAATTTTATCAATCTCTCCTCTCTTCTACCTGTAGCAATGATATCAAAACCAGATTTGGCTAATGATAAGACACAGGCTTTTCCAATCCCTGAGGTAGCACCAGTTATAAATGCGATTTTTCGATTCATGCATTTAATTTAAAGGAAATAGACAACAGATAAAAAAGAAAATGCAAGAACGGTCAAGAATATACTTAAAAAGGTAAAATAAAAATAAGTCACAAAAAAAGCCCCGTGTCCTTGTAGGACAGGGGGCATATAGGTGAGGGCGGCGACCTACTCTCCCGGGTGTAACCCCAGTACCATCGGCGCGACAGGGCTTAACTTCTCTGTTCGGGATGGGAA
>NZ_JACYTQ010000010.1 GCF_014841125.1 Echinicola arenosa
GCCTTTCCAATGATGGTCTGGCTTTTTTTTCATAGCTTAAAATGTTAAAATTTACGATAAGGCTAATTTAGGAAGATCCGGACAATCATGCCGGCTTCCTGCTTTAGCTGGATTCGTTCAACACCGTGTATAGCTCATTGCGGCTGAATTCCTAATCGGAATTCATTGCAATTAACTATCTTTGGTCTACGGCAGGAAAGAATCCTGCGGATTTTTCCGCAACAAGCCATACACAAAAACGTTGTAGCGCATTTGAAGAATGACCGAATTAATTTCAGCATATAAGTTTCAAGAAGACAAAGAAGCAATTAAAAGATTGCAAGAAGTTTCTAGTGATCCAAAGTCCGATTATGGACTTAAAACGGAAAATGGACTTTTAATTGGCACTAAAGAATGGTTTCGGGCAACTGAAGACGGTCGACTTTCAAAAGAGACAATAAGGGGGACAATTTCTAAGGTGTATATGTCTGGACATAATGACTGGCCAGAATTTGAAATGGAAAATGAAAGTGGAAAATCGACTTGGACGAGAGAAGGGAACGACAAACTATATCAAGTCGATAAACTTGTTGAAATTGACTACGTGATTCAGAAATACAAACGTCCTTGGGATATGCTTGGCCCTACAACAAAAAAGGTGATTGAAATTAGAATTGAAAAATGAAAACAGAGACTGTAAATACAATTGTCCTTAATGAGAACAATGAGTTGATGTTAAAAATAACAGGAGAAGGAAACCCTTCTTATCAGTATGTTTATCGAGAAGCCGCAGGTGTATACTGGGACGAAAAAGAAAAGGGTTTTAAGTCAACACCTTTAAGAGAATGGACAGTATCTAAATGGTTCTTCCATATCAAGGACATAGTAAAAATCGGTTTGAATTTGAGTTTAGAAATGGATAACAACATTACTTGGGAAAACATACCCACTGACGAACAAGAAAAAATTAAAAACGCGCTACAATAACTAAGCATTCTGACGGCTGGAACAGCCTAGTCTGAATGCAGTGTTGAACGAGTGGTGCTGTGAATGGGTTAAATTATGGGGAAAGCTATTTCCTCTTTTGTATTTTTGGAGGTTGGAGCTTGAAAAATCCGGTACCTGAGCGGCGTTTTTGCCTGCTATTTGGTGGTGTTTAGGTTTTTCTTTGCCTGCTTTGTGGGCTTTGGAACAGCTTATGGGCTGTTTTTTGGTTTTTGGGCATAGGTTTCCCCTTACACCGTTTGGTGTACCGACTGTTGTTTTCTGATTTTGTTCACCCAAAAGACTGGTGGCCCCCTTTGGTCGAAGCGTGCCACCGTATGCAGTGTGCCGGTCCTGCAGCATGGGCATTTCCTGAAGGGGGAAAGGGGCTTTTCGCTTTTTTTCAGGAGCACTTCTTAGCCTTTTGAACTGAAGGGCAAATCCCGGAACATTTTCAATGGCCCTTTCAATGATGGTCTGGCTTTTTTTCATAGCTTAAAATGTTTAAAATTTACGATAAGGCTAATTTAGGAAGATCCGGACAATCATGCCGGCTTCCTGCTTTAGCTGGATTCGTTCAACAAATGCTATGAATGAATGGGGTTTTATCGGTAAGGATACTGTTGTGGGGATTGGAAAGTCCACCACAAGTTTTAATTTTAAATCAAGGCGTGGCTATGTGCGAGACGAGAGGTTAGTGCTTTCTAATCCCCACCTCTTTATAGCTGGATGTTAGGCAAAATTTAAATCAACTAATATGGAAGAAATAATAAACTCACTTTTAGACAAACCACTCGCATTCATTATTACAATAGGTGGTATAATATTTTTAGGTTTATCTGGAATTACAAAGGCTTTTAAAATTGAAGTTGATAGAAAAAACAGCATAAGACTTTTTTGGGCTGGACTGTCATTGCTAATTATTGGAATTCCAATCTATTATTTAGGTGACAACCAATTATCACCTGACTTAGATGTCAAGCTACTTAAAGTAGAGTTTTTTAAAAATGATGCTGGACATATTTGCGAGGAATCTTTAATACACATAAGAGAGACTTATCAGATTAAAAATGCAGAAGGAGAAAAATTTACAAAGGTTATTTTAAGTCAAGGTGGGATACATTCTCAAGATATAATTTATCAAGATAAAAGTGGAAATTATGCAATAAACTATTGTTACAACCCAGATTTTGAAAGAACATTTAGAACTGTAATTATGTCCAGTTCAGGAAAGACAAGTAATATAATAAAATACAAAATATCTTCAGAAGATGTTTCTCAAATTCAAGAACAGGCGCCTCGCCTAGTGAGATATTAAAACTTTGGCTAACAAAAATATATTGCATTAGGCAAATAGTTCTAAATATGAAGTTTATAGCGCTTAATTGCCAAACGCAACATATTCAAACCGTTGTGTATAATTCCCTAAATCATGAAAATAAAACTACTTTTACCTTTCCTGATTCTATTTACATCTTGTTGCAGCACTGAAAAAAAAGACAAGAATAATAATATTTCTGACCATGAAATAGCTTTAGTGCAAGAGGCTAATGATTACAAAATGGTATTAGACAACTTGACTAAAGTAAATCAAGAAAAACTTGATACAGGAAATGGAATGTTAGAAACCGAAAAGGCTTATTATTTCCAAATGGATAGCATGCTGAACGTTGTCTACAAAGACCTGATTAAATCGAACAACAAAACCAACTATGAAAAATTAAGGGAGCAACAGAGACAATGGCTTAAGGAACGGGACATTTTTTTCCGAAATATCCAAGATGAATACCAGAAAGAATCAGGTGAAATTGGCTTTTTACCGAATGATTATAAATTAATGGTATATGGAGAAAAATCTTCATTTGTAAAAGAAAGAGTCTTAGCTCTAATAAATTTACTAGAGGAAAAATAACTATACATAGAAACTGAACATTCGTGTGGCTGGATCGATCAAGCCTGCCAAAGTGGACAGGTGGGCTGACGGCTTGCCGCGTGGTTTTTTCTCTTCTGCTATCTTTGGTCACAGCCGACAGTTTAGCGTTTGTAAAATCCGCCCAAAAGCTCAGTAGCAACGTTGTAGAACATTTAGGAAAATCCGAAATCTGAATTGAAAAAAGAAACTTTAATAATAATTTCGACTGTATTAATTTTACTGTCATTCTGGCTCGGAATGAAAGTTGAGCGTGAATTAGCAAGTTGGGACGAAATCGGAAAACCTGTATTTGAAAAGGAACAGATTTACTTCCCTAATAAAAAAACCTCTCTTTATCTGAAAAGCAAAAATTGGGGATTGACTGCTGACCACAAAATTTCTGTGATTTCGACAAAGTCAGACCTTGAATTTCAACCTGACTCAATCTCTGAATATATTTTTCACGGATTTGGTGGAATAATTTACAAGATGGAAAATGACACTCTGAAAATTTATTCAACTCAAAAACCGAAAACACCACCGAAATTTGAATCAGATATAAACGTGGAAATAATAGAAATTAAGGATAATCTGGAGTGGATTAAACTAAATGACAAGATTAAAAACGAATATCAAAAATTTTAATAAAAAACGTTTTAACAATTTATAACCGCAATTACAGTAGATTCGACTACTTCCGAATCCACTCGGAATTGCTATCATAAGTTCTTAACCGAAGAAAAGTAATTTCCACCCAGCTGACGGTTATAGGATACCGTTAGATGCCACCAGAAGATAAAATGCGACTGCGGAAAATATTGATAGAACTTCACTTGACTACTTTAACGATAGCGATTTTGAATGCAATTATTAAATCGTTGACAGCATACAGTCTTGGAGGAAACATAGCGTTTGGAATTAAGGTTTTAGCGGTTATCAGTGGACTGATACTTTTCTTTTTCTATTTGAAACCATTTAAGAAAATAACCCTCTATTTCTCGATTTACCCATTAATTGGAGTTTTGTCGATGCTCGGACTAATTTTTCGTGGAATAGTTTGGGCATTAGTTTTATCAGTAGTCTTATTTCCGTTGATTCCTGACGAAAAAGAATTTGAGGAAAACGAAATTATCATCTCGACTCCGTTTCAAGGATTTATGGCACCTTGCTGCCCATACGAAATTAAGGAACGACAATTACTGATACTTGAGAAAAATTACGGAAAATGGGAATTAGAAGGAGAAGGTCCAATTGACTTTGAAACAGTAGAGATTAGTTCTAACGACAACGAAATCGAAATAACCTACTCGACTAACTTTGATGAAGGAGTGATTAAGAAAAAGAAAATAAATAAATACGGTAATAACTAAACTACTAATTATTCTGACGGTTGGAACTGCCAACCCTGCCAAAGTGGACAGGCAGGCCTAACCTTTGTCAGGCAAACCTGAATGCAGTGCGGAACGAATTGTTGCTGGAAATGGGTTAGTTCTGGGAAAAGCTTTTTCTTTTTTATTTTTCGTGGTTTGTTGATGGTTTTTTCGGAGCTTTGTTTTTTTACTTTGATACTGCTTTATGGACGGTTGTTTTGGTTTTGGAGTGAAGTGTCCCCCTAAGCTCTGCTGTCCCCATATCCACTCGCTATTGCCAAGATTAGCCCTAAACCCAAAATTACTATCTTTAATCTTGTAACAAGCGGTTATGCGAGACCACTTTTACAATTGAGAAAACCACATTCCTGTATCATGACAAAGAAAAAAACAAAGCTATTCCTGCGGATGATATTTATTATGGCGTCCATAGCGTCCTTATTCTTTGTTCCATGGCTCTTGGTCAAGGCGTGGATACTTCCACTGCCTGATACTGTTCAGGAACAGGTAGAAGAAGCTATCGGCCATGGGTTTGAAGGAATGATTGTTTATGTGGACCAAACGGGTAAACCCCCTCAGTACTTTGCTTCTGGTTGGCATAATCGAGAATCCAAGATCCCTGCCAATCCAAAGGCATTATTTAAAATTGCCAGCATTAGCAAGCTATATGATGCCGTGGCGGTTACCAAATTGGTCAGTGATGGGCGGCTTTCTCTAGATAAAACCATCGCCGATTATTTGCCTAATCTTAAGGGAAGAATCGAAAACGCTGACAAAATCACTTTGAGGTTGATGATACAGCATAGAAGTGGCATTCCCAATTTTACAGATGTTCCCAACTTTTGGGCTGCACCAACGGAGACTTATGAGGGAAGTCTTGCATTGATCCTGGACAAGCCAGCCAACTTTGAACCCGGAGAAGACTATGAATATTGTAATACCAATTATCTTCTCATTGGTAAGATAATGGATGATGTGCTGGGTTATGGTCACTTTCAGTTCGTTCAGGAAAGAATTCTAGCCCCGCTAAACCTAAACCATACTTATGGTTCACTCAGTGAAGTGAATATGGACAGTGTGATGAGTGGCTATCATGTAGGCCATCCCTTTGATTTAAAAGGAGACGACTATGGCATGTTGGCGACAGCAGAAGATGTAGGCACTTTTCTGAGAGCATTGAATGATGGATCATTGTTTGAACAGGGAGAACAGGAAATATATGCTTCCATTTATGAGTATAAACATGCAGGTTGGGTTCCGGGATACCAAAGTTTTGCAGCATACCACAAAGACCTTGATGCGGTTATTGTCGAGTTCTATAGTACCACTGATCCTAAACTGTACAATTGGAACTTGTCAGAAATCATCAACAACAGAATTGTGAAAATTCTGAAAAGACACAAAAGCAAAAAACAAAGTTAACCTGTACGCTTTATAGCCAAGATGGTTTACAAAAGTTCAGTGCTTTTAACAGCACCGCCTTATGGTTGATTTAGTTCGTAGAATATCAATTTTATGGAAGCTCATGAAATTACATATGGCTTTTATGAATGATCAGTTTAAAAATCTGATTATCCGCTTTGATGCCAGTAACCATACATCCATTGCTCAAGTGGTCGGAAGCCTGTCTAACTGCCAGATAGATCTGAAGACCAAAGCAGTTGATACTTTAATCAAAAGGGTATTTTCTACTCGCTTTTAATCTTTACTGGTAGAATTGCGGATATACAAATTTAAAAATGAACACGGCGTTTTGGCTCAGCGCATACTTCAAAGATTATTGCTTCTGAAAAAAGATCTGCTAAAGATTTTCTAAAACTGGGGTAAAGTTCGTATTTTCACTGCTTTATTTTTTAAAATGAGTTCTTCTAGAAAAGATAAAAACATGAGTACATATAGCGAATATTTAAAACAGATTGTTGATAGAGAAGCCCAAGGGCTTCACCCTTTACCTATTGATGGAGCCGAATTGCTCAGTGAAATCATTGAACAAATCAAAGATGAAAATCACGAGCATAGAAAGGATTCCCTTAATTTCTTTATTTATAATGTGTTGCCCGGTACTACAAGTGCTGCAAGTGTAAAGGCTCAGTTTTTAAAAGAGATCATTCTCGGTAAATCAGTTGTAAAAGAAATATCACCTTCCTTTGCTTTCGAACAATTATCGCACATGAAAGGAGGGCCTTCCATAGATGTGTTATTGGATTTGGCCTTAGGCACGGATCAGGTTATAGCTGAAGAAGCCGCAAATGTTTTGAAAACGCAAGTTTTCTTGTACGAGGCTGATATGGAGCGCTTAGAAAATGCATTCAAAAAGGGCAGCCCAATTGCGAAAGAGCTGTTGGAAAGCTACGCCAAAGCAGAATTTTTCACCCAATTACCCGAAGTAGAGGAAGAAATAAAAGTAGTAACCTTTGTAGCCGGAGTGGGCGATATTTCTACCGATTTGCTCTCACCAGGTAAAGAAGCGCATTCAAGAGCAGACAGAGAGCTGCATGGTCAATGTATGTTTGAATTTGATGAAGTAAGGCAAAAGGAACTACTGGAATTAAAAGAAGCCCACCCTGATAAAAGAGTAATGCTATTGGCCGAAAAAGGCACAATGGGTGTAGGCTCTTCAAGAATGTCTGGGGTAAACAATGTTGCCCTGTGGATTGGAAAACAAGCAAGCCCTTACGTTCCATATATCAATATTGCTCCTATTGTTGCAGGAACAAATGGCATATCCCCTATTTTCTTAACTACTGTTGGCGTTACAGGTGGTATTGGTTTAGATTTGAAAAACTGGGTAAAACAGGTTGATGATGAGGGTAACCTGATCGTGGATGAAAATGGTGACCCTATATTAAAACAAACCTATTCTGTTGATACGGGAACCGTTCTTACAATTAATACAAAAACCAAAAAGCTATACGATAGTGAGGGCGAAGAGCTGATTGATATAGCTTCTGCCCTAACTCCTCAGAAAATGGAGTTCATAAGAGCCAAAGGATCTTATGCCGTTGTTTTCGGTAAAAAGCTACAAACTTTTGCAGCCAATACATTAGGAATCGATGTGCCTCCTGTTTATGCTCCTTCCAAAGAGGTTACGCATAAAGGTCAGGGACTTACAGCTGTAGAAAAAATATTTAACAAAAATGCAGTTGGTACTTCCGGAGCAACTCTACACGCAGGATCCTACGTTCGGGTCAATGTAAATATTGTAGGTTCGCAAGATACGACAGGATTGATGACTTCACAGGAGTTAGAGATGATGGCCGCTACGGTAATTTCACCAATTGTTGATGCCGGATATCAATCAGGTTGCCATACGGCCTCTGTCTGGGATTTGAAAGCACAAGCGAATACCCCCAGATTAATGAAATTTATGAACGACTTTGGATTAATTACCGGTCGTGATCCTAAAGAAGTTTATCATCCATTAACTGATGTAATCCATAAAGTACTTAACGATATTACTATTGATGATTGGGCGATTATCATTGGAGGTGATTCCCATACAAGAATGTCAAAAGGAGTAGCTTTTGGTGCAGATTCAGGTACGGTAGCGCTTGCTTTAGCTACTGGTGAAGCATCCATGTCCATTCCGGAATCTGTAAAAGTAACTTTTAAGGGAAAAATGGCAGACTCCATGGATTTCCGTGATGTAGTTCACGCCACACAGGCACAGATGCTCAAGCATTTTAAGGGGGAAAATGTATTTCAAGGTAGAATTATAGAAGTACATATTGGTACCCTGCTTGCAGACCAGGCATTTACCTTTACGGATTGGACGGCCGAAATGAAAGCAAAAGCATCTATTTGTATTTCACAACCTGATACGCTTATTCAGTCTTTAGAAATAGCCAAGAGCCGAATCAAAATAATGATTGAAAAAGGCATGGACAATGAAAAGCAGGTGCTTCAAAGTCTTATAGACAAAGCAAATAAAAGGATTGATGAGATTAAGTCTGGCGAAAAACCACCGTTGGCTCCCGACGAAAATGCTAAATATTATGCAGAATTTGAGGTTGACTTAGATATCATTGATGAACCGATGATTGCTGACCCGGATGTAAATAATGAAGATGTTTCCAGGCGATACACTCACGACACTATTCGGGAATTATCTTACTATGGTGGTGATAAAATTGTCGATCTTGGTTTTGTTGGCTCTTGTATGGTTCACAAAGGGGATATTAAGATCGTAGCCAAAATGTTGAAAAACTTGGAAGAATTATACGGTAAAGTAGAATTCAAGGCACCACTTGTAGTAGCCGCTCCAACCTATAATATCATTGAGGAGCTAAAAGAAGAAGGTGATTGGGAAATATTGGAGAAATACTCCGGTTTTGAGTTTAATGATACCGATCCAAAAACTACTGCTCGTACAGAATACGAAAATATATTGTATTTGGAGCGTCCTGGGTGCAACCTTTGCATGGGTAACCAAGAAAAAGCAGAAAAAGGAGATACGGTTATGGCTACTTCCACTCGCTTATTTCAAGGGCGGGTTGTAGCAGATTCTGAACGTAAGAAAGGAGAATCTTTATTGGCTTCAACTCCAGTTGTAGTACTGTCTGCTATTCTCGGAAGAATACCAACAATAGAAGAGTATAAATATGCCGTGAAAGATATTAAGCTGACTCAGTTTGCCCCACCACTTGGTAAAATGACGACCAAGCCTGGGCATTTACTTTCCTTTTAGGCCCGTTTAATTATTGAGATAATTGCAAGAGATACTAATTGAGTTTGGTTGTCTAAAATCTGGTCTTGAAGACTATAAAACAACTTATATTTTAAAAGATTGATTTAAAATCAATCGGGTTATCCGCAATGGTTCCAGTAACCTTTAACTTTGTTAAACCGGTTAGGGGCTTGAAGACCGGAGTAATCAATAGCTTAACCAAAACGAACATTTGGATATACTGTTGATCAATACTGGTGCCATTGCGGGTATACATAAAAGAAAACTTATTTTTTGGAGCGGCTTAAGGTGGGGTGTGTACATTTAATGGGAAAACATTTGATTAATACCTTTCTGATTATCCGCTATGATGCCAGTAACCATGCATCCTTTGTTCAAGTGGTCAGAAGCCTGTCTAATTGCCAGGTAGAACTATAGTCTGAAGACCGAAGCGGTCAATATCAGTTTTTTATTGGTGTTGGCATATAGGTAGCTTTTTGTCCTTCAACTAATGATTTTCAGGATTTAGGCGTTGTAAAATGACTTTTCGCAGACGCTCCTCATTTTCATCTCCCCAATTTCCCAGCGCCGTAATCACGGGAACCAATGTTTTACCAAATTCAGTTAAGCTGTACTCCACTTTTGGAGGGACTACAGGATAGATTTTTCTGATTACCAATTCGTGTTCTTCCAACTCTTTGAGTTGGATATTCAGCACACGTCTGGTGGCATCCGGAATTTTGCGTTGCAATTCACTTGGGCGCTTATGCCCTTCATTGATAAACCACAGCAATCGGATTTTCCACTTGCCATACAGTACCTCACCTATGAGGTCCAAACCACAATTTAGATTGGGCAGAATTTTTCTTTCATACATAGACCAAAAATAAAACTATGTTCCAAAAAGGTCAATAGGGGAAAAATTTATCCCTACGTGAATCGTATTTCCGTACTTGTGTGGGCTGTACATAAGTTTGAAATTTGTATGAAATGATTTAAAGGATGGAACAAGAAATTAATTTCAATAAGGATTTAACAGGCAAGATAGCTCTGGTAACAGGAGGTACAAAAGGAACAGGAGAAGCGATTGCGGCAAGGCTATCCGAAGCAGGAGCCAGTGTTATCATCACGGCAAGAAATCCACCTAAGCAACGCGGTCAAATGACACATTTTATATCTGCAGATTTAAGCACAGCTACAGGTACAAAAAAAGTAGTCGAAGAAGTATTGTCCAAATATGGAAGGCTGGACATTTTAGTAAATAACCTGGGCGGTTCTGAAACCACCGGTGGTGGATTTGCTGTACTGACAGATGAAGACTGGGAACAATCTCTTCAGACCAATCTACTTGCACCGGTCCGTTTGGACAGAGGGTTTTTACCATCAATGGTGGCACAGCAAAGTGGTGTGATTGTGCATATAGCATCCATCCAAGGAAGGTTACCCTTGCACGACTCCACGCTACCTTACGCTGCAGCGAAAGCAGGATTAATCAACTACAGCAAAGGTTTGTCCAAAGAAGTTTCACCAAAAGGTGTGAGGGTTTTGACCGTATCACCAGGTTGGATAATGACATCATCTGCAGAAAGAATGATTGAGCGACTTTCAGAAAGCTCCCGCATAACAAAAGATCAAGCAACAAAAAACGTGATGGAAGCATTGGGAGGAATCCCTTACGGCAAGCCTGCACTACCCAAGGAAGTTGCTGATTTGGTTGGCTTTTTGGTTTCTCCCAGCGCCAATTATCTGACAGGTACCGAATTTATAATCGATGGAGGAACTATCCCGACCATCTAATAATCATCTAAAAATAAAGAACATGAACTTACCAAATGTAGTGAACGAATTAGTGAAAGCGCAAGACAATTTTGATAGCAAAGCTTATGCAGATTGTTTTGCTGAAACAGCCATTGTTTTTGATGAAGGAAAAACATATCACGGAAAAAAGGAAATAGAGAACTGGATAGATAAGGCTAATCGAGAATATCAGGTTACGATGAAACCGCTGGAATATTTGGAAAAAGCCCAGATCTTAAAAGCGGAAGTTTCAGGAGCCTTTCCCGGAAGTCCACTTGTTTTGACCTATCAATATGAATTTGAGGACAAGCTGATTAAATCACTGAAAATTGTATAAAGAAGGGAGCCATTGGGGAAAGCGCGTATGCATCACTGGCAGTTTTGGCCATTGAAGCATACGTGTTAACCTTGGTGATCTCTTCTCTTGAAAGTATTTTTTGTGCAAAAGACTGATACCTTACTTGGGACTAGTGTCCAACCAAAACCTTTGTTGCCTGTTTTTATCCATCGAGTGCACCCTGAATTTTTTTTCATCACTAAAACTGACATGACAACTGGTATAGAAGTGTCTCTTTCATTTTACTTGAAGGTTTGTGCTTATAATTCAGTAACTTAATCAGCAAACAGAGGGCTTCTAAAGTATTAAAAGTTTTTTTAAGCTTATTGGCAAAGATCTAAAACAATAGGATATGAACCAGAAGATTGTATGGTTGGCCGTTTGCATCGGATTATTGATGGTTACGATGGGATTTCTTTTACTTGACCATCATCCAAAGCCAAAAACCATGATTGCCATAAAAGGAGCACAGTTTTACATCAATAATGAGGTTACCTATAAAGAAAGATATTGGAATTCTCAAAAGATCGAAGGGCTGTTGTTCAACGCGAGAATGGTGCAAGGGATCTTTGACGACTTAAATCCAAAAACAAGAGGGAATTTTATCTATCCTGATACCAAAAAGTGGAGTCCTGAAAGAAACACCCGTGAATTTGTAAAGGCCATGGCCAGCTGGAAATCACATGGCTTGCTCGCCTTTACCTTGAATTTACAAGGGGGAAGTCCTACAGGTTATGGCAATAAGGATTGGATAAACTCTACTTTCGATAGTCTCGGAAACCTTAGGTCAGCATATATAAATAGGCTAGAGAAAATTTTAGAAAGGGCAGATGAATTGAATATGGTGGTTATTCTCGGCTATTTTTATTTTGGGCAAGATCAAGTTTTGAAAGATGAGCCTGCGGTGATCAACGCCGTGGACAATATCACCCGCTGGATTATAAGAAAAGGGTATGGCAACGTGTTAATTGAAATAAACAATGAGTGTGACATTCACTACGATCATGATATTCTAAAACCAGATCGCGTCACTGAACTGATCAAAAGGGTGAAAAAGATCAGCAGAAACCAACTATTGGTAAGTACAAGTTACAGCGGCAAAAAAGTACCCTCAGATACGATCATCAGGCATTCGGATTTTGTGTTGCTTCATGGCAATGGAGCAAGCCCAGAGGATATCACGGATTTAGTAGATCGAGTAAGGGCTTCAGCAGCCTACTCCCCCAAACCTATCCTATTCAATGAAGATGATCATTATGATTATGACCTAGAAACCAATAATTTATTTTCATCTATAGCCAGTTATGCATCTTGGGGTTATTTTGATTTTAGAAGGGATGGTGAAGGCTATGAGTCAGGTTTTCAAAGTGTTCCGGTGGACTGGGAAATAAATTCCAAGCGTAAAATACAGTTTTTTGAAAAGTTGAAAGAAATTACCGGAAATTAGAGAAAGTGGGCTTGAATTTAGCCAAGATAATTTTCCAAAGTTCAAAGTTGATCTTGGTGATTTAAATTTTATGCTGGCATTTCCAACATAATCCAATTGGTGCTGTATTTTTACCCTTATGATTGATTTTAAAAAGAATATCAAATTTCGGTTGGGATCTGAAGACTGGGAAATGCCTTTGGGAGTATTGCTGCTTTTGATAGCTATTGCATTGGGCTTAATGATTGCTGGGGCTTATTTTGGTTTTGAATTTGGGAAATCCGTGAGCTGACTTTACCCTACTTTTTTCTAAAACTTCCAAACACAAAATGTTGTATGGTCCCCGTGGGAGTGATATGCTGTATTTCCTGACTTTCCAGTGGTACAAAATCGTTTTTAAACCTTTTGGTAAGTGTTTGAGCGGAATATTGTTTGATGGCTATGCCGCTACATTTTTTCGGTCCAATTTCTGAGAATGTACCGATCATCATATAAGCATTTCGTTTGAGACTTTTGCTGGCATTGTAGACATAGGCTTGGATATCTATTTCTTCAGTTAAGAAGTGAAAGGCCGCTCGGTCGTGCCAAATGTCATAGGCTTCAATAACCTGAAAATTGGTTATGTCTTTGACGATCCATTTAACTTTTTTGGCCTGATCTCCCAATCTTTGTTTGGCACGTTCAATGGCCTGATGAGCGATATCGAGAACCGTGATGTCCTGATAGCCCATTTTCAGCAAGTGGTCGACCAAAAAGCTATCCCCTCCCCCGACATCGATAATTTTCGCGGTAAGGGGCAAGCCTGTTTGCTGGATAAATTCCAAGGAAGTTTCGGGCTTTTTCTGGTACCAGCTGACTTCCTGAAGCTTTTTGGTCTGATAGATATTTTCCCAGTGATCTTTGGGGTTAAAGGGAGCCATTTTTTGTTCTCGGGGTTTTATACAATGGAAGGTATCATGAGCGGTGAAAGCAACAGCGCTTAAGGATTGAGCCACTAGTCTAAAAACAGTCCCCAGCCATCATCATATTTATTGGAAGGATCAAAACCTTTGACCCACTGCACAAATAGTCCTTGAAAATCACTGATGGCATCCCGAAGCAATTGCAGGTGTTCCTCGGCATGAGTGTCCACCATGGCCACAGAGTAGGTCATGGAGTTAAGGTGTCTGGCATGTACTTTCATAAAGACGGCATTTTCCATTTTCAGGATAAAATCATCTACTCCTTCTGCACCAGCAAACTTCCCACAGATAACGGTGGCATCTTCCAACATAAAAGTTCCATACATCTCTTTGGCGGTTTCATCAAGTGCGCCTACCAAAGCTTCGGTGAGGTGCATGATGTCATCGGCCTTTTGCATCAAAGGATGTTTCCTGATCCGATCCTGTTCTTTTCTAAAATCTTCTTCATCTCCGCTGTCCCAGTTGTCATCGTCTTCAAAATCGTCCCACATAGGTTATTTCTGTTTTATACTCAAAAAAAAAGCGATCATATGATCGCTTAAATATAGTCTTTTTGAGAAATCTCTACCTATTAGAAAGGCAAAATATCTTCTCCACTGTCATCATTGAAAGTAGTGACTTCCGGTGAGCCTGCACTTGCCTGTCCACCAGCTGGGCTGTCTCCTTGCTTGTCCACTCTCCAAACTTTCACATCTGTGTACCATCGACTGTTAAATTCGCGACTTTCAATCTCGATTCCGGCCTTTACCGCATCACCCTGCTGCATGTTGAATTGATCGATCTTATCTCCCCAAACTGTCATGCAAACTTTTTTAGGATACTGTCCTTCTGTTTCTAGGACATAGTCTCTTTTTCTCCAAGTTCCGTTTCTTCCGTTTCCAGATTGTTCTGGAAGGACTTGAATGATTTTACCAGTAATTTCCATATAGCTATATAATTTTTATTTTTTTCCGAACCACGAAGGTACTCAATCACGCTCTCTATTAAAAAATACTCTTCCTAATTTATCAAAGTTTTTTGACTCCACCTATTGCGAGCGATGATAAGGTTAATTGATGTTAAGTTGATATAAAATAGTTATGAAGTGTTGTAAATTATAAATGAACAGTGTTTTTTTTACAGGAGGATGGTAGTTGTTTTCTAGAATTCTTTTATCGGTGAAAAGGAAATAGTAAAGTATTGATCAGGCTCGGACTTTTATTTCTATGTGAATGTTTATCTTTGAATCAATTGATTTTTATGGGGGCATCAAAAGAGAAAACATACACCGAGGGAAAGATCATTACCGCATTGACACAATTGGCTATTCCGATTATTTTGGCCAATGTATTGCAGACCGCCTATCAGTTGATTGATACCTTCTGGCTGGGGCGTCTTGGTGCCAATGCTGTGGCAGCGGTGAGTATCAGTTTTCCCATCCTATTTTTGATCCTTTCATTAGGGGCTGGGTTGACTTTGGCCGGGACTGTCTTTGTGTCCCAGCATAAGGGAGCCAATGACCAATCTAAAGTAAATTATGCTTCCTCACAGACAGTGATTGTGGTATTTGTGGTGTCTGTATTTTTGGCGTTGATTGGTTATTTCTCTGCAGGTCCATTGATGAGATTGATTGGTGCTGGGCCAGAGGTGCTGTCAGATTCGGTATCCTACTTTAAAGTGTCCGCATTGGGCTTTGTCTTTCTCTTTATGTTTTTTGTCTTCCAGTCTTTGATGCGTGGCATTGGTAATGTCCTGTTGCCTGTCTATGTGATTCTGGTGACGGTCTTTTTGAATTTGATTTTGGATCCCCTATTTATTTATGGTTTTGGACCTGTTCCTGGATTTGGGGTGTCAGGAGCTGCTGTGGCCAGTGTAATCACACAGGGTTTGTCCGCGGTGGCCGGAATGTATATTCTTTGGAAGGGAAAACATGGGATTAGAATTCATTTTTCAGAAATGAAATTTGATTGGCCATGGACCAAGAAGCTCTTTCAGTTAGGTTTGCCCTCCAGTATGGAACAGTCTGCCCGGGCTTTAGGCATGACCATGATGGTGGTTTTGGTAACCAGTTTTGGCAGTGAAGTAGTGGCAGCCTATGGTATTGGGGCGAGGATTTTGAGTTTTGTGATTATTCCTGCTTTGGGTTTGGCCATTGCGACCACCACTTTGGTGGGGCAGAATATCGGTGCCCGCAAGACCAAAAGAGCTGAGAAGACTGGGTTCTTAAGTACTAAGATTGCTTTTTTTGGTTTGACGGGAATAGGAGCTTTGCTCTTTGTTTTTGCCGAAAACCTGGTTCGTTTTTTTGTGCCCAATGAACCACAGGTAATTCATGATGGGGCTTTGTTTATCAAAATTATGGGGCCTAGTTTTGGTTTTTTGGGGGTACAGCAAGTGATCAATGGCACCTTTAATGGAGCTGGTTTTACGAAAGCGTCCATGTTTATCTCTTTTTTGAACCTTTGGATCATCAGGTTTCCCTTGGGATATTACTTGGCCTATCATACGAGTTTAGCGCATGAAGGAATTTATTGGGCCTTCCCTATCTCCAACTGGATTTCTGCCACAGTTGCCTTTGTCTATTTCAAAATGGGCTATTGGAAAAAGCGCTTAATTTAGTTTGGCTAGTAGGCAGGTGCCTTCAGCTGATAAAAAATAGTACATTTGCCTATGGCTTTTTCCATCAAGGACTATTTATACCAAGAATTTTCATCCCAAGGACTCGACACCAGCAACGAGGCATTTATCCATGCTTTGGAGGTGGCTTTGTTTTCTGAGAGGTCTTTGTTTCTTACAGGAAAAGCAGGAACAGGCAAAACTACCTTTCTTCATACCCTAAGGAAGCTTAACCGGGACAAAAATATGGCAGTGGTCGCACCTACTGGAGTGGCGGCCATCAATGCCAAGGGAAAAACCATCCATTCGTTTTTTAAGATCGATCCGCGGCAAATATTTTTGCCTGGCGACCCTCGTTTGCAGCCGAAGGCCAAGGAAAAAGGCATGTCCATCTTTGAGCAGTTTCAGTACCGCAAAAAACACCGAGACCTTTTGAACCGCATGGATATTTTGGTGATTGACGAGGTTTCTATGGTGCGGGTGGAGATTTTGGACGTGATCGATCAATTATTGAGGGTGTACAGAAAGAAGATGCATTTACCCTTTGGAGGGGTGCAGATGATCTTTATCGGTGATCCTTTCCAATTGCCTCCAGTAGTGAGAAGCACGGATTGGGAACATTTGGCGCCCCATTATCAGTCGAGGTTTTTCTTTTCTTCGCATGCTTTTAAAGCCCTTCAGCCGATTCATATTGAATTGCAAAAAATCTACAGGCAAAAGGATGAGCAGTTTAAGGATATACTCAACAGGATCCGAGAAAGTGACCACTCAGAGGAAGATTTAAGGATTCTAAATGCCACAGCCAGTAAATACCAGTTTGAGTTATTGGATCAGGAGTATATCCTTATTGGCACACACAATGCCACTATATCCGAAATCAATAAGCAGAAACTGGCAGAGCTGAAAAAGGAGCCACGCACTTACCCTGCCGAAATCAAGGATGATTTTCCACTGAATTTGGCTCCTTTTGATCCGATCGACCTGACTTTGAAGTTGGGGGCGCAAGTGATCTTTATGCGGAACAATGCCGAAGGGAGATATTATAATGGAATGATCGGAAAAGTTTCCAAAATGGAAAATGACCTGATTGAAGTGGAGGACCGTCGGGGTTTTATCTATGAGGTTCGCAGGGAAACTTGGGAAAATGTGGAGTTTGTCTATAACGAGGCAGAAGAACATTTGGAGGCTAAAATTATTGGAACGTTTACCCAGTTTCCACTTAAATTGGCTTGGGCCATTACCGTTCACAAAAGCCAGGGGCTTACTTTTGAAAGGGCCATTTTGGACATCAGCAGGTCATTTGAAGCTGGACAGGCCTATGTGGCCTTAAGTCGGTGCACCAACTTGGAAGGTTTGGTACTGAAGTCCCCCATAGGAGTTCAAAGTGTCAAAGTGAGCCCGGATAGTTTGGACTTTAGCCGCCAGCGGCTGGCCGCAGAACAGATAGAAAAAGAATTGAAAATGGCAAGGGCCATGCAATTGTTGAAGCATGCCTTCCGGGCCTTTAGGCAGGGAGAATATGATTTGGCCCAGCAGATGTTTGATGAAGTGCAGGCCGTTCATGATGTGACCAGTTATCCCAAATGGCAGCAGTTTTTAAAGCTAAAAGGTCAGTTGGAGGATCGGTATTATTGTAGGAATTAAATTGAGTTAAGTAACCCTATTTTTGGATAGCCCTAAGAAGTGATATAGCTCCTATAGTCACTTTTCTTATAATGCTGGGTTTTATGCTTGTTAATGATACGGTAGATAAATTGAAATCAAAATACTGAAGAGTTGAGATAAACTACTTTGATGCAATCGTTTATTGTGTTTTTAATTGAAAAAGCATAGGCCTTATTGCTGAAAAAGTCCTTTTCTTTGTAAGACAAACCTATCGGTAAAGACCTATGAACTTATTAAGAAAGAGGCGTATAGCACTAAGCGGACTTTTTTTTCTTGCGGGATTGAGCTTTGCATCGTGGGCTTCCAGAATCCCTGATTTTCAGCAATTATTTGATTTAAGCGAAGGACAATTAGGAACATTGTTGTTGGGGATGCCCTTGGGATCGTTGATCGCGCTGCCTTTGGCAGGTTGGGCCGTGGACAAATATGGAAGCCGTACAGTTATCATAGTGGGGAGTATGTTTTATGCTGTGTCGCTTTTGAGCTTAGGCTATACGATGAGTGTTTTTCAACTTGGAGCTGCAGTAATTATTTTCGGAATGATGGGAAACATCATGAATATTTCCTTGAATACCCAGGCTTTGTTGGTGGAGGATGGCTATCAAAGAAGCATCCTGGCTTCCTTTCATGGATTATGGAGTTTGGCAGGTTTTGCCGGTGCAGGCATTGGTGCATTGATGATTAAATTGAAATGGGAACCTAAGTTGCACTATTGGGTAGTGGCTGGGATCATGATCTTGATTCTTCTATCAGCTTACCGATTACTTTTCAAAGAAGAAAAAAAAGGTAGCGGTGGAGGGCTGGTGCTGAAAAAGCCTGATGCGATTCTGTTAAGAGTGGGTTTGGTAGGATTTTTTGGGATGATGTGCGAGGGATGTATGTTTGATTGGAGCGGAGTTTATCTCAAAAAGGTGGTTATGGCAGGGGCTGATTTAGTGCCTTTGGGGTATGTGACTTTTATGGCAGCAATGGCTTCAGGACGTTTTTTTTCGGATACACTGGCCAATAGGTGGAGTAAAATTGTGATGCTTAGAATTTCTGGTGGGTTAATCGGCTTGGGCTTAATCCTTGCAGTGGCAGTTCCTACCTTTTGGGCAGCAGTAACCGGGTTTTTACTGGTTGGTTTTGGTACAGCATCAGTGATTCCTTTGTCATACAGTATAGCAGGTCGTTCAAAAATGTATTCACCTGGAATTGCTTTAGCCTTGGTCAGCACTATTTCGTTTTTCGGTTTTTTGTTGGGACCACCTCTGATCGGCTTTATTGCCGAAATCTTTAACCTTCAGGTTTCCTTTACGGTGATAGCATTGATGGGGACTTGCATCACCTTATTGGTAAGTATAAAAACACAGATATTTGATGCCCACAAAACTCCAGCGACTAAAAAGGTAAGCACTAGTTCTTGATTTGGGATAATTACTTTTCGAAGCAAGTAAATTCGCCAAAAATCGGTTGTGGGTTTATTCTCTTAAAAAAATCAAATTTCCCTATCTTTGCAGCCTATGAGCAAAAGAGATTTCAAAAGATATACAGTTACTTCCGCTTTGCCTTACGCAAACGGACCTTTACATATTGGGCATTTAGCAGGATGTTATATTCCTTCTGATATTTATGTGCGTTATTTGCGTTCATTAGGTAAGGATGTGGCCTACATCTGTGGCTCTGATGAGCATGGAGTAGCGATCACCATCAAGGCCAAAAAAGAAGGGGTGACTCCACAAGAAATAGTGGATCGATACCACGGTATCATGAAGTCCAGTTTTGAGGAGTTTGGAATCAGTTTTGACCATTATTCCAGAACCAGTGCACCAGTGCATCATGAGACAGCTTCATCTTTCTTTACAGACCTTTATGAGAAGGGAGAGTTTTTGGAGCAATCCACCGAGCAGTACTATGATGAGGAGGCGGGCCAGTTTCTGGCAGATAGGTATATAGAAGGAACTTGTCCTAAGTGTGGCTATGATCAAGCTTATGGAGATCAGTGCGAGAAGTGTGGGACATCATTGAGTCCTACTGACCTAATCAACCCTAAATCAAAGTTAAGTGGAAACTCACCTGTTTTGAAAGAAACCAAACATTGGTTTTTGGATTTGGCCAGGTATACGGATTTCCTGAAGAAGTGGATTTTGGTTGACCATAAGGGGGATTGGAAAAACAACGTATTGGGCCAATGCCGATCGTGGTTAGAGGCAGGAGATGGCCTTCAGGCACGTTCTATGACCCGTGACATGGATTGGGGAGTTCCTGTTCCGGTAGAAGGGGCTGAAGGGAAGGTTTTATATGTGTGGTTCGACGCACCTATTGGCTATATTTCTTCTACTAAGGAATGGGCGGCGGAAAAAGGCTTGGACTGGGAGCCCTATTGGAAAGACCAAGATACCAAATTGGTACATTTTATAGGAAAGGATAATATTGTTTTTCATTGCATCATATTCCCGGCAATATTAAAGACACATGGGGAATATGTGCTTCCAGACAATGTGCCGGCCAATGAATTTTTGAATTTGGAAGGAGACAAAATTTCAACTTCAAGGAATTGGGCGGTATGGTTGCATGAGTATTTGAAAGACTTCCCCGGCAAGCAAGATGTGTTAAGGTATGTCCTAACAGCAAATGCGCCTGAAACCAAGGACAATGACTTTACTTGGAAAGACTTCCAAGGAAGAAACAACTCTGAATTGGTCGCCATTTTTGGGAATTTTGTCAATAGGGCTGTCGTACTTACCCACAAATACTTCCATGGATCCATTCCGGAAAGAGGCGATCTGTCACCTTATGACCAAGAAGTGATTGATGAGTTGAAAGCATATCCAGACAAAATTGCCGCTTCCATTGAAAAATACAGATTCAGAGAAGCCTTGAGTTTGGTAATGGATTTTGCCAGACTTGGTAACAAATATTTAGCGGATACCGAGCCTTGGAAGACCATAAAAGAAGATAAGGAGAGAACAGCAACCATCTTAAATATAGCGCTCAACATTGCTGCCAATTTAGGGGTTGTTTGTGAGCCGTTTTTACCGTATACCGCGGAAAAATTATCAAGCATGCTAAATACAAGAGGCTTGAAATGGACTGATGCAGGAGCTGATAATTTATTGAAAGGGGGAGAAGAGATTGGAAAGGCAGAGTTGTTATTTGAAAAAGTAGAGGATGAAGTCGTTGATGCTCAAGTTCAAAAATTAATGGAAGCAAAGAAGCAAAATGAAGCCGCAAATGCTACCGTGCCTGCAGTGAAGGAAAATATTTCTTTTGATGACTTTACCAAGCTAGATCTTCGAGTTGTGACGGTTTTGGAAGCTGAAAAAATGAAGAAGTCAAAAAAGTTGATAAAGCTGACAGTAGACACTGGCTTGGAAAAAAGGACGGTACTGAGTGGAATAGCAGAGCATTTTAATCCTGAAGAATTAATAGGTAAACAAGTAACCATGTTGATTAATTTGGCTCCTAGGAAAATGATGGGCGTTGAGTCTGAAGGTATGATATTGATGGCTGAAGATAAAGATGGGGCATTGCGATTAATGATGCCACATGAAACTACAGCACCGGGATCACCAATAAGTTAAGCCTGGACAGAGCTCCCTAAGTTATTTGATTAGGGAGCTTTTTTTTACCTCTCCATAAATGCGAATAAAGAATATATTTTTGCCAAAATTTATCGATCCTTTCAGGAGATTGGGTTAAAGGGGCTGATTTTTAGCGGGATATTGAGTATTTTGTGTCAGTTGCTTAGGTTTAAAAACTTACAAAATACTTTAGCTCATGAAATTCAAGAATTCTATCCTACTGATTATTCTTTCCCTGTTTTTTGTAGCTCCTTTGATGGCTCAGGAGGAAATGGAAGAAGAAGGTGAGACCAAAAACAGGGTTTTATTTTCTTTGGGTTATACCTGGATTCCTCAAGGCGCTGAGTTAGAGGAAATAGAAGTGGGAGATGGTTTTTTTGTGCCAGCAGTAGGTTTCGATTATTTCAGAAAAATCCATGAACGTTGGGAAATTGGGATGATGTGGGACTGGGAGTTGGACCATTATATTGTCAGAAGTGAGGAATTGGAAAGAGAGCGGGCCATGCTTTTTGCTTTGGTGGCCAATTATGAGCTGACCGAAAAATGGGCGGTTTTTGCTGGTGGAGGTGCAGAATTTGAAAAGCACGAGAACTTGGCGATTTTCAGGTTGGGAACAGAATATGCCATAGAAATGCAGAACAACTGGGAGTTTGTTCCTGCCTTGATGTTTGATTTTAAAAAGGGCTATGATACCTGGTCTTTGTCATTGGGCTTTTGTAAAAAGTTTTAAAAACTAAAGTGAATTTACCTGTTTGACCGCTAAGTTATCGATTGATACAGTTTCTTAAATATTATAAAGTAGACCAAAGAAGTTGTGGGTGTGCCATTCTTCACTCTAAAAGACGACACAACCTAAAATAAAAGGGCAGAAATAATAACTTTGCGAAGGGAGATTTTTCAATTAATAACAGACAATTATAATGAATTACGATATAAGGATATTGGGTGAAGACGAAGACAATGGGTTATTGGAGTTTGACAGATTAAACCTACTGACGAAATCTACCAAAGACATTGCTACCAAGGCATTGATGTATAAGTTAAGGGGATTTAGTGATATAAATCCTGACAAAAATCTGAAAAGGGCTTTGGCTATGCGATTGCAGAGCATTACTGGAAGTGGACAAGACGGCACTTATCTAACCATTGATTGCACCAATTTTTCAGAAACAATTAAGGGGCTTCAATTAGAAATATTCAAACCAAGCGAAGAAGTCCTACACTTAACCCCAATGGCATTGGTGATACATTCATTTCAAACAGCTCTGAATGATGAAAGTGAAGATGCTGACTTGGACAAACCACTCTTGAAATCATTGTTGAGTTTCAAGAAAAACTTCATCAGTGATAACGAAATATTTTATATGGCAAATCGTGGAACGATTGCAGAAGTTCGGTTGACAAAAGGTGATTTTCAGAAAATTGGGTTATTGGAAGACAAGATACCTGAGCCTAATAAGGTAATTGTAAACGGTCAATTGGATGAAATGAAGGTTTCTAAAGGAAAGCTTGGTTTACAGACAGAACAAGGTTTTGTAAACGTGTTTGCCACAGATAAAACCATCGTTGAGAACATCGTTAGCTTTATGGGCAAGGAAGTAACCATTTCGGGAATGGCACATTACAAACCAAATGGACAGTTGAGTTTTGTAGAAATTCAGGAATACAGTGAGCCAGGCACAAAAGACAAGTTTTTCTCGAAAAAGCCAACGGCAATGACAGCTCACCAACAAATACTATTTCAAGCCAAACAAACTAAAAAGTCAAGTTCACTTTCAGCACTAAGAAGTATTTCGGGCTTGTTGAAAGACGAAATCACTGATGAACAATTTCAAGAAATGCTTAAAGAAATTCACAGATGAAAAATATTGTTATTGACACCTGTGTATTTATTCATATAGTTAGAGATACAATTACAGGGAAAAAATGCCTTGAAGAACTTGAAGAGTATGATGAAGCAGCCAATATCATTGTTTCTGTCGTTACCAAGGCAGAATTGGAATCCTTCATAGGTCAAAATAATTGGGGAAAGGCTAAAATTGAAAAGCTGAATATATTACTTGAAGAAATAACATACATCGACATTTCTAATGCTGACCAATTACTGATGGATTCATATACCGAAATAGACGCATTTTCCAAAGGAAAAACAAAAGATAAAAGCGGAAACCTTCTCACAGGATCGGCTAAAAAGATGGGAAAAAATGACCTTTGGATAGCAGCAACTGCATATTCACTTGACATTCCACTAATGACTACCGACGGAGATTTTGACCATTTAAATAAGACCTTGGTGGATGTTATAAAAATTGTATAAATGAAAGAAGGGCAAAGGCATAACAACACCTATTCGCAAGTAGTGGACGCGTCTCGTAGGGCAGGAAAGTAGCGAATTTAAAGTTCAGTTCTTCTTAGGAAGCTCTACTATGGTGAAAAATCTGACTGCTTTGTTAGTTGTAACTCGAAAGGTTTGCAGAATGAACAATTGAACTTGAGTATCAAATTAGAGCCAATTAAGTTTATTCTTCTATACATCAACAACAACCTAATAAACCAAGAATTCATTTTGGTAGATAAGGGCAATCTACTCAACTATCGATGGGAGAATTTTCTAGTGAACCTCCCTTTATCATTTACATTCTTAGTGAATCAGATTCTGCATTTATAAAAGCCCAATTTTTGGAATGAAGGAGTTATTCAACTTTACAACTAAACTCTAAAGCAATCTGTGTTATACTATTATCACTTTTAATCCAATATTCAATTCAAACACTATCTGGATGCAGAGAAAATAGACTGATTCAATACTATAGAGATGACTATCTTCAATAAAACACTCATTAAGGCTTAATAAAGACTTGAGTATTTTTGTAGGCCGTTATGCGGACAAGAAGCAGAAATAATTTTCGAAAGAATTTATGGTACCAAACGCTGGATGCTAATTGAGGAATTGAGCTTGTCAGCATAATAAATTACTCCGAGGTAGAACCTCGAGGAATTCTTTTGATTAAAGGAGCATAACATTTTGCCTAAATCATGGGTTACGAGGCCTTGGTTTTTCGCTGATAGCACTTCAATCCAAAGTATTGACTTGGTGGTAAATCGAAACTTTTGTGTTTTTAATCAACCAGATTTCATACAGTAGCGTTCTGCGTAAGTCATTATGAGTTTAAAACTATTGCCCTATCTGAGTATGTACCTATGAATTTAACACCGTATTTTTCATTCTAGACTTATTTAAGAATTACTACGGATTCAATTTTTCCGAACGAAAGGCAAGAAAGGAACGGCCAGTAACGTGCTTTAACAACTCCTATTCGGCTTAGCCGTTTGTATAAGAAAAAGGATCATTATGGCCCTAAAGTATCAATATCGAATTTTCAAAGAAAGCCAGCGCTTCGATCAGTGGTGGGTTTGGGTGATGTTGGCTGCAGTGACCTTGGTGCCTGTTTATGGGATGTATCAGCAGTATGTTTTGGAACAGCCTTTTGGAGATGAACCCATGTCCAGTGGTGGGCTGTTTATGAGCTTTTTATTGATACTGGCTGTGGATATGCTCTTTATGATTATCCGTCTTCGCACCCATATCAATGCGCATCAAATAGAAATGTTCTTCTTCCCTTTCAAGAGGAAGATTGTCCAATGGGCAGAAGTGGATAAAGCGGAAGTGGTTGACTATGGTTTTGTGGGCTGGGGAATCCGACTATTTACCCGGTATGGTACCGTTTATAATATCAAAGGAAGCAAGGGACTGGCTATTCAGCTGAAGAGTGGAAAGAAATTCTTGATAGGAACCCAAAAGCCCAATGATCTCATTCAGTTTTTATTGGCACGGGATGAAGCTCAATCAATCCCAGACTTATCTTAACTATATTTTAATTTCTCATCAAGCAAATACACTAATCATGAACGAGCATCCTATCGTTACAGAAATAAAAAAGCACGCTACATTTAGGTTAAAGGAAAACAGCGCAAAAATCAATAGTTGTTTGGAGTGGTTGTCCGAGGAAGAGATCTGGCACAGACCGAACGATGCTTCCAATAGCATGGGTAATCTGGTTTTGCATCTATGTGGCAATGTCACACAATACATCATCTCCTCTTTAGGGCAGCAGGAAGACCTCAGAGACCGCGATCAGGAATTTTCCGCTTCTGGAGGTTATAGTAAGGAGGAACTGATAGAGAAGCTGACCAATACCATCAATGATGCCTGCTCCACAATTGACAAGCTAGACCAGGAAGGAATGGAAACAAAGTATAGTGTTCAAGGTTTTAGTTATACCGGAGTGGGAAATATCATTCATGCTGTGGAGCATTTTTCATACCATACAGGTCAGATTGCTTTTTGGACCAAAATTCTTCGGCAAAGAGATTTGGGCTTTTATGCCGATATGGATTTAAACCAGAAAAATAAAACAAAGGATGTTGAATAGGCTTTTTTCAATAGGTTTAGAAGACTTTTAAATTGCAATGGAGCATGAAACCTGAAATTTTAATAAATTTCATCTGAAAAAATACTCCTGAAAATGGCCAGTAAGAAAACAGTGGACTTTCATCCCTCACATGATCCAAGGATTGATAGTTATATCACCAAGGCGCAGCCTTTTGCTGAACCTATTTTAAGACATTTAAGGGCCTTGGTGCATCAAGCTTGCCCGGAAATAGAGGAAACCATCAAATGGGGCATGCCCCACTTTATGTATCGAGATGAAATCCTATGCTGCATGGCCAGCTTCAAGGCACACTGTGCCTTTCTGTTTTGGAAAGGGACCTTGATGAAAGATCCTGTTTTGAAGGAGAATGCTGTGGGAGAGACAGCGATGGGACATTTGGGAAAGATCACGAGTATGGAGGACTTGCCCTCAGATGAAAAGATGCTGGATTACTTGCATGAAGCCATCACCTTAAATGAAGAAGGGGTCAAACTACCCAAAAAGCCCTCTAAGACGAAGAAGGACCTGAGCATTCCTGAGGACTTAAAAGTTGCCCTTGAAGCTGCTCCCGATGCATTGAATACTTTTGAGCAATTCAGTTACAGTAATCAGAAAGACTATATCGAATGGCTTGAGGAAGCCAAGACAGAAAAAACCCGTCAGAAAAGGTTAAAAACAGCTATTGAGTACATGGAAGAAGGCAAGCCCAGAAACTGGAAATATATGAAGGAATGGAAAGGCAAATAAGCGATTTGACTTAATTTCTCTTTTTACAGTACTCTTATGCTTTAGTTGATCGATGTTTTTGTTCTGTTTGTTTATGATTTAGTGCCTCATTTCTAGAAAGTGCTTTTCTATATCATTTTGAGCTGATTTTTAGTTAAATTTAATTAGACCAAACCTGCTAAAAATGAAAGCCTTAGTAGTGATTTTGACATTTTTGACTTCACTATTTTTTTCTGGAGTTAAAGCCCAAGACCAACCTTCTCCCATCATTTTTATTTATGATGCCAGCGGTTCCATGTGGGGCCAAATCGATGGTAAAACCAAAATGGAGATTGCATCGCAGGTATTAAGTGAAACGATCGAAGAGCTTCCGGATCAGCAAGCCATTGGTTTGGTAGCCTATGGACATCGAAACAAGACCGATTGCCGCGATGTGGAATTTGTAGTGGCTACTCAGCAAGGTTCCAAGTCTCAGGTCAATACAGCTTTGGGAAACATTAAACCATTAGGAAAAACACCCTTGGCCTACTCAGCGGAATTGGTTATCGGAAAACTGAGGGAATCAAAAGAAAAGGCGACTGTAATCCTGGTGACAGATGGGATAGAATCCTGTGACGGTGATTTATGCAAAGTGGTCCAATCCGCCAAAGCTGAAGGCATTGATTTTAAGATGCATATTGTCGGTTTTGGGCTTAAGGAAGAAGAAACTGCACCTTTGATATGTGCAGCCAAAGCAGGTGATGGGCAATATTATGATGCTGATAATGCTGAAGGTTTGAGCGAGGTACTTCAAGAAGTCACCAAAGAGACAGTGGATAAACCAGACGGAAATTTCACCGTATCGGCCTATAAAAATGGCATTCCTGTGGATGCCTTGGCTAGGGCCTATAAGGCAGGAACTAAGGAGCTGGTTTCCATGGCCAGGACTTACAGGGACACTGGGTCAATGTACCTTGTCCCGGGAATTTATGATTTGGAGGTGACCCCTTTGGAAGACAGTGATGTAATGCCTTTGTTGGTAGCAGGTCTGGAGAGCAAGGCCAATGAAACAGTTCATCAAACCATTAGCTTTGATGGAGCCAAATTTTTAGTGATGGCCAAGAATAATGAAGAAGGTTGGGATACCATGGTAAAAATTTTTCCTACAGGCAGCAAAAAAGCATCATCAGGAGGAAGAACCTATGGGCGGGAAGATACTTATGAGTTAAATTCCGGAATGTATGATATTGAATTGACCGCATTAGTGATCAAAGGGCCTCAGATTTTTCACAGGATAGACAGTGTACAAATTGGTGCTGGAGAAACTAAAAAGATAGCCCATACTTTTCAATCTGGCGAGGCCAAGATAGGTGTGGTTTCTGGGGAAGAATTGGTAGATGCAGTGGTAAAAGTCACCGATCCGGGCACTAAAAAAGTGGAGGCCAGTAGCCGAACCTATACAGCCCCAAACAACAATCCCCGATCATTTATCCTTACGCCCGGAACCTATGAGATCTCGGTAATGAGCCTTGGAAAGCATGCAGGGTATTCGGAAACATTTAGCTTGGAAGTGAAGGCCGGCGAAACAGTGGAAAAAATATTAAGCATAAAATAGGAGCATAATGAAAAAGATGTTCAAAGCTTCCAGCCTATTGTTTTACCTACTTTGTTTTGTGGTATTTACCATATTGGGAACCGTTACCGCAGGCCTTGCTGGGGCAGGTGACGGTCAGGGCTTGGCCGGGGGTGCCATAGTCCTAGGTTACGGGGTCATGACAGGCTTTGGTGTTTTTGTGCTGGCCATCATTGCGGTTTATAGTTTGGACCAAAGAAAGATCGTGGTCATGAATAAAGTTCTTGGGGGCTTTGTTCTGTTGTTATTGGGTGTTTTGGCGATTCGGGTCTTAACAATAAAAAGGATGGAAGAACCCGGAGAGGATGTGATCAGAAAGCCCTCACCTACTACCAAACCTGTAAATTTTCTTCAATCTGACGAGATGATGGGCTTAGGTTTTTTTGCTCCACAGATTGATGATGGAAATAAGCTTTACTTTTACAACAACCCTTTTCAAAATTACCAAAACCTAAATACAACCATTTATGACAGTTTGGTCTTTATGAATGATAGAAATGGAAATCCGGGGATCAGTTATGCTCCTCCCTGGTTGCTCCCTGAGATCAACAAGTTGGATTATGGAATACTTTATTTTAGAGTACTTGGTGCTGGCAGGGAATACATTGAAATAGAAGTCAATGTCCAGACCCATCAGACTGCATTTATCCAAAGGCAATCTGGAATGCTCCTTTTTTGGCCAGATTTTCTTTTGGGGATGCATTCCGTGGAGTTTAACCAAGGAGAACAAACTACGGTGCGCATTAAGCCTTTGTCACATGCAGGAGAGGTAATTCAGGATTTTGAGTGTATGAGAGCGTTGGAGATCAAGGAAGAATGGATGATGGTGGCTTTGCTGGATACTGATTTTAAAGAAGTGGGAAAGGGGTGGATTCAGTGGAGGGCCGGTGACCAAATGCTCATTAACTATAATTTGTTGAGCTGATTGGCAGTATCCCTTTTGGTAAACATTTAATGATTTTTTAACTCAATATTCCTTACAGTAGATTTTTGAGCCCTTAATTTTGGGGAAATCATCCTTAGTCTAAAGTGTATCCATCTGATAAAGAGTTGTTGAGTAAGGTCAATCAAGGCTGTAGAAATGCTTTTAGGCAGATCTATGAGGCCCATTGGGAGAGCTTATACCAAGCAGCTTATGCTAGGCTTTTGGATCAAGTGATGGTGGAGGATTTAGTGCAGGAAATTTTTATTGACCTTTGGAATCGAAGGGAGTCTTTGGAGCTTCATTCCACGCTAAAGGCCTATTTGCATACGGCGGTCAAATATCAGGTGCTCAAAAAATTGGATGCCCAAAGGATCAAAAGGGAGCTTGAGATTGCAGATCAAGATGTTCTTTATTATCAGGAGGATGTTTTAGGTTTTCAGGATCTTTACCAAGAGCTTGAGGTAGCCTTGGAAAAATTGCCGGAGAAGTCACGGTTGATTTTTACCATGAGTAGGTTTGAAGGGCTTTCTACAGACGAAATAGCCCAAAAGCTCAACCTTTCCCCACAGACCATCCACAACCGAATGAGTCAGTCTTTGTCACTCATTAGGACAGAATTAAAAGAATATGCACCTGTCATTGCCTTGATGTTGCTTAACTAATGCCCTTTCCCTTCTTTACTGCTTAGAGACCTCTGGTCAGTTGTGGTTTTTTATGTTATCAAAACATCAAGTAGCTTTTTTATTCATAACAATTCATTAATCATTTTTTTCGGTAGTGGCCCTGTTGATTGATCACTATATAAGTGAACAGTAGCAATACATACCAGTGAATAAACAAGTAAACAATTTGATTCAAAAAGCACTTCGGGGAAAAATCAGTTCCGAAGAAAAAGCTGCATTGGATCAGTGGTACCTTGAGCAAGAAAGGACTGAATTAAAACTCAGAGACCATAAGGGAAGAAACAAACAGCAGGTCGAGGAAGAACTATTTTTCAGCATTGAAAGGCAGACTAGTCCGAGTAAAGCGCTCTATCCTAAGTCACAAACTCATTTTACCCATGTCAGATGGGCCGTCGCAGCCTCATTGGTTCTGGTCATGGCTTTTGGGTGGCTGATGAAAGGAGTTTGGTCCCCGGAACAGGAAATCATGGTGGCAGAGGACTCCTTTGAACTTTTTGAGAATCCTACCGGAGTAAAAAGGAAAATCAAGCTTCCTGATGGCACGGTCATCCATTTAAATCACAATAGCAAAATATATGTCTATAAGGATTTTAACCAAAGGAGGCTTACCAAACTGGAGGGGGAAGCTTTTTTTGATGTGGCCAGAAATGAAGCTTTGCCTTTTACCATACAAACTGAAAAACTGGAAACTGTAGTGCTGGGCACTTCCTTTAATATCCAAGCCCGAAAGGGAATGGCAGAAAAAGTGGCAGTACGGTCCGGAAAGGTACGTGTGGCCCTTCAGGGAGACAAGGATCAAGCCCACTTCTTAGAAAAAGACCAGCAGCTGCAACTGATCGATGAAAATGTGAAGGTGGAGAATATCCCCGACCTGGAAAAGGAGTTTGGGTGGATGGAAGGAAAGCTAGTTTTTCGAAAGACCAAAATGCCTGAGGTGGTAAAGATGCTGGAGGATTGGTATGGAGTACAAATAGAAGCAGACTTCAAGACATCCATTTCTTGCGAGCTTACAGGTACTTACCAAAATATGAAGTTAGAAGACCTGCTAGAGGCCGTAAAATATTCTATTCCCATGAACTATAATATCAAAGATAAAAATGTAAACATTCGATTTAAGGGCTGCTAAAAAAAAGCGGAACTGTTCCCGCAGTCCCGCTTAACTAGATGGCAGATTACAATTCCTAGTTCTAATCACACCAATCAATCAAAATTATGAAAAAAAAATTACTTGAATCCTTAAAGTGGTTAACGATGAGGCTATTCGTTATGATTTTTCTCTGTCATGTAGGCATGCAGCTGGTCATGGCAGAAAGGGTTAACGCCCAAAAATTGGAAGATACCTATGTCCGCTTGGGGCATACTACTTATGCGATCAATAGCGTCTTTGCAGAGGTGGAGCGGCAGACCAGCTTCAAATTTTCCTATGAAAGTGGTTTGGAAGTTTCCCAAAAAGTGGAAATTTCAAAATCGAGACAAGATTTGGAGTCCTTGCTCAGGGAGATATCCAGCCAGTCCAACTTGAAATTCAAGCAGGTCAATACAACCTTGGCTGTAAGCGAGAAGGAGAAAAGGCCAGAATCTATTGTTGCGGAGCAGATCAATGTTCAAGGGATCGTAACAGATGCAGAGACTGGTGAAAGTTTGCCCGGGGTAAACATTCTACTCAAGGACAAAGGCCGGGGAACAGTGACTGACTTGGAAGGAAACTTTACCATTCAGGTAGAAAAAGGTGATGTTTTGGTCTTTTCCTACGTAGGTTACCTCAACCAGGAAGTAAAAGTGGAAAATAACTCGACTTTGAAGGTGAGTTTGGCCTTGGATAGTAAGGCCTTGGAAGAAGTAGTGGTGACTGCTTTGGGAATCAAGCGAGAAGAAAAGGCCTTGGGTTATGCTACCCAAAAAGTAGAAAGTGAGCAATTACTTGATGCCAAATCCAACAACTGGGCTGATGCCTTGGTGGGTAAGGTTGCGGGTTTAAATGTGCTTTCATCCGGTTCAGGCCCTATGAACTCTACCCAAATCAGCCTCAGGGGAGACAATTCCCTTAATCCAAATGGCAACAGTGCTTTGATTGTATTGGACGGTGTTCCTATGAACAGTGGATTGACCAGTTCCGGGGTCAGCAATGCTTACGGCGCAGGTTCTGGAAACGATGTGCCTATTGATTTTGGTAATGGCATTGCAGACATCAACCCGGATGATATTGAAAATATTACGGTTTTGAAAGGTGCTAGTGCTACCGCACTTTATGGTAGCCGGGCAGCCAATGGTGCCTTGGTGATCACCACCAAATCTGGAAATAAAAATGACAAAGGCATCGGCGTATCCATCAATACCAATGTGAGCGTCAACGATGTGCTGAGATGGCCAGACTCCCAATATGTTTACGGTCAAGGTACAGGTACTGCTTTTAATGAGGCTGGTGAGTTATATTATTCCTATGGCGCTTCAGAAGATGGCAATAACACTGGAGGAACCAGCAGTGCATTCGGGCCTAAATTTGAAGGTCAATATTACTATCAATATGATCCGGAACTAGAAGGACAATCTGCGGAGCGACAACTATGGAGACCTTATGAAAATAACGTAAAAGACTTCTGGAGAACAGGCTTCACGGTTTCCAATAATATTGCTCTTGAAGGAGGAACTAAAAATGGTGGTGTCAGAGCCTCTTTGACCCACACCAAGAATGAATGGATCATGCCAAATACAGGTTTTGAGCGGTATGTGGCAGCTTTGAGTGTTCACCAAAATATTACCGATCGATTAAAGCTGAATGCCAAGGTCAATTATACCCATAAGCAAAGTGACAACCTTCCTGCTACAGGTTATAACAACCAATCCATTGCTTACTTTATGATCTTCCAAAACCCAAGCATTGACTTGGATTGGTACCGTCCTATTTGGAAAGAAGGAATGGAAAATGTGGAGCAGATCCATCCATTCAGTAGCTATATCGATAACCCGTTCTTGATTGCTTATGAGATGACCAACTCCGTGAACAACAACGCGGTACTTGGAAATCTTTCTGCTACCTACAGCTTTACTGATAAGCTGGACTTGATGGTTCGCTCTGGTGTTGCGATGAGCCAAGAGGAAAGAGCACAGCAGAGACCATACAGCTCCGCCAATTTCCAAAGAGGCTATTACAAAGAGCAAGACATCACCAATTATGAAATCAATACGGATTTCTTATTGACTTATAAGGATAAGTTGGGAGAGAAATTTGACATGAGTATCAGTGCTGGAGGAAACACCATGCGCAGGGAATACAGAAATGTAAATGCTTCCGTTGATGGCTTGGTGATTCCAGGAGTTTACAAGTTGTCTAACGGTATCAACAACCCAGTATTGACAACTAGGGATAATAATCGTCAGATCAACAGTCTTTATGCATTGGGTTCATTTTCCTATGATGAGAAGATCTTTTTGGATTTGACGGGGAGAAATGATTGGTCAAGTACTCTGCCAGTACAAAACAATTCCTTCTTCTACCCTTCTGCCAGTTCCAGTTTTGTATTGACAGACCTATTCACCCTTCCAAAGGCCATTTCATTTGCTAAATTCAGACTTTCTGCAGCTCAGGTAGGTAATGATACTGATCCTTACAAAACCAAAAAGTACTACGGTCAAAGTGAATTCCCAGGTTCTGGTTCTGTGCCTACTACCCTGCACAATGTAGACTTTAAGCCAGAAATCACTACCAGTTATGAAACAGGTTTAGAATTTATCCTTTTGGAAAGAAGGTTGGGCGCTGACATCAATTTTTACAAGAGCATTACCAAAAATCAGATTTTGGAAGTGCCTGTGGACAGAACCACAGGCTATAGCAGGGCAGTGTTGAATGCGGGAAAAGTTAGGAACCAAGGAATTGAATTGGTTTTGAATGGTTCTCCTATTTTGAAAACCAATTTCAAGTGGAAGACTTTTGTGACTTGGTCTAAAAATGACAATAAAGTTTTGGAGTTGGCAGATGGAATTGAAGATAGCCAGACCATTGCTACAGGTGGCCAAGCGTCCATCATTGCCAAAGTGGGTGGAACCACAGGCGATATTTATGGATATGGTTTTGTCAGAAATCCAGAAGGCCAGATCATTTATAATGCGAATGGCTTGCCAGAGCGACCTAGCGAGATCCAATACATCGGCAATGCATATGCGGATTGGAAAGCCGGTTTCAGAAATGAATTTACCTATAAAAACTTTCGACTAAGTGTCTTGTTAGATGGGCAATATGGTGGAATGATTTATTCCCAAACCCATCATAAAATGTCAGAGCAAGGGAAATTGATGCATACCCTAATGGGAAGGGAAGATGGTTTCATCATAGGAGATGGAGTGGTGAGAAATAATGATGGATCTTTCTCTCCAAACACAACCGAGGTTTCTGTTCCAGCATATTACAAAGATTACTATAGAAGGGCCAATGTGGAGTCCAACTCATTTGATGCGTCATTTATCAAGTTGAGAGAGGTAAGGTTTGAGATGAATGTTCCTTCAGCTTGGTTACAGAGAATTTTGATTCGTCAGGCTTCCTTTGCGGTGTATGGCAGAAACCTGGCCTTGATTTCTGACTTTCCCATCTTTGATCCAGAAACAGCAGCACTCAATGGAGGCTCTTTAATGCCTGGTGTGGAAATGGGACAAATGCCAACCCCAAGAACATTCGGTGTCAACCTAACTTTAAAATTGTAAATAATAATTAAGCGATAAATCATGAAAAAGTCTTTCTATATACTACTAATGATGGTTTTGGTGCAGGGTTTTCAAGCCTGTACTGGAGACTTTGAAGAGATCAACACAGATCCCAACCGAATTGACAAGATCAGCCCGGGCACGCTGTTGAACCCTATCATCTACAGTGTAGCTAGCTATAATACTGACCGCGCAGATGCCTGGACATTCAATATCATGCAAGTGGGCCTGCCTTTTCCAAGCGCATCTGGAGGTTATCATCGCTACGATATCAGCGAGTCGGCCGGTAATGGAACTTGGAACACCTATTATCGTTGGCTGATCAATATCAAAGAAATGCGGGAAGCAGCCATAGCTTCTGAGGATCCTAATTATGAGGCCATTGCGATGACCTTGAATGCATGGGTGTACAGTCAATTGACCGATAGCTTTGGTGATGTGCCCATGGAAGAGGCCAGCAGGGCTGAAGAAGGAATTTTAAGACCAGCCTTTAACACCCAAGAAGAAGTTTATACGCAGATTCTGGCTGATTTGGAGACGGCCAATGGCCTTTATGATTTGGAAAGGGATATGGTTTATGGCGATGATATACTTTTTCATAATGATGTGGCCAAATGGCAAAAATTCTGTAATTCCCTTCGACTAAGATTATTGCTAAGAGTATCCAAGAGGTCTGAAATGAATGCTTATACCAAAATGGCAGAAATGGTGGCCAATCCTGAGCTTTATCCAGTTTTTGAAAATACTGCGGAGTCTGCTATCCTGCAGATCACAGGGGTAACGCCGAACTTATCCCCTTGGGGCAGGTCCATTGACTTTACCACCTTTAGGGCTATGGGTGAGTTTTTCTTGGAAAACCTCAATGAAATGGATGATCCAAGAAGGTCAAAATTTGCCACGCAAGCCAGGGAAACCGATGGTGTGACGACCATTGGATACAAAGGTATCCCAAGTGGTTATGCGGGAAGTGAAAATCAATTTGATTTTATTCCTTCCAATCATAACCGAGCTTTGGTGGAGGCGCCGATGATTTCATTGATACTGACCTATGCAGAGGTGGAACTGATCAAGGCAGAGTTGGCGCAAAAAGGTTATATTACTTCTGATGCAGCCGCACATTATAAAAACGGTGTAACCGCAGCTATGGAACAGTGGGGGGTAGAGACTCCTTCGGACTACTTTGATAATCCAGCTGCCGCTTATGATGGAAGCTTGGAGCGTATCATGCTCCAGAAGTATTATGCACTGTACTTCAATGACTATCAGCAATGGTTTGAATACAGAAGAACTGGTTTGCCTATTCTACCTAAAAACGAGGGAATGCTCAATAACCAGCAAGTGCCTGTTCGCTTTATGTATCCAGTGGATGTACAAATCAACAACAAAGAAAATTATGATGCTGCTGTAGCCCGAATGGGATCTGACAATATCAACACCAAAGTGTGGTGGGAGAATTAATAGAGTCCTTTTGGTTGACTTATCTGGAGATTTCGACTCTTATCTCCAACTTTAGAATGATCAAAGGGTAGCGCATGAAATAACCAATAGATCCATCCAGCAGAACTTAAAGAACTGCTGGATGGATTTTTGGACATATTTATCAAACTTAATTGAGAAGTGTATTTTACATATAAAACCAACCAAGTAAAATGAAAAAACTGCTTTTATCAGGTTTGCTTTTGGCTACAGCATGGACTGCCATGGCTCAGGAAACTGCCAAGGGAACGGTTTATGAAGACCTGAACGGTAATGGGAAAAAAGAAGGCCGCGAAAAGGGCATTGCCCAAGTGGCGGTCTCCAATGGAGTAGAAGTCACCTTAACGGATGAAAAGGGTCGTTATGAATTACCTGTGACAGATGATCAGATCATTTTTGTGATCAAGCCTTCTGGTTATCAGGTGCCTGTGAATGACAAAAACTTGCCCCAGTATTTTTACATCCATAAACCCGCAGGTTCTCCAGAGACAGAATTTGCTGGTGTAGCCCCGACTGGCAAGCTGCCCAAAAAGGTTGATTTTGGATTGATCCCATTAGCCGACAAGTCCAACTTTACGGCTTTGATCTTTGGGGACCCTCAGCCCTACACCATTGAGGAAGTCAATCACTTTGACAATGGAGTGGTGTCAGAAGTGACCGGAATTGAAGGAATTGATTTTGGCCTTTCCTTGGGAGATTTGGTGGGAAATGATCTCAGCCTTTTCAAGCCATATATTGATGCCACCGCCAAAGTGGGGGTGCCTTGGTACAATGTATTGGGAAACCATGACCTTAACTTTGATGTGAAAGAAGACCATTTGGCTGATGAAACCTTTGAGGCACATTTTGGCCCTGCCAATTATGCTTTTAACCATGGAAAGGTTCACTTTATCGTATTGGATGATATTCTCTACCCAGATCCTAGGGATGGCAAGAGCTATTGGGGTGGATTTAGAGATGATCAGTTGACATTTGTTAAAAATGATTTGAAGCATGTGCCCAATGATCACCTGATTGTACTGGCTTTTCACATTCCACTGAGTGAACCAGATGGAGACCCATTTGTAGATGAAGATCGGGAACAGCTGTTTGAGTTGTTAAGTGACTTTCCTTACACATTATCCTTATCTGCGCACACCCATTTGCAGAAGCAGGACTTTTTCTTTGAGAAAGATGGTTGGAACCAGAATCATCCCCATCACCACTATAATGTGGGAACCACCTCTGGCGATTGGTACTCCGGCACATTAAATGAGAAAGGGATTCCTAAGTCAACCATGAGAGATGGAACACCCAAAGGTTATGCCTTTATAGATTTTACAGGAAATCAATATGAAATCCGTTACAAAGTGGTAGATCAAGCTGAGGATTACCAAATGGAGATTTTTGCACCGAAGGTGTTGGAAAAAGACAAAAGAACTTCCGCAGGGATTTTTGTGAACTTTTTCATGGGCACTTCTGAAGATCAAGTAAGGTACAGAATTGACAATGGCCCTTGGAAAGAAATGACATACCTGGAAGAGTATGATCCAAGCTATATGTTGGATGTTTATCAATGGGACACCACAGAACAGCTTTTGGATGGTAGGAGACCCTCCAATCCAGTAAAAAGCACCCACCTTTGGAGGGCAGGAATCAATGCCAAAGAGGAAAAGGGAGTTCATACCATTGAAGTCGAAGCTACGGACATGTTTGGTAAGAAACATTATGGTAAAAAGACCTACCATATAAAATAATTTTTTTGATTTAGTTCGCTGCCGGGAAGCCAATTGGCTTTCCGGCTTTTTTTATTTAATATGCTTATTGATTGAAAATTTCGCTAAACCGTTTTATCTTTTCAGAAAAAAACATCTAGCCCCCAGTGAAAACCTATAAATTTATGGATAGAAGATTAGCCTTGAAACAAATGGCTCTTTTGACGGGAGGATTGGCGCTGATTCCAGGATGTGATTTCAGCGAGGAAAAAATCCTGGCCGCCTATGATGAGCTCCAGATTACAGAAGGCCAGCAAGAGATGCTGAAACTTTTGGTGGATACCTTCATTCCTAAAACGGACTTGAAGGGAGCAGCAGAGCTGGGGGTACATGATTTCGTGTTGGTGATGGCCAATGACTGCCTTGGTGAAGAAGACCAGACCAGATTTGTCAATGGACTGAAAGGTTTTGACGAGTATGTTAAAGCTAGTTTTGGTAAAAGGTTTGCCAAGATGGATAAGCCAAAAGCTGAAGAAACCCTGTTGGCCATTGTGGGCAAGGAAGCTGGAGGGGATGAAGACTTGGAGCAGTACCAGTACTTTCTGAATACCACCAAACGGTATACCCTGCAAGGTTATATGGCCTCTGAATATGTAATGACCGAGTTGATGCCTTATCATCTTGTGCCGGGCCCAAATTTTAAGGGTAGCAAAAAAATAGTAGCAGGAGAAAAAGTGAATATCAATGGCTAATCTGAATATCAATAGCGTAAAAGAAAATACATATGGAGCCATTGTGATCGGCTCTGGGATGAGTGGTGGATTTGCGGCGAAAGAATTATGTGACAAAGGAGTAAAAACCTTGGTACTGGAAAGAGGTAGAAAGGTAGAGCACAACAAGGATTACCCCACTACCAATATGATGCCTTGGGAATTTAAGCATCGCGGTCAGATTCCTGAGGATGTTGTCAGAGAGAATCCGGCCATAAGTAGGTGTTATGCCTATCGGGAAGATGCAGCCCACTTTTTTGTGAAAGACACAGACCATCCCTATATCCAAGAGAAACCGTTTGATTGGATTCGAGGGTATCAAACAGGAGGGAAATCATTGCTTTGGGCCAGACAGGTGCAGCGATGGAGTGATTTTGACTTTGAAGGGCCTGCCAGGGATGGTTTTGCGGTGGACTGGCCGATCAGGTACAAAGAGCTGGAACCATGGTACAGCTATGTGGAGAAGTTTGTAGGGGTATCAGGATTTTATGACGGGATTGATAATTTACCCGACGGGGAGTTTCTGCCCGGAATTGAGCTTACAGCGGCCGAAGAATATTTTAAGCAACAAATGAATGAAAAATATCCAGGCAGGCATGTGATCAGTGGGCGTTGTGCCCACATTACGGGTAATGCGGAGTATTATGCCAAGCAAGGCAGAGGGATTTGCCAGCATCGGACATTGTGCCAGAGAGGATGTCCTTTTGGGAGCTATTTTAGCAGTAACTCTGCTACTTTGCCTTGGGCAGCCAGGACAGGGAATTTGACCATGCAGAATGATGCGGTGGTTCATTCCATTATCTATGATGATGAGAAGGAAAAAGCAACGGGCGTTAGGGTCATAGATGCCAATACCAAAGAAATGACGGAATACTATGCGCCGATCATTTTTGTAAACGCCAGTGCTTTGAATACCAATATGATCTTGCTCAATTCTACTTCCAAAAGGTTTCCCAATGGATTGGGCAATGACAATGGCTTAATGGGTAAATACGTGGCCTTTCATAATTACCGGGGAGGAATTTCGGCAGAATATGATGGACTAAGGGAGTTTACCACAGAAGGAAAGCGCCCAACAAGTGGTTATATGCCTCGATTCAGAAACGTGTACAAGCAGGAAACCAACTTCCTAAGAGGGTATGCGGCCGGCTTGTATGGAAGCAGAAGCAAAGAAGTTAATTATGATGGCATAGGCAGTGATTTGGTAAATAATATGATGAATCCATCTTATGGTCCCTGGAAAGTAGGTTCGCACATGATGGGTGAAACGATTCCCAAGGAAAGCAATTATGTGGCTTTGGATTCGGATCAAAAAGACGAGTGGGGAATGCCCCTGATCAAGATCAACGTGGATTACGATCAAAATGATGAGGATATGCTTAAAGATTACCAAGAGCAGATGGCAGAGATGTTTGATGCGGCTGGCTTTACCAATATCCGCACTTGGGATGATGGAAGAAGACCAGGACTTGACATCCATGAAATGGGTGGGGTGCGCATGGGCCATGACCCCAAAACCTCTCTGGTGAACAAACACAATCAGTTACACGCATGTCCAAATGTGTATGTGACCGATGGAGCCTGTATGACCTCAACCAGTACGCAAAACCCTTCATTGACTTATATGGTTTTTGCTGCAAGGGCGGTAGACCATGCGATGAAAAACCAAGGTTGAGAAAAGAGAGAAATGTGAATAAAGCAATGCTATTTCCTGATGGAGGTAGCATTTTTCGTTTGTAATGATTTGGAAATAAGCGCAACCTGAAAGGTTTTCTTGGGGCTTAGTGTAAGGTTGTGGGTTTATTAAATATTGTTAATCAGTGTGTTAAAGAAATTTAAATCAAGATTTTACTGGTGATTATGCCCTAGCTTGCGCTTAGGTTTTTAATTCATCAACATGATCAAAATATTTACTTTAATACTATTTTTTGTTTCCCTTACATCTTCAATTTATGCCCAAGATGATGAGCTTTTGGTCAAGGGTAAGGTCGTGGATGCCCAAACGGGCAAGCCTATCCCAGTGGTGAGGATCAGCAGTTCTATTGAAAGGGTCTCTACCAATGATATGGGTGAGTTTGAGATCAAGACAAAGGAGGGAGACCAGTTGATTTTTGTGCATTTGACTTATTTACCTAAAACCATCCAAATTGATGAGAATAACACAGAGAATTTGTTGGTCCAGATGGAGGAAAGAATGTTGGAACTTCAGGAGTTTGAAGTAAGTGAGATGCCCAGTGAGCAAGTCTTCAAGGAAGCGATCATGAATGCGAATCCGGCTCATGCATATGAAAGGAATGCCATGAAGAATAACCTTAATACCATTATGATAATGAAGGATTTAAGCTATTTCCATGACTTTAGCAGTTACAATACTATGTTGAAGAATGTCAATACAAATGGAGGCGTCACTTTCTTTTCAACCAATCCCTCCCTGGGGTTGATAGGGGCGTTAAGGAAGGTCATTAACGGTAAGCCGCGTGTGAAGTATTTGGGAGAAGAGTCTGCAGGTGATGCAACAACCCGACCCTTGTGGAAGAACCCTCTTGAGGTCGATTCGTTAAAAATAGAGTAGTATATACGCTAAAATTTCATTTTAAGCAAAATTTTAGTATTTGCTCTTCGTTAATAAGTCGTGTTTAACAGGTAAATTGCTGTTTGTCAGTATTTAATGGAATGTAAAGAAAGATCTTTAAGTTTTAACATCCACAAATTATTTGAATTATGAAAGATCCCGCCTATGAACTTTCCAGTATCATTGTAACCATTTTACAGGTTGCGTCAGCGATGTTTGGCGGTCTGTTTCTTTGGTTGAGCATCATGGCGTTCAATGGTCAGGAAATGATGAATTCTTTCTTGAAAATGGCTGATGATCCCCATTACGTCAGTGCTGAAGAAGCCTTTGTAGCTGGTTTGGTATTACTGGGGATGTTTATCATTTGTATTGCTTCCTTCTTTATTTTGCGGTATCTGAAAAGAGTAGTGAAGAAAGAGGCCAATCAACTGGGCTTGCAATAGACAAAAAATAAGCTGTCTCAAAATATTAAATCGGTCATCACAAATTAAGTGATCTCTATGCGCTCTCACTGAACGTATGATAAGATTCTTCTCCTTCATGTCTGTATGACAAACGAAGCAAGGCGGAGAAGTAATGACGAGGACTTTTGAGACAGCCTATAGTTTCTTAATGATGGTGATGTCCACCTGGTCCATGAACATGACCATGGTCTATTTCTTCTTGTTCAGCCTCTCGGATATCGACAATTTCACCTTTAAAGTAGAGGTCGTATCCAGCTAAAGGAGAATTGAAATCCATATGGACACCTTTGTAGTCCACTTTAAGGATTTCCCCCCTAAGTTGGTTGCCCTCTTCGTCCTGCATAGGGATCACCCGACCTACTTTTAGCATGTCTTTGTTCTTCTTGCCATCTTCCTTGAAATTGGATTTAGGGATAATGGTTACCTTACTTTCGTCATAGTCTCCATAGGCATTTTCATAATCAATAAATACTTCAAAGGTGTCTCCTACGCTCTTGCCTGCTATGGCTTCCTCCAAAGCGGGCAATGTGTTTCCAGCTCCAAATAGAAAAGGAAAAGCTTGTTCTTTGCTTACTTTTTCCTTGAATTCTTTGCCATTTTCTCCATCATCAATGTGCAGCTCATAAGCTACACTGACTACTTTATTTTTTTCTGCTATCATGATTTTTAAAGGTATATAGCCCAAAAAGGGTGAAATGCCCTTTCAGGTTCCCAAAAGTAAAAAATTATTTCCAGTGAAGGTTGAGTACAGAAAAGCTTTGTTAAATTCAGGTAAAAATCAACCTGTTACAGCATGGAAATATTTTTGCAGAGTGAAACCTGGATTGCCCTATTGACATTGACATTTTTGGAAATTGTCCTGGGTGTGGATAATATCATTTTTATTTCGATTGTCTCCAATAAGCTTCCTGAAAATCAACAGCCAAAAGCCAGAAATTTAGGCTTACTCTTGGCCATGTTTTTTAGGGTAGGACTGCTTTTGGGGATTTCCTATATTATCCAGTTTACGGAGCCATTGTTTACTGTTTTTAATCATGGTTTTAGCGGCCGAGACCTGATATTGGCTGGTGGAGGACTGTTTTTGCTGTTCAAGTCCACCATGGAAATCCACCATAAGATGGAAGGGGAAGTAGAAGAAGTAAAAGCCAAATCTGGAGCTTCTTTTGGAAGTGTGTTGGTTCAGATTATTCTTTTGGACATGATATTCTCCTTTGACAGTATTTTGACGGCTGTGGGTTTGGTGGACCATGTGATCATCATGATCATTGCGGTGGTTATTTCTTTAATGATCATGATGGCTTTTGCTGGAAAGATCAGCCGATTTATCAATGAACACCCCACCTTGCAGGTTTTGGCATTGAGCTTTTTGATTCTTATTGGGGTAATGCTTTTGGTGGAAGGTTTCCACGTAGAGGTGCCCAAAGGCTATATTTATTTTGCAGTGTTCTTCTCTTTGGCTGTGGAGCTGGTCAACATGCGGATGCGGAAGAAGACGGCCAAGAAACCAGTGGAGCTCAAGCCCAGGATGAAAGAGTCAAAGGAGTAAGGAAGACTGAATAAAAGTCCATAATGTTACAAGTAACCAAACAATGTGTGTTTTTAGAGGTTTATTGAACTTTTATTCAGAAGTATTTGCGATAATGGGACTTTATGGATGCTTCGTATTTCCATTGATGAAATGTACTGAATTCCGATAACGCGAACTAAGCCATGGAGCCTTCTTCAAAGCCTGGCAAAAGAGTTCGGTTTAATATTTCATCTTTAAAAGAATTAGAAAGGGCCTTTACATCCATGTGTTTGAATGTGTGTAGCTTTAATCCTCTGTCTCTTTTATTTTTTCAAGGTATGCTTTTCGGTAACTAGACCAGATTTCGTAGATGGGATCTCCCTTAGAGCTCAAACCACTATGATGCCATGCACCGTCTTTTACTTCATAGTCAAAGCCGAGGGAAGCCCCTACTCTACTATCGTCCCTACTGAAAAAGGTGATGTATTCGGTGTACTTGCCATTTTGGGCAGTATAATTGCCTCCTCCGGTACCACTGAACTCCTTGGTTTTGGAGTTGAAGGCAATCCATTGGAATCTTCCACCGCCTAGGATTTTTACGGTTCTTCTGGCCCCGGGTGTCATGGTGCTGATTTCGTCTCCTCTTTTTCTACCAGTAATTACCCAAGTGCCATTGAGATCATCGTCGCGGTCAGAGACCTTTTCCCAAATTTCAATGACATTTTCACCTTTTTTCATATAGGAAAGTATGAGCTTTTCATCTAAGAAGTCTAAGTTGTACTGTGTAGAGGCACCAATTTTATTGGGATTGCTGGTATAGAAATCAAAAGTTTCGGTATAGCTGGTAGAGTCTTCCAAAGTATATAGTCCTCCTCCTGCACCCAAAAAGTGGTTGGTATCCATTTTCTTATTCCCGAAAGCAAAATAGCCATCTTGATAAATTTTGATGCATTCTTGATCCTTTACGGGAATACCATTGAGGTGGGTAAGTTTCCAGGCTCCTTCTAATTCTTGGGCGAAAACACCGATGCTAAAAATCAACAGGGGCAATAAGATTATCTTTTTCATGGCATTTTTTCTTTATTCTTCTCCTAATTTACAAAAATCAACACGTACCATTTTTATATTTGAAGAACTTTGGTACTTTTTACATCAATGGTGTAATCGAAATGCCAAAATCATACAATTAGGTTTATGGGGAAATTCACATTAGGTAGTACCAAGGAGGAAGTATTTGAAATGCTGCCAGAGGGAAATATAAAAGTAACCCAGCTGGGTGCCAAGAAGCTTTGTGTGGTGCGTAAAGGTGAGGAGGTTTATGCTTTTGAGCAACTTTGTCCTCATCGGGGAGCACCGCTAAAGGACGGCCATATCAATGGTTATGGTGAAGTAATCTGTGCGCTCCATTCCTATCGTTTTGATATGAAAACCGGCCAACTCAAATCCGGAGGGAGTTGCGGGGATCTAGAGGTTTACCAGACCCATTTGACGGATAGCGGACTGGAGATTATGGTTTGAGTGAGAGCTTTAATATAAAAGTAAGTCCACAGATAAATAAAGAGCTGCTTACCATCAAGGTTGGTCAACACAGGTTGGATCATTGTCTTTTTGTGTAATTAAAAGATTTGAAATTAAAATTTAGGTAAAAGCTTTTTGAATGGAAAAAATTCTCAGATTCTATAGAGAAAATCTTGTTTTCATTTTTCTAATGATAATAATTATTATCCTTTTTTTAATCGATATCAGAGTTATTGATACCTATGTAGGTTATCACTATCCACCAATTGAACTAGAATCTCCCAACATTCCATTAGCCATCCTTGTTTTTATACGGAATTTATCTGGGCTATTAATGCTAAGGTATCTATATAAAAAGAGAGAGAATATTATGAACCTTTTCTACAACTTTTATAATGCTTATGACGATCCCATTTCCAATGATATCCCTGCCTTAATAGAGGAAGGGAGAATCAATAAAGAAGCTGGGATTTATATTATGGAAAAAAATTTAAGCTTGTTATCAGGATCTTGGTATTATCCAGCTGTTTTGCATGAAAGAAAAAAAGACGTTGAAGAAAAGTTTCCCGAAATTATTGAAGTTAAGAACAGTAAACTAGGATATTCTATACTTGGCTTTATTTTCCTTATTTATCTATTATTACAACTAATGAATTTTATTGAATCAATAAATATATTATCAATGAGTAATATATTAAGGCTTAGTCCTGTATTTATATTTGCTGGTTTCGCTATCTATTTTTTTAGGAAAGCATTATCAAAAAAAGTGATTATGAAAATTAGTCAGTTAGGAATTTTAATAGATGCAAAGCTATATAGATGGTCAAATATCAAATATGTTTATTTTGAAATATATGGAGGAAAGAAGAGATGCCTTACGCTACATATAATGCCTTTAGATTGTGATAATCCTATCGAAATTCATCATGATTTACACTATAAGAATTATAACAGGAAGCAACTTGGACATATCTTGGAGACCTATCATAGGAGATATAGTTGAGGCTCCTATTTATTTTACCACCAACACTTAGGTAGTGAAGGAAGTAAAGTTTTTAACCCCTTTCAAACACAATAGCGGCCCAGTTGTCTTTTACTTTTTGTCCTTTTAGCCTTAAGCCTAGTGATTCAGCGCGGTATTGTAAGTCAGGGATGTCATGCTCATAAAAGCCGCTTAGAAAGAGATTTGCATCTGGTTTCATTAGGGAAACATAAATCTCCATTTCGTCCAGCAATACGTTTTTATTGATATTGGCCATGACAATGTCAAATGGACCTTTTGGGTTGACCTCGCGGATGGTGCCATGTCCCATTTTGACCTTATTCATGCCGTTTAGCTCAAAGTTCTCGTTGCCATTTTCCACGCACCAATTGTCGATATCAAAGGCTTCGATATGGTTTGCTCCCAGCTTATAGGCCATAATCGCCAATATTCCCGTGCCTGAGCCTATATCGATCATGCTTTTGCCTTCATGGGATACTTCCAGTTGATGGGAAAGCATTAGATAGGTGGTGGCATGGTGCCCTGTACCAAAAGACATTTTGGGATTGATCAGGATGTCATATTTGACATCCTCTTTAGTGGCATGGAATGACGCACGGACATAAACTTCTTTGCCAATGGAAATCGGATCATAATGCTTTTCCCATTCTTCATTCCAGTTTACCTTGGGCATTTTACCTTCAACCACTGAGATTTCTGCGGCTTCATGGTATTGGAGAATGACTTGATCATAGGCTTCCCGGTCAAAAATATCTTCCTGAATATAAGCTTCTACCCCATCATCAGTTTCCAAAAATGAATCAAAACCAACTTCTGCCAATTCAGCGATGAGGATTTCTGTAAAATCTTGATTGCAGGTTATTTTGAACTCCAGGTATTCCATGATTTAATTGAAAAGTAAAAGGCTTGTTTTAGCAATAGCAAGAAAGCACTCCCGCTGAAAAGGCGGGAGTGCTGAATTATTAGAATGATTTGATAATGTCTACGAAGTCTCTTGATTTGAGCGAAGCGCCGCCGATCAGTCCACCATCTACATCAGCTTTGGAGAAGATCTCCTGAGCATTGTCCGGCTTACAGCTGCCACCATAAAGGATAGAAGTCTCTTCAGCGGCTTTTCCATATTTTGAGGCCAAGTGCGCTCTGATGGCTGCGTGCATTTCCTGAGCTTGGTCGGAGGAGGCTGTTTTACCAGTTCCGATGGCCCAGATAGGTTCATAAGCGATCACCAACTTGGAGAAATCTTCTTCACTTAGACCAAAAAGGCTAGCTGTCAATTGCTCTTTGACATAGTCTTCATGGGTTCCAGCTTCTCTGATTTCCAATGGTTCACCGCAGCAAAAGATAGGCGTCAGGTCATTGGCCAAGGCTTGCTTTACCTTTGCAGTAAGTTCCTCGTTGCTTTCCTTGAAATATTCTCTGCGTTCGCTATGTCCAAGAATCACATACTTGGCACCGAATGAAGCAAGGATTTTAGCAGAGGTTTCGCCTGTATAGGCGCCAGATTCCTTATCCGAGCAGTTTTGTCCGCCAAGGAAAATATTATCCACTCCACCGATCAATTTTTTCACATTGGAAGCATGGATAAAAGGAGGGTTCAAAACGACCGTTACGTCACTGATTCTTTCGTCTTGTACCATATTGACAATTTCAGAAGTAAGCTTTTGGCCCTCTTCCTGCGTTCCATTCATTTTCCAGTTACCGGCGACGATTTTTTTGCGCATGATAATTTAGGTTAGGTTTAATATATTTGATGAGAAAAAGTCTTTTCCTGATTTTTGATGGACAGGAGAAGAAATTTAGATGCTAAAATTACATAAAATGTCCTTCCTAAGAAAAGATTATTCCAATGAGCAGCAGAAAAAAACACTGACACCTGGACAAGCCAAGGTGAAGATTGCTGCTTTTTGCGCATATCAAGAAAGGAGCCAGCAGGAAGTCAGGGACAAACTGTATGATTATGGATTATACAGCGATGAAGTGGAGGAACTGATTTCGGCCATGATTACTGAAAATTTTATCAATGAAGAGCGCTTTGCCCAATCCTACGTTCGAGGAAAATTCAACCTCAAAAAATGGGGAAAGATCAAAATTGAGCAAGGGCTAAAGCAACATAAGCTTTCGCCAAACTGTATCCGGCTTGGGATGCGGGAAATTGATGGGGACAAATATTGGGAGAGCTTGTTAGATCTGGCGGAAAAGAAATGGCAAGCCGTAAAGGAAAATGACGCATTTAAAAAGAAAGTCAAGGTCCATCGGTATTTGCTTGGCCGTGGTTTCGAAAATGATTTGATCCAAGTGGCCTTGGATCAAATCAAGAAAGATGTTTGAGTGTAAATAAGTCTTCCTGCTCCTGCGGAATCACCCTGAGTACATTGGCTAAAACCAATCTTACCAAGGTTTTGGAAGCAATGAACTTCGGTAATCTGGCGATTTTAGAATATTCCTTTAGCGTAATCGAAGTTTTTTCATTGAGGGCCTGCATCAGTTTGGTTTCTTTATCGCCATAGCTAAAGATAATGTCCTTTTCCTTTTTGCTTCGACGAAGAATTTCCCAAACTTCCCTGCTGGCCTGAACAGTGCGGTCTTCTACCCTCACGAATGACCTTTTTTTGCCTTGGTCATAAAGATAATGGGGTCTTTTGGGACTTTTTTCAAAGTGATATACGGCTACACCTTTTTTCTCATTGATAGGGATCACCCATTTCTCAAAGTCCACCATCGGGCGGATCAATTCTTTTATGGCTTTGTCCAGCACATATACATCTTCATCGATGTACCGCTGTCCACTGACCGTTTTGTCATCATCTACCCCTATAAGTAGGTAACCGCCTTCCGTATTGGCCAAAGCGATGATTTCTCTAACAATCTTTTCAGGATGTGCTGCCTTCTTTTTGAATTCAATATGTAAACCTTCCCCTTTTTGGGCCAGTCTGCTCACCTCCTGAAGTGTCATTTTCTAAGTCATTTAGTTGATCAAAAAGCTGATGCCAGCTCTTAAACCTGCTACATTGCTTACTGCATAATAATCCACCATTCCCTCTAACCTTACACGGTAAGAAAGGTTGAGGGTATAACCTGCTCCAAAGGCCAGGTCACTGTCTTTTCCTATCAAGCCCCGCATTCTAATGAAAGCTGGTTCCAGAGGATAATACCTTCCTCCCAGTGTGACTTGGTTGGGCCTATTATAGTTAAACTCATATCCACCTGAGAAGGATATATTGTACCAATGAAAATAATTGGCTTCAAGTCCGATTTGGTATCTCCTGATGACTCCTGGAGCATCAGTTCTGGCCAGGTCAAAAGCACCTGAGACCAAATAACTTCCCTCTGCTTGTTGAGCTTGGGCATCCTCGCTGCCCCACAATAGCATAGGGACAGCCAGTAATAATAAAATTTTTCGCATCAATCCATTCTTTTGAGCTCTTCCAATCTTTTCTTTAATCCCTGCCATTCATCGCGCAGCCTGGCAGCTTCCATAAAGTTGAGGTCCTTGGCTGCTTTTTCCATTTGCTTTTGCGTTTGAGGGATTAATTTTTCGAGCTTGTCCTTGCTCAAATATTGTACCACAGGATCTGCGGCATAAGCTTGTTCTTCGGTAAAATGATCGTCGTAGAATTTGGCATTTTTCTTACTATCTGCCACCTTGGTTTGTCCCATGATCTTATCGCGGGATTTGATGACCGTTTTAGGCGTGATGCCGTGTTCTTCGTTATATGCCATTTGGATGGATCGTCTTCTTTTGGTTTCATCAATGGCCTTTTTCATGGAATCGGTGATTCTATCTGCATACATGATCACTCGACCATTTTCATTTCTCGCTGCCCTACCGATGGTCTGCACCAAACTTCTTTCATTTCTTAAGAAGCCTTCTTTATCAGCATCTAAGATGGCCACCAAAGATACTTCCGGTAGGTCAAGTCCCTCTCTCAAAAGGTTTACTCCGACCAATACATCAAATATGCCGAGTCTTAGTTCCCGAAGAATCTCGACCCGGTCCAAGGACTTCACTTCAGAGTGAATATAACGACATTTGATACCGGCTCTTTCCAAGAATTTATTGAGTTCTTCGGCCATTCTTTTGGTAAGCGTGGTGACTAGCACACGGTCCCCTTGCTTTATGGTTTGGTCGATTTCTTCTAAGAGGTCGTCTATCTGGTCGCCACTTGGGCGAACTTCTATCAAAGGATCCAAAAGGCCTGTAGGTCGAATGATCTGTTCTACAACCACTCCATCGGTTTGATTCAACTCATAATCTGCCGGAGTGGCGCTGACATAGATAACTTGGTTGGTGAGGGATTCAAATTCATCGAACTTAAGTGGGCGGTTATCCAAAGCAGAGGGTAGCCTAAAACCAAAGTCCACTAGGTTTACTTTTCGGGAACGGTCACCTCCCCACATTGCCCTAACCTGGGGAATGGTGACGTGGCTCTCATCGATAACCAAAAGAAAATCATCGGGAAAGTAATCCAAAAGACAGAATGGCCTTGCACCAGCACTTCTCCGGTCAAAGTAGCGTGAATAGTTTTCCACACCCGAACAATAACCCAATTCGCGAATCATTTCCAAATCAAATTCAGTTCTTTCGCGCAGCCTAGTAGCTTCTTCTAACCTCATGTCCTTTTCAAAAAAGGATATTTGGGACATCAGGTCATCTTGAATTTCTTTGACCGCTACATCGATCACATCCCTGCCTGTCACGAATAGGTTGGCTGGGAAAATGGTGATCAACCTTTCTGAGGATATTTTTTTGCCTGTGGTTGGGTCAATGGTTTGAATAGCCTCTATTTCGTCTCCCCAAAAATAGATGCGATAGGCAAAGTCAGCATAAGCGACAAAGATATCCACAGTGTCCCCTTTGACTCTGAAAGTACCATGTTTGAACTCGACGCTGGCTCGACTGTAAAGGATATCTACTAATTTGAAAAGCAATTGATTTCTTGGGATTCTATCTCCTTCCTGCAGCTTCACCACATTCTTTCCAAATTCCTCCGGATTACCAATACCATAGATACATGAAACAGAAGCAACCACTATGACATCTCTTCTTCCGGTTAAAAGAGAAGAAGTTGCGCTCAATCGCAACTTTTCTATTTCTTCATTGATGGAAAGGTCTTTTTCGATATAGACTCCACTGGTAGGGATGAATGCTTCTGGCTGATAGTAATCATAGTAGGAGATAAAGTACTCCACAGCATTTTCCGGAAAAAACTGTTTGAATTCCCCATACAGCTGGGCGGCCAAGGTTTTGTTATGGCAAAGCACTAAAGTCGGTTTTTGGACTTCCTGAATTACATTGGCCACGGTGAAGGTTTTTCCAGAACCAGTAACCCCTAGCAGTACCTGAGAGGGTTCTCCACTATTGATTCCTTCCGTGAGGTTTTTGATGGCAGTGGGCTGATCTCCTGTGGGACTGTAGTCAGATATTATTTTAAAATCCATAGTTTTTCCTTGGTGTCCTTAACAAACGTCAAAGGCGGGGAGAAAAGTTTTTAGCCTTGAAGATTTCTCCGGTAAGCCTTGATCCTGTCCAAATTATAATATAGGTAGTTGGTTCTTAAAATCACAACTAAAATCAGGGGTAAAATGCTGGGGTGAAATGATTGCCAACCTAAAATCCAAAATACAACTGCTGCATCAGCTAGAATGAGGGCAAACAGCAAATACTTTTTAACCCACTCGGCTGGGGATTTTTGATTCAAACCATAAGCCAAAATCCCATGTAGCGGAAATGCCCAAAGTAAGTTCCAATTGTACTTGGTGGTGCTGTGCTCAGTGAAGAACCACAATAAGACCACCATAATACCCAAAAGGGAAAGAATGGTAAACAAAGCTTGGTCAAAGCCCACAAACAAGCGCTTTTTCTTGAAGCCTATGAAAGTAATTACGATAAAGAAAATGGCAATCAGCCAAAATAGAAAATAGGGATTGAAAATACTGCTTTCAATCTTTACCGGAGGTAAATCTAAAACAGTTGACTGGCTTTTCACCAAAGGTCTGGTGGGACCATCACCTACAATTTCAGCCTGCGCAAAAGCAGCTTCCATATAATCTGGGAGGAATTGTTTTTCCCTCTCTGTGGCATCCACATCAATCACACTGCCCAAAGCGAGGTCAATGCCCAAATCACCCCAAGGAAGAGGGTAAACATATTCATCGATGAGATCTCGAAAGGTCTTTTCTTCTGTAGTTTGAGGGGCTTTCCATTCTAACTGATCCCCTAAAACCACCTCCATCATGTCCCTAATTCGGGTGGCACAATTGTCATAGAAGAAATCATATCGGTAAAATCGGTTTTCTGGTTGGTAGTTGATTTGGAGGAATTCTACTGCTTTTGCAGCTTGTTCGGGGCTGAGATCCAATACCTGTTCTCTTACAGCCCTTTCCAAGTAGGTGTAATGACCTATAAATTCATTATAAGTATTTCTGCTAAGCATATAGTCCAGTTTTCCCCGGGCAAACTTTAAATAAAAGTTGGGAGTGTCAAAATCGAAGGTGCCGTAGTTGAAAACCGAATCTCTTCCTGTTTGGAGATCAACGACACGAATAGCATTATGACCAAAAACACTATATAATTCTACCCCTGGGTCACAGGTCAATAAACTTATTTGATAGTGCTGTGCCTTTAATTGGCTTAAATTCAGAAGGATAAGTAGAAAAAATAAAGCAATTTTTTTCATGTGACTAGAGATATTATTAAATTATACGCTCATGTAAATTTTTTGAGCATGATTTTTTTATCGTACCTGTTTTTTTGGGATGGTTTATATCCAAAACGAATTTACAAGATAATATCCGTAATTTTTATGGTCATCTGGATATTATCATGTAACAGCTATGCGCAATCCGTTGGAGCTTATAGAAGCATTGCAAGTGGTGATTTTGATCAAATTGGTATTTGGGAGGTTTATGATGGTGCTTTATGGAATGCGGCCAGCACCAAACCAGATAAAAACCATGATGTGTACATTGAGTTTGGTCATAAGGTGACACTTCAACAAAACGAATCCGTGCATTCTTTATTTTTGAATGCCCAAACGAGCACCGGTGAGAAGTTGGATATCAATGACTTTCAATTAGAGGTTTATGGAAGTCTCAATGCCTTTTCAGGATCAGCTCCTGGAACAGCTGTTGGGACTTGGAACACCATCGATTGGATTGGGAGCAGTGAAGTGAGTGAGCTGATATTTAAGGGAAATTCAAGAGTAATTATCCCATCCGGGGCTTGGAGCGGGTTTACTACCAGGAGTAGGTATGCGGTGATTTTTGATCCAAACCCAGGTGCTGAGCTCACTATTCAGGAACCTATTAAAGCAAATAGGTTTGTGATCAAATCAGGAACGGTGATCCAAGAAGGAATTCCCGGAATGGATTGTGCTACCTTTTCTTTTAATAATGACCCCGCAGTAACGGGAGCTTATGGAGAGTTGATCATCGAATCTGGAGGGACTTTGGAAACTGACTGTGGAGAGGAAATCATCATGAGATCAGTTGCAGGTTTGGTGCCCGCTTTGCTTTTGGATTTAGAGGAAGGAGCTAGTTTGGTACTTAATGCCAATGACCCAGAGATCGATGCTGTCTCTATTAATTTTGCTGGAACAGTCATTTATAATTCCAATTCTGGTACCCAGCACTTTGTCACCTCAAATATAGCCAGCTCGGCCAACCCGGAAAGTTATCAACATATTGTTTTTGATGGAAATGCTTCGAAAGAATTGCCCAATAATCTTGAGGTCGCAGGAAATATAACCCGTTCCGGTGGAGGTGCCATTGTGGACAACAATACTGATTTATCTTTCACGGGAACGACAGATCAGAGTGTTTCAGGTTTTGCTCTTGACGTTACCAATCTAGATTTGAACAAGAGTATGGGAGTCTTAGAGGTGGATCAGGATATAAATGTTAAATCTACCTTGATGATGACCTCAGGAGAATTGGATTTTAATGGAAACAATCTTTCTATCAACACTACTGGTTTGGGAGGATTGGTTTATTTGGATGGTTCTTGGTCAAATCTCAATCTCCTAGAGTATAATAACCTTCCATGTATTTTGACAACATCCAATGCCACCTTTCCTTTTGTGGATAAGTATGAGGGAGGTGTCCGGGCTCTGGAATTAACTGGCATGCATACTGCCTTAACTTCAGGTCTTAACATTACTTATCAACAACTTCCCGGAGTTGATCATTCCGCCAATTTTTTGGATAGTGATGGGACTTTGATTTTGTATCAGCTTAACAGTTATTTTTCCTTTTCAGGATTAGCTGCTGATAACAGTGACTTGATCTTAAGGATTTCTGCTGATGATTTGATAGTGGATAATGTAGATGATTTAAGGGTTGTTGCAGATCATCAAGCAGCGGAAGGAGACCATATGTCAGGTGAAACCAGCGGAGGCCAATTATGGGCAAGAAGAGAAGTTTCCTTATCAGAGTTAAATGGGAATGATTTTACGATTGGGAGTTACATAGTAGCGACAATTCTTCCCATTACCTGGGTAAATTATACAGTGAAAGCTAATGGAAAGAATAACCTAGTAGAATGGGCGGTTAGTAGTGGTGAAGAATTAAGCAAATACCATATTTATCGATCTGAGGATAATGTGGATAACTTTAGGAAACTGGAAAGTATATCTGTTAATGATTTTGTCGGAGGTAAAGGTGTGTATCAGTTTTTTGACCAGCTTCTTAATGAGGCTGAGCATTACTACTATCAAATTGGAGCTGTGGATAAGTGGGGTGAGGAGACTTTTAGTCCCGTTTTTGGCTTACAGAGAAGTGATCTTCTCAAAGGAGAGTTTCATGTTTTTCCCAATCCCTATTTGGCTGGAAATATCAATTTTGATCTTCCAATTTATGAGCCCAATAGAGTAATGACTTTGATCATCAAAGATGCTCAAGGAATTGAAATCGCTGAATATTCAGGCAAAATTGATCAGATAACTAATTCTTTTGCGGAAAAGTTGAAATCACTGAGAAAAGGATTTTACATTATTTCATGTGTAGTAGAAAACGAAGTGTTTACAGAAAAATGGATTAAGCAATAAAAAACCCTAAGCTCAAAGCTTAGGGCCAAGGAATTATTGATTTGATTAGTATAATTCACATTTATTCAACCGTCACTGATTTGGCGAGGTTTCTTGGTTGATCTACATTGCAACCTCTCATCACAGCGATATGGTAAGATAGTTGTTGCAGTGGTACAACAGAAATCAAAGGGACAAAAGCTTCATGAGCCATTGGAATTTCGATCACGTGATCAGCCATTTTTTTGACAGTTTGATCACCTTCGGTTACGACAGCGATGATTTTACCTTTTCTGGCTTTTACCTCTTGGATATTGCTGACCACTTTTTCATAAGAGCTGTCTTGGGTTGCAATAAATACAACGGGCATTTCTTCATCAATCAAGGCAATTGGGCCATGCTTCATTTCAGCAGCAGGATACCCTTCTGCATGAATGTAGGAGATTTCCTTTAATTTAAGAGCCCCTTCCAAAGCAACTGGAAAGTTATACCCACGTCCCAAATACAAGAAGTTGCTAGCGTCTTTATATTGGGCTGCGATCTTTTCTATTTGATTGTTTAATTTAAGAGCCTTTTCCACTTTTGCAGGGATGGATTCCAGTTCGCTAAGTAACTGCATATAAGTGCTTTCCGGCAAAGTGCCTCTTTGATAGCCTAACATAAGCGCCATCATGGAAAGTACAGAAATTTGAGCGGTAAAAGCTTTGGTGGAAGCGACACCAATTTCTGGTCCAGCGTGGGTATAAGAGCCTGCGTGAGTGGCCCTGGCGATGGATGATCCCACCACATTGCAAACGCCAAAAATAGTAGCTCCTTTTTCTTTGGCCAACTCAATAGCGGCTAAAGTATCGGCTGTTTCTCCCGATTGTGAAATGGCAATCACAAAGTCTTTGGAGTTGATTACCGGATTTCTATATCGGAATTCAGAAGCATATTCTACCTCTACTGGTACTCTTGCAAATTCTTCAAAAAGGTACTCGGCCACAAGACCGGCATGCCAACTGGTGCCACAAGCAGTAATGATGATCCTGTCAGCATTTTGAAATTTGTTCATATAGTCCCTCAATCCTCCAAGGACCAATCGACCTCCTTTGGCATCCAACCTACCACGCATACAATCCGCTATAGACCTGGGTTGCTCGCTGATCTCTTTCAGCATGAAATGCTCAAAACCTCCTTTTTCAATAGCCTCCAATTCCATTTCAAGCTGATTGATATAAGGATGGGTTTCTACATTTTCAATTGTCTTGATTTGAAGTTTGGCATCTCGGATTACAGCGATTTCATAATCATCCAAGTAAACTACCTGATTGGTGTATTCTACGATAGGCGTTGCATCAGAGGCAAGAAAGTATTCTCCCTCTCCCACACCAATGACCAATGGAGATCCTTTTCTGGCTGCTATTAGCGTATCAGGCTCGTCTTTGTTCATCAAAACAATAGCATAAGCCCCTACAATCTTGTGAAGTGCTAACCTTACGGCTTCTTCCAGGCTGCAGTTGTTGTTTTGATAAATGTCTTCAATAAAGTTGATAAATACCTCAGAATCGGTTTCACTATGAAAAGTGTACCCTTTATTGATGAGGTCTGTTTTAAGGACATCGTAGTTTTCGATGATCCCATTATGGATCATGGCGAAGTTTTCCGATGAGGAGTAATGAGGGTGGGCATTGACATCATTGGGTTCGCCATGCGTTGCCCATCTGGTATGACCTATTCCGATATGGGAATGAAGGTCGGGGTTGTCGATCAGGGAGTTTTCCAGCTCGGAAACTTTTCCTTTTTTTTTGTAAACATTCAGGCCGGCTTCGTTCAATAAGGCCACACCAGCACTGTCGTAGCCTCGATATTCGAGGCGTTTTAGGCCCTTAATGATGACAGGCAGGGCTTCCTGCTTGCCAACATAAGCTACAATTCCACACATAAAAATTTTTGTTTATTAGGGTCGGAGATATATTATTAGCTATCGCATTTTTGAATAGTAAATTTTAAGTTTGATAGAATTTTGATTTACAACATACTCTCTCAATGAACGAACGAAGTCGTTCGAATAAGGAGGAGTGCCGCCGCTAGATGGTGTTCTAGGGTACAATAACAAGTCATACCTTTGTACATCTGTTCTGAAAAGCGCATCTACATAGCTTGTTAGGGATTGTTGGTAGATGAATTTTTCGGAATCAAACAGTAAAGGATTCGTTCCTGAAGTGGAAACAGCCGGAAGCACATTTCCGTCTTCATCAATTACGACCTGAGTGGCTACATCAGATTGAATTGAATAAAGTGCTCCATCTGATTCTCTAGTCAAAATTTGATTACTTTCGTCTGTAAAATAAGGAATTAAACTTTGTGGAGGAAGTTTGCTGTCTGCAAAATTCTCTGTTGGCCCCATTACCAAAGTAGCTTGGTTAAAAGTGGCATTTTCCAAAGTGTCCAAGAAATTGGACAAAGGCTCCATATCCAGTCTCAAGACAAGTCCCAAAAGGGATTTGCTACCTGCTAGGTTACCTACATCATAAGCTTCGTCATTTTCTACAATAACTTCAGTTGGTGTTCCTGTTGGGTCGTTTAAGACGCCGTTGAAGTGCCTTGACTGAGCAGTAAAAATGGTATAGGTGCTGGAAACCGTATCTTCTTCACTTTCTCTAAAGTAAAGCTTGATCCCAGTGTCGTTTCCTACCAACACATTGATAGTAGTTTCTTCGTCAGGATTTCCTTTCAGGGCAAAGCCTGGGAAGTAGTCCCTGAAATTGAAAATATTGTCAAAGATTGCATCCTCGTTTTGCAACTTGCTGAAAAGATCCGCAGCGAGCGTTTCATCCAAATTCATGGCAACGATGGTGTCAGAATTTTCGGTCAGCATAAATGAACCACTGGCAAACGGAGCTTCTTCATAGGATAGGTGGTCAAAACTATAATAGGCCGTATCCAAAATAGGCTCAGTAAGCTTGTGGGCAGAGAAGTTTTTAGCTTGATCAAGCCCCTCAGCTGTTAGAGAGGAAATGCTGATACTAAACCTTGCAGAGTCTAAAATAGCATCTGTAGTAGGCTTAGTGGCAGTGGAGCTAAAAGCCATTCTGCTGTAGCCAATGGCTTCAGTTCTTCCAAAATAATCGCTGTTGTCCCCTCCCACTACCAACACCAATGGGTTGGTGGTTCTAAGAGAATCTACAGATACCAAAGAAGCAGAAAGGGGTATTTCTGCATAGAAAACCCCTATCTGATTAGCATTTGGATCAAGTACCAAACCGATATCAGATGGATCGGTACAAGAACTATTGAATGATGTAGTAATTAATAAGATGCCGGCAAGCTTAGCCTGCCAGGTCTGTATAGATGTTGTAATAACTTTCAAAAAGTTGTTCTTCTTCGTCTTCGTTGTTAATCTCACACTTTTTATCTTTAGAGCACTCTTCAATGATTTGATTAAGGCTGTCAGAAATTTCGTCTCCTTTGATCACCACATCGGCATATTCCATTCCTATTTTAAGGAATCCTTCATAGTCCTTGGACTTGAGAGGTGCCAAAATGCTGTCGTCAATATCGACCATTTTTACTTTCTCCAGCAAATCATCGCCAAATTTATGATTAAATCCGTTATTATAAATAGTGAACACTGATTTTGTGCCTTTAAATAACGGCTCATTCTTATAAGTAGTTTTCAAGTAAAGAGGAATCAAACTGGTCATCCAATCATTGCAATGTACCACATCTGGCGCCCAGCCTAGTTTTTTGACAGTTTCAATCACTCCTTTACAGAAGAAAATGGCTCTTTCGTCATTGTCTTCATAGAAATTTTCTTGCTTGTCAAAGAAAACGCTTTTCCTCTGGAAATAGTCTTCGTTGTCGATGAAATAAACTTGAAGTTTTGCATTAGGAATAGAAGCCACCTTGATAATCAATGGTTTCTCCTCATCTCCTACAGAAATGTTGATTCCTGAAAGCCTTACTACTTCGTGCAACCTGTTCTTTCTTTCGTTGATCAAACCAAATCTCGGAACAAGAATACGGATTTCCATTCCTTTTTCTTGCATTGCCTGCGGCAGGGCTCTAACGAAGTTAGCGACCTCTGAAGTTTGAAGAAATGGATTGATTTCACTTGCTACGTAGAGAATACGAAGTTTGGACATATCTTGTTTTTTTTATTGAGGGATAATACGGGACTACAAAGATACAAAAAAAATTACAAAAACCCATTGATATTGTCCAGAATAATATACATTTGCCCCTATTTTGCTATGTCAAAATGAAAAAGTTGTGAAAATTCTCCATACCAAAAACGAAATAAATTTAAAACTACTTGAGCATAGAAATGCTTCGAAGTCAATAGGTTTGGTGCCTACTATGGGGGCATTGCATGAGGGGCATTTGAGCTTGGTGCATAAGGCCAAAGGTCATGCTGACGTGGTAGTGGTATCCATCTTTGTAAATCCAACTCAGTTTAACAATCCTGAAGATTTGGAGAAGTATCCAAGGACGGTTAACGAAGATTTGAAGATGTTGGAAAAAAGTGGGGTTGACTATGTATTTCTTCCCTCTGTGGAGGAAATGTATCCGCAGCCATCCAAGTTAAAGTTCAATTTTGGAGATCTGGAGACTACCTTGGAAGGGGCATTCAGACCTGGGCATTTTAATGGTGTTGGTGTGGTGGTGTCTAAACTATTTCATATCATCAAGCCCGATGTTGCCTACTTCGGTCAAAAGGATCTACAGCAAGTGGCCATTATTAGAAGGATGGTCGAAGATTTGTCCTTTGACGTGAATTTAGAAGTAGTGCCGACTGTTCGGGAAGAGGATGGACTGGCAATGTCTTCCAGAAATAGGCGGCTTAATTCAGAAGAAAGGAAATTGTCTGTAATGCTCTATGAATCTTTAGTTTGGGCCAGGAATGAACTTTTTGCTGGTTGCTCTTGGTTGGAGGTACAGGAAAAAATATCACACAAATTTAATGAGGAGCCATTGGCAAAGCTTGAATACTTCGAATTGGTGAAGACAAAAAGCCTTGAAGTGGTCTCAGGCATTGATTTGGGTAGTCAGTTGAGAGCCAATGAATTCTCGATTTGCACTGCTGTGTACATTGGAGATGTGAGGTTGATCGACAACTTACCAATATAATGCTTAAATTTGTGGCAAATTTAGAATGTGATGCAAATTCAGTTATTAAAATCAAAGATCCACAGGGTTAAAATTACCCAAGCGGAGCTTCATTATGTAGGCAGTATTACGATCGACGAGGACCTTATGGATGCGGCAAACCTCATAGAAAACGAAAAGGTACAGATTGTCAACATCAATAATGGAGAGCGTTTGGAAACTTATGTGATCAAAGGGGAGCGAGGCAGTGGAAAGGTTTGTCTGAATGGTCCAGCTGCACGTAAAGCGCAAGTTGGTGATGTGGTGATCATTATATCTTATGCGAGTATGGATTTCGAAGAAGCAAAGTCCTACAAGCCAGTAGTCATATTTCCAGATGATTCTAATAAATTGATCTAAACTTGAGACTTAATATTAAGCAATGGATTCAGGTGGTGATTTCACTTTCTGTAGCCATTTGGATCTTTTGGTTCTTATACAAAGATGTAAAAATGGAAAGCCTGTTGGACGCACTTCAGCAGGCTTCACTTTTTTGGATCGGAATGTCCATCCTAGTATCCACTTTTGGCTTTTGGCTAAGAGCCTGGAGGTGGAAGTTGCTTATCAATACTGACCTAGAGAAAAAAATAACCACTTCAAAGACTTTTTGGGCTTTGATGGTGGGTTATCTGGTGAATATGCTAGTGCCCAGGGCTGGTGAAGTAGCCAGGTGTGGTGTCTTGAAAAAGACGGATAAGCTCCAAGTCAGCAAGTTGTTAGGGACTGTTATTTTAGAGCGTTCCATCGATTTGTTGTTTATGCTTTTGGTGATTTTTGTTGCTTTTGTGTTGGAGAGAGAGGTTTTTGTAGGCTTGGCTAAAGACTTGATTTCATTGGACAGTCTTAAATTGGCGGTGCAGGAATACCTTCCTTTGCTCGTTGGTGCGATTGTGCTGATTTTTATTCTGTTTTATTGGATTACTAGAAGATATAGGGATCATGGCATTGTAAAGAAGTTCCAGCACTTTATGAGGGAATTTCTCACTGGATTAAAAAGTGTTTCCCGTATGGATCGCCGCGCAGGCTTTTGGTTGGCATCTATTGGGATTTGGATAATCTATTACCTCATGATGTACTTTATTGCCATAGGCATGCCCAATACTGCCAATTTGTCCCCATCGTCTATTTTAATGGTCATGGTGATGGGCAGTATTGGCATGATCGCTCCTGTCCAAGGTGGGATCGGGACCTTTCATGCTCTGGTGGCCTTTATTTTGATGACATATGGTCTTAGTGAAGAAGAGGGCAAAATATTTGCAGTCATAGTCCACAGTTCGCAAGTACTGATAGTTATCATTACTGGTGTGATCAGTTTATTGGCGGTGGCAAAAATTTCCGTAATTTCAAAACCAGAGCAGGACGGCTTGCGTATTAAATAGGCGTTTAAAACAAACTAGAATATGTTATTAATCTTAATTGTAGTTGTATTTGGGATTTTAGGCTTTGTAGTAAGTAGCAAGCTAAAAAGTAAGTTTAAAAAGTACTCCCAGACAGCCCTTCAGGCTAATCTTTCGGGTAAAGAGATTGCCGAATTGATGTTAGCAGACCATGGTATTCATGATGTGTCCGTTAACTGTGTAGATGGACAATTGACAGACCATTATAATCCACAAAATAGAACGGTAAACCTTAGCCCTGATGTTTATTATGGTAGGAATGCTGCGGCTACGGCTGTAGCAGCCCACGAGTGTGGTCACGCGGTACAACATGCCAGATCCTATGCTTGGTTGAACATCCGTTCTGCAATGGTACCCGTTCAGAATGCCAGTGGTAAGATTTTGAACTTTGTGCTGATCGCCTCTCTTTTTGGAGGGTTGGCGCTATTTAATTTACCGTTGCAGACAGTTGGATTTGTGGTAGTAGGAGCATATGGAATTATCACCTTATTTACCTTTGTGACTTTGCCGGTGGAGTTTGATGCCAGTAGAAGGGCATTGGCTTGGGTAAAAGAAAGAAATATCGTCACTCCGTCTGAGTATGATATGTCCAAAGATGCCTTGAAATGGGCGGCCATGACCTATGTGGTAGCAGCCTTGGCTTCATTGACGACATTGGCTTATTATGCTTCTATCTTTTTTGGTGGAAGGGACTGATTTTAAATTGAAATACGATGAGGTGAAAAGGGGCAAGAAATTGCCCCTTTTGTTTTTTTAGGCTATATTTCTTTATTCAAAGAGATAAACCCAAACCTTATGAACTTTCATCTTACCGAAGAACAAATGGCCGTTAAAGAAGCGGCCCGAGATTTTGCCAAAGCCGAATTATTACCTGGAGTAATTGATCGTGATACCCATGCCACTTTTCCAAAAGAGCAAATCCAGCTGATGGGCCAATTGGGTTTTTTGGGCATGATGGTGGATCCGAAATATAATGGAGGAGGTATGGACACCATTTCTTATGTGTTGGCCATGGAAGAGATTTCAAAAATTGATGCTTCTGCATCGGTGGCCATGTCTGTGAATAACTCATTGGTCTGCTGGGGGCTGGAAAAATACGGTTCAGAAGCCCAAAAAGAAAAGTACCTAAAGCCGTTGGCAGCTGGTGAAGTGTTAGGAGCATTTTGCCTATCTGAACCAGAAGCAGGTTCTGACGCCACTTCCCAAAGGACCATTGCTGAAGATAAAGGAGATTATTACCTCATCAACGGTACCAAAAACTGGATCACTAATGGTTCTACAGCCAGTGTTTACTTGGTCATCGCCCAAACAGCTCCTGAAAAAAAGCACAAAGGAATTTCTACCTTTATAGTAGAAAGGGATATGGTGGGCTTCGAAGTGGGCAAGAAGGAGGACAAGTTGGGTATTAGGGGATCTGATACGCATTCTTTGATGTTTAATGATGTTAAGGTGCCCAAGGAGAACCGAATCGGTGAGGATGGTTTTGGTTTTAGCTTTGCCATGCAGACTTTGGATGGTGGACGAATTGGGATCGCCGCGCAAGCCTTGGGAATTGCTTCAGGAGCCTATGAATTAGCTTTGGCTTATTCGAAGGAGCGTAAGACTTTTGGGAAACCCATTAGCCAGCATCAGGCCATTCAGTTTAAATTGGCTGATATGGAAACAGAGATTGAGGCAGCAAGGCTGTTGGTGATGAAAGCGGCTTGGTTGAAAGATCAAGGAAAGGATTATGGACATGCCAGTGCAATGGCAAAATTGTACGCTTCTAAGGTAGCGATGGAAGTAACTGTAGAAGCTGTACAAATTCATGGAGGTTATGGATTTGTCAAAGAATATCATGTGGAGAGGCTTATGAGGGATGCCAAGATCACCCAGATTTATGAGGGAACCAGTGAAATTCAGAAAATAGTTATATCCCGTAATATTTTAAGATAATAAATTTCAATACTAAAAGAATCACCTAGCCTTTATCATTTATACTATTCTTTTATTATGCTGAAACTTTTCTTTATTTTTGTTATATAAAAGTTAAAAAAATCATACTTTTACAAGTAACATACAAAAAGCGTCTGTCATGGAATATTACAATAAAGTCATTGAATCCGTTGGTGTAAGGTACACGAGGGGGAACAACTATAAAGTTGAGAGACCTATAACCGTGACGGATTATATTGAACCAGAGAACTCTGTAATCCTATTGCATCAAGGATCTTTAAAATTTGGAGATGAGCAAGAATTGGTAAATGAAGGGGAGATTCTCTTCATTCCTGCGGGAAGGCCAAGCAAAGTTACCTTTGGTCCAGCCACCAAAAGGAATGAGTCGTCCAACGATGAATTTGTAGAAAACAAGAAAAAGCACCTACAAACCATCAGTTTCAAGGACATCAAAAATGCAGAAGAGGATTGTTTGACCATCGTTACCTTTGAAGCAAAGGTGTTTGATGTGGTTAATTTTTTCAACTCATTGGGAATTCCTCCATTTATCATCCGTTTTAATGACCGATTGGCCTCTATCATTGAGGACGTGGTCAAAGAATCAGAGCAAAATACTCCTGGAAAGGAGCGAGTGATCAAGCTTCATACCGAGTTATTAGTGGTAGAATTGGTAAGACACATTCTTAAAAACAGGTTGTTTGTGGAAGAAATGTCTACCAACAGTACCTATTTTAAAGATCCTCGTTTGATCGATATGTTCAATTATATCAAGAAGAACATTGGTGGAGATCTTTCCAACAAGGTATTGGCGAAGGTGGCCAATGTGTCTGAAGATTATGTAGGTCAGTATTTCAAAATGCTTACCGGTATCAATCCTCAAGATTACATTGAATACCAACGAATGGAAGCTGCAGTGGATTTGCTAAGAACTACCAAGAAAAGCATCCGGGACATCGGCAAAGAAGTAGGATACAAAGATACGGCTTACTTCTGTCGAAGATTTAAAATGATGTACGGTTTGCCAGCTGGTAAAATGAGAAGAAGAGAATCCTTAATTAACGTTCAAGGATAAATTATAGACTTTCATAAAGTCAAGAACCTCGGTCAGCAGATCGGGGTTTTTTTCTACCCCATTTCCCAACACAACAATGTCCGCTCCGGCATCCCAAGCATTTCTGGCTTTTTCTACGGAGTTGATTCCTCCCCCCACTATCAAGGGAAATTGAGTTGCTTGTTTGACATTCTTGATGATTTCCTTTGACACGGGTGTGCTGGCTCCACTGCCTGCGTCCAGAAAGAAGGTCTGAAGACCAAGGAATTTTCCGGCAAGTGCGGTGGCTTTGGCCAAAGATGGTTTGTTATTGGGGATAGGAATAGTTTGGCTGATGTAACTTGCACTGCTGATCTGTCCGTCATTGACCAGCATGTAGCCAGTGGGCAATACTTCCAGTTTTGTGTTTGCAAGTAATGGCGCAGCTGTCACATGCTGACCAATTAGTAGTTCAGGATTTCTTCCTGAGATAAGTGAAAGAAAGAGTATCCCATCAGCCAGCGGGCTGATCTGAATGACATTACCCGGGAAGAGGACAACGGGAATGTCCGCACATACCTCTTTGATCCTCATTACGGTTTTATCAACATTTTTTTCTGTCAAGAGGCTTCCTCCAATAAAGAAAAAGTCAACCTCATCCTGATAGGCTTGCTTGATGAGTCGTTTAAACTGACTTTCTGTACCGATTTTTTCAGGATCAATTAGCAAGGCCAAGGCTTTTTTCCCTGATTGGTGAAGTTGCTTAAATGCCTTGAAGATTTGATCAGACTTTTCTGCTGGCATCGGTAGCTTTTTTTGAAAGGATATCGATTAGTTTGGCTTGTCCCAGCGAAAGGGCAACTATAAAGAGCCTTTTTCCAACACTGCTCATAAGGGAAGCTTTATGCTTTCTAGGCTTTCTGACTTTGATTGGATGTCCCTCATCTTTCATTTCTTTGATGAGCTTTTTCTTTGCTTTCTTCTTACTTTTGCCACGAATCAGCTTAGTAGCTCCATAAGATACCAAGCCTCCGGCTAATACGGCACCGCCAACTTTTGCCCATGACTCGGATTCTTTTTTGAGAACGTCAAGCTGATGGTTAAGCTGTTTTTCAAGGTCTTCTTCTTGTTTTTTGAGCTCCTTATTGGTCATTGCTTTTATTTGTTTTTCTGCTGAATAGTAGGAATTTACTTATTCCTTCATGAACAGCTTTTTGAATACCCACAGAGTCTTTTACGATGTAAAGTAATATCAGAAAGGCTACATAAATCAACCCAACATATAAAAACCCAAGTGAATTGGAGTAAGTAAGTTCTGCAAAGTAAAATGCCAAGGCAATGCTGGCAAAGAGCAAAATGAACACACTGATAATTACTACCATGCTCAAAATAGCTATCCGGGTGATAATTCCGGAGAGCTCCTCTTGGATGTCGTTTTTGGCCATTTGGATTTTGACCTCTATCAACTTTTTAACTGTATTAATTATCTCGGAGACGTTTAGCATCATCTTTAGATTATGATTAAAAATTATTCCTTGAGACAAACTCAATACAATATACATCAAAAACCTTGCTTGAAAAATTTAAACCGCTTGACCTTCAAAGTAAAAATAGAAGGATAATACTGCCTCTATGGCTTTTTTGATAGCAATATTAATCGGAAACTGCTGCTCTGCCATGTGGAAGTCAATGGTAGATAGGCGGGTATAGTAGTCCGAACTGCCAGGAATCTCCAGGTCGTTTTGGATAGCACGAGTGACAATTTGGAACTGCTGTTGTTTCTGTTCTTTAATGTTTTTGCAAGTAATCAATTCCTTTTTGCCTTCTCTATTTCTTCTAGAGGAATTTCCAAATAATCGACAGATTAGCCCTCGATGGTTGTATTGGGTGCAATGACCAGCTGCTCCGTCAGCACTAAGCAGTTTGAGAACGACACAATAGCTGTCTTCGGTAGCGGTTTCCAGTTGATCAAGCAATGCTTCAGCCTGTCCTTTTTGATACAGGTCAAATGCTAGTGGCAAAAATTCCAAGACGGTTGCGGGAACTTTGGGGTTGGCACAGCATTTTCCACAGCCGGATAGGCAGGTTAGTTGACTTTGCGCAAGATAATCTTGCACTTCCATGTCGAGGTCGTTGAATATTTCATTGACTTTCAGTGATTTCTCTTTAAGATTCATATGTGTTGATAAAAAGCCCACGAAAGTAATTCAATGGCCGAGAATTTGCAATAAAAATTAATCAGGGGAACTGTTTTTCTTCGTAAATAATTATTAAAAAACCTTTATTTCCTTTTAAGGTTGAAACAAGTAAATTAGTCAACTGAAAGTAAACACTTTTGGTACAAGCGTAACGATAGCTTTTTAAATATAAATATGATGAGTGAAGAACCGGAAAAAACTGAATTGACAGAAGAAGATAGAATCCGAAGGGCCTTTAAAGAAAAGGATTGGAGTGAAATAAAAAGTGCCAACTCCTGGGTGATCTTTAAGGTCATGTCAGAGTTTGTTGAAGGCTTTGAAAAATTAGCAAAAATAGGTCCTTGCGTATCTATTTTTGGCTCAGCCAGAACACCTCAAGACAACAAATATTACAAGATTGCAGAAGAAATAGCCGCAAAATTGGTTCGCCACGGTTACGGAGTGATCACTGGTGGGGGGCCAGGTATCATGGAAGCAGGCAATAAGGGAGCTCATTCGGAAAAAGGAAAGTCTGTAGGACTCAATATTCAGTTGCCATTTGAGCAATTCAATAACATTTATATCGACCAAGACAAGCTGATCACTTTTGATTATTTCTTTGTGAGGAAGGTCATGTTTGTGAAATATGCCCAGGGTTTTATTGTACTTCCCGGCGGTTTTGGGACTATGGATGAGCTGTTTGAGGCGATCACTTTGATCCAAACCAAAAAGACAGGAAAGTTTCCAATTATTTTGGTTGGGAAGGAATTTTGGGAAGGTTTGATCGAATGGATAAAAACAGTGATGTTGGACAAGCATAAAAACATCAGTCCAGAAGACATGGATTTATTTTCGGTGGTGGATACAGCCACCGAAGCGGTCAAGGTGATTGACGAATTTTACAGCAAGTACTTATTATCTCCAAATTTTTGATTTTGCGTAACCTTCACATTTACATATTGTACGGTCTCGTGGCGGTACTTTTCGGATTAGTGTTTTACTACAAGAATGATTCCCCAGAAGCAGTATCCTCTGAAAATGAGCGATGGCTTCCTTTAAAAAGGGAGCGATCCCAAATTGGAGCCCCAATGCAGGAGGTGAGGGTGAAATTGTTTGATATTCCAAACAAAATGGAATTTGCAGGGGAATCAGTTCCTTTAAATGAAAGTGATATCAAAGAGCGTTTTGAGCGGGAAATCTATGTTAATGTGTATTGGGAATCCAACATGTTGCTCATGATGAAAAGGGCCAATAAGTACCTTCCTATGATTGAAAGGGTGTTGGCTGAAAATCGTATCCCTGATGATTTCAAATACCTTGCTATGATAGAGTCAGGCTTAATGAATGTTGTTTCTCCGGCTGGGGCAAGAGGCTTTTGGCAGTTTATGGAAGGGACAGCTAAAGACTATGACCTGGAAGTTAATAAGGAAGTTGATGAGCGCTATCATTATGAGAAATCAACCATAGCGGCTTGTAAGTATCTGCAAAAGTCATACGCCAAGTTTGGTAAATGGACAAGCGTGGCAGCGAGTTATAATATGGGCCAAGCAGGCCTAAGCAGAAGGATGAATGACCAGCAGCAACCTGATTATTATGACTTGCTACTGAACGAGGAAACCAGCAGGTACATGTTCCGGATTTTGGCTTTTAAGGAAGTGTTTGAGCATCCGGACAAATATGGCTTTGAGCTGACCAATGATGACCTGTACCATCAGCCTGAATTGAAGACGCTGATTGTCAAAAATACTATTCCAGATTTAGCCGAATGGGCTATTAAAAATGGCACTACGTATAAAGTGTTGAAAACCTACAATCCATGGATGAGAAAGACCAAATTGACCATCCGCCGTGGCAATCAATATGAAGTCCAACTTCCAATTGACTAAATATAATTTGAACAATTATTAGGATTTATTGATTATATTGGAGATGGTCTACTCCAACTATATGAAAAACAAGAAGCTAATTATTTTTCTCGGATCCTTATTGTTTCTTATCCTCTTTATTTTGAAAGGAGTTCCTTTGTTGGTTAACCTTTATCTCAATAGCCATGCGGACAAAATAGTGAGTGATCTGATTACCAGAACCAATGATTTTAGCGGCCATAAAGTAAAATTTGGAAAGATACACCTCAATTATGACTACCGTGGTACATACTTAGAACTGGATTCTGTTGCGATCTTTCCCGATGAAATTGCTGATAACAATAGGGTAAAGATTGATCTTTTAGCTGAGAGGATTCTGCTTTCAGGCTTTTTGTGGAAGAGCTTATTGTTGGATAATGCCATTGTGTTGGATTCTGCGGAGTTGAGAAAGGTGACAATCCACAGCATGTCTCCTTCGTTGGATTCTTTGAACCTTAAAAGCAAGGAGGAAATCAAGCGGAAGAAAGGAAAAGATTACACTTCCATTCAAGTAAACCATATCGATTTAGATGATTTTTCCATCGAAAACAGGGATATTGGCAATGATTCATCAAGGCTTGAAATAGCAGGGCTGAATGTGACGGCCAATCATTTTACCCTAACCAGCGAGGATTTGGAAGACCCAAAGGCACTTTTTGATGTGGAGATGATAGAGGGAAAGATCAGGCATGCATCCATTCATTTTAATGAATACCGGAATGAAATTATCACCAAAAATTTGACATTCAGTAAAGAAAAGAGGAGCCTGTCCATTGATAGTGTTCGGTTGGATAACAAGTGGGACAAGTACAAGTACATCAATGATTTTCGTTTAGAAACAGATTGGGTAGAATTAGAAAGGGGAAACTTGGAATTGGTTAATATGAATTATGATGCCTATTTCCGAGAGGGGATTATAGAAGCTGAAAAGCTGTTGGCAAAGGATATTAAGATTGCTGTTTTCAGGGATAAAAGGAAGCCCGATAATACCCAAAAACGGCCGAAAATGATTCACAAGATTATTGGTGGTATTCCGAAGGATTTACATGTGGATATGATCAAAATGGAAAATGGTTATGTGTCTTATGAAGAAAGGCCAGACAATGAAGCCCCCGTAGCCGGGCAAATCTACTTTGATCAAATTGATGCTGAGATCATTAATATTACCAATATCCCGAAAATGCTGGATATGCACAGTGAGCTAAATCTAAAGGCCAATGCAAGGATAATGGGCAAGGGAAATGTGGATTTGAACGTTACTTACTTTTTACAGGACAGCACGGGTGGATTTACCATGAATGGACATGTCAAGGACTTGGATCTTACAGCGATCAATCCGATGTTGAGGCCAGCCACCCAAGTAGAGGTGAGAAGTGGGGTTATAGACGATTTGTCATTTGACATCAAAGGGAATGATGTTGAAGGCACTGGGGATTTGATCATGAAGTACCATAATTTGGCGATAGATATTCGTGGAAAGTCCTATGGGAAAGGTCAAAATGTCTTTCAGAAAATTGGCTCTTTTCTGACCAATAAGTTGGTGATTCGTTCAGAAAACCCCAACAAAAAGGGAGAATTGAAGACAGGGGATATCTATTTTAAGCGTGACCAGAGCAAGTTTATCTTTAACTATTGGTGGAAAATGATCCTAAGCGGAATGCGGTCCACCTTGACAGGAGAAGATGAGGCCAAAATGAGAGAAAAGGCCGAAAAGAAGGATTAACTTTTTGACCAGATAAACTTATTGAGGTTTATAGCGGTTAAAAAAAGATGGCAAGGGTATTTTCCATTAAATATCCATATTTTTGTCAAATTGTAAACGCTAAAAAGGACTGATCCTTTCATGACGAAAACAGTAGCAGCAGTAGAAGAAAAGATTGAGATTTATGGTGCCAGAGAGCATAATCTCAAAAACATAGATTTATCCATCCCCCGAAACAAATTAGTGGTGATCACAGGGCTTAGCGGAAGCGGAAAGAGTTCCTTGGCTTTTGATACCATTTATGCAGAAGGACAGCGCAGGTATATGGAGAGTTTCTCCGCTTATGCCAGGTCTTTTCTGGGAGGGATGGAGCGTCCAGATGTGGATAAGATCAATGGGCTTTCGCCAGTGATTTCCATTGAACAGAAGACGACCAGCAAAAATCCTCGATCTACGGTAGGGACTGTCACGGAGATTTATGATTTTATGCGTTTGCTATACGCAAGGTCTGGTGAAGCGTATTCATACCTTTCTGGCAAGAAGATGATCCGACAAACGGAAGATCAGATTATTGATCAGATATTAGAACATTTTGGAGGAAAAAAACTATACATCTTAGCCCCAGTGGTTAAAGGGCGTAAAGGGCATTATAGAGAGCTTTTTGAGCAAATCCGAAAGATGGGGTTTTCTAAAGTTCGAGTGGATGGTGTGGTGATGGAGATGGTGCCCAAAATGCAAGTGGATCGTTACAAAATCCATGATATTGAAATCGTAATTGACAGGATCATTGCCGAGGAAGATGATCGATATAGGATTACCCAATCTCTTAAGACCGCCCTTCAACATGGCAAGGGTGTGATTATGCTAAGGGATGAGGATGGCAATGTCCATCACTTTTCCAAATACCTGATGGACCCTACTACAGGTTTATCCTATGATGAGCCCGCTCCGAATACTTTTTCTTTCAACAGTCCTTATGGAGCTTGCCCAACATGTAATGGCTTGGGGAATATTGAAGAAATCACCAAGGAGAATATCATCCCAAACCCTAATTTAAGTATCTCCCGAGGCGGAATAGCACCTTTGGGAGACTACCGTGATATTTGGATTTTCAAGAAGATTGAGGCCATTTTAAAGCATTTCAAATCCAGCCTATCCACTCCTATAAAAGACTTGGACGAGGGTGTATTGGACATTCTCTTGTATGGAGACAAAATGGAAGTGGAGGTAGACTCTGTAAAATATCCGGGAACCAAATGGAATACTACCTTTGAGGGAATCGTAAACTTTCTTCAAAAGCAACAAGAAGGTGGTTCTGAGAAGATCCAAAAGTGGGTAAGTGACTTTACCAGCACAAAGGTATGTCCAGATTGTGAGGGTTACAGGCTGAAGAAAGAAGCACTGCATTTTCTAGTGGCGGGCAAGCACATTGGAGAGTTGGCCATGATGGATATCAGGCAGCTGGGGGATTGGTTTGATCATATTGATGACAAGCTTACAGAAAAGCAGAAAATCATAGGCACGGAGGTGCTTAAGGAGATCAGGAAGCGAATAGGTTTTCTTTTGGATATTGGCCTTGATTACCTGTCCCTAAACAGGCCATTGAGAACGCTTTCCGGTGGCGAAGCACAAAGGATCAGGCTGGCCACGCAGATTGGAACCCAATTGGTGGGTGTATTGTACATCCTTGATGAACCTAGCATTGGGCTTCATCAAAGAGACAATGTCAAACTCATCAAGGCTTTACAGGATTTGAGGGATTTAGGTAATTCTGTATTGGTTGTAGAGCATGACAAGGACATGATGCTTGATGCGGATTTTGTGGTGGACATCGGCCCAGGTGCAGGTAGGCATGGTGGGCAGATTGTAGCCCAGGGCAATCCTCAAGAGTTTCTAAAACAGAATAGTTTAACCGCCCAATATTTGAATGGTCGCGAGGCAATTTCTGTTCCTCAAGAAAGAAGAAAGGGAAATGGAAAGACTCTAAAGCTCACCCAGGCACAAGGCAATAATTTGAAAAATGTTGATCTGGAATTGCCTTTGGGAAGCATGATCTGTGTCACGGGTGTGTCTGGAAGTGGAAAGAGTTCCTTGATCCATGAAACTTTGTTTCCACTGCTCAACCAACATTTTTATCGTTCACGCAAAGAGCCTTTGGCTTATAAGAGCATCGAAGGTTTGGAGCACTTGGATAAAGTTATTGAAGTGGACCAGTCTCCTATTGGCCGGACACCAAGATCGAATCCAGCTACTTACACCGGCGTATTTACGGATATCCGGGCTTTGTTTACAGAGCTTCCTGAAGCCAAAATTCGAGGCTATAAACCAGGAAGGTTCAGTTTCAATGTCAAAGGTGGACGTTGTGAAGATTGTGAGGGAGCTGGGATGAAATTGATAGAGATGGATTTCTTACCGGATGTCCATATTCCTTGTGAAACTTGTAAAGGCAAACGCTATAACAGAGAAACGCTGGAGGTGAGATTTAAAGGCAAATCCATTTCGGATGTTTTGGATATGACGGTAGAGCAAGCGGTAGAGTTCTTCGAGAAGCAACCTAAGATTCTCCGAAAAATTCAAACCCTGAATGATGTGGGCTTGGGCTATATTACCTTAGGACAGCATGCCACCACTCTTTCAGGTGGTGAAGCACAAAGGGTGAAATTAGCTACGGAGTTATCCAAAAAGGATACCGGAAAGACCTTTTACATTCTTGATGAACCTACAACCGGCTTGCACTTTAAAGATATTGAACACCTTCTGGAAGTTTTGAACAGGTTAGTGGACAAGGGAAATACTGTTTTGATCATTGAGCATAATCTAGATGTGATCAAAGTGGCTGACCATATCATAGATCTTGGACCGGAAGGAGGAAATAAAGGCGGGGAGATTGTGGTTCAAGGTACACCCGAAGTGGTAGCGGAACATCCATCCAGCTATACAGCTAAATTCCTTAAAATGGAGCTTTAGGTCTTCTAGGCAAAGTATGCTCCTTTTAGCCATTGCCTGATCCATTGATAAAAAATACCTATGCACATTCGAAGACTTCCTTATATTTGGGAAGGAATGGACAGGAGTAGATTATATTGGATATTACAGTTTTTGGGTTGGTCAAGCTTTGCTGTGATCAACCTATTTTTTGTTTCACTAATCAGGGGAATTACCTCAGTGCAGATTGGTGCTTACTTGTCACTAGGAGCTTTTTATTTTTTGTCCACGCACTATTTCAGGCATATTATTAAATCCAAAGGCTGGTTTGATTTCAATATTTCAAAACTCTTGATCAATGCCCTTATAGCACTTTTGGCATTAAGTTTTGCCAATGTGATTGCTACCATTTTGATCAATTGGATTTTTGGAATATTGAGGGTTCAGGAAGATTTGAAGCCAATCGTATTATTGGTGAATATGTTCATTAGCTTTCTGTATTATACGCTGTGGGCCATGATGTATTTTTTGTACCATTTTTTGGAGAACTACAATACCACCTTAAAATACCAAGCAAAGATCAATGAAATCAAATTAAACCAATTAAGAAGCCAGCTCAATCCACATTTCATTTTTAATGCGTTAAATAGTGTAAGGGCACTGGTAGATGAAAACCCTCCAAAATCCAAGGAGGCTATTACGCAACTGAGCAATATCCTGCGTTATTCATTGATCATGGATAAGAAAAGAACAATAGATTTCAGTGATGAAATAAAAATCGTAAAGGATTATCTGGATTTGGAAACTATTCGTTTTGAGGAACGATTGAGCGTTACCTATGAAATTGAAGAACAAGCTTACTATTATAAAATTCCCCCCATGATGCTTCAGACCATTGTTGAAAATGCTATCAAACATGGGATTTCAAACCGGATGAAAGGGGGGCTTATACATATTAAATGTACTATTGGTCTTGCAGATGACCTGTATATTTCCGTAAAAAATAGTGGTCAACTCAAGGGAAGTGCGGGCCGGAAAAATGATGGTTCGGGACACGGGATTTCCAATACAATTCAGCGACTTAAGCTGATTTATGGCAATAAGGCCAATTTCAAAATGAAAAATTTCGACTCGGAGTTTGTAGTGACCGAAATAAAAATTCCGAAACATTATACTAAATTAGATTAATCATAAAATCAATATAGCATGCGTGCACTAATAATAGACGACGAAAGACTGGCCAGAAAAGAACTGATCAATTTATTGAAAGACATCGAGGAGGTGGAAGTAGTAGGTGAAGCGATCAATGTCGATGATGCCAAAGAGAAGATTTCAAGTTTAAATCCAGATGTCATTTTCCTGGATATCCAAATGCCAGAAAAGACGGGTTTTGACCTGCTGGCAGAAATGGAAGCAGTGCCCAACGTTATATTCACCACAGCATATGATGAATTTGCGCTAAAAGCTTTTGAGGTGAATGCGCTTGACTATCTGCTAAAGCCCATAGAACCAGAGAGATTGTCGGAAGCCATTGTAAAGCTTATGAGCAAACTGAATGGTGGTGGTACTTCTTCTACTAAAAATGAGGGAAAAATTACCCAAGATGATGACAAAAAGTTATCTTTGGAAGATCAGGTCTTTGTAAAAGACGGAGATAGATGTTGGTTTGTAAGGTTGGAAAATGTGCGATTGTTTGAATCAGACGGCAATTACATAAAAGTGTATTTTGATAACAATAAACCGATGATTCACAAATCTCTTAATGCATTGGATGAAAGATTGGACGAAAAGTCTTTTTTTAGGGCCAGCAGAAAGCATATAATTAATTTAAGTTGGGTAGAGGGGATTGAGCCTTGGTTTAATGGTGGCTTGGTAGTCACTCTAAAAGGTGGTGATCGAATAGAAGTAAGCCGAAGGCAAGCAGCAAGATTTAAGGATATGATGAGTTTGTGATATTTGTAATATAAAAAAATGCAGTTCTTAAATTGTATTTCTGGATTAATATTCTCATTTTCAATGAACAAAGTATTATTCCTTTTAACTGTGGACTGTAATTAGTAGATGTAAAAAATTTTAGACTTCACCAATAACATTTAAGGAACCACACCAAAATATGAAAGACGAAAGAATTTTAGTTGTAGAGGATGATCCGGATATTGCGGAAAATATTGAAGAGATCCTCGAACTTTTAGGTTACGTAAATATTGACATAGCTAATTCTGCCAACCAAGCGATCAAGGTCATTAAGAAATATAGACCTGACTTGGTGTTTATGGATATCAAGCTTAAAGGAGATAAAGACGGTATTGAATTGGGAGAAATCATCCAGCAAATGGTAGATGCTCCTATTGTTTACGTTACTTCATATAGTGATCCTACCATTATAGAAAGGGCCAAGAGAATTCACCCTGCTGGTTTTATTGTTAAGCCATTCAACACCAACGACATCCATGCGATTGTAGAGATCGTACTTTATAATAGAAGGACACAAGCGGCTCATGCAGATGCGCCGAAGGCAAATGCGGAAAGCCCTTATTTGGTAACCGATGCCGTTTACATCAAATCTGATAATGCTTATGAGCGTGTAGATTATGAAGATGTTTATTATGTAGAGGCTAATGGTAATATGGTGTCTATTTTTACCAAGAACAAGACATATACGATCCGTAAATCCATGAAGGATATGGAGGAAAAATTACCTTCCAACTTGTTCTTAAGGGTTCAAAAATCCTACATTGTCCAGTTGGCTCAAATCCAGAGTTTCAGCACCAAGGAAATCACTTTGAAAAGTGGTGCCATAGTACAAGTGGGAAGACAGTATTACAACAGTTTCCTAGCGAAATTGAATACTATTACAGAGAGTTAAATTAGAAATCACCAAAGTCAAAGGCCTTCATGGAAATGAAGGCCTTTTTTAGTTTTTAATGCTTTTTCTGGCTATAGGAGCTCATTGGCTAGGTTGGCCAACTCTGATCTTTCTCCTTTTTCAAGTTTAATATGAGCATAAAGGGGATGATCCTTAACCCGGTCAATGAGATAGGAAAGTCCGTTACTTTGACTGTCTAGGTAAGGTGTGTCAATTTGGTGCACATCACCTGTAAAAACAATTTTAGTATTCTCTCCTGCCCTACTGATAATGGTCTTGATTTCATGGGGGGTCAAGTTCTGCGCCTCATCCACAATAAAGAATATATTGGAAAGAGATCGACCACGGATATAGGCCAATGGTTGGATCACCAATTTTTCTTGATTGACCATTTCCGTAATTTTCTGGAACTCCTTGTCTGATTCTTTAAACTGGTTTTGTATAAACTTGAGGTTGTCCCATAAGGGCTCCATATAAGGGTTCAGCTTGGACTTGATGTCTCCGGGGAGGTATCCAATATCTTTGTTGCTTAAAGGAACAATAGGACGCGCCAAGAATATTTGCTTATAGTCTCTTCTCTGTTCCAGTGCCCCTGCAAGAGCCAAAAGGGTTTTCCCTGTACCAGCCACACCTTGCACAGATACCAACTTGATATTAGGATTGGTAATGGCATGCAAGGCGAAAGTTTGCTCTGCATTTTTTGGCTTGATATTATAGGCCAATTTTTTGTCTACCCGCTCTACAGTATTGTTTTCGCCATTGTAAAAAGACAACACCGAGTTCTTATCACTTTTGAGAATGTAATAGGTATTGGCTTTTCTTTTTCTGGTACCCAGTACTTTTTTCGCTTCTATGGTATGAGAATCATACAGCTCGTTAATGACATCAGGGTCTATGCCTTCAAGGATATCCTTGCCTGTATTTTCCAGCTCGGTAATGTTCTTGATTTTACCAGTTTCATAGTCCTCAGCCTGGATATTCAGGGATTTTGCCTTTAAGCGAAGGTTGATGTCCTTACTGACCAAAATTACTTTGCGGCCATTTTCACCATTTTTTAGGTTCAAGGCTGCATTGAGAATTTTATGGTCGTTTTTTTCTTCTCCAAAAACTTTGTTGGCATCTTCTTCGGAACTTTCAGAGGAAGTCATCATCACTTTGAAATTCCCTTTGGTTTTTCCATTGAGCGGGGTCCATTCGTGAATCATTCTATCCTTGGACAGCTTGTCCAACAATCTGATAAACTCTCTCGCCTCGAAGTTTTTGGAATCGTTGCCCTTTTTAAACTGATCTAATTCTTCCAAAACAGTAATGGGGATCACCACATCGTGTTCAGCAAAATTCATTATCGAATTGTGGGCGTAGAGTATGACCGAAGTGTCCAAAACGAAGATTTTTCGGTCATTTTCGTTTTTCTTAGCTCTTGGCATAGGCGAAAAAGGTTAGTGATTAATAGTCTCTAATAAGATAGATAATAATCTCTGTGAATACCATTTTTTTGGATAAAATAAAGAAGTGATTTGTGGGGTAATCTGTAAGCTTCTGTAGTCCAGTGAGATAAAAAATAATATCAACGAAAAAATAAAAAAAGCAGCCCTCAAGCCCTTCCGGAAGGCTCAGAGCTGCTTGAAAATATTATTTGATTCCAATTAACTTTTGCTGATCAGCTCTCCCTCAAGATCCATTAGGAAGCTGTCCAAAACACCTTGTCTTACGTGGTGCATTACCACAATCTTGTACCATTTAGCACCGTATTCATAACTATCAGCTACTAAGTTGTACTTAGTGGCAATACGTTCAGAAATGTACTCTGCCTTGATGGTAATGATATTCAGGTGTGGGTTCCTAAAATACTCCACTCCCATTCTGTCCAGCTTGGTGCAGATTCTTTCAGTACGGTCACATAGGGAGGCCATTTTATATTTCCACCCTTCTGATCCATGGATTTTGAGGATCATCCACATGGATACTGCATTCGCGCCAGAGCGGCTACCGCTTAACGTGTAATCCTTTCCTGGGATATATTGGGCCTCCTCGGTGCATACATGGTGGATATAGCCTTTTCTGATCAAGAATAAGCCTGTACCATATGGTGTTTGCAACATTTTGTGACCATCACTTGTAATGGAAGTGATGTATGGATTCTTAAATGTGTACGGGCTTTTTTCATCTGTAAATGGATAGATGAACCCTCCATAAGCGGCATCAACGTGGATTCTGAACGGTACATTGGCAGCGGTAAAGAAATCACCCAATCTGTCCACGTCGTCTACTGAACCAAACATGGTGGTAGAAAGGTTGGCCACTACAATAAAATACTTATAGCCAGCTTCTTTGGCAGCATTGATCTTTGTTTCCAAGGATTCTTCAGTGATCTGCCTTGTTTCATTGTCCACATCGAGAATGATGCTGTGCAAGTTGAGCAGGTTGGCTCCCTTTGGCATGGAGTAGTGTGAGTCACTACTATAGACCACAGCAATCTCATCGGTCTTGGCGCCGAATTCATCCCTGAAGAAGTTTCTGTATACCCACATGGCCTGAATATTGGCTTCTGTACCTCCGGTGGCCACATAGCCATCCTGTTGGCCTTCTTCTCCATCAAAGATCTGTTCTGCAACCAGTTTGATCAGGTCTCTTTCTATCTTTTGAGTGCCTGCGAAAATTTCCAAAACAGACTTATCACTTAAGGTATGGATGCCGATATGGTTTGGGTTTTGAACCATAACAGACATAAAGGGAGCGTCTTTCAAGAAAGGAGCATCATGATAGAATTCGGTAGTATCCAAATAGGTTCCAGGTACTCCAAGCGCAGGATATTCTCCCCTGTAATCATGGTTTTTACTCAATGCGCCAAATATTGCTTTTTTTACTTCTTCGTGAGATAATTTCTTCCAGTACATAATGATAGAATTTTAGCTGTATCAGCCTGTATCAAAAGGCAATCTATCCTAGGACAAATAGCCATAGCGGAATTGCTCCTATTTGAAAATAGCAGACAGATAAGGTATTGAATAAATGAAATAGATAATTAGTTCCAGATCTGCCAAGCTGCTTCAGCTTGGAGATGTAGCATTTCTAAACCATTTTTCACTACCGCCCCACGGGCTTCCATAGACCGCATTAGGAAGGTTTTTTCAGGATTGTACACCAAATCATACACTTTGTGTTCCCTGCCTATTTGGCTGAGAGGGATGTCAGGCATTTCCTCTGTATTAGGAAATGTTCCCAAGGGAGTGGTGTTGATGATAAGGTGATGCTCTTGGAGGTGCTTTTCGTTTTTTACGAGCTCATCGTAAGTAATGAGCTCTGGTTCATTGGTATTTCTCGATACCATTATGTAGGGAATATTCAAGCTTTTTAGCGCTTGTTTTACAGCCTTAGAAGCTCCGCCAGTACCCAAGACTAAGGCTTTGGTCTGATCAATCCCGTTCAACCATGATTTCAGTGAATCCTTAAATCCGATATAATCAGTATTGTACCCAATTAATTTGCCGTCTCTAACCTTGATGCAATTTACTGCCCCAATAGCTTCACAGCTTGGTTCTAGTTGATCCAAAAAAGGAATGACTTGTTGTTTATAAGGGATGGTGACATTGATGCCTTCCAGTTCCGGATTATTTTTGATCAATTCAGGGAATTTGTCGATCGTATCCAGCTCATAGAGCTCATACTGACAACTGCTTATGTTTTCCTTTTCGAATTTTTCAGTAAAGTACTTCTTCGAAAAGGAATGTTTCAGCGGATAACCGATAAGTCCGAATTTTCTCATTTCTTTTTTAAATAAAACGCCATTCTCTCCAATCCTATCACAAGCAGTATCCCAAACAAGAACGCTAATAAACCAATAAAGAATTTTGGTTCATTACCTGTTTCCGTCAAATAATGGTTGGGCCATAAGTTTTCAGTTATAAATGGTTTTTGCTCACCACTACTTGAAACTCTGTAGCTCAGTACTTTTTTCCAAGGCCAGATCTTATTGATAGAGCCAAGCATAAATCCTGATAGTACAGCGATGGTCACTGCATGATGATTTTTCAATAACCAGGATATCAGCCTGGAAAATGAAAGTATCCCTACTACACAGCCTACAGCAAAGACTCCCAATGTAAGGAAGTCCCTTTCGGTGACTGCATTGAGGATGGCTTCGTATTTTCCCAATATCAAGAGCAGGAAACTTCCGGAAATTCCAGGAAGAATCATCGCACAAATGGCGATGGCTCCTGCGATAAAGGTGAAGTATAAAGCATTTGGCGAATTGACAGGATTAAGTCCTGTGATCCAATAAGCCAACACTGCTCCTACTGGAATGGCTATGAAAACCATTAAGTTCCATCTCTTGATATCCCGCAAGATCAATACTGAGCTGATGATAATCAGACCACAGAAAAACGACCATAACGGGATGGGATGTTCCTCCATCAAGTAGGTGATCAGCTTTGAGAGCGCAAAGATACTAGTAAAAATCCCAAAGAACAAGGAGCACAGAAAGGGACCATTGACATGTTTCCATAAATCCTTGATCTGGAACTTGGCCAAAAGCTTCAAAGCGTCCAAATCAAAGGATTTGATACTATCCAGAAGCGTTTCGTATATGCCGGTAATCAGGGCAATGGTTCCTCCGGAAACGCCGGGAACAATATCTGCTGCGCCCATACCCATTCCTTTGAGGTAGTTAAGAATGTAGTTTTTTGTCTGCTTCATTGGGAGGAAAGAAAAGAAAGCGACCATATCATTACAGTCGCTTTTAGTTTTTATACGTTGGCAAGGTCAAGGAAATGATCAAAAGTATCTCCTCTAAGACCTAATCGAATCGTTTCTAATGGGATTACCTCGTTTGGAGCAATATTTCCTAGGTTTACATTGGCTCCCAAAAGTTTGATAAACCAAACTTGTTGTGCTTTTTGAGGTGCTTCCCATAGGATTTTTTCCTCCGGTATTTTGGTCAAAATTTCTTCTACAAGACCTTGTCTTACTTCACCCGAATCTCTAAAAAGACCTACGTTTCCGGCTTCTCTTGATTCTCCGATTACTTTCCAAGCGCCCGCATCCAGTTCAGTTTGCATTTGCTCGATCCATTTGTAAGGGGGGATGATTTTGGCTGCATCTTTAGAGCCTACTTCGGAAAGAACCGTTACTTCTTTTGCCAAGGTCCTGATATATTCACACTTTTTATCGTGGTCCAAGGTGATCGATCCGTCAGAAACCTCAGCATAAGCCAAGTCAAATTTATCCAAAACTTTTCTGTAATCTTCAAATTGGTTTCTTATCACGAAAGCTTCAAAAAGCGTTCCCCCAAAATAGACAGGGATGCCAGCGTCTTTATATATTTGAAGTTTTTGGGTAAGGTTTTTAGTCACATAAGAAGTGGCCCAGCCTAGTTTAACGATATCTACATAGTCACCACATGAATCAATAAAGTCTTCTACTTCTCGAAGGCTTAGACCTTTGTCCATCGCCATTGTATATCCGGTAGTTCGTGGTTTTTCTGTACGTACGGGCACATTCTTCAGCACGTAATTCATTCTCTAAAATTTAAGGTAAATAGTAATCGGCTTATAATCCTTCTTTGTATTGAGAGATGATCTTGTATATGGCCTTTTGATGCTTGACTTCAGGCATCAGCTCATATAAAATCTCGTGTCTTTCAAAGTCCAAAGTTAATGCATTTTCTAAATATGAAAAGGCTTCTTTGTATTTACCTGTCTTTATGAGATAAACTACTAGTCTATAATAGAGTTCCGCTTCTTCTGGTAATTCGTCCATTCCTTCCTTCAGGACGTCGATGGCTTCCTCAAATCTGTTTTGGTCAAAATAGATGATCGAAAGGTTGATATAAGTCTCCATCAGACCCGGCTCGAGGTTAATGGCTTCTTCGTAGGCTTCAGAGCTGGCTTGCAAGTTTCCCAAGTGGTATTCCGCATCTGCCAGTCCTACCCAGTAGTTGGCACTGACGCTGGAGAGCTTAAGGGCTTTTTTGAAATAGTGTATGGCTTCAAAAAATTTATCTTTTTTTAACATACACATACCCAAACCAAACCATGCATCATCGTATTCTGGATCGAGTTTAGCGGATTTTTTAAAGTATTTGAATGCTTGATCCATCTGGTCTAGCTTCTCATAAGCTGCGGCTAGGTAGCAGCAGTTTTCTGAGTTGGCTCCCTCACAGTTGATAGTATTTTGGTAGGCCTCGATGGCCTGCTCATACTGCTGGGTGTTCATCATGGCATTACCCATGTTGAAATAGGCAGAAGCAAAGGTGTCGTCAATGATCAGGGCATAGTCGTAGGCATTGATGGCCTCTTCATACCTGCCCAATCGGTTATATACGACGCCAAGGTTATACCAAGCTCCTGCACTGTAAGGATCCTGATCGATAAATTCCTGATAGAACTGCAGAATTTCGTCAAAAGACCCTTCTTCCTCGGTGATCATGGCCAGTTGGAAAAGGGCATCCTCGTGGTTGATCTTGAGCTTCACAGCCTCCTTGTAATTATGAATTGCTTTTTCGGTATTGTTTTCAGCTCTGTAAAAATTCCCAAGTGAATAAAATACTTCGGCTTTGTCTTCTGCCATTGGGAGGAAGTCCTCCAAGATTTGTATGGCCTCTTTGGTACTGCCATTTAGCAACAAGCCATTGGAAAGCGCCAAGATGATTTCTTCGTTATGTGGCGAAAGGTTGTTGATGTTCTCAAGTACTTCCAGCCCCTCTTCAAGTTCATCATTGAAGATAAGGCATTGGCCATAAAGCAATTTTATTTCTATAGAAAAAGGAAACCTTTCCAGCGCGATTTTACATGCCTTCAGGGCTTTCTTGAATTTCTGGGAATCAAAATAATACCGGACAATATCTTCCAACTCCTCTTCATCGAAAAAGAGGTCCAAGTTGGCTTTCAGGGAATTTTCAAACCGCTCGATCAATGCTCTTTCCTCTTCCCTATCGTGTTCAAAATCTCCAGTCATATATTTGGCTTTGAATTTATTTTTAAGATACCAAATTAATTGGTAGCTCAAATAGCTAATGAAATTATTTTTTCGACTTTTTAGCCAAAAAGGTGATAGTCTTGGGATTAACGAAAAAGGTTTATTTTTCGTTCACAGCCCACTGAAGGGTTTCTTCTAAAGGGGTGTATTTGAAATCAATAGCCCTGGAAATTTTAGCATTATTGAACTCAATTGGAAGCTGGGCCAGCATGGCTGTTTGTTTGTTCAGGATACTTTTTTTGCCAAATAACCGTGAAAAGTTGTTCCAAGCCATGGCCAAGTTGATCAAGGTTCCATTGACAGCTATTTTGGGTGCTTTTTTACCCATGACTTTGGCCAAGCTTTCGAAAAAATGTTGGTACGGAATACTCTTATTGTTTAGAATGAAACGTTCATTCCATTGGCTTTCTTTGTAAAGCAGATAAGTTAACTTGGCTGCATCTCGGATGTCTATATAGTTGAGGGAGCCCTTTGGATAGAAAGGGTTCTCTTTTTGGACATAATTATAGATTGCAGTGCTACTTCTTTGATCTTTTTCTTTGGCCAGCAAAATAGAAGGGTTTACGACCAATGCTTCCAGTCCTTCTTGTACGCCTCTCCAGATTTCCAATTCTCCAAGATATTTAGAAATGGCATAAGGGGTGTTCCAGGGAGAATCGACCCATTTATGGTTTTCATCGATGACATTTTGGTCGGGAGTCCTGCCCAGAGCAGCAACTGAACTGATGTGGATAATTTTCTTGATTCCTTTCTCCAACATCACATTGACCACATTGGCACTTCCTTCACAGTTTATTTTGAGCAATCGCTCCTTGTCTTTCGGGCTAAATGAAACCAGGCCGGCAGCATGAATGATCATGTCCATCTCTTCAAATGCATCTTCCAACGACTGGTAGTCATTAATATCGCCTTCATGCCAGGTGATTTTATCTTCCAAATCTCCTAGAAGTCTGGTTTGGCTCTCAGGCCTTTTGAGGCCATGGATTTCTCCAAGATCCTGAAATTCCCGGGCTAGATAACTGCCTATAAGACCAGTAATACCTGTGATCAGAATTTTCATAATTGAGGATTAGAGAGCGTAAGGGCTTTTAATTTAGAGTAATATTTGCTGTTGGGGAGGTGCTGCAAGGCATCGAGGTAGCGATGGTTGTGACAGTCAGTGCCGACAAACTTGATGGCCTTTCGGTCAATCATTTTTTCTGCAAGTTGCTTTACGGGCTTGGAATAATAACCTGTAAGCGATAAGAGGTTCATTTGGAAAAGAACACCTTTTTCGATCAGGGAGTCAAACAACTCTGGATCCTGATGTAAATATAGGTAGCGCTCAGGGTGGGCAAAGATGGGCTTATAGCCTTTTGTTTCCAAAGCGAAGAAGGTTTCCTGTAGCATTCTGGGCTTATTGATAAAACCCGTTTCAATAAGGATATGATTGTCTCCAAAAGTCAATAAGGGTTCACCTTTTTCCAGTTTTTCATTGAAGATTTCGTCCAAGTAGTATTCCGCAGCAGCTTCTATTTCAATGGCTATCCCTTCTTTCTTTAATGCCTCTTGGACTTTTGTCAATCCCTCAGAGATGATTTCTGGCGTGTTTTTATAAAATTCAGTCATCACATGAGGCGTTGTGATCAGCTTCCGCAAGCCATAGCCTTGAAGCCTCTTAATCAGCTCAATAGATTCGTTCAAAGACTTGGAGCCATCATCAATCCCTGGGATAAGGTGTGAATGCATATCTACCTCCATCCAGTCCAAAGACAAGGGACCCGTTTGTTTCTTACTTTTGAATAAATCCAGTAATCCCATATTACAAACCTCCTCCAGTCTGCTGCTTAAATTCTGCTAGTGTTGGTAAAGCTAAATCTTTTTCTGAAATGATAGGAACTCCTACTTTCCAATCAATGTCCAGATCGGAATCATTCCAGATGATTCCTCCTTCACTATCTTTGTGATAAAAGTTGGAACATTTATAGGAAAAGATGGCATCTTCCAAAACAGAAAATCCATGTGCAAAGCCTTCTGGTACATATAGCAAATTGTGCTGGGCACTGTCAAGGATTACGCCATGAGACTGACCGAAAGTTGGAGAGTCTTTTCTTAAGTCAACACAAACGTCGTACACTTTACCAGTGATGACCCTAACTAATTTCGCTTGGGCGTAGGGAGCAAGTTGAAAATGGAGCCCACGAACGGTCCCTGCGATTGAAAAAGACTGGTTATCCTGCACCCATCGGGTATTGATGCCTTTTTCAGCCAATAGGTCCTCTCTGTAGGTTTCCAAAAAATAGCCCCTAGCGTCATTAAAAACCTTAGGGTAAATTTCGTATACATCTTTAATTGGGGTACTTCTTATTTCCATTTCTCTCTTCTATTGTCCAAAGCAAGCCGTAAATTTCCATTCTTTCTCCTTATAAGACTAATTTTACACAAAATAATTTGGAGATTTGTGGGGAATGGTAAGCATTTTGATTTTGATGTAAACTCACCAAATATTGTGAAAATGAACTACTTTGAATGAATTATGTTTCAATAAGTTCGAATAAATATTAAATTATAATTAATAACATTGCATTCCCAATAGGAGCAAACTGAATGAGTAAATATACGAGAAAATTAAAAAAACTGATAGAAACGGCCCCTCAAGAGGAAACAGCTGTTTTGGTAGCCTTGATTAAACAAAATCAATCAGAGCATGAAGTGGAAGAGCATCTGGATGAATTGGCCTTTTTAACAGAGACATTAGGCGCCAGGGAGGTTTATCGATTTACACAGCGACTGGAAAAGCCAGACGTAAGGAGTTTTGTGGGTACAGGTAAGCTGGAAGAGATTCAATCTTATGTCAAGCATTTTGAGGTGGATATGGTGATCTTTGATGATGATCTTTCTCCTTCCCAAATGAGGAATCTGGAAAATGAGTTGAAGGTGAAGGTCTATGATCGTTCTTTATTGATTTTGGACATTTTTCTCAACAGGGCACAGACGGCACAAGCCAAGACTCAAGTTGAGCTGGCCCGTTTTCAATACCTATTGCCGAGATTGACTAGAATGTGGACTCACTTGGAGCGTCAGCGAGGAGGAACGGCCACTCGTGGTGGTGCCGGTGAGAAAGAAATCGAAACGGATAAAAGGATGATCCGTAACCAGATTACCTTGTTGAAGGAAAAGCTGCGCAAGATTGAAAAACAAGGAGAAACGCAGCGAAAAGGACGAAAAGGAATTGTCCGGGTTGCTTTGGTTGGATATACCAATGTGGGCAAAAGTACCTTAATGAATTTAGTGACTAAATCGGAAGTATTGGCGGAGAATAAACTTTTTGCAACAGTGGACTCTACCGTTCGAAAAGTGGTCTTGGATCATATCCCATTTTTGCTTTCTGATACAGTCGGGTTTATCAGGAAGTTGCCTACTCACTTGATTGAGTCATTTAAATCTACCTTGATGGAGATCAAGGAAGCAGATGTATTGGTGCATGTGGTGGATATATCCCATCCAAGTTTTGAGGATCATATTGCTGTGGTGAACCAAACTTTGACTGAGCTTGGAGCGGGTGAAAAACCGATTCTTTTGGTTTTCAATAAGATCGACTTGGTGCCAGAGATGCCTTCAGAAGAAGAGTTGATGCACATGACTGAGTTGGAAGTGGAGGAAGCCAATTATTTGGATCTGGATGAGCTGAAGAAAGTTTATGCGAAGAAAACGGGAATTGAACCTGTCTTTATGGCGGCACAAGACGGAACCAATGTGGAAGACTTTAGAAAATCTTTAACTGCCGAAGTAAAAAAGCAGCACATGAAGATCTATCCTCATTATTTGGCGGCGGAAACTTATGATCTTTCCCAGTTTGAGGATTGGAATGAAGAAGAGAACTGATAGTTGTCCCACCACTTTTAATAGATTTAGCTCAAGCGATGAGAATGTTCTTCCCTTGAGCTAAATTTATAATAACCTTTCAATTGACTTAAAGATAGCTTTATAGAACGATGAAAAGAGTAATCCGTTTTTTGGGAAAGATTCTGTTGTGGTTTTTTATTCTTTCTATTGGTTTTACTGTACTTTATCGCTTTGTACCTGTTTACATTACGCCATTGATGGTGATTAGGATGGTGGAGCAGTCAATGGATGAGAAAAGGGCAGTAAAGTTGGACAAAAAATGGATGCCAATTGGGGAGATATCACGCCACATGCCCCAAGCTGTTGTAGCATCGGAGGATCAAAAATTTTTGGAACACCATGGTTTTGACATGGACGCGATACATGAAGCCTTGGATGAAAATCAATCAGGAAAGCGGATCCGAGGTGGCAGTACCATTTCTAACCAAACCGCCAAAAACGTCTTTCTATGGCCAGGAAGAAACTATGTTAGAAAAGGCTTAGAGGCTTATTTCACACTATTAATTGAATTGATCTGGTCCAAAGAGCGGATCATGGAAGTCTATTTAAATGTCATAGAGGTGGGAGATGGAATTTATGGTGTGGAGGCAGCAGCCCAAGAATTTTACAAAAAGCCAGCTTCAAAGCTCAGTCGCCAAGAGGCGGCCATGATTGCTGGAATTCTGCCCAGTCCCTTAAGATGGAATCCTGTAAAACCAACCGCTTATAATTACAAACGTCAGTCCTGGATATTAAGGAACATGAACAACCTGAATCCAGTAGGTTTTGGGAAATAGTAAACTAGATTTTAAATGTAAAATACTGGACAAAAGACAAAGCTGAAATCTTTATTCTTGGGTTTATGGCTTGTTTTCTAAATCCAGCTTCTAAAATCTATCCTTGATCGCTCCCTTCTCAATATCAAAATAGACAATATCCGCATCAATATCCTTTAAAATGTTTTTGGTCCTTTCTGGTCTGGCGTCAGTGATAAAGAGTTGGCCAAATTCGTGGTGGGCCACCAATTCCATCATTTTACCAATGCGGTAATCGTCCAGTTTGTCAAAAATATCATCCAGCAACAGGATTGGCTTGGTGTTGGTTACTTCTTTGAAAATTTGGAATTGTGCGAGTTTCAAGGCGATTAGGAAGGATTTCTGTTGGCCTTGGGAGCCAAATTTTTTCAAGGGATATCCATCGATTTCAAAGACAAAATCATCCTTATGGATTCCTACATTGGTTCGTTTCCTGATCAGGTCTTTTTGAAGACTATTGTGGAAGTGCTCTTCAAAGTCAGCTTTGGCACAATGGCTTTCATAGCGGATTTCTACTGCTTCTCGCTGTCCGGAGATTTCCGAGTAATGATGGAGCAAGGAAGGTTTGAAGCGTTCAATAAAAAGTGTTCTTTCTTGGTATAACCAATTGGATAAACTGATCAGCTCTAAGTCATATGGTTCGAGTAGGTTCCTGTCAAACCGGTTCTGTTCGGCAAACTGTTTGATCAGTGCGTTTCGCTGTTTCAAAAAATGGTTATATCGAACGAGCTTGGCCAAGTAGTTTTTGTCCAACTGTGAGAGGATACTGTCAAAGAATTTCCGTCTTTCTTCACTTCCCTCTTTGATTAAGGCTGTGTCATCAGGAGCAATCAGAACTACGGGTAAAAGTCCGATATGCTCACTCATTTTTTCATAAGCCTTGCCGTTATTGAGGAGTTGTTTCTTCTTTTTACTTTCCAAGATGCATTGGATCTCTATTGATTTATTTGCTTTCTCAAATTCAGCCTTCATGGAAAAGAAGGACTGATCATGCTGGATATTTTGCATATCCACGGAGTTGAAAGCACTTTTGGTCAGGCAGAGATAGTGGATCGCGTCGAGCAGGTTGGTTTTGCCACTCCCGTTGATGCCTAAAAAACAATTGATTTCCTCTGAAAAAGTCACCTTTGCCTTGCTGTAATTTTTAAACTGAATCAATTGAAGGTTTTTAAGGTGCATAGAGGGACTGTTGATTTTGATTGATTATACAAATGTAAGGAGATGGCGTTTCTTTGAAAGGAATTTTAGATCAATACTTATTAACATAAATTATTGCAAGACGATCAAATAATTTTGGTATCAAAAGTAACATGATGTTTAAATGTCAAAAAGACACTAAATTTTGTGTTGGATTAATTTGTCTGAGTATATTTACTTTTACAAAACTGAAATAACCCATGAATTACTTTCGAAAGTTATACTTGGCCTTAACATTGGTATTTACATTTGGCCATTCTTTATTGGCGCAAGAACTTAAATTTAATAACCCTATAGCGGAGCAGCGGGCTGACCCTTGGGTATGTAAATCTGATGATGGTACCTATTTTTTGATTGCTACCGTACCCGAGTATGACCGTATTGTCATTCGGCAGGCCAAGACCATCAATGGACTAAAAGAAGCAGAGGAAAAAGTAGTTTGGCGCAAACATGGTTCCGGTGTGATGGGCCATCATATATGGGCGCCCGAGCTGCACCAAATTGACGGCAAATGGTACATTTATTTTGCTGCAGGGGAAGCCGAAAACATTTGGAATATCAGGATGTGGGCTTTGTCCAACCCCGCCGAGGATCCCATGGAAGGAGAATGGAAAGAGGAAGGCAGGATCATGACTGATATTGAATCATTTTCATTGGATGCCACTACTTTCGAACATCAAGGCAAACGGTATATGATTTGGGCACAGAATGTCAGGGGTGGTGAGCACGGTACAGGATTGGTCATGTCTGAAATGCAAAGCCCTACTACTTTGAGAGGGCCTGAGTTGGTGCTGACCGAACCGGAATTTAGCTGGGAGAGGGTAAAATACAATGTAAACGAGGGCCCGGCAGTGATCAAAAGAAATGGAAAAATCTTCGTTACCTATTCGGCAAGTGCCACCAATGATAATTACTGTATGGGCATGTTATGGATAGACGAAGATGCTGACCTCATGAATATCAATAACTGGAACAAGTCACCAGGGCCAGTTTTTTATTCCAATGAGGAGGTGAAAAGATATGGGCCCGGACATAATTCCTTTACCCTGGCAGAAGATGGAGAGACTGTCATTATGATCTACCATGCCAGAGACTATAAAGAGATCCAAGGGCATGAATTATCAGACCCCAACAGGGCTACCAGAGCCAGAGAGGTAAAATGGACTCAGAGCGGATTTCCCGATTTTATGCAGAAAGTAGGAGATTAAGGATTGATTGATTTTCAGAGTCTAATACTTAAGATGATGTTAAAAGGAGTTTAAGTTGGAATTTCCAGATTATGCATGATAAATTCATGATCTTTTGTACGATATGTGGGTAGAAATACCAATTACCTTTTTCAGATTCGTAAAAGCCTTTGTTAATCAATGAATACTTATTTATATTTGAGCCCCGAAAAATGCATATTTTATAATTAACGATATGGCGAAAAAGAGTTCTACGTCCACTAAATCCAAAGTAAAATACTCCAATGATACCTACGCTTACTGGTATGAGAGCATGTTGCTCATGAGGAGATTTGAAGAAAAGGCTGGCCAACTTTATGGTCAACAAAAAATCAGAGGTTTTTGTCACTTATATATAGGTCAGGAGGCTTGTGCTGCTGGTGCAATCACTGCCCTGGAAAAAGAAGATAAATGGATCACCGCTTACCGTGACCACGCACATCCACTAGGATTAGGTACTGATCCAGGTGCTGTGATGGCAGAACTTTACGGTAAGGCTACCGGTACCACCAAGGGTAAAGGTGGTTCTATGCACATCTTCGATAAAGAGAGAAACTTTATGGGAGGTCATGGCATCGTAGGTGCACAGGTTCCAATGGGCTTGGGTATAGGCTTTGCTGAGAAATATAAGGGCACCAAAAACCTTTGTATTTGTCACATGGGTGATGGTGCTGTTAGACAAGGTGCCGTACACGAAGCTTTTAACTTGGCGATGTTGTACAAAACTCCTGTGATCTTTGTAATCGAAAACAATGGCTATGCCATGGGTACTTCTGTCACACGTTCTTCTAATGTAGATGATCTCTCTACTATCGGAGAGTCTTATGATATGCCTTCTTTTGCGGTAGATGGAATGAATGTGGAAGCTGTTCATGAGGCAGTATCAGAAGCAGCAGAAAGAGCTAGAAAAGGTGACGGTCCTACTTTGTTGGAATTTAGAACTTACCGATATAAAGGCCACTCTATGTCTGATCCTCAGAAATACAGAACACGAGAGGAAGTAGAGGAGTACAAAGCGAAGGATCCAATTGAGCAAGTGAAGAAAACCATCTTGGACAATGAGATTCTTACTGAAGAGGAAATCAAAAAGATTGATGATAAAGTGAAAAAGCAAGTGGCTGATGCAGTGAAATTTGCTGAAGAATCTCCATGGCCTGATGGTCAAAAAGCATTTGAAGATGTTTATATGCAAGAGGATTATCCTTTTGTGATGGAATAAAATTATAACTCATGAAAAGTCAGCTGTCTGCGTGGTTTTCTTCACCAAAACAGCTGACTTTTTTTATGATAGTTTGCGAATAAACTAAAACCGTTATATTTGCGACTGAAATTTTTTTATTGATGAAAATCAGCTAGTTATGTATTTTAGGGTAAAATTTAGGGTAAATTTTTTATAATGATCTGGTATAAATAACTTTTGAAGCTTAATGAAAATAACAGCTAGGAATATTAATCAGATAAAAGAGTCCTTCAAGAAATTAGTTGATAAATATCAACAACTTTCTGACGAATATGACCCTGATGATTCAGTTTATGAAATATCAATTGGAATGGAAGAAATACAACTTCCATTCCCTAAAGATCCTGATGCTTTTCATCAGGTTAGTGATTTTATTCGATTGATGAATGAATTTGAATCAATTCGTTTCGAAAGTAAAAATAAAGTAATTACTACAAGATTCTCTCAAAGAGCCATTTTTTGTAATGATCAACTATTTTATGAAATCGTTGAAAATGGTAAAAATAATCTTGAATTTACCTTCAATGACATTACTTTAAGGATAGTAAATAATCCAATTTTAATAGGTTTAGGTTCTTTACATTATGGTTTATGGGATAAATATGTTCCTCCCTGTTCATCTTACAATGCAATTGAAGTTGAATATAAAGGAGACCGTTCTAATGTTAATGAAGATGAGCTTATTACTTCTTATATTTACTCATTAGCAGTAAAATTTGATTTCGATATCCATTTGATTGATGTTTATGACAGTGGATTATTTGACTTTGATACGGATGAAGAAGTCGATCCAAAAAATCATAAAATTGATTCTATAGAAAGTTATAATTTCGGTATGGATCTATATCTCAAAGCAAATCGAGATATTGATGAAGAAATGAGACTTTTGTACTATTACAAGGTTCTTGAATTTTTTGCTCCAGTTGAAATAAAAAAAAATGCCAATGAAAAACTTAGATTAAAGCTGTTTTCCCCCAAAGCGACAGAGCCTGACGCTAATTTTTTGCAATCAATTTTTGCTTTAACAAAGAGGTATGAAGAAGATCTAAGGGATAATGAACTTATAAAACCATTACTTAGGGAGTGCATTGATATTGTTGATTTATATGAATTTTTGCCAGAAAGTATAAAGCATAAAATACGGAGAGAATTAAAGATAAGTATTGTTTCTTATGATTTGGATTCTCAAAATGTAATTAAATTATCAGATTATATAAGTACAATAATTTATGCAACCAGGAATTCATTTGTTCATGCAAAGTCGAATTATAGTTCTAATGGAAAAGAATGTACTGATGAAGAATTGGCTGACCTAAATATCTTTTTAAAGCATACATGTAATTCAGTAATTAAATGGTATAACAGGTTACCGAATCATCTTAAAATCATGAATTGACCAATGTTTAAATAAGTGTTTGGTTTATAATTGCAAGTTATGTTTTTGGATATCCAAAAACTAAAATTCGGGTTTTCACACCTCTTTTACTTGAAATCGTGGGAACGATTTATTTCTTCCCTTTGGTCAATTCTCTAATATTTATTAGAGATAAATGAATAGGTGATAATTTAAATATTGGATTAACTTATGATTAATGAATAGATATGAATTGGGGTTTGAAATTAAAGAAGCTATTAAAATCTTCAATAATTACTTTTAAACATTTTTAGCACCTAACCCACCGAAATATAATGAGTATTTTCACTATGGAACAGTGAGTTTGTATTATTTTGCAATTGAATTAAAATGGTTTGAAAATGAACCGAATTAAAGAAATCCTGAAAGCCAAAGGAATAACGCAGACTTGGCTTGCTGAGAAAATGAATAAAAGCTACACGACAATAAACGAGTATGCTCGAAACGTAAGACAGCCAAGTGTAGAGGATTTATATGAAATAGCTGACATTTTACAAGTACAGGCAACTGACTTGTTAGTAAATAAAATGAATAACAATGATAGAAACTAAGGTTATCATTTCAATTCCCGAAGGAAAACTAAGGGACTACATTGATGGAACAATTCGAGTTGACACACCTGAAGAATACGTTAGACAGACCGTTGAAAAAAGATTGATTAACGAACACAAATACTCAAAGGAACAAATCAAAATTGAGTATGGAGTTCAAATGGGTTCGGGTAAAAAGCGAGCTGACATTGTAATCTTTCCAAAAGATTCAACAGCAGAAGAAATTAAAGACCAAGACAATATTTGGTTAGTCATTGAATGCAAAAAAGAAGCTGTTAAGCCAACCGACAAAAACAATGGCGTTGAGCAGATGAAATCCTACATGGCTGCTTGCGGAAACTGTGAGTGGGGAATGTGGACAAACGGAATGCACAAAGAAGTTTGGCGGAGAGTTAGGAACGAGCAAGGAAAATATGTTTACGAAGAGTTTAATGATATTCCTTCTGCTGACGGAACAACTGACGAACACGAAAGACCAAATCGAAATACTTTAATTAAGGCTTACGAAGACAATTTACTCTTTACCTTCAAAACTTGCCATAACATTATTTACGTCAATGAAGGTTTACAAAAGCAACCTGCATTTTTTGAATTTCTTAAAATAATTTTCTGCAAAATTCATGACGAACGTAACTTACTTGAACCAGTAGAATTTTTCACTACTTCAAAAGAGAGAAATTACAAAGACGGTCAAGCAAGTGTTTACAAGAGAATTTCTAAAATATTTGAGGACGTTAAAAAGCGACACGGACAAATATTTGATAAAAATGATGAAATAAAATTAGCACCAAGAACTGTAACTTATTTGGTCGCTGAACTTCAAAAGTATGCTCTTCTAACTACAAATATTGACATTAAAGGAAAAGCCTACGAAGAGATTGTTGGTGCTAATCTAAGAGGCGACAGAGGCGAATTTTTCACGCCAAGAAATGTTATGAAAATGGCAGTCGCCATGCTTAACCCAAAAGAAACTGAACGCGTTTTGGACAGCAGTTGCGGAACGGGTGGCTTTGTAGTTACTGCAATGACAGCAGTAATTGATTCTTTGCGGGAAAGAATGGAAAGCCAATATGGCGAAGAAGAAGGATGGAACGCAGACGTAAGAAAAGCATTTAACGATAAAATTTCTGAAATCGCTTCTGAAAATTATTTTGGTTTTGACATAAATCCAGACTTGGTAAAAGCAACCAAAATGAATATGGTAATGAATAATGACGGAAGCGGAAATATTCTGCAACTCAATTCACTTTTACCACCGCAAGAATGGGAAGAAGAAACCAAAAAGAAACTTGCAAAAGCATTAGATATTTCTGCAAGTGAAATTCGCAACCATAAAAGTTTAAGTCATTTCGATATTATTGTAACCAATCCACCATTTGGCTCAAAAATTCCAATCAAAGACCAGCAAATACTCGAACAATTTGACATAGCTTACATTTGGAATAAAGACGAAAACGGAAATTGGTTTAAAACAGACCGTTTACAGTCAAGCGTACCACCAGAACAACTTTTCATTGAACGAATTATTCAACTTTTAAAAGAAGGCGGTAGAACAGCAATTGTTTTACCTGATTCAATTTTAGGTGCACCAGGTCTTGAATACATTCGTCATTGGTTAATTAAAAACACCAAAATTATTGCGAGTGTTGATTTACACGCTGATGCATTCCAACCAAGGAATGGAACGCAATGTTCTATCCTATTCCTTCAAAAGAAAACCAAAGCAGAAATAGCTGACGAAGAAAAGTCAAGACAAATAATTGATTACGACATTTTCATGACCATGATAGACCATATCGGTCATGACAAAAGAGGTGGGAAAATCTTCAAAAGAGACGAAAAAGGAAATATCGTAATGATTGAAGTTGAAGAACTTGTAAAGGAAAAAGATGCTGACGGAAATTTAATTGCTCGTAAAGAAGTAACACAAGAAAAAATTGTGAATGACCAGACTATTCACGTTGCAGACGTTTTTTCAAAATGGAAAACTAAACAAGGAATAGCATGGTAGATAACAGCAATTTAGCGTACAAGTTTCAAGAAGTTGAAAAGGAAATAGATTACACCTATTTACCTGAACCATTAAAATACACTTCTGTTTCGTTAACTGAGGTTTTCAATAACAAGCTACGATTAGAAGCCAATTCTTTCAACTTAGAAGCAAAAGCTGCTAAAGAAAAAATTCTTAATAATAAATATGGAGTAGTAAAACTATGGTCTGACAATGGGCTTGTTGATAAAGCTTTTCATAGACCAAGGTTTAAAAGAATCTATGTTGACCGTAAAGAAATTCCATTTTATCAACCCTCTTCTATAACAGATGTTTATCCAAAACCCTCGAAATATATTTCAGCTAAAACGGAAACAGACCTAGAAAGCTTAAAAGTAAAAAAGGGAATGCTTTTAATGACGGTATCGGGAACTATAGGAAAAGTTGCAATAGCGGGGAAAAAATTAGAAAATCAAATATTTAGTCATGACCTTTTAAGACTTACAGGTAAAGGGAAATACGATTCAGGGTACATTTATTGTTATTTCTTGTCTGAAGCGGGTCAACATATTTTGCAATCCAATAATTATGGGGCAGTTATTAAACACATTGAACCCGAACATTTGCAAAATATCATAATCCCAAATGCACCAGAAATATTAAAAAAAGAGATTCACGAACTTGTAATAGAATCTTACGATTTACGAGACGAATCCAATGATTTAATAGACAAAGCAGAGTCAATTCTTTATGAAGAACTTCAACTTAAACCAATTGAAGAATTGGAAACTACTTTTTTTGACAGTTCCGTAGATTTAAGAAACTACTCTACTAAACTAAGTGGCTTGAATCTAAGACTTGAAGCTTCATTTCATGTGCCTTCAACGCAAGCCATATTAAAGGCAATTAACATACACGCAAAGGAAGTAACTAAAATTGGAGATAAAAGAATAGCTTCTGATATTATACTACCCGGTCGTTTTAAAAGAGTTTATGTCGAGAAACATAATGGCATTCCTTTTTTTGGAGGTAAACAACTATTGGAACTAAATCCAAGTAACATTAAATATTTATCACTTGACCAACATTCTAAAAGAATTGGCGAACAACTCTTTTTAAAAGAAAATATGACCGCTGTTACTTGTAGTGGGACAATTGGAAAAGTTAATATTATTCCAAAACATTGGGAGAATTGGACATTAAATCAACACGTAATGCGTATTGTTCCTGCAAATCTCGATATAGCAGGTTACATTTTTTGTTGGTTAAATACAGAGTTTGGTCATAGACTTATAACTCGTCATACTTATGGCTCGGTCGTAGATGAAATTGATGATAGACACTTATCACAAGTGGAAATTCCATTACTTAAAAACGAGAAAAAACAGAAAGAAATTAATGACTTGGTTTTACAGGCAAACGAATTAAGATACAAAGCCCATTTGAAAGAGCAGGAGGCGATTAAGAAAATGGAAACCATAATAAACGACACCAAATAGCCCGGACTTTGCTCCGGGCTTTTTCATGTTTGGTGTTTTTTAACTTAAAGCTATTCTGTTGAGCGAACGTCACATCTACGTTATTAAAAGTGTTTAACGAAAAGTCGTTCTAAAAATATTTCACGTATATGTAGAAAGTCCTTATTTAAATTTTTATTAGCTATGAAAAAATCAAAAAATATTCTTTTTGTATTGATTACTATTTTCTTCTTTTCAGGTTGTCAAGAGGTGCCCGAAACTGGATGTATAAAGGGTATTCTAATAGACCTTTTCTTTGCTTTTTGATTAACCCATTATACATGAAATCTAAAAGTATGGATCCTGTGCCTAGGAGTTTTGATTATATTGTTTCTTATATTAGTTGAATGGGTAACGCGATAAACAATGTCATCCTAACAGACTTCTTCCCCAAAAGCATTTTTTGGGACGTGGACGTTGATCGCTTAGATTATCGTGATGAAATTGATTTTATAATCCCAAGGGTGCTTGATAAAGGGCTATTGTTTGATTGTTTAGATAATTTGGAACAGCTTTATTCGCTTGAAGCCATTCAATATTTTTGTAAGAATAGTTCTCAGGTTTTTGGAAATGAAAAGATCAAATTTTTAGCAAAAAAATATCGTCTTAAGCCAAAGCAATTTTTGAGATACGATCCTAATATTGAATTGTAATAATCATGGAAGCCGTTTCAAAAGAACATTATCGATTGATTAAAACATTGATGGATTTGCCTTCCTTGAAGCAATTTAATTTAGGAGGAGGTACCAGTCTGGCTCTAAGGTATAATCATAGAATTTCTTTGGATGTTGACCTATTTGCCCAGGGAGTTGTAGGAGCTGAAGCCATGATGATAATTAAGACTGAACTCGAATCAAATCTAGATGGTGTAAAGGTAGAGCTTAACAATGCTCAACATGATTCTTTATCTTTTATCAGTGCAACTGTACCGGTTAATAAAAGTCAATCTCAAAAGCCCGAGGTCATTCAAGTTGAGATAATCCAGAATCTCAAAAACCTTTATGCCCCTGACATGGTAGGCGGAGTTAGGTTTATCAAAATAGATGATATTGGGGCTTTGAAGTTGTTGTCAGTTGTTGGAAGAGGTGTTAGAAAGGATTTTTATGATCTTCATTTATTAACTGAAATAAAGCCGTTGAGGCACTACTATGACCTGTTGATGGAATATCAAAAAATCAATGTTGGTTCTGAACCAAATATATTTGATCAAATGTCTCCATCAAACGGTGGAGAGAAAGCAGTTTTATCAAAAGACTTATCCATCCTTGCCGATTTTAACAGAGCAAGCTTAGAGAGGATCAAAAGTAACCAAATAAGGTCAGTGCCAGACTGTAAAATAGTGAACATGGAGCAGAGCTGGCAAATTATAAAGGGCGCCTGGAAGAAAAAGGTAAAGGAATTTGCTTTAGAAAGAGGCCTGAAATTCCAGGAAACTCCAGTCAAAAGGAAAAACAAGAATCAAAACTGGTTTATTAAATAAGGCTGTAATTATTGCTTTTGGGGAAAAGTTATACAACCAGTCCTATTCATTTATAAGTGAATAGATTATTTATGATTAATTTAATTATGTATGGATGTATAAATGAATAAGTTATTCACCCATAAGATTTTAGTTCATAGTCGAATGGTTGCTAAATTTAAGGACCCCAATTCAAAGAATGCTTAGTATGATTTTAAAAGCGATTACTAGTGGAAATTGCTGAAAAGTAGTCCTACATGTCCAACATTAAAAAAAATAAGCCATAGGCCTGTTTAGGCCTGTTTTTCTGTGATTCGTAGTGTAGGACAACTTTATTTTTGTAGGACATTTTTATATAAATTATTAAGTGCTGTCCTACATTATCCTACAAATTGATAAGCAATTCCTACCTTGTCCTACGACTAATACTAATAAAAGATAGTTCTCTTCTTCTATTAGCCTTATTATAGTTATTGTAGGACAGGTAGGATTGAATATTTAGGTTTTCTTATAATAGAGTTTAATACGGAAACTTAATCTTCATGGAAAGACCCCAATTTTTCTGAGGATTGAATGTTGTTGAGTGTACTGTTATTTTCTTCAGGGTAATCTTCCTTCATATCGAGTTTAAGACCGGATTCTTCCAATATCTTACAGTCAAAAAGAAATGCGCTAGTAACAATTCTTCTGTTGTCCTTGTAAAATGAAGTTGACTTGATTTGACCAATGTATGCATGTGTATTTTCTAAATAATGGATAAGCGAGCCCTTGTCCAGTCCCGGTCTTTCTCCTTTTCTTCTCCGACCTTCGAGGTATTTGTGGTAGGCATTATTCAAGCGAATAAATAATATCTTTTTTAACCCTCCAAAATCCTTATCGACAGATCTTCTGTTTTCTAATATCTTTAATTTTCTATGATATTCGATTTTAAAATCACCCTTTTCAGTTAGCTCATTCTCAGAAATTAAGTATTCAACCTCTTCCCAGAATGCATTGGTTTCATTTGATTTGGCAATAAAGTTATTTTGATCTCTAACATTTTTGGCTGCTACTGAAAGAACTTTTTCCCAATCAAAAGGCCATTTTAACTCTTTACTTAATATTTTCCATGTAGTTAGGATGGTCACCATATTATTAATAATTCGGGATTTAATGTGTGGATCATCTTTCAGTATACCATTAATATCCTTCCTTACTGATTCGAATGTCAGAAAGTATTCTTGGTTAATTTTATTTCTATATTTTGTAATGTGTGCAGTTATATGGCTTAATCCCTCTTTCTCCATTTTCTGAAGTTTAGAGAGCTGGAATTGCTCTTCTGGACTATATATGGTTTTAGTATATGTCAGTAGGATGCACCTATTAAATATCGCTATATCCATCGTTGGTCTTTCTTGGCCTGAAATATTACAGCCTGAGTATACTGGAGTTCTTGCCGTCCGATTGTTTGATTGATCTTTTATTGAAGTATCTGCCTTTGAATGATTGGATCCATCATATGCTCCTTTTATACCTCTTCCTCTTTTGGGGTCAATGGAATTTGAATATTCATCAAACCAAACAACTCCATTTCTGAATTGCGCAAATGTTCGATGGAAACTAACATCTGTTCCAGAATCAAGGTTATATGGGTTTCTCCTCTCGCCAAACATATACTGTATACTCCAGCAAATTGTAGACTTTCCAGTGCCACTTTCTCCAAAATGAAATAAGTGAGGAAAATATTTAAGTTCCTTATAAATGATATCTCGAAATAGACAGGAAATATAAAAACAAGAGCTTAAGATGCCATTATCTCCAAAGACCTTATAGAATTGGATAATCCACTCCTTAAATGTTATATACTCATGTTTCAAATATTTGATAGTTCTATCTACTTCATAACTTGAATCATTATTATACATGGGAGATAAAGCTGGAATGAGGTATAAAGTTTCTTCAACTTTGTCGGGGTCTCGGCAAAGACCATGTTCATTGGTAGGGTGAAAGATGCCATTTTTAATGATACCATTGGCAAAAGCGTAAAATCCCTCTTTCTGCCAGCCCAAAACTTCAATTTCACGAACATTTTTAGTGTTGTCATAAATTCTCTTTTTTGTGTTTATATATTGGGAGGCATTCCCCTCAAAAAGAAAATTTCCTTGGGGTTCACAATAGGTTTTAAATTCATTAAGGTAGACTAAGGATTTAGCCGGGATTGAAATTATTTTTTGGTATGAATTTTCATTCTGTAATTCTACTATCCTTTTACCGTTTTCAGTTCCAGGAACTAAGTAAAGTGGATTTATATGGAAGTTTGAGATTTTTTTTAATGAAATTATTTTTTCCTTAAAATCATAAACAGCATGGTAAATACAATTATTAAATATGAGATGTTTGTATTTATTAATTTCCCATTTTAAATGAGGTTCATTAAAATTGTTGGCAGCTTCAATTTCTTCGGGCCATGAATAACTCCATTCATGATTCAGGTTGTCAATGTCTGTTCTGATGCCATCCATTAAATCGGAATTGACAGTCTTGTCTTTATTGATATTATTGTTCATATTTAGGTGTTAAAATATCTTAAAAAACTTTGAAGGAGAGAATGCGGGTTCTCTCCTTTTTACTTTTGGGAATTAAACTCACCAGCAAAATATTTTTTGATTTCATTTTTGTGGATGTAATATTTGCCCATTATCTTTTTATGCTGCATGCCCCTATCAAAAAATTTATAGAGGGTGTTATAACTCTTCATATCCACCAACTCCATGAATTTTTTAGCAGTTATATATTCCACTAAGTCTTGTTCTTTAAAGGAGGATTCCTTTGATAATAATTGATCTAATTTGTCTTCAATGATCCTGAATTTGTTTGATAAGCTCTTAGGATCGATAATTAAAAGTGTTTTATCTAAATTTTCCATTTGTTAGTATGTTTTGATTATTATTACTAACAAATAAATAAAATGTTAGCATTATTTCAAAATGTTGCTAACAAATGAATTCATATATATTCATTTATTTTGAAAAATGGCCTCTATTTTGCCTTCAAACATCTTAAAAACCTTATCCCTCTTATTCTTTTTATCACTTTTGGGTGATAACGGGAATAAAGAGTTTATTTTTTGTTCGTTATAAATGTCAAATAGAAAAAGAAAATTGTCATTAAAAGAAGAATGAAATTCAAAAGAGGTTGATAATGAGTAAAGTAAATCTAAATCCTTGTGTTTAATTATATCATTAAATAATTCGGATGAGTTTTCACGCATCGTTGATAAGAACAAGTAAACTGCTTTTGGGGGAAGTGACTCTACAAAAACGGTACTGGTTGAACTACCTTGTTTTGAAAAATAATCCAATAATTGATCCTTTATATCTTGATAAACAAACTCGTGACACGGAGTTATTACTTTATGAAAAACCTCAGAACTAAAAAATGAAATATCAAATTCCGTAGAATAGAATTTGTCATGCAATGTTTTTGATTCATTTATAATCCATAGATCTCTTTTGATATGACCATCATAAGAAATGTTATTGTTCAATATCGCTGATTTAACAGCTATACCTAATTTAACCCCAGAAGATTCTTCTATTCTAATTAAGTTTTCAGAAGCCGTCCAACTAAAACTTTTTAGTTTTACTGGTTTTCGATTATAAGTTATTTGAACATATAATGGGGACAAGTTTATGGGGTTCTTTTTAATCTTTTTTAAATCTTCTCCATAAAAATGTTTTATACTTAATTTTTTTTCCTTAGCCATAGAGTTTACGCGTAGTTATTGAAACAAAAGTAATAAATAACATCAATCCTCTTTCAACAAGTCCTTAAGTGTTCTGAACATATCATTATTAGCCACACTATATTCTTGTTGTGTCTGGATCTTCTTATGACCCATCATTCTTTGTGTTATTTGATGTGGATATTGGTTGGCTACAGTACTTTTAAAGGTGTATCTAGCAATTCTTTGATTTAAATTGAACTCCAATTCCAATCGATTACTGATCACCTCTAAATTTCTTGATATTGAAACTGATGGGTTTGAATGGTTATAGGTTATGTTTGGGAAAAGTTTCCCTTTATATTCAGGGTGGTATTTATCAAAAATCTTTCTAACAATCCTAGGATATAAGGGGTTTTCAAATCGACCCCTACCCTCTTTTGTGCGATTACCTACTATAACAGCATAACTTTTGTCTTCACCTTCAAAATAGAGGTTGTCTTCACATGTTAAATTGGCAATTTCCTTGTAGCTCCTACTGGTGTAGCAAAGGAAAAGGAATAGGTCCCTAATTTCCTCCCTGTGTTTTTCTCTTTTACCATCTCCAAATTTCATGTTTTCTAGGGCAATTAACTGCTCTTTGGTCAATGCATATTTCTTTCTCTTCTTGGCATCACTAAATTGAATCTTTTCAAAAAGCCTACTATTAAATGGTTTGTCTAATTCACGGCACCATTCATTATACACCACTTTAACCTTGTTGAAATATTCCTTGGCGGTACTTCCAGCCATCATATTATTTTCTGGATTGTCCAGGAAGGAAGCTAATCCAGTAAAATATGCCCTGGTCATTTCATTGAAGCTTACATTTGGATTGTATTCTTTTACTTTATTCAGTGCAGATTGATAGTTCACTTTATTTCCCCTTTTGCTACTAATAAAGTGATCAAAGAACATTTCAAATGTTTGTTCTTGAGACTGTACTTTTTTCCCCTCATGAGAATAGTTCTTTTCATACCAATCTTTCACTGACTTTACTGTGATTACCGTTCCGTTCAGGCTACAGTTAGCAAGGTAAATATCAATCTGACTTTTTACTTTATTGATGATTGAATTGTATTCTCTGTAATTCGTTACATTTTTTTTTATCCACTTACCTTCACTATCTTGGAAGTCTTCAATCCGGATATTGGGAATTTTGGGAGCAATGCTTGTCTTTTTTCTTAGTTCTCGGATCATTACATAGATAGGATAAGTCCCTTTTTTATTGGGTTTACTTTTTCTATTGTAATTTGGATCTATTTCTACCCTAGTATAAATCATTTCCTAAATTAGTAGTTAATTAGGGTAAAAAATAGGGGTAAAAAGAATGAAAAACAATAATATTCATCTATTATCAATTCTTTAAAAACAGCGTTTTTCAAAAAAAACAGTAGGTTTTGTTATTATATGAAACATAATCTATATTTGCGACTGAAATTTTAGAATAATGGTTAAGAAAGAGATTAAAAAGGGAGCAGCTCATGATGAACACAATGAGCTTTTAGAGAACCCTGAAGCAATTGCTGAAAGTTTAGGGAAAGGTGAAGCTTTCTTGAAGAAAAACTCTCGAGCTGTTGGTGGAATTATCATTGTTGGGATTTTGGTGATTGCTGGAATTCTTTATTTCCAATTCAATAATGCCAATAAAGATAAAAAAGCGCAGGGAGAGATGTTCCAAGCAGTATATTACTTTGAGCAGGACAGCTTGGATTATGCTTTGAACGGTGACGGTGTGAATGATGGCTTCTTAAAAATCTTGGATGAATACAGTGGTACCAACTCTGCTAATCTGGCCAACTTCTACGCAGGATCGATTTATCTTACCCAAGGAGAGTACCAAAAAGCAGTAGATTATCTGGAAGATTTTTCAGCTGATGACTTCTTTGTACAAGCTAAAGCTTATGCGCTTTTGGGAGATGCTTATGTGGAGCTAGGTCAAAACAGCGAAGCAATCAGTGCATTTGAAAAAGCTGCTTCTTATAAGGAGAACAAGTTCTTTACGCCTATTTATCTGAACAAGTTGGCCATTGCTTATGAGGCAGCAGGGCAGATCGAAAAGGCAATTGATACCTATGGTACTATAGAAAACGAGTATCCAGAATCTTACGAATTTACATTAGCACGAAAGCATAAAGCGCGCTTAGAAGGCCTTGCATCTAAGTAATGCTTTGTGATTTACAGCATTTTAAGAAGTAAGGCCAAACGGTCTTACTTTTTTTGTGTTTATACATTATTGAACACCATTAATAAAAATTAGAAATGGCAACTTCACTGAAAAACTTAAGTGAGCACTCAGCTAAAAATATAAAGGACATTAGCGAAAAGAAATTTGGGATTGTGGTTTCGGAATGGAACGATGAAGTAACAGAGTCTCTTTTTGAAGGAGCTATAGAGACACTTTTGTCTCACGGTGCGAAAAAGGAAAACATTTACAGGAAAAACGTCCCGGGTTCTTTTGAGCTTACGCTTGGTGCACAATGGGTGGCAGCTGTAGAAGAGATCGATGCGGTAATATGCCTCGGATGTGTCATTCAGGGAGAGACAAGACATTTTGATTTCATCTGTGATGCGGTGGCTCATGGCATAACCAATGTGGGGCTGAAATACAATAAGCCAGTAATTTTTGGAGTGTTGACTCCAGACACCCAACAGCAAGCCATGGACCGTGCTGGAGGGAAGCATGGCAACAAAGGGGACGAAGCAGCCATTACAGCCATAAAAATGCTCGGTTTCTAATATCAAGCTAGAAAAACAAACCATTAACATACATCAACTAATCAAATGAAAATCATGAAGTTTGGGGGAACCTCTGTAGGTAAACCCGAAAGAATGCATCAGGTAAAAGACCTGATTACCAGAGATGGTGAGAGAAAAATAGTAGTGCTTTCTGCACTTTCTGGAACCACTAATGCCTTGGTAGGTATTGGCGATGCCTTAGCAGAGGGAAAGAAGGATTTGGCGAAAGAGCGGATTGATACCCTCCATGCGCATTACCTGGAGTTTTACAAGGAGCTTTTGGAAACAGAAGCAGCCAGAAAGAAAGCAGAGAAAATCATCAAAGAACACTTTGAGTTTTTGAACATTATTCTCAAAATCTCCTTTAACGAAGCCATCAATAGAGATATTTTGGCTCAAGGGGAATTGATGTCCACCAAGCTCTTTTACACCTTATTGGAGGAAAAAGATGTTCCAGCGATATTTTTGCCTGCGCTTGAATTCATGAGTATTGATGAAAACAGTGAGCCTGAATTGAGCAAAATCAGTGACCGTCTGAAATCTATCTTGAAGAACTACGATAAGGACGCGATCTTTGTTACCCAAGGATATATTTGCAAGAATCACCGAAATGAGGTAGACAACCTCAAAAGAGGAGGCAGTGACTATACCGCTTCTTTGATAGGGGCAGCAATAAAAGCCAGTGTAGTGGAGATCTGGACAGATATCGATGGGATGCACAATAATGATCCTAGGGTGGTGGACAAGACTCGTCCGATTGCCCAGTTATCATTTGATGAGGCAGCCGAATTGGCTTATTTCGGTGCTAAAATCCTTCATCCAGCCTCTATCTGGCCAGCTCAGAACTATAATATTCCCGTTAAATTGCTGAATACCATGCAGCCTGAGGCAGCTGGAACTACCATCACTGCGGAAGAAACTGGAAAAGGAGTCAAGGCCATTGCTGCCAAGGATAGCATCATTGCGGTAAAGATAAAGTCTAGCAGAATGCTACTGGCTTATGGTTTCTTGAGAAAGGTGTTTGAGATTTTTGAAAAGTACAAGACACCAATCGATATGATCACAACTTCTGAGGTAGCGGTTTCTGTGACCATTGACGATGATTCCCATTTAAAGGATATTATTGTAGAGTTGGAGAAATTTGGAAACACGGAGGTAGACTATGGACAGACCATCATTTGCGTGGCCGGAAACATGATTGCCGAAAATACAGGCATGGTTAAAGAGGTGATGGATGCCTTGGTAGATTTTCCATTGAGGATGGTTTCTTACGGGGGTAGCCGAAACAACGTTTCCATCTTGGTAGATACCAAATATAAAAACGAAGCCTTGCAGCGACTTAATGATGAGTTATTCCAATGGTAAACTTATAATACTAGTAGAGCCATCTGCACATGCAGATGGCTTTTTTATTGGAGTAAGAAGAGCTTGAAAAAGCTTATAAGTTGAAAGGGCCTTTGGAACATCTATGCCGAAATACCTATCTTTCCATAATAGTTAAATTGAAGAATCAGCCGAGTATGAAGAAATTTACCCTTATTGTTTTTTTGCTGGCCTTGATAATAAAAGCTTATTCTCAAGAAAAGTACATCACTCAGTTTGAAAGCTCAAAGGGGATGGAGACCCCAGAATACGAAGAAATAATACAGTACTATAAGCTGCTGGCTGAGGATTTCGAGGAAGTGGAGATTAAGGAGATGGGGCCTACAGATAGCGGTAAGCCTCTGCATCTGGTGATCTATGACAAGAAGGGAGACTTTAACCCACAAAAGTGGAAGGAAGAGAATCGGTTGGTTGTTTTTGTGAACAATGGTATCCATCCTGGTGAACCTGTGGGCATAGATGCTTCCATGATGTTTTTGAGGGATGTGCTTTTGGGAAAGGAACAAACGCCGGAAAGTATGGTTTTGGCATTGATTCCTGTCTATAATATAGGTGGGCACTTGAACAGAAATGCTACCACAAGGGTAAATCAAGTTGGACCCAAGGAACATGGATTTAGAGGAAATTCCAGGAATTATGATTTGAACAGGGATTTTATCAAGACAGATACCCGAAACTCAGCAAGTTTTCAGGAAATCTTTCATTGGCTCAAGCCTCATGTATTTATAGATAACCATACCAGCAATGGTGCCGACTATCAACATGTCATGACTTTGATTGAGACCCAGCACAATATGTTAGGGGGTAAAGCTGGAGCCTATATGTATGAAACTTTGACACCGGGACTTTTTGTCCAAATGAAGGAACGAGATTTTCCGTTGGTACCTTATGTGAATGTTTGGGGAGATGTGCCAGAAAAAGGATGGACACAATTTAAGGATTCGCCACGCTACAGCAGTGGGTATACTTCATTGTTTCATACGATCAGCTATGTGCCTGAAGCCCATATGCTGAAAACTTACCAGCAGCGAGTGGAAAGTTTATACGCACTATTTCAATCTTACATGGCCATTTTTGAACGGGATGCGCCCAAGATCGTCCAGGCGGTCGAGCAGGACAGGGAGGCAGACAAGGACAAGGAAACCTTTGATTTTAACTACCAGCTTGTCAAAGAAAATCCAGTGACCATTGACTTTTTGGGATATGAGTCAGGTTATAAACCCAGTGAGATTTCGGGAAAAGACCGTTTGTTTTATGATCAAAGTAAGCCTTTCCAAGCGAATGTGGATTATTATGATACGTTTGTTCCGAGTTTAAGCATAGCCAAGCCAAAGGCTTATGTTGTGCCACAAGGTTGGTATAATGTGGTTGATAACTTACAGCGCAACCAAGTAAAAATGCACCAAGTAAAATCTGACAGTAGCTTTGAGGCCACAGTCTATTATATTCAAGATTTCGAAACGCTTGGAAAGCCTTATGAGGGGCATTACCTCCACAGTAAGATAGCGGTCAGGGAAAACAAGGAGGTGCTGAAATTAAGGGCTGGAGATTGGTTGGTTCCAATGGACCAAGAGGCCAATGGATTCATAATGGAGGTTTTAGAGCCACAGGCCGAGGACAGTTATTTTGCCTGGAACTATTTTGATACAATTATCCAAGCTAAGGAAGGTTATTCAGCTTACGTTTTCGAAGATTTAGCCGCAGATTACCTATTTCAAAATCCTGCATTAAAAAAAGAGTTGGAGAGGAAAAAAGCGGAGGACCCTGATTTTGCTGACAATGGATCTGCCCAGTTGATGTGGGTTTATGAACATTCACCGTGGAAGGAACGTGCCCATATGCGTTACCCAATTTACAGGATAGAATAGATAATTCGATGAACAACCAAAGTTACCTTAAAAGGTTACAAGAAAAGTGGCAGCTGAACAGCCTTTGGCAAGTGGTGCTTGTCCTGATCACTTTTGCTTGTACCGGTTTTACTGTCGTTTTTATCAAACAGCCTATTCTGGACTTATTGAAGGTAGATATGGAATCCGGGGGTTTCTGGAAAACGATTTTATATCTGCTGTTGGTTCTTCCGCTTTATCAGGTGTTATTACTGGCTTATGGCTTTTTGTTTGGGCAATTCAGATTCTTTTGGGAAAAAGAGAAAAAAATCATGAAAAGAATTGGCCGGTTGTTCATCCGGGAAAAGTAATGTGCCGTAGGTAATTCAAGAATAATGAAAGGAAAGGGAGCTTTCCTTTTGAAATGGCATTAGTTATCATTTATAACCCAAATCTTGTACATTTGTAGCCGCAAATGTAAAAGTAGCTCACCCATATCATGGCAAAGAAAAATAAAACACTTGAGGAACACGAAAAGAGGAAGTTGAACAAAAAGAACCTTCAAAAACTGATGGGGATCTTCAACTTTGTTTTGCCGTACAAGGGAGTATTTATAGTTGGTCTTGTTTTCTTGTTGTTTTCAAGTCTTACCCTGTTGGGATTCCCTTATGTGGCAGGTAAGCTGATCGACACAGCTCAAGGACAAGAATGGATTTTCAATGATATCAATTCCATCGCCTTGGTGCTGATTGGAATATTGTTCGTCCAAAGTGTATTTTCATTTTTCAGGGTATGGCTATTTGCTCAAGTGAGTGAAAAGTCCATGAGAGATATTAGGCTTTCATTATACAGCAGATTGGTGAACCTTCCCATGAGCTTTTTTGACAAGCGAAGAACAGGTGAATTGATCAGTAGGATTACTTCGGATGTGAGTTTATTGCAAGATACTTTTTCAGTGACTTTGGCAGAATTGTTCCGTCAGGTCATCACATTATTGGCAGGTACTGTTTTCTTGTTTGTCACCACTCCACGGCTGACCTTGTTTATGCTGGCTACCTTTCCAGTGTTGGTCATTATCGCCATGGTCTTTGGAAAATTTATCAGAAAGCTATCCAAGGAAACCCAAGATGAATTGGCTTCTGCCAATGTGATTGTGGAGGAGACTTTGCAGTCCATCACTACTGTTAAGTCATTTGCAGGAGAAGCTTATGAGTCTGCTAGGTATGAGCGAGGTTTGAACAGGGTAGTGAAGGTGGCGCTCAAAGCCGCTGGATTTAGGGGAGCATTTATTTCTTTTATCATTTTTGCGTTGTTTGGTGGAATTGTAGCGGTGATGTGGTATGGTGCCATGATGGTGAGTACTGGAGCCATGAGTATTGGTGATCTGGTTTCATTTGTGCTTTATACCACTTTCATTGGAGGCTCCATTGCGGGGCTGGGCGATATTTATGGTCAAGTACAGAAAGCCATAGGTTCTTCAGAAAGAGTGTTGGAAATTTTGGACGAAGAACCAGAAGCTTCCATGGCCGACTACCAGCATGTTAAAATTGAAGGAAATGTGGCCTTTAAAGATGTTAGCTTTAACTATCCGACCCGTCCAGATGCAGATGTGCTCAAACACATTCACCTATCTATTAGGGCTGGTGAAAAGATCGCCTTGGCGGGGCATTCTGGGGCGGGTAAGTCTACAATCATTCAGCTCTTGATGAAGTTTTATACCATCAAGTTTGGGGAAATCAAGATTGATGGAAAGCCTATCCAAAATTGGAACCTGAAACAACTCCGTTCAAATATTGGCATTGTCCCTCAGGAGGTATTGCTATTTGGAGGAAGTATCAGAGAAAATATCGCATATGCAAAGCCGGATGCTACTGAAGAGGAAATCATCGAGGCAGCCAAAAAGGCCAATGCCTGGCAATTTATTGGTAAGTTTCCAGAAGGTCTAGAAACATTGGTAGGGGAAAGAGGTGTGAAACTTTCAGGAGGACAGCGGCAAAGAATAGCCATTGCCAGGGCCATCTTGAAGAACCCTTCTATTTTGATTTTGGATGAAGCTACTTCTTCTTTGGATGCGGAGTCAGAATCCTTGGTTCAGGAAGCTTTGGATGAATTGATGAAAAATAGAACCACAATTGTGATCGCTCACAGACTGTCAACCATTCGCAAGGTGGACAGGATCTATGTGATGAAAGACGGAGAAATTGTGGAAGAAGGAGACCATACGACATTGGCTGATCAAGAAGGAGGTTTTTATGCCAACTTAGTGAAGCTTCAATTTGCAGAATAAGGAATGAAAAAGTAACCAGTAAGACTTTTAAATCTTACTGGTTCACCCATTTTTTGAATTTGCTTACTTTTTCCCTACTTACAATAATTTCTTCATTAAATGTAATGCGGGGAGTGATTTTCAACCGGTTATTGATGTATTTTTTAATGGCACCGATGGATTTGACGTTCATGATCATGCTTCGGTTGATGCGGAAAAACTGCTTCGGATCCAATTGGTCTTCCAAATCCATCAATTTGTTATTGATCAGGTATTGGTGGCCCGTTTCAGCCTCGACAAGGTAAGTCTGCCCTTGATCGGCCAAGAAAAAGGCTACATCCTCTTGGGTTTTCTGAAACAGCTGTTCTCCTGATTTTACCAAAAATCTTGACTTTTGCTTTTGGCTTTCTGAATTTTCTGAAGGGGCAGAAGGTTTGCTTTGTACCACTTTGTGCCTATAAAGTAGCTTGAACTTTTCAAAAGACTTCGATAGTCGTTCATCACTAGGATTGTCATTTAGAAAATCCATGCAATTGAGCGCAAAGGCCTTTTCCGTCACAAAAGGCTTGGTGGAGGTGAAAATTACAGGAATAGACTTATCCATCTTTTCAAATACAAAAGGGTGTAAGTCGGTCAGTTCATAGCTTCCCATAATCAGATCCACCTTGTTACCTGCTTTGAGGTATTGCATGGCTTCTTCCCAAGAGGGCAGCACTTCCATGGTTTTTGCTTCTAGGCAAGCTTGGTGTATGTGATGACTCAGTCTGTATCCTTCTTCGGGTTTATGGATGACCAGACATTGAATAAATTGGTTTTCAGTTTCCATTTTACTTTTACCTTGAATCAACGTTCAAAAAAGGTTAGTAGGCTTTCAGGCTTATGTCTAGACTTTTGATATGATGGGTCAATGCTCCTACAGAGATGAAGTCTACACCGCACTCGGCAACATTTTTTAATGTTTCTTCCGTGATGCCTCCTGAGGCTTCTGTGGGAACGGCGCCGTCAATGATTTTTACAGCTTCACGCATCATTTCATAACTCATGTTATCAAGCATGATGACATCGATCCCTCCTACTGCCAAAACCTCTTTTACTTCATCAAGATTCCGTGTTTCTACCTCTATTTTAAGATCCAGTAAATTCTCTTTTAGGTAATGTTTGGTGGAAAGAATGGCTGCTTCTATACCACCCGCAAAGTCAATGTGGTTGTCTTTGAGCATGACCATATCATATAGCGCAAAGCGGTGATTTTCTCCTCCACCGATGGCTACCGCCCATTTTTCCAGCATCCTAAAGTTTGGTGTGGTCTTTCTGGTGTCCAGTAACTTGGCTTTGGTATGGGAAATTAACTGAGTGAGTTGATGGGTTTTGGTGGCAATTCCACTCATGCGCTGCATACAATTAAGTACTAATCGTTCTGTAGTAAGAATAGAGGCAGCTTTTCCAGATACAGTTAACCCAATATCTCCTTTCTTAGCGACTTGCCCATCCTTCATCAGTAGTTTGACCTCCAAGTCCTGATCATAGGAGTGAAAAATCATTTCAGCCAATTGAAGGCCAGCGACGATGCCGTCCTCTTTGATGATCAATTGTGCCCTTCCGGTTTGATTTTTTGGAATGGCAGCGAGTGTAGAATGATCCCCTTCTCCCACATCCTCCTTGAAGGCAGCTTGGATAAAGGCCTCTAAATTTTCCTGAGTTAGATAGTTTTCTTTCACAGCGTAAAAATAAGAAAATTCAGGAAAGCAGCCCGAACCATGATGGGAAGTTCTGACTTAATTGATAGATGGTCTTGCAGCCTTGACTAACTATTCTTTGTTAATGTCAATGGAATAAATTTTCTTCTCGTTGTCATCCTGTTTACATTTGACAAGGATACGAAAATCAATACCTGCACTGTCATAGGTGCCAATAAAATAATGGATTTGACTTCCTGATTTTCCTTTATGGACAACTTCGAAGTCGGAAGGCGGAAACTTTTTGAAAAAGTCTCGGATGACCAGTTCCGCTTGGTTTCGGGAATAGTCTCCTTCATTGCCGTTGATGCTTAATTCTACGTTGTTTTCAAAAAAAGCAGAAAGATCTTTACTTGATCCGGCTTTAATGGAAATTGCAATCTCCTCGACATCACCGGTTTGTGACCATGCGGGAACATTGCACAGTATTAGCCCTGCAAGCAGTAGAAAGAATGCTCGTGTAATTAAATTTTTCATCATATGTTGGTGCTCAAAATTTAAGCCAAAGTGCGTGGTTCTTTTTATATATGCTTAAAGTGAACAAAAAAAGGTAATTTTTGCTTAAAACCGAAAAAAAGGCGTTTTAAATCCTCAAAAAATGGTTCGTTGATTTTATGGCTTTAGCCAAAGGAATTTTCTATCATTGTATTTAAAATCTATATATTTGCCTCATGGATAAAAAAGTTTTATTAATGATTTTGGATGGTTGGGGTCTTGCCACCAACCCTGATGTATCAGCTATAGACAAAGCCAACACCCCATTTATCGACAGCCTTTTTGAAAAATATCCACATTCACGTCTGGAAGCTTCTGGTCTGGCCGTGGGTCTTCCTGAGGGCCAAATGGGGAATTCAGAAGTAGGCCATATGAATATTGGCGCTGGAAGAGTGGTTTATCAGGATTTGGTAAAAATTAACAAGGCAGTAGAGGAAGGTGAATTAAAAGATAATCCAATTTTGAAAAAAGCCTTTGCCACGGCGAAGGAAAACAATAAAAAGGTGCATTTTATCGGATTGGTTTCTGATGGAGGTGTACATGCACATATCAAACATCTAAAAGGACTTTGTGATGCGGCAAAGGCCAATGATGTTGAAGAAGCTTATATCCATGCTTTTACCGATGGTAGAGATACAGACCCTAAGAGCGGTTTAGGCTTTTTGGAAGAACTTCAAAACCATTGTGAAACTTCAACCGGTAAAATTGCTTCTGTCATCGGTAGGTATTATGCCATGGACAGGGACAAAAGATGGGAAAGAGTAAAGCTCGCCTATGATGCGATGGTGCTAGGTGAGGGTGAAAAGTCCAAAGACATCCTGTCCTCGATCCGTAAATCTTATGCCAATGGCGTTACGGATGAGTTTATCCGCCCAATCGTCCATGTGGATGACAAAGGACAGGCGATAGCTACTATCGAAGATGGAGATGTAGTGATCTGTTTTAATTTCCGTACGGACAGAGGCCGTGAAATTACCCAGGTACTATGCCAGGAAGATTTTGAAGAATACAAGATGAAAAAATTGGATCTTCATTATGTGACTTTTACAAATTATGACGATACCTTCAAAGGGGTGTCTGTTATATTTGAAAAGGACAACTTACAAAACACCCTTGGTGAAGTATTGGCCAATAATGGCAAAAAGCAGATAAGAATTGCTGAAACCGAAAAATACCCACACGTTACCTTTTTCTTCTCAGGAGGAAGGGAGACAGAGTTTGAAGGAGAATCAAGGATTTTATGCAGCTCTCCGAAAGTGGCCACCTATGATTTGCAGCCAGAGATGAGTGCTCATGAGATTGCGAAGAAAATCAATGTGGAGTTGGATAAGAAGGAACCGGATTTTGTTTGCTTGAACTTTGCGAATGCCGATATGGTAGGGCATACTGGCGTTTTTGATGCAGCCGTAAAAGCTTGCGAAGCGGTGGATGAATGTACCAATTCAGTAATAACTACTGCCCTGAAAAATGACTACACCGTAATCGTAATCGCGGATCATGGTAATAGTGATATGATGATCAATGAGGATGGTTCTCCAAATACTGCTCATACCACGAACTTAGTTCCTTGCATTATGGTTGATAAAAATGACCGTCTTGAAGTAAATGATGGTAAGCTAGGTGACCTTGCGCCTACAATACTAAAAATGATAGGCATTGACATCCCTTCAGAAATGACGGGTGATGTTTTGTTAAAATAATAAACTTTTGAAAAAACAATTTTCATTACTTATGTTGGGGCTGCTTTTTTCCTGTAACCAAGGAGAAGAGCAGCCCTTGGCAAATCCGACCCAAATCAATCAGTATTTTCCTTTAAAAGACTTTGTTTCGGATCAGATTGGTAGGGTTAGTGATATGTCTGTGGAGAAGCTTACCGATATCAATGGAGAAGAGGAAAGTTTTGAGGTGAAATTAGATGCTGAAGGTTGGCGAAAAGAGCTGGACATTTTTATCCAGTCGGATATCAACAAAGCAGCCAATGCCAGTGCTTATCACACTGAGGAAAAAGGCCTTGTACTAAGGCATGAGCTAAAGCAAGGTCTGAAAGGCGAAGTAAAGCACATTCAAGTGGAATATGCGAGCAGAGAGAAGGAAGAGGTTCAAAAAATTGAATTCAAATCCGAAAAGGACAATTTTTTCTATCACTCCTTATCTGAAGGAGTTTTAGAGGTTGATGCTGAAACTGGTTTGCTAAAAAGCTATCACGTAAAAGGATACCAGAAAGTCTGGTTCTTGGACCCAAACCAGATTGAAATTTCAGGGAAATTGAAAAGATAAAATCAGTCATCTGGTCATAAAAAAGGGCTTGGTCAATTTATTATGACCAAGCCCTTTTTGTTAGTTGATATTATTCTGTTTATGAGAAAGCAAAGAATATCAGCCAAATGATAATCAGTACTGGCATCAATATCGGTATGGAGAACCTGATGATATAGCCAAAGAAAGACGGCATCTTGATACCTGTTTGTTCTGCAATGGACTTCACCATGAAGTTTGGTCCATTACCAATATAGGTCATTGCACCGAAGAAAACGGAGGCAATAGAAATAGCCATTAGCTGGAAAGCTGAATCATGGTATCCGTCCATGGCAAACTGCCTTACCATCTCCACATCTCCTATTCTCGCGCCTCTGGAGGCCATAGCAGCAGCTAGGAAGTTAAGGTAAGTAGGCGCATTGTCCAAGAAGCCAGAAAGCAATCCTGTCCCCCAATAAAGTGAATTATGGCTAATAAGTGCAGATCCCTCTGGAGATTTGGCAAATTCACCAACCAACTCCAGTGCCGGCATCATGGTACCGAAAATACCTATAAAGATAAAGGCCACTTCCCGAATAGGTTCAAAGTTAAATTCATTGCCCTTGATGGCTCTTTTATCGGCAAATTTATAGGAGAAAAATGCGACAGAGAACATGATAATTTCTCTTAAGAAAGAGAATTTGGTTCCATCATAAACAATGGCAGGTACCCAATCCAATACATTGGGATCAAGGAAAACCGAGATAATGACCACAAGCAGCCATAAGAAGTTTTTGGATCCAATTAAAGATATTTTGTTGGTGTAAGATACTGGTTCCAGTTCTTCTGTGTCATTGGCTCTGCCAAATTTTTTGTCAATGATAAAGAACACCACAGAAAGGATGGTCAAGGCAATTATCCAAGCAGGCCAATTGTGTTCTAAAGTCCAGAAAAAAGGAATCCCTTTTAAGAAACCTAGAAATAAAGGAGGGTCACCAATGGGTGTCAAGGAACCACCCACATTACTTACCATAAAGATAAAGAAGATGATGTGGTATGCCTGAATGTTATGTTTGTTGAGACGGATAAAAGGTCTTACCAAAAGCATAGAGGCTCCTGTGGTACCGATAAGGTTAGATACAATTGCACCGATAATCAATAGGGTGACATTGGCCATCGGAGTGGACTTTTTGTCGATTTCTATCAATATTCCCCCAGAAGCAATGTACAGAGATGCCAACAAGGCGATAAATTGCAAATATTCAGCAAGCGCATGAATAGGAAGGTGAACATTTTGTAAAGCGAATATATAATAGAGAACAACTATGCTTGCCAAGCTAATGGCTACTTTAGGGTAATTATGGTGCCAGAAATGTTCATAGAACAAAGGTCCAGTTGCAATCATCAAAAGTAACACCACGAAAGGAATAACAAGCCAAGCAGGCGCTAGATTATGAGACCCCTCAGCCTCATGCGCATCACCATGGTCTCCGGCGTGTTCAGTATCAGATTGATGTTGATCTTCACCTGTCTGCTCCTGCTGATGTACTGTTACCTCCGTTGATTGGTGATTATTTTGGGCCATTGCAGGAATGGTGTTTGTGAAAAACACTGTTCCCCAAATGATCCCAAAAGCAATTATTATATTCTTCATTAAAATGAAATTAGATTAATTCGTCTTTGTTTTGCTGATTCTTTTTTTCCGTTATGGACAAAAAGTAGTCTGAAGGAATTTGCAACCCCTAAACTACAGAATTTGAGCCAAACCCACCAAAATAATTTGGTATGGTCGGAATAAATTAATTTTGGGTTAATCTTTTAATCTTAAAAACGGTTATTCGTTTTAAACCAATAAGTTTAGAGCGATTTCAAAAGATTTTCTCGCTATACCTGTTTTTTCAGTATGTAAATCATACGTAGATTTTAGTGCCTTATAAATGGTGTGGCTTACATCTTCGAAAATAGCTTGGTCAGTAACTTCGGCCCCATCGGACATTAGATAAGCAAAGACCCTTGCCATACCGCAATTAGCAATGAAATCAGGAATTACAGCCACTTTTTCATCTGCTGCCATACCTATTGGGCCAAAGAAAATCTCCCGATCCGCAAAAGGAACGTTTGCTCCGCAAGAAATTACTTCCAAACCACTTTGGATCAATCGATCCACTTGCTCTTTGGTTACCAACCTTGAGGCAGCAGCAGGAATGAAAATTTCATGCTCTAAATCCCAGATTTTTTCATTGATTTCTTCGAAAGGAATTAGTTCTTCGACATTGAGTTTGTTTCCAATTCTGGTCAAAAACAGCTGGCGGATCTCATCAAGGGAAAATCCCTGTTCCTTGATCAGCCCCCCTTCCCGGTCAATGATGCCAATGACCTTAACGCCTTCCACCGCCAGAAAACAAGCAGCCGCTGAGGCCACATTCCCCCAGCCTTGGATGATAGCTCGCTTGCCTTTTAAGTTTCCACCCCAAAAGTGATAATAGTGTTTTACCGCTTCAGCCACGCCAAAACCGGTAATCATATCCGCAACAGTATATTTCTTGGGGCTATCAGGAGTATAATTTGGGTCTTCCAAAACTTTGGAAACACCCTGGCGTAGCTGGCCCAGTTTTCTTATTTTTTGAGGTTCTGTAGCTTGATAGTATCCGTTGACTATTCCTTCTTGAGGATGCCAGAGACCATAGGATTCTGTTATGGGGATGACCTCATGGATTTCGTCAATATTGAGGTCACCACCTGTTCCGTAATAGCTTTTTAAGATAGGTAGTACAGCCTTGTACCATCTTTTCAAGACTTCTTCTTTTCTGGGATCATTAGGGTCAAAGTTGATCCCGGATTTTGCTCCCCCAATGGGTGGGCCAGAAACGGTGAATTTAATTTCCATGGTTTTAGCAAGGGATTCCACCTCTCGCTTGTCCAGCCCCTTTCTCATCCTGGTGCCACCACCTGCTGCCCCGTTTCTCAGTGAGTTGATCACTATCCAACCTTCAGCTTCAGATTCGCTATCGCTCCATTCAAAAACAATCTCAGGTTGCTTGTTCTCAAATTTCTTGAGCAGTTCATTCATAAATACGGTTAATTAGAGTTGCACAAAAATAAAAAAAAATCGTTCTCAGGCTATTTCTGAGGCAAGCCTTTGGCTTTATTTTGAAAAAAAGCTCTAAACGGGTGTTTTTTTAACCTTGCTTGGTTCAGGTTTGCTTTAAAGTAACTTTTCATAGGGTTTATCTGGGTTTATTGAAACTTAAATTACCAGCTCTGTTATTTTAGCATTGGCTTTGGGTAATTTACGAAAAACTCTAGCAAAACTATAATATCTTAAAAAATGCAACCTCCGCAAATTAAGGGGAATACCATACCCCTCCGCAACTGTCTGCCACTGCCCCCGTGACAGAGGCAAAAGAATTGGCCTCTTTTCTTATTTTCCTTACCCCTAAAAAGGCAAATATCAAAGCTTCTTTAAACTCAATGATTTCAGCATTGGGAACTACTACTGCGACTTTGTTTCCCAAGTATGTTTGAAGCCGATCAATAAAATAGTCATGATAAGCACCCCCACCAGTTATCAATAGCCTAGCTGGTTTATCTAAGGCATGGTTTAATATTACCCGTGAGATTTGCAGGCTGTAATGCTCTACCAAGGTAGCCAAGAGATTTTCAGGAATATCCTGTTGAGCTTGAATCAATGGAATAAAGTTTTGATCCATGTCTTCTCTTCCCAAAGATTTTGCCCCTTTTTTCTGGTAAAAGTCAGCGGCATTTAATTGGTCCAGAAAGTCTTGATTGACTTTTCCGGAAGCAGCCAGTTTTCCTCCTCTGTCAAAGGCGAGTCCTTTTCGTTTTGCGATAAGATTAAGCAGTAAATTAAATGGAGAAACATCAAAAGCGATTCTTTCGCCTTGGTGCATCATGGAAATATTGGAAATGCCACCTAGGTTAAGGCAGAATTCATAGTCTGCAAATAGATAATGATCCCCAATGGGTGCCAGTGGTGCCCCTTGTCCGCCCAAGGCAACATCCAAACTTCTAAAGTCGTTGATGACCGAAAAGCCTGAGGCTTTCATCAAACTCCAGCCACAACCGATTTGCTTCGTAAATCCCAAATGGGGTTGATGGAAGACGGTATGTCCATGAGAAGCAATGATTTCAGGATTTAATTGATGCTTATCGCAAAATGATTTGACCACTTCTCCCATCCATTGGCCAAATTGCACGTCCAGCAGGGAAAGCTCTTCACCAGACAAGGTATGTGAATTGGCCAGCTTGAAACCCAGTTCATCCGAAAATTCTAGCGTGCTTGCTTTTTCTATGGTAAAACGCCATCGATCTGAATAAGTAAAATGACAATAGGCCACATCCAGGCCATCCCCGGAAGTTCCGGACATCAAGCCAATGGCACGGTAAATTCTACTGGATTCCATAAGGGTTAAAGTTTGTTAAAATTGAGGACTTAAAGATAATTTTAAACGGTGTAATTCAAACCCGCTTTTTAAATTCCTTAATTTAGCGCCGAAATTTGGGCTTGTATTGCTTGTTAGAAACGGCCTGTTTTAAGGCTTAGTGAGTAGTGCAATTAAAGGTGATGGCTTGAAGAATCTAGTAATAGATATAGGAAATACTCGGATAAAAGCAGCGATGTTTGAAGGATTGGCCCTTCAAGAGGAGTTCAGTGTGGAATACATGGATGAGCTCAGGAACCATATTCAAGAATGGGTCTTTGACCATGTCATGGTAAGTTCTGTGCGCTGGAATAAGGAAGAGTTGGAATTGATGCTGCCTTTTGGATTTTTCTTTTTGGACAGGGAAACACGCTTTCCTGTAGAAAACCATTACGAAACTCCCCATACGCTAGGCCTTGATCGCCTGGCTGCGGCCATTGGAGCTTACAGCTTGGTAGAGAAAGGGCCAGTTTTGAGTGTGGACTTGGGAACATGCATCACTTTTGATTTTATAGATAGCGCTGATCGTTATTTGGGAGGCGCCATTAGTCCTGGCATACAAATGAGGTTTCAAGCCATGCACCGCCAGACAGCCAAACTGCCATTGGTTGAAATGGTTATGGGAGAAGAGCGGCCTAGTTTCATCGGAAAGAATACGGTGGAAGGAATGAAAAGTGGCGTTTATTATGGGATCCAAAAGGAAATAGAAGGAACTATCAGCCAATATCAGCATCAACACCAAGGTTTAAAGGTCTTTATTTGTGGAGGTGATGCAAAATTCTTTGAAAGCTTAACAAAAGACCACATATTTGTAATCCCCAATTTGGTCCTGCATGGATTGAATAGAATTTTAATTTACAATGTCAATAAAAACTAGACTGCAGTTAATTGGTGCATTTTGTGCCATTTTCATATTTACGCAAGCAAAAGGACAGATTGGTTCCTCTACCTATAGTTCTATCGGGATCGGAGACATGAACAACTCCGGGCTGACACCGAACCAGGCAATGGGTGGCTTAGGGATTAGTTATGGTGATGCTTGGTCTGTCAATCAGGTGAACCCTGCCCTTTCAGTAAAAAACAACGTGTTTAACTTTCAGGCGGCATTCAATTACAAGCGATTTTCTGCCCAAACTGCAACCAGTTCTTCTACACTTGATGGTGGCGGTCTGAGTAATGTGGTAATGTCATTGCCTATAAAACCAAGAAAATGGACGGTAGGCATGGGGCTAAACCAAATCAGCACGGTTGATTATGAGCATTTGGTGGAAGCTCCCGTGGTCAATTCTGACCTGAACTCGGTGAGTAGGATAAGAGGGAGAGGAGGAATTAGTGAGGTGTATGTTTCTACCGGTTTTGAATTATTTAGGAATTTTAACCTTGGTTTCCACGGATCCTACATCTTCGGATCTACAATCAATAGGCAACAATTGACACTGACCGATGAGGATGGAGTAGTTCAGGGTGGAGCTTCTGAATACTATGATAGATTAAGTTTGAGTGATTTTTCCTTTAAGGGAGGTGCCCATTATGCTTTGCGGACGGGAGAGCGGAGTCGCTTGAATTTTGGTGCCATTTATCACGTTTTTGGCGACTTAGAAGGAAAAAAGTTTGCGAAAATGGCAGGTATTGGGCAAGCTAGTGATCCGGATTCAAATGGACAGACCGTATTCAATAACGAAAAGGGTAGTATTTATTTACCTAATAAGTTAGGTTATGGTATATCTTTCGAAAAAATCAATAAATTTGTAATTGGTCTTGAGGCTCAGCATCAGGATTTTAGGGAATATGAATCTTTCATAGGCTTAAATGAAGGTCTTGGAAATTCATTTAAAGTAGGCCTCGGTGGACAATTTGTTCCCGATATTTACTCCTTGGAAAGTGCTTTTATGCGGTCTACATTCCGGGCAGGGGTTGAATTTGAGCAAACCCCTTATCTGATAGGCCAAAATAAGGTCAATGATATTGGCATTAATTTTGGAGCTTCTGTTCCTATGAACAGCTTATCACTCTTAAACATGGCTGTAAAAGTGGGACAGAGAGGTACAACAGAAAATGGCTTGGTTAAGGAAAACTATTTTAAAGTTTCACTTGGCTTTTCCATCAATGATAACAGTTGGTTCTACAAAAAAGTATTTGAATAAACATAATAAGTATGAAAGCTAAATTTGCATTATTAGGGTTATTGTCTTTTGCATTAGCGGGCATGGCACAGGCACAGGATAACTGGAACTGGCCTTCTGATTCAGCCTTGGAATCAAAGGCTAGGGAGTATAACGCTGCCTACAACGATTATATGAAAGCCGATCAATTTATTGCGGCTACCAAACCTTTACACTGGCTATTGGTCAATGCACCAGACCTTAATGAAGCCATTTATATCAATGGTGTCACCGTTTACAATGGTGCTGCTGATGAAACTTCCGATGAAGCTCAGAAAAAGATTTATCAAGATTCTGTAATGACTATTTATGATTTGAGAGCTGAGAAATACAATAACGAAGCTGCTTGGATTGAAAACAAGGCTTATTATGGCTACAGATATTATAGAAGTGATAAAGATAAAGTTGGAGATGCTGCTTCTTACTTTGCCAGAGATATTGAACTAAATGGTGAAATCAACACCTTTGGCTTGGTTCCTGCCTACTTTGATTTGGTATATAGAAACAACGCGTACAACAATGCTTACACTCCTGAAGAGGTATTGGCGATTTATGAAAATCTAAATGCAAGATTGGATAAAGCGGAAGCTGCTGGAGAAGATGTTTCAGGACAGAGAAATACACTTGACCAAATTTTGGTAAATATGGAAATCATCGATTGTGATTTCATTGAAAATAAAATGGGACCAAAACTAGTAGCTGACCCAAGCAATGTCAAGTTAGCTAAGCAAATTTTCCAATATTCAGTAACCTATAAATGCACATCTTCTGAAACCTTTACCAAGGCATTGGAAGTAGTGGATAATGATAATCCAACGTTCTCAACTTCTCAAGTAAGGGGAATGAGGTATATTCAAAGTGAGGAGCCTGCCAAAGCTGTTGAAATGTTCCAAAGGGCTCTTGAATTGGCCGAAAATGATGCTCAGAGAGCTGAAGTTAGTTTTGACTTGGCACGAGCACAAGCTAAAATCGGCCAGAAATCTGCGGCGAGACAATCTGCTTTGAAGGCTGCTGAGCTAGATTCGAAATTGGCTTCTGATGCTTGGTCTCTAATCGGTGGATTATACATGACTTCTGCCAATGATTGTAGAGGTGGTCAGAGCCGTGTAAAAGATTACTCTATCTTTATCGCTGCTTATGATGCTTTCGCCAAGGCAGGTGACAATTCAGGAATGGCCAGTGCCAAAGCACGCTTCCCTTCCAAAGAGGAATTGTTTACTGAAGGTTACCAAGTAGGCCAAACCATCAGCACTGGATGTTGGGTAGGTCAGACGGTTTCTTTAAAAACCAGAGATTAATATCATTGAACATAAGGAGCATTAGCTCTCCTGATCATACTTAAAAGGCGGTTTTCATAACCGCCTTTTTGCTTTACTCGTATGGCTATTTGGTAATTAACACGATTAATTTGATAGATTTGTAACATGAAACGAGTCGCTTTTATTTTTCTGGTAATTGTAATGGCTGCTTCCTGTCGTGAAAGTGTAGATTTGAGGCAATTGGAGAACTACGATGGGCCTGTGCGGGTGACTACTGCCATGGAGGTTTTCAGAAGTGATTCGGCTGTGGTTCGGATTAAGATGACGGCACCCAGGCAATTGGTGTTTTCTAATAATGATATGGAATTTCCAGAGGGGATTTTGATCCACTTTTATGAAACAGATGGAGTGCTCAGCTCAACTATTAGAGCTGATAGGGCTTATTTTGATCATAGAGAGAATCTGTACCGCGGAGAAGGGGATGTCCGGGTCCATAATATCGAAAAAGGCAATAAGCTAAATTCTGAAGAGCTTTTTTGGGATGAGCGGAAAGGGATAATATTTACCGAGAAATTTGTAACTGTCACAAAGAAAAACGGAACGGTTATTCACGGGACCGGAATGGAAGCTGATGAAAGCTTCAATGAGTATACCTTCTATAAAATCGTTGATAGTCCGATTGTAATTGAAGAGGGGCCATCCAATACTGAAAATTAGATACCATTATGGGTATAGGAATAATATGAAGCTAAAAGGAATAATTTTATTATCATTATCTGCTGCTTTGGTCATTATAGGGACGCATGTCACGATGACCCAAGGCATCACGTTTTCATATCCTATTTTTATGTTTGCTGTGGCCATGTTATTTTGGTATAAGTACTTAAAAACTAAGTGGGCTGAGCAAGATCAGGAAGAAGTAGGTCAGCAACAAGACAGGAAGAAAAAAAGCAGATAATGGAATATCACTATTTGGGCTACGTCCTCATCACCATATTGTTTTCAGCATTGTTTTCAGGCTTAGAGATTGCGTTTGTATCTGCTAATAAGTTGCAGATAGAGCTGCAAAATAAGCAGGGAAGCTTTACAGGAAAGGTATTGGCAGGATTTGTCAAAAACCCTGGCCAGTTTATTGGTACTACCCTGCTTGGCAATACCGTGTCACTTGTGGTTTATGGTATTTTTATGGCCTACTTGCTGGAGCCGACCATTCAGTCTTACCTGCCTGAAGGCCTGAACCATCAAGCAGCCGTAATGATCATTCAGACAATTATATCTACTCTAATTGTCTTGATCACAGCTGAGTTTATCCCAAAGAGCATCTTTATGCTCAATCCCAATAATTTACTGAGCTTTTTTGCTGTCCCATTTACTGTGATTTATTACCTCATGTATCCGATCGTGTGGTTGATTGTGGGGATGTCAAGGTTGTTTATTACCCATGTTTTGGGCTTAGAATACAGCGAGGATAAACCGGTTTTCAAAATTACCGATCTCAATAGCTTCATTCAGGACAATTTGGAAACTGAAGGAGATGAAGGTATGGATATCGATACCAAGATCTTTGACAATGCGGTAGAGTTCAAAAAGGTAAAGGCTCGGGACTGTATGGTGCCAAGGACAGACATTGTGGCGGTAGATGAGGAGGACAGTATTGAGGATCTGAAAGGAACTTTTATGGAGAGTGGACATTCCAAGATCATTGTATACAAGGAAAATATAGATGATGTCATCGGCTATTGCCATCACTTGGAGCTGTTCAAGAAGCCTAAAAAGATCACGGATATTCTCACCCCCATCATTATTGTGCCTGAGACGGCTTTGGTTCATGAGCTCTTGGTACAGTTTATCGCCGAAAGAAAGAGCCTGGCATTGGTGGTAGATGAATTTGGTGGCACCAGTGGCATTGTAAGTATGGAAGATATTATTGAGGAGATTTTTGGAGAGATTGAGGATGAATATGACAATGATGACCTGATTGAGCAGGAGATTTCAGATAATGAGTATTTATTGAGTGCCAGACATGAAATAGATTACCTGAATGAAAAATACGATTGGAATTTACCAGAGGGAGATTATGATACCCTTTCTGGATTCATCCTTTCGGTAACTGAAAATATTCCAAAAAAAGGTGAATCGGCTACTTATGGCCCCTTCACATTCACGGTGGTTTCCAAGCAGGATCACCGTATTGATACAGTAAAATTAAAGATAAATACCTAAGAGAGTACAATAAGTAATTTATTGATAGTGATAATATTTTGAATTTACCGCTAGATGTAATTATTTTGCGACACTTCAAAAACTAGAAGAATGGCGTTAATAAAAGAAATCAGACAGAGAACAGGTCTTGCAATCGGTGTTATTGCAGTAGGGTTGATACTTTTCCTCGTAGGGGGAGACTTATTGGGTCCAAATTCAATGCTTTTAGGAGGCAGGGATACCGTTGTAGGTGAAATTAACGGAGAGGAAATTTCCTATGAGGAGTATATTGACCAAGTAGAGCGGTTTAAATTAAACTACCAACAGAACACTGGTAGAAATCCATCAGAGAATGAGATGTACAGCATTCGTGAGCAGGCATGGCAGGCCATGATTGTGAAGCGAGTATTCTCTGAGCAGTATGAAGCGTTGGGCATGACCATTTCTGATGAGGAATTGGTGGACATGGTTCAAGGTAAAAACATTGTGGCGGAACTTCGCCAGCAATTGACTAACCCGGAAACTGGCCAGTTCGACAGACAGCAGTTGATCGCTTTCTTGCAGTCTTTGGAATCAGCGCCCGCACAGCAGAGAGCTTTCTGGGCACAGCAAGAACAGACTTTCGCTGATTCTAGGCTTCGAATCAAATATGACAACTTATTGGCGGCTTCTTCCTTTGCGAACAAAGAGGAAGGTGCTTTACAATACAGAATGCAAAGTTCTGTGGCGGATATTGAACATTTATTTGTTCCATTCTATGCAGTTTCAGATTCTGCGGTTAGCATCAGTGAATCTGATCTAAAAGCCTACCTTTCTGAAAATAAAGAAAAGTTTGAAGGAGCGAATACCAGGGATATCTCTTATATCAGGTTTGATCTTTACCCTAGCGGAGAAGATTCTGCGACGGTTATTCAGCAAATCTCTCAATTGACTGAGGAGCTAAGCAGTGCATCCAACGATTCTGTCTTTGTATTGAGAAATTCAGAAATTTCCAATCCATTCAGAACTTACTTGCCTGGTGAGCAACTTCCAGCTTTGTTGACTTCCAATGTGGAGGATCCTGAAGAGGGAGCGGTGTATGGTCCTTATATTACCGACAGAAGCACTTATGTGACTTATAAGGTTTCCCAGAAATTTGATGGTACACCTAGAATGAGAGCCAGCCATATTTTGTTTGGTACTCAGGGAATGGATGATGCAGCTAAAGCAGAAGCGAAAACTCAAGCGGAGAAAGTACTTGCTGAACTAAAAGACGGTGGTAATTTCTTTGCGGCTGCGCAGCAATATGGACAAGATGGAACTGCCCAAAGAGGTGGTGATCTGGGATGGTTCGCTAAAGAAGATTTTGTAGAGCCATTTGCTGATGCAGTATTTGCCGCTAAGTCAACTGGTCTTATCAACAGTTTGGTGGAAACAGAATATGGTTACCATGTCATTTCTGTGACAGAAATGCCTAAGACAGCCACTGTAAAGCTGGCAACCTTAGAACTTGAATTAGGGCCAAGTGATGCGACCAGAAACGAGATTTTCAGAAATGCGGATTACTTTGCTGCCAATACAGGCAACGCAGATGAATTCAAAACAAATGCTGAGAAAGATGGATACAGAGTGCTTCAGGCCAATAGCCTTGGTACCAATGCAAGAAGTATCAACAATCTTGGAGGAGCCAGAGAAGTCGTAAGATGGGCATTCAATGATGCTTCTGTAGGAAGTGTTTCTCCAGTATTTGAATTGGACAATGCTTATGTAGTGGCCATGCTAAGAGGAGAGACTGAAGAAGGGGATGTTACTTTGGATCAAGTAAGGGCTGAAGTGATGGCTCAAGTAAGAAACGAAAAGAAGGCAGTTTATATCAGTGAGAAACTAAAAGGTAAGGAGAGCTTAGAGGCAATGAAGGAAGTTTTTCCTGAATATGCATCTGTAGGTACTACTGCTGACTTAAAACTAAGTGATAATACGATTCCAGGAGTGGGTTATGCGCCTAAAGCGGTTGGAGCGGTATTTGGCCTGAAACAAGGACAAGTAACCCAGCCTATCAAAGAAGATATTGGTGTGATAGTAGCTAAGCTGAATAGCATTACTCCTGCTGGTGAAGTGGCTGACTATAGCATGTACCAAAACCAATTGCAGGCCAGCGCGCAACAAAGAACTACTTATATGATCATGATGGCTGCTCAGGAGTTGGCCAATGTGAAAGACTTTAGATATAAGTTCTTCTAATGGTAGAAGTTTGAATCATAAAGAATCCCATCCTCTAATGAGGGTGGGATTTTCTTGTTTATGGATTTAATTTTTTATCTATCGCGTTAATAAAGTAAATTCGATAATTATGAATAAAGTATTTGATAAAGCAGCGTTCAAAGAAAAATTGGATGAGCAGACTACCTTTCCTGCATTGTACATGTTCAAGTTTATTGTGCCTAAAGGAAAAGAGGATGAAGTGAAGCGATTATTGCCTAATAACCAGATTACTTTCAAAGCCTCTGCCAAGGGGACTTATATCAGTGCTACGATCAAAGCCATGATGAAAGACAGTGAGGCAATTATTAAAGTATATGAGGAGGCTTCTAAGATAGAAGGTATTATCTCACTTTAAAAATAAGACAGTTATGTGGCCAGAGGAAAACAACCGATTAAAAAAGACATTTGAATTTTCAGATTTTACAGAAGCTTTTGCTTTTATGTGTAGGGTCGCTTTTTTGGCAGAAGCCCACCAGCATCACCCTAACTGGAGTAATGTTTATAATAAAGTCACCATAGAACTTACCACACATGATCAAGGAAATGTGGTGACTGACAAAGACAGAAAGCTGGCTGAGGCAATAGATCGACTGACCTGATGACTGAAGAAAAGCATACCCATTTGTTTGTGGTCCCCACACCTATTGGGAATTTGAAGGATATTACTTTAAGGGCCATCGAGGTATTAAAAACAGTAGACGTTATCCTAGCAGAAGATACCCGAACAACGGGCAAACTGCTCAAGCACCTCGAGATTCAGCGTCCATTGCAGAGTTACCATATTTTTAATGAACACAAGACAGTAGAAAAACTCATTTCCAGAATGGAGAATGGGGAGCGATTTGCCCTAGTGAGTGATGCGGGTACACCAGCTATTTCTGATCCAGGGTTTTTACTGGTGCGCGCAGCCAGAGAGGCTGGCCTGGAAGTGAACTGCTTGCCAGGAGCTACTGCTTTTGTTCCTGCCTTGGTCAATTCTGCCCTTCCGAATGACCGTTTCGTTTTTGAAGGTTTTTTACCCCATAAAAAAGGACGGAAGACGAGGATAGAAAATTTACAGGAAGAAGTCAGGACCATGATATTTTATGAGTCCCCACACAGGCTTTTAAAAACCCTTATACAGTTCAAAGAGGCGTTTGGTGCAGACCGCTTGGCCTGCGTCTCCAGAGAGCTTACAAAGCTATATGAGGAGAATATCAGAGGGACTTTGGAAGAACTAGTCGAATATTATCAAGAAAACACCATAAAAGGAGAAATAGTAATTACCGTATCAGGAAAAAATTAAGATGGAATTAAAATCACTTTTAGATCAAACTATCATCGTTGCCAAAGAGGCCGGTGCTTTTATCAGAAAAGAAAGACAAAGTTTTGACCTCACCAAAGTAGAACACAAAGGATTCAATGATTTGGTGTCTTATGTGGATAAAGAAGCTGAAAAGATCGTGGTAAATGGCCTGCAGCAGATTTTGCCTGAAGCAGGGTTTATCACTGAGGAAGGGACTATCAACAAGCAGGAGGATGTTTACAACTGGATAGTGGATCCCTTGGATGGCACTACCAATTTTGTACATGGCATTCCCGTTTTTTCGGTCAGCATAGCTTTGATGAAAGAAGGCGAGATCATTTTGGGCGTGGTGTATGAGGTAAATAACAACGAATGTTTTTATGCTACTAAAGATGGCGGTGCTTACTGTAATGATACAAAAATCAGTGTCAGCCAAGCCCCAAGCCTGTCATCCAGTTTAATTGCTACAGGATTTCCGTATTATGATTTTGAGCAGGTGGATCAATACATGGAACTTCTAAAATACTTTATGATAAATTCTCATGGGATCAGGAGAATTGGTAGTGCGGCTGTGGATTTATGCTACGTCGCTTCTGGTAGGGTCGAAGGATATTTTGAGTATAACTTAAATTCCTATGATGTGGCTGGTGGCTTATTGATCGTCCAAGAAGCTGGAGGAAAAGTTACCGATTTCAATAATGGTGATGATTACATATTTGGTCGACAAATTATAGCAAGCAACGGTAATATTCACCAAGAATTGTATGATCAAATAAAAAAAGTCTGGTAAAATTCCCTAATGACTGTTATTGGAATCTATATTTTGGTTTTTTGACCAGCTAAAAATGTATTGTGCTTGTTTTAAGCTATTTATACCAAAATAAATTTGGCTCTTCAGTGTTTTTTTTATAGTTTTCAATTGATTATACAAGTATAAACTTTTAGCGACGTTAATCATCCAAGTTCTTTTCCCTCACCAAAGAAAAGAAACCCACGCCAATATCGTTAAAAGATTAGAGGATTACTTTTAAACATGAAGACCATGACGTTAGGAATCATCGGAGGAACTAAACTCTCAACCACACTAGGGAACAAGTACATGTCCATGGGTTTAAATGTGGTTTTTGGGGTAAGGGAAGAATTTGAACTAAGGCCAATAGAATGGAAAATTCTAAGCATGCAGAAAGACAAGGTTTTTGGCTACTGTGAAGCCATTAAAAGATCAGATGTCATTTTAATTTGCTGTGAGAATGAATATTTGCCCTTGGTTTGCCATTGCCTTTCCCAATTGGAAAGTACAGACAAAATAATTTTGGATTGTACCAATGGCAACTATAACCCTAATTTTGGGTGCAATACTAAATACATTCAAGAGAAATCAGGATACGAAAGGGTATTGAAGGGTTTTAATAATCTTGGCTTGGATTATCCTAATTCTGATCCTCTGGAATTGGTAAAAGAAACTTATTTCTGTGGCAATGCCGAAGTGGATAAATTCCGGATCAAACGACTTATTGAATTAATTGGCTTCAGGGCGATTGATGTTGGAGATCTTAACAATGCACCACTATTGGAAGCTATTTATCATTTGAGAAAGCAGATAAGCCATCAGAAAAATGAAAAAATAGATTATCATTTCAAGCTCATGTCAGTCTAAGAAGTTTTAGAAGACATATTATTTTAAAAAGGGGACATATTCGTGTCCCTTTTTTTATGAGGCATCAAATTTGATGCATAAATAATGTAGCTTCGTCTGCTATTTAATTTTTAGTCAAAAAACAGACTGGTTTAAAATCTAATGGTTATGAAAAAGACATTAATTATAATTTTGGCAGTATTTGCCTTTTTATTGGTGGCCTTGATTGCGACGCCTTTTATTTTTAAAGATAAAATTGTGGCACGTATAGATCAGGAAATAGCTAATTCTGTGAACGCTCAAGTTTATTATAATATTGATAACATCAGTTTGAGTGTGCTCAAGAGGTTTCCCAATATCTCAGCCACTGTGAAGGAATTTGGCGTAAAAGGATATGCACCTTTTGAAAATGATACCTTGGCGCATGTCAATAACTTCCAAGTGGATTTTAATTTGATGTCTGTTATTTTTGGGGATTACCCTGAATTGACTGGATTACACTTGAAAGGGGGCCGTATTTACGTCAAAGTACTAGAGGATGGTACTGCGAACTATGATATTGCCATGGAGAGTGAAGAAGATACTGTGGCTGTAGAACCTTCCAATTTTAAACTAGGGATTGACCTGATGGAAATTGAAGATGTCAATTTTGTTTATGATGATCGACAGTTGAAATATTTTTTGGCTTTACAGGATTTTGATATGGAGGGTTACGGTGATTTTACGGCGGACGTATATGATCTAAATGGAAAGATCAGTACCAATATTGCCAGGATGGATTATGAAGAGGTCAATTATCTTAGTAATAAAGTTTTTACCGCAGATACCGAGATTCAGGTAGATATGACCCAAATGAAGTTCACCTTTGGAGAAGGACAGTTTGGACTTAATGATTTTATGTTTGGCATTGACGGTTTTTTGGCAATGCCCAGTGAGGACATTGATTTTGACCTGACTTTTGAAGGAAAGGAAAATAGTTTTAAAAGTGTTCTCTCCCTTGTACCGGGCATTTACACGGAATCCTTTGACGGGATCAATACTTCAGGTACTATGGATTTTGGAGGTTACCTGAAAGGAAGCTATAATGAAACACAGTTTCCTAAATTTGAGGTTTCTTTGAAAGTAGCTGACGGGATGTTCCAATATCCAGACTTGCCCAAGCCGGTCAACAACATTAATGTGGATATGTCCGTCAAAAATGAAACAGGAAATATAGACAATACCCAAGTGAATATTCCAGCATTTAACCTGACCTTCGGCTCCAATCCGATTTCAGGTAGATTGCTCTTAGAGAACTTGATTACTTACGATGTGGATGGTCAATTGAAAGGAAAACTGAATTTGGAAGAGCTGACTTCTATTTTTCCCATTGAGGGAATGGAGCTAAGAGGGATTTTGGATGTGGATGCTACAGCTAAAGGAAGGTATGACAGTGTAGCTGAAATCATTCCTGCTATCAATGCCAAGATGGCTCTTACGAATGGCTTTGTAAAAAGTGAAGAATATCCAGCGCCTATAGAAGATTTGAATGCGAATACGACTATTCAAAACAATTCGGGTAAGATGAGTGATTTCTGGGTTAACCTGTCGAATTTTGGGTTTAAACTGGAAGGTGAGGAGATTAGAGGAAATATGAAAGTCAGTGATTTGGACCAGTTGAACTGGGATGGTGCTATCCATGGTACAGTGGATTTAGGGAAAATCAGTAAAATATTTCCGATGGAAGAGGTGATCATGGACGGTAAAATCAAGGCGGATATTGACACCAAAGGAAGTTATGCTGATGTGGAAGCAGAACGCTACAATAGACTGAGCACAAGTGGGCAGATTACCTTAACAGATTTCTATTATACGGATAAAGATCTTCCTCAAGGAATAAGAATTCATCAGGCCAATGGGGATTTCAGTCCTCAAGCTATTAATTTGACAAAATTCGATGCCAGACTAGGAGAAAGCCCCGTTCAAGCAAACGGTAGCCTGAGCAACTACATGGCTTACCTTTTTAAGGACACTTCGGTTTTGACTGGTAGATTGGACATTAATTCCAGCAAATTTAATATCAATGAGTGGATGACAGAGAGTGAAGAAACTACAGCTGATACAACTTCACTTACTTTGATAGAATTGCCTAAAAATGTCAATTTCACCATGTCCGTGAAGGCTGATGAGGTGTTGTATGATAATTTGGTCTTTACCAATGCCAAAGGTATGATGACCCTAAAGGATGGCATTTTGACGTTCAAAGATGCGGGCATGAACACCATGGGGGGGCAGCTCACATTGAATGGTGCCTATAATACCCAAAATATAAAAGACCCGAAATTCAATATGGATTTCAATATGCTGGGAGTGAGTATTCAGGAAGCCTTTAAATCTTTCAATACTATCAAGGCATTTGCACCCATTGCAGAACACCTTAATGGTGATTTTACAACGAACTTTTCTTTATCTGGAAACTTAGGTCAAGACATGATGCCTGTTTTGTCCTCGCTGGATGGAGACGGACTGATTAAAGTGGCACAGGCGGCCTTAAAAGATAGTAAAATCATTGGTGGCATTACCTCATTGACCAAACTCAAAGATGGAAATACATTGGAGATAAAGGACCTGAATTTAAAAGCAGAAATCAAAGATGGCATGCTCAATGTGAGTCCTTTTGATATCAAACTGTGGGATTACCAGGCCAATATTCAAGGAAGTACGGGGTTTGATGGAAGTATCAGTTACCTAGTCAATATGCAAGTGCCAGCAGGAAAGTTCGGGAGCCAAGCCAACAGTTTATTGGCATCCATCTCTGGAACAGAGGTAACGGGGGATACCAAGATTCCTGTTGCGATCAATCTGGGAGGTACTTATCAACAGCCTAAAATCAGCTTGGCCGGTGGAAACAGCATGGAAGCTTTGATCACCAATGCGCTGAAGTCAAGAGCTTCAGCTGAAGGTGAAAAGTTGCAGAACCAAGTGGCCGAGCAATTCAAGGCACAGGAAGACAGTGTAAAACAAGAATTGAAAGCCAAAGCAAATGCCGCTCAGGACAGTGCTAAAAAGGAACTGAACAAAAAGGTGGAAGAAGCGCAAAACCAAGCGGCGGATGAAGTGAAGGATTTACTCAAAGGATTTTTCAACAAGTCCAAGCCCAAGACAGATACGACCAAAACGAAACCAATCGAATGAAAATGGTGAAACAGTTTTATTTGGCCGGGCAGAGGATTCTTTGCCTGGCTTTTTTGTGCTTACATTTAGCCATAATCAATTCTTTAAAATAATCCGCTCTCTACCCCACCAAATAGTACCAGCCCATCAAGGTGATAAAGGAAAGCGGAATGCCAATTCCCACCAAAAGTGAAGCAAGTTTTGGGTTGAGGTCATGGTTGATGGCAATGATAGAGCCAGTGATCATCGGAGCCATGGCGGTCTCCATCACACTTACCTTGTAAAGGATATTTCCTTCATCCAAGAACAACCTGTATAGGAAGAATATGAGCGTTGGGATAAACAATAATTTAAAAGACAGGCCATACCACAGGTTTTTTGAAGATAAAGTCTCTGCATTGATTTTTACCTGTAAGCCAACGGCAATCAGTGCTATGGGTGTAAGAGTGTCAGCAAAAGCCTGTAATATTTCATACACAGTACCTTCAAACTCCAAATGCAAGAGGTTCATGAACAAGGCAATCAGGAAGAATAAAAAAGGAGGAAAGGTGAGGATCTTTTTGGTCACATCCCTTTTGCGTTTTTTCCCATGGCCATAGATAGAAGCCACAATGATGGCAATGCTGCTCACAATGATAAAGGAACCCGCTTGGTCTACCATCAGGGCTATTTTAAGGCCTTCGCTACCATAAAGTGCTTCAATGATCGGAAAGCCAATAAAAGAGGTGTTGGCCAAACCAGGCACAATGATCAAACAACCTGTGGTTGCCTTGCTCCAACCCAATTTTTTTCCCAAAGTGCCAAAAATTACCCATGAAATCCCAAAACTTATCCATGCAGTCAGTACGGGAAGTAGCAATCCAAGCGAAAGTTCCGTCTCGGGAATATGGAGCAAAGCCAAAGCAGGGAGGACGATATAAATCAGGTAAGTGTTGAGGGACTTGGGAGCATCTTTGGGCAGTTCCTTTAGGCGCTGGAGCAAAATGCCAATGATCAGACAAAGAATGACAAGAATGAGGTTGGTCATGGATCAAAAATAAGGTAAAAATTGCTTAGAAATTAACAGTAATGTAATCTGTTGTTAATCAATATTTTAAATTTGAGTGCTTTATTTGATAGGAGAAAATCTAAGATTATGACGAAACTTGTACCTATCCTGATTGGAGAACAACGCATGATCCAATTATCACAGCTGACCATTGACCAGGCCAATGACTTAAGAAGCTTTTTGCCTGGTTCAAGCATTAAGAAAATGAATTTTCAAGGAATGGAACTGCACGATTGCATCGATTTTGAAACGTATGAATATTGGTTTCAGTCCAGTCATGCGCGAGAAGGTGTGGCATCCATTTGGGATTTTTAATTAATTCATCCCAAACTTTTTGCGCTTTTCCTGAAAGTATTCCTCCAGTTGGGGATATACATTACTTTTTGCTTCTGGGATACCAGCAAGCGTCAGGTTCATATCGCCCTTGATACTTTGGTCCACGACTTCCAATGTTTCGATCAGAAAAATAAACTCCTGTAAGGTCAGGGGGTTATTTGATTTGTCAGGGCTAGGGTCAAATTCATTGCCGTAAAAATCCACCACTTCGTAATAGATTTTGCCATCCAAAGGAGCAGCATAAATGCTGATTTCCTCACCCCATTGACTCTCTGGATAAGAAAGCTTGGCGAGTAAAGCCGAAGGTCCAGTACCGTCGAAATAACTTTTAGGAGCAAATTCAAAATCAATCATGGTTCAAAATTAAAAGATTAATGACAAGAATTAAACAAAGTTGGGTTTGATTAAGTGTTGTCCGTGAGCTGTTTTAGATACTTAATGGAAGGTTTGCGCGGCTTTTCCTTTTCCAAGTCTTTTTTAGCAGAAGCAATTTCTCAATCAATTGGATAATACATTGTTTCGAACTAATTTTGGGCAGCCAAAATTATATCTGCCATTATCCGGCTTAGCCATAGGACTTGGTGGAAGTTCCCAAATCATTTTGGGCAGAAAAAGACTGTAAAAACAAGAGCATACTCATGAAAAGAGACCAGGTAATATTCGACCTTATCCAAAAAGAAGAAGACCGTCAAAAAAGAGGAATTGAGCTGATTGCCTCTGAGAACTTCACCAGCAAGGAGGTGATGGAAGCTGCCGGTAGTGTATTGACCAATAAATACGCCGAAGGGTTACCTAAGAAGCGTTACTATGGAGGTTGTGAAGTAGTGGATGATATTGAGCAGATCGCTATTGACCGTGCCAAGGAGCTTTTCGGAGCCACATGGGCCAATGTTCAGCCTCACTCTGGTGCTCAAGCCAATGCAGCTGTGTTTTTGGCCTGTCTGAATCCTGGTGATAGCATTTTGGGTTTTGATCTTTCTCATGGTGGTCACTTGACTCATGGTTCCCCGGTAAACTTCTCCGGCAAGAACTATAAGCCTCACTTCTATGGTGTGGAAGAAGAAACTGGCGTGGTCAATATGGACAAAGTCGCAGAAACTGCCAAAGAGGTTCAGCCAAAGTTGATCATTTGTGGTGCTTCTGCCTATAGCCGTGACTGGGATTATGCAAGATTCAGAGAAATCGCTGACGAGGTGGGCGCCTTATTGTTGGCGGATATCTCTCACCCAGCCGGTCTGATCGCTAGAGGTCTTTTGAATGATCCATTGGAGCATTGCCATATCGTGACCACGACCACACATAAGACCTTAAGAGGTACAAGAGGTGGCTTGATCATGATGCGAGAAGATTTCGACAATCCATTTGGCCATAAAAATCCAAAGGGAGAATTGAGAAAAATGACGCAATTGTTGGACTCAGCAGTATTCCCAGGAATGCAGGGAGGACCTTTGGAGCACATCATTGCTGCTAAAGCAGTGGCTTTCAGAGAAGCCCTTTCAGATGAATACATGGAGTACGTTTTGCAAGTGAAGAAAAATGCTTCCGTGATGGCTGATGCTTTCGTGGAAAAAGGATATAAATTGATTTCTGGTGGAACAGACAATCACCTGATGCTGATCGACCTGAGAAATAAGGATCTTTCAGGAAAAATTGCTGAAGAAACGCTAGGTAAAGTGGATATCACCATCAATAAAAACATGGTGCCTTTCGATACCCGCTCTCCATTCGTAACTTCAGGAATGCGGGTTGGAACAGCAGCCATCACCACCAGAGGCCTTAAAGAACAAGATATGATCAAGATCGTGGAATTGATCGATAAGGCATTGATGAACCATGAAAATGAAGCCACCCTTGCAGCAATCAAGACGGAGGTAAATAACTGGATGGTTCAGTTCCCATTGTACTAAGAAAAAAAGAAATTAAGTGGCATTAGATCAATACAGGGAAGAGGAGGAAGAAGAAGGAGGCATGTCATTTTTGGATCATTTGGAGCAATTGCGATGGCATTTGGTTCGATCCATTGCAGCCATTCTGATTTGCTCAGTAGTAGCCTTTCTTTCCAAGAGTATCGTATTTGGAGAAGTGATTTTAGGACCGTCCAAGGTGGATTTTTTCACCTATAGGATGCTCTGTCAGCTCTCTGCTTATTTAAGTATTCCAGCACTTTGTATAGACGAACTACCGTTTATCTTGCAAAGTAGACAGATGACTGGACAGTTTTCCATGCACATGACTTCCAGTTTGGTGGTGGGGCTTGTGGTAGCCTTTCCATATGTGTTCTGGGAAGTTTGGCGCTTCATCAGCCCGGGATTATATGATAAGGAGAGGAAGGCAGCCAGAGGGGCGGTTTTCTTTGTGAGTTTGTTGTTCTTTATGGGAGCGGCCTTTGGATATTTTATCTTGGCACCGCTTTCGATTAACTTCCTCTCGCATTACCGACTGGATCCTTCCATAGCAAATGAGTTTGATATCACTTCGTATATTTCGACCTTAATCATGCTGGTGCTGGCTTCTGCCGTGATGTTCCAGCTTCCAGTGGTGATTTATTTCTTGTCCATGTCTGGACTGGTTACTTCTGGAATGCTGAAGTCTTATAGAAGGCATGCTATCGTGATCATTTTGGTACTTTCTGCGTTGATTACTCCGCCAGATGTGATCAGTCAGTTGCTGATAGCCATGCCGATACTGGTATTGTATGAGGCAGGGATTATGATCGCTAAGCGTTTAGAACGTAAGAAGAGAGAAGAATTAGAAGAAGAAAAGAAATAATAATAACACTATCGTCATGTCCAAAAAAATAGCAATAGGTGGTGACCATGCAGGTTTTGATTATAAGCAGCAACTGGTTGCCTATTTGACCGAAGCTGGCTTTGAAGTAAAGGATTTTGGTCCGTTTACAGATGCTTCTGTTGACTATCCTGATTATGTTCACCCGCTTTGTGATGCCATTGAAGGTGGGGAATTTGTACAGGGGATTGTGGTTTGTGGTAGTGGTAATGGTGTAGCTATTACTGCCAATAAGCACCAAGGAATCCGGGCGGCGATTTGCTGGAATACTGACTTGGCCGCTTTGTCCAGACAGCACAATGATGCCAATGTCATCTCCATTCCTGCTCGTTTTGTACCTTACGAATTGGCACAAGAAATGGTAGGAACCTTCTTAAGGACGGATTTTGAAGGTGGTCGACATGCGAATAGGGTGAATAAAATTGCTTGTAAGTAGATTTGAATAGACTTATCAGTCAAACCAAAAAGGGCCTGACAATTGCTGTCAGGCCCTTTTTATCGTTTCATGGTCGAATGGTTTTTACCTAAATGTGTATTTGAGGCCTATCCCTGCCCTGAAATAATTATTGCTTTCTCCTGTGGGAAAAATGGGACTGGCTTCCAAGAGAAAACCGAAGTTTCTGGTGGAAGGAAAAGGCTTGACAAAGACTCCAAGGGGAATACCAAGGTAAAGGTCATTGTCATTTCCTTGATCATCTACACCCAAGTGGAAGCCGCTGTAGAAGTTAACTTCATCCCTTTGGACAAAATTGTATCCAAAGGTACCTTCTATATCCACATTGCCTCCAGCGCCTATCCTGGCCTCTCCAAACATTTTATTGTCCGGATTACTTCCAATAGCCGCAAAGGTTCCAGAACTTAATTGATAAACTCCGGCACTGATCTGTGCAACGGACTTGTGTTGTAAAATCAAAAAAGCAGTCAGTGATAAAATCAAAAACTTTTTCATGGTAAATAATAGTTGGTTTAGTTTTCAAACCAAACTTTGCAAACTCTTTGCCAAAAAGTGAATTTGAAGCTAAAGTTTGCCACCTACCAATGGAATTTTTTAGATACAGGGCTGGTTTACAATCTTTTCCTTCAGGAAAATTGTTAGCATCTCCAGTCCTTTTTCAAAACTGTCATTATTGGGAATGATAAGATCTGCATCATGCTTAAAGGGGTCGATGTACTTTTCATAAGTAGGCATCACATGTTTTTCATACCTGTAAAGTACATCGTCCAGGTCATATCCGCGCTCTACCTTATCGCGGACAATCCTTCTTTTGAGCTTGATATAGTCCTTGGCATCTATAAAGACCTTTAAGTCCAATAGGTTGGACAGTTCTGGTGAGTAAAGCACAAAAATTCCTTCCACCACTACGACAGGCGCCGGACAAAACTCCAGCATCTTAGGGGTTACTTTAGGGTTGTTAAAAGTATATTCCTGTCGAAAGACCTTTTCACCCATTTGAATTTTTTTGATGTCTGCCGCATAAGCCTGAAAGTCAAATGAATGAGGAGTGTCGTAGTTTTCAATGCCTTCATCATCCAAAGGCTGTTGTTCGATGGGCTTATAGTAGTTGTCTTGGGAGATCAGGCAAATCTCTTCCGGATCAAAAGATTGTAATAACCTGTTGAGAAATAAGGTCTTGCCAGAGGCACTTCCTCCTGTGATACCAACTATATACGGTTTTCTCATATTCCTAATATATCAATTATTTGGAATCAATACCCTTTATTGGTAGCTGTTCAAGAAATGAATCAGCTTTCTGACGGCTTTGCCCCTGTGGCTGATGGCATTTTTTTCATCCATGCTGAGCTCGGCAAAGGTTTTTTTGTAACCTTCTGGAAGGAAAATCGGATCGTAACCAAATCCTCCCTCACCAGACCTTTCTGTAATAATTTCCCCTTTGGCAGTGCCTTCAAAACTATGTTCTTCACCATCCAAGATCAGGGCGATCACTGTCCTGAATTGGGCTTTTCTATCAGAGGCTCCTTCTAAATTCTGAAGCAACAAGTCAACATTTCTGTCATCGCTGCGAGGCTCACCGGCATACCTGCCGGAATATACTCCCGGCGCACCGCTAAGTATCTCTACTTCCAGGCCTGTATCATCAGCGAAGCAGCTTACCCCATAGTTATCAAAGACATGTCTGGCTTTTTGAAAAGCATTAAAATCCAAAGTGTCTCCAGTTTCGGGGAGCTCTTCGTGGCATCCGATTTCTGCAAGTGATACAATGGTGAAGTCTTCGCCAAGTGCGGCTTTCACTTCTTCTATTTTTTTGGGATTGTTGGTTGCAAAACAGATTTTCATACTCCAAAAGTAAGCAAATTTTCCTGCTCATGAAGCTTGATAAATTGTAACGCGTTGCCGATTTAGATATTCTTAGTATTCATTTAATATTTTGGCTTTGCGAAAGGAGGTGAAATTGCTGTTATTAGTAGAATTGTTTTACCCAAAAGTTCAGAGGAAATGAAGAAAATAACCGTCTACTGTGGTTCCAATACCGGGAAAAACCCTGCCTATAAAGCTGGGGCAATTGCTTTGGCTGAGGAAATGATTTTACGAAAAATGGACTTGGTGTATGGTGCTGGCAAGGTGGGCCTGATGGGAGTGATCGCCAATCAAATGCTGAGTGTGGGGAGAAATGTATATGGGATTATTCCACAAAAATTGGTGGACGTGGAAGTAGCCCATCAGGGTTGTACCGAATTGACGGTGGTAGAGACCATGAGGGACAGGAAGTGGCTGATGGCGGAACGCGGAGATGGTTTTGTGGCCATGCCGGGAGGCATTGGAACTTTGGAGGAGCTGTTTGAAATCATGACCTTAAATCAATTGGCCTATATCCAAAAACCCTTGGCCTTGTATAATGTGGAAGGGTATTATGACAAACTTATTGACTTTTTATCCTTTGCTTCCGAAGAAGGTTTTTTAAAAGATGAGCAGAAAGAGCTCCTGATCATAAGTGATGATCCAGCAGAGATGCTGGACAAGATGGCTACCTATGAGCCTAAATATATTCCCAAGTGGGGATCAAATTAAGATACAACAATAAGGGGCGTATTCATTACACCCCTTATTGTTGAAAATTCCCTACAGGCACTTTTCTATAACTTTCATCAATTGCTCAAGATGTTTGGCATCCGTTTCATCAAAATCATTTAGCTGGTTGCTATCAATATCCAGCACTAAGGCTACTTCTCCATCTTTTAAAGCAGGCAAAACAATTTCAGATTTGGAGGCGGAGCTGCAGGCAATATGACCCGGAAAAGCATCCACATCCGGCACCAACTGGGTTTTACCCTCTTTCCAAGCGGCACCACAAACGCCTTTGCCTTTTGCAATTCGGGTACAGGCTATTGGCCCTTGGAATGGTCCAAGCACCAGCTGCTCTCCCTTGACGAGGTAAAAGCCCACCCAGAAAAAATCAAAGGCTTCCTTGAGGGCAGCACTGATATTGGCCAAGTTGGCGGTCAGGTCTTCCTCACCTGTGATCAAAGCTTCAATTTGGGGAAGCAAGGCTTCGTATTTTTCTGCCTTGTTAGCATTTTCAGGAAGAAATATGGATTCTGCCATGGATGATATGTTTTAGGTAAAATTAAATGTTAATGACCAGATTGATAAACTTCCAATTGATCATTCATAATTTGAAGGGTTTCCACTGGATTTTGCGCTAATCTAGGGGCAGGAATGCCACTTTCAAATCGGCTTTGGCCAGTAAACACCCGGGCCTCATCCCAAAGTTCACTTTGTATAAACTTTTGTAATAAAAAGGATCCTCCCTCAATGATCACACTTTGTACTTTCCTTTGATGAAGATCCTCCAACACATCTGCTACGGAAAAGTCTTTTTCCAATTTGACATAATCCAGATTTTCCTGTGACTCATTTTTGATCAGGTTATAGCAGACTGTTGGAATGCTTCTATCAAAAAGGGCCAGGTTAGCATCCAAGGTCAACTGCTTGTCCAATACAATCCGCAGCGGATCTTTCCCTTCCCAGTCCCTCACATTCAATTTTGGATTATCAAAATGGGCTGTTTTGGTGCCTACCATGATAGCATCTTCCTCCGCCCGCCACTTATGGACCAATTGTCTGCTATAGGAATTGGAGATCCATTTGCTATCATAGTTGGCCCTGGCTACGAAGCCATCTTGTGTTTGGGCCCACTTCAGGATGACATAGGGCCGTTGCTTTTCGATGGAAGTAAAAAAACGCTTGTTTTGGATTCTTGCTTCTTTTTCCATGACACCAGTGACAACCTCAATGCCAGCATCCCTGAGAATTTTGATGCCCTTACCACCCACTAGCGGATTACTGTCAAAGGCGGCGATCACCACCTTATTGACCTGTTTTTCCACTAGTAGGTTGGCACAGGGTGGTGTTTTTCCAAAATGTGCACAGGGCTCCAAGGTGACATAGACTGTCGCTTCTTTAAGTAAGCTTTGGTCAGCTACATCATGGACAGCATTGGGCTCCGCATGAGGGCCGCCGTATTGTTGATGATAGCCTTCACCTATAATTCTGTCTTGATGGACGATTACACAGCCTACCATAGGATTAGGACTAACATGCCCTCTACCCAACTCTGCCAACTCTAAGGCCCGCAACATATATGGATTAAAGTCCTTCATGTTTTAGCGTCAATTGAGTTTCCTAATCCTCATCAGGTGTGGGTAGAAGTATTGTCTCCATAGCTGATAAGGAATCTATTTTGGTAGTTACGGTGGTTAAGCTGTCCAAGTAAGGGGCTCTTGGGGAAATGTAAATGCTATAATCTCCAGCTTGCAAGCCATTGAAAAGAAATGCGCCGGAATCATCTGTATGCGTGGATATGGAATCTTCACCGATGATGGCATAAATGATCGGTTTCGCCTCAATTGGTGTTACTTTGCCACTAATGGATGCTACAGCGCCCGTTTCAAATGACCTCATCACAGGGTCAAGCCAGAAGACATTTTCTTGCACGGGGTCTGCAATGATGGACTTGCTCAGATCCATATCCAGTAGAATGTCATAAGACATGGCGCCGGAAAGCGAATAGTCGACATCAATGGTGGGTTCTTGGCTTTCGCTATTGAGCAAGGTCAAGGGGAGCTGTTCATCATCTTTAACCAAGTAATGGTCTTCTCCAAGAACCAATTTAATTTGGCTTATTTTGCCTAAAGGCAATTCAGAACGGCCTAATATCAATTGATTTCCATTGACAAGACTAGTCACATTGATGACATTGCTGGTTGGTACATAATCCAAGGGAATCCAATCTTTCGTTCCTGCGCTGTTTCCTCCTTGGATAAAAACTTCCACTCGCTCAATGTCTATCCAGGCCTGGTCAAAATCTCCGGGTGCATCGATCAGGTATATATTGATCAAGGCACTGTTTTCATTGGAAGAAGCATCCAGACATGAAAAAGTCAGGAATAGCATTGAAATGAAAAGTAAGGAGACGCTTTTGAATGACATTGCCTCGGTTTTTTAGTTCAGGTAAATAACGAAAAGCACATGGCTTTTGATTTAATTATTCCACAAAAGTAACCATTTCGAGTGGCAAATGACCATTGATGAATTCAAATTTTGAGGGCTTGAGATGTGGTAATCAAAATATACTGGAAAAGGCATGAAAAAAGGAGTCGAATAGACTCCTTTAAATGATAGACAGTCACTTGTCTTAGTTATTGATTTCTACTTCAATTTCTGCAGAAGTCTCTTCTAATTCTATGGGATCAAGTATCGTTACTTCTCCTTCTACGGCAGATACACTGAACAAAGTATCCGGCTCATAGCCTTCTATTGGGTCGATGATAATGGTGTATTCTCCTGTTATCAATCCCCTCAGTGCATATGCACCGATGTCATCCGTATAAGTAGAAACAGTATCTTCTCCGATAATTCCATACACTGTTGATTTGGCTTCCAAGGGTAGTACTTGTCCTTCTATGGACGCGGACTCCTCGGCAACCACCCTCAATACGGGTTTAAGAATATATTGACCAGAGTTTCCTGCTTCAACAATGGATTTGGCTGCATCAAAATCGATCACCAAATCGTACTGTATACCTGCCATTAATTCTTGATTCAGCTTAAGTTTCAATCCACTTTGTTGGGCACTTGGAGTAGTCAGAGGAATCTCCTCTCCATCCATTACCAAATAATTGTCATCTCCCAATAAAAGTCGGATTTGAGCAATTTCACCAGCTGGCACTTCTTCCGAACCAATAAAAGCTTCATTGCCGCCCACCAGGCTTAGGAGGTTTAGCTTGTCTTCATCAGCTTCATTGGGAATGGAGATCCAAGCGGAATCATCATTCTCATTTTCATCATTGGTAAGGATTTCGACTCCCAGTACTTCGATCCAAACCTCGTCATAGTCTGCTGGCGCATCAATCAAGGCAATATTTACCTGCGCACTTCCTTCCATGATGTCCTCATCTTCATTATTACAAGAGGCCAAAGCAAGTAATCCAGCGAGTCCAAAGAAATAGTTTTTGAATGGTAAAGTTTTCATTGTAACAAATAGTTGGTTTAGTTTGGTCAGGCCAAAACAATTAGCATGCCACTTGAGGTGCCAGGCAATCTAACTTTCCTGTATTCTTATATGAATATTGTTTTTTCATACAAAAATTCTATTATTTACTTTTTTATTCAGTTTATTTCCGTAAAAATCCATTTGACCTAAATTTTTGTATATAAGGAATAATTAAAAAGGCAAACCTTGGAGGCTTGCCTTTCATGAAGCGATGGTTTAGAATTGATCCGTGGGTATCGGAAGACTACTTTTTCCAGATCCTGCTATCTTCGGTGATGTACCAGGTTCCCTCTGAATCAATGGAAGGGATAGAGATTTTGTAACGGGTAGCGCTTACTTCATATTGGAGCTGGTATGCATCTAGGCTTTTGGAGGTGCCAAGTTCCGAGGTGGATGTGGCATATTTTCCGTTTTTTCGGAAATAGGCATTTTGAAGATGGAACACCTCTCTTAATGCATCTTTCACGCTTTCATCTTTTTTTATTTGGAAAGCCACTTTTTCTTGGTCAACCGGACTTTTGGCGAATTGAAGGTACCCCCAGTATTCCGGTAAATGCATATTGATATGTCCTTGCGGAGACCAGACCCAATTGTACTCCGGAAAGTTTTTTCCGGTTTCTGGATTGATCTTTTTCGCATATTTATCGCCTTGGGCTTCCAACTGCCACTGGACACGGGAGAAATTAATGCGCCACTGGTCACCATCTCTTGGAACTGTTGCATTGGGGCCACGTTGGGAAAGTGCCTCAAATGGAATGGCCATTTCTACCACCCATGACTGGTCTTTATCGGAAGGGTCATTGATGGTGCCATTGAGTTGAATTCCTTTTTTGAAACCATTAATGTTCCAGCCATTAATGGGAGAACCTCCATTTCTGTAAGGTTGGGTCATCATGAGATCCCATTCAGTGCCTAGGGCGTTGATCTCCAGTTCGTAGTAATGATGAGTGTCTCCGTCTGGATCAATAAAAACCTCAATGTCATTTTCATGAAAAATCACAGATTCACGTTTGGTGTAGGTGGCCCAAAGATCAGGCTCTTCCATCCAAACCGCGATATAGAGATTTTTATCATCCCAGAGCATTTTCAATTTGGTGTCATAAAGTGGAGCAGGTTTTTTATCTCCTTCAATGTCTACAAATAGATCTGACCACTCTGCCGCTTGCCAATCCTCTTCTTGTAGCTTTCCGTCCATTTCCAAAGGGCCCGTCGTCTGATGTGCCACATAGTGTTTTCTGTTTGCTAAATCTTGGGCACTCAGAATGCTTGGCGCCAAAATCAGTAGGAGAACTAACTTATTCATATGATTTAGTTGTAGGGTTTTATTCATTTTTGAAGGCGCTAATATATTTAAATAAGCTTAATCCTTCATTGGTTTTTGATTCATTTACATCAACGGAGAAGGGGCTATAAGCAGAGTTAATTGATTTTATAGGTGATTTTGACAAGATTCTTACTTTGGATCATTAATTTTGGACATGATGAATTGGGAACAGCTGTTAAGAGCGGGTAGATCTGATCTGAAAAAGAAGACAGAAACTATCCCTGATCAATATAGAAGTGAGTTTGAACGGGATTATGACCGGATTATTTTTTCTGCTCCATTTAGAAACCTGCAGGATAAAACGCAAGTATTTCCATTGCCGGAATTGGATTTTGTGCACACCCGGCTTACCCATAGCTTGGAGGTTTCGAGTGTGGGAAGGTCTCTGGGAAAGTCAGCTGGAGAGTTTTTATTACAAAAATATCCCCAACTGAGTGAAAAAGGAATAGGGTCCAGTGATATTGGTGCGATAGTAGCTGCTGCTGCCTTGACCCATGATATTGGCAACCCTCCTTTTGGACATTCAGGAGAAGATGCCATTTCTGACTTTTTTAAATTTCATCCCTGTGGAAATATCTGGAAAGACCATCTGCAAGAAGAGGAATGGGCGGACATGACCAGTTTTGAAGGCAATGCACAGGGGTTCCGAATGCTGCTGGAAAAAGATAATGGCTTACAGCTTTCTTTTGCCACATTGGCGGCATTTACAAAATACCCCAGGCCAGCACTGATTACGAAAAGGGATAAAGCAAGAAGGAGCCAAAAGAAGTATGGTTTCTTTTCAGATCAAATACCACATTACAAGCGTTTGGCGGAACTGCTGGGGATTCCGTCATCAGGAAAAAACACTTGGTTTAGACATCCACTTGCCTTTTTGGTGGAGGCTGCTGACGATATTTGTTACAGCATTATTGACTTGGAAGATGGATGTACCTTGGGCTTGGTCCAGCTGGAGGCTGTCGTGGATTTGCTGGCCAGGATAATCGGAGAGCGGTTTGATGAAGAAAAACTCAACTCCCTTAAATCCAAAGCACAGAAATTGGCGATTCTTAGGGCCATGGCCATTGGAAGATTGGTGGATGAAACGGTGGCAGCTTTTAGGGAACATGAAGAGGAAATGTTGACAGGTGACTTTGATCAGGCATTGACTGATATCATTCCTTCTGCTCCAGTTTTGGAAGAAATCAGCCAACTGTCCGTGCAGAAAATATACCGATCCCAGCCAGTTTTGGAAAAGGAAGCCGCAGGCTTTCAGGTGCTGGAAGGGCTTTTAGAGGTGTTTTCAAAGGCGCTATTCAATAAGTATTTTGATGCGGCGCAGTTTTCTGGTAAAGATAAAAGTATCCTAAGATTACTGCCGGAAGAGTTCCAGCTGGACAAAGAAGTCCTGATGCCTTATTTACTTTTAAGAAATTTGATAGATTTTATTTCTGGCATGACTGACAAATATGCCTTGTCACTCTATCGCAAAGTGAAGGGGATATCTCTGCCAGGTGCCTAAAAAATAAGCCAAGGGAGCTGACTTGATGTCAGCAACCCTTGGCCATTGCGGTTGATTTAATATTTTGTTTTATTAGCTATTTTTATGCCAAACTTTTTATTTACAGGTTGTTAATTCTTATTGTGACAAATTTTATTCTGTTTTTTAAGAGTTGTTTGTGCAGCCTGCTCCTAAGTGCAAGCCAACACAAACACACTAACAACTAACCCTAACAATCTAATCTTATGTTCTTGACCTTATGTTATATCGTTTTTCTAGTTAACCCATTGTTTTAGTTCTATATTTTGATAAAACTTATTATTTGAATTAATCTTTTAAAAACTGATAATTGAAAATGTTTTTTAGCAATTAAGTTTGTTTCCTAGGCTTTACTCTTCATTTCTTTTCCTTAGATGAAAAGAAACGAAGCAAAGAAAAATCAAGACACAGCTAAAGCTTCTTCCCGCAAAGCCACCGCCGCCCCGCAGCTGTGTCGACCTCCCCGCCATAAAAGATTTCAAGCTGAATGACTTTAATTTACTAGCACAGCGTGTTCTAGATAAGCCTTCACTAAATTCAGAAATTTCATGATCATCAAAGTCTCATTATGCTTATAAGGCCTCTGATCAATTCTTATTGACTTTTCATTCTTGAAATTGTGAAAAGAATTAGGCAGGTAAGAAAAAACTTAGCAAAATCTAACTTATTTATATGGGAACCGGATGGAAATGGGCGGTGTAAATCCTGCTTTGTTATCAGCCATATGAGCTTTGAAAGAAGGGGTGAAGTTGTTTTTAAGGATAAAAGTCCCCTTACAATACTAATTTAGTTTTGCTGGACTTGGTTTTTGAGAAGGACGGCTGACCCGTTGAGTTTCTATTGGGCATTTGATTGAGAGAATTTGGCCAAATAATCTGTGAGCAGAGCCTGATTAAAACCACAAAAAAGTAAAACCCTTGCGCCCAAAGTGGAGTTTTTATGGATGAAATCAGGGGCAAAGCGAGTTTTTCTATTTTCGCCATACAGAAACCCTAGTTTTCTATTAACTTTGTGCCTGCTTTTGAAAGGGTTAAAAGGAGACATTTAAATCAAGTGTTCCCTACCTTTTGCAGCCAAAGAATTGAGTAAGAAGTAATAATATAGAGATATCGTGAAGAAATATCAGGAGTTCAAACAAGTAGATTATCCCGGAATAGGAGAAAGTGTACTGAGTTACTGGCAGGAAAACAAGATTTTCGAAAAGTCCGTTGAAAATCGTGAAGGTGCGGAAACCTTTACTTTCTTTGAAGGCCCGCCTTCAGCAAATGGTACACCGGGTATTCACCATGTGATGGCAAGGACCCTGAAGGATATTTTTTGCCGATATAAAACCCTCAAAGGATTTCAGGTTAAGCGTAAAGGTGGCTGGGATACCCATGGCCTACCAGTTGAGCTTCAAGTGGAGAAGGAATTGGGCATCACCAAAGAGGATATCGGAAAGAAAATCTCTGTAGAAGAATACAATAAAAAATGCCGGGAGACGGTCATGCGCTTTAAAAATGAGTGGGATGACCTGACCGAAAAGATTGGTTATTGGGTGGATTTAGACGATCCATATATCACCTTTGACCCAAAATACATTGAGTCTTTGTGGAGCTTGCTTAAGCGATTGTATGAAAAAGACCTGCTTTACAAGGGCTATACCATCCAGCCTTATTCTCCTGCAGCAGGAACGGGCTTGTCCTCTCACGAGCTGAACCAGCCAGGTTGCTACAGGGATGTCAAGGATACTTCCATCACGGCACAGTTTAAAGTGAAGGGCCGGGAAAATGAATACATCATTGCCTGGACCACCACTCCTTGGACTTTGCCTTCCAACTCTGCCTTGGCCATCGGAGAGAAACTGGATTATGTGAAAGTAAAAACCTTCAACCCTTATACCTATCAGGAGCAGACCGTTATTTTGGCTAAAGCCAGAATGGCGGCTTTGTTTAACAAAAAGGCTGAAGGGCTGAAAATAGAAGATTATAAACCTGGCGATAAGCTGATTCCTTTTGAGGTGGTAGAAGAGTTCAAAGGAAAAGACATGCTGGGCATGGAGTATGAGCCGCTTTTCCCGATTGAAGGAATAGCACTTCCCCATCCAGCTTTTACAGTGATTTCTGCTGATTATGTTACTACTGAAGACGGTACAGGTATCGTTCACTTGGCCAAAGCCTTTGGGGCGGATGACTTTAGGGCCTTGGTGCAGGCGGGAGTTCCTGGGGTTTTTGTAAAAGATGACCAAGGAAATGAAATCCCCGTAGTGGATAAGCAAGGAAGATTCTTACCGGTAGTGGGAGAATATTTGCTGGCCAAAATGAAGGAGCACCAGATCACTGCCCATAAGGAATATGGGGTGGATGATTTCTACGTAAAGAATTACTTGAAAGAAGATGAAAATGCACCGGAGTATAAAAATACCGACGTGATCATTTCCATCATCTTGAAAAATGAAAATAAAGCTTTCAAAGTAGAGAAGTACGAGCACAGTTACCCACATTGCTGGAGAACTGACATGCCAGTGCTTTATTATCCACTGGAAAGCTGGTTTATCAAAACCACCGCTTGCAAGGATAGATTGGTGGAATTGAACAAAACCATCAACTGGAAGCCTGAGGCAACAGGAACAGGTCGTTTTGGCAACTGGCTGGAAAACTTGGTGGATTGGAACCTGAGCCGTTCCCGCTTCTGGGGAACCCCGCTTCCGGTTTGGAGAAATGAAGATGCCACCGAAACCAAATGTATTGGTTCCATTGCGGAACTGAATGAGGAAATTGAGCTGTCCATTGCCAAGGGATTTATGACCGAGTCTCCTTTCAAAGGAGAGGAAGTGGACCTTCACCGACCTTATGTAGATGATGTGATCTTGGTGGATTCACAGGGCAATAAAATGTTCCGTGAGCCGGACTTGATCGATGTATGGTTTGACTCAGGAGCGATGCCATACGCGCAGTGGCATTATCCGTTTGAGAATGAAGACATCTTCAAGGCCAATTATCCAGCGGATTACATCGCCGAAGGGGTGGATCAGACCAGGGGGTGGTTCTTTACCCTCCATGCGATAGCGGTGATGTTGTTTGACAGCGTGGCTTTCAAAAATGTGATTGCCAATGGTTTGGTGCTGGACAAAAATGGAAATAAAATGTCCAAGCGATTGGGCAATGCGGTAGATCCATTTAAGACTTTGAAAGAGTATGGGCCGGATGCTTTGCGTTGGTACATGCTTTCCAATGCCAATCCATGGGACAACTTGAAATTTAACCTGGAAGGCGTTGCTGAGGTACAGCGTAGGTTCTTCGGTACCCTGCAAAATACTTATAACTTCTTTGCGTTATATGCCAACTTGGATCACTTCACCTATGATGCCAGCAAAATGGTGGCCGTCAGTGAAAGACCTGAATTGGATAGATGGATCATTTCCAAATTGCAGTCACTTATCACGGAAGTGGAAAACTCCATGGACAATTATGATGCGACCAGGGCAACCAGGGCCATCATGAACTTCACCGTGGACCAACTGTCCAACTGGTATGTGAGGTTGGCCAGAAAGCGTTTCTGGAGAGGTGATATGAACGAGGACAAGCAAGCTGCTTACGAGACTTTGTATGAATGCTTGACCACCCTTTGCCAGTTGATGTCCTCATTTGCTCCTTTCTATGCCGATTGGATGTACAAGAACTTGACCGGTGGAGCAAAAGAAGCAGGGCAGGAAATTGCGGAGTCAGTTCACTTGACGGATTGGCAAGCCGCTGATGAGGCTTTGATCAATACCGACCTAGAAGCGAGCATGCAATTGGCACAGGACATTTCATCCTTGGTGCACAGCCTGCGTAAAAAGGATAAATTGAAAGTGCGTCAGCCACTTCAAAAGATTTTGATCCCGATTTTGAGTGAAAAGACCAGAGAGCAGATTGAACATGTGGAGGAGCTGATCAAGTCGGAAGTAAATATCAAGGGGGTGGAATATATCGATGATGCCTCAGGCATATTGGTGAAGAATGCCAAACCAAACTTCCCGCTATTGGGTAAGCGTTTTGGTCCTAAAATGAAGTTGGTAGCTGCTGTGATCAATCAATGGGGGCAAGAAGACATTAGTGCCATTGAGCGAAATGGTGCTGTAGAGATCGACTTGGATGGAGAGAAAGCCACGCTTAACCTGGAGGAAGTGTTGATTACCTCCCAGGATATTCCAGGCTGGTCTGTAGCCAGTGACAATGGCATCACCGTGGCCTTGGATGTGACTTTGACGGATGAATTGAAGCAGGAAGGTATCGCCCGGGATTTGGTGAACAGGATCCAAAATCTGAGAAAGGATATGGGGCTGGAAGTGCAGGACAAGATTACCATCAAAGTGGCCCAATTGAATGAGCAAGTAGACCAAGCTTTGGTCAACTTCTCGGATTATATCCAAGCTGAAACGCAGGCCCTTTCGCTTTCCGTGAATGGAGATGTGAGCGAGGGTACGGTCTTGGACATGGATGAATTTGAATTAAAAGTAAAGGTAGAAAAAGTATAAGAGGCTGCTGATGCAGTCTTAGGCTTCTGAAAAAATAGAAAATGAAATATTTAAAGTACTTTGGCATTACCTTACTGGTCATCCTTATCGATCAGCTTGTGAAATTGGCAGTGGATTCCAATATGACCATGGGCTCTGCCGGCCAAATCAAAATCTTTGGGGACTGGTTCAAGCTCCATTATACCACCAACCCCGGGATGGCCTTTGGGATGCAACTGGGCTCTGAGTATGGAAAGCTGATCCTTACCTCTTTTAGGCTGGTGGCCATGGTAGGTATAGGTTATTACCTTTACTATTTGATCAGCAAGAAAGTCCATGCCGGGTATATTGTGTGCATTGCGATGATCCTCGGTGGTGCCATCGGAAACTTGGTGGACAGTGTGTTCTATGGGGTTTGGTTAAACAATGCGCCCTATGATGCCAGTACACCTTGGTTTCATGGTCAGGTAGTGGACATGTTCTACATCGATATTTGGGAAGGCTTTATCCCGGATTGGGTACCCTTGTGGGGAGGAAGTTATACCGCACTTTGGCCGATCTTCAATGTCGCTGATGCTTCGATCTTTATTGGTGTAGCCATTATCCTGCTCTTCCAAAAACGGTTTTTTGGTGAAACAACCAAAGAAGGCAAAAAAGACGAAGAGGAAGATGAAATACAGAAGCAGTTTATAGAAGAGAAATAAGAAACGATATCAAAAGCCCTGAAGCATTTCAGGGCTTTTTTTGGATTCATCTAAGAACAATTCCAAAATAGTCCACTGAGTGATCAGATAAGTACCTTGGCTTTCCTTATAATTGCCCTTTCCAAGCAACCATTCGTTCAATATTGAATTTATGTTCAAACCTGCCCAATTTGGCAGGTTTGGTGGTTCCGGGTACCCGAATACTTAGATACTACTACACCTTTTTCAAGTTTCGTTCTATTATTTCATTCTATTTCTAACAGTTAAAATATCATTATTGTTGTATAGTTCAAAGTTAGCAATTTTGTCGCCTTTCAAACTGTCCAGTTTTTGGGGTAGCTTACAGTAATGTCTTTATTTTTAAGCAGTTAATAGGGGTTTGCTGTAGCCGATGTGCCACACGTTTTTTCTTTATCTTAGTCCATGTACCCTTTAAATTCAATCTTTTCAAGCCTGTTATTTACGAATTTAAGGTCAATCCATTCGAGAACTTCCAGGTTTTGAAGTCGAATAAAGTCTGGGAAGTTGTCGGCTGATTTTAGTTGTTCTTTAATTTCAGATTTTGTCATCCCAATTCGAATTCCTTGTCTGGTCGGAAAACGGTCAGAGTTAATGTCAGCAGCAGTCACCCAATTTTCAGAAGCGGTTTTATAAACTTCGAAAGTGTCTACATTAATTGTCACTTGAAAGGATGTGTCGATTTGATTGTCTACGTGCGGATTTTTATAGGTCTGGTAGTTCGTTGACGAGCTTTCAATCGAAGTCAGTCGTTTCAATGGATTTTCTCCAAAATCGAACGGATCAATTGTAAATTCTGAGTCGACAATTATAAGGGTGTCCTTTGGTGAGTCTGAATTAACCATCTCTGTCTTTGTCGTTTTATCGGAAGAGTTGGTGTTGTCACTTGCAGATTCTGTTATCTTTTCAGTCGTTTGAGAACAACTAATAGTCAGACCGAGAAGCAATATTATAAATGGTCTAAGTTTCATTTTTTAATGTGTGCCAACTTGTATATCTGTTCACTAAAGGTTTAACAAGCCCCATTTTTTGCTGGATTGGCATACCTTTCGTGAATTTTATTTTAAGATATCATTTTTATCCATTATTTGGTATACCAAAATGGTTAAAGATGGATATTGTCCTCTAAACTAAAGAATGCCCAAAACAAATAAAATACTTCATATTGGGTATGATATCCTTCGAAAGTCCCCTTCAATAAAGTCCAAGCCAAAAGTCTACGTATCCTCTACTGTATCTCTAATAGGACTTAGAGCATCTATATGGAAAGACCTAACCTTTTCCCTTACAAAACCACCCAATGAAGTTTGAAAGATCTCTGGCCGTTCACATAAAAGCTCCTTTTTATCAAAATCCACTCTAGATATTATAATTTGTTCTTCATAACGGGAATTACAAATTCCCGAGATATGAAGGCGAAGTGACATACTTCGCCTAGAGGGGGAAACCTGAAATACGTCCGCTATGCTGACGACTTCAGCATCTACACCAAGTCAAAAAGAGAAGCAAAGAAGGTGGGGAACGAGATTTACCTCTTTCTAAGAGATAAGCTTAGGTTACCCATCAACAGGGAGAAAAGCGGCATCCGAATACCCTCCAACTTCGAACTGCTGGGACATGCATTTGTACCAACATATCAGAAGGGGGCCAAAGGAAAATACCAATTGGTGGTGAAGAAAAACAGTTGGGAATCACTCAAACGCAAGCTCAAACAGCTTACCAAGAAGACCAAACCGTACAGTCTTGAGGAACGGCTCCAAAAGCTTAGAGAGGTCTGGATGGGATGGGTAAATAATTACCGCCTTGCCAGTATCACCGCAAAGCTAAAATCACTCGATGAGTGGATGAGGAACCGACTCCGTTACTGTATCTGGTCCGCCGCGGCGGAGAAGAAACCTGAGCGGAAACGCAAAAACCTGATCAGATTGGGAGTTGACCAAGACCATGCTTACGCATGGAGTAGAACCAGAAAAGGCGGCTGGGCAGTAGCCCAGAGTCCGATTCTGATCACGACTATCACTTTGTCACGCCTGAGAAGAAAAGGGTACGAGTCGATGCTTTCCTACTACATCAAATCGCAACCTACAATCCAGTGAACCGCCGTATACGAGACCCGTATCCCGAAAGCTTTCGGGAGTGGTGTGTGAGGCGCACCGTGAGCTTATAGCTCACGGCCGTCTACACGATTGTGCTTTCGTACTTTTTCCCTTCTGTTTGTCAGCGTTGGCAAAGGCATACTCTTTTGCAATTTTTGGCTTGCGTGTCGGCTGATGCGAATTGCAAATGTGTATGGCTTTAAGCGTTGGCGTATTCATACAGTTTTTTCCATATCATTTCATCAACTTTTTTAATTTCTCCCAAAGCTCCATTTACATTGTGTTCGTTATTTGAAATATTATCAATTTTCTTTTTTAAGTCTTCAATAGGAAGTTCACAAAGCAGTTTTTTAGCATAATCAATGTCAATTTTTCCAAGTGTATTTAATCCTGATGATAATTTCCTAAATCCAACGTTTTTATATGACCTAATCAAAATTGGTTTAAAATCTATCAATAAGTCTAATGCTAAATCTTTGTCAACTTTACTTAATCGATAAAGAGAATCACAGAATTGAGAAAATTGAATAGAAACTTTCTGATTCGTATCCATTTTCCCTTTGTAGGTCTTTATCATTGAATCAGTTGTACTTGGACTTAGTTTATTTAAAATAGCAATTGAACTAAACAGACTTTCAGCTGAGCTTTCCGTTATTTTATGCTTGAATATGTTGTGTGAATTTAGATTCTTAATAATCTCATCTATTTTAGTTCTGTCGTATTTTTTCAAAACATTAAAGGCATTTGCAAGTCCTGGAAGTTTAACTTCTCTCGCTAAACCTTTTTTTACAAACAAGTAATTATCTAAACTAGAGAAAAAGGTTTTTGCTTTGACAAAATTTATTGAACTGAAATCGTTAAAAATGTTTGGTAAATGGGTTAATAAGATTTGCTTTGATTCAAGTTTCTCAACTAGATTACTTTTAAAATATGAATCCATATATTTCTCGGCTAAACCTTTATCGAAATATCCTACAGATTTGATTATATGGGAAGAAATAGAAACACTTGAACTCAAAATTCTACCGTAAATTATATCGGGATGGGCATTATCTAGTAAGAATTTGCCATACTTTCTAGCACCAACTTTATGTAAAGATTCAAGAATATGCGATATTTCCTTTCCCCTAATTTTAGATGAATTGAACTTTTCTTCTAAATCATTTTGCTCTTCAATGTGCGATAATATTTGAGAAGTAAGTTCTTCGCTCACATTGTTTATTTCAACTAAAACTCTACCAAAATCATTTAAATCACTTCGAATTAGTTTTCTATAAATAAGTTCGGCATTTAAACTGTTTGCAATATCAAGGCTTATAGTTTGGTCAATTTTTTTAAGCCTTGATAAACCGATTCCAATTTGTGGAACAGTAACGAATGCTATTGATTTTTGAAGCCTGTCTTGGGATATGTTCTTCAATATGTACTTGGCTTTCCGATTTCCAAGAACATTTATTTCGCTTAGCGTTTTCGTAATATTATCGAAATGTGTTCTACCAATTTTTGATGATATATATTCCTCATCAAGATTATTGTATATGTAAAAGGCAAGTTCAGAGTTTATGGTTTTTATTTCTGTTAATGAATTACCTAAAAACTTAAATGGCACATTATTAAAAATATCCACCCATTGTTCCTTAGATAAAATTGAAACTAATTGATGACGAATTTTAATATCCTGAAGATATTTAAAAGCTAAAGTTATCTTACTAATATTGGCACTTAGAATAATATCCTTTAATTCACCATCTGAAAAAACTTCGTAAATACGATTCTTTAAACCTTTGTTTTTTGGATGAATTGAGTAATGGGCATAGGACAATGTTAATAAACTATTTTCACCTCTCTTTAAGACGTTTGTTCTATTATCATTTTCAACTATTAACTTAGAAACTAGTTTTTCATAATTCTTTCTTGAATATATTTTCGTCAATTGAAGTATGTTTTTTAGTTCTTCCGAATTAGCACTATTTGAATTCTGGAAATACTTTACTAGTGCAAAAAAACTATCTGTACTCTTTTGAAGTTCACTGAAAATCCATTGTTCTTTATTGATACCTAAGTTGTAAAAAATCTGATAGATATTATCTGGGTAATCACAGAAAGCTTTGGATGTATTTTCGCTTATATAATCCGTGATGTTTGAGAAAATAAATCTTTCTTTTTGGCTATTAAATTGCTGTTTGAATTCAGGCTTATTGTAAAAAAGATATGCATCAATTAATAAATCAGAGAAACTCGAGTGCATAAAAAGTGACTCGTTGAAATCTTCTGTAAAGAAAAGTCCATCTTTTTCAGATGAATCATCCACCACTGATTTGGAAAACGGAATTTCAAAGGAGTACAAAGAGGCATACCTTAACAATAATTTTTGGTCAGTTGGATTTAGACCTTTTAGAAAACGAGAATAAAGATTTTTATTTAATTGAGTATCATCAAGTTCACTAAGAGTATTATTACTCTCTTGCCAATCTTTTAAGATTAATCTTAACTTGAATAAATTCTTTTTTGTTAAGTCGAATATTTTTAATGGGTTTCCTACTTTTAAATCATAGCCTTTTTTTTGCTTGTAATTTTTGTGTTTTTCAATTATACCTGATAGTTTTTCTTTATAAAAATTATCGGAATTGAATTTCTCGAAAGATAGTTTTGAGTCCTTTAACACTTCAAAAATATCCTCGGTTTCTGTATATAAATCCTTTCTTAAATCCTTTGTTATATAACGAGATACAAACAGGAAAATAATATTTGAGTATTGCTGGCTTTTTAAAAGTAATTCGTTTGCTAAAGGAAAATTCAAATGAATATCATCAATAACAAGAATGGCTGGATTGTAACCAATTTTTTCAACATCATCATAGAAATCGGCAAAACTGAGATTTTCATTTGCCTTAATTTTTATATAAAAGGGGTAATAACCTTTGTTTTTATCTGTTTGAACTCTTCTTGCAATATCAAAGGCAACTGTTGTTTTACCTGTTGAAGGAAAGCCCGTAATCAAGAATGTATTTTTGTTCTCAAAATCAATTTCTTTTTCAAAATTTTCAATCAGCCTTTCTTCTTGCTTTGTGTAATAAATAAGGTTATTCTCAAAATCAAGAATGCTTGTTCCTTCTTTATTAATTCTCGATTCTAATTCAATTTTTAGTTCATTAATCCATTTAAATCGCTTCTTTTTATAGTCTAACCCAAGTTCTTTCCAAAGAATGTTTTTAATGTTTTCTAGGTCAGAATCTTCTAATCCTTGTATCTGACTGCTTAATCTGTCGGAATAATAGATGTCCTCCTTTGGATTGAATATTTGTTCAGGTAAATCTCCGAAGTTCGTATTCCTACTAGTGCCAATTGGATTTCTTGAAGAAATAAATAAAAACTTGAGTTTTTTATACTTTTTATGGTATTCTTTCTCTATAAAAGTTGCAACAGTTTTTCTAATTTTTTCAGGTGTCGCATCAGTTGAAACTTGAAATACTGTATCATCAGAGATTAAATCAATTGCCGGATGTTTTAAAGCTATTGTATCCGCTCTTGTATAATCTGTGCTGTAAATGATTGTAAATAGCTCTCCAAATATCTTTTCTGCAATTTGTGCTTTGTCTGTCAAGTTGATGTGTGTATCAAGCTTGATAGCAGTGGTTAATAATGCTAATCCAAAATTTATATCCTTTATTATGTTTCCTGATGCAAAGTTCATTTTACTTTATTGGATTCAGCATTGGCATAAAACAGCTCTTTTGGTTTTTTAGCGTTGGCTTATGTTTTGGAAAAAAACCAAATGTGCTGTTTGTGCGGTTGGCTTTTTTCAGTATGAAACACAACGGTTAATGTAAAATGCTTTTTAATGCATTTTTACATAGTGTTAGCCACTTTTTATTTTATCCTACATTGAGTATTACAATCTCTTTGTCATCAATTAATTCTTCAAGACTCGCTTTAATAGCATCAATTCCTGCAATTTGAGCTTTTGCCAATTCAGGATCGTCATCCTCAGAAAATTCTTTGTTAAAGTTTATTAGTTCCTCCATTGGGAAATTTTCAGAATCCAATTTGTCAAGAAAAGCTTTCTTGTGATTATGTGTAAATATCATCAATGATGCTCCACGTTTTTCAGAAATCCAATCTGCAATTACATCAAATTCACTGGTCAAAAGATCGATTTTTTTATTCTCCTGAAGATAAATTAGAAGGTTTCCAAAAATATATCCAGACCATTCAAAGTCCTTTAGTTTTTTTGAGTATTCTTCTATGAAGCTCCAATAATTGTCAGTTACTGTCCTTTTGAATAAACTCTTCTTTATAATTATCTCAGAAGCTTCTTTTAAAGCATCCAATTTATCAGTTTTAATTATTCTAAAATCTGCTATTGCTGACATTTCTTTTATTTAATTGTGGCTAACGCAAAGTGTTTTAAACGTAATCTAGTCAAAAAAATAAACTATTTTCTTAAGACAATCAAGATTGCGTTTAAAACATAGTTGAACGAAGCCGGTGAAGTGCTATGGGCATTTGTCTTTCAT
>NZ_JACYTQ010000011.1 GCF_014841125.1 Echinicola arenosa
TTCCCATCCCGAACAGAGAAGTTAAGCCCTGTCGCGCCGATGGTACTGGGGTTACACCCGGGAGAGTAGGTCGCCGCCCTCACCTATATGCCCCCTGTCCTACAAGGACACGGGGCTTTTTTTTGTGCCATAAAACATAAGAAGACCTTAAAACAGGTACTGATGCTGTATTTTAATAGCGGGTTGCTTAAACACAAAAGCCAAGAACTTTACTAAATGCCAAAGAAAAATAATTGAAATGGTAGTAAAATTATAATCGTGTAAAGATTATGGTATTGTTTCAATAAAATCAATAAAGTATTAATTGTTATAAATGATATTTTGTAGACCTCCAATTTTTTATTCTTTTGTAAAAAAATCACTATCTTTGGTAATTAGATTAAAACTTTGCAATATTATTCTGCATGGATTAATGATTTACAAAGTTTACAATAATGGAGGAGTAACTAAGTTTGGTTTTTTCAATTTCTTAAGACTTTTATATGTTGTTAATTATATTTTCTGTTTTGACAGCCTTTTTCATTGGGGTGATCATCACTCCCATGTTGATATTTTTTATTAAGAAAGGTAACCTACTAGATAAACCTGGAGGAAGAAAAATTCATAAGTATTCAGTGCCATCCATGGGAGGAATAGCTATTTTTTTAGCCCTATTAGGAGGTGTTCTCATATGGCTTAATTTTCAGCAATTGGTGGAAATAAGGTTTTTTATGATGGGACTGGGGATCATGTTTATACTAGGGCTAAGGGATGATTTAGTGGAGTTAACAGCTTACCAAAAGTTAATCGGTCAACTTATAGCCATCATAACAGTTGTTGTTTTGGGAGATGTAAGAATTCATAGTTTTTATGGTTTTTTGGGCATTGATGAACTTCCGATTTGGTTCAGCTATTCTTTGACTATATTTTCAATCATTGGGCTTACCAACGCTTTTAATTTAATTGATGGGCTAGATGGTCTGGCAAGTACATTGAGCTTGATTACGTTTGTATTCTTGGGCTCATGGTTTATTTACTCTGATTATACAACATATGGATTTATAGCCTTCACATTTGTTGGGGCAATTCTTTCTTTTATGGTTTACAATTGGCATCCTGCCAAAATATTTATGGGCGATACCGGCTCGCTGACATTAGGATTTACCCTTTCTGTTTTGTGTATTAAGTTTATAGAAGCTAACGGTACTGTTCCTGAAGGGATGTTTAAATTTGACGCACCATTAACAACTAGCATAGTCTTAATGATTGTGCCGTTTTACGATACACTAAGGGTTTTTATAAGGAGAGCAAGCAAAGGAAAATCTCCTATGGCAGCAGATAAAAGCCATGTACATCATTTTTTATTAAGAATGGGGTTCAGGCATGATCAAGTTGCCTTGATTTTAGGTAGTGTGAAAATCCTATTTATATTGATAGCAATAGCAAGCTATAAAATGCCAGACATAGTTATGATCCCACTAGTGGGGAGTGCCGTGATTTGTGCTGGTCTGATCCTAGATAAAATCACCTTAAAAAGGGTAAAAGATATTGTTAGGGATTCACCAAAAGTTTTGTCGCAAAGGTCTTACCATGGAGTAAGGGGGAAAGTTAAAATTGATAAAAGTGTTCTAAAAAGTGAAAAAGTTAATTTAAACTAATCATAGTGTAAAAGCTTTTTTTATAGATTCTCTTTCTTTTTTATATATACAATGTGTGTTTTAAGTGTTTATTGATCTTTTAATCACTCTTCTTGTCAATTGAAGGATTGTATTTTTAAGTAATAATTCCTTTTCTTTGATGTTCCTTAAATGAAGTGAAGAATTTATGGAGTGGATAAAGTTATCAGAACCCCAATTTGAAGATGTTATATGTAGTGAAGTCAATGAGGCAATTCTGAAAAAGGAAGTAGGTTATGTGGGTGGGTATATTGATGCTTTTACTAATCAACTACGTGATTACTTGAACTTTCCACATATTGGCTTGTTTAGCTCAGGTACAGCTTCTATTCATCTAGCTTTAAAATTACTTGACGTAAAATCTGGAGATGAGGTAATATGTCAATCGTTAACCTTTGTTGCTTCGGTTAATCCTGTAACTTACTTAGGGGCAAAACCAATATTTATAGGCAGTGAAGTATCAGGTTGGAACATGTCTCCGAATTATTTGGCTGCAGCTTTGGAAGATAGAAAGAAAAAAGGACGTCAAGCTAAAGCAATAATTGTAGTGCACCTCTATGGCATGCCGGCCAATATGGAAGAAATTATGCGGCTTTCTAACGAATACGGTGTTCCTGTGATAGAGGATGCCGCGGAAGCACTAGGGTCAAAAACTTCCAAAGGCTTTTGCGGGACATTAGCCGATTTAGGAGTTTTATCATTTAACGCCAACAAGATCATTACGACAGGTGGGGGAGGAGCATTATTAGCCAAGTCGGAAGAATTAATCACTAAGGCCAGATTCTTAGGGCTTCAAGCCAAAGACCCTGCGCCACATTATGAGCATAGCGAACTAGGCTTTAATTATGCCTTTAGTAATTTAAACGCTGTTTTGGGCTTTACTCAATTTAAGAAGATAGATTATAAAATAAGGAAAAGGAGAGCTGCTTACGAACATTACAAAAGGAACATTGAAGCTAACGGGCATATTACTTTTCAAGAAGGTCATAGTGAAGATTTTAGTAATAGATGGCTGACGGCTGTGATTGTTCCCGATACCAGTATTTCCGTTAAACTACAACATTACCTAAGAGAAAATTTTGTAGAGACTAGGCCTGTTTGGAAGCCTATACATTTACAGCCCTTATATAAGGACTGTGATTATTTTGGAGATAGGCTTGAAGAGAATTTATTTTATAAAGGTATTTGCTTACCCTCAGGAAGCGGTTTAAGAGAAGAACAATTGTTCAAGGTCACCGATTTACTTAATGAGTTTATGTCCCCCCTTTTTAGTTAAGATGTATAACTTGATAATTAAGCCTGTTTTTGATCGATTTTTTGGTGTATTTGGTTTAGTACTCTTTTCGCCTTTAATAGCTCTGCTTATAATAGTTTTATTTATTGAATTAAGAGAAAACCCTTTTTTTCTACAAAAAAGGGTCGGTAAAAATAATAGGGTTTTTAATATTATTAAATTTAAGACAATGAGACCTATAAAGGACCGGTATGGGAAGTTATTGTCTGATAAGGACCGTTTGACTCCAATAGGAAGATTTTTAAGAAAGACATCAATTGATGAATTACCACAGTTTTTTAATCTTATAATGGGCAATATGAGTTTGATTGGACCACGGCCTTTGCTGGTTAATTATTTACCTTTGTACGACGAGGATCAAGCCAAGAGGCATTTGGTAAGGCCAGGTATAACTGGTTTAGCTCAGGTAAATGGAAGAAATTCGATTTCATGGGAGGAGAAATTTTCATATGATATTGAATATGTTAACAGTAAAAGTTTAAGTCTCGATGCCAAGATTTTAATAAAATCATTTTTTCAAATTTTTAAATCACAAGAAATTTATACTCAAGGGGAGGAAGTTAAACCATTTTTAGGTAATGAATAGCTTTTGAAGAGAAATACGCCTGTGGTTTTTGTGATAATTGTAGTATTTTTGTTTTTATTTTAGGAGTGTTTGTTTATAGATATCAACATAATATTTTATTATTTGATTAGTTTTAAATGAAACAAATGTAAATGTATGTTGTATTTAAATACATGAAATACATTATGTTGAGTGCTTGTTGACCGTTGCGTAGGTTGAGAGTATTAGTTTGTTTGAAATGATCAAAATCTTTTGCAGTTTAACTATTGATTTTGATTTGAAATAATGACATTTTTAAGCAAACATAGTAATATGATAAAGTTAATCGCCCGAATATTGGACGCTGCGGTTCTTTTTCAATCAATCATTTTAGCATTTTTTATTAGACTCAATTTTGAGTGGGATTTGATGGAAGATTACTCTATCATTGAAAGCAGCTTTTTGTTTGCATTCATTGGTATGGTTGTGGGGATACTTTGTAAGAGATGTGATTGGATGGGAAGTAAGGCAGGGTTTAGTAACATTGTCGCGGTCATAAAGATTGTGTCAGTGTCTTTTTTAGTAACCTACTTTGCAGGGGAGCTGGTAGAATTATGGTCTGGAATGGATTATTTTCTGCCCTTATCGGTACTTATTATTGCCGCATTGGTTTCCTTCTTTGTAATGACGTTCTATAGGTTACTTTTCAAAGAGGTATACTCATACTATATTTCTGGGAAATATCCTCATAGGAAAATTGTGATTTTCGGAGGAGGTGAAGCGGGAAGACTTTCTAGGATTGCATTAACCTCTGAAACCGGTTCTAAGCAAAAAATTTATGCTTTTTTGGATGATGATCCTAGTAAAGAGGGAGAGAAGATAGGTGGCTTACCAGTCTATTGTGGATTGGATAAACTAACTCAGCTTCAGGAAGAATTGGGAATTACAGATTTGTTGATTTCAGTAATGTTTATTTCGCCCAAAAGAAAAAGAGAAATTATCGAGGAGTGCTTAAAGCTTAATATCAAGGTCAGTATTGTCCCTTCTATTGATGAGTGGGTAAAAGGCGATTTTAGTGCTGGGAAAATAAGGAAAATCAAAATAGAGGATTTGTTGTGCAGGCAAGAGATTTCTTTAGATAACCCTAAAGTCTTTCAGCAAATTAGTGGAAAGGTAGTTTTAGTTACAGGAGCAGCAGGTTCTATAGGGAGTGAATTATGTAGACAGATCATCACGAATAAACCTGATCTGCTCATAATGGCAGATAAAGCCGAATCGGCTTTGTATAATGTTGAACAGGAATTTAAGTCTGCAAATTGGAAGTCCCCTATTAAGCCTATTTTAGTGGATATTCGGGATGTAAAGAAGATGGAACAAATCTTTAAAGAATATAAGCCGGATATTGTTTATCATGCAGCTGCTTACAAGCACGTTCCTATGATGGAAACTTATCCAGAAGAAGCTGTGACTAGTAATGTCTTGGCTACCAAAAATTTAGCAGATTTGTCTGTGTTTCATAATGTTGAACAGTTTGTGTTTGTAAGTACAGATAAGGCAGTTAACCCTACAAATGTCATGGGGGCTTCTAAGAGAATTGCAGAGTTGTACATTCAGGCATTAAGCGAATATTTGGATGCTGAACAGGGACAGACAACTAAGTTTGCAATAACTCGGTTTGGAAATGTACTTGGTTCCAATGGCTCAGTTATACCGTTGTTTAGGAAGCAGATAGAACAAGGAGGGCCTGTATTTGTTACTGACCCGAACATTTCTCGTTACTTTATGACCATTAGCGAAGCATGCCAGCTAATATTGGAAGCAGGTACAATGTCTAAAGGAAGGGAAATATTTATTTTTGATATGGGAGAGCCTGTCAAAATATTGGATTTGGCCAAGAAAATGATCATGCTTAGTGATAAAAAAGTAGAGAAGGATATAAAAATTGTCTTCACAGGGTTAAGAGACGGTGAAAAACTGTATGAGGAGTTGGTATGTAATACGGAAGAATTGCAGGTTACGCATCATCCAAAGATAAAAGTGATCAAAATGTCTCCTGTTGGGTTTAATCGAATCAATTATCAGGTTGAATTTTTCGAAAGATTATTGATTATTAACTCTGAAACAGATATTGTTCGACACATCAAATCGATTGTCCCTGAGTATATTAGCAATACTTCTAGGTTTACTATGCTGGATCGTCTTAATTGATTCATTTTAATTGGGAATTGATTTGGTTGTAAATCAGATTCTTAATAAAATGAAGCTTGGATTTTGCTTTTTTAACAAGTCTAAATTCTAAGAATTTTATATCTTGCGGTGATGGAAAATTTCGTAGTCTCAGCAAGAAAATATAGACCTTCCAATTTTAAAAGTGTAGTTGGGCAGCAGCACATCACTACTACCCTTAAGAATGCTATAAAAAACAACCATTTGGCGCAAGCATTTTTGTTTTGTGGGCCAAGAGGGGTGGGCAAGACTACCTGCGCCAGAATTTTGGCAAAAACTATAAATTGCGAGAACCTTTCTTCAGACTTCGAAGCTTGTAATGAATGTGAGTCTTGCAAGGCCTTCAATACCAATAGCTCCTTTAATGTACATGAACTAGATGCGGCTTCTAATAACTCTGTGGATGATATTAGAAATTTGGTGGACCAAGTAAGGTACGCACCGCAAAAAGGATCCTACAAAATCTATATAATTGATGAGGTTCATATGCTTTCTACACAAGCATTTAATGCTTTCTTGAAAACACTGGAAGAACCACCAAAGTATGCTATTTTTATTCTAGCTACCACAGAGAAGCACAAGATTATCCCTACCATATTGTCCCGTTGTCAAATATTTGACTTTAATAGAATTCAGATAAAAGATATATCGGAACATTTACAATATATCGCTTCTCAAGAAAATATTGGTTATGAGGATGAAGCACTCAGATTAATTGCCGCTAAGGCTGATGGTGCGCTTAGGGATGCCCTTTCTATTTTTGATTTGATTGTTACTTATTCAGCGGGTAATAAGCTGACCTACTCAGAAACTATCAATAACCTTCATATTCTGGATTATGATTATTATTTCAAGGTAACAGAGTCATTATTGGAGGAAAGTATATCTAATGTATTGTTGATTTTTGACGAAATCCTCAAGAAGGGTTTTGATGGACACAATTTTATCATTGGATTGAGTGAGCACTTTAGAAATTTGATGGTATGTAAGGATGCAGCAACTGTTGAGCTATTGCAAGTTTCAGAAAGTGCTCAAGAGAGATATGTAGAGCAAGCCGCAAAGTCTAACCTGTCTTTTTTGTTGTCAGCATTGAATATCTGTAATCAATGTGATATCCATTACAAGGGAAGTAAAAATCAAAGATTGCACGTTGAATTGGCCTTGATGAAGCTTGCCAAACTCCCTCAGGCCATTTCATTGGCTGCATTGGCTCAAGAAGAGACAAAAAAAAAAGACTAGCTAAGAAGAAACTTTCTGATTCCAATAGTACCGGGCCAAACCAATCTGGATCAGGATCTGTACAGACTGTCAAGAAGGAATTAAAGAAAACTATGCCTATTCCCTCGAATATTTCCGAGGTGAAAAGAAAGGTTAAAGATCAACTTAAAGAGCAAGAAAATTCCGTTGCAACCAAACCTGAAAAGGAAGATGTGCTGTCTGGTCAAGAGCTTAGGAGCACGCCATTTGATCAAGGTAAGTTTGGCGCTGTATTGGAAGATATTATAGCGTCGTTCAAGTCTCAGAAGAAACACTTGGAATGTACCGTTCTCAAACAGCCTTATCAAGTTAATGGAAGTAAAATTAACTTTTTTCTAAACGGAGAGCTTCAAGAACACTTGTTTGTGAAGCTTAAGCCTGAGTTAATGGGGATAGTTAAGAAGAAACTCCAAAACGATTTAGTAGAGCTAGACTTTGAGGTAAAGGAAGATGCAGTAAGTGAGGAGAAAAAGTTATACACCTCAACAGATAAGTTAGCTTATTTGACCAAGAAATCACCAGCTCTGAAAGAGCTTCAAAAAAGGTTTGGCTTAGAAACAGACTTTTAAAAGTCTATGCCTAGACCAAAATTAATTAAATTCTGGAGCTGAATGGCCCTCGATTTGGCCCCGTCTTCCATTTCTATATAAACGTTTTCGTCATAGATCAATACCGTTTCAATTCTGGTACTAATATACTTATTGACCTTCATACTGATGGTGGAGTTAAAGTTAACGACCATATTACCAAACTTACCATAATTGGAGAATAGGTTGAGGTCAGCTTTCCATGTAATGTTTTCCATCACTTTGGTGTTGATAGAGGTACCTAAGGAAGCTCCTGCTTCAGGTCTTACCGGGTCTCCCGGAATCACACCAAAAGCCCCTGCTTGGCTCAAGGAATCATTCAGGACAATAGTGAAACGACCAGTAAAAGGCGATAGAATGGCAGAGAACTTAAAGTCTTTTTTTTCCTTTTGATAGTTAAGACCTGTTGATGATTGTACATAACCAGGGCTTAATAAATCAGAAATGAGATTTCTTGAATCTAAGTCTGATCCGGAGGGCTTAAAGTATTTGTAGCCTTCCAATAGTTGGGTTCTTGCTTCAAGTTGCGTGGACATATAAAAACCCTTTGAGAGCTCTCGTCCATATTTGCTGACAAACTTAAAGTTGTCATTTGTTTTTCTTGTTCTATAAGATCTATCGGCCTGTCTGTTGAAACCAAAATTGATGGTCAAAGAGGTTTCCCAGATTTTTTTGTTCTTTTTATAATTGGCAAAAAGGCTAACGCCGGTATTCAAAGCAAAGGAACTAGCTCCACCTGCAGCCCAATTGGACAAACTGACTTGCTGTACACTTAGGTTGTAATTTCCGCCGGACTTCCAGTAGGTTTCTTTGACTTCCTCTTTTACTATTAGGCTGTCTCCTAGCATGATCAATGTGTCTCCATTGATGAGTACGGTATCCGGTACGATTTGTGGATTACCATCTTGGGCTGAAGCAAAATGGAAGGTGGTTAAAAAGAATATCAATAAAAATGCAAAGTATTTGACCATTTAGGACTGAAAATTTATTGAGTTACAAATATACATTTCTTAAAAGATTGTAATTAGTTCTTTTTGATGATTAGCTTTTGGCCAACCTGTATGATAGATTGGTTAGCAATGTTGTTCCAGTTTTGTATATCAGCAACACTTACGCCATATTTTCTAGCGATTCCATATAAGGTTTCCCCTTTTGCTACAGTATGAGTCTGAGAGATGGACTTGGAGGTGGTAGGCTCAGGGTGTACCTTGTTTTGGTTGGAGGTAGGTTGTTGAATATAATTAGCCTGCTGAGCAGCTGGAGGAGGGGCTACCTTCTGATATTGAATTGGTTCGTTTCTTCTTCTGTAATCCCTGAGTTTTAAAATCATCCCTTCCCTCAAATCTTCATCTTTGTAAATTCTGTTTTTTGCCTTTAATGAATGTAACCTAATTCCGTACGCCTGCGAAATTTCCCAAAGTGTTTCTCCTTTTCGAACTACATGGGTTTCAACTGCTGCCTTGCCTTTTTTTCTCTTGATATAATAGTAATTCCCTTGAACAACCTGGGTTGATTTGGAAAGGTCGTTTACCCGTTTGAATTTACCCTCTTTTACACCGATTCTTTCTGCAAAATCCGCTGGGTTGGAATTTACTGGAGCGATAATACCTTTAATCCCATTTATTTTAATTTGTCCCGCTTCATAAGGTTTGGTTTGGATTCCTGTTATTTTAGGAAACCCAGCTGCGTTTTTGGCTGTAGTGCCTACTGCTTTTGTTGGCTCAGTTGAAGAAGAGGCGTTTTGACTGGATATTAGGACAGGTTTGAGGGGCGCAGACCCCGCAGTAATATATGTGAGGGCATAGGTCTTTCCCTCAGGGATTTTTTTTCCAGATACCCATTTATTATACTCTTTTAAATGATCTTCTGATACCCCTAGGTTTCTGGCAAGCTCTCCTAATGAAGTGGGACCTTGTACAGCGATTTCCTCTAGGTGTTGGTTGCTGGTGAATTTTCCAATTTGGTTTTCAAAGGCAATTTTATGTGCCAAGTATTTTTTAAAGTACCAATGGGTATTTTTGGTGATCTTCATTGACTTGTTGCCATTATACTGGCTTCCGAAGTAATTCTTTGCGCCACCAAGTCCCATTTGGTAAGAAACCAAAGCACAGACCCAATTGTCGAAATAGTTATTGTGTTTCTTTAAGTACAAAGCTGCTCCACGAGTTGAAGCGACAATGTTTTTTCTTTCGTCTATTTGGTTGTCTACCTGTAGGAAAACTTCTTGAGCAGTGCCTTTTTTAAATTGCCAAAAGCCTACTGCATTTGAAGTAGAGATAGCATCCGGGATTAATCCACTTTCCTGAATTACCAAGTATTTGACATCGTCAGGTACACCTTGCTCTCTCAAAACTCTTTCGATGATAGGCATGTAAAGGTTAACTCTTTCTAATTTAACCTTAAAATAGCTTGGGTTTCTGCAAAGTGCATCCACATCCAGTTGGATATCTCTTTGGGCTTGATCATTAAGATGCAAAGTCATATTTGCAAACTTAATGCTATTGGGTACCCTAGGGGCCTGAGCATAAAGTAACGGAGAAAGTGTTACGAATAGGATAAAAAGAAAACAGGATAGTAATTTAAACTTAGAAGAAAACATGTGGCAAGATCACTAAAGAGATAAGCAATTACAGATTAAAACGTTCCGAAATCCAGAATAATATATGAAATTATGCTTTTAAGAAAATAACTATTTATAGTTTTCGAGCCATTAAGATCCCATCCCTAATTGGAAACAGTACATTTTCAACTCTTGGATCAGCATTGACCATGTCATTAAAATCCATTATTGCTTTGGTGTCCTTGTCTATTTTTTCTGATGAATCTTTCAGTACTTTTCCTGACCAAAGCACATTATCTGCCATGATCAGTCCCCCTGAATTTACCTTGTCAATGACCAAATCATAGTAGTTGGAATAATTTTTCTTATCCGCATCTATAAATACCATATCAAACTTCTCATCTAGACTGGGTATAATATCCATAGCATTTCCAAGCTTGTACTCTATTTGTGAGGAGAGGCCTGATTTTTCAAAGAAGCTTCTGACCATTTCTTCCAATTCATCATTAATGTCCAATGTGATCAGCTTGGCGTTTGTTTCCAGTCCCCTTGCCATACAAATGGCAGAATAGCCAGTATAGGTTCCTATTTCCAATACCACTTTGGGTTTTTGCATTTTCGTAAAAAGCTCTAGTGTCTTTCCTTGGAGGTGACCAGATAGCATTCTCGGCATAAGGACTTTGGCATGTGTTTCCCTGCTGATAAGCTGCAAAAGTTCATCTTCAGCAGTGGTATGTGTTTCACAGTAGCTGAGGAGTTGTTCACTGATAAATTCCATGTCTAATTGGGTAAATAGGTTAGATAACTTAGTTCGTCTTCTCTGAAAACTTCCTGAGCAATATCCTGAAGTTCTTCAGATGTGGTATTGCGGATGATACTGAATATATGATCCAAAGAATCAATCTTGCCTTTGTCCAAAAGGTTTTTTCCAAAGACTAGCATGAGAGCAGCATAGTTTTCTTCAGCCATGGCCATTTGACCAATGGTTTGTTCTTTGGCCATATGTAGTTGTAGTGTGCCTAGTTTTTTCTCTCTCAGTTTTTTCAACTCTTTCATGACCAAGGTTCGCGCCTTTGGAGCAGTTTTTTCTTCCGTTCCATAAAATATCCCAATGAAACCAGTATCTCTATAAACTTGATACGCTGATTCTACACTGTAAACGTAGCCATATTTTTCCCTAAGTGCCAAATTCAACCTGGAGTTCATGCTAGGTCCCCCAAGGATGTTGTTGAGTAGATATAGTTTGTATCTCTTTGGGTGATAAAGTGAGTAGGCTGGCTTTCCTAAAGCACAATGGGATTGGGTAATATCTTTATGAATGGTTTTTTGTAAAGGTGTATAATGACCAAAATCACTTCTAATGTATAAGCTTTTCTTGGTGGGGATTTCATTCAGTTTCGGTTCCAGTTGCTTGAGGACTTTGTTAAATGAGATATTTCCCACTACAGAAAATACAATTTTTGAAGTATCCATTCTGGTGGAGATGAAATCAAAGAAGTCTGTTTGGACAAATGAATTGACCGTGTCTTCTGTACCAAGGATATTTCGGCCAAGTGAGTGGTTTTGAAAGACTACTTCATCAAACTCATCTTGAATGGCATCATCCGGTGAATCACGGTACATGGCCATTTCTTCAAGGATTACCTGGCGCTCTTTCTCTATCTGCTTTTCTGGAAAGGTGCTGTGAAAAGTAATGTCATACAAAAGTTCAGCAGCTTTATTAAAGTGTTCCTTAAGAATGGTGGAATAAAAGCATATTTTTTCTTTGGTAGTATAGGCGTTTAACTCACCTCCTACTGATTCTAGCCTGTTGAGAATGTGAAAAGCTTTTCTCTTTTTTGTACCTTTAAAAGCCATGTGCTCCCAAAAATGCGCAAGTCCAGCTTGTTCAAACGTTTCATCCCTGCTTCCAATATCGAGAATAAATCCGCAATGTACCAACCTAGTATGAGTAACCTCGTGATGGACTATTCGAATTCCATTCTGTAACTCTTTGATATTATATGACATGTATTAAATCTCTTTCAACTTTGAAATTACAAAAATAATGTACTTTATCGGGATATTTTTTTTGAGGCTTTTAATATGTTAATTTTATCTTGTTGAAATAAGGACTTGTTTCGACAAACGACTTCAAAATAAACCATGATGGTGAATAGCACAGAACTGAAGGCTTCATTGATTGTTTCAGTTTACAAAAACACAGATTTTCTAAAAGCAGTATTGGATTCTTTGGCTTATCAAACAGAGAATAATTTTGAAATTATTATTTCCGAAGACGGTGACTCGGAGGAGATGAAAAAATTTGTTGATAATTACCAATTTAAGCATCAATTCCAGCACCTTAGTAGAGAAGATAAAGGTTGGCAGAAGAACAGCGCTTTGAACGAGGCGATACGTTCTGCCAAAGCAGATTGGTTGGTTTTCATTGACGGGGATTGTGTGCTCCATCCTCGCTTTATGGAATTTCACCTTGAGCTTGCTGACCCTAAATCAATTCTTGCCGGCAAAAGAATAAAGTTGGATCAAGAGACATCCCAACTTTTGTTGTCCGGAGAAATACCTGTAGAGGAGATGAATAGGTTTTTGAAGAAGAATTTTAATAATGTGAAGAAGAGAGGGGCGCAGTTTGTTGAGGAAGGCTTTTTCATAGACCCTAAGGGTATTTTAGGTTTTTTGGTGAGGAAAAGATCAATGCGCCAATTGAAAGGTTGCAATATGTCTTTCCACAAAAAGGCAATTTACGATATAAATGGGTTTGATGAGGACTACATTCGGCCAGCGGTAGGGGAGGACATTGATCTTCTCTGGAGATTTGAGGGGGTGGGTTGCCGTATCAAATCTGTCCGTAACCTAGCTGTTCAATACCACCTTCATCATAAAGAGAGTTGGACAGATCAAGAGGAAAATATGCGATTGATGGAGAGCAATATCGCCCAAAAGAAATATGTATGTGAAAATGGCCTAAACAAATTCTAGTATGAGATATAATCCCTTGGATCAAAGAGTCTATATAAAAAATAGATCAAAGCTGAAGCAAAAATTGAATCCTAGGTCGCTGGTGATTATTCATTCAAATGATGTGATGCCTACCAATGCCGATGGAACCATGAAATTCAGGCAAAACAATGATCTGTTTTATTTGAGCGGAATAGATCAGGAGGAAACTATTTTAGTGATGTGTCCAGATTTTCCAAATGAATCGATGAGGGAGATACTTTTAGTAAGGGAGACCAATGAACATATTGCTATTTGGGAAGGTAATAAGCTTACAAAAAAACGAGCTGAAGAGCTTTCTGGTATCAAGAACGTCCAATGGACATCAAATTATGAAGCAACTTTGGCCACGCTCACGGCTTATGCAGAGCATATTTACCTTTCTACCAACGAGCACAGAGGTGCTTCACATGAAATTGTGACAAAGAATGCCCGTGAAATTGAAAAGATTAAAAAATATTATCCTTTACACGAGTTTTGTAGATTGGCGCCCATCGTGGAGACTTTGAGATCTGTCAAAGAAGAAGAGGAAGTAGAGCAGATTCAGAGGGCGTGTGATATTACAGAAAAGGGATTTCGGAGAGTTTTGACCTTCATTGGGCCAGGGGTCATGGAGTATGAAATAGAAGCTGAATACATGCATGAGTTCTTAAGACAAGGAAGTAGAGGCTTCGCCTATGAACCAATTATTGGTTCAGGCTATAATAGTTGTGTGTTACACTATTTGGAAAATGATCAAGTATGCCAATCTGGAGATTTGATCCTAATGGATGTTGGGGCAGAATATGGTAACTATAATGCGGATATGACCAGGACTGTTCCGGTGAGTGGGAAGTTTAATGAGCGGCAAAAATCAGTTTATAATGCTGTATTAAGGGTGAAAAGAGAGGCTGTAAATATGCTCCGGCCTAGTGTGGCTATTCAGGAATATCAAAAGGAGGTTGGTAAGGTGATGGAGTCAGAATTGGTAGGATTGGGTTTGCTAGATAGAACAGATGTCAAAAATCAGGATCCAGCTAATCCTTTATACAGAAAGTATTTTATGCATGGTACTTCCCATCATTTGGGTTTGGATGTTCACGATGTGGGTTCGGTTTACGAGCCTATTCAAAAAGGTATGGTGTTTACTGTGGAACCAGGGATTTATATCCGTGAAGAAGGTATTGGAATAAGATTGGAAAACAACTATGTGATAGGAGAGAATAGGAACTTGGATTTGATGGCCAATATTCCTATTGAAGTGGAAGAGATTGAAGAAATAATGAACTTCTAAAGGATTTAAGAAAATAAAAAAGACCACAGGCCCAAAGCTTGTGGTCTTTTTTATGACTTTTCGGAAAGGATTATCCGATAGATATTCTTTTGAAGTCTACTACTGTCAGACCTTTAGAAACACTGTCTAGGTATTGAGATACACTTTTGCTGCTATCTTTTACGAAAGCTTGGCTCAACAAAGTGTTTTCTTTGTAGAATTTATTCAATTTACCCATAGCGATCTTTTCGATCATTGCTTCAGGCTTTCCTTCTGCTAGAGCTTGCTCTTTACCGACGGCAATTTCTCTTTCTACTGTAGAAGCATCCACGCCGTCTTTATCAACAGCAACAGGGCTCATCGCAGCGATTTGCATCGCAACGTCTTTACCAGCTTCTTCCACATCAGCTCCACCAACGTTTTTAAGGGCAACTAATACGCCCAATTTACCATTAGAGTGGATGTAAGGAACAACAGCCTCACCATTCACTACCACGAAGTTGCTGATTTCAATTTTCTCACCAATTTTACCAGTCATTTCGATGATCTTCTCACCTACAGTGATGCTTTCAAATGGTAAGCCAATAATTTCTTCTTTACTAGTAGCACCTTTTTCTACTGCTAAGTCAAGAATAGCATTTGCGAAAGCTACGAATTCTTCATTTTTAGCAACGAAGTCAGTTTCACAAGTAAGGGTCAAAAGCACACCTTGAGATTTGTCGGCACTTACGTTAGTAACTACCACACCCTCTTTAGTTTCACGATCAGCACGGGAAGCAGATACTTTTTGTCCTTTTTTCCTTAAGATATCAACCGCTTTTTCAAAATCTCCTTCAGCTTCAGTAAGGGCTTTTTTACAGTCCATCATACCGGCGCCGGTCATTTGTCTTAGTTTGTTTACCTCTTGTGCAGTAATAGCCATTGTTTGATATTTTTAATAGTGATGATGACTTTTATTAAAACGTTTCGTTTTCAAGATTTTAGCAAACCTGAAACGAATAGGTAATAACAAAAAAATTGAACATAGGTAGTTTACCGTATGTTCAATTTTCTGTTATTATTAAATCATAGTGGATTACTCTTTGGTTTCCGCGTCAGCAGCTTTTTTTGCTTCTTCTTCTTCAGAGAGTTTAGCCTCTTCCTTGTCTTTCTTTCTTTCTGAAAGACCTTCCTCGATAGCAGCGCCAACAGCTTTTACCAATAATGAAATGGATTTAAACGCATCGTCATTGGCAGGGATAGGGAAGTCAACTTCACCTGGGTTTGAGTTTGTATCTACCAATGCGAATACAGGAATACCAAGCTTTTTAGCTTCGGCAATCGCGATGTGTTCTCTTTTGATATCAACTACAAAAAGCGCAGCAGGAAGACGGGTAAGGTCAGCAATACCTCCCAATACGTTTTCCAATTTTTGACGCTGTCTTGTAATCATTAAGCGCTCTCTTTTTGCTAGGCTTGTGTAAGACTCTTCTTTCATCAATTTGTCGATGGAAGACATCTTCTTCAATGACTTTCTAATAGTGGCAAAGTTAGTCATCATACCACCTAACCATCTTTCAGTTACGAAAGGCATTTTCAATCTTGCCGCTTCTTCAGCTACCAAGTCTTTAGCTTGCTTCTTAGTAGCAACGAACATGATTTTTTTGCCAGAGCGAACGATTTGCTTGATTGCGTTGGATGCTTCTTCAAGGCAAACGAGCGTTTTGTTTAGATCAATAATGTGTATACCGTTCTTCTCCATGAAGATGTACGGTGCCATTCTAGGATCCCACTTTCTTGTTAAGTGTCCAAAGTGAACACCAGCATCCAGTAAGTCTTTATATTCGATTTTAGCCATTTAAATATATATGTTTTAAATAATATCTGAGTATGGTCCAGATTAACGTTTAGAGAACTGGAATCTTCTTCTAGCTTTTCTACGTCCTGGTTTCTTACGTTCAACCATTCTTGGGTCACGAGTAAGGAATCCTTCTTTTTTCAAGGCAGGTCTGTGCTCTTCGTTGATTTCACAAAGTGCTCTTGAAATAGCCATTCTAGCTGCTTCTGCCTGACCTTTGATTCCTCCACCGTCTACATTGATTTTGATATCGTAAGCTTCTGCTTCGTTTACCAAAGTAAGAGGCTGCTTAACTACAATCTGGTGCAGGTCAAACGGGAAATAAGATTCAATGCTTCTGTTATTTACAGTGATTTCACCTTTGCCCGGCTTCATATAGATCCTTGCAACAGATGTTTTTCTTCTACCGATTGTATTGATAACTTCCATGGAATGATCAAATTATAATTTAATTTCTTTTGGTTGTTGTGCTTCATGAGGATGCTCAGCACCTTCGTACACATAAAGATTGGTATACAACTTATTCCCTAGTCTGTTTTTAGGCAACATACCTTTTACTGCTTTTTCGATAAGAATTGCAGAAGACTTCTCCTTTAATAATTTAGGAGTAGAGATTCTTTGACCACCTGGGAAACCTGTGTGACGAACATATACTTTCTCATCCCACTTCTTACCGGTTAACCTGATTTTGTCTGCATTGATGACAATTACATTGTCTCCGCAGTCTGCATGAGGAGTAAAGCTAGGCTTGTTTTTTCCTCTTAGAATTTTCGCTACCTCACTTGCAAATCTACCTAGTACTTGAGCTTGGGCGTCCACTATTACCCAGTTCTTTTGTACTGTAGCACTGTTTGCTGATACGGTCTTATAGCTTAAAGTATCCACTGTGTAAATGTTTAATTATTAGCTTGTTAAATACATTTCACCCTCAAAAAGGGACACAAAGATATGAGGATTTCCAAACATATGCAAAATATCCGAAGGTTTACTGCCTAATTTTCACGAGGATAGCGAAATTTTAATTCGTCTCCCGGTGAAAATTTTCAGTATTGAAGAATGGATTGATAAGATGGCTAAGGCTTTTTTGGGCCTTAAGCATTCTTTTCCAGTTGCTTAATCAATACTGCGTAGTCTTTGGGGTAGGGGGCTGATACATTGATCATGTTTCCATCCAATCCCTCAAATGCTATCGAATAGGCGTGCAGTGAAACCCGCTGCATAATTGGAAGCTCTTCTGTGCCTTTTTTAAGGTTAAATCGTCTTTTGAGATCTGATAGGTATAAGTTCTTGCCTCCGTACATTTCATCACCACAGATCGGGGAATTCAAAAAGGATAAATGTATCCTGATTTGGTGAAGCCTTCCTGTCACTGGTTTACACTCAATCAAAGAATGAGCATAATAGGTTCTTAATGTGTTGAAGTAAGTGGTAGCGGGCTTTCCCTTGATGCTGATTTTTGCAATTCCATTATTGGTTGCTACCAGATTTCGGTCCACAAGTTGGTTTTCATATTCATGAATCCCATCCACTACGGCATGGTAGACTTTTTCTACCTTTCTGTTTTCAAATTGGATGGCAATATTTCTATATGCCTCCGGGTTTTTCGCTATTACCAAACATCCTGAAGTTTCTTTGTCCAGTCTGTGACACACCTGGGCATCTGGAGTGTGACTCTTGGCCAAATGAAGGATGTTTTGTCTTTCATGCCTATCGTCTAAGGTCGATAAGTATGGCGGTTTATTAATGACTATATAGTCTTCGTTTTGAAACAGAATAAGGTTTTCAAAATCTACTTTTTTCATATAGCCGTGCTTACACCTTTCAAATCAATGTGCAAAAGTAGGTAAAAATAATAGATTTCTAAAGTACAATCAGAATAAAATATTGTATTAGGGCTTTTATTGTTTCTTCAATCTTTCTTTACCTTGTGAAGTGGAAGTGAAAAACTAAATAGTGAACCTTTTCCAACGGTAGAAGAAACAGATATTTTGCTCTTATGGCCTTCTAGGATATGTTTAACAATGGCTAAGCCAAGTCCTGTGCCTCCCATTTCCCTCGATCGACTTTTGTCCACTCTATAGAAACGCTCAAAAATTCTTTTAATGTCCTCTGCTGGGATTCCAAGGCCGTTGTCTTTGATGTCTACAGTCAAAGCGTTTTTGGAAGAGTTTAATGAAATATGGGCTTCACCACCCTCATGGTTGTATTTGATGGCATTGGAAATAAGGTTCTGGCAGACTCTGTAGATTTTGTCCTTATCTGCATTGGTCATGAATTTTTTGTCAGAATTGTATGTGAACCTGATGTTGATATGTCTTTTTTCCGCCTTGTGCTCCAATTCTTCAATTACTTCCTCAATTAGCTCTACCATATTAAATACTTCAAAGTGGAATTTAACCACTCCGCTCTCCATTTGGTTGAGGGTAAGTAAATCTTGGACTAGTTTATCCAGGGCATTGAGACTTTTGGCAGCTCTTTTTAGGAATTTATCTCTAACTTTTACATCTTCCACGGCACCATCAAGCAAGGTGTGTACATAGCCTTGAGCAGCAAAAATAGGTGTTTTCAATTCATGGGAGATGTCAGCAATGAATTCCCTTCTAAACGCTGCATTTCGCTGTAAGGTCTCGATTTCTTTGTTTTTTGCGATAGCATAGGAGTTGATCGTACTGTTTATTTTTCTAAGAGGAGAAATGGAGCTCTTTTTTGGTTTTTCAGCTACTCCACTAAGGTCTTTCTTTTGGATCTTTTCTAATACTGAATAAATATTGCTGATTTCCTTAAAAATTAGAAACTCTAGGGTGATGTTAATAAGGATATAGGAAATGGCAAGCGTAAGACCCCAGGCCACAGTAAGTAGCATTGGGGTCGCATCATCTAATAAGGAGAGGAATGCGACAGTAAGGGCAGATATAGCAAAAGCCAATACTAGGGAGATTCCCCTGGAAGTTGTAAGCATACTTTAGTTATTGTCAAACTTATATCCTACGCCTTTTACAGTAGTAATATAGTTTTCTCCTATTTTTTCTCGCACTTTTCTGATGTGAACATCTACTGTTCTGGCCAAAACAAATACATCTGCTCCCCAGATATTCTGAAGCAATTCATCCCGGCTGAATACCATGTTAGGGTTTTTTGCCAAGAAATACAATAGCTCAAACTCTTTCTTTGGAAGGGTGATGGTCTTGCCTCCTTTATCTATAGTAAAACTACTTCTATCGATAGTAAGGTCTTTGATTTTGATTTGGGAGACTTCTTGCTCTTTTTTGGACTCTCTTCTAAATAAGGCGGAGATTCTACTTACCAAAGCTCGTGGTTTGATAGGTTTGGTGATATAGTCGTCAGCCCCCACATCAAAAGCTGCCACCTCTGAATATTCTTCCGATCTTGCGGTAAGGAATATTACAAACGTGTTTTTGAGCTCTTCCAAGTCCCGGATTTGCCGGCAGGTTTCTACACCGTCTTGATTAGGCATCATGATGTCCAATAGGATGACATCAGGCTTAAACTTAGTGGCAGTTTGTACAGCTTTGATACCATCACTAGCAGAAGCTACTTCATAACCCTCTTTTTCAAGATTATAGGTTAAGATTTCAATAATATCTGGTTCGTCATCTACTACCAGAACTTTAATTTTTGGTTTGTCACTCATTTGACTTTGCCAGTTTGTTGATTGCTTAAAAACACCGCTAATTTAGAAAAACTATGAAAAGAAATAGCTTCATGATTTAAAAAAGCAGGTATCTTCCATATAAAATTTTGCTAATCGATATATTTGTTAAATTAATGTTAACAATAGATTAATTATTTGTTTCGTAAATTTTTGGCTTCTGTGATTTCCATGTTAAGTGCTCCCACGACCAGGTCTGCTTCTATTTTTACCGGAATTCGGTTTCTATCATCCGTAATCCACATTTTGATTGGATTTTCTCCACTGAAAAGTTTGTTGCTTGGCATAATTGGAGAGACTACAAAAGTTTCAAAATTCCCCAGCTTTGTGGAAATTTTATCTTTTCCTTCAAATATTAACTTTAAGTTATATGTTTTTTCGTCAAAGAAGCCTTTTATGGAAATGACGTCTCCTTTGTTCAGTTTCTCCAAATCCAAGTGACGCATGTAATAAAAACCACTGACTATATCTTGGATTTCTGGAGAGATATCATGTTCAGTGGTTTTTGTTAATTTTCGATTTTCCTTATCATAAAGTTTGACCGTAGCGGTTTTTTCTTCATGGTTAAAATCGATGATTTCGTGTTTTCTATAGCCTCCTTCCTCAATGTGTCTGTAAGAACGATATGGGATGTTTTGGGCAGTATCCATCAAAGTGCCCCAGTTGTCTTTTACTTTAAAAATGCTGAAGATGCTTAGTGTTTTTCCATAGACATCTATTTTATAAGCAGGCCGATCATTGATTTGATGGATTTCATTGTCAATGACCATTTTGGCTTCTGCTGCATTAAAAAAAAGGTACTTTACTTTAAAAGTAAGTTCTTCCCCTTTTTTGTAGGGTTTACTTTCCGTTTGGGCCATTAGCTGCGCTGAACAGGCAAAAGAGAGAAGGTTGAAAATGAAAAATAATCTTATTGGAAAGGACATATAATGGATGTTACTTTGAGAATCCGTGTTCAAAAGTTATACCAAACTGACAGTGACCTATTAATACAAATTCCTAAATTAATAAAACGACATTATAAAACAATGGTTGTAGCTAAAGTTGATATTCAGGATGCGAATGTTTACTTTCACATAATATTTACTTACCAAGTTTCTACCTATTGATTTATGAGCGAAAATACTGAAAAATTAAAAGCACTTCAGCTAACCATTGATAAGTTGGAAAAGACTTATGGAAAAGGGACTGTTATGAAGCTGAGTGACAATACCGTTATAGATATTCCTTCAATTTCGACAGGTTCTTTGGGCCTTGACCTGGCTTTGGGAGTAGGTGGTATTCCAAAAGGAAGGATCATTGAGGTTTATGGTCCTGAGTCTTCTGGTAAGACTACCTTGGCCATGCACTGCATTGCTGAAGCTCAGAAAAAAGGCGGCTTGGCTGCTATCATCGATGCCGAACACGCTTTTGATAAGATTTATGCAGAAAAGCTGGGCATTGATACAGAAAACTTATTGATTTCCCAGCCTGATAATGGTGAGCAAGCTTTGGAGATAGCCGAACATTTGATTCGTTCTGGAGCGATAGATATTATTGTTATCGACTCTGTTGCGGCATTGGTGCCAAAAGGGGAGTTGGAAGGAGAAATGGGAGATAGTAAAATGGGACTTCAGGCAAGGTTGATGTCTCAGGCCCTCAGAAAGCTGACAGGTGCGATCAACAAAACGGGATGCGCATGTATCTTTATTAACCAGTTAAGGGATAAGATTGGAGTAATGTTCGGAAGCCCTGAAACGACTACTGGTGGTAATGCCCTGAAATTTTATGCATCAGTGAGGTTGGATATCAGAAGAATTGGTCAAATCAAAGAAAGTGCTGATAATATCCTAGGTAACCGTACCAAGGTGAAGGTGGTAAAGAACAAAGTAGCACCTCCTTTTAAAGTGGTTGAATTTGACATTATGTACGGTCAAGGGATTTCCAAAGTTGGAGAAATCATTGATTTGGGCGTTGAGTTTGATATTATCAAAAAGGCAGGGTCTTGGTTCTCTTACGAAGGCAATAAATTAGGACAAGGTAGAGATGCCGTTAAAAACTTGTTGTTGGATAATCCAGAATTGATGGAAGAACTCGAGAACAAGATCAAAGCCAAATCTGGTCTGAACGGTGTGGTAGAGGAAGTAGCTAAAGACTAATCAAAGTTTAAATGAAAAACTAAAAGGGAAGGCATACAATGACTTCCCTTTTTTGTGCTTAATTACTTCTTATAGCTTCAACCGGATCCATTCTGGCAGCCATCCCCGCAGGGATCGAGCCGGAAAGCATTCCTATTGTAGAGCTTAGGACAAGCCCTAAAATGATGTTTTTGGCCGATAAAAACACTTCCAATGCCCCAAGAGGTATAAATGTTATGGCGAAAACCAGTAGCAAACCGGCTAATCCACCAAAAAGACTTAGGAAGGTAGACTCAAAGAGAAATTGTAGTAAAATGAAATAATTTTTTGCTCCAAGGGATTTTTGGATTCCAATGATATTGGTTCGTTCCCTTACTGATACAAACATGATATTGGCGATACCGAATCCTCCTACCAGAATGGAAAATCCGCCAATGACAGCCCCAGCAATACTGATCACATCGAAAATCGCTCCAATGGCATTTTGAATAAACTCCGATTTGTTTAAGGCAAAGTTGTCTTCTTCTATAGGTTTTAGGCCACGTTTTGCCCTTAATAATCCCGTCATTTCATTTTCTAAGGCGACCAGGTTTTTATCATCATCATAGCCTTTGGCAGCAATGGTAGGTTCTACTCCCCATCTGCCCATGTAATACATCTTGCCAAATGTGCCAAATGGAATGAGACAAGCGTCATCTTTGGAAGGCATATCAAACAGTCCTTCTCCCTCTTCTTCTAGAAGGCCAATGACAATAAACTTTTGCCCTTTGATTTTTATTTCTTTGCCAATAATGTTGTCATCCCCTTGGAAGAGTGTTTGAGCGATCTTTGCGCCTATAACGGTGACATTTCTTGCTGCGGAAATTTCCAATTCAGTAAAAAATCTACCTTCAACTACAGGTATATCATACACTTCTTTATGATTGAAAACCACTCCCTGAAGATTGGCTCCCCCAAATGAACTGCTGCCTCTTTTAATGGTGGTATTGGCTGAAGCGGAAATGGTAATGGCTTCTGCATTTTTCATGCGCTCCTTCAAAAACAAAAATTCGTTATAATTTCCAGGAGGTCTTCTGAAATATTTCCACCAAGGATATTCTCCTCCTCCTGCAGCAAAAGGAAACCGGTCAACTCGGACTACATTAGTTCCCAGGAAAGAAAAGCTTGATTTAATATTTTTCTCCAAAGAGTCCACTAATGTGAAAACCGCAATGATGGCGAATATACCTATGGTCACGCCAAGCAGGGACAGGATGGTACGTGTCAGATTAGATTTTAGGGCCTGAAGGGCAAACCTAAAACTCTCCCAAATAAGTCTGAAAATAATCACCAGATAAATTTTGTTTAAAAACTATTGACAATATAGGTAGTTTTAGCTATAATTCTTATTAACTTTGCAGTTTTTACGACCATATCGTAAATCAAAATATTCAATCATATTTCTATAAAATTATATATGAAATTATCAGATTTCAAATTCGAAGTTCCTAAAAAACTCATTTCTTTATATCCTTCTGAAAACCGTGATGAATCTCGGTTGATGGTAGTCCACAAAGACACTGGTGAAATAGAGCACAGGATTTTCAAGGACATTATTGAATATTTTGATGAAGGAGATGTTTTTGTGACGAATAACACCAAAGTTTTTCCCGCTAGGTTATATGGTAACAAGGAGAAAACCGGAGCCAAAATCGAAGTTTTCTTATTAAGAGAGCTTAATCAAGAACTAAGGCTTTGGGATGTTTTGGTAGATCCAGCGAGAAAAATCAGAGTAGGCAATAAGCTTTATTTTGGAGATAGTGATTTGGTGGCTGAAGTAATTGATAATACTACTTCCCGAGGTAGAACCATAAGGTTTTTGTTTGATGGAACTGATGAGGAATTCTACAAAACCATTGATGCACTTGGTGAGACTCCGATATTGAAAGAATACATTGAGCGAAAAGTGGAAGAAGAGGATAGAGCGCGCTATCAGACGATATATGCAGAGCATGTTGGTGCTGTGGCTGCCCCTACTGCAGGTTTGCACTTTACTCCTCATTTATTAAAAAGACTTGAAATCAAAGGAGTGGAGGTAAGTCCTATTACGCTTCATATTGGCTTAGGAACTTTCCGTCAGGTGGATGTAGAAGATTTGACGAAGCACAAAATGGATTCTGAGAATTATGATATTCCTGAACCTACCGTTGAATTGGTTAATAAAGCTTTGGACAATAAGAAAAGGGTTGTTTCTGTAGGTACCACCTCATTGAAAACGGTTGAATCTTCAGTAACTGCTAATAATAGATTGAAGGCTTCCAGCGGATGGACGGATAAGTTCATCATCCCGCCATATGACTTTAAGATCGCCAATGCTTTGATCACTAATTTCCATATGCCCGAGTCAACTTTGTTGATGACCACCGCAGCATTTGGAGGTTACGATTTGATTATGAAGGCTTATCAGGAAGCGGTTAAAGAAAAGTACAAGTTCTTCTCTTACGGGGATGCAATGTTAATCATATAATAAAAAAGGCTCTACTAAGAGCCTTTTTTATTGAAATATTTTTACCTAAGGATAATATTACCAATATATAATCTTCTTTTATAATACCTACTTTTGCAGCGTCAAGCTAAACGAGTTTTATGAACAGAGCAGCGATAATTGTAGCAGGGGGAAGGGGCACCAGAATGGGGACGCCAATACCGAAGCAGTATTTGGAAATAGGTGATAAGCCTGTTTTAATGCATACTTTGGAAATATTTCACAAGTTTGATCAATCTCTTGACTTAATTCTGGTTATCCCTGAAAATGATTTTTCATTTTGGGAAGAGCTTAAAGATAAGTTTGGTTTTCAAGTGCCTCATCAAGTGGTGGCAGGAGGTAAATCCAGGTTCCAGTCGGTGAAGAATGGATTAGGGGCGATTGATTGGGACGAAGGCTTGGTGGCTATTCATGATGGGGTGAGGCCCTTTGTGAGTAAAGAGGTTATTGGGAAAAGTTTTGAAGAAGCAGAACGGACCGGAAGTGGTATTGCTGTAGTGCCACTAAAAGACTCCATCAGAAAGCTGACCGATGAGAACAGGTCTTTTTACCAGGAGCGGCAATATTTTAGGTTGGTCCAAACACCCCAGACTTTTGATTTAGGTAAAATTAGACAAGCTTTTAATGTAACTGAACTTCATCATTTTACAGATGATGCAACAGTCTATGAGCATCAGGGCTGGCAAGTAAGCCTGATAGCAGGCAATGCGGAGAACATTAAAATTACCACACCTGAGGATATGGATTATGCTGAGTTTCTGCTACAAAAAAGCAAGACCTGATTTTTACCGATTAAATTTGTCAGTTTACCGATTTTTTGAGTAGGATGACCTAATTGGTTTCTGAAAATTTCATAAGTTGAAGTAGTTTTGGTTTATGGTTGTTGTGTTGACAATCTGCTAAACTATAATGCTATGAAAAGAAAATACGGAAATGGAGATGGAGGTAGGGTAACTACCGGTTTGATTGTGCTGGCAATAGGCTTGTTCTTGCTGCTTCGTAAGATGAATATTTTTATTCCGGACTGGATATTCTCCTGGCCAATGATTTTTGTGGCCATTGGTGTTATTTCTTTGGCCAAGCATAATTTCCAAAGTGGTTTTGGAGCTTTCATGCTGATTTTTGGAGGATTTTTCCTTATTAAAAATGAGTTGAATATTCCGTTTGGTATTGAGCCTTACCTGATACCGATTGGCTTAATTATTCTAGGGATCTTCCTGTTGGTTACCAAAAAGCAGAATAAGTTTCAGGATTTTAGTAATTGGAGTGGGTTTTCAGGAGGAACTTCCTCAGGGACTTATGAAGAAGGGAAGAGTACAGGGAAAGGTGAAACATTTATGTCAGATACAAGTTTTGGGCATGCGGACTCTGCAGAATTCCAAACAGAACAAAAGGATATGGTTAATTCACAGGCCTTGTTTTGTGGTATCCAAAAGAGGGTGATGTCTAAAAACTTTAAAGGGGGCAAAGTATCCGCTTTTTTTGGAGGTACAGAAATCGACCTTACCCAAGCTGACTTGGCTGAGAATGCTGTTTTGAATGTCGAAGTGGCTTTTGGTGGAGTTAAATTATTGATGCCACCTCATTGGGAATTAAAAATGGGAGTGACAAATATTTTTGCCGGAGTCGAAGACAAACGAATGTACCCTAAGTCTGGTGAAGAAACAGGGAAGGTCTTGGTCATCAATGGAACAGTGCTGTTTGGTGGTCTTGAAGTAAAATCCTTTTAAGTAAAGCAAAGTATGATAACTAGGCTATTGAAAACCTCAGATCAGGGATGGCTCAAAATTTTGATTTTTGTATTCCTGGTGATTGTCGGTATAGCCTATTTGATAACATATTATGGCTGGGATTTAAAGACCAGTTTTTTAGATAGTATTGTTTTTACTGGTTTGGCATTTGGAGGGGTGATGCTCCTTGAAAATATCTTTAGGTTTTACCAGCCTCAAAAAAGTAATACTTGGCTGTTGATTGGGCTTCCATTGTTACTTGATGTTTTTGTGGTCTTTGCGGCGAGCATGTTGCTTAAATACTTTATCAAAATTGATTTGGCCTATCTTGATTTTCTAAATGATTCCTTAGTTATCAGGGCTGTGATCGTTTTGATTGTATTGGGAATGTATACTGCAATTTTGGTTGTAGGAGGACAGCTTGAAGATCAATTGGAAGTTAGAAAACGATCCGAGGCAATGGAGCGGCTGTCCAAAGAAGCAGAACTGTACCACTTGCGTCAGCAATTGCAGCCACACTTTCTGTTTAATAGCTTGAATTCAGTGAATGCCTTGGTCAAGAGAGAGCCAGAACAAGCTCGGGAAATGATTTTGCAGCTTTCTGAGTTTCTGCGAGGAACCATTCGGAAAAATGATATGGAATGGGTCACGGTAGAAGAAGAAACCAATTACCTTAAGCTATTTTTGAAAATTGAGAAGGTTAGGTTTGGTCATCGGCTGGAAGTAGAGTTTGAAGTGGAGGAGGAGGCTTGCCCATTGATGGTCCCACCGCTTTTGATTCAGCCTTTGTTAGAAAATGCCGTGAAACACGGTGTATACGGGCAGTTGGACGGAGTCATGATCCAAGTACATGTGGCTAAAGTGAAAGGATATTTAGAAGTAGAGATTTCCAATCCATACGATCCCAATGCAGTGAATGAAAAAGGAGAAGGCTTTGGTCTGGAGTCCGTTAAAAGGAGAGTTTACCTTTTGTTTGGAAGAAATGATTTACTTAGTGTAAGTAAATATGATGATTTATTTAGAGTTAGTTTAAGAATTCCAGTTACCTATGATCAAAACCATAATAATTGATGATGAACCATTAGCAGGGCAGCTTGTTGAAGAGTATTTAGAAGATTATCCTAACTTTGAGGTTGTTAAAGTTTGTTTAGATGGTTTTCAAGGATTAAAGGCTATTCAAGAATTTGGTCCTGACTTGATTTTTCTGGATGTTCAAATGCCAAAGATTAGCGGTTTTGAAATGTTGGAACTCTTAGATAAGCCTCCAGGTGTCATTTTTACTACGGCGTTTGATGCTTATGCTATGAAAGCATTTGATGCTCATGCCATAGATTACCTCTTGAAACCCTACTCCAAAGATCGTTTTGCCCAAGCTATAGGCAAGTTTCTTCAGCATGGAGCAGGTTCAGAAATTGATAATTTGTTGTCCAGCCATCATCCGATGGGAGAAGAATTTGCCAGTCGAATAGTGTTGAAAGAAAAGGGAGAGATTAAGGTTGTTCCTGTTCAGGAAGTCAAATATTTTGAAGCCAATGATGACTATGTTAATATCTATTTGTCAAACCAAAAGTTTTTGAAAAACAAGACATTAAAGTTTTTTGAGTCAGTTTTGGATCCGAAATTATTTGTCCGAGTACATCGGTCTTACCTTGTAAAGGTTTCTGAAATATCAAGAATCGAACCCTATGAAAAAGATGGACACATTGTCCGGTTGAGAGGGGATGAGGTGATTCCTGTGAGTAGATCAGGTATGAATAAGCTAAAGTCAGTACTGGGAGTTTAAAGCAAAAAGAGCCCTTGATAAAGGGCTCTTTTTAATATTCATCTTCATTGAAGAAGAAGTCATCTTTTGTTGGATAATCTGGCCAAATCTCTTCGATGTTTTCATAAGGTTCTCCATCATCTTCCAATTCTTGGAGATTTTCAACCACCTCAAGAGGTGTACCTGTACGAATAGCGTAATCGATCAATTCGTCTTTAGTAGCTGGCCACGGCGCATCTTCTAAGTAAGATGCTAGTTCTAAAGTCCAATACATAGTGTCAACATTTTAAGTTTTTCCGTTGTGCACGGGAAAGCAAAAATATAAAATCTTTTAAGTTTTAAAACTCTAACCAATTATTTGTTTGAAAGTTCCTTCAAAATATGATTTTTTACTTCAAGCTTCCTTTTATAAGCACCTATTTTTCTATATAAAATTGTTTCGAAATCGCTCTCATGAGAACGGAATTTCTCTGAGTTTTCTTTAACTGTACTGAGTTCCTTTTCATCTCTTACGATCAGGTCTTTCATGATATTGATTTTCACCTGATTTTGTTCATGCTCTTCCATGTCGTGGAAGTTGTCAAACTTGGACCTTGCCAGTTTGTGCAAGAAAGATTTCTCAAATACAATATCAGTAAAGAAGACGAACAAGCGAGAGTATTGTTGTGCTTCTCTAGGTTTTTTGGGAGGTAATGTTTTCCATTCCGCCTGCAGACGTTTGGCTTTTGAGAGCTTCTCAGGCGTTGTTGCACCTAGAGAGAGTGTTCTCATATTGTCAGCCAATTGCTCCAGTTTTTTTACAATTTCATAAGGGCGGAGCATTGGAGGCCTTGATTTATTTTGTTGGACGGTCCTTTTATATCGGCTGAATATCCTGTTGTTCAATTTCGAAAATTCATCCCAAAGTGGCTGTCTTCTTTCTGCAGGCACTTTTCCAGACTCTTTCCATTGTTTTTGGATTTTCTTACTGATCTCAAAGGCCTGTCGGGCATCTTGCATATTAAAAGCGTCACGGGCCTGTTGGACCAGATGCTCGTAAACTTTTATGTTTTCATCCGCTTGCAGGGCTAGGCCTTCAAAATAGTTTTTCCTGTTTTCAAAAAAAGTATCTGTAGCAGACTGAAAAGCTCCTTCGATTTCATCTTTCAATTCAGGTGGAACTGGACCGGTCTTTATCCACCTTAATTTTAAATCCTTGAACTTTTCGGAAGTCTCTTTCCAATCAGTGTCGTTCTTGAGTTCTTCCGCTTCCAGGATAAGTCCTTTTTTAATTTCCAGGTTTCTTGCCCTGTTTGTTTGGATAATGTCATTGAGGTATTCCTCAAGTTTGTCCAGTTCCTCTATTAGAGGTACAAAGTCACCGAGTGCGTCATATTGCATCAATGCATCTCTCAAGTGAATAAGCTTCATTAAAAAAGAACCTTTGTTTTGGTTGTCTTCTATGTCTTGCTTGAGGTCAGTTACTTTCTTCTTGGCCTGTTCAAATCGTTCTTCAAAATATTTGATGGTGGAAGCTTCGCTCTCTTTTACTTCTCCGATCACTCTATCTTCCTGATTTAAAAAACCTTTTAAATAAACTTTGTCTTCTTTAATGTATCCATATGGATGCTCCATCTCGATTCAATAGGTTGGTGGTAAGTCGGCTAATTCTTGTTTTCTGCAAATTAATTAATTAAGATGCATTTATCCTAAGAAAGGCGATTATTTGCCATATTTGTTCTTTCTATAAATATAACCATTAGGTAAATACAAAAAATATGAGTGACGAGAAAATTATATTTTCAATGGCTGGGGTGTCTAAAATTTACCCACCACAGAAGAAAGTATTGAAAGATATTTATTTGTCTTTTTTTTATGGAGCCAAAATAGGGGTGCTAGGGCTTAATGGTTCCGGGAAAAGCTCGTTGTTGAAGATCATTGCTGGTATGGACACGGAGTATCAAGGTGAAGTGGTTTGGTCGCCTGGATACTCTGTTGGGATGCTGGAGCAAGAGCCGCAGTTGGATCCAGAGAAGACAGTAAAAGAAGTCGTAGAGGAGGCTGTTGCCGAAACAGTTCAATTGCTGAAGGATTTCGAAGAGATAAATGAGAAATTTATGGATCCTGCTGTAATGGAGGATCCTGATGCGATGAATGACTTGATTGAAAGGCAAGGAGAGGTACAGGAAAAGCTGGATGCAGCCAATGCTTGGGAACTTGATGTGGTTCTGGATAAAGCAATGGATGCCCTTAGGCTGCCACCAAGTGAAGCTATTGTGGGTAATTTGTCAGGTGGCGAAAAACGAAGGGTGGCACTTTGTAGATTATTGTTGCAGGAGCCTGATGTGCTTTTACTGGATGAACCTACCAACCACTTGGATGCTGAATCTGTTTTGTGGCTTGAACAGCATTTGAAGCAATATAAAGGAACGGTAATAGCAGTAACCCACGATAGGTATTTTCTGGACAATGTAGCAGGATGGATATTGGAGCTGGATCGAGGTGAAGGGATTCCTTGGAAAGGAAACTATAGCAGCTGGTTGGACCAGAAACAAAAACGACTTGCCCAAGAAGAGAAAACAGAATCCAAAAGACAAAAAACTCTTGAAAGAGAGCTGGAGTGGATAAAGATGACACCAAAAGCCAAGCAGGCTAAAGGCAAGGCGCGTTTGAATGCTTATGACAAATTGGTGGGGGAAGAAGCGAGAGAGAGGGAAGCCAAGCTTGAGCTTTATATTCCACCAGGGCCAAGGTTGGGAGCGAAAGTGATTGAAGTTAATGGTGTTTCCAAGTCTTTTGGAGATAAATTATTGTTTGAAGACTTAAGTTTTGCACTTCCTCAGGGGGGCATAGTTGGGATTATTGGTCCAAATGGTGCGGGTAAATCAACTTTATTTAAGCTGATCACTGGTAATGAGACGCCTGACTCCGGAAGTTTTGAAGTGGGTGAAACTGTTCAGTTGGCCTATGTCGACCAAGAGCATGATATGCTTGATGCCCAAAAGTCAGTCTACCAGACTATTTCTGAAGGCAATGAGAACATTAAGCTGGGAAATCGCGAAATGAACGCACGGGCTTATGTGAGCAAGTTTAACTTTTCTGGCTCCGATCAGGAAAAGAAAGTTGGTGTACTTTCTGGAGGGGAACGAAACAGGGTTCACTTGGCGCTTACTTTGAAAGAAAATGGTAATTTGCTGCTGTTGGATGAACCAACCAATGACTTGGATGTAAATACACTGAGGTCTTTAGAAGAAGCTTTAGAGAACTTTGGCGGCTGTGCAGTGGTGATCTCCCACGATAGGTGGTTTTTGGATAGGATATGTACCCATATTTTGGCTTTTGAAGGGGATTCACAAGTGTATTGGTTTGAAGGGAACTTCTCTGATTATGAGGAGAACAAGAAGAAGCGATTGGGAGATGTAACTCCTAAAAGGATTAAATATAAAAAACTGAAGTAGGTCATTTGACTAAAAGTTGGTGACTGGTCTGAAATACCAAATTTTATTGGTTCCAAAATAAGGTAGGGGGATTTATTTTCCCTACCTTTGGCGGGAATTTTAGAATTGCATTATTGGTATTGATATGATCAGACAGATTTTGCTTGCTCCAGGTGCTGATGAATTGAATTATGAGATCAGGGGCATAGTCAAGAAGGCAAAAGTGATCGAGCGTTTGGGCCATAAGATCACTTGGGAAAATATTGGAGACCCTATCCAAAAGAGCAATACTATTCCCGCGTGGATGAAGGAAATTGTAATGGGATTGGTCAGTGAAGACAAAACCTACGGATATGCTGACTCTAAGGGAATGTTGCAAACAAGAGAGTTTTTGGCAGGATTGAACAACCAAAGAAATGGTGTCCAGATTACTGCAGAGGATATTTTGTTTTTTAATGGTTTGGGGGATGCTATTGCCAAACTTTATCAGTTTTTGATTCCAACGGCCCGAATTATCGGTCCTTCACCTGCTTATTCTACCCATAGCTCTGCAGAGGCAGCGCATGCCAATTCCTTTCCGATAACCTATAAGCTGGACCCGGATAACAATTGGTATCCCGACATGGATGACTTATACAATAAAGTCAAATACAACCCTAACATTGTAGGTTTATTGATTATCAATCCGGATAATCCAACGGGCATGGTCTATCCAAAAGAGGTGTTGGAGAAATTTGTCGCCATAGCCAGGGAGTTTAATTTACTTTTGATAGCTGATGAAATTTATCAAAACATTACTTACAATGGCTATGACGCGATTTCTTTGTCAGAAGTCATAGGTGATCTTCCTGGGATATCATTGAAGGGGATTTCCAAAGAATTTCCTTGGCCGGGCTCTAGGTGTGGTTGGATGGAGTTTTATAATAAAGATGCTTCAGAGGAATTCAATAAACTTTGTACTACCTTGGAGAATGCGAAGATGATTGAGGTTTGTTCTACGATGCTTCCTCAGCTAGCTATTCCTAAGGTGATGAGTCATCCTGAATACGCACCTTATAGAAGGGAAGCTAATGATCGGATTGGTAAAAGGAGCAAGATCATGGAGGAAGTGCTGTCTGGAGTTCCGGGAATTAAGTTCAATAAAACAAAGGGAGCCTTTTACAATACCATTGTCTTTGATGAAAGCATGTTAAATGAGAGACAATTTCTTCCTGTAGAGGACTTACAAGTGAAAGGGTATTTGGATCAGTGGTTAAGGGAAGATGACATGCCCCATGATAAGCGTTTTGTCTATAATCTTTTGGCTGCAGAAGGGATATGTGTGGTGCCTGTCAGTTCTTTTTGCTCCAATTTAAGAGGTTTTAGGGTGACGTTATTGGAGGAGAATGAAGAAGTGTTTAGGGATACTTTTACCAGGATCGCTAATAGCATAAAGTGTTATCTTAAGTCGGCCTAAGCCAATCAAAAGAATATGTAAGAAAAGATATGGCCGCCTCTTCAAAAGGCGGCTTTTTTAGTATTCGTGGGTTCTAGTTTTTAGTTTTGTATCGATTTTGGTGGTGTCCACTGAAGGATCAGGTTTGATTTTTTGTTTAGTGAACAGGGTGAGGCCAGGCTGTCCTGCATCCACCCAGCAGGTGAACCAAAAGTCGGCTACCATTTTGATCGATTTTTTCATTTGGCGCTCCACTTGTCCTGAAAGCATCAGGTTATACTCGGTGGTGAAAGCTTTCGAATAAACTTTGGTATTGATGTTTCCTCGTTCTTCAAAGCTATACTTTTTATCTTTCCGAAATTTTTGGCTTAGTTCTTTTTCAAACTGCAAAACGCTGTCAACGGCTTGGTGCGATTGAATGATTGCTTCCCAAGCGGCAAGCTGGGTATTGGGAATGTATTCTGCCTGACCAACAAATAGATCAAAATCTTCAGCTATCAATTCAGGAATTCGGCTTTCCCAGAATCCATGGATGCCGTCTTGTCCTGTAAGTTGTCCATTATAATTTTCAGTAGTGTGGAGAGGGACATTAATGTCACCAAGGTAATGGCCAAGGTCCGCTGAAAGACGAAGTATGGAAGTTACATTTTTTTCTTGGAAAGCTTTAGTTAACTGTGCCTTTACGAAATAAATATTCCATGGAGCAATTCCATATTTTCTTAAGCTATCCTCTCCAAATTTAGCTATAGCATCATCCCAATACCTAGGGAGTTTATACACAGCACTGTCTCCAAAGACGTCAGCATCTAGGTAGTGTTTTTCAGCTTCGCCTTTTACTGCATATCTTCTTTTGTCTGGATTTACCGCGTTCTCGGTAATGAAAGCGATGTTTTCTTTGTAAAAACCTAGCATTTCTAAGGGGAGTGAAAACACAGCGGTTTGATTGATCTTTTTGTGGGCATAAAATCCCCAAAAGGCGAAACTCTGACAATCGATAATGAGGAATAAAATAAAAAGTGTTAAACGTTTCATGTTGAAAATTATTACAGGTTATGTAAAAATAGAAAGTGGAATTGCTTACATTTGTAGTTGGTTATGGTTTAGATCGTTTGAAATTTAGCATAAATCAAAAACTTTCTAGCCTTTAGTTTATTAATCCTTTTGTGATTAAAAATAAAACAATTAACTTTGCACTCCTATTAACGGGAAGTGGAGAAATAAAGAAATTTAAGTTAAAAATAAGATATGGCAAATCACAAATCAGCTCTAAAAAGAATTCGTGCAAACGAAGCCAAGCGTTTGAGAAACAAATATCAGGCTAAGACGACAAGAACTTTTATCAAGAAGTTGAAACATACTACTGATAAGGTTGAGGCGCAAGAGCTATTTAAGAAAGTTTCTTCTATGATTGATAAGCTTGCTAAAAAGAACATCATTCATAAAAATAACGCTGCCAACAAGAAATCAAGCTTAGCGAAGTTCGTTAATGCTCTAGGATAAGCAATCCTAATAAGCTTTGAAAGCCCTGCTGTGATCAGTAGGGCTTTTTTTATTGCTTGAATTTTAATATTTTAAGTTTCTATTTTAATCAGTTTAGAGTTTTTTAGCTATTTTTTTACAATGGAAAGCTATCAATCAATAAAAATTTCTGCTTTGGCAGAGGAAGACCGTCCGAGAGAAAAGTTATTGTTAAAGGGTAAGGCCTCTTTGACAGATGCTGAGTTAATTGCCATTTTAATTGGATCAGGAACGAAGTCAATGAGTGCTGTAGATTTGTCAAGGCATATTCTTTCAAGCGCCGGGAACAATTTGGCAGATCTTGCCAGGCTTAGTGTAATGGACCTTCAGAAATTTAAAGGTATAGGAGAGGCCAAGGCAATTTCGATTGTAAGTGCCTTGGAACTGGGGAGGCGGAGGAAGGCCATGGATGCCCCGAAAAGGCCAAAAATAACCGGCTCGCAAGATGTCTATGATTTGATGCGGGCAGAACTATTGGATGAACAAGTTGAGTGTTTTTATGTGATATTGCTGAATAGGGCTAATTTTGTGATCCGAAAAGAAATTGTCAGCAAGGGAGGAAAAAGCGGTACGGTGGCAGACCCCAAAGTGATTTTTAAACTTGGCTTAGAGCATGGAGCCTCTGCAATGATCCTGGTACATAATCACCCGTCAGGAAACCGAAAACCATCACGGGCAGACGAAATATTGACCAAGAGAATGGTCGATTTAGGCAGGGATCTAGAACTACCTGTGATTGATCATTTGATTTTCACTGATGTTAGCTATTTTAGCTTTGCCGATGAAGCAATGATTTGAAAATAGAATGAAACAGAAACAATTATTATTAGCAGGAGTTGGGTTGGTCGTTTTGGTAACCTTTATTTATATGTTTACAGGAGGGGAAAGTACAGCAGGTTATCAAGAGAGTGTGCTGAGTGAACGGGAAAAGCAATTTAAGTTCTTGAAATTTAATGACGAATCACCTCTTACTGCTGTGCAGAAAAGGTCCTTTGATTCTTTGAATTGTTTTCCGATTGATGAGAAATTTCGTGTTCGAGCACGAATAGTGCCGCTTCAAAACAAGGAGTTGTTGGAAATTCCCATGACGGATGGTTCAAAAGAAAGGTATTTGAAGCACAGTTATGCTGATTTTGAAATTGCTGGCACCTCTCAGCGCTTGTTGCTTCTGCAGCCAGTTAATGAGGTAGATAAGAAAAATTTCTTTCTGCCTTTTGCAGATGAAACCAGCGGTGGACTAACCTATGGTGGAGGAAGGTACCTGAATTTGAGGCAGGATGGGCTGAATTCCATTACCATTGATTTTAATTTAGCCTATAATCCATATTGTGCTTATAACGCTGATTATGCATGTCCTATTCCACCCAAAGAAAATATTTTAAGTATCGCAATAGAGGCTGGTGAGAAAAATTACGAGGAATAAGCTTTCTGCCATTGGCATTTATCTTAAATTTGCTCCTTAATTCGATAAAATCAGTTTGAATACATGAAAGTTGCTATAAATAGATTAAAAGATTTTATACCCTTTGATGAAGATACCGATAAAATAGCTGAGTTGCTTACCCAGTCTGGTCTTGAAGTAGAAGGAGTTGAGCGGTTTGAGTCTATTCCAGGTGGGCTTCGTGGTGTGGTGATTGGAGAAGTCATGACGTGCGTTCCTCATCCCAATGCTGACCGACTTAAAGTCACTACGGTGGATGTCGGTGAAGAGATAGTGCCTATTGTTTGTGGAGCTCCTAATGTAGATAAAGGCCAAAAAGTAGTCGTTGCTACTGTAGGAGCAGAATTGACTCCGGAAGGGGGAGAGCCGTTTACGATTAAGAAAGCTAAAATTAGAGGAGAGGTTTCTCAAGGGATGATCTGTGCCGAAGATGAGTTAGGGTTAGGTCAGAGCCATGATGGAATCATGGTTTTGGATACAGATTTACCTAACGGTACACCTGCAAGTGAATATTTCGATCTAGAAGTTGGAGATGTCCTTGAAATCGGATTGACACCAAACAGGGCTGACGCTGCGTCACACTTAGGAGTAGCCAGAGACTTGAAGGCTTTATTGAAAAAAGATGTCATTATGCCTGACGTAAGTGCGTTTAAGGTAGATAATACGTCACGGTCTGTAGAGGTGGAAGTGGAGAGTTTTAAAGATTGCCCTCGGTATGCAGGTCTAACTATTTCCAATATTAAGGTTGGGTCTTCTCCTTCTTGGTTACAGAATTACTTGAAAGCTTTGGGCTTGGAACCAATCAATAATGTGGTGGATATCACCAACTTTATTTTACATGATTTGGGTCAGCCTTTACATGCCTTTGATTTGGACCAAGTTGCTAATGATAAGATCATAGTGAAGAAGTTGCCTAAGGATACTCCTTTTGTTACCCTTGACGAGAAGGAAAGGAAGTTGACAGGTGAAGAATTGATGATTTGTGATGAAAACCATGGCTTATGCATTGCGGGGATTTTTGGAGGTAAAGGTTCTGGGGTAAGTGATCAGACTACCTCTATCTTTCTTGAGAGTGCTTATTTCTCCCCGGATGTGATCAGGAAAGGAAGCCAAGTTCATGGTATTAAAACAGATGCTTCTTTCCGATTTGAGAGAGGTACTGATCCCAATATGCCTTTATTTGCCTTGAAGAGGGCCGCTATTTTAATCAAAGAAATTGCTGGTGGTGAGGTGACCTCTGAGGTAGTGGACTTGTATCCTGTCCCAGTTTCAGACTTCGAGATTGATGTGAAATATGCTCATATTGATCGATTGATTGGGAAGCATATTCCTAAGGAAATGGTGAAGGAGATTTTAGAAAACTTAGAGATCAAAGTTGCTAATGAGTCGGAAGAAGGGTTCAAAGCGATAGTGAAGCCATACAGGGTGGATGTGACCAGGGAGGCTGATATTATTGAAGAAGTACTCAGGATCTATGGCTTTGAAAATGTACTGCTATCCGAAACTTATGAAGCAGGTTTCTTGGCAGAACATCCTGCAAAAGACTCCAATAAGTTGCAATACAGGACTTCCGAACTACTTTCAGGAATGGGATTCCATGAGATTATGACTAACTCCCTGACCAAGCCATCTTATGCCGAGAAATCAGGATTCCTGAATGTCGAAGAGAATGTGGAGATTTACAACAAGCTAAGTGAAGACCTAGGGGTGATGAGGCAGACCTTGTTGTTCACAGGTTTGGAAGTATTGGCTCACAACATCAATAGGAGGCAAAAAGACCTGAAACTCTTTGAATTTGGGACAGCTTATTTCAGGGAGGAAGAAGGTTACAGAGAAGAAAAACACTTGTCTTTGTTTTTGACTGGAGATAAGGCGGCAGAAAGCTGGTTGGAACCCTCCAAGCCTGTTGGTTTTTCTGATCTTTACACTATTGTGGAGCGTCTTTTGGACAAGTTGAACATTGGTTTGCCCAACGTAGAGATCATTCATGAAGCACCTTTTGAGTATGCCTTAAAGCTGACCCTAGGGGAAAAAGAAATTGGGAAAGTGGGTGTTCTATCATCAAAAATCACCAAATTGGTAGAGGTGAAGCAAGAAGTGTTTTTTGCGGAATTGCGTTGGGATTACTTGCTAAAGAAAGCCAGTGGTCTAAAGCAATATCAAGAGATTTCGAAATTCCCAGAGGTGAGAAGAGACTTGTCTTTGGTGATCGATAAAGAGGTTTCTTTTGATACGGTTAAAAAAGTAGCAGAAAAGGCAGGAGGCAAGCTTTTGAACCATATTGGTGTGTTTGATGTGTATCAGGGAGATAAAATTGATGCAGGTAAAAAAGCTTATGCGCTAAGTTTTTATCTTCAGGACAATAACAAGACGTTAACCGACAAAATCATTGATCAGTCCATGAGCAGGCTGATGAAGTCTTTTGAAAAGGAGATAGGGGCTTTGATTAGAAAGTGATAAAATGATCCACGAGGAACTCCAAAATTTGCAACAACTGGCCAACAGGGTCACCAAAAAGATCGAACAGCTAGAGCTGGAAAACCAGTCTCTGAGAGATCAATTGGGTGGCATGAGACTGGAAATTCAAGAAAAAGAGGTCTCTCTGGAGCATTTTAAAAATCAAATTAAAATTAGTAAAATTGTAAACAACATACCGGTAGAAAATTTAGAGTCTGCTGAATTGCGCAATAGAATAAATAATTATATAAAGGAAATTGATAAAATAATTACTTACCTGTCTGAATAATATGGATACGCTTTCAATAAAAATTAAAATTGGAGATAGGGAATACCCTATGAAAGTGAAAGCGGAGGATGAAGCGAAAATCAGACGGGCGGGGAAATTAATCAATGACAAACTTAAAAGATATAGAGAAGAATTTGGTTTGGATGACAGGCAAGACCTGTTGGCAATGGTAGCATTTGACTGTATGGTGGAGGCCATGGAGGCGAACGAGGTGAGCTCTGAAGATAGCGAACAGATTTCAGCTACCCTTTCTACGATTAACAACCAATTAAAATCCATATTGTAACTATTGTTTGCAAAGCGGGGGCAATATCTTTCCGTCCGGTAGGTCTTTTTATTAACCTAAAATACCGATGGGAATAACATTATACATTATCATTGCAGGCGTAGTAGGCCTTGCACTTGGGGCATTGATGGTTGGTTTCTTCATGAAGAAAGACAACCTCAAAATAGAGCAGGAAGCTCAGGAAAAAGCAAAGAGCCTCTTGAGAGAGGCAGAACTTACTGCTGAATCAGTTAAAAAGGATAAGATTCTTGAGGCCAAGGAAAAATACCTGAAACTAAAGGCCGACTTTGAAGAGGAGGTTAATAAGAAGAAAAATATCCTCATCACCAATGAAGGTAAACTAAAGCAAAGAGAGCAGATTCTTTCTAAAGAGATGGAACAGATCAAGCGAAAGGAAGCTGAGCTTGATAGCAAAAAGGAAAATCTCAATGCACAATTACATTCAGTTCAAGTTAAAAAAGAAGAGCTTGACCGGGTAACCAACCAGCGTATCTCAGACTTGGAAAAGGTAGCCCTCTTAACAAAAGAAGAAGCCAGAGACCAGTTGGTAGTAATGCTGAAGGATGAAGCGCATACCAAGGCTTCTTCCCATATCAAGGACATTTTGGACCAAGCAAAACTTAGCGCTACCAAACAAGCGAAAAAGATTGTTCTGGATACCATTCAAAGAACTGCCACTGAACATGCTATTGAAAATTGTGTTTCTATTTTCAATATAGAAAGCGATGATATCAAAGGAAAGATCATTGGAAGGGAAGGTCGTAACATCCGTGCTTTGGAGTCTGCCACTGGTGTTGAGATTGTTGTGGATGATACGCCTGAGGCTATCATTATCTCTGGTTTTGATCCAGTTAGAAGGGAGATTGCAAGACTTTCGTTGCATAGGTTGGTTCAAGATGGGAGAATTCACCCTGCCAGGATTGAGGAGGTAGTGGCCAAGACAGAGAAGAATATTGAAGAAGAAATTGTGGAGATTGGTGAAAGAACCTGTATTGATCTTGGGGTTCATGGCTTGCACCCCGAATTGATCAGAATGGTTGGTAGAATGCGTTTCCGGTCTTCTTATGGTCAGAACCTACTACAGCACTCCAGAGAAGTAGCCAAACTTTGTGCTACCATGGCTGCAGAGATGGGTTTGAATGCCAAGTTGGCTAAAAGAGCAGGCCTGCTGCATGATATTGGCAAGGTCTATCCCGAGGAGGCTGAACTGCCACACGCTATCTTGGGTATGGAATTGGCCAAGAAGTACAAGGAGAATCCAGAGGTTTGTAATGCCATTGGAGCCCACCATGATGAGATTGAAATGACTTCAATGATCTCACCTATTGTTCAAGCATCAGATGCTATTTCTGGTTCAAGACCAGGAGCCAGGAGAGAGATAATGGATAGTTATATCAAGAGGTTGAAAGACTTGGAAGATTTAGCATTGAGCTTTGACGGGGTAAATAAGTGCTTTGCAATGCAGGCTGGACGTGAGTTGAGGGTATTGGTGGATGCTGAAAATGTAGATGATACTACAGCTGGAAAGCTTTCTTTTGACATCTCTCAGAAGATTGAAAAAGAAATGCAATACCCAGGGCAAATCAAAGTTACTGTGATCAGAGAAATGAGAGCTGTTAACTACGCTAAGTAACAGCTTATCGCATAAAAAATAACCACAGTTGGTTTTAAATTAAGCGTCAAACTTGATTTAAGGCGACTGTGGTTTTTTTGTTTTTACAATAAGGAAATTGAATAAAATTGAAATCCTGTTTTGTTTTAAGACTTTTTTTTGGTTTCTAATTATTTGTTTTAGGGATTTTTAACTTTTTTAAACTAGTCTTTCAAAAGGTAGTGTTTTCATAAGAATTGCTTTAAATACTACTTTTGGTGTATTGTTTGGTACTGTTTGTTTACGTAGTATTACAGTATATTTCTGGACTATTTGATCTAAAAGTGTTTTTTGTTTAGGTAGTCCTAAGTTTTTGGAAAATTAACAACAACAATTTTATTTCTTATGAAAAAATTATTTACCCTAATTTCATTGCTTGTATTGACTACAGCGTTAGTAAATGCCTTTGATCACAAAATGAAAATCAGTACTTCTGAGCAAGATGCCAATATTTTTGTAGATGGCCAATTAGCAGGGACAGGAAGCGTAGAATTGAAAATTGAAAAAGGAACATGTGTTAATGTTCGCGTTGAAAAGGTTGGTTTTGTAATCGAAGAACGTACTTTCTGTGACCAAAAAAATCAACCAAAACCTGGTAAAAATGAATACATTAGAATGTCTGTAGATGAAGCATTCACCGCTTCTTCAAGCTCTGATATTGCAAATGTAGACATCAGCTTAAAGCCATCCAAAGATGAGCTTGAATCATGGCAGCTTATTTCGAGGATCATTACCTCTTATTTTGATGTGATCGAGACAACAGATAGAGAGACCGGTTACCTTAGAACTGCATGGGTAGCACAGAACTTTAATGGTTCAATAGTAAGGTCTAGGTGTATTGTGAAGTTGGGAAATACAAGTCCATTGGAATATAAGGTTAAGCTGATTAGCGAGTACTCTAATGCCAATGGAGCAACTGTAAAAACTGATGAAGCTTTTAAAGAATGGGAGAGAATCCTAAGAAAATATGAGGGGCTGATCCCAGAGATGCAATCTAGGGTTGGAAGGTAATTATTATTTGTTCATAAAAAAGGCTGCCAAAATTTGATTTTGGCAGCCTTTTTTCTTTTGTTGATAATGAGTTTATATGTTTTGCAATTCGCCATTTTCGGCTTTTTCAACAAGCTCTTCATTGGCTGTTATGGCAACTTCAACTCTGCGATTTTCCGCTCTTCCAGCATCTGAATCATTTGACGCAACGGGCATTGATTCTCCATGCCCTACCGTAGTCAATCTAGCTCCATCGATACCTTGCATTTTTAAATAGTTGGCCACAGAGTTAGCTCTTTTAACAGATAATTCTTGGTTATAATCTTCGCTGCCTTTGCTGTCAGTATGACCATCGATCATGATATTGGTATCAGGGTAATCATTCAAGATTTTGGCTAATTTCATCACGTTTTCCTGTGCTTCAGGAGTTAACTGATAAGAGTCAAAGCCATATAAAATTCCTGAGTCAAATGTTAGTTGGATGCCTTCTCCTACACGTTCAACTTTGGCATCCTCAAGCTCTTCCATTTCTTTGGCTTGTTTGTCCATATATTTACCTATGGCTGCCCCAGCCGCACCCCCAACAGCTGCTCCTATTACGGCACCTGCAGCAGTATTGCCTTTTTTAGATCCGATTAAACCACCGATGGCTCCACCGGCACCTCCGCCAATAGCGGCTCCTTTACCTGTATTGCTCCAGTCGGCACAGCCAAATAAGATGGCTGTACTCAATACTATCCCGAGTACTGATTTTAAAGTTTTCATTTGTAAAAGTTTATAGTTGATTTAAGTTTTCAAACCCTTCATGAATTTTTGATATTGCATCAAATGACTCATCAAGGTTAACTACACCTTTGCCAAATTTGTGCCAAAGTCCATCCCCGCAGTCTATGTACTGACCACGTTTTTTAGGTGTAGAGTCCGAAGCAACCTCATAGTCATAATCAGGAAGGTATATGAAAGCCAGTAGTTTACGGCTTTCTTCCCAGTCTAATTCAGTTATCTGGTCATTGATTTCAACTATTACTTTTCTTACCGAAAATTTTACAGTTAATACATAGTTTGTGACAGTTTCTTTATCTATGGATCGGTATCTGATGGTCAGGGGCGCTTCTTTTTGATTGACTTCATAGATTGCTTGGATAAATTCCTGTGCCAGCATGTGCCATTCATCTTGGTTAGTAGGGATACTGCGGGAGATTTTTCCGTGAAGATCTTTAGCAAAGATTCTTATTCCACCGTCTTCATCTAAGTCTCGCTTGTTTGACCACTTGGTGTTTGCGTAAAGCGTTTTGAATGGCTGCTCCCATACTTTAGGGACTTCCCCTAAAAAGTCATAGTCATCCTCTAGCGTAAAGCCTTCCGAAATGATTTCTTCCTCGGATAGTTCTTCTCTGTCGGTGTAATGAACAGTAAATTGCGTATTGATAAAGTCCCTTTCAAAACTAATCTTAAGCTTAAAAATATGACTAAATGGAGGTGGAATGACACCAGATTCGAAATCTATTTCAATTCTTTTAATATCGTCGGATTTAAGGAGCATTTTATATGTTTCTTAGTGAAGATTTTAATTGAGTGGTTATCTACTCAATATTTCCGTACAAAATTATGGTTTTCTAGAAAATTATTGACGTATTTTTGCCGCTAAAATATCCAGCATGGAAAACGAGTTTGAGTTAATAGCAAACCAACTGTATGAGAAAGGATGGTGCATTACTGACCACTTTATTTCAGACGACTTTAGAAAGGAATTATTGCAAGAGCAACAAGATATCCTTTCTCACGGGCAGTTTCGATTGGCTGGTGTCGGTAAGGGCGATAACTTTAAGGTCAAGACAGAGATTCGTAGTGATAAGGTGTTTTGGATGGATCATACCTCTCTGACACTATTGCAGACAAAATATTGGGAGCTAATGTCTGCGTTAAGCAGGGCAGTTAACCAGCGTTGTTTTTTAGGATTAAGGTCTTTTGAAGCGCACTTTGCGATGTATCCTCCTGGATCTTTTTATTTAAGGCACCTTGATCAATTTCAGAATGTGAAGTATAGGGTAGTTACCGTAATACTTTATTTGAATGATGAATGGACAGAGAAAGATGGAGGCGCTTTGAGGATGTACCTGCCAATGGAAGAGGGAGAAGAAAAACTGGATGTTTATCCCAAAGGAGGAAGGCTAGTGGTCTTTTTGAGTGGGGAAATTCCCCATGAAGTTTTGACCACTAATAAAGAGAGAATAAGTATTACTGGCTGGTTCAGGGACATTGAATATTGAAATGATGCCAAACAAAATCGCCATCCAATTTCAATTGGATGGCGATTTGAATTTGTTTTAAGCAAGGCTTAAGCTTTTACATTAAGTGCTTTGGCCATCACGTCTCCGATTTCAGCTGGAGATTCTGCTACGTGAATACCATTTTCTCTCATGATTCTCATCTTAGCTTCAGCTGTATCATCAGCTCCACCTATGATGGCTCCAGCGTGTCCCATTCTTCGGCCTGGAGGTGCAGTTTGGCCTGCTATAAAGCCAACTACAGGTTTTTTATTACCGTCTTCTTTGATCCATCTAGCGGCCTCAGCTTCATAGTTGCCACCAATTTCACCAATCATTACGATTGCGTCAGTTTCAGGGTCTTCCATCAACAATTGTACGGCTTCTTTAGTAGATGTACCGATGATTGGGTCACCACCAATCCCGATGGCAGTAGAAACACCTAAGCCAGACTTGGCAATTTGGTCGGCTGCCTCATAAGTTAATGTACCGGATTTTGACACGATACCAACTCTTCCGTGCTTAAAGACAAAACCAGGCATGATTCCTACCTTAGCTTCTCCAGGGGTGATAACACCTGGACAGTTAGGGCCAATTAGGGTAGCTCCTCTTTCTTTGATATAAGGTTTGGCTACCATCATATCTTTAACTGGAATGCCTTCAGTGATGGCGATGATAACTTTAATGCCTGCATCAGCAGCTTCCATGATGGCGTCAGCAGCAAAAGCTGGTGGTACAAATATAATGGATGTATCTGCCTCAGTTGCTTTTACAGCCTCTTCTACTGAATTGAATACTGGCTTTCCCAAATGAGTACTGCCCCCTTTACCAGGAGTAACACCTCCTACTAAGTTAGTACCATACTCAATCATTTGCTGTGCGTGGAAAGAACCTTCAGATCCAGTAAAACCCTGGACGATTACTTTAGAATCTTTATTTACTAAAACACTCATGATGCGATTTTTAAAGTTCGGATACAAAAATAAAAGATTAAGGCCTAGTACAAAAAGAAAAGAGAAACAATGTCAAATTTAATTTACTCGAACAAATTCTTTTTCTAATTTAGGTTTGCACTATGGCTAAGACTAGATTCCTTTTTATTTTATCATTCCTCATTGCGCGGATGGTGTTTTCACAGTCCTTCCAGATGAACAAGCAAATCAAAGGATTGGAATTGCCTTCCGAGAATGCCTATTCAATTGCCCAAGATAAAAAGGGAAGAGTTTGGTTTGCTACTGAAAGGGGAATTTATTATTCCGACGGGATCAATACTTATGGGATTCCGGGCAATGTGAAGTCTAGTATTGGTAGGGGAGTAGATTTTCTGATAGATGAAGAAGGGATAGTATGGGTTTTCAATACCATTGGAGTGCCGAATGTTTTTTATTTCTCTGATGAGAAGTGGAGCAGGTTTGAGTTACCTTATACATTGGAAGGGGAATTGAAGGAGGGGAAAACAAGGATTTCAATTATTGGCAGAGGTGACGAAAAAAGTATTATCATTAGTAGAGGAGAAGTGATTGCTATTTCCAAAGTGGAGTCTTTCGAATGGGACTATCATGATTTTCCATTACATAAGTGGGGTAGCCTGGAGAGTGTGGCTTGCTTTGACGAAAAAGGAGATGACTTTTATCTTCTATTTTCAAATCATTCGGCAAAGCATACAGGGAGAGAATTGATTCCTTTAATGATAGGTGAAGGGGTCTTACCGTATGTCCCATGGTCTATACATTTTAATGAACAAGATAGCTCATTTTATTTTTTAGGAAATGATTTTTTGGCAGTCGGGAAGACTGCTGAAACTCCTGAAAGGATTATTTCGACCGGCTTTTCTGAAGTGACTTATGATGGTGTCAAGCGTTATGGACTGCAAGTTAAAAATGGTCAAGTTTATTATTTTTTTGGTTCACAATTGTTCAAGTACAATTCCAATAATGGTGAAATACTTGAAATTACCACTTTTGATAAGCTAAAGGCTTTTTTTATCAATTCGGCCTTTGTTGATAGGGAGAATATTATTTGGATCGCAACAGTAAGAGGAACAGTCAATTTGCCTACTTTAAGGTTTCAAAATTACGACCAATTGGATGGCTTATTGGAGCATGAGGTATCAGCTATCGAAAGACTTGGTTACAGGCATTATTTATATGGCTTTAATAATGGAATCCAACTTCGTAAAAACGGAAAAGTACTGTTAGAATCAACAGCAGTTGGGCAGCCGGGTGAGCCAAAAAATAGAGTGACAAGCTTTCATAGGGATAAGAATGGGGTTATTTGGATAGCTTCATCAAGGAGAGGCGTTGGACGTTTTGATCCGTCAAAGGGAAGTTTGGAGTTTTATGCTGCACCTGACAGTTCGTTTGTAATGAATTTGGCTCCTAAGGGAAATAGCTTGTTTATAGTGGCAGGTAAGAAGGTCTTTTTGTCTGATATTGACAAGAAAGGCAAAAGCCTTTTTGAATATGATATAACTGATTCACTTTTTAATCAAGTTTTGGGCTCAGAAGTCATGCAGTTAAGAAAAATTGACTTCATGGAAGATGGTAAGATGGTTTTGATGCTTGGAGAGTCCAATAGTCAGAAGATGGATGTTCTAGAAAATGACTCTGTTCTAGCCTTTGTTGGTTATGACTGGGAGGGCAAGGAAGGCAGGAGGATATTTGGAACAAATGAAGGCCTAAAAGTTTACGAGGGTGATAGTTTGAAGTTTTTAGAAATAAATGGACAACATATTGATAGGCCCGTTTATGCGATTTTAAAAGATCAAAATTCTAATATATGGGCAGGAACGGATGATGGTGTTGCTATAGTAGGGAATGGGACTATGAGATTTTTCGATGAACATACCGGACTTATCGGTAGCGAGGTCAATAGAGGAGCCTTAGTGGAAGGGGATAACGGTAAAATTATGATTGGTACACAGAATGGCCTTTCGGTATTCATTCCTGAAGAGGATGAGTCGTCATTTGCCAAGCCTTTGGTTTCAATCAATTCCATGAATATCCTTGGTGTGGGAGACAGCACCATGACTTTGGATAGAATTCCATATGAGCATAATAATGTTGAGTATGAATTTAATGCAACAAGCTTTTTAGAACTTACCAATTTCACAGTTAGCTATATGTTGGAAGGGTTCCATTCGGATTGGCAGCATATTCAAAATCCAAGGGTTAATAAGCTGCAATTCAACAACCTTCCTCCCGGAGATTATCGATTGCTCATCAAGGCAAGTTTGGGAGGCCAGTTTGAATCTGATGTAGTTCGATCAGGCCACTTTTCAATTATCAAACCTACTTACATGCAGTTTTGGTTCATTAGCTTAATCATGTTTGTGTTTTTGATGATTGGCTTTGGGCTAAATATTTTATTCAACCAGTTCAAGGAAAGAGGTATTCTCCAAAAAAGCATTGATGAAAAAGACCAGGTTATCAAGACCGCAGAGGACCAATTCAGGAATGTTTGGGAGAGTTCCAGAGATGGGTTTGCTTTGCTCAATTTAGACGGACATATTATGGCTGTAAATCCATCGCTGACTAAATTGGCAGGTTTGGAAGGGGCTGTTGGTCACATTAAGGATATATTTAGAGACGAAAATTACTTTTATTCAAACAAAGACCGAATAGTGGCCTTACTGGAAAAAAGTGGGGGGAAAGGAGGTTCCTTTGAAGCGTTAATGCCTTTTTATTCCGGTGACAAGAACATAGATCTTTATGTTACTCGAGTGAATCCCAAGGATGAAGTTGAAGAAATTGTATTATTGGTCTTTAGAGACGTGACAGATAAGAAAATTTATGAGGCAGGACTTAAAGAAGCCAAGGAAAAGGCTGAGGAGGCCAATCGGATCAAGACCAACTTTCTGTCCAATATGAGCCATGAGATTCGCACACCTTTGAATGGGATCTTGGGAAGTACTGAGAATATCATTTTGCAGAATACTGATAACCACTTGCTGATAGCGCAACTGGAGATCATCAAAGAAAGTGGTGAAAGACTTCTCAATACCATCAATAGTATACTGGATATGTCCAAAATCGAAGCCAACAAGGTGGAGGTCTTCTATGAGCATACCAATGTAAATGATTTCCTTTCGAAAATTTTACTTCCACTTAAAACCTTGGCCATCAGGAAAAACTTGCTTTTGACAGCTAAGTTTGAAACAAAACCATTCTTTGCGAATGTAGATAAAAGGTATTTGGAGATGATTGTTAATAATATTGTAGGCAATGCGATAAAATATTCCGAAGAAGGGTTGATTAAATTATGTGTAAAAAAAGAAAGTGAAAATTTATTGTTGCGGGTAGAGGATACTGGTATTGGAATGAGCAAGGAGTTTATTACTAATATTTATACGCCTTTTGAGCAGGAAAGTGGAGGTTATGATAGAAAATTTGAAGGGACAGGCCTTGGTCTATCTATAACGAAGAACTTAATTGAACTGTTAGGAGGTACAATTGAAATAACCAGTGAACAAAAAGTAGGAACAACAGTCGTAGTGACTTTGCCCGTCAATTAATTAATATTCTTAATATTGTGAAAAATTGAACAACGAACCACCTTTTTAGACTAATAAACGAAAATTTATGCTCGCATTGAAAATACTTATAGTGGAAGATGATAATGTGTCTGCCCTTCTGCTCAAAAAGGCACTGGAAAAGAACCACCATGAAATATTAGGAATAGCTGCGACAGGTGAGGAGGCGTTGGACTTGATGGATGAACAGCAAGTGGACCTTGTGATGATGGATATTAATTTGGGAGGGCAACTTGACGGAATCAAGACCACTGAGATTATAAATGAAAAGTACGATATCCCTGTGGTCTACTTGACTGCCAGTTCGGATGAAGAGACATTGCAAAAGATAGCGGGTACCAATCCAAGTGCTTATGTCATCAAGCCTTTCAATATTCGTGAGTTAAACATGATGATTGAGCTTGCCATATTCAAGGACAAAAAGGAGAAAGAGCTTCAAAAACTAAATAACGAACTTGAAGAAAAAGTAAGGAAAAGAACTGCCGATCTCAATGAAGCCAATAAAGAATTGAAGAAGGCTTTGGAAAAAGAAAGAGAGATTGGTGAGCTGAAATCCAGGATTGTACAAAATGTATCACACGGTTTTAAAACTCCACTTACTTCTATCTTGAGCTCGGCTCAGCTTTTGCAGATTTATGCGGAGAAAGGTCATCCCATGAAGCAAAAACTGGTTAAGCACTCCAGGAAAATCGAGAACTCAGTCAGGAGTTTGAATAGCCTGCTGACTTCCGTTTTATTCTTCGGTAAAGCAGATGCCAATAAAATAGATTATAAGCCCTCCCGTTTTTTTTCAGCAGCATTCTTTAATGAAGTGCTTGATGTGGTCAAAGCCAATAATGACAACAATGTGACCATTTCAACCCATTTTAACAATGTTCCTAAAACCATAAAGTCAGATACAGAATTACTTTATCAGGTTTTTGAAAACCTTTTGTCCAATGCAGTTAAATACTCCAAAGAAAATGGACATGTGAATTTTTCGGTTGAAGTAGCTGATGAAATCATGAAGGCAACGATTGAGGATGATGGTATTGGTATTCCTGCCAAAGAACAATCTCAACTTTTCGATAGGTTTTTCAGGGCGAAGAATGTTGGGATCACAGAAGGTTCAGGGCTAGGATTGTCTATTGTGAAGAAATGTGTGGAGGTGTTGAAAGGAGAAATTCATGTAAGCAGTGAGGCAGGAAAGGGATCCGTATTTATTGTAAACATTCCAATAGGATAATTATACAAATGATTTTAGCGAAGGATATTAGTTTCCAATATGATGCAAATCATCAATTTGATATTCCTGATATAAAACTTGATGAAGGGGAGGAGTTATTGATCCTTGGGAAATCAGGTAGTGGAAAGACTACCGTGTTGAATATTTTGGGAGGACTTTTAAAACCACAATCAGGAACCGTAGAAATTGGCAACACATCTATATATGATTTAAAAGGAGCTGCTTTGGATAAATATAGGGGAGCTAATATTGGGGTGATTTTCCAAAAGCCACATATTCTATCTCCACTTACGGTTGAAGAAAACCTCCAACTCGCACAGTACTTTTCAGAGAAGCGTGAAAAGCACTTAATCGAAAAAATGCTAAATGATTTGGGAATTGCCCACAAGAAGAATTCTAAAATAAGTTCGCTTAGTGAAGGGGAAGCTCAAAGGGTTTCTATAGCAAGGGCATTGGTCAATAATCCCAAAGTGATTTTAGCGGATGAGCCTACGGCAAGCTTGGATGATGAAAATGCAGCAATGGTGATCCATATGCTGAAAGAGCAAGCAAGCAGGATGAAGTCAGCGTTGATAGTGGTAACCCATGATCAAAGAGTTAAAGAGCATATTTCCAATTATATATTGATGGGAGGTGTATCATGAATATGCTGAAGCTGAGTTGGAAATATTTGATTTCGAAACCGCTAAATACTGGGCTTAATATTTTGCTCTTGGCTTTGGGGCTGGCCATTATTGCTGTATTGCTGTTGGTGCAAGACCAATTTGAAAGTCAGATGGATAAGGATGCCAAAGGGATTGATCTGGTAGTGGGGGCAAAAGGAAGTCCATTGCAATTGATTTTATCCAGTGTCTATCATATTGATTTTCCAACCGGAAATATTGACATGAAGGAAGCTAAAGCAGTTTCAAGGAACAGGTTGATCAAAAATGCCATCCCATTAAGTTTGGGAGATAACTATGAGGGGTACAGGATAGTTGGTACCAACTATGATTATTTGGAGTTGTATGAGGTGGAGTTTGAAAAGGGAAAAGCCTGGCAGAAGCCGTTTGAGGTAGTTTTGGGTCAGGATGTAGCAAAAGCGCTACAGCTAGGTGTTGGAGATAAGTTTATGGGATCACATGGAATTGGAAGCAGTAGTCATGAGCATGATCATCATGCTTATGTGGTGACTGGTATTTTGGCAAAATCAGGTCGCGTGGTGGATAAGTTGGTTTTAACAAGTATAGAGTCTGTGTGGTTTACCCATTACGAAGAAGATGAGCATGATCACTCTGCTATGGATAGGCCTGTTGCGACAAAGGGGTTTCCAAATACTGAAGGGGATAGGGAAATAACGACTTTATTGATCCAATACCGAAGCCCAATGGCCGCTGTGCAGTTGCCTCGCTTTATCAATAGCAGAAGTTCTCTTCAAGCAGCTTCCCCAACTTTCGAAATTTCAAGACTTTTTGAACTTTTAGGGGTGGGGATTAAAATGATTAAAGGTTTGGCTTTTGTGATTGTTTCTATAGCGGGCTTGAGTATTTTTATAGCGCTTTATAATTCGTTGAAAGAACGTAAGTATGATTTGGCTGTAATGAGGACAATTGGAGCCTCCAAGAAGCAGCTTTTTTTCCACATCGTATTGGAGGGGATTATATTGACAGGTCTTGGTGCTTTAGTTGGGATTTTGATGGGGCACCTTTTTTTATCAATTTTGGTTATTGGTCAAGAACAAGGAGCATTGAGTAGTATAACACCTTGGGTGTTTTTAAAAGAAGAGGTATGGATCGTTTTATTTGCGGTGGTCGTTGGTGTAGTCGCTTCGATTATACCTGCCTCTGGAGCCTATAGAACAGATATCGCAAAGCAACTGACAAAATAATAGCGCTGATAATATGAGATTGAAATTAAGTTTACTGACACTGTTTATTATTGCTGTATGCGGCATTTCCCAAGCCCAGCAGAAAGAAAGTGTTTGGAAAGAGTTATCTGAAGTAAAATATGAAATCGGAGAGGATGAGTATGGAGAATTGTACTTACCGGTTTTTAGCGATAAGGTGAAGCAAATGGAAGGCAAAGAAGTTTTTGCAGATGGCTATATCATTCCCTTTGAGGGAATGTTTAAGCCTGAGCATATCATCCTGTCATCTTTACCACTTGCAGAATGCTTCTTTTGCGGCTCTGGTGGCCCAGAAACAGTCATGGAAGTTATGCTGACAGACCCCATAGAATATACTTCAAAAAGAGTAAGGGTGAAAGGAAAGCTTAAACTTAATGCCAAGGATCCTGAAAAGTTAATGTACATCCTAACGGATGCTGAATTGGTATTGTGATAAACAAAATGGCCCTCCTAGATGAGGGCCATTTTGTTTTCAAGTGCTTTGAAGTCTTCCATTAATTCCTTAGTATAAACTCCTACTTGCCCTTTACCGATAGGCTTGCCATCAATTCTTGTAATGGGAAGGATTCTTTTGGTAGTGCTGCTCATAAAAACTTCGTCAGCATTCACCAATTTCTCAAGAGATATGTCCGTGACAATGATTTGATCATTAAGAGCCAATATGTTTTTTCTGGTTATGCCCATGAGAATATTACTTTTTGGAGTGCTGATCAATCCATCTTTGACCATGAATATATTACTTCTTGAGCTTTCTGAGATTAGGCCGTTATGATGATAAAGTACATCTTCAGCATTTTTCTCTTTCCAATCAGCACTTAGAAATACTGGTAATGCATAATTTGTTGTTTTGATTTCGGGTATCGGTCGGATATATTCTACCGTTACAAGGTTTACCCCATTGTTATATTTTTCTGAGGAAGGCATTAGCAGCTCTTCACAGAAGATATATAAACTGCCATTTGCTGGAGAAAAATGGTTGTCTGAAACCCCACCAGATAGCACCATCCTTATTCCACCTTGTTCAAGATTATTTTTTTTAATCAATTGAAGAATAATTACTTCAAGTTCTTTGGCATCGTACCGAAGATTTAAGTGAGCTTTATTAGCAGATTTAATGAATCTGTCCAAATAAGCCTCTAAAAATAATGGGGTATAATTGACGGTCCTAAAAAAATCAAAAACTGCATAGCCCCTGATCAGTCCTATATCCATAGGGTGAAGGCTGGCTTTTGGGCTTTCAGTAATTTGGTCAACAGAGAAGCAAAACGGTTTCATAGGTAGTAAATATTGATTTAGTTAAAGTGTATGATTTCTTTAAGGTATAAATATAACTATTGTATCGAAAGCGATCATTCGACTTAAGGTTTCTAAGAGTTGAGTTTTATAGTTTTTTAACTTCAATAATACACTTTTTGATAGGGACTGAAGTTACTCGTCATGAAATATATAATTATAGAGGATGGCATCAGGCTGTGGTATATCTCTTCTTGAAAAAAATAAGTTGGTGGATTAATTTATTAGTTTTCCTAAGGCCTTATGTTTCAATATGGATATCTCACTTTGCAAGATTGCTTTAGTTGGCTTTTGAATGGGTGTGAATTGTGTTGATTGAAAATTAATATAATATTTTAAAGATATAATTTGTTTAATTATGTCTATTTATTCAAATTTAAACTTATTTAAAGATTTTAAAACTATGTGGTTGAAAGCTAATAAGTTACTTTTGTTGTGTGTTGTTATCATGATGGCTTCTTGCGAATCTGACAAAAAGAGCCGCGAAAAAATGATTGAAGAGGTGATGATTATTCATGATGAAGTGATGCCTAAGATGGGGAAAATTAAGTCGGCACAAAAAAGACTATTACAGGAAGCTGAAATATTAGAAAGAGAAGACTCTGTTGCAAAAAGTTCCAAAGTAAAGGAGCTTAGAATGATAGCAGGGCAGTTAGGGGATGCATATGATGGTATGTTTGATTGGATGCACCAATATCCAAAGAGTTTTGATGATATGGCCGAAGACGAAGTGTTTAAGGTTCTAGAAGAACAAAAAGTCAAAATTACCAAAGTGAATAAAGACATAAAGGAAGCCTTAAAGCAACTAGATGATTTAGAAGAATAGGAGTACTATTCTTCTAAATATTGTTTCACTTTTTTTGCATCGATGAGCCTCTCATCTCTTCCGAATACGCAATAGACATAAGTGGCTATTTCAGCAATTTCAAGATTCGTCAGCTTTGGATTTCCGGGCATTGGCTGGTTATACTGCACTCCATTTACTGTGATTCCCCCTTTTAACCCATGCCTAATAATTTTAACGGTTCTATCTTCATCATGAAGTAGAAAGTCTGCAGCTACGAGTGGGGGAATTAATTTACCTAGGCCTGTGCCGTCTTTTTGATGACAATTGGCACAATAATTCTCATACAGCAGTTGCCCTTCAATAGCGTATTGCCTGGTTTTTAGGTCTTCAATGTCATTCAATGAAAAATGCTCATTGCCATTTTTATTCGAATCATTGCAACTACTAAGAAGGCCTAAGAGTAGGGCAAAAAAGGTAAGTTTAAACGCCTTTGTCATCCTTGTTTAACAATTTAGGGATGTCCTTAATGAGTTCGTCGACCTGTTCCTTAACAGTTCCGTCATAAACACCTCTGATATGTCCTTTCCTGTCGATTAATATAAATGCACCACTATGAAGAAACCCTCCTGGTTCGTTTTTATCCTTCATGGCTGTGGCAAGATAGCTGGTTTGGCCAATTTCGAATATTTTTTCCTGGTCACCTGTAAGGAAATGCCATGTAGAAGCATCCTCTATACCCAGTCTTTCCGAATAATCTTTTAAAACCTGTACTGTGTCGTAAGTTGGGTCAATGGAATGACTAAGTATCTGAAAATCGGGGTTGTCCTTAAACTTCTCATATACCCTAAGCATTTGGGTTTTCATGATCGGACAAATAGTAGGGCAAGTAGTGAAAAAGAAGTCCGCAACATATACTTTGCCATTTACATCCTCATTGGTGATCGTATGGCCATCTTGATCGGTGAAAGAAAAATCCGCTATTTGGTGATACACCGTATCAATCACCGTTTTTCCATCCACTTCTTTTTCCATTTCCACCATTTCACTGAAGCCCAAATAAGGAAGTTCCTCTTCTTCTTGGGGTTTTGAGGTGCAATTCCATACGGTAAGTACGGAACAGAGCATGGCAAATACGATGAGGTTGTGTCTAAGCATTTTTTTATTTTTATTACGCTTTGATAATTTTATTAGTTCCTTGTTCGGCTTTTTTTATACAGTTTGATGGCAATCATAAGTAGGGCACTCAACACCACTAAGCCAACCACTCCCCATAACATATCCATGAGGTTTTTGAGTACTATTAGGAATACAATGGCAAATAGCAGAACTGTTGCAGCTTCATTCCAAATCCTTAGTTGAGTGGAGGTCCATTTGGTTTTGCCTACTTGGAGGTTTTTAAAAATTTTATGGCAGACAAAATGATAGAGGTATAGCAAAAAAACAAAAGCAAGCTTGGCATGCATAAAACCCATTTGTAAATATCCCCAACGATAGGAAAGAGTCCATATACCAAAGATTAAGGTTAAGATGGCTGATGGCCAAGTGATTCCTAACCATAATCTCCTAGCCATCAAGTCCAGTTGAGGTTTTAGAATTTTCTGCTCTTCAGGAGATTTTTCCAGGGTTTCTGTTTGATAGATGAATAGTCGTACAATATAAAATAAGCCTGCAAACCAAGTGACAATGAAGATAATATGCAGTGCTTTGATGTATTCGAACCCCATATTGAAATTTTTCCCCTAAATTAATGGTTTAGGTCTAAACAACCTTGGATTACTATGAAAACAAAGCGACTGTTTTATTTTATTGGGATATTGGTTATGGCCATGGTCATTTGGATGGTAAGTGATACCATTTCACAGCCAGGCGTGAAAGATTTGAAAATGGACTTTATAGAAGTGGCATTTTACAGAAATGAGAATAATACAGGGCCAATTAAGCGAATTTATGCAGTAACAGTGGAAGATACCTTATGGACGGAAATGAGTAAATATGGAGAACTTATGCCGCACACAAAATATGGAAATACTCAGGTTTTTTTCTTTTTGAGTAGTCAAGAGTCCCCTAAAAAGCTACGGTCAGAGCCTCCTTATTTTGATGTGCGCTTTGATAAATATTGCGTAGGAAAGTTTGAAAAGAAGCCAATGGGGGAAGAAAGTTTCAGAAAGTATCCCTTTGAAAATAATTAGCATACCAAATCACAGAAATATTTTTTATGTCCCAAGCGTCGAAAAATAGATTAAAGGCCTCAGAATATGTTGATGGACTTCTATCCAGAGATCGCAGTATTTTGAGTAAAGCGATTACTTTGGTAGAAAGTAAGTTGGAGAAGGACCAGAAACTAGCTGATGAAGTTATCAATCGAACCATTTCGTATTCGGGTAAAAGTATTCGGATCGGAATAACTGGATCGCCTGGTGTTGGCAAGAGTACATTTATCGAGCATTTTGGTTTATTGTTGGTAGAGAAAGGCAAGCGAGTGGCAGTATTGACCATTGACCCTAGTAGTCTGGCATCGAAAGGAAGCATATTGGGGGATAAAACCAGAATGGAAAACTTGTCCAAGAAGGAAGAGGTGTTTATCAGGCCTTCCCCTAGTTCTCAAGTTTTGGGAGGAGTGGGAGCTAAGACTAGGGAAAGTATATTGTTATGTGAAGCAGCAGGATATGATGTGGTTTTGGTGGAAACCGTGGGAGTAGGGCAATCGGAAATTATGGTGACAGAAATGGTTGATTTTTTTTTACTGTTGGTTCTGCCTAATTCTGGCGATGAGCTTCAAGGGGTAAAGCGTGGGATAATGGAAATGGCAGATGCCATCATAGTGACTAAAGCCGATAGAAATCACCTTTCAGAAGCCACTATATCAAAAAAGGAGCTTGAACATACTGTGAAATTAATGAAAAAGCCGAACAAGCCTTGGAGTACAGAAGTGATGCTTGTATCTGCCATTGAGCAAAAAGGCCTTTCGGATATATGGGGATTAATTCAACGTTATGAAAATCAGATGAAAGCTCAGGGTTTTTTCGATTTAAATAGAGAAGAGCAGCGGGTCAGTTGGTTTTATACGCATATTCAGCAGGCTTTGGAAGCTCAGTTTTATCAAGATAAAAGGGTGAAGAAGAGATTGGAAGAACAGGTGGAAGAAGTGAAAAAAGGTAATTCTTCTCCATTGGTTGTGGCAAGGAATTTGGTTGAGAGCTTTCTAAAAAAACAATGATAATCGCAGTGATGAATGTAGAGAAAATACCATTTTTATTGGGCTTTACTCTGTTATTTTTTGGAGTAATGGCTTGTAGCAGTGGTCAAGAAAAAAAGATACATGTTTTAGAGCAAGCATCCTTGAGATATGAAATCGATGATTTTTCTCAAAATGCTTGTGTTGGTGAAGATAGTGTTTGTGCTGAGGTAAATATGTTTTATCCTATTTTTGAAAATGGGGATGAAGGACTGACTTCTTGGATCAATCTTCATATAAAAGAACAATTGTTAATGTACCTTACTTGGGGAGAGGAGGAGATTCAAGTTGATAGCCTTGAGGCAGGTGCTGAAAAATTTCTGGATGGTTTTGTGGACTTTGGCAGGGATTATCCAGAGTCTGTCCACTCGTGGTTTAATAATACAGAGAGCGAAGTGAGCATGTTGGATGATGGGACGCTTTCTATTTTCTTTTCAAACAGCAGTTTCACAGGAGGGGCTCATCCCAATCATTCAGTAATGTTTCTCAATTTTGATTTGATCAACAAAAAGCTTTTGAAAGAGGAAGACCTCGTCTTGGATAAGCAGGAACTTTTGGAGTTGTCTGAGAAAAAGTTCAAAGAATACCATGATGTGGAAGTAGAAATTAACCTCAAAGATGATGGTAGGTTCTTTCTGGACGAGAATGAACAATTCTTTTTACCTGCTGCTATTGGCTATGAAGGAGAGGATTTTGTAATGATTTACAATAGTTATGAGATAGGTCCTTATGCTATGGGACAGACAGAACTTAGGTTTTCTCTGGAGGAACTGGAAGGAATCGTTAGGCCAATAAAAAAGGGGAATTGATTTCCCCTTTTAATATGATCTCATTTTGAATTTTTTTCTTTGTTCGTTGATGGCATTTCTGAAAGCAGTATCCGTTTCCATTAGGTCGTTGACGGTTTGTACAGCATGAATTACGGTACTGTGGTCTCTGCCTCCAAAATGATAGCCAATCGACTTTAATGAATGGTTGGTAAATTCTTTAGAAAAATACATGGCGACTTGTCTGGCTACCACAATTTCCTTCTTTCTTGTTTTGGCTTTTAGGTCATCCAGTTTGATGCCATAATAGTCAGAAACAGTTTTTTGAATAAAGTCAATGCCTACTTCTGTTTCGATGTCTTTGACGATGTTTTTCATGATCGTCTTTGCGAGGCCTAAGTCTATTTCCACCCTGTTGAGTGAAGCGTGTGCAATCAAAGAAATCAATACTCCTTCAAGCTCACGAATATTGGTGTCGACAGTATAAGCAAGATACTCGATTACATCATCGGGAATATAAATCCCTTCAGATTGCATCTTTCTTTTGATGATGGCTACTCTGGTTTCAAAATCAGGCATATGAAGATCTGCTGTCAGTCCCCATTTGAAACGGGAAAGTAATCGTTCTTCAAGTCCCTTTAAGTCTTTTGGAGGGCAGTCAGAAGTCATGATGATCTGCTTCTTACTTTGGTGCAGGTGGTTGAAGATGTGGAAGAACATCTCTTGGGTACGATCCTTTCCTGCAAGGAACTGAATGTCATCAATAATCAATACGTCTACTTGCATGTAGAAATTTGTAAAGCTCTTCACATTGCCATCTTTGATGGAATCCATGAATTGGTTTACAAACTTTTCAGAAGAAACATAAAGCACAAACTTTTCTTCGGGGCCGTTCTTGATTTCATTACCAATGGCTTGGATCAAGTGAGTCTTGCCAAGTCCTACTCCGCCGTAGACCATCAAAGGGTTAAAAGAAGTAACTCCTGGTTTTGTAGCAACGGCATATCCAGCAGATCTTGCCAAACGGTTACAGTCACCTTCTATGTAAGAATTGAAGGTGTAATTAGGGTTCAAGTTGGACTGAAGAAGGGCATCGCTGTCCAGTGACTTCATGTCAAAAGGACTTCGGCTTTCTTGTTCAGCCTTGTCTGCATTTTTCTTTTTATTGGGGCTGATATTGCCTTGCGGATAGCTTACGACATAGGGTTGGTTCTGGGAATTGCCCCTATCCACTACCACGGCATATTCTAACTTTCCGTTTGGACCCAAGGTGTTTTTTATGGCAAGTTTGAGCACTTGCACATAATTGTCTTCTAGCCATTCGTAAAAAAATTGACTGGGAACCTGAATGGTCAACGCAGAGCCGTCCAATCTCACCGGGTTAATAGGTTTAAACCAGGTGGAAAAGCTCTGTTCATTTACGTGCTCTTCAATGACACGCAGACACTCGTCCCATACTGCTTTTGCCTCTGAACTCATTTAAAATAGGTTACAAGAAAGAATTAAAGATGTCCCGCTTCACCTTGGAAGGGCAACAAATTTGGGGAAAATATATCTAAATTAAAAATCAAAGTTTGCTTGACTTAGCTAGTGTTTTGTGTTAATGTCATTGCGGTTACTAGTGAGAATTATGTGATTTAAATTATTGTATTTTCAAATTGTTGAATGCGAAAATTTGAGGTTTTTAAAGCAATTAGTGTCATAAACACTAGTTTCAAGTGAGAAACGTATGGATTGGATTTTCGCAAATCCTTTTAAGTCTTTAAGATGGAAGATACAAAAATATTGTCGGATTAGGAATATATAATTGAAAGAACTAGACTCACTAAAGTGAAGAGTAGAAAAATGGTATTTTAATTGCAAAATCTTATTTTTATAAAGTGCTCATAAGTAATGAAAAACTCTAAGACCTAGTAAACCCGATATGGCTGAACAATCTTTTTATGGCTTTCTTCCTCTGAATAAACAGGAATGGATCGCCAAAGCATTAAAGGATACCCGCCTCAATAATTTTGATGATTTGGTGTCCCATAATTCAATAGAGGATATTTCTATCCCACCAGTATTGTTAAGTGAAGATGTTGAAAAATGGGATTGGTTAAGGGCTTATGATATTGGTAAAAGAGAAGATAAGGACAAAAGAGGTTGGGATAATATTTCTTGGGTGGACTTGGACCAAGATGACCTACTTACATTCCAGTCCGTTTTGTCTTTTGGTATTGAGGGAGTTGTCATGGAGTGGTCTGGGGATGGAGATTTAGAGGAATTACTTTCTGATATCCATCCTGAAAATATCTCCATTTGGATTAAACCCAAGAAAGATCCAACAATGGTTTTAGAGTCCTTTTTGAAATGGTTCCATGTAAAGGGTTTGTCTCCGAGTGACTTAAAGGGAGGTTTTTTATGGGATTTTCTTCTGCTTTTTTTTGAAAAAGATGTTGACCAGTTCAAGTTAAAAGAAGAAACAGTAAAGGTATGTCAAATGACCAAAGAATTTCCTTTTTTTAGGGGGCTGTGTTTAGATTTTTCTATTTATCACAATGCAGGAGGAAACGCCATCCAAGAATTATCATTTGGCTTGTCCGCTTTAATAGAGTTGATGGATTTCATGACTGAAAAGGGGAATGCCCCTAGAGATATTTTTTCCAATCTCTTTTTGCTCACTGCAGTGGGGGGGGATTATTTTATGAATATTTCCAAATTGAAAGTGCTGAGGGTTATGGTTTCCCAGCTTGCAAAACTTTATGGATTAGATTGGAGTTCAGATGCTATTTATTTTTTTACCACATCAAGTGTTTGGACCAAGGATATTATGGAACCAAACAATAATAAGGTCAGAAACACAGCAGAAGGTTTGATGGCAATTCAAGGTGGATGTAATGCACTATTAATTCTTCCCCATGATTCTGGTAGTGCAAAGGTTTTTGAACGAAGAATATCATCCAATGTGTCCAATTTAATTAAATACGAAGGCCATTTTGATAAAGTGAACGACTTGACTGCTGGCTCCTATTTTTCACTGTTCCTTATGGGTACTGTTTATGATAAAGTAGAAGAAGCATTAAAGGAGATAGAAAGTAATGGAGGTTGGGTAAGCTTGGTAGCTAAGGGCACTATTCAGTCCCAAGTCAAAAGGGTAAGGTTACTGAGAATATCAAGAATGATATCTGGTGAGGATATTGTGGTAGGCTTGAATAAATATATTCAAGAAGAAATCTCTGAGTCAGAATTTGACTTTGAAGAGACGGCCCAACAGTTAAAAGCTGTTTCTAGGAGTTTGATTTTTTATAACAGTAGTAAGAAAGGAAAATGAGGCCAAACCTGAACCAACTAAGTCAGCACAGAAGTTTAATTCATTCAGTCACATCCTCAAGACATTTGTGGGAAACATCAAGTAAGATAAGTGTGCCGACTAGTTTTGATACAGAAAAGATCAAGGAACTGGGGCATGTGAAGTATGGATCTGGGATCCCTCCTTTTTTAAGGGGGCCATATACTACCATGTACAAAACCAGACCTTGGACAGTTCGTCAATACGCTGGTTTTTCTACTGCTGAAGCTTCCAATGAGTTTTATAAAAAAAACCTAGCAGCAGGCCAGAAAGGGCTGTCTGTTGCTTTTGATTTAGCTACCCATAGAGGTTATGATTCTGATCATCCAAGAGTGCAAGGAGATGTAGGCAAGGCGGGAGTGGCGATTGATTCAGTGTTGGACATGAAGGTGCTTTTTGATCAAATTCCTTTGGATAAGATGTCTGTTTCCATGACTATGAATGGCGCGGTTATTCCTGTAATGGCGTTTTACATTGTGGCTGCTGAAGAACAGGGGGTAAGCCCTGATAAGTTGAAAGGCACTATTCAGAATGATATTTTGAAGGAATTTATGGTTCGAAATACATACATCTATCCTCCAGAGCCATCAATGAAAATCATTGCTGATATTTTTGAATACACTGCTAAGAATATGCCGCTTTTTAACTCGATTTCTATTTCTGGATACCATATGTTAGAGGCTGGAGCCACACCCGATTTGGAGTTGGCCTTCACCTTGTCTGATGGCTTGGAGTATGTCAGGACCGGCTTAAAGGCGGGCTTGGCAATAGATGATTTTGCTCCTCGGCTTTCCTTTTTCTGGGGTATTGGCATGAATCATTATATGGAAATAGCCAAGATGAGGGCGGGAAGATTGTTATGGGCAAAGTTGATGAGACCCTTTGATGCTAAAAATCCCAAATCCCTTATGCTGAGAGCACATTGTCAAACATCAGGATGGTCACTTACCGAACACGACGCTTTTAACAATGTAGCCAGAACAACTGTGGAGGCCTTAGCTGCTGTTTTGGGACATACACAATCCTTGCATACGAATGCTTTTGATGAAGCCATAGCCTTACCGACTGATTTTTCTGCTCGAATTGCCAGAAATACCCAATTGATATTGAGAGAGGAACTTGGGTTGACCAGCAATGTAGACCCACTTTGTGGAGCTGATTATTTGGAATATTTGACAGATCGGTTGGTTGAAAAGGCTTGGGGACTTATCCAAGAAGTGGAAGGGTTGGGAGGTATGACAAAGGCTCTTGCTTCAGGCTTGCCCAAAAGAAAAATAGAAGAGGCTGCAGCTAGAAAGCAGGCAAGGATAGATAGTGGTCAGGAGATCATTGTTGGGGTCAATAAATTTGTTTCGGAGAAAGATCATGACTTTGATGTCCTTGAGATAGATAATGAGGAAGTGCGTAAAAAACAAATAGAAAGAATTACTCAAATAAAATTGCTTCGGGATGAGGAAAAAGTTCTGTTAAGCTTGGGTGAGATTACAAAAGCAGCAAAAAGTGGGGCTGGAAATTTACTCGAATTGGCTGTGGATGCTGCTAGAAAAAGAGCTACATTAGGAGAGATCTCAATGGCTATGGAAAAGGTATTTGGAAGACATAAAGCAAGTGGAAGCATTGTCTCGGGAGTTTACATTAAAGAATTCCGAGATAGTGAAGCGGTCAAGAAAGCTATTCTATTATCAGACAAGTTTGAGCAATTCGACGGAAGGAGACCAAGAATCTTGATTGCTAAAATGGGGCAAGATGGCCACGATAGGGGGGCAAAGGTGATTGCTACAGGATTTGCGGATATGGGCTTTGATGTGGATATTGGACCTCTTTTTCAAACACCAGAAGAGGTGGCAAGGCAAGCCGCCGATAATGATGTGCATATTGTTGGTGCATCTTCTTTAGCAGGAGGGCATAAAACATTGATCCCACAATTGATTAAAGCATTAATTGATCTAGGTAGAGGGGATATTAAAGTAGTGGCGGGAGGAGTAATCCCTCCGCATGATTACGAGTTCCTAAAAAGTAAAGGAGTTTTGGCTCTCTTTGGTCCGGGAACCGAATTGCCCAAAGCAGCCATTGAGATTCTTCAAACATTAATGAAGGATTGATTTTTTAAGGCTTTATGAAGGAATTAATATTATTATTCGATGAGAAATTAACCAAGGAAGTTGAGGAAAAGGTTTTGCCACTTTTAAAGGGGCATTTAAAAGCAAAGGTTCCTTTTAGTAATGAGCTCAACCTAACCCTATTAAAGGATGATTTAGTGGTCACTTATTTAAGTGATAAAAAATTGAAATTGTTGGTTCAAATCGCTATTAGTCAAGGGTGGAGCATGGCTTTTTTGCCCCATCCAGAAATGGTCCATGGGCGACAAGGGTTTGGTATAGGAGCAAATCTGGAAAAGTCAGTCAAGCATATTCTGGAAAACGAATCATCAAAGCAGATTGATGTGTTATTGGTGAATGGTGATCATGTGATCAATACCGTTATCATAGGTGAGTCTATGGGAGTGATGTATGGAACCGCTGAGTTGTCTTGGCTAAAGCAATTGATGGAGAAAGTGAAGAATCTTTTTGGAATGTTCAAGAGGGTTTTTTTGCATCCATATACCATTGTAATTCCGCAAGAAGAGAATGAAAGTGAAGAAAAGGAAGGTAAGAAAAATGAGATAAATACAGCAGCATTAGGAATGGTCATAGTACAACATGGTCGAAGTTCATTGTTGAGCAGGAGGATTTTGGAGGATAGTTTTGTGGATGATGGCATGATGCACAACTTGGTTTTGGCTCCACAAAGTGTAATGTCTCTCATAGGCTTTGGTTTGAAAAGCTTTTTCGGATCAAGAAAGAACCCCAAACTTCCTCCGTTTGTAGCGCATATTAGAACCCGTAAAATGAAGATTTCTAGTCAAGAGACTATGGAGTACACTGTGGATGGTGTTTCTCAAAATGCTAAAGAAATTGAATTAGAGGTAAAGAATAAAGCTTTGCGGATTATTCCAGGGAGATATTTAGATACCGAAGCGGAAGCAAATAATAAAGAAGTTTTTAAAACACAGCTTTTGCCTAGAGGAGAGGCAAAGGAAGAATTGTTAAGAGGGCCACTTCCATATATCTACCATGCTACTACGGATGAGTTTAAAGATCTGTTTACCCAGCTTAGGGAAAATTCAGTTCCCAAATCTAGTTATTTGGTATTGATGGTTCTATCCACGCTTATCGCTACGTTGGGGTTGTTTTCGGATTCCTCTCCCGTGATTATTGGAGCGATGATCTTAGCACCTTTGATGGCTCCTATAATTTCTTTAAGTATGGGAGTGCTCAGACAGGATAAACGATTGACTTTAAATAGTCTTAAGACAGTAGGACTTGGCTTATTACTTGGGTATATCTTTGCAGTGCTTTTGACTTGGCTTACCCCTTTAAATATCCTTAATGAAGAAATTACTGCGAGGATAAGGCCGAACTTATTAGATTTGGGTGTAGCTGCGGTTTCAGGAGTGGCCGGAGCTTACGCTCATTCAAAGAAAGAAATCGCAAAAACCTTAGCAGGTGTGGCAATTGCAGTTGCTTTGGTGCCTCCGCTCGCAGTGTCTGGAATCGGCTTAGGCTGGGGAGATTGGGCTGTGTTTTTTGGTGCCTTGTTGTTACTGGTGACAAACTTGGCAGGGATGATTTTGGCTGCGGCAATTACTTTTCTTCTCCTTGGTTTTAGTCCATTTAGATTGGCAAGAAAAGGTTTAGTGTGGTCATTTTTTTTGGTGGTTGGAGTCAGTGCACCTTTGGCACTAGGTTTTTCTGAAATGGTTAGAGAAAACAAATTGCTGAAAAATCTAAGTGGCTATCATATAGAAGAGGATGTGACACTCAGGAATGTAAAAATTAGGAGTTTGCAGCCGATATGCATTTCTCTAACGATTATTTCAGAGCATGCCCTAAAAGAAGGAGAGCTAGAGAGAATAAAAAAAGAAATTGAAGAGCTGGTAGGCGAAGAGGTGGTCTTGGAAGTGACTATTGGTGTAAAGATGAAATGATTTGAGCAAAAAAATAAAAGGTTGACAAAATGATGCATTGCCAACCTTTTTTAAATTATACACAGGAAATCTTAATTTTCTTCTCCTCTTAGCTTGAAAACCGCCCCTTCCAATTCCTCACTAATTCTGATTTGACAAGCAAGTCTGCTGGTGTCAAACATTTCCGGCAATGCTTCCAGCTGGTCAAGCTCCACATCAGTGGCTTCACCAAGTCCATCTTTACCTTCCAACACTTCTACATGGCAAGTAGCACAAAGTGCCATCCCACCACAAGTGGCTAATACAGGGTATTCAGATGCTTTCAGAACCTCCATTAGGCTCAGGCCCATGTCGTCAGGTGCCTCAATTGATTGACGGTTTCCGTCGTGATCTTCTACTTCAAATGTTACCATGCCGCAAATTTACAATTAAAATGAATTTACACCATTAACAGTCGTGTATTTAAAGCTTAATTTTTGATCTGGATAAACATATTTGAAAGCGCTGTGGCACATCAAAGCTGCCTCATGGAATCCACAAAGGATCAACTTAAGTTTATTTTCATAGGTGTTGATATCTCCAACGGCATAGATTCTCTCAACATTGGTAGAGTAATCGGTAGTATCCACTTCAATGGCATTTTTGTCAATATTCAAACCCCAGTCAGCAATAGGTCCCAGTTTTGGGCTTAGTCCGAAAAGAGGAATCAAATAATCTGTATCCACTACCAATTCTTCTTTAGCTTTATTTTTCATGGTGACACTTTGTAGGTGTCCATTACCTGATATTTTGGTAAGGTTGGAACTCAAGATTAGATCAATTTTACCGTTGTTGGCTAAATCAAAAACCTTTGCCGCAGAGTCAGGTGCTCCTCTGAAAGTTTCATTTCTATGCACCAAAGTTACTTTTTCGGCTACATCAGACAGGAAGATGGTCCAATCCAGGGCAGAATCACCGCCTCCAGCCAAGATCACTTTTTTGCCTCTGAATTGCTCAGGATCTTTTACCATGTAAGTGATGCCTTTGCCTTCGAAGTTTTCAAGGTTTTCCAGAACAGGTTTTCTTGGTTCGAAACAACCCAATCCTCCAGCAATCACAATTACTTGGGCATGAACTTTTGTTTTGTCACTAGTGGTCACCACATAAGATCCATCGTCCTGTTTGGTAAGGTGGTCCACTCTTTCGCCCAAGCTAAAAGTCGGATTAAAAGGTTCAATCTGTTTCATCAGATTGTCCACCAAATCCTGGGCTTTGACTTCCGGATAACCAGGGATGTCATAAATTGGCTTTTGTGGATATATTTCAGAAAGCTGTCCACCTACCTGTGGCAATGCGTCAATCAGGTGACAACGCATTTTCAGCAAGCCTGCTTCAAATACAGTGAATAATCCTACAGGTCCAGCTCCGATGATGCAAATGTCAGTTGTTATCATGGTATATATATCTATTTACTTGCTTACCAAATTGAAATTGTCTGTTTTTTCCGTGCAAATATAGGTAGTAAAACAGCCAATCCCATAATTATTTAAAACTATTCTAAATTACTGTAGATCGTATTCAATATTCTTTTGAATTCTTCAAAATCATTTTGATCCAATTTTTTCCAAGCTTTCTCTCTGATAAGAGAAACTTTAGGTTTTAGCTCATTGACTTTATCATGTCCATCACTGGTCAGATGAATTTGGTAACTCCTCCTGTCAGCGGGATGCTGTACCCTTTCTACATATCCTTTTTTACATAGGATATCAATGATTCGGGTTAAAGTAGGCTGGTCTTTGAAAACTAAAGCGGCTAACTCTGATTGGCTTATGGCCTCGTTTTCCGCTAGTCGCTTTAAGATGAGCCATTGATCAACAGTTACGTCAAAATCTCCATTTTTGAACTTTTGCTGGGCGTATTGTTTGACCCTCCTGGCTGTTCTGTCCAGTAAAAAGGAGTATTGGCTAAATTGTTCTTTTGTCATCGCAATTATTAGTATGACAAATATAATGGAAAATTGTTTTACGAAAAATAAAACCCTATAAAAAAGATAGGGTTAATGAGTTTTTATTGAATTGACCCATTTTTAAGATGATTTGATGTTATCTAGAAAATGAATGATTTAGTTGTTTTTCTGGAGAAATTGAAGGACTTCTTGAACCGACTGTGCTTTGAAAACGAAATTCGGGCGACTGATTTCAAAAGTAAGTGGAGCTTCAGTGACATGGATGGAAGTTTCTTCAGATAGACTTATGCTATTTTTTTGAAGAGCCAGATTCAGCCATTGGGTAATTGGCTGGGGTCCCTTAATAGAAGGAGGCAAGGGAAATGACTTAGGCCGAATCTTTCCAGTATTTGAATCGAAAGACAGCTCCTCACTAGGGAGAAGCTTGTTGATTTTTCCTGATAGAATAAGGTCTTCTGGTGTTCCGCATAAAAGGGGATCACCACACTGCATGATCCAAAGTTCATCTGCAGTTTCAATGGCAATGTCCAGATCATGGGTGATAACCAAAATGGATTTATGTTTGTTTTGTGTGACTTCTCTAAGCAAATGCATGATTTCGTATCGGTTGACCAAGTCTAGGTGTGCGGTAGGCTCATCAAGAATGATCAAATCACCATCTTGGGCCAAGGCCCTTGCAATCATTACTTTTTGAAGCTGTCCATCACTTAATTCCGAAACCAATTGATCTTTAAGGTAGTAGGTTTTAGTGGCCTTCATGGCTTCATTCACTATTTCTTTATCTTCAAGAGTGAGTTTGCCAATCCAGTTTGTAAATGGAGTTCTTCCAAGGCTCACCAACTGTGCGACAGATAGATTTCCTGGAGAAATTCTATCTGTCAGCACCACGCTGATTTTCTTGGCCAATAATTTGGCATCAATCTCTTGGACAGGAAGATGACCAAAATTGATGCTCCCTTCAAGACTTGGGAGCTGTCCCATAATGGTTTTTATGAAAGTAGATTTTCCTACTCCATTAGGACCAAGCAGACAGGTCAATTTTTCTTTTTGTAGCTTAAAGGTCAAGGATGCGCCTATTTTTTTGGAGGACTTTCCTTTTTTATAGCCAATGCTGACGTTTTGCCCTGTTAATATGTATTTGTCCTTTACCATTTAAAATTCACTACTCAAGTTTCTCTTTAGAATTAGCCAAATTACCAAAGGTGCACCAAATAAAGAAGTGATTACGTTGATCGGTAAAGTCTCTGCAGAACCGGGGATTTGGCTAATAGCATCACTTATCAGTAGAAAACAGGACCCTATCAAAGCAGAAGCAGGAAAAAGGATTCTGTGGTCACCTGTCCTGAATATCATTCTAGCCAAATGGGGAACAGCTATTCCTATAAAAGCGATTGGTCCACAAAAGGCTGTGGCACTTCCTGCCAACAATCCCGTACTCAAGATCATGGCCCATCTCAGGCTTTTGATATTGACGCCCATACTGGTGGCATAGCGCTCTCCCATAAGCATGGCATTGTAAGATTTCAATAACGCGATTACCGGAATAATGCCAATGAAGCAAATAATAGATAAAATTTCTAGCTGCGTTCCACTAATGCCGCCCAAGCTCCCCATGGACCATATAGTGAAAAGCTTCAAATCTTCAGCATTACCAAAATAAGACAATACGCTGACCACAGCACCTGAAGCACTGCCAAACATCAATCCAATTATCAAAAGCGTCATGCTATCTTTAATTTTCCATGCAGTCAGGCTCATTAGCAGCAATACCAAAATGGCTCCTAAACTTCCTGATATGATGATTCCCCAAATGCCCCAAGTCATATAATTGGAACTGGAAGAAAATGTGATTCCAAGCGCACTGCCTCCCATAATCATGATGGCAACGCCTAATCCTGCTCCAGAACTTATTCCAAGAACATAGGGGCCTGCTAAGGGATTTCTAAAAAAAGTTTGCATTTGAAGACCACTCACTGAAAGTGAAATTCCTACTAAAACAGCTGTAATCGCTTTTGGTATACGGTAAAGGAAAAGTATGGTTTCCCAACTGGCTTTATCTAGGTCAGCGCCTAATAACCCATGAATTAATTGGGGTATTGGGATGTATACAGAGCCTATGGAGATGTTGACAAGGAAGAATACCAAAAGTAAAACTACTCCTATGATCAATTTGAGTTTTATATTTTTTCTGAAGTTCTCCAAATTAAAAATGACTAATCTAATTTTTGGTAAAAATAAGGCCTATAGTTGGGTAATAGCCCAGGATGAAAAATTTTTATCAAGTCTTTAAGGATTATGTCAGGCCTAGTATACCCTAGCTCAAAGTATTCTAGCCCTCCGGTTTCTCCTCGGGTATTCGAAAAGGTATAAACCTCTCCTTGTTGAAAGGATGAAAACTGGGTATATCTTTCATCTGCATTTTTCATTTGATCCAAGGAGGTGAATTCGGCTGTACTGATCCAAGTGTTAGCATTTAAACCTTTTTCCAACACATATTCATAATTCAGTTGAAGACTTCCTAAGCTTTCCTGGTCCTTGAATATATAATCAGCGCCTGCGTCTTTTAGAAATATCGCTCCCCAGTTGTTACCTGCAGGAGCATACCAAATATCCTTGTACATATTGCCGCTAATCACCGTTGGGAGATTTTCGAGGTTAGCCTTTTTTACAGATGATTTTAAAGCATTGTAATTTTGTTTTACTTCGTCAAATTTTTTTGTTGCTTCCTGAAGTTTTCCGGTAAGCGCTCCCGTAAACTTAATCCATTCAGCCCTTCCTAGGGGATGTTGTTCCATATAATCTCCATTAATAACGGTAGGGATATTGGCTTGGTCAAGAAGTTGGAGGTCCTTTAGGTTGTCCCCCAATGTGGATATGACCACCAAATCTGGTTCCATATCTATGATTTTTTCGATATTGTATTTGGCACCTGTGCCAAGATCTTCTATGTCGCCTTGGTCTATTTGTTTTCTGATTCTTTTGGAAGAAATCAATTTGGTGTTTGGAAATGCTATAAGGTTTTTAGATAGGCCCAATTCATCCAAGTGGGGGATTTGTGTTGTGGAGGTGAGAATGATTTTTTGGACCGAGGAATCGATTATTGCATCAAAATGGGATTCAGGTACTTCTGCTTTTCCTGTTTCTTTAACCAAGTACCGAAAGGTTTGGTGTTCTCCTGGGAATCCATGTAATACCTCTACTATCTTGTATCCTTTGCCTTGGATTATTTTAAAACCTACGGCATGATCCACAGGGATTTCCTTTAGTTCTTCAGTAAGAGATGCTTTTTGGTTGGGGGCAGAGCATGCTGCAATACTAAAAATGATTGTCAAATAAAATAATACTTTCCTCATAACCAAAAACCAGACTTGGATTATTGATGATATTCTTAAAAACCTTTCTTTTATGATCAGGTACCAAAGGTACATGAAAGCTCCCATTTCTTCCAACCCCTCAGAAAAATACTCCCAACCTTATAGATGCACGGTTAAAAATGTACCTTTCAGCCCTCAGAGAGTGATAACCGGATGGTAATGAGTTGTTGAAGTTGGTTTGCTGTGGGTCCAGCACTGCGGAGTATTCAGTAAGTATTTGCCTTTTGTAGCCAAGGGTAAGGCTGAGCTTGGTCTTTCCCTTTGTTTTCATGAGTACTCCAAATGTAGGATTGAGCAAAAGTCCTCCTTCGTGCCACTCCGTTTCGGTTTTCTTTTCCAATAAGGTAGAGCCGAGACCAATGTCTAAAGAAGCCAATGGGAGGAATTTTTCATTTCCCCAATAGGCTCTGGCCCCCAAAGCCAGAGGTAGAATGTTAGCAATGTTGTATCGGTCTATGCCTGTGGTAAAACCCAGATTTAGCCATGGGTTGATTTTTAAACCATTAAAAGTTTGTAGGGTAAAAGCGGATGCAATTCCGATACCTTGATTACTTTGCAAAATGCCTATTTCGGTATGATTGGTGAAGGGAAGTGTCTGAGCCTGGACACTTCCCTTAAAAAACATTATTACCAAAGTTAAAACAATCCAACTATAAGTCTTAAAAACCAAAGTCATTCTGAATGTTTAATAAAGTTGCTGTTTTTCAATCTGCATACAGCTTAACAGTTTGAGTTGACCTGGGTTGCTATAATCGTATTGGCAGATTACATCATTTCCGATTACGATAAGCGATTTTGGCCCTGGAATTAGATCAATAGCATTTATATTCTCCAAGTGTTGCATTTGGTTTTTATCAAGGTTCATCACGTCCTGTACTTTGAAGCTTTTTAAGCCATATTCCCCCTCACAAACGAAAAGGTTGTAGCCTGATAAGCCCAATCCGTGAGGGTTTTTCATTTCATAAGATTTGAGCAATTTTGGGTCGGATGGATCCTTGATATCAAGTACCTCCAATACATTCATGCCCTGACGACAGAAAGTACCGCTCCTCAAGGTGACAAAAGCATAGTCATCATTGGCTACCACAGGGTCACAGCTGGTGAAGTGAGAATAGACAGAAAGCATTTCCGGTTCCGATGGGGTAGAAACATCATAGATGTGCATGCCCGTATTCGAACCGATAAATAATTTGTCCTTGAACGGGAAAATGGTCTCTATTCCCCAACCAAGGTTGATCTGTTTTACGAATTCCGGGGAAGATTTTTCACTTACATCGAATAACCTTAAATCATAATCATCAACTGTATAAAGGTATCCGCTAGATAATGTGAACCTGGCCATTGATCCACCTTGCCCATAGCTTCCTCCTGCATCGGCATTGGAAAAAGCGGCGGTTTCTAACCAAAAGATTGGTCCTCCCCAATTTCTTCTCGGCTCGGTACTGGTCATCACCGAATCCTTGAAATACATGAAAGTTCCTACTTCCGGGTTAGTGTAATAGTTCATAAAGACATCTTCCACTCTTTTGACCATTTTGACATTATAAGGGTTGCTAATGTCAAAGGCCAGTAGGTCAATGTAGCTATCTGCGTAAAGTATATTGTCATTTATCGCTAAATCCACTGTGCCAGGGACTTCTATGAAACTGATGTTTTGAGGGTTTGAAGGGTTGGTGTTGTTGATGATATGGATGCCTTCATGGGGCTCATTGACAAATAAAAAGTCGCCAAAGATATAAATTTTACCAGTTTCGCTTATCTCTCTTGGAGCCATTTGTCCTACGGGCATGCTTCTTAAGGTACTGGCTTCCATCGAAACTGGAACCATGGCGTGATAAGTGTAGGTGCTCTCTACTTGGTCGTTGCATGAGGAGTATCCAAGGACTAGCAAAAAAAATGTCAGCACTTGAGACCAATTTTTGGAAATGAGTAGACGCTGTTTCATGACTAAGAAATTTAAGGTTACTAGTTTAATTAAAAGCTTTATATTCCTTAGACGTAGTGTTTGTCTCAAGTGCTACAATGTGAAGAATAAAATTTCAGTTTTTTGGAAGTGTTATTTAATTGAGCCTGTCGTACATTTTCTTTTCGAAATTTTCAAAGAGATGTACATAGTTTTTCAGAATGTTTTCCGTTATAGAGTTCGGTGTATTTTCAGTGTAGACGGGAGTGGCTTTGATCCGCCAAATGATCATGTCCAACCAGCCTTTTCCATCGTCAATAAGTTCTTCATTGAAAGCATCAAGGGTGACATCTCTTGAACCGGAGTAAGGAGGTCTGCCTTGTTTTTTGAAAAACTCAGTCATGGTGTTCAGCGCAAGCTCATGGGTGATTTCAAAAGACCGTTGCAAATGTTGTTCAAGCTTTGGGTTTATTCCTTTCAATTTAACTTCCTCAATGACTTCCTGAAGCTCGACAAGTGAAGTTTGGAAATCATCAAAGCACTTTTCGCAAGTTAGCGGCTGTGTTTTCATAATCGATGTCGTTTTCTTAAAAGTACAAAATTCCAATAAAGAAAGCACCGAAATTATCCGGTGCTTTCAATTTAATTTTTGTCTAAATTAGTTTTACCTGACACTGTATGATTGTCTAAAAGGCCTGCCTCTTGAAGTGAGTCCTTCGATGACTAATCGGCCACTGTAATCTTCTAGGAAGGAGCCTATTTCTTTGGGGTCTTTTGCGGGTTCACCATTGACTTCAGTGAGGATGAAGCCATTTCCTAACCCTAATTCGTTTAGATATCCTCTGGTCAAGGACGTGACCTTGATTCCATAATCAATCTGAAGTCGGTCTTTTTCTACCGTGTTGACCGATTCTAGTCTTGCTCCTAATAAAGCAGAGGAGTAAAATGCCCTTTTGATTATTCCTGTGCCTCCCTCGAGATTCTGAAGGATGAGTTCAGTGCTTTTTTGCTGGTTGTCTCGGTTATAAGTGATGTTCAATTTATCACCTGGATAGTAATAGGAAAGCACCTCTTCAAAACTTCCTTTTCCGGTAACTTTAATACCATCTACACCTTTAATGACATCCTTTACTGCTATGCCAGCTCGGTCAGCAGCACCACCTCTAATGACATGGGTGACCACCACACCATCCAAGGACTCAAGGTTCATTTCTTTGGCTAATTCAGGGGTGATTTCTGCTGCTTCAACACCTGGGATGGCTTTCTGTACTTCACCATATTTGATCAGGTCATTGGCAACCTTGGAGGCAATATCCACAGGTACTGCAAATCCATAACCTGTGTAAGAACCGGTTCTCGAAAGAATGGCAGTGTTAATGCCAACTAATTCCCCTTTGACATTGACCAGGGCTCCACCAGAGTTTCCTGGGTTAATTGCAGCATCTGTTTGGATAAAAGATTCCAGTGGGAAGTCTCCTCCAAGGATGTTAATTTGTCTTTCTTTGGCAGAAACAATTCCGGCCGTTACAGTCGAAGTAAGATTGAAAGGATTTCCAACTGCAATGACCCATTCCCCTATTTTAAGGTCTCTGCTGCTGCCTTTTTGGATAGTCGGAAGTCCTTCTGCATCAATCTTCAGTACAGCAATATCAGTATTGGGGTCCGTGCCAATGAGTTTTGCCTGATAGGTTTTTTTATGATGGATTACCTCTAATGTTTCGGCATTTTCAACCACATGGTTATTGGTGATGATATAGCCGTCTTGGCTGAAAATAACCCCAGATCCTGTACTGACGCGTTGACTTGATCCTCCTTGTGGACCGAAGAAGAAGTCAAACATGCTGTACCTTCTATAGTCTGTTCCAGAAAAGTTCTTTATAAAAACCACTGACTCTGTACTTTTTTCTGATGCATCTACAAAAGAAATTGGTGGATCGTTTTTAGCTAAAGTAGGACTAGGCTTAATCTCTTCTTCCGTATAGTTGTGAACTTGCTGGGAAGAGTATATCTGGCCAGAAGAGGTCTCTAAATTGGATAGATTGTCATGAGTGAATAACTGCTGATACGCCCAGGCTCCCAGCAGTCCGGCAACAAAGGCCAAAATGAAAGTAGTGAAGCTTTTTTGCATGAGACTAATTTTTTAGATCAATTTACGTCTAAATTTATATTACGATCTTTTGTTTAACATTTTTTAATAAACTGGCTTTTGACCATGAATTAGAACCCCCGTAATAAAATCCATAGAACAATTTAACTTCTAAAACCCTCTCCAAGGAAATGCCAGAAAGGCTGAAGGTGAAAAAGTGGCAAAAAACAAAGGAAAAGTCTTTTAAGCTTGTAAATTTGTCAGCTTAATAAGATAGCTTTGAGTTAAAAGAGGAGACATAAAGTCTCTATTGCAGAGAAATAAAGACATCAATGTCAAGTAAGAAAAGAGTAGCCCTGCTGGGATCTACGGGCAGTATCGGTACCCAGGCTTTGGAAGTGATGAGAAATCATAATGACCGCTTTGAGGTGGAAGTGCTGACAGCCCAGAACAATGTGGATTTATTGATTCAGCAGGCCATAGAGTTTACGCCCAATGCTGTGGTCATTGCAAATGAGTCTCATTATAAGCAACTCAAAACTGCTTTGGATCCTCATTATATTAAGGTTTATGCAGGAGAGAAAGCCTTGGCTCAGGTGGTTGAAATGGATACTATTGATGTTGTGCTTACTGCGCTGGTAGGGTATTCAGGTTTATTGCCTACGATAAGTGCCATCAATGCTGGTAAGCAAATCGCATTGGCCAATAAAGAGACTTTGGTCGTGGCTGGGGAGTTAATTACGCAGTTGGCTAGGGAAAAAGGTGTAAATATTTATCCTGTTGATTCAGAACATTCCGCAATATTTCAATGTTTGGTAGGGGAATTCCATAATCCGATTGAGAAACTGATTCTGACCGCTTCGGGAGGACCGTTTAGAGGGAGAGATATTGCTTCACTTCAGACTGTCACCAAAGAACAGGCTTTAAAGCATCCTAATTGGGATATGGGAGCTAAGATCACTATAGATTCAGCCTCTATGATGAACAAGGGACTTGAGGTAATCGAGGCAAAGTGGTTATTTGGAGTGAGACCGGATCAAATTGAAGTCGTGGTACATCCTCAATCGATTGTACATTCGTTGATTCAATTTGAGGATGGAAGTATTAAAGCTCAACTAGGGTTGCCGGATATGCGTATTCCTATTCAGTTTGCCTTGTCATATCCGGACAGGTTGGTGTCCGATTTTCCAAGGTTTGATTTTATGCAATATCCCTCTTTGGATTTTGAAAAACCGGATTTAAAAACATTTGGAAACCTGCAATTGGCGTTTGATGCATTAGAAAAGGGAGGGAATGCTCCATGCGTGCTCAATGCTGCCAATGAGGTGGTTGTGGCCGCGTTTTTGCAGGAACAGGTTGGATTCCTTGAAATGTCCGATATTATCGCAAAAACACTAGAAAAAGTGGATTTTGTCAGTCAGCCGGCCTTACAGGATTTTGTGGAGACTGACAAAACGGCAAGAATTATAACAGAAGAAATTATAAAGTTTAAAAAATAAAGTATGGATACTTTGATTATGGTGGGCCAGTTGTTGCTGGGACTCTCTATTTTAGTGGGCTTGCACGAAGGGGGACACATGTTGGCAGCGAAGCTGTTTGGCATGAGAGTGGAGAAATTTTCTATTGGGTTTCCTCCAAAAATTGTAGGATTTAAATATGGAGAGACTGAGTATTCATTAGGAGCTATTCCGCTTGGTGGATTTGTTAAAATCTCTGGAATGGTCGATGAGTCCATGGATACTGAGCAGTTGGCCTCAGAACCGCAGCCTTGGGAATTTAGGGCTAAGCCGGCTTGGCAAAGGTTGATAGTGATGCTTGGAGGGATTATCGTTAATGTGATTACAGGTATCATCATCTTTATCGCTTTGACCTATGATCGTGGAGAAACCTATTTTTCCCGAGACCAAGTAATTGAACATGGAATAGTGGCGTATGATATTGGGCAGCAAATCGGTTTTCAGGACGGAGATAAGGTTCTTGAAGTAAACGGGCATACCTACGAAAGTTTGTCGGACTTGTCCAATGCAGACGTGTTGTTGAGCGAAAATGGTTACTACACAGTAGACCGTGATGGCGAGATCATTAAAATAGAAATACCTAGAGGGTTTATCAATTCATTTTCCAATCAAGAGGCCATGTCCAATTTTATTGACATAGGTGTGCCTTTTGTGGTTATGGAGTCAGTAAAAGGAACCCACGCAGCTAAGCTAGGCTTGCAAGAAGGAGACAAGGTATTGGCAGTGAACGGAGATAAAGTGAGGTATTTTACAGACTTTCAAAAGAAACTCGAAGAATATTCCTCGCAGCAAATAAGCTTAACTTACGAAAGGAATGGGGAAGAGAAGGAAGGGAAAATAGATGTGTACGAAGATGGAACCATTGGAGTACTTGTTAATCCTTTGATAGAGCCTGTAAGAAAGAGTTATAGTTTTAATGAGTCGATAGCAAAAGGTACCGAGAAGGCTTTCAGTGTAGTAATTGTTAATGCCCGTGCTTTAGGTAAAATGTTTACCGGAGAGGTATCTACTAAAAATGTCAGTGGTCCTATTGGAATGGCCAAGATTTATGGCAGCAGTTGGGATTGGGTAAAGTTTTGGAGTATAACAGGCTTGATTTCCATGATCCTTGCCTTTATGAATTTGTTGCCAATTCCTGCATTGGACGGTGGCCATGTCGTGTTCTTGTTATACGAAATGATTTCTGGTAGAAGTCCATCAGAGAAATTCTTGGAGAACGCGCAGAAAGTAGGAATGGTGTTATTGTTGGCCTTGATGATATTTGCCATTGGGAATGATATTCTGAAGTTGTTTACAGGAAGTTAAAACATTCGATAAACACTGCCATTTTGTACCTTTTTTGACATTGGCATATCCATTGAGTTTAGTAGAAGAACCTTTGTTAATTCAAGGTTCTTCTTTTATTTTAAATTTAAATATGACAAAATTACAGTCATTCTCTATATGAATAAAAACGACAGTCCATTATACCAATCATTGATCATGGGTGATTTTGCGAGTGAAGGTGATTTGATCCATTTGATCACTGATGATGAAGAAGCGGACCAATCACAACTTGAGAGCTATTCTGAGGAGATTCCCATTCTATCAGTTCGAAATACAGTACTTTTCCCTGGTGTAGTTATTCCAATTACCGTAGGAAGGGAGCGCTCCATCAAGTTGGTTAAAAAAGCTCAGAAGGGAGATAAAATGATCGGGGTTTGCGCCCAGGTCAATCCAAATAATGATGATCCTTCTTGGGATGATATTTATCATGTAGGGACCATCGCAAAGATTGTTAAAATGATTGTATTGCCTGATGGCAATACGACCATTATCATCCAAGGGAAAAAGCGTTTCAAAATAAGGGAAACTATTACTGAAGATCCCTATTTTCAGGCAAAAGTAGAGTACTTGGAGGAAACTTTTCCAGAGGGAAATAAAAAGATTCAGGCTTTGGAAGAATCGCTTAAAGATGCTGCAGCCAAGATCTTGCAATTAAATCCCGATATTCCAAGGGAAGCCCAAGTGGCCTTGGACAATATAGACAATACAGCCTTTTTGACCCATTTCCTTTCATCCAATATTACTGCTCCTGTTGAGTCCAAGCAAAAATTGCTAGAGATCAATGATGGAGTGGATAGGGCAACCTTGCTGCTTGAATTTATGATGAAGGATATCCAGATGTTGGAGCTGAAAAGTGAGATTCACAAGAAAGTTCACACAGATATCGACCAGCAGCAAAGAGATTACTTCCTAAGACAGCAGATGAAGGTGCTTCAAACCGAACTAGGTGAAGAGGGGCCAGAGAAAGAAGTGGAAGAATTGCGTGCTAGGGGTAAAAATAAACAGTGGCCAGAGGAAGTAGGGAAGCATTTTGAAAAAGAGCTGGACAAAGTATTGAGGATAAATCCATCTGCGGCTGAATACCCAATTGCATTGAATTATGCAGAAGTTATGGTTGATTTGCCGTGGAATGAGTTTACAGAGGATAATTTTGACTTGAGGAGAGCCAAGGATATCTTGGACAAGGAGCATCATGGCCTTGAAAAAGTTAAAGAAAGAATTATTGAGTATTTGGCTGTGCTAAAACTTAAGCAAGATTTGAAAGGTCCCATTTTATGTCTTTATGGCCCTCCTGGTGTGGGGAAAACTTCGTTGGGCAAGTCCATTGCCAAAGCATTGGGAAGAAAATATGTGAGGATGTCTCTTGGAGGCTTGCATGATGAGGCAGAGATCAGAGGACACCGTAAGACATATGTTGGTGCCATGCCTGGAAAGATTATCCAGAATATGAAGAAAGTCAAATCATCCAATCCTGTTTATGTGTTGGATGAGATCGATAAACTGAGCTCAGATTTCAGAGGGGATCCTTCTTCTGCTTTCTTGGAGGTACTTGACCCTGAGCAAAACAAGGCCTTTGTGGACAATTACCTTGAAGTAGATTATGACCTTTCCAAGGTGTTGTTTATCGCTACCGCCAATTCCTTGGAGACTATCCAGCCTGCTTTAAGAGACAGGATGGAGATGATTGAGGTGACAGGATATACCATGGAAGAAAAAGTGGAAATAGCCAAAAAGCACCTTATTCCAAAGCAACGCAAAGAACATGGATTAAAAGCAAAGGATATTTCCTTCGATAAAGCTGCCATTGTAAAAGTAATAGAAGATTATACAAGGGAATCAGGTGTAAGAAATTTGGAAAGACAGTTGGGTACAGTTATCAGGAATGTGGCCAAGTCCATTGCAATGGAAGTGGAGTACCAAAAGAAAATCACACCTGCTATGGTGAGAAAAGTTTTGGGGGGTGAAGTTTTTGATAAAGAAATGTACCAAGACAACAGTGTAGCGGGAGTGGTTACTGGGTTGGCTTGGACATCAGTGGGTGGAGAAATCCTCTTTATTGAATCCTCTTTGAGCAAGGGAAAAGGGAAACTAACCCTGTCCGGTCAATTAGGTGATGTAATGAAAGAATCTGCTATGACTGCCATTTCCTATTTGAGGTCCAAGGCTTACAAATATGGAATCGATAGCCGAATCTTTGATCATTATGATCTTCATATTCACGTTCCTGCTGGAGCAGTACCAAAAGACGGCCCTTCAGCTGGGATTACGATGTTAACAGCTTTGGCATCTCTATATACTCAAAGAAAAGTGAAAGCGAAACTAGCGATGACCGGTGAGATTACTTTGAGAGGAAAAGTAATGCCTGTTGGGGGAATTAAAGAGAAAATCCTTGCTGCCAAAAGAGCGGGAATAAAGGAGATTGTTCTCTGCAAACGTAATCAGAAAGATATCGAGGAGATTGATGAACAATATGTGAAAGGGGTAGCTTTCCATTTTGTAGACAATGTGGATGAGGTTTTGGAAATTTCCTTGTTGAATTCTAAAGTAGATGATCCTTTGAAGTTTACATTTGAAGAATTATCCAAATCAGTTGAGGTATAAGAATCAATAATAAATCCGGCAGCATTGAGTATAAAAATGTTGCCGGTTCTTTTTTAAAGAACCATTTTCAACCTGATTTAATTTGAGGTAAACAGCTTATAAGGTTAGCACACACAAAACCCGAACATCTAGTTTGAACTATCCACTTGCTGGCATGTTTTATGAGTAAGTGGGGTTAAAGAAAAGAAGATAATCGAAGTCAGTCAATCTGATTTCCTGACCGAAAGATATTATGAAAGAAATTAATCATTTGACACCAAAACAAATTGTCCATGAGTTGGACAAATATATAATTGGGCAAAAAGATGCCAAAAGAAATGTGGCCATTGCACTGAGAAACAGAATCAGGAGGATGATGGTGAAAAGTGACCTTCAAAAAGATATTGTCCCTAACAATATTCTTATGATTGGGTCTACGGGTGTAGGTAAAACGGAAATTGCCAGGAGGTTAGCCAAAGTGGCCAATGCCCCTTTTACAAAAGTGGAGGCTTCCAAGTTTACAGAAGTGGGATATGTAGGGCGTGATGTAGAGAGTATGGTGAGGGACTTGGTTGAACAGGCCATCAACTTGGTAAAAGAAAGCAAAAACGAAGAGGTAAAAGAAAAGGCGGCAGAAAATGTGGAGGATATTTTATTGGATATCTTAATCCCTCCTGTGAAAACTCCTTCTTTCAGTACTTCGAGAACAAATAGCAACGGAGAGTTTGATCCAGAGAAAGCATCTGAGCAAGAGCTGAACGAAAAGACAAGAGAGCGTTTCAGAGAGAAGCTTAAAAATGGAGAATTGGAAGAAAGAAAAGTAGAGATCAATGTCAAGCAATCCTCTCCAGTGGGAGTTGGGATGATTGGTAATGGAATGATGGATGATGCCAGCATGGCAGGACTTCAGGACATGATCAGTGGGATGATGCCCAAAAAGACCAAGAAAAGAAAAGTAACCATAGCCGAAGCCCGCAAAATATTGATGGAAGAAGAGACTTCCAAATTGATTGATTTTGATGAGGTTAAAGAAGAGGCCATTTTCTTGGCTGAGAACAATGGGATAATATTCATTGATGAGGTGGACAAGATAGCTTCCAAGAGCGGAAAAGGCGGTGGTGGCCCTGATGTAAGTAGGGAAGGTGTTCAACGGGATTTGTTGCCAATTGTGGAAGGAAGTGCGGTAAATACCAAATATGGTTTGGTGCATACTGATCACGTTCTCTTTATTGCAGCTGGAGCATTCCATGTGAGCAAGCCTTCTGACTTGATCCCTGAACTGCAGGGGCGTTTTCCTATTAGGGTAGAACTGGATAGTCTTTCTCAGAATGACTTTACCCGTATTTTGAAAGAACCAAAAAATGCCCTTACAAAACAATACCAAGCTTTATTTGGAGCAGAAGAGGTACATCTTGAATATACTGACGAGGCCATCGAAGAAATTGCCAGGATCGCTTTTAAGATCAACGAGGAAGTTGAAAATATTGGTGCTAGGAGATTACATACTGTGATGAGCCATTTGCTCAATGAATTCTTGTTTGAAGTGCCTGATACCATTCAGGCCAATTCAAAGATCATGATCACCAAAGAGATGGTGGATGAAAGATTAAGTTCCTTGGTGAAAAACAGGGACTTATCACAATACATTTTATAATCAAAAATAGAAGGAGGCAGTTTGCTTCCTTTTTTGTTAACCGGAATTAGTGCCATGAAAAACCTTTATATTTTGACGGGTTGTAGCAAGGGGTTAGGCAAAGCCCTTTTGGATAAATTGGTTGGAAGTGAAAAAAATCAGGTCATTGGGATTTCTAGGTCAGCGATGGAGTCTGGTGATGGCTTTACACATGTTGAATTAGATTTGGCGGATTCGGCGGGTTTAATCAAAGAATTATCTTCCATTTTTCCTCCGGGGAACTTTAAAAAAATAGTTCTGATCAATAATGCAGGGTGGATAGGGGAGATTGGGCCTTTGGGGAAATTGGATCCAACAGGAATTGCAAAGATCAATGCTGTAAATGTGGTAGCCCCGGCCATTTTGATAAATGAATATGTGAGAAAATACTACGATCAAAAGTGTGAAAAGCTGGTGGTTAATATTTCATCAGGAGCTGCCAGTAAGGATGTAGACGGTTGGTCAGGTTATTGTAGCTCAAAAGCAGCGCTCAATAGAATGACCCGTGTGGCCCAAGTGGAAAGTGAACTTAAAGGTTATGGGATCAACTATTATGCTTTGTCACCAGGAATCGTCGATACGCCCATGCAGGCAGACATTAGATCGGCTGATCAAGAGAATTTCAGTGGGTTAAAGAAGTTTAAGGCTTTCAAATCAAACAATGAATTAAGTTCTCCCGAAGCGGTAGCGGAAAAAGTACTCTATTTGATTGATCATTTGGACGAGTTTACAGAAGTAATTCAGGATGTTAGAGATTTTTAGCTCTCCTTTTTGGGGTAGTCTACAAACCAAAAACTTGCATTGGCTGGACTGATGTTTTTCCAGTGCTCGGTATTGAAAGTAAAACCGAATTGGCCGCAAGTGGGGAGGTTGTCGATAGTGCCTCCCAAATCTTCAATCAGTTCATTGAATCCTGGATTATGGCCAAAGATAAAGGCGACGTTATTCGTGTTGGGGATTTGATGTAAGCATTGGAGAATACTGTATGAAGAGGCATGATAGAGTTGTCTGTTTAGCATGATTTTTTCCTTTGGGAAATGAAGATTTTCAGCAGTAATCAAAGCGGTGGATTTTGCTCTTTCAGCATCTGATGAAAGCATATAATCTGGAAATATTTTTTTCTTTTTTAGTCTCTGGGCCATTCTTGGTGCATCCCTTAAACCACGTTCTGCCAATGGTCTAGCATGGTCATCGAGGTAGGGGGTATCCCAAGAAGATTTGGCGTGTCGATAAATTACTAATTTTTTCATGTTCATAAGATACTAAAAAAACATATTTGTTTTTTGGACGAATATTTTTACTTTAAGTATTCATTTAACCACTAACAATTTTAATTATTATGCTTACCGGAAAAGTGAAATTTTACAATGAAGCTAAGGGATTCGGTTTCATTATAGACGATGAATCCCAAAATGATGTCTTTGTTCATGCAACTGGGCTTGTAGACAAAGTCGAGCAAAATGACAAAGTATCATATGACGTTAAAGAAGGGAAAAAAGGATTGAATGCTATAAATGTTAAAAAAGCATAGAGTTATTTCAACCATTTTTTGTAAAAAAAGAGAGCTTTATCTGAGCTCTCTTTTTTTAACGGTTTAGAATGAAAAATAGCAGGGATACCCCTAATGCAATGATCATCCTTTTGGCTTTTTCCTGATGTTCTTGGTCAACCTTTCTTTTTCTCAATACCAACACCGCCATGCTTAACGCTACCAATTGCGCGCCCAGGCCAAAACCATTCAGGAAAAAAAGTTTTTCTTGATCCATAAAAGTTAAGATTGCATTAGCCATTGGGATAAGGCAAAGCACAATGCCTATTAATCCAATGACAAACGACCTTTGCAGCAATTTTCCTGCATCCTTGTCCATCCAACTCATAACTGCTGTTTATTTTTTAATGCCATTTATTCGGTTTGTAAAATATTCATCGATCTCTTTCAAGGTCATCGCGTTGAGTGTCATTTCTTTTGTCAGCCCTCCTTTTCTGCCTACCAGTACACCGTATTTCATATGGAAGTATCCTTTCTTTTCGTGGGCGTCAGGATTAATAGAAAGTTTGACGCCTTTTTCCATAGCATAATGAACCCACCTCCAATCAAGGTCAAGGCGCCATGGGTTTGCATTGATTTCTATGACTACCTTGTTCTCAGCGCAAGCATCTATGATGGCTTTGTGATCAATGGGGTATCCTTCTCTTCTCAGCAAAAGCCTACCAGTTGGATGTCCTAAAATGGTAGTGTAAGGATTTTCAATGGCTTTGATTAACCTAGCAGTAGCTTTTTTTCTGGTCATGTTCAGGCTGCTGTGGATAGATGAGACGATAAAGTCGAATGAGGCCAATACTTTATCAGGGTAATCTAAATTACCATCGGGAAGAATATCACTTTCTATACCGCTGAAAACCTTGAAAGGAGCCAGCTCTTTGTTTAAGACTTTGATCTCTTCTTGCTGCTTTTCTACTTTTTCTATGTCCAAACCTCCAGCATAAGAAGCTGTGCGGCTGTGGTCACTGATGCCTAAATATTCATACCCCAATTCTTGACAATAGAGGGCCATCTCCTTCAAGGTGTGTTTGCCATCACTGTAGGTAGAGTGGTTGTGGAGGATGCCTTTTAGGTCACTTTCTTCAAGGAGCAGCGGGAGTTTATTTTCTTTAGCTAAGGCTATTTCAAACTGGCCTTCTCTAAGCTCTGGTAGGACATAGGATAGGCCAGCTTCTTGGTAAGCTTCTTTTTCAGAAGAAAAAGATTTAGATTTAAAGAAACTGCCCAAGGTTTGCTCATTATCAATTGGAGCTAACAAGTGAGCTCGACTACCAGTTCTGAGCAATTGTTCATTGACAAAAGAACTGGTGCTTGCCGCAAAGAAAACTATTTCCAGCTCTTTCTCTTTTGTTTTTCCTCTCCATGTAAAGGGACTGGAAATCTTTTTGTTTTTCTCGATTGTTTCAAGCTGATCTATTTTATTAAAAATTTCTTTGCGTTGATCCGTCTTGATGATCCATTCCAGCCTTTCAATAATTTCTGCTTTTCTGGCAAAATCACCTGTGATAGTGATGTTATCTTGACCAAATAACCCTTCCAGTTTTTCCTGAATGGCAATTGCCTCTGGCTCAACATCAGCAAAGTGCCATTTTCCTCTGTTGGACTCCATGTACTCCAGAGACTGAATGATACCCTCTTGCGTTTTGGCACCAAAGCCCTTGATTTTGGCTACCTCTCCAGCTTGGCATGCTTCTAACAATTCATGGACAGAGGTGATATTTAGTTCTTTCCAAAGGACTTTGATTTTTTTTGGCCCTAAACCTTTTATTTCAAGTACTTCGAGTAAGCCTTTGGGCGTTTTATCTAATAATTCATCTAGATATTGGTGTGTTCCTGTCTGCTGCAGTTGTTCAATGACTTCGGCAATACTTTTTCCAATTCCATTGATTTTTTGAAGCTCATCTTTGCTTAGCCCTTCAAGACTAATGTTCCCTTGGTCGATAGAGTAAATGGCTGAGGTATAGCTGCGGATTTTGAAGGCGTTTTCCTCATGCAGCTCCATCAGTTGGGAGGTTAACTTTAGTATTTTGGTGATGTTTTTATTGTCCAAAGCTTTCTTGTTATTTGCGTTTTTGCTAGCGGCAAATGTCCGTAATAATTGTTTTAAAATAAAATCATAAGCCTTATCTTAAGGGACAATCAAGTTAAAAAGATGAGGTCACAAATGAATAAAATTCTGGTTTTATTTTTTGGTTTTTGCTGTGCTTTTCAAATGACAATTGCCCAAGTCCAATTTGTTCAAAGGATAGAAGTTCCTTCTGAATGGGACGATTACGACTATATCGTGTTGCCCACCCAAGAAGGCACAATTTCATTCAGGACCAAAGCTGAAAGAGGTTATAGCCTGCAGCAACGGGTTCAGTACTTTACGACAGACCGTCAGCTGAATGCTTCAAAGGTTTTTGAATTTCCGGTAAAGGATTATTTTGATATGACTGGGTTTGACCTTGATGGCGATTACTTGTACTTGTTGTTTCAGAAAGGAGAATCATTTGCCTCCGAAAAAGTAGTATATGAAATTAATTTGGTGAACCAAGCTTTAAGAGAGGTACCTATAGAGAATATTCTGGATATGGAACTCCAGGAGTTTTTGGTGATGGACAAGAAAGCCATCTTGATGGGGATAATGGATTATAGACCAGCGATTCAGGTATTCGATACAGAGAGTAAAAGTGTGTTTACAGTACAGGGAGTTTATGCAAATGAAGTCAGTATACTGCAATTGAGAAAAGATGAGGAGCTTAAGGTATTTGATGTTTTGGTAAGTAAAAGAGACCGTTTGAAACAGCGGAGCTTGTCATTAATGACTTTTGATATTGAAGGCAACAAATTACGGGAAGTAAAGGTGGAACCAGAAGATCGGCCAGATCTGGAAATTGTAGAAGGAGTACTGACCCCAATTCAGAATTATAATCAAGTGCTTATTGGGCCATATGGTGAAAGGAAAAGAGAACCCAATAGAGGAATTTATTTTTCTAAAATCAATGAGTTTGGAGAGTATGAAAATACATTCTATAATCTAACTGATTTTCAGAATTTCTATAATTACTTACCTGAAAAACAGCAGGAAAGAAGAAAGCGCTCATTAGAGAAAGCTATAGAAAAGGATAAAAATATTACCATACCTAATAGTTTGGTGACTAGGGAGGTGGTAGCAGGGAATGATTATTTTTTAATTTACAATGACTACTTTTTAACCAGCTCAGGAAGGTTTTCTCCAAGAGATATGATGTATTCCAGTGATTTTTATCGCTATGCTCCATTAGGTATGAGGAATAGGGTGATGAATGGTGGATATCCATGGTATTATTCTGGCCTGCCCGATCCAACCTCTAGTAATGAATACAAATTTATGGCCGCGCAATTTGTGCTTTTGGACGGTAAGGGTGAAATGATCTGGGACAATACTCTCTCACTTGAGGATTATGTGACTACCAGCCCAGGTAAGTTTGGAGAGGTCAGTTTTGACGGAAGAAACCTTTTTTATATGTATCTGGATGAGGACAAGTTGATGCTGTGCCACCTTGAAGATGGAGAAATCCAATATGCCAATAAAGAGTTTGATTTGGGTTTGCTCGATGAGGATGAAAGGATAAAAGAGACCCAAGATGAAAGTCTTTCATTAAGCTGGTGGTATGACAATTATTTTCTTTTATCCGGTAAGCAAAAAGTAAGGTACCTTAATGAATCAGGAAAGGAAGATACAAGAGAGACATTTTTCTTGACAAAGATAAAGGCTACACCAAGTGAAAAGCCAATTATAGAATGAATAAGAGAGTAATTGGTATAGACGGGATTTTGGGGAGAGGAAGGATTAGAAAGAGGTTGCATTAATAATGCTTTCATCGAAGGCTGCTTATAATTTATTTTTATATTTGTGCTCAAATCACAGCTATGCAAAAAAGACTCGTCTTAGATCAAAAGCAAATTGCCATTACCATAGATCGTTTTTGTCATCAGTTGATTGAAAATCACGATGATTTTGACAATACGGTTTTATTGGGTTTACAGCCAAGAGGGACTTTGGTGTTGGACAAGATAGTTAAGAGGCTAAAGGAAATCAGCGGTCATGATGTGCCTTCTGGTTACTTAGATGCCACTTTTCACCGGGATGATTTTCGAAGAAGGGATATTCCTCTGAAAGCGAACGAGACAAAAATCAATTTTTTAATAGAAAACAAGAAGGTGGTTCTTGTGGATGATGTCCTTTTTAAAGGAAGGTCTGTAAGAGCGGCTATGGATGCGATGATTGCTTTTGGAAGACCCAAAAAAGTAGAGTTAATGGTCTTGATTGACCGGAAATATACAAGGGATTATCCCGTGATTCCCAATTATTTTGGAAGGCAGGTAAATACCTTGGAAAGCCAGTATGTAAGTGTGGAATGGGCTTCTCAGGGCTTCTCTGAAGATGCGATTTGGATAACAGAAAAAGAAGTTAAAAGCTAAGGATGCAACAGCTAAGTACCAAACATTTATTGGGTATCAAAGGATTAACAGCAGATGATATCCAGTTGATTTTCGAAACTGCTGACAATTTTAAAGATGTTATCAATCGCCCGATCAAAAAGGTGCCTTCCTTAAGGGATATCACCATTGCCAATGTTTTCTTTGAAAACTCCACTAGAACCAAACTCTCCTTTGAACTGGCAGAGAAAAGGCTATCGGCAGACGTAATCAACTTTTCTTCCAGTAATAGTTCGGTAAAAAAAGGGGAGACTTTAGTGGATACTGTCAACAATATCCTAAGTATGAAAGTGGACATGGTGGTGATGAGGCATAGCAGCCCAGGAGCACCGCATTTCCTTTCAAAGAATATAAGTGCCAATATTGTCAATGCAGGAGATGGGACACATGAACACCCTACTCAGGCATTGTTGGATGCCTTTTCCATTAGGGAAAAATTGGGTGATGTGGCAGGCAAAAAGGTCGCCATTATTGGTGATATTTTACATTCAAGGGTAGCGCTTTCCAATATATTCTGCCTGCAGAAGTTGGGGGCCGAAGTAATGGTTTGTGGCCCGGTGACTTTGCTTCCCAAATACATTTCCAGTTTGGGAGTGAAAGTGGAATATGATGTGAAGAAAGCATTGGAGTGGTGTGATGTAGCCAATATCCTTAGGATCCAATTGGAGAGGCAGCAAATTAAATATTTCCCTTCCTTACGTGAGTATTCCCTTTATTATGGGGTAGACAAGAAGATGTTGGATCAGCTGGATAAGGAAATTGTCATTATGCACCCAGGACCTATCAATAGGGGGGTGGAGCTTAATTCCGATGTAGCGGATAGTGAGCATTCGATTATTCTCAATCAGGTTGAGAATGGTGTCGCAATCAGGATGGCTGTTCTCTACCTTCTTGCAGGAGTGAAATAAAATGAGCCATAAAACATGAGCAAAAGGAATGACTTTAAGTTAACGGTCATTCCTTTTTTTGTTTTTTGGGAAATTTTTTAATTAATAGAATGTTTTAATGGTAGAAAAGGCTTGTCTTTTGAAGTGAAAAATATTTGTAAATTGCTAACAAATAACCCTAATAGATATGATTTATAATTCCATCATAGAAACCATAGGAAATACTCCTTTGATCCGTTTAAATAAAGTCAATAAAGGTATCAAAGGCCAGATCTACGTAAAAGTGGAATATTTTAACCCTGGTAATTCTATGAAAGACAGAATGGCCATCAAAATGGTCGAGGACGCAGAGAAAGAAGGATTGCTCAAGCCAGGAGGTACTATTATTGAAGGGACCAGTGGAAATACAGGAATGGGGCTTGCCTTGGCAGGAATAGCCAAAGGATACAAGTGTATTTTTACCATGGCGGACAAACAGTCCAAAGAAAAAATAGATGTGCTGAAAGCCATGGGAGCAGAGGTGGTTATATGTCCTACCAATGTGTCTCCTGATGACCCTAGGTCTTATTACTCCGTGGCAAAAAAACTAAACAACGATATACCAAATTCCTTTTACCCAAATCAATATGATAACTTATCCAATTGGAAGGCACATTATGAAACCACTGGGCCCGAAATTTGGAAAGATACAGAGGGGAAAATCACCCATTATGCAGCAGGTGTAGGTACGGGAGGGTCAATGAGCGGTACTTCCAAGTATTTGAAAGAGCAAAATGCGAATATTATCTCCGTGGGGATCGATACTTATGGTTCTGTATTCAAAAAATACAAAGAGACGGGTGAGTTTGATGAAAATGAAATTTACCCTTATTTGACTGAAGGGATAGGGGAGGATATCTTACCAAAGAATGTTGATTTTTCTGTGATTGACCATTTTGTGAAAGTGACAGACAAGGATGCTGCGGTAATGACCAGAAGATTGTCCAGGGAAGAAGGTTTGTTTGTGGGTTGGTCATGTGGTTCTGCCGTTCATGGGGCTCTAGAGTACGCCAAAAAAAATCTGAAGGAAGATGATGTGATGGTGATTATATTGCCGGACCATGGTACTCGTTATTTGGGGAAAATATATAATGATGACTGGATGAGAAATCATGGTTTCCTTGAAGATACTACCTTTGGGACAGCTAGGGATATAATCACGAGTAGAAACGGAAGTTATGAGTTGGTGGTAGCTCAAAAAGGAGATAAGGTAAAAAGTGCCATAGAGCTTATGAATGAGAAAAGTGTGTCTCAAATACCCGTGATGGACAATGGCCAAGTGATAGGTAGTATCACGGATAATAAACTTTTGAGTAAAATCATTGTTAAGCCAGATTTGAAAGATTCAACTGTTGAGGAGGTGATGGAGGATTCTATGAAGTTTGTGGCCATGGATAGCACCTTGGATGTACTTTCTTCCATGGTGGATAAGGACAAGGCGGTGCTGGTGAGAGATGATTTGCATCAAATACATATCATTACTAAACATGATATCTTAGGAGCTATAACAAAGTAAATAATAGCGGTTAGGTTTAATTGCCTGTGGATAAAAGATGATAAAATACACGGTGAAGTCCGTGTGTTTTATTTTGATTCCAATATATGAACAAACAAAAAATCAATCAATTGATAGCCAAGGGCTATGATTTTGATATAGAAGAAGCTTTCAAGAACGGGTGGGAGCTGTTTAAGATAACCCCCCTTTTTTCGGTTGGATATACTGCATTTATCATTTCATTGGAATTATTGTTCTTGATTTATTTTAAGGAGTATGCCGTACTTTTCAGTGTCTTCTTGGCAGGGCCTCTTTTTTCAGGATTTTATTTAGTAGCCAATAAGTTGAAGCATGGTGATCCCGTAATATATCCTGACTTTTTTCATGGCTTTAGGTACTATATACCCATAATTTTAATTTGGTTAATAGGTCAGGTTTTGGTAAGTGTTGGGATATTACTTTTAGTGATTCCGGGAGTATATTTATTGGTGGGGTATTGCTTTGCGATATTGCTTCATATTTTCGCAGGTTTGGATTTTTGGGAGTCTATGGAATACAGTAGGAGACTAGTGACAGTGAAATGGTGGAAGTTTTTTCTGTTCATTTTATTGTTGATTCTGATTAACCTGATTGGGATATTATTTTTTGTGGGGGTGTTGGTGACCATTCCTTTCTCTTTTTATGTGGCTTATTGTGCTTTTGAAGCAGTTACTGAAGAGGTGTTTACAGAACATTGACTCAAGGCCATGCTGGTATTGTTTTTGTGTAGAACTTTGCTGAAATTCAGGGTATTGTGAAAAAGCCAGAAACCACCCATAAAGCAAGAAGAAAAGTAGTTGTAGGATTTTTGTTGGCCATTATTTTGGTCATGAGTGTCAGCGCGATTACTTATTTCAGCTTGGATAAACTTTTGAATACTGTCGAAACACTTTCGGAGCCAAGTGAAAGACTCAATCAGTTGAATGCTTTGCTGGCGGATGTCTACCAATTGGACAAAGTAAAAGGAAATTTTAAATCAGACGGAGATACCACGGTAGCTGAAAATTACATAGACCTGATTGAAAGAAGGCTGGATTATCTCGAAAGGTATGCCAATGATACAGCCGAGCTGAACCATTTGAAAAAGATTAATTTCAACATAAATGAACTCGTGACTGTCTATAATGGCTTGAGGGATGTCAAAAATAGCCTGATCAATAGGAATTTCAGCCGAGAAGCCCTTAAGAATTTAGAGACAAAAATAAAGAGACAGGAAGAACTTAACAGACTTCAAAGCTTGGGAAGGATAAGGTTTGACCATAAAATCCGAAGGACAAACAGGACAGATTCTGAATATACAGCTCCCAAAAAGGCATTAAACAATGTCGATTCTCGAAATACAAACCTGATGACAGAAGCTGAGATGGAAAATCTCAGGGATATGTTCCAGCAATTCAGACCAAGAAATAGTGCTGATACGTTAAGTCAGGGTATTGGTGCTCCTTCAGATTCTGTTTTGTACACGGTAAAACAGTTTTTGTTGGATATCAATTATGAGGAACAGAGATTGAGATCCAATTTGGCCAATTTGGAGCAAGAGCTGACCGAAAAAAACAAGGCGCTGATTGAAGAAACACAGTCAGTGATTTCAAATTTACAGAAAGACGCAATCCAGGAAGCCAAGCAGAAAAATAACTCCTTATATGATTTGGCCTTTGATGTTTCAATTTTATTGGGAGTACTGATTTTCGTAGGGGTAGTGGGCTCTTCTGCCTTTATTTATAGTATTCTCACTGAGATCAATAAAGATGAAAGCTATCGAGTTGAGTTGGAAAAAGCCAAAGAGCGTTCAGATAAGCTTGCGAAGGCCAAGCAGAATTTTCTTGCTAATATGAGCCATGAAATCCGTAATCCACTTCATGCTATTCAAGGGTATAACGACGCCATCAAAAAGACTTCCATGACCAAAGATCAGGAAGATTATGTGAACATGGTAGGATTTGCGGCGGAAACACTTTCCGGAATTGTTAATGATATTTTGGATTTGTCCAAACTAGAAGCAGGTAAAATTGCCATCGAAAATCACCCTTTTGACCCTTATCAACTTTTTAATTCCATAAAAAATTCATTTGAATTGAAAGCAAAAGACAAACAACTTGATTTTATCTGGAAGATTGATCTTCCTAAGGACAAGTGGCTTTCAGGGGATGAGTTGAGAATCAGTCAAATACTCAATAATTTGATAGGTAATTCCATGAAGTTTACTGAAAAGGGCAAAGTGGAGGTTCGGATTAATTATGAACCAACAGGGTACTTATCCGTGGTAGTAGCAGATACAGGAATTGGGATGACGGAAGACTTCAAGCAGAATATATTCAAGGAATTTAATCAAGGTGATGGTTCAATTAATAGGAGGTACGGTGGTACAGGTTTAGGTTTGGCTATTGTCAAAAGAATGTTAGATCTGCTAAAAGGAAAGATTGTACTGGAAAGTCAAATAGGAGAAGGGACAGAAATTAAGTTTGATGTGCCTGTTGAGTTAGTGGAGGCAGAAATTGCACATGCAGATGAATATAGTACTTCTTATAATCTTAAAGGTTTGAATATATTGTTGGTGGATGATGATCCAATAGGCTTAAAGTTTGCTAAGCTATTGCTGGAGAGCAACGGTGCTTATGTGCATGATTATTTGGGAGGGGTGTCCATGCGTGATGAGTTAGAAGAGGAAGCATTTGACATGGCTTTATTGGATATTCAAATGCCAGAGGTCAGTGGGTATGAAGCGTTGAGGATCTTAAGGTCAAAAGAAGCGTACAAGGATTTACCTGCTATTGCTATCACGGCCAATGTATTTGCAAAAGAACGCGACCATTTGGAAGATGCCGGCTTTGATGAAATTGTTTTAAAGCCATTTAAGGAAGGTGATTTAATAAAGGAAATAGGCAAAATTCTAAAGCTAGAAGCTATACAGGCCAGCATAGCACCCTCTTCAAAGACTGAAAATGGTGTAACGGTAGGGTTGGGGTACAACTTAGTGGACCTGAAGAAATTCTGCATGAATGATGAAGAAATGCTAAGAGAAGTTTTGTTGGATTTTTGTACTACTACTTCAACAGATTTAATTGAACTCGATCAGGCTAATCAATCTCAAAATTGGGATTCATTGCTGGAAATTGCACATAAGCTGGGCAGCAGGCTAGGTCAATTAAAGATAAAGTCTAGCATTTTAGCTAGGGGTTTGGAATATGACCTCAAGGAAGGGAATACATCTGGAGCAGCAGGTATGGTGGAAAAGATTAAGGATGAAACCCTGTTGGTCTTGGATCAGATTCTTGAAGATTATCAATTGCTCAGCCAAATGAGCTAATCCTATCAGTCTATGCCGTACTTCTCTATTTTGTTGTAAAGTGTTTTACGGTCAATATTTAAGATTTTTGCAGCCTTGGATTTATTGTGTTTTACATCGTTCAAAGTTTTTATGATCATGGCCTTTTCTTGGACTTCAAATGAAGACTTCAAATCTTTTGTGCCTGAATTGTTAGAACTGGAGTTTTCAGGTAAGAGTAAATCCACAGGCAAGGCTTCTTTTTGGATATAATCATCACTGGTGAGCAGTACGGCCCTTTTGATAATATTCTTAAGCTCCCTTAAGTTTCCTGGCCAGCTATAACTCTCGAATATTTCTTTCACATCACTACTGAATCCTTTAATGGATTTGCCCAATGATTCATTGGCGTCTTGGAGGAATATTTCAGAATAGTGAAACAAGTCTGCACCTCTTTCTCTAAGCGGACTTGATTTTAAGCTGAACTCATTAAGTCTATGATAAAGGTCTTCTCTGAATTCCCCACTTTTGGCTGCATTAGAAAGATCTTCGTTGGTCGCTACAATAATCCTTACGTCGATTGGGATATCTTTTGTACCCCCTATTTTTTTTATTGTTCTTTCTTGAATGGCCCTGAGTAATTTGATCTGAACTTCATAGCTTAGATTACCTATTTCGTCCAGGAAAATAGTGCCCCCATTAGCCATTTCGAAGTGACCCGTCTTATTATCCAATGCCCCGGTAAAGGCCCCTTTCACATGTCCAAAGAGTTCACTTCCTGCAAGTTCTTTTGACAAAGCGCCACAGTCGATGGCTACAAATGGCCCGTTGTTTCTTTTGGACTTTTCGTGAATTCTTTTTGAAATAAACTCCTTTCCGGTGCCGCTTTCTCCCAAAACAACTACACTCATTTCTGTAGGGGCAACCAAAGAGATGTATTGTTCTAATTGGAGCGCTTCAGGACTTTTGCCTACAACATAGTGGCTATTGTCTTCAGAAAGTTCCGACCGGGAGCTAGATGAATTTTTTGGTTTTGGAGGCGTTATCTCTGTACTCTCCCTAAAAGGAGTAGTTTTTAATGCTTCTTGAACTGTAGCCAACAATTCATCAGGATTGACTGGTTTGGAGATATATTCAAAAGCTCCAAGTTTCATAGAGCGTACGGCTGTCCTGATATCTGAGTAATTTGTAATTAGAATTACCCTAGTATTCTTCTTTTGATTTACTATGCTTTCTAGCACTTCCATACCGGTGCCATCAGGAAGTCGGTAATCTGTAATTACAAGATCGTAGGCTGCCTTTTCCATCATGTTGAAGGCTTCAGCGATTTTGGTCGTCTTATCTACTTCATACTCGTTTTTTTCGAGGAAATTTTTAATGATTTTCGAATATGTTAAATCATCTTCTATAAGAAGTATTTTTTCCTTGGACATATGCTTACTTTAGGATAACGGTAAATATGAGTAGCTGAAACTATGCCATAGTGCACAATTTTGAATAATTTTTACTTCTTCTGTGCGCAATGCACAACCCTTGCAAGGGATGCTATTAAAGATGTAAAAGATTCAAGATTTGTGAGTTGGCGTGCTTTTCAAGCGCTAAATTAACCATAAAATAGAAAAGCTTTTCAAAAAAAAGAACTGGTTTTTAATACTATTTTTCAATCACAACTATTTAATAGGATAATTGTTCTTTGTATGCTGTTTTTTGAATTTTTGAAAAATAGGGGTGAGAATTAATTTTACTTGATTAATAAAAAATAGAAAAATATTGCTTTTGGGGCTGCGCAATCTTAAGGTTAACCGTTTCATAAGGCACTAATCTACCTTCATGGTCAAACTTGGCACGGATAATAAAGTGTCCCTCATCCATAAACTTTAAATCATAAATAGGATCCCCGAACGAACGAGACTTGGTCACTTCTATCAATTCAAGGTCAGAAAAAGCTAAATTATTTTTTAAGTTATTGCTAATACTTTTGGGGAGGTCTTCTTCAGATATAACTTGATGAATATGAGTGGTACTATTAATAGAACCATTACCTGGACTTGAGCAGGCAGAAATGGTTGAAAGGATTAACACGATGGGAAATAATTTGGAAATCATAATATGCAAATTTTGTAGGGTAATTACTTTGCTATTAGGTGTTTATAGTTTGTGCTAAAATTAGGCCAGTACATAAATAAGCAGTGAATAAGTGGTTTTTAAGGGAGACTAGTTTTAATTTGGGGAGATTGTCTACAGTATGTGGAGCATTGTTTGGTGTTTTTGGCCTTTTTTGAGAGGCTTTGGCTCTTTTACTAAAATTACTATATTTGGTTAATACAAATAATTATTTAACTCTTTGCTTGCAAAATACCCTCAGGTACGTGCACCTGAGGGTTCTTTTTTGTATAGTTTTGTAAAGTAAAATGAGTGGAACATCTTTGAAATTGATAGCATGACAGCATCTTCTCCCATAGGGATTTTTGACAGCGGAATTGGCGGTTTAACCGTAGCTAGGGCCATCAAAAAGGTATTGCCCAATGAACAGCTTATTTATTTTGGTGATACAGCCCACTTACCTTATGGAGATAAAAGTACTGCTTCGATTCAGGCTTACTCGGTTAAAATAGCTGATGTGTTGCTTAAGGCGAATTGCAAGATGATATTGATTGCCTGCAATTCTGCTTCAACGGCTGCCTTCGAGTTGGTGAAAGCCTATGTGGCTTCAAGGGCTACTGTTTTTGATGTAATCGAGCCAGTTGTGGAATATGTAAAAGACCATCATTCGGGAAAGAAAGTAGGACTGATAGGAACTAAGCAAACTGTAAATTCGGGAGTTTACAGGCATAAAATTGAAGCATTAAATAAAGGTATAATATTTAAGGCACTGGCCACTCCTCTTCTTGCTCCTATGGTTGAGGAAGGGTTTCATAACAATGATATTAGCGAAGTGATTATTAAGACATACTTGGATGATGAGGAGCTGGAAGGAGTAGATGCCTTAATTTTGGGGTGTACTCATTATCCATTGATCAAGCCTCAAATAGATGAAATTTATCAGGGAAAGGTAGAAGTGATCGACAGCTCAGAAATGGTGGCAGAGGCGACTAAGGCTTATCTTATTGACGAAGGCCTTATAAACAAAGGGGAAAAAGCAAAAGATCGTTTTTTGGTTTCAGATTATACACCCTCTTTTGAAAATACTACCAAGCTTTTTTTCGGTAAGGAAGTTAATTTGGAGAAATACCCCCTTTGGGAATAAGGCAGTTTTACCATCTAGATTAGAATCAACACTCTTTTTTTGTTGTTTTACAAAATGACACTTTGGGGCAATGAATGCTCTGTATGGTGGTGAAATGAAGATGGAAATAAAGGGTTTGTGGGATATGACAAAATTTTGTTTACCGAATTGTTAGTTTGTCGCGTTCAAATTTTGTAAAAATGAATTTTTCTTTTTGATTTTGGGTTGTGAATCCAGAAGGTAACATGGGTATAAGTTATAAAAAAGATGTAACTTTGCCTCTTAAAATACTACTTGCTAATACTCGATGAGCGATCAAATTAAACATGAATGCGGTATAGCCATGATCAGGCTCCGCAAACCTCTTCAATATTACATTGATAAGTATGGAACTCCTCTGTATGCAGCGAACAGACTTTATGTCTTGATGCAGAAGCAAATCAACAGAGGACAAGATGGAGCAGGTATTGCAAACATTAAAATTAATAGCAAGCCTGGGACCCGATACATCAGTAGGTATAGGTCGATCGATCCACAGGCAGTCAACTCAATTTTTGCCAAAGTTTCCAAGAAATTTAAAAAAGCTAAGAAACAAGGCGGTGATGAAGGATTGAATGATGCTGAATGGATTAAGGACAATGTGGCCTTTTCTGGCGAAGTTTGGTTAGGGCACTTAAGGTATGGTACGCACGGAGAGAATAGTATTGAAACTTGCCATCCGTTTTTGAGGCAAAATAACTGGAGAAGTAGAAACTTGGTGATGGCTGGAAACTTCAATATGACAAATGTTGAAGAGTTATTCGGCAAGTTGGTTGAGCTTGGCCAGCACCCAAAAGAGAAAACAGATACAGTGACCGTGATGGAAAAGATTGGTCACTTTGTGGACGAAGAAAACCAAAGGATTTTCAATAAATACAAGGGACAATACACGAACCATGAAATTACGGAAGTGATCGAAAGAGAGCTGGATGTAGCTAGGATTCTAAGGAGATCTTGTAGGGATTTTGATGGAGGATATGCTATGGCAGGGATCATCGGAAATGGGGCTAGTTTTGTGGTGAGGGATCCTTCTGGGATCAGACCCGCCTACTATTATGCGGATGATGAAATTGTGGTCATTGCTTCTGAGAAGCCAGCGATCAAGTCTGCTTTCAATATAGACTATAACGCCATTCAAGAAATTCAGCCTGGACATGCCTTGATCGTGAATAAGGATGGTTCATATGGAGAGCATGAGATTATTCCAGCGTTAGAGAAGAAATCTTGTAGTTTCGAGAGAATATATTTTTCAAGGGGAACTGACCCTGATATTTACAGAGAGCGTAAGCAATTGGGCAAAGCGCTTATCCCACAGATTCTCAAAGCAATTGACTTTGATCTTAAAAATACCGTATTTTCTTATATCCCTAATACAGCAGAGACCGCTTTCTTAGGATTGATCGAAGGTCTTGAAGATTATTTGAGTACCAAAAGACGAGAAATATTATTGGAAGGTAAACCTCATTTGGGTGATATAGAGGAATTGTTGAATTTCCGTCCAAGGGTAGAGAAATTGGTGAACAAAGATGTCAAATTAAGGACTTTCATCACAAATGACAATGACCGTGACGTGATGGTTGCCAATGTTTATGACACCACTTATGAAGTGATCCGTCCCGGTGTGGATACCATTGTGGTTTTGGATGACAGTATTGTAAGAGGGACTACTTTGGAGAAAAGCATTTTGACTACTTTGGATAAATTAAATCCTAAACGTATCATCGTGGTTTCTTCTGCTCCTCAAATCAGATTTCCTGATTGCTACGGTATAGATATGTCCAAAATGAAAGAATTCATTGCTTTTAGAGCAGCATTGAAGTTGTTGGAAGAAACTGGTCAGGAATATATCTTGGATGAGGTATATGAGAAGTGCGTTGCTAATCCGACCTCAAAGGAAAATTACGTCAAAGAAGTCTATAATAGATTTACTCCTCAGGAGATATCCAATAAGATTGCTGAAATCATTACCACCGATCAGATAAAAGCAGAGGTGAAGGTGATTTATCAAACTGTAGAAAACCTTAACAAGTCTTGCCCAGACCATTTGGGAGACTGGTATTTTACTGGAAACTTCCCTACTGCAGGGGGGATGAGGGTTGTGAATAAATCCTTTGTTAATTTTAGAGAAGGAAAGGCCGTAAGGGCCTATTAATTAAGAGATAAATTTTATATTTGAAAAGGCCATTGTTTTGATGGCCTTTTTTGTTTTTCAGCTAGCTGAAAACTATCATTACATAACGAAATTTCAATAATAAATATGAGTATCAATACAGCACTTTTAAAACAAGTTTGCGAGATAGCAGGAGCGCCCGGATTTGAAAAAAGAATTAGGGACTTGGTGGTTGAGGTAGTAAGTCCTCTAGTGGATGAAGTGAAAGTGGATAATTTGGGAAATGTAATCGCCATTAAGAAAGGTGCCAATAACCCTGAAGGGAAAAAGGTTATGGTAGCAGCCCATATGGATGAGATCGGATTTATTGTTACCCATATCGATGATAATGGTTTTCTGAGGTTTCATACATTGGGTGGATTTGATCCTAAAACCTTGACTGCACAGCGGGTAATTGTTCATGGTAAAAAGGACTTGATAGGGGTGATGGGAAGCAAACCCATCCATGTCATGACCCCTGAGGAACGTAATAAACTGCCAAAAACCACGGATTACTTTATTGATTTAGGAATGAGTAAGGAGGAAGTACAGCAGTATGTGCAGGTGGGAGATCCCGTTACACGTGATAGAGAGTTGGTAGAGATGGGGAACTGTGTCAACTGTAAGTCTATAGACAATAGGGTGGCTGTGTTTATCTTGCTGGAAGCATTAAGGACTCTTAAAAATCCTCCATATGATGTTTATGCAACATTTACTGTGCAAGAGGAGGTAGGTCTTCGTGGAGCCAATGTAGCTGCTCACGGAATTGACCCTGATTTTGGGATTGCTTTAGATACAACTATTGCGTATGATGTTCCGGGTGCCTCTCCCCACGAGAAAATAACTGAACTTGGCAAAGGCACTGCTATCAAAGTGATGGATGCCATGACCATTTGTGACTATAGAATGGTGGACTATATGAAGAAGGTCGCAGGAAAAAGAGATATCAAATGGCAGCCTGAAATATTAACTGCTGGAGGTACTGATACTGCTGGAGTCCAGAGAATGGGTAAGCAAGGAGCGATTGCAGGTGCGATCTCTATTCCTACCCGACATCTGCATCAAGTTATTGAAATGGCCAATAAAGATGATATTGCAGCAAGCGTAGTGTTACTGAATGCCTGTTTGGAAGAGATCGATAAATATGATTGGAAGCATTAATAGACTGATCATTGAAGAAAAGAGGCCTGATATTTATTCAGGCCTCTTTTTATGATTTAACTTTTTTCTTAGGTATTTTCTTGATCAGGTAAGTGTACAACTCTGTGTAAGAAGTGTGTTCATGATTGCTTAGGCTAATGGAGGTTTTGTCTTCAAAAGCAATGGTCAGCTGCCTGAATTCCTTTTTATTTGTGATTACAATTTCTTCTTGCCAAGCCAAGACTTGATTCAAATCATAAGTTTTATTGAGTCCACGAAGAGGGAGCCGCACTTGGATTTTACTTTTTCCTGCACTGACAAAACGATATCCAGCCATCATTTTGACCAAAATCAAGAGAGTAACCAAGGTAAGAATGGCTGCACTAATCAAATAAAAGAAAAGGCCATAAGTCCTTTTTGTGCTGAAGTCATTCAGGATATAGGTAAGCCCCGAAATCAGAATGATCACCACTGCACTAAGAGAAATATAAGTGGCCCGTTTTGGTTTACAATGAATCATGGTTTTTACTTAACTCTTCTAGTTTTTCCTTGGCAAAATTAACCAAATCAGGAAAAAAAGCATCAAAATAGCCTTTTAGCTTTGATTCATTTTCTTTTAAGAAAAGGTGGGCGGTTTCCATGTGGGACTCAAAACTGGTATGTTTTGAAATTCCAGTCAAGGAAGCTTTCATTCCATCAATAGTCCCATAGGCAACCAACCAGTTTTCTTTTTTCATAAAATGAAAAAGGTACATAAAGTTTTGGGGCAGTAAATGGTCGTTTTCCTCAATAGTATGATAGACTTTTTCTGCAAATTCTTCAATGCTACGATCATCGTAATCATTCCAGTATTTACTTAGGAAATAATCAAAATACACATCTGTAATGACAAGCGCATACCTTTTGTAAGTTGGTTTAAGAAGTTCTTGGGCTTCTTTAACCACAGGGTGAGTGTCTGTATAGTGGTCTATTTCTCGATGGAGATTAATCCCAGTGACAATGTCAGGGTCAAACTGTTCTTCCAGGTTTCCACGCACAAAATCCCCTATAAAGTTACCTAACAGAACTTTAGGGTGATCAAATGATAAGTATGCGTGGGCCAAAAAATTCAAGTCAGAAAATAGGGTTTAATGGTTCAGTGATCTGTCAAATACATTAGCTTTGAATAATAAAAATAACCATTGATGTCGAAAATACAGGGAGAATTAAAATTAACTTTAAAACTTTTGAAAAAAGAGTGGGCCGAAGACTTGGAACAATACAGGTTGAAGACCTTGGGAGCATCTATTGCTGATAAAAAGAAAGAGGGAATTTGCTGGTATCCTGTTAAGTTGGTGAAGACTAAGATGGGGATGGGAGAAAGGCCAATCATTGAGGTAGAAAGGTCTGAGAGCAAAGAATCTCATGGCTTCCAATCTGGCAAGTCTGTTTCCTTATTTTCCAATTTTTCAGAAGGAAAACCCTTACGTGTCAATGGTGTGGTGAATTTCGTCAAGAAAAATACCATGACCATAACCTTGATGGGAAGTGAATGGCCAGACTGGCTTCATGATGGAAAATTAGGGGTGGATCTCCATTTTGATGAGGCTAGCTATCGAGAAATGGAATTTGCTATGGAAAGTGTGATCAAGGCAGGTCAGGGTAGGCTAGGGCAGCTCCGAGATATTTTATTGGGAGAAGTTCAGGCTGCAGAGCAGGAGCGAATAGTATTTAAAACAGTTGAAAATTTAAACGAGAGTCAAAAGCAAGCATTTGATGGAGCTTTGGGAGCTAAAGATGTGGGAGTGATTCATGGTCCTCCTGGTACTGGCAAGACAACCACCTTGGTGCAAGTAATTAAAGGGGCTTTGTCCCACCATCGTCAAGTCTTGGTTTGTGCTCCAAGTAATGCTGCTGTGGACTTACTAGTGGAAAAGCTCTCCTCTGAAGGAGTGAACACGGTTAGGGTTGGACATCCAGCAAGGGTAGATGACCAGATTTTGGAACAGACCTTAGATGCTAAGATTGCGGCTCATAGCAGTTATAAGGATTTAAAAAAACTCAGGAAATCAGCAGATGAATACAGAAGGTTAGGAAGAAAATATAAAAGAAGTTTTGGACATTCTGAGAGGGAGCAGAGGAAGAGATTGATGACGGAAGCTTCCAAAGCAAAAGAAGCTGCATCACATTTAGAGGACTATATATTATTTGATGTTTTTCAACAAAGCCAGGTAGTGGCGACAACATTGGTCGGGGCCAATAATCCTGTGTTAAAAGGAATGCAATTCCCTGTAGTGTTTATAGATGAAGCTGGCCAAGGGATGGAACCAGCTGCATGGATTCCTGTATTGAAATCTGATAAGGTGATCATGGCTGGGGATCACTGCCAACTCCCTCCCACCATCAAGTCGTTTGAAGCGAGTAATGAGGGATTAAGTGAAACTCTTTTTGAAAAAGTAATCAAAAGGCAACCGCATTCCAGCTGGATGCTCAAAATGCAATACCGCATGCCTGAGATAATCATGAAGTTTTCAAGTGACTATTTTTATAATGGGGAACTGGAAGCAGCTTCTAATACATTAAACCACCAGCTAAAAGAAGGTGAACCAGTCATGGAGTTTATTGATACTGCAGGGAGTGGGTTTGAGGAACATCTGGAAAAAGATTCATTGAGTAAGCTCAATGGAGGGGAAGCCAGGTTTGCTTTGGGAGTTTTGGAAAAGTTGATTGGTAGGGTCACTTTGGAAAAGTTTTTGGACGAAAAATACTCTATTGGGATTATATCTCCTTATAAAGCCCAAGTGAAAAGGCTTGTAGAATTAATGGATGAAAATGCAGATTTTGACCAATTGAGGGCTCTTTCTGAGCAGGTGACTATAGGAACCATTGATGGTTTTCAAGGTCAAGAAAGAGATGTCATATTGATCAGCTTGGTTCGCTCCAATGAAAAGGGTGAGATTGGTTTTTTAGCAGATACCAGAAGAATGAACGTGGCATTGACCCGGGCCAAAAGAAAGCTGATTGTTATTGGGGATAGTGCTACCTTGAGTGCCCACCCTTTTTATCAGCAATTTTTGGATTTTGTTAATGAAAACGGCTTATATAAGAGTATTTATGAAATGATGGAATTTTGAGAAAAAGCCCATCATTCTGTTTAGCAATCAGGGCTTTTAATTTTCTTTTTCCATATAAGCCAGATTAAGGTAACTCAAGACACTGCCAAATGCTTGTGCTGATTTTTCTTGTTCTGGGCTGAGTTTTTTTCCTGTCAATCTACATAATAATAAACCGTATACTCCATTGAGGCAGATTTGAATTTCATTGCCAAGGTCTTGACCTTCGGCGGCCATAATGGCTTCAATGATATGAGGCTTGGCTTCGTTATATATTTTAAAATATCCTTGGTCTTTCTTGAGTAACCCCCAGTGAATGTTTGCTAGCTTGCTTACTTCCTCTTGTGTGGTAGACAAATGTCCAGCTTCTTTGATGTTTTCTTTTTGCATTTGCTCCACAAGAGCTGAAAACCATTCTGTAATTTCTTCTTTTTCTTCTTCAGAAACTGGATAGTGGGATATTACATACTGCCGGATTTCCTCCATATTGAACTGATAGGATCGAATTAGGTCTTCCATTTGGTACATGTAAACAATGTATTCCCCAATATTTTGCTCTCGTTTCTTTTCCGCAAGTTGTTTCATTGTGATAAGGTTTTGAGACGACAAAGATAAGGATGGATCTAAGCTTCAGCAAGGCAAAGACTTTAATTGAGGCCTTCAAAGAGGGAAATCGAGTACGCTTGGATTTGGCTTGGTTATAAATATGTTAAACCTATACTATTAAAACACTAACTATTTACTATTTTTGCCCTCAGAATGGATATGCAAAAAATAAGAAACTTCTGTATCATAGCCCATATTGATCATGGGAAGAGTACATTGGCAGATCGTCTGCTTCAGTTTACCAACACGGTGACTGAAAGAGAGATGCAAGATCAATTGTTGGATAACATGGATCTGGAACGTGAGAGAGGGATTACGATCAAGTCTCATGCGATCCAAATGAAATATGATTACCATGGCGAAGAATATACGTTGAACCTGATCGATACGCCAGGTCACGTGGATTTTTCCTATGAAGTATCCAGGTCGATTGCTGCATGTGAAGGAGCACTATTGATTGTGGATGCGTCCCAAGGAGTGGAGGCTCAGACTATCTCTAACCTTTACTTGGCCATGGAGCATGACTTGGAAATTATTCCAGTGTTGAATAAAATTGATCTTCCTGGTGCTGACCCGGAAGTAGTAGCCGATGAGGTTATCGACTTGATAGGTTGTGAGCGTGAGGATATTATTTTGGCATCAGGAAAAGAAGGGCTGGGGATTGAGGATATTTTGAATGCAGTAGTTGAAAAAGTGCCGGCACCAGAAGGAAATCCTGATGAACCATTGCAGGCCATGATTTTTGATTCTGTCTTTAATCCTTTTAGAGGTGTCGAGGTTCTTTTTAGGGTATTTAACGGAACCATCAATAAAGGTGACAAGATTAAATTTGTCAATACGGGCAAGGAATATGATGCCGATGAAATCGGGATTTTAGGTATTCAGCAAAAGCCACAAGGCACTATTAGTGCCGGTAATGTAGGATACCTTATTTCTGGTATCAAAGTGGCTAAAGAAGTGAAAGTGGGAGATACCATTACCCATATCAAAAGGCCTTGTTCTACCGCAATCAAAGGCTTTGAGAATGTGAAGCCGATGGTATTTGCAGGAATTTACCCAGTAGATACAACGGAGTTTGAAGAATTGCGCGCTTCGATGGAAAAGCTTCAATTGAATGATGCTTCACTGGTTTGGGAGCCAGAAACGTCAGCCGCATTGGGTTTTGGTTTCCGTTGCGGGTTCTTGGGAATGTTGCATATGGAGATCATCCAAGAGAGATTGGAGAGGGAGTTTGACATGACAGTGATCACCACGGTGCCTTCAGTTCAATTCAAGGCTTTGATGAATAATGGTGAGTACCAATTGATCAATGCGCCATCAGATATGCCTGACCCTAACTTGTTCAAGCATATTGAAGAACCATATGTTCATGCTTCGATTATCACGAAAGCTGATTATGTGGGACCCGTGATCCAATTATGTATGGAGAAGCGAGGTCAAATTAAGAACCAAGTATATTTAACCGCTGACCGTGTAGAGTTGACTTTCGATATGCCGTTGGCTGAAATTGTTTTTGACTTCTTCGATAAATTGAAGACGATTTCAAGAGGTTATGCTTCCTTGGATTATGAATTAAGGGAAAACAAGCCATCCAACATGGTTCGTTTAGATGTGATGCTGAATGGGGAAGTGGTGGATGCCTTGTCTGCAGTAGTGCACCGTGATAAAGCCTATGAGTGGGGTAAGCGACTTTGTGAAAAACTGAAAGAATTGGTGCCTCGTCAAATGTTTGAGATAGCTATTCAGGCAGCCATTGGTACAAAGATCATTGCTAGAGAAACCGTAAAAGCAATGCGTAAAAACGTATTGGCCAAGTGTTATGGTGGTGATATTTCACGTAAGCGAAAACTACTTGAGAAGCAGAAAAAAGGTAAGAAGCGTATGAGACAGGTAGGTAATGTGGAAGTGCCTCAAGAAGCATTTATGGCAGTATTAAAGTTAGATTAAAAGAAAATACGAAGAGGGAGGCTTGAAGTAGGAAGTATTCAGTCAAATTAATTTGGTAACCGATCATTATTATTTTAACACTGAATTACTTTTTACTATGAAAAATAACCTGATTCAAATGACAAAAGACTATGCAGTGAAAACTTGGTTTTTTTGTTCCAAACTTCCCTAATCTAGAGAGTTTAATGCTTATGTTAATCAGTTGATAAGATGTTCTAGCTCGGTAGGCGCTAACTACAGAGCACCCCAAAGGGCTAAATCAAATGCTGATTTTCTAAATAAATTAATAATAGTTGGGGAAGAGGCAGACGAAAGTCTTTACTTCCTAGAAATATTAAAAGAGATAAAGCCTGACTTGTCTTAAGATATTGAAGTATTACATCAAGAAGGCAATGAAATATTGTCAATAATGGTAGCTTCAATTAAGAAAGTTAAGCTTCATAATAGTAAATAGGTGAAGATAGGGTCAAGAAGTTTTTTATTAAACTTCGTACTTCCCACTTCGAACTTCTCACTTAAAAAACAAATTATGCCTACAATAATAGACGGTAAAAAAACATCAGCTGATATTAAAAACGAAATAGCTGCCCGAGTAAAGGAAATCAAAGCAGAAGGAGGTAAAATCCCTCATTTGGCAGCCATCTTGGTCGGAAATGATGGTGCCAGTCAAACTTATGTAGGAGCCAAAGTAAAGGCCTGTGAATATGTTGGCTTTGAGTCTACTTTGGTAAAAATGGAGGAGACGGTTTCTGAAGAGGAACTTTTAAAAGCTGTAGAGGATATCAATGAGAATCCGGATATAGATGGACTGATTGTTCAGTTACCTTTACCGAATCACATTTCTGTTGAGAAGGTAACTTCTAAAATCAAACCTGAGAAGGATGTGGATGGCTTTACTCCTGCCAACGTTGGAAGGATGGCGTTGAATTGGCCTACTTATGTGGCGGCTACCCCTTATGGTATCGTAGAATTGTTGAAGCGATACAATGTAGAAACTTCCGGCAAACACTGTGTGGTGATCGGAAGAAGCCATATCGTGGGATCTCCTATGAGTATATTGATGGCCAGAAATGGTAATCCAGGAAATTGTACGGTGACCCTGACCCATAGCCGAACTCAAAATTTAAAGGAAATCACCAAAACTGCTGACATTCTCATTGTCGCAATTGGAAAGCCTGAATTTGTGACTGCTGACATGGTGAAAGAAGGGACTGTTGTAGTTGATGTGGGAATTCATAGAATTGAAGACGCAAGCAAAAAGAGTGGTTTCCGCTTGATTGGCGATGTGAAGTTTGACGAGGTAGCAGAGAAATCTTCAGCCATTACGCCTGTCCCAGGTGGTGTCGGACCAATGACAATTGCTTCTTTGCTTTATAATACGCTTCAGTCGGCAGAGAGAAAGGTGTATCCTTAGTTGTAGTAAAATACATTAGATAAACAGGCTTATTTCTGTCCAGTATGAATTTCTGGACAGAAAGCCTGTTTTTCATTTATAGAAATTAGAATTTTAAGCGGTTCAATCACCCGCTCAATCAAAAATTGAAATGGAAGAGACAAGAAAATCAATAGAGAAAGGAACAATGCTTCCAGTAATGGAATCATTTTATACCATTCAAGGTGAAGGAAGTTTTACAGGGTGTCCTGCCTATTTTATCCGTTTAGGAGGGTGCGATGTGGGTTGTGTTTGGTGCGATGTCAAAGAGTCATGGGAAGCAGGGAAATGGCCAGTTCAGACTATCGATGCAATAGTGGAAGGTGCTCTGCAATATCCCGGGAGATTAGTTGTGATCACAGGAGGAGAGCCGTTAATGTACGACCTAGACCCTTTGACATCTTTGTTAAAGGAGAAAGGGTTTACAATAAATATTGAGACCAGCGGTACCCATCCTTTTTCAGGTCATTTTGATTGGGTGTGCTTTTCACCAAAAAAGTTTAAGGCTCCACATGAGAGTATTTTTGGGAAAGCAGATGAGCTTAAGGTAATTGTGTTTCATAAAAGTGACTTTGTTTTTGCTGAAAAACATGCTGAGAAAGTAAGAAAGGACTGTAGGAAACTGCTTCAGCCAGAATGGAGCAAATCTGAAAAATATACCAGCGAGATAATTAATTACGTAAAAAATCACCCAGATTGGAATATTTCACTCCAAACTCATAAATTTATGGATATCCCGTAAATACATGAGAACAACCCAAATAGTCTTTTTTTTAATTTTTATCAGTTTCAATCTTTTCGGTCAAGAATTCACGATTGATGACAGGAGGGCGATCAAGCTTTACCAAGAGGGAGAAGACTTGGCCTTGAGGCGCAGGTATGATGAAGCGATTCTAAAATACGAGGCCTCTGTCAAGAGGAATGATAATTTTTTGGAGGCATATAAAAAATGGTCGCAGTTGCTATTGAGTAGAGGGGACAAAGAAGAGGCGCTTCAAGTGGCACTTTTAGGTGATATAAAAAGTAAGGAGAACCCCGAATTCAAAGCGAATTTTGCTTGGTTGATTACAAATATTTACCTCAAGTCAGGAGAATTCGATCAGGCAATAGATAAGTTTGAACGTTCTCAAACTTATTTTTCAAATAGTCTCAGATCTTCTAAGGTGTTTAAGGATATGGAAGAACAATTGGAGTTTATTAAAAACTCCATGTCTGAGGCTAAAGAAATCAATAAGGAAAAATTACCTGTTCCTTTAAACGAATTCCATTTACAATATTTTCCAGTACTTACAGCTGATAGTAAACAGATACTTTTTACTAAGAGAGATGGTCTTGATAGGGCAAAGCATGAAGACATTTTCACGGCTGTTTGGAATGGAGATGAGTGGAGCGATCCGGAAGCTTTGTCTCCGATTATCAATACCATGAGCAATGAAGGTACCTGTACCATTTCTGCCGATGGGAATATTTTGATTTATACCAGCTGCGATGCTCCGGATTCTTATGGAAGCTGTGACTTATACATTGCCTATAAAGTCAATGGTGATTGGCAAAAGCCAAAAAACATGGGTGAGAAAGTCAATTCTAGGTACTGGGACTCCCAACCTTCCCTTTCTGCAGATGGTAGCATACTTTTCTTTTCTTCCAATCGAAGAGGAGGTTATGGAGGAAATGATATTTATTACACCATGAGGTTGAAAAGTGGAGGTTGGTCAGAGCCTATCAATGTAGGAGAGGTCATCAATACCAAGTATGATGAGGTTTCTCCTTTTATTTATTTCAATAATGAACTTCTTTTTTTTGCTTCGGATGGACACATGGGATTTGGAGGGATGGATCTGTACAATTCCAAAATTTCCAGAGGAACATTTGAAGAGCCGCAAAACCTTGGATATCCCATTAATGATCATTTGGATCAGTTGGCATTATTTATCACAGCTCAAAGGGATTACGCTTACTATACTGAGAATAGTCTAAAGAATGGTACCTTAGAAAGGTCATTTCTTTATCGATTTCCTTTTCCTGAAGAAATAGATTTGGGAGAAAGACTAATTGTCACTGGGGGGAAAGTGCGCAACCAAAATACAGGAGAGCCGATCGCAGCTACTTTGGCACTCGTCAATTTGGAAAACGACAGTACCATGTATGAATTTAAATCTGATGGGGATTCAGGTAAATTCATGATGATTTACCCTGATAAAGCATTTTCTGGATTGTATATAGAGAAACAAGGGTTTCTTCCACAGATATACAATGTGGAAAAGGACAGTTTGAAAAATATCAAAAACATGGAAATTGGGCTAAAGCCAGTTGCTAAAGGGGAACAATTTATTTTTGAGAATGTCTTTTTTGATTTTGACAAAGCTGATTTGAAGCCTGAATCAAAAAGCTCTTTATTGAGGCTACTGAAATTTTTGGAAGAAAATGAGACGGTTGGGATTATCATCGAAGGGCATACAGATAGTGTGGGAGACAAACAGTACAATGAAGATTTAAGCCTAAGGAGAGCCAATAGTGTCCAATTGTACCTGATTGATCATGGTGTGCCTGGGGAAAGGTTAAAGGTGAAAGGACTTGGAGATAGCAAACCTTTGGTACCCAATACGAGCCCTCAAAACATGGCCAAGAATCGTCGGATCGAGATTGTTATAAATTAAAAGAAGCTGGAACTTTTATAGGATAAAAGAGGGGATAAGATTTTAAATAATCTGTGTATCCGCTATTTCACCAGTACATTTAACCCTTCAAAACATTCTTTCAAAAACAGCACAGATCTCACAGAAATGATTGTCTAAACCTTTCTACTGCCCCTCCTAGGTCCGTGGAATCTCCTTTGCGGGACGGACAGGCAGTGGGAGTCATGTTTATAGTGTCAAAATGGTCCATATTAATGAATGTAACATTTTTAACATTGCCACTTTAACCCGTATTTAACCCCTAGTTAAGCCGTGTTTATCCCGTGTTTTAGCCGTGTTTCTCTTATCAGAGATTTAGGCTAGTCTACACCTTAAGTCCTGGGGAAACTTGGGAGCATCCCTTTCAATGTTTTGGTTATAAGAACCTTGGGAATCCTTCTGTCCCTCATCGCGATAAGGCAATATTTTTCCAACTATTAAGGAGCTGAATGGCTGATTTGATTTTTCGAATTGTTGGGGGATCAGATAGCTCAGATAAGATTTTCTTTCTTGCAACATATTTCGACCAACACAAAGGTTGCTATCCTACTTTGGTCAAATTGTAGCATCGGGCTTTAATAAATGCATACTGAAGGAACAATTACATTATTTCCATTTTTGTTTAAAAAATGAAAATAGGATAGGGATCTGAGGATAATAGAAGCTCACCTTTATCGCCATACTTTCTGCTGTTAAATTAACTAGGAAGTAGGACGCACTTCATGCAAAAAGGTTTTACGTAAGCAATCTCGCTATTTCAGGTAAATTCTTGTGAGGCAATCAAAGCCATTTGAATAGAGGCGTGTTTTTAATGCGGTTAACTTTATTTATAATACACATTTTTGTATTAGATAAATTCAACGCAAATGAATTAGGGTTAATTTTTGTTAAATAAAATTCTGTTATTCATTTTTTTTACGAAAGTATTTATTTTCAAGTTGGTTTGTGTTTATTTTTTGTTATTGATCATCTTTTTAGAATAAAATATCGTATTTATTTCCTGATAGGGCTTGGTTATAAATCATTCTAGGTGTTTGTAATATGAAAAAAAGGATTTTTTTTGGATTATTATGGGCTAAAAGATTATCTTAACATAAGTTAAACCAAAATAAAATTATTTACTATGAAGAAAGTTTTACTGCTAGGACTATTAGTCCTTTTGGCCAACACTATGGTGTTTGGCCAAAGCCGTACTGTAACTGGCGTAGTTTCTTCTTCAGCTGATGGAGAACCTATTCCAGGAGCAACTGTTCTGGTAAAGGGTACCTCGGTTGGAGTTGCGACTGACTTAGATGGTCAGTATTCGATAAATGTTCCTTCCAATGGTTCTGTTTTGATTTTTAGTTTTGTAGGGATGAAATCCCAAGAAGCCGAAATTGGAAACAGATCGATCGTCAATGTTGCGTTGGAGTCAGATGTACAGACCTTGACTGAATTTGTGATTACTTCGTATGGTGATCAGTCTAAAAGAGAGATTACAGGTGCTATTGCTTCTGTAAAAGGGGAGATTTTTGAGAACCTTCCCATGCAATCATTTGATAGGGCCATGCAAGGAAGGATTGCAGGGGTTCAAGTTACCTCAGGTAGTGGACAACCTGGAGGTACCTTGAATGTAAGGATTAGAGGGGTTGGTTCCATTAATGCAGGAAATGATCCTTTATATATTGTTGATGGTGTCCAAGTTTCCTCGCGAGGTGTTTCAGGACAAGGAAGTCAAAATGCACTGGCTTCTATCAATCCAAATGACATTGAGTCCATCGAGGTATTAAAGGATGCAGCAGCTGCTGCGATTTATGGTGCTCAAGCAGCCAATGGCGTGGTATTAGTCACTACCAAAAAAGGGAAGGATGGAGCCACAAACGTTTCCCTTTCTGTGCAAGAGGGGGTTGTTAGGCCATTGGGCTTGTATGATGTAATGGATGCTACTCAACTGGCAACTATTAAAAGAGCTTCATATATCAATGCTGGCTTGGATCCCAATAGAGCGGCCGAGATTTACGGTAATCCAGAGGATTCAAACTTGGAAAGTACCGACTGGGTGGATGCCTTGTATAGGGACAATGCCAGATTGAGTATTTATGATTTGTCAGTTTCAGGTGGTGATGAAAAGACTACTTTTTATTTATCAGGTTCATACACTGCTCAGGAAGGTCAGATTATCCAATCAGACTATAAGAGGGGGACAGCTAGATTAAATATTACCCACAGGCCCAATGATAAATTTACTGTTGCAGCAAATATTTCCTTGGCTGCACAGAGAACTAATGGGACCATTGATCGGGGAAATTTTGTGAATGGCCCATTTGTGGCAGGATTCAGTGCTCGACCAAATGTGCCGATTTATGATGAGGAGGGAGAATTTGCTCCTTACCCTTCAGACCACCTGTTTGGTTATAATATTGTTCAAGGGGTTTATGAAGAATTAAGAAGAGCGACAACTGTTCAATCAGTTTCAAATTTAAGATTGAACTATCAGTTTACTCCTTGGTTGAGCTTTACCTCTTACGCGGGAATCGATTTTTCCGATAATAGGGATGAAAACAATCGTCCATCGACTATTCCTGCTTTTGCTCCCTATGGCGGTTCAGCTACTTACACAGATAGAAGATTCAATAACTTCAATACTAACCATAACTTCAATTTCAATAAAACATTTGATGATATTCATACTGTTTCTGGAATTTTGGGTTTTGAATACAAAAGTGCTCAGGATGAGTTGAGTACCGCAACCGGTAGAGGGTTTGCCAATCCTACCTTGAGGTATCTTCAAAATGCTGCGACTCCATACGCTGTGGGAGGTAATTATACAGAGTATAAAAGAGCGGGTGTTTTTGGCCAAGTGAAGTATGATTACAATGACAGGTACAATGCGGAAATCATCTTGAGAAGAGATGGTAATTCTAGGTTTGGCGCCGAGTACAAATGGGGGACTTTTTATGCCTTTTCAGCTGGGTGGAGGATTTCTTCTGAATCATTTATGGATGATCTGACCTGGGTAGACAACTTGAGAATGAGAGCTTCCTATGGGGTGACTGGTAATTCTGAAATTGATAATTTTGCTTCAAGAACACTAGTGGGAGGCACTGGGCAGTATCTTGGCGAAGGAGCACTTAGGGTTTCACAATTAGGAAATGACCTATTAACTTGGGAAGAAGCTGAAACTTTTAACATTGGTCTAGATTGGACTTTGTTTAATGGTAGATTGATTGGAACCGTAGATTTTTGGAGAAAAAATTCCAATGCCCTCTTGTTAAATACCCCTCTGCCGGTTGATTCAGGTTTTGGAGAAATAACCAGAAATACTGGCAAAGTGAGAAACCAAGGTATTGATATTGACTTACAAACGGTGAACATCGTTACAGGTGATTTTCAATGGAATACAGGGTTTAATATTACCTTCCTTGAAAATGAGTTAATGGAATTGTATGATGGCTTGGACCGAATAGGAAATGACCTTATAGTAGGAAAACCAATTGATTTTTTATACTCCAATGAATTTTTGGGAATTAACCCGGCAAACGGAAGAATTATGTATGCTGATGAGAATGGTGATTATACCTATATCGTAGGTGAATCTTCCTTAAGGTACATTGGAAGTGGCTTGCCAAGTAGCTATGGTGGCCTTTCCAATACCTTTACTTATGGTCCGGTCTCATTAGAAGTCTTTTTTCAATATCAATTTGGTAACAAAGTATTTAATCAGGATCTGTATAATATTGCTTACGCGGGGTCTGGTCCAGATAATCAGGATGTGTCTCAATTGGACTATTGGCAGGAGCCTGGTGATATAACCAAAACACCTAAACCCTATGAGGGAGGACAAGAGCCTGGTACTTCCAGTATAGGTTCTTCTTCAACTAGATTGATCAATGATGGGGGGTATATCAGATTGAAACAGGTAACCCTAAGGTATTCATTACCGGTAGCCATTGCCAATAAGATTGGTATGAAAAGAGCCAATATTTATGTTCAAGGGATTAACCTGGCAACGATTACTAAGTTTAACGGTATCGACCCTGAGGTATTGAGTGTAGGATCAAGTACTTATGGCGCTTATCCAAATGCTAAGCAAATTTCAGCAGGTATCAATCTAAATTTCTAATTCAGAATTCATATGAAAAATATATTAAAAATATTATTTGTAGGAACTTCCTTAGCTATGGGGTCGTGCTCTGATTTATTAGATACGGAACCTAGACAGAGTCTTACACCGGAAACAGCATTTGCAGATGTGGAGGGATATCAGTCCCTTGCATATTCTATGTATGGAAGAACAAGAAGTTTTAGCTACTACGGTCAGGTGATGATGATTGCGCCAGAAGTGATGGCTGATAATTTGAAGGTAATTGCAAACACTGGTAGATATATCGGTCAAGAAGCAAACGCTGACAGAGCTCATATCAATCTTTGGGATTTCTCCACTACCAATAATTTTAGAGGCTTGTATGCCTCGATTAATGATGCCAATATTATTCTGGATGGAATTGACGGTGTGGATGGAGATGAAAACTTAAGAAATAGAGTAAAGGGTGAGGCATATTTTATTAGGGCACTAAATTATTTTGATTTAGCTAGAGTTTATGGGTATGAGCCAGGCCAAGAAGTGAATGGTTGGGATCAGAGTGTAATTCTAAGGACTACTCCAACTTTAGGATTGTCTGCAGCAGACTTTCGGGCTAGATCTACTAATACTGAGATTTATGATCAAATAATAGCAGATTTGAATCAAGCAATTAGCTTACTTCCTACTGCAGAGATGGGAGAGGAAGATGTCTATCGTGCCTCACGAGGAGCGGCCCAAGCGTTGTTAGCTAAAGTTTATTTGTACACTTCTATGTATACAGAGGCAGCTTCCTTGGCCTCAGATGCTATGACTTCATTTGGCCTTTCAGCCTCAGGTAATGGCTTAATGGAAGTAGACGATTATGTAGCTGGTTTTTCTATTGCACCAAATCCAGAATCCCTTTTTGAAGTAGAGATCAGATCTCAAGACTGGAACAGCGTGGATGGATTGAATAATTCCGTATGCTCTTTAGTTGCAAATGTCTATCCTTCTGCGCAGTTTATTTTGACAGTGTCTGATGATTTGTTGGCATCTTATGAGCCTGGAGATGTACGTAGGGAGACTTGGACTCAGACAACTCGAGAAGGATCATCAGCGATAGTTTATCGGTCAAACAAATGGCTAGGTCATAAGGGTGATTTTCTAGAAAACTTACCGATTATGAGGGCATCAGAACTGTATCTGATTAGAGCTGAAGCGAGATATAATTTGGGTAATGAAGATGGAGCGCGTTCGGATATAAACGCTTTAAGAAGTAAAAGAGGATTAGGTGCTACTTCAGCCAGCGGCACCGCTTTGATGAACCAGATCATGTATGAAAACAGGGTTGAGTTTGCTGTCGAAGGACACAGATGGTTTGACCTGAAAAGAAATGGTATGACCATCACTAAATCAGGAAGTTTCGAAGAGGTTCCCTATTCTGATTATAGGATCTTGGCACCTATTCCACAAGATGAGATCATCCTAAATGATTTGCTGGAGAATAACCCTGAGTATAACTAAAAGAAGCAAAATGATGAAAAGATATAAATTAATTTATGCGTTTGTAGCCTTGACTTCACTGCTTACAACTGCTTGTTTTGATGATCCAGGCTTGGATACTACTTGGAATGGTTCTGAGATTGAATTTAATGCCTCGAATTTGCCTACCGGGTTGACAGAGAACTTTGTTAGGATTAGTGATGATCAAACAGACATGGCGGAAATTCAAGTTAATTTGGTTGGGACTGCTTTAAATAATGATGTTACAGTAAATGTGGAAGTTGACCCAAGCTCAACAGCCATCGCTGGCGTCCATTACAACTTACCATCCCAATCCATGACAATTCCAGCTGGAGAAGTGGTTGGGACATTCAATGTGGAAGTTCTTACAGGCAATATCAGTCCCGATGAAGAGCCAGATTTGGTGTTAAATATAACGGATGCATCTGGAGTAAAAGTAAGTGCCAATTACGGCAGTATGACCTACAAGATGAGGGTTATTTGTGATTCTGACCTGGCAGGAACCTACGCCGTAGTTTGGGATGTGCTTATTGTTGGAGATGGATCTGGAGGTGCTTCGCAGACCTTGACAAATTACAGTTTTGGTAACACCATTGAAATTGCGGAAGCTGGAGTAGGTATTTATCAGTTAAGTGACATGAGCTTTGGTTTATACCCAGGGCCTTATGAAGATACAGCTCCTACTGGTAAAATTTCAGACAATTGTAATGTGATAACAGGAGATCCAAGCAATACTGATCGATATGGTGACCCATTTACCATAAACGGTACTTCAGATCCTGATAATGGGACTATTAGGCTGATTTGGTCCAATACTTATGGTGATGGAGGAACAGTTGTCTTAACCAAGCAGTAAGAAATAATAGTGAATAGTGTTAAAAGGGAGATTTTGTCTCCCTTTTTTTATCCAAACCTTTATTATCTTGGATAAGTTTAAGTTACAGTAGATAGCACAACCATATGAGAAAGTCAGTACTTATTATTGGATTAATTTTTTTAATAATACCATTTACGTGGGCACAAGATCAAAAAGGGCAGGATATTCAAAAATCCCGTCAAACAATCAAAAAAAAATTTGATATAGCATATCAAGAATACGCCCTAAGCAACGCAGCTTTAAAAAAACTGGCAAATCAAAAAGGAGTGCCATTGGAATTGGTCCTTGAAGATGGCAGCAGGGCCGAGTTACGTTATTTTGATGATTTAGGAGATCCAGTATACTACATGACCTATAATGTAAGGGCTGCCCAAACTACCCAGACAGATGATTTACAGCCGGGGGGAGAATTAGGATTAAGTTTGACGGGGAAAGGCATGACCATAGGTGTGTATGATCAAACTAGACCTAAGCCAAACCATGTTGAGTTCGAAAATAGACTGACGCAAATAGATGGTTCAAGTGAGGAAATTAGTAATCATGCCACACATGTAACTGGAACACTTTTAGCCAAGGGAATTAATAGCAATGCTAGAGGAATGGCCAATGAGGCCACTGGTTGGTCTTTTAATTGGGAAAGCGATATCAGTAAAATGAATGCAAATGCTTATGATGCTGTGTCCAAGCCAAATGGACATATTGTTTCAAATCATTCCTATGGAATAGTGTTAGGATGGTATCAGGATAATAGTGGTACTTGGAAGTGGGCTGGAAACCCTTCCATCGATCCTAATGAAGATTATCGGTTTGGTCTTTATACTTCCAAAAGTAAGTCTTTAGATGATTTGGCTTTTGCAAAACCTTATTATACCATGGTTTGGGCTGCAGGGAATGACCGCTCGGACAGAGGTGATGGAACCCGAAGCCCAGATGGGCCAGATGATACTATTGGTCCAGAAGGGGTAGCAAAAAATGTCATTACAGTGGGAGCTATTTCCGCTTTTGAAGAATATGAAGACAGGTCTTCATTGGCCATAAGTGATTTCAGCAGTTGGGGGCCTACAGACGATGGAAGGATTAAACCAGATTTGGTGGGAGTTGGGGTAGGAGTGTTCAGTACAGCAGTAACAGGGAATGGGGGGGATGGATATGCCTCTTTGAGTGGAACATCAATGGCTTCCCCTAATGTTGCGGGCTCCCTTTTATTGATACAGCAACTTTATGCCCAAAGAAATAGTGGAAATTATATGAGATCGGCAACACTAAAAGCTTTAGCGATTAATACGGCTTTGGATGGGGGACTATATGATGGGCCAGATTATGTTTATGGTTGGGGGATTTTAAATGCCAAAGATGCTGCCGAATTAATCATTAATGAAAATGGCTCATCAGACCTGATTAGGGAATTGTCTCTTGAAGAAGATGAGGTCTTTGAATATGAAATTGTTTCTGATGGTATCAATCCAATCAAAGCTACCATTGCGTGGACCGACCCCTCGGCAAGTGCAAGCCCATCAACTCTTGACCCAACTAATTTAACGCTTGTGAATGACCTAGATTTAAGGATATTTGATGAAAATGGTGTGGAATATTTTCCTTGGACACTAAACCCAAGTCAAGGAGCTAACTCCAGGGCGATCAATACTCAGGATAATTTTAGGGATAATGTGGAACAGGTAGTTATTCATTCACCAACTCCCATTAAGTATACAGTTAGAGTAAGCCATAAAGGAGAGCTGACAAACGGAGCCCAAGAGTTTTCACTGGTGATGAAATCGGGCACAGTTGATGGGGCAGAGGAAACTCTTTATTGGATAGGAGGAAGCGCTGGAGAATGGAACGATCCTGCCAACTGGTCTTCTACTTCAGGTGGAACTACTGCAAACAAAATTCCAACACCCAGCTCTAGGGTACTTTTTGAAATTGCAGAGGGAGAAAGCAGCCAAGTAAATTTATCTCAGGATGTCCAATCCTTCAGTGTCAATGTGTTTGGAGAAGGAGCTTTGAGCGTTAACCTTAACCAAAATAGTTTAAAAGTAGACGGAGGGTTCAGGGTAAGTAATGAAGTGACTAGTTTCACCAATGGTGAATTGATTTTTGAAGCATCAGATGACAAAGATAAATTTATGGAGTTTGGTGGAGTTATTTTTGACAATGTTGATTTAAGGGTTTTGGAAGGGAAATGGACTTTGACTGATGCAGGTTTAGTGGATGGTCTTGATTTGATTGGTGGGGAATTATTGGTGGAGAAGGAGACTTTGGATGTGAATAGCTTGAATCTAGAAGGGGAGGCACTGATTAAAGGAGATTTGAAGTCGATTGTATTTCATGAGTCAATAAATATTTCGGCAGAATCAGGCTTCTCGTTTAGCCCTCGCTTTATTTTTGATGGAGTTACAGGGGATTTGGTGAACAACAATGGAGAGATAGAGATATTGACCGTTCAAAATGGAGATTTATCCTACAATGGCTCGTCAAACTTTATCGATTCGTTGTCTATAAGTAATGGAGCTTTCACTCTGGGCAGCAATAGTGATTTGACTGTTGATGTATTGGAGATTGGTTCAGGCGGGGCTTTAAACTTACTTCCTTCACGAACACTGTACATTATTGATGATTTTATCGTGACTTCATCCAGTAGTCAGGAAAGCTATATTTCTGCTACTTCCAAAGCCAGTATCAATCATGATATTTATAAAAAGTATTGCTTTGAGAATTTGAATGTAACTAATGTAGACTTTGTCGGAGAAGCCATTGTTAATCTAGGGTTGAATTCAAATGTTGTCAATTCGGACAACTGGTTGACCAAAAATTGTGAGGATGTCCTGTTTGCCAATTTCACTTCAAGTTACAATTGTGTCGGAGGATTGACAGAATTTTCAAATTTGAGTGAAGGCAATATCGGTGTGTATGCGTGGAATTTTGGAGGTGTTGGCACTTCATCTGAAGAATCCCCAGAATTTACTTTTGATCAAGAAGGGGATTATTTAGTGTCCCTAAACATATCCAATGATGACGAAAATGTTGATTTCAGCAAAGAGATTTCTGTAGTCAGCAACACTTTGAATACACCGGTGATTGTGGTGAATGGGAACATGATGACTAGTCAAACACTGGCAAGTGCTTACCAATGGTATTTTGAAGGAGAAAAAATTGAAGGAGCTACTCAAAGATCCTTTAATGCTGATTTTGATGGAATGTATCAAGTAGCTATTTATAATGAAATATGTAACCGTTTATCAGAGCCTGTTGTGGTGACAGCATTGGAAGATGAAGAGCCTTCTTTAAGTGAGTATGGGGTGTTTATCGGACCCAATCCTACCAATGAGAAAGTGAAGGTGGGCTTAAACAATGATTATACAGGTAATGTAATAGTAGAATTATATGCTGTTAATGGTGCTAAAGCACTTTCTGAGTCAGTTTATAAGAACAATCAACTACAAGAAATAGAGTTGTACCTAAATGGTTCTCGTGGGGTCTATATTCTTATGATAAGAATGGGAGATATCACATTGAGAAGTAAACTATTAAAGCAATAGATATGAGGAAAAGTGGGATTTTAGCATGTTTGATATGTATTTTGGGAGTTGTTACAAGCAAGGCTCAGATTGCGAACTTGGAAATGAATGGAGTTCCATTAAGAGTATCATCCTATGAAGGTATTCAAGGAACACCATTTTTATTTGATGATTGGTCCAACGCTACCTATACTATGGAAAAAGGATGGACTAAGGAAAATGTATCCACAAAACTAAATGTTTATGAAAAAGAAATTTTGGCGGTCAGTGATAATGGAAACCAAATTATTTTGGATAGGGCGCAAATTCACTCTTTCGTTTTGGATAGACCTCAAGATGAAATAACTGAAAATGAAGGAGTATTGCCAAAATTGGTTTTTGAGAAGGGGTGGAATAAAATTGATGGAGTAAAGGAGGATGAGTTTGTAAATGTCATGGTGAAAGGAGAAAAATATACTTTAGTTAGGGTCTTTGATCGGAAACTGGAGGATAGTTCACAGAATAGCTATGGACCAGGTCCTGGAAAAAGGTTTGTTTCCGATGTAAACTATTATTTAATCAATGGAAGTGGTGAAGCAAATGAGGTCAAAACGAGAGGAAAGAGCTTATTGAAAGCATTGGATGCTTCAGATCAAAATAAGGGGAAGGGGTTCATTAAGGATAATAACCTCAATTTTAATAGGGAAGATCACTTGATCCAGTTTGTGACCTACGTTAACTAAATGAATATAACACTGTAGCAGTTTGGCAAAGTAATGTTTTCAATTATTCAAGGGTGCGTCAGTGTGTTACTTTTTTTTTATCTTTGCAGTCTCAAATTGAAATTGCAGTCATGATACAAGTTTCTAGAAAAGAACACTTCAATGCAGCTCACAAGCTATGGAATCCTAAATGGTCGGAGGAGAAGAATATAGAGGTCTTTGGACCATGTGCGAATGCCAATTGGCATGGGCATAATTTTGAGTTAATTGTGACCGTAAAAGGTCTTCCAGATGATGACACGGGTTTTGTGGTGGATCTTAAGGCATTGAGTACGCTGATCAGAACTTTGGTTGTAGATAAAGTGGATCATAAAAACCTGAATGTGGATGTGGATTTTATGGAGGGGAAAATGGCCAGTTGTGAAAATCTTGTAATGGAATTTTGGAAAATACTTAAGCCTGCAGTAGATAAAATCACTCCCCATGGAGGTTTGTATAAGCTCAAGCTTTATGAAACGCCAAGAAATTTTGTAGAATACTACGGAGAATAAAAAAGCCCTCAAAAGAGGGCTTTTTTATTCTCCGTACTTATTGAATTAGCATTGATAGTTCTAAGAAATAACTATTTTTAAAGCTGATTAGACTTAAAGAATATTAATATTCAATTCAGAATTTTCTATGAAATATTATGTTATTTCCGGAGAGCGCTCCGGGGATCTACATGCTTCCAATTTAATAGCCGCCTTGAAAGAAGAGGATAGCGAGGCAAGTTTTAGGGGAATGGGAGGAGACTATTCCATTGCTGCTGGGCTTTCCGCAGTGGCGCACTATGAAGAAGTGGCATTAATGGGATTCATTGAAGTAGTTTTTGGCTTTAGGAAAGTGTTGAGGTATTTAAAACTGGTCAAAAAAGACATTGTCGACAACCAGCCTGATGCATTGATTTTGGTGGATTACGGTGGTTTTAATATGAAGATTGCCAAATTTGCACATGATCAAGGCATTTCTGTCCACTATTATATTCCTCCGAAGGTATGGGCTTGGAATCAAAAAAGAGCATATAAGCTGAAACAACATGTGGATCAGCTATATTGTATCCTGCCATTCGAACCTGATTTTTTCAAGAAGTTTGATTGGGAGGTCAATTATGTTGGCAACCCGCTTTTGGATGAAATTGCCAAATTTACTCCTCATGACTTTTTTCATCAGAAAAATGATTTGAGCTACAAGCCAATGATCGCTTTATTGCCTGGAAGTAGAAAGCAGGAGGTAGAAAGTATGTTAAGTACAATGGTAGAAATCATACCCGCTTTTCCAAATGCTCAATTTATCATTGCGGGGGTAAACAACCTGAATGAGGACGTATATCAGCTTGCGCAGGAAATGGGAATCAAAGTGATTTACGATCAAACTTATGATTTGCTTTATCATGCTAATGTTGCGGTAGTGACTTCAGGTACTGCCACTTTGGAGACAGCTCTTTTCAGAGTACCTCAAGTTGTTGTTTATAAAACCAGTGGAATCAGTTATGCTATTGGTAAGAAGTTGATTAAAGTGCCTTTTATTTCTTTGGTGAATTTAATCGCTGAGAAAGAAGTAGTGAAGGAGCTCATTCAGTATGATTATAATAAGGAAAATCTATTGAAAGAATTAAGGGAAATCTCAGGAAATAACACTAGAAAAAGTGAGGTGCTCAATGGGTATACCCTTATTAAGGAAAAACTCGGGGAGAAAAAAGCTTCGCAGGAAACGGCGAGGTTGATTGTCGATAGCTTAAAAAAATAAAGGCAGCGGAACGATAAATAACTGTTCCGCTGCCTCATTAATAATTTTAATTCAAGTTATGCTACCTGAAGCTTTTTGAATTTAGATTTATCAAATTGTGCCTGGGCATATTTTCTATTGACCACAAGCTCTTTGGTTTCGCTATCGGAAGGAAGTTCATACATAGCATCCGTAATGATCGCTTCACAAATAGACCTCAAGCCTCTTGCTCCTAGATTGTATTCCACGGCTTTCTCAACTATATAATCCACTCCACTCTCTTCGAACTCTAGCTTAACACCTTCCATATCCATCAACTTTTTGTATTGTTTGGTAAGGGCATTTTTAGGCTCAGTTAGAATGCTTTTTAGGGTGTCCTTGTCGAGAGGGTCTAAATGAGTCAAGACGGGCAGACGTCCGATCAATTCAGGAATTAGCCCAAATGATTTTAGATCAGGAGCAGTTACATATTGCAAAAGGTTGTTTCGATCGATCAATTCATGATCAGTCTTTTTACTAAACCCAAGCGGTTGGGTATTTAACCTGTTGGCAATGTGCCTCGCAATCCCATCGAAGGCCCCGCCGCAAATGAAAAGAATGTTTTCCGTGTTTACTGCGATCATTTTTTGATCTGGGTGTTTTCTACCTCCTTGTGGCGGAACATTTACAGTTGTTCCTTCCAATAATTTTAACATGGCTTGTTGAACACCTTCACCACTTACATCTCTGGTTATGGAAGGGTTGTCGGACTTTCTGGCAATTTTGTCTATTTCGTCAATATAAACAATTCCTCTCTCGGCAGCTTCAACATTGTAGTCAGCCGACTGTAGTAAGCGGGTCAAAATGCTTTCTACATCCTCTCCCACATAACCTGCTTCAGTCAAGACCGTAGCATCTGCAATACAGAAAGGAACCTCCAATACCTTAGCCAAAGTTTTGGCAAGATAAGTTTTACCTGTTCCAGTGTCACCCACCATAATGATATTGGATTTTTCAATCTTAATATCATCATGATTGTCTTTTTGAAGAAGACGCTTATAGTGATTGTAAACCGCCACAGAAAGTACCTTTTTGGCCTCTCCCTGTCCAATCACATATTGGTTGAGATATTCAGTAAGCTCTTTTGGTTTCTTAAGCTTGAACTTTGGTTTTTTATCCTGTTTTTTTGTTTTTTCCTCTTCACCTAAGATTTGATAGGCTTGGTCGATACAGAAATTACAGATATGAGCTGAAATTCCCGAAACCATCAAGTCTACGTCTTTCTTATTTCTACCGCAAAAGGAACAAGTAACTTGCGCCATGATTATTTTTTTCTAGTCAATACTTCGTCAATTAAGCCATATTCTTTGGCTTCTTGAGCTTTCATCCAGTAATCCCTGTCGGAATTTTGTTCGATTTGCTCAATGTCTTTGCCTGAATGGTGAGCTAGGATTTCATAAAGCTCTTGCTTCAATAACAAAATTTGCTTAGCAGTAATTTCAATATCTGAAGCTTGCCCTTGTGCTCCACCAAGAGGTTGGTGAATCATCACTCTTGAGTGGGGAAGGGCGGCCCTTTTTCCTGCAGCGCCACCAGCCAGTAAAACAGCACCCATCGAGGCTGCAAGACCTGTACAGATCGTACCTACTTCTGGATTAATGTATTGCATGGTGTCATAAATACCAAGGCCAGCATAAACAGAGCCACCGGGACTGTTAATATATAATAAGATATCCTTTTTGCTGTCTACAGATTCCAAAAACAACAACTGGGCAGTAATGATATTGGCAATGTGGTCATCTACTTGAGTGCCTAGGAATATAATTCTATCCATGATCAATCTAGAAAAAACATCAATTTCACGGAAATTGGTAGGTCTTTCCTCGATTACAGATCGGGTCATGTTTTCAATTTGTTGGGTATATTGGTCAAAAGCTGTACCGCTCACACCTTGGTTGTGAATGGCGTATTTTCTGAATTCTTCTTTATTAATCATATTGTCTTTTTGGTTGAATTAGTACAAAAATAAAAAAAGCCCTTAGAAAAGGACTTTTTAATAACGATTAATTATGTGAATTAGTTTTCGATAAGCTCTTTAAACTTATCAATATCTATTTTCTCTTCTTTCAAAGATATCTTTTCTTTGACCAAACTCAATACTTTGTCGTTTTGAACGGCTGTCAACATCTGCATGTAGTTTTGCCCTTCGTTACCTTGTAGGTAATTGTTGACAAACATGTCCATGTTATCTTCCATTTGAGCACCTAATCCTGAAGCAGCTAGCTGTTCACGCACCATGTCCTGAGTTTTGGCGATAACATCTTCATGTTCAGCCTTGATCTCATTTTCTTCTGCGATCTTGTTGGAAATCAAAGACCAGGTCAATTGCTTGGCATAGATTGGGAATTCCTTCTCAACATCAGCTTCTGTAACTTTTCCATCGTTGGCTTTTAATAACCACTCTTTCAAGAAAGCTTCAGGAAGCTCTATATTCGCTTTTTCTACAAGGATTTCTTTAATCTTTTCCTCATTGAAAACTTTGGTTTCTTTGTTGTAGTTGTCGCCTAGGATTTCTTCAACCTTAGCAACAAACTCTTCTTCTGTTTTTACTTGGTCTGGGCCAAATACTTTATCGAAGAATTCTTGGTCAAGGGCTGCGTCCTCAGTTCTGTTAATATTTTGAACAGTAAAGGTATAGTTTCCTGATATTTTGGCAGCTTCTTCTTCGCTGATATTCAATACTTCAGAAAGATCAGATTTGATAGCTTTAGAAGGATCGAATTCGATCTCAGCGCCTTTTTCAACCCCAATGAATTTTTTAACAGATCTACCATCCATTTTAGAAAGTGGAAGAGATAAAGTCTGCTCGTATGAACCGTCAGCAGCTTTTAGGTCTCCATAAAGGAAGTCGTTTTCTTCACTGACTTCTGGATTGGTCATCTTACCATATTGACGTCTAAGGTTTTCAATAGCGTCATTAACGGCTTTTTTGTCTACTTTCAAGCTGTAGTCTGTCGCTTTGATAGACTTGTCAAGTGTTACGTCGACATTTTCAACAAATCCGATTTTATACTCGAATTCAAATTCTTTTTGATTTTTCCAGTCGATAGCATCTGCATCTTCAACAACAGGAAGGGGCTCTCCAAGAATCTTGAAGCTTTGCTCTTTGATATAATCATTCAAAGATGAAGAAAGAATGTTGTTGATTTCTTCAACCAAAACAGACGTTCCGTACAGTTTCTTAACCATACCAAAAGGAGCTTTGCCTGGACGGAAGCCTTTAATATTGGCTTTCTTGGCATAGTCTTTAAGTTTGGCATCAACTTTAGGTTGATAATCTGCTTCATTTAGATTAATTTTAATTGAAGCTTGATTAGTAGAATGCTTGTCTAGTTTGATTTCCAAGGCAGTATTGATTAAATTTTGCTATAAACTAAAAACCCTCAACCTCGACACCTTTCCCCATCCGACGAATCGGGTTCAGGGTGATGGATCGGGATTGAGGGCTGGTTGAATAGTGCGGATGGAGGGACTCGAACCCCCATGCCTCGCGGCGCTAGATCCTAAGTCTAGTGCGTCTACCAATTTCGCCACATCCGCTTGTTATGTTGATGTGAGTGACTTTTCTTTTAAAAGTTTTGCTCACATCTGCTTCTCTAATGTGGATGCAAAGGTAATAAGGAAATTTAAATGTGCAATACTTTGATAATGAAAAAAGCAAAAAAAGTTGTGGTAATGTTGTAATATGTTGGTTTTCAGTGTGAATTATTTTTGGATAAAATATACCAACGAGATGCTGAATATTCTTCAATTGTCTGATGGGCTTTTGGAAAAAAAGATTGAAATTAGTGATTTAAAATAATGTTTGACTACTGTTTTGAGACCGGGAGTTGTTAAACTTCAAAATATAACATGATTAACGTAGACTTAGAGGTAGAAAGAAAAGAGATTTTAAAGCGGTACAGAAAGCTTTTAAGGTTGGCCAAACCGCTCTTAAAGAGTGGTGATGCAAAAATAATCAAGAAAGCATTTAACGTTTCTAGTGAAGCGCATAAGGAAATGCGCAGAAAATCAGGCGAACCTTATATTTATCACCCCTTAGAGGTCGCTTTGGTTTGTGTGGAGGAAATAGGACTTGGCACGACAAGTATTGTGGCAGCATTGCTCCATGATGTGGTAGAGGATACCGAGTGGGAGCTAGAGGATATAGAAAGGGAGTTTGGGCCCAAAGTTACCAAGATTATAGATGGGCTTACAAAAATTTCGGGTGTGTTCGAGTATGGAAGCTCCCAGCAAGCAGAGAATTTTAGGAAAATGCTCCTTACTCTTTCAGATGATGTAAGGGTGATTTTGATTAAGTTGGCAGACCGATTGAACAACATGCGCACGCTCCAAAGCATGCCTCGTCACAAGCAACTTAAAATAGCTTCAGAGACAATGTATCTGTATGCTCCTTTGGCCCATAGGCTGGGGCTTTATAGCATCAAGTCTGAATTGGAAGACCTATATTTAAAATATACTGATACAGAAACGTATCAATTTATCGTTGGTAAGATCAAAGATTCAAGAAGCTCAAGGAATAAGTTTATCAAGAGCTTTATTGCGCCAATCGAAAGAGAATTGACTACTCAAGGCTTTGAGTTTAATGTAAAAGGTCGCCCAAAATCTGTCTATTCAATATATAATAAAATGAAGAAACAGAACATACCTTTTGAAGAAGTGTATGATTTGTTTGCTATCAGAGTAATTATTGATTCAGAGGCCGAAAATGAAAAGGCAGATTGTTGGCAAGTTTATTCCATCGTAACTGACTTTTACAGGCCAAACCCTGACAGGTTAAGGGACTGGATCAGTACCCCTAGGGCAAATGGTTATGAATCTCTTCATACTACTGTGATGAGTAGCAAGGGACAATGGGTAGAAGTACAGATTCGCACCAGAAGGATGGATGATATAGCAGAAAGAGGGTATGCAGCCCACTGGAAATACAAAGAAAAAGATGTTAGCTCTCCAAAGAGCGGCGCTGGGTTGGATGAATGGATTACTCAAGTAAGAACTCTATTAGAGTCAAATGACGGCTCTGCAATTGAGTTCATGGATGATTTTAGAGGTAACCTATTCCAAGACGAAGTTTTTGTCTTCACCCCTAAAGGAGATCTAAAAGTATTGCCGTTTGGTGCTACAGCTCTGGACTTTGCTTTTGAAATTCACTCTGAAGTGGGAGCGAAATGTATTGGTGCCAAAATCAACCAAAGGTTAGTGCCGATTAATCATAAATTGAAGAATGGTGATCAAGTAGAAATCCTGACTTCCAATAAGCAGAAGCCTTCTGAAGACTGGTTGAAATCAGTTATTACTTCCAGGGCCAAAGCAAAGATAAAGGATGCCTTGAAGGACGAAAAGAAGTCTTTGGTGATGGACGGAAAAGAAATTGTCCAGCGAAAACTTAGACAGATGAAAATGGAATTTTCTTCTGTTGTGGTGGAGCAACTAAGGGCATTTTTTGAAACCAAAACTGCCAATGAGTTTTATTTCAAGGTGGGCAAAGGAATTATTGATCCCACTTCCATCAAAAGCTTCAAAGACTTTAAACAAACAAAAAAGAAAAAGGTTAAAAGTCCCCTGCAGAATGTAGTGGATGAATCGAGTTTCACCAAGGAAATAAAAAATCTCAAAGGGCCTGATCATGATCAGTTGCTGATTGGCGAAGATATGGATGTGGTGGATTATATTTTGGCCAAGTGCTGCAATCCAATTCCGGGTGATGATGTTTTTGGTTTTGTCACCGTAAACGAAGGGATTAAGATACATCGAACTTCATGTCCTAATGCCTTGGAATTACTATCCAACCATGGGAACAGGGTGATCAAGGCAAGGTGGACAAGTCAACAGGAGATAGCATTTTTGGCTGGTTTAAAGATTGTAGGAACCGATAGGGTAGGCCTGATCAATGATGTGACCAGAGTAATTTCCGATGAGCTTAAGGTAAATATGCGCTCTATTACGGTAGATTCAGATGGGGGACTTTTTGAAGGATCCATTAAGCTTTATGTGCACAGTACCAATCATTTAGAGAACCTGATTGATAACTTGTCAGAGGTTCAAGGTGTAATTAAAGTAACTAGGTTTGATTAATTACTGTTGGCTTATTTGAATCTTTTCTAAATAAGAAGTGTATATTTGTAAAAACAAAACGTGATATAATGGCCTTGAATGAAACGCTGTTCGAAGAGGTAAAAAAGATATTTACGGCTTATCTTGAAAATAAGAAGTTAAGAAAGACACCAGAGAGGTATGCTATTCTTGAAGAAATCTACGGAAGAGATGGGCATTTTGATGTAGAATCGCTCTACATTAGTATGAAAAATAAAAACTATCGGGTAAGTAGAGCTACGGTTTATAATACCTTAGACTTATTGGTGGAGTGTGACTTGGTTACAAAACATCAGTTTGGACAGAATTTGGCTCAGTACGAAAAGTCTTATGGGTATAAACAGCACGATCATTTGATATGTACTGAATGCCATAAGGTGGTAGAGTTTTGTGATCCAAGGATTCAAAACATCCAAAACACCGTTGGTGAAATTTTAAATTTTAATATTTTGCACCATTCCTTAATTTTGTACGGAAATTGTACCAAAAAGAATTGTGAAAATAAACTCGCAGTATGAAATTAAGTTATAATTCTCAGAGAGAAGGTGACAGCATCATATTATCAATTAAGGGAGATTTAATCGGAGATGAAGCTGGCCCAAGATTGGTGGAAATTATCTCAGATGCATTACAGAGTAAAATTAAAAACTGTATCATAGATCTTCAAGAAGTAAGGTACATTAGTTCCAGTGGAATTGGAGTATTGATCACCATGTTAACCAAAATGAGAAATGCAGGAGGAGACGTATACCTGGCATCACCATCGGAGCATGTGAAGAAACTACTAATAATTACAAAGCTGAACAACATTTTTACAGTATATGAATCTTTGGATGAGGCCAAGGAAAAAGTAAAATGATTGGCAAAGGCAGGGAAATAGAACTTTCTAAGCAAAAAAAGTAGCATCTAGTTGCTATTTTTTTTTGTTATTGCAAACTTCACGCGGAATTTGACAGACATAAAATCAGACATTAAATATATAAAATGAAAATGGACGTTCTTTTAGGCCTACAGTGGGGGGATGAAGGCAAAGGTAAAGTGGTTGACTTCCTCGCACCGAAATACGATATGGTTGCCAGGTTTCAAGGAGGTCCTAATGCTGGTCATACCTTGGAATTTGATGGGATCAAGCATGTCCTTCACCAAATCCCAAGTGGTATTTTCAGGGAGAACCTTAAAAATTTAATAGGTAACGGAGTTGTTTTAGATCCTGTGGTGATGAGGAAAGAGATTGAAGGACTGAAGAAGTTTAATATTGCTTATCAGCAGAATCTTTTTGTCTCAAAGAAAGCAACCATCATTATCCCTACCCATAAGCTGTTGGATGCGGCATATGAAAAGTCAAAAGGGGACAAGAAAATAGGTTCGACACTGAAAGGGATCGGGCCAACTTATCAGGATAAGATAGGAAGGGTAGCTCTAAGAGTAGGAGATATACAAGACCCAGACTTTAAAGATAAGTATGATGCTTTAGTAGAAAAACACAAGACTACTTTAAGTTTCTATGGTTATGATATCTCGGAACTTCCTCAAATGGAGACTGATTTCTTTGAGGCGGTGGATTTCTTCAGAACATTGAATCTTATTAATAGTGAATATGATGTCAATGAAGAATTGACTTCTGGAAAGAAGGTTTTGGCTGAGGGTGCTCAAGGCTCCTTATTGGATATTGACTTTGGAAGTTATCCATTTGTAACCAGTAGTAGTACAATGACAGCAGGTGCTTGTACTGGCTTGGGAGTGTCTCCTTCTAAAATAGGTGATGTTTTTGGAATCTTCAAAGCGTATTGTACCAGAGTAGGAAGCGGACCTTTTCCAACAGAATTATTTGATGAAGATGGAGAGCGGATGAGAAAGGAGGGGAATGAATTTGGTTCTACTACAGGTCGTCCCAGAAGATGTGGTTGGATAGATTTGCCAGCCCTTAAGTATTCTATCATGATAAATGGGGTGACTCAATTATTTATGATGAAGGCCGATGTATTGAATATTTTTGAAGAAATTAAGATCTGCACACATTATAAATTGGAAGATGGCTCCGTAATAGATCAGTTGCCATTTGAAATCAATGATGTGAAAGTGGAGCCGGTCTATAAAGTATGTAAGGGCTGGAACAAGGATTTGAGTGATGTTGATTCTTATGAAGGATTCCCTCAAGAGTTGAAGGATTATGTGACGTTGCTTGAAGAAGAACTCAATGTTCCCATTAAAATGGTCTCTGTAGGGCCAGATAGAAAGCAAACCATTATGAAATAAGAAATTTGGTTTCAAGTTACCAAAGCCCGTTTGAAGTCTATTCGAACGGGCTTTTTATGTTTAGCTTATATTTAAAAATGATTATTTTATTTTTTGTCCTTGATATACAGCTAGTTTGAATGATTATTTGTAAATTAGCTATTCTGCATCTTGCTAAATCAAAATCTCTTCTTACCTTTGTCATCCTGTTGGAAGGACAGGGGAGGTTTTGAAAGGTATTTTAGACGGTTGTTCTGTTGCGTGGAGTTTGGGTTTTGGTTTGGGAAAACATTTTGAAAAAAGTGTTTTTTAAGAACGAAAAAGCTTTTAACTTTGCAGACCCAAAAGAGGGGATCGGAAGCCTGGATGTCCCGA
>NZ_JACYTQ010000012.1 GCF_014841125.1 Echinicola arenosa
AAAAAAACCAGAGTCAAACTGACCTTGGGTCAGAAAAATAGAGGCCGATTAATGAAAATCGGCCTCTATTGGCTAAAATCGACTGTCAAACTTTTTTAACTCTTGTTTTGAGACAGCCTCTTTTTTATTCGAACAAAATTTATTTCAAGCTAATCGTTCAACAGGGTTTTTGTAAATTCTACCTCGCCCGTTTCCACATCATAATAACAACCCACAATACCAATATCTCCATTTTCAAATAGTTCCTTTAGAACAGCACTTCGCTCAAGAATTTGGTCCATGGTATGGATGACATTAAAATGGGCAACCTTTTCCACAAATGAAGGATCAGTCAACTCAGCATCTGGCATCTGCCCTTTGACTTCTTCGATGGATGGATTTACTTTTTCTAAAAGACCTGTAAGGTTTCCCATCTTTACCCCAGCACACGCTCCGTTTACTGCGCCACATTTGCTGTGCCCAAGGACAACAATCAACTTGGAACCTGCCACTTTGCAGGCATACTCCATACTTCCCAAAATATCCTCATTGGCAATATTTCCAGCAATACGTGTACTGAAAATATCTCCCAATCCTTGATCAAAAACCAATTCGGCAGAAGTCCGACTATCGATGCAGCTTAGTACAATCGCAAATGGCCATTGTCCATCTTTGGTATCATTTACCTGCTCCAGCAAGTTTCGGTTTACCTTCAGGTTATTTACAAAACGTTGATTACCTTCTTTAAGAAACTGCAATGCTTTGGCAGGTGTAACTGTCGCTTGGGTTTCCGCGGTATGTGCTTTCATATATTTTGAGTCTTATTGATTTTAGTTAATGTGATTGTTATCGTTGATTAATTCGGTAATCACTTCTTTATGAGAGGTTTTACCGTTTTTTCTGTAAGTTAATATTTTCTTGTGTTCAGTTGAAACATGATTGTATTCATCCAAATCGTTTTCAATATTATAAGCTTTTTTAAAGCCTACCAACTTTACATTAATTTCTTTTTCCTGAGCCTGGATTTCCTTGAATTCTTTGATGAGCTCCAGTACATCATGGGCGACATATACCGTATCAGAAGCATCAATCACTACATTGGCTCCTTTTGGAATATGGTTTAGGGTTTGCTTAATCGCTGCTTTGTTCAAGAAAGAGACTTCCTGAGCCAAATCTACATGGATGACATCACCATCCTGGTAACCTTCTTTATTGAAATAGTAACTGCGTTTGGCATTTCCTCTCAACACAAAGAACACACTGATAACGATACCCAAAGCTACTCCTTTCAATAAGTCCAAGAAGACCACCGCACTTAATGTTGCAACAAAAGGCACAAACTGATATTTACCCTGATTCCAATAGTATTTGAATGTAGCCGGTTTGGCCAACTTATAACCAATCATCAAAAGAATCGCGGCCAAAGTGGCCAGAGGTATCTTGTTCAAAATAACGGGAATACTCAGCACACTGATCAGTAAAAAAATCCCGTGGATAATGGCAGACATCTTTGATTTTGCTCCAGAATTTACATTAGCAGTAGTTCTAACTACTACTGAAGTCATTGGAAGCCCACCCAACAAACCACTTACAATGTTTCCAACACCTTGTGCTTTTAACTCTATATTGGTATTGGTCACTCGCTTCATTGGATCCATGCGGTCAGCAGCTTCCACACATAATAAAGTCTCAATAGAAGCAACTACTGCTATGGTGATGGCCACTATCCAAACCTCTGGATTGCTTATTGAAGAAAATTGAGGCAAGGTGATTAAGTTTTTAAAATCTTCAATGGACTCCGGAACGGGCAAGCTGACCAAATACTTTTCTCCAATGGCCAAAGGACTTCCACTCATTATCAAAACTTGGTTAATCAATACTCCTACGACTACCGCTACCAAAGCTGAAGGCACCAATTTTAACCTTTTCAAAGCAGGAACCTTGTCCCAGCCGATCAAGATAGATAGTGAAATGGCCGTTACAAGAATAACCCCTACCTGCACGTCAGTAAATGAAGCTGCAATTCCAGAAAATATAGCAAATCCTGAACCTACTTCAGCATCAGAGCCCAAAGCCACAGGAATCTGCTTCAAAAAGATAATCACACCAATACCAGCTAGCATCCCCGTAATTACATTACTCGGAATATAATTAGAAATACTTCCTGCCCTCATAAAGCCGAGAGCTAGCTGAATGACACCCGACAAGACAACTGCCACCAAAAAAATTTCAAATGCACCCAAATCTTGGAGTGCCACCAATACAATAGCCGTCAATCCTGCTGCAGGACCAGAAACACTTATATGTGATTGACTAAGTGCCCCTACTATTATTCCTCCGACTATCCCTGTAATAATTCCTGAAAACAGCGGAGCTCCAGAAGCCATGGCAATGCCTAGACACAATGGAAGCGCTACCAGAAACACCACCAATCCTGAAGGCACATCGGATTTTAAAGTCGCAAAGAGATTATTCTTCTTTGTCATAAAATTTTGTTCGTTATATTATTCAAACTGTACAATCGATAATATTTTATATCCTCAGATATAAAACACCAATACTCAACACCTAAAATTAAACAGTTCAGGAATGAGCACAACTTCCTAAGAGAAGCTATCTTTAACAAAATTTTATGATAATTCTGGAGGGGGACAAAATTGATCAGCCATTACAAAGGCATAATCTTTTTCTCTGTGGTAGTCTAAATTACCTTTATCTAGGAAAATAGTGACAAACACTTTCCAGTTTTCCATTCTTTTGATAAACTCAGACTTTTCTGTTTTATTATTCTCAGCACTTTCCTCTTCCTCTTCCACTACGGAGTAAAACATGGAAACATCAACATTACTATCCACCAAAACTATTACAGTTGGGGCAAATACAAATATCCCAAACAGCACCAAAAATAGTGCGGCTATTTGTTTGCGATTGTATGTAGACGTTTCTTTCAAGCTTATTTTTAAAAGATTTGTATATTGATAGTACGCCAAAAATAATCAAAAGTTTGCGAAAATCGTAAACACCAACCTTCAAATATCTCGAAAAAACACTGTTTTCAAGGCATTTCTATTGACTTAAGTCAAATAAATACCTGACCTCACCTTTAATGACCAATAATAAAAAAATTATACCTCTAAATCATCGATGCGCCGAATATACATTTCTCGGCAATGAATTTCGAATTTCGATCAACTTAGAGCGAAGCTCTTCATCTATCTCTAAAGCAGTCAGTGTTTCATGAAGTTGACTTTCAGTACGAATTCCGCTAACTACGGATGCCACCGCCCTGTGCTGTAAGGGGAAATTCAACACCAACTTCCTGATAGCATCAAGGCCCTCTCCCTTTTGACTCAGCATCGATTTGATCTTGGCCACATCTTCTTCAGTCCAATTCAAATATTCTTTAGCGGGCTTACCCAACAAAATACCCTTGGCATAGGCTCCACGGACCAGAACACTGATGTTTTTCTGATCCAGCAAGTCCAAGCAAATTTCTTCCGGTCTTCGATCCAACATACTGTATTGCATCATCACTCCTGAAATATTGGACTTATCTACATAGCTCTTAATGACATTGGGACGGATGGAAGAAATCCCGTAAGCCCTTATCTTCCCTATTTCTTTTAAAGCCTCAAATGCTTCAATGGTCTCATCAATAGGGTCTTCAATCGTTCCACCATGCAACTGATAAAAATCAATATAATCTGTTTGGAGTCTGGCTAAGCTTTTATCCACCGCTTTTAAAATATATGACTTGCTCGGGTTCCAATCCCAACCATTTCCATCTTCTCGTATTTGATTTCCTACCTTAGTGGCAAGAATTATGTCGCTCCTATTCTCCTTTAGTGCTTCTCCGACAAGCCTTTCATTTTCTCCTGCATCATATAAATCTGCTGTATCAAAATAGTTGATTCCTTGATCAATTGCCTTTTTAACAAGCGTAATATCATGTTGTTTGCTTCCTTTGAGAGACATGCAGCCAAATGAGACTTCACTTATTTTGATATCAGACTTTCCTAATGGATTATATTTCATTTTACGCGTAAAGGTTAGTGTTTTAACTCAATCACCAAAGCTGATGCACATCAGCTTTGATATACTTTTCATAGACACTTTTCACAGCTGTCATTTGTTCAGTACTAAGGTTTGGCAATTCAGCTGCATTGATGTTATCGATTACTTGACTTTCTCTTGAGGCGCCAGGAATCACGGTACTCACCTCATCAAACATCAAAATCCACCTTAAAGCCCACTTGGCCAAGGGTTCAACTCCAGAGAAAATCTCCTTTAGTTCTTCAACAGCAGTCAATCCCTTTTCAAAATCAACTCCAGAAAAAGTCTCTCCTTTATCAAAAGCCTTTCCTTCTCTATTAAAATGTCTATGGTCATTTTCATCAAACTTTCTATTCATTGTCATTTTCCCAGAAAGCATACCACTTGCCAAAGGAACACGAGCAATTATTCCTACATTTTTAGCCTTTGCCATTTTAAAGAAAGTTTCAGATGGCTTTTGACGAAACATATTAAAGATTATCTGGACAGTCGTCACATTGGAATATTGGATAGCCAACTCCCCTTCCATAACCTTTTCCACACTAACTCCCATATTCCTGATTTTGCCTTCATCTTTTAACCGGTCAAAAAGCTCAAATATTTCACCCCGCCGAAAAACTTCTGTTGGAGGACAGTGCAATTGAATAAGATCAAGTGTTTCCAGCTGCATATTTTTAAGGCTTGCTTCCACATAGGCCCTCAGTGCCGCTGGCGTATAACCTTCATTGACATGAGGGTTAATTTGTCTTCCACATTTTGTCGCCACAAAAACATCTTCTGATCGGCTTTTAAGCAGTTTCCCCACAGCTGCCTCGCTCATCCCTGCATCATATACATCCGCAGTATCAAGGAAATTCACTCCATTATCTATAGCGGCATTTAAAATTTTTTCCGCGGACTTCCCATCAAAAGAGCCTCCCCAACCTCCTCCTACTTGCCAAGTCCCAAGGGATATTTCCGACACATTCAATCCAGTCTTTCCAAGCTTTCTATATTTCATGATTCACCAATATTATTTTTAGCCATTTATTTTATTTACATTTATCTTGTTAAGCTGTAATTACAAAATCCAACCCATTGTAACTTATACATTAAAGTAGTACTTTCGTACACATAATAATTTAATTCATAACATAGCTTTTCATTAACTATCCATAACATTGTTTAGTTAATCAATATTAAACAAGATCTGTTAACTATGAAAACTAGAAGGAAATTTATTAACAGCCTTTTGATCCTAGGAACGGGGCTTTTCGCTTCCAAAAAAGCTAGTGCCCACCCTGCAAAATCAGTATTGATTCACCAGGTGTATTTCTGGTTAAAAAACCCAAATAAAGACCTCAAAGGCTTTATTGAAGGATGTGAAAAGTTAGTTAAAATTGACAGTATAAAAAAAGCATATATCGGTACTCCAGCCGTAACAGAGAGAAGGGATGTAGTGGACCATTCTTTTCAGGTTTCCCTTACCGTATATTTTGATTCAATAGAAGACCATAACCACTACCAATTACATGAAGACCACAAAGCTTTTATTGCTGCCCATGAAGATAAATGGAAAAGGGTTCAAGTGTATGACACAAAAATTAAATGATCCAGTTTTGATATCCAATTTCCTCCACACACTTGGATCATAAATCTGAAGATAGTTTTAATGAAAAACCTGATTTTCATATTTGCTTTCATTCTTTGCTTACAAAATAGTTTGGGCAGCCCTTTGCAGGTGAGTTCTCCCCAAACTTCCCTCTCTGTGGAAGGCAAAATTGACAGTTTAAACAATTGGGCAGAAGTCAACATTGAAAAGAACATTCAAGATGCACTCTACAATTCCTTGGAAGCACTAGAGCTGGCCAAAAAAGAGAACTATACCCTTGGTGAGGCTGAAAGTATGATCAATTTAGGTTGGATCTATTACAGGATGAATGACTACACAAAAGCGATTGATTATGCTTTTAAGGGCCATCAAAGTATCATCCCCCTCAACAACCCCAGGTTAACCGTCAGATCATTTTTTAACATTGGAGCCATTTATACTGAAGCTACAGGACAAATGGATGTAGCTTTGGAATACTTCCGAAAAGCATATGAAAAAAGCCTCCCATTAAACGACAGAGTCCTAACCGGAAGGGCTCTCAATAATATTGCGTTCATTCTTTGCCAAATAGGAAATTACGATGAAGCTGAAAAGTTAATCACCCCTTTTCTATCAAACCAGCGGAATGACTTTTTAGAATCTTTTGCCTTAAGGACTTTAGGTGATATACAAGCGGCCAAAGGAGATACCACGACAGCCCTTGCCACTTACCATAATTCCTATGACATCCTTAGCAATGAAAAATACTATAGCACATTAGTGAGCTGTATTATCAGAATTTCCAGAATATACATGGCACAAGGAGAATATTTCAAAGCCAAGTTATATTTAGATAAAGGCAATAAAATAAGTCTATCCGACAATTATAAGGAGCACATGATCGAAATCAACAGCATGTATTCTTCATATTATGAACATCTTGGAAATTGGAAACTGGCCCTGAGTTATCAAAAGAAATATGCCGCACTCCAAGACAGCCTTCACAATCAGGTCAGTTCCCAAAACATGGGCAGACTGGAGGCAAAGTTTGATTTTGATCAGAGGCTGGATGCTATCAATACTGAAATGGCACTGAATGAAAAGTTGATCAATGAAAAACTTGAACAACAAATTTTCCGTCGTAACATTTTCTTGGCCGGATTTATCCTTATGATCATCCTGGTGACTATCATTTTATTTAGTACCTATAGAATCAGAAAGTCCAAACAACTGGCAGAATCCGCCAATCAAGCCAAATCTGATTTTATTTCAAGTATGAGCCATGAGATCAGAACCCCTCTGAATGGCGTGATAGGTTTTTCAGACTTGCTCACCTCTACCCCACTTGACAACAGCCAAAAACAGTATATCACCTTAATCAACCAATCTGCCAAATCATTAATGGAAATTGTTAATGACATTTTAGATTTCTCTAAAATTGAGGCGGGGAAATTAGAGATTGAAACCACCACAACCAACATCTATGAATTGGGCATCGAGACAATAAATTTGGTGGCTTTTCAGGCGCATAAAAAGAACCTTGAGCTAATTTTGGATATTGATGAAAGTATTCCCCACTTGGTATTGGCTGACCAAATTAGGATCAAGCAAATCTTGATCAACCTGTTAAGCAATGCGGTCAAGTTTACCACTAGGGGTGAAATAGAACTAAAAATACTTCGATTAGATTCAGAAGCTGAAGGCAACGCAAATATCAGGTTTTCGGTAAGAGATACAGGAACTGGAATCAACCGTAAAAATCAGAAAAAAATATTCCAAGCATTCACACAGGAAGATTCGTCAACAGCCCGTAAATTCGGAGGAACAGGTCTTGGACTTGCCATCTCTAAAAAGCTGCTAGAAATGATGAATAGCGAAATCCATCTGCAAAGCGAGATTGATAAGGGAAGTAATTTTTGGTTTGACCTTGATTTAACCGTTTTGAAGGAAAAAAATGAAAATGAAGAAAACATTAACGCCACTGACCTCAATGTTCTAATCATTGAGGATAACCAAAGCCATGCAAATGTAATCCAGAAATTACTCCATAATATGGAGGCCAATTATGAGCTTGCCAGTAGCGAAAGGGAGGCGTTAGAACTTTTGGAAACAGGACAAAAATTTGGATTGATATTGGTTAGCCAAAGGCTTTATAACATTGATGGGGCTAACCTTGTCAAAAAACTAAAGGAGCAACCCGACCTTATACCTGCTTCAACCAAAACAGTATTAATGCACAATGCGTTTGTTCAAGACTTGAAGATCCCTTCTTATCTAGATGCTTATTTGATCAAACCAGTTAAGCGCCCCAATCTAGCCCATATCATCAAAAAAATAACGGACAACTCACCGGATGAGGAAGCAGCCCAATATCACGACCAGAATCCTAACCTGGAAGAACTTATGCAAATCAGTCCTACGATTATGGTGGCAGAGGACAATCAGGTAAATATGATCCTCACCAAAAAACTATTGACATCGCTCATACCAAAAGTAAATATCCTGGAAGCCAAAAACGGAAAACAAGCCATCAAAATCTTTAAGGAAAACAACATAGACTTGATTTTTATGGATATTCAGATGCCAGGTCTGAATGGATATGAGGCCACAGAAGCTATCAGAGAATATGAAAACTCAGATAGGCATACTCCCATTATCGCTTTGACAGCAGGGATTCTTAACAATGAAAGGCAGAAGTGTTTGGACTCTGGATTAGATGATTATACTCCGAAACCAATGAACAAAACGGCCATTGCCAACATTTTAATTCATTGGCTTACTCAAAAAGTCAGCTAAAAAGGGCACTTGATCTCAACCAATTGCCCTTTAGAATTCCTATTGTCAAATTTGTTTTACTTTACTTTTTCTATTACCAAATTATGATTGGTATAAATACAAATTTCCGCTGCAATATTCAAACTCTCTTTGACCATTTCTTCAGCTGACAATTGAGGGGCAAACTTCTTTAATGCTCGGGCTGCAGACTGAGCGTACATGCTCCCGGACCCAATGGTAGCAATGGCTTCATCTGGCTCGATCACATCTCCTGTACCGGAAATGATTAGCACATCTTCTGCATCTGCCACAATCATCATAGCTTCCAACTTGCTTAACATTCTATCTGTCCGCCACTCCTTGGCAAGTTCAACAGCTGCTCTTTTCATATTATTTCCAAAAGCCCCCAATTTCTCTTCAAATTTTTCTAAAAGTGTAAAAGCATCAGCGGTGGATCCCGCAAAGCCAGTGACAATTTTTCCTCCTTGGAGTACTCGAACTTTCTTCACACTGCTCTTGGCAACAGTATTACCTAGGGTAGCCTGTCCATCTGCACCAATGACTACTTCTCCATTATGTTTTATCGCCACAACCGTGGTTGATCTCAATTTCTCCATAGTATTAAAATGTTTGATATACTGATTGACAAAAACTATACTAAAAGAAAAAGTCCTGTCAGGAAAACACCAAACAGGACTTTTTGACATATCATTCAGCTGTAAATCATATACAGCAGTTTTTCTTAGATAAGAATCCTAACGGGATCCTCCAAAAGACCTTTTAGGGTTTTAAGGAAAGCAGATCCTACTGCACCATCCACCACTCTGTGATCACATGACAAAGTTACCTTCATTACGTTTCCAACCTGCATTTGCCCGTTTTTCACCACCACGGTTTCCTTAATCCCTCCTACCGCAAGGATACAAGCATCTGGTGGGTTTACGATAGCAGTAAACTCTTCGATACCGAACATACCAAGGTTGGAGATAGTGAAGGTATTTCCTTCCCAATCCTTAGGCTGCAATTCTTTGTTTTTGGCTTTTCCACCTAGGCTTTTGGCTTCTTGGGAAATTTGAGAAAGTGTCTTGCCGTCTGCAAATCTGATTACAGGTACCAATAAACCCTCCTCAACCGCTACTGCCATTCCAATGTGGACATGATCATTGTACCTGATCTTGTCACCCAACCAACTTGAATTCACCTTAGGATGCTGACGAAGTGCCGCGGCAGTTGCTTTGATGACCATATCGTTGAATGAAATCTTCACTGGTGCGATTTCATTCATGCTCTTACGTGCTTCAATGGCTTTGTCCATGTTGATTTCCATGGTCAAGTAGAAATGCGGAGCAGAAAACTTACTTTCCGCCAATCTCTTGGCAATGGTTTTTCTCATCTGGGAAACTTTCTCCTCACGGTAAGACTCCTGCCCAAATGCTGGCGCACTTGCCGCAGGTGCAGCAGACTGAGCCGCTTGAACAGATGCAGGATCAAAGCTTTCCACATCTCTTTTGATGATTCTTCCTCCTTCACCGGAACCTGGTACCAATGAAATATCAACACCTTTTTCTTCAGCCATTTTCTTAGCCAAAGGAGATGCTTTTACTCTTCCATTTTCAGAAGTTGTATTGTTTGTAGCGGCAGCCTTAGGAGCTTCTTTTTTCGCTTCAGACTTGGCTTCTGCCTTAGGCGCTTCTTTCTTTTCCTCCTTAGCAGCTGGCTTTTCTTTGGCAGGTTCGGACTGTTGCTGGTGTGCTTTCAATAGTTTTTCATAATCAGCATCTTTCTCACCAATAATTGCAATGACACCGTCAATTTCTACACTGTCTCCTTCTTCTACACCAATATGCAATAAAATACCATCTTCGTAAGACTCCAGCTCCATAGTGGCCTTATCTGTTTCCACCTCCGCCAAAATATCCCCGGACTTTACTTCATCACCTACCTTTTTCAACCAAGAAGCAATGGTTCCTTCCTGCATGGTATCACTCATTTTAGGCATGGTGATCAAAGTAGCATTCACATCAGATGTATCTATTTCTTCTGCAGAAGCACTGGAGGTGCTTTCAGCTTTATCTTCTTTTGGTTCTTCCTTGCTTGATTCAGTAGCTGGTGCTCCTCCCCCATCAACATCTTTCAAAAGGTCGTCAATATTTTCGCCTTTCTCCCCGATGATCGCAATCACTCCATTTACTGGAACCGCATCTTTTTCTTCCACACCAATGTGCAACAATACCCCCTCATCATAAGACTCTAGCTCCATAGTAGCTTTGTCGGTCTCTACTTCCGCGAGTATATCTCCGGCTTTTACTTCGTCTCCAACTTTCTTCAACCAAGCTGCGATCACCCCTTCTTCCATGGTGTCGCTCATTTTGGGCATTCTTATTACTTCGGCCATAAGTTTTTATATCCTATTCAATTTTACGCAAGTCAAAAATAGTTCTTAAAATATCTTTATTCAAATTTAATAATGGTAATTTCATGTCAAGAAATTATGAAAACGTTTCGATTGTTTCAAAAATGCCTTTGATCAAAAACACCTCATACGCGGGACCTCCCATATTATTTAATGGCCATTTACAAACTATTGTACCAGGACTTTTCAGAAAACCTCTTTCCTTACCCTTTGAGAGAGAAAGGATTAAGACGGAAGACAATGATTTTCTGGACCTCGATTGGCTAAAAGGAGATCATAAAAAAATTGTAATTATCAGCCATGGACTGGAGGGTGACAGTAGACGTCCTTATATGTGTGGAATGGCTCAATATTTTTTTCAAAAAGGGTATGACATCCTTACTTGGAATTTCAGGGGCTGTAGTGGAGAACTAAACAAGCAACCATTTTTCTATCATTCCGGTGCGACCTACGACTTAAATGAAGTGATCAAATATGTAGAAAATAATTATGATGAAATTTATTTAATAGGCTTCAGCCTTGGGGGTAACCTTACCTTAAAGTATTTAGGCGAGCAATTTGAAACGAACTCAAAAATCAAAAAGGCAGTAGCTATTTCTGTTCCATTGCACCTCAAAAGCAGCTGCATCAAGATTTCTACTGGTGAGAACATCATATATTCCAGGCGCTTTTTGAAAACACTTAAGGAAAAAGTCAAAAAGAAAGCGGCACTTTTCCCTGATATTATCGAAACTGAAGGACTTGACAAAATAAAAACACTAAAAGAGTTTGATAATCAATACACTGGCCCCATGCATGGTTTCAGAGATGCAAATCATTATTATGACAAATGTTCATCTTTGTTCTTTTTGGAGGGTATTCAAATCCCTACCTTAATACTCAATGCCAAAAATGATCCTTTCCTAAGTCCTGAATGTTTCCCTTCCGCCTTGGGTGAATCCCTAAGAAACATCTATATGGAGTTTCCGGATATCGGAGGGCATGTAGGATTTAGCCCTAGAAGAAGGAATGAAATCTATTGGTCAGAAAAAAGAGCATTTGAATTTATCGAATCCGATGATTAATTTACATGAACTTATTCACTAAGCTCATGTGCGAAAGATACTCTTTAGGAAAAACGAAACAGGAACTTGAATCAAGGTTTGAGGCCGAAATGCTGGAAGATTTTCAGACCAGGTATAATATTGCCCCTACTCAGTTGGTCCCCATCATCACCCTAAACAGCCCTAAGGGCTTTTCCCATTTCTATTGGGGTGTTACTCCTGAATTTTCCAAGAACAAACCTGTCGCCCTTAAATTTATCAATACCAAAGCAGAAACAGTCCATTTAAAAGCCTCTTCAAAAAATGCTTTTAAAAGGAGAAGGTGCATCATACCCGCAGATGGTTATTTTGGTTGGAAAAAAGTAGGAAAAAAAACCAAAATCCCCCATCGATTTACCCTACCGGACTCCGAAATTTTCAGCTTTGCCGGTATCTGGGAAGAGTATGAAAATGACAAAGGGGATATTAACCATACTTTTCAGATCATCACTGTCGAAGCAAATGAAATGAACCAGGATGTCAGTGATCGCATGCCTGTTATCTTCAGAAGGGAACAAGAAAAAATATGGCTTGACAAATTCAGCCAAGAAGAGCAGTTGACCGCTTTGCTCCAACCTTTTCCAACTGAGGAAATGATCTCTTACCCTGTATCCCCTATGGTCAACCAAATCAGCGTAGACGCTGAATTCCTTATTAAAAGAACAGGGCCAATGGATCAATTTGGCAATTATACTCTCTTTGGATAAAAGGGGATAAAAAGCCTAATCCGTGTAATTTAAATAAAGATGGTGCATATTTGCTGTAGCAAGCATTTTGCTTGCCAAGAGTCTAATCAGTACCTGCATATTTGAATAAGTACCCCATGAAAAAATCCAGAATAACCGGAGTGGGACATTACGTTCCGGAAAACATTGTCACTAACGAGGACCTGACCCAAATAATGGACACGAGTGACCAGTGGATCGTAGAGCGAACAGGAATCAAAGAAAGGAGATGGTTTACTCCTGGCGTGGACACTGTTGCCAACATGTCTGCAAAAGCCTCTAAAATGGCTGTTGAACGTTCTGGAATAGCGATGAAAGAGATTGACTTCATTATATTCGCCACCAGTACACCAGACTATTTTGCCCCTGGCAATGGCGTGCTTTTACAGAGGGAACTGGGATTACAAGGCATAGGAGCACTGGATATAAGAAATGCTTGCTCTGGTTTTATATATGGCCTATCCGTTGCAGACCAGTTTATAAAAACCGGTATGTACAAAAACATATTGTTGGTCGGTGCTGAAATCCAATCTTCAGCACTGGACAAAAGCACTGCCGGCAGGTCAAATGCTGTCATTTTTGCAGATGGGGCTGGTGCTGCAGTCATTTCAGCAACTGAAAGTGAAAGTTCCGGGATTTTATCTACCCATCTTCATGCGGATGGTGATTTTGCAGAAGAGCTTTACCTGAAGGATCCTGGCAGTAGCCGTGAAGTAAGGCTGTCCAGTGACATCATTGATGAGCCTAGTTTTAGAATGCAAATGAACGGCAATGTAGTTTTCAAACATGCTGTAGTCAGGTTTCAAGAAGTAATCCAAGAAGCACTTTCCGTCAACGATAAAACCAAAGATGATATCGACCTTTTGATACCACATCAGGCCAACTTAAGGATCAGTCAATATATTCAACAAAAATTTGAGCTGCCCGACGAAAAAGTATTCAACAATATCATGCATTATGGGAACACCACTGCTGCTACAATCCCTCTTGCCCTGAGTGAAGCTTGGGAACAAGGAAAAATCAAAGAAGGTGACTTAGTATGTTTAGCTGCATTCGGAAGCGGCTTTGCATGGGGCTCTGCACTTTTGAATTGGTAGTTTATGAATGAAGGAAATGTCAATTTGAAAATACTTAATGATGAATCGATTTTTTTGGAAATCCATCAATTGAAAAATCAATTTGTCAACTTATTTTCCCAATTGGCCAATCAAATTTCAGAAAGTGAGCTAACCGCTTTCGATAGGCATCAAATAGGCACTAAAATAAGTAAGGGCAATGAACTGGAGCATTGCCCTTATCAGGTTCTGGACCTTGTTAGAAACTTTCATAAGGAAGAAGGTTTTAATATCAGGTTTTTGAACTGGTGGGGGCACGGGTTTTATGTTCTAATATATTTTGGGACTAAAAACATTCCTCGTAAAAAGATTTATGATAATTATATCCAAGGAAATTATCATGTGTGTCAAACAGGCTCACCTTGGGATTATAAAGGTATCATAAAGTTTAAAAGGCTAACTAATGAACTCGATTATATGGCCCTTCCCGATCATTTGGCTAAAATGAAACACCTACAGTTCATTAAAAAAATAGACTATAAACCCGACTTGAAACAATTCAGTGCTGTCTTACTCAAAGAATGGAATAGCTTAAAGAACTTCCATTTCATTGAGTGATTTTTTAATAATAAGTCCTAATTTAGAAACAAGAAGAGGACGGAAACGTAAACAACTCGTATATCATTTAAAAGAAATTATATATAACCCATGAAGTACCTTTTTCTATTATTTTGCTTCGTCACAAGCACCACTTTTGTATCTGCCCAAGGCAAAACTGTCAAAATTTATAATGCTGACTCTACCATCGTGGGAACTGGTGTAGTGGTTCAAGGTAAAATGAACGGGTTATGGAGGCTCACCAATCCCAAAACTGATAAATTACTGGAAGAGGGTTACCTTAAAGACAGTAAAAAAGACGGTAAATGGATTACCTATCATAGCAATGGCCAAGCCCACATCGTTGCTGATTATAAAGAAAACAAACTCACTGGCTCCTTAAATGAATATGGAACTGATGGAACATTGTTAGTTGAGGCTGTTTACAAAGACAGTGTAGCTGTAGGTGACTATAAAGAATATTACCCAGGGCATCCCTCCAGGAGAGTCCTTAAAAGAGAAGGGCAGTTCAAGGACGGTAAAGTAGATGGCGAATGGCTTTCCTATTATGAAAACGGGCAATTGGCTATCAAAAGCTCTTATGACATGGGCAATTTGGATGGTGCTTATTTGGAATATTCTTTTGAAGGGCAACTCCTAGTAGAAGTAAATTATGTAGATGGACAGCCGGATGGAAACTTCGTCAGATACTCCTATACGAACAGAGTAGAACAAACGGGCGAATACAAAAAAGGAAAGAAAACTGGAAAATGGATCTCCTATTTTCCTGACACCAAAATCATCGCTTCCGAAAAGGAATATGACCAAAATGGAAGTAAATCAGGAACATGGAAGTATTACTACGAAAATCGCAGAGTGGCCCGTATTGAGAGGTATGAAAATGATATCCCAGTGGGCACATGGGAAGAATTCTACCCCGACAAAACTCTATCTAAAAGAAAAACCTATGAATTGGGTGTACCTGTTGGAGACTATATAGAAAACCACGCTGATGGCACCGTATCGGTTGAAGGACAATACTTGAATGGCACCAAAGCTGGACTTTGGAAAAGTTATTATACTGACGGCCAACTCTACTCCATCGGAGAGTATAAAAACGGTGTAAAATCAGGCCTTTGGAAATACTTCAATAAGATTGGAATCCTGATAGCAGAAGGAGAATATGAATTGGGGTCAGAACATGGCCAATGGTTCTATTATTATGATGGGGGGCAGTTAAAATCAGTAGGTAGTTACTTTTATGGTTTTGAAGACGGAACCTGGGGACTCTTCTATGATAACAAAAAGCTTACCCAAGAAGAGCACTGGAGCAATGGTAGATTAATGAACGTGAGTGACTACCATTCTTTCGATGGTACTGATACACTGGATAAAGGCTCATTAAAAGATGGAGAAGGGTCAAGAATCACTTATTATGTAAATGGGAAAAAAGAATCTGAGGGCAATTACCACTTTGGAAAGGCCCATGGCCAATGGGTATATTACCATGACAATGGAAAAATAGCTTCCAAAGGGCAAATGGATGAAGGAGAAAAAGAAGGAAGGTGGAGTTATTACTCCAGATCTGGAAAGTTAAGTGAGATCATTACCTTTAAAGATGATGAAATCGTTCCGGACAAAATACCAGAGCCAATATTGCCATTTCAAACTTTTGACTGAACCAATATTGATAGCACCAAAATAATTTGGTGCTATTTCTTTTTACAAGCAATTTATTCAACAAACTTAAGAATAACCAACAAAAGAACTTTTCAGCGCTAATCAGCCTTTTTTTAAAAAAATTACCGTTCCTATATCCATTTCAAGCTTCTTTTTCTTTAAATCTTTCAAATTACTCCCACATTGATGGCATTTATTTGTATTTAATAGATATAAGCCAGGTTCAACCAACAATATTTTGCTTTAAATAGATAAATCTTTTTTAATTTTTTTATAAAAGTGTTTTTTAATTTAAGGTATATTTTGTTTATTTGAGTACCCTAATAAATCAAACGAAAATGAATTTAATAGATCCGAAAAAAAGCCTAGACGAAAAAGAAGGTGTTGTTGAGATCAAAAACTATCTCAACAAAATAAAAATCATCAAAAACCTCTACACAAACGGCAGCAATACCGCTAGTGAAATTTGTAATGAGGTAGGTATCAGTTTGCCAACGGTTAACTCTCTTTTAACAGATCTTATTAAAGGAGGAAAACTGATCAAACAAGGCAGGGCTGAATCTCAAGGCGGTAGAAAGCCGGATTTGTACAGACTTGCACAGGATTCATTTTATGTACTGTCATTGGATGTTAGCAAATTCATGATAAGAGCTGCTATCTATGACAGCTCCAATAAGGCTGTAACCGAAACAGGAACATTTAAGATCACCTTAAATAACGACAAAGGCACTTTTGACAAAATCTGCGACTTCATGGAAACTTTCATGAAGAAATCAGACATCGCTGATGAAAAGATCATTGCCATTGGTATTTCTATGCCTGGCTTAGTGGATTCTGTGAATGGTGTCAATCATACTTATTTGAAGTTTGGCAAGAAAACCTTGGTGGAAAATTTTGAAACCAGATTCAAGAAAAAAGTATTTATAGAAAACGATGCCCGCGCAATGACTTTGGCGGAGTTCAAATTCAGCCAAGGACAAAAGTTCAATAATGTCTTAGGCATTTTTGTTGGCTGGGGAATTGGTCTGGGAATCATCATTGATGGTAAACTTTACCGTGGTGGCGCTGGCTTTGCTGGAGAATTTAGCCACTCTCCCATTTTTGAATCCAGGGAAATCTCCTGTACCTGTGGCAAAAAAGGCTGTTTGGAAGCCGTGGCGTCAGGTACGGCGATGGTCAGAATGGCCGAGGAAGCAATAGAAAAAGACAGCGATTCTATCTTGAGCAGATTAGCCAAAGAAAGAGGAGAAGGCATTGAACCTTCCTTGATCGTAGATGCTGCCCTCGCGGGAGACCAAAGAGCGATCACCATTCTTTCTGATGTGGGACTTGATCTGGGCAGAGGGATTTCCATATTGATCCAGCTATTGAACCCGGATTTAATCATCGTAGGTGGCTCAGTAGCAGAGGCACAGCAATATTTGATCACTCCTATCCAACAGGCCCTGAATATATTCAGCATGGCCAAGTCAAGGGAAAAGTCAGAACTTGCCCTGTACAAATTGGGCAAGGAAGTAGGGCTTCTTGGCGGGGTAGCAGTGGTAATTGAAAATATATTCGAAGACATTATAAACTGACCTGAGAACATCTCCAATCTAAACATGCTCAAAGGTCATTTTAAAAAGCATTAACATAAAAACAATTCTAAATATGCTTAGTAACTATCCTTTATCGGAAGTAGAAGAATGTTTCTTAAAAGAATCAGGTGTTAAAGAAATCAACACGTTGATTCCTTACCTAACTGTAGACAATTTCCCTAAGTTAGGGCTAATGACAGCATGTAGATTCCTGGAGTGGGCATCCAATAACCCTGACGGTGTTATCAGCTTGCCCACAGGTAAAACACCAGAATTTTTCATCAAATGGACCCAATTCCTACTTGAAAATTGGGATAGTAAAAAAGGCAAAGCTATCCGTGACCAGTACGGTTTGACCAATACCAAAAAGCCAGTACTTAACGGGTTACATTTTGTGCAGATTGATGAATTTTACCCAATCAAATCTTCACAGAAAAACAGCTTTTATCATTATGTAAATAAATTTTACATTGATGGCTTCGGATTGGATCCAGAAAAAGCATTATTGATCAACTCTGATGAAATCCCTCTTGCAGAGGGCAAACATTTCACAGAAGTATTCCCTGATTATAAAGTAGATCTTTCTTTAAGATTCAGGGAAGCCACCAATAAGCCTGAAAAGCTACAACAAGAGTCAATCTTCCTTATAGATAAATGGTGTGGAGAGTATGAAGCAAAAATCCGCGAGAAAGGCGGGATCGGGTTCTTCTTGGGAGGTATAGGTCCTGACGGACATATTGCTTTCAACACCAGAGGATCTGATATTTTCTCTACTACAAGACTTACTGAAACCAACTTTGAAACTCAAGCTGTGGCAGCAGGTGACCTAGGAGGTATTGAAGTTTCTGCCAACAGGCTTGTAATCACTATCGGTTTGGACACCATCGTCTACAACCCAGAAGCAGTAGGTATTATTATCGCTGCCGGTGAAGCAAAAGCGCAAATCGTAAAAGATTCACTGGAAACTCCATTGGATAACGTATTCCCAGGAACTGTTCTTCAAAAATTGAAAAACGGCCGTTTTTACTTGACCAAAGGAGCTGCTTCTAAATTGACCGATACAGTCAATTCTTATTACAAGACTGGTGAATGGACACAAGAAAAGACCGAAAGGTCGGTATTGGAGCTTTGCAAAAAGTTAGGAAAATATGCCAGCAGACTTAAGCTGGATGATCTTAAGGCAGACCCATATACTTCTTTGATTCCGGGACTTTCTGAGAACACTGTGAATTCAGTAATCGAAAGCACCATCGCAAAACTAAACAATGGCATAGCCAAAGAAAAAGACGAGGTACTCTTGCACACAGGCCCTCACCATGATGATATTTCATTAGGTATATTGCCTCACATTACCAATCAGCTAAGTGAAAACTCAAACGAGGCCCACTTCTCTGTATTGACTTCAGGCTTTACCGCCGTAACCAACACCTTTGTAATTGACACCCTTCTTCACACGAAGAAACTAATGGATGATAATGAAATCCAAATGGTTAATTATGAAGATTTCTTTGAAACAGGTTACAAGCTAAAAACTGACAAAGATGTTTATCACTATCTCACAAACGTCGCTTCTGAGGATCCTGAACAACAACAACGAGGTTTGTGCCACAGAGTGGTTAGAGCAATTGTAGAGGTATTTGATGTCCCTAACAAAGAAAAACTGAGAGAAACCATCAATGATGTACTAAGCATCTTGAAAAACTCTTATGACGGCGAGAAAAACCCACCAAAAATCCAGAAACTTAAAGGTATGATCCGGGAGTTTGAAGAGGAATTGGTTTGGGCTCACTTTGGTGTTAAAGTGAAGAACGTTCACCACTTGAGACTAGGATTCTACACCGGTGACATCTTCACAGAACAACCTGAAAAGCAACGTGATGTAGAACCTATCGTAGATTTATTTAGAAAAGTAAACCCTACCAAAATAAGCTTAACACTTGATCCAGAAGGTAGCGGCCCTGACACTCACTATAAAGTACTTCAAGCTACTGCCGCTGCTGTGAAAGAGTGGAGCAAAGAAAAAGACTTAAGTGAGTTGCGTATCATTGGTTACAGAAACGTTTGGTTCAAATTTGATGCAGCAGAATCCAATGTGATTGTTCCTGTTTCTTTAGGTGACCTTTCTGTTATGGAAGACTCATTTACCAATTGCTACTTAAGCCAGGTAAACGCCTCCTTCCCAAGTTATGCCCATAATGGCAAGTTCAGTACAATTGCCAAGCGAACTTGGGTGAGCCAATTGAACGACGTACAATTATTATTAGGTAAAGATTATTTCTACCAACACGATATGGCCAAAGTAAGAGCCAGCCACGGGTTGATCTTCTTCAAAGACATGAATGTTGAGGAGTTTATCGCTCACGCGAGAGAACTAGAGAAGTCCATTGAAGGAATGATCTAATTTGTGCTGTAATCTTACGCCTGGTAGTTTTTAGAAATCCGAAGGCGCTTTGCTTTCGGATTTCTTTGACTTTATAAACAAATATTTATGAAAAAAAATCGGCTTATTCTGGGACTGGATATTGGGGGAACCTCAATTAATGCCGGTATAATGAAAGATGGTGAATTAGTAGATAGAAAAGAAATACCTACCCCTTCCCATGCACCGCAAGAAGTTATTTTATCTACAATTGCCGAATTTATAAGCTCCTACTTTTCCTATGATATTGATGGAATCGGCATAGGCATTCCTGGTTTGGTAGACTCTAATAGAGGAATCGTGTATAACCTTGAAAACATTCCTGCTTTTACCAAAGTGGCTCTTAAGGATTATTTGGAAGAAAAACTCAACAAACCCGTATTTGTCAACAATGACGCCAATTGCTTTGCATTGGGAGAGTTCAAATACGGCGGAGCATCTAAACATAAGCATATAGTAGGAATTACCCTGGGAACTGGTATTGGGACCGGCATCATTACCAATGGTGACCTTTATCCTGGCTATATATGTGGTGCAGGTGAGTGGGGCGGAGTTCCTTATTGCGATAGTAATTTTGAAAACTATTGTAGCAGTAAGTTCTTTAGAATATTACACCATACGACAGCAAAAAAACTATCACATAAAGCTGCTGAAGGAGATCAAGAAGCATTGGCCCTTTTTGGAGAATATGGTAAGCATATCGGTAATTTGATCAAATATATCCTATTTACTTATGCTCCTGAGGCGATAGTCATTGGAGGGTCCATCAGAAAAGCATTCCCTTACTTCTCCCAAAGTATGCTTGAAACCGTTAAAACTTTTCCTTATTCTGCCATAAGCGACAATCTTTCGATTTATACCTCTTCATTGGAAGATTCAGCGATAATGGGCGCTGCAGCTTTGGTTGAAGAGCACAGAACACCCGTAGAAAATTTAGCAAAATAACTTTCCCCTGATGAATCCATCAGGGGAATTCCCTTTATATTTTTTACACTTCCCTTCCTTTGCTATTCATAAATTATCCTTCTATATTAAGTATTGATTACCCATACCCATTAATCATTACCTAATATAAAAATGCTTGCAAATAAACCATACAATGCATTAGCCAAAAAAACCCTTCAAGTAGGCTCAGCACTTTTGATCCCACTTTTGGTGTCCTCTGATTTCAAACCTGATTCCTACTCAACTTACTTCGAAAAAATAAAGCCAAAAATTTCTGGAATCAATTTCAAAAATAAACTAACGGAAGACGATAGGCATAACATATTAACCTATGAATATTTTTATAATGGTGGTGGAGTTGCCATAGGTGATATTAACAACGACGGATTAGAAGACATTTACCTCACTGGCAACATGACCGAAAATCGTCTTTATTTAAACGAGGGGAATTTTAAGTTCAAAGATATCAGTAAGAAAGCAGGTGTACAGGGTAAAGACAGTTGGACCACAGGTGTTTCAATGGCTGATATAAATGGAGATGGACTACTGGATATATATGTTTGTTTCTCTGGAGACGGTGAAGATGACAGTCGTAAAAACGAATTATATATTAATAATGGAGATTTAACCTTTACAGATAAAGCTTCAGAATATGGCTTGGCTGACCCCTCAAATAGTACCCAGGCATTATTTTTTGATTTTGACAAAGACGGTGATCTGGACATGTACCTGCTCAATCACCATATTGAGGTTATCCATGAATTGGAGTTTGATGAAGCTAAAAGTAAAAGGCATCAGCGGGCTGGGGATAAACTTTTCAGAAATGACAATGGAAAATTTACAGATATCAGTGATGAAGCAGGAATCATTGGCAATGCCCTTGGCTTTGGGCTGGGTATTGTCGCTTCCGACATCAATGAAGATGGTTGGTTAGACCTTTATGTTTCCAATGACTACATCGAACACGACTACCTCTACATTAATAATCAAGATGGCACTTTTACGGAAAAACTGGCTGACCAACTTCAGCATATTAGCCATTTTTCCATGGGATTGGATATTGCCGATATTAATAACGACGGCATGAAGGATATCTTTACTTTAGACATGCTTCCTGAAGACAACAAACGCCAAAAACTTCTATATGGACCCGAAAATTATGAACAATATGCCTTGATGGTCATGCAAGGATTTTACCATCAAAACATGCGAAACATGCTGCATGTCAACAATGGAAACAATACCTTCAGTGAAATCGGTCAATTAGCCGGAATATCAAATACAGACTGGAGCTGGTCTTCATTATTTTTGGACATTGATAATGATGGATTAAAAGATCTCTTTATCACCAATGGTTATTTTAGAGACTACACAAATAGAGATTTTTTAAAATATAAAGGTGATTTTTACTTCCAAAAGGCCATCAACCGCGAACAAGCAGATACCTTAGCATTGGTTACTTCCATGACCTCTACCCCTATTCCCAATTATGCATATAAAAACAATGGAGACCTAACTTTCACCAACGCCTCCAAAGCTTGGGGTCTGGATGAACCAAGTTTTTCCAATGGGGCTGCTTATGCAGATTTGGACAATGACGGCTATTTAGATTTGGTAGTTAGCAATATCAATGAATATACTTCCATTTATAGAAACAAACCCAAATCACCAAAGAATAACCACTTCTTGGAAGTAGCCCTCAAAGGTGAAGGTAAGAATACCCAAGGAATAGGAAGTCAAGTAAGCATTTATACAGCCGATAAAGTTCAGACTTTAGAACAAATGCCAACTAGAGGATTTCAGTCTTCTGTAAGCTTTAAGTTGCATTTTGGGTTAGGTCACATAAGTCAAATAGATTCTGTAAAAATCAAATGGCCTTCTGGTAAAACAGAAACAGTTAAAAATGTCAAAGCCAACCAACTGATTATTCTGGAAGAAAAAAATGCTAGAAGCACAGTAGAAGAAAGTGGACAAAAGTTTTTTGACAGCTATTACTCGGAAACAACCTCCCCTATTCCCTACAAACACAAAGAATCTGGGTTTAATGATTTCAAAAGACAACCGCTATTGATAGAAATGCCCAGTTATATTGGCCCAGTAATGGCCACAACCACTGTCAGTGAAAACTCACAGCTTCTTTTTGTAGGTGGTACCAAGGGCAACCCCGGTCAAATGTACAAAACAAATGATGAGGGCCAACTGGTGGGAACAAGAGCCATTTTATTGGAAGAAGAATTTACCGATGCAGATGCGCTTTTTCTTGATGCCAATGGTGATGGCAACCCTGATTTATATGTAGCTAGTGGCGGTTACCATAATTACACTTCTCAAGATGAAGCCTTGCAAGACAGGCTTTATATAAACGACGGTTCAGGTAAATTCATTCGAGATAATGAAGCTTTACCCAAAATGCTTACCAGCAGCTCGGTGGTTAGGAAAACGGATATTAATAAAGATGGTTTCCCGGATTTATTCGTAGGGGGAAGAATTGTTCCTGGTTATTATCCTCAGGCACCGGAAAGCTATCTTTTGTTAAATGATGGAAAAGGTACTTTTAGCAATGTAAGCTCAACTCTCCTTCCTGAGTTAGGTAGTCTGGGAATGGTTACAGATGCTGAATGGCTAGACCTGAATAAGGATGGATTTGAAGACCTTGTGATAGTGGGAGAATGCCTTCCTGTACAAGTATATATCAACCAGTCAGGAAAAAGTTTTTCCAATGAAACAGCAATCTACTTACCTGATTCTCCTCATGGTTTGTGGAGCAGTCTGGCCAAAGGTGATTTTGACAAAGATGGAGACATGGATTTGATCGCTGGAAATTACGGCTTAAACTCCCAACTCCAAGCCAGTAAAGGTCAACCTATGACATTGTATTATGGTGATTTTGATGACAACGGATCAGTGGACCCTATCATGGTTAGGTACATACAAGGGGAAGCTTATCCCTTTGCTAGCAGAGACGAACTTTTGGATCAACTGTATGGGATGCGTAGCAAGTTCACCAATTACGAAAGCTACTCCCAAGCAAAAATAGAGGACGTTCTCAGCAAAAGCCAACTTCAGTCAGCCAATAAGCTTCAAGCAAATGAACTAAAAACACTCTATTTTGAAAATACCGGAAACAGCATCGAAATCCACAACCTACCTATTGAGGCACAATTTGCACCTGTATATAGCATACAGGTAATGGACTATGATGAAGATGGAGAATTGGACTTTATTTTGGGTGGTAACCAAAATTATACCCGCTTAAGGATTGGAGTGATGGATGCCAACTTTGGCCAAGTATTCCTTGGAAATGGAAAAGGAGAGTTTTCCTACCTTCCACAAAAAAAATCAGGGCTGGCCATAAAAGGAGACATCAAATCCATCCAACCTATGCAACTGGCCAATCATAAATACCTCTTCTTTGGAATCAATAATCAAGGTGTAGTAGCTTACCAAAAAAATAATTATCCATGAAGTACCATTACCATTTGAAAGTGAAGCTTTGCACCTTTCTGAATTTGAGTATCCCAATCTTTTTCCTTTCTTGCCTTCTTGCCCATGGACAAAGTAATGAACAAAAGGTCAATCTCTATGTAGATAATTTGTTTGAAATCACAAAAATCATGGTTTCTGACGTCACTCCTCCTACTGGAGCTTCTCGGTTTTATGCTTACAGCAACTTGGGTGCCTATGCTGTTTTAAATAAACCACAACGTATAAATAGATCGCTAATATCTGCATTAAACCAAAACTTGACCATTAAATATCCGGACACAGGTGATATCGACAGTACTTTTACTGCTATTTACAGTATGCTAGGAGTCGGTAAAGGAATTATGCCATCCGGAAAGCAACTTTCCTCCGCCCAAGAAATCCTTATCAAAAAGTATAGAAGCAATAATTGGATCAGTAAAAAAGTCTTGCAAAACAGCATATCATTTGCCGACAGCGTATCCAAACAAGTATTGGTCTTTAGCAAATCTGACGGTTATGGAAAACTCAGTGCCTTACCTCGCTATGCTCCAGCCAATGAACCAGGAACTTGGTACCCTACCCCGCCAGCTTACCTAGGAGCAATTGATCCAGAGTGGAGAACAATCCGAACGTTTTACATCAAGGACTTAAAACAGTTTAAACCCTTAAGCCCTGTTCCATTCTCCATGGACAGTACGAGTTCTTTCTACAAATTGACCAAAGAGGTATATGACACCACCAAAGTCTTGAACACGGAAAAAAGACTGATTGCCAACTTTTGGGACTGCAACCCCTTCATGGTTTCTTATTCCGGCCACATGGCCATTGGATTAAAGAAAATCAGTCCCGGCGGCCACTGGATCAACATCACTGGGATCGCTTGTAAAAAGTCTGGAATCTCCTTTAACGAGGTGGTGGAAGTACACACTTTAGTGGCTACAGGACTTCACGACGCCTTTATTAGCTGTTGGGAGGAAAAATATGATAGTGACCGGATTAGGCCTGAAACTGTGATCAACCGATATGTAGATCAAAAGTGGCGACCTATTTTGCAGACCCCACCATTTCCTGAATACACCAGCGGTCACAGTGTAATTTCAAGAACAAGCGCCGTCTTGTTGACCAGCTATTTTGGAGATCATTTCAGTTATACAGATACTTCTGAAGAGTACTTTGGCTTGCCTCCGAGAAAATTCACTTCATTTTTACAAGCTTCGGAAGAGGCTGCTATCTCCAGACTTTATGGAGGCATTCACTATAGGGATGCCATTGAAGAAGGTATCAAGCAAGGAGAAAAAATTGCCAATTTCATAATAAAGCAAATCTATAGTTCGCCCCCCCTATCTTCAAAATAAAAAAAAATCCCTTCCTGATTGAACTTGGAAGGGATTTTTTTAAATTTATTTCCTTTGGAAATCATCCTGAACACGGACGATATCATCTTCATTGGAAGGGTTTTCGGGATCAGTGTGCATCCAAATTTCAGCAACCACTCCCCAATTGTCCATTCCTACTAGACGGTGTCTTTCTCCTTTGGCTAGCTCCACTACTTCACCAAGTACCAATGGCTCCAAATCACCTTCTTCGTCCGTAGGACTAGTAATGATGCCACCCTCTCCACCTACTAGTTTCCAAATTTCAGCTCTTCGGTGGTGATATTGCCATGAAAGCCTTTTTTCAGGGCCTACTATCAGAATCTTTGGACTTAATTTTTGCTGAAGTTGGGCTTCGGAAAACTCAACGCTTGCAAAAAACTGTGACCTGAATTTTCCGATTTGGCTTTCATCAATCACAAAAAAACCTCCCCAAGGTCTTTCTCGATCCTCTGCGGCTACTTTGTAATCATTAAAGTCCAACCAGTCCTTGATCTGCTTAAAAATTTCTTCCTTAGAAGCACTTTTCTCTATCTTCATGTCTTTCTTAGGTTAATAGATTGTCACTTAAAATTATAAATAGAAATAGATTAATCCTTGGAAAAAATCTTTTTATTCGGTTTTGATCTCATATAGAAGCTCAATGTCCCCCCTGCCATAATATCTTGGTGTTGAATAAAAGGTTTTTCCAACACTTTTCCATTTAACAATACCTTATCCACATAAACGTTTTTATCCGATTGATTATTGACTTCAATGATAAAAGTATTGCCATTCTCCAAATTAATTGTGGCTTCCTCTACCAATGGACTGCCCAAAGCATAATCAACAGATCCTGGTGCTACTGGATAAAATCCCAAGGCACTGAAAATATACCAAGCGCTCATTTGACCAAAATCATCATTGCCCCCGAGCCCATCCTCACCATTTTTGTACATGGTACGCAAAATCATTCTGATCTTATCCTGTGATTTCCAAGCTTGTTTAGTCCAATTATAAAGGTAAACTACATGATGGGACGGCTCATTGCCATGCACATAATTTCCAATAATTCCCTCTCGGGAAATATCTTCCGTATTGGCAAAATACTTATCGGGAAGATCCATGGTAAATAAGGAATCCAAATGCTCAGTAAACCGTTGCTGCCCACCCATCATATCAATCATCGTTTTAGGAGCATGGGGAACATAAAGACTATAGTTCCAGGCATTTCCCTCGATAAACCCCTGGCCATGCGTATCCAATGGATCAAATCCCTGTTTCCAACTACCATCTTGTAGTTTTGGACGCATAAACCCGGACTTCATATCAAATACATTTTTGTAATTTTCCGCTCTTTGACTAAACTTCTCTGCAATTTCCTCTTCTCCCATTTTCTTAGCCATCTGCGCAATGGCCCAATCATCATAAGCATACTCTAACGTCTTGGATACTGAAGCACCACTAAGGTCTTCCGGTACATAACCATTTTCCATATAAGCCCCTATTCCATCAAAATAAGTAGTTTCGGCAGTTTGAACAGCCGCATCCAAAGCATGCTTCAAATCAAAATCATCATTGCCTTTGACCACTGCATCAGCAATCACCGAAGCACTATGGTAGCCGATCATGCACCAGTTCTCATTGGCATAATGCGACCAAATGGGCAGCATGGGATGTACACTTTGATCAAAATGTGCCAACATGGATTGAATCATATCTCTATTTCTGGCAGGTTGGAGCACATTGAAAAGCGGGTGAAGTGCGCGATAGGTATCCCATAAAGAAAAACTCGTATAATTCACAAAGTTATCCGCTTGATGCACATTCATATCCAGTCCACGATAAGCTCCATCCACATCCATATACTGTGTTGGCCCTAAAAAAGCATGGTACATGGCTGTGTAAAAGTTAACCTTATCCGCCTCATTGATGGTTTCTACCGTTACTTTGTTCAGTTCTTTATTCCAAAGATCAACTCCCTGCTGATGGATTTCATCAAAGTCCCAACCTGGAGTTTCTTCCTGTATATTCTTGATCGCTCCTGCAGTGCTTACTGGTGACAAGGCCAATTTCACCACCAATGATTCCCCATCCTTTAGATCAAAATCAAAGTAAGCTCTAATTTGCCTACCTGCAACTTCTGGAAAGTTTTTGGTTTCATTGAAACGTCCCCAAAAACCTCTGTACGCCTGTTTTTGATCATATTTTTTATTTCCGTACTCTTTTATCGGCCTGTCAAAAGCCAAAGCGAAAAACACTTTTCTAGTTCTTGCCCAGCCTGTTGTTTCCCTGTAGCCCGTTACCAAAGTATCATTTTCTACCCTAAGAAAAGTCCAGACATTTTTCTCTTCATAATTGTAGATACCAGACATTAGGTCCAAAATTATATGAGCATCTTTACCTTCGGAATAAGTATACCGATGAACCCCAACACGACTGGTTGCTGTCAACTCGGCATTGATACCATGGTCTTCTAGCTCCACCTGATAATAGGCTGGAGAAGCGTTTTCCTTTTCATGGGAAAACCTTGAACGATAACCAGTCTCTGGAGCAGAAGCAGTCCCCGGATTAAGTTGCAGTGGACCATTGGTAGGCATTATCAAAAAGTCTCCCAAATCGGAATGTCCTGTACCACTAAAATGCGTATGGCTGAACCCAACAATGGTGGGGTCGTCATATTGGTAACCTGCACAATAGCGATAGACTTCTCCATTGTACCTACCATTCACTTCATAGGAAATAGTATCTGTGTCAGGACTTAGCTGAACACTTCCAAAAGGAACAGTAGCCCCGGGGTAAGTATGTCCCATCTTGGCCGTACCAATCATGGGGTCGACATATTTTGTAAAGTCCAGTTCTTGGGCAAATCCTGGTAAAACCATTACCCCCATCAAAAAGGTCGAGAGAACTTTTTTCATAAATTAAGAATGCTTGGGTTTGTATCCATTAAAGCCATAAAAGACAATATATACATAACAAATCATAGGGACCAAAAATGAAAGCTGTACACTTCCTGACAAATCAGCTACTAGGCCTTGAATCGGTGTCACTACGGCTCCTCCCACAATGGCCATTACCAATAGCGATGAAGCTTGGGCTGTATATTTTCCCAAACCTTTGATGGCTAAAGAAAAGATGGTTGGAAACATGATGGAATTAAACAACCCTACTGCTACAATGGACCAAAGTGCCAGCTGACCTTTCGCCACAAGCCCAACAGCCAAGAGTGCCAAAACACTCAATCCAAATAACCAGAGCGTACGGTTTGGAATAAATCTACCAATGATGATAACCAAAATATTAAGTCCAATAAATGCCAAAGCGTACAAAGCCATCTCCTGATCATATACATTTATAATGGTTACAAAGGCCAAAAGGGCTATTCCTCCAATGATTAAAAAACGATTTAGGTTGTTCTTAAAATCTGCTAACGCTACCGCTCCAAAGAACCTTCCTACCATAGCCCCTCCCCAAAACAAAGCCAAATAATGACTGGCTTCCGCTTCATCCAATCCTGCTATTTCAGGTAACCTTGCAAAATTGATCAGATTACTTCCAATGGTCACCTCACCGCCCACATAGGCAAAAATAGCAATGATCCCCAAAAACAAATGACGATGCTTCAATGCTCCGCTATCCGATACAATTACGCCTTGGGCATTGACCTCAGGTAATTTAAATAGCTTAAAAATCAACGCGATAAACAACAATGTCAGCGCCAAAGCTATATAAGGCATTTTCACCGCATCAGCTGAAATATCCAAATCTCCTATCGCTCCAAATATTAAATATCCCCCTATAATCGGTGCAATGGTTGTTCCCAAAGAGTTAAAAGCCTGGGTCATGTTGAGTCTGCTGGATGCCCCCGAGGGCTTACCCAAAATGGTCACATATGGATTCGCTGCAATTTGGAGAATGGTGATTCCTGATGCCAATACAAACAGGGCAAATAGGAAAAAAGCATAACTCTCAAAGCTTGCTGCTGGATAGAAAAACAAACATCCGGCGGCTGAAATGATCAGTCCTAAGATAATTCCATTTTTGTAACCTATTCGACCAATCGGGTCACCTTTGGTTATAGATATAATATAATAAATTAGGGAAATGATAAAATAGGCTCCAAAAAAGGCGGTTTGTATCAACATCGCCTGCCAGTTTTGTAAAGTAAATACCTGCTGAAGGTGTGGGATAAGGATATCGTTCATGCAGGTGATAAATCCCCACATAAAAAACAGCATGGTCACTAAAAACAAAGGACCAAAATATTTTTGGCCAGAGTCAAATTCTACATTATCTCCGGTCTCTTGAGTTACACTACTAATTGACGCCATGGGTCTATTGAATTAGGTTTTATAATTTTTATGGGTTATTAAAATGTGCTTTGACTGTTCTGCCAGCTACAAGCTGCACCAATGAGTGCTGCCTGTTCACCAAGCTCTGTTATTTTTATTAGAGTATTCAGGCCAGAACTGGCCAGTTCTTGTTGGATGACAGGGACGAACAAAGCTTCTGCTTTGGTAATATTTCCCCCTAACACAATAACTTCTGGATGTTCTTTTTGTATGAATTTTTTCAGGAACAAAGCCAAGTTTTCACCAAACTCCTTGAAAATTTCCTTGGCCACCTCCTTGTTTTCTTCTTTGGAAGTAAGCTCTCTCACTTCCTTGATATGCTTTCCTGTCTTCTTGTAGTAAGTATTGACAAACCATCTAGTAGACACATATTCCTCCACAATACTTTCCTGAAAAGGACTGCACCATAAAGCAGCATCTTCTGCAAAAACTCCATGATACCTCGAACTTCCAAGTCCTGTTCCCAAAGTTAGGCCAATAGCGCGCCCAGCAGCTTTTGCAGCTCCAGCTGCTACTTCTCCCTGTAAAAAACAGGCAGCGTCGTTCTCAAAATGGATATCGGCCAAGTCCATCCCCAATGCTTTAGCCAAAAGTTCCTTAACAGGCAACCCATATAATGAATCGTATTTGCCCTGCTCTTTAATCCATGAAATTCCCTTGGGGTAGTCAAATGGTCCTGGCATGGCAATTCCAATTTTAATATTTGCCCCAGTTCCATGGGTAACTGAGGATATGCCTTCTTTCCATTCATCAATAATGGCAGCAGATGACCCTGAAGAATTGACCTTACGGCGTACCAATGAATCCTTGTCCAAAACATTGGAATGTAGGTCAACTAACCCCGCAGTGATATGAGAACCTCCTATGTCTACCCCTATGACTTTTTCTATATTCATAAGCAAAGCTTCGGGCAGCATAAAGCTGCCCTCCTTTGTACCATTTTTATTTTATTATTCGTTTGAAAGAGAGTAAGGGAAATCTCCCTTCTTCGTTCCTCGCTTTTTGTTTGGTGAAGCGGACATTTCGAAATTCAACTCTGCTCCTTCCATCAGTTCTTTATGGCTTAGCCAGTTTTTGGAATAATCTTTTCCATTCACTTTCAAGCCTTCTATGTATTTGTTTTCCGAACTGTTATCAGGTGCATTGATCACCAACTCATTACCATTTTCCAATTTCACAGTAATCTTCTTGAACAATGGTGCTCCGATAACATACTGGTCTGTACCAGGGCAAACTGGATAAAAGCCCATCGCAGAGAACACATACCAAGCTGAAGTCTGGCCATTATCTTCATCTCCACAGTATCCATCAGGAGTGGGGCGATACATACGGTTCATGGTCTCCCTTACCCAATGTTGGGCTTTCCAAGGCTCACCTGCGTAATTGTACAGATAAATCATGTGCTGGATAGGTTGGTTGCCATGTGCATATTGTCCCATATTGGCAATCTGCATTTCTCTGATCTCATGGATAACGCCACCATAATAGCTTTCATCAAAAACAGGAGGCAAAGAAAACACCTGATCCAATTGATTGACAAAAGCTTCTTTTCCTCCCATCAATTCCATCAGCCCTTGAATATCATGAAAAACTGACCAGGTATAATGCCAACTGTTTCCTTCAGTGAAAGCATCTCCCCATTTGAAAGGATTAAACGGAGCCATAAACTCACCATTCTTATTTTTTCCCCTCATCATTTTGGTTTCCGGATCAAAGAGCTTTTTATAATTTAAGCTACGAGACTTATAAAGCTCCACTTCTTCTTTAGGCTTATCAAGGGCCTTTGCCAATTGATAAATGGTAAAATCATCATAGGCATACTCCAAGGTTCTGGCTGCATTTTCATTGATCCCAACATCATAAGGCACATAACCCAATTCCTTATAATATTCTGCACCAGCCCTACCAACAGCAGTCAGTGGCCCCGCATTATTGGCTCCATGGATTACTGCTTCATAGAGTGTTTCGATGTCATAGTCATAATCTCCCTGGTATTTCAAATAAGCATCTGCCACAACTGAGGCTGAATTATTTCCTACCATTACACTTCTAAGGCCAGGGCTAGCCCACTCCGGCAACCATCCACTTTCTCTGTAAGCATTTGCTAACCCTTCCTGCATCTGAGCATTCAGCTCAGGATACATCAAATTAAGAAAAGGAAATAGAGACCTAAATGTATCCCAAAATCCAGTATCAGTAAACATGTATCCTGGTAGAACTTCACCATTGTATGGACTGTAATGAACTACATTACCACTGGCATCATATTCAAAGAATTTTCTCGGGAACAGCAGGGACCTGTAAAGACAAGAGTAAAAAGTCTCCATTTGATCTTCAGTACCTCCTTCAGCTTTGATTCTTCCCAACTCTTCATTCCAAATCGCTCTGCCCTTCTCCTTTACGGTATCAAAATCATCACTTCCAATCTCTTTCAGATTCAGCTCTGCTTGTTCATAACTGATAAATGATGATGCCACTTTAGCATTGACAACCTCACCTCTTTTCGTTTTAAATCCAATAACAGCTCCAGTATGGTCGGCTTCGGCCTTTAAAACATCCTGTAGTTCGCCATCTTTGAAGGTCTGCTGAAAAGTGAAAGCTTTATCAAACTCAATCACAAAATAATTTTTGAAATTATCTGGTACCCCTCCACTGTTTTTTGTAGTATATCCAATGATTTTATTTTCACCTGGAATCACTTGAACAGAGGATCCTTTATCCAATGCATCTAAAATTACATATGCATTCTCTGTCTCGGGAAAGGTAAATCTAAACCTTGCCGCTCTCTCTGTAGGTGCAATCTCAGTAGTGATATCATGGTCGGCCAAGTAAACACTATAGTAATATGGATTTACTGTTTCGGACTTATGGGAATACCAACTTGCCCTTTCATCCTCATTGAACCTAAGCTCACCAGTAATGGGCATGATCGCAAATTGACCATAGTCATTCATCCAGGGTGAAGGTTGATGGGTTTGCTTAAATCCTCTGATTTTGTCCGCATTGTAAGTATAAGCCCATCCATGCCCCATTGTACCAGTCTGGGGGGTCCAAAAGTTCATTCCCCATGGCAAGGCAATGGCAGGGTAAACATTACCGTTGGACATGCTAGGCTTGGAATCAGTTCCCATAAGCGGTTTGACATAATCTACCGGATTATCTACCTGTTGGATCAGTTGGGTTTGGCCATTTGCAGTAAGGGCTAAAGCCATCAGGGCGATGACGTTCGTCCATATTTTTTTCATAATGATTATTGTTAATTGGGGTTTTATAAGGTCTTCAAACCTTTTCTCCTTTTTATAAATTCTTCCATAAACATTTTTCACCATTTAAAAATGTTCATAATTACAAATATATTATCTAAATATTAAAAAGCTAAAACCTTTTAGTTTTATTATAATAAATTTAAAAGCTGTTTTCTTCAAACTAAAATAAGATTTGGAGATTGATCTGCTACTTTTAAAATCATAAAAAAATCCCATCCGAAGAATCGGATGGGATTTCCCTAAAAGTGAAATTGTTTATTCTGCGTAACCAGGGTTCTGCACTAAATTCGGATTCAAAGCAGTTTGGACATGCGGAATAGGAAAAAGTTCCATATTCGCATCATTGCTAGGTTCATGATCCCACCAATTAGCAGTGGTGAATTTACCAAACCTGATCAGGTCTGTCCTTCTCTTCCCTTCGAAAATAAACTCCCTACCTCTTTCTGCCAACAGCTCGTCCAAAGTCAACGATGAAGTGGTGTACATTTCTGTTGCCCAATCAGCAGCGGTAAAAGCACGTGATCTACTTGCATTGATCAAGTCAACCGCTTCTTGAGGAGCAGCCCCACCATTTTGACGCATCAAAGCTTCGGCTTTATTAAAGTAAATCTCTGTCAAGCGATAAATGATATAATCATTCTCCTGATAGTTTTCGTCTTCTTTTGTCCCGGAACGATATTTATTGAACCTTGCCCCACTGTTTTCTTCTCCCTCAGTCATACTTCCTTCACCAGTAGCACCTTCACTGTTTCTTCTGATTGAATTGACATAAACCATAGGCTGTCCATCATATTCCTCGGTAGCAATAATCGGATCCGTAGTCCCATATTTATATTGCGGACCAAAGAGGAACCACTCTTCTTTGCGAAGATCATTTTCATCATAAGCATCAAAAGCACTTGGGATGACCACAAAAGCATTCCAACCACTGAAAGTCACATCCAAAGCTTCCGACATATTACTATAACCAAAATAGAACCCACCCCAACTGAATGTAAATCCACCTTGGCGGCTAAAGGCAAATTGGAAAATGTTTTCTGAAGAAAGGTGATTTGTATTATTAAAAGGCCCTAAAATATCTGGGTCCAATTCCATACTTCCATTAAGACTTCCTCCTTCACCATCAATTACTTTATCACTGTACTCGATACATTTATCCCACATGGCTGTACCTGCCCATTTCTCTGCATTAAGGTACAATTCAGAAAGCATAGCGTATCCTGCGGCTTTTGAAACCCGCCCCACCATCTCTTGGGAAAGTGGTTGTAGCAACTCAACATTGTCTAAAAGTTCTTGCTCTACAAAGGCAAAAACTTCCTCCCTGCTTGCTGTTGGCGGGTTTGTCGGCTCCCCTACAGTAGTCACAATAGGCACATTTCCCCACATATCCATGATGCGCATGTAGTGATAAGCTCTCATCACTTTTACTTCCGCAAGGATCGATTGCTTGTCCTCTTCTGTCAAGCCAGCCTCCACAAAATCAACATCCTGAAGATCTTGCAAAGCAGAATTGACATATCCAAGGCCTGCCCACATCAAAGACCAAGCACTTCTAAGCCTATTTTCCTGAGCAGTCCACTCGTGATAATGTAAACGAATGTGATCACCTCCATCATAGCCGTGCCTTCCTTTTTGTGGCCAAGCCACTTGGTCTGCAGCCAATTCTCCATGATAATAATAACCACTTTGGCCAGTAGGTGCTAACCATGCCTGCATATGAGTAAATGGTCTCAACACACCTTGCATAATTTCCACTTTATTGTTGTAGAAATTATCCTTTGAAAGTTCACTGTATATAGTTTCATCTAAATCCATACACGCTACAGTACCCAGTAAAGCGGCCGGTGTAAGGATTGCTGCAATTTTATTGATATATTTTTTCATGATTACCGCGCTTTAAAATCCAACTTTAACCCCTAGTGAAAATGATTTGGTTCTTGGGTAAAAACCTCTACCATCTATACCTGTATTGAAACCTACATCCTGCAACTCAGGATCAATACCTGAATATCCTGTAATCGTCAGTAGGTTTCTTCCAGTTGCGTATACTCTTAGGTTCCTCACGTATTCGCTTCGCAGTTTGAAATTGTAGCCTAAAGTCAGGTTATCCAACTTCACAAAGTTTCCCTTTTCCAAATAGTAGTCTGAATATTGTGGGTCATCATCCAATTCAGCATGGGTCGTAACCGCACTTTCTAACAGATTGTTGGGCAACCATCTTTTATTTCCAAAATAAAGATCCTTGGTATTTAAAATATCAAAACCAAACTTACCTCTAAAGAAAAGTGTCAAGTCAAAATTCTTGTAGGTAAAGGTATTGTTCAATGATGCCATATACTTAGGTACCCCATTTCCGATTATCGTCAAATCTTCTTGGGCCATATCTCCTGCCCCACCGATAGAGCCATCAGCCTTATAAAATTGCCATTTTCCATCTTCAGTAAAACCAGCAAAGCGTTTTCCATAGAAATTACCAACTATACCACCTTCTTCTACTCTGATGGCATTACCCAAGTTCCCAGGACTAGGGAGTCCACCATCTTCAATCCACGAAATGGTAAATACATCATTAGAAAGTGAGGTAACCTTATTTCTTTGAGTATTGGCAGTTAAATCTGCTCTCCAACTGAAATCACTGTTTTGGATAATAGTAGAGGTCAAGTATAATTCTACTCCTTTATTGTTGATACTACCTACATTGGTCAATAACGTACTTCTCACGAAAGCAGGTTGCTGAGCCGTGTAATTGTAAAGCAAGTCAACTGTCTCTCTATTATAAAGATCCAAAGAGCCTCCTAGCTTGTTATTGAAAAGCAAGAAGTCAAAACCTAAGTTCCACTCCCTTTTCTTTTCCCACCTTAAATCTGGATTTGGATTTCTTGCAGCTCCATATGTTTGATAAAATATCCCTTCTTGCGGGTAAACACCTCCAGTAGAAAGAGTCACTAAAGAGTTGTAGTTTCCAATCCCCTGGTTACCTGTAACTCCATATCCCAAACGAACTTTAAGGTTATTCACGGCAGCACTATTGGCTAAAAACTCCTCTTTGGTCAATTCCCAACCTACTGAAACCGCTGGAAAGTTACCCCACTTGTGATTGGCACCAAACCTTGATGAACCTTCTCTTCTGATGGTTGCTTGGGCAAAATACTTCTCTTGAAAGGAATAACTAGCCCGCGCAAAAAGAGCGATCAATGTATTATCTTCTTTGAAACTGTCCATTCCAGGCCTGGGCAACTGGGTATTATTGATCGCGCTACCCGCACTGAGGTTCCAATCTAAAAATCCGTCAGTTGTAAAACCATTGTTATTAACATTGAAAGTTTCTGTGGTGAAATACTGATAACTGTAACCACCTATTACATCCAATGAATGATCAGTTCCAAACATTCTCTTATAGTTTAAGGTAGACTCAAAAGTATTTGTCCATCTTAAATAATTATACTTGGATGCATAACCCATTCCTTGATAATCAGAAGTGGGACGGTTTGCGAAGTCATTCATCGATTGGTAATACCTGTCATTGTAAGTATCCCTTACATGAGCACCAAAAGCGGAAGCAGTCAAACCATCAATGATTTTCAGGGAAAGACGTGCATCTCCTGAGAATGTTTGTTGGTTTCTTTCGCTAATTCTATTGGCATACCTAGAAAGTGGATTGTAGTTGTTATAAGCTTGGGTTTCCACAAACGATCCATCTTCATTAAAAATAGGTGCAGTTGGATTCCTCTGAATAGCTTGTTCAAAATCTCCTGTACCCCCACCAAGTAAATTGGCTTTATTGAAGTTGGTAGCCATATTAGCAGCCAAAGTTAATCGGTCGTTTAGGCCAGTCTGGTTGAAGTTGATCCGGCCTCCAAATTGCCTTCTACTGTTTTCCTTGGCTATGCCTTCTGCGTCATTAAAATAGAATGAAGCTCTATAACTGGAATTTTCTCCTCCACCTGAGGCAGCAAAATTATGGTATTGACTTAGATTCTGCTTATTTAACAGCATATCATACAAGTCCGTTGAATGACCTAGGTCATTGACCTCATCGATCAACCCTTGATCAATCAAACCCCTGTATTCATCCGCTGTAAGAAAATCAGGTTTCTTGTCCACGTATTCTCTCTGGAAATAGGTAGAATAATCAAACTGAGAACGTCCTGATTTCCCTTTTTTAGTTGTAATCAAAATCACCCCGGCATTACCTCTGGTACCATAAATGGCCGCCGCAGAACCATCTTTCAATACGTCAAACGACTCAATATCGTCCTGCTGGAGCAAATCCAAACTACCTCCAGGAATCCCGTCAATTACAATTAAGGGACTTGTTGTTCCTACAATTGAGGTCAACCCTCTCAGTTGAATATCTGTAGACCCATTCGGATTACTTCCTTGGGTTCTGTTGATATTCAATCCAGCTACTTTACCCTGGATCAATTCCATTGGTGACCTCATTCCGCCTTGGACAAAGTCTTCCTCCCCCACATTGGCCACAGAAGAAGTAATCTCACGCTTTTTCTGAGAACCATAACCAATCACGACAAATTCTTCTAATGACTCAGTATCTGATGCCATTTCTATTTTCAAAGTCGATTGGCTCCCTACTGGGACATCTTGGCTGGCCATACCTATGAAGCTAAAAACCAAAATCGACTCATTCGATGCCACATTGATGGAAAATTTACCATCAAGATCTGTCACCGTACCGTTGGTTGTTCCTTTCTCTAAAATCGACACCCCTGGTAATGGTTCTCCAGATTCGTCTGTTACGACCCCGATAACCTCTTTTGCTGTGATATGAAAAGGTATTGGAGAATTAGAATCGGATATTTCTTTTCCGATAAATGTCTTTCCTTCTGCAGAAGAGAAAGAACCGACTACGCCTGAGAGAAGCATTAATAAAAAGCCTCCTCTTAGTCCCCGAAAGTTTGAAGTGATGTTACCACCAGGCACGGTGGCAACTGGTAACTTTTCGTTCATTAAATCTTGGGTTTGGGTTAATAATTAATAAACGCTAATTAAAAAGTGTATCAAAAGAATACATTTTGTACAATTGTACTAATATGATACAATTAAATCAGCGCGATAAAGCTAAACCCTTTTAGTAAAAATGCAAAACCGATTTAGGAATTTACCTAAATTTAAGCATTGCAAAAAAAGTATTAGGATATACAAATATATATTCAAAAACGTACTTGATCCCTCCAATTTATCAGGTCACCACAGGTGCCTCTAATTCCGAAATTTTAAATATTATTTTTCATTCCACCTAATAATGAAAATCACCCCATCTCAACAAGCATTAATTAAACAAACGTTAAACTTATTCTCGTTTTATTAAAAAAATTAAAATCACACCATGAAAAACCCGATTTTTTCTCAAAAAAACATCATTATTTTTTTTCTATACTTGTATTGTATGCCAACTTTTTTGCTCACATCCAGCATTTATATACTCCTCTATCCTTTAAAAACAAAAATCCCAGAACCATTAAATGGTTCTGGGATTTTTCAAAGCCTATACCTATTTCTGAGTAAAAGAATCTTTAAACAATTATACTCTTATCCAGCACTTCGGTTTTTGTTGGAGGACTCTCTTTCCTTTAATGAGGCCTGAAGAACTATTTTTGTGGCTGATCTTTCTTCTTGTTCCGTATTGATAAGTTTAAACATGGACTGAATCAACCCCTGAGCAATTTCATCCTTTGGTTGAACAATACTGGTAACTGATGGTGTATTGAATTTAAAAAATTCGTTATCATCGAAGGCTATCACCGACAAATCATCCGGGATTTTGATTTTCAACTGCTTCAACACCTGCATTCCTTTCATGGCTAAATAGTTAGTTGCAAAAAACACAGCCTCCAAATCGCGGTTACTCTTAAAATAGTCTTCCATCACTTCCTCGGTTTGCTGGGATGAATAAGTGTCAAATGGAATTTTTAGAATCCTTTCTTTTTGGTTTTCAGCCTTACACATCTCTTCATAAGCTTCACGACGATCGTGCATCTGTGATTGATCTGAATCAATGGTAACAAAACCGATTTCCTTCAAACCATTTTTCAAAAAGAGATCTAGCCCTTGCTTGGCTCCTTGGTAATTATCTATGACTACATAACTGCAGTCCACCTCTGGAATATACCTGTCAAATAAAATCAGCGGGTTTCTGTCTTTAGACAATTCCTCAATAAGATTGATATCCATTCCAACGGGAGGAGTAAGAATGTATCCATCTACTTGAAGGTCTCGGAACATACTCAACAAGCCAATCGTTTTCTCAGGGTCATTATTGGTACTGGTGTAAATAATTTTGTAACCATCCAAAAAAGCCCTATCCTCAATCATTTTAGCAATGGTGGCAAAGAAGGGGTTAGAAATATCCTCTACCATAAAAACAATGATGTTTGATTTTCCCGTTCGAAGACTCTTTGCCAACTGACTGGGCCGATAGCCTATCTTTTTGACATAAGCTTGAACTTTATCAATGAGTTTCTGACTTATTCTATTTTCCTCTGCCTTACCATTAAGTACAAATGAAACAGTAGTCACAGAAATATTTAGCTCCTTGGCTATTGCTTTTATCGAGTGTTTTTTTCTTTGCATTATGTGAGATTGAGCTTAAGAATCGGCTTTGGATCATTGCCTGCATTTTTCGCTAAATACCAAATATAATCTATTTTCTTAAAATTTAAAGACAGAGATGAGCCTATTCCTTTAAACACATAGGAATGTAAGAAGTCATGTTCCTTTTTTAATTCTTCCTGATCAAAATTAGCTTTCAAATAATTTCAAAGATTCGAAATCTCCATTTCTCTTTCGTTTTCAGGAATCAATAAAAATATTTCTCCAGAAAAAAACATCTCAATTCTCAGTGTTAAAACAATTTAGTCATTTTAAAATTAAACGCAATGATTCTTTTAATTCAAATTTGGAACGGTTTTCGCTAAATCAACTAATATATCAAATTACTCAAATAAAGTTGACTAAGTAATTGGGTAAACAGAAAGACAAAGTGAACCAACCGATAAATATCTCGTTGTAAAATTCAAAACTAAACCACACTGAAGATGAAAAAGGAAAAATTAACAAAATGGTTGGGAGTCACCCTGATTATGTGGTTGGCGATTACACTTGTAAACCCTAAAAACGCCAAAGCAGACACTCCAGTCGGAGTATCTTTTCAAGTATTTTATGATGAATTAGCTCCTTATGGAGACTGGGTAGAAGATTCCAGATACGGCTATATTTGGCTCCCTTATGCCGATAGAAATTTCCACCCATATAACTCCAATGGACACTGGGTAATGACAGAGTATGGCAATACCTGGGTGTCTTATTACGATTGGGGCTGGGCACCTTTTCACTACGGAAGATGGTTCTACGATGAATACTATGGTTGGGCCTGGGTTCCAGGATACGAATGGGGACCTGCCTGGGTAAACTGGAGAACAGGAGGAGGCTACTACGGCTGGGCACCAATGACACCAGGCTTTTCAGTAAGTGTAAATATTGGAATCCCGAGTTTCCACTGGGTCTTTGTCCCTCAAAGAAGATTTACCCACAGGCATGTTTACAGATATTGTGCTCCTAGAAGAAATGTTGTTAACATCTACAATCGAACTACTATAATTAACAATACAGTAGTATACAACAGAAACAGGTATATCTCCGGCCCTAGCAGAAGAGATGTGGAGAGATACAGCAGAGGAAGAGTACCTGTATATAAGGTTAACAGTAGTCAAAAACCAGGAAAAGCCAATGTATCGAGAAGTTCGTTGAATGTATATCGTCCTGATGTAAGAGTAGCTAGAAATGACAGGAGCAATAATGCTAAACCAAGAACAATAACTTCCCCTGAAAGGGCAAGGTCGAGCAGAGCCGCCATTAGTGGAAGGAACAGTAGTTCCAACTCTAGAGGGAATGTCAGTGCACCCAGAAACAACAGCAGATCCAATACAGTTACCTCCGGAAGACAAACCAATGTCAACCAACCTTCTAGGACCGCGCGTCCTGCAGGCACTTATAATGGCAGTGGCAGAAGCTCCACTGGCTATTCTAGAGGACAGAAGGTCACTAAAACCCAACCTTATGGCAACAGAAACCAAAGCGGGTCATATTCTAAGAATGCTGAAATAAAAAGGCAAAACCGACCTGTAGAGAACAGGGCAAAACCAACTGATGTACACGTAAAGTCTTCAAAGGAGGTGAAGCAAAGCAGAGTAAGCAGACCTAGTCAACCTGCTAACAGACAAGTTCGCCGACCAAGCAATAGTTCAAACAATAGAAGCACATCGACAGTTAAAAGAAGTAGTACTTCTACCAATAAAAGCAGAAGCTCATCAAACAGTGCTTCATCAAGGAGTTCAAATAGCAGATCCAGAGGAAACAACTGATGAAAAGAGATTAAGATTTAATGTTAGGTGATAGATTACTAAAAGCATGGTTGGGGGTCTGACCATGCTTTTTTCTTGAAATTCTGATTTAAGAAATCCCTTTCTCACTTAGGACTTGCATTACTTTAGCCATTAAGCCCTTATATGTAAAAGGTATTCCTATTACACTTTGAGAAAATCTAGGACACAACATAGTTAAATTAATATTATTCGAAATACTCCCTGAGAGAAACAATACTTTCGCACTATATTTTTCTTCTATATCCTTAAATTTTTTCAAACAAGCTAAATCATCTGAAATATCGCCTTCCGAAATTATTAAATCTATTTTAAAGGCCTCTTTACTGGGAATAGTCTGATTGAGTTCAAAAACCTCCATTCCTCCAAGGCGCAGCATTTCAGCCACATTGTTTGCAAGTGGACTGTAACTGCTCATTACAGCAATTTTTGACATAACTAAAAGTGGTTCAATTTAAATAAAAACTCCTATATTGTTGAATATGATTAACTTCACTAAGTTCGCAATTAAATCCATCCAAAAAAATATGACTTTTATCATGTCTTTTTTGAAATAAACCAACAAACAGTATTTAGCATGCCTGAATCTTTCTATTTCATCAGTTACACAATTTTCAATCTAATCCTGACAATTTACAATTCCCCCATCTTAATCCAAGTCACAGACTATCAGCACTAAATATTGAGAATAACCCCTATTTCAATTATAGAAGGCACAAATCTTAAGAGGAAAACCATTGAAAACTAAATAAACTCCCTATATTCACGTTTTTAAATAGCATAAACTTAAATATTTAACACTATGAGCAGATTCACAGAAGTAAAGGATTTGGTAGCTTCTTTGGAAGAAGATTTTGAAAAATTCTACGAAAAGGGTAATAAAGCAGCTGGTACTCGTGTAAGAAACGGTATGCAGGAAATCAAAAACCTAGCTCAGGACATCAGAAAAGAAATCACTGAGATCAAAAACTCTAGCAAATAAGAGAATTGATACGCAACTGAAAGGTTAAAAAAATTACCTTTTCAAGAAATAAAATAGCCACTTCCAATATTGGGAGTGGCTATTTTATTAATAGGATTTGATGTCGTGCTTACAACTCTTTTATCCAAATGTTTTTAAACTTCACCACTGAGCCATGCCCCAAAAAACCAATATGGCCTTTTTCTCTCAATAGCCCAGGATGATCCTTTCCGTCCTTTGTTCCATTTTTGCTTGCTTTTTTAATATCTCCGTTAACTATAGTATGGCCATTTAAGATTACTTTAACCTTATTTCCTTTGACGATTACTTCCTCAGAGTTCCACTCCCCTACGGGCTTTAAAAAGCCTCTCTTAGCAGCTATAACCCCATATACAGAGCCATGGTATTGGTACTCATGCAGATTCGCATATTTTTCAGCTGTATTATCTAATATTTGTAATTCCATCCCTACATAAGCAGCATCTCCTTTTAATGGAGCCCGGATTCCCAAACCATTATTTGCTCCCGGAGTAAGCTGAAAGTCAAACTTGAAATGAAAGTCCTCGTATTCTTTTTCAGTAAATAAATTGCCCTGTCCCCCACGATCCGGCCGAATAACTAATACACCATCCTCCACGACATAATCCGTCTTATTACCAACCCAACCACTCAGGTCTTTACCATTAAATAATTCTAAAAAACCCTCAGAGTCGGATTGGGCATTGACTATTGTCCACTGAAAGCCCAATAACAGCCCGGTCACCATGGCCACCAGCCTGATTCTTTTTTGATATGTCTTTTGCTGTGTTTTCATTGAAATGTTCTATCTAAATTTTAAAGTTTTTCAAATTAACCCATATTTCAGTTGGGATAAAAAAGCCCTACATAAATAGGGCTTTTAAATAAGGCTGAAAGTAATATTTCAGCCTCATAAATATCCAACTGCTTATTTCACCATTTGGTTATAATGTAGGGTCGAATGTACCACCCCATCCTTCATTTTGTTCCAAATTAGGGTTTCTATCCAGAACAGTATTCTGAATAGGAAAGAAATAATAGTTTTCGGGAAGTACGCTTTCCTGCACGCCCGACCTAGGAACCTGAAGCACAGTATACCTAAAATCGCTTTCGACCAACCCATAGGTACTTGCCCTGCTTCTTGCTTCAGAAAGCAACATATCAGATCCATCTCCATCAATAGCGATGGATTCTACTCCATGTTTGGTGGTTCCATCCAACCTGTCCAACATTCTCAGTCTTCTCAAGTCCCAAAAACGGTGCCCTTCAAAACAGAACTCTATATTACGCTCGGCCAAAATCGCTTCCCTTACTTCTACTCTGTTGGTAGCAGTGATACCATAATTGCCATCATTTCCTACTTCTATACCAGCCCTTTCTCGAATTTGTCTCAAAATGTCCAATGCAATATCTATTTCTCCTACTTCATTGGCCGTCTCTGCATAGTTGAGCATTACTTCAGCAAAACGCATCAATACATAATCCAAGTCATATTGCTGTATTTCTGCTTGTGTTAAATCCAATAAGCTGTTCTTTAGGATAAAGAACCCAGTATACCTATCCAAATTGGTAGAATTGGTCTGAGCAGCTGGATTGATACCAAAATCATCCAATTCATGGGCAATCCCCAAAGAAGTATATTGTCGCTTCTCTGCCTTTCCTGACACTTCATATCTCTTGCCTGCCCAAACAATTGACTTATTAAAACGAGGATCCCTGTTGAGCCAATAATTCTGAAGAAACGCTTCATCTGTCATATAGTAAGCTCCTGTAGGATCATTATACAGTTTACCATCAGCCATGGGAAATTCTTGAATAAATTCCCAGGTAGGGCATGCTGAAGCAGGCCCTCTACTTTCTGATCCAGGCCTTACACCGTGATCCCAAGCAGCAGTTTTATTTGGATAACTATTGATAACCGAAAACACCACCTCTTCATTACGTTCCTCTAGAGCGATGTTCGAGTAATCTTCAACTAATCCATAGCCTTGCCCCAACAAAGACTCGTATGCTAACCTATTGGCACCATAGGCTTCTTGCCAGTAGACATTGTCCCAAGGATCTGAAGGGTTAAATTGAGGGGAAGCTTTATACAAAAGCACTTTTGCCTTGAAAGCGGTAGCGAAATTCCCATCAATCTTTCCATACTCTCCGGAATTGGGTTCAATACGCGTAGGCAATAGGGATATCGCCTGATCAAGATCATTTTCTAGAAAATCAAAACATTCCGCTGTGCTGTTTCTTGGCACATTGAGATCGTCTTCATAACGGTCTTGAGGAACGGTAATGTAAGGCACTCCGCCATGGTACATCACCATGTTAAAATAAGTATATGCCCTCATAAACAAAGCTTGCCCCAAAATATTATCTTTTACTTCTTGTGGCAAAGTACCCGTCTGAACATCCTGAATAGCTTGGTTAATCAGCCTGATTCGATCATAGTTCCAGTCCTTATAGTTACCATTGGATATGGTTATCTGATCAGCATACCAAACGATACCGGCAATTTGTTGGCTATTTCGGTCAGCCCCAGTACTCCAGTTTCCAAACATGCTATAAAGATTGGCCAAATAAGCATTTGCCAGATTCTCGTCATTCCATACATCCTCGGGACTATAATGGTTGATATCTTCTATATCTAATATGTCCGAGCAGCCTGTCATCCAGACCAATAATGCCAAAGTATATAGTATCTTTTTCATTTTATTGCTGAATTAAAATTTAACATTTAGACCCACGGTAAGTGATTTCATGAGAGGAAAAGAATCATAATTCTTTTGTTCCGGGTCATGAAACTCTTTCATATCAGAAATGGAAAATAAATTGGTTCCATTAAAAAACACCTGAGTACTGCTTACATTTAAACTTGATAGCCAGTTTTTAGGCAAATTATAAGCAAGGTTTAGGTTTTTGAGTCTAAGGTAAGCCCCATTTCTTATCCAAAAAGAAGTAGACCCTGTTCCAGATTCATACCAATTATTCCCGATGGGTCTCGGGTATTTAGCATCTGGATTATCTGGAGTCCATACATCATCTGCCCATAACGGATAATAAGGCCTTATGGCTCCTCCATGTTGCCTCATACCCGCTCCTTCTTGATTACTGATAATACGATCATACATCCCAACTCCCTGGAAGTGGGCATTAACACTGAAATTATTCCAATCCAGGTTAAAGCCAAAACCATAATTAATTCTAGGAGATGCATTATTAGAAAGCAACTGAAAATCATTGCCATCAATTCGTCCATCCGGACCGTCTGAATAACCGTCTCCCCGAATATCTTCAAAATATAAACCTCCCAAATAGGGATCCCTTCCATACTGGGTAAAACCAGCTTCAAGTAGTTCATCTAACTGCTCTTGGGTTCGGATAATTCCCAAAGCCCGCAGTCCAAATATTCTATTGGCAGCTTGGCCAATTTGAGATTCAGAAGCACGGTTTCCTCCCTCCAAAAATATAGGAGCTTGATCCAATACATCCCATTGGTCTTTGGCATATCCAAGATTACCATATACAGAATAGTTGACGGCTCCTCCGGCTGCCACATCTCTCCACATTAAGGAAAGTTCTCCTCCTCTCCAAGATCGCTCAGCATAGTTTTCAGGAGCTAAATCTTGTCCATAGTTATCTGGCAATGTCACTAGGCGGGATCCCAGTATATCTTCCTCTTTCTTATAAAAAACATCCAAGGAACCCGACAATCTTGTTTCCATTAATTCAAAGTCAATACCTGTATTGTAGGTAGTTGAGGTCGCCCATGTCAGATTTGGGTTTGGCGTGGCTCCAGGAGCAATACTTCTGTATAGGTCATCTCCAAAAATATAACTACCACTATTGCTGTAAGTATAATTATAGGAGAAAGGACTGATTCTGTTATTGTTCACATCCAGATCATTCCCAGTTGTACCATAGGAAACCCTGATTTTAAAATCATCCAACCAGCTTCTGGCATTGGACATAAAAGACTCATCCACAATCCTCCAAGCTGCTGAGAAAGAAGGGAAAAAGCCCCATCTGCTTTCTTTTGGAAATAACGTATTGCCATCATATCGAAAAGAGAACTCTGCAATATATTTTTCAGCATAGTTATAGTTGACCCGGCCAATGAGCGACTGTCTGGCACCAATATTTTCATATCCATTACCATACCTTCTTTCAGCATCAGTAGAGTAAACAAAATCCTGATCGTAATTAGTTACAGGATCTTCTGCTCGGACAAATGAACCATATAAACCATTTTCTGCCTGTTCAAAAACCATCATGGCATTGATGCCGTGCTGATCAAAATTTTGGTTATAATTTAAGAACCAGTCAAACTGATAGCTCCATGCTGTATTGATATCATAGCTCAAAAACTCCTGATTCTGGCTGAAGGTAAAAATGTTGGTATTGTTCGGATCAGGTGGTGCTGGAATAAACCGATTACCATCAGGATCTGCTTGGTTATAAACATAGTTTTCTTGGAAAGTTAAATACTTTTTCCTCATATAATCCTGTGCCAAATAATTCCCCACGACTTTTGTGGATAATCCAGGTATCAGGTCCCCCAAATCAATGTCCAAAGAGAGGATAGAGTTCATCTGACGCTTTCTTGTCTTGATATATCTGTCTCCAACGATTTGATCGATCACACTCCAAGCTTGCCAACTTCCCATCGGTGTTTGTACAGGAAAGTCCGTCACATAATTGGCCGGAGTACCATCCTCTTCTAAATAAAAAGGGTAAACTTTTGGCCAGTTAAAGGTAACTCTATATAAATCGGAAACGTCATAATCATCATCCCCAGAAAATGGCCAGTAAAAACGATCATGGTTCTGTTGTGTGGCTGCCAAATTTAGTCCTAACTTAATCCGTTCGGATATTTTTGCTGTAACATTAGTTCTCAAATTAAACTTACCATGCTCCAGACTTTTATAAGAACCTTCTTCCCCTCTATAACTCATTAATGAGTAATAAGTGAGCTTATCATTACCTCCCGTCACACTCAATGAGTAGTTTTGACTCCAAGGGTTTTGCCAAATAAAATCATTCACATTGTAACTTCTGTCGCTGAAATAAGCAAATTCCTCTTCGCCATTTGGAGGTGTTGTACCATTGAATTCTGCCACTCTGTTTTGATAAATCAGTTCATCCGTAGCAGTGGTTTTGTCAGAAAGTAACTCCATGGTGGGAGAGTAATGGGCATAAGAAGTTTGAAAGTTAAACATTGGCTTCTGAACACTTCCTTGCTTAGTGGTCACCAAAACAACTCCATTACCTGCTCTGGAGCCATAAATAGAAGCTGTTGCAGCATCTTTCAAAAAACTAATTTGCTCTACTTCCATCGCTTCTAAAGCATCAAATGATTCCTTATCTCTCACAATGCCATCAATCACATAGAGAGGATCTCCAAAACTTCCCCTTATCCGAATGGATGAAGTAGCTCCTGACAACCCAGAGGTACCAGTTACATTGACCCCCGGGGCCCTTCCTGCCAACGTATTGGACAAATTGTTCGCTGGAATTTGGGTAAGGTTGTCTGTTTCTACTGCTGTAATAGCACCAGTCAGATTTACTTTCTTTTGCTTACCATATCCCACTACCACAAACTCTTCCAATGCTTTCGCATCCTCCACCATCACCACATCAATCACACTTTGTCCTCCTAAAGCAATGGTTTGTGTAGAATAGCCAATAAAAGAAAATGTTAATGCCCCATCTTCTGGAACTGTTATAGTATAATTACCATCAATATCTGTAACTGTTCCTTTAGTTGAACCTTGTACGGTAACGGTGACCCCTGGAATCGCCATCCCACTTTCATCTTTAACATTACCTTTGATGGTTACATCAGGCACCATCATTTCTGTAACCCTAAGAACACTATTGACGTCTTTTTGACCTACATAGATGACATTGTTGATTCTTTTAAATTGCAAATTAGCATCTATGGATATCTTTCTGAGTACCGTTCCCACCGAAACATCACGCTTTTGGTCGATGGAAGAATGAAGCCTTTTCTTTTTGACATCCCCTTTCCGATAACTAAAATGAAATTCAGTTTCACTCTCAATGACTGCAAAAATATCCTCAATAGATACTTTTTCTTTACTTAAGGATATATACACCTCTTCCAGGCTTGTCTGTCCCTTGCTTTCGCCGGCCAGCAAACTACTTAGAAAAAAGCACTGGATGATCATACCGAAAAAGGCGTACTTTCCCACGGTTACAATTTTTTTTAGTAACTTTGTTTTCATGTTTAAGTTGTTTTTAGATAAATAATTGTCTTTAAACAATTGGATCATTGGACATCGCTGCACCGCCAAATACAGCTTTGTTCGATGATCTTTTTTGTGATTAAGGTGATATTACATAGGCTGTTCTTTAATAAATAATAACTATATCTTCTTTGATTTTATATTTAAATCCAAAAGTCACGCTCAACCCTTCTAATATTTGATCCAAGGACTGATTATCGAATTTCCCGGTGAAATCTTTTCTACTTGAGAAACCTTTTCGTAACTCAAACTGAACGCCAAACCATCTTCTCAACACACTGGTAACTTCCTCAAAATTTGAGGACTTAAAACTGATCACATTATCTTTCCAAGCAAACATATCATCATATGATACCTTACACTTTTTCATCGATCCATCCTCTGCATAATAGCTCACAGCTTCCATCGGTAAAAGGAAATAACTTTTATCCTCTATTTCATCCCCACTTGCACTTTTTCCAGTGACTTTGACCTTTCCTGTTAAGACCCCAACTTTTGTACTTTTTCTTTCTTTAAAATCCTGAATTACAAATGATGTCCCCAACACTTGGGTTGTGGTACTCTGAGTATGCACCAAAAATGGCTTCTTTTCATCCCTGGCAACATCAAAGAAAGCCTCTCCTTCAAGTTGAACTTCTCTCTTATTTCCTTTAAAATGTCTTGGAAAGACAATCTTGCTTCCACTATTCAAATGAACATGGCTGCCATCGGCTAGGGTTATTTTAAGTTTTTGGCCAAGTGGGGTAGATTTAGTAATCATCTCTACCTTCTTACTTGTGTCCATCTCCTGATTATCATTATCATTAATTTGCTTAAACCATAAAAAAGCCAAAGCAAATAGGACGCTCAGTACACCTGCAATTCTATAAAGTCCTTTGTACCACTTTTTATTTATTTTTTTTGTTTCTTGCAAAATTGGTTCTGTAGATACTCCAATCCCCAGTGTCTTAGAATTTTCAGACTCAATTCGAGTTTTTATCTTTTCAAGCAAGAGCTCACTGTTAATTTCTTCAGCACTCTCCTGCCCTGGCTGAAATTCTCTTAACTTCTTCTCCAACTCCCTCTTTCCTTCATCAGAATTTATCCAGACCAAAATTGTATGTACTTCCTCAGGAGAACAGTCCCCTTGAAAAAATTTATTTAACAATTCAACATTCATTTGATCATTCTTTAAATCTATTACTGCTTATACTTATTTATCCCCTAACGGAATTCATAAAAAATTTAAAATTTTTTAAAACAGTAATATTTCGCTATAAATTCATATTATTTAGAGGTGATTATTAAAAAATTAATCTTTCGTTATGTATATTACGATATTATTTAATTTATTATTCAATAGAAAAACATATTAAAAGAACTGATCTAATGAATCCGAATTTGCGAGAAATAGCATACGGTATAAAAAATGATTGTCAAACTTCATTTGATCAGTTGTACCATCTTTTTCATAAAAAAATTTACTTCTTCTGCGTTCATTATGGTTTAAAAACAAAAGATGCTGAAGAGATCACCCAAGAGGTATTTGTGAAAATCTGGATTTCTAGAAAATCCATCAATCCGGAAAAATGTATCAAAGCCTACCTTTACACGATCGCTAAAAACGTCATGATTGATGAATTCAAAAAACAGATCAGAATAAAGGCAACCAAAGATTATCAGATGCAACTAATTGTCCCCATCAACAATACAGACAACACTCTGGCATACAATGAATTGATGGGACTGGTTGAAAAAACATTGATGCGGTTACCTGAGCGGCGAAGGACTGTCTTTGAGATGTCCAGATTAAAAGGGCTGAGTCATAAAGAAATTGCAAATGAATTAAGTATTTCCACAAAAACCGTTGAAAACCATTTGACACTTGCTTTACAAAGCTTCAGGGAAGTATTTCAGGACTCAAAAATCATTTCTCTGATATTTTTCTTGATATCATTTTTTAAATATTGATATAAATAAGTCTCTACTTTTCTTAATGAGGAGTTTATCAAACCATTTTTACTACTTATAACGTATTAAGTTATATAGATTAAGTGTTTTATTGATCCCGATAAATATCTTTAGAAATTAATCACCCAAAACTTTATTATGAAAAACCTGATTTTAACAGCACTATTGATATTTGGAACTAGCTTCCTAGCAAAATCAGCATCATATACGTCACAAACCAAGATGGATACCGCAACTTTTGCTGCAGGATGCTTTTGGTGTACAGAAGCCCAATTCCTACAGCTGGAAGGTGTCTCTAAGGTAGTTTCTGGCTACACTGGAGGTACGGTCAAAAACCCAACCTACAAGCAAGTATGCACTGGCAATACAGGACATGCCGAAGCCGTTTCCATCATCTATGATCCTTCCGTGATCAGTTATGATGAACTATTAGAGGCTTTCTTTGTATCACACGATCCTACCCAGCTAAACAGACAAGGTAATGACATTGGCACACAATACCGTAGTGCTATTTTCTATCATTCTCCTGCTCAAAAAGAAAAAGCAGAATATTATATCAAGAAACTGAACGAAGAAAACATATATCCCAAAAAAGTTATTACCCAAGTAGCGCCAATGAAAGTCTTCTATGTAGCTGAAAATTATCACCAAAATTATTATAACCTTAACAAGGAACAAGGCTATTGCCAGTTTGTGATCACCCCCAAACTGGAGAAATTCAAAAAGGTATTCAAGGATAAGCTTAAGGAAAGCAAATAAAACGATTTCCCCAATAAACTTTAAAACCATGAAAAGATTGATCATTTTAGGTGTTTTATTAACCACCCTTTATAGCTACGGAATGGGGCAGGTAACGAAAGAAGGAGTCGAGAATCCTTACTACTCAAGAACTGACACCACTCATATAAATGTTTCCAATGCTGACTGGAAAAAAATACTTCCTCCCTTTTTGTATGCAGTAGCCCGTGAAGCAGCAACAGAGAGGGCTTTTACTGGACAGTATTGGGACAGTGATACTAAAGGAACCTATTATTGCGCGGTCTGTGGCAACAAGCTTTTTGTCTCTGAAGCCAAATTTCAAAGTGACTGCGGATGGCCTAGTTTCTTCGAGGCAGTCAGGAAAAACAGTGTTATTTACAAAAAAGACAATTCACACGGTATGCAGAGAATTGAAGTACTGTGTGGCCGATGCGATTCTCACTTAGGACATATCTTTGACGATGGTCCGCCACCCACTCATAAAAGATTTTGTATGAATTCCATATCCTTGGACTTTGAACCTATAGGAACAATTGGATTATACTGATTCACAAAAAAAGGCTGGCAAAACCAGCCTTTTTTTAGTTCACCACCACCTCATCTACAAAGACCCAACCCTTATCTCCGGCCCCTCTGTGCCAAGCAGGCAACTTAGTATTAGGAAACAACCTGAAGCGTAAAGAGTGATAGGTTTCGGAGGGAATTTCAAAGATCATCTGTTCCATCCTACTTTTCTGAGATTTTTCTGGGACATCTAAGTCTTTTGAAACTATCGTTTGCCATGGCTGACTTCCATTTGATTTTCCCTCCAGAATCACCTTGACAGGAGGGAAAATATGAGCTTCCTCATGATACATTAAACTCACGGCCAGTTTGGAAGCGGTCTGCTCTCCTAAATCAACGAACAAATCGAGTGGCTCATCTCTAAATCCCAACCAGTCACCGGAGGCATAATTGGAATCTCCTTTCTTTTGATCCACCAAGGTTTCTTTGCCCTTCCCTTGATAATTTCCTGAAGGACTTGTTTTTAAATCGACATGATCAGGATTAATCAATCCAGCTTGATAAAAACTTTCTGTTGCAGTTTCACTTTTAGACCAGCCTTTTGCGAATGCTGTTGCTTTTAGCTGAACTGTTTCTTCCAAATGAATGGGCTCTTCATAAACCAAGCTGTTCAGACTATCTGGCTCACTGCCATCCAGGGTATACCTAATCTGCACCGAACCAATAGGATGTTTTAAAACCACTTCCTCTGAATCTTTGAAAATCTTATTTTCAAATTTTACTTGCGGAGCATTAAGTCGATAAACAATTCCTTCATCCTGAAATCCCCATTCCAATATCACATGAGGCATTTTTTTCGTAAAACCTTCACTGTCCTTCTCTGTCAAACCTGTATCCCACAGACTCAGGGACTCAAGAAGTTTCACCTTTCCCAATATTTCAAATACTGATTTGTCAAGTTCATTTCCAGCCAAGGAAAGCTGCTTTAAATGGGGCAAATCTGGAAGAAAGCCTAGTTGGTTAGCCTTCACACCAGTCGAATTGAGTTTTAGGTCTTCAAGATTCTCTAAGGCACCAATTGCTTTCAGATCAACCCCTTCAAGAGGCATTTTATTTAAATTCAAACTCACCACTTGATCCTTAATCTTACTTAAGTCAGAAAGGGATTTTGCGTCAAATGCTCCTGCTCCAAAATAAGAAACAGAAAGTGCTGGTGAACCTGGAAATATTGGTTCAACCAAACGATAAAAATTATTCAAGCTTTCTACATCTTCTTCTTTGGCTGCTGGAAAATCATAAGGAGCATCTTTTTCCATTTGTAGGCTTGCCAACTGATAGAGGGGACTTTCTTGACCTTGATCAGCCAAAGTGCCTTCAAAATCTGCTCCGCCCTGAACCCAAAGTTTTAATATTTCTAGTTCCTCTGGACTCAACTGGGCCTTACCCTTCGGGGGCATATGCTTTTTCTCTTCCTTTGGAAGCTCTATGCGGTGTACCAAAAGAGATTTCTCCCAATGGGTAGAATCGAACAATGCTCCATTTTTTCCACCTTTGACAATAAACTCCACCTCATCCAATCGCAAGCCTCCTTTGATTTTACTGGCCTGATGACAACTGATACACTTATTATCCAATATAGGCTTCACCAAATGGGTAAACACCTCTGCCTCCTCTAAAGAAACCTTACCTTCACTATCTGCTTGCAAAGGTGCCATTAAAAAATCGGTTCCGTGGGTCAAATTAGCTCCCCAATGCCCCGCTCCAATCAAGACCACCACTAAAGCCAAGCTCAGGGATTTTTGCATTTTTGGCCATTTATCCAAGGTAAAATAAACCAGCAGGGCAATGAAATAAACACTTACCCCCATCCATTTGTGAAGGTTGAGGTTATCTCCCTCATACCCTTCCTCTTGACTTAACATCCAACCGCTCAACACCGCTATTCCAGCAAAAAAAGTGGCTAAAAGCAATGACCACCTGGCCATTCTCTGTTGATGTGGTGTGGGCAGGATATTGGGAACCAACACAAATACTAAAGCCACCAACATCAGCACTATGGGGAAGTGCAAAATCAAAGGATGACTTCGTCCTAATACTTGAAGAATCGGCGGTACCACTAGACGGTCTCCTCCGATCAGGAAAATTATCAGCAGACCAGTAAATACAATAAGGGCATTTTCCAGCCAACTTTGGAGGTTATTTCTGATATTCATTAATGCTTAATTCGTAAGAATGCTTCCTTCTTTGTTAGGCGTAAAAACACACAATTCGGCAATTACACCAAGATATCTTTGACTACAGCGCCATGCACATCTGTCAAGCGGTACCTTCTTCCAAGGTGCTTAAAGGTCAAGCGCTCGTGGTCAATTCCCATAAGGTGTAAAATAGTGGCTTGAAAGTCATGTACGTGAACTGGATCTTTGACGATATTATAGCCAAACTCATCAGTTTCTCCATAGACCATTCCCGACTTCACTCCTCCTCCGGCCATCCACACAGAAAATGCTCTTGGATGATGGTCCCTACCATAATTATCTGCAGACATCTTGCCTTGACAGTAATTTGTCCTTCCAAACTCTCCTCCCCATATCACCAATGTTTCATCCAGTAAGCCTCTTTGTTTCAAATCTGTGATCAAAGCCGCAGAAGCTTGATCTACATCTTGGGCTTGTCCAGCCATCTCATTGGGGAGGTTACCGTGTTGGTCCCAGCCTTGATGGTATAATTGCACAAATCGCACCCCATTTTCAGAAAGTTTTCGTGCCAAAAGACAATTGGCGGCATAAGTTCCTGGAACGAGGCAATCTGGGCCATATAGCTTGATAATGCTATCAGGCTCTTTGGACACATCCGTTACTTCTGGCACAGCAGTCTGCATTCGAAATGCCATCTCGTATTGTTGGATTTTTGCTTGAATTTCAGGATCACCATATTCTTCATAAGACATTTGGTTCATGGCCGCAATCTTATCCAACATCCTTCTTCTATCCATTCGCTTCATACCCTCCGGATCTCCCAAATAAAGCACTGGATCTTCAGAGCTTGAAAACTGAACGCCTTGATGCACTGCATCCAAAAAGCCATTGGACCAAAGCTTGGAGTACACGCCCTGCCCGTTTCCTTTGCCCCTACTTAATAGCACACAGAAGGCTGGTAAATTATTGTTTTCACTACCTAAACCATAACTCAACCAAGACCCCATACTTGGCCTATTTCCCACCTGAGCACCAGTCTGGAAAAAGGTCAAAGCCGGATCATGGTTGATCGCCTCCGTATGCATAGACTTCACGATACATATATCATCGACAATCTTGGCAGTATGGGGAAACAAGTCACTGATCCAAGCCCTTGCTTCTCCATATTGGTTAAACCCATAATAGGACCCAACAAGCGGAAAAGAACTCTGACCAGCTGTCATGCCCGTTAGCCTTTGCCCCATCCTGATACTCTCTGGAAGGTCTTCTCCCATTCTTTTATTCAAAAGAGGCTTGTAGTCAAAAGACTCCAGTTGGCTGGGTGCTCCATTTTGAAAGAGGTAAATTACCCTTTTTGCTTTTGGGGCAAAGTGGGGTAATGCAGCCATAATATCCTCTTCAGCACTGGACTTGCCGGTAAACAAGTCAGGCACCAATAGAGAGCCCAAAGCCATACTTCCCAAACCTAAGCTTAGTTTAGAAAGGAATTTTCTTCTGTTCTGGTTTAATCCGTGCTCTAATACTTCCTTCTCCATCCTATATTTTTGTAATCGTTTCTTCCAAATTATACAATGCCACAATCACCTGCATCATCGCAGCCGATTCCGCTGAAATACCTGATTCATCCATTTCCATCTCCCCTACTTCCAAACTCACTTTCACTTGATCGGAATGGCTATCAAACCTTGTCTTCTCCTCTTGATAATACTCCAACATCAAACCTTCCTCCTCTCCAGTCATTTCCCTACACAAAACTTTCTGGAAAACCCACTGAATACCTTCCTCAGGAGTCATATTTTCTTTTTCGATTTTTGTCGCCAAAACCCTCGAAGCCTCAAGTACAAATGGGTCGTTTAACATCACCAATGCCTGCAAAGGTGTATTCGTCCTTCCTCTAGTCACCTCACATCGATCCCTGTTACTGGCATCAAAAATAATGGCTTTGGGAGGAGGCACTGTAAGTTTGATGAAGTGATACAAACCTCTCCTGTAAAGGTCATCACCGTGATCTTGGACATACTTTGCCAGTGTCCCCCTACCTGAAGTTGCCGCTTCCCATAACCCATCAGGTTGGTAAGGTTTGATGCTAGGCCCTCCAATCTCAGTATTAAGTAGTCCACTAGAAGCCAAGACCAGATCTTGAACACTTTCAGCAGTAAGGCGTAACCTAGGCGCCCTAGATAAATAAAGGTTTTCTGGATCTTTTCGCAATGCTTTGTTATTCACTTCGGAACTTTGTCTGTAAGTGGATGAAATGAAAATCTGCTTCATCAACCGCTTGATATCCCAACCATTTTCCATAAAGTCCACTGCCAACCAGTCTAATAACTCTGGATGAGTAGGCAGGTCACCTTGCATCCCAAAGTCCCCCGCTGATTTCACAATGCCCTGCCCAAAAATCTCCTGCCAAATCAAATTGACAAAAACCCTGGCGGTAAGTGGATTATTCTTATTCGTTGTCCACTTGGCCAGTCCAAGACGGTCTTTGGAATACTGGTCGTCAAATTTCATGATAGAAGAAGGAGTACCAGGCTTAACTTCTTTGGATGGTGCATCGTAAACACCTCTGTCTAAAATGAAGGTTTTTCTAAGCGTGTCCAATTCATCCATTACTGAAACCATGATTTTACTGGTGTCTTGATGATTGAGGTAATCCAATATTCCCTCTTTTTGAAAATCTTTCTGATCTATCCAAAGGATTGGTGTCTTTGCAGGTTTGCTTCGGGAGACATCTCCTTCAAATCCTTTCTCCGGGGTATTGTTGAAAAAGGCATAAAGCTCATAATAATTTTCTTGGGAAAAGGGGTCGTATTTGTGGTCGTGACATTGGGCACACTCCATCGTAACACCTAAAATCCCTTTGCTAAAAGTATTGGTCTTATCCAAAACATACTCCACTCTATATTCTTCATGAATAACACCCCCTTCTTCTGTATACTTATGATTTCGGTTAAATGCCGTTGCCAATATTTGTTCTTTGGTAGCATTGGGCAGCATATCTCCGGCCAACTGCCATGTGATAAAATCGTCATAGGGCATGTTTTTATTAAACGCATGTATCACCCAATCACGGTAAGGCCATTGGGTACGGTATTCGTCATCCTGATATCCGTAGCTGTCCGCATACCTGGAAATATCCATCCATAATACAGCCAGCTTTTCACCAAAAGCATCCTTGTTCAATAAATCATCCACCAAAGTCTCATACTTTTCATCATCAAGATTTTGGTACTTTTCCATCATCTCCATTGTTGGAGGCAAGCCAGAAATATCCAAACTCAACCTTTTAATCAACGCATAGGAATTAGCCTCATCATTTGGGGACAATTTCTTTTCCTGCATCTTGGTGTAGGTGAAATAATCAATTTCGTTTCTTCCCCAAGGCTGAGTTTCCGGAACGGGTGATTTTTGGGGCGGAACAAATGCCCAATGAGACTCATATTTGGCACCTTGACTGATCCATTTTTTGATAACCGCAATCTCATTTTCCTCCAATTTAAGATTTGACTCTGGAGGAGGCATTTGTTCAGACGGGTCTTCACTTATTATTTTTTGGTAGGCCACTGACTGCTCAGGATCTCCAGGTACAATCACATGCTGAGAGGGAGCATCCTTCAATGCTGCATAAGCACCTTCTTCTGTATCCAATCTTAATCCTGCTTCTCGCTTATTCGCATCTGGACCATGGCAGGCAAAACATTTATCAGAAAGTATCGGGCGAACGTGGAAGTTATAGCTGACCTGATCGGAAGCCGACAAGGCTATTCGCCCCTCCTCTGATTTACCGCAGGAAAATAAGAATAAACTTCCTGCCATACCTATCAACACATTTCTTAAGATTGGGAACATATAAGGTAAAATTTCTGGGTTAAATGACCTAATAAATTTCCTAAAAAAATTAAACAATACCAACGATTTTTTGGTAAAAAATTAAAAAACAAAAACAAACACTTACAATATCTTTCGAAAGTGTACCTATTACACTTTCAGCCATCAGTACACCCAATTATATGTTTTCAGCTTTCCCCCTCATGGCATCAACTCAAAAAAGGAACCCGAAATCATTCTTCGCCTTATAGATTTCTAGTGGAGCTTTTGTGAAATATACCTAGCACCTAGTTAACCAAAAGTTTTTATCTCTAAAGGTTCCAGTCTAAGTCTAAGAAAAATAATACTATTTTTAGCCCCTCAAAATTTATTTAAACCATAACTCATTTTTATTCATGCAAAAAGTGATCACGATTAGCCTCATTTTATGTCTTTTTCATTCATTGGCTCATGGCCAAAAGTCATTAGACAATGTAAATGGCCTCAACCAGATAAAGCTGAACCAAACACTTCAAGATTACCAAGAAAGCCTTTACCTGATAAGTGGTGACGAACCAGTATACAAAAACAACAACAGCACCCGTGAAAGCCTTAAACGAAACATCAAAAATGGTATCAGAGAAGGTGTTTATAAAGAACATAGTCACCTTTTCATTGATGGTAAAAAAGCATCTAAACTTAATATGATTTTTTACAAAGGAGAATTGTATAAAATTAGATGGACTTTCAGAAAAGGAGATTTTAAAGATCTAGCATCACTTGCCAAATTCCTTAATCAACATTTTACAGAGCAATTTGGTCATCCTAAAGAAGTGTTATTTGGTGATACCTACATTTGGGAAGAAGATAAAAACTATTTGCAAGCTTTCTTGGACCAGACGGAATACCAAATCGAGTTAAGGGACAAACAAATAGATCGAATTGTCTAAAACCTTCAGTAGATTTTGATTACCTACTGACTTTCAGTAATGAAGTTGGGTATGGGGATTTGTACTGTGAAGAACATATGAAATTAATTTTAGAAGATTTCAACACTCCTTTTCAAACGTCCCAAACCCAACTCTTTGATATTTTTATTTAAGGTTAGAGACCTTAAAACTCCAAGCATATTGGCAAGGCAGTTCATTAAAACCAATTTCTGGCATTATTATCTTCAGGTCATTTCCTGTCTTTTCAAACTTCAGAGGCTTATCATACCCCAACAAGCTTACCATAGTATATTCGGTGGCTTTCACATTTTTGATGAGCAAATCACCCTTAGGAAAAACAGGACTGATAGTATATAAACTCCCATCTTTTCGGGTAAAAAACAATTCTTTGACAGCCTTACCCGGAGATGGATTTATGGTTTGTCTCAGTATATATTCTCCCCCCAAATAATTGCCTTTATGATCAATATCTCGGTCTCCTTCTGACCACTGGGCCGATTGGTGCGCCTTTCTAGTTCCATAAATGGCTTCACCATTTACAGCTAACCAGTCACCGATTTGCAATAGACGTTCCTGCATTATCGGAGGGATATTACCCCTCGCATCAGGACCAATATCCAACAGTAAGTTCCCCCCATTACTCACCACGTCTACCAGCATCAAAACAAGGGCTTGGGCACTGTTATAATCTTGGGCATCTTCATTTTGGTTATAACCAAATGAAAAACCCATACCCCGACATTCTTCCCATGGCTTATCAAAAACCTTTCCTGCTTCATATTCCGTCGTGTAATAGCCACCATGCTTTTGTCGGAGCCCTTTTCCCCATCGGTCATTTACCAGAATATTATCTTTAGCCGCAGACTCATTATATAGCCAAGCTAAAAATTCCTCACTTCTCCATCTTTCTCCCTCCATTTCCCATTCTCCATCTGTCCATAATATATCCGGTTGATAGCTTTGTACAAGGTCTTTTACTTGAGGTAAATAATGCTCCTCCACAAATCGGTCTTTATCATTTTGCCACAAAGGATGATACCATTCATACAATGAATAATATAGCCCCATCTTTACAGGAGTTTTTCTAACAGCCTCTGTTAATTCTCCGACCAAATCACGCTTTGCCCCCACTTCCATACTGTTCCAGGCAAAACCTCTATCATTGGCCTGCTCATTTGGCCAAAGGGTAAAGCCATCATGGTGCTTGGAAGTCAAGACAATGTACTTGGCTCCTGCTTCCTCAAATAAGCTAGCCCATTCATCAGGGTCAAACAAATCTGCAGTGAACATTTCTCCAAAATTATAATAAGGAAAATCAGCTCCATAAGTATCAACATGATATTGATAGACTTCATCACCTTTGAAATCTCCATTGCCAAAAAGTTTCTTGCTTTGCAACCAATATTGATACCACTCCGAATAAGTGCCTTTGGGTGACCAAGCTGGTACCGAATAAGGTCCCCAATGGATAAATATACCAAACTTGGCATCTTCAAACCATTCAGGCACAGGCCGCTTGTCCAATGACTCCCATTTGGCCTCGTATTGCTGCGCTTGCAGAATAGGTGTTAGCATTAAAGCAATTAATAAAGCAAACAAAGAAGTTTTTAGGTGTTTCATGATATGGGTTTGAGTAAGAATTAAAAGTCTGCCAGGGTTGCTAATATTAAGTTATAATCTTTTTTCCTAATGAGCCCCATATTCATCCAAAACTGATAAAATAGTACGTAAAAATGCAAGCATGTTTCATCCCGGCTATAATACTTAACTTCCCAAAGACTTAGTCTTTAAGATAGTTTGATTTTATCCTTTCTTAGTCCATTCAACTTCCACAGCCTGAACAGAATTAAAGGAAACAACCAATGACATAATTAAGGATAATCAGTTCATTTAATTATATTTCCTACCTAAAATCAACCAAGAAAACAATGACGAATGAAGAGTTTACAGTCTTGGCACTTTCTTTTCCAGCTACCGAACAAAAGCCTCATTTTGACAGAACTGCTTTTAAAGTAATAGGAAAACGCATTTTCACAACCCTGCATGAAGCCAGCAATTCCGCTAATGTCAAACTTTCTCCCAGTGAGCAAAAAGCCTTTACACGATATTCACCTGATGTAGTCTACCCAGTGGACAACAAATGGGGCCTGCAGGGCTGGACTACATTAGAGCTTCAAAACGCCAAGGAAGAATTGGTCAAGGCATTACTGGAATCTGCTTATGAAGATGTAGTAAATCGCAAAAATTCAAAGTGACCCAAGATCACCTTTTGAGAATTCCTCAATCACTATCTTCTAATTCATTAATCTTATCAAACATTACCTTAAAAGTATACCAAGCTGTATTATTTCCTCCGTCCCGGTCTTTTCTATTCTCATAAAAACCATCCATAAAACTCCCTGCTCCAGACCAGACCGTTTGCATCATGCCATAAAAGTTAGGTTTCATTTCATTAGTGGCAGTTGCTCGGAAATGAAACATATCTTCTACCTGAGTTTCAGAAACATCTGGCATCCTCCAATTACAGGTCAAAACCTTAAAACCTTTCATGGCAAAATAAACAGCAGATTGATCAGGTCTTTCATAATGCCAATCTCCAATTACAACGTCTTTGGGGATCATATCTATGGCCCTGTGAGTATTGTTCATACTGGCTTCCCACATACCCAATCCTGTTGTTTTACCATCCAAAAGCCTGTCTCCCCAAATCCATAGCTCTCTATTGTCTGCAGCCAAATGGTTACGTACTTTACTCACTTCACCAGCAAAAAGCTCCGCCTTATCTCTCCCCGAACAGCGAGGACAATCATCATCTCCTATGTAAAAAACTTCATCCATTCCAGCATGAAAAGCATCAGCTTCAAACACTTCACAAATTTCATCCACCAAATCGAAAACCACTCCATGCACCTCTGGATGTAGTGGACAGTAGCTTTTGCAATAGAGCCCATCTTCATTGGGCCACTCATAATTTTCCGGCAAACTGACCGATGGTGTTTCATCAAATTCAGGATAAACTTCTAACAGCTTTCCTAAATCACTATGCCAGGACTGATGCCCCAATAAGTTGATTTGGGGGATAATACGAATATCATGTCTTTGGCACATCACAACCATCTGCTTAACCTGTGCTTTACTTAGGGGATCATCATCCACCAACTCTGGATGACTTTCAAATTCATAACCATATTCCACTCTTAATATCAATACATTTATATTTCTTGGTGCCAGTTCCTCATCAATGAATCTAACAAAACGATCCACTTCAGTAGGGCTGGGAGCAGCTATTGCAAAAGCTTTGATGGGCAGGACATCCTTTGAATCCTGAGCCTTCACCCCAAGTAAACTGTTCAACACCAAGCAAACCATAATACCGATAGACATCTTATACATTAGCTACTAATTTAAATTTTTAATCTTATTCGATACTTCTCCAAAACACCTGTCAGCAGAACTACCAAGAAAGCATAAACCAAGCATTTAAAGATCCCAAAGATTCCACTCCTAAGGAAAATAGGTAAGCTGATACCTATCATGGTATAAATGGCGTAATGAATGTAAGGAATCAAATAACAAGTCAAGGTACTTGTTCCAGCGGGCCGTATCCATCGGAACCAATCTTTTTTCTCCTTGATATCCACCAACCAGATCAATAAGCCAAATGCAAGGATACTGATCCCAATACATAGGGCTACCCAAGATGGGGAAGCACCTAATTTATGAATACCCCAAATTGGCCTGGTCACTAAACCATACCCTAACATCACAACTGCAGAAGCTGACAGCATTATCCAAAATTGAGAAGGTTTCCCAGCAGAAAACCATTTATGATAATAAATCGAAACTACTATTCCAGCCATCGTGAAAGCTGGCATAGAACCATTGCCTACTATCCATATGTATTGTCTAATGGGTGATAAAACATCCAAATAACCTAGTTTCTCCAAGGCATTAAAAGCCATAAAAAACAAAAAGGCCAATGCCTGAGCTCCTACTTTTCCGTTTGTTAGTAAAAAAAACATCGAGCAGATCAGATATGACCACCCGATCAGCCCTAAAATACCATACCAATGCGTTTGCATTCCTGTAGGTGAATCCAGACTTCCTCCTTCGTATAAAAATGCCAAAGCCAATAACATCAAAACCCCGATCGATTGTGGAAGGTATCTCTTCACTCTTGTCCAAGTTCTGGGATAATCCATCCAAATCAAGAAGAAGGCTATGGTGATAAGTATTTGCCACAAAGGTTTGGAAAGTGGCGCTGAAGTGCTATAAGATTCCAAATTGACATGAAATATTCCCATAACCAAAAGCGCTAAAGACCTCAGCATTATATGAATGGCCAATTGGGGCTTGCTATCTCCCTTCTTTAGCCTATTCCTAATGGCATAAGGAATGGATAAGCCCACTATCAATAGAAAAGCTGGAAATACAATATCTGACATACCCAGCCTATCCTCGTCTGCTGAGGCATGGCCTAGCCATTCAGGATACCCTTCCAAACTCCAAAGGTCATTGACAAAAACCATCAAAAGCATGGTAATAGCCCTGAAAACATCAATAGAGTATAACCTGCCTACAGAAGGTATCTTGGAAGAACTATCGACAATCTTGTTGGGAGATATTAAAGTGCTGGAAGACATTTGATTAAATTAATACATTATTTAATCAAAAACCAACTACAACAAAATTAAAATTATACAAAAAGAATATTTACTTAAACAATTAATTATATCATCTAAAATTAAGTTTCTTTTAATTGGTTTGCTTTAAAAACCTATCAAAAGAGCTCCTCACTTTATCAATTTTACTAGCTATGATTATCCGGTACGAAACACAAAATATCTACAAAATACGTCAACAAGCTACTCAAAAAAGTAAATATTATAGAAAATCAAGGGAAATGTTTGGCATTTATTTCTATCTTTTGAGTGTCAAGTGACAGGCTTATCGCCCTAAAAAAAAACCGAGTCATAAGGTTCTAATAGTATAAGTCTAATTTTAAGAATCTTACAAATATCAAAGACTACTTTCAACGAGAAGTCATGACTAAATTATCATTTAAAAAATTGCTGATCATAGGCTTTTCTTTGTCTTTGATCATAGTGGCTTTTGTGAATTATTCCTCTTACAAAAGTCTCAAATCTTTTGAAGAAAGGATGAGCTGGGTGAGTCATACCTATGATGTACTTATTGCCAGCAAGGAAACATTAATTCAGCTGATCAATGCAGAAGCGAGTCAAAACGGATACATTCTAACAGGAAAAAGCCAATATTTGGAGCCTTACCATATCGCCCAGGATTCTGTTCACGTTTCTTTACACATTCTAAAAAATCTAATTTCCGACAATCCCAATCAAGTCAAACGCGTAGCTGTGCTTGAAGAAATTATTCATGAAAGGCTCAAAAACCTAGAAACCACCCTCTCTGACGATCATTCAACCACTATTGAGGCAAAAACCGGGAAAGTTCTGATCAGCAAAGGGCAAGACCTTACTTCAGAAGTTCGTAAAATAACCGCTGAAATCATTGCTGAGGAGAACCGTCTTTTGAATACCAGAGAGACGCAGGCCAAAAACAATGCCAGCAGAACGATCATCAGTATAGTAGCTGGATTAGCGGCAGTACTTTTGATCCTATTTCTAATGTTTGGCTACATTATGCGGATTTTCACAGCCCAAGTAAAGGCCGAGGAAAAAATTAAAAAGTCAAATGACGAACTAGAAAAACTATCCTTTGAAAGATCAAATCAAAACTGGATTTTAAAAGGAGAAAAACTTATAAATGAAAGTCTCCAAGGGAATCATTCATTACACCAACTTTCAGAAAAAATATTGAGTTTTTTCGCAAGCTACTTGGGAATGAGAATAGGAGCCCTTCATACTTTTGATCAAGAAAACAACTTATTGAAAATCTCAGCATCCTATGCGATACCAAATAATGAGTTAAACCAAGAGACAAAATTGGGTGAAGGCCTTGTCGGACAAGCTGCTAAAGAGAAAAAAACAATCCTCATTAATGACCTACCCAAGCACCATTATAAGATAAAGTCTTCTTTTGGAGAAAACACTCCAGATCAATTGCTTTTAAAACCATTAATCTACAATAACCAACTGAAGGGAATCTTGGAGCTCGGTTTTTTGGGTGAGATCAATAAAAATCAGCAAAAATTAGTTAACCAGCTTGAAAAAAACATATCCATTGCGATCCATACCACCCAAGCGCATGATGATATGCGCCAACTTTATGAACAGCTGCAAGTTCAATCCGAAGAATTGGAAAGCCAACAAGAAGAACTGCGACAAACCAATGAGGAGCTTGGCCAACAAACAGAAATGCTTCAAGCTTCTGAAGAAGAACTAAGGGTACAGCAAGAAGAGCTAAGGCAAACCAATTTGGAGTTAGAAGAAAAGGCTAGGTTATTAGAAATAAGCAACAAACAAATCGAAGAAGCACGTATTTCTATCCTGAATAAAGCAGAAGAGCTTGAGCGAACAAGTAAATATAAGTCAGAATTTTTGGCCAATATGAGCCATGAACTAAGAACCCCATTAAATAGTGTTTTGATCTTGGCAAAACTTCTTAGTTCAAACAAGAACAATACATTGGATAAAGAAGAAGTTAAATACGCCAATGTCATCCACAAAGCCGGCAGCGATTTACTTACACTGATTAATGACATCCTTGATTTGTCCAAAGTGGAATCAGGCCAATTGGACATATATGAGGAGGATATCGAAATATTAGACATCGGAGAGAACATGCAGTACTTGTTTAAGGAAGTGGCTGCAGATAAGAAGGTAAACTTTAAAGTAACAATTGATGAAAGCTTGCCAAAAACCATCCACTCAGACCGTCAAAGGCTTGATCAAATTATCAGAAATCTCCTGTCCAATGCTTTTAAATTCACCCCGGCCGAAGGGCAAGTAAGTCTTAATTTCACGGCACAGTCAAATAATAAACTAGCCATTTCGGTACAAGATTCGGGCATTGGAATATCCGAAGAAAAGCAACAATTAATCTTTGAAGCCTTTAAACAGGCTGACGGGTCGACTAGTAGAAAATACGGTGGCACTGGACTGGGCCTGTCAATCAGTAGAGAACTTTCCAGATTACTGAAAGGCACCATTAGCCTCATCAGTCAAGAAGGACAAGGTAGTACATTTACGTTGACCATCCCCTATCGGCTTGAATTGGAAAACCAAGATTCTATTGAAGCCACCCCAACACATATATCCAGTTACCCCAAGTCCATCGATAATGATAATAAACTTCTAATTCAAGACAACCATTACATTCCAGAAAAAATAACCGGCAAAAATTTATTAATCGTAGAAGATGATGTAAACTTTGCAGAGATTCTAAAAAACTACTCTAAAGAAAAGGGCTTCGAAACTAAAGTGGTATATGATGGAGAAAGTGCCATAAACTATATGAGTGAGGTTTCGCCAGATGCCGTACTATTGGACATAATGCTTCCGGTTATGGATGGATGGGAAGTTCTCAAAAGGATGAAGGCCAATGCAAGGCTCAAGGACATCCCTGTTCATATCATGTCAGCCACAGACAAAAACCACAAGCAGTTAATAGAAAGTGGAGCAGCGGAATTTATCCATAAACCAGTTGACCAAAGTGTTTTGGAAAGGGTCTTCAGGCAACTTCAAAATATTGACCAAGAAGGATTAAAGCATGTTTTAATCATAGAAGATCAAAAAATCCAAAGCGATATCTTAAAAGGACACCTCCAAAAAGAAGGCTTTGAGGTAGAACAAGCTTTTAATGGACTTGAAGCAATAGAATTTTCTAAAGCGAAGACTTTTGATTGTATCATCCTAGACCTAAACCTCCCAGACTTGACCGGTGAAGAAATCTTGGACAAAATCAAGTCCGAATCCATGAATAAGCAGACTCCCGTAATCATCAATACTGCCATGACAGTACCTGAAGAACTGCAAAACAAAATCAGACAATACAGCAATGCCATGGTGATCAAAACACCCAAGTCCAATGACAGAATTTTGGATGAGGTCAAGCTGTTCATGCACAAGATCAACAAACCTGACGCTCCTACTCCGTCAAATGGCAAAACCAAAACAACTTCCAGCGCTTCTGAAAAATCTTTTGAAGGGAAAAAAGTATTGCTTGTGGATGACGATATGAGAAATATATTCGCACTTTCCAGTTCACTTCAACAATACGGGCTAAATGTAGAAATCGCAGGAAATGGAGTGGAAGCTTTGAATAAGTTAAAAGAAATAGGAGATTTCGAACTGGTACTTATGGATATCATGATGCCGGAAATGGATGGATATGAAGCCATGAAGGAAATTAGGAAAGGGGGCCAATACAAAGAAGTCCCTATCATTGCACTCACTGCCAAAGCCATGAAAAATGACAGGGAAAAATGTATCGAAGCAGGAGCAAGTGACTATATCCCTAAGCCGGTAGATTTGGAAAAGTTACTATCCATGATCCGAGTTTGGTTAAGCAATTGATACAATGATCGAATCAGAATACCAAATATCTTTTGAAGAACTTAAGGAGATACTGCAACTCATTGAGAAAGTCCACGGATATGATTTTAATGATTATGCAGAGGCATCTTTAAAGCGGCGGGTTACTCATATCATGAACAAGTTGAAGCTTAACATTTTTGACCTGAAACACCGTTTGGTCAATGATACCCATTTTTTTGCTTTGTTCCTCAATCAAATCACGGTCAACGTCACCGAAATGTTCAGAGACCCTGGATTCTACAGATCAGTCAGGGAAAACGTCATACCTTATTTGGCTTCATATCCTCACATAAAAATATGGAATGCAGGATGCTCAAGTGGAGAAGAAACCTACTCCTTTGCTATAACGCTCAAGGAAGAGGGCATTCTTGAAAAAAGCTTCCTCTATGGAACAGATATCAACTCAGAAGTCTTGGATAAGGCCAAAGAAGGTATTTACGAACTTAAAAAAATCAAAGAGTATTCTACCAATTACCTCAATTCTGGAGGTAAAAGCTCCCTTTCAGATTACTATCACTCCATTTATGATGCCGGAATATTTCAATCAGAATTAAGGAAAAAGACTTTATTTTCTATCCATAATCTGGCTTCTGATAGTAGTTTTAATGAATTTCAGCTGGTGGTTTGTAGAAATGTCCTGATCTATTTTAATGAACACCTCAGAAACAGAGTGCTCCAACTATTTACAGAGAGCCTCTGCCATTTAGGTTTTCTTTGTTTGGGATCAAAAGAAACCTTAAGAAACCCACAGCTATTGGAGCAATACAAGGTTATTGACAGAAGAGAAAACATATATCAGAAGATTGTGTAGCACAGCTGACATACCGACTTCAGCTCTCCAGCCCATAGAATTGGTGGTTATCGGCGGCTCTGCAGGTAGTATGGTGGTATTGATGGAGTTAATGAAATCGGTATCTTTCTTTCCAATACCTATAATTTTTGTAATCCACAGAGGAAAAACCAGTTCCTTTGGAACATTAGCAGGAATATTCCAAAAGGCCAATCAAGAAATCAAAGTCAAAGAGGCCGAGGAAAAAGAAACCTTAAGCCCTAAAACAATTTATCTGGCTCCGGCAGATTATCATTTGTTAGTTGAAAGAGACTTTAGCTTATCACTGGACCTATCCGAAAAAGTATGGCACAGCAGGCCTTCTATAGATGTGCTATTTCAATCAGCAGCAGATGCTGGAGGAAAAAGGACCTTGGGAATCTTGCTTTCTGGTGCCAATGCGGATGGTGTTCAAGGTTTACAGGAAATCAGGAAAAAGGGAGGATTGACAATTATACAGGATCCTCATACTGCTGAATATCCTACGATGCCCAATGAAGCACTCAAAGCAAAAGCAGCAGATTATAAATTAACTCCAAGTAAGTTGGAGAGAACTTTCGAAAAATTAAAAAAAGTAAAATTGCATTTTTAAAATTAAGAATAAATGGATAAACTCAATATTCTATTGGTAGATGATAAAGAAGAAAATCTCATTGCCCTGGAAGCACTGATTAAAAGAGATGACTTCCATATTTTTAAAACTACTGACCCAAATCAAGCATTAAAAATCGCCTGGGAAAATGATATTTCAATTGCTCTATTAGATGTACAAATGCCCGAAATGGATGGTTTTGAACTTGCTAAAATTTTGAAAAGCAATTTAAAAACAAAACAGATTTTGATCATTTTTGTCACTGCCATATCCAAGGAAGTCAAATATGCCATTAAAGGCTTTAACACAGGCGCCATTGATTATCTCTTCAAGCCTCTTGACCCCTACACCACTGAAGCGAAGGTCAATGCATTTGCTCAATTGGCACGTGCTCAGCGAGAGTTAATCAAGAAAAATAATGAGCTGGAAAAATATGCATTGGAAGTAAAAAACTCCGCCGATATTATCTGTCGGGTCAATCCTAGAACCTTACAGATCAATGCAGTTAACCCTGCCATTACAAAAATACTGCAATATCACCCAGATAGTGTTCAAGGTAAATCTTTGATAGATCTTACAGAAGATGGAGAAGCTTCCATCACTCAATATGAACTAAGCACAATAGTGAGAGAAAATAAAAACTATATCGTTTTTCAGGACAGGTTTAAAAACGCCAAAGGTGAAACCTTGTGGTTGGAGTGTCGTGTAAGTAAAAAAAACGAACTGCTATTGCTTAATATGAGTGATGTCACGATCCAAAAAAACTATACCAATGAACTTATCCGGTCCAGGGATGTGGCAGAACAAACAAAAAAAATAAAGGAAAGCTTTTTGGCCAGTATGAGCCATGAAATCCGAACTCCGATCAGTGGAGTTATTGCATTGACAAAGACCTTAAAAAACACAGATCTTTCTGAGGAACAAGCAAAAACATTAGACTTAATTTCAATTTCTTCTCAGTCTTTATTGGGAATTGTTAACGATATTCTTGATCTTTCCAAAATAGAGGCGGGCAAGTTTTCAATTGTGAGGACTGAGATAGACTTGCTCCATTTGGTTAAATCCGTTTGTGATCTTCTCCACCATAAAGCCGATGAAAAAAACCTTGAACTAAGTTATGAAATTGATGAGAATGTTCCGTCTCACATTTTCGCAGATGCATTAAGGCTCAACCAAATCCTCATGAACCTATTGAGCAATGCGTTGAAGTTTACAGAAAAAGGCTTTGTCAAACTCATGGTCAAATCAATTGATTCCGAAGATGATGAAATTGTACTTTCCTTTATTGTAGAAGATTCTGGAATTGGTATTTCTCCGGAACAATTAGAACATGTTTTTGAAGAATTTTCCCAAGCGGATTCCAATATTACACATCGCTATGGAGGAACTGGATTAGGGCTGTCCATCACCAAAAAATTGGCTCAATTGAAGGGAGGAACCTTAAATGTATCCAGCACCTTGGGAAAAGGCTCTCAATTCGCTTTTACTAACAAATATAAAATTATCAAAAACAACGAATTGAAAAAAGATAATCAACAAGATGCTGTCATCGAGCCTTTTGAAGAAACAATAAATATCTTGATGGCAGAGGACAACATGATCAACCAGTTTGCAGCAAAGCACATAATGAAAAACTGGAATATCCATTTGGAAATAGCTGAAACGGGATCAGATGCTATTAAAAAATATCAAAAAGGTGATTTTAGTATTATCCTGATGGACATGTATATGCCTGAAATGAACGGGTTTGAAGCAACTAAGTTTATTAGGGAAGAAATGGAAAAGTCATCCAATAGAATACCAATCATAGGCCTATCAGCAGTGGCCCTTGAAGAGGACATCAAAAAAGCAAAAGAAGCCGGGGTAGATGAAATGATCAGTAAGCCCTTTGAGCCACTCAAACTCTATGAAATCATCAAAAAGCATCTGAAAATTTAACAATGAGTACCCTAACTTTCTTTCATCAGATATATTGGTCCTAGCAATCAAAAAATAAAAGGCCTCCAAATTTGGAGACCTTTTCAGTGTTCTTTCCAAATATTTCAGCTACGATAGCACTTCTTCCCCTTTGACATCCCTTTCTATTTTTTGACCTCTGAATTTCAAAAACAAAAAGAAGAATATTACAATCAATACCGCTGGTAAAATGGCAACATAGGACAATGTAGAAGCTCCACTGTCGGCATCCATAAATTTTCCCATAATTGGAAGAACAATGGATACTGAGAACATACCCAAACCACCCATAAGTGATAAGCCCAAGGCTCCACTTTCTGGAATTCTTTCCGCTACAAAACTCAGCATGGTCGGCCAGAAATACGTAATACCAATCGCAAATACAAAAGCTGCCGCAAAGACCATCCCTCCACTTGCACTACTGAGCCATATTAATCCTATACAACTAAAAACAGCCGAGAACAAAAGCATTCCTGTTGTATCTAACTTTTTCACCACAGGCCCAGCCATACCACGTCCTATGGCCATAATTCCATTTACAAAAGCTAATATCAAAATACCAGACACTCCTGTATCACTCAGTAATGCCTCTATTCTTTGATTAGTTCCCAATTCAGTTGATGCGGTCAACAGCATGCAGAATCCCATCAAAAGAAACAAAGGAGATACTACAGCCTTCCACATATCTTTGTTAGACACCCCCATGGCGACCCTTTCGGTCTTTGGAAGCTCTTTGCCCATAAATAGAATACCATACAAAACCAATGGAATAAACAATACTGTGACCAATAGTTGCCACGGCAAGTTTAATATATCCATCATTAGATAACCTATAAGGCTTCCTATGACTATTCCTCCTGGAAACCAAACATGGAAACGGTTGAGCATCTTGGTTTTATTTTCCGGGTATAAACTTGCCACTAACGGATTACACGCGGCTTCAACCATTCCATTACCGATACCAATAAACATGGTTCCTAAAAAGAACGAATAAAATTCGGAAGAAAAGATGGTCAGCACTATACCCACCAAATGGCTAAAAAATGCCATCCAGACAATCTTCTTGATCCCAAAATAATCTACTAAGGGGCCACCTATAATCATGGCTAAGGTAAATCCCCAAAATGCAGGGGCAAATGCCAGACCGATATCTGTACTGGTCAGTTCAAAATCCGTTTCTAATACTCCTTCCAATTTCGCCCTGACGGCAAATGTCATGGAAGTCACGATCAATGCCAAGCAGCTTGCATTAAATAGCGCAGCCCTTTTTATAGTGTGATTCATGTTGTTTGGGGTTATTGTTATTTAAAGGTTAATGAAATACCATATTTCAAATTAGAATGAAAATAAAAAATATTATCTTTCAAACCACATCAAAAACACTTTTTTCCACTAAAAAACATCATATAAATAATAGTTCTTTTAAACAGGCAAGCATTTAAATGCCCTAAAAATTCTAAATACTATATAATATACCTTTAATGGTTTGCTAAAACGATGTCCTTGTCCCATTATCTATACCAAAACCTACCCTGTTAATCGCTTTAAAAGTCTTATTTCCATTGTGATTTCCAGAAACACTTCCTATTTCAGATATGTCAGGCATGCCAAACTTTCTCTAAACCCCAATTGAGCTCGAACCTTCAAACCATTAATTTATAATCCTTTGTAAATATCATTCAGGTCCAAAGGATCACCCATTTCTTCCTGTAATTCCAACAAATCTTCAAACATACTTTTCACCCTTTCTTCGTGTTCCGATTCTTTGGATAAATCAATCATCTCCATAGGGTCATTGTTCATGTCAAATAACAGGACTTTATTTATTTTTGGATAAACCAAAAGCTTATAGCCATCCTTACGGATCATTCTTTGATAGTTCACATAGGCGCCATATATACCTTGCTCATAAGCGCCTTCTTTCGTTTCATTCTTGGCCAAAGACAAAAAGCTGTTGAACTCCACGTAATCTGGCTTTTCTATCCCTGCCAACTCTAGGGAAGTGGCCATTACATCTTGCAAATAGATATCATTATTTACCTTATTACCAGCGGGTAAATCAGGCCCCATGGCCATAAAAGGCACGCGAATACTATGGTCAAATAAGCTTTGCTTCCCAATCAATCCATGATGTCCCACCGCTAAACCATGGTCTCCAGTAAAAAAGATATAAGTATTATCCAATTCTCCTGAAGCTTCCAAGGCATCTAATATTTTTCCAATTTGTTCATCTAAATGGGTAATAATAGCGTAATATTCCTTTCTATGTGTTTTTATGGCCAATTCAGTTCTAGGAAAAGGTGCCAAGGCCTCATCCCTCAATCCCATTGAATTTCCAATATCATCCTTATAAGGGTACTCGGGCAACCAGTTTTCTGGAAGAGGTATATCCTCCAAGGGATATTTGTCCAAAAATGACTGTGGCGCCTGCCTTGGGTCATGGGGTGCATTAAAGGCGATATACATAAAAAAGGGATTCTCTTTCTTTTGGGCATCATCCAAAAATGCCAAAGCATCATCCTTGACCACCTCACTCCAATGTTTTCCACCTTCCCAAAAACCACCATTATTAGGGTCAGAAGATGACCATGAGGTATCATTTTCGCTCAAAGGCCTATAGTAACCTTTTGGCCTCAGATTGGAAATGTCCTCTCCATTTTTCAGTGCTTCCCTTATACCGGAAACACTTTTCCCCAGCTCTCCACGGTAATCATTGGGCATTCCGGGACGAATGTGCTTGGCCACTTGAAAAACAGTCTCTGCTGGTGCTTCGACATGCCACTTCCCCGTCATATAAGTAGAATAACCTGCATTTTCCATTAACTTTCCCCAGGTCTGCTGCAGTGAAAGTGAATCTCCAGCGGCCCATTTCTTGGATATATCCTGGGCTCTCCAAACATGTCTTCCGGAAATCATCATCGCACGGGATGCCACACAAATGGCACCGTTCCATCCACCCATATTATAGGCATGGGTAAAGGTAGTTCCTCCATTAACCAGTCGGTCCAAATTTGGAGTTGCTATCACCTCATTTCCCAAAGCATGGATCGCTTCAAAAGTATAGTCATCAGCAAACAAAAACAAAATATTAGGCTTTTTTACTTGTTTCTCCTTTGGCTGCTCGCAACTCCAAATGGACAGTGCAAGCACTAGAATTAATAGACTTTTTAAGCGTATCATATCTTTCACTTTTTTAAAACTTTTTCTTTGGCAGAACCTATTGGAACTCATTTTATTCCCCACGTTTTATTAGGTTGAGGACTTAATTTAATTTCAAGCTTGCCTCCTATTGCAAATAATTCATGCGGAAAATGAAAGCTGTTCCACTCCTCTCCATTGAGCTTTGCAGACTGGATATAGACATCTTCATCCCAATCATTTGCTTCAGTAATAATCTCAAACTTGTCTCCTGGATAATAATCATTATTCAGGTCAATAGAAACCTTATCGAAAATTGGACTGGTGATTTCATACTCCGATTGAACTGCTGCGCCGCCATCTACTTGGAAAATCCCCATCGCCATCAAGACACCCAATGCCCCCATTTGGCCCTGATCTTCATCTCCATTATATCCTCCATAAGGGCTGGTATCCCCAAAAGTAGTTTCTTTGACCTCTCTTACCCAATACTGACTTAACCAAGGTTTTCCTGCATGACTGAACAAATGGGCCATTTGACAGGAAGGCTGATTTTCATAATCCACCCAACTCTCGGCATGTTTTCCATGGTCAGTGATAAACTTGTTTCCCCTTGCCTTTTCAAAATACCCATTAAGCATTTCTGTATACGCTTCATTTCCACCAAACAATTCAATCAGGCCTTGCATGTCATGCGGAACAAAATGGGAGTAAATTGCTGAATTACTTTCGCAAAATCCAAGTGTATTAAATCCTTCGCCTATCAAGGTAAAATCGGGGATCCAATTCCCCTCCATATCTTTAGGATGAATGGCTTTGGATGCAGGGTTCCATAAGTTCCGGTAATTCTGGGACCTTTGCATAAGCATTTCATAATCTTCCTCCTTGCCCAGCACCTTGGACAACTGGGCCAAGCACCAGTCTTGGTAAGCATATTCCAAAGTCATGGACGCCCCATCTTTGTGGCCGCCATTTCCTGCTACTCCCTCGGGTACATATCCCCTGCTTTCATAATATTTCATTCCTCCACCTGTTGGATTTAAGTCGTGCTCATACCCTGCTCGATCCCTGATTCCGGCCACAAAGGCGTTTTTCATCAGACCTTCATAAGCCTTATCAATATCATATCCTCGGATCCCTTTGTTATAGGCAGTAGCGAAAAATGACGTAGCTGGGTCGCCTATCATCACATAAGTATAATTCCCTCCGGATGGACCTCTAGGGATCAATCCGCCGTCATGATACATATTCACCATACTGCTGCAGAAACCATCCATGATCTCAGGATAGGCCATTGACCACAAAACATTAAGGGTCCACTGGCTGCCCCATAATGCATCAAAATTATACTGCGGAAAAACAGGTTTACCTTGATCATCCAAAGGCACTTTTCTGATTCGAGGGCTCTCCCCAGTCATATCACAGTAATCCCCATTAACATCACTCACCACCCTTCTGCCCAGCAATGCATGCCAAAGATCTGTGTAGAACTTAACCTTTTCTTCCTTTTTACCTCCCTTGACCTTAATTCGGGAAAGCTTTTCCTCCCATTCCTTTTCTGAATCCATCACCACTTGGTCAAAATCCCAATGAGGCAATTCCTCCTCCATATTTTTCCAGGCGTTTTCCAAGCTGGTATAGGAAATGGCCACTTTCATTTTCACTGGCTTTCCTTCAATATCTAGCTTGACAAACGCCCCATTATTCTTCCCATTTATAGTTTCATTGGCATCTAAAAGCTCACCATCTTCCCATCCACCAAACTCTTCAATATAATGATCCAATTCTGCAGCAAAATAAACGTAAGTGGATTTGGGCCTTCTCCTGGTGCCCCCCATCAAGGAAAATCCTTCTATTTTACTTTCACCAACTTTCCTTACCATAGAAGAATCCACCTTGCCATGGGCCAGAAATTCGCCGGTATGAAAGCTAATATAGGCTTCTTGGCCTGCTGGAAAGGTATATTGATGAAAGCCAACACGCTGTGTAGAGGTCAATTCTGCTTTGATACCGTAGCGATCCAAGTTAATTTGATGATACCCTGGTTTTGCAATCTCCGAGGCATGGTCAAAGGATGATTTGGTGGCTTCCATTCCCTTAAATCCTTCAAACTCACCAGAGGTGGGCATCACTGGAATTCCTGCCATTTGCCAGGCGTGGATGTGACTGAAGCATCTCACCTCTGTACTGTCATACAAATAGCCACTATTCCAGCTCCCTTTTGTCCAAGTATCAGGACTTAGGTTGACCATTCCAAAAGGCCTGCTTGCGGAGGAAAAGAAAAACCAACGGCTTTTATGCGTATCTATAAATGGGTTGACATAAGCTGTATATTTTTCCTGAACTTGATTACAACTACAAATTAAGACAATCAATAAAAAAATGAGTTGGAGTTTTTTCATGGGGCTATTAGGGTTATTTGGGCAAATAAGTGGTGAAGAGGGAAGAATATATCCCTCACTCCTCAACCATTCAACTTATTTATTAATCTTTGGTTACTTTGCTTCCCCACCAATCGGGGTTGGGTTGCCAACCAGGGGTCAGCATTTTGACACGATCATTTTCGAGCTTTTCCAATTGAACTGTCTTGGCACGATTCAGTACTTTCTCTTCTTCTTTAGCATCATATTCAAGGTCCGCATAGGGATAACGGACATTATTTTTCTCCAGATACTTGTTCAGTTTTTTCATTAGTTGGGCAGTCACCTTAGGTTCCTTGGTTGAAAGATCTACTTTCTCTTCAGGATCAACTTCCAAATTGTAGACTTCCTTCTTATCATTTTCGTAATAATGGATCAGCTTCCATTTTCCATCACGGATGATAGAGCTCGGATCCCCCCCTTGATTCCCATAATGAGGATAATGCCAGTACAAAGCCCGATCCTTTTCTCCTTTCCCTTCCATAACAGCCACTAAACTCTTTCCTTCTATTGGAGACTTTATTTCTTTTTCAGCACCAACCATGTCCATGATAGTTGGCAAAAAGTCAATTCCACTGACCGGATAATCTATGTCTCCCTGAGCACCACCAGGAACCTTTATGAAATAAGGTACCCTTAAGCCTCCTTCCCACTGATACCCTTTTCCTCCCCTGAGCGGTAAATTAGAAGTAGAAAAGTTATCTCCTGAAGCCACTCCACCATGATCAGAGGTAAATATCACAATGGTATTGTCAGCTAATCCCTGCTCTTGCAATGCGTCCATGACCAAACCAACAGCCTCATCCATGGTTTCTACCAGACCACCATAGACCGGGTTATCTTGAATGGTGCGAATAGGTAGCCTCCTTTCCATCTCATAGCCATGATCAGCCAATCCTTTTGCCTGAGCCTTGTTTCTATATTTCTGCCATTTTTCTTCTGTGGTCTGAATAGGCCCATGAACGGCATAAAAGCATAGCATTGCAAAAAATGGTTTGTCATGTGCTCCTTCAATATAATTCACTGTTTCCTTGGCCAGTCTTAAACTTAGATTTTCCCCATTAGGCCCTTGCTCCAAATTAGGATTTACATAGGGGGCAAAGTAGCCTCCTTTAGGGCTTCCAGACTCCCATCCACCAACATTGATATCAAAACCATGATCCTCAGGATAGGATCCTTCCGAGCCCAAGTGCCACTTTCCCGCAAAAAACGTTTCATAGCCTTGAGTTTTTAGGGCCTCAGGAATAGTAAGCAATTCGGTGGATAAATCATGAGGATATTCCGGAGGCAAGAGCTGGGTATGTCTTCCATAACTCCTCCATTTTTCTCCTTCTGGAGCTCCAATCCAATCTGTAATACCATGGACTGCAGGTGTAACCCCGGTCATAATACTAGCCCGGGAAGGGCTACAAACCCTAGAAGCAGCATATCCTTGCGTAAACCTGTAGGATGATCTTCCAAGCTGGTCCACATGGGGTGTTTCATAATACTCACTTCCAGTAATACCTAGATCATGATATCCAAGATCATCGACCAAAATAAAAACCACATTCGGATGAGCTGCTTTTTGATCTTGAGCATTCAATGATATACTGATCAAAAATGAACAACAAGCGAACAAAAGCACCTTACTAAAAGCAGATTTACAATTAACAAATTTCAATTTTTCTAATTTTAGGTTTAAAGCCCTTAAAATAATGAGATTGTTTAGATTCATACCTACCTATCATCATAGAAATCCGATTAAGGCAAATTATTTGTTCGAATTCATCAAAAAAATGTGTAAAAAAATCCCTTTCAAAATATTTTGAAAGGGATTTAAGTATTGTCTTAATTTAAAAACAAAACATTTAAGCTTCCTTTGAAACCAAAGCTTCCTTTTGTGTCTTTATCTTTTTTGTAATTTCATTGATGGAACCTTTCAGTTCTTCAAACTTCTTATCAATTGTCCCATTCAATGAATGAGCAAGGTCCTCACCTTGTTTTTGCATTTTTTTTCTTGTTTTGCCTCCTTCATCAGGGGCAAACATAACTCCAAGTGCTACTCCTGCTGCCAATCCAGCAACAACGCCTAACAATACTTTTCCTTCACCCATAATTTTACAATTTTAGTGGTTTTAAATAATTAAAATATATTCTACTACTAACAGCACCGCTTCAAAAACTTATGATCAAGCAAATGCATGATGAAATAAAAACAACAACCATGCTAAAAACCAACATTACACTTTTTAATGTTAATTTTATGATCAATCATCCCCATTGACAGACTGGAATTGGTTTAGTCCGTCTTCAACAAGTTTAAAAATCCTCTTTTTGAGGTTTCTAAAATCTTTAGCAAACACACAAAGTAACTCCTCCAACTCTTCTTGATGAGAAACTACCTTTCTATCTGCTCCAGTTGTATTTTCACGCATACAATGACTTATGGCACTCATTTGCCTATCCACTTTAAAGTCAATTTCCTCTCTCCTTCTATCCAAAATTGAAAGTCTATTTTCAATTCTTCGAACATAATTCATGTCAATATCCTCAATAAAACGGTGAAAGTATTTCCCAAGTAAGTCTCTCAAAAAGCGTAATTCATCTTGATAAAAAGCCAAATCAGATCTCCAGTGTTCATCTAAAGCGTAAAAATTCATGTACAGATCACCATTAAGTTTTTCTGTATAGTTCTTTATGATTCCTTTTTTAATATGCTCAACCATAATTTCAAGCTTTGCTTATTAACTCCCAAAACATCAACTACCCTCTTTTTGATCGAGAGGTATTGCAATGCTTACTCATTGCATCCATATCCTAATCATTAAAAATGAGGATTTATAAAAAATCAAGCTTCATGAAAAAGCACCAAAATGATACTTTTTTTTTGACTTGTATTAATTTAACTAAATGGAGTCCTTTTGACAACAAAAACCAAAAATTAATGCAATAGGGAGCCAAAACTTTAACAATTATGATTTCAATTCATTCGGGCTAGCCTTGTTTTTGTCCCAACAATCCAAGTTAAATGCGGTTACTTCTGCTATTTTGCCCAGTGCCTCCCGGGTCAAAAAAGCCTGATGACTGGTGATCAACACATTGTGAAAAGTCAAAAGACGCGCAATGACATCATCCAACAGAATATCTTCGGAATGATCCTCAAAGAACAAATCCTCTTCTTCTTCATATACATCCATTCCAAAAGCCCCTACTTGCCCACTCTTCAGCGCACCTATCACCTCTTTGGTATTGACCAAAGCGCCACGGCTTGTATTGATCAGCATCACCCCTTTTTTCATCTTTTCAATACTTGATTTCCCTATTATGTATTTGGACTCAGGAGTCAATGGTAAGTGCAAGGTTATGATGTCTGATTGCCGACAAAGGGTATCAAAATCCACATACTCCACACCTGTGGACGAAATTAAATCTTCATTGATGTAGGGATCAAATGCCAATAGCTTACAGCCAAATCCATGAAGAATCTTGGTGACTTTACTACCTATCTTTCCTGTACCAGCTATTCCAACTGTTTTTCCCTCCATATCAAAACCTACCAGCCCATCCAATGAAAAATTCAAATCCCGAACCCTATTGTGAGCCCTAACCAGCTTTCTGTTCAATGCCAATATCAATGCCACCGTATGCTCCGCTATGGCTGCAGGAGAATATTCAGGCACCCTGGCTACTTTAATCCCTAGTCGATCGGCAGTTTTAAGGTCAACATGATTGAATCCGGCAGATCTGAGTGCAATGTACTTGATGTCCATTTCATGAAGTTTTTCCAACACCGGTGCCGAGGCATCATCACTGACAAAAAGCGACACCGCGTCACTCCCTCTAGCAATACCCACTGTATCTAAGTTTAGTCGTGTTTCCAACAGCTTAAGCTTATGATTTGGAATCGCTTCCTTCAGGTAGCTATGTTCAAATTTATGGGCACTAAAAAAGGTCACTTTCATATTCTATCAATTTCGATGAAAACAAATTATAACATTAAGAGCGGTGAAGTAAAAAACAGCATTTTTATAATTATAACTGTAACTAAAAATAGTCTATTTGACTTACTCTTCAAAGGCTTTAGGATTGAATCATAGCTTTTTCGGCCATCATATGTGAAGCCAATATTAACGCCATCAAACTGTAAATAGGTAATAACGAATATCACATTTTAACCGAATAAGTCATGACTTGTTTCTAAAAAACCTTTACAACAACCCTTCTTTTACTTTGCCTTAAATACTGAAAAACCATCACTAAACTGAGAACATATAGATAATTCTACCTTATAGTCAATCGATTGATTTTTATTAAATAATAGTTAATGTATAGCCTTTATAATTAACAAAACCCTAAAAAACACTTAATAAGTTTGCGTGATTTAAAATCTACTTTTGGGTCGAAAATAAAAAGGGCCTGCGTCAACAGGCTCTCTAAAATCAAGTATTGATAATTTCTCAGTTACCCAACACTTAAATTTTATGCTTTTAAATTTACGAATTTCTAAAACCATTTATGCTTCAGCGTGCGTGGTTGTATGGGCAGGATTCAGTTCTTCTCCATACCATTCGGTTGCAAAAGGTATTGAAGAAGGAATCGTTGTAAAAACGAACCATTCACTATCTGTGCAACAGTTAATCTCGGGCAAAATCACGGATGAACAAGGAGCGCCCCTACCAGGAGCAACCATTCGTGTAAAAGGAACTTCACTCGGCACAGTAACAGACCTAGATGGCAATTTCTCCATTGAGGTAGCAGAAGGAGGTGTACTTCAAGTTTCTTATGTTGGATATGTTTCGCAAGAGATTGCTGTCAATGGCCAATCCACCATTTCAATCCAGTTGGAACCAGATGCTACCCAATTGGATGAAATGGTTGTTGTCGGTTATGGAACCCAAAAGAGGTCAGACGTTACAGGAGCCATTGGTTCTGTAAAGGCTGGTGAATTCAATAAAGGAGTTATCTCCAACCCTGTTGATCTCTTGCAAGGTAAAATGGCTGGGGTCAACATTTCCTCTACCAGTGGTGAACCAGGAGCTGCACAAAATGTGATCATTAGAGGTATAGGTAGTTTGCGATCAGGAACACAACCCCTGTATGTGATCGATGGCTTCCTATTGGACAATTCCGACACAGGAATTGCTTCCAATCCACTCAACTTTCTAAATCCCAACGATATTGAGAGCATTGATGTACTAAAAGACGCCAGTGCAACAGCTCTTTATGGTTCCAGGGCCTCAAACGGCGTGGTCGTAATAACTACTAAAAAGGGAAAAGCTGGTGCTACCCAAATGAACTTTTCTGCTTCCACAGCTTGGTCTTCCATGGCCAAGAAAATTGATGTTTTTGGTGCGGATGAGTTCCGTAACCAAGTGGTTGCAGCAGGTGGAGCATTGGAAGATTTTGGAGGAAATACAGATTGGCAGGATGAATTGACCCAAGTAGGTTTCTCAAAAGACTTTAACTTCTCCATGAGTGGTTCAAATACAGAGAAGTTCTCTTATTTCGCTTCCTTAGGTTACCAAGATCAAGAAGGCATCTTAAAAAATAGTGAACTGGAAAGGTATTCAGGTAAGTTAAACATGAATCAAAAAGCTTTCAATGGCAGATTGATTGTGGATTACAACCTTACAGCTTCACACACGGAAAACCTTCGTCCAAGCATTGGTTCTACCATTAGCGATATGCTCAGCTTAAACCCTACCATTCCTGCATTGACGAATGGAGAGCCCACGCTACTTAACACCAACGCTTTGAATCCATTGAAGCGGTATGAACTGTATAGTGACGATGCCGCCAATAACCGTATTTTGGCAACAGTATCTCCTTCTTTTGAGATTTTGGATGGATTAACCTATAAACTGAACTTAGGGGTAGATTATTCCAGTACCAATAGGTACCAGCAGTACAGACCTTACACTGAAGTCATCAATGAATCCAATATTTCAGATGGCACCTTGGATGTAGGGATCAGCGAAAACACAAATAAGTTGGTTGAGAATACACTAACCTATAATTGGCACAATTACCAGCATAATCTGTCTGTATTGGCAGGACACTCCTATCAGACCTTTTTGGATCAATACAGATTAACTTCTGCTCGAGGATTTGCGGACAACAATATTGAACCTAGGTATCAAGACCATAACAGTACCAGTGAGTACCCAACTACAGTAAGTTCCTCTGCAGTTAAGAATGAGTTACAATCTTTCTTTGGAAGAGTAAACTACATCTATAACGACAAATATTTATTCACAGGAACTTTACGAGCCGATGGTTCCTCCAAATTTGGTGAAAACAATAAATATGGCTACTTCCCTTCTTTTGCCTTAGGCTGGAATGTAACCAAGGAAGATTTCATGAGCAACTCCGTTTTCAATAACCTAAAAGTTCGTGCTAGCTGGGGACAGACAGGTAACCAAGAAATACCTTCCAAAATCACCAAAGCGAGTTATGCTGAAGACAGGCTATCAACAGGTTCAGGAAGTCTCAACACCTACCCCATCGATACTGACGGCAACTCACTGGATAATTACCCTTATGGAATCGTTTTCACCAGACTGGCAAATCCTGATTTACAATGGGAAGTTTCTACTCAAGTGGATTTTGGGATTGATTTCGCATTCTTTAATTCCAGATTGACTGGTACTTTGGATTACTTCAACAAAGTATCTTCCAACATCTTATTGGAAGTAGTTCCTGCAGATCCTGTTCAGCCTACTTCAACTTATTGGGACAATATCCCAGATATGAAAATCCACAACAGCGGTATTGAATTGGCCTTGGATTATTCCAGCAAGGAGCAACGTGAATTTTCCTACACTATCGGGGGTAACATTACACTCATTAAAAATGAGGTAAAAGACTCTCCTTATTCGGTATTGACCACAGGTGCCGCCCAAGGTGCTGGCCAAACTGGCGCTACCATAAACGGTTATATCAACGGTCACCCAATCGGAGCATTTTATATGCTTGAGTTTGATGGGATCGGTGAAGATGGTTTGAATAAATTTAAGGACATCAATGGAGATGGAGAAGTTTTGGACAACGATAGAAGTGTAGTAGGAAGTGCAATTCCTAAAGCCATCTATGGAGCGCACATGAACTTCAACTACAAGTCGTTTGACTTAGGATTGAATTTTAATGGTTCTGCAGGAAGCAAGATTTACAACCATACCACCATGTCTCTTTTCACCAAAGCACAATTAGCCAGGTCAAATAACGCCACAGACTTTGCAGTGCAATATCCTGAAGAGTCATTTAATAATTCCAACACCGTATCAACACGATTCTTGGAAAGTGGTTCTTATTTCAGACTGAACAATGCAACCCTGGGCTATAACTTGAATTCAGAGGAGATTGGACTAGGTGATGCCTTCCAAAATATCCGCTTATCTGTAACCGGTCAAAACCTATTTGTGATAACTGACTATTCTGGATTTGACCCAGAGGTCAATACAGGATCTACTTCAGGAGGTATCCAGACTTTTGGAATCGATCGATTCACTTATCCAAGAGCAAGGACATTTTCTATCAATTTGAATTTGACCTTCTAAAGAAATTTCATGATTGATAAATCATCTAAAAATGAAAAATAAAAGATTTAATACCCTACTACCCGTTGTCGCGTTTTTGTTCGCTTTTCTAAGTTGCACGACGTTGGATGAAGAAGTTCTTGACGAGTCCTTGACAGGGACTGGCCAAGCGGAAGTTGTAAGTGGTTCAATAGCTCCAGTATATGGCCTACTCCGCCAAGTATGGATGCACACCGTTAATTTTGGACTTCAGGAAGTTGCTTCAGATGAAGGGATTCTTCCTTATAGAGGCGGAACAGATTGGTTTGATGGAGGCAAATTCATCGCTGTCCATCAGCACTTGATGACACCTACAAACGGTTTGGTTGGAGATGCTTGGACTTACATTACCCTGACCCTATCAAGAGCGGTACTGGCAGAAGAAAGATTGCAAATTGAAGTAGAAAGTGGTAACTCATCTGCACAGGACGCCCTTTATGAGATGGTAGCCATGAAGGCTTATTTGAATATGTTGGCATTGGATAACTGGGGGCTGGTTTTTAGGAAAGACAATTCTGATGAAATTTCTGAAATTCTAAGAGGCCAAGAAGCCATTGAATACCTGGAAGAGGAGTTATTGTCAGTAGTAAATGTGATCAACAGTGACAAAGGTCCGGGTAGAATGAACAAGCATGCTGTCAATGCTTTGCTGGCCCGCTTATACTTAAATGCTGCGGTTTATAGGGACCCTTATGGTACGCCAGACTTTAGGTCTGAAGATATGGACAAGGTGATACAATATACAAGCAGTATCATTGATGGACCTTATTCATTGTCTCCAGAATATTTTGAATTGTTCAATGACGATAATGATACGAATCAAGAGATCATCTTTTCATTGGATCAAAGAGGGGTACTTCAAACTGAGCACAGCCGATGGGCCTATTGGTCTATCTCCGGTGATCAAATTCCAAGACCGGAATTCCCTAGTACAAGGGGAACCGATGCAGTAGCAGCTACACCTGATTTCTTTCAGACTTGGGTAGATGCTTACGGCGATGTCGACCCTGCTGATGCAGATGCTCGTTTCTTCCAAGAAAACACCATCATTCCAGAAGACCTTAAAGACCTTACCGGTGTTACCCCAAACAATGATGCTGACCATTATTATTGTGTTGAGGCCACAGAATTTGAAATAAACAGGGGAATTCTTCGTGACGTGATATGGGGGCCTAGGAAAGATGAAAGTGGCAATATCATGACTTGCGGTGACGGTACAGTAAGAATCTATCCCATTATCAATAGAAGAAGTAGTGGTGCAGACATCCGTTATGTAGACCATACCTTGAAGGTAGATTTTACGAATGAAGGGAGTTTGCATAATGCGGGCTACCGATTCTCTAAATACCAGTTTAGCCATACTGCTACCAATTGCTGTAGCAACAGTAGTGTGGATTTGGTCTTGATCCGTTTGGGCGAAATTTATTTAATGCGCGCTGAAGCTAAGTTAAGAAAAGGTGACAATGCTGGCGCTTTAGCTGATATCAATACTCTAAGAACCTCAAGAAATGCACGCCCAGCGCAGACTCCTGCTGCTTTGGAGGCCATTGATCTTGATATCCTGTTCCGCGAAACTGGATTTGAATTGTACTGGGAAGGTTTTAGAAGAAACTATCAAATTCGTTTTGGTAAATATGAAGATAGCTGGACCGAAAAAACCGATGCTGATGTGCACAAGAGATTGTTCCCTATTCCTCAAAAAGCAATGGACGGAGCATCTAGTGAGGCAGGCTTCCTTGTACAAAACCAAGGCTACTAAAGCCTATCAACCTTTTGAAATAAATAAAGCCGATGAAAAATCTCATCGGCTTTTGCTTGTTTGATACTTTCTCAATTAGTCGTTTATTTTTTGAATACCATTGCTCTTTAAATCAATGGAAAAGTGATCAGAGGGCAGCGAATGCAAAAGCTTGTCGAAGATCACAAAAAACTGAATAAGTTGGGCATTTATACTTTGGCCCTGTATAGCATCTTTTGATATCACCATTGGAATCAATTCTTCATAATAGCTAAGCCTCTCCGAAGCAATCAGCTCTTTCCCTAGCTCATCTCCGTTTTTTAACAAGTAAAAATCATCGATAATGGATTGGGCAGGAACTTGGTCTATCATTTCTGCTTTGAAATTTTCTACTTTCTCATAAAGGAAAGCTTCTCCTTCATTTTTGTCCATTTCACTCCACGCTTTGAAATCGGAATCAGTCAGATTCTGCAATAGCACTGCCAGGTTTTCAGGCCAATCAGAAGGAATAAACCTTGACCTAGTTAGTCCGATTAAATGATTTCGGGTATAGTCCAGATAGTCCTGTGAGGCGAGAATTGTACTGTCCCATATTCTGGGATCTTGATTTTGGGATAACCAATCATACTCCATTCTGTAGAGATCAAAGAACTCCGTCATGTTTTCTACTTCTTTAAGCTGAATTGTTTCGATTTCAAAAGAAGAAGTATTCAAAGTCTTTAAAGTTTTGTAAGCCGGGGGAAATGCTGCTAAAGAAGGTACTTGAATATTGAACAAAACATGGCTCTCAGTCGAATCATGGTAAATACCCGTATCATTGATGTGCATATGCCCTGCAAAATGGAGTCGGATGCCAGCTTTCGCGTATAATTTGGTCGTTTCCAATGAAGGGACCCTTGCGAGCTGGAATTTTTGCTCCCCAAAAAGTGATTTCATATCATCTGAAGCCCCGTCATGAAATTCCATTAAAGGGTAATGGCTGAAGGAAATCAAAGTTTTCCCTCTTTTATCAGCTTCATGCACAACCTTTTCTATCCAATCCAGTTGGTGTCTTTTATGAATGGCTGCCTGATTGAAGCCAACAGAAGAACCTTTCCATTCATTTTTAGAAGGTGTATAGACATTTCCATCCAAAGCCAGTAACCAAATACCTTCCACTGGCTCCACCACATAGCTTGCATCAGGAAGCGTCTGGCTCGAATCACCTATGGGATAAACTCGATTTTTAAAATCTGAACTCTCCTTAGCTTTTTGGAAATCATAGTTATCTACCTCCAATTCCTGAAATGGATGAGACCAAAAAAGGTCTTTCTCATTCGGAAAAAAACCAAAATCCCTCAATGCTCCAGTGATATCAGAATACCCCCAATAATTAATTTGCTCGGTGATAGCAGTTTGTCTATCAAATAAACCTTCTGCTCCAGCAATGGCTTGTTCTGCCCCTTCTTTACCAAGAAAGTCTCTTTTGCCCGCTATTCCTCCAAAAGGTTTGACTGGATCATGATTGCCGGTGGTCAGAAAAAAACGCATTCCAGCATCCTCGGCATATTGGTCCAAGATTTTCTTTAATGCAATCACATTCATCGGCTGTCCATCATCGGTGAAATCACCGGGCAATACTACCAGTTGGATTTCTCTTTCTTTCAGGTCTTCAAGTGCACTGATAAAAGCAAAATAGTTTTCATTGAAGAGACGAGTGGAATTCAATTGACTCTGCATTGTCCGGATGGTAGCAAATTTTCCAGTCTTAGGATTGAGCACTCCTTTGAATTCGGCTGAATTTAAATCTGCATGTACATCCTGTAAATGTATATCAGATAAAAAAGCTATCTCTGTCCTTGTAGTCTGTGCCAACAATGTCATATTGGTACTGACCAGTTGCATCGCTGCACCAAGGATAATTGTTAAAAGGTAATTCTTATTCAAATCAAAATTAGGTTTTAAAGTGTTGAAAAGCTAGGTTAAGACTAAATGGTACATCGGATAGTAAATGCCAAATGGAGACAAAGCATTCTAAATCAAACCATGAAATTCACCAGTTTAAATTAACTTTTCAAGCTGTTCTTTCAAAAACTTGCAGATCATAAAAATGGTCAGTTGCGAGACCTCTTTTTTAATCAATTTAAATACGTCTTATTTGATTGTATAAAGTTAACTCAGACTCCCACTGGTGAAGAGTAAAAACAGGAAGGCTGCATACTTTGTGGTCTGTTTAACAATTGATGAATGGCCAGGTGCAGGGATTTAAAAGTAAAAGGCTTATTAAGCACCGCACTATTAGGAATAGCAAAACTATTATCACAAAATCCTTTGTCAAGTTCCTTGGTTACTAAAAACAATATTGGACAAGAAAACTTTTCTCTTAGTCTACGAAGCTCATCATAGCCAATGTCCCTATCTTTCAGATATGACCCTATGATAATAATTGATGGTCGAATGTCTTTATTTATAATCTCGTCAAAATTGAGACCAGACCCAATATCAGAAACTTTGAAATTCCCATAATTCAAAATCTCCCTGATATTATCAGCCAAATCAAAATCCTTCTCAAGAATTACAACTCTTAACATAAAATTAGGGTTGGTGTTGATACGATTCTTAAAGTCGAGGAATTGTGTGGATTCCTTTACAAAACAAAAAAACAACTTACCATTAATATTCAGTTGATGATTTTGTTGAAGTTTGAAAGTCTAGAAGTATCACTTCGTAAGACCATACTCAGCCTATAACCAAACAAACATTTTTTATAAATTTTCTGTGTAAATTAATCACATAAATCCCTAATTAAAAATTAATTTTACTTTTTTGACATGAACTGCTTTTTTATAAATCCATATTTCTTTTTTACGCAGACAGAAACCCGATTCTTCAGTAACCTATTATTTTAGTGACCATACGCAGAAGAAAAAACAGATATATGAGATATTGGCGTAGAAAAACTGACCTAAAAAAATAAACTAGGTATAAAAATCATCTACCAAAGGTAAGAACGCATCATAAAAAAAGTTGAGGTATTTTACCTCAACTTTTTACTATATGCAAGAATTCAGTCACAAACCATAAACCTGCACTGATTTTACAAAACCCAAATATTATATCAATCTCTTTTTACACATATTTCCAACTGTCTTGTCATGCTGTACCCATTTTGATCATTGACTTTTACCACCACAGTCTTTAGGCCAGGTTGACCATCTTTGAATTTTAAAAATCCTTGATCAACTGTCGCCTTGCCGCTTACAATGCTATATACAGGTTCATTGGTAAAACCACGGAATAATGAGCCAAGATCAACAAGCAGTTGCTCTCCACTCTCCAAAAAATAATGCGGCTTGGCCATCCAATCCAAATAGTCATCCAACTGGGTAAATCCATCCCGGTCATTATCCTGATTGGAATCGGAGAAATCACCTCTGGTAGAGTTGGGATCTAGGTCCCTTTCAATTTCCCACCAATCTGGAAGCCCGTCCCCATCACTATCCCAATCTTCTTGTCTTTTTACTTCAGGGTATTTTTCCCATCCTCCCACATCTTGCTCCGTATCTGGCATTCCAGGCAAGCCACTTTTACTTCCCCTAAAGTGGAAAGTACTATCCCTTGTTTCTTGAATGATCCGAAGATCATGATCGTCCAAAACAGGCTGGTTTGCCCCCACATCTGACAGTACCTGTTGATAAGCTTCCTTTGCAGAATGCGTTACTACATAAGAAGGAAAAAAAGGAGTATCCACATAGGTTCTATAGTTCGCTTCTCCTTCAATCATCCTACCATCTTCTTGATTTTCCAAACCAAAATATCCTGGCATAACATTCCCCGAAAAATAATATTGCTGAGTTCCCAACCCCACTCCTTCATGCTGCGCCTTTAGCGCATGGAAAAAAACAGTAGAAGGGCCCGGTTTATAATAGTTGTTGACAAAATTTACTTCATGCGCTCCGCCATCCGTGGACCGCTTGCCCCAATTATACACCACATTGTTTCGGATATCCAACCTTCCCATGCTAAAACCATTTCCGTCAAGTCCTCCTCCCATACTCCAGTTTCTACCATAGCAGTGTGCCAGTAAATTGTGGTGAAAGCTACCAATATCTCCCCCTATTGTAGCGGCATACCCATGCATCTTACCTGCCTCATACTTACCGTGATCTGCAATGTTTAGTGCTTCAGCAATAAGTGTTCGCTGCAAGGTAATATTATGAGCCCCTCGAGAACTAAAAGATTCATCAATGGTCCAGCGAATAGAACAGTGGTCCATAATGCTGTGATTTGCTCCTGTCAAGCCCATTCCATCATAAGTGCGACCAGCGCCTATCCCTACCCTGATAAACCGCACAATACCATCGTTTCCGGTCAAACCAAGTGGAGCTTGGGCAATCATGATCCCCTTTCCCGGTGCCGTTTGTCCTGCTAGGGTTATATAAGGCTGGTTGATGACCAGCCTGGATTTTAGCTCAATGGTTCCCCCAACTGCAAAAACAATGGTTCTTGGACCTATATCTTGAGTAACTGCTTCTCTCAGGCTTCCTGGCCCATCATCATTGAGATTAGTGACAGTGATTACCTTTCCTCCACGACCACCTCGCGCAAACCGACCATATCCCTCTGCCCCTTTAAAAGCCAATTGGGCCGGTCTAAAATACCAAACATCCCCTTTTGTGGTATTTCCTTCTTGATCTACTTCATCTACCCTCCAATAATAGGTATCCATACTATACAGTTTTGAGACAGGGAATTCCGAAGAAAAAACCTTACCCTTATAAACCTCACTGCTAGGCTGTCCTGAAGCCACTAGTTCCAAGTCTTTTCCAAAATACACTTCATGCGCCACTGCTTCATTTACTGCTTCCCACTTCAATATCAATTCATCTCCAATCACAACATGCTCATCACCATCCTCAGGATAGGGCAGCTTGGCCTGTTTCTTTACATTGGGGGTATTTAATTCAAACCCATTCCATATTAATTCTTTTACAGAAGTGCTGCTTTTAGGATCATTTTCCATCCTGATGGTCACCGCCTCACCCTTTTTAACACTAAATACCAGGAATGCTGATGCCGTTTCAGCACTACTCTCCGCTCTATTGCTGGGGATAAGGTCATTGATGATTAATTCGTCATTGACATAGATGTCAATGGGCGAAAATTGATGGTTCTCTGGATTATCAAAGGTGTTATGAAAGGTAAGCAGGCTGTGCTCTCCTTCAGGAAGTCCACTAAGTGTCACCTCAATTTTACCTGTCCCTACCAATCCATCACTGCTTAAGCGAGCATAATAGGGCGCTTGAATTCCAGCCTTGTACCAATTGGAACGCACATCTCCCCTAATACTAAAATCCACACCAGCAAAAGTATGTGTTACCAAATTCTCCTCTGAAATCACCCATGATTCATAACCAGGCTCATTTACTTCCGCCACCTTTCTCCCCGAAAAATCAAAATCTACTTTCACCACTGGTCTTTGGGCGTAGACCTGAAATGACATCGTAAAAAAAATGAGTATAATTGACAATATGTATTTTATACCTCTTCGAAAGGAAACAGTATTTTGGTCTTTCATAAATTTTTAATTGGTTATTTCTGGTCTTAATGGTAGTTTTCATCAATACATCACTCGACAAAAACTATTTTTCTTAAAATAAATGTAGTGCTTACATTTATTAAAGCAGACCTTATCTTTCCCAACATGGATAAAATTCAACTGAACCGGGACAAAGTTGAGGTGAAATACAAAACCATGATAGATTGGCTTTCCTCTTCAATGTGCGCTTGTCCCGATTCAGGTGCTGGCTTTCCAGTTTAAGAATTTCCCCTTTGGTTTGGCTCAGAAATATTCCTTATTTCATACTTTAGCAAAACCTAAAATGAAGAGCCTCCGACCAAAACATACCTGCTTATTTCTTTTTTTAACCTTTCAGTCATTCTTCCTTTCTGCCCAAGAAGAAGCATTCCTATATGGAGAAATTGAATTAAGGGACGAAACCCGCATAAAGGGTAAAATCACCTGGTCCGCCGGACAGAGCTTATGGGTAGATCTTCTCGTGGCCGAAAAAAAGGATAATCCTATACTGCAACACCTTAACAAAGAAGAAATAGAAAAGCTCAGTGCTGAAAAGAACAATACTGATTGGAATTTCATGGCGCTATGGAAGAACCAGTATCCTACCAGAAAACTGACTTTCCGAACCCAATTTGGCAACTTACTGGAAATCAGGGTAACTGGAGAAAAAGATGCTACTGCAGTTCTTAAAAATGAAACTTTGATCAGGCTTTACATCAATGATGATATTGAATACAAAAACCAGTTAGGTGCTGAAATCAGCATCACAACTGAAAATGGCAAAAAAACCAGCTTCCCTTGGACTAAAATCGAAAGAATCCGCTTCTATCCTACTCCAAAAGTAAATGACAATAGCAATAGTAAGCCACTTTATGGAACCTTGACCACCCGTACAGGCTATAGCTACCAAGGACTTATCAAATGGGACCTCAATGAACATTTGGATGACCAATATTTGGATGGCATAAGTATCGATGGAAAAAGAAGCCGATATCACTTTTATGATGTAAAATCCATTCGGCCAAAAAACCGAGGGTCTTTGATCCAACTCCAATCAGAAAAAGAAATCTACCTCCACTCCAAATCCAATGTAACCAACGAAAATAAGGGCATTTTGGTGAGAAACCCCCAATGGGGCCAAATTAACCTCAGGTGGGGAGATTTTAAAAGCGCCATATTCACACCATATACCAAAAATTCAGGCTTCGCCTATGCTGACTTTCCTATTCCCGTACCCCTTCAAGGAAGAGTATCCATCAAAGATAATCGCTACTTGGTAGGTCAAATTTTCTTTGATTTAGATGAGCAATGGGATATTGAAACTTTGGATGGTTGGGGTCAAGGAGGAGGACTTCGACAAGTTCCTTTTCGCTTGATTGACAAAATCTACCCGGTTAGTAATACCCACTCAGCTGTAATCCTAAGGGGTGGAGAAAAAATCGTCTTGGGAGAAAGGAGTGATGTCAATGACCAAAATTGGGGAATTATGGTTCAAACCAATAACGATGATTTTCATTATGTTCCCTGGTCTCAACTTCAGCAGATAGAGTTTGATCATTGACATGATTCAGTTACATTAAAATCAAAGCCTTAAATTGCAGACAAGCATCAAAAGTCAGAAACTGATCCTATGAATTCCAAACTCAACTTTTTAAAATATCAAAAATGGCGTTGGCTTTTAGCCATTGGCCTTGGAATACTGGCTATTTTAATTTTGTACCTCTTGACAGGAAATGAATTTGCTACGGCAGTTTTATGGATTGGGATTGTATTGGCCTTATTGATTCTGGGCAATATGCAAATTCACAAAAAGCTAGATCAATTTCATCCTTGGACTAAATTCCCTTTAAGACGATTTATTGCCCAATTTGCACTTAGCGCCATCTATTCATTGACCTGCATAAACCTTTGCTATTACTTTCTTAAAACGCTATTTATTGGGCTCCCACCGGATTGGGAGCAAGTCATGGTGCTGAATATTTACGGTCTACTATTTTTTATCCCTGTAATGTCCATCAACTTTGGTATTTTCTTTATGCAAAGATGGAAAAAGGCAGTAGTAAAATCTGAAAAGCTTCAGGCAGAAAACCTGAAAAGTACGCTGGAGTCCCTAAAAACACATATTGATCCCCACTTTCTTTTCAATAACCTCAATGTGCTCTCCTCACTTATGGACAAGGACATCTCTGATGCGCAGAGATTTTTAGGCAAATTTGCAGATGTTTATCGCTACGTTTTACAGCATAGAAATGAAGAGTTGGTAGAGCTTGAAACAGAATTGGCCTTTATTCGATCATACATTTACCTTTTCCAGCAACGGCTTAATCGACAGTTAAAAATTACAATTGACGTTTCCCCTCTTCGCAAGACCTACTATCTCCCACCCCTATCGGTTCAGATGTTGGTGGAAAATGCCATCAAACACAATGTAGCAACTGTATCAAAGCCTTTGTATATAGACATATTCTTGGAAACCGAAACCTATATTGTGGTAAAAAATGCCTATCAACCTAAAGACCCTGGCTTTGCCGAACTACCCAAGACCGGACTAATGAATATTCAAAAAAGATTTGCTTATTTTTCCAATCAGGAAATACAAATCAATAAAAGTGATACTGAATTTGTCGTTAAGCTTCCACTGCTGGAACTGGAAAATGAAAGCGGTAATAATTGAAAGTAATTCACTTCAAACCATTAAACTTTAAAGCTATACCATGAATGTCCTGATCATTGAAGACGAAAACTTGGCAGCCGAAAAACTGGAACAAATGCTAAAAAAGTATGACAGCAAGCTCCATGTCTTGGCCAACCTGACTTCTGTCCAGGAAACAGTTGATTGGCTCCGGGAAAAGCCATCTCCTGATCTGATCATGATGGATATCCGCATAGATGATGGCCTCTGTTTCGAAATCTTCCAACAGATAGAAGTTAGCAGCCCTGTAATTTTTACAACCGCCTATGACCAATATGCCATTAAGGCATTTGAAGTACATAGCATTGACTACTTACTCAAGCCCATTCAATATGAAAAGCTTGTCCAAAGCATGGAAAAACTAAAAAGGCTTCAGTCAGGCTTTCAAAGGGAGCCTAATGGATTGAATGTGGATCAGATTTTATCTGCAATCCAAGAAAATCAAACCGCTTACAAAAGCAGGTTTTTAGTAAAAGCAGGCACCAAAATAAAATCCATTAAAACCGAACAAATCGCCTATATTTATACGGAACGAAAACTCAACTTACTCGTGACCAACAAAGGGGACAAATATCCTTTGGACCAATCCCTGGACGATTTAATCCAAGTGCTGGACCCTCAACTTTTCTTCAGGGCCAATAGGCAGCTCATCCTTCACATAGATGCCGTTTCCGAAATACATCCTTACTTTAAAGGCAGGGTGAAACTCCAAGTATCTCCAGATTTGGATTCGGAGATTATCATCAGCAGTGAAAAGACACCTCTCTTCAAAGCATGGTTAGACCAATAAGCCTCTCCTATATTAACAATCCTGAAAAATCCCAATTAAATAAAGTGCTATTTATTGACTGTTTAGCTTTTATAGTGTTTGGCCCTCCTCTTCTCAACTCACCTCAAAAGACCCATAACATGAAAAAGCGTTTCAGTCAACCTCCCAAAAGTTACTAGATGAAGCTTGGGGAAAGCACGAACTATCGTATCCAGAACAGAAAACCCAAAAAAGCCATAAGTACCACGATCAATTTCTAAAGTTTTACTGCTCGTTGATATTTCTGCATTTTCTGAAGCTGAGGAAAATGGAATCTGCTTTATCCAAAATAGGTGGCTTGCAAAAATCAAATATTAATTGTTTGTTGAACAAGCCTAAGAGGCTTGACTTTTATAGGCTTTGGGTGAAAAATAAAAATCCACCAAAACTAATTTTTTAAAATTTTAAATGAGCACTTTGTAAATCCGCAGAATTTACTTTCAACAAACCGTATTCAACATCCTTTTATTTAACCATCCAATCTAAAATTATCACAAACCATCCATCAAATTCTATCTTTAATTAAAGGACTTCTACTTCTTTCATAGTCAATTATTACATATTTTGCTTGACTATGAAACACTTTTATAAGTACACTTTATTGATGTGCTGTCAATTCTCTGCCCTATATTGTTTTGGTCAATTAGATGGCACAAACTACCCCCAACTTGAGGAAGTTTATAATAAAATAATTCCTTACCCGCAAGAAGTCTCGTCTGGTGGACAGTATGCATCCGGAAAGTCCTTTCACATTGAAGGCACTCCGTATATCAGCTCCCAAGACTTTGTCTATGGTGAAATAACTATTAATGGTCAAAGATTCGAACATATCATTTTAAATTATGATGTGGAAAGCGACCAATTGGTCACTTATCACCCAAACACCTACCAAAGAATCATTTTAGATGCCAAAAAAGTCCAGTCCTTTACGATGGAAAATAACAGGTCTTTTGCATCTCTTGATGCAAATCCAGGATATATATGGCATCGAAATGGTTATTATGAGGTTTTATGGGATGACGAAATCTGCTTTTTGGCCAAGCATTATAAAATTTCCAAGATCAAAAAAGACTTTGGTGCAGACAACAAACAGTTTGAATTTGAACACCATCAACATTATTTTATTCGAAAAGGAGATCAGATACATCGAATAAATACCAAGAAAGATGTCGCAGAAGTTCTAGGAATGCCTAAAAAAGAAATCAAAAGAATCATCCGGGAAAAAGGGCTACAGTACAAAAAAAACACTCCAGAATGCTTGGTGGCCATAGCTGATTTTTACACCAACAAATTCAACAAAAATTAATCATGAAACGATATTTACGACTCATTTTGTTGGTCTACTTTTCTTTGGTTTCTCTTCTTTCTCAAGCACAAGACCAAAAACCAGAAAAGATCACTGGACTTTTTCCTGGCATTAGCTTTTCTCGCTTTGTCAATGCCGTAGAAGATGAAACAGGCTATCGCTTTTATTTCAAAAAAGAAGATGTTGATCAAGTAATAGTTAGTGCAAGCGCCAGTGAAAATGAACTTTCAGATTTACTGGATCTTATATTTGACAAAACCGATTTAAAGTACACCATCGATGCCAATAAGCGTGTTTTCATCCACCGAAAGGATCATTTCCCAACCGCTCTATCATCAAGCTATTTCCAGAGTCAAAATCCTGAAGACAGCCTAAATTTCGTAAATGATGAGCGCTATCTGGACAGGGCTTACGCCAATAATAAGCTTTGGGTCATTGGAGAAAAATCTTCAAGTGATCAAGTAGCTACTGCTACTTTGACCGGAAAAATAATAGGACTTAAGTCAGGCGAACCTGTATTTGGAGCGGTGGTCTTTGAACGAAAGGATTTTACAAGAGCTGTTACCGATGAAAATGGAAGGTTCAGCATTACTTTGCCCAAAGGCCGCCATACCATCTTCATCCAACACCTTGGCCAGTTTCAGGAGCAAAGACAAATCGATCTAAAAGGAAATGGCTCGCTTAACTTACAGATTGATGAAAGTATTGTCTCTTTGGATGAAGTAGTGGTCAGTTCAGATAGGCTGTCCAATATCAACCGAACAGAAATGGGAGTAGAAGTACTCTCCATTGAGTCTATGAAAAAACTTCCATCTGTAATGGGAGAAGTTGATGTAATCAAAAGCATCCTCACCCTTCCAGGTGTCAAGACCGTTGGGGAATCCAGTGTTGGCTTCAATGTTCGGGGTGGTGCAGCAGACCAAAACCTGATCCTGCTTAACCAATCCACGATTTACAATCCCTCCCACCTTTTCGGCTTCTTTTCTTCCTTCAATGGGGACATGGTGGACCAGGTGGAGCTACACAAAGCCGGAATGCCCGCCAAATATGGAGGAAGACTTTCCTCAGTATTGGATGTGGAAGGCCAATTTGGCAATCAGGAAAAATTGCATGGAAAAGGCGGTATCGGCTTGATGACAAGTAGGCTTACCTTGGATGGACCTATAGGTGAAAACACTACTTTCTTGGCCAGTGGCAGAACCACCTACAGCAACTGGCTATTGGATATGGTAAATGAACGATCTGACTTAAATGCAGCAGGAGCATCATTTTATGACCTTAACCTCAATGTCAAACATTATTTTAATGACAAAAATGAATTGAGTCTTTCTTCTTATTGGAGCCAGGACGAATTCAATTTTGAAGAGGATACTTTGTTCAATTACAGTAACAGAAACTTCAACCTCAACTGGACCCATTATTACAATGATCAACTTGAAAGCAACATTATCCTAGGTTATGATCATTATCAATTTGGCATTGAAGGATCTGAAAATGAACTGAATGCATTTGACTTCGGCTTTGACATCAACCAGTTGAACCTCAAGGCCCACTTTGATTATGAATACAATGACAAGCATACCCTTCAATTTGGCATGGACAACATTTTCTATAGGTTGAATCCAGGAGAAATGCAGCCAAAAAATGAATCGTCCATCATCATCCCCACGATTGTCAACGAAGAAAGAGCATTGGAAACTGCTTTGTTTATCGGTGATCGATTTGAAATCAATGACAAACTTACAGCAGATTATGGAGTGAGGTATGTCCTCTACTATTTCCTCGGTCCAAATCAAATGAATGAATATGCGCCTGACCTCCCCAAAAGTGATGCGACAGTGATTGGGCAAAATAGTTTTGATAAAAATGAAGTTATACAAACTTATTCAGCACCTGAATTCAGGGTTTCTGCCAGGTATATCATCGATAACTTCACTTCGGTCAAGGCAGGTTTCCATACCAATAGACAGTATATCCACTTATTATCCAACACCTCAGCAGCCACTCCTACTGACACCTGGAAGCTAAGTGATCCATTTATCAAGCCACAACAAGGCAATCAAATATCCCTAGGCTTTTATAAAAACCTTCAACAGGGACTGATAGAAACTTCCGTAGAAGTCTATTATAGAGACCTAAAAAACCTGATTGACTATAGAAGTGGTGCTGAGTTATTGCTGAACAACGAAATCGAGCAAGATGTCCTCAACACGGATGGAAGGGCTTATGGAGCTGAGTTTATGATCAAAAAGCCAACCGGAAAATTAAGCGGCTGGTTGAGCTATACTTATTCTCGTTCACAGCTGATGACTTCATCCGGTGAGCTTGCAGAGCAGGTAAACAATGGGAGCTGGTATCCGAGTAACTTTGACCAACCTCATGATGTCATGTTAGTGGCCAACTATGAATTATCCAAACGCGCCAATGTTTCTGTCAATACCAATTACAGCACTGGCCGCCCCGTAACACTCCCAGTGGCCAAATTCAATTACAATGGATCTGAGCAAGTGTATTTCTCTGATAGGAATGCCTACAGAATTCCTGATTACTTCAGGGTAGACCTTTCCCTTAACTTGGAAGGAAACCACAAAATAGAAAAACTGGCCCATGCCTCTTGGTCTTTGGGAGTTTACAACTTGTTGGGAAGAAGCAACCCCTATTCGGTTTATTATACCCCCGTCAATGGCATATTACAAGGGTATAAATTATCCATCTTTGCCAACCCGATTCCATTTATTACCTACAATTTCAAATTCTGATGATCATGAGTTTAAGACAAATCATACTTGCTGCCATATTGACGAACTGGATAATGGTGAGCTGCAGGGAGCCCTATGATCCTCAAATTGACCAACAAGATTTAGGTATTTTGGTGGTGGAAGGACATATAGAAACTGGCGAATATCCTTCTATCATCAAACTAAGCACCACATCAACCTTAAGTGGAGAAACCAATGGCCCAAGCACCATTTCCAATGCCGAAGTATATATCGAGAGCCAATCAGGAGAAGTCTTTTCACTTCCCCTTACCGGAGAAGGTGTGTACAGTGCTGAGCACAATTTAAGCCTTAATCAAGATTACAGACTTCATATTGAACTACCTGACAAGGGCATTTACCAAAGCGAGTGGATGACTCCTATCAACACACCTGTCATCGAAGACATAGGTATTACAGGGGGCAATTATGAGGATGTTGAAGTTAACGTCTCTACCCATGGAAATGAGGAAGCTGAATTTTTCGTTTGGGAGTATGAGGAAACCTGGATATTCTTTCCTGAGATCATCTCATTTTTAAGATACGATGAAAGCCTTGATTCCATCGTCTATCGCATCAATCCAGAGGACAGAATTGACAGGTGCTGGAAAAATGAATATTCTGATAAAGTAAATGTAGAATCCTCCTCTCAGTATCAGGATGATTACATTTTCCAGAAACACATTCAGACTATTCCTTACGGATCGGAAAAGTTTTCCCAGAGATATTCTATTCTGGTTTATCAAAGGGCAGTCACGAAGGATGCCTATGACTTCTATGAGATTCTTCGCAAAAACTCGGACGACACAGGAGATATCTTCAGTCCCCTTCCCTCCAATATCGGTACCAACGTTTTTCACCAAAGCGATGAAAACCTGAAGGCAATAGGTTTTGTTACAGCTGGTTCCTCGACCAGAAAAAGAGCTTTCTTTGATAGAAGTGAAGTAGGAACTTGGTTGGTTGACATCCCCTATTATGCGGGTTGTGAGATCTATTATGATACAATCCCACCCAATGAAGTAGGTGAGCGATTTAACAATAATATTGATGTTCCCGCCATGATCGTTGATGGTGGTCCAACAGGCATCTTGGGCTATAGAGGTGCAAGCCGGAAATGTACAGATTGTAGGTTGAGAGGTACTAATGTCCGTCCTGATTTTTGGTGAAATTAAGTAAAGAAAAATGAGAATTCTATTATCAGTATTAATACTTTTATTGGCTCTAAACACTTCACTTCTGGCACAGACGCCAAAAGAATTATCTTGGCCTCAAGAAAAAGTAAGCGTCCATATCAGTAAAAACATTGCTGTTGTGGGTGAGTCTGTTCCTCTCTCAGTGAAAATAAGAATGGAAGGTCAGCCAAGTCCTTCACAATTTGCTTATGTGGATTTGATCAGCCGAAATGGTGAACGCGTATCTGGCTCCATCATTCCCTTAACCAAAGGAGCAGCCAATGCTTATGTGCAAGTTCCTGAAAATATCCCTACGGATCATTACCTCCTTAGGCTTTATACCCGGTTAGCAGCAAGCTTAGCAGATGATTCCCAGTACCACCATGAATTGATCACGGTTATCAATCCTGAGATCCCGCCTGCCCAAATTCCAAAGCCATCCAACTCCCAATGGGTGCCAAACAAAAGCACCTCCACTATCAAAATTCATAAAAACAAAGAGCAGTTGATTAGGGAAGAATTAGGAGAAATCATGATAGAGGCTTCACCTGACCAAGAGCTTACGGTCTCCATCAGTAAGAAAAACCCTTTCTTGGAAGCAATAGTTTTCACAGGACAAATATCTTCCAAAAAAGACTCAAGCCAGATCATCCCTGAGCTGAGAGGGCATATAGTAAAAGGGCAACTAATTACCGACAAAATTGACACGAAAAGACCTTACTTACTTTCTGTACATGGTGACCAATCTTCGCTGTATTTGGGCAAACCAAACAATCAAGGAGAAGTCTATTTTGATCTTGGGGCCCTGAAAAGTTATAACTTTATGATCCTCCAGTCTGATGCTGATTCTATCCCTTTTAGCATGGACCTTCAGGAACCTTTTGCCCCCTCGCCTAAAGGGGACTTATTACTGTTCCCTGCTGTCAACATCTCGGAGGAAAATAAAGAAATGCTGGATGATCTCGTTTTGAGCTATTCCACGACCGACTATTTCTACGCACCTCAAAAGGCTCCCACTATTCCTATTGTCACCGGATTTGATGCAGACCGTGCTTATAATTTGGATGAATACAACCGCTTTGAATCGCTTGCAACAACGCTTAAAGAATATATCCCAACGGTTTTGGTCAGGAAAGAAAAAGGGGAATTCCATTTCAAATTATCCAATTTTCCAGAGGATAATGTTTTCCAAAATAACCCTTTGATGCTGATTGATGGAATGCCTGTTTTTGACAGTGATGCAATTGGTAACTTTAGCCCGGATAATATCAAAAGAATCGAGGTGATCAACAGAAAATTCTTCATCCTGGACAATGCCTTTGAAGGAGTATTAAATTTCACTTCCTATGAAAATGATTTTGGTGGTTTTCCAATTCCTAAAAATGCACTATACCTCGAATACCCTAAAATCCAAAACCCTATGATATGGAATTTCAATGGCCCTGAAAGCAATAGCAGCCAACGCTTACCTGACTTTAGGACCATTTTTTACTGGGATGACACCGTAAAAACAGATAGTAACGGAAAAGCCAAAATAAACTTTAAAACTTCCGAAATAAGTGGTAAGTATGAAATAAAAGTTAGTTATACCAACCCTTCCGGAGAACTCATCCAAACCGTTTCAAGCTTTATGGTTAAAGACACAAAGTGATAATTCCATATTTCGGGTTAAAAGAATAGAAAGAGGCTGTCTCAAAACAAGAGTTAAAAAAGTTTGACAGTCGATTTTAGCCAATAGAGGCCGATTTTCATTAATCGGCCTCTATTTTTCTGACCCAAGGTCAGTTTGACTCTGGTTTTTTT
>NZ_JACYTQ010000013.1 GCF_014841125.1 Echinicola arenosa
TTAAAAGCTATATTTAAGTCTTGTTTTTTCACACCTCAAAATATCCATTTTGAGTTAAACAGGAAAGGCTAGCCGAGAAATCAGCTAGCCTTTTAAACTATCTACTTTTGAGACAGCCTCTTTCTATTCTCTCCCAAATCATACTCAACAAATAATCAATACCCTGCAGCCCAATCATCTCCTCTTGGATCACCAGCGCCTTCCAACCTACCATCAGGTTTGACCAAGATAGCATCTACCCTACCTATACTTCCTCTTTCCTTGATTTCATGCCCCATCTTTTCCAACTCATCCTTTGTGGATTTACTAAAAGCTCCCTTTTCGGGAAAAATAAAGTTGGGTTTCCATTGGTGGTGGACTCTACCCGCCGTTACTGCTTCGCTCATACTCATTTGATGATCCACTACATTCAGGATCGTTTGGTAAACTGAAGTAATAATGGTACTTCCACCAGGCGTTCCCACCACCATAAACAACTCCCCGTCTTTTTCTAAAATGGTAGGTGTCATGGCACTTAACATCCGCTTCTCAGCTTGAATGGCATTGGCTTTACCTCCCAATAAGCCATAAACATTCGGCACATCCGGCTTACTACTGAAATCATCCATCTCATTGTTCATTAAAAAACCAGCACCCGTAACGAATACCTTTGAACCATAGCCTGAGTTGATGGTTGTGGTCACTGAAACAGCATTCCCCTCAGCATCAATAATCGAATAATGGGTGGTCTCTTCACTTTCCTGATGGTCCAAATTCATCGCCAACACCTCTTCACTGTCCGTTGCTTTTTCGGGGTTTATTTGAGCTACCCGGCTCGCCAAGTAATCATCATCCAATAGCTGTGCTTTAGGTACGTCCCAAAAATCTTCATCTCCCAAGTGCTTGGCCCGATCAGCATAAACCCTTCTTTCCATTTCCGTCATCAAATGAATGGTTTTTGTCTCATGGAATCCCAATTCTCCCAGTGGAAAATGTTCTGACATTTTTAAAAGTTGCATCAAAGCAATTCCCCCACTACTCGGAGGTCCCATACTGTATACTTTGGTGCCCCTGTAATTTCCCTGAATTGGCTCCCGCCATTTAGAAGCATATTTTTCCATATCCTCCAATTCGATAATACCATTTCCAGCTTTCATTTCTGCCACCAACAGCTCTGCCGTTTTACCCTTGTAAAAACCATCCCGGCCTTCCAGTTGAATTCGCTTCAAAGTAGCGGCCAAATCTTTTTGAACCAACACATCTCCTTTTTCCCATTTTCCTTTCAACTTCACCAAAGGAATCTGGGTACTGTCCCTGTTATGTTTGATAAAGACAGATCGGTATCTATTGTAATTGTTTGCCTGATTTTCCGTGATGGCAAATCCTTTCCTGGCCAGCTGATATGCCGGTGCTATCAAATCCTTCAAAGGCAAACTTCCATACTTTTTGTGGGCTTCAATCATTCCATCTACTGAACCTGGAACGCCCGATGCCATTGGACCGGCCAGGCTGAGTCCATCAATGATCTCTCCATTTTCATCTTGATACATCTCTTCATAAGCAGCCAAAGGCGCTTTCTCCCTAAAATCCAAAGAGGAAACATTTCCATTGGACTGACGGTACATCATAAACCCTCCACCTCCAAGGTTTCCTGCGGCCGGATAAACCACTGCCAGGGCAAAGTGCACTGCCACCATCGCATCTATGGCATTACCTCCCTTTTGAAGCACCTCAATTCCTACCTTTGACGCTTCGGGATGGGCAGAAACCACCATAGCCTTTTCTCCTATAGCGGATTTCCCTTCCAAATAATCCTCTTTATTTATTCTGGCGCAGCTTGCCAAATAAATTATAAGTAGTAAAATAGAAGCTCCTTGAAAAATGCGGAAGCGATTGATCATCGTTTTTTTAAATATCATGATTCTTGGAAATTGAAGTATTTGATAATAATAAAGTCAACTTAAAAAAAGTCTGCCTCTATTCTAATCGAAAAATATTCCCAATATCACATAAAACAAAACCGATCATCATTTCTTCTGCACAAACCACCAATAAAAAAGGAAAAGGCACTCTTTAAATCGATTTGATTGGCCTATGCTTCTGTAATTTATTATTAAATTGAACCATTAATCCAGATTAGCATGAAGCCTATTTTATTTAAAATAGCCAAAATCGAAGAAGAGGCCGTTCGTATTTTACAGGAAGACTATCCTTACTTTTATGACAACCTACATTACCATGTAGAAACACAAATTATGGTCATTATTGAAGGAGAAGGCACTTACTTTATCGGCGATGCCATCGGCCATTTCAAAACTGGTGATATTTTTATCTTGGGTTCCAACCTTCCCCATTTCTTCAGAAGTGACAAATCTTACTATGAGGATAATACAAATTTAAGATCCAAAAACATTTCAATTCTATTCTCTTTTGATGCTTTGGGAGAAAAACTGTTGGGACTTCCTGAATTCCATGGCATCAAAAAGTTATTGCAATTCAGTAAAAGAGGCTTATTGGTGGAAGGCAAATCCAAAGAAGCCCTTTATCATTCTGCTGAAAAAATAGCTCAAAAAAGTGGCTTGGATAGGATTCTTTACCTTCTAAAACTGCTGGATAAACTCTCCAAAAGCACTGAACTGACCGCTTTGAGCCATATTAACTTTGAACCGGGCTCCCTGCCCCAAGACACCACCAAGGTCAATATGGTCATCAATTTTATCATGGAAAACTTCTCGCAGGATATTTCCCTCGCTGATGCTGCCGGGGTGGCCAACCTGAGCATCAATGCCTTTTGCCGTTATTTTAAGCAACATACCCGCAAGACATTCTCCCAATTTCTCAATGAAATCCGAATAGGCCATGCCTGCAAACAATTAATTGAAGAAGAGTTCAGTGTCAAAGAAATAGCTTTCGATAGTGGCTATTTTAACATCTCCTACTTCAATAGGCAGTTCAAACAAATCACCGGCTACACACCTTCTGATTATGTGAAAACCCATACACAAAAACACAACAAAGCCAGTTAAGTTACATGAGAAATCGCATAATAACACCATTCAGGTTTCTTACAAAAATGTAAACAATTATACCTTACAACCATTGGTCTTTGAGAAAAACCCACATGTATAATATCCGCAAATGCACCAATATCGATCAACGGTGTATCCAATTGTTCGTTTTGGTTAAGATATTGATGCATCAGGCTTCTGACCATTTTAACAATGTATTTAAGCTTACTGCCACCATTGATGATAATCAGAAAAGCCCAATTTTCCAGATCAATATTTGCTAAACTTAATCATCAGTGCTCGCATTCAACGTGGCATCCCTTCTTAGTCCGTCACCAGAAAGGAAAAGGTCTGGATATAACATTACTCACCTAAAACTGCCCTTCCACATCTTAGCCATTACCTTAGGATAGATCGATCACTCAGCTTACTTACTTCTAGATAATGGTGAAGCCAAGGTATATATAAGATAAAGCTTTGATTACCATAGCAAGCTTTCTCAAATGAGAGGTGGACCTGATGGGTAGAAGCAATATTTCTGGCTTGAGGTTTCCTATCTACCTTTAGGTGTTAGGTTTTTACTTTTTGTGTTTAAAGCCTGTCCCAATATTCTTTCGGGGATAAAAAATAAAACCTTATCGTAAATAGCTGCACTCCATTTGGGCAATCAAATGTAAAACTACTATACCAGAAGAGATATGATTAAGAAACAACAAGCTTTGATTACCATAGTAAAATATTTGTAAACTCTATCTTTTCAATGCCTCTCATAAATGCTGACGTATTTCTAAAAACGATTCACCAAACTTTGTACTTTCGCCCTTCAGCCTTAGACTTCTAGCTTTTAGCTTTCAGCCTAAAACTCTACTCCCCTCCACCATGCACGAATGAATTTTCTCCTCATAAAGAACCTTCAAACTAGCATTAAAGTAGTAGCAAAGCTAGGGTAAAGCTACATCAAAGCTGGGGTAAAGCTGGGGTAAAGCTGGGATTACCCTGATCCTTGGGACAACGTTTTACCAAAATAACACAATTTCAATATCGTTTTACCAATATCATTCTATTTCAATGGACAAAGAAGTTTCTAGTTTGTCCTTGTCTGCCAGCCATATGCAGGCTATTACATTTTATAACAAACGACACTCATGAATATTGGTGCATTAAAAATAAAAGTAACTTATACCTGGCTTCGATAAGGCCAGACAACAATAGTCATACTGCAACCACCCTCGAAAACTCTAGCGCCACAAAACATCTGTGTTGATCTTTATCCATCTGTGGACCAACACATCTTTATACCTAAAATGATTGCCCTCAAAAACAATGGATAAACCTACTAGGCATACCGGTCCACGGCAAAGCCTTTCAATGGAACAATTCCTTCTTTGCCTTTGCTAAGGTCAGCTAGAATTTTACCAGTAGCTGGAGCCAAACTCAGCCCCATCATGCTATGTCCTGCACCGAAAGCCACATTTTTCCATTTTGGAGCCTTGCCTATATAGGGTAGTCCATCAGGAGAACAAGGACGCATTCCTTTCCATATTTGACTTTCTTGGGGAAAGTCAGCTTTAAAATCAGGATAATAAGCCTTTATGGATTCATAAATTCCACGAACCCTATTAAGGTTGATTTCCTCTGACTTATTGGAAATTTCCATGGTTCCTCCAAATCGAACTTTATTTCCATATGGGCTTTGCGAGACCCTCGCTTCTGTCAAGATGCTGGCTTGCATCAATGGAGGTGTATTGGGCAATTCAAAGCTGTAACCCTTCCCTCCCATCATGGGCAATCTAAAGCCAAGCATTTTAGCAATCTGATCGGACCAGCTTCCTGCACAAACCATCACCTGATCGCAATCAATTTTTCCTTCATTGGTAATCACCGCATTGACATTATCCACTCCCTTTTCAAAGCCCTCTATGCTGACTCCAGGTTTTAAAATTACCCCTTGATCAAATAGGTATTGCTTCAATTGGATATAAAGATCCTTTGGAGATAAGTGGGCGTCTTCTGGAAAATAGATCCCTCCCCGAGCATCCACTCTTTGATTGGGCTCTAATTTTTCGATATCCCCAATAGTTAATATTTCAGCTTCTAGACCACTTTCTTGGGCCACATGACAAAATTCAGCCTCTTCCCTTTCACCCTCTGCTGTCTTATATAGCATCAGCAATCCCTTGTCTTGCAGTCGTATGTTGTCATTTCCATGTGCTTTTACAAAATCCAAATACAACTGTTTACTGAATAAACTGATCCCTTTTAAGTATGGAATCGATTTTTGAACATGTTTGGCATTGGAGTTTCTATAGAACAGCAAACACCAATCGATCAATCTTTTATCCAATCTGGGCTGGATATAAAAAGGACTTTTAGAAGAAAGCATCCAAGAAATGCCTTTTGAAATCATGCCTGGCGAGGCCAAAGGAATGATATGACTGGGCACGATCATACCTGCATTTCCTGTAGAACAGTTGACTTTCATGTCTCCTTTATCTACGACGATCACTTCTGTTCCCTCCTTATGAAGAAAGTAAGCCGTAAAAAGCCCCACTATTCCTCCACCGATTACAACTGTTGGTTTCATATCGTTGTTTGTCCAAATCTTGAACTGTCTAATTATAAAGTTTATTCACCCAGATTAAATGCTTCTTATTAAATGATTTCCAGTGTTATCAAAAAAGAGCGAAGCTGTAGGGTAAAATTATCAATGCTCAACCTTCACTAAATTTACTGGCGTTTGGGGTAATAGTAGAAAGCTAAAAGGTTAATATCCTATATACCATTTCTCATAGCCTTCAATTATTCCTAATCACGAGCTTCTGATATTCAGTCTCGTCCCCCACCACATCTATCTTAAGTCTAGCGTCTATGATCTCAAACCCCACTAAATCACCTGAAAGCCATGTACGTAAGGATCATCATCATCTAGGAATATGGTGCTATACCCCGTGACCATTGCCCACCCTTCAATGCTCGGAATAATGGCAGGAATCCCTCCAACTGTAGTCGTCTCTACAATTTCCCCTGTAAACTTCGAACCAATATAGCTTTCATTGACAAAGGGTTGATTCACTTTCAACTTGCCCCTGGCATGCAGTTGAGCCATTCGTGCAGAGGTACCCGTTCCGCAAGGAGATCGATCTATGGCCTTGTCTCCATAAAAAACCGCGTTTCTTCCATCAGAAGATTCATCTAAGGGCTTCCCGATCCATTGAATATGGCTCAGCCCATTGATACGGGGATTTTCAGGATGAATAAATTCATATTTCTCATTGATGGCTTTCCTTAATTTCCGGCTCATGGTAATCAGTTGTTCAGCCGTGAAGTCCTGCAACCCACTGAAATTTTCTTGCGGGTCAATGATAGCATAGAAATTCCCTCCATAAGAAACATCAAAGGTCAACTCCCCCAATGTTTCACAATGAATGGTCAAGTCTTGAGCAATGACAAAACTGGCCACATTGGTAAGTTTTACGGTCTTTACCTTTTTACCTTCCTGCTCATATTTAACCTTTACCAGTCCAGCCGGAGTTTCAATCCTGAGCTTTCCTTCTTCTTTGGGTACAATTAGCCCCTCCTCAATGGCTACCGTCACCGTGCCAATAGTTCCATGCCCACACATCGGTAGACAACCACTGGTTTCGATGTACAGTACTGCCACATCATTAGCGGGATCATGGGGTGGATAAAGCATGGATCCCGACATCATGTCGTGCCCACGAGGTTCAAACATCAAACCTCTTCTGATCCAATCATAATTTTCAATGAAAAACTGACGTTTTTCAAACATATTCTCTCCCTCCAAAAAAGGGACACCACCAGTAACCACTCTTACCGGATTACCACAGGTATGAGAATCAATACAACTAAATGTTTTCTTCATTCAATAATTATACAAGAACTTTATGGCACCAATTTACCATCCACTACTCTCGGTATTCCCAATGGATTGGATTCTTTCAAGGCTTCTGGCAACAACCTATCTGGACAATTTTGAAGGGCCAAAGGCCTCAAGAACCGCTTGATGGCATATACCCCGACCGAGGTACTTCTGCTGTCAGAAGTAGAAGGGTAAGGCCCTCCATGTTGCATGGCATACCCAACTTCCACGCCGGTAGGAACTCCACCAAACAATAATCTTCCGCATTTCTCTTGAAGTTGGCTGATCAACTCTCCTAGCTCTTTTAACTCTTTCTCCTCGGCCCAAAGGGTAATGGTCAATTGTCCCTGAAGTTGTTCCGCTACATCATGGAGTTCTTCCTGATTTCTATAAGAAACCACGATTCCAAATGGGCCAAAAACTTCTTCCTGAAAAGATTTGTTTGCTAGCCAATCTTGGACATTGGTCATGGCCAAAGCCGGTTCTCCCAAGCCAGTATCAGTTGCCTTTTTGCTCCAGCTCAATGCTTCAGATTGCGCTAAGTCGCCTAATGCACTACTGTAAGCCTTTTGGATACCCCCATTGAGCATGGTCTGTCCATCGATGCTTTCCAAAACTGCTCCCGCCTTTTCTGCAAAATTGTGAGCATACTTTTCAGGAATAAAGATAATACCTGGGTTCGTACAAAACTGTCCCACGCCCATGGTCAGTGATTGCGCATACTGACTGGCCAATCTTTCAATGTCTCCATAAAGCATCCCTTCCGTTACAAAAATAGGGTTTGTGCTTCCCATCTCTGCATACACCGGAATTGGTTCTTCACGGTTGTTTGCTAAATCAAACAAAGCTTTTCCTCCTTTGAAAGAACCAGTAAATCCAACTGCTTTAGTCAGTGGGTGTTTTACCAATGCTTGACCTTCTTCTATGCCTCCTTCCACAAGTTGGAAAACGCCTTTAGGCAAATCAGATTTTTCTAGAGCTTTCTGAATGGCACCAAAGACCAGCAAAGAGGTTTTTGGATGAGAGGGGTGACCTTTATAGACCACAGTACAGCCTGAAGCCAACGCGGACACACTGTCTCCTCCAATGGTAGAAAATGCCAAAGGAAAATTACTGGCTCCGAAAACGGCCACAGGCCCAATTGGAACCAAGAACCGACGCAAGTCTGGCTTTGGAGCTGGTGTCCTCGCCGGATCCCCATGATCGACAGTGGCCTCCAGGTAACTGCCCTCTTCAATATAAGAAGCAAAGAGTTTTATTTGCCCTGTGGTTCTGCCAAATTCTCCTGAGATTCTACCTTCTGGTAAATGGGACTCCTCACATGCTATAGGGACCAATTCCTCCTTTACCTCTTCAAGACAGGAAACTACTTCCTTTAGGAAGTTGGCCCTCTCTTTAAGTGAGGTGTTTTTATATTTTTTAAATGCTTTTGTGGATTGGTTTAATACCTGATCTATTTGCATTACACGCTGGTTTTTAAAGATGCTAATTCCGGTCTATGATCGAGGCCCTTTTGAATGACCGCTTCAATTCTGTTTCTTTCTTCTCCTACCAAGGTTAATCTCGGTGCACGGACATGCTCCGTTCCAATACCCGCCATTTGCTCAGCAAGTTTGATGTATTGGACCAATTTAGGATGAATATCCAACTCTAGCAATGGCAAGAACCACCTATAAATGGCCAGAGCCTCATCAATTTTCCTTTCTTTAATTAAATCAAACAATACCACTGTTTCCTTTGGAAAAGCACATACCAAGCCAGCAACCAAACCATCCGCTCCCATCAAGACACTTTCCATGGTCAGGGTATCCACACCACACAAAATCTTGTAACGGTTTCCAAACCTGGTTTTCATTCTTGTCACGTTGGAAACATCCCTGGTGGACTCTTTCACGGCTTGGATATTTTCACATTCCATAAGCTCATCAAACATCTCCAAGGTCACGTAAGTTTTATAATCAACAGGATTATTATAAATCATGATCGGCAAAGAAGTCGCATTAGCAATGGTCTTGAAGTAGGTAACAGTTTCCCTATGGTCTGACGGGTACCTCATGGGAGGCAAGAGCATTAATGCTTCCGCTCCAATTTCCTCTGCTTTTTTGGCCCAATATACCGCTTTGGAGGTAGCTCCCTCTGCAATATTGAGAATTACAGGCACCCTACCAGCTATCTTCTCGATCGTCTTTTTGGTTAACTCCAGCTTCTCCTCATCATCCAAGACACTTGATTCACCAAGTGTCCCGCCCAAAATCACTCCGCTCACTCCTGCATCAATTTGGGCTTCAAGGTTAACAAAAAACATATCATAATCGATACTACCATCAGCATTAAATTTCGTAGTGACAGCAGGAAAAACTCCGTTCCAATTCATAGTTCTCTTATTTTGTTTAAGACAAATGTAGCGCTTGTTCTAATACCATAATTGCACCAAATTAGTGATATATAATACCATATTGATAAGCTTGTAAAAACCAACTATGGGAATTTCATTTACTGTATGATACTCCATTAATCCCAGATCTTTATAGAAAGATAGCAGATTCCAATTCCACCTCCTTATTTTTTATTTACTTTGTCCCATGCTAAGTCCACTTTCCTTATTAGAGCTTAACCAACAAATCCAACAAGCACTGGATAGCCATCTGGCTCCTTCATATTGGGTCATTGCTGAGATTGGAGAAATCAGGGACTCTCCTAGGGGCCATGCTTATTTGGAACTGGTGGAGAAAAGTGAACAGCAGATCTTAGCTAAAATCAAAGCCAATATCTGGTCTTACACCTACCGAGGAATTGCTTCCAGGTTTACCCATATTACCGGGCAACCTCTCAAAAGTGGTATGAAGGTCCTTGCCCAAGTTGGTGTTCAATTCCATGAAGTCTATGGTCTAAGCTTAAATATCAAAGATATTGACCCCAACTTCACATTGGGGGAAAAGGCAAGAAAACGCCAAGAAACCATAGACCAACTCAATAAGGAAGGACTGATGAACCTCAATAAACAGTTCCTTCTGCCCAAAGTTCCACAAAGAGTTGCAGTAATCAGCTCTCCCAGTGCTGCTGGATTTGGGGATTTCACCAACCAAGTTGACCACAACCGAGAAGGGTATAAAGTACATTGGAAGCTTTTTTCCGCAACCCTGCAAGGAGATCAAGCAGCTAATAGCATCATCAATGCAATCAATGAAGTGGAAGAAAAACTTCAGGAACATTCTTTTGACTTATTGGTCATCATTCGTGGGGGCGGTGCACAGCTGGACCTTGATTGTTTTGATGATTACAACTTGGCCAGGGCTATCGCCAACACTACCTTGCCAGTAGTTACCGGCATTGGCCACGAAAGGGATGAATCCATTGCTGACATGGTAGCGCACAGCAAAATGAAAACACCTACTGCAGTGGCTGAATTTATTCTTTCAGGCTTTAGGGATTTTGAAGACCAAATCGAAGGACGCTTAAAACAATTGGAAAGACATGCGGCTTACCAGCTACAAAAAGAAGATCGAAGGATCAACAATACAGAACATTTACTCAAAAACATCTTCCTTTCCCAAGTAAACCGGGAGAAGGAAAGAACAGTGCGATCACAGTACAATATATTGTCCCGTTCAGGACAATTGATCAAACTGAAAGCTAATCAATTGGATCACTTGGATGAAAACTTCAAGAAGCTTATCAGGTCAATTGTATTACAGGAAAAACAAAAATTAGAAAGACTTAATAAAGATCTTAACAGGCTAGACCCTATGACCTTTTTCCAAAAAGGCTATACCAGATCAGAAATCAATGGAAAACCTTTAAAACAGGTAGCTATATCAGCTGGAGATATCCTGACAACATACACCAGCAAGGAAGTTATTACAAGTACCGTCAATTCTATCCATAAAAATGAGCAATAAAGAGAATTTCAGTTATGATAAGGCCATGGCCAGAATCGAGGAAATCGTCCAACTCTTGGAGGATGATGAAAAGAGCATCGATGAATTATCGGCTTTGGTCAGCGAAGCCAGCAAACTGGTAAAGGAATGCAAAAACAAGCTTAGGATGACCGAGGAAGACATTCTAAAAGCTTTTGGAGAGGATGAGGCCTAGCTTATAGGCTTCCTCCTATTTTTGTTTGATGTATTCTTCTCTGGCCTCAGGAGTCAAAATCCCTTCAAAAATAATCGAAATGGCCTGATCATATATTTTGGCAGGATTTACTTTCAAACTTGTCACCATCTCCCTGGGAAATTGGCCCAAAAACCTAGGGTCGATTAAGTTCTGGATAGCAGAAGCATACAAAATCACTACCATACTCTTATCCACATGATCAGAGACCAAGCCCTGATCTATTCCATCCTGAATCAAGCGTTGAAAACGCAAATAGGCCGAAGTCCTGATATAGTCTTCCAAAGCTGCCCATACTGCCGGAACATGCTCCCTTAAATCCTCTAATAAATCCGGGTTGATATGAGCCAAATCCTTGGCTATAGCAGACAGCATTGATTTTAACTTCATCAAAAAGGTCAATTCCTCGTTTTGAAGAATGGTCTCCACTTTTAACCCTAACCTTGTTTTCAATAGATTAAAAGAAGCTTCCAGCAACTCCAACTTCCCTGGAAAATACTGATAAACAGTCTTTTTACTCATTCCCAATTTCTTGGAAATATCGTCCATCGTGGTATTTTTAAATCCCTTTCTGAAAAACAGCTCATTAGCTGCTTCCATGATTTTTACTTCTACTTCTTGCTTATTACTCATTTCCTTCCTAACTGACTTTCAAATATAGCCATTAAGCTCCAAATAGCTAAGCATTCTAAATTATACAGGTCTCGTATCCGTTAAATTCCTCTAAAAAATGTAGATTTGAACATTCATTTTAAAACATACTATAGGACCTACATGAGCAGCGTTTCGAACAAAGAAGCCCAAAATCGTATTACTGAATTAACAAAGACTATCAATCGTCACAACCATCTTTACTATCAAGAAGACAAGAGTGAAATCAGTGATTATGAGTTTGATCAACTTTTGGCAGAATTGGCCAGCTTAGAGGAACAATTTCCCGAATACCAGGATAAAAACAGTCCTACACTTCGAGTTGGAGGAACCATTACCAAAGAGTTTGAAACTGTTGAGCATGAAACCAGAATGCTGTCTTTGGGCAACACCTACAGTAAAGAGGAATTGCTGGCATTTGACGAGCGTGTAGCCAAAGGTTTGGGACATAGATCCTATACTTATTTTTGTGAACTAAAATTTGACGGAGTAGCCATAAGTATTGTTTATGAAAATGGAGAGTTGGTAAGAGCAGTCACCCGAGGGGATGGGTTTAGAGGGGACAATGTGACCGAAAACGTCAAAACCATTAAAAATATCCCTCTTTATTTAAAAGGAGAAAACATCCCTGCAAAATTTGAAGTACGTGGAGAGATATTTCTTCCCATCAAAGAGTTTGAAAAAATCAATGCAGAGCGGGAAGCCAATGGAGAAGCCCTTTTGGCCAACCCAAGAAACACTGCCTCTGGAACCCTAAAAATGCAGGACAGCGGCGCGGTGGCTAAAAGGAGGCTTAATTGCTACTTTTACCAACTCCTTGGCGATGACATCGGTGTGGATAATCACTTTGAGGCCATGCAGTTGTTGGAAGAATGGGGATTCAACATCTCCCCTACTTACAAAAACTGTACAGATATCAATTCAGTATTGGACTATATCGAGTCATGGAGAGAGAAGCGTCATGAGCTTCCTTTGGATACTGATGGAGTAGTACTGAAAATCAACAATTACGACCAACGAGAAGAATTAGGCTTTACTGCCAAGATACCCAGATGGGCCATTGCCTACAAATACAAAGCGGAAAGTGCGGAAAGTGAACTGATGTCTGTCACTTATCAGGTGGGCAGAACAGGTGCCATTACACCTGTGGCAAACCTTTCCCCAGTACTGCTTGCAGGAACTACCGTCAAACGGGCTTCCTTGCACAACGCCAACGAGATAGAAAGGCTGGACTTACATGATGGAGACACCGTTTATGTGGAAAAAGGAGGAGAAATCATTCCTAAAATAACAGGTGTAGCCATCGACCAAAGAAAACCCAATGCATTACCAATTGCTTATATCAGCCACTGCCCTGAGTGTGGCACGCAACTAGAACGCAAAGAAGGTGAAGCAAAGCATTTCTGCCCAAATACCACTTCCTGTCCTCCTCAAATCCTGGGAAGGATCGAGCACTTCGTATCCAAGAGAGCCATGAATATTGATAGCATGGGCACGGAAAGGATCAGGGCATTAATCAATCAAGGTTATGTGGAAAATCCAGCAGACCTATATGAGCTGGAATCACAAAAAGACAGACTATTAGGCTTGGAAATCAATTCCGACCAATATGAAAAGAGTAGCGATGGTTACCTGTATGTAGCGCTGAGAAAAGCTCTTTTCTCCATTACAGAAGGCATTGCCCTTTCTGCAATTGATAAATACCTCACGGAAAACGAAACGCTTGAACAAAGCCCAAAACTTAAGAATTTCTCAACCTTCATCAGGAACCAAAATAAAAAAGTAGGCCAAAATATTGCTTCCCTTGAAAAATTCATCGAGCTCTTGACTGGCCTTGAACATGATCAAATTGAAGACTTTGTGCCCACCTCTGTGGTTTTGGCCATGTTTGTGGGAAATCAGATCAGTGTGGAAGAGCTTCGCAAAATCAGTCAGAAAAACAATACGGTGCATGATATCGTGCTCACTTTTAACTTTGAATTGAGCAGTGACCAAGAGGATAAAATCAAAAAGTTAAAAGGAAACACCTTTCAAGAAGGGGTAATCTCAAATATGCTTCAAGGAATTAATGCCTCCAAAGAACAGCCTTTTGAGAAGGTACTTTTTGCCATTGGGATAAGAAATATTGGTGAAAACACCGCTCAAATTCTGGCTCAGCATTTCAAAAACATTGATGATTTGAAGGAGGCCAGTATAGAGGCGCTTTTGGAAATCAACGGTGTAGGAGAAACTTTAGTGCAAAGCCTTCAAGAGTTTTTTGCGCAAGAAACGCATCTCCAAATGGTTGAAAGGCTAAGGGCTCATGGGCTTCATTTCGAGATCAAAGAAGAAGACCTTCCTCAGTTGGAAAGCAATAATTTGGAGGGAATGAAAATATTGGCTTCAGGAAAGCTAAATCACTTTAAACGCGATGAAATTATAGATGTGATCACAGCAAACGGTGGCACTTACGTTAAATCGGTTTCCAAAAGTCTTAGCTTTATTATTGAAGGAGAAGATATGGGGCCAAGCAAAAAGGAAAAAGCGGAAAAGTTAGGCGTGAAATTAATCTCTGAGGCAGAGTTTATGCAAATGATCGATAAGCAATAACCTAATCCTAACAAGATGAAATGGATCAAAGAGTTCTTTATCGCGCTTGAAGTCAAAAAAAACAGACCAATTGATTACCAGAAAAACAAAAAATCAATTGAGGATATAAAATCAATTCATATTTTAGCGGCTTCAAATGAAGATTTGCATGTGATCGAGCGTGTTGTGCGAGCAAATTGGCCAAATGAACTCTCCTTCTCAGGAAGGTATTATAACGAAGTGGAAGATAGCGAAAATAACTTTGCCTATAAGGACTTCAACCTATTAGGAAAGCCAAACGCATCTTTGCAATCCTTTTTGAATGATCAGGCAGATATCTTCGTTGTTGCTGTGGATGACTTAAACTCCTTCATGCATTTAGTAACCAAAAACAAACACGCTGCCTATAAGATAGGCTTTCATTCACCTGAAGGAGGTGAATTATTAGATCTTATGCTCACCAAAGAACAGGATGATCTAACATCAAATATTGAAAATTTACTTAAATACCTAAAGAAGATAATTTAGAAATGGAGCAATTTATTGGGACAGGAGTAGCGTTGATTACCCCTTTTGAAGAGGATGGAAAAATTGATTTTATTGGGCTGGAAAAGGTAATCGAACATGTGATCCAAGGTGGTGCAGACTATTTGGTGGTACAAGGAACCACTGGAGAAGCATCTACCATGACCAGAGAAGAAAAGAGAATCGTCCTTGCAGAAGCAATTAAAATAAACAATAACAGGGTTCCTATTGTTTACGGAATTGGCGCAAACAACACCCAAGCTGCCATTGATGAAATCAATGATACAGACCTTTCTGGTGTTGGGGCATTACTATCTGTAAGCCCTTACTATAACAAACCGACCCAAGAAGGTATTTACCAGCATTATATCAAAGTAGCTGAGGCAAGCCCTATTCCTGTCATCCTTTATAATGTACCGGGAAGAACTATGTCCAATGTAGCAGCGGAGACTACTTTAAAATTGGCCGACCACCCTAATATCATTGGTGTAAAAGAGGCAAGCGGAGACTTGGTCCAATGCATGAAAATTGTGAAGGAAAAGCCAGAAGGATTCTTATTGATCTCTGGAGATGATATGCTTACCGCAGCTATGAGGGCTATAGGCTGCCAAGGAGTAATTTCTGTTTTGGCCAATGCCTATCCTGCAATATTCAAGTCTATCAGTCATGGAAGTATAAATGAAGCTAAAGAGGCTACCTTTAGGTTATTGGATATCAACTCCTGGATGTATGCTGAAAGCAACCCCGTGGGGGTTAAGAACCTGTTGAAGCAAATGGGTGTTTGTGGAGATCAAGTGAGATTACCACTGTTAAGGGCAAGTAAAAGTCTCGAGGATAAAATCAAGCTTTTGTCAGAAAGCGTTTAAAGCAAAAAAGGTGACCAACTGAGCTGGTCACCTTTTTTTATACGAAGGAATTTATTAACCTTGATTTTTGATATCCTGAACTTCCTTACGGATGTCCTGTGCAATATTCTTAAGATCTTGCATGCCTTTTCTAACTCTAGTTCCTGCAGCTTGGTTTCCCTTGTCATAGAACTTTTCGAAATCAGCTTCCAAAGCCATAACTAGATCCTTGATTTCACTAAATCTGCTCATAGTAAAAATTAATTTTTTGGTTGATGATAAGTTTTATTTTTCCAACAATATAGTCAAAATGTTTATAAAACAACAGATCAGGCACTTTTTTTGGAAATTATTCCCCAAAAGAAGTAGCCAATTCAGTGGTCTTATAATAGCCACTGGTCAACTTATCCTTGATCGCTTCGAAGGCAGTAATTGTCTCCTTCACATCTTCCAAAGTATGCACCGCAGTTGGGATCAACCTTAGGATAATCATTCCTTTCGGAACAACTGGGTAAATAACTACCGAACAGAAAATATTATAGTTCTCTCTAAGGTCTTTGCTCAAAGTTGCAGCCTCCCCAACTGTACCGTTCAATACAACTGGTGTAACAGGAGTGGTAGTGGTACCAATGCTGAAACCTTTTTCTTTGAGACCGTTCTGAAGTGCGTTGACTACTTTCCAAAGATTGGCTTTGTGCTCAGGGTTATTTCTTAATAATTCCAATCTTTTCAGCCCGCCTTCTACAAATACCATAGGAAGGGATTTAGCAAAAATCTGTGAACGCATGTTGTATTTCAAGTAGTGAACTACTTTCTCATCACCAGCGATAAACGCACCAATACCGGCCATTGATTTAGCAAAAGTAGAGAAATAAAGATCAATCTGATCTTGGACACCTTGCTCTTCTCCTGCTCCAGCACCTGTTGGTCCCATAGTTCCAAAACCGTGAGCATCGTCCACAACCAACCTGAATTGGTATTTCTCCTTAAGTTTAACAATACCTTTGAGGTCCCCCATATTACCTGTCATGCCGAACACTCCTTCAGTGATCACTAGAATGCCTCCTCCAGTTTCATTGGTAAGCTTCTCAGCCCTAACCAACTGCTTCTCGAAGCTTTCCATATCATTGTGTGGGAATACGAAACGTTTACCAATATGCATTCTCAATGCATCAATGATACAGGCGTGGCATTCACTATCGTATACAATCACATCCTTACGATCCACTAAAGAGTCGATCACTGACATAATTCCCTGATAGCCAAAATTCAACAAATAAGCTTTTTCTTTACCTACAAACGCTGCCAATTCTCTTTCCAACTGCTCGTGCAAATCCGTATTACCAGACATCATTCTGGCACCCATCGGATAGGCAGCTCCCCATCTTGCTGCCGCTTCTTGGTCTGCTTTTCTTACCTCTGGATGGTTAGCCAATCCAAGGTAGTTGTTCAAGCTCCAAGTAAGGACTTCTTTCCCTTTGAATTTCATTCTAGGAGCTATTTCTCCTTCCAATTTAGGGAACATGAAATATCCCTCTGACAAGTCAGAATGCTTGCCCAAAGGACCTAGATTAGTGTGTAGTTTTTCAAATATATCCAAAACCTATAATCGTTTAGAGTACTTAATGCTTACTTCTTATACTGTTCGTTAAAACCCCCAAAAATAGCACTTTTTATAATCCTGTGCAAAAATAGCCCTGCTTTTCAGTTATTCACACATTATTCTTATCTTTCAATACATGCTTTTTTAATCTTAAAAATACCCAAAGTAAAACCATGAGTAGCATACAAAAAATCCTAGTTGCCAACCGAGGGGAAATTGCCCTGAGGATCATGAGAACTGTCCGAGAAATGGGCATTCAATCAGTAGCTGTATATAGTGACGCAGATAGAAATGCCCCCCATGTTCAATATGCAGATGAAGCAGTTTACCTAGGCCCTTCCCCCTCTAACAAATCCTATCTCTTAGGTGATAAAATCATTGAACTTTCAAAAGCATTAAAAGTAGATGCCATTCATCCAGGTTATGGCTTCTTATCTGAAAACGCAACCTTTGCCAAAAAAGTAACAGATGCTGGACTGCTATTCATCGGACCTTCAGCTTCCGCCATAGAAATCATGGGCAGTAAGCTTGCTGCAAAAAAGGCTGTATCCCAATACAATATCCCCTTGGTGCCTGGAACGGAAGAAGCTGTTTCGGACATTGGTGAAGCTAAAAGAACCGCAAAGGAAATAGGTTATCCTATTCTAATCAAAGCCAGCGCCGGTGGGGGTGGAAAAGGTATGCGTATAGTTGAGCAAGAGAGTGAATTCGAAGAACAAATGCAGCGTGCAGTCAGTGAGGCAAAGTCTGCTTTTGGAGATGGAGCTGTTTTTATAGAAAAGTACATCACCTCTCCAAGGCATATTGAAATTCAAATATTAGGCGATCAGCATGGAAACATTGTACACTTATTTGAAAGAGAATGCTCTGTTCAGAGAAGACACCAAAAAGTCATAGAAGAAGCACCCTCAGCAGTGGTCTCTCCACAAATGCGGGAAGCGATGGGCAAAGCGGCAGTAGATGTGGCCAAAGCTTGTAATTACTATGGAGCAGGAACTGTAGAGTTTATTGTAGATGAAAAACTCAACTTTTATTTTTTGGAGATGAACACCAGGCTTCAGGTAGAACACCCTGTAACAGAAATGATCACCGGAAAAGACTTGGTGAGAGAACAGGTCTATATTGCCGCAGGGAAAAAGTTAAGCTTTTCGCAAAATGACCTTTCCATTAGAGGGCATGCCATTGAAGTTCGTGTTTATGCTGAAGACCCCAAAAACAACTTTCTACCAGACATTGGAAAACTATCTTTCTATAAAAAGCCTCATGGACCTGGTATTCGAGTTGATGATGGTTTTGCCGAAGGAATGGATATTCCTATTTTCTATGATCCTATGATTGCTAAATTGATCACCTACGACGAAAACCGTATTGGAGCTATTAACAAAATGATCAGGGCTATCGAAGGCTATAAGATCACAGGAATTGAGACAACACTTTCTTTCGCTAAGTTCGTCATGAGCCATGAAGCATTCCGATCCGGCAATTTTGATACAAAATTTATCGAAAGGTATTTTACTCCAGAAAACTTAAATAACACCTTTGATGAGGAAGAAGCTGAAATCCTAGCGACAATAGCTGTGCATTTATTTGCTTCTGACAAAAACAAAAGCAAACCTTCAAACATCGATCCGCAGACCAAGAACCTATCAAATTGGAATAAAAGAAGATGGAATGGCTGAAATATTACCGCTGAAAGCTTGGAGATATCATCCTAGATACACTGATTCTTTGGAGAAGCTTACTTCCCCCCTATTTGATGTAGTTTCTCCAACCCAATTGGATTTACTGTATTCAAACCCCATCAATAGTATTCACTTTACACTGCCACATAAAGATCACACAGTACAGAAAACATCATCTTTGTTGAAAAACTGGAAGGATCAGGGCGTGATCATCCAAGATCAACTTCCTGGAATATATGTTTATTACCAGTATTTCAGGCTTCCTGGATCATCAAAAGAACATTGTCGCAAAGGTTTTGTCATCCACATCAGGGCTTACGACTGGGATGAAAGGCAAATACTCAGGCATGAAGACACCATTGCCCATTCAGTTAAAGAAAGAGTCAACCTATTGAACGCCACAGAAATCCAGTCAAGCCCAACACATGGTTTATATGAAGATACCTCATTTTTATTGGAAGCCTATATGGATGAATCCATCAAAAAACCAATATATGACTTGAAGGATTACCAAGGAGTGAGGGAAGTTCTATCCGTAATTACAGATACATCCATTATTGCTCGCTTTATATCCTTTATGAAGGACAAAAAAATAATTCTGGCCGATGGACACCACCGATTGCAAGCAGCCATTTATTACAAACATCAGTGTGCTAAAGTAAACAAAAATCACAATGGAAATGAGGGCTACAATTATCATATGATGTACTTGACCAATTCTCGTTCCAATAACTTAAAAATACTTCCAACTCATCGTTTAGTCAAAAAATTAGGAATCTCCAGAGAAACCGTCTTGGACAAAAGTAAAAAATATTTTGACATTGAAATCATTTATGACACTGATGAAATCGACCCCATGAATTTACAACAGAAATGGTCTTTCATATTAATATTTAGAGACAAAGCATATTTGATTTCCTTAAAAGAGAACAAGATTAATGAATACAATAGTGCTTTTCCAGAAGTAGTTAAAAACTTGGATTTATCCGTCCTTCACTATTTCTTTGTGGACAAAGTTTTAGGTATTCCATTTAGAAAACAACGTTTTGATGAAAATTTGCTGTATGAAAAAAACTTGCTACGTTGCCAACATAAAGTAGCTGGCCAAGAAGTAGACCTAGCCATCATAACGCGCGAAATCCTTATGGAAGAAGTTATGGCCGTTTGTCATTCAGGACATACGTTGCCGCAGAAATCAACCTATTTTTATCCAAAAGCTTTATCCGGATTGCTCTTTGGCTCCATTAACAGTGAAGAATTCAATTATCCATATTCAAAATATTTCAATCCTTGAAAACCTTACTTCCCAATAAAAAAATTATCCTAGCCTCTAAATCTCCAAGAAGACAAGAGCTTCTTAAAGGTCTTGACTTGATATTTGATATAAAACTAAAAGATGTAAATGAGGATTTTCCAGCCAATTTACCCGATAACGAAGTAGCAGCATTTTTAGCCGAAAAGAAAGCTCTGGCATTTGAAAATGATCTGAAAGAGGATGAGATTTTGATTACTTCAGACACAACCGTTCTTATTGACAAAAAGGTATTAAACAAACCAAAAGATAAAGATGATGCCATCCACATGTTGAGGCAACTATCGGGGAACATTCATCACGTCATTACAGGAGTTTGCATCTTCGATAAAACCAAAAAAGTAGTCTTTGATGATATGACCGAAGTGCACTTCAAACACTTAAGCAATGAAGAAATGGAATATTATATTGACAAATATCATCCATTTGACAAAGCAGGCTCATATGGGATACAAGAATGGATCGGCTATGCAGCCGTGGACAAAATAATTGGATCGTTTTATACAGTAATGGGACTTCCTGTTCATCGCATATATGAAGAGTTAAAAAACTGGTAGGTTTATAAAGCCATTTTCAAACACAAAAGCCAAGACCTATTATGATAGTTCTTGGCTTTTGTGTTTAAGCAACCCGCTATTAAAATACAGCATCAGTACCTGTTTTAAGGTCTTCTTATGTTTTATGGCACAAAAAAAAGCCCCGTGTCCTTGTAGGACAGGGGGCATA
>NZ_JACYTQ010000014.1 GCF_014841125.1 Echinicola arenosa
GCCTTTCCAATGATGGTCTGGCTTTTTTTTCATAGCTTAAAATGTTAAAATTTACGATAAGGCTAATTTAGGAAGATCCGGACAATCATGCCGGCTTCCTGCTTTAGCTGGATTCGTTCAACATCATGTATAAAACATTGGGGTTTAAGTGGTTAATTGAAGCATTCTGCCCCACATCAGCGTTTGTTTCGGCAGACAGTGTCGAAGCCCACAATCCCCAACGTTTCATACATGTGACCGTTGGCGGTCATGCAAAAATGAAAACAACAGAACTACATAAAAGATATTTCATCGCTGAGCAAAAACTAATTGACCAGTATGAGAACCAGTTTGACTTAGTGAACCGAGACGAAACTAATTGGACTGCTACTTACATGGACAAAGAAACAGGAGATGAGTGGCTTTCCTACCGAGTAGACCCTGAATATCATGGTGGCGGAAATCCAGTTATGTGCAGGTTACCATTACCAGACACAACTAAACTCATCGACATTGCTTTACAGACAGAAAATGAAGATGAAGTTTTTGCTGCATGTCGGACTCTTGTAAATAACGAACAACTGAAGAAAACAGATTTTCGCTCTGACTTAATTAGCCGAATAGAAAATTTGAAAAATAAAGAAAGACAAAAAAGAATTATTGAACTGACAGGACTTGACTCGGACTTGAACAGACGAGAAATCATTGGAAAAACTTCAGACCAAGTCGACAAAGACTCAAAGTACTTTCAGGACATAGCAAAAAAAGCGATGAAATTAAAGAAATAAAAAAAGCACGACCCGCCAACATCGGCTATAGCAAATGCGGGCTGACTGCTTAAAAATGAAAATATTACAACTAAATAACATTCAGTCTGGCGGACAAAGATTCGGTTTCAAAGTCCCGCACTTGCCATAGCCAGGGCCGTTGTAGCACATTTAAAAAGAGACTATTGAAAATTAGGATTTACATGCTCATTTTATCCCTTTTCACAGTTCTGACAAGTTGTGACCCGGTTCATGACTTGACATTAGAGAATAGAACAAATCAAGCTATTGAAGTCGTTTACCAACCTTATCTTGACACTAGACAATTAAATGGATTGGAACCTGAGAAAATAATTATCCAAGGACAAGAAATGAATATGGTAACTTTGGATTCAAGCGAAACAATTACCATTGGGATAGTAACAGCAATGTATACACCTTTTGCTAGCGATATTGATTTGGATTATTTGGAAATTAGATATGGTTCAGACACTTTGCGACTGACGGGAAAAAATGCGATACTAACTACAATTCAAAAGGTTGAAAAACTTGATTGGAGATTAATAATAAAATAAAAAACGTGCTACAATCGTGTAGACGGCCGTGAGCTATAAACTCACGGTGCGCCTCACACACCACTCCCGAAAGCTTTCGGGATACGGGTCTCTTACCTGTCTGCTGACAAGGCAGGTACGGCGGTTCGTAAAGCATAGGGATGCCGCTCTTTACACCAACATCCCCTTTCCGATACTTCTAAGATAAGGCTACGCAAAGGCTCCTTATCGAACCCGCCTGACGGACGGCCAGGTTTTCACTTCACAATACGTTCGGCCCTTCATCAACTCGTGAGAACTCTTCGGTTTTACGAAGCTCAAGTCCTGTTGATTACTATGGCCTCTGCTGACTTCTTGGCTCATAGAAAACTAATCTATTCCAAGATCTCCCCAGAGCCCGTGCCGATCCCTATCGGCATAAGGGCATATTCCTTCCCCCAATATCCACTGGATCTACCTGACAGGTGCCTGATGGTTTTTCCACCCTTGGACGTCAGTATGATGTGCTACCTCATCCGCCCTGTCGGGCCTCAGTATCCAGTTCCTGTTCGTTGGAACCGGGGTTTGCAGTCTCGCTTCCCTGCCCTCCGAGAGGCGGGCTTCACTCCATGCTTCACAGCAAACGAGCTTGCGACTTGCTAATGCTTCGGGAAACTACTCCCGCACATAAGGGATACCGATAGTTATCGGCACAGGCATTTCACCCTCTGGAATAATTTGGTATCTTCGATACCTGATGCCCATGCTGGGCACACACATCGGCTATAGCAAATTCGGGCTGACTGCTTAAAAATGAAGACATTGCAACTAAATAACATTCGGTTTGGTGGACAAAGATTAGGCTTCGAAGCCCCGCACTTGCCATAGCCAGGGCCGGTATGTAACGGGATGTGTAAAATCATATAATATAAGTTTTAATAACTAATGACACGATATTTAAAAATGTTTAAAACCAGTTTCTTAGTAAGACTAGTACTAATAGTATCATTATTTGTAAGTTGTAGTAAAACACCTATTACAGGTACTTATGAAAAAAATCAAAGTCTGCCTTTCGGAGAAATCAAACCAAAAGGATGGATTTATAATCAAATATCACGAGATTTAGATGTTGGTATAACAGGTAATTTTGATAAGATTGGTAAAACAGTAAATTATGAATTGTTTGTCAATAGTAATCGAGAATCTGATAAAAAGTATGATGGTTTAAAATGTTGGTGGAGTGGAGAGCATGAAGGGTATTGGAAAGATGCTGTTTTGAGAGGTGCTTTACTAACCGAAAATCCCAAATATAAAAAAAGAGCCGTTGAATGGATGGATGCCATACTTTCTAATATTGACGATTCGGGATATATTGGCATCTATGGTGTTGATAGCAGATATAACCACAAGGGAGAAAATGGAGAATTATGGACAAAAAGTAGAATACTAATGCCTATTTTGGCTTATTATGAGTATAGTAAAGATGAAAAAGTATTAGAAGCTGTCGAGAAATCAGTTCAACTTACCATATCTCACTATACAGAAAAAACAGCTTGGGTAAAAGGGCAAGGCGGTGTTTCTCATGGAGTTGGTTATTTCGAAGTTTTAGAATGGCTTTATAGAATTACTCAAAACACGTTATATAAAGATTTTTCAATAAAATTATATGAAGATTTTTGTCAAGCAGAATTAAGTAATGATGATTTGAAAACACAAAAATTGATTAACCCACTATTGAAGTTTAAAGGTCATGGAGCACATGTTGCAGAGGGTTTTTTAATGCCTCAATATATGGCAACATTAAATCCAAATGACACTCTAATGTTTGCTGCCGAACAAGCTATAAAAAAACTTAACTACCATTCAACACCAGGTGGAGCGATGCTATGTGCCGAAGCTGTTAATGAAAAGAAAGGTTCTGCAAATGATTATTATGAATATTGTGCTACTACTGAGTTTATAAACCCTTTGGGAGTTATTTTTTCTTTAACAGGTGATTTTTCTATTGCGGACAGAATTGAAAAAATGACATTTAACGCACTACAAGGAGGTAGACTTCCTGACTTGAAAGGACTTTCTTATTTAACAAGCGAAAATAGAATGGATATTTCTAAAAATAATCATGGTGGACGTGAAACTTACGATGCTTATCATAAAGCTGCTGCTTGTTGTGCTCTTAATGGCGGACGTGTTCTGCCTTACTATATTCAGCATATGTGGAAAAAGAATTTATCAGAAAATAAGCTAGTAGCTGCTCTATACGGTCCAAGTCAGCTTTCAACACAATTAAATGATGTACAAATTCAAATAAATGAACAAACGGATTATCCTTTTTCTGATGTAATAAAATTTGAGATGAACAACAGTAAGGCATCAACTTTTGATTTAGTATTAAGAAAACCTCATGGCTGTAATATAATTGAGGTTGAAGGAATCAATAAAAATGAAATTCAAGATTATAAAGATAAAATTGTTATTTCTAGAAAATGGGAACAGAAAAATGTCTTTTCGATAAAATTTAATTTCGAAGTAGAGGTGAAAGATATTAATAAAGATGTTTATTTTCAAAGAGGAGCTCTAGTTTACGCAATGCCTTTTGAGTATAAAACGGATACTTTAAGGCAACATAATGATACCAATTTTTACCAGGTTAGAATGAGTAGAATACATTCGGAAGACATGAACTATTCTGTGAATAGGAACACTGAATTTAAGTTTTCTAAAACAAAAAACACCAATCACGATTTTCCTTTTGACAAACCTATGGTAAGTTTAAGAGGTAATATTTTAATAAATAATGAAAGTAATGAAATGAAAACTTTGATTCCTCTAGGAAATACCGTTCTTAGAAAGGTCTCTTTTCAAGTTAATAATAAATAAATCATCTGATAACCGCAACATACAACAATGGCTTATAAATAATGCGGGCTTCAGTTGTAATCAACGCTACTACCCTTCTCTTCCGCCAAAACAAGTTTTGACGGCTTATTTTGATAAATTTAAGCCACAAAAATTGGTTTGGCTCACATCGTGCGCAGATTGAAAACTATCGCATTTCAACCCCCGCACTATCCATAGCCGGGCCGTTGTACAACAGTTATACTATCACATTGAAACACTTAAAGATTTTAATTCTAATCATTTTCTGCTTTGCATGTAAACCATATCAAAATGGAAAATCTGATATTTGTCTTTATGAAGCGGGAATCCCATCAGTACTTACTTTACAATCAAACAGCTTTTCAACTTCGGACTATGGAATAATACGCGGTCAAATTCTGAACAGACTTGATAGCCTACCAATAAATAGTGCAATAATAGACCTTACTGAAATAGGTATTTTCACGGATGATAATGGAAAGTTTTCAATCGATTTGGCTCCAGATGAGTATGATATAGAATTTAAAGCTTTAGGATTTAATTCTCTTTCAAAAAGATTTGATTTAAGAAATAAGGAAATTATTAACTTAAAAGTTTATCTCGGAGTTTCAGATTCGTGGAGTGATTTCTCAACTGATAATCCCAGAAAATTAAAAAAAGTCATTCGACAGCAAAATAAAGAGAGAAAAGCTAAGTATGGAAATTAAAAAACCGTTGTACAATAACTAAGCATTCTGACGGCTGGAACAGCCTAGTCTGAATGCAGTGTTGAACGAGTGGTGCTGTGAATGGGTTAAATTATGGGGAAAGCTATTTCCTCTTTTGTATTTTTGGAGGTTG
>NZ_JACYTQ010000015.1:1683-2998 GCF_014841125.1 Echinicola arenosa
GAAGGTGCCCGATAAGGGGCACGAAAAAGTTCATTGACATACTGAAGATAATACAACAGAGTAACAAGAGTAAGTGAATAAGGGCGCACGGGGGATGCCTAGGCTCTCAGAGGCGAAGAAGGACGTGCCAAGCTGCGAAAAGCTGCGGGGATCGGCACAGGCGAATTGATCCGCAGATGTCCGAATGGGGCAACCCACCCGCCATTGGCGGGTATCCATGTAAATGGAGGCGAACGTGGGGAACTGAAACATCTAAGTACCCATAGGAGGAGAAAACAACAGTGATTCCGTCAGTAGTGGCGAGCGAACGCGGAACAGCCCAAACCGTACATGTTACGGCATGTACGGGGTAATAGGACCTGCATAATTTACATACAGCGAACGTGAAATGCCTGGGAAGGCATACCGAAGGGGGTGATAGTCCCGTAACGGCAAGTTTTATGTGGAGGCGGGTATCCTGAGTAGGCCGGGACAGGAGAAATCCCGGTTGAATTTGCCGGCACCATCCGGTAAGGCTAAATACTCCTGAGAGACCGATAGTGTACAAGTACCGTGAGGGAAAGGTGAAAAGTACCGTGAATAACGGGGTGAAATAGAACCTGAAACCGTGCGCTTACAAGCGGTCGGAGCTACTTAGTGTAGTGACGGCGTGCCTTTTGCATAATGAGCCTACGAGTTACTCCTCACTGGCGAGGGTAAGTGGTTAAGCCACGTACCCGGAGCGAAAGCGAGTCTGAACAGGGCGCTTAGTCAGTGGGGGTAGACGCGAAACTTAGTGATCTACCCATGGACAGGTTGAAGCTCCGGTAAAACGGAGTGGAGGACCGAACCGATAAACGTTGAAAAGTTTCCGGATGATCTGTGGGTAGGGGTGAAAGGCCAATCAAACTGAGAAATAGCTCGTACTCCCCGAAATGTTTTTAGGAACAGCGTCAGGGAAAGTATCACGGAGGTAGAGCTACCGATAGGACTAGGGGGAGTCACATCCTACCAAATCCTGACGAACTCCGAATGCCGTGATATTGTACTGGCAGTGAGGGCTGGGGTGCTAAGGTCCCAGTCCGAGAGGGAAAGAACCCAGACCTACCGCTAAGGTCCCCAAATATGTGCTAAGTTGAACAAAGGTGGTCCAGTTGCAGAGACAGCCAGGAGGTTAGCTTGGAAGCAGCTATTCCTTTAAAGAGTGCGTAACAGCTCACTGGTCGAGCGACAGGGCGTCGATGATAATCGGGCATCAAGCACATTACCGAAGCGTAGGATTGCAGCAATGCAGTGGTAGGGGAGCATTCCAATGACAGTGAAGGTCAATCGGTTG
>NZ_JACYTQ010000015.1:3090-4969 GCF_014841125.1 Echinicola arenosa
TCGTCAGGTTGGCTGGAGATATTGGAAAAGCAAATGTAGGCATAAGTAACGATAAGGCGGGCGAGAAACCCGCCCACCGATAGACCAAGGTTTCCTGATCAACGCTAATCGGATCAGGGTCAGTCTGGACCTAAGGCGAACCCGAAGGGGGCAGTCGATGGACAACGGGTTAATATTCCCGTACCGTATATACAGGCAATGGAGGGACGGAGTGATGAAAGTTCCGCCCGGTGACGGAATACCGGGTTGAAGGGTGTAGGTATTGGGGGTGTAGTCAAATGCGCACCTTTAGCCGAACCTGATAGTACCGCAATCCTTCGGGAGCGCGGATAGCGGACCTAAGAACTTCCAAGAAAATCTTCTAGCGTTAAGCGTATATATGCCAGTACCGCAAACCGACACAGGTGGTCAAGGAGAGAATCCTGAGGTGCTCGAGTGAATCATGGCTAAGGAACTCGGCAAAATGGCCCTGTAACTTCGGGAGAAGGGGCGCCTACCCCCCAGCAATGGGGGGAGGCCGCAGTGAAAAGGCCCAGGCGACTGTTTATCAAAAACACATGGCTTTGCGAAGTGGAAACACAAAGTATAAGGCCTGACACCTGCCCGGTGCCGGAAGGTTAAGGGGGGGCGTTATCGTAAGAGAAGCGCTGAACTGAAGCCCCGGTAAACGGCGGCCGTAACTATAACGGTCCTAAGGTAGCGAAATTCCTTGTCGGGTAAGTTCCGACCTGCACGAATGGTGTAACGATCTGGGCACTGTCTCGGCCATGAGCTCGGTGAAATTGTAGTCGCGGTGAAGATGCCGCGTACCCGCAACGGGACGGAAAGACCCCATGAACCTTTACTGCAGCTTAGCATTGGCATTGGGTAAACGATGTGTAGGATAGGCCGGAGGCTATGAAGCGGCGTCGCCAGGCGTTGTGGAGCCACTGTTGAAATACGGCCCTTTGTTTGCTTGGTGTCTAATCCGCCGTAGGCGGAGACATTGCTTGGTGGGTAGTTTGACTGGGGTGGTCGCCTCCAAAAGAGTAACGGAGGCTTCCAAAGGTTCCCTCAGCACGCTTGGTAACCGTGCGCGGAGTGCAATAGCATAAGGGAGCTTGACTGCGAGGCCGACAAGCCGAGCAGGGTGGAAACACGGGTATAGTGATCCGGCGGTACCGTATGGAAGGGCCGTCGCTCAAAGGATAAAAGGTACTCTGGGGATAACAGGCTGATCTCCCCCAAGAGCTCATATCGACGGGGAGGTTTGGCACCTCGATGTCGGCTCGTCACATCCTGGGGCTGGAGAAGGTCCCAAGGGTTGGGCTGTTCGCCCATTAAAGTGGCACGCGAGCTGGGTTCAGAACGTCGTGAGACAGTTCGGTCCCTATCTGTTGCGGGCGTGGGAAACTTGAGAGGATCTGACCTTAGTACGAGAGGACCGGGTTGGACGGACCGCTGGTGTACCGGTTGTGGTGCCAACTGCACTGCCGGGTAGCTACGTCCGGAAGGGATAAGCGCTGAAAGCATCTAAGTGCGAAACCCACCTCGAGATGAGGTTTCCGTATAGGGTTGTCATAGACGATGACGTTGATAGGCTGCAGGTGTAAAGCCGGAGACGGCATAGCTGAGCAGTACTAATTGCCCGAAAGCTTACCTGTGAAAATGTTGTATTATCTTTAAGTTGTCATTGGAACTTTAGAAACATAAATAGCAAGACATTAGGCGACCTAGCCAGAAGAATTTGGGCGGTACGGCGCAGGGGATCCACCTCTTCCCATCCCGAACAGAGAAGTTAAGCCCTGTCGCGCCGATGGTACTGGGGTTACACCCGGGAGAGTAGGTCGCCGCCCTCACCTATATGCCCCCTGTCCTACAAGGACACGGGGCTTTTTTT
>NZ_JACYTQ010000016.1 GCF_014841125.1 Echinicola arenosa
GAAAGACAAATGCCCATAGCACTTCACCGGCTTCGTTCAACTATGTTTTAAACGCAATCTTGATTGTCTTAAGAAAATAGTTTATTTTTTTGACTAGATTACGTTTAAAACACTTTGCGTTGTGCCCAATTAAAAAATGACCGAAACCAAAGTCAAATACACGGAAGAAGAAATTCTTGAAATATTCAAGGAACAACACCGACTTTGCAGCCCGCTTGACCCTGAAGCTGACCTATGGGCTGAAATTTCGGCTGAGATGACAATTAGAGAATGGAGATGGGCGAACGACTTACTTGGATGGAAAAAACTAAGTGAATTTCTAAACCAAGAATTTCGAGTTCAGATAAGTCAAGACGAATGGCATAACGTTTTAGAACCTGCAAAGACAAGGAAGCTCATTGAAGTTTGCCGACTTTTATCAAAGCACGCTGAGAAAGACACTTATGAGCCAAAGACTCTGTTTGGTAAACCGTGCTTAAAAGCAGGAGTATTTTTGACAATTAAAAAGAATCTAAAGGACAAAGGAGTAGACGTTTCTAATCTTCGACCTTCTTCTTCATTGGCAGCTTATATGGACAAGTATTTCCCTCAAGTATTAGAAGAAATCACCCTGACAGGAACCAAACCGATTGACAAAATCGAAACCACACGAAAGAAAAAAGGATTTTGGAATGCGATTAATATTTTCGATTCTGACCGTTATGAAACGTTGACTGGAGAAGTAAAAACATTCCGAGATTTGACTGAGAAAATAATTGAAGAAAAAATAAAAACTGGGCACAACAATAGCTAAAAAATCATAGCTGCCCTGCGGGACAGCAACGCTTTTTAGCCGGGCCGTTGTGCGTCATGCAAAAAGACCAATTAGCCAAATGAATACTCTGTACGAAACAGATAAACTAAAGCTTGAAAACGAGTTTGAAGCGACTTTCTTGACCGACAAGAAATCGGGTAAGACTCTAATGGAAGACGATTTCTATGGAGACCCGAACTGCGGACTGATTGATAAGGATAACAAATGGGCAATTGTTGCAGGAGAGCATTTGACGATTTGGACACCGAAAAAATGGACGAGAATAAATGATGAAGAACTCAAATGGATACATTCCATTCGAATTAAGAATTCTGAAACTGTCGAAATTCTAACCGACCCTTGGAACGATAACTCTGCAATTTGGGAAATTGACACAAGGACATTTGACTTCAAGAAAATAAAGGACTTTGAAGACTACAAAGACCAAGAATATTCTGAGAATGTGATTTGGTAAAATGAAAAAAAAGCACAGAAGCACAACAACGCATATAGCTTATGGCGGGTAAACGGCTACCAGCAAGGTTTTCGCTCCGTAGCCAGCTTAAGTTTTAGAGGACATGAAAGTGCTCCGAAACCGCCACAAGCCATATGCAAACCGTTGTGTGCAAGCATGCCCAAAGGTACTCAGTGGAACAAAAGAGAATAAGGGAGTAAATGAAACCTAATAAAGTTTAAAAATGAAATACATTCTTCTTTTTACATTTTTTTTGTGTGTAGAATATTGTTCAGCGCAAGTTAATAAGAGCGATAAACATAGACTCATTGTCTCTACCGACCTAGGTGGCACTGATCCCGATGACCTACAATCTATGATTCATCTCTTGGTATCTTCGAATACATTAGATATTGAAGGGATTATAAGTGCACAGGTTTGGATGGACGACCCTGACAAGACTGATAAAATAATTCAGGTAATAAATTGGTATCAAGAAGTTTTACCCAACTTGAAAAAACAAGCTGCGGGTTATCCTGAGGCAGACTATTTAAGGTCGATTACAAAGCAAGGACAACCAAAATCCAATATGTCGGGCGTAGGGGCAGGCAAAGATTCACCAGGGTCAGAACTGATTATATCGGCAGTAGACAAGAAAGAAGACAATCGCCCGGTATGGATTGCCGGATGGGGAGGATTAAATACTGTGGCCCAAGCTCTTTGGAAAATAAATAATACCCGAAGTAAAAAAGCAGTAAACGCATTTGTAAAGAAAATACGTATCTATGATGTGCTTGGGCAAGATGATGCAGGTGCTTGGATTGCGAAAAACTTTCCTGAAATTATTTATATCCGCAACAAAGAAATCTATGGATGGGCGCCATCTGATGATTGGACAAAAAATAACGTCCAGAACCGTATGCCTTTAGGTAGTCATTATCCAAACAGAATTTGGGCAACGGAGGGAGATACTCCTTCTTTTCTTTACGTTTATGCCAATGGTTTAAACGTTCCGGAACACATCGACTATGGAGGCTGGGGTGGACGATTCTCCACAAAGAAAGTAAGTGGAATACGCGGCATGGATTTCATTGTCAAGAGCGGCAAAGATGAAACCCAATATGACCCTTATTATATGTACGGCAGTTCAAAAGAAGGTATTGAAGCCATAAACAAATGGAAACAACAAATTTTTAATGATTTTGCAGCCCGTATGTTATGGACTACTACAAATGAATATTCGGCAATAAATCATCATCCGGTAGCCATTGTAGATGGTGATAGTTCCTTACAATGTATATATAAAAAAGCTAAAGCCGGAAATACCTTGACATTTGATGCTTCTAAATCAAAAGACCCTGATAGAAATCAGTTGGATTACAAATGGTTTGTTTATAATGAACCGAGTACATATAGAGGTACAGTAACAATAGAAAAGAGTTCTGTATCTAAATGTAAAGTACTTGTACCTTCTGATGCTTTAGGCAAGACAATACATCTTATTTTAGAAATAACCGACAACGGCACTCCGGCTTTGACTGCGTATAGACGAATTGTAATAAATGTAGACAAAGAAGAATAAAAAAATGCCAGCACACAATAACTAAGCATTCTGACGGCTGGAACAGCCTAGTCTGAATGCAGTGTTGAACGAGTGGTGCTGTGAATGGGTTAAATTATGGGGAAAGCTATTTCCTCTTTTGTATTTTTGGAGGTTGG
>NZ_JACYTQ010000017.1 GCF_014841125.1 Echinicola arenosa
AACGCAAAGTGTTTTAAACGTAATCTAGTCAAAAAAATAAACTATTTTCTTAAGACAATCAAGATTGCGTTTAAAACATAGTTGAACGAAGCCGGTGAAGTGCTATGGGCATTTGTCTTTCATGGATCTTCCCATGGCGGGAGTTTTCAGGAGGTTCCTTAGGTTTCACTGCTTAAAGTTTCAAGTTTGATTGATAGCTTTACTGGAAAAAGGGCATATTTTTCCCTAGGAAACCTTTTTCCTCCAATCTGTTTTCATGATGCCAATGAACGTCCCATTTGTAAAGTTTCAGGGGTCTTTTTCTTTTGGTGATGGAATCCCGAACATCATTTTTCCCTTTTTACAGCAAGGGCAAAGGAAGGAGTCCGGGCCCAAAACCTCTTCCAGTATCTCGTAAGTTGTTAGTCCCTGGTAGAAGGAGATGTACCTTGTCCTTTTCAGCGAGCTGAAGCAGGTTTCCATTTTGGTCCTGCTGTTTGCCGAGGCCATGATCCCATAGTACCTGATCTTGTAAAATCCCGAGGGGAGGATGTGCTGCATGAACCTTCTTGTAAACTCGTGGCAGCTGAGGCTCATGGTCTTGTTCCTGTTGTCCCTGTAGTCCTTCCACCTGAAGCAGACCGTTTTTCCGTCGGCCCATTGGACCCTGCTGTTACTGATGGCTACCCGGTGAGTGTACCTTCCCAGATAGCTGACCACCTGGTTTGCCCCTTTGAAGGTCTTTTTGATATAGATATGCCAAAATTTTGCATAGGCTTCCTGCTTGAGAGACCTTGGGCCGGCAAACTGCTTGGCCTGCTTTTCGGGTATCCTGAGAAGGTTTTCTTCCAGCGCCCTGACAAGTTTTTCCATAAACACGCCCCTGTAAATAGCTGACAGGGCCTTTACCGGAACAAAGAACTTTTTATGGGCGCCGATCCACTCGGCCCCATCGGTGTCCAGTCCCCCGGCAGGGACCAGCATATGGATATGTGGATGGTAGGACAGGGACTGTCCCCATGTATGGAGCACTGCCAGGCAACCGCTTTCGACCCCCAGAAAAGCGGGGTTCAGGGCGGCCCTTTTCACTGCGGCCGAAGAGGCTTCGAACAGGAGCTTATAACAAAACCGCTGGTTGGCATAAAAAAGCGGCCTGAGAAAGTCGGGGACGGTGAACACCACGTGAAAGTATCTCACCGGCAGCAACCTGCACCTGAGCTTTTCCACCCATACCTGCTGTTTGATATACTGGCATTTGGGACAATGGCGGTTCCGGCAGCTGTTATAGCTCGTTTTGGTATGTCCACAGCTGTCACATGCCAGGGTATGCGATCCCATTTTGGATGTCCTACAGGAAATGATGTCCAGATAGGCCTTGTACTGGACGGTACACAGACTGTTTCCTGAAAGAAAGGATCCTTTCTCTCCCAGCAGGATATCGGAAAGTTCTGCCCCACTGTTCCTCTTGTTAACGGTCTCCATCAGAGCTCATCCAGGGGACTTTTGATCAGTGCCGGATTCAAGTTGGTCACATGCAGGTAAACTGTAGTGGTCCTGAGTGACTTGTGTCCCAACAGCTCCTGGATGATCCTGACATTGGTTCCCTGCTCAAGAAGGTGCGTGGCAAAGGAGTGGCGTAGGGTATGGAAAGAAGCATGCTTTGTTACCCCTGCGCATTCCATGGCTTTTTTTAAAACGCACTGTGCACTCTTTTCACTGTAGGGCTTGCCCGGTGTCCGACCTTCGAAAAGATAGGTGTTGGGCCGGTAGTACCTGTAATATTCCCGGAGCCTTTCCAACAGCCCTTTTGGCAACAGGGTATACCTGTCCTTATACCCCTTTCCTCCCCTGACTTTCAGCTGCATCCTGTCGCTGTCAATATCACCGGGCTTCAGACTGATGACCTCGTTCAGCCTCAGCCCGGAGGCGTAGGTGAGGGCCAGCAGGCAATAATGCTTTCTGTTACTTATGGAGTTCAGTATAAGGGATATCTCCTCTTTCGAAAAAACAGAAGGGAGGGGCTTGGACCGCCTGGGCCGCTTGATTCTTACCGGATCCCAGATTCTGCCCAGGACATCTTTGAAAAGTATTTTGAACGCACTGATGGCCTGGTTTACACCAGAGAAAGACATTTTATTCACCTCTACCTTTTGGAAAAGGTATTCCTTTAGCTCAGCTATACTGATGTGTTCGGGACTCTTTCCGAAATGTTTGGATACTTTCGATACCTGGCTGATGTAGGTCTTGATGCTTCTGGGAGAATAGTTTCTGACACGCATTTCCTCATACATCCGTTGACGAAGGCTTTTTTTTCCATGATACTATTTAATTAATGATAAAACATGGAATGAATTTAGTGTAAGCAACTGATATTAAACCTATTAAAGCTTTAAAAATCAAACAACTACCGACGTAGGAGGTTTTGTTCAAC
>NZ_JACYTQ010000018.1 GCF_014841125.1 Echinicola arenosa
CAAATAGCAGGCAAAAACGCCGCTCAGGTACCGGATTTTTCAAGCTCCAACCTCCAAAAATACAAAAGAGGAAATAGCTTTCCCCATAATTTAACCCATTCACAGCACCACTCGTTCAACACTAAATTCAGACTAGGCTGTTCCAGCCGTCAGAATGCTTAGTTATTGTGCGTTCGTTTTTATTTTATTATTTCATTTAGTTTTTCAATTACGATTTCTCTACGTTCATCTACTGTAAATGGATTGATATGACATTCTATGATTTCGTTTCTGGAAGTATGGTTCAGTATTTCAATACTCATCTCTTTTAAAAAATCTTGAACATCTTTGTCTGCATTTTGAAAATCTTCAACAAGCTCCTTATTATTATCTAAAATGTAGATTATATCTTCAAAGTCATGGCTTGTTCTTGGGTCAGTACCTCTGCTTTTGTAAGCTTCCCATTTTGTTGCAAGAAAGAGGCTAACAGGTAGTATTTTAATTTCGAGCTCACCAATATTTACAGGATAGGCTTTCTCAAAACCAGGTTTCAACCAGCTATTAGTTGGCCCCAAAGGAGTTTCTTCATATGGAATGAAATCAATTAGAATCTCTTCATGAGTATATCTGTACATTACTTTTTCGGTGGGCGCGGGATAGATTTTCTTTAAGGCCAGCTTTTCCCTTAGCTCGTCCATTTGTCCATAGCTACTAATTTGAACAGAGATATCAATATCTTTTGTAGGACGTGGTTGTTCTGCTCCCTCATCAGTTACATACAGGCTGACTACAGCACCGCCAACATAGATTACATCGTTGTTCAGTTCCCCAAGTGCTATAGCAACTTTTTCAACTACTTTTAGATTGATTGTTTGATTTTTAAGCATTTTCAATTCTTTCTTTTAAGTACTCAAATGCCATATTTTGCTCTCTTACTTTACCAATCCTAATTGCATCTGTAAGTGACATTAGTTCGTAGTATTTTGAATCATTTAAGCATGCCTCAGGAGTTTTTGGATGCAAAGGTTCTATAGCTTGACCTCTAAGGTTTCCTTTACCATATGGCCAAACAAAGTGTTCATTACTGACAAATTCTTCATTTAATGGTGGAGCAGAGATTGCCGTCCCAATACCTCTTGTAATTGAACCTGGTCTTTGAGGAAAGACATATCGCATTCCAGACTTTAAGAAGTCAATTAGAGCTAATTTCCTTAAAGTCCTTTTGTCACTGCTAATAAGTCCTGCTATAATTGACCTATTGATACTCTCGCTTATTTCACTTGGACTTATTCGTAACTCATGGGCTAAGTCTTTCATATACCAATTATCAGTGCCCTTGCTAACAATCTTTAGAAGTATAGCAATGTCATGCGGGCGCATACCACTGTGCTTTTTCATATTTATGAGCTAATTAGATTGTAAAAGTACAAAAGAATTTTCAATTCGCGAATCGCGAATCAAGAATCGTATCTGTGCAGAATGGCATACAACGGCTATTGTATGAGTAGTAGCCGATAAAAAGAACCAAAGTGCAAAATATGCACATTACTTAATAAAGTGTAATAGCCTTTAAAACAAGCACTGCAACGGCTATTACTTATACAAATTGTTGAACGAATCCAGCTAAAGCAGGAAGCCGGCATGATTGTCCGGATCTTCCTAAATTAGCCTTATCGTAAATTTTAACATTTTAAGCTATGAAAAAAAAGCCAGACCATCATTGGAAAGGC
>NZ_JACYTQ010000019.1 GCF_014841125.1 Echinicola arenosa
CATCCAGGCCGTGTTGTTCACCAGATCATTGAGCGGATAGATCTGAGTGAGGTGTATAGCCGATACTCAGAGAACGGGTCCAGCAGCTATCATCCCAAGATGTTGTTAAAGGTGCTGGTTTATGGATATTTGGAGAACTGTTATTCTTCCCGCAAGCTTGAAAAGGCGGTCCGGGAGAATATTGTGTTCATGTGGCTTGCCGGGATGCAGCGTCCCGATCACCATACGATCAATCGGTTCCGGTCAGAACGTCTCCGGGATGTGATTGGCGATATTTTTGCCCAGGTGGTGCTGTTGTTGCATGAGGAAGGGCTTTTGGACATCAAAGAAGTGTACACCGATGGGACCAAGATCGAAGCCAATGCCAACCGCTACACCTTTGTCTGGGGCAAGGCGATCAAGAAGAGTAAGGAACGGATCAGTTCCCAGCTTCAGGAACTCTGGGATTATGCCGGTTCGGTAGCCTCCGCTGAGTTGGGCACAGAAGAACCCGACTTTGTGAACCCGAGTGCGGGAAAAGTCACCCAAACGATCCAAAAGATCAATCAGGCGCTGGAAGGGAAAACCGTTGACAAGAAGGTGAAACAGAAGTTGGGTTATGCCCAAAAGAACTGGCCGGCCAAACTGGAGGAATATGCCCAAAAAGAAGAGGTACTGGCGGGACGGAACAGTTATTCCAAAACCGATCCGGATGCCACGTTCATGCGGATGAAGGAAGACCATATGAGAAATGGCCAACTCAAACCAGCCTACAACCTTCAGCTCAGCACCCATGGACGGTTCGTGGTCAACTATTCCCTGCATCCCAATCCCAATGACACCTTGACCCTGAAGCCTCATCTACAGCAGTACCATCAGCATTACGGGTTCTACCCTTCCTGTTGTACAGCAGATGCAGGATACGGAAGTGAAGAGAACTATTGCTTTCTGGAGCAGAACCGGATCGAAGCTTACGTTAAGTACAACACCTTCCACAAAGAACTCCGCCAGGAATCCAAATCAAAGAAAGTCCATGGCTTGCTGGAAAACCTGTATTACGATCCACAGAAAGATCACTACATCTGTCCGATGGGACAAGCGATGAAACCCAGTGGGGAAAGTACCGGAAAAACCTCGACCGGTTTTGTCCAGCATTACAGGCACTATGTAGCCAAAAATTGCCAGGGGTGCCCACTGACTGCAAGTTGCAGACCCGGGGCCGGTAACAAAACCCTCAGGGTAAACACCAGGTTACAGCAACAGAAAACCAGGGCAAGACAACGACTCACCTCAGAGCAAGGGATCCAGAAAAGAAGACAACGGGCCACCGATGTGGAACCGGTATTTGCAGACTTCAAACACAATAAGGGAAGAGCTAGGTTTATGTTAAGAGGAGCCGAAAAAGTAGCCATTGAAACCGGATTGATTGCCATCGCCCACAACCTGGCAAAAATGGCCGGGTAGGAAGTAGAAGACGCTGTTTTTAAGGTCAAAAACCCTCTGATCCCCCAAGTTTAAACTGTCACTTCAAAACAAAAAAACCAGAGTCAAACTGACCTTGGGTCAGAAAAATAGAGGCCGATTAATGAAAATCGGCCTCTATTGGCTAAAATCGACTGTCAAACTTTTTTAACTCTTGTTTTGAGACAGCCTC
>NZ_JACYTQ010000002.1:0-1080435 GCF_014841125.1 Echinicola arenosa
AAAGACAAATGCCCATAGCACTTCACCGGCTTCGTTCAACTATGTTTTAAACGCAATCTTGATTGTCTTAAGAAAATAGTTTATTTTTTTGACTAGATTACGTTTAAAACACTTTGCGTTGTGTGGCATACAAGAAAAGCCAACCGCACAAACAGCACATTTGGTTTTTGCCTACGCAAATGCCAACGCTGAGAAAACCAAAAGAGCTGTTTTTTGCCAACGCTGACAATGAAATAATTAAATATGATAAAACTACCTGAAATTGGATTGACTTTTACTGATGGTGACGAATGGGAAGAATTTTGTCAAAGTTGCTTAAAGATAAAACACCAGCAACATAACTTTAAGTCTGTACCGGCAGATTCAGGTGGTGATTATGGTCTTGATGGTTACAATTCAATCGGTGACGCTTACCAATGTTATTGTCCCGAAAAAGAATATACTGATAAGGAACTATACGAACATCAAAGAGATAAAATAAGTACGGACGTTCAAAAATTATTCGATTATCAAGTTAAGTTGAGAAAAATTCTAAATGGTAATAAGATAAAAGTTTGGCACTTCACAACACCTTTGATTAAATCCAAGGAGTTGATTTTACATTGCAATTCAAAACAAAATCTAGTTAAAAGTTGGAATTTGGATTTCATTGATGATGATTTTGAAATTGGATTAAAGGATTATGAATATTTCCTGCCCGAAATTCCTAGCATAATTGACACAGGTCGATTATTAAAACCAATTACATATCCAGAAATAGACTTTACCAGTACAGAACCAACTAATCAAACAATAGAGGATTTTAAAGCTGTTTATGAAAACAACACTTTTGTTGAAAACGGATTAAGAAAGAATGCAAAGCTTTTTCCAGATAACCCTGACAAGAATTATGCTGAAAATATAGTTGGATTGACAGATTCACAGATAAGGGACTTTATTGTAGGTGAAGATATTTTAGAAAAGTGGTCAAATTTCAACAATAAGCTTTACGAAAAATTTGTTCGGGTTAGAAATTCGCTTGGGAAAAGAGTTTCGAAAGAAAGTCTTATACCTGTAAATGATAATAGGGAGAAGCTAAAAGAAATAGATAATACAGTTAAAGCTCTTATCAACAAAGAGTTTCATTTTTTATCTGAATCTAATAAAGAAGAACTCACCGCCTATTTGGTTTCATTTTGGATTCTTGAATGCTCACTAGATTTTAGCTAAATGAAAGAGAATAAATATATATCATTTACAGAAAGAGAAATGCCATTGTATGTTAATTATAGACCAATGTACAAGGTTTCTCAAATTCTTTTAATTCTTTATTTCAATGGATATGCAGGAAAGGCAAGTTTGCTCAAGCTTCATTTGTTTTCGTGGGCTCTTAAATCCTATGAGAACTCAAGTATCCTTAAAGATTATGTTACGTCAAATTATCAAAATAAGCTTCAGTTTTTCGGGATTGAATCAACCTTAAATAGAGCATTAAATCTTGCCTATGCAGAAAAATTGGTTGACTTTGACAAAGGCAATTATACTCTGTTAGCCAAAGGCAAAAAATTTGTCGAACAAATTAATGAAGATGAAACTTTGTTTGTAAATGAAAAACAAGTTTTGAAGTTAATTGGGAAAAAAATTCCTGAAAAAATTATTAACGGTTTAATAAGTCAATGGAAGAATGCTTAAAATAAGAGCTTTACAAATAACGATTAATACTGATAAAGGTATTTACGGCACACCACTACTTCGTTTTAGTGATAGTTTAACGATAGTCAAAGGCTTTAACTCAACAGGAAAGAGTACTCTTTTTCAATCTATTCTATATGGTCTTGGCTTAGAAGAACTTATTGGTGGGAAAAACGAAAAGACAATGCAATCTGTCCTTAAAAGTGAAATCCTTGATAATCAAAATAAGATAGAAGCCAATGTCATAGAATCAAATATACTTTTAGAAATTGAAGGTACTTCTGTCGTTACTGTAAAACGATATATTTCTAGTGAAACCAAAAATTCAGGTTTAGTCGAGGTTTTTAATGGAAAACTATTAACTGAACCAAAACAATACGACTATGTTCCTATGTATGTTCACGACAAAGGAGCTGCCGATAGTAAAAACGCATTTGGTTTCCATTCTTTTCTAGAGAAACTTATGGGTTGGGAACTACCACAAGTTCAATACAAGGATGGTAGTTATCGAAAGTTATACCTTCAAAATATTTTCCCAAGTTTCGTGATAGAGCAAAAAGCAGGTTGGACAGATTTTTTAGCGACAATTCCTTATTATTCCTTACTCGATAAAGAAACACGAGCGTTAGAGTTTCTTTTAAATTTAGATTCTTGGAAAATTCAACAACGAAAATCAAAATTAAAGCAAGATAAAAATGATTTAATATTCGATTGGAGGAATAAATTCAATGAATTTAAATCACTAGCCAATCAAATAGCTTGCGAAATAAGAGGAGTAAATAATCAACCTGAGATTATAAACTCAATTAATTCGGTTTATTTGGTTTACCTAACAGAAGAAAGAACATACAACATATCAGAGTATATTAATGTGCTTGAAGAAGAGTATGAACAATTACTTGAATTAGAAGTTCCGAACGTTGGAGACCAAGCTGAAGAATCTGAAATACGTATTAATAAACTAAACGAAGAACTAAGTAACTATTCAATCAACCTATCATCAACAATTAATAGGAAAAATTTAGCAATTAGTAAGTATAAATCTTTTAAAGAGAGATTATTAGAACTTGAAAATGATAAGGTTCAAAACGAATATCATCTTAAAGTAAAAAAGAAAGGTGCGGAAGAAGGTTTTGCCATCGCACACGATAATTGTCCATATTGCAGCCAAGGGTTGAATGATTCATTGCTTCCAAAGGATATTGAAATTGTACCAATGCAGATAGAGGAAAATCTCGAATACATTAAAGCTCAAATCAATCTGATTAAAATTTATATGTCAAATCATCAAAATGACATATCTGACTTAGAACAAAATATTGAAAAACTTAACATTAAAATTTCAGAGACTAGAAGTAATATCCGAACGCTCAAAACACAGTTAACTAGTGACAATCGCTTACCATCAATTGAACTAATTGAAAAACGATTGAAATTGAAAGCAAGGTTAGATTTGTACAGAAGAAAGTATGAAGAATTAGCTTCATTTCAGGAAGCCTTTAAAAGTCTATCTGATGAGTGGGTTCAAATTCTAAGTGAAGAAAAAAAATTACCAAAATCTCTTTCTAAATTCGACTATAAAAAAATATCAGAACTAGAAACCATATTTAAACAATTACTTAGGGAATTTCATTATCGTAGCAAACCAATCGACAGTATAAGTATTTCAAGAGATACCTTGTTACCTGTTGTAGATAGATACTCACTTAAATTTGACTCATCTGCTAGTGATTTCACAAGAGCAATTTGGAGTTATACGATTGCATTAAAAGAAACATCTGAAAGATTTGATGGAAATCACCCTAAGCTATTTATCCTTGACGAACCAGGACAACAAGAAGCAGGTGATAATGACCTTCAATTCTTGTTGAAACGTTTGGGAAATTATGGAGATACTCAATCAATAGTGTTTTCTTCATTCCACCAATCTGAAGATACTTTTAATGCCTGTACACAGGATGTTGATTTTGAACTAATAGACTTAGGAGAAGAAAAATTTATTAAGAAAATATGAACGAAAAGCCAACGCTAAAAGCCATACACAATTGCAATTCGCACAAGCCTCGACTAGGTGAAGTATGCCACTTCGCCCATATATCCTGGGAATTTGTAATTCCCATTTCCGGATTGTTTTGCTAAAATGACAAATTGATTATTAGGTCAACTGACAACCTATTAATTACCCTCCATGTTGATAACAATTTCCATTGGCACTTTTGGTCATTTTATACATCTGCTTCCTGCTTTGGTCATACCAGAACAGCGAACAGAAGTAGCCCTTGGTTGGGGTGATGGTCTTGTTGTACTGGCTTTGGCCAGAGTTACATTATTTGTTTCACTTGCCACTTTAGTTGGGATACCTGTCTTATTACTTGTCACAACTGAACTAGGCTTGCACACACTTCAAGCAGTATAATCTTTCTTTTTGGCCTCTGAGGGTTGGTGGCTTATAGCATTATACTTCAAATATTTGCAGGATGATTGGTGGTATTTGGTGCCTGTTTTGGTAACATATACCTTCTGACCATATGCCAGAGCTAATGCAAAAAAAATGTCAGGTATAGTAGGAATAGGTGTTTTTCCATTAATAGAACAGTGCTGGGAATATTAAACTTTTCAAGATAGGTGTTTTGAAGCAGGTGAAAAATACCCTAGATGGGGTATTTTATTTTTAAAAGTTTCATTTTAGGTTAGGGCTTTCTATTTAAGATAGTGAAAAAGAATAGTTAAAATGCTGAATGTCTTTTAAAATAAACCTAAGATTGAAACCAAAGTTTTTAGTAAAATATGAAGAAGAATAGAGTTAAAAGTTCAATTAAATATTTGGATTATTTGATTGACGAAGGAGACCATTTTTATGTATGTGTAGAATTTGCTGAGTACAATGCTTCTCCACTACTTAATAGATTTGGTTTGCCAAAAGATTTTAAAAATGGAGAAAAATTTATTGCGAAGCCAGTAAGCGGAAAAGCAAGAGAAAATATCCAGGGCAAATGGATAAGAAAGGTACCTGAGGCAAAAACCACAATAACAAGGCACATAAAATACATACGAAAAGATGGAGTAAGAGTGGAATTTGATAGGGATTTCCATGTATGGGAAAAAGTTTTGCAGCTTCAGCCCAAATTTGAGTTTGAATTTTTTGAGAGAGAGGATGGAGTGAAATTTGTGATTTCTCCAAAATTGACTTTTCTTAAGACGGATAAGGAAGATCTAAAAAACACTTTTGTCATAAATCTTTTTACCCAAATATTTAAAATATTTGAAATCTTGGATAAGGATTATAAATATCCCATTCCTCCAGAGAAGAGATTTGACTTTAATATTTTACCTCCAGGAACAGTTACTGATGACCTGAAAATTAAAATCGAGGCATCAACCCATAAATTCCTAGACGGCAATGAAACAGAAGTCAAGGATTTTAAAGAACGATTAGATTACATTGATGAATTCGAACCAGAGTTTTTAGGAGCAGGAAATGATGGTTTTGCTGGATATTTGGTTTTTGGATTTAATGGCCACAATAAGGTGCTTGTGGAATCTATCCGTAGAGGTAATGCAACCTATTTTTTCCCAAGAGATAATTATATCAACTTGATTAAATTAGACAAACAAGCCATTATTAACGGAAAGCTTTACGTAGATCGAGTCGTCCATGATCCTGAAAATGAACATTCTTCTTGGAAAAAAGCTATTTCCAAAATAATTGAAAATACTAACTAGATTTGAATCAATATAGAATTATCGTGCAAAGACTGAATAATACCGTTCAGTCTTTGTATTTTTGATATTAACGCAAAATAGTATGATTCCAATTTTCAATGTCTGAAAACAAAAAAATTACCCAAGCTCTATTGAAATTTCGAGATGAGAGAGACTGGAAACAGTTTCACAATTCCAAAGACCTAGCTGCAGCAATCAATATAGAAGCCGGCGAGCTTCTTGAGCTTTTTTTATGGAAAGGAAATGAGGAAGTGGATCAAGAACGACTAAAAGAAGAATTGGCTGATGTGCTGAGTTTCTGTTTTTTACTGGCAGAAAAGCACGGGCTTGACATCAAAGAAATCATATTGGATAAAATAGCGAAGAATGAGGCCAAGTACCCTGTAGATAAAGCAAAGGGGACGGCAACCAAGTATACTGACTTATGATTGTTTATAATAAGACTAAGGAAGATTTTTGTAACGACATCCTTACCAATGATATAGAGAACATTATCTCTGGGGCCATTTTTACCGTAACAGGAAAACAAGTCGCCAAAAATGAAGTGATGTCTTTTAAGAATTCACTGAGTTATATGGATAGGGTTTTGAATGATCCCTCCATCCCGAGAGATAGTGGTATATCTATAGAATACCATATTCCCCAAACCTCCAAACGGGTCGATTTCATTATTACGGGTACAGAAGGGGACAAGGAAAATGTCATCATTGTTGAGCTGAAGCAATGGGATTCAGCTCAGCTGACAGAAAAAGACGGATTGGTAAAGACTCGATTTGAGCATGGAGAGTCCGAAACCAGCCACCCTTCCTATCAGGCTTGGTCTTATGCGGCACTGTTACAATCCTTTAATGCTACTGTGGAAGAAGAATCCATTAACCTATATCCCTGTGCTTATCTTCACAACTACCCTCAGGATGATATCATTAAAAATGAATTTTATGCTTATTACTTAGATAAGGCCCCTGCTTTCCTTAAGTCTGAAGCTATCAAACTGAGGGAATTTATAAAGCGTTATATACGGCAAGGGGATCGCAGCCAAATTATGTTTAGGATCGAAAATGGTAAGATCCGCCCTACCAAGAGTCTCGCTGACAGCCTTAAAAATATGCTTAACGGTAATCGTGAGTTTATCATGATCGATGACCAGAAGGTGGTTTATGAAACCGCCTTAAGCCTAGCCAAGCAGTCACATGAAAAAAACAAGAATGTACTGATCGTGGAAGGGGGACCAGGTACGGGGAAATCTGTCGTAGCCATTAACTTATTGGTAGAGCTTAACCGAAATGGTAAAATGGCCCAGTATGTCACCAAAACCAGCGCACCGAGGGATGTGTACTTTGAAAAGTTGACCAAAGAGCATAAAAAAGCCGTACTAAAAAGTCTTTTTGTGGGTTCTGGCACTTTTATCAATACTCCTAAAAACTGCATTCAGACTTTGATAGTAGATGAGGCTCATCGCTTGACAGAGAAAACTGGATTTCTTAGACGCGGAGATAATCAAATCAAGGAAATTTTGCAAACATCCTTATCCTCTGTGTTCTTTATCGATGAAGACCAGCGAGTGCATATAGAGGATTATGGTGAGTCACTCTTAATCGAAAGTTTTGCCAAAGCATTGGGCATAAAGGTGCATAAACTGAAGTTGGCCTCTCAATTTCGATGTAATGGATCAGATGGATATTTAGCTTGGCTAGATCATGTGCTCCAAATCAGGGAAACTGCTAACTATGATCTGAATCAACTGGATTACGAATATGACTTTAGAGTATTTGACGATCCTAAGGAATTGCAAGAATTGATTTATCAAAAGAATACCATCAACAATAAAGCCCGAATGGTAGCAGGGTATTGTTGGCCGTGGAAGAGTAAAAAGGATAAAAGCCAGTATGATTTCGGTGTGGAAGAGTTCGGGTTTGATATGCAATGGAATATGACTGATTATGGCGGGAAGTGGATCATTGACCCCAATTCAGTAACGGAAATTGGCTGTATCCATACCGCTCAAGGACTAGAAGTGGATTATATAGGTGTCATTATAGGGAATGATTTAATCGTGCGCAATGGGGAAGTACTGGTTGATCCTTCTAAAAGGGCTTCAGATGACAGAACCGTTTACGGTTGGAAGAAATTAATGAAAGAAAATCCTGATGAAGCTAAACCTCTATTAAGATCTATAATTAAAAACACTTACCGTACCCTCATGACAAGAGGAATGAAAGGCTGCTATATCTATTGTACCGATAAAGAGACAAGAGAGTATTTTAGGGAGTTAGTTCTGGGAAATGAGAGTAGTAAAGTTTATGATAATTTGAACAAATATTAAATCAACAATCTATTCTATTTATTATCTATTTACTATAAAATCAACGGTATTAGTATTATATAAAAGGTTATTAAGACTTTAAACCATGAACTGGAAAACATTAAGTCCATATCTTATTGGAATTTTTTCGTTTGGAATAATTTTAATGTTTATTCCATACCTCTTAACATTACCTACAATTACCGGTTTGGAGTTTTCGGATTCAGGAGCAATTGGAGATACCATTGGAGGAACAACTGCCCCTTTTATAGGTTTCCTTGGAGTTTTTTTTACCTTTTTAGCTTTTTACATACAATATGAGGCTAATGAGCAAACTAGGAAGGATATAAAACTAGAGCGCTTTGAAAATAAATTCTACGAAATGGTCCGCTTACATAGAGAGAATGTGCAGGAAATTAAAATATCAGGGAAGCATTCTGGCAGGAAAGCCTTTGTCAAAATGTACCAAGAATTTAACGTTATTTATAAGGTCTGTAATGCTATAATAAATAAATATAAAATCAAGAATATTTCAATTAATGATCAAACTAAACTTGCCTACACCATTTTTTTCTTCGGGGTTGGGGAAATCTCAAATAGAGGACTTAATTATTACTTAGGTGAATTTGAGGAAAAAATTATTTCATCAATCATAAAAGAATTGCAAAAATGTCAAAAAAAATATTCTTCCAAAAAGAATAATGAATGGCAAAAGTTTAACCTTAAGATTGGAAAAGAAAAAATTAAGTTTGAAATGGACTTTTTTCCATTTGACGGACATGTTTCAAAATTGGGGCATTATTTCAGACATATATATCAAACCATCAAATTACCTGTTGTAGATTCAGGTTTTAAGGACAAAAATAAGGAAGTTGAATATTCAAAAAGGTATTCATATGTAAAGACATTACGAGTACAACTTTCCAATCATGAACAAGCCATGATTTATTACAACTCTTTTTTTGACGCTGGTAAAGTCTGGTGGAGTGATGGAACAATTGATTTAAAGCAAAATATCAATGGGACAGAATCCAATTTAAGTTATTTTCTTGATTATGGTCTAATTAAAAACTTACCACTTAATTTAATTGAAGGAATGGGCCCAGATCCAGTAAGAGAATTTTTCTTTAAACTAGTGGAGAAAGGTTATAAAATAAATTCAGAGGATAAGCATAATAATCTTCAAAAAAGACTTGCAGATTTATTTGAGTGGCACATTAAAAGTGATCGATTTAGCCAACTAGTAGAAGAGAAAAATAAATTAGATAATAAATAAAAAAAATCACTATGCCATTCGAATTAGGGAATATCAAGCTTCCCGCAGCGATGACAATTATCATCCTTTTGGTTTCTACATTAGGTTCAGGGATATTGATGATTTATGCCTTTAATAGACCTTTGTTTTTGGAACTTGAAACAGTCAAATTAATATTGTTAGCGACTTCCATCTCTACGCCAGTATGGTTGTTGAATACTTTTCTGATTATGCATTTCGATGTTTTGGATGAAGAGAGTGAACAATTAATCTATACCAGTAGCATTTCTGGGAGTTTAATTACGATAGGGATATTTTTTATACCTATCATCTTTCAGTTGTTTTATCCATTTCCCTTAAAATGCGCCTTAGCAGGGATAATAGTTCTACAATTACTGATTATTTTCAACTGGTATCGAGATAGAATAAGCAGAATGACTCCTAAAAGTGATAAAACAGTTTAATTTTATCTTTTCTTTTTTACAAAACACTTTTTGCCATGGATGATAATTTGGAAAGTAAATTTAATGACAAGGCATTTGAAATTTATGAAGCGGCAAAAAAATATTGCGGATATAATGCCACTCGTTTCTTGCAAAAAATCAGGAAAGATGGTGGGTTAAAAGCTGCCAAATCATGGCTTGATCCTAAAGCCATTAATAAACCGCCAACCAAAGGGTTTATTACTTTGGTCAATGAAGGCAGGCTTGATATTTCATTGGAGGCCCTGGTACTCAGGGAGCCCTGGAGAGAACTGTTTACCCCTGAAGAATTATGCGTTGCTAGTCAAAGGTTGAAGGAATATGGGTATCATAATACTGAACTTATTACGCATTCAAGTGATCAAAATATTCCTGAAGAACTGACAGAAAACAGCATATATGCTGAGGGAAGTTCTAAACGTATTCTTGTAAATTCATATGAAAGGAATAGTGGAGCGCGAAAATCATGTTTAAAACATCATGGTTACTCTTGTATTGTATGTGAGTTTAATTTTGAAGATAATTACGGTAGTGATTTTAAAGATTTTATCCATGTCCATCATCTTAGACCAATTGCTAGTATAGGAAAAGAATATCAACTCGATCCTGTAAGAGATTTGATACCAGTTTGTCCTAATTGCCATGCAATAATGCATCGCAGGAACCCTCCATATACTGTGTATGAAGTTAAAAAAATGATAAAGAGTAAAAAGAAAAAATCATCCAAATCCACCAACTAGACAGTGAAAAACGATTTGATTGACAAGTTTGAAATTGAGAAATCCTGTGAATATCGAGAAGAAGTCTATCGGGTAAGGGATAATGGTGCCATTTGTAGACTTCAAAAATCTGGTAAAAGAAAAAGACCTCTGGACGAAAAATGGACTTTTGGAAAGGTCGATAAACAAAAAGGTTATATGTATCATTCATCTGAAACGGTGCATAGAATTGTGGCGACCGCTTTCAATGGAGTTCAACCATCAGAATCTCACGTAATAGATCATATTGATACCAATAAGCGAAACAATAGACCAGAAAACTTGAGATGGATAACAAGGCTAGAAAATATACTACTAAACCCTATCACCTTGTCCAGAATAATTTTCAACTATGGCAGTATTGAGAATTTTCTTTCCAATCCCAATAAGCCTCTTAATGGTAATCTTGACCAAAATTTCTCTTGGATGAGGACAGTCACCAAAGAAGAAGCAGAGAACGCAAAAAACAATTTACTGAACTGGGCAAAAGAAGGGAAAGTTTCAAAAAGTGGCCAATTAGGTGAATGGGTATATCAGAAGATAAATCCGAAAAATGATTTATCAAATGTGGAAGAACTTATAATTACATCAAAAACACCCAATGCTCAGCAAAAAAACTGGAAAACGCCAAATGAATTCCCTAACTGTCCTGCTTCAATCAATGAGAATGGATTACTAGATTATGCGCAAAGATTGGCAAAGGGAAGTGTATTTTCTAAAAATAAATATGGAGAATCGATAGTTGACTCGGCAGAAATCAATAATACTAACAACGAGCTTTTTGTTTTAACAAATGGCACTGGCATAAAACCCTATGCACTGGCAAAGGTATATATCGTTGGGAATAATTTTATCCATGAAAGTATCGGCACCTTCTTTGAATTAATTGGAGCTCAAAAGCAGTTTAATCTAGCACTTGGAAGAGAATGGGATGGAGAAGATTCTATTGATGATTATTCGTGATTTTAAATTGAAGCAATTTATAATAGATTTAATGGGTTTAGTCTAATTGAACACCTCTCCCCTACTGGGTGAATTATTCCGATCTCCTTAATATCCTGGGAATTTATTATTTCTGTAAAGAATAACTCTATCCTTGGAGGTCCAACTTATAACGAGTGGCAGAACTTAAATGACATAGCATGACTCAGGAAGTAAAAATACCTTATAGCAAGTTGAAAATTGTTCTAGTTTTTGTCGGTTCACTTTGCTTCGTTGCCATAGGAGTTATGACTTTGCTTGATGAAAAAGGACTAACCTCGTTAATGTTTAGTAGTGAAACCATGAATAAAACAATCGGGGTTCTGTCAATTCTTTTCTTTGGAACTATTGCCGTGATAGTTCCGTGGAAATTACTTTCAAAAAATTCGGGTATAGAAATCAATGAAATCGGAATAATTGACCATTCCAACTTATCAAGTATTGGACTGATTGAGTGGGAAGATATCAAAGAAATTCAGACGCATTCATTTAAAAAAACAAGTTGGCTGTTGATCTACACTTTCCAACCACAGAAGTATGTAAACAAGGCTGAAAATGGATTTAAAAGGTGGCTATTGAAATCTAACCTAAGAACTTACAAAACCCCTTTATCCATTACCTCAACCATTTTAAGTGTAAAGTTTAAAGAATTGGAAAAGATAGTGATGGATGCCTTTGAAGAGAAAAAAGCATCACAAATGATTAAATAAAGGGGAGTCTCATCCCCCCGACTAGGTGAAGTGTGCCACTCCCCCCTACTATCCTTGGAATTTGTAATTCCATAAAGTGCATAATATTTTTAGATTTGAATGATACATATCAATATTCAAGAAGATATTGAGGTGTGAGTGCAGTCAGAACATGGCGTGGGCAACAACATAGCCGGTATACTTACTTTTTGTCTTAGACACAAAAAGTAACAAAAAAGTCAAGCCAGAAATAAAGCTTCTGACCGCAAGCCCACCGCTGGCCCGCATTTCTGGCAGCCTTCTGCACTTACTTAAATTATTCTCGAGACGAGTATTCCTTATCAACAGGCGAAGCATGCCATCTACACCTAGAGGTGAGATATCCGTGGTGGGAATATTACTCTTGGCTAATATCTTAGAAATCCTGGCTTTATTGGTGAAGGGCTTGATGGACAATAAACTAAATTGCGAGTGTTTTTCAGGCTTGGGGAATTTGTGTTGCTTTATTGCTTCGGTAATTTAATAAGCATAAAACCAAGCTAAAACCATTACCTTATTAAGGTAAGCCTAAATGAAATAGTTAGTTGCCTTTAGTAAAAATACAGGATATTGAAGATTAGTGTATATGATAGTAATTAGCAAAATACTAATAGCCATAGTTGCCATTGAGCATTTATATATTTTATATATTGAAATGTTTGCATGGGAAACTAAAGGAAAAGCTACTTTTAAATCCATTCCATCAGAGTTATTTAAACCAACCAGAATATTAGCTGCCAATCAAGGCCTTTATAATGGTTTTTTATCAGCTGGATTAATTTGGGCATTGCTTATTGAAAATACATTCTGGGCAAAAAATGTTGCTTTATTTTTTCTTGCCTGTGTAATTATCGCCGCAATTTATGGCGCCGCCACTGCTAGTAAAAGTATATTTTTAAAGCAAGGTCTGCCTGCCATTATTGCCATGATTTTTGTTTTATTATTTCAATAAATGATCTAAATAAACCATTTACATGAAGGTAAGGTATCCCTAATGCATCCCCTAGATATGGAAAAGAGAGAGGTAGAGGGAAGTCGGAAGTATGGGGTTTGAGGTTTATGTACAGCAAGTGGTTCATTTCTTCATCTATAGGTGAGATAGCTTCTCTGCCTGTCTGATGCCTAGCAGCCACAGGGGATTATGATAGCATGCTTATTAAAAGGATTGGGACTGGATAAACTGGTTCCCATAAAATTGGGGTTAACTACTCCAAATTACTTTTAAAAGGATCATAGGACATCCAGTCTACCTCCATTTCGTAAGGTTGCAAGGGTTTTTCAATTGAAAGGGGATTCGTTTCAACTGGCCAATCATCAGTATGCCAAAAATTAATTCGGTAATGCGTTCGGTGTTGTGGTATGCCCTTTTTGGATCCTTTGTAATCCCACAATATTACCTTTTCACCACTGTCAGGATGAATCATCCACCATCTGATTCGATCCTCAAACCAATCAAAACCGTAGGTATAAAATGTAGATGAAGCGTCATAATCCGGTATAGCCATAATGGTCTCAGGCTGGTTTTGTTTACCTATTAATGCTATACGTTTACCTGCATGACCTTTTCTAAAGGTCGTTTCATAGATTATTCCTTTGGCAAGATTGATGGTTCTGCCAATTCGTAACAACTCACCGGATTGCCCACCAGTCCAGGTACCAATATAAACAACAGTAGGGTCAGCAGGGAGCCATTCAAAGTCAATTTCACTTAGTCCGGCCAAACTATCATCATGATAAGTAAAATAGCCTACTACTGCTCCGACATTCGGCTGAATATCTCTCACATTTGGAACTTTCAACCGCGCTGAATAGGTGCCAAAATGCGTAAAATTTTTTGAGATAATCTCAGGTCCGCGTCCAGCACCTGCCTTATCCTCCGGATCTATTTTAAAGGAAAGAATTTTAGTACCCGGCTCAGATGGAGAATTCACGCCTACTTCGTATTTAAAACTGGCTTTGTTACCGGTAGAACCATACCTAAAATAATTTAAATCAGCATCCTCAAAATTCTCAACAAATGAACGATGGTTATTATCAGCTTGAGCAACTACACCTAAGGGGATGAAAAATAATATTGCCCATAAAATGTATTGATCCATAGTTGTAGCTGGTTGATTTCAGTAATCAATATACAAAAAGAAAAACAGGTTTGTTAAGCCCACTACGGCGAATAATGCTTGCTGTCATTATTTATGCAAAAAGGACCAAAAGGAGGATTTGCATGTATTATACCCGGGCATTAAGCTATGGATTAACTATTTTTCACCCTTTAAGTAACCCTCAGCGTCAACAGGTCGTATCTCCCAACTTAACTGGGAATTTGTATTCCCTTATGAGCTTTTTGATACTATATGGAGACAAAAGATATGAAGGTGTAGATCCAATCTACTCCAAGAGGTGAAAACCTGAGGAGGGAAGAGCAGTTTGAAACATAAAGATTGCCAAGGATATTGGATCCATTGCAGGATAAGCCTTGTCTGTCTAATTTTAACCCGGACAAAGAAAGGGAAGCCTTCAAGTTTCAAAATGCCATAGGCCACAAATTACCATTAGTGAGTTTCATATTGTAAAATAGCATCTTCCTGTTACAATAATGTTAAATTTTAATATTGAAAACCCTCAATAGATTTTTCAAAAAGAATTCCTCCCTTAAACATGCTTTTAAGTATTGGATGAATTTCTTTTCCTAATTCTGTTAAACTATATTCTACTCGTGGTGGGACTTCGGGGAAAACGGTTCGAACTATTAAACCATCAGATTCCAATTCTTTAAGCTGTTTGGTAAGCATACGTTCACTAATATCAGTTAGCAGTTTTACCAATTCATTATAGCGTTTATCTCCTTGAAAAAGGTGTAAGATAATAGTTCCTTTCCGTTTACCTTTAACAGTATTGATAAACGTATCAATCGGACAATAACTTTTTTTCATTTTTTTTCTATTCATGCCTTGAAATAACTAAAAACGGAAATAAATGTTCGTATGCATACTATTTGTAAGTTATTGGTATTCAAATGTTTTTCACTGTTATTTGCATAAGACTTAATAAAATAACAGACAGTTATGAACCAAAGTAAAACTACATTTAAAGCGTTCAGAGTTGAAGAGAATGATCATAAATATACTAGTTCTATTAAAGAAATGGAATTTAGTAAATTAAACAAGCATGAGATTTTAGTAAAAGTTTATTATAGCTCACTGAATTATAAAGATGCATTGTCAGCGTCAGGTAATAAAGCCGTAACAAGAAATTACCCTCATACACCAGGTATTGATGCAGTCGGAATAATTGAAAAATCGAATAGCGATAATTTTAATTCTGGAGATAAGGTAATTGTTACAAGTTATGATTTAGGAATGAATACTGATGGCGGATTTGCAGAGTACATTCAGGTTCCTTCTGATTGGGCTGTAAAATTGCCTAAAAAGTTGACCATGAAAGAAGCAATGATATACGGAACTGCGGGATTGACAACCGGTATGTCAGTTTTAAGGCTTACTAGTTTGATAAAACCAGAAGATGGAAAGATAGCTGTTTCAGGAGCCACAGGCGGTGTTGGAGCATTAAGTGTTGCCATATTAAGTAAGTTGGGGTATTCTGTTGTTGCAATTACCGGCAAAGAGGAAGAGCGGGAATACCTCTTAACCTTAGGTGCAAAAGAGGTGATATTACGTAATGAGATTGAAAATTTTGATAAAAAACCCTTGTTAAAACCCTTATTTGCAGGAGCAATTGACACAGTTGGAGGGGTAATTCTTGAAAATATAATTAAATCAACAAGTTCAATGGGAGTTGTAACTTGCTGTGGTAATGTTGCATCTCCGAAAATTGATTTAACAGTTTTTCCATTTATCCTGAGAGGTGTAACACTTATTGGTATAGATTCACAAAATTATCCTATGAAATACAGAGCTACAGTGTGGAATAAATTGGCACAAGAATGGAAGCCAGAACAATTAGACTATACTTGTAATGAAATTAAACTTGAGAATTTGAAACAAAAAATTGAGTTAATGTTGAAGGGTAAATTAAAAGGAAGAACTGTTTTGACTTTGACGGAATAAATCCGCTCCAAAACAATTAATATACGTAATACGGGGCGATTTTGTAAATTCAAACTTTAAAGCGTTTAATGAATATTATAGCTATTAAATGGTGATGTGGTTTGAAATCCCAAACTACGAATATTTGCATTATTCTGATGTCCTCGACTGGGTGGAGTATGCCACTGCACCCTCCTATCCTGGGAATCTGTAATTCAAGTAGCAAAAACATTATCCATGAAGACCTCGTCTAAGCCGAGGCTTTTTTGTTTTTGGGGGGGATGGTAAAAATACACTAGGTTGGTATTGTGCAGGCTTGTAGTTATCATTAGGTTTAAGGAATTTTTATCATCAATTTTTAACAAGAATCAAATGGGATTATTTTCATCATTGCTCGGCAACGCTGGAGCCGTTGATCTAGAAAAATTAAACAAGGATTATGGTCAGCTTTTAGTAAATAATGAAGAAATAGAAATCGGCTTCAAGTTGATCAGAGACACCTTCATATTTACCAATAAGCGTTTAATCTTAGTGGACAAACAAGGTTTGACAGGAAAAAAAGTGGAATATATGTCTATCACCTATAAAAGTATTAGTCGGTTTAGTATTGAAACGTCAGGAACCTTTGATTTGGATGCTGAATTGAAAATTTGGATATCTAGTGAACAGGTTCCCTCCATCTCAAAAAAATTCAACAAATCCGTCAATGTTTACGATGTACAAAAGGTCTTGGCCCAACATGTTTTGGGCTAATGGATTTATGAACTCAAGTTTGGCTAAACAATATGCTGGTCAGATTTGCTGTAGCCATAGACTCCATTCCAATTCTTGATGCCATCTAATACTAGACGAGAGAATGGGAAAGTAAGGACACAAGAGAAGATCGAAACGATCTAAATTGGCTGGCTAACTGGGATAACAAAGTCTGAATGGATTTAAATAACTATGGAGTAGAGAGTCAGAGACTCAATTTTAATCGTCCCATCCTCCGCGGCGGGATCGAGACAACAGGTGCTGGAAGAAAGAAGTTTAGTGATGAGTGATTCTGTGAGTTAGAGCCAGAAGGCCTATCTGCCGCCAAGCAGACTCATGTTCATGTGCATTCCTAATTACTGCTAGGATAGAGACGTGGAACAGCTGTAGGATCAAAACCTTCATTTCGAAGAATACATCCTGAATAACTCTCAGGTAAAGTAGATCCTATCAACCTCCTTATAATCTTTATTTTATGTATATTTATAAGTATGTAAGACCAGTACTCGACTGGCCAACATTTTTACGTTATTGGACATGATTTGTTTTAAGGAAATTTCACGGATCCCCCAATTAGCTTTTAGGACCCTATTGGTCATTGGAGTGATGGCAATGTCTTTTGGTTGCGTGTCGAAAACCAGCGAAGAAACCACCAACGCTGGACCTCTAGAGGAATATCCTAGTGAAAGTCAGGCTGACGCTGATCCTGTACCTATCGATGATGAAAATACAACAGAGAAAAACAACCAGCAGCCAAGCTCTCCTGCTACTGCCGAACCTATAGAATTGCCTACATCTGAAAATGACACTGAGCCTGATATTGCCCTAGAAGATTATAGGGCTGTCCTTGCTGTAACCGAAAAAATCAAGCTACATGAAAGAGCCAGCTTGGTGATATGGATTGGAGATAAAAATGCCGAATATAATCCCGCACCAGGAACGGCTGTGGATACAGAAGACTTTCCTGCCAGGATCGGGCAGTATGCCAGGGTAAAGCCGATTGCACCGGATTTTGAGATTAGCCCCTTAGAAAAGGGATGTATCAGGATTGACCCCAGTGGATCTAAAGTGATTTTTACTTTAACGGCCCTTCGGGAAGGAACTTTTAATGTCCGCGCAGAAATAGAACTTTATGACAACCCCAACTGCGAAGGCACACCTGTTCCCAAAACCACTGAAAACTTAAGTGTCTTAGTTGAAGTGGATAAAGGGTTTCAGTGGCAGGAAAGGTTAAAAAGAGCCGGGGAAATTTTTTGGGATAAATTCTTTTCTTTTTGGGGTGCGCTAGTGGCCCTAATCCTAGGTTTCGTGATCTATATCATCCGGAAGTTTTTAAAGAAAAAAACTGGCTTTGACGGCGGAGAAGATTGAAGTAGGGAAGAACGAAGGAGGTAGATTGAAGCTGGAAGTGAGAAACCTATCTACCACTAGGACATAGCCTTCAACCCACTTTATGCATGAGAAATCGTTATAGCCTGTCCCTTTCACTGTCGGGAAGAACTGAAACTACAAGAAAATCAGGCTCTTTGGAGACTGAATCATCCGCCGCGGCGGATGGTGAATCTGCCTACCACCTGGTAGGGCCGAAAACAGCAGCTAAACGACTGATTTTGAAGTAGTTTCAGGTAGCAATACTTGTCCGCAGCGTAGATAGGTTAATGCATAATGCGGGTTTAATTCCTTTAACTTATTGCGGGAGCTCTGGCCTTGGCATGCGGTAGATAGTGGTCGTCATAGATTGCAGAAAAGCCATCAAGTCTTCCTTTTCCTCTTGCGTCAAACCCAGAGGCTTCAATATTTCTGAGGTAGTTGGCCAAAGCGGATCATCTTTGAATTCGGGTCTGGGTTTTGGCCTGGCCATACCATGATCATACATGTTCATGATGCCTTCCATACTATGAAAAAGGCCATTGTGCATCCATGGACCTGTGCGCATGACTTCTCTTAAAGTAGGGGTCTTGAACTTACCCACATCCGCCGTGTCCTTTGTGATATTATACCTTCCCAGATCTTCATACTTCCTGCCAAAATAATGAAGGCCCAAATTGTGGAATTTATTGTCCGTAAGAAAAGGGCCATTATGGCAGTTCATGCACCTCGCCTTGGTTCTAAACAGGTGGAGCCCCCTTAGCGTCTCATCACTTATGGCGTCTTTTTTTCCTTTCAGGAACTTATCCAAATCACTGGTTCTCCCTTCTAACGTACGCTGAAAGTAAGCCAAGGCAGAAGCAATCCGGTCCACCGTAATTTGACCATCTCCAAATGCCTCTTCAAAATAAGGATGGTAGCCCGGTATTTGATCCAGTTTGGCAGGGAGGTCATCCAAACCTTGGTGCATTTCCACTGGATTGGCCACTGGTTGCTTCGCCTGGTCCTCCAAGCTATTTGCCCGGCCATCCCAAAAGAAGCTCTTGCCTGCCCAAGTATAAAATAAGCTTGGTGTATTTCTCTGGCCCAACTGGTGGTCATGTCCTATTCCCACGGTCCTACCATTGCTCCAGGAAAGCTGGGGATCATGGCAGGAAGAGCAGGAAATTTGTCCCGAAGAACTTAGTCTCGGATCAAAAAACAATACTTTACCCAAATCCACCAAAGTTTGCAGTGAGTCCACATCCTTATAGGGAGAAGGGGGAATCGGCGCAATTTCTTCCCAAACGATGCCTTCATCTACATTTGGAGAAGGCCATTCAGAAGAAGGTTTGCTGTAGATTTCCCGCAGTTCATCCGCTGTGTACTGACAGCGTTGGTAAGTAATAAAGCCACACCACAAAAGGGTGGCTAAGATTAAAATGATATTGACTGACTTATTTTGACGTGTTTTCATAGGTTTGTTCAGGATCAAATTCCCGCATGCTCGTTATTACCTGATTCCATCAAGCAATGGCTAATGCAAAATGGTAATTCCTAAATTTATATGATCTCTTCGGCCCTCAGGAGTATAAAGAGAGGCTTCCATGCTTCTTACCTGAGTGGCTATGCTTGTTTTATAGCCTATACTCCCTTGGAAACCGACCTTTTTCAGGTATTTCTCCACCTTCATCTTCACCATAGGCATTAAATAATCGGCGCTACCATAAATCCATTCAGGATAGACGATGGATTGGGAAACTATATTTTCGTATTGGGCATTGACATCGATTTGTGCGTTTATGTTATGCCTGTAACCAAGTCCAACATTAAGTTTATACACCCAGTCTGCCTTATCCCAACCCTTCTCTGCCATGAGACACATCTCGATATTGGTATAATCATAAGCATGTGAAGCATTGTAGTCTTGTTTGGACACTTGCTCAACACCCAACTTTCCGGTAAAGCTTAGTCTGGATGGATTGCTTGACAACTGATAAATCAGGTCCTGTCGGAATGCGTTATAGAAATAGTTGGCCCCAAGGAAGATATTATTAAAGTCCTTGCCTCTTTCCACCTTGGTCAATAACACCAATTGATGCATCCAGTTGCTTTGGGATCTTTCCGCGTAAAATCGGTTGTGGTAAGTTTTTAGTTTATAATCACCTATATTTTCGATGATTAATTCTCCACCATCTGAGCTACGACGTTCATAATTTGAAATGAAAGAGGAATAAGTAAACTCATCATTTATCCTCCACTGATTTTTTTGAATGCTATAATTCGCCCCAAATCTTTTACTATGGAAATCTTGGTAATACCTTGATCTTCTTACCAAGTCAAAACTCCCAAGTCCGTACAAGTTGTAAACGATATATTCCTCAGCCCCAAAGCTCTCGTTATTGTCATCATAGTACCTATATCCTCCCTTTTCATCACTATTCTGTAAGCCTGCGGTAAGCCCAATATATTGACCTTGGCCGATCTGGTATGCCAACTGCACATCCCAGGAAAGGTCATAATAGTTGATTAGGATCCTGGTGTCATTGTATCGGGCATGTTGCTGTAATTGATAATCGATACCTATACCTAATAACAGTTTTTCATTCGCTATTGGCCTGACGGCCTTTAGGAATAGGTCAAAATAGTCCTTGTCCCAATTGCCTTTCTTGATATTTCCTAGGTAATAGGGATTTGAACTGAGCTCTCTCGAGAGGTTCCAGCCGACGCTGTCACTGAAAACCTTGCGATAGCTAAACCCTCCTTCCAGCCAAAAGCCATTTACTTTCCGGATTCCTTCGGAGAAAACATGAATCCCACTTTCTTGTTCCGCTTGCTGGGCCGTGATAAAATTGTCGTTTTGCCGGGTTACGGCAAGCTGACTGCGTCCAAATTCCTCCTGCACCCAATAGGGATGAAGCGGAAGAGCCGATAATTTCAACCATTTCAGCTGAAAAGCGGGAGATAGAAAATGCGAATCCACTGAATCTACTGCTACACTGTCCATCTTCTCAGCCATCAGGGGCTGAGAAATTAAGGGCCATGCCAATAGCAACAGACAATATCGGAGGGTGTTTTTCATTGTATGTTAAAATATACCGGGGAAAGTGCTGTTCAGGGCTTTCCCCGGTACTGATTCATTCTTTAATTGGCAAAACCTTTTGGAGCAGCCATTTCCAGGTAAGTAAAGTCTTCCGATGAATTATTTGTATCCTTCAAGATCACCCTATCCCCTACTTGGGAAGCTGTTTTTCTGATCACTGATTGTGAACTGAATGAACCGCCCGGTACATAGGTATAGGACGCATCCACATCATTGGTCAACTTCTTGGGAAGCAAATTGGTCGGAGCTCGTTGAATTTCCACCCCATCAATAATATACTCTTTAGGTACTTGAATTTTCACATCCGTTTCCGAAGTGATTTCACGATCGGTAGGATCAGCATAGGTAGGTAAGTCGTTTATGTCCCCATCCATTCTGAAAATCAAATAACTGTCCCTGCCAGGGTTATCCAACAGAAAATCCCTTCCAAAAATATAATGGGCAATCATATTCGGCACACCTGGATTATCAATATCACTAGGCATAGGATTGGAGATTACATCTGCCACATATACTTCAAACTCAGCACCACTCAGGTCCACCGTCAATGCAGGATTCTGTACTGAAATGGTTTCCCCTTCTGTATCCGTAAATGGTGCTTTGTGGTTTTGCGCCGATTGGGCAATCACAATGCTTTCACCTGGTTCTAAAGGATAATCATCCCCATCACCGGGTACTTGATATAGCCATCTGGTGTAGAAATAGTCATTATTTGGATCACCATCCGCACTCATCCCCACAGATTGACTCCAGTCATATTGACCGTTGGGCTGGTCATAATCTGATTCTCTTGTACTGTTTTTACCATACGCCCCCATCACATAGAGTCCATCCACAAAGATGGTTTCATTGGAATTATTATAGATCTCAATAAACTGGTCTCTGAAAGAAGCTCCTTCCCTGGTGTTTGAACCTGCAAAATAAACCTGCTTGATCAGAAGGTCGCCTACTTTACCCACCTCCAAGGTCATCATGGCCGGCATACTGGTTTGGGCATTCACCACCAAGGCGGGAGATGAAGCATTGAATACTACCTCTTCCTCCTCTATGCTATAACCAAATGTCGAGGAAAACTCTTCTTGATTAAAAGTACGTGTAGCGACCACATCATAAGTACCAGAAGGCAATGCTTCAAATTCCACGAAACCATCGACATCTGAAATGGCAGAAAAGGTTTGAGTGGACGTGACGTTGGTAAGTTTTACTTCCGCGTTGGCCATAGGGTCGCCACCAAAGCTTTCATCCACCATCACCTGAATGGTCAGGTCAATAGGCTGAACAATAGGTTCATCATCCTGATTACAGGCACTGAACAGGGTAATTACAGTCAATAATAGTAGTAGTGACTTTTTCATTTTGATATATGATTTAAAATTTAAAGTTTAATTCCATCCCGAAATAGGGAGCTTGGTTAAGTGGGCCATAGCTTGATTCCTCTCCCGAGGACAGGCGGTAGTTTCCTTCAGGTCTGATATTCAAGAAATTGTTGGCGAAGAAGGTAAACCGTATATTTTTGCTGATGTTTTTGGATAGGTTCAAGTGCGCATTGAAATAGGCTACAGGTGGGTTTTCACTGTAGAGCGCATCATCCCCTTCCCTTGCCAATAAATCATAGGTCGAGTCATTCCTTTCACTTTCCGGGATGAAGACATAATCCAGATTTTGGTCAAAATATGCTTTGGCCCTATCCGACTCCCTTTTGGACCTGGTATAATTGTAGATGAAGGACTCTACCCTAAGGCTTATCAACAAGCCCAATGAAGAAAGGTGGTAGTTAGTCGATAAGCTACCTTGCAGTCGTCCAGACTGCCTCCAAGTTGGTGGGTATAGGACATATACATAATCTGATTCTACAAAAAAGCCAGCGTTTTTATTGTCATCATAGGTATCTGACAAACTATAGCTGATGGTATTGTAATAACTCAGCCAAAAATTAAAGCTGGCATTTAAGGCATCGACTTTGGGAATGGCCCCCATCAATTCAAAACCGCGACTGTCCGTATAATTTGTGTTGGTAATTCTGTTTGATTTAAAAGCATATTTTTTTGTTTCACCTGTTTCTGCATATTCAGGGGTACTTCCCTCTGGGTAACCTGTAATTTCATAATCTGATACCTCCACAACCAATGGGACTTTATCGATGCTAATTCCTCCTGCATTTTGGTTCCCAAAATAAGTGAATGCCAAGCTGAGACCTTTGGATTTGTAGTTGACCCCAATTTCATGTCTTTTGGAAAGCATGGGCTCAAGCCCTTGAGCATTGGATGTTTCCACATGGGTATAAGCCAAGTAAAGACTTTCATTGACCTTTCCGTTAAAACTATTGAGCAGGATTACATCTTCATAGCTAGGCCCCGGATAGAGGTGGGCCAAACCCGGTGCTTTGGTCTGAATACCATATGCTCCTGTCAGGGACCATCTTTCAGCCAGTTTATAGCGTGCATTGATTCTGGGCGATACTGTAAAATAACCAACTTGCAGGTCTCCCCTAACACCCAAACTTAGGTTTAAATCCTTATCCAGTAGTTTTCCCTTGATACCATCCTGAACATAAAAACCTTGCTGCACCAGCTCAGGTTGAACATCCCTAAATGAGTACGGCCGGTCTGAGGTAGGTGAAGAACCTCCCGAAATGGGCCTAAAAGGATCAAATACCCTTCCATCTCCCCTATTGGCACTGTAACTTATATTATAGCCATATGAAAGTGCATGCTTCCATTTTCCAGTATTGAATTCCTTGGAAAAATTGAGTCGGGCACCTGCCGATATGGGTTTGCCATGTACCCGCATGGAAGCGGTGTAGGTACCTGGTGTGAAAGTACCTTCATGCACACCTTCTTCCGTAACATCCGTTACTCCAGTTACTCCCCTATTGATCAATTGTATGGTTTCAGAGGTACTTTCTCCATAGGAATAGTTGATGGAGGCCTCCAAGCCATCGAATATTAGGGTAGAATAATTGAGGCTTATTTTATCGGATACCGAAAATGCCCTACGCTGATAGCGGTTGCGCAAAGCATATCCAATATCAGGGTCCGACTTGAAATCATCCAGGTTGGTATTGAAGTTCATACTCAGGTTATTTCTGATCTTCTTGCCTGCTCCGATATAAGTGGTCCACAGCGCATTTCCGTTCACCTGATTGTAGGACTTCATCCGGTCTATAGGATTGGCATTACTGTAGACGTAATCCAGGCCCACTGAGAGGGAATTTCTTTCATTTAGCTGGAAGCCTTTATTAGCGAAGACATTGGTATTTCCCCCGGCATAACGTACTGCAAAGTTTAAGGGTGATTTGCCCGCAATGGTTTCCACGATAATGGCCCCTTCAGTAATATCCCCGTATTCTGCTGAGGCCACGCCCTGGACCAGTTCCACCTTCTCCACATTGCCCACGGGAATCTGTCTCAGGTCAAAGCCTCCACCAGGATTGTCACTGGGTGTATATTTAGTCCCATTTAACTGTGAACTGGTATAGGAATCGAAAGCTCCTCTTTGGACGGGGTTGACACCTTGCATGTCTGAATTTTTGGTCAACTGACTGCCATTGATAAAAATCCCAATGCCGAAAGCATTGTTCAGGGCATCTTGAGAGGATATATTACTAGACCTGAAGGTGATGGTCTGGGCGCCGTGGAGCATTGGATTTTTGACGGTTTGGCCAGGTGCCATCTGCAATAAGTCCGAAAGGTTGTTGGCCCGGGCTTGCTCAACGGCCGTCCTATCGATTTTATAAGCCGAATTGGACACATTTTCTTCATCCCTTTGGGCGGTCACTTCCACCTCGTCCATATAGAGGTCATGATCCTGAAGCAAAACCTCTTCTACCTTAACAACATAAGTATTTGGTCCAATTTCGATTTCTCTTTTAAGCGCCTGTTTGCCTACCAAACTGAAATACAAGGCCAGTTTTCCGCTAGTAGGCTTACGAAACCGCAATTCATAGTTTCCTTTTTCATCAGAAAGCGCATAGGCAAAGTTGGCCGCTCTGACCGTAACATAAGCCAAAGGCTCCCGGTCGCCGTCAATGATGCGCCCCTTGATGGTCAGCATCGATTGCTCTTGTGCTACCAGTATGGTCAATGGCATTAAAATGAATATGATCAACAATAATCTTCGCTTCATAATCTGGGTGATGAAGCGGCAAAGGTATAATTATTTAGATTAAGTTTAAATAAAAACTAAGAGTAAAATTCTATTGAATAGCTACATGTCATAGCTAAAAGCTATTAGCTGTATAAAGGCACTCTTAAGGGGGAAGTGAGAAGTAGGAAGTATGAGGAGGGAAGGGGGAAGTTGGAAGAATTATCTGCAAGCTGGCTGGACAATCAATGAATAGAAATAGCTGAGTCAGAGACTCAATTTTCATCGTCCCGCAGTTCAACTGACGGGACAACAGAGAAACCTATCTACCACTAGGACATAGCCTTCAACCCACTTTATGCATGAGAAATCGTTATAGCCTGTCCCTTTCACAGTCTGGAAGAACTGAAACTACAAGAATGAAGGGTACAAAGGACGAAGTGGGAAGTTTGGAGGAGGATGACGGTGTGAATGGGGAGACCTTCTGCTGACACATAAACTCCTGAACTTATTCATTCCAGGTTATCGTATGCAATAGTCTTGAATTAGCTGTGGGATCGATCACTTGGCGGTTGTCTAGTGAGTGGTGACAATAAAATTAGGGCAAAGGTATCATTGCCAAATATTTTATTTAAAAAATCCCTTTATTGGTAAAAAACAGTTTATATTTCTCATTTTAAAAACAAAATTATTAAATTATCAACTCAAATTAACAAATAATTAATCTTATTCTATGTTTTAGATATCAGCCAATGGGTTAAATTTAAGTTTTGTGCAAACCTTAACCCACTGATCACCGGTGCTTCTTATTGGAGAAGCTGCCGCTCACAAAAACCAACTGTCCATGGCAAACCACATCAATAAAGCGGCCCAAAACCAAGAAATGGCTAATTTATCGGACCTGGAAACAATTTTTTACGCCTACCATAGGAAGTTGGTCTATTTTGCCTTTCAATACCTGAAGGACCAAGACTTGTCAGAAGATGTGGTGCAGGAGGTCTTTATTAAGCTGTCCCAAAATGACCTGCTACTTAGGCAGGACAGGCTTGCCATCCAACATTACCTGTACAAGGCCGTCAAAAACAAGTGTTTCAATCTTATACGTGATCAGAAAGTACATGACCGCGTCAAGGAACAACTGACCGAATCGGAATGGGATGATCAAACGATCATTCACAAAATCATTCAATCCGAGGTCATCGCGGAACTCTATGCTGCCATCAGCTCCCTTCCTGAAAAGTGTCAGGAAATATCCCGAATGGGCTACCTCCATGGAAAAACCAACCAGGAAATTGCCCAGGAACTGGGAGTATCTGTCAATACCGTCAAGACCCAAAAGCAAAGAGGCTTAAAGCTGCTCCGCCATAAGTTGAACCCTGAAGCTTTGGGTTGCCTTTTGATGATGGTTGAGCAATTGTAGCAGTTTCACCCTCAATTGGCTGTTTACTTTTCCTAGTTATTTTAGCCACCCTATAGGGTCTTCTATTTAGGCCTTCATTATTTTCTATTTTTTTTTACTTGCTTTCACCCCAATGCAGGAGTTAAGTGTAATGGAAATAAAGAACCATCTCTATGCCATTAAACGACCCTTATATTCAAGAATATACACAGTTGATTCTTAAAAGCTTTCGGCAGCCTTTGAGTGATCAGGAACGTGCCAAGCTAGAGGGTTGGCTGTCCGAGCATCCCGATAACCAAGATTTTTATGATAGGATGAACGGACAGGAAGGTTTTGACGAGGCCATGGACATGATGGCCTCTATCGATAGTGAGCGGGCTTTTAGATCCTTGCGCCAAAAAATATCCTCCCCTACCTCAACCGCTCTCCAAAAAAGGCAGTGGCCCCAATATGTGGCAGCATGCCTGTTGATCGGTATTTTGGTGAGTTGTTTTTTCCTGTTCAGGCCAGATATCCCTTCTATTTTCGAGGAACAGCAATTGGCCAATGATGCGCTTCCCGGAGAATCTAAAGCCAATTTGATTTTCCCAGATGGCAGCGAGGTATCTCTGGATAAAGCGTCCGAAGGATCACTAACCCAATCCAACGGAGTGGGTATTACGAAGGATGGGGCGCAAGTAATTTTCGAACCCCAGCCTACCAAAGCAGATAAGTTAAAAGCTTTCCACACCATTCAAGTTCCCCGGGGTGGAAAGTATAAGGTAGTCCTGTCCGATGGCACCAAGGTATGGCTTAATTCCGCCAGCTCCCTCCACTTCCCTCCTAATTTTCTGGACAAAGAGAGGGTGGTGGAGCTCAACGGAGAAGCTTATTTTGAAGTGGCAAAGCAGGAGGACTGGCCATTTGTGGTCATGGCCAAAGGCACGGAGATCAAAGTGCTGGGTACTCATTTCAATGTAAAAGCCTATCCCAATGAACCGTACACGCAGACCAGTCTCGTGGAAGGATCGATAGCCGTCACTTATCAAAAGCAGCGGAAGCTAGTCTCTCCGGGAGAATTGCTGATCTCAGATGAACAGCTTACCAAAAGAAAGATCAACCCCCAAGAAGCGACTGCATGGAAGGACGGGGTGTTCATGTTTAAAAGCACCCCATTGGATGAAATATTAAGGCAGTTAGAGCGCTGGTACGACATTCATGTCGCAAGCAGCACCCAGGTGCCGGACATGCATTTTAGTGGGACGATCACCATGGACACCAAGCTCAGTCAGGTACTTCAAATGCTGGAAATATCAGGAAATGTAAAATTCGAAATTAAAAATAAACTCATCTATGTAAACAAACCTTAAAAAAACAACCGACAGTTGTGCGAGAACTGTCGGTTTAGCCGATCAATGGCATTCTAACATCACATTAAAATTCTATTAATCAACTTCTAATTGGTAAAGTTATGAAATTAACCTCCTTTGGACAAGGTGGCCAGTGGCTATCTTTTACTCCTCCAAATCTACTCTTAGTTATGAAATGTACTTTTATTTTATGTTTTGCACTCTGTATCCAGGTCTCGGCCAGTGTGCACTCACAGAACATTTCCTTGAAGGCCAATGCGGTCAAGTTGGAAAAAGTACTGGAGATGATCGAAGGCCAAACCGGCTTCCGGTTTATCTACAATGATGAGCTAGTGCGGCAATCCGTACCGGTGAGCATCGATGTAAAGGATGGTCCCTTGGACAAAACGCTTGAGGAAATCTTCAAGGACCAGCCCTTTACCTTTGGGATCATGGAGAACTATATCGTGGTCAAACCCAATAAAAACAACAAACTAAACGACATTACTATTGGAGGAAAAATTTACGATGAAGAAGGCTTACCGCTTCCCGGCGCAACCATATTAGTAAAAGGAACCAACATCGGGACCGTGGCGGATTATGATGGCCAATATAAAATCAAAGCCAAAGAGGACGCCATCCTGATCTTCAGCATGCTGGGATACAAAGCGCAGGAAGTGTCCGTCCAAGGTCGTGACAACATTGACATTACCTTGCTACAGGAAGCTACTGCCCTGGATGAGGTGGTTGTCTTAGGCTATAATACGGTAGAAAAGCAGCACATCGCGTCCTCTATTTCTGAAATGGATATGGACAGGGCCAAATCCCGTCCCATTTATAAATTGGAGGAGGCCTTCAGCGGTACCCTAGCCGGGGTAACCTTGATGCAGGGCAATAACTTGCCAGGAAGTGTACCGGGTACTATCTCCATCAGAGGAATCAGTACTTTGCAAAATGCAGATCCATTGGTCATCGTAGATGGTATGGAGCAATCCCTGACGGACATTGACCCCAATGAAATCAAATCTATCAGTGTCCTCAAAGATGCAGCTTCGGCCTCCATGTATGGATCTCGTGGTGCCAATGGGGTAATCATCATTGAGACCAACCGAGGCACGACCGGCCAATTTAAAGTCGATATACACTCTTGGGCAGCCATCAATGACCCAATAGACCTGCCCAACTTTGTGGGAGCAGCCGATTATATGAGGCTAAACAATGAAGCCAGAAACATCCAAGGCCAATCATTGCTGTACACGGAGGATGAAATCGCACAAGCTGCCCAAGGTCTCTCCACGGATACAGACTGGCTGGATGAGGTGATCGAAAGGAGAGCCCATTCTTATAATTTCTCCTCCAATATCTCCGGAGGAGGCGGTGTCGGTACTTTTAACCTGATGCTAGGTTACCTGAAAGAAAATGGCCTTAACAACTTGGAAGGAACGGACCGCTTCAGCGCCCGATTCAATACCAATATCAACATAGCCGATAAGTTTGTATTGTTGGCAGACTTTTATGCCAGGAGGCTTCAGGTGGATAGACTCCATGCCAACTCTGATGGTCATGGTCTTTACCAGATTGCTTGGAGGATGAACCCTACCCAGGGCATATTCTATGATTCTGACCTACCGGAGCATTATATCCTGCACAATGACCTGAACCCTGTGGCCAGAATCTACCATGGTGGATCCAGAAATTATCTCCATGACCGCAGCACGATCAACCTGAGACCTAAATATCATATCAACGACAACCTTCATATCAATGGGAACATCTCCTATATGATCAATAAGTCTGCTGAAAAGTACAAGCGGGAAACTTTCAAGTTTTTTGATGGAGATGGAAGGCCTGTCACCACCTGGGCCAACAGTGTAGGGGCTTCCCAAGGAGTCAGTGTCAGCCAGATCACCGCCAGGGCCAATATCAACTATGAGAAAGACTTACGGGAAGAACAGGACAAACTCTACTTGGTGGCAGGGTCAGAAATCATGAATTATAACTATACGGACTACCGCGAAATCTCCAAAGCTTCCTTTTACTCCAAGCTAAACTATTCCTTCGACAACCGCTACCTCTTGGAGGTAACTGCCAGAAAAGATGGGAGCAGCAAATTTGCACCTGGACATCGGTGGGGCTTCTTCCCATCAGGTGCATTGGCCTGGAATGTCCATAATGAATCTTTTATGAACGGCCTCAAAAACAGCGGTGCCATCAATAACCTGAAATTCAGGGTTTCTTATGGGCTGATCGGGAATGAAAATGTAGATCCCTACTTATGGCAAGAAGTGGTCAACACTTGGGGATGGACCATGCGGGTTCCCAACCCTAGTTTCTCTTGGGAAAAACAAAAACAGGGAAATATCGGGGTTGACCTGACCATCCTGGACAATAGGCTTTCCCTGACGGCTGATATTTATAAAAAACATTCTACAGACCTGATCTATTCCAATTTTCCTGTACCACCATTGACAGGATCCTATTACCTGGAGTCCTCTGTAAATATCGGGGAAGTAGAAAACAAGGGTTGGGAATTGACCGCCAACTGGAGTGACCAAATAGGGGATTTCAGTTATTCTGTAGGGGGAATTCTATTTGATAACAATAACAAAATCTTGAAAGCCGGCTATTCGGATTCCGATACGTTGATCTTTAAAGGAAACAGTGATAAAATCTGGTACAGAGGAATCGCATTGGACAATTATTATGGTTATGAGAGTGATGGATATTTTCAGAACCAAGAAGAAGTAGATGCCACTCAGGCAAAGCTGCCGAATACCCTTTCAGGAGATATCCGCTATGTGGACCAAAATGGCGATGGGATCATCAATGACAAAGACAGGATCAACCTCGGAGATCCCTTCCCCCATATGAACTACTCAGTTACTTTGGACCTCCGCTACAAGAACTGGGATTTCAGCTTCTTGGGACAAGGTGTAGGCAAGAGGATGGGAAGACTCAATGGACAGGAAGGTTATCCTGTGCTGATGGATGGCAGCGGCAATGATCTGGGAGCTCCACGCCAAGAATATATGGACAACCGATGGACGCCGGAAACTCCCAACAGTCGCTTTCCAAGGGTATGGACGGGACCAAGCTCCAATGCGGTCCTCAGTGATGTCTGGCTGAGTGATGCTTCTTACTTCCGTATCAAGACCCTACAGTTGGGCTACACTATCGCCCGACCTCTAAAAGGTGTCAGAAACCTCCGCGTCTATATGAATGCCCAAGATGCTTTTACCTTCACCAAATGGGAAGGCTTGGAGCCAGAAAGGAATGGAGGAAATGGCAACTACCCCCGAATGGCCAGCTACAGCTTAGGCCTTAAACTAACCGTACTCTAAAGCATTAGCCTTATGAAAAAATATATCTTCACTATATGCCTATTGTCCCTGCTTTCCTTTAGCTGTGAAAGCTTCTTGGACAAAACCGACCCTACAGCGACCTCCTTTACGGAGTTCTATAATGACGAGGAAGACCTGAGAAGGGTAACCTACAGTAGTTACTTGGATATGTTTACCCATCAGAGTGACAGAAGATTATTATTCTATCTAAAGGATGGAAGGTCGGACAATGCCTATTCCCGCATAGCGAGTGACCATCATCAGGTCATCGCCAATGGTAACCTGAATAGCAATGCCACTGTACCAGAGTATTACTATTCCATGCATATGAAACACCTGGGCCGTCTCAATAACTTTATTGACAATATCAACGAGCCCTACGTGGAAGATGAAGCGGTTCGTACCCGCTACCACAATATCTTACAAGGACTGCGTGTGTGGCATTATTTCAGACTTACCTTCCGATGGGGGGACGTTCCTTTTGTACTGCAACCTGCTGATTTGGACGAAGCCAGGCAGCCTGCCACTCCCAAGGAGGAAATTCTGGATACGATCTTTCCACTGGGAGAAGAAATCGCCAATAGCCTTCCTGAAGATGAGTACACTTCGAACAAATACATGTTTAATAAATTCTCGTTGAAAGCGCTTATCATGCGGTACGCCTTATACAATGAACGGTATGAGCTGGCCGCCAGACTGGCCAAGGAAATCATGGATAGTGAAAATTACAGTCTTCATCCTGTATACAGGGATCTTTTCCAATATGAAGCTGCTTCCAACAACAATGAGTTCATCATGCATATGGACCAAGAAAGCCATAGTGGAAGCACCACTTACTCTTTTAGAGACCTGGGGCCCCACTTCCGTACCGGGGATGGGCAATCCTATGTGGTCCCATTGAAGTCTCTAGTGGACAGTTATTGGACCTTGCAAGGTAGGCCTATTGACGATTGTCCTTACTATAGTCAAACAGAATATGAGCTGGACCCCAACCTAAACCGTGATCCAAGGTATGAAGCTTCCATTATGGGACATGGAGATGAGTTTTATGGAGAAACCATCGATATCTATAACCCGAACAGTCCCATGTTTTATGAGAACCAGAGAGCCAGTGGTTCGGGATATTGGTTCAGGAAGTTTGTATCGGACAACGATGCTTTTCGAAGTGGTAACATGGAATTTGGGCTGCTTCGTTATGCGGAAGTACTCCTCACCTATGCAGAGGCCAAAATCATGATGAATGAAATCGATGATCTGGCCAAAGACTGTATCAACCAGGTACGGGAACGCGCAGGACTAGACATGACCGAAGCCAATGTCACCCTGCCTGAATATGCCTCCTATACCCAAGACGAATGGATCGCACTGGTCAGAAATGAGAGAAGGGTAGAGTTTGCTGGCGAAGGACTACGCTATGATGACATCATACGTTGGAGAATAGCAGAGGAAGTGCTCAACCAACCAGCTTTAGGACATACCAAAATGGAAAACGGAAACCTTGTGACTCTCAAGATTGAAGATAGGACCTTCAAGCAACACCAGTATATCTGGCCTTTTCATGAAAGCAGCCTTAAGGTCAACCCTGGATTAAATCAAAATCCAGGATACTAGATAAACTATTTTTTTCGCTTTTCGCACAAGTTGGGTCGGCCTGAATTTGATCATTCATTTTTAGGCCGATCATTTTTTGTGGTCATGCCAATGGATACCTGTCATGGCGCCGCATTTCTGGCGACATTCGCACATTGTGGAGATTTGGAGTGAGTCTGGATTGTCCACAGATGAATGGGATAAACACTGATGGATGGTGCTGGAAGTGGAAAGGGGAAAGTATGAAAGAAGAAGGACGAATTGGGAAGCTTAAAGTACGAAGACTCACTGTGGCGCAAAGGATAAAAAAGGTGTAGATGCAATCTACACCAAGACCAAGCGAAACTTTCTTACTGCACAGCTGCCTCGACAAAACTTTCTTCTTTCTGTTTTTGACTTTGCTGAAAGAGCAGGTAAATGCAGGCGATATCAAATGCTGCGCCTGTCAATACGCCAATCAAGACCAAAATCACAGAAATAAATATAAAGGCATTGACCAGTCCCAAAGCTCCTACCACTAAGTATGGCTGTCCCAGTTGTTTTTTGGACATAATCAGGCCCAATGAAAATGGAATCATAGAAATACCAAAAGCCACCACCTCAAACACACCTATCCAAATGTCTTCTGAGGCCATCCCTTTCCCATAATAAATATCCACTCCAATCAATACCGCATTGACCAAGATCAAGAACACTGCTCCTAACTGCAATACTTGGTTCCCCGTACGTTTCCCTAACAGCCAAAAACCATAGGCAAACCCAGCATATGTAACTAGCACCGCCACCTTCAGCATTACGAAATATTCAGGTTGTTGAACTTCTTCTCCTGACATCAAGGCCATATTCCATAATATCTCAAAAGAGGACAATATAAAATAAACTATACCTGTCAGGCCAGCCCACCAAAGCTGCCTTTTATCTAGATAAGAGAACAGGGGCGGGATACTTTTATCCTTCTTTTCTTCTGTTTCGATCGACATCGGGATTTCCAGTACTTCCATGATCGTCCTCACTGTATATGCTCGTGGTGTCACTTCTCCTGCCTCTATACGCTGAATGGTACGGACGTTGATGTTACACCGCTCTACAAGTTCTTCCTGGGTCATTCCCTTTGACAAGCGTCTTTGCTGTATGACCTTGCCTAGTTCAGGTTGCTTCATTGTTGTTAGTTGTTGGTTGACCATTGCAAATTGAGATTTTTAATTATACCATTGGCCGAAAAACGAGCGGATTTCACCCGACATTAACCCGACATATGCCATTAAAGCTGTTTTTGAAGGGTTTTTAAACTATCTCAGTAGATACATTTTCCCGTAGCCTTTTTTGAAGGCTTTGTCACCAGCAGTGGCACGGTGCTCCACAAACTGTCCATCCTTACGGATCAAAACGCGGTAGATATAAACTCCATTAGCCAGTTGATCCCCAAATTCATCTTTGCCATCCCAAGCATATTCCGAAATGTTGTGCCCAATTTTGATGGGGCCGAGCTCATCCTGCAAAATTTCGCGCACCACTTTTCCAGTGACGGTCATGATCTGCACTTTTACCTGATCTGGTGGCTCCATGCCTGTAACGGTAAACACAAACCTTACGCTTGTACTGAACGGGTTGGGATATGGATAAAAATGGGTAATCGTAGACTCATTGATCACCTCAAAGCTTACCTCGTAAGGCTTTTCACCCGCCTGATTCCCTGACGCATCGCTGGCATTGATGCGCAAGGTATAAATGCCATCTTCCAATGGACCGGGCAAATATTCTAGTTTAAAGTCGGAGTTTTCCGCGGCTTCAAACCACTTTAATGCAGGATTGCTGAATGAAACCCTTTGGAAAGCACAGCCTTCGCAGTCTTTCTTGAGATAAACTTCCACGCCAGTGGTATCTTTTTTCAACAAAGCTTCATTTTCATCCTTCAACAAAGCAGTGACCAACACATTGGGGGAAACAATGTCCCCATCCATAATGTATGTCCCATCAAAATTGACATCCAAAACCGGATTCTGGTCATCCGCCATAACGGTAAAATAATTGGCCAAGTCCAGAACATTGTTTTTATAAGACTGCTCCAAAAACTCCCTTGGGTTGGCAATGATGTTTAAGGAATTTTTTCCGGCCTTGCCCATTGAGTTGAAATCAATTTCAAAAACATGGCTTTCTCCTGCTTTGATCGGTGGAATTTTAATACTGTAATTTTCAAGGGTGTTATTGGTCTTGTTCTGCAAGCTCCACTCCACTGTCAAAGAATCCGTAAAATTGTAATTGGAAATATTGACAAATTCAAATTGAACGGTGGCTTCTTCCCCTTCCTGTAGATTGAAGGTTTCCTCCTTGGACTTTAAGACCAGCACCCCTTCCGGCACACCGGTATAGTTCACTTGCCACTGCTGTAGCTGTTCGGGGAGCCTTGATGCTGAGTTTTCGAGCCTGTACCTAAGTCGTAAATAAGGGTAAGTAATGGCATTGATCTCATCCAATCTGATTTCCCCGTCTACCACATTTTCAAAAAGAACCGTTTCTGCCCCCTCTTTGGTAACCCCAATTACATCAAAAGCAAATATTTCATTTTCCGCTTCCTCAATGGTTTTCGTTTGGTTGAAGAAGGCTGCCCAAGCTGATGCTGGCCCCACCCTATCGGTGGAAACCGTTCCTGCATCATAGAAACCTTCCATTGTGGTGTTAAAAGTGATGACTTGTTTAGTGGTCGGAATTTCGGAGTTTTTATCAGCCACTATTTCCTTGGCTTCCCCAGGCCGCATACCTTTTCTGCCCAGAAGAATATAAGGCTCTCCATTCTTCATATTCCGTAAGGTTGCCTCATTGGCTCCTATTTCCTTCATTTTTAGGAAAGCTTCGTCTGGCCAGTCTTCAAAAGTCACCGCTCCCACCGAGAAAATCACCACATAATCCCCTTCCTTCAATCCATCTATATAGTCCAATAGCATGGTTTGCCCCTCACCGGTAATCCAACTGTTCCTGATATTCTGAATGATCTGCGGGGTTTTTCCACAGCTTTTCCCATCCAACACATCGAAATTTGTCAAAGGGACCACTAAATAGGGAGCTAAACTCCTTTGGTCAAAAGCCATCAGGCCAAAAGAGCCATTGGTACATCTTCGCTGGAAAAGGTCCTGATTATAGGAAGAACCATCCAGCTGAATCTGCACCTGCCCATAGCTAAGTCCCTCCGCTTGCGAACCAAAAGTGTATACATCCAAATTGAGTTGGGTACCTTTGTATTTCCATTGCCTAGCAGGTTGGTCAATTTCCATGTTTTGGATATGGTTTTCTCCCAGCTGGGTAAACTGTCTTTGGACCCACCCTTCCGGGCCATTGGGAATATAGGTAAAACTACTCCTAGTCCAATCCTTGCTTTCACCTTCCTTTTGCTGAAGGAATCTGGTCCTCCAATAAAAGGTCACTGAATCACTGGCGTTGACTTTATCGGCGATACTTTGCTTCCACTTGGCAATATTACGGGTTGTCACACGGGATTCCTTTCGCCAAGCGCTGCTGAAATCAGGGGAAGTATCCAATTGAAAAACAATGGTCCTGTCTTCCGTGGATTTGCCAGGAATCTGAGCGATCATCTCCACTTCCAATCTTCGCTCAATGGCATAATTGAGCGGGCTGAGGTTTTGGGTACCGCTGGATTCGATAAACTTGTTCACCACAATGGTATTATTGGCATAGGTCAACTCTGGCACTTCCCTGGTGGTATTAACAGCAATGGTAAATACATTATCCCCAGCAGCTACTATTCCAACATTGGGCACCGAAAAATGAATGGTATCCCGGTAAAAAACAGGAGCCAAGTCTTCAGTTTTAAACGAAATGACGGTGCCATCAGGCAAAGTTCTGCTGACCTTAAAATCAATGGTATCCAGATTGACACGCCCCAAGTTTCTCACCACAAAAGCCATATCAATGGTGTCAGTCAGTGAGTTGATATTCTCTCCATTCAAATCTGTAAAAACAACCTCCTCAGTACTCAATGCATAATCAGCCTCTTTGGCTGGAAAGATCCTTACTGCCGGGTCTCCCAACATGACCATTTGGTTAACGTGAGACTGGTTGATCTCTGAAGTTCCGTACCTATTGTAAAAATATTTTTCTGCTTCTATTTTCACCTTACCGATAGGGCGGTAGATCAGAGAGGAATCTGCAAAGGATTTGGTATAAAAAGATTCAGAATATCTTCTCAAATACACATCTACCCCAATACTGGCATGGGCCAGGAAATTCGAGGCTCCCCTGTCCGGTGTCAGGATCCAATCCTCCCCAAAGGTATAGGCCGTCCCAAAAGCATTTCCAGCATCACAGCCATTCAGGAGCAAAAAGGGATATTTACCCTTATTGTCATAGCCTAGCTCGTCTTGGCTTACAAAGCCAATATCGATATCCGTCGTCGATGTGGCCGCATGCCCAAAGAAAGTGATCATGCTGACCCCTTCATTGACTTTGTCCGAAATATTGATCAGCTCCACTGGCTCATTGGACCGCTTTCTAAATGTGGTTACATCGGCTCCATAATAAATGTTCTCAGCAATATTCTCAAAGCCTTTGACGAAATTATAATACCGCTCCAACTCAAAAGCGGAAAGCCCCCCACTCAAATGGGCCATATCTTTTTGCCAAGGTGCTGAAGCACCAAGGGCCTCTTTCTCTTTTACTTTATTGAGGTAATCATTTACCTGCTCGGGTGTCCGAACAGGAACCCTACCAATGGCAATATCCTTACGCATAGGCTCATTCTCATCAAAGCCAACCGCAAAAAGGTTGTCATTATAAGGATAGCCATAAGTGGGTACCAAGTCTTGTATGCTGAATAAGTCTGGGCGATCTCTGTAAAAATAGGTTACTCCTCCCGAGTTAGTGGAATTGTACATTCCAAAAGCCCTGCCCATCATTAAAAGGTACTCGGGTGCAAACTTGCTGGAATACTGCCTTAAAAACTCCTTCACTGCTAGAGGTGATTTTTCCCCATAATTGAACTGGTTGTACAGTTCATTGGCTGTTACGATCAGGGTGTCGTAGCCTCCCCCTGCCGGGCTGTGTCGGTAACCGGCATAGGCCGCCACGGGATCGGTATTTACAGAAGTAGCTTGTCTTAGGCTTTTATGGGTTAAGATGATATAATTGGCGGCTTGGTTCATCAGGTGTCTAAACTTGACCCGCTCCAAAACATTTGGCTCGATGATCGCACTTCTCTGCTGAACCAAAATTTCACTTTCCCTTGCCGCTGTTCCGGCTGAAATGGTCAGGTCTCCTAGCTCCTTCTGGGCAATTAGCCTTATGGGATTATAAATATCAGACACCTCATATGCCAAATATTCCGCCTCCATGTTTCCAAAAGTAATGTTCTGTTCACTAGCTTTTACCCTAAACTTGTTGGAGGTAAACTCTCCCTCTTGTTTGAGGGTCTTGTAGGTTAAAGTAGCAAAGCTGATGGACACATTATCGCTGCTTCCCTCTGTACTGACAGGCTTGACCTGAACCACAAAACGTCCATCAGTACCCACATCACTTGCTTGCAAGGAAGCCTGAATGGCCCTGTATTCAAATTCTAGAAAATTTTCTGTCTGTAAAAGCCTTAATTGGTCACTATTCGGCCCCACGTAAACTTCCACCCTATGGGGTGCATCAGAACGGCCTACAAGTCCCATTTCCAAGGAAGCTTCAAAGTCTGCCGCCATTGTCCCCAACTCTCTAAACACCACTTCTTCAAAGTTCCCTCTAGTGATGGCCCTTCCTGTCCATCCTTGTCCCACATCATACTTCCCCAACCTTACCCCAAGAGAGTACGTTTGGCCCAAAGCATATTGGTCAGCAAAAACCTGACTGACCTCCTTGGTGTATTCATTGGCTTCAGGAGCTGAAGGGTCAACATTTCTCCTTCCCATTCTTTTACCATAAGTACCCGGTGTCACCGTCAAAAAGAAAGCGGTGGCATCGCTGTGGTTATTGTACTTTGGGTTGGCCATGTTGTCCGGATCAGGATACAGCTTAATGTCCGAACTGCCATCGTTACGCTCCCCTATAAACTGGATATAATCTGCCTGATCGAATCTTCCATCCTGCTCCCCAGCAATATAAATAGCCACTTCCTGCCCTCTATGATATATCCGAATGGTTCTCGGATCAACGCCATTAAGGTTCATTCCAGAAGCTGAGAGAGTCGTATAACTTATATGATAAATGCCATCTGTGGATGTTGGAATCTTATAATAGGTAAGGGCATGGTTGATCCATTCGCTTTGTCCCTTGCTGAGGTGAAAAAAGGCAAACACCAATAAGAAAAGTAGTATAAGTTTCTTCATGCAATCCTTAGTTTTGTCCCCAACCTTTGTGTAATCTAAAACCTTCTGCTAAAGGTTCAAGGCTGACCTTTAGGCTAAAAACATGCGAATAGGGAGTTTCAGAAACACCACCTATATCTGTCAACGCATAGTCTATATAAGCTTTTTCATTGAGAAATACCCCCAATCCAAAACTGGGCTTTAAGGCCAAAGATTTTTGTCCGTCAAAATCTTTGATGTATTGGAAGTTGCTGACCCCTCCCCTAAGATAGGCCACATTCTTATACCCAAACTCCAAACCCAACTTAGGGTCGATACTCATGACACGGGTACTGATCAAGGTATTTCGCTCTCCATCAAAGGTCATGTCCAAATCCAGCACTGCTTCGGCAGTCAGCAATTCCTGAATATTCACCGATCGGGAAATGCTAAAGACAGCTCTTGGCAGGGTCAACTCCACAGTATTTAAGGGCACTTCATTATTGGTTGCTGCATAGATTTCCCTGACCATTTCTGCATTATGGGACCAAGCATTAAAGGTGGTGGTGATATCTCTGAGCATCACCCCTATCCTCCACTCATCCAACAGCAGTATTCCTCCCAGGTCAAAGCCGAAGCCCCAGGCCTTGGCAAACTTCCCTACGTTTCTGTGAATGATCTTGGTATTGATCCCTGCTTTGAAAACGTCACTGACATCCCGGGCATATGATAAAAGCAAGGCATAATCCGCTGCATTGAAAAACTGGATATTGTCATAATTGACCGCACCATTGGCGTCATATAAAAAACGGGTGTCCGGAATATCGTCCACTCCGAAGCGGATCAAGGAAATCGCTATTTGATTGTCTTGTTCTATGTTGGTGGAAAACCCTGCATAATCATACTTGGCTATTCCTGCAAAGTACTCCGCATGCATCAAAGAAAATTCATATTGGTGTTTGATCCCCAACAAAGCTGCGGGATTCCAATAGGCCGCTGTCACATCATTTGTACTGGAAACCTGCGCACCTCCCATGCCTAAAGCCCTGGCTCCTACCCCTATATTCATAAATTCGTTAGAGTACTTGGGAGCAATTCCCTGCGCCATACCCTTCCCAAACACCAAAAGAAATATGAGTCCCAAAAAATACCGATAAAGACCTTTTTTTCTGTTCTTTTCCACCTGTGCAAAGTAAAAAATAAATTATAATAAACGAATACCGAACAATTAAATTATACCTTACATTACTTTTTCGACACTGTTCATAACCGTACAAACCATGTTCATTCGATATACACCTTTAATCCATTTTGACTAGGGTTCACTTGTTTTTAAAAAAATATTTTACATTTTTTCACATGGTTCAAGCGCACCCAAAAACGACACAAACCACTATTTAACAATAACTTACAACACAAACCCTATATAAGAAGTATCCTTCCCTTACAAGGAAATAGGTATAACAAGGTAGCTTCTTTAACTTTGGTATTATTTTTCGGTATAGGATGGGTGAAGTTAAACAGATCATGCACGGGCATGAGTAAAGCAATGATGAAACCTTAATCACTCTAGATTCATCTTCACTAAAATTAAATTAGATGAAAGCATCAAACACACAGGTACAAATGCGAAAAGGAATTTTAGAATTCTGCATTTTGCACATCATAGCGAGAGGGGAAGTATATGCCTCCGATATGATCGAAGAGCTCACAGAAGCTAAGCTGATTGTGGTGGAAGGCACCTTGTACCCTTTGCTAAACCGGCTAAAAACTGCTGCTTTAGTATCCTATAAATGGGTCGAATCCGAATCCGGTCCGCCAAGAAAGTACTACTCCATCACCCAAGAAGGAAGTGAATTCCTAAACAAGCTGAACGGGACATGGGACGACTTGGTCAAATCCACCACATTAATCACTTCCAAAAAATAAGATCATGAAAAAAACTATCAGCATAAATATCAGCGGTATCCTTTTTCATATCGAGGAGGATGGCTACGATAACTTGAAGAAATACCTGGAGGCTATCAACAAGCACTTCTCGCACTATGAGGACAACCAGGAGATCATCAAAGACATTGAAAATAGGATTGCAGAGATATTCCTTAGCAACCTAAAAAACAATAAGCAGGTTATTTCTGCGGAAAACGTGGATAAACTTATCGAAAAGATGGGTACCATTGCCGATTTCAAGGCAGTAGAAGAAGAGAAGGAGCCTGACGCTAAACTGCACCATGAAGAGGAAAACGAAAATGGGGACAGCGAATTCTATAAATACATTACCCCTCCAAACCAAGAAGCTGGCAAAGGCTATAAAAAGCTTACCCGCCTAGAGAGAAGCAAAATCCTGGGCGGTGTCTGTGCCGGGCTGGCCCATTATTTGGCCATCGACCCTTTGTGGACCCGATTGGTAGCGATTCTCCTTCTTTTCAGTGGGGAATTTTCACTCAGGAACTTTGATTTCTTCCCTTGGGACTGGAACATTTCCTTGTCCCTAGGTTGGTGGGCCGTGCTTGCTTACATTGTGTTGTGGGTGATTCTTCCGGTATCCTATGATGAACCTGAAGACAAGCAAATCAAAAAACTATACCGAAACCCTGATGACAGGGTAATCGGTGGCGTATCCAGTGGCTTGGCTGCCTATTTCAATATAGAAGTGCTTTGGGCCAGACTTGCTTTCGTCGGATTGATCTTTGCGGGTGGGGCAGGCTTTGTGATTTACCTGATCCTCTGGATCATCACACCACTGGCCAAGTCCATTACTGAGCGGATCAAAATGAAAGGTGGGGAAATCACCTTGAGCAATATCGAAAGTACCATTATTGAAAACCGCCAGATTCCTGAAATGCCTCAACCCAAGCAGCATCAAAAGGCTTGGCTGGCCCCCTTCAGATTTCTTGGAAATATCATTAATGAGCTGGGAAAGGCCTTAGGCCCACTCGGAAAGTTCATCATTGATGTTATAAGGGTGGCATTTGGACTGATCATTTTCTTTATCGGATTGGTCATCACCTTGACACCGCTTGCTTTCCTAGGGGCCTATTTCGAATTCTTTACCAATGATAGCTTCAAGTACATGATCGACAATATCCCTGTGGAAATGTTATCCGAGCTACTTCCTGTATGGCTGGCCCTTGCAGCGAGTGTAACAGTGCTGATTCCGGGAATTGTGATCACCCTATTGGGCATCAGTGTGCTGATCAGAAGAAGCCTGATTGACTCGAGGTTTGGCTTGGTAACTTTTGGGATTTGGTTGCTCAGCATCATGGTTTGCGCGTTCCAGATTCCTAAGACCATTGCCCAATTCAAGAATGAAGGCACTTATACCAAAGAATCAGTTATTGATATACCTGACAGTATTGTAGTGATAGAAGCCACCAAAAGAGAAAGTGAATTCAATGAACTGGGCTTGGTACATGTGGAGCTCAAAGGTACGGAAGACAGCACGCTGATGTTGGAACAGAAATTCCAATCCCAAGGTAGAAGCCTGGATGATGCAGTCAACAATGCCAAATCCATCCAATACGAATACATGGTGGTGGATTCTGTCATTTCCTTCAATAGGTCTTTGGAATTCTCATCCATGGCCAAATTCAGGGGGCAAAACTTAAGGCAGACCTTATACATCCCCTATAACAAGCCCTTCGTGATGGATAAGTCTTTACTTTCTATCATAAGAAACACCATTTACTCCAATGGCTACAAGTTGAAAGATGTTACTTCCAATAACTATTGGGTGTTCAATGAAGATGGCTTGCTATGCTTGACCTGTACTAGCGAGCATAAAACGAGTGAGGCCGACAGCCTCTCCAGGGTCCAGTTTAAAGACCAAGTGTTCATGAAAGAATAGACTTAAATATGCGTTAATTTGATTTTAGAAAAGCAAGGGTGGCTCATCCTTGCTTTTTCTTTTTTAGCTACTTTTTGACTATCTTTTTACAAACAATAAACCATTATGGACATCAGGGTTAAATTTTTGGGAGGTGCACAATCTGTCACCGGGTCCCGGTATCTTCTTGAAATCGACACCACTAAGATACTTGTGGATTGCGGCTTATTTCAGGGAATCAAAGAACTCCGAAAGCGCAACTGGGACAGTTTTCCAATCGATCCAGCCGAAATTGAAATGGTCTTGCTTACCCATGCCCATATTGATCACTCTGGCTACCTACCCAAACTGGTCAAAGAAGGCTTTAGGGGCCAGATTATTCTGACAGAACCTAGCCTCGATCTGGTCAAAATACTATTGACTGATGCAGGAAAGCTCCAAGAAGAAGAAGCGGATTATGCCCAAAGGAAAGGGTATTCCAGTCATGAAAAACCTGAACCACTGTATACCAAAGAAGATGCAGAGGCTGTGTTTGACCTGCTTCATCCTATCCAATTTGATGAGGAAGTCAGTCTAACCGACCGTATCACACTCACTGCTTATAATGCTGGTCATATCTTAGGAGCTTCTATTTTGAAGTTGCGTGTCCGGGGGGAGCACCAAACAAAAACCATTGTTTTCTCTGGAGATCTTGGAAGGTATAATGACCCCATCTTGAACCCTCCTATTGGCTTACCTAAAGCAGATATCTTGTTTATAGAATCTACATATGGCAATAGGCTCCATGAAACCAGTGCCCCCGAGGAATTACTTGCCAAAGCCATCAATGACACTTATCAAAAAGGTGGAGTGGCTGTCATCCCTTCTTTTGCTGTCGGCCGTACCCAACTGATCCTATACTACCTCTTCAGGTTGCAGCAAAAAAGTAAAATTCCACAGATCCCCATTTATGTGGACAGCCCAATGGCCATCGATGTCACCAAACTGTATAAAAACTACCTGAAGTATCACCGCTTAGGACCATCATTGCAGGAAGAACATGCCAACCCTTTTGCCCATAAAAACCTGCATTATTATCAAAGTCAAGAGTCTTCCATGTCCCTAAACAACCTCCGAGGTGATGCCATTATTATCTCCGCCAGTGGCATGGCGACTGGTGGCAGGATTTTACATCACCTTTATAATCGCCTTCCCAATGAACAGGACAGTATCATATTCGTAGGCTACCAAGCAGAAGGTACCCGAGGAAGAAAAATATTGGATGGGGAAAAATATTCAAGAATGTATGGCCTCGACATAGAAGTCAAAGCTGATATTTATTATATCAACGGACTTAGTGCCCATGCCGATCAAAACGAATTGATCAAATGGGCAGACTGCATTGCGGACAAGCCCAAAATGACCTTTGTCATTCATGGAGAAATAGAAGCAGCAACCGTGTTTGCACATAAGCTAGAGGAACTTTTCGACTGGAATACCATGGTTCCCAATTACCTTGAATCAGTAGAAATTTTTCAGGGTATTTGATTGGCACAAAATGTGATGGATCGAAAGCAACTTTTACTTTAACTTAATAAGAACTACCATGAAAACCCATTCCATTTTGAAGTCTTTTACCTTTTCATTTTTATTGCTAGGAATAGCACTCTTGATCTATGGCTGCAAAGCGCAGCGAGTAGACACCCAAGGCATTGTCGGCCAAGTGTACTGGGTGGAAGGCAATTTGATGCCCACCATCACTGAAGATAATTCTACTGTCCCTGAAAAGCCGGAAAGAGAAAAAGTAAAAAGAACCATCAGGGTGTATGAGCGTACCCATATCAATCAAGCCACTATGGGAGATGTGCTGTTTAAAGCTATTGAAACCCCTATGATTGCAGAAATAGAGACAGAAGAAGACGGAAGTTTTATCATAGGACTTGCTCCCGGCAGTTACTCAATCTTTACCGTAGAAGAAGACGGTTACTTTGCCAATATCTATGATCTCGATAGTTATATCCAACCTATCGAAGTGCATGATGGAGAATGGACGAGCACCGAAATACTCATCAATTATAAAGCCGTTTATTAGACTAATTTACCATCCACTAGACTTCAAGCACTCCCGACCCAGGAGTGCTTTTTTTATTTATAACACAATTTTTCTTCTTTTTTTTCGATAAGGCGTGCAACCCTTTTTGTGTAACTTGTATCTACCTTATTGAAAGCCAAACAATATGTTTATCAGAAAGACTTTTACAACAGAAGCTGACATCATAAAAGGTTGCCTCCAGGGAAATAGAAATGCCCAGAAGCACCTGTATGATCAGTATGCTGGAAAGTTTTTGGCCATCTGCCGCCGATACATTAAAGACCGTGATCTGGCGGAAGATGTCATGATAGAAGGCTTTATGAAGATCTTTGAAAAATTGACTCAGTACGAAAGTAAGGGAAGTTTCGAAGGGTGGATGAAAAGAATCATCGTAACCCAATCACTACTGACCTTGAGAAAAAACCAAAAACTTTCCATGGAGGTCAACCTGGAGCATCACCTGGAAGCGGGTATGCCACATTATGAGTTTGTGGACATGGAAGCCAATGAGTTGATGGAAATGATCCAAGAGTTACCTGTTGGATACAAGACAGTTTTCAACCTCTATGCCATAGAAGGTTACTCCCATGCTGAGGTCAGTGACTTATTGGGAATTTCGGAAAACACTTCCAAATCCCAATTGAGCAGGGCAAGGGCCTTGTTGAAAGAAAAGATCACCCAAATACAATCAAAAGAAAGGAGCATCAATGGATAAGCAAAAACACCCAATCGACGAACTTTTTAGCCAAAAGCTAAGAGAACATCAAGAAAAGCCAAGCGCTTTGGCTTGGGAAAAGCTGGAATCCCAATTTGGACCTGCTAAAAACACAGCCAAGTGGGTTTGGATGAGGGCGGCGGCTGTTTTCCTTGCCGTTTTTGCCTTGACCTATATACTCTGGGATCAGTCAGAAACCATTAAAACCAATAAGGGACCCGAACTTGCCCAGCAAGATATCCAAACCAGTCCTGCTGATACAAATGCAAAGGATCAAACAGAAGAGACCATAACCACTTCCGAAAGTATTTTAAATACTACAACAGAAAATGAAACTGATCAAGTGGATAAGAAAAGTATTCCGCCAACAATAATAGAAAACAAAAAACAGCCGGTTCGCAAAATCCAAAAAGAGGAGAATGTACCTCAGGCATCTTTGGTCGCAGAGAAAGTAACGCCGGTAGCAGTGCCTGATCCAAGTAATAACGTAAAGGAGTTGGTTCCTGAATTGGAGGTGCCCGAAGTAAAAATGGAAGAGCTGATTGCTGAAAACTCCCCGACTGCTCCTTCTGAAATTCAGGAAGCTGTTGCTTACAAAGTCAGCATCAAGTCCAATGGATTGACTGAAAAACCTAAGAAAGAAAATATTGTCGAAGAGATCGGAGACAAAATCAATACCCTAGGTGGATTATTGGGCAAAGTAGACCAAGGATATGCAGACCTGCAGGATGCAAAAAACAATCTCTTTGCTTCATTGATTACCAAAAAAGACAGAAACTAAGCATTAACTTTAATTTCAATAAGATGAAAAGATATTTGTTGGCCGTCATTTTTATGGCCCTGATACAGACCGCCTTTGGTTACGACAGCACCTCAGTGGCTGCTAAAGACAGCATCATCGTAGAATATGGACATTCCGGAAAGATCGTGATCCTTGTCGATAACAAAGAAGACTTCCAAAAACTAAAAGCACTGGATGTCAATCAGATCATCCGGGAATTGGACTTGGAGTTGGACGAAGAAAGCGGGGAGCTTACCGTAGTGGAAATCAAAGACAAAGATGGTAAAGGAAAAGAAATCGTCCGCGTAGAAGAAGGGGGAGCAGAAACTGCTGTATCTGTAGGCCGCCTCAAAGTGATCGTCGATGAGTCTGGTCCAAACACGCAGGTGCGTATTGAAAAGCGAAAAAAAGTAGAGCCTCCTTTCAGAACCTATTTCAATGTAGATCTGGGCATCAACAATTACCTGCGTGAAGGTGGTGGCTTCCCGACCTCAGATGACCCTTATGCAGTGAAAGGCTGGGGAAGCTGGAATGTAGGACTTAATTGGATGGCCAGCCAACGATTATCCAAAGGATTCTACTGGGATTTCGGCCTAGGGGTACAGTGGTACAATTTTAAATTTGAAAACCGGGACTACCAGGCTGTGAGGGGTGATGAAAGCGTAGAATTTATCCAAAGAACGGATGTGGATGGCTTCAAAAGTAAAGTATCTGCCTCTTATATCACCGCCATGACGCTCTTAAAATTGGATTTCGGCAGGATGAATGACAATGGCGAAAAAGGACTTAAAATCGCCGCAGGACCCTATTTTGGTTACAGAGTAGGTGGAAGGAGCAAATATGTTTACCGTGAACTTGATGGTTCTGGAAGACATAAGGACAAGTTAAACACAGGCATCTACCTTAACAATGTGAGATATGGCATTCGCGGAGAAATTGGCGTTGGCAGGGTAACTTTCTTCTCAACATACGACCTTAATGAGCTCTTCCAAGATGAAAAAGGTCCTGCATTGAATCCAATTGTTTTTGGACTGGTGTTTTAATCATCAACAGGGAGCCCATCCCTGTATTTTAAAAATGACTTTGACATGAAAAAACTGATTTATACCATCGGGCTGATATTATGCGCATCCTCTCTTTCCATGGCCCAAGAGACTGTAAGAGATAATGATATTAAAAAGACCAAAGAATTCATGCTTTTTGGAAGTGAGTGGAAATATGAAAAGTACCATGATGCAAGCTGGAGTCTGACGACAAAAGGCACCAATACTGATATCGAGATCAGTGATGACAAAAACCGTCGGCACAGGTCTTCCCTGCACTTTGACCTAGGGATCAACTCTTGGGTCAATGACAACTCTGCCCCTACTGTTAAAGCATGGGGAAGCTGGAATGTGGCCATCAATTACCAACACCAATATAAGCTTTCCGATCACTTCTCTTTGATCCCCAGCTTGGGCGTAAGTTGGTATAACTTCAAATTAGAGGACAAAGACCTTATTGCTCTGAAAACCAGTGAGGGGATAGTTTTCGAAGAGTATGAAGATGGTGAAGGCACAAAGTCAAAAATTGCAGCCTCCTTTCTCAATTTAAGTTTCATCCCTACTTTCCACAGTGCCAATCAGCGCTTAGGCGTTGGCTTAGGCCCTTATGTGGGTTATAGAGTGGGTGGTAGGGGTAAATTCGTTTACGATGACGAAGATGGAAAATCCCATAAAATTATTGAGAATTCAAACATGTATGTCAACAACATCAGGTACGGGGGAAGACTGACTGTAACTGTAAGCAATGTGGACTTTTACGTAAATTACGACCTCAATGAGCTTTTCCAACAAGACAAAGGGCCGAAGGTAAACGCCCTTAGCTTCGGTTTGATTTTATAAAATTATCAGAGCAGGATTACAATCTTTCCAACATTCATAACCAAGAACAGTATGAAAACATTGACCAATACACTAAGGATAGCTTTCCTCTTCCTTTTTTTAGGAATAGCTTCCTCCTACGGACAATCGAAAATTCAGAAGAGTTTCGAGAACATCAGCAAACTTGAAATTCAAGGTGGTAGCATAGAAATCAGCTACGAAGGTAACAGTTCCCAATCCGACATACAGGTGGAAGCAGATATGGGAAGTACAGAAAATGCGGATAAAAACCTGATATTTATTACGGTAGGCAACACATTGAAAATATCCTATCAAACTCCTTCCAACAGCTGGAAGAGCAATGACAGGGGTAAAAAATATGTACATATTTCCGGTCCTAAAAACATAGAACTTAGCGCAAGCAATTCCTCAGGAAAATTACATGTCAAGGGAGTATCTTCACCTAGCATTGACCTAAAGGCCAGCTCGGGAATGATCTTAGTCGAGGATATTGAAGGGGAGCTTAATTTGGCAGGTTCTTCTGGTAAGGTTGAAGCCAGAAATATTTCTGGTGAAGTAAACTGTAAAATGACCAGTGGTATTATGGAATTGGAATACATCAAAGGCAATACCAACTTAAGCTCTAGTAGCGGGAAGATCAAAGCCCAACATATTTCCGGGGAACTGAATGTTAAAATCACCTCAGGGAGTGTGGATCTTGAAGACATCTCCACATTGGGAGAGCTAAAGCTTTCTTCAGGAATGATGAGTGCAAAAAAAGTAGGCTTTGGTCCAAACACCTCATTTATGGGATCTTCAGGTGCTTTCAAAATCAAAGCCGCAGCTATGCTTGACCAATATAATTATGACATGAGCGCAGGAAGCGGAATGGTAAAGGTAGGTAAAATGTCCTCTAGTGACCACTTGGTAATCGACCATGATGCCGATCATACCATTATCGGAAAGATTGGATCGGGCATGATCTCCATTGAAGAATATTGACAAAAAAATCCCCGGAAATCTATAGATTTCCGGGGATTTTTTTATTCTTCTCTTCGGCCGAAATCCACCACAGTTTGCAGGTCTTCTCCTTTTAACTTCAGAAGCCTGATAATCCTATCAGGAGTGGGCTTGCCCAAGGAAACAAAAACCAAGGTCACTGCATAAAGCACGGTAAAACCAGCATTTTGATATATCAGAAGCCCTATGGCACACAAAAAACCTGACGCAAACAATTGCCAAAACCTGGTCATGGTCATATTACTGTATCTTTCCAGTTTTGCTTCCAAGGGCATTAACGGGTTTCTTAACTTTTTCAATCCTTGATTGAAGTTCACAAAGCTGATCAGTAGCAAAGCTGAAACCAACCCCAGCAACACCGGCTTTAAGGCATCTGGCAAACTAGGGATGTCCAGGTCCATATTACTGCTGGTTGTATACAGGTAGGCAAATGCGAAAGCGGGCAAAGGAATGGCAATCAAGATGAGTACATTCCTTTCCAATACCCTAAAATTCTTTTTCAGCATATTCATCAGCTTATCCGATATCTACTTTGACATCTTCTGAGGTAGGGTGAGAAACACAGCAAAGAATGTAACCTTCTTTCTTTTCGTTTTCACTTAGTCCTGCATCTTGTTCCATGCTTACCTCTCCACTGGTCAGCCTGCCCCTACAAGCTGTACAAAGCCCACTTTGACAGCTATAGGGCATATCATGTCCTTCGTCCAAGCCTGCTTCCAGGATGGTCTTCCCAGGAGGTACTTCAAAAGTATAGGTCTCCCCTTCGAGATTGATACTTACCTCACGTGTCAAAGCTGTTTGGCCCTCGGATTTTTCTTTAGCGGCTTCTTCCGCCTCATCAGAGGAAGATGTATAGAAGCTCTCCCTATGGATAGAATCATGAGAAACGTCCATTTTCAACAGTGCTTCCACACTCGCTTCCATTAATCCTTCTGGACCACATAGAAAATACAGTTCTTTTTCGGCTTCTGAATAATGTTTTGTCTTCAACACATCTTCTATCACACTTTCATTTAGCCGGCCCTTAAAACCTGACCATTCTTCTGATGGCTGGGAAAGGATATGCACCACTTCAAATCGGCCTTCATATTTCTTGGTCAAATCCTGAATCTGCTGATCAAAGATGATTTGATCTTCCGATCGGTTACAATAAATCAAAGTCACCTTAGACTGTGGTTCATTGACCAAAACGGACTTACCAATCCCTATAATCGGTGTAATACCACTTCCTCCTGCAATCATAATGAAGTGGTTTTTGTTCTTCGAATGAAAATCAGTAGTAAAGTGGCCTAGGGGTTTCATCACCTCTATGGTCTTTCCGGGCTTAATATTTTCATTGAGAAAATTGGACACCACGCCACCGTCAATCCTCTTTACCGTGATACCGGGATGTGGGTCTAAATATGGAGAGGTACAAAGGCTATAAGACCTTCTTTCTTCCTTCCCGTTTACCTCTAATATCAAGGTCAAAAATTGACCCGGCTGATATTCCAAGTATGGTTCTGGCTGCTCAAAATATATACTGACTGCATCAGGAGTTTCCTTCACCACCTCTCTGACTTTCAGCGATAAATATTGACCTCCTCTTTTCTTCTCTTCTTTATTTTTTTTGAATAGGCTAAATAACATTCCTCTTTGAATTTTATCCTGTATTGTTATTTGGCTTCAAAATTAAGGCCGATTTTTTTAAAATCCCCCTAATCCTAAAGTTAAAATCCTTTATACAACATATTATTCAAAAAGATGTTCCCAAAAGCGGAACAATAGATCAGTTCAAACCATACATCTAACATTGATAAGCGCGTTTTGTACCTATATAGATCACTGCACGGATATTTTTTTTTCACGGCTTTGTAGCGTTTTTACATAAGCTTACGTTTCGAGAACAAAAGCAGAAAAAGAAAGAGAAGTAATAGATTAAACCAACATGATTATGTTAACCGGAGTAAACAAAAACAAAATGCTTATGAATTGGAAGAGAACACTTGGACTCTTTTTCCTAGCCCTATCACCTTTAGTGATTACCAGCTGTTTGGATGATGAAGATGCAGCAGACATTCCTCCTGTCGCTTACGTGGCTTACTACCATGGATCACCTGAAACGGGAGCTGTCAGTATCTATGCGGACGGAAGACTATATAACACCAATAACTTTGAGTATACTGACTTCTTTACTTATGGAAATTATTATACGGGTGAGAGAAACCTTTCATTCAAAAACAGGAATGCGGCCAATTCATTGTTGGACACAGCCGTAACGCTCAATGAGAACCAACCCTACACTTTCTTCTTTATTGATGGAGAAGAGTCAGCCATGGAAACGGTCATAGCTGAGGATAACTGGGATGAACCTTCTGAGGGTAAAGCCATGATCAGATTGGTGCACTTATCTCCTGATGCTCCAGCAGTAAATCTTGTTGTAAATGATGATGAAGCAGCAACATTCTCCAATCAGGAATACAAAAATGTTACTGATTTCGTAGAAATAGATGCGGAACTTACTTCCTTTAACATCACCAATGCGACAACAGGCGAAGTAATCTTGACGGCTGAAGACCTTGACCTTCGCACACAAAGAATCTATACCGTTATTGTAAGAGGTTACGCAGCTCCTGAAGAGGCCTCTTCTTCTATCGATGACCTAAGCTTGCAAGTCATCAGGAACTATCCGAATTATTAAAAATTATTCCAACTATTGTTCATAAGCACAGGGGTAGGTTGTCCAAGGGACAGCCTACCCTTTTTCGTTTGAGCCAGTATAACAAGCCTTTGAATGAAAATAAAACCAAATAAGGGGGCTTTTACGTTATAAAAAATTATTTTTGCAGCGTCATTCAATTTCAAACAGAAGTTATCATGAATTTAAATACGCTGACCGCTGTATCCTCTGTAGATGGAAGGTATGGAAGTAAAACAGCCCCTCTAAGAGCCTTTTTTTCTGAATATGCCCTAATCAAATATAGAGTACGGGTTGAGGTGGAATATTTCATTGCCTTATGCGAAATGCCTTTACCTCAGCTAAAGGGCATCTCCAAAGATCTTTTCCCAAAACTCCGTGCCATAGTAGATAACTTTTCAGAATCAGATGCAGAGGCCATCAAAGAAATAGAAAAGACTACCAACCATGATGTGAAAGCGGTGGAGTATTTTTTGAAAAATGAGTTTGACAAGCTGGGACTGGAAGCCCAAAAAGAGTTCATCCATTTCGGGTTGACTTCTCAAGACATCAACAACACTTCTACGCCTCTTATGCTGAAAGAAGGTTTGGCAGAGGTTATACTTCCTTGCTTAAACGAAGTTATCAGCAAACTCAAAAGCCAAGTCGAAGAATGGAAGGATATCTCCATGCTCGCCAAGACCCACGGACAGCCTGCTTCTCCTACCCGTTTAGGAAAAGAGTTCCAAGTGTTTGTCACGAGACTTGAAAACCAACTGGCCCTTTTGGAACAAGTTCCCCATTCAGCCAAATTCGGTGGAGCTACCGGAAATATGAACGCCCATAAGGTGGCCTATCCTGAACTGGAGTGGACTGCTTTTGCTAACAATTTTGTGACGCAATATTTAGGCTTAGAAAGAAGTTTCCCAACCACGCAGATTGAACATTATGACAACCTTGCTGCTCTATTTGATGGTCTAAAGCGTATCAATACCATTTTGCTGGACCTCTCGAAGGACGTTTGGCAATATGTCAGCATGAACTACTTTAAGCAAAAAATCAAAGCAGGTGAAATTGGTTCTTCAGCTATGCCCCATAAGGTCAACCCTATTGACTTTGAAAATGCAGAAGGTAACTTGGGCATTGCCAATGCCTTGTTGGAGCACCTGGCGGCCAAACTCCCTATCAGTAGGCTTCAAAGAGACCTTACAGATAGTACGGTATTGCGCGTAATCGGTGTGCCATTGGCCCATATGTTGATTTCATTTGAGTCCTTGAAAAAAGGTTTGGGCAAATTGGAGCTTAACCAAGCGGCGATTGAGGCGGATTTGGAAGAAAACTGGGCTGTAGTGGCAGAAGCCATCCAGACTGTCCTCAGAAGAGAGGCATATCCTAAACCGTATGAAGCATTAAAAGAACTTACCAGAACCAATTCCAAAATCACCGAACAATCTATTAAGGAGTTTATTGAAACTTTAAATGTTTCGGATGAGATCAAAGCAGAATTGAGGGTAATTTCTCCATTCAACTACACTGGCTTGTAATAATTATAGGATTTAAAAGAAAGAGGCTTTCCCTGAAGCATTAAGTTACAAGGAAAGCCTCTTTTTATTTTATCAGTTTCTTAGGCAAAAAAATCTCCGCCAACATGCAGCGTACACTACCTCCCCCGACTTTTTCGATGGTTGGGATTTCCGGGATAATCACCTCTGTATATTTTTCAATAATCTGCTTTTGCCCTGCTTTCAAACTTTTATAAGCTGTCCTTGACATTACGGTAAACTTCTTCCCTTTGTCATTATGCAATTCCAGCATGTTACCTGCAAAAGCAAACTTTTGTGGAATAGTAATGGGTACAATTTTCTTTCCATTCTTTTCCAGACTTTCCTTGATCTTCATCTTTTCGGCTTTTCGCTCGACACTGTCCAAGCAAACTACTGCCAACTGCGTCCCAATGTGCATCATCACATTAGTATGATAGATAGGGATTTTCTCTTTTTGCAGCACTTGTACAGCCGAAAACTCTATAATTTCATATCCCATCAACTGTTCAAAATAATGTAAGGGAACTAGATGGGTTCTTTCTGAAATACATGCATAGGCCAATTGATATTGTCTATCCAGCACCAAACTCCCTGTACTTTCCAGAAATTGACCATCATCCTCAAAAAATGTAAGATCTACAATTTCCTCTACCTTATACCCCTCTTTAGAAAGTACATCAACCAGGTCTTTTCTTCTTTCCTTTCTCCTGTTTTCTGATAGCATGGGATATAGGAGCAATCGACCATCCTGGTGGGTGCTGAACCAATTATTGGGAAAAATAGCGTCTGGCTTAGTTGGCCTTTCACTATCCTCCATAACTATGATGTGAATGCCCTTTGATTTGAGCTGTTCCACGACCCCATCAAACTCCTTCAATGCTAAATCTTGCAGCTCCTTCTCATCTCTTCGGTCAGATTGTTGGTATAAATTGTCCTCGGCTGTCTCTGGATTAAACCCAAAAGCTGCCGGCCTTACCATCAATACCGTTGAAGTTGTTTGTAATGCCATCTTTTCATTTTATCCCAAAACACAATCGCCCCTCTTTATCGAAAGTGTAAAGTTACAAAACAACAGCTTTCTAGCTTATTGTTTTTTATAGTACTGGTATAAAATTGGTTTGATCCGGAATCGCTCTTCACTTAATGAAAAATAGCTGTTTCCATTTTTGGCAAACCCAATCGCTTCACCCTGAGGTTCTGGCACATAAGGCAATTGAACGGGGTTTCGTGATAGGGCTTCAGCTAGGCTCTCTCCTTCATTTCTTTCCCAATGATAAACCACCCAATAGTTTTTGATGATGATCTCCTTGCCATCTGGAGAAATATCTCCTCCAACGGACATGGTAATAGGCAGTTTCTCTATTTTTTCAAGTTCCAGTTCTTCCTGCTCTCTCAACTGATCTACTGGAGCACGGTATAAAATATTACTGGAATCCCTCTTACTAACTATATAAACATCACCGTTCCATGGATCTACCATGAGTGTTTCAGCGTCCTTAGCTCCATCAGGATAAATTAGTTTGATCACCTCAGGCTCTACCTCCACTTCTGATTCATCAGCATTCGGTTCCTCAAACCTTAATAGTTTGATGGAATGATATTGAGCTTCATTATCTCCTATTTCTCCGACATAAATATAAGACTTTCCTTCATCTCCACCTGGCCCTACTGCGATATCCTCCCAATCCCTATTGTGAGTATTCAACAGCTTAATTTTACCGATAGAGTTCCCCATTGAATCAAGCTTATAGATAATAGGTTCTCCTCCGCTATCATTATGGGTATATAGCAAATTATCATACGTTCTGGAAGCGGCTATGCCACTGGCTTCGTTTAGAAGTTTTGGGTCAACTTGTCCTCTTTCCTTGCCGCTATAATACAAGGAATCCTGAACTTGTGGATTAATTCTGACTTCATACTTGTTGTAGATTTTCTCTGACAATAAATAGGGCATCAATGAAGCCAAAAAGGTCAGTTTCAGAATGATGTGGAAAATAAATTTCATAAGCCAGCATTAGCAAAAGAAAGACCAATGAATAACAGGAACACGGGATTTAATGTTAAAAAAGCCTAAAAAAAGTGGTCCGCCAAGGCGAACCACTTTCGAATAAACCGTTTATTAAAATCTAATCTGCTTTTTCTTTTTTCTGTACTGTAATCGTCAGCTCATCCCCTTTACCGGAATAGTCTGCCTTGATCACATCCCCTTCGGACAGCTCACCACGAAGAATTTCCTCAGCAATAGCATCTTCCAGGTATTTCTGGATTGCCCTGTTTAGTGGTCTTGCACCATATTGCTGATCATATCCTTTGTCGGACAAGAAGTCCTTGGCTTTATCAGAAAGTTCAATTTTGTAACCTAAATCAGTAATTCTACTGAAGAGTTTTTCCAAACTGATATCGATGATTTTGTGAATATCCTTTTTATCCAAGGAGTTAAAGACCACTACATCGTCAAGTCTGTTCAAGAATTCTGGACTGAATGCTTTTTTCAAAGCACTTTGGATAGTTGACTTCATCACTTCATCCATGTTCTCTTCCTTGGCTTTAGAGGCAAATCCGATTCCTGAACCGAAATCTTTCAAATCCCTCACACCAATATTGGAAGTCATGATAATCACTGTATTTCTAAAGTCCACTCTTCTGCCCAAACCATCAGTAAGGATACCATCGTCCAACACTTGTAATAATAAGTTGAATACATCAGGGTGAGCCTTCTCTATCTCGTCCAATAAGACTACTGAATAAGGCTTTCTACGAACCTTTTCAGTCAGCTGTCCACCTTCTTCATATCCGACATAACCCGGAGGCGCTCCTACCAAACGGGATACGCTGAATTTCTCCATATACTCGGACATGTCGATACGTACCAATGAATCTTCTTTATCGAACAAATAAGTAGCCAGCGTTTTTGCCAACTCTGTTTTACCAACTCCTGTTGGGCCAAGGAAAATAAATGACCCAATTGGTTTTTTAGGATCTTTCAAACCTACTCTTGTACGTTGAATGGCTTTGGTTAGCTTCTTGATCGCGTCGCTTTGGCCAATAACCTTACCCTGCAATTCATTACCCATGTTTAACAACTTGCTGCCCTCATTTTGCGCAATTCGCTTGGCAGGAATGCCTGTCATCATGGCAATAACCTCAGCCACATTGTCTTCCTCTACTGTGTATCGCTTGGTTTTGCTTTCTTCTTCCCACTTGGCTTTCGCATTTTCCAACTGTTCCAGTAGTTTTTTCTCGCGGTCTCTTAACTGGGCAGCCTCTTCATACTTCTGACTTTTGACTACCCTGTTTTTCTCAACTTTGATATTTTCTACCTCTTCTTCCAACTTTAGGATTTCGTCTGGCACATGGATATTGTTGATATGTACACGGGCACCCGCTTCATCCAAGATGTCAATTGCCTTATCCGGTAAGAATCGATCTGAAATGTATCGATCTGAAAGTTTCACACATGCATCTATGGCCTCAGGGGTATAGTTTACATTGTGGTGATCTTCATATTTGTCCTTAATGTTGTTTAGTATCTGGATGGTTTCTTCTGGTGAAGTGGCATCTACCATCACCATCTGGAACCTTCTGGCCAAAGCACCATCTTTTTCGATGTATTGTCTGTACTCATCCAAAGTAGTCGCACCGATGCATTGGATTTCTCCACGGGCCAAAGCAGGCTTGAACATGTTGGACGCATCCAACGAACCGCTTGCTCCTCCTGCACCGACAATAGTGTGCAACTCATCAATAAAGAGAATCACATTTGGAGATTTTTCCAACTCGTTCATCACCGCTTTCATCCTCTCCTCAAACTGACCTCTGTACTTGGTTCCAGCCACTAAAGAAGCAAGGTCCAAAGTCACCACTCGCTTGTTAAAAAGCACTCTGGAAACTTTCTTCTGAACTATTCTTAAAGCCAAACCTTCCGCGATGGCAGTTTTTCCCACGCCAGGTTCCCCGATAAGAATAGGGTTGTTTTTCTTTCTCCTGGAAAGAATTTGGGCAACTCGCTCAATTTCTTTTTCCCTACCAATGATAGGATCCAGTTTATCATCTTCTGCCATTCGGGTAAGATCTCTACCAAAATTATCCAAAACAGGAGTTCTGGACTTTTCTGTCGAACCTTTTCCTCCACCACTGGAAGAACCACCGGACGAACCAAATAATTTGCTGCTTTCCTCATCTGTATCATCCGCCTCTGCACCTGAGCGAGGGGTCTGATCAGTTTGGAACTCTAACATTTCTTTTACGGTATCATAAGTGGTATCGAATTTATGCAGAATCTGGGTAGCAATATTGTCTTCATCCCTAAGGATCGACAATAATAAATGTTCCGTTCCGATAAGTTGGCTTTTAAATATTTTAGCTTCCAAGTAAGTAATCTTCAATACTTTTTCAGATTGCCTTGTCAATGGAATATTGGCCAAGTTTTTTACATTATGGTTGGCCGTCCCTTTGACCGCACGCTCCACAGAGTTGCGAAGCTCATCCAAAGGCACTCCTAATTTCTTTAATATGGAAACAGCGACACCCTCCCCTTCACGGATCATGCCCAGTAAGAGATGTTCGGTCCCAATGTAATCGTGTCCCAGACGCAAAGCTTCTTCACGACTTAGAGAGATCACCTCTTTCACTCTATTTGAAAATTTTGCTTCCATTTAGTTCCTTTCTGAATTGTGAATAATTCTATACTTAATTTTACCGAATTTGTTTTAAAAACACAATTCTTTTAAAGATTGTTCAGTTGTTTTTTTTGGATCTTGCAATAACCTCTTTAGCCAGAGGGCCTTCGCAAAACAACAAATCGATAATACTTAAATTCGGTACAAAGTCTGAGCCAAATAATTGGTGATAGGGGCTGGGGTAATATATTTCTCTGGACTCAAATGCCTCCTTTGCAACGATTTTACTTCTTAGGTCTACCCCCGTGGGCTTATTGGTGTAGTTGGATGTTAGGGTAATTCTTGTCTTGAACTTTAAGAGTTTCAGACAAAGTGTCAGTAATTCGAGATTGAAATCAAACAAATTGTCAACTTCTTTCTGAAATACATCCTCAAAATACGGAAAAAAATATTCAAAAAAAGGAGCCTTCCCATAAGCACTTTTGATCCCTCTTAGATGAACATTCTTCCATTTTTGGTGATAATCGATCTTTATCTTACTATATTTTACTTTTTTGTTACCTCCAACTACAGGTATACTGAGTGTCTCCACCTTATTGGCCAAACGAACCAACGACCTATTTCTGTATGTCTGCTTCTGATAATTGTCATGCGCTTCCAGCCTTAATTCATCAAAATCCTGTACGACTACAAAAAACTCGATTGGCGGCAAGTAAAACAAATCAGCTAAAATCACTTTATTTTCCATGCCCAAAAATAATCAAATCATGCCAGCCTCCACCTGATTCCTTCAATCTTACAGCATTTCCTCCAAATCACCTTGCCCCTGCCTTACCACTTCGATATCTCCCCCTGTACAATCCACCACTGTGGAAGCGACATTGTTTCCATACCCTCCATCAATCACCACATCTACCAAATCCCGATATTTCTCATAGATCAATTCAGGATCTGTACTGTATTCCAATACATCATCTTCATCTCTTATGGAAGTTGTCACTATGGGCTGCCCTAGCTCCTTAACCAATATACGAGGAATACTATGGTCGGGGATTCGAATTCCCACAGTTTTCTTTTTACTATGCAGCAATTTGGGCACATTATTATTGGCATCCAATATAAACGTGAACGGCCCCGGCAAGGCTTTTTTCATTACCTTAAACACTGGTGTACTCAGCGCCCGGGTATATTCTGCAATATTGCTAAGGTCATAGCAGATAAAACTAAAATTCTGTTTCTGAGGCTTCACCCCTTTGATCAAGCAGATTCGCTCTATCGCCTTTTGATTATAGATATCGCATCCAATACCATAAATGGTATCCGTTGGATAAATGATAACCCCTCCTTTCCTCAGCACATCAACCACTTGATTTACTTGGCGGGGGTTTGGGTTTTCAGGGTAAATTTTAATCAGCTCTGCAGGCATAACATTCAATTAAAATAAAAGCGTTAAACTAAACTAAAACAAATCAAGGGCCAAAACACGGCATTTTAATCTCTATACATTTCCTTCTTGAAAGTCTGAAGACTTAAAAATACCTTTTAATTTTATTTAGCTATTTTTGCCCAAAGCTAAAACCTGAGCCGTTTATTATCTTATGATCACAAAAAAGAATCAAAAATATTACATGGTAGGAATGGTGGCCTTTTCCGTATTGGTTTCCTCCTTTGTTTTTTACTTCTACCAAGTATTCTTCAGTCCTAACACCCTAACAGAAACTGACCAAGCAGCTGTATTGTATATTCCGAGTAATGCTACTTTCCAACAAGTTTCTGACAGTCTCACCCATAATGAAATCATCACTGATGTCATTTCTTTTAGCTTTGTAGCCAAAATGATGAAATATCAGGAGAATGTCAAACCTGGACGCTACACCATCGAACCTAAATTGTCCAATAAAGAACTGGTCACCTTGCTTCGATCAGGAAAACAAACACCTATCAACCTGACATTCAACAACATCAGAACTAAGGAAGATTTAGCTGAGAAAATCAGTAAAAATCTAGAAATCAGAGAAGATCAATTTCTCGAATTAATCCGTGACAGCTTATACATTCGGAAATTTGACTTCAACGAGGAGACCATTATGAGCATGTTTATACCCGATACCTATGAGGTATATTGGGACATGACTCCGGAACAACTCTTTGACCGCATGTACAGGGAATACAACAAATTCTGGACCGATGACCAGAAGGCGAAAGCGGAAACCTTGAACATGAGTCCAGTGGAAGTTTCCACGTTAGCATCCATTGTACAAGCGGAAACAGCCAAAAAAGATGAAAGGGCCAAAATAGCAGGTGTATATATCAACAGGCTACAAAGGAATATACCTTTACAGGCTGATCCTACTTTGGTCTTTGCCTTGGGAGACTTCAGCATCAAACGTGTCCTGAATGTACATAAGGAGATCGATAGTCCCTATAACACTTACATGTATGCAGGTTTACCTCCAGGACCAATCAACCTCCCTGACAAATCTTCTTTGAATGCCGTATTAAATTATCAGGAACACAATTACCTTTACTTCTGTGCCAAAGAAGATTTCTCTGGTTACCATGTGTTCTCTACCAATCTCCGGGACCATTTAAACCAAGCAAGGAAATACCAAAACGCATTGAACGCCGCGAAAGTATTTTAATATGTTTACAGCTGAAACCCAAGTACGTGTAAGGTATGCCGAAACAGATCAGATGGGCTATGTATATTACGGCAATTATGCTATGTATTTTGAAGTGGCCAGAGTGGAGTCCATGCGCCAAATCGGCTTTTCCTATAAAAGAATGGAAGACGAGGGTGTCATGATGCCTGTTTTGGAAAATCACAATAGTTATATCAAAGCAGGCAAATATGATGAGCTTTTGACCATTAAAACCATCATCAAGGAAATGCCTGGCATCAAAATCAGGTTTGATTACGAAATAATGAATGAGACCAAAGAACTGATCCATAAAGGGTATACCATATTGACTTTCATAAAAAAAGACAACTACAGACCGTGTAGACCTCCCAAGGATTTGTTAGATTTATTAAAAGCTTACTTTTAGAGATACAGCACTGATGGTCAAAAAGAAAGTGCATGATATATTGGAAAGGCTGGACAAGCAAGCCCAAAAGCTTCGATGCATCCACCTCAAGAACCCTAATCAGAACCTTTACGATGTTGGGAAAATCTTTATTCACCAACTGAAAAAAGATGAAATTGATGACCGTGCCAATGCGGTGGCCTTTAACTTTACGGTAGCCCTCTTTCCATTGATTCTATTTTTGCTGAACATGCTTCCCTTTGTGGAAATCTTTTTCCCGGAAGTCACTCCTGAAAACATCCTTATTTTTATTAAGGAAGTAATGCCTCCTCCTTTGTATGAAGGCACCGAAGCCACCATTCGGGACATCATCAGCAGACCCAGACAAGGCATGCTTTCCTTTGGATTCTTTTTAGCACTTTATCTCTCTACCAACGGCGTTGTGTCTCTGATGAGTGCGTTTAACGCCTGCTATAGAACCAAAGAAAACCGAGGCTTCTTTCAAACCAGGGCTATTGCTGTCACCATTATTCTCATTTTGGTTTTGGATATTTGTGCTGCTGTACTAACTATGATTCTTGGCAATAAAACATTAACCCTGCTCACAGAATACGGTGTTGTCTCCAACAATATCCTATATTACCTTATTACCTCCCTCAGGTTCTTTGTTCTCCTGGTGCTCTTTATGGTGGCCACTGCATTCATCTTCCGAATTGCTCCTGCTGTCCATGACAAGTGGCATTTCTTCTCCATAGGGTCTACCACTGCAGGTCTATTGATTACTTTGGGGTTCTACCTCTTCTCTTTTTATTTGAATAATTTCGCCAGCTACAATAAATTATATGGTTCCATCGGCACCTTGATTGCACTAATGCTCTGGTTGCTGATTACCTCCTTTATCATTTTGATCTGCTTCGAGATCAATGTAAGCTTGGACAAAGCCGCCGAGGGAAAAAGATATTCAAAAATTTAGTCGCCCAAAACCAGTGAGTTAGGAAAAATAAAATATTTTTATCAAGCCAAGTATTGCAAATATCAAACTAAGCCGTACCTTTGCAAACCGTAAGACAAACATAAACGTCTTCAAAAAATACGCATCAGACCCAGAGGAGTGGCAGAGTGGTCGAATGCGGCGGTCTTGAAAACCGTTGTACCGCGAGGTACCGGGGGTTCGAATCCCTCCTCCTCTGCACTAAAAAGCTAGGCATAAAGCCTGGCTTTTTTCGTTTGGAGTCGTCGGGGCTACCCTGCTTGCTGGCCCCTCGTTAAAACAGTCCACCGGACTGTTTCTTAACACTCGGTCCTCTCCTCCTCTGAAAGACAAAACTTAATATTCTGAAATAGTGATATTTAGCGTTTTTTTTTATTTTTAGATCAGTAGCGAATTTAGTAGCGATTTTATCTGATTTTTGGATCATAGAGCGTCACATTAGCATTTCTTTCCTAAAGCAAGTTCAAACTCTAGTACAATTCGTACTGTACGAGGGATACAAGCTGTATGAAGTGTACGATTCGCAAAAACTAAATTTTGGTGAAGGAAGATTATGGGAATAAAATAGTTGACTCATTTGTCGGAAAAGCATGAAATTCCTTTTGAATTTCTAGGTATTGAATTTTCAAGGATACTTGATGTATTTTCAAAAAAACCTGAGGGTCGTCAAATTTATTGAGTCGCCCAGTTATGAAATATTGGAATACAGAATGAGTATAAGATCTATTACTTTAAAACTTCATATATCATCCTACAAACTAAAACTCTCGCTTCAAGTCAATGTCATAGGAGAAAAAGTCCGTGGCATAATAGACCACATTATACTCCACAGGCCTATCCCCTTGATCTAAGACAATTCTTTCTCTTTTCAATACAGGATCTCCTTTTTTGATATCAAGTGCTTTCGCAATTTTGCTGGATGCGGCTACTGCTTTGAGTTTTTCCTTGGAGATGGCCACAATCACATGAAATTCCTTTTCCAACATCTCATAGAGAGGCTGGTAAAAATCTTCCTTCCCCGTCAAGCCTATCCTAGGATGGAAAAATGAAGTACTGTAGAGATACTTCGCGTCTTTCGCACCTCTCACCCTTTCCATACAGCACAATACTGTCTCTGTAGAAAGATTTAAGGCTTTTAATATTCTTTCCTCCGGCAATTCGAATCCCACTTTCACAGAATACTCCACTACCTCAATCCCCTTATCCTTCATTTCTTTGGTAAAGGAGATCCACTGATCTAGCCTTGTGGAGATATTCTGACTAATGACTTTGGAACCTACTCCCCTCTTCCTTTCCACCAGCCCTTCCTGCACGAGCTTATCAATAGCCTGCCTGACGGTATTCCTAGATATACCAAACCGCTTAGCCAAACTTTCCTCTTTGGGCAAAAAGGACTCTCCCGATGCATATTCCTTTATTCGAATAAGTTCTCTTAGGTATTTTTCTACCTGTACATGGTAAGGAATAGAACTTTTGAGATCTACTCTAAAATCTTTAATCTGCATGTTTCACTTTTAAAGTTATTCGAAGTAAAGTATACAGACATATCTCCGACATTACTTTACATTTCTCCTGAATCATACTATTTCTTTAAATTCGAGATGCATTTTTCCAGCACCTTTAATAATGAGGCAGGCATTTTAAAACCCAACTTATGATTCTACAATATGATTTTTTTTCAGTATACTCGCAAAACCAGTAAGGATTTTAGATACATCATTTTGATAAACATACCAATTCCCCTCTGTATCATTGGATCTACGATTTATTTAAACTTTAAAGCACTTCCAGTTTCAGACCTTTTGAGCACCCGGTGAGAAATGGAAATTATTACAGCAGAGACAATCAGTACAATAAACCCTTCATTCACGGTAAAGCTTTTCTGCACCAATCCCATAAGCAAAGGAACAATCGCCCCGCCAATAATTGCCATGGTCATCAAACCGGAGATTTCATTACTTCTGGACGGTCTTTTATTGATTGTCAAAGCAAAGATCAAGGGAAACAGATTAGCTGATGCTAACCCTACTAGGACTATAAATGCCAGGGAGGTAAATAGGCTGGAAGAGAAAATCAACCCCAAGAAAAACAATACTGTAAGTAAACTAGACCATTTTAGAAATTTCAGATGGCTCATTTTATTGAGAATAATTGCACCTACAAACCGGCTCACCATCAAGGAGAAAAAATAAAGACTAATCCCTAGGGAGGAATCTTCCAGACTCAAACCATAGTTGGAGACGAGCAATCCTTGAATGTTGGTATTCATGCCTACATCTATTCCTACTATCAGGAAAATCGAAAGCACCATAAATGCAATCAAGGGATCTCCAAGTAATGCAAAACATTTTCTGAAACTGGTCGCATCTGCCTTGAATTTCTCATTCACCACCGTCTTACTAAGCCACGCAGCTGTCAGGATAGAGATCAAACCGTATGCAAGGAACACATTCTTCCAGTCCCCGGCAAACGTCACCATAAATGCTACAATAAGAGGCCCCAACAAGGAACTGATAGCCTTCACAAATTGCGAGATACTCAACAGGCTTGGATACTTTCCTTCAGAAACCACCTCCCTCAGCAGCGGGTTGGAAGACACTTGGATGAAGGTGTTCCCTATTCCCAACAATACAAATGAGAAGAGAAAAACAGGATAGGTATAGCTGACAAATGGCGTAAACATCCCTACTGCAGTTGCAGCAATTCCAATTAGCAGTGTATTCTTTTTCCCAATCTTATTCTGTAACAGGCTTACAGGAATGGAAAGAATAAAAAACCACACAAACACCATTGATGGAATCAGTTGTGCAAGTGTGGGAGTCAAATTGAAATCTTTCTGGGCAAATCCTGTGGAGACGCCCACGATGTCCACAAACCCCATCACGATATAGCTCAGGAGAATTGGTGCGATTGATTTATAGTTTATTTTCGCTTTATTGGTCTGATGCATCACATTTCCTCGATTAGATCTGACAATTCCCCAAAATATTCATCACCCATTAATAATGCCCCGCTGATCAAATCCGCCTGATCCATCATTCCTGACAGGTGTATCTCAGCTATCGGCAACTCAGCTATCAACTGTTCTTTGAAGTTCTCAAAAGCATTGGAAATATTACCGCCCAATACCAAAAACTCTGCCCCAAATTCCTCTATAAAAGGAGCCAAAAATCTCCCCAGATCCCGACTACACAACTGGAAGGTTTCTCTAACTTTGATATAGTCAGTAGCCAGTTGGTAGATTTCCAATGCATTGGCTGCAAATTCCCTACTTACTTGATAATAAAGATAAAGTAAACCTTTGGTCGGAAACAACTCACCAGCCTTCACTCCATCTATCGATTGATCGTATAAAAAGCCTCCTTTAGGAACCAAAGGATCGGAAAATACCGGCTTGCGGTTAACAATAAACGAAGCTATAAGACCGGTACCTAACGTAATTGCCAAGCATCTGTCAAATGATTTGACTTTGCCAATCATAGATACAGCAATGGCAAAAACTGATGCATCATTGATAAATCTCACCTGAGAAACATCCATTTCCAACCAGGTAGCCAATTCATTTTTAACATTCATGTCGTAGAGACATTCATATTTATTAACACCTTTGATTTGAATAATCTCTTCATAGTAATCAGAAGGTCCCGGAATGGCCATTCCAGCACCTAGTACATTACTCAGAACATATGATGAGATGGTTTTGCTGATCGCTTCGCTCCACACACCCAATATCCTCTCAGCCTCCCAGTTGGGATTTACAGAACAGGTACTTCTGGAATCCAAAATCAACTTCTGATCTCTGACTTTATAGTGGCATACCATAAAATGACTCCCTCCTATATCCATACCGACCTGAATCATTTTAAATCCAGCTTTAAAACCATTGAGTATTCCTTCATATCCGATATAATTGTTACTTCAGATAAATTTATAAGGGAAGTTGAGGTTAGCATTCTAAATCTTTGACATAAGATATCACGACTTTGGCTCGCTTAGAACCAAGGTTCTTAAGCCTATAACTCCCAGTGGCTGCAGGAATAGCGAATGTTTCGGCGAAATGGAATTTCGTGTTGCAGTCAATAGAAATGTCCAGTTCAAGACTTTCCCCTTCCACAAGCATCAATAAATGACACTGTCCACCTGTAGGTATGATGACTTCAGAATCAAATTCATATCTGATCACTTCATAAAAATGATCCGGATGAGTCTGAAGGAGGATTTTTTCCCAATCCTCTCCGGCCTCAACCACTTCTGGCCTTGAGATCAACGTTTCTTGAACCACCTGGCCTTTTTTGGAAAAATCGAGATTTTCAAACGCTCGGCCCACATTTAGTGGTCTGGGCTCTCCGTTCAAATCCAACCGTTGCCAGTCGTAGATTTTGAAAGTATAGATGTAAGGAGTAGCACTGATTTCCAGCACCAGATTATCAGTACCACTACAATGGATAGTTCCATTTGGAATCAAATATAAACCATGTTTTTCTGAAGGAAGCTTTTGAACAAATCTCTCCACATCGATGGTGGATTTGGTAGCAATAGAATTCTCCAGTTCCTCCCTAAATTCATGAGGATTAATATTTTCTTGAAATCCCAGATATACATGTGACTCCGGAGTGGTTTCCATAATATAATACGTTTCATCTTGGGTGAAATTCTCTCCAAAATGCTCCTTAGCATAGGCAGTAGATGGGTGACACTGCACGGATAGATTATCCCCGTCAAAGGTGTCAAGAAAATCAAATCTAATTGGAAAATCATCCCCAAACCGTTCATATGCCTTGCCCAAAACTTTCTCCCCTGCCCTATACATTAGCCAATCAAATGAGACTTCGAGTAATATTCCTGATGAAGAAAAAATCAGCCCGTTTTCCGGGACGATCATTTCAAAAGACCATGCATAATTGGGCTCGTTTTTTGGCAAATCCGGAATATTTTTTGCCAGCCATTGGCCTCCCCAAACACCAGGCTCAAACCAAGGCCTCACGCGAAAATAAGTTTCAGACATCGCATCCAGTCCAGTCCTTAAGACCACTCCGCTCATCCAAGCAGGGTTGTTGGATCTTTGCTGATCGACAATGAAATCCACTTGGGGCAACAACCTTTTTTTCTCTTTGTTGCAAACCACCCAATCCACGAAAAAAAAATGCTTATACGCTTGCTTCGGGTCTTTTATCTCATCCGTGGCTAAATTGGTGACAGAGCCTGCCCTCATCCTGTATTGAAGCTCATTTTTAGGAAGATCGAAATAAACAAGAATGCCGTCTAATCCGCTTAAAGATGCTCCGCAACCATACACAACTGTAGTGACTTCGCTTGCCTTATCAATATCTAAAGTAAAGGAGGAAGTAAAAAAATCGCTTAGATCAAGATCTGTTTTCTTACCAAAAACCGGATCATCACCTCCCAGATAAGGGGCGACCATTTGTAGGATTTCTGAAGATGGTTTATAATAATCGGCACAATTGATCAAATTAACCGCTTTGTTTTTTACGGAAAAATTGGTTTTGATTGCAGATGAAACTTCATCCCAGTCCACGCCGATATACCCATCTAAGATTATATTTTTAGAAGACTCAAGCTTCTCGAAAAGACTTTCATAACCTGCATGTATTTTCTCCGAACCTAATTCAAACGCAGGAAATATATCGTAAACGGCTGAATCCTGTTTTTTCTTTACTAATGGAACTTGGGGCTGATTGCTTAATCTTTTCATAATTTCTAACTAAGGGGTGTGCACACGGTAATTTATGCGTATGTTTTAAATGGAATAATCAGAAAATAGAGACACTCTCCCTATTCCAACTTAGGTAATAATTAAATTGATTTTGAATTTAAAACCAATGTTCATATGTTTAAACATTTAAACTTATGTAATAAACTCTTCTTCACAAAAATCTTAGCACTTAAAATCATAAAACGGCAATGAATACTCCACGTCTTAATTAAAAGCAAGCAGGCCTAGTTGGAAAAATCCGTAACGATTTGCCAACTACCAATTCAAATTCAGTGCTTAAACTAGCTTATCAATTACCCCATACAAACCCATGAGAAAACTACTCGTATCAAGTTTTATACTTTTCATTTCTTTCTTGCCTGAGCTATTCGCCCAGGACCCAATCAAGTCAGTTGATCCGCTGATTGGAACTGCGCATGCAAGATATTTTCATTTTGCACCTGGCGCGATGCCTTTTGGTATGGCTAAACCTGGCCCCTCTACCAATGGAAGTCTAGGAAATAAAAGCGGATGGGAAGCCACTGGATATGATTTTAGGGATAGTTCTATCGAGAGTTTTCCAAATTTCCATGAGTTCCAAATTGGAGGAGTATCTCTCATGGCTACCACAGGGGAATTGAAGACCGTTCCTGGAAAAATCGATGACCCAAGTTCAGGATATCGCTCCAGCTTTGATAGGAAAGATGAGGTTGCACAAGCAGGGTATTATAGCGTTCTGCTAAAGGATTACGGAGTAAAGGCAGAACTCACTTCAACTGAAAGAGTCTCATTTCACCGTTATACTTTTCCTAAAAGTGATCAGTCACATATCCTTTTTGACATAGGAAATATGATGGGTGAGAGTGGAAGAGTCAAGGATGCTGAAGTAAAAATCAACTCCGATGGGACTGTAGAGGGCTTCGTGATTACAGCTCCGGTTTATGTGGAAAAGTATCAGGCAGGTGCTGATATCAGAATGTACTTCTATGCTGTTCCAAGCAAACAACCTCAGAACTTTGGGGTATTTCAGGGAGAAAAGATCATAAAAGATGCAGCGGAAATAAACGGCAAATCAAGCGGTGCATATTTTACTTATTCAACTAAAAAAAATGAAGCTGTAGAAATAAAAATTGGCTTATCCTACACTTCTGTGGATGCTGCCAAGGTAAACTATTTCGCTGAGGCAAAAGACCTGAATTTCGATACTGCAAAGGATAGGAATCAAAAAACCTGGAACTCTATGTTGGGAAGAATCAAGGTTGAGGGAGGAAAAGATGAAGACAGAACAAAGTTTTATACTGGACTTTATCATGCCTTACTGGGAAGAGGGTTGGCAAGTGATGTCATGGGAACCTATCCTAAAAACGATGGTTCTGTAGGACAGATAGCACTGGACAATAATGGCAAACCAATCCATCCTCATTATAATACGGATGCGATATGGGGTGCATTTTGGAACTTGACTCAAGTTTGGACAATTGCCTATCCAGAATACCTATCCGAATTTGTCAATTCCCAGTTACTGGTTTACAAGGATTCCGGTTGGTTGGCTGATGGTATTGCCAACAGCAAATATGTCTCCGGTGTAGGAACCAATTTCGTGAGTTTGGTCATAGCAAGTGCCTACCTTCAGGGGATTAGGGATTTTGATGTGGATCTGGGATATGAAGCTGCTTTAAAAAATGAATTGGAGGGAAAAGACAGACCTCGTGGAGCCGGAAAACTGGATGTAGATCGCTTTGTTGAGAAAGGTTATGTCGCCCATATTGATGAGTCGGACAATGAAGTACAAGAATCATGGATGTTCTCAGCCTCACATACCATGGAATATTCCTTTAGTTCCTATGCCGTAGGACAATTTGCAGAAGCTCTGGGGAAGACTCAAGATTATGAAAAACTGGACAAGCTCTCTACTGGCTGGAAACACCTGTTTGATCCCAACCTCAAATTAATCCGTCCAAAATTTGAAGATGGTTCTTTTATAGAAAACTTCAATCCCACCCAGGCTTGGCGTGGATTTCAGGAAGGCAATTCCTATCAATATACATTCTACGTACCGCATGATGCCGAAGGGTTAATCGAAGCCATCGGAAAAGATGAATTTAATGCAAGATTGGACAGTATATTCCTGAAAGCTGAGCCTTTAGAATTTGGCGGAGGTAAGACAATAGATGCATTTAGTGGCTTGGAAGGTATGTACAATCAGGGAAATCAACCGAATCTACATGTGGCATGGATGTTCAATTATTCTGGGAAACCGTCTTTAACACAAAAATGGGTACAGGAAATAAGCAATAAATTTTATGGAACTGAAGGTGTTCATGGATATGGATATGGACAGGATGAAGATCAAGGGCAGTTAGGTGCTTGGTATGTTTTAGGAGCAATAGGATTGTTCGATGTAGCTGGACTTACAGAACCTGATGCAAAAATGGGATTATCCTCTCCTCTATTTGATAAAGTGACTATCTCTCTGAGTCCCAAATACTATTCAGGTAAGGAGTTTGTAATCAAGAAAAAATCAGGTCACACTAAGGGAATCTATATTCAGAAGATTATGCTAAACAATAAAACAGTGAATGAGCCTTTTATTCCATTGAAAGCAATTACTTCTGGTGGTATATTAGAATTGGAAATGGGGAATACTCCAAGAGATTCTTACAAATAATCTATGATGTTGATCTGGCTATCTTTTTAGCCAAGTTATTTATTTTCCGAACTTTAAGTCCTGAAGTGACATCAGTTGTCTCGTTTAGTCGTGTGCAAGGTTTCGTAAAGTCAGAATAATTAACATGCATTATATTTCCCTAATTCAAGGCATTCACAAAATTGTCTCTCCCAAATATGCTTCTTGAAAAACACTAATTTACATATTTAGCCACAAAGCTGTTTATCCGCTCTACATACCAACCTCCAAATCCTTTGCTATCAAACTGATGATGGAAACCTGTTAAATGTTCCCCTGGATATTGAACCACCTCACAATGATCACCAAGGATTCCTTGAAGAGCCAATGCATCTTGATAGGTAGTGATGGTATCCTCAGAGGCAGCAAGCACCATTAGGGGGACATCTATTGAACGTATTGCTTTCTTATACTTCCTATACTTTTCTGGAAGTTTTAAAGCTTTATCCAGCGACTTGTAACGATCTATTATAGCCAAAGTATCTGTTACATAACCTTCCCCAATGATAAAATCTATTTTCTCCTTTATATTGGGATATGCCCGAGAAGTAATGGTGGTTCCCATGGACATGGCCCAAACTCCTATTTTTTTACTCTTGAACTTTAATTCGACTGTGTTTATCACAGCTTCAAGATCCTTGGAAAACTCAGTATAGTAAAGGTAATCCGCCTTGATTTCGAAATCATCACTTTTCCCAAATCCTCTATAATCGAATGTAACTACAGTATAACCTGCATTTGCCAGTATCCCTGCATAATAGACAAAATAGGACATGTTTCCTGCATCAGGATATGCTAAAATCAGTACCGTATCTTTATTATTCTCAGCCTTTGCTTCATAGATCCATGAATTTAGGCTGTAGCCATCTTCAGTAGTGATTTTAAGCTGCTCATAATCCCAATTAATAGAATCAGGGGTCATAAAATATTCTCGATCCGGCTTAATGGCAAAGGCATCATTCAAACAATAAAAGAGAAGGACAAAAATAAAGAGAGATGCTAAAGTTTTCATAATCAATTCTCAAGTATTCCAACTATAAATAACTGGCTTTAAAAATTTGTTATTGATTCTATTAAAACAAAACTGCCCCTAATATAAAAATTTAATACTATTCCCTATTTATTTCTTCATTGGTAATTCACCCAACCTCTCATAACACTCCTCCGCCAACTTACTTAACTCTTCGCCTAAACTGGAAATAGGATATTCTAGGCATCTATCCATATAGCCCATATAAGTATCTAAAAAATCATTCTCCAAAGGTTCTGCAACTTCCATCAGTCGCTTGACCAAATCCCTAATACCCAGATGATGGCGATGGCCAGCATCCAAGTCCAAATTATCCAAGCCTTTAATCAGCTGATTATGCTTAAGATCTCGAAGGATCAATTCTATGATAAGCTCGTCTTTTTGAATATTGATCATAATGCTCTTATTAAGTTTAAACAATAGCCTCCTTTATCAGGCTTTTTAAAGTATCATTACTGTCTTTGAGTTCGCGGAGTATTTCGAGTAAGGCATCAAACTGCTTGCTATCCATTTGAACTTTTCTTTTTTCGAGTTCATAAAAATACTCAATCAGCTGTCCCGGCCTAATGGTCAATACATGAATGGGATCAACCTGTACATAATCAGCATATCTTTTAATCAACTCCACGGTGATTTTGGTTTCCCCACGTTCATACTTGGTATAAGCGGCCTCGCTGATTCCTAAATGGAAAGCAAGCTCAATGGCCTTAACCCCCCTCAGTTTTCTATAGTTCATCATATTTTGTCCTATTGATTGATTATCAAGGAGCGCTTCTTTAAATTGGCTTAGATCATTCATACCTGTTATGTTTAAAAAGGATTATGACTACAAATACAATTTCTTCAACCTCCCATTTCTAAACTATTCCTACAGGAATATCTTATTCCTTCATTCCTTTTTGGCTCTAAATGAATTAGAAAATCACCTTGCTAAAATCTGAAGGGAATTACTCAAACATATAGATAGATGATCCGCCTTGCATATATTGAGCGTTAAGAAATTAAAGAAGAGGGTAAGCAAAAAGGCAGGCATGTTTGACGCAATGGAGATCAAAATGGCAGTAGGCTATATATCAGGAGGAGTTTGCCTGCATGTGGGCTGGCTTTAATTTTAGCTCAATAGATGCATAGCGGCGGGTTTTTTGGGTTACTTTTTTGACCTGCAGCAAAAAAGTAACAAAGTATGAGAAGCTTATTAGGGTAAAATTATACCAATAAATCAACTTCAGAAAATCCTATAAATCATAAGAAAACAGCTTTTCCAACCATTTATAAAAACACATTTCCCAAATTCCACCAATTTCCTTAACTTGTCTTTTAGTTTTTTAATAGCCAAGACTTATGACCAATTCAGCTGCACGAAATATCCATCAGGGACGCAATATCAAACGCTTTAGGGAAATGCTGGGCATCAAGCAGGATGCCTTGGCCCACGAACTGGGAGAAGAATGGTCCCAAAAGAAAATCAGCCTACTGGAACAAAAAGAAAGCATAGAAGAAAATATCCTAAAGCAGGTGGCAGAAATTCTCCATATTCCTGTTGAGGCCATCCAGAACTTTGATGAAGAACAGGCAGTGAATATTATTTCAAATACATTTTCTAGTCACGACACTTCAACACTAAATGCCGTAAATCCTCACTGTACCTTTAACCCGATTGATAAAATTGTACAGTTATATGATGAAAAAATTGAATTGTATGAAAGAATACTAAAGGAAAAGGATGAAATGATGGCGAGGCTGGAGAAGTTGATTAACAATAAGTAACTAATCCTTACAATTAACGAACTCCAAACTTTTAAGCATGCATCTTTTTAAATCAAGGGCGGTATTTTTGACCGTCATATATTTTTCCCTTTTCTCATCCCTACATGCTCAAAACATTGAAACCTATGTTAAGAACAATCTAACCCCCATTAACTCCATTGATCCCAAAACCAATGATTACAGGGAATTAGAAAAACTTGGGGAGGCCATCGGTGATTCAAAAATAGTTATGCTTGGAGAGCAGGACCACGGTGACGCACCTGCCTTTCTCGCTAAAACCAAAATCATAAAATATCTTCGTGAAAAGAAAGGATTTAATGTAATCGCATTTGAAAGTGACTTTTATGGATTAACCAAAGGATGGGAAGAAGTTCCAAAGAAACCTGATTCGATCTATCAATTTTTAAAAGCCAATATTTATCCTCTCTGGACAAAAAGCGATGCTTTTGAATACCTACTTAAAGAATATATCCCGGAAAGCTACCAAACTCCTAAACCTTTGCAATTAGCGGGTTTTGATAACCAGCTTATTCTAGATTACTCTTACTTTCATCTTGTAAAAAACTTAGATGGATACCTTAAGCAGCAAGGATGGCATAACACCTTATTTTCAGGTAAAGAGTATCAAGATTTCCTAGAATCTGTTCGTGCATTGATAGCCAAAGCCAGAGAGAAAATTGATTTTAGTAAGGATATGCACAAAACTTTAAAAAATGGACTAGCCCGAATATCCGATGAACAAAAAAAGATTGACGGCAAGTCCTATTGGGCTTTAGTCATTCAAAACCTTATCTCCTACAACCTAAATTCAAATGAGATTAGAGATAAAGCCATGGCTGATAATCTTAGGTTTTTAGTAACACAAAAATACAAAGATGAAAAGATCATTGTTTGGGCAGCCAATAGCCATATCATGAAATATACCGACCTTTTGAACAGCGATAAAAAGGACTTTGGTCAAGTTATATGGAAAAATATGGGAACTGACTTTACAAATGATCCTTCATTATCTCAAACCACTTATGTTTTAGGATTTACTTCCAAAGAAGGTACCGCGGGCAGATTGGGAACAAGTCCTTTTCCGATACAAAGCCCTCATAAAAAAGGGCTAGAAAATTGGATACCTGATAACTTAAATTATTGTTTCATAGATTTTGAAGACTATAATGCAAAGTTCAACAACCCCAATTCACCATTTCTGATGAAAGGTCCAATGCATTTTACCGTCCCTAAAAAAGTGGTTAAAATTCCTTGGAACAAGGTGTATGACGGCATTTTTTACATTAAAACCATGTATCCTACCAAAAGAGTATCAGAATGATGCTATACCTCAGTATTTAGATCAAAAAAATCAGCAACTCTTGTTTCTACAGAATAAATTATCCACTTAGAGAATTTTCTAGCACCTAGTTAAAAATGAACTTCCTTCAGCGGGGAGAGTTTATGTCAATAAAATATTACAATCATGAAATTAATACTAAATCTGCTAATACTGCTCACGACAATTGCAATTAATAACGTACATGCTCAATCAAGTGTCCCTGATACATATCAATTGGTTAAAGGTGGTAAATCATATCCTAAAATAAATTTGTATTTATTTTATAATCCTGATCATGGATGGACAAAGGATACAATAAACAATAAAACCGTTTTTAAAAATGGGAAAGACCTTTTCAGTTTAGCCCCATCGAAAACACAAGGAATAGAAATCAGTGAAGATGAATACGACGAGATTGAATTCACCAACGTTAAAAATTTATATGAAATAGAAAGTTTGGAAATAAACAAAAGGTCTGAACAGATAGAGAAAACCGAAAAAAGGAAATTAATCCCTCAACTGGATCATCGTGTATTGAAACTACATTTGATTAAAGAATACAATGGTTCTTATTATGTCTATATTGTAGATTGGACTTCCCTTACTTATTAGACCAGTTCAAACCTATTCTTCTAATCCTTTTTACGTTTCTTACTTTTCTTCTTTGGAATTCCCCCTACCTCCACAGTATCAGGAATAGGCCTAAGCAGCAAATTAAGAATATCAATGGTGCCACCAACAATTTGATGACTAAGGTCAATTTCTTTTCGATCTTTTGTTGCTGTTCGTGCTGGTGTTGAAGCTCCATTTTTATCACCTCCAGTTTAGAATTCATTTTGACCCCGCACTGATTATTGGTATCGATCTGATCGTTCTGCCTGTCCAGCTTTCTGCTGATGTGCAGGAGACTGTCCTGTATCTTGGGAATGTACCCCAGGCTGGGTGTAATTTGCAATTACACCCTTCTATCTCTACCAATTTGTAATTGGCTTTTTCAAAACAAAGGTACTACGAAAGCCATATCTTTAAATCACTGAATTGCAAATTCAAAGGGATATTAGGGTGTAGTCACAGACATACACCCAGGCCAACGTCTATTCTACGGCTAGGGGGAGAACAATAACCTTAAATTGTATGGCTTTGTGCACCATTGCGGTTACGCATTCAAAAACGACCGCTATCCAAGTGGCATGTCATAAAATATTCTTCAGACGAATTTTCTAGTTCCTGGTTAAAAATGAACTTCCCCCCATGTTTCATCTAAACTTTTAAGCTATGCTAGTGATCAATAATTTCAATACAGGAAATAATAGTCGGACCATTATTGCCGATCAGGTTTTTGCCACAGATGAGGAGATCTATATCCCCTCACTCCTTTCCCAATCCGAGAAAGAAGATTTACCCGCCTTTTTCACCCATTTTTTCACGCAACAATATGCCTTACCAGAAGCCAGGGCTGCTTTGGGTGCCTTATCCATAAAAATTATTCATGGGGGACTGGTTACTTATTGGGAATCTGTAAGCCATGCATTTAATTTTAAGCAGGATTTCGCCAAGCTGATTGAAGCGGCATTTCTGATTTCACAAGAAAACCACCCACACTTGAAGGTAAAAACCATCTCAAAAACCAATCTTGTCCCCAAACACATTTTAAAAAAGAGCAGAAAGCTTTCCCATATCCTGCCCTATTTACCTTATTCCACCGACCCGAAAGATTCCTTAGATCCACTCCTTAACCTAAAGATGCTTTTTATCGACCCAAAACCTAAAAAACTACTCACTGTATTAAATGAATGGAGCCTTTGCACCTTAGGGGACTTAAAGCCTTCCTTTGAGTTAAAAAGCGACCATTATTTTTATGATATGGTATTTCATCTGGTTTTGGATGCTTGCCATTTGATTTATGTAAGAAGTGAGGATTAGTAGAAATATCCCCTTTCTTAATTGAATGTACCAATCAATAATTATCAAAACACACATTATTTTTCATATTATACTATGAAAAACACTAACCTATCCCATAAAACTATTAGGAAACACATTTATTTTCACACTATAATGTGATTTATATTGATTTACAATTGACTTTTTGCTATTTTTATCAAAAATCACATTATAATGACAATTAATGAGATAGGAAATAGCATTAGGGAGCGTCGCAAAATGTTGTCTATAACCCAACCAGACCTAGCGGAAATGGCCCAAATCAGCATCAACACCCTCTACAAAATCGAAAGAGGTGAGGCAAACCCTTCGGTAAGGGTCTTGAACAAAATTGCCAATATCCTGGGACTGGAAATTTCAATAGCTGTCAAAAAAGTAACTGATCGATGAAAAGGGCCAAGGTATTAAGAAACGGGGAATTGGTAGGCTGGCTGACCAAGGAAGGCCCCGAAAAGTACACCTTTTCATATGACCAGACCTGGTTTGATGATCCCCAAAAACCTGCGCTTAGCCTTACTTTGCCCAAAAGCCAAAAAGATTATCGATCAGAACACCTATTTCCTTTCTTTTTCAATATGCTTTCCGAAGGTGTAAACTTAAAGCTCCAAGCCCGTGAATACCAGATTGATGAATCCGATTACTTCGGACTTTTATTGTGCACCGCTGACAAAGAAACCATTGGTCCCATCACTGTCCACCCCATAAATGAACCATGATTAAGATTACAAACTGCCCTGGCACACTAGCACCCGATCACAAGACTTATAGTACCCGATGTATCAGGCATATGTTTGAAGGTAAAAAAACAAGCCATTTTTTACCTTACCAGAGCCATCTGTCCAATAATGATCAGGAAATGGCAGCCTTGATGGATAACCGGAAACGGATATCCATTTCCGGAGTCCAAGAAAAATTATCTGTGATTTTGGATAAAGGAGTAATCCGCTTGACCAAAGCAGGTGAACAGGGCACTTATATCCTTAAACCAATCCCTAGAGATTTGGAAAGAGTGGACCAGGTTCCCGCAAATGAACACCTGACCATGCAGATCGCCAAGCAAGTGTATGGATTGACAACCGCCGAAAATGCCTTGATATTCTTTCAAAATGGAGAACCCGCATATCTCACCAAAAGGTTTGATGTATTGAATAACGGAAGAAAATTAGGGATAGAGGATTTTGCCACACTAGCGGGTAAAACAAAGGAAACCGATGGTGATGAATTCAAATACAATTACAGTTATGAGGGTATTGGAGACCTCATTAAACAATATGCCGCTGCTGCTCCCATAGCTTTGGAAAACTTCTATAAATTGGTATTGTTCAATTTCCTGTTTTCCAATGGAGATGCCCACCTGAAAAACTTTAGCCTTTTAGAAACCCCTGCAGGAGATTACCAATTGAGTCCTGCCTATGACCTGACAAATTCCCGACTCCATGTAAAAGATCCAGAACTCGCCCTAAAGGATGGACTTTTCAAGAACGATTATGAGACCGAAAGCTACAAAGCCAATGGGTTTTATGCGTACGATGATTTCCTTGAATTTGGAATAAGGATAGGAGTTCTAAAAACAAGGGCACTGAAGATTTTAGGGGATTTTAAAACCGAACAAGAAGAGGTTGCAACCTTAATTTCCAGAAGTTTTCTGGGGGAAGATGCGAAACAAATCTATTTGCAAACCTATCAAAAACGATTAAGCTCCCTCAATTACTCATTTAGCAACAACATCTAACAATTCACCATTCTCTTCCACTTACTTACTTAAACCCGCATCTTGGGAATGTAGCCTAAGAACTCGAGTTGTTTTTTTGATCATTGCTCCACCATAAAAGGCCCCATCCATTTTCCTTTAATCGAACACGATGGTCCGCTAAGATTTATTTAATTTTAAGCATGGAAAACGTACATGACTTAAACCGATTAAAATTCCCTATTGGCAATTTTGAGAAAAAAGAGTTCTATTCACATGATGAATTGAAGGAACTTATTAGGATCAATGAATCAGCACCTGCCAAGTACAGAAAAATAGTCGAAAAACTGAAACCTGAAGACTTGAACAAAACTTACCGTGAGGGGAGTTGGACTATCCAACAATTAATCCATCATGTTGCGGACATCCAATTGCTTCATTTTTTGAGGCTAAAAAAAGCATTGACAGAGCCAAATTACAAGGAAGTGACGCTTATTGACATGGATGGCTGGGCCGGAACAGCTGATGGAACCAAAGCGCCAGTTGAAGATTCATTGATGATGTTTGAAGGAGCAAATAAAAGATATGTATTTCTTCTCAGGTCATTGAACGATGAGGCCTTGAAAATCGAGTACTATCACCCGGTACGGAAATTCACCATCAACCAAGCACAGGCCATAGCGATGTCTGCATGGCATGTAGACCATCACCTTGCCCATATTAAAATAGCTTTGGGAGAATCACTTTAAATTTGGCTTATGTGAGCAGTGAGATATAGTAGAAATAGTCTCTTACCTAATTGAATATCTCAAACAACAATCATTAAAACGCTTAGCTGTTTTTCACATTATATTATGAAAAACATAGAATGATTGATGATATAAGCAATTTTCTAACCCTTTTTTCACACTATAATGTGATTTATATTGATATTAAATCTTAGGTTAACTAAACACTTCTAACCCGCGTTTGCAATGGAGGTTGCTAAATAAAGCATTTGTAATGCGACCATTGATAAAAAATCTGAAAACCAAATTCCACGGGTACTTTTAAGGGCCGGAGAAAATGGGAGGCCATGCCGAATTTGTTCCTGTAAAGTTGCTGGATGGGGGAAGGCTCACCGACCTTGGGTTCCTCTACATACTCCCTGACATAGGTCTCTCCGTCTACTACATAAAAAACAACTCCCCCCCTACTTTCCCCCTGGTTTTCCTGAATATTCCATCTGCTTTTGCCATCGTCAAAAAAGGTTAAAGCTAAAACTGGCTAATAATAAGTCTCAATAAGTTAAGCAATTACCTTACATCAGTCAAGCATTTAAGTTACACTTCCTCTGGATTGATCAAGGAACAATTCCAAATTATCTTCGGATTTCACTCGGGTATTTCCGAGCTTGATCCGAAGGTGATCCGAAGGAGATCCCTGAGTGATCCGAAGATTATTCTGTTTTCACCCAAATGGAAGTAAAGGATGTGTAAGGACTATAAGGGAGTTGGAGGTAATAAGACGGGACTATTATCAGATCCTCAGAGAGGAATTCCATACATAGAAATTATAACAATACAGAGAGGATTACTGCCATCAATCCATGTGATACCAAAAAGTAGACATCTCGACTAAAAGCAGGGTTCACCGTCCTCGCATTCATGACCTACATCTACTTCATCAACTACCTCAATGTGCGTAAATCCCCCCATAAAGAGTCGGAAAAGCCCCTTAGAATTTATGAAGGAATTATCGAAATTTGATATATTGATAATTTTCACGGATCATTACAACAACTAAACACTATGGCAGCAGTAAGTACATACCTGAATTTTGAAAGAGATACCGAAGCGGCTTTTCTCTTTTACCAATCTGTTTTTGGAGGAGATTTTTTTGGCGATGGTTTTATGCGTATGGGAGATATCCCTCATCAAGAAGGCATGCCTCCATTGGCAGAAGAAGACCGTAACCTGGTCATGCATGTTGAGCTGAAAATCCTTGGGGTGCACCATCTCATGGGAACTGATGCTCCGGAAAGTATGGGTTTCAAGCTCAACAAAGGAAACAATGTCAGCATCAACCTCCAACCCGATACCAGAAAAGAAACCAAGAGACTGTTTGATGCGCTATCAGAAGGCGGTCAGGTCACTATGGAACTCCAAGACATGTTTTGGGGCGATTATTTCGGAAGTTGCTTTGACAAATTCGGCGTTCAATGGATGTTCAACTGCGGTGAAAAGCCATCCTAAATAGGGCCCTTTGATAGTTCATCAGTATGGAACATGATAACCGAAAATTTGTATCTTCCCCAATGATTAATTTATTTTCGTAAACGTACCAAGCTAAGCCCATTAAAATCTATCTGATTATCCACTATGATGCCAGACCATACATCCTTTGCTCAAGTGGTCGGAAGTCTGCCTAACTGCCAGATAAAACTGAAGTCTGAAGACCGAAGCAGTTGATACTTTAATCAAAAGGGTAGTTTCTACTCACTTTTAATCTTTACTGGTAAAATTACGGATATCTATAAAAACCTATCAATAACCTAAAGCAAACCACTATGAGTCGGAAAATTTTAAATGTCGTGGCCATAATATTTTCATTACTTATGGTCAATGCTGGCCTAAACAAATTCTTCAACTACATGCCCATGCCCGAAAATCTACCAAAAGAAATCCTACAGGTAATGGAAGCATTTTTACAAATTGCCTGGCTATTTCCTTTAATAGCCATAGGGGAAATCCTAGGAGGAGTATTCTTTGCCATCCCAAAATACAGGGCATTAGGCGCCATCATGCTCTTTCCCATTATAGTCGGAATCAATTTGCATCACGCTTTTTATGCTCCAGAAGGAATGCTCATCGCACTTATCGTATTAGCGATAGACCTTTGGGCCATTGCTGAAAACTGGCATAAATACATCCCAATGATTCGCTAAATCTAGAAAACACTCAGATATCTTCGAGTATTACCCTAAAACAACAGAAACAATTCTTCCCACTATAACATGCATTTTATCTTGACCTATCACACCGTTCCCAATTATACAGAATTAAGAAAACCTTATAGGAGTGAGCACCTTACTTATATTCAGGACTTTTATGAGCGCGGATTGGTAACCATGGCTGGAGCTTTGGAGGACCCCGCAGACCAAGCGGTGATTATTTTCAAGTGCGATAACCCCTCAGAGATTGAAAATTTTGCTAAAAATGATCCTTATGTTAAAAATGGCCTAATTGCTTCTTGGAGTATTCGTCCCTGGAATGTAGTCATTGGTAAACAATAATTATTCACTGCTTTTATTCCAGAAAATAAGTTAAAATACCAGCGCATATCAAGCACTAAAAAATTCGATTTTTTATTCATTAGACCTCTTGGATTCCTTAAATTATGCTGGAATCTGACCATTCAATTTACTTTAAACATTTAACTTCAAATTCACAAACCTATCATCTTTAAAAACCCACCTTAAAATACAAAGCATGCAGTTGTTTATCATTGGCGACATTCACGGGTGCTACCATACTTTTCAAAAAATGCTCAATCATTGGAACCCAGCGGAAGAACGACTGATCCAAGTCGGAGATTTAATCGATAGGGGAAACCATTCTGTCGAAGTATTACAACTGGCAAAGAATCTTTCTAGCGAGCATCTGGAAAAAAGTATTTTTCTAAAAGGCAATCACGAACATATGATGGTCGAACATATAGAAAACGGGTACATCGGCGGGAGCTGGCTTTTCAACGGGGGAAAAGGCACATTGACCCAATTCAAAGAAAGAAATGTAAACCCTGAGCAAATTCTCCCATGGATAAAGGCCCTGCCACTAAAATGGGAAAATAGCCATGTAATGGTCTCCCATGCAGGTATCTCAAAAAGCCTGCATCCTCTGGACCCAAATAGCCGGGACGGTATACTCTGGAATAGAAAACCTTTGAAAAAACTTCCCAAAATCCAAGTGATCGGACACACTCCCCAGCAAAATGGCAAGGCCAACTTCACCACTTCTTCCCAATCTTGGAACATTGACACTGGAGCTTACCGGGGCATCTGCCTAACAGGCTTAAAGCTCAGAGAAAATGGTGATTTTTTGGAAGAAATCAACATCCCTACAGATGAACGGGATCTGGAGCAGCAATTGTAATTTCCCTTTTCAGAGCCTTCTCCAATACAAAACGGTGACGCATTGCATCCCAAATCTCCAAATCAGGATTCTCCTCACCTTTTACGGTAATGGCTATGTGTTCTGCTGTCCACTTGCATGATAAAGAGTCCACCCATTGGTTTTTGGTCTTGTCCAAACCTATGGCAATCCTCATAATTCCTGACAAGGTTCGCACGAGGTATTTTTGTGCCTTGGTCATTTTTTTAAATTTAGAATGCCTTTTCTTTGGTCCAGACTTCCTATGGTACCTTGCCAAATGCCCGAGCAAGGTGATCTCCTCATTGGTAAATCCTCTCAATCGGGAATTAGAAATAATATAACGGGAATGTTTATGGTACTTCGGAAAACCGATAAAATGCCCCACTTCGAAAATCATACAGGCAAACTCCAACAATTCCTTTGCAGCATCATCCAATCCATGTAATTGCTGAAGTTGGTCATAAAGCTGAAGAGACAGATGGGCAACATGTTTCTTTTGCTCAATATCACTTTGGTACCGTAATGCCAAATGCAGCACACTTCTGTACCTGAGGTTTCCTTCAGGGCCTAGTATTGTTTGTTTCCTCCCCAAACTGTCTAAATAATCCAAAATCAATCCTTCTCTCAAAGAAGCATCACAAAGCGTGATTTCACTGGCTTGAGCCATTTCAAGTAAATTCACCAAAAGCATGCTCCCCAGGTGTATCGCATCCGCTCTATTGCTGCTGATCCCTGGCACTTTTTCCCGCTCTTCCAAAGTCATCTTCAGTAACTTCTTGGACAGTTTGGAGAGTTCTTTTGTACTGACCACTTCTGCATTGACGGTATCCAAAGAACTGCCCTTTCCGGCCAGATGAGCAGCTTCACCTAATGCCCTGATGGTCCCTGAAGTACCTATCACCTTGGTAAAGCCTTCGGTAAGTACTTCCTTCATCACCTCCTCAGCCGCCAACTTAATATGTCCCAATAGCTCCGTCGCATCTGTTTTTGTCAACGTTTCCTTTCCTCCTGCCATATCCAGTAGACGAAGTACACCCAGCTTGATACTTTTCTTAAAATAAATATTTTCTTGGTCCCCTACCGTAGCTTCGGTACTTCCTCCACCGATATCCAGCACCAATACCTTTTCATTTCCAAAAGCAATCGCCCTGCGAACAGCTAAAAAAATCAGTCTCGCTTCTTCCTTTCCTGAAATCACATGAGGTGTCAAGCCAGTCTCTCTTGCTAAGGCATCCAAAAACTCGCCACCATTTTTGGCTTCTCTGGTTGCACTGGTTGCAGCCGTGATGATCTCATCAACCCCAAACTGATCTGCCAATTGAACATATCTTTGGATCACGGCAATCCCTCGTTCAAAGGCCTCTTGGGAAAGTTGGTTGGTCGCAAATACCCCTACCCCCAGCTTCACCATTTCCTTTTCATCAATCAGCACCTTGAGGTTTCCCCTTTGGGTCACCTCTGCAATTACCAGATGAATGGAGTTGGTACCGATATCTATCGCTGCTAAGTTCATATGGATTTATAATTTAATCTGATTATCCGCAATGATGCCAGTAACCTTACATCCTTTGCTTAAAGTGGTCAGAAGTTTGAAGCCTGAAGACCGAAGCAGTTGATATTTTAATCAAAACGAACATTTCGACTCGTTTTTAACCTTTACTGGTACAATTGCGGATATACATTTAATTTAATCTGATCATTTTCACTGAAACCAATATCCCCATGCCATATTGCCTTCCTTATTGGCCTTTCCCGCCTTTATTCTGGTCGTTCTTTTTATTTAAAGAACATCACAAGTATTCCACAAGGCCATCATAAAAGAAGGTAAATTCGAATCGCTTAGAAAATAGAGAATAGAACTTTCAATCTATTGACTTTACAAAAACGAAAACCTATTCCATAAATACCTTGCCTTACTCCTTATTCCAATTGTTCTTATAAACACTTCCGGAAGCATCATTTGCGAGACGATAACCATGTTCACCAAAATAATCCCTTTGTGCTTGTACCAAGTTGGCGCTGGACTCTCCGGTGCTCATACCATAGAAATAATTGATGGCTGCAGACATGACCGGCATGGCCACCCCTGCTTTCAGCGCAGCACCTACCACCTCTGCCATAGCAGTTGCTTCCTTTTCAAAATTTTGCTGAAGCACTGGAGACTCCATCAAGCTACTGGCTTTCTTGAAAACGCCTGAAATCTTCTCCATCAAACTGGATTGGATGATGGAACCACTGGTCCAGCAGCGAGCAATTTCACTCATGTCCAAGCCCCAATTTTCATCTTCCCCTACTTTTCTGATCAATGAAAACCCGATTTCATGGTTGATCAAGCGCCCCATTTCATAGGCACCTTTTAATGAAGTTAGCATTTCTTTCTGATCTAACTCCACCGCTTTACGGTCATATTTTTTTGCCATTGCTACCCTTTGAGCTTTCTTACTGGATATCAACCTTGCTGTCACCGCAGCAGTTAGCGGCGCATAAGGCACTCCGTATTTTGCGGCAGTGCTGACAGCCCATCCCCCTGTACCGGTTTGCTCGGCCACATCCAGTATCTTATCCAATAACAGGTCTCCGTCCTCCTCGTAATTCAGTATGGCCAAGACCGCATCCATTAAATAACTATCTGCACCCTCCTTGGACCACTTTTTAAATACTTTCACGATTTCTCCAGTCGACATTCCCAGGGACTTGCGCATCAATGCGTAGGTTTCTGCCAATAGCTCCATTTCACCATATTCGATGCTATTATGTACCATTTTTATGAAATGCCCTGCTCCATCAGGCCCCACATAATGCATACAAGGCTTCCCATCCTTATCCTTTCCTGCTATTTTTTCTATAAAAGGTTTAATCAAGGCAAAGCCCTCAGAAGTCCCCCCTGGCATTAATGAAGGGCCTTTTCTTGCTCCTTTACGGCCACCGGAAATCCCCATGCCTACAAAATGAACCCCTGGCCCTTTGAGGTATTGCTGCCGCTTGGCACTGTCCTCAAAGTAAGAATTCCCCCCATCTATGATTACGTCCCCTTTGTCTATAAATGTCAACAATCTGGCAATCTGCTGGTCTATGATTTGGCCTGCAGGAATCATCATCAGGATTTTGCGGGGCTGTTCTAAGGATTCTACAAATTCATCCAATTTGTCAAAAGGTAAAACTCCCTTCATATCCGGATTGGCATCCACAAACTTCTGTGCTACATCCTCCTCCACACCTTGAAGGGTTCGGTTGTACACACTGATCTTGATGCCTTTTTCAGCCATATTCAGGGCGAGGCTACTGCCCATCACGCCCATTCCAATAATTCCGAAGGAAGAAACTGCTTTTTTGTTTTTGAGGTTGCTCATAATGTCTTGAAGTATTTTTTCAGGTGTTTGATCAATATTGATGTGTTCGGCATGCTTGGGAACTTCCAGTGTGTCAAATTGTGAATTCAACAGCTCCTCAGGCATATAGTGCCCCTTTCTTTGTGCCATCCGACTGCTGATCAGCTGTGGATCTCCCTTTAGATAAAACCAACTGACCTGTACCGCCTTGCTTACCAAAATCCTTCTATAGTCTTCCTTTAATGCCGAACAGGCCAATATCGCCCCGCCTTGCTCTTCCCAGTTGACCATTTCCTTGGATAGACGCTCCAGCCAAGGTGCACGGTCATTGTCATTGAGCGCGACACCCGAAGTCATTTTGTCCACATTTTCTTTGGGATGAAAATCATCTGCATCATAAAAAGGGAGGCCCATTTTTTTACTGAGCATCCCGCCGATGGTAGTTTTTCCGCTTCCGGACACACCCATTAACAAAATTATCATGCTTTAATTTATGGAATAATTTCAAAAATTTAGTACCACTGACACTTAAAAATTGAAGGTTTAGTTGTCTGTAAAATCCTCTCAGTAAAATTGTAAATAATGAAATTTAAGGCACCAAATATTATTGATCAGCTAGCTGTGCACATCATTCACTTTGGCCATATTTGAGAACAATGATTATATTTTTAGAATCCTTGGTCTTTGATTTCAATCGACCCGTTTCTCCAAAACCTATTGGGATAAAGTTTTCATCCCGCCTGAAAAACTTTATCGTTTTAGTATATTTGAACAACCTTAAAAAAAGACTTATGACAAATTCCCCTCTTCGGATTTTAGTAGTAGGATGTGGCAATATGGGAGCTTCCCATGCTTTAGCGTACCACCAAATGGATGGCTTTGAGATTTGTGGACTAGTTGCCAGAGGCGATAGCAAACAAGTACTTAATGAAAAACTAAAGGCCGATTATCCATTATTTTCAAGTTATGAAGAGGCCTTGGAAACCACCAAACCAGATGCTGTTTGTATTTCCACCTATCCTGACACCCATGAGGAATATGCGTTGAAAGCCTTGGCAGCCGGCTGCCATATTTTTATAGAAAAACCCTTAGCAGATACCGTTGCCGGTTCTGAGAGGATAGTGGAAGCCGCAAAAGAAGCCAACAAAAAAGTGGTGGTAGGCTATATCCTTAGGCACCATCCATCCTGGATGAAGTTTACGGAGATCGCCCAAGGGCTGGGACAGCCACTGGTGATGCGCATGAACCTCAACCAGCAAAGCCACGGCAGGATGTGGGATGTCCATAGAAACCTAATGAAAAGCCTGAGCCCGATCGTGGATTGTGGCGTACATTATATTGATGTGATGTGCCAAATGACCGGCTCCAAGCCAGTGAGGGTATCGGCCATCGGGGCAAGGCTGACCGATGATATCCCTGAGGACAATTATAATTACGGACAATTACAGATCACCTTTGAAAACGGCTCGGTGGGCTGGTATGAAGCTGGCTGGGGACCAATGGTGAGTGAAACGGCCTTTTTTGTCAAAGATGTATTTGGGCCAAAAGGTTCCGCTTCCATTGTGGCCAAGGAAGCCAGTGGAGCGGGAAAATCCGATTCTGTGGATGACCATACCAAAACCGAATCCATCCGCATCCACCATGCTGCCATTGATGCCAATAATGAATTTGTAAAAAATGATGAATGGGTAGAAATGAAGGATGAACCCGGCCACCAGGAACTTTGCGATCGTGAACAAGCCTACTTCCTCAAAGCGATCCAAGAGGACATCGACCTGGCTTCCCATCTGGAGGATGCCGTCAATAGCTTAAAAGTAGCCTTTGCCTGTGATGAATCCGTAAAGACGGGCAAGATGGTAGAGTTGTAATTTGGAATACTTGAATCATCAATTAGGGGACTTATAAATCACCTTATGATGACCTGTAATATAAAATAGCCAAAGGTGTACCAAGCCAATAGAATATGGTGGCTTGGTACACCATTGGTTTACGGATATACTACTTTGGGTGCAATTACAACAGAGCACTGTGCTAAAATATTGAAAGATGAGATTTGATATATTTATTGATAAGCATTGGGATATTTTTATTTCACACATTTGTGAGTTTCATCCCTTAAATACAGAATTTATTGATAAGTTTAATTATGAGCTTAGTTGGACTTCTATTAGCAAAAACCAAAATTTAAAGTGGAATGTTGATTCCCTTGAAAAGTATGAAAATCGATTTTTGTGGCATGAGTTAGCATGGAATTCTGGAATTAATTGGTCTACTGATTTAATAAAGAAATTTAACAAACGACTGGATTGGTATTACTTGGGAAGAAATAATAAACTTCCAATTTCAGAGACTTTTATTAATGAACACAGAAAGAAGATTTTTATAATAGAGTCAAATGTATTTTTAACTGAGCAGTTAGAAAAAGTTTATGGTAAACCTCTTTTGCCAGCACTAAAAGGCAAAACTGAAAAAATACTAATTGACGACTTTAATGATGTTGATAAATTACTCATTGACAAGAATAAGGAACTCAGACAAAATAGCAGATTGTTCTATGAAAACTATATTAAAAAAGAGATAGAAGGTAGAAATCTAAATGATATTTTTGAAAGCAAGTTTGATTATTCTCAGCGATTCTTTTTTATGCAACCTATTGAAAATGACGAATACGGATTAACTCCTGAATTTGAAGTTGACGGTAGAAATCCTTTTGATATATTGCAAAATGACCGAAATATAATTGAACTTAAAAACAACCTTGTTTTAAAAAGTGGTTCTTTACAAGAAGGAAAATCAAGATTGTTGGAAATGCCACGTTTTTCAACATTTTCCTACAATCCAATTTTGTTAGTAAGTGAGAATATTAAAACCATTTTAGAACAATTTAATCTTCCTGACTATACCCTCACATTGGTAAAATTAAAACCGAAAAAAATAAATACTAGAGATAAATTCTACTTACTCCAGATAAATCACGATACTTTAACAAAAGAGTTGGATTTCGAGAAAGTACATTTTTCCTATCGCCTTAAAAAAGGAATCATTGCTTCTCAAGCTTCATATAGTGAATGGAAAAACATAGAAACTCCAATTACTTCATATGCTGATTTGCAGGAGTTTTTAAACAATTTAAATAAAGAATTAAAAAATAAAGGAATGAGGGAAAGCATCGAATTCCGACCATCAGAATTTATTTTAAACACAAAATATGATTTGTATTCTTATTCAGTTCATAACAAATTCATAGTTTCAGAATTTTTAAAAAATGAACTTGAAAAACATTTGCCAAGTCAAATTTCATTTCATTCTGCACAACTTCTCTCCATAAAAATAGAACAAGAACAATACGACTTGATGTCAAAGAGAGAAATCGATTTGATTGACAAAGTTACACGAATTAAGTACACTAATGCTTCAGAAGACTTGTTCTATTATGACAAAATGCAAAGATTAGAGGAGGCTGATTCCGAATTACCTGAGAACAGTTTTAAAGGAGATGAGTTCACTAATAAAGAGAAAGAACTAAATGTTGTTCTTCCTGAAAAATTTAAAAGACTTTTTAGGAAAGGGAATATCGATGATGAGTATGAGCTACTATCAATTGATGATTTTTATATACAAAACGAATTTGCAGATAGAATTCCCGAGACTTATAAATCACTGATATTTGCTGAGAACGGCTGTGGTGATTCATTGGGCTTAATTTTAAATAAGAAAAGTGATTATAAATTGAAGTCTCAGATTTATGAATTTTTACATGAAACAGGTGAGGTTGAAAAGAAGTAAAAGCACCCAGTCGAGTAGGCAAAGGGGAATACCACCACTTTACCTTATGTCATCGCTGTTGACAATAGCTTTGGTTTCAATTAACTACTCGCCAATTTTTAGGACATCACTTAAAACTACATGACCCCCACTAGGTGTAGTCTGAGACTACACCTTCCTATCCATGGAATTTGCAATTCCCAGTTTAGAAAGAGTCATGAATGGGTAAAGCTATTCCATTTGGACTGACTCATACTACGATGGTGCGTATCTTCAGAAAAAATACTTACCCTCCGTTGACGCTAGTGAACATCAATTCCAATAAATATCTTAGGTAATTTTTCCATTTTAATGATTGATAAGCTTTGGTTCTGATTCTTAAATGAAACAGTTATATCATGACCATCTTTAATAAGTAGAGGTTTTAGTGCTTTATAAAAAGTTAATTTTAAAAATTTAGATCGGTTGTAAATCGAAAATAAGTTCGTAATATCCACTACTTTTCATCTAAAAGACCATTGTACTCAAATTGACCTAAAATGAGAGAATATCAATTAGAGATTTTTGCTGATTATTTCCAGTTTCATCTTTATGATGAAAAACTGAACCCAAATTTTGGAGAAGCATGGAATCAATTTTCAGTGGATAACTTTCTTGCATTAAGAAGAGAGGGCATTGGAATTGGAACAATAAGAAATATGGACGTTCCAGTGAATATTAAAATATACGATTCTGAACCCAAAATAAAAGAAGACTTGAATCAAGTTTTCCAAATTAACGAAACCGATTTAACTATAATCTCTGGAAAATTAGTCGTGATTGGATGCACCGAATATTTTCCTGATGCAAAACGCATTGAATTGGATAGAGGGATATACAGAGTTAGAATTTATTATTCTGACTTAGACAAACTATCTGAGGACGGACTTGATGGCGAGGACAATTACCATTTAGAGATTTGGAAAACAGATAATACTAAAGAACCGATATTTAATAAAATAAAACCTGCGCCCAAAAAAGTATAAGTAATTGCTTGCTCTCGCCTATTTTGGAATTTGCAATTCCCAGTTTAGGAAGGATCATGAATGGATAAATCGGAGCCATGCTCCACCACCTCCGTTTTGGTACAAACCTAATCGATAACATAGCCTGACGTATTTTATCCCCCTCTAAGCCCTTTTCCTTATCAATTCCCTTTCCTTCCATTCTGTTGGGGACATGCCTTCAAACTGTTTGAATACCCTGGAAAAATAATTCACACTGCTAAAGCCACTTTCAAAGCAGGCTTCGGTGATATTGCTGCCCTTCCAGAGGATTTGCTTCTTGGCCAATTCCAACCTTTCCCTGTTGACAAACCTTACGGGCGTTTCTCCTAGCTCCCTTTGGAAAGCCCTGAAAAACTGGGCGCGTGAAAGACAGGCTTGACTGGCTAAACCATCTACGTTCATCACTTGATGCAAATTCTGGCGGATGTACCGCACCACATGGGCCAGCCTGTTTCGGGTGCTGAGCTTATCGACATTTTTCAATAAGTAATGTCTGGCTTGGGTTTGCATCAAGCTGGCAATCAGCTCCCGGGTGGTATTGGAGGCCTTCATTTGTTTCCCAAAGCCATTGTCCACCATCACCCTGATCAGGCTATTGAGGTTTTCCTGAACCAATTGGTTGTTCATCAGTAAAAAGTTATCCTTGCTCCAAGTCCATTTTTCCTCATCTATTTTGGGAAAGTGTTCATTGAGCCAAGCCATAGTTTCCTGTACAAATCCCTCACTGATTTCCAATGCCAAACATTGTGTGGGGTCATCGAAAGTAGCTTCTGGAAAGTCGATGTACATCAATTCGGATGCCGGCATCACAATGGATTGTCCGGGTAAAAACTCAAATGCATCCTGTGACCTGAGGTGCATGATTTTCTTGCCCTGAATCATGCTTACAATAACCGGATTGTCAAACTGCAGGTCAAAATTATGGGCCAGCTTACTGGTTTCATAGACGTTCAAAACCGCATGGTCTGCCTGGTGTGCCGTCCTGTGCTCCACCTCTGATTTAGGAGAGCTAAAAATCTTATACTTCTCTTTGATATGGATGGTGTTCAGCATCTTAGCTTTTGGGTTTATTCTTTTCTCTCGGATAAATTACTCAAAATGAGACGGTACTCCAAGGCTTTGATAAAAATGAGATTATTGTGCTAATGGATGAAACTATCCTGAAAGAGTAATTAATAGAAACTGGTCAACTTTATCCTAAACCAAAATAATCAGTAATAATGACAACTATTGCACAAGAGAAGCCAAGTACCCAGTTGGCACGCCCAGAATTTAAATCCCATTATGACAATTTCATTGGCGGTAAATTCGTCGCTCCCGTAGGTGGAGATTATTTCGATGTCATCAGTCCGGTAGACGGCAAAGTTTTTACAAAAGTAGCTCGTAGCAAAGCTGCAGATGTAGAATTAGCCTTGGATGCCGCTCATAAAGCTTTCCCAAAATGGAGCAATGCTTCTGCAACAGAAAGAAGCAATGTCATGCTTAAAATTGCAGATAGAATAGAAAATAAACTGGAATACCTAGCAGCCGTAGAAACCATTGACAATGGTAAACCAGTGAGAGAGACCATCAATGCTGACTTGGCGTTGGTGGTCGATCATTTCAGGTATTTTGCTTCGGTGATCAGAGCTGAAGAAGGCTCTGTCTCTGAACTCGATACCCACACGGTCTCCATGAACATCAAGGAGCCTCTTGGTGTGGTTGCTCAAATCATTCCATGGAATTTCCCCATCCTGATGGCCACCTGGAAAATTGCCCCAGCCATGGCGGCAGGTTGTTGCACAGTGGTCAAGCCTGCCGAACAGACTCCTGCATCAATTATGGTATTGATGGAGCTGATCGGTGACCTGATCCCTGAAGGCGTGGTCAATATCGTCAATGGCTTTGGTCCGGAAGCGGGCAAACCTTTGGCCCAGTCACCCAGAGTGGCAAAGGTTGCCTTCACAGGCGAAACAACGACCGGAAGACTCATCATGCAATATGCCTCTGAAAACCTCAATCCTGTGACCATGGAGCTGGGAGGCAAGTCTCCTAATGTCTTCTTTCCTTCGGTCATGGATGCTGATGATGAGTTTTTGGATAAGTGCATTGAGGGGGCTGTAATGTTTGCCCTCAATCAGGGAGAGGTTTGTACCTGCCCAAGCCGCATTTTGGTCCACGAAAAAATATATGATGCCTTTATGGAAAAAGTAGTGGCCCGAACAGAAGCCATCAAAATGGGCCACCCCTTGGACAAAACCACCATGATGGGCGCCCAAGCTTCGCAGGATCAGTATGAAAAAATCCTCAACTATATTGATATCGGAAAGCAAGAAGGTGCTGAAGTCCTTACCGGAGGAAAAGCGGCCGGCCTGAACAGCGGCCTTGAAAACGGCTACTATGTCCAACCAACATTGCTTAAGGGCAACAACAAAATGCGGGTCTTTCAAGAGGAAATTTTTGGCCCCGTCTGTTCTGTAACTACTTTCAAAGATGTGGAAGACGCCATTGACCTTTCCAATGATACCTTGTATGGTTTAGGAGCTGGGGTGTGGACAAGAGATGCCCATGAAGCCTATCAGGTTCCAAGATCGATCAAAGCTGGCAGGGTATGGGTCAACTGCTACCACGCCTATCCAGCACATGCCCCATTTGGAGGTTATAAAAAATCAGGATTTGGGAGAGAAAACCATTTGATGATGCTAAACCATTATCGTCAAAACAAAAATATGTTGATCTCTTATGATAAAAACAAACTAGGATTCTTTTAGGAATATTGTTTGGGTTAAGAAGGGAGCTGAGTGGATGCGGCTCCCTTTTCTTTTCATAAAAATAACATATCATGAGTTTTCAAAGAATAGACATTACCAACGCTGCAAAAGAACTAATTGACCAACTCAGGGCTGACCATGGCCCGCTGATGTTTCATCAAAGCGGAGGGTGTTGCGATGGTTCCAGTCCCATGTGCTACGCCAAGGGGGAATTTAAAACCGGCGCGTCCGATGTGTGGATGGGGAATATCCATGATTGCGACTTTTACATGTCCAAAGATCAATTTGAATATTGGAAACACACCCATTTGACTTTGGACGTAACGGATGGCCGAGGAGCAAGCTTCTCTTTGGAAATCCCCTATGGAAAGCGCTTTTTGATCAAAAGCCGCATGCTGACAGAGGAAGAGTTGGGTGACCTTGAGCCTATCCAATCCGGAGATAACAGTTCTTAACCGTTGCCTGTTTGGCGTTAGGAAAAAAGTAAAACAGTTTAAATGACAAAGGGTGGTGACTTGCTAAAGTTGAAGTCACCACCCTTTTAGGTTTAACCCAAAGATCTGTCAATCTACGAGTCTTATCACATAGCTATATTCAAACTGCTTCTCAGTCAACAAGTATTCCCTGTGGGGATAAGCACCCCAGCTGTTGTCTCCGCCTAGACCACGCTGCTTGTAATCAATGTGCAAATAAACCGTATTTTTAGCTTTAACATCTGTAGGGTGTTGTTGCTTTTTAGTCAATCCTGGATCCAAATCTTCAGTAGCTACATTGGTAGCGCTCACACTCAAAGGCTGAACGCCTTGGATTTGTATACCCTGTCCTTGTTCATTCCTCAACTCAAGCCACCTTACATCGGTCTTATTTCCTGACTCCTGAGGCCTGATATAATCCCAGTGAAATTGATTGGCTACTTTATCCTCATAAATCCCCACGAAAGAGGAATGCTTTCTATCAATATAGTTTTCCCATGGTCCCCGGCCATAATAGCTCAGGTTATCATATTCTCCCGGGACCAACATGCGCATACCATATCTTGGCAATTCCGGTAATTCCCTGCCCTCCAAGTCCAGTGCTGCGGTGACCTTTACAGAACCATCTTTTTGGATCAGGTACTCTATCGTATAGGGTGCTGCAATGTTAGTTAAATTATATTTCACCATTATCGGTAAACCCTTTTCGGTCTCCTCCCCAAGTGCTACATCCAACACTTTCTGACCTTCATGTGCTGCTCTCCAAACACCTAGCCTCTCCGGCATGTGATTGCCAAAGTCATTGTCCGTTGGTGCTCTCCAAAAATAAGGGCTTGGAAAATCCCTGATCAACCAAGGCGCTCCATCTTTCAAGGTGTATTTTCTAAACCTTCCTCTCTTCAGGTCAAATTCTCCTACAACCTTAGCTGTAGTGAAATGCAATATATCGTCTTTCTCCTCCCACTGAAGGTCCCCAGAAGGTGCTTCTAAATTACTGAAGTAAAGCCCATCATTGATCCCAAACTGCTCACGAGCGACTTCATGCTTGGCAGGGATCAATGGACTGGTCTCTTTGGTGTAGGCAAATACGTTTAAGAAGCTTTCCTTTGCATCTCCAGAAACCTGAGGAAGATCCAAATTTATTTCCTTGGTACCGTGTGGTGCCAAGTCTATAGAAAACGACGCTGATTCCACTACTTCCCCATTCTCTATCCATTCCCATTTGAAATCATAGTCTGTTAAATTGGTGAAATCATTTAGGTTTTGAACCTGAAGCTTGCCAGCTTTCCAGCCGAAAAGGATGTTTTGGTAAACTTTCTTTACTTCATTTAAACCGGGGTGTGGGCTTCTATCTGCCGTAACCAAACCATTGGCGCAAAAATTCTCATCATTTTGAAAGAAATAACCACCAAGGTCGCCTCCATAGGCCCAAAACTTTCTTCCATTGTCATCTTCTGTCAGCAAGCCCTGGTCTACCCAATCCCAGATAAAGCCCCCTTGCATTTGCTTACTGCTCATGATAATGTCCCAGTATTCTTGGAAGTTCCCCGTACTGTTACCCATGGCATGTGCATATTCGCACATGATGAATGGACGGGTTTTGTCAGTAGCTTCTGCGTATCTTTTCATGCTATTGATGCCTGGATACATGGGGCACACTATATCCGTATCCTCATTTTCACCTGCCTGTTCAAACTGCACCAGCCTTGAATTATCCCTATCCTTCATCCACTTATACGCTTCATAAAATACCGGACCATTGCCACATTCATTGCCCATAGACCAAATGATGATAGATGGATGGTTTTTATCTCTCTCCACCAATCTATGAATCCTGTCCAAATGCGCCGGAGCCCATTCTTCCAGGTACGCTGGATGCTTCTCTTTGTTGAACCTACCTTGCCATTCGGCACCCATGCCGTGCGTTTCGATATTTGCTTCATCCACTACATACAACCCATATTCATCACATAACTCATACCATTCCGGAGCATGAGGATAGTGGCTCATTCTTACTGAGTTAATGTTGTTTTGTTTCATCAGCTGAATATCCTTCAACATAATATCATGATCTGGAACGTGCCCTTTGGTTTCATGGTGCTCGTGTCGATTGACCCCTTTGACCAATACAGATATCCCATTGACCATCAATTGGGCATCCTTGATTTCTACTGTTCTAAAACCAGTTTTCTTGCTCACTACGGCCAGGCTCTTGCCCGAACTATCACTTAACTTGATCACAAAACGGTAAAGGTAGGGTGTCTCGGCACTCCATTTTGTTACATTTTTGATGGTACTGGAAAAACTCACCGGCTGATCATAATCGCTGATTGATTTTTTCTGTGCATACACGACCTTACCCTCAGCGTCTCTCAGCTCAAAACTTAAAGTAGTGGCGGCATTGGCCTCATCAAAATTCCTCAAATCCACCGTGGCATCTAATTTACCATGCTTGTAATTGGCGTCCAACCCACTTTTTACGAAGAAATCCCAAATGGTCTGCTTTGGCACCGCCTGCAAAAACACCGTTCTTTCTATGCCACTCAGCCGCCAGAAATCCTGATCTTCCAAATAACTGCCATCATGCCATCTAAAAATCTGAACAGCCAAGGTGTTTTTTCCCGCTTTCAAATCATCAGTAATGATAAACTCCGCAGGGGTTTTGGCTGCTTTGGTCATGCCTACTTCTTTCCCATTGAGGTAAACCTTGGCATAACCTGAGATAGAACCAAAATGAAGGATGACTTCCTGCTCATCCCAATCGGCTGGAATGGTAAAGGTCCTTCTGTAAGTTCCAACCGGATTATATTGGTTGTCCACCATAGGCGGATTAGCAGGAAACGGATAAGACACATTGGTATATATAGGCATGTCATAACCCTCCAACTCCCAATTAGAAGGTACCTTTATTTCATCCCAATGCTGATCATTAAAACTTTCTTCGTAGAAATCGGTAGGACGGTCTTGAGGACGCTTCACCAAAGAAAACTTCCAAAGACCATCCAGGCTTTTATAAGTTTCATTGGTTTCCCTATTGCCCTTAGTGGCTTTGTCTTCTGTGGGATAGGTAATAAAATATGCCCGGGCTGGCTCCTTATTTCGATCAACTATGCTGGGGTTTTCCCATTCATTTTTCTCAGACTGCGCATGAAGGAAGCCTGACAATAAGGCCACCATACCGCTGGTCATCAAAAGTTTTTTTAAATACATGATTTATAATTTGTTTAATAGGTTTTATGAAGATACCAGCAAGAAATGCTGACTTTGGATTTAGTTGTTAATAGCTGTATAAAGTACAATGTAAGAGAATCAACTATTGAATCCCTTTGACACCCTCCACCGAAGGTTCTACGGGTATAATATTTCCCTCTGCATCGAAGGTCAGCGGATCAATACACACTTCCCTATGGTATCCCGCAGCTCTTCCCATTGCAATGCCATGAGGACGCGTAAATCGGTGATAAATAATGTACCATTCATCCTTTCCAGGCACTTGAATCACTGAATTATGACCTGTCCCATATATTCCCTGATCGGGCGCTTTAGCGATCACCAAGTTATTATCAGGAATGGTCAAAGGCCCCATTGGAGAATCCGCAAAAGCATATCTGACACGGTAGTCTTCATCACGGGTATCATTTTCTGACCAAAGGAAATAGTACTTACCATTCCTAAAGAAAACTTCTGTGCCTTCACGGAAGGTGTTATCTGGAGTCAGCACCTTCAGCTTACTTTTATCAAAGCTGACCATATCCTCATTCAATGGAACCGCTGCCAAGTAGCCATTGCCCCAATACAGATAATCCTTTCCTGTTCTTGGATCTGTAAAGACATCTGGATCGATTTCCTGACCACCTCTGACGCCTTCAGGTCTAAAATCTACCAAGGGTTTTCCTAAATCTTCAAATGGGCCTGCAGGATCATTCGCCACTGCAACACCCACTTTTTGTCCAGCGGTGAAATAATAAAAGTACTTGTATTCTCCGTCTATTTTCTTTTCAATGGCACAAGGAGCCCAAGCATTTCTGCTTGTCCATGCTACATCTTTGGTCAAATCCAGGATAACACCATCATCTTGCCAGTTGGTCAAATCCTTTGATGAGAAAGATTTAAAGTAAGTTCCTGACCATCCCGTAAAACCATCGCTGGTAGGATACAAATGAAACTTGCCCGTCTTATCCGAATAAATGATTTCAGGATCGGCATAGTATCCCTTTAGAGCGGGGTTATTGTCTTTTCTGGCCACCACTTGAAATACTTTCTCAGTCTCATCAGGCATGGTCAAGGTATAATCCACCGATCCATTGTTGAAATCCTGTGGACCTGAGGGGCTGATCTCAAACCCAGAAAACATTTCAAATTGAGGATCTAGTTGACCTAAATCTGCTCCTTCCTTCAAAGGAAGATAAATGGTACCCAGCTGCTGATCCAACATCACATTGTTTCCATAAATCTGTTCCGAATTAGTACTTAGGATCCAGTTTTGATCATCAATCCCATATGCTTCCACCAACCGATTGACCTCTTCCATAGTGATCGGCAATACGGTGCCATGACGAGGATGGAAGTTCATTTTTACTTGATCGTCTATGATCCTGAAATTTTCCAAATCAGTACTTTCCGTAAACTGATAAGCCCCTTTCATGTAAACATCGTACATCAAAATATAATTATCAGTGCCATTTAGTTTGAAAATGCCAGACCCCTCTACGGCTTCTTCTGTTTGTTGTAAGTACCTATCTTCCATGACGTACCCTGTGGTCAATTGATCAGAAACAGCTTTTTTAATGCCATTTCCATGCCCTTCGGTTTTAAAGAACAGGTGATATTTGCCTTCATGAAAGATGATATCACCATCAATACATGATTTACCCTCTGGATGAAAAAACAGTTGTTTTGGCGTCGTTTCCAAGCCAGTAAAATCTTCATTGGCATAGGCATAATAAATGATATCATGCCCACCTTCCTGTAACATGGAAAAATAAACCATGTATTTACCTGCATCCTGGTCATAAAAGGTTTGAGGAGCCCATACACGTTTGACATCACCAAACTCTGCAGGAAAAACCTCAGGGATTTGAATGGTACTGTGCGCCCAATGAATCAAATCATCAGACTTCAAAAACACCATCCCCTGATTGGTCCATCCATCTTCAGGAACATACAAATCTGTCAATACCATATAAAAACTCCCATCTTCACCTCTCAAAATATGAGGGTCTCTTACCCCTCCTCTGGTACTTATAGTGTCTGCGCTGATCACGGGTTGGTTGTTGTTCAAAGCCCTAAAATCAAAGCCATCTTTACTGATGGCATAGTGAACAGACTCTTCTCCCGGCCCATTGCCAGTAAAATAGGTAAAAAGATACGCTTCGGTATTTTGAGGAGGTGTGCTACAGCCTGTTCCTATCCATAATGCACAGGCTAGAAAACACGATAAGTTCAATAGGTTTTTCATTTTGGTTTTTTCTGATGCTAATTTGGTTTTAACCTCCAAATTATTAAATGTTTAATCTACACTTTTGTAAAATCTCTATTATTTTATAAAAGTATATTTTTTGTCTTTGAGGGGTAAAGCAACGCCAAGATAAACTCTAGATCATTTGGGGTAAATCACTGCCCCTCCTTCAGGTAGTAGTTTCAACTTTACTTTACCATTTTTATTTATGGTCATTTCTTTGAGTCCTGCTGTTCGATCTTCTTTGTCAAACAAAAAGTTTACTTCTTGATCGGCAAGCATAGGAAGTTCTACCATGATGTCCTTTTCTGTCTTCTCTCCATTCACAGCAACAATGTACCAATTTTCTCCTTTTCTACGAGCCATCACCACATGCTGACCAATAGCTCCAGATATCAAAACAGTTTCATCCCAGGTGGTAGGAACCTCACGCATAAAATCAAGCACATAAGCGGGCTGTTCAAACAGATTGTTTGGGGTAATTCCAAAATGCTGAACTGGCGAAAAATACAACACTGAGGTGGCCACCTCGAAGGCATCCGTTGTTTTGCGGTGGTTTCCTTGGTTTTTAGGATCTTTGGCTAACCTTTTATTAAAAAAGACGGGTGCAAAATCCATCGCTCCAACTGCATTTCTGATAAAGGGTAAAACCGTTGCATTGTAAGCTTGCTTGTCGGTATGATACTGATTAAAAATCAGGTTTTCCGAGGCCAATACAGCTTCCGAAGTTACGAAATTGGGATACATCCTTTCCCAGCCTCTCGGTAACGTACAGCCATGAAATGTGATAACGAGGCCGTAATCATTGGCATCAGAAAGGATATCTTCATAGAGCTTCATGGTCTCCTGCTTATCCCCTCCAAAAAAGTCAACTTTGAGCCCCTTTACACCTATGCTTTGTAACCATTCCATTTCATTTTTCCGGGCAGGGGCAGAATTCATACAATCCTGAGGCCCTTGTGGAGCATTGTTCCACCAACCATTGGAATTGTACCAAAGCAATACACCCACCCCTTTAGAGCTAGCATATTTAACCAAGTCTTCCATTCTCGCCCTGCCAATGTTATTATCCCAATAATTATCTATCAGCACAAACTCAAAGTCCATTGCTGCTGCCAAATCAATGAACTTGATCTGATCATCATAGTTGATACTCTGATCTTGCCATACAATCCAGCTCCAGGTAGAACGGCCCATTTCATAGGACTGGGAAGCTTCATATAATGGTTTGACGACATCGAAAGCGACGGTTGATTCCACAATGGGCTTGAGGTTTTTTCCGACAGTGATGGTTCTCCAAGGCGTTTGCGCAGGAAGTGCCATTGCTGCAAAAGTACCCCCGATGGAATTGTTTTCGCCAGCTTGCGGGAACTCCAATGGATACAGGCCTGTTGGACTCCCTTCTCCCAGTCTGGCTCCAACATACTTACTGTCCACGCCTGTTTCTGAAATCAGTGCCCAGCCCTTATCTCCAATTTTAAACAAGGCAGGAAAGGTATATCCGACGCCATATTTGGAAGCGGTCCCCAAAGGCTCATCAAAGGTATATTCCTCTTCATAGCTTGGTTTTGTATTCATCCATCCTGTCATGGGCAAAGCCTGAGGACTGAGATACGTCTTAGCATCATCCGGAAGATCAAAACCGGTAGCTTCTCCTGTCACCAACAAATTAGTGGCTTCTCCAGCCGTCATCACTTTATATGAAAAAGCCACATCATGATTGCTCACTCTAAAAATTGTGTTCAGCGTATCACCCTTGGTATTGATAAACTGGCAGGTAAGTTCATTGGCTTGGTAATGAATGTGACTGACCTTGCCCCTATCCATTTCATAATGCTCATCAATGGACCGGTTTGAATGCGCCACATAAGTCAAAGAATCAGAAAAGTTCCCTATGGAGGTTTTTAAACCCAAGGGTGAAGGCTCCAAAAAAACCGCTCCTTCATAGGCTATCCCATACCATACCTTTCCCCCATCCATTTTTATCTGTACCTCCAAGAGGCCATCAGGCCCTTTTACACTCTGGGTCTGGGCTACCACACAAGCCCCTATCAAGTATAGAATTCCTCCAAGAATATATTTTTTCATCATGCGATTCATTATTAATGAAACAATCATTTAATCACCCACTTCCACCCTGTTCAACATGGGGCAAGAGCCACTATTGAACGTAACGCAACATCGCTTCGACCAAATAATAGTCTCCATAGGTAAGCGGTACATCTATCTCGGAATTTTCAGGAATATGGCCAACACCATGTTTCAGTAAAAATCCTCCGTTGGTGCCTGCTGCTGCAATATATTCCGGGCCTGTCAAGGTAGTGATCATTTCCTTGGCATTTCCCCAATACTTCTCTGATTTATCAGCATCTACATAGCCCGAAAGCTCCAATAAAGCCGACGCCATGATGGCGCCCGCAGATGAATCCCGAAGTTCATTGGGAATTTGGGGTGCATCAAAATCCCAGTAGGGAATTTTATCATCGGGCATATTTGGATGATTGAGTACAAATTCAGCAATGGCAACTGCTTGATCCAAGTATTTTTGGTCTTTGGTCACCCTGTACATCACCGTGTAACCATATAAACCCCAAGCCTGACCTCTTGCCCAAGCTGATTCATCAGCGTATCCCTGAGCAGTTCTTTTTTTGTTGACTTCTCCTGTTTCTGGATTATAATTCAACACATGATAAGAACTATGGTCCTCGCGAAAATGATTCTTCAAGGTGGTGTCAGCATGCTTGATAGCAATATCATAATAAGTAGAATCACCCGTAGCGGCTGTCGCCCAAAACAGCAACTCCAAATTCATCATATTGTCGATGATTACCAAAAAATCTCCTTCCCTTGAATCCCAGGATTTGATCGCTCCAACCTTCTCGCTAAAGCGGCTGGAAAGGGATTTGGCGCTTTGAATCAACACGTCTTTGTAGGCTGGATTGGGATCAAGGCGAAAAGCATTGCCAAAACTGCAATACATCATAAAGCCCAAATCATGGGTAGAAGTATTGTACTGCTCCTTTTCCAATAGATCCAGGGCACGTAACGCTTCATTTTTTATGGCTTCATCTTTATGGTATTCATCTAAATACAATAGGGTCCCAGGGTAGAATCCACTGCACCACCACCCCGATCCACTTGCCTCGAATCGATCTGTTTTAGGATGATACGTTTTAGGAAATTTGTCTTCCGGCAACCGGGTCATCATGTACTTATACTGCTCATTAGCCCTGTCAAAGGTACTACTGATTTGTTTGCTGAGATTTACTTCCTCCACTTCCAAATCTTCCTTATGTTGGGATCCATTTGTGTTTTGCCCACAACTGGCCAGCAAGCCCGATGCTACTACCAATCCAAACAAGTGCTTTTTCATCAATTTATTTTCCGTTTAATAGGTTGTTCTTTTATTTTACTTCGATGACTTTCACGGGCGTCACCAAACCCTCCAACAAGCCCTCGCCGTCGATTTGCTCTACCCTTTGGACAAATAACTGGAGCCGTTGGCGTTGTTTCCATAATTCAATATCATAAGACGGTTCCCACTGTCCTACCGTCTCCTTAGTCAAATCGATCAATTCCCATTGGTTTTCATGGAGATCTGGCGAATAGGCCATGGACACTTTATTGCCTCGCTCTTCATCTCTAAACAGTAAATAAAGCTGAGTTTGCTTTCCTTTTTGTTTTACCAAAACCTGAGGTCTTGAGATAGGGATTCTCTTGGTTCCACCGCCTCCAAGCTGAAAAGTCGTTGATCTAAATTCCGGGCTAGCCCTCTTCCATTCCTGATCATGTTTATAGACCACCTGATATTGGGTCTTTCCGTTTTGATTCCAATAAGTAGCAATGTAGGGGTTCCCCTTTTTATCAGCATAAATAGCTGTTTGGTTAATCAAACTACTATTCTGGGGAATTTCCCATGCATATTCAGCTTTTTGTAAATTGATGGGCAAGTTATAAGCTGCTCCATTGGACTTCATCCAAGTCTTCCCACCATCTTCAGATTTGGCGTAAGCTAAATCGTGATTGGTGGAAACATCCCAGGTCTCCCGCCATACCCAAGACAGGTGAATGGTACCTTGCTGATCCACACAGGCCTGCCAGTAGGCATTACGTTCCCCTTCACCATCTATCAAATTATCGTGGATTTGCCGCCATTGCTTGGTACTAACATCATATCTGTTCATGACCAAATTACCTCTTCCAGACTCACCTGATCGATAAAAGAAAAGGAGATCTCCATTGGGCAGGTTGTGAAATTCCGGATAGGTAACATCCTGCTCCAGCTTCCCTGTCATGGATTGCATTTCACCTAATTCCAAACCCAAAGCTTCCTTGCTTTGGGCATAATGCAAAGGATTATTATGATGATCCCAACTGACGTGAAGAAACCCTTCACCATCAAGGGCAATACTGATGGTATTGTGCGCATCTGCCGTATTGCCAGTAAAGGTCGTTTGATTTACTTCCCACTCATCACTACCCAATTTCCGCTTTGCCAAAACCAAATGGCTACTTGAATCATAATAAGCGGTAAACTGTGTGTCTTTGTAGGTTGTTATGGAATTCCTTCTAAAAATCACCGCATTGACAGAGTTGTTGGCCCAACCTTTTCCCACAACCGTTTCATTTACCGATGAACCAAAGGGCTTACTGCTGATGCAAGCAGACAATAGGCCTACTATCAAAATCAATATACTGCTTGCGACGATTCTACTCATTTTATCCTCTTCAAATTTATTTTGGACTTGATACAGCTCTTGCATTGTTTTTTCTATCGTTCGGCATGATCACGGGTGGCATCACCACCTGACCATATTCTTTTTTGGGTCCAGTCCACTGCTGGATCAGCCCAAAAAGGAGCATTTGCAGGAAGCCCTAATACCAAAAAGACCTCTGCACAGAGATAAAGGCTTCCCGTAGAAATGTAAGGTTCCGCTACTTCCGGTTGATGGCCATAAAAGCCTAAAGTCAACCATCCTTGGTCATCAAACATATCTTCTGCCTCCATATGCCTCCGGATAACAGATGCTAGGGCACCTCTCACTTGAGCAGGCTTTACTTTATCGGGCAATTCTTGCCATAAGGCTATTTGGGATAAACATTGAAAAGCGCCAAAACGATAAGCCATTGACCTTCCAATGATTGGATAAGTCCCTTCTGGAGAGATCAGCCTTTCTTGAATGGCCGCGTACCTTTGGGCGCGCTCCAAGAAAAGATCAAAGTCTCTACCCATTCCTAGATCTTTTTCTTTCAGCACTTTGGTAATGTCCAATAACATGGGTTGAATGACAAAACTGTTGTAATAATCCCAATGAAATTCAGGACCATCACCATACATCCCATCGCCCAAATACCATTCTTTATGTTTGTTAATGGGATAGGCCAATCTTACCATATCCGCTTCTCCATCAAACTTCAGCAACGCTGCTTCTACCATTCCGGTAAACAGCAACCAGTTGCTGTAAAAGGGAGAAATTACCCTTGAAGACTTCAATGCGGCAATGACATTGGCTTTAGTTTCCGGGGAAAGAGGCTCCCAAAGTTGGGTAGGCGCTCTTAAAAGTCCCTGTGCAAAAAATGCCGCATCCACCAAAGGTTGCCCGTTTTCGGTGAAGTTCATAAAGTCTGCTGATTCAGGATCCGTAGCATTGTGGATGGATTGTTGCGCCAAAAGGATGTATTTTTTCCTCAATTGTCCCTCAGGGGTATCGTCAGGACCAAGCTCTAGCCAAGGTCCTATCCCCGCTAAAAGTCGACCAAAAGCTTCTAAGTAAGTTACCTGCTCTCTACCTCCATAGGCATCTTTGGTTTTTTCTACCGGCATGGTCGCTTTAAGCTCCTGCTTGCTCAACGCCGATAGGACAGGGTCTGCAATTTTAGTCAACACTTCCACATAATACTCCCGAGATTGTGCTTCACCTTTATTTTCTCCAGTTCCCTGAGCAAAGGAAGCTTGGCACAGCAATAGCAATCCCAATAAAAGTCCTTTTTGAATCTTATTTTTTCTCATCTTGAATCTATTCATTTTATTACTTTGGACTATATTTCAACATCCATCAAATGCGGTTCACCCCACCCTTTTTTCACGGTTAGGTTATTTATCCTTCTGATAAACACGCACATAGTCCACTTGATAGGTCCTCGGAAAACGGGTGTTCGTCGGATCTCCACCATTGCCTCCAATGGCCAAATTGAGCAAAATATAATGGGGCTGATGAAAAGGATTAAAGCCATCAGGGTTGATAGTAGTCTTCAGGTCCACCTCGTTTAGCAGCTCATCATCAAGGTATAGTTTGATATAATCTTCGGTCCAGTCCATTTTCCATATGTGAAACTTACTGGGCCAGTCCGGGTCTTTTTCCAGGAATTTGCTGAAAAGGATTTTCTCTTCATCCCATTGAGAGGCGTACTGACCTCCCGCTTTTTTCCAGGCGGCATTGGCCAATATGGTGGCTTTCCCATCTACCCGATAATATTCCATGATATCCACTTCTCCATTAGCCGGCCATCCTTTTGAGACACCCAATGTCCAAATGGCAGGCCACATGCCCAAGGCTGTATCGATTTTGGCTCTGACTTCAATCAGACCATATTTGAATTCTTTTTTCCCTCTTGTATTGATACTGGAAGAACTGTAGTGTGCATACGCTTGATTCCTTCGCCAATCTTGGCTCTTGGCATCATAACGTGCATTCTTTACTTCTTCTCTTTTGCCTTCAATCACCAATAAGCCATTGCTCACTTGGGCATTTTCGGCTTGATAATATTGTAATTCGTGATTTCTTACCAAACCGGTTTCATAGGACCAAAAGGCCTCATTCGGCTTACCCTCGTAGTCAAATTCATCCTGCCAAACCAATTCATATCCCACTTTTTGGGAAGCATGGTGGGGATTTTCTTTGCTCTTGCTTTTTACACTGGAGCAAGACCATGACATGAAAGCAGATAGCAAAAGGAATAATAAATGTATTGCTTGGGTTCTCATGCCGTTTACTCCTCTACGGATAAGTCCTTAATTTTTATCTCTTTGAACATTACTCCTTGTCCTTCAGATTGAAGCCCTATGTATCCTTCTTTTAAAAGCTGTCCATCGACCTTCAAATCTGGATTAAATCCATGAGCTACACCACCTCCAATTTGTGGGCGTGTGTATTGCAAAACAGTATCTCCATTGACCAAATGAATTACCAAAGAGTCACCATAAACAATGAGGTCCGCTTTAACCCATTCATCCCATTTGTAAGTTTCAGAAGTTGAATTGATACAATGTCTTGGATCCATTTCTCCTTCAAAATAGACTTCAGTCCCCGGCGAACACATATTTCCTGTAGGTCTCGGTACTCCTTCTTCTGCTTCTGCCAGCATTTGCCATTCCACAGAAATCGGCCAATCCTGTTCTTTCAACTGACTTTCTGGAGATTGGGAATGGAACATCACACCACTATTTCTATAAGTATAACTTGGGGCATCTTCGAGCCATTCATCTGTAAATCGGTATTCCCATTTTAAATGAAAGGAAGAAAAAGGTTTTTTATAAAATAAATGGCCATAGCGTTCATCAAAGCCTTCATCATAACCATCGTACTTTACCAAGATTGCTCCGTCTTTAACGCGGAAAGTTTCTCGATAATTTTCTCCTGATTCGTGGTGATGAATTTTTGGAATCCACCCGTCCAAGTCTTTACCATTAAAAAGCGTTTTCCATTCTTCTTTGGACGCTTCTAAATCTTTTTCTTGTGAGGAGGTGCAAGCTGCGCCCGCAAGGAAACTTACCACGGCAAGTCCTAAAATCTTCATGTTCATTTGCTGCTTTACATTTAGTAAATCACTAAAATAGCTTAAGACTTCCTTATAGAAAAATTGGCCGCCCAAAGATAAAGCATATATTCTCTTTGGACAGCCAATCATTAACCTTATCAATAACCTGTATTCTGACCTAGATCAGCATCTTTATTCAAATCAATTTCAGTTTGTGGAATTGGCATCAACATATTATAGTCCTCCAAGCCATTTGTAGTTTCAATAGCGCCACCTGCTAAAGGTGTGGTTCCTGTTAATCTGGTCGCCCTTTCGACTAATGTACCTGTTCTGACAAGGGTTTTTCTTCTGTTTTCTTCCGCCAACAACTCACGCACCCTTTCGTCCAAGATAAAATCCAAATCAATATCAGCACTACTCACCAAGCTGGCATTTGCACGGTCTCTCAAAACATTGATATCTGCTGCTGCACCATCCAAATTTCCTTGTTTAAACCTTGCTTCAGCTCTCAAAAGATAAGTCTCTCCTAACCTCATGAGGATAAAATCTTTCCACATACCATAACCGAAATTATCTCTTTCATCATATTGACCCCACTTGAGGGTATATGGAACATACTTGTAAACGGTATCCGCGGCGAATATTTTCACAGATGAACCGTCGCTCAAAACAAATTCGGAATCGACACCGTAAGGTACTTCTTGCCCTCTGATGGCATCATATTTTGCCTCAGGATTATTGAAGTATAGGGTTCTTTTCAAATTGTACTTCGAATTTCTCATGTCCATTTCTTCGTACAAGTCATACACTACCCAATTGTTCAGCCTGATTCTGGCAATTCCTCTTCCACCAGTAGTGTCAGATGGATGCATTCCAGGAAGGTCATGATAAGAAGCTACCCATATCCTCCTTTGTTGAGGGGATCCAGAACTTCCGCCAGTCACATCTGCTGGATTTTCAGCTTCCAATACCCATATGCCTTCTGTATTACCCTGACTTCTTCTTTGGTTTCCAAAAAGGAACATATCCGAAAAGGCATCTCCGGGATCATTGGCTCGAACCCCGTACCTGTCTTGTACCAGGCTCAATCTACCGCCATTGATAATTTCTGTGCATTGTGCTTCCGCTTTGGCATCTTCTCCCATTCTTAGGTATACTTCTGCCAAAAGCTGTCTGGCCATTTCCTTATTAGCTCGGCCGCCTTCGGGTGCATCACCAATATTTGGCAAAAACTCCACTGCTTCAAGCAAATCTTCCTCGATGACATTGTCCACCTCGGCGACTGCTGTTCGCACAAAATCTGTTTTGGGGGCAGATAAAGGCTCCGTCAACAGTGGAACATCACCAAAATGGGTCACCAAATTGTGATAAGCTAAAGCTCTGAAGAACTTCCCTTCAGCTCTAAAAATAGCCATTTCATCTGCTGTAACACCAGCGACAGACTCTCCTGAAGTACTCTGGATCAGGATGTTGGCATTATTGATCAGCCTATAATATGCCCCCCATATTTTTCGGGCAGCATTATCTGTCGAGTTAAGGACGTCATAGTCAAAGTGAGGCCTTGCATCACCATTGGACCGACCTGCTGGCGCCCAGGCAATATCAGTACCTAATTGCCATACTCCACGGATGGTTTGGTCATCGGTAGTGGTAAACATCGTGCCATATTGATAGTGCAAACCGATCACGGCAGCTTTAAAGCCGAGTGCGTCTTTTAACACTTCTGGCGCATAACTGTCCAGCACTTCTTCATCCAGAAAATCTTCACCGCATCCGGACAAAACGCCCATTAAACACAGGCCACTGAAGAATAGTTTTATATGTTTTTTCATTGGAATTTTCATAATTCAATGGGTTATTAAAGGGTTAAATTTAGACCAAAGGAGAATGTTCTGATCAATGGGTAGTTATTTTCCCAACCATTAGATCCTCGGGATACCTGGTTGTTTTCAGGATCCCAGCCAAACCAATTTGTAAAGGTATGTAGGTTTCTTCCCGCCGCATAAAGGGTCAAACTACCAATGTTATACCGATCCAAAAAGGTTTGCGGTACCATATAGCTCAATCTCACGTCTTTGATCCTTACATAGCTGTAGTCTTCGGCAAACTGGAAACCTCTGTAGCGATTGTATGCTGACAAGGAAGGCCAGTAGTCACTAGGGTTATCCGGAGTCCAATATTGGTAATCTGCCGGAAGGTTTCTTCTCCATGCCTCATCCGCATAGGTAAGGTCTCTGTTGCTTTTGAGTCCACCCTGAGAAGTTTGGATGAAAACACTTAAGTTCCAGTTTTTGTATCGGAAGGTATTGGTAAGGCCTCCGATCCACTTTGGATCTCTTTGTCCTACAATCACACGGTCTTCTGCAGTGATCTGCCCATCACCATTCTGATCCTTAAATTTAAGGTCTCCAGGTTGTGCCACAGGATCTACTGAAGAAGCATCTTCTCCTTCTTGCCATATGCCGGTTTTCTCATAATCGAAGATCACCCGCAAAGGCTGACCAATAAACCATTGGTTCCCAATATCATCTTTACCATCTCCATAAAGATCAACGATCTCGTTTTTATAGGTGGAGAAGTTCAGGGATGTTTCCCAAGAAAAGTCCGAATTTTCAATATTCACGGTATTAAGGGTCAGCTCAAAACCTTTGTTTTGCATTTCACCAAGATTGGCCCACACATTATTATACCCTGTAATCGTTGGGAGATTTCTTCTTAGTAGAATATCCTCTGTATTGGTTTTATATACTTCCACCGTACCACGGATTCTGTTTTGAAGAAAACCAAAGTCCAAGGCCAAGTTAGCAGAAGTGGTCGTTTCCCAAGTAAGATTGGCGTTACCAAGTGAGTTATACAATACGCCTACTTGAGCGGCTCCTCCAAATGGCTGCAATACCGTATTGGCAGTAGAAACAGTTTGGTTAGGATCGATGGCCTGATTACCAGACTGACCATAAGAGAACCTCAGCTTCAACTCACCCAATCCTGAATGATTTTGCATAAAATCTTCATTGTGGATATTCCATCCCAAAGCCATAGACGGGAAAAGACCATACTTACTGGTATTGGCTCCAAAAGCAGAATAACCATCTCTCCTAGCGGTAACAGTCACCAAATACTTACTGTCATACGAATAATTCAACCTTCCCATTTGAGAAAGCAAAGTATAGTTGTTGGCATCAGACCAGGTTGCCTGTGTGGTACCTGCTTCCATGCCGTTGTACGAAAGGGCATCATTGATAAAGCCTCTGGACTGACCTGCAGACCTGAAGTATTCCACGCTTTGCGCACTGTACAATGCCGTAACATCAAAATGGTGCTTTTCAATGTCTCTGGCATAAGTCAGGATATTCTCTACCACCCAGTTGGCACGCTCTGTATTGGAAACATCAGCTGTCCCATTTTGATCATTAAACTGTCTTCCGGTATACCCTGCAAAACGATCAAAATTATATACGTAAGTGGCATTGAATCGATAGGTAAGCCCTTCTACAAATCCCGGTGTAATATCAGCATATCCTGAACCAGAAAGGGTTCTCCTTCTATCCAAACGGTCTGTAGTCAGCCCTAAAAGCGGGTTTTTGAATAATTGCTCAGGATTCATTGGGAAAATAACATATTCTCCATTTTCATCATAAGGAACCGAATATGGGCTCATAGCAGTTGCTTCCAACCAATTGACCCTACCACCATCGTAATTGTTGTCCGTAAAAAAGGAAGAAGTACCCACTTTCAGCCAATCTGTGATTTCTGCATCAATATTGGTTCTGAAATTTGTTCGCGCATATTGATATCCTTTGACCACCCCTTTTTGCTTGAGGTGACTTCCTGATACATAGTATTGAATTTTTTGGGTACCACCAGAAATGCTCAAGTTGTGCTCAGAAATTCGACCAGGCTGTGTGGCCTCATCCAACCAATCGGTTGTAATACCTGCTTCGTAATTCTCCACTTCAGAGGCATTGGGAAGTACATTGGTTTGAGGCTGATTATTAGCGGTTAGATAATCTGCATATTTCTGCACATAAGCATCTGGGCTCATGGGGTCAAGTACGTGGGACATTCCTTCAAACCCCACATAACCACTATAATTGATCTTTGGTGTTCCATCTGTTTGGTTTCCCCTTTTGGTAGTCACCAAGATTACCCCATTGGCACCCCGCGTACCATAAATAGCTACGGCCGAAGCGTCCTTTAAGATCTCTATGGATTCAATATCACTCGCATTCAAATCATTGATTGAACCAAAAAATGGTGATCCATCAACCACCAAAAATGGACTGGTATTGGCGTTAATGGAGTTAACGCCCCGAATCTGAAGACCTCCAGTACTACCGGGTACAGACGAACCCTGACTGACTGTCAAACCTGCCGTGGTACCCTGAATCGCCTGGGTGAGGTTAGTTACAGGTAAATTGCTTAACCGGTCTTTAGGAACCGAAGCGACCGAACCTGTGATATCTGACCTTTTTTGAGTTCCATATCCTACAACGACCACTTCGTCTAGTTGGCCAACATCCTCGCTTAAGCCTATCGAAAGTTCAGATGCATTACCCACCGTTACTACTTTGCTCTCATAACCAATAAATGAAATGTTGAGCACTGCATTTTCCGTCGTTAGTGATAAGGTGAATTTTCCATCTAAGTCTGTTGCAGTACCATTAGAGGTGCCCTGCTCTAAAATCGTCGCCCCTGGGATGGGCTCTTGTGTAGATTCGTCAATGACGACTCCGGTAATTGTCCTGTTCTCTGTTTGCGCTAGCAATGAGGAGCAGAAAAGGCAGGATATGATCAAAATCCCCACCATTTTTAATACATAGTGCTTCATAATTTTAAAGGTTATATTGTTAATTTTTCTTGGGTAAATCATCAGTACTTTTAAAATGCCCGTCTTCGAATTCTTTTTTAAAAAAACCTCGAAGGACTTTTTCTTTCCTTCAAATTCACAATTGAAATATGGCTATTTAAAACAATTAATGTAAGTTTAACACTTATTTAACGGTAATCTTAACGGTTAAACAAATGCCTTTAGAAGCCCTACAGGCTTATTATGAAGATTAATGCCCGCAAAAATGAAACAAGCTAAATTGGACAATAAGGAAAAGCTCGAAATAATTGAAAATATTATAAAAAGTAAGACTTTCAATAGAGCTCCTTCTAGCTGCGTACTACTGAAGTTTCTTGCAGAAGCAACCCTTGCAGGAAGAGATTTAAAAGAGACCACGATTGGCATGGAGCTCTATGGGAAGTCCTATGAAGATGAAAAGAGTGCCGCACATATCCGTGTTAATGTTTATCATCTGCGAAAAAAACTGGACAAATATTATCAGGAAGAAGGGGCTGATGATGCCTGGAAAGTGCAAATAAAAAAAGGGCAATACCAAGTCAACTACTTTAAAAACCAAGTGGGTAAAACAGCCTCAAGCCTAGCCATACTGGGTATAGGAGTTGCCGCTTTTGTGCTACTACTTGCCGTGGCCTTTTGGCTGCTCAGCAGAAAAGAAAATATCCCGCTTTGGCAAGTCTATTTTGACAATGGGAAAGAAACCAAGCTATTTATTGGTGATTTTTTTGGTATAATGGGAGAAACCGCCACTGGTGCAATTGGATGGAACAGGGATTACAATATCAATAACTTAGAAGACTATTATCGCTACCTGGAAGACAACCCTGAGAAAAAAGGCATGATCAATCCAGCCAACTATCCCTATGTTACGGGCATGGCCGCTACTGGCACCATGAACATCTCTCGACTTTTTCATCGAAAAGACAATGATTTCAATATTTTATTTAGCTCTCAGACATCCATCAAGGACATCACCGAATCAAACTCTATTTACATCGGCCCTATTAAAAACGGAAATCCATTTATTGACTTTTTTAATGATGCCAACCCCCATATCTCCATCAACCGTGGAATGCTTGACTTTAGGGACCCTGACCGAAGCATCGACACCCTGATCAACTTAAGTGTGGACGATGGACAAGTTTACGAACATGCGGTGGTTTCAAGATATAATGGTCCAAATGACACCGAACAATTTGTTTTCTTCTCTGATCACGATATTGGTGTAAAAGCCACTACTGAGAAATTCACAGACACCGAATGGCTCAATAACCAATTCAAAAATTTGATCAAAGACTCGGAGCATTTCACCGCCATCTTCTTGGTCAAAGGTAAAGAAAGGACCAGCATGGAGCTGGAATTACTGCTTTGGGATGTTTTGGAGGAAGAATAGTTCTTCCTCATTAGGGAACATAAGGCTGTACTATTACCAACTGATCTCCCGACAAATCCACTTCAAATAAGTGGGGAATTCGAATATACCTTCCATTCTCGTCCCGATGGCTATGTGCTGCCATCAACCATTTTCCATCAAAAGTTTGAAAAAGCATCCCATGACCAAAATTAGGAGGAGTGATCGGTTTTTCTTCTTGGATCCAAGGACCATCTAGTGTTCCACTTTTGGAATAGGCCACTCCTTGAGTATATTCATCAAAAACCCAACTCGTCCAGATCATACCCAGACGTTCGGTTTCAGTACTGAAAAGATAAGGACCATCGGTCACTACATTGGGTACTACTTTTCCATCTTTACGTCCCCTACTCCACGGTGAATCACTAGCCAAAAACAAAAGCTTACTTTCTCCCACTGTTCCACTCAAATCATCCTTCAAAAGGATCTTTTCCATGGTCCCATCTCCAGTTTGCAGCCACTCATGACAAAAAACCATATACGGTTTCCCATCCTTATCCACCCAAAAAGTACCATCCAAAGTGGCCCAGTTTTCTGGCAAATAGTCCTCATTCCCAATAGGCTTATATGGTCCATCCGCTTGATCACTAACCAGCACATGGCTCGCCCGGCGAGGAACTTTGGTTTCAGCCACCGTATCAATGATGATATCATTATTGGTAAAAGTGGCAAAATTATAGTATTTCCCTTGATAATGATGGAGTTCCGCTGCCCAAATGGCAGGGCGCTCTCCCATCCATGAATCGGGATCTGTCTCTACCACCCGGTACGGGCCCGACCAGTTTTTCAAATCTTTGCTTTTCCACAACCAGCCCCCTGTCCCGGTCATATAATACATTTCCGTTTTTTGATCGGCCAGTATACATGGATCGCTGAGTCTAATGGAATCCAAAGGAATATTGTCCCTAACCCTTCTTTGTCCCTGTACCTGAGATGGCAAAACATTAAGTGCCAAACAGAACAAAAACAGCAAACATTTATAATTACTCATCGTGATTGTTTTATGGTTATTTACATTCGTGATTTACTTATTTTAATGGAGGAACACTTTCTGAAGTCATGACCACTCGCTTGATAGTGCCATCTGGATTATACACCAACTTATCGATACAAACTGATCTACTGTAACTATTCCCCTCTCGCTGCATTCCACCATTATGGTAAAGGAAATACCAATTGCCTTTAAATTCCACAATGGATTGATGATTGGTATTACTATTCCCAGCAATTTCATTCAAAATCCCTTTGTATTCATAAGGCCCCTCTATTTGATCCGCCATAGCATAGGCGATTTTTTCCGGGAAGCCGGAAGCATAAGTTAGGTAATATTTCCCGTCCTTTTGATGGATCCAAGGAGCTTCCTCAAAGACAAAACCTTCAAATTTGACCTGTTTGATTTCTCCATCAATCTCAATCATATTATCCTTGAGCTTGGCATAATAACATTCGCCGTTGCCCCAAAATATCCAAGACTGACCATCGTCATCGGTAAAAATTGCAGGATCAATACAGGCCCAAGAGTGATCTGAGGCAAAACAGTCCTCATTGGTCAAGAGAGGTTTGCCCAGCGCATCTTTGAAGGGCCCCTCAGGGTGATCACTAACTGCCACACCTATGCCCGTCCAGTTGGTACTGATATACCAATAATATTTACCATTTTTCTTGGCCACATGACCTGCAAAGGCATCTCCACTTTTCGCCCAACTGAAATCAGTAATTTTCAATGGAACGGGGTGCTCCGTCCAATTTTGCATATCTGTGGTGGAAAAAACGCACCAATCCTTCATTTTATAGCCTTTCTGCCTACCTTCAAAATCGTGTCCTGTATACATCCACAAGGTACCATCCTCAACAATGGCCGCTGGATCAGCAGTAAATTTATGGGTAATAACGGGATTGCCTTTGGCCTTGAAACGGTATAGCGAATCTTGGCTATGTGCCTGTAACATACTTCCAAAGAGAAGCAAAAAGAACCAGATGGAAAATCGGTTAACAATAGAAAGTTTCATGTGTTTGGTTTTACAATAGCTATTTCTAAAATCTAATAAATTTCATTTTGCTCGTCATTTGACCTACCCTCGCACCTCTTTGATATTATGTGCTTTGACAGAGATTTGATTGTTCATAGCAGGCTTTAATTTATGTACATCATCGCACTTGTTCCTCATTTAAGCTCCAAAATTAAGTCCTTAGACAAGCTCAGCGTCGAATTTAATGGCGTTTTCGCTATCGAAATCATTTCATACTACTTGCGACCTAATACGCTTTACTCTAGTAATGATCTAGGAACTCCTCCCCACTTTTCTTGCAGATTCCTAGCCTCGGCCTTAGTGATACTGATCACACTCCCATGCCTTGGGTTAAAGTCTTTGGTGAATGTTCCAGTAGTATCTGAAAAATTCACCAAATCGTTACTGATTTGATATTCATACCGCTGACTGGTGTAGAGGTCATACATCAAGAAATATTCCTCCTTGCCATTAAGTTTAAATACGGAAGAACCCTCCACCAAAGTGGGTTCGCCAGCATAGGCATCCAAGTATTTGAAATCCTCTTTCCATGGTCCTTGCAAAGATGTGCTGGTGGCTTGCTGAATTCCATTTTCAAACTCATAGCCCGTTTCATCTTTTGTATTGCCCTTAAAAAACAAGTGATATATTCCATCTTTCTCCACAATATCACCATCTATGGCACCGTATTTTGCACTGAACATCAATTCAGGGGGTGATTCAAAGCCAGTAAAATCTTCATTGGCATAAGCACTGTAAAAATCCAGTTTGTCATTGGTATAAAATCGAACAGTAAAATAAATCAGGTACTTTTTCACCTCAGGATCGTAAATGGTCTGAGGAGCCCAAACCCACTTAATCTCTTTAAACCGCTCCGGATAAGTCTTCTCCAAATCTATCCATGAAGGTGTCCAGTCCAGTAAATTATCCGATTTCATCAAAACAATTCCAGGATTGCTGTCCCAACCATTTTTCTTGGTAAACATATCAGTCGCTACCATGTAAAAATACTGGTCATTTGTTCCCCTTAAAATATGGGGATCGCGGATTCCGCCGGTCTGGGAAATCTTATCAGAAGCGATGATAGGCTCATTGTTATTAAGTGCTTTCCAGTGAACCGCATCATCACTAACAGCAAACCGCAATTGCTCTTGCTTTTCAGCTTCACCTGATCCTTCAAAATAAGCAAAAAGATAGCCATCGTATTGCTCCTTAGGGTCTGAACATGAAAACAAGAAACAAAGCCAAAACACCATAAAGCCAATGCGACTCTTTTTTGAATACGTACTTTTCATTTTATGGTCATTTTTAGTCAAAGTTCATTTCCAATCCCCAGTGATCAGCAAGTTTTTTTGCTTCCTCTCCAGTCAAATGGATAACCGCACCATGCTTGGGTGAAGAGAAATTAGTAGCCTTCATCACACCTTCATTGAAATGCCCAAGATCTTCAAAATGCTTAAAATCGCTTGTTTCACGAAAGCCAAAATTATGGGGCTGAATGCCATATATATCATACATCAAAACCCACTTTTTCTCACCAATTCTTTTCCAAACATTGGGAGCCTCACTGGCTTTCGGTTCTGAATCATACCAAATAGAATCATACTCATAGCCTTCATGAACTTGATCAGAAACAGCTTGTTTGATTCCCGGAATCCCATCATGCGGAGTATAAAACATGTGATACAGATCGCCTACCTTTGTGATGTCCGCATCGATATAACTTACTTCCTTTGGATACTGAAAAATCAGCCTTGGTTCGGTGATTAATTGATCAAAATCATCATTAACAAAACTGTAGTACATCTTATTAAGACCGTTTTTCCAGCGCATGGTATAGTACAGCATCAATTTCCCCTCTTCTTCATCATAGGTGGTTTCTGGGGCCCAGGCACACCCTATTGAGTCATACCCTTCAAACGCATCCGATATAATCACATTGGCTTTTGACCAGTGAATCAGGTCACTGGATTTCATCAATACAAACCCTCTATTATTGCCCCAGCCAAACTCTTCGCCCGGACGCTGCCATTCGCTATCCCGTAGTCCATCTCTTTGCGCAAAAATATGTAGATCTGTCATGGCCAGATAAAAATCACCATCAGGGCCGCGATAAATATGTGGATCACGAATACCTTTTTGTTCTGCTATGGTGTCACCAGCAATAACAGCCTTTCCATTGTTGATATCCGTAAAGGAATAGCCGTCTGCACTCAAAGCCATATGAAGGCTGTGATCATCATCTTTAAAATAGACCATTAAATAGCTGCTGAGTGCTTGATCCCTTGAGATACCAGGCTTTGGTTGAGAAGATGCTTGTTGATTCCCTTCTTTAGAATTCTGGGATTGACATTGAAAAAATAACAAGAAGAATATGGATAGCCATAGCGACAATCTTTTCATTATAGTTGTATTAAGGGTTTACAGTTTTAATTAATCTGATTATCCGCTAAGATGCCCGTAACCATACATCCTTTGCTGAGTGGTCGGAAGCCTGTCTAACTGCCACGTAGAACTGAAGTCTGAAGACCGAAGCAGTTGATACTTTATTCAAAAGGGTAGTTTCTACGCGCTTTTAATCTTTACTGGTAGAATTACGGATATTCATATTAATTAATTGTCAATTTAACACTTTATTGCAAAATTTCGACCAACCATCGATTAATTTATTCTAAAACTCCTTTTAAAACACCCTGCTGTACTGTACTGTTCTTTGCTTTATGACAGGGAAGGCACTATTTTGGTTACTTATTCATTAATTTATTTCCATATGAAAAAAATGAGTCTATTGTTTACCTTATACCTTATCAGTTTGTTACCGTCCTTCGCACAATTAGATGAGGTTTATCTATTTTCCTTTTTTATGGGCAATGGAGAAGACGGCCTACACTTGGCCTTTAGTGAGGATGGACTTCACTGGAAAGCACTCAATGACAATAAAAGTATCCTTCAGCCTAGAGCAGGAGGGGACAAACTCATGCGGGATCCATGTATCATCCGAGGTGGAGACGGTAAATTTCACATGGTCTGGACGGTAAGCTGGAATGAAAAAGGCTTGGGCTATGCCTCTTCTGAAGATTTGGTGCATTGGTCTGAACAACAATTTATCCCTGTGATGGAACACGAAAATGGTGCTCGAAATACATGGGCGCCAGAAATCATTTACGATGACAAAAAAGACCAATACATGATCTTTTGGTCCACCACCATCACTGGTCGCTATCCTGAGACCCAGGACAGTTTGGAAAGTGCCTACAACCATCGGATGTATTACACCACTACCAAGAATTTCAAAGAGTTCAGCAAAACCAAACTATTCTATGAGCCAGGTTTTAATGTGATTGACGGCACCATCATCAAGCATAAAGATGAGTATGTGATGTTTGTAAAAGATGAAACCCGCACGCCCCCAGCCAAAAACATCAGGGTGACCAAAAGCGATAAACTGACGAAAGGATACCCGAAAGCAGGACCTCCCATCACTGGCAACTACTGGGCGGAGGGTCCTACTCCACTTATGGTAGGCGACCGCTGTATCGTCTATTTTGACAAGTACAGAGACCATAAAATGGGAGCCGTTTCAAGTACAGATTTTGAAAACTGGGAGGATATATCTGATCAAATACATTTTCCGAAAGGAACCCGACATGGAACGGCATTTAAGATCTCCAATGAAGAATTTGAGAATCTAAAATCTCTTTTAAAGAACTAAAACTTACCTAATAAAGCCTTCTATTAAAAACGGCTTAATTATACCCATCTAAAAAGTCACTTCTACCACTCATTTTCGCTTTTTGATTTAAAAAAGTTTCATTCCCTTTCACAACCAAGAGTCTCCAGACCTTAACACCTATATTTTTAGTAAAAAACCTTCTCTTTTAGTTCATGCGTAAGTTACGCAATCGATTCCGTAAGTTTTTCACACCATCCACTTGACACGTGTAATTATATTCCTGATTTTACGATTAAAGCAGAATCTAAATAACCAAAAACCAATACAAACAGCTTTTAATTCTGATATCTTATCATTAATTAAAACTATCAACCTTTCAGATTTTCGATTGCTTTTCTGCTTCATTAATAATATTTAACATTAAACCCTACAATTATGACAACAAAACTACTGAAGACTATCAGTCTCTGTATGTTCCTGTTATGCCTACATTGGGCAGCTTGGGCTCAATCAGCTAAAGTGACAGGAAAAATCACAGAAGAGAATGGAGACCCTATCCCAGGAGCCACCGTTCTCCTTAAAGGCGGCAATTCTGGTACCTCGGCAGATATCGATGGAAACTATGAAATCGAAGTTCCAAAAGAGGGCACATTGATCTTCTCCTTTATCGGATATGAAAGCCAAGAAATTTCTATTTCCAATCAATCTATCATCAACGTAACCTTAGTTTCTAACGTTTCCGATTTGGAAGAGGTGGTAGTCATAGGCTACGGTACGGCCACTAAAAGAGATATTACGGGAGCAGTATCATCTGTAGTGGCAGACAAATTGGAAAACGAAAACCCCAACTCGGTACAAGATATTCTCCGGGGTAACGTAGCAGGACTGAATGTAGGTCTCAGCACTACTGCCAAAGGGGGCGGAAGCTTACAAGTACGGGGAAGGACTTCCTTAAATGCCGGCACCAGCCCTCTTTTAGTATTGGACGGAGCCATTTATTACGGGGAACTAGCGGACATCAATCCAAATGACATCCAATCCATGGAAGTCCTAAAAGATGCCAGTTCAGCAGCAGTATATGGAGCCAAAGCCGCAAATGGTGTCATCATGATCACCACCAAAAAAGGAAAGAAAGGAAAACCCAGAATCAAAATAAACTCGAACGTCGGAGTGGCTTCAATCGCTGCTGAGGAAAAAGTATATGGTCCACAAGCTTTCCTTGACTGGAGAACCGATGTATTTGAAAGTGCCAATGCTGGTGGCTTTGATCCTTATGAATTTTCTAATCCATCCACCCTTCCTCCTGATATTTCTGTGGAGGAATGGATGGCATATGATGGCTCTACTGGTGATCCAGAGACCGTTTGGCTTCAGAGAATTGGGCTTCAACCTATTGAGATTGCCAATTATAAGGAAGGTAAATCCGTAGACTGGTACAACAAATTATTTCAAAAAGGGCTGCGACAGGATTATACTGTAAGCATGTCTGGCCAAGGGGATGACATCACCTATTACTGGTCATTAGGATACCTGAACAACGAAGGTGTCGTAATAGGCGATGAATTTGAAACGATCAGAAGCCGCTTGAACCTAGAAGCTACAATCACCAATTTTCTGACAGTAGGGATGAACACCCAATTTGCATATCAAGACCAAAGTAGTGCACCAGCTGGGACGGGCAGCTACAATGATAACGGAATACCTGACGGATTAGGTTACTACACGGATTTATCACCATGGGGGAGTGAATACAATGAAGATGGGTCATTAAGATTCCGTCCAAACGAAGAACAAAGTGGAGGACGCCACCCCCTTTATGCAAGAGAATATATTGACAGGTTGGACAAAAATTTCACCCTCAACTCCACTCTTTATGCCTCCATAGAGTTACCATTTGGGTTTAATTTCAGAACCAATTTCACTCCTCGTTTCACCTACTATGAAAGGTATAATCACCAATCATCCGAACATGAAGATTGGGGCAGAGAAGGAGGTCTGGCATCTAGAAGACAAATGAAAACCCATTACTGGCAGATCGATAATATCCTAACGTGGAAGAAAACTTTCAACGATATCCATGACTTCAACGCCACTTTCTTGGCCAATGCCGAAAAGTACCAAAGTTGGGACAATACCATGAACAATGAAGGTTTCCAGCCCCATGATCGTTTAGGCTATCATAAAATAGATTCAGGTATTTTGCCCACTATCTCCAGTAACGATGAATACTCTACTGGGGATGCGCTTATGGGAAGGCTCTTATATACTTATGATAATAAATACTCTACCACGCTTTCAGTGAGAAGAGATGGATACTCGGCTTTTGGCCAAAGTAACCCAAGAGCCACTTTCTATTCTGCTGCTGTAGCTTGGACTTTTTCTGATGAAAATTTCGTGAATCTTAACTGGTTAGATTATGGAAAGCTTAGATTATCATATGGTAGCAATGGAAATCGTGATATCGGTAGGTATGTGGCACTTTCTGACCTTAATACCGGCAAATACTTCTACCAGAACCAAAGTGGAGAACTATACTTGGTCAATCAACTCTATGTCAACCGAATGAGTAATCCTAACCTTAAATGGGAAAGGACCAATTCCATCAACTTAGGATTAGATTTCTCACTTTTCAATGGTGTAATTGACGGAACGCTGGAAATGTACAAAATGTACACCCAAGATCTTCTCGTGGAGCGAAGTCTTCCAGACATTGTAGGATTCAACTGGGTTTATTCCAATCTGGGTCAGGTGGATAACAAAGGCTTTGAGCTTTCTCTATCCAGTACCAATATACAAAGGGAAAATTTCTCATGGAGAACACACGCCAATTTTCAGCTAAACCGCAATGAAATAGTAAGTCTTTATGGTGACACAGATGAAGAAGGCAATGAACTTGATGATTATGAAAACGGCTGGTTTATTGGCCAAGCCATAGACCGAAACTGGAACTACAAAACCGATGGTATATGGCAATTGGGCGAAGAAGACCAAGCGGAGGAATATAACTTGCAGCCTGGTGACTATAGACTTATAGATGTTAATCAAGATGGCCAATTTACGGAAATCGACGATAAACAATTTCTGGGTTATTCTGAGCCACGATTCCGATGGAGTTTAAGAAATGAATTTAAGTATAAAAACTTCGACCTATCTTTCATGTTTTATTCTTACTGGGGACATGATGGATCATTTAACAACCTAAAAAATAGGGCTAGCTTTTTGGACAGAAGAAACTCCTATGTCACTCCTTATTGGACAGAAGAGAACCCAAACAATGAATGGGCTAGGTTAGCATCTGATGATGCGGGAGTACCCTTTGACGTGTACCGCAAAAGATCTTTTATCCGATTTGAAAACATCTCTTTTGCTTATACCATGCCAAAGGCTTTGGTTGAAAAAGCAAAAATCGAAAATGTAAGGTTCTACTTCAACGTGAGAAACATAGGCTACTATGCACCACAATGGGATTGGTTTGATCCAGAAAACAGTGGTGTAACACCACGCTATATGACGCTGGGTGTAGACCTGACGCTGTAATCCAACTCCTTTTCACTCAAATGAACTAACAATGAATATTCAAAAATATAAATCATTTTATAAATCTTTGGCTATAATGGCTACTGGCGCCTTGGTATTCACTGGTTGCAGTGAAGAATGGCTGGATCCTAAGCCACTTTCATTTTACGCTCCAGAAAACACCTTCAATGAAGCCAGCGGACTTTGGGGGGCTATGGTGGCCTGTGAAAGAAACCTCAGGCATGAACTTACTGGGGATGGAGCACCTATATTGACAGAACATATCTTTTCAGAGGTGGCGGTAGAAGGAACCACTGACAAATCAGGACCTGCACAGGATATGAACAAACTTATCACTCCTGATGCCAACCTTAACAGTGTTAATACCAACCGCATCGGGTGGTATTGGTATGAAGGATTTAAAGGCATCAAGTATGCCAATGTGGTCGTATCACGTATAGACGAACCCAAAGATTATGAATCTGAAGATGAGAGAAATCATATACTTGGCACAGCCTATTTCCATCGGGCCATGAGGTATTATCGACTTACGCACCAATTTGGTGATGTCCCTTTGATACTGGAAGAAATCAACAGCCCAAAGTTGGACTTCTATTCCACTGACAGAGATGTCATTTTACAGAAGCTCAAAGAAGACCTAGAGTTTGCGGAGCAATATGTTCCAGATTATATGGACAGGGGCAGGGTTCCCAAAGGCGCAGTACAGCATTTATTAATCAAAGTCAACCTTGCCCTTGGTGAGTTTGATGATGCCATTGCTGTGGCCAATAGGCTGATTGACGGAGGAACCTATGAACTCATGACAGAGAGATTTGGTGCGGTAGACAATTATCCAGATCGAAATGTAATTTGGGATCTTCATAGACCCGAGAACAAGTCCATTTCAGCCAATAAGGAGGCAATCTTAATGGTAATGGATAGAATTAATGTGGATGGAAATTCTGATGGAATGAGCTCTATGAGACAGGCCGTTCCATTTTGGGGGTCTAATATCAACACCCCTACAGGAAATAAAGGTACTTCTGATGGTGCTAATATTGCCATAGATCAGGTGTCTACTTATGGCAGAGGTATCGGTAGACTCCGAGGAACATGGTACCATCAAAGCATGATCTGGGATGATGAAAATGACCTGAGACACGCTCCTGGCAACTGGATGACTATGGAAGACCTGGTATACAACAATCCTAATATCAAAGATAGTGATCCTTACTACGGAAAGCCGCTGCAAATGAGAAATGACCAAGGTATTGTTCTTCTGAATGACACCATTAGAAGTTGGTTCGATTGGCCGCATTATAAAGTTTTTATCCCAGATCCGGAAAATCTGCAACCAAGAGGGGGAAATAGTGATTGGTATATTTTCAGATTGGCCGAATCCTACCTTTTACGTGCAGAAGCTTATTACTGGAAAGGAGACTTACAAAACGCCGCAGCCGATGTAAACGCGGTTAGAACCCGTGCTAAATGTGATCCTTATACAGCTTCAGACATCAACATTGGGACCATTTTGGATGAGAGAGCGCGAGAGTTATTTTATGAAGAACCCAGGAAAACGGAGCTGACAAGAATTTCCTACATCTTCGCCAAAACCGGAAAAGCGGCGTATAACGGAAAGTCTTACAGTGAAGACAACTTTGCTGATGATAACTTCTATTATGATCGCATGATGGAAAAAACAGATTATTACAACAAGGGCGTATTCACTATCCATGGTGACACTTATACACTAAGTCCCTACCACGTGCTATGGCCAATTCCTGCTGATGCCATTAATTCAAACACCAGAGGAAGAATCAATCAAAACGAAGGATATGCTGGTTTTGAAAATAATATACCTCCTCTAACCACTATCGAGGAAACAGAATAAATCATCAAATCATAAACTTGAAACCTCCATTGGCTTAATTTTATTCAGGCCGATGGAGTGTTTTCATTTTAATAGTGGATCAGGTTTAATGCCGCTCACATAAAACATCTTAGTTATATTGTAATAAGCTATTAAAAAAATTAATTTGAAGGTCTAAAGACCTAATATACTATAGACCACTACCATGTCAAAAGAAAATAACAACAATAGAAGACAGTTTCTTAAATCCAGCTCTCTGTTGATGGCCACAGGGATTCTCTTTCCCAATATCAATTTTGGAAAAGCCCTTGATCCTGCAAGAGAAATCATTGGGCATGGGGATTTTAAGTACCGTGTAAAAAAACAATGGGGTAATCAAGACCCTACAAAAATCCCTGTCAAAGATTGCCATGAGATGGTTCAGGATAAAAAAGGCAGATTGATTCTCCTGACCAATGAAACAAAGAACAATATTATTTTCTATGACCGTTCAGGAAAAGTGCTTAAAACTTGGGGACATGATTTCCCTGGCGCCCATGGCTTAACTTTACACAACGAGGGAGGTGAAGAGTTCCTATATATCACTGACCATGACCGACACCAAGTCTTTAAAACCACATTGGATGGTAAAATCCTACTGACACTCAACTATCCTAAAGAAACTGGCGTCTATGAGAAGCCAGAACAATACCGCCCTACCGAAATTGCTATTGGTCCCACTGGAGACATCTATGTAGCAGATGGATATGGATTAAGTTACATCACCCAGTATTCTCCAAAAGGTGAATATATCCGCCATTTCGGAGGCAAAGGGGAAGATCAAAGCAACCTCAAACAAGCCCATGGTATCTGTCTAGATACCCGAAAAACTGACCAACCAGAATTGATCATCACTTCCAGATTGGCCCATGAATTCAAAAGGTTTACTTTGGATGGTAATCATTTGGAAACTGTTCCTGTAACTGGTTGTTGGATCAACAGGCCAGTGATCAAAGGACAAAACTTATATTTCTCTGTACTACGTACCGTAAGCAGGCAAGATTATGATGGACTCACCGTCGTCCTCGATAAAAACAACAAAGTTGTCTCTGCACCTGGAGGCTCTGCTCCCGAGTACATTGATGGCAAACTGCAAACCATAGTTTACGATGGCCACACATTTATGAACCCTCATGATGTATGTATCGACAATGATGGAAACATCTACGTCCCTCAATGGAACTCTGAGCACACCTACCCTGTACAACTTGAAAGAGTATAGTATAGTTTATTTAAATAACCGATTCTAACCGTGATCAACTTTAAGTCCTTCAAACGAATCATTCCCTTCGGCTTTACAGGAGCCATGGCCATTTTGGTTTTGGGTCTTTCCTGTAATGATCAGGAAGATGAAAAAGTGGACTTTAATGCCGAAGTGAGGCCAATCATCAATAACAAGTGCATTTCCTGCCATGGAGGTGTAAAACAATCCGGAAAATTCAGTTTACTTTTTGAATCCGAGGCACTAGCCGCCACCAAATCAGGTGAGCCTGCCATCGTCCCTGGCCATGCCGATGAAAGTGAGATGATCAAAAGAATTCTCCATGAAGATCCCGAGGTAAGGATGCCACCGGAAGGCCCACCACTTGATCCCAAGGAAATAGACATTTTAAAAAAATGGATCAATCAAGGAGCCAAATGGGAAGATCACTGGTCTTTCATTCCGCCAACGGATAAAGAAATCCCCGAAATAAGCGAATCAGGATGGACAGATAATCCAATCGATGCCTTTGTGTTGGAGAAAATGGAAGAAAAAGGACTATCACCTTCTCCACAAGCTCCCGCAGCGACCCTGGCAAGAAGACTGAGCTTAGACTTGACGGGGCTCCCGCCTACACCAGAAATGGTAAAAAAATTAGAAGAAAGTCCTGAATTGACGACATATGAAGAATTGGTTGATGAGCTATTGGCCAGTCCACAGTACGGTGAACGCTGGGCAGCCATGTGGATGGACCTAGCCCGATATGCTGATACCAAAGGTTACCAAAAAGACCGTCACCGCCCTATGTGGAAATTCCGAGACTGGGTTATTGATGCTTTCAATGCTGACATGCCCTTTGATCAGTTTACCATAGAGCAGATTGCAGGTGACTTGCTTCCAAACCCAAACAAGGATCAATTGATCGCCACTGGCTTCCATCGTAACACCATGACCAATGATGAAAGTGGTACCGACGATGAAGAATTTAGGGTGGCAGCAGTCCTGGATAGGGTCAACACCACTTGGGAAGTTTGGCAAGGCATTACATTTGCCTGTGTGCAATGCCACAGTCACCCCTATGACCCTATCAAACATGAAGAGTTCTATGAATTCTATGCCTTCTTCAACAATACGTCAGATGCCGACACCTGGACAGACAGCCCAACCATGCCTGTTTATACCAAAATCGAAGAGCAAGAACGGGCAAATATCCTACACTGGATTGACTCCGTAAAGAGTGCATCTCCAAAAACCAATTATCAATTTGCCCATCAAATCGAAGAAAAAGAAGCCGAATTAAAATCCATTCGACCCGACCCCTTGCCTGTCATGGAAGAATTGTCAGCTGATGAGCGACGACAAACCTTTGTCTTTGAAAGGGGCAACTGGATGGAACATGGCAAAGAAGTACAACCTGGAGTCCCTGGTTCCATGCCTAAATTTTCAGACACCCTACCCAATAATCGCTTAGGCTTGGCCAAATGGATTGTGAGTGACGACAACCCACTTACCGCTAGGGTAACAGTCAATAGAATTTGGGCCCAATTATTTGGACGAGGCATTGTAGAGACCCAAGAAGATTTTGGTTCACAAGGGTTTGAGCCTACCCATCCTGAACTTTTGGACTGGATGGCGGTCAACTGGATGAAGGAGCAGCATTGGCAACTTAAACCATTGCTGAAAATGATGGTCATGTCGGCCACCTATCGCCAGTCCTCCGAACTTAGCAAAGAGGCCTTGGATAAAGATGCCGCCAATTACTGGCTCAGCCGTGGCCCAAGAGTGCGCTTGACTGCCGAGCAAGTCAGGGACCAAGCTCTGGCTGTGAGTGGTTTGCTCAGCAAAAAAATGTTTGGGCCATCTGTAATGCCACCCCAGCCAGATGGTGTTTGGCAAGTCATCAACAACCCAGAAAAATGGATAGAAAGCAAAGGTGATGACAAGCACCGAAGAGGAATTTATACTTATTGGAGAAGAACAAGCCCCTATCCATCCATGGTCAGTTTTGATAGCCCCAGTCGTGAGTTTTGCGTCAACCGAAGGATTCGTACCAATACGCCATTACAAGCTTTGGTGACCATGAACGACCCTGTTTATGTGGAAGCGGCACAGGCCCTGGCCCTCAAAATGAAAGCTGCTGGCAGCACATTGGATGAGCAGCTGAAAGAAGGTTATGAATTGGCCCTGTTCAAGCAGCCGAAGCCTCAAGTGCTCAACTCTTTGAAAGAGCTCTATCAGACCGCATACCTACATTTTGAGGCCAATGGTGAAGGACTGGAAAACTTAGGAAAGCAAGAAACAGATCCATCTATCAATGCCCTGACCATGGTTGCCAATTCCATCCTTAATTTGGACGGTTTCATTACAAAAGATTAAGCAAAAAACTCTAAACACCCTGTCATGAACTTGTTTGAAGAAGTTATTTATAAAAATGCAGAACTGAATACAAGAAGACATTTTCTAAAAAAATGTCTCTCAGGTATGGGAGGATTGGCGCTTGGTTCACTTTTGGGAAGTTCATTGACTAGTTGTGGCAGCAATGATCCAACAGGTCAAATGGCTGACCTGAACAATCCCATGAAAGCCTTGCCCAGCCATTTTATCCCCAAGGCCAAAAGGGTGATTTACCTGCACATGGCTGGAGCCCCATCACAGCTGGAGCTTTTCGACTTCAAACCTGAACTACAGAAACTCAACGGACTTGATTGTCCTCCTTCCCTTTTGGAAGGAAAAAGGTTCGCCTTTATTCAAGGCACACCCCAAATGTTAGGCCCTCAATATCAGTTCAAGCAATATGGCCAATCTGGTGCTTGGGTATCTGACCGCTTACCTTACTTTTCCCAAAATGTAGATGATGTGAGCTTTCTAAAGGCCATGCACACTGATGAATTCAACCATGCTCCTGCCCAACTTTTGATGCAGACTGGCAGCGCGAGACTAGGCAAGCCAAGTATTGGTTCTTGGGTCACTTATGGGCTGGGATCTGAAAACCAAAACCTACCGGGCTTTGTGGTTTTTGTATCAGGTGGAACAACCCCTAGTGCGGGTAAAAGTATATGGGGAAGTGGCTTTCTCCCAACTGTTTACCAAGGAGTACAGTGCAGGTCCAAAGGTGACCCAGTACTCTATCTTTCTGACCCAAAGGGAGTCAGCAGGGAGTTGAGAGAAAAAACCATTGACATCATCAATGATATTAACCGTCAGCAATATCAGGAAGTGGGCGATCCAGAAATCATGACCCGAATTTCACAATATGAAATGGCTTTTAAAATGCAAGTGTCTGTCCCCGAAACCATGGACATTTCGGATGAGCCGAAATATATCCACGAAATGTACGGTACGGAACCTGGCAAATCATCCTTTGCCAACAACTGCCTTTTGGCAAGAAGGTTGGCTGAAAAGGGTGTACGTTTTATACAGCTCTACCATTATGGTTGGGATTCCCATGGCTCCAACCAAAAAGAATCCCTCCACCACGGCTTCAATGACCGCTGTCAGGAGGTGGACAAGCCCATGTCCGCACTGCTACAAGATCTGAAGCAAAGAGGATTGTTGGATGATACCTTGGTGATCTGGGGCGGAGAGTTTGGCAGAACACCCATGCGCGAAAACCGTGGCGGGAAAGAAATGAAATTTCAAGGCAGGGATCATCACTTGGAAGCCTTTACCATCTGGATGGCTGGTGGTGGTGTCAAGCCTGGCCTTTCTTATGGTGAAACAGATGAAATTGGCTATTATGGAATTAAAGACCGCGTCCACGTTCATGACCTACAAGCTACCATACTTCACCTTTTAGGTATGGACCATGAAAAATTGACTTACCAATTTCAAGGTAGGGACTTTAGGCTAACTGATGTACATGGAAATGTTGTCGAAAAAATCATTGCCTAGATATTCGCAACGGGATTATTCAGTACTACAGACTTTATTCCCAACTAATAGAAAAAGAAAGTTTTCAAAAGAAAAATACTTATATTAACTATCGAAAACCCCATACGAGACTTGCTTATAATATATTTTTGTTAAATTGCTATATCAACCTTTTTGTAGTGTAAGTCACAGGCGTTTGATTGGACTGATTTGACCAAGGGCTTTTATCTTGACACGCGTGACTCCACTTCAAAATCATGAAAGTTGAAATGGCTTTTGCAAAGCCCAAATATACATGAGCAACAAGAAACAAATAACATCCTCTTCTCCCTACTTAAAGGCTGCGGTTCTTTCTGTACTAAAATGGTGTTTTTGTTTATTCTTCCTTTTTAGTTTCGAAGTCCAAGCTCAAAAACACCTGAACCTGTATCAATTGCCCCTGGAAGGCCTGAGCGATGTGGAAGTTCAATCCATTTATCAGGATCATTATGGCTTTCTTTGGTTTGGTACAGCCAATGGGCTCAATCGATTTGATGGGCAAAAATACATTCATTTTTCATATCAGGACGGAAATGAAAGCAGCTTATCCAGCAATCAGGTGAATGCCATCATCGAAGATGGAAAAAACAACTTGTGGGTTGGGACTAAATATGGTCTCAACAAGTTTGATCGGAACACCAACACCTTTAAAAGGTACTTACCAGCAACCAATGACTCAAGTTCCATTCCCGGAAAAAACATTAAAGTACTGTTTCTTGACCAGTCCCAAAACCTTTGGATTGGAACCAATGAAGGGCTTTCCCAATATGATGCGGATGCTGATCAATTCATCAATTATTTCCATCAAGAGGGGAACCCTAACAGCCTGAGTGGCAACAGTGTCAATCAAATCATTCAGGACTCCAAAGGACGGCTTTGGGTTGGAACCAACTATTCGGGTGTTAGCCTTTTTGAACCCGAAAAGAATATTTTCATCAATTTCAAACATGAACCTTCAGATCCCGAAAGTCTTAGTGGAAACACCATCATTTCCCTTTTTGAGGATAGCTATAAAAACATCTGGATAGGCACCATCAGAAATGGACTGAACAGGTTTGATGAAAGCACCCATACTTTCAAACATTATTCTCAAGGGAGTCACAGAGGAAGCCTTGCTACCAACTCTATCTATTCCATCACAGAAAATATGGATAGGAACCTGATTATTGGTGGAATGCAAGGCGGAATGAGTATTTATAACCGCAATACGGATACCTTTGTCAGGTACAATACCAAGGGACAAATCAACCTCAAAGGAAACACCGCCAGTGTACTGACCGACTTTATCACCAAAGAAAAACAAATACTGATAGCAACCAGCAATGGCGGAGTAAATATCTATGATAACCACCCTAGTAATTTCATTACCTATCAGCAAAACCCAATTAATGACCAGGGGTTGAGCATTGATCATGTCACCGCTTTACTGACTGATGATCGTGGACTGGTTTGGATCGGCACCAACGGCGGTGGACTGAACCAATTTGACCCTGAAAGTGAAAAGTTTACCCACTTTCTCAAAAGCAACCAAAAGGGTTCATTGATGGATAACACCATCCTTTCCATTTCAAAATTCAATGGTAAAGATATTTTATTACTCAACACCCAGTTGAACGGATTGGCCACCTACAACAGGTCCAATGGCCAGTTTAGCAATATCGATATTTCGCTTACTAATGCACAGGAAACTAATATCATATCCATCGTGATCGACCAATTAAATAAAATATGGATCAGCACTGCTGAACAACTTTTTGTATTGAAAGATCTCAAGGCAAGTCCTGAAAAAATCATTCAGTTAAAAGGAGAAGGAGACGAAACCTTCTCAAGCTTACTGGAAGATAAGAATGGGAACTTACTGGCTACCACCAACCTGGGCATCTACCAGATCGAAAACACGTCAGCTTACCCTAGTTCTTTCCTGCCTTTTCCAAAGTCTCCCAATCAAAACTTTAACATAAATGGAATAACAGAAGACCCAAAAGGACAAATTTGGATCTTCACTCAGCAAGCGGGAATTTGGCGTTTGGAGGAGAAAAAATTCATCCAAATCCCAAGTGGATCCCTTGCCCAAAAACAAATCAGCAACCTGTTTTTCATTGATGAGGCCCTATGGGTTACGGCTGACAATGGCTTATTTCGCTGTAAACTTAACAATGACTCCATCAACATTGTCAATCATTATACACCTACAGACGGTTTGCCCAATAGTGTTTTTTCCAGAGGAGCGGTGGCCGAAAGTAAAGATGGACATTATTTCTTAGGCAGTTTGGGAGGCTTGAGTTCCTTTCATCCTGACAGCCTTCAGACCAACCCCAACATTCCTCCCATTGTGCTGACCAGTTTATCCATTGACAATAAAAAAGTCCCACAGGGAACCAAGGGGATAATGGAAAGGGAAATCAACCAAATGGAACAGATCATACTTCCAGAAGGCAGCAATGATTTCAGTTTGTCCTTTGCCAGTCTGAACTATATCAAGCCTGAAAAAAACCAGTATGCGTATAAATTAGAAGGGATTGATGAAGACTGGACATATACTACCCATACTTCGGCCAACTATGTCGATTTACCACCTGGAAGTTATACCTTTACAGTCAAAGGCAGCAATAATGATGGTTTGTGGAATGAAAATGGCCGATCCATCATAATCAAAGTCCCGGGAAGCTCCTATTTTAGCTCTTTTTGGCTGGTAGGTTTATTTATCCTTTTAGTCCTTTCAGGTGCTTTTATCTTTATCACCAAACAAAAACTTTCTCAACCCGACATTATTGTACCTCAAAAACACCCAGTCCCAAGACCAGTTTTGGAAGAAGGTGAAATAAGATCATTGGAAAGCAAGGAAGAGTCATCAGATGACTTCTTTGAAAGGGCCAAAGCCATTGTTTTGGACCACCTTCAGGAGGAATCATTTGATGTGAATATGCTGAGTCGGGAACTAGGAACCAGTCGTACCCAGCTTTACAGAAAATTCAAAGAAAACAATGGGGAAACAGTTTCTTCCTTTATTAAAGAAATCAAACTCAATAAAGCCCATCAGCTCTTAACCACCTGTCAATTTACCATCACGGAAGTATTCCAAATGTCCGGCTTCAAATCAGCTTCTCACTTCAGTAAATCCTTCCAATCAAGGTTCGGACAATCTCCTTCTGAATTAATGACCCAACACAAAAGAAAAACCAAGCAAACAAGCCATTCCTAACCAAAAGCTCCCAAAAAGTACATTTGGAACAAATAAACAAGTGATTTGGGACAATAAGGAAAGCATTGAAGGGGAAAATTAAACATATTTGTTCTTATATATAAACTGTCAACATCAGGCAAGGTAAGTCCTTTTCTTTTGATGAAAATTGGATATCGAGCTTGGTAACGAGAGTGGCTAATCTTGATCATTCAAATTTTAAAATGACTTGACCTGATGCCATTTTCATCAATGTGTAGCAGACCGTTTGTAAAAAAAACATGCATCTTTTTCCCATGATATGAGAAGATATTTAATCGTACTGACTTGTTTAATTTATGCAGGAATGCTGAGTATAGCATCTTGTGATCATCAAGAAGAAAAAGTGGACTTTAATGCTGAAGTCCGCCCTATCCTAAACAGCAAGTGTATTACTTGCCATGGAGGGGTAAAACAATCTGGTGACTTTAGTTTGCTTTTTGAATCTGAAGCTTTGGCAGCCACTAAATCCGGACATCCTGCCATCATTCCAGGTGATGCAGAAGGAAGTGAGATGATCAAAAGGATTTTGGAGGATGACCCAGAGCAGCGGATGCCTCCAGAAGGTCCAGCACTTAGCAAAGATGAAGTCAATATTCTAAAAAAATGGATCAACCAAGGCGCGAAATGGGAAGACCATTGGTCATTTGTCGCACCAGAAAAACCTGAATTGCCTAAGGCTGACCTACAAGAATGGGAAGAAAATCCAATTGATCACTTTGTATTGGAAAAAATGGAAGAGAAAGGGCTTTCTCCTTCTCCACAGGCTGATGCCAACACTTTGGCAAGAAGACTGTCCCTTGACATTATTGGGCTTCCGCCTACTCCAGAGATGGTCCAAAAACTAAATAATGACCCTTCACTGGAGAATTATGAAAGTCTAGTGGATGAACTTTTGGATGCCCCACAATTTGGAGAAAAATGGGCTTCCATGTGGTTGGATTTGGCCCGATATGCTGACTCCAAGGGCTATGAAAAAGATATGCATCGAGATATGTGGAAATACAGGGACTGGGTCATTAAAGCCTTTAATCAAGATATGCCTTTTGATCAGTTTACCATAGAGCAGTTGGCCGGAGACTTATTGCCCAGCCCAAGCAAAGACCAATTGATCGCCACAGGTTTCCACAGAAACACCATGACCAATGATGAAGGAGGTACTGATGATGAAGAGTTTCGTGTTGCTGCAGTTTTGGACAGGGTAAACACTACCTGGGAAGTTTGGCAAGGTATCACCTTTGCCTGTGTCCAATGCCATAGTCACCCCTACGACCCCATAAAACATGATGAATACTATGAGTTTTATGCCTTTTTCAATAACACCGCCGATGAAGACAGTTATCCCGTTGAAAAACCTGTCATACCAGTATATACCGAGGTGGATAACCAAAAAAGGGAAAAGCTTCTCAACTGGATAGACTCAGTCAAATCCCACAAAGTGAATTACCAGTTCGCCTCTACAATCAAAGAAAAAGAAGCAGAACTCAATGAAATCAAGCAATACACCTTACCGATTATGCAGGAACTTCCCGAGGAAGAAAGAAGGAAAACTTTTGTTTTTGAAAGAGGAAACTGGACTACCCATGGGAAGGAAGTGACTCCAGGTGTGCCTGGCTCCATGCCCAATTTGGAATCCAATACCAAACCTGACAGGCTTGCCATGGCCAAATGGCTGGTGAGTGAAGAAAACCCATTAACTGCTAGGGTGACGGTCAACAGGATCTGGGGACAGTTATTTGGAAAAGGCATCGTGGAAACCCAAGAAGATTTCGGTTCTCAGGGAATTGAGCCTACCCATCCCGAGTTATTGGACTGGTTGGCCATCGAATGGATGCAAAAAGACCAATGGCACCTGAAGGCATTGATCAAAAGAATCGTGATGTCAGCCACCTATAGACAATCCTCAGAGGTAAGCCCGAAAACCCTTAAAATGGACGCTGCCAATGACTATTTATCCAGGGCACCAAGGGTGAGGCTATCTGCTGAGCAAGTCAGGGATCAGGCCTTGGCGGTCAGTGGCTTGTTGAGTGATAAAATGTACGGGCCCTCCGTGATGCCATACCAGCCAGAAGGTATCTGGCAAGCCGTATACAATGGTAGTTCATGGGAAAAAAGCAAAGGAGAAGACCAATACAGAAGAGCCGTCTACACCTACCTGAGAAGGACCAGTCCATATCCATCTATGACGGCTTTTGATGGGCCTAGCCGAGAGTTTTGTGTCAATCGAAGAATCGACACCAATACACCCCTACAAGCCTTGGTTACCCTAAATGATGCTGTATTTGTAGAAGCAGCACAAGAGGTTGCCAAGAAGATGTATAAAGCTGCAGACCAGACCAAAGATCAAATTATCTATGGTTACGAACTCGCACTTTTCCAATCTCCATCAGAAGAAGACATGAAGATCTTGATGGAACTTTATACCAATGCCCATTCTCATTTTGAGACTACTGGGGAAGGTCTGGAAAACATGGACAATAAAACCACTGACCCTGCATTGAACTCGCTTACCGTGGTGGCCAATGCCATATTGAATTTGGACAAGTTCATCACCAAAAACTAAACTCGCTAACAACTGATATCATGAATATATTTGAGGAAGAACAATATAGACAGGCCGAACTCAATACCCGTCGACAATTCCTAAGGAAATGCATCTCAGGAATGGGAGGAATTGCTTTAGGTTCCTTAATGGGCAGTGCCCTGACCAGCTGTGGAAGCGACTCCACCAGCTCAGGACTGGTTAGAAGCAGTGATAATCCAATGGGAGCCCTTCCCTCCCACTTTTTACCCAAAGCCAAAAGGGTTATTTACCTCCATATGGCAGGGGCTCCTTCCCAGTTGGAATTATTTGACTACAAGCCTGAACTTCAAAAACTGGACGGGCTGGATTGTCCTCCATCTCTTTTGGAAGGAAAAAGATTTGCCTTTATCAAAGGCACTCCTAAGATGCTCGGCCCTCAATTTAACTTTGCCCAGCACGGCCAATCAGGGGCTTGGATGTCTGACCGCCTTCCCCATCTTTCAGGCTGTGTGGACGACATGACCTTCCTCAAGGCCATGCACACCAATGAATTCAACCATGCTCCTGCCCAGCTGCTGCTCCAAACCGGCAGTGCCCGATTGGGTAAGCCCAGCATGGGGTCTTGGGTCACTTATGGGCTAGGTTCTGAAAACCAAAACCTTCCTGGGTTCATGGTCTTGGTATCCGGAGGGAAAACCCCTAGTGCCGGTAAAAGTATCTGGGGCAGTGGATTCTTACCTACCGTCTATCAAGGGGTACAATGCCGCTCCAAAGGTGATCCTGTACTTTATCTTTCTGATCCAAAAGGGATGAGCAAGGCTTTGCGAGAGCAGTCCATCCAGGCCATCAACAAGCTCAACCAAAAGCAATTTGAGGAGATCGGAGATCCTGAAATCATGACCCGTATTTCGCAGTATGAAATGGCCTTTAAGATGCAAACTTCTGTACCAGAAACCATGGATATCAAGGACGAACCAGAATACATCCATAAAATGTACGGTACCCAACCTGGCCAATCCTCCTTTGCCAACAATTGTCTTTTGGCTAGGAGGCTCGCAGAAAAAGGGGTCCGCTTTATCCAGCTTTACCACTGGGGATGGGATGCCCACGGAGCTGCTAAGAGTGAAGCGATCAACCATGGTTTCAAAGAGCGTTGCCATGAGGTAGATCAACCCATTGCAGCCCTACTGAAAGACCTCAAACAAAGAGGCCTTTTAGATGACACCTTGGTGGTATGGGGTGGCGAATTTGGCAGAACACCGATGAGAGAAAACCGAGGTGGTAAAGAAATGAAATTTGTAGGTCGTGACCATCACTTGGAAGCTTTCACTACTTGGATGGCCGGTGGCGGTATCAAACCAGGCATGACCTATGGTGAAACTGATGAAATTGGCTATTATGGTATCAAAGACCGTGTACATGTCCACGACCTTCAAGCAACCATCCTGCATCAGTTGGGACTGAACCATGAAAAGCTCACCTACCATTTCCAAGGTCGGGACTTTAGGCTGACCGATGTACATGGGGAAGTGGTGAAAAAAATCATTGCCTAATTGAACTATAATGACCTTGAATAGTATCTTCATCGACTGATAACAATATTCCCATAAGCATGAGAAAGACCGTTTACCTATTATTGATTTTTCAACTGATTACCATTCCTATTTTATATGCACAAGGTGTGGGTGCTGCTGCAGAAGAAACTTCAGACCTATGGTTGTTTATCGGCCGCTTCCACCCTTTGATCGTACATTTGCCAATTGGTTTTATCATGCTTGCTTTCCTGATGGAAGTCATGGCGAGGTGGCCCAAATTCAAACATTTGGAACAAAGTGTTTCCTTTGTCCTGACCTTGGGTATATTGAGTTCGGTCGGTGCCGCGGTCTTTGGCTATCTGCTTTCCCTCAGTGGGGAATACCAAGGCAGCACCTTGGATTGGCACCTATGGCTGGGCTTGTCCACCTTGGGTTTTGCTATTATTGCCTTGGTGTTAAAAGTAAAGCAGGCCAATACTGCCTACTTCACCTTTCTATCGGCCAGTGTCATTTGCCTGACCTTGACAGGTCACCTTGGCGGTAACCTCACCCATGGTTCGGATTATTTGGTACGCTACATGCCCAACAGCCTTAGGGCCATGACGGGTATGCCACCCAAGCCAGAGAGCAAGCGCAAACCCATTACCAATCTGGAAGAAGCCATTGTCTTTGATGACCTGATCAAGCCCATCACGGACAACAGCTGCGAAAGCTGCCACAATGCCGAAAAGACAAAGGGAAACCTTAGGCTGGATACCAAAGAAGGATTCCTTAAAGGGGGTGAAAATGGCCCATCACTGGTGCCCGGACAAGCAGCCCACAGTGAGCTGATCAAAAGGGTTAAACTCCCCAAAGACCATGAGGATGTGATGCCTCCTGAAGGTAAAAAGCCCTTGACCAAAGAGGAAATTGCCCTGCTGGAATGGTGGATCAATAATGATGCTTCCTTTGACAAAAAAATCGCCGAAGTGGAAGTCCCTGATGATATCAAGGAAATCCTTGATGCCTTGGTTAATCCACAGCAATCCAGCTTGAGCCCTCTTTATGCCATGGAGATCAAGCCTGCTTCTAAAGATGAGGTAGAAACACTAAAAGATATGGGTTTTTCCGTTTCTCCTATTTCTGCCGAAAGCCCATTTATCCAAGTGAGTTATTTGATTTCAGGACAACCTCTGAACGAAGAAAGCATAAAGGCCCTAAAAAAGGTGGCCAAGCAAACCACTTGGCTTAATCTGGGCAAGGCAGCCTTGGCAGATGGGCAGAAATTCACCTTCCTGAAAGACTTCAACCACTTGACCCAGTTGCATTTGGAAAAAACTGCCATCACGGATGAAGAAGTAAAGAACCTGGTCCAAATGGAATTTCTGGAATACCTGAACCTGTACAACACCGCCATTACGGACAAAAGTGTGGAACCTCTCACCGCTCTGAAAAGGTTAAGAAAGATCTACCTTTGGGAGACCCAAGTGAGTGAAGATGGAAAATCTTCCCTGCAAAAGGCCATCCCTGAGTTGGCCATTATCGCTGATGGACTTCCCCAAAACTTTGATGTCCCTTTGGACTCCCTCAATGACAGTACCGTCATTGCCGCCAAATAATTGAATACTTTGAATAGCGCTAATAGCCATTGATTACCAAAACATGAAGAAGAAAAACCAAGTTGACCGAAGGAATTTTATAAAATCCAGCTCTGCCCTAGTAACCTCCAGCTTTTTACTGCCCAATATCAATTTTGGAATGAGCAAAAACCCAGAAGATGAAATCATCGGGCATGGTGACTTCAAATACAAAGTCAACAAAAACTGGGGCACACAAGACCCCGCCAAGTACCCTGTAAAAGACTGTCATGAGATGGTACAGGACAAGCAGGGCCGATTGATCCTGCTTACCAATGAAACCAAAAACAATGTCATCTTCTATGACCGCTCCGGTAAAATCCTCAAAACCTGGGGCAATGACTTCCCGGGTGCCCATGGCCTGACCTTGCATGAAGAAGGTGGAGAGGAATTCCTTTATATCACCGATCATGACCGTCATCAAGTTTTTAAGACGACCTTGGACGGTAGGATCCTTTTGGTATTGGACTACCCCAAAGAGACAGGCATGTATGAAGGGCCCAGCCAATACAAACCTACCGAAACCGCTATCGGCCCCAATGGCGATATCTATGTCGCAGATGGTTATGGCAAAAGCTACGTCATCCAATACTCCCCCAAAGGAGAATATATCCGTCACTTTGCCGGACAAGGCAATGGAGAGGCGCAGGTCAAGCAAGCCCATGGCGTATGTTTGGATACCCGAAAAGGAACACCTGAGCTTTTGGTCACTTCCCGTGCAGCCCAGGAATTTAAGCGCTTCAACCTGAATGGTGAACATTTGGAAACCATCACCACACCCGGTGCCTGGATCTGTCGTCCGGTGATCAAAGGAGACAACCTTTACTTTGCCGTGATTGTCTCCAAAAGCTGGGAGAATTACGATGGCTTTGTGATGGTCTTGGACAAAGACAATAAAGTGGTGTCTTCACCAGGTGGTACCAAGCCTACCTATGTAGATGGCAAGCTTCAAGTCAGCGAACATGTAGGCCAGACCTTTATGAATCCCCATGATGTTTGCATTGACCAAGATGAAAATATCTATGTCCCCCAGTGGGCCTCCGAAAAAACTTACCCGATCCTATTGGAAAGGGTTTAAACCATTACTTATTAAAATAAGTTGGTCCTCGCTTGCAGCGAGGACCTTTTTATCATTGCGTTTGCAAAATCGGGTGAGAAAAAACCGGTTTAGCTTGGAGATACTGCATAGAGGATCAAGGGAGCTTCTTTTCCTTTGAGAGGAATACTTCCCATCTGCTCAAAGTGGAAAGTATTAGTTTCCAAGTCTTGCTTTAGCAGGCTTGAAATCAACAGTTCTTGTCCTAGGACATTGCATTGGCCTTGGATACGGGCGGCGGTGTTGATGGTATCACCGTGAAAGGCAATTTCTTTTTTAAATTTCCCTACCTCGGTCATTGTCACCACACCCGCATGAAGACCTGCTTTGAAATGGGGCAGGCAACCGTACTGTCGATGATAATAATCCTGCTTGGTCGCCAGTTGCTGCTTAAAGTTAAAAAAGGCTTTCAGGCAATTTTGGTATTTAAGCCCATCCTCTAGCTTCCAGAAGAGGATTGCTTCATCACCCACATATTGATAGATCTCCGCATCATTTTCAGCCACAATGCCCAGGTCATTGAAACAGTCCTGAATTAATTTGCTGTATTGAATATGCCCTAGCCTTTCGGCATGTGTGGTGGACGATTGAAGGTCCAAAAACATAAAGATCCGTTCTACTTCCCTTGGGGTATAGAATTTTCCCCGAAATAGTTGCCACAGGTTATCCCCTCCAAAATAAAGCTGGACTTGTCGAAGGGCAAACATCAGCCCATCGACCACCACAATATAAAAGTAGATGGCAAAGCTTCCCGGTTCGAAAGCAAATTCCAAATAGCTGATTTCCTCACCAAAAATCCAATAGGCCAAGGAAACCATAGCCCAAAGAAATAAGATGACATAACCGAGCCTTGCTGCCAAAAGGCCCTGCAGGGACATTTTCATATAGCCATGCTTTTCGGTTAAAATCTGGGCAAAACCTGAAAGAGCTCCAAAGATCATCCCACCGATCAAGGACACCCAAATGGCTTTGCCCAACTCAAATTTTACCGAGCCCAACTCCTCCGTACCTTCTCCCCGCACAATACTCAAAAAAATAAAGGCCAGACACCACCCCAATATATACTGTCTTTTAATGGCCCACTTTCGTTTGTTTCGAAATTTCATTTATTGTTTTTTTGGGTGGAGGAGAATGAAATGGGTTTTTAGTTGAATTTACTTTTAAAACTTTTCACCCCAAACCAGTGACCGTTCTTAAAAAGGTTTTTTAAATCAGTACATCTGAAAAGCTTCCCCCAGCAGGACACATTAATAATATAAGGATTTAAGCATCCGAGTTGCCAACTTGGGTAAACGAGAATGTGCTAGAGATAAGAATCATGGGGAATAATTCTAAATTTTAAACCTTGATCAAATGGACTTCTCATATGCCTCCTTGATCCAGCCCTTCAGTTCTGCATCTACCTCCGCCACCTCTAATAGCTGCACACGATGGGTGCACATGGTCCCAAAAGGGCCCGAATCGCCCAACCTCTCGGTGGTGGGCTGATCTTTTAACTTAAAGCCCAAATCAATTCTGGTTTTGGTAGCAGGCTTGATCAAGATAAATTGTCTTTTTCGAATGATGCTGACACTTCCCTTTTTGGGCGTGATGGTGACATCTTCTCCCAAGGTTTTGACATATTTGATTAGGGCCTGATAAATCGGCAACAATTCCTCTTTGCCTTTGTATTGGGCGGTAACCAAATCGTCTTCGGATGCCGCTTCATCTTTTGACAGCGTCACGATAGTATTGGCAAAACCATGTGTCACCTGATGTTCCTTCTTTAAGTATTGGACTGCTTCCGAATGTTTGGAAAAGGATTTGTCTTTCAAAATCTCCAACCATTCAGTCAGGGATTTGCCTGTTTTTTCAGGCATATTATCGATCATTGTTTGCAGGGCTTTTTCCATTACAGGTGTTTTTGTGCTACCAAAAGTCATTTTAGGTATATTAAAATTAATGATTTCGGTGAAAACCATAGGCTTTTGTGGTGATTAAAAATTTAAAAAAGCATGCCAATTCTTCTCTTTAAGATTTCAAAACTGGCCCTCATGAGTAAAAAGGATATTCAAATTTGTGTTTTCTTTTCGTTTCTAGAAAAAATACTGATAATCAAATAATTAGACTTCTTAAATTGAGGACTTTCTATTGAATCGATATAGTCTTGCCAATCTTGGTAAGAAAAAAACAACTTATAGTGTATTTTTTACACTTAAAATTTTATTTTCTCATTTCCTGTGCTAATTTTGGAAAGGTATTCGATTAACAAACCCCTATTTTCAAATAACCCCTAATCATGAAGATTAAACATTTTCTGCTTACAAGCTTAGCTGTGGCTGGTTTTTCCTTTCAGGCCACCGCCCAAAAAGCCAGTTTTGAAGTTAATCCTCCTCTTCCTGGCAATCCTGTCATCACTGAAAAATATACCGCTGACCCAGCTGCCATTGTTTATGGGGATACGGTGTTTCTTTATGTCGGCCATGACCAGGCACCACCAAGAAAAAATTTCTATGAAATGCATGAGTGGCTGATCTATTCTTCTACGGACATGGTCAACTGGAAAGAGAGAGCCGCTGTAAATGTAAAGGAAACCTTTGACTGGGCAGCGGATGATGCCTGGGCTGCGGAAGTCATAGAAAAGAATGGGAAATTTTATTGGTATGTGACTGTTTCCCATAAGGAAATTCACGGCAAGGCCATTGGCATTGCAGTAGCGGACAGCCCAATAGGGCCTTGGAAGGACGCCCTGGGACATGCTCTGATTACGAATGACATGACTACGGACGCCAAAATAAGTTGGGACGACATTGATCCTACGGTCTTTATCGATGACGATGGATCCGCCCACTTATTTTGGGGAAACACCATTTGCTATTATGCCAAGCTTAAGGACAATATGCTGGAATTGGACGGTGAAATCATGCAGGTTCCATTGCCTAATTTTACCGAAGCCCCATGGGTACACAAAAAAGGCGATAACTATTACCTTTCCTATGCCTATCAATTCCCTGAAAAAACGGCCTATGCCATGAGCAAGAGTATCAATGGTCCTTGGGAATATAAAGGCATTCTCAATGAGGTAGCAGGCAACAGCAATACCAACCACCAAGCCATCATAGAATACAAAGGAAAGGACTACTTCATCTACCATAATGGCAGTATCCCAACAGATGGTGGAAGTTTTAGAAGATCAGTGTGTGTGGATTATCTCTACTATAATCCTGACGGCACCCTGAAGCGGGTCGTTATGACCTCTGAGGGAGTGGAGCCTGTAGAATAATACTATATTAAGGCAGTATCCAAACGGGTACTGCTTCTTATTTATTTGCCTGAAATATATCCATAAATGACACTTTGCTTAAAGTTAGAATTGTCTTCATTGAGCCACTCTTCAAAAAGACGGCGGCAAAAGCCCCCTAGATCGTAACTCAGGATTTCTTCAGGCTTTACCCATTCAAATTCTTCCGCTTCATCATTCAGCACCACCTCAAAACTATCTGTCCTGCAGGTATAATCGATAAAAATAAAATGCCTTTCATCCTTAAAATGATCTTGAAGCACACTTTCCTGAATACTTAACAGCCTCAAATCATACACATCCAGACCAGTTTCCTCCTTGATTTCCCGCTTGAGGGCATCTTCCATCCTTTCCCCTTTTTCAATATGCCCCCCAGGGATCACATATTGGTTGTTCCATTTAGCAGATTTACAAAGTAAAATCTCATTTTTAGGGTTAATAATCACCGCTCCTACGGTCGGTTCCGGATATATTGACTCCATTTTTTATTGGCTTTAATACGCTTGCACAAAGCTAAAGCTTCTCAAAAAGAAAACCACAGCAAGGAGAAATTTATCTCCCTACTGTGGCTTATGGTTGGGTGGTTTTAAAAGCGGTTTATTTTACACCAAAGTGGTATTCGATTCTATGGGTATAAGTTTCTCCCGGATTCAACCTTGCAGAAGGGAAACTCTCTTCATTAGGGGAATTCGGATAAGTTTGTGGTTCCAGGCAAAGTCCATAATACTGGTCATATGTCACCCCATCTACGGTGATGGTACCATCAAGGAAGTTACCACTATAAAACTGAACTGCTGGAGAATCTGCATATAACTCCATTACCCTTCCTGATCCAGCATGATACAATTCCGCCATTTTGGTCATTTGACCATCGCTTTCACTTTTCAAGACAAAGTTATGATCATAACCACCTGGTACTTGATCAATACGCTCACCTATCTTATGTGGTGTCGTGAAATCAAAAGGAGTCCCTTCGACCGGAAGCACTTCTCCTGTTGGGATCAAAGTCTCATCCACAGGCGTATAATGATCTGCCCAGATCGTCAACTCATGGTCAAGGATCGTTTCCTTCAACCCACTAAGGTTAAAATACCCATGGTGTGTCAAATTCACGACAGTTGCTTTGCTGGTCACTGCTTCAAAATCCACAGACAGCTCATTGTCATTGTTTAACTCAAAGGTGACGATGGTAGTCAATTCACCAGGGTAACCTTCTTCACCATCAGCACTCACATAGGTCAAGGTCAAACCTGCCTTGGAATCATCTTTGACTACTTTTGCATCCCAAAAGACTTTGTTAAAACCTTTATCTCCACCATGAAGATGATTTTCGCCATCATTGGTGGCCAAGGTATATGCTTCACCGTCTAAGGAAAATTCACCCTTGGCAATTCTATTGGCATATCTTCCTACAGTAGATCCGAAATAATTGGTACTGCTGCTGTATCCTTCTAAGTCCTCATAGTGCAGCACTATGTTTTCCAACTTTCCATCCTTGTCAGGAACAACTAACCGTGAGATGACACCTCCATAATTGGAAATGTCCACTTCGATTCCATTGGCATTTTTCAGGGTATAGATTTGTGCTTCTTTGCCTTCCACAGTGGCATTGGAAACACTAACATTCAGGCCACTGACTTGGTCTACCACTTCTTCTTCCGAGGTAGACTCTTCATTTTCAGATGATTTTGGGGAACAGGCGTAAAAAGAAAGTGCTCCTGCAAGCACCATCACGCCAAGTAAGTTTGACTTTAATAGGTTCATAGAGTTTATAAGTTATTGATAATTAACAACCCTGCCCGTAATAGGCATCTTTTCCATGCTTCCGTTCAAAGTGCTTTTTGATCAAAGCATCTTTCAAACGAGGTGCATTAGGGTTAATTTGAAGGGTAAGATAAGCCATTTTTGCTACTTCCTCCAAGACTTTGCTATTATAAACTGCCTTATCAGCATTTTTGCCCCAAGTAAAAGGCCCATGGTTTCCTACCAAGATCATTTCCACTTCTTGATAGTCCAGTCCTTTCTCCGCGAAGCAGTCTAAAATCTGCTTTCCGGTCATGTGTTCGTAATCTCCCGCGATCAGCTCATCAGCCATGGGAGGGGCACACGGAATATCCTTGGTCAGGTGATCCGCATGGGTGGTACCAAAAATAGGAACGTCCATTTGTGCTTGCGCCCAAGAAACTCCATAAAGTGAATGCGTATGCACTATCCCTCCGATGTGCTCCCACTCCTTGTACAAGTAAGCGTGAGTTTTCGTATCGGAAGAAGGCCTTAGCACTCCCTCCACTATCTTAGCTTCAAAATCACAAATTACTATATCTTCTGCCTTTAGTTTTTCGTAAGGTACGCCACTGGGCTTGATGGCAAATACGCCTTCATTTCTGTCCACTGCACTAACATTTCCAAAAGTATATACCACCAAATCCAGCTTGGGCAGCTGCATATTGGCTTCGTAACATTCTCTCTTTAGCTCAATAAATTTACTCATTGGTTAATTGGTTTTTATGGGTTAATCCTGCTGTGAACCAACAGGTCAAACAGATGCTCAATTTAAAAATAATATTTGTATTTATTACACTTATTAATTTCAAAGATGCTTGCATGAAAGATAAACAAAATGAGCATTTTTATTTTGATGTGATTAAAACCGTTATCATCATTTAATTTACAGGTATAAATACATTAATTTAGGTATTGATTTTATTGCCTCCAATGACAAATTTTACACATGCTTATAACTTTAAGATTTGGTATCTTTTTTAGCCTTATTCTCTTTTATACTGGTGTACAGGCACAGGAAACTTTTCCTGTATTCAGAAAATATGGTGTTGATCAAGGTATCAAGCAACCCTTTCCTTATGACATCCTCCATAGCACATCTGGTTACGTCTGGATAGCAGGAGAAAATGGTCTTTGGAAATTTGATGGTAATTCCTTTCATGCTTATAGCCATGATGTGGAAGACAGCAGCTCCTTGGGCTATGATTTTATCTGGGTACTTTTTGAAGACAGCCAGCAAAACATCTGGGCAGGGACCTATGGCGGTGGAGTCAGTCGATACAATCCCAAATTGGATAATTTCACAAACTTTTCCTTTGACGAACAGGACTCTACGAGCATAAGTGATGATCAGGTCCGGGGGATTGCAGAAGATCCTCAGGGAAATATTTGGTTGGGCACGGATAATGGTCTTTCTATGTTTGACACCACCACCCATAGATTCACCAGATTTGGTGTAAAAGATGGACTTCTTAGTACTACAGTACGACAAATCAAACTTTCCAAGGACAAAAAGAGACTCTTTATTGCTACGGGTGGGGGACTGAATATACTGGACCTGAAGTCCAAGGAGTTCTCAAGTGTAATCCATGAAGAAAGCAATCCTAATAGCTTAAGCCACTTTTACCTTTACGACCTGCATGAATATCCACAAGGAACCCTATGGTTAGGCACTGGTGATGGCCTTGATAAATTAAACTTACAAAGCGGAAAAATAACACACTATAATTCCAGCTCCAGCCCAGAGACCATTAGCCATGATGTGATTTTTTCCATTAGTGACCACAATGATCACCCAGACAAACTTTTTGTAGGCACCCTTAGTGGCCTAAATGTGCTTGACCTAAAATCAGGAAAAACGGAACGCATTGTATCTGAACGAACCAACCCTAACAAACTACAGGGAGATAATATTTACAAAGTAGCTCCAGGAAGAGATGGCAGTATTTGGGTGGCAGTTTATAATGAAGGGATTTTTCAGTATCATCCCCATTACCATAAGTTCAAATCCGAGAAATTGGTCAAAGAAACTACGGACAAGTACTTTTCCAGGGTCAGCAGTATGATCAGGCATGATAAGGATGAATATATTTTTACGACCTATTCTGGTTTATTCGTCAAGAACTTTGATACTGGAAAGATGACACAATATACCATTCCAACAGGAGATCAAAACAGTGTCAACAGGCTGGCCATGATCACCCGCATTTCAGAGAACACCTACTGGATTTCTACTTGGGGGCATTTCATCTATGAATGGAACCACCTGACCAAGCAACTGAAACCCCTCCCACATGCAACACCTAAAGAGGATTTCTTGCCAGAATTTAACCTTCCTATTATGTGCGATAGTCAACAGCGTGTGTGGATAGGGAATTCTGAAAAAGGGCTGTTCCTCTGGAACCCGGAAACCAAAACCGCAGACCCATTTCCCATTCGTGAAAATTTGGTCAATGATGGTAACCATGATGAATTTATCTCTTATATATTCGAGGACAGTAAGCAAAGAATTTGGGTAGGCAGCCGTGGAGGGCTCAACTTGCTAAATGAGGATAAGACCTTTACCAAGTTTATCCACGAAGAGGGTAATTTCAACAGTTTGAGCAGTAATAAAATCAACCATATTTCCGAGGACCACAAGGGTAACCTTTGGATAAGTACTGAGCTAGGACTTAGCAAATTGGATTTCCGGGACAGTACCTTTAGCAATTTCTACCTCAAAGATGGGCTTCCCTCCAATGTTATCAGCTCCACTGTTGAGGACAATTTGGGAAACATTTGGATCGCCACAGCTGAAGGAATTTCCATGCTCAATCAAAATGGAACCTTCAGGAATTATAACAGAGAAGATGGTCTGATGGACAACTATTTTATTTTTAGAGCTGCGTATAAGGATACTGAGGGAAAGATTTTCTTTGGCTCTTCCAGTGGTTTGGAATATTTTGATCCTTTACAAATCCCTGAAAACACTCAAGAAAATAAGGTTAAAATTACAGGTATTGACTTGTTTAACAGCCCACTCTATCCATGTGATTCCACTGGAGTTTTATCACAAGCAGTTCCTTATACCGATGAAATAACACTGGACCATAAACAGTCCGTAATTTCTTTCCATTTTACAGCCATTAATCATATAAATGGACACAAAAACAAGTTCCGGTACAGACTCCGAGGCTATGATGAATCCTGGCGCCCTGTCACTGAAAGTCGCTCTACCACCTATACCAACTTACCATCAGGTGACTATACTTTCCAAGTGATGGCTTGTAATAATGACGGGATTTGGTCGGAGCAAAGGGCTTCTTTGGGACTCACCATTTTACCCCCCTGGTATGATACTTGGTGGTTCAAGACCAGCTTTACCGTTCTTTTTTTAGTGGGGGTTTTATATCAATACCAACGCATCTCAAGACACAAAGAAAGGCTTGAAAACCAAGTCGCACAGCGAACTTCAGAAATCAAGCTTCAAAAAGAGCAAATTGAAGCGCAACATGCGGTACTCCAAGATAAAAACATAAGGATTGAAAGCCTCTTGAGGGAGTTAAATCACCGGGTAAAAAACAACCTACAACTCGTTTCAAGCATCCTCAACCTTCAAAGCCGGAGTGTCAAAGACAAAAACGCAAAAGTTGCTTTGATCGATGGACGGATGAGAATGCAAGCACTTTCCTTGCTTCACCAAAAACTTTACGTTACGGATGTTGACTCACAGGTAAACTGCAAAAACTACATCAAGGATTTGTTTGACCAGATTGAAGCCGCTTTCAAAAGTCAGTTCAAATCTTTCAGTTATGACTTTGAGGGAGATGACTTTTCACTGGGACTGGACAAAGCTATTCCGCTGGGATTGATCCTAAACGAATTGATTACCAATTCTTTCAAGCACGTCCAAAAAGAAGAAATACTCATTTACCTTCGTCTAAAAATCAAAGGCGAAGAAATCGTTCATTTTACATTTTCCGATAATGGAGAAGGACTAACAGAACCCATTATCCTACAGTCTGAATCTTTCGGGCTGAGCATGATCCGGTCTTTGGTAGAACAGCTTAATGGAAAATTGGACATCGCAGAAGGTGATGACACTCAAATTCATATTATATTCAAAAAGGCATAATTAGATGACAAGTACCAGAAAAGTTTTAATCATTGAGGATGAGGTTTTGATCGCCAAGGACCTTTCCTATATACTCGAAGACATAGGCTATGAGAATGTGGGGATTGCCAGTACTGGAGCCAAAGCTTTGGAGCTTTTTAGAAACCATAAGGTAGACTTGGTCATCAGTGATATCAATATCAATGGGGACATGGACGGTATCGACACGGTGAAGGCCATCCTTGAATTTAAAGAAGTTCCCATTATCTACATTTCTGCCTTCTCAGATACCAAGACTGTCCAACGTGCCATCGAGACCTCTCCCTCATCCTTTCTTACCAAACCCTATAATGAAAGAAGTGTCCAAATTGCCATCGATTTGGCTATGGCGAATTTTAACAAGACCCAACAAAATTTGGAAAACAACGAGGTCTTTCAGCAGCTCACCCAAAGGGAAAGGGAGATTATTTTGTTGATTGCAGAAGGAAAAACCAGTGCAGAAATAGCCGATCAGCTGTTTATCAGTCCCACCACTGCTGCCAAGCACCGAAACAATATTCTTGCAAAAACCGGCTGCAACAACACCTCGGAAGTCATTAAATTACTTTACAGTTGATTGATGTATTAGAAAAATTTACTCCTTCAACTCCAGCTTCAAATACTTGATACGCTTTCTCTTCCATGTATAACTGATATGAACTTCCCCATTCGCCCCTTGGATAATGGCAGGATAGCTAAATTCCCCTTCAGCTTCTTTTTCCAAAGTATAGATATCTTCCCAATTCACCCCGTCGTCGGACATTGCCAAGCGAAGTTCATTTCTTCCATCCGACCAGTGTTCTCCGCTGGCCGTTGGGTTATAAACCAATAAAAACTTACCATTGGATAGGGTAACGGCGTCAGTACCACTGTTGGGGTTAAGGACTTTGGTTTTTTCTAATGGTGTCCAGGAAGCTCCCTGATCGGAAGACCAAGCTGTGATGATATAATCCTGTTTACTTCTACACAACACCTGCAAGCGACCATCCGCATGTTCTAAAATACTGGGCTGGATCACATCATATTCTCCACCTTGGTCAATATCCACCTTCTTCCATCTTTTTCCTAAATCCTTGGAAATTTCAATATGAGCCCTCCATCCCTTTCCATCCTCCACACTCGATGGCGACAATACAGTCCCATTAGCCAATTGAATGGGCTTATTTTTTATAGGCCCCAGAAATCCATCTGGTAGCTTTACGGATTTGGACCAAGTCTTCCCTTGATCTGAGCTGGTTTTATACCTTCCCCACCAGGTTTGAGGAGAAGGTCCCTCTTTATAAAACAACATCAGCTCGTCGGTTGAAAGCTTAAAAAGGACTGGATTCCAGGTAGGGTAGCTCAAGGTATCATTTACTTTTCCATCTGCTACTTTCTCCGGAAAGGTCCATCCACCTTCTCCCCTTTTCGCTGTCCAGATAGCTACATTAGGATGACGCTCATATTCACCCCCAAACCATGCAGCCATGATTGCTCCATTGGAGAGTTCCACCAAAGTGGAAGCATGGCATTCTTCAAAAGGTACCTGATCAAAAATAAACTCTGAATGTATAATTTTCACTTGACTTTGACTGTAGCCCACTATTGATCCTAAGAAGAACAGCACAGTCATTAAATGTTTTTTCATCCTTTAATTTAATATAAATCAGGGAACTACCATCCAAGTCAGTTATTCGGCTTTCTAAATTATAAACTCACCATCGCTTTGATCACTTTATTGGCAGGGTCTAGCCAAGAGGAAAAATCTTCTTTCACCTGATCAAATGTCACCCTATGAGTAATATAAGAAGCCGCTTTCACCTGTTGGTCTTTCAAGGCTTTCAACACCGCATCAAAGTCTTCCCTAGTGGCATTTCGGCTACTCATCAAAGTGGACTCTCTTTTATGAAATTCTGGGTGGCTGAACTCTATTGGGCCTTTTTGCAGCCCCACCAGCACATACCTTCCTCCATGGGCCATCAGTTCAAATCCATTGTGAATGGCAATAGCGCTGCCAGTAGCATCAATCACCGACTCTGCAAAGCTTCCACCAGTAATCTTGGCAATTTCGGACTTATAATCTCCTTTGGCATTGACCGTATGGTCTACCCCAAGAACTTCTCTGCAAAAGGCCAATCGATCCTCATTGATATCCATTGCAATGACTTTTCCTCCTGCAATTCTAGCAAATTCCATCACGCCAAGTCCAATTGGACCTGCTCCCATCACAATAACAAACTCCCCTTCAGAGACTCCTGCCCTTCTCACACCATGCGCCCCAATGGCCAAGGGTTCCGCCAAAGCCAATTGATCTAAGTCCAATCCTTCTTGCTTCACCAATGCAGTAGATGGTACAGTGATAAATTCTTTCATTCCACCATCTTCATGGACCCCAAAAACACTGATTTTGGCACAGCAGTTAGGCTTTCCTGCTTTACAAGCTACACACTCCCCACAGTTAAAATAAGGAATAATGGTCACCAAATCTCCAGGAGAAAAGCCCTGCACTCCATCAACAGCTACCAACTCACCAGCCAACTCGTGCCCTAAAACCCTTGGGTAGCTAAAATAAGGTTGGGTACCTTCAAAGGCATGTAAATCCGTACCACAAATCCCTATTCTTTTGATCTTAATAATGGCTTTCCCGGGGCTGATTTCAGGCTGAATTCCTTCCCCATACTCAAATTCCCCAGGCTCTGTGCATGTCAAAATTTTCATTTCTGTTCTTGTTTAATTCTTTCGATTACCTCTTCATCCTTTAACGTGATGCAAAGTTCAGCGAAATTAAAGCAATACTATCCTGTGGCTTCAGGCTTATAAAGTACCTGAAGCTATTTCTTTCTTGTGTTTATAATGGTAAATCCCATATGCCACCACTACCAAATAACAACAAGCCGGCACAAAAAATGAAAGGTGGATACTGTCCAAACTATCCGAAACCAAACCTTGGATAACTGGGAAAACGGCCCCTCCAAGAATGGCCATAATCAAGCCAGAACCTCCTAGTTTGGTATCTTTTCCCAAACCTTCGGCTCCAAGTCCATAAATAGTAGGGAACATCAAAGACATGCAGCCGGAAATCAATACCAACGCAATAGCACCAACCATTCCATGACCAAAGATCACCACTAACGTCAGCGATATGGCCAACAATGCCGAAATCGCCATCAACAAACTAGGCCTCACATATTTCATCAGTGCCGTAAATACAAAACGGTTTACCGTAAAGAGGATGATTGCTGCCATATAATAATCTGAAGCATCACTTTCATTCAGGTCCAACTCCAGCATAATGTACCTGATCGTGTAAGACCAAACACCGATTTGCGCCCCTACATAGAAAAACTGGGTAAGCACACCAAAAACATAGTTCTTGTTCGCCATCAATCGCTTAAAACCATCTTTTAAAGAATCCTGTCCCTCATTCTCTGAGGCAGTTGGCATTTTAGTGAATTTGATCAGCACCCAAACCAGTACTAAAAAAAGAGCCACTCCAACATAGGTACTCATTACCGCATCCAGCTCAGCCTGACGCACTTGCTGAAGCTGATCGGCGGTCATTTTACTTCGTTCATCCGCCTCCGCTACATTAAGCTGCGACAGGATAAAAAGCTTGCTGAGCAACACCCCTATGATTGACCCTACTGGATTAAAAGACTGCGCCAAATTCAGTCTCCTGGTAGCAGAAGACTCTGGCCCCATCACCATGATGTATGGATTGGCAGAAGTTTCCAAAATGGACAAACCACCTGCCAGCACATAAAGGGCGAAAAGGAAGAAACCATAAGACATCAAAATGCTAGCAGGATAGAACAACAATCCTCCGACAGCGAAAAGCCCTAAGCCTAAAAGGACACCAGACTTATAAGTATATTTTTTGATGTAAATGGCAGCTGGTAAAGCCAGACAGAAATAGGCCCCATAAAAAGCCATTTGAATCCAGGAAGTCTGGGTATCTGTCATGCTGAGGATTTTCTTAAAAGCCGCCAATAGCGTGTCCGTCATGTTATTGGCTAATCCCCAAAGTAAGAAGAGACTGGTCAGCAATATAAATGGCCAAAGTGTCGCTTTTGATACTAAAGCCGTTTTTGATTGGTTATTCATCGTATAAATTTATAAATGGGTAGATTGATAATTATAAGTTAAACTGGACTGTAATCGTGCAACAAACCTCTATTTTTTAGCTCCGCCCAAAATTCATTAGGAAGCTTATTCATGGTTGAATCCACATTTCTCTTCACCTTTTCAGGTTCAGTGGTACTTAAAGCGACGCTTGTAACTCCAGGAGCTGAAAGTCCAAATTGTACGCAGGCATGCGCTGGAGTAACTCCAAGTTCTTTGCAGGCCGCAAAAAACTTTTCCCTCCATTCAAACTTGGCTATATTTTCAGGGCTATCCGGCTTGATTAACTGATAGTCGTAGTAGTCTCCTCCAACCAAGAATCCGGATTGGAAGACTGCTGAATTAAGAATTCCAACACCATCATTTGAAAGCTGCTGCATAAAGGCCAAAAGGTCTTGCGGATGCGAGATAATGGTCATACTATTGGCAAACATCACCCAATCCAGCTTGATGTGCTGATAGATTCTTGGAATCACCTTCCAATCTTTAGCGCCTACACCGATCCCTTTGACCAAGCCTCTTTTCTTCAGATCTTCCAAAGCCCTATAGGCTTCCAGAATATCTTCAAAGAGCGCTTCTTCTTCTTCTTTGTTATTAGCTTTAGCCAAGTATTCATCTGGATCATGGACAGAGGCCAATTGGGTGGAATAACCTTGCAAAAGTTCATTCCCCTCTTCGAAGCACTCTAAAATACCCTCGTAGCTGATTTTTTGCACCGCATCATGCTTCAGGTCTCTCCAAATTCCTTTCTCAAACTGGGGTTCATCACCGACCAATGGCGCTCTGACCCAGCCTAATTTATTGCTTACCACAACCTGATCTTTGGGGACTTCAAGGGCATTCAAAGCTGCTCCCAAGGATTCCAATGCCAGGCCGGCACCATATTTTCCTGCGGAATCAAAAAATGTCTGGGGTTGCGTATAGCGGATGCTTTCCTTTACAATTTCTTGTTTTACTTCAGGGGCCAATGCTGTAAACAAATTGCCTAATGCACTGGTGCCGAAAACTATTGCAGGGACTTTTATCCCGGTATTACCTAATGGTTTTAATGTCATTCTTTTTACTCGTTATCCTGGGAAAAGGAATCCAAGATAAATAATATTTCCGTCAAAAAAACACTTCTAAATCTTTGCATAAGCCTTACATTACCTGCAAAGGTTTGTGCAAAGCTTTGCAGGTAAAATTAATTTTGAATTTATTTGAAAGATGAAAAAGAAAAGGGTCACTTTAAAAGATATTGCTGCTGAACTTAAGGTCAGCATTTCTACAGTGTCCAGGGCACTAAAAGACCATCCGGATATTGACAAAACCCTGACAAAAAAAATCAAGGCACTGGCCCAAAAATGGAACTATATCCCCAATCCCTTGGCCATGGGACTATTGAGACAGCAAACTCAGGTCATCGGTGTAATCGTGCCTGATTTGGTAACCTATTTCTTTTCCTCAATCATTTCAGGGATAGAAGACGAATTGCAGCAGGCCGGATATTACATTATCATTTCTTCCTCCAAAGAATCGATGGAAAAGGAAATAGAATGTGTCCACAATCTTTTAAACCTTAGAATAGATGGCTTGATTGTTTGTCTGGCTCAAGACAGTAATGATACGGCTCACTTTGAAAAGGTGTTGGATCACGATGTTCCTTTGGTGTTTTTCGACAGGGTTTGTTTGGAAAAAAAGGTATCTACAGTGGTTGTGGACAATGTATCCATGGCCAAGGATATCACTACTCACTTGTTTGAGAATGGAGCTAGGAAAATCGCCCATATCACCGGACCAAAGCATTTGAATATTGTGAAGGAAAGAACTGAAGGATATTTAAAAGGGCTTGAGCAAGTAGGTTTACTACTAGATAAAAAACACCTTATCCATACAGATTTATCTCCAAATAATGCCGCTAAAGCCATCCGTGGGCTCTTGTCCTTGCCTAGTAGACCTGATGCGATTTTAGGAGTCAATGATACGGTCATCTTCGCAACTATGAAAGAAATCAAAAACCGCAATTTGAAAATTCCAAAAGATATTCTTTTAGCTGGCTTTTCTGATGAGTTTCATGCAACCGTAGTTGAACCTAACTTGACTTCTGTGGCTCACCCTACCCATGATATCGGCCGCAATGCAGCCAAGTTAATCTTAGAACAAATTCAAGAAGGGAGATCAATCCAGAAAAAAATCATCCTCAATACGGAGCTTCATGTCCGGGAATCCTCAACTCGGCATTAAAATAAATCGGGAATAATCCCTCATAATATAACTATTAATAGTCGAAACCAAACTGAACATAAACTACTGAATATCAATAAACAAAACCCTATTGAATTTGAGGAATTTTATGTAAATTCAATTGCCTTTTAACCTATGCTTTCATTCTTGTACTAATCGAATTTTCATCCACAAAATGGTACAACTATGAAAAAATCACTTTCTCTGATCGGACTTTTACTATACTTCTCTTATGCCCTAGCAGTGGACTTCAGGCCAGGATCAAGCATATTCGTTATTAATTATCAAGGAACTGAACTAAAAAATCGACCTAACCAAAATGCCAAATCCATTACATCCCTTCATGTGGGTGATCAAGTGGAAATCATTCAAAACACACTCAAGTCGGCTGATTCCAGATATTTTGCTATGATGAAACTCAACGGAGTTTGGTTAGAGGTAAAATCAAACAATGGCCTGAAAGGATATATCTTCAGCGGTGATGTAAGTAACATTCCTCCTATAGTTAAACCTGCAAGCGATGAGCTGCTCAATATTGATTTGCTTGGCCAAATCATCAATACTTACAATGAGATCAATCAAGTTAATCTATATGGAAAACAATATCAAATTGAAAGTGAAGTGACGCAGTTTGAGCATTGTACATACACTGTTTCCAATTATGATGGCTGCTATTCACTTATCTATTCTTTCTCTACAATGTCCTTTCATGAGGTGTTTCATCAAATGAGAAATATGTTTTTGGACTATAATCAAGAAACAGGAAAAATCCTCTTCCCCAAATTGATACGCAGATCGGAGTCAGAGTTTGTTTTTAACCAGCCAGGATCAGCTAATGAAATTAAGATTGTGCTGCAAAAAAATGGAGTGATTGACATTCAGCAAATTCTATGTTCATGATCTAATATTAAGGCTCTACAACCCCCTACCACTGGTTCAATATATTTTTTGTATATTGAATCAAAGGACATTGTGTCCTTTCACCAAACTATTATTTTTCCGCCTGCTTGTTACTTCTCAGGAAGTCTGCTGTATTCAATTGGTCAGTCATCTGATAAATTAAAGCCTGTTTTTTCAATCATCACATAAAATCATGAATCATCCAGGTACAAATTCGAATAAGAGTTATGATCAGCAAAAATTGATCAACATGGCCATTGGCTTTGCATTACTGGTGGCTTTGATCGTTGGGGCATGGCTGTTGTCCAAATATGTAATTGATGCCATAGAAAGCCAAAACATGAATTTACTCTTTAAAATCATTGGCTTTATCGTCTTTTTGGTACCGGGTATTTTCTTCTATTTGTACTTGGCCAAGGCTGGCAAAAAGGATAACCTGGAGCTTAAAAGTATCCATGAAGAACGGCAGGAAATCAAAGGAGAAATCAAAGATAAAAGCCAAATCAATGTCATTGACTCCATCAGGTTAAGTTTAAACAGACTTCAGGAATATTATACCATCAACACCAGTCAGGCCAGAAGGAGCTTTACTTTCATTTTGATAGCCATAGTCACGGGTTTGGGCGTTTTGATCATTGGCATCTTGTATTTCTATGTCGATTCTAAAAATGTAACCCTTACCGCCATCAGCTCTATCTCAGGTGTCTTGATCCAGTTTATTGGAGGGGCTTATTTTTTGATGTACAAAAAGAGTCTGGCCCAGCTGAACTATTTCTACCAGCAATTGATCATCAACCAAAATACCATGTTGGCCATAAACCTAACGGACTCTATTTCTGACGAGGCCAAGTCCATAGAAATGAAACAAAAGATCATTGAGGCCTTACTCAAAAAAGGTATTGATGAAATTGAAGCGATGAACACTACAACCATGCAAAATAAATAATCAAAATATCTTTTTATAATATTAAGATCATTAGCTCTTTATTTTCCACAGTAGACAAAAAAACTTAATGGAAAAATCCAAAACCCTTGTTCCCCATAAAGATATAGAACATGCAGAACCTTCCAAACTAGAGAAATACCTAGGCGAATTTGTATATGGGGGAATAGATGGTTGTGTGACTACTTTTGCCGTGGTAGCAGGATCTGTCGGAGCAGGATTGGACAGCGCCATTATTATCATCTTGGGTTTTGCCAACTTATTGGCAGATGGATTCTCCATGTCAGTGGGAGCCTATCTATCCTCCAAATCTGAACGGGACAATTATTCTAAACATCGCAAGCGAGAATATTGGGAAATCAAACATATGCCAGAAGACGAAAAAGAAGAAATCCGGGTCATCTACCAAGAAAAAGGTTTTGATGGAGAATTACTGGACCAAGTAGTAGAAACCATCACCAGTGACCGGGACCGCTGGGTCGATGTCATGATGAAGGATGAGCTAGGGATGATGAAAGACCATAAATCACCTTTGATCATTGGTTTTGTCACTTACATTTCATTTATTTCTATTGGGCTAATTCCCTTATTATTTTATGTCTGGGATTATTTCCAGCCGATTGAACAAGACTTATTCCTACTGACTTCGTTGCTCACGGGACTTGGGTTTATTATTATTGGCTTACTCAAAACCTATGTCAACGAAACCAAAATGTGGAAAGGAGCATTGGAGACCCTATTTCTAGGCGCCATTGCAGCTGTAGTTGCTTATTACGTAGGGGACATTTTAGAGCAGCTTCTCTCTAAATAAATAACAGCCAGCGCTAAATTCACTCCTCTTGAGCTAGGATATGGGTTATGCTTGCTAAGATTAGTAAAGGAGGATAAATCAACCACAAAGACTGAGTGTGGGCTTTTTTTGATACCTTTGCATGTTGGTCATTTCCATTATCAAGCGATGCTTTTTTCTATAGACAAAAAAGCTCCCAAACTCCTAGGATTTTGTTGATTCAAACACAAAAATGGAAGTTGCCCACTACTATTATTATACATCAACGGAGAATCTTTAAGATCCTCCCTATATCAAAAAGCATGAAATTTGACGACCTGAGGATCATTCCTCCCATATTAAAAGCATTAAAAGAAAAAAACTATTCTGAGCCTACTTCTATCCAAGAACAGGCCATTCCATTGATCCTAAATGGAAATGATGTCTTGGGCTGTGCGCAAACCGGAACCGGAAAAACCGCCGCTTTTGCAATCCCAATTATCCAACACATCCACCAAGCACCCTATGCGACCGACCCATGGCCTAAGATTCGCTCCCTAATAGTAACGCCTACCAGAGAACTTGCGATCCAAATTGGAGAAAATATTGATCAATACGCCAAACATACCAAAGTCAAGCATGCGGTAATATTTGGTGGGGTCAAACAAGGTAAGCAAGTAGAAAAACTAAAAAAAGGAGTTCATATATTGATTGCAACTCCAGGTAGGCTACTTGACCTCATTGACCAAGGGCATATCAGTCTAAAATCCATTGACCTGTTTGTGCTTGATGAAGCTGACCGAATGTTGGACATGGGATTTATCAATGACATTAAGAAGCTGTTGAAAATCCTGCCTACCAAAAGACAGTCCCTCTTCTTCTCGGCCACGATGCCGGACAATATTTTGAGTTTGTCCAAACAGATTTTGCAGCAACCTCAAAAAGTAGAAGTTACTCCTGTCTCAAGCACCGCAGAGACTATTCAACAATACATTTACTACACCAACAAAAGCAGCAAAAAAGCCCTTCTTCTACACATTTTGGAAGAAAAAGAAATGAACCAAGTGCTGCTATTCTCAAGGACAAAACATGGTGCAGACAGGATTGTAAAAGACCTTAAAAAGAAAGATATACATGCCGCAGCCATCCATGGCGACAAGGCCCAAAACCAAAGACAGAAAGTCCTCAAGGATTTTAAAGGGGGCAAAATCAGGGTTTTGGTGGCCACAGATATCGCTGCTAGGGGCATTGATATTGATAAACTCAAATATGTGATCAACTTTGATATTCCTGATGCTGCTGAAACTTATATTCACAGAATCGGCCGATCAGGCAGAGCCGGAGAAGAAGGGATCGCCATTTCAATGAGTGAGCCAGAAGAGAACGGCTATGTGAAAGACATTGAGAAATTGGCCAATATGCGCATCAAGGTGATCGATAAACATCCATTCCCGCAAACGGAAAAGCCCATGTCGGCCCAAGAGAAAAAAGAATTCAATAAAGAAAAACAAAGACGAAAGCAGGAATTCTTTGCCAACCGTAAAAAGAGTGGTGGAGGTTCTGGAAGAAGATAAACAATAGACATGCTTCTACGCAAAAGTCAAGGGCTAGTCCTTTCGAACTTTATCGATTGGACTAGCCTTTTTTAGTTTCACTGACTCCATAAACGATGGTCTAAAGATAATTTCAAGTATAATCTACCCTCCTTTTTCCAAAAAAACATTACATTAGGTTAAGCTAGCAAAAACCTATGAATCAAGAAGAAGGAGACATTTCTACGATTTTATCATCCCTCCAGAAATCCTGGGAAAACTTTCTAGAAAACATTCCAGGAATCATTCTAGGGCTCATCATTATTATTTTAGGTTACCTCATTGCAAAAAAAATCGGCATACTGACCCAACAAAAAATCTCCCGAAAATCCAGCGACCCCTTGATGAGTAAATTTTTGGGCAATGCGGTCAAGCTTGGTTTATTTACATTGGCCATCGTTTGGGCCATGAACATTGCTGGACTTGGGGCAGTCACCACTTTCTTGCTGACCTCCCTGGGAGCTTCTGCGATTATCATTGGCTTTGCTTTCAAAGACATCGGTGAAAATTTCATCAGTGGTATCATCCTCGCTTTTAACCGCCCCTTCAATGTCAACGATACGGTAGAAATCGGTGAACTCTTTGGCAAAATCAAATCACTGGAATTCCGGTACACTAAACTAAAGACCTTTGATGGTCGTGATGTTTATATTCCCAATAGCGATGTGCTCAAAAAGCCCGTGATCAACTACACTGAGGACGGTTTCTTCAGATGGGATTTTGTGGTGGGCATTGCCTATGAAGATGATGTAGACCGAGCCAAAACCATCATCATGGAAACTGTCAACAGCCATCCTTCCATTGTGCAGGATGGTGTTCATGAAAATTACGTCGCAGAAGATGCCTTGGCCACCAGCACTGTAAACCTCAAAGTCTTTTTTTGGGTCAACACTTTTGAATTTAGAAAAGAGGCCGTTATGGTCAAAGGAGAAATCATCAAGCGTGTCAAGCAGGCATTAGAGGCCAATGGATTCTCGCTGCCAAGCGATATTATTGAAGTGAAATTATACGGCAGTCAAAAAGAGCTGCCTATCAAACTGCTAAAAGACGAAAACGGCAAGTCAATTTAACCTCTTTATGCAATAGGAATCGTTATAACCTGTCCCGTTCACTGTCGGTAAGAACTGAAACCACAAGAAAATCAGGCTGTTTGGAGATTGAATCATCCGCCGCGGCGGATGGTGAACCTGTCCACCACTAGGCATAATCGAAAACAGCAGCAAAGCGACTGATTTTGAAGTAGTTTCAGATCGAAATACTTGTACGCCGCGGCGTAGATAGGCTAATGCTCAATGCAGATTTAAAAAAGAATAACCCATCTTGATTAAAAATAAAAATCCCATTGCTTCAAACACAACGGGATTTTTTTACTATTTGGCGAGCAAAAGTCATTAATTTTAATTGACCAATGCTTCTGACTTTTTACCTTCCACAAAGTCACCGAAATCTGCATATTGTTGATACAGTTTTTCGTACACTTTTACATTTTCCGCAATAGGCTCATAGACTGCATCGAATCCATTGGTCATCGCCGCAATTGCCGCTTCGGTGGTAGGATGAATACCTGCAGCTACAGCAGCATACATCGCTGCGCCTAAAGCAGGGGCCTGATCAGAAGTCGCAATTTTAATAGGCATGTTCAAGACATCCGCCATGGTCTGCATAACCAATTTGGACTTTTTGGCCACACCGCCCATACCGATGACCGCATCGATTTGTACACCTTCTTCCCGGAAACGGTCTACTATCTTTTTGGATCCAAAACAGATAGACTCTACCAAAGCTTTGAACACCCTAGCCGCGTCAGTTCCCATACTCAATCCCATCAAAGCTCCTTTCAATCCTTGATTGGCATCAGGAGTCCTTCGGCCATTGACCCAATCCAAAGCTACTGGAGCCGTATCAGTCAAAGGGATTTTCAATGCTTCTTCGGAAAGTTTGATCAGTAATTGACTGTAAATTTCTTCAATTAATGCCTCTTTTTGTTCTTGATCCAATTGTTTACTCTCAAGGATCAGATCCGCGGTAGGCTTTACCACCAAATTCTTGAACCATGCCAAGACATCTCCAAAGCCAGACTGTCCCGCTTCCAAACCAACCGTACCGGGAACCACAGAGCCATCCACTTGGCCACAAATCCCCTTTACCAAATTATCTCCTATCGCATCATAGGAAGCTACCATAATATCACAGGTAGAAGTACCCATTACTTTTACCAAAGTATTCTCCGTCACTTCTCCACCAACTGCTCCTGCATGGGCATCGAAAGTCCCTACTGCCACCACAGTATCAGTATTTAAGCCCAATTTCTTAGCCCATTCAGCACTGAGCTTTCCAGCTGGTAAATCAGATGTATAAGTTTCGGTGTAAAGCCTATCTCTCAACTCTGCTAATCTCGGATCCAATTTGCCCAAAAACTCTTTGGGAGGCAATCCGTTCCAGCTTTCATGCCATAAGGCTTTGTGACCCGCCGCACATCTGCTTCTCATAAAGGTCAATGGATCGTCCGAACCAATCAATTCCGCAGTAATTACATCGCAATGCTCCATCCAAGAGTAGGCTGCCTTGGCAACTGCCTCATCCTCTCGAATGACATGTAGAATTTTTGCCCAAAACCACTCTGATGAATAAATACCACCTTCGTACTTGGTGTAGTCTTCTCCTCCCCAAGTTCTCGCCAACTCATTGATTTCATTAGCCTCTTTAATGGCAGTATGGTCCTTCCAAAGCACCATCATGGCATTCGGGTTTTCTGCAAAATCGGGAGTAAATGCCAGCGGCTTTCCCTTTGAATCCACCGCCATTGGTGAAGAGCCGGTTGTATCTACACAAATCCCTTTAATTTGAGAGGCAGGGACAGCAGACTCTTTTACTACTTGCTTAATGGTTTCTTCCAAACCCTCCAGATGATCCAATGGGTGTTGGCGAAATTGGTTGTGCACCGGATCGCAATATTTTCCTTCTTTCCAACGTGGATACCAGAATACATGACTGGCCTTCACTTCACCGTTTGCCGTATTGACAATCACTGCCCTGACAGAATCAGATCCATAGTCCAGGCCAATGACAAAATTTTCACTCATGGTTTTATTATTTGAGATTATTACCAATTGATGGATAACAGATGAATCGAGCCTTAAGCATTTCCATCTATTTACTGATCCAAATTAACCTATTTTACACGAAGCACTATCACGGACTTTGCTGGTACTTTTACTTTAAGTACATCTTTACTCCATTTAAAATCATCAAAGGCCTTGATGCTAACAACCTCTGTTTTCTCAAAAGAATTATGAGAACTTAATGCAGGAGCAGTCAAATATCTTCCGCTAACATCCTTCGCATCGGTTCCGTGAAGGAATACATCCAAATCTATAGCCTTGTCCGGGTCTATGTTTGCAATGCTGATATTTACGGTTCCATCTTCTGAAAGTGAAGAGGAAACATTCAAGGCTTCCATCTTAGTATTTCCTGCTTCAACCATATCTGACTGCACATAACTAGGTAATAATGTAGCGTCCATGTGTGGCTTGTACAAATCAAAAACATGATAGGTTGGTGTAAGCAACATCTTATCTTCCTCTGTTAGGATAACAGCCTGAAGTACATTTACCGTTTGAGCCAGATTGGCCATATGGACGCGGTCAGCATGCTTGTTAAACGTATTCAGGGTAATTGCAGCGACAAAAGCATCCCTTAAGGTGTTTTGTTGATACAGGAAACCAGGATTGGTGTTAGGTTCCACATTATACCAAGTGCCCCACTCATCCACGATCAACTTAACTCGCTTACGCGGGTCATATTTGTCCATGATCGTTTCATGTCTGTTCAGCAACTCATCCATAAAGGCTGCTTTTTGCAAGGTCACCAAGTATTCCTCCTTGGAGAAATCGGTAGAAGAACCTTTGTCCCCCCAGCTGCCTGGAACAGTATAATAGTGCAATGACATGGCATCCATCATGTGCAATGGGATATTTTGCATCAATACTTCTGTCCAGTTGTAATCTGTTGAATTGGCACCGCCCGCTATTTTATACAGATCGGCTCCTGGATAGTCTCTTGCAAAGGTAGCGTACCTTCTGTATTCATTGGCATAATATTCTGGCGTCATATTACCTCCACAGCCCCAACTTTCATTCCCAACGCCCCAGTATTTGATTTGCCATGGTTCTTCTCTTCCATTTTTCTTTCGTAAATCTGCCATTGGACTTACTCCATCGAAGTTGATATATTCTACCCATTTCGACATTTCTTCTACTGATCCGCTTCCGACATTACCGGTGATGTATGGTTCAGTTCCTAAAAGTTCTACAAACCCAAAAAATTCATGGGTTCCGAAAGAGTTGTCTTCTGTAACGCCTCCCCAATGCGTATTGATCATTTTTGGTCTTTCACTTTTCGGGCCAATGCCGTCCGTCCAATGGTACTCATCAGCAAAACAGCCTCCAGGCCATCTCAGATTGGGGATATCCAAATTTTTCAGGGCTTCAAAAACATCCTTTCTGTAGCCATTGATATTTTCAATTTCCGAGTCCGGCCCTACCCAGATCCCACCGTAAATACATCGACCCAAGTGCTCACTAAAGTGGCCATAAATATGCCGGCTTATTTGGGTTTTTCCCTGGTCAGCATTAATGACCAGCTTGTTTTGAGCCAATACTGTGAGACCAGGCAGCATCATTGTTGCCATCATCAGTCCTCCAAGTAATGTTTTCTTCATGATATTATGAGGTTTATTGGTTATTAAGTGTCTAAATTACATTTTTTATTTTAATTGAAAAAGTACTCTTCAGAGTACCATTCAAAAACAATAGGGATATCTGTGTAAAATCATCCCATTAAATAGGCTTCGTAATTTCTATCAGCCTATTCTCTCAAGGTCAAATTTTAAAGAGAATTGTAACAAGCCATAACGATCAATCAAAAGAAACCTTAGGCCAACCCTCATCATCCCAAGAAATGGACTTGATAAATAACCGTGGACGACCATTTTCCTTTGCATCATAGCCATGAAAAACCAAGTAGTCTTTGTCTCCAAAAGTATAGGTTGAATTGTGTCCCACACCATACCAGTTATCATTCCCCTCCAACAAAAGTGATCCTCCACCATTATACATACTTCTCCCCTCTTTATCCAAATAAGGTCCTTTGATGTCTTTTGATCTTCCTACCACCATTTTATAGGTACTCTTTTCACCTCTACAGCATAGATCAAATGATACGAAGAGGTAATAATAACCATTTTTTTTAAAGATAAAAGGCGCTTCTGCTGCCGCGTCTCCGGGATCTCTTTCATCCATTTCAAAGGTTCTTTGCCTTCTCACCAAGGTGTACCAGTCCTCTGGTCCATTTTTCATAGACAACATGTCTTCACTAAGCTTTACCAATTTCAACCCTTCCCAAAAAGAGCCAAAAGTCATCCATCTATCACCTTGCTCATCCGCAATGATATTCGGATCTATGGCATTCCACATATCACGTCCGGGTACACTTTCAATCACAATTCCATGGTCTTCCCATTTGAAATCCGAAGCATCAGGATCCAGGGTTTTAGTGGTGGCCACACCGATGGCAGAAGTATTCTTGGCAAAAGAAGAAACTGAATAATACAAGTAATACTGCCCATTGTGAAAGGATATATCTGGGGCCCAAATGTGGTTTCTAAAATCTGGGACAACATCATTGGCCCAAGTAGGTGCTTCTGCAAAAACCGACTCCCTTCTTTCCCAGTTTTCCATATCTTTTGAAGACCATACAGCAATACCCCTTCCGGTACAGAAAAGATAAAAAGTATCCCCTTCTTTGATCATGACCGGATCATGCACCGATATCGTCTGGGCATTTGCATTAAAAAAGGTCAATACGACCCAAATCATTCCTAAAATATACTGTTTCATATCATTAACTTTTAAAAAAGGAATTCAGCCCCTCAATAAAAAGAGACTGAATTCTTCATTGGTTAAATAGGTATGTACAATGGTTGACATTTATAGTCCAACATTTCCCACCTGAGAATAAAGTTGCTCTTGAATACCTATGGTTTTCACCCCTACCCGTACGTAAACATCGCTACGACCTGCTAAGCCACCGGGTATGGGCACATCAACACTTACTGGAGTACCTAACGTTATATCTCCTCCAGCAACGATGGATGCCCCTTCATTTCTCACGGCGTCAGTCAGGGAAGTTCTTCCCAAATATATCCCAGCAAATTCCAAAGCATTATTGGTATTGACACCATTCACTGTAAAATTCACCGTCATGGTACTTCCATTGACGGTATAAGTAGGCTCTGAAACAGTATAGTAGGGATCCACCTCTACATCAATCATTTGTGAACCTCTCACCTGCACATCAATGGAATCCGTTCTATCCAACCACGGTCCATTGCCCCGTATCAAAGTCATTTTGTAATCACCATCAAACAAAACGGCCGAAAACGTGCCATCTTGCGCTACATAAACTGGAATCTTTTGGAAAAGATCATATCCATGTTGCCACAGTTCTAGCTGTACACCTTGGCTTCTTAGGCCCAAAGGCTCTCCTTCATAAACGATTCTTCCGCTCAAAGTAGACTTGGGTTCTTCAAAGTTGTCATAATCACAGCTGATGGCTACAATGCCCAAGAATAGCAGAAGGCATGATTTTATTATATTTAATTTCATAGTTTCTACGGTTTAGTGGAATGGATTTCTAACTAGTTTTGGATTGGCATCGATCAAGTTCTGGCCAATAAGAGAATAGTAATTCCCTAATTGAAAGAATCTAGGAGCCCTAAACCTTGGTGCCACTGATTTCACAAAGATATATTGACCATCCCTTGCATCTCCAGGTCTTATCACCCTATAAGGATACAAACTGTAAATCATACTTTCTGGATTGGAGGTATTTCCAGACCATTTTTCATGGGCTACTCTCCATCGTTTGTAATCCCAGACTACATGATCCTCGAATGCCAGTTCCACTCTTCGTTCATGTCGGATATCTTCCATGGTCAAACTTGTTAAACTATTCGCACCAAAACCAGCTCTTACTCTCAAAGTATTGATGTATCCCAATGCTTCTGCAGACTCTCCTAATTCAAACGCAGCTTCTGCCCCATTGAGGTAAATTTCAGCCAAACGGAATCTAACCCACCACACATCACTTCGGATACCTCTTGTACTTGCCCCCGCAGCATTATCCACATATTTTCTCAAGTAGAAGCCTGTGTTGGTGACTTCTTGAATGGATCGGTGGGGACCACCTGCCGCAGTAAACAATTCACCATCGGAATATTCAGTACCCAATCCACTTGACTCCATCAAATCATATCCACTTCCATTCCACACAGCCACACCTGCTTGCATAAACACTTCCTGACCTCTAAAGCTAGCGCCTGGATAAATGATGGTTCCATAAAGCCGTGCATCCTTATTGGCAAAGATATCTTCTACATTATCATAATAAATATAATCCGAATCGTCATTGGTCCTAGTTCTCAATTCTCCAGAACTTCCATCCAAATATTCATAATCCTCCACTAAATTCAATGAAGGAGTTATCGCTGAAGACCCTAGGTTATCCTCCCGTACAGAACGAGCAATATTATCATAGGTAAAGCCGTGTCTTTTGTCAGCAGCAATCAGGAAGTCTTGTGCCCAAATTACTTCTGGGTTACCATTCTTATTGATAATGGCCTCGTAGAAATTTTCACCCAAATCTGGATTGGCATTGTAAAGGCTATAGCCACCTTGTTGGAGTATCTCTCGAGAAGCATCCAGAGACTTGCCAAAATACTCGTTTGCTCTACTTGGAGAAATACCTACCTCTCCACCAGGCAAGGTAATAGGAGTAGGCATTTGCCCATTGTATTTCGCCAATGACCCAGCGTACAAAGCGGCCCTACTGATTACAGACAATGCTGTAAACCTATTTGCCCTGGTAGCTGAACCACCATTACCGATAGTGGGAAGAATCGCTTCCATTTCACTAATTATAAAGTCATAAACTTCCTCTTCTTTGTTTCGAGGAAATTGCAAATAGCTTGGATCTCCACTAAAATCATAAATTAGTTCTTCGGTGATAATCGGCACGCCGCCCATCCTTTTAACATGTTCAAAATAAACATAGGCTCGGATGAATCGAAGTTCGCTGATAAATTGGTTCTTTTGATCTTCTGGTAGTTCGGAAAGTTCTTGAAGTTTATCTATAGCCAGGTTAATGTCCCGGATAAAACCGTAATCCCATAAGCCCCATCGACCATAATCATAAGTCACCAAGTTATTCAACCAGTCATTACCGGAATAGCCTGACCACATGGCTTCATCATAAGCGGCATAATCTACCCATCCTCCCGTCAAAGTAGTATGGGCGGGCAATCTGTCGTAATAATTTGAAATTACCCCCAACACCAAGTTGCCGTCATTCCATACTTGATCATCTGTCAAGATATTGGTCGGCTCGCGATCTAACCAATCTGTTTCACATGAGGTAAGCAGTAATCCAACCATTACCGCCGCCAGTGTATATAATTTAATTATTTTCATTATTTCGGGGTTTATAGGGTGATGCTAAATCCAAAGTTAAACAAACGCTGCTGAGGATATACCAAACCATTGGCTGCTCCAATTTCCGGATCTACACCAAATTCCTTGGTATTATCAATTGAGAAAAGATTGGTTCCATTGGCATACACTCTCAATGCATTGATTCCATACTTTTCAAGGAACGATTCCGGCACTCTGTAACCAATTTCAAGATTACGCAACCTTAGGTATTTCACATTGGTCAACCAGAATGTATTATGTCTGTACAAGTGATCTGCGCCAAATCTTCTGATGGCAGGATAAGTACCGGGCACCCACTCGCTATCAGCATTATAAAGGTCTTCATGATGCCATCTGTCCTCAAACATAAAATCAGGTGAAACACCATTGTTTTGGAAAGGATACCTCAACTCCCAGTTTCTGGTAAAAGTCTGCATGGAAGCTCCAGCAAAGCTAAAGTACAACTCAAAGCCCTTATAGCTCGCTGAACCATTCATACCAAAACTCACATAGGGATTGGATCCTTCTGCGTAACCTATTGGTCGCTCGTCCATACCATTAATCAAACCGTCACCGTTAACGTCTTCATAGATAAAATCGCCCGGTAATACATTTCTGTTTCCTTGACCATCAATATCCACGGGATAGTTTTCGATCTGCTCTTGACTTTCAAATCTGCCCATCACTTGATAGCCCCAATTGATATTGGCCCACCTACCTTCCTGATCAGTTCGATATTCATTCCAGGAATTACCAAATCTAGGTTTATACCTTTCGATAATTTTTAGCCTGGAGATAGTTCCATTGGCACTTAAAGAGAAATCTACTGCTCCCGCTTTTCCAGTATAGGTAACGATACCTTCTATACCTCTGTGCGCATCTGATTCTAAGTTTTCGGAGGGAAGGGTATACCCTACCTCTGCAGGTAAAAGCACATCATACCGGCCTGCTGGAAGCCCCGTTCTTCTCCTTTCAAAAACATCACCTTGAACAAAGAGTTTACTATTGAATAAATAAGCATCCAGTCCAAAGTTAATGTTGGTATTGGTAATCCAGGAGAGGTTCGTCACCGGTAAGCCCCTTGGATCAACACCCGGCACAAACGAACCATTCAATACCGCACTACCACCGGCAGTCGGAATAAAGTTGTAGCCCGCATAATAGCTAAAAGGATCTACGATAAAGTTATTGCTGCCAATAAATCGATCATTACCCGTTTGACCATAAGAGGCCCTTATTTTTAAATCGCTTAATACTTTTCCTTTGGCATTGGTCATGAAAGATTCGTCAGAGATTTTCCATCCTGCTGAAATACCTGGAAAGAAGCCAAAGCGTTTTCCCTCAGCAAACAAAAAGGATCCATCATACCTACCCAAAAGCTCAACCAAGTATTTTTCTTTGTAGTCATAGTTAATCTTTGCCAAATAACCCTCTCTAGCTTCCTGATAAATTTCATCGATCAACAGATCCTGATCGGCAAATGACATGATCGGAATATAGTTGTTTGGTGGCACCGTATGAACAACCATATAATGTGACTGCTGATCCCAACGTTCGTAACCAGCAATAGCGGAAACACTATGATCTCCAAAGTTCTTTCCATAATTAATTTGGAACTGGCCGACGCGGTCTACCGTATTACGCTTTCTTCTTTCCCTCCATGGGTTTTGGTTTCCCCACTCAGGACGGGTTTCATAGATACCTGTATCTTCATTATAGATATACCCATCATAGGTATACTCAAAACCATCAAAATCCAAAGTGGTGTAATTGTAGGAATAAGTTCCCTTCATGGACAGCCCAAAATCAAATTCGTACTGCGCATAGAAATTACCTTTGATTCCTCTCCAAATTTCGTCTACATACCCCGTGACATCTTTAGTGTAGGTAGCAGGATTCACATTGATGTTATGAACATCCCCGTTCACATAATTTGGATTGTCATTGGCATAAGGACGTTCGGTTGGCCACATGGTGAAAATACTTAGGAACGGATTGAAATAATCATCCAACCCTGGTACTCCCACTTGCTCCCTATTTTCAATTCTACCACTGATCTGTGTGCCTACTGTTAAACCATCGGCCAAAGTCATGTCGATGTTCGACTGAAAGTTCGTTCTTTGGAACAAATAATCATCGATCAAGGCATCCTGGTTCAAATGGGACAAAGAGAAGTAATACTTCGTGTTTTCAGAGCCTCCTATTGCACTACCATTTAGGGAATACTGAGGCACATTTGGTTTCATGATAAAATCATAAAAATCAAAACTCTGGTAACCTTTCTCTGTTCCTTGTTGCCACTTCTGTAATTCCTCTGGCGTGATGCTCGGCGAACCTCCCAGATTTACTTCTGACTCTGCATTAGCACGTAAAAACTGGTAAGCATTGGCTGGCTGAGGATATCTGGTAAAATTCTGAAGGCCATAATAACCTGATAAGTTGATCTCTGCTTTTTGGTTGACCTTACCCTTTTTTGTGGTTACCAAAACCACACCATTAGCTGCTCTCATTCCGTAAATGGCGGCAGAAGCATCCTTTAGCACGGTGATACTTTCTATATCGCTCTGCCCGAGGTTGTTGAATTGAGCTGCATCGGAAGGAATCCCATCAATCACAAATAAAGGTTGCCCCATATTCCGGATTTGGATGGAAGCACTGGAACCTGGCCGGGCATCACCTTGCCTTGCCGTCACACCTTGGATTTTACCTACCAAAGCCTCAGAGGTAGTTACTGATGGGGTCTTGATCAGATCATCAGCTTTCACTTCACCAACAGCACCTGTAATGGTACCCTTTTTCTGTACACCGTAACCTACTACCACTACCTCACCCAAATCACTTAGGTTTTCGACCAAGGTAATGTTAATGTTACTTCGATTACCGACTACTGCATCTTGAGGTTCAAATCCCAAATAGGAGAATACTAAAACACTTTCTGTAGAGGGCACATCCAATTGGAAATTACCATCCAAATCAGTGGCTACTCCAATGGTTGTACCTTTGACAATCACTGATACTCCAGGTATTGCATTGCCTTGTTCATCCACCACGGTACCTGAGACAGTGATTTCTGCCGATTCTTTGAAAGTAAGTTTTGATTTTGAAACGAAGGAATTGTCGACGGACGTCGACCCAAAAGCTGGTACTTGCTGGAACAAGAAAATGCTCAGCAAAAGAAACACAGCAAGATTTCTGTGTAAATCTTCATAATTCATATTAAAGGGGTTTATTGATAATTAATTTTAACGAATAAAATCACTCACCTGCCTAAAGCAGATACCGGACGCAACGAACTTAACACTAACCACTTATATGTCTTGTCCAGAAACAAAAAAACGGTTAAGTGTATTAATTACACCAATTAATTTTTCGAATATTAGACAATAATCAGCATCAATGCAAAATTTAAATGTAAATTTTACACTAAATACTACTGGACATTAAAAACAAGGATTTCAAAAAAGAAATTAAAACCGGCTTATTGCATTATAATCATTAAAAAAAACTTTAAATTTTAACAATAACCTATCACACAGGGCCATATATTGAAAAAACATAAAACAGATTCATTTCCGCAATCGATTGAAAAAATCATTTTTTTAAAGCTCAAAAAAGAGCAGGAAAAATTCCTGCTCCAAGAAAATGAAATAAAAAAGGGAGCTAAAAGCTCCCTAAATATTACTCTTCAGAGTAAATCTGACTCGGCCATTTATCATTGCTGATGTTGATGTCCGGTATCACTTTATCTGGGTCAATTTCAATGCTCTTAACCTCTTTATCGGTTTTGTACAAATGGTTCCACTGGTCACCTCTTTGCCAAATCTCTACAGGAAGGGTAAATCTTTCCGTGCTATTATCTACAAACGTCACTTCTATAACCACTGGCATTGGGATTCCGCCTTTGCTTGACAATGCTAACACATAGTTTCCTCCGTAAGGATAGACACCGTCTAATGACAAGTCAATATTTTCATTTCCATAGAACCAACCTTTCCAGAACCAGTTCAAATTCTCTCCAGCTACATTCTCCATATGATTAAAGAAATCAGTCGGCTGTGGGTGCTTGAACGCCCAAGTGTTGATGTATGATTTGAATGCATTGTCAAATCTCTCATGTCCCAAGATATATTCTCTTAACATGATCAAACCAATACCAGGTTTCATGTAAGCTGTCATACCAAGATTATTGACATTTACCACATCTGGATAAGTATCTATCCCCTCTCTGGTTTCTCTGTTGAAATAAGCGATGTACTTTCTGGTTTGATTCAGGTCTGAAGGATATTCTCCGTCATTGAAAGCCAAAGTACTGTAATGGTTGATAAAGGTATTGAAACCTTCATCCATCCATGGGTACAATCTCTCATTGCTTCCTACAATCATCGGGAACCAATTGTGACCAAACTCATGGTCAGTCACACCCCAAAGAGACTCTCCTTTGCTTTTATATCCACAAAAGTTAAAGCCAGGATATTCCATTCCTCCGATATCAGCCGCTACGTTGGTTGCAGTTGCGTAAGGGAATTCATACCACATTTCGGAATAATGCTCGATTGAAGCTTTGCTGTATTCTGTGGACCTTGTCCAAGCTTCAATGCCATCACTTTCCTTTGGATAAGCAGATTGAGCGAGAATGGTTTTTCCACTTGGCAAGTTGATTCTTGCCGCATCCCAAATAAACGCTTTAGAAGAAGCAAAGGCTACATCTCTTGAATTCTCAATTTTAAACTTCCAAGTCAATGTACCATCCTGCTTCAACCTTGTAGATGGGTCAGCAACTTCCTCCGGCTTCAAGATATAAACAGTAGTATCACTCTTCATGGCTTGATCCATCCTGTTCTGCATTTCCTTTGACATTACCTCAGACGGATTCAACAGCTTACCAGAACCTACTACGATATGATCGGCTGGAGCAGTAACTGCATATTCAAAATCCCCATATTCTAGATAGAACTCGCCTGCACCCAAATACGGTTCTGTATTCCATCCTTTTACATCATCAAAGACTGCCATTCTTGGATACCATTGAGCCAAAGCATAAATAGTTCCTTCCTCCACGTCCAATCTCCCCATTCGATCCATTCCTTTTACAGGGATTTTGAAGCTGAAGTCCATTTTAATGGTAGCTTCACCGCCTTTGGCAGGTAGTGGCTCCGAAAAGAAAACCTGCATCCTGGTGTCACTAACCAAATACTTATCAGAAGCAGCTCCTCTTTTACCAACTGTGGCAGACACATTGGTAAGCTCATAACCTCCATCTGTATCTCCATTGTATCGGTTGCCTTGGATTGGCGTAGTCAATGTTCCTCTAGAGTCCTCAGTAAACCTATTTTGCTCAAGCTGCAACCAAACAAAGTCCAATGCTTCAGGGCTATTGTTGGTATAGTGAATGGCTATGCTCCCTGTAATGGTATGCTCTTCGTCATCAAGGGTTACATTAATCTTGTAATCAGCTCCGTTTTGCCAATAGTTTGGACCTGGTTTTCCAGTTGCTGATCGATAAATATTTCCTCTGCGGTAGGTAAAATCATTAAATTCTCCTTGGTTGTTTTCTTCTACCTGTTGTGCACCCGCAAAATGCACTAAAAACAGTCCTAAAAACAGGAAAGAAAGTTTCTCTAAAGTATATCTCATAACTCGAGTTTTGTATAATATTTCGCCAAATTTACATAAAGATTGATGAAGAAGAAACTGAATTATTTTAACGGTAACATTTTCACCATTCTTTCTTCTGTAAATTATCCAAACCACAACTCATAATTCAGATTTATTTTTTTTTTACACTTCATTATCAACCACTTAATATTTCATTACATATTTTTTTGAAAATAATATTTGCACCTAAAGTTTTTACACCTACCTTTGCAATCCAATTAAACGATAAAAGATCGTCAAAATGGGAATTTAGCTCAGTTGGTTCAGAGCATCTGCCTTACAAGCAGAGGGTCGGGGGTTCGAATCCCTCAATTCCCACAAAAGTTTTTGAAAGCTTTTCAAAGACTTAAGTGGTTTAAAATTTATCGGGAATTTAGCTCAGTTGGTTCAGAGCATCTGCCTTACAAGCAGAGGGTCGGGGGTTCGAATCCCTCAATTCCCACTTTTAAAAAGCTAATCCAAATGGATTAGCTTTTTTTATTTAGCAAGAGCTCAAAAAGAAATTCAAAACCACAGAAAAATGGATAAGAACACACTTTAGATTATAAATCCAAGCTCACCTTTTTCATCTGTGGTTTGAAATAATTTTAGGTCCATGACTTCATTAAGCCCACACCTAACCCTACCTTTAACTCGACAATAAACTATCTTTATAATCAAATATCAAACTTTATCCCCTGTGCCAGCGGAAGTTCAGCACTGTAATTAATGGTATTGGTTTGCCTTCTCATATAAGCCTTCCAAGCATCAGAACCAGACTCTCTACCTCCACCTGTCTCTTTTTCACCACCAAAGGCCCCTCCGATTTCAGCACCTGAAGTACCGATATTTACATTGGCAATCCCGCAATCAGAGCCCTCTACCGACAAGAAATATTCCGCTTCCCTCATATTCATCGTCATCATAGCAGATGACAAGCCCTGAGGAACACCATTTTGACAGGAAACAGCTTCCTCGAGCTCGTTGTATTTTATAAGATAAAGTATGGGTGCAAAAGTCTCTTGCTGAACTACCTGAAAATGATTTTCTACTTCAAAGACACATGGCTTCACATAGCAACCAGACTCAAAACCTTCTCCATTCAACACTCCTCCTTCAACCAATTCTTTTCCCCCTTCTGCCTTGACTCTTTCAATGGCTGATAGGTAATTATCAACCGCATCTACATCAATCAAAGGCCCAATATGATTCTTTTCATTCAATGGATCTCCAATCACCAATTTGCTATAGGCCGACACCAACCGCTCTTTAACCTCTTCATAAACTGAATCATGAATAATCAATCTTCGGGTACTTGTACAGCGTTGCCCTGCAGTTCCGACCGCACCAAACAACGCACCCCGAATGGCCACATCCAAATCCGCGTTTTCTGTAATAATGATGGCATTATTACCCCCTAGCTCCAACAACACCCTACCTAGCCGACCTCCAACAACCTCCCCTACGGATTTACCCATTCTTGTGGAACCTGTGGCCGAAACCAATGCCACCCTTGGGTCCTGAGCCAAAAATGCCCCCACATTGGCATCACCAATTAACAAACAAGATATACCTTCTGAAAACCCATTTTTATTGAATACTTCTGCTGCAATATTTTGACAAGCCAAGGATGTCAATGGCGTTTTCTCTGATGGCTTCCACACACACACATCTCCACAAACCCACGCGATCATAGTATTCCAAGACCACACTGCCACTGGAAAATTAAAAGCTGAAATAACCCCAACAATCCCCAAGGGATGCCATTGCTCATACATTCTATGGCCAGGGCGTTCAGAATGCATTGCCAAACCATATAGCTGCCTCGAAAGTCCGACTGCAAAATCACAGATATCTATCATTTCCTGCACTTCCCCTAAGCCCTCTTGGTAAGATTTCCCCATTTCATAGGAAACCAACTTACCTAAGGCCTCTTTTTTCTCCCTTAAAGCAATACCAATTTGCCTCACCACTTCCCCCCTTTGTGGAGCGGGAACCTTCCTCCAAACCTTAAAAGCCTTTTCAGCCTTCTCCATTACCAACTCATAAGCCTCTCTGGAGGTCACTTGCACCTTCCCAATTTCCTTTCCATCCACTGGAGATTTACTCACCAGCCATTCTCCCTTTAAATCGATATATTCAACGCCTGTCCACGTTCCTTTATTTACCTCATTTATTCCTAGTTGCTCCAAAAGTGCTTTTACTTCAAATTTCTCTTCCATAGGGCCTATATTAGTTTATGTCGCTTTAACCAAAGCTAGCAAAAAAAAAGGCCATCCAAAATGGATGGCCTTTTTAACACATACATAAACCAACTAAACACTATACTATTTGTCTATCTCTATTTCGAAGTAAGATTTCTGGCCGTTAGGATAGATTCCCAACACCATCACTTCTTCTCCTTTATTTCTTTTCAAAGTTGCTATTAAATCATTAGCTCCTTTGATTTTGTCTCTTCCAACATGAGTCACCACAAATCCTTCACGGGCACCGGCCTCTTCCCACTTGTCATTATCTATCTCATCGATAACAGCCCCACCATCTACATCAAGGCGTCGCTGTAAAGACAATTCAAGATCTTTGAAAGTTACAGATTCAAATTCAGCCAACTTAGGCGCTTCTTTTTTCACTATTTTCGTAGTACCGGATATATTTTTTAGAGTGGCATCCACTTCATTCTCTTTACCATCTCTTAGGTATTTCACGGACACTTTATCACCGGGACGTTTTCTGGCGACCATTTCCTGGAGTTTGGATACTGTATTGGTGGCCACACCGTCAATTCCAATGATAATATCACCCTCTTGCAAGCCAGCATCTTCACCTCCACTTCCTTCATTCACCTCGGCTACATAAACCCCTTGGGAAACACCTAGGTCTTTACCAAGATACTCCTCAAATTCAGGACTCACATCCTGAATAGAAACTCCCAACAAACCTCTTTGCACAGTACCATACTCCAATAAATCATCCATCACTTTTTTCACGATACTGCTTGGCACCGCAAAGGCATATCCACTGAAAACACCTGTTTGGCTAGCAATGGCTGTATTGATACCTATCAACTCTCCTGACAAGTTCACAAGAGCACCTCCCGAGTTACCCCTGTTCACCACCGCATCAGTCTGGATAAAGGATTCAATCTGGAGGTTGTTATTGCTTTCATTCCGCAAGATTCCAATATTCCTTGCCTTGGCACTCACAATACCAGCAGTGACCGTAGATGTCAAATCAAACGGGTTGCCCACTGCTAGGACCCACTCACCTACTTGGGTTTGATCGGAATCTCCAAATGGCACAAACGGCAAGTTATCCGCCTCTATTTTCAACAATGCTAAATCGGTAGTCGGGTCAGTCCCTATCAACTTGGCTTTGTAGTTTGTATTATCATAAAGTGTGATTTCAATATCCTTGGCATCTTCGATCACGTGATTATTCGTCACCACATAACCATCTTCTGAAATGATCACGCCAGATCCCGAACTTACTCCTTCTCTTGGGCGTCCCTGCCCTCCATTGTCCGGATACCGGAATTCAAAAAACTCCTCCAAAGGATTTCCTCCACGGCTGGAGCTTTGCATGGTTACTTTACTTTTGATATGCACCACAGCGGGTGTCACTTGTGAGGCTGAAGCGACAAAGTTTATCCCATCAGGAACATTAAACTTGTCATCCTTGAGCCAATTAACAAGACTAGTATTCTGCTTTTCTTCAAAAGTGACAACTTTATCTCCTGGAGACAAAATACTCACCCCTGCTAAAGCCACCAAGCCACCAATTACAGAGGCAAGGATAATACTGAGGAAGAATTGCTTTCTATTCATATTGCTCTCCTTATTTTTTTGGTTGATTAAACTAATTGAATACACGATTTGCCATTACAATTGTTTTCAAATATCGTCCAAAGATCGATATCTGACACATCATTTAACACCTTTTAACAAAGCAGTGGCAAAGCACCATTTTCACCAATTATTCTTTCGAGAAAAACCTTATCGTTACCAATAAAGGATTCCTTTATAAGTTAACACAAAAAAGATAAGTGGGTTTCCCCACTTATCAATTATTTTACTTGAATGGTTGATTTAAGCACCTTTTTCTCACTTTTTGGCAAAACGACTTTCAGTATTCCATCCTCGTATTTTGCTTCGATAGATTCGTGACTCACATCTTCAGGCAAGAAAAATGACCTGCTAAAGGAGCCATACTGCGTCTGAACAGTATGATAATTCTTTCCTTCCTTGGTCTCCTTCTGTTTTCTTTCACCGGAGATTGTCAGCTTTCCATCTAACAAATCAATCTTGAAATCTTCTTTTTTCACTCCTGGAATTGCCAGCTCTATCTCATAAGCATTTTCATCTTCGGACACATCCACCGAAGGAGAGAACTTTTGAACATTCCCATTAAGAGAATCATTGAAGAATTTATCCAACAAACCACTGAATGATGAAGGATAATTCGGCTCGAAGTTGTTATATCTCACAAGTTTCATAATAGTATGATTTTTAAGTTTTATTGTTTACATCGATACTATAGTGAATATCGTACCAAGCCCAAAAACGACTCAAAAACATGCCATTATGACTTAAATCGCCCGTGTCAAATCTAAAAAACCGCCATTATGGCTGTTTTCAGTAAAAAAATAAGGGGCTAGCCTAGCCCCTTATTGTCTATGATATAAAAATATCTATCAATTGCTTTCAATCACATGCCCTTCCTCTCTGTACAAATCCACTTCACCATCGAGCAAAACAGCAAGGACAGTGATGTCTTTGTCATATACACTTTCCGGGATATCTATGTATTTTAAACCTGGAACTTTACTCCAATACATTTTACCAACCTCCCTGTGTTCCAACTTGGTCCCATCACCAACTACCCAAATCCTATTGATTTTATTTTTCAAGCCCTTGATCACCAACGACTCATTTACCTTATAGTCCAAGTAAATATAAAGGATGGTTTTATCCTTGGATAAGGTAGTCGGAGCAAACACATGCCCTTCCGGAATTCCTGCTTGTGTATCATAAATAGCAGATGCATGCTTAGAGGTCCAGCGACCAAACTCTTTTAAAATATTTTCAGCCTCTTCAGGAATAGTCCCGTCAGGCTTTGGCCCCACATCCAACAGCAAATTACCCCCCATATGAAGACAGTCAACAAAAATCCTCAACAGCTCATTGGGAGTTTTGTAAGCATGGTCATTGTGCTGATAGCCCCAACTATTGTTCATCGTTAAACAGAGTTCCCAGTATTTACTATTGGGTCTTGCTACTGGCACTCCTTGCTCCGGAGTTGCATAATCACCCAAGCCTCCACCAATTCTGGAATTAACAATTATGTTCGGGTTCCACTTGATTAATTGTTCCTTGAGCTCTTTGCTCTTCCACTCTTCGGCCTTATGCTCCCAATCTCCATCAAACCAATACAGATCAGGATGGTAACTTAAAGAAAGTTCTTCCAACTGCTTGAAGTTAAAATCCACAAACTTCTGAAAACGCTCAGGGTCGTTTTTATATCGGTACTTCACCCTAGTCTGTCGATCATAGTCAGGATGAGACCAATCTAAAACAGAATAGTACAATCCTTTTTTTACTCCCTGCTCTTCCAAAGCTTCCATAAATGGACCTATCAAATCCCGTTTGGCAGGAGTTTTCTTCACAACCGTCAAATCACTCACTTTACTATCCCACAGAGCCACACCGTCATGGTGCTTTGCAGTAATTACCGCATATTTTGCCCCTGACTCACTGATCAGCTCGGCCCATTTCTGAGGATCATAGTTGGCAGCAGTAAAACCATCAAGCTGCTTCATATAATCTTCATAGGAAATGTAGTCATTAAAAAAAGACCAAGACTCATCTATCCCGTTCACAGCATATATGCCCCAATGCAAAAAAATACCTAGCTTGGCATCTTGAAACCAATCCATCTTGGCCTCTTCTTTTGATTCTTGACCAAAAACACTTCCAAGCATCAGCCAGCCTGTCAAGAGCAACACGATCTCCGTTTTCCAATTCTTCATTCTAAATACTTTGTTAGTAAATTATGTAGTCTTCAAATTTACAAATTTTAAAATATTAAACTATCCATTCACATATCTTGCATTTTTTTATAAATCCAATAATTGAATATCCTATTTTTTCAACACCAATTCTCCGCCCAACTTTATAAATCTGATCAACTATACTTTCAACCAGCCCTAGGTCTCAAATATTATTTTTAATTTTATCAAAACCCAAGTACAATTCTGTATGAAACTCAAGCAGCTTATAAGACTAAGTCTTTTAATCTCATTTTTGCTCTCCCCTTATATTGCACAGCAGGCATGTGCTATACAAACTGCAGGTGACATATTATCTTTAGGAGACTCATTGCTTAGCACTAACACAGATAGCGCCTCACAAAAAAAGACTAAAAAAGATACGGTCGTCCAAGAACGCTCGATTAACAACATCATATATGCACTCCAAGACTACATCATCACCACCAACCATATCAATAAAGTACTAGAAAGAGACATTGACACCCTAGAATTAAGCATCAACCTCCCAACCACAGAGAGAAGGTTGGACCTGGTGCGAAACAGGCTTGAAGAAAGGGATAATGACATCAACCTTAGATACCTCAGCGCCCTCAAGAATTTCACCAATTACCAGACCCGGCAACTCGCTCAATGGAAAGAAAAAATCGACGCCAAAGACTATGAAATTTCGGCTGCAAAGGATTCCTTAAGAAAAATAAAAAACGATGAAATTCTTAACCTATCCATCAAGGACCCTGAAACCCTCCCTACATTTCAAAACCTTCTAAGTGAACTAAATACACGAATAAAAACTGCAGACAGCCTCTACCTTAATCAACAATTAATATTGGCCGGATACCAAAGCAGATTGTCCCGAGCCATAATCGAGATCAATGATTTCAAAGAAGAAATTGAAGAAAGGGAAAACATTCTGGAGCGAGCACTATTCAACAAGGAGGTTAACTACATCTGGGAGCCAAAATCAGTTGAAACCAAAAAGAAAATATGGGATGTCATCTCCCATTCCTATCTTATCAACCGTGTAATCCTCAGTGGATATGGAGAAGTCAATAAACCGACGCACATACTGGTCTTTTCTTTGGTCATTTTGGCATTTCTTTGGATCAGGTACTTGCTGAGACACATTAAATCAGAAAAAGAATTTTCTGAGATTATTTTACAAAGGACAAGGTTTATTCCTAAACATCCTTTTTCTTCAGCACTGATCATTATTCTACCTATCACCCCTTTCTTCTACCGGTCTCCCCCGGTAATTCTAACAGTAAGTGTACTGGCATTGATGATGATTGTCACGACAATTTTGATCAGAGCAATTGTAAGCAAAAAGGTTTTTGTTTTTTGGTTAATTTTCCTGACCATCTTTATCGTTTACTCCTTAAGCAATCTTTATATAGAAACGGCATTTGAAGAAAGATGGAGCTTATTTATACTGAGCATCCTGAGCATTGCTTTAGGCTATCATATTATCAGTTCTATCAGGAATTCCACCCTCACCCACCCAAAATACATTATATTCTTGATTCAACTTTTTTTAATCATTCAAGGACTTTCTGCTTTTGCCAATATAATGGGTCGCTACAGTCTGTCCAAAATATTGGGAATAGCGGCTACCACCTCTTTGATGCAGGCCATCGGACTATATGTATTTGTCTTAGTCATTCTGGAAGCCATCTACCTTCAAATTGAAATGAGCAAAAAAAGCTCTAAAGATTACACTGCCTACTTTGATTTTCAAGACATCCAGGAAAAAGTCCAAAAGATTTTTGTTTTCATTGCTTCAGCCATTTGGTTCTATTATTTAGCCGTTAACCTGACCGTTTATGACTATATATACGCTAACATATCATTGTTCCTATCTGAAGAGAGAAAAATAGGAAACTCTGTTTTCACTTTTGGAAGTGTATTGACCTTCATCATCATCATTTGGATTTCAGCCATCATCTCCAAGTATATTTCCTATTTTGCAGAGGCCAAGGACCAAAAGTTAGCTGCCAACCGAAAACAAAGATTAGGTTCCTCCATCCTGCTGATCAAACTTGCCATCTTCACCATAGGTTTCCTACTCGCTGTCACTGCAGCTGGAATACCCCTGGACAGTGTAGCCATTGTCCTAGGCGCCCTTTCAGTGGGTATTGGCTTTGGTCTCCAAACGATCATCAACAACTTGGTATCCGGGGTAATTTTAGCATTCGAACGGCCTATCCAAATTGGTGATGCCATCGAAGTCGGTGGCCGAAGCGGAGTAGTGAAGGATGTAGGGATCAGGGCTAGTAAAATACAAGCCTATGACGGCTCGGAAGTCATCCTTCCCAATGGAGACCTACTCTCCCAACACCTGATCAACTGGACCCTTTCCAATAAAAGAAGAAGAATAGAATTAATTATAGGAGTGGCATATGGGAGTGATTCGGATCAGGTGGAATCCATACTCACAGTCATCTTGGAAAGGGAAGGTATTCTCAAAAACCCTAAACCAAATGTTTACCTCCAAAATTTTGCGGACAGTGCTGTGGAATACCGACTTCTTTTCTGGGTGAATGATTTCGACACTTGGGTAGACATGAGGAACGAAGTCATGAAAGAGATTTATAAAACCTTCGGTAAAGAAAACATTGAAATCCCATTCCCTCAACGTGACCTTTACATCAAATCCATGCCCGACTTCCCTACCAAAAACAGCCCCAAAACAGATTCAACAGGGGATAGTAGGAAAAAAGAAGAAAATTAACCACCTGAAATCGAGCACAAAAGAAAAATCAAACAACTTTTTTCTACCCCATATTTGGAAAAAAATAAACAACCTGCTATGTTTGCATCACGTTAAACAAACGGGTTAGCGAAAACAACAAAAATTCCTCCTTAGCTCAGTTGGTTAGAGCATCTGACTGTTAATCAGAGGGTCCTTGGTTCGAGCCCAAGAGGAGGAGCTGAAAATCAGCCACTTACAATTAAAAATAGTAAGTGGCTTTTTTATTTGCAAAAAATTTGCAAAATATTGACGCTATTCGATCCCTCATTTGCAAAAGGAATTCCAAAAGAAGATAATTATCTAAAAATCAATAAGTAAAGTAACAATAGACTATTAAACTTTTTTGAGTTTCCGGTCTTTGAACTTTCTTCTAGGATTAAAGCTAACCCCTTCGATTTTTTCACTTTTATTCCCAGATTTGATCCACTCTTTAATTTCCTGTCTAAAGAAATAAAGTTTGCCTGCCTTTTTATGATAAGGAATCAGTTCCCTGGATACATAACTGTAGATGGTTTGCCTTTTCAATTCCAATAAATCACATATCCTGCTTAAGGTTAATACCTCTTCAGTCTGATTTTCTGAACAGCCGTTTTCATGGATAGCATTTAAAATCAATTTGTTTTGCTCGGTTAACTGTGATACTGCCAGAGGAAGGTCTTCAAATTTTAAGTCCATGGATGATTGGTTTAGTTTATAGAAAAGCCGATGCTAATGATTTCAGTGAGAAAATATTCACCAGTAGGACCGTAGTGGGGTGAAATATTTTTGGTAATTTAAATTTGGGAGACAGAAAACAGTCACACTGAAATCAGTATTAGGAACCCTTATAAAGTGCCGTATGGGGGTCAAATTATGAAAAAACCTAAACCTAAGCTAAATTAGTCAGTATGAAACCTTCTGATAAAAAGATATATTTCATTGAGGACAATGAAGATATTATAGATCTTATGGTCAAAAATGCCCTTTCCTCCACAATGGAGGACAACTTAAAAAAGTATTGTCAGCATTTAGCTTTTAACTTTTCCTTATCTGGTGTGGACATCCAAAATCATAAAATGGAAAAGAAAATTTATTTTATAGAGGATAACAATGTCAGGAAAGAAAAATAACAGCCTTCCAGATAATTTTTCGGAATTCATAAAGGCACTGAACGCGAATAACGTGGAATACTTAGTAATCGGAGGATTCGCAATGGGCGCCTATGGATATATTCGGAGCACTGGTGACCTTGATATTTTTATTAATGCAACAACAGACAATGCTAAAAGAGCTATTAAGGCATGTACCGACTTTGGGATTGATAAAGAAGACGTTACCGAAGAAATGTTTTTAATCCCCAAAATGGTAGGAATCGGACAACCTCCCTTAAGGATAGAAATCTTAAAAAAGCTGGATGTTGTAGACTTTAACTTAGCCTACAAAAGAGCTGAAAAAAAACATATCGATGACCAAATAATCCCAGTTGTTTCCTTAGACGATCTTATCCTGCTAAAACAGGCCGCTGTTAAAGACCGAAGCAAGGAAAGAGATATTGAAGATTTAAATTATCTTAAAAAGCTAAAGGCTACTCTCAAAGGACCAAACAATAAGAAAAGATGGAAGTTTTGGTAGCATTACCTTTTCAAGCAAAACCCAATTTCAGATTCTCCTCAACCCACTGATTTAAAGAATTTTTGAATAACGTAGGATTTAATTATTATAGGGCTAAACTTTACTTTTACGCCAGGAACGACTCTACTATGTCGGAAAAATCCATTACAGAAGGATACCATTCACTTTTAATAGTTCAGCAAAAATCCGACTACGAAGGATTTTGTTCCCACGAATTCAAATGGAACTTCAAGGTGGGATTGTGGCACAATCCTACATCTTGCTCATCGCTTGGATGCGATGCCGTACTTTGACTAATTATCTGCCTTTCATTGTAAAATGGATGCTTGCGTTGATCTACATTTGCAACCTGTATCCTCAAATTTCGGGCATTTACAATGCCTAAATCAGATTTCGATATGAAGCCATCAAACTGATTCAATTTTTTAACCTTAGGCTTGTCCACTGAAGTTTTCAAAATGGCCCACTTTAACAATATCTCGATTAGAGCACCAACCTAAACGAATAACCATCTAACTTATAAAACAACTATACATCTTCTACATCATAGTGGTACCAAAGCTAGGGCAAAGCTGGGGTAAAGCTGGGGTAAAGCTGGGTATACCCTGACCCTTGGGTCAATGATTTTCCCAAAAAGTACAATTTAGCATAAAACAATATCCCAGAAACAACATTTATCATCATCCACTTCTCCCTGCCTTATTGCTCTATTGAAATATTATGAGTTGTGACCACACTAGTCCATTCACTCCTCTTGGATGCCACCTTATAACGGGAAGGAATAAAGGTCAAGGGTGCTGACGGCAGGAAGCATTCACTTGCCCTTGATCGTTTTCCTGACCGGAATATATTTGCAGAAAGGTGGAGTGGATCCCCATGAAACCGTCATTAGGAACAACAAGTTATCCCGGCTCCTCCCAACCTGCTTTAACAGGTATACTTGACTTTTTGTTAAGATCAACAACAACACCTTTCAACCCTTATGATCAGAATTTACCTCCATCAAAGGCTGCGAGTCCCGAGCACCTTTCCCCCGACTTTGGAGGCTGAAAAGAGGGTTTTGTATACAAAACTACATCTTGCTGTTACTTTTTCAGTACCCTAATTAGAATAAGTCTTCCATATTATTAATCCAATGCTTATTATTTCTTTCAGGCCCCAACCCTGTCTTTTTAACTCAAACCAATACCATTACCCCAAGCATTTAAGCATCAAATATTGAAATTTAATTAATAACATGTTTTATAAAAATGATCATTATATATTGTACTTTCTTAAAAGAAACAATTTCTTTTTCACTAATTTATTTCTATAATTTTTGTTAAAGGAAATTTGATATTCTCCTGAATCAGTTGTTACACAAAAAGTCCTCATTTTTTTCAAAAACCATCCTATAGTGATCCATGATTCCTTTTTCAAAACACCTTTTATTGGGACTCGTCGAAAATATAGTAAATCGGTCTTTTAGTTGTCCTTTAAACAAAAACTTGAACAATAGCGATAAGTAAATCGCATACTTATATATGCTGAAAGCCCTGAATCTTATCCTCCATTGCCTGATAGTTTCTATATAATCCAGTCGGCCGCTATTTTTAGAAATGAGCCTAAAATAGGGAGCTGCACTTCTAGAAATCATTTTTGTTCCATAAGGCAACCAAGAACCTGGGAATTCCTTGATCATCAATGCCATTAAATGGCTTGGAGTATCCTTTTTAGCCGTGATCTTAATATCTTTATAATCAATCATGTTTTCACCAAAGACCATAGATTGGATATATACCTTACCACCTGGTAATAATAAATCATAAACAGTTTTAAAAAATTCACGGTAAATTCTTTCCTGGTTCCCTTCTTTCCATTCTTCTATCGAACAAAAATGTTCCAGGGCCCCAATGCAGACAATACTATCAAACTTACCTATTTCATCCACTGTAACCTTTCGGCAGTCTTTAACCAGGACATCAAAGCCATTCCTTTCACACGCAAGGGCTTGTCCCCTGGACATAGTGAGACCAAGGCAACTTGCCCCAATTTCCTCTTTTATAAAATTCATAAAACCTCCCCATCCACATCCCATATCCAGTACCCTACTATCTTTTGTTATATTAAGGCTTTTAGCTACATACCGATGCTTTTCATGCTGAGCATATTCCAGGGACCTGGAAAAATCGCCATCATATTTTGCCCCGCTGAAATCTGCCATTTCCCCAATACTCAACCGGAAAATTCGATCGATTGCTGTATAGGTCTGATCTAAATCTTTCTTATTGGCCATAATTCAATCCATTAATAAAATTAGAGAATATTAGAATGTCATAAAAAGTACCGTTGCTTTACTCAACCCATATCTTTAATAAAAAGTTATACTGCCCGTAAATACACACTTACCTTTAAGGTAGTATTGTTGACCTACGAAGTGTTTATTATGAAGACTAGAAACTACTGAATTTCTTTTCAACTCCTTTCTCATAAAAACTCCTATGAAATTCATTTCTAAGGACATGCCATTTCCCACCCATGCTATGCTCCATTCTTACCTCCTTAACAACCGTAAAGTCTTCCTTATTCTTGAGGCTTTTTTGGATCATCTTATCGTAAATAACCACATCCAATTCCTCATTATTTAGATAGTAGTTCCTTTGTGTAAACCTATTGTCCAAACGCTCATCATAAATCTGCCTCGTAATTTCCAGAAATGTCTTCATATTTGTTGAATTCCTAACTGCCTGAGCATTTTTATATGATCCAAAAGGGCCTCAAAAAAAGACTTTTTCACATTATAAGGTAAATTATATTCCTTTGCTGTTCTAGAAACAATCCCTGACAGCTTTTTGTAATGGACATGGCAAATATTGGGAAATAAGTGGTGTTCGACCTGAAAATTTAATCCCCCAATTAACCAGGAGAACAGGGTACTTTTTGGAGCATAGTTACTAGTAGTTGCCAATTGATGTAATGTCCATTCATTATGAATTTGACCCTTTTTATCAGCATGAATAAATTCAGTACCCGGAACAATATGGGCCGTTTGAAAAACAAGGCTTATGCAAATTCCGGTGACAAAATGCATGCCTAAAAAGGCCAAAACCACAATATAAGCAGGTAGTGGTACCATTATTAATGGCAGGAACAGGGCGTATGAATAATAAATGATTTTCCAAACCGCAATTTTTAACAATTCTTTTGTAAAACTACTTTTTCTATCAAAAAAGCCCATTTTATTATAGCGACAAGCTCTTACAAAATCCTTTAATGTAATCCATGAAATAGTAGAAAGTCCATAAAACAACCAAACATATAGATATTGAAAACGGTGTATCCAATAATGCTTAGCATGAGGAGAAAATCGCAAAAAAAATGGCACATTAATATCATCGTCTCCTTCTTCTATATTTGTGTAAGTATGATGAAGGACGTTATGTTGTATTTTCCAAACATCGGAATTAGCTCCTATTAAATTCATAGTATATCCTAAATACCGATTGACAGCACGGCTCTTAGAATAGGAACCGTGAATAGCGTCATGCATTACCCCCATTCCTACACCAGCCATTCCAAATCCACTTGTAATATATAAAGTGAACAGAAGAGCAGTATTTTCTACCATTCCTGAACCAATAAAAATAAGCGGAATAAAGAAAATAGAAAGCATAATTACAGTTTTCACTATCATATTTCCATTTCCATATCTGCTAATATTATTTTTTTCAAAATAGTTATTCACTTTAGTTCTCAAAGTTTTGTCGAATCCAGACCTGATGCTATGTGTAAATTTCAAATTTTTCATTGGGCATTATTTATATAAATCTCTCCTCAATTAGCATCGCTAGCAATTCTGTATTTTGAAGCAATATCTAGTGCAATATTGAAGCGTATTACTAAGTTGGTGTTTTTATTACCATATTCCCTTACATAATGATGAATAGAGTTTGTATATATCACACCTAGAACCAAAAAATCATTTTTTTGTATTAAATCCTTCTTATTATTCTTAGTAAAAGAAAGGAACCCATTTCGGATACCTAGTGAAACTGGGTCCTTTAGAACTAAATATGCTCACAATAATTTAATTCAGTGTAAACCTGTCTTCCACTAGATAGATCCGTGGGATCAGTCAAAAACAGGTCTGCAGGTGCTAAAGCGATTAATTATGTTTTGTTTTTACCATTTAACAAACCAATTATTTTCCTCATCAAAAAAATCCATGCTGGACTGATAATAAGTGACACTGAAATAGTTGAAATTACTAATTGATAGGTATGTTCTGAAATAAGACCTATATAAATGCCAGTTGCTCCTAGGATAAAGCTAAACTCTCCTATCTGAGCCAAAATAGCACCTGTCAACAAACTATTGGCCCAAGACTCCCCCAAAAAGCGGACAATTATGGCATTAATAAAATTATTGGTAATGAAGACCAGTAAAGTCATGATAGACAAGATCAATAAATTCTCAGTCAAAAAGTCTAAATCTATCAACATCCCCACGGACACAAAGAATAAGGCCACAAAAACGATTCTAAACGCATGGAGACTGCTATGTACCCATGTAGTTTCTTTGGCTTTTGATACAATTACTCCTGCAACAAATGCTCCCAAGGCAGAGGAAAGACCAAAAAATGCCGTTAGGATGGAAAAGCCAAAACAAAACGCAAAAGCTAAGAAAACCTGTATTTCACGATCCTGTCTGATTTTCTCACCAAATGGTAGACGTAATTCCTTTTTCCTCAAGACCCATAGGGTTATGCCCAAGATCAGGAATCCACCAAGAACCTGTTTTGCTACATCCAGGGAGGAAGGTGCTGTTCCCGCTAAATAATTGAGAGAAATTAACATCGGCACCACCAATATGTCCTGTACCAGCAAAATTCCAATAACATTTTGACCCAAATCGGATGTTATTAACCCTTTGTCTTGCAGATAATTTATAACAATGGCAGAGCTACTAAGGCTTATCACAAAACCCAGTACGATTATCTGATAAAGATCCCAATGAAAAATAGAGCCCACACCCCAAACCGCTCCCACACTGAATATCACCTGAACAAGGGTTCCTATGACGGGAATACGCCAGTTAGCTATTATTTTTGGAAGCGATATCTCCATGCCAATAAAGAAAAGTAAAAGCACCAGCCCGAAAGCCCCAAAACTAGAAACAAGCGATTTGTCATTTACTAAGCTTAAACCATTTGGCCCCAATAAAATTCCCACCAGAATGTAAGCTATCACATAAGGTTGCCCTATTAATTTAAAAATAAAGCTAGTTACAATAATCCCAATAGAAATGACGACCAAAATAAAAATGACAGGATCAATAAAGGCCGCTGCCAAATCGATTTGTATATTAAAATTCTCCATACCGGATTAACCTCAGTATTTAACTCTAAATTTGATTTCTCTTTTCCTCAATGGTTAAAACACTAATCATTTCAGTGACCTAATTCTCACTAAGTGAGATATTACTACGATACAACCAATAAAAATTTTCTTCTAGTCTTTTTTCAACTACCCATTTATCATTTTCCAGAAAAAAACAATCTGCAAAAATATTTTTTTTACAAAACTTAAAAATAAAGAGGACTTCTAACTCTTAGTAAAGTTGCTTTCCTTCAAATAGCAACTCCAATTTAGAACGAGTTTTCCTTAGTTTTTTAGCAGCACTATCCAATCAATAATAAGATCATCGGTAAGAAAGGGAAACATTCTTTTAAGCAAAATATTCTACTCTCTCCAACTTCTAACAATTTTCATATACTTATCATCAATGTTATAGTGACCGCTTTTTTCCCTTGGAACTTAATTTTCTTATAAAATTACTGGCCCAGTTCTACATCTTCATATCCACTCTTAATAATTGTAGAGATCATTTTAAACCTAAAATTTGCTTTAATACTATTGGACATATGAGCCGGTATAATTATAGATTGACCTGAGTTTAGGATTTTAGAATTACCATCGACGATAATTTCCGCCTTGCCTTCAATGACCTGAATGAAGTTATCATAGGGACATTTTTTTTCTAGTAATGCCTCTCCTGAATCAAATGAAAAGGCTGTAACGTTTCCTGTCGTTTTTTTAATAATCGTTTTACTAAGAACGGCATTTGGAATATAATCGATCAATTCTACAAGGATTAAGATTTCCGATTTTTGCATTTCAAAATGTCCCATGAGTTTTTTGTTTAAATCCATTAAAGACCCCAAAAACTAGAATACATGACATCCTAAAATGACATAAATTCGATAGCCTTTTTCATCACCATATTCGGTAAGTACCCAACCATCACCCCCTTTTGCTATTGAATTATTTACAAATCTTTTCATAATCCCCCCTCTCCAATAAGCACTGAATGGAAATTATTTCTACCATGCCTCTCAATATAAAGATGATCAATATTTCCTTCTATTGTGTTACAGTTGAAAAGGCTTCACTTATATATTTCTCATGTTTAATTTTCAATTATCACTTGTATTTCTATTAAAATTCTAACCAAAACAACAATTAACTTTCTCCTATCTATAATCCAAAATTTAGAAATGAGAATCCATCATGACCAGAAACCTATTTAAAATCAGCTGCTTTACCGCCATTTCTGAGTCCATATAGGACAGAAATTCCCCCCATTATGGCGCTATTCAACCACCTCCTAAAAAACTCTAATTTTCCTCTGGTTTCATACCTTCCAAACCAGGAGTTGGATAGGCTAACTTGAATAATTCCGACAATGTTGTTTAGTTGAAAGAATCAAAGGAGAATATCTCCCAAAGGCCCCACCTGCCTGAGAAATGGAAGGCAAAGAGGAAACTTCGGTCTCCAGACAAGAAACGAAAACTCGAGCTGAGACCACTTTAAATTCGTTTACTAAACAACTTTGATAATCCGGATTAAATCACAAAAATCCTTGTGATGCTTCTTTCTATGCTTCATGCCTGTATCTCCCAACTTATACTACAAAAGCCGACCCGAATTTGCCTTTAAAATATTACTTCAAAACAGCGCTAAATTGAAAAGTTGTCTTTTCCCAAAATAAAGCAAAATATACAATACAAAAACGTCTATTGACAAATATAAGGGCTACCTTTAGCAAAGGCCCAAATATTATAATTAACTGAAGCAATGAAAGTTACAGCAGAAAGGAAAGATTTCAGATTTTCGCCAGATTCCAGTAGGGTTGTAGCCAGATTTTTCTGGAATGGGAAAGAGCGAACCGAAAAAATGATAGATAGAGTACTTTCTATGGGAGAAGAACAGGTCAAATTAACTTTAGAACAAACCTTGCGAGAATTTGCCAGTCGCCATCGAAATATTTCCAAGATATTCCACAAGCATTTTGAGAAAATTCAAGAACTGATTAAAATAAAGAATGATCTTTATGATAGTCTCTCTGATTTTCAAAAGATGCTGATTGGTTCCTATTGTACAATGGAATATTCTATTGAATCAGCAGCAATATTCAACCCTTCTATTATCAAGGACTTTGATCAGTCCTACCTTGAGGAGGGAGAAATGAGAGTAATCCTCTCCTTTAGAGCCACCGGCGAAGGGCATATTTCTTCCATTGTTTTCCGGAGAGCGATTATCGACAAAAATAACAACCTACAAGTTATGAAATCAGGAGACCAAATAGACTTGGCTGAAGTAACACATAAAAGGTTATATGACAAAAACCGGTTTATCAAGAAGCTTACTGAAATGAATATACCTAAAAAATATTCTAAAAGCATTATGGAAGACCTGCCTGATAACTTTGAATACTATTCCTTAACTACTGCGGTTGCTAAAATCTTAAATGATAAAGCCATCAGTATGGAAAGAAGAATGGCGTTGAATGAGATGACCTGGCTTGTTGACTCATTTTATGATGTCCAGTTCCAAATGGATTCTGATCTTACCGAAAGAGTACTATTTCCCATTTCAAATTCTGAAAGCAGGGGGATTGAAGATGCCAGATTTGTAAATTTCACAGAAAGTAATGGAACCGAAAAGGTATATGCAACTTATTCAGCTTATAATGGCCATAATACACTTCCCAAACTATTATCTACGGAAGATTTTTATACCTTCAGAGTGATGCCCCTTCATGGAGAAGGAGCCCAAAATAAAAACCTTGCACTATTCCCTAAAAAAATAAAAGGGAAATATGCCATGTTGGCCCGGATCGACGGTGTAAATAACTACATCATGTTTTCTGACAAAAGTACGCTATGGAACTCCCCCATGAAAATCCAGGAACCTCAATTCCCCTGGGAATATACCCAAATAGGGAATTGTGGATCTCCAATCTGGACAAAAGAGGGTTGGCTGATTATAACCCATGGTGTTGGCCCAATGAGAAGGTATAGTATAGGGGCCTCCCTTCTTGACTTGGAAGATCCTACTATAGAAATTGGAAGACTAAAAGAACCTCTTCTTACTCCTTTGGAAAAAGAACGGGATGGATATGTTCCAAACGTGGTCTATTCCTGTGGTGCCATCATTCATAATGCCAACCTGATTTTGCCCTATGCAGTGTCCGATTATTCTTCAACCTATGCTGTCATATCCATGGATGAACTCCTAGAAGCCCTCAAAAACTATTAAATATTGCAAAATTTTCATTTTCGAACTCCTTCGTAAGTTGCAATGTAATTTTCCACCATGGCCCCGATGCTAAACTTACTTATAGCATGTATTCGGCAATCAATTGAACTAATAGATTTTAAGCGTCCAACCTTTTCAATTGCCTCATCTATATTTTTCACTAAATATCCTGTTTTTCCATCTTTTATGAGCTCTTTCATACTGCCCCTATCAAAAGCGATAACAGGAGTTCCACACATCATTGCCTCTATTACACTTAATCCAAATGGTTCCTCAAAATTGATAGGATGAAGTAAAGCCTTAGCTCCCGCAAGTAGTTTTTTACCTTTATCTTGCTCAAGATTCCCCCAATAACTTACCAAATCATCATCGATAAAAGGCTTTACTTTTTCATTAAAATAAACTTGATCTTGAATCAAACCTGCAATTATCAGACGATGATTCGATCTTTTTGCAATTTCTATAGCAATATGAGTACCTTTCTCCGGATGAACTCTACCAAAAAACAAGAGGTAATCTTCTTTAACTTCTCGAAATTCAAAAATCAAGGGATCGATTCCATGATAAACAGTGGCAATATAATCCAGTTCTTTTGACCTATCAGCATCGGATATGGATACATAAGCAGTTGTTGCATTATATTTTTTATAAACAGGAATGATTTTAGAAGATGAAAAACCATGTATGGTTGTAATCATCGGCGTTTTAATCAATGCAGAGTACGTAAGAGGTAAGAAATCAAAATGATTATGAATGATATCATACTGATGGGCCTGCTCCATTAGATTACTGATATGCAAACACTCTGCTACTTTAGGGTCCACAGCTCTATCCTCTTCATAAGGAACCGCACATGTAGACTGGAGTTTTCCTTTTGTAAGGGAATCTGCTGTTGCAAAAAGCGTAACATCCATGCCTCTTTCCAAAAGTCCCTCACAAACATTGGAAGCCACCTGTTCCCATGGCCCATATTTTTTAGGAGGTGTTCTCCATGCAATAGAAGAGAGAATGGCTATTTTCAAAGATATATTTCTTTATTTAAAAGATTAATTTTCTTTTCGGGTATTTCAGGCTGTTCGCTTTTATAAAATTCCTCATGAGCTTGCAGCACAACCAAGTGAGATATTAGATAAGCAAGCGAACTCTCCGCTCCTTGGTTTCTATTCACTCCATAACTTTCAAAACCATCACAACAACCTTTTGTTTCAAAATCATATAAACTCATTCTAAGATCATTTTCTCCTAAAAACCACATAAATGAAGTAAATAGTTTTTGCAGATATGTATTTTTCCTTGTTAACAGAAATGCTTGATAGTACATTAGAACCATTGATAAGGCATCTATAGGTTGCTGGGCATAGACTGATCGGTGACCATTTTTGACATACCACTCTTTATTTCCAATAATGGATAAAAAACCACCCTTCATGGTATGCTCTGTTAGAAAACCCATGGTTTCCATAGCTATTCCAAGCACCTCATCATCTTCTAATACTTCAGCAGCATGCATCAAGGCCAGTGGCATGATTCCATTATCATAGGCCAAAAGAGACTCAAACCATTTCCAATCTGAAGTGGATTGCCTCTTATATTGTAAAGTCAGCTTATTCGTTAGTGCCCTTAACAATTCAATCATTTGTTCATCAAGCATGTTGGTTTTCAAGTAATAACTCATCCCAATAAGCGTAGTGGCGATGCTTCTAATTGACCTTAAGTTTTGGAAATTGGGTACCGCATCAAAAAACAATAATCGGCCAGTTTGGAAATAGGCATCATTTGGGGCATTTCCCAAAAGGTAACCTAAAGCCCAAACGGTTCTTCCAAATGAATCTTCAGAGCCTACTTCATCCTTAAACGTTCTGTTGAATCCCAGAAAGTTCTTAAATGTGCCGTCCGGATTTTGCATATAATGAATATAACTCAGGTAAATAGGCATATACTCCAATGCCATTGGCTCATGTTTCTGCTTATTGGCCATTAGGACCATTAAAAGTGCTCTGGCATTATCATCTAGGCAATACCCTTCCTTAAGATTGGGAATACCATATTTTGCATGTTGGATAATCCCGGTATCATCGGTCAGTCGCTTGATGTGAGTTAGTGAAAACTTAGGCAATAATTGAATATTCAAAATGATTTTTCTTTTTTCTGTATTGATTGGTTGTTCCACTAATACGGAGTTTAAAAGATCTTTATACTTTCTACCTATCTCGGACCAAGTTATCGTCTTTCCATATTCAAGTGCTTTTTCTTTGATCTCTTTTAGTTGTTCAGGATTATCGAATAATCCGTTCAAGAGCATTGAAAGTTCTTCGTGGTTTTTAAAACCAAAAATTTTTCCTTTTCCATTTGCAAGAAGTTCTTCTGCATGCCAATAGGGTGTAGATGCCACTGCACAGCCTGCACCAAATGCATAAATAAGGGTTCCACTGGTAATTTGGGTTTTAGCCAGATAAGGAGTAATATAAACATCACAAGCCGTAAGATACCTTATCAGTTCACTTTCATCAATAAACTCATTTATGAATAACACATGGTCTTGCACTTCCAAATTTTTAGCTAGAAGATGAAGATAATTTCGGTACTCTTCTCCAGCATATTTGATTACATTAGGATGTGTTTTCCCCAATATTAAATATATGGTATTGGGATATTTTTTAATTACCTCAGGAAGTGATTTTATCACCGTTTCGATTCCTTTATTGCGGCTGATAAAGCCAAAGGTTAACAATACCTTCTTTCCATCAAAGCGAAATGTTTTTCTCACTTCAGAAGCATTATAGTGGATATCAGGAACCCCGTGTTCTATTAATTTTATTTTTTCTATAGGCACAAGGTATATCTCTTCAAGCAACTTAACGGCCTTATTACTCATGACCACGATCGCTTTGGTCATCCTACTTATCTCTTTTAGGATGATCTTTTGATTATATGAAGGTGAATCAAGAACAGTGTGAAGTGTAACAATAAATGGCATTTCGAGCTTATGTAATAGAGGAAGAATATACACCCCACTTTCACCTCCAAATATTCCAAACTCGTGCTCAAGCACACAAAGATCCAAACCGCTTAAATTGATAAAATCAGCTGCTTCAAGATAATCTGCTTGCTGGTCCTGTTGTAATGTCATCCTTACCTCCTTGGGATAGACATGGTGTTCATCATTATCACTAAGTGCTATCACATAACCTTCATACTTAATATCATCATCTTCAAATGCCTTTTTTATCGAACACTGAAGATTTTGGGTGAAGGTGCCAATTCCACATTCTCTTGGAGGGTAAGTACTAATGTATCCTATTTTCATGCCTTTCTTCCTAGTAATTATAAAATCCTTTGAGTAATATCATCCTTCATAGTATTTAGATAGGAGATTTCTTTATATTAATCCATTTCCCAGACTCCTACCGTACAACTAATTGAATAATACGTGAGGCATTTTTCAAAAATCATTAATCACTGAGCTTCAATTAACACTTCTTCAACATCAAAGTTATATATCACTCGTTTTAAATAGCTTACACTATTAGAACATACATTTATATATTTCACAGATTTACAAACACTTGAGTGACCAGTAGTACTCTTAAAACAAACGAGATCCTAAAAGGGGAACAAATATCAAGCATAGCATCATTATTAATTAGCTAAAAAATTAGAAAAAGTGAATCATTCTTCACATAAACTAAATAGCATTACGAATCTTGATCTTATCACTTTCAAAATTTTATAGAAAACCTAATCTCTTAGCCTGCCCACTCTATTAATATATGCAGTAAGTACTTCATATTTACTCTCCTTATTGAAACCTCTTAGCGACCTCTTCTCGGATTTCATCAAAAAATGGAGTTTTTCTTTCCTGAACACACTTAGCAGCATACAGGTATAGGGCAGCACTCCAACTTTGCCAATCTTGCCCACAAGGAAGATCATCTATTGACCTTACCCATTCATTAAATCCAAAGGGTAATTTACTGTCCTTGGATTTTTTAATCATATGAGTAAGACTTACCAGTTTCGTTTCGGCTAGTTCGTATTGATGAGCGGCTACGAGTGAACTTACATAGATACTGCATACAAAAGGCCAAATCCCTCCATTATGGTACTCACCGGGCATGTTATATTTGCTGTATCTGGAGTGCCAGTCAGGGTCTCCCGGTTCAATAAAAGGAAAGAAATTAGGAGGTAGGTCTGATGTCTGCTTCCCTTCATTTTTTTGTATTTGGCACCATTTTTCAATCCATTCAATAATTGCTGAGGCCCTTTTTAATGATGCTATTCCTGATAAAATCGCCAAGCTATTGCCCAAAAGATCAAATCGGTCACTCCGGAAAACTTTATATCTCCACAATGAATAATAAGGAGGATTTTCCCATAATAATCTTCCAACACCACCCAATTCACTATTTTTGTCCAAATTAAGAAACCTTATCTCTTTGAAAAGTTTCGAAGCCCTTTCTCTACACCCCAAAAGCATCAGGAAACTAAATACCAGGGTATTTACAAACAATCCATAACCAATCACCCACTGTTCATCCCGCCAATCACTGGTAGGCAGTTGGGCGACAAGGTATTCATCATTGGGACTCTGATATTCCATCCATGTCAAGGACTTTTTAACTGCCTTTTCTAAGAACAGAGGTTCTCCAACTATCCTTCTGAAAACACTAACGCCCAATAAAAATAACGGAGTGGTATCACTTGCCCCTTTATTATCCACTTCGTGGACCAATGAAGGAATGTGACCTTTGGGAGATTGGTTTTGGGCAAGCTTCTCCAGTACCTTTCTGGTACTTTTTATCAACTTCTCATTTCCTGACACGCCAACTCCTAAAATTGAAAGCATAAGATCCCTAGTATAGGGCTCAGGATAACCAAACCCAGCTGTTCTTGGCAGTCCCAAAAAAGGGCCTTCAGTATTATATAGAAGAACACTCACAGCTGCTTTCTTTGCTTCTTCAATTAATTTGGTGTTTTCATAATCCACGTCTTCTCTTAATTAATACCTAACCTATCTTGAACAATCTTTACAAATTTTCGAGCCACTACACGGTAATCAAAATTAGTTACTATATGCTGCCTCGCCCTTTCTCCTATTTTATCCCGCAAAACCTTATTGTTCATTAGTCTCAATAAATACTTAGCGATATCATTCACATCTGCTCTATAATCGACCACTCTTGGGCTTGCAAATACCTCTATATGCGGTTCTTCATAACCAGACTCGATACCCAGCACAGCTTCATTGATTTCAATTTCTTGCGCCACCCTTGCCAAAAAACCTGTTTTATTATGCACAATCGTGTCCAACATTCCCATAGCCTTAATACCAACCACAGGCTTTTTGCACGCTCCAGCTTCAACTTGTGGCATGCCAAACCCCTCCAATCTAGAGGGAGCAGCATAAATATCACATGCTGCGATCAGATAAGGCATGAAATTTCGAGAAACCGTATTAGTGACATATTGGACTCTCTTTTCGATCCCCAATAATCCCGAAAGCTCTTGATCAACTACATTCTGAAGATTAGTTCTTTCCTGAGGCCATACTTTACATATATATTTCCAGTCGGAGACTTCATTTTCAATAATAGCCAGTGCTTTCATAACCTCTTGAGCCCCTTTTGATGTGGCATCCCCTCCAACAGTCAAGATCATCAATTGATCTGGGGATACTCCAAGAGCCTTTCTGATGGCCAAAACCTTTTCATCATCTGCCTTAACTGGACAAAATACATCCGTCTTACATCCCACAGGCAAAACTTCGATATTCTCGCCTTTTATGCCATCACGAATATACATCTGCTTGACCCAGTTTGAAGTGACCAAAATTAAAGGAAGCTTATTTAAAACCTCCCGATAATTGCCAATAAAGCCATCAGCTACTAGCCATGGAACGGCCAATAGTCCATGCAAATTAGGTTGAATAACTATATCCTGAATATATCCCCAATATCCTATTCCCACCACAATATCTGGTTTAAACCACTGATAATACCACTCTTTCTCCTGTGATGATTGAAAATGGACAGCATGAGCATCTATGCCTATCTCCAACAGACCTTGATACAACAAATCACCTTGGGTAGAAAGTCCTCCAGGAGAGGGAGGATAATCATATAACACTAATACCTTCATCTCTTTGTTTGTTTAACCATTTGACAGCATCCTCAGCATTAAGAAAACACCAAAAAGCTTCCGTCCAACTACATGCCTTAAACTCCCAGCTTTCATGGGAAAAACCATATACACCACTGATTAAAGCCCGCTTTGCTTTGAATACACTTCCTCCAAGGTGTAAGTGAAGATAGGCATCTGGAATAGGTTTAGGCACATGACGCTTGTTGTTGTCATGGTAGGCAAAAAGCCACAATTCATCGGTCTTGATACGCTTCTCTTCCCATAATTTTATAACTGATTTACCGATTTCTTCATGCCTAAGATGCTGGGTATATTCGCCGAAAGGACTATGAGAAAAAAACAAATCCATTGGTTTAGAAGACAATAAGTTCACAATAGTATTTTCAAGTAAATTTGAATCTAATGGTTCTTGATCGGGGCCATCGTCAAGATTAGCCATTACGCCCTTGGCACCAAACACTTCAAGAGCTCGATAAAATTTAGGTGCCCGGTCTCCATCATTTGCCCTACAAAGACAAATGATGGTCCAGTTCCATTCAGGATTTTCTAATATTAATCCTCCTATCCAAATGGTCTCATCATCTGGGTGAGCCACCAGGACTGTGGCATTTATTTCTTTTGGATAGTTCTTACTTTTCATTCATTTCCCTCCTAATATGATAGGTTTATAAATATTAAGAACATTAACTCTATGATGAAAGCATTGCACCAAAGTCTCCCGTCTTTGGTTTTTAAATGATATTCTTCAATAGAATTATACCTAGAATGAATATCACAACATCACGTCGAAAAAAATTGTGACTGCTCTATTGAGCCAGTTATTTTTGACCTTCATTCATCAAAAGCACTGTTTTGGGTAGTTAATCAAATCAGAATAGCAATGTAGATCATGCAAAGTAGTAGAGCCATTCTCTACTACTCTACTCAGAAGCGTTTATCATCCATAGATTTGATTATGATAGCAGGGCTAGATTTCTTTATTCTCTTTTTCCCTTCTCTTGGCTTCTTTTGCAGCCCTCTTTTCTTTTAAACTTTTAACTGGCTGCTTTTTATCTGATTTCGGTTTACTATTTTTTTCTTTAGACATCATATTTGATTTTAGTAGACAAATTTATCTTACTAAGAAATCTATAAATATCTCATTTAATAAACCTTACAGTAAAAATAATAAACTTGCATATATCACACATCCCACACCGACATAAGCGATTGATTATTTAACAGTTCTTTAGCCATCAGTGGATAATCACCTTTATTCATCCTTTCAAACAGACCGTAATAAATCTTTGTACAGTACTATACCTTCTATTAAGATTCTACTCAGAAATGTTAAAGGGAATATCTATCCCCGTCAGAACTAAAAATGTTTCCGGACTACCTTTGTATAAACTGCTACCATTTCAGCAACAGGCTATGGAAGCAATATTCCAAAAGTTTCAGTAAATGAAATACCAGAGAATTGGCAAGGACTTTTTCACAGGGGAGAGATTGGGCTTTAAAACAGTTTTGTTTTCGAAAATAGAAATTAAATCATCAGAAAAGTATAACGCAATAACCGCTTTTGTGCCTTATAAATTTTCCAGATTCTGATTCCGCTTTTGTTTTAATTTCTTATAGTACGAAGGAGTAAGACCTGTTACTTTCTTAAATTGATTGGAAAGATGGGCAGCACTACTATAATGCAATTTATAGGAAATTTCCGAAAGACTTAATTCATCATATAGCAACAATTCTTTCACCCTTTCGACCTTGTGGAGAATAATAAATTGCTGTATAGTTACTCCTTTTACTTCTGAAAAAGTATTGGCTAGGTAGGTATAGTCATAACCCAACTTCTCGCTTATATAGTCCGAATAATTGGTTTTAGGCAACTCATCGTCATAATGAACCATCTCGATTATTAGATTTTTTATTTTTTCAATGAGTATACTCTTTTTGTCCTCTAATAATTCTAATCCAGATTTTAATAAATTCTTCCCGAATTGGCGCCGCTGTTCCGCTGACATTTTCTCACGAAGTTCTATGGTACCTAACTCGACCAAAAAATGTTGAAACCCTAATTTTTTAAGTTCTTCCTTCACCATCATTTTACATCGTAAGCTGACCATATATTTGATATAGAGTTTCATTCTTTCCACTTATGCGTATAATAATGAACGGATACTGAAATGGACTAGTTATACTAAAGTATTAAAATTCCATCTTTCAAAAATTTATCCCCCTTGTTTCTTTTAATATTTACAGTTAGACCAACTTTTTAACATCATTTTTCACAATATATAATACCACATTAATTATAAATGTATATCCACAATTGCACCAGTAAAGGTTAAAAGCGAGTCGAAATGTTCGTTTTGATTAAAATATCAACTGCTTCGGTCTTCAGGCTTCAAACTTCTGACCACTTAAAGTAAAGGATTTAAGGTTACTGGCATCATTGCGGATAATCAGATTCTATTATTTAACCGTCAACCAAACTATACTATTTGTTTTAAAATTCTGCTTGAATAGATTAGTCTCAAGACAACAAGTTCTTATTAAAACGTCTTGAATCTAACTACTAAATGAATTGAAGGTTCAAACAGGAAAAGATGATTATTCAATCTTAATACTCAACCCCTGCAAGGTCTGCCATCCCTCCTGATCTGTCAGGCGGATCATGAAATGATAATCGCCAGGATCTATATCAGCAGGAATTTCGATTTCAGCGGTACCCACATATTCTGTCAAACCCTCAGGAATAGTAAATGTCTGAATCAACAACAGCGGATTCACCGGCGTTTTGATCGGATCCTCATTGCAGCTATTCACCTCTGTACTATGGGTATGGTGATCAAAATTGTGATGAATATCCAAACTATAACTTCCCAACTCCACATTGTCTGAGAAATATGCCTTGAACTCCAAAGTTGTCCCCCGCTCAATTACGCTGCATTGCAGAGGAAATGAATCATCCTCTACCAGTATCTCCGGATATTCTGTATCAATCAGGGGCTTTTCATCCTCCCCACAGGAAGCAAGAAAAATCATCATTAAAATAAATAGTCGCCAATTTTTCATATTATTCGATTGGATTTTAGAATTCATAACTTAAGGATACACTGATATTCCTGCCGGCTTCTGGCAAATTGATCAGTCGATAGAAACTCGTGTGGTTCAGGTATCGGGTATTGAAGAGATTTTGGACTTGAAGGTCAGTCTGGATTTCCTGTCCGAAAACCGAAATAGCCGATCCGGCCCGTAGATTCACCAACTGATAGCCTGGGGTTACTTTCTCAGGAGGCACAATGTTTTCCTGTCTGGCGGTAGCTCTGAAATCCACTGCGAAGTAAGGATTACTGAAAAAACCTTCCGTCAAAGGCTTGTAGGTGGCATTGATAATCCCTGATGTAGGCGGTGAAAAAGGCAAGGTAAATCCTTGCTTGTCTCCTGACTTCTGCTCGCTGTACACATATTCTCCCAGCAACTCAAAACTCCATTTCGAATTCAACTGATACAATGCACTCAGTTCGGCTCCGTAGCGCAAAACTTCCGCCTGAGTATAGTTGAAAACCTGATTTCCGGCACCATAGAGCACATCCATTTCGGCAGTAGGGTTGAGGTAAATGTAATTGGAGAAATAATTCACAAAGGGACTAAAGGAAAGCAGCCACTTTTCTTTCTTCAACTCCCCTCCAAGGTCAAGTTGCAGGGAACGCTCAGGATCTAAGTTTGCGTTGCCCCGCTCATAGCGGAAATAGTGATAATTCACCCCATTTGCCGCCAACTCCTTCGCAATGGGCATGCGGAAACTGGTTCCAACATTTGCCTTCAGCACCAAATCTCCCGGATTATAATTCACCCCCACTGACCAAACCAAGCTGTTGAATTTACGCTGAAATTCCTCTGCCCTGAATAGGTAATCATCTTCAGTCGCTTGAGAAGCATCTTCCACACTCGGAAACCAATCCTGATATTCCTCCACATGGATCTGACTATGATCAAAGCGAAGGGCAGCTGTCAGTTGCCAAAGCGGAGTCAGTTTGTACTTATCGATCGCAAAAAAACCATAACTATATTGTTGAAATGCCGGAATCAAAAATCCCCAACCGCCAATATCATTGTGCTGGTATTCACCACTGGCACCAAATCCCAGCTCATGTCGGTCCAAAAAAATTTCGTCTTTCACGTTTATGGAAAACACCTCTTTATCAAATGCCCGCTCCTGGTTCGACGGATAAAGCATCTCAGCCGGGTAGATGGCAGGCATATAGCCATGGTTGACATACTGGCTCCACTCCTTTCTGTCATTTCTCTGATAGCCGAGATCCAGTTGGAGAAAATTTTTTCCGGCCGCATAGCTGACTTTATTGATCACTTTGGTATGCGTCACTTCCTGAAAAGGCAGAAGAATATCCCGACTGGAACGGTCATGAAGCCCCGTATCCACCTGCCTTGGCTCCAATCCGTGGGCATTGGCAAAGAAACCTGCTTTGGTACTTACTCTACTCACTCCAAGTGTATTCCGGAAATTCTTCCCCAGAAATCCTACCCTAGTTGAAAAATCAAGTTCCTGCCCGGCAGAATTTCTGACTTGCCCCTCGTGTAAGGCTACACCAAAATCATAAACAAACACAGAGTCTGTAGGAACTCTAAAGTCCCCATAATCAGCCACTGTCAGCCTACCTTCGGCAAACCAGTTGTTTTTTCTGTAAAATACATTGGCTGAACCTCCAAACCAGCCATTGTTGGATCGGGCACCGAGCTCGACTGAACCCCCGAAACCATCTTCAGCTGGTGCCAGTTTTTCCCGGATATCGATCACTCCTCCTATCGCATCAGAACCATATTTGAAGGAAGCCGGACCTTTGATTATTTGAATCTGATCAGCGGCAAATTGATCCACTTCTAGCCCATGATCCGCTCCCCATTGTTGGCCTTCATGTTTAAGCCCATTTTCCACTACCATGACCTGATTGAACCCCAGTCCACGGATCAAAGGTTTGGAGGCTCCCGAACCTATTCCTATCATGCTGATACCTGGAATTCTTTCCAAAGACTTCATCAAACTCCCACTTCGGTTTTCCCGAATAAAATCTTGCTTGATCAGCTCTACATTGTTGGACTCCTCCCTTCTGATCATCTCTGCCTGATCAATGACCACCACCTCTTCGAGTTCTTGAATTCTGGGGAAAGTATCCAATTTAGCAGGAATAACAGTATCCCAACGCCTTTGAGCTTGCCCTTCAGTACTATCAAGATAAGTAGCTTCTAAAAGGCGCTGTTCTGGGACATAGCTAAAAGAAAGTAAACTAGTAACAAAGAGTAAAAGATAGGTCATGTGAAGTAAAATGCAATTACATTGCAAATATACAAACACAACCACATGAAACAATGTTGCATTAAAAAATAATGATTTTTATATTTGCAATAGTATTGCAAATATAAAAATATAATGGGAAACACCATCGCTAGAACAAAAATCCACAAAATAATCAGAGAGTCAGTTCATCCAATTACTTACAGTGAAATAAAAAAGCAAATGGATGGTTCCTGTAGCAGGGTTACCATTTATCGCATTCTATTACGAATGGAAAAAGATAAACTGATTCTAAGGTTTCCAGATGCGAATGGAGACTTCCGCTATTTTTCCTGCAAAGATAAAGGCACCCCCCGTTCTGAACACAGCCACTTTCACTGTCTCCAATGTGATAAGGTCTTAAGTTTAGACTCAAAAAACCTTAAAACTTTTGTTCCAACAGCGTTTTTGACTCAGTCCATCAGTTTTCTGGCTTCTGGAATTTGCCCGAATTGTTGTTCGACAAAATAAACGAAGGGTTTTTAATAGGAATGTATCTGCATGTATTTAAACCAATCTTTTGTACATATTTTCAATTTTGGATTACCAGGATATTACTCCACCCCAACACCTGTAGGCAGCTTCCTTCTCATAATATTCTATTTACCGCTTAAATAATCTTATTGACACCGCTTGCATTTGCAACTATATTGCATAATATTTGCGCAATATTGTTGCAACAATAAAAAACCTATTACTCATCTATATTCTTTGTTATGAAAGAACAAATGAAAACACATCAAGCTGATAGACCAAATTGTATAATCAACCTTTCCTTAACGGCTTTTCAACCTTGGCGTTATTGAATGTAGTTGTAGAAAATTTGGACACGTATTTTGAAAACTTTTTGAACCTATAACAAATTTATATTACGCAAAAATGAAAAACATGAACAAATTAAAACACGTATTTCTGATTTCCCTTTTGGGAATGGCCCTGTTCTCCTGCCAGGATGACGAGGACCAGACCTTTGACGCGCCGGTAATTTCTTCTTTTGAGTTTGGAGAAGGTGGATCTCATTCTACTGATGGCACAGCATATCGTGGCTCTGACCTACATATGGAAGCTGAAATCCTTGCGCAAGCAACTGTAGCCTCCATTACAGTATCCATCCATGGACATGATATTGAAGTGGGTGAAGGTGAAACCGAGTGGGACTTTTCCGAAACTTTTACAGATGAGAAGTACATGGTGAAAAACCCTACCTTTCATGAGCATATTGATATCCCTGCAACAGCTCCTGCGGGAGAGTATCATGTAGTACTGGAAGTTACTGATGCTGTTGGAAACACCACTGAAGTGGAAGGCCACTTAGAGGTAACGTCTCCTGTGACCATCAGTGATTTTGAAATGGATGAAACCGTAGTTCGTGGATCTGATTTCCATGTAGAATTTATGATCGATGCCATGTATGGAATTCATAATATAACAGTTGATATCCATGCCCATGGATTGACACCAGGAGCAGGTGAAGTAGAGTGGGATTTTGAAGAAGAATTCGAAGAAGGCTACCATGAGTTAACAGAAGCAGAATTCCATGAGCACATCGATGTTCCAGCCACAGCTCCCGCAGGAGAGTATCACGTGATATTTACCGTGGAAGATGAAGAAGGAAATACTGTAGTATATGAATCACACATTGATGTGACAGCCAACTGATACTGATATGGCCTTTAAAAGAAACGGAGCTGATAGTTTAATCAGCTCCGTTTCTTTTTTTAAATTCACTTTCTTATTCCCTATTGATAAACTGTAGCATTTTCCAAGATATAGTTACACTGATAGATATCCGTTGCATTGAGTTTGAGCTTACCTTTGAAGGTCATTATTTCATCCATAACAAACCTTGGATGATCCTTGGGTACTTTTAACTCAATAATGGATTCCGGTCCAGCTCCCCCACAGAAAAAACAAGCTGCAAAGGGATTGGCGGAAAGGATAAAGATATCCTCACCCGGATCGATTTCCAGCAAGAACCCTTGAATGACCACTTCCTTACCGTTCAGCTCCAGTACTGAAGGACCGAACTTGGGAAAGTAATAGTAGGCATCCACCTCTTTGCTATATTTGTCGATAAACTTCACATCCTTTAATGTATCCCAAGTAATCCTGGTCTGGCTGTAAGCTGTAAAGCCAGCTAAGCAAATAAAATAACTAAACTTCTTCTAAGCATCTGACAAACTCTTTGATATATCTATTCTATAAACTGAAATGGCCGGGATAAGCGCTGAAAGAAAACCTATTGCCAATGTCACAATGAACAAATACCCCTCTCCCAAAATCGGCCCGGCTTCCAAAAAATCATAATGGTATTCTGATTTAAGTAAGACAGACATCAATAACAGCCCAAGCCTACTGAAAATCAAACCTATTACAAACCCTGAAATCGCTATCAATAGTCCTTCCTGAAACATCATTCCCAGCAACTGGAACCTAGAGGCCCCATAGGTTCTCAAAAGCGCCATCTCGTAAGTACGCTCTCTCAAGCCCAAGTACAGGCTGATGAAAACGCTGATGCCTGAAACCAGGATCACAATCAGGGCCACCATATTTAATGAAGTTGTAGCTATCCCCATCAGACTAAAGAGTTTTGTCAATTCATAATTGGGCAAGGCGGCCTGCATATTGGTATTTTCATTGACCATACGCGGAAGTTGCACCAAACCCAAAGGGTTTTTAAACTTAACCAACAAGGCAGTAATCTCGCGATCTTCCTCATGGTGATGGTGCTCGCCCTCTTCCTCATGGTGATGATGTCCGACTTCCTCCTCATGCCCATGACCATGGTCGTGAACATGAGCTGCTTCATCTCCTTCGGCATGTTCCACACTTGCTACCGTATGATCATGGTGATCTTCTCCAATATCTTCTGAATGAACCTCTTCATGTTCCCCTTCATCATGCTCGTGACTCTCATGGATATCCCATACGCTCTGGATATCCGTCAGGATCAACTGATCAACCACAGAACCCGAAGCTTCAAATACTCCCTTTACCACATAAGCCTGGTCATCATGTACATGACCGCCTTCCATCAAGCCATGGGAGCCGTGAAATGTATCCCCAACTTTTAAACCTGTCTTTCTTGCCACTGCAGCTCCAATGGTAACTTCCATGGATTTCCCCCACAGTTTACCTTCGGCAAGATTCATCGAATAGTTTTCAGGATACCTTTTATCGGTTCCTACAATACGAAAGCCTGAATAGGAATCACCATAGGAAAGAGGAATCCCGTAATCGATCAACCTGTTTTTCAAGAGCGTGTTGGCTTCGGAAAGTTGGATGTTTCCAGTCGGAACATCAACCTGGAATACAGCTGATAAAATCAATTGAAGAGGACTTCCCTTTGCACCCACCACCATATCAATACCACGTATATTGGAATTCATCTGTTCCTTGAGGTGTTTGTCGATATGCAGCATAAGAGAAATCAAACCTACCCCCAGGGATAACAGCAGGAGACTCAGCCCTGTAGAAAGAGGTTTGGCAGTCACATTTTTAATACTCAATCGGAAAATATTCATGGGATTCAGATAGGGATAACTACTTTGTTTTGTTCGGACAAGGTTATGGATACAGTAAACGCTGACTTTAACCTCTGGTCATGGGTAATGATGATCAGGCTGGATTTGGATTTTTTGGTCTGATCTTTCAAAAGCGCTACCACCCTTTGGCAGTTTTTATCATCCAGTGCAGCGGTCGGTTCATCAGCCAAAATCAACTTGGGTCGGTTAATGACCGCCAGGGCAATGGCTGCCCGCTGCTGCTCTCCCTGAGATAGTTGACGAGGATAGCTCTTAAGCTTTCCCAAAAGACCTAGGTCATCCAACACTTTTTTGATTTGGTAGGAATCATGGGGCTTTTGGGCCAAATATTGGATCATTCCCAAATTTTCTTCCAATGTAAGTGCTTGGATAAAATGGGGACGTTGAAAGACAATGCCAACATTGGCACCTCTGAATATATCCAATTGCCTGCCCGTCAACTTGGAAATGTCCGTTTCTCCAATTTTAATATTACCGGTCTTTGGTTTCAAAAGCCCAGCAATCAGGTGCAAAAACGTGGTTTTGCCAATACCGGACTCTCCTAGGATCAGTAATTCCGAACCTTCAGAAACCGATAGGTCTGGAAATTCAAATTGATTGTTTTCATTGTACTCAAATGAAACCGAACGTGTGGTGATCATATTCTTAAGATTTGGCCAATACAAAGCTAGGAATAAATTCTTTATTTGCAATAATGTTGCATTTAATTCAGTAAACGATTAATATTGCAACATAATTGCATTAACGTTTTCTTTTATGAAAAATTCCTTTGTGGGCATCCATCTGGATTTTATCGGATTTTCTGCTTCAGTGGCCTGTGCCATACATTGCGTAGCGCTACCTTTTTTGATCAGTGTCCTTCCCTTTATTGGCTTGGGTTTCTTAATGAATCACTGGATTGAGTACAGTGTGATCCTGCTAAGTTTCTTCTTGGCAGTCTTTGCACTTTCCCATGGGTTCTGGAACCATCACCGCAATTCCCTTGCTATTGGTCATTGTGGGATTCGGAATCATCTCGGCTGGACTAATCTTTGGCCATGGTGCAGAAGGGCATCTCATTTCTCCTACTGGTCCGCTTCATTTGATCGACAAAAACAAACATGCACTATCCATCGAACATTTCATTACTCCATTTGGAGCTTTGGTAGTGAGCCTAGGCCATTATATTAATTGGCACTATATAAAAAAATCAAAAACCGGCTGTGCTGCCGGTGGAAATTTAGAATAATCATTCCATGCAAAACAAAATTCCTGTAACCGTACTGAGTGGCTTTCTGGGTGCTGGCAAAACAACTCTTCTTAACCATATCCTTCAAAACCGGGAAGGGTACAAGGTCGCTGTGATAGTAAATGATATGAGTGAGGTAAATGTGGATGCAAAGCTGGTCCAAAATGAAATAAAGCTGAGTAGAACAGAAGAAAAACTTATTGAGATGTCCAATGGCTGTATCTGCTGCACATTAAGGGAAGACCTTATTGAGGAAGTACAAAAGCTTGCCCTTCAAAGGAAGTTTGACTATCTCCTGATCGAAAGCACAGGTATTTCCGAACCCATTCCTGTAGCGCAGACCTTCTCTTTCGAAACGGGGGACAGCCTGCTGGACCTTTGCCATATCAGTAGGCTGGACACCATGGTAACCGTTGTGGATGCTTTTAATTTCTTCAATGACTTTGGTTCTGCAGAGACCATTCTTGATAGACAAATGACAGATGACCCGGAGGACGCAAGGTCTATCGTCAATCTACTTACAGATCAGGTAGAATTTGCCAATGTTATCATCCTTAACAAAACCGACCTGGTTTCAGAAGAACAGCTAAAGCTTCTGGAAGGACTATTGATCAAACTTAATCCGGAGGCAAAGATCATCCGGTCATCCTATGGACAGGTAAGCACCAAAGAAGTGGTGGACACTGGTCTGTTCGATTACTACAAAGCGGAGCAGGCAGCTGGCTGGCTCAAGGAACTGAACAAGGAACATGTTCCGGAAACTGAAGAATACGGCATCAGCAGTTTTGTGTTTAGGGATCACAGACCCTTCCACCCAGGAAGGTTCTGGAACTATATCCGTAATTCCTGGCCAACTAATGTAGTAAGAAGCAAAGGGCTTTTTTGGCTGGCATCCAGGCCTCATCAGGCTCTATTGTGGAGTCAGGCCGGTGGCTCATTGAAGGCAGAAATCTTTGGCAATTGGTGGGCCGCATACGCTGAAAAAGAGCGACTGAACAACCCTGGTTATGTAGAAAACAGGGATTTGATAGCCGAAAAATGGGATCGCCAATACGGTGATCGTATGAACGAGCTGGTAATCATAGGCCAGGATTTGGATGAGGAAAACATCTCAAACCAGCTTAGGAAATGCTTGGTTACTGAAAATGACAGCAAAAACTTCAACCTTAATACCCAATTAAAAGATGAATGGCCCCTTTAGGAATTAGAAAACCTATATCAAGTAATTTAGGAAACCTCAAATCCCTACACTGACTTAAACTCAACAGCATATGACACTGCCAACACCTCCATCCAAAATCAAGGTCTACCTCCTGACAGGTTTTTTGGGGGCCGGAAAAACCACAGTTTTAAACGGCCTTTTACAGGCCAAGAAAGACGAGGAGAACATCATTATTGAAAATGAATTTGGCAAAGTGTCCATCGACTCCCATTTGGTTGAAACAAGGTATTGCTCCCTTTTCGAAATGAACAATGGCTGCATTTGCTGTACACTGGACAATGAATTGGTGGAAGTCCTGGCTTCCATTCTCAATGCGGAGGTACAACCGGACAACCTTTTTATTGAAGCTTCCGGCGTGGCTGATCCTGGTGGAATAATAGCACTTTTTAGCCAAGAAGAGGTCGCCAACTTCTTCCAGCTCCATCAGGTAGTTTGCGTAGTGGATGCTACGGTAGTGGAAGACTGGATGGAAGAAATTCCTGAGGTCAGTCGACAGCTGGCTGCTGCGGATTTGATTGTACTGAATAAAAAATCCTTGGTATCCCCCTCTTACCTGCCTCAGCTCACACAACTGGTACAAGGTGTCAATTCCCTTGCAGAGATAATGGTTACCGACCATGGAATTATTCCCCATGATATTCTCACCAAACAGAAAAAACCTTGGGACCCTGCCAAAACCATCCCTGAAGTAGAAGCCAAATCTCCGCATCCTTTGAAGAGCATGTTGTTTGAAGTGGAAGAACTGATCGACCGGGAAATGCTGCTCAATCAGCTCACCCTGTCCTTCTTCCTGAGCTATCATCAACTTTACAGGATGAAGGGCTTGGTGTGGCTTTCCGATAGTACTCTTCCCCATATAGTCCAAACACATGGCAGACAAGTGCATATTGCCCCCTTGGAAGGCGAGGTAAAATTGCCCTATCCCAAATCCCAATTGATTTTTATTGGCAAGGGGCTTGAACGAAAATCACTGGAGAGAAAAATTCAAAGAACGCTAGCATCCCAAAAATCCAATTCAAAATTATAAAACAAGAATATTAAACTTTTATTTCAATTCAATCCTGAAGCTGTTTCTCTACTTTTTATCTCAGGTTAACTTAATATATAAAATTATTAACGTCCGACTGAAATAAAGTGGGCAGGTTGAAATAACATTTTGTCACTTTATTTTTTGATGATAAACAAACTAAGGTAAAGCTATAGTCTGATTACATATAATATTGACTTTCTAATGAATTTATGATCAGATTAGCAAATTAACCTTGGTTATTAACCCATTTTTAACCTAAATATTAACCGTATCATCTTTATATTTTGAGCCATATTTGAGTTGCTGAATCGATTATGCGATTTTATCAACTCATATTAATTCAATCAAATCCATAATAACCTACAAATGAGAAAAAAACTACAAGCGATCTTTTACATCGCCTTACTTGGTGCGTTTTTAGTATCCTTTACTTCATGTATCAATGAAGATGACACTATTGCGGAACCACGGGGAACTATCACAGGTACTGTTACCGATGGCGAAGGCCAACCCATTTCAGATGTAAATGTTTCTTTATCCGGAATAGGAGAAGAAGAGGTTTCTGTCACCACTGGAAGTGATGGAAAGTATATTTTTGAAGATGTCACGTTGAAGACACGTGCAGTGAAATTTTCCAAGACAGGCTGGCTTGCCGTCAGCCTAACCGTAAATCCCGAAAAGTACAACAGTGAAAACATCGCTACAGCAGATGTTTCATTGGTATTTGCATCTGCAAAGATTACCGGTACGATCAAAGACGGGAGGAATGGGGATGCACCCTTGGAAGGTGTAACCGTCAGTGTGGGTGTAGCAGGTACAGCAACCACAGGAAATGACGGGGCTTTTACATTGGAAAACCTTATCGTCGATGAATACATCGTTACATTCAGTAAGACAAATTATGAAACCATCACCAAGACTATCAGTGAGTCTGATTTTGTAGATGGCATCGCAGCCCTGGATATTACCATGGGTAGTAGCGAAATTCTACGAGGATTGACCTACGCAGACCTATTGACCGCTGAAAAATGGTACTATAATGAATATCGTGGTGGACGTAATGCCGACGCATATCCTCACTGGGATTGGGCATGTAATTATATGTCAACACTTGATTTCCGTGGTGCATGGCAGGAACAAAATGAAGGGTCTACGCTTCAGATCAGAAACAACGATGCCGATCGAAGCAACCCTGCAGACCTCAATGTCTTCGATTCTTATGTATATGGCAGTAAACTGATCACAGAGGACAACAAGATTTTGTCCTTAAGAGTCAGTACGCATAATGCCGACGAAGCCAATCCAGCCTATTTTGGTGTTCAAGTGGTAGACCTTTCAGCCGCCCAACCAACTGCAGTAAAAATTGGTGAAAACAGGACTTACGCCTCAGGAAGCTACGGTGATGTTGAGTTCGACCTGAGTGAGTATGTTGGCAAAGAGGTCATTGTAGCTGTCGGCATCTACAGACAGGCTACAGGCGATTACTGGAAGCAACTGGTTCTTAGAGCAATTCGATTTGCTGACAGAAAAGTAGAGAACTGGGACTGGTTGCCAGGCACAGAAGTGATCGAAGGCTGGAAGTTGACTCAAGAGACCGTGCGCTCTACTATGCCACATACCAAAATGTCCTTCACGGGAATTAGCCCAGTTGGAGGTAATCGAGACAACTATGTAGATGCCTATCGCGCATGGAGAGGCGTGGATCATGTCGCAGCAAACTGGTTCTTTGCTCCGCTGAGGAAAGATCCAGAGGTCTTCCCTTCTGAAGGCTATCTGATCAAAACCCGCAATACACCAGATGTGGACACCAAGGTACCAGAAGCCTACCTGTACTCTAAATTCTCGATCAATGCAGGAAGCAACCAGTTGACCTTGAGCACCCGTAATTTCGGAGATAACCTCACCTACTTTAAGATTACTGCAATAGAGGATGATGGAACCGTAACACATCTGGATCCATCTACCAATACAGCTGATGAAGCCAGTGCGGCTGAAGACGGTTGCTGGAAATTCAAGCATGGTGATGGAGGAGCAGGGAACCCAGAAGGTTATGCCTCTTTCGTATATGACTTGTCTCAATTTAATGGAAAAGATGTAACACTCGCCTTGGGTGTATACAATGGTGAAGCCAATTCAGGTGAGAACAAATTGGTAATCCACAGCATCGATCTGAAATAATTCAATAAACCTTAACATGATACAAAATCGAATGATGATCACAATTTTGAGTCTTTTTGTGCTGCTGTTTACAGCATGCGCTGAAAATTCATCTGACACTGACCCGACAACTCCTCCAACCGAGATGAGTCTTTCGGAACAGAACCTTATGAGAGCAATGGAGCTGACTGACAATGCCGTTTCTGCTCATTTTACAGGGACAGGCATGGCGATGGCCAGGTATTATAATCCTTACACCGGAGCTCGATCTGATGAGACTGGCAGTGTATGGATGTACACAGCCGCTGTGGAAGCTGTCAACGCAGTCCTTCATGGACTTCAAGCCCAGAAAGAGCATGGAAATGCCACGCTTTACGACGAGAATTTTGACAAGTACACCGGACTTCTCGCGCAATTATATGACAATGCGGACTACTACTTGGGTACTTTTGAACTCATCTCTTATACGCAGACCAAAGAATGGTCTGTGTATGGAGTAAACCGGGGCAATGCAAAGGGAACAGCTAAGGTAGCCGGAATTGAAAATGTTTACGATGACCAAATGTGGCTTATTCGTGAATTGTTAGAATCCTACAAAATCACAGGTAAAACTGCCTATCTGGAAAAAGCAGAATACTTGACTGATTATGTACTAGATGGTTGGGACACCACTAGAAATCCAGATGGAACAGAACGCGGAGGGATCACGTGGGGACCTGGATATGTAACCAAACATGCCTGCAGTAATGGACCGATGGTAAGCCCTTTGGTTTGGCTGCATGAGATCTATAAAGGTAAAAACGATGAAATCACTTACCGGTACATTGACGCAGAAGACAAGGAAACCAGAAAAGCCATGCAGGTGAAGAAAAGTGAATACTACGCTGATTATGCCAAGAAAGTATATGATTGGCAGAAGAGTAGTTTGTTGCGATCTGATGGGGTCTACGATGACATGAGAGGAGGGTGTTCTCCTGGAAATCCTCAGACTGTGACCATTGATGGGACAGTTTTTCGTAAAGGGATTACTTGTCAAGACCGAGTAGGGCCTGCTATTTCTTACAATTCCGGAACCATGCTTTCTGGTGCAGCGGACATGTATAGGATGACAGAAGATGGCACCTACCTTCAAGATGCCAAAGAACTTTCTGACAAAAGCTTTCAATATTTCGCAAAACCCGACCAAACCCATGATGGATATTACACCTACAACATTAGTGGGTTCAACAATTGGTTCAATGGTGTTTTGATGCGTGGATATGTTGATGTGCAGCCTGTATACGGTACTGCCTCAAGTTACATCGACACTTTTCAGAAAAATCTTGACTATGGATACGAGAACTTCCTCTATGAGGGTTTTTTGCCCACCAATTTACTGGTTGGTTGGAGCCTTACAGCCAATAACAATAGAACCGAGGGAATGTTCAACTTCGCATTTGCAGCAGAATATGCCGTATTATCACGATATGAGCTGACAAAATGATATCACTTTTTTGGCATCCCATTAAATATGGGATGCCAAAATCTTCAAAAGTAGATAAAGCCTTATTTAGATAGTAATTAAACAAATAACCCAAAAAATATGCAAAAGATATATAAGCAGATTTGCATAGGACTGATGAAGCGTTCCGTATTGGGAATGATCATACTGTCCTTTGCTAGTATTCCTAGGCTTGCATTAGCATTAGAATCCAACTTCTCCCCTTTCGCGGGACAAAGTCAACAGCAAAATGATAAAACCGTTTCAGGCACGGTGATATCAGAAGATGGCACTCCTATGCCAGGAGTCAATGTGTTGCTTAAAGGAACCCTGAAAGGCACTACTACGGATATCGATGGAAAGTACCAGTTGAATGTCCCAGACGACAACACTGTTTTAACATTCTCATTTATCGGTTATACCACTCAAGAAATCACAGTAGGGACAAGATCAATCATTGAGGTATCTATGGTTCCAGACACGCAACAACTGGGTGAAGTCGTAGTGGTAGGTTACGGGATGCAGGAAAAAGTTACCATGACAGGTTCAGTAGCGAACATCAAAGGTGATGAAATGCTCCGAACCAAGAACGAAAACCCTCAAAACATGCTTACAGGTAGGGTTGCAGGTGTTCGAGTATGGCAAAAAAGTGCTGAACCAGGTACTTTCAATGCCAGCTTTGATATCAGGGGATTAGGATCACCTTTGATAGTGATCGACGGTATCCAGCGGACCATGGCCGATTTTCAGCGACTAAACCCTACTGATATCGAAGAATTATCAGTGCTTAAAGATGCTTCAGCAGCTATCTATGGAGCACGTGCTGCAAATGGTGTCGTACTGATCACAACCAAAAAGGGGAGTAACGCAGGCAAAGCTACAGTCACCTATAATGGGTCATATACTTTGCAGAGTCCATCTGGATTCCCTGAGCTAGCGGATCCTTATGAAACCATGACGCTCTATAACGAGAGAGCCATGAACAACATCAATGGTGGCAACCTGATTTATCAGGATGACGATTTTGAAGCTTTCAGGACTGGCAGAAGACGCACCACAGATTGGAATGCCTTGCTGATCAGTGATTACGCCCCACAAAGCCAACATGATATTAGCATTACAGGCGGCAATGAAAAGACCCAATATTATATTGCTGGTGGATACCTTTATCAGGAAGGCATGTTCAAGTCTGGCGACATGAACTACAACAAAGTCAACTTAAGATCCAATATCACCACAGAAATCGCCAATGGGTTGAAGTTTAACCTAAACTTAAGCGGCGTGGCCGATCAGCGAAATTCTCCTTATTCCAGTGCTGTAGAGATCATTCGAAATTACTGGAGACAGGGGGTATTATTCCCTGCTTATGCTGATCCCGAAAACACCATGCTGAACTATGAAGGACTTGACTTGGAACAGAATACCATCGCTATGATGAGGGCAGATGTTTCAGGACACAGAAAGTACAAGCAAAAGTACTTTCAGTCCTCAGCATCATTGGATTATGACTTTGGTACAGTTTCCGAAGCATTAGAAGGTCTTACTGTAAAAGGATTGGTCAGCTATGACTTTAGGGGAGATGATAATGACATTTACAGAAGAGAATACTACCAGTACATGTATGATCCAGTTACCGAAGCTTATATATCCAAGCTATATAACAACAGTTCTCCAAACCAAATCAGAAGAGAGATTTTTAGCAAGCAGCAATTTTTAGGACAATTTCTGATCAACTATAAGCGTACTTTTGGCGACAACCATGATATATCTGGTCTCCTGGGGTTTGAGACCCAAAACCGTAAAGGGGATAACTTCTACGCACAACGTGACTTGGCATTTGCCATGGAATACCTTGTAGGAGGTATGAATGAAAACCAACAAGGTGGAATGCAGGGTGGTTCTGGGGATTTATATGAAATTGCCAACTCCGCCATGTTTGGAAGGGTAAATTATGCTTATGGTGATCGTTACATCGCTGAAGTTCAATTCCGATATGATGGATCATCAAAATTTGTAGAGACCAATCGTTGGGGATGGTTCCCCTCCGGTTCCATCGGTTGGCGTCTATCTGAGGAATCCTTCTTCAAATCTGCTTCAGGACTTTCTTTTGTAGATCAGCTTAAATTCAGAGCCAGTTATGGTATGACGGCTGATGACGGTTCATTGGCTTATGATTGGTATCCTGGTTACATCTACCCCGCTACCAGTGGTAATGCCCAGAATGGTTACTACAACCAATATGCCCCAGGGTATATGCTCAATGGTGAATTTGTATATGGAGCGTCTGCGGTTGTTCCCAATGAAAACCTGTCATGGTGGACTGCCAAGACATTTAACGTCGGCTTGGATTTCGAAGCATGGATGGGCAAGTTTGGCTTTTCCGTGGATTATTTTGACCGTCGTAGAGAAGGGCTTTTCTCTACTCGTTCGGGTGACGTGCCTACTGTTGTGGGTACTGGAGCACCTAGAGAAAACACCAACAGCGACCGACAATTTGGGGTTGATCTGGAGATTTCCCACCGCAATATGATTGGTGAAGTTTCTTACAGCGTAAAAGGAATAGCTACAATCACCCGTAGACAGCACTTAATTGCAGCTGAAAAGGGGCCATATGGCAATTCCTATGATCGTTGGAGAAATGACAACCTCACGGATCGTTACCAAGGAGTACAATTTGGTTATGTGTCAGCAGGAAGATTCACTGACTGGGAAGACATCTGGTCCTACGATATTTATAAGGACAGAGGTATTTTACCTGGTGACTATAAATATGAAGATTGGAATGGAGACGGTGAAATCAATGGATTGGACCAGCATCCTTTTGCCTATGACCAAACACCATGGTTGAACTTCAGTATGGCACTTGATGCCAAGTACAGGAATTTTGATATGAGTGTCCTATTCCAAGGTTCTGCTTTGGGCTCCATGCAATATCAAGAGCCATTGTATTCAATTTGGGGCAGTAACGGTGGTGGTGCCTTAGAGCAATACCTTGACAGATGGCATCCAGTAGATCCATTGGCGGATCCTTATGATCCAGAAACGGAATGGATCAGTGGTTATTATGGCTACACAGGTCACTATCCATTTGGGAACTCTGAGTTCAACAGGGTAAGCACTGACTATTTGCGCCTTAAGAGTATCGAGCTGGGTTACACCTTTAAACCGCGCAATATCCCTTCGACTAACATCCGGTTCTTTGCCAATGCTTACAATCTCCTGACTTTTACAGGGGTGAAGTTTGTCGATCCTGAACACCCAGGAGATGAACTGGGAAGAATGTACCCGTTGACAAAAACCTATACGGTGGGCGTAACTGCGTCATTTTAACAGAAGCTAGTTGAGACCTTGGAAAATTAAATTGAATCAAATCATGAAAATAAGAATCATATTATTGCTATTCAGCTTATTGTACATTTCCAGTTGTACAAACCTGGATGTGCCTCCACCAAATGTAATCGGTGACGAGACACTAATGACCAGTGAATCAGGCATGGATGTATACATAGCAGGCATGTACAGCAAGATGCCATTTGAGGACTTCAAGTACATGGCGCAATGGGGAGTGGAATATAATTCCTGGCTCGGTTCACTTGGAATTGAGGGTACTGGAGAAGCTGTAAACCGTGATGGTATCAGTTCAGCCTTCACCGGAGAAAGAACCCCTTATTGGGGAAGGGCCTTCGGTTTATTAAGAGAAGCAAATTACTTATTGGAAAAACTGCCAGACTATGCAGATGCATTTCCAGAGGTGACCTATAATCACTATTTGGGTGAAGCCTATTTTGTAAGGGCATTTGTATTTTCTGCCATGGCAAAACGTTTTGGTGGAGTTCCATTGGTAACCAGTGTATTGCGATATCCAGCAGAGGAAGGAACCTTGGAAATCCCTCGTTCTACTGAAGAGGAAACTTGGAACCAAGTATTGGCTGACTATAATAAAGCTATTGAATTATTGCAGCCCACTAGCCCAAAGTCCGGATATTCCAATAAATATGTGGCACTCTCCTTCAAGTCTGAAGCCATGCTCTATGCAGGTAGTGTCGCCAAATACAATGAAACTGTACCAGGAAGACTTACAGGTACTGGCCTAAAGACTGGGGTAAGGGTTATTGGCTTTTCTGAAGAGAGTGCCCAAGCTGCGTCAGTTAAGTATTTCAAGGAGGCTTACTCTGCTGCCAATGAAGTAATCAAAAGTGGCCAATATTCTTTATACACAAAAAAATGGGCGGCAAATGACCCTGAAGCGCAGTACCAGAATATGGTGGACATGTTTAGTGACCCTACTAGCCCTGAAAACATCTATGTAAAAGAATATCAGTTCCCTGTAGCAACGCACGGGTATGATGCCTACAGCGCTCCCTTTATTTTCAAAGCTCCATTAGCATCAGGTACTTGCCCGACATTGGATTTTATGGAGCTGTTTGAAGGTTTTGACAGATATCCTGATGGAACCATTAAAGTAACTACTGGATCGAACAATACAGAAGGCGATTACTTGATGTATGATTCGCCAATGGACTTCTTTCAAGACGCAGAGCCTCGTCTTCGTGCCTATGTTATTTTCCCTGGAGATATTTTCAAAAATCAGGAGATTGAAATCCGGGCAGGGGTTTATACCGGATCTGAGCCTATTCAGCCATTATTCAATGACTATTCCTATGCGACTGCTGAAACTCGCTATCAGCAATTGCCTATCTATACACAGGCACCAAAGGAGCTTTTCCTCAGTGCAAGAGAAGGAGGAAGCCAAGAGTTGGTCAATATTGATGGTGAACAGATCACTGCCGCTGGAGCCAATGGTCCTTTTTACAATAATGGAGAAAGCACCCTCACAGGACTTTATGGAAGAAAATGGTTAAACCCTGATCCTTCTTTTGAAGCTGGAGAAGGTAGGTCTGATCAACACTTCGTATTGATGAGGTATGCAGATATCTTGCTCAATGCAGCGGAAGCAGCTGTGGAATTGGGACTTGCTGGAGGGACTTCACCTGATGGGTCGGACATGCTTCAAGTAGCGACCTCTGGAATCAATGATATTCGCGAACGTGCCGGAGCAAGCCTGCTTAGTGGAATGCTTACTTCTGATATTGAAAGTCGTAATATCGTACGAAAAGAACGTAGAAAAGAACTTGCCTTGGAGCATAAAACCAAATGGGACCTGCGCAGATGGCGAGTGCAGCATTATGAAGAAAGAGATGGATTCTGGGGTGAGATCAGAGACAAGGAAGACTTTAGTATGAACTCCCGCTATCGCTTCAGAGGTCTTTATCCTTTCTTATCTGCTGAAAGTGGCAAATACTTCTTCGATGCCCGTTTCCAATGGGTTAGTTTGAAGACCTTCGAATACAATATTATCGACTACTATTTCGCCATTCCGGGTGGGGAAGTTTCCAAGAGTCCGGTAATCGATCAACAACCCAACCGATAAGGATTTATCAATAACCTAGAATTTTAGAAGATGAAAAATATAGCATACCTAATATTAGCGACGCTGTTTTCCCTTAGTTCTTGCAGCATGTTTGAACTGGATAACTACGATCTTCCAGCCGAGACCCTCAAAGGTGAAGTAGTGGATTTGGAGACCGGAGAGCCTATACTTACAGACCAGGGAAGTGAAGGTATTCGTGTTCGTTTAACCGAGTTAAGCTGGGGAGACAATGTTTCTCCAAACCCTGATTTCTTTTGCATGCCTGATGGTACATTCCAGAACACCAAACTTTTTTCAGGAACCTATAATGTAAGAATAGATGGACCCTTTATCCCACTTATTCGCGAGGATGATCGAGGAGTACCCCTTGCAGACGAAACCCAAACTTTGGACATCAGGGGAGTTTCCAATGTAACCTTTGAAGTACAACCTTTTTTGAGAGTGGAATGGGTAAAAGATCCTGAAGTGATCAATGGAAAAGTAAGGGCTCAAATCCGTGTAACCCGAGGTGTATCAGAGGAGGAGTTTCGCTCCAAAATCGAACCAATGGGCGGCTATAGCAACAGCTTTCAGAATGTAACAGATATTCAGTTATTTGTGAGCTATTCATCCACTGTCGGCTATCGTGCCAGAGATGAGCGTTGGTCAAGCCAGTTGGAGTTTTCAGGTTCATCATTCAACTCGATGCTGGGTGAGACCATCACCATTGAATCCAATGGAACGATCCCTGAAGGCAGAATGGTCTTTGTGCGGGCAGCTGCTCGAATAAATTTCGACACCCCAAGGGGAAGCGGAACCCGACGTTGGAACTACAATGATGCACGTCAAGTGTTGGTTTATTAAGAAGAAAGTAATTGAAAAGCCATCCGACTAGTCGGATGGCTTTTCAATTGATTTTTATATAGAAATCAACCCTCTAAACCATTTCTTAAGAACAGTTATTTTAATGCGCTTTTTGTCAGAGCCACCTCTTGACTGATAAGATGAAGTGCGGTAAAACTTACTGGCATAATTGCGAAAAATCAGATATTCGATAACCATGCAAAAAACTACTTTACGATACCTCCTTGGCCTTCTCCTATTTCAGGCTTGTGCCGAGCCTCCACAGGACCAAAATACTCCAAAAATTCAAGAACGAGAAAAAACAGCTTTTCAAACTTCCAATCCTTGGAAGCCAGTAACAGACGTGAGGGCAGACGTGGCAATTGTCTATAGTGTAAAAGACCATCACGGAAAAGCAAATATGACCTTTGAAGAACGTGTCCAGACTTGGCGTGACAAAGGGTATACAACCCATTTTATGTCTGGAATTGCTTGGGGTGAATACCAAGATTATTTCACTGGCGAATGGGATGGTGAATGGCACCTGGATGAAGGACAAGTTACCCAGAAAGGTGATACCCTATGGCATGGGCGCATGGTACCCTACATCGTACCGTCCATGAATTTCATCGAATACATGAAAGAAAAGGTAATCAAAAGGGTGATTGATGCAGGCATAGATGCTATATACCTTGAAGAACCTGAGTTTTGGGCCAGGGCAGGCTATAGTGAAGCCTTCAAAAGAGAATGGAAGGACTATTATGGCTTTGACTGGAGACCTCAGCATGAATCGGCTGAAAACACCTATCTGTCCAATAAGCTGAAGTACCACTTATATTATCGAGCGGTAGAGGAATGTTTTTCCTTTGCAAAGGAATATGGCAAAACAAAAGGAATGGAAGTCCGCTGCTACGTCCCTACCCATTCACTGGTGAATTATTCCCAGTGGATGATCGTCAGCCCAGAAGCAAGTTTGGCCTCTTTACCAAGTGTGGATGGTTACATTGCCCAAGTATGGACGGGGACTTCTCGAGAACCCAATTATTTCAATGGCCAGGCAAAGGAGCGGGTATTTGAAACAGCTTTTTTGGAATATGGCTCAATGGAATCCATGACCGCCCCTACTGGTAGAAAAGTATATTTCTTGACCGACCCGATCGAAGATTGGCCAAGAGATTGGGCTGACTATAAGAAAAACTACCAAGCCACCTTTGCAGCACAACTGCTCTATCCAATGGTGGCTGACTATGAAGTGATGCCTTGGCCCGACCGTATCTATGAAGGACTTTACAGAACCAGCGCAGACAGTGACAAGAAAGAGCGTATCCCCCGTTTTTATTCCACCCAGATGCAAGTGATGATCAACACACTGAACGATATGCCACTTTCTGAAAATAAAGTGAGTGGCTCCCACGGAATAGGGATCCTGATGTCAAATTCTCTCATGTTCCAGCGCTTCCCTACCCATCAGGGCTATGATGATCCTCAATTGTCCAATTTTTATGGACAGGCCTTACCGCTACTCAAGCGAGGCGTGCCAGTCAAAACAGTCCATATTGAAAACGCCTCCTTTCCTCGAACTTGGGAGGATGTGAACATCCTGACCATGTCCTATTCCAATATGAAACCAATGGAAAGGGAAGCCCATGAACATATAGCAAATTGGGTTAAAAAAGGTGGGGTTTTGGTTTACTGTGGCAGGGATGAGGATCCATTTCAAACTGTTCAAGATTGGTGGAACAAGGATGGAAACAACTTCAAAGCTCCTTCTGAAGACTTATTTCAGAAACTGGGACTTAAAGCCCCATTTGAGGCAGGCGAATTCAATTATGGCCAAGGCAAAGTAGTGGTTATTCGCCAAGACCCTAAGGAATTTATTTTGGAGGAAAATAATGATGCTGAGTTTGTGAACACCATCAAGAAATTGTATGATGAAGATACCGAGTCTGGTATGCTTGAATTCAAGAATCACTTCTCTTTGACCAGAGGACCCTATGAAATCATTTCTGTTGTCAATGAAAACGAAGACCAATCTCCATATCATGTCAAGGGAAAATTTATTGATTTGTTTGACCCTGAAATCCCTGTACTTAACGAAAAACAAGTACAACCTGGAGAACAAGCGTTTTTGTACAATATCGAAAGTGTAAAGGAACCGCAAACTCCAAAGGTTTTGGCAACGGCCTCTAGGATTTACGATGAGAAAGTGGATAAAAACGGATATTCTTTGGTCGCAAAAAGTCCACTGAACACAACCAATGTAATGAGGATTCTCCTACCGGAAAAAGCAAAAACCATAGCCATCACAGATGCTACCGGAAAGGTTTTAGAAGCAGAAAGTTCATGGGATGAATCCAGTAAAACTTGTTTCTTGAGCTTTGAAAACAATCCCGATGGAGTTTATGTGAAATTGAAATGGTAAGCCAGGCCACTTTACTTTCTTATAAGCTGATACTTGAATAAGAATGACCAAATTCCTTACCTGTGACTCTATTGTACTCAATCACAAAAGTCCTGTAGGCAATTTTGGATTCTTCTTTCATACTTAATTTCAACATTGCCTTGACTTGATACACTAAAGCTGTTTCATTTAAAGGATCAATATTAAAAAGGGCTTCAGCCAGCGAAATAGTAGTCTGATACGATTCGCTGGCAAAGCTTTTTTCCACCTCTAGTATCAAGACTGGTTCAAGTTTGGTTTCTGCTTCCTCTTTGAACAAGTCAAACAAGGGATCATCCGAAAGATACAAGAATTTACCACGGTGGACGATTCCTGCGAACTCATCTCTATACGTATTCATTTCATGAGCAGAAATGATCTCCAAACACCTTAAGTAGTCACAATAGGCTTCTTCATGGAGAACAATCTTATAGTGCCCTTTTTCGTGGACCAATTCTATTCCATCCAGTTCGCTCAAGGTTTTACGTAGGTTATTAATCGTCACCCCTCGAGAGTTTTTAACCTTATCGGCAGGTTTATCTGGCCAAAGTAAATTACTGAGATGCTGTGAAGTAATCCCATCCTCTGAAATACTGTAATGCAAAATAAGACAAAAGACTTGCTTCAATTGTGCACTGAACATGTAGGTAATGTCTCTGGACTTTGAGTCCCGAACCATAAAATTCCCAAAAAGGTAGATGGAATTGGGCTGAACCGTCTGTTCCTTCTTGGAAACGGAAATATATCTATCCGATTCTACATCGGCCTTTTCTCTTTCAGATGATTTGAGTTTAAATCGTCTGTACAAAAAGTACCCCATCCCCATAGCTATCATCGCAACACCTAGTAGCAGTGCAATGAGACTTGCTTTGCGATTTTGCTTTTGCGGAAAATCTGACAATTCTTCCTTTGTAATAGCCGGAAAAGCCAACGAATAAATTTTCAGATCCGAGGAAATATCATCCTCAAACTCCTGCACAACAGCATACAGGTTATTGAGTCCTTTGTCAAAATAGAGGTTGGCATTCGTAGTTATTTTGTCCGAACGGATCGGAATGGAATCTCCTAATATTTCGTAACTTCCATCTTTCAGGGAAAATCGATACAGGCGAAGGTAGGACTCAGAAAAATGCTCAGGATAGCAAAGCGTATATAAAGTGGAATCGTTTAATAATACCATTCCTCGAACGGGAACGACATTATCATTATCCCACGGAATCTCCCAAAGTTTGGTGACATCTTTGGTATCCATATCTACGCGATAGAGGTCATAGTAGTATTTCCTTCCAACTGACTGGTCTCCAGACTCATTCCCCATCCCTCCTAAAACATAGACGCTGTTGTTTTCTGGTTGGTAACCAACTGAGGAGAAGTAGCGTGGAGAAATTACGTCACCAGTAAAACCCTCTTCCACTTTCCATTCTTTTTGTTCCAAATCGAAAGTAAAGAAGTCTTTGCTATATTTCATATTACCAAAGCCTCCGAAAATACTGTATTGAGATTTGGAATGGTTTATATAGGCCCCATGGTGATGAAGCTGGGTTGGAAGTTGTTCATAGCTTTCTTCAGTCCATTGATAGTTATCAAGATCAAGACTTGCGACAGTTGGTCCTTCATAGGGTTTGTCATAATACACCTCATAGGTATACAATCTATTTTCTAAAGTATCGATGAAGTTAGTGCCCAAGATAAGTTTGACAGGGTTTTTCTGGTCAAACACCTCAAGATGTGTATTGCCTGTCTGTACGTTATATCTCCAAATGGAATCCTGGTTATAGTAGTATATTTCCTTTCTTTGGGGATTATAATTTGCTCCTGCTACAGATTTTGAACTAAAGGAAACTTGATGTTTCCAGAAATAGGCATAATTCTTCAGCCAATCAGGGTTGATCACCTCGCCGTAAGGATTTCCATTTATATCATGGACAATATTACCCTCATTTTCATACAAGGGGAAACTGTAGGTTTCTTCTCCTACAACGGACAAGTTTTTAATTGCAAAAGCAGGCACGTCAATGATATGATCACTTTTCCCAAAAAGAATCCTTGGAAGATAAGTGTCATCCAACTGCTGGTTTTTGGCCGAAAATATTTCGTTATCGATGGATAAGGTAATGGCATCCCCTATTAGATCAAATGAGATTTTCACATCAAACCATTGCTTTTTGAACAGCTGGTCTTTGTCCATATTGGCCACAATGAGATTGCTTTTCCCTTCCTCATTAAACTTAAAGACAATGCGATCACCCTGACTGTCATAGAATAAATTAAAAATTCTTCTGTTTACACCATTTTTAATTCTGAGGATATATCCTATTTCATCGATAGGGCTCAATGATAGGCTAAAGTCAATCGTAAAATGATCAGAAAATTCAACTTCGTGCTCTCCAAAAATATCGTAGGAGGTACGCTGGTCTATCGCTTCTTCGTTGCCATGAAATTTTAGCCCCCCGGTGAAGTAAGATTGAGACATGATGAAGCCGAGAATCAATGAAACTAATAAGTGAATTTTAGTAAATAGGAGCATCGGGTTAATTATAAATCAAACTCATATATGGGGAATGATCATATTAATTCAATATTTTTCAAGTCCACGAAATTAAAAAAAACAGTTTGTCATTTCGTCAAATCATTTACAAAAGTTTAATCTCGGGGATTAAACCTAATCCATCAATGCACACCCAATGTTGCACATATCTCAATATTGCCTTTTGCTATACTATTTCCTAATTGATTCTAAACTAATTCTTTTGGGAAGATCTTGGCCTTCATTCTTAATTAGTCTCCTTCAAATAGGTTCTTGATCTACGCTTAGACTAATTCGCAAAATGTATTGGTTCATATTGATGGATAAAGAATCAAGCTGAAGTAACTCCTCTGATTCAAACACATAGTCATTCATTCAAATGTAAAATTTTCGCAATTTTGACACGAATGCTTTCTTAATTATGTTGAAAGATAATTTACCTTCTCTCCAATATCATACATATAAGCAAATAATCAATGACAGATGGTTTATTTAGATTCCAGGATACCTTATTCCCCCTTCAGGATATTTCTTGCTTGATTTTATGGATCCATAATCTGTGCCTGTCACTATTTGGCAAAGCCTTCCCCATACAGATAGTTCCAGCTCTTGGGTAAAAAATCCAATACGTCTAGACCATTCGCTGAATCATTAAATTTAGCTATGATCAAAGCCGTCTTCCTTGGTCCTACCCTTTCTGTTGATTGATGGGTGTGAAACACATAGAACAGGTCTTCATCCACTGAAAAGAAATCTCCATGCCCGGTGCCTGGTACACCCAATAATTCTTGGCTAAGAGCGGGCTGAGCATCCATTTTTTTCCATGGCCCCAGGGGATGCTTACTAATAGCAACACCTACTGCATAGTGCTTGCTTCTAAAATCATTCGCACTGTAAATCAAATAATAATGCCCATCATGGAATAAAACAGATGGGCCTTCCGTCACGGTCCAATTTGCCTGTTCTGCATTCTCCCAAGGCTCGGTAGCTTCGATGCAAAGTTGGCTGCTTTCCACCTTTATACCACTCAGGTCTTCCTTCATTTCTGCGGCATAAATTCTATTACCACCATCGGCTACTTTTACGAAATACAAATAGGCTTTCCCATTTTGATCCCGGTAAAAGAAAGGATCTATCATCTTACCATCTCCTTCAATGGCCTGCTTTACCGTCTGGCGAAAAGGGCCTAATGGGCTATCACTTTCTGCCAAAGCAATATGTTCATTGGCCGTATAAGCCATATAAAACTTCCCACTTTCCCAAAACACCTGCGGTGCCCAGAACCCATGGTCTCCAAAAACATCCTCCTCATGGAGGCAAAAACCCTCTTTTAGCTTTCCTGCCGGTCCTGACCAATGCTTGGCATCCTTGGAAGTATAAACTTGGAATCCTTCATCTGCTCTTCCTGTACCATACAGATAATAAGTCCCTTCATGATAAAAAATGCTTGGGTCGGCCATTTGCAGGACTTCGCCTTGATCCACCTGTGCCCATAGTACCGATAGTTTCAAAAAGCCCAAAGTACTAAGCACTAATACTCTGAGCAGGTCAAACATGTTATTTGTGTATTGCTTTTTCATACAACTAAAGGTAAATTACTTTTTTTGAATGACTGGAATTTCGGCATCCACTGTTGTTTTCCAACTTTCAAGCATGCCATGAAGCTCTTCAACCTTCCATCCAGATTGAATTCAAGTCGTTTGAAATCCTCAAATTGCACGGCCCTTGCCATTCTACTCTCCCAATTTCCGGTTTCACTTGGATAGTACCGAAACAAGGGTTTTTCATCTGGCTTTTCTCCATCTACTGAATCGTCCATTCTTTTGGTGCTTTAAACCCTTCTTTGCCCACATGATAGGCAGGAACATTTTGATCGGCCTGAATCTCCTCATACACTTGGATCCATGATTTCATTTTCAAAAAACGCTCTTCATAAGCTTTTTTCACATTTTTGGTTTCGTAGGGATCATTTTGCAAGTTGAACAATAGATCTTCTTTTAGTTCCATGCCCGGATTACCCCCATTTTCCAGCACCAGCTTCCAGCTTTGGGTGACCATTGCCCCACAGCCCAAGTAAAAATCACGCTCAATCCGCTCTTCCTTACCCTCTAACACAGACACCATACTGAGTCCATCCAAAGCCAGGTTAAGTTCGCCTTTATATCCAGCCAATTCAACTAATGTGGGAAACATGTCCACAAAGCCCATCACCTGATCGATTTTTTTGCCTCCGTCAAATTTACCTTTCCAGTAAACTACAGCAGGCACTCGCACGCCGCCTTCCCACTCTTGGAATTTATGACCTCTGAGATTTCCAGCAGTACCACCTTCACCCGGAGCAGGACCATTATCACTATGAAAGATCACAATGGTATTTTCCAGTATTCCCTCTTCGGCCAGGGCATCCATAATTTGGCCAATCCCTCTATCCAGTGCCCTTACCATCGCTTCATAGGTTTGCTTTTTGGTATTCCCTCTGCCCATTTCTCCATAGCCTTTATTGGTGGAAAAGCGAGGTAAACTTTTATCAAAACCACTTGCCAATAAATCCTCCTCCTTTGCCTGCAGTGGCGAGTGAGGAGCGTTAAAAGCTACATACATAAAAAATGGGGACTCCCCATTGTATTCCTTGATGCAGTCCACTGCTTCTTCTGCTAATAAATCCGTGGCATAGCCTTTATCATAGGAAGGAGCAAAGTCATCATGCCAGTCAAGCTCACCTTCCCGCTTATGGGTAAAATAATCGATCGCACCGTTATAATGGCCATAAAAATGGGTGAATCCCCTATTGAGTGGATGATAGGCTAATTTTGAATGTCCTAAGTGCCATTTTCCTATCATTGCACGATGCTTATACCCAGCCATTTCCAAAATTTCAGGTAAAAATACTTCCGCAGTATCCACCCCAAAATCACGCCAAGGAGGAATGACTGTCTCCCTTAGCCCATAGCGGTCAGGATATCTCCCGGTCATCAAACCTGCGCGGGTAGGGGAACATACAGGTGCTACGTAATACCTTTCCATTATCATTCCCTTGGAAGCTAAATCATCGATTCGGGGCGTGGGAATTTCACTACCATTGAATCCCACATCTCCATATCCCAAGTCATCTGCCAGTATCAGGATAATATTGGGACGCTCTTGGCCATAGCCTATGCTCGGTAGTAAAACCACCATAAGAAAAGCCGCGATTATAAACAGGGTGTTGACAAGGTTTTGGGTTATTTTATGCTTTGCTTTCATTAAAAATCAATTTGTTATAGGAATATTTTTTATCGGCTAATGTTCTGCAAACCCCTGAAAATCATTTAGATTATGATCGATTGGCTTAAGGCCTTCTTTATAGCCAGATGGAGACACCCCATATTTATCTTTAAATGTCCTACTAAAATAATTGGGATCACTGAAACCGACCGCATAAGCCACTTCGGATACATTTCTGCCTTCCAGCAATAAAACAGTAGCTTCCTTCAAACGGATGGCCTTTACAAATTCAGTTGCACTTAGGTTGACCAGTTTTTTCAATTTCATATGAAGCAAGGTCCTGCTTACTCCAGCTTCTTTACTAAAGCTGGTGATATTAAAGGAAGGGTCCTCCAGGTTTTGATTTACTATCTCAATCAGTTTTTTCAAAAATTCATGGTCTTTGTTATTTACTGGTTTCTCATAATTATCGATGCTTCCGAATTTCAAAAAATGCTGTTTTAAACTGTTCCTGGATTCCAGAATATTCTTAACTATCAATCTTAATTCTTGCAAATTGAAGGGTTTGGGCAGATAAGCATCAGCGCCAATTCCAAGACCTTCTATCTTATTCTCAAAAGTTGATTTGGCGGTGAGCAAAATAAAAGGGACATGGCTGGTATCAATATTGCCTTTGATGATCTTACAAAGTTCCACTCCACCCATTTCAGGCATCACAACATCTGAGATAATCACATCAGGAACATTTTTGTTGATTTTATCCAAGGCCGAGAGTCCATTTTTCGCTGAAATAACCTTGTAATATTGAGAAAAATAATCGACGAGGAACTTTCGCATCTCTTCGTTATCTTCCACAATCATCAAATCAAAAACCACTTGATCTTCTTCTTCCAAAGCCATTTCACCTCTTTCATTTTCATTTATTTCAAAAAGCCCTTCATCAATTGATAGTGATTTATTGCCAACTACTTTCTTATAACTTTCCTGATCTTTGGCCTTGATATTAATGGGTAGCAAAATAGTGAAGCGCATTCCCTCATCTTTCATATTTTCTGCCTCAATACTTCCTCCCAAATACTTGGTAAGACTATTGACCAGAGCCAGGCCGATTCCCGAACCTGAACTACTATCCTTATTGTCTTTGGCCTGATAGAATGGCAGAAATATTTTATTTCTTTCCTGTTCAGATATGCCGATACCATTATCTTCCAGTTCTATCCGAATGGATTCTTCATGTCCATCTTTTGATGGAATCATACTTACTTTCATATTGATTTCACCAAATTCCGGCGTGTTTTTTATAGCATTGGACACCAGGTTGGTGATGATTTTCTCTACCTTATCTGCATCAAACAAGATCTCCTTATTCTCACTTTCAGAATAAAAATTAAAGGAAATGTTCTTCTTGTTATACAAAGGAATGAATGCATTAAATGTATCCTTCAAAAACAAAACAATATCTCCTTGCCTTAGCTTCAAACAAGTATGGTCTGATTCTGCCTTCCTAAATTCCATAAGCTGTTCAATCAAAAAATGTAACCTTCCCGCATTCCTTTTGATCAACTTAAAATCTTGATTTTCTAGACTATTTTTCTGACTGTTTTCCAAAAACTTATCAATGGCAGCAATGATCAAAGTCAATGGCGTCTTGAATTCGTGGGAAATATAAGTGAAGAAATTAAGCTTATGTTGGTGTAATTCCTCCATCTTATCCTTTTCAACCTTTTCCAGCTGGTAAACCATCTTTTCTTTGCTTCTCCTATTGAGGTACATTTTATAGGCATATATCACCAAGATCACCAACAGTAAATACAATAGCTTTGCCCAAACCGTCAACCAAATTGGCGGCTTTACACTTAATTGAATGGTCCTTTCCGGGGACCATATTCCATTGGGATTGGCTGCCTTTACATGTAAGACATAATCTCCAGGTGATAGATTGGTATAGGTAGCCGAGTTCTTCTCTGCTGGCTTATTCCAAGTCTTTTCAAAGCCTTCCAAATAGTAGGAATAGACATTCTTGCCTGATGAAAAATAATTGGTGGCCACAAAGTCAAATGTAATTACATTTTGATAGTAATTGAGTTCGACATATTCTGTCTCATCGATCTGAGCATCAAGTATTCCCTCACTTCCTCCTGCCTGCAAAGGCTTATTAAAAAGCTTCATTTCCATAAAATGTACACTGGGAGGTATATCCACTGGCTTAATGCTATCCGGATGAAAATGATAAAGACCATTCACTGTACCAAAATACATCCTGCCTTTTTTGTCCTGAAAACTGGACTTAAAGTTAAATTGCACATCCCGTAAGCCTTTTGATTTATCATAAGTGACAAACTCCCCAGTTTCTGGCCTTAATACTGTAAGCCCCTTATTTGTGCTCATCCAAAGGGCTCCGCTCTTATCCTCCAAAATTCCATAAACATTATTATTAGGGAGACCATTATGCTTGGTATAAGTGACAAACTTTTGTTCTGCATCATTCCATCTTAAGAGTCCCCCATTTAATGTCCCGAACCAGATCCTGTTTTTCGAATCCTGAAATGCACTGATCACTTTATTGGCAGTCAATCCATGATTACCAGGTAAATCTTTGTTAAACCAAGTCAGACTATCTATTTCTTTGTTATATCGATATATCCCGCTGTTCCTTGTACAGACCCAAAGGTTTCCACGATCATCCTCAAGCATGTCGAAGATGAATTTCTTACCTATTCCTTCTGGTTTAAATAAACTGAAACGATCATTTTCTTTATCATAGATATTTACCCCCTGCCAAGTACCAACCCATAAAGTGCCTTGGGCATCATATAGCAGAGAAAACACATTGTTATGGGATACAGAAGTACTTTCCTCGGGATCGTGCCTATAAACAGTAAATTTCCCTGTGGATGGATTATATCGGTTAAGTCCTTCAAGAAAAGTCCCCATCCAAATATTCCCGGCATCATCTTCTACAATGGCATGAACATTATTTCCACTGATACTATTCCTGTTTTTATTATACTTTAAATAGTTGAAATTTTCTCGCTTGCTGTCCCAAATGGTTACCCCTACATCTTCTGAACCAATCCACAAATTGCCCTTACTATCTTCCATGATTTGGCTAACCGCTTTCCCTCCCAAAGCAGATTTACCGCCATCAGCAACTAATTTGACAAAACCGGTATCTCTTAATTTTACATAATTGACTCCCCCAAAATAGGTCCCCATCCACATGATGCTTTCCCTGCTTTTATAGATGCAGTACACAGATTGATCACTTAATGCATAGGGAGATTGGTCAAATGATTGGGAATAATGCTCAAAGTCACCATGCCTCTTGTCATAAATATAAAGCCCGTTTTCAGTTCCTAACCATAGTCTATTTTGATCATCTTCACTGATGGCCCTGACCAAGGAAATATCCAAACCAGCAGCTGAAGAGTTTATTTTTTCAAATGCATCTCTTTTAGAAGAGTAACGGAAAACGCCTTCCTTTGCCCCTAACCACATGGTACCTTGACTATCTTTAAACATGGAATAAAAATTATTTCGAGCCAGTATATTAGGCCTGAAATCAGGGTATTCTTTAATCGTTTCCCCTTGCTTGTTTACCAGATATACTCCCTCTACCGTCATCAGCCAAAACACATCCTTTTTATACTCAGCAATAGCTAATGTGACACCTTCTCTTAATTTGCTCACCTCATTTTTCTGATTCACTAGAAAAAGTCCATCCGTAGAACAGACGTACAAATGGGAATCACTGGATTCGAAGAGATATTTGATATAGCCTAAAGGCTTTCCTTCGAAATGGATATTTTCTATCCTGTCAGTTTTATAATCAAATCGGTCCAGACCAATCGATGTGCCTATAAAAAGTCGCTCCCCATTCACGGCTTCCAAGCAAAGTATCTCATCAGCACTTAAGCCCTTCTCTTCATTTGCTTCACTATAATAGGTCTTTAGATCATAGCTGTTGTACCTGTTCAGCCCTTCTCTAGTTCCTATCCATATATAGCCTTTATGGTCCTGGACCATACTATAGACCGTGCTATGTGAAAGCCCATCTTGGGTGGTCAGTTTATGGAATACAGGCTTTATCCCTGCCCACAATTCCATATATGCCCCCATAAATAGAAGCAGGGTAAGTAAAATCCTTTCCATGACATTTTGGGTTGATTGCTAATAGTCATTGATTGTATAAAACTAATCTTTCTGACCTATAAATCAAGGACATGCCAGCATATCAAGGCAACTTGCTTTTCCAATCAAGCAACATCCCTGCTAACCTCGACACCATCTGTGGCCGGGTATCGGCTATGTTATTGGTCTCTGCAATATCATCCCTGAGATTGTACAGCTCTATTTGAGTACTGTCTTTATTCATCAGTAATTTATAATCTCCATCCAAGATAGCCAAGCGGGGACTTCTATATCTGGGATTGCCGGGAGATATGTCAAACTCTCCTCCATATTCCCAAAATATAGGTTCGTTCCTATCTGACGCATTACCTAACAATACCTGACTACGATCTTCCCCATCTATGTCAGATGCGGGTGTCTCAAGGCCCAACAGAGCAACCAAAGTAGGCAAAATATCAGTGGCATGAACTGTGGACTCCATGAGGCTACCCGGTCTGAAATGGCCCGGCCATCTCGCCATAAAAGGCACCCTGATGCCTCCTTCATAAAGGCTCCATTTTCTACCCCGGAAAGGTCCCGCATCACCTGGGGGATTCAAATTCTCCTTATAATAATAAGCCCAGTCTGTGGGACCATTATCACTGGTTAGAATAATCAGGGTATTATCAAGAACACCCATTTCTTCCAACCCATCCAGTAGCCGTCCTATTTCTTTATCCAACTGGTAGATTACAGCAAGGTATTCCTGAAAGTAATGATTGTTGGCATAATCAGTAAACTTACCCAAATGATCTTCCTTAGGGTGAAAAGGATCATGTACATCATTGGGCCAAAGATCGATATAGAAAGGTTCTCCTTGGTTTTCCTTTATAAATTGAAGAGTTCTATCCACATATATTGGGGTTTTTTCATGCTTTTCCACCCATGTAACCTGCCCCCTCCCTAATGCAGCACTTTCTTTGGAAAGGCCATCATTTTTATCCAATAACCTGTCTCCTAATCCTTCAAAAGACACTAAAGATTCATCAAATCCATAAGCTGTTGGCAATGGCGCTTCCCCCACATCCCTTCCTCCTCCCATGTGCCATTTTCCAAAATGGGCAGTTGAATAACCCGCCCTTTTGAACACTTTGGCTATAGTAGTGACATTTTCATCCAGATAGTTGGCCATACCTCTTTTTTCATTTCGCTCTCTGCTGGCCAAAAAGGAGGTGATTTTAAATTTTGAAGGGTATTGTCCTGTCATCAGCGTTACCCTGGAAGGAGAACAGATTGGAGAACCCACATAAAACCTTTTGAGCGTCACTCCATCTCCGCCAATTCTGTCCATATTAGGAGTCTGTATATCACAGTTTCCATAAGCACTCAAATCACCATAGCCCATGTCATCTATAAATATCATGATGACATTGGTTTTATTTTTATTTTGACCAAATACTTCGGTTTTCAAGGAGCTATACACAAGGCCAACAACCATCATTAAAGTTACTCTAGTAAAGAATGCCTTAATATTGCTCTTCTTAATATTCTTCATAATCTCTTTATATCTATTATTGATTTAACCCGAAATTTGCATTAGGAATCGTAATGGATAGGCTAATGCATTTTTTTTGGGTTTAATGATCAATCAGTGGTAGCTACACCATTTACGGTCTCAGAAGTATACAGCCCCATATCAAAGGCACCTTCATTGTTCTTAGTTTTTACCTCTATGGATACTACATTTTTTCCTTCTTGCAAATACTCCTCTGCCCCTTCCAAAATGATATGCGTATAATGCCTTTTTCTTCCTCCACCATCATTTAAGGTTTTCACCAAATGCCCATTTATAAAAACTTTGGCTTCAGAACGAGGGGCATAGTATTTTAAATAGATTTTTTCCGGAACAGCCTGTAATCCAAATGTTTTTCTCAAATGAAGTTCATCTCCTTCCCAAGGACTTGATGGGGGTAAAAACGGATTATCACCACCACTAAATGGCGCAGCCTGTTCCTCCCATTTGGCATCTTTATAGTCCAAAGCAGTCCAATTTTCATTCACCTTGCCAAAATTGACTTTCCATGTTTCAGGTGAATGTTCAGAGTCGGTCAGTAAATCATGTTTTTTCCATCTGGGCTCATAAAGAGGCTTAATCCACTTCTTTACTTTTTCAGGATCAATTTTCACCACCTCCCGATCATAGGTGATCATGCCGTTCACCTCTCCTTCTACATCAGTAGTCTGGGTATAAATCGCAGCAGAAAGCCCCCAACTGATCAATCCCTCCAGGTTCTTAATGATAGAATGAAACTCGTTTTCATATTCTGCCTTGTCTTGGTAGGTCAAATAGCCCCAGTTCCTTTTATCCCACCATAAATGATCTTTTACAGGCAGTCCCAAACCTCCAAATTCTCCCAGAACGGAAGCCCTGTTTTCCTCTGGCAATTCCATGCCTGGACCTGGATACAAGTGAACATCAATCATATCACCGACTTTCCTGTCTGCCCAGCCACTTGGAGCATCTACCAATCTGCTCGGATCATATTGTTTGGTCCAATGGGCCAACTTCTCTGTTTCATATTGTCCCCACCCCTCATTTAAAGGTACCCAAACTACAATGGATGGAAAATTATACAGGTTATCCATCATGGACTTAAGCTCTCTTTCAAACTGTTGAGCGGAAGCCAAGGGTCTTTCCCAGTCCAAAAGGGCATCATGCTTGACATGCTGAACAGATTTCTCTTCAGCAATAAAACCAGATGGCATATCCTGCCAGACTAACATTCCCATCTTATCACAATGGTAGTAAAACCTGGCTGGTTCTACCTTCACATGCTTTCTTAGCATATTGAAACCCATTTCTTGGGTCATTTTGATATCATAGACCATCGCCTCCTCTGTAGGTGCTGTGTAAAGTCCATCAGGCCACCATCCCTGATCCAAAAGTCCAAACTGGAACAAGGGCTCATTATTTAACATAATCCTCGTATAGCCATTGCCATCTTTTCCCAAGGAGATCTTCCGCATACCAAAATAACTCTCTACCATGTCCACCAACTCCCCCTCATTATTATAGAGTTTTATTTCCAGATCATAAAGGTGAGGGTTATCTGGCGACCAAAGGATCATATCATTTATTGGCAATATTGCAGTGGAATGATTGGACTTTTCACCTACCGTAATTTTAGTTCCAGCAATATTTTTACCATTGGAAGCAGCAAGGATTTCAAGCACATAATCCTTTGACAATGCAGGATATTCCACCGCTACGCTTAGCTCCTTTCTGTCAATATCAGGACTAAGGCGAAGGTTTTTGATATAATCTACAGGTACTGATTCCAACCAAACGGTTTGCCAAATACCGGTTACCGGCGTATACCATATTCCCTTGGGGTCGGACACTTGTTTTCCCCTGGCTTGCATGCCTTCATCAGTGGGATCCCAGACCCTGAGCACCAATTCATTATCGCCCCCTTTTACATATTGGGAAATATCAAAAGTAAAAGAATCATATCCGCCTTTATGCGCTCCCACTTTCTTGCCATTGATATAGAGTACCGTCTCCCAATCCACTGCCCCAAAATGCAGGAGCGTCCGCCCTTCTAATTTGGATGCATCAATTTGGAGATTTCTTCGGTACCACAGATAATTTTCACTGCCCACCAACTTTTTCACACCACTCAGGGAGGATTCAACAGGAAAAGGCACCAATATCTCCCCTTGATATTGCATTGGTAATGCGGATTTGTTTTCACTAATAGCAAATTCCCAAGTACCATTCAGGTTGGTCCATTCTTTCCGTTGAAGTTGTGGACGGGGATAGGCAGACCATACATTTTTAGCATCTACTTGGTCTGTCCATGGCGTTTTCATTTCATAAGAAAGCAGTCCATTTTCATCTTCCTGGCTGTTAGCAGGGGTTGAAGTGAAAAAAGTCAAACAGGCCATGATAATACTTATAGAACAATATGCAGTTTTCATTAATCCATATTTTGAAATGATGTATTATGTTTCAATAGTTTTAGGCCATTCCGCTAAAACATAAAAAGATAGCCAGTCAATGCTTCCATCCTCTAGTAAGATGGAAAGCATCAACTGACTTACCTTAACCTTCAATATCCATCGTTCTGAACGAGATTTTCATTGGCATTGATCTCTCCTTGTGGGATGGGATACAATACATTGTATGGCTTGGCATCCTTTCCTCTTTCCAAAGCCTTTTCAATGAATTTTCCATGGCGTAAAAGATCACTTCTTCTTTTGGTCTCAGAGTAGAATTCCCAAGCCCTTTCCTGTAGTATATGATCCCTTAAACTGCTTTGATCAAAGTTGGCCAACTGTAGTATTTCCATATTTTCCCCTGCCCTCGCCCGAACAAGGTTGATTAAGTCTATGCTTTCCTGGTTAGGCCCTTGAAGCTCATTTATTGCCTCCGCCTTGGACAGCAAAATATCCGCATATCGGACCATAGGAAAATCATTTTCCTGATCTGCTCCTATACGGTTGGGATCCAAAAATTTAAAACTTCTCGAATTGTCATTACCCAGTAACTGAACCAATTGACCGTCATTTCTCACATAACTGGTCAGAATAAGGTTCCTTCTATTGTCCTCAGGGGCAAAGGAATTGACAAAGGCATCATAATACCTGAACTGGGCGGCGAAGTTTGGCCCATCAATCGGATAAGCCGGAGGAAGGGAAAGTGACAACCACTCTGTTCCCATGCCACTAGCATCACGGGTCTGAGGCATTACAAAGATAAATTCTGAATTGACCTCATTCTCAGGCGCAAACATGGCTTCATAATCGGGGTATAAATCATATACGCCCAATCCAATAAGCTCATCTGCAGCATCAATGCATTTCTGCCATTGTTTGGTGTTGAGGAAAAACTTGGTCAATATGCCCAAAGCAGCTCCCTTTGTGATCCTGTTAGCCTCTACTTGTACGCTTGGCAGTCCATCGGCAGCAGCCCTTAGTTCGGATTCGATAAACTGGTTCATCTCACTAGCAGGGGCCTTTGCCGGATAAAGCTCTGGTGTGCTGCTCAGCGTCAATGGTACTTCGCCAAACCACTTGGTCAATAAGTAATAGCTGAAAGCACGGATAAACCTTGCTTCAGCGATCCTCTCATCTTTATCAGCTTGGGAATAATTTACCGCTTCCACATTATCCAAAAACAAGTTGACATCCCTAATGGCATTCCATCTGCCATCATAAACGCCACCTATCCAGGGATGCTCAGAATTAAAGGTAAAATCCTGTATAAAAGCCGCATCCCGAGCTTGCCCTCCTCCTGATTCGAAAAACAGATCAGAAGGACCTTCTTCTAGGTAATGCCACTGGATAAGTCCAAAACGATGGACTTGCATATACCCGTAGGCAGAAATCAACAAGGATTCCAACCCCACCTCATTATTAAGAATATTACTGGGGCTAAGCTGGTCATAAGGTTCTTCAACCAGCTGCTCTTCACAAGCGTTCAGGGTGGTCAACAAAAACAACCCTGCGATATATAAACTATATTTTTTCATTTGTTTTCAATTTAAATTCACAGCGTTACTTAAAAGGAAAGTCTACATCCCACGCTATAAGTCCTAGCATTGGGATAGGCGTTATAGTCAGCCCTAGCTGAATTCGCTCCATTGTTCAGGGAATTGACCTCGGGATCAAAACCCATATAGTCAGTGATCAACAACAGGTTGCTTCCCTGAAGGTAAAAGTTCACCCCTCTTAGGAATTTATGATTGGACACATTGAAGTCATAGCTGAGCCTCAAGTTTCTTAAGCGGATGAAAGTAGCGTCTTCAACAGAAAGGCTATTCACCGTACTTCCTCCATAAGAGGTGGGGTTCACTCCGGATGGCCAAGCATTGGTTGGATTTTGAGGTGTCCACCTGTTTAACAGGGGCTCCGCCAAACGGTTTCTTCCTGGATCAATCGGATAAAGGGAGTTCAGCAAGTTCTGGTTAAGCAGACTTTGGCCAAAATCTCCGGCAAAGAATATATCCAAATTCAACCTTCCATATTGGAAATTATTACGTAATCCCAAAGAAAAATCAGGGAACGGGCTTCCAATAACCGTTTTGTCAGCATCACTGATAGCTCCATCGGGCACCCCTTCAGGCCCACTGATATCCCTGAATTTGGGATAACCCGGCTGGGCATTTGGCTGCGGCGAATTGGCGATATCCTCACCTTCTTGCCATATACCATCTACAATATGTCCATAGTAACTATTTAGCGGCTGGCCTTCGGTTACTATCGTAATGTCAGAGGTAAATGGCAGTCCTCCTTGAAGAATCTGGTCACTTCCGGCCAGATCAGTTACTTTGTTCTTCACCTTGGTAAGGTTAAAGCTTGTTGTCCAAGCAAACTTTTGTTTGTCTATATTATATGATTCAATAGCCAGTTCAAACCCTTTGTTTTCTACAGAGCCCACATTGTCCAAGATGGAATTAAAACCAGAGGATTTTGGCAGGGGTAGGTTGAGCAATAAGTCATCCGTATTTCGGATAAAATAATCTGCAACGAAATTTAAACGTCCTGACCAAAGTTCCAAGTCCACACCTATATCAAACTGAGTGGTCGTTTCCCATTTCAAATTCGGGTTAGGGATCCTTGTTGCCGTTATCCCTTGCTGCTGCAGTCCATTGATCAAAGCCAGTCCACCAGCTCCTAAAGTGGAAAGAGACATGAAATTCCCGATACTCTGGTTACCGGTTTTTCCCCAGCTGGTTCTTAATTTCAGATTGGTAACCACTTCTGAACTGGAAAGAAAAGACTCTTGTGAAACCCTCCATGACAGTGCCATACTTGGGAAATAACCATATTTATTATTTTCCCCAAACTTGGAAGAACCATCAGCTCTCATGGAAAAAGTAACATAGTATTTACTATTATAGTCGTAATTGACCCTTGTAAGGTATGAGATCAGCTTATTAGAGTTTTTGTAACTGTTTACTTCATCTCTTTCTGTATTTCCCAGTCCAAAATTATTGGTCAACAGTGCATCTGAAGGAAAGCCATCAATGGTACCACTAAAACCTTTGTTGATAAAGTCCTGATAAGTATAGCCTGCCAAAAAGTTGAAATTGTGGACAGACCAACTCTTCTTATAGTTGACCGTGGCCTCGAGCATTTTATTGGATTTATCACCTGTGATGATTGTACCGATACCACTGCCATTGGCAATCCCTGTCTTGGTAGTGGACTGTACATAGGTATCCTTTCTGGCATTCAGCCTGTCAAATCCCAAGGTCAGCTTGGCATTAAGGTCTGGGATAATGGTATACTCACCAAAGACATTTCCCAAAAGCCTGGTATTCTCCTCTTCCGTATAGACATCCGCAATGATCAGGGGATTGTCCATATCTATACTAAAATCCTGATAAGGTGTTCCGTCGGGATTGAACTTGTCAATGGTCGGATCTATTTCCATGGCCGAATTGACCACACCTGCACTGGCATTGAAGCCCGTTCCAAAAGGCACATTATCATTTTTCACATAGGAGTTGGTCAGGTTAACACCGTACCTGAACTTATCACTGGCTTTAAATTCTGCATTTAACCTGGCTGAAAGGCGCTCCATACCAGAACTTATCAAGATGCCTTCTTGATCATAATAGCTTACTGAAGAATAAAAAGAACTCTTGTCATTTCCGCCACTGACGGCCAAGTTATGATTTTGTATATACCCTGTTCTGGTAATCTCATCCAGCCAATCAGACTGCTCGGTAACTTGTGACATATCATACAATGGATCCAATCCGCTGTCTTCTTGAATATCATTGACCACCTGTGCAAATTCTGTGGAGCTCAGCAGGTCCACCTTATTGGCCATTCGCTGAAGACTGCCTGAAAAATCATAGGTTACCTGAGTACCCTTATTGCTTCCTCTTTTGGTAGTGATCATGATGACACCGTTCGCTCCCCTAGAACCATAGATTGCAGTAGCAGAAGCATCTTTGAGTACCTCTATTGATGCAATATCATTGGGGTTGATCAGGTTGAGAGGATTTTTAGGGTTTCTATTGTCACTGATTCCTGTACCGGAACCTGAAATGGAAGGGCTGTTGTCAATCGGCATCCCATCAATCACATAGAGTGGCTCATTGCCAGCATTGATAGATCCTACCCCCCTGATCCTCACATTTACGGACCCTCCAGGTTCTGCGCTGTTCTGGTTGATCTGGACACCAGGCATCCTACCGGTCAGCATCTGGTCAATATTTTGTAAAGAACCCAAGTTCAGTTCATCCGGTTTGACAGAAGCTACAGATCCAGTAAGGTCGCTTTTCTTGACGGTACCATAGCCCACTACTACCACTTCATCCAGATCGGAAAGATCCTCTTCCAAAGTGACATTTAGAAAATCCTGATTACCTACCCTCACTTCTTTGGGAGTAAAACCCAAAAAGGAAAATACCAGTATATCATCACTGGAAGTCTCAATACTAAATTTGCCATCTAGGTCTGTGATAGTTCCTTTCGTACTCCCTTTGATAATAATATTAACACCTGGCAGACTTTCTCCTGCCTTATCGACAACAAGTCCGCTGATCGCTCCATTTTGAGCGAAACTTTGTGATGCTAAAAGGAATATAACCCCTAATAGCCAACATTCTTTTTGGGCCAATAGCCATCGTAAAATTTTTGGTTTCATAAGTTGGATTTATTGATTAGAAATGGTAATTCGGTTACTTTCTATAGTTTAACCATATTAGTATGGGCGAAATCCCACAGGCTCTTATTGAAGTATTGCTCTTTATCAAGGGCTTAACTTATTTTTTTGTGGGTTTTGTAAGATATAAGGTACTTGAACTATATTTCAACTATTAGCACGGATGTGCAAAAGGCCTGTGCTTATGTAAAAAACAACATCTATTGGGATATAAATGAATGATTCATTATATAAACTGACGAATTTATTCCACTCATAAGCAGCACAATAAAGACCAAATCATTAAAAAAACAGCCATTCAGCGCATGACCAGACGTTTGGAAGCACACCGAAAGGTAAGCTGGATTTTCATTGTCCTTCATGCTATTTTGAATTTGCTATGCATGGTTGTCAAATATCAACCTTCACCTAGACGACAAAAAATAAATCTACCTGATACTTGAAATCACTTAGAAAGTGAACAATCAATATTTGGAAATAGTAATAGGTTTCATAAAACCCTTGCAGACTGAAAACAAAAAACTCACCATCTCTCATGTGATTTTCGGTGGATTTCCCTCATTCAAAAGGAATGTCTAAGCAATAAGCTAACTGATTTAAAAAGAGAGTTTCATAAACCGAAAATGGATGGTCAATAAATAAATCGTCCAAACCTCAGCGTTTTTATAATGCCGATGTTCTCTACCTTTTATTTTGGGCTAGGAAAGTTCCGGTTATGGGAATATCGCCTATAAGTATCAAAAACATCCTGATCCGGACCTACCACTCTAGGGTCTTGGGTCTTTTTGAGTTCCAGTACCAAGGCTTCATTTAACCTTTTTTCCACATCAATATATTCCGCCTTACCAACTAAATTTTCCAAGCAAGCAGGATCATTCTGAATATCATACAATTCAAATTCAGGTCTTTTTGCAACTGCCAAATCAAAATAAGGCTTGATATCTCTATCCTCGTGATGCTCCAACAGATAGGTCTTAGTCGGGCAATCATCGATATCCGTATAAGCACTTTGTGGGATATAGTTACCGTCTGAACCTATGCCATGCATGGGCAATAGCTTTGATTCATCTTTAGGATCATATTTTTGAGGAGCTCCTGCAGGCCACCTTTCAGGTTTCATATTCCAAATATACAGGTAATCCTTGCTACGAATTGCCCGCTGCGGATAGCCCCAGTTTTGATACCTTGAAGAAGAATGACGCTCTCGTCCTGAAAGGGCGTAGTCCATGACCCGCCCCTTTATCTTATTGTCTTCTGAAGTAAGGATATTTAAAAAGCTCTGCCCAGCAATAGGCATCATTCCTTCTGGAGATGCTCCTGCGATTTCCAAAATGGTAGGAGCAATATCCACAAAGGACAATGGTGCATCAATAATTCTTCCTCCTGGGAATGCAGTAGGGTACCGCACAGCCATGGGCACATGAATACCATATTCATAAGCATTGGCCTTGGCCCTCGGGAAGGGCTTGCCATTATCAGAGGTAACTATCACAATAGTATTTTCCAGCTCTCCAATATCTTCCAAGTATTTTAATATCTTACCCAAATGCTGGTCGAACCATTCAATCTCTACAGCATAATCCAACAAATCGCCCCGTATTTCGTCATTATCAGGAAGAAAAGCTGGCACCTCTACGTCCTCCAACTTCTTTCCCATTCTTTTCCATGAGCCTTTTTCATAGGCCCTGTGTGGTTCTGAAGCCCCAAACCAGAAAAAGAATGGTTGGTCCTTTTTTACATGCTCGATGAAATATTTAAAATTCTCATAGTAATCCAGTCCACTCACTCCTTTTGCATATCCTTCAATCCCCTCTTTATCATCTTTATAGCGAATACCTGAATGATCAACTCCTCCGGCATCGGTAGTTCTCCAAAGTGAATCCTCAGGGCTTCTAGCATACTGAAAGGGAGCCACGCCTTTTCCGGTCCGTCCAGTTACATAACCATTATTATCCAATACATCAATAAAGGGCACGTACTTCTTTAGCCAAGCCGAAGCATGCTGGCCCGACTGCTCGTTTTGCCAAGGGTACCTACCGGTCACAATCGAACTTCTTGAGGGAGCACAACCAGGAGACCCAGCAATACAATTGGAAAAATAAACACCTTCACGGGCCACCCTATCAAAAGCAGGCGTATTGGCAAAATTACTGCCTGCAAAACTGGTGTGAGCGAAAGACTGGTCATCACTGATAACAAAAAGAATATTGGGGGATTTCAAGTCTGTTTTTTTCTCGGAGCAACTCCAACAGGCAAGCAATAAGATTAGCAATGAATGCAGACAATTAGGTTTCTTGTAAATTATTTTCATCAAGATAACAATCCTTTATAAAGCAATATAACAAACTGAACATTTCAGATTCGACCACCACTAATCACTCCAGAATATAACCAACCCTAAACTCAATCTGGCTCAATTCTTCACTCTGCAAAGAGCAATACTCCAATTAGTTCAAGTCTCACTACTTGAACTATCCAAACCCAAGTCCCATCATAAGGATGCCCTATCTTATTCATCACCGGTAGCCTTTGCCCCTCCACATGAGTTGCAGGACAACTCAAGTTAAGTCAACTTTCCAGTCCAACTACTTTTGTAAGATTAACCTTTGTCAAGACTAAGGTTAATCTTTTACTCATTGTTGTTATCCTTTAATTGGGACAGGAGTAACTTGATAGCCAAGTTGTCTTAATCTTTGTATCAACCCTTGTTGATATAACAAATGACTGAAACCAATTGCTACAAAGCAATTATTTGATAAAAATGCTTTATCAAGGGTTTGGACCCACTTTCTATTTCTTTCAACTAACAAAGGATGGGACTGCTCTGTAATATCATTATCCAATGCATAATCAATATCGAAGTTTTTATAAGTTGATATCATCTCGCACCCTGACAAATCATCATTCAGCATATTTTCCATGGCTTGAATTGAATAAGAAGCATACAAAGAGTCCTGGAGTGAGTTGAAATTTTCATAGGTATTTTTCAGTATCATGCGATGACTGCTATCCAATGAAAAAACCTGTTTATTCTTCTCCACGGCAATTTTTTCAATATAAGTATCCATAAGTTCATCAAATTCAGCTTCTTGTTCGCAAAAGTTCATGATATATAACCTGGATGTAGTAAAGGACAGTATTAGGGGATTTGCCTTGTAATAGGACGAGTCCTCTGCCTTTTTGACAAAATCAGCAAATATTTTTTCTTGTTGCTTATTCAAAATTTCATTCCATTTCCTCGCATTCCAAGAAGGTTGTTCGATTACAGTTGAATCTTGCCATACAGCTGTACGCTCTTCCACAAATAATACATCAGACTGCTCTAATAGATCGACAACATCCGGGAGGGAAAGGAAAAATGAAGGGCTTACTTCATGAAAAGTACCAAACAAAAATGATTCTTTCTGATTTCCTTCTTTAGTAACTTTCCAGAGAATTGTTTTAGGATTGTTTTGTCCATAGAGAATCGTAGTAGATAAAAATAAGACAAAAGTTAAAATACTTTTTTTCATTTTAAAGCTTATTGGGATATTGCTAAAAACTTAATTACCATTGGCAATATATTTTTTTTTCTTGATTTTAATATGAGTTTCTCTAATCCGTTGTCCCTCCAACTGAGCTGTGGGGCAATTAAAGTTGAGTCTCTGACTCAGTTATAAACCTGTCAGTCAAATACGCGGTGAAGCCCCTAATATAGTTCAAGCTTCATGACTTGAATCTCCCATTACCAGCATCCTGATGATTGAACAATATCTACTCATCTTTCAGCACATTCACCGGATTGGTGATGGCCGCCTTATAGGTTTGCCAGCTTACTGTAACCAGGGAAATAATCAGCACCATAAAACCGGCCAAGCCAAACACCCACCAGCTCAAGGTGGTCTTATAGGCAAAGCTCTCCAGCCATTTGCTCATGGCATAATAAGCCACTGGGCAGGCCAGTACAAAGGCAATGGCTATCCAAAGCACAAAATCCTTGTTCAGCAGCATAAGGATTTCATTTGCACTAGCCCCATTTACTTTCCGGATGCCGATTTCCTTGGATTTGCTTCCGCTGACAAAAAGCGAAATCGCCACCAAACCCAGCATGGAAATTACCAGCACAATGACTGTAAAGGCATCCAACAATTTTTTAAGCCGATATTCTTCATGGTACACTTCTGCATAATCAAAAGTCTGCACCAGTTTATCGGCGAGGTGTCCAGGATACCCCAAACTCTCCAGAAAATTGGCCACATCGGCAAAGATGCTTTCATGAAAGCCTTTCGAACACCTCACCTGGAACAGCCCTATTGGAAAACCTGTAAAATCCGTTCCCAAAATCATCGGCTTCATGGGATAATAAAGCGGTAAATTATACAGGTTTTCAAAAACCCCTACAATGGTCATGTCAGGACTGTTTTTCTTGGTAATTCTAGCACCGATCGGATCAACCAATCCTGCCTGTCTGACAAACTCTTCATTCACCATCACTTCAAAAATACTCTTCCTGTCTTTCCGGCGAAGTGTTCCTCCTCTTTTCTCATAATCCGCAGCCTTGGTCGGGGAAAGATTCCGTCCACTTTTCAACTGAATATCATGCACCGCCAAATACTGATCATCACCATCAATCCATTGAGTTTCTATATTTCGATCAGTTGCAGGTACCTCAAGGTTCCATAAGCTGGAAGGCTTGTTCCTAAAAAGCCGCTGGCCTCTGGAAATACTTTCTACATGACTATTCGCGCTAAGCAAATTTCTAATCTCGTTAGAATCATCTAGTGCTCTCACTCCTACTATCTCCTCGATATCGAAACCTTTATCAAGGTCATGCACAAAATCCAGTTGCTTCCTTACCATGAGGATACAACTCATCAAGCCAATAAACAGAAAAAGCTGAAAGCCAATCATCAGCTTCTTGGTCCCTACAGATGCTGAAATGACTTTTCCATGTTCTTTGACAAATATGGAATTATAGGACAAAATGTACTCCATTAGCCCAATAATGACTCCTAGACCAATCACAATGCACAAAAAGGAAAGGATAATTTTATAATCTGTAACGATAGATAATTCGTATTCCGAACCAATGATGTCTCCAATCAACTCACCTATCAATGGATAACTGATCATGGTCACCCCAAAACAGACTAAGGCATTGATCAATGACTCTAGCACAAACAGTGAAAGAATATCCCCCTTACTAGCCCCTAGCACCCGACGGGTTACAAACTCTTTGGCACGGTTTAAATTCAAACCAAGGTTCATGATAATATAGTTGGTAAGTGCCAATAAAAGCGTGATGATGCCAACCAAAGAAATTACCTGTATATATCTAAGCGAACCTTTTCTAGACTGACTGATATCATCAGAGTGCAGGTAAATCTCGTCTAAGCTTTGTAGATCAAGCTGGTATTGGTTTTCATCAAAACTTCCATTGGTACGACTAAAAAGTGGCTTGATTTTATTAATGAGCTCAGTGGTCAATTTCGTCGATAAGGCCTCCCGATCAGTAACATTCGGCGCATACACATATAGGTCATTGTACGGCAACCACCATTTGTGTTCAGTACCGTAATCTTTAGAACTTAAAAAGCTTGAATATACTATATTGGTCACAAAATCTGTCTCTATACTGGATTCAGTAGGAATATTTTCCATGACCCCCACCACTATAAACTCTCTATTCACTTCTCCATCTTCCTTTGCCTCTATCACCTTTCCCAGTGCACTTTCATTGGGGAAATATAATTGAGCCATCTTCTCGGAAAGCACTATCCCATTCGGTGTATCCTCAAATTTTTCCAGATTGCCCAGCACCAACTTAAAGTCAAAAACAGTAAAAAAAGTGGGATCCACCATTAAAAACTCCTGTAGCACTTGCTCCCCATGCAGCTCCATTAGGTATCCATTCTGTTCTAGACGAACCACCTCTTCCACCTCAGGCAGTTTGTCCTTTAACAATTCCCCAAAAGGAGCATAAGTCCTTGTATCCCTATATGCCGAATGAGGATCATTTCTCACCACCCTATAAATATCCTTTCGCTTGGAATGGAATGTATCCACGCTCAGCTCCTTGTACACAAAAAGATAGGCATGGAAAAAGGCCATGATGGCAATACTCATCCCCAGAATGGTGACCAGATACACCTTATAGGACCTGATCATACGACGGATATATTCTTTTAATATTCTAAAAAACATATTTCAATAATTATGTATATCAGCTATTTTTCCACTAATGACCAAAATGTAAAAGGAGCGTCCGTTTTTGGCACTGTCTTCCATCTCCCGTCTTCGGTCTCCCTACTTCCATCTCCCCTCTCCCGACCATTAAATCCACATCATTATCCGCTGTCCCGACAGCTAAGCTGCGGGACGACTAATCTTGAGTCTCTGACTCAGTAATAACATTGTCTGTCAAATGCACAGTGAAGCCCTAATATAGTTCATGCCACATGACTTGGATCAATCTCCCATACCAGATCCCACCCCTACTACTTGTAAACATTTAATAAACCCTTAATGAACTTAATGCCTTAATGTTTTACCCTAAACCGATCATTACTCATCCTTCAGCACATTCACCGGATTGGTAATCGCTGCCCGATAGCTCAGCCCACTCACCGTCAGTAAAGCCACTACCAGTGTCAGCAAACCTGCCAAGCCAAATATCCACCAGTCCAGTGTGGTCTTATAGGCAAAGTTTTCCAGCCACTTTTGTGTCACATAATAGGCCACTGGACAGGCAATCACAAAAGCCAAAACAATCCATTTCGCAAAGTCCCCATTCAGCATTAGCAGGATTTCCTTGACCGAAGCCCCATTTACTTTTCTGATACCTATTTCCTTGGCATGTCTTTCGGTCTTATATAAAAACATGCCCACAATTCCCATCAAACTGATCAGAATGGCCATTAGCGTGAAAAAGCTTACCACTTTCTGAAGCGTTTTTTCATCAGCATACATATAGCTCATCGTTCTCTCCACATAATCCTTTTCAATAAAAACCCCATTACCTTTTCCAGTTTGCCATATATCCGGATGACTTTCTGCTACAAAAAACTGGTTTTCTTCCAGCAAATCCTCTAAGCCATTGACAAAACTTTGTTTACTTTCTGTACTAAACTTAACAGTTACCGGCCCTATTACTTGGGCTTTGTTGATCATTCTGAAAAACATTGGCTTCAAGGTCTTTTTGAATGTTTCAAACTTAAAGTCTGCCACTACCCCTATGATAGTTCCACTATTCGTAACTGTCCCTATTGGATGCTTTAAGTTCATGAGCTTGGCTGCCGCTTCATTAATAATGATTGACTCAGTTGCATCAGTAGTAAATGTTGTAGAAAAATTTCTACCTTCCTTTAATTGGATTTCATAGAGTGGGATGAAATTTTCATCTACATTCATAAACTCCAGAACAAACTCCTGGGTAGGAGCATCTTTTAAAGCAACTACACTTTTTTGGCTAGAGCCATACACTGGCAAGCTCTCTCCAATAGCAATTCCCTTTACATCCGGATGCTGCAAAATCACATCTTCCAACAAACTTGTCCCCTGCATATTACGATAGACATGAATCACCTTATCCGTATTAAAGCCCTTACCTTGGTTCATCATAAAGTCCAACTGCTTGTAATAAGCAAATGAAAATACCAACATGGCTGTAACTATCACCAGCTGGGCCAAAACTACCCCATTCCCAAAGAACAGATTATGTCGCGGGGAAGCCTGTTTTTCCAACACTTCTATTACCCCATGCCGACTTATATGACGGTAAAAATAAATACTGGTCAAAAATGCAGTAATAAAAATCAAGGCTATGGCAATCACAAAAAAGGACCAGTTTTCATTTATGGATAATACCAACTGATCACGTAAAAACTCATTGATATACCCAAGGGAATAATGTAGAAGAAAAGCACCTATAAAACCTGCAACCAAGCATATTAAAAGCGATTCTATAAATACTATCTTTAGGGTATCCATTTTATCCATCCCCATCACTTTTCTAAGGGCCATTGATTTGGTATTACGCTCAGAAATAGCTGAATAAAGTAACATAAAGTTGAGCAGGGAAATGATCAGCACGAGCACACCAATTCCAGCAAAAAGAAAGATCCCTTCTACAGACTGTGTTGCTCTGCTCCAGGTAATTTCACCAGAATGTAAATGAACATCCTCCAACGGCTGAAGCTTAAAAACTGTTTTGAATCTACTTTTATCTTGCTCAATTTCATTTATTTTTTGTTCCACCCATTCTATATCAGCATCAGTTTTCAAGGTCAAATACGCATTAAACCTTTCATCTCCCCTGTTTTCAGATTGACTGGCATATTTATACCGACTCGAATTCTCAATAGGAACTATCAAATCTGGACGAAACGTAGACTTTACAGGAAAGTCTTTAAAAACTGCTACAATCCTATAAGCTTCCTTTTGTTCTTTCCCTCCTGTCCGTTCACTTAAATCAAGAAATTGCCCAGTGGCATTAGCAATATTTTTGAAATGCTTTTTAGCAAAGGACGCGGAAACAACCATGGTTTTGGAGGCTTTATTAAACTGGCCAAAATCCCCATAGAGCAATTGAAAGGTAAACAAATCCACTATATCAGGATCTGCAAAACAAGTGTAGCCATGCGCTAATACACCGTTTATATTGATCATTTGATATGCATACCTACTGTAATTTATAATTTCCGGGACAGTCTCCGACATTTCCCCAATCACGGCAGGATTAGTATATCCGCTAATATTCTGCTTATCCTCAGTAGAAGTGGTCAGTACCCTATAGATATTTTTATAGTTTTTATGGAAGGTATCAAAACCCGTATGATGGGTTACCATCAATAAGGCCAGAAATACGATCCACATGCCCAAACTCAATCCAATAAGATTGATAAAGCTATAAGGCCTTTGGTTGATAAAATTCCAGTAAGCGTATTTGATATAATGCAGGATCATACTGTGGTGGGTATTTGTTGGTTTTCGGTCACGATTTTACCATCAAAAAGATTGATGACCCGATGGGCAAAACTCGCATCATGATGGGAGTGGGTCACCATCACGATGGTCGTTCCTTCCTTATTCAACTCAGTCAAAAGGTTCATGACTTCCTGCCCGTTTTTGGAATCCAGGTTACCCGTAGGTTCATCGGCAAGGATCAGCTTGGGATTGGCCACCAAGGCCCGGGCTATGGCCACCCTTTGCTGCTGACCACCGGAAAGCTGCTTGGGAAAATGCTTCATTCGATGTCCCATTTCCATCCTTTTGAGCACCTCGTGGATACGTTTTTTCCGCTCTGCTGCTCCCAGTTTAAGATAGATCAAAGGCAGTTCTACATTCTCATATACATTCAACTCGTCGATCAGGTTAAAGCTCTGAAATATAAAGCCGATATTGCCTTTTCTATGCTTGGTGCGGCTGTTTTCTTTAAGACTGCCCACCTCTTCTCCATCAAAGAGGTACGCCCCAGAACTGGGATTATCCAAAAGCCCGATAATATTGAGCAAGGTAGACTTGCCACAGCCTGAAGGACCCATAATGGCCAAAAACTCCCCTTTCTTCACATGCAGGTTAATATTGTTCAGTGCCGTGGTCTCAATTTCCTCGGTCCTAAAAACTTTGGATAAGTTGTTTGCTTTTATCATAGTGGTATGGTTTTGTACTGTTTTTTTATTTTGTTTGAAGACGGAAGACGGGAGACAGAAGTCAGCTGGTCTGCATTTGCAATGCGGACCTGAAAATAACAGGGATTTTCAATCCCATTCTCATATCTACCTGCTCATTCTACATTGGACATTCATCATTCTCTAGTTCCTATTGGAACTCATTTTTCATTCTTCATTTTTAATTCCTCATCTCCGTCTTCCATCTTCCGTCTCCCGTCCCCTATCTTCAGTCCTCCATCCCCCATCCTCATTTAATCCCGTTTCTGAAGGCAATCATCATGTTCATCAAATCAAAAGACTTTTGATAGAACCTTTCAAATTCCTCTTCTGTAATATAATCTCTTCTTCTGGCCTTATGGAGACAGGTCACCACTTCGGCAAGTGATCGAATTGCATAGCCCATAAATTTCTTCTGCTCAGGATTAGATTGTAGAATTGCGCCCTCGGAAATATTCAAAGCCACAGAATCTACCGCCCTCAATAGCTGGGATGAAAGATTGAACATTTCCTTTTTCGGAAACTTAGAACTTATCCCATTTACCTCTTCACCCAATTCCATGGCTTTCTGCCAAACAATTAATTTTTCAAACTTGAATTTCATGCTATGTCTATTTTAAAAATTAAGAACTAGGTTTATTCATCCTAAAGATATTAAAACCACTTTCTTCAGTCTTCAAACTTCCGTCTCCAGTCCTCCGTCTCCCCTCTCCCTCACTCCAATGCCAAACGCTCATTGTCCCCAAAGGCTTCATAGCCCGAAATAATTACTTTTTCCCCGACTTCTAAGCCTTCCAGCACTTCATAGTACTTGGGATTTTGCTTGCCTATCCTCACATTTCTCCTGTAGGCGTACTCCCCTGCAGGATCCAGGACATAGATCCATTGCCCACCGGAACTTTGAAAAAAGGCTCCTTTAGGAATTATAAGTGCCTTTTCAGGATCTCCCAGCTCCAAATTGATATAATAACTCTGGCCATTCCTGATGAGAGCAGGCTTAGCGCCCGAAAAGTGCATATCCACCTTAAACTTCCCTTCTTTTACTTCTGGATAAATCTTTTTGATCTTTAATGCATAAGCACTGTCATTTTTAGTGATCTTTCCACTCAAAAAAGCAGTGATACGATCAATATAGTGCTCATCTATCCAGGATTCGATTTTGTAATCTGACAAATCATGGATTTGTGCAACCGGGCTTCCAGCAGCAACTTGCTGTCCGGGTTCACCCTGAAGCATGGCCAATTGTCCTGCCACTGGTGCTTTTACATGGAGATGGTCCAATCGTTCGTAGACCATATCTAGGGTTCTTTTCATCCTTTCCAGATCAGCATCCAGCTCCTTGATGGTATTCAGTTTGGCCAGGGAATCCTGCTGGGATTTGATCAAGCTCACCTCCATCTTTTTTTTGGCCAACTCATAATTCTCCCTGGCTTCGATATACTCTTCCTTTGAAATGAGGTTACGGTCAAACATATATTGCTCTTGTTCGTAATTCCTCTTCGCCTTTCTCAAATGGTATTGCGCCTCTATTTTATTGGTCTCACTGATGACCATATCAGATTCAAAATTAAATTTAGTTTGACGCAAATCATTTTGCTTGGAAACAAAATCAGCCTCCACATTGAGAATTTCCATATGAAGATTCCTGTTTTCCAATTTCATGATCGTATCTCCTTCCTTTACCAAGGCCCCTTCTTCCAGGTATTTTTCTACAATCCTCCCCCCCTCATAGGCATGTAAGTAATAGGTGCTAATAGGCTTAACCTGACCGGAAATATTGATATAATCATCAAAGTCACCTGAAACCACAGTGGCAATACTCATATTTTCCTTATTGACGCGATAGGTAGAAGCAGAACTGCCAAATAACAGCGTCAGCAGCATACCCAGAAATAACAAACTACCCACACCCACAACAACATGCTTGAGCCTTAGTCCTTTCTTCTTCTCAATCTTCCTGTCCATTGTCCATTGGTTTCCAATTAAACTCCTATTCTAAATATGTTCACCCAAGAAAACGGCAAAACTCTACTGTAAAACCGCTTTCTGGATGAATTCAAAAAAATAGTCAGTTGTTCCTTATATATCAATAAGCCCTGTACTTTTCCTATCCCCACATTCCATTGGCATGCCAAAAAACACAAACAGCTTAACACCAACACATTAACCAACTCCCCATTACTACCAGTAATGCGTTGTGTAAAATTTATGGACGAAAATGTGTCAAAATATTTTACACTGCTTCCCAATCGCCCCACATTATTTTTAGTTTTAACCATCGATCTTTTTGACTGATATATGGAAGGGAAAATTTTAATCGTAGATGACAACAAATCAATACTCAATGCCTTGGAATTTCTTCTGGAAGAGGAATACTCCTGCATTACAAGTATCTCCAACCCCAACAAGATCACCGGAATAGGAGACCTGGATAGCTATGATGCTGTACTATTGGACATGAACTTTTCTGCAGAGATCAATACAGGAAATGAAGGACTATATTGGCTGAGGCAAATCAAGGCCAAAGCACCTGAACTTCCGGTAATTATGATCACGGCCTATGGTGACATGGATTTGGCCATCAAATCACTGAAAGAAGGGGCGGTGGATTTTGTGCTCAAACCTTGGGACAACCAAAAATTACTTGCCACACTCCGCTCGGCATATCAACTCGGGCAATCCAGAAAAGAAGTGGGAAATCTCAAAAAAAATCAGGCCAACCTTAAAAGCCTGATCAGTCAAAAGCAACAGCCTATTATCGGAGAATCCAATGCGATCAAAGAAATGCTCGCCATCATTCGCAAAGTAGCCCAAACCACCGCCAATGTACTGATAACAGGTGAAAATGGTACTGGCAAAGAATTAATAGCCCAAGAGATCCACCGCAACTCACCAAGGGCCAATGAGGTCTTTGTGGGAGTGGACATGGGATCCATACAGGAAAGCCTTTTTGAAAGTGAACTATTCGGACATGTGAAGGGATCCTTTACAGATGCCAAAGAAGACCGGACAGGCAAATTCGAAGCCGCACATGGAGGCTCGCTATTTTTGGATGAAATAGGCAATCTTTCTTATCCCCTACAATCCAAACTGCTCAGTACCCTTCAAAACAGGGAAGTTGTAAAAGTAGGTAGCAATAAGCCTGTTCCCATTGATATCCGTTTGATCTGTGCCACCAACAGCAACTTGGACGAAATGGTAAGCAATGGAGATTTCAGGGAAGATTTGCTATACCGAATCAATACCATCCATATCGAAGTCCCACCACTTCGGGAGCGTGGCGAGGACATTTTATTGCTGGCCAATTTCTTCACCAAAAAATATGGTTCCAAGTATGGTAAAGGAGCATTGAGCATCCATAAAAATGCCCAGAAGAAACTGATGGACTACAGTTGGCCGGGGAATATCCGCGAGCTGCAGCATACCATAGAACGCAGCGTAATTTTATGTGAGGGAAGCATTCTTCAGGGAGAAGATATACTGCTAAAGCAACGGTCACACCCAGCACTGAACGAGTTGGAAATGACCTTGGAAGATATGGAAAGGGATATGATTGCCAATGCCCTATCCCGACATCATGGAAATTATACTGCAGCAGCAGAACAGCTGGGCGTCAGCAGACAGACCCTCTATAATAAGACCAAACGCTATGGTCTTTGATTTTTTATCAATTTTAAACGAAAACCATCACTGTTCATGGCCAGCAAACACCTCTACTTTCAAATCTGCCTAAGGGTCCTTCTGCTCCTAGCCTCCTCGCTTTTATTTGCCCATCTTTATATAATAGGCGAATATACTTTGAGCCTATATATTGCTGTCATCATACTTTTTCAAACGGTTTGGCTTATCCGCTTTTTAAACAAAACCAACCGTAAAATCGCCTTTTTCTTCAATGCCATTGAAAACAATGACTCCACCATCAACTTTCCTTATGACATTAAGACAAGATCCATCCGAGAACTCAATTCAAGCCTAAACAGGGTAAACAAGCTCCTTCAGGAGGCCAAAATCAATATCAAAGAACAGGAACAATATTACCAAACCATTCTGGAAGAAGCCGAAACAGGAATCCTTGTCTTGAATGGAACCGGACATATTATTCACTCGAACAAAACAGCCAGGCAGCTATTGAATTATCCACACCTGACACACATTCAACAGCTTCAGCCTATCAGTGAAAGCCTTTTCCAAACCCTTCAAAAGCAACAAAGCTTCGATCAGAAATTGATCCAAATACCCAATGAACGAGAAAGTATTCATCTCACTGCCAAGGCTAGAAAACTAATTCTCAAAGAGGAAAATCTGCTCATCGTGGTCATTCAGAATATCCACAAGGAACTGGATAACCAAGAAGTCGAATCATGGCAACGCTTGATCAGGGTGCTGACTCATGAAATCATGAACTCTGTTGCCCCTATTACCTCTATTTCCGAAACCCTTTTGGGATATTTCAAAAAAGACGGAGAATTGGTCAAACCAGCATCAATCACCCAAGAAAAAGTTAAGCAAGCCGTCAAGGCCCTGGATACCATCAATTACCAGGGGAGCAACTTAATGAAGTTTACCGATTCTTACAGAACATTGACCAAAATCCCTGAACCAGACAAAAAGCTGCTGAACGTGAGATCCATTTTCGAAACCGTCAGGATACTGGTCAGCCAAGAAGATAGTGTAGATAGGATTTCCTTCAAAACAACCATTGCCCCTAAGGAATTAGAGGTTTATGCCGATGAAAAGTTAATCACCCTAGTGCTGCTCAACTTGATCAAAAACGCCATTCATTCACTGGCTGATCAGGACAATGGGCAGATTGAATTATCAGGAGAGAAAGATGAGCTAGGTCGGCTCGCACTTATGGTGAGTGATAATGGCCCCGGAATTTCACCATGTATGCTCCAAAAAATATTTGTCCCCTTTTTTACCACCAAAAAAGACGGATCAGGAATTGGGCTAAGCCTATCCAAGCATATCATGAAGCTGCATCATGGCAGTATAGAGGTCAAGTCTAAACCACAGGTCAAAACAATCTTTTCACTGCATTTCCAGCAGGGATTGGGCTAATGAATATTTTCAATTATACTGATGTCCGCTTTTTGGCTATACTTAAAATCCACAGATAAGGGAATATACATTTAGACTTCTTTAACAAAACAATCAGTGAACGGGAATTACAAATTCCTAAGATATGAGGATGAATAGGCTTACTTTACCCAGTTGGCGTGAGATTGCGTAATTTGTGTGTAAAAACTGGATGATCATATTAAAATTTAACATTTTTAACGTTCTAGTATAACCTATATTTAACCCCTATTTAAGCCGTGTTTAACTCGTGTTTAACCCGTGTATTAGCCGTGTTTCTACTATAAAAGAGTTATGTAATACTCGTAGTTAAGTATAGTGTTATCAAGGGAATGACTATGGACACTTCCTCTGCTCCCCAAAAAAATGCTTGATCCCATATCGACAATTAACTAAGAATAATACAAAAAAATCCTCAAAGCCAAAGGCCTTGAGGATTTTACATCAATTATTCAGTCTATAATAAATTAATCTTGAACTGAACAGCTACGAACACATTGGCATTATTGCATTAATTCCAACCTCCACCTAAAGCCTGGTAGACATTGACCAATGCGTTCATTTGCGCCCTTTTGGTTTCAACCAATTCAAATTTTGATTCCAAAGCATCTCTTTGCGTCAACAACACTTCCATGTAATCAGCCCGAGCCGATCTGAAAAGATTATTGGAGATATCTATGGATTGGGTCAGTGCCTCCACCTCCTTGGCTTTCAAATCATAACTTTGTTCTAAATTATTGATTTTAGCCAGCTGATTGGATACTTCTACATAAGCATTCAAGATGGTTTTCTCATAATTGAAAATGGCTTGAATCTGCTTTGCATTGGCACTTTTATAATCCGCTTTGATGGCATTTCTGTTGATCAAGGGAGCGGTTAAATCCCCCGCCAAGGAGTACAACAAAGATTCTGGAGTTTTGATCAAATAGGAAGGGTTAAATGCCTGAAAACCTATCCCCGCCGAAATTCCTAAGGAAGGGTAAAACCGAGCCTTGGCTACCTTTACATCCAGTTTGGCAGCTTCCAGCTCCATTTCTGCCTGCCTTACATCAGGGCGGTTCTCCAACAACTGTGATGGAATTCCTGCCTGAACGGCTTTAGGTACCAAATCACTGAAAGCCTGAGGACTTCTTTCTATATGCTGTGGATATCTACCAACTAAGAAATTGATTTTGTTCTCTGTGATAGCAATTTCCTGTTGGATATCATATTGGAGACTCTTGGTATGAAACACTTCTGCTTGGAACTTTCTCACTGCCAGTTCCGTCACTCGGGCGGCTTGTTTCTGCAGCTTGACAATTTCCAGCGCATTACTCTGGATCTCAATATTCCTCTTTACAATTTCCAACTGATTATCCAACGCAAGTAATTCGTAATAGGAATTTGCAATCTCTGCAATCAAATTGGTCACCATAAAATTCCTTCCCTCTACTGAAGAAAGGTACCTGGCCACTGCTGCACGCTTGGCATTGTGTAGCTTGCCCCAAACATCCAGTTCCCAAGTAGCAAAGGCTCCTACCATATAATCCTGCAAAGGATCTGGCATTTCCCTACCGGGCTCAATTTCAGTGGTGGCCTCGCTGGCTCCTCTGCTCGTGTATCTTCCTGGCTTATCTACACCAGCTCCGGCCTTGATGTCCACAAAAGGCAAATACTCCCCTTTTCTGGCCCTTACCTCATTTCTCGATATTTCAATTTCCTGCATGATCACATTCAATTCCTGATTGTTTTTCAAAGCAGTATCAATCAAGGCATTCAAATGAGGGTCTGTAAAATAATCTGCCCATTGGACCTTGGCAACATTGACCGTATCCTGTGAGCCATTAAAGCTCACAGGCACGTCCGTATTAGCAGCCCTTTCCACTACTGATGGAGTTTTACAGGCCGACAACAACATAGTCGATCCTGCCACCACCATACATATATTTACTATTCTATTAAGCATCTTCATGGTCATATTCTTCAGTTAAAGGGACTTCATCTTCATCTTGAATCAGGTGACGGCCATCTGCCAGTTTACCGAATATATAGTACAGGCCAGGAACAATAATTACCCCGAACACTGTACCGAACAACATTCCTCCAAGGGCTGAGGCACCTATCGTACGGTTACCAATGGCTCCCGCTCCAGTTGCAATAATCAACGGAATCAAGCCTGCAATAAAAGCAAAAGAAGTCATCAAGATTGGTCGGAAACGGACTTTGGCACCTTCAATCGCAGCATCAAGGATGCTCGCACCCTGCTGTCGTTTCTGTACGGCAAATTCCACGATCAACACGGCATTTTTACCCAAGAGACCTATCAACATGATCAGACCAATCTGCGCATAGATATCATTATCCAAGCCCATCAGTTTAAGCAGCATAAAGGAACCGAACACCCCGACTGGAAGTGAGAAGACCACTGCCAATGGAATGATGAAACTTTCATACTGCGCAGCCAATACAAAGTACACAAACACAAGTACCACCAAAAAGACATACAATGATTCATTTCCTCTATTGGATTCATCATAGGACAATCCTTCCCAGGCTATGTCATAATCCTTTGGCAAAGTTTGAGCAGCCACTTCCCGAATGGCCTGAATCGCATCGGCAGTGGTATAACCCTTTGCTGGTAAACCTCTGATGGCTGCTGAATTGTACATATTGAAGCGGGTCACCTCGTTTGGCCCTTGCGTCTTCTTCAATTTCATGAAGGCAGAATATGGCACCATCTCTCCATGATCGTTCTTCACATAGAGGTTCAGTACATCCGATGGAAGCCTTCTGAATTTTGGATCAGACTGAACATATACTTTAAAGAAACGACCAAACTTAATGAAGCCCTGCTCATAAGTACTACCGATCAGAATATTGAGGTTCTCCATGGCTTTACCAATAGATACACCTTTCTGCATGGCCAGTTCATTATCAATCTCCAGTTCATACTGAGGATAGTTGGCAGCAAAGAAGGTAAACAAACCTGTCAACTCTTCTCTCTTGCCCAAATTGTCCATGAACTCTTTATTGATTTTATCAAATTCCTGATAATCAGTATTGGTTGTCTGATCCAACAAACGCATAGAGAAACCACCTGATGAACCGAAACCTGGAATGGCCGGCGGCTCAAAGAATTCTACAATTGCTCCAAGACCTTTGGATTCTTCTTCCAGTTCTTCCATGATTTCTTTCACGGAATGTTCCCTTTCAGACCATGGTTTAAGGTTGATCAAACAGGTACCTGCATTGGATCCCCTACCCTCTGTCATGATCTCATAACCAGCCAATGAGGATACTGATTCTACGCCATCTATTTCCTCACATATTTCCTGCAACTTATGGGAAACCTGGTTGGTTCTTTCCAAAGTGGCACCTGGAGGGGTTTGGATAATGGCATAAATCGTACCCTGATCCTCACTAGGAATAAATCCAGAAGGCAATACTTGGTTTTCTAAAAAGATCCCCACGCCAAAAGCCAACAAAATCGCAAAGGTCAGCCACCTTCTGTTTACAATCTTTTTGAGCAATCCCACATACTTTCCAGTCAGCTTGTCAAATCCACTGTTGAATTTATCCAATGATCTGGTAAGGATATTGCTTTTCTTTTCATGGCCATGATGGTTCTTTAGCAACATGGCACACAATACTGGCGTAAGTGTCAAGGCAATCAATGCAGAAATCACAATGGAACTGGCCATCGTAATAGAGAACTGACGATAGAAGGTACCTACCGGCCCAGACATAAAGGAAATCGGCAAGAATACAGACACCATCACCATGGTAATCGCGATAATCGCACCACTGATTTCTCCCAAAACTCTTTTTACAGCTTGGTAAGGGGTTAGATGAGGGAATTCCTCCATCTTGGCATGGACAGCCTCCACCACCACAATCGCATCATCGACCACAATACCAATTGCAAGCACCAAAGCAAAGAGTGTCACCAGGTTGATCGAAAGCCCAAAGAATTGGATCACAAAGAATGCCCCGATCAGGGAGACGGGCACCGCCAGAATAGGAATCAATGTCGATCGCCAATCTCCAAGGAATATGAATACTACCAAGGCTACCAAAATAAAGGCATCCCGCAAAGTATGAATCACTTGCTCAATGGAAGCATCCAGAAATTTAGACACGTCATAACTGATTTTGTAATCCATCCCAGGAGGAAATGAAGCTTTCATTTCTTCCACCTTATTCTTCACTTCTTCAATTACATCACTGGCATTACTGCCATAGTTTTGCTTCAATACAATGGCTGCTGACGGGTGACCATCAAGGTTGGAGTAAATATCGAAGAACTCACTACCCAACTCCACTTTACCAATATCCTTGAGGTGAATACTTTCCCCTTCTGCATTGGCCCGAATAATGACATTTTCATATTGCTCCGGCTCATTATACCTGCCTTTATAGGTCAACACATATTCCAATGATTGCGCTTCAATCCCGGAACTTCTACCCAAACGACCGGGACGCCCCACTATACTTTGCTCCTGCAAAGCTTCCATTACTTCATCAATGGAAATATCATAAGCTCTCATGCGGTCAGGGTTCAACCAAACCCTCATGGCATATCTACGGCTACCCAATATCTGTGCTCTGGCCACACCTTTGATCCGGTTGATTTCCGGGATCATTTTCACATTGGCGTAGTTGTACAGGAATTTCTCATCCATGCTCTTATCCTTTGCATAGAGGTTGACATACATCAACATACTTGGCTGGATAGGCGTAATTACTACCCCCTCTCGCTGGACCAGTTCCGGTAAGAGGGGCATGACCTGGTCAACCCTGGTCTTTACCCGTATTACGGCTTGGTTAGGATCTGTTCCAGGTTCAAAAATAACACGTAACGTAGCCTCACCAGCACTGGTGGCATCCGTTGCCATGTACCGCATCCCTTGAACACCATTGATGGAATTTTCCAAAGTGATCAATGTAGATTTCACCAGTACATCGGCACTGGCTCCGGGATAAGCGATGAATATATTTACAGTAGTAGGTGCAATTTGCGGGAACTGAGAGATCGGCAATTGCTTAATCGACAACCCTCCCACAAAAACGATGATGACCGAAATGACTATAGCAAATACAGGCCTATGAATAAATTTTTTAAACATTGCTTCTGTTTGTTTTAGGGTGTCCGATTATTCCGCATACAGATCCAATTCTGACAATGCAGTTTTGGGATCCACGAATTCGTACTTGATTTCGTCATTCTCTCTAACCAGCCGTAAACCGTCCAACAAGATCTTGTCATTTACTTCTAAGCCATCTTGAATAATGTAGATATGTGGCATTTCAGCTGCAATGGTGATCGCTCTGGAATGAAGTACATTTTCTTCATCTAGCACATAGACATAGTTCTTATCCAGTACTTCAAAAGTTGCTTTTTGAGGAATGATCATGGCATCTTTAAAAGCCACTCCCATCAAGATACTCCCTGTCTCCCCATGTCTCAAAAGCCCATTGGGGTTAGGAAATGTTGCTCTAAAAGGGATATTACCAGTCTCATGATTGAAGTCTGCCTCAATGGTCTCTACTTTTCCTGGGTATTCAAACACCTTATTATTGGCCATCAAAAGGCTTACATTCGTGGTACTGTCCTTTTTGACGTTGCTCATATAATCTAAATACTCTGCTTCAGGCACATTGTAATAAACCCACATTTTACTGTTATCCGATAAGTGAGTCAGCAATTCTCCCTCATCAATTAAGCTCCCTAACCGCACATGGAAACGGTCAATAATCCCGTCAAAAGGAGCTCGGATTTCAGTAAACTGTAAATGAACTTCGGCCAATGCTTCCTCTGCTTTGGCTTTATCCAATTTGGCTTTGGCCATGGCCAACTCATTAGGAGCCACCACATCCTTGTCTGCAAGGGACTTGGTATTTTGATATTCGATCTCAGCAAACTCTACTTCTGCTTTGGCTCTTTTAAGCTCAGCTTCGTAAAGTTTTGGCATGATACGGAATAACAGTTGCCCCTTTTTCACAAACTGGCCTTCATCCACTAGGATGTCTTCCAAGTAACCTCTTTCTTGAGCCCGTAGCTCGATATGACTAATAGAGTGAATTTGACAGACATAGTCTTCAGTAAGGGTGGTGTCCATTTTAATAGGACTGGTTACCAGAAACTCTGTCTCTTCTTCGTGCTTTGCTTCACCTTTTGTTGAACAGCTTGTATGCCACAATAAGGCACCCAAACTCATAAACATGAGCGTTCTCTTCATAATAATTTGGTTTAAAAACGATAAGGTTTTTGTTGATTAATTTCGAAATTGGGTGTGCGCAAATACGGCACACAATGACATTCAGCGCATACAAAAGCCACTGATGCCAGGTGATTTTGGGGTAATCAATAAGTAATTAAAGGGGATGGGGTGATATGATCACCTTGGGAAATTCATATCATATGACAAACACTTGCAAAACAAGGTGTATCCTATATGATGAGTTATTAAAAAGATGCTTACTGATGTGTAAGCCATTGGTAATGGATTGGATTAAATATCCAGAAGAGAACGCATAAAAAATAGCAGTAAAGTAGCTGCTATCTGCTAAATATTTATTTGAAACAGTGAATTCATCATCCTTTTCTTCAATTTCCAAAACATCCAGACCATAGTCCTTCGTTTTGTCTGTTAAAGACTTTTTGATGATAAAAGACTCATGGCTCATTTCAGCACTAATTTGGGACTGATCCAGTTCTCCAAAAGCACCTTCTGCGGCATGAATTATCCCTTCCTGTATGTGATGAGCATACAGCTGACTGTATCCACTAGAGAGCAGAATACAAAGCGATAGAAGGAATCTGATTACAAATTTTATCATCCGGCGTCAAATCTACGTAAAGATAATTTCTCAGTCAAGAGTAGATATATTTAAATTATCTTTACCAAATCTTCTTTCTTACATGAGGCAACTGTGTTCAAACACTTTTTACACCCACCTCATTTTAAGCTAATTGGGAAGATTTATTTTGTTTAAACCAAATCTACTTTTATAAAGTTCGTTCTTAATCAAGCAAGATTCATTTGCTATATTATTCCTACATAAGCATAAAAAGAGCTTGTTGAAAAATAAATTATCAACTCAAATACTATTCATTTAATCCAAATTAAATATTTCTATTATCCTAATTTCTCGATATTTGACTTTATTTTCCGATAGTTTTTCATGTCAAATTAAAGAACCACTATTTTTATAAAATACATTATTAATATTTCAAAATACTTTTTTATATATTTGTAATGGTTTTTAAAAATGTTTTTCACTATATTAATATAAAAACCAACCCTTTTTGAAAGATAATTAACTTAAACCCAAATAAACATGAATACTGTAGCGCCAAAGGTCGAAAAGATCAAATTGGTCATATGGGATTTAGATGAAACTTTTTGGCATGGCACCCTAAGTGAAGAAGGAATCAGGCCTAATGAAAAAAACATCGAACTTGTAAAGACCTTATCTAAAAGAGGAATACTCAATAGTATTGTTTCTAAAAACAACTATGATCAAGCCAAGCAAAAATTAGAAGAGCTGGGAATTTGGGATTATTTTGTATTTCCCTCAATCGCATGGAGTCCAAAAGGAACATTGATCAAGGAGCTCATTACAAAGTGTCAATTGCGAGACAACAATGTCATGTTTTTGGATGACAACCATTCCAACCTAGAAGAAGCAAAATATTATAATCCAAACATTCATGTCCACCTACCTGAGTTTATTGATGAAATACTGCTTCATGAAGCATTTGCCGGTAAAGATGACATGAATCTTTCAAGGCTTAACCAATACAAAGTATTAGAAAAAAAGTTTGAGGCTAGTCGCAAACATGATAGCAATATTGATTTCTTAAAGGCCTCTAATATTAAGGTCCTCTTGATTACCAAACTTGAAAATCACCTGGACAGAATTCATGAATTGCTTGACCGTACCAATCAACTCAACTTCACTAAAAAACGACTTAGCCAAGATGAAATCCAAAAACTAATCACCGACCCAAACCTTAACTGTGCCTTGGTGAAAGTAGTGGACAATTTTGGAGACTATGGTTTAGTGGGCTTCTATGCTTATCATAGAATCAATCATCAATTGGTCCATTTTGTGTTTTCATGCCGAATCCTAAACCTTGGTATTCCGCAATACCTATTTGCTAAATTAGATTTTCCAATACTCAAAACAATCCCTGAAGTAGCAGAGAACCTAGACGACTCGACACCAAATTGGATAACAGAAATAGAAAGCAACATCCAAAAGCCTTTCGCCCCCATTAAACAAAGTAATTCACAGCTAATTCGAATTCTGTACAGAGGAACATGTGATTTCAAACAAACTTTATTCTACCTCTCAAACAGTGGAATCAATGTAAAACAAGAAACCAATTATGTCACTAACAATCTCCCGATTTACCAAACCCACACCCAAACACTTGTCAATCAACTAGAACTCTCTAAGGGGTTGATTGCTGAGATCTGCCAATCTCATTTCATTCCTTTTCTGGATAAAGCTTATTTTGAAAGTGTGGTTTTCGAAGGGAACTATGATTGTTTGGTCTATAACCTACAAACCGATTACATTCAACAGGTCTACCGACATCGGCAATTAAACTACCAATTACCACTTGGAACAGACAATGAAGTTTTGACCAAGGCAGAAAAACATCCCTACATACTTCAAAAATTGAAGGCTAGAGGACTAAATAAAATTAATAAAAGTACCCTTAAGCAGTTCAGTGAAGCCTTCATCGATATTGGATTGATTGCTCCTGAAGTTTTTTATGAAAACCTGATTAAAATAAGACAAAATATTCCAAATCACATTCCAATTATTTTTATTAATAGCAGTGAAGTTACCCACCCCAAATCCCTTTCTCAAAACTCTTCACTAAGAGCAAAAGAAATGAATCAGGTCCTAGACAAATTCATCAAGGAAAGTCCTAATTCCTATTTATTGGACATGAGGAAAATCATTTCCAAGCCGAGCCAATTTTCTAATTCAATAGGGCAATTCAACCGGGAATCTTATCGGATGATCGCAACCGCCATAATGGAAAAGGTTGGGAAAATAACCCATAAAAAAATCAATTCTAATATCAGCTCCTTTACCTATTTCAAAGGCCAAATAAGAATGTCCATTCTCCAAGCCAAGAACTTCTTCAGAAAATCCATATGGCTTAAAATTAAAAGATTCAATTTCATCTTCGCGATAGATTTATTACCAGAACTAGCCAATTTAGAAATATCATTACTCATAAATAACCCACTATTCTGACATCATAAAACACATTGTAATCTCTTACCCTTTTAGTTTTTCAGCTGTTAAACTGCTATATTTTGGTTTAATATGAAAAACGCATGCTCCATCTCAAGCTTGAGGAACTGATTAAAGAATTAAAGGATAGAAATATCCTGCTCAAAAACAGCATTGATTTCGATGCTTTTGAGCAATGGTGCAATCTAAGCGACCAACTGATCACCCTTCATGACATTGGCAATTACAGGCCTGTATTTATCAACAACGCCTGTAAAACTTTCTATGGTTTTGAAAATAATTTTCTGAAAGGAATGGATTATATCTATTATCTCAAAACAATTCACCCCTCCTACTATCCAACGCTATTTAGATCCCTTACATTTTTCAATGAAGACAAGGAGAAATTTCTTAACCTTACTTACAAGCTAAAAGATGCAAGTGGAAACTGGAGATTAATGGTCGGCATAACCCAAACGGTCACAAGATCCAAAACCGGAAAACCTCTTCATGCCATTTCCATCATCACTCCTCATGAGAACTTTTCTCCTGAAACAGACGCTCCAATCCTATTATTAGAATCACTGACCAAAAGAGAAATGGAAGTTTTCATGAAGTTGATTGAGGGATTGAGTGCCAACGAAACGGCTCATGCGCTATTTATCTCTGAAGAAACAGTCAAAAAACACAAGAAAAATATCTTCAAAAAATTGAAATGCAACAAAATCAGTGAGCTGGTCGCCATGGCATTTGAGCTTGGAGTAAAATATTAAAGGGCAACCATTCTGGTCGCCCTTTAATTATAATCTATAATTCCGGTTTCAGTTTTTCCAACACCTCTTTGGCTTCATGCCACTCCAATCTTGGCCCAAACTGGCTCACAATCCTTGAAGATGCTAGGCTGGCCAGTTTGCCACTTGACGCGTAGGAATGTCCATTGGTGATGCCATATAAAAATGCACCTGCAAACATATCCCCAGCTCCATTGCTATCCACTGCTTCTGTTTTATAAGGTTCAATATCTATAAACGTATCTCCATCATAAATCATCGCACCATTCTTACCTTGGGTAATCACAAAATGCTTGGCAACTTTTTTCAACTCTTCTCTAGCTTCTTGAAGATTATCCTTTCCAGTATAAAGCATTGCCTCTTCTTCATTGGCAAATAAAAGATCCACGCTTGCACCGATCACTTCATCAAATCCTTCTTTGAAGTACTTTACCATAGCTGGATCAGAGAAAGTTAAAGCAACTTTTGTTCCCGACTGTTCAGCCAGCTTCTTGGCTTGCTTCATGGCAGCTTTACCATTGGGAGAAGTTACCAAATACCCTTCTATATAGAGGTATTCGGCATCATTGATTATCGCTTCATTGATATCCTTGGTGGAAAATTCTTGGGTAATGCCCAAAAAGGTATTCATGGTTCTTTCTGCATCATCAGTTACCATTACCAGGCATTTCCCTGTAATTCCCTCTTCCAAAGCCTCCACATTGAGATTATGGTCTACTCCAGAAGCTTTTAAATCCTCCACAAAAAACTTACCCAATGTATCATTGGCAACCTTACAATTATAGTATGAGCTTCCCCCAAACTGACTTACAGCAATGATGGAATTAGCTGCAGATCCTCCACATTGTTTCTTGGCCTCAGCTGTATCAATCACCTTCATCAGCTCATTTTGCCTTTCCTCATCCACTAAAGTCATCAGGCCTTTTTCCACACCATTAGCTGATAAAAAGGCGTCAGAAACCTGAAACTCCATATCCACTAGGGCATTGCCCATACCGACTACATTATACTTCTTATTCATATTTTATGCTATCAAAGCCTTACGGCCATTTACAATTCCTATTCAAAAATCTTATGACGCTCAAAGGGTTTTTCCCTATCAAACAAATACCTATAGGTATGATGCGTCTTATATATTACTGCATTCAATTGCTCACAAACACGCATCATCTTCGGGCTAAAGTCCCCGATCCAGTTCATCTCTATGGTTTCATAAGGAAAGGAGGGCTGACCCGACATATCATTGTACTTTTTCACCATAGCACTTTCTACCCCCTTACCTTGATGATCAGGCACCACCCCGAAAACCAAGCCTAGCATCTTATTAGGCGGATTGAATAGCTTATGGTACAGAAATTTGAGTTTACCAATCCAGTCCAATTTACCATTCACATGCTTGAATATCTGATTAAGTTCAGGTATGGAAATAAAAAAACTAATTGGTTCATTTTTATAAAAACCAAAGTAAATCAACTTTTCATCCAAAACAGGTTTTAGTTTTTTCAACATCAACTGAGCCTCTTTGATGGACATGGTTTTGCCCATATGTCTCGCCCAAGCTTTGTTATAGACAGTAACAAAATACTCGGGAAATTTCTCTTTCAACTCTTTACCTTTCAGATACCTGTAATTATAATCGGGATCATCTATGGTAATGGCTGCTCTCTTGTGAAATTTCGGATCAAAGTCAACACCTTTTACTGGCCTCATATAAGTATACTGCTTAAAGTATACCTTAAAACCATACTCCTCAAAGAACTGCTGGTAATACGCAAAGTTCCAGGGCATATTATAATTGGCAGGAGAAAAACCATCCACTAACAATCCCCACCATTTGTCCCGCTCACCAAAGTTCACAGGGCCATCCATCGCCTCCATACCCTGCTCTTCTAACCAAGACTTAGCGGTATCAAACAGAAGGAATGCCGCTTCCTGATCATCAATACATTCAAAAAAGCCCATACCACCAGTAGGTTGCTTATCTTTCCATTTTGGATTGGTGAAAGCCGCGATTCTGCCTATAGTCTCTCCTTTTTCATTTTTTAGCAACCAACGTTTTGCTTTGGCTCCTTTTCTGAAGAGCTTATTGGTTTCTTCATGGAACAAACTTTCAATATCGGTATCAATGGGTTGAATCCAATTCTTTTCGTTTTTATATAACCTTACTGCCATATCCAAAAACTCCTTGGCAAGAGCAGGGTTGGTCACCTCCAATAACTTCATGGTAATGGGTGTTTTTTTGAAAGGCTAAAAATAGGGAGTTTGAAGGGAAAGAAAAAGAAGCCTGTACTTAAGCTCTTCCGATATGCAATTATTTCTTAAACATCAGCTCCTGCACGTATTTAAAACGTATAAAACCCCAAGACTTAACAAACTCTTCACGGTTCACCAAGCCTTTGGATTTCAGTCTACGATAATCCCAGACAGGACGGTAAACAAAAAAGTAAAGTACAAACAAAACAAAAAAATTGCCCCAACCTATATAATCATATAGGAACAGTTGCATCACAATCATCATGGGCAAAATAGTCACTAAGTGATAAGCTACTAGCTTTTTCATATTTGCTAATCCTTTTATCAAAACTATTTTCAGCCCAAAGACCTTTAAGGACTTCAGGTTATTTGGGGTAAACTTGGGAACCAAACATAAATCGATTTATATACTTTTTCCCAAAGCAATAACTTTAATATAAGGAAATCTATTTAAAATATGAGGTTATAATCAAAAAACATGAAGGCCAATTCAATGAACCGGCCTTCTTGCTTTGGTCTATAATATCATAATTTTAGTTAATCACATCTCCATAAAGGTCAAATTCAGTAGCCTCCTTTATCTTGACATCCACAAAATCACCTATTCGGCAATAGTGCTTTGAAGCATCAATCAACACTTCATTGTCGACTTCCACAGAATCATACTCAGTTCTCCCCACAAAGTACCCATTCTCTTTTTTGTCTACTAGTACCTTAAAGTTTTTTCCGACTTTTTCCTGATTAAGATCAAAAGAAATCTGCTCCTGGACCTCCATCAAGTGATTTGCTCTTGCTTGCTTCTCTTCCTGTGGGACATCATCCTTCATGGAAAATGCATGGGTATCTTCTTCGTGGCTATAAGTAAACACCCCTAAACGCTCAAACTTCATTCTTTCCACAAAGTCCACCATCTCTTGAAACTCTTTTTCTCCTTCACCTGGGTGCCCTGCTATCAAGGTTGTCCTGATGGCAATACCTGGAATCTTCTCCCTAATACGATGGATCAATTCTTCCTGTTTCTCCCTGCTCGTGCCTCTCCTCATTACCTTTAACACTTCGCTGGAACCATGTTGAAGAGGAATATCCAAATAGTTACATATATTAGGATGGTCCGCCATCACATCAATGACGTCCATTGGGAAACCTGTTGGGTAAGCATAGTGCAGTCTCACCCAATCAATTCCATTGACATCGGCCAAGGATGTCATCAAATCTGCCAGACGCCTCTTTTTATAGAGGTCCAACCCATAGTAAGTGGAGTCTTGGGCAATCAATAACAACTCCTTAGTACCATTGGCAGCCTTGTGCTCAGCTTCTTTGACCAACTCTTCAATTGGCTTAGAAACATGGCCACCGCGCATCAAGGGTATAGCACAAAAAGAACATGGCCTGTCGCAGCCTTCAGAAATCTTCATGTAAGCGTAATGGGAAGGATGTGTCAACAAACGTTCTCCAACCAATTCATGCTTGTAATCCGCTTTGAATTTTTTCAAAAGTGCTGGAAGGTCTCTGGTACCAAAGAAAGCATCCACTTGAGGAATTTCCTTCTCCAGGTCATCCTTATATCTTTGGGATAGGCAACCTGTCACATAAACCTTCTCGACCAAGCCTTTTTCCTTGGCATCCACATATTGCAATATGGTGTCTACAGACTCCTGCTTGGCATTATCTATAAACCCACAAGTATTAATGATAACGATATTATTATCTTTCTGCTGAGACTCATGAGACACCGCTATCCCATTCCCCTTCAACTGTGTGAGCATCACTTCTGAATCCACCAAATTTTTGGAGCACCCCATGGTGATGATATTCACCTTATCTTTTTTTAACGTTCTCGCCTTCAAATCTTTTCTGCTTTCCTGCAAAAGTACAAAAAGTTAAACAATACGCATGATGTGTTGCCATTTAAGTATTACTTGACCCCATTGCATCAACACCATCCTCTTAAGCCTCATAAAAAACAAAACAGGCCATGACTTAGTGCCATGACCTGTTTGATCATATTTTCGGTACTTGAAGCAATTATACTTCCCAGCCTTGACGGTATTCTCTACCTACAAACTGATTGGCTTCTTCCAAATTGGTGATTCTCATTTTTTCACCATCCCAAAGCAATTTCTTTCTGCCATAATATTCCGTTCTGCCTTTAGCATTTTCTTTCCTAAGCATATAACTACGGATAGCCAAGTTCCCCATTAATACCGTCTCCGTCATAGGGCCGGCATAATCAAATGATGAGGTAAGTTCTCTATGCTCCTTACTTCCAAAACCTGCTTTACAGGCATCCACCCACTTGCGTTGATGACCATATTCCGGTTCTGGGAAGTCCTCAGTTTGTGGACCAAACTCCGTGGTACCATCATTATAATACAGCTTCGGCATTAGAGGTGAACTGTCATTGATATTGGTTGAAATAATTCCTTTATCTCCTATGATCAGAACGCCGTTTGCACTTTCAGCCCCTCCGATATCATGATCTGCCGGGATAATATCAGGGTGAGCTGGACGGATACCTCCATCACTCCAAGTCATCTCAATTGGTGACTTGCTCTTTTCTGTAGCATCAAAGTGAAGGGTAATGAAAGACGACGCAGGACAACCTTCAGGATGATAATCAGGCGTCCACATTTGGCTGTAAACTGCGCCCACACTACATTCTGCATCTTTTGGATAATGTAATCCCAATGTACGGAAAGGAATATCCACCAAGTGACATCCTACATCCCCAAGGGCACCTGTGCCATATTCCCACCAACCTCTCCAGTTGAATGGATGGATATTAGGCGTATAAGGAATCTTCTTAGAGGGGCCTAACCAAAGATCCCAAGCCAAATCATCAGGCTTTTTACTAGGTGCTGGTTCAGGAAAAGCATTACCTTGTGGCCATACCGGACGGTTGGTCCATATCTGTACCTTGGATACGGAACCTATCTTTCCTGAATCAATCCAGTCCTGTACGATTTGTAGATAAGGATTCGAACCCCCTTGGTTCCCCATTTGGGTAACGATTTTTTCATCCCTAGCCATCTGCGTAAGCATTCTGGCCTCACGGATATTATGGGTCATGGGCTTCTGTACATAACAATGCACACCTCTCTCCATGGCATACTTAGCCGCTGGACCATGAACATGATCAGGGGTAGAAATGGTCACCGCATCAATATCCTTTTCGTTATCCAGCATCTCCCTGTAATCCGCATACAATTTGGCATTAGGGAAATTCTTCACCGACTGTGAAGCAGATCCTGAAAAATCCACATCACAAAGTGCCACTACGCGCTCGCGGCCATTAACCGAAGCATTTTTGATATCACTGGCGCCTTTTCCACCTGCACCAATAGCTGCGATATTCAACTGATCACTCGGAGCGGTGAAACCCACGCCTCCCAAGACATGTCTCGGTACAATTAAAACTGAAGATGCCAAAGCGGCATTTTTAATGAAATTTCTACGCGAGTTATTCTCTTCCGATTTTTTTGATTTTTCCATTGGTTATAAACTGTTGGGTTAAGTGCTTAATCGAATTACCAACCGTAATTTAGGCATTTTTATTTCTAGACCACTACTATTTCATGATATTGTTTCTTTCAAAATTCTTCCGAATTAAAAATACACATCAAGCGACAATATTCATTTATTCAAATCTTGCCGAAACTCTTTACCTCCGATAAAACCTCCTATATTTCACTAAAATCTAGTAAAAAGTTGAAAAACATCTATTTTCTAAAACTATAAATGGAGCACACGGGGTGCTCCATTTTTCATATTAAATAAATATTAATTGTATGCCTTGGATTTAAACTATTCATAACGACACATTTTCTAGCGTAGGTAAATAAATATCTACTTTTGGTACTCGTACAGCAAACGATAATTTTTTCAACTCCTTGCTTTACTTTTTAAAGAGGCGCTGATGGGAATCAGCGTCTTTTTATTTGCTGTATATTTCGATTCATTCTTCTATCAGTTCCAACAAATAAAAAGTCTCAAAATCCTCTTCTTGACCAAAGTAATATTTATTCTTCGAAGCCATTATTTTTCCATCTGGCATCACAGCTTTGATCATTTTAGCCTCTAAAGGCAGTGCAACACTCTTATCAACCAAATTATGCTCCTTATCCAATACTGCAATATAATAGGGATTTACCTCTCGAGACTTTAAAGGATCATTTACTAATTCCTCATTATATTCTGTATTTCTAATACCATTTCTATAAACCACAATAATATTATTTCCGAAGCTGTCTGAGAACTGCACATCTCCAGGGCGCATTTCTTTATAATTACTATCCCAATCGAAGGATTTTTGACTTTCTGAAGGAATGGCACTTACAAACTTATCGCTTCCAAAACTGACAGATTCCACAAAAGACAGGGTCTTTCCCTTAATTTCATAAACATATAATACCGGCTCATTTCCCAATAGCAAATAAATAAAATTATCATTTCTAGTGACATTTGGATAAAGAGGACCAAAATATTGATCTACTTTATACTTACTGGACTGAGGAATTGGAAGAACGGGGTTTAAATTCCCATTTTTTAAGTCAATAAAATCCAAGTAGTATTCCCTGTATTCCTCACTTCGTCCTCCTGAGATTTGACCTAATAAAAGATCATCTGAAACCTTAAAAATTTTCTTCTTTTGATTCCAATTATGAAACTCAATTGTAAATGGAAGAGCAATATCTTTAACATGCGTCCCATTTTTTTCAAAGACTGATAGTTTTCCAAAGTTATTGGCCACCAATAGCTTTCCCTCTTCATAAAACCCTAAAGAAACTGGGCTGTTGATGGGATGTGGATTATCCCCTCCCCTTGAGTACAACTCATGAATTTCACCAGATTGATCAAAAATAATCAGTTCTTCAGTTTTAAAGTTAAAACCAAGAATTTCTCCACTCATTACATCAATGTCGGTAATTTCAAGCTCCCCTCGATAATCTAAACGAATAGAGTCCACAATTTCCAAATGATAACGCTTCTCTGCCCCTTCAGTCAAAGCTACATCTTCTACTTTTTGCTTACAAGAATTCATCCCCCATACCCCAAGTGTACCAAAAAGAACCATTGAACTTAATCTTGACACACTTCTTATAATTGCCATTGCACTTAAAAAACTTTGAATAATCATATTTCAATTAATTTACATTTATAAAAAACACTGTAATCATTCTCTTTTTGTTCGTAGTCCAGATCAAACCACAAATACTGCCGTTCTTGTACCAAAGACAACACTCCCAAGGGATCAGGAACTTGAATATCGTGACTGAACTTGTTTCCCTCTAAGACTTGAAAATGGGTTTTATTCAGTTGAGCAATTTTCTGAAAAAACACTTCCATTTCATCCTTATGCTGTTCTTGCAACGATTTCACTTCATCCAATGGCAACCCTTCTGAATATTTTATAAGGAACAAACTGTCTGTCAAAACATCTAACGACTGAATCCCTCCGAAATAAAACTGGGTTATGTCAAATTCGAAGTCTGTCTTGTCGGCCTCAATTCCTTTTGCCTCCACAAAATTCTCAATAGGCAAATCAACGGACCAAGCAGGTTCTTCCCATTCACCTTCCTTATACCCATATAATCTTGACTCATTACTAAATGTGACGAAAAGCATATCTTCTTCACTTGCCAAAATAGGCCTGACATAAACATCATGAAACAATAGCTGATCACTGGAAAACTTGCTTTTGGCAGGAAATGGCACAATCGGAATAAACTTCCCTGATGAAATATCCAAGTACTCCAACTGTCTGGACTTAAGTTGGTGTTCAATGGACACTCCCAGGTCATTGTACCGGCCCTGCAGTATCGAGACAAACCCTTTCTTCATCGCCACTGTATTTTTGGCCGATGGAACGATAAAACGGTAAGAAGCTTCAAAGTCTGGCTCAAAGTGATGAAGCAGATCACCTTTTAAACTGTATTGAAACTGACCTTTATTTGAGCTCAATAAAAAAGACTCATTATCTATAAAAACGGGCTTTCCTGTATGGTAATTTCCATATTTCCCAGGACCTTCCCCTTTCAGAACAAACATTCCAATGACCTGGCCTTGATCTGAAAAAGTCACAAACTTTGAAGCGACCTGATCATACGCCAAAAAACACCTTCCGTTCGGAGAAACATCTTGCAATGCCAGTTTGCCGATGTAATCCACCACAATAGAGTCAAACAACTCCAATTCAAAATTATTTTCCTGCAGATGGGAAAGACCTTCACTTTTTTTTCCGCAGGACATTAAAAATGTTAGGATTAGAAAAATAGAACAGGCTAAACGGTGAAACATAAACGAAAACATTAGTAAGCAACCGAATCTATGAAATCCTTAAAATATTACAAAGAAAAATCCAGTTCAAAAAAAATCCCCGAAGCGGATACTCCGAGGATTTCATCTATAACGTAGGTTTACTTTTACTGTTTTTGTTTGAACAAGGAATCTACAAACTCTGTTCGATTAAAAATCTGTAGATCAGTCATTTTTTCACCGACCCCAATATACTTTACTGGAATTTTGAACTGATCTGAAATTCCAATAACAACACCTCCTTTGGCAGTACCGTCTAATTTGGTAATGGCCAGAGCATTGATCTCGGTAGCCTTGGTAAACTCTTTGGCTTGGATAAAGGCATTTTGTCCCGTCGATCCGTCCAACACCAATAAAATTTCATGAGGGGCATCATCAATGAACTTTTGCATTACTCTCTTGATCTTGCTCAACTCATTCATCAAATTCACCTTGGTATGAAGCCTTCCTGCTGTATCCACGATCACCACATCCGCCTCCATTTCTACTGCTTTCTTGACCGTGTCAAACGCAACAGAAGCAGGGTCTGCATTCATCCCATGGGAAATAACTGGAACACCAACTCTTTCACCCCACAAGATCAATTGATCCACCGCAGCAGCGCGGAAAGTATCCGCAGCACCTAGCACGACTGATTTCCCTGCAGACTTAAACTGGTGCGCCAACTTACCGATAGTGGTGGTTTTCCCCACACCGTTCACCCCCACCACCATGATCACATAAGGCTTTTTATCTTTGGGTAATTCAAAATTGGTAAGGTCCTCTAAGTTACTTTCCTCAAGCAAACCTACGATTTCCTCCCTTAAAATTTTATCCAGCTCAGCAGTATTGACATACTTATCTCTTGCCACTCGCTCCTCTATTCGTTGGATGACTTTGATAGTTGTGTCTACACCCACATCAGATGTGATCAGCACCTCTTCCAGCTCATCCAGTACCTCATCATCTACTTTGGACTTACCAATAACAGCTTTGCCCAGTTTTGAAAAGAGATTTTCACTGGTTTTTTGAAGGCCTTTGTCCAGGCTCTCCTTTTTATCTTTAGAAAAAAATCCAAAAATTCCCATAGTCTTTAACAAATTAGACCTGAATATAATCATAAAATCCCTCCCGAATTCAATCGAGAGGGATTATCCTTTTTGCATTACGATTAAAGCAAGGCAATTATTTTGCAAGGGTATCCTTCACCTCAGTGGTGGGTACCATCTCTTCTCTGAAAGTGTATGCTCCGGTTTTCTCAGACTTAACTGCCTTGATCACCTTTGCGTATGTTACACCACCTTCTTTTTTCAGGGTTGCTACTACTTTCTTAGCCATATCTTTTAGGTTTTATTGTCAAGCCTAAGGCCTAACAGTTCCTCAAAATTATTTAATTTCTTTATGAACCGTTACTTTCTTAAGGATTGGGTTATATTTCTTAAGTTCCAATCTCTCAGTAGTGTTCTTACGGTTTTTAGTTGTGATATATCTTGAAGTGCCTGGAACACCACTTGTTTTGTGCTCTGTACATTCCAAAATCACTTGAACTCTGTTTCCTTTCTTAGCCATCGCTCTATCTATTTATTGATTCGGAAATGATTATTTAATGATAATGTGTCCTTCTGCCTGAGCTTCTTTCAAAACAGCGCTGATGCCTTTCTTATTGATAGTTCTCAATGCTTTTGAAGAAACCTTCAACGTGATCCAAGCATCCTCTTCTGGCACGTAGAAACTTTTCTTGTGCAAGTTAGGATAAAACTTACGCTTGGTCTTGTTGTTCGCGTGCGATACATTATTACCTACTCGAGGTCTTTTACCGGTGATGTCACAAACTTTTGCCATGATATATGATCGTAATTTTTAAGACGTTTTTCTAATTGAGTTTGCAAATATCGGAAGTTTTCGGGAATAACCAAAAGAGCTGCCAAAAATTATTCGCTAAATGATTGCTATTCATTGAACTTACCATATTCCTTTCAATCTATTGATCTGAAATGGCACTATGGCAACTTTTTTGCTCCACTTCTTATATCTAAAGGCTTTTCCTATATTTGATTATATAAGAAAACCCAAATATACAACAAAAAAATTAAGGTTATGATTGAATCCATTACATCCAGCAAACAAGCTATCGATTTAGAAAACAAGTACGGTGCTCACAATTACCACCCACTGCCTGTAGTATTATCTAAAGGAGAGGGGGTATACATGTGGGATGTAGAAGGAAAAAAATATTACGACTTTTTATCTTCATACTCAGCTGTCAACCAAGGTCACTGCCACCCAAGGATAATGGAAACATTGGTAGAACAGGCAGGAACTCTCACCCTTACTTCCAGGGCATTCCACAATGATGTACTTGGGCCATTTGAAAAGTTCCTCAGCGAATACTTCGGCTATGACAAAGTATTGCCCATGAACACCGGTGCGGAAGGTGTCGAAACAGCTATTAAAATCGCAAGAAAATGGGGCTATGAGAAGAAAGGAATCCCTGAAAACCAAGGAACCATCATCGTAGCTGAAAACAATTTTCACGGAAGAACCACCACTGTCATTTCCTTTTCCAATGACGAAAATGCAAGAAAGAATTTTGGACCATATACCCCTGGCTTTATTTCAATTCCTTACGATGATACCGAAGCACTTGAGGAAGTACTCAAAACACATGACAATATCATTGGCTACTTGGTTGAACCCATTCAAGGAGAAGCCGGTGTATACGTCCCCAAAGATGGTTATCTAAAAGAAGTTTCTAGGATATGTAAAAAGCACGGTGTTTTATTTATAGCTGACGAAATCCAGACAGGAATAGCCAGAACCGGCAAAATACTTGCCTGCGATCATGAAGAAGTAAAACCTGACATGTTGATTTTAGGAAAAGCTATCTCAGGAGGCTTCTATCCAGTCTCAGCAGTATTGGCTGATGACAAGATAATGGAAGTGATTTTGCCAGGCCAACACGGGTCAACATTTGGAGGAAACCCATTGGGAGCCAAGGTCGCCATGACTGCATTGAATGTGGTCAAAGATGAAAGGCTAGCTGAAAATGCGGAAAAACTAGGTGAATTATTCAGAGCTAGAATCCAAAAGTTGGTGGATAAGTCTCCATTTGTAAAACTTGTTAGAGGAAAAGGTCTATTAAATGCAGTTGTCATTAACGACTCAGAAGATAGCGAAACGGCCTGGAACATTTGCCTTGCCCTTAAAGAGAATGGACTATTGGCTAAGCCTACTCATGGAAACATTATCAGATTTGCCCCGCCTTTGGTTATCACAGAAGAACAAATCCACGAGTGTTGTGACATCATTGAAAAGACCATCTCTGAATTCAAACATTAACAATGACGGTAGATTGTTCAGAAGCCCAGCGCTATTAAAAGTGCTGGGCTTTATTATTGAATGCAACAAAACAAAACCTCCCCTCACTACTTCCCCGACCTAAATGCTAACACCTTATACTATAATTGGACATCAGTAACCTATTACCCTACTCTATAAGACCACAGTTTTTCTTAAATTTGCGCTACACTAATTAAAGCACTTCCCCTTATGTATAGAAGACCAAGAAGAAATCGAAAATCACCAGTCATCCGAAGCATGATTGAAGAAACAAGGCTTTCTGTGAAAGATTTCATCTTTCCAATATTCGTAATCGAAGGAAATAACAAAAAAGAAGAAGTCTCTTCTATGCCAGGAATTTACAGGCATTCCATAGACCTTCTTTTAAAAGAGATTGAAGAATGCATGAACCTTGGCATCAAAGCATTTGACATTTTTCCTGCCTACCCTGAAGACAAAAAGGACAAATACGCTTCTGAAAGCTATAATCCGGAGACATTCTATCTTCAAGCTATCCACCAGGTCAAAAGCGCATTCCCAGAAGCATGCATCATGACAGATGTTGCTATGGACCCGTATAGCTCTGATGGACATGACGGAATCGTTGAAAATGGCAAAATCCTCAATGATGAAACCTTGGATATTTTGGGAAAGATGGCAGTGGCCCAAGCTCAAGCAGGCGCTGACATCATCGGCCCTTCTGACATGATGGATGGACGAGTCGCCTACCTTAGAGAGTCTTTGGACATTGCAGGATTCAAAGAAACCTCCATCATGTCCTACACTGCCAAATATGCCAGTGCTTTTTACAACCCATTTAGAGATGCATTGGACTCAGCCCCTAAAGCAGGCGACAAAAAAACCTACCAAATGGACCCGGCCAATCTTAACGAAGCCCTAATAGAAGCAGAACTGGACGAACTCGAGGGAGCTGACTTCCTAATGGTTAAACCAGCTTTGGCTTATCTTGACGTCATCAAACTCCTTAAAGAAAACTCACAACTCCCGATAGCCGCTTACAATGTCAGCGGAGAATACTCCATGATCAAAGCAGCCGGAGAAAAGGGCTGGTTGGACAGTGAAAAAGTCATGCTCGAATCCCTGCTAAGTATAAAGCGAGCTGGCGCAAGCATTATATTAAGCTACTTTGCCAAGGAATTTGCCCAACTGGTCAAATAATATCCAATACAAGACTTAGTCAGCTTCAAAGCCAATCATTCCTCAAATGATTGGCTTTTTTAGTTTTTGCATGAAATCCTAACCACTTCCCCACCATTTTTCATGTTTTTCTACAGAACCGGTTATCCTAAACACCAACAACATCAAATTCCTTCCTACAAAAATAAATACTGAAAAAGGACCAATAACCAATATTTCCACACCTCACCACTACTTTATATTGCAATTAGAATAAAAAATAGAATTTTTTCCTACACCACCGTATACGGCAACACATTTTACTGCCATTACGGCTAATCCATTACAAAAAATTTCAAAAATTATTATGGTTACAAAAAACACCTGCAATTTCAATTTTCACAACATTTTTAACTTTTTAAGATACTAAACAGCCCTTATATATCTTCATTTATGAATTATTATCAATTATTGGTTTGTTTTTTTACATAAAAAATATTTACCTTTAGAATATTATAAATTCACTAACCCATAAAAAATTTCGAAAAATAAGTCTATCTAAACATTCAACTTTATGAAATGGAGTTTTAACGACCTAGCCCAGGTAAGTACAGAAGCCCTGACTCAGGGAGCAGATTTAACTGCTGACATCACCCAAAACTTACTAACAACAAACAATGTGTGGATGATGCTATCCACAGCCCTCGTATTCATTATGCACCTTGGTTTTGCAGGTGTAGAAGCCGGATTTGGCCAAGCCAAAAACACAGTTAACATTCTTTTCAAGAATACTGTCACCCCAATCATTGGATTAATGACCTACGCGCTTTGTGGGTTCTTTTTAATGTACCCAGGTTTTGACGTGCCAGGATGGTTTGGGTTTGACGGAGCAGGCTGGAGCATGTTCTGGTTTTCTCCTGCAGATGCAGACGTAACTGCTGGTTATGCTGATGGTGGCTATACTTATTGGACAGACTTCTTGTTCCAAGCCATGTTTGCCGCCACTGCCGCTACTATCGTATCGGGTGCCATTGCCGAAAGGGTAAAACTTTGGGCCTACCTTCTTTTTACAGTAATCTATGTAGGTATAGTATACCCTATCATCGGAAGCTGGAAATGGGGCGGAGGAGTTCTTGACGATTGGGGCTTCTATGATTTTGCTGGATCTACACTTGTCCACTCTGTTGGTGGCTGGGGAGCTCTCGCGGGGGTAATCCTTGTAGGCCCTCGTATTGGTAAATATGTAAATGGCAAAACTGTTGATAAACCAGGAGCCAGTGTTCCATTAGCTGTAATAGGTGTCTTCTTACTATGGTTAGGATGGTTCGGCTTTAACGGTGGATCTGTTCTTTCTGCCGACCCTGCTTTGGTTTCATTTGTATTGGTAACGACTTGTCTTGCTGCTTGTGCAGGTGGACTAGGAGGCTTCCTTGCTGGATATTTTGTATTCAAAAGACTAGACCTTGGCATGGTACTGAACGGTATCTTAGCGGGTTTAGTAGGCATCACTGCAGGTGCTGATGTAATCAACCCGGGGCCAGCCATCATTGTAGGCTTTGTAGCAGGAATTCTTGTAGTACTTTCAGCTGTATTCCTTGACAAATTAAAACTTGACGACGTCGTTGGTGCTGTATCTGTCCACTTGACTTGCGGAATATGGGGAACACTTGCTGTAGGTATTTTTTCTACCAACCCTGACCATTCCTTCATCACTCAATTGACAGGAGTAGTTATCTGCGGAGTTACTGCCTTTATTTGTGCCTTTGTCATCTTCTACCTATTGAAAGTTACAGTAGGCATCAGAGTATCTGAAGAACATGAAAAAACTGGCTTGGATTCTCACGAGCACGGTATCAGAGGATACACGATCGTTTACGACGAATAAAAAACATACCACAACCACTATACAACCAAAAGACCCTGCCCAAAGAAAAAACGCCAATCTCTTCTGCTTGGGCAGGGTTAATTTACCAGCTAATCCTAACAATCAACTAATAATCTAAAGTAAAATGAAAAAACTTCAACTACTAATTGTATTACTCTTTCTAGGCTCTTTTACCACAGTAATGGCCCAAGATTTATCAAAAGTAAGTATTTCTGGATCTGTTGACGCCTATTATAGAACTAACTTTGGCGCTCCTAACAAGGGAGAAAATGCCCAAGCCCCCGCCACATCTTTTGCCAACCTTCCTGGATTTGCACTTGGCATGGCCAACATTATCGCTGCCTATGAAGGAGAAAAAGTAGGATTTGTAGCTGACTTGGTTTTTGGACCTAGAGGTGAAGATGCTGTATTTGGCTCTCCCATGTATGCTGGCGGAATGGCCGGAAGCTCCCAAATTGTCAATCAATTATACATGTACTGGAATGTAAGCGACGGAGTAACATTAACCATGGGTAACTTCAACACCTTTTTGGGTTACGAAGTAATCTCCCCAACGGCTAACTTTAACTACTCTACTTCTTACATGTTCTCGTATGGACCTTTCTCTCACACTGGCCTAAAAGCAGACTTTGCCCTTTCTGACAACTGGTCATTTATGGCTGCGGTGATGAACCCTACAGACATGACTGAATTTAACCTTACAGGTACTTATACTGTAGGCGCTCAATTAGGATACACCAATGATAACGGAGGAACTTGGTTAAACATGGTTTATGGCGACCAAGATGGTAAATTGGATGAAGACTATCCTATCGCAGCAGGTGACATGTCCGCTGGTACTACTTTCCAAATTGACCTTACTACTGGCTATGACGTTTCCGAAACAGTATACGTTGGTTTGAATGCCACCTACAACACGACTGCAGCAGGAGAATCCTATAACGGAAGCAGCATCTCTGATGTGGACGGCGATGGCGCAGGCTTCTATGGTGTAGCTGGATACCTACAAGCTTCTACTTCAGAAAAATTTGCAGTTGGATTAAGAGGTGAGTACTTCAATGTTTTCAACAGCGGCCTTGACGGCGTAGTTGGATTAGATGATGCTGGAGACGGAAGTGTATTTGCGGTAACCTTATCTGGAAATGCAAAAATTACGGAAAACTTTACATTGATCCCAGAAGTAAGACTGGACTCAATGTCTGAAGAAGAGTTCTTCTTAAACAATGACTTGGCAGGATCTAAAAGCTTGTCATCTTTCTTACTAGCAGCCGTATTCTCTTTCTAATTTTTTTCTGACAAACTGAAATTTTTCTAAAAAAACCACGCGCTTTGCAAAAAGCCGTGGTTTTCTTCTTTTTACACTAAATCACTTTTGAACGGGTCTACCCAAACCCTACTTTAAGATCAAAACCTGTAATTATCACAAATTCACCCATCTCTAAAAACTAAAAAATTATCATATAATTAAAATACCAAGCTATAAATTTCATTATTGACATTAAAACCACATTAAAATAGCGATTTATTTGAAACCTTTTAATCTCATATTCGATATATGAAGTGTTGTCAGAAAAAACTAAAACACGAATACGATGGTTAAAATTGCAATGATGGTAGCAGCAGGATTCTTTGGCATGGAAGCCTATGAAGCAAAAGCTCAAGAATTCCACGAAATCAAAGGGCCAAAAGCCAAAAACTATAAGCCCTGGAAAGAGAAAGCAAGAAACGGAATTTTGACTGTTGATTTGAGCAAGCCTGATATCAAGGGACCTGCTTACAAACAACTCAAATCTTGGGAAAAAACATCTGAAAAGGTAACAGTCAACATGGACTTGCAGCCAATCAGTAGACCCAAAGGACCGAAAGCCAAAAATCAAAAACCTTGGGACAAGAATTAACTTTCCCTCATTACGTTTGTCAGAAAACCGGAAGGCTATCAATATGATAGCCTTCATTTGTTATTAGCCGCTAAAGCTATTGTCTATATGTTGATCTTTGGCTTTTACTTTTTCAAAATCCAAATATTGCTCCCAAAAAGGCTCTTCCGGCAATGCCGCCCGTAAGTATAGCTTTTCTTTTTTTACTGGATGAATAAACACCAAGTGGAAAGCATGTAAGTTTATACTTGCATCTGGATTAGGTTTGGCAAAACCATACCTTAAATCACCCCTGATCGGACAGCCCATAGAAGCCAACTGAACCCGAATCTGATGCGGCCTTCCCGTCACTGGCCTCACCTCCAACAACCAATGGTCATTAAGCTTTCCAAGCCTTTTGTAGGTCAATTCCGCTCGCTTCGAACCTGGTTCCTCATGATCATAGGCTTGGGTAACATTACGCTTCTCATCCTTGACCAGATAGTGTGTCAATTTCCCCGCCTCTTCCTTTGGCCTTTTCTTCACAACAGCCCAGTAAACTTTATGAATATCCCGTTTTTTGAAAAGAACCATCATTCTTTCGAGCGCTTTCGAAGTTCTTGCAAAAACCACCAACCCACTCACCGGCCTGTCCAGCCGATGCACCGGATGCAGAAACACAGCACCTGGCTTATCATACTTTTCAGCAATGTAATCCTTGCAATAATCAGTTAGGTTTTTGTCACCTGTATGGTCTCCTTGCACCAAAATTCCTGCTCGTTTGTTGACCACTAACAAGTGATTATCTTCATACACAACAGTAAAAGGTTTCTTTGCCATATTCAATTTCTTTATTGATGCTAAGTTAGGAAAAGATGAAAAACTAAATTTTCATCGAAATATGCAAAAAGGGCAGCTTAAGCTACCCTTGAACATTAATATTTACTTCTAAAACTCGGACGTAAAATGGAATGAGATATCTGGGTAATTATCTTGAACCATTTGAAGCCAAGCCCTGGACTCAGCCATAAAAACGAGCTTTCCGTCTTTATCATGAGCTATATGCCTGTTCTTGGACCTTACAAACTCATCCAATTGCTTCTTATCGGTACTACTGATCCAACAAGCCTTATACAAGTTCATGGGAGCAAACTCCACTGTGGCATTATATTCATTCTTCAACCTAAACTGAATCACCTCAAACTGAAGCTGCCCAACTGTTCCCACAACCTTTCTAGACCCCATATCAAAGGTAAATAACTGAGCTACACCTTCCTCCATAAGCTGTTTCAACCCCTTTTCCAGCTGCTTGGTTTTCATCGCATCCTTATTGATGACTTCTCTGAAAATCTCAGGAGAGAAGCTTGGGATCCCTTTAAAAGTTAAGTTCTCACCATCAGTCAAAGAGTCCCCTATTTTAAGGTTTCCTGTATCATACAAACCTACAATATCACCAGGAAATGCTTGATCGATGATTTCTTTATCCTGTGCCATAAATGAGGTCACATTGGAAAACCTCAAAGGCTTGGTTCCCCTTACATGGTTGTATGGCTTGTTACGCTCAAATTTCCCAGAGCAGATTCTTAAAAAGGCAATCCTGTTCCTGTGATTGGGATCCATATTGGCATGGATCTTAAACACAAAACCACTAAACTTATCCTCACTTGGCAAAACCTCTCTTTCTTCAGTAACACGACTCTTTGGGATCGGGGCAATGTCAATAAAAGTATCCAACATCTCCTTTACACCAAAGTTATTCACTGCAGACCCAAAGAAAACAGGTGCCACTTGGCCAGAAAGATAATCTTCCTTATTGAATTCAGGATAAACCCCTTCCACCAACTCCACATCTTCTCTAAGTTGATTCGCATTGGACTCCCCTACCAAGTCTTCCAATTTACTGTCTTCCAAATCCTCAATAGCCACAATCTCATCCGAAAGTTTTCTTTGGGAAGGAGTAAACAAATTAAGGGATTTGTTATATAGGTTATAAACTCCACGGAAGGTTTTACCCATTGATATTGGCCAGGACAAAGGACGAACTTTGATATTCAATTTACTCTCTACTTCATCAAGTAAATCGTAAGGATCTCTTCCTTCCCTGTCAAGCTTATTGATAAAACAAATTACCGGAGTATTCCTCATTCGGCAAACCTCCATCAACTTCTCGGTCTGAATCTCCACACCTTTCACACAATCGATTACCATGATCACACTGTCCACTGCAGTCAATGTTCGATAGGTATCCTCAGCAAAATCCTGGTGACCAGGCGTATCCAACAAGTTGATTTTAATGCCACGATACTCAAACCCCATAACAGAGGTCGCTACAGAGATACCTCTCTGCTTTTCTATCTCCATCCAATCCGACTTGGCATGGGTATCGATCTTATTTGATTTTACCGCTCCAGCAGTCTTGATCGCACCACCAAAAAGCAATAACTTCTCAGTCAGTGTGGTCTTTCCCGCATCGGGGTGGGATATAATTCCAAAAGTTCTTCTTTTTTGAATCTCTTTGGTCAAACTCATCTTCTTCAGGCTCCTTTATTTGCAAGATGCAAAGGTAGCTTTTTATCTCGAAAGTTGGAAAGTAATCCTGAGCCTGACTTAAGAAAGCCATCCATCAAGATTGATATTTATCCAATAAATGGATCTTGATTGACCTTAAACTCCTCCGCACTTTCTTGAGTACCTCTCAGGACAATTCTAAAAGTGGTTCCCTTGCCCACTTCAGACTGATAAACAAAAATACGCCCTCTATGATACCCTTCTATAATTCTCTTGGCCAAGGTCAAGCCTAAGCCCCAGCCTCGTTTACGGGTAGTAAAACCAGGGTTAAAAACTTTTTTGAACATACTCTTATCAATCCCCTTACCCGTATCTGAAATATCAACATACACAAACTGTTCGCTCTCTTTGACAATGTTGATTTCAATAGCTCCCTGACCTTTCATGGCGTCTACTGCATTCTTACAGATATTCTCGACCACCCATTCAAACAGGGATTTATTCATCATAGCCTCCACTTCTTCCGCATGGGTATTGAGTGTTATGCTCACCTTACTGGATATTCGTGGCCTCAAATAACTGACTGCTTCCTCTACAACCTGATAAATATTTTCCTGCTTGATTACGGGTGCACTGCCAATATTACTAAAACGCTCCGTAACCATCCTGAGCTTGGACACATCTTTATCCAATTCTACGATCACCTCTTTGTTCTCGTCCCATACTGGGGAATTTTTAAGATAATCAATCCATGCCATCAATGAGGCAATCGGTGTCCCCAGCTGATGAGCTGTTTCTTTTGTAAGTCCAGCCCATACACGATTTTGCTCAGCAATTTTTGACTGGTTAAACACTGCAAAAGCCAAGACTCCAAACACCAAAATAACTGAAAGCTGTACATAAGGATAATACTTCAGCCTGGTCAATAACTCCGAATTGGTATAATAAAGGAATTGATTTTCTACTATCTGAATAGGCTCATAATCCATCTTCATTCTCAATACCTCAGCACGTAGCTTTTTATCTATATCTTCTTCCGTGGCATTATTTTTAAACTTAATATTCCTGTATTGCCCTGTAGGATTGCCAAATGCATCTGCTACAATCACCGGAATATTATGGTTTTCCTGAATGATTCCTTGATGAATAAAAGTGAGGTTATCAGAATTATTGGCCACATATTCCATGGCATTGGCATAGAGCGTAATTTGCTTTGTCTCCCTTTCTTTTAATTCACTTACTAAAGTATTGGTATAATAAATAGACCCCACACTAATGATGAGCGACGCTATAAAAATAATCCACTTTACCTTACCCCTATTTTGGTACAAATCCAGCGTTGCCAGATCCTGAATTCGGTTCTTCATTATCTCTTTTTCAATCAATCTCCGGTAAACTTTCCGATTCCTATATAACTGGTTATTTTGATAGATATTATCTATCAAACATAGAAATATAGTGTTTGACACCTGCGCTATAATCCCGTAAATTCGAATATAATTTTAAAAAAACAAAACATAAAAGGAATGGCAACTAACGAAATAGGATTAAAAATAAAAGACAGCAAGGTATTGGTCGAGAAATTGAACAACTTATTGGCCAATTATGAAATATACTATCAAAACTTAAGGAACTTTCACTGGAATGTATCCGGACCTAACTTTTTCGAACTGCATGCAAAATTTGAAGAATTGTACAACGAGGCAACTGTAGCCATTGACGAAACAGCAGAAAGAATTTTGACCTTGGGAGAAAGACCATTGAGCTCTTTTTCAGAATATATCAAGGCATCCAATATTGAGGAAGCTAAAGAAATCACTGATCCCAAAAAGATGGTCGAAACAGTAAGAGATAATTTGAACACTTTACTTTCGTTGGAAAGGGATACCTTGGAAGCGGCTTCTGCTCAAGGTGATGAAGGCTCTGTAACCCTAATGAGTGATTATATCACTTCAAAAGAGAAAGTGATCTGGATGTTATCAGCATACTTAAGATAAAACGAATAAGGGCGATCTGATGATCGCCCTTATTCGTTTTATCAATTCCTCTTAATTGCTCTGCTTGATCCATTTCCAAAGTGTCTTATAGCTCACTTTAGTCCCATGAACCAAAATGCCGATCCTATAAATTTTTGCTGCTACCCATGTGGTAAACAAAAATCCTGCAATCAAGGCAACCATCGATATCACCAAATCAAAAGCCGGTATCCCAAAACTAGCCCTACCCACCATGGCTATAGGTGCAGTAAACGGAATAACGGACAGCCAAAATGAAATATTACTATTAGGATCATCCAGGATAAACACAAACAAAGCAAAATAACTGGCTATTAAAGGAATCGTCACTGGAAACATGAACTGCTGTGCATCAGACGGAGAATCCACAGCAGCGCCAATGGCCGCGAAGAAAGCACCATATAACAGATAACCTCCTAAGAAATAAAACAAAAAGGTCAATACGAGCTGCACAAAGTCTATTCCTTGAATGACCTGCATAATTTGGGCAATATCACTGGAATTGGCCAATGTCTGTGCAGCTTCTGGGTTGGCCATTTCCAACGCCTGTTGCTGGGGCATTTGCATGCCAAAATACCCCATCACTACTGTAGAAATTGTAGAAATCAAAACAATCCAAATCAAAAACTGCGTCAAACCGACAGCTCCTATACCAATGATCTTACCAAGCATCAACTGAAAAGGCTTGATGGAAGAAACCAATATTTCAATGATCCTACTGGATTTTTCTTCTATTACCCCTTGCATAATCTGGGTTCCATAGACAAAAATAAAGGTATAGATCAAGATCCCTAAGAAGAACCCCAAACCATAATTCACTCCAGCATTGGACAGTTTTTCCTCCCCGCTCTCTTCCAGTGTCACAGACTGTATCGAAACATTCGTCCTTACTTCACTGATCACTTTCGGATCAATCCCCGTATCAAATAACCTAATCTCTTCAATCTTTCTTTTTAGCTCCCTCTCCAAGTGACTCACCAATCCCATACTTGGGTTTTTCTCGGAATAATAAACTATTCCTTTCGGATTTTTTATGTCAACCTGAGGAATATAGAGAAACCCATAGCGCTTTCCTTCTTGGACCATAGCCTTGGCTTCATCCACTGGCAATTTTGAATAGGAAAAAGCATATTGACCATTGCTTTCTAAAAAAAATCGGCCACTATCATCCACCACTTCGATGATTTTCAAAGCCTCGCCTCCTTCATCACTCAGCGAAATCCAAAGAAATATTCCAAGGATTGCCGGAAATACCAAAGGAGTAATCAAAGTAGCAAGTAAGAAAGATTTCTTCCTCACCCTAGCCAAGTACTCTCTCTTTATGACCAAAAAGACCTTATTCATATTCGCTTTCTTTTACTTTTTGAATAAAAATTTCCTCAATAGAAGGGATTTTCTCTGAAAAACTAACCACTTCCCCATAGCCCATTAACTCCTTCAGCAAGTCATTTGGAGCATCATCCCCCAGTGAAACATCAAACCTGACCATACCTGCCATTTCTATTGCTCCAGTAAACTTCTCAGGAAGCGGTTGGTGAACAGCCCTTAATTTCACTTCAAAAGTATTGGACCTTGCCTCATCCTTAACTTGATGAACTGGACCATCCAAAACCTTATGAGACTTATTGATCATCGCAATATGATCGCATAGAAGCTCAACTGATTCCATTCTATGGGTACTCAGCATCACTGTAGTGCCCTTTTCCTTCAACTCCAAAATCACATTCTTAATAATCTCCGCATTGACTGGGTCAAAACCAGAAAAAGGTTCATCAAGTATAAGAATCTCAGGATCATGTATTACGGTAGAAATGAACTGGATCTTTTGGGCCATTCCTTTAGAAAGGTCTTCTATTTTTTTGTCTACCCAAGCTGTTATTTCCAGCTTCTCTAGCCAATATTTCACTTTACCCTTTGCAGCATGGCTGGAAAGCCCTTTCAGCTGGGCAAAATACAAAAGTTGCTCACCCACCTTCATTCTTTTATACAGTCCCCTTTCCTCTGGTAAATAACCAATGCTCTTGATGTGTTTGGGAGCTAAAAGTTCTCCATTCACGCTGACATTACCTGAGTCAGCATCAATAATTTGATTCACGATCCGAATCAAAGTCGTTTTACCTGCACCATTAGGACCAAGGAGACCAAAGATGCAACCTTTCGGCACAACTAAGTCTACATCAGTCAAGGCAGATTGGGCCCCATATTTTTTATGAAGCCCTTCAATTTTAAGAATATCCAAAATGATTACTGTTTAAAAACTGAGGCTACTAAACAACAAAAATAAACGGTAAACATTAATAGCCAAGACAATAAGCCGAAAGCTTATTTTAAAATGAGAGAACCTACTGATACATCAATTTCAAAAGTGATCAAATCCGATGCATTTTCCTCATATCCCTTACTGGCATATACTTTTTCACCCATGTCGAAAAGATAATTGGGCAAACTCGTTCTACACATGGCTGTGGATTTTATTTTTACCAAATAAGGATATTGTGGGGAAGGCAATTTAATATATACAGAACCAGCTCCTACTGTCGTAGATATATTACAAGGCTTTTTTCTTTGGGAAACTTCATCAAAATCAAGATTGATCTTACCATAATTAACGTCAAAGATCAGGTAATCGGCATTGGCATGGGCAACATTTACTCCTTCCACAGTCCCCATATTTACTTTGACCATCATGGTATCCATCTCAATAGGGTTGGATGACTTTCCCATATAATTCAATGCAACATCAGCAGTAGCGGTCTTAATTTTGCAACGTTTTACCTTCAGGTTAGACAGGTCTACGGTTGCTTTTCCAATCCCAAAATGAAAGTTCAAATCATATATATAGCTATCGCTAAGACCAACCTCCCAAGTATGATCAAAGTCACCTTCACTGGTAGCAAATAGTTTAGAAGAAAGATTTTTGCCAAAACTTTCATTTTCGACATTATTATGATTGAGGTTGGCGTGCAATACCCTGTTCTCAATATTATATTCAAAATCGGGGAGAATATTAACTTTTGACAAATGAGAGTGAATCATCACTGCCTTGGAAGAATACATTTTGTTGACTTGCGAAACTCCTTTATAGGAAGTAAAGTTTAATTGCACCAAATCAAACCCACTTTTCTCTTCAACCGTAAACTCTTTCACAATCTGGGCTTTCACCATAAAGGTTACCCCTAAAGCAAAAAACATTAATAAGCACAATTTATTCAACATACGAATAAATTACGGGACGATAGGTAAAAGGTTGGCTTTAGGCAAAAAAAAGCCGGAAAAATTTCCGGCTTTTAAATATATGTCATTTTTGACTCCTAAAAGAACTCTTTCATCTTGTCAAAAAAGGTCTTTTCAGACTTCCCAGGGTCAGGAATAAAGTTCTCTGAAGCTCTCAAAGACTCCAACTTTTCCCTTTCCTCTTTCGTCAACTGTTTTGGTGTCCAAACATTCACATGGATCAATTGATCTCCACGACCATAGCCATTTAAGTCCTTCACACCTTTTCCTTTCAATCGTAGAATCTTGCCACTCTGTGTTCCTGGATCCAATTTGATCTTCACCTTTCCATCAATTGTAGGAACTTCGATCTGCGCCCCAAGAGCCGCATCTATAAAGCTGGTATAAAGATCATAGACTACATTGTTCCCATCTCTTTGAAGAATTTCATCTTCTACCTCCTCGATTACAATCAAAAGATCACCTGCCACTCCTCCTGGAACTTCGTTACCTTTTCCAGAAAGACTCAACTGCATACCGTCAGCCACACCACCTGGAATATTGATTGGTATAACTTCTTCTTTCAAGACCAAACCTCTAGCATCGGCATGATCAGGTTTCTTGTCAATAATCTGACCGCTTCCACCACAGGCTGGGCAGGCACTGGCTGACACCATTTGTCCAAGCATCGTGTTGACTACCTTCTTCACCTGACCAGAACCTTGGCAGGTTGAGCAAGTTTTGAAAGAAACACCATCCGCTACGATATGACGTTTTACCTTAATTTTCTTCTCTACGCCATTGGCTACCTCCTTAAGATTGACTTTAAGTTTAACACGAAGATTGGTTCCTTTTCTTACCCTTCTTCCACCACGGCTTCCACCGCCAAAGAACGATTCAAATCCACCTCCACCGCCGAAGATGTCTCCAAATTGAGAGAAAATATCATCCATGTTCATCCCAGCACCTCCACCGAAACCACCATTTCCACTCATGCCTTGATGGCCAAAACGGTCATAGCGCTCTTTCTTCTCAGCATTGCTGAGCACTTCATATGCTTCAGCAGCTTCTTTGAATTTCTCCTCAGCAGCTTTGTCGTCAGGGTTTTTATCTGGGTGATACTTCAATGCCATCTTTCGATAGGCCTTTTTTATCTCATCCGCACTAGCATCTTTAGACACTCCTAATACTTCGTAATAGTCTCTTTTTGCCATAATTTCTTAAGATCCAATGACTACCTTGGCATACCTTACTACTTTGTCACCAAGCATATAGCCTTTTTCCACCACATCAATTACTTTTCCTTTCATCTCTTCTGAAGGAGCTGGAATCTGGGTAATAGCCTCTTGTGTATCAGCATCAAAATTATTCCCAATCAAATCCTTCATTGGAACCAAACCTTTCGATTCCAAAATCTTGATCAACTTATTATAAATCAACAAGCTACCTTCCAAAGACTTCTCGTTTCCTTCAGCTTTTTCTTCAGCCTTGATCGCTCTTTCGAAATCATCCACAGCAGGAATCAAATCTTTCAAAACACCTTCAGAGGCAGTTTTGATTAAGTCCAATCGTTCCTTGGAAGTTCTCCTCCTGTAGTTTTCAAATTCCGAGTAAAGCCTTAAATATTTATCTTTCAGTTCCTGGTTTTCCGCTTGAAGCTTCTGCTCAACTGACAATTCTTCAGAGCTGCCATTTTCTCCCTTTACTTGTTCACTTGATGCTTCTTGATTTTCAGCACTTTTGTCATTATTGATCTCCTGATCTTGTGCTTCCACCTGCTCTTCAGCGGCTAATTTCTCCTTGTTCATATTTTCTCTTGATAAATTATCTTTTTCTGCCATATGAAAACATAATTCTCATTTTCCCTATTTTCGATATCAATATGTTTGCCACTCTGTTTTTCCTGACAAACTGACATTACGATATAATGGCATTATAAACCAGATCCTTCAGTTTATCCAAATTATATTGGCTTACCGAAGAAATAAATATATGGGGTACACCTTTTGGCAAATCACCTTTCATCTCCTCCATCAATTCTTCATCCAACATATCTGCTTTGGATATGGCCAAAATTCGGTTCTTGTCCAACAATTCAGGATTATACTCTTTGAGTTCCTTCAAAAGGATCTCATATTGCTCTTTAATGCTATCAGCATCAGCAGGCACCAAGAACAAAAGTATTGAGTTTCGCTCAATATGCCTTAAAAAACGTAGTCCCAAACCTTTCCCTTCAGCAGCCCCTTCTATAATCCCAGGAATATCTGCCATCACAAATGACCTATCATCCCGATAACTTACTACTCCCAAATTAGGTACCAATGTAGTAAATGGGTAGTCACCTATTTCTGGCTTGGCAGCTGAAATACTGGAAAGCAAAGTGGATTTCCCTGCATTAGGAAAACCAACCAATCCAACATCAGCCAAAAGCTTTAATTCAAGAATAATCCATTCTTCTATTCCTTCCTCACCAGGCTGAGCATAGCGTGGAGCTTGATTGGTAGATGTCTTGAAATGATCATTGCCCAATCCTCCCATACCACCTTTTGTAAGAATGATTTCTTGGCCATCCTCAGTGATTTCAAACCTTACTTCTTTGGTCTCTGCATCTTTGGCCACAGTACCCAATGGCACTTCCAAAATGATATCCTCACCATCCTTACCTTTTCTTCTTCCTCCTTCACCACCTTTGCCGTTTTGGGCGATGACATGCTTTTTATACTTGAGGTGGAGCAAAGTCCAAAGTTGGGCATTACCTCTTAAGATAATATGTCCTCCTCTACCTCCGTCACCTCCATCAGGACCTCCCTTGGGAACGTGCTTCTCTCTCCTGAAGTGAGCAGAACCGGCTCCTCCAGCTCCTGAACGAGAACAAAACTTTACGTAATCTATAAAATTCGAATCTGCCACGACTTATTGATTATATCTTGAAACAAAATTGGCTAAGAATAATTCTTAGCCAATGATTTAAATCTTCACAAAGGTACAATTTATTTTTGGTATTAATACTGATCGATTACGTCACATATTTTACCGAAAATCACTTCAATACCTCCCACCCCATGAATGGTAGAAAGTTTACCTTGACTCTTATAGTAACTGGCTACAGGCAGCGTTTCCTCTTTGTAAACCTGAATACGTGTATTGATTTTTTCCTCGTCCTGGTCGTCCACCCTACCAGAGGTTTTTCCTCTGTGCCTAATTCTTTCTTTTAATTCTTCTTCCGGCACATCCAAGGCGATCATACCAGAAATGGAAAAGCCTTTCTCTTCCAACAATTGATCCAAGGCTTCCGCCTGGGCTACGGTCCTAGGAAAACCATCCAAAATGAACCCTTTGGCACCTACGGTACTTTTGATTTTATCATCTACCATACCAATCACTACTTCATCAGGGACCAATCTTCCTTCATCCATATATTTTCTCGCCAATTTTCCCAGATCAGTTCCTTCACCAAGATGCTTCCTAAACAAATCTCCTGTGGAGATATGCTCTAAGCTATATTTAGCAATCAGTTTTTCACTTTGTGTTCCTTTGCCTGCACCTGGAGGTCCAAATAAAACAATGTTTAGCATGACATGAAAATTGTTTGTTCAGTTAAACCAGCCTAGACTGATTACTTCAGTTGATATATTTCTTTTAAATTTCTTCCTTCTCCATCATAATCCAAGCCGTAGCCAACCACAAACTTATTAGGGATTTCAAAGCCTACATAATCCACCTCAATAGGCTGTTCCAATGCTTCAGGCTTTAATAACAAGCTCACGATCGCTATACTTTTAGGACTTTTTGAAGAAACCAGCTTAAGTAAATGAGACATACTTAGACCAGTATCCACAATATCTTCAATGATGATTATATGTCTCCCCGCTATGTCCTCAACAAGCCCTATCAAATCATTAACTTTACCAGTAGAACCTGTGGATTCATAAGACGCCACTTTCACAAATGACACTTCCAATGAAATGTCTGTTTCTTTCATCAAATCAGAAAAAAACATAAAGACACCGTTCAACACCCCCAAAACCAAGGGATTCTTACCTTGGTAGTCTTTGGATATTTGCCGCCCCAAATCCTGAACACGTCTCTTAATTTCCTCCTCAGTTAGAAAAGGGATAAATTCCTTGTCCTTTATTTTCAACATAGCAATAAAAAAGCCCTGAATAAGGGCGTTACAAATATAGAAAAAAAACGTTTGACCTTCCTAATTTGGCATCAAAGACTTACAAATGAACCATTAAGTATTTATACAATTCAATCATTGATGCTAAATCTTTGAGTGACACCTTTTCATAAGGGGTATGAACATTATCTTCGGCCGCCCCTATAAAGCACCAATCAATCATATAAGGACTCATTTGGATTTCCCGACCATCACTCCCCCCAGCACCTTCAACTTCCAACTGGAATGGCACTCCACTACTTTGTGCAAGCCCAACTATTCTGTCGACAAACTTTTTCCTTGGAATATATTTATCCCTAAGGGAAATAGCCACACCTTCATGATGTTTAACCCCCTCGGTTACCCATGTAATGTCAGAGATAAGTGCTTGGCTCACCTGCCATTTTTCGTACATAAATTTCACTAAAAAAGGCATACTTCCCCCTCCATGCTCTTCGTATGTTGAGAAGACGACTACTCCATCTTCCAAATCCTCACATAATTGAAGTGCATTATATACTCCAAGCCTATTATCCAAATACGCTGCCTGAATAAATTCATCATCCAAATTTATTTCTTGCTTGTAAGAAAGATTTGTACCACGAACAATTGATCTTTTAAAGTCATGAAACACATTTCCATCAACTATTTTTACACTACATTCAATTGGCCCTAGTTCATCTTCACCTACCAATATATCGCCGTCATTAACATCTGGCCCACCCACTGGAACTAACTGATTTTCATACCGTGCCGTAAACCCAATAGTATCCATATGAGCAAAAACAGCTGTTCTTGGACGCCCAAACTTAAGCACTATATTATCGTGAAACCCCTCACCATAATAGACCTCTGGCACAACCTTCCACTGATTTCTTCGTTGAAGCACATAGTCCAATATGAATGCAGAGAATTGGGATTCATCTCCTGAAACGCCTCCTTTTTTGAGGATTTCATACAAAAACTCCATATTTGGCATAGTTTATGAGTAAAATATTTTGCAAATTTCAAACTTATTATGACAAAACAAATAGTCAAAAATTTATAGTTATTGAATAAAAAATTTACATTTGCATTACAGTTAATAGTTACTAAGTTTGGATTTAAATTAATTAAACACTTAATTTTGAAAAAAAATTTTTTTTAATCATGAAAAAATTATTACTATCAACATTAATGGTTGGTGCGTTAGCAGTTGGAGCTAATGCCCAAAATGACTTCAATAAGTGGTCAATCGACGTTAATGGTGGGTTCAATAAAGCTATGGCTCCTATTACGCCGGGTTATTATTCTCCTACCTTGAATCTTGGACATGCTGATGTCGGCATCAGATATATGTTCAATGAGAAATTTGGCGCGAAAGTGGACTATGGCTTCGGTAAATACCAAGAGGCTGATGGAACTCCTTCTTTCGAAACGAACTATTACAGAGTGAACTTACAAGGTGTTGCTAATCTTGGTAGAATCATGAACTTTGAGACTTTCTCAAAAAGTATTGGTCTATTGGGTCACTTCGGTGCTGGTTTTGGTAGAGTCACTCCTCAAGAAAACACTTGGGCTGACTTCGAAGATAACGTTTACAACTTCATCGCAGGTTTGACTGGACAGGTTAAATTGGGCGGTAGAGTTGCTCTTAACGGAGACATCAGTACTGTAATCGCTGGTCGTCAAGATGTTGCTTTTGATGGTGCTTCTTCAATTGCTATAGGTGCCAATAATGGTTATTATGGTGCTAATGCTGTTTCTTGGACTGGTACTTTGGGTCTTTCCTTCTACTTAGGTGGTCACAGCACTCATGCTGACTGGTATATCAGAGATGATATGTACGCTACTAAGAGCGAATTGGAAAACCAAATCGGTGAAATCAAGGACATGTTGAAAGACTCTGATGGAGACGGTGTACCTGATTACTTAGATAAAGAGCCTAATACGCCAGCTGGTGCTAGAGTAGATTCTCATGGTAGAACTTTGGATTCTGATGGCGATGGAATTCCTGATCATTCTGATGATTGTGCTTTCGTTCCAGGTCCGGCATCTAATAACGGTTGCCCAGTTGAAGAGGTTGATGAAACTGACTTCTTCAAGAAAGCTATCAACGAAGGTTATGTAAATGTTTACTATGCATTCGATAGTGCCAAACCACTAGGTTACTCTTCTTCTTCTGTTAATTATGTGTCTAATTTCTTGAAGAGAAACCCAGGTGTAAACGTAGCCATCAAAGGTTATGCTGATGAGATCGGTCCAGATGACTATAACATGAAATTATCTGAAAGAAGAGCCAAAGCTGTTTACGATCTATTGATCGCTGCTGGTATCGATTCTTCTAGAATTTCTTACAAAGGTTATGGTGAAGACACTAGCGTGGACAAGCAATCTGCTGATGCTCGCCAGTTAGCTAGAAGAGCTTCTTTCGAAGTAGAATAATCAAAAGAAAAATATAAATTAAAAACCGACCTTTTCAGGTCGGTTTTTTTTTGCTTAATTTTGAAGCATATGTTTGTACTCAGCCAACAAAACTCCATAGCCAACCATTTTTTGGCAGACCTTCGAGACATTAACCAACAGACAGACCGGTTGAGATTCCGCACCAATCTAGAGCGTCTTGGCCAAATATTAGCTTTTGAAATATCCAAGTCAATGGATTATGAAGGCAGTTCAGTTACAACTCCTCTCGCTGACACTACCGTAAATAAAATCATTGACCAACCCATTATCATTTCCGTCATGCGAGCAGCAATGCCTTTCTACCAAGGAGTTCTCAGTTACTTCGATCAAGCTGACAGTGGTTTTATTGGTGCATACAGAAAGGAAGAATCCAACAATAATGAGGTAGAAATTGAGTTTAACTATTTGGCTGCCCCTTCAATAGAAAATAAAGAAATAATTTTGGTTGACCCCATGCTAGCCACTGGAAAATCCTTAATTAAAAGCATAGAGCAACTCCATAAAAACGGCACACCTAAAAAAGTCCATATTGCTGCAGTAATTGCCGCCCCAGAAGGAATAAAGCATTTGGAAGAAAACCTAAAGTCACCTTATCAACTATGGCTTGGAGCTGTTGATGAAAAGCTAAATGAAAAAGCTTACATCGTTCCTGGACTTGGCGATGCTGGTGATTTATGTTTTGGCCCTAAACTCTAGTTATCAGTGGTATATTTATTATTAGTATCAGGCTTTATTATTCTTTTATACGGGGGTAAGATCTTAGTGGATGGAGCGTCTGCAGTAGCATCAAAACTCGGACTTAGCCCTAGTTTGATCGGCATGACTATCGTTGCTTTCGGAACCTCTGCTCCTGAATTATTGGTCAGTATTACAGCTGCTCTCAAAGGAACGAATGACATTGCCATTGGAAATGTTATCGGATCCAATATTTCTAACATCACTCTTGTATTAGGTATTACAGCTTTGGTATATCCTATTTACTTGAAATCCCTTACACTTAAGTGGGACTTTAGCTTCACGCTCTTATCTGCATTATTATTCTATATATTGGCGCTGAATAATCTCATCTCACTTGTTGATGGCATCATCCTTTTTTCACTCCTTATTCTAATCAATTGGTTCTTATTCACCAAGGTCCATCATTCTTTAGAAGAGTTTTCTGAAGATGATGCGGAAAAGATGAAACATCAACCAATCTTTAAGTCTATTATTCTCATAGTCCTAGGTATTGTAGGTCTATATTTTGGGTCTGAATTATTGGTAAACAATGCTATAATCTTGGCTGAACAGTATGGCATAAGCGAAAGAATTATTGGCGTAACTATTATTGCCATAGGTACGAGCTTGCCGGAATTAGCCACTTCTGTATTGGCCGCTTTGAAAAAAGAAACAGATATTGCACTTGGAAATATTTTAGGGAGCAATATGCAGAACATTCTTTCCATCATTGGTGTTACTGCTATTATAAAACCCATAGAAGTTAGCGAACTGTTTTTGTCAAGTGATTTTCTATGGATGATTGGGTTTACCCTGCTATTGTTCCCCCTGATGCGATCAGGCTACAAAATCAATCGGGCTGAAGGCGGCCTTCTTCTGGCAGCCTATGGTATATATTTATTCTTCCTTCTTTAATAATGCTTGAATACATTCTACAATTCTTGGTAATCTATCTGGTTTGCCTTTTCAAATTTATCGGAGGGCCTGTTCTTGGCACAGCTGCGGATTACAGTGTTTTTGAAATTGTCGTTGTAACAGTATCTGGAATGATGACCAGTGTTTTGGTCTTTACTTATTTAGGAGAATGGATAAAAAACAACTGGACCATTAAAATCAGAAAAAACAGCAAAAAATTCACCCCAAAGACCAGAAGAATCATTCAAATCTGGCAGAAGTTTGGTGCTGCTGGTGTAGCTGCTGTAACTCCTCTAATTTTCACCCCAATTGGGGGAACTATCATTCTTACATCATTTGGTGTTAGGAGGAGAAAAATATTCGCTTATATGCTCATCAGCGCTGTGTGTTGGTCCTTATTTTTTGGACTGACTATCAACCACCTTCTTGAAATCCCTTTCTTTAAGCGATTAATCGGCTAAATCATCATCAGGCAATATTTCAATATCCTGAATCAGCACCTTTTTGGAAATATTCGTACCGGTTAATGTAGCTGCCAATCCTCCTAAGGCGGTCTCTTTGTATTTGCTCTCCATACTAGCTCCTATTTCCCCCATTGCTTCCACACATTCATCCACTGGAATCACTCCACTAACATTAGATAAGGCTATTTGGGCAGAACTGTTCGCTATTGCAGCAGCGCTGGCATTGCGCACTACACAAGGCACTTCCACCAAACCTGCAACCGGATCGCAAACTAAGCCTAGCATGCATTGAATGGTAATAGCCACTGCATTAAATACCTGATCTATATCACCTCCCAAACAATACACCATAGCACCAGAAGCCATAGCAGCTGCTGAACCAGTCTCCGCTTGACAGCCTCCAACAGCGCCTGCAAGACTTGCATTTTGCTCTATGATCAAAGCAATGCCAGCCCCTACTAAAAGGCCTTCCAAAATCTTTCGATCTTCTAGATGATGAATCTCTTGAAGCGTATATAGAGTACCTGGAAGAATTCCTGAAGCTCCGGCTGTAGGAGCTGCTACTACCCTCCCCATGCAACTATTGACTTCCTTTGCGGCAAGTGCTCTTGATATCAATCTCTGGAATTCAGGAGAAAGTACAGACAATGGGTTACGGAACACTTTTTTTGCACCATTATTAATCATCCCTGACCGAGAAATCATTTCTTCTTTAAGACCAGTTTCTACAGCTTCCTTCATAACTGAAAAAGCATTTAACAGTCCATCCCAGATTTCCTGCTCTGTCTTGCCTCTTTGCTCCATCTCATATTCAAGCACAGGATCAAATAAGACCTTCTCCCGTTCTACACAATAGCTTTTCCAGCCTTCAAAAGTTTCAAATAAATAGCTCATTCTACATGGGTTTACATTCTTGACAAATTTCAAAATTGCAGATCACAAATCAAACAATGGTCCAAAAATAAAAGGCCCTCTGGAAACTATTTCCAGAAGGCCTGACACACACTTAATCACCTAATAAATTTATTGAATTCCTTCGATCGTCGCTTTGAACAAAATTGGTTCAAAAGGCTCTACAATAGTGTTCAAATAACCTTTATCAAAGTAGTCTTGGCGAATAGCTCTTGGCAACACCTGAGCTGTTGCTGAGTACGCTGCGGAAGAAGGGGCAATCACTTCTACTTCCGCTCCATCATAAAGGTCTTTCAAGCCTTCATTGATAAAATCAAAATTATCACTAGCTCCCAAAGTGGTTACTACAGGATTACTGGCCACTTCTGAGAAAGGATCCTCTTCTCCCAACTGGAACAGCTGATAAGTAAAACCAACTCGGTTGCCATTTTTGCTTGCATCAGAGTCCATATCTCCTTCTTCCACGATCCTTCTATACATCCCTTCTCCAATTGCTTCATATCCCTCCAGCTCATTTTGTGAGATATATTCTTGAATTTTATCATCTTCAATCGCTGCTATCTCCTGCTCAGGATAAATCTTAACGAAACGTACCGTCACCTTTAAATTTTCATATGGTGAAATCAACTGCCCATAACTATAACCTGAGTATGCCATATAAGATGGGATATAAAGGGTCAGGGTCTCTCCTTCTTCAGCCAATGCAACAGCAGAGTTAATTGCAATAGGAGCCAAAGTCTGTGCTTCTCTATCATATTTAAATTTGATTGGAGCTCCATCTGCTTCATCGTATGACTCAATGAAGGCACCTTCCAATGTTTCCATTTCATAGTAAATTCCTATGATATCTTCATCATTAAACTTCACCCCATCTTCAATATCAACATCCCTGGTATAATAGTAGCCCGCCGGGCTCTGCTCTGCATCTATCCCGTTCTGAGCAACGTAATCAGCTAAAATCTGATCATCACGCTTCACCTGCTTTTCGTAATCAGTCTCTTTTTCTTGCAGACAAGAAAACATTAATGTACTCATGGCTAAAGCCATTGCAATAGTTAAAAACTTGTTCATTGTTGGTTCTATTAACTTTGTTACTTTTTAAATTGAAAGTTCATTCTAAGATTTAAACCCCCAACAGAAAATTGCTGGTTGGTAAATGTCATGTCGCCTAACGGGAGCTTATAATATGGCTCAATGGATAAATATGTACCATTTTTCAAATTGTACTCATACCCAAAAGAAATGTTCAACATCTTTCCAAGGTCTACATTTGACTGACTACTTTCTGGCGAATATTCCTGAGTATATTCTTGAACAGATTCTTGAAACTGTAAATTTCCTGCCATATCAGATGAGAACATAGACTCAACTTGAAAGGTCTCTTTTCCTGTCTGATCGAAGTACACCATGCTAGAAAGTCCTGTTATCAGAAATAAGTCCGCCTTATCCTTATCCATTACTTTGTACTTCAAGTTTACCGGAATATCCAAGCCAGCGTAACTGAAAGTGTATTCAGAGCCCAAATAGTTATTGGTGGCAAAGGAAGAACTCTCTGAAAGGCTATTTGCAGCCCGCAAGGTCATGTCTGCAGGCAGTTTGCTATTACTTCCTGGCTCTATACTTTGGTGAGCATAAGTCACTCCGACATCTATTTTCAATTTGTCATTAATGGAAAACTCCGACATCACCCCTCCACCAAATTTCATTCCATCCACAGGGTTTGAAACAGTTTGTGGACCAGCTACTACGCCAAGTCTAAATGGATTTAAGGGCTTATCTCTTTTAATGATGGTTGAAGATCCAGTAGTAGCATCCTTCTCCAAGCCTTCATTCTTCCATTCCTCTATCCAAGCTTGGGCTTCCTCAGTCTTCATAACAGCTACTGTTGAAGCCTGATTTGTATTTCCTTTGACATTAATCAAGCCTGCCTGCCCTTCTTCTCCAAAAACCATTTTGGGCAGTTTTAGTGAAGTTGATTCATCAACTAATGCAATCCTCTGATCCAACCTGGCCAACTTACCTGTTTGAATGCTCTCATAATTTTCTCTTTCAATGGTCTGATTAGGAAAAGCAGTAATGGTCTCTTTGCTTTCATCGGACCTTGGAGCTTTGGGATCACTTATCCCCCTATCCTCTTTTTTATCCAAGCTAAGTGGAGCTGCTGGTTTCAGTATATTATCCAAAGATTCACTTTTACTAGCAATCGTATCCTTTAGCGTACTCACCCCTTGCTCTATCTCCTTTTCATACGGATAGAACAAAAAGACCAATAGCAATGAAGCTGCTATACCGGAAGCCACAAAAGGCCAGAAAACCATCTTGCGACGCTTCACAGGCTTATTGAAATAAGCTTTGCTAAACTTATCCCACTGTACCGGATCAAAAACCTCCTCATGGTCTTGGAAGGAGTCTTTGATCTTCTCCACAAGTCGCTTATCGAATTGCTCCTTCATCCTTTATTTTATTTAACGCTATTATCTTATCTCTCAATTTTTGCTTTGCCCTAGCCAAATATGTCCTACTCGTACTAGGCGGGATATCCAGCTCTTCCCCAATCTCATTATGACTGTACCCTTCTATCTCATACATATTGAAAATGATCCTCATTATTTCAGGTAAATCCCGCATAACGGTAAGGATCTCCTCTTTTGAAAGCTCGTCAATTATACTAGGGTCGTATGTTTCTGCTCCTGCCTTCTCTATTTCCATTACAGAATAATGTTTGACATTCTTCCTGTAATAGTCAATGGAAGTATTGATCACGATCCTTCTAAACCAAGCTTTGAAAGAGCTGCTATCAGAATATTGGTGTATCCTGTCAAAAGCTTTCATAAAACTATCATTGACAATTTCACAAGCTTCCTCCCGAGAATTGGAATACCTAAGAGCAATGCTCATAGCATAACCATAGAAGTGCTTATACAGCCTTTCCAGAGCTTTGGGATTACCATCTTTTGCTTCATGAATTAGGTACTGATCCAAACGAATGGGATTTAATATGCTATGCTTAATACTAAGACGACAGTCTTAAAAAAAATGCTACAATTAGAAGTAAAAAATATTACTTTTTAAAAATTAAAAATAACGTGCTGCTTTATATCAGAGGCTAAACTCAAGGCCACTGGACAGGTTCTGGCAGCATTTTTTAGTTTTTGCAGCAACTTTTCATCCTCAAAAGGATGATCCCAATTAAACTCAATAATGATTTCCTTAATCTTTCTTGGACTATCCTCCATGACTTTGGTCGTGTTCCAGGACAAGCCTTCTAATTGCTTCCCTTCCTTATTTGCCACAATTCCCATTATCGTCACCATACAACTCCCCAAGGCCGCTGCAACCAAATCTGTTGGAGAAAATGCTTCCCCTTTTCCATTATTATCTAAAGGAGCATCCGTTATAATTTCCTCTCCAGATTGTAAATGCTTAGGGCTGGTTCGCAGATTTCCAAGGTAGGCACTTTTAATAGTAGGCATAAACCTTTATTTTTATTTGAAGTTTATTAACTTATACAGCAAAATTAGCGTTTAATTCCTTAGGACATATGACAAAAGGAACAAAATATCTTTTCATTTTAATATTATGGGTGGTCCCTACATTTTTAATGGCCCAAGGCAGGGAAGCGGGAGATTACGATTACGACAAGGAAGTCCTTTTTGGTATTAATAAGAATACCAACGGAGGATTGATAGGAGGATTGTATCTGAAAATTGGTTCACGGATTACAGAAACCAACTTCCAATTTTTCTCTTTGGAACTAGCCAATGTGAAAAACCCAAAAGAAAGCCGATATAGCACGGTGCTTGGCAATAGCTTCATTTATGGCAAGTCCAATTACCTTTATAGTATCAGACCCCAATATGGACGAGAATTGATCTTATTCAAAAAAGCACCTCAAAAGGGAGTTCAAATATCCGTACTTTCTGCAATCGGACCAACAATTGGTTTACTAGCCCCTTATTACGTCGAATACGCAACTAGCAGATCAGAAAGCACACGTGCACAGTATGATCCAGAGATCCACCAATCACTTGCCTATTTTTTAGGGCCCGGAAGACTTTTTGAAGGCCTAGGGGAATCTGAACTGGCTATTGGCGCCAATGCAAAAGCAGCCTTATCTTTTGAATTTGGTGTTTTTAAATCTAATGTCACCGGATTGGAACTTGGATATGAATTGGAAGGTTTTACAAAAGAAATCGTACTTATGCCTACCGTAGAAAACAGACAGGTTTTCCAGTCTGTTTATTTTACTCTATTCTATGGGTTCAGGAAGTAAGTCACAAATTGGTTTTCAAAGCACAAAACCTTAATTTTGCCATAAGTTAAGATATAGAGATGATAGAACTACCCGTAATATCCGAAGAGTCCAAGAAACGAAAAAAGCCTGATTGGTTAAGGGTAAAACTACCTGTTGGGAAAGAATATGCCAAAGTAAGAAAACTTGTAGACGAACATAAATTACATACCATCTGTGAAAGTGGAAATTGTCCCAATATGGGAGAATGCTGGGGAGCCGGCACAGCCACTTTCATGATCCTGGGCAATGTATGTACGCGTTCCTGCTCTTTTTGTGCTGTAGCCACAGGCAGACCGCCAGAGTATGATACTGATGAACCAAGACGAGTGGCTGAAGCCATCAAATTGATGGGCGTTAAGCATGCCGTCCTTACTTCAGTTAACCGTGATGAATTGAAAGACCGTGGAGCCGAAATATGGTATCAAACTGTAGTAGAGACTAAAAAGCTCTCTCCAGAGACTACCATAGAAACTTTGATCCCAGATGTAAAATCAAACTGGGATGCATTATATAGAATGATAGATGGAGGTCAAGAAGTCGTTTCACACAATATGGAAACGGTGGAAAGCCTTTACAGAAGGGTTCGTCCACAAGCCAAATATTGGAGGTCTCTTGAGCAAATCAAACTTACCAAAGAATATGGCAAGCGAACCAAAACAGGTATAATGCTTGGATTAGGGGAAACAAAAGAAGAGGTATTCAAAGCAATGGATGACTTAGCAGAACATGGCTGCGACATCTTGACACTAGGCCAATACCTGCAACCAACAAAAATGCATATTGAAGTTGCTGAATTTATCCATCCGGACCTATTTGACCTATATAGAGAAGAAGGATTAAAAAGAGGGCTTAAATATGTCGAATCCGGCCCTTTGGTAAGATCGTCTTACCACGCCGAAAGACACGTTAACGTATAAAAACAAAAAACTCTCTGCTTATGCGGAGAGTTTTTTTATAATACTATTTTATTTTTTCTTAATTGCCTCCCAATGCTTCCGCACCAGCAACAATTTCTAGAATTTCATTTGTAATAGCTGCCTGACGCGTTCTGTTGTACATCAAACGAAGTTCCTTAAGAAGCTCACCTGCGTTTTCAGTTGCTTTATCCATTGCCGTCATTCTAGCACCATGCTCAGAGGCATTGCTTTCCAAAACAGCTTTGTAGAACTGAATTTTTAAAGAAGTAGGCACCAACTCTTGGACAATATATTCTCTGGAAGGTTCCATAATATAGTCCACGTTAGTAGAAGTTTGTTCTTCGGAAGCATCTTGCTCCATTGGAAGAAATTGCTCATTTCTAACAATCTGGGTGGCTACATTTTTAAATTCATTGTAAACCAATACAATTTTATCAAAGGTACCGTTTACAAATCCTTCCATGGCATATTCTGCAGCTGCACTTACATTGTCAAAAGCGACATCCGCAAATACATTGGAATAGTCCGTAACTATATCAAATTCACGTTTCTTAAATGCGTCCAATGCTTTCTTCCCCAAAGGAAGGATGGTAATATGCTTTCCAGCATACTCTGTATTGATGGCAGCAGAAGTAGCCTTGATAATATTGGTATTAAAAGCGCCACATAGCCCCTTATCAGAAGTTACAGGAACGATCAGTACTTTATTCACCTCTCGCTTATCTGCATAAACCAAATCGCTGCTACCCTCACTTCCAGAAGAAACATTGTTAAGAATGGCAGTTAATTTCTGAGAATAAGGACGCATCTGGGTTATTTTATCCTGTGCTCTCCTAAGCTTTGCCGCTGCTACCATTTTCATAGCTTTGGTGATTTGCTGAGTAGAAACTACCGAATTGATCCTCTCTTTTACTTCCTTTAAGTTAGCCATATTTACTAATATAGAATATAGGGATCCGCCTCCCAATTAAGGCAGGCGGATGTATGAATTATTTTGCGTACTTAGGTGTAAGTTCTTTTGCTGCTTTTTCCAACAATTTACCAGCTGTGTCAAGATCCCCTTTCTTAATAGCAGTAATGGCATCTTGATATTGCGTAGTCAATAGGGTATAGAATTCCTTTTCGAATTCTCTTGCTCTTGCTACTGGAACAGCATCCATCAAACCTTTAGTAGAAGCATAGATAATGGCTGCTTGAAGTTCCACCTTCACTGGAGAGTATTGGTTTTGCTTCAATATCTCTTGGTTTCTACGACCTCTTTCGATTGTTCTCTTAGTAGTAGCATCCAAATCAGAACCAAACTTGGAGAAAGCTTCCAATTCACGGAACTGAGCCTGATCCAATTTAAGTGTACCAGACACTTTCTTCATAGATTTGATCTGAGCATTACCACCTACTCTGGATACAGAGATACCTACGTTAATGGCAGGACGAATACCTGAGTTAAACAAGTTGGTTTCCAAGAAGATCTGACCATCAGTAATTGAAATCACGTTAGTCGGAATATAGGCAGAAACGTCACCTGCTTGAGTTTCAATAATAGGAAGTGCGGTCAAAGAACCTCCACCTTTAACTATTGGTTTCAAAGATTCAGGAAGATCATTCATTTCCTTTGCTATAGCATCAGAAGAGTTGATTTTGGCAGCCCTCTCCAATAATCTTGAGTGAAGATAGAACACATCACCAGGATAAGCTTCACGTCCCGGAGGTCTTCTAAGAAGTAGCGATACCTCACGGTAAGCTACTGCCTGCTTAGAAAGATCATCATAAACAACCAATGCTGGACGACCTGTATCTCTGAAGAATTCTCCAATAGCAGCACCAGTAAATGGCGCAAAGAACTGCATTGGAGCTGGATCTGCAGCAGAAGCAGAGACAACAACAGTATAAGGAAGTGCTCCGCCTTTTTCCAAGGCAGCAACCACACCAGCCACTGTAGAAGCTTTCTGTCCGATAGCTACATAAATACAGAATACAGGCTCTCCCTTATCATAAAATTCTTTTTGGTTAAGAATGGTATCGATAGACACTGCAGTTTTACCAGTCTGACGGTCACCGATAATCAATTCCCTCTGCCCTCTTCCGATTGGAATCATGGCATCGATAGATTTGATACCTGTCTGAAGTGGTTCATTTACAGGCTGACGGTAGATTACACCTGGAGCTTTACGTTCCAAAGGCATATCATAAAGTTCACCCTCTAAAGGACCTTTTCCATCAATTGGTTGGCCGAGGGTGTCTACTACTCTACCCAGCATGCCTTCACCTACTTTAATAGAAGCAATCTGCTTGGTTCTTTTTACAGTATCTCCTTCTTTAACTCCTTGAGAGTCTCCGAAAAGTACCGCACCCACATTGTCTTCTTCTAGGTTAAGTACCATTGCTTTAAGTCCATTATCGAACTCTAACAACTCACCAGATTGGGCTTTTGATAGTCCGTATATACGGGCCACACCGTCACCAACTTGTAGGACAGTCCCTACTTCTTCCAGTTCAGCTTCAGTTTTAGCGCCAGAGAGTTGTTCTCTCAAAATCGCCGAAACTTCATCAGGTCTTACTTCTGCCATTCTTGAATATAGTTATATAGTTTTTTCTGTTTATTTAAAATCGTTTCTCGTAATGATTACTCGAAAACTCCAATCTTAATGCCTTCAACTTGCTACTCATTGATTCGTCTAACTGACGATCATTTACTTTAAGCACGAAACCACCGATAATATCCTTGTCAATCTTCTCCACCAATTCTACCTTGGATCTTCCTGAGATTTCTTTCACAGCAGCCTCAAAAGCTTTTCTTAAATCATCATTGATTTCAAAAGTAGTGGTCAACTCCGCTACTTGAATATCTTGATGAATGTTATATTGTCCGTGGAATTCCTTTGCAATATCAGTAAGGATATCTTCTCTGTTCTTTCTTGAAATAATATCAAAGAAAGTCAAAGTTAGCTCCTGAGCGGATTTAGAAAACACCTCTTTTACCACCTTAGCTTTTACATCAGACTTCACTATTGGGCTTTTCAGCAATAAAGCAAAATCCCTATTGGAAGCAACTACAGAAAGTAATTGCTGCATATCTTGGTGTACTTCCTTCAGTATTCCTTTTTCCACTGCCAGCTCCAGCAAGGATTTGGCGTACCGAGAAGCGACTCTAGTTACTGACATTCGTTCTGATTAATTTAACTTAAGATCTTTTACAAATTCCTCTACAAGCTCTTGCTGTGCTTTTTCAGCTTCAAGGTTTTTGCGCAACAACTTCTCTGTTACCTCAAGCGCCAAAGTAGCCACTTGATTTTTCACTTCTGATAAAGCTGCCTTTTTCTCTGTTTCAATTACTGCTTTAGCATCTTCAATCATTTTTGCTCCTACCTTGGATGCTTCATTCTTCGCATCTTCAATAAGCTTAACAGAAGTATCATTGGCAGATTTCAAAATCTGATCTCTTTCCAATCTAGCTTCTTGAAGCAATTTCTCATTCTCAGCCTTCAAGTTGGCCATTTCATTTCTTGCATTCTCGGCAGCTTTTAGTGCTCCTTCGATTGCACTTTCACGCTCCTCTAGGGCAGAAAGAATTGGTTTCCAAGCAAATTTGCCTAGGATAATCAAAAGAATCCCAAAACCAATAATTTGCCAAATGATTAATCCAGAACCAGGAATTATAAGATCCATCTATATAAAATTTTAAGCTGTTTTGTTCAAATCTTAAAGTAGGGACAGACCTAACGCCTGTCCCCATTCTTTGCACTTCTTAGAAAGTGATGTTCTCGTTAAGAGCAATTAGTAGACAAACTACTACCGCAAATAGGGAAACCACTTCAATAAGGGCTGCAATAATCAACATAGCAGTTTGGATTTTACCAGCTGCTTCAGGTTGTCTTGCAATACCTTCCATAGCCTGACCACCGATTCTACCGATACCTAGACCTGCGCCTATCGCTACAATTCCAGCACCGATACCAGCACCCAAAAGAGCGATACCAGCAGTCAATAATAATGAAGTTAACATACGTGTTATTATTTATAAATTGAACAAAGAAATTTAATGATGATCATGCTCTGCCACAGCTGCACCAATGTACATTGCAGAGAACAAGGTAAATACATAAGCCTGGATAGTCGCTACCAACAATTCAATCAAGTTGATAAATACCACCATCACCGTACTCGCCACACCTACTGCGTAGGATTCAAATACGAAGATCAAACCTATAAAACTTAGGATTACAATATGGCCTGCAGTGATCGCAACAAATAGTCGGACCATCAAGGCAAATGGCTTTGTAAATAAACCGATAATTTCTACGGGAACAATTACGATCAAAAGTGGCAATGGCACTCCAGGAGTAGCCACCACGTGCTTCCAGTATTCTTTATTTCCATTAAGGTTGGTTGCAAAAAAGGTGAATACTGCCAAGGTCATTGTCACGGCAATATTTCCAGTCAAGTTAGCAGCACCTGGAACCAAACCAAGCAAGTTACCTATCCAGATAAAGAAAAATATGGTCAATAAGTACGGTGTAAACTTTTTGTATTTTGGACCAATATTTGGCTTAGCCACCTCATCCCTTACAAAAAGAACAAGCGGCTCAACAAAAGAGGCAACCCCTTTTGGTGCTCCATTGGGATTGTTTTTGTAGTTCTTAACAGCAGAGAAAATCAAAAAGAAGATCACAACAAGAACTATAATTAGCATTGCCACGTTCTTAGTGATTGATAAGTCTATGATAAACCTGCTTTCATCTACAGCATGTAGCTTATCGTGCTCATTGATATAATAACCTTCATGCTCAACCCCAAACTTGTGGGTTTCATGATCTTGAAAATCAGTGGAAGAATAAAATTCCAAACCACGGTCGGATGAATAGATAATCACTGGTAAAGGCAAGGTTACATGGGTATGACCCATTGTAGCAAAATGCCATTCATGCGAATCCTTAATGTGGTGCATGATAAAACCTGTCTTATTTTCTCCGCCTTCCTCAGGTGATGAGGCAAAAGTCGCAGTTGAAAGCGCCAGTAAAAACACTGACATCAAGGTGCTTATGCACAGAATCTTACGAAACATCAACTAATTTATTATAGACCTACTTAGAATGAGGGCGCAAGTTAGTTATTAAGCTGTATATATCAAACAACAAATACAACAAATAGATCACAAAAAAATCAGCAAAAAACAGAATCTTATTATCTATTTTGGTAAATAAGCAAATAGCAATAAAAATCAGACTCGCCAAAAACCTTAATATTGTTGCTCCCAAAACAATTGCAACAGAATTTTCTTCTGACTGTTTTAGCAAAAATTGAATAAGTTTTCCGCTAAGCAGCATTAAGCCAAAGTAAAAAATGATGATTTGCCAGATGCGTCCATGGATTAAAGTGGGCCATGCAAATTGCACCAATAGGGTTAGTAGTACAATGGCCAACGTAAGTAAAACAAGGGAAACGGTATGAGACTTCAATAATTTCATTGCTTGAGAAAATATTTTCCGCAAAGTTACATTTTATTTCTTCTCAAGGCCTTAGTCTTTTTTCATTGACTTGAATAAACTATAAAAGGCTACTACAATGGAAACAAAACAAAAAAGAAGAAGCCAAACAGGAAATTTCATTTGGCTTCTATCTTGAACAATCCATCCAAGCCAAGTTCCCAAACCTATAATTGCACACATTTGGAAAGCAAGGCCAATATATTTTACATACTCAGGATAATTATCCTGTGATGACTTCTTTTCCTTTGGTAAGTTCTGTTTTGTCATCCTTAGACTTAGTGTTGTTTTTCACAGGCAACTCAATTTCTTTGCTATCGCTCTCTTCGATCATTTTACAAATCCCGTTGAATACTGCTCCGTTTTCAATCACCAATTTTCTTGTAAAAATATCTCCATCGATATCCGCAGTTTTTTTCAGGAACAAAATGTCGGAACACCTGATCTCCCCCTCAACCTTTCCTGCAATTTCAGCCTCCTTGGTATCAATATTACCTACCAAACGGGCAGAGTCCCCAATGACAATTTTTGTCTTTGAGCTCAAGGTTCCCTCGACAGTTCCTTCAATACGAATATTTCCAAAAGTGATGATATCACCTTTGATTGTTGTCTCTTTTGCGATTACATTACTGGAGTTTACCATCTCCGCTACTGATTTTTTTTCTTCTCCTTTATTAAACATAACTAATCGAATGTTATAAATTCTTGAGGGTTTTGTGGGTTCCCCTTATACCACAATTCAAAGTGAAGGTGCTGACCAGTAGTCTGTTCTCCGGTATTGCCTACCACAGAAATAACTTCTCCACCACTTACAGGCTCCCCTACTGATTTCAATAATACAGAATTATGCTTATAAATTGAAATCAATTCGTTCGAATGCTGTACCGCTATCACATACCCAGTCTCCAAAGTCCAACTGGCCAAAACTACCGTCCCATCAGCCACTGACTTGACCGGCTCATTTTCCTCAGCCACCAAATCAACGCCCAAATGATCTTTAGCCATATCAAAACTACCCGTAACAATTCCCTTTAGTGGAGAGAAGAAATAGGTTTCAGTAAAAGAACTGGTAGATATCCGTTCGAAACTTCTTTCATCTGGCGGAGCAGCCTGAAACTCTTCGATGACACTTTGGGTTGCTTCACCTTTTTTGTATAAATCTTCACTTTTGGGATTTTTAAACGGCTCTTGATTGCCTGTCACACTATCCTCTTCTCTTTCTACCGATTCTTCCTCATATTCCCCATCTATTATCTTTTGTATATTTTCCACGTACCTATCCTTGGCCTGAACTTCTACCATCAAAGAATCTACGGTTTGAGACAAGGCGTATATCTTCTTCATGTTTTCAGACTCCTGATATGAAGGATCAAACCAGCTTGCCAAAAAAGTCTTTGACATGATTAAAGATATCAGAAAAAAGCAAAGCAAAGTAAAAACCAATATGAGGCCTACCCTGATTTTATTGATACTTAGAGAGGTAATTACTGAAAAATCTTCTTCCCTCCTAATGACAAAAAGGTACTTGTTTTCAATCCAGCTCTTTATCTTTTGTTTTAGACTCAAGTGATTTATTTTTTGCGGTGAATTAAGTTACAAAAATATAATATTAAACATAAGCGTTTAAATTATTGATTCAAAAGCGCTAATTTGGGATTTTGATTAAAACTTTAAATGGTGGACGTGAGAAAGCATTATTATCTTATTATACTTCTTTTATTTAGTGTATCGGGCTGCTCTTCACAAAAAGATACGTTTACCAATAGGATGTACCACAATGTAACGGCAAAGTTCAATGCCTATTTTCTTGCCAAAGAAAAAATCGATGAAGTCGAGGACAATTTCAAACAAGCTTATCAAGAAGATTACACTCAAATACTTCCTGTATTCACTCCAATAGATAGTTCAACAGTCGACAAAAATGAAGAAAAACTTGCAGAAGCAAGAGAACTCGCAGCAAAGGCCATAGACTGGCACAGGATCAGCAACTGGGTAGATGACAGCTATTACTTGATTGGGTTGATCGATTATTATGAAGCAAAAACGGATGATGCCATCAACACATTTAAATATCTTAATGTAAATGGAGAAAACAATGATGTGAGACATCAAGCCCTCATCCAACTCCTTCGAATTTTTATTGACCAAAGAAAATTTGATGACGCTTCCTATGTTATAGATTTTCTCTCTAAAGAAGCTGAAATCAGCAAGGAAAATAAAAAGAACCTTTACAAGACTTTGGCCTACTACTATGAAGTAAGGCAAGAAAAAGACGGTTTGATCGCAGCCTTAGAAAAGGCACTGGAACTAAGTAAAGATAATTCAGAAAGTTCGAGGCTCTATTTCACCTTGGCCCAATTGTATCAAAGAGAAGGTTTTGACGCCCAAGCGTATTCCTACTATAGAAGTGCTATGGAAGGCAATCCTCCATACGAACTTACATTTTTCTCCCAACTCTACGCCCAGAAAGTCGCAGAATTGGAAAAAAGCAAAGATTACAGAAAGGTGCGAGAGTATTATGATGACCTTTACAAAAACCGAAAAAACCAAGACTTAAGGGACGTTGTACTGTATGAAAAAGCACTTTTTGAACTGAAACAAAACGAAATTGAGGAAGGCATAAGCTTACTCCATAAGGCGGCACAAGAAACTGGGAAAAATGATATCCAGAAAGGCTATATCTATGAAAAACTGGCTGAAATATATTTTGACCAAAAAGAGGACTATAGATCTTCCTCCTACTACTTAGACAGCGCACTTCAATACTTCAAACCAGAAGACAAACCTTTTAACACTTTATCAGCCAAAAAAGATGTACTGGAAATATATACAGTTAATTTCGAAACAATTACTAAAAATGATAGCCTGATCAGAATCAGTCAACTTAGTCGGGAAGAACAGGAAAAAATTGCAGAGGATTATATTCAAAAAGAGGAAGAAAGGTTACTAGCGGAGGCCAAGAAGAAAACCCCAGAAAAAAACAGCAGTATATTTGACAATTTACTTGCATTTGGAGGAAATAACACTGGAGCCACCTTCTATTTTGATAATCCAATCGCTATACAACAAGGTGAAATTGAGTTTTTCAGAAATTGGGGAAATAGGCCGCTTGCTGATAATTGGCGTAGAAATGCCAGCGGCTTCCAATCAGCATCCAACTATACTGATAATATCAACAGTACTAATGATACTTCCACTATAGTTGAACCTTCTGAAACTATTACGAGCACTCTTCCTGATAAGGCAGGCTTATTAGCGGCAATTCCAAATGATCCTGTCATGATCTCTCAGCTAAATGAAGAGCTGGAAACTTCTTATTTCGAGTTAGGAAAAGTACTTTTCTTTGAACTGAATAGACCTGATCTGGCCCGAGATTATTTGGTGAAGCTGATTCAGGAATATCCTGATTCTGAAAAAAAACCAGAAGCGTATTATACATTATATTTGATTGAAAGAGAAACTAATGGAATAACGGAATTCTATGCCAATAAATTAAACAAAGAGTATCCCGATTCTCCATTCACAAAATCGGTCAATAATCCTGTAGAAGAGTCTTCAGGGACCATTGCAAACAAAAATGCTGCAGAAAACTATAATCAAGCATATCTCTTGTTCAAAGAAGGCAGATATGATGAATCCCGTTCCTTAATAAGAGCTACTTTGGACAACTATCCCCTAACACCTGTTACGGAGAAATTATTGATACTCGACATTATGATCACGGGTAAGACAGGTAGTAAAGAAACTTATCAAACCAGGCTGGAGCAATACATTAGTACCACAAAAAATGATGAGCTTGTAAAAATGGCAAGAAATATGCTATCAGTTCTGACCGGTGAAGTTAACAAAGCTCCAATCGCTAAAATAGATTCTATAGCTATAAAAGACTCTGTCCAAGTTATCAACAAGACAGGGGTTGCCCTTAACGACAGCCTCTCGACAAAACCTGAAAGCATCTATAAGGTTGGCGAGAACCAAACACACATATTTATATTGATTATCAACCCTGACCAAGTGTCAAAAGCAAAAAACCTGACTGCTGAAATGGAAAATTTCCATGATGCGAATTATCCAAATTCTAGATTGAGGACTGGCAGTTTATCCTTTAACAGGGAAAATTCAATCATTTTGGTAAGCCCGTTTTCCAATGCAGAAAAAGCATTGGAATACAGAAAAAGGTTCTTAACAGATTTTAAAGCTGAGGCACTACCAGAGGAAACAAAAAAGAGTAGTTTTGTGATTTCAATACAAAACTTCCAACAACTGAACAAAAGGAAAGATATCTCCGAATACGAAGCTTTCTTCAAAGCCTCCTATTAATAACAACATGAGTAATAAGAAAAAAACTACAAAAACTGGCTCTTGGGCTGGAAAAATCGTCAAAACACTTTGGATTGTATTTTTTGCAGGGCTGTTTGGCTTTGCCATTTTCGTCTGGTCTGTAAGTGTAGACTTTCTTGGCCTTTACGGTGATTTACCAGACTTCAAAGCCCTTGAAAACCCTGAAAGCGAACTTGCCTCAGAACTGTATTCTGCAGATGGCGTTTTATTAGGTAAATATTACAGGGAAAATAGGTCTCCCGTAAAATATGATGAGCTCTCGAAGAATCTGGTCAATGCACTTATCGCAACCGAAGACATCAGGTTTGAAGATCACTCAGGCATTGACCCAAAAGGCCTCGCAAGGGTGTTTTTCAAGACTATCCTAATGGGGCAAAGCAGCTCCGGGGGAGGTAGTACTTTGAGTCAGCAGACTGCTAAAAACCTTTTCAAAACCAGAGGAGAAGACTCTCAAGGTACGTTGAGCAGAATCCCAGGGCTTCGTATGCTCATCATCAAAACAAAAGAATGGATAGTCGCTACACAGCTTGAAAAGGCTTATACCAAAGATGAGATATTGACCATGTACCTAAACACATCAGAGTTTGGAAGCAATGCCTATGGTATAAAAACAGCTGCTAAAACTTTTTTTAATAAAGACCCAAAGGATCTTAACGTACAAGAATCAGCGGTATTGGTGGGGCTTTTTAAAGCGCCGACTTATTACAGTCCAGTATACAATCCCGACAATGCACTAAGGAGAAGGAATACCGTACTGAATCAGATGAACAAGTATGACTACCTGTCAGATGCTGAATATGATTCGCTTTCCTCCTTACCTATTGAATTGGATTATAATGTAGAAAGCCACAACCGTGGATTAGCTACTTACTTTAGAGAGATTGTCAAGGCTGACTTGAATAAATGGGCCAAAGAAAACCTGAAGGCTGATGGGAAGCCTTATGATCTTTATGGAGACGGATTACGCATTTATACAACAATAGATAGTCGTCTTCAAAAATACGCAGAAGAAGCTGTAGAGGAACACATGAAAGAGCTTCAAGCTAAATTTGAGGCAGAGCTAAATGGACGTGAGCCATGGATAGATAGTGAAAACAGAGTAATACCGAACTTTTTGGAGACCATGATCAAAAGGACGGAAGCTTACCGAGTTTTGGTAAATAAATATGGGGCCAACTCCGACTCAGTGAAGATCAAGCTCAATGAAAAGAAAAAAATGAAAGTTTTCTCTTGGGAAAAGGGAGAAATAGACACATTGATGAGTTCAATGGATTCATTGAGATATTATAAAACCTTCCTACAAACAGGCTTTGTTTCCATGGATCCCCGCACCGGTCATATCAAAGCTTGGGTTGGTGGCTTGAATCACAAATTCTTCAAATATGACCATGTCCGAGAAGGAAAACGTCAACCTGGCTCTACTTTCAAACCATTTGTTTATGCTGCAGCTATTGAAAATGGATATGGCCCTTGCTACACAGTAGTCGATCAGCCTGTTGAAATCAATATCCCAGGCCAACCAGCTTGGATTCCTGAAAATGCAGATGGAAAGTTCACTTATGAAAAAATGACCATCAGACAAGCCATGGCCCAATCCATCAACTCCATCACAGCTTATATGATGAAGCAAATAAGCCCAGAGGTAGTAGTAGAAACGGCCCATCGGCTTGGAATTACCAGTGATTTGGATCCTGTTCCTGCCTTGGCCCTGGGAACTAGTGATGTCTCCATTCTTGAATTGGTCGGAGCAACCAGTACCTTTGCCAATAAAGGAGAGCATATCAAACCATTCTATATAGATAGAATAGAAGATAAAAACGGCAATGTATTACATCAGTTCCCTGCTAGAAAACAACCTGCCATGAGTGAGGAAGATGCTTATTTGATGCTTCATATGTTGAAAGGGGGCTATGAGGAAAGAGGCGGAACCAGTCAAGGTGTGCCGATGAGTCTGAGGGAAGGCAATGAACTGGGAGGTAAAACAGGAACTACCCAAAATGCTTCAGATGGATGGTACATTGGTTTGAGTAAAGATTTAGTGAGTGGCGTTTGGGTTGGAGGTGATGATCGTGCTATTCACTTTAGAAGTTGGATCAGTGGGCAAGGTGCAAGAACAGCCAGGCCAATTTGGGTGAAATATATGACCAAAGTCTATAATGACCCTAGCTTAGGGATCACCAAAGGTCCTTTCGAAAAACCTGAGAGACCACTCAGCGTTGAACTTGATTGCGATGAATACGACCTGCAATCAGATGATTTCACGGACTTTGATTATGACCATCAAACCAATGATTTCTAAGTTCGTTCTTCAGATTAGAATACTTAAAACAGCCCGTTGATCGGGCTGTTATTTTATATTTGTAAATATGTTAAGTCCTTCCTATAGCCCAAATGAATACCATAAACTTCCCGATGTACCTGGTGTTTACAAGTACTTCAACGGAGAAGATGATTTAATCTACGTCGGAAAAGCCAAAAGCCTCAAAAAAAGGGTAGCAAGTTATTTTATGAAGAGTGCTGGACTGAACTTGAAAACCAAAAGAATGGTAAAAGAGATTCGAAGGATCGAATTTACCATGGTCAATTCCGAGTTTGATGCTTTATTATTGGAAAATAATCTCATCAAAAAATCCCAGCCCAAATACAACATTCTTCTTAAAGATGACAAGACCTATCCATACCTTTTAGTCACTAAAGAGCATTTTCCGCAAATCTACCCCACACGAAAAGTAATTCCCTCAAGAGGAACTTATTACGGTCCCTTTGCCAGTGTTAAAGCCATGAACAATGTATTGGAGTTGATCAGGAGCTTATTTACAATCCGTACCTGCAAACTTGATTTAAATCCATACAAAATTGCAGAGCAAAAATACAAGGTTTGCCTGGAATACCACATTGGAAACTGTCTGGGGCCATGCGAAGGGCTACAATCGGAAGACAGTTATCTAAAAGACATTGACCAAGCCAAAAATATTCTAAAAGGAAACCTCGGTATTCCCAAGGCTTTTTTTAAATCCAGGATGCAAGAGGCAGCAGAAAATCTTGCCTTTGAAGCAGCTCAACGGTACAAAGACAAGCTGGAATTATTAGAAAAATACCAAGCTAAATCTTTGGTTGCCAACCCGCAAATCACCAGTTTGGATGTTTTCTCCATCGTCACTGATGAGAAGTTTGCCTTTGTGAACTACCTTAAAATTAAAAATGGCGCTATCCACATTACCAAAACAGTAGAACTCAAGAAAAAGCTCGATGAAACAGAGCAAGAGCTTTTGCTTACGGCCATTTTTAGGTTACGTGATCAATTCCAAAGTGACTCTAAGGAAATTATCAGCAATATTGATTTAGAAGAACCCATTGAGGGGCTTCACTTAGTGGTACCAAAAATTGGAGATAAGAGAAAACTAATCGAATTGTCACTGAAAAATGCCATGTATTACAAGAAGGAAAAAGCTTTGGCCAGTGGAAAGGTGAAGGAAAAGAAAAACAGAATCCTGCTACAACTTCAAAAAGACCTTTCACTGAAAGAAATTCCTGATCATATAGAGTGCTTTGATAACTCCAATATTCAAGGCGCTTATCCTGTAGCCAGTATGGTTTGTTTTCTTGATGGCAAGCCTGCAAAAAAAGAATACCGCCATTTTCATATTAAGACAGTAGAAGGTCCCAATGACTTTGCCAGCATGACTGAGATTGTAGGAAGGCGCTACAGCCGACTTCTCAAGGAAAACAAAGCATTGCCTAAGTTGATTGTCATTGATGGCGGAAAAGGACAGCTTTCCGCTGCTGTGGAAGCCATGAAATCCTTAGGAATTTATGGAATGGTTCCAGTAATTGGCATTGCCAAAAAACTAGAGGAGATTTATTTTCCAGAAGACTCCTACCCGCTTCATATCGATAAAAAATCAGAATCATTAAGGCTCATCCAACGTGTAAGGGACGAAGCCCACAGATTTGCCATCACCTTTCACAGAGATGTAAGAAGTAAAAATTCTTTTAAAACTGCCTTGGACCAAATCGAAGGAATTGGACCACAAACAACCAACAAGTTATTGCAACATTATAAGTCAGTTAAAAAAATCAGAGAAGCTTCTGAAGAGGAAATCGCGGAGATCATTGGTAATGACAAAGCAAAAAAAATCATCAATTTTATCAAACAATAAAGCCGAAAGCATGCTCTCGGCTTTATTGTTATTTTTCTTCATCCGAATGACTACCATTCCCAAAGACTATTCTCAAATTCCAGAAGGTCATATTCAAACTTTAAACCATCTAAGAAGGCCTGCAATTCTGGAGTGGCATTGTTAGGGTCTACCATGTCCGCAATCAATGCATCATCCGCATTTGAATATTTCCTGACCACTGACCTGAACAATCTCAAATCAAATGCTTGGCTATAAGATAAGTCTTTAGAAGTATTACTAAAGTTGATCCACTTCGCTTCTGGATGGTTCTTAAAATACTCATAGAAGTCTTTGTACCTGATATAGGCAATTGTCTTCTGACCAGCATTAGAGTTGGTCTGGGAAGGCATCACCAAATGAAGGTATTTGATATCAAACTTTACTTGGGAATGATGCTTATCAAACAAGAAATCTTCTTTAAAGTCCAAATAATAGATATTTTTCACAAAGATACTGTCACCATTGGCTGCTATCCAGAAATTGGTCTGAAAATCAGCAATGGAAAGAGGCTCTTTAAATTCCTCATCTGCAAATACTTCCAATGCATTTTCTTCCACAACTGCTTTGTAAATACTGTTGACAATACCGTTTTGCTTGGTATCACCTGTACCATAAAGCGGATGGTTGAATTTTTCCCTTAAGTCAATTCTTCTCCAAACCCCAATTTGATACATTTTATCATCTTCCCGAATGGGGTGGGCCGAGAACACAGTATCCACTTCAAACTGTCTGTCGCCGCCACTGGTTGGATCGACACTGGTCGCACCAACCTGAGCATTAACCGTTCCACCCAAAGCGGAAATGATCAACACTAATAATGCTCCAAGGAATTTTACATGTAGTATTTTCATAACAATATCTTTTTCTCCTCAAATGAAGGCCTCTTAATCAAAACGCTCTGAATTACTTTATTGGTATCCTGATGATTTCGTTTTGCGTACTTTTAATTTTGTTACCTCTAAAATTGGTTCTTGTTATCTCAGTAACCTGAATTACCAAAGCGTCACCACTGCGCGCTGCTGCAAGCAGACTTCTAATGGCCACATTCTCTCCGGATATATTCACCTGATCCCTAGGAACCTCATTTCTTAGCAATTTCACAACTCCACCTGTAACTTCAAAATTCGCGTCTTTTGGCATTGTTCTGCCAAAAGTTGGTTCAGGAACAGCTTTTATTAATAGCTGAGATGGACCTGGAGCAGGATATGGAGTACTTAGATCAATTGCGCCTCGAGCATCGAAGGGTCTGATCGTAGGAGCTGGAACTGGTCTGATGTCGTATGTCTTGGTACCAATTTTGGCTCCACCACTACTTACTCCAATATTTACTTTACCAGAGTTACCCGGAATAATAGTCACATCACCCGGTTTACTGCCCTTGATGGCTTGTCCGTTGCTCACAGCAAACTCAGGTGCATAACTGTTACCTAAAGCAGGCACTTTGATGCTCAATTCATTGGCACATTCCGCATAGAGCTGCTGAATGGCCTCTGCGGTTACTTCGATGGTAGGATTGGCCACAAAGTAGTCGTAATCTACTGACAACACTTTATCTTCTCCTCCTACATTTACCATGATTTCCCCTTTCAAGGTTCTCTTCGCAAGGCCTCTGTCATCATAACTATCAGCAGGCCCTACAGGAAAACTAATTTTTCCAAAGCCATTCTCTACTGGAATCTCTCGTCCATCTGCCGTCATTTTTGGCTGAACAGAAGAGGATGCAGAAGCGATGAACAAACTACCTTCAAATTTGGTCCCTGCTGCTACAATATTGGAGTTAGCCGAAACGGTTGCTTCGAAGATATCCGACTTCATATAGAAAGACCCCAATGACTGGGACAATTCAGACAAAGCCTCACTCTCAATATTCAATACCTCATTTTCATATTGACTGATAATTGCCAATACAGCCCCTAAGGGGGATTTAACAAAGTTTAAATTAACGAAGTCCTTGTATCTAACGTCCGGATCATTCTTGAATAGGTCAATTTCTTCAGCATCCTTAGCGATTTTCTCGAACTCGAGTGGAACACCTATTTCTTTTAAGATGGCAGATACCTCTTGAGGATAAGCATTTAGCTTCTCCTGCATTTCATACCCCTTCTTATTATTGTTAAAGATATTACCAGCAATATCCGTGTTTTTCAAGGCACTGTTTTTAAACTGCCCTTCATCATTGATCGCATTGGATGTGGTGATAAGGTCCTGCTTCAGCCCTTCCAAATAGTTAAAGATTTCGGAGGTCTTTTCCCTGATTTGCTCAGCAGCCTTCACTTTGGGCACATCTTTGGCATTATTGCCTTGCTCATCAACAATTGACCGTATATTGTCTACTGTCTTGACATTTTTTAATCTATAATTCTTGGAAGTTCTTTCCAAGCCATCGTTCAGAAGAATAAACTTCTGAAGGATCTGATTACTTACTTGTAGCGCCAGCAGAGCGGTCAGAACGAGATACATCATCCCGATCATCTTCTGCCGTGGCGTCTCTTTACCACCGGCCATATATCCAGTTAAATTTTAGTTCTACAATAAATTTAAATCAACCTTTCATGGCGGTCAACATGCCACCATAAATGTTGTTCAACGAGCTAACGTTTTTGTTTAATTTAGCCAATTCGGCCTTGAATGTTTCAGTTTCTTTACCGGCTTCATTCAAGCCTTCCATAGCTGCTGTCACGTTAGAGTAGAACTTATTAAGAACTTTCACATGACTGTTAGCGTCTTGTAATTCCATTTCATACACTGCGTTCAATGCAGAAAGGTTTTGGGTTACAGAAACTACCTGATCACGGTATTCCTTTGCTTCTTGGGATGCAGAAGACATTTCTGTCAATGCCGCAGCAGTTTTACTGTAAGATTGGTTAATATCAACTAAAGTTCGGGATGCTGTTTTTACATTTTCTGCGTATTCGGATGTCGCTACTGCTGCATCTGCCACGGTGCCCATTTTTTCAGTAGACTTGGCCAAATTCTGAAGACCTCTACCTAGATTTTCAATAAGATCAGAACCTATGTTTCCATCTTCTAGCATTTTGTCCAACTTCTGAGAAACATTATCACTCGCAACCGCTGCAACCGCTGCCTTACGAGGTTTTGCTGGCGCAGCCTCATCAGCAAGTTCAGGGTAAACTTTGCTCCAATCCACTTCTTTAGCTTTGGGTTCAAAAGCAGATAAGAAGAAAATCAAGGCTTCGGTGGAAAGCCCTACTCCAATCATTAGGGAAGCAAATGGCCAATCTAGGATTTTGAACATGGCTCCTAGAATAACTACTGCGGCACCAATCCCATAAATCTTTGGCATAATCGTGCCATAAAACTTATGAGCAAATGAATTTTCGTTGTTTTTTGACATAGGTAGTAAAAGTATAGTTAATTAATGTGTGTGTGTGTGTGATTTAGTGTAGTGATTAACGTCTTCTTCGTCTTGATGCTCTTACGTCCATGGAACCGGATCTACCGATAAAGGTCATCACCGTTCTAAAACCGATGTGGGCAGTCTTGACATCTTGGTATTCATAAGTTCGTGTACTGGTTTCAAGATAATGGGCAATATCTTTCCAAGAACCTCCACGAACCACTTTTCTTGATTCATTTTCATCTTCATACTTCGGGTCCAGATCCCAAGTCAAAGCACTTCCAGCCGGATTGTAGGCATCTTCTACCCATTCAGCAACATTACCTGACATGTTGTAAATACCGAAGCCATTTGGAGCATAAGTATCAACAGGGGCAGTATAGGCAAAGCCATCATCGATGTAATTACCTCTACCAGGTTTAAAGTTGGCCATCAAACAACCTCTTCTATTTTTTAGATATGGACCTCCCCAAGGGTACTTTGCAATTTCTTTACCACCTTTGGCAGCATATTCCCACTCAGCCTCTGAAGGAAGTCTGAATCTTGGCATATCGTATTCCGACTTATCGTTGGCATTCATGTGATAAGTCTTCCACTCACAGAATTTTTTGGCTTGTTCCCAAGAAATACCAACTACTGGGTAATCATCAAATGCAGGATGTTCAAAATAATACTCCATCAACGGATCTCCATAGTGGTGGGTGAAACTTTGGGACCAAACAGTGGTATCCGGAAGTAATTCATCGATATTGAATTGAGGAGGATCTTTTAAGGTAGTAGGTGTGGACAGGGCAAGCTCCCCCATTCTTACAGCTTCCAAAAATTGACGATACTTATTATTGGACACTTCATACTTGTCCATATAAAATTCAGATATCGTAACCTGCTTGTTCAAAGATGACTTACTTACGGCGATATCTTCATCAGCCTGTCCCATCCAAAAAGTCCCCGCTTTCACCGGAACCATTTCGTGTGGTAGAGTTTGTTGCCAGCCCGATCGGTTTGGCACACCTGTCACCTCACCTGAGGCGTTGGCCTTTTCACTGGCAGATCCCTTACTACCAAAAAGACCACAGCCTTGTAGAAGCACCGATGCTGCCAGCACCATTACTCCCGTCAAATACCGTGAGTTCATTTTCTTGTACATATATGACACTTTAGTTGACAATTCCTGAATTACTTGATTAACGTCGATTTACCAAGATCGAAATTTAACAGAAAATACTAAAACAAAGCAAAAATTAGGAAAAATTTAATCCTTCCTTAATACCTAAATCGCGGTGTTCTTTGTATGATCTTTTGTACTTTTCTCGTTACTGATGGTAAATTATACGACAACATAAATTCGTGCGAACTAGGGGCTTTTGCCTCATTCCCACCAACTACCAAATCAAACGCATACCCTAACCTTAGGGACCTATCTCTTAACAATTGATATCCAAATAATACTGACAAGGACTCTTCCCCTCTATATGCCAATCCGCCACTAATCCTATCATTATGTGTGGCTATAACGCTGACATCATATGAAAAATTATTAAAACCTACACTTTTCACCAATATACTTGGGTCAAAAGTCACTTGTGCAAACGTACTTATTCTATATCCAACCTGCAAATAACTATGATTGTTTAATTGATTATCAAATGCGCCATTTCCGAAATCAAAGGTAGGCTCATTAATATGACGGGAACTAAGTCCTACATAATACTTTGTAGTTTCATACAATAATCCAGCTCCAAAATTAGCACTCATTTGACTCTCATCCCCGCCCATAGGAATACTTGGGTCAGGATTGACTACATCTATCTCATCATATTTTATGGTGCTTGAAAACACACCTCCAAACACACCTAAGCTAAGCGTCCCTCTCCTTAACTTACGATGATAAGCCAAAGATAGATTGATATCCTGATTAGTAGTTGGACCAATATCATCATTTGTAAATGACAAACCCCAACCAAAATTCATTGTTGGGATTCTACCACTAGCGGTAAGTAACTGGGTGGTAGGGGCTCCTCCTTGCCCGGTAGAGGTGCTGTAGCCTAGCCATTGACTCCTGTGTAGTGCTGAAAATCTATATCCACTTTTTTGGCCTGCATAAGCAGGATTATAAAAAAGCCCATTATACATGTATTGTGTAAACTGGGCATCTTGCTGCGCCATCACTGACGAACTGGTAATTATTCCAAGGGATATGCTTGAAAAAAGTATAAAACAAAGGTAAATTCTCTTTTTCATGTGTATTAAAAGTATATTATCCTCAATATATCTAGTCTACACAATTATAATCGAATTTACCTTATAAATGTTGAGTTTTTTTAGACGTTATTTACTTTTTTAATATATAACTCCAGCGCCCCCGTCATACTTGGTGCATTAGGCATTGGTGCTTCTATATCCAAAGTAAGTTCTTGATCCCTTACACTTTTTGAAGTCGTTGGTCCAAAAGCGGCTATTCGGGTAAACCCCTGCTCAAAATCCGGAAAATTATGGATCAAAGACTTGATTCCAGATGGGCTATAAAACGCCAAAATATCATATTTGATATCCTTCAAATCTGACAAATCCGCAGCTACTGTGTGGTAAATTATCGCCTCTGTGAATTCTATGTTATTTTTTGCCAGGTACTCTGGGATATCATCTTTTCTGATATCAGAACAAGGGAATAGATATTTTTCTCCCTTGTGCTTTTTGAAATAATCAAATAGGTCGGCTGCAGTTCTCACCCCAACAAAAAGCTTTCTTTTCCTGATCACAATGTATTTTTGCAAATAATGAGCTGTTTGCTCTGAAATGCAGAAATACTTCATATCAGCTGGCATCTCGATTTTAAGCTCATGGCAGATACTAAAAAAATGGTCAATGGCATTTCTACTCGTAAAGATGACTGCGGTATGCTTTAAAATATCGATTTTCTGCTTTCTAAAATCCCTGATAGAAACCGGTTCTACCTGAATGAAAGGTCTAAAATCGATTTTGAGATTGTACTTTTCGGCCAACTGAAAGTACGGAGACTTTGCGTCTGAAGGTCGAGGTTGAGAAACCAAAATACTCTTCACCGGCCGAAATCTGTCTTTGGTAGATTTTGTCATATTGTCTTTTTTCTACTTTTGTTTTCTCTAGTTGATTTACCTGAGATCAGCCCATGACTATCTTTACAATCAATAGAAATGGAACCATTTCAGAGGTGCAAAGGTAAGAAAATAAATGGTAACTTTTAAAAGGCACTTTTTTTAACATTAAGTAAAAAAGTCTAAAAATGCCCAATAAATAAACTAAAAGAAACAATGTCACCGCATAATTCATTATCTGGTCCATAGCGGTGGTGCCTTGCAAATAAAATCCAAAAATCACTACAAATAAAAACAATAACACAATAAGAAGGCCTCGAACTAAATAAAAGAACTGACTGAAATCCAGTCGATCAAGTTGATAAATCACCGCAAATAATTTGATCCAAAAATATTTAAGGAATGACAAAACCATGAAAATAGCCGTTCCCGATAGCCAGACCAAGAATAAATAATTTAGATTTCCCTCCAAAAATTCTTCTAGCAAAGGCACATCCATAAAATGGATGGCAGACATGATAAACAAGGAAACCAGCATGCTAAACACCAATAGATAAAACAAAACATCTGAGGAAAACACTTTTCCTCCACTGCTTGAGTCGGAAAATTCATCAGAAAAAACTGCTACTGGACGAAGTGCTGATTGGAAAACCAAGGGATAAGTCACTTTAAATATCGCTACCAAAGCCAATATCACGATCAAAGCCACAATCAAGAAGTCCTTCACTTCATCCTTTATCCTTAAAAGGTTCCCTTCTGCGTTTTTTCCCTCGGTCACCCCACTGGCTTTCTTAAAAATACCTTTCTTGATTGAAATGGCATCTTCATCAATTCCACTTTTATAGATCAACAACTCCACTTTGCCAAGGGAATCACTCTGTATCAACCCTTCAATCGTCTTCATAGAAGTAATGAAGTTGGTATCCGACTTGGTGTAAAACCAAAGTTTATCTCCTAAAAAAACAGCAGACTCCTTTGGCACTTGGATATCAAAAGAGGCTTTTGGGAAATCCGTAATGTCAAGTTCCACAGCCGCCATCACTGGAGAAGGCAGCAAACCGCCTTTGTGTTTTATACTTATTTTTGGATTATAATTCTCCAGTACTTGTCCTTGGACAGTCGCAACAATCAACAAACCAAAACAAAATAAAAACAGCCTTGCAAATAGCTTCATAAAATTAAAATCTTCCAATATATCCGAAATGGATTTTAGCATAGTTTATTCCCATCTTTTGTTCATTGGATTTTCCCATTCCATAGATAAATTGGAAAGTTCCTCCAGATATGTTTAAGCTTAGCCCCCCTCCTAAAGAAAGTGGATGGTTTACCACCCTCACTGATCCAACTGATGATTTTTCCAACCTTCCCACATCTACAAAAAGCAGAAAATAAGAGCTCTCTTCAAAATAAAACCTAGGCTCAAAATTAGCATAAACATATCGGTTTGTGAAAAAGAAATTCTCATTAAAACCCCTTATGCTCTTCAATCCCCCCAGGCGGTACATATCATTTTCAAGAATATTATCACTTGCAAGCTCTCCAGCTCTTAAGCGTCCCATTATTGTCATTCTGCCACTGAATTGCCAAAACTGTTCCACCGATATTTCCCCAAAAAACTGTAACGACTCCGCATCAATGTCATTGTAAAGCTCTTCTGGAATCCCGGTATTCTGAAGTACTTTTTTATTTCCAATTCCCCCTTCAGTAACAATCCTCAGCCCGCGTTTAGGCATTAGTACATCATCAAGGCTTACATACTGGAATGAAAGCCCGTAATTATGATAACGATAGTCTAAAACATCTGGCAAAGTCTCTCCCAATTCAGGTACTGATAACAAGTCTCCAGATTTCCATCTCGTAAAAAAATCCAAATATACCTTTGGACTCAACGGATACCCAAATCCCAACCGAAAGTCTCTATTGATAAAAGTCGTATCTTCCTTAAGCAAAAAAAAAGACGCGCTGAGATCAACAACTGACCCCAAAACCATGGGCTCCAAAGCGGATATTTCCAGATTTTGACTGTATTGGGTAAGGCGCTGCCAATGCAAAGAGTAATTTCTACCCCTCCCACTTACATTCATAAGACCCAAATCAAATTGTCCCGTCACCAATAACTTATTTTCCTCTACTTCATTTGGTAAAAAACCTATAATACCATCTATTGAATTCACCTTCCTTTTGGCCAAATATAGGTACACTGTCGCCTCACTGTTTTGAAAACTTATCTTGGGCGGTGCCAACAGTTTGAGGTAAGGGAGTTTCCGGATCACCTCCACTGCTTCCTCTACTCTTTTCTGAGAAAAAGGCTCTCCTTGAACAATATTCAGTTTTCTTTGAATAAAGCCTAACTTGACATTGGCATCTCCTATGACCTGTATACTATCAAATGTGATTCTTGGACCTTGCTCATAGTAAAGACTGGCCTTTAGTTGATTTTCAGATTGACTGATGCTATCCAAGCTGATCGATGAAAATGGGTAGCCTTGATTCTCTGCAATTGACAATATCCGGTCAAACATCCTGACCACTTTCTGATGTGAGACGGGCTTTTGATTAAATGTTTTGGGATCGTATCCTGCTTGGCTGAGTAAATGACCGGGCAGATTTCCCTTTCCCAGTTCCACCCAATGATATTGTTCACCTGTGTTGATAACCACACTTCTGGAACTATCATTCCAAATTGACCCCATCACATTTGCCATTAGAAAACCTTCTTCTTGCAATGCATGGATTTTCGATTTCACAAAGCTATGCCCTTCAAGAGAATCCCTAAAAAACTTCTCCCCTTCTTGAAAAGATGAACCCCGAACTTCATATTTCAACAAATAAGTTTTTTGCCCATATGCATTGGGGGCAAGAAGAAGATATACCAATAGGGATATAATGAATGTAACTTTCAAAAATGCTTACCGTTGATTTTGTCTATCTTTGTGGGATAAAAGTAATCATTTTGGCAGGAATTTATATCCATATCCCTTTTTGTAAGCAGGCATGTCACTATTGCGACTTTCATTTCAGCACCAACACCAAGTTAAAGGAAGAAATGGTGCAAATGATCTGCAAGGAATTGACCCTAAGAAAAGACTATCTGGGCAGTCAAACCCTGATCAAAACCATCTACTTTGGTGGCGGAACCCCTTCATTATTAAATGAAGCTGAGCTTTCAGCCATCTTACAAACCATCAACATACATTACAAGCTTGACTTGGAAGAGATCACCATTGAAACCAATCCTGATGACCTCAGCCAGAATAAGCTCCATGAACTTAAGTCATTGGGATTTGATCGATTGAGTATTGGGATACAAAGTTTTAGCAATGAAGTATTGAAGTTCTATAATAGAAGCCATAATGCTGAAGAGTCCAAAAAATGTATTCAAAGGGCCCGTAATACAGGTTTTGAGAAAATATCCATTGACCTTATGTATGGATTTCCTCAAGTCGATCATGATCTTTGGAAGTCGGATCTCATGGAGGCCATAGCGCTTGACCCAGGGCATATCAGCAGCTATTGCCTCACTGTAGAGCCTGGCACAGCGCTAGGTAACTGGTCCCAGAAGGGGAAATTTATACCTGCTTCTGAAGATTTTGGAGCGGAACAATTTGAGCTCATGCAGGATTATCTGGAAAAAGCCGGTTATGTTCAATATGAAATTTCCAATTTTGGAAAGCCCGGAGCATTTGCTATTCATAACACCAACTATTGGAAAGGCATTCCTTACTTGGGAATTGGTCCAAGTGCACATTCATTTGATGGAAAAACCCGACAGCACAATATTTCCAATAATGTCCAATACATCAAAGCCCTCCAAAAAGATCACCTGCTTTCTGAAAGAGACGAGTTAAGTCAATCGGATATTCTCAATGAATACGTTTTGACTTCCTTGAGGACCATTTGGGGGACTGACCTGCAAAAAGTAAAACGACAATTTGGGATAGACTTGTTGGCTTCAAAATCCACTGACATCCAGTTCTTCTTAGAAGATGGACTGATACAGATAGAAAAGGAAAATCTCCTATTGACCAAACAAGGAAAACTTTTGGCAGACTATATTGCTGGAAAGCTGTTTGTGTAAAATATACTTACTACCTTTAAGTTATGAAGAAGTACAAGGATTATAATCCACGTAAAAAGGAAATCACTCCACTAAAGGAAGCCTTTGAAGAGTTGCTCCAAGCCTATAAACTGAAAGACCGCTTTAACGAAAAAAAAATCGTCAGTGCTTGGACAGAAATGATGGGCAATTCCATTGCTTCCCGTACTTCCTCTATCTACGCGAAGAATAAACAGCTCTATGTAAAACTTAGCTCTGGCCCCATCAAAAAAGAATTGATGATGAACAAAAGCAAAGTCCTACAGATCATAGAGGATAAATTCGGCAAAGGCGCCATAGAGGATATTCATTTCTTATAGACACCTTCGCCAACTGATCAATCCTGAGCAGCAAACACCCTTTTGAGCAATGAACTGCTTCTTTCTAAAGGATTTTCGCGAATCGCTTTCTCTTCTTCAGCAATCAACTTAAACAATCCCTCTATTGCCCTATTGGTCACATAGGTATTTAAATCAGGATCCAATTTTTTTGAGGTGGTTGGAAAATTATTATAAGTGCTTACCAAATCCCCATAGTATCTTGTTGCTCCAACCTGATCAAGTGATTCCTGCACATGGGGCTTGAATAAACTTACTAATTGATCAGTTGTTGTTCTTTGCAAGTAACTGGTTGCAGCATCATCTTCACCTTTTAAGATATCCCAAGCATCCTTGATGGTCAATTGCTTGATCGCATTGATAAAAATGGGCTTCGCTTCTATGGCCGCATTTTCTGCTCCACGATTGATTGTAGTAATCACTTTGTCCATTTCAGAACCCAAACCTATCCTTCTCAAAGTTGACTCTACTTTTTGTACCTCATCCGGCAAGCCAATCCTAATCAAGTCATTGGCCAAAAAACCATCTACTGAGGATGCACTTTCCACTCCAGTCCCCACTCCTTTTACCAACGCTTCTTTCAGTCCATTGCTTACATCGGCTTCTGTCAAGCTAGCTTCTGTGGCTCCTTGAATAAATTTATTGACTTCCGCTGTGGTGCAGCTCATCATGAAAAATAACACTGCAAGTAGAAAAGAGCCAAATTTGTTTTTCATCATCATAGTTGGTTTTAATATCATTTTATTTCATTCAGGATATTTGAGCGACATTACGTATAATTGTGTAGCTTTTTATCAATGGTCAAACTTCCCAATATAAATATCGGAAAGATTATTCTCCTGGTGTCTATGCTCACCTGGTTGGGTTTGCTTTTTGTTGACCTACTGAGATTATTTGGCAAGGTCAACCAGATGAACCTAGGAATAGCTGAAGAAATCACCTATACGCTTGAAATTATCTTCTTCATCTTGGTCTATTTATTTTATTCAAGATCAATAGAACTTAATGAAAACAATAACTTCATCCAGCTTATATGGCGGGCTGCTTCCACCGGGATGATGGCATTAGGAACCTCCTTGTTAACGAGAGTATTCTATATCATCCTAGGAAATACCCGATTGTCCACAGATCCATTATTGGCAAATTTCTTTTACCATGTTAATTTTGGAATGATCACCATATTCCTGATTTCATGCACGCTGCTATGGAAAAAGCTCATTTTGTACCAAAAGAACAAGAACATTGTTCAGCAATGGCAAATATATGAAGTCATGCTTTTGGTCAGTATGTTTTATGTTTATTTTAACAAAAACAGCTTTGGCTCTACCTTCCTTTTTGGTCTATTATTGCTATTGATTTTGGGCATCATACTTTCAGTTAATTTAAAGTGGATTCCTTACCTTACATTTAAGGATAAATGGAAGTCCATCCTTTTCTTTTTTATTATTCTAGTCACAGGGACCTTCTTGTTTTTCCAAGTACTTGGGTACGATAATTCCAGCTATATTATAGTCAGTCTAACGGACAACCTTTTCCTGTTGGGGCTCTTTGGATTTGTCATCACCTATTCCCTTTTCAGCTTATTGGTCACGCTTTTCAATCTTCCAACTTCTTCGGTTTTTGAGCAGAAACTAACTGAGGCCATTAACTTTCAAAAGTTAAGCCAATCTATCCAGCCTGGGCAAAATGAAACCCAAGTACTGGATATTTTGATGGACAGCTGCATGAGTGCTGCCTATGCCGATGCAGCTTGGCTGGAAATTATGGATGACGACAAAAACTTTCAGACTTTGCACCAGAGGTTTATCACTAATCAAACCAGAAAGGAAGTTCGTGAGCTGATCCAGAAATCAAAATCATTCAGTGAATATTTGAACCAATTGAGCCAAACCTCCCAAGACTATGCCAATGGGTTTATTGAACATGAACTTTATAAGTCCGCGTTGATTATCCCCATCTGGGTTAATAAAACACTCTTGGGCAATATATTTTTGCTTAAAGAAGTTAAAAATGGCTTCAATAAGGAAATGCTTAACATCATGGTCACCTTTGTGGGCCAAGCCAGTATTTCCGTGGAAAACCACCGTTTACTGAACCAGGCTATCCGAAACGAAAGGTACAAGGAAGAGCTCAAAATTGCCCAAAGGGTACAAAGGAGCCTTTTACCTTCAGAACTGCACCATAATAAGGATTTTGATATTGTAGGTTTCTCTGAAGCTGCAGATGAAGTCGGAGGGGATTACTATGAGACTTTTCAGTTTGACAATCATCGTTTCGCTTTGATTATAGGGGATGTTTCAGGAAAGGGAACTTCTGCGGCCTTCAATATGTCTCAGATGAAAGGTGTCTTTCACAGCTTGGTACAGCTTGATCTCAGCCCAAAAGAATTCCTCACCAGAGCCAATAACGCTTTGAGCAGATGCCTGGCTAAAAACCATTTCATTACGACAACTTATTATGTTTTAGATACAGACAAAAAATCAATTTCCTTCAGCCGGGCAGGACATTGTCCTACACTTTATTATAGTAAGGAGCTAAATCAATCTTCATTTGTTTCATTGGAAGGAATGGGGCTTGGAATCGTCAGAAACAGAAAATACCCAAACTACCTGCATGAAAGGACTATACAATATGTTAGCGGAGACATTATGGTCATGTATACAGACGGAATTGTAGAGTCGAAGAACCAAAATGGTGAGGAATTTGGTTATGACAGGTTAAAAGAAGTTTTGAATCAAAATAAAGAGAATCAGCCAGAAATGATCAAAAACAACATCATTCAATCTGTATATGATTTTGTTGGAAAATCAGCCTTGCCTGATGATGACTATTCCTTAATGGTCATCAAATTCAATTAAGGAACATTAGCTGAACCTAAGCGTATAATCACATATGTTATCAATAGACAAACAAAAAGACATAGAGCACGTTACACTGATTTTGGATGGGCAGGTGGATGCCAGCAACTCTGTGGAGCTGGATGATGAGATCAAAGAAGTCTTATCTCTTAACTATAAAACCATCTTGGTGGATGGAAGTGGCCTGGATTACATTTCTTCTGCCGGCCTAGGTGTATTTATGTCTTATTTGGAAGATTTCGAAGAGAAGGATATTCAATTTTTAATCTTTGGTCTTTCGGATAAAGTGGCCAATGTGTTCCATATCCTTGGCCTAGACCAGTTGATCACCCTTAAAGCAAATAAAGAAGACGCGCTAAAGACCATAAATGAAGCATGAGCTGACCTTATATTGCGAAAAAAACAAGCTTGCGGAACTGAGGAATTTCCTTGACGCGGAGCTTTCTTCAGCCAAATTCTCAGAGGTTTTGAAAAACGAACTGATTTTGGCAGTGGAAGAGGTATGTGCCAATCGAATGATCCATTCGCATAGCTGCAACCCTTCCAATCACCTCAACATTAAGGTAAAGCAATTTGACCAAAGTATTATTTTTGAAATCATAGATACAGGGGAGCCTTTCAATATGCTTGACTACGTCGAACCCGACCTCAAAGAAGTTATTCGAAGTAAATCTAAAGGAAAGCTTGGAATCAGGCTCGTCAAACGAATCATGGACACGATTGAAATAGAAAGTACCCCCGCCAAACACATATGCCGATTGATCAAACAATTGAATTCCAAATAATTGTTAATTCTTTCCATATATCGGTATTGAAACCACACTTTCTTCATTAAAATTTGTAACATTGCATATTGTTTTTGGCATGCAAAATAAGATGAAAACTACATATCTGGGCTTTTTGGCCATGGGGATGATACTGGCTTGCTCACCTAAGACTCAGGTCAATCAAAGTACTTCTCCAAGTGATGAACCGCAGTATCTCCTTACCGTAGGCAACGAAAATGTTCCTGCAGAGGAATTTTTGCATATGCTGTCCAAAAACAGGGACTTTAACCAAACTGGAGAAAAGCTAAGCCCCGAAGAATTTGAGGAAAACCTAGCGCTTTTCATTGACTACAAGCTAAAAGTCAAAGAAGCTGAAGCTTTGGGCATGCATGAGTCAGAAGACTTTGTTAGGGAGTTTGGCACCTTCAAGGAGGATTTGAAGAAGCCCTATCTACTTGAAAACTCCCTTCAAGAAGGGGAACTGAGAAAAGCCTATTCCAGAATGCAGGAAGTCGTTCACGCACAACACATCTTGCTAAGGTTCCCTCCCAATGCCAGTAAAGAGGATTCCATTGCTGTCTTGCGAATGGCCATCAACTTAAAAGAAAAAGCTGAAGGCGGGGAAAACTTTGGTGAACTCGCCTTGGAATATTCCCAAGACCCTTCTGTCTCTACAAATCAGGGAGATTTAGGTTATTTTACTTCCTTGCAAATGGTTTACGCCTTTGAAGATGCCGTGTACCAGCTTCAAGAAGGACAGGTCTCTGATCCAGTACTGACCAGCTTTGGTTACCATATTATCAAGCTGATTGATCGAAAGCCAAACCCCGGTCAAGTTCGAGTATCTCATATTCTTGTCAGGACTGATCCAGCCGACCCTGTTTCAGAGGACAGGGCAAGACGTAAAATCACAGATATTTATACAGAGCTACAAAAAGACGATGTAAGCTGGGATGAAGTCTGCAAAGCCTATTCAGAAGACAATGCCACCAAAAACTCAAGCGGAAACCTTCCTTGGTTTGGCGTAGGAGCTTTTATCAAAGAATTTGAAAATGCCGCGTTTTCTTTACGTGAAGAAGGTGAGATCAGCGCTCCGGTAAAATCGCCTTATGGCTATCATATCATTCGATTGGAGGAGAAGAAACCCATTGCTTCTTATGAGGAAATGGAAGAAAGCCTTAAGTCCAAAATCTTAAGGGACAGCAGATCTGATCTGATTCAATCCCAAGTTATAGCTATTCAAAAGTCGAAATACAATTTTAAAGAAAACACCGCTATCATCAATGCCTCCATTAGTTCCATGAAACAAAGTAGCGGAGGAATCAGTAACGCACATCAAATTTTAGCAGATAAAAACCTGATGGACAGTACGCTTTTCACTATCAATGAAAAGCCAAAAAAAGTATCTGATCTGGTAAGCTTTATTGAGGCAGATGAAGTAGTTATCAAACCTTCCCAAAGAAACCAATTCAAAGCTTGGCTTGATAAGTTTATTGAAACTTCTTTGGCAGAAACCGAAGAGATGGATCTCTTGGCCAACAATGAAGACTATAGGCTATTGATCAAGGAATACCGCGATGGAATTTTGCTGTTCAATTTGATGAATGAAATGGTGTGGCAAAAGGCTTTAAAGGACTCTGCAGGTCTTCAAGAGTACTTCACAGAACATCAAGACCAATACCAATGGAAAGACAGGGTACAGGCTTTGATCATAAAAATCAACAAGACTTCTGTCAAATCGCCTGTTCAAGAATTCTTAACGGATAAACCTTACAATTCCCAGTTGAAAAGCGAACTCACGAATTACTTGGAAAAGGACCACTCTCCGCTTGAATTCAGCATTGATCAAGGAACTTATGAGTACGCTGACCATCCTGTATTGAAGAAAGCGGCTTTACAGAAGAAATTACAGCAGGTTACAGTAGACAATAAGACTTATATTGTCCTCTTGGGCGAGCAGTTCCCTGCTGGGCCAAAAGCATTAAACGAGACCAAAGGCAAGGTAATTCAGGATTATCAAGAATCTTTGGACCAAAACTTAATCAGTTTATTAAAAGAAAACTATATCATCCAGATAAATGAGGATGAGAAAAATAGAATTGCCGATATCGTCGTTACACAAAACTAAGCGTATCCTGATAGGGGTACTTTGCTTTTCTCTAACAGGTTGTCATTATTTCAAAATGAAAACGGAAGAAGAGGACAGCAAGGATAATCCTATTGTAGCCTCCGTGGACAATAACTATCTGCGAAAAGCAGATATGGAGTTCCTTACCAAGGAAACTACCAATCCGGAAGACAGTGCCAATTTGGCCAAGAGATACTTACAGTCCTGGATCAAGAAACAAGTAATGATCAGGGAAGCGGGCAAGAACATTACATTAAGCCAAGCTGAGCTGGACAAAAAATTATTGGATTATAAGTATGCATTGATCGTCTACGAATATGAAAAAGAATACATAGAAAAGCACCTTAACCGGGAAATATCAGAAGACGAGATCAATCAGTACTATAAGGACAACAAAGACAACTTCATTTTGAAGGAAATCATTGTTCGGGCCAATTACATCAAAATGGACAAAAGTCTTTCCCAGAATGCACAAGCCGAAAGGTTAATGAAGCGCCAAGGGGAAACTTCCAGCCAGGACTTGAGGGATTTGGCCATTAAATCCGCTTCCAACTATTTCTTGGAAGATTCCACTTGGGTAAATTTTGATGAAATCATTATCAATACGCCCTTGGCAGAGAACAATAACAAAGTTCAATTATTGACCCGTGGGAATAACCTGATCAAGGTAGAGGATGACGCGTTTAATTATTATTTCAAAATCTTAGAATATAAGCTTCAGGACCAAATTCCTCCTGTGGATTTTGTCAAAGATGAAATTTCTAAGATTATTATCAATAAAAGAAAAGTAACCCTTGCAGAAACACTACAAAACAATGTTTATCAAAGAGCACAGGAAAATAATGAGTTTAAAATATATGAGTAATATTACCAAAATAGTGGCAATTGGCTTGTTGTGCTTGGTATCCATGGGTCTCCGGGCACAGGACACAGACAGTACAAGTACACCAGCACCCAAACCTTCTGGGCAAGTCTTGGATAAAATCGTAGCCAAAGTTGACAATTACATCATTCTCGAATCCGACGTACAGAAAGCTTATCTTGAAGCCATTTCCCAATCCCAGCAAGGCTTTGAAGCACCATCCAGGTGTGATGTCTTCGAATCGCTATTGATCAATAAACTGATGGTGGCAAAAGCTGAAATCGACTCCGTAATCGTAACAGACGCTGAAGTGATCCTGGAAACCAACCAAAGGTTCAACATGGTACTGCAGCAAATGGGCGGAGATGAAGAAGCTTTGGTGCAAGCTTATGGAAAAACGGCCGAACAGCTAAAATCCGAAATCCACGACCTGATCAAAGAGCAGAAGATCATCGGTAAGATGCGTGCCAATATCACCCAAAATATGGCCGTATCTCCTGCTGAAGTCCGAAAATTCTATAATCAAATCCCTAGGGATTCCCTCCCGTTCTTTTCCCAGGAGGTTTCTGTAGGCCAAATTGTAAAAAAACCAGAGGCCAGTAGAAAAGAAAAAGATCGAGTGATCCAACAGCTGAATGACATCAAACAGCAAATCTTGGATGGTGAGACTGACTTTGCCACTATGGCCAGAAAATACTCAGAAGACCCCGGATCCAAAGCCCAAGGAGGTGATCTTGGCTTCTTTAGAAAAGGCGAATTAGCTCCCGAGTATGAATCTATGGCATTAAGCCTAAGACAAGGTGAAATAGGCGAACCAGTTGAGTCTCAATTTGGGGTTCACCTTATCCAGCTTTTGGAAATCAAAGGGGAATCATTCAATACCCGACATATCTTGATCAAACCTCGTCCAACTGAGGAGGACGTTAACCTTGCTTATAAAGAATTGGATAGCTTGAGAAACCTAATTGCTTTGGACAGTATTAGCTTTGCAAAAGCTGCCAAGGACTTTTCCGATGACAGAGGTACTTCTGATAACGGAGGCTTTTTCTCCGATCCTACCACTGGAGCCAACCGACTTAACTTGAGAACCTTGGAAGACCCTATCCTTTTCTTCACCTTGGATACCATGAACGTAGGCACTTTAAGTCAACCCATCAGGTATGAGCAGCAAAACCCAAGATCGGGAGAAGCTGAAAAAGCCGTTAGGTTACTCTTTTATAAGGATAAATATCCTGCTCATAGGGCCAATCTAGAGGATGATTATGAGAAACTCAAAGCTGCCGCCAAAAAGCAAAAAGAATCTAAAGCTTTAGAAGACTGGTTCAAAATCGCCAAAGAGGAAGTATTTATAGACATTGATCCAGACTATGACCGATGTAATGCACTCAAGGAGTGAAAAAGTTAAAAGCAACAAAAAAGGGAGCCAATCATTTAATTGGCTCCCTTTTTTGTTGGATATAACTCCTATAAAAACGGTTTAAACTGTTTCAGGAATCGAATGTCATTCTCTGTAAACAACCTCAAATCTTTGATCTGGTATTTCAGCATTGCGATTCTCTCGATCCCCATGCCAAAAGCAAAACCAGTATATTTCTCAGAATCAATACCACAGTTTTCCAAAACATTGGGATCGACCATTCCTGAACCACCAATCTCTACCCAGCCTGTTCCTTTACATACATTACATCCTTCTCCACCACAAAGCAAACAGGTGATGTCTATTTCAGCACTAGGTTCTGTAAATGGAAAATAGGACGGACGGAACCTCACTTTGGTTCCCTTCCCAAACATCTCTTTGGCAAAATGATATAACGTTTGCTTCAAATCTGCAAAACCTACATTCTCATCTACATAAAGTCCCTCCACTTGATGGAAGATACAATGTGCCCTTGCGGATATGGCTTCATTTCTAAAAACCCTACCTGGAGACAAGGTTCTGATGGGAGGCTTTTGGTTTTCCATTACCCTTACCTGAACAGAAGAAGTATGTGTTCGTAAGGCAATATCCGGGTTCTTTTCTATAAAGAAAGTATCCTGCATTTCCCTAGCTGGGTGATTCGGAGGAAAATTCAGGGCAGTAAAATTATGCCAGTCATCCTCGATCTCAGGCCCCTCTGAAAGGTTAAAGCCAATTCTTTCAAATATCTCGATAATGCGCTGCTTGGTTGATGTCAATGGATGAATTCCCCCTACAGGCACATTGGTGGCTGGCAATGTCAGGTCAATATCCGCAGATTTGGATTGGCTATTCCCAGCATTCACCTTATCGATCAATTCCTGAAACTTTGCTTCTGCCGCCTGCTTGACGCTATTTACCATCTGACCATAAGCTTTCTTTTGGTCATTGGGGATGTCACGCATGGCTGCAAATAGCTCTCCTACCACACTTTTTTTGCTAATATATCGCATTCTATAAGCTTCAAGCTCATCCGAATTACCGGCGTCAGCTTGTGCTATTTCTGCTTTTAATGCTTCGATTTTATCCTGATGCATAGAGATATTTCTGTTTTAGAAACGCAAATCTAAAAGATTATCATTTAATGACCACATAATAACGTGATTGGTTTCATTTTTTTGGTGTGCACGAAAGGGCTATTCTTGCTTCTTGTCTTTTTTCTTAGGCCCAGCCTCTCCTAATCCCAAGGAACCTTTGAAACCAGAAAGGGAAGTTTTCCACCAATAATTGAAAATAAACTTTCTTGTATCCCTTTCGAAATAAATGTTTGACTCTACAAATCGATTGAACAGCTTTCTAGGATTGTTACCTCTCACCGCAAAAGCATTCAAAACAAAATTCAGCATGGCCTTTCTGCCCCTTGCTTTTTCCAAAGTCCTGTCATTGAGAAGCTGCACTTTCAAGCCATTATAATAAAACTGCATTTTGCCAGTGGCCACATTCTCATCTGCATGAATTGACCAAGTAGACGGCCTGGCCATTCCTTCCCGAATCCTTAGAAAAGCGTTTCTTTCTAAAATGGTATTGATACTTCTCAGATCAAACTCACCCACCCTCACTTCCAAATCCATTGGGTAAGGTTCCTCATAATAGAGTACCGCATTGAGGTCAATTGGAGCACTATTATTAATCAAAGCAGATGCTTTCAAATTACTCTCTTCTATTCCAAATGAATCTCCTTCCTTTTTACTTAGGTGCAAAGGGGCTATAAAAGCCTGTAATGAATCAAACTGGATCCTGCCAGGCACCATTCCTTTTTCAGGAAATTCTTCATAAACCACCTTACCATTTTCCACTTTCAGGCAATCCAACTCCATTTTTATACCTGAGGATTTCATCAGCTTTTGGGGCATGGGTCGGTAGATATCCTCATTAAACGGAACCCTTTTATCCCTGAATACATGTATATCTGGAGACTTTACCAGCATTTGATTTGCCAAAATCTCCCTGCCATCCATCAATTCTTCAATATCAATTCCGTCAAAAACAATTTCGGGCAACTTCACCTTGACCACATCGGTCTGTGAGCCTACTTTTCTGACATATTCATACTGTCCATACCTTGGCATTAAGGTTACATCCTTTAGCACCATCTTATCATTGGACAACATCACCAATCCTACCTTCAAAGTATTCAAACTATCTGGCAGCTTGATCTCATAGTTAGGTAACTCCACGAGAAAGTCTTTGTTGAGGAAGATATGTTTATCAAATCCCGATGCTTGGGACAAATCAAAACTCAAATCGCTTAATGCAACAGTCAAACCTACATAACTCTGCTGACGACCTGTCGAATCCTCCTTTTCTTTGATCCTGAGCTTACCTCCCTCCAATTTAAAATCATCAATCTTAAGGCTTTTTACCACATCTTGAACAACCTGTTTATCATTCTTATTTGTGGCTGTCTCTACTCCTTTTTTGTCCAAGTACAAACTGATATCAGGTTGGTTCAATATCAATTGTTGAATATCAAAATCCCCTGTTTCTTGAAAACTCGTGAGGGATGTAGTTCTAAGGGTTACGTTTGGTATAAAAGCTTCAATAATAGGCTTTCCTGGTTTACCTTTCAAAGTAAGAGGGGTCACCCTTAGGTTATCAAACTGAATTTCTTCGCTCTTGGTATCTAGTTCTACTTTATTAAAACTGAGGGTATGGACACTATCGTTCAAGGCCAGGTTAAAGTCATCTATTTCAATGGACATGTTATTAAAAAAGCCAACAATGTCCCCTTGACTCAGTTTTGCCGAATCCAAAAGAAAACCTAAAAAAGATAAGTTTACACCCGTGCTGATCAGGGATCTTTCTTCTCCTTCATTACTGTGAATGGCATTAAATGTCGCATTGGAGGCCTCTACAGTATCTATGCTGATGACATCAAGTGTCTTGGGTAAATTCCTGCTTCTTCTAGCCGGACGCCTTCTTCCCAAGCTATCACTTTCAGTCCCCCTGTCAATATAAAGGTTAACCTCAGCATCTGCCAGCCTAACCTTAGACATAGACAAAGTGTTTTCAAAAAGGAAACGCTCCATATCCACACCCTTGAAGCTCAAGGTGGGAATATCAGCTCCTATGGCCACCTTTACACCCAAATCTCTTCTAGGTCTTAGCTGTACATTAGAAGTAATCAACTCATCGCTGGAAGAATTATAGCTGATTCGGTCCGCCCTCATGGTGTACTTGCCATTGGCCAAGTTAAATACATAGTTGTTCAAACTAATATCCAGTTCCTCCGCAAAAAAAGTTTCCGCCTCTCTGGGAGGGACATTCTTATCAATCAAAAACTTCTTTACCCTAATGGAAACGTCATTCTCAGCAAAGGTCTGGATCCTGTCACGAACAAAATTATCATACCCGATCGAACCTTCTATCACATTCACCGAATCAATTCTTACATAGGAAAAATAACTCGTCGCTAAATTATATAGGTCATTGATCTCTACTTTGTCCTGACTCTCCGGCCTGGCCATGTATCGAGTCAACTTGATGTCGGGTGATGGGATTTCCACCTGGCCCACTTCCAGAATACCATCAAAATAAGCTTTGGGTATATCTACTCCTCTGATATAAAACTCAGGTACATGCACTTCCATGACAGTACGTTTACCCAATTTCTGTAAGTTTTCTGCAATCTTATCAGGCTGCAAAGGTTCAAAACTAAACCCTTCTATTTTCAGGAATTTCTCCTTTGTATCCACAAAAATCTTATCTGCTCTAAAGAGGTGCAGGTCATCAGTTAGCTTCATCGCATAACCATCCAATTCCAACTGTAGTGCCTCGGCTAAAAACACTCTTGAACTTGAATCTTGCTCTATGGTTTCATCAACAGCAAAGTTTTCCAAGACCAGACTGGCCTTTCTGAACGAAACACTGTCCTTATTGATCTTGAGTCTATTATTCAGCACCATATCCCCATCAATCAGCGCCAGCCTTTCAATATAGATAGCCTTAAGATAATCCTTTGTTAGTTCTTTTATGGTCTGCCCCTCCATTCCCACATCGGACTTCTTTCGAATATTCTCAAATTGGACCGATGGGTTTCTGAGTACCACCTCTTTGATATCCAAAATACTTTCGCTGTACACTTTCTTTAGGTTTGCTCTCTCCAAGCTAAATTCAGGAATGGCCACTCTAAAAAGTGTAATGTCCTCCTCTACTTCTCGAAAGGGCTCTACTTTTGCCCCCACAACCATCACGCTATCATTATAAGAAGACACATAAACTTTATCCCCAGTGATCCAGTGGACATCATCGGCCAAAACTACCTTCACGGTAGATAGACTGAGCTCAGCATTTTCAGCATAAAAAAACTGCCCTTTCTTTTTCTCCTCATCTGGGCCAATATAGACCTGATCCATCTCAAAATCAATCTGCCCTGCTTCAATCCTGTTCTTATATTCGTCCTCTATCCCACGTTGCAAAAATCTTCCCTCTTTAATTTCAAGGCTGTCTATGCTGATAGATGCCAAAATATCTTCTATCAAAGGATACAAATCATAACCATCAATCGTTTTTTCACCAGCTTGGGAAGAAAGCTCAGAATAGACCAAAAACTCAGGCCGTTCTAACTTCAAACCACCTACTTCAACATCTGATGTATAAAAAACCTGGTTGATATCCGCCTCGGTCAGCTCCAAGTCTTGCAGTTTCATGCTATAATAGATGTCCTGTTTTTTGCTTAAGTCAGGTGTTAAGGTCACCTGCTTTGTCCTCAAATGATTGTCCAAAGAGGACACTTCTATCTCAACTGCCTTGAGAGTATGGACACTATCAGAAAGTAACAATTCAAAATTGTCCAAGCTAAAATCAAAACCCAGTGCATTAAACGGGGTCGGTTTTGACCTTGGGTTCAGTAAAAGTACTTCCTTGAGATGAAAATTAGTTTCTTCCGCCTTAATGGATTTTTGGCTCACAAAATTCTCTATCAGCAAGTCCGCCTGATCAATAAACAGATCCTGAATAATTATTTCGGTCAAATTGACTTTGGCCAAAGACTTTTTTATATCTTCTTGGAATTGATCAAATCTTGAGCTTTGAATGCTGTCAAGATCAGAAAACTCCTGCTTGGTCTGCATGGAAGGCTTCACAAACCTGATACTGCCTATAGTCAAAACCTCTTTGCTGAAGCTATAGCCAATGCCTTTAACCCCAATTTCAGGAACCTGTACATTATAGATTGCCTTTTGACCTACTGAATCCTCATAAGCCTTAGTGGGCTCCAAGGTAAACCCTTTGAAATAAAAGCCTCTTTGAAAAATGGAAAGGTTAAATCTATCAAAATTAACCTCATACTTCCCTTTGGAAGCTTCATCCACTTTGTTTTGGACGTAGCTTCTTAACAATAAATCCGAACCGAAATAGAGTCCAACTTGAAGAAAAACCAAAGAGAACAATGTTATGGCAAAAAATCGGATCAGTCTCCTCTGGGATTTTCTAAGCTTCTTTTTATTTGTATCCTTTTTTGCCATAAACAATCATATAGTAAGCAAAATAAAATTAATTAAGTTTAAAAAGAAGAGGGGAAGATAAATTTAAGCTCGTATCCGATCTTGGTCATTAGCTGTCATGGGGAATGAGGATCATGTTCCTATCAAATGACAAATTAAATCACTGAAGTCCAGAAATCAGGAACTCTCACTATGGACTCTTCTTTAAAACCCACAATCAAGTTTCAAAAGCCGTACCACTTTAATGGAGCCCTTCAATTACTTAAGGATATAAAAAGCAAAAAGAGAACGTTTTTATGCTCAATGGTTTCCCATCCTCCTATGCCATAAAAACATCCTCTTTTATTTAATGTAGTGAAAAGCTGTAGGAGAAGGACTCGAACCTCCACGGAGAAGTTAGGCAACACAAGAGCTCTATGTGTGCTTTATCCCAGAATCTCCACCCCCGAGACAGGAGGGCTTGTCTGCCAATTTCAACATCCTACAGTATGTTCAGCCCTTTTAGCTTTATAGTGCTCCAAAGGTAATAAAGCCATTCAAATTTTGAAATATAAATAAGATTTATTGAAAATTTTTACACATTTGACAATTATAAGCACCTTAATATTATGAAAAAATAATAGAACAATAAAATCAGATGCAAATTTTACGAAATCATCAACAAACAACGTTTCAACGGAGGCAAATGTATTTTATCAAAATTTTTAATAACCAAAATAATCAAAATCCAAATATTAAATCTTTAACATATAGTTTTCAATCACCAATTAAAATAATCGATCATAAAGCACAACTATTTTTTTAAAAGTCATTTTTACAATTATTGAAAGCTATAAAGTAAACAACAAAAACGCTTTTCAAAACCGGAAAGAAAAAAGGATCAATCAATATTCCTGGGATTTCAAGCATAAATTTTAGACAGTCTTCAACCTTCCATCTGCGTCACCTGACCTTCAGGCAACAGGCCTTTCCACGGATGCGAAAATCCTCTACAGTGGAACTTCATAAAACCCTTTTGCCTCTAGATTATGTAAATATTTATTCTTTACATCTAGGCCGATGTAATAGTCCATCTTGCTTTTGAGCGATGGAGCTAGTCTCAAAATACTCCAGTATACCCTCCGACAAAAGACAATCCTAAAAACCCTTGTCCACTCTCTTTCTTTTTACCTCAAAAATAATGGTTGGTCAAATATCCCCCAACTTTTTCACTTGCTCCGGTTTGATGGCAGTGATGCCTTGATGGAATTCAGGTGTTCCTGCCCATTTCTGCTTACATAACCCTTGCACTAGCTAGACCTATATTTGGGAGAAAACAGAATAATCTTCGGATCACTCAGGGATCTCTTTCGGATCTCCTTCGGATCACCCTCGGAAACTACCGAGTGAAATCCGAAGATAATTTGGGTGAGAAGCCTGTTTGATCCCAAGGAAAGTAGGCGAAGTACCCGATCTATCCGAGGGTTATTGCTAAGATGTTGAAGGGTAGTTGTAGGTCAGCCTTATTAAAACCGTGGCTTTCCCGTCCTTCGGGAAGACAAAAAAGGATGCCAAGTGAAGTTTAAAAGGTAACCATGGAGTATTGGTAAATATTGTCCCCCTAACTTTACGGTTTGATCCAAAAAAGTAGTTATTACTCAGGTATAGGCATAAAAAAAGCTATGAAATATAATCTCATAGCTTTAGTCAATTAACAATAAACCCAAAATAACCTGTTGTAAGAAAAGGATTCGAACCTTTTTAGACTTTCGTCCCCATTCGTGAGTGGCACCACCCACCTTACAATTTATTGAGAATCAATCTTTTTTGATCTCCGATAACATTACAAAGATACGGCAAGAATCTTAATCACAAAAATTTTTAAAAAGTTTTAACACATTTTTACATTTTTTTTAATTAACCCTATTGCTTATTGTAAATCAATACCTTACAACAAATAAAAAAGAACCTATTTTTGAAAACTCCATAATGAAATACCAGTTTCCTTTTAGCTCATCATCAATAAATACACTTATAAGATAACGTATAGTTAAATATAAAGTTCGTTTTTTACAGTTATTTCAATTTTCTTTAATAATCATCAAGATTTACATAATTATGCCATTTCTCTAAAACACCCATCATATCTTCTGGCAGATCAGAATCAAACTGCATAAACTCTTTGGTAAACGGATGAACAAAGCCTAATGATTTGGCATGCAAAGCCTGTCGCGGCAATAGCTTGAAACAATTCTGAATAAAGGTTTTGTATTTAGAAAACTGGGTTCCTTTTCTGATTTTATCCCCCCCATACATCTCATCATTAAATAAAGGATGCCCCAAATACTTCATATGTGCACGTATCTGATGCGTACGACCTGTCTCCAAATTACATTGTAATAAGGAAACATAGCGCAAGCGCTCAAGCACTTTCCAATGGGTAATTGCATGCTTTCCCTGATCTCCATCCGGAAAAGTATCCATTACTTTCCTATTTTTAGCACTTCTCCCTACGTGGGCATTAATGGTACCTTCGTCTTCGGTAGGTTCTCCCCAGACCAAAGCGATATAGGTCCGCTCAATACTATGATCAAAAAACTGTCTTGCCAAATCTGTCATGGCCGCTTCTGATTTAGCTATCACCAACAACCCACTTGTATCCTTGTCAATTCGATGTACCAAGCCAGGTCTTCCAGTGTTTCCTGGCAATTCCGGTAATTGATTAAAATGATAAACCAAGCCATTGACCAAAGTACCTGTCCAGTTCCCATAAGCGGGATGCACTACCATACCCGCAGGCTTATTGACCACCAACAAATGATCATCTTCATAAAGTATGTCTAAATCTATCTTTTCTGCAAGCACCTCTGTTTCTGTACTTGGCGCTTCTAACATTACAGTGATCACATCGCCCGGCTTGATTTTATAGTTGGCCTTTGAAAAACCATCATTCACCCTTACATCTCCGTTTTCAATGGCTTGTTGAACCTTATTCCTAGTGGCATTGGCTACTTTATCTGTCAAAAATTTATCCAACCTCAAAGCACTCTGCCCCTTATCTACTTCAATCCTCAAGTGCTCATTAAGCCCCTCTCCTTCTTGGTCAAAAATTTCGTCGTCTAATTCTTCAGTCATTCTGCAAAAATACAGGTCTATTGTGAAAGTTTTGATAATTTTGGATGAAATCAACTTTATCACCTTTGCTGGAAACGAATCCATACCCTACTCAAAAGATCTTATTTCCTGAACTTCAAAAGTTCAAGCTCCAATTTTATATCAAAAGGCTGGATTTGGTTCATCCAAAAGTCAGTGGGAACAAGTTTTTTAAACTAAAATACAATCTAGCAGAAGCCAAAGAGCAAGGTAAAGACACTTTACTTACTTTTGGGGGAGCTTATTCCAATCATATCCAAGCTACTGCAGCTGCAGCCCAATTAGAAGGCTTTAAGAGCATAGGCATTATCCGTGGAGAACCATCCATTTCTCCAAGTCCAACCATCCAATACGCCCTAGAAAGTGGAATGGACATCCAATATATGGACCGCACTACCTATCGAAATAAAAACAGTAAAGAAGTTAGCCAAAGTTTAATGGATAGGTTCGGTAGCTTTTATATGATTCCTGAAGGAGGCACCAACTCCCTGGCTATAAAGGGCACGGCAGAAATCATTGGACCCGAAGACCTGAGCATGGACTATATTTGCAGCTGTATTGGCACGGGAGGAACCTTAGCCGGGCTTATCAAATCCTCCATGTCGCACCAAAAAACAATAGGAATTTCATCTCTAAAAGGAGATTTCGTTCATGATGAAATTAAATCCATTTTACAGCAGCACAAAATTAAACATTCCAATAATTACGAAATTTTCACCAATTACCACTTTGGTGGATACGCCAAACACAAACCAGAATTGATCCAATTCATTATGGATTTCAAAAAATCCTTTGGCATTCCACTTGACCCGATATATACGGGAAAATTACTTTATGCTGTTTTTGACCTGGTCAAAATGGGCTATTTCAAACCAAATTCCAATATTTTAGTCATTCATTCTGGCGGTCTGCAGGGCATAAGAGGCTTTAATGAGCATTTTGGAACATCCTTGGCAAACCATTAATCCTTACTGAGCATGCTGAGTATTTTTTTGCCTCGGCTCCTAATTCCAGCACTGGCATATGGCAACATGTCCTCAATTATCAATTTCAGTTCTGGCCTTATTTCCGGATAACGTTCCGACAAATTATAAACCACTTGCATTGCAAAAACCCTAATAGCTATGGGCTGTGCCTTATCTTCTAAAAAGGTAAAAGCTGCATTTAACACTTCCCCTTCATAAACTTCTGGTACATCCTGATCTTGAAGCATCCGCAAAATATTCCTTTTCACCGCATCATGGACATTTGCCTTTTTTAGCATTATGACAATATCCTTATAATAGGGCAAAAGTAAGTCAGGAAACTTTTCTGCTGCTATCCCTAAAGGCCAAGAAGCCCGTTGCGTAACTTTATAAGTTCCATTTCTAAAAAGATTAAACAGCTCATCAAAACGGTCAGGATCACCACCAATGTAATTGACTATTTTGGTTGTATTGTCTTTTGACTGTCCACTTTCCAGAATCTCCAGTATATCCATTTAGACAATTATTTTCTGACTCTGTTAAAAACCTTGGCTGTAAACCTGGGGCGATCTTCCATTACGTTAAAGTCGTCTTCGCTAATGCGCTTCACACTTTCGATGGTATAAAAAGCCTTATCATTAACTTCCTTTACCTTAGCAATATATTCCTTCAGCACATCTCGCTTCATCACCGTAAAGAGTAAATTCACCTTACCATACCGTCCTTCCGCACCCACATTGGTAAAGCGAAAATCTCTTTCTTTCATAAAATCGATTAACTCCGGCATGGGGTCCTTTGTAATTACCCTTACCAGCACCCTTCCCAAGGCGAGTTTTTCTTCAATCACCATTCCAATATAGGTTCCTGCCCCAAATCCACCTGCATAGGCGAGATAAGACATGGGGTTGTCAATATTCTGAAAAATCTGTCCGATGGCCAATAACCATATCAAGGCCTCAAAAAAACCCAAAATGGGCGCAACATTTTTCTTGCCATTGAGAACAAACATGATCCTCAAAGTATTGATACTGACATCACAAACTCTGGCAAAGAAAATCAGCAATGGCATCACTACATAGCTAAAAATTTCATTATCTATCCCGATAGAACTAAAGAACTCTTCCATGATTTATTTAATAAGACTTGGTAATTGCTAAACTTTAACATTTTTCCCCACCTTTGTGCCCAAAAGCCCAAAAACTACAGCACATAGCAGCATGAGTAAAATCAAAATATTCCAATTTTGAAAGATATCAAAAAGCGCCCCCACTATTAATGGCCCTAAAGCCGCCAAGTAGTACCCAGCTGATTGTGCCATCCCTGACAACCTGGCTGTGGTAGCACCCTCAGTGCGTAATCCTATCAAAGTGTAGACCAAACTAATACTGGCCCCCAAACAAAAACCAACTAATGTAAGTCCAATGAAAATCAACCATTCACTTTGGCTAAAAAGTGTCAAAAAACCTAAAAAGTAAACGGTGCCAATCCCAAATGAAGTCCTGACTTGTTCATCAAACTTCACAGCTACTAAAGGTGCTATAAATGACCCGATCAAGCCCACTATCTGCATCAAACTCATCAACAAACCTGCTTGCCCGGCAGAGAAACCCTTGGTAATCAATAAATCAGGAAGCCATGCAATTAGCGTAAAAAACATCATGGATTGAATTCCCATAAAGATACTTACTTGCCAAGCAAGTTTTGATTTCCAGACATTTTTACCGCCTGTAAGCCCTTCATCTGGCCCTTTTACTTTATTTTTTCTCACTTGAGGAATCCAAACGACTATAGCAAACACAATCAGACCAACCCAAAAAAGCAGAGATCCCCTCCAACCCAAGTTATAATCTACGGCCAAGGGTACGCTCACCCCTGTACCTACCGCTGCAAAAAGGGACATCCCAGTAGTATAGATGCTGGTCATGATGCCTATTTTATGCGGAAGCTTGACTTTGATCAAAGGGATCAACAATACATTGCATATCACGATACCGACACCTGTCAATCCCGTCCCCAAAAATAAAAGTACAGAACCAGCCTGTACCCTGACAAAGACGCCTATTCCAATCAATACCAGCCCTAACAGGATGGCCCTGACATTTCCTAACCGGGCTCCAATAGCAGATGAAAACAAGGAAAAAGTAGCAAAAGTCAACAAGGGCAATGTGGTCAAAAAACCCGCCCAAGCATTGGACAAATCCAAATCTTCCCTAATCATCGGAATAAGTGGCCCAACAGAAGTAATTGAAGGCCTTAGACAAAAGGAGACTAAAATGATCCCCAAAATGAGCAAACCATTTGCCCCTCCTTTCTTTTGCTGCAATCCATCCATCAGCTTTATTTTATTGCAAATTGACAGGAATCAAGTTACAAATTTCAATAACAGGTATTCACAAAGAAAACGCTTATTTTCCCGGAAAAATCAACTATTCTCTAAGACCAACTGTTTTACACAATCAACCCAGGTATCATTGGAATTGAGACAGGGTACTAAGTCCCACTGCTCTCCTCCAGCTTCTTCAAACACTTCTTTGTATTCCTCCCCTACTTCGACAGTAGTTTCCAAACAATCCGCTACAAATGCTGGAGAAAAAGCCAACACCTTCTTTGCTCCGTTTTTCACCAGGTCCTTGATGCTATCCTCTGTATAAGGCTGGACCCAAGGGTCTTTTCCCAACCTTGACTGGAAGGAAGTATGTACCTTATCTGCTGGCAGTCCCATTTTATCAGCTAATAGTCTCGTGGTATAGAAACATTGCGCCCTGTAACAGTATTGATTAGAAGAGGTTTGGGTTGCACAGCATTTCGCATTTAACTGACAGTAACCATTGCACGATGCCTTTTGGATCTGTCGTTCTGGCAAACCATGATAGGAGAACAGATAAGCATCATACTCCTGGTCACCTTTGGCCCCATCAGCTATTTCCTTCCACGCTTCCAAAAATAAAGGGTGATCCATAAATCTTGCTATATAGCTGATAGAAGGAATCACTTGCCAACTACTGACAACCTCCATCACCTTATCAATCACCGAACCATTCGTCGCTGACGCGTACTGCGGAAATAAAGGCAAAACAATGATTTTCTTCACTTTTGCCTCTTGCATAGCTTTAAGTCCATTTTCTATACTTGGAGTTTGATAGCGCATCGCCATCTCTACATGGTATTGCTTGGAGTCCAGCTGCTGGACTAATTTATCCTTGAGATCCTCCGTGTGAAAAAGCAATGGAGAACCACGGTCGGTCCACAATTTACGGTATTCGGCAGCAGATTTGGGCGCTCTAAAAGGAGCAATGATACAGTTTACCAACAACCATCTTGACAGAAAAGGAATATCTATGACCCTTCCATCCATTAAAAATTCCCGTAAATATTTTCTTACATGGGGTACAGCTGTGCTGTCTGGGGTTCCTAAATTGACCAGCAACACACCGGTTTTCGCCACTTCTTTCATAAACTGTGTTTCTTTTTAAAAGGAAACCAAAAGTACAACCTATTGTTACAAATTGCCAATGGATATTTTCGAGTAGCCATTGACCAAATCTATTAAAAGTTAAAAACGAAAAAAAGCGGACCATTGGACCGCTTCTATTAGGAAACATTATTATCTCAAATAACTATTCTTTTTTCATTTTCTTGTCCATCAGGGTGTCTATCTTGGCCTTCACCTCCTGATCTTGGTTATAGGCCATCGACATTTGTTGAAATTTCTGGACTGTAAAATCATTTTCCAAGATCAATCCCTGAACTTCCGTTTGCACTTCTTGTTGCATTTTCATTACCTTTTGTCCGGCCTTGTTAAATTTAGCGATCTCTTCTGGGTCCTCAGAAGCTTCCTTGATATCTCCACTTTGTTGAGCCCTGGCTAACTCTTGAAAACGAGCTACTTCAAGCCCTTCTTCCTCTATGACCTTCATCATTTCGCCTTGTACTTTTTGTTGTACAGGAATTATTTCTGTGTTGATATCAACAAACTTTTCGTAATCCTCATCGGTGAAAGTCAGATCTCCTTGAGCTTGCTGTGCAGTTACCTGCATCACTGATCCCAGCAATAATAATAAACTTAATACACCTAATACTTTTAGCTTTTTCATAAGTTGGTTGGTTTTCAAATTTTAGATTTTTAAAGTAAAAAAAATCTTTCTTTTACCCTAATTAACGACAAAAGGATACCATTATTACAATTAAAAAATAAATTAGTTGAAAAAATAAAATGTATATCCGCAATTGCACCAGTAAAGGTTAAAAGCGAGTCGAAATGTTCGTTTTGATTAAAATATCAACTGCTTCGGTCTTCAGGCTTCAAACTTCTGACCACTTTAAGCAAAGGATTTAAGGTTACTGGCATCATTGCGGATAATCAGAAAAAATAAAATCAGTTTTAAGAATCACAAATACCCCTTAAGATTACTTACCAACTCCCGCTTGGTCATCAAACCTCCCTTCCGCCAAAGGATCTTTCCCTTCTTGAACAAAATAAAGTGAGGGATGGACCGAACAGCAAAATTCAATGCCGCTTGTTGGTTTTTGTCAATATTGACTTTTAGGACTTTTACCTTACCTGCAAACTCATTGGCCACTTCCTGTACTATGGGAGACATGGTTTGACAAGGGCCGCACCAATCCGCGTAAAAGTCTACCAGTACTGCTTCCTCAGACTTGGCAATGATGTCATGAAATTTCTTTTTAGCCATAGTTCACTTTTGGTTGGTCAAGGAGATTAAACATCAAAAAGTTCCTAAACGAGGAAAGCCCGGTAATTACCGGGCTTTCATTGATGTCTTACTATTTCTATTTATTGAGGAAGATTGGCATCTTCTGGCATCTGCTCAGGAAGTTCAATTCCCAATTTTGCCGCTACCAATTCCGTAAACTTATCAGCTTCTTTAGTATAAAGCAATACAGGAGCCTGACCTGCAGTCTCAGAGAAGATATGCGTATAGTTATGCTCTGCCGCAACGGTATTGATGGCATTGAACACTTTAGTCTGTACTGGCTCTAACAATTCACTTAGTTTTCTTTGGTAAGAAACCTGAGCATCTTGTTCATATTTTGCCGCTTCATCTCGCATTTTCATCAATTCCTGCTCCTTAGCAGCTCTAGCTTCATCCGTCATAGTGGCAGCCGCTTGTTGATATGCTTGTGCTTCTCTTTGAAAATTTTGAGATTTTGTATCAACATTTGTTCTTAACTGTGTACCGTAATCTTTCATATCAGCATCGATCTGCTCCATCTCCGGCATCAAACTCATCAACACTTCCACGTTGGTATAGCCAATTTTCACGTCTTGCGCTTGTGCTACCAAGCAAAAGCCAAACATTGCAATGGCTGAAAGGATAATTCTTACTTTCATAATTTTAGTTTAATTAAGTTATTTGTTTTCTTCTATTCCTAGTTCTTCTATCACAAAATCCGAATAATCATGTACCGGATCAGTATATATCATTGACAAATCGGCAGCTTTATCAAACATAATGGCAATACCATTTCTCTTGGCCACCTTATCTATTGCATCAAATATTTCTGATTGCAAGGGTTTCATCAGCTCATCCTGCTTCTGAAAATACTGCCCATTTATTCCAAAAACCCTTGTGTTAAAGGCTGTGGCGGCAGCTTCCTTTTCGCGAATGGATTTCATACGCTCATCGTACATTTCCTCGGTCAGCAGTACTTCCTCCGCTTTGAGTTCATTGTACATTTCCTGGATCTCTTTCTCCAAATTCTGTGCCTCTTTTTTCCAAGCATCTCCCAGGCTTTTCATCTCCTGCTGTTTCACCTTATAATCAGGATGCTTGTTTAGTATGTATTCAGAATCCACAAACCCAATCTTCTGCGCCATTGTAGCAGCGCTGAGCAGTGATAAAAATAATACTAAACCAAGACACTTTTTCATACTTTATCTGAATTGTTGACCAATGGTAAAGTGGAACATGCCACCACTTGGCTGGATTTCCCCTGGAGCAGGATCAAACCCGTATCCCCAATCTATCCCCAAAAGTCCAAAGGCTGGCATAAAGATCCTGGCACCAAAACCAGCTGACTTTTTCAAATCGTAAGGATTAAATTCCGAGTAACTTCCCCAGTTATTACCTGCCTCAGCAAAACCTAATAGGAAGATGGTCGCAGATGGGTTTGGAGAAACCAAGAACCTCAGTTCCATTACATGCTTATTATAAACGATACCACCATATGGATCAGCTCCTTCTTGTCCCCTTGTCCTTCTACCTGGCGTGATCACCTGGTTCTCATAACCTCTCAAGCCGATGATATCCTGACCCAAGGAGAAGTTGTTAAAGGTCATACCATCACCTCCCATCACGAATCTTTCAAGAGGGATGATGCCAATCTTGTTTCCATAGGACCCCAAGAAGCCCATGTGTGTTCTTGCACTGATCACGAATTTACTTGATCCAAAGATCGGCGTATAGAATTTGGCATCGAACATCCACTTGTGGTATTCTAACCATTTGTATTTTTCCTCATCAGGAGACTCAGCAGTAATGTTCTTATTAAAGGCGGAGTATGGCGGTGTGAAGTTCGCACTTAAGGAAATATTTGACCCTGCTCTTGGATAAATAGGACTATCCACATTGGATCTACTTACCGTGAAATTATAAGTCAAACTGTTTGATCTACCCGTAGCATAACTCAAACCAAAACTTCTACCATATTCATCAAACTCATAAATCTGGAACTGCAGGGAATTACTTACACTAAAGTAATCATCCGGCCAGGTTACCCTTTTAGCCAAGCCCACCGTTACACCTGTAATTTTAAAGAAACCTAATTCCTCCCCAAAGTTAGATTGGTTGTAGATGTCAATCTGTCGTTGAACAGAGTGATTAAAGCTTACACTTAAAGCATTGGGCTTCTTCCCTCCAAACCAAGGCTCCGTAAATGAGAAACTATAGTTTTGGAAACTCTTACCATTGGCCTGTACCCTTAAGCTCAGTTTCTGTCCATCACCCACCGGAAGCGGTCTCCACTTGGAGAAGTCTCCGATATTTTTTACTGAGAAGTTATTGAAAACCAAACCAACAGTACCTACGAAACCGTAGAAACCACCCCAACCACCGGACAGTTCAATCTGGTCATTAGGTCTTTCTTCTAACTGGAAGACAATATCCACTGTCGCGTCTTCAAAGTTTGGTCTTAGGTCTGGATTAATGGTCTCCGGATCGAAGTAACCAATCTGTGAAAGCTCCCTGATTGTTCTTACCAATAGGGCTCTGTTGAATTTCTGTCCTGGTAAAATCCTGATTTCACGCATGACCACGTGATCAGAAGTACGCTCATTTCCTTCAATGGAAACACTGTTTACTGTTACTTGAGGCCCTTCAAAGATCCTCATCTCAATATCAATAGAATCTTGCTTTACATTGACCTCTACTGGCTCAATGGTAAAGAACAAGTAACCATCATCTTGGTACAAGGAGCTGATATCATCCCCCCTAGTAGGGTCATAATTTAAACGTTTATCCAAAAGCTCCTTATTATAGACATCTCCTTTTTCAATGCCCAACTTCTGAAGAAGCACTTTGTTATCGTGGATATAATTCCCAGTAAATGAGATATTCCTGTAATAATACTGCTTACCTTCTTCGATATCCAGGTCAATATTTACTGTTCTTTCATCAAAGTTATAAACAGAGTCCCGTGTGATCGCCGCGTCTCTATAACCTTTATTCTGATAGAAGCTGATTACATTGTCCTTATCGTTTCTATACTCTTTCTTATTGAATTTGGAAGAGCTAAAGAAGTTCAGCTTAAAGTTCTTGTTGATGTAGGTTTTTAATTCCTCATCAGAAACCACTTTTCTATTGGTGACACTGTTGGCTACATTTTCTGGGCTTGCATTGGCCACCCTTGAGAAGACATTCCTGAAGATCCGCACACGAGCATGCTCATTGGTCTTCTTCATCTTCTTTTTGATCTTGCCATCGGTAATGTTCTCGTTTCCTTCAATGGCAATTTCATTGATTTTGATCTTGGACTTCTTGTCCACATCAAAACGCAATTTCACACTGTTGGGGAATGAAGTATCTCTTTCCTGAATGATTTTCACTTCCGTATTGAGGTAACCTTTCTCCACGAAGTATTCCCTGATGTTTCTTTTGGAAGTATTCAATACATCGTCTCGAACCACACGCCCTCTGATCTGTATTTTATCACGAAGCTCACTTTCTTGGGTTTGGGAAACCCCACTAAACTCCACTATGCTAAAGCGTGGCCTTTCGGTCAGGTCAAGCAACAGGTAAATTTCATCACCTTCTATCTTGGTGACCATGATTTTCACATCACCGATAATTCCTTGTCCCCAAAGCTTCTTCAAGGCATTGGAAATCGCTTCACCTGGCACGCTGATCTCATCTCCTACTTTCAAACCGGAAAGTGAAATAATAGCCGTTTCATCTAGCGTGGATAAACCTACCGCTTTGATTTCCGCAATCTTGTAGGTTTGCGGCTGTGCATAGTTAAGATCTAAAATATCCACTGGTTTTTGCACTGCATAACGACTCTGTCCCAGTCTAATCTGGGCCTGTGAAATGCCTGCAAAAAGGAGTAAGCATATTAAGAGTAAGCTTCTTCTCATTAATCTCATGATTTTATCTGTGCCCCTGTCTTGCCAAAGCGTCTTTCCCTATTTTGGTAGTCCGCCACTGCTTCAAACAGGTGCTCTTTTCTAAAGTCCGGCCACAACACTTCTGTAAAATACAGCTCTGTGTAAGCCAATTGCCAAAGCAGAAAATTACTGATCCGCAACTCGCCACTGGTCCTGATCAACAATTCCGGATCAGGATAGTCCTTGGTCAGCAAGTGTGCAGCAATCAGGTTTTCTGTGATTGCTTCTACATCAAGCTCTTTGTCAGCTACTTTTTTGGCAATGTCCTTAATCGAATTGGTAATTTCCCATCTCCCACTATAACTCAGTGCCAAGATCAGGGTCAAACCTGTATTTCCAGCGGTCACTTCCATGGCCTCTCTCAATTTGGCTTGTCCTCTTTTGGGCAAGGTGTTGATATCTCCAATCAATGTCAACCTAACATTATCTTCCATCAGGTTGGGCACTTGATCGGTCAATGTCTTCACCAAAAGCTCCATAATGGCATTCACCTCAAACTTGGGTCTTGACCAGTTTTCTGTGGAAAAGGTATAAAGTGTCAAATACTTTACACCAAGGTCGTTTGCGCCAGTGATCGTTTCCCGAACAGCGGTAATGGCATTTCTGTGACCAAAGACACGCTTGGCTCCTTTGCCTTGCGCCCATCGGCCATTGCCATCCATGATTACCGCAATGTGATTAGGAATTCTTTCCTTGTCTAACTCTTCCTTCATTCCAGTCTTTGTCCGAACTTAATTTTTTGGAGGTACAAAAATGCTATTTCTTTTTTAATATTCTATCCCGAAGCCCAATTAATTAATAATTAAAGCATTCTATCTGATGGAAGGAGTAGCTAAGCGTAACACCTAAAAAATAATACCAGTCCTTATCAGATTTGTTACCATAATTGAGGCCATAAACAGGAGTTGTATCATCAGGATTGTTGGGGTCCGGAACATAATTAGGATCAGGGAATCGAGGAATATAATTTTCATTATACTCTATCTTATCCAAGAAATCCGAGACAGTAGGTCTAAATCCAAACTCCAAAGCTAAAAACAGCCTTTCTTTCAGTCTGTATTTAATCCCCAAACCAAAGGGGATAACCGGAGTGGAAAGTGAATAATCACTGTCTGTCGGATCACCCTGAAAAGACTGTCCATCTGCAAAGAACATTGAATAACCAAATCCAAGGAAACCGTATGGAGAATACCTTACAGAGGAATGTGGAGCCAAGTAATCCAGAAAATGATATTCCATCACAACATGGCCTTCTACCAAAAGCCCTTTGAAATAGGCATTTCTGGCCGCAGCCATCGCATCCAATGGACGGATACTATCCGCTGCGTTAAGCCCTGCGAGGGAAATTCCATACCGGAGACTCCAAACATTGTCAAAATTTCGTCTGCCAAAAAACGTACCTTGAAGGCCTAGTTGTTTGGGATCTAACCTGCGGATGATATCACCCGAATAAGTCGCCACCCCTAGCCCCAAGCCATATTCATTTTGCTGTGCCTTTGCTTTGTTTGAAATGCCAAGCATTGACACTCCCAAAACGATGAACATACACAAAATTTGAAAATTGACTTTTTTCAAGACGCTGCAATTTATAAAGTACTAAACGAATAAAAAACCCTCTCCAGTATTCTCAGGGTTAATTTATGTTAAAACTAATTTCTCAAATCAAAGCCCCAATTGAGCTTTTTCCGCAAAGTATCAAAGAAACTATAATCATGAAACTTAACCAATTTCGCAACAAACTTTTCCTTTTTGACCCTTAGCTTGACCGATGCATCCACCGCTGTGGATCGGGAATCCAATGATATCAAAAACTTCTTGCTTCTCCCTTCAATGGTAAAAGTAATTTCACTTTCATCAGAAACGATCATGGGTCGCACATTCAAATTATGAGGGCTTACCGGCGTGATCACAAAGTTTTTGGCCAGGGGAGAAATCAATGGCCCTCCACAACTCAATGAATAACCTGTAGAGCCAGTAGGAGTAGAAACGATCAGACCATCTGCCCAATAGCTGTTCAAATACTCCCCATCAATATACGTGTGTACGGTGATCATTGAAGAAGTATCCCGCTTGTGGATGGTAAATTCATTCAAGCCGTAAGGCACGCCATTGAATAAAGGTTGGTCAGCTTTTAAGTTCAATAATATTCTATCCTGAATGGTGAATGCTCCATCAAAAAGCACCTCCACCGCTTTGCCTACATCCTCTTTGGCGATGGTTGCCAAAAAACCCATTCTTCCGGTATTAATTCCTAAAATCGGAACCTCATACTCTCCTACCATGGAGACAGTATCCAATAAAGTCCCATCTCCTCCCACGGAAATGACAAAGTCCATGTGCTGCAATTCTTCTCGGCTGCCTAATACAGTGAATCCGGCAGCCTTGGCTCCGGATTTCTTTAGGTTCTTTAAAAAAGCTTCCGTTAAGTATATTTTAGCGTTGTGCTGATGCAATGCATCTATCAACTGCTCAATGTATGGCACAAATTCCTTTTGGAAATTTATACCATGTATGGTAATGTTCATCGAGTTTGATTCATTGTTTAAATATTCAAAAATCGCAATAGATTGTCCAGCCTGTCCTGCTCCCCACTTACTCCCATTTCTTCCTGATAGTGATCAATAACCTTATATCCAAAACGTTCCAAGGTAGCTTTTACATGTCTCAACTCTGTCTTATCAATTTTCAAAACCACTTTGATTTTGCTCTCATCCAATGGGTCACTGGTCAAAAAGCTACTTAAAATCTTCGCATTTTCTGACTCGATCACCCGAGCAATTTCAAAAAGGCTATAATCGGTCATAAACATGGAAAGCACCAAAACCCCACCTTGGGCTTGAATGGAAAGGCTATCCGCAAAAGCGGCAATAGCATCTTCCAAAGTCACCACTCCATGGTAAATATTGTCACTGTCCACCACGGCCACCATATTGGTTTGGTATTCTGATGCTACCCTTAACACATCATAGATATGTTTCTCTTTGAGCACAAAACAGCCTTCGGCTTCCAATGGAACTTCAGAGATCAAAATATCTTCCCTATTGATATTATAAATCATCTCATCTGTCACGAGTCCCCGGAAAATGCCTTCATCTACTACTGGCAATACATCGGTACGAATTTCCTCCATCCATGACAAAGCCATTTTGACCTTATCACTGTATTTCAAAGGAGGAATCATGTTATTGATAAATTCGTACGCCTGCATATTTTAAAGATATTAAATTGTCATCATTTATTAAAACGAATTGTGCCGCAAACAAGTTTGCTTGGCGATAAATAGAACTAAAATCCTAAGGAATTATTACAATAAACGGCAGTTTATCTTTGGGATTCGTAAGGTCTTCCACAATAAAGCTGTGCCCAATTTTTAATGATCTCTAGTCCAAATTCTGTAAGATGGGCCTCAGGATGAAATTGAATTCCAAAAATAGGGAGCGTCCGATGTGCCATGGCCATCAGTTCACCAGCTTCTGTCTCTAATACAGGCATCAATGATTCCGGTAAATCCCTTAGTTCTAGAGAATGGTAACGTGTTACATTAAAAACAGGTGGAAGTCCTGATAATATTGGATGCTCTCCCACTTTTTTCACCTTAAAAACCTTACCATGAACAGGCCGCTTTCCTTTTACCAGTTTGGCTCCAAAAAACTGACCAATACACTGATGTCCTAGACATACACCCATTACGGGCAATCTATTATGATAATAGGCAAATATTTCCTTCAGGTTTCCGGCTTTTTCAGGCGTTTCTGGCCCGGGAGACAGAACGACACCTTCATAATTTTCTTCTTTGAGCAGTGCCAAAGGGGTGTCATTCCTTACAATCCTCAGCTGAAAACCAGCCTGCCTAAAGTAATCCGCCAGTATGTGGGAGAAAGAATCAAAATTATCAATCAGTAGCAGCATCTTGACTTTCTATTACCAGCTCATTGATCCTCTCTACGGCATCCTGAATGGCAGGCGTAATCACCCCCACCCCATCGATCACCATGGGAGCGAATGGTTCCAGGACATCATATAATGTGGACTCCTCCAACTTCTTTTTAGGGATTTCAATTCCAAAAGACTGTGCAGCCCAAATCAATAAGCTTAGCATAAATGCCCATTTCAAAATCCCCAAAACCGCCCCAGCGAAGTTGTCAAAAGTACCCAAAATGGTCAGATCAAGGGTCTTTTTCACCAAATAGGCCAGAATCCGAAGTGTGATGGTGACAATTAGAAAAATGATCAGGAAAGAAACAAAGGGTAACATAAAAGACAGGCTTTCTACCCTTTCTGCCAAAATCTCTGCACCCCAGTGCATAAACTTAAAGGCAAATACAATCCCTATAATAAAGGCCACGATAGATAATATTCCAATAAAAAGGCCTTGTTTATAGCCGCTATAAGCACCTATAGCCAGTAAAATCAGTATGACAATATCTATCGCGCCCAAAAAACTTTAAATCAATAGTCCTTTAACTTTTTGAGAAATCATCTTGCCATCAGCTTTTCCTGCCAACTTCTTGGTGGCTGCCCCCATCACTTTTCCCATGTCCTTTGGACCTTCAGCTCCTACTTCAGCAATGATGCTTTTTAGTTCTGCTTCCAATTCTTCCTCACTCAACTGCTTAGGCAAAAACTCATTGATGATTTCCAATTCAGACAATTCAGTCGTGGCAAGATCTTCACGATTTTGCTGCTGGTAAATCTCTACAGAATCTTTTCTTTGTTTGGCCGCTTTGGTCAACAGTTTTAACTCATCTTCCTCCGTCAAGCCTTTCTCTCCACCCTTGGTCTCCTCCAACATAATCAGTGACTTGATTGACCGCAAAGCTCTCAGTCTATCCTTATCTTTGGCCAACATGGCCTTCTTGATTTCGCTTTCTATACTTTGCTTTAAACTCATTATCTTTATGTTTATGTTATTTAAGGTGTAATTTTGAACAAAATTAAGAGTATAATTGATTAAAATGACCAAACTCAGCGTAAATATTAACAAGATAGCCACCTTAAGAAACGCAAGGGGCGGCAATAATCCTGATGTAGTTCAAGTGGCTTTGGACGCAGAAAGATTCGGTTCACAGGGCATAACGGTACATCCAAGACCAGATGAAAGGCATATCACTTATGATGATGTCATGAAACTCAAGGACACTGTCACCACCGAATTTAATATCGAAGGTTATCCGGACAAAAGATTTATGGAAATAATCAGGTTGGCTAAACCAGCCCAAGCAACACTTGTCCCGGACCCCCCACATGTACTTACCTCCAACACAGGCTGGGACACCATCGCCCACCAAGAGGAACTAAAGGACATCATAGCTGAATTACATGAATATGGCACACGTACTTCTATCTTTATTAATCCTGAGCTAAAATATTTTGAACCGGCCAAACTGACAGGAACAGATAGGGTGGAACTTTATACCGAACCCTATGCATCCCAGTTTCATGCTGACAGGCACCAGGCCGTAAAACCATATATCGAAGTAGCACAACTCGCTAAGGAGTTAGGTTTGGGATTAAATGCCGGCCATGATTTGGATTTGGACAATCTGAAATTTCTAAAGGAAAGTATTCCATTTTTGGATGAAGTATCCATTGGTCATGCTTTGATCTGCGATGCCTTATATTATGGTTTGGAGAATACCATTCAGATGTATAGAAGACAGTTAGAAGCCGAGTAGCTTGCTGCTGCTTTACTTTACCATTACACTTTTGAATTTTGACTTATGAAATTGAATTTTAAAAAAGTAGGACAAGGCCAGCCCCTGATCATTCTTCATGGCCTTTTTGGTTCTGCTGATAACTGGCTAAGTATTGCCAAAGAACTGGAAAACGATTACACCATGTATTTGGTGGATCAAAGAAATCATGGTGACTCCCCTAAGAGTGATGACTGGGACTATAAGGCTATGGTGGACGATCTGGCAACTTTTATGAGCTCACAAGGGCTAGAAGCAGCACATATCATGGGACACAGCATGGGAGGGAAAACAGCCATGAACTTTGCGCTTAAATACCCGAATAAAGTCAAAAAACTGATCATTGCTGATATTGCGCCAAGGTACTATCCTCCCCATCATCAAAGCATATTAGCAGGGCTCAATGCTATTGATATGGATACATTAAAGTCTAGAAAAGAGGCCGATGACATCCTTGCTGAACATATTGATGAGATAGGTGTGAGACAATTTTTGATGAAAAGCTTGGGTAGGGATGAAAACAGAAAATTCGTTTGGAAAGTAAACCTTCCTGTCATCACCGAAAAAATCGACAATGTAGGCGAAGCCCTGCATGGGGCAAATTCTTTCAATGGGCCTACCTTATTTATGCGTGGAGCTAACTCTGACTATATCCAAGAAAATGACAAAGAAGACCTCGAAAAGTACTTTCCTGAATACAAGTTGGTCACTATCAAAAATGCTGGTCATTGGCTGCATGCTGAGCAACCTTCAGCAGTTGTAGGCACCATCAAGGCTTTTTTAGGCTAAATGACTTCGTCAATATCATTTATAAATCATGTCCAAAGGAAAACTTTATCTTATCCCCAATATCCTGGCAGAAGGAACTGCCCAAGAGATCATCAGTCCCCAGGTAAAGGAGGTCATTAAAAACACCCAATTTTATCTGGCAGAGGACCTTCGTACAGCAAGAAGATATATTTCAAGCCTCAGGCTGGGTCTGACCATCGAGGAATTACAATTTGAAATATTGGACAAAAAAACCAAACCAGCCCAAATGCCTCAACTGATGAAGCCTCTTTTTGAGGGAAAAGACATGGGCGTAATTTCTGAAGCAGGTTGCCCTGGAATCGCAGACCCAGGAGCCGTAGCTGTTGCCTTTGCCCATTCCAAGGGCATTCAGGTCGTCCCCCTTGCTGGCCCCTCTTCGATGTTTATGGCATTGATGGCTTCCGGTTTTAATGGCCAATCCTTTGCTTTCCACGGCTACCTTCCCATCAATAAAAAGGAAAGAATAGATGCGATAAAAAGCTTGGAAAGTGAATCGGGAAGGTTTCGAAGAACACAAATCTTTATGGAAACGCCTTTTAGGAACAATCACCTATTTGACGACCTTAAGCAGCATCTCCACCCAAACACCAAACTGTGCATCGCCAAAAACATCAGTGGAGAAGATGAGCTGATAGTCACCAAAACCATAGCTGATTGGAAAAAAACCAAAATTGACCTTCACAAAGTCCCTACTGTCTTTGTCTTGGATACCAATTTCTAATCGCAAAAAATCAAATAGACAGGTTTAAAATGCTTCTGGCGTCAGATCGCTTATACTCTGTATTTTATCGATGAGCAAAGTTTTTTATTTCCTGCATATACTGTAATTTTACACGCTATTTGAACAAGTACAATATTTAAATTCAGCATATATGCCATATTTATTCACTTCTGAGTCTGTTTCAGAAGGACATCCTGATAAAATATCTGATCAGATTTCTGATGCGCTTATCGATAACTTTTTAGCTTTTGACCCTAAATCCAAGGTAGCATGTGAAACATTGGTCACTACTGGTCAAGTCGTTCTTGCTGGTGAAGTCAATTCTGAAACCTATCTTGATGTACAGAAAATTGCCAGGGATGTTATCAATAGAATCGGCTATACCAAAGGGGAGTACATGTTTGACGGCAACTCATGTGGTGTACTTTCTGCGATCCATGAGCAGTCTCCTGACATCAACCAAGGGGTGGACAGAACCAGTCCAGAAGAGCAAGGTGCTGGCGATCAAGGAATGATGTTTGGTTATGCTACCAATGAAACCCAGAATTATATGCCTTTAGCATTGGATCTTTCCCATCGCTTGCTGAAGGAACTTTCTAACCTAAGAAGGGAAAACAAAGAAATCACCTACCTAAGACCTGATGCCAAGGCACAGGTGACCATCGAATACAGTGATGATAATGTTCCTCAAAAAATCAAGACCATCGTTATTTCCACCCAACATGATGATTTTGCTGAAGAACCTGTGATGCTGGCCAAAATCAAAGAGGACTTGGTGAAGATCCTTATTCCAAGAGTTAAATCTCAATTGATTCCAGAAATTCAAGCATTGTTTAACGATGATATCACCTACCACATCAATCCTACCGGAAAGTTTGTGATCGGTGGTCCTCACGGAGATGCGGGACTTACTGGAAGAAAAATTATTGTGGATACCTACGGTGGAAAAGGTGCTCACGGAGGAGGAGCTTTCTCTGGAAAAGACCCTTCTAAAGTAGACCGTTCTGCAGCTTATGCTACGCGTCACATTGCTAAAAACATGGTGGCTGCTGGTATTGCGGATGAAGTCTTGGTGCAAGTATCTTACGCGATTGGTGTGGCAGAGCCTATGGGCATTTATATCAATACCTATGGCACTTCTAAAGTGGATTTAAAGGATGGAGAAATTGCAGAAAAAATATATCAGATCTTTGACATGAGACCTTATGCCATCGAGCAGCGTCTAAAACTCAGAAATCCAATCTATGAAGAAACTGCTGCCTATGGTCACATGGGACGTAAAAACGAAGTCGTAACCAAAACATTCGTTTCTCCTGATGGCACGTCGATCACTTTGGATGTGGAGCTCTTCACCTGGGAAAAGCTGGATTATGTAGATACGATCAAAAAAGAATTCAAACTATAAAATAAAAAAAGCGGTCTAAGCCGCTTTTTTTATTTCCACATTTCTTCGATAATCTCCGTATAAAACTCCTGAACGGATTTTCCGATTGCCCTAACCTGCTGAGAGATCAAGCTGGTTTCCGTTTGGCCTGGAACTGTGTTGATTTCTATAAAAAAGATTTTACTCGTTTCATGCTCTAAGAAGTAATCCATCCTCACTGCTCCTTTGCAGTTCAATTTTAAATAAACTTTTTCAGCCACCTTCTTTACCCGCGCCACTTCTTCTTCAGTCATTCTTCCAGGTGTGATTTCCTCTGTCACTCCAGCTGTATACTTTGCCTCAAAATCAAAAAACTCCTTAGAGCTTACAATTTCAGTGGCAGGCAAGACGGTCACCTCACCATCTACCATATACATGCCTATAGAAAACTCCCTACCAGAAACAAATTCCTCCACCAACACCTGAGTATCCTCAGCAAAAGCCTTATCCAAAGCCTCCTGAACCTCTTCTTTGGTTTTCACCTTACTCATCCCAATGCTACTTCCACCACTATTGGGTTTCACAAAATAAGGCAATTGCAGCTCATCAATTACCCTTTGTGTATTGCTAGAGGTATTTTTAAAAAGCTGAAGGGACTTGGCCACATTCAAATCATCGATATCATGAATGATGGCTTTGGTGTATCCTTTGTTCATGGTAATGGAAGAGGTGATCGCATCACAGGTAGTGTAGGGCAAACCTATCATATCAAAATACCCGGCCAATTTGCCATCTTCACCCGGAGAACCGTGAAGGATATTGAAGATCCCATCAAAAGTAATTTTCTCACCGTTTGGAGAAATTGAAAAATCATTCAAATCAACAGGATAATGATTTGCTTCACCATCAAGATAATACCAATTACCTTTTTCTATGATGATTTTGTAAATATCATAGCGCCCCAAATCAATGTTTTTCTCCACCACGGCGGCACTCTTGAGGGAAACTACCGCTTCACCCGTAAAACCTCCAGTAACTAATGCAATTTTCTTCTTGATCATATCTATAAAGGTAAAAGTTAGCTATGAAAAAAAGTACAGATACAGCCTACTGCCCAAATATTTTTTTTATGTACTATGCCCAAAACTCACTGTTATTCACCATTTATCTTTACTTGACTATCTCTTCCTCTCAATTTTTTTATATTTGGCGTTCAGAATTAAATCCACAATATAATTTATATGAACCAAATACGAATCCTGGCCTTACTGGCAATTGTGATCTGCGTATGCTTTCAGGCTATCGCGCAGCAAAAAAAAGTCTCCCTTGAAGCCATCTTTAAAGAAGGAGTCTTCTCCCAAAAATCCGTTAGAGGAATTAACTGGATGAAAGATGGACAATATTACAGTTCCTTTAAAAGAGAAAATGGTGCCTCACAGGTGGTAAAAATGAATGTATCCACTGGAGAAGAAGAAGCTATTCTAATAGACGGCAATAAACTTGGCATTAACTTTTCCAGCTATTCTTTCAATAATGATGAGACCAAAGCATTGGTGGCTACTGAAGTGGAAAGCATATACAGAAGGTCATCCAAAGGAATCTTCTATGTAGTTGACTTGGCCACTGGCGTGTCTCAAAAACTGATGGATGGAGAAAAAATCTCCTATGCTACCCTTTCTCCAGACAACACCAAAGTCGCTTTTGTGAAGGACAATAACCTTTACTATATCACTTTGGAAAACAATGAAGTTCACCAAATCACAACCGATGGCAAGTGGAACCACATCATCAACGGTGCAGCTGATTGGGTATATGAAGAAGAATTCTCCATGGCCCAAGCTTTCAAATGGTCTCCTGATGGACAAAAAATAGCATTTATCAGATTCGATGAAACCGATGTTCCTGAGTACAACATGCAAGTATGGGGGCCACTTTACCCTCAAGATTACAAATTCAAATACCCAAAAGCAGGAGAGAAAAATGCGGAAGTGAGTATCCATGTATTTGACCTGGGCAGCGAGGAGACTACTTTGGTAGATGCTGGAAAAGAAAAAGACATCTATCTTCCCCGTATCTACTGGACGGGTGACAGCGAGACCTTGGCCTTCATCAGGCTCAATAGGCTCCAAAACCAGCTGGATCTCTTCCATGCCAACACCAGCACAGGGGAAAGCAAAACGGTACTGACAGAATCTTCGGAAACCTATGTGGACCTCAACTATAACGACAACCTACTCTATTTGGCAGACAACAAGGGTTTTATCAGAACCTCTGAGCAGGATGGTTTCAAGCACATCTACCATCATGATATGAATGGTAAATTGATTGCTCAAATAACCAAGGGTGATTGGGAAGTCACAGAAGTAGTAGGAGTAGATGAAAAGGGTAAAAAGATCTATTACATTTCTACTGAAAAATCTCCATTGGAAAGAAATCTTTATACAGTGAAGCTTAATGGAAAGAGCAAGACTGAATTGACACCTGCATTGGGAACTCACAGCATTAACATGAGCCCAGATTTCAAATATTATATTGATTACTACTCAACTGCCAACAACCCCTTGACAGTTACTTTGAATACGTCTAAAGGTGAAACTATCAAAGTACTGGAAGACAACCATGACCTAACGGAGAGATTGGAAACATACGCTTTAAGTGACAAAGAATTCTTTGATTTCGAAACTGTAGATGGTACCACCCTCAATGGCTACATGATCAAACCTGCTGATTTTACCGAAAGCAAACAATATCCAGTATTGATGTATGTTTATGGTGGACCTGGCTCAGAAAACGTAAAAAACTCATGGGGAGGAACCAGGGATTTTTGGCACCATCACTTGGCCTCTGAAGGCTATATCGTTGTTTGTGTTGACAATAGAGGAACAGGAGGAAGAGGTCGGGACTTCAAACATTCGACCTACGCCAACTTAGGTGATTTAGAAACACAAGACCAAATCGCTGGTGCCAAATATTTGGGATCACTTCCTTATGTAGATGCCACAAGAATCGGTATATGGGGCTGGTCTTATGGTGGTTATATGTCATCCCTTTCTTTGATGTTAGGAAATGATGTTTTCAAGACCGCCATTGCCGTAGCACCAGTAACTACTTGGAGGTACTATGATACCATTTATACAGAAAGGTATTTGCAGACTCCGCAGTTAAATGCGGCCGGTTATGACGATTTCAGCCCAATTACTCATGTGGACAAATTAAAAGGTAACTTCCTGTTGATCCATGGCACAGGCGATGACAATGTCCACTTCCAAAACTCTGTGGATTTGGTCAATGCCTTGGTTGCTGCGGACAAACAGTTTGAGACCTTCTACTATCCAAACAGAAACCACGGTATATACGGTGGCAATACCACATGGCACCTCTACAATATGATGACTGATTTCATCAAGAGGAAATTATAGGATTTCTTCAAACTAATAAATCAAAGGCATTGGAAGGCACGCTCTCCCAATGCCTTTTCTTTTTGCCTTGGTGAGGAAATTGATTATTAAGCCAAAAGAAATTATATTGTTCAGTACTCAACCCAAAATAATCGATGAAAGAAAAACTGAACACTTCTCTGCATTCACTTAGTCTAGTTGCTGTAATCGGGCTTACAGCTTGGCATGTTTTTACCGGTGAGTTATCCACCAACTCTTTAATGACCTACCTGATCATTATTCTGATCATCATTGAAGTGGCCAGCTTGTTCTTGATCGGTAAGACCTATCCAGAAAGCCACACTTCCTTTAAAATTGGAATGATCGCTACACTTATGATCCTTCTTGGAATCAAGAGGATGATGCCCGGGTTCTTTGTTCCACTGACTGTGGCTACCTTTGCCATTAACTTCCTATATAATTTTTACACCAACAACAAACGAAGAAAAGGACAGTTTAAAAGGAGGAAACAAAAAAAGGTGAAATTCTAGGGCAGTTAGAACCAGTCGGCACGTTATTTGAACTTGAGTTGGCCAAAATTACTCCTATGAAAAAACTATTGTTTATCGCTCTTTTAATGTTTCCATTGATTTCTTTTGCCCAGGAAAAGTTGGAAAAATTGGTCAAGGAACGTCAAAGCCTCCATCAAAGATGGAAAGCTGCCGAGTCTCAAAAATCTGGAATATTTGGTAATCGCACCAAAAAAGACATGATCGAAACCAATGACTGGATGGAACGCATTATCCTCAAAGACAATCAGATCATGGATGAGTTGGAAATGCTGAAAAACATTGAAACTACTGAAATCAAATACGAAAAGGACGATTATAAATTCATTGCCCAAAAGCAAGAACAGGATATTGGCAAACTTAAGCGGGCTTTACTCGAAAAAGATGAGGAGATCAAGGCCATAAAAAATAGCAAAAGGACTTACGAATGGACCACATTGATTTTCTTTATCTGCACTGGGGTATTGGGCTATTTGTTCTATAAACTAAAATCCAAAAGTTGAATAACCTCCCATAATTACTTCAAATCCAATGCTGCAGAGCTCCATTAATCTTTTTGGTACTGTATTTTGCATCATGAAACTAAACCATTTTTTCCTTCCAGATTTTAAATAGATTTCCCTATTTTTGCGGCTATGGCAAAGACAGAACAAGCAACTGAAAACGCACAACTGAAAGATATCATTTCCCATGCGAAAGAATATGGTTTTGTATATCCTTCTTCAGAAATATATGACGGACTCCAAGCGGTATATGATTACGGCGCCTATGGAGTGGAGTTAAAAAATAATCTCAAAAGACTTTGGTGGGAGTCCATGACCAGGCTGAACGATAACATTGTTGGAATCGATGCAGCTATTTTCATGCACCCAACCACTTGGAAGGCTTCTGGTCACGTGGACAGCTTTAATGATCCAATGATTGACAACAAGGACAGCAAGAAGCGCTATCGTGCAGATGTTCTGATTGAGGAAAAGGCTGCTGGATTAGAAAAAGAAGGCAAAGAAGAAGAGGCCAAATCCCTCCTTGCTGCCATGGGTAAATTGTTGGAAGCAGAAGACTTGGCAGGTGTAAAAGACCTTATCGTCAACGAAAACATTACTTGTCCAATCAGCGGCACTGCCAACTGGACAGATGTTAGACAATTCAACCTGATGTTTTCTACTCAAGTAGGTTCAGTAGCAGAAGATGCTTCTACCATTTACCTGAGACCAGAAACGGCACAAGGAATCTTTGTGAATTTCCTTAACGTGCAAAAAACTGCCCGTATGAAGGTACCTTTTGGAATTGCCCAAATCGGTAAAGCATTCAGAAATGAAATCGTAGCCCGTCAGTTCATTTTCCGTATGCGGGAATTTGAGCAGATGGAGATGCAATATTTTGTAAGACCTGGTTCTGAATTGGATTGGTACAAAAGCTGGGCTGAAACCCGCGTGAAATGGCACAAAGCTTTGGGCATTCCTGAGGATAAGTTAAGAACCCATGACCATGATAAATTGGCTCACTATGCCAATGCTGCCATGGATATTGAATATGATTTCCCATTTGGCTTCAAAGAAGTGGAAGGAATTCACTCGAGAACTGATTTTGACCTGAAGAGCCATCAGGAATTTTCTAAAAAGAAGCAACAATACTTCGATCCGGAAATCAACCAAAATTACATTCCTTACGTGATCGAAACATCCATTGGAGCCGACAGGTTATTCTTGATGACCCTTTGCAATGCCTATACTGAAGAAGAGGTAGAAGGCAAATCAAGAACATATTTGAAGTTTCATCCAGCGATTGCCCCAGTTAAGGCTGCTATCCTTCCTCTGACCAAAAAGGATGGGCTTCCTGAAAAAGGAAAAGAGATCTTCAACAAGTTGAAGTTTGATTTCAATATCATCTATGAAGAAGCAGCTTCTATTGGTAAGCGGTATACCCGGCAGGATTTGATCGGAACGCCTTACTGTATCGCAGTGGATCACCAAACCATAGAAGATAATACGGTAACCATCCGTCATAGGGATACTACTGAACAAGAGAGGGTGCACATCGACGAACTTTATGGCAAACTTGCCGAAGCAACAAGCTTTAAAAATATTTTCGAACAGATCTAAATTGATTTGATCTGAAATCAAAAAGTCTCTGAAAATAAATCTCAGAGACTTTTTTATGGTTCTACCAGAACCCTATATGACTCATAAATACTCAATACATCCTGGACATATGCAACCGCCAAATAGCCCTTGGCATAACCACTTCTAACTACTGGGTCTCTATAGTATTTAGGCTGTGATTTCCTCTCCAGGTAATAGGCCACATTTTTCCATCTTTGTGTGTCTTTCCCAAATTTCAAGGCGAGCCTCCAAGCATCATTCACATGACCATGTCCTACATTATAAGATGCCAAGATAAACTTGATACGTTCATTGGTTTCAGGCACACGTTCCAACCAGAATTTATCCAAGTATTTCAAATAGCGAACCCCTCCCATTAAACTTTCCAGCGGGTCATTCGGATTACTTACCCCAAAGCGCTCCAAGGTTACTGGCATCAACTGTAAAAGTCCTTTGGCCCCGGCATAACTGGTAGCCACTGTATCAAATCTAGATTCTTTATAAACCAAAGAGGCCAAAAGACGCCAGTCCCAACCTAGCACTTCAGCGCCTTGTTTGATGAGGTCATCATATACTGAAATCCGGTCTCCAGAGATGGAAGAAAAGGGACTTTTATTTCTGTAATAGTTATTTTTCTTGTTCAAAAAATATTTCCCATAGAGGATGGCAAAGTAGGTAGAGCTTTTGCCTTTTTCCATCCAGTCGTTTACTGCTGCCAACAGGTTTGGGGCATTGGTTCTTACTGCCCAAGCTACCGGGCGAGGTTCATTGACCTTAAGCCCCACATCAATTCCTCGATAATAAGTTGAGTTCACCAAGGCCACTCCTTCGTCCACCAAGGTGTATTCAATTTCTTCCCGGACTACTTCCTCCACTAATTCATCAGAATTTTTGTCTTCTTCGATGATATCAATATTAATTTGCAAGCTATCCTCCAAATATTCCAGTTGACTCCTGTATATGGTTGATTGCCTGACGTGGATTGTTTTGCCATCCAACCCTTCAACTTTTTTTATGGTGGGCTTTTCTCGATTTTGGACCAATACAGATGAAAGAGAAGTAAGTGGATCAGTAAAAGCTCCGTACTTCTTTCTTTCATCATTAATAACCAAATTAATGGCTATAATATCGGCTCCACCGGTATTGAGCAAGTAATAGGCTCTTTGAACATCTTGATTGACAATCAATCTTAACTGAACATCCAGTCTTTTCGCCAGATTTCTCAACAACTCATATTCATAGCCCATCCTGCGACCCCTGTAGATATAATAACTAGTTGATGAATTGTCCACCACCGCTCGAATAAAGCCTCTCTTTTTTATTCCCTCCAAATCTAATTGGACAGGATTTTCCCAATAGGGAACTTCTCTCTTTTTCTTTTTTTGGGCTTCACCACATGAAACTGCAAAAACACTAACACATAAGATGGTAAAAATTAACAGGTTATGCTTCATGGGCAAGATATAACGCATTTTTTGCGCAATGGTCCTGACCAATAATAGCATAATTATACCAATTCTACAAAATAACGAAAGTAAGCAGCAGGGGTCTAACGAAAATCTTAAACCAATTAATTTAATCCGTAAGCCAACAACAAAGCTTACATTGATTTGTTTTTTACAATCGCTTCAAAAAGACTAAGAATTTCCTCTTTCTTTCGCTGGCTAATCGGTAAAATTTTACCATTTTCCATTAAAACACTACCTCCATCATTTCGATAATACTTTCTCATATAATTGGGGTTAATGAGATAGGATTGGTGGATTCTTATAAAAAAATATTTACTCAATGTTTTCTCCACTTCCTTTAGCGTTTTGCTAAACAGTAGGTTACTTCCATCATCCAGGTAAAGTAATGAATAGTTGTTTTGACTTTGGGCATAAATAATTTCATCTACTTTAATAAACTCCAAACCTTCGCTAACTGGCACCGCAATCTTGGACTTGATGATGTTATTCTTTTTAAGCTGACCGATAAACTCAGTCATTTTATGATCCAATTGGTCTTTTTCATGCTGCTTTACATCTTCAAACTTATCCAGAACTCCTTGAAGTTCTGCTTTGTTAATAGGCTTAAGCAAATAATGAAAGGCCTTATATTGAAACGCTTTGACAGCATATTGACTGTAAGCCGTTGTAAATACCACCTCAAAATTAATATTCCCCATTACATCCAACAGCTCAAAGCCATTCAACCTTGGCATTTCCACATCTAGAAATAAAAGGTCTATCTCCATTTTCTTAAGCCAATCCATCGCCTCTTCCACATTGGTCGACGAAAAAGCGACTACTATTTCAGGGGCTAAATCAGCCAGTTCATGTTCCAAACTCTCTATACAATGTAACTCGTCATCGATGATCCCAACCTTCATTTATTTGTTCTTTTATAACAGCTTTTAATCCTAATGCAATTCCTAATATAGAAAAGTTACATCAGCAAAATCAACCGTAACTAAAGTTTTCAGCAAAAATTAAACCCTGCCACTTCAAAAAAAAGATTATAATTCACATTCGTCCTATACTCGACAGCGCCTTGTGATCACTATTTAAATATTGATGTTGGTGATAAAAAACAATAGATTCATCTTATCATTTTCAACTGACTTTTCACATTTAACTTTTCTGACATTATTATAGCATAGGTAGGTATAAACTTGCTAAGGACGGCAATTTTATGCTTACCTATCACTTTCTAATGTCGAATGAAAATCATGGTTAGTTTAAATAGAATTATATGCTACAACCTTATGTTTCTTTTCTTTTGCTTTAGTTGTAACCTGAAGCAAGGGGGTAATTCTCATTCCTATCGTCAGCAATACCTATTGATTTCAACCCCAAATAACAGTGACCATAGCAACATCAAGCCTGGTATTAGAATCGGAGAAATACTTATCGAACCTATCTCCGGTGAAAAACTTTTTAAAGCAACAGTTTACTTGGAACGTGAAATTCCTTCTTCGGGATATCAGCTGTTCATTAATGGGGAGTCCAATTACAAAATGCTGGAATATGGAAAGCCATACTATTTTGTTGGAGAGTTTGATGGAGAAAAATCCCTTACCCTCCGGATGAGATTAGATGATCAAAAACACATCATTACCTCCCTCAAGAAAATCGCTAATTATAGTCATGAACCCAGCATGAACTTCAAAACTGAATCAAATTTATCTGGTATAGTGAGCAAACTGGCCTTTAACAGAATTTATTGATCAAACGGGGTCTGCTTCCATCAAGATATGTATTTCCGCTCTAGTACCTGACACTCCTCCTTCATCATTCTTTTTAGTTGCAATCACAAACTTCACTTCTCCTTCATTTTGCTGATTATATATCGCCAACCTTTCCTCTATTAACCTCAAGCCTAAATGAGTACCATCAGGCTTTGGCTCACTATTATCCCCTTTTTTATATTTAATTCCGGTTCCGTTGTCCACCACCTCTACTGATATACCTCCTTGGCTTTCATTCACCTTAATTTCCAGCACTTTATGCTTTTTCCGGCTTGGGAGCAAGCCATGTTTAATCGCATTTTCTACTAATGGCTGTAAAATCTTAGGCGGCACCTTAATATGTTCTGGGTTAACTTCTGGAGCAACTTGTATGGTATAAGAGAACTCACTCCCGAATCTTAGATTTTCTATTTTCAGATAAAGCCCAGTTGATTTTAGTTCTTCCTGCAGGCTTATGGATGACTTTCTGTTATTGGTCAAACTCATCCTTAAGAGCTGTGCAAATGTATCTATGTATTCCTTGGCTTCATCATTTTTGTTTTTCATCACCAACCACCTCACAGCATTCATTCCATTAAACAAAAAATGAGGGTTCATTTGAGACTCCAAAGATTGTAAAGCAAGGGACTGTATCCTGTTTTCAAATTTACTTTCCAATAACTTGACCCTTTTCTCTTCTGCATTTTTCTGCTCTTCAATCAATTCTTCAAAGGTGGCTTCTAATTGTTTATTGACTTTTTCTATTTCATCCTTCTGTTCACTGATCTGTCTATTCTGCTTTCTCAACAAAACGTTGGCCCGCTTCTTTTCCTTTATATTTCTGTATTGCATCAGTGCAATGGCCACAATGGCTATCAATACCAGTACCATCAGTAGCAAAATGATTTGATGGCTTTTTAAAGCTGCCTGTTGACTATCTAACTGAGACTGCTGAAGTGCCTTATCTTTCTCTAATAGCTCAATTTGTGACTCTTTCTTCTCTATTGCATACCTTTTTTCAATCGCTGCAATCTGTGTTTCCTGATCGATCAACGCAACGCTATCTTTATATTGCTGTGAAATTTTCAGGTACTCCAATGCCAATCGATCATTTGACTGTAATTCATAGATTTCCGATAGTCTAAGGGCACAATCCATGATCAAGCCTTTATTCTTGAGTTTTTCTGCCATTTCCCAAGATTTTTTATAAAAGTCGATCGCCTGAATAAATTTTCCTTGAGCCTTGAATACATCTCCTTGCCTTTTTGCCAAATCCGCTAGTTTATGTTCATCTCCCAGCTGCTCAAACAATGATTTAGACTGTTGAAAATAAATGGCTGCCTGTTGCAAATCTTTTCTTTCTTGAAAATAATTCTGTCCAAAATATTCATAAGTAATTCCTAAGCCAAAAGTATCTTTTCGGGTTTTATTGATCTCCAATAATTTGTCCAAATAGTTTCTGGCCTTTCCATAATCTCCCTTTTCCGTAAAATAATCCCCAATCGATAGGTAGTTCATGGCTATACCTAGAGTATTTCCCCTTTCCCTTTCTGCTTCTAACGACCTTTCAAAATAAGCCAAGGCATCTTCTTCCCTCCCTGAAAGATGCAACAAAGTATTTCCCAGACCATTACATGAAATGGCAATATTTCTTAGATCACCTTGCTTCTCCGCAATTTTCAATGCTTCCAAATAATACAATACCGCTTTATCATAATCCTCTGCATAGCGACTGGCCACCCCGGCATTATTGGCATATATCATTTTGGCCAAAAAAGAAGAGTCTTCCTTGGCTATCAGATCAAAGGCTTTGATATGAAGTGGGATGGCTTCTTCATAGCGCTGATGGTATCGATAAAGCAAACCCAGATTGTCCAGTGATTTGGCATAAAGCAGGGTATCTCCCAAATCCAATGAGAGACTTACTGCTTGCTCAGCTTTTTCATATTCCTCCTCCTCATTATGCCTATTCCTATGAATTTCCTTCGAACGCTGAATTGCTTTATCTACGGCACTTGCATCCTTTTGTATAAACTCGCTTCCTTGCGCATGGAGATCAGCTATGTTGCAAAAAATAAATACCAGCAAGCATATGCTTCTATATATTAACGGCTGACTAACCGTAAAACCAAAAGCTAGAGATTTAGTAATACACATAAGGGCACAATTTTTTATACCCTTTAATATCCATAATTAATTCGTAAAAAGCACGCTGAGAAAAAACCTGTCCTTATAGAGCGGTATAGATAGCCTCGCAGAATTAATTGATCATTTCGTCGTCATTACTGTTATAATATATCCCTCCTGCCAAGCGCAATAGCTCCACTTCGGCTACTTTGATCGAGAAAATGGCATTGATCAACCGGCTTTCTGCTTCCAGTCGGTTCACTTGTGCATCCCTAAATTCCAAGTAGCTGGTCAAACCAGATTTAAACCGATCAAAAGCTATGTCTGTATTTTCTTCTACCACCTTATAATTTTCCCGCTCTATCTCAAGTCTCCTCTTACTGTTATCATAAACATTGTAGGCACGGTGAAGGTCAGACCTCAATTGAACCTCATATTGGTCCATCACATAAGCTTGTGCTTCCTGCTCCACTTTTGCTCTTTGAATTCTTCGGTTCAAAGTAAAACCACTAAAAATGTTAATACCTAAAGTAGCTCCGAAGTTGTAGCCCTTTCTTTTATTTTGAATTAAAAAGCCCGCATCTGAGTTGGATACGGTCTGTCTGTAGCTACCATCCAAAGTTAAAACCGGTAAGCGCTGGGCTTGAATTTCCTTTAGTTGAAGGTAGGCTACATTCTCCTGCCTCTGGTTGATCAACAACATTTTGTTTTGGTCAAAAGCTTGGGACATCAAATCATCCAATTGCAGCCCATCATTCACAATAATGGTATCGTTGATCAGAAACTCAGTATTTGACTCCATGGCCATCAATTCATTCAAATTGATGCGGGCATTTTGAATCACTTGCTCTTGAGATACCACTTGGGACAAATCCGCATTATAATCTACCTGTGCCGCTAAAAACTCCGTCTTGGAAGCTCCCCCCAATTCATATTGTGCTTGGGCAATATCCAAACGATCCTGAGACAGTTCCAGCGTTTCATTCAACACTTCATACCTTTCTAACTCCAATACCAACCTATAGTAAGCATCAGAAATGGCAGCTACTGTGTTTTCAATAACCACTTTAGCTTGCAACTCCCCGATCTCACTCAGCTTCCCTAACCTTTTCATGGCCACCACAGCATCATACCTGAACCCATAAATGGCATTGAGATTGAAATTCTCTCCCGTGGACTTTGCGTTATCAATATTTCTTGGCTGGTTTTCATTAACAAACTGTTGCTCCACATCTTCCGTACTGGAAGTCCTGCCATAGGTTGCATCTAAGCTTGGAAGTAAAGCTCCCAAGCCAATTTTCTTATCGATCTCAGTAAGCTCTTTGTCTTGTAGGGCTATTTTAATGTCATAATTATTTTCCAGCCCCAACATGATAGCTTGCTCAAATGTCAATTCTTCTTGAGCATAAAGCTTCCCTGAGACCATAAGGGCGACTAAAATCAAAAAACAATACTTTATCATACTCTCGCTAATCTTCCTGATTTGGATGTCAAATATGTGTAAACGGCAGGGATGACGAAAAGTGTCAATATGGTAGAAATCACTAAACCACCAATGACAGCTACCCCCATAGGCATTCTACTTTCAGCTCCCGCCCCCAAAGCCAAGGCTATCGGCAAAATACCTAATATGGTAGACAAACTAGTCATAAGAATTGGTCTGAAACGAGCAGCAGCGGCTCCTACAATCGCTTCCTCTATATCCAGTCCATGCGCCTTTCGTTGGTTGGCAAACTCCACAATCAATATCCCATTTTTCGTGACCAAACCAATCAACATAATTATACCTATCTGACTGAAAATATTCAGTGTAAAATCAAATAGCCATAATGACAACAATGCACCACAAAGTGCCAGTGGCACGGTAAACATAATAGTCAGTGGATCCATAAAGCTTTCAAACTGAGCAGACAACACCAAATAAATAAGAATCAGAGCGAACAAAAAGGCAAAAATCAAACTATTGGAGCTCTCACGAAATTCCTTGGAAACACCTGCTACATCAGTGGTAAAAGTATCATCCAAAACTTCTGCCGCGATCAAATCCATTTCCTCCAATCCGTTCCCAATGGTTTGTTTTGGTGCCAAACCTGCCGAAATGGTGGCACTTACAAACCGATTGAATCGATACAGCTGTGGTGGAGTACTTTTTTCTTTGATTGTCACTAAATTATCCAATTGTACCAATTGGCCATTTTCGGCCCTCACATATAGCATCCTCAGATTAATCGGTTCATTTCTATCTTCCAACTGCATTTCACCAACCACCTGATACTGCTTGCCGTTCATGATAAAATAATCAAACCGCTGCCCTGAATAGGATAATTGTAAAGTCCTTGCTATTTCCTGGACAGAAACACCAATATTCCTTGCTTTGTCCCTGTCTATTTCTACTTCAATTTCTGGCTTGGTGAATTTTAAATTAATATCTGAAAATTCAAAAACACTACTTTGGTTCACCCTGTCCATAAACGGTGGAATGACCTCCTTCAGCTTCTCCAGTGATGGCGCCTGAATCACATATTGCACAGGAAGCCCTCCCCTTCTATCACCAATAGACTGAGGCTGAGAGGCAAAAGCCCGAACATCCGTTTTATTCTTTAAAATCCCCGAAATTTCTTCAAAAACTTGTTGCTGGCTGACTTCTCGCTCATGGGCATCCACCAAACGAACCCTGATAAATCCAGAGTTAGTACTCGCCGTACCAAAACCGGGAGAGGTAACAGAAATAAAGCTATGCCAAATATCAGGAGAAATGGAAGTCATCATTTCATGCAATAATTCATCAATCACCCGATCCATGTAATCAAAAGTAGCTCCCTCTGGGCCACTCATATTGATCCTCATTTCTCCTCTGTCCTCCACTGGAGCTAATTCAGAAGGAATAGAAATGAACAAGGCATAGATACCTACTCCCATCATTATAATGACAATAAATGAAATCCACCTAACTTTCATGAACATCACCAATGCGCGCTCATATTTTTCATTCAGCCATAAGAAGAACGGCTCTGAGAAATTATAAAACCAATTATGCTTCTCTCGCTTCTTCAGTAATTTAGAGCTGAGCATGGGAGTCATGGTCAAGGCTACGAAAGAGGAAATGATCACTGCACCTGCTACTACAATCCCAAATTCACGGAACAAACGTCCTGTGGTTCCGGAAAGAAAGATCACTGGCAAGAATACCGCTGCCAAAGCAATGGTGGTGGCGATTACAGCAAAGAAAATCTCTTCAGCACCTTTTTCAGCCGCTGTATCTGGATCCTCTCCTTTTTCTATTTTTGAATAGATATTTTCCAATACCACGATGGCATCATCTACCACCAGACCAATTGATAGCACAATACCAAGTAAGGTCAGTACATTGATAGAAAAATCCATCAAATACATCACGAAGAAGACCCCAACCAAGGAAATGGGAATGGTCAAAACCGGGATGAAGGTTGTCCTCCAATCCCTCAGAAAAATAAAAATAATGGCCACCACGAGCAAGAATGCCAATAAGATGGTTTCCTGCACCTCGCTAATGGAGCTTCTGATATATTGGGTAGTATCAAAGCCAATTCCCAGCTCTATATCGCTTGGTAAATCTTTCTTGATAAACTCCAGCCTTCTGTAAAACTCATCAACAATCTCAATGCTGTTTGATCCCGGAAGTGGTACCAATACTACCCCAACCATGGGTACGCCGTCTCTTTTTAAGACTGTCCGTTCATTCAACGGTGCGAGTTCCGCTTTCCCTACATCCTGAAATCGAACAATATTATTATTGTCCTCTTTGATAATCAACTGGTTGAATTCATCAGGTGTGGAAAGCCTACTCTTCGTCCTTACTGACAGTTCAATCGTAGAACCTTCTATTCTTCCTGAAGGTAATTCTACATTTTCACTTTGAACTTTATTCAGTACATCCAAAGGGGTAACCCCATAAGAAGCCATTCGAATGGGATCCATCCTCAAACGCATGGCATATTCTTTCTCTCCCCAAATCCTAACTTCACTCACACCAGGGATGGTTTGCAGCCTTTCCTTAAATATATTATCCGCAATATCCGATATCTCTAGAAGACTCTTTTTCTTACTTTGGACATTCAAAAAAACAATGGGCTGAGAATCAGCATCCGCTTTGGATACAACTGGTGGCTCAGCATCGGGAGGTAAGTTTCTTTGTGCTCGGGCCACTTTATCACGAACGTCGTTGGCAGCCGCTTCCATATCAGCCCCCACGTCAAATTCCACGGTGATATTACTGGTTCCATCATTACTTGTGGAAGTCAAGGTCTTGATTCCAGAAATACCATTAATGGATTCCTCCAAAGGTTCGGTAATCTGCGCCTCAATTACATCTGCATTGGCTCCCACATAGGTCGTCCTGACATTGATTATTGGTGGATCCACACTAGGGTATTCCCTTACCCCCAAAAAGCTCATTCCAATAATTCCAAAGAGCAAAATGGTCAGGGAAAATACAATGGCCAAAACTGGCCTTCTGATACTTATGGTTGATAAACTGGCCATATCAGTTGATTTTATTGAGCTGGACCTTCATGCCTTCTTTTACCTGAAGCACCCCCGTTGTCAATACCAACTCACCTGGCTTCAGTCCATCTGTAATCTGAACTTTTCGTTCAGTCCGCATACCAATAGCAACTTTTCTTTCTTCTACATTGCCTTCCTTATCTACAAGGAAAAGTTTGTAGCCCTCCAACTCAGGAATCAATGCCTCAGAAGGAACCATCAACGCATTTTCCTCCACATCAAGGTTGAACCTGATATTGACAAACATTCCTGGAAGGAACTTTCTATCTTTGTTGGGACTAATTGCCCTTAACTTCAAAGTCCTAGTATTCGCATCCACCACAGGCTCATAAGCATACACTTCTCCTATTTCATTTCCATCAGAAGCATTATTGGAAAAGTTAATCTTTGAACCCACAGTAACCCTTCCCGCATAACGTTCCGGGATAGAAAACTCAATTTTTATAGGGTCAATATTCACAATATTTGCAATGACATCAGCTGTACCAATGACCGATCCCACTGAAATTTGCCTAAGCCCAAGCACTCCGTCAAAAGGAGCTCTGATCACCATTTTATCCAACTGGGCCTTGACAAGCTTGATGTCAGCCAAGGTTGTATTGTACTGATTGAGAATAACATCATACTCTTCCTGGCTAATGGCCTCCCGTTGCAAAAGCTGCTTTTGGCGGTTTTCTTGCCCCTCATAGAGCTTTTTGGTGTATTCTAACCGATCATACTGTGCCGAAAGTTCATCATCATTGAGATAGACTAAGGGAGTACCTTTTTTAACAAATTGCCCCTCTCTAAAGTTAATTTGCTCAACCAAACCCGTAATCTCAGGTCTCAAAGCCACCGACTCATTGGGTATGACATTTCCTGTTACGTTCAGATTATTCTCCAATCGCTCAGACTTCATTTCAATAACATCAACAGGTAATAGGCCAGAGCTAGCTTCAGCTCCTTCTTGATTATCAAGAGAAGCAGGAGTCTTACCATTACTCAATAGGTTAAGCTGTGGGAATAAAAAAATGATGGCTATCACCCCAACTATAGCCACAATAAGAATTATTTTAGTCTGTTTTTTCATTTCGTTGAAAAGGATATCTTCAATACGTTCGCTTCTTTAATTAAAACTAATCAATCTTTAAGCAAATTAAATCTTTTGGGATTGATCTCTACCCGAATAAAATATAGATGGCAAATCAGGGATATCAATGGTAAATGAAAAGATCGCCTTTTCCATCTAATGAATGAAACTTTGCACAATTATACTGTTTAAAAAACTACTCAAATCCTGATCACAAACCTAAAAACCAGTTATAGGTACAAGTAAGGATTAACCGTATCCAAAGCCTTTTTAACCTTTGGTCCAGGCAAAAATCTATAAATAAAATTGAGTCTGTAATTGCCTGTAACAATTTGGTTGTTAAAACCATCCACCTTTGCCAACCTCAAATTACTAAACACATAATTGGCATTTATTGCCCACCTTCTGGAATTATACCCCACGCTTCCTTTCAAAAAGTAGTTTGAATTCACATTCCAATTGGTTCTTTTGCTATCTCCTTGGAGGTTATTAAATCCCAAGCCAATATTCCCATTTGCAGAGCCCATGATAAAGTAATGTTGGTCTATCACCAGTGTATAGGCATAGCCTACATTCGGTCCAAATTCAAAAAAGCCCATTTTATCAAAATCCCTCTCAGGATTGATCATTAGTGATGAAGGTATCAAAGTACTGTCACCTTTGGCCACTCCTCCATATAATTCAAATCCTACCAATAAAGAGCCCGCCGACTTTTTCTGCCATTCAGTTTGTAAAAAAGCGGCTCGATAAGAGAACTTCTTGCCATTGAAGACATATTTCACAGAGGCTCCTACTTCCCTTACTTTCATATCAGGCCTATAGTAATAGTTTTCTCCTTCCTGCGTCAAGTAACCTTCTTGCTTCAGGTGAAATCCTTTATAAAATTGACCAAACAGGTCAATAGCAAAATTATTTGGATAAGCATGAACTTGCAGATCAAGGTACTTGGTATCTCCCTTTCCTACATCAGGGTTTAAAAAACCGAACCCCAAAGCCAGGTTGAGATTAAATGCATGATAAGAAGTACCTATCCCCATATTCAAAGTGGAATTAGGCCGATAATTGAGTTCTCCTATTTCACCAAGTCGATCCTTGATGTCCACACCAGTATATTTTCTCGAAAAATAAAATCGACTAGTAACCTCACCAGGAAAACGTTGATAATAGCTTGAGTCACTTGAAAAAGATTGGGCTAAAACTGTTAAATGAACTAAAAAAAAGCCCGAAGTCAGTAATAATTTCAAGAACAAATCTTTGACAGACATCATATCAAGCTATTAGAAATTTTAGTGCAACAGCGCAATCAATACTTAAGCCTGAAGAAACTAAATATTAGCCAATAAAAAAATACATAAAACAAAAAGTCAAAGCACCTGCTACGGTACCAGAAACTAAATATGCTCTCACAAAGAAAGTTTTCATCTTTCTTTGGTAAGGAAAAACAGATAAAGTACCTAAAGTATATGCCGAAAAAAGCAATAAAGCTGTAGCAATTGTTTGTATCATCATTCCCCTTGCATTTTTGTAGCTACAAGGACGAAATAATATTATAAAAAACACTTCTTCACATTTTAACTTTTTGTTAAATCTATCCAAACAAGAAATTGATGATCAAACTATTTCATGAACAACTGAGGATAAGTCGTCAATCTTTATAAATGAAATACCATCTTGAAATATCAAGATGGTATTTGTTTTTAAACCAAATAAGTTAAATAAATGGAGGTTTAAAAAAAATCATCTTTAAAATAACCTCCAACTCAATTACACACACTAAAAGTCGGTAGTAGAAAAAGTTGCTTAATCACCCAAGACAAATGTACACATTTTTTTACAGATAATGCAATACCATGATCACGGTATTATTTGATAAATTACTGGAATAGTAATAAGTAAGAATGTATTGAAGTAATTTTTTTTCAATAAAAAGTCATTTCGACCAATAATAAGATCAAGACAAGCAAGAAATTTAAAATTTTAAGCAAAGATTACTTACAAACTGTCTGAATATATCAAGCAGTGTGATGAACCGATATTAATTTTAACTAATATTTGGACAATGCCTTATAGAAATAAAATACCCTTTTATCTTTGGGAGTTAATAAAATCAATTTAGTCTCTCAATGCAGCCATTGGAAAACAAAAACCTGGTAAGCGTTATCATCCCTTGCTACAATCAGGGAAAATACCTTAGGGAAACTGTCATTTCTGTACTCAATTCCAGTCACAAACCGTTGGAGATTATTATCGTTAATGACGGTTCCACCGATGACTCGCTCATGATTGCCCAAGAGATCCAACAAGAATTCCCCCAAATAGAAATCATCGACCAAGAAAATGGAGGTGTGTCGAGTGCTAGGAACACAGGCATAGAAGCAGCAAAGGGGGAAATCATTCTTCCACTAGATGGAGATGACCTAATCTCAGACAATTATATTGAGGAAGCTGTAAAAGCACTAAACACAAAACCAGAAGTAAAGGTTGTTTATTGCCAAGGAATTAAATTTGATGAGTCCGGACAAAAAAGTTGGAACCTTAAGCCTTTTAGCAGACATGAACTGGCTTTGGACAACATGATATTCCATGCAGCACTTTACAGAAAAGCTGACTGGAAAAGAGCTGGTAAATACTCAGTGGAAATGCGCTACATGGGGCGTGAGGATTGGGAATTTTGGATCAAAATGCTAAAGGATGAGGGAGAAGTAGAGCAACTTCCCTTTATTGGCTATTATTATAGGCTTACCCCTACCAGCAAACGAAAAAAAACAGCGACTACTGAAAAAAAACGTGAAAGGATTGCCTTTTTGAACCAACAACATCAAGATTTTTTTAATAGGGAACTTAATGGTCCACTAAGGATGCAACGGTCTTGGTCTAAACCTTACAATACTTTGCTTAAGATTTTTAATCTGATTTGAATTATATCTTGTCCAACCCCTTCCAAAATTTCAGGAAATAGTATTTAAGCGGATTTTTATATTTGAGCTGCTTCCATGGACGACTTCCATGTGGCTTGTGTAGTACCGGAACATTCATCAAAACATAATTTTTATATTCCAGCTCCAATGCCTTTTTGGAAATAAAAGTATCATACCAGTCTTTCGCATCATCCAAGGCCATAAAGTCATATTCCTCTAAAAATTCCTTACTGAACAAAGTACAGCAAAAACTCAAACTTCTTTTGGTATCAATGATATTGTCCTTGATGTCTTTGAATTTGAGATAGGGGAAATTGACTTTCTTGTCATAGTCTACTGTGATCGCTCCAATCAACCCCACCTTTTCGTTCTTTTGATAGAAGTCAAGCATTTTCTCGATCGTATCTTTCTCCACTGTCACATCCGACTCAACTACCAACAAGGGCAATCCCTTTTTCAATGCTTCCTTCTGGGCCATCTGAAGTACCAATTTGTAATTGGGAGAAGGAGTATCCGTAACCTCTTCGAGATGAATTAGCTCATAACCTATTTCAGGAGCATACTTATCGAGGGCAGCCTTGGTCTCAGGAGTACTGAAGTCGTTAAAAATCTTATGGACCACAGGTACAGAAGAGGCCTTTATTGCCTTCGCCGTTTCTAATGTAGTTTCAATGGAATTTTTAACCGGAGTAATTACAAGTACTTGAGCCATATCTGAAAGGGTTTACAGAAAAAAGAGCTTGACAGAAGCCATTGCCTCCAGTCAAGCTCTCCATGTTATTGAATAAGCTTAGCTTAAGTTAGCCACAGCATCTTTAATTCTCTTCAAAGCTTCTTTAAGCTCAGCTTCAGAAGCAGCATAAGAAAGTCTCACACAGTTTGGAGCACCAAAAGCAGCACCAGTAACCAATGAAACATGCGCTTCATTTAGGATATACAAGCAGAAGTCATCCGCATTCTCGATCTTATTTTCTCCTACTGACTTACCAAAGAAAGCCGTTACATCAGGGAAGAAATAAAAGGCTCCTTCAGGGACATGAGTCTTGATCCCTGGAATATCTCTCAACAAACCTAGCACCAATTCTCTTCTACTTTTGTAAGCTTCTTCCATTTCTTGGGAAGGAGTCTGGTCTCCGGTGATGGCTGCCAAAGCAGCTCTTTGCGCAATACCAGTACCACCTGAAGTGAATTGTCCTTGGATCTTCTCACAAGCCTTGGCAATGAAAAGCGGAGCACAGATATACCCTACTCTCCATCCTGTCATGGCATACCCCTTAGAGAAACCATTCACAGTGATCGTTCTTTCGAACATACCTGGCAAAGCTGCCATGCTGGCATGTTGTCCTGTAAAGTTGATCAACTCATAGATCTCATCCGCAATTACATAAACATCATCATGCTTTTTCACCACATCCGCAATTGCCTCCAATTCGGCCTTACTGAATACAGAACCAGTTGGGTTACAGGGAGATGAATAGATCACCGCTTTGGTTTTGTCTGTGATCGCTTCCTCCAGCTGTGCAGCAGTGGCTTTGAAATTGTTTTCCAAAGTTCCTTCGATCAATACAGGCACACCACCTGCCAATTTGATGATCTCAGCATAACTCACCCAATAAGGAGAGAAAATCACCACTTCATCACCTTCATTGATCAAACACATGAAGATGTTCGCAATTGAATGCTTGGCGCCAGTAGAAAGCACGATGTTTTCTGCCTTCGCCTCAGCTATTTTATTTTGAGTTTGAAGTTTGGTAGCAATGGCTTCTCTCAAGTCCTGATATCCAGAAACCGGAGGGTAAGAAAAATATTTTCCTTCATCGATAGCCGCCTTGGCCGCATCTTGCACATGCTGAGGAGTCTTGAAGTCAGGCTCTCCCAAACTTAAACTGATAATGTCAATCCCTTGGCCTTTAAGCTCTCTAGCTTTTTTTGCCATCGCCAGCGTAGCTGACTCTTCCATATTGTTAATACGGTCTGATAAAATACTGCTCATTTGCTTTATAATTGTTTTTCTATGGTCAGTTTATTGTCTTATCTTGAGGCTCTCAGAGAAATTCAGAAGGAAAACACCTTTGTTTCTTCCCTGATTGATATTAATGCACTCTTATTAATAATTGGGCAAAATTAAGGATTATGCTTGTTAATTCTAAACCTTTCTTTTATTTAGAGCACAGATTCTATCTTTTAAATCATTATCAAATTAAAATCTCCCTTGTCTGGCCTGCGGTTCACATGAAAAAAGTAGTTCTTAGTTTACTTTTAGTAGCAACTAGTGGTTTGCTTAAAGCCCAAAATTTTGATTCCCTATCCACCAGCAACCCTGTTGACAGCTCTGGAATCATTCAAGACCGGCTATTACCCACGACCACCCCTGTTCTCCTTTTTGATGACAGCAATCGAAAAGAAGAGAAAAAAAAGGAGAAAAAGAAAAGAAGTAAAAATGTCTATTTTGGTGAAAAGACCAGAAAGAGTTTTATTCGAGTAGATACTAAAGGGAAAACCCAATACCAACTCTTTCATTACACTACCAGAAATAAGCAAGTTGATCCTTATATCAGGAATATCTATTGGTTGGACATCAAAGATAAAGCCATCAGAACTTCTGGGTTCAAGCCTGAAGAGGGTTATCTCCTTCACGGCCCCTATGAAAGGCGTATCGATAATGCTGTCGTAGAAAAAGGGATGTACTATTACGGCACCAAACATGGTCGTTGGATGACTTTCGATCAAAAAAATATCCTCCAGACCAAGTCCCACTTCTATGAAGGCTGGCCAGAAGACTCAAGAATTTCTTACTATAATCAATCCCAACAAAAACTTGAGAAGGTCATCCCCATTGAGTATGATCTGAAGGAAGGAAATTTCTATCATTTTTATGAAGATGGTCACTTGGCTGTAAAAGGGGAATACCATTATGGAGAAAAAATCGGACTTTGGACCGAGTATTGGAATACCAATGGAGGCAAAGTCATTAGAAAGCGAGAAATCCAATATCAGGAAAAGCCCTTTACCAAAAACTTCAAGCCCTATATCCGAGCAGAATGGAATGAAGAAGGCACCTTGATTTATAAAGACAATCGACTGTAGGATATTAAATCCTTAATCATCTGCTCACTGTTAATCTACTTAATAAAAGGCATCTTCAAACTGTTTGAACCGGATAACACCAGATTTGTCTTTATACACCCCCACAATATCAAAGCGAATATCCTTGTGCCAATCGACCTTATGGATGTAATGATCAGCTGCTCGAATGATCAACTGCCGTTTTCTATAATCGACAAATTCCTCCGCATACCCAAAGCCTGTTCCACTCCTGAATTTCACCTCCACAAATACCAAAAGCCCCTTAAACTCCATGATCAGATCGATTTCAGCATGTTTGTAGCGAAAGTTAGATTCTTTTAATTGATACCCTTTTGCGGAAAGGTATTCGGCTGCGAGTTGCTCGGCCTCCCTTCCCAATTCATTGTGCTGTGCCATCAGAAATTATTTATTAATTTTGGTAAAAATTTCAGCTTTTGTGGATCCGCTTTAGCGTAAAACCACCTCAAAAAGAACTCTAAATTAAAAAACGGTGTTAATCACCTCTACAATCCCAATCAGATAGTGAATCAAATTATCAATAAAAAAGTAAAGTTTATAGATCTCGGCAAAAAAGATTACAAAGAAACTTGGGACTATCAGGAGTCCCTCTTTGCCGAAACTGTGGCCATAAAAATTGAAAACCGTAAAAACGGACCAGAAAAACAACAAATTACGCCCAATTATTTATTGTTTGTTGAACACCCACATGTATATACACTTGGTAAAAGTGGAGAGCTTTCCCACCTCTTGCTAAATGAAACCGAACTAGCAGATAAGCAGGCCACTTTCTATAAAATCAACCGAGGTGGTGATATTACCTATCATGGTCCCGGACAATTGGTGGGCTATCCTTTGCTGGATTTAGACAATTTCTTCACCGATATTCACAAATACCTTCGCTATCTGGAGGAGGCTATTATACGGACATTAGCAGATTATGGAATTGAGGCCGGTCGAATCGAAGGGCTTACCGGTGTTTGGCTTGATCATATCAAAAAAGTAAACCCTCGCAAGATTTGTGCTTTAGGAGTAAAATCCAGCAGATGGGTCACCATGCACGGCTTTGCCTTTAACGTAAACGCTGACCTTTCCTATTTTGGAAACATTGTACCCTGCGGCATCGCTGACAAAGCTGTCACCTCACTACATTTGGAATTGGGGAGAGCAATTGATGAAGAAGAAGTCAAAGAAAAGGTAAAAAAGCATTTGGCGGATCTATTCGAAATGGAATGGGAAAATTAATTTCCTTTTCCAAATTGAAAACTGAAAAAACTAAACCATGAAAAAAGACATTGAATTCCACCCTGTAACAGGCGTCAAGCTGGCCATCGCCAAAGAAGAAATTGATGGGCAAACTGAGTGGGGAGTATATATCATTAACCTCAATCTAATAGAGCTTAAAAACCTCATGATTACTTCCAAGGGTTATGGTTTTATTGAGGGGCAAGAGAAAAAAACCTCCACATTGCGTCATATGATTGAAGAGTTGGGTCCACAAAGTATAGCCAAAATCGAACCCATTGATCCTAATTTATTTGTATTAAACAATGAATTCTGGGTCAGTTATTATATATTAGATCAAATATTTGATAAAAAATTCGTCTTCGTCGAAGGCAGCATGGACTCCAGTAATATTCACCGAATCCCTGAACTGGACTTAGAAGGCGTCTTGCATCCTTAAAGCCTATGGCCGATTTTTTGAGTGATTTAAGAGACATTTTATTTTTGGACATTGAAACGGCATCATTCACTGAAAAATTCAGTGAGTTGCCTTCCAGACTACAAGAAGAGTGGCAGAAGAAAGCCAATTACCTACAGCAAGCCCCTGAAGAAAAATCTATAGAAGCGCTTTATTTTGAAAAAGCCGGTATTTATGCTGAATTTGGCAAAGTGCTCTGTATTGGCTTGGGCTATTTCCTCTACGATCCCGATAAAGAGCAGTTACAATTCCGAACCAAGTCCATAGCTATGGACAACGAGCATGATACCTTACTCGAATTTCGGGATATTCTAGAAAAGAAAGTCTGGACATTATGTGCGCACAACGGTAAAGAGTTTGACTTTCCCTATCTTTGCAGAAGAATGCTGATCAACCGGATCCCCCTTCCTGATGCCTTGCAAATGGCAGGCAAAAAACCGTGGGAAATCAGACATTTGGACACTTTGGAACTCTGGAAGTTTGGAGACTATAAGCATTATACAAGACTGGAGCTTCTGGCTGCCATTTTTGATATTCCTAGTTCCAAGGATGGCATCAACGGCAGTGAAGTAAACGAAGTGTATTACCATCATCAGGACCTTAAAAACATTCGGGAGTATTGTATAAGAGATGTAGAAGTTACGGCCAAAATATACTTGGCATTTCAGGGCTTACCTAGTGACCTAGAGGTAAAAGTCATCAATTTGGATGAAGGACAAGACGATGAATAAATTATTTATCCTTCAACACTAAACTCTCTGGCCGAATTAATTGTATAATAGTAGAAACATCAATTCGAGACACGATTCACCTGGCCAATATTTTCTAACCAAGAAATCAAATGCAGGCATCATAACCTGTAAACGAAAAGATTAAAATTTTTATGAGCAAAAGATCAAGAAAACAAATAAAAGGAAAACAGACGGGAAGTAAGCGGATGAATTCCGCGCAGTTAGCAGAGCGCATCCTAAACTTTTTGGAAAACCATTATGGAGAAGAGTTCTCCATCAAGCAAATAATTAAAAAGTTACTCATCAGGGATTCACTCACCAAAGGTGGCGTGGAACCTGTATTGAACAAATTGGTAGAGGCTGGATCAGTTTCCAGGAATCCCAGAAACCATTTTTCTTCCACTAAATCACCTGATTTCATCGAAGGGACGGTAGACTTTGTCAATCCTAGATTTGCCTTCATCATCCCAGACAATAAAGCCGAAGGAGAAGAAGACATACTTATCAAAGCCAATGAAATGAAAAATGCCCTAGACGATGATAAAGTCCGGGTAATGGTCTACCCCAACAAAAGACATGGCCAGAAAAGAGAGGGGCGAGTGCTCGAAATTGTCAAAAGAGCCCGTGAAGAGTTTGTCGGCAAAGTAGAAATATCTCCGCGATTTGCTTTTGTGGTGCCCGATTTCAAAAAAATGCACCATGATATCTTTATTAGGAAATCCGATCTGATGGGAGCAGAGCACAATCAAAAAGTGGTGGTAAAAATCACAGAATGGAGAGAAGAGGATAAAAACCCAACTGGCAAAATAACTCAAGTACTGGGCGAGGCGGGAGAGCACGAGGTGGAAATCCATTCTATCATGGCTGAGTTTGGATTGCCATTTGAATACCCAGAAGACATAGTCCAGGAGGCGGAAGAAATCAATGAAGAAATTTCTCAAAGTGAGATCAAAGCCCGAAAAGATTTCAGGGATATTACCACTTTCACCATTGACCCAGTGGATGCCAAGGACTTTGATGATGCCATTTCATACCAAAGACTTCCCAATGGAAATATTGAATTGGGAGTGCATATTGCCGATGTGACCTACTACGTAAAACCCAAAACCAATCTAGAAAAGGAGGCCTATGACAGGGCTACTTCTGTTTATTTGGTAGACAGAACCATTCCCATGCTCCCAGAGAGACTAAGCAATGGACTGTGTTCCCTCAGGCCTAATGAGGATAAATTGACCTTTTCCTGCGTGTTTGAGTTAGATGAAAATGGAGAGATTCAAAAGCAATGGATCGGAAGGACCATCATACATTCAGACCGAAGGTTTGCTTACGAGGAAGCCCAGGAGAACATTGACAAACAAGAAGGAGATTTCTTCTCTGAGCTTACCCTACTGAACAATCTGGCAAAAAAGATACGAAAAAGAAGGTTTCAGCATGGTGCCATCAATTTCGAAACCACAGAGGTAAAATTTAAGCTGGACGAAAAAGGAACTCCACTTGGTCTGATCGTAAAAGAAAGGAAAGATATTCACAAAATGATCGAAGAATACATGCTCTTGGCCAATAAGGCCGTGGCAGAATTCATCTACAATAAAAACAAAGGCAAGGACACCTTTGTTTATAGAACCCACGATCATCCGGACTTGGAACGTTTAGAGACTTTTGCGAATTTCGCAAAAAAATTCGGTCATCAGATTTCGATCAATGAAGACACCAGGATCTCATCTACCTTGAACAAACTGATGAATGAAATAGAAGGAAAACCAGAACAAAACCTTTTGGAACAATTGGCGATAAGAAGTATGGCCAAAGCTAAATATAGCACAGAGCCGAAAGGGCACTTTGGATTGGCTTTCAGCCATTATACCCATTTCACTTCCCCAATCAGAAGGTATCCGGACATGATGGTTCACCGCCTTCTGCAACACTATCTTGATGGAGGGAAATCTCCAGATAAAGAACCTTGGGATGACAAATGTGTTCATTCATCAGAAAGAGAAAAGCGTGCTTCTGACGCCGAAAGAGCTTCCATAAAATACAAACAAGTGGAATATATGTCCTTGGCAGAAGACAAAGCTTATGAAGGAATTATTTCCGGTGTAACAGAATGGGGTATCTTTGTGGAAATTACGGAGACCAAGTGTGAAGGAATGATCCGATTGCAGGACTTACGTGATGACTATTACGAATTTGATGAAAAAAACATGCGCCTGATAGGCTCTAAGAATAAAAAAATGATCACCCTGGGTGACCAGGTATCGGTCCGTGTAGTAAATACGGATATAGACAGAAGAACCATAGATTTGGAATTTGCAAATGACAATGACTAAAACCAACTTAAGCCATGAGCTGTTGGAGCAGCTAGAAAACCACATGCAGAAATTTTCTTATGGAAGTTCTCCAGAGGAACTCTATGAGCCTATTTCTTACATCATGAGCTTGGGAGGCAAACGAATCAGGCCCCTATTGACATTATTGGCTTATTCATTATACCGGGATGATTATGAAAAGGCACTCACGCCTGCTTCTGCTGTTGAAGTATTTCACAATTTCACCTTGGTGCATGATGACATTATGGATGAGGCTCCATTGAGAAGAGGAAAGCCCACTGTCCATAAAAAATGGAACATCAATAATGCTATCCTTTCCGGAGATGTCATGTTGGTCAAAGCTTATGATATGTTGCTTCATGTTCCTGAGGATAAACTTGCCGTATGCTTGAGATTGTTCAATCAAACCGCAACTGAAGTTTGCGAAGGGCAGCAACATGACATGAATTTCGAATCCAATAAAGCTGTACTGGAATCTGAATATGTGGAAATGATCCGGCAGAAGACAGCTGTATTGCTTGGTTTTGCCTTGCAGTACGGAGCCATCTTGGCCGGTGCTTCACAGGATGATGCCCAACATCTCTACGATTTCGGAGTTAATATTGGGATCGGCTTCCAACTGAAAGATGATTTGCTGGACGTTTATGCGGACAAAGCTAAATTTGGCAAGCAAGTCGGAGGAGATATCATCGCTAATAAAAAGACCTTCCTGCTCATTAAAGCAAAAGAACTTGCAATTGACGGGGACAAGGAAGAGCTTGAAAGCTGGCTCTCCAAAGTTGACTTTGACAAAGAAGAAAAAGTCAAAGCGGTTACTGCCCTTTATGATAAGTTAGGTATCAAAAACATTACTGAAGCTAAAATGGAGTCTTATTTTGAAAGAGGCTTCAATCAGCTCACTACCCTTGACGTTGTTAACCAAGAAGCCTTGTTGGCACTAAAGGGACTCACACAAAATCTTATTGAGCGGGAAAAATAATTCTCGCTCTTTTACTGACAATTATTTCATGGATATTTCTGCAACGGTTCTGATCATCATCATTACTGCTATCAGTTCCTTTTACGGATGGAAAAACTACGGCTTTCTGAGTCGAAGTATGTTTAACCCTTATTTGATCAACAGCAACAAGGAATTTGATCGTTTCATACTATCGGGTTTTGTTCACAAGGATGCCGTGCATCTGCTCTTCAATATGATTACCTTTTACTTCTTTGGTAGTTTAGTAGAACAGTACCTGACTTACCGATTTGGTTTCTTCCCTGGAGTGGCGATATTTATCTTATTCTATCTGGGCGCCTTGGCAATATCAGATATTCCCACATACCTTAAGCACAAGTCCAATCCCAACTACCAAGCCCTGGGAGCCTCTGGAGGAACTGCGGCGGCTGTTTTTGCCAGCATTATCCTCATGCCCATGCAAGACATCTGTCTCTTTGGTATCCTTTGCTTGCCTGGTTTCATTCTTGGGATTATTTTCTTGGGGTACTCTGCAATTAAGAGCAAGCAGGACAATGACAGCATCAACCATGATGCGCACCTTTACGGTGCCTTATTCGGGATTATCTTTATATTAATCTTAAGCCCAGGAAGTGCCGTTCACTTTTTCGATCAAGTAAAAAATTACAGTTTGTTTTAGTAAGCCAAAGGCCTGATGTCAAACATCAGGCCTTTGGTCTTATTTTAACTTATCCTCTTAGATACAAATTAAAACATTCTTTGATCTGCTTCGAAGGACAAAGATTTGATTTCTTTAATTAAAGATTTTTCATCGATTCTTTCTTTTCCCAATCCTTCTTGAGGAATATTGCCTTTCAATCCTGAAGTAACCATTTTTTGGGTCACAATTTGTTTCAGGGAATTTTCTAACTTATCATTTATAAGTTCAGGGTAAGGCCGTCCCACACCTAAATTGTTTGGCCATAATTTGATTTCCTCTATCTTATTCAACGCTTTTGAATATTCTCCCTCCTCCAATGCCTGATAGGCCAGCATCATCTTGGTCTGACGATAATATTTTCTAGCGTCAGTAGCTCCTTCAAATGGCAATACCTTTATTTCATTTAGAATTCTCTCAGCATCTAAGTATTGATCTATCTTCATGAGCCCCTTTACTAACTCCAAGCCCACTACATAGTTAGTGTTATTTTCTTTGTAAGTATTTTGTATAACCTTTACTGATTCTTCCTTTTTTCCTTGTTGACTTAGTAATGCTGCCAGTATTTTCTGATACCTCCACTCCTTTGGATCAATGGCAATAGCCTGTTCTGCATATGCTACTTTTTCTTCAATGGTTGCAGATTCTTGAATCCTTATCTGAAGGACATGATAAGGAGCAAAGTCAACTCTTTCACTTCCCATCAGTGCTGCTGCTTCTTTTCTATTTCCCCTAAAATCATGGATCAAAGCCAATAAATACTTTGGTTTCCAAGACGATTCTTTGTTTGAGGCCCATTCCAATACTTTTACTGACTCTTCTCTGAAAGGGAAAACATATGCCAAATCTGCTTTTTCCGCCTCTCTAAAGAAAGCATCAGACCTAGGAGTTTCCTTAGTCAGCCAAGCCAGCCAATATAAAATTTCTGCGTTTTTTGGAGCTAACTCCAACACTCCTATACTTTCCTGTAACCGACCAACCGATGCATACCAGATCCCCAATTCCAAAAAAGTTTCATGGGCAAGCTCGCTTTTGATCAAACTTACAAAATCAGCTTTTTTAGCATCATCTTTATTATGAAAATATTGTTCAAATCTGATAAAGTGGTCTAAAGGGTTTAATTCAACCAATTTACTCTCGATTTCTTCTTTGCCCAATTGTTTATTCTCTAATCTGTATAATAAATACAAAATCCGAAGTGCTTCTATATTAGATGAATTTTGCACCATTGCCTTCATAGCCATATCTCTTGAACCTATCAAGTTATGTTTCTTTAAATTTAACTTGCTCAGTGCAGTATATGCAGCGTTCCTAAATTGAGGAGACAAGCTCGCCACTTCAAAACCATCCATAGCATCATAATCCAAAGAAAGACGGTCAGCAATAAGTCCATAATAATAATTTGCTTCCGGATCATAGGTATCAATACTCAATGCCTGTTTTACATAAGTAAAAGCAGCGTCGTAATTCATACGATAAAGCTTTAACTTCGCCATTTCTACCAATGCAGGAATATAGGTATCGTTCTTTTCCAGAGCAGTCTCTAGTTTTTGCTCAGCCAAAAGATAATCCCTAAAACGATAAAGGTCTCGAGCCTGCATATACAGCCCATAAGCACTCTCAGCATCATAGTTTTCGGCTATTTTTAGCGGTCTACTTAAACTTTTCTTCCTGTCCTTTTGAAGATCAACTCTCTGACCACCTAATTCCAAATATGAAATCTGATTGGCATTAGGACAAACCAAAACATGATTGATCGTGGAAAGAGGCTTTGAGTCAATAAGCTCAGCAGCCAATATTTCTCCGGCACTATTGAAAATCTTCAAGGTATCTTTCACCGCTTTGACAGGGCTAAAGGCAAACCTTACCTCACTTTCTTCAATTTGTATATTATAAGCCCCTAATAAATTGGCATGAGTAAAGCCTTCCATATCCCCAAAGGAATACCAATATTCTGTCCATTTTTCAGCTGCATAAGGTAAAAAGCCTATCTGCTTGAAGGGGGTAAAACTGCTATTAAATACATTTTGGTTAAAAAGGCGGCCACTTTGAATCTCCACATACTGCCCACTATGGTCTGTCAGTAAATCCTCCCAGATTTTCCCTTGATCAGACTGTGCCCAGAGGAATATCTTCTTACCCAACTTATCCTCTCTATTGGAATATCGAATCATCCCAAAGTCAGCTAGTTCCCAACGGGCTCCAAAATAGCTACTATGAGCTCCTGTTACGTGGTATGACTTTGATCCTCCGAAATCATTATTTGAATATCGAGAGAGATCTTTTCCTTGCTCATCAATGGGCCAATCATGTGCTTTTCCATCATGACCAATATAGTGTGTACCTGGGTATAAAAACGTCAAATCATCACTTGCAGGAATACCTGCATTCATCCATGTATAATAAGGCTGTTCATTACCTGTCGAATTAAACCAAAAAGATTTTGTACTAAAATAAGCTTTGTCTTTTTCCAATTTAATTTCCAGTACCCATCGGGTCCTGGTCAATAAGTCCAGAGTGCTGACAAAACAACTTTGACTTCCATCACTGTTTTCTTTCAAAAGATAATCCACTGAAGTAGCACTGTTTGGCGTATGGCCTATGGTTCCGTAATTTGCCTCTATACCACCACTTACCCATGGACCTCTCATGGCAATATCCCTAAACTTCACTACTTCATTGTTGTAAAGAAAATACTTCTGATGAACCTTATCATAAGCAGTCCAAACCTTTCCTCCTATTTCAGGCATGATTTGTACCTTAATAAAATCATTCTCCAACTCTACTACTTTCCACTTTTTAACTGTCCCTTCGTCAGTAAAACCATCAAAACGAAAATAGGGGTAAAGCTTTTTATCTGCAGGAACTGGATCAGGATCTGAGAATGGATAAGTAACATACTCTTTTAAAAACTCCCTTGACCTGACAGTTTCTTGTGCGATAGAAAAGTGTACAAGAAACATCAGGAAAAACCCCATCGCCATTCTACTCATGACTATTCTATTACGAGCATCCATCCTTTATTCTTTTCTACAGGTATTTGATCTGAAACATCAAAAGTTTTGGAAGGCTGGAAACCTTGTATCTCAGGAGCGCTGATTTTAATCTTATTAGGGTCTATTCCTAAACTTTTCCAGTCAATTTCTAACTTAATTCTAACATCGTCCTCTGCCCAGCTGGCTACGGACACCAAGGCTTTCCCTTCTTTCTTGTACACAGTTGCCAATACCTTCTCATGATTTGTTTTCACTGGACTATCACTTACCCAATAACCAATCATATTAACGCCTTCCATACCAAAGTCATCCCAGGCTTTCCAAATATGATCCGGCCTTTCTTCTTGGTAAGGCATTCTATTAGTCATACCATACAACATTCCTCGCCAAGGGTTTCCTCCATCTTGGAGCATCTCCCCCATCAGTCCAAATGGAATCCCACTAACTTCAGTCAAATAAAATTCAGGACTACCTTTTTCATAGTCAAAATACTCACCAAACCACAAGCGATTGATATAAGGAAAATGTTCCATGTATAAATTTGCACTGTTGTTGTAACCATCACGCTCATTATATTGATTAGCTGAATGAAGATCAATCAAACCAGGGTGTCCCTGTTTTGTAAGAACCCTTTTAATTCTCTTCATAGTAATACGATCAAAAGCAACATCATCTAAGTATATTCCATCTATCCCAATATTTTGTACCAACCAGTTCATCCCCTCTACATAGTAATTATGCCAGCGGTTCATGCCACTATTAATTATAGCAGCATCCTTAAAGCGTGGTACATACCATGCCGCAATATAATTTCGTTGAAGATGTTCTTGCAGCCATGAGAAACCTCCACCGTTTCCTTCTGAAAAAACTTCATGATTAAGACTCCTTAGCGGATACAGCTCATAGAGTCGGTTGGAAACCTCACGAACGGTATTGTATATTTTCACCTTTAAACCTCTTTCATGAGCAGCATCAATGTATGCCTTCATTTCTTTTGTTGCAATAAAAGGATAGTTGATGTAAGGATTGATTTCATTTGCGTGATGGATATTAACAATGCTAGCCCCGCTTTTTACCACTGTATCCACGGGTTGATAGGCGTGATAATAACGATCTCTCCATTGGTCATCGGTCTGCAAGGTATGAAAAGGAGTAATCAATAAAGTGAAATTAAAATACAGAGTATCGCCAATCTCCATTTTTCTATCGCCACTATAATGATGGACATTCAAAACATCACCATCTTCTACCATACTGATTCCTCCTTTATTATCATTCCCCCATGAGAGAGGTAATTTTAGAGGCTTTTGTAAATAAAAATTTGTATTCAGTGGCCGTTCATAATGCTGATCTCGTAGACTCAACTGCATACCTGAGTTTACGGACCCTAACCACCATCCGTCTTGGTTTTTATGGGCTACATCCCATTTCCAGTCAATCTTCCTGGGTGTATGCTGACCTTTATAGCCCAAGCCTAACATATACTTTGATGAAGTTTTATAAACTGGTATATCTAAGGCAATATCTTTTAGCTCTACATCTTGAAGTGCTACTACTTTTATTTCAAAATTCGCAAAGCCATCAAACTCAAGAGATCCATTGATTACTATTTCCAATTCTTGGGACTTCCCAATAGACTTCCAAGAAACCTTTCCTTCCTCCAGGTCTTTAAAAACTGGCCCAGAATAATCAGCTACCATATGTTGACCATTCTCCTTCAAGATATTTAAGGAAAATGGATCTGCAATCATGTCTTTTGCTTCTTTAGAAATAGAGGTCATTTCCTCTGCAAAAAAACTCTGAATTTGTGCCGGTAATCCGTTTGAACCCAACCATACCTTTCGCCCTAGCAAAGATATAGTATGACCTTCCACTTTCAACGGAATATAAGGTGCTATTACAGAGTTTTCCTGGGCCAAAGTGGAATTAAGCCAATTTAATCGGGTTTGTTTCCATGGTTCATTGACTCCTCCATTGATCGCTTTCTTTTGGGAAACAATAAGCTCAACAGGAATTTCTGTTGGGGCTTGTCCTTCAGGCAAGATGGTTACTGCACCACTATACTTAGCCGCAGAATTATTATCGGGAATCGTTATGCCACACCATAAAGCCTGTATTTTACCTTCCTCAACATCAACTGTTTTGGAAAAAGACTTTCCGGTGTAATCGACTCCTTCTTTGTTGAAACAAGTAAAGTTTTCAAGGGGCAGAACATCACCATTTTCAGACTTAAATTTTGAAAAGGTAACCTTTATATTTTTCAAAGCTTGATCTTTAGCCCAGAGCCCAAGTTGAAAAGTGTAATTCTCTTTAATACATACTTCTCTGCTAAATGTTGACTCCAAAGTTGAGACCGCCCACTTTTGAGGTAGATAATCCTTCATTTTGATTGGATTATCCCTATCCTCCGGAAAAACCAAATAGCTTTTATCTCTATGCTTTGCCCTAAATGCTTCAACTTCTTTCTGCGTAGCAATAATTTCCATTGGTTTGTTGCTGTTAAAATCATCAACAGCTTCAAGGCGAAGAACTTTTACATCGTTTTCATTACTTAACCTAAGTTGCTTCTCATTTGTCTTATTGGTGATTTGCTCCTCATAGACCACATCCGGATAATTCCTCCTTCCCACTACCTTATAAGGTAAATAATAAATGTAGAATATTCCCTTTCGTCCAGAAGTAGTAAAGGTAATTTTCCCTTTCTCTGGACTCATGCTATCGATAAGCACCTCTTCTACCATGTTCTGGGTAGTACTATCCACCACGTATACTTTTTGCTGAGATGTTACATTTCTATTTCTCCATTCCACCTCCACCGTTACCTGATCCGCTATTTTGTTTACAAGTACTACTGCCCTTTGATTTCCCAATGAATCGGCATCCCACAACTCTTGCTGTGGAGGATAAATATGTTGCTGAGCATGTGCATTTTCTACATAAAAAGTGTACTGAATGATAAATAGTAGAAGTATTATTGAATAATATCTATTCATGATTTATTGATCAATTTTGAAGTAATCACTCCATAAAGTCGCAGGAATATATTCTGCCCTGTATGGAATAAAATGTGAATTAAGTGTCCAAAGTACTTCTCCATTCTGGTTACTTATGGCCACTTTTCCAGTTTTCGAAATGGTTTGGAGGATATAGTCATTAGGCATCAAAAAGGCACTTCCCATTCTGGATGTATAATACTCTTTTGGAAGTATGTTATCTATTTGTACTTCGGCCTTCATTTGTTCAGTGTCTAATTTAAAGGCCAAGCTTCTGGAAACTTTGTTGACTTTACTGGTATCATTTGGTGAAAAATCACCATTATCAAAGAGCATCAAATCACCATTTCTGTTAATGTATACGGAATGCTGAAAATAAAAATAAGAGCTTGAATCCATCTCAAAATCTCCTCCCTTTCCTAACTTCCAGATTATTTCACCGCTTTTGGAGTCTACCTTCCAAACTTGGTTTTCGATTGGTGTGGAAAGTAAATAATTCCCATCAGTGTCCAAATTCACAGAATTAAAATGAAAACGATCTCCTGCATATTCTTTGATTTTTATATCCTTGGAAATATCCCATACATTCCACGCTGACCATTTGTCCAAAACATTTCCCAAAGTATCCATAATCATTACACCATCTCCCCACAAAGTATCAATTTTGGTTGGAGTATCTGGTAGATCGTAAAGCTTATAATCTCTATAGATACTCATGATTTTATGATCATCAGTCATTCGAAGATCATGGTGAAAGACAATACCTTTTTCTTCCAAATTGGTTCTCCAGAGAACATTCCCTTCTAAATCGATCTCTGCTATCTCTGTCCCTCCCACAAAGCCTATCTTACCAGTTCGCAAATAGTAACTCGCCACTCCTTTATTATCTCCTTTTTCAGGTTTCTTGAATTCATCTTTTCGAGCAGGAGCAAGCAAAGCTAATATGGTATTTCTCGGAGTAATGGTAGCCAAGCGTACACCAAGGTTCTTATCTTGCCAATACCATCGTATTGTCCCTTCTCCATCCACCATCGAGATATATCCAGGGTACCCCCTATAGCATAACATCACTAAGCCATCGCCCATTGCTGTTTTGTCATGAGGCTTATCTTCCTTGATCCATTCATGGATCATCCACGAAGAGGCCTCTCTTGTCTGAAAAGACAATACATCAGTGGATTGATCAATCCATCCATCTATGACAATCCTATATTCATAGGTAGTACCAGGCTCCAGAAGGAGAAGGTGGACCAAATGGTCCACCTTTACTTCACTAATCGGAGTGGTATACTTCACATCATCTCCTTTTTTCCAATATTCCACTTTCAGTGGGGATGCTTCACTTAATGATATTGATAAATCCTCTTTAAGTGCAGAATTTTCTGGAGAGACCAGTTCAACTTTCGTAATCCTGATATTATGATTTGAGTAGTATACAAACCCAAAACACGTCAACAAGCCAAGGCAAGTAATGACAATAGCTAATCCTGTCTTTTTCATTAATTTATCAACTTCTTATGGCAATCTTGAGGCATTTTCTGCAGCCATTTCGTTATGAATCATTGTCTCCACCAAAGGGTAAGGGAAATAACGCATGTTTGAAGTTACGATGGGCTCCATTCCTCTTTGACTGAGGTAGTCATTACATACTTCTTCAAACCTTCCCAGTCGAATGAGGTCTGCCCTTCGATGGTATTCAAAAACTAACTCAAACCCGCGTTCATCAACCAAAGCATCAATCATTTCTTCTTTAGAAGAAGGAGCAACAAACTCCGGACTACTGCCATAAGCTGGAGCTCCTGCACGTGTTCTTATTTCATTGAGATAAGGTAAGGCAGCAGCAGGACCAGAAAGTGCATTTTCAATCTCTGCCTTGCATAATATTATATCTGCCATTCTGAAAACCTGAATCGTCCTTCCATCCAAATAGGAATTGGAAACCATTTCATAAGAATACTTTTTGGTTGAAACATTTTGTAGCAACCTAGTAGTATCATTAGGAGGGGTATTTTCTCCTACATCTGGCATTTTATAAAAGAAGCCATTTGAAGTGGTGCCATCCCTTGCAGCAAGTCCCTCATAGTCAAAATAAAAGAAGTCTTTTCTTGGATCCGAATCGGAGTACTTTCTCCAAAAAGGAAGAGATACCGCATAGTATTGCCACCTATTCTGTACTTCTTTATGATCACTTGGGCCAAAGTGATTGGTGATTTCTCCTCCATTTTGAGCAGATTCATGAAAAATCCCAAAAATCAACCCCATATCAATCTTATTATTGTCAGACCACTCATTCTTGAAATCAGGATTTAGCGCATAATATCCCTCATCCCGAAGTTCCAAAACTTGATCAATGTAGATTTTGGCATTGGTATAATCATGAGCTCTCATATATACCTTACCTAAAAGTGTAAGGGCAGCTCCTTTACTTGCTCTTCCAATACCGTACTCGGCTGCCCACTCTTCAGGAAGGTGTTCTATGGCAAACTTACAATCCTCAATGATCAGTTGATCAACTTCCTCAACTGATGACAAAGGGTAATTAACGGTTTCTGTGGGATTCTCCGCTGTGGTGATCAAAGGTACTGGTCCCCAAGAATCGGTCAAATCACGATAGGAAAGAGCCCTCAAAAACCGCGCTTGAGCTTTAATCTCATTCCTTTTTGACTCCTCCATCTCCACATCATCAATTTTAGAGAGCAAAATATTGGCATTACTGATGACCTCATACATATTGTTCCAGTTTAACCGAAAATATCGATTGTTGTCATCATAAGTGAAATTACTCATTTTGGTAGGGTCTCCTGCGGCAGTGGAAAATCCCATATCTGCCGCATAATCAGTAATCATAACCAAATAACCTGCATAGTATAAATAAGCGTCTCCTGGATAAGGTTTTAACTTCGCATATGTACCTGTCAATGCTGCTTCTACATCACTTTCAGTGCTGTAAGCATTTTTTGTGGTGAGGTCACTATATAGTTCGGGTTCCAAATTGGTGCAAGACACAATCAAAGAAGCAACTATACCCGTATAAGTGAAATTGATATATTTCTTAAAATTCATGATATTCCTTTTTAAAATTTAGCACTAATTCCAATGGTAAATGTCCTCATGCTTGGATAGGAATTGAAATCCAGTCCTGCACCGGCATTGGCCGACTGTGCATTTCCACCATATTTGACCAAATTGTCATTCTCATAACCTTTGGTATCCACCTCCGGATCCCAACCTGAATACCCACTGATAGTGAAGAGATTCTCACCCATGGCATAAACTCTGATGGATTGAACTGCATTTGACTGAAGAGGTATATTATAACCTAATGTTACATTTCTCAAGCGCAAAAATGAGGCATCCTCTATGAAGTGATCATTGATATAACCTCCATATTGGGAATAGAAAAAGCCGTTTCTAGGAATATCAGTATCTGTATTTTCTGGAGTCCATCGATTAAGTGATTCAGCTGTCCTGTTCCACTCCAAGTTCATTCTTGTCATGTTCAACAAGTCATTACCGACTTTTCCGTAAAAGAATAGTGATAAATCAAAATTCTTGTACATGAAACTATTATTGAAACCAAATGTGAATTTAGGATATGCCGAGCCTATTATTCCTCGGTCTGCAGAAGTAATCAGACCATCACCATTGAGATCTTCAAACATTGGATCACCGGCTTTTGAATTAGGCTGTGGAGCATATGTTTCTCCTTCTTGAAGCACACCTACGTATTTGTACCCATAGAGTGAACCAAGAGGTTTTCCTTCTTGAATGATAGCGTAGCTTTCTTCAGAGACATTTCCTATTGGCTTTGAAGAGGTCAACAAAATCTCGCTTTGATCTCCAAGGCTAAGTACTTTATTTTTGTTTATGGCAAAATTTAAACCCGTCTTCCAAGAGAACTGATTATTAGTGGGAACTTGATATTCCATATTAAACTCTAAACCCTTATTCTCAGTGGCCCCTACATTGCTAAGTCCAGATGCATATCCAGAATACTTCGGAAGATTAACTCTTATCAGCAAATTGTCAGTTCGCTTATAATATCCATCTATGTTAAATTTCAAGCGATTATCCAACAAACTAAAGTCAAGCCCAGCATTGAATTGATCTGTAGTTTCCCACTTCAATTTACTATTCTCTGGAGAAGAGCTATTTAGAAAGGTACCTGCGGTATTGTTTACCCCATCAAAAGTGTATCTAGCTGTTGATACCAAACCATAAGATGCATAATTCCCTATTCGCTCATTACCAGTACGGCCATAACCTGCTCTGAATTTTAAATCAGAAAATAGGGATTGGTTTTCCATGAAACTTTCATCGATAACTCTCCAAGCAAAAGAGCCCGAAGGAAATATACCCCATTTATTATCCTCACCAAACCTAGATGAACCATCAGACCTAACGGTAAAGGTAAAGAGGTACTTATCGTCCAAGGAATAGTTGGCTCTGCCAAAGAAGGATATTAATATATTTTCAGTCTTGCTTGAACTGACTCCAGTTATGGTCGAGGCAGCACCTACATTGTTATATCCATAAAGATCTGTCGAGAACCCATAAACATTAATTCCATTGCTTTCATTGATGTATTTCTCGTAAGAGTAGCCTCCCATTACTTGAAGTGCATGGCGCTCTTTGATCAATTTTTCGTAGGTAACAAATATATCAAACAAATTATGGGTCAATGAATAATTGGAGAGGTTAGCAACCCCATCGTTAATTCCTCCTTGATAAGAATCTTTGGAAAGATATCCTCCCAAGCGGTCTTCTCTTATTTCTGTACCTGCATCCATTCTAGCCTTAAGCCCTTTTGCCAAGTTTAACTCCAAAAACATGGAACCGTTCAATTTACTTTTTTGTACATCATTTTGTCGGGCTGTAAGGTTGGCCAATGGGTTATCTCCTCGTCCTCCTGGTGGGCGTGCAAAGGAGCCATCCTGATTATAGACTGGCACAGTGGGGTCATAAGTCAAAATGCTATAAAGCACGTTTGAATTCAAAATGTTACCATCATAAACCTGATAATTGGAATTTTCCCGCTGAGCCATGATGGTCGCACCAGATTTGATAAAGTCATTTATTTCGTGATCCACATTGACTCGACCTGATAATCTTGAAAAATTGGTATTCTTCAAGACTCCTTCTTGATCAAAGTACCCAATACTCGTAAGTACCTTGGTTTTTTCGCTTCCTCCAGTTATTTGCAAACTGTAATTTTGAACTAAACTTCTTCTTGTAGTTGCCTCGATCCAATCGGTACTGACATCAGAGGCCAACTGAGAGGGAGTATAGGCACCGTTGTTAATATTCTCTTGACCATCTATTTCTTTATATAGATCATTCGCCAAATACATATAATCTTGACCATTCAACATATCAAATGGCACTATTATATTCTGGGTACTGGTATAGGCATTGACTGCTATATTACCTTGCCCCTCCTTTCCTCTTTTGGTGGTGATCAAAACAACTCCGTTCGCACCCCTTGAACCATAAATTGCCGTAGCAGAAGCATCCTTTAATATTTCCATTGAGGCAATATCTTCAGGATTGATATTAATTCCATTATCAGTTGGAAACCCATCCACAACATATAAGGGTTCATTGGAACTACTTACGGAGTTTGCCCCCCTAATTCTAATTGACATGCTTCCTCCAGGAGCCTTAGAATTTTGAGTAACGACTACCCCTGAAGCTCTACCTTGAATAGCCTGAGCCACATTACTCACAGTACCTCCAGAAGTCAAATCATCAGCATTCAAGGATGAGATTGCTCCTGTCAGGTCACTTTTTTTCTGCGAACCATATCCAACGACCACCACTTCATCCAACTGAGCCGCGTCTTCTTGTAAGACAATATTGAAAACCTCTTGATTGCCTACCAATATTTCCTTAGTAACATAACCCACAAAAGAAACCACCAAAGTTGCATTCTCAGGCACATCCAGTGAAAATTTCCCATCGATATCCGTGGCGGTACCTATAGTTCTCCCTTTCACCAATATGGTGGCCCCTGGTATTGAATTTCCTCTTTCATCCAGTACGCTTCCTGTAATTTTTACGTTTTCAATAAACGCTTCAGGGACAGCGGACTTGGAAAATAGACTTGCATCCCTGATTTGGACTGAAATATTTTCATTGACCTGCTTAAATGAAAGCCCGCTTTGCTCTGCTATTTTGTACAGTATCTTGGAAAGCGTCTCATTTTTCGAAACAAGACTGATCCTTGAAGGGTTATCATTAAACAGTGATTTGTTGAAATGATAGGTAAAACTAAGTCCACTCTTTTGTTCAATTTCCTTGAATACATGACTTAAGTCTTCATTTTCCAACTCCAATGAAATCCTTATTTTATCAATACTTTGAGCATCTGACGTTTTAGCCAGAAGAATTCCGGAAAAAAGACTTGTGATAAAGAGTATTAAGAATGAGTTTACAGTCATCCTAAATAATTTAAATAAATAGTTTTTCATATTTTTGTAGTGGTTTGAATGTAACAATTCGACTAACAGGACTGTTAACACTGATTCGACCCGGTTTAACAGTCCTTATTTATTTTTCATAGGCACTTTACATATTTTGACAATTCCCTCCTTTGATTACAATTTTTTTGGATCGACTATCAATCTCGTATTCAAAACCCAAAGCATACTGCAAGGAAATCAATACATTATCCAAACTTTCATTGTGGTATTTACCTTGAATTATGCAGCGGTTAGTTTGGGGAGATTGATTTTCTATCTCTACACCATACCATCTTTCGAGTTCAAATAGAACTTTTGAAAAAGGATCCTTATCAAAAAGTAATGTTTTATCTTTCCACATGGCTATCTGAGAAGCATCAACTTTCCCCACCTTAATCGTTTCTTCTTCTTTATGAAACGACGCCATTTCTCCAGGAATCAAAATGGCACGCTGATCCCTAGAATTTTGAGAAGAATCTGAAGCAATTACTTGTACTTTTCCTGTAACCACCGAAACGGCGATATTATCTTCATTTTCAAATGAGTTTATATTAAATGAAGTACCAAGCACCTTCGTGGTTACTCTACCTGTGTGCACCATAAAAGGCCTTTCTTCATCTCTTGTTACTTCAAAAAAAGCTTCTCCCTCAAGCCATATCTCCCGCTTTTCATTCGCAAAGAATTCAGGATAGCTCAGTTGGCTACTTGAATTTAACCACACAATGGAACCATCCGGTAAATGGATCTTACTCTTCTTACCAGAAGGGTTACTCTTAGTGTTTAAAGCTACTACAGAATTACTTTTAAAATCACTGGTAGACCTATTATCAGGCAGAAGCTTGTAGAATGCAAATGAAAGCGTTAAAAACAAAAGCAAAACAGCAGCACGGCTAACCCAAAATCCTATGTTTCTTGTTTTCGGAACAAGCTTATTTTCGCTTTGTATAATTTGTCGCTTTAAACGGCCAAAGACTAGCTCTTTGGATTCTTTTTCATACTCACTTAGTTGAAACTGATCTTGCTCGGGATCCATACGCGCAACCAAGGTTTTGTAAGCCTCCATTCCCTTTTGGGTCTGTAATATTTCAAAAACTTGATTGACTTCATCCTGATTACATTTATTAAGGAGAAATTTCTGTAATAAGTAATACTCTTGATGCTTCATTTATATTCTGATTGTATATATTATTACAGAAAATAGACAAAGTCCATATACTCCTTTACAAAATATTTTTTTTTAAATCTTTATCGATATCCGATTAACTGCTTAGTCAAAAAAGATATATGGAAAATGTTTTTTTATTACAAAGTATATTTACAAAATAATATATTAAAACAACAACATCCACTGTGCCAATTCAAAAGAAAACTCACCTTTACTAGACACTAAAAAATAGACTTAATATCATTAAAATTATAGAAACACCTAGCTTAATTAATCTCTCCAAACTCCTATTGGCCTTGATAATATGACTATTTACTGTCCCTTTAGAAATCCCCAAAATATCCGCTGCTTCCTCGTATGATTTCCCTTCCAACTTGCATAAACGGAAAACTTTCTGTCTCACAGGTGGAAGTTTAGCAACAGCGATATTAAAGCTATTTTCAAATTCCCTTTGAATTAGGACATCTTCAGGCCCACTTTCCAAACTGGATAATTGAGAGTCAGTAATTTCTCTTAAAAGAACTGGTTTTTTTGCGGCTTTATCCAATAGGTTGAGGACATGGTTTTTGCAAATTTTGTATAAAAATGGGCTGATTGATCTATCTTCCTGTACACGTTCTCGGCTATTCCATAATTTAAGAAAAACATCATGTACCGCCTCCTCTGCTAGCTCTTTTGATTTAAGAAATTTCAAGGCATACCTGTACAATGAAGGAAAAAAATGATCATATAATGCTCTGAAAGCAACTTCACTTCCTTTTTTGAAAGAAATCAACAGAAGCTTTTCATCAAAGTTGGTGTTTTCAACTGACATGTTTCGTATTCTAAAGAAGGCAACCTTAAGATATGGCACCTGAGCGGATGGACACTAAAATAATCTCCATTATCCATTTAGTTCTTGGACACCTTGATCTATTAGCAATGATAGACAAGTAACGCTGAACACTTCTTACCTAAACAAAGCAAAATGTGTTTTGGCAACCATAAATGGAATATAAAAAACATCATTAAATAAAAGAAACTTTTAATAAAAAAATGATAAGAATTCGAAAAAAATATATTGTTTTAATAAAGTAATGTGCTAGTTATTGATATGTTTCTAATGTATATGGAAGATTTTTCTTGTCACCGTTTCATTCAATTTACTAGGTATAACTAATATCAACTTCAAAAAAGTCCTCTCTCGAAATAGTCAAGAGAGGGCCGCAAATATATTCCACTTTTTATTTACCAGTTTTATAATGCTCCTTCGGTTGGCTTTTTAGAATTTTTACGGCTGATTCAGCGGTGATGTCCCTTTGTGGATTAGCTAGCATCTCATAGCCTACCATAAACTTCTTAACCGTGGCAGAACGTAATAATGGCGGATAAAAAACCATGTGCAAGTCCCACTCTGGATGGTCTTTCCCGTCGGTCATGGCCTGATGGATTCCAGCCGAATAAGGAAAGGACACCTTAAAAACGTTATCATACATAATGGTCAACTGACGATAAGCATCCGCCAATGCTTCCATTTGTGCTTCATCCATTTCTGCCAAAGAGGCAATATGGGTTTTGGGAGCTATCATGGCCTCAAAAGGCCACACTGCCCAGAAAGGAACCAAGCCTACAAAATATTCATTTTCAAAAAGGATTCGTTCGTTTTTCTTCAACTCTTCTTGTACATAATCCACCACCATGCTTCGTCCATATTTCTCAAAATACTGAGAAAACTTCTGCTGCTTTTTTGCTGGTTCTACAGGTACAGATTCTTGCGCCCAGATCTGTCCATGTGGGTGTGGGTTGGAGCACCCCATTACTGAACCCTTATTCTCAAAAATCTGAACGTAATTGATGAAATCCTTTCCGCCCAAACCAAGGTATTCCGCTTTCCACAACTCCACCACCTTGGTAATTGCCTGCACATCCAACTCTGGAATGGTCAAGTCATGTCGCGGAGAAAAACAAATCACCTTGCATATGCCCCGCTCACTTTTGGCTTTGAAAAACTCTCCTTCTGACAATTCCCCTTCTGGAATATCAGCAGTCAAGGCGCCAAAATCATTTTGAAAAACAAAGCTTCCTTGATAATCTGGATTTAGCTCCCCGTTCACTCGGGTATTGGTGGGGCAAAGGTAACAAGCTTCATCATAGGCCACCTTCTTCTCCTCAGCAGTATTTTCTTCCTGACCTTGCCATGGTCGCTTCCCTCGATGTGGAGAAACCTGAAGCCAGTCACCAGTGAATGGGTTGTACCTCCTGTGACTGTGGTCTTCAAAGTTAAAATCTGACATAATTCAATTCTAGGTATAAATAGGTTTAATAGTATTTCTTATTTTTTTAACATGGACCTAAACGTCATAAACTGAGATTAAAGTCTCTTAACAAGCATTGATGCTCTGCCCTAGGCTGTAACCAAACGGGTTCCATCAGTAATATTTACTTCATAGATTTTCAAAGCTTTGCCAAAGGCTTCATAATAAGCGGTGGCCACTTCTTTTTCAAATTGATCCTTACCTGACTTTTCGACCAAGTTGATAGTACAGCCACCAAAACCTCCCCCCATCATCCGCGCTCCAGCGACACTTTCATTTGATTTAGCGAAATCAGCCAAGAAGTCCAATTCCTTACAGCTCACTTCATACATTTCAGAAAGACCATCATGAGAGCCATACATCTGCTGGCCAAAGCCTTTGATATCTCCTTTTTCCAATAGCTCACAGCCCTTCAACAATCGCTCATTTTCTTCAATCACGTATTTGCTTCTGGTGTAAACCACCTCACTGACATCCCCTTTAGCTTCATCAAGCATTTCAAGAGTAACATCTCGTAGACTTTGAACAGCAGGATGGTATTTCTGTACCGCCTCAACCCCTTCTTGACACTCCCTTCTTCGATCATTGTAAGCTGTATCGGCTAAAGAATGCTTGACCTGTGTATCACAAAGCACAATTTGGTAATCACCCAATTCTATTGGAAAATAGCTAAAGTCCAAAGACCTGCAATCCAAGCGAATGGCATGGTTGTCCTTCCCCATCATAGAAGCAAACTGATCCATGATGCCGCATTGTACTCCTGCAAATTCATGCTCTGCTTTTTGGGCAAACTTAAGCATATTGAGTTTTTCAAGCCCCAAATCAAAAAGTGCTGAAAGAGCCAAGCAGACACCATTTTCCACTGCCGCGGAAGATGACAACCCTGCACCTACAGGAACATCGCCACCAAAAACAAGATCAAAACCTTTCAGCTCATAGCCTGCTTTCTGAAGTTGTGCTACCACACCCATGACATAATTTCCCCAGCCGCCTTCCATGCGTTCAAAGTCATTAATATTAAATGTCAAGGATTCTTGAAAATCAAAGGAGAAAAGACGGCATTCCTCTAAATCATTGGCCTGGACAGCAATGACAATTTCTTTGTCAATGGCTGCAGGAAGTACAAATCCTTCATTGTAATCTGTATGTTCTCCGATAAGATTTATACGTCCGGGAGATTTAACGACAATAGGCTCTTTGTCAAAAAGTTCTTTGAACTTTGACTGAATGATAGTAGGATTCATGGTAATCTATATTTGCTTTACTTTTTTACTGAAAATTTAAAGGTAGTGTAGCTTTCAAACCGCTCGTCTGGCCGAAGTATCACTGATGGAAAGTGAGGCTGGTTAGGAGAATCTGGAAAATGCTGCGTTTCCATGGCAATACCTCCGTGTTTTGGATAAATTTTTCCTTTACCACTTACACTTCCATCAAAATAGTTTGCAGTATACAATTGTATGCCAGGCTCTGAACTCTGAACTTCCATTTCAATACCTGACTCAGACGAATAAAGTGTGGCACCTGGATTATTCTTATCAAAAACAATGGTTTGATCCAAGCCATTGGCAATGACCGTTTGCTCATGATCTGAAAACACGGCTTCCTTCACTTTTTTGCTTTGTAGCAAATCAAAAGGTGTTCCTTTAACGGAAAGTATTTCGCCAGTAGGAATACTTCCTGCTACTACAGGGATATAAAAAGGCGCATTTGCCTGGATGTCATGATCAAGAATGGTTTTTGAAAAATCACCCGAAAGGTTAAAATAGGAATGATTGGTAAGATTGATTACGGTACCTTTATCAGTCTCGGCAGTATAGGAAATTTTAAGTTCACTTTCACCTTCCAGGCTAAAGGTAACACACACTCTCAGGTTTCCTGGATAATTTTCCTCACCATCTGGACTGAGATAAGTAAACTTCACTCCACGTTCAACAATTTCCGCTTCCCAAATCTTCTTGTCAAAACCTATCTTGCCCCCATGAAGATGGTGGTCCCCATTCGTAATGGCCAGTTGATAATCCTTTCCATCCAACTCAATTTTCCCTCTGTTGATCCTATTGCAAACCCTGCCAACTGTACATCCCATGAAAGCATTGGCCTTCAAATAGTTTTCGCTGATATACTCTTCAAAAGTATCAAAGCCCAACACGACATCTGTACTTTCTCCTTGCCTGTCAGGGACAAAAAGATGGGTCATTGTGGCCCCATAATTGGTTACACAAACTTTAGTACCATAATTATTGCTCAGGGTAAATAAATGGACATCCGTTCCATTTATTGTTTTGCCGAAAACAGATTGCTCGACTTGTATTTTGGTGTGGTTTGGCTTTTCGGTCGACAAAGAAGTCAGGTTTATTAATTGACAATTTTGATTTTTAGAAATGCCAAATTAATAGATTAAAAAATGTAATTCGGGGCAATGAAGACTTATTTTTGAAAAAAACGTTCCCGAAAACGTTTCCATTAATAATTCATTTTTGTGATGATTTCCTTACAATTAGTTCTGTATCCAAAACAATGGCCTGAGGCTCAAAATCCTCTGGGTTCATCAATTGGTCCAAAAGATTGTTTGCAGCCAATTTTCCCATTTCATATGCTGGCTGATCCACCGTGGTAAGGGAAGGCTCCAAAGCATCCGAGATCGGCATATTGGTAAAGCCCACCAAGGCAACATCAGCAGGTATCTTTAAACCTCTTGATTTTAAAAATTTCATCACATCAATGGCTACAGGGTCATTAATTGCAAAAATAGCATCTGGCATCTCTTCCAGATCCAATAGCTCCTGAGTTAGGATTTGAGTGCAATTTTCCGTCAAATCACTATGTTTCACTAAATCATTCTGGACCTTCATTCCATATTCATCCAGTGCTTTTTCATAGCCGGCCATCCGCTTCTTACTGATATACATTTCTTCCGGACCGGACATAAAAGCTATTCGCCTACAGCCTTGCCCAATCAAATGTTTTGTGACTTTATAAGCACCCAAACTATCGTCCACAGTCACTGTGGAAACAGGCAGCCCCTCATGAATCCGATCAAAAAGTACAAAAGGGATTTCTCTTTCGATCAGGTTATCCAAATGCTCATAGGAGGAAGTCTCCCGAGACAATGAAATCAGCAAACCATCAACACGGCTAGAGATCAGGGTGCGAATATCTGATTTCTCTTGATCAAAACTTTCATTTGACTGGCAAATCATCACATTATAGCCCCTGCTATAAGCCGTATCTTGAATACCACTGATATTGGAAGCAAAAAAATGGGAAGCCAACTGAGGAACAACAATCCCCAAAGTTTTGGTTTTGTTGACCCGGAGGCTTTGGGCCACAACGTTAGGGGTGTAATTCAGCTTTTCAGCCATGGCCAAAACCTTCTTTCTGGTCTCCAGCTTGATTTCGGGAGAATCCCTCAATGCTCTTGAAACCGTAGAAATACTGATTTTAAGCTTTAGCGCAATGTCCCTGATGGTTACTTGTCCCTTTTTCATTTTTTTCTTTGTTGCTCAAAAAATGAATATACATTTTTTACAAGAGAACACCTATTCCCCACACTTGGGACTAAGTTTATTCTTGGTAGATGGTGAATAAAACTGTCTCTCCAACAGCCTTAAGCGTTCGTTTATCAATAACCTCCATGTTATCGGAATGCTTGTGGTGGTACCTACCAAATCCAAAATCAGGGGAATAATCAATGATGTCAATCATTGGAATCCGGGCTATTTCATTTACAGGAATATGATCATCTGTGATCGCATGAGAATCTCTCATCTGAAAAAAATCACTGTGACCTATTGAATGGGCGAAATTCCATACTTTCGTCACAATCCCTTTTGCATATTGCTGAGAAACACCTTCTTTGTAAAAGCGAGCTCCTTTTGCTCCAACCATGTCCACCAAGATCCCATAATAAGCCGCATAGCCACGCTCATGAGGATTTCTGGACCAATATTGAGAGCCCAAACACCACCATTTGGCATCATCTGTCCCACCTTTGGCAGACTCAGGCTTTCCATCATCCTCACCATCAAACAAAATAAAATCAATCCCAATATCAGGTTTTAGTTCTGCATTTGAAATGCTTCTGGCTATTTCTAACAAAACCCCTACCCCACTGGCACCGTCATTGGCACCATCAATTGGTTCATTGATTCGCTCGGTATCTTTATCAGCAATCCTTCTGGTATCCCAGTGGGCTGCCAAAATTACTCTTTTCTTGGCTGATGGATTAAAGGAAGCAATGATGTTCATCAACTCCAGTTTTTTCCCATCATAGGCCTCGGCCTCAAATTCCTGAACCTCTACACCCAGCCCAAATGACTTGAATTTGTCCTGTAGCCAAGCAGCAGTGGCTTTGTGTGATTCGGTATTGGGAACCCTTGGCCCAAAATCAACCTGATCCTGAATGTACTGATATGCAGAGTCCACATTAAATACAGGAACATCACTCAAGGCAACCTCAACCTGAGGTTCTTCTACTACAACTTCACTTTTGTGATCTCCACATGCTCCCAAAAACCATAGTAAAACTATAGCCCAGACTAAATTATTCTTCATATGCCCAATCTACTTTATCTTTCATATCCTTTACCACTACACCAATTGATTTCAACGCAGACCTGATTTCATCTACCTTGTCATAATTTTTGGCCAGTTTGGCTTCTTGGTAAACCCTTAGAAGGATTTCCAGCAATTCCTGCTGCTTGTCAGACTTCTCTTCTAAAAGCCCTAATATTTCCTCTACAAAAACGACGAAAGTAGCATTTAATTTCTCAAAAACATCTTTGCCTAAAACTGATGCCTTCAGCTGACCTGTGTAAAGACTATTAATTTTCTTCAATAAGTTAAACAAATGTCCAATGGCTTGGGCAGAATTAAAATCATCGTTCATCGCCCTATAGGCACTTTCAATACTCTTTTCAATCTGCTGAATTTGCTTTTCATCCCTAACTACACCTTCCTCTTCTGTGTACTCCAAACTTTTAGCAATTCTCAATCCATTGATAATTTTTTTGTATCCTTTTTGTGCCGCCTTCAGAGCTTCGTTGGAGAAATCCAAAGTAGACCTATAGTGCGCCGTCAAAATAAAATACCTGATGGTCATTGGAGAATAGGCTTGATCAAGAAGATCATGCTTGCCAGTAAACAACTCCTGAAGGGTAATAAAATTACCAAGTGATTTGCCCATCTTTTGACCATTGATGGTAATCATATTATTATGCATCCAGTATTTAGCGGGGTCATGCCCATGACCTGCATTACCTTGGGCGATTTCACACTCATGGTGAGGAAACATCAAGTCCATCCCACCACCATGAATATCAAACTGATTGCCAAGATACTTGGAACTCATGGCGGTGCATTCTAAATGCCAACCGGGAAAGCCCAATCCCCATGGTGATTCCCACTTCATCAAATGCTCTGGAGAGGCATTTTTCCATAAAGCAAAATCAATCGGGTTTCTTTTTTCATCCTGACCATCCAACTCTCTGCTCCCACTCATCAATTCATCCACCACCCTTCCGGAAAGCTTGCCATATGGCTTTTCACTATTATACTTGAGCACATCAAAATACACACTACCATTTACTTCATAGGCAAAACCAGCATCCAAAATATCTTTTACCAATTGGATCTGCTCTGGAATGTGTCCTGTAGCCCTTGGTTCAATATTGGGTTTATTGGTATTTAGGGATTCCATATCCCTATGGTAAGTATCAGTATAGTATTGGGCCACTTCCATCGGCTCCAACTGCTCCAGCTTTGCCTTTTTGGCAATCTTGTCCTCTCCATCATCTGCATCTCCCTGTAAATGCCCCACGTCAGTAATGTTCCTTACATACCTTACTTTGTACCCAAGATGACTCAAATACCGATACACGGTATCAAAAGTGACTGCAGGTCGGGAATGTCCTAAATGTGCATCTCCATAAACGGTAGGTCCACAAACATACATCCCAACAAATGGTGGCTTTAGTGGCTCAAAAAGTTCTTTTTCACGCGAAAGCGTATTGTAAATCTTTAATTCTTTGGAAATCATAAACAAATTTAATTAAACCGACAGGAAATTAGCAGTCATTTGGGTCACAAAACTATCTGTTAAAATTCATTTTTCTGCCCTTTGGATGGAATAAAACTCAATCGAAACAAAAAAGATTCAGATTCAAAAATATTAAAATCAGCTTCGCAAAAAAGATAATCGACTTTTTAAATTCAAATATTCTTTAGGTAATACATGCTCCATGTACTGATTAAATGGATAGCACATAGGATTTCCGATCAAAAAAGGAGCTTATGATGAAAAAAACCTCGTTAAAAATATTATATGATCAAAAAGCCACTTTTTTTCCGAAAAAAAATTTATTACATTTGTACCGTATTAAGTCGTTTACGAGAGGGGACACAACGTCCCCTCTTTCATTATAGGTAAGTGTAGTATGAGTTTGAAGCAGACCATCGAGGAGATTGTAACGAAGCATTTGCCCGATGATTCTCATTTTGTGGTAGATGTCCTCATCAATGAGAAAGGCCCTAAGCAAAAAGTCAGCATTCTTATTGATGCAGATGGAGGTTTAAATATCGACACCTGCGCTACAGTCAGCAGAGCTGTAGGCGAAGAATTAGAAGCCAAAGAAATAATAGAAAAAGCCTATGTGCTTGAAGTTTCTTCACCAGGACTGGACCACCCACTTACTGGCAGGAGACAATATCAAAAAAACATAGGGAGGAACCTTCAGGTCACCATGGAAAATGGTGAGAAAATGGAAGGAAAGCTCTTGAGCGTAGACCAATCGGCCATCAACCTATTGGTAAAACAAAAAGAAAAAGGCAAAAAAGCTGTTGAAGTAGAAGCAACAATAGCTTTGGAGCAAATTAAGAAATCAATTGTATTAGTCTCTTTTAAATAAAAAAAATGGATGCTAAAGTTCTGATAGAATCGTTTGCAGAATTTGCAAGATCAAAAAATGTGGATCGTCCTACCATGATCCGCATCTTGGAAGATGTGTTTAGAGCAATGATTCGTAAAAAGTACGAAACAGATGAGAATTTCGATGTAATCATCAACGCAGACAAAGGTGACCTTGAGATTTGGAGGATCAGGGAAATTGTTGACGATAATTCGGAAGACATCTGGGATCATGACAAAATCAGCCTATCCGAAGCCAGAAAAATCGAACCTGATTTTGAAATTGGCGAAGAGACTTACGAAAGAATCGAATTGGAGGACTTTGGAAGAAGAGCCGTGATGATGGCAAGACAGACTTTGATCCAGAAGATCAAGGATTTGGAAAAAGACTTGCTTTTCCAACAATATGAGGAGTTGGTAGGTGAAATCATCACTGCTGAAGTTTACCAAATCTTAGGAAGAGAAATGCTTTTAATGGACGGTGAAGGCAATGAGCTGATCCTTCCAAAAGGAGAACAAATCCCTAAGGACCGTTTCCGAAAAGGAGATACCGTAAAATCCATTGTCCACAAAGTGGAAATGGTCAACGGCAACCCACGAATCATTCTTTCAAGAACTTCTCCAATTTTCTTGGAAAGATTGTTTGAAAATGAAGTACCGGAAGTTTATGATGGATTGATCACTATCAAGAAGATTGTCAGAGAGCCAGGAGAAAGAGCCAAGGTAGCCGTAGAATCTTATGATGATCGTATTGATCCAGTAGGTGCATGTGTGGGTATGAAAGGAAGCAGGATTCATGCTGTAGTTCGTGAACTTCAAAACGAGAACATTGATGTCATTAACTACACTGATAACTTAGAACTATATGTTTCGAGAGCCCTAAGTCCAGCCAAGGTCAGCTCGATTTCAGCCAATGAAGAAGAGAAGAGACTTTCTGTCTTTTTAAAGCCTGATCAAGTATCTTTGGCCATCGGAAAAGGAGGGTATAATATCAGATTGGCCAGCCGTTTGGTGGGCTACGAAATAGATGTCTTCAGAGAACTTTCTGATTACGAGGAAGAAGAAGATGTCGATCTATCCGAATTTTCTGACGAAATTGAGGGTTGGATTATTGAAGAGTTGAAGAAAACAGGTCTGGACACTGCAAAAAGCGTATTAGCATTGTCTACTGAAGACCTAACCAGAAGAACTGAGCTCGAAGAAGAAACTATCGAGGAGATCTTCAGAATATTAAAACAGGAATTTGAACAGTAAATCATTTGCCCTGATGGGATAACATTAGTGGCATATTTACATCAATAAAAAATTAGCAAGAGGTTTTAGCGTATGTCAGAAGAAAAAATGATGCGATTAGGCCAGGTAGCCAGAAAGCTCAATGTGGGGATTTCCTCAATTGTTGAGTCTATGGCCAAGAAAGGCTTTGATGTAGAGAGCAACCCTAACTCCAAGATCAGCCAAGATCAGTTTAACATGTTGGCTAAGGAGTTTAAGTCCTCTGCACAGGAAAAGGAGGAAGCGTCCCACCTTTCCATTGGTAAACGTCACAATGAAAACTTTACCATCAAAGCAGAATCTGAATCTGTGCCTGAAGAAGCAAAAAAAGAAGAACCAAACCAGCCAGTAGCGCCTGCTCCTAAGCAAGAAGAGAAGCAGCAACCTGCACCTGTAGAAACTCCTAAAAAGGAAGAGGGTAGCAAAGTTACTTCCGAAGCAGAGAAGCTTCCTGGCATTAAGGTATTGGGTAAAATTGACCTAAGTGGTCAAAACAAGGGCAAAAAAGAAGAGCCCAAAAAAGAAGAAAAACCAAAAGCTGCCCAGGAAACTCCTAAGCCAGCCGAAAAACCTGCAGAAGCTCCTAAAGCTGAAAAGCCAGTAGAAGCTCCTCCTGCAGTAGAAAAACATCAGGAAAAGACTCCTGAAAAACCAAAAGAAACACCTAAGGCTGAGAAGTCTGAGCAAAAAGAAGACGCTAAAACTACCCCTAAAGCTGAACCTGGGAAGGCTCAGACCTCTGACGCATCAAAAGTACAAAAGCCGCAAGCTGAGAAGCCCGCAGCAACTCCTTCTAACAAACCAGAAGAAAAAACCTCTCCATCAGAAACTCCTAAGACGGAAGTCAAAAAGGAAAATTCTGATTCAGTAATTTCTGCTAAAGCTGACGCGCTAAAAGGCCTAACTGTACTAGGGAAAATAGAACTCCCTAAAGATAAGCCGAAGAAAAAAGCAAAACCTGTAGCCTCCTCAGATGAGCGAGGAAAAGATAAAAAGAAACGCCCACGTAAGCGAATCGATAAGCCAGGAACAGGTGGTCCTGGAGCAGGTCAAGGCAATCGACCTGGTGGTAATGCAGGTGGCCCTCAGGGCAACCGAAACCAACAGGGAGGCGGTAATCGAAACCAACAAGGTGGACGTAAAAGACCTGGAGGCAACCAACAAAAAGGAGGCGGCAACCGATTCCAAAAAGTGGAGCCTACCCAAAAGGAAATCCAAGACCAAATCAAACAAACCCTTGCCCGTCTTCAAGGCGGTGGCAAGTCTGGAGGAGGTAAGAGCAAGAGCAGAAGAGACAAGCGTTCTGAAAGAACCAAAGATCACAATGTAGAAGGACAGGAAGAAAGCAAAGTACTAAAAGTAACTGAGTTTATCTCTGCAAATGACTTGGCTTCTTTATTGGATGTTTCTGTAAACGAGATCATCTCAGTTTGCATGTCATTGGGTATGTTTGTCTCCATCAACCAACGACTGGATGCCGAAGCAATCACCATTATCGCAGATGAATTTGGCTATGAAGTGGAGTTTACCAAAACAGATGAAGAAGAGAGTGAAGTCGAAGAAGTTGATAGCCCAGAAGATTTGGAACCAAGAGCTCCTATCGTTACCATCATGGGACACGTCGATCATGGTAAAACTTCCTTGCTGGATTACATCAGAAGCTCTAAAGTAACCAGTGGTGAAGCAGGTGGTATTACCCAGCACATTGGTGCTTATGATGTTAAAACCGACAATGGCGAAAAAATCGCTTTCTTGGATACTCCTGGTCACGAAGCTTTTACAGCCATGAGAGCCCGTGGTGCGAAAATCACGGACGTGGCCATCATCGTAATCGCGGCTGATGACAGCATCATGCCTCAGACGAAAGAAGCCATCAACCACGCTCAGGTGGCTGGTGTACCGATGATATTTGCTATCAACAAAGTAGATAAGCCAAATGCCAACCCGAACAAAATCAAAGAGGAATTGGCTAACATGAACCTATTGGTGGAAGAATGGGGCGGTAAATACCAGTCTCAAGAAATCTCTGCCAAGACAGGTCAAGGAATAGATGAATTGCTCGAAAAAGTATTGCTAGAAGCCGAAATCCTTGAACTTACTGCCAATCCAAACAGAAATGCAGTAGGTACCGTGGTTGAAGCCTCTTTGGATAAAGGACGTGGATATGTATCCACTGTGATGGTCCAAGCAGGTACTTTGAAAATTGGTGATATCATGCTGGCCGGCCAACACTACGGTAGGGTAAAAGCGATGTTTGACCATACTGGCAAAAAAGTGAAGGAAGCTGAGCCATCTACTCCAGTCCAAGTATTGGGCTTGAGCGGAGCTCCTCAGGCAGGTGACATCTTGAAAGTATACGACACTGAACGTGAAGCCAGGGAAATCGCTAACTCTAGAGAGCAGATCAATAGAGAACAAAGTATGCGTACCAAGAAACATATTACTTTGGACGAAATTGGTAGACGTTTGGCTATCGGAAGCTTTAAAGAACTTAACATCATTATCAAAGGTGATGTGGATGGTTCTGTGGAAGCCTTGTCTGATTCCTTACTGAAACTTTCCAAGGATGAGGTAAGTGTCAATATTATCCACAAAGGTGTTGGTCAGATTTCTGAATCTGACGTCCTTCTTGCTTCTGCATCGGACGCCATTATCCTTGGATTCCAGGTGAGACCTTCTACCAGTGCCAAGAAGTTGGCAGAGCAGGAAGAAATCGAAATCAGACATTACTCTATCATCTACGATGCCATTAACCAAATCAAGGATGCCATCGAGGGTATGCTAGAGCCTGAATTCGAAGAGGTGATTACTGGTAACATCCAGGTAAGGGAAGTCTTCAAGATTTCTAAAGTAGGAACCGTTGCAGGGTGTTATGTAACCGATGGATATGTAACCAGAAAGAATAAAATCAGAATTATCCGTGATGGTATCGTTATTCATGATGGAGAAATTGATCAGTTGAAGCGTTTCAAAGATGATGTAGCAGAAGTGAAAGCAGGTTATGAATGTGGTATTTCCATCAAAGGATATAATGACATCAAACTGGAAGACACTATCGAAGGATACGAAATGCGTGAAATCAAAAGAAAAAAATAATTCAACTAAATACACACGCTTAAAGTCAAAAGGACAGTTTTCTAACTGTCCTTTTTCTTTTTCATTTCCAAAACATTATTTAGCCTAACACAATAAAATTCAATCATGGGTATTGCTCTCGTATTGCTATTAAAAACCCTTTGTTACGCCTCCATTATCAGTATTCTGGCGGGTTTTATCAGACCTGTTTATGTACTTTGGTTTATGGACAGGTGTAACCGGTTAAGAGTTCTTCAAGTGTATGGAACATTGGCAGTATTCTTTTTCATACTGTATGAAGTCCTTAGTCACTTCTTGCTTTAATAAATATACCTTAAGGGATGAGTCTCTTCAACTCTTCTTCATGAATCCTAAAATCATTATCCCCAAACAACACAAAATAAATCTTTCTGATCGATTTTAATTCAGGCAGAATTGCCATGATTGATGAAAAAGCGACTTTTGCTGCTTCCTCCACAGGGTAACCAAAGATCCCAGTTGAGATGGCCGGAAAAGCAATAGAAGTCATTTGATAATCATCCGCCAGCTTCAACGCTTCCCGATAGCAATTACCAAGAATTTTTGCTTCAGGTTTATCCTTCCCATAGACGGGGCCAAGGCAATGAATTATATATTTGTTGGGTAGTCGAAATGCTTCTGTGATCACCGCCTCTCCTGGTTGTATGGGGCCAAGTGGAATGGCAGCTCGCTCGAGGTCTGGTCCTGCAGCTCTGTGAATCGCCCCTGCCACACCTCCGCCAGTCCTAAGCTGCGCATTGGCGGCATTGACAATCACATCAACATCGGATTGTTTGGTAATATCCCCTTGCCGATTGATCAGTTCAATATGATTGATTAACCTAGCCATCAAAAAACTTTCTGATTATCCGCTATGATGCCAGTAACCATAAATCCTTTGCTCAAGTGTCGGAAGCCTGTCAAACTGCCAAATAGAACTGAAGCCTGAAGCAATGGATACTTTAATCAAAAGGATCGCTTCGATTCGTTTTAATCTTTACTGGTAAAATTGCGGATATACATAAAGAACTTTAAACTCAACTAAGTTAACCTAAAAAAGAAGCATAATCAACCACCAGGCTAGCCCACTCGCTTACACTTATAAACCTTTGGTGAATCATCCAAGGTGGTCACTGCAAAAAGATATTCATCTCCTCCGTCCTGAAGTTTATATTTTTTTTTGATCATATCCGGCTTCAAGGGATGGTTCCTAACCAAAACATTTACTTTTCCAGATGGAAATGTCTTTTTGATCTGCTTTTTGTCAAGTTTTTGCTCTTCTAGAATTTCAAATACCCTTCCTTGAACTGGAGCAATCAACTGATCAGAGGTGTAGACATGAGTATTAGGATGCAATTTCTTCAATCCGTATTGTTGGGAAAAGGATTTAAAAGCTCCGGCTTTTAAAATAGCAGCAGAGGGAAGTACCAAATACTTCTCAGGGAAACCAAAAGTTGCCTGAGCAAGTGTTTCTTCCTCGTATGAAAACTCAAAAAATTCATCGAATTCTTCTGATAGGTTCCAGCAGCTTACCTTTGGCGAACCTACTTCAGCGTCTCTCTCCCAAATCAATAAAATCTCTTTTACCTCATTCTTGACACCGACGACATGAAGATGACTGACTGCTGGTATTTCGCGTAAAGCTTCTTTGATGTCCAACATGGGCGAAGCCTTTACCATAATATGCCTAGCCTTCCTAGCCATCATCTTCCAGTGACTGATTATATCTGGCTCACAATCCGCTAACTTATATAACTTCTGATTATGTCCTCCTCTTCTGGCCGGATCCACAAAAATCCAATCAAAAGCGCTTTCCGTTTCCCTCAAATATTCGATCGAATCACCGGACCGGACTTCATATTTACCTCTAATTTCACTAAGCTGGGAAAAATTCATGGCAGCAATTTCAGCCAATTTCGCCTGTCGCTCCAGATAAAGTACCTTATCGAAATGAGCCCCTAAAAAAAAAGTATCTACCCCAAAACCACCAGTTAAATCTACTAGGCTGCCCCCCTTTGCCAATCGGCTTTTAAATTTTGCTGTCAATTCAGAGGAACATTGTTCCAAGGAGATCGATGGGGGAAAAATAACATTATGATTGGCCACCCAAGAAGGCAACTTCACCTGAGCTTTCTTTCGGGCCGAAATTTGTTGGACGGCTTCCTTGACATCCAAGGAAGTATTTTGATGGTGCTTTAAAAGCAATTGTGCAGGATCTTCATGGAGATGATCCTGCACAAATTGAAACAATAATGGAGTATATATTTTGGAAGCTTCCAAATTTACACCAAGCTATGCTCTACTAGGTACTCAGCAATTTGAACTGCATTGGTAGCAGCTCCTTTTCTAAGGTTATCTGCCACAATCCACATGTTCAAAGTATTTGGCTGAGACTCGTCCCTTCTCAATCTACCCACAAAAACCTCATCGCGCTTGTGCGCATTCATTGGCATTGGGTAGACATTATTGGCTACATCATCCTCCACAATTACACCAGGTGTAGCTGACAATAGTTGCTTCACTTCAGCGATATCGAAATCTTCTTTGAATTCCACATTTACTGATTCTGAGTGACCTCCCATTACAGGAATCCTAACGGTAGTAGCCGTCACCTGAATGGATTGATCATCAAAAATCTTTTTGGTCTCATTGATCATCTTCATTTCCTCTTTGGTGTATCCATTCTCTTGGAATACATCAATATGAGGCAAGACATTTAAGTCAATTTTATGAGGGTATGCTTTCTCTCCGTCTTTTCCTTCCCGTTCATCCATCAACTGGTTTACCGCTTTTAAGCCACTTCCTGTAACCGATTGGTAAGTGGATACAACCACTCTCTTAATCCCATATCGCTCACGTAATGGCGCCAAAGCCAAAACCATTTGGATGGTCGAACAGTTTGGATTCGCTATGATCCTGTCATCAATCTTCAGAGATTTAGCGTTGATCTCAGGAACAACCAGTTTTTTGGTAGGGTCCATTCTCCAAGCAGAAGAATTGTCCACTACAATAGTACCTGCCTCAGCAAATTTCGGTGCCCATTCTTTGGACGTCTCTCCACCTGCAGAGAAAATGGCTACATCTGGCTTTTCAGCCACTGCCTGTGCCAGGCCTATCACTGTGTATTCCTTATCCTTGAAAGTAATCTTCTTTCCCGCAGACCTTTCACTGGCCACTAAAAGCAATTCATCAAAAGGGAAATTGTGCTCCGCTAGCACCTCAAGAATCTCTGAGCCAACTAAACCAGTCGCTCCTACAACAGCTAATTTCATCGTTGAAAACTTTCTATTAATTGATTTTTATAGTATTTTAAATTTTTCAGCTTGGTTTTTTTGAAAGATGGCTCCTATTAATAACGGAGTTAGAAATTTCATGGATTCAATTTTTATCTGCTGCCTATTTTGGATTGGCTGATGTTTATTTAGTCTCCCCAATTTAGCAGCCCAAAATTTTTAGGTATGAAATCTTACTGTTTTAATTCACCTACTTCTTTTTTTATTTGCTTTGGAATGCTACTTTTTGCATCCTTCCAAATCTCAAAAAAAGTAGAATCATCGCCCTTCTATTTTTCAAACCAGAGGCCTTCAAATTTTAGTGCCGCAAGTTACGGAAAATCATCCACTAACGGAGTAGAAAATCTTAAAATATCTACCGAACCCGAAAGATTAGATAAAAATTTGAATAAAAGACCGTTAGAGGAAACACCAAACAACCTGATTCACCACACAAATACTTCAATCCCAATCCTCTTTGGATTTACTAATAGCCAATTGAAAACCCAAAATTCAAGGATAGAATCAAAGGGTCAATTCAATTCACCTCCCATCAATCCAGATACAATCCCTGCCAAAATCGTCCATGTTAATCGCAGAAGTAAAAACTCCATCATGGTTACCTTTGATAAACCACTTGATCCTGTTTTTTCAGTTATCCCAAATTTTTATGACATTGATGGCAGGGCACCAATTGAAGTGACTTGGGCCAATTCATCCTTTCAAGTGATTCTGAACTTTGAATATCCAATTGACTCCCTGAATTGTACCCTAAAAGTAAGTGGAGTATTGGACTCAAATGGGAATAAAATTGTTCGCGAAAGCTTCTCCTTTAAAACAAACCGCAAAGCCAACGTTGCCCAAAAAGAGCTGGTCATCAATGAAGTCATGGCTGCACCAAAAAATGGAAACCCACTTCCCTATGCTGAATACATTGAGATCTACAATACGAGTGACCGAACTATTGCGCTTGGAGGCTTTCATTTAAAGAACTCCAGTCGATCAGCTGTGTTTCCAGTTTCTACTGTTTCCCCAGGGGAATATGCTATCATCGTTGATGAGGATGATGCTTCAGCATTTAGTGCCTTCGGAAAAGTGATTGGCCTAAGTACTTGGCCTAGGTTTGTCAACAGTAGCGATCAGGTCATCTTATGCGACCCAAACGACCAAATCATAGACCAATTAAGTTATAATCAGCAAAGCTATGGCAGCTCAGATAAAGCTAATAATGGCTACAGCCTAGAAGTAGTAAATCCCTTTTCCTCATGTAATCAGTCCCTACTTTTAAAAGCTTCAGAAGACCCTTCAAAAGGAACTCCAGGAAGAGAAAACTCCATATTTGACAATACTCCAGACATGGTCGCTCCTCGCCTTCTAAAAGCATTGGCATCAGACCCCTCAACAATTATATTACAATTCAACGAGAGCTTGAATACGGACCTTTCCAATGTTACTTGGGGATTCAATAAGACAGTTGAACTTACTGAAGCATTTGTTTCTCCAGAGAATAGCACTGAAATCATTTTGAAGTTAAAAAACAATTTATCTGAAAAAACAGCCTATCAAATTACCGTAACAGACCTTTATGACTGCGCTGGCAATTCAATTGATCTATCTTTCAATACCGCCAATTTCCAGATTCCTTCGGAAGCAGAAATAGGAGAGATCCTCTTAAATGAAATACTCTTCAACCCCAGAAGCGGAACACCTAAGTTTGTGGAGATTTATAACCACTCCTCAAAATACATTGACTTAGCCAATTGGAAACTTGCCAATGTCTCCCAAGACGCGATTGATAATAGAAAAATTATAGAAGAAAAAACCTTGATTATTGCACCATTTGACTACTTGGTGGTCACAACGGATATCAATCTTCTTCATCAAGAATATCCCAAGGGTGTTGTCTCTAAATGGATTGAAATCAATAATTTGCCCAGTTATCCCATTGCTGAAGGGAGTGTTGTTCTATTAAACCCTGAAGAAAGCCTCCAAGAACGTTTCGACTATTCAGATAAATTTCATCATGAATTGATCCAAAATACAAAAGGAGTTTCTTTGGAGCGCTTCACTCCTGAACATGAAACCAATGAGCCTAAAAACTGGCATTCTGCAGCAAGCACTGAAGGTTTTGCAACACCTGGCTATAAGAATTCACAAAGCCTGGAGCTGAACGATTTAAATCAAGAAATTCAAATTAGCCCTAAAGTCTTCCTACCTGATGCAACGGGCGAACAACCTTTTACAACTATAAGCTATAAAATGACAGAACCAGGTTACTTTGGCTCCATTAAAATCTACGGCACAGATGGACAGCTTATCAAAACCATCTGCCAAAATGAAAGCTGGGGAATTGTTGGTTTTTACACTTGGAGTGGTACCAACGAAGCAGGTATTAAAGTCAGACCAGGATATTATATTGCTTTGGTAGAAATGGTTCACCTAAACGGCCAAGTGTCAACAATCAAAGAAACAATCATAGTTGGAAGTAAATTACAGTAAACCATTTTTAAGAAAACAAGTGACCTCTCCAAGAACCAACGAGGTCACTTCCTTTACAAACCTTCATCCTCATCATTATAGATAAAAGTATTTGCCTTACCTTTCTCTTTAATATACCCTCTATACATCCCCGCGGAATTAAAAGGCATGCTAATATTGGCATCTTTATCGATAGATATAACACCTCCGCTTCCTTCCATTTTCACCAACTGATCCATGACCACTTCTTTAGCAGCTTGATCCAGAGATTTACCAGCATATCGCATGATTGAGGCAATCTCATGACCAACGACATTCCTGATGAAAAATTCTCCATGGCCAGTTGCCGAAACAGCACAAGTCGCATTATCCGCATAAGTACCTGCCCCAATTACAGGAACATCCCCCACTCTGCCATAGCGTTTATTGGTCATGCCACCAGTGGATGTAGCAGCAGCCACATTCCCCTCCGAGTCAACAGCCACTGCACCTACTGTCCCATACTTTCTATCGTTAAAATAAGGATCTTCCCATTCCATCTCACGAAGTGAGGAATGATCCAACTGCTGCTGTTCTGACTCAATGATTTTCATCAATTGTTCGTACCTTTTTTCCTCTCTAAAATAACTGGGATCAACTATTTCCAACCCTTGCTCTTCGGCAAATTGCTCAGCCCCTTTACCCACCATAAAAACATGAGGACTGTTTTGCATCACTTCAAATGCAGCAGTAATTGGATTCTTGACAGTGGTTATACCCGCAACAGCACCTGCATTTCTCGTTTTCCCATCCATTATCGCCGCATCCATTTCATTTCGAGCATCATGGGTAAAAACAGCCCCCTTGCCCGCATTGAAAAGTGGACTATCCTCCATCACCTTGATAGCAGCTATTACAGCATCTACTGACTTACCTCCCTTTTCCAAGACCGCGTATCCATGGTTCAAAGCCTCAGCCAGTTTTTCCCGATAAGCCTGTTCTCTTTCCGGGGTCATATTTTCTCTTTTGATAGTTCCTGCTCCTCCATGTATTACCAAGGCAATGGGCTGCTCTTGACTAACAACTACATTTTGATCTTCTAATTCCTCATTCTCCTCTTTAGTACCAGAACAAGACAAAAGGAATACAAAAAGCAATACAAACAAACTACCTGTTTTCGTTCTAAGCATATAATATATTTAAACCATTCAATGGACAATTAACGTATTAAATTAGTAAAGATATTTATATATATCCTTAGCTTTACGAAACACATTTAATTCTGTTGGTGATATTTTTGATTTTAAAAATGACGCCTTATTTTAGGGGACTTTTTGAAAGTCAAAAATTTATTTAGCCATCGACACTTAACACCTAATACTATGAGTCAAGAAGAGAAAACATCATATTCCAGAGAAGAACTAAAAGAGTTCGAGGAATTGATCAACAACAAGCTAAGCGTGGCCCGTGAAGAACTTCTCTCTTTAAAAGAGACACTTAGCAAAAAAAATGACAGTGGAACAGACTTCACCGCTTCCACTTCGAAACTATTGGAAGATGGAGCTGATACACTTGAAAGAGAAAGCCTGAGCCAATTGGCAGCCAGACAGCAAAAATTCATCATCAACTTGGAAAATGCTTTAATTAGAATTAAAAATGGCACATACGGTGTATGCGTTGATACGGGTAAGCTAATTGCCAAAGAAAGACTAAAAGCAGTACCTCATACCATGCATTCCATTGAAGCTAAATTAGCTAAAAAGTAACTATTGGAATTTTTACACAGACATATTGAAGCTTTGATATTCTGTTCACCTTCTCCGTTGGGCATTGGCGAGATCCAAAAGTGCCTGACGGAGATGTTTGAAACCGATGTCCCCAAAGAGCATGTTGAAGCGGCCATTAATGACTTGATCCAAAAGTATCAGCATGATGATTTTTCCTTCGCATTGGAACACCTTGGTGATGGCTACCAGTTTTTAACAAAGCCTGCCTATCAAACCAGTATATCTATTTTGCTCAAGCAGCAATCCACCAAAAGGCTCTCTACAGCCCAAATGGAGACCTTATCCATTATTGCTTACAAGCAACCTGTAACAAAATCTGAGGTAGAGCAAATACGGGGTGTTAATTGCGATTATTCCATCCAGAAGTTATTGGAAAAAGAACTCGTCACCATCAAAGGAAAATCCGACAGCATTGGCAGACCTCTCCTTTATGGCACTAGTGAAAAATTCATGGAGTATTTTGGCATCAATAGCCTCAGGGACCTTCCCCAGCCTAAAGATTTTTCAGAAGAAGAGAACCAAATCGGAAAAGAGCAGGATTAAACCTGTAGCCCTTGAAAATAAATATTTCTATTCTTTATCATTTATCCGTAAAGAAGTCCGTATCTTTGCACCCTAATTTCAGGAATCACAATTGATTCAATATTAAGGGATTACATTGACAAAACCTTATACAGCAGAGATGCTGCAACACTATGAAAAATCAAAACAGAAACAATCAAGACGGCAACAGAGGCAAAGGAAGACCATCAAATTCTTCCAAAAAAACCGGCCGAAAGCCATATGGCGATAACCAAAGGCCTTCTTCAAAGTCCCGTAGAGGTAAATTTGAAGGATACTCTTCTTCTGAAAGAAAAGAAAACAAATCTGCTGGAGACTTCTCTCCTTTGAAGAAATATAGCAAAGACAAACCATCCTTCCAAAGACCTGAAAATCAAGACAGCTCCAAAGAAAAAGGCGCTTTAAAGACGGTTTACAAGGGAAGAGGCAAAGATCAAAGGCCTGTTTTTGGAACAGAAAGAGTTGATGAAGAAAGAAATTTCCAAAAGTCAAGAAAGTTCAAAAACAACAGATTCATTAAAAACAACAGGGATTTCCAAGAAGAAAAACCTGAATACAACCTAAAAAAAGTAGAACGCAAATTATCCAAATCTTCCAGTTCCGAGATCAGGTTAAATAAATACATTGCCAACTCCGGCATCTGCTCTAGAAGAGATGCCGACAAGCTTATAGAAAAAGGTGAAATCAAGGTCAATGGTGAAGTAATCACCGAACTTGGTCACCGTGTATCCCTAACAGACAAGGTGGTATACAAGGGAAAAACAATCAACCCTGAGAAACCAGTATATGTTCTTTTGAACAAACCCAAGGACTTTATCACTACTACGGATGACCCCATGAACCGCAAAACAGTGATGCATTTGGTGCAGTCCGCATGCGATGAAAGGATTTTCCCAGTAGGTAGGTTGGACAGAAATACCACCGGATTACTTCTCTTCACGAATGATGGAGAATTGGCCTCCAAGCTTTCTCACCCCTCTGAGAAAATCAAAAAGATCTATCAAGTCACCCTTGATAAGCCTATCGGGAAAAGTGAAGTAGAGGCCATTTTGGAAGGACTCACCCTTGAAGACGGCTTAGTTGAGGTTGATGATCTTCAAGTTTTATCTAAAGACAGGACCATCTTGGGAATTGAAATCCACGTAGGGAAAAACCGAATTGTAAGAAGAATCTTTGCTCACTTAGGATTCGAAGTAGTCGCCCTTGACAGGGTTACCTATGCTGGGTTAACTAAAAAAGACCTTTCAAGGGGGCAGTGGAGATTCCTGACTGAAAAAGAAGTAATCAACTTGAAGTACTTCAAATAATATATTTCTCAAACAAACATATTGTTAAGTGCCTAGACTAAGTTTAGGCACTTTTTTTATACTTCAAATTACAATGACATTTTTTTGTAGTTCTATTACATAAGTTCCTTGAGGTGCATTTAAATATCGAATCCTTCAATTCACAAACAACACTTATTGATATAGAAAACAACTATAAACCAATCTTAACTCTAAAAATTGAATTAATTAGTTATTTTATAATACTAAATAGATATTTCTTTAGCAAAACAATCCCCATTAACTTCAATTCAGAACAATTCGTATGTTCTGTTATTCAATTTACGGGGAAGCCGAAAACCATTTTTCATTAAGAGTAGGCATTACTTCAAAATCACAATACCATGGATTTACTTTCATTTTTATTGGAATTGTTACTTTCCCTTTTAGGCGGGCTGTAATTTCAAACCACTAATCGCTCGACCAATCCTTATCGGTCGAAAACGTACTAAAAGCTGCTTTCTAAAACAAAGTGGCTTTTTTTTGCTTTCAAACATTTTTTTTTGATTTTCAAAAAAGAAAAACCTACGCTCTAGACAGGCACAAAAGTTGTTCAATAGATACTAATTCAAAACCTAGGAAATCATGGAAAAGTTTGATGCAATAATCATTGGAGCAGGTCAATCTGGTATGCCCTTGGCCAAAAAAATCAGCCAAAAAGGGCTTTCTGTAGCACTTATAGAGAAAAGAGCAATCGGAGGCACCTGTATCAATGATGGTTGTTCTCCCACCAAAACCATGGTTCACTCCGCCAAAGTAGCACACTTAGTTTCCCGAGCAGAAGATTTTGGAATACGAATCGAGAACTATAAAGTAAGTCAAAAAGGCATCAAAAGCAGGAAAAACCATATTGTGGAACAGTTTAGAGGAGGAGCTGAAAAAGGGCTCAAAAAGTCGGAAAACATCAAAATTATAATGGGGAATGCCCAATTTAAAGACAATCACGTTTTGAGCATCAATACAAATGAGGAGGAATTTGAAATTTATGGGAGTAAAATCTTTATCAACACCGGATCAGAACCCAGAATTCCAGAAATAAAAGGGCTCATCAACTCCCCCTTCCTCACCAGCTCAAGTATAATGGATCTAAATGAAACCCCAGAGCATCTGATCATTTTAGGAGGCGGCTATATTGGACTTGAATTTGCGCAGATGTTTAGTCGTTTTGGCAGCGAAGTGACCATTATAGACAAATCTGAAAGATTGGTTCCCAAAGAAGACAAAGATGTCTGCGAAGAGATCTGCGCTATATTTAACGAAGAAGGCATTTCCACGATATTCAACGCTGGAGTTACTGAAGTTACATTTCACGACAACTCATTTACACTGTCTTATAAAAATTCAGAAAAAGAAGAAAAATTGAGCGGTACTCACCTGTTGATTGCAACTGGAAGAATTCCATCCACGAAAAATCTAGGGCTGGAAAATGCCGGTATAAAAATAACTTCATCAGGACACGTCAAGGTAAATAACTATTTCGAAACCAACATATCCAACGTTTATGCCCTGGGAGATGTAGCAGGAAGTCCTCCCTTTACCCACATCGCCTATCATGATGCATACTTGGCTTTCCAGCATATTTATGAAAAAACTAGTCATTCAAAAGAAGACCGACTGGTACCCTATTGCATCTTCATCGATCCTCAATTGGGCCGAATAGGACTCAATGAAGCAGAAGCGATTGAAAAAGGAATCAAATATAAAACAGGAAAATTCCTAATGAAGCATGCTGGCAGAGCCTTAGAAGTAGATGAAACCAAAGGCTTTTTTAAGGTTTTGGTAGACCCAGAAACAAAACAAATCATTGGCGCCACCATTTTAAGTGTGGATGGTGGAGAAATCCTGGCAGTTTTACAAATGGCTATGCTTGGCCATATTACTTATGACACCATTGCTACATTACCCATTGCCCACCCAACCTTATCAGAAAGCTTAAACAACCTTATGATGCAAATAAAAAAATAAAGCCACTGTTCAAGTGTTCTACTCAAACAGTGGCCTGCAAATCAACTATCAAACTTATTTTACGGCATTGAGCTGGCAATGGCCTTACTCTCAAACGCCCCCTCAAGCTCTATCACTAAATGGCTGTCGTCATCATCTCCTCCGATCAGCAAGACCAAATCACTGATAATATCATCCCCTTTTGAGTAAAAGGCAATCTCACTGTCCTTTTCCGATAACTCCATCATCAACTCATACTTTTCCTTTTTCAACCCTTTGGCTAAGGCTTTAAAATCGGCTTTGGCTTCACTTCCATTTACAGGAAGTTTGAAAAGTTTCATCCTCTCCACCGACTTGGCAATTGCCTTCATCCCTTCTTCATCAAAATCAATATCAAACCCCTCTGCAAAATCAAAAAAGCTTCCTGCCAAATCCAAGTGAAAGAATTCCTCAGTACCCTTATATTTCTCATAAAGTGAAGCAACACTTTTACTTTGTGCCTGAGCAAAAAGACTCATCCCCATCAGGGCTACGATCATCAATAACTTTTTCATATTTATTCCATTTTAATGTTAGGTATCTTATTCACTCAGTCTATTTATTCTTCTTTTTTCCACTACTATACTCGTTCATTCCTGGCAGATCAGTTTTTTCTGCCAGCATGTTGAGATCTTGATAGGTAAAACTTCCCAGCATGCTTAGCAAAGTAAATTCACCTTCAGAGCCAGAAAGCATCAGCAATTCTGCAACTTTTCCATTCTCTTCTCTTACCATAAATTTGAGACTACTCCCCTTGTCCTGAACATCCATCAAATCCTCATATTTATTCCTGTTCAATGTTCCCATTGCTTCTTTGTACAAGGCCATTCCATCCACATCTTCACCGCTCAGAATTCGAATACCCTTTACTTTAGAGATCAACTCTCCCATGTCTTTGGCATCCTGGTCATCGCCATCTGCTGCTGCGGACTTCAAGAAACCACCAGCCATCTGCATCATTTTTGGGCTGATATAAACCCTGGAAAAATCATCGCTCTCCATATACTTGGAGAAGAACTTCACGATGGCATCATCTTGCGCCTGAACTGCAGTTGCCACTAACACCAGCACCAATAGACTAATTATTTTTTTCATTTCTCCTCCTCTTTTATTTCTTTGATATTAAATAGGTCATTTGTCGTATTCAAATATTTCATATCATCCATCACCTGAAGTGACGACGTCCCTTTTTTCATGTTCTTTTGTATCATGGCTAGCGCTTCCACTACCTTCTCATAAGCCTCTTCTTCTTCCATTCGTCTTTGTTGTTCAATAAAAAGCCAACCAAATACCAAAAAGACCAAAACAACAGCCGCTACCCTTTGCCATAATCCCAAACTTCGTTCAGCTTTTGGTGCTGGTTTTTTTGTTGGCTCTTCCCTCTTAAACTCTGATAAACCTAGAAAAAACATTTTTTCACCCTCAAAACCTTCAACCTTTCTTAAAAGCTCCATGAGGAGTTTTTCTTCTTCAAGAGAAGTTTTACCTTCAAAATATTTATCCAATAATGCCCTAACCTGTTCTTCCATAATTTCCTTTTTCCTGTAAAAAAGATTTTAGCCTCTTTCTGGCCCTGAACAAATTTACTTTTACTTGCTCTGTACTGATTTCCAGATATTCAGCAATTTCTTCATAAGTCAAACCCTCCACTTCTCTTAATTGAAAGATTTCCTGTTGCTTTTCAGGCAAATCCTTCAAAAACTTAAAGACCATTTTCAAAGCCGGTGAAACATCCTCTGCGGCATCCATAGGCATTTCTGGCAAATCATCTTGAGTTTCTAAAACCATCCACCGCCTTTGTTCCCTTAACTTTTGAAGACTTTGGTTTCTTACTACCCGGACCATCCATCCTGTTGGGTTTTCCATTTTTTGAAGCTGGTCTCTCTGGGCCCAAGCTTTCTCCAACGCTTCTTGCACAGCATCCTCTGCCTCATCCCGGCTTTTCAACCATAGATAAGCCATGCGATAAAGCTTGCTTCTCAACGACCAGATATATGCTTCAAAAAATGTCTTCATTCATGTAGATAATGAGGATGAATCTCCAATGTTACAGAATTAGCATAAAATATTTATAAATATTTACAAACAACTTACTTCCAGCAAAATACACTTACACACTTTGAATCCCCGTACCATCCATACAGATGATAACTGACCAAATCATAAAGCTGAGGGGACAACATTTACCAATACTTTATGGTAACCTCATATATTCCACGTGGTATCCTTTTTTGCCTTTCTGAAGAACGGGAAAGCCCCGGTTTTAATGCAGCCGACCTACAACTACCCTTCAACATCTTAACAATAACCCTCGGATAAATCGGTTACTCAGTCTACTTTCCTTTGGATCAAACAGGCTTCTCACCCAAATTATCTTCGGATTTCACTCGGTAGTTTCCGAGGGTGATCCGAAGGAGATCCGAAAGAGATCCCTGAGTGATCCGAAGATTATTCTGTTTTCTCCCAAATAAAGGTCTAGACTAGGTAAGGGCTATGTAAGCCGAAATGGGAAGGAACACCTGAATTCCATCAAGGCAGCACTGCCATCAAACCTAAAAATTTGAGAGCTATTAGCTAAGGTTTTACGGAACCAAACAAGACACTGCATGAAGACCATCAACATGCCGATCTTCTTGGTCTGGAGCGGCAGGAGGTATAAAGGTCATTGATTAAAAAAACCGTTGCGTTAGTTGATTAATCCCAAAATGTACAATAGAAAACCTATTACGGGGATTTCGGTCCATGGTAGCCGAACTTTATCCCGTTCCTCATTATCACAATAGTCCTAATGTTCTAAAAATTATATTTCCCCAAAGAGGGAATATTTCAAATTCATTCACCCTCTATAGGCTTCATTCAAACAAAATAGATTAATTTTAAATTATATTTTAAAATAGTATGCATGCGCACTATTTGATTACTTTGTATAAAATTCAAAGCAATAAACTCATGAAAAAGATCATCAAACCTTCCAAAGACAAGCTGAAAAATAAGGGCATAAAAAAAGCCTTGAATTTCTTCAAGGCTTGTGGTGATGAGTGGGCTCGAACCACCGACTCACGGATTTTCAGTCCGATGCTCTACCAACTGAGCTACATCACCGTTGTAAAGTGATGCAAAGGTAGGCAAATGTTCTTTTCATGCAAACCTTATAGACAAAAAAATAACAATAAAACTACAGGGTCTATATTAAATAATTCACTATGAGTATTTTACCTCAGATAATATTTTTACTTTTTTTTGCAGCCACTGGCTATGTGCTTTACAAAAGGGTTTCTTTCCTTAAAAGAAATATACAGCTAGGCAAAGCCGAAAGTAGAAACGATCGATCCACTGAGAGATGGCAAACCATGGCCTTGGTTGCCTTTGGCCAAAAGAAAATGTTCAAGCGTTGGATTCCTGCCCTACTTCACCTGTTGGTTTATCTTGGCTTTATTGTCATCAACCTTGAAGTAGCTGAATTTATCATTGACGGTATCACAGGACAACACCGGATTTTCGCTCCACTTCTAGGGGGAGCTTATACTTTTGCAATGAACTTCTTTGAGTTTTTGGCAGTAGGTGTTCTGATCTCTTGTATTATTTTCCTAATCAGAAGAAATATTACCAAAGTCCCAAGACTTTCTATGAAAGAACTGAAAGGCTGGCCTGCTTTGGACGCCAATTTGATTTTGGTCATTGAAATTTGTTTGATGATGGCCATTCTTAAAATGAATGCCGCTGATCAAATCCTTGCATCTAGAGGAGTGGAACATTACACGCAGCTAGGCCCTCTCTTCTTTAGCAGTCTGCTCAAGCCAATGTTAGTTGGTTTTAGCGATAGCTTTTTGATGTTTATTGAACGGGCAGCTTGGTGGTTTCATATTGTTGGCATATTGGGTTTTGCGATCTATGTTACCTATTCCAAACATTTGCACATCTTCTTGGCCTTTCCCAACACTTGGTACTCCAACCTTAAGCCTAAAGGAGAAATGGCCAATATGCCTGAAGTAACCAATGAAGTGAATATGATGCTGGGAATTCCAACTGAAGGAAATACCGAACCACCCGCTGAAATTGGCCGCTTTGGAGCCAAGGACATCAATGACTTGAGCTGGGTCAATATCATGAATGCCTACTCTTGTACCGAATGTGGACGATGCACTTCAGAATGTCCAGCTAATATTACAGGCAAAAAACTTTCTCCCAGAAAGGTGATGATGGATGTCCGTGACAGGGCGGAGGAAGTAGGCAAAAGTATAGATACTGGAGGGAAAGGCCTAGAAGATGGAAAGTCGCTTTTAGGTGATTACATTTCCCAAGAAGAAATCAATGCTTGTACCAGCTGTAATGCCTGCGTGGAAGCTTGCCCTGTTAACATTGACCCATTATCTATTATTCTTCAAATGCGCCGTTATATTGCCATGGAAGAAAGTGGTTCTCCGGCCCAATGGAATGCGATGTTTCAAAATATGGAAACCAGTTTTTCGCCTTGGAAATTTTCACCATCAGATCGTTTCAACTGGGCCGAAAAGGTGAAAGATGAAGAAATGAAGTAGAGGTAAACAGCTATAGCCTTTTTAATTAAATGAATTTAAAGTAAAGCGATATGTCAAATTATAAAGTACCCACCATGGCCGAAATGGCAGCCTCTGGAGATAATCCAGAAATCCTTTTTTGGGTAGGTTGTGCTGGGTCTTTTGATGAGAGATACAAGGCCGTAACCCAGGCTTTTGTCAAAATCCTAAATAAAGTAGGGGTGAGTTTTGCTGTACTTGGGCCAGAAGAGGCCTGTACAGGAGACCCAGCAAGACGAGCAGGAAATGAATTCCTTTTCCAAATGCAGGCCGTAGCCAACATCCAGGTCATGAATGGCTATGACGTCAAAAAAGTAGTCACTGCATGCCCCCATTGTTTCAACACTATTAAAAACGAATACCCTGCTTTGGGAGGAAATTACGAAGTCATCCACCACAGCCAGTTTCTCCAGACATTGATCAATGAGGGGAAAATTGTCATGAAAGGTGGCGGTGAATTTAAAGGTAAAAAAATCACCTTTCATGACTCTTGCTACCTTGGCCGAGCCAACAATGTTTACGAAGCCCCTAGGGAAATCATCAAAGCCTTGGACGTGGAATTGGTAGAAATGAAACGATGCCGTACCAAAGGCCTCTGCTGTGGCGCTGGCGGTGCCCAGATGTTCAAAGAACCTGAAGCAGGCAAAAAAGACATCAATATAGAGAGAACGGAAGAAGCCTTGCGAACCGGGGCATCCGCTATTGCCGTAGGTTGTCCTTTTTGTTTGACCATGATGTCCGATGGGGTGAAGAACAAAGAAAAAGAAAATGAAGTAAAGGTATTTGACCTTGCAGAATTAATAGCCAAAGATCAGGGACTTTCATAGGTCTCTGATTTTTGTTAACTTTTAACATCTTCTTTCACTTAACTTTTAATAAGTATATGAATCTTTTTATCATCAATTTTTCAGGAATTAGTATCGGCATAATCGCAACTCTTGCAATTCTGCTTCCAGTCTGGGCCATTTTCGATTTGGTGTATTCCAAATTTGTTGGCAAAAACACCAAACTACTTTGGATAGTCCTGATTTTCGCCTTTCCATTTATAGGTCCATTAGCTTATTTTATTGTAGGTAGAAGGGATAAAATCATAAACTCTTAATAAATATTATGGACACTTTCTTCTCTTTAGGCATTGCAGGAATGCTCTTTGGGCTAATTCCCCTTGCCATTTTTATTTGGGCCTTAGTAGATGTCATTCAAGCCAAATTTGCCTCCAGTGATACCAAACTAATCTGGGTGATCGTGATAATTTTGGTGCCTTTTATCGGGTCAATCCTCTATCTGGTAATTGGAAGGAAAAGCAAATTGAATCAATACTAAACTTCAACCAGCATGATGAAAATTATCTTGTTATTCACCCTCATTCCTCTTGCTTTAATGGTCTGGGCATTGGTGGATGTGCTTACCGCTGAATTTGCAGACAGCAACACTAAATTGATTTGGGTAATCGTCATTCTTCTCTTACCATTTTTAGGTTCAATCCTATACCTTTTGATTGGCCGTAAAGAAAAAACGCGGACATTTTGAACAAAAAATCATTCTAAAAGAATCATTAGCACCTTTTTTAACGTTTGATTAAAAGGGGTTTTTCATGCCCAAATACTTAGATTTACATTTTAAAGAATAAAAAGACATTATGTATTTGCCATTTGAAGAAATGCCTGATTCTGCCAGAGTCTGGGTTTATCAAGGAAACAGAAAATTCAACAAAGAAGAAATAGACCTTATTAGTTCCCGCCTTACAGCTTTCTGCAATCAGTGGAACACTCATGGCAACTTGATGCCAACTTCTTTTGACATCAAATATGATCAATTTATTATTCTTTCTGTCGATGAGTCTCAGCTAGGTGCCAGCGGCTGCTCTATTGACAGTTCCGTACAAACGCTTCGTGAACTGGACCAAGTATTACAAGCCAATTTATTAGACCAAGGGAAGGTATCTTTTGTTCATCAGGACGAAGTGACTATCAGCAGCTTGGGTGAAATCAAAGAATATATTCAATCCGGTGCACTAACTTCCACCACCAAAGTATTCAACCCTGTAATTCAGAAAAAAGAAGACCTGAACAGCAAGTGGATCATCCCTGCAGGAGAGAGTTGGTTAAACCGATATTTTAACAACTAATTATTTTAAAAGTTATATATTAGAGGACGTACACTCGATGAAAGCTTGACTTTATGATGAAAAATTGTTTTCTGTGTTTCATTTTTATGGCTCTTTTGACGGTTGGCTGTACCAGTCTTCCACAAAAAGGGAAAAGCCAGTTTTCCGCTGGAGAATATCAAACTGCCATTGGAACTTTTTCAAAAATACTGGCTGACAATCCTGATGATGCTGACGCCAATTACTATGTAGCAGAAAGTTACCGCCTTTCGAACCGCATTGAAAAAGCGCTTCCTTACTATGATAAATTACTCGAGGAAGAAGGATCATTTGAAAACTACTTCAAAAAAGCAAAAAGCCTTCATGATCAAGGGGATTATGAAGCTGCCGCAGAGGCCTACAGACAGGCCAAAGAGTTTACCAATAGTGATTCCTTGTTGGCTTTGGCTGACCTTGGAGCAGAAAACATCTCAAAAATCAAAGAAATCACAGACTATTGGCCTTATCATGAACTTCAGAACTACGAACTGTTAAACAGTTCAGGGATTGACTACGCTCCTATCGTCAGTGAGAACTTCCTTTATTTCACTAGTTCAAGAAGAGCAAGTGGAGCTTATCCTGCAACCGGACAAGGTTATACCAAATTGTTTCGAGCGCGTGCCGATGGAATAAAAGTAGATGTTCAAAATGTACAGGCATTACCAGAATTCAGGAACGAAGAAGGCCTTAATCAAGGCGCAATTGCCATTAGCCCTGATGGCAACACAATCATTTATGCAAGAGGAAATAGCACCAGTAAAAATGACCTTCCTGATGTAAGTCTCTTTATCTCCTATTTTAGGGGAACTGGTTTTACAGATCCAATTTGGATGCCCGTTAATGAAGAAGAGAGCTATTGGAATTCAACTCCAGCATTTAGCACTGACGGTTCCGTACTTTACTTTGCTTCCAACAGGCCTGGAGGTTACGGAGGAATTGACCTTTATAAAGCCACCAAGCTCGCCAATGGCGATTTCGGCAACGCCGAAAACCTGGGACCGCAAATTAATACTCCAGGTAATGAAATGTTTCCTAGACCAATGGGAGATCAGTTTTTCTTTGCTTCTGATGGACATCCTGGCTTTGGTAAGCTTGACCTCTTCGTGGCTGAAACCAAAGACGGCAAAAAAACAATTACCAATCTGGGCAAGAACATCAATTCAGTGGGAGACGATTTTGGAATATTCTTTACTGACTTTCCGAAAGAAGGCTTTCTTACTTCTAATAGAGACGGAGGAGTAGGTGACGACGATATTTATTATTTCCAAGACAATACGCCAAAACCAAAAGTGGTTAATGTATTCTTGAATGTCACCACCCTTCAAAAAACGCCGGAAGGAACAGAAACCACTTTACCTAGTACCAGAGTAGCATTATATGACAGTACCAAAAAAGCTACTGGCGGGGATTTCTCCAACCAACAGGGCAAGCTGAGATTCCGCTTGGAACCCAATGCTGAGTTTACCATGATTGCCTCTAAAAACGGTTACTTTACCAAAAGTATTCCTTATTCTACTGTGGGTAAAACACCCAAGCAAGAGGAGTTGATACAAGATGTCACCAATATCACTTTGGATACCACCATTGTCTTGGATAAGCTTGAATTAGAAAAATCCATTGTTCTAGAAAACATCTATTACGACCTTGACAAGGCTGACATTAGACCTGATGCAGCCGTTGAATTGGACAAGTTGGTTAAAATACTCATGGACAACCCGGAGATCAAGATCGAGCTTAGTTCCCACACCGATGCCCGTTCAAGTGATGAGTACAATAAAGACCTTTCCCAACGTCGTGCAGAATCTGCAGTCAATTATATTGTATCACAAGGAATTTCCAGAGACCGTTTAGTCGCCAAAGGCTATGGTGAGGAACAGTTGATCATAGAAAATGCACAGACTGAAGAAGAACACCAAACAAACAGAAGAACAGAGTTTAAGGTTATTGAAATCGAAGAAAAATAAATCAAAAACCCGGGCAGCAACCCGGGTTTTTTCTTTGCCCCAATTTTATTCTGTTTATTTCCTTAATACTATACAACATTCAAACATATATTTTCTCAATCCTTCTTAAAATCCTTAACTTTACGGCAATATTAACCAAGTCATTATTCTAATGGACGAAAGATATATGCAAAGGGGCGTTTCTGCCTCAAAAGAGGATGTGCACCAAGCCATTTCAAAACTTGACAAAGGACTCTTCCCTAAGGCATTTTGTAAAATAGTAGAAGACACCTTGGGCAATGACCCCAACTACTGTAATGTCATGCATGCGGATGGTGCCGGCACAAAATCTTCCCTAGCCTACTTGTACTGGAAGGAAACAGGAGACCTAAGCGTATGGAAGGGAATTGCACAGGATGCCATCATCATGAATATCGATGACTTACTTTGTGTGGGAGCCATCAACAATATCTTGGTTTCCTCCACCATTGGAAGAAATAAAAACCTAATTCCAGGCGAAGTGATTTCAGCTATCATCAACGGCACTGAGGAAGTCCTACAAATGCTTCGGGAAAACGGCGTAAATGCCGTGCTTACAGGAGGTGAAACTGCCGATGTAGGAGACTTGGTTAGGACCATCATCGTGGACAGTACAGTGACGGCCAGAATGCGCAGGGATGAAGTCATCTCCAATGACAATATCAAAGCTGGCGACGTAGTAGTCGGCATCGCCTCCCATGGACAAGCCAAGTATGAGACCGCTTATAATGGTGGCATGGGCAGTAATGGCCTTACTTCTGCCAGACATGATGTCTTTAACAAGGTCTTAAAAACCAATTACCCGGAGAGCTTTGATCCATCAGTTCCTGACAATTTGGTCTATACTGGCAAATACAACCTTACCGATCCAGCTCCAGGTACTTCCGTTGATGTAGGTAAATTGGTACTTTCTCCAACAAGAACTTATGCCCCTATCATGGTAGAAGCGTTGAAATACTTAAGACCTCAAATCCATGGTTTGGTGCATTGTAGCGGTGGCGCACAAACCAAAGTATTGCACTTCGTTGACAATGTACATGTCATCAAGGACAACCTCTTTGAAACTCCTCCTCTTTTCAAGATCATCCAAGAAGAGAGTGGTACTGACTGGAAAGAGATGTACAAAGTCTTCAATATGGGACACCGAATGGAAGTGTATCTTGAAGAAAAATATGCTGAAGAGATCATCGACATTGCCGAGTATCATGGCGTGGACGCACAAATCATTGGACGAGTAGAACCTCATGATGGTAAAAAAGTAACCATTAAAAGTGAGCACGGAACTTTTGAATATTAATCAAGAGAAATAATATGCTTCGTAAAATACTTAAAACATTGGCCTGGATAACAGGCCTTTTACTTTTACTGGCCTTTTTTCTCCTAGATGAGGTGGATTGGTCAGAACCTCGGGACAAAGCCTATTATCAGGAAACTTTAAAGGCCATTGATCAGCTTGAACCAAGCTCTTCCCAAGGGGATGCCTGGTTGGCAGGTTGGTCGCGTGTAAATGTAACTCCCCAATCACCCGTTGATCTGGTGGGCTATAAACCTAGGGGGAAATATGAGTTTGTGGAGGACAGTAGCTTTGTCAAGGCCTTGGTCTTGGGGAATGGGCATCAAAACATCGCCTACCTCAATTATGAACTTTTGATTGTACATCCATTCCTTGCCTCTTCCATCCAGAAAAGTATCAAAGAATCCAAGCTTCCCATCAACCAAGTCTATTTTACAGCAACCCACACCCACAGTGGCATGGGTGGATACATCCCAGGGCTTATGGGCAAAATTGCTTTTGGAGGTTATGAGGAGGAAATTGTCCAGATGCTTGCAACCAAAACTGTCCAAAGCATTCAAGAAGCCCTTTCCAATCAAGATCACGTACGAATCACTTATGAGCGATATGCCGCTCCTCAGTTTGTAGCCAATAGGTTTATTCCCGATGATCCTGTAGATCCTTTTATCAGGCAACTCATCTTTACTAAACCAAATGGCGCTAAAGGAACTTTATTCACTTATACCGCCCATGCCACCTGCTTGAGCAGCAAGTTCATGGGACTCTCTGGTGATTATCCTTTTTACCTCACAAAGGATATGATGGATGATTATGACTTTTCACTTTTCGCCGCAGGAACAGTCGGAAGTCACCGTCCTTTGGCACCAGGAAACACACCCAAGGATATAAGAACTTATGCCCATCAGTTGGATAGCTTGATGGAAGCCGGACCAATAAGTACTGATACCATTCAATCTAACCTGATAAAACTAGCAACACTCAAGCCCACTTTACCAGAAGCTACTTATAGGGTTTCTAACAATATCAGATTACGGCCTTGGCTATTCAATAGCCTATTTGGAGATACCAACAGCCATTTTGACTTGGTACAAATAGGAAACACCTTGATGATTTCCAGTAGTGGCGAAATATCCGGAGTATTTTATAAAAAGTGGGAAAAATTGGCCAAAGAAAAAGGACTCAACCTAATGATTACTTCCTTCAACGGCGGCTATATGGGGTATATAGTTCCAGATGTTTATTATAACAGAAATTACCACGAGGTTCGGGACATGAACTGGTATGGCCCTTATAGTGGCTCATTCTATGATGCCATCATCACTGCTATTATTTCTTCGGTGAAATAATAGCAGCTTTATCATTACTTTCCTTCAGCTTTACTATCGGCATCCTAGAAAAATAATCAGCAGGGATCTCTACCACTTTGATTTTTCCGCTAAAACTTTTCGACATTTCTAGAATTTTCATATTTGGATCCACAAACACTACCTCATTGGTTCCTTTCATGCTATTTCGAGACAATAAGACTTCTCGAATAGCACCAGGAGACAGAGAAAAGCTAAGACTGTCACTTTTCAAAGGTTCCAAATTAAAAGTTTGAGGAACGGTATCATTGCCTATCAGGCTATCCACCTCTTGAGCATACAATCCCGCAGAAACGAGAAACAGCCCTATAAAAATCAACGGCTTTTTCATATCAATAATTATGTGATCGAGTCATAATATAGCCTCTAAAAAAGGCTTTATCAAAAAAACAACGTTAAAGCTAGTTAATAGGTTTCACACACAGCCAACTCCTTATCCAATCTCCTTTATAGTTCTTTGAATCGCTAATATACCAGCCGTATTTATCAAAAAAGAATTTATAGTTGGGCAAATCATTTCGAGGGTTTTTGGTTATAATTCTAAAAAACTGAATCATCACAAATTGAATCCACCTTCTATCAGATCTATTAAAAAAATCTGTAAAAATCCACTTGGCGCTCTGTGCTAAACGTTTTTGCAATTCACCAAAAAGATTATCCAACTCTTTCTCTGGCAGAATGTCCAGCAGGTATTGTGTGATAATCACATCAAATTTTTTCAAAGGTAAATCTTGAAAATCACTTTGATGGATAAATTCAATATTCCCTTGCCCTACTGCTTTTGTGTTTTTCTTAGCTTTTTCGATCATCTTCTCAGAGGCCTCCACGAAGCATATTTCTCCATTTCCTCCCACCATTGATCGAATATATGAAAGGTTTGAACCTGTCCCTCCTCCAACTATTAGCACTTTGTCTCCATTATTTATATGATCTAAAAATGCCAGTTTGCTTTCTCGATACCCCTTTCCCAAAACCAAAACCGCCAGTTGATCATAAAAAAACACCACTTTGTCATAAAGGTTCTTTTCCATTTTATAAAGATAGTGTTTTGTAATCAGGCCACCTGCTTCAGCAAGAGCAGCCCAAGCAAAATTGGTGGCAATATTTTTGTACATTTAATTTCATCTTTAATTTTTAACAACCCAAAATTGACATGAAAAACCTATTGAAATCTTTTTCTGGCATAAAGTCCCTGATTAAGAATATAGACTTCGCCAAACTCAACGAGCTTTCCCAAAAAGTAGACCTCAACGAAATGGTCGGTGTGGTGTCCAAAATGAGTGAGGAAGACCTCGCCAAAATGATGAAGATGATGAAGGGAGGAGGAAAGAAAAAAGAAATTCCTGAAGTCAATGGAGATTTTTATACACTCGAAAAAACATTGCCTCCTCATGAACAAGAGATCATCGCCCAAGTAAGGGATTTTATGGAGAAGGAAATTCGGCCTATTGCCAATGAATATTGGAATAAGGGGCATTTCCCGATGCATATTATCCCTAAGATGGCTAAGCTGAACATTGCTGGCTTAACTTATAAAGGCTATGGCTGCCCTGGACACTCTGCCTTATTAGAAGGCTTTTTGGCCATGGAAATGGCCCGGGTAGATACTTCTATATCTACCTTTTTCGGAGTTCAATCAGGCTTGGCCATGGGTTCCATATATGTCTGTGGTTCTGAAGAGCAAAAAACGGAATGGTTGCCTCAAATGCAGAAAATGGAGATCATTGGTGCTTTTGGGTTGACTGAACCAAAAGTTGGCTCAGGTGTGGCTGGGGGATTGACCACAACATGTAAACGCGAAGGAGATGAATGGGTGATCAACGGACAGAAAAAGTGGATCGGAAACGCAACTTTCTCCGACATTACCATCATATGGGCAAGGGATTTAGATGATCAGCAAGTAAAAGGTTTCATCGTCAAAAAAGACAATCCAGGCTTTCATCCAGAAAAGATTGAAAATAAAATGGCCTTAAGGACCGTCCAAAATGCACTGATAACCATGAAAGATTGTAGGGTACCGGAAAGTGACAGACTTCAAAATGCCAACTCATTTAAAGACACTTCTGAAATTCTTCGATTGACCAGAGCCGGTGTGGCCTGGCAAGCAGTCGGCTGTGGAAGGGGAGCTTATGAAGCGGCTTTGAGATACACCAATGAGCGAAAACAGTTTGGACGACCGATAGCGGGTTTTCAGTTGGTACAAGACTTATTGGTCACGATGCTTGGAGACCTTACCGCCATGCAAACCATGGTCTATCGACTCTCCCAAATGCAGGATGCGGGAGAATTGAAAGACGAACATGCTTCCCTTGCCAAAGTTTTCTGTACACTGAGGATGCGAACGATAGTAGACCATTCTCGGGAATTGTTTGGCGGAAATGGTATTCTACTGGAATATGATATAGCCCGGTTTGTAGCTGATGCAGAAGCCATTTATAGCTATGAAGGCACTAAGGAAATCAACTCCTTGATCGTAGGAAGGGCAATCACAGGTCAAAGCGCTTTTGTTTAGAATTCTCAAAAAACAAATATCAATAGAAAAGGAAGCATGTATGCAGCATCAATTTGTCTTCGTACAGCTTCCTTATTGTCTTTAGAACGGAGGAAAGCAAGGGCATGAATCAAAAACATGATCAGTAACACCAATGCATACAAATAATACATTGAGCTCAAAAAGAAAAATAAACTGAGGATATAAGCTAGACCAATATATAATAAGCCACTTAATAGATTTTTGGTAAGCCCTTCTCCCAAAACATTCACAATAGAATTCATATTATCCTTCTTGTCACTGTCTTTGTCCATATAGGACAGCAATAGCAAATTAAACCAAGCCATCAGAAAGTAGCCAAATGCAAAAAACCAGAAAGCCTTAGGAAGTCCTCCTTCTGGAAAACGAATCAATGGTACTAGGGTTATTCCGGCAGTATAAAAAGCCGCTGTGGAAAGTTCCTTAAGGAATGTCATTTTCTTACCAAAAAACTTAAGAAACATGATATTCCCTACTATCATGGTTCCTAATAAGAGTCCAAATGTGATCAAACGAGAAAACTTGATGTAATTAAATGCCAAATAAAGTCCTGTAATCCCTACCAAAAAAAGCCAAACCAAAAGTTTATTAAAGTTTTCTTGATGAAAGAGATGCCTTGCAGAACTCGCCTGACCTTCAATATTTCTGGCATCCATCAGGTGGTCAAAAGTATAAATCCCCCAAACAGCTAGAGACATTAAAATATAGACAACCGGTGTCAGGCTAATACCTAATAAATGCTGAAAAAAAAACAATCCCGCACACGCTCCCAGTACCACATCTAAAGAGAGCCATTGAAAATAATTATAATATTTATTAAGTACATGTGCCATCCAATAGTAAATATACAATCCAACTAATAGTTTTGGAATGATATAGTTATATTTAACACAGTCAATTTTATTTCAAACCTAATAAACCATCTAAATGAAAAGAATTCTTTTAAGCAACTTATTTCTTTTTTTCTTAAGCATTGCCGCCATTGCCCAGTCTCCAGTGAAAGTAGCATGCGTAGGAAACAGCATCACTCAAGGACCGGGCAGAGACCATCCGGACAGCTGGCCTTTATTAATGGAAGACATCTTAGGGGAAAGCTTTTTGGTTAAGAATTTTGGTGTTAGTGGAAGAACTTTGCTCAAAAATGGTGACTACCCTTATTGGAATGAACCACAGTTTAAGGAAGTCCAAGATTTTGAAGCAGATATTTTAGTGATCAAACTGGGCACCAATGACTCCAAACCTCAGAACTGGAAATACAAGGATGAATTTGTCGCTAATTATATTGATCTCATCAATACCTTTAAAGCAAGCATGCCTGAAGATGGAGAAGTGTACATCTGTATTCCGGTTCCAGTTTTCAAAGATAACTTTGGTATCACTGAAAGTGTTATGGTAGATGAAATGAGGCCAATGCTAATGGAGGTTGCCAAAAAGACCCATTCAAAATTGATCAACTTATACAAGCCGCTCCAAAAGCACGGAGATCTTTTTGCAGATGGAGTTCATCCCAACAAAGAAGGGAATTTGCTGATGGCTGAAGCAGTCGCCAAAAAAATCAAATAATAAAAAAGCTCCGCAAATTGCGGAGCTTTTCATTCTTATCCTGAAATCGCTCTAATTAAGAAGCCACTTCTTCTTCGTAATCCTCAGTTGGGATACAGCTACAAACCAAATTTCTGTCGCCATAAGCAGAGTCAATTCTTCTCACTGTTGGCCAGAATTTGCTGTTCCTAACATATTCCAAAGGATAAACAGCTTTCTCTCTTGAATAAGGCAAATCCCAATCATCACTCATCACCATCTTAGCAGTATGAGGTGCATTTTTTAGCACATTGTTTTCTGCATCCGCTTTTCCTTCTTCGATTTCTCTGATTTCCTCCCTGATAGAGATCAAGGCATCACAGAATCTATCCAATTCAGCTTTGGTTTCTGACTCTGTTGGTTCGATCATCAAAGTACCTGCTACAGGGAAAGATACTGTCGGAGAGTGGAATCCATAATCGATCAATCTTTTGGCGATATCTTCCACTTCAATACCTACATTTTTGAATTCCCTGAAATCCACAATCATCTCGTGAGCCGCTCGTCCCTGAGAACCTGTGTACAAAATAGGGAAATATTCACTCAACCTTTCTTTGATATAGTTTGCATTCAAGATGGCAGTTTGAGTAGCATGTTTCAAGCCCTCTCTGCCCATCATCGCAATATAAGCATAAGAAATAGGCAAAATACTGGCGCTACCAAATGGAGCTGCAGAGATGGCTGTAATGGCTTCCTGTCCACCAGTCTTCACCAAAGGATTGCTTGGCAAGAATGGTTCAAGGTGCTTGGCCACACAAATAGGCCCCATACCTGGTCCACCGCCACCGTGAGGAATACAGAAAGTCTTGTGCAAGTTCAAGTGACAAACATCAGCACCAATATTACCAGGGCTGGTCAATCCTACCTGCGCGTTCATATTGGCTCCGTCCATGTAAACTTGGCCTCCATTGTCATGGATGATTTGACACATTTCTCTGATGGCTTCTTCAAACACCCCATGAGTGGAAGGATAAGTCACCAAGAAAGAGGAAAGGTTATCCTTATGCTTTTCCGCTTTTTCTTTTAGGTCTTCAATATCAATGTTCCCTAGGTCATCACACTTCACAATGACTACTTTCATACCGGCCATTACAGCGGAAGCAGGGTTAGTCCCGTGAGCAGATGAAGGAATCAAAGCAATATTTCTGTGTGCTTCGCCTCTGCTCTCATGATAAGCCCTAATGACCATCAAACCAGCAAACTCCCCTTGTGCTCCAGAGTTGGGCTGCAAAGAAGTTTCGGTAAAGCCAGTGATTTCTGAAAGCCAGTTTCTCAAGTCTTGAAACAACTCATAGTAACCCGCTGCCTGATCCTGTGGCGCATATGGATGCAATTGGCCGAATTCAGGCCAAGTTACAGGAATCATCTCAGCAGTAGCGTTTAGTTTCATGGTACATGATCCCAAAGAAATCATGGAGTGCACCAATGAAAGGTCACGATTTTCCAATCGTTTGATATATCTCAACATCTCATGCTCGGAATGGAAAGCATTGAAGATCATGTGCCCCATATAATCCGATGTCCTGTTGAGTCCATCAGAAACATTAAAATCAAGGTTTTCGATCAAAGGCTTAAGATCCACCACATCTGCACTCAAATGCGTAGTCCTGGCAAACACTTCAAGGATACCTTTTACATCTTCAATCGTCTTGCCCTCATCAAATGCCAAATACACATAACCTGGCTCATAACGGAAGTTCATCTCATGGGAAAGCGCAAAAGCTTTCACCTTAGATTGTTGAACATCATCTACTTTGATTTTGATGGTATCGAAGAAATTCTTGTTCTCTTGTTTGAATCCAAGCTGCTCCAGTCCTTGCCCAGTCAATTTGGCCAAGCCATGAATCTTGGAAGCAATATCTTTTAGTCCATTTGGTCCATGGTACACACCATACATCCCTGCCATTACTGCCAACAATACCTGAGCAGTACAAATATTAGAGGTAGCTCTCTCTCTTTTGATATGTTGTTCTCTAGTTTGTAAGGCCATTCTATAAGCCTTATTACCATCTTTATCTACAGAGATACCAATTATTCTTCCTGGCACCTGTCTTTTGAAGGCATCTTTAGTGGCAAAATATGCAGCATGAGGTCCACCAAAGCCCATTGGCACGCCAAATCTTTGGGTAGTACCTACTACCACATCTGCGCCCATTTCACCTGGAGGGGTTAAAAGGGTCAAAGAAAGAAGATCAGCAGCAAAGGCTGTATAAACATTATTCGCTTTGGCAGTATCCACCAAGGCTTTATAGTTGATCGCTTCTCCGTCTGCATTAGGATATTGAAGCATTACACCATAAAGATCTGGATCAGTAAGATCCAAATCACTCAGCGCACCTTCAACCAACTCCACTCCTACAGGAATAGCACGCGTCTTCAAGATTTCTTTGGTCTGCACGAAAACTTTTTCATCCACAAAGAACTTCGCAGCTTTTTTCTTATCTCTTGGCCTGGTTGCATAAAGCATGTTCATCGCTTCAGCTGCCGCAGTTCCCTCATCCAATAAAGAAGCATTTGCCATCTCCATTCCTGTCAGGTCCATGACCATGGTCTGGAAGTTTACCAAAGCCTCCAATCTTCCTTGGGCAATTTCCGCTTGATAAGGAGTATAAGCCGTATACCATCCTGGATTTTCCAATACATTCCTTAAAATTACTCCAGGAACGATGGTGTCGTAATAGCCCAAACCAATAAATGATTTGTAGATTTTATTTTTAGATGCTAATTTTCTAAAGTCCTTCAAAAAGGTCGCTTCAGATTTGGCAGTGGGTAAATTCAGTGGCTTTTCCAGCTGAATCGCCTTCGGAATAGTTTGATCAATCAACTCTTCAATAGATGCAACTCCTATCTTTTCCAACATTTCCACCCTCTCCTGTAGAGAAGGCCCATTATGTCGATTTTCAAACTTTACTGAGGGGTTCAAATCAATTTTCATAATCCAGATAATGCGTATTATACTTGGGGAATATTCCTTGTTTTGTACAGATGTGCAAAGGTATAAATTATTGACCGATAATGATTTTCTTTTTCAAGATTTCTACCAAATAAGCAGCCTAAATGATCAATGGTTTTACACATTTACAAAATATTGTCTAGCTTTAGGGGCAAAATTTACCGTTAACTCAAATATAGAGCATGAAGAGAAATTATTTTGTGGCCGCCGCCATGGGTCTAATGGTATCCTGGCAAGCCACTGCACAGCAGCAATCTCTGGCTGACAAATACGCCAGTACAATCAAGGACACCGATCTAGAAGAATATCTTACTTATCTTGCTTCTGATGAATTGGAAGGAAGAGATACCGGTAAAAAAGGACAAAAGTTAGCAGCAGAATACTTATCAAATTTCTACCAAGAAAACGGTCTTGAAGGTCCTGTAAACGGATCTTATACGCAACCATTTTCTCTGGCTAGTGTTTCGTGGGGTGATTTAGAATTAAAAGTAGGCAAGCAAAGTCTTGTAAACAACGAGGATTTTGTATTCATAGGCGATGGAGATGCCAAAAGAACCAAAACCGACTTGGTTTTCTTGGGATTGGCCAATGAAGAGAATCTTGCCAAAGTAGATGTTGAAGGTAAATTTGTAGGTTTGTGGGCCATTGGACAAAGAGCCAATGACTTACTTGACAAGATTTGGGAGGCAGGTGCTACCGGAGTTATTGTCGTAACCATGGAAGGACAGGCTAACTTTGACAGATTGGCCAACAGGTACAAGTCATTGAGTGGCAGAGGCCGTTTGGGCTTTGACAAACCCACCCAGCAAAAACCAGTGTACTTGGTAAGCTCTGAAAAAATGGCAAGTCTTTTTGGCAAGTCCGTTGACGAGCTAAAAGAAGCCGCCAAAAGCAATCCTGAAAGCATTCCTGCCCAGAAAGCTCGATACAAGATAGAAAAGGTTAAGGAAATGGTTTCTACGGAAAATGTTATGGGCTACCTTGAAGGAACTGATAAGAAAGAAGAAGTATTGGTTATTTCTTCTCATTATGACCACGTAGGCATCAACAGCAAAGGTGAAATCAACAACGGTGCTGACGATGATGGTTCTGGAACCGTTTCTGTTATGGAAATCGCTCAAGCTTTTGCTACTGCCGCCAAAGAAGGTAACCGCCCAAGAAGATCTGTCCTTTTCTTGAATGTTACTGGAGAGGAAAAAGGACTTTTAGGATCTGAATATTATACGGACAATCCTATTTTCCCACTTGAAAACACGGTAAACAACCTGAACATTGACATGGTGGGAAGAATTGATTATGAATACCAAGATGCCGAAAACCAGGATTATGTCTATGTAATTGGTTCAGAAATGTTGGCTTCACAATTGAAGACTATCATTGAGTACAACAACATTACTCATACTGACCTCATCTTGGACTATCGTTATGATGCAGAAGATGATCCCAACAGGTTCTACTACCGTTCTGACCATTACAACTTCGCTAAGCACAATATCCCTGTTGCTTTCTTCTTTAATGGCGTGCATGATGATTATCACCAGCCTACAGATACTGTAGAAAAGATTGAGTTTGAGTTAATGCAAAAAAGAGCCCGATTGATTTTCTATACTGCTTGGGACCTCGCCAATAGAGAGCACAAAACTCCTGTAGATGGCAGCAATGACAGAGGTACAAGGTAAAAGAAATAAAGGCGAATAGCTGAACACCAAAATTATAAAGCCGGAAAATCGATCGATTTTCCGGCTTTATAATTTTATTGACTTAATGTAAATATGGAATTAATGCACTTTTGCTTATCTCCATCTGAGGAATAATGATAACCAATTCTCTCTCCTTCTATTTCATAAATGAGCTTTGAGAGTTTCACTTTGTCAGACATTACTTTTCTTATTTCAGGAATATACCTTGCATATTCTATCACCACGTTTTCCTGATAGCCTTGCATTTCTTTTAGGCCGATTGGATCCCAAGCTATTAGTATTTCGTTGATTTTAATGTCTACAGCATCCAGCTTTCTGTAAAATTCTCTAATTCGTTTTCTTGCAGGTATCATGCTTTAAGATTTCCCTATTAAATAAAACCCGCTTTTGACTCAAAGTGCATTTTTACCTTTTACCGCCTTTCTTTTTCATCTGGTTCCTATTCCTTTTGGCCTTACTGTTTTTATTGCCGCGTACTTTTTTCTTTTCTGGATTATAATGAGGGTTTTTATTGGCCCTAGGCTTTTTTTCATGAAAGGCCCCTTTAAAGTCTGGATTTTCCTTCCTCTTTTGGCTATCAATCTCCCGATCATAAATTTGCTTCTCCGCAAAAGGAGTATCTGTAACTTTCACCTCTGCTGGAATTGCGGATTCCTCCACCTCCATACGGATGATCTCTTCTATTTTTTCAAAATGGTATTCTTCTGCTGGGTTGATAAAAGTAAAAGCTGCTCCCTCCTGCTCTGCTCTTCCCGTACGACCAACCCGATGCACATAATCCTCATAAATCAATGGCACATCAAAGTTCACCACATGACTCACCATGCTGATATCCAAACCTCTGGAGGCCACATCTGTCGCCACCAAAATCCGCACATCTCCTGCCTTAAAATCGTCCACCGAGTTGATCCGGGTATTTTGGCCTTTATTGGCATGAATCACCCTGATTTCTCCATGCTTTCTCCTTTCCAAATATTGAAAAACCGCTTCTGCATTTTTTCTGGACTTGGTAAATACAATCACCCTTTTAATTTCCTCATTTTTCAGTAAATGATCCAAAAGGTTAATCTTGGTTTTGAGATTGGGCACAAAATACTTTGTTTGGGCCACTGTATCTGCTGTAGTTGCCTGAAGCGCGATCTCTATTCGCTCTGGAAATTCCAAAAATTCTTGGGAGATTCGCTCCACCCTATCTGAGAAAGTGGCAGAAAAAAGTAAATTCTGGCGCTTAACCGGAATTACTTCCAAAATCGAACGGATCTGCGGCATAAACCCCATATCCATCATTTTGTCCGCCTCATCCAGCACCATGGTCTTGATCTCTCTCACAAAGATGTTACCCTTGCCATAAATATCCATAAATCTTCCGGGCGTAGCGATCACAATATCCACTCCCGCCTGAATTTTCTCTATCTGCGGCGTTGGACCTATTCCGCCATACAAACAGACATATCTCAGGTCTGTATATTTGCCCAGCTCAATAATCGACTGCTCAATCTGCATCACCAACTCACGGGTCGGTGCCAAAATCAAAGCTCTTGGATGCATTCCCTGAGCATATTTGACCTTCATCAAAATGGGCAATACATAAGCCGCAGTTTTTCCTGTACCCGTTTGGGCTATTCCCAAAATATCCTGTCCAGCCAATGCCAAAGGAATGGCCTGCTCTTGAATCGGTGTTGGCTTGGTATACCCCGCCTCCTTTACAGCTTCCAAAAGCTGCTTGTTTATTTTAAAATTCTCAAAAGACTGCGGCCTATCAGACATGATTTATTAATTTTATCTTCAAATTAGATTTAGGGAATATTTGACTCCTATAAACTCCAATCAAAACAAAAATGATGAAGCGCATATTGATCACTGATGCAAATATAGTAAATGAAGGTAAGATTACCCGTGGAGATGTTTTCATCCAAGACGGTTTGATCTTTTCTACAGGTGGTAACCTTAAGGATTTTGAAGCCGACATTACCATTGAAGCTAATGGAAAATACCTACTCCCAGGTCTAATTGATGATCAAGTACACTTCAGAGAACCCGGCCTAACCCATAAGGCAGAAATCTACACGGAAGCCAAGGCTGCCGTAGCCGGGGGGATAACCTCATTCATGGAAATGCCCAATACAGTGCCCCAATCTACCACTTTAGAACTGTTGGAGGAAAAATATAAAATTGCTTCTGAAAAATCATTGGCCAATTATTCCTTCTATCTAGGCGCTACCAATGACAACTTAGATGAGCTTTTGAAGGCAGATCCTGAAAACATCTGTGGCATCAAAGTTTTTCAAGGTTCTTCCACTGGCAATATGCTCGTCGACAATCAAGAAACATTGGAAAATATTTTTGAAAAATGTAAAATGCTTATCGCTACACACAGCGAAAATGATGATATCATCAAAGCCAACCTGGATAAATACTTAGCAGAGTACGGGGAAGATATCCCTATAAAGTATCACCCAAAAATCCGTTCGGCAGAAGCTTGCTATGATGCGTCCAAAAGAGTAGTGGACTTAGCAAGGAAACACGGCACCAAACTACACATCCTGCACATCAGTACAGCCAAAGAAGTCCTGCTTTTTGACAATACTTTACCACTGGAAGAAAAAAGAATCACCGCAGAAGCTTGTGTACACCACTTGTGGTTCTCAGAGGAAGATTATGATGAGAAAGGGACTTTGATCAAATGGAATCCAGCTGTTAAATCCAGTGAAGATAGAGAGGAAATATTAAAGGGTGTGCTTGATGACCATATCGATGTTATTGCCACTGACCATGCTCCCCACACCTTGGAAGAAAAGGATAATGTCTACACCAAAGCTCCTTCTGGTGGGCCTTTGGTACAACATAACCTAGTTGCCTTATTGGAAATGTACCATCAAGGAAAAATAAGCTTAGAAGAAATCGTTCAAAAGACCAGTCATAATGTAGCTATCCTTTTTGAAATTGAGAAAAGAGGCTATATCAGACCCGGATATTTTGCTGACCTGGTGTTGGTTGACCTCGATTCTCCTTGGGAGGTGAATAAAGAAAACATTCTTTCTAAGTGTGGGTGGTCTCCTTTTGAGGGGCAAACTTTCCAGTCAAAAGTCACGCACACAATTGTTTCCGGACACTTAGCGTACGAAAACGAGACATTTCATGAAGAACAAAAAGGACAACGTTTGAAATTTTCCAGAAAATAATCTGATTTAACTATTGTTTGGAAAAAAACCGTGTATTACCTTTGCAATCCAATCAGGAGAAAGACCTGATAAAAGATAAAAAATGGTGGTTGTAGCTCAGCTGGTTAGAGCGCTGGTTTGTGGCACCAGAGGTCGTCGGTTCGAACCCGATCTTCCACCCAAAACCCCTCAAAATTTTGAGGGGTTTTATTTTTATAGAAGCAGCAAGGAACTAAAATGGCATGTATTTTGTCTGTCAGATTAAATAATCAAAAATTATTCTAGTAATGTTTACATTATTCAAATCAACTCCGGTCATCCCAAAGGTAAAACCAGTCAATTTGAAAGATATTCAGTTGTACATGGCAAAATTCGAGGAATCCCTCAGAAACTTTGATGAGATACAAAAAGAGAATGTTAACACAATAATAAGATAACACACAAAAGGTCATGTTTCCATGACCTTTATTTTTTGCCTTTATATTTTTCTTTTCCGACTATTGGAGTATTTTTATATACCACTCAAAATCACTAAATCATACTCCATGAGCTACATCCATTTTGATAAGACGGAATTAATCAATCTTAATTATTCCCTCGAAAAAGAAATTATTCGATCTAACCGATCAGGCTGCTATACCAGCACCACCATAATTGGATGTAATACACGGAAATATCACGGACTGCTTGTTGCTCCCCAACCACAAATTGATTCGCAACTACATGTCCTTCTGTCCACCATCCATGAGACCGTCATCCAACGCGGCGCCAGCTTCAACCTTGGTATCAGCAAATACCCAGGCAACTACTCTCCCAGAGGTCACAAATACCTGGAAGACTATAGCTCAGAACCGATCCCAAATCTGATCTATAGAGTAGGCGGTGTTGTATTACAAAAAGAAATCATCCTTGACACCACCGCTGACAGAATGATGATCAAATACACCTTGTTGGACGCCCACTCCCCTACAACTTTAAGACTTAGTCCCTATTTAGCTTTCAGAGGATACCATGCACTTTCCAAAGCCAATACTTATGTCAACAAGAAATATTTGAAAGTACCTAATGGTGTTCAATTTAAACTTTACGATGCTTACTCTCCACTTTCTTTACAGATCTCCAAAGAAAACGAGTTTGTACCAGCGCCAGATTGGTATTATAATATTGAATACATCCAAGAAAAAGAAAGAGGCTATGACTATCAGGAAGACCTATATGTCCCAGGATTTTTTGAATTTGATATTGAAAAAGGAGAATCGGTTATTTTCTCAGCGGGCCTAGAGGACGCTGACCCTTCGAGTTTGAAAGGTGCATTTAACAGGGAATTGAAGAGAAGAACACCTCGGGATAATTTTGAAAACTGCCTTCGCAATTCTGCAGGCCAATTTATCAGCCGAAGAGGAGATGAAACCAGAGTCATCGCCGGTTATCCATGGTTTGGCTGGTGGGGAAGGGATACTTTTATCTCTCTACCAGGACTAACACTTACACTTGGTGATAAGGATACTTTTTTGGAAGTAATGAAAACCATGTCCAGAGATATCAATGGAGCCATGTTTCCTAATGTCGGCAGTGGTGTTGAGACCAACCAAAAAACAATAGATGCCCAGCTTTGGTATTTCTGGGCATGGCAACAGTATGAAAAATTCACTGGCGATAAAGCCACTATCATCAATGATTATCTCCCCAAATTAAAAGGCATTATTGAGGGTTTCTTAGCCGGTACCGACTTTAATATAAAGGTACTGGACAACGGGCTTCTATACGGAGGCCAAAAAGGTGCTGCCCTCACCTGGATGGATGCTGTCACTTCAGATGGGCCTGTAACCCCAAGGATTGGTTGCCCAGTTGAAATCAATGTTTTGTGGTATAATGCTCTTTGCTTCTATCATGAGCTTACTGGAGAAGATTTTGCAAAAGAACTTGCTGACAAGGTAAAAACATCCTTTTTGGAAACTTTCTGGAGCAGTGAAAAAGGCTACTTAGCTGATGTCGTTAATGATGGCAAAAAAGATTGGTCAATCAGGCCCAATATGGTTTTCGCCACCTCACTTCCTTACAGCCCCCTTGAGGACACACAGAAAGCAGCAATTTTAGAGGTCGTAAAACTTAATCTCCTTACCCCTCGAGGACTAAGAACTCTCGCACCAAGCGACCCTGATTACAAAGGCTACTATCAGGGCAATCAGTATCAAAGAGACAACGCTTACCATCAAGGAACGGTTTGGCCATGGCTGCTTGGACACTTTGTGGAAGGCTATCTTAAAATACATGGTAAATCAGGTAAAAACATGATTGAAAAGCTTATTTTAGGCTTTGATGACACCATGTCCCAATATGGCGTTGGAACCATTGCTGAAATTTATGACGGCGATCCCCCTCACAGACCAAAAGGAGCTATCTCCCAAGCTTGGAGTGTAGCCGAGTTACTTAGAATCATGCATTTAGTTAGTCAACTTTAAATATATTTTTTATGAAGGTATTAATGTTTGGATGGGAATTTCCGCCACATATTTCCGGCGGGTTGGGGACAGCTTGTTATGGACTACTAAAAGGAATGGCCCAATATAACCATGAAGTTATATTTGTTGTCCCCAAGTTATGGGGAGATGAAGACCCTTTGGCTGACTTTGTCAGCGCGAGTGATGTAGAGATTGATTATCGTGAAAAGAGGTTTAAGGAAATCTGGAAAAACCTAACTTATTTGGAAGTCAGTTCTTTTCTCATCCCGTATTTGGGACCAGAAGAATATGCTCGCTTTACAGACAAATCCCTACATGACAGGACTGACGTCGATGAAAGTATCTTTTCCAATAAGTTTTCCTTTAGTGGAAAATATGGCAAAGACTTAATCATGGAAGTATCAAGGTATGCCTTAGTTGCCGCTCAAATTGCAAAAAGCAAAGAGCACGATATCATCCATGCGCATGACTGGCTTTCTTTTCCTGCCGGGATAGCTGCAAAAAAAATAAGCGGCAAACCCTTGGTTGTCCATGTGCATGCGACAGAATTTGACCGTTCTGGAGAAAATGTTAATGATCGTGTTTTTGAAATTGAAAAATCTGGAATGGAAGCGGCAGATAAAATCATTGCCGTAAGCCATTTGACAAAGAGAACCATCATTACCAAATATGGCATTCCAGAAGAAAAAGTCACTGTCATCCACAATGCCGTGCTTGATATCAGCATTATAAAAAGTAATGCCCGAAAAAAAGTACCTGAAAAAATAGTCACCTTCCTTGGGAGAATTACCTTCCAAAAAGGACCTGAATACTTTATCGAAGCCGCCAACAAAGTTTTGAAGAAAGACGACAACGTTCGTTTTGTAATGGCAGGTTCTGGAGATTTGCTTAACCGTATGATTGACAGGGTGGCTGAGTTGCGAATTGCCACCAAATTTCATTTTACAGGATTCCTCAAAGGCAATGATGTAGATCAGATGTTTGCTATCAGTGATGTCTACGTGATGCCTTCCGTATCGGAGCCTTTTGGAATTTCTCCTTTGGAAGCCGTCAGACACAACACACCGGTTATCATCTCCAAACAATCTGGCGTGGCAGAAGTACTGACCAATGCCATCAAAATAGATTTCTGGGATATTGACGCCATGGCAGATGCTATTTTTGCTTTGCTTCATTACCAAGGCATCTCCAACATGTTCCGCAGTTGCGGGAGTGAAGAACTCAAGAAAATGAAATGGGAACATGTCGCTGAAAAAATCTTCTCTCTTTATGCTCAAACCTTAACTGTAAATAATCCATGAGAACCATTTGCTTTTACTTCCAGGTTCATCAGCCCTACCGTCTGAAACCTTATCGCTTCTTCGACATTGGGGAAGATCACTATTATTGGGACGATTTTGCCAACAAAAGCATTATGCGAAAAGTAGCTGAAAAATGCTACTTACCAATGAATCAACTCCTTTTGGAATTAATCCAAAAGTATGATGGAAAATTCAAGGTCAGCTTTTCGCTTTCTGGTGTATTTATGGACCAAATGGAAGAGTACGCTCCTGATGTTTTGGAAAGTTTCCAAAAACTGGTTGCGACTGGACATGCTGAATTATTGAACGAAACCTATGCGCACGCCCTAGCAGCCTTAAAAAGCAAAGAGGAATTCCATGATATGGTGCGGAAGCAACAAGATAAAATAAAAAAACTATTCAATGGCTACACCCCAAAAGTTTTCAGAAACACTGAGCTAATTTACTCAGATGTGATTGGGGAAATGGTAGCTGAGTTGGGTTATGAAGCCATTCTTACAGAGGGTGCCAAGCACATTTTGGGCTGGAAAAGCCCTAATTATGTCTATTGCAATGCCATTGAACCCAAACTCAAAGTGTTGCTCAAAAACTTCCGTCTAAGTGATGACATCGCCTTTAGGTTTGGTGAAAAAGCTTGGGCAGACTGGCCTTTGACCACTGACAAGTTTGTCAATTGGATCAACCAAATCCCACAAGAAGAAGAGGTCATCAATCTATTTATGGACTATGAAACTTTTGGGGAACACCAATGGGCAGAAAGTGGCATTTTTGATTTTATGAGTCACCTCCCGGAAGCAGTTTTTTCCAATTCCAATTTTACTTTCTCCACCCCATCAGAGGTAGTCAAAGAAGTACCACCTGTTGGCAAAATACATGTTCCCGTGCCAATCTCTTGGGCTGATGAAGAACGTGATTTGACGGCTTGGCTTGGAAATGATTTACAGGATGAAGCCTTTGATAGGTTATATGAATTGGAGCATTTGGTCAAGCAGTCCAAAGATCCAGAGATTCAAAAAGACTGGAAATACCTTCAGACCAGCGATCATTTCTATTATATGTGTACCAAATTCTTCTCCGATGGTGACATCCATGCTTATTTCAGCCCTTATGAAAGTCCATATGAAGCTTTTATCAATTATATGAATGTACTTAGCGACTTTATGTTAAGACTGAAGAAAGAACAAGAAACCCCTGTAGTTGAGTAGTAAATATAAAAATAGCCCGGATTTCTCCGGGCTATTCCTTTTCTAGACCTCTACGTCTTCCACATTTTTGAAATAAACTTGTTTATCCGCATCCAAATCGACTAGTACTGCCGCATCATTTTTAATGTAACCACTGAGAATCTGCTTAGACAATTCATTCAATATCAGTCTCTGCATCGTTCGTTTCAACGGCCTAGCACCAAATTGTGGGTCAAAACCTACTTCACCTAAGTAATCCAAGACTTCTCTGGTAGCGTCTATCTCAATGCCTGAATCTGCCAATCTATGTTGGATCTCTTTCCATTGAATATCCACAATCTTACGGGTAATCTCTCTGTTCAATGGCTCAAACATGATTGTCTCATCTATCCGGTTAAGAAATTCCGGCCTTACGGATTTTTTCAACAACTCAAATACTTCTGCTTTGGTTTGATCTAGCACCTGCTCCTTGTTCCACTCTTCCATACTCGCAAATCGCTCCTGAATAAGTGAGGAACCTATATTGGTAGTCAGAATAATAATCGTATTCTTAAAGTTGGCCAACCTACCTTTATTATCCGTCAACCTTCCATCATCCAAAACCTGGAGCAATATATTGAATACATCAGGGTGAGCCTTCTCTAATTCATCCAAGAGAATCACAGAAAAAGGTTTTCTCCTGACCGCCTCAGTCAATTGACCTCCTTCATCATAGCCTACATAACCAGGAGGCGCTCCTACCAACCTACTCACCGCATGCCTCTCTTGGTACTCAGACATATCGATACGAACCATGGCATTTTCGTCATTGAAAAGATATTCTGCCAAAGCCTTTGCCAACTCAGTTTTACCCACACCAGTGGTACCCATAAAGATAAAGCTTCCAATCGGACGTTTCGGATCCTGAAGTCCTGCACGGCTTCTCCTTACAGCGTCCGATAAGGCCGCTATAGCCTCTTTTTGTCCGGCCACTCTTTTACTTAAATGATCCTCCAAGTGTAATAGCTTCTCCCTTTCGCTTTCCAACATCCTTGACAGTGGTATCCCTGTCCACTTAGCCACAACTGACGCTACATCTTCTGCATCTACTTCCTCTTTCAGCAATGGAGACCCTTTTTGCATATCATTTAACTGCCGTTTGAAGGACTCCAGTTTGTTTTCGCTTTCCGTGATCTTTCCATAACGGATCTCTGCTACCTTTCCAAAATCACCAGCACGCTCTGCTTGATCAGCTTCCAGCTTGTATTTATCTATATTCTCCTTTTCCCTTCGGATCCCCATGATCACCGCCTTTTCACTTTCCCACTTGGCTTTCACAGATTGCCTTTTTTCAGAAAGCTCTGCAATCTCCTTGCTCAAGACAGTTTCCTTATCCTTATTTTTTTCCCTTCTGATGGCCTCACGTTCAATTTCTAACTGCATTATCCTACGGTTGAGCTCATCAAGCTCTTGAGGCAAGGAATCAATTTCCATCCTTAGTTTTGCCGCGGCCTCATCCATCAAGTCAATGGCCTTATCTGGTAGAAAACGATCTGAAATGTAACGCTGTGACAGCTCAACAGCCGAAATCACCGCATCGTCTTTTATTCGCACTCCATGGTGCAACTCGTATTTATCCTTGATTCCTCGGAGAATCGAAATCGCATCAGCAGTATCAGGTTCGTCCACCATTACAGCCTGAAACCTTCTTTCCAATGCTTTGTCTTTCTCCACATATTTCTGATACTCCTTTAAGGTAGTTGCCCCGATCGCATGCAATTCACCTCGTGCCAAAGCTGGCTTCAATAAATTGGCCGCATCCATGGCGCCTTCTCCACCACCGCCAGCACCAATCAAGGTGTGAATCTCATCTATGAACAAGATGATTTGACCATCTGAATCTGTTACTTCCTTAATAACCGCTTTGAGCCTTTCTTCAAACTCTCCCTTATATTTGGCTCCAGCCACTAGCAAGCCCATATCCAGAGAAATCAAGGTTTTTGACTTCAAATTCTCAGGGACGTCACCACTAACAATCCTTTGGGCCAAACCTTCCACAATAGCAGTCTTACCTACTCCAGGTTCTCCCAAAAGAATAGGGTTGTTTTTGGTCCTTCTTGCCAAAATCTGAAGTACCCTCCTGATCTCTTCATCTCGGCCAATTACCGGATCTATTTTACCTTTTTTGGCCAATTCATTAAGGTTTTTGGAATACTTCTCCAATGACCTATATTTTGCTTCCGCATTTTGGTCGGTCACTTTATTTCCTTGTCTCAATTCTTTAATAGCTTCAATCAAAGCCTTTTCTGTAACGCCTTGATCCTTAAGCAACTGACTAGTCTTATCCCCAGCTGACAATACCCCCAAAAGCAAATGTTCGATTGCGACAAACTCATCTCCAAAAGTTTTCAAATACCCTTTGGCTTTGGTCAATACCTGATTACCCGAGTTGGAAAGATAGGGTTGTTGTCCACTAACTTTTGGGTAAGAGTTGATGATTTCTTCCAATTTTTGAGTCACCATTTTTTGGTTTACACCCAATTTTTTGAAAACGAAATCCACCACACTCTCATCCTCAGATAAAATACCCTTTAGCAAGTGAGCTGGTTCTATGGCTTGCTGCTGCTCAGCCATGCACAACTCCGCTGCCTTCTGAACAGCCTCTTGTGATTTGATGGTAAATTGTTTGAAATCCATTTTATATCTATCTTTTTTTTTCAAATTTTTATCTGAGCAAACTGCTCGAGAATACTTTAATCAAAAGAAGCACCAAAAGCTAATCCGATCCATTTTCGGAAAAAATGACCGAACTAAAACCTGAAAAATTAATTTTCAGGACTTTTTGACAGTAAAATTGCAAGATTCAAAGAAACTTAAGCCGCTTTGTCCATTCACATACTGTTTATAACTCAATACATTTTCCTACCTTTGCATCATGAGCAAGGGTGAGAAAAAGGATATTAGAAAATTCAGTCTTGAAGAGCTTCAGGATTTCTTTCTTTCTGTAGGAGATAAAAAATTCAGGGCCAAACAAGTTTATGACTGGCTATGGAGCAAGTCATTGAAGAACTTTGATGACATGACCAATATCTCCCTTCCCACCCGTGAAATGCTGAAGGAGAACTTCACCATCAACCATGTAAAGGTTGACCTGATGCAGCATTCCACCGATGGCACCATTAAGAATGCGGTCAAGTTATTTGATGACAAGATCGTCGAATCAGTTTTGATCCCTACGAGCAAAAGGATTACCGCTTGCGTTTCCTCCCAAGTAGGCTGTAGCCTCGACTGCAACTTCTGCGCAACAGCAAGGCTAAAACGTATGAGAAACCTTAACCCTGATGAAATTTATGATCAGGTAGTTGCGATCAAAGAAGAAGCTGACACCTATTTTCAGCGCCCACTTACCAATATTGTTTTTATGGGCATGGGAGAACCATTGCTTAACTACGCTAATGTAATTGAAGCCATAGATAAAATCACTTCACCAGAGGGACTAGGCATGGCACCAAGGAGAATCACACTATCCACCGTAGGCATCCCTAAGATGATCAAAAAAATGGCTGATGATGAAGTAAAATTTAACCTCGCTATTTCTCTACATTCTGCCATCAATGAGACAAGAAGCAGACTGATGCCTATCAATGACAAAAGCCCCTTGGAAGAACTAGCAGAGGCTTTAAAATATTGGTATTATAAAACGAAAAGTAAGGTCACTTACGAATATGTGATCTGGGATGGTGTCAATGATGACGAGGCACACGCAAAGGCCTTGGCAAAATTTTGCAAACACATCCCTTCAAAAGTAAATATCATTCAATACAACCCCATTGACGAAGGCGAATTCCGTCAAGCCTCTCAGGAAGCTGTTGACATGTATGTCCGTATTCTTGAATCCCAAGGCATCATCGCCAAAGTAAGAAAATCCAGGGGGCAGGACATAGATGCAGCTTGTGGGCAGTTGGCCAATAAAAATGAAGTCGCCAGCATCTAAACTAATTTTGAGTCATTAACCTTTTATTTTTTTCATCCTTTTATGGAAAAAGAATAAAGCCCAAGCTATTTAACAAAAACCTTGGTTCAGTTTTTGTGTTTTCTTAAATCAAAACTTTTAAACTTTTATTACCATGAAAAAACTATTATTACTTGGCCTATTTGCATTGACCGTATCTTTTGCACAGGCCCAATCCGTAGGAGATGTTAGATTACAATTTGGAGGCGATTTTGGTTTTGATACAGAAGCTTTTGGATTAAATTTTGGTGGAGAATATTTAATCACCGATCAGATTTCTGCCGCACCAAACTTTACCATCTATTTTCCAGAAAGGGGAAATGCCAGCACGCTCAACATCGACGCAAGATATTACTTTACCCGTGACTTACTTCAGTGGTATGGCCTAGTAGGATTTACAAACAACTGGTGGTCAGTAGATTTTATGGGCGTTACCGCCAAAGAAAGTAGAGCAGGCGCAAATATTGGTGCCGGCGGTGTTCTTAAATTTGCAGATAATTTAGCGTTTAACCCAGAATTGAAATACCAAGCACAAAGTGGTGGTCAAGCTGTATTTAGATTGGCACTGGTCTATTTTTTACCTTAATATCATTCTGAAATCAAAACTTTTACCAGCATGAAAAAACTATTATTACTTGGCCTATTTTCATTGTCTGTATCATTTTTACAGGCCCAATCCGCACGGGATGTAAGATTACAGTTAGGAGCTGATTATAACTTCTATGTTGAAGCGTTTGGTTTGAACTTTGGTGGTGAATATTTGATTACGGATCAGGTTTCAGTGGCCCCTAATTATAGCATCTATTTCCCTGAAAGAGGAAATGCAAGTAATTTAAACATTGACGCTCGCTATTATTTCACAAAGGACATATTACAATGGTATGGCCTAGTGGGGTTTTCCAATAATTGGATATCTTTTTCAGATGATATTTTTGGCGATGTGAAATCAAGTAATGCTGGCGCAAACATTGGAGTTGGCGGAGTCTTAAAGTTTACAGACAGCTTCGCATTTAATCCAGAGTTTAAATACCAAGCCCAGAAACATGGACAGACTGTTTTTAGATTTGCTTTAGTCTATTTTATAAATCATAAATGACCTCTCTAAATTAAATCAAAAAGGCTCCAGTAGGAGCCTTTTTGATTTAATTATATACTACTTTCCCAATCATCCAAAGCTGCTCTTACCGAACCAAACTTCAACAGCCTTTCTTTAGCTGGATTCTCTTCCAGACCAGTTGCCTCCATGATCATTCGAGTACCTCTTTCCACCAATTTTTTATTGGAAAGCTGCATATTGACCATTTTGTTACCTTTAACCTTTCCCAACTTGATCATCACAGCAGTAGAAATCATATTTAGCACCAACTTCTGGGCTGTCCCTGCTTTCATCCTGGTACTTCCGGTCACAAACTCAGGCCCCACCACTACCTCTATGGGATATTCCACTGACGCTGCCAATGGAGAACCAGCATTACAGGTAATACAGCCTGTAAGCAAACCATTTTCCTTGGCTGTCTTTACTCCACCTATCACGTAAGGAGTGGTTCCTGAAGCCGCAATTCCAATGACCGTATCCAACTTATTGATACCATTAGCCTTCAAATCAAGCCAAGCTTGCTTTGGATCATCCTCCGCATTTTCAACAGCCATACGTATTGCAGAATCTCCCCCAGCAATTAAACCAATAACCATATCATGGGAAACCCCATATGTCGGAGGACACTCGGATGCATCCAAGATCCCTAATCTTCCACTAGTTCCCGCTCCTATATAAAACAATCTCCCACCTTGTTTCATCTTAGCCAAGATCTGCTCTATTAGCCTTTCAATTTCAGGTAAGACTTTATTGACAGCTTGGGGTACTGTCTGGTCTTCCCTATTAATATTGGCAATCAATTCCTCAACACTCATTGCCTCCAAATTATCGTAATTAGAGCTACTTTCGGTCGTTCTCATTTTTCGTTTTTGTGGTATAATGTCAATCCCGCTATGGGGCTTTCTAGAATTAAATTAACGGATATCCCAAAATCATTGGCTGCCTTTCTTAGGATATCACTATTATAATAAGCTACTGAGCCAACAAAGCTTACTTTCTTTTTTTCAAAATGAGGATACTTCATCACATGCTTTTTAAAAAAATCCCTAAAAGCATTATAATATAGCATATAACAGTATGGATCTGATACATGTTCTGTGATGAATCTGCAAAAGCTTGCAAGATATCTTCCCGGAAAAGGCTTCTTGTAAACATTTTCCTGAATAGACTGAATATCCAGGTTGAAATAGCTCATGGTTTCCTGCCTAATATTACTAGGCATTTCATCATGGATAAAGTCTTGCAAAAACTTCTTTCCTACATAAGATCCTCCTCCCTCATCACCTAATACAAAACCCGGAGAGGGTCGGCTGTTGATAATATCATAACCGTCATAATCGCAGCTATTAGACCCTGTACCTAAAATACAAGCTATCCCTGCTTCATGCCCACAGGTAGCCCTAGCTGCCGCCAATAGATCATGGTCTACCATAATGTTCGCCTTTCTAAAAATATGTTGTAGCGCCTGGCTTACACTCCTTTTATTAATATCAGAGGAACATCCAGCGCCATAGTAATAAATAGAGAGCACCTCTTCTTTGAGATTGAGCAAAAATTCATCACTTAACTCTGTAGCCATCTCTTCAGGAGATTGATAGTAAGGGTTAAATCCAACCCCTCTAAATTGAGTGACATTCCCTTTCTGGTCAATGCCTCTCCAATCCGTTTTGCTCGATCCGCTATCTGCTATTAATATCATCGTGTTACAACAATTGACCTATGGGTTCAAATTTGTCAAAAACATTTTCATTATGTGGGGCATCTGGCAATTCATCGGTTAAATCCTGCCCTGCCCAGTGCTCATAATGTTTACCATTCTTCCAAAGTCTGGACTGGCTTACATCATATATCTTTCCCTTATATGCCACCCAAATCTCTGGTCTGTCCTGCCCATTTCGCAACGCCAATTGTTGCTTGGTATATGTCTTCATGCTCAGTACAATTTAAGCTGGGCATTGATCCATCTTTCAGGTATTTCACCACGTTGGGCAGTTTGGTAATCCTGATAACTACAAGGAATTATCGTATCCCTTTCAAATTTCTCCCTGCTACCTTGCGGAACTTCCATCCACCACTTCCCGCTCAGTTTACTTTTATAGAAAATGATAGTGGACGGTTTAGAATCCAAAGACACAGTATACTTTGTATAATCATTGCTCTTAAACGAAAGACTGTCCTTCCTATGATAAAATCCTTCAATAAAATACCAAACCATGGTAGCCATGACAGATGCGGTTTTAAACCTTTGGTCATCAAAAAAAGGTTGATAACCATACAGCCCCACTGAACTGAGCTTCTCGTTCATTCCAGCAAACCAGCATATCTGGCAAGCTTCTTCAGCTGTCAAACCGAAGGGTTGCGCATCTGCAGCACCAGGAGCGTCAGCAGACTGAATGGAACATACATCAAAACTCAATAAGTCTGCATTTCTGATCAAAGGCTCAATCTCTTTAAAATTGTCCCTTAACTGGCCCAGCCTTACATGATCAAAATACAATTTTTCCATGACATTAACCAGATCATGATCAGTCAAAAAACTCTGATAAGCTAACTGGGTATAGTTGAAAAGAAAATTGGGCTGGTGCAATATGATATCTTGAGAATGAACCTCATAAGGAGTTCCTTCATCTTCCATATCAACTTTGGCATCCACAGTCAACATACTTACTAACTTCTTCATTCCCTCATAAGAAAGGTATTGACCAAAATCGAGATCGTGAGAGCCACCAATATAAATAGGCAAAATCTGTTGCCTCATCAACTCTTCTCCTACCATTTGGATGCGCAAATAGGTCTCTTTAAGATCCATTCCGTTTCTCAAATTCCCTAAGTCAACTATTTTATAATGGGATTGTCCTTTCTTTAATTTATACAGCTTCCTACGAACTTCATGCGCTGCTTGGTCTACCGTCTCATTCTCTTCCATACCCCTGGATTCCTCTAAGCCAATGATCGCAATCTGAACCCCCTGTAAATCAGGAAACAGTTCACCATGGTAATTAATGTGCTTAAAGAAAGTATTATGAGCATAATTTTTTTGGGTGATGCTCTCAGGTACAGGATCAAAGAATATATTAAAGTCCATATAAGGTTGTTTTGGAAGACTGAACCCTATTCCATCATAATTGGGTGTCCAATCTCCCCTTGGAAATCTAAGGTGAATAATGTGCAAACTCAGTATTCAAAAATAAGCAAAAAAAATGAGGGTAATAAAAAAGTCCTGCTTTTGCAGGACCCTTTTCATTTAACCACCGAAGTCGTCAAATCTGATATTTTCTTTTGGAACACCCATGTCATCCAACAGCTTCAAAACAGCTGAGTTCATCAATGGAGGCCCACAAAGATAGTATTCTACTTCATCTGGCTCAGGATGATCTTTCAAGTAGTTATCATAAAGTACTTGGTGGATAAATCCAACATATCCGTCACCTTCTTTGTCGTCCAATGACTTTTTGATCTTCCAATTATCTTCAGGAAGTGGCTCAGAGAGACCAATATTGAAGTTGAAGTTAGGGAAATCTTTTTCGATATCTCTAAAATGAGGAACATAGAATAGCTCCTTTTTAGAACGTCCACCGTACCAGTAAGAAACTTTTCTATCCGTTTTTTCCGTGTGGAACAAGTGGAAGATGTGAGATCTCAACGGAGCCATACCTGCACCACCACCAATGTAGATCATTTCTCTTTGGGTAGGGTTGATATGGAACTCACCATAAGGACCTGAAATAGTTACTTTATCTCCTTTCTTACGAGAGAACACATAAGATGAACAAACACCAGGATTAACATCCATCCATTTATTATTGGCCCTATCCCAAGGCGGAGTAGCAATACGGATGGTCAACATCACAATATTACCTTCAGCTGGGTGGTTGGCCATAGAGTAGGCTCTGAAAAGCTCTTCGTCATTTTTCATCACCAATGACCAAAGACCAAATTTGTCCCAGTCACTTTGGTACACATCCGCTGGGTGACCCAATTCTGGATGTGGAGTGATGTCTATATCTTTAAAGTTTACAGTAATCGCAGGAACATCGATTTGTATATATCCACCAGATTCAAAATCCAAGGTCTCTCCTTCTGGAAGCTTCACCACAAATTCTTTGATGAATGTGGATACGTTATAGTTAGAGACTACTTCGCATTCCCACTTCTTGATACCGAAGATTTCTTCTGGAATACGGATTCTCATATCCTGTTTTACTTTTACCTGGCATGAAAGTCTAACATTGCTTTGCTGCTCAGAACGGCTAAGGTGGCCAACTTCAGTTGGAAGGACCTCTCCTCCACCATCTTCTACCGTACATTTGCACATGGCACAAGTACCACCACCACCGCAAGCGGAAGGAAGGAAGATTTTCTTTGCACCAAGGGTAGAGAGTAAGGTGGAGCCTGCAGAAGCAGTAAGCGGATTAGCTTCATCTCCATTAATAATGATTTTCACATCTCCTGAAGCCACAAGCTTAGACTGGGCAAACAGCAGAATGAAAACAAGTAGCAAAATAATCAAAGTAAATGCTACAATTGAAGTAATGATTACTGAACTCATTTAATAATGCTTTTTCTAGTTCTCTTTCAGTATATAAAGCGCCTCATTTGAGGAGTACAAATATATTTATTATTCCCTAAAATCGACGACCGTTCGGGTAATTTTTAAACTTAATTACCGCTATAACTCATTAGTTATTCAATAGGTTTAACAATGTAGTCAGCCTATTCTTTAATTGACGTCTATCTACGATAAAGTCCAAAAAGCCATGCTCCTGAACAAATTCCGCACTTTGGAAACCTTTAGGAAGATCCTTACCAATGGTCTCACGAATAACCCTTGGCCCCGCGAACCCAATTAGTGCTCCAGGTTCAGATATATTAAAATCTCCCAACATCGCATAAGAAGCAGTCACCCCGCCTGTTGTTGGATCAGTCAATAGTGAAATATAAGGGATTTTTGCTTCGTCCAACAAGGCCAATTTTGCAGAAGTCTTGGCCATTTGCATCAAGCTAAAACCTGCTTCCATCATGCGGGCACCTCCTGATTTGGATATCATAAGGAAAGGCATCTTGTTCTTCAATGAATAATCAATCGCCCTTGCAATTTTCTCGCCAACAACAGACCCCATAGAACCACCAATAAAGCCAAAATCCATACAAGCCACTACGATGTCCAATCCGTTCATTTTACCATGAGCTGAGCGAACGGCATCCTTGAGGCCAGTTTTACTGATTGTTGCTTCTATTCTGGAAGTATAAGGTTTGCTATCAACAAAGTTCAAGGGATCACCTGAAGTCATTTCAGCATCCAATTCCTCAAACTCATTGTTATCAAACAAAATCTCAAAGTACTCCTTTGAGCCAATTTTTACATGAAAGTCATCATCTGGACAAACAAAAGCGTTGTTCTTTAACTCTCTTGTATGAATGATATTTCCTTTTGGAGTTTTGAACCAAAGACCGTCTGGCGCGTCTTTTTTCTCCTTTGTTGAGGTTTTGATTCCTGCGTCTTTTCTCTTAAACCAAGCCATATATAGTAGTTTTAAGGCTGAAAATTTCTTTTCAGGGACTACAAATTTATATGGAATATCCGTTAAATAAAATGAATTGTCGCTTTCTCGTATTTACCTATACATTTAATCGCTCGATTCATCCTTCTCTTTGTCCATCAAAACCCTTGTTTTAGGCAATGAACTTGGATATTTCTCTTGGATATAGATAATCATTTGTTCCCGGATAAAACACCTTAAGTCAAAAGCAGAGGGGCTATCACGGGCACTCATTAGACACCTTAGTTCTATTGTTGTTTCCTTTATGTCCGTCACCTGAAGTACCTGCACTTTGCCATCCCACAAATCTGTACTCTCCAATAGCTCCTTCAGTTTGTCCTTGAGATCAGAAATAGGGATGGTATGGTCAACATAAATAAATACCGTTCCCCAAATGTCAGCAGTTGTTCTGGTCCAATTTTGAAAAGGATTCTCCAAAAAATAATAAATAGGAAGTACCAATCGACGTTGATCCCAAATACACACCACCACATAAGTTAAATTTATCTCCTCAATCTTGCCCCACTCTCCTTCCACCACCACTACATCATCAATACGGATAGGCTGGGTAAATGCTATCTGGAACCCCGCCAACAAATTGGCTATGGACTTTTGGGCAGCTAAACCAATGATGATACCAGCCACTCCTGCTGATGCCAACAGGCCTTGCCCTATTTCTCTTGCCTGATCAAAACTCATTAAAATTGCTGCAGCGGCTATAATAATAATCACCACGGCCACTAGCTTTTGAACAAAACTAATTTGAGTGATCATCCTTCTCTCCTTTAGGTTATCCTGCTTGTCGAAGGACAAGTGTTCCACAAAGTAATACTTCAAGACATTGACAAACTCCAACAATATCCACGAAAGGTTGATGATAAAGAGAATTTTAAAAATTCTCATCTCACTTAAAAACCTCCATTCTTCTGGAGAAACCCTAGGTTCAACAAAGGGGAAAAGCACAAAAAAAAGCCCCCACTTTACAGCTTGGGAAAATTTTTGAATGGCTTTCTTTCCAGAATGGGAATGAGGTTTAAACAAAAATTTCCTCAAAATTTTAAACACAAGCCATACTAACACATGGCTAATTACAAGTGCTGCAATCGTAATCAGGACAAATAATATCTTGTCATTCATTTGAATGGAGTTTAAGTGACCAATGAATAAGCAAGGTTTTTTTGAGTTTATTACTCTAAGAGATACTCGAAAAACTCTCCTGTCAAGAAATATATGGAGAGGTCATAGAGAATAATTACATTTGTCAATTAATACCTAAAGCAAAAGTTTAAGTATAAAGTAACACTAGGTACGTTATAATATACAGACAAGTAATCTTAAATCCAAAATGACACTTAGCCCACTACTCTTAATTGCTGGAGCCATATTGATAGCTGCCTATTTTCTTTACGGTAAGTTTGTATTCAAAAAATTTGGAATAAATAATCAAAGGAAAACTCCTGCGCACAAGTTTAAGGATGGAGTAGACTACGTTCCCAGCAGACCAATTGTAGTACTCGGCCATCACTTTGCTTCCATCGCCGGGGCTGGCCCAATTGTAGGACCAATCATAGCAGTAACCTTCGGATGGATTCCGGCAGTGATCTGGATATTGGTTGGTGGGATTTTCTTTGGGGCTGTCCATGACTTGGGGAGTATGGTCGCCTCCATAAGAAACGAAGGAAAGTCAATTGGAACCATCATCAAAAACACCATTGGGCAAAAAGGAAAGCAACTATTCATGATCTTTAGCTTTTCAACACTGATCCTTGTCATAGCCGTTTTTGCAGACATTATCGCCAAAACCTTTATTAATAATCCCGGCGTCGCTTCCGCTTCTATACTGTTTATTTTACTCGCTGTAGTTTTTGGGTTTCTAAATAAAAGGATCGCCCACAAAAAAAGTTTGTTTACAATAGTATCCATTATTGGAATCATTCTGATGTATTATTTCGTCTATTTAGGCACACAAATCCCCTTTGAACTTGATTACCAAATTTGGCTCTATCTATTATTGGCTTACGCCTTTATTGCCTCTGTCACACCTGTTTCATTGCTCTTACAACCTCGGGATTACCTAAATAGCTTTTTGCTATATGGGCTGATTATTTTAGCGGTAGTAGGAGTCTTGTATGCTAACCCGACCATTGAGATGGACACGCATGTTCACTTATCTTCAGAAAATCTAGGGTATTTATTCCCTGTTCTTTTTGTCACTATTGCTTGTGGTGCCATTAGTGGATTTCACTCCCTTGTAGCATCCGGCACTACTTCAAAGCAAATTGACAAAGAAGAAGATGTAAAAATTGTAGGCTTTGGAGGAATGCTGATTGAATCATTTCTCGCCATAATTTCAGTTGGGGCTGTAATTATCTTAAGCCGTGAAGACTATACCAGTAGCCTTTCCGCTTTAGGGCCAGTCACATTGTTTTCAAATGGTTTGGGAAGTATGATGGCAAGCCTCGGAATACCCGAAAGTCTTGCCATTAGCTTTGTGGCATTGACCGTTTCAGCTTTTGCATTGACCACACTTGACACTTGCACCAGATTAGCCCGATTTACCCTTCAAGAATTTTTTGAAGGGATAGAGCACCCAGTCGGAAAATCACTTTCCCAGAATAGGTTTATTAGCACTGGTATTGTGGTCATTCTATCAATTTTATTAATTCGCTCTGGAGGCTTTACTACGTTATGGCCTATTTTTGGCTCAGCCAATCAGCTTTTGGCCGCACTTGCATTATTGGCTGTTGCGGTTTGGTTAATCAAGACCAATGTCAACGCCACGTTTGTGATCATCCCTATGTTCTTTATGTTTACAGTTACATTGACTTCCTTAGGTATATTTGCATGGAAAAATTTCGAAGACCAAGCCTATGTTCTTGCTATCATCGCCGCGGTGTTATTTATACTATCATTGGTATTGATCATCCTCGCTAAGAAAAGCCTTGAACAACAATCCCCTATAACACAACCTGGCAACTAAACTTATTGGCAAAATCGTTTTTTGGCTGGTGTTTTGCTTTTAACCAGATTATATTTATTTTAAATGAATTAATTTAGATTCAAAATGCAAAATAAATTATTTGAAAAATATTACATCCATTTTATCCGTTCAATATTTCTACTGGGTCTAATATTCTTTGCCACCTCTTGTTTCAAAGACTCTGAAGTAGATGAGCGCTTAGAAAGTATAAAAGCAGCCAAAAGATCCCCAGGTGTTTCTGCAAATGAAATATTATCTTCCTCAAAGTTCCAAAGCCTTGAATTGGAAATCCAATATATGGAAGGGTATCCATTAAGTGAAACCACCATTACTAAAATTACAGACTGGATTACCCCATTAATAAATAAACCACTTGGAATCACCCTCAAAATATCATCCATACCTACAGTGGGGCAAGATGATTATAGCCTTACTGAAATCCGTGAAATAGAAGATAATAACCGAACAGCTTATAATACTGGAGATAAACTGGGGATGTATATCTTGGTCTTAGATGGCTATTTTGACCAAGACAGTGACACAGAAGCAAGTCTCGGATTTGCTCATAGAAACACCTCTATCGCTCTGTTGGGAAAAAGATTAAAAGAAAACTCTGGGAGTTTTGGAAGACCCAGCAAATCGAATTTAGAAACTACTGTCCTTGAGCATGAATTGGGTCATTTAATGGGTTTAGTAAATTTAGGGTCGGGAATGGTCTCCGACCATGAAGACGGAGAAAACCTTAAACATTGCGATAATGAAGACTGCTTGATGTACTGGGAAGTCGAAACGAGAAGTATATTTTCTTCAGTGGATAATGGCATTCCTACCTTAGATGAAAATTGCCTCAATGACCTCAAAGCCAATGGTGGCAAATAATTGATTGATAATAGAAAAGGGAGCTAAATTGAAGCTCCCTTTTCTATCTCTACATAGTATGAAACGGTTCTGAAACCTTTTTCGATATCTTCCAGGCAAAGCCGATATTAATCAGGTAATCTGCAAAAGCTGCATCCCCATGCCTGTAATTATCCGGAGTAGAACCCTCTATATCCAAATAACTTCTTGTCCTATTTCTTTTTAAAGCAACGGGCACATTAACATTTACAGCAAATGCCCCTTTACCGTAATTGACACCTGGCTCAATAGATGTAACATAGCCTGGCCTTCTAAATCCATCACTTCCGCCAATCAGATCATACACGGGAATACACTCATGACGGCCGCCTAAATAAAAACTCAAGCCTGGCACAGAAGACACATATGTTGCCCCAGCTCTAATGGCATACTGGTCTGGAACAGAAAATTCAGTACCTCTGTTTCTTGCAGATTCCCCATTTGTTTCTCTTGGATTGGCTAAGTAAAAGAAATTTCCATTAAGCATAAAATGATGAGACAGCATTCTATAAGCCTGCAATTCCAATGTGGCTCCAAAACCACCATCTCCTGGCTGTATAGACTGGTCCACGGTAAGCTCTAAAGTCTCATCTCTATTTTCTCCCTGATTGTAAAATGAGTCTGTGGCACCATAATCACCTGTTGGAAATTTCATTCCCAAACCTACAGATAAGTTCCCCTTAGGATTTTTAACTGGATTCATCACCCAATAGGAAGCGCTCATTCTGACATCTCCCAAACCACTTGAAAACGTCTTGTGCCTATCTCCCAAACCATTTGGAGGATTACCTCCATGCTCGTACATGGAAGAGCGCTCATGGTACACCAATGGCAAAACCAAGGTTCCATACCACCGATCGCTAATTCCATATGATACAGAAACATCAAAGAAATATGAATCATTGATTACTTCCGTGCCTTCTTCTACCCGATTGGTTTCCTCTTCTTCTCCCCTAAAGTGCCTAAATGAATGAAAATACCTAAAATTTCCATTTACTAGCCATTCTCCCTTGGGCAAGAACGAATCAGAACCTACTTGGCCATTACACCCTGCAAAGCCCCGAATAGCGACACATCCCTGTGCATAAACTGAAGCAAGGCCTATTACAGAAAAAATAAGTGTAAAAATCAGTGCGTAAATTTTTCTAATCATATCATGGGGTTTATTGTAAATATTAGTTCGTAATAATTACGCATTATAATATTTTTTAGCCCAAAATCCACCAATTACAAAATAAAAAAAGAGCTCCAAAAATGGAGCTCTTTAAATAATTGGCTGAATACGAGAATCAGTCTTTTACTTCTTCATAATCCACATATTCTCCGCCTCGAATATCCTTATTGCTTCTTTCTTGGTAATGCTTGGGCACATAGTCTACATGAATTTCTCCTTCATCTTTTGACCTACGTTGTGCCCTTTCCTCTTCACGAGCGGCAGCTTTTACCTGCTGGGCAAATTGTCCCAACTTGGAACGAAGAAAATACCTAACAAGCTGGCCAAATAGCCACCCAATACAAAGAATTAATATTATATACTTCAAAGCGAATTTTATTTTTATTCAAATTATCTACTTAGATAAAGGTTTCTCTCTGAGTAAATCTTCAGGAAGTAATCATCCATCAAATCATCTATGAAATAAATGGCCTCACCAGTTGATTTCATCTCAGGTCCCAACTCTTTATTTACATTAGGGAACTTATGGAAAGAGAACACCGGCTCTTTGATAGCATAACCTTTTTTCACTGGATTAAATTCAAAGTCCGTCACTTTGTTGGCTCCCAACATCACTTTTACGGCATAATTCACATAAGGTTCTTGATATGCCTTGCAAATAAATGGAACAGTCCTGGATGCTCTAGGGTTTGCTTCAATCACATAAACCTTATCATCCTTGATCGCAAACTGAATATTGATCAAACCAACAGTTTTCAATGCCAGTGCAATTTTCTCAGTATAGGTCTCTATCTGACGAACCACCAAATCTCCTAAATTGTATGGAGGTAATACAGCATAAGAATCACCAGAGTGAATTCCTGCTGGTTCAATGTGCTGCATGATCCCAATGATATAAACATTTTCTCCATCACAAATGGCATCTGCTTCCGCTTCAATAGCTCCTTCCAAGAAGTGATCCAACAAAATCTCATTGTCAGGAATGTCCTTCAATACTTCAACGACATGCTGTTCCAATTCTTTTTCGTTGATCACAATTTTCATCCCTTGACCACCCAGTACGTAAGAGGGTCTTACCAGTAATGGGAAGCCGATGGTTTTGCAAAGTTCAAGCGCTTCATCAGTATTATGAATGGTTCCAAACTCTGGATAAGGAACGTCATTGGCTTTTAGCAAACTAGAAAATTCTCCTCTATCCTCTGCCAAATCAAGTGCTTCGAAACTCGTTCCAAGAATCTTTACACCATATTTCTCCAGCTTCTCAGCCAACTTCAATGCTGTCTGACCACCAAGTTGAACGATAACGCCTTCAGGTTTCTCGTGAAGGATAATCTCATAAATATGCTCCCAGAAAACAGGCTCAAAATACAGCTTATCTGCAATATCAAAGTCTGTGGAGACTGTTTCAGGATTACAGTTAATCATGATGGTTTCGTAGCCACACTCTTTGGCAGCCAAAACTCCATGCACACATGAGTAATCAAATTCAATACCTTGACCTACGCGGTTAGGCCCAGAGCCCAGTACAATTACCTTTTTATTATTGGAAGCAGTTGATTCGTTTTCTTCACCAAAAGTAGAATAATAATATGGAGTTTGCGCCTCAAATTCTGCCGCACAGGTATCTACTAGTTTGTAGACACGCTTGATGCCCATTTCATCCCTTCTCTTATTGAATACCTCGCTTTCCAAGCAACCTAAAAGGTGAGCAATCTGACGGTCTGCATAGCCTTTATGCTTGGCCAACATCATCAAATCCTTAGGAATGGTATCCAAAGTGTACTTTCCTAGAGTAATATCCAAGTGCACCAACTCTTCGATTTGTTTCAGGAACCATTTGTCTATTTTTGTCAAATCTGAAATAGTCCTGAAAGAAATACCCAATTTGAAGGCATCATAAATATGGAAAAGTCGATTCCAACTTGGATGCTCCAAACTATAAAGAATCTGTTCTTGGTTTTTCAACTCTTTGCCATCTGCACCAAGACCATTTCTCTTGATCTCCAGTGATTGACATGCTTTCTGCAAGGCTTCCTGAAAGTTACGTCCAATTCCCATCACTTCACCCACAGCTTTCATAGAAAGACCTAGACGACGGTCAGAACCTTTGAATTTATCAAAGTTCCAACGAGGGATCTTTACGATCACATAGTCAATGGCTGGCTCAAAGAATGCAGAAGTTGTTCCCGTAATGGAGTTCTCCAACTCATCCAAGTTATATCCAATGGCCAGTTTAGAAGCCACTTTAGCAATTGGGTAACCAGTGGCTTTAGATGCCAAAGCTGATGAACGGGATACCCTTGGGTTAATTTCAATACCAATGATGGTTTGGTTATCGGGACTTACAGAGAACTGAACATTACAGCCTCCAGCAAAATTACCGATACCATTCATCATCTTAATGGCCAAATTTCTCATTTCCTGATATACCGTATCAGGAAGGGTCATTGCAGGAGCTACAGTAATAGAGTCTCCGGTATGAACGCCCATTGGGTCAAAGTTCTCAATGGAACAAATCACGACCATATTCCCAATAGAGTCTCTGAGTACCTCCAACTCATATTCTTTCCAACCTAGAATACTCTGCTCTACCAATACTTCGTGAGTAGGAGAGGCTTTCAAGCCACTCATCAGGGCTTTTTCGAAGTCTTCTTCCTTTTCCACAAATCCACCACCAGTACCGCCAAGGGTATAGGATGGACGAATTACCAATGGGAAACCAATTTCCTGTGCTATTTCCTTACCTTGAAGAAATGATGTAGCAGTTCTACCGATACAAACCCCTACATTTAATTCCTCCATCAAGGCCTTAAATTTCTCGCGGTTTTCGGCAGTTTCAATGGCGTCAATATCAACACCAATCATCCTTACATCAAATTTCTTCCAAATACCAGCCTGATCAGCTTCTATAGCCAAGTTCAAGGCAGTCTGTCCCCCCATGGTAGGTAGAACACAGTCAATATCCGGATGCTCAGTCAGGATTTTTACGATGGATTTTTTCTCCAACGGAAGCAGGTAAACATTGTCTGCCGTAACCGGATCCGTCATAATTGTTGCCGGGTTGGAGTTGATAAGGGTAACGGTAATACCCTCTTCCCTTAGGGACCTGGCCGCTTGAGAACCAGAATAATCAAACTCACAGGCTTGGCCAATTACGATCGGGCCACTTCCAATGATCAGTACATGTTTAATGCTATTATCTTTAGGCATGCTTTAGAGAGGTTTGGATAAGATTTTTACTTATGGCTAAATTGGTGCAAAATTAAGTAAATTATTGGAAGTAGCAGGAAGAAAAGGAAAAAACATTCCATCGACCTATATTAATCGAAGTATATAACCATTAGTTATCATGGGATAATGCAATTATCCCATGAATACAGGCTGATCTCACAATTTAAATAATTGCTTTAGCAAGGGCAATTGTTCCAAAAAACAAAAGCGGCTATCGAAAAACTCCAATAGCCGCTAACACTTAAAAGTCAGTTATATTTAAAGCTTTCCTTCTGTATCATTATAGTCTCCAGTAATGGTCGCTCCGTTATTCCAAACATTTCCATATACGGTAACTGATGAGCCTGATCCCAAGAATTCAAGCTTCGCACCACTGTTCAACGTAAGGTTACCATAGATCACCAAACTACCTTCGATTATCATAGTGTCATTGATCTGTAAACCAGTATCTTGACCATATTGCCCAATGACCAATGAACCTCTCATATTGAAAGTACCATTACTATTGACATTGGCCCATCCTTTAACAGAAAGGGATCCACAGAAAGTAAAATCATCATTTACATTCAAGCCATCCACAACCAATGAACCAGCATAACCTTGAGGCTCACCGGAATTGATATTCACCCAACTATTACCTGTATAAGCTGGCAAATCAGTACAAACATTGTCATTGATTTCCTCAGCAAGATTTATTTTCAAGATCTGCAAGCCTTGTAAGCCAGAAGCAACAAAGATGTACTCGTCATTGGCTTTCACAAAGTTGGAAGAACCGAAAAGGTCTAACACACCTAATGTCTCCACGCCATCTTCTTCAAATGCCGCAGCACTCACCCCTGCTGCACCATTGGCCATAAACAAATGTTTTTCATTGGTGGTTACAGCGTTGGTTACTATCTCTTCAGTAAGAAGACCTTCAGAAACAACAGGAATTTCCACCCTCTGCAGCTCAGCTCCATTACTTGTACTGTAAAGACCAGCTCCATTTGCTCCTTCTGACACAACCAATGCTTCATCATGAACATCCATGGTACGCTTAGCGCCTGAATAATCAGGAGATAAAGGAATAGTAATTTCAGTTTCCAAAGAAACTGGATTTAAAATATTAATTCCCTTTTCACCACAAAGAACAAACAACTTGTTCTGATCAATACCGAAAACGGCACTTTGCCCAAAGGTCACCGATCTCAAGTCAGGAAAATCCACTTGGCTAACAATGGTTGAATTAGATTTATCAAATAAGGTAACTTTACCATCAGTACCTGACACCATCACAACATTATTGTTGGTATGATTGATATCTGTTGCCACATAACCATCCACAGTCGAAAACTCAAAGTCTGAAGTAAATTGACCATTAGAAGCAGAAACTGTAATCAAGTTAGCAGGACCATCTACTCCATAACTTCCATATTGGTCAACAGCTGCTGCGATGTATAACTTCCCTTCCACATAATCAACAGCATTTAAATCAGCTTCTTCAAAAATCGCTTGGCTTACAATTACAGGCTTCAATACATTGCTAATGTCAAAAATATCAATAGCACCCAAGTACTTTGCTCCTTGTGTATTATAAGTTACATACGCATAATCTCCATTAATGGTCACATGAGTAGCTTGTAAAGTATTTCCTTCAAAGGTTGGCGCTTCTACCTGAGCGATCAATTCCAAAGGAAGATTACCTATCTCTCCTTCTTCTTCCACTCCAATTCTAGCTCTTTTAGCATTCGCTGCAGACTCAGAAGTAATTCCCACAACACCTGTATTGGTTTGGCTTAATCGAGCGCTTAAAACCGCTTTATCTGTATTAATCAATATTTTGTCATTCCCAGCTTGAGGAGTATTATCTTCTGGGTTACAAGAAAACAATAGAGCCATAGAAGCCAAAACTGCTCCAAATAATTTATTTTTCATTTTAACTGCTTTTTTTCGTGTACGAATAGTTTATTTCAGTTTATGAGTGCAAATATAATACTAAAAATAATTTCTATACTTTTAAACTAAAAAACTTTAACCAACTGATGAGCAGTAAATTATTCAAATGGATTTGATGATAAAAAAAACCTTCTAAATTACGTTTTAAACAAGTTTTTTGAAAAATAACGATATAAAAATTTTCCAACTTTTATTTATTAAGAAAAAGCTAAGCTCAAGTTATAATCTGATATTTTAGTCCAAAAAATAGAAAAAATTCCAATATTTGGAATTCTATCATTAAATAAAACAGCAACCTTAACATTAGGGTTGCTGTTTTATTTAATATTGTTTCTAGGCTTAAACGTGCAATGCTCTATTTTCAGTAGCTGCTAAGCAAGCCTCTTTGAAAGCTTCTGTATAAGTAGGATGAGCATGAGACATTCTAGCTATATCTTCGGCAGAAGCCCTATATTCCATGGCCACAACCGCTTCTGCAATCATATCTGCCGTTCTTGGACCGATCATATGAACACCTAATATTTCATCTGTACTGGCATCAGCAAGTACTTTGACCAAACCATCAGTATCCATAGAGGCCCTTGCTCGACCAGATGCCATGAAAGGGAATTTACCTGTTTTGTATTTAATGCCTTTTTCCTTCAACTGCTCCTCAGTAAGGCCAACGGCAGCCACTTCAGGCCAAGTGTAAACTACACCCGGAATCAGGTTATAATTGATGTGAGGCTTTTGCCCTGCCAATTGCTCCACAACCAAAACACCTTCTTCTTCAGCTTTGTGGGCCAACATGGCTCCTTTGACCACATCACCAATGGCATAAATATTATCCACACTGGTTTTCAAATGCTCATCAACTTCCACTTGACCTCGATCGTTGATCTTCACTCCAGCTGCTTCAGCATTAAGTCCTTCCGTATAAGGTCTTCTACCAATAGAAACCAAAACATAATCACCTTTCACTTCAACCACCTCACCTTTGCTGTTTTCTGCTGTAACAGTCACTTCTTTTCCACTGTTTTTAACAGCAGTAACCTTATGTTTTAAGTAAAATTCAAAACCTAATTTTTTGAGAGACTTTTGCAATTCCTTGCCCATGGTCTTATCCATGGAAGGGATTAAAGAATCCATAAATTCCACTACAGAAACTTTTGCTCCCATACGGGCATATACAGAACCCAACTCCATTCCAATAACACCACCACCAATCACAATCATGTGCTTGGGAACCTCTTTCATCTTCAAGGCTTCAGTAGAAGTGATGATGCGTTTCTTATCTATTTCAATAAAAGGAAGGGAAGACGGCTTTGACCCCGTAGCTATAATGATATTCTTACCGGTAATTTCTTCAGATTTCCCATCATCCTTGGTCACTTTGATGGTATTTTTATCTACAAATGAACCAAGCCCTTGATGAACATCAATTTTATTTTTTTTCATCAAGTACTGAATCCCATCCACATTCTGTTTGACCACATCATCCTTGCGGGCAATCATCTGCTTAAGGTTCACTTTCAAATCTTTCAAGTCAATCCCATGAGTTTTAAAAGTATGGGCAGCATTGTGGTAATGCTCCGTGGAATCCAACAATGCTTTGGAAGGAATACAGCCTACATTTAAGCAAGTACCGCCCAAAGTCGGATATTTCTCCACAATGGCAGTTTTCATTCCGAGCTGCGCGCCTCTTATGGCAGCAACATATCCCCCTGGCCCAGATCCGATTACGATTAAGTCGTATTTCATGATTGTTTTTTTTGTCCCAGAAGCCATTCGTTTGTATGGTCCATCCGGTCTGTGAATATCTTGTATTTATTTGGGAGCAGTCCGCTAAGCTCTTGCCCCATGGTTATTGCTCCATTGAATTAAAAAAGTACCAAGTCTAAATATCTGAGTTTTCAAACTTGGTACTGATTATTTTTATACTCCTAGTAACAACCTGGCTGGATCTTCAAGCAATTGCTTCACCCTAACCAAGAAGCTTACGGATTCTCTACCATCAATAATCCTGTGATCATAAGACAAAGCCACATACATCATTGGAAGGATTTTAACCTCACCATTCACTGCCATTGGTCTTTCCACTATATTGTGCATTCCTAAAATAGCGGACTGTGGCTGATTGATGATCGGTGTGGACATCATGGATCCAAAAATACCTCCATTGGTAATCGTAAAAGTACCTCCGGTCATCTCTTCAATAGTCAACTTTCCATCCCTGGCTTTGGTAGCCAATCTCACCACTTCTTTCTCTATTTGGTCAAAAGAAAGGGCTTCTGCATTTCTTATTACCGGAACTACTAATCCTTTAGGGGCTGAAACAGCAATGGATACATCACAGAAGTCATGGTATACCAATTCATTTCCATCAATTTGCGCATTAACTGCTGGCCACTCCTGAAGCGCCACACAAACAGCCTTGGTAAAGAAAGACATAAAGCCAAGGTTCACATTGTGCTTTTCCTTAAACATCTCCTTATACTGCTTTCTTAGATCCATAATCGGCTTCATGTTTACCTCATTGAAAGTGGTCAACATGGCTGTTTCATTCTTGGCAGCTACTAGTCGCTTTGAAATGGTCTTTCTAAGGGAAGTCATTTTTTCCCTCTTCGTATTTCTCTCACCTGCTACTTTAGGTGCTTCAGGTGCAGTTTCCTTAGCTGGTGCTTTTGATGCTTGAGGTGCAGCTGGTTGAGGAGCAGATTTTTGAGCCTTTTCAGCATCCTCTTTGGTAATTCTACCATCCTTACCAGTTCCTTTCACATTTTTGGCATCAATACCCTTTTCTGCCAATATTTTTGCTGCTGCTGGAGAAGCGTGTCCTGCTGCATAACTGTCTCCATTTGAAGAAGGAGTTGTCTCCGCGGTGCTTTCACTACCAGATTCTGAAGGAGCTTCACCTTCTACAACCTCTATCTTACAAATCATTCCTCCAATCTCCAACGTATCCCCCTCAGCAGCTACATGTCTTAAAATTCCCTGAGCCTCAGCTGGCAATTCGAAAGTAGCCTTATCCGAATCTACTTCCGCTATAATTTCATCCAATTCCACAAAATCGCCATCTTCCTTCAACCAAGTCGCCAAAGTAACTTCAGTGATTGATTCCCCAACGGTAGGGACAACCATATCTTTTACTTCTCCTGTTTTTCCTCCACCAGTGGAAGCTTTCTCTGCAGACTTAGACTCCTCTTTCCTTTCTTCAGCTGGAGCTGCATCTCCTTCTGATGCATTGGTGTCTATTTCACAGATCACTGCCCCGATTTCCAATGTATCACCAGCTTCAGCCTTGGTGGTCAAAACACCAGCAGCCTCCGCTGTCAATTCAAAAGTAGCTTTGTCTGATTCCAATTCGCAGATCACTTCGTCCATTTCGACATAGTCTCCGCTATTTTTAAACCATTGGCCTATGGTTACTTCAGTAATGGATTCGCCCACAGCAGGGACTTTGATTTCTAAACTCATGGCTATTTTTTTTACCCCCCAAACCGTTATGGTCCAAGGCTAATTTCTGATTATTAAACTAAAATAATAAAATTAAACCCAAATCTAGCCCCAGCACATATACATGACTGGGGCTTGGGGGATTTACTTGATTTTTATTGCTTTATTGATAATATTTTGTTGCTCTTCAACATGCACCTTATGGTAGCCTGTTGCTGGAGAAGCACTTGCCTTTCGAGCAATAACCTCCATTGGGAAATCCCTGAACAAAGCCCTCATCATATAGGTCCAGTAGCCCATGTTTTCTGGTTCTTCTTGTACCCAAACCACTTCTTTCTGCTTGCTGAATGATTTAACTACGTCAACAATCTGATTTTTAGGAAGCGGATGTAACTGCTCTACCCTAACGATCGCGACATCTTTCACTTTTTCCTTTTCCCTTGCCTCTATCAGATCATAATAGATTTTACCTGAACAAAGTACTACTCGGGTCACATCCTTTTCGCTTACGGTAGTATCCGTCAAAACTTCTTTAAATCCACCTTTGGTAAACTCCTCAACAGGAGACATCACTTTAGGGTGTCTTAACAAGGATTTAGGAGACATTACAATACAAGGTTTTCTAAACTCCCAAGCCAATTGTCTTCTCAATAAATGAAAGAAGTTGGAGGGTTCAGTGATATTGGCTACCACCATATTATACTCAGCAGAAAGCTGCAAGAACCTTTCTGGCCTAGCATTAGAGTGCTCTGGACCTTGTCCCTCATACCCATGAGGCAACAACATCACAAGCCCATTCATTTTCTGCCACTTGGACTCACCAGAGCTGATAAACTGGTCAATCATCGTCTGAGCACCATTGGCAAAATCACCAAACTGCGCCTCCCAGATGGTCAATGAATCCGGGTTGGCCATAGCATACCCATATTCAAAGCCCAGTACTGCATATTCAGAAAGTAAGGAGTTGTAAATATGGAATTGGCCTTTATTATCCTTTAATTCTTTTAAAGAATTATAAGACTTACTGGTATTGGCATCATGAAGCACAGCATGTCTGTGAGAGAAAGTACCTCTTCTACAGTCCTGTCCGGTCAACCTTACTGTCTTGCCTTCCAGTAGCAAAGAGCCATAAGCCAATAATTCAGCAGCTGCCCAGTTTAGGGACTTGGAATTAAAGAACATGTCTTTACGCTGCTTCATTTGCACCTCAATCTGCTTAATTGGCTTAAAGCCTTTTGGCAAAGTGGTCAATGCTTCGGCTACTTTATTTACTGCTTCTTCCGAAATAAAGGTATCCGGAGACTTTTCAAAATCCTCAGGAGTGGACTTTCTAAGTTCTTTCCAGGCCTGCTCAAAAGGTGAGAAATTATAAGGAAGTGGCTTTTCTTTCACCATATTCAATCTGTCCTGAAGCAATTGACGGAACTCTTTGTCCATTTGCTTAGCCAGCTTGGCATCTACATCTCCTCTTTCCATGAGTCTTTTATTATAGATCTCTCTTGGATTAGGATGTTTCGATATAATGTTATAAAGCTCAGGCTGGGTAAACTTAGGCTCATCAGACTCATTGTGGCCATGTCTTCTATAACAAACCATATCAATGAAAATATCCTGATTATATTTCTGCCTGAATTCCGCAGCCAGTTTTGCCGCAAACACCACTTCTTCCGGATCATCTCCATTGACGTGAATTACAGGAGCATCTATGATTTTAGCTACATCGGTGCAGTAGATTGAGCTTCTTGCATCATCAAAGTCTGTTGTAAAACCGACTTGGTTATTGATCACAAAGTGAATGGTTCCTCCGGTGTTATAACCTTTTAGGTTAGCCATTTGCGTCACCTCATAAACAATGCCTTGCCCAGCCACTGCTGCATCACCATGAATCAGGATTGGAATCACCTTATCCTTGTTTCCCTCATACTGATGGTCGATTTTTGCTCTTACAAACCCTTCCACTACTGGATTTACCGCTTCCAAGTGAGACGGGTTAGGAGCTAATTTCAGGTTGATCTTCTTGCTGGTAGGTGTGGTAATTTCACTGGAAAATCCCATGTGGTACTTCACATCACCATCACCCATGGTAAGGTCAGGCTTGGCAGTTCCTTCAAATTCAGAGAAAATCTGCTCATAGGTTTTACCCATAATATTGGCCAAAACATTCAATCGACCTCTATGGGCCATACCAATCATCACTTCCTCGGCACCTAATTCCGCTCCTTTATTGATAACTGCATCCAAAAATGGGATGGTACTTTCACCACCTTCAAGGGAAAATCGCTTTTGTCCTAAATATTTGGTATGCAAGAAGTTTTCGAAGACAACCGCTTCATTCAACTTGGACAATATTCTCTTCTTCTCCTCAGCTGGAGGATTAAAGGCCAAAGCTTCCTTTTCAATTTTTTGCCTCAACCAATCCAACATTTCCGGATCTCGAATATATAAGTATTCGAATCCCATCGAACCTTCATATATCTTTTTGAGGGCTTCTACGATTTTACTCAACTTGGCATCTCCAATACCAATTTCGTTCCCCGCCTGAAAAACCGTACTTAGATCCGCCTCGCTCAACCCAAAATCCTCTAGGTCGATCAATGCTTTTCTATCCCTTCTTTCTCTTACTGGATTGGTCTTAGACCTTAAGTGTGCTCTGGAACGATACGCATGGATCAAAGCCCTTACCTTAATTTCCTTTGGCAATTGCTCCATGTCCATCATGGTTCCTCTGGTCGCTAGATTGCCATTTGGTGCTGCACTCACTTGCGATGTTGAAGAAACAGCGCCTCCGTTTTCGTCTTCTCCAAACTTGGTAATGGCAAAGTCAAAGCCATCAAAAAATGTTTTCCAACTTGGTTCGATTGATTCTGGGTCCTTTTTGTAATCCTCATATAGCTCATCAATATAAGCTACATGGGCATTGGAAATGTATGAATATTTGTCCATGTTTTGATTATTTCGATATGCAAATATAGATACTTATGAATTTTTAATAAAACTGCTTATTCGCTTAAACAAATAGATCTGATTTTCAACTATATTTATTTTCATTCACAAAACTATACTTGCATTTTTGTTGATTCTTATTGAAATAAATTTGGTTTTTGTATGATTTCAAAATGTGGTTTGGTAGATACGTTATCTAATGGATCAATTATAAGATTAAATCATCTATTTTTCCTAAAGAAAATGTCTTATCAAGGCGTATAACTGAATGAAAGCGGATCTTCATATTTAAACACAAAGCCCTGATCTTGGATTTTTTGAGAAGAAATTTGTTTCCAATCAGCACGCTCGCTTTGATCATAACTCGCAGGTGGATCAAAACCCAGTTCTTTAGCGTTCATTTCATAGACGTCTTTCTTTTTAGGATGCAAAGGACTTACACCATTGAAAATCTCATCCCATAAATTATTGGCAACTACAAACTCTATAAGCCTTACGGCATCCTCTTGGTGGATATAATTGACTGGAGGATGTCCCGTTACATTATTCTTTCCTGAAAAATATTTTCCAGGAATTCTGTCCAACCCTAGTAATCCCCCTAAGCGAATGATGGTAAGTGAGTAACTTTTATCTTTGATCAAGATACTCTCAGCTTCTAACAATGTCATGTTTACTGTCTCTTTCCCGATTAATTTTTCTCTTTCATCCACCTCTCGATTAACATCTGGATAAACAGAAGTAGCACTGGTATAAATGACACATTTTACATTTGATTGTTGTATGAGGGCTTTTAGGAATTTGATTTGCTCCGGATGAAATGTATCGGGTAAAGTTCTTCTTTTTGGAGGGATATTGATAATGACTAGGTCAGCATCAAAAAGTTTTTGAAACCCACTTCCAACAGGATGAGGCTCCAATTTTAAGCATACTGCGTTAACTCCTTCTTTCTCTAACAGCTTTTGCTTCTCTACTGAAGTAGTACTACCAATTACCTGATGCCCCTTTTCAATAAGGAATTTCGCTAGGGGAAGGCCGAGCCATCCTAGACCAATTATACTGATCTTCATCTATTTAGGTACTTTAGGTTGATCAACTTCACAGCTCAAAAATATCTATTTTTGTCCATAAAAAAGCCTTCCTCCAAAAGGAAGAAGGCTTTAATTTTATTTATCTTTCTTAGGCATTGTACCTAAAATAACATCCCAAAGAGGTGAACTTACCCCAAATGCAACATCAGGATTCTTATAGTGATGAATGGCATGGTTGACCCAAAGGATTTTCAAGAAATTCTTGGGTGGCTGAAATGCGTGAACCACATAATGCACCCCAAGGTACAGAGCATAGCCAATCAAAAAACCTGGCAAGAAATAGAAAGCATAATCTCCCATAATAAAGGTAAACACAAAATAAAAGATACAGGCATATAAGCCACTGATAAAAGGCGGCATAGCCAAACGATCTTTGTCCTTGGGATAATCATGATGTACACCATGCACAGAATACTGTAATTTATCTTTCAATTTTGTATTGGGTACCATATGGAAGAAATACTTGTGCATCAAGTACTCCACAAGGGTAAAAGCCAATAGGCCAATCAACACTACTATTAATCCAATCAAAACTGGAATCGTAGTAGTAGTCAAGCCATAGTAAAACGAAACGGAACCTATTACCAAAAACATGATAATAGGAATACTTATATGTGTTCTGGACAACCTTTCCAAAACAGGATTTTGGAACATTTGTGCCGACCCATTGTTATCAGGCCTCTCCAGTCTTCCAATTTTCTTCATCCTATTCTTATTTTCTAATTAATTCTTACTTCAATTAAACAACTGAAAAGCAACAGCTTAATTCGCAAACTACGCTGAAACTTTTAAAATTCCCCACAAATCTAACGGAATGATTTCAAAAGGAGATATTCTTTTCAGGAAATAATGATTAAAATCTCCTATTTGGAAAGAGAAAGGGTTTTCTCTATGGTCTTTTTATAAAATGCCTCATACCTCGGCAATATGTTTGAAACATCAAATTCTTTTGCCCTGGCCAAAGCTCTTTTTTTGAACCCTGGTAAGTTCTTATCGGAAAGAATATGTAAGGCCTTTTCAGTTAAACCTTTGATATCCCCAACATCACACGCAAACCCCGTCACTCCATCAATGTTCAATTCAGGGATTCCTCCCGCATTTGAAGACAATACAGGGACCTCACAGGCCATCGCCTCCAGTGCAGCCAAGCCAAAACTCTCTTTCTCAGAAGGAATCAAAAACAAATCAGCCACCGAAAGCACTTCCTCCACGGCCTCCAATTTCCCCAAGAATCGAGTATCTTCACAAGTCCCCAGCTCTCGACAAAGGCGCTCCATCTTATCTCTTTCAGGTCCATCCCCTACCAATAACAGCTTTGAGGGAACAACTTTCCGCACTTCATAAAACACTTGAATAACATCCTCTACCCGCTTTACTTTCCTAAAGTTGGAGGTGTGAACTAGTAGCTTTTCGTCATTTGGACATATTGCCCTCTTGAAATGCTCCTTTTTCTGCTTCTTGAAGCGATCCAAATCAATAAAGTTTGGAATCACCTCTATCCCATTCTTTATATCAAAATGCTCATAGGTAGCTTTCTTCAAATCTTCTGATACCGCAGTGACACCATCTGACTCGTTGATACTAAACGTAACCACTGGTTCATAGCTGGGGTCTTTCCCCACCAAAGTGATGTCAGTACCATGTAAGGTTGTCACCACAGGAATTTCAATTCCATGACTTTTCAAGATCTGCTTGGCCATGTAAGCTGCAGAAGCATGAGGAATCGCGTAATGGACATGCAGCAAATCCAACCCCTCATATTTGACCACATTCACCATTTTACTGGCCAAGGCCAATTCATAAGGTGCATGTTCAAATAATGGATAACTCTTTATATCTACTTCGTGATAGAATAAATTCTCGCTAAAAAAGTCCAACCTGGTAGGCTGTCTGTATGTTACAAAATGAACCTGATGTCCTTCTTTTGCAAGGGCTTTCCCCAATTCTGTGGCCACTACGCCACTCCCACCAAAAGTGGGATAACAGACAATTCCGATTTTCATGTTTTCTTTACTTAAAAAAAGCTACTTTTTTAAATTTAGAAGCTATAACCGTTAAGGTTTCATTTTTGTTCAATATGCGCATAATTTTTCTAAACCTACCGAATGGATTGATAAATTACATCGTGAATATCAGTTCTGATATTATCCCTCAACAAAGAATTATTGCTTGCATTGGGATAAACTCTATTGGATAAGAACACATAGATCAAATCATTATCAGGGTCTGCCCATACAGCAGTCCCAGTGAATCCAGTATGCCCAAAACTGTTTTTAGAGGCCAATTTTCCAGCAGATCCTCCTCTATCAATTTCTGGCTCAGGCTTGTCCCATCCCCAGGCCCTCCTACTTTCCTTTGACTGTCGTTTCGTAAACTGTTTTACGGTTTTTGGGTCAATTAGGTTCACACCTCCGTAATGCCCATTCTGCAGCATCATCTGCATCATCACAGCCAGATCATGCGCTGTCCCAAACAATCCAGCATGACCAGCAACCCCCCCATACATGGCTGCTCCAGGATCATGCACCGTACCACGAATCACTTCATGCCTGAAAATCAAATCATTCTCTGTAGGGGCAATTCTTTCTATTGGAAACTTTTCCAATGGTAAATAAGTCAATGTGTATAAGCCCAGTGGCTGATAAAAGTTCTGCTCCAAAAACTCATTCATCGGTTGATTCACCATCTTTTCTACCAAACGATGAAGCATGTACATGCCCAAATCCGAATATTTATAATCGTATTTTTTTTTGCCATAGGGAAGTTTTCGCAATTCAGAGTCAACCGTCCACTTCCAAACACTATCAGGCAAAGCATCCATAGCATACATTCCATTGGCAACTTTCACATTAAATCCAGGGCCTGGCTGACTCCTATAATAGGCCTGATCCCATTCCTTTCCATTTATGGTTTTAGTATAGTGGGGAATCCATGGAAGCAGCCCTGCTTCATGTGTCATAATATCCTTGATCACCAGCTTGGCCTTGTTTGAGCCATTAAGCTCTAACAAATAATCTCCTATTGGCCTGTTGATATCAATCAAGTTCCTACTGTTCAAAAACATGATCGCTTGTGTTGTGGCCATTACTTTTGTAATGGAGGCTAAATCATAAATGGTTTCGGTAGTAACAACTTTGGAGCGGTCATAATCCAAGTAACCATACGCCTTTTCAAACACAACTTTTCCATTTTTAGCCACCAAAACACATGCTCCAGGGGTGGATTTATTCCTGATGGCCCCATTAATTATATCATCTATTTTGTTGAGCTGTCGACTATCCATCCCTACTGTTTCAGGGCTGCTATAACCTAAGCGATCTTTAGCTTCATAGGAAAGGTCAGTTCCTGCCTTCAATGAACTGCTAACCGTAGCAGGAAGGCTTCCATTAACCCCTCTTGCTCCAAAAATCACCTGAGGAACCAATTTTTCAGTATATTCATTTTCCTCATAAGCCACAAGGACATGGGGCATGTCATCCAAGTATTTTGCGGCATATGCATTTCCAAAAAGCACAGTGATCACGTTGTACTTTTCACTGAGGTTTTTGATAAAGAACATATCGCTTTCTTTAATCCCAAAATTTCTTCTGGGACTGTTGCTTACGTTCATCACACCTACTACGATAGTATTGTAATCTTTCAGATTTTCTTCTAATGCTCTGTAATTAGCGTTATTGCTATTTCTGGCTAACCTGAAATGATGAAATTCACCATATTTATCCAAATATTTCTGAAAGGTATCTCCTCCATCCCCAAGGGTAATAGATGCCATCTTTAACAAATCCTGATTTCGGATAGGCAGAAATCCCTCCTCATTGGCCGTAAGGGTCATGGATCCGGCATATAACTTTTCAATCAATGCTTGAGTATCATAAGTGCTTATCCTCTCTACCAATTTCTCAGTATTGATTTTTTGAGGCTTACTAAGCCCAGCCCAATATTTAGCTCTCAAAATCTTCCTGATCCTTCCATCAATCTCCTCCTTGCTGATCCTACCTTCTTCGACTGCCTGAAGAATAAGCTGTTTGGATTTGGGTACATCCTCGGCATACAATAAAATATCATTCCCAGCCAAAAGTGCCAGCAAATCTACTTCCCCAGGTTTGTGGAGATTGCTGACGCCTTTCATATTCAATGCATCTGTAAAAACAAGTCCCTTAAACCCAAGGTCTTTTTTCAGCAAATCAGTTACCACACCTTTTGTAAGGGTAGTTGGCATAGAAGCGGTAGTGCCCAAACTTGGTGTGTGCAAGTGAGCTACCATTACACTCATGAGGTCTTCTTTGATCAGCTGCCGGTAAGGATAAAGGTCGACTTCCTGAATACGATCTTTCGTTTTAATGATTACCGGGGTAGTATAATGAGAGTCCGAATTCGTATCTCCGTGTCCTGGGAAATGTTTGGCGTTAGCAATTACTCCATGCTCCTGTAAGCCTTTCATGTAGGCCACAGACTTCCTGGCCACTCTTTCCTTTTGCTCTCCGAAAGCCCGATACCCAATCACTGGATTATCAGGGTTCGAGTTGATATCCACTACTGGAGCAAAGTTGATGTGCATTCCCAGCTCCTTAAACTGATGAGCTATCTCTGTACCCATCTGATATATCAGCTCGTCATCCTCAATGGCTCCCAGCGTCATCTGTTTTGGAAACTGCAAAACACTATCAAGTCGCATACTCACCCCCCATTCTGCATCCATGGCTATAAAAAGTGGGGTTTTAGAAATTGATTGATAGTAATTGGTCAGGTTGGCCTGCCTGACCGGTCCCCCCTGAAAAAATATCAATCCACCCAATTGTTCTTCTTTAATAAGCTCGCTGATTGCTCGCTTGTGCTCTTCCCCTCTATTGGAGTAAGCTGCTACCATAAAAAGTTGACCTAATCGCTCCTCAAATGATAAGCTATTGAAAACACTGTCTACCCACCTGTTTTGGGCCTGAATATCTCGAGTGCTAAAAGGATCATTTGGGATATCAAATTTAGGAAAGCCATTGCTAACAGTTACTTCCAGGATGATCAATATAATGGCCATCCAAACTTTTTGAATCATGCGAATGTTTAATTTTTATTGCTTAAAATTTAAAATAACTTTGTAAGTGTAGTATAGTATACCGCCATTCTTCAGAGTAATTGCGAAACTTACATAAAATTAAAGCTTCTGTCTATCAAAATAGTGATGAGCAGAACCTACGTTATATTTACTAACGTATTAATGGTATAATCGAATCTAAATTCATCATGAAATTTCCCTCTATATTCAGAACCGCCAGGCCTATGCGCTTTGACATAAAGCCAAGGCACTACGATCCGGTCAAAGAAGAAATTGAGCAAAGAACCTCCAGGATTAAAAGACAACTGGAAGCTGATGGGCTTATTTCTTCTGATGAGGAAATCAGTGAAGCTTTTAAAAGCCAAAAATCTTCTTCTATCAGAGGTGCATTTACACAGGGCAGCCCTATTAAAAACAAACCATCCGACTTATTCAGTAGCGCTGGGATGTTACGTTTGATCATTTTACTTTTTCTTGTTGGAAGTATCACTGGATATTTATATTGGGGAGCAAATGTGCTTTATATTTTATTATATGTGGGTATTGGAATAGCAGCTGTGCTATTTTTTCTAAGATTGAAAGGCAGGGGAAATGAGTGATATTATTCAACTTCTTCCTGATGCTATTGCAAATCAAATAGCTGCGGGAGAGGTCGTTCAGCGTCCAGCATCCGCATTAAAAGAATTATTGGAAAACTCCATAGATGCAGGCGCTTCAGACGTTCATGTTTTGGTGAAGGAAGCTGGGAAAATGCTTATACAGGTCATTGACAATGGCAAAGGAATGAGTCTTACAGACGCCCGAATGAGCTTTGAACGCCATGCCACTTCTAAAATCAGGAATTCAGAAGATTTATTTGCCATTAAGACTTTTGGGTTTAGGGGAGAAGCCATGGCATCTATTGCTGCTGTGGCCCAAGTGGAAATGAAAACCAGGCCGCAAGGAGAAGAACTTGGCACACAAATCTGTATAGAGGGTTCTGAAATCAAAAAACAGGAACCAGTTGTCTGCCCCCAAGGCACTTCCATTGCAGTTAAAAACCTCTTTTTCAATGTTCCAGCCAGGAGGAATTTCCTCAAATCCAATCCTGTGGAGATGAAGCACATTGTCGAGGAATTTCAACGGGTAGCCCTGTCCTATCCTGGAATCAGCTTTAGTTTGACGCACAACGACATGGAACTGTTCAGACTCAGCCCTGGAAAACTAAGTCAAAGAATAGTAGGGATATTTGGGAAGAACTATCAGGGACAATTGGTGGCTTGTGAGGAAGACACGCCCCATGTGACGATCAAAGGCTATGTTGGCAAGCCTGAAAATGCCAAAAAGTCGCGGGGAGAGCAATACTTCTTTGTAAACAACAGGTTCATCAAAAGCAATTACCTGAACCATGCTGTTTCCAATGCTTATGAAGGGTTAATGGCTTCAGACCAACACCCATTTTATGTGCTTTTCCTTGAAATCGATCCTTCCCACATAGACATCAACGTCCACCCCACCAAAACCGAAATCAAGTTTGATGATGAAAGGACGATCTATTCTGTGGTGCGGGCTGGGGTAAAGCAGGCTTTGGGTGCTCATAATGTCGTGCCCACCTTGGATTTTAGCCTAGATGTGAATTTTACAGAAACCTGGAAAAACGACGAAGTAAGGAAAGAAGAAGTAAGCCGAGAAAACAGCTATAAGACCTACAGTTCTCCATCCTTTAAGAAACAGGATACTTCAGGTTGGGAAAAACTTTTTGAGGGAGGAAAGAACAGTGCTTCTGACCTCAGTCAAGACGCATTCAAAGAAGGAGCCTCCTCTCCTTCCATTGAGACACTTACTTTCTCCAGCAAGGCCAATGATGAAGAAAAAGAAGCTTTACAACCTGAACAAGCACTTCATTTTCCTCAAGAGGAAACCAATACAGGAACAACTTTTCAAGTAGAAATGAGTTATATTGTTGCTCAGCTCGGCAATGGCATGTTATTGCTTGACCAGCAAGCCAGTCATGAGCGCATCTTGTATGAAAGGTACCTGAAACAATTGAAAAATTCGGGAGGCGCCTCCCAGCAATGTCTTTTTCCACAAAGCATCAATGTAAGTCCAGCAGACTTTGCTCTCGTCATGGATCTTCATGATGAACTGACCAACCTTGGCTTTGTGGTCGAAGAGTTTGGAAAAAACACCTTGTTGATAAAAGGTGTCCCTGCAGACATTCAAATTAATAATGAAAAAGCCCTTTTTGAAGGCCTTTTGGAACAGTTCAAACATTTTAAATCTGAACTTTCCTTGGACAACAAAGAAAATCTGGCGCGATCTTTGGCCAAAAAATCTTCCATTAAGAAAGGGGCAAAACTTAACAGCCAGGAAATGGAAACCATCGTAGGGCAACTATTTGCCTGTCAAAATCCAAATTATGGCTTGTCAGGGAACAAAACCTTTATCAAACTTGATTTAACTAGAATAAGAAGTTTTTTTGAAAAATAATCTATGTTTAGAAACCTAACACCCGTTGTCAAAAACCTGCTCTTGATAAACGTGGGCATTTTCTTTATAGCAACCTACTTCATTCCGCAGTTGCAGGCCATGTTTGCGCTTTACTATATAGAAAGTAGGTTGTTTATGCCTTTTCAGTTTTTGACCTATATGTTTATGCATGCCGGAATCTGGCATTTGTTCAGCAACATGTTCGGTTTGTTTATATTTGGCCCATTATTGGAACAGTTTTTAGGCCCAAAAAAAATCCTAACACTATGGATGATTTGTGGTATCGGCTCCGGTGTGCTTTATTCAGGCTACACGGCCTTCCAAATGCATCAACTGGACAACAAAATTGAATCTTTTTACAATAATCCAGATCCAGAAATTTTCAATCAGTTTGTCTCTGATAACAACTATATGTTCAAGTCAAGCATCTATGACTTTATAGATAAATTTAGCAGAGCTCCTGAAAATGAAAGTTACATTCAGCAAGCTAAAGACAACATGCAAGCTGTCAGGGAAAATAAGTCCAACATTCCTATGGTAGGTGCCTCTGGGGCTTTATTTGGTATTTTGATCGCCTTTGGAATGCTCTTCCCCAATACCCAGTTATTCCTATTATTCCCCCCGATGCCGATCAAAGCAAAATATTTGGTGCTCTTTTATGGGCTCTACACGGTTTACAATGTGATTGTCAATAACCCTACAGATAATGTGGCACATTTTGCCCACTTAAGTGGTTTAATAATAGGTGCGATTTTGGTAACTTTCTGGAAAAAGAACAGAACTAGCTTTTATTAATCATGTACGGAGGATTCTGGTATTATTTAAAAAACGCTTTCAACCATAAAGACAATAGTCTCTATAAGATATTGGCCATTAATATTTTGGTATTTTTGGCTTTTCTGGTGCTTAGGGTTTTCTTGACTATCGGAGGGGGTGAAGCCCTCTATAGCAGGATCCTTTCTTACTTTATGATGCCAGCTGCCTTGGATCACTTCATTCTTCAGCCTTGGTCCATCATCACTTATATGTTTTTGCATGAGGGCATCTTCCATATTTTATTCAACATGCTCTTTCTGTATTGGTTTGGCTTACTGGTTCAAGAATACTTGGGAAGCAGAAAGCTAACCAACCTATATGTCCTTGGCGGAATAGCAGGCGCTCTTTTGTACGTTTTGATGTATAATTTTGCTCCTTATTTCAGTAACCATAGAGATGCCGCATTGATGTTGGGAGCAAGTGCAGGCGTATATGCCATTGTTGTAGGAGCTGCGACACTGACCCCTGACACCACTTTCCACCTTATCTTACTCGGCCCAGTAAAGATAAAATACATTGCCATATTCTATGTAGTGGTGGCATTTGCCAACAGCACTGGCAGCAATGCAGGAGGAGAACTAGCACATTTGGGCGGGGCAGCGTTAGGCTACTTCTACATTTCACTATTGAGAAAAGGAACAGACTTAGGCAGACCAGTTCAAGCTGTGGGCCAGTTTTTTGAGAACCTGTTTTCTGGTAGGCCCAATGTAAAAGTCACTTACCGCAAGAAAAATACTCCCTATAAGAGTGAACCCTTAAAAAAAGAAGATCGAAAAACAGACTCATCTCAAGCCACCACTCAAGAGGAAATTGACAAAATTTTAGATAAAATTGCAGAGAAGGGTTATGACAGCCTTTCTAAAGAAGAAAAGAGAAAGCTATTTGAATACAGTAATAAATAAAATGGTTTTACAAACCTTAATTACCAAAGTACACAGAACTGCTTACTAATTTTCATTCTATAAATATCAATCCGACCCAACCCTCAACTAAGACAGCTTCAGTCTAATGCAACTATAGGCTTGCTGATTTTTGAGGTAAGCAGAAACAATCAAACCGATAGGATTAATTCTTAATAAATACCCCCCTTTCATCTCCATAAGCTTTACTGTAGCAATATTTCATCTGCACCAAAAGATGAGTAACTTAGTGTTAATTTTCATCCACAGTTTAGTTTAATGACTCCAAAAGAGGTACTCAAAAATTTTTACGGTTACGATAACTTTAGAGGTCAGCAAGAGGCCATTATCAAATCCATTTTAAGCGACAAAGACACTATTGTATTGATGCCTACAGGTGGAGGGAAATCGGTTTGCTATCAAGTTCCGGCAATGGTTTATGAAGGGCTTACATTGGTTATTTCCCCCCTCATTGCCCTGATGAAAGACCAGGTGGACGCCCTTAATGCCAATGGCATTCCTTCTGCTTATTTAAATTCCACCCAAAGCACCTCAGAGCAACGCTTTATTCATCAGGAAATACAATCTGGCAAAATAAAACTGCTTTATGTCGCCCCAGAAAGATTATTTGGAGGAGCCTTCCCATTGACCGAGTTATTGCAAGACATCAAGCTAGCACTTGTCGCCATTGACGAAGCCCACTGCGTTTCACAATGGGGACATGATTTTAGACCTGATTATTTACAAATTGGCATGTTGAGGAAGGAGTTTCCTGCGGTGCCATTCATAGCCCTTACAGCCACAGCAGATAAACAAACCCGAAAAGATATAGCAGATAAACTGGGGCTTATTCATCCCAAATGGTTTATTTCCAGTTTTGATCGACCGAACATCACTTATAGGGTCACGCCCAAGAGGAATTCCTTTGAAAAACTTTTAGAGTTTTTAGAATATCACCAAAAGAGCTCAGGCATCATTTATTGCCTTTCTCGGAAAAATGTTGAAGATACCGCCGAAAAGCTTCAAGCAGCCGGACTTTCCGTACTTCCCTATCACGCAGGACTGAACCGAGAAACCCGGGCTGCCAACCAAGAAAAGTTCATTAAAGATGAAGTAAAAATCATGGTCGCTACCATTGCTTTCGGAATGGGGATCGATAAATCGAATGTTCGTTTTGTGGTCCATATGAATATGCCACAAAACATCGAAGGGTATTATCAAGAAACCGGAAGAGCAGGAAGAGATGGCCTTCCTAGTGAAGCTTTGCTTTTTTACAGCTATGGCGATTTTATGACTTTAAAGCGCATGATCGACACGCCAGACAATCCTGAATATGCGTCCATTATGGCCACTAAGCTGACTAAAATGAAAGACTTCTGCCAGAGCAGCAAATGCAGAAGACGATACCTCATGAGCTATTTTGGTGAACAAACTGATGAAGCTTGTGGCAATTGTGACATTTGCTTTTCTGAAGGGAACCAAGAAGACATGACCATTCCCTCCCAGATGTTATTGTCCACACTCGCAAGACTTAAGGAATCATTTGGTATGGGCTATACTATTCTAGTGCTTCGCGGTTCTCAATCTGTCAAAGTCCAAGAGGAACACAAACAACTTTCGGTTTATGGTATTGGCAAAGACAAAACTGAAGACTTTTGGAAGCTTTTAGGGCAACAACTGATTCAAGAAGGCTATATTGCTGAGGCAGGTCAGCAATTCCCTACCCTTAAACTGACCACCTTGGCTTGGACCAAGCTTAAGAAAAAACAAAAGATACTGCTAAGCATGCAGGACAATTCCATGCTTAGAAAAACCAAAAAAGTAGCCTATGAGGAAGCTCTTTTTGAAGAACTCAAGTCTATCCGGTTTGAAATAGCCCAAAAAGAAAACGTTCCTCCCTATGTGGTTTTCTCTGACGCCAGCTTAGTGGAGATGGCTACTTACTTGCCCGTAAACAATGATAGTTTCTTAACGATTTCAGGCGTTGGACAAACTAAGTCTGAAAATTACGGGAGCCAGTTCACAACTGTCATTTCCAAGTATGTCCAAAAGCATCAGCTTTCACCAAGAAAAAAATTAACCTCATCAAAAAAAACGGTAAACACTTCAACAAACGGGATTTCAAGTACGGAGAAAATGACACTAAAACTCCATCAGGACGGTATGGACATTTACCAAATTGCAAAGACAAGGGAAATGGCACTTACTACTATTGAAGGACACCTGACCAAATTAGTTAAGCTTGGAAAAATAGATGCAGAGCAGTTTGTTTCCAAAGATGATCTGCTGAATATTCGCCTTTTTTCTAGAAGGCAGGAAAATAATTACTTAAAACCCATCAAAGAGCATTTTGGAGAAAGATACTCTTACTTCCAAATCAAAGTAGCATTAGCCACTGATAAATAAACACTTATAAAACAATTTATAATAGTTCAGTAAACGATAAAGACAATATTTTTATATACAAATGGCACAAAAACCAAAAAATACCCCAAATGGGGTATTTTTTGGTACTTGAATAAGTTATACATTTGAGGAGGGTGATTAAGCAACTTTTTCCACTTTGTTTTAAGTGTTTAAACGAAATCTCAAGAGGCCATTTTAATTCTTACTTTTTAAGGCCTCTTACTTTAACTTCCCTACATCCTATCCAACGCCCCTTGAAAAAAAGAAAAAGCCAACAATTTCTTGTCAGCTTTTAGTATTTTCTATTGATGCTATTTTCCTATTTCAACCAGGCAAGACTGATTTCATCTGGAGCTTTCATTCGATCGGCCAACCTCATGTATCTGTCTGATAGGCCAGCCAAATAATCTTGTGCTTTGGCCGCGGCTCCCTCAAGACCAGTGATAGACTCAATCTTCCACAACTTCACCAAGTGATCAATAATCCTTGCATAATCCCAACCCGTGTAAACACCAATCTTTTGGGTAATGGCAGAAAACTGATCAAACAAAGTTGGGTTGCTACCTCCTTTGCCCATCAAAACCGCTGGCATAACAATCTGCTTTCGCATCATTTTCTCAAAAGCAAGCATGGCACCATTCGGATCGATTTCAAAGATTCGCTTCATAAAGGACTTGTAAGCCTTTTCATGTCGTGCTTCGTCACCAGCAATCTGCTTACATATCCTTGCCAGCACTGTATCTCCTGCTTTATCAGCTAACTTTCCTGTATTGACATGACTGACCTTAGTGGCCCTTTCCTGAAATGAAGTATAAATGATTGCTTGAAAAGGATCTTTTTCTGATTTAGGGTCAAAACCATTATAGATCAATCTATGAATCGTCTGCTCCACTTTTCGCATATCTGCCCTTCCGGAAAGATAAAGATACTTATTCAACAGGTCACCATGGCGGTTTTCCTCAGCAGTCCAGGCTTTTGACCATCTTACCCAACCCCTGTCGCTCAGAAGGCTTCCTTCTGGATTAATACCTTCCAAGAGATTAAAATACGTTTGATAACTTGGCAAAGCCTCCTCTGTGATCATATTACCAATCAAAGAAGTAATAATCGTATCAGGAATTCCAGCAGCACGCTCTTGAAGCTTTTTCACCTCATCAAAAGCATCAGGCGTACTCATATCAGGGAGAAAATCTGTAGGCTGCCAACAGTCATCTGGATTCAACAAAGTGTTATCCACTGCTTCACCTACAAAGGCATCCAGCTGACTGATCACCTCCATATTTTTCTCCAGTTCGTAATTTATAGCTACTGTATCTTTCATACTATCTTATATAAAGTGTTTCGAAGAAACTTGACCTGCCATTCCCTTCACACATTCATTTTTATTTCACCACTTCAGGCCAATTCAATCGAGTGGTATTTATGAAAACGAACATTCAATTAAGATGTTTTCTAAAACAGCACAAGTTAGGCATTTAAAAGCTAGCACCATAATAATGAGAAAGATTTAAATAAGGCAAGACAATGCATTCAGCCATAGAAAATTTTAAAAAAAGCCACTGTTTAGACATAAAAAAAGTGCTGCATGAATTCATGCAGCACTTTTCCAATATATTGGCCTACTATTTTAAAATAGCGTTCCGATTAATTCATGTCCCAGAAAATGGCTGAAGTTGTTTTATCTCCTCCAAGGGCCGAACTAGCTGATGTATAGTTAGTCGTGTTGATCAATGGCTCATTGGTTGGGAAAATCAACCTTTTCGGGTTGGCAACACCGTTTGAAACAGCTGTTAGCAATTGTGGATAATCCAATCTTCTTGCCTCTGTCCAAGCTTCATGACCTTGATTATAAAGTGCAATGTACTTTTGCATACCGATTTTCTGCTTGTAATCACCAGCAGCAGTAAGATAGTTTACTGATGGTTGCGCCAAATAAAGCGTCGCCTCAGCATCTGTCAAACCCCAAGTGGCAAAAGATGCACGAACACCTGCTTCGTAATACTCAGCCGCACTTCCAGAGATAAAATCTCTCTCAACTGCTTCTGCAAGAGAGAACGCTACAAAAGAGTAGTCCAAAATAGTCCCTGGGAATGTTGCCTCAGCGATAGCCGGATTAATGTGTGTCAAAGAAGCGTAAGCATTACCTGACGCACCATAATTACCACCTACATATCCAGCCTCAATATTATCATCAAAGTAAGCATCCATTCTTGGGTCATTCACATCCTCCAACATATCAATGAAGAATTGAGTAACCACAAAGTCAGAAGCCCTGCTATCTACTTCAAAATAGTCATAGATGGGATTAGTATATGGCTGAGAACTGCTGAATTGGTAAACCGCATTATCTGCATTTGATTCAAACACACCAGCTGCAACTGCCTCAGAAACCAAAGTAGCTGCCTCTGTTGGATTAGAATCAGCCAATCTCATTCCGATTTTCAACTTGATAGAGTTGGCAAACTTCTTCCATGCTGCGATATCTCCTCCATAAAGAATATCAGAAGAAGCACTGAATCCAGCTGCAGTTTCATCAAGGTTTGCTATGGCTACATCTAAGCTATCGATGATTGCACCATATACAAATTCACCATCATCATAAACTGGAGTAACATTAGTTACGTCCAAAGCTTCCGTATAAGGAATGCTACCAAAGTTATCAACAAGATACTGATAAGCATAAACCTCCATTACAGAAATCATTGCCAATTGGTTGTCTCTTTGAGGAACCAATGCTGCACTAACCTCACGAGATTTGATGATGTCTTTGGCTTCTTTCAATTCATACAATGTTTCAGTATAAATATTGTCCCAAAGGCTACCTCCTACATCTCTGTTGGCCGCATCATAACTAGATTCTTGGATATATGTAGTTTGGGTTAGAAAGTTAGCCCAAAATCTGTCCAAGTTATTATTATAGTCAATGTTGACCATTTGGTTTACCAAGTTGTACTGTCCATATGTAAACAACACTTCTGGTTCAACCTCTACCGGATTCTTAGGATCCGTGTTCAGATCGGAAAGATTTTCATCACAAGAAGAAAATAGTCCCGCTGCTGCTATACCTAATATTAATAATGACTTTTTCATTGTGATTCAGTTTTAGAATTTAACATTTACGTTGAAACCGAATTCTCTGGTGGCTGGTAAAGCACCATTCTGGATACCTTGTAGGTTACCTGAACTGGCACTGTACTCAGGATCAGAGTAAGGAAGGTTTTTGTGAATGATCCACAAGTTTCTACCAAAACCACCAACAGATACCTGATTGATGAATAGGTTGTCAAAAAACCTAGTAGGTAGATCATACATCAAGCTAACCTCTCTCAATTTCACAAATGAAGCATCATAAACCAATGCTGCATCTGGAGCATAAGTACCAGTCTCGCTAGAACCACCATAGTATCCAAATGGAGTCAAATAATCCCCAGCATTCGCTCTAATATCATTTGGAGCAGAGTTAGAAACTGTGTAGCTGCCATCCTCATTGAATGCAACATCTCCTTTGACACCTGGAAGAATGACACCTCCTGAAGTTTCATCATTGGTGATAGGGTCTCTCATTGGATTACCCAACTCATTCAAAGCAGCAGTTTCAGCATATAGACCAGTAGCACTACCAAAGCCCATATCATAACTGATCACGTCTCCACCTTTTTGCATGTCAATCAAGAAACTGAATGATAAGCCTTTGTACTTGAAAGTGTTGTTGATACCACCAACCCAGTCAGGCTGGATGTTACCGATCACTTCATTAGTAGATTCAGTTCTTAGGTACTTACCATCAGAACCTACTACTTTCTGGCCAGACTCATCAAATATATAGTTAGTACCAGTGATCGTACCATAAGCTTCACCCTTTCTAGCATTGATCGCAGTAGACCAAGCAGAATAGATCAACAAGTTTTCTCCTCCTTCATAAAGGGATACTACCTTATTTACGTTTTTCGCCCAGTTAACATTTACTCTCCAAGAGAAGTCAGGAGTTTTGATAGGATCACCGAATAAACTTAACTCAACCCCTTTGTTTTCCATCTCACCAGCATTCACATATTTATAGTTAAATCCAGTAGCTGAAGAAACTTCAACAGGAAGGATCTGGTCAATCGTGCTTTTCTGATACAAAGAGATGTCAGCTCCAACTCTATTGTTCAAGAAGTTAACCTCCAAACCAATCTCCATTTCGTCTGTTTTTTCTGGCATAAGATCAGGATTATTAGAAGTGTCAGGAGTAAAGAACATTGGCACACCATCAAATGGAGTCGCTGAACTGAATGTGTTGATTACACTATACGGATCACCTGACCCACGAACACTCGCATATCCAAGTCTCAACTTTCCGAAACTCAAAGCAGAGCTTTCGATCAATTCACTGAACACAAAGCTACCTGCCACAGAAGGGTAGAAATAGCTGTTATTACCGGTAGGCAACGTAGAAGCACGGTCAACCCTTCCAGTCATATCAAGATATAACATGTCCATATAACCAAAAGTCAACTGGCCATAGTATCCATATTTTCTAATATGATAATCACTTTCCGTAGGTGGCTCCAAAGCATTGGCAGAATTGCTCAAGGCATAGATTCCAGGAACAACCAATCCTCCATTTGTAGATGCTCTTGTGGCATTTACTCGGGTATTTCTAATATTAAAACCTAATAAACCTGTCAAAGACAATGATTCATTTAAGTTTTTATCAAATGACAAGATGAAGTCACTGTTGTACTGTTCAAAAGTTCTTTGGAATTTAGAGTATTCAGATTGATCCAAACTTCCTACAGCAATTCTTTCTTCCTGAAGATCAGAATAAGAATCAATACCAAATCTGGCCATAGCAGTCAACCAATCCGTGATTTCGTAATTGGCTTGGAATTTACCAAAGAACCTGTTACGCTGATCGTTCTGATAGTTTTCAAACAATGTCCAATAAGGGTTATCGAAATAGTGAGGAGACGTATCACCAGAACCATTAGGGTTCCAAGTGATGTTCTTTCCTGTCATATTATAAGCCTCTTCCTGAGCCTTGAGGTCCACATTGGTACCAAACCACTGACGCAAGCCCTGAACAACGTTCTTTCCATCATATCCCGTACCATATCTACCCTTACCTTCTACTCTGGTATAAGTAGCTTTTCCGTCAATGGACAATCGATCACTCAGCTTATAGTTGGCATGAATATCTACTACATTTCTTTTGATTTTACTGTTTGGTAGAATACCCGAACGATCATCATTGGTATAACCGAACCTTACGGAACCATTTTCATTTCCACCTTCTAAACCAACATTGGTAATGTTACCAACACCAGTTTGGAAAATATAATCAGGACCATTTTGAGCGGCTACCCATGGAGATGGCGTCAAATAAGTATCCAGTTCAGGATAGAAAGATTCCCATCCATAAACCATCAAATTAGGATCATAAGCAGCTCCAAAAGATGCATCCTCTCCAGCTGGAACTTCAAGATCTAACTCTCCATCACCATTTACATCTACATCGTAGAATCCGCCAGTTTCACCATAAATAGCACCATAACCTTGACCGTACTTATTTTGGTATTTAGGGAAGGTGCTTTTATCCACCATGCTGAAGTTGGTCGCATGGCTTAATGTAACACCTAAACCGTTCTTCTTCTTAGATCCTTTTTTAGTAGTGATCATGATCACACCATTTACAGCATCAGAACCATAAAGAGCAGCAGCAGTAGCACCTTTCAATACAGATATTGATTCGATAGTTTCAGGATCAATATCAGAAGCAGCGTTACCGTAGTCATAACCTCCGCCTCCAGACATCTGGCCAGAAGTGTTCAGGTTAGAGTTACTAATTGGAATACCATCTACAACGAACAAAGCTTGGTTATTTCCTGTAAATGAGTTAGATCCTCTGATTACAGCATTTACAGAACCACCGATGGAATTACTCTTCTTAATACTAAGACCAGCAACCTTACCGGATAAAGAACTGATAAAACTTGACTCTTTCGCCTTGCTTACCTCATCGCCTGTCACTTCCTGAACAGAATAGCCAAGAGATCTTTCTTCTCTTTCAATACCCAATGCAGTCACTACAACTTCAGACAATTCTTCAGCGTCAGAAACCAAAGCAACATCAATAACCGATTGATCACCGATAGTCACTTCTTTGGTAGTCATACCAATAAATGAAAAAATTAAGATCTTTCCTTCAGATGGTACAGAAAGGGTGTATTTACCATCAAGATCAGTTACAGCACCTTTTGAGGTACCTTTTACCAGGATACTTACGCCTGGGATCGGCTCTCCATTATCTGCTGAAGTCACCGTGCCTCTTACTGATGCAGTCTGTGCAAAAGAAAATTGCAAAAACAGGCATAGCAAGAGGGTTAATTGTACTCTTTTCATCATATGCGGTTGATTTGATTTTGCCACAAAGTAGAAATCCATACTCGAAAAAAAAATTTTATGATTTTTTAACATTAGATTAACAATAGAAAATAACTCCATAAAAATCTGGTTTACAGTTGTTTATGAATTTAAAAAAAAATTAAAAAAAATTTGTCCTTTTCTAATACACAATATGAATTTCCTAACGAATAAAATTCGTTAGGAAAACCATTTCTCTACAAATAAAAGAGGTTCATTTTTGAACAAAACGCAATTTTGTTCAGGTATTATAATAAAAACCCATTTTTAATTCTAAAGTTTCCATTACGATCACGTTGCATCCAACTAAATATTACATTAAAGCTATTTTTCAGACTATTACGATTATTAAATTCAGAATATTATTTGGTTTTCTTAAATTCAAGAGCCAACTGAATACCAAGTAAAATAGCTTAAAATCATGTCAAAAAACTAACAATTAAACCTAATAACGAAACAAAACAATGTCATTTCATAAGTGATTTCACATAAAATATTTACTATAATCATCAAAAATCACCAGTAAAGATAATTGAATTTAACCAATAAACTACATAACAATATTTAGTAAAACGCAATTAGAACACAGTAAGATAAAGGACAAAAATTGTATATTATACACTAATAGAAACACTTATCACACAATATATTGCTCTTTAAAATTTGAGACGTCTACCACGACCATCTCGATCATTGAAATAGATGTACTCCATCAAAAAATACTTACACCATCATCCTTTACAAGACGCAAATAGTAAAAAAGCCACTCCAAGGGAGCGGCTTTCCTGTTGTTAAAGTCTGGAATTACCAATTTAATTCACATCCCACCAAAGTTTTGAATTCAGTACATCACCATTGGACAAACGACTCACAGCCTCACTTCTATTGGAACCATTTAAGGTCCTTTCAAAGTCAGGATACTGCAACCTAAAAGGAATATCTGTAAGTCCTTCCACCAATGAAGAAAATGTATAATCAATGGTAGTACCAGGTACAGGAGTCACGCTAAAATCTGTTCCAGGCAAAATCAAGGTATGCGGATACCCTGTTCGTCTATACTCCTGCCAAGCCGTATGCGCATCCATATAGAGGGCAATATATTTCTGCGTCAGTACATTCTCTTCGTTTGCAGGTGGTAATGCCGCTATGTAAGCATCAATTTCACTTGTAGCCACTCCCCATTTCTCCATAGATGCCCTAACCCCATTCTCATAGTGAGCCTGATCCCAACCATTCAATTCAGATAGAATAAAAGATATTTCAGCAAATTCGATTACAGATTGACTATAATCCGGCTTATTGATGATATCATCTCCAGGAGAGCTTTCCCATGGGAAAACACCAGCATCTGCTGAGTTTTCACTCACTGGCATTCCAACATAATTGCCATCTCTATTAGGAATAGCAAACTTTTCCAGACGTGGATCTTCAGTCCCAAAGAACGGATTTGCAGTAATATCCACACCATTATGATCTACCAAGTTATTTCCTAAAAGCAATTGACAAAACGGATGGGAGATAGCAAAATCAGTTCTATTGTTGACATTAAATGCCCTATAAAAAGGGGATGCATTCACATCACTGGATTCATATATAAATCCAGCATTATCCGCATTGGAGGTAAAAACACCTTTCGATAAGGCATCCGCAATGTGGGAATCAGCCAAAGAAGGGTTTATTCCCCTAATCTTTAAAGCAATCCTTAAACGCAGAGAGTTGGCAAGTTTTTTCCACAAAGCCATTTGCTCATCCTGTCCTCCATAGATATTGTCTGCCTGCACCTCCAATGCATCCACATCGATCATTGCCTCAGCATCTTGCAGTTCATTCAATATATCTTCATAAATCTTGGACTGTGCAGCATAAACAGGAGAAAGGATTTCCTCCTCCGAATCTGCAACTTGCAAGGCCTGAAAATCAGGATCATCTGAACCATAAGAGTAATAAGGTATATCTCCCCAGGTGTCAGCCATAATATTAAATGTCCAAGACATTAAAATTCGGGCCACCGCTATTTGGTTTTCATTGGATCCATACTGGCTATTTTCCACCATGGTCTCTTCATTGCTGTTTAAGTAGATGACCTTTCTTAAATTTTCCAAATTGGCATAGAAGTCCTCCCAAGTTTCCCTTTGAGACTCCCGATACACATAACGGTCTTCATCAGCGTAGGCAGTCTGCGTCCAATACTGCATACCTACCAAAGTAAACCTACCTTGAAACCACTCATCGTAAAAGTCATCCATCATCTTCTTTACTGCATCATTTAGCAGGCCCGTCGTTGGAGGATTATTAGTCTCATTCGGGTTTTGCTCATAATCCAGATCACAAGCAACCATCAATGCTGTCAATCCAAATACAAATATTTTTATTTTGATGCTTTTCATACTGTTGAATATTTATAGTCCAATATCTACCTTAAACCCAAATGTTCTCGAAGTAGGCATAAATGCACCTTCAATTCCTTGAATATTACCAGAACCGTTGACCGCTATTTCAGGATCCAAGCCTTTGTAATCCAATCCAAAAGTCCAAAGGTTTCTTCCATAGGCAGAAACTCTTAAGCTTCTGATAAACTCATTGCTTCCCATATCAAAGTTGTAACCCAGAGCCAATTCCCTGACTTTGATGTAATCTGCATCAAAAACACTCTGGGCACTTGGCATCCCAAATCCATGATAATAACGGGCCGCCCATCCCTGTCCTGATACATAGGTTTCATTTGGAGCAGTGTTACTGACAGAATATGAACCGTCCTCATTGAACTCTATATCTCCTGTGACACCTTCAAGCTTGATGCCACCTCCATCAGCTACCGGCGAACGTATTTCATTGCCTTGATCATTGATTCCTGCGGTAGGCCCCCATGTACCTGCATAATGACCCCACATATGGGAAACTGAATAAAACTTACCTCCTTTTTGGATATCGATCAGTGCACTCAAATCAAATCCTCCATAAGTAAAATAGTTTCTAATCCCCATATTATAATCAGGCATAACCGAACCCAGTGGAACCAGGTTTTGAGTCCTCGCCCAATAACCATTATCCTGAACTACTCGGTTACCTTGATCATCGTAGATGTAATCATATCCCCACAACTGGCCATACCTTTCACCCACCGAGGCCCTCAATGTAACTCCATCAAATGGTGCACTACCAATATCCATTGCTTCAATACCATCTATTATACTGATGACCTCATTGTCGATTTTAGTATAGTTAACCGTAATGTCCCATCGGAAATCCCTAATCTGAACAGGGGTACCCCTTAGCATGATCTCAATGCCTTTGTTCACTATCTCACCGGCATTAATAAATTTGGCATCATAACCTGTGGCTCTAGAAAGCTCCAAAGGAATGATCTGATCCGTTGTAACATTTTTAAAATAAGTAACATCAAAGCCTACCCGGTCTTTAAATAAACTTGCCTCAAGCCCAACCTCCCAAGTATCGGTATTCTCTGGCTTCAACTCACTATTTAACAATTCTTCCGGAGTATAAACCCTTGGAGAACCTTGAAACGTACCGTCTGTATTGAACTTATAGGTGGTATATACATTATAAGGATCAGTATCTTTAGAAACCCTTGCCGCACCGATCCTCACCTTACCAAAGCTTAACCAAGGCAAACTGACCACATCAGAGAATAAGAAACTCAAAGAGGCTGAAGGATAAAAATAACTGTTGTTGTCCTCAGGCAAAGTAGTAGACCAGTCATTCCTCGCTGTCAAGTCCAAATACAACATGTCCTTGTAGCCGAGGTTTGCTGTAGCAAACAAACTATTAATTGATTTTTTGGTTGTCTCGTCATTGACCAATACAGCTCCTGCTGAATTCAGCAAATTATACAATTCAGGAACTACCAGTCCACCCGAAGTCTCCCCTCTGTTCAAATGGAGCCTTTGCCTCATTTGGTTACCACCTACCAAAGCACTTAAGTTCAAGTCTTCATTAAGTTGCCTTTGGTATCTCAGGGTCAGTTCATAATTGTACTCATAATTGTTCCTTACCGCCTCATAATAATAGGATTGCGCTTGCGACCCTACGGCAACCCTTTCACGATTGTAGAAAGTATACAAATCGCCACTGACTCTACCTCCTAGATTTAAGCCTTCAATTATTTCATAACTCAAACCTACATTTCCATAGAACCTATCCCGCTCATCATCGGCATAGTTTTTATAAGCAGCCCAATAATGATTGTCTGAATAATGCGGAGTTGGATCATCCCATGAGTTTCGGTTCCATGAACGCTGTGTACCGTCACTGTTCAGGTATTTTTTGGAACGTTCATAATCGATTTGTCTTTGGGTCCACTGAAACAAAATTTGCCCTAAAGGACTACCATATGGCTGGTTAGAAGCTGGGTACCCCAATAATGGCCGGCCTTTGGTAGCAGTTCGGACATAATTCAAAGAAGATTGCGCAGTCAGCTTCTCTAAAACCTTGGTCTGACCGTTAATAGAAAAATTGTTTTTGGTAAGTTCAGAGCCAGGTAAAGTTCCCGAAGTTTTCGTGTTGGAATAGGCCAAGCGAACCGAAGAATTCACGTTAGAACTTGATACAGAGACGGAGTTTACATAGGACACACCTGTTTCAAAAAAATCTCGAACATCATTTGCCGGTGCTACCCATGGTCTGGGCTGTAAGTAATCTTCCGGATAATCTTCACTAAAAGCATCCCAATGTAAAACCGAAATATTAGGGTCATACCTGGGCCCCCAACTCTCATCCACTCCATATTGAACGACCTTATAATCTGTTCCATTGATATTTGCTACTTCAAAACCATCTTGGCCGCCGTCCTCATCACTGATGATCGCACCTCCACCATACTTCCTTTGTAGTTCTGGCATCAAGTACACACTCTCGAAATTTACCGAAGAACTAACATCGACACTAAAGCTTTCTTGGCCCGGTGTACCTTTTTTGGTTGTAATCACAATCACACCGTTTGCAGCTCTCGAACCATACAAAGCCGCGGCTGTACCTTTCAAGACAGAAATACTCTCTATATCATTAGGATTAAGGTCATTCAACATATTCCCATAGTCAAATCCACCATTCCCTTCCTGCATGTTCTCATCATTGAAATTGGAATTGTTTACCGGCAGACCATCAATAACAATCAATGGCTGATTTTCCCCAAAGAAAGAACTGGCTCCACGAATGGTAATCCTTTTAGAGCCTCCCATATTGGTAGATGAAGATAGTTGCACCCCAGAAACCCGGCCAGCAAGAGAACTCAATACATCAGTCTGCTGAGACTTATTCAGCTCTTCTGACTCAACAGCCTGTACTGAATAGCCCAAGGAAGCTTTCTCTCTGGTGATACCCATAGCAGTCACCACCACCTCTGTCAATTCCTTGGCATCAGATGCCAAAGCAACATCAATCTGAGTTCTTCCTCCAATTACCACCTCCCTAGTGGTCATTCCAATAAAAGAGAAAATCAACACTTCTCCACCTGATGGTACATCCAAAGAGTACACACCATCCAAATCTGTGACGGCACCTGTAGAGGTCCCTTTCACCAGAATACTAACACCCGGAATCGGTTCTCCATTATCCTCTGAAGTCACCGTTCCTGTCACTGTAACTGATTGTGCAAAAGCATAATGCACCATCATACATAGCAACAAGGCTAAACGTACACTTTTCTTCATAAGAAACTGATTTGATTTGATTAGTTTGTTTCCGTTAAATGCCCATGCAAAAAATCATTAGTGCAAGCTGGCATCATCATTCTTCCGAATACCTAAACGACTGATTAACATTAATTTAATCAAAACAATATCAATATCAAACAAGGATTGTATTTTTTAAATATTATATGTAATTAACAATATACACCAGGTGATTTTTTATTCTAATCGGTGATTTTTTAAGAAATCATACAATAATAAATATGAATTTTATGTCATAAAAAAAGAGTGAAGAAGGCCTTCACTCTCAAGTATTTCATCTCAAATTAGATAGCTTAATATACCAATTTGTATGCTACTACCTTGTTTTTCATAAATGTAGGTACCAAAATGATTTTTTCATCCTCCAAATAACCAATATCGGCCGTATTAGATCCAGCATCTTTTGTATCTAATAGCTTTGTTTCCCCATTTTCATCTATAATCCATATCTCGCCAACCCATCTACTAGCAATATAAGTATCATCGCCTAAGATGATCAAACCATCACCACCAGTCACTTTGCTGTTAAGAATTTCGGCAGTACCACTTTCTCCATACTTTTTAAGTCCCTCACCGTCCAAACCATATAAGGTACCATCTTCAGATAATCTCACACCATTGATACTAGCTTGGCCTTCTGCCACAACACTTATCTCCCCGTCTGCCAACACATGAATAAGCCCTTTTTCCATATCGGAGAAATAGACCTTCCCTCCATGCACATCAACATCATTTAGAAAACCCGCACCTTCAATAGGATAAGTATTGGATACTTTTGCACTTTCCACATCTATCTCTACTAACTCATCTATATTGGTCACATACAACTTTCCATCAAGAAGTCCCATTCCTTTGGGAGCATCAATTCCTGAAACCCACTCTTTTTCTATGATTTCTCCATCTTTTGAAATAATCGAAATGAAGCCCTCTCCATCTTTAGCCCTTGGATCTCCTGCAATATTTGAAACATAGATGGTTCCTGATTTCTCATCCACCAAAACAGACTCACAAGTAGTGAGCTCATCCGGCGTTTCCCACAATAATGTCAAAGATGGCTGCACTTCCTCTTTCACCTCCACCATTGGTTCTTCTTTTATCACTTCCTTTTTTTCGGCACCTCCACATTGCCAAAAAAGCAAGGGCGCAGCTATTAACAGCAATAATAATTTGTTTGTCTTTTTCATGTTTTAGTTTTTTATGGTTAAAGTTCTTTTTGAAAAATTATTCTCTAAACTTAGTAAAAATCCTTCCTATTTAATAAGTTTTGACCTTCATAGAAGCAACTGACTTCTTAAAAATTTGTTTAAAGAATATTTACACCGTTTATAAATCTTTTCAGAAAAAGGTCTTATCCTATATTAACTTAAGACCTAAAATTATCCGTATATGAAAAAATCACTACTAACAAAAGCATCTGTACTCTTACTTGCCTCAGCAATAGGCTGCCAAGAAAAGCCAGTAGAAGTTGACTACACCATTATGAGTGACGAAGAAAGGCTGGAAGCTGCTAAAGAAATAGCTCATGAAACAATCATGGTAGATGGCCATGTCGACTTACCCTACAGGATGAAAGTTGGAGGTTTTACCCTGCAAAGGGAAATACTGGACGTTTCTGAAAGAACAGATGGAGGCAACTTTGACTTTCCTCGATCCAAAGAAGGAGGCCTTGATGCCCCATTTATGTCTATCTACCTTCCTGCAAGGTATCAGGAAATGGGAGGTGCCAAAAATTTGGCTGACTCTTTAATACTGATGACCAAAAGACTGGCTGATACATGGCCTGAAAAATTTGCCATGGCCTACAGCCCTGACGATATAGAAGCCAATTTTAAAGCAGGGAAAATCTCCCTTCCAATGGGTATGGAAAACGGAGCAGGCATTGAGGATGACATTGAAAATGTAGCCTACTTTCATGAAAAAGGTATTCGGTACATCACGCTAACCCACGGCAAAGACAACCTTATAGGAGACTCTTCTTATGATACAGCAAGAACACATGGAGGCCTCACTGAATTTGGCAAAGAGGTGGTCAAAGAAATGAACAAGGTGGGTATTATGGTTGACATTTCCCATGTTTCAGATGACACTTTTTATGATGTGATGGAGCTGACTGATGTTCCTGTTATAGCATCTCATAGTTCTTGCAGAAAATATACCCCTGGCTTTGAACGAAACATGGATGATGATATGATCAAGAGACTAGGTGAGGAAAATGGCATTATCATGATCAATTTTGGTGGCAGCTTCATTGATGGAAACTACAATGACAGAACAGCCGAGGTCAGAGAACACATCGTAAACTGGCTGGCTCAAAATGAATTCAGCAGAAGCGACTCTGCGGCACAAGCTTACATCGAAAAATACACAGCAGAACATAATGTCTTTCCTGATGTGAAATTGGTAGCTGACCACATTGACCATGTTGTAAGCATTGCAGGCATCGACCATGTTGGTTTCGGCTCTGACTTTGATGGGGTAGGTGATTCATTGCCTAATGGCTTGAAGGACGTTTCCATGTATCCCAACTTGATTGCAGAATTACTAAAAAGGGGATACAGCAAAGAGGATATTGAGAAAATTTGCTACAAAAATGTATTCAGAGTTTGGAGAGCGGTTGAAGATGCTGCAACAAAAATGAGCTAATCCCAATCTCGAGGTGCTTTCTGGAATTTCATTTCCAGAAAGCACTTTAATCCCCTTACTTATCCAACAAATACCAGCCATTAGGATCCACCACTATTGGCCGATCACTTTTTACTCTTACCGCTTCTTTACTTAAAACTACCTTTTCAATCCCTTCCGAAGTTTGAATTTCCATTGGCAAGCTTAAATCAACATTAGTCAATTTAATGTCAAACCTGTTTTTCCCCTTTGGGTTAATCTTAACTTTTGGAAGGTCAGTTGAATACAGATAAATTTGAAAAAAATCTTCTAAATCTTTTCCGCTGTAATTCTCCACAAAATCTATAAAATCTTTTGTATTGACTTGATTTGTATAGGTATAGCGACTATCAACAGCAAAAGCTTTGATCATTGGGAAAAACATCTCATCGCCTAACAAAAACCTTAATGAATGCATTATATAAGCCCCTTTAGTATAAATATCTCCTTGGTAAGCTTCTTCTGAAGTTTTATTGGGAGTCAGTGCTATTGGCTGTTTGTTTTCTATACCTCTTGCAGCGGTCAATACATGTTCATGGTAAGCTTCTTCCCCTCCATGTTCAAGGTAAAATAACATATCCCCATAGGAGCATATTCCCTCATGTATCCAAAAATCGGCCCAGTCTGAAACGGATATTTTGTTCCCCCACCATTCGTGACCTAATTCATGATGCAACAACCAATCGAAATTTACATCACCCACTTGGGTATATTGAAAGTTATTGCCATAGCCATTGATGGTTTGATGCTCCATTCCCAAATAAGGAGTTTCTACTACAGCAATTTTGTCATCTGGAAAAGGATATGGACCAAAATATTTTTCCTGGGTTATTACACTTCTTTCCAATACTTCCAACAAGCCAGAAGCTTTTGCCTTGTTTTCTTCCAAAACAAATACCTTCATAGGTATTTCCCTTCCACTTGTTGAACTAAATTTCTTGGACAATTCAAAAAAACGCCCCATCGTGAAATTGATATTGTAATTATTGACAGGATAAGCTGTTGCCCAATGAAAATAATTATAACCTAAGCCTGTTCCTTGATTTAACAATCTTCCATTTGCAGCTACAAAATACGGGAAGGGAACTTTAAAATACATGTCCACACCATGAGATGGTTCACTGGAAGGATGATCTAGACAAGGCATAAAAATCTTCGCCCCTTCATGCTGGCAGGAAAGTCCTACCCAATAATTCCCATTTTGGTCTTTTTCCCAAGTAAAGCCTCCCGACCAAGGAGGATTCTTAGCAACAGGTGGCTTGCCTCTATAATAAATCTTTACACTATTAGCATTCTCTGGGGGAAGCATATCCAAGACTTTACCATGGTGATTAAAACTTATCTCCTCATCTCCAACCTCCACCTTGGTCACTTGGTAGTTATCGATAAGATTGAGCCTCAAGGTATCTAATTTCCCTATCCTACGAAAAGTCATCTCCATAGAAGCATTGATACCTTGAATCTTAGGTAAGATCTCAATATCAAGTGAATAATGTATTACCTCATATCGCTCTTGAAGCGGATCCATTTTTCCTCCCCATGTCCATTTGTGCTCTTGGGCAACTACCTCAAAAACACCAACAAAAATCATAATTATCGAAAAAATTAGTTTCATTTTACTCAATCTAGGCTAATCTTTACTGTTTCAAACACTTCAAACATCAATTTACGGACACTCGTACAGAAAATGATGAATATCCTAAGATTTCACTAAATAAATACTTGAACGGTATATTTATTCTCACCTACTGTTTATCAACACTTTCATATCAAATATTCTATCTACCCTATAAAATCAAATCCATTTTATCATATATTTTCTTTATTTAATACATTACTATTTTCTTCTTCAAGAAAAAAATAGTAAATTGATATGTGTCAAATACAAGCTTGATATTCAAGTTTAATTTTTGAAATAAGTCTTTTGTTCAAAGCCATAGCGCAATGCCAAAATGTACTATCTGATTAAACCTTATTTCTTTTTTATCTCCTTTTTTGTGGCTTTAATAATTTCCTCTTCCAGCTACGCAAAATCAACGGATATACTTTTGTCAAAAGATTCTATAGAATCCAAACTGTCAAACTCTTCATTGTTCAGCAAAGACTACGGAATACATAAATCAAGCCTTGAAAATGTAAGTTCTTTGTATCATCAAACCAAAAAAGACACCTCTTGGCTTAAAATCGGCGGAGCACTTAGACTCAATACGATTTATGCTATCTATGAAGGGCAAACTTTCCCACTGGGAACTGACTCAAGAAATGAATGGACTTGGGACACCTGGAGAATCAATGTTGACTCCTACGCTAACGGATTGCGATTTGCTTTCGAATACAGATTTTATCCCACTTTCAACACCCATTTCATAAAGTATGGTTGGATAGGCTATCGTTTTTCAGACCAATACAACTTGCAGTTTGGCATCACCCAAGTACCTTTTGGCTTATTGACCTATGCCTCCCATAGTTGGTGGTTTCAGGCTCCCTATTATTTAGGGCTTGAAGACGATCATCAGATTGGCTTCAACTTAACCAAGAAATTTGACAAGTGGACTTTTAATCTTGCCTACTTCCCTTTATCTGAACCAAGGGGCACCAATGACCCAAAATTTGGTGCATATTCAAGCGCAAGGTATTCCTATGATGTGGTGCCCATAGAGGGCAATAATAACATCGAAAGGAACCAAATCAACCTTAGAACCACCTATCAACTTCACGGTACCGAGTTAGGTATTTCGGTACAACAAATGGAAATTTATAACCAATCTTCCAAAAACAAAGGACATCAGTGGGCTACTGCCTTGCATGCAGAATGGGCCAAATCCAAATGGAACCTAAAATCTGAAATCATATACTATCATTATACCAACGTTGAAAATGATGCAGGTGCTGACCTGAGTAGCGTCCAAATGGGTGCCTATGGATTCGGGACATATGACGTGGCATCAGAAGCCTTACTTTATGTCATAGGAATAGCTTATGATATCCCAGTAAAATGGGGCCCCATATCAAACATACAAGTATATAATGATTACAGCTATGTTCAAAAAGCAGGAAAAACCCTAATAAACGGAATGCAACAGCAATTTCAGGACACCCAACAAAATGTACTTGGGGCCTTAATCTCGGCTGGTAAGATTTACACTTACTTTGACTTTGCATCAGGCTATAACCACCCTTGGATCAGTGACTCTTTTGGGGGAAATGCTTTGGGTGCAGGACGTGGTGTAAGTTACCAAGAGCCAATTTCAGATAATAACCCGATAGACCGTTCCCCATACTGGAACACACGAATCAATATTAATCTAGGCTATTACTTCTAAAAGCATAATTATGAACAATAAATATTTTGATGTACATGCACCTGTATTCTGGCCTGCCACTGTTCTGATCATTGCCTTTATCGCCATAACGATCATTGTGGGGGAACCAATGGAAAATATTTTCGACCAAATTCAGGTTTTCATTACAGACAAAACCGGCTGGCTCTTTATCATTTCAGTAAATGCTTTTATCGTATTTTGCTTCTATCTTGGATTCAGCAAATTTGGCAACATTAAACTTGGAGGTAAAAATGCAGAAACGGAATTCTCGACCTCCGCTTGGTTTGCTATGTTATTCAGCGCAGGGATGGGAATTGGCCTACTTTTTTGGGGCGTGGCCGAACCAGTTTCCCATTACTCAAAGCCTCCATATGGAGAGCCATTTTCAGTAGCTTCTGCAGAAAGGGCCATGAACCTTACTTTCCTTCATTGGGGTTTCCATGCTTGGGCGATTTATGCTATCGTAGCTTTGGCATTGGCCTTTTTTACTTACAACAGAAAATTACCCTTGACCATACGTTCGATATTCTATCCAATCTTGGGAGATAGAATTCATGGATGGATAGGTGACGTCATCGATGTCATGGCAGTCTTGGCAACTCTATTTGGCTTAGCCACGTCCTTGGGCTTTGGTGTTCAACAAGTCAATGGGGGATTATCCTATCTATTTGGAATCCCTGTATCTACTACAATCCAAGTTTTACTCATTACGGGCATTACCATTGTGGCTACATTCTCTGTCTTTTCTGGAATTGATAAAGGGGTGAAATTTTTAAGTGAATGGAATGTTAGGATTGCTGCCATCATGCTGATTTTTGTTTTGATTGTTGGACCTACCCTTTTTATTTTCAGAAGCCTGATACAAAACTTAGGAAACTACATCAACCAAATCATACAAGTCTCCACATGGACAGAAGCATATCGCGACAATGGATGGCAAGGTTCCTGGACTATCTTTTACTGGGCCTGGTGGGTTTCATGGTCACCTTTTGTTGGGATGTTCATCGCCCGGGTTTCAAGAGGAAGAACCATTAGGGAATTTATCTTTGGCGTTCTATTAGTACCTGCCTTGCTCACTTTTGTATGGTTAACTGCTATGGGAGGAAGCGCTATTTTCATGGACATGCAAAATGAAGGACATCAACTTGCCAAAGACATTGTAGCTGACGAATCTACTGCCCTATTTGTATTTCTGCATGAATTTCCATTGAGAACTATTGGATCAGCCGTGGGAGTGCTGTTGGTGATCAGTTTTTTCGTCACCTCCTCAGACTCGGGCTCATTGGTTATTGATAGCATTACGGCCGGTGGAAAGTTAGACGCCCCAGTTGGTCAAAGGATATTTTGGGCCATTTCAGAAGGGGCTGTAGCCGCGGTCCTACTAATAGGAGGTGGGCTTTCAGCCTTGCAAACAGCAGCCATAACCACAGGCCTTCCATTTCTAGTGGTTTTACTCATCATGATGTATAGCCTGTACAAAGGCCTGCAAAATGAATACGCTAGAAATGAAGCACTTAAAAAAGACCTAGATAAAAAATCCTACGAAAAAAATCTAGCACAAATAGTGCAAAAGAACATTCAAAAAAATAAGTCGAAATGAAAAAAATAAGACATATCGCCTTGTGTCTGGACCTCACGGAGATGGACAACTTGCTGCTTTCTTATGTAAAGCGATTAGATGATTATTTTGAATTTGATTCACTCACCTTGCTTCACTTAATAGAAATCGAAGAGCTACCTTCTGAAATCAATTCTATAGTTCCTGAATTAGGAAAATCGATAGAAGAAGTTATCCAAAACGAGCTATCCGAAAAAGCCGAAACTTATTTTGGCAAAGACAATGAAAACATCAGGTTCCATATTCATCAAGGAGGAGACGTAGAAACATTTGCTTCATATATGGACAAAGAAGATTTTGGACTTGTGATCTTAGGAAAAAAAAGCGCCTATTTAGGCTCTGGAATATTGAGTGGAAAAATCGTCAGACTGATTAACTGTAATACGTTATTTGTTCCGGAAATCACGAATCCAAACTTTGAAAACGTAGTGATTACCTTGGACTTCAGCTCATATTCGGACAAAGTCATTAATATTGGACTTAATTTGAAAAATATAATCAATAGTTCTCTTCACCCAGTACACGTCATCAAATCAGGTGTTCAATATTTCCCCTACATCAAAAACTTCAACAAATATGCTCAAGAATTGGAAAACGAAGCTAAAAAGCAATACAAGCGTTTTCAAAAAAAGCATCATCTTTCAGAAGAAATCACCTTATTAAAAGATAGCGACTTACACATCAGCAAATTAATTTATAATTATGCTGTTCGAGAATCTGCTAACTTAATCATTGCAGGCAACAAAGGGAAAAAGGATGAAGGTGACCTATTGATTGGAAGTATAGCCGAACAATTGATTGCTCATGACAAAAACCTCCCTGTGCTTATTGTGAAATAATTCCAACAAAAATCCCCAGCTAAAAAGCCGGGGATGCCATCAAAATTTATTCTTCTAAAGTATTATAGCTATCGACTTGCTCCATTACCCAATCTTTGTATTTTTGGAGACGGTAATCTAGCCACTTTTGCCTGTATTTTTTTGATTCCTCAATTAAAAAAGTGAATCTCTCCATGGCCTTACTTTTGGTCAGGGCGTCGTATAAATCTTCCTGAAAAGATTTATTTTCCACAAACTGCTCTGTAAACTGATCCATGACCAACGATTCTTGAGCAGGCTCCATTTTCACGAATTCCGCAAAATTCATTGGATCAGAATCTATCTCATCCAACAAATCTTCCTCCTCAGGTGTAAGATCTTCATTAAAATTATCCTCTTCATCTGGAAGATGATGAATAATTTTTTTGTCTTCTTGGTAATAACAAACCTTGCCTTTAAGTAAATAACCGGCTATTGTAACAATTTCTTTTTCAGATAGGGTAAGCATTGCTTTGTTTATATAATCAAAATCTATTGAAAAATAAGGAACCCTTTATAAAAATCAAATAACCTCCTTTTAAATAAAAAAAATAATGTGAAAATCAGTCAAAAAAACCTTCATTACCCCTTCACTTTTTCGGCTTTCTTTACGATTCGCCGAATCACCTCATCCAGCTCAACACAAGAACTGCTGATCAACTCAACGGCTTCATCTTCTTTCATCAGTTGAAGCCCATGTTCCTGGAGTAAATTACATACAGCCATTAATCTAGCCAAAGGAGCCCTTACTTCATGAGACTGCATCCAGGTAATTTCACACAACTCTGTGTTTTGCCTTTCTATTTTATCTATGTAAGACCTGATGTGTGTAATATCCTGCATCGCTCCTACCATCCGGTAAGGCTTGCCATTCACATCTTTAATTAAGTACCCTTTATCCAAAACATAAGCATACTCTCCACATCTCTTCTGGAAACGGTACTCTTGCTCCCATCGTACATCCGACTGTCTTTCAACAAAATCTTTTATAAAAGAAACAATTTTTTCCCTATCATCTGGGTGCAACCTCTTTTCCCAATGATCGATTGAGCTTACCCCTCCACTCAGTTTGTGGCCAAATAAATGCGAATAACTATCTCCCCAATAAACCACTCCACCTTCTATATCCCATTCCCAAATTGCCTCATTGGAAGCTTTGGAAACATATTTGAATCTTTTGTTAATAATATCAATAGTTTCATTGGCATGGATCAACTCAGTAATATCATTTAAATGAATGATTAGACCATGATTCTTACTTCCTTCTTGAATGATATGGGCTGTGACCATTACATACTTTATTTGTCCCCTCATTGCCTTAAATGAAAACTTAAAATTATTCACCCGTTCGCCTAGTCGTGCTTTCTCCACCACCTCTATATAGAACTTTTGATAATCACTTTCTGAGTAAAATACCTCTCTCATATTTGGAAAATTATCCAATCTCCCAAAAGGGAACATCTGATGTGAAGCAGGATTGGCATAAATTACTTCATCCTCAATGGACAAGACCATAACCCCATGATTTAAGCTTTTGAGTATCTTCTTTGAGTCCAAAGACCTTGTAACATCAAACAACTTATACTTCCCCAAAGCCAGTATGGAACTGAAAGTAAAAATCGATAGTAAAAAAGAAGTCATAGGAATTTCTTTTAAGCCCAAAGAAGGCAGCATTACTTGTGTTACCCCACCAATGATTAATGGTGCCAATCCTCCTAATGCTAAAACCTTATATTGCTTTCGCTTATTAGCAGAACCTTCCTTATTGAATGAAGAAACCACTAGTATACTTAAACCTAGAAAAGATTGGAAAAAAATCCATATCCGCTGAACCAAATCCGTGGTATTTGGCCTGACATTGACAACATAACCCCAAAAGCCTTGGTAACTTACTTCAAATGTCGTAGGGTCAGCCTGATGAAAAACATAGAATACTATACTAGGTCCATATACAATAAGATAACTGACTCGATGGTTAAATAATTTTTTTTCTGTGAGGATACAAACAAAATGAAACAATAAAGAACTGATCATCATCCATCCAATACTGAAAAGTTCAAACACAAATCTGGCCGAACTTTCACTTATTCCTACTCTAAGTAAAAAATCTTGAGACTGCCAAAAAATCAAAGCAAGGATAAACATGGAAAACACATTGGTCTCGCGGCGCTTGGGCATCCAAAACAGGATGTAAGCCAAAATCCCCACATTGAAAAACACTGGTAAAGCCCCAATAGTTACATACATCCAATTTATACCCTGAAACATAATCGCTATATGAAAATTAAAAAACTGTAATAGCCAAACATATATCAACTCCAATTTAGCTATACAATACAATTAACTTAGTTCAAAAAGCAAATCTCACACAATTCAAGCTGACAATCTGAATAAGTCAGATTTATGTCATCAACCAACATTCTTTTGCCACCTACAATCTCTTAATTGATTTGGTTTCCATAAAATTCAGTCTAATCGATGAAACCAAAAAATCACAAATAAAAAAAGGATACCATTTGGTACCCTTCGTAGTAGCGGGAACTGGACTATTCAAAAACACTGGTAAACAGAATATTATAAAAAAAGGGGGACAAATAGGAGGACAGGTTCATTTTGGTTTTATAGCGCTAAATTTATTTGAATCATATTATTCTATAGTGGCTCTAATTGCCAAATAAGCTCATTTCTCGATTCGAATTTTTGAATGGTCTTTTTTCTTTTTGATGTAAAAAGCATAAAATCGACCTACTTGAAGATGGACAAATTTTTGAAAACGAACCTTTGATTTAGAATTGAATTCATTTGCATGTTTTTGAATATTATCTCCACCTCGTAAAATTCGTACGGTACGAGGGGTACGAGCCGTACGAAGTGTACGAATTCTGAACTATCTTTTCCATGCAATTTAAACACTCATTTTTTCTTGCTTGCCATCCAGTTCGTAGGGCTGGACCAGTACCTCAACAGGTAAGTTGGAGTAGCTGGAAAGAATTCTGACATTTTCGACGGTAAACGGTCTTTTCCTGTTCAACACCAAGCTGACAATAGTTTTACTGCCTATCGCCGGAATCAGATGCTTGTCTTTTAAGCCTTTTCACTCCATTGTTTCTTTTATGGCCTAAATAGGTTGAGGTAAGGCAATAAGGTGCTTTTCCTTCTATTATTTTCGATGAGGGTAACCAAAAATTCTGCCTCCATCCCTTCTGCACTGTCTGGATCTGACTCAAAGATTTGGGAAAGTCTAGCAAGGGATTCTTTATATTCCTGTTCAATCGTAATGATCTTTTCCCACTTCATGATTTTAAGTTAATTTTCGATTTTAAAACTGATCTACTGTATTCGCATCCACCTTATCGTACTCGGAGTGTGTGCCTTCCTGCTTATTAATTTTCCAGTATGTTCATCAATTTCTGGTTCAAGTATAATTTTTCCTTTCCTACTCTGACAGATTTCAGGAAGCCTTCTTCTTCCAATGCGCTGAGATAATTTCCAACTGTTTTTGGTGTTCCTAAATCAATGTCAATTAGGTTTTGCCTTTTGGTATATGGCAGCTTAAAAATGACCTCAACCAAATCCTTAGAATATACTTTCGGAAGCTTTTCTATAATTACACCATCAAATGACATAAGATCAACCAAATGATTTTATGTCACTAATAACTCCGGTTCTACTTTACTATTAATACAGGTATCTAGCTTCAGAATTCCGAAGACTTTAGCCATGGATCTAAGATCACTAGCATCTTTAAGAAGAATCAGTTTTTTCATAAACGACAATCCCCCATATATTAAAAACATTTACTTTCAGGGCTAACGATTGAAAGCCTATTGTAGCTTAGAAATAGTTTTATGGAATTGTAATTTTGAAAGGTAATTAATTGTATTTTTCGATACGTTAGTCAGAATTAACAAACAACCTAGAAGTCTAATTAAAATTGATCCTTGCTAAGATTCAAATAATCTTTCAATGCTTAAATAACGGGTTCTCCTTTTGACTCTTTGATCATCAATCTTAATCCATCCACTTCCATATCTTCCAACACTATGATATGCTTATGTCCAATAGAGCTTCCAGTATAGATTTCTTTCCATTTCCCATTGACTTTCCCTTCCAATACAAAAGCCCGGATGCGTTCGCCAAAACGAATATCTTCCTGCAGTACAACATGATTGATCACTTCACCCGTTTCCAGTTTTAGCATAAGTTTTTTTCCGGTACCGGATGTTTCGGCAATTGGTGAAGCATATATTCTTTTTACCTCATCACCAAATTCCTTCATTCGATTGGCATCTTTTACAGGAACCAGTCCATTATCATCAGGAGTAATTCCCAAAATCAAAGTACTGTTGTGACCAACACTGTTTTCATACATATTCATCAAATTCTCCAAAGGGAAAATATGGTCCTCATCTCCAGGTTCCCAATACCTTCCATTTCTTCCATCTTATCCCCTTAATACCATTTTATTTCTAACTTTAACTATTTTCTCCAAAAAAAGTCAATAAATGCTTAAGGTACTTCCTTGAATTAGCATTCCCAGTTTAGAATTATAGATTCCTTTTGGTTAAAACAGTAATTTCACATTCGGATCAACTCTTCTAATTGGACTTGAAACGCTTTAATTTTCTCAGGGTATTGGTCGGCCAAATTATTCTTTTCATTGGGGTCATTTGACAAGTCAAAAAGAGAAAAACTCCATGAACCATCTTTTGATGATCGATGCGGAATAAATTTCCAGTTTCCGTCTCTCAAAGCGTATTGTCCAGAGTAGGTATGGTGCACCATTCGTTTTCTCGAGGACTTAATGTTGTTGTTTTTCAATAAGGGCAAAAAGCTTATTCCATCTCCTGTTGCTATAGGCACTTGAAAAATATCTGCTACTGTCGCATAAATATCCATTATGCTAACCAATCCATCATTGGTAGAGTTTTCTGGCACAACATTAGGCCATCTCACAATAAAGGGTACTCTATGTCCTCCTTCCAAAAGTGAGGCTTTGAACCCATTTAGATTGCCACAGGATTGATGTCCATAATCATTACCATCATCACTGGTAGGAGTTCCTCCGTTGTCACTAGAAACAATCAACAATGTATTATCCGTTATGCCCAATGCATCCAATTTTTCCATAATTTGTCCAAGGGCCCAGTCAAATTCATAAACCATATCTCCTCTTTCCCCTGCCTGGCTTTTTCCTTTGGCAAAATCAGCAGGAGTACAAGGTCGATGGGGTGCCACTGTAGGAAGATATAAGAAAAAAGGCTTTCCTAGCGCTGTATTTTCTTCAATAAATTGAAGTGATTTTTTTGTAAGTGTAGGTCCTATCTCCGTATCATCCCATCCTTCAATCATCCAGCCCTCATGTACTTCACTAGCCGAAATCTCTTCTTTGGACGGCTGACCCTTTTCTCTCCATATTGTTGGCAAACCATATGTATATCTGTTTTCTATGAAAACATGGGGCTCCATATTATGTCCTCCTCCTGAACCAAAAAAATAATCAAAACCTAAATCATTTGGGCCACCGTATGAAGGATTCATAAAATTCACATCACGTGTACCTTTCAATCCTTTCTCATGCCAATCTTTAGCTTCAACATATTCAAATCCCTGATTTTTAAAGAAATTTATTCCTAGATGCCATTTACCTACTACCGCTGTAGCATAGCCCTGATCTTTGAGCATATCAGCAATGGTCACTTCAGATTTATCAATCAAGGGATCATTAAAAGTAGACCAAAGGACCTCCCGTTTCAAATCAGATCTCCAAGCATACTTCCCTGTGATAAAACTGTATCGAGATGGAGTACAAACTGAAGATGCAGCATGGGCATCTGTAAATACCATTCCTTCTTTAGCCAAACGATTCATATTGGGAGTTGGAATCTTTGAATCTGGATTATAACATTGTGGATCACCATAACCCATATCATCAGCCATAATGAAAATTACATTAGGCCTAGTCGAATGTTGAGCCATAACCTGAAAGCCAAGTAAGAACAGGACAATTTGTATCTTCAGTATTTTGGATTTTATCCTCATGTTTACATTCGTTTTGATTTAATAATCCGACAACCCTACTACTACAGAAGTATTGTTTGTTGTAACTGATTCTCCTTAATGATATATCCAAAACTGATTATCAGAATAATACCGGTAATCTTTGACCAAGCCACTGTAAGATTAAAACACTAATAATGAATCAGTTGACACCTATACCAAAAAGATCATATGAATACGCTTTTAACCTTTACGGGAAAAATAGCGAATATACATATTCCAAAATATCAGTAAGCTAATTTAATTTCTTCAACATGCTAATATAATTCTTACTTCAATTTTCTAATTTGTTTCCCAAGTTAAAAAATTGAGGCAATAAACTGTATATAGGCCGATCTTCGAGGTATTCTTTTGCATGAACTTATGCAAACAAAGTGCTTGGGAAAATATATAATAATGATGTGAAAATATTTTCATATACAATTTTCTATATCAAACTGCCTTCATTCTATCCAACAAAACGTAAATCATTATCCGATTTCCCCATTGATTGTCTGGATTGGACAGCTCCACTTCAAGTTCCAATTCCAACGTACCAGTCTCGGACTTGGAGAATTCCCCTAAATCCAAAACCGAATTATCCCCAGTTTTGATAAAAGATATAATGGGATTACCACTTTCTCTAAGCTTCCCATAGTCTCGTTCTGTTCTCAATTCAATGGATAAACTATCAAGATTTCTCAATACCTCTCCACTTTTTGAAATTTTGACATGCTTGATTTTAACATCTGCATAGGTCAACCCCGAATTTGAAGACTCATATGCCCTGGCTACCCTCAATTGATAGACTTGGTCAGTACTTGAAATGAACTTACTTAAATCAATCCTTATGGTTTTTGTCTGAGGTGTAAATTCGAGATTGTCATAAATATACCCACCTAACATTACCTTGTCTCTAATTCTTTTATAATCCCCGTACTTGGCCATCAGCTTCTGTTTGGTAGGATACTTTGAAAGCTCGCTGTTTTCAAAAACATTATCAAATTCACCTTCCAAGATCGTTCTGGTAACAGCTGTAATTTCCGAATCATTTTGTTTATAAAAAGGATGTAATTCCCTTGGGTCCTCCTTTAGATTATATAATCTCCCATCGTAATACAGTTTATACTCCTTGTCCCTTATATAAGTGGACAGAGGATGAAAGAAAGTCGAAAAAATATAAGGTTTGCCTACTCTTTCTTCTTGATCAAGAACAGGCAGTAGGGATACGCCATCCAATTTTTTATTTACCTCTGATAAGTCATATCCGGCCAAATCTGCCAACGTCGGATAAAAATCAGTAAAATCCACAAGCTCATCAGATGTTTGCCTTTTACCATCATATTTCACTAGCAACGGGACATGTACACCGTCATGACTTGCGGTACCTTTTCCACCATAGATCACCTCACCATTACTCATGTGATGTTCTAATGTTTTACTTCCATTATCGGTGGTATAGATGATTATCGTGTTTTCATAAAGTCCATTTTCTTTGAGTTTTTGGACCACGTTTCCAATCATCTTGTCAGCATATGTCACCATATCCTCAAAGTTTTGCTGCCAGTCAGTGGAACTGGGATCTTCGCTATCCGGAGTTGGCTCAAAAGGATTGTGTGCCAAGGACATAGGATAATATATAAAAAAAGGCTGGTCTTGGTTTTTCTCAATAAAATCCAATGTCCTTTCATTAAATCGATCAGGTGCATAATCGGCAACAAATGGCCCACCATTTTCTTCCAAAGGGCAATTGTAAAAATACCTTTTAAAAAACTCAGCATACGAAAGCTCCCCGGGGCTGCCATTGAACAAGCAGAATTCGTCAAAGCCAAGCTGATCAGGAGTCTTGCTGAGGTGCCATTTTCCAAATGCCGCGGTTGCATAACCTGCAGCTTTCATCATCTTTCCCAATGGAGGCAGCTCAAGTTCAAAACTGCCCCACCCAGTATAGTTACGATAATTATACTGTCCAGTAATTAATTTAACCCTTGTGGGCACGCAAAGTGGTTGGGAATCGCAATTAACAAAATCGGTGCTTTCATGCGCCAATGCATCCAAATTGGGAGTATGAAAGTTCAAAACCTCCTTATATCCCAAGGTCTCATAACCCATATCATCTCCTAGGATAAAAATAATATTTGGTTTTGATGATCTGGCATTTCCCTGATCTTCAGCTGCCGAGTCCCAACAACTCAATATAAAAATTCCAGCAAATATGAAGTACTTGATCATCTTTATGCTTTTTGAATGGATCTTTCACGAATCATCACACAACAATTCCTCTTAAAACAGGCTTCCAGTTTCATCTTAATATACTGAAAGTGCTTGAATAATGGGTTCTCCTTTTGACTCTTTGATCATCAATCTTAATCCATCCACTTCCATCTCTTCCAATACTATGATATGCTTATGTCCAATAGAGCTTCCAGTATAGATTTCCTTCCATTTCCCATTGACTTTCCCTTCCAATACAAAAGCCCGGATGCGTTCGCCAAAACGAATATCTTCCTGCAGTACAACATGATTGATCACTTCACCCGTTTCCAGTTTTAGCATAAGCTTTTTTCCGGTACCGGATGTTTCGGCAATTGGTGAAGCATATATTCTTTTTACCTCATCACCAAATTCCTTCATTCGATTGGCATCTTTTACAGGAACCAGTCCATTATCATCAGGAGTAATTCCCAAAATCAAAGTACTGTTGTGACCAACACTGTTTTCATACATATTCATCAAATTCTCCAAAGGGAAAATATGGTCCTCATCTCCAGGTTCCCAAAACCATTCATGTCTTCCTTCATATCCCCTTAGGGGAGCGTCACTCATAGCTGGCATATAATAATCCCCATCGGGATCTCCATATTTTATAGGTCTAAAACCTATGGAATCCCCTCTGTTGGCAAACCATGAAGGTGCATGATATGTTCCCCAACAAGGATATGGAACGGTCCCCGATTCACTTCCTCCCCATCGGATATCAGCCCTTTCCAGATTATGATAGAAAATGGCATTGGGTTGGTTCCTTTCCACTATCCCCTGGACATCAGGCCCACCCTGCTTGGGACCATGGGCACCACCATCAAACCAAATAATTGCCAAATCCCCATACTTGGAAGTAAGCTCTTCTACCATACCCTCGCACATCCTATTATAATGTTCTTGCCTGTTTTTAGAAAATCCACCTTCTCCCTGAACTTTAAAATCATGGATTCCATAAAAGGAATTCCAGCGTATACCTATATAAATCCCTGGTTCAATCCCATATTTACGACAGGATTCAACAAAGTCCCCAACTATGTCCCCTTTACCATCACGCCACTTTAGTGCCTTTAGACTATACGGGTTGACATCACTTTGATAGATAGCAAATCCTGTCTCATGGGTCGCCGTTAGAATGGCTATTTTAGCCCCCATGTCCTTGGCAGATTTCACCCATTGATCTGTATCCAATTGTTCCGGGTTGAAAATATTGTAATCAGCAACAGGGGTAATCCTGTTTTCTCGTTGCACATATTTTTTCCCATCAAACACATGTAGGTCATAATGAAAGACAGCAACCAACTCGGCATTCTGCCATGCCAATTGAGCCGGTGTGGGAAGGGGCACTGTACTCTCAGAAACTTCTTGAGCAGAAACTGAGAAAATAATACAATACATCAATCCTAATAACAACCTAATTTTCATTTTGTTAAGCTTGTTCATTTAAAAACCAATTTCTATATAAAATATTCAATATCTAAAAAAGGGGAAAAGTTAAACTTCCCCCTTTTCTTATAAGACTTCTATTAAATCAATTACCAATCAGTATTTTGACTGAAATTTGGATTAAGCTCCAACTCTCTCAGAGGAAGAGGGAATAAGTATTGTCTTGGGGCTTCAAAAGAACGAGCTTCTGAACTTTCGGCTATTATCACACCATTTTCATCCAAATTGATATCAGAACCTGGATCTAAATCAGGGTAATTATCCTGCTGAAATACTGCTCCTAACACACCCATTGGCAGGTCGATCTCAGCTGTTTTCCACCTCATGATGTCGTCATAACGAAATCCCTCGCCAGCCAACTCTACCCTACGTTCTCTTCGTAATTCCTCTAGCATTTCAAGACCATTGGCAGTTACAAATTGATTGCTCAAGGGAGGCATATCAACTCCTGATCTATTTCTCAAAATATTGATGGAATTATCTAATTCTGCATCACTAATACTTCCACTAAGTTCATAAACTGCTTCAGCATAGTTCAGTAAAATTTCAGCATAACGCATCAAAATCACATCAGTATAAACAAAAGTTACTGTCTGTGCCAGTGGGTCTCCAGGCTTTTTAGGCCAATAACCTGTAGCTGTCCTAGTCAAATCCGGCACCAAAGGTTGGCCGTCAAACATGGTACCTGGTTCCCAAATAGTGGCCTTCATTCTCGGATCCCTATTTTCAAATTCGGATGCTAGTGATTCGTACCCCATGAATAAGGAGGATTTTTCAATTGGAAGCCCATCCGAACACAAAAAAGCGTCAGCCAAATATTTAGTCGGTTCCTGGGAAGCATCTATCACATGTCCTCTGCCCCTTGGACTTACACCTGTTTGCTCTTCATCATATCTTATTGAGAACATCACCTCAGAATTATCCTGATTTTCAAAGTAAAAAACCTCTTCCAAAGGACCTTGAAACAAACTATACTCTCCTTCATCAATTACCTCTTTTGCAGCATCTCGAGCAATGGTCAATAAGCTATTTGCATCTCCGTAGCCATGATATTTGGCTCTTGTACCCTCATAAAGGGCTATCCTACTTAAATACCCTAAAACCACTCCCCTAGTTATTCTTCCTACTTCATTTGACATCAGTTCACTTTTTCTAGGCAATTGATCAGCTGCGAAATTGAAATCAGCAATAATTGCTTCTACAACCAAAGACCGATCATCTCTTTCTGGAGTAACATCCGAAAAATCCAAGGTCTTATCTGTATAAGGTATGTCCCCATACCTCTTCATTAGCAATGCATGGTAAAACCCTCTAAAGAACCTCGCTTCTGCAACATACCTATTCGTAACCGATTCACTTAAAACGGAAGTAGCAGCATTTTCAATGAGATCATTTGCCCGACGAATTCTTGTATATGCGCTGGACCAAAATCCTCCATCTGTATTCGAGGCCTGGAACGTTCCGTTACTTACTGAGTTCCTTGCAAAATAATCTATGGACTGTACATCCTCAATAGTACTTAATCCAATTCCTGCATATAGATCATTGGCGGCCAATTTGAAGTCATTCTCGGAGATCCAAAAGGTTTCTGCAGAGATATCATCCAAAGGTGATTTTTCCAATATGCCTTCACAAGCTGTGAATAAAAGGCCTCCAATGACAAATAATATATATATCCTTTTCATCTTATCAGCAGTTTTGATTTAAAATGTGAAATTAAGACCCAGTGAGAAATTACGGTTCAGTGGATAAGATTGACCATTCTGTGATGTCACTTCAGGGTCAAACAAAATCAAATTGGTTTTTTCCCAAAGGTTCTCCCCACTAAAATAAACACGGGCGTTGGACACCCCTATCTTACTCAACAACCCATCAGGAAGAGAGTAGCCCAATTGCAGATTCTTCAACCTTATATAAGAAGCATTCTGCACCCAATAATCAGAAAACTGATAATTCAGACCTCCTTGAAAAGGTCTAGGATATTTAGCGTCGGTATTTTCAGCTGTCCAATAATCTGTAAGCTCTGCAAATGCCCAGTTATCCCAAGGGTTTCTAAATGGGCCAACGGCATCTGCATTAATGTAGTAGTTCCTTTTACCGACCCCTTGGAAGAATACGGAAAAGTCGAAGCCCTTCCATTCTGCCCCAAGGTTAATCCCATAAAGCTTCCGAGGAGTTGTTGTTCCTATAAATTCTACGTCATTTGGCTGGGTAATTTTACCATCGCCATCTATATCTATATATTTGAGATCTCCGGGAGCAACATTATTGTTCAAAGTAGCACTATTGTCTACTTCTTCTTGAGTCTGAAATAATCCGTCCGTCCTGTAGGCAAAGATAGAATTCACTGGAAACCCTTGAATATTTCTTATGCCACTGCCTACATTAACAAACTCTTGATTTAGGTCAACAATTTTGTCCTTTTGATCTGAAAAATTAAAACCTATATGATACCTAAGTCCAATAGATTGAATTTGATCCCTCCATCTTAGATCAATTTCATATCCCTTTGTTTCCAATTCACCATTATTGCTTGTCGGAACAGAAATACCAATAATAGACGGTATCTCAACTCCAATCAACATATCTTCATTTCGCTTGATATAATAGTTAAATTCAGTAGTCAATCTATTATCCCAAAATCCCATATCCAAACCGATATTGGTGGACTTGACAGTTTCCCAAGTCCTCTGTTGAGAAGGCAGTCTTGGGTTCCATGCCTGCTGACCTAAGCCTCCAGGAAAAGGAATCCCTCCATTCGAAATAGTGTATACCGGAATATGATCATATAATCCAATCCCAGACTGATTTCCTGTTTCACCATACGACGCCCGAAGTTTCAAATTCGAAAAGATCCGTTGAGACCCCATAAACGACTCATTATCAATACGCCAAGCCATCATAACAGAAGGGAAAGTCCCCCATTTGTTCAAATCGGAAAACCTACTGGATCCATCTCTTCTAAAAGTTCCCTCGAGGATATAACGGTCGTCATAATTATAGTTAACACGACCAAAATAGGACAACAAACCCCATTCTCCAGCACTCCATGAATTGGTAGAACTTTCCTGATCACCCAAATTCAAAGCAGGCAGCTCGTTTCCTAAAATATTCAAACGTTGTGTAGAAGTTTCCTCAGAATAATTTTCCTCTGCTGAAATCCCCACCATACCGCTGAAAGTATGTTTATCAACAGTTTTGCTATACCGTGCTATTAGCTGGCTTGTGTAATATCTAAAATAGGAATTACTCAATACTACCCTGTTTGGCTGATTTATCCACCTTGGGATTCCATCAGGGTCAACTACTTCTCCAGCAGTGTTATGTTTATAATATCCTCTTCCAAACATGGTACCTTTGTTCCAACCAACGTTGTAACCCAAGAGACCTTCTAAAGAAAGTCCACTGATGATGTTGTAATTTAAACCAATACGTCCTTCAAACCGATTGTTTTTATTTTCATCAAAACCTGCCTCACGCAACAATTGTAATGTGTTTTGTTGGAAGCGGTACCTTGAGTAATTACCATTTGGATCATAAAGCTCTTGATTTCTTCCTGCCTGAAAAACACTTTGTATAAGACCTCCTTGATTAGATGCCTGTAAACGGTCTCCATTAACAAAACTTATATTAGTATTCAATACCAGTTTATTTGGAATCAAGTCATTACTTAAATTGGTTCTTAGGGTATATCGATCAAAATTATCTGGCCCAAACTCTGAGAAATAGCCATTTTGATCCAACCAACTTAGTGAAACATTATAAGCATTACGCTCTCCTCCACCTTTCACTGACAGGGTATGAGACTGTTGAAAGGATTTATCATAAAAGTATTCAACCCAATCAAAATCCCCTGTAAAGAAAAAGTCTCTGGTATTACTTGCGTTTGGTACCGCAGTGACATTCGGGTCAGCCAAAGCGTCCAATACATATTGAGGATAAAATGCACCTTGCCCAGCATTTGCAGCGGCTAAATTACCATACTCAGCTGAGGCCAATGGTGACATTTGCTCAGGAACAATCGTTGGTGTATTGATGCTGACGTTACCATTATAGCTTACTGATAGGCCTTGATTTTTCTTACCTTTCTTGGTAGTCACCAAGATCACACCTTCAGAAGCCCTAGCTCCATAAATAGACGCTGATGCTCCATCCTTCAGTACTGATATACTCTCAATATCATTTGGGTTAATATTATCCAAAACTCCCGGAATACCGTCAACAATTACAAGGGCTCCTCCTCCGTTTAGTGAAGACTCTCCCCTGATAGTAATATTATAACCTGCCCCTGGCTGTCCTGAAGTGGGCTGGATACTTACACCGGCAATTTGGCCTTGAAGAGCTTGAGAGACATTTGTAACGGGCCTATCCTGTAATGCCTCTCCATCAACTTGAGCTACAGCCCCTGCTACGTTTATCTTTTTCTGCTCACCATATCCAATTACAACCACTTCTTCAAGTCCCTTATAGTCTTCCTCCAAACTAACTTCTATGGCGGATTGATTATTTATGGTTACTTCTTGAGGCTTATAACCAACAAAAGAAATTACCAAAACCGCACCTTCATCAGGTACCTCAATTGAGAAATTACCATCTATATCGGTAACAGTTCCCCTGGTAGAGTTCTTTACCAATACCGTTGCACCAGGAATGGGCTGCCCATCGGAACTTGAAATGACTGTTCCATTTACAGTAAATTCCCTAATAGCATATTCAATTATTTTCTTCTTTGATGAAGCCTTGGTTACACTGATATTATTGTTAACCTGTTTAAACCTGAGTTTTTTCTCCTTGGCTATTTCGATCAAAACATCTTCAACACTTTGCTCCTTCTTCACAAGACTAATTCTTTCTGATAAGAACGGATCATTCTTATCATACACGAACACAAAAGGGGTCTTCAATTCCAGCTCCCCAAATAGATCAACAAGCTTCTTGTTATCAAAGCCAACATTGACACTTACTTCTTTCATGCTTTTGACACTTTGGGCATTGGAATCCGTGGCCCATAGCATATTTACAAATAACACCTGCATGAACAGCCCAATTATAGAATAGGTAAATCCCATGAGCAATAGTTTTAGTACTCTTTTTTTCATATTTTTGAATGGTTTTATTGTTTTAAGAAAGGCAATTGAACTTCTTATTTACCGTATTGATTGGCAGATCAATACGGTATTTTTTTCATAGGCTAGGTCGTTTTTTCAATTAAACATCAATATCAATTTCTTGTCATCCAGTTCATATTTAAAATCCTTATTATAGGAAACCGCATCCAGGATATTCGATAAATATTCATTTTTGAAAGTTCCCTTTAGGTTCCAGTTTTGATCAGGAACTCCCTTGATTTCTACGCTTACACCATACCACCTGCTAATTTCATTTACAAAACCTGAAAGGTCCGTTCCATCGAAAATCAATTCCCCATTTCTCCATAAAGTAGCCTTATCAAATGTATTTGCATCATTTTCTTTGCTGAACTCATGAAATGCATTTAGAGATTTAAGATAGGTCAGGCCTTTCCCGGGTGTTAGGGAAAGCTCTTTCTCATAACCCTTCTTATGATTTTTTACTTTGACAGCCCCTTCCAATAGTGCCACGCTTGATCTATCATTTCCTTTAAAAGCATGAACATTGAACTCTGTGCCCAATACTTCCACCTCCAGGTCTTCAACTTTTACTACAAAAGGTCTACTTGTGTCAGTTACTATATCAAAAAATGCTTCACCCTCAAGTGTCACAAACCTACCAGAGTCCGAAAAATGCTCCGGGTAAGAAAGTTTGCTTTCTGCATTGAGCCAAACTTTGGAACCATCCGGTAACTGAAATTGAGACTTTTGTCCTCTTGGGTTTGATTTGTGGACCTTAGTAAGTGAAATAGGTTGAATTGCTTCCTCATGCTTATTGAAAAATACGATGGACAAGACCAAAATTGCTACCAAAGAAGCGGCTACACCATAACTTGTCCTCCTAATATCCCAGCTTCCTTTTCTTCTCTTGGCCCCTTCGCTTAAATATTGTTCCCAAATTTTGATTTTTTGATCCTCATGATTGATCAGCTTATTGTCCTCGAGGTCAGTACGCCAAAAAGCCTGAAGTTTTTCAAACTCATATTGGTTTCTATGATCCTTTTTCACCCAGTCGTACACAGCCTTCTTTTCAGAAGAAGAGGCACTTCCTTGAAAAAATCTGATTAATAAAATTTCTATATCTTGGTTCTTGTCCATGAAGTCATAATATCTCGATCAATATTAAAGACAACAGTTCGCAATAAAACCCGTAATGAAAATTTAATTATTTTTACTTTTTCAGAAAAAAAATTAAGAATAGAACAACAAGCACAAAAAAATATCCTTTTCTATATGTCCCTATACTAAAGAAACAATGACAGAAACCGTTGGTTTGAAACTAAAATCCTTCCTTGATATTCATCATAAAATTGTTGGAGGGTACCCCTCAAATCCGTAATGGCCAGTTTCAAGTGCACTTCAACCGTCCTCTCTGATATTTCTAATATCTCTGCCACCTCTTTGTAGGACAAATTCTCATCTTTTACCATTTTGAAAACCAACCTTCTTTTGGGTGGTAAGTTTGCAATCACCCGGTTGAGTTCCCTTTTTAAATCCCCATTGATCATCTTCTTTTCAGGGTCTGAAACATCGGGGATAAGATAATCCTGTATATCATCAATACTTATTTTTCCTTTTTCCCTCGAGGAAGCCTTAATCGAATTCAAGGCCCGATTTTTTACCATTTTGAAAAGATACCCTTCAAAGTTCTGAATTTGGAGCAAGCCTTCCCTTTTCTGAAGTAATTTTAAAATCACCTCGGAAACTAACTCTTCTGCCTGTTGGTAATTGGGTAAAAACAATAAAGCTAAATTGAGAAGTCTTGTGTGATAGTGGTCAAAGAAAACCGAAAAAGCCTTCTCATCATTTTTTTCTACTATCTTTTTTAAAATATGGTTAAGCTTTATTGGGTTCATTGTATTTCAGGAATAAGCTTTGAGAGGAAAAGGTTGAATAATTCTATAGTAAGGTAATTCAATCCAAAACTAAATATAGACCATTTGACCTAAAAAACAAATTTATTCTAGAATACTTTCATAAATCCAAACATGTGATGCCACGCCTATTTCTTGGACACAGTACCGAAGAGAATCTTGCTTTCAATTTTTATTCGGACATTTTCGGAAAACTTCGCTATATCAATCATTTAGTCCAACACTTGGTTTACTATTTTCAATTAAAATTATATCAACTATTTCATAACATAACCGTGGGCTTATAGTGAACGGCCGTCTACCCGACTACCAGCTGGCAATCCTATCAATTCGTAATTGGTACTTCTTCCTCCTGCTGCTTCCTTTTGCAGGATTCCTTTCCCAATAAGGTCGTTAATATCCCTAACTGCTGAATCTTTAGAGCACTTTGCAATCTTTGCCCATTTGGACGAGGTTAATTTCCCGTCAAATCCATCCACTAGCCTATTCAACAATTTTCTTTGTCGGTCATTTATTGCAGTATCTATGTGCTTCCGCCAAAAATCTGCTTTGAACAGAACTTTTGAAAGTATTAAATCCGTGGACCTTAAAGCGTTGATCAAACAGTTTAAAAACCAAACAATCCAATCAGTTATATCCAAATTCCCCTTTTGCGTTTTTTCCAATATCTCATAATACTGTTTTCTTTCCAAACGGATCTGGGCAGACATACTGTAAAAACGTTGGTTACTTTTGTCGGCTTGCGCTAGTAGCATATCGGTCAATGCCCTTGTTATTCTTCCATTTCCATCTTCAAAAGGGTGGATTGTTACAAACCATAAATGGGCGATTGCTGCTTTAATTACCAAGTCAATTTTACTATTGTTGAACCAATTTAGAAATCGGGTCATTTCTTTTTCAACCAGATTGAAATCAGGTGCTTGAAAATGAACCTTTTCTTTCCCCATTGCCCCGGAAACTACCTGCATAGGCCCAGTAGTATCTTTTCTCCAATCTGCTAAGTTAATTTTGTACATCCCACTTCTTCCTGTTGGAAACAATGCAGCATGCCAGTCAAAAAGCCTGTCAACTGTTAATGGGTCAAAGCATCTTTGGGTAGCGTCAAGCATCATTTCAACTACTCCTTCTACACTTCTGTCAGCATCCACTGCTCTTGCTACTTCCATTCCCAATCTACGTGCAATTGATGAACGCACTTGGTCAGGGTTAAGGAATTCGCCTTCTATCTCCGATGATTTTATTACATCAAGGGTCAATGTATCAAGTAGGGCCTCATTTCTCAAATCGAAACCTAATGTTTCCATTTTTCCAATAAGCCTACCCTGTAAATTTCTTGCCTCACTTAACAGATCCAAGAAGTCATTACCGTTCCAGGTAAATTCTGGCCAATTATCTTTTTGATGTATAAAAGCTTTCATTCAATGTATTATTTGCAACGAAAACAACCTTTATTCGACGCAAATCAAAATTAATCGTTGCTTATTTTGCTTCAAATAGTACCCTTATTCGTTGCACGGTTGTCTGTTTTGCTTTTGACTAACGCTTTTCTCAAGTAGTTTTAAATATATTGATTGGTACATTGTAGCGCAGTATTTTGAAATATCATTTCCACCTCGTAAAATTCGTACGGTACGAGAGATACGAGCCATACGAGGCGTACGAATTTAGGAGTACTTCTATTTAGGGCATCGTCATCAATCCGCTTCTTCTCTCCAAGGTTTCGGTTTAAAAATACTGATTTCTAATTTCTTTACAGGATCCACTTTATCCGGTTATCTAGAGTCAAAAAGCAAAGTTAAGCTGGAAAAAGCATCATTGCTGATTATCGCATCCCTACTTTGATTTTGGAGAAGCTCATTGGACTGCAAAAAGAAAAACAGCACCGAGCGAAACCCGATGCTGTCAAATTTATCCTTATCAACTATAACGTTTTCTAGGATCAATGACCACTTTTAGCGGACATATCATTCATAATCTTATCCATCATACCACTGAAATCCAAACTCTTTGCCCGCTGTACAGGAGGGTATTCCTCCATTGAGGTTTTGAATTCATTCAAATTCATCATGATAAAATCGTTGACAAACTGCTTTGACTGAATTGCCCAGGTTTGCTGATCCGTATTGTCATAAGATTCAAACGGATCCATCCGCAAGTTGAACATCAAAGGGAATTTGTATTTGGTATATGCTCCATAATAGTTTTCAGTAGCTTGGAAATTCACCTTCCAATTGCCCATTCGGATCGCCATTAAATCCGACTCGTAAAAATAAAGCATGTTGTTACGGTTACTTTTGTTGGAATCCCCCAGCCAATATGCCAAGTTATCAACCCCGTCGATGTATTGCTTTTTCTCCTGAGCTACTTTTTCTGCCACATTGTTAACTCCTGCAGCCGAAGCCAAGGTGGTAAACAAATCCATGTGACTTTGTATACCATTCAGGTATTGTCCAGCAGGGATATGGTTCTTCCACATAACCATGGTCGGCACACGTAGCCCACCTTCAAAAGTGGTCATTTTATCCCCTCTAAATGGTGTCACTCCACCATGAAAAGTAGCCTCATGCTCCGGACCATTATCAGTGGTATAAACTACGATCGTATTTTCCAGCAAGCCGTTCTTCTCCATATAATCCAACAATTCGCCCACCATCGCATCGTGCTCGATGACTCCGCTGCCATACATATCATCACCTGTAGTAAACTCCTTTGCCAAGTAGCGAGACTCGTCGCTCAAATGGGTGTGCATGTGCATCCGAACCGGATTTAACCATACGAAAAAAGGTTTTCCATCTTCCTTCGCTTCACTCATAAATTCCTCCGTTCTACCGAAAAATTCCTGATCAATGGTTTTCATCCATTCGATAGTGAATTTTTCATCACTCAGGATTTTTTGTTTTCCGATCACACCAAACCTTTCGTCTGTCGTATTGTCAAAGGCGTCAGTCGCAACCGAATGAATGATTCCTCTTGGCCCCCATTTTTTATGGTATTCCGGATCTGTTGGATAGTCGGAATCAGCATACTCTTCAGATACGTTTTGGTGATATAAGTTTCCGTAAAACACATCGAATCCATGTACTGTTGGGAGATTTTCGTTTTGATCACCCAGATGGTTTTTACCGAATTGTGCGGTGGCGTATCCTTGCCCTTTTAGAACCTCTGCAAGAGTTGGCGACTCGGCTTTCAGGCCAAGCGCATCACCAGGCCGTCCCACAGTAGTCATTCCACTGCGAATAGGATATTGTCCTGTAATAAATGCTACCCTACCTGCCGTACAAGATGGTTGCGCATAATGATCAGTAAAAATGATACCTTCTCTACCGATCCTGTCCAGATTGGGCGTTGTGTATCCCATGGTGCCCAATCCATAGGCACTTACATTTTGCCAGCCCATATCATCGGACATAATGACTAGAATGTTTGGCTTATCCTGGGCATAAGACATAGTCCCAAAGACTACCAATAAAACCGTTGAAATAATTGATCACACCATATTTTTTTATGTTTTGTTTAATATGTTACACCTCTAAAAATATTCATTTATAGCAGATCCCCTCCATTTTTTAATCAGGTTTTCAATCCGCTAGATTTATCTCCCTTGGACGCTACGATTGAATTACAATGGTCTTAACAGGCCAAAGTTTAATGTTTTACTTTTCTCTTTGACTGAATAGGTATTCTATCAAAACGCATCGTACCAATTGATGATCATCTGTAAGATAAAAAGTATTTAGTTATTTTACATCAAAATAAGGCACGCAATGCTTGCTCAGCTCAATTTCAATAAATAACTTGTCCAATAGGAGGGTGTAAGGAAGCCTTTTTCAGATGTTTCAGCAGAAAATAGATACGAAAAACCTTCCTTAATTGGAAGGCAGAAAAGGGAAAACGATTTTGGGACTTCTACAAATTCCACTTGCGATTTTGTTCATTTTTAAACAAGCCCATCTACTGGATTTTGAATCGTAAATCAGTGAATATAAAAGTAAGGTTAAAAGGAATTTTTACCAAAGCACAACAATATGAAACGATTAATTTCAGGAATTGCTATAGCACTGAGCATTAGCAGCCTCTATGCCCAAGAAAAGATCAGTGTTTTTGATATGACTGTGGTAGAGCGAGAAAATTTTGAACCGATCACACCGTATCCAGAACAGGAAAAGATCGCTGATCAGAAGTTGGAAGACCTGGAAAAACGAATTGGCAAAAAGCCGAATGTCCTGATTTTCCTCGTCGATGATCTAGGCTGGGGAGATATCGGTGTGAATGGAGGAGGCGTCGCAGTAGGAGCTCCCACCCCTCATACCGACCGACTGGCGATGGAAGGGAAGCGGTTTACCTCTTTCTATTCCACTCCTACCTGCACCTCATCCAGAGCTGCCCTGATGACCGGCCGCATTCCTCAACGGAGTGGTCTCATTCGGCCGCTTTTGAGCGGAGACAAGGTAAAAACCAATCCTTGGGAAATCGAAATGTCACAAGCCAAACTCCTGAGTCAGGTAGGCTACAAAACAGCACTCATGGGCAAATGGCATATCGGTGAAGCAGAAGGAATGCTACCCCACGAAGTAGGATTTGACTATTATTTTGGCCTCCCTTCCGTACAATCCGACTACACGCAGTTTCTGATGGACAGGCGCTATAGTGACATGATCAATAATAAAGAAATCCACGATCTTGCTTTTCAATTGCAACCCGAGGGCTTGATCAAAGGCAAAAAAGGCGGCACACGCGAGGTAGGCTTTCCAATCAAAACCATCAGCGACGTTCGTAAAATAGACGAAGTACTCAAAAACGAATCTATCAAATTCATTCAGGAAAATACAGGTGGCGATCATCCCTTCTTTTTGATCCACTCTTTCACCGCAATCCACAACGATACCTATAGTGGGGAAGCCTACATAGGAAAGAGCCCTGCGGCAATGCCGGTGAAAGACGCCATCGTGGAAATGGATGATATTGTAGGTGAAATCATGGCTGTACTGGAAGAATCTGGTGAGCTTGAGAACACACTCGTAATTTTCACATCTGACAATGGAGCAAACGAAGACGCATTGCCGGACGGTGGCTATCATCCATGGAAAGGCGGAAAAGGAAATACCTGGGAAGGGGGCGTTAGAGTACCGATGATTGCCTACTGGAAAGGAATGATAGAGCCAGGTCAGGCCACCAATGGCATTATCGACCTCACTGATCTGTACATGACCGTTTTGAAAATCGGTGGAAACCTGCAAACAAAACTTCCCGACAATCTATACTACGATGGAATCGACCAGACCTCTTACCTATTGGCCGAAAATGGCGAATCCAAAAGACAGGCCGAATTCATTTGGAACAGGTCTGACATGTGTGCTGTACGCTGGAGAGACTACAAGATTCATTTCAAAATCTTTGATGTCAAACAAGCCGGACGAAACATCGATGCTTCGTTTGTAGGCGACATAGGAACCGCTCCCTGGGTGTACAACTTAAATGTCGATCCCAAAGAAATGGCCAGCCAAGGCCACTTGTATTTCGAATGGGGACTGCCTGCCGTGATGGCTTTTAGAGCAAGACACTTGGCAACCATGGTCAAATATCCCAATACAGACCTCGGGCTGGGATTGTAGCTTGATTGCCAAAATCAGCAACAGCAGTAGCGGAATCAAAAGACTGCCATCAGTCATCCGTCTCTTGATCCGCTATTACTTATTATTTTTGAGCAAACAAACCTTCCTATAGCCCAAAAGAAGCATTAACCCTGTGGCAAACCGTCCAATGAAGCACAACCATCGCCAGGTTATCTCCTATCCACTTACGATTCCTACCGAATGGTACCTGACCCTGCAAGCCAGAAACTTAGGCACCATAGACAAGGAGACTTTTACTTTTTATTCCGACATTGGCTTGGGTCAATTAAGGTACCAGGAGTTTCAAAAAGGTTTTTGGGCTCAACAAATGGATTTTACCCTCAAAGAGCCTTTGCCCCTGATCCAAACCGCCAGTAAATTCAACGAGCTATTTATCATCAATTTTTATTTGAGCAATGCCTCGATCAGGCAATATTCCGGGGAAACGCTTTTTGAATTCAACTTTGACAATATCAGCGTGATGCTCAGTTCATCCTCCGCCATTTGCCACTACAACATTCCGGCTGACGAGGATGTGAAAATCATACAAATCGGATTCACCAGGGAGTGGCTGTTAGCCAATGCCTTTGACAATGATTCATCGGAGCTAAAGAGTTTGTTCACGGACGATCAGCCGATTTACATAGCAGAGAATCTAGACTATCAGTTCAAGTACTTGGTAAGCGAGATGGATTTGGCCAGCGCTAACCGTCTCTTTCTGTTTTCCAGCGCCCTGCATTTGCTCAACACTTTGTTTTCCAAGCTGGAGCATCGGCAGCTCAACCAATCACATCACTCCAAGATCCACCACGAAGATTTGGAAAAGCTCCTTGAAATCAGAGCTGCTATGGATGAGAACCCGCTGGAGCCCATTAGTCTGGATGCACTTGCAATACAATCAGAGATGAGTCTGACCAAGTTTAAACGGAGTTTTAAACAGGTTTTTGGTGTGACTCCCTACCAATATCATTTGAAAAACAAATTGGCAATTGCCATGGATCGCCTGCATCAGCACTACTCGGTCTCCGAGGTGGCTTTCCTGATCGGCTACACGAACCTGAGTCATTTTGCCAAATCATTCAAAAACCAGTATGGCAAACTCCCCAGTGAGGTACAAAAAGAGGCATGATAATAAAATACCTGAGCCCAACTTATTGAAAGTCAGACCCAGGCAAATACTCGTGTTTAGCAGGATACTGCTTATCCCTGAGGTACAAATGCTTTGGCCATAATAACAGTATTGTCCTTGCTCGAATTGATTCTAAAAGGACGAACCGCAGTGTATTCCGGACCATTAAAGCATTCCATGGCGCGCTCATAGCTAGGGAATTTGATGATGGCATGCATCATTTTCTTTTCACCCTCGATGGCGATTGCATCCATATCCGAGACCAGCAGTTCCCCGTCGTATTGCTGCAGGATTTCCCAAACTGCGGGTGGGTATTTTTGAAATGTCTCAAAATCCACGATGTCATAGCTGATGATAAAATATACTTCCATTTCTTTCTTTATTATTTTGATTAAATTTCATTCAATAAGGCCATAGCCGATACGATTCCCAGCTCGTTTGCTGCTTTGGGGCCATCTCCCGTAATTAGTTTTCGGTCGATCATCACTTTGCCATTCATGATTTTGTTCACCACCTTAATGTCCAGCGCCCTTAGTTTTTCGCCAAAAAACCAGGGCATACTTCCCGGTAAATATCCGGTGGGAGGCAAAAGCTTATCCATCCCATCAGGACAGGCAGATATCGCATACCCACTGTAGGGTGAACTGGCTCCGGTGGACAGGAATGCCGAGGGTCCGTGACAGATGCTGATCATATGCTTATCCTGTGAAGAGCACCAGTTCACCACCTGGCTCACCGCATCGCTAAACGGCAAATCTGCAATCACTCCATGCCCACCAGGAAAATAGACCGCCACGTAGGGGCTATTTTCATCGAGGTGGTCGACAAGCTGACGGAGATCAAGAGGTTGGGCGAGTTTGGGCTTATAGGCTTCAAATAGCTCCATCACCGCCGAATCCTCGGTCGGCAATGCCCACCGCTCGAGCTGCAGGGGAGCACCGGTAGGCGTAGCAATGTCCAGGCTATATCCTGCCGCCTGCCAATGCAGCATCGGCACAAAGAGCTCCACGGGATGATTACCCGTCTGAAACATCTTGCCGTTTTCCATTTTGAGCAGCTCTGTTTCGGTACCGACAATCAAAATCCTTTTGGAATGATCTTGATTTTTGGTACCAAAGTCCACGCTGGCGTAGTCGGTCTTTTTTTCCACTGCGAGTTTCAGCGCCAGCTTGGACGGAGAGTAGGTGTTGTCTCCCTCTTTTTGGGGAGTGACACCTACGATTTGTTTTATGCAATCCATAATCAATAATTCAGAAAGGGATTAAATACTGTCGACCACTTCTTCAAGTGCCCGTCGGGATTTGGGGACGACCTCAAGGCGGTTGTAGTCGTCTTCCGCAGCAAACCCGACAGACATCGCGATAAGAGGCTTGTATTCGGTCAGGTTGAGAATCTGCGCAAAGTCATCGGAAGAGATCCCTTCCATAGGCGTGGCATCCAATCCCAATGCAGCGCATCCCGCCAGACCCATCCCTAGGGAAATATACAGCTGTCTAGAAAACCACACCTTCAGCTCCGCCTCAGGCATACTCGCTCTGCCTTGGTTGTACCAATCCCGCAGCGCTTCGGGCAATTCTTTGTCTACTACTTTTTGAAAAGCATCGAGATCTTCTGCAACGCTGAACACAACTAGCAAGTCTGCTTGCTTGATCTTTGACTCGTTGAAAGAAGACGCTTCCGCAAGTCTGGACTTTACCGCTTCGTCCTGGATAAAAGTAAATTTCCAAGGCTGAATATTGATCGAGGAAGGTGAAAGGCGTAGAATTTCCTTGAGCGCCTCTACCTTTTCGGATGGAATCGGTTTGCTTTGGTATTTTTTGGTCGAATACCTATTCTGAGCTAAGTGCAATGCATTCATAATGTTATAGATCAAATCAAAATTCTATTATGATGCAAAATTACCTACTTATTCCTTGTCACCGTTAGTCGAAAAAGACCAAGGAATGACGGAAAAAGGTTTTCTTCTATAGAGATTCTCCCCTGCAGAATGACAGGATTGGATTCTCAGACCGATTACCAGCAGCCACCTTCAAACCGTAATAATATAACCTTCTGTTAAAGTGAAAATTGAAATGAGCGCTTTCGAAAAGGCATGAAATAAAAACACCTATGATGGCTACCCATATCCAATTAATCTTCATGAGCATCCCCCAATTATCAGGACACACTTTGAGCTAAACTTAAACCCTACAATAGCTGACGGTTGACCTCTATTCTTTCAAAAAGCTCCGCGCTTCATTTCAGTAAATCCAAATCCATTTGAATGATTTCGATACGATCTCTTTGACTTTCACAACCTACCAAGCGCTTGTACATCACCTATACCTCTCAAAAATTGAGTGATAATACAGTTCTAAAAGGAGGACAAAAAAGGGACGATAAGGGGGACAAATAGGAGGACAGGTTCATTTTGGTTTTATAGCGCTAAATTTATTTGAATCGTATCTTTTAAAATCAGCTCTAATTACCATATAAGCTCATTTTTCGATTTGAATTTTTGAATGGTCTTTTTTTTTGATGTAAAAAGCAGAAAATCGACCTACTTGAAGATGGACAAATTTTTGAAAACGAACCTTTGATTTAGAATTGAATTCATTTGCTTGTTTTTGGATATTATTTCCACCTCGTGGAATTCGTACGGTACGAGGGGTACGAATTCTGAACTATCTATTCCATGGAATTTTAACACTCATTTTTCTTGCTTGCCATCCAGTTCGTACTGCTGGACCAGTACCTCAACTGGTAAGTTTAAGTAGCTGGAAAGATTTCTGACCATTTCGATGGTAAGCGGTCTTTTCCTGTTCAACGCCAAGCTGACAATAGTTTTACTGCCTATTTCTCCATTTAAAATATTCTCAACGAAGCTTGCCGATAGTTTCCATTCCAAAAAAATCAAAAAGGGAATGGTGCAAACGAAATAAGGCAGTTTGCTCCCGCAACACTATTATTTGATGGGGTGTCAAGGCCCAAAAAAGAGTGATTCTATTAGGAAGGATTTTGATTTTCCTTCCTTTGAATAAATAAGCAATCCCTTCTTCAGGGAAAAAGTTGATTTCAATTTCATTATGGCGATCTGGTCTATGCATCAGATTGGGCATCCACATTTCACAGGAAAAGCCATAAGGTTTAAAAACACTTCTTATTTCATCAAAACGTTTCATCATCTAGGAATTCGATAGATTATTAAGATAATATGGGTAGTTTTTATCCAAATGCGAGAATAAATTTACATCCAATCTTTTCAATAACCCCAAGCAAGATGATTTGCAATAAAAGTATTTTACTAGCCTTTGTAGGAATATTCATTTTTTTTGGAAGCTCCAGCTGCCAAGCACAACTGAATGAATCTGCCAAACCTAGAGTAATCGTCAGTTCGGACATTGGCGGAACAGATCCTGATGATTTCCAATCGATGATACATTTAATGATGTATTCAGACCTTTTTCAGCTGGAAGGATTGGTTTCATCACCTTTCGGTGATGGAACCAAAAAGGACTTTTTAGATATGATTGATATCTACGAAAAAGATTACAAACAGCTCCTACCCAATGCCCCAGAACTCCCAACTCCAAAGTCACTGAGGGAGATAACCAAACAAGGGCAAAAAGATGCAGCACCGTTTAAAGGACACACCACTCCAACAGAAGGTTCGGAATGGATAATCGCCTGCGCCAAGAAGAAAAGTGATCAACCCCTTTGGATAATGGTTTGGGGTGGAATAGAGGATCTTGCTCAAGCCTTACACGATGCTCCTGAGATCAAAGAGAGTATCAGAGTTTATTGGATCGGAGGCCCTAATAAAAAATGGAGTATCAATGCCTATTCTTATATAGCAGAGCATCACCCTGACCTTTGGATGATCGAGGCAAATGCAACGTATAGAGGCTGGTTTATGGACAATGATTCCCCGAATGACCTGAAAGGAAATGCTTATTATGAAAATTACATTCAGGGACGCGGTGAATTGGGAAAGGATTTCATCAAGTATTATGATGGCAACATTAAAATGGGCGATACGCCTTCGCTTGCTTATCTGATGAATGGAGATCCTAATAATCCTACCGGAGAAAGTTGGGGTGGAAGTTTTGAAAAGATCCACCGTAGCTCCAGAAATGTATTCAAGGGTGGAAGTTCCCTTCAGGATACTGTGGCTGCATATGCGACGGTGGAATGGAGATTTATAGGACCGGAAATAAGTGTCCCCGAAGATTCTGTAGTTTTCCAGATAGAAGTCCAGAATCAGACTTGGCCGGGCTACTACATGGGAGATGGAGTTTATGGAGTAAGATATTCTTCAAAAAAACCGGAACAAGGATCTTATAAAACCAGTAGTTCCATCGCCGAATTGGATGGACTGGAAGGTTCCTATATCAGTACGGTTCCATGGCCGGGAAAAGCAACGGCAGATGATTATCAACTTGGACCTAACTGGTACAGTGATAGGCAAAATCCAGCACTTTTTATCGAAGATCAGCAAGGGGCAAAAACCATCTCAAAATACAGAAAGGAGTTCTTGATGGACTGGGCGGAGCGATGGAAATGGTTGGAAAAGTGATAGGGACAATCTAAAGTATTTAGCCTACACCTTAACTATGGAAAAAACCTATTTGATGGTAGTCTTGATAATAATTATCTTTCCCCAAGCACCCTCATTGTTCTAATACCCCATTTATCTAAACCCAGTTGACCAACTATCATCATTTAGCCTTTCAGACTAATCCTCTGCCGAAGGTGGGAAACCTCCTAAAACTGACCTAATTCAATTTTAAGTCAATTCAACGTTTATTTTCCTCGTACAGATTACCCTGATTATTTCCGAAGGCACACTTAAACGGCCTGCACTTGTTTAAAAAGTCTCTTCTTGTGATTTATTCCCCAATCTTTCAATGCATAGATTATCGGGTTTAACGTATCTGCATATGGTGTCAGTTTATACGAGATTTTTACAGGATAATCGTCAATGACAATTCTTTTGATCAACTGATGTTCTTCTAAATCCTTCAGCTCTTTGGCCAAAACCTTTGGCATCAATCCATCAATACTATCCTATATATCCGTAAATCTTTCATTCCCAAAACCTAGGGAAATAATGATTTGCAATTTCCATTTGCCATTGATCACCTCTAAGGTATCGCGCACGGGTTTCACCGTATCCAGACAATTTTTATATCCTTTTTTTACTGCCATCTCTTCAAGATTCACACTTTCCTTAAATTTGCAACAGCAATTCAATAGGAGACTAAATATTGCTGTCCTACCGCTTTTACAAAATGGAAAACAATAGATGGGACAAATATTGAGTATCGCATTGATTATTAAGGATATAAACCAGTATTTAGAGGATTTTGCTTACCCTAAATTTGAACACAAACTCAAGAGATTCGCACACACTTTTGCTCCTGAGGTTATAGTACTTTGCGAAGTAATAACTCATCTTTCATTTTCATATCATTCAATGAATTGGTTCTTGATTATAGCAATTTCAATTTGCTCCTTATTATTAGTTTTTTTAGGCTTTAGGACTACCGGAATAGGTGCATACTCTTGGCTGGTAGCAGCAATACTTATTGGCCTAATCCTGATGTATCCTTTGGTATGGTATGGAGTACTGCCAGAGCTGCCCGATAAAATACTCAGAGCCATTGTTCATTTTGATATGGGAATGGTGGGTTTGATCATCACTTTCATTTTAGTGCGAGATCTGGTATTTCTCCCTCTACATGCCATAAAAGTGGATTGGGCGCATTGGGGCTTTTCAAAATCGGGCACCTTTCTTATGTTCATTATATCTTTTGCATTGCTTTCCATAGGCAATTGGAGGGCGCAGCGCGGCCCGGAATTAGTACAAGTCTCCATCCCAATCGGAAACCTCCCTTCTTCGTTAGAAAATTATAAAATCCTGCAATTAAGTGATCTCCACACTGGGCCTGGTATTAATGCCGCTTACGTAGATAATGTAATTGACATGGCCCTGAGGCAGGAAGCCGACATTGTTGTTTTGACTGGTGATATTGCAGATGGTAATTTTGAAAAATATAAGGATTCCTTGAAGCCACTATCTAAACTTACTGCAAAAACACAGGTATTGTATGTTGTAGGGAATCATGAGTACCTAAAAGACAGTGATCAATGGCTTGATTATTTTAGGAGTCTTGGTATTCAGGTGCTACTTAATGACCATTGGGTCATGTCGAGTAGAGAAAATCCCATCCTCTTTGCAGGAATTATAGACCCAGAGGTAAAAGAAGTAGACCCTACTAGTGGTCCTGATCTACAAAAAGCACTGTATGGAAGTCCGGATGCAGATCTTAAAATATTGCTCGCACATCAACCCAACATTGCTGAAGAAGCTTCGCAATATTTTGATTTACAACTATCAGGGCATACTCACGCAGGACAATTCTTCCCAGGGAATATTCTTATAAAACTTTTTCAACCTTTCGCGAAAGGGCTTAACAAATGTAACAATATGTGGGTATATACGAACTCCGGAACCGGTTATTGGGGACCTCCATTTAGATTGGGCACCACTTCAGAAATCACCTTACTCAAATTGATAAAACAATAGCTGAAAGGGATTTGCATACAAACCCAAGAGATTTGAACACTTTCAAAAGTGTTTCATTTCTGAATTTTGCTTCAAATTAAAAATGACAATTAATGAAAAATGTAAAATTAGGATCTCAAGGATTGGTAGTGCCACAAGTGGGGCTTGGATGCATGGGTATGACTCAATTTGCCGGTCACGATGTGTATAAGTCAGCAGACCAAGAGGAAGCAATACTAACAATTCACAGAGCGTTGGAATTAGGAGGGAACTTCCTGGATACGGCTGACCAATACGGTCCCGGAGACAATGAGCGCCTTATAGGAAAAGCGGTTCAGGGAAAAAGGGACCAATACATTATAGCAACAAAGTTTGGCTATGAAATAGATGACAAGGGTGAATTAACCTGGAAGAAAAATGCAACTCCCGAATATGTGCGCAAGGCTGTAGAACGCTCCTTAAAAAACCTGAATACAGATTATATTGATTTGTATTATCTGCACCGTTTAGACCCTAATGTCCCTATTGAAGATACCATCGGGGCAATGGCAGAATTGGTACAAGAAGGCAAAGTGAAATATTTAGGTCTGAGTGAAGTTGGTGTTAATACAATTAATAGAGCGCACAGCATACACCCCATTTCTGCTCTTCAGACCGAATATTCTTTATTTGAAAGAACGGTTGAAGAAGCAGGTATTTTAAAAGCCTTAGAGGAGATGGAAATTGGTTTTGTACCTTATTCCCCTTTAGGAAGGGGCTTTATTTCCGGGGACATTAAAAGTCCATCAGACTTAAAAGAAGGTGATTGGCGTTTGAATATCCCACGTTTCCAGGGAGAACAGTTTCAAAAAAATCTAGACCTGGTAAAGGAAATTGGAATACTAGCGAATGAAAAACAGGTGACCACTGCGCAACTGGCTTTGGCCTGGGTGTTTTCCAAAGGCTATGTACCAATTCCGGGAACAGCTAAAAGAAAACATTTAGAGAAAAATATTGAAGCCACAGATATTACATTAAGTACCGAGGATATTGAGCGTTTAGAAAGTATTGTACCTCTGGGTTTGGACACAGGTGCACGCTATGATGCTCATGGAATGGAAAGTATTGATCAATGATAATAATAGCTGAAGGGGAATGGCGTAAGGCCGTTTCATTTCTTAATTTTAATATATGAAATGAGCATAAACTTAGAACCCCTAAATATACCAACCGAAAGATGAATAAGTTTATCGCGAATTCCATGTGACCATTGGAAATAAACTAACACACATGAAAAAGATAGCTACTCCTGTGCATGTCAAAACCGTTTCAGAGGCGCACCGTATTCTTGAAATAGCATCTCCAAAACATCCATTGGTAAGTGTCATTGATCTGAGTATGCTCAACCAAACTAACCCTGCAGTACCAGGAAGTTTTGTAAATGATTTTTATTCCGTTTTTATTAAAAAAGACTTTACGGGAAAATTACGGTATGGCCAACAAAACTATGACTTTGACCATGGCGTGATGATGTTTTGCGCGCCCCAACAACTCATTTCAGTGCAGGATGCAGGGAAAAATAAGCCTAACGGCTGGTGGTTACTTTTTCATCCGGATTTTCTTCAGACCTATCCATTGGCCAGCCGCATAAAAGAGTTCGGTTTTTTTAATTATGAAATGCATGAAGCCCTTCACTTGTCAGAAGACGAAGAAAGAGTAATTGAAGGTATTCTGAACAATATTGAGAAAGAGTATAGCTCCTCCATTGATAATTTTAGCCAGGATGTCATTATTTCCCATATTGAGTTGCTTTTAAATTATTCCAACCGTTTTTATAACAGACAGTTCATCACCCGAAAATCAGCAAACAGTGGTTTGCTAAGCAAACTTGAACAACTACTAAACCACTATTTTGAAAATGATTTACCTATTTTGAAAGGTCTTCCTACAGTTGGTTTCCTATCAAACGAGTTAAACGTTTCACCTAATTATCTGAGTGATATGCTGAGGGTAACCACGGGACAAACCACCCAGTACTACATTCACCAAAAGGTAATTGAAAAAGCAAAAATAATATTGTCTACCAGCAACTTGACCGCCTCAGAAGTAGCTTATCAGCTGGGGTTTGATTATCCACAATCCTTTAGCAAATTATTCAAAGCGAAAACAAATATGTCACCCATTGAATACAAGAAATCATTGAATTAAAAGGAAGTTCTTTTATTAGGATTTAAGGTTTTCTAAAGTCATAGCATTCCGATTTTGATTTCTTGTTCGATTCAAATGCGTTCACAAAAACAGGAGAAATTAAGTGAAAAGAAGACAAATTGACCCACTGGGAAAAATTGGGATAGATTAATACCATAACCCACATACCCTCTTATAAACAAAAAAAAGGATACTATTTCTAGTATCCTTTGAAGTAACGGGAACAGCGCTTCAAACTGCTATTGACTTTCAATAATTTATGAGAAAAGAGGGACAAAAAGGGGGACAGATTCATTTTGCATTTACTTTTTTAAATTTATTTGAATTGAACCATTTGAACTGTTTTGAATCAAATTTCTCCTCCGTACCATTCGTACGATACGAGCCGTACGAGGTGTACGAATTTCAGAACTATCTTTTCCATGGAATTTAAACACTCATTTTTTCTTGCTTGCCATCCAGTTCGTACGGCTGGACCAGTACCTCAACTGATATGTTTAAGTAGCTGGAAAGATTTCTGACCATTTCGATGGTAAGCGGTCTTTTCCTGTTCAATACCAAGCTGACAATATTCTTACTTCCTATCGCTGGAATCAGATCCTTGTCTTTTAAGCCTTTTCCCTCCATCGTTTCTTTGATGGCCTCAATAGGTTGAGGTAAGGCAATAAGGTGCTTTTCCTTCTATTATTTTTCGATGAGGGTAACCAAAAATTCTGCCTCCATCCCTTCTGCACTGTCTGGATCTGACTCAAAGATTTGGGAAAGTCTAGCAAGGGATTCTTTATATTCCTGTTCAGTCGTAATGATCTTTTCCCACATCATGATTTTAAGTTAATTTTCGATTTTAAAACTGATCTACTGTATTCGCATCCACCTTATCGTACTCGGAGTGTGTGCCTTCCTGCTTATTAATTTTCCAGTATGTTCATCAATTTCTGGTTCAAGTATAATTTTTCCTTTCCTACTCTGACAGATTTCAGGAAGCCTTCTTCTTCCAATGCGCTAAGATAATTTCCAACTGTTTTTGGTGTTCCTAAATCAATGTCAATTAGGTTTTGCCTTTTGGTATATGGCAGCTTAAAAATGACCTCAACCAAATCCTTAGAATATACTTTCGGAAGCTTTTCTTTAATTTCTTGTCCAGTAATTTCCATAAGTCGAATTATTGATTCCAGCCTATCCAACCCTTTTATCGCTGTTGTTTCTACCATGTCCAGCATGTAGATTATGAATTTGGACCAGTCATTTTTTTCTGTTACGGCCCTTAATCCTTTATAATATTGGTCTTTATGGTCAATAATGTATTCACTTAGGAATAAAGCAGGAATATCAAGTAATTGCTCCAGTTTTAATTGAAGTAAAAGTAGGATACGACCAGTTCTGCCATTACCATCCGAAAAAGGGTGAATGGCTTCAAATTGGTAATGGGATATAGCCATTTTTATCAGCGGGTCTATCGAGTCGTTTTCATTAATGAAAGTTTCGAGATTAGCCATTTTTTCCCGTATTACTTGTTCTCCTGAAGGAGGTGTGTAAGTTACCTCACCTTTGGTGTTGGATAGAGTAGTGCCAGGTGTAGTTCTAATACCTGCAGTATTTTGCTTAATACATTGAACCAGTTCTACACAAAGGTTTGTGGTTATGAAAGGTTTTTTCTCGAGCTTTTTAAACCCAAGCCAAATAGCTTCTTTATAGCTAATTACTTCCTTAGTAGCTGGGTTATTGAATTTTTTGTCTGCCACTACGGCTTGATACAAGTCGTCATTTGTTGTTATTATGTTCTCAATTTCAGAACTAGCTTTTGCTTCTTGTAAGTGAAGGGTGTCAAGAAATAGACTAGGATTAGGAAGGTTTCTTATGGCACCATTTAGTTGAGCTAATGCTCTACTGGCCTTAATGGTTTTAGTTAGTACCTCTTTGGTTTCCAAATCTGCTCTAGGCGGAAGTAGAGGTAGGTTGTTATAAGGTTGAGATTTATTGAAGTCGTTCATAACGAGAGTAACTTTTACACTTGAGCTTTTTTCGAAGGTAAAAATACTAAATATTTACTCTTGTTTTGATATAAAAGGTAAGTTTTACGCTCGTTTTTGGCATATAAACCGACTGCTTAATAGAAGCGGCATGAATCGAGGGGCAATATTCTATCCCGCAGACTTGAGGGACACGGTTCTGTGAGAGATTTAAGAGTGAGATTCCCCTTCACCTACCCGACTACCAGCTGGCATTCCTATCAATTCGTAATTAGTGCTTCTTCCTCCTGCTGCTTCCTTTCTCAATAAGGTCGTTAATATCCCTGACTGCTGAATCTTTGGAGCACTTTGCAATCTTTGCCCATTTGGACGAGGTTAATTTCCCGTCAAAACCATCCATCAGCTTATTCAATAATTTCCTTTGTCTGCCATTTAATGCAGTGTACATATGCTTTTGCCAAAAAGCAGCTTTGAACAGGACTTTTGAAAGTATCAAATCCGTGGATTTTAAGGCAATGATCAAACAGTTTAAAAACCAAACCATCCAATCAGTTATATCCAAATTCCCCTTTTGCATTTTTTCCAATATCTCATAATACTGTTTTCTTTCCAACCGGACCTGAGCAGACATACTGTAAAAACGTTGGTTACTTTTGTCAGCTTGCGCCAGGAGCATATCGGTCAATGCTCTTGTTATCCTTCCATTTCCATCTTCAAAAGGGTGGATGGTTACAAACCATAAATGGGCGATTGCTGCTTTAATTACCAAGTCAATTTTACTGTTGTTGAACCAATCTAGAAATACAGGATTGTTTCCCAATTTTACACTGGAACTTTGCACATCAATTAGTCACTTCACCTCAACGATGATTCTTCTGTAACTGGTTAATTTTGGTGAGCCATTATCAGTCACTTCGCAGAGGATATGGGTGGTCTTGCCGGAGGAATCACTTGGAAGATCAATTTTAATATGATTGGAGTCGCTATTCTGGATCTTTATCTCATCTTTATAAGTACCTGCCTCAGGGATAATCCACCATTTGAAACTCAGCTCATCGCCTTCTGGATCGTAAGATCTGGATGCATCTAACTTTATAGTTTGGCGTTTCTTTGCCTTCACTCTTAGCAACTCTATGCCCTCCATTTTATTTATTACCACAATTGGGTTGCGGTTTCCTTTCCCTTCACTTGCCCAGTCCATTCTGGCAACGAAATTGTTATAGATTGCAGGGTAGAAGTAGCTTTCGTATTTCCTGGATATTTCAGCTTCCGGTGTTTGAAAGTTAGTAAAAGCTTTTGTTTCCTGATCTTCACTAATTCCCTTTTCGAAATATCCTCCCCAACCTACTTGGGAAGGAACCATTGGGTCGTTCAAACCATTTGGCATCAGATGTAAAAAAGCAGGTGTATCACCTTCTACGCCGTATTTATATTTGGGATAGACTTTACCCAGATTTCCATGAGTCTGTATATCCACTTCATATTTTTCCCAATTACTTTTACCTGTTCCATTCTGATATTTCCAGGCAGATTCATCCCAGATAAATAGTAAATCATCAGAAAACTCCCTTCTCATCCATTGGTGTGAGCTAATCGCAAAATCAGTTTTTTGATCTCTATCCTGATCGGTGATCGCATAGGTTGGGATTTTTTGAAGAAATGTCCTCAGTTCTGATTCTGATCTTGTTTGCTGCACTTTCCAGATAGCTTGGGCTAAGGTATTTCCTCCACCCCAAACGGTAATCCAAAGAGGGCGCTGATCCGACTCATCTGCAAGCTCGATGATCAATTCACTTCCTTCCGAATTGTTGTCTGCTCCAATAAATTGCTGACCTCGGTTTTTGCTGCCAAATACAGTAATGCTTCGCAAATAGTCCGGACTTGGCCAGTAACCTATGCTTTGATTTGATTCATCGGCAAGAAAGCCTTGTTGATTTGATCGTTTCATCAAGTTTGGAAGGTCCTTTTCATAAGCGTCTATTGCATCATGAATCAAGTCCATGAAATCATCTCGAGTTTTATCGAGACTCCAACCTGTAGTGAAAATCAGTCCCTCGATTTCATATAAATCTGCGTGGACAAACAATCTGACCAAAGATTCACTATCATCGGTTTCCCAAGTGGAAACATCCGTCAATACAACAATTCTCGGCTTTGGTATAGCTTTCTTTTGATCTTGCTGGGCAAAAGCACAGCAGGAAATAATAGACGCAAGGAAAAGAGCGGGAATTGATTTTTTCATTAAACAAAAGGTATGACTCAAGGAGCTAAGGAGAATTATAAATAATTTTGGGTTAGATTTAGAAGGTCGGGATTTTTTACTTGATTGAATTCAAATAATTTTCCAACATGGTATAACCTTCTTTAATAAGATTTCTATCTGCACCATCGGTAGGATTAAGACCATTCTCCAATTCCCATTCATCTGGCATTCCATCATGATCGGAGTCTTTAGGAGCTGGTAAACTCTTGAGTTCAGGCCATCCACCTACATCGTTTTGGGAATCAATGATTCCTGATTTTTTTGAAGGATCGATCAATGAGTGATCCTTTCTGTAAGTTCCTCCTTCATATGTTGTAGATCCTCCTTTTGTCTCGTTGACTATCCTGATATCCACTTCATCTCGTTTTGGCAGGATAGCGCCGGCGTTTGCTAATACCAATTCAAAAGCTTCTTCGGCCTTTTGTTGGTTTATGGGCATGGCATCCCACGGTTTATTTAGCTTCACAAATTTCAAGTTTTCTTCCCCTCCTTGAGGCTGCACTCCGCCTTCCCAATTGTTGGCAGTCACTTTCTCATTGCCTATCATGACATTCTCAGCAATATACCATTTTCCAAAATCACTCGTAGTATCCCGCATATTAGGGTTTACAAGTCTATATCGAACTTCTCCCTTCTCGGTAGCGGGTCCTGGTTTATAGTAGTTTGCGACCATATTGATCGTCGAAAATGCGAACTTCGGATTATTTACTTGTTGGTTTTCTCCTCCATAAGTGCTGTTGTATCCCCAATTATAGACCACATTATTTCTATAATCTGTAAAGCCAGAACCTGACGCCATTCTTGGGTTTCGGCTACCATGATGAGCGAAAAGATTATGGTGATAGCTACCGTAGTTGGATCCCCAAATTCCACCAAAACCATGAGCTCCTTTGATATGATTGGAGTCATGCATGCTCTCCGAAATTATACACCATTGTACAGTAATACTGTCGCAATGGTATATGGACATGGTTTCATCCACACTCCAGCTTGCAGAAATATGATCTAAAATAATGTGTTTGGTATATCTACTTGAAACAGCATCTGTGTCCTCTCCAGATTCGTTACCGAGTCTTACTCTTATAAACCGAATGATCACATGATCAGCATCGATCATCAGAGGAAATTTTTTGAGGCAAACCCCATCTCCAGGAGCTGTTTGACCAGCTATGGTGATATAGGGATTTTTGATTCGAAGTGGGCTTTCTAATTCGATGGTTCCTGAAACTTTGAATACAACAGTTCTAGCCCCTTTTGCTTCCACAGCAGCTCTCAAACTCCCTTCCCCATTATCATTCAAATTGGTGACTTCATAAACCGCTCCTCCACGGCCACCTTTGGAAAATTTCCCATAGCCTTCAGCTGTGGGAAAGGCAATTTGTTGGCAAATAGCTGATGTGTACATAATCAGGTTCAAAATGCCTATAAATAAGATTCTTTGCATATTTTGGGAGTATTATTATTTCTTTGAATTTTAATAGATTAAAATTATTTATCGAGCCATTTCCACCTTTCTGCCCAATCCATTAAAAACTCATTTCTATATTTTGAGATGGTCTTGGCGCCTTGCTGATCTTCGATAAAAAGAGTTTCATCTACTTTGTCACTATACCAATTTGCACCTAATCGGTAATCATCTGGTGAAGCATTTCCCGGCCAAGGAAAGGTGCTGATGTAATTTCCTTCCAAACCGTCCAATTCAGAGATAGCGCTACTGGATTTATAATACCCTTTTTCGGGTTTTTTAGACGAATATTTAATCCCATAAATACCATCACCCAAATAATATCCTGGCCAAGTCTGATTTTGAATCTCCATTTCGAACACAACTGAATCCTCGGGGACCTCAAGTTCAGGCCCTTCAAATCTCCACTCAATAGTTCCATAGGCCGCCACCTTATCTTCTAATGAACTTCCTCTTAGAAATACATTTCTTGAACTGCGATTGATCTTTTCAAAACTTCCACCCCAGCTTTCTCCGGTAGGTTCGTTTGGGTCACCGTTCATAAGATAAACCAGTGAAGGAGTGTCGCCCATTTTGATATTTCCATCATAATACTTGATAAAATCCTGGCCCATGGCTCCTCGACCATCAATGTAGTTTTTGTAAAAGGCGTCTCCTTTTAGATCCTCTGGCGAATCCTCATCCATAAACCATCCTCTGTAGGTGGAATTTGCCTCTATCATCCAAAGGTCAGGATGATGTTCAGCTATATAGGAATAGGCATTGATACTCCACTTTTTATTGGGGCCGCCTATCCAATACACTCTGATATTTTCTTTGATTTCGGGAGCATCATGAAGTGCCTGTGCAAGATCTTCAATCCCTCCCCAAACAAGTACCCATAGCGGTTGCTCACTTTCTTTCTTGGCACATTTTATAATCCATTCTGAACCTTCCGTAGGAGTGGTATAGCCTCTAAAAGGAGCGGCATCTTTTCCGCCTTGCTTGGTAATGGATCTTAGGGATATTGGAGTTGGAAATTCTGGAGCATGCCTTAAAAGTCGATTGTAATCTATTTCATATAGATCGATCATATCTTGAAAATCCTTGGTGCTGCCTTCTCCATAAGGTGATGAAATCAAGCCTTCGATCTGGAATTGATCTGCATACATCAATAGATGAATCATCGATTGAAAATCATCGGGATCCGTTCCTCCTATATCTGAGCTGATCAATACCCTTGGCCTAAGAACTTTTTTCTCATGTTCCTTGCAGCCAAATAAGAAAGCAAAAAACAGGACCCCTATTAAACCTGATATACTTTGACTTTTCAACTTCATTCTTTGGATTTACCTATTGACCCTTTGGTTAATATTTTAACATAACTCATGAAATGTAAATTTATTCTCGTATTTACAGAAAAACTACCTACATTTCTGTATAAACCTATCAAAATCCTAGATGATAAATACTTTTGATGAAAGACGAAATGAGTTTAAACCTTATGGATTGACTTGTGAGCTATGGTCTCCAAGCATAATGAGAAAGCCTGATAGACACAATGAAATTGAAATAAACTATTTCCCGGAAGTTGGCATTACTTATCTTATTCAAGGAAATAAAGTAGTTGTTCCACCTAAAAAACTGACTGTTTTTTGGGGGCTTATTCCCCATCAAATTATTGATTTCAATAATGATAAGCCATATTACGTCTGCACGGTACCATTCTCACTTTTTTTGGAATGGAAGCTTTCTGTTCCTTTTGTGGATAAGCTGCTTAAAGGTGACGTGCTATTTGAAGCTTCTGAGGAGCGTTCGAAGTACGATGAGTATCTTTTCAAAAACTGGCTGGCAGATATCAATGTAAATGAAGCCGCAGAAGTTGCGTTGCTCGAAATACATGCAAGATTGAGAAGAATGTCTATAGGCAATTACTCTTCTGAAAAAAAGGAATACCCATCACTTCAATACAATGAAATCAGTCAGGTAGAACGGATTGCTATTTTTATTGCTCAAAATTATTCGGATCCTATCAAAGTATCTTCAATTGGTCAGGCTGTGGGTTTGAATCCTGACCACGCTAATTCGATTTTCAAGAGGACATTTGGAAGTACGCTAAGCGAATACATCACAGAGGAAAGAATCTCTCATGCGCAGAGGAAGTTGGTAGCGACAGACAAAAGCATCACAGATATCGCGTTTGATTGTGGTTTCAATTCTATCAGTCGCTTTAATGCAGCTTTTCTGAAAATCAATGGGTGTACACCAAGAGAATTTAGGAAGAGGTATTTGTTGAACAGATAACAATAAATCTTCCAATTAAAGAAAAAAGTAAGATGGGGACAAATAGATGAACAGGTTCATTTTGCTTTTATAGCGCTAAATTTATTTGAATCGTATAATTCAAAAGGGGCTCACATTACCAAGCAAGCCCGTTATTCAATTCAAATTTTTAAATGATCTTTTTTCTTTTTGATGTAAAAAGCAGAAAATCGACCTATTTACATATGTACAAATTTTAGAAAACGAACCTTTGATTTATTATTGAATTCTTTTGCATGTTTCTGAATATCATTTCCACCTCGTAAAATTCGTACGGTACGAGTTATACGAATCCTGCAATGATTTCTATAGAAAATTTTAGTATGCATTTTTTCTTGGTTACCATACAGTTCCTAATAGAGGCCATAATGGTCCACAGGGTTTGAGCTTTGTAAAGCTAAAGAGTTCCCACATATTGTAAAAGGGCTGAAATCAGGAAAAGGTGATTGACACTGCACACCCTGCGTCATAGCTTTGCTGTCCACTAATTGGAAAACTGTACGGACATACGATATATCCAGACACTTCTGGGTCACAATAGCCCAAAGACAACCATGCTTTATACCCACGTGAGTGAAAATAAGTTGCAAAAAATAAGCAGCCCTTTTGCGGGCAAAACTGTCAATCCAACCAGAAGTTTCAAGCAGCGAAGCCTAAGAACCTTCTGAAAACCCCGTCATGAAAAGATTCATAAAAGACAAATGCCCATAGCAGCGCCCGGCTTAGTTCAACTATGTTTTAACCGTAATTTTGATAGTCTTAAGAAAATAGTTTATTTTTTGCCTAGATTGCGTTTAAAACTCTTTACGTTTGCCGCATACCAGCACTATTAACATTGCCCATCAAATGAATCGACTGATAATAATCTTTCTATCGCCAATAATTTTTTCGTGTTGCAATAGTGACCCGTCCATTGGATCAGAAGTGAAACCACGTGTAATTGTCACTTCAGATGGTGAAATAGACGATGAATGTTCGTTAGTTCGGTTTTTACTTTATACGAACGAATGGGACGTAGAAGGCATCATTACTTCAAGCTCTCAATATCATTGGCAAGGTCATAGATGGGCAGGGAATGATTGGGCAGTTCCCTACCTGGATGCTTACGAAAAAGTTTACCCTAACCTCCTTGAGCACGACAAAGATTATCCATCCCCTGATTATCTCAAATCTGTCACTTTGCTGGGTAATGTAGCAAATGAAGGTGAGATGGATTCCATTACACCCGGCTCTCAGCATATTGTCAATGTATTGCTGGACGAATCAGATGACCGCCCTGTTTGGGTTCAGGCATGGGGTGGTTCCAATACCATTGCACGAGCATTGAAGACCATAGAAGAAGATTACCCTGATAAAATGGAAATTGTAGCTAATAAACTCCGATTGTTTTTGATATGGGAGCAAGATTCGACCTACCAGTCTTACATTCGTCCACATTGGGGGAAATACAATATTCCTACAATCATCAGTGACCAATTTTGGGCTATTGCCTACCAATGGGACAAAGTTATGCCCGAGGATAAAATCGATTACTTCAAAGTGGACTGGATGAAAACGAATATTCTGGAAGGACATGGCCCACTTTGCTCATTATATCAGGCCTATCAGGGCGGCAATGATAACGAAGGCTGGGGAGCGGGTAACCCAAAGCAGAAAGGCTCTTTTCGATCGGAAGGTGATTCACCCGCCTTCTTACACACTATCCCAACCGGATTGCGCAATATGGAATCTCCTGTTTTTGGTGGGTGGGGCGGCAGATATGTACATGTCAGGGAAAATACCTGGCTAGATCCCGTTCCTTTTGACGATTATGAATATCCCGAAGGCAGATGGTACACCAAATCAGCCTGGGGAAGAAATTACATGAGGTCTGTTTACCCGGAAAATCAGGATCAGATGAACGTGTATTTTAAACCCATGACACGTTGGGCAGATGCTATACAAAATGACTTTGCTGCGCGTGCCGACTGGTGTGTTAAAAGTTTCAAAGATGCCAATCATCAACCAGTGGTACAGCTTAACCATAAGGTTGATCTGGTAGCCTACCCCGGTGATGATGTAAGACTCAATGCTGAAGGCAGCTATGACCCGGATGACGATAAATTATATTGTAAATGGTGGCAATATGAGGAGGCTGATACTTATGAGGGGATTGTGAAAATTGATCAACCGGAAAGTTTTAACACGAATTTTACAATTCCTGCTGATGCTAATCAAGGTGAAACCATTCATATCATCTGTGAAGTTCGAGACAATGGCACCCCTAACCTGACGCGATACAAGAGAGTGATAATAACCGTAAAATAGGATGTAGAATATTTAAAAAACCCAATTATGAAAAATCTGCTATTCCCCATGGCGCTACTGATCGTTTCGTGTGCATATGCCCTTCAGCTCGCATTCCCTACAACCGAAGGTTATGGGAAATTCGCCAAGGGAGGAAGAGGAGGTACCGTTCATTAAGTTACCAACCTTAGGGACAATGGAAAAGGCAGCCTAAGGCTACTGTAGATGCCGAAGGCCCACTAACGGTTGTTTTAAGGTCTCTTGAAACATAGAGCTGGAGAGCCCGATAAGTATCAAAAATCCCTACATTACAATTGCTGGACAGACTGCCCCGGGGATGGGATTTGCTTAAAAAAACATCCGTTACAAATAAATAATGACCATGTGATCATTAGATATATCCGGGTGCGTCCAGGTGATTTGTCAGGCAATGACTATGATGCAGTTTCCGGTCGGTATTTCAAACATGCAATTATCAATCTTGTTTCTGCCAGCTGGAGTATCGATGAGTGTATGTCCATCTATCATTGTGACAGTATCACCGTGCAGTGGAGTATGATTACCGAAAGTCTGAGTGGCTCAAACCACGTAAAAGGTTCTCATGGGTTCGGCGGTATATGGGTCTCCAACTATGGTACTTACCATCACAATTTACTTGCACATACACTGGAAGGCTCCTACCATAAACTGCTCAAAAAGCTCGAAAAAACCCATGTGCTCATCTTGGACGACTTTGGCCTGGCCCCGATGGATGGACAGGCCATGATGGCCCTAATGGACATCATGGAAGACCGCTATGAGAAAAGCTCAACGATCATTGCATCACAGATACCGGTCAGTCAATGGCATGGAACCATTGGTGATGACAGCATTGCAGATGCCGTGCTCGACAGGCTCGTATACTCCTCACATAAGATAGAAATGGAAGGAGAATCCATGAGAAGCAAAAAGAAGTTGGACAATTAAATTTTAACCCTATTATTGCATTTGGAAAATGGCCCAATGATTCCCGGAATCCGTGACCCAGTATGCGCCGGTGCCCCCCCTGTTAAGCGCTCGGACATCACCTATACCTTCCAAAAATTGAGTAACAATACAGTTCTAAAAGGGGGACAAAAAAGGGGACGATAAGGGGGACAAATTTGAGTCATTTGAAACCAATTGGAATTGAATTGAATCAAATTTATTATACAAACTACATCAGGAACCCTATAAAACACAAAAAGTTGAACACAAAGGTTCAACTAATTGTTTAGTAGCGGGAACTGGACTCGAACCAGTGACCTTCGGGTTATGAGCCCGACGAGCTACCAACTGCTCCATCCCGCGATATATCTTTATATTATTTATATCTTTTATCTAAATTAAAGGCGAAGATAGCGTTTCTGACCCCCTGTTTCCTTTATTGTGATACAAAGGTACGTAGATATTATGAAAAATCAAGTACCTTTGTAAAAAATTATTCATATGACCGAAAAAACACACAAGGCTGGTTTCGTTAATATCATCGGAAAACCCAATGTCGGCAAGTCTACATTAATGAATGCCCTTGTAGGTGAGCGACTTTCAATTATTTCATCCAAAGCCCAAACAACAAGGCATCGGATTTTGGGATTGATGAACGATGAGAATTATCAAATCGTTTTTTCGGATACCCCTGGTATGCTCAAACCAAAATACGAGCTGCACAAGAGTATGATGAGCTTTGTAAACCTTTCTCTGGAGGATGCCGATGTCATTGTTTTTGTGACGGACTTATTTGAAACAGAAGATGAGATCCAAGAAGTTATTGAAAAAATGAATGCTTCAGGGGTCCCGATCTTGCTAGTGATAAATAAGATTGATCTATCCAAAGACAATAAACTGGAAGAGACTACCCATTACTGGACAGAAAGAATCAAAGCGGATACTGTCATCCCGATTTCTGCCACCGAAAATTTCAATATCGAAAGGATATTACAGGAAATCCTTGACCGACTTCCTGTTCATCCCCCATATTATGATAAAGAGGAACTAACCGACAGACCTGAGCGTTTCTTCGCTTCCGAGATCATCCGGGAAAAGATTTTCACCAATTATAAAAAGGAAATCCCCTATAGTACAGAAGTGGCTATCGACCAATTTATCGAAGAAGATAAAATCATCAGAATCAGGGCATTGATTTTCGTCGAACGATCTAGCCAAAAAGGCATTATTATTGGCGAAAAGGGAAAAGCACTTAAAAAAGTAGGTACAGAAGCGAGAGAAGCGCTCGAAACCTTCTTTAATAAAAAAGTTTTTCTCGAAACCCACGTCAAGGTGGAAGATGATTGGAGAAAAAATAAAAATAAATTACGAAAATTTGGTTACGACCAATAAATATAAAGCACAAAGAGAATGTCTAACATCGTAGCAATAGTAGGAAGACCCAATGTGGGTAAATCCACCTTTTTCAACCGACTGGTAGAGGAAAGAAAGGCCATTGAAGATAATGTCAGTGGGGTAACAAGGGACCGCCATTATGGCCATGCCCAGTGGGGGGGGAAATTCTTCTCAGTCATTGACACTGGTGGGTACGTTACGGGTTCTGATGATGTATTCGAAGCAGAAATCCGGAAACAAGTTAACCTAGCTTTGGAAGAAGCATCTGTTATACTCTTTGTGGTGGACTGTGTAGATGGCCTTACCGACCTGGACAAGGAATTTGCTAATGAACTTCGCAGTTCCAAAAAGCCGATCTACATTGTAGCCAACAAAGCCGATACCCAAGAAAGAGCTTTTATGGCCAATGAGTTCTATGAACTGGGCATTGGCCATGATCAGGTATTTCCTATTGCAGCTGTAAGTGGAAGCGGTACAGGTGACCTTTTAGATGTATTGATCCAAAACTTTGACGATGAAGGAATCGAAGACCCCGATGCAGGAATTCCTAAAATTGCGATTCTTGGAAGACCCAATGTAGGGAAATCCTCCTTCCTCAATGCCTTACTTGGAACCGAAAGAACCATCGTGACCGATGAAGCAGGTACTACCAGAGACACTATAAACTCACACTACACACTTTTCGGAAAGAACTTTATCATCTCGGATACTGCTGGGATCCGTAAAAAATCAAGAGTAAAGGAAGACATTGAGTTTTATTCCGTCATGCGTTCTTTACGCACATTGGAAGACTCTGATGTAATCATTATTATGGTCGATGCCACAAGAGGTTTAGAAGCTCAAGATGTCAATCTAATTTCATTGGCCATCAAAAATAACAAGGGATTGATGATCATGGTCAACAAATGGGACCTTATCGAAAAAGACCATAAGACCATGGACAAGTTTAAAGAAAATATGATGGAAAAATTGGGTGAAAATAAATGGATCCCGATCATATTTACTTCTATGCTCACCAAGCAGCGAATTTTCCAAGCCATCGAGTTGGCGGTACAGGTTTACGAAAACAAAACCAAGAAGATTTCCACTTCTAAATTAAACGATCAAATCCTACCAGAGATCGAAAGATATCCGCCACCAGCATGGAAAGGAAAGTACATCAAGATCAAATATATTACCCAATTGCCAACTAAAAATCCGGTGTTTGCTTTCTTCTGCAATTTGCCCCAATACCTGAAAGCTCCCTACACCAGATACCTGGAAAACAGAATAAGAGAACACTTTGATTTTCAAGGAGTTCCGATCAAAATTACTTATAAGAAAAAATAAAAAATATTTTTGATCAAATTGCTTGAATATTTGATAAGCGGTATTACATTTGCGTGCTTATTTTAAGAATCAAACACATGAAAAAAGTATTTGTTTTGTTCGCCCTAGCTGGTCTGGTAATGACCACATCTTGCGGCAAAAAAGAAGTTGAACAAACTGAAGAAATCATCGAAAACCAAGTTGAAGAGACTGAGGAGATCATCGATGATTCAGTGGAAGAACTTGATGAAACAGTTGAAGACACTGTAGACTCAGTGGAAGTAACTGTGGAGGAGGTAACCGAAGAAGTTAACGGTTAATCCAATTACATTTGATTGAAATTTTATGGGGAGCACTGAGCAATCGGTGCTCTTTTTTTATTTTATTAGTACTGGAATGGAAAAGGATGTCAAATTGGAAATATTGCAAATCTTCAAGCAGCAGGTTCCTGAAAATGCAGTTCAATACTGTTGGGACTTGTGGCATGAAGACCCTTTTCATTTCAAAATCAGCAATTCCCGAAAAACCAAGCTAGGTGACTTCAGGTACAGGACAGACCAAGAAATTCAAAAGATCACCATAAACCACGACCTGAATATCTACCAATTTCTCATTACCTATATCCATGAGGTGGCCCACCATCGAACTTTTCAAAAATATGGACTGAAGACCAAGCCACATGGAATAGAATGGAAAAAAACCTTTCAGCAATTGCTCTCACCTCTTTTGTCAGATTTGATATTCCCAAAGGACATCTTGCTTCCGCTAAAAAGGCATATGCAAAACCCTAAAGCCTCTTCAGGGGCGGACTTTTGGTTGAGCAAGGAATTACGGAAATATGATTCCTTTCGACATAAAGCCATCTATCTTGATGAAATCAAGATTGGAAGTCACTTTGAAATAAAAGGTCGACAATTCAAAAAAGTACAACCCAGAAGAACTAGGGTATTGTGCGAGGAAATCCCCAGTGGAAAACGCTACTTAATCTCTGGTCATGCTGAGGTAAAGCCCATCTGAGATTCAACTTAATTAACGCCCACCCACATACTGTGAAATATTTGATAGTTAACAGTTGACAGTATGGATTTAAAAAGCTTACCACTTACAACAGCAGTTTAATCCTTTCGACTTTATTTTGCCATTTAACCTCCAGGATAACCAGCCCAGAACCAAAACCACTTAAAAGCTGATTCACCTTAACATTTAATTCATCTATTGAGGTTGCAGTAAGCACATTGGCTTGTATCAAAGAATTATAAGCAGTAAGTTCAATTAACCCGTCTTCGAACTTACCAGCGTTCACCAAAGAAAGCTTCACTGGGTTACCTTTCGCTGGATTTGGATAAGCACGCCAAGTATTTTTGGAATTCATGGTCGCGGGAACATCCACAGCAACAGTTTTACTAAAACTACTCCCTCCCTTTTCACCGATTTGCTTAACCCTATAGTATAATCTTTCACCAGAAAAAGAGAGCTGGTCATCAACAAAAGCATGCGAACCATTAACATCTGGCAAAACAGAACCCATTAATTCAAAAGAATCAACCCCTCCGATAGATCGGTAAACCTCATAGCTAGCAATATTTTCAATACCAGAAACCTTCCAAATTATTTCTATTTGATGATCACTTGAAATATAACTTGCATTAACATATTCCCATGAGACGGGAAGTACTACAGCACAGTTATTTGCATCGGTTGCAGATTGATAGCAAGAATAATCTAATATAGAAAAACTACCTATATCCCCATCTCTTATACCATCAACAATGAAGGTAGCATAATCCGACATTTGTACAGGATTCGTTGAATTTATATCTAGTATACCAGTTACAGTCGCTGTTGTATTACCACTCATTCTCAGCAATCCTCCACCTGACATAACCATATCCCCACCAACTGAAATATCTGCCTCATCGGCCATATCTAACGTACCATTTCCCAAAGTGAACATTTCTCCTACATTGATAGCTGAATTATTTGTAGCGTTTAGAATCCCTCCAGAATCAAATTTCAATGACTTAGTAATTAGATCTCCTTTCAAATTTAAAGTAGTACTACTATGGATTGTTGCACTATTAATAACTATGAGTTTAGATCCTTCCTCAACATTAACTACTGCACTATTTGACTCTAGCACTAGATCTCTCACAACTACGGTACTGTTTCCAGAAATATTAAGGACTCCTGCTCTATTGACCAACAAACTTCCATTAGTTACATCTAAATACCCACCATTTGTCACATTTATAACTACATTTTTGGGATCAGGTAAACTTGACCCATTAACATCAAACTTTAAATCTCCTGAAAAAGTTAATTTTCCCAATGGGCCAGAAACGGTTAGGCTTTTAAAATATCCTCCCCCAAACGATGTAGACAAATCGAAGTTAACATTATGATCAACATAAACATCTACCTGACAATCCGGCCAATAAGTACTGGTTTGAGGATACGTATTCAAGTTTCCACAACCATTAGGGTTAGTTCTTGTCCATATAGATGAATTACTCCAATTCCCATCTTGATTTGAGGTAAAGGTTTGCCCACTCACTTTTTCTCGGAAGAAAAGTAAAGCAAGTAATATTAGTAACCATTTGAGCCTAAAAGGAAAGGCACAATAACTACGAAACAAACCTAACATAAATCTATAAATCGATAAAACTAAGAGATGGGTGAATCCGCTTAGCTTGGGGTGATCATTCTTTTCATAACAGGGCACCGCTTTTGATTACATATTAATCGACTTAAACCACAAAACAGTGTCATTTAAAGACAAATGTAACAAAACTCATTCCTTAAGAAAGAGTTTCCTGTATTTTTTTTAATTAATTCATAATTTATTTTTTGTCGATCAAATACATTATTAAGTATTTAATTTTTAATCAAATTACAATTCATGTATAATTTTCTTACAGAAATTTTGATTTGTTTTGATTTGAAGAACCAATCCTTTCATATTTAAAAAATTTACTACAAACAAGTAGATACCATAACATGCTCACTTCAATAGCACTTTTAGATATTCTACTTTTCCCCCCCATTCAATTTCTATAAGCACTAAACCACTCTGGTACCCTAAAAGCATTTCGACTAACTTTTCATTTAACTCCCAAACGCCCCCAGCCGTAAATTGCTCAGACATATTAAAGCTACTAATGACTCTAATGTTGATCTCACCTCCGCTATAGACATCTCCATCCATTAAACCAATTCGAATATCTTTGGCCTTGCCTGGATTGGGATAAACTTTCCATGCTCCCTTCTGCTCTGGTAAATCAGGAATATTCAAAGCGACCGTTTGACTATAAGAAAAGCTACCATCAAGGCCTACTTCTTTCACTCTATAATACAGCCTTTGGCCAAAAAGTGGAAGCTTATGATCCTCAACCTTATACTCAGATGGCCTATCTGACCATCCCACCGCAGGTACTTCATATAATTTCACGAAACTGGACACACCATTCTCTGAACGTTCCACTTCAAAATGACTACTCTCCCATTCCTTTGAAGTACTCCAGTGTAATGTAGCTTTCCTATCAGTGTTAGAATACGTAACCTTGAATTTATCCCACTGAACAGGTAAGACGGACAAAGTAAATGATAAGCGAACATAACCATCCGCGCCATCTCCAGCCCTGGCTGCATAGCCAGCCCCACCACCTGATCCAGTATTGGCGGCACCAGAAGAGGCTTCTATAAATATAAATGGACTTGCATTGCCTCCTAAACCTGTAGAACCACCATTACCAGGAACCAAGCCCATCCCCCCTCCTACCGCACCAAAAAGGCCTCCGGATAATGGAGGATTATACCCACCTCCTCCATTCCCTCCAATTGCAGTTGGAATAAAATCTAGTAAATAATAAAATAAGCCATTCACACCCTCCCCATGAGCACCTCCTCCACCTCCTCCAGCGTCATAATCGTTATCTTCACCGTTTCCACCAGGAAAACCTGCCCCACTTTCCCCTCCTGACCCTGCCAAACCTCCTTCGCCTCCCTTACCTCCTGCTGCCGAAATAAAACCAAAGCTTGAACTTCCGCCATTTCCACCATCGGCATTTCCAGAAGGCCCACCAACTCCGCCAGCACCCACTTTGACAGTAAAAGTCATTCCGGGACTTAGCACCGCACTACTTTCTATAACTTGACCTCCGCCACCACCACCAGCACTTGGACTAAGAATATCTCCTCTACCTCCTCCTCCACCTGCTCCTACCACCAAAATCACTGCGTCCACGTGGTCATCATAACCTGGTAAACTTGGCATGGTAAAACTCCAATCACCTGGACAAGTAAACTCCACGGTATAGGTATAACTTCCAGTCACCTCACCTGCATCTGGAACTGAAGGAAGTGGAGGATTCACACACTGGCCCCAGCAAATGCTGATAAGCATTTTATAAAAAACAACCGCATATACCGGCAGTTTAATTGCTCTCAATGACAAAAACCTCAACAATATAATCCTTGAATAAAATGTACTTAAAATGTGTGTGGAAGGAGGGTAATTTACGCTAAAAGACGGACAAGCTTCAAATATGGTTTATACCCTGAACGAGCTGTAGGCCGTTCTTATAAAATAACTCAAAAAGCATTGTCAGTCGGCACTTTCTTAATTTTATCTCAATCATTTTCCAATTTGATTTACAAGTGAATAATGAATAAAAACAATCAATTATTATAAAAAACATGGTAATTAACTCCCTTAAAATAGTCAAAAATACGCACAAACAAAGGCCATAAACAATCAAAAACCACTGTATTTTAATCGGTCAAATACCTATTAATTTTTGCCATAACTAAAATGTATCTACCAATCAAAAATCCGTTTTAAAAAACATTAAAGATCTAGTTCATATAAAATATCATCGATTTTTTTCTACAAGTCTGGAATTAAACAGGAAGGATGTATGTGAGAATATACTGATTTCTATCTGCTGTCATTTCAATCTCTCATTTCTATTAGGCCGAATCTGTATATCCGCTATCTCACCAGTACATTCAACCCTTCAAAACAAATGGTCCATATTAATGAATGTAACATTTTTAACATTGACTCTTTAACCCGTATTTAACCCCTAGTTAAGCCGTGTTTATCCCGTGTTTATCCCGTGTTTCTCTTATCAGTGATTCAGGCTTGTCTACACCTTAAGTCCTGGAAAAACTTGGGTACATCCCTTTCAATGTTTTGGTTATAAGAACCTTGGGAATCCTTCTATCCCTCATCGCGATAAGCCAATATTTTTCCAACTATTAAGGAGCTGAATGGCTGATTTGATTTTTCGAATTGTTGGGGGATCAGATAGCTCAGATAAGATTTTCTTTCTTGCCACATATTTCGACCAACACATAGGTTGCTATCCTACTTGGGTCAAATTGTAGCACAGGGCTTTAATAAATGCATACTGAAGAACAGCTACATTGTAAATGCTTGAGTTGATCCATTTAATAGGTTAAACAAATGATTCACGTGTAAAGAAACATTTATACTAATAGGTATATCCGCAACTGTACCAGAAAAGATTAAAAGCGAATGGAAACGATCGTTTTGTTTGATTGAGGTATCCACTGCTTCAGGATTCAGTTCTATCTGGCAGTTAAACAGGCTTCCGACCACTTAAGCAAAGGATGTATGGTTACTGGCATCATAGCGGATAATGAGATGGCCGAATATAGATCCAGACCTGCCTTGTCATCAGATAGGTAAACACAACCAAAAAAAATATTTTACTTCCAATGTAGGAATCAAATTACCCTAGGAAATATTAATCATATGAAGCCACCTGAATGAGTGGCTTCTGCTCATTTGAGCTGGCTAGGTATTAAATCGAAAAAATCACTTCAATTAAAACTAAATCACCGTTTCAATAACTTAATTCGCTCTACTTGATCACCCCAAAATATCTCTAGCACAGCAACTCCCCTAGAAAATTCATTTAGAAGCTGACCAGCCCGCAAGCTCAATTGCTCTACTCCATTTACCTCAAATTGTTCAGAGCTTCCCTGAACTCCGATCAACCTAAACTGAATGGTCTCTCCCTGATAATTACTGTTGTTCTCCAAGCCTACCTTTATAATATCCCCAGTGGAAGAAGGATTGGGATACAGCTTCCATACACCTGAAACATACACAGCATCCGGTACTTTAATCGCCATTACATCGGTATAAGAATATTTCCCAGTCAAATCCACTTGTTTGATCCTGTAATAAACATTTCCTCCATTTAAAGGTAAAGTCAAATCATTAAACTTATATTGGACTGTTTGATCAGACCAACCTACAGCAGAAACCTCACCTACCTTTTCAAATCTTAAAACATCTCCCACTGACCTTTCTATCTCGAAATGACTGTTCTCCCACTCTTTATGTACTGCCCATTCAATAGCAGCACTTTTATTTTCCTTGATATATTCAGTTGACCATCCTGCCCAATCAACAGGCAAAACTGCCAATACCCTTAACCCAAAATTAGCATTGACTACTGAGGTATTATTTAAACTGAAAGTCTCCAAAACACCATCATTACCTAATAAGTTTACCCCAACAGCGGTGCCTAATTGCTCACCACTATTTTCCCAATTCTCTGGTAAAGATGGCTCTGGACTATCCTCACCCTCTTCCGCATCAACTGTGGACAAAACCACCTTATAACTTCCATCTGGAACCCTCTCAATAGTATAAGTTCCATCTGACTGAACAGAAGCACTCGCAACCACTTTATTGTCCCCATCAATGATCAATGCATAAAGTCCCACTGCTGTAGTAGGTGATCCACTCACCAAGTTATCATCCAGGCCATTTTCATCATTGTAAACATTACCCTGAAAGGTTAAATATCGATAGCCATCTCCCTCATTTACTTCTGTGTAATAAGATGCTGCCCAAGTATTAATAGTATTATTTTGACTAAAGCCATTATCCCCATCCGCATGCCATATGTGGGAAGTCCCTGCTTCTCCAGTAACATTAAGAACGGTCGAAACGGCACTTAATGCATCCCCATCATCCAGACCCACAAATCCTGTTTCCCCATCTCTAGGAATAAGTGAATCATCCCAATAAATATCATTATCCTCAATATTTCCAGGCCTAACATTGGTAATAGTTATTCCTAAACTTTGCTCCATATCATACACTGGAAAGTGAACAGGTGAAAAAATTACTGCCGCAAATACCTCGATCTCTGATCCACTGACGATAACATTTCCATTGGCATCCTTTCCATCCCAATATATTTCATACTTTCCAGGTGCATCATAACTCTCACTCATCACAATATCCACACCCGTATCATACACTCCATTACCATTCAAGTCAATAAGCACATCCACAATACCGGGCAAACTGATCGAGATATCCACCCATGCCTCGCCTCCTTGACCAACGCCATCTTTCTCTTGATAGTCGATCACCAAACTAGCATTGGGAGTTTCAGTAGTAGGCCAAAATTCTTGATCTGGATCATTAACAAAAAGGGGATATTGGTAATTTGAAGAGGTACCACGAATGGACTTCCTGTTATCTACGTGATTTCCTTGATCATTTCTTGGCCCATCTTGATTGGCAAAAAAATTCACAAAACCAGCATTGGAATTAGAAAATTTAGCATGCTTTACAAAACACTCATTTCCACTTCCTCCAAAAGTATCATCTACAGGCACAAAAAAACCAAAGTCACTATGCAATGCTTTATCATTGGCTGCGCCAGCAGTTTCTGGCACATCACTAATGATGCTCCAATATTTACAATATACTCTACCTGGCTTCACTTCATTGCTAGAATTAGCAACTGTAATATCCCAAAAACTAATTGGAAGACCATCAGTTAGAGAATTCCCATCTGAATTTGAAATTTCAACCCAAAAAGCCCTATCCTCTCCTGTGTTGTTGGTAAATGAGTAGGCATCATAACCTCCCGAGCCCACAATTGCATTAGGACCATTGGCCGCAGCTATCGCATTTACGGGTCTACCTGTAATTCCTCCGGTGGAATGGGCATCATATGTATGGTCATCTGCCAACCTCCTGGCTAAACCACTTGTTCCATCTGGGAAAAACCCCACATCGGTATCATCATAATACCAACGAACTCGAATATTGTTACTGTTATTGTAATATGTATACCAACTACTGGAAGAAAAGACATAACTCGTAACTTTTCTAAATCCCCAATGGACCGTTTCTCCAGCTTTCACATAAACATATAGCCTATGATCAGGGTTATAGCCAGTCGAGCTGGATGGCATCATCATATAACCTCTGGTTATATAATGTCCATTCCCGACGGAAGTGGTTCTATGTTCTGGCACCCATAGCCAGCTTCTATTTCCACTTGCTGTACCCCATTCCCCAGAGCCCTCAGCACTGGCTCTAGGACAAAAAGAAATAAAAACAAGTACTGTCCCTATCATTATTTGAAAAAAACACCAAGGGACGCTTTTAGTTTTATGGTTCATGCATCTTGTTAAAAGGATAAAACATGCACCTCTTTTCCCGCTTTCTTTTTGGACGATTAGGTGATCATTGGCCCAATGAATAATAACAGAAATAAATTGGTGTTACTAAAAGGTAGAGTATGTAGTGCATTAGTTGGTGCAAATGCATTTCATACTACTTTAAAAACCTTATAAAACTACATTAATCAACGTCTACTATCACATAATTAGAAAAAATATTCTAATTTTTCTAATAAATCAGAATATTATTTTGAAAACCAAAAACATATGGAAAAACTGCAAAAAACCTACCTCATAATTTATAAAAAACTAAATACCAACCTCTTAATAAACAAAACAATAAATTTACTCCTTATTGGTAAATGATTTTAATGCACTCCATATAATCCTCCCATTGAACTTCTAAGAGCAACAATCCCTTTGACATTCCTTTCAATAAACTCTTCACTCCAGTATTTACTTCTTCAATACTATTCGCCTCAAGATATGGGGATGCTTTTGTTATCCCTACCAAGCGAACCTTTACGGTGCCTTCAATTATCTCTCTTTCATTGGTATAATTCAGCCTAATATTATCCACACTTGCTGGGTTAGGATATACCATCCATCCACTTTTAGTAAAGGTCTTAGAAATGACGGATTGACCTAAAACCTTACTATAGCTAAATTTACCGCTTAAATCTACTTGCTTTATTCGGTAATAGACCCTCCCACCAGAAATAGGTAATTGCACATCCTTAAAACTATATTCTACACTACTTTCACTCCAGCCTATTGCCTCTATTTTACCTATTTCTTCAAAACCTTCCTGTCCATCCTTTGACCTTTCAATTATATAGTGGCTATTTTCCCATTCCCTACCGACAGACCATGAAAGTTCTACATTTTCATTTTTATAATTAAGATAAAAGCTTTCCCATTGTACAGGAAGTATTGATAATGTCCTTAACCCAAAATTAGCATTGACTACTGAGGTATTATTTAAACTGAAAGTCTCCAAAACACCATCACTTCCCCTAAGATTTTCCCCTACAACCGTACCCAATTGTTCACCGCTGTTCTCCCAATTCTCCGGTAAGGATGGTCCAGGGCTATCTTCCCCCTCAGCAGCATCGGTGGTCGATAAAATAACTTGATAGCTACCATCAGGAACACGATCTATTAAATAGGTGCCATCAGAATTCACCTCTGCACTGGCCACCACCTTATCCATTTCATCGATAATCAAGGCATACAATCCACTAGCGATAGTTGCCGGACCACTCACCAATTCGTCATCCAGTCCATTTTCATCATCATAAACATTTCCTTGAAAGGTTAAATATCGGTAACCATCACTTTCATTGACTTCTGCATAGTAGGATGCCGCCCATGTATTGATGGTATTATTTTGGCTGAAGCCATTATCACCATCAGCATACCAAATATGTGAATCCCCCGCCTCCCCGGTGACATTAACAGGCAATGAAACCGCACTGACTTCATCCTCATCTCCTAAATCTGAAAAATCTGAATCTCCATCCCTGGGTATCAAGGAATCGTCCCAATAAATAGCATTATCTTCCGGATCTCCCGGCCGAACATTGGTAATGGTAATCCCCAAACTTTGCTCCATATCATAAATGGGAAAATGGACAGGAGCAAATATAACCGCTGCAAACACCTCTATCTCTGACCCACTGACGATAATATTTTCATTAGCATCCTTTCCGTCCCAATAAACCTGATACTCTCCAGGGGCATCATAACTCTCACTCATCACAATATCCACACCCGTATCATACACCCCATTACCATTCAAATCAATCAGTACATCCACAATTCCCGGTAAGCTAATTTCAATATCTACCCAAGCTTCTCCACCATTTCCCGTAGGCACTCTTTCTTGATAGGTAATTTCCAAACTGGCTGTGGGCACTTCAGTGGTAGGCCAAAATTCTATATCAGGATCATTTAGAAAAAGTGGATATTGATAATTTGTGGAGACTCCTTCAATCGATTTTCGATTATCTACGTGACTCCCTGTATCATTTCTAGGACCATCTTGATTGGCAAAAAAGTTCACATAGCCACCATTGGAATTGGGAAACTGGGCATGTTTTACAAAGTAAGAGTCTCCATCTCCTCCAAAAGTATCATCCACAGGCACATAAAAACCAAAGCCATCATGAAAAGCGGTGGTATTTGCTGTACCCACAGTGCCAGGCAGTCCATTTACAATACTCCAGAATTTACAATAAAGCCTACCTGTTTTGACATTATTGGAAGCATCGGTCACTGTTACATCCCAAAAACTAATATTCAATCCACCAGACAATATATTCCCACTGTCATCTGATATTTCTGCCCAGAAAGCACGATCTTCGCCTGTATTGTTGGTAAATGAAAATGGATTATAACCACTTGCATTTACAGTATTTGGTCCATTGGCAGCCTCTGTTGCACTTGCCGGACATCCTTGAATCCCCGCAGCTGATCCAGCATCATAATACTCGCTATTTCTCAAATTCCTTCCCGAACCTGTTGTACCAGTAGGAAAAAAACCGGTATCATTACCGTCATAATACCAGCTTACTTTCATATAATTTCCCCCATTCCTTCGGAATCCCCAATGCACCGTTTCACCTGCTTTTACATATACAAAAAATCGATGATCTGGATTGTAATCACTTGTATTGGAAGGCAATAACATAAAGCCTCTTTTTCCATAACCCGTATTAGAAGTATTACTGTTGGAGGGCACCCAAAGCCAGCTTCTGCGATCGGTAGCTGTACCCCAATCACCTGAACCTTCAGCTAGAGCCGGTTTTGCATTTACTGCCATCAGTAGGACCCAAAGCCCTACCGAAAGCAATAACTGTGGTTGAAAATAATTAACTGTAGTAGTCTTTTCCATGCACTCATCATTTTACAGATAAAACATGATTGATGCCCAATTGAATTGACAAGTCAAATGGTGAGTAAGACCTGCTGATCTCAATCAAGGAATTAAGTTGGTTTATTATTCAGGCATTTATTCTCTGAAATCATCTTGGTGATTATGTATTTCAAACAATTAAAAAAGCCTTATAATATTGCATTGATTAACGTAATTCTTTACATAAATAAAATAAAAAGTAGACAAATAAAAATATTACAAAATAATATTTTAAAAAGCAGATTTGTGTAAAAAAACAACATAAATCCTACCTCGTAATAAAACAGAAAAACCTCAATCCCAGAGGATTGAGGTTCAACTTATCTTTAATCAGATGGATTCCTATCCATTCATACTGATAAGGAATTCTGCATTGTCTCGCGTACCTTTCATTCTTTGCAGTAAGAATTCCATGGCCTCCTGAGAAGTCATATCTGACATGAGTTTTCTTAATATCCAGATACGTTGCATCTCTTCTTTTTCCATCAATAAATCCTCACGACGAGTACCGGAACCAGGCACGTCGATAGCAGGATAAATTCTTCTATTAGAAAGTTTCCTATCAAGGCTAAGCTCCATGTTACCGGTACCTTTAAATTCTTCAAAAATCACCTCATCCATTTTGGACCCTGTTTCCACAAGAGCCGTAGCAATGATGGTCAATGAACCACCATTCTCCACATTCCTTGCAGCACCAAAGAATCGCTTAGGCTTATGAAGTGCATTGGCATCCACACCACCAGATAGAATCTTACCAGAAGAAGGAACTACTGTATTATATGCTCTGGCCAATCTGGTAATGGAATCTAAAAGAATTACCACATCATGGCCACATTCTACCATCCTTTTTGCTTTTTCCAACACCATAGACGACACCTTAACGTGACGCTCAGCCTGCTCATCAAAGGTAGAAGAAATCACTTCTGCCTTTACAGACCTGGCCATATCTGTCACCTCTTCTGGACGCTCATCGATCAAAAGAATCATCAAATGGCACTCTGGATGGTTCTCAGCAATGGCATTGGCAATCTTTTGCAACAATACCGTCTTTCCAGTCTTAGGCTGCGCTACGATCATACCTCGCTGACCTTTTCCGATAGGAGCAAACAAGTCTACGATCCTTGTAGAGAAATTATCTGCTTTGGTAGTCAATTTCAAACGCTCCTCAGGGAATAAAGGAGTCAAATACTCAAACGGGATACGATCACGGATTTCTTCAGTGGTCTTGCCATTTACAGAAATCACCTTCAACAAGGCAAAGTATTTCTCTCCTTCTTTTGGAGGCCTGATTTGACCTTTGATATTATCCCCAGTTTTCAACCCAAACAATTTAATTTGAGAAGGCGAAACATAAATGTCATCTGGCGATGCTAGGTAGTTGTAATCTAAAGACCTTAGAAAACCATATCCATCGGACATGATCTCAAGTACTCCTTCATTTTCAATTATACCATCAAATTCTTTAACGGCAACAGCATATTTCTTTTTGCCTCCGTTATTTGGTTGTTGTTCTTCTTGATCTCTTAAACTCTTGCGCTTTGGAAGATCAACATCCTGTTCAGCAGACCTCGCATTGGCGATTCTTTGGGCCTCCTCATCCACTACAGCTTTTCTCCTGGGACGGAAACTTCTTCTGCCTTCTTCATCACCATTAGCTGGCATTTCCTTTTTAGGCTCAGGTTTCGATTCAGCTTCACTTTTTCTCTCCAACCTTGCCTTAGGAGCCTCTTTTCTAGAATCAGCTTTGGGAGCTTTTTCTTGTTTCTCCACTTTGACAGACTTCTCTTCTTCTTTTTTCAATTCCGTCACATTCTGACGACGGAATTTCGGTTTACTTTCCTTTTCTGCGGGAATAGATTCTTTGGCTGCAGCAGGAGCTACAGCTTCAGGACCTTCGTCAGGTTTAGTTTCAACTTTGGAAGGTTTTTTCTTTGGAAGGGCTTTCTCTGGGGTGATTGCTTGCTGATCCAGTATAGCATACACTAGATCATCCTTCTTGAGGGATTTATAATTTTTTACCCCCAACTCCTCTGCTATCTCTTTAAGCTCAGATAGCAATCTGATTTTTAGTTCTTCAATGTTATACATAAAAAACGTATAAGATGTACTTGATGTGATTAATTGAAATGAGTACTGTGACTGTTTAATTGATTGGTATAAAAAGATATCTTATGAATAAGATGAATCCACAGGGCGCGGATTATGAACTTTTTGATATCACAATATTACAGTAAGCAACTTTAATACGCAAACTTTTTCTTATAGTATGTGCTTTTATATTCAAAATATGGATTTAAAACGCATTAAAAGCCTATAGTAGTAGTTTAAACATTTTATTATTTAGCTAAAAGTGGGCTTTTGAACCTGCGTTACCTTACTAACGGATATTTCTTTTTAATGTTGTATCCAATTTATACCCTGCGGATTTTCAACGCCAAATTTTAATCGCCTTCCCCTTCCTCTCTACCTTAAATCATTATCTTTGCATTTCTAAAATCAAGCTAAGCGAAACTCATGCTACAAGTAAATTTTATTCGTGACAATTTTGACCAGGCTGTAGAAGGGCTGCAGAAAAGATTTTTTGCAGGAGCAAAAGAGAAACTACAGGAAGTCCTGGATTTAGATAAAAAAAGAAAAGAAACTCAGCTGGAAAGGGACCAGCTGCAGGCAGAATCCAATTCTATTTCCAAACAAATTGGCCTTTTGATGCGTGAAGGCAAAAAAGAGGAAGCCGATCAGGTCAAAGCCAGAACAGCAGAGATCAAGGGCCAGATCAAATCTTTGGAAGAACAATATAGTGAAGTAGAAGAAACTTTACAGCAACTGCTTTACACCATTCCAAACATCCCTCACACCAGTGTAAAAGCGGGAAAATCGGATCAAGACAATGAAGTGATTTTGGAAGATGGAGAAACGCCTCAACTTCATAAAGGTAAGCAGGCCCATTGGGATTTGATCAAGAAATATGACATCATTGATTTCGAGCTGGGCAATAAAATTGCCGGTGCAGGCTTTCCTGTATATAAAGGTAAGGGAGCGAGACTTCAAAGGGCCTTGGTCAACTTCTTTTTGGACGAGGCTACAAAACAGGGTTATAATGAAGTACAGCCACCGATCCTGATCAATGAAGACAGTGGTTATGGCACAGGGCAGCTTCCGGACAAAGAAGGTCAAATGTACCATGCGGTAGCCGACAACCTTTTCCTCATCCCTACTGCTGAGGTTCCAGTAACCAATATGTACAGAGATGTGATGGTCAAAGAAGATGATTTGCCTATAAAAAATACTGCCTTTACACCTTGTTTTAGAAGGGAAGCTGGCAGCTGGGGAGCCCATGTAAGGGGATTAAACAGACTTCATCAGTTTGACAAAGTAGAAATCGTTCAGATTTCCCACCCAGACCAGTCTTATGAAGCACTCGAAGACATGAGCAAATATGTCCAAGGCCTATTGAAAAAACTGGGACTTCAATATAGAGTGTTAAGATTGTGCGGTGGAGACACAGGCTTTACCTCAGCCTTGACCTATGACATGGAAGTGTTCTCGGCAGCTCAGGAAATGTGGCTAGAAGTAAGCTCTGTCAGTAACTTTGAAACTTATCAGGCAAACAGGCTTAAATTGAGATTTAAAGACGAAAACAAAAAGACAGTTTTGGCACATACCTTAAACGGCAGTGCTTTGGCCTTACCTAGAATCGTCGCTGCCATCCTCGAAAACAACCAAACCGAGAAAGGTATCAAAATGCCTGAAGTATTGGTTCCTTATTTGGGCTTTGAGTGGATTGACTAATTAGCCTAAACCAAAAAGAGGCTTCCAATTCTAAATTGGAAGCCTCTTTTTGGTTTAGGTCTATAATAAAGTATTGATGGCTTCTCTAATCTCATCACCACTGCTTGGCCTAGGTGCTTTTGCATTCGCTATTTTCCCCTCTTTGTCAAAAAGGATATACCTAGGAATGGCCTTGATCATATAGTCTTCGCATAATTCGGACTTCCATGCTCCATCCACATACACATGTACTCCCTTAAATTCAGGGTCATTTTGCAGGTACTTCTCCCAAGCGTCTTTATTGCTATCTATGGAGGCGTACATAAAAACCACATCTTCATTGTCCTTGTACTCTTCCTTAAGCACCTTTGCGGAAGGAAACTCCCCCCGGCATGGCCCACACCAAGTGGCCCATGTATCCAAGTAAACTACTTTTCCTTTAAAGTCAGACAGTTTAATTTCACTGCCATCAGGCGCAGTACCTTCCACTTCCTTGGCAGGCTTGCCTTCAGCTAAAGCTTCCCATTTGGCATTTACCGCATCTAAATATGGCTTATATCGCGAATCAGGAAACTTGCCTTTATACGACCCAAATACAATTTCAGTAGCCTCTTCACCATAGTAGCTAATCGCATCCAATGACAGGCGTGCCATCAAAAAGTCATGCAAATTCGCATCTTCTTCCTCCAATATAAAATCCTTCCGCAACTCGATATACTTATTGATTCCCATTTCAGTATCTGGATTTTCTTCTTGATATGCTTGCATATATTCGTTAAAGCCGAGCTGATTATTATTATAGATGGCATTTCTGTAATCGGGCATGATCAGTCCCACTTTCGCTAACGACCCGTCAATAGAAGTATAAGCCTCCACTGATTCTGGAAGATCCACATTGGCTTCCCCTCCTGCTGAACGCTTTCTGGAAATAGGATAGTATTTCACAAAAAAACCTCTTCTTAACTTTAGTAAAGCTTCTTCCATCCCTGCTACTAGACTGTTCAAGCTGTCATTGGCATTGATTTCATTCATGCTTTCCTGAAAAGTAGAATCTATTTTTGCTACAAATTCTTCAGGTTCTAACTGACCATATGCTTGTATTTGACTACTAGGAAAAGGATTAAACTTATTATAAAATTCGCTCTCATCGGCCCCTTCCCCTGTATAGGATAGAGTTTTTAAATCCGATAAATCACAAGTCACCTCCATATCTACTCCTTCAAAAAGGATTACAGGTATGCTTTTGCCACCTGCTTCGATCGCATATAGACCAAAGTCAATACTATCCAACTCAATGATATAACTGCCACTAGTATCTGCTTCATAGGAAGAAATAGGATTCAACAATTCTCCTCCGACTTGTTCGGACAAATTATACAAGTTTATTTGAGGAAGCTCTTCCTCGCCGCTTTCTAAATCCACTTTCAACTTTACTGCAACCTCCTTTTCAGGCTGACAATACATCAGCAATATCAGAAGTGGTAAGAATAATAGTTTTGTCTTCATAAATAAATTCGGGTTGAATTAAAAATCATTTACTGATTATCAAACTATAATCATCTAGCTAAAGTAACAAATACAGACAGATATACTAATCTCTTAGTCATGAAATTACAGGACTGGCCAATCTTTATTATATTTGCGCGACTATGTGGAATGAAATAATAGTATTGATAAAAAAAGAGATCACTTTGGAGTGGCGACAAAAATACGCCCTCAATGGAATATTGCTTTACGTCGTCAGTGCTGTTTTTATCACATATTTGAGCGTGGGAGCGAAACAAGGTAATATCTCCATCCCTACATGGAATGCACTTTATTGGGTGATCATCCTTTTTTCTTCGGTCAATGCCGTAGCCAAAAGCTTTGTACAGGAACACCAAGGACGTCAGCTATATTATTATATGATTGCTTCACCAGAAGCAATCATATTATCCAAAATCATCTACAACAGTCTTTTGACCCTTATTCTTTCCCTATTAGGCTATATTGTTTTTAGTGTAATATTGGGCAATCCTGTCCAAGACCAGCCGATGTTTATCCTGAACCTACTGATGGGATCCATGGGCTTTTCTGCTTGCTTGACCATGGTTTCTGGTATTGCCTCAAAGGCCAGTAACAATGCTACGTTGATGGCCATTCTTAGCTTTCCTATTATAATTCCTATTTTACTTATGGCGATCAAAATCTCTAAAAATGCCATTGATGGGCTGGATAGGGAAATCAGTGTGGACAAGCTCATCACACTTCTTGCGATCAATGCCATCATTGGCGCTACAGCCTATATCCTTTTCCCCTACCTCTGGAGAAGCTGATGTTCTGAACACTAAGCCTCGACCTCTTCCATAATTTTTGATGAAAAGGTCGAAAATGAGGAACTTATGCCTTACTTTTGCACTTGTTAAGCAAAATTATCGAAATGCGAGCACATTGGTGGAAAGTATTGGCGATCATACTATTAGCATACACAATTATCGCCGGCCTTCTCTTTGAAGTACCTAGATTACCCATTCTAAACGAAACGATCCGTGCATTATATTTTCATGTGACCATGTGGTTTGGCATGATTATCATGTTGATTGTCGCCGTAGTTTATAGTGTGAAATATCTCCGGAGTGGAGAGTTGAAACATGATGATGTAGCCATTGAGTTTACCAATGCCGCCATTCTTTTTGGGGTTTTAGGCATCGTTACGGGCATGCTTTGGGCAAAATTCACCTGGGGAGATTATTGGAGCGGTGACCCAAAACAGAATGCTTCGGCGATCGGATTATTAATGTACTTTGCCTACCTTATCCTAAGAAACTCTTTGACAGACATTCACCAGAAAGCCCGGATAGGAGCGGTTTATAACATCTTTGCTTTTTCTGCATTTATCCCTTTGATTTTTATTTTGCCTAGACTTACAGACAGCCTTCACCCTGGAAATGGTGGTAACCCCGGCTTCAATGCTTATGATATGGACAGCAAGCTCAGAATGGTGTTTTATCCAGCCGTGGTAGCATGGACCTTATTGGGTTTTTGGCTCGCTAATCTAAGATTAAGAGCCAGAAGACTGGAAAGGAAATTAGAAGACAAACTTATCAATCAACAATAAATGCAAAAGTGGTTAGTGGTTTTCCTATTGTTCATCAGCCTTCAGGCGGTGGCTCAGGAAAAAAAAGAGATTAAATCAGAAGATTACGAAAATTATAGCGTTGAAATGGCCGATGATATGCGCCAAAGCGGAAAAATTTACGTACTCGTAGGCATCATTGGAATTGTCATGGGGGGAATTCTTGTTTACCTTGTAGGTACAGATAAAAAATTATCTAGACTGGAAAAAGAATTTAAAAGCTAAACCTCAGAATCGGTTTTGCGTAAGGTTTCATAACATTAAATCAAACCATGAAAAAAGGACATATATTAGGATTAGGAGTTATCGCCATAGCCATAGTCATTATCGTATCTTCGATTGGTGACGCAAGCTCATATGAGAGTTTCTCCACCGCCAAAGCTATGGCCCAAGAGGGTGATGATGACCCTATTCATGTTGTTGGTCAGCTAGCAAAAGACAGTATGGGCACGGTGACTGGTCTGGAAGTAAGTGATGACAAGACCTCATTTACCTTTACCATGGTGGACAATGAAGGCACTTCCCAACAAGTTTATTATAACGAACCTGTTCCTGCCGATTTTACACGCTCTGAGCAAGTTGTGGTTATCGGTTCATACAAAAGCGAAAACATGTTTGTAGCTGATAAAATATTGATGAAATGCCCTTCCAAATATCAGGAAACTGAGCTGAAGGAAGCATCACTGTAAAAATTAGAGCAAACATTGCACATTTGATTCCCTGAAAAATTATGATTAATACCTTTATTGGTAACCTAGGCCATTTGATGGTGATTCTGGCTTTTGTTAGTTCCCTCATTACCGCCTATTCTTATTATCAATACACCGTAGTCCCTGAAATTGAAAAAGCCTCTTGGAGGAAATTTAGTAGGATATTCTTTTACATTCATGCTGTATCTGCCATCTCCATTGGCGTTATACTTTTTAATATTATTCACAATTTCAGGTTTGAGTATTTCTATGCCTACTCTCATGCCTCCAGGGCCCTGCCTGTACACTATATGATTTCCAGCTTTTGGGAAGGTCAGGAAGGCTCTTTTATCCTTTGGATTTTCTGGGATGTTATTTTAGGCTTATTCCTAATCCACACCAATAAATCATGGGAAGGGCCGGTAATGGTAGTTTTCTCCTTGGTGCAGGCATTTCTGGTATCCATGATTCTTGGAGTAGTGATAGGAGACTTGAAGATAGGTAGCTCACCTTTCATTTTACTTAGAGATGTGGCCAACGCCCCCATTTTCCAGATGAACCCGGATTTTGTCCCGGAAGATGGCACCGGTCTGAATCCCCTGCTTCAAAATATTTGGATGGTGATCCATCCGCCTACATTATTTCTAGGCTATGCTTCTACCCTAGTGCCTTTTGCCTACTTGATGGCTGGTCTTTGGACAGGCAAATACAAGGAATGGATCCGCCCGGCATTACCTTGGACGATTTTCTCTGCCTTAATTTTGGGAATGGGAATTATCATGGGAGCTTATTGGGCCTATGTAACGCTTAATTTCGGCGGCTATTGGAACTGGGACCCTGTGGAAAATGCTTCTTATGTGCCTTGGTTGATCATTGTGGCTTCTATTCACACGATGATTACCTTCAAGAAAAGTAGCACAGCCCTGAAAACCTCCATCGTACTGATCATTTTGCAGTTTATCTTGGTCTTGTATGCTACCTTCTTGGTGAGAAGTGGTGTTTTGGGAGACACTTCGGTACACTCTTTTACTGACTTAGGCTTGTCCGGCCAATTATTGATTTACCTTTTCTTCTTTATGTTTGTGGCCATCTTCCTTTCTGCAAGGGCATGGAAAAACATTCCTACATCAGAGAAGGAAGCATCTGTTTACTCTAGGGAATTCTGGATTTTCATCGGTGCCACCACCCTTGGTCTGATGGCTTTCCAAGTGATTCTACCAACTTCTATTCCGGTATACAATGCCATAGTCGAAAGTTTTGGCGGTATTTCCAATATGGCGCCACCGGCGGATCAAATTGAATTTTACACCAAGTTCCAACTTTGGTTTGGTGTAGTGCTGGCCTTATTGACCGCAGTGGGTCAGTTCTTCTGGTGGAAAAAAATGGACAAAAAGGAGCTCAAAAATGCCCTGGCTACTCCCTATATTATCTCCTTAATTTTGGCAGCAATCATCATCTCTGTAGCCAAAGTTTGGAACATCACTTTCATGGTGATTGTCATGGCAGCTACATTTACCATTGTGGCCAATGCGACCATTCTTTCCAAGTTATTGAAGAAATCCACTTTCAAACTGGCAGGAGGTTCTTTGGCACATATTGGCCTTGGCTTGATCCTAATTGGCGTCATGTTCTCCTCAGGTTACTCTGATGTCATTTCACTCAATATGTCAGGACTGACATATAAAAGAGATTGGGAAGATGAGTTGAACAAGGAAAACGTTTTGCTCTGGATCAACCAACCGCTCCAAATGAAGGACTATGAAGTGGTCTATCGAGGCAGAAATAAAAAACTAGAAGGAGTTCCGGGCTATGTCAATGTCAACAAACTGGAATCAACAGACAATGTCAATGAAGCCATTGCACTCGAGGACATTAATGTCAACGGAAAAACCTATCATAAAAAAGGGGATAAAGTAAATATAGTACTGGAGGAAAACAGCTATTTTGAAATTGAGTATTTCAAAGATCAGCAGCACCAATTCACCCTTTTCCCTATGTCGCAACCCAACCCCACCATGGGATTGATTTCTTCGCCTGACTCTAAGCATTTCTTAAATAAGGACCTGTATACCCACATTTCAGCCATCAATAGCTACGACGATCCGGAATGGGGAGAGGATGAGTTTTATGAGGTGACTCCTGGAGAACAATTCCACTTAGGAGACTATATCACCACTTTTGAAGGAGGAGAAGTGATGGAAGAAGTGGAAGGTGTTGAACTGGAAGAGGGAGATGTAGCGGTGAAAGCCAAATTGGTCATTCAGGATCACGACAGACAAATCCATCTGGATCCTATTTTCTTGATCAGAGGAAACAGGATCGGTAAAATCCCAACAGTAAATCACGACTTGGGTGTAAAAATACAAGTGGATAATATCAGTCCAGAGACTAACCAGTTTGTCTTCAAGGCCAATAATTATCAAAAAGATTACGTGGTAATGAAAGCCTTAGTAAAACCTTATATCAATGTGCTCTGGATAGGCACCATCATCATGCTCATCGGCTTTGGTGTGGCCATATACAGAAGATATGATGAATTCATCAAGATGAGAGACAAAGGTCTCGAATAAGCATATACTAAAATCTAATCAAGCCTGCATTTTAATGATGTAGGCTTTTTTTGTGGATACGCCGAAAGCTGTATCTTAGACCTCCAATTGGTTCTTTAAGGAAACATTCAATGGACAAATTCAATATTGCGATCATTGGTACGGGCAATGTAGCCTGGCATTTGGCTCCAGCCTTGGAAAATGCAGGTCATACCATCACAGAGGTTTATAGCAGGGACTTCCATCGTGCAGAAAAAATCATCAACAAACTTTATACGGCAGAGGTAAAAACAGACCTCGATTTCTCAGAAAGCAAAGCCAATATATATATCCTCGCCGTCAGCGACCATGCCATCACACAAGTGGCAGACGCGATCATTCTTCCAGAGGAAAGTATTCTCGTTCATACTTCAGGAAGCATGCCTTTGGATGTTTTGGGTTTCAGTTCAGCAAGTTATACAGGCATCTTTTACCCATTGCAAAGCTTTAGTAAATCACGTTCTTTGGACATAGATGAAATTCCTTTCTTATTGGAATCTGACGATCAGACCACACTTCAAAAGCTTAAAAAACTGGCCAAAAGCCTTTCTCCACTCCACTATGTATTGAAATCCAAAGATCGAATGGCTCTTCATGTGGCTGCTGTCTTTGCCAGCAACTTTACCAATCACATGATCCGGGTATCGGAAGAGATCATGCGGAGGCAGGGCTTGGACTTTGAAATGCTCCAGCCTTTGATCATAGAGCAAATTAGTAAAACCTTGGAAATAGGAGCCAAATCAGCACAAACAGGACCAGCACTTAGGGGAGACCTTAACACCTTGGACATGCATTACCAATTTTTGAATTACAACGAACAGGTAGCTGAAATTTATAAATTGATTTCTCAGGATATCATCGATGCAAACTAAACTGTTTTCTTTCTTAATTTTCTACTTAAAAAACCCACCACTTCTAACCTACTACTTTACTTTACCGTATTTTTGAAATATGACTAAGCCCACAGCTGAAAAAGCATTTTCCTTTTCTGCCTTTTTCAAAATCATCAGGTCTGACAACTTGCTGATGATGGCTTTTGCTCAGTTAATGACCGCCTATTTTTTGGTTGAAGAGACCAATTCTGGACTTTCTGTATTAACTGATTACAAATTGTATTTATTGATTTTCTCTACCATCACCATCGCTGCTTCTGGTTACATCATCAATGATTATTATGATGTCAAAATAGACTACATTAATAAACCTGATGAAGTCATTGTGGGCAAGGGAATGAGAAGAAGAGTGGTGATGTTTCTCCATAGTATCCTCAACTTTGTGGGAATTGCCCTTGCTTGTTTGGTCAACTTAAAAGTTGGTGCTATTCATTTTATTGCCGCATTTATCCTTTGGCTTTACTCTAACAACCTCAAAAGGCTTCCCTTTGTGGGCAATTTAGCTGTTGGTCTCTTGACAGGTCTTTCTATTTGGATCATCGGATTCTACTATCAGCAGTCCCAACTTCTGGTGTTGACTTATGCCATATTCGCCTTCTTCATCAACCTGATCAGGGAAATTATCAAGGACATCGAGGACAGGGAAGGAGACAGAAAACACGGATGTAAAACTTTGCCCATTGTACTGGGCTTTAGAAAAACCAAAAACATAATTTTTATCCTTGCAGGAATATTTGTGTGTTCCATTTTGACTGTTGCCTTTAAAGTAAATGACACCTTATTATATATTTATTTTGGAGCTATTGGAGTCTTATTCTTATTCTTCATGTACAAAATCTATTACGCCGACCGAAAAAAGCATTTCACACAACTCAGCAAAATGTCTAAAATATTAATGCTAACAGGTGTCTTGAGTATGGCTTTTTTATAATATTACATGGGAATTGGCTCGGCTCTTGTACTAGAAAACCATGTGAGGCCAAAAAATATCCTTATTTTTGTCTTCTCAACCTTTATAAATGAACATCTAAATAGATTTTCACTTGAAAAAAATAGCCATAATTGCCTCGGGAAATGGAAGCAATGCTGAAGAAATCATCAATCACTTTGATGGTTCAACCAAAGCCAAAGTGCTGACCATCGCCTCCAATAAAACAGATGCTTACGTATTGGAAAGGGCCAAGAACCACGAAATACCTTTCTTTTCTTTTACCAAATCTGAAATGGAAGAAGGCATTTTAGAAAAATCATTCCTCGAGCTAGGTATTGATTTAATTGTCTTAGCGGGTTTTCTCCTGAAAATCCCAGATGGACTTATCAAAAAATTCCCCAACCGCATTATTAATATCCATCCAGCTTTATTACCTAAATTTGGAGGTAAAGGCATGTATGGCATGCGCGTTCATGAAGCCGTTAAGGAAAAGGGCGAGAAGGAAACCGGGATCACCATCCATTATGTCAATGAAAAATATGACGATGGCAGAGTGATTTTTCAGGAAAGTGTAACGGTATTGGACACGGATACCCCAGAGGACATTGCCAATAAGGTTCACGCCTTGGAGTATAAATATTTCCCAAAAGTTATTGAAAGCCTGCTTTAATCAGCTGATTTTCCTACCTTTGCAGTTTAAAACAATTCATCAAACCTATTTCATTCAATACTTTCAAAAATGGCTGTTAAGAAAATTCAATCTGCCCTTATTTCAGTATTTTACAAAGACAATCTTGAACCAATCATTGCCCTTCTTAAAGAGCAAGGTGTAAAAATCTACTCTACAGGAGGGACCCAAAAGTTCATTGAGGAACAAGGTGCAGAAGTAACCGCTGTAGAAGACCTGACCGGCTATCCATCCATTTTCGGCGGAAGGGTAAAAACGCTTCACCCAAAAGTATTTGGAGGAATCCTTCACAGAAGAGAAGACGAAGGAGACCTTTCCCAAGCTCAGGAATTTGATATCCCTGAAATCGACTTGGTAATTGTGGATCTTTATCCATTCGAGGAGACGGTAGCTTCAGGTGCTCCAGAGCAAGACATCATCGAAAAAATTGACATCGGTGGAATCTCTTTGATCAGGGCTGCAGCCAAGAACTTCAAAGACGTAACCATTATTGCTTCACGTGACCAATATGGTGAACTTGAAGAAAGATTGAAAAATAATGGAGGTGGTACTACTATCGAAGACAGAAAATATTTTGCTGCCAAAGCATTCCAAGTGTCTTCCCATTACGACACACATATCTTCAATTACTTTAACCAAGCGGAAGAAATTCCAGCTTTGAAAGTAAGTGAAAACAATGCCAAGGCTTTGAGATATGGTGAAAACCCTCACCAAAAAGCCCATTTCTATGGCAAGTTAGAAGATCTTTTTGAGCAATTGAACGGGAAAGAGCTTTCTTACAATAATTTAGTAGACATCGATGCAGCAGTAGCATTGATGGCGGAATTTGATGGAGAAACTGCCTTTGCAATCCTTAAGCATAACAATGCCTGCGGAGTCGCCAAAGGAGCTTCCGTAAAAGAAGCTTACCTTAAAGCATTTGCAGCAGATACTCTTTCTGCATTTGGTGGAGTATTGATCACCAACCAAACTGTGGACAAAGCCGCTGCGGAAGAAATGCATAGCCTATTCTTCGAAGTGTTGATTGCCCCTGCATTTGATGAGGATGCTTTAGAGGTATTGAAAGGCAAGAAAAACAGAATTCTTCTACTTCAGAAAACCAAAGTAGGTGGCACCAAGCAAATCAAAACGTTGTTGAATGGGATCATTGAACAAGACAAGGATTTGTTCATGGAAACAAAGGAAGACTTTAAAGTAGCCACTAAAATAGCGCCAACTGAAGAACAAAAAGATGCTTTGGTATTTGCTGCTAAAGTTTGTAAGCATACGAAATCAAACACCATCGTATTAAGTAACCAAGACCAGTTGTTTGCCAGTGGTGTGGGACAAACCTCAAGGGTCGATGCTTTAAAGCAGGCCATCGAAAAAGCCAAGTCATTCGGATTTGAATTGAAAGGTTCTGTTATGGCTTCTGATGCTTTCTTCCCATTCCCTGACTGTGTTGAAATTGCTTCCAAAGAAGGTGTAGCTGCTGTAGTTCAACCAGGCGGGTCCATTAAAGACCAAGACAGTGTTGATTTTTGTGACCAAGCCGGAATGGCCATGGTAATGACAGGAGTAAGACACTTCAAACATTAAGTAAAAACAATCCCCAACTATATTGAGGTCCCTGGCTGAAAAGTCAGGGACTTTTTTTGTTTTCCTATTTTTTGTTCAGGATTAAAGATTTTGTACAGCAACCAGTTTGGACTACTTTTTGCTGTCTGCAGCTCCAACTAATGTGGGCCAATAAAAATCACCTTAAAAAAGCACCTACCACTATAGATTATGTCTTTTAATTCGAATGTGTTTTCTTTCTCATTGCAAGTGATTTAAAAAAAAATTGTGCTCGATATTATAAATCCAAATTAAGGTAATAATTTTGTTGTCCCTCGTTTTATTTAAGCATTGTTAATGCTAACTTTAAACGATCAACTCAAACGTAATTTATTAAGAAAAGACCAGGATGGGATTATTCGACTTTTTCTCAAGTGATATAGCTATAGATTTAGGTACTGCCAATACTCTTATTATACATAAAGAAAAGATCGTAGTGGACGAACCCTCGATCATTGCGATAGATAAAACAAGCAATAGGATTCTGGCTGTAGGCCGTGAAGCGATGAACATGCATGAAAAAACGCATGAAAACATCAAAACGATCCGTCCATTGAAAGATGGGGTGATTGCGGATTTCTACGCAGCAGAGCAAATGATTAGGGGATTGATCAAAATGATTCCTGGACATAAAAAGGGCATGTTCCCACAATCTCACCGTATGGTGATCTGTATCCCATCTGGCATAACAGAAGTAGAAAAAAGAGCGGTAAGGGACTCAGCCGAACATGCAGGAGCCAAGGAAGTATATATGGTCTATGAGCCGATTGCAGCTGCCATTGGTATTGGAATCGATATCGAAAAACCAATGGGCTCAATGATCGTAGATATCGGAGGAGGCACCACAGAGATTGCCTTGATTGCCCTTTCAGGTATTGTAGCCGACCAATCTATCCGTGTAGCAGGCGACACTTTCACTAAGGATATTCTGGATTACATGAGGAGACAGCACAACCTCTTGATCGGCGAAAGATCTGCTGAAAAAGTGAAGATTGCCATTGGATCAGCCTTGACTGAGCTGGACGATGCTCCTGAAGACTATGAAATCAGAGGTAGGGACTTAATGACAGGTATTCCAAAAGTCATCAAGGTTTCTTATTCTGAAATTGCTTTTGCCTTGGACAAGTCTGTTTCCAAGATAGAAGAGGCCGTACTCAAGGCCCTTGAAATTGCCCCACCGGAACTTTCTGCAGACATATATGACAATGGTATCCACTTGACAGGCGGGGGGGCATTGCTGAAGGGACTTGACAAACGTCTTCACCAAAAAACAAAACTTCCTATTCACATTGCAGAAGATCCTTTAAGGGCTGTGGTGAGAGGAACAGGTACCGCCCTGAAAAATATAAATAGTTTCAGAACCGTTCTGATGACCTGATGAGTAAATGCAACGCATTTTATTATTCCTATATAGTATACGAGCCTTTTTGCTGTTCATTACCCTAGAAACTCTTGCCATTTGGCTGGTCGTTTCTTACAATTCTCCGCAAGGGGCCGTTTTCTTCAATAGTTCCAACAGTTTCACGGGAAGTTTCCTCAATACCAAGGACAGCTTTACGGAATATTTCACATTGGGAAAGACCAATGAGGCATTGGCTGAGAAAAATGCTCAGCTGATGGCGAAATTGGCAAATCTAAAGCCTACCAAGGATAGTGTCTTTATTCCTTTGGACAGTGGAATGCTGAACAGCTATGAGTTCCGCTCTGCCAAGGTGATCAATAATTCCATCAATCTAAGAACCAACCATATTACCTTGAACAAGGGGGCCAATGATGGCATCAAAGAAGGAATGGGGGTTTTTAATGAAGATGGTATCATCGGCCGGGTCAAAGGAGTATCCAACAACTATGCATCCGTTATTTCCTTGCTTCATACTGATTTATTGATTTCTTCCAAAATCAAATCAACTGATGTCTTTGGCTCAACCCAATGGGACGGAAAAAGCTCGCAAAAAGCAAAACTCAAATATGTCCCTAGGCACGTAGAGGTAGCCAAAGGTGATACTGTAGTCACTTCAGGCTATAATGCTGTTTTTCCAGAAGGATTACTGGTAGGGACTATAGATGAAGTAAGTACTGGAACAGAGACCAACTACCTGGACATCACAATTCACCTAACAGCTAACTTCAGTACCTTGACCTATGTATACTTGGTAGAAAACAATAGCATGGAGGTAGAATTGGATTCACTTCAACAAATCACAGAAAGCGTCAATGAATAGTAAAAATATAATTTCTTCTGTTGGAGCTATTGTCCTTTATTTTTTGATCCAGATTCTGGTGCTCAAAAACCTGGTGCTTTTTGGCATGGCTTTTTGTTTTCTCTATATCATCTATTTGCTCTTACTGCCTATAGAAATCAAAACCATCCCCTTGATGCTCATAGCATTCATTCTAGGGTTTGCTATTGATATATTTTACGACAGTATGGGGTTACATACTGCCAGTGCTGTGGTATTGGCTTTTCTTAGAAAGCCATGGCTCCAGGTGATCACCCCTACAGGCGGCTATGACTCCAACACACCCCCTTCACTCCTCAATATGGGTATTGGTTGGTTTTTGATGTACAGCTTGCCATTGATACTTATTCATCAACTTACCTTCTTCTTCATTGACAATATTGCTACATCCTTATATATTCCGATGATATACAGGACACTTAGTAGTACTGCTTTTACGTTTATCATTGGTGTGATCGTTCAGGTGTTGTTTTATAAGAAAAGGAGAGGAATTTAAATGAATGAAAATAGGCACAGTGTAATCATCATAGTCATCATTATAGTCGGACTGATTCTATTGTCCAAACTATTTATGATTCAGGTAATCGATGACAGTTTTTTGCGTAGGGCAGAAAGAAACGCTGTACAAAGGATAGTGGATTATCCTTACCGTGGCTTGGTATATGACCGCAATGATGAGTTGTTGGTCTATAACAACCCTGTCTTTGACCTGATGGTCATTCCACAGGAATTTAACATTGTGGATACGGCCAAATTCTGTAAACTCTTTCAGATCGAAAAGGAAGAGCTAAAGGAAAAGTACAAGGCCGCCAGAAAGTACAGTTGGGTAAAACCCTCCCCGCTGATCAAACAAATCTCCAATACAGATTTTGCTAGAATTCAGGATTACCTAATTGACTACCCTGGCTTGTTTGTGATGACCCGGTCAGTCAGAGCCTATCCAGACTCAGTAGCCTCCAGTGCTTTGGGTTATATTGCGGAAATCGTTCCTCGGCAGCTGGAAAGAGACAGTGCCCATTATTACAATCAAGGAGATTATATAGGTCATTCGGGCTTGGAATCCTATTATGAAAAATTCCTTAGAGGAAAAAAAGGTGCGAAATACAAAATGGTCAACGTAAGGGGTGTGGATAAAGGCTCCTTCAAAAATGGCCAGCTGGATACAGCTTCCATACCGGGGCTGAACCTGCAATCGACCATCGACATGGCGCTTCAAAAATATGGGGAAAAACTCATGAAAGGAAAGAGAGGTTCTGTCGTGGCCATCCAACCTAAAACTGGAGAGATCCTCTCCATGATCTCCGCACCAGTATATGACCCCAATCTCTTGGCCGGTTCTGCCTATGGAAAAAACTACCTTAAACTCCGAAATGATTCCACCAAGCCATTGTTCAACAGGCCTATTATGGCCATGTATCCACCAGGATCTATCTTCAAGATCGTCCAATCCCTGATTGGACTTCAGTGGGGAATTATCACTCCCAATACCACCTTTGCCTGTAACAAATCATTGGTCGCTTGCCATAACCACCCAAGTCCTGTAAACCTATTTGGTGCCATTAGAAACTCCTGTAATCCTTATTATCACCAAGCCTTTCGGATGATGATCAATCAAGATATCTCCAGCAATACATTTACAGACACACAGATTGGTTTGGACAAATGGCATGAGGCTGTCGAAAAATTTGGACTGGGAAACAAGCTTGGTGTGGACCTCCCCTACGAAAGCAGTGGCAGTGTTCCAAGCAGCAAATTATATGACCGGATTTACGGCAAGGGAAGATGGAAATATTCCACCATTTATTCCCTTTCCATAGGTCAAGGGGAAATGCAGGTAACTCCACTGCAGATGGCCAATTTAGCCGCCATCTTCGCCAACAAAGGATACTATTTTACCCCTCATTTGATTAAGTCCATCAATGGCAACCCTGATGATATCCCAGAAGAGTTTACCACCAAGCATGATGTGGGCGTTGCCCCTCACCATTTTGATATGGTACATGATGCCATGGCTGAGGCACTTTATGGGACAGCCATGAGGGCCATCATCAAGGATATTACGATTGCTGGAAAAACAGGTACTGCACAAAATCCTCACGGGGAAGATCATTCTGTCTTTGTGGCTTTTGCCCCTAAAGAAGATCCACAGATTGCGATAGCTGTTTACGTAGAAAATGCTGGATGGGGTGGTCGTGCAGCGGCAAGTACAGCCAGTTTGATGATAGAACAATATTTAAGAGGACATATAGAAAGACCGGCCTTGGAAGAGTATGTTTTGGCCGGAGATTTTGGAGACTAACGTGAGACAAGACGACTTATATATCAACAAAATTGATTGGCTGACCATTTTGATCTATTTCGCTTTGGTCATGATAGGCTGGTTCAATATTTATGCTGCCGTTTATGACGAACAAGCGGCAAAAAGCATCTTTGACTTCAGTATCAATTCCGGGAAACAATTGGTTTGGATCGGAACAGCAGTGCTTTTGATTACGGTCATTATGGTGGCGGATTATAGGCTCTTTGATAACCTCAGCATGATCCTCTACGGTTTCTTCCTGTTGATCTTGTTGCTTACCCCCTTTATTGGAAAGGAAATCAATGGCCAGCGTGCTTGGTTTGAATTGGGACCTTTCCGGCTTCAACCTGGGGAATTCGCCAAATTTGCAACGGCATTGGCATTGGCCAAATTTATAGAAAAACCATCATTTGACCTTAGCCAGCCCAAATATCAACTTCAAGCAATTTTGATCATCATGATTCCGGTTTCTTTGATCATGTTACAGCCTGATACTGGAACGGCCATGGTGTATATGGCTTTTTTCATCATGCTTTACCGGGAAGGAATGCCCCAGAAATACTATGTCATGGCTTTGGTGTTTATTGCAGTATCTCTCCTTTCCTTAGGTGTGGAAAACAATTTATACATTGCTGTGCCAGTAGCTTCCCTGACCGTCATTTTAATCTTGATGGGAAAGAAAAACTGGCAGAGAATAATAACTCTTTGCCTGATTGGTACAGCTGTGATTGCTTACAGTTACAGTTTGGATATGGTTGTTTCCAAACTTCCGGCCCACCAGCAAAACCGTATCATGGTGCTTTTTAATCCTGACCTTGATCCTTTGGGTGTAGGCTGGAATGTAACCCAATCTAAAATAGCCATTGGCTCTGGAGGCTTCTGGGGAAAAGGCTACTTAGAAGGGACCCAAACAAAATTTGACTTTGTACCAGAGCAGCATACAGACTTTATTTTCTGTACTTTGGGAGAAGAATTTGGATGGATAGGCAGCTTGGTTGTAGTAGCTCTTTTTGCGGCACTATTAATTCGATTGGTATTCCTGGCAGAAAGACAAAAGACCCGTTTCTCAAGGGTTTACGGCTATTGTGTCGTCTCTATCCTGCTTTTCCATTTTATGATCAATATTTCCATGACCATTGGCCTCTTTCCGGTGGTAGGTATTCCACTGCCCTTTTTTAGTTATGGAGGTTCGTCCTTGTGGTCATTTACCATCTTGCTATTTATCTTCATCAAGCTAGATTCACATAGGATTCAGCTCTTGGGAAGAATGAACTAAAAAAAGGTCGGAAATTGATATTCCGACCTTTTCTTACTTTAGTCTGGTTGAACCAAGTCATATTTTTTATCATACTGCTCCACTTGATTGGCTCGCCATTCTGGTCCCTCCAAAAACAGTGGATGTGGCAGCCTAACATCCCAGTGCCCCAACTTCTTCAGTAGCCTTTGGGTGATTTCAAGGTTTTCCAAGGCCACGTCATGCTGCTCAGAAATATCTTCTTCCAGATTATAGAGCATAGGCAAACGATCCGGTAACCTCACCAATTTCCACTTTCCTTCCCTGATGGCTGCACTAATGGTAAATCTCCACTTAATTTCCTCATGGGGTATATTCTCCTTTTCACCTTTTAAAAAAGGCATCAAGTTTACCCCGTCATACTTATCCTCTTCCTTCAAATCTCCTCCAGCCAAACTCACAAAAGTAGGCGTCAAATCCAAGGAGGAAACTGGTGCAGTATAAGAGGATCCGGCTGAAAGCATTCCATCCCACTTTATGATAAATGGCACATGTATCCCTCCTTCTAAAAGGGTTCCTTTCTTACCATTAAAGGGAGCATTTATAGAAGCATTGGTGTAGGCGGGACCGCCATTGTCACTAATAAATACGAAAATGGTGTTTTCCAATAGACCAGCCTTTTCCACTGCTTCGACAATCCTGCCCACATTGATGTCCAATCTATGAACCATTGCAGCATAGGTTCTTCTCTTCTCGTCCTTTATATCCCTATACAATTCCAGATCAGCTTCCGTGGCCTGCATCGGGGTATGTGGAGCATTAAAGGATGCATAAAGGAAAAAAGGTTCATCTTGATGTCTCTTTACAAAATCCACACATTCATCACCTTTATCATCTGTGATATAGGTAATCTCCTGTGGCGTTTTGTAATTACACTCTATTTTAGCCTTATAGCCTTTGCTATTATTTCCAGCTTCAAAATAGTCGTGGCCTCCACCTCTGTAACCCCAAAATTCATCAAATCCTCTATTCAAAGGATAAAACTGGTCATCATATCCCAAGTGCCATTTTCCTACCAATCCAGTTACATAACCTAATTCACCCAACCGATCCGCTACAGTCTGCTGTTGAACAGGCAAGCCCAAAAAAGCAGGGTCAAAGCCGGGCTGATTGTTGGCAAGATTGTTATCGTAACCAAATTCTACTTGATTCCGTCCAGTCAACAAACCAGCTCTTGATGGACTGCAAACAGCAGAGGAAACATAGCCCTCTGGAAAATAAACACCGGTCTGGGCCAAGGCATCAATATGAGGTGTTTTGATCTGCTTACTACCAGTAAAACTTAAATCCCCATAACCCAAGTCATCCGCCACAATCAAAATGTAATTGGGTTTGTCCTCAGGTAAGCGTTTTCCTTTTTGAGCATTGGTCAGGTCTATTATACCTACTAAACACCCTAGTACTAACCAAAATTTTTTCATAAGTATTGTTTTCTACTCAAAGCGGGCATAATAATCCCTTAAAGACTATAGAAAGCCCCCTCTTTGAAAATTCATAATGTATTTACCGGATTATCGGTTTGTGTAGGGTGATTTTACTTTTCGTCAAATTTTCTGTAAACCAAGTGTAGAAATTCGATCACTTCCTCGGAATCATGATCCCAATTTAATTTAACAACATAACGATCATTGATTAATTCAATTGCTTCCACAAAGCTATCGCATTTATCAATAGACTTAAAGGCATGTCCCATCAAATCCGGGTTGCCCTCAAATAGTTTCTTGGTAAACATAAATCGCTGGTTGATGGCTACTCCATCTTCCAAACTCTCAATAGGCCCCTTCAAAAGTCCACTTTGCTCGGATTCAAATCTCGCCCAAGCCAAAGCCGGGTCTATTGTCCCTCCTGATGGCGGAGTAGATTTCCTTTCCTCAATAACTGGAGCTGTAGGGGACTCTTTGTCATCATCTTCAGGTTCAGTGTGAGAAATGGGTAGATCATCAATTTTTTCTTCGCTTTCCTCTTCGTTTGAATCTAAAACTTCTTCCTTAACTTCTGGCATTGCAGCTACTGTAGCTTCTTCCGCTTCACTTTGGATCAATGCATTCCAATCAATTGGCAATACCTGATTTAAACTTGCCAGTAAGTTCTGTGCAGGTTCAAGCTCATTGAGCATCTTTTGATAAAGATCATTTAAAGTATTCTTATAAATCTCTGATTCTTCTTGCCCTCCCTTTTCGATCAGCTCTGCCAATAATTTAGTATGCCATTTGATATATTTTTTTGAAGCCTTCAGGTGCTTCAAAGGATTTTCTTCCTTGCTCTTTTCAATTTCTCCCCAAAAATACAACAAGGGATCTATCGCCAATAAAACCGTGTCAATGACAGCGATTTCCATCAATGGCCTAAAATGATGGTTTTCGATTTTAATCGCCCTCGAAAGTACATTCATAAACTCCTTCAATGCTTCTGCAACCGCCATGTCTTTGTAATCAAAAAATGGATTGCTTTTTAACTTATCCAGTTCCTCGTTCCACTTTTCAAAAAGTGCCTTAATCACCATAAAATTAACCTGGGTACTAGGTGTCAACTGAATGATCTCTTGACCAGACATGTACTTTTTAGTACCAAAGTATTCCGAACATACCTTTTCAGAAAAGGCATGTGCATAGTTTTCTAAATAATTGAGGTTAATTTTATCGTTCATTAGTAAGTATATTTCTGTAGAAGTACGAGAATGATGCCTAAAATAGTAATTGAAAATCTATACCACAAGGAGATTTACACAAAAGCCCCCGATCGCAAAGTTATCGAATTAATCCATGAAAATAATGTGGACTGGATGCATGCTTGCGGAAAAAAAGGCAGGTGCACCACTTGCATGATGATTGTACATGAAGGTATGGAAAACTTATCAGAGCCAACTGATCGGGAAGAATATTTTAGAAAATTAGGAAGACTAAAAGAGAATCAACGTTTAACTTGCCAAGCCAGGTTGCAGCAAGGAACCATTCGCATCAAGGTAAACGAAATGTATAAATTTCCACATATGGATTACAGTGAGTAATCTTTATGGTTTGAATAAAATGGCGAATTGAATTTAAGAAGTGGAAGAACATGTTTATAGAACCAGTAATTGGAAACAATCATCCGAAAGAAAAGAAAGGTCATATTGAAGTGATCTGTGGATCTATGTTTTCCGGCAAAACAGAGGAACTCATCAGACGGCTCAACCGGGCTTTGATCGCCAAACAGAAAGTGGAAATCTTCAAGCCAGCCATTGACACCAGGTACCATGATTCCAATGTGGTCTCCCACAATGAAAATGAAATCCGTTCTACACCAGTTCAGTTTGCCGATGACATTATGCTTTTGGCTGGGGACTGCGATGTAATTGGGATTGATGAGGTACAGTTTTTTGACAAACAAATTGTTCAAGTAGCCAATTCCTTGGCCAAATCAGGAAAGCGGGTCATCCTTGCTGGGTTGGATATGGATTTTGAAGGAAAACCTTTTGAGCCAATGCCACAACTTTTGGCTACTGCGGAGTATGTTACCAAAGTACACGCCATTTGCATGAAATGTGGAGACCTCGCTTCCTACAGTTTCAGGCTGTCAGATGCCAAACAAAAGGTCGTATTGGGTGAAAAGGATAGCTATGAAGCCCGTTGTAGAAAGTGCTTTTATGAAGACAAAAAATAAAGTTTACAATCTATTTCAAGTTCGCTCTATCCAATGATCAAAAAGACTCAGGGCATCGTCATCCATTATCTTAAATACAGGGAAACTTCAATAATTGTGAAGATTTTTACCCGTGACCTAGGTCTAAAAAGCTACATTGTCAATGGAGTCAGGAGCGCCAAGTCAAAAACAAAAATGGCCTTTTACCAGCCTCTGACCTTATTGGACCTTGTTGTTTATGATAAAGAAAACGCATCCCTGAACCGAATTTCTGAAGTCAAATTGGCTTATCCATTTCAACGAATCCCATTTGAGTATTACCGTTCTGGCGTGGCCATGTTTGTGGGAGAAGTACTTGGGAAATCCATTTACGAAAACTATCAAAATGAATACCTGTATGATTTTATCTATCAATGTATCACCTATCTTGATCAAGAAAAAATCAATTTAGGGACATATCCATTGGGTTTTTTACTGGAATCTTCCAAGTACTTAGGTTTTTCACCAGATAATGCTGCAGAATTTTTTGATCAAGTACATCCAGAAATTAATGACTCAACTTTTGCCAAAGAAGAGAAAAAACACTTGACACAGTTGATCCAATCACCTTTCAATGCTGACATCAAAGTCCCTTCTAATATTAGAAAAAAACTACTGGATGACCTTCTGACCTTTTATAAAATACACCTAGAGACTTTCACAGAAGTAAAATCCCTGTCCATTTTAAGGAGTCTGATGTAACCAGTTATAATTATCCGGTGACCTTAATTTGCTTAATGCTCTTAGAAAATACCCCAGGAATCTCATTTCCTTTTTTGTCTACCAAGGCCACTGATACTTTATGCTCTCCTTTTGGCAGGTTACTGATCTTTACCTGTCCCATTTCATGAAAAGTATATTCCTGCTCATCTACCATTACCTTGATCTGCAATTGGTCCTCATTCAAATCTCCACCTACTAAAATAAAGTCCACAATTACCTCTTCGTCCAAATCGAATTCTTGTCCATTTTGAGGTAGATTTACGCCAATATATGGATCTTCACTCTCTGGAAATGGTTTGGAATCCCCAACTGTAAAGTCTCTCTCTACATAATTTCCATATTCTTTCAGTGCCAATCCCTTTTCATCCACCAAATAGGCTAGAACTTTATAACTTCCTGTCTCCAGTTCCTTTCTAAAGATGGGCATATTATACCCAATAGGATCATTACCATTAATAATCATCTGGAGTTGAAAGCCCTTGACACCGTGTTCGAATGGATAATTCTTGATATTAAACTCAAAGGGAATACTTCCTTTTTCAAAAGCTTCATTTTCCAGTGGACTGTACAACTCAAGCATCGCATCAGGATAGGCTACTTCTTGAAGTTCATACCTAAACTTAACATTTTCTTGAACTTTAGCTTCTGGAGTTACTTCCATGGTTTGATCTCCTTCCTCCTTTTTGGTTTCAGTATCACATGAAAACAAAAGAAAACCACTAAACAACAGCAAAACGAAAGGATTAATTTTCTTCATATTAGGATCATTGGGTTCTCTTAAAGATATTTAATTTTCCTATAAAATATTTACCTTGCAGGATAAATCGAACATGTCATGAGCGAAATTCTTTATAATGAAATCCCATCTTTAGACCTTGCCGATTTCACATCAGGTGATGCAAGCCAAAAAGCAGCTTTTGTCCACAAACTAGGAGACGCCTACCAAAACATTGGTTTTGTTGCCATTAAAAATCACGGGCTCACACAAGAATTACAGGACAATCTTTATGCCACTATTAAAGAATTTTTCTTTTTGGACGACAGCATCAAAAGCCAATATGAAAGACCTGAAATAGGCTATCAAAGAGGCTACACGGGCAAAGGAAAAGAACATGCCAAAGGAAGAAATACAGGAGATCTAAAAGAATTTTACCATGTTGGACAGGATTTGGGTGGCATACCTGATACAGATCCTCTTAAAAAAGACTATCCCCCCAATGTGTGGCCAGCTGAAGTAAGTAACTTCAAGGAGGTAGCGCTTGAGGTGTACAAAACCATTGAAAACGCAGGAAAAGCCATGTTAAGGGCTATTGCCTTGCACTTGGAATTACCAGAAGACTATTTTGAAGATAAGGTAATTCACGGCAATTCGATTTTAAGACCCATCCATTATTTTCCGATCGAAAATCCAGAAGAAGTCCCTTCAGACGCTGTAAGAGCCGCTGAACATGGGGATATTAACCTTATCACCCTTTTGATGGGGGCCAGCGCCGATGGCTTGCAGGTATTAAGAAAAGATGGACAATGGATTCCTATCACCGCGTTGCCTGATCAATTGGTAGTCAATGTAGGAGACATGCTGGAAAGACTTACCAATAAAAAACTTAAGTCCACCATCCACAGAGTGGTAAACCCTCCACGCGAAAAAATGAACAGCAGTAGGTACTCCATTCCATTCTTTATGCATCCAAGAGCTGAGATGGATTTGACATGCCTTGACTCTTGCGTGGATACGGAAAACCCAAAAGCATTTGAAGATGCGACAGCTGGTGAATTTTTAGAAGAAAGACTCCGGGAGTTGGGTTTACGCAAGTAGTCATTCGTGACCATCAGAAAAGTCAAATATTACCTCTACCTCAAAGATGTCATTACTCTTTCGGTCACAGCCTTTGGCGGCCCTCAGGCCTTTTTGGCAATGGTTCTTGACATCATGGTCAGAAAGAGGCGGTATATATCAGAAGAAGAGCTTTGGGAGCTCCATGCTCTTTGCCAAATATTACCAGGACCAACATCTACTCAAACAATCTCTGCTATAGGCTATAGGGTTGGAGGGCCGAACTTGGCCTACCTTTCCCTTTTGGTCTGGATCCTGCCTGCCACCATCCTAATGACAGGAGCAGCCATTTTGGTGGATTTTCTGCAAACCCAAACCGCAGGATCTCTCAACTTTGCCAAATTCATACAGCCCATGGCAATCGGGTTTATCATCTATGCCGCCCAAAAAACCATAGGTAAAATGGTAAAGACCACGGAGGCCATGGTCCTCATGATGCTATCTGCTTTTGTCGCCTTCTTTTACAATTCGCCTTATATTTTTCCCTTTATGCTGATCGCTGGAGGAATAACCACCTCTTTGAAATTTAACAAGCAGCCTAAAATTGAAGAAAAACATGGAATTACCATCGAGTGGGCCAACTTCCTACTTTGGGGAGGTGTTTTAATCACTGCAGCCGCACTTGGTCATTTTACAAAAATTTTACCCATCAGACTTTTTGAGAATTTCTACCGTAACGGCAGCTTGATCTTTGGAGGAGGGCAAGTACTTGTTCCTTACCTTTATACGGAGTTTGTGGAGTTCAAAGCCTATTTAACTTCTGAGGAGTTCCTTACGGGATACGCTATTTCACAAGGGGTTCCTGGTCCCACTTTCAGTATCAGCTCTTATATCGGAGCACTTTCCATGCGGGAAATGGGCATCGGGGGAGCCATTACGGGAGGTTTGATCGCAGCGGCTGGAATTTTTCTTCCCGGAACATTTCTGATCTTCTTTGTCATCAGGTTTTGGGATGAGTTGAAAAAATACAGACCCGTCAGGGCTGCCCTTGAGGGAGTCAATGCAGTTTCTTGCGGTATGCTGATCGCTGCCGCCTATATACTTTTTGAGCCTATGCCGGCCAATATTTTTAACATCACCGCTATCATTGGCACTTACCTTTTACTTCAATTCACTAAAATTCCTTCTCCATTGATCATCATTGGAGGAATAGTTATTGGCCTAGGTTACCAATTTGTGATCAATGGCTTTAGCATCTGAAGCGTTAACTTTAATGCTTTTTCTCCAAATCAACCTTTACAAATGCTCCCATTAGAGATACAAAAGCCGTAATCAAGAAAAACAATAAACTAAAAGCTACAGCCATGTTTTTATCAATATTCATATAGTCATGGCTAAAAATAAACACCAGTTCCCTGGCCCCTACTCCACCAATAGTCAAAGGTAAAACCGCCACAATGGAAGACAGCAAAAACACGAATTGATAGGACACAACTTGTGCATTAATTCCTAAACCCAAAAGTATAAAATAGGCACAAACCAATTGAGCGATTTGAACCATCAGGGAGTAAATGCTAGTTTTTAAGATCGATTTTTTAAAGGATTTGAACCACCACTTGACAATAATTATAAAAACTACCGGAACCAGAAATAGGCCAACACCGGCCAAAAGATTCAAATTAATCCCAGCCAAATAAATCCACTCCACCTCTACCCAAAACCAAAGCCCCAGCATCAACCAAACCAAGGCCACCAAGCCGCTGACCCTATCCAATAAAACTGCCGCCAAAAGTTGCTTGACATTGGTTTTAAATTGCTTGTTCAATAAATAAACCTTATAACCATCCCCTCCTATTCCTCCAGGAAGAAAAAGATTATAAAACATCCCAATCCAATAAAGTTTCAGATTTTGCAGCTCACTTAACTTTAAACCAAGGTCTCGAAAATAACAATTGAGCCTGAATGAGGAAATCGCTTTTGATGCTACAAAAAATAGAGAGGCCAAAAACAGGTAAAGTAAATTGGATCTTTTTATAACCTGCCATGTTTCCTGGACATCTATTTTTCGAAATACCAAATAAACCGCTACTCCTGTTAAGAGTACCTTAAGGAGTAGCTTGATGGTCTTTTTATTCACCTTGATATACCTGTTTGATGGTATAGGTTTTCTTATCCTGGGATTCAAAATAAGTCCTTACAATGATTTCAGCCACAATTCCCGTGGTGATCAGTTGTAAGCCTCCCAATACAAGGATCAGTCCCACCAATAATATGGGCCTGCCCCATATATCTTCTCCTGCAATTTTCAGTACCAAAAGATAAATATTGATCAATATCCCCACAAAAAAGGACAGCAAGCCAATGGTTCCAAAGAGGTGAATGGGACGCTGAAGGTACTTTTGAAAGAAAAGCATCAGAATCAAGTCGGCCATCACCTTAAAGGTTCTGTTCAGACCATATTTAGAAGTACCGTGAATCCTTGGGTGATGCTTCACATTCACTTCCGTCATCTTTGCCCCTTCTTGCTTGGCCAATACCGGAATAAAACGGTGCAATTCCCCATACAGCCCCATATTTTGAGCAATATGGGCTTTATAAACCCTGAGACTACATCCATAATCTTTCAGGTACACCTTGGTAGTATTTCGGATCATCCAATTGGCAAACTTGCTCGGTAATTTCCTCAGTACAAAACCATCTTGGCGATTAGCTCTCACTCCTGCCACTACATCCCAGTCCTCATCAATTGCCTTTTGGAGCATCATTGGAATATCGGAGGGATCGTTCTGAAGATCACCATCCATCGTCACAATATATTCTCCTACGGCATGGTCAATCCCGGCTGCCAGTGCTGTAGTTTGACCGTAGTTTTTGTTAAAAATCAGCACTCGGGTATGCTCATTGCTATATTTTTTGGACTCTTCCACAGTCTTATCTGTAGATCCATCATCCACCAAAATCAGTTCATAGGAAATTCCCTCCAATGCTGTATAAACTGCTTCCAGTAAGGGCTTAATATTCTCTTCTTCGTTGTAAACAGTGACTACAAGAGAGAGCTGTAACTTAGACATACCATATAAAATTTGGCCAAAATTAAAGCTTTTTTGTCCCCTCACCAAGCAGGCTTACCAAAACCTAACCTTTTGGTAAAGCTTTCTTGACATTACCTTGATTTTATTGATTTAATTTTGGAGTATGGAAAAAGTTTTGAATCGAAAAAAGTATGTGGAATGGGCACTGCTCCTACTGTCTTTGATACTTCACTTTTCCAATATTTCAGGCCTGAGCATCTATGCCCTAGACGAGGCTAAAAATGCTACAGCCGCCATTGAGATGATGCAAAATAAAGACTGGATCATTCCTACTTTCAATGGTGAATATAGATTTGACAAACCTCCCTTACATTATTACTTCTTTATACTTTCCTATCAGGTTTTTGGAATCAGTGAATTTTCTGCTAGGTTTTTTCCTGCGCTATTTGGCTTTTTGACCACCTACATAACCTTTCGCTTTACAAAAAGAAATGTAGGCTTCAAGGCCGGAATACTGTCACTTCTTGTTTTAACGTCCTCTTTGCACTGGTACATCCAATTTCATATGGCTGTTCCCGACCCTTTTCTAATATTTTTCATGACCAGTGCGCTCATGCTTTTCTATAAATGGTCGAAATCAGGATTCCGGTCAAAGAAATACATGTTGGCCATATATGCCTCCTTAGCTTTGGCTACCTTAAGTAAAGGACCTGTAGGAGTTGCCCTGCCAGTTTTGGCCATGTTGATCTACTCTCTCTCTGTCAACTTACTCAATTCGAAACGCCTTGTAAGGATTTTCCATCCTGTTGGGTTGTCTCTTTTCTTCCTGATAGCCTTGCCTTGGTACATTTTGGTTGCCACAAAGACCAATGGACTTTGGGTAGAAGAGTTTTTCTTTAAGCACAATCTGGGAAGGTTCTCAGCCCCCATGGAAGGGCATGGAGGCGGTTTTTGGCTTACGTGGATATATGTGGCAGCGGGAATGCTTCCTTTTGCCTTTTTTATACCCCAAAGCTTTTGGCATACCATTAAGTTCCGAACTAATAAACTAACAACTTTTTCCTTGATAGCCAGTATTACCATCATCGTTTTCTTTATGATGGCCGGTACCAAATTGCCAAATTACACTGTTCCTGCCTATCCATTTATCGCTATTTTAATTGGTAACTATCTATCTTGGCTAGTAACCAAACATAAAGTTCAGCGACTAAAAACCCCGGTATTGCTCTATGCAGTTTTGATCTTGATACTTCCTTTCGGTATTTATCATGGGCTTAAAAGTGATCCTAACCTTCAAATTCCCAAATCAATGCTTTGGCTTTTGATGGCCCCTTATCTCGCCCTACCAACTCTCATAATTGGTTACTTCAGAAATAAAGTGTGGCCAGTTCTGCTCAGTATGGGCTCTGGCTTTATGATTCTTTCTTTGGTTTTCTTTTGGTGGGCATTTCCAAAAGTTGACCAACAAAACCCTGTGCTCATTGCCAAAGACTTACAACAAAACATGCAGGAGTCGAACTTGTATTACTTTAAAATATTCAATCCGGCCTTTTCATTTTACCTGCAAAGACCAATTCAAGATTTGCAGTCAGATCTTCAGCCTCAAAAAGCAGAAGGCTATTTGATCACTAGAAAGCGTTACCTTGAAGAGCTCAAAGTGCAGGGCATAAACTATGAGCCTATTTTTGAAGGAAAAGACCTTTTTGAGTCTCCTACAACCATTATTGTTAAGCTTTTACCTGATCAATAAGAATCCGTTTTTACCTCTTCAATATGCTGCAGGTCTTTATAGATTTCTAGGCTAAAAGTTTTGACAGTGTCTCCTCTATAAACAGCAAAGTAGGTTTCTTTCAAAATCCTTTCTTTAAAACCCGCAATGATTTCTGGTCGGTCAGCCGTGCCCCACTGCAGATAAACTCCATCGTAACCTTGGTTTTCAAATTGCTCAATTCCTGGCCAAAGATCAAACTGGTTCTTTCTCCTCCCCAGATTGATTGTGAAAGTTTGGGGATTATCCTCCACATAGAAAGCCATTTCTGAGGCCAAATGATAACTATCACTAAAGATAAATTGCTTGTCCAATGAAAGTGAGTCAATCAAAAAGTCAATCCTTTCTCCCATTTCCCTAAACCCTGCCAAACGTGCAAGCGGATCTTTATCCGGCCGCAGGACTTTTTTGAAGCCGATGGCATCTAAAGGAGCAGGTTTCATGATCAATATCAACAAAACACCTGATATGCCTGTAGCATATGTTGCATATTTTCTCCAGCCCGAACTGGCTAATTGCAACACATAGGACATTGCAATAGACAGGTTCACATAAGCAAAAGCAGGCCAATTAACTTCTACTCTTTTGGTGATAGAAATCAAAAAAAACAAACACCAAACACCTATGGCAGGTAGCATGATAAAAAGCACTTGCCGCTCTTTATGCTTAATCACTCTTCGAATGGACATCACCAAAAAAGGAATGAAAAAAGCCGAAATAATCCCCAGCTGACCACCAGCATATTCAGAAACATATTTCATCGATTCCCCAAAATCAAAAGGTTTGCTTTCGCCTTCCACACCACCAAGTGTTCCCACATGCCTGAAAGTCACAAAATCATTTTGAAAATTCCAGACAATAATGGGAATGAAAGAAAGAGCAAAGACCAGGCAATAGACATAAAAACCTTTTTGCTTCAGCTGCTTGGCATCCACCAATAGTAGATACACAAAAATCAAAGGTATAGCCAAGACCATAGTGTTCTTTGAAAGCATGCCCATGGCACTGGCCAAACCTGCGTAAACCCAGTGGGAAGTCTTCCGCGTCTCTGTAGCCATCCAAAGCCAATAGAAGCTCAATGCCCAAAAGAAAAGCAAAGAAGAATCCGTTGTATGAAAGAATGAAGCTAAATGAAAATAAGGCATCACCACCAACATCAAAGCAGCCCAAAACCCAACCTGGGCAGATTTGAACATTTTCAAGCCAAGCTCAAAAACAATCCAGGCTGTTCCTGCAGAAAACAGTACCGCACTTAACCTGACAGCCACATCAGTGTTCCCAAAAATTCCTGTAAAAATGAAATTGTATACCGCGACCATTAATGGTTTTGAGTAATAATTCCAATCCAGATTTTGTCCCCACAGCCAATACTGAGTCTCTTCAGAAAACAAACTCAAAGAAGTAGTAGCAGTAAAAAGAATCTTGAAAAATGTAATGATGCCCAATATAATGAGCAAATACGACCTGTATTGTTTCGTTTTGTCCATATTGCTATTTTTCAGAATCGGGTCAAATGGTAATATTAAACCCTACTTCCAATTGTGCTACAAAACTGCAAAAAAACAGACCAGAAAGCAGCAAAAAACTGTAATATTTAAGATTCATTGAGCTTTTATCACTAATCACTTAGGTTCGGTGGAAGCTTGAACCTCTGGTTTCAAATGAGAAAGCGCCACTTTTTTCTTTGGTAACAATCCTCTTTTGAAATCCCTTCCCTTAAAATACTTCCTAACTATTACCCTCGCCAATAGGGCTGATCCCACTCCCAATATTGACCCTGCCATTACATCCCCAATGAAATGCTGCATCAGATAAACCCTGCTAAAACCTACCGTCACTGCTATTAAAACCATTAACACTTGATAGCGATGTCGTTTAGGAAAAATCATGGCCAGCATGGTGGTAAGAGCAAAAGCGGTAGCCGTATGGCCTGATGGAAAAGAGTGCCAATGGTGCATTGTCACTCCTGCCACTTGTACCAAATCAATATCCTTAAAAAATGCTGCCGGCCGTGGTGCATTCAAAAAAACCAATTGTTTCAAAACAACACAAACTATCATATGAATAGCAGCATTGAACACACAAAGCAGTGCATACCCATATCTAAAAAGTAACAGGACCGGAAAAACAGCTAAAAAAACCAAACCATCTCCCAAGTAGGTAATATTAGAAAAGAACAAATCGGCCAATAAAAAATGATGCCGATTAACAAAAAGCTCGTAATCCCCTTTGGGCGCATTCAGTAAAACAATCCCGCCTATTATTAGTGTAAAAAAATAAAAGAATATATAAACCGATGGTATTGATTTCCTTTTCATCTTCTTGATTTACTTCAAAGGTAAAAGGCTAAAATCAATTGGGAGTTAGGTAAAAATCATGGATTGATTAACAAATAAAACAAGCTTAAATGACTGGTTACCAAAAAACAAACCCCACTCACTTGAGTAGGGTTTGTCATTGCATTATTAAATTGGGTTATATTGTCATTGTCGTGCTAAAACTAACTTCTCTTTGAATTTTTTGATCTGTCTTCTCAAACCTTCAATCGCTTCATCAGCAGCTCCCTCGAAAGAATCCGTTTGATGCTTTGCAAAAAACTGCTTACCCGGTACATTCAATTTGATTTCAACGATCTTGTTCTCGTTTTTCTCGTTTTTGTCAAGTCTCATAAATACTTCCCCGTCGATAATGCGATCATAATAAGTATCCAGCTTATCAGCTTTTTTCTGGATAAAATCAATCAGTTTTTGATCGGCGTCGAAATGGATTGAATGCATTTGTAATTTCATAATTTTAACAGTTTAAAAGTTAAACTTTTATTTAAGCTTTAGGATGTGCTTGATCAAACACAGCCTTCAGTTTTTCCATTGAATTGTGGGTGTACACCTGTGTGGCAGCAAGATTGGCATGGCCCAAAAGATCCTTTACAGCATTTAGATCGGCTCCCTTATTGAGCAGATGAGTCGCAAAAGTATGTCTCAGAAGGTGAGGGCTACGCTTGGACGTCTGCGCAAAAAGGTCTAAATATTTCCTCACTATCCTGTAAATCTTCATAGGGTAAGCTTGCTTTCTAGAATTATTAACGATAAAATAATCACTCTCGTTTACATTTGAAAATGTTTCTTCAAATACTTTCCTGTACGAAATAATATTCTTTCCTAACACGACTGTAAGAGGGATTATTCGTTCTTTCTTGCGCTTCCCGTACACTTTTACCGTTTGCCCTTGAAGATCAATATCTTGCCATTTGATCGCCAATAACTCAGCTAATCTGACTCCTGTTAGGTAAAGGAATTCCATCACCATCTTATCACGCTGACCATCAAAGTCTTGCCCATAATCAATCTCATTGAGAATTTTCTCCATGGAGGTTTCCTGCACAAATTCCGGTAATTTTTTTGGCGTTTTGAGCGCTTTTAATTTATAGGTAGGATCCTTGCTGATTTCTCCTGAGCGGAGTAAAAATTTATAAAAAGACCTTAAAGTGGCCATTTTTCTATTGACAGTGGTGGCAGAAAGCCCTCCCTCCACTAAATCTACTATCCAGGCCCTGATCTCTCCATGACCAGCAGATTCCAAATTCTCCATCCCAAAGGATAGTTTTAAAAATTCCTGGAACTGCTCCAGGTCCTTCTGGTAGGCCAGAACCGTGTGCGCACTGGCTCTCTTCTCGTGCTCTAGATAGTTTATAAATGAAAAAAGCATATCAGTGTATTGAAACACCAATATGCTCATTTATTTCTGAGAAAGGAAATATTAATTATTTACTTTCTTCGTCCTGCATTCTTTGCTTGTAGGCGGCTTTGATTACCTCTGTTCTTCTTTTCACAGATGGTTTCTCGAAATGTTGACGAGATCTCAATTCACGGATTGCTCCAGTTCTATCAAACTTCTTTTTGAAACGCTTAAGCGCTTTTTCGATAGATTCGTTCTCTTTTACGTTTACTACGATCATAATTTTACACCCCCTTTCGTGCTGCAAATGTAGAAAGATAGTTTCGTAAAACAAAATATTCTTCCAAATCAGGCTTTTAGGGCTTCAATTTTTTGAATGGGCCGTCAGCATTTTACTTCAAAATCTCTCTGGAGATAACCAACTTTTGGATTTCAGAAGTTCCTTCTCCAATGGTACACAATTTGGCATCCCTATAATATTTCTCCACCGGATAGTCTTTAGTAAAACCATAACCTCCAAAAATTTGCACCGCTTCATTGGCCAGCTCCACCGCCACTTCAGAAGCATAGTACTTGGCCTTTGCACTAGCCAGGGTAACAAACTCTCCCCGATTCTTTAAGTCTGCGGCTTTAAAGGTTAAAAGCTTTGCAGCTTCTAGCTTAGTCGCCATGTCTGCCAATTTAAATGAAATTCCCTGATAGGAACTGATAGGATTATTGAACTGGTGACGCTCTTTGGCATATTGTATAGCTGCTTCCAAGGCGCCTTCAGCAATGCCCAAAGACAAAGCCGCGATCGAAATCCTCCCTCCATCTAAAACCTTCATGGACTGGATAAACCCTTCTCCCACATCCCCCAAAACTTGGGTTTTGTGCACCTTGCAATCCTCAAAAACCAACTCTGCCGTCTCTGAGGTTCTCATTCCCAGCTTATCCTCCTTTCTTCCTCCTTTAAATCCATCCATGCCCTTTTCCAGTACAAAAGCAGTCATCCCATGTTTATCTCCCTTTTCACCAGTTCTGGCAATCACCACGGCCACATCTCCAGAAACTCCATGCGTAATGAAATTTTTAGCACCGTTAAGGACAAAGTAATCCCCATCCATTACGGCTGTTGTCTTCATATTGGCAGCATCTGAACCGGTATTGGGCTCAGTCAAACCCCATGCTCCCAAATACTCACAGGAAGCCAACTTGGGCAAATACTTTTGCTTTTGTTCCTCATTGCCAAAAAGCATAATGTGCCCAGAGCAAAGTGAATTGTGGGCCGCCATAGAAAGTCCAATCCCTGGATCCAACTTGGCCAATTCTAAAATAGCTGTCACATACTCATTGTAACTGAAGCCACTTCCTCCATAGGCTTCGGGGATCAACACTCCCATCAAACCCAGTTCACCTAGCTGCTTAAAAAGTGGTAAAGGAAAAATCTGCGCATCATCCCATTCTTTTCGTTTGGGGGTAATTTCCTTAGCACCAAAGTCTCTAATCATTTGAGCGATCATCCTTTGGTTTTCATTCAAATCAAAGTTCATCATGTTTCTGCTATTTTCTGGGTTATATTCCTGATGGTCAAAAAAATCTTAAATGATCTTCCTATCAACCTGTTCTACCTAAGGTATTAACTTCCAAGCAAAAAATTAGTTTTACCGATTAAAAAGCAATAAAAATTTTAACACATACCTGATTGCTTTATATTTGCTCAGACATCAAAAAAGCCAACCCATTAACCCTGGTAAAGACAAAATATTCATGCAACAAATTTTAATTACAGGAGGAGCAGGTTATATAGGATCCCACACTGCCGTAGCACTGGTTAACGCCGGTTTTGAACCGATTATCATCGACAACTTTTCAAATTCCAACAAGAAGGTCCTCGATGGGCTGGAAAAAATCCTTAACCAATCCATCAAATGCTATGAAGGAGATTGTAATGACCGTGAATTGATGCGTCAAATTTTCAGTGAAAACAATCTATCTGGCGTCATTCACTTTGCTGCCTCCAAAGCGGTAGGAGAGAGCACGCAAATTCCTTTAAAGTACTACAGCAATAACATCAATTCGCTGATCATTTTACTGGAAACCATGAAGGAGTTTAAAGTCAAAGACATCGTATTCTCTTCCTCATGCACTGTCTATGGACAGCCTGATGAACTGCCTGTAAAAGAGTCTACTCCTCGTAAAGACGCAGAAAGCCCTTATGGCAACACCAAAAAAATCTGCGAAGACATCCTGATAGACCATGTAAAAAGCGGTGCGAAAGCCAGGGTAGTGGCCTTGCGCTATTTCAATCCGATCGGCGCACACCCTTCTTCTCTTATTGGAGAATTGCCCCTTGGAGTTCCTGCCAATCTGATTCCTTTCGTCACCCAGACAGGTGCAGGCATTAGAGAAAAAATCACGGTTTTTGGAGATGATTACGACACACTCGATGGCACCTGTGTCAGAGATTACATCCATGTCATGGATCTTGCTGATGCTCATGTCAAATCTATCCAATTTCTAGCAGATAAACAGGACAGCTTTTTTGATCTTTTCAATGTGGGCACGGGAAATGGAAATACCGTGATGGAAGTGATCAAAGCTTTTGAGAAAGTAAGCGGAGCACCTCTAAACTATGAGATTGGGCCAAGGAGATCTGGAGACATTGAAAAAGTATGGGCCAATACTGACAAAGTCAGCAAAGTATTGGGCTGGATTCCTCAATACAACTTGGAAGATGCCTTAAAAGATGCCTGGAACTGGCAAGTTAGCTTGGAAAAATAATCCTAAACCTTCTAATCCTGTTAGCAGATAGTACAGGACGGTTTTTAATATTGATATCACTAAGTTTATCCTATAATTAATTTTAAAAGTTTTAAAATTTTAATTAGGGGTTTATTAATCGAAAACCATTTGCTTCCTAAGCAAATGGTTTTTATTTTTTAAATGTCTAAATCATCAAACAACTCAATCTTCACCTTTATACAAACCACTTATTATCAATACTTAAATCAAATAAACAGGCAACTTTTTATATATTAGCTATCAACACGCAAACCGCAACATCATACATTTAAGGCATGGAAACACTTTTTAACTTTTTGCTAGGCCTTCACATTGCTGGAGGCGCAGCTGGATTAATTTCCGGAACCATCAATATGATCAGAAAAAAAGGTGATATCAGGCACAAGAAGACTGGAAAAATCTTTTTTAGGACCATGCTGCTTGCTGGATTGACTGCTTTGGTTTTGGCCAGTATCCACCCGAATCAGTTCCTCTTTACCATCGGAATTTTCACCTTGTACATGTTGGGTTCAGGATACCGCTACCTATACCTGAGGGCGCAGCAACCCCAAGCAAATTGGATAGATTGGAGCCTATCGATCTTTATGATTGTATTTGGGTTATTATTCTTTGCTCAAGGGGTACAAAACCTATTGCATAATAATTATTTTGGGATTGCCTTGTTTGTTTTTGGAGGTATTGGACTTTCCATGTCCATGAATGACATCCGTTTCTACCGTGGCAAAGTCAGGAGTAAAAACTTCTGGTTGAGAGGGCATATCGCAAGAATGTGCGGAACGTATATTGCCAGTCTAACCGCATTTTTAGTGGTCAACATCCATTTTCTCCCCGCCTTGCTGATTTGGCTACTTCCCACGGTGATTATTACTCCATTGATCGTAAAATGGAGTAGAAAGTACGAAAAAGCCTGATTATTTCCCTTCCTTGTTCACTTGGATATAGTCTTCTAAAGCTTTCACATAGGTCTCAAAAGCCTGCTTTCCCTCCTTGGTGAGTGCACAAGTGGTCAATGGAAAATTCTCTCGGAAAGATTTCTCCACTGCCACATAGCCAGCTGCTTTAAGTTTGGTAATCTGTACAGAAAGGTTCCCTGCAGTCGCCCCTGTTTTTTCTTTGATATAAGTAAATTCCGCTTCCTCCACGCTCATCAGTAAAGATACTATCGCCAATCTTAACTGGCTATGGAGTACCGGATCGAGTGCTTTAAACATCCGCTAAAGTTGGTTTAGGCTTCATCAAATGAGCCGGAATAATATAACTGACCACCACAGCCAGCATTAATAGTAACAGTTGGTATTGGAAAGGCTGGTAAAAGGCCCAAAAGCCACACAAGGTACTCCCAATTCCGCCCCAAATCAATGCTTTGTAGCGCAAGGTCATTCCTGTGGCATAGCACGCTGTACCATACAGGATCATAAAAAACGGATATACTGCATGCCAACCAATCTCAAACGCCCCAAAAAGCAATACAATAATTGCCATGCCCATGCCTCCCCAAATTCCAGCCATTACCCTACCCATATAAGTTTTTACCATGGCTTGCTTCTTCCTTTTGCCCAGGTATAGAAAGTGCACCACTGCCCCAAACGCCATCACCGTCCAGACCATGTAGGCTTGCGGCATCTCTAAAACGAAGGCCATCAAATAATGAGCAGCCGCTACTCCCAAGGTCAGATAGCCCCACATAAAATAGAGGAAACGGTCTTGGTAAATACTGTATCGCGTCGACTCCACCATGGAGCGAATCAAGTGGATACTATCACGCTCATCCCAATTTTTATCAGTTTCCATCTTTTATTATTTTTTATCCAAGGTCATTTCAAAACTCGGGTACCACTTTTCTCCATTGGGAGAGTATTGGCCTACTTCGTGCCACTGCCCTTGATCATTGAGAGAAATTTCATATTTAATCTTCCCACCCTGCGGTATGTCAAAACCCCATTCAAAATGATCCTGCCCCAATTCTTTAAGATAGGCATCTGTACTTTGGCCATTGGCACGCCACGCTTTCATCTCATATCCCTCCTTCCATTCATTATAAGTAATGACAGCGACAGCATTAAAGGCCAAACTATCCCCTTGGTATCCTTTCCCTTCAATAAAAAGCATCTTACCTCCTAGCTTGTAGGAGACATCTTCATGCTGATCAAGGTTCATCTGCTGTCCAGGCCCCTGCATGGCCATGGCCTTACCTTCCCACTTCCCTTCCAAAAAAGCCAATTTCTTCATGGCTTCATCAGCCTTTTCCTGTGCCATCACCCCAAAGGATGCCATCAGTAAAACAGTCAAACACAATATTTTTTTCATATCTGTTTTTTTTTTAAAGTTAAATATATCTCCAATATAAAGTAGTTTATAATATAAACCAATTTTTAAATGATTTATTTTTAATGACTTACAAACTTGACTACAATTAACTATTTAACTAGTTTATATTAAATTTACTAAACCCCAAGCTTATGAAGTGGTTCGATTATTTATGTTTGGTTACATTTTTTTGTGCCTGCCAGTCCAAGGCTTTCAAAACGGAGAAGGAGTATAAAATAGTCGCCTCAGAGAGCTTTGTGGATTTTGGAGAACACATGGTCACTCCAAAGACATTTAATCCTACTATAGCTAATTACAAGGGTAAAAATGCCCATATTTTTATTGACCAGAATCTTCAGATTGTCATTAGTGACCTGGATAGAAAGGAACTGATTGAGATCATTCCTTTACAAAGAGGTGATGGCCCCAGAATGCTCCATTCTCATCCTAATAAGGCCATTCCACTTCAAAAAAAACATTTTCTTATTACCACTTTATCCTTTTTCTACATTGTTGACAAAGAAGGAGATGTTATCAAAAAAATTAATCTTGAAAAAATAGTTGAAGATCAGTTTTTTAGAAATCAAGAAGATCATTTCTTTATAACAGCAAGATCTTCCTACTGTAAGATTAAGGAGAATGAGTTAATATTTAGTTTATCAAGAAACTTACCTATGAGCGGCCCCGTGCCCGCCAAGGCTTATCCCAATTTCCCTCTCTTTATACAATTAAAAATAAATCCTGATAATTGGCAAATAGAGTGGAAATTATTGGACGTTTCCTTTCCTGAGGAATTTGTAAAATCCACTTCGCTTTCTTATTGGCATGATGAAAGCCCTCAATACTTAATTGAGGGAAAACGTCTTATTTATTTCTTCCGCTTCTCCTCAAAACTCTTCTTTCACGACTTAGAGACGGGGAAGAAGAGTTCTTTGGAATTAAACATTGAAGATGCCCCTTACACCTCCTCTCCCGCATCCAGCCCAGAAGAAGGCAATAAAATTTTAAAATACGCTTTTCTCGACACCTATATAGATACAATTAACAAAGTAATATATCGAATTCATCAAAACCGAAATTTCCAAGACCCTATGTGTAGTGAGCGAATCCTAAATTCCTATAGTTTAGAAGGAAAACCACTTGTTTCTCATTCATTAGGGACAATCAAAGAGCATCTGTATTCAGGAATGTTTGGCTACAAAGACCAATACTACCTCACACCTTTCGAGCCAAGTACTTCAGAAGAACATTTGGAGTTCTTCCAGTTCAAACAGGTAGAGAAAAACCAGCATTTATCTTTTGAGACAAATTAATTCCAAACTAAAAAACAAACTCATACTCGCCTGAACCCAAGCTCACTTCCTTTTGACCTTCTGGTAGGATCTTCCCATCCAAACTAACTTTAGTGACAATGTCTTGGGGCAAAACTACTTTGGCCGTAGTATTTACCGGTACTTTTACTTTCCATATAATCCTCTTGCCTTTGCGTTCCCAATGGCTTCCAATTTCTCCATAGGAGGAATCAAAGGAAGCCCTGACATAGTCCAACCCTTCCACAAATGTCGGCTGCAAGCTGATGGCCTTAAAACCTGGGCTTTCATCACCAGGCCTGATTCCGGCCAAGTATTCATAATACCACACCATCAGATCCCCTAACAACATGGTGTGGTTTTGTGAATTCATACTTGCTTTGGCCACATTCCCGTGCCAAAGCTCCCAAATGGTAGTCGCTCCATTTTCAATCATATATCCCCAACTTGGATACGTACGATTGGTAGCCAACTTCAAAGCCAAGTCAGCTCTGCCATAATCACTTAATGTCCTCATCAGCCATTGGGTACCGATCAACCCAGTACTCAAGTGCCCCTTATTTTTCACCTCAATTGTCTCTACAAGGTGGTCAAATACTTTTTGCTCATTGGACTCACTCACCATACCGAAAGCCAAGGGAAGCAAATTATCGGTCATCTTGTTATCTCCATAATAACCTTCCTCCTGATAGAACTCCTGTTGAAATGCCTTTCCTACCTTATCCTTCAAAACTTGGTAGGCCTCTATATCCTCTCTAATTCCTGTTAACCTGGCAAACTTGCTCATCATCTCCATAAAATAATAATAGTAGGCAGTAGAGATCAATGCACTTGGCCGCTTTACATCTGCATTTTGTCCAGTTCCGGCCGCTATTGTGGGAGGAGGAACTACCCAATCCCCGTAACTGTCTTTCGTAACGATATAGTCTTCATTCATATATCGAGTAGCCATATAGTCCAGCCATTTTTTCATGGCCGGATAATGATGAACCAGCACACTCGTATCTCCTGTATGATCAAAAAGCATGTTGGCAATCATCAAATAGGTGCCTGGCCAAGTCATATTATCGCTGTAATAGCGCCAATAGGCCGGAGCTACATCTGGAATACTTCCATCTTCCTTTTGAGAAAGCCGAATGTCTTCCAGCCATTTTTTGTATAGCCTGACATTGTCAAACATATAGTTTTCACCATGAGCCCCAACCGCCCGATCACCCAACCACGGTTGCCGCTCATTTCTTTGCGGACAATCCACAGGCATCCCTTTGTAGTTGCCTGCTATTCCCCACCAAGCGTTTTGATAAATCTGGTTAAGCGTTTCATCAGAGGTTTCAAAATGGCCGACTGTTGCAATATCATCATAGACCATCTTCCCCACAAAATCACTTAATTGAGGTATTCCCGGGTAGTTACTGACCTCCACAAACCGAAATCCATGATAGGTAAAGTTGGGTTCCCAAACCTCTTCTTCAGCGCCTTTGAGGACATAAGTGTCGGTTACCTTTGCATCACGAAGATTGGTCACAAACAATTCTCCATTATCCTCCAAGGATTCTGCAAATCTCAGCTTGACAGTATCTCCTTGTTCACCCCGCACTTTCAGCTGCAACCAGCCCACCATATTTTGTCCCATATCCAATATATAGCGATTCTGATCCAATGGAGTAATGGAAACAGGCATCACTTCTTGCATCACTTTCATGTTTTCATTCAATTGCGCCTCAAAATCCCCTCTTGGCTCTTGGACATACTCGGCTTGCAACCAGCTTGAGTCATCAAAACCTACCTGATCCCATCCGTCAAATTCCTTGTTGGCATCATAGTATTCTCCATCATATTCATTATTGTTCCGAATAGGGCCATCCGCAGTACCTTTCCATTGGTCATTGGAAGAAATAACTTCTCGGCTTCCATCTTTATACCGGATTACCAATTGAAACAGTAATTTGGGAAAACCAAAATTTTTAATTTTATAAGGCTTATAATTTTGGCGCATGGTGAAATAGCGACCATTTCCCAGTACCACGCCAATGGCATTATCAGAATTGGATTGAACGAGCTGGGTAATATCATAAGTATTGTACTTGACGTTCTGCGTATAATCGGTTGGTGTCGGGGCAAGCACAGCATCCCCCACCTTGTGCCCATTGATATTCAACTCATACAAGCCCAATCCAATAATATATGCAGTGGCTTCCTCAACCTGTTTGTCCGCCTTAAACTCCTTTCTAAAATAACGAGCACCCAAAGTTGGGAAAGTAGATATCTTCTCCCAGGGAAAAGCGCGGTCAAAGCCTATCCATCTTCCTTTCCAATCCTTATAATACAATAACCCCACACGCCAATATGCCTCTTCACTCCAAACACTCTCACCATGATTGGTCCAAACCCTAACTTTCCAATAGCATTTAGTATCACTCGCCAAATCTTTTCCGGCATATTTCACCATAACACTTTCATCGGAATCTACCCTGCCAGAATTCCACAAGTCAGCCTTCTCAGGACTTAGTAAATCAGGTGATGAGGCCACCAAAATCTGATAGGCTGTTTGATAGGTATTGCTTATAGAGGTATTAATTTTCCAACTCAATCGAGGCTGCTTTACATCAATGCCTTCCGGGTTTTGCAGCGTTTCAGTTCGCAAGGAATTTATGCTCAAATCAACTGAACCTACATTTTCCCCAATAGCCAATGACACATACATGCCAATGCTAAAAAACAAGGTCAAAATTGCTTTGGTATAAATCATAACAGCATTGCTTTTATTCAAGGCTCCGATAAATTAAAAAAGAGGCTCCATCAATGCAAAGCCCCATTTTTAAACTATCAACCTATATTAAATCTCTATCTTTTCACTTCTAAACGTGTCAAATTATCCGAAGAGGCTACTTCCTTTCCATTGATCAGCACATGGAGCCCCTTTCCTTTTCCATACTTCTTCCCAGAAGCATCCCAAAATATGGTGAGAATATCTCCGCGATAAACCACATTATCCAAGCAAAACCAATCCCATTGATCTTCTGGAATCAAGGGGTCTACCACAACACTTCCATCATCTTGAGGCCTAAAACCCACCAAGCCTGTAATGATCAAATCATTGAAGGTCGAATGGTTATAGTACCTGCTTCGCTCCTGATCACCTTTCAACCAATAGCCTGTTTTTTCGTCCAGATATTCCCCAATATATGGCCTCCCTCGATAGTATTGAGACTCGACATATTTGTTCATTTGCCGAAAATAATCTGATTTACCAACCATCTCCTGATCATAGTTGATCAATAAATTGGCCATAGCTGTCATGGTTTGGGAAGTTGCAAAAGGCCAAACAGCACCATCCCATTCGCAATTACAGCAACCATGTGTCCTAAACTCAGGATGCCTACACTCTGCAGTGGTCAACCCAAAAGGAGCTAAAAAGCCGCCTTCATCTGTCACCTGATCCCAAGCTGCTGGGTAAGGTTTTTTATCATCGGGTAGATTAAAATACCACGGAATAAAGCCTATGGCTTCCCTAACTTCGGCAAAACCTCCTTTTTCTTTCACAGTTTCGAAAAACAAACTTTCTTGGTTCCAAAGTTGATCCTGTACTAATGATTTTATCTCATGTGCCTTTTTTTTGTAGGTGTCAGCTAGTTTACCATCGCCACTTACCTCAGCAATCCTTGCAATGGCCATTGCATTTCCATACATATAACTATTGATCGTAGGACGTACATTTTTCACATGCCTTCCCCCGCTCAAGGATTCTTCCATGCCATCTTTTACATCTATCTGCCAGAATAGTCCATCTTCTCTTTGTCTGTTATCTTCCCACCATTGGTATTCCTCCAGTAAGTCGGGAAGCATATCGATCAAATAGCTTTTATCTCCGCTTAGTTTATATCGGTTATATAAGGCATCTGCTGTCCAACTGCTGAAATTATGCAACTTAGCCATCGGCTTCCCTTCATTGCCCCTGTACCAGGTATGGACAATTTGATCCAAATATTTCGGATCATGAAGCCAACGGGACTCATAAATATGATGCCCTAATGCGCAACTGATCAAATTATACTTATCCGAATAAGACCGCTCGACCAAAAACTCGGTCATGGCATAACCCACTGGAGTTTCTTTTATATGCTTCCTAAGTGTCCACCACCTGTAATAAAAGATCTCCTCAAAATTTTGCTGAGGAGCTTCAAATAGTGGAATATTATCTTTCATCCAATCCCAAGACGCATTATCGGGAATGGCTTGCTGGATGTTTTCATCCTCCATCTGGTTGAAGTAATCCACATAATGCTTAAAATCTTCTTTTTGGAGAATGGCAGGTCCTTGTGCTAAGGCAGCATTCTTGCAAGCACCCAGACAGGATAAAATAATGGCAAAAAGAAAGGTTATTTTGGTATCAGACATTCCCAATATTATCATTTTTTATTCATGAATCTTTCATGCTCTATGCTGGCCATAATGGCCGGAGCTGTAGCTTTTGGGTCATTGTCTTTGATGGGTTCGGAAATATAATATTCGAAACTACCGTCACGGTTTCCATCTCCTCCCAATCCTGCCACGGCACAACCATCGGTGACAGATACCGTTCCATCTTCCTCCTCTCGGAAAAACTCATTGACAAGTCCTTCATAACCCTTATGGGCTGTATTGAGAAATTCCTCTGGAAGGTAACCTTCTCGCACACCCTTGTACAAGAAATACACAAACATGCCCGTTCCTGATGATTCCAAATAATTTCCCTCGAGCTCACCTTGATCCGTTACCTGATACCAAGTTCCTGTTTCAGAATCCTGAAAATCTCTCACTCCTATAGCCACATCATTGGCAATTTGAATCAATTGCTCTCTTTCAGGATGGTCAGCCGGTAAAAAATCCAAAACATCCATAACAGCCATCAAGTACCAACCAATACTTCTACTCCAAAAATTGGCAGATAGTCCAGTTTCCTTATCAGCCCATGCCTGTTCCCTACTCTCGTCCCAACCATGATACAATAAGTGTTTTTCAGGATCATAAAGTACCCTATACGCCTCAATCAATTGATTAACCGCATCTTCTGTATAGCTGGACTCATCAAACGCTTTTCCATAAGCTGCCAAAAATGGCCCAGCCATATAAAGCCCATCCAACCAAACCTGATGGGGATACTTCAACTTGTGCCAAAAGCCTCCATCAGAAACACGCGGATGATTTTCCAATTGCTTCACCAATGTATCCAAGGCTACTCGAAACTTCTTCTCTCCGGTTTCTTCATATAAAGGAATCAGTACTTTTCCCGAGTTGATATTATCGATGTTAAAGCTTTCCAAGTTGTACGTTTTGATGGATCCATTCTCCTCAATGATATTATCCCCAAAACCTTTTACAAAATCAAAATACTTATCATCTCCCGTATATTTCCACATGTCCAGCATGGCCTTGCAGACCAGCCCCTCATGATAACCCCAGTAAGGGTCTTCTACGATCCAATCTTTGAAGCGGACAATGTCAGAATCAGCCAAGCGCACAGACCATCTCTCTAGATTAGGCACGGTGCTTACTTGCTTTTCCGAATTGGCCTTTTGCCTTCCACAAGAAAACAAAACCAACACTGCACCAGCAATTATTTTATAATTTATCATTTACTTCCTCATAGATTTATTTTCCAATAACCGTATATGTTTCTCCAGCTTGGGTGGACAAGTCATATTCGTGGTAGTTCGCTAAATCCACCGCATTAAGCTTTGCTTTCTCCGAAGTCAAAGGGGCTTTCACCTCTGGCAATTCAAAGAAGTGGTTAGGGTTTTCCCCTTCAGCTATGCTCAGCCCTTTTGCTTTGAGCTTATTTTCGGAACGTAGCCTTAGATTACCACCCCGGGTAGACCTAATGACCAATTTATCCACTTTATGATCTTTCCAACTTAGCTCCACTATTTCAAATCCACCCCTGGCACGCAGGCCTTTAATGCTTCCTTTATCCCAAACTGAAGGCAAGGCAGGCAACAAATGGATCGCCCCTTCTTGACTTTGCATCAACATCTCGGCAATGCCAGCAGCACAGCCGAAGTTACCGTCAATCTGGAATGGCGGATGCGCATCGAACATATTGGCATAGGTGCCACCACCCCGAGTACTTGGGGTAACCAAACTCAATTGGTTTTGCAACAACTTATAGGCATGGTCTCCATCCAGAAACCTAGCCCAAAGATTGACCTTCCATCCCATAGACCAGCCCGTGGATGGATCACCCCTATACATTAAAGAAGTCTTTGCTGCATCAAACAACTTCGGGGTCCTAAAAGCTGAAATTTGGTTACTGGGAAACACTCCATATAAGTGTGATATATGTCTGTGCTTATCTTCGGGATCATCCCAGTCATGCATCCATTCCTGTAATTGTCCATACTGGCCAATCTGCATGGGTGCCAATCGAGATCTGGTAACGCTTAAAGTATCTGCAAAATCCTGATCCTCATCTAGTATTTTTGAGGCACGGATTACATTGGAAAAAAGGTCAAACAGCAATTGGTTGTCCATAGTCACTCCAGCGGCTATGGTAGCGCCATGAATGTGGCTGTTTTCAGGCGAACTAGAGGGAGAAACAACCAACCATTGGTGGGAGGGTTCTTCAATCAGCACATCTAAGAAAAACTGTGCAGCACCTTTCATGATTGGATAAGCTTCTTGCAGAAAATCCTTATCTCCGCTATAAAGGTACCTTTCCCAAAGATGCTGGCTGAGCCATGCTCCTCCACTGGGCCACATACCGGAAGCGGCATAATCGATCGGCCCGGTAATTCTCCAAATGTCCGTATTATGATGCAGCACCCAACCTCTGGCACCATACATCTTTTTCGCCGTTTCAGCACCTGTCTCACTTACGTCCCTTACCATTTGTAAGAAAGGTTCATGCATCTCACTCAGGTTAGTAAGTTCTGCTGGCCAATAATTCATTTCCGCATTGATGTTGACCGTATATTTGCTTTCCCATGGAGGGAACAACATATCGTTCCAGATTCCCTGAAGGTTCGCGGGCTGTCCTCCCGGCTGAGAGCAGGAAATCAACAAGTACCGCGCAAACTGAAAATACAAGGCTACCAACTGCGGGTCATTGACTTCTGCAAAATTCTCAATTCGTTGGTCAGTAGGCTTCGCAGCTTCACTCGTTATACCCAAATCTAGAGAAACTCTATTGTAAAATTGCTGATAAAACTGGACATGGTTTTTTTTGATGGCATCATAGTCCTTGGTCAAAGCAGCATTCAATATATTAGCTGCTTTCTGTTCATATTCTTCAGAAAGGTCTTTGTAGTTTTTAAAGTTGGTGGCAATGCTGATGTAAAGGGTTAACTCATCTGCTTCTTTGACACTGATCAAGCCATCCTTTACCACAAGTTCTCCCCCCTTATTACTTGCTTTAATCCTGCCTTGAAATTTCACACCTCCTCTTTGGTGGTCATGGGTTTGTGACTGTCCAGAAAGTGTCAATTGATTTTCTCTCACCCTAGCAACTGCATTATCATGGGGGCTGGTCATCTGGACATTGCAAGTGATGCTGGCAGCCCGATCTGCTGTAAGCCTTACCATAATGACATCATCTTCAAATGCACTGAATACTTCTCTTTGATATTTCACCCCATCCACGGTATATGAAACGGTGGAGGTGGCCATTTCCAAATCCAGATCACGGTAATAATCTTGGTAATCTTGATGCCCGGGAAATGATATATATACATTCCCAAACGTTTCATAAGGCATGCCATCATTGGTTTGGGACATGACCTTTTCATTGGCCAATTCCTGCGCTGCCTGATAATTTCCTTCAAAGATGAGCTTTTGAATATAAGGGATGGCTGCTTTGGACTTGCTATGCGCATTGCTATTAGGTGAACCTCCCCAAATGGTTTCCTCGTTGAGCTGTAGTCTTTCTACTGCAGGCACTCCAAATACCATGGCTCCAAGTCTTCCGTTACCAAGCGGTAATGCCTCATTCCAATTTGATGCAGGCTTATCGTACCAAAGCTTCCATTTCGTCTCCTGGGCTTGAAGGCTACTAATGGTGAGGAATAAAAACAGCAGTTTTGTCCAAAACTTATTCATTTGGTTTTCAGGTTATTGGTTATGCTAAAATCAAGAGCAAAATTAACTTTTTGCCTTAGGCCAATTTAATAGAAAGTCCTTTAGGCTACTCCAAGAGCTTAAATAAAGCTTCCTTTCCGATCAAGGCATTCTCAGGAAGGTTTTCCCCTTGCTCCCCAAAGACTTTTAATTCATTTTCACTTTCAATGGTGATTCCGGTCTCATCGACCTTTCCATCTGTGTCCATCCATTTTTCCAGCGACAAACCAAGATATTTTGCCATAAATGGATACATGGCCTGCCTCTTGGAATATTTATAATCATGGCCCTCCTTTGCAAAATGAGCATTGACTGCTTTGTCTTTAGCTCCGTAAAAGCCATAGGTCCTTTCAATAAAGGGGAATTCAATTTCTGGCACCGTACTGCTCCAGTCCCCACCATCTGAAATGATCAATAAAGGCCTAGGTGCTGCCATAGCGGCAATCTCTGCATTATTGGTTCCGCCTTCACAAAGGTGAATTGGCTTGCCACTTTCACAGGGACAGCCTCCTGAAAAATGGGAAGAAACCATAACCGTAGGAACAGAGACTTTGATTCGGTCGTCAATGGCAGTGAGTAGCATGGTTTGGGAACCACCTCCTGAACCGCCTGTGATGCCTACCAAATCTGGATTGGTCTCTTTGAGGGAGGACAAATAATTGATCCATTGAATGCCATTCCAGGTTTGGATGGTCTGTGCCACACTCAGACGATGATCTTCCGATTCAAACTGCAAAAGAGACTCTCCCCAAGCAAAAAGATCATATCCAACGACCACTGCCCCCATTCTGGAGAGTGTTGCACTTCTGATCTGCTGACTTTCCCGGTATCTGCCTTGCCCAAAATGCCCATTGGGCATGATGATGATAGGATGGTCTTTTCTTAACGGTTTGGGACGATAAACCGATCCTGTGGTATATACCCCTGGCAGCACCTCCAAAGCCACATTTTCTACAGAATAACCTTTGTAATTTCTTCTCTTGGTGATTATCGGTTCAGCAGTCGGTTTTTCAGGAAGCCCCTTAATTTCCAAGGCCTCGATCATACAAGCCTTAAGTGCATCTTTCCTTACTTCCCATTCTGCTTTGTTATGGTAAAGGGCTGTAAAATAATCCAACTGCTCAGCTCCGGTATCGATTGATTTTTTATGATATTGGTAGGACTTGATGGTATATTTCACCTCATTTTCTTTGAAATAGGTCAAATCAAAAGGGGATAATACAGCCGTCAATGAGTTCTCCAAATTTCCTTGTCGGATGCGCCAAAAAGCGTAATTCAGCGTTTTACCTTCCACCAAATCTTGATTGTATTGTAATTCTACATCAAATATCGCTTCTATCCGCTTCAAAGTTTCCTCCAAAGTTTCATTATAAGACCGATCCGAATCCTGAGCAGAACAAACCGTAATAGAAGCCCATATTGATGCACTGACGAACAGTCCTATAACAATCAATCTTTGGCTCCTTGGCAGTCCATAAAGGTGAATCATACCACTGGTTTTTGGATTTCAAAATACTTGTACACCGCTTCCGGCCAAGGGTAGCTACCCGGCTTGATAGTCAAAACCATATCTCTGTCCATCACCTTTAGCCTTACCACACCGGGGCTCAATTCCTGCATTGGTATCAAGGCACCCAATGCCAGTTCCTCTATTACCGCACAGGTGGTCGCTCCACCTTCCAAGAGCAATTCTCTCACTGGCACTTCCTCAATGACCCTGGCCACAGCTTTGGCCGTTCTCTTCTTTAAAACAGCTGGATAGTCACTGAATTTAACCTTCTTCTTTCCGTAGGCCATGATGACCCGGTCACCTTCATTGAGTCCTTCTGCAACATCATATACCCAAGCATCCATCCCTACTGGATTGAATACTTCTTCCATTAGGGGCTCTGGCATTTCACTAAGGTGAACTCCTTTTTCCACCGCCTTTTCTACAAAATCCTTACTGTTCTGATGGCTACTTCCCGCTATCATTAGGCTGTTTCCTACAAACGAAAGTGGGTCAGGTTCCTGACCTCTCATCCATTCAGGGAAATTTCTTTTCAAACACATTTCAAAAAATGCGGCACTTCCTCCAGGCAGAACGGTGCTGTCCATCAAACTTGCCCAAGCATAGAGGTCCAGCATGGTTTCAGAGTCTGGAATATTAAAACCTTCTTGAAGATCTTCCTCCTCAGAAAATTTTCCATAAGCAACAGAAAGTTCCTTCTCTCTCAATAAGTCTTTTACATTTGCCGAAAAAGCTGGAAAGGTAGGATCATCCTTAAAGCTTGTTTCATTCAAGGGCAGGCCTTTCACATAATAAATCCCATCAGTGATACTTCTTCCAGTATAAGGGTTGGCTGGCGCCAAAAGCATTTTTTTCTTGTTTAGTTTTTGGGCCAGAACTTTCAGTTCGGCAGCCACATGTCCCCGCATAACCGAATCCGATTTCTTAAAAATCCAAGTTACGCCCATTTCCAAAAGCTCAGAGGCTATCCTGTCTGTTTCCCTCAAGGCATTTTCCTCCGTCATGGAACGGGTATCCGTGGCAATAACCATCACTTCGGCCCCGTTGGCAGGTTTGGCATCCAAAGAAAAAGAAACAGGAATCCCCCATCTCAGGCATACTCCGGCAATCTCTGCCGCACCAGTAATATCATCGGCTATAACTGCTATCATGTTTTTTTCTGTTTTGTGCCATCGGAATGGCGTAATCAATCGCTAAGTTCAACGCATCCTCAGATGCTATGCCCTGCCCGGCAATTTCAAAGGCAGTCCCGTGATCTACCGATGTTCTAATAATCGGGAGGCCTAGGGTTATGTTTACTCCTTTCACACTCTCCATGGTCTTGGTTTCATTGTTCCACTTGAAGCCTACCATCTTAAAGGGAATATGTCCCTGATCATGGTACATCGCCACACAACCATCATAATAACCCTGTACGGCCTTGGCAAATAACGTATCCGGAGGAACGGGTCCTTCTGCCAAAAGACCTTCGGATTGGGCTGATAATACAGCAGGAAGGATTTCTTCCGTATCTTCGGTACCAAATAGCCCTCCATCTCCAGCGTGGGGATTCAGTCCCGCTACCCCTATTCGAGGCTTTTCGATTCCAAACTGTACACAGGCATCATGTAAGAGCCGGATCACATCCTCCACCCTTTCCTTCTTGATCAAGTCACAAGCTTGTCTCAAAGGCACATGGGTCGTCACATGAATTACCCTTAGGTTTTGCTCCACCAATAGCATAGCAAATTTTTCAGTGCCCGTATAAGTGGCATAGATTTCTGTGTGGCCAGCATAATGGTGACCAGCCAAGTTGATCGATTCTTTATTGATTGGGGCAGTCACGGTGGCATCTACTTGCTCTTCCAATGCCAATTCAATGGTCTTTTTTACCGCTTCAAAAGCAGCATTTCCAGCCATCGCACTGACTTTACCCATTTGCAATTGGGCTTGATCCACATTGTCCAAATCATAAATGTCGATCACCTCAGGGTCAAAGTTTGCCTCTTCTACGTTTGCCACGGCTCTAACCGTAAGCGAGGCTCCCAGGCTTTTCACCATCTTATTAATGGTTTTGGCATCTCCTACTACCAAAGGCCTGCACTTGTCATGCAGAGCACCATCCTGAAAACTTTTTACTATGATCTCAGGACCTATCCCTGCAGGATCTCCCATGGTGATCGCTATGATTGGTCTCTTCATTTTTTTCTTTTATTGACTTAAGATATAAGTTATTAGTGCCTCAATATTTCTCTCCTAAAACAAACTGTAATAAATTCTTTCAGCATCCTCAAAGGTCAATTCTTTGGGGTTGTTTTTAAGCAATCTCGTCACTTTCATCGCCAAACCAGTCAATTCTGCCACATCGCCTTTTTGAACGCCCAAAGCCGTCAAGTTTTGCGGAATATCACATAGTTTAACCAACTCCCTCACTTTCTCCACACCATTTATGGCTGTTTCCTCTAATGTTTCTCCTTCTGTTGCTCCCATCGCTAATGCTATCTGCACATGCTTATGGATGTTGGAAGACATATTGTAGGCCATCACTTCTGGAAGTAGCACTGCATTGGCCAAACCATGCGGTACATGGTACTTTCCTCCTAAAGGGTAACTAAGGGCATGCACTGCTGCAGTATTGACAGGCCCCAAACACAAACCTCCATACATACTGCCCAAGGCCACGGCAGACCGGGCATCCATATCATCGCCTTTTTCATATGCCCTTCTCAAATTACGGCCGATCAAGGCTATGCCCCTCAATGCATAATCATCCACCAGTGGATGGCTGAATCTATTGGTATATGCTTCAATACAATGGGATAGTGCATCTATTCCCGTCTCAGCAGTAATTTTCGGGGGTAAATCTATTGTCAATTCAGGGTCAATGTACGTGGCATCTGGCACAAGGTAGGGGCTGATAATCCCCTTTTTCTCCAATGTTGATTCATCCAAAAGAATGGCATTGGGAGAAACTTCACTACCCGTTCCAGAAGTGGTTGGGATACACACCATGTGCGTGCCCCGACCTTTTAACAAATTTATACCTACAAAATCAGATAACTGCCCAGTACTGTCCTGCATGGCAGCCAAAATCTTGGCCAGATCCAAAACACTGCCTCCTCCAATGCCCACTATACTTTCTGGGTTATAGGCCTTGACTTCTTTCAAATATTCATTGTACAGATCAAAAGTAGGCTCCCCGTAATCATATACGGTTACTTTCACCTTTAAACCTGCTTTTTCCATCAGTCGAAGCCCTTCTTCAAACCTCGACACCAAAGGTCCGGCAATCAGAACCCATATTCTAGCTCTGCCAGCCTGAATGGTGTCCTCCACATATTGAGATAAGGCCCCAGTCCCAAATACCAGTTTTTGGGGTTGTAATAAACTAATTGCCCTCATGAAAATTGACTTATTTTTTCCACATTTTTCTTCTCTTTGAAATAACCATAAATGGTCAAATTGGCATCTGCCTTCGGCCGCTTGAAAAACAAACTAGCGATATATCCGACGATCAAAACGATCAGATGACTATAAACTCCCAGCATGTACTTGTGCTGGGAGAAATTGTATTGTCCCAAATCCAACAACAAACTCTTTTCTCCTCCTCCAAAACTAATGGGAGTGGAAGTCAATAAGGCATAGGCTGTAAACAACACGCAGACACCAATTCCTATATAAAGGCCTTCCTTATTGGCCCTCCTGCTTAAAAGCCCCAGTAGAAAAATTCCGACTATTCCAGCCGAGAAAATAGCATAAAGGCCAAAGACTGCCCCGAGCACCCCTTCACCTTGCCAAAGCACATATAGCACCGCTACAAATGCAGCTGCCAAGCCAGCAATTAACACCAAAACCCTCCCCACCTTTAACTTTTGGTGGGTACTACAATTGGGATTAAATCGCTTATAATAATCTTCTACTCCGACCGCGGCAAGACAGTTCATATCCGAATCCAAACTGGAAATGGCTGCCGCTGCCAAGGCAGAAAGCACCAAGCCCGTCACCCCAGGTGGCAATTCCGTCATGATGAAATAAGGAAAAACTGCATCCACGGTAGTTCCTGCAGGTAAAGCAGTTCCTGAAATTTGATAAAAAACAAACAGCAATGAGCCAATCAACATAAAAAGAGTCCATACCGGAACACTCAAAAACACGCCCAAGTAGGCTGCCTTTTTGGCCTCGTGGTCATTTCTGGCTGTAAGGTAGCGCTGTACAATGGTCTGATCGGTGCCATATTTTTGGATGGCATAAAATATCCCGTTGACCACCATCACTATGAAAGTGAGCTGCGTAAAGTCAATATCATATGGTCCAAAGCCTATTTTTTTCATGTTGATGGCTTCCTCCATGACCCTCTGTGGACCTCCTTCTGGCACCCATAAAAGAAGGATTAAGCAGAAAACCCCACCTCCAATCAACAAAAAACCCTGAATAACATCCATCCAGATAACTGCCTCTATTCCTCCCAATAAGGTCAATACTATGATCACGAAGGTAAGGACACCAATCACCATAAAAATATTCACATCCATCATACTACTTAAGGCCAAACTTACCAGGTATAAAACGGTTCCCATTTTGGAAAAATGGGTCAGCACAAATGCCAGAGAACTGTACAAGCGAGCAAAAAAACCAAACCTTTTTTCAAAGTACTCATAAGTACTCAAGCCTATCACTCGCCTAAAAAGTGGAACAATTACCCAAATCATACACACCAAGATGATCGGAACCATTAGCCCTTGCACCAGTAATATCCAATTGGACTTGTAAGCAGCACTCGGATAGGCTAGAAATGTAACACTACTGATTAGTGTAGCAAAAATGGACATACCTATTGCCCAAGATGGAATCCCCCCACCTCCGGCAAAATAATCCTCACTGCTTTTCTGCCTTTTGGAGAAATAAATCCCCATGTAAATTGTCCCTAAAATAGAGACAATAATCAGCAGGTAATCGATCCAATGTAATCCTGTTTGCATTTTGGTTATTGGGTTATTTCAAGATTAATTTCCTAATATCTACACTTTATCAGCTTGAATATTTACTTCTCCTTGACTCTACAAATAGGCTTTGAGCACCTTTTTAAGTCTTCTGAGCACCATTCATGAATTCTTTCCAATCCGTCAATACTTCCTCTTCTTCACTTTTGGAGAGGTTGGTCAAAGGAGGCTTCATAAACGCTTGACAGCATCCTTTTTCCTGCATCATTACTTTCAAAGCTGCCAGAGACTGCCCAAGACTTTTGCCACCTTGATAAATTTTCGCCACCTCATCCGTCAGCTCTTGGTAATGTAAGGCACTCACATCATCTCCTTCCTGACTGGCAGCATACAGCGATTTGTACATTTCAGGTACAATATTGCCCGTACTGGGTACAATACCATCTGCCCCTGTCCTGAGGCTGTTGGCAGATTGCGCTCCCCAACCGCAGAAAAACGAAAAATCAGCCCTTTCACGGTATTGATCAATGGCAGCATGCATCCTCCCAATATCCCTTTCAGAATCTTTTAGTCCCCAGCAATTAGGGTGATGACTGATTTCTTCCACTACCGACAAGGGAATGGACATTTGGGTGGTCGCTTTGATATTATACATCATCATGGGCCCTCCAAGTGACTCAGCCAACACTTCAAAATGCCTTTTCATCTGCTCTGTGGAAAGTATGTAGTAAGCAGGCAATGTCGCCACCACCACATCTACTCCCAAATCTAAATATTGACGGCCTTTGCTTATCTGCTCAGAGACTGAGTTATTGACCACTCCTGCATACAACTGCTGGCCTGACGACTTTGAAGCTAAGGCAGCCTTGATCATTTCCAAACTTTCTTTTTCTGAAAAAGACGCAGACTCCCCGGTAGTGCCCAACACCAAAGGAGAAATGCTGTTTTGAGCAAATTGCTGCATAATCTTCGCTACTGCTTCTTGATCAATTTCTCCTTTTGCAGTCAGTGGTGTCACCATGGGGACTACCACTCCTTCATATTTCTTTTTCATATTTGAAGACTTTTGACTTTGGACAAAAGATTTCTGTTTCTCAATGTCCAACTACTTCACTACTATTTCATATTCTCCAGATCCAAGTTTATAGACCGGAAAGGAACCATGCTGATTTTCCTTTACCAAAGCATCTTTCTCCGGTTTACGACCATTGATCAATACTTCATCAGGGTTCTCCACAGGCAATACCACTGTCGCACTCGTATTTACGGGTATCGTGAAATGAAAAGTCCCCATGGCATTTTCTCTTTTCCATTCCGAGACAATTTTACCATACCTGCTTTCATAGGAAGCTTTTACAAATTCCAAATCGCCTACCCAATGTGGCTTCAGGTAAAAATGCTTAAACCCAGGATTTTTTGTATCCGGTTGTATCCCGGCCAAATCCCGATAAAACCATTCTTCGATTTGTCCCATCATAAAATGGTTCCAGCTGTTTCCCTTTCTGGGATCCCACTGTTCCGTCAAAGTGGTCAGCCCAAATTTGATCTGAAAACCATAACCAGGCGCTTCATAGTGATTGTGCATTTGATACATTAGCTGGTTCAGTCCATTCCTGGCCAAAGTCTGGTATAAATAGCGATTGCCCACATCTCCAGTAGTCAATCGATAACCGTGCTCTTTAATATCTTTGACCAAATTGTCCAAAACAGCTTCTTTTCTGCTTGGGTCGACGATGTCCAAAAACACTGGAACCGCATTTGAAAATTGACTACCAGTACCATATTGATTGGTTGCTGGGTTGAAAAATTCCGCATTAAAGGCTTCTTTTACTGCTTTTTCCAATGTTTGATACTTCTCAAAATCATCCCTTTGCTGAAGCATTGCAGCAGCTTTTTTTACCAGGCTAATCCCCAAATAATAGTGAGATGTCGCGGAAAGTGCTATTGGGCTATTTTTTGAATATCCAGCAGCATGCTCACCATAGTCATACCAATCCCCCAAACCATGAGAAACAATATGGTGCTCAGCCGTCGTGCCCAAATAGTCTATATAACGCTTCATCGTAGGATAATACTTTGCAATCAATGAACTATCCCCATAATATTCATAATACATCCAAGGCAAGACCACACATGCTACTCCCCATTCCGGTGAATCTGTAAAATCGCCACCAAAAACCACATATTCCGGGGCAATGCTGGGCACAAGTCCATTATCCCTTTGGGCATCAGCCATGTCCTGCATGACCTTGGGCACCAGCTGGCCCAAGTCATAGTTATAAAACAAACCGGGACCATTTAAATAAGTTTCTTCCAACCACCCTAACTTCTCCCGATGTGGACAGTCAGTAAAGACACTTTGCATATTGCTTTTGATGGCATTATTGATCAACCAATGTGTTTGGTTGAAGATCCCATTGGAACTTTCAAAAGAGCCTTTTTCCTCCGCCCTATTGTAAATAAAATTGGATTTGATTTCAGTAATGCTGGGCCTGTCTTCCTGCTGATCTTGGCCGGGCAAATTAACATTCTCCACTTGGATATATTGATAACCATAATAGCTGAACTTAGGCTGCCAGGATTCTTCTCCCTCCCCTTTTAGGGTGTAGGAATAATAATGTGGGCCGCCTGTTCTGCCCTGTCCCACCATTCCACTTTCTTTCAAATGCTCACCCACTACGAGCTTTACGGTTTGTCCTTTTTTCCCTTTTACCGTAATGGAAGGAAACCCTGCCAAATTTTGTCCCATATCCAACACATAAACATTCTCTGCTGGTTCGGAAACTGATTTGACATCAAATTGCTGCTGAATACCAACCGAAGGTGCCAATTGTGGCTTTAGAGATCCCAATGGGGCTTTTTGGATGACCACCTGATTCCATTCTTCATCGGAAAATCCAGCTTGATTCCAGCCTTCTTGCTCTCTATTGGCATCATAGTCTTCTCCCCCAAAAATACAATTGAAGGTAATCGGACTCTCTGTCCACTTCCAAGTTTCATCAGAGGCCACCACTTGGGTTTTTCCATTCTCAAACTCCAGCTTCAAGTTAAAAAACAAGGTAGGAGGTCCGAAGCTGATCAAAAATTTAGCGTATCTGTCTCCTGTTACATTGTACATCCCATTTCCCAACACCACCCCGATGGCATTCTCACCCTTTTTAATCCTCTCCGTGACATCATAGGTGTTGTAGTAAACTGTCTTGTCATAATCCGACCAAAGCGGCGCAAACTCACTATTCCCCACCTTTTCACCATTTAATGTCAACTCATAGTGGCCCAAACCACTGATGTATATTGTGGCCTTTTTTATCTTTTTCAGGGGCTTAAAGGCCTTTCTTAGCTGAATACTTTGCTTTGCCAGCGGATCCACATGACTCCATTTCTCCTTATTTTCTTCCCTTCGCATATCAGGTTCATGAAAATTTCTTCCGCTTGGCAATCCGCTATCTTCGCGCGAAATGGCACCAATCCATTTGGCCTGTTTCTCCAGATGATCAGGAGCCATCTCAAAAAAGGTCGATTGACTCCAGTCTGATGCATTTCCGGCTTCATTCCATACTTTTACTTTCCAAAAATAACGTTGCCCCCCAATCAGTGGTACTCCCTGATAAGCGATCATCTGGCTTTGGTCACTATCAACTTTTCCTGAATCCCAAACCACTGTCTCTTCACCCCCCTCCGATGAATGATACACAACCACCTGATAGGCCGATTGCCTGGCACCTTGTTCTTGGGAAGATAATTTCCAACTTAGTCTTGGGGCAGCAATTTCAAGACCCAAAGGTTGATGCATCATTTCAACCGTTACATCCACCACTTTGGGACCTGTGGCCATAGGATCAGGTCCACAACCAAAAAATAACAGGCAAAGCAACAGCAAACCCAATGCTGGTGCAAATAAGGACTGTTTTTGGTCAAAAGAAAAAATATCCATTTTCTTAATTAATAGCTTAATAAGTAACCAAAGATTCCAAATAATAAACCGCCTCTTTCACCGCTTCTCCTGCATTTTCCAAATCATAGTCCTGATCTGTCGGAGTCTCTGCATTCGGAAAGTACCGCTGTGTTCCTGTTCTGAAAACAATCCGCTCCATTGCATCCAGGGGTGCAAAGAATAATTTTGGACCTTTTTCCTGACCATTTATCTTAATTTGATAAAACCGCGTCTCTACATTCAAATCTAACTCCACATGATATGACTTTCCTTTTTCATAGGCCAGCAGTGTATTCATCCGGTAACCCGCCCGTGTTTTGAAAAGTCCATCTTCATCAAAAATCAGTTGGACCCCTGGCCTACCCTTGCTGTCCTGAATTTCTATTTGAAGTTTGCCGTGATCTGCTTGCTGGGCTGACACGGTAAACTCCACATGCAATTGTTTACTAGAAGGGACGATCCTTTGTGCTTTGGCATAATCGAAAGGATCTTGATCGTGCAGCACCAAATACTTTTTGCCATCAACCTTTTCAATGCCAGTTTTTGCCCATTGTGGGCTGTAAGTATTCCAAAAATCGATTTCCTTACCTTCTGGCATCCTATCAAAGACATCGTTGGCATGTCCTACCGATTCAGCTGTAATGGGTGTTGGCACTGAAGCTACCCAAATGTCCTCTTTGTTGACACTATAGGTTAGCCACATTTTACCGTCAGGCGGCATGCCATTTCCTTCCAAAATTCCCCTGACATATTGGGGACCATAGGACTTGTAGTTTCCACCATACCTCATGGCAGTGATTTCACCATGAACCAAGAATAGGTTATCATAGTCAATACCATCTTTACTGCTTGAGACAGCCAATGGCCAACGGTACTCCGAAGGGTTATAGACCAGGGCATAAGCGCCATCTGCGGTACGCTGCCCCCATATTTTTGCATTTGAATTTACCACCCCTGGAGCTCTCAAAGGGTTATATTCCCAAGTTATTCCCCCGTCATGACTGATGCTGGTCAGGGCATGCTTCCATAAACCAATTACCCTGTCATCAGGGAGATGATAGTAACTAAAAGCTTTGTATTGCTTTTTTAGCGGGATTAAGGGATCATCCCTATCCGCTTCCTCCACCCACTGCTGCATCATCAATGGCTTGCTGAGCAAATCATCACAGGCCTTTATAAAGGCTTTGTCCTTGCTGGATTTATAAAATGGATAAGCGGTGTTCTCTTCGTCCCAACCGTGATTGTATCGAATAAAATAGATCGGGCCGAAACTGCCATCTTCTTTAATTTCCCTGATCACACGACCGATGCCATTGCCATCATTTGGACCATCGTGAGCGTCCAAGGCAATTCCATAATAGGCCAAGGCCAATAGCTTCCCGTTTTCTGCTACATAAAAACCCATCCTCTGATGCATCACTGCATCTAAGTCTTTGGCAACACCCTCCTGACCTTCTTTGGTTGTACCATCTGGAATTCGGTAAGGAGGAAAAATCACTTCAGGTCTGGTCCAATTTCTTCCATCAGAAGATGTTTGGAGCAAGGTTTGGCTCGGAGCAATATGTTCCCCCACAGGATCACTCAGATACTCCAAATAAAATTTCCCATTCCAATAAGCCAACATGGGCGCATGGTTATAAGTCCACCCAAAGCCATCTCCTTTTTCAGGATATTCCCGATTGGCCCGCATGGTCTGTACTGCATGCACGCCAATGGCTGGCTGTAACTGCCCATGATGATAATCCACACGGGACAAGGTACTACCACTGTAATGGAGTGTATCTTGAGCTTCCGCCTGAGTAGGTAAACTAAAAATGGTGTAAAGCAAAACACAGTATAGCGTCAGAAACTTAATTTTGATTCCTCCCCAGCTCAGCAGACCCGGCAGTCGTACTTCCCTATTTCCTTTTTGTTCTTTATTCATTATTCTATCTATACTGTCCATCTGTTATTTCTTTTTCGCTTCATCCTTTAATTGCTTCAAAATTTCTTCTGAAATGGTACTGATTGTGCCATGCTTGTGACCCTCAGGCAGGCTGATTTCTCCATCTATATTGCTGAAAGATATAAAATCGTTAGTGCTTACTGCCTGGTAGGTTTTTGCGCCGTAGCTATCAAAATAAATCAACCACTGGTCTCCATGATGAAGTACCGTTGGTCCTTCCGTAAGAAAATCTGAAAAAGGCTCGGAAATATTTTCCCAAGGTCCTACTGGGGACTCACTAAATGCCACTTTAATATTTCTGTTGGGTCGGGTGTTATCCTTTAAGACCAAAACATAATCATTCGATGCACGCTTTACGATCACCGCATCTATGACACTGAATCCAGGTTCCAAAAAAAGTTTGGTAGGGCTAAATTCCTTAAAATCCTTGGTCGTCGTATAATACATGCGGTGGTTGTTACGCTCTTCTTCTTCCCCCTTCTCGAATCGAAAAGGGATGGTGGAAGCCCAAATAATGATGTACTGGTCTTCCTCATCATCATAAAATATTTCTGGTGCCCACACATTGACCACTTCTGGCTCATGTGCCATCACGGGAATAAACTTTTGATTGGACCAATGAACAAAATCCTTAGTACTGGCGTATCCGAACCCATTTCCACCTTTCCAGTCAGTTGTCCAAACCATATGGTAAGTATCTTCTGGTCCTTTGACAACAGAAGGGTCACGCATAATCTGGCTTTTTCCCACAGCTGGTGGAAGATAAGGGCCTCCCAAGTCTTCCCAATGATAACCATCTTCACTATAAGCCAAATAAAGTCCTTCATCTGCAGGCTCTCTGAAAGAGGTAAAAATATAATACTCCTTTTCACTTTTACAGCTTATAAAAATGGTAACTGTCCATAGTAGCAATAAAACAGTTCGGCTATTTATTTTCCTTTTACTCATTAGCCTCTTGTTTAATCATTCCTTTGACTTCTTCACCTATTACCACAGGTTTCTCCACATGGTACCATTGGTTGTTTTGGATAAAGATATGCTTACTTTCTTCTCCTTTTATATTCAAATAACATTCGGTTTGAACCATCGGGAAATTATTGGTGATCATTGCATTACTGACATTTTGGAGTTCCAACACGGCACGGTCAGCAAGTGGTTGACGGCTTTTTAAATTGTCTATAAGGAGTCCCTCCACAGCTTCCAATTGAACAGATGGCCCTAATTCTGTTGAAATCTCCACGTCACGCAGTTCCACATGTGTAGCTGTTTTAATGGATAAACCTTCCTTGGCATTCATATTTATATTAGAAAAGCTTATCTGGTCGATTGGCATTTCAGGAATGCCCAATACCTTGCCGGCCACATTGACATTGGATCCAGTAACATTAGAGATATGAATGTTTCTAAAAGAAGGAGTTTCCTCTGTCACAGGACCTTCATGGGTATTTTTGTCGTAGAAAAGGTTCATCACGATGGCTTCCAACTGGATGTCTTTCATCACAATATTGTCTATCCTTATTTCTTCTACCACACCTCCACGACCTCTTGCCGCTTTAAGACGGATCCCTCTGTCAGTTCCATCAAACACACAATTTGAAATGGTTACTTTACGGATACTTCCAGAGATTTCACTCCCTATGACCACTCCTCCATGACCACTCAACATCGTGCAATTGGTGATGGTCACATTTTCAGTTGGTGTGTCCCACTTACGACCATCGAAATCCCTTCCGGACTTGATCGTAATACAATCATCTCCCACGCTGATGTGACAATCGGAAATATGGACATTCTTACAAGAAGTGGGGTTGATACCATCTGTATTGGGAGAGGGAGGATTTTCTATGGTTACTCCAGTGATGGTCACATTATCACAAAATGCGGGATTAATTGTCCAAAAAGGAGAATTGACAATGGTCACTCCTTCAATGCGAACATTCTTGCAGCGAAAAGGTTGGATCAAAGGAGGCCTAAAAAACTTTAGCCCCATGGTTTTCTGATAATAATCCGCAGTCTTCAAACCTTCATTGGCAGCAGTCCACATTTTTTGGTATTTGCTTTCCTTTAAAGTTTTCTGGTCTGCCTCGTGGATTCGATACATTTCCATCCACCAGTCTTTTCCTTGTCCATCTATTTTGCCTCGACCAGTAATGGTAATATTTTCTGCTTCATAGGCATAGATCAAGGGAGAAAAATTATTCATAACTGTTCCTTCCCATCGCATTTGCACAAAAGGCAAATAATGATCAAAATCAGTGGAAAACCTTAACACAGCCCCAGCATCCAAATGTAGGGTGATATTGCTTTTAAGCTGAATCGCACCCGTCAGGTAATCTCCTGCCGGGAAAAAAAGTGTACCTCCACCAGCTTCTGCAGCCTTGTCAATGGCGCTTTGGATAGCTTCCGTGCAGAGTTGACCTTTGTTATTCCCACCCACTTCCAAAATATTGATCCAGCCTGATTCAATAGCTGAAAATGCATGACCAAATAATAGAAGGTTTAAGGCAAATAGTAATGTGATGTATTTTTTCATAGGTTATTTTGAATCATGGAGGGCATTGGGAGTTAACCTCTTCCGGAGTTTTGGGATTACAAACCCGAAACAATTTTCCTCCTTAGTTCTTCATCGCAATAAGTAAACAACTAAGCAATCTCTACTTAGCAGCACATTGCTTCGAACCATTATTTTCAACTCATAATCGCGGATTCCAGCTAAAGAATAGGCTTCATTTGTTCTATCTTTATACCAGTACGATGTATTATTACTTGTAATTTAGTACCAAAACCCAATCGTTCCCATCCTGCACCTTCCCGTCTGGTTTGAACTCCTGAACACCTTTGGCTTCCACCTCCCCGAGGTCAGACATCTTCCCATTTCGGGGGTTAAACCAACTTGCCTTTACTGTATTTCCTTGGATCACTTCCATATTCACGGCGATGGATCTGCCAGTGTAAGTATAAATCAAGGCATAATCCTCTCCTCTTGTTGCAGCCAAATGATCATGCTTTTCTCCTTGATTGGCAATCAAGGACTGATCTGGTATTCGCTCCAAGTACGGAAATTGTAATATCAGGTCTTTCAAATAATGCATTTGCTTGGCTCCCGGGTCATTGATGGCTTCTGTCCATAACTTTTTATTCCCATATGCACCTACTTCACCATCCTCCGGGCGGTGCATTTGCATTACGGCACTATGTCCATAAGTATGCCCTGCCGCTCCAGAAAACACGGCCCAATATGCATACCTTCTTGCATCTTCAGCTTGCCAAAACCCTTCTTCTGGATCATGAAGCCCCTCAGGAATTCCTTCATAGGATGGCTCCCCATCCACTGTTGGCATCTTACGCTCCAACTGGTAGTCCGCCTCAACATATTTCCAGTTGTCTTCCCCATAAGCTCGCTCAGTATCATCTTGGTCATATCGACGGTGCCCGGACTGGAACATATGAAAGTCCATCCATGGTGCCTCTGCAAACCAGTCTGAAGACTGCATTCTCCCCCTTGGGTGAAAGGTGATCAGGTGGTTTTTGTCATTCTTATCCAAGGTTTCACCAATGGCATTCCACACTTCTATATATTCATTTCCAAAAGTGTCCCCACCATTCAGCCAGATGACATTGGGCCTATCCTTGTAACGCAAGGTCAGGAATTTGGCATATTGCGCTGCTTCCTCCACACTTACTCCGCCATCTTTCACATTCGTCCCCCATACAGGAACCATGGCCATATAGATATCTCTTTTTTCTGCCTCTCTCACAACAAAATCAATATGATCCCAGAAATCATAAGCTGTAGTGTCCGAGGGCTCACTTCCAGGTGTTGTCAAGGGTGTAGCTACATTTTGATGGACCAATGCACTGTCTCCATAGGCATTTACTGCACCAAGGGTATGTAAAGTCATCACCTGAACGACATTAAAACCCTTTGCTTTTCGGTCATCCAAATACTGTAGAGCTTCCTCGCGTTTCAACTTATTGAACATTAGCCATCCCGTATCGCCCAACCAAAAAAAAGGCTCGCCACTCGTGGTGACAAAATAACGATCATTATCTGACACTTTTAAAAAGGGTAGGCCTTTAGGACCTTCAGCCGGTTTTGCAGCCGTGGTTTGCTCTTCTTTTTGTCCCTGACAAGCCATTAAAAGGCCTAATAAAAGGGTAGCAATGCTGAGTGTTATGTTGCGTTTCATAGTTAATTGTTGCTCATTTTGTTACTGGCTAACTTAAATTCTAAAGGGAATAAACCAAATCCAGTTATTTGTCACCTCTTAATCCAAATCACCCACTCCCCTTCACTAGGCATTTGAATCGTTTCCCGCTGTCCGGTTTTTATTTTTTCAGTATGTATAATTGACCCAGTGCTGGGTTTAATGATCAAAGCTTCAACTTTGCCCTTTAGCTTGGAAAAGTCAATCTCAACACTGTCGGTTTTATTGTAGATCAGCATTTCTCCCTCATCATTGACCATAATTTTCTGATGGGCACTTACAGACAAAGGCTTCATTGTCGACAGGCTTTCCTTCCAGTCTGTATTTTTAACTGTGGGCAAATTAGGCAAAGAGCCTCCGGCAAAAAGGACAGCCCATCCCATACGACTTCCCGCAGGTGTGGAGTAAATCACCGCCTTTTCAGGAAATTGTTTCCGGTACCTCATAATGCCCTCGTTAATGGCTTCAGGAGATTCCTTTCCTTGTTTCATTTTTCGTGCATGCTGCCTGGGAGCCATGTGCTTACCTCCTAGAGGTGCATAATCTCCGTCCTCAGAGGGATGCCAATAACGAATATCAATTACATCCACCAATTGGCTTCGTACGGGGTCAGCCAAAATGGAATCCTGCACATCCTTGGTAGCACTTAAAGCGATCAAAGCCTCTTTTCCGGTTTCCGCTTCCCATTCCTTCACCACATCCAGCCAAAACTGCATAAAATGTAGAGGCCCTGTATATTCTGCACTGGTAAACTGCAGGACATTGCTGTTGTCAGCAAAATTATCCAAACATTGCCAGATGAACTTTCTATGGAGCTCCCTTCTACTTTCATGGCTGATGTCATAAAACTGCTCATCCAGAAAAATTCTTTTGTCTCCTGCATAGGGAGGTGGTTCGGGAAAACCTGTTTGGTTGATATTATTGGCAGGGCGCCAGGGAGAATCTGCCCAGTGAGCTCCTGCTTCAAGAATATTGTGTTGAAAGTAGTTTTGGTGTAGCAGCAGAATGCCCTCTTGCTCTGCCAAATCTGCAAACTCAGCCAACCTACTCCAATAAAAATAGCTGTATTTCGTCAAATCATACTTACTTAGGCGGTCCCAAGCTTCTCCTTTTCCACTTCTGGCGAAAGGTTGTTCATAAAAAGGAGGCCAAACGTCAGGATCTATCCTTCGTACCCGCTCGTGATCATCCCTCCTTCGATCATACCAAAGGCCATAATTATGATCTAAAGCCACCGCTCCACTTTCTTTCATAGACTGCACCACCTCAGGGATCAAATCCGTATATCCTATTCCATACCTGCCAGGCACAAATCGGGTCACATGTATTTGCGCAGAGGCAATGTCTCTAGGCCGTAAACTCCCCCTCCACCATTGTACATTTTGGGTTTTACCGATAATGAGTTTTCCATCCCAAGTTAAAATCCCATTGACTACCCTTACTCTCGGAGCAAGTTGCTTTTTAAGATTAACCGGTTCAATGTCCAGTGATTCATACCGATTAGCCCCATCCGTAATCAAGGAAATAGGGTTTCGTTCAGAAGCTTGAGTGATCCATTGCTCCATACTAAGCATGCCTTCCCTGGCCAGTACAGTTAATTCTCGCGCTTGCTCCAAAGTAGGGCTGGTACTTGGTTCTGTCCCCAAAGGCAAAAGCTGTGGATCAATAGGCAATTCACCCAATCGGTCTTCCAATTGCGCATAAAATAAACTTCTCGGATTGATGTGGTTATTGGTTTCGACCCAATGCCCATCCCCTTCAAATTGAGCCCAAGTGCCAAATGCCCAGTTTTGGGCAGTAGGAGGGCTGTAATTTTTGATCAATGATGCATCACATTGCCAAAGCACGCAGTTGGCGGCAGTCCATCCAGCACCCTGACCAGCCTGCATCCTATTACTCAGCGTAAGCGCCTCCCCATCTATTCTCACAATGTCAAAAAGCACTCCGGATGCCCACCCTTGCTGAGCTCCGCTAAAGCTAAACGGTAAGTATGCCTTGCATTGGACAAAAGCATTGGGACCCGCCACAGCCAATCCCGTGCTGAAGTCATGATAGCCATACTCCGAATAACAACGCTGAAAAAGCGTCTGTTGCCCTTCCGTAAAAAAAGTATTACGGCGTGCTCCTGCTATCTCAGAAATAGGGTCAAATGATTGACAATCTTCTACCGTTACCCTTCTACCAGTTTTAAATATTGCTACAGCAGAGCCTGCAAAATGTCGAAAATTGACCTTTCTAACCCAAGCATCTTGAATATTCTCAAGTGAAATCGCAGACCAACGGTGATCCTCGTCCTTTATATTTCCTTCGTCAAAAGTGGATTGCAAGGTCAAATTTTCTATACCCACATTTTCAATTCTTCCGGGCCACTGATAAGTAACCAAATACCCCCCTCCGTACTTCTGATCCAGGCTATTGGTAATTGGAACATCTAATCTCAATTCACCACCCTCACTGTTTTCTACTATTCTGTCCCAATACAAGTTGTGCCCTCCAGGCTTCCATCCGATCCAACCTGTTTCGCCACCAAATTCATTCATCTTCAATTCGTCAATCCATTCCTGGGTAGATGGCCTGACCACCATAACAGCACTCCCTGACTGAACATTCCCCTCAACCGCCATTTCAGATGCATTTATGGGTACATAGGAACTCTTTATTTTCAAGGTATCTCCGAAAATCCTGTCATCTTTGCCCAAAAGTCGAATAAGGGTTTCCCTGGTCTTGCCGGTTCCCAACAACACAGTCCCATTCTCATCTGTACCACTTCCCCTCAAGATCACTCCAGATTGGTTGATCTGTAGTTGTCCAGCTACTTTAAAAAGTCCTTCTTCCAATAAGACAGCCCCCCTAAAGCCATTTTCATCAATTGGCAACTGGCCCACATAGTCCAAAGCAGATTGAATCTTTTGAGTAAAATCACCTTTTCCGGGGGAAATGACCACTTTTACAGGAACTAAAGGAATCTCCTTTTCACTGGCTTTGTAACCACAATAAGAAAAGTCAGGAATCCGATCACCATTTTCAGCTATTTCATAATGAAGCTTTCCGTCTTTATAATTAATTGGGTTTTCATCCTGCCGGCCAAGCACCACCTGACTCCAAAAAATCAATAAGGTGAATACAACAAAATTCGGGAAAACAAACTTCCCCGAACTTTGAAAATTAAACCCCATATAACTATGTATTAACATATTTCTTTCCTTTACTGATTGCTTGCTGCCTTTTTCCGTTCAAACATTTCTTTTTCTGCTTGCTTCAAGTCAACTCCCAAATCCGAAAGGTAATTATTGATCCTTCCCTTGTATTTTCCGAACCAAGCATGCTTGGCATGGGAGGAACCTGCATCCATCGCATGTTCTCTGGCCTCTGCTAGCCAATCCCATATTTTGTCTTGCTGCTCTGTGGTCAAGCTTGGCACCATTTCTTGATAAACCTTAAAAGTATTGGGTGCCACATTATAGGTCATCCCATTTTTTACCTCCTCTACCTGTTCATCCGTCAATTCAGAGGACAATTGGGCAAGGTATTTTTTATGCAGCTTGCTCATGGATTTATTGGCTTTTTTCTCCGCTTTCTGGGTTAGTTTTTGCTGCTCTTCTCCCTCAAGATTTTCTTTAGCTGCCTCAATCTTTTTATCACGTTCATCATGAATCAGGCTGAGATTCCTGTATTGTTCTGCAATATAGCCAGTAACTTTATCCGCTTTCTCTGGACTTTGAATGCCCATATTATCCACGATCTTTCGTGCCCGCTCATTGGTTACTTTGACGTATTCAGGATCAAATTTTTGGGCATGGGCAAAACTGATGATGCCTACCATGATCAATGTGGTTACAAACAGGGATTTTATGTTATTTTTCATTGTTGCTAATTTTTTGATTTCAATTTTCCCAATATTATTCAAGAAGGGATACTCAATTCAACTCCTAGTATTAGGGATGGCACCTACTGTGTACAACTCGCTATTACTGCAATAATCCGCCTTCCCTTTTGGCCAACTCCAGCAAAGTGTCCTTATTATTTTCCCATTTCGTCCAATCTACTTTTTTGCTTGGGTCAATTCCATTGAGGTACTTTTCCAAATTGGTATATCCATCACCATTGAGGTCTCCATTGGCATCCGAAGGATCATTGGGGTCTAACCCATACTTTCTTTCCCATGCATCCGGTATTCCGTCACCGTCACTCTCTTGATAGGCTTTTCCTTGATATTCAGGATAACCTCCCACTTGATCAGGGTGCATGATAATTCCTTTTTTGTAAGAATCTGCCGGAAGCCTGCGATGGATAAACTCTTGACCAATTTCCACCTCCAAGCCTTCTTTTGCATTGATTTTTCCAGTTCTTACCTGCTGGACTATCCTCTGATCCACGGCGTCTCGCCTAGGTAAAATAGCCCCTGCATTTTCCAACACAAAATCATAAGCTTCCTTGGCTGATAGAATGCGTAATGGAGCCATCTCAAAGGGTTTGGTTTGACGCATGTAGGCAAAGTGTGCCTCACGCTCTTCCGGACTTAGATCCCCAGGCTGAACACCTCCCTTCCAGTTGTCTGCAGATACAGCAGGGTTTCCTTCCACAAAATTACCTTCAACATAGGCCCGCCCAAAAGTCTTTGGGTCCAAGTAACCAGATTCCGGCTTGATGATCCTATAACTGATCGGCTCTCCTACAGGGGTAATCGGCCCTGGCTTATAATAATTGTTGATGATGTTAAAAAGGGACCGATAATCTCCTCCATCCACCGAGCGGTTCCACCAATTGAAGAGCACATTGTTCACAAAGGTGAAATCCCCGTACATTCCCACAGAGGGATTTCTGGAAATATTATTGGCCCATAGATTTCTGATGAAAGTACTGTTCAAACCTCCTATGGTACTCCCAAAAGCATGGTTATAGGTGTCCAGGCCTTCAGATGAAATGGTATTTTGAATGGTAATGTTGGCCGTCGGTAATTTCTCTCTTTTGGAGTTTTCATTGGCCGTAAACATGTTTCGGTACATGGAAATATTTTCATCCAAACCCCAACTCACGGAACAATGATCAATAATCACATTGCCCATAGGATCACCGCTTAAGGCGTCATCTCTTCTGGTGACATCTGTTGCTCCTCTTCGGAAGCGCATGTGACGGATGATGACATCATGCGTGTCCACTGCAAAAGTCTCACCAGCCACACAAATCCCATCTCCAGGTGCTGTCTGTCCTGCGATGGTCACATAAGGAGCCCTGACACTGATTGGTTTTTCCAATTGGATGATCCCAGCTACATTAAACACAATGGTTCTCGCTCCTCCTGCTTCACAGGCTTCCCGGAGCGTACCGGGTCCACTATCCGCAAGGCTGGTCACCACATACACTTTTCCTCCTCTACCTCCAGGAGTATAAGCCCCGCCCCCTTCTGCACCTGGAAAAGCAGGGATATCGGCTTTCATAAAATCTTTGGGATAAGAAGCCCAGCGCAAATAGGGTCTACCTTGGCTCGCTTCCTTTTGGATGGTTGGGTAAATATCTTTCCAAACTGCCTCTAACCTGGCTTCTTCCAAAGCCATGATAGAGTCTGTTTTAGCCTGCATGGCAGGGGGTATTTCAGGATATTGGGCAAAGGCTTGGAGACTTAAAAAGACGGTAAGTATTCCAAGTCCCAACCGCTTTTGCCTCAGTGACTTCTTGTTCGAAAACATGGTCAGTTAATTTAGGTTCTATGGAGCTGTAAAATTATTCCAGCCTTCATTGTTAATTTCTAAAGCCTTAAAGTAAGTCCTCAGGCTGATTGCGCGTATAGCCTGGGACTCACCTTAAATTGCTTATGTAAAGTTAGTTACTAAAGGTAGAGAACCTTCCTGAACTATCCTGCTGAAAGTCCTTTTAGCGAGTCGAATAGGGATAATAGTCTACCGAAATGGGATATGTTTTGGTTGGAGAAAATATAAATCCAGAGTAATGGGTAGGAGTTGCTTTTCAAAACAACCCTGTGATCCCTCTCATCGTAAAAAAGTAAGCCAAGCGATATTTTTCTTATAGTTTTTGAATCTTTCGCCCCGTTCAAACCCAAAAATGTCAGCCTTCGATGGGATCGAAATTTACCCTATTTCTCTTTTGAAGCTCTAAAGTAAGTTCAATAGAAAAGGCTTCGACAAGCTCATACTCCCAATCGGGACAATAAACTCTTCGAAGCCTCTTCCAAAGTATTTTATTTACCTAATCCATTTTCTGATAAGGTATCATGGTTATTGGCCAAGTCCCTCCAGTTTGTTTGGACCGAAGGATCAATACCATTGATATACATTTCAATATTGGTATAGCCATCACCATTGAGGTCTCCATTCGCGTCTGACGGATCATTGGGATTCAAACCATTCTTTTTCTCCCAAGCATCCGGCATGCCATCTCCATCTGTATCTGTGTAAGGTTTACCATTGTATTCAGGATAACCACCTACTTGGGAAATATCGGTGATAATGCCCATTTTATAGGCGTCCCTTGGTAATCTTCTGTGCTCAAACTGATAATAATCTTCTGGATTGAGACCCTTGACATATTCAGGCTTACCTGTTTTGACAGTTCGAATCACCCTTTCATCTACCGGATCTCTTTTGGGTAAAGTAGCACCAGCGTTTTCCAACACGTAATCATAGGCCTTTTCTGCTGGCAGAATGGTCATTTCAGGCATAGGGAAAGGTGTATTGGATTTGATTCTGGGGAAATAATACTTGGCATCTTCCAAGCTCATCTCTCCTTTTTTTCCATTTAACTGTACTCCACCTTCCCAATTATTGGCTGATACTTGGTCAAAGCCCTCAACCACATTTCCTGTGATATGCGCCCTTCCCCACACAAGTGTATCCAAACGGGAAAGCACCGCATCTGGTCGCAAAATTCGATAAGCAATAGGTTCATCTTTAGGGGTTATGGGTCCTGGCTTGTAATAGTTGTTCATAATATTATACTTGGCCATATAATCCCCACCATCTGTAGTCCTATGGCTCCAGTTGAACACCACATTGTTCACAAAATTAAAAATCCCATTCCAGCCAATAGAAGGATTTCTTCCGGCATTATTGGCCCAGAGATTCCGCATAAAAGAACAGTTTTCGCCTCCAAGCGTACTCCCCAAAGAGTGATTATAAGTATCTAGAGCTTCAGAGAAAATACTGTTTTGGATAGTGATGTTCACTGTCCCTCTTTTTTCTTCTTTATAGTCCCCGCCCGGACTGTACATATGTCGGTACATGGACATGTTTTCATCCAACCCCCAGCTAGCAGAAACATGGTCGATCATGATATTTCCCACTGGATTACCGCCAATCGCATCATCTCTCCGACCCACAAAAGTTTCTCCCCTTCTGAAGCGCATGTGTCTGATCACCACATCATGGGTATCGACCCATACAGACTCTCCTGCCACACAAACCCCATCTCCAGGAGCCGTTTGCCCAGCAATGGTCACATAAGGAGCCCTGATGATCAAAGGGGATTTCAAGTGAATAATCCCAGCTACATTGAAGACAATGATTCTGGCTCCTCCAGTTTCGCAGGCTTCCCTGAACGTACCTGGTCCTCTATCTTCTAAACTGGTCACTGTGATGACCTTGCCTCCCCGTCCACCAAAGCTGTACATTCCACCTCCTTCAGCACCGGGAAATGCTGGAATAGCAGCCTGCGGTAAATCTGTCGGTCTAAAAGCCCAAGGTACATAGGGTTTTCCCGCTTCCATTTCTGCTAAAACTGTCGGCCAAGCTTCTTCCCATGCTGCATCAGATAGCTTTTGATTGGCAGACATGATAGAGTCTGATTTTGCCCTGGCTTCTGCAGGTACTTTTGGATATTGGGCAAAGGCTGTCGATACTGTTGCCAAGCCCAAGGCTATTGTTAATAATCCTTTGATCATTTTGGTTATGGTAATTTTATAGTTCTAAAACACGGTTTGAGTGTATGACATCAATTTATTATTTAATCAATTGACCATCACTACGCATCAAACTGGACTGGGATAAGAGATGGATGATCCGGGATGTTATGTGGTTAAGGAGGAGCATTATAATATGACAAAAGACATAGGAGGCCATTAAAACCCATCTGGCTTACCTTTATTGAATCCCAATATTCCATCACCAGTAATAAAGGCCATCTCCTTGTAAACTTCAATCCTCCACTTTTCGTTTTCTTGATTCACAAAGCAAAAAACCTTCCCTTCAAACCAAATTTCTGGCGAGGGAAGGCTTTAATTTTATCAAACCATTCTTATTATCTTATTCTGCAAGCGGATCAAAAGTACCCTCACCATTCATGCTGTTCCAGCCTTTTGTTTGCTGTAGATATGGAGAAGTACTCAATACATTTTCATTCAAGCCAAAGAAGTAATATTCTGGATACCAATGGAAAGTCCAATTGTCATTGGTTGGGTCCAAATCATCCTTAATCTGCACTTCGAAATAATTGTCATACAAATAGTCCAAGTATTCCTCTTCGGTTTCGATACCGACAGGATATTCTTCTGGAGATCGGTCAATGATGATGGCATTACCATCTTCATCAGCTACCAACGGATCAGGTCCGCCTGCATAAGAATTACCTGCCCCATCTTTGACTACCACATAAATACCCATTCTTCTCATCCCGTTGATGGATTCAAGCCCTAAACGCTGAGCAGTGCCGTAGGTGTCATCCATCAGCAACCATCTCCTCAAATCCCAGAACCTTCTGCCTTCGAAGGCAAATTCCACTTTTCTTTCTTCTAATACCTTGGCAAAAGCTTGGTCTTGGCTCAATCCACTTCCTAAACCAAATGTACCGTCTAAATTTTCTACACCAGCTCTCTCACGGATTTCCATGATGGCATTCAGCCCTTCTTGAATATTGCCAATTCCGATGGCTGCTTCAGCGATATCCAAAACCACTTCGGCAAATCGGATTTCCATAATGTCGGTACCACTTACAGTAAAATTGTCTGCACTTGAAGCATTGGGATTGTTCTGCTTTCTCATATAAATCCCACTTGCATTGGCACCTTGGGTTTCAGTCGTTCTGCTAGGCGTTTCATCACCCGCATTCCCATACCACCTGTAAGTCCAATGTCTGTAATTTTCATCTTCTCGATAGGGCCATAAGCCTCCATTGAACACAAATGTTTTATAAAACCTTGGATCCCTATTTTTGTAGAAATGATTGAGGTCGTATTCATAGTTGGGAGATTCGCCTATTGGACGGCCATCTGCCATGGGGAAAGAATTTACCAACTGGATGGTAGGTTCCATTCTACCTCCACCACCTAGGTTTCTTGGACGGCAGGCATTTTCCCAACCATTGTTTTTCCTAGTTTGATCAGAAGTTCCATTGTTAAAACCATAGATCATCACCGCTTCTGGATTACCTACTTCCTCAAACCACATCTTTTCCCAAGCTTCACCATTCTCTAAATTTCCTTCCATGTACAACCCGAAACCATTGGATTCCAGTAGATTTCTTGCTTCCGTGGCAGCTTCATAGGCCATTTGCCACCTGGCCTGGTCGTCATTTCTATTGAAAAGCGGGCTAGCCCAAGCGATGAGCACACGGCTCTTGAAGGCTGCCGCAGCGCCACTCGTGATTCTGCCCCAATCCTCATCAGGCCATCTTCCTGGCAACAGCTCCATCGCCATGTCCAAATCTGCCACAATCTGCTCGATGCAGGCACTGGTAGAACTTCTTGGTACTTCTGTTTCGGCTGCATCCGCAATAATCGGATTTTGGGCCTCCAACACTAATGGCACGCCACCATACAGCTTTACCAAATCAAAATATTGCCAAGCTCTCCAAAAGTACATCTGTCCTTTCAACTCGTTTCTTACATCTTCTGGCAATCCATGCTGATCGATTTCATCCAAGAAAATATTGATCTGCTTCATCCTAGTCCATGTATTATTTCTTATACTGGTACTCATGCGTTCACCAAAGTATTCCAAGGCATGGTCTTCGGTATAAGAAATCTGGGCATACTCTTGGTTGATGGCACTTCGACCAGGCATCTCATCGGTATTCTTGGAGAATTCAAATCCACCAAAAAGGTCCCAGATCAAGTTCCTGCCATTATTGCTTGGTGAGAACAAGTAGTACACATAATCCACATAGGCTTGCGCCATATTGGGATCTTGGAAAACTTCTTCATTCACCCCTGTTAAATCTGATTTCTCTTCCAAGAAATCATCATTACATGCGGACAGCACCAAAAACACCAGTGCCAAACTCCATATATTTTTTATCTTTTTCATATCTGTCGAATATTTCGGGTTTCAAATAAGCTTACAAGGAAAGGTTCAGCCCCAAAGAATAGGTCCTTAACACTGGGTAGCTGTCCCATGCACCACCTACAGAGCTTTTGTATCCATAAGGATTGTAGAAACTTACTGGATTAAGAACAGTTAAGAAAGCCCTTGCATTGCTGATTTTAAGCTTCTCAGCGATGTGTTTGGGTATGCTGTAGCTTACATTTATGTTTCTGATAAACATTCTGAAACTGTTGATTCTCCAAAATTCTGATCTAGGTGTCAAACTGATGTCGCTCCAATAAGGGTTAGGAAATTCACCATTTGGATTCAGGTCCAGATCATAAATATCTCCCCAGTAGGAAGGTACACTTTGATAAGTTCTACTGATATTTTGGTGCATCGCTTTTCTGGCATCGTATTCATACCACCCACCCCACTGTGTGGAAATCACTGCATTTAGATTAAAGCCCTTATAACCTAGCTTCAATGTGGTACCTATACCTTGGCTCGCATTTGGTTTCTCCAATTGGATTTGATCATTTTCGTCAATGATCCCGTCAGGACCGGCAAATGTACCATCTGCCTGAAGCGGCCCTCTGATATCTCTGTAGTACAACATTCCTGGCTTTAGCTGATCCGCTACTGTACCAAAAACTTGCTGAATATCATACTGCTCTACGTAAGCATCGATGTCTGACTGTGTTTTGAACATACCCAAGTAATCATATCCCCAAGTGCCAAGGTCAGTTGGTTGACCTGAACTAGGTCTCCAAGGATATAAAGCGTCTATATCATTGAAGTTCCCTACAATCACCTTGTTGTTGGCCCTTCCATATCTCATGTCAATACCATATCGGAAGGCTCCTTTACTGTCACTCCAACCTAAGCCTAATTCAAAGCCATAATAATTGATTTCCCCGAAGTTTTCTGCTGCTACCGTACCTCCTACAGTTACCGGCACATTACCGGTTCTTTCCATCAACTTATTGGTCTCTTTATTATAATACGCTTCGAAAACAGCTGACAACCTTTCTTCCATGAATCTGGCATCAATACCAAAGTTGTTTTTAAACTCATCACTCCATGTAGCATCCCTATTAGGAGAAGCCTCCATTTTCATTCCGGTTGAAGCATCTGAATTACCGCCAAACACTCCACCTTTACCGTTTTGGAAGGTATAACGCTGTCTCCACTGCCATGCCCTCATCTCATCTCTACCTAGCATACCTGCAGAATATCTGAATTTCAAAAAGTCTATCCAGGATGAATTAAAGAAATCTTCATTGGAAATAATCCATCCAGCTGACAGGGAGTAAAACTTACCCCAATAGTTTTCTGGTGCAAATTTCGTGGAAGCATCCGAGCGGAATAAAAACTCGGCTAAATATTTATCTGCATAACTATAATTTACCCGACCTACATAGCCTAATGATCCAGATTCAGAACCGGTCGTTCTTCCGTCGATATTACCAAAAGCCGTACTAAACTGTCCATTGGTGAAACTAGTAGGTTCTTCTTTCCACACATCTTCCTGAGAAGACTCAGCTTCTGCTCTTTCTATACTGAAAAGCCCATTTACACTATGTAATCCAAAGTCCTGAGCATAGGTTAAAGTAAAGTTTGATTGGGTAGACAGGAAGTTTTGGTTGGAATAATAAAGTCTGTCTCCATTTCTATATTCACGGTTTGAGCTTATTTCAGCTCCATCATAAATATGCCCGTTCTCTCCTAATCTATCAAATTCATACAAAATGTATCTTGTACCTACTTGTGTACCTCTTCCACTTCCCATGTTCCTACCATATGACACCCTAGCTTTCAAGCCTTCCAAGAATGGCATTTCATATTCAGCATATAAGTTTACACTCATATTCTGATCTCTATTTGTAGCCAAATTATTCAACTCTTGAATTTCGAAAAAGTGGTAATCACCTGTACCACCACTCGGCAGATCCACGGGATAGCCATTGACATAAGGAGGAATATAACGTGGTGTTAATAGCAGGTTTTTATAATCGTTTTCGTCATTTTCACCACCTATTTTGTTGAATGTTTTAGTTCGGTCTGAATAATAACCGGCTACCTGAAGGCCCGCTTTTAGATTGTCCATAACCTGAATATCGGCACCAGCTCTAAAGTTCCAACGGTCATAGTCCAGTGTACTGAGGTTACCATCTTGTGTGAAATAAGAAGCACTGGCAAAATAACTAGCTTTTGAAGTACCACCACTCACATTTAAATTATGCCTCTGAGTAGAAGCTGAAGACCAGGCATCATCCAACCAATCGTAATCAATGGTCCTGAAATAGTCTAGCTCATCTTGCGAGAAAAATCGATCGGAGTCATCCGCATTGGCATCCGCTCCATAAGGGCCATTCAAAATGTTATAATACATTCCAAAATCATAAGCACTGAGCATCTTGGTTCTATAAGCCTCGTCATTGACACCATAGGAACCACTATAGCTAAACCTTGGCTTGCCATCTCCACCTCTCTTAGTGGTGACAATGATAGCACCATTTGCTCCTCTTGATCCATAAATGGCTGCTGAAGCATCTTTCAAAAAGGAAATGCTTTCGATTTCTGCAGGATCAAGGTTGTTGAATCTTGTCGCATCATTACTGCCATCCGCTGCAATCTGGATAATTCCATCTATGACATACAGAGGTGCAGTGCTGTTACCATCTTTCGCCAAGGATTCCGGGTTTCTCAATCGGATCGAAGCTTGTGAGCCTGGACGTGTATTTCCTCCACTTACCCCTACTCCAAGGATTCTTCCTGCTAAGGCTGAACTGATATCACCAGTTGGAAGATCTTCAATTTCTGAAGCATCAATGGTCTCCACCGCACCAGTCAAATGAGATTTCTTTAACTCTCCATACCCCACTACAACAACTTCCTCCAGTGAATTGTCGTCCAAAATCAATGTAACATCAATGGTGCTTTGGTTCCCCACTACCACTTGCTTCTTTTCAAATCCGATAAAGGAAAACTGCAAAGTAACCCCTTCATCCGCGTCAATGGAATAATTACCATCTGCATCTGTCACCGTGCCTTTGTTGGAGCCTAAAATAGTTACTGCTGCCCCCGGAAGCGGCTCTCCTTCTTCATCAAGTACCTTTCCGGTGATTTTAACTCTTGCCACTGCCTTCACCACTTCTGGTACGCTTTGTTGGGCTAATTTCACACTGATCCTGTCGTTCACCTGCTGAAATGAGAGCCCATGTGAAGCAGCCACTTGGTATAATATTTTTTCCAGTGACTCATTTTTCGCTTGAATACTTACGGGAGGTTTTTGATTGACCACATTTTTGTCATATACAAAGGAAAAATCTGTCTTCTCTTTTAGCTTGGCAAAAAGTTCTTCAAGTGAGGCATCCTCCAAACTCAGGGTGACCATCACTTCCTTCAGGTCCTTAGGACTTTGGTTTCCTATACCATTGGCATACAGTGTATTCAGCAAGAATACCTGTATTACAAGCCCAATCAAGCAAAACCTGCTGGCTTTATAAAGGCTGTATAATTTTTTTTTCATAATCATTGGTCTTTTGGTTAATTGTTAATTCGCTCTCCAGCTCATGGCCTCTGAAAACCATGACTGGAACAGCAATTCATTGTGTACTAATTGTTGTTTTGGGTTAGGTTATCATACTGACTAATGCTAGTTAAACTGAATAAAAACTTGTTTCTCTTGTATCCTGAAATCAAAATGAAATGAATAGGCAATGCTTTTCAGCACATTTTCCAGATTATCTTTGTGGAATTCTCCGGAAACCTTTTGCAAGGAAGATTGCTTTCCTTCCACGGCTATCTCTACTCCGTACCATCTTTCCAAAGAGGTTATCACCTCTTTAAATGGAATATCATCAAAGGACAAAGTACCTTCAGTCCATAAGAGCGCTTTTTCCAGATCAAATTTACCTTTGGTAAAAGCCTCCTCTGAGGCAAATGCTTGTTCTCCTCGGGTCAAATAGACCCGATCTTTCTCGGCCTGATCCACCCTTTTTAATTCCACCTTTACTTTACCTTCTACCAACTTCACTTGGGTTCCTTCCCCAGCGAAAGCCTTCACATTAAAAGCAGTCCCTACTGCTTCTGTCATCAAATCCCCACCATACACCCTGAATGGCAAAACGGTATCCTTGGCCACTTCAAAAAAAGATTCTCCATCAAGAAAAATATCTCTATGAGTCTCTCCAAAGCCTGTCATATATTTGAGTTCACTGGCAGAATTCATAATTACAGTACTTCCATCTGGAAGCCGAACTTTTTTCTTTTCTCCCGGAAGGGCATACTTACTGATCCATGCTACTTCCTCTTTAGGCATGTTTTCCTCAACGGAGAATAGCCCTGCGCTACCAATGAGCACTGCTCCTACCACCATGACTAAAAGAATCATGGAAACTTTTAACCAGATGAAGCGAGGTCGGTTTATTGTATATTTTTCCGAAATCCTACTGGAAGTATTTTCTACCTGGGGTGAATCTATTTGTGCACTGATCGCGGTAAACAGGTGAATTTGATCACGCTCATCCCAGTCTTCCTCCTCCTCGTCCAATGCCAAGAGTATTTCCTTGGCTTCATAAAACATTTCCGATTTGTTAGGATTATCCTTTAGCCAAGTCTCCCAAAACAAACTTCTCATCGTTCCTTTGCTGAAAACCCAGCTCCGGAAAGAGCTATCTTCCAAAAAATCTTCTATATGTTCAAATTGCTTATTCAAATCTTCTCCCTTTATCTATCTATAAGGGGAGACGACTGCGATAATCTCATCAAGTATTTTAGAAAAAAATCAACTTTTACAGTATTGATAATTATTTGATCAAAAAATAAATAAAAAAATAACATTGGATAACTACTATTGAGAAATCAACAACTATTTTGATTGATACTGCACGTCGTTTACCATCACTCCTTTTAGCAGTTTGATCGATTTGAAAATAAGGTTGTAAACTGATTCCACACTGATTCCCATCAACTTAGCAATTTCTTGATTGCTCAAATCAGCAAAATAGCGTAAGTAAACTGCTTCCCTTTGACGTTCGGACAAGCGAAGAATGGCACTGTGTAACCGTTGATTGGATTCTCGCTCTCCTTGCTGCTTAATCAGTCCTTCCAAATAAGAAGCCTCCAATAATGCCTCTGGAGAAAAATAATCCATCGATTCTTGCTTACGTAGTTTTGAAAGTCTCTTGATGATCTCTCTTCTGAAAGCCGTAAATAGATAAAACTTTATGGACTGTTGAATTTGAGTGCCTTTTCTTTTGTTCCAAAGGTCTAGGTAAACATCTTGAATGACATCTTCAATCACTTCTTTGGCTTCTGTAAATTTGCGACCATATCTGAACAAATCCTTTGAGTACAACTTAAAAGAATAGCCGAAAGCCTTCCGATCATCAGCAGAAATCAGCATCCATAATTGGCCGTCACTTAATCCTTCATAATTCATTGCTTTTGGGTTTTGTTTCAGATCTTTATTCCTCTACGCCACAATCTGATTACAGATCATCCAGCTTGGCTACCATTCCAAAAACTTATAGCTATTGGGTTTTAGTAGCATAAACAAAGTTACCTTAACCTCAAAAAAAACCTCCCTGTACTTACCTGCTGTCCTGAAAACCTGCCAGTTAAAAAAGCAAATAACCGTCACCCATTTTTTGCTGAATAGATTACTCCATCCACTTTGACTTCCAAATTGGATAATCTCTTTCCAATAACCTTTCGGCATAATTCCCCAAGTAACTGTATCCCACGCGACGCTCGTATTCAATATCTTTAAGTTGATCCCTTTTTACGCCATCACGGCCTACATAAATAGGCTGCTGTGTCTTCAGGTCATAGAATCTCGCCCAAAGTGGTGCTGCTCCCGGTTTGTCCACCACCATCAGATCGTAACCTTTTGCCAAGTTTTCATCTTTCACTTTTTTAATTTCCATATTTTCAATTTTATGGGTATCAAACCATGTTACCGCATGCTCTATGGCCTTTATCACCCTTGGGTCGGGATCAGACAGCTGCATCAGATAGCGAACGATATTGACACTTTCTGCCCCACTCAAGCTAGCCAACTCAAATGCTCTGGCTTTGGCAGGCTCCAGGCTGTCCTTGTCATGCTGAGCACACCAAATGGTTAACTCACCATCCAGGACTACTTGCGTATCCAAGATGATCCCCAAACCTTTATCAACGGCCGCTTTGGTCTTTTTTCGGATGGACACCTTAACAAAATCATAGGGATCATTTCCTTCTGAAACATCCCGAAGTAAAGACATCACGCCAATCATGGCCCCATCATTGTAAGTGATGTGTTCATAATATCCCTTTCGAATCGGATAGTACTGTGGCCAGCCCCCGTTCTCATATTGAGCCGCCAAGAGGTAATCTATCCCCCTCAAAAAAGCAGATTGATACTTCTTTTCTTTGGTGGCATCATATACCAAAGCCAAAAAACGGAGTTGTGTAAATGTGGCACCATTGTCGATTGTCGTCCCCGAAGGTTCTGTTTTAGCCTTCAGTATTTCTTTCTGCTCTTCTTCTGAGAGCGTCTGAGCCATGTCAATGTTTTTATACCAACCGCCATTTTCATGTTGGTACAGCAAGACATTATCTGCAATTCTCTGGGCCTCATCACTACCATACCAAGAAGTAGGCTGGCGAAGGATTTCCCCCCATCTAACCTGTTTTTCTGTCTGAGCAGTAAGAGGCTGAATTAGAAGAGAAAAATTAATCAACAATAATAAGATAGATCGGCTCATGACAAATGGGTTTACTTAGGTTATTTTGTATAGGAGTTAGAATCCCAACCTTCTGGCTTTACTGGTTGAGTACCCTCAAAATGTATATTATCTGTCAAATCTCCTTCAAGTTGTGAATAAACTTTGCCACCATTGACCTGAAACACAACATCATCAAACAAGACATTACGGGTATCCAAAAACTTCATAAGTGAATCTTGGCTATTTACCCTAATATGCCTAAAAGTCAAATCAGTAGCATCATCAGCATTGAATAAGCGGCGACTATGTTCCACGCGCACATTTTCCATATGAAGATTTTCCAAGGGGGATTCCGGAATGCCATTGATGTTTATAAAGGTTGAAGCAGTTTCTACCAATATATCCTTGATTATAATGTCTTTGAATTTGGGGGTCAGCTCATTGACTTCGCGAAGAGGTTTTCTTTTGGCCAAATCACCTACATAAAGCTCCTGACCTAGCATATCCCACCGGAAAGCCGTCTGACGTAAGTTCATTCTTAAGCGCTCATAGAAAAGATTTTCACCTCCACCTCCTCTTGGCCTCCTGGTCTTAAAACGGATTCCTACACCTGTATTTTCAAAAACGCAATCATGGATGTAAAGATTCTTGACTTTTCCTGCTGTCTCACTTCCCACAGTAATCCCACCATGACCTTCTTTGGCCAGGCAATAACGGACGACCACATTTTCTGTTGGTTTGTTGACCCGGATACCATCCTTGCCGCGGCCTGCCTTCATGGTGAAACAGTCATCACCATTGTTTAAGGTGGAATATTCGATCAGCACATTTCGGGAAGATTCAATGTCAATGCCATCACCTCTAGGAATACCCACGGAATTGACCGTCACACCCCGAATGATCACCCCATCACAATAAACGGGCACAATATTCCAAAAAGCTGTTCTTTCCAAGGTCACCCCTTCGATAAAAACATTGGTGCACTCCGTAGGAGATACAAACATGGGCAAAAAGATCGACTCACCATTATACCCTTCATACACTCTTTCCTCAACAGGCTTATCCACGGGAACAAACTTCTCCGTCACATCCTCCGTCATCATCTGATCTTTCACTGGTCCCTCTTCAGGGCCAAACAAAGTACCTTTTCCCGTCAAAGCAATATTGTCCTGTTGGTAGGCATAAATACAAGCCCCCAAAGACATCACCTCTACGCCTTCATGTCGAGTAAATACCGCTGGCCTAAAATCTTCCAACTGCCCACTAAAGTGGAGCTCTGCCCCTTCTTCCAGATGTAGGTTGACATTACTCTTCAGACTGATCCGTCCTGTTTTCCATTTTCCAGCAGGAATGATCACTTTGCCACCTCCCTGGGCCATTACTTTATCAATGGTCGATTGAATGATCGAAGTGACCAGTTCTCCTTCTTTGGCTCCCTGCTCCGAAATATTGACGGTCAAATCTGGAAATACCGGTTTCTTGAAATCAGGCATGGCAAAAGGAGCTTTTACCGGGGAGATCTCCTCGGGCAAGTTATCTGCTCCGACCTGATCCTTGGTCATCAGGCTGTCCAGTGGAAAATAGTCTATTGTCTCCCTTTTTTCCTCTTTTGAGCAGGAAAACAAAAGACTAAAGAGCAAAATATAAAAAACACTTTCCTTAGGGTTGAATATCATGGTCATTTTGAGTTGAGGGATTTGCAATCAAACCTTAAATTAAAATTAAATCCAAGGATGGCCGTCCTGCCGTATCCTGAGAACCAGTATGGGGTAGAGAGTACTTAGCATTGAGAAAAATTCATTAAAGAATGAGAAGGATAAAAAGTCTCCAAGCCACTCTTCATCCAACTTCATTCCTTAATGTTCATATTAAAATTCAATTCCAAAATCTTAAACCGAAAGTCTGCCGACTAATATCCATTTATACCTTTCCGGCTTTCATCTTCTTAGTGACATCTTCTCCTCCATTGACCAAATACAATAAGGGTATTGGCCGATCGGTACCCTCGATAAATGTTGGTCTTGCCTGCCAAGGGGCTACAGAAAGCACATTGGCAAAATCCATCCAAAATTGCATCCTTGCCGGTTCCAGACCCCAGGTCATATGGAAATGGTTGGCTGGTGCATATTGTTTGTATTCGGTCATGGAGGCATATTTTGGTACCACAAAAGTGTGCGGCCATGTAGGATTGGCCCCATCACATATTTTTTGTGCCAGCTCATCCGGCAAAGCAACAGTTTCTGCCTCATCCCAGATCATCGAAAACATCCCTGACAGAGAACTATAGGCCAATCTGGCCGCCAAGCCTTTGATATTTCCCGGAGATTTGAAATGTACTGAGTTGCCCAAGTAATAAAAGTAATCCACCGCTTTTGGGAATGAAATATTTTTCATCACTTCATTTTCATCTGCTTCCGGCATAGCCGCCCAGTTGAAAGAAGCAGAACCAGAGTTTACACCATCTACAAATCCTTTTTTCATCCAAGCTTCATCTCCTTTGGGCTGATAGCCATTTTGTGCTGCAAACTCACTGATGTCCTCCTTGTCCCACACTTTTCTGAAGTCCATAAACAAAGGTGGATTTCCTCCAGATAACCAAGTCATAAACAATTGGGTCAACAATGCCTGCACATCAGCTTCTGTGGCAAATGGCTGAACAGCTTTGGGCCCATTATGGTCAAAAGTACTGTTGAACAGTGACTCCATGATATCGGCCACCGGCAGTTGAATGCCACGGTCATCGGATCCCCACTCCAGTTGGCTCATAAAGCCTCCACCTACAGCATCCACTTCTTTCATCAAATCCCTAACGATCAAATACAAGGCAAGGCTTTGGTCTAACAGTTCGCTGTCTTTTTCTCCATCTGGGAGTTCTATCCGGTCTGCTGAATGGTTTTCCAACCAGCTTCTCAATCTTTTCAGCTCTTCCTTTTCGTAGGATTCCTTCTTCAGCATGTCCGCCAGCAACTTCATATCCAAGCGGGTAATTTCCAATCCGAATTGATTTCTCGTTTCCAATACATGCGGTAACGCGGTCTCCATTCCCATGGAATCATGGCCAAAAACCACCACTCTTTTTCCCTTTAGCCCTTGAAAGGTCACAGCGGCATAGCACCAGTCTATCAAAGCCTTTAAGGTCTCAGGACTCATTGTTGGGTTTTGTCCTGAATCTGGCCACTTCCCTACATTGATATGGGTTAGTTTTCCGTATTGGGCGATGGCTCCCGAGGTAGCATGAGTATATACCACACCTGGACGAGTACCACTATTTCCTGTGGTAAAATTAATTGGGATATCCTTTGGGAAATGGGAGAGCAAAGAAATGGTCGTTAACTGTGGGAAAGACCAAGTATCCGGTACACAGACCAACACGTTTACCCCAGCCTCCTTGAATTGCCGGGCGACTTGATCAGCCTGTGCTTCGGCATCAATCAGCACATCAGAATAAACCACTTCAGCAGCAGTCCCATCTGGCAACTTAATCTTTCCGGCCAATTCTTCCGCCGCATGCTGCACAATATTAGTGCTTCTTTCCCTACTGGCTTGATCAATCCGTGGATCACAAGGTGCAAATACCCCAATCACTGGCTTCCCCGTATTTGGTTTTACCGTTCTGGATAATAATTTAGCTTTCATATCTATTTTTTGCTTATTTCTATCTTTTATTATTTCGCCACCTCAAAGTACTCTGTTCCATTCTGATAGATTGATTTAGATTTTTTTCTTATTGAGCAAATGGGACAATAAGAAACCTGTCAAGAAAATGGTCAGGGTTCCTACGACAATGGTCAGGTTGGCATGCATTGGATTTCTAAATGAAAACCAAGGACCTTCTGGAATAAATATTGGGGTCAAGCTCATCCAGGCAATCACCAGAATCCCCACGACCACACCTATTGCAGCTTCCAATTGTTGGACGTTTTTGGAGAAATACCCCAATAAAAACAGCCCCAGCACCCCACCACTAAATACCGAGGATAAGGCCCACCAAGCATCCAAAGCACTTTTGACTTCAGTCATGGCCAAAGAAACTCCAATGCTCATCAAGCCCATTACAATAGCTGCCAAAGTCAACACTTTAAAATTATCTTTACTGCTTGGATTCAGATTGATGTACTTTTTGTAATGATCTGTAAGAATTACTGTCGCCGAACTATTCAAACTGGTAGAGATGGTACTCATGCCTGCAGCAAAAATCGAAGCAATCAAAAGTCCTGTCAGGCCTTTGGGAAGTCCATTGACAATGAAATAAGGAAATATCTTATCTGCGGCCTCCTTTGTCTGTAAATCAGCAGGTAACAGCTCCGGAAAAACCTGGTAATAGGCAAACAAAGCTGTGCCAATAAAGAAAAACAAAAGGGAGACAGGCACATATAAACTACTGCCAAACCAAGTGGATTTGATGGCTTCTTTTTCAGTTTTAGCACTCATATAGCGCTGTACATAATTCTGGTCCACTCCAAAATTCTGCAAATTGATAAATAAGCCGTAAATCAAAATCACCCAAAAAGTAGCCTCTGTCAGACTGAGCCCATAACTTCCCAGACTAAATTTATCATGTTGTTGACCAATTTCAATGACTTGCGCGGGTCCCTCGGGCATGGAAAACAAAATTATGCCCAAACAAATCACCGCTCCCAAGATCAGCACAATTCCCTGAATGGCATCCGTCCAGATTACAGCTTCAATTCCTCCCATGGAGGCATAAATGATCACAGAAATTCCCGTGACTATAATAATCGTAGCGATATCCCAACCCAAAAGGGCATTCATAGGCAAGGCCAATAAATACAGGATGGTTCCCATCCTTGCCAACTGGGTAAGTAAATAACATATGGAAGCGTAAGTTCTTGCCCATGGACCAAACCGAGTCTCCAGATAATAATAGGCCGATTCACTTTTTACACTTCGGTAAAGGGGAACGAAAAATTTGACCGCTGCCCATGCCGCGATAGGAATGGAAAGGCTAAAGACAAAACTGTTCCAGTTACTCAAATAGGCATTACCTGGCAAAGCCAAAAAACTAATACTGCTCACAAACGTGGCAAATATAGACATCCCAATGGCCCAAGCAGGCAACTTCCTTCCTCCCACCATATAATCCGCTGTTGTTCGGCCTTTCTTGAAGTAAAATGAGACCCCAAAAAACAATATGCCTAACATGTAAACAAAAAAAATGACAAGATCTATTATGGGTAATTGCATTTGCTACGGTTAACTGGTTAATTGATTATTGGTGATCAGAATTCAGCATGAACCTTTCCTTAGGTATATGCCTTTTGGCCATTAGCATTTCCGACAAAATAGCCAAATCGAATCCTAGGACGTTTATTTTTTAGCCTTCTTTCTAATGTTTTAGGTTCAACATTTTGCTTTTTATCTCTTCCAGGTTATTGGCAATTTTTTCCCTCTCAGCCTCTCTAAATCGGTGCAATGGGGAAGCCATATAGTCGCTGCATATCCCCATGATGTTTAAGGCGGCCTTGATCCCTTTCAAATAGCTGGAACCAAAGTTGCCCAAAGAGTACAACTTTGAAGAAATTTCCATCACAATACCATGTAGGGATTTGACGGTCAAAACATCCCCCTTCTCAGCCGCTTCAAACAACTTCACATACAATTCCGGAAACATATTGGCACCACCATTCACCCCACCATGGGCACCCAACAATACGGTTTCTGCCATGATTTCTTCTGGCCCTACAAACAATGAAAAGTCGGAACGACCTTTCATCTTGTTCATAACATTATTGAAATAAGCATTATTGGCAGAGCTGTCTTTTAACCCCACAATACCCTTGTATTTTGACAAGGTTTTGACGGTATCCGGCTCTATGATAATTTTAGTATGTGAAGGCATGTTATAAAGAAACAATGGTAAGGATAGGCGCTCCACCAAATATTCATAATACTCGATCAATTCTGGCTGGCCCAAATTGAAATAATAGGGAGGTGCAGCCACGACAGCAGAGGCACCCTTCTTTTCAGCAGTATCTGCTAGCCGCAGACTTTCTATTGCTGCGGTATCAGTAATCCCCACCAAGACCGGAACCCTACCATCCACGATTTCACATGTTCTGGCCACCAACTCATGGCGAAGCGCATAGGAAAGGCTGGTGGATTCACCTGTTGTTCCCAAAATAAACAATCCATGAACCCCTCCTTCAATGATGTGATTGATCAAGCGCTCCAAGCCTGGAATGTCAAGATTGGTCTCATCTTTTAGAGGGGTAATCATAGGAGGAACTATCCCTTTAAATGGTTGGGGTAAGGTATGTTTGGTCTTCATTGTTTTTCATTCTTTGGATAAAAACAGGGATAAGTAAGAGGTTCACTCCTCCAAATCCCTTGCTTAAAAGATTGTATTACAAACTTAGCCTTTACCTTGACTTTACTGTCCTGCACTTACTTGACCTTAAAAAGTACTTTGGTCATCATATCTATTTTTCCAAGCAAGACTATATGGTATCTCAATTTAATATATAACCCGTGTTTATCCCGTGTTCAAGCCGTATCTCTCCCCTATATAGTCCACTTACACGGTACCCATAAGAAGCGTTACCAATGCTCAAGGGTCTATACCTCTCAGGCTATTTCTTCCTCTTCCATTTCTTTTAGCTCTTCCATAAAGGCCATGGCCTCCACCAAGCTTTTACGAGGAAACTTCTTCAAAATAAAAACTAAGACCAAAGCCACTACAATGCTGCCTAGAAAGAACTGAAAGAGATACTCACTCCATGCATACATATCCACTCCTAAAAACCCTTTGGCCAATATCACCATAAAAGGAATGGACAAAAACGGAATGACCACATACAATAAGTTCATTTCCAGCTTTTCCATGTACTGGACCTTAGCCAGTTTCTTTTGTGTATCTAAAACTGATAATGCCGGTTGAATGCTAAATATCAAATACAGCCTTCGCCCTACAAACCCCATGTTAAAAAAGGTCATCAACAATATTGCTAAGGCTGGAATTAAAAACTTAACTTCCGTCATGTGGCTGGAAGCAAAAGAAATCAAATAACCTGCAAATAAGACATTCGCAACAAATTCAAATATTGAAGTCAGTTTCTGCTCCAGAAAACTGGACTTTATTTTATGCCCAATTACTTCTCGAAGCAACTTTTGGTTGATTTTCTGAGAAGGATTTTTTTGCATTCCTGCACTCTTCCAGATGCCTGATAATTCTTGGTATTCCATAATATTATTGTTTTAACGTTTCGAAATATGATTTTAATTGTTCTTTGATGCGGTGGATTTTAGTGGACACTAAGCTGGCCGAAATCCCCATAATTTTTGCAATTTCCTTATTCTTGCATCCTTCCAAAAACAACAGCATCAGCGCCTTGTCCGTTGGCTTTAGCAATTCTATAAATTGGTAAAGTATTTTTATCTGCTCTTCCAGTTCTGTCGATTCCTGTTGATATAGGTCAGCATGCTGCTGATAATCCCCATGATTCTTTTTTCGGCTACTTTCTTTTCTTAGAAAGGAAATGGATACATTCAATGCAATCCGATAGGTCCAAGTGGAAGTGGATTTTTCTTTGCTATACTTCGGGAATGCCCTCCAAAGCTGTAAAACAATTTCTTGGATCAAGTCATCCTGACTGTCCTGATCAAAACTGTAAACCCTGGCTACTTTCGTAATCATGGCCTGATACTGCTCGATGTATTCCTCAAAGTCCTTTTCAAGTGATCGCTGATCTTTCAATTGGAATGGGATTTGCTGATTAAAGATTCATTTACCCTATTATTCGCAACACAATTAAAAATGTCACAGTAATTTAAAAAATAATCAATAATCTTTTGACAATCTACCACTTAGGACCAAGTCCATCCATAGCCTCAAACCACTGATAAATTCAGGTTTCAAGAAATGCTTGACCCTGTTCAATTCAGAAAAGCCCCTAAATTAAGCTAGTATGAAGGGAACAATGGAAAAGCCAACTTTCAGAAAAATTAGCGGTTGCCTCTTAACTCTGCAGTCCCAAATTCTTTAGCATCCAAATGGAACAGGTAAAGTGTCCTGTATCGCCCAAAGGCTTTTTAAGCCGAACAAAACCTTGCCGCTCATAAAGCTTTACAGCATTTTCAAATTCTGGAATACTTTCTATGTACAAGCTGCCGAAACCAAAAGCCTGGGCACTCTCCATGCATTTATCCATCAGTGTCTTGCCTATCCCCTTCCCTCTTGCTCCTGAAGAAAGGTAGAGTTTAACCATTTCAGCAACATTTGGAGGTAGTCCCTCAGTAGGATAAACGCCACAGCAACCCAAAACTTCACCTTCTTTTTCGGCTACATAAAAGATGGATTTCGGCGTCTTTTCAAAAAGTCCGAATAAATCCTCCATTTCAGGGTCAGCAAAAACTGTCCCCTCCCTAGGAGCATCAAATTCTACAAAAACATTTTGAATCAACTCTTTGACAGCTAGATTATCTTTCTTTTGTATGGGTCTATAGGTGATGTTCATGTTCTGAAGCTAAAAGTTCTAAAAGAACAAAGATAAAAAAATCTTCCACCCCATTGAGCTAACCAAAAACCCAACGAAGCAGAAGACCTCAGATAATAAAAAGTAACCAATGAATTTCTTGTTATTGCTTTGGCTATTCCTTTTGATACCGCTTGGCCAAAGTGTCTATATTATTGGAAGCATTGCTCCAGTCAATCACGCGATCAATTGGGATGGCATTGATATACTTTTCGATATTATCGTAACCATCGCCACTCAGGTCCTTGGTGGCGTCCGAAGGATCGTTGGGATCCAATCCGGCTGAGATTTCCCATTCATTGGGCATCCCATCTTGATCGGAATCTTGATAGGGTTTTCCCTCATATCTTGGATACCCTCCCACTTGACTAATGTCTGAAATGATACCTTTTTTATAAGAATCCTCTCCTAACCTTCTACTCCCACCTACCAAAAACTCCTGACCAACATGTATTTTACCATCCTCCCGGTACTTGATCTTCCCAGTTCTGACTTGGTTCACAATTCTTGCATCTACTGGATCTCTTTTGGGCAGGGTGGCACCCACATTCTCCAAAACAAAATCATAAGCTTCCTCAGCACTCATCATGGTCACCGAGGCCATGGCAAAAGGCTGATTCACTCGGATAAACGGTTCATATGTTTTGGTCATATCAGGCTTACCATCCACTTGCACTCCTCCATTCCAATTGTCTAAATTGATGGCATCATATCCTTCCATGATATTGCCCTTGACATGAACCCTCCCCAGAATGATACTGTCTTTGACCGCTCGATCTCCTTCTGGTTTGATGATCCGATATCCCACGGGACCATCCTTGGGTGTCATCGGTCCTGGTTTAAAATAATTATTAATGATATTGTAGTAAGATCGGTGATCCCCTCCATCAATGGTTCGGTACCACCAGTTGAAAATGACATTATTGACAAAACCAAAATCTCCGTACATCCCCACTGAAGCATTTCTGGCTACATTACTTGCCCACAGGTTCCGCATAAAAGTACTGTTCAGTCCACCAATCGTACTTCCAAAAGCATGGTTATAGGTATCCAGAGCTTCCGCAAAAATTGAATTCTGAATGGTTACATTGACGGTAGGCAGCTTATACTCCTTACCGTCAGCATCTACATACATGTGCCTATACATGGACATGTTTTCATCTAAGCCCCAAGTTGAAGACACATGATCGATGATGATATTTCCAATCCCATTTCCTCCCAGGGCATCATCTCTGAAACGAACATCCGTCTGCCCTCTCCTGAAACGCATATGCCGAATCACTACATCGTGAGTATCGATCAATACAGATGCTCCTGCAATACAGACTCCATCTCCGGGAGCGGTCTGACCCGCAATGGTAATATATGGTGCTTTGATATTTACAGGTCGTTTCAAGTCAATAATCCCTGCCACATTGAAGACCACATACCTTGCTCCACCAGCTTCACAAGCTTCCCTGAAAGTTCCTTTGCCACTATCCTCGAGACTGGTCACCACAAATACTTTTCCTCCGCGACCTCCAAACGAAAAGGCCCCTCCCCCTTCAGCACCGGGGAAAGCGGGAATCTTCGCCTGAGGTAAATCTCCGGGAGTGGCTGCCCATGGGATATATGGTTTGCCTTTGCTAATGTCAGCTTTCACCGCTGGCCAAGCCTTTTTCCATGCAGCCTCCACATATGCTTCGATTTCAGCTTGCTCTTGGTCAATCTCCTCCTGAACCTCAGCAGGAATTTCCGGATATTGGGCTTTTAGGGTTAATGATGTGAAAAAAGCCAAGAAGAACAACAGGTAGTGATGACACTTCTTCATTTCTAATTGAAGGGTAAAACAGGGCTGAAAGCAGCCCTGTATAACATTTCTATTCATAAGCTGGATTTTGTGGATAATCCCCTGCATCCAGTGCGATAGCAGAAAGCGGGATAGGTCTTAAAATTTTATAATTGCCATTTGCTCCCAAAAATGGATCAGTGCCCGCATCATTGATGGACTTGATGTCCGGGTTGCGCACTTTGGTATATTCCATCAACTTACCAGTTCTTTTTAGGTCTAGCCATCTTAAGCCCTCTCCTGCTAATTCGCGCGCACGTTCTTCCAAAATAAAATCCAAGTCTACAGAAGCCACTTCCATGGACGCTTCTGTCCCTGGAGCAGCAGCTCTTCTTCTCACCTCATTTACTCGGTTGACCGCTTCTCCAGCATTTCCTGCGTGAAGATAGGCCTCCGCAGCAATCAGGTACGTTTCTCCCAATCTTGCCAAATACAAGTCATGGGTATACCGAATATCCGGTAATTGGACCCTGTCAAACTTCTTCAATGCTGGAAAATCTACCTGATTCAGCACGTCCCACCAGTGTCCATCGATAGGGGAGATGATCGTCTCACTTCTCATCGGAGAGGCCGCTCGCCAAGCGGTGGTGTCGGCCAATTGCTGCGCCGTCCTTGGGTAATAATAGGCCACGGGGCTGTTATCTGGGTTTAACAGATAACCGGTATAAGGATTGGTTTTGATATTTAGGAATGTTCCCTCAAAACGGGTGTCGTTATCCTCAAAAAGGGTAAAAAGATACTCTGTCGGGTGAAGTGCATTTTTCTTGTTTACACCGTCATTGCTTCCTTGTACCAGAGGACCCCATGCGTAATCCCAGTTGTGCGCTGGAGAATTTTGGGTTGAGGCATCAGCGTATTGAATCGACCAAAGCACTTCTTCATTATTGTCATTTTGGTATTCAAAGATTTCATCGAAAGACAAGCTCAGGCTTTGACCTCCTATGGCCGCATCAGCCAAGGCAGCAGCTTCTGTAAAATCCGCCGCTGAACCGCCATTTGTGGTATCATACCCTCTCGTCAAATAAACCTTGGCCAGTATATGCTGGGCCACACGCTTGGTAACTCTACCAAAATCTGCCTGACTTTCCGGCAAAACCCCAATTGTAGCACTTAATTCACTAATGATAAAATCGTACACTTCACTAGCTGGATCCCTTTCAAAAGTCACAATGGGTTCACTAATTAAGTCAGTAACCAAGGTGACATCACCAAAATTCTGTACCAATAGGAAATAATAGAAAGCCCGAATGGTCCTTACCTCTGCTATCCTTGTTTCCAAATCAGTAAAAGGTTCAGTTTGGTCTGAATAACTTAAGGCCATATTGGCAATTTGTATACTTTGGTAAAGGGTCTTGAAAAGATATTCAACTTGGCTGTTTCCAGGAGTAAGTGTTTGGTAGGAGGCCAAGCCTATGGGAACTTCTGCATGGGCGTTAAAGAACAAATCAGTTCCCGCACAAAACACATAAGGAGTGGGCTGGTACACATCCCTCAGGGTGGCATAAGCCGCATTCACCAAACCTTCATATCCCGCTTGACTTCCATAATAATTTTGGGCTGTTGTGTTGCCTAGGTTTTCTTCATCCAGAAAACCTGAACAGCTGGTCATTCCTATGCCCAATACAATGATATATATGATTGATTTTACGCTCTTCATGATTTTAGAATTTAATATTTGCACCTAGCTGGTAAACCGTATAAGAAGTGTTGGTTGCATCCACACCGGACATGGAAGCACCCGCCCATTCTGGGTCAAATCCCTCATAGTTTGTAAACAAGAAGGGATTCAAAGCATTTGCATATACTCGAAGTTCAGTAACACCGAATTTTTCAAGAGCACCAGGGGCAAAATTGTAACCCAGGGTAATATTCTGAATCCGTACAAATGAAGCATCCTTATTGAAACCTGGATAACCGAAATCTTCCGAGTCTTCACCCCAATATTGGCCTGTATAACTTGGTTGTGGGTAGGTATTGGAATAGCGTGCTTCTGAAATAGGATTTTCCCTCAAATAATAAGGTACATCTAGGATGACTTTACTATTAAAATCTGTGAACTCGCCATGGAAAGGGCTGTACAGAAAAACACCTTGTTTGGTATAAACCGTGGCAGACAGATCCCAATTTTTGTACCTGAAGTTCGTCATAAATGTACCAATCCAGTCCGGTGCAGGAGAACCCAAAACAGTCATATCATTATCAATATCGATGTTTCCATCGCCGTTCAGGTCTTTTACTTTGGCGGTACCTTCAAGGGCTTGTTGATCAGCCGCAGGCAACTCTTCACGTTGCCACACTCCGTCGAAAACCATCGCATATACCACATCCACAGGTTGTCCAATAAACCATCTGTTGGGCACATCATCTTCCTTTTTACCGTATAACTCTACGATCTTATTGGTATTTTTTGAAAAGATAAAGTTGGTTTCCCAAGTGAAATCTCCTCTTTCAATATTGACCGTTTTCAACTGTAACTCAATCCCTTTGTTACTGACTGAACCCACATTATCAATCATAGAAGCCCATCCAGTAGGCATGGCCAGTTTTCTCTCCATCAATAAGTTCAAAGAAAGACGATCATACACATTGACCTCACCACTGATTCTGTTTTTCAAGAAACCAAAATCTGCTCCAAAGTTCCACTCCCTGGTCCGCTCCCAAGTCAAATTAGAATTGGCAATAGCATTGGGCACGAACCCGTCAGCCGTGGTGCCATCCCAATCATAATAGGTCTGTCTATTGAGAGAGGACTGGGTAGAATATGCAGGAATATTATTGTTTCCCGTATAGCCATAACTGACGCGAAGTTTCAAATTATCGACCACGGAAGAGGTTTTCAGAAAAGGCTCCTCCGTCATTCTCCAAGCTACAGCCGCAGAGGGGAAGGAAGCCCATTTATTGTCTTCGGAAAGCTTGGAAGACCCATCCCATCTGATGGTACCGGTAACCAAAAACTTATCCTTGTAGGAATAATTTACCCTATTGGTGAACGACAGTAAGGTATTTTTGCTGTAGGAAGTGGTAGCATCTCTTTGAGGAGCACTTTGGACATTATACCACAAAGAATTGAAAGGCACATCCCGTCCATAGGCAAAGGCACTTTCCAACCTGTTTAGCTGGGAAGATTGAATGAAGTCATAAGAAATTCGATGATCATTGAACTCCTTCGTGATATTCATTTGATTGTCCCAAATGTATGAAAGGTTGTTATCATTCCACATCCTGGCCACTGAGATGGACCTTGTCGCAAAACGATCAAAATATTCTCCTGTTCTCCCAAATTTAGCATTGGGTGAGAAAGTAGAACTGAATGTGATTCCTTTTACTGGCGTGAACCTTAAGTAAAAATTGGTAATGGCATAGAATTGCTCTTCGTTATATTGAGACCCGCTTTCCAAAAAAGCGTATGGATTGACATTGCCCGAAATACCAATCATAGGAGATTGGATGACATTGCCCTCTTCATCAAAAGCAGGTGCATAAGTAGGCATTCTAAAAAGCTGCTGTGTATAGCCCTGGCGGGAAATCAACTCCCTGTTTGAAAAAGCCAAGTTGATATTAGCGCCAATCGCAAACATATCATTAGGTCTGGCATCTACACTGGCCTTGAAATTATATTTCTTGTACCACTGTCCTTCCACGTTACCATCATCCCCTTGGTAGCCAAAACCAACCACGTAACTCACCTTATCGGATGCACCTGATGCTGACACAAAATGGTTCTGCTGAATACTGGGTTTTAAGAAAGCATCCAGCCAGTCCGTCCCCCTTCTGTTGGTAAGTGCTTCTTCCCAATAGTTGCCTCCATCCTCTGTTTCTACATTAGGAAAGCCATAGGTTGGAGAATCCACTATGGGATTTCCTTGGACCAAATCACGGGTCACTTGCCTGTCCCTGTTCCACTGCACACTTGCATCATAGCTGTTCAGGAAGTTGGGCATATTGGTAAAGTTCCTGATACCCACAAAGCCTGAATAGGAAAAGGTAGGTTTTTGATTTTGAATTCCAGCTCCTGATTTGGTGGTGACAATCACCACACCATTGGATCCCCTCGAGCCATAAATGGCGGTGGAAGAAGCATCCTTTAGGATATCAATCCGATCAATGTCATTAGGATTCAAAAAGTCAATATTATCGGTCATTACTCCATCTACTACATAAAGTGGAGCTCCACCAGTCAAGGAATTGGCACCTCGGATCTGGATGTCGAACCCACTGCCCACAGAGCCTGTGCGTTGTGTGATATTGACCCCTGCTGCATTTGCCTGCAACGCTTTCATCGGATTGGTTGATCCCACGCTATTGAGTTCCCTGTTCCCAATGGATGATACAGCTCCCGTCAGATCCTTTTTCTTTACTTCTCCATAACCAACTACCACCACTTCATCCAAAGCCGATAGATCGCTTTCCAACACCACATCAATGATGGTTTGATTCCCGACCTCAATCACCTTATTCTTAAAGCCTATATATGAAATGATCAACGTAGCTCCTTCAGGAACATCAAGGGAGTAATGACCTTCAATGTCGGTTACGGTGCCATTTGAAGTACCTTCCACCAATACAGAAGCTCCAATCAAAGGTTCTCCATCACTATCCGTGACTTTGCCGGTGACGGTAATGTCATAGATCTCTTCCACCGGAGCAGTGGCCAATTGTTCTATTTTCACATTGATTTGATCATCGACCTGCTTAAACCTTAAAGGTGAACTTTGGGAAATTTCTACCAGCAGGTCATAAAGCTTGATATTGTTATCTTGGATGGTGAAGCGTTGGGGAAGCTCCAAAGCCTTACGATCGTAAACAAACTTAAATCCGGTCTTTGACTCGATTTCATCAAAGACCTCCTGGGTGTCCGCACCATTGAAGTTTACGGAAAGGATTATATTCAAATCCTTTTCCTGACTTCTCATGGCCATCATTTGGGTAGAAAAGTGCCCTTGTGTATTCACCGCCAAAATTGGACTGGAGTAGGCCAAAAAGGCTAGTAGCAACACCCTACATAACCAACGGCATTTGAGTATTTTTTCATTCATAATTTTGGGTTGTTAATTGATTAATATTCTATTACGAGTGGGTTCTCTTAGGTTTTAGCTAGAATTTTAGGGTTACATTTTTGTCATCTATTTTATATTTAACATCATACATGAATTGTAGGCCAGTAAGAATATCCTCCAGCTTTTCGTTTTCGTAGCGTCCATTGATCTTCCAGTCTTTTGGTGTCTCCCCATATACCTGAAAGTCTACGCCATACCATTTTCCCAGTCGCTCTATAAATGCTTCGAATTGGGTATCCTTAAACACTATCACCCCGTCTTTCCAGGCTGTTACTGCCTGCACATCAAACTCACTTTTAGAATAGTTTTTTTCCTGTTCTTGGTACTCAAGTTCTTCTCCCGGAACAAGGATATTATCCGGTAAATCAGGGATACTTACTTTTACCTTTCCTGTCACCAAGGATACTTTGACATCGGAAGTGTATTTATCAGACCTTACATTGAAGGAAGTTCCAAGCACTTGGGTTTTAAGTGATCCAGTGGTAACGGTAAAGGGTCTAGAAGCATCATGGGTCACTTCAAAAAAAGCCTCCCCTTCTAAGATTACCTCTCTTTCTTTTGTATTAAAATGTTCTGGGAATCTTAATTTACTCTCATAGTTCAGGTGCACCTTGGTCCCATCCGGCAAGACGATAATTGACTTCCTACCTCTTGGATTCTCTGCCGACTTCCAAGCCACCTCCTCTAGGATGGTTTGTTCTTGAAAAGGAGCTATCACTTTATCTGCCAATAGGGCCACCATCAGGCTAAAAAGTAATATAGCGGCCACTCTTAACCATTGTCTTGAATGGGGAATATTTTGGAAATCATTCGCTGACTTATCGAGTTTGTGGTCCACTGCCACCACCCGACTAAGAAGGTCTTCAAGTTCATCCTCTTCCAAAGTGTGTTGTGGCAGGTGTAACCGCTCCACAAATTCCTTTGCTTTCAAAAACTCATCCTTCTGTTCAGCATGTTCTTGAAGCCACTTTTCCCAAAAGCTATTTCTTTCACCAACAGGTTCATGAACCCAATCGACAAAATCCCTTCTGGCTATTAATTGATAAAATATATGTTTATGATCCTTGCTCACTTTTGTATTGACTTTACTTATACAAGGGAGCAGTTCTGAAAATGATACCGGGTTTTCAGGAAAAATTTTATTTATTTTTCAAAAACCCTTTAAATGATCATTCAATGGCATTTTTAAGAGCGAAATTCTGAGAAAGTCAGGAGCAGATACAGAACAAAATACTTTCTCAAGTGAGCCAAACCTCTGTATACTAACCTTCTGGCTGAAGAAACATGGGAAAAATCAAAAATCACCGCAATCTGATCATAGCTGAGCCCTTCAAAGTAAAAATAATAAATGGCTTCGCGCTCTTTGGGATCCAATTGGCGAAGGGCTTCATTTAACCTGAATATTTGCTCTTTCTCTAACTGCTGATTAATGTATACCGTTTCATAAGATAGCTCCACTGGAAACTTCCTAAAGTCAAATGCACTTTCCTTGACAATCTGTTTATTTTGTTTTTTTAAGTCAGCTAAAATCCTCCGCTTAAATGATTTGAAAAGGTAGGGTTTGATGGCATCGGTAGGTCCAAGCCTTTCCCGCTTCTGTCGAATGTAAATAAAAAAGTCCTGCAGGCAATCTTTGACCAAACTATGGTCAGCTGTAAGTTGACAGCCAAAATTGAAAAGTATATTGGCGTATTTTTTATAGATTATCACAAAGGCATTTTCATCTCCTTTTCTAAACAAATCCCAAAGCTCCTTCTCAGAAGAACTAATAGGCACCTTCTTTCCACTTCTTTCGGTATTAAGCCCATTGGCCGTTTTACTTGTTTTGGGTAAACTGTCCAGTAAATACATATTAGGGAGATTTGTCAACTACCTCCCTAATATTCAATTCTTTCCAAAGAAAATCATCCTGTGCTTACCTGCTGCCTTCCCAAGGAATAATGATGGATTATTTGAGTGAATAACACTTTTAAACTAGTACTTGGCCGTGCTAAATGCCTTTTTTGCATTGATGATCCTTGCCTCGTTTTCTGATAGGAAAAGGTAGTTATAAATCGTCTTTCCATCCCTTTCCATCAGAATTAATTGCTCATTATCTGCCCTAATCACTTCCAGCTCTTTGCTCCTCGCATCCCTGAAATTGGCTTCCACAAATAATTTACCATCTCTCTCCACTACCTGCTCAAAGGTCAGAAAATTAATATTCCCTTCCTCATCATAAATTGGTTTGGCATCGATCTTCGCATCCCAAGCATTCCTGTTCAATTTATAGGAGTGACTATAAGTAAATTTTTGATTTTCAACCCACTCCTTCGTCTTAGGAATGTTAATAGGGTTACTGTTATAGGCCATTCCTGAAATACTTGTCATGGTCGAATTTCCTGGAGTCTCTTCACTCCCATACTGATTTCCACGCTGAAACATATTCCCCACATAGATTACATTGGCCCCTAACATAGCGGCCTCTATCTTTGCCTTTTTGACTGCACGGTTTTTTACATTGTTAATGCTAGAGAGGGTCGTCACTCCTGTTGCCTTGGCAAAGACCTCTCCTTTGGCCAATAAGCCCTTCACATCTTCAGGCACATAGCTAATGTAAACCTTTTGATAATCATCGATGGAATGGACATCATTAAAAGCTGATAGAAATACTTCTTCCCTTCCGCTCGCAAACTGGATTTTGTTGACCCTGTTTTTACTGATCTCATAAGTCGCTTGCTCTCCCAAGTGACGATACTTGATGACATTGGTCCCGACCTCTTCAATGGTTACTTCCATGGTTTCATCTGGTAAATAAAGCTTGTCAGCTGCATTTTGAGCATATGTCAATAAACTGCTCATCAAAAAAGATACGATCAAAAATAGTCTCATAGAGTAATAGTTAATATTGGTTTCGGTAAATAGACGAAAAAATAATCAAATTAGTTATAAAAATAAAAGAGGCACCAGAAAGGTGCCTCTTCATCAATTATTTAATTTATTGCTCTATTGCTTAAAATAACAACCTCAACCCTAACTGCATGCTCCAAGTAGTTGAAAAACCACTGGCGTTTCTGAAAGGCGTAGTTGGCAGCTCTCCAGAAACCTCTTGAAGGGTCAATGAAGGAATTCCGCTTTCTGGAGTATCATTGGCCAAGTTAAACAAGTTCTCTGCACCATTCAATTGATCCTGAACACCCCAATCGCTGTTCAGCAAGTTACCCACGTTGACGATATCCAAACTCAACTGTAAAGTGCTTCTTCTTTCACCAATATTGGTAAAGATATCCTGCATCACCCTAATATCCCATCGGTTCAACCATGGAAGCAAGAAAGCATTTCTCGGAAGATATTCTCCTCTGTATTTATCCAATCCATTCTCCTCGATGAAAGCATCTAAAGCAGCTCTTTGCTCAGCCACAGAGAAATCACTATCTACCAAAGGCAAGTCATCTGAATCTCTTGGTAAATAAACCAAGTCAGCATTGATACCATCATTATTGATATCATCACTGTAAGTGTAAGAGAATCTTCCCTGATGCGAACCACTATAATACAAACCAATGGTCGTGGCCAAAGCTTTCGCATACTCAATACGATAATTGACACTGGCCACCACTCGGTGAGGAATAGCAAAATCAGAAATGTTCAACATCTGATCATTCGGGCTGTTGATCACCGGACTCGCCCCCCATGCCGAACTTGCATTGGATCCAGAGTTAGCAGATACTTCCTTAGAAGCAGAATAAGTATAGAACACGGATGCAGTCAGCCCATTATAATCAGGAATAGTCGCTCCAAAAGTAGCACTGAAGCTACGTCCTTTCACGTCTGTATTTGTCAAGATGGTCGCATTGTTTCCGCCCATCACGTCATTATAAGCGGTGCTCTGTCCTGGAGCAAAAAACTCTCTGGTATCTCCATAGTCACCAAGTGCTCCGCTAGAACCATAATTCATGATGTTGTTTGACCTAATTCTATTGGCTCCATACTGGAATACTCCATTAATATCATTCGTATATAAAAGGTCCGCTGACAAGACTACCGGAGAATTTGGAATGGCATAATCAGCACCCAAACTGGATCTCCAAACCATAGGCATTTTAAAGTCCCTATCCACTAGAGCAAAAGAACTAGGAGCTCCCCCTGAAGGACTAGAGATAAACACATCTTCCGCTCCAGCAGGAACATTTTCTACATAATAATATCTGTCTGGCTGAAAAGATACATTTCCAATCCATCCCGCTACATCTTCATAGTCACCTGGCTCTACATTGTTTTGAATGACACCTGCATTGGTCGGCATATTCGTTAACCATACAAAAGGAACTCTCCCGGAGAATACTCCAGAACCACCTCGAACTGTGAATGAGCGATCACCATTTACATCCCAGTTGAATCCAATTCTAGGAGAAACCATGATTTTCGACTTTGGCCATTCACCGGAACTGTAATTTTTCGGCATGCCATACTTATTCAACAGCGTGATTTCATCTATGGAAGGATTGGCAGTTAGATCATTGAGGTAAATCGGCAATTCAGCCCTCAAACCAAGGGTCAGATCCAAGTTTTCTCCAGCAGCAAACTTATCCTGGGCATACAATGATGCCAATCCAAAATTCACCCTAGAATAGGTATCCATTCCTTCATAAGGGTAAGTCAATCCAAACATGGTTGGTGCTACTTCGTTGGGTGTTCCTGTAGTCAAGAAGTCTTCCACAGAAGCGTATCTGTAATAGGACGTACCCATCCTTACATAACTGTTTCCAAATTTTTGGATTTCAAAGGCTGCACCTGCTGTAAAAGTATGATTACCTTCTACATAAATCAAGTTATTGATAAATGAGTAATTGTCATTAACGACGTCATTGTTATAAGAGAACAATTCTGTACCAAAACTCATGTAGTTAATAGAGCCGGGATCCTTTTCTCCGTCCACGATATCACCACCATCCCAGATATCAACAAATGGGAAAAGTTGATCACTTGGTGTAGTTCTGGTATCTCTGATCTTTGAATAGGTAGCCAAAAACTGGTTACTGATTTTTGGGCTAAAATAACTGTTCAGTTCAGCAGTGATTGACCTTACTGTATTTTCAAAGCCATAGTTGGCATTTTCAAATGCTATGGAGTTTTGGCTCACCCTAGCTCCAGAAGGGAAAGGCGACCTTGGCCTTGGACCAGAAGTAGCATTGGCTACCTGAGGAGCATCACCCACCACCTGATTATATCTTACTGCCAGCTTATGCTTGTCACTGATATTCCAGTCAATCCTCGCCAGAAACTTGGTGCTGGTTTGCTCTGCCTCATTGGCATAACCTTCATATCTTCCTGGATCATAACCCCACTGATTGATCAAGTGATTTCTAACTGCTTCAAGGTCATCAACCGTGGTCCTTGCAATATTGTTTTCAGGATCTGCTACTCCATCCGTAGAAGGTCTCCAAAGGTTTGCACCTGAAGCATTGGCTCCAGTTTGCTGTTCACGCTCGGCATTGACAAAGAAAAACAGTTTGTTCTTTATAATTGGTCCACCTAGTCTAAAACCAAAATTTTTGGTTCCAGCATCTACCTTCTCCAATTCATTGTCTCCAATTTGTCTTCCTTGAAGGTCTTGATTTTTGGTAAAATAATAAGCGGAGCCTGAAAATGTATTGGTACCACTTCTTGTCACTGCATTGATTCCAGCTCCTGTAAATCCACTTTGAGTTACATCAAAGGGAGCAATATTCACAGTAATTTCCTCAATTGCGTCCAGTGAAATCGGCTGAGAACTTCCTCCTGGTAATGGATTACTGCTCAAGCCAAACCCATTATTAAAATTGGCTCCATCCACTTGCAAATTGTTGTACCTGGCGTCTCTACCGGCAAAGGAATTTCCACTGGCCTGGGGAGTCAATCTGGTAAACTCCAAAACACTTCTGTTGATCTGTGGTAAGTTCGTGATGGTCTTGTTACTGACATTGGTAGCAGCTCCCGTTCTAGAAGCATTAAAATCATCCACACCACTGGCAGTCACTACCACTTGCTCCAATTCTGTCTCATCATCTGATAATACCACGTCCAAAGCATAAGGCTGACCCAAGCTTAGGCTAATGTTATTGAGCTGATGAGCTTGAAAACCTATATAACTTACCTCGACAGTATATGGTCCACCGACCCTCATATTTGGTAAATTGAAACGACCATCCACATTGGTCACTGCTCCGTACATCGAACCAGATGGAACATGTATGGCTTTTACGGTAGCTCCTATTAGAGCCTCACCTTGCGCATCTTTTACACTACCTTGAATACTACTTGTTGTTACCTGAGCATGCAATATTCCTGCTCCAAACAGTAAAACCGTCAAGATAAAGAGTTTTTTAAGTAATAATTGCCTCATAAATATGCTTAATTGATTGAAAAACTGGTTTTTTATTAGGAATAATAATTCATTACAAATGTATAGGACTTTTACATGTTTTTATTTTAGTAATCGTTAAGTTTCTCCCCTTGCTTTACAACAAAACTTAACATTCACGAAACACCAGATTAAAATATTATTTCTAAATATAACAACAATTTAGGGCAAAACAACTAGATAAATTCACCAATTATAAAATTTTAGAATTAAGTTTTTCGACCAAATCAAAAATTAATGAAAACGATTTCATACCATTTTTTAGCAAAAAAATCCATTTAAAACACAAAACGAAGCTTTTCTAAACCATAACACTGCGGTAAAACTTTTTTTACTATCTTCAGATTCCAAAGACGAAAATCCAAAAGCTTAACTCAGAAAAATTAAATGAGTAGACTACTCACCATCGTCCATTGTCAAATACACCTATCTAATTCACACCTACTAAAAAGCCCCTAATCCAACCACTTCATGCAGCAAAAAGGAATCATTTGGCTCTACTTATATCTTATTGCTGGCCTTGCAGATATGGCCATGATCATTCAGGAACTGGATACTTTTCGATTCATTACCAAACCGCTTATTTTATTATCCTTAGCGATCTATTTTCTGACCACCACTTCAGTAATCAAAAACAGTCTCCTTAGAAAGGCGATTGGAGCAGCATTGCTCTTTTCTTTGGCTGGAGATATTCTCCTATTGTTTCCTAACTTATTCCTTTATGGATTGGGCGCTTTCTTGATTGCTATTATTTGTTATATCATTGGGTTTAAATTGACCCAAAACCACCAAATCAACCTAAGAAATATTAATTTCCTCAAACTATTTTTTTACAACCTGCCCATTTACATTTTTGCCACACTGGTCTATTTTCTCATCAATGACAACCTGCACCAACTTAAGACACCGGTTATCATCTATATTTTGGCCATGGTCATGATGGTTTCTACAGCCAGGGAAAGGTTTAAAAGGACCAATTTGCAAAGCTTCGTTCAGGTATTCCTCGGTGCTGCGCTTTTTATGGTCTCCGACAGCATATTGGCTTTGGACTTGTTTTTCCAGCCAATACCTAGCGATGGCGTATTGGTGATGGGAACTTATATATTGGCTCAGTTATTAATTGTAATGGGAATCAGAAGCCACCTGGTATACAGCCCCAAATCAACAGATCGAACAAAGAATACTTAGCTTAGGACCTGCTCAAAAACTTCAAAAAGAAACTCAAACGCAATCATTTGGGTTACTGACTGTTACCAAAACCAATTTGCTTTAATGACGTTTTATAATAGTCACAGTTAACCAAGGACTTATGCTATTAAAGACACCACTGCTAACGGGTATATTTGTTTGCTTAATTTTAATTTTGGGCTTTAATCTCTCTCCCCATCAAGCTGCAGATCCTAATTTTAAAATCATTTCTTTTGAGGAATTCGAGAAGCTAAAATCCAAAGAATCAAACAAGCTTCGAGTTTATAATTTTTGGGCAACTTGGTGCGCGCCATGTGTAAAGGAAATGCCTTATTTTGAAGCAATTGGACAAAATGACGCGTCAGTGGAATTAGTGTTTATTTCACTGGATGACGGCCGGAAGCCAGGGAGGGTAACCACATTTTTAGAAAAAGAGAACATCAAATCTCCGGTTTACTTGCTCAATGATGTGGATTACAATCAATGGATTGACAAAATAAATCCCAATTGGTCTGGTGCTATCCCAGCCACCCTTTTCGTTCAACCCAGTGGAGAAAACCACTTTCATGAAGGAGAATTGGATGAATCAGAATTAGAGGCATTGATCAACAAACTAAAACCATAACCGCCATGAAAAACTTCATCATTATCGTACTTATCTTTGGTTTTATTGGAAGCCATTCTTACAACTTTGCCCAAATCCAGGGCTATCAAATAGGAGATCAAGCCATGGATTTTAAACTCCCAAGTGTCAGTGGAGACCAAGTTTCATTAAGTGGACTGGAAAATGCAAAAGGAGCCATTGTAATATTCACTTGTAACACCTGCCCTTACGCAAAAGCCTATGAAAACAGGATCATTGAACTCCATGAAGAATACTCTCCTAGAGGATACCCCGTGATTGCCATCAACTCCAACGACGATCAAATCAGCCCCGGAGATAGTTTTGAAGCCATGAAAGTACGTGCCTCGGAAAAGGACTTTCCCTTTGATTATGCCTATGATAAAGATCAAAAAGTAATCAAAGCTTATGGGGGTATGCGCACTCCCCATGTCTATTTGCTCAACAAAGAAGAAAATAAATTTGTTGTGAGCTATATCGGAGCCATCGACAACAATTACCAAGATCCTAATTCTGTCTCAGAAGCCTATGTCGAAAATGCTGTGGAAGCTCTTCTGCAAAACAAAAACATTGAGACCAAAACCACCAAAGCCATCGGGTGTGGTATCAAATGGACCAAAGAAACGGACTAAAGCCCCTAACTGATAAAAAATGAAAAGGCAGGAATTTGAATAATTCCTGCCTTTCTAATTTGTATGGATTTTTCTATTACTTTTTCAGCGCAAGTTGAATGCTCAACTCTTGAAGTTGTTCATCCGCAATCGGGCTTGGTGAATCGATCATAACGTCTCTTCCTGAGTTATTTTTAGGGAAGGCAATGTAATCCCTAATAGAGTCACTACCTCCAAAAATAGCACAAAGACGGTCAAAACCGAAAGCAATACCTCCATGTGGCGGCGCTCCATACTCGAAAGCTTCCATTAAGAACCCAAACTGGGCTTGTGCTTCTTCATCTGTAAACCCAAGGTGCTTAAACATGGTCTTTTGGGTATCACGATCATGAATCCTAATGGATCCACCTCCGATTTCAACACCATTGATGACCAAGTCATAAGCATTGGCCCTAACAGCTCCTGGGTCAGACTCCAGCAAAGGAATGTCTTCTTTCTTGGGAGAAGTGAAAGGGTGGTGCATGGCATGATATCGCTTAGTTTCCTCATCCCACTCCAACAATGGAAAGTCCAGTACCCAAAGAGGCTTGAATACATTCCTATCCCTTAGGCCAAGGTCCGTTCCCATCTTCAACCTCAATTCTGACAATTGCTTTCTTACAGCATTTTTATCACCTGATAGAATCAACATCAAGTCACCTGGATTGGCACCCATTTTATCAGCCCAGGCTTTTAAATCTTCTTGGCCATAGAATTTATCGACAGAAGACTTAAAAGTACCATCTTCATTACACTTTACATATACCAAGCCTTTGGCACCAATCTGAGGGCGTTTCACCCACTCCGTCAGGGCATCCACTTGTTTGCGGGTATAGCTGCCTGCTCCTGGAGCACAGATCCCAACAACCAACTCAGCTGCGTCAAATACATTGAAACCTTTGTTTTGAGCCAATTCATTTAGCTCAACAAACTTCATATCGAATCTTAAATCAGGCTTGTCATTACCATAATATTTCATGGCATCAGCGAAAGTCATTCTTTCCACCTCAGGCAATTCCACCTTCTTCACCGTAGCGAAAAGATGTTTCACCAAACCTTCAAATGTCGTCAAAATATCTTCTTGATCCACAAAAGACATTTCGCAGTCTATCTGGGTAAATTCAGGCTGTCTGTCAGCCCTTAAATCCTCATCTCTGAAACACTTTACAATCTGAAAATAACGATCAAAACCACTGACCATCAACAATTGCTTAAATGTCTGTGGTGATTGAGGCAATGCATAAAACTCACCTTGGTTGATTCTACTCGGTACCAAAAAGTCTCTTGCCCCCTCTGGCGTAGATTTGATCAGCACAGGCGTCTCCACTTCCATGAAGTCTTCACCATCCATGAATTTCCGCGTCTCTTGCATCATCCGATGTCTCAATTGAAGCTTTTCACGAACCACTCGTCTTCTCAAATCAAGGTAACGGTACTTCATCCTCAATTCCTCTCCACCGTCAGTCTCATCTTCGATCACGAAAGGAGGTACTTTAGAAGCATTCAACACCTTAAGCGCTGAAGTTTTAACTTCAATGTCTCCTGTAGGAATCTTCTTATTTTTAGAAGTTCTTTCAATCACCTCTCCTTTGGACTGTATTACAAACTCCCTACCTAAGGAGGCTGCTTTGTCCAAAAGTTCCTGATCACTGGAACCCTCTTCAAAAATCAATTGGGTCACGCCGTAACGGTCTCTTAAATCGACCCATACCAATCCGCCTTTGTTACGAACGCGCTGGACCCAACCAGAAAGCGTCACTTCCTTGCCCACATCCTCTAAACGCAACTCTCCACAAGTATGTGTTCTTAACATATTTTTAATTTTTTATTCGATATCAGTCGCCAAAGATAATAATTCGAATAACAGTTTACTATTACGATAATAAGTATCCTTGGATTTTTGCTTTCTTTTTTCAAAAGACAGTAAAAATTCCCGACATTTGCCATACCTAAATCACACCACCCAGCGTTAATTTCTTGAATATTTTAGGAATCCAACCTTATGGTTCCAAAAATTGAAGAAAACACTTGCAATTTGACCGAAATTTAAATTTATTACAAGATCATTACAACATCCAAAAATCACAATTAGGGAATGAAGAAATCATGGATTGCAGCCGCCGGAGTAGTGCTGCTAACGGCCGGAGGATATGGACTTTACCATTTCAATCTTCAGCCAAAAAATGAAGAAGTGGCAGAGGAGGCTACAGCAGCATTGGAAGAGCAGGCTGTAGTGGAAGAAAATTTGCTTTATGGTATTGATGTTAATGAACTGGATGTAGTAGAAGGAGTAGTAGGAAGAAACCAAACATTATCCACCATCCTCGCTCCCTTTAACGTCTCTTACCAGATTATTGACCAAATCGCCAAAAAGTCCAAGGATATTTTCGACGTCCGAAGGATTGCTTTCAATAAAAAATATACTGTCCTGACCTCTCGAGACAGTAGTGCCGAAGCAGAATATTTCATTTACGAACCCAATGCGGCAGAGTTTGTAGTTTACAAACTGGATGGAAACGATATTTACAAAGAAGCCAAACCTGTAGAAATCAGAAAAAGGGAAGTGGCAGGACAAATTACTTCTTCCCTTTATGTAAACATGACCGATCAGGGTGTCACCCCTGATTTGATAGATGAATTTGCTGACCTTTATGGTTGGAGTGTTGATTTTCAGCACCTTCAAAAGGGAGATAAATTCAAAGTAGTTTATAATGAAAAGCTTGTAGAAGGAAAGGTTGTTGGCGTAGAGGAAATCCAGGCAGCTTTCTTCGAGCATAAAGGACAACCCTATCATGCCATCCCATTTGAACAAAACGGACAGGTGTCCTTCTTTGATGAAAAAGGCAACAGTTTTAAAAAGGCCTTCTTAAGAGACCCTGTTAAGTTTACACGCATTAGTTCCCGCTACAACCTGAGAAGATACCACCCTGTGCAAAAAAGATATAAAGCGCATTTAGGTACTGATTATGCCGCTCCTAGAGGAACTGAAATAAGGGCAGTAGGTGACGGGACCATCATTGCCGCAAGCTATACAGGTGGAAATGGTAATTACGTAAAAGTAAAGCACAATGGCACCTATACCACCCAATACCTTCACATGTCCAAGATTGCCAGTGGAATCAGAAATGGCGTCAGGGTAAAACAAGGTCAAGTGATTGGCTACGTGGGCAGCACAGGCCTAGCCACTGGCCCACATTTATGTTTCAGATTCTGGAAAAACGGCAAGCAAGTGGACTGGCTTAGAGAAGACATCCCTCCTTCCGAGCCCATTGCCGAAGCTAATAAATTGGCTTTCGAAAGGGTAAAAGCCGAGAAACTGGAGCAATTGGCAGCCATCCCTTATGCAGAAGGCAAAGACGAAAGGTTACTTACAACGAGATAAAAAAAGGAGGTCAATTGACCTCCTTTTTCATTAATGTAATATTTGGGTTTTATTCCTCAAAGGACCATCACCCAAGCTCCTTCAAAGCCTGAAGCAATTACCTGATCCAAATCCACTAAAGCCATTTGGAGATTATCATATTTAGCAGCATAACAATAATAGAGACCTGTACCTGGATCAAAAAAGAACCCTCCTTTTTCAAGACCCATATCTTTATTCCTCTTAGAAAATACTGTTGCATTATCAGCAGAAGAAAATACTCCAGTGATCACATAGGTCCCCTTTAGCTTCTCTTCCATGCCACTATCCTGAAGATAGCTGATCTTCTCCTCCACAATTTCTTCATTGGAAGCGTTGATGTTTTTCTCATTCAACATCAACTTGATCTCTGTTCTTCTGTTAAGCTGATGTTCGGCTTCAGTACATGGTGTTCCTTGACAATCATGCACAGGCCTGGTTTTTCCATACCATGAATAGGATACTCTACCTTCGTCAATACCTCTCGCAACTAAAAACTGGCGAACTACCTCCGCTCTTTTTTCAGACAGTCCTTCATTATAGGCTTCTGAGCCCCTAATATCTGTATGACCTTCCAAAGCCAACTGGATGCCTTCCCGCTCATTCATCAATAAAAGTAAGCGCTCCAATTGCTTGATGCCTTCAGGCCTCAAATTGTATTTGTCAAAATCAAAGTAGATGGTTGGCACATTCATCTGAATGCCCAAATTGGGCTGATCACAAAGATCCAATAAATCTTCTGGAAGCTCATAATCCCTGTTTTCATCTGCAAAAGCCATCAGTACAAGTTCACTTCTTCTATTTAGCTGATGGGACCTTTCAGGGCACGGGACTCCATCACCACAATCCACTGCCAACATTTTTTCGCCAAACCATTCCTCATGAACCCGCTCCGTCGCTATCCCCTTGGTCGCCAAATAAGCAGCAACCGCATCAGCCCTGTCATTACTAAGCTTGTCATTGTATTCATCAGAAGCCCGGGCGTCGGTATGGGAGCGCACCATCAGATCCAAATAATCATGCTCATCCATTAGACTGGCCAATTTGTCCAAAATCGGCTGTGCATCAGAGCGGATAGAGGATTTGTCCAAGTCATAATAAACCAAATCTACAAATACCGTGGTCTTATAAGGGATAGGAACCAAAGTGTATTCTCTCTCCAAGAGCGTTCCTTCCATGCCCTCTGTATTGATATCTTCATCATGCACCGGGAAATAACCCCTTTTGGAAATCTTAAGCTCATAGTGGCTCTCAGGGCTTATATTGGCTTTCACTTCTCCTGCCGTTTCTCGATCCAGGTCCATAGTCTTAGCAGCGTCCTTTTCAATAAACTCTGCCACAAAACCATCCGTAATCAAAGCACCATCACAATCTTTCACCCTTCCCAAGAACCTTCTGAACATGTCTTTAATCATATAAATGTCATCCAGCCCTTTTCCTCCTGACCTATTGGAAGAAAGGTATTTGGTACCTTCTTCGGACAAAGTCATCGCAAAATCATCCTTGGGGGAATTGTAGGGAACTCCCATATTTTTCACATTGCTAAAGGTTCCATTTTGATATTTAGCTGAAAAAATATCCAGCCCCCCCAGTCCAAAGTGCCCATTGGAAGAAAAGTAAAAATTATTTCCAAACAGGTAAGGGTCTCTTTCATCTCCTTCGGTATTGATATCAGGACCAAGGTTTTTTGGTTCCCCAAAGTTAAACTCCTTATCATATTCCACCACATAGATGTCAAAGCCCCCATAGCCACCTTCCATATCTGAAGCAAAGTAAAGTTGGTTACTGTTCTCATCCAAAAAAGGATTGATCAATGAATACTTCAATGCATCATTTAAGGGAAATGCGCTATAATCCGAAAACTCACCATTTTCCCCTATCTTGCTGTAATAAATCTCTGGGTGATAATCTATAAATTCATCTTGCGACTGTCCATAGTCCATTTCTGGATTGACCTTTCTGGTTTTTACTTTTTTGCCATCTACCCTCTTTACTTCTCTGGTAACCGTATAAAAAGCCACAGCCTGTTGTTCCAAAAAGAAGGGGTCAGCAAAATGATAACTATCAGGAACAGGTGAAGTCACTGTTGCTACTTCTCCCTCTTTGTTCATTTTGTATACCGTAAGAAAATCCCTGCCTGTCCATTCATAGGTATCTTCATTGATTTTGTTGCTTACATCAAAACGAATGGCTGCTTTCTTACTGTGCCCGGCATCTCCCCGATCAGAGGCAAAATACTTATTTCCCTGTCCATCCACTACCATTCCAAAATCCGCTGATGCCGAATTCAATGAATCCAGCCCCACTGCTTCGACAGAGGAGGGCTTATCATACCAGCTCATCAAAGAATCCAAGTTGATTTTGTCCAATTTCCCTTCACTGGTGATCGTATCCATAGCCAGAACTACCTCATCCATTTTGCCTAATTGATTGGCTGAAGCAATAAAATTTACAAAATCATTGGTGCTGGCCTCTTCAAATCCAACAGTGGTCTTCCACCACTCATAGGATTGATCATAATCATTTAGCTTTTGAAAGCTCATCGCCGCGCGCTGAGCTGCCTTGTACTTTCCCTTTTTCTCAAAAGCCTTGACATAAACTTCTGCAGCTTCTTCATAATTAAAAAGCTCATATTGTTTGTCAGCATACCGAAACAATGCATTTTGCGCCATGGCATTGTGGTGAATCATGGTCACCACTACCCCGGCAAATAGAAGTCTAAAAATTGTTTTCATAACTAAAACCATCTTGGGTTGTTCATTCTTACATTCTTAGGAGTAATATAGTACCCTACCGATATTTCGTGGGAGTTATTCCTTAAATTACTCAAAACATTTGTATTATGATCATAAGCATACCCAATTCTTAAGTTATTGGTGGCAAAAATCTCTACGATAGCTGCAATAGAGTTCCGCTTGCTTAAGTCCTCCTGTAAGGCTTCATTACCGTTCCCCATATTGGAGCGATACGATCCTCCTACCCATAATGTCTGCATAAAAAGGAACATTCCATTGATATCATAATTGGTGGCTGCTCCTTGTTCTTCTTTTATCAATATAGATGGTTTGAACTGAATATTCTCTGATATAGGCAACATGACCCCTGCGGTCAAATAATAATGGAAGTTATGGTATGCCAAAGCTATGTCCTCTCTCTCCAAAGCTTTTTGACCGACCAAGTTGTAAACACTTACTCCAGCATAAAAACGTTGAGTATTGAAGAAAATACCAGCATTTAAATTAGGTGTAAACATATTGGTCTTTCCTTCTGGGATATTGTTATCCCCAAAGTCATTTGGGTTCAGTAGGTCACCATCCATGACATACTCAGATACACCTGCACTTACACCCAAGCCTAAAAAAGACTCATATCCAGTTTGGATTCTATAGGCATAAGTCAACATTCCTGAGTTTGTTTGTGTAGGCCCGATCTTATCTGACATGATAGAAGCTCCAAAACCCATCAGCCCTTCATTGGCACTCAAATCTGCCGTAACGGTAAAGGTTGTAGGGGCTCCTGGAAAATTCACCCACTGACTTCTATAAGTCGATTGAATATAAGGCACTCCTTTGTATCCTGCATAACCAGGATTTACATGCAGCCCATTGAAAATATACTGGCTGAATTGTGGCAGCTGCTGGGCAAAAGTACCCTGAGTAGTATTAAAGAATACTGTCAGGGAAATTACGAGAATTTTAAAAATATTTTTCATCTCTATATCAGCTTATTAATTATCGAATTTACTTCCGTTCTTAATCACTTGGATCCACCCTTTGAAGGTATGTACTTCCCCTAGGCTATCTGTCACTGTCAACACATAGAAGTATGCTCCTGCATTTAGGCCTTTCGCCGCCCAATCTTGTTGGTATCCTTTGGTTTCAAATACATGGTCTCCCCATCTATTGAGAATTACTATTTCATTTTGCTCAAATTTACCAAGCCCTTTGATCACAAATTGATCGTTCTTGTTATCCATGTCACCCGGTGTGATTACATTAGGGATAAAGAAGGTTTCTATTCCATTCTGATCACTGGCAGTATTGTCTTCGGGGTTCTTGTCCTCCTCTGCTGATCCTACCACCGCTTGATTTATAATCACCCCTGGCTCCATAGCCTTAACCTTAAGGGTAATGGTTATCTGCCCACCAGCAGGAAAGAAAGGTACTGACCATGTAATTTGTTGACCCTTAGCAGTCATTTCAGCAACTATTTCACTACTATTGGCTGTATAGCTCGCGCCTACCATGGCAACGTTGGAAGGAAGATTGTCTGTAATTATTACATCAGTAGCATCGTTCCCTCCGATATTATTTACTACAATCTCATAGTTAAATTCATCTCCTTCGTATACTTCAACTCCAAATGAGGTCTTGGTAATGCTCAAGTCCACTTCTTCATTTTCAACAAGGACAGTGGAAGCCTCTTCTCTGAGTTCGTAATTTCCAGCCTGTAGTGTGACAATATTAGTTGCTTCGCCTTCTGTAGTGGCCATCACTTGAATTTCGAAGAATATGGTTTCTCCAGCTTCGATTCGATCAATTACCCATGTCAATTCTTCTGTGGCCTCCAAAGTAGTGGAGATAAAAATCATTTGGGCTGGTAATAGATCTTTCAAAATCACATTTTCCACTGCAAACTCACTGTTATTGGTTAAAGTGATGGTGTAAGTAGCCATTTCTCCAAGGTCTAAACTGGCCACGTCAACTGTTTTACTTAAGGACATCGAAATCGGTCTTACCATGATATTGACCTCTGCCGTTCCACAAATCACTTCTGGAAGGCTATTGTCACATACTTGGTAGGTAAATGTGTCTGTACCGCTAAAGTCAGTATCAGGAACATAAGTGACCGTTCCGTCAGCATTTATGGTCAGGCTGCCATGGGAAGTTTCACTAATGATGGTCAGGCTGTTTGGATCCAATGGATGGATGGTTGTCACATCGTTGGCAAGAATGTCAAAAGTGATCTCTTGGTTCATATTTGTAATCACCTGATCATCCATCGGCATTACTTCATTCGCCTGAATTCTAAATGTTACCAAGGCCTGATCTTTATTACTCGGATTGAGTTTTTCCCTTAGCTCATAGCGCAAAGTATATGCTCTTGACGCAATGTCTGGAGGTAAAGTCAATATACCTTCTTCATCAACTTGAAGCCCAATGATACCATCTAGGTCAATGAACTCAAAGTCCACATCCTCTGGGTTGATTTCACTGTTATTAAATAAATCATTTAATAGTATGTTTCCGAAAACCCTACCCGTGGAACTGTTAAAAACGCCAAAATCATCGTCATTTGCTTCAATCGGTGTAAAGGAAGCTATAGATTCTTCAGAAGCACTGTCACTTACATCTTCTCCATTTGGATCCTCAGCATTTACATGTGCTGTATTGACTACTTTTCCTTCCTCCAAGTCTGTTTGTGTCACCTTATGCACGGTAGTGAAAGCAGTGCTGCCTCCTGGCGCAAGACTGGCCAATACGCTTTCAAGCCCAGTCATTGGATCGGTAACTTTTATATTGCTCAAGGTCACATTTCCTGTATTGGTCACGGTCAAGGTATAAGTGATTTCTTCACCCAAAACACTATAGCTTTCTTTGTCCGCCACTTTTGTAAGCTCTACAGCTGAAACACCCTCCTCCAAGGAGATAGTCTCTTCATCAACTGACTTTAATTTGTGGTTTTTCGCGCAGGTAGCATGCCCTGTTGCTATGTTGGTAATTTCCCCACCGGCATCAATATCCTCTTGCACTATTTCATAGCTTGCTATAAAATCAATGCTTTTACCTGGCTCTAGACTTGGCACCATTGTCGGCATTATTTCACTTATTGCCCCTTTGCCGGGATGATCATCTGTCACATAGACATCCGTAACTGTTGTGTTTCCTGTATTAGTTATTCGATAGGTATAAGTAACAATTTCTCCTACTTTAAGAGCTTCAGTTTTGTCCGCGGATTTAACCATCTTTATGCCAATGACTTGCTCCACTTTTGTTACGGCATCATCACATTTTTTTTCTGCCTCATTACTGCTCACAACTGCTTTATTGACCAACTTCCCTCCTCTATCAATATCGGATTGGGTCAAATCATAAGAAGTTTTATAAACCCATGATTCATTAGTATCCAATTCTCCATCTTGATCTTCATCACCACTCACTAGGCTTAATGGTACATCTCCGTTGGTCATTTCATCCATCACATTTACACCTGTCAAGCTTATTTTTCCAGGATTAGTGACTGTAATAACATAATTCAATGTTGTAGGCAATGAAACGGAGGTTTGGTCAACCTCTTTTTTAATTTTAATATTTGCTGGATTGTCGGCTAAAATATAATCACCCAAAGATTCCACTTGAATAAAAGGATAATCATTGCAATCATAAGAAGAGGACAAATCAATATCACTAGAATTTGTCCATACCATTAATGGCTTGCTCAATTTGAGTTCATGACCACATACCCATGTAAAAGAATAGGGTAAGGTCATGATTTTAGAACCACTATCAGCAGCAGGGACTTTCCCCAAAAATAAATTCAAGAACTCGACATTGCCTCCATTCTTAAAATCCAAAAAGACTCTCGTATTTTCAGTAGGTAGATTGGATTTAGTCTTATACCGCACTGATATAAATACGTTGTGCTTTTCGCCTGACAAACAGTCTTTTTCCTCTTGGGTAAAAGGTACCCCTGATTCATTACTAAGGTAAATGTCTTTAATTATGTAATTATCTGATGTACCTTCCAGTCCACACGACCTGAGATCAAGAAGTGTATTTTGATTCTGGGCTTGTGAATCAATTCTTGTCAATAAACCAATTAGACAGAAAAAGATTAAACCGAAACATGTAGTATATGATTTCATAACTGTCTTTTTAATTCAGAGAGGATATATGATTATCGACCCCGTTATTGTTCTTTAGATCAAAAACCCTAATATGATTACACACCGGTTGACTCAAAAAAAATACTTTCTTAGTATTCCCGGCACCTGATGACTGCACCTGCCCACCCTTGTTCAGCTTTTCGTAGAAAAATTGACTGAAATCAATACTTATCGAATGGATAAAGATGTGTTGGCTTTGGTAAAAATTTCTTTCCATATTCGTGTTTGTTTCTATTCAAACCAGCACTCAGAAGCCATTAAAACAACTTTGAAGACTTATTTTTGCTGTTCAAATACATTATTTTGCTATAAAAATACTTTTTTAGTACTTTCCTACCAAGAAAAACGTGGTTTATTTTTTTATGAAATACATTTATTAATTTTCCAATTTCATTTTTTAGTATTTAAAATAACAATTAAACAATAACCCCTTTTAACACCTAACTAACTGATAATAAGCATACTTAACACGAAAGATTAATTTTTCCTATCTTGATAAAAATCAAAAAAATCATGAAATCTGAATTTTTAACTGATAATCAGCGCCTTACGGATATTTTCAATTCGCAAAAGCAAAAAGCTATCCAACTACGGCATTCTTCTTTTACAGAAAGAGCAGAAAGACTCAAGGTACTGAAAGAGTGGATCAAAGAGAATCATGAAGAAATCGAAAAGGCTTTATACGCCGACCTTAAAAAACCAAGTGCAGAAACAATGGTCACCGAAACAGGATATGCTCTGGTCGAAATTAACTTGGCCATTAAGAAGCTGAAAAAATGGATGTCACCTAAAAAGGTAAAAACACCCATTCACATGCTGGGAACCAATTCATATATTCGGACAGAACCACTCGGAACAGCCTTGATCATTTCCCCATGGAACTACCCATTTAATCTCTCTATTGGTCCGGTGGTGTCCGCCATTGCGGCTGGATGTACTATATCATTGAAACCATCTGAATTGACCCCACATACTTCTGCGCTTTTAAGAAGAATGATGACAGAACTGTTTGATGCTGATCTAGTAGCTGTTTTTGAAGGAGGAAAAGAAACTGCCCAGGCTTTATTGCAGCTTCCATTTGACCATATCTTCTTTACAGGAAGTACTTCCGTGGGAAAAACGGTTATGAATGCCGCTTCCCGAAATCTCTCAAGTGTCACCTTGGAACTTGGAGGTAAATCACCGGTAATCATAGAAAAGGACTATGATCTCAAAGATGCGGCTAAAAAGATCGCTATTGGTAAGTTCCTCAACTGTGGTCAAACATGCATTTCACCAGATTACTTATTGATACATGAATCCCAAAAAGAAACATTTCTTAAGGACCTACAAAGTCAAATCAATAAAATGTACAATCCTAAAAACAAAGGGTTTATAACTAATAAAGATTATGGAAGGATAATCGAACAAAAGCACCTCAACAGACTGCAAAATCTCCTTGCTGATGCTCAAACGAAGGGAGGTCATATTGAATTTGGTGGTGACATTGTGAAGGAAGAAAACTATATGGCACCTACCATTATCAGTAATATGTCCGAAAACATGCTCCTAATGCAGGAAGAAATATTCGGCCCCATTTTACCAATACTTACCTATCACAACATTGAAGAGGTAAGCCATTTATTACAATTAAAACCCAAACCCCTTGCGCTTTATCTTTTTACCAAAGATGAATTTGTAAAAGATCATTTCCTTAAAAACACCAGCTCAGGCACAGTGGTGATTAACGACTGTTCCATCCAATACATGCAAAATGAGTTGCCTTTTGGAGGTGTCAATCATAGTGGAATTGGAAAATCCCACGGATATGCTGGTTTTTTGGCTTTTAGCAATCAAAAATCAGTTGTAGAGCAAAGAAAGGGAAAAACACTTCCGCAACTGCTCTACCCCCCTTATGACCTCAAGACAACCGGTCTGATCAATACCTTCAAAAAGTGGTTACTCAAAGGCTAAGGTTCCACTCTCGTGATCCTTATACAGTATCAGCGTTTTAGGGGATTTATCTACGTAAAAATTAACCATATTCCTTTGATCCGGGAAATAATGGATCAGAATGTCATTTTTGACCATGACAGTATGCGGCCTAGAAACCTTTTTGGCCTCCATATAAAACCAAGCGGCATCTTCTTCTATTTCATAGCCGATATAGGAAAGCTGAGCGGTATCTCCATTGACCAAGATATGATTCTTATCAATCAGGTATTTCTCCACAAGTTTTTCTAACTTCTGAGGATTTTCTGGATTCAAAAAATCCACCCTATTGCCTTCTTGTTCACTGAGAACATCTTCAAAATCATCCCAGAAAATCTTCTGTGCGACCTCAAGACTCGCTGATTTTTCATTGTAGTTGATATCGGTCACGCTAATGTAAAAAGGGTGGAAAAAAACCATCCATCCTAGTATCGAGATAACTATATAATTATATAACATTTAGTTACTGTTTTCTACTTTTTGTCCAAATTTAGCATTAATATTACAACGCTGTTTTTCTAACCCAAATAAAACTAAGCCCAAGCCCTTCTTGATTGACCTATAGGGTGGTTAGTTTTCACACCGAAACCTGACTTCTCTGGGGATGTATCATGCTAAAGGACAAACGAATGTATTCATGAATCAGTTTCAAGCGTATTTTAATTTAGGGATAAAACATATTCTAGACCTAAATGGATTTGACCACATTTTATTCATCATTGCGCTTTGCGCTATTTATCTATTAAGGGATTGGAAAAAGATCCTTGTTTTGGTTACAGCCTTCACAATTGGGCATTCCATCACACTCGCGTTGGCAACCCTTAAGATCTTCAGTGTAAACTCCAACTTAATTGAATTTCTCATTCCGGTGACCATTGCGGTGACCGCTTTCTTCAATATACTTAAACCACGACCTTCAAGTGGTAATGGCATTCAGGCAAACTATGTATTTGCCCTTTTCTTCGGCCTGATCCACGGACTTGGTTTCTCCAATTATTTAAGGTCTCTTTTAGGTAGGGAAAACTCTATTTGGGAACCTTTGTTGGCTTTCAACCTTGGTATTGAAGTAGGACAGTTGGCCATAGTTGCCATATTTATCATTGTATCTTCTATCGCCATTGGCATCCTTGGTGCCAATAGGAAAGAGTGGGCATTGGTCATCTCCTCTGTTGTACTCGGTATGGCCATTATGATGATCTTGGACGCGATATACTGGTAAGAAAATAACCCAAATAGCCATTTCTAATTGCTGACCTGATCGGCTTAGAAAAAGTTCTTAAACATATTCATAAAAACTCTAGAGGGATATATGAAAAGGATAATCCATTTATTAGCTATTAATTTGCTCCTGTTAGGCAATGTATTTGCCCAGCACAGCGAACAAAACCATGCAGAGCGATTTGAACAATTAGGCAGCATGCTTCGCTCACCCAATGTCTACAGAGCAGCTTCTGGAGCACCAGGGCATTTATATTGGCAACAACAAGCCAATTATGAAATCTCAGTAGAACTAGATGACCAAAACCAAAGCATCAAAGGCACTGAAAAAGTCACCTACATTAACAATTCTCCAGATGACCTAAGCTACCTTTGGATCCAGTTAGATCAAAATCAAAGGGCAAAAGATGCTGATAGCCAAAAGGCTAGTACAAGCAAAATCTATGAAAGGATGTCCTTGAGGCAATTGGAATCTATCCTTTGGCATGACCAAGACTTGGGATATAAAATCCACAGCGTAAAGGACATGAACGGCACAGACATTCCTGTTGCGATTAATAAAACCATGATGCGAGTAGATCTTCCAGAACCTCTTAAGGCTGGTGAAGAAGTGGAATTCGTCGTTGACTGGAGCTTTAACATTCATGATAGAACCAGCTTTATAGGTGGAAGACCAGGGTATGAATATTTTGAGGAAGATGGCAACTACCTCTATACCATGGCCGAATGGTTCCCTAGAATGGCCGTTTACTCTGACTTCCAAGGCTGGCAAAACAAACAGTTCTATGGAAGTGGAGAATTTGCCCTTACCTTTGGAAACTACAAAGTAAGTATCACTGTCCCTGCAGATCATATGGTGGGCGCAACTGGTGTCCTAACCAATGCTGAAGAGGTTTTGAATGACACTGAACTGGACAGGTGGAACCAAGCTAAAGAAACTTTTGATGAGCCAGTGGTAATCCGTACCCAAAAGGAAGCTGAGAAACTTGAAAAAGGAAAAGCTTCTGATATGAAAACCTGGGTTTTTGAAGCAGAAAACGTAAGGGATTTTGCTTGGACTTCCTCTAGAAAGTTCATCTGGGACGCCATGGCTGTCAATGTGGGCAACAAAACGGCTATGGCCATGTCTTACTATGGTAAAGAAGCCAACCCACTTTGGGGGCAATACTCTACCAAGGTAGTGGCCCATACGCTGAAATCTTATTCTTCCAGAACTTTTGACTACCCATATCCTACAGCAATTTCTGTAGAGGCTGCCAATGGAATGGAATATCCAATGATCTGCTTCAACTACGGTAGACCTGATGCGGACGGCACCTATTCTGAAGCCATCAAAAACGGTATGATCTCCGTGATCATTCACGAAGTTGGGCATAACTTCTTCCCCATGATTGTCAATTCTGACGAGCGTCAGTGGACTTGGATGGATGAAGGTTTGAACACCTTTATGCAATTCCTTGCAGAACAAGAGTGGGACAGAAACTATCCTTCCAGAAGAGGACCTGCCCATAAAATTGTGGATTACATGAAAGGCGAAAAACAGTACTTGGAGCCCATCATGACCAATTCTGAGAACATTATTCAATTTGGATCAAATGCTTATGCCAAGCCAGCAACCGCATTGAACATTTTGAGAGAAACTGTAATGGGAAGAGAGTTATTCGACTTTGCATTCAAACAATATGCACAAAGATGGAAATTCAAACACCCTACCCCAGCAGATTTTTTCAGAACTATGGAAGACGCTTCTGCTGTTGATTTGGACTGGTTCTGGAGAGGCTGGTTCTTTGGAACTGAACCAGTAGATATCGCTCTTGAAGAAGTGAAGTGGTACCAATTGGACAACAGAACTCCAGCGGAAAAGAAAAAGGACGAAGCCTCAGCACATGAAAAGTATGAATCTTACGTTTCAAGAACCAAAAATGAAAAAGACATTACTGAGACAGTCATAGAGAAAGATCCGGGAACGAGAGACTTCTATAATAGCTATAACCAATTTTCAGTTACTCCAAGTGACGAAAAAGCGTATAAAAGCTTCGTATCCAATTTGAATGAAAAAGAAAAAGAGCTTTTTAACAGTGGATTGAACTACTATGAAATCACCTTCAAAAATGTTGGTGGATTGGTAATGCCTTTAATCGTTCAGTTCAACTATGTTGACGGAACTTCAGAAGTGGAAAGAATTCCAGCCTATATCTGGAGAAAGAATGAAACAGAGGTCACTAAAGTATTCCCTAAGGAGAAAGAAATTGAATCCATCATTCTTGACCCTTATCGGGAAACAGCGGACATTGACGAGGAAAACAATTATTTCCCAAGAAAAGCACTTCCTTCTAGATTTGAACTGTTCCAAAGAGGAAACTCCCCAAGAGGCGCCTCTAGTGGCAGCAACCCTATGAAAGAAGCCAAAAAGAAAAACTAACCTTTGAAAGGTTCACAATAAAATGGCCAGTCCTCCTAAGCACTGGCCATTTTTATACCCCAACTATTTAATATTCATTCATGTCAAAATCCGCAACAACTGGATAGTGATCAGATAAATACCAATTTTCTTCTCCGTTCGCTACATAGGCTTTGGTCAATTTACCCTGAAGATTCTCAGAGATCATGAGATAATCTATTCTTTCATTAGCAGGTATTTCAATGCCCTTTCTTTCCTTATCTGTCAGCACCATTGCAGGAAAGCTCTCCATCCCCTTCCCCGTTCGTTCTGACTGCCATACACTATCAAACAAGGGAAGACTCATAAAACCTGCCATCACTGCATAATCCAACTGCATCTTCACAGCCATATTCCCATCTAGTCCTTTGTCTTTATTATTGTCCCAATCCTTTTGAAGCCAATCAGATTTTTCTTCATATAATGAAGCATCCAAGGGACTGTGTGTATTAAAATCCCCTAAAACCATCAAATCTTCATCTCTATCAATATAGCCTTGGATGTAGGCTTTTAAGATGTCCACCTCTTCCCTACGCCTTTTGATGCTACCAGGATGAAGGTGCACAACCAAATAATTAATTTCATTTATCTTCACATGTAAAGCCCCATGATGTAGATTGCCAAACAGTCTTGAAATTACGGTAATAGGACTTGAAGAGGTAATCCCGACAGAATATCCTGTGGTTTTCAAAAGTTCTGAATAAGGATGTCCCCAAGACTCAGCATCCTCTTGCAGTTTTTCAGGAGTATAACCGCACAATTCCTGAAGTGCTACCACCTCTGGATTTTGTTCATCGACCCAATTACAAAGTTGCTTTCGTCTTAAAGTGTCCTTACCCCAGTCATAACCATTCCAAATATTATAACTGATCACTTTTAGTTTCTCATCGCTTTGACCAAAGGATTGAAAGCATGCAAAAACAATAAGTATTAGTAAGATTTTTCTTTTCATAATACTACTAATGTATTATTTTTTACTTTAAGACCAGTTTCTTGATATTATCTTTTTATGATGTTTAACCTGGTAAAGAGTATTTTGAGAAAATTATACCAAGATGGTTTTCTCCACAAAAAAAGCCTCACCCTTAGAAGGATGAGGCATGGTTTACTAGTGGTAAAAACTTTATTTAAAATTTTTGAATCATGTACTAGTCTTTAGTAGCGAAGTCGGGATAAGCCCTCATGCTGTGCTCATTGATATCCAAACCTTCCACTTCTTCTTGTTCATGGACACGAATACCCACCGTTTTTTTCATGGAATAGAATATGACAAAGCTAAACACCAAGCAGAAAGCACCAACAGCACCTATACCGATCAGCTGTGACATCAACTGAGAAAATCCAGCTAAATCTCCGAAGATCCCTACAGCCAAAGTCCCCCAAATACCACCTACTAGGTGAACTGAGATCGCACCTACCGGATCATCCACTTTCACTTTATCAAAGAATACTACAGCAAAAACAACCAAAGCACCTCCCACAAATCCAATAATGGCTGCTTCTCCCACTCCCATCAAATCTGCACCGGCAGTGATTCCCACTAAGCCTGCCAAAACACCATTTAATACCATGGTTATATCATACGACTTGAACTTCCAGTAAGAAAAGATGAGTGCACCAAAAGCACCAGCTGCTCCTGCAATGGAAGTGGTCACAAAGACCTTGGACACCAATCCAGGGTCTGCAGACAATACAGAACCTCCGTTGAAGCCAAACCAGCCAAACCATAACAAGAAAACGCCTATTACGGCCATTGGAATATTATGTCCCGGAATGGCATTCATTCCTTTATCCGTATATTTACCGATTCTTGGCCCTAACAAGTAAGCTCCGACCAATGCACCCCAGCCACCTACAGAGTGGACAATAGTTGAACCAGCAAAATCATAAAATGGAGTACTTAATGTATCCAAAAATCCTCCACCCCATTTCCACATCCCTACGATTGGATAACAAATGGCTACATATAATGTAGAGAAAATAATAAACGGACCTAGTTTGATTCTTTCAGCTACTGCACCAGAAACGATGGTTGCAGCAGTAGCGGCGAACATTGCCTGAAAAATAAAATCAGTAAAAAAAGTATAGCCTTCATTATAAGCAAAGCTATCCCAGCCTTCTGGTAAGCTTAGGCCAATCCCACTGATTCCAAAGAAACCTCCTGCAAAAGATTCTCCTGGGTACATTAAGTTAAAACCTACAAAAGCGTAAGTCAGTAATCCCATAGCTGGAATAATGGTATTTTTAAATAGAATGTTAACGGTATTTTTTGCTCTGGTAAGGCCAGCTTCCAAGGCTGCAAAGCCTAGGTGCATGATAAATACCAGAATTGTGGCTACCATCATCCACACATTATTGATGGTAAATAATTCTTGAGTCATTTGAATGGGTAATTTTATAATTAATTTAGATTATCCTGTTTGGGATGATAATATTAAAGGGCTGAAGCACCTGTATCTTCGTTTCTGACCCTATAAGCCTTCAAAACATCAGTGACAAAGATTTTTCCATCACCTATTTCACCAGTACGGCCTTCTTTAAGGATACAGTTAACTACATCATCTACGAGATCCTCGGTAACCACAATTTCCAATTTGGTTCTTGGAATATAGGCCGGCTCATAAGCTACGCCCCTGTATTTTTCCATCTTTGCATGCTCCAGCCCCATACCCTTCACTTCATAAAAAGTAAGGAATTTTACGCCTAAAGCAGCAATACATTTGTGAATCACCTCAAATCGAGAAGTTCTAATAATTGCTTCAACTTTTTTCATTTTATTTAATCGACAAACTGATTGGTTGTATTTTACACCGGTTTTTCCGGATTCGGATGCAAATCTAGCAAATCAGATTATTTTTCACACCATAGAATATTACTTTTTTAACAAAAACTCAGAATTTTGATCTTAAATCACACCAAACAATGCTCGAAAAGCTGCCTTTTTTTAGAATTCGGCATAAATACCACCCCTTTTTCCTGTTTTTCTATTTTTCCCCCACCTTTATGGCCTCTTAAAAAGATTATCTTAATTTTAGGCACCGAAACGAACTAGATTCAAAAGTCAACATTCAACTTCATGACAAAACCTACACTTTTAATACTGGCTGCCGGCATTGGCAGTAGATACGGAGGCAATAAACAAATAGACGGCTTTGGCCCCAAAGGAGAAACTATCATTGAATATTCCATCTTTGATGCTATCCGAGCTGGTTTTGGAAAAGTTATTTTTATCGTTCGCCAAGAAATCTTGGAACTCGTGAAAGAAATATTCCTGCCGAAACTTGAAGGAAAAATTGAAGTAGATTTTGTGGTTCAGTCATTGGACAGCATGGTGCCTGAAGAGTACCGTCATCCTGAACGCAAAAAACCGTACGGCACTGGGCACGCGGTTTTATGTGCCAAAGATGCCATCAAAGAGCCTTTTGCAGTCATTAATGCTGACGATTTCTATGGCAAAGAGGCTTTTCAGGAGCTTGGAAACTTTCTTATTGAGGATGTAAAATCGGACCTTCATTGCATGGTTGGCTATGCTCTGAAAAACGTACTTTCAGAGCACGGTACCGTGAGTCGCGGCGTTTGTGAAACAAACGAAAACTTTCAGCTAATCGGAATGACAGAGCGTACTTCCATTGCAAGAGAAGGAGAAAAGATATTCAGTAGAGGAGAAGAAGAACCTTTAGAAATTGCCCCTGACACGCCTGTTTCAATGAATTGTTGGGGATTCCACCCGTCTTTCTTTGAGGAAGCCGAAAGAATTTGGAATGCTTTCTTGCCCGAGCATAAAGACAACATTAAATCCGAATTCTATATTCCCTCGATAGCCAATACACTTATTGAAGAACACAAGGCCAATATTGTCATACTCGAAGGAGGTAAAACTTGGTTTGGAGTAACTTACCCAGAAGACAAACCAATAGTCGTAAAAGCGTTGCAGAAACTCCATGATAATGGAGATTATCCAGAAAACCTTTGGGAATAATGCCACAAAATAAGGTAACGAACTCCAAAGGCCTTTTTCAGATTTAAGGCGATTATAATTGGGGACTAGTTTTTGTTTAATCCAACAGATTCACAAAATCAGCGTTTAGATTATAGATTAAGACAATTCCTTATAAAATGAAGAAAATTCTTTTTTCCAATAACCCCATAGCCAGTAGCCTAGCACTCTTAATCCTTCGCGTCGGCACTGCAGCCATGATGATGACTCATGGATGGACCAAAATCATTAATTTCAGCGAATACCTCACCAAGTTTCCTGATCCATTGGGACTGGGAACTGCTGTTTCCCTTCAATTGGTCGTTTTCGCAGAATTCTTTTGTGCTATACTTTTGGGGCTGGGCTTTATGACAAGAATTGTATTGATCCCATTAATCATTACCATGCTGGTAGCTGCCTTTGTGATCCATGCGGGTGATCCATTTGGCAGTAAGGAATTATCCCTGCTTTATGTTACGGCTTTTGTTACCCTGTTTTTGGCAGGTCCAGGAAGCATCTCGATGGATGCACAGATTTTAAAGAAAAATAGATATAGATAGAAAAAAATCCCAGATCTCCCCGGGATTTTTTTCTATACCATTTTAGCCGTTTCTATCTGACTGATAATATCCTCATAATTCACTTCGTGCCAATTCTGCATAATAAGGGGATCAGACATTACCTTGTCCATCACTTCATTTTGAAGTTGACCTTGCGCATAAGCATCAGAATATTTCATATCAGAAAAAGTCACCATTGTATAAAGCGGAATCCATTCTTTAGGATGCAGTTCGTGAAGCTTAGCTTCTATCCTTTTACGAATGATAAATTTAGGATTGGAAACACTGTCCCTCATCTCTATAAAGTTGTCGCGAGCCATTTGACTGATGGCATCAGTATCAGGCTTTCTTACTTTTTGGAATTTTTCAAATACCAACTCCCAAGAGGTTGTTCCATATTTTTCGATTAAGCCATCCAAAATATAACAATCCTCAAAACCACAATTCATCCCCTGTCCAAAGAAAGGCACCATTGCATGGCAGGCATCCCCAATAAGCAGGGACTTGTTCATCAACCATGGAAAACACTCCACGTTGATCAAGGAGCTAGTAGGGTTATCAAAAAACTCCTGTACCAAATTTGGCATAAGTAAAAATGCATCATCGAAGAAAGTCCTGAATACACTCTCCACATCACTTTTGTCATTGATTTTATCAAAGCAGACCTTTGCTCCATCAAAAGGCAAGAAAAGCGTACAGGTAAATGACTTGTCCGGATTGGGCAGTGCAATCAACATAAACATTCCTCGAGGCCAAATATGAAGGGCATTTGGGTCCATCGCAAACTCTCCTTCAGCCGTAGGTGGAATCGTAAGCTCCTTATAACCATGAGAAATATACTCCTGCTTATAGTTAAGTCTGGTTTGCTTTTGCATTGCATCCCTCAAAGAGGAATACGCACCATCAGCTCCAATGATCACATCTGATTGCTTTTCCAACTTCTCCCCATTAGGAAGAGAAAAGTTCATAGTTGTTTTCGAGATATCTATTTCCTCACAGAAATATTCAAAGTTCAGTTTTACTCCTTCCTTTTCAGCCTCATCCACCAACAAATGGTTGAATTTACCTCTTGAAATGGAGTAGATCGCTTGGTTTTCCTTACCATAAGGCAAAAAAGAGGTCTCCCCATGTTCATCGTGAATTCTTCTACCATACATAGGAATGGCAAAAGGAGCGACTTTTTCCCTAAGTCCTATTTTGTCCAAAGCCTTCCAGCCTCGGTCACTTAGGGCCATATTGATGGACCTGCCCTCCGTAGCATTTTTCTTATCCCTCAGGTCAGGGCGTTTTTCGTATAGCGATACATTTAATCCTTTTTTCTGAAGATAAATACCTAGAAGAGAACCGATCAATCCGGCCCCGATAATGCTTACATCATTATTCTTCATCACTTATTGTGCTATTAATAGGTTTGATATAGGTTCTACTTTTTAAGCAAATTTCTTTAAAGATTGTTCCAATATTTTAGCAAAACGAAACACATCTTCAAAACTATTATAAAGAGGTGTAGGTGCTATTCTAACGACATTGGGATTTCTCCAATCACCAACAATTCCATTTTGATAAAATTCGTCAAACACCGCTTTGCCTCCCTTGTGTATCAACAAAGATAGTTGACATCCCCTTTCATTATGATTTTCAGGGGTAATTATCTCCAACACCCCGCTGTTTCCGCTTATCTTTTTAATCAAAAACTCAAGATAGCCTGTCAGTTTCAAACTTTTCTCTCTCAATTTATGCATACCCGCTTCTTGAAAAATATCCAAAGAAGCTTGATGGGCAGCCATCCCCAGCACATTACCATTGGAAGCCTGCCATCCATCTGCGCCATACATGGGCTTAAAACCCTTTTCCATTTTAAAACGCTCCTGCTCATTATGCCCCCACCAACCAGCAAACCTTACTAATTCCGGGCTATCTGCATGACGCTCGTGAACAAAGATTCCAGCCACATTTCCTGGCCCAGAGTTTAAATACTTGTAACTGCACCAAGCGGCAAAGTCCATCCCCCACTCATGCAACTGTAAAGGAAAGTTTCCAGCAGCATGTGCCAAATCAAACCCAACAAAAGCTCCTGCCTGATGCCCTGCACTTGTAATGGCTTTCATATCGAATACCTGACCAGTATAATACTGAAGTCCCGCCATCATCACCAAAGCCAACTCCTCCTTATTAGCCTCTATGGTTTCAATTATATCCTCTGTCCTCAATGTATGCTCCCCTGATCTTGGGGCTATTTCTATAATGGTCTTATCAGGGTCCAACCCATGTACTTTCACCTGACTCTCCAGCATGTACATATCGGAGGGAAATGCTCCAGCCTCTGTGATAATCTTCACCCTCTTCCCTGCAGGGCGGTAAAAGCTCACCATCAATGCATGCAAGTTGCTGGTAAGGCTGTTCATTACCACTACCTCATGCTCCTTGGCACCGACAATCTCACTTAATGCAGATTTGGACCTTTTATGTACTGAAAACCAAGGTGAATCTCCATCAAAATGCCCATCCACTGCCTTATCAGCCCAGCTTTCTAGGTCTTTCTCCAAATATTCCCGAACAGACTTAGGCTGAAGCCCCAATGAATTTCCACAAAAATAAATGGCCTCTTTTCCATTTACTTTTGGAAAAAAGAACATCTCACGAAAAACACTTAATTCATCTTCCTGGTCCATCTTCCTGGCAAAGTCCAGGCTATATTCATATTGGGTCATAAACAAATTGGCTAATCCCTAAATAAAAGAGTTTCATTTAAATGAAGTAGATCAACTTAAGTAACTACTTTTCCATTTTTGTCCCGCAGGTATCACAAGTGGTATGTGCGGGATTACTCCAGAATCTTTCCATTATAGGCGGCAATTGATTTACAATGTCCGTTACTTCGGCATATTCTTCATAAAGCTTATTTCCACAGTTTTCACAGTGCCAGATAAAACCATCCTGCTCCCCTTCTCTTCTGTATCTTTCCATCACCAAGCCTACTGTATTAGCGGGTCTTCTTGGACTATGGGGCACCTTTGGAGGTAAAAGGAAAATTTCACCTTCTTTAATTTCAATGTCCACAGGTTTGCCATCTTCTATCACTTTAAGAACGATATCTCCCTCTAGTTGGAAAAAAAACTCCTCACCTTCATTGTAGTGATAGTCCTTCCTTGAATTAGGGCCTCCTACGACCATGACAATAAAATCCTCATTTCCCTTGTAGACTTGTTGATTACCCACTGGTGGCTTCAACAAATGACGGTTTTCATCAATCCATTTTTTAAAACTGAATGGTTTTGCTAGTGACATTTTTAAGTGGTTTTCATTTACTGGTTTATGGACAAAAACAAATTGTCCAAAGCACCACTTTCCACAGAGCGAAAGTGGAATTTTCAAGTCCTAAAAGTAAAAAAAATCTATCAGTTTATTGGTTCCAAGTACAAGTAGCTTTCTTTAAGAAAGAGAAAAATTAGGTTAATCCTATCCCTCAAATCATCCTTTTTTAATTACTTTGGGTCAAAGCTACAAAAACAAACTGAAACTAATGTCTTCTCACCATTTTGTAAAAGAACAACAAGAGCCTGCCTTGCTTATCTTGAAAACAGAGCATACCAATTTTGAAAAAATTGCCCCTCTCTTGGAATGGGTCCCCACTGTATTGGTAGCTGAATCGGAAGTGGACACTGTTCTTTCATGGGGAATTAAAATCGATGTCATATTAGCCACCACTGGCTTTCAAAAAGCCAACATCCAGCTCTTGGAAGAACAATACCCACTTCGGTTTATGAGCGTTTCTGAAGATAACTTTCTTGATGAAGGATTGCAATACCTAATTGCCACCAAGCACCCCGCAGTAAATATTGTTGGTTATGACCATCAATTGGCTTTTGACTTAGAAAACAAGCTCGAATTGATCAACATAGTGATTTTTGATGGGCCTATCCGCTATTTTCCTGTTCAGGAGAAATCATTTAGGAAATGGTTTTCTGAAAGCTCCATTCAACTTCATGCACCTGAAGGAACACTGATAGAAGTAAAGCGACAAAATGAAAGCCAGTTGGTCAAGGTCCTGCATGCCACCTTTATAGAAGCAGAAGAAGGAACAATTTCCTTTCAGTCCACGCATCCTTTTTGGATTGGCGAAATGGTTTGAAGTGATGGTTTATAATTTCTTCACCACTTCTTTTTTGGGAATAGAAATACTCCACATACCTCTCAAATCTCCAATTTTGTGACCTTTTGCACGATCCTCTGGATATAAGCTATTAATGGCTTGTAAAGTTTCTTCCGAAATATCTGCCTTTGGTTCACCATGGCATTGCAGGCACAAAGCCCCAGGAATTTTTATGGCTTTGGTATACAAAAGTTGCTCACCATTCTGAACCTCTTGAACATTTGCCTTACTTTTAATATCATGCTCTTCATTATATTCGTAGGCCAATAATAACTGCTCCTCATCTGCTGTAGGTTGATCGGATGGATTTCTGAAATCATGAGACACCCTTCTGACATTCACCCCAAACGCTTCGCTGACCTTTTGTAAAGAAGGTAAAGCTTCCACATTACAAAACTCCACTGCTCCCGGAACACCTTTTTCCTCAATGGCTTGCTGAAGTTTACTCATCAGCTCCTGTTGGGCTTTTAGGCTAATTTCATCTCCCCACTCCATCGCTTTGTTAATGATATCCACCTCATTGACCCTTTTGATCTCCATGGACTTATTCACTTCATCCAAAATCTCTTTGTCAACTTTTTTACCCGAGCCACAGCTCATTAAAATAAATACCAGCGTAACGAACAATAGGGACTTTATCATAATTTAGATTTTTCACTTAAAGTTAGTAGTTTTTTTGTCTAGTGGAAACCAGTCTTTGGTTCTGCATCATTGTGTGCAAGCTATCAGAATGTCACTTATTTTCTTAATTTTGCTCTTCGAAAAGAAAAAACACTATGCTTGATAAGTTAGAGCACATAAAGGACCGATTTGAGGAAGTAGGGCAATTGATCATTCAGCCGGATGCCATGTCCGACATGAGTAAATACACTAAGCTCACCAAGGAGTACAAAGATCTTGAAAAGATCGTTGCAGTCTATGATGAGTATAAGTTGGTTTTGGAAAACATTGATAGTTCCAAGTCCATTTTAGAAAATGAAAAGGATCCTGACTTCAGGGAAATGGCCAAGGCAGAACTGGATGAGCTAAAAGACCGACAGTTGGTGTTGGAAAAAGACTTGAAGCAAATGCTGATCCCTAAAGACCCTAACGATTCCAAAGATTGTATCCTTGAAATTCGAAGTGGAACAGGTGGAGATGAGGCAGCTATTTTTGCAGGTGACCTCTTCAGAATGTACCAGCGCTTTGCTGAAAAGCAAAACTGGAATCTTACTATTCTGGATTTGACCTTTGGCTCTGCTGGTGGTTATAAAGAAATCATCAGCACTGTTTCTGGTGCCGATGTCTATGGAATGCTTAAATACGAATCTGGCGTACATAGGGTTCAGCGAGTACCTGCCACCGAAACACAAGGAAGGGTACATACTTCAGCAGCTACGGTTGCTGTTTTGCCAGAGATGGAAGATGTAGATGTGCAAATTGACATGAATGACGTCCGAAAAGACACTTACTGTTCATCCGGGCCAGGTGGCCAGTCAGTAAACACCACTTACTCAGCTGTAAGGCTTACTCACGAACCCACAGGCATCGTGGTTACCTGTCAGGATCAGAAATCACAGATCAAGAACTTTGAAAAAGCTTTGAAAGTACTAAGATCCAGGATTTATGAGATTGAATTGGCCAAACACAATGAAGCAGTGGGAGCTCAAAGAAGGTCAATGGTGGGCAGTGGTGACAGATCTGACAAAATCCGAACCTATAATTATCCACAAAGTAGGGTAACCGACCACAGGATCAACAAGACGGTTTATAACTTACCTGATGTGGTGGAAGGAAATATTGAAGAGTTTATCAGTGCTTTGCGATTTGCAGAAAATGCTGAGCGACTCAAAAACAGCGGCATGGAGGAATAGTTCTCCATGCTTTTTTATTTTTTTTATCTAAAGCTTACTTTTTGATATTTGGGTATGAATTATGTGATGAATGAAAAATTCAATCAGAAATTCTAAACCAAGCATTTTAAATGAAAATCCAAGGAGCAAATGATATTGCTTTAGTATCCTGGGGCGGACAACATTTCCACAGTTTGTACCCTCTCGCCAACAATCCGGCAATTGCCAAAAATTTGAAAGACAGTTTCCCTCAGCCTTACACTATTCACGACGCTAGGTTCTGGATTGAGCATAATATAAAATTCAATCCTCCTCAAAACTTTGCCATAGAGAAAAATGGGGTTTTAGTGGGATCCATTGGTGCTGAAAAAGGCAAGGACGAACTAAGAACCAATATGGAAATAGGTTTATGGGTCGGAGAGCGATTCTGGGGACAAGGAATTGCTACCGAAGCCACAAAACTATTTATTCGGCATCTTTTTGAGAAATTTTCCGTCCAAAGAATCTTTGCTACTGTCTATGACTTTAATATTTCCTGCATGAGGGTCATGCAAAAAGCCGGACTCCAGGAAGAAGCAATATTAAAAGGTGCTTACATAAAACATGAAAAGATAGGAGACATATATCAGTATGTGATGTTAAGAGAAGACTTTAATAGCAGTAAATGATTTTTGGCTCCATCTTTACTATAACTGCTTATGTGGTCCTTAAATTCCATCCCCCCCCTTTATCACAGGTAGGGTAAACATTATGGTATTCATCTCAAGCACCATAAAAAAGGAAACATTAAGGTATGATATATCTGCCTTAATGTTTCCGAAATATGTATTGAGTCAGATTAAAAAAAGGAACTGTGGTAGTTATCCTTGATTTCGTTTTATAATTTCCTTTTAACGATCTGAATATAAATAAAAAAGCACAAAAACCAACCTTAATTTAATCTTAATTTTTAATAGAAAATTTCTATATAGTTAAATATAGACTAATAAATCATGATTTTACCTGTCCATATTTCTCTATGATGTAGGATATGAAACTGCTGTAATTATCTAAAACTTCTCCTTAACTTTGTATTTAAGTCCTATTATTTATGCTTTCAGCCCGAGAACTTTATCAATCTACACAATCAAGGCTAAACGCCTTGTATCCTCCACAAGAGTCCCAATCATTGGTTTATTGGCTAATGGAGCACTTTTTAGCTATTAAAAGGCCAGATATTCTAAAGGATATAGAAATCAAAAATCCTACACCTGCCTTTGAGCTTGCAGTAAAAGAACTGGAGAAAGGGAGACCTGTTCAATATATTTTAGGCTTCGGTCCATTTTATGGGCGTGATTTTAAAGTCGATCATTCAGTACTCATTCCGCGCAACGAAACGGAAGAGTTGGTTCATTTAATTATAAACGAAAACCCGCATCAAGACCTTAAAATTCTTGATATAGGCACAGGGACCGGCTGCATCCCCATCACTCTTTTTCTTGAAATGAAAGCCGCTAAAGTTGCAGCTCTTGACATCAGCAAGGCTGCATTGGCCATCGCTAGGCAAAACGCAGCTGAATTGAAAGCTAAAGTTGAATTTTATGAGACAGATATTTTAAAAGAAGAAATTCCTATTCATGGCTTGGATATTATCGTCAGTAACCCACCTTATGTCCGTGAGCTTGAAAAAGCAGAAATGCATCAAAATGTACTAGAGTATGAACCTCAACTGGCATTATTCGTAACCGATGATGACCCTTTGATTTTTTATAGAACCATTGCCAAAAAGTCAATGGATGCATTGGTGCCTCATGGAAAGATTTACTTTGAAATCAATGAGGCCTTTGGTGATGAAATGTACCAAATGATGGCTTCATTGGGATATGAAGCCGTTAAAATCTATCAAGATATGCAGGGAAAAGACCGTATCCTATCTGCAGTCAAGCCTTTAAGCTAATATATCAATGAAGCCTTTCTATTGCCAATGACCTGACCTCCGCATTACTATCTCGCCTTGCAATCTCAACAAGTGCACTTTGACTAAATAGGCGACTAACGGCAATCTTCCTAACCTCCACATTATTGTCTTGACGAGCAATAGACGCCAAGGTACTTTGACTCGTTAGACGGCTGACAGCTATTTTCCTGATTTCTACATTAGATTCCTGACGGGCTACTGTCGCAAGCGTGCTTTGGCTGAAGAGCTTATTCACCGCCAGTTTTCTCACCTCAACATTGCTCTCCTGACTAGCTATGGTCGCTAAGGTGCTTTGACTCGTAAGGCGACTGACCGCTATTTTCCGGATCTCCACATTAGATTCCTGACGGGCCACTGTGGCAAGTGCGCTTTGGTTGAAGAGCTTATTCACCGCCAGTTTTCGCACCTCAACATTGCTCTCCTGACGAGCTATGGTCGCTAAGGTACTTTGACTCGTAAGGCGACTGACCGCTATTTTCCGGATCTCCACATTAGATTCCTGACGGGCCACTGTCGCAAGTGCGCTTTGGCTGGAGAGCTTATTCACTGCCAGTTTTCGCACCTCAACATTGCTCTCCTGACTAGCAATAGTAGCTAAAGTACTTTGACTCGTTAGGCGGCTGACCGCTATTTTCCGGATCTCTACATTAGATTCCTGCCGGGCTACAGTCGCAAGTGTACTTTGACTGGAGAGCTTATTCACTGCCAATTTTCTCACCTCAACATTGCTGTCCTGACGAGCTATTGCCGCTAAGGTGCTTTGACAGGAAATTCTGCCTACTATTTCCTTCCTTAATTCTAGATCTGATTCATTTAATAAAGCAGCATATAAGTCATTTTGAGAAGAACAATCATCAACAAAGATTTCCTCTGATGATGTTGATTTAATGGTAATGATAGGAGTGATGTCAAAAGGACTGGTTGTTTCTAAAACGAACGACTTCTCATGGTGATCATAATTAGCCGTGAAACAAGAGGTCATGGTCCACAAAAGACCTAAAACAATCAAAATATTTTTCATCAAAGAACCATTTAAAAGTTAACATATGAAAATAGTCCTAATTCAACAAATTACAAAAATAAGCTTATTATAATTACCTATTTTTAACACTGTTTACCTAAGCAAACAAGAACCGCCCTTGCAAATTCCTTGACTGCCTACTTGGGTGACTCTTGATCAATTTTTGCTAAAATCGCGGAAACAACCGGATAAAGCATATAATCCATTTTTTGCACTATATGTTATTTCATGAGTCAGTTCCATTAAAAAGCAAAAAAAAACCTCCACCTTCAAATCATTGATTCAGGTAGAGGTCAATCAAATCAACCGCTTAATTTGATTTTTTTACAATGTTTGGTATTAAAAAACAGAGATTGGTTCTTCATAAAAGTAGCTTTCACTTTTCATTGAAACACCCTCACCTACAAAAATCCATCGTACACACCAAAATTAGGAACAAGTCCATCAAGATAAAATACTCTTTTTCATGTAATTATCACATTAAGAAATCGCAGGACTTTCTTTTCATTTCCAAATGGCTCTTTCCAGCATTTACTCATTTAAGGGGGCAACATTCTTAACCCAAAATACATAATCCTGATAATCACCATTTGCTGCTTCTTCGAAACAAATCAAATATTGATCAGGTAAAATCCGACCATTACTTGTTCTTACAGGGTAAACTCTACAAGCGTGTTCGGCATGATTTGGATAGAATTTCTTGTTCCAAGCATCCTCTGAATAGGCAATATGTGAAGGACTAGTAGTGTAAAACCCAAATTTCTGTTCGCCCGGGTCAAAGGTCATTCCCCCTTCCTTTAAGCCTGGAAATAAAGTTTGGTGTTCCGGATACTTGAGATCCCCTTCCAATATCCCAACTTCTTGGAGTTGAGGCTCAATATTATCCAAAAAGTAATAGCCAAATGGAAGCGTAAAGGCAGGACTGTATCGGGCTACGGGAATCATTTCAACCACACCTGGCTTCGCCTTTTTAAACTTATTGACCTCCAGTTCTTCCCCCTCCAAGTCAGGTTCAATATGATTGGCCAAGCTCGACCAGCCAATATCAGTCCCCAGGCCAAGAGCTTTCACCACTTCTGCTAATGGAGGCTCATTTTCCCCCTCAAGAGCATTCGTACTCAAACCTCTCAATTGATAATACCTTGCATCTCCTCCTTTATAATCCACTTTAAACCTTGCGTGAGCGATACCTACAAACAAACTATCAGGCCGAAAAGAAACGATAAGTTTAGAAGGTAGTACTGAATCAACTTGAAAATACGAAGCATCTTTACCGCTAATTTCAAAATCCAATTCAGTTGAACTTGCATTCTCCTGATCAATGTATATTATTTTCTCCTTACTGGAATTTCCTTTAATCGCTGAAAAGATGATTTCTTTTTGGCCAACAAGTTCCTGCCCTAAAGCAAAAGTGGAAAAACATAATAAAAATAAGATGAAAACAGTGAATTTCATTGGTAGTCTGGTTAATGAGGGCATAAAGAAAGACCGAATTACTTCGGTCTTTCTAGGTCTATTTATAAATTCTGTTTTTTCAATTCTTTCACAGCATGGTCACAAGCTCTAGCTGTAAAGGCCATATAAGTCAATGAAGGATTTTGGCAGGCCGAGGATGTCATGAAAGATCCATCCGTAACAAACACATTAGAAACCTCATGCATTTGGTTAAAGCCATTAAGTACAGAAGTTTTTGGATTACGCCCCATCCTTACTGTCCCCATTTCGTGGATACAATGACCTGGAGGCGGAGCACTGTCGTAGGAATGAATATCCTTAGCTCCTGCTGCTTCCAAAATATCCATCGCACTTTGGCGCATGTCTTTTCTCATAGCCAGCTCATTCTCTTTAAATTCACAGTCTATATCCAAAGTAGGTAGTCCATATGCATCTAGTTTATCATGGTTAAGTGTGGCCTTGTTCTCATAATAAGGGAGATGCTCTCCCCATGATCCAATACCGAAACTCCAATCTTCGCTGGGCATTGTTTTGGACATTTTGAAATCAGCACCAATTCCCTCTGGCCCTCCTTGTCCACGACCTCTTCCCGCACCACCTTGATAACCAAAGCCCCGCACATAATCATCTCGCTTAGTTGCTTCACTGATATTTCTAAATCGAGGAACATAAATACCATTCGGCCTTCTACCATAGAAATACTTATCTCCAAAGCCCTCTATCTTTCCTGAAGCTCCCACACCATAATGATGATCCATCAGGTTATGACCTACTTGTTCGCTACCATTGCCCAATCCGTTTGGGAAAGCGTCCGAAACGGAGTTCAGTAAAATCCAAGCTGTACCCAATGTCGAGGCATTCAAGAAGACTATTTTAGCATAGTACTCTGTATATTCCCTGGTCTCAGAATCCATGATTCTTACCCCTGAAGCTTTGCCAGACTCTTTGTCATAAATCACTTCTGTCACGATAGAATATGGCCTTAAAGTCATATTTCCAGTTTGCATCGCTGCGGGTAATGTTGCGGAATTACTGCTGAAGTATCCTCCAAAAGGACATCCTCTGGAGCAGAGGTTTCTGTATTGGCAAGGTCCTCTGCCATTGATGGCAGTAGTAGCATGTGCCGCCCTACCAATAGTAATAATTCGGTCATCGAATTTTTCCTTAACCCTCGCTGCAACATGTTTCTCCACACAATTCATTTCCATCGCTGGCAAAAAGTGACTGTCTGGCAATTGAGGAAGTCCTTCAGCTTGGCCAGAAATCCCAGCAAATTTCTCCACATATTCATACCAGGGAGCCAAGTCCTTATATCGTACTGGCCAGTCTACTCCATATCCATCTTTGGCATTCGCCTCAAAATCAATGTCACTTAACCTATAACACTGACGCCCCCACATTAAGGAGCGACCTCCGACATGGTAACCTCTGAGCCAATTAAAAGGCTTGATCTCGTTATAGGGGTTCTCCTTATCATTTACCCAGAAATGCTGGGTATCCTCACCAAAAGCATAACACCTACTTTGTATTTGATGGTTTTCCTTGGTCTCATTGGTTGCCCACCCATGATGGTCAAGTTCCCAAGGGTTCAAATTGGTGGTAGGATAATCTTTGATGTGCTTTACATCTCGTCCTCTTTCCAGCACCAAAGTTTTCAGGCCTTTTTCACAAAGTTCCTTTGCGGCCCAACCACCACTGATACCAGATCCTACAACAATTGCGTCATAGGTATTTTCTTTATTAGCTTTAATATTTAAGTTCATGATTTTGGGTTTAATTTACGCCCAAGCCTTCTGGCCCGGTTCAAGATCTACACATCCCTCAAATCGGCCAGGCACTAACTCATATCGAAGTGCTTGTGTGGCCCCTGCTTCGGAAGAAAAGTAACCAAATAGGGTAAGCTCCTTAATGACTTTATACCCCCTTCCCAAGCCTTCATCCAAGCTTTCATCTTTACCGTAAACCTTACTGTCCAAATCACTCACTGCTGCTATTCTTTCCTCGGGTGATGCAGAAGAAAAACTTCCTTTTTCATTCAGGTAGATCAGAGCCGCAGAAACTTTTTCCCGGTCTTCCTGTGAATAACAGTCCTCCAACATTTTTACCATAAATGCCCCAATACCAATTGCTTTTGCTCCTGGTGAATCTGGAGTCTCGGGGATAATAATATCCCCTATTTCAGCCATCATTTGAGTCTTCTCATCCCCGAAAACTCCCACAACAGCATCCTTTGAGCGGGTACATCCTTGCTGAAATACAGCTAAGGTAGACACAGAAAGTGCACTACCAAAAAGGACCGCCATGCTCTTCATCGCATCGCGTCTATTCATAATTATCAATAGGGTTTACTAAATTTGAATCTTTGAAAATATCGATTCTAAAAGGGATAAAAAATTATTTTCTATAAAAAGCATTATTTGCTTATCATTTCATCCTTAGACTGATAAGCGGTAAATACAGAATCACCTCTTTTGAGGTGATTCTGTAAAGAAGTTCCCTATTCCTCTTTTCCCACACTCATCTTGTACCAATCTACATTTCTGGTAAAGTACATGGTCAAACCAAGGATGATTGTCAATCCTACACTTCCCATCAAAAGAGCATAATCTGTGAGCTGGAGGGTTACGAACAGGAAGCTGTATGCTCCTATCAAGATCAACACCAAAAGGGCTGTCAATTTGCTTGCCTTAAATATGGTCAAGGAATACAATGAAATCATCAAGATAATACAAATGGTAGCAACTCCATAGGCCAAATTAAAATCAATATGCTCTGAAAGGGATACCAACAACACATAGAATAAACTTAAAGCAAAACCTACCAGTGCATATTGAAAAGGGTGAATTTTTCTCTTGTTGAGGATTTCAACTAGGAAAAAGACCAAAAAAGTAATGATAATGGTCATCGCAGCATATTTGGCTGAGCGCATTGACTTTTGGTAATCATCCAAAGGCAAAATCAATTCTACACCAAAAGCAGCCATTTGCAGATTAGCACTTTGGTTCGTATCCACCCAGCTTTGTGGAAAATTACGATTTAGCTGTAGCACTTTCCAATCGGCCTGAAATCCTTCATCATTGATCTCTCTTTGATCCGGCAAAAAGTTGCCATCAAATTTTGGGGAAATCCATGGAGAGGATAGACTAACTTCAGTAGTGGCTCCAACAGGCACAAAAGATAAATGTTGGCTTCCCTGCAAGTTTAATGAAAACTCAAAAGGTACCTCTTGGCCTACTTCAGACATCAAATCAGGTAAATCAATGGTAATTCCAGAAGTCAAGATCTCGGGCACCTTCGAGCCTGGACTAACGGCCAATGACCTTTTACCCCACTGAAGCAACACCTCTTCTTTGATTCCCCTCAAGTCAGAAATCCCTACTGTTAAGAAAGCTTGGTCATATTGGACTTCCTTTAGATTGGCCATTTCAATTTTCTGGGAAAGATCAAAGCTTCCTGCTACCCTTAACTGGGACTGGTAGACCACCACCTCATAGATGCCTCTCCTCAGCTTATTTGGAATAATATCTCCATTCACTTTTAGCTCACGGGGCAATACATAATAGTACTTCACCACCGTCTCCACCTTATCCTGTTTCTCATATTCATACACGAGAGGAATGGTCAAAATTGGTCCATTTATTTGCTGACCATTTGCCCATTTGGAACTTACCTCTTTCACAGCCTGATCATTGAGCGCCTCCCGCTCACTAATGATATCTTGCACCATCGCTGATGGGATCAGCATCAATAAGGTCAAAATGGTAATCACAATTAGTTTTAAGGTTACTGAATGACTGATCCAGTAACCAATTTTCTCGATAGGGGAATTTTCTGTTTTCATAATGATTGATTTAAAAGTACTTTGAAACACAAAGTATATGGTTAAATTTTTTTATTTTAACAATTGTTCAATGGCCCTAATATGCTTTTCAAAGGCCTTGACTCCTTCGTTTGTTGCTGAGTATTTCGTATTCGGTTTACGGTCCAAAAACTCTTTTTTAAAAGAAACATATTTACTTTTTTCCAATGATTTCAAGTGACTGGCCAAGTTCCCATCGGTCACCCCAAGTAGGTCCTTAAGAGAATTAAAATCCAGGTAATCATTGACCACCAGGGCGGACATGATCCCCAACCGGATTTTATTCTCAAAAGCCTTATTTAAATCCTTTAATAACTCTTTCACGATTTATACTTTAGCTGCATGACCACTCCATACACAATGTGAAGTACTCCAAAACCTATGGCCCAAAATAGCAGACCAAAGCCTACAAAATAAGCAGCGAGCAAACCTAACACTATTTCGGCCAATCCCAAACTTCTCACTTCACCCAAAGTATATTTGCTGGCATTGACCAAAGAAAGTCCATAGAAGATCAAGGTCAAAGGGGCAATCAAGCCAATCAAACCATGAGAAAGCAGAGTCACACATAATATCCCTCCCGTTAGAATCGGAATAGCCAGGTTTATCAGGATGCGTTTAGTCTGATAATCCCAAAGTTTCTGCTTTTTCTTTTGGGCGGTTCGTTTGGTAAACAACACGCCAGCCGCAATGGAACACAACAAGGTAACTGCTCCAATAACCATCAATTTCATGATACTATCTGATGATATCAAAATCGTGTTATAATCCAAATCAACCTGTTCTACATAGACTGTTTTGTAAGCGACAAAGGCCGCAATCAATGCAAATACACCAGCCGATATACCAGACATTCCACTCAATGAAATAAACTTGGAAGACCGGTTCATGATATCCCTGATATCCTTTAAATCCTCAATGTATTTTTGCTGTTCCATAGAAAGTACTTTGAATTACAAAGTAAATATAGAACAGATATCTTTTAAAACAAACAAGTGATTTGTTAAAAAATTTAAATGGCTAAATTAAGGTGAATCAACCTTAAGAAATAAAACCTAGTCCTTCGACATGTGCTTTAGCACCTCCTCTATTGGCAAAGCTTTAACTTGATGCCCTTGGTGGCCAGTCATATCCTGCGCTGCAAAAAGTGAATTGATAATAGCCTCTTCTGTGGCCTCAATGGTTGCTAAGAACAAACCACTCATATAATCATTATTGATCATGCTTTGCTCCAACAGCTCTTTACCATCTGAATCATAAGGGATGCGCAGCCCCTCAGCCGTAGAAAAAGCCACTACATAATCTCCCGAACCATTGGAAGCAATTCCACCCGTCTTGGCCAATCCCATAATGGCTCTCTTGGCCATTCGCTTAAGGTTCCTTTCGAGAACTGGGGCATCAGTAGCCACGACGATCATGCAGGAACCATCTGCCGACTCCAACTGATTTTTGAAAGCATATTGCCCATAGAGCTTGCCAAAGGGCATCCCATCTATTTGCAAAACACCACCAAAATTAGTCTGCACCAGCACTCCCACTGTATAACCTCCCAGTTCTTCAGGTAATTTTCTGGAAGATGTCCCAATACCTCCTTTAAACCCAAAACAAATCGTGCCCGTCCCAGCGCCCACATTACCTTCTTTCACCATTCCAGTTTTAGCAGACTGGATAGCTGCTACCACATCTGTTGGCTTGACATGGCGTCCCCTAATATCATTGAGATAACCATCATTGGTTTCTCCCACTACTACATTGACCGATCGCACCTCGTCATTTTCTGGAAAAGAAAAAGTGTAATCAATTCCCCCTTCAATTCCCGCAGCCACGCTTAAGGTATTGGTCAGGATAATTGGCGTTTCAATATTTCCAAGTTCTTCTACCTGGGTAGTTCCTGCCAGTTTCCCAAAACCATTCCCCACATGTACTGCTCCAGGGACTTTTTCTTGAAAAATATTCCCGGCATGTGGCAAAATAGCTGTAACCCCAGTCCTTACACTATCACCTTTGATTACAGTTTGATGTCCAACCTTAACGCCTTGCACATCAGTAATGGCATTCCATTGTCCAGGGTGTAGGACACCAAAATCAAAGCCATAGTCCCTCGCTCTTTTTTGACCAAACGCAGGGCTAACCAACAGGCTTCCAATTGCCATCAAGGCCAATATCCTTTTCGAAGAAATCATTTTGTTATGGGGTTAGTGGTTATTGGATACGATCTATCATACCTTATTTTCCCAATATTCCTTTTAAATCTGCTGGAGAGTAATTAACAGATTTCAGGGTCTTGCGGTCCTCTTTTCTAAAAACCAAAAACAGATCCCCTTCTTGTTCATAGAAACATTCAACTCCTTGAGCCTGGTAATGGGACATGGTCGCTTCGGCTTCCTCAACGGATTTACAAGCCTTACTCATATTTGACCGCTGCACTTCATCAAAAAGCTCCTTGAACTTATCCGCCAGCCCAAACTCCAAAACGGCACCTGCCAATACATACTGTATGTCACATAAAGCATCAGCTACCTCCACAATGTCCTCATTTTTGATTCCTTCTTCCAGTTCCCTTAGTTCCTCAGCAATCAGGGAAACCCTTAGTTTGGACCGATTTTCACCCGGAATGGTCGGAGAAGCTAAAATGGGATGCTTAAAGGTTTCATGAAATGCAGCTACTGCGCTTAATGTTTTTGGATCTTTCATAATTTTTTGCTGTCAGTATTAATGAGACGAAAAAAGGTGAAATAACACCTAAATACAAAAAAAGGCCAGAAAATTTCTGGCCTTGACTAAAATCATATTTTGAAAATCTTCCTACACGATGGATTGGTATCGATCTGAGATTGCTGACCAGTTGACCACATTCCACCAATTGGAAACATACTTTCCTCTTTCATTTTGATAGTGCAGGTAATAGGCATGCTCCCATACATCTATCCCCATCAAAGGGATTCCCTGAAAATCAGAAATGTCCATCAAGGGATTATCTTGATTTGGAGTAGATCCTACTTGCAACTTTTTGTTCTCATCAACTACCAACCATGCCCAGCCAGAACCAAATCTACCTTTAGCAGCTCCTTCAAATTTCTCCACAAAAGCATCAAAACTCCCAAACGCTTCATCAATAGCTGATGCCAATTCACCCTCAGGCTTGCCACCACCTTCAGGAGACATGATGCTCCAGAAGAGTTCATGGTTATAGTGTCCTCCACCATTGTTTCTCGTGGCAGTACTGTAGTTTGACACCTTCATCAGTACCTCTTCCAACGGTTTTTCCATATCTACCCCTTCTGCTTCACAGGCCGCCTTAAGTTTTTTGGCATAACCCGCAGCATGCTTGGTATAATGAATTTCCATGGTCATGGCATCTATATTAGGCTCTAAAGCAGCATAGTCATAAGCTAAGCCCGCCTGGGAAAAGCCTGTACTCAATTGCACTACTTCTTCTTCCTCTTTTTCACTTGTACCACCACAAGCGGTTAGAAAAGCAGAGCCTACAGCGCTACTTCCAATACCGACTGCCAAAGTGGCCTTGGTACTTTGTGTTATAAAAGTTCTTCTAGAAGGGTTAAATGAAACTTTTTTCATCATATTTAGAATTTTATTTCGAAAATCATTTGCTAACTATAATTATTTCAATCAATAATTTTATGGTTGATTATAAGCAAGGTAATTAAATCATTACTAAAATAAAACCAATAATCAGACATTGCGTCCGAATTAATGACAAGTTGGTTATGTTTGTAGGATAATCGGAAAATGGATTAGTTTTTGAATCCCCGATTTTACTCATTATTAATAGAATTAAATGGATTTATCTTTTTATAAATATCAAGGAACAGGCAATGACTTTGTGATGATCGATGACCGCAACGAGCAATTTGATCATAAAAACCTGGAACTCGTCAGCCAACTTTGCGACCGAAAATTTGGAATAGGTTCTGATGGCCTTATCCTTATCCGCAACAAAGAGGGCTTTGATTTTGAAATGGTTTATTTCAATGCCGACGGCTCACAAAGCATGTGTGGTAACGGTGCAAGGTGCGCAGTTGCTTTTTCCAAGTTCTTGGGTATTATAGATGAACATACCAAATTTCTTGCCATAGATGGCCCCCACGAAGCAAGTATCCGAAATGGCCTTGTAGAATTGGGCATGGGTGATGTACACAGTATCTCCAATGCCGACCAAGATTATTTCGTCAACACAGGCTCACCTCACCATGTTCGTTTTGTGGATGATGTGGAGCAATATCCCGTAGTAAAAGAAGGGGCTTCCATTCGCTATAGTGATACCTACCAACCTTCTGGCACCAACGTAAACTTTGTTTCTACTTTAGCTGAAGATGAGATTTATGTGAGAACCTATGAGAGAGGTGTGGAATATGAAACACTCTCTTGTGGTACTGGAGTTACGGCATGTGCATTGGTTTACGGGTATCAAAACAAACTCAATCACGTAAAAATTAAAGCATTGGGAGGAAACTTATCAGTGAAATTTGCCGCAACATCTGACGGTAGCTTTAAGGATATTTTGCTGATAGGCCCGGCGGAGCAGGTTTATAAAGGAACCATCAAAATTTAAGCAAAAACGCAAAACAATAAATTGGTAGAAACCAGCCAATCAAGCTGCCAAAAACTACCGATTGTTATAAAAAGAAAGTAATTTTAAGCCCTATTACAATACACAATTCATATGTTAGACATGATTGCTAAAGGTCTGGCCAAAGTCTTCGGGACCAAGTCAGATCGAGATATAAAAGAATTGCTTCCCTATGTGGATAAAATCAATGCTGAATTCAAGCAGCTGTCCTCCATTTCCGATGAGGAGCTGAGAGCAAAAACCATTGAAATCAAAGGTACCATTAACACTGAACTAAAAACCTTTGATGACAACATTGCCTCATTAAAAGCTGAAATTGATGCGTTGGCGGCCGATAAGGTACATGAAAAGGATGCCCTTTTTACCCAAATTGACAATGTAGAAAAAGACCGTAATGAAGCCTTGGAAGTGGTATTGGAAAAAGTACTGCCCAAGGCTTTTGCTGTTGTGAAAGAAACCGCCAGAAGATTCAAAGAAAACGGTCAGTTGAAAGTCAAGGCCAATGATTATGACCGTGAGCTTTCAGCCAGAAAGGACAATGTAGAGCTCAGTGGTGAAGAGGCCATTTGGCACAATTCCTGGAACGCGGCCGGCAACGAGATCACATGGGACATGCTCCACTATGATGTGCAGCTGATCGGTGGTATTGCTCTTCACAAAGGAAAAATTTCAGAAATGGCCACCGGTGAAGGTAAGACTTTGGTTTCCACCCTGCCAGCCTACCTCAACGCCTTGGCAGGAAGAGGTGTACATATTGTTACCGTCAATGACTACTTAGCCAAAAGGGATAGTGAGTGGAATGCTCCTCTGTTCGAGTTCCACGGCCTCAGAGTGGACTGTATCGATAAATACCAGCCTAATTCTGCCGGAAGAAGAAAAGCCTATAACTCTGATATTGTCTATGGTACCAACAATGAATTTGGCTTTGACTACCTGAGGGATAACATGTCCAGAAATGCCGATGACCTGGTTCAGGGCAAGCACCATTTTGCAATGATTGATGAGGTCGATTCTGTATTGATTGATGATGCCAGAACACCATTGATCATTTCAGGACCTATCCCTAGAGGTGATGAGCATGAGTTTTACGAAATGAAGCCAAGGGTTTCTACCTTGGTGGACGAACAGAGAAAACTGATTCAAGGCTACCTTACCGAAGGTAAAAAGCTTATTGCTGCCGGAAACCAAAAAGAAGGTGGATTGGCACTTTTCCGAGCTTATCGCGGAATGCCTAAATACAAGCCTTTGATCAAGTACCTGTCTGAGCCTGGTATCCGGGTAATTCTCCAAAAAACGGAAAACTACTATTTGCAGGACAATAAAAGAATGATGCCAGAAGCGGATGAACCGCTTTTGTTTACCATTGACGAGAAAACCAACACGGTTGACCTTACTGACAATGGTATTGAAGTTATCACCAAGAAAAACGAAGATTCCAGTTTCTTCATTCTTCCTGATATCGGCACAGAAATCGCCGAAATGGAAAAAGATGAATCCATTGATGATAAAGAGAAGCTGATTCGCAAAGAAGAGATCATCAAGGATTATGGTGTAAAAGCCCAAAGGATTCATACCGTAAACCAATTGCTGAAGGCTTATTGTATGTTCGAAAAGGACACCGAATATATCTTGGTAGATGGCAAAGTGAAAATTGTCGATGAACAAACAGGCCGTGTCATGGAAGGCAGAAGGTACTCTGATGGACTTCACCAAGCCATTGAAGCCAAAGAAAATGTGAAGGTAGAGGATGCTACCCAAACTTATGCTACCATCACCTTACAGAACTACTTCAGGATGTACCACAAGCTATCTGGTATGACAGGTACTGCTGAAACGGAAGCAGGTGAGTTCTGGGAAATCTACAAACTGGATGTGGTTGTTATCCCTACCAACAAACCAATCCAAAGGGATGACCGGGAAGATAAAGTATACAAAACCGTTCGCGAAAAATTCAATGCAGTAGTAGACGAAATCAATGAACTTACAGATGCGGGAAGACCAGTATTGGTGGGTACTACCTCTGTGGAAATCTCCGAGGTGCTCAGCAGAATGCTGACTTTGAAGAAAATCAAACACCAAGTATTGAATGCCAAGCAGCACGCCAAAGAAGCGGAAGTAGTTGCCGAAGCAGGAAAGCCAGGAACAGTGACCATTGCCACCAACATGGCCGGCCGTGGTACTGATATTAAATTGACTCCAGAATCTAAAAAAGCCGGTGGTCTGGCCATTATTGGTACAGAAAGACACGAATCCAGAAGGGTAGATAGACAGCTTAGAGGTCGTGCAGGACGTCAAGGAGATGTGGGATCTTCCCAATTCTTTGTGTCTTTGGAAGATAACCTCATGCGTCTTTTTGGTTCTGACAGAATTGCCAAATTGATGGATAGAATGGGACTGGAAGAAGGTGAAGTGATCCAGCATAGCATGATCACCAAATCCATCGAACGTGCCCAAAGAAAAGTTGAGGAAAACAACTTTGGCGTTCGTAAGCGCCTATTGGAATATGATGATGTCATGAACTCCCAAAGAGAGGTTGTTTATAAGCGTAGAAAAAATGCGCTTATGGGCGAACGTCTTGAGCTAGATATTCTGAACGTAATGTTTGATGTTTGTGAAGGCATCATTGAAATGGCCAAGAGCACAGAAGACATTGAGAACCTTAGAATGAATATCTATAGTTCTCTAGGCATTGACCATAAGTTCAGCGAGGAAGATATCAAATCCAAGGATGTTGCAGTGCTTACACAAGAGCTGTTTGATGCATCTTACCAAAACTATGTCACCAAAAACTTGCGCGTAATCGAGCGTGCCATGCCTGTTTTGAAGGACGTTTATGAAAATAGGGGAGCCACTGTCAAAGAGATCATGGTACCGATTACTGATGGCATCAAGCAAATTGGTGTGGTGATCAATCTGGAATCCACTATTTCCAATGAAGGAAGAGATTTGATTCGTGCCATTGAGAAAAATGTGACCTTGGCAATCATTGACCAGAACTGGAAAGAGCACCTAAGAGACATGGATGATCTGAAGCAGTCGGTGCAAAATGCCGTTTATGAACAGAAAGATCCATTATTGATCTACAAATTTGAAGCATTCGAAATGTTCAAAAGATTTGTAGGCAAACTAAATGAGGATGTCATTTCTTTCTTGGCCAAGGCTGAATTGCCACAGCAAAATCCAGATCAGGTAAGAGCTGCCCAAGCGCAAAGGCAACCTGAGCCTAAAGTTCAAGCTTCCAAAGAAGATGCCAACAGCACTTTAAATCCTCATGCCAACAGGGCTGCAGCTGCCGCCGCAGCTGCAAACAGAGGAGCTGAAAAACAAGTAGTTGCTCCAAGAAAATCTGAAAAAGCATATGGTAGAAATGACCGTGTTTCTGTGCAGTACCCTAATGGAAACGTGAAAAAGGATGTAAAATATAAAAGTGTTGAGCAGGACATCGTTTCTGGCAAGTGTATTGTTATAGAAGACTAAAAACAATAAATGATGAAGCAGACTTTTTTCCTATTGCTATTGGTTTTAATCCTTGCGAGTTGTGCCGGCAGTGGCAAAATGAGCAAATCGGCAGCCGCGTATAACAACTACAGTGAAGATCTCTCTTACACAAGAGTGACTTTTCCTGATTTGCCTGAAGCAAATCAATTGGAGCCCGTAAAAAATAGTGGGCCTGTAAGTAGCGATGCTGGTGATCCAGTAGATGCTGATCTGGCAATAGCACTTGACAATTTTGCCCAGAAAAATGCGGACAGGGAAGTTTACAATGGATTCACCATTTTAGTTTATAGCGGTATCGATAGGGACGAAGCTTTCAAAACAAGAAACCAGCTTTACAATACCCTGCCTACACAAATCAAGGCAGAAATGGAATATGAACAACCTCGATATTTGGTCAAAGTAGGCCAATATATCAACCGCATAGAGGCACAATCATTGTTCCATACCATCAAAAAAGACTTCCCAGGAGCCAGAATAATTCAAGAACGCTTTGGAAAAGAAACCGAAGAGGATGAAGAAATTGAGGCAGAAGTAGGAACCAACTAGTATGTTAAAAGATAAAGTAAAAGATTTGGCTGGGCAGCTGCTCAGTCAAATCACTGAAAATAGAAGACACATTCATGCCAATCCAGAACTTTCATTTGAAGAGCACCAAACCAGTGCCTTTGTAGAAGAAAATTTAAGGAACATTGGCATCACCAAGATTGAGCGCAAAGCTGACACAGGGCTTGTAGCATTGGTAGAAGGCAAAAATCCTGAGAAAAAAATCATTGCCTTAAGAGCAGACATGGATGCCCTGCCCATCATCGAACAAAATGATGTACCCTACAAATCCAAGAATGAAGGGGTAATGCATGCCTGTGGACATGATGTGCACACTGCTTCCCTTCTTGGCGCAGCCAAAATCCTTCATGAAGTCAAAGATGAATTTGAAGGAACCATCAAGTTGATTTTCCAGCCTGGAGAAGAAAAGATCCCCGGAGGAGCATCACTGATGATCAAAGATAAGGCTTTGGAAAACCCAAGACCAAGTGCCATCGTTGGGCAACACGTTATGCCGCTAATCGATGCTGGAAAAGTAGGCTTTCGAAAAGGAATGTACATGGCAAGTGCCGATGAACTTTACTTGACTGTCAAAGGTAAAGGAGGGCATGGTGCCATGCCTGAGACGCTAATAGATCCTATTTTAATTGCTTCACATATTATTGTGGCCCTGCAACAAGTGATCAGCCGTAATGCTAGCCCTAAAATCCCTTCTGTATTGTCTTTTGGGCGCATAGAAGCTTTAGGAGCTACCAATGTAATCCCAGATGAAGTGAAAATCCAGGGAACCTTCAGAACACTCAATGAAGAGTGGAGAGCGGAAGCCCATAAAAAAATGGTTAAAATCGCTGAAGGGCTGGCCGAAGGTATGGGAGGTGAAGTGGATTTTGAAGTAAGAAAAGGCTATCCTTTTCTACAAAATGCCCCTGAGTTGACAGATCGGGCCTATAAAGCTGCTCAGGAATATTTAGGTGAAGAAAATGTAGAAGATTTGGATATTTGGATGGCAGCAGAAGATTTTTCCTACTATACCCAGGAAATGGATGGTTGCTTTTATCGATTAGGAATTAGAAACGAGGCAAAAGGCATCACCAGTGGGGTGCACACGCCTACTTTTGATATTGATGAAAGTGCACTCGAAGTGGGAGCAGGCCTAATGGCCTGGATTGCCATTAATGAGCTTTCTGAAGGCTAATCTTCTTCGGTAAGTGCACAATTGTTTACGGACAAATCATTTAACATGAAGAAACTATTTATTGCGCTTTTTATGTGCACTTCAATGATTTTTCAATCTTATGGTTGGGGTCAAAATGGTCACCGGGTAATTGGACAGATTGCTGCTTGGCACCTCAATTCAAAAGCCCAAAGAAGCATTGCCAAGATATTAGGACATGAATCCATCCCCATGGTCGCCAACTGGATGGACCAAATTAGATCAGACCATGACTACGATTACGCCTACACATGGCACTTCCTTACTGTTCATGAAGGCGAAGGCTATAACCCTGCTATTCAGGAAGAGGGTGGAGATGCTTATGAAACTTTACAGCGACTCATTGATGAGCTTAAAAACAAACCTTTATCGCTGAAGAAAAAACAGGAAAACCTGAAAATGCTGATCCATATTGTGGGAGACTTGCACCAACCTTTACACGTGGGTACAGGAGAAGACATGGGAGGCAATAAGGTGGATGTTTATTATTTCAATCAAAAAACCAACCTTCATACCGTTTGGGACACCAAGATGATTGAAAGGCAGCACCTCAGTTTTACTGAATTGGCTACTCACCTAAACAATAGAGCCGATAAACAAACGATTAAGGAGCTACAAGGTGCTCCATTGTCAGCATGGTTGGAGGAAGCTGTTTCCCTCAGACCCTTTGTTTATGATTTGCCTGAAAACAAGCGACTTTCCTATGAATATGACTATAAATACTTTCCCATTATTGAAGCCCGTCTTTTGGCGGGGGGAATAAGGTTGGCAGGAATCCTTAATGACATCTATGGCTAAGTAAGCAAAGACCAACTTTCCTATGCGTTAACTGTCTTGCATTAGCGTCCTTTTGATCCTACTTAAAGCATATTTGTCTCTATATTGAATAGGTGAAAGTCCTGTGATTTTCTTAAAAACTCCTCTAAAAGCCTTGCTGTCGGAATAACCAACGTCATACATTACTTCATTGACGGTCTTTCGACCTTTTTCCAATTCCTGTTTGGCGGCCTCCATCTTGACCCTTTGGATGTACTCAACCACTGTATTTGAAGTAGCATTTTTAAACCTTCTTTCCAAGCTTCTTCTACCTACTCCAAACATTTGAGCCAATTCATCTACAGTGATTCTTTCCATGAAGTTCTTTTCAATGTACTTCTGGGCTTTCAATATTTCTTCATCGTGATGTTCTTTTTGACCGGTAAAAAGAATGAAATGAGACTGGCTTTCCCGGTCAATATCGATCATAAATGACTTTGCCGCCATCACTGCCACTTCCCTTCCCAAATATTTTTCAATCAGGTAAATCAATAAATTGGTAAATGAAAAAGCCCCACCACTCGTATATAAGCCGTCAGAATCCGTAATGATCTTATCATCTACCATAAGAGATTGAGGAAAGCGTTTTCTAAATTCATTGGCAAACTGCCAATGGGTGGCACATTGTTTTCCATCCAAAAGTCCTGTTGCGGCCAAGAAAAAACAGCCAATACATAAGCTGGCCACTTCACTACCTCTTTTATAGTTTTTTATAATCCAAGGCATAAAGTCAGCATTGGCCTCAATCACCTCATCAAAATCTCCATGAATCGCCGGAATCACAATCAAGTCTGTACTGTTCACTTCCTCAATAAGTTTTTCGGGATGAATCTCATATAGGCCTGTAGATTGCTGAGCAGGTTTGGATAGTCCTACCAATTGAAGCTTAAAGTAAGGAGGTTTGCCCTGACTGACCAGCCAGCCATTGACCCAAGAAAAGATTTGATAGGTGCCTTCAATATTGACCAAGCTAAAATGGCCTCTCGGAATAACAATAGATACATTTTTCATAACACTAAGATATTCAGAAGCTTTGTCGCAATCAACCCTTCACATTGACGTATTTGCACTCCTTTATTCTTTCTACTATCTTATAAATTTGTAATGAACCTAAAATTAAAAAATTATGCCATCTAAAATTTTTGTTAACCTGCCTGTAAAGGATTTGAAAAAATCCATGGAGTTCTTTAAGCACCTCGGATTTACTTTCAATGAGCAATTTACTGATGAAAAAGCGGCCTGCTTGGTCATTAATGATGGAAACATTTATGCCATGCTTTTGACGGAGCCATTTTTCCAAGGATTTACCAAGAAAGCCATTGCTGATGCGACCACAACGACCGAAGTATTGATTGCATTGGATATAGAAAGCAAACAAGCAGTCGATGACATGGTCTCCAAGGCCATAGAGGCAGGAGGGAACACTTATATGGATCCAGCAGATCATGGCTGGATGTACCAACACAGCTTTGCTGACCTCGATGGACACCAATGGGAGCTCTGCTATATGGATGAAAGTGCCTTACCAAACCAGTGAATGTTATGATCAATATTAGCCCATACCTTAGTTTTGACGGGAATTGTGAGGAAGCCTTAAATTTCTACCAAAGTTGCTTTGGTGGTGACACCTTTCTGATGAGGTTTCAAGACGGTCCCATGAAGGACCAATTTCCCGAAAGTCAACAAAGCCTGATCATGCATGGTGAGATGAAAAATGAAAATTTCACGATCATGGCCACTGACATGCAAGGCCCTGCTGGTCACCAACCAGGCAATGATATGTCGAATATCCTGACTTTTGATGATGAATCACTACTGCGCAAGTGTTTTGCATTGCTCTCAGCAGGAGGAACAGTATTGGAACCTGTAGGCCAACAATTCTGGGGAGATATATTTGGAGAACTTCGGGACAAGTACGGAAAAAAATGGAAAATGCTTTTGCCCTTAAACCAACCTAACTCATGAAAAAGAATAAAATCATTTATTGGGTAGCCACATGGATCATTTTCCTCTGGGACGGGCTTATGCCTGCCCTGACTTCCCATACGGAATTGGCCGTAGAAGGTATTCGGCACTTGGGTTACCCAGATTACTTCAGGGTAGAACTGGTTGTGTTCAAGGTTTTGGGAGCATTGGTACTTATCATTCCCCAAGTACCTGACCGTGTAAAAGAATGGGCCTATGCAGGCTTTGCCATTACTTTCATTTCGGCATTTGTGAGTCATTGGGCCATCGATGGCTTTGGTTTACAAACTATTTTCCCACTATTTGTATTCGCCATTTTATTGGTTTCTTACAGGTACTTCCATAAACTTCAAACCAAAAGCAATTTGGAAGCAGGTGTTTTGACAAACTAAACTTTCTTAATCTCTAAGATTATGAACATCCAAAACAAAGATGTGTTTTCTGAACTTGAGGAGATCAGTGGTAGACTGATTTCCCTCTTGGAAAACACCAATGAATCAGACCTCAACCGAATTCCTTTCGAAGGAAGTTGGACCGCAGCACAAGTGGGTGACCATTTACTGAAATCGTATGGGGTGGTGGAAACATTGAATGGTCAAACTAAAAATTGTAACCGACCTCCTGACCAAAAAGTGTGGAACATCAAAAAAACCTTTTTGGACTTTTCTCTTAAAATGAAATCTCCAGCAGCCATTCTTCCAGCTTCTGGGGTGATTTCAAAATCACATTTAATAACCAACTTAAACAATAAGTTCTCATCATTCAAACTTTTCGAAAATCAAGACCTGACCCTGGAATGCAAAGATTTTACCATTCCAGAGTATGGGGCCTTTACCCGCTTGGAATGGCTGTGGTTTACCATCTTCCATACCTGCCGTCACACTTACCAGCTTGAAAGGATTCTAGCCAGCTTAAAAGCCAAATATGCGTGGTACTGAATTCCTTGTATATTGATAGCATTAAATCTCAGTAACGAAGAAAAACAAATTGAAATCCTTATGACCGAGAAAGGAAAGTTCCTAAAAAGCTTTAATGAAGCGTTTGCCAATGGTGATATCAAAACGGTTCTTGACGCGATGACCGATGATGTTGAGTGGGTTATTGTGGGAGATAAAACAATCCTGGGAAAAGCTGCTGTACAAAGCGAACTTCAGCAAATGATGCCAAAAGCTCCCCTTAAAATAAGCTTGGCCCAAATTATTACCCACGGAAAGGAGGCTGCAGTAAGTGGCAAAATAAAGATGAAGGATGAAAGTCTCTACGCCTTTTGCGACACTTATGAATTTAGCGGCTTCAAAAATCCGAAGATCAAAAAGATGGTTTCCTTCGTTATTAAAGTAGACCAAACAGCATAAGCCATGTTAGAAAAAAGCAAAGCCTTCGGAAGTTTCGCCGTAAATGATCTAGACCACGCCAAGCACTTTTATGGCCATATATTGGGTTTAAATGTCACCGATAATCCTATGGGGATATTGGAACTTCATATTACAGGAAACCAGCCTACCATCATCTATCCAAAACCAGATCATCAACCCGCAACATTTACCATCTTAAACTTTCCTGTAAAAAATCTAGAGAAGACGGTGGATGCACTTATCATAAAGGGAGTAACCTTTGAACAATATACCGGACAAATTCAAACCAACGAAAAGGGAATTTCAAAAAGCAAGCACAGCCCCCATATTGCCTGGTTCAAGGATCCTGCAGGGAATATCCTTTCATTGATAGAGGAAGGTTAGTGAAAACTAACCTTCCAGTTTCTAACCTTTTCATTTAAATATCACCTATATATATAGTTTTATTTTTACTGAAGTTAATTTATATTTAGGTTCAGTAAAAAAATATGAAGAGAGTCTATTTTATTTGGTCCGTATGCTTGCTCTACTTGCTTTCCTGTAACCATAAAACAACGAGAGATATCGATAAATCAACTTCAAATTTGAATAGTGTTTTACTTCAACCGTTCCCGGTCACGTTAGATACTATTTCTGGAGGTTTGAAAACATATTTCAATGAAGATGTTAAAAAAGAAACTTGGTTGAGTACAGGAAATTACTATGTTTTGTACATAGGCAAAGAAAAAGACACTCTTTATGTAGATCACTTCTTGTATTCTCCACCAGCCCCACCTGATTCAAATGATTCAGTTATAACTGTTTTTGAAAAAAGGAACAACATAAATACTCTTAAACCTTTTCTGAAAGAGTTGTCATACAATGATGAATACACGTATCCTTACGCTCAGGATACTAATATTGTAAAAATCCATGTAGATACCACCCAAAAAATCGGAGCAGGATATCCAGTGCTAATCAGGAATTCAGAAAATGACACAATCATATTGGGTACTGAAAATAGAATTATGGCCCAACTTGAAGCTTGTGACAGCACAGGGAATTGGTCTAAAATTGAAGAAGAGTACCTTTATATATGTGGCTTTGGATTACGCTCTCTCATGCTCGGTCCCAATCAAGTGGTATTAACAAAGGTACCCATATTCACTGGAGACTATTTAACTGATTTGAGACTTAAGCTTGGAGATAATTATTCGAATGTTTTTAGTGGCTATATTTACTACCGACAATTTGAAGATCGATTCAACCAATATGGCGAATACAAACAAGCCTACTTAAAAGAAGAGAGAACAAAAATTGATGAATGATTTCCAATAACCAGTTACAATTTCATCAAAAATAAAGTCCTCCCCAAAACTCAATTTGAGGAGGACTTTTGTAGTCCCGACAGGAATCGAACCTGTATCTAAAGTTTAGGAAACTTCTATTCTATCCATTGAACTACGGGACCAGGATATTATGTTTGTCTTCGAAACAGGAAGGTACTGAATACCTCTCAGGATGTAGAAGGAACAACCCTCTATTTTCGAGCCGCAATTTAAAACATATTTTTTTTAAACTACAAATATTCCTTGCCTAACTTGTTCTTTTCAAGATAAATCCGCTATCTTTGCATTCCAAATTTACGATGGACGGGATCCATCAATTAACTTAATATCAATATACTATGGCAGTAAAAATCAGATTAGCACGTAGAGGTAGAAAAAGAATGGCCATCTATGATGTAGTTGTAGCTGATGCAAGAGCTCCACGTGATGGACGCTTTATCGAAAAAATCGGATCTTATAACCCGAACACTGACCCTGCTTCTATCAACATCAACAATGAGCGCGCTCTACAGTGGTTGTTGAATGGTGCACAACCTACAGACACGGTAAAAGCAATGCTTTCTTACCGAGGTGTATTATTGAAAAAACACCTTCAAATCGGTGTATTAAAAGGTGCTATCTCTCAAGAAGAGGCTGACAAGAAATTTGACGCTTGGAAAGAGGAAAAAGAGGCAGCTATCACTGGCAAGGTGGACAAATTGGCTAAAGCTAAAGCGGACGCTCGTCAGAAAGCCCTTGATGCCGAGACAGCTAAAAACACAGCTCGTCTAGAGGCTATCCAAAAAAGAGAAGAAGAAGCTAAGGCTGCTGCCGCTGCTGAAGAAGCTGCTGCATCTGAGGAGGCTCCTGCAGAAGGAGAAGCTTCTGAATCTAGCGAAGAAGAAACTCAAGGTTAATTACGCGCTTTTCCATGAACAAGGAGAATTGTTTCCAGATAGGTTACATTGCTAAGGTTCATGGACTCCAAGGAGAAGTAACGGCCGTCCTTGATGTAGATTATCCAGAGGAATATGAAGACATCGAACATGTCTTTCTGGACAAAAACAACAGACTGGCACCTTATTTTCTTGAGCATTTTGTCTCACAGCCCAATGGTCGGGTATTGGCCAAGTTTGAAGGTTATGATGACAAGAGCGCTGCAGAAACCTTAGTGGGTTCTGTACTTTACCTTCCACTAAAAGACCTTCCAAATCTTGATGATGACCAATATTATTATCATGAGCTTGTGGGTTTTGAAGTAGAAGATGAGTCCCGAGGAGTAATAGGAAGTGTGCAAGTAATATATGACCTTCAAACCCAGTATTTGATCGGGTTAGACTACCAAGGAAAAGAAGTCTTGATTCCCATTCAGGATGACATTATTCTCAAGGTAGACAAGGCAGCAAAAAAAGTTTTCTGCCGATTGCCGGAAGGCTTGCTTGAAATTTATTTAGAGGAATAGACCATGCGGATCGATATAATCACTGTGGTACCTGGTCTTTTGGAAGGTCCTTTCTCTCACTCTATTTTAAAAAGAGCGGAAGATAAAGGCTTGGCCAAAGTAAAGGTACATGACTTGAGGGATTATGGCATCGGTAAACAAAGGCAAGTCGATGATTATGCTTTTGGTGGCGGTGCAGGAATGGTGATGATGGTAGAACCTTTGGCCAAGTGTATCGAAACACTCAAAAGCCAAAGGGAATACGATGAAATCATCTACATGACCCCAGACGGTAAGACACTTGATCAGCAAATGGCCAATTCCCTATCCTTGAAAGGCAACTTGATGATCCTTTGTGGTCATTACAAAGGTGTGGATGAGCGGATCAGACAAAAGTACATTACGCAAGAAATCAGCATTGGTGACTTTGTCCTTTCCGGAGGAGAGCTTGCTGCAGCGGTTTTGGCCGACGCAGTAATTCGATTGATCCCAGGAGTGCTCAACGATGAGACTTCTGCCTTGACCGATTCCTTTCAGGATGGCTTGCTAGCTCCTCCGATCTATACCCGGCCTGCTGAATACGATGGCATGAAAGTCCCAGAAATATTGCTTTCTGGACACAATGAAAAGATTGCCAACTGGAGGTTTGAAGAATCGGTTCGCCGCACTAAAGAAAGAAGGCCTGATCTATTGGAAGGGAGAGATTTCTAAAAAGGCGATTAACGTAAATAATTGATAATTAATTGAATAAAAAAGATAATTGCATACCTTTGCAATTCGAATTTGCGATAAGCACATAAATATAAAGATATGAGCGAACTACTTAAAATTGTAGAAGAGGAATACAAAGACGTAAGAGCTAAGTTCCCTTCTTTCAAGGCAGGAGATACGATCAACGTTCACGTTAGAATTACAGAGGGTAACAAAGAGCGTATCCAGCAGTTCCAAGGTACCGTGATCCAGAGAAAGAACGTTAACTCAAACGGAGAAACTTTCACTGTAAGAAAAATCTCAAGCGGTATCGGTGTTGAAAGAATTTTCCCTATCCTAGGTCCAAGCATCGAGAAGATCGAGCTTTTGAGATCTGGTAAAGTAAGAAGAGCTAGACTTTACTACCTAAGAGGTCGTCAAGGTAAAGCGGCTAGAGTAAAAGAAAAAATCCACGTGAAGAAGTAATTCTTCACCATAATAAAAAAGGGAATCAGCTTGATTCCCTTTTTTATTTACCCTCCAAATCAAACTCCTTGATCACATACCAGCGGTAATCTATTTTTTTCAAAAGGGCCACTTTCTTCACCTCCATTTTCCCATAGAAACCTTTGGCCTTTACCATCGCCCAACATTCATCAAAATAGCGATCCTTAAGATCACTGTACACAAGTGTCATGTGCGGTGTGAAAGCCTTATCACTCAGTTCCTGTACTTGCTTTAACTCCAATCTACAAAACTGACCAAGTGATTGCTGTAAAGTCGGCAATTCTTCGCCATGTCTAACCCTTGCATACATGATCCTTTTACCAAACCGACCAATCCCTTTAAATTCAATCGGAAAAGACCTGAATCCCGCAAAAAATGTCTCTAAGTACGCTGCTAGTTTCGCTTCCTTTTTCTCACTATAAACAAAAGGCATTTTCAGTGTTACATGGGCGGGAGACTTAAGGGCATGCTTGGCATGGTACTTCTCCAGCACTTCCTGCTTTATTGCTAAAGCATCAGCTTGAATGCTTTCATCAGGAACAATTGCCAGAAAGTATTTCATCATGTTTTTCGCCATTGGAGTAATTTGGTTCATAGTATAACTTTGGCTGGATGTGACCTATTAATACGGCCATACCCATACAAATCTAGGATTTATTCCACTCAAAATTTAAATGAATACAATTATTGCCATTTACTTTTGAAGCTCCCATCTATCTATTAAATTGTTCCAAATCCGTGAATTACAACTATGGAAAAAAGAAACATCGCTTTAATAGGTTTGGACCTGACCAAAATGGACCAAGTCATCCTCGACAATACTAAGAAGGTCATCCAACTTTTAAATCTTGAGAAAATTTACTTTATGCATATCTCCGAGAATCTAGCTCTCCCGGAGGACATCACCAGTACCTATCCAAACCTTTTGGCTCCAGTAGACGAAAGCATAGAGCTGGGAATCAAAAAGAAAGTGGATGAATTGCGCATTTCTGATGAGGTGGCAGTTGAAGTAACTGCAGAGGAAGGAAACCCTATGGACAGTCTATTGAGATGGTCAAAAATAAAAAATGTTGACTTTATAATCATGGGCCGTAAAACCGAACTGGAAGGTAGTGGTACTTTACCAAAAAGAATTGCTCAAAAAGCCCCCAACTCAGTACTTTTCTTAACTGAAGGAATGACTGATAGGCAGTTCAAAAAAATTCTGGTCCCTATTGATTTCTCCAGCCATACTGAATTGATTCTGGAAAAAGTGGAGAGATTTATCAAGAACCACCAAAATGCGGAGATCAAATATATCCACGTGTATGATGTACCGATAGGTTACCATAAAACGGGTAAATCCTATGAGGAATTTGCGGAGATCATGCGTCAGAATGCCCAAAAGGAATTTGATAAAATGGTCAAACAACATAAGATTGAATATCATCCCTGTGACTTTGTACTTAAAGACAAAGCCAGTAATGCTGATCATATATTGACTACAGCCGAAGAAAACGATACTGATTTGATCATCATTGGTAGCCGCGGAAGAAGTAATTCCGCAGCGTTGCTCTTGGGAAGCGTGGCTGAAAGATTGGTCCAAATCAACTATAAAATTCCTATGTTGGTCATTAAAAGAAAAGGTGAGAATATGGGTTTCTTACAAGCCCTTTTGAATATTTAACTTTTCACAAAGTAAAAGCAGGCCTGATCCCCTTGTCCCTCCAAATTCAGCTGGAGGGACTTCTTTTTGTATATTTCCATCTGTTCTTTAGAAAACAGTTCTGATATTAGCACCTCTTTGTGTGTGATGCCCATCTTATTGACCTCACTTCCCCAAAATTGAAAGGAAGTACTATCATATACAACTTTTTTTAGCAAAAGACCGCATTGCTTCGCAATATCCTTAATTGACTTTTCACTATGGAGAAATATATGCCTTGGAGCATCCAGCTGGACCCAGTCGGCTCCATAATGTCTCCAAGCTTCTTTGTCTGCCAAAGGTATCCTAATGAGCAACTGACCACCTTCATTAAGAAGTTCAACAGCTTTCTTCATCACTTGTCTTGGGTTATCCATATGCTCAAAAGAATGATGCATCATGATACAATCAAAACTCTCCTGAACATCGAAAATGGATTTCTTCAACAGCTTAAGCCCAGGTTTAATCTCTCTACTCCTGGAAATAAATGGATCAATTCCAACTAATGAAGTATAACCACTAACCGACCATTCGTAAAGAAGCTGTCCATTTCCGCAACCCACATCAGCTATTTTGCTTGAAAAAGGCAGGTTTAACTCCTGAAGCCAATCACCATAATGGTAATGCTTAAAGTATTTTAATTTGGTGGCTTTAAATATCCTAAAATGAGAAGTTTTTAGAAACCTGCTAACCCATGAGGAAGTATTGATTTCACCTAGAGAATAATAATCTTTGGGATAATATTCACCTAAATTCTTTGGAACATCCACTATTTGAATTGCCTTGCAATTATTACATTCCAAATAATCAAAACTCTCCTGAAAACCAAACATCATTTCCCTTACAGGAAAAACTGTATTTCCTTCTATGTTGCCACAAAGCTTACACGCTAGGGGCCTTAATTCTTGCATATCAATAAACGTTGTCCCTGTTGAATCCCAGTTCACGTATTGTTTTGGCCACTATGGTCATATCCATCCACATTGACCAATTCTGAATATAAAAATAATCCAAACGCACCCTTGACCTAATTTGGTAGGGACGGATAATTTCCCCCCTGTAACCTTTAACCTGTGCTAGTCCAGTAATACCGGGCTTGATTTTATGGCGGGCATTGTATTTCTCTATCTGCGTACGAAATGTCTCATTCATCGGTACCGTGTGAGGCCTAGGTCCTACGATGGACATATCTCCGATCAGTACATTTAAGAACTGGGGCATTTCATCCAATGAGGTGCTTCGCAAAAAGGTTCCTATTTGGGTGACGCGTGGATCATTTTTGGTGGCCTGCAAAGTGTCAGCATAATCATTGGGAGTCATTGATCTGAACTTTAAACACTTAAAAACCTTATTATTTTCTCCATTCCTTAATTGGATAAAGAATATCGGCCCTTTTGACTCCAGTTTGATCAATAGTCCCACCAAAGGAATCATCCAACTCAGAACAAATACAGTAATGAACAAAGAAAATAAGATATCAAAAGCCCTTTTACTCACTCTGTTAATGGCATTATCCAAAGGTATCGCATTGACATTGATGACAAAAAAGTCACCATATTTGGAAAAGGATAGTTTCTTCTCAAGCTGAAGGTTACCTCCAGGAATCACCTTTACCTTAATGTAATTTTCATCAGCATAATGGATGATCTTTTTCATGGTGGGCAGGTCTAACCTTTCATTGATATAAATCAAATCCAAATCCATACCCCTTACTTCCCTAAAAAAGTCAGTCAAGCCCCCCCGTGTCTCTACACAAGTACTCGTATCATCATAGTAACCCAAAAAGTTGATTCCAAAATCCTTTCTGCTTTGGAAAACCTTAGCCAGTTTATAACTGGTTCCTCCTTTTCCAATGATCACCGCATTTCTATAGTTTCCACCTTTAGAACGATATTGCTTAAGGGCAATATGAACGGAAACCCTGTAAACACTGAGCAAAAACATCATGCTTCCTGCATTGACCAACAAAAATAACCTGCTCAAATGGTAAGCCTGAAAGGCAATCCACAAAACCGAAATAATGGAAAAAAACCAGAGTATTGAACCGAATAACTTCTGAATGGTAAATAGGTAATCTGTTGTTCTTCCAACTTTGTAGTCCTTTCTGAACGTAACTAAGACCAACCAGATCACAAGATACAACCCATAAAGAGAAGAGTTCATGTCACTGATGGTAACATATCTTGACACAACCCCATGTGTCATCAGCAATGATATCCCAATTACTAAAATATCGCCCAGAAGAAATAACCAAGGAAAGTATTTGTAAAACCGTCTCGCCATAAAAATGATACTATATACTATGTCACTTAACGCTACAGCAATTTAAATACCATGTTCTTTTCGTTGTAAAAAATTGCTTAGGCTCTTGATGAAATAATTTTCCTTAAATTTTAATTAAGGTACAGTAAAATTATAAAATTTTATCTTTTATTCATCATTAAATATCTGTTAATATATAGTTGTAAGCCTTGCGCTATCAAAATTTATTGCACATACAGTCAGATTTGTCAAAAATGACAGAAGCACATCCGAGCTCACACACTTTTCACTTTCTCATATTATTTTCGCAAGTAGGTTAATGAATGCAAGGCGGAGACGATTACACAAATTGTCCATCTATGACAGCATCTTTCTTGTTCCAGTAAAAAAACAAGTATTCTCCTTTTTCAAACCAAATGACTTAAAGCACAGTAAAACAACATAAACAAACCTACATTTCATCAACACAACAGCCTGTTAACCTGAGTCATTTCATCTACGCCTCTCATCAAAAAAGCCCAAGATTTCATCTCTAACAGAACGAATTCTAATCTTTTTCCGTTAGTTTTGCAACAATTTAGATTTAATCTAACTTCAACTATGAGTACGGCTGATCAATTAGAGCAAGGAAAGATGGCAGTAATCCAGCAAATTATGCCAAGCGAGCTTACCCTTCACTTAATGGAGATGGGTTTCCTGCCGGGAAAACGCATTTCTCTTTTGCAAAGAGCTCCGCTAAAAGACCCTTTGGCTTTTAAGCTGGAAAATACAGTGATAGCCTTAAGAAAAGCTGAAGCCCAGCTGATCCAAGTGACATTAGAAAATTGATCCTTTTATGCCAGAAGTACTTACACCTGCCCAACAGTCCACATTTACCGTTGCATTGATCGGAAATCCCAATGTAGGTAAAACAACCATCTTTAATAGGTTGACGGGATTGCGTCAGAAAGTAGGAAATTACCCTGGAGTAACGGTCGACAAGAGGTTTGCCAATGTTAAAATCGGAGAACAGGAAGCTACTATTCTTGATCTACCGGGAACTTATAGTATTTACCCTAATTCGGAGGATGAAGTAATCGTCCATAGGGTGCTCAACGGCCTTGATCAAGGTAATAGGCCAGATTTTGTACTGGCAGTTGTGGATATGTCCAGCATGGAAAGGGGGCTCTTTCTGATCACTCAAATTATGGATTTGGGACTGCCTATGGCCATCGTATTGAACATGGAAGATACTGCTGAAGAACAAGGCATAAAAGTAAAGACACATGCTCTTTACAGGTCTTTAGGCGTACCGATCATCCAATCCAATGCCCGCAGTAATAAGGGAATAGATGGGATACTTGACCTGATTGGACAAAAGATGTTTGAGAAACCTCAGTCTTTTTTAAACATTGAAGACCTTTTACCTCATGAACTTTCTTCTGCCGTTCAAGAAAAATTTGGATTGGAAAACAGTTATCAAGCTTATCAATTGATACGGTTCCATCAAAGTGAGCCATTAATTGATCATAACGACAAACTTTGGTTGGAGCATCAGTTATCTAAGGTTGAATACGACATCAAAAAGACTCAATTGGAAGAAACACAGCAAAGATATGCTGGCATTCAACAAGTCCTGTCTTCGGCAATTGAAAAAACCGATATTCAAAGAAAGAGATTAACTGACAAGCTAGATAGCGTATTCCTTCATAAAATAGGAGGCTATGGGATCTTCATAGGTATATTATTGGTGATCTTTCAGGCTGTTTTTGCTTGGTCAGCCATGCCTATGGACCTTATAGATGGTTTCTTTGCTACACTCAGTGCCGCAGTAGCTAACCTCTTGCCTGCAGGAGTTTTGACTGACCTGATTACTGAAGGGATAATTCCTGGGATTGGTGGTGTGGTTATCTTTATCCCTCAAATTGCCCTACTATTTGCCTTTTTGGGAATTCTTGAAGATACTGGCTATATGTCACGGGTAGTGTTCTTAATGGATAGGATCATGAGACCTTTTGGGCTCAATGGTAAAAGCGTAGTTCCTTTGATATCGGGTATTGCCTGCGCAATCCCTGGGATAATGGCTACACGTAATATCGGCAACTGGAAGGACAGGTTAATCACCATCATGGTTACTCCATTGATGAGCTGTTCTGCAAGATTGCCTGTTTATGTGATTTTGATAGGCATTGCTGTTCCAGAATCTTATGTGGGTCCATTTAACCTCCAAGCGATAGCGCTATTGGGGATGTACTTATTGGGAATAATAGCGGTGCTTTTCACCTCTTGGATTTTGAAACTGGCCTTAAAATTCAAAGAAAAGAGCTATCTAATGGTGGAAATGCCATTATATAGACTTCCAAGGTGGAAAGATGTATTGATCACCATGTACTCCAAGTCCAAGACTTTCGTATTTGCCGCTGGAAAGGTGATTTTGACCATTTCAGTAATTCTATGGGTATTGGCTTCCTATGGACCATCCAGTGTCCGTGAAGAATCCATCGCCAAGGTTGAAGTTCCCGCTGAGAATGCTGCTCAAGAAGATTTGGACCTTTATGAGAGCCAACTTGCATCTGCGGAGTTAGAATCATCGTACATAGGAATAATGGGTAAGTTCATTGAACCGACCATCAGACCTTTAGGGTATGACTGGAAAATCGGGATTGCACTGATCACTTCCTTTGCAGCTCGTGAAGTGTTTGTCTCTACCATTGCTACACTTTATAGTGTGGGTAGTGATGTGGAAGATGAATTGACCATTCAGCAAAAGTTGGAAAGTGAGGTCAATCCAGAGACCGGGGAAAAAGTATTTAATCTGGCCACTGCCTTTTCGCTGATAGTTTTCTATGCATTTGCCATGCAATGTATGAGTACGTTGGCAGTGGTCTATAGAGAGACTAAAGGCTGGAAATGGCCAGTTATCCAAACCGTTTATATGACCGCCTTAGCATATGTATCTGCTTGGGTAGTCTATCAAATATTGTCTTAAGAAAAGAAATTGATTATGTGGCAGGAAATTATTGTGTGGACTTTATTTGCAGGTATCATTGGCTGGAAAATCTACCAATATGCCAAACCAAAAAAATCTAATGCCTTGGACTGTGGCTGTGGGAAATGTGATGCCGTAAAAACTTCAAAAAATTAAAAATAGGTCTTTCAGGATTTATTAGCCAATTCCTGAAAGACCTCAATATATTGATCGGTAACATGGTCCCAATCATATTTTTGGGTCAACCCTTTTTGTGAATTTTCCCTTAAACTTTTCATTTTTTCTGGTGCGCTTTCTGCTTTGGCCACCACTTCACTCACCTCTTCCCCTGTCTTTCCAAAATACCAACCATATTCTCCCCTTTGAAGCATCTCTTGATTGAAAGGTGTATCCAAAGCCAAAATAGCACAACCATAACCCAAAGCCTTCAGCATGGCCGGATTGGTACCACCATATTCATGACCATGAAAGTAAGCATAACAGTTTTGGTACAATGCAGCCAGTTCATAAGGATCCTTCACATAGCCTGTAAAGAGCAACCGTTCATCAGGTAAATCCTTTAGTCTTTCAGCAAAGGTATCTTTATACGGAACATCTCCCACTATCACCAACCTTCTCTTGGAAGTGGACTTTATGAACCCTTCAATGATCAAATCCGCGTTGTTATCTGGCACCAACCTCCCCACAATCAGGTAATAATCCTCTTTGACCAAATCCCATTTCTTTATCAATGTAGGATCAGCTTTTAAGCCTGGATTGGAGCCATAGGCGATTACTCTTGAGGAAGCACCAAAAAGCTCCTCATAGACTTTTTGCATTTCATCAGAATCATTGATGATCTGGTCATAGAATTTGGTCGCCATTTTAGAAGCCCAAAAGAAATATTTCGCACCAATTCCTTTCCATTTAGGACGCAGCCATTCCAAACCATCCACATTAATGGCTGTAGGTTTTCGAAAAATTTTGGATATCAAACCAAAGGGCCCATTACCGCTATTAACTACAAATATCACGTCTGCTTTGGAAAAACAGGCATGGATCATAGAGAAAAAAGAATGAGTCAATTGGGTAAAGGACTTGGACTCGATGGCCGGCATATAGACCAAATCTATTCCATTGACCTGTTTCGGCCTGTCCTTAAACAAGGATCGGTGACAGTAAACAGTTACCTTGACGCCTTTTTTTACCAGCCGCTCCCCGAGCTCCTTGACCATGGTATCATAGCCACCATAGACATAGGGATAACCTTTTGCACCAAAAATAGCGACTCTAAGGGACTTTTCCTTACTCACTTTATGCATTTACTTTACTGTTGGGCAAAATTGATTGAAATATCTCACCCATATTTTTAATATAAGCTTCTATAGAAAAATCCTTGATCACCCTTTGCTGACCAGCATTTCCTAAAGTGATTCTTAAGTTTTCATCTTCGATTAATTGCTCAAAGGCTGATGCAGCTTGAGGAACATTGTCCCAAGGCACCAAATAACCGGTTTCCCTTTCCAATACCATTTCCTTTGCCCCACCATGATTCGTGGCAATCACTGGCTTTCCAGCAGCCATGGCTTCCAATACAGTAGTAGGTAAAGGATCAGGAAGTATGGAAGGAAGCATAAAGATATCAAAGCCACTCATGATCTCCGGAACATCGGTTCGATAGCCCAAGTCGGTCACTTTCCCCTCAAGGCCATTCGACTTGATTTTGTTTTTGATTTCATCATATAGGTATTCATAGCCCTCAAAGGCATCTCCCACCATGACAAAATGAATTTGATCATACTTCTCAGCCAACTCCTTTGCCACATCCAAAAAGTAGGTCTGTCCTTTCCAAAAATGCACCCGGGCAATCATACCAATTAAGACCGTATTCTGATCAATCCCAATTTCTAACTTTAAATCATATTTGGCCCGCTTAAATGGGAGATAATCGATGCCATTGTAGACTACTTTTAACTTATTCTTCTCTACGCCTGAAGAATAATTATTCGCAGTAGCTTGAGAAACACAAATTACAAGGTCACCTGTTTTTTGAAGTAAGACCTCAATAAACTTTTTAAACCAACTTGGCTGCTCAATAATTTCCCTTACATGCCAAATATGTTTCAATCTCATACTCTTAGCTACCCAAGCTCCTACCCAAACGGCCGTAGTATTGGTATAAATTAGTCCTATATTGTACTTTTTAACTAATTTTTTCAATTCTCTTGAAGCATTTTTCATATGCTTCATTCTATTGACTAAGCCTAGTAAGTTGAAGTATTTTCGTCTGACTACTCCTAATCTAATAATTAAAACCTCAATACCTTCCTCCCTTATAGCATCGGCTAAAGATCCTTCTGAGGAAAGTATAACTATAGGTTTGAATCCCTGTCTTTTTAGTCCAATGACTGACCTTATCAAACTTCTACTGGCTCCATAAAGATCCGTAGAGCTATGCAATACCAGTACAGTGTTTTCTTCTTTATTAAAATTTAGCAATTACTTTTATTTTATCTAACCAAAAACTAGACTACTATTCAATGGACCTTGTAAATCAGCTAGTTTTATTAAAATACTTCATTTAAAGAATTATTTTAATAGGTAAAATGAATTGATTCACTATCTCCTATTTTTAATTACCTTAGCTGGATTTCCTCCAACAATTGAATAAGGGGGAACATCTTTAGTGACAACACTCCCAGCAGCAATAACAGACCCTTTTCCAATAGTTACGCCAGCCAAAATAATGGAATTGGATGCAATCCAACAATCGTCCTCAATCTTTACAAAACTTCTCGTCACCCCCTGATCTTTCATAGGAATATCAGCATTTTCAAAATTATGATTTTCCGAATAGATACTTACTCTTGGAGACATCATCACATTATTCCCGATTTCTATATATCCAGAACAGCCAATATAACTGAGATGGCCAATATTGGAATTATCTCCTATTTTAAGTCCTTCCCCTAACGGCCCCCCATAATTATTGGTGGGACGTATCATTGCATATCTACCTATCGTTACATTATTTCCAAGTTCTATTCCTTGTTTGGATAACCCATTAATCTCGCATTCATCTTCAAAAATGCAATTCCTTCCAGAACTTATATAGGACTTGTTAAATATTTTCGTTCCTTTACCTACCAAAAGCATTCCATTTGAAGATTTCAAAAATAGCTTTAACCAAAGTCCTCTAAGCCATTTTGGTAAAACCATCCACAGAGATAGCATAATGTCCTTTTGAGCCCACTCTTCCCCAAATCGGTTTTCTGGATTTACATTAAATATTTTAAACAGTAATGAAAGCATTAGTCAACTAAAATGATTTTTTTAATTTCCTCAATAGTTTTTTCCCAACGATATTTATCCACCATACTTTTTTGTCTTTCCCTAAATTCCTCTGTTTGCTCAGGAGTAGAATTCAAAATATCTTGAATTTTTTGAGCAATGTCTGATACATTTTCTGGGTCAAACAAGGTACCTCCATCCCCTACCACCTCTGGTAATGCACCTTGATTTGACGCTGCCATAAGCAATTCATAATGAAATGCTTCGATTACAGGAATCCCAAAGCCTTCATAAAGAGATGGAAAAACATACATTTTGGCCTTTGAATAAAAAGTATGTAATTCTTCATCTGAAACATGTCCAGTAAGAATTACGCTATCGGTTAAATTCTTTTTTTTGATTTCGTTGATTACATTGTCAAAATCATCAAGAAAAAGCTTAGGCCCTCTTTGCCCAATCAAAACTAATTTCAAATCCTCATTTTGGATTTTAGAAAAGGCTTCTATTAACCTAACCAGGTTCTTCCTTTTCTCAATAACTCCAACATGAAGTAAATATTCATCTCCCTCGTTGATACCAAACCGATCCAATTCAACTAGTTTTTGAGGTGTTAATAAAGAACGCTTCGGACCAAGAGGGATAACTTTGACTTTATCTACTTCAAACTTAAACAATCCACACAACCTACCTTTAGAAAACTGAGATACCGTGATAATTGACTTAGCTTTTTTTCCAGCCGGTATAGCCATCCAGGTAAACATCCATCGCCAATATTTATTATAATGCTGGGGTATCTCCCAAATATTACACCCATGAAAAATAGGATAGGCATTAGTTCCCTGAGGCATAAAATAGGGAATTACATAATCGTTACAGATCAGCACGTCACAATCAAGTCTTTTTACCTTCAAAGGCAATTGAACTTCTTTCCACCAAAAGAACTTTATATGCTCAATTGCTTTTTGGATTTTGGTTTTCGGAGGAGAAAATGGCTTAGGGCTTATCTCTATTACCTCAATCACAGGATCTTCTTTGAGACCTCTCAATATTTCCTCCAATACAGTTCTTATACCTGTTTTTGCCAAGAAAAGATCCCTAGTATCTATTGCTATTTTGATTTTACTATGCAACAGGTAAAGACGTCTTAGGATTCAACTTAATTTGATTGTATGTTTTGACACTATAGCCAACCATCCACCAAGAAATAAGGGAAACATAAAGGAAATTTTCAGCATTAGAAGTAAAAAGGGGGAGCAATAGACCGAATTTGACAGTACATGCTACAAATGCCACCCTAGCGACCATTACATTATCAACTTCTCTAAAGGTTTTTAAACAGATTCTAATACTATTGAACAGGAGTAATATGTACAATATCATTCCTAAAAAACCCATTTGAACTCCAAAAATCAAATATTGATTTTCGCCGCCCACTCTTAGCTCATCTGTAACACTTGATGTATTTCCGCTCATTGCCAAACCAATTCCTTCAGGATGCTGAAGCATGGAGTCAAGTGCAATCAACCATTCAACAACGTGTCCAATACTTGAGGCATTCTGAAAAGTAATTGTATCATATATGAAATAGTAAAAATCTTTATTAGCAAAAGCCAACACATAAATCACAAAGCACAGAACTATAATAGCTGATATTTTAAACAGCGTATTTAATTTAAAGATAAAAGCTATAAAAAATAACATAAAGAAAAAGGCGGCAAAAGAAGCCCTTGAACTACTGAAAAAAATCCCGCCTGCAGCCACTATCATTACCAAAATATACAAATTAGCTTTCTCTCTTTTTTTAGTCAGATACCAAACAAGTCCAGTTGAGAATGCCAATAAGCTAGATGCTGCTAATTCCAATGGATCAGAAAAAAATGATGCAAATCTTTTAGCTCCTGCTTGAGTTTCAAATGTCCATGACAAATTAAAATGGCCTGAAGGTTCTATATTATAAATTGCTGAATTAAATTCTGAATACCCTGAAAAAGATTGAAAATGGGTATCCAAAACCCTTTCAAAAACATTTACACCAAAAGAAAATAGGGTCACCATCATAATTCCTTTAAATAATAAAGAAATTTCATGTTCTGACATTCTACTGTTCCTCCCAAAAAAGTAAAAGGCAGCTAATAACAAAATATTTTTAAGATAAAGGGCTTTATCTACAAAAGATGCTCCTCCAAGTGGCAGAAACAAATACAAAATACCAATACATAAAAAGATTATTAATACTTTGTCTGTCAGATTAATTCTTAAAGTATAATTAAAAATATTTCTTTCATAAACCAAAAATGAAATAATAGCGATAATAACAACAAATTCCTTAAGAAACTTAAAGAGAGTTACAAGCCAAATCAAATGCGACGCTTGCCACGTTATACTTAAAATAGTTGTATAAAAAGGGAAATAAAAGCATGCAAAGTAAACTACCCATTCCCACTTACCTTCGAAAACAATCTTATTGACTGTTATGGAAAGCAGTAAAACAACTCCTATGATAACAAGTATAAATATAAAAGGCATTAATCTAGAATTCGGTCATTTACAGTCCTGAAAAACACCATCCTTGATACCGTTAAGCAGTGCCAAAAACTTATTTTTCCTTCTTCGTAATAGAAAGTAAATTCCATACATTCCGAATTTCATAAATTGGAAGGGCCATGCATATAAAAAAAAAGGAAATCCCAAATGGTTCCTAAGTTGAAAAATTTGATTTCGAGTATTGAGATAATGAACTTTGGGATTCAACACCCCCTCCTTCCTCATATTTTTTGCCTTCAAAGAAGCTCCTGCCTCATGGTAAATTACAGATTGTGGAACCACTGAAAGACTATGTCCTTTGGATTTCATTCTAAGTGACCAATCAACATCTTCGAAATAAGCAAAATAGTGGTCATTCAAAAGCCCTATTTCTTCGATCACCCTGGATCTGATCAAGATACAGCATCCTGTAATCCAATCGGTAGCATATTGGTCATTGACTTTTTTGATCTGCTTGATGGACTTGGAACTTCCTGTCCATGGATTGTATTTTCCTCCTGCATTCCAAATAGTAGTCTTTTCATGCAGGTAATACATCAAAGGCTGCACAGCACCCAAACCATCATTTATGTTCAAGGCATTTATCAATGGTTCCATAAAATCTTCTTTGACCTCTGTATCATTATTCAGTAACATGATATATTCAAATCCCCTATCCAAGGCATACTGAATTCCAACATTATTTCCCCCTGTGAAACCAAGATTTTCCTCATTTTGGAGATAAATCACCTCCTCAAACTCTTCTTTCAATTGGTTCAAGGATCCATCTGAGGAAGCATTGTCCACTAAAATAATTTTGAAATCTTTGGACGTAGTCCGACTGAGTGAATGGAGACAATTTCGGGTATACGAATATCCATTCCAATTAAGAATGATGATGGCTACCAAACAATCTTCCATAGAATTCACTGAATAGAACAGGCGTATGTTTTTTAATGAGCAAAGAACAAGTAATAAAAATGACAATCTCTGTGGAGACCAGTGCATATGCGAGTCCTTTTCCTCCTAACCAAGCGGTCATTATGATCGCTATCAACAGCATATACAAACAAAATATCCAAGAACTATTGAACAATAACTTTTTTTGGTCGGTAACTAAAATCATAATCATATTGGCGATGTTCAAGGTAGCCATCAAAGGTACAAATGCCAATATCCTTAAAAAAACAACAGAATCTAAGATCAGCTCCTTCGCCAAAAGCTGAATAATGAATGGCGCTAAAACCAATATTATTGCCGTTATAATAACCGCCCCAAGGATCACCATTCTATAAACTTTTAGTAAGAATCGGTAAAATACTACTTTATCCTGCTCATATAATTTACTTGCATTGGGATAGATTGCTGCAATGGTCAAAGAAGGAAACATCCTAAGTACCATAGATACTCTTTCCGCCAAACTATACATCCCCAAAATATTGGCACTGGCAAAAAAACTTAAGATTACCATGCCTCCACTCACTGAAATATGGCTGGCTATATTGGATAAAAAAAGATAGATATTTCTCCGGCAGGACTGTAAGGCTTTACCAAAGCCAGCAAAATATATTCGAATCTGGAAGATAAAATGAACATATACCAGTACCAGTAAGTTTACGGTCAAAGCAGCCCCTCCAAAACAAAAGTTCACCCATTTGGCATCTGCTGGCCCTTGGATAAAAAAAACGATTCCCGTAAGGTAAAGCAGCTTGCTAAAGACGTTTGCCACAGACACCAAACGCATCTTTTCCATCCCCTGAAAAAACCATACCGGTAAGGTCGCTTCTGAAAAGAGCATCAGCAGACTATAGATCAAAATGATCTTATATTCTGGAAAAAAGTCAAAGCCAAAAATGGCCACTAACAAGCATCCAGTGGCCATAACAGCTAATAAGATCTTACTTGATAATATTCTTGAAATAATGGCCGAAAGCTCCCTCTTATTATCTTGGTTGAGGGCCACATCTTTTGGACCACTGAGATTATACCCAAATCCAACAAAAACATTGGCAATCAAAATCACCGATAGGGCCAAGCTCACCAAACCAAACTGATCCACTCCAATGGATTGAATCAATAGTGGCATCACCATTAAAGAAATAAGGATGTTGGAAGATTGAATGAAGAGTAAAAAAATAAAGTTTTGGACAGACTTGTGCCTGATCAGTTGTAAAAATGATAGGGAAGTAAGCTTTTCAAACATAATAAAATCCCTACTCCTGAGCCTCTTTCACATTGGCTTGATAAAGCCGAGAGATATACAAATAAATAATGGCCAATAGAAACGCTACTACTCCACCCAGAAAAACCCCTACATACCATTTTAGCTTTGACTCTGCCAAAGGAAATCTGGGTTTGTCAATTATTTGAATCAAAGGGGTACTGTTTCTATGGTTTATTTTTGCAATTTCCAAGTTCTTAACAATTTCAGCATATGCGCTACTGGAAACCTGAATGTCCACCTGCTTGCTTTTTGACTCTACTGAGGCCCGCTGCATCAATGGATTAGGATTAGGTCGGTCATCCTGCATCCCTGCCAACTCTGCTAAGTCTCGATCTAAAACCCTTCTTACACTATCTGCCTGATTTTGTAGAATGCTTAAATTCTCCGCCGTCTTTTTGGTTTTAGTCTCGAAATAAAACTGATTGACATTCTCAACCAATTTCTCATTATAAGCTTTAGCAAATTGTTCATCTTTGGAAGTTACCGCTACCTTAATGATGCTCAACTTACGGTCCGGCTTGGTAACTCCAAGATCCTTTTCCCTGATCATCTTGGCCAGAACTTTCATCACACTATCTTGCTGCACTGGAAATTCTTCTCGGTTTAAAGTAAAATCCAAAGCATTCAAATCAACTTTATCAACCCATTTTTTATCCAATTGATGATAATGGATATATCTGTCCACCAATAAGCCCTCACCTTCCGAGTTTTCGCTCAATAAAGTTTTGATCAGCATATGATCGGAACGATATAATTCCATGATGTTATCTCCTTTGAAAAGACCACTACTACCACCTAGTGAGCCCAAGTTGATCCCTGCCAAACTGGCCAGACCCGATAAATTACCCATCCCACTGCCGTCTGATTCTTCCAAAACAAAAGTGGTTTCGGCTGTATATTTGGGCTTTTTAATCAAGGAAGCCATCAGTCCAAGAGATACTCCCACAATTATGGCTAGGAGTATAAACTGCCACTTACTTTTAAAAAACTTGATCCAGTCTTCTCCTCTCTGGATCAACTCTTTGAAAGTGATTTTGTCGTCGATGATATGTTGATGATCTGCCATTAGTTTCCGCTATTGTTATTGATTTGAGTAATCACCAATACCAAGGTAGCTAAACCCGAAGTCAGTCCTATGATTTCCCCTACTCTCAATGGTGTTCTTGGCCCCTTGGAAGGAACGATTACTTCAGAACCGGGTTCTACATTTGGAAAAGATTTAAAGAACAAAAACCCCTTTGTACGGGCTACTTCCCCATTGGCGTAAACCACATAAGTCCTCTTCTTCTTTGCCCTATTGTCGAAACCACCTGCCCGGTCAATATAATACTTCATGGATCGGTTATTTTCAAACCTTACCGTGGTCGGATAGATCACATCTCCCCTCATTCTTACGGTCTGCAGTTGCTTGGGAACGCTGATGATATCCCCTTCTTCTAAAATCAAATCATACTTGGAATAGGGATTATCCATGATCGCTTGCAGGTCAATTGCGATGGCCTCTGTTTCTTTGATTTTAATAGAAGTTTGACCTTCTCCTTGGGTAATTTCCTGAAGCGTTTCTTGGCGTGCCTTGGTGATCAAATCACTTTTTTGCTGTTCCAAATTTGCTCTTCCTGATTCTTGCTCCAGCCTTGATTTCTGTCTGGATTGAGCTTCTGAAGGATCTGTAGCCTCTGTTTCCAATCTTTCCAGAAGCTGATCCATATTTTTCTGTCTTCGGATTCTCTCTGATTCTGTGTTGAAATACTCAGTTCTCCGGATCAAGGTAGCCCCCTTAGGATAGGCATATTTGGTCAATCCCCCTGCCCGACTGATAACATCGGAAATCCTTTCTTCCGCCGCCCTCAGGGCAAATTCACCAGGAGCATTCACTTGCCCTTCTATCATCACTACTTTTTCCAGAGCAAAATTCGGCTTTCTTCTGATGATGACATTGTCAAATGGCTTTAAAATCACAGAGCTTTCATTAATGCTCAGGTCCCCCTCCACATTTACCGGAATCAGCTCTGCAATCTCTCCATTTTCTTCATTAGATAATCTTCTTGCCACCTCAATATCAGATGTTGAGGCAGATTCTTTAAACCCTCCCGCATTGACAATCAAGTCTTCAACTGTCATTCCATCCGAAAAGGGATAAATCCCTGGGTCACGAACTTCCCCAGAAATCTTCAAATAGTATTCGTCCTTTAGGTCATATATAGAGGAGATCCTAATAATATCATCCGGTTTAAGCATTACATTGCTTCCACCCGCCATTACCTGATTGAGGTCAACTTGAATCACCGATGTTGTCAAATCTTCATGGGTCCTGATGATACTGGCCCGCTTCAAATAAGCATCTCCTTTAAGTCCTTCCGCTCTTTCAATTAATGTAGATAAAGTCAATCCATCGGTCAAGGCGTAATTACCTTCTCGAAAAACAGCCCCTTTGATTTGTACCCTGTTCTTATATCGATCCAAAATGGTTCCTACGGTATATCGGTCTCCTCCCTTTACCGTAAAGATCCCAAATTGACCTGCATACACGTCAGAAACTGCTTTTTCCTTATCGGTCAATCGAGTAACATTTACCCGTTCTGTGTATGCTTGATCAGCAAAACCTCCAGCATAACTCAAAACATCTTGAAAAGTCTCTCCTTCTTTGACCTCAAAAATAAGTGGTCGCTTCACCGCACCTTCCAATTGCACCCTAGACTCATAAGGTTCGACTAAAATAACATCCTGGTCCATTAGCTGAAAACCCATATTGGCCTTGCCATTGACTAGAAAATCATAAGCATCGACCACTGCCACTTGACGGTTATTTCTCACCACCTTGATGTTTCGCATTGTCCCATTTTGGTTGGGACCTCCCGCAGCGTACAGGGCATTAAATACCGTACTGAAAGCGCTTAAAGTAAAAGTGCCAGGCAGTCTTAATTCTCCCACCATATGTACTTTTATACTTCTTACATTTCCCAATGAAACTTGCAAAAAAGTACTTGGATTAGCACCTTGCATCTCCGCATAGAATTGGGCCAACCTATTCTTAATGACTTTGGTCGCTTCACTAATGGATAAGCCAGAAATAGAAATAGGGCCAATATTATCCAAAATCAATTTCCCTTCAGGGGTAATGGTGGACTCATAGTAATGTTCTGAAGCTCCATATACATCCACATAGACCAGGTCTCCAGGACCTAAAACATAGTTTTGGGGAGTGGCTAGATTGAGGCTAGGCTCAAAAGTAAGCTTACGCTCTTTTTGATAAAAAAGGTCCAAGCCAAAATAAGGTTGCAAGACCTCTTCTTCGTCCATTTCTTCTTGATTGGTGAAAATACCTTGAATTATTTCGTTAAGATTTGCTTGCTCTCTAGGTTCTCTTTTGGAAGCAGTGGTGCTGCTTTTCATGGTGGTGGGCACACTATCCAAGTTTTCCAACCTATCCTGCAGCTTCTCCAATTCTATAGTAGACATTCCACGCATCCTTGCCATTTCCAAAAGCTCCGTTTTACTAAGTCCAGAACTTGTTGCGCGGCTAACCAATTGTCTTAATTGTGCATCCGATAACTCATCCACTTTGATGGAGGAAATATCAGGAATGCTCTGTGCAGATGACTCAGGCGCACTGACAAAAACCAATATCAAACCGAGTAAAAACCCCGGAATTGCCCACTTCAAAAATCTTATCATTATTATTTGATCTTTTTAATCAATTATTCCAAGACACAGCTTCGCCTCCTCACTCCCACAAAAAGGAGATCAATGGTCCAATAAACTGCATATATCCGCATACACGGAAAACCAGTGTAAAGATAATTATTCCGAGGGATTGAGAGACATGTAATGCAAGTATTTCCCCTTTACCACTGCCAAGAACCTGCCTCTCTTACAAAAAGTAGACCAGTAAATACTGTGCTATAAGAAATAGGGTGTCTTATCCATACAATGAAATACGTGGTGATGACGTCATGCTGATTTAACGGAATTATTTAAACAGATCTGTCCTACAGCTAATGATCTTGAATAAAATCTCCCTTTTCAAGATCATTATTTGATAGTACTTATGATCACCATTCGCACTCCATTTGGAATCGTTCTTTGGGCTGCCTGAAGGACGGAATGAGGCCAGGTATTAATGCTCCTAACCTACCACTTCCCTTAAACATCTCAGCAATTCCCCTAAGATAGATCGGTTACTCCGTTTACTTATCTTTGGATCAAACCGGTTACTCGCCCAAATTATCTTCGGATTTCACTCGGTAATATCCGAGCTTGATCCGAAGGAGATCCGAAGGTGATGCCTGAGTGATCCGAAGATTATTCTGTTTTACCCCAAAACAAGTTGAAGTCAGGGTAAGGACACCGTATACCGAAATAGGCAATAAAGCCTGAACTCCACCAAAGGAGCACCACTATCAAATCTGAAAATTTGCAGGCTCTAAACTAAAATTTTACAAGATGAAATTAGTTGCTGTATAAAGTGCATGCAGCAGTGGAGTTTTCTAACACTTTTTGTCCTAAGCAGAAAAAGTTATAAAGGTTATGATTTGTAAACTAAGCGGAATTTGTCCCTCTTTGATAAATTTAGTTACCGAAAGTAAATCAAATAGAACCGTCAAAAATATTGAGGCAAAAAAAATCCCAAGAATTGCTTCTTGGGATTTTTAATATCAATTAATGGAATAATCAATCAGTAGTCGGATTTTGCTCCATAAGTTCGTTGGCGTTCAACTCATCTCTAGGAATCTGCCACTGCCATTCCCATGCACCTGCATCCTCTGTATATTTACCATTAATTACAGACTCAACATGGTTGGCTCCTGATCTATCCAATGGAAGATTCAAACGTTTCAGATCATAAAACCTGAATCCTTCACCCCAAAGTTCAATTCTTCTTTGGATCATGATCTCCTCGACCAAAGCACTTCCAGTATTAGAGCTTCTAGTGTACTCTGGATCTCTGGCTTGCATAAACTCGAACAATAAGTCAGCTGCAGCAGCATCACTTCCAGACCTTGCCAACGCCTCAGCCTCTAATAGATACATTTCTGAAGCCCTCATATAAGGTACATCTCCCACAGAAGAGGCATTACCTTGAGCAATAAACTTACGGTTCATATAATCAATCTTGGCAAAAGATGACAAAGTCATCTCGTCGATATAAGGGTCTCTTAATGCAGGATCAGATGCATTTGGATCCCATAAGCCTTTTCTGTAATCTGAATCAGAAATCATATCGTAAAGTGTACTATTGATTGCTTTCGGATTACCTCGAATGTTTGTAGAACTAAAGTTCAATGACATATAAGCAAAATAGGACGCAAAATAGGTTTGCTGATCATCTACCTGATGACTACCCCAGATCCACTCTCCGTTTTCCACATTGTTAAAGCCTGCATAAAGATCCGCCTCTGACATTAAATCATACCCCTCACGAGCAGTATTCGCAAAAGTTGCAGCTTCAGCATATTTTCCTTGAGTTGCTAACACTCTAGCTTTGATCCCACTGACCACATTAACATCTAAATGTGATTTAGCGTTTCTACCACTAATATCATCCAATAAAGCAATAGCTGCATCCAAATCAGTGTGAACTTGTGCATAGACCTCCTCCACAGTATTTCTAGCAGCTCCTTCTGTAATTGGTTCTAGTACAATAGGAACACCCAATTGAGTGTTACCACCAGCATAATCATATCTTTCTGCAAACATTTGAACCAAGTTAAAGTGAGCCCAAGCCCTATAAGCCAAAGCTTGCCCCTTAATTTCGTCCTTTTCCTCTTGGGATCCCTCAGCAGCATCTATATTGTCAATGATCAGGTTAGCATTACCAATAATTTTGTAGTAAAATCTCCAAACGAATCGCACGTCACCACTATTTTCAGAAATGTGGTTTAACCACCTACAGATGGAAACATACCATCCATTACCAGTAGTAGTCATTACCACATCATCCGCCATCACGTCTCTCATGATCATCACAGCTCCCTCACCTGCTTGGCCCTGACTATCATAGCGAAGCAATAGGGATCTGTGAATACCATTCAAAGCAATCATGGCATTATTGGTCGTCGTAAATACAGACTCAGATGAAACCGCATCTGTTGGCACAGTATCAAGATAGTCCTCTGCACAACTGAAAGTAAACAGAAGTGCAATTGCTAATAAAGGTTTATATATTCTATTCATAATATGTCAGAATTTAGAGGTTGACATTTAAGCCTAAAGTGAACGTTCTAGCAGGAGTATAGGCATTTGATGTAGTTCCGTTGAAACTACCGGAAACATACATACCCTTTCTAGCAGACATCCAGCCTAAGTTCTCACCAGCCAAATAAATTGTGGCGTTTGATACACTGATTCTATTCAGTAATGATTTCGGAAGAGAATAGGACAAGTTAACCGAACGAAGGTTCAAATAAGAACCATCGACTAACCATCGATCCGAGGTACCATTGGTTTGAGCCGAACCTGTCACATCCATTTTTGGTACATCAGTTACCTGACCAGGGCTAGTCCATCTATTCATTGCGTCTACATGAAGGGCATTTCCATCAGGATCTGCATTCATCAAGCTTGCATAAACCCCATCATATACTTTTCCACCTACCGAATAAGAAACCAACACGTTTAAGGTAAAACCTCTGTATGAAAAAGTGTTGGTGATACCACCGAAGAAATCAGGGATAGCTGTTCCTGCAAAATGCTCTCTAGCGTTATTAGCCGTTACAGTTACCGTATCAGCACCCATGATCCTTACGTCATCTCTTACTTCGCCGTCTCCATCAAAGTACTCTTCCGCTCTGTAAAGCCCTTCTCCTGTCTCCGAATCAACACCAATCCAGTCTCTCAACCAGTAATCATAGATAGAGTGTCCTACCTGAAGTTTCTTGGTACCATTGATTTGTTCATCAAATGGAAGTTTCTTAAACTCATTTTTGAAAGTAGATACGTTTAAGTTTGCATTCCAAGTGAAGTCTTGGTTACGGATAACGTCACCACCAATATTAAATTCAACACCAGTGTTGGACATGGTACCTATATTTTGGTATTTGGACTCAAGACCTGTAGTCAAAGAAAGAGGCACTTCAAACAATAAGTTTTCAGATTCTCTTGCATAAAACTCCAAGCTACCTGAAAATCTTCTTGCAAAAGCAAAATCAAGCCCTACATCAATGGTGTTATTAGATTCCCAAGTCAACTGAGGAGCTGCAAGACTGGCTTGAAGGATACCTGGTTCAGACGCGTTATTATAACCTAAGTCATATAAAGCTTGCCATGGGTAATATAAAGTACCTCCATCAGCATTTTGCAAGTTGTCATTACCCACTTCACCATAAGAAGCTCTCAACTTCAACATATCGAAGAAATCAACATTGAAGAATTCTTCCTTATCTATGCTCCATGCACCACCTACAGAGAAAAAAGTTCCCCATCTTACATCACCAGCAAATTTGGAAGAACCGTCTCTTCTAAATGAACCCGAAATAGAGTATTTATCGTCCAACACATAGTTCAATCTAGAGAAGTAAGATTCAATCGTATGACGATCTATTCTGCTATTGGCTGAACTGATAGTTACAAAGTTTCCAAACTCAATGTTTCCATCAAGTATCTGGTCTTGTTTGGCTGTATACTGATAGTTGTATTTAAAATCATAATTCTCGTGACCTGCCAAAACTTCAACAAAGTGTCTGTCATTGATTGTTTTGGTATAAGTCAACAATTGGTTAAAAGTATAAGAATTATACCTTCTATTAGTCCTATTACTTCTACCAGCAGGAGCACCATCACCTACTATTGGGTTATCATATCCCACATTAAGCTGAGAGGTCATATCAGAAGCGATATTGGTTCTCAAAGTAAAGTTTTCTAGAAAACTTACTTCAGCATAAGCCCTGGCAGAAAGTACATCTCTATCAAATGTATCCACATTCAGCAAAGCCTCTTGATAAGCATGACGACCAGGAGAGCCACCTGGACCTCTTCTTGGGAGCCCCAAATTTGTAAGGTCCCCTGTATCATAGATTTTATTTCCTAGATCATCTAACACATATCCTCCTGTCATAGGATTTTGCGCATATAATGGATAAATAGGGCCCATATTTCGGGCAAAGTACATTGGGTTCACATAACTGGTATTACCGTCGGTTCTGGCATTATTGCCCTCACTCATGGTAGTGGAAAGGTTGATACCTGTTTTAAACCATTCTACTGGGTTGGTGTTGATATTTAATCTTCCGGTCCATCTTTTGAAATCAGAATTGACCACAAAGCCTTTTTCGTCCAGGTAGCCCACAGAAGCCAAATAATCTGTTTTATCGTTACCTCCAGAGTAGCTCATATTGTATTCAGAACGGCCACCTCTTTCAGCAATTTTGTCAAACCAGTCCAGGTCCGTAAAATTATTGACAGCATTGGGATTCAAAGTTCCATCAGCTCCAACCACCTCACTGTTAGGTACATTGTAAACATTATACCCTAATACATCATCAATTAGGTTTTCAGAAGCATAAGCAGCTGCAGTGGCTTCATCCGCTCCATTTCCCAATTGGGCATTTCTCAAAGATTCCCATACCAATGGATAATATTGATCAGCATTTACTCTTTCGTACTCTGGCAAAGCCCTAGAAGCGGTACCTTGCTGAACCCTAAATGAAAAATTTGACTTATTTTTCTTTCCTCTTTTGGTAGTGATCATGATCACACCATTGGCAGCTCTAGAACCATACAACGCTGCAGAAGCGGCATCCTTCAGGATGGTCATGTCTTCAATATCATCTGGGTTCAAGTTGGAAATGGCTCCATCATAAGGAACACCATCTACCACATAAAGCGGAGAGCTTGATGAGTTAACAGAACCGATACCTCTAATCCTGATAGCTGGAGTGGAACCTGGCTGACCAGAAGCCGAAGTGGTAATTACACCAGGGGCCTGACCTTCAATAGCATTAGCTACGTTATTGATAGGTCTATTAGCAATTTGATCTGATTTCAAAGCAATTGCAGAACCTACAAAGTTTCCTTTTTCAGCGGTACCATAGGCTACGACAATAACTTCCTCCAGATTTTGGGTATCTGGCATTAAAGTGATATTCACAGTGGTCTGGTTACCGATCTGTATCTCGTCTGTTCTGTAACCTATAAAACTAAATACCAATGTATTCTTTCCGTCAGGAACTTGAATAGAATACATACCATCTAAGTCAGTAATCGCCCCGACTGTAGATCCTTTGACCAGCACATTTACACCAGGCAAACCCATTGGTTCCTCTTCAGAAACCACTTTACCTGTTACGGTTCTGCTTTGCGCCCAAACCGTTGAGAGTGTAAAGACTGCTAAGATGAAACTTAGTAAACTTTTTCTCATAGAGTTAATTTTTTAAAATGGATAATTAGGATTATGAAAATCTTAAAGCCCTTGCCGTGGCTAGAAAATTTACAGTTCGAAAGTAATTCGATTTCGAACATATTTTTCATAATTAAAGATTTTTTTTCCTGATTCTAATCAAATTTTAATACCAACGGTAAAAATCTGAAACAGAACTAAACTATTAGAAGAATGAAAAATTAAAACTATACAGAATAAAATCCCTATACAATCAAAATATAAAGAATATTAAACTAATTTATATTAAAAAACCAAAATATTAAGAAATAAATTTATGAATGAAAATATTACACGGCCGATTTTGAACAAAAACCCTAATCGTACACATTTTTTGAAGAAATCACTCAGAACAGTTCCTACAAATCTCTATTTCACTTCTATTTTGTAATAATTGAGCTCTAAATCGACCATATTTTGGATTATTCCATATTTTGTCAAGGCTTGAGTTTTGGAGATTTCCCATCTTATGATTAGCATCTTTATCAAAACAACAGGGCACTATATCCCCGTCCCAAGTCACTACAGCACCTTGCCACATTCGCCAGCATTTGTTTCGTATTTCCTTTCTTATCTTCCACTTTCCATTACCAACCGGAAGGTACCTAGAGTATTTTAAGTTACTGGGAATTAATTCTGAACCATCTTCATAATTATATATCTGGGCAGTTTTGAACTGGAGTTCATCTACTCCTAGATTTCTTGAAAGAGCTTTAATAGCAGTGATCTCATGCTCATTCTTTCCTGTTACTAAAAATTGAAAAATGACTTGTGGGAATTTTTTCCCAGCTTTATTTCTTGATTCTATCAATAGTTGAACACCAGATTTTACCCGCTCCAAATTTCCACCAATTCTGTAATTTTCATACACCCCCTGAGAAGCCCCATCTACTGAAACAATTAGTTGCTTCAGTCCTGAATCCAATATTCTCGGCACCGTCTTCTCGTTTAAAAAATGGGCATTGGTGGATGTTGCCGTGAAGATTTTATGCTGATCGGCCATCTTGACCAACTCTAAAAACTCAGGATGTAAAAAGGGCTCCCCTTGAAAATACAAATGCAGATAGGAAAGGTGCCCCGCACTTTCTTTGATAATTTTCTTGTACAATTCTTGGTCCAGCATCCCCGTAGGCCTGGTAAAGCTCCTCAGGCCTGATGGACACTCGGGACACCTCAGGTTACATCCAGTAGTTGGCTCTATAGACATGGCCACGGGCAAACCCATTATCCTGGCCTGCTTGGTCCATCTTGAAAAATAAAATGAACCAAAGAGCATCAAAAAATTAGTCACCTTTCTCCATGAAAGGTATTGAATGAAAGCGGCAGCTAAAATAAATTTACTCTTCAACTATATCCCTATTTAATTCCTCCAAAGGTAGAAAAATCTTTAAGACCTGTTCAATCTATGCTATTCTGGAATCAATACTTCTCCAACGCCATGAATCAAGCCATTTGTTCCTAATTGGTTCAAGTAGTTTTCATCTAAAGAAATGCCATTGACCGTGGGCCCTTCTCCATCTAAAAGCAAAGTTTTACCCACCAATTTGGTTTCAAGGACTTTCCCTGTTTGAAAAGATTGGCTGAAAACCCTTCCAATAGCAATATGGTACATCAAAGTTTCAATAAGGACAGTTTCTTCTATTTCATAGTAGCCAGACACACCTAAGGATTCATACCATGCATAAAAAGCCAAATTGTTAGGAACAAAAACGGTGAGCGGTCCTTCCTGCTGTTCTAATTCGCTCAAAAGTCCAGCGTAAATAAGCGCAGCTTTGAATTCTTCATAACCTTGGTTTTGAGAACCTTCTGACACAATAGTTGCCAAGGATCGTTCAGGCACTGTGATCACCTTGTTCTGTTCATGAATAATTCCATTACCTCCTTGAATATCCTTCCTGGTAATCAACGCATTGCCATTCAACCATATTTCATCCTCCTTTTTGCTCACAAACAAACTATCACCTCCATAGGTGATGAGGGCATCTGAGACCAATTCATCACTTTCCAAGCTTCCTTCCACGATACAATACTCCATAAAAGCTTCCAGCTTAGAAGCGGACAACCACTCTTCTTCAATAATTCCATTTGCTTCGAAATAAGCAGCAAAGGCCGCATCTGTAGGGACAAAAAGTGTAAATGGACCTGTCTCGGTAAGAAGTTTATCCATGCCTGTCTGTAGAAGTCCTTTGACAAACAAAGTATAGCCTTGACTTTGGGCCATCGAAACCACATTTAGTTTACTGGCCTCCAACACACTTCCTATACCATGTACCATGCCATTAGAGACATCAATGTCTTTAACCAACAAAGGAACATTACCGTTGATGATGATCTCGTTTTCTTCTTTATTAATCAACCAGTAATAACCTTGCAAAAAAGTTTCTTTTACTTCTCCTATCAAATCTTCACTGTTCAATTTTCCTGACGCCAAGTGATAGTTCATCAAACTGTCCAAATCATCAGAGGATAAGTCAGAAGCCGATGTAATTCCTGCTTCTACAAAAGCCTTATCGGTCGGAGCGAAGACAGTAAATAGGCCCGCCCCATCCAAAGTATCCCCTATTCCTGTTTGGCTCAAAATTTCGGCAAGAATGCTAAAATTGGGATCTTGCTGTATAAAGCCTTGGACTGTCAGCTCCTGAAAGTGGGGAGCGGGTTCATCAGTTCCACAAGAGCTGATCAAAGCAATTCCTAAGAGTAAAAAAAATAGCGATTTAAAAGAATCCCAATAATTTTGTCGCCCTTTGCCCATAAATTCTATATTTAACAATCGGTTCTTTTGGAGAACCGCAAAAGCCGTGCTTAAGTTTACATTGACAAATATACTGCTATAATAAAAACATGGCCAAAAACCTTAGAATTGGAAAAAGCTATTCATGTGGAAGACCAGGGACTCTTCTTGTCTTTTTTCTTTTAATCCTTCTCGGAGCTTGTGGCAAAAGTGACCAAAGCTGTCAGGTCTCCAGTGAAGTCGCTGCAATTCCTGTTGATCTGAAAATCGAGAGGTTGGAAGATTTGTTGTTTGAGGCCAAGAACAATGATGCCATCAACTATTTCTTAGACAGCCATCCAGATTTCACCAACAAGTACCTTCAGGAGGAGCTTTATCCAAGTAGAGAAGCTTTAGTAACAACCCTTAGTGAAATTCCGAGAGACAGTTTAATGGCGGCCTTATACCAAGAAGTGAAATCAAATTTCAAAAACATCCGCCAACTGGAAAAGGATCTTGAAAATGGTTTCAAGCACATTAAATATTATTTTCCGGACTTTAAAATTCCCAAAGTCTACACTTTTGTCAGCGGTTTTACTTCTGACCTCTACATTGATAATGACATGATTGTAATTGGCTTGGATTATTTTTTGCCCCATGACCATAAGTTTCAGCCTCCTGAGATTCCAGAATACCTGGCTGTCAGGTATGATGAGGCCCATCTGGTCCCTATGATAATTACCGCTATTTCCTCTAGATACAACGAAACCAACCTGAAGGATAACACTCTTTTGGCAGAAATGATTTTCTACGGAAAAGCCTATCACTTCACCAAAGCCATGATGCCTTGCACCCCTGAGGAATTGATCATTGGATATACTTCAGATGAACTGGCTGCCTGCTATTCCAATGAGCAATTCATTTGGACGCATTTGATAGAAAAGGAGGCAATTTACGAAACCAATCCTTTTGAAATCAGAAAATACACTGGAGAAGCTCCCTTTACAGATGTGATCAGCACCGATGCCCCTGGCAGAGTGGGAAGATGGGTTGGTTGGAACATCGTAGATGCCTACGCCGAAAGGAATAATGTCGAATTGAAAACATTGATGGAAGAAGAGGACGCCAGAAAAATATTTATGCAGTCAGCATATAAACCTCGTCAATGACAGGTCTTGGAAAGCGTTTTGGATCTAGGGTAAATAATAATTTGCTTATGGCCATTTCTTTGGAAAAGTGAAGCATAGCCAGATTTCTGGAGCGCTGTTTCATGGCTTTTAATACGGTCTCATCCTCCGCCAAAATTTCCAAACGGCAAATGGTTTCTTTAACCTGCTTGACATCATAAAGTATGCCTAGATGGTTGCTCTTGGTCAAATCCCAAACCCAACCTTCATGGTTGATCAAAATACCATTGCCCATGGCCAAAGCATCAAAAAACTTATTGGGACTATTAGTCTGTAAGACAGGCAAGTGGTCAAAAGAAATAAAAGCCAGATCAGTAACCGACAATAAATCCCTTACTGAGCTTTTGTCTCCGAATGGAAGAAACTGCAGGTTCTTCAACTGCAGCTTAGACGCAAGCCCTTTCAGCTCTTGTAACTTCTTCCCTTTACCTTTGATAGCAAATTGCCATTCTTTGCCTTGATTTTGAGCTTCTTTTGCCAAGAATAACAATTCTTGGACTGCGTTTACCTCACCGATGGCCCCAGTATAAGAAATACTAAGATTTTTAGCTTTCCAATTTAGCCCATCCAAGATTTTGCTGCTTTTTGCCTTAGAAGGCTGAAAGAAATTCACATCGGAGAAATTAGGGATCAGGCTCGTCGAAACATTAGGCGAGCAATTCTCCACATAAGTCCTGATTCCCGGGGAAAGTGTTACCACTTTCAAGGCTTGGTCATAGATTCTTTTCTCCAAACCATAAAGCATTCTCTTAAGTAAAGGATTTTTTACCGCCCCAACTTGAATCGGTGCTTCAGGCCAAAGATCCCTTACTTCAAAGACATAAGGTAAAGCCAGTTTTTCCTTTGCCCATAAACCTATCAATCCAGTAGTAAGTGGCGTCGAAGAAATGTAGAGTAAATCTGGCCTTTTGAGCTTCATCAGTAGCTTCTTGGCCATCCTAACAAACTTCAAAAAGGCATAAGTCCGCTTAATAAAACCAAATTTATTATCATAGCTTACCGGTAGATAATGCACCTTGATTCCATCAATCACTTTGTAGTCATATGTATTTTCTGAGTGTGCGGTAACCATTTCTACCTCCATGCCGGCATCCACCATTCCTTTGGCCAAGTGATAAGACCTCACCGCCCCGCCCTCTTCGGGCTTTAAAAAATATTGATGGATATAAATTAATCGCATGATTTATTTTTTTGATACCAGGATGCCAGGACAAATAAATTCCAAATTTGGAGGAAATTGTCTTTTATGAACTTCTCTGACGCTAGGCTCAATTTATGAATTTCTTGTGGTAAATAGTCTCGCTGTTCCTCTACAAAGGGCTTGATGTGTTCCATAAAATAATCTCTAAATTTCTGATCTTTCAGTAACCACTCTTTTAGTGGTAATCCAAATCCAATTTTTTTCCTGTTGGCTATTTTTCCTAAACCGACATCTTCCAAGGACTCTCTAATCCACTGCTTTGACTTAAGTTGGAGATGTTGCTCTTCCGATAGGCTAAGACTTAATTCCACTATCGCTTTGTCCAAATAAGGAGCCCTACCTTCAATACCATGGGCCATTAACGCATTGTCATGAATTTTCAAGACGTCATTTACCAAATAATAATTCCTATCCCATTCCAAAGCAGCTTTGAAAGGTGTTTTTATGGTAGGATAATAATCCAAAAAGTGAGACCTATTTTGTTTGGGCACATTTCTTAGTGAACTAAAATTCAAAAAGGTTGCCTCTTCACTACCCTCTACGGCTAAGAGCATTTTCTTTAACCGCCTTGTCAAAAAAGGAATGCTACCTCCAACTGTTGATGATTTGGTCAATAATTCCTTGAACTTCAAATAAAACTTGAATGCTTCATGGCGGCCATAACCTCCAAAGAGCTCATCCGCACCCGCGCCACTAACCAGTATTTTGACATACTTTTTGGCCTCCTTGGCAATCATCCAGCTGATAAAACCAGCACTATCACCAATGGGTTGATCCAAAGAATCAATATATGCCCCCCAATTTTCAAGGACAAGCTCCTGTGTGATCAAAATTTCATGATGCTCACAATTGTACTTTTGGGAAACCCATTTGGCATATTTAGGATCTTGATATTTCTTTAAATATGCATCCTCAAATGTCACCGTAAAAGTATGCAGAGGTATTCCGGTTTCTTCAAACCAAGTACTCAACAACAAACTGCTGTCTGCTCCCCCACTGAGCAATATTCCAACAGGAACATCGGCTTGAAAGTGATTGAGAACAGCATCTGTCAGTAACATTTTGAAATGCTGTTTATCTGGAAGTCGAACACTTATCCCTTGAAATGAAAGTTTTTTATGCTCCAACAAATTACCTTCAAAATCAATGGACATGATCTCTCCAGGTAAAAGTTGCTTTACATCTCTGTAAAAGCTATCTACTGGCAAGGAATGCCTTGAGTAGAAATAGGGCAGATATTGAGCTGAATCAATTTCAGAAGGCACTATTCCAGACTGGGCAATCGCTTTAGCCTCAGAGGAAAAAATCCACTTATTACTTTGGTGAAAATAGTAAAGTGGCTTTTTCCCAAATTGATCTCTGGCCGCCACTAATATCTTGGATACCTTATCGATGAAAAGAATCGAATACATTCCTTGAAAATCAACTATTCCATCAGCCCCATATTTACTCAACCACTTAATAATTATTTCGCTATCAGACCTACTTTGAAATGCTTCCCCTAATTGCAAAAGTCTATTCCTTAAGTCTTCTGCATTATACAGAGCACCATTCCAACATAGGAAATAGCTGTCTTTTACATTCACCGGTTGATTTGCCCAATCTCCCAAATCAATTGTCTTCAACCTGTTTGCTGCCAGGTATAATTCTTCATTGACTGCAAGCCATTCTGAATGGTCAGGTCCCCTGTGACGGATAGCTTCCATCATTTTGATAATGGCCTTTTCACCCTCCGCTGAAAAGTTGAGAATCAAATTGATCCCGCACATATGCTATTTTTTGGAACTAGAAAACAGGTCATTTTCCATTTCTATCTTGGCTTGGTTCTTTTCAAAATACCTGCAGAAATGAGTGATTTCACATGCTTCACATTTGGGTTTTCTGGCCAAGCAAACATAGCGACCATGCAATATCAACCAGTGGTGCGCAATATGGATATGTTCTTTAGGAATGTGTTTGACCAGTTGTAACTCTACTTCGAGCGGTGTCTTTGCATTTTGTTGAACCAGTCCAAGCCGCTTAGAGACACGAAAGACATGTGTATCCACCGCCATATTGGGCTGATTCCACACAACAGAGGTAATCACATTGGCTGTTTTTCGTCCCACACCTGGGAGTTTGATTAGCTCCTTTACTGAAGAAGGGATTTCACTGTTGAAATCTTCTACTAGCATTTTTCCCAAACCTAGAAGATGTTTGGTTTTATTATTCGGATAGGATACAGTTTTGATATAAGGAAACAGTTCATCAAAATTGGAAGCCGCCAAATGCTCTGGAGTAGGAAAATCCTTAAATAAGGCTGGGGTGACCATGTTGATTCTTTTATCTGTACACTGCGCACTCAATACCACTGCGATCAGAAGCTGAAACGGGTTTTCATAGTTTAACTCTGTTTCTGCAACAGGCATATGAGTCGAAAAATGATCAATAAACGCTTTGTACCGCTCTTTTTTTAGCATATCCTAAGTCCTTAATCCGATCAAATATAAGGCATTTATAACCCAAAAAATAAATGTGGGCAACAAAAAAGCCCACTCTAAATCTTCATCTAGAATGGGCTTTTACCGAATTATCAATTTTTTTAGACCTTTTCGAGTCCGGAAGATTTGGCTTTTCTCTTAATGGCTTTCACCACCACATCAGATGGCTCAAGCATGACTCCGTTGAGCTTATCAACGGTACCTAAAATATCCAAATAATCCTGCATCAAAGCTTCGTTTTCTCGCAGTTTCTGCTCAAAATCAATGTTTTCTGCTTCACTCATTTCCTGATAAACATATCTTATCAGTTGGTCACTTAGGGTAAAATATTTTGTCATAGGCAACATTTATTTGTTTCAATTTTTTACGCATGTTAATCAGCGCGTACCTCATCCTTCCCAGTGCAGTATTGATACTTACGCCGGTCTGGTCAGCAATCTCCTGAAAGCTCAAATCCATATAGTGCCTCATAATCAACACTTGCTTTTGAGCTTCTGGCAACTCATCAATTAAATCCCTCACCAAAGCATGTGTCTCATCCCTAACCTTTTGGTCTTCGACATTGGCTTCGGCAAACTTTAATGTATTGAATAAATTTGATCCATCTTCCATAACAATGGATGGATACCGCTTCATTTTTCTGAAATAATCAATGGCCAAATTATGCGCAATGCGCATTAACCATGGTTGAAATTTACCTTCTTCGTTATATCGGTCAGAGTTGAGGGTTTGGATTACTTTCACAAAAACATCCTGTAACAAATCCTCCGCTACTCCTTGATCTTTTACTATCATATAAATCGTCGTGAAAACACGTGACTTATATTTATCTACCAACACTTCGAAAGCAGCTTCGCTTCCGTTTCTATATTGAGCGATCAACTCACTGTCTTTCGGTCTTAGCCTTTTACTCATAAATTCTGACGTTTAAATAACGTAGAGGTCTATCTCATATTGCGGATTTTAGGGTTGAAACAAATACAGCTAGTCTCAAATGTATATATTTGAAATACACCATGCAATGAAATAACTGATTTTTTTATATCATAAAAGTGTATCAAAGGCGCACACTCCAAATTTATATTCAAAAACCAACAAAATAACCAAATAATATACTTAATCGGTCTTATGAAAAATAATCGTAAAAAAAATCAAATTCTGTACCATTATTTTCACCTAACCTATTAATAATTGTTAAAAGTTTAAAGCACCAAATTTCATACAAAAACCACTTGTCATCATTATATAAATGGCTTACTTATTGCTGTTTAAGATAAAAAGTTGTGGAATTATTCAACAGTAATTATAAGCCCATGAGAAGTTTCATCATCAAATTTATCTTGTTTGCACTTTTATGCACTGCCATTTTCTCTTGCAATGCAACACACAACAGTGAAAATCGCACCATAGAAATGATCGGTTTCAATGAACTCACAATTGATGGGCTAAAACCATGCATCAATGTGAATTTTAACGGAGATAAAGCAACCAGAGATAAATTGATCCAGCTCATGGAAAGTGACGCCTTGAAACCTTACAGAGTAAAAAAGAACTCAGAGAATTTTTACAAAGATGGAGCCGAAACAAGCGCCCAAAGAAGACCTGGTTTCACCTATGGCATTAATTATTTGATTGTATTGACCAATGAATCTGAAAAAGAAAAAATAAGCCAATTGCTGCTCGATAGTAATATTCCTGTATCCATCAATAGCAATGGTTATTACCTTGACCCGCAGCAAAACACTACCCTCCAAGATCAAGCCTTTCAGAACGCGCTCCATAATGCTAAACTAAGGCTTCAGCATTATTCAGATAGCATAAATGCAAACATTGAAATCATATCCATTTCTGAAATAGATGATTATCAACTGTACCCAATGGACGGAATCATTTACAATGACAAGCTGATCAAGAAGGTAAAAGTCAAAGCAAAACTTTCATCGGATTAATTGGTGAGTGAAGCTATGGGGAACTTTTCCTGCCAATTCAGTTTTAAACAAATTACCATTTAAGCTGTTCACTTGGTATCTTTGCAATCTATGAATGAATCGACTCCCTTGAATCCCACTTCCATAGAGGATTTAAATCCCAAAGAATATATTATCATTAAAAACGCACGGGTAAATAACCTGAAAAACCTAAGCGTGGCCATTCCAAGAAACAAATTGGTGGTGGTGACCGGCTTATCAGGATCAGGGAAATCTTCCTTGGCTTTTGATACTTTATTTGCAGAGGGGCAAAGGATGTACGTAGAGAGCCTAAGTTCTTATGCTCGTCAGTTTTTGGGAAGAATGGAAAAACCCGATGTAGAATATATCAAAGGTGTTTCTCCTGCGATTGCCATTCAACAAAAAGTAACTTCAAAAAACCCACGCTCTACCGTGGGCACCACAACAGAAATTTACGATTATCTAAAACTACTTTTTAGTAGAATTGGGCGGACAATTTCACCTATCAGCGGAGAAGAGGTAAAACATCACACGGTAACTGATGTCGTGGATTACATTCATAGTTTTGAGGAAGACGAAAAAGTAATGATCAGCTGCCCTCTTCAGGTGCACGCGGACAGAAGTGTAAAAAAAGAATTGGAAATTCTTCTTCAAAAGGGCTTTACCAGAATTATTATTGAAGGCGAGGTGTATTATGTGGAAGATTTACTTTCCGAAAATAACATCCCTTCTGGAGAAATAGAGATTCTAATTGATAGGGCAGTCATCCAAAAAGAAGATGAGGACAATCAGTTCAGGATTGCAGATAGTGTCCAAACAGCTTTTTTTGAAGGCCATGGAGAGTGCTTTGTGGTCATCCCAAGAAAAGAAAGTAAACAGTTCAGTGATAAGTTTGAATTGGATGGGATGTCTTTCGAACTTCCCTCTGTCAATTTTTTTAGTTTCAACAATCCATACGGAGCCTGTAAAACATGTGAAGGGTTTGGTTCTGTATTAGGAATTGACCCTGACTTGGTAATCCCTGATAAGTCCCTTTCCATATATGAAGGAGCCATTGCTCCATGGAGGGGAGAAACTACTAAAAAGTGGGTTGCCCCTTTGATCAAAAACGGTATTCACTTCGATTTTCCGATTCACAGACCTTACGAAGAACTTGACGAGAAACACAAGGAGTTAATTTGGACAGGCAACAGCTCCTTCAAGGGACTTAACGAATTTTTCCAACACCTTCAAAGCAAGACTCACAAAATCCAATACCGTGTCATGCTGTCTCGATTTCGAGGAAGGACCACTTGTCCTGACTGTAAAGGAACGCGCTTGAGAAAAGACGCTTCTTATGTTAAGGTCAATGGACATTCCATCACAGACATCGTATTGATGCCGATTGAAAAATCGTTGGACTTTTTCCAAAATATCAACCTTACTGCTGCAGAAGAAAAAACAGCTAATAGGCTCTTGAAGGAAATATTAAACCGACTTGAATATATAGATAAAGTCGGTTTGGGCTACCTTACGCTTAACAGACTCACCTCATCATTATCAGGTGGAGAATACCAAAGAATCAAACTGGCAACCTCCTTGGGTAGCGCTTTGGTGGGATCCATGTACATCCTTGATGAACCGAGCATTGGCCTACATCCACGGGATACGGATCGATTGATTTCGGTTCTTGAGACCCTTCGGGATTTGGGAAATACGGTCATCGTGGTAGAGCATGAGGAAAAAATCATGAAAGCGGCTGATGAGATCATAGACATTGGGCCCGATGCCGGGGTAAATGGAGGGGAGTTGGTCTTCCAAGGAGGTTTGGAAGACTTGTTGAGCCAAGGACAAACCTATACCGCCAAATACCTTAAAGGCGAAGAAAAAATCAATATCAAAAAGGGCAACCGAAAGTGGAAAGATAAAATCATCATCAACGGTGCCAGAGAAAACAACCTCAAAAACCTCAATGTGGAGATTCCACTGAATACCCTTACCGTCATTACAGGAGTAAGTGGCTCCGGCAAATCCACCTTAATCAAAAAAGTCCTCTACCCTGCCCTGGGCAAAACCCTGGGGACGGTAATTGATGAGACTGGTAAATTTGATAAACTTAGTGGTGATTACAAGTCAATTTCACAGGTAGAATTTGTAGACCAAAACCCAATCGGCAAATCAAGCCGATCCAATCCAGTTACTTATGTAAAAGCTTATGACGCCATCAGAAGCTTGTTTGCTGAGCAAAGCCTATCCAAGCAAAGAGGCTACAAACCTGCCTTTTTCAGCTTCAATGTAGATGGTGGTCGTTGTGAAGCTTGTCAAGGAGAAGGCACCCAAAAGATAGAAATGCAATTTATGGCGGATATCTTTTTGACTTGTGAATCCTGTAAAGGAAAACGGTTCAAAAACGAAATTCTGGATGTAACCTATAAGGATAAAAATATTGCGGACATTCTGGACATGACCATTGATGAGGCCATGGAATTCTTCAAAGGCAAAAACGCCATTATCCATAGACTTCAGCCACTTCAGGAAGTAGGACTCGGCTATATAGGACTCGGCCAATCATCCAATACCCTCAGTGGTGGAGAAGCCCAACGGGTCAAACTGGCCTCTTTCTTAGGAAAAAGTAGTGGTAAGAACAAAGATCATGTACTTTTCATTTTCGATGAACCCACCACAGGCTTACACTTCCATGACATCAAAAAACTTCTTCATTCTATTAATGCTTTGATCGAGGAAGGCCATTCTGTGATCATCATTGAACACAATACCGAAGTAATCAAGTCTGCTGATTGGGTCATTGACCTTGGTCCTGAAGGTGGTGAAAGAGGAGGAAGTATAACTTTTGAAGGTACACCTGAAGCCTTGCGAGAAGTAGAGGACAATTACACTGCCAAATATTTAAGAGAGTCATTTATGTAAGCCTTAAACAGCCATTCTTATAAGTATGCAGTGAAAAATTAAATATTCATTAAGTCATTATCATGCGGAAACTTTTCCTCATCTAATCAAGTTTTAAAATCTAATAATTATAAAAATTAAGTTTTTACAAATAAGTATGAGAAAGGCATACCATCTCCTATTTTTACTTGTATTATCTGCAATTGCATGGGCAAGTTGCAGTTCCCCACAAGCTGTTGAGGTCAGAACTCCTTTAGGCTGGAAAATTCTGAATACTCCTACCAAGAGTTCTTTGCGTGGTTTATGTCCGTTGACCGAAGAGATTGCTTGGGCCACTGGAAGCAATGGGCTATGGATGCTTACCATTGATGGAGGGCTGTCTTGGGATCATGGGGTCATCGACGGTCTGGACACTGTAGACTTTAGGGATATTGAAGCTTTTAATGCCAGTACAGCCATCGCAGTCTCTGCAGGACAACCTGCTGTAATCTATAAAACTACTGACTCCGGTAAAACGTGGAAAAGAAAATACGAAGGTCCTGAAGAAGCATTTTTGGATGGTTTAGTATTTGAAGATGATAGAAGAGGTTACGCTTATGGTGACCCTGTGAATGGTAAATGGATGATTTTGTTGACCTTGAACGGAGGCGAATCTTGGGAACCACTTACTACGGCCCCTAAAGCCCAAAAGGGAGAAGCTGGCTTTGCTGCCAGTGGTTCAGGAATTTTAGCCAAAGGGCACCGGATATGGATGGCCAGCGGAGGCTTGAAAAGCAACATCTATTATTCTGAGGACGGAGGTGTGGACTGGGATACCATTCCTGCTCCTATCATTCAGGGTGAACCCTCCCAAGGTATTTTTTCTTTATCATTTATCAATGGCAAAAACTTGGTGGCTGTCGGAGGTGATTATCTTAAACCTGACTTCAATCAAAACAATATCAGCCTCTCATTTGATGAAGGAATTACATGGAAAAAGCCAGAAGGAACCCCTCCATCTGGTTACCGATCGGGTGTCACGTATTTTCCAGCATATAGCTGGTTGATCTCTGTAGGAACAAATGGTTCTGATTATTCCATAGATGGAGGGAATAACTGGACCAAGTTTTCAGACATTGGGCTACATGCAGTAAAAAGATCAAAAAATGGAGGGGCAATTTGGGCGTCCGGTGGTGAAGGAAAAGTAGCACTTTTGAATTTCTAGCTTCTTAGCAAACTTCCAAAATATTTACAATACATAATTATTAATTGATTATGTGAAGTGTTATATTAGGAAGTAATACAAAAAGAAACAGTACTTTTCCATCCATGGTTTTGGAAGGCAAAAGCTCAAAACACCAAGCTCACAGATATAATTTAAGCCCAAAATGTTCGAGATTATACCATCCGTATGGCTGATCAACGGTAAATGTGTACGCCTAAAGAGAGGTGATTTTACCACTCAGGAAGTGATTTCTGAAAATCCACTTGAAATTGCGCAGCAATTTGAGGATTGTGGTATTGAGCGCTTACACTTGGTTGACTTAGATGGGGCCCGTCGCGGAGAACCCAAAAACTATCATATACTTAATATTATTGCTGGCTATACTTCCTTGAAAGTCGATTTTACAGGAGGAATCTCCACAGACGGGGCGATCATTAAAGTTTTTGAACATGGAGCCAAAACCATTACCGCCTCCACTGTCGCTGCGAACTCTCCTGATAAATTTGCCCAATGGCTCATTTCCTATGGCAGGGAAAAAATCAATCTTGCTGTTGATACCAGTCCTGAAAACTACAATATCAAAATTAGAGGTTGGTTAAAAAGCACGGATATTAATCTTTTTGACCAAATCCAATATTTTTATGATCGAGGCTTGAAATATCTAAAATGTTCTGACATAACCAGAGATGGAGTAATGGAGGGACCTAATTTTTCCCTATATAAAGAAATCTTAGATAAATTTCCAGACTTACACCTAGTGGCCAGTGGTGGTGTAAGAGATACAGATGATTTCAAGAAATTACGGGATATGGGGCTCCGAGGGGTTGTATTTGGTAAGGCATATTATGAAGGAAAAATTAAGATCGAAGACCTAAAACAATTTGTATTAACCGTATAAAAAACAAGGAGGCCATCAAGCCTCCTCACTTTGGGTTATTGTTAATTGTAAAATGGGTTCTTGTTTAATCTTCTTTGAAACGGTCCACTATATATAAAAACAGATTAAATGATAGAGTAGACATTTCATCTTTCTTGACATCTTTTTCTCCTGAAGCCTTATAGATAGGATTTTCCTTTCTTTCTTTCACAGTGGGTTTACTTACAGGATTTGTCTTTTCTGGTTTATATTCCTCAAAAGAGTTTACATTTCCATTATCCTCCAATACTTCCAAACGGCTTCTTTCTTGTTGCGATGAACGATCACAATCCCTAACTTCTTGTGCATCCGCTTCGGTTGACAAAAATGCTCCGACAATTGCTCCAAACATAATAGCAAGGAAAGATTTAGAAAGAATTTGGTTAGCTTTGAACATCGTAAAATATAATTTTAACAATCTTTTGTTGGCCTTATTACATTCGAAGTTTCCAAATATACAAATAATTGAATAAGATGCAAACGATTCAGTTTTCTGATTTTCAAAAGGTTGAAATCAGAATAGGCACCATTATCCAAGCAGAAATTTTTAGTGAAGCTAAAAAACCCGCCTATAAGCTTCTTGTAGACTTGGGAGAGCTAGGTATTAAAAAGTCTTCTGCACAAATAACAGAAAATTATGTTCCGGAAAATTTAGTTGGAAAGCATGTTATTTGCATTTGCAATTTTCCTCCCAAGCAAATTGCCAACATCATGTCAGAAGTATTGGTAACCGGTTTCCATGATCAAAACGGACATGTTGTTCTGGCTACTTCAGATTTGCCAGTACCCAATGGAACAAAGCTGTATTAATTCTGATGAATTCTTGATTTTAGCTCTTCCAAAACCATTATAGATCTCATGATGAAACCTATCTCCATTGAAGAACTTGCTCCATTGATCCAAGGCAAGATTATTCAGAAGAATTCCCATCATCTTATTGAATTTGTTTCTACAGATTCCCGCAAAATCATCAAAAGCGAAACTACCTTGTTTGTGGCATTGAGGGGATTCAAAGTTGATGGCCATTTTTTCTTAAAAGAAGCCTATCAATTAGGGGTTAAGAATTTCATCATTGAAAGAGAGGTTTCTCATTTCACATTTTCAAATGCCAACATTATCAAAGTAGGCAATGCATTGGATGCAATGCAATCTTTGGCAGCCTGGAACCGGTCAAATTTCTCTGGCCCTGTCATTGGTATCACGGGAAGTAATGGAAAGACAATAGTCAAAGAATGGATTGGTCAACTACTTTCTGTGAAGTTTGACATCGCCAAAAGTCCTAAGAGCTACAACAGTCAAACTGGCGTTCCACTCTCCATATTTGGTATTGAAAGTCACCATCGGGCCGCTATCTTAGAGGCTGGGATATCCAAGCCAGGTGAAATGGAACGGCTTGAGCAAATGATCAAACCGAATGTGGGAATCTTCACCAATATTGGTACTGCTCATGCTGAAGGTTTTGAAAGTCAAGAGCAGAAACTCCATGAAAAGGCTTTACTATTTAAAGATAGCCAATTCATTATCTATCGACAAGACCATCAAGCGATTCATGAATTTTTAATCAAAAACTTCTCATCTGACAGATTAATCTCATGGTCCCAACAGCCTGGGGCTGATTATACCCTCTCCATAAAAAAAGAAGATTCAGAAAGCAAAATCACCTTGATCAAACCGGACTTGGGGCTTTTCACCTTCTCTACCCGATTTACAGATGAAGCGTCTTTGGAAAACCTTCGCCATGCGATAGTCGCAGGACTTACCTTAGGACTCTCTGAGCAGGATATTCGAAAAACCATACCTCAGCTCACTACAATAGAAATGAGGCTAACCCTGAAAGCTGGGGTCAACCAGTCTCTGATTATAGATGACACTTATAATAATGACTTAGCAGGTCTTGATATTGCCTTAGAGTTTTTACAGAACCAAAGACAAAAAAATAGAAAAGTAGTCATTTTATCGGATCTCCTTCAAGCTGGGGATTCTGATTTTGTCTATAATCGTGTCAATGCCCTTATAAAGCATTATCAAATAGATTTATTGATTGGTGTAGGAAATGAAATCAAACAATTAGGGCTAAATCCTCCATGTTCCACGCTCTTTTTTGAAAGTACCGAGCACCTTCTATCCACCATTAATGAAATTCCATTTCAAAATGACCTGATATTAATCAAGGGCGCCAGGGCTTTTGCTTTCGAACAGGTAGTGAATGCCCTTCAAGAAAGAATTCACGGCACAGTGCTAGAAATCAATTTGAACGCGCTAAGAAGGAATTTTACTTTTTATAAACAGCTGTTAGAACCAAAAACAAAAGTCATGGTCATGGTCAAGGCATTTGCTTATGGAGGAGGAGCCACTGAAATAGCACACCATTTAGAACAGTTAAAAGCTGATTACCTAGCTGTGGCCTATACCGATGAGGGAGTGGCACTGCGTATGGATAAAATCAAACTCCCTATTATGGTCCTAAACCCAGCACCTGAATCTTTCCCAAATCTCATCAGGCATAAGCTTGAGCCCGTTGTTTATAGCCCCTCATTTTTCAAGCAACTGGGTGAATATTGTCAGAGTAACCAATCTCATTTGAGCATCCATTTGGACTTGGATACGGGCATGCACCGTTTGGGATTTGGTGAAGAAAATCTTAAAGATTTAGTGGATTTGATTCAAGATTACCCAGAATTACACATCGCCAGCTGCTATACACATTTGGCAGGGGCCGATGAGGCCATACATGAAGAATTCACAAAGAAACAAATAGAATTGTTTTCATCTATGTGTGATGCTATCCAAAACTCACTTGACTATTCCCCCATCAGACATGCACTCAATTCTGCTGGCATAGTAAGGTACCCCCAACATCAATTTGATATGGTTAGATTAGGCATTGGACTATATGGTGTGGAAGTCAATGGGATGCATGGAAGTGCACTACAGCCGGTAAGCACTTTAAAAACAACGGTGTCTCAGATCAAAGCGTTAAAAAAAGGTCAAACAGTAGGCTATAGTAGAAAAGGTTCCATGAAACGTGATGGGAAAATTGCCACCATCGCCATAGGGTATGCAGACGGCTATGACAGGCGCTTCAGCAATGGTAACGGACAAGTCTTAATCAATGGTAAAAAAGCTCCAGTCATTGGAAATGTCTGTATGGATATGACCATGGTGGACATTACAGACATGGAAGTTAGAGAAGGCGATGAAGTTATTATCTACGGAGAAGGGCTTTCCATTATCGAACAGGCAAAGTCCATAGGAACCATTGCTTATGAATTACTAACCAATATCAGTGGACGTGTGAAAAGAGTTTATTATTTGGATTGATCAATTGGCATAAATCTCCAACAAGATCTTAACAATTCTATCAGAAGTATTTCCATCCCAAAGCGGAATTTGTTGATATTGTTTCCATTGGCCTGAAAGCATTCTTTCCAAATAAGGCTTGAGTTTGGAAGGGTCAGTACCAACCAGCTCATTTGTACCCAGCTCTATGGTCTCAGGTCTTTCCGTATTATCCCTAAGGGTCAAACAGGGAACATTCATAACAGAAGCTTCTTCCGTAATTCCGCCGGAGTCGGTAATCACACCTTTCGAATGTTTCACCAAATAATTAAACTCCAAGTAAGAAAGCGGTTCGACATAATGTAGTCTATCGTTTTCAATCCCTAAGTTCTTCAACACCTTCGCGGTCCTTGGGTGAACTGGAAAAACAACGGACAAACTTCCCGTTCCTTCTAAAATAGCTTCCATCATGGCTTTTAGCTTCACTTCCTCGTCCACATTTGCTGGACGATGCAAAGTCAACATAAAGTAGCTCTGGGAATAGAGTTTATCGTAAATATCACCTTCCGGCTTTCGGAACCTAGGCATCTGGCTAAACAAAGTGTCAATCATCGTATTTCCTACAAAATGGATACGATGGCTTTCTACGCCTGAGGTTTTGAGGTTTTCATTCGCTAATTCAGACGTAGTAAAAAAATGATCTGTGATGCTATCAGTTACTATCCGATTGATTTCTTCTGGCATACTCAAATCTCCAGAACGGATTCCTCCCTCCACGTGAACGACTGGAACCATTAATTTTTTAGCAGTAATAGAACAAGCCAAGGTCGAAGTCACATCACCTACCACCAAAACCACATCAGGCTTATTGCTTAGAAGTTCCTTTTCAAAACCAATCATGATGGCAGCAGTTTGCTCTGCTTGAGAGCCTCCACCAGCTTCTAAGTTGGCATTTGGGTTTGGGATATTCAGTTGTTCGAAAAAGTCCCCTGACATCTTGTGATCATAATGCTGACCCGTATGCACCAACCTAAAGTCAATATCAATTCCTAAACCTTTTTGCCTATCAATGGCATGAATAATAGGAGCGATTTTCATAAAGTTTGGGCGGGCACCAGCAACTAAGGTGATATTGAGCATAAGACGATCGAGCTAACAAATTACTATTAAAATGGCCATGTTGACCATGCTGCGAATATACTGATTCTTTTATTGGAACTAAAAATAGGACAATTTTAATCTATGTGGTTACTTTATAAAAAAGTGAGGTACACCTACTTTCCTAGCAATTTCGTTGCCCATATCAGCTTGATGTATGTTTTCGATTAGAGTTAATCAGATGACCTCATTAAGGCCAAAGTAAAAGGCAGTTTGGTCTCCAAAGCCAAAGTCAATGCGAATATTGATGCCTTCATCCATCAATTTATAGCGAACTCCAAATCCTCCGCCATAGTGGAAACGGTCAAATCCATAGGTAGAGATTTTGTCCGCTACTTGCCCTGCATTACTGAAAAGTACCATTCCCAAGTTTCCATAAACAGGCAACCTTAATTCAGCCTGGTAAACCATCGCCATCTTGTCCCGGTAACGCCCTTCAAAATATCCACGCATTCTCCGGCTGCCACCAATCGTTGCCATTTGCTGGAAAGGGGGCTCTCCCTCTATAAAACTCCACCATGCTTGGACAGCCAGTAATTTATTTCTTAAAACAGGCACATATTTTCTCAGGTCTAACTCATAACGATTATATGTGTATATGCTTCCTAAAAATGGCTGAAAAGACATCCATGTAAATTGATGATAAGAACCAGACTGAGGCTGGAATACATCATCTCTGGAGTCATAATTCAACTTTAAGCCCAAGCCTGATACCCGAGGCTTGTCACTGCCTGGAATGGATCCGCTGTCCAAAAGCCCTCCTTCTTGTTTCTCATAAACATTGTCGGCGCGAAACTCTATCCGTGGACCTATATAAACATCAGGCAAAATCCTTCTCATATAATTAAGGTGGAAATAGACACATCTACTGGCATAGTCTTCTTGATTTTCTGAGGGAAGATCATTTCCAACACCATAGAATTTAAAGGGGTATTTGGTCAGCTCTAGCCTTGCATTGACATAGTCTTTATTGTAATTCTTCCATAAATCCAGGTCAAGTTCCAAAATTGCCTGCTTCTTTAGGGTATAAATAAATGTAATTGGCATGGATGAGGGCCGAAGATTCTGCTCAACCATTTTATCTGATTTAAAAACCTTGATAGCTCCTGCCCCTACTCCTAAACTGGTTTCAGGAGAATAGGTAACTGCTGGAATAAAAGACCAAGTGTCCGTGCTCAATACATCCAGCACCTTTTCCACCGTACCAAAAAGACCTCCTTCTGGCCCTTCATATATTGAAGTATCCCTGGAAACCTTGAGAGCGTCATCTTGTGCAAATACCACGGGGACCTTAGTGATAGAAAAAGCAAAGACCAATGAGGTCAGAATTATTAGGCTGTTATTCGACATTGATAGAAAGCTGAACATTGAAATGAAGTTCCGCAAAATTACTGAAATCTATCTACTCAACACGAAAACCTACTAAAAGGATAAGGTTTTAAGCTTTGTATCTCCACAATCTCCACCAAGGAGTTCCAGGAGAATCATGATGTTCATAATGATACCCAAAAAAATAACACGTTAGAAACGCCCAAAAATGATTTTTTTTCATGCTCCCAGACTGATGCTTATTATCATGCTCTCCCTTGTGAGGCAAATAAGTCCCAAAATAAAATAGCTGAAAGGTGGACAAAATAGCAGGTAGCATCCAATAGAACACCAAATTTTCAACAGGATAAACCAGCCTGAGCAATTGAAACGCAACTCCCATCAATACCAATTGACCTAATGAAAGATAGGTTTTTATAAAGCTCCAATACCAAGGCCAAAAATCACCTGATTCATGATAATCCGGGTCACCTGCGGAAGCTACAAAGCGATGGTGATCATGATGTTTTGGAAATAACTTATGGTAAAAATTAAAAGAAAAAAGGATGGCACAAAACCAGCCAATGGCTTTATTTAGCCTTTTATTGGAGGATACGGTTCCATGCATAGCATCATGGGCCGTGATAAAAAGCCCGGTATAAAGATGCATTTGAAGCAGGACTCCCATGTAAGTCAGGGGATTGGAATAATCCATTTCCCAGTTAAGAAAAAATAGAAGAGATAGAAACCATATCAAAATAATTCCCAAAGCAATGATAGTTCCCATTGGATCGACTGGCCGATATTTTTCTTTGACAAAAGACATATTTTCCTCCAAGATACTGTAAGATAAAAATATCTTTTAAAAGTTCAGCAAGCGGTCCCTGACCTCCTCCATCAACCACCTAGGTGTAGAAGTCGCTCCACAGATACCTATCGTTTCATTGGAATTGAACCATGACGGTTTTACTTGATCTGCATTGGAGACAAAATAGGTTTCAGTATTCTGACTTTTACAAACTTCATAAAGGGCCTTACCGTTACTTGATTTGCTTCCACTCACAAAAACGACTTTATCGAATTTTGTCGAAAACTTTCTCAATTCTTTATCTCGGTTGGAGACCTGTCGACAGATGGTATCATTGGTCTGAACCGTAATGCCCTTTTCTTCCAATATCCGGTTGATTTCATAAAACCTATCTGTACTTTTGGTAGTCTGACTGAAAAGGGTAATCCTTTCAGGCATATTGTCCAAGTCCAATTCTTCAATATTTTGAAATACTACCGCCTCATGCTTTGTCTGACCTAATAGGCCTTCTACCTCAGCATGCCCATGTTTACCAAAAATATAGATCCTATCCTTTCGGTCAAAGGCATTCTTAATCCTATTTTGAAGCTTTAGCACAACTGGACAACTTGCATCGACCAAAGTAAGGTCATTTTTCAGTGCTAACTCATAGGTAGTTGGGGGTTCTCCATGGGCCCTGATCAAGACCTTTTCATTTTTTAAATCTTTTAAAAATTCTCGATCTATAATTTTAAGACCCTTGCTTACCAAACGGCTGACTTCCTCATCATTATGTACTATATCCCCCAGGCAATATAGGTGCCCCTCTTCATCAAGGATTTCCTCTGCCATCTCTATGGCATATACTACACCAAAACAAAAACCAGAATTAGGATCGATATGTACTTTGAGATCTAACATATCTTATAAACCCAAAGGGCTTTGGATTGTTTTTCTTTGCTTGATTTTTTCATAAATAGAAATATTCATCAGCATCAGTCCCATAGAATAGATAAAGTCTTCTATAGGGATAGTAAATACGCGTAGCCCCAAATTTTCTGCGTCATCATAAAACACCACAGGTTCAGATGTAAATGCTCCTGTCAAGGTGCCGTTGAACAGTAAAAACGGTATCAAATGCACCAAGTAAAACACATAAAATCTTCCTAAAATTTTATCCCTAAAGAAATAATAATGAATGGCCAGCAGGAGGGCTACCAAAGTAAAGTTCACCCCGGTATACCATTTGTCAAGGTTTAGGATTCCTATAACAACCAAGACTCCTATGAGCAAAAGTGTAATGCCTTTGGTAATCGATACCGTTGGTCTTTGAGGAAAATAAAATTGGAGTACTTCATAAATAAAAATAGTTGAGAAGGGGACAATGATGAAAAAAAGACATTCCTCTAAAGGCAAACTACCCAAGTATATACCTGTTAAATATTTTTCATTGAAGCCCCACACCCCCATCACTGTAAACCACTGATCCCAAGCCAAATATAAAGCAGCAGTAAAAAAAATGGCTGGAAATAACGCAAACCACTTTTTAGCATATCTTACCTTAGACTCAAATGACCAAAGCAAAGGGAACAATAATGTCGCAATGTTTAATATCAAATAGAGATATTTCTCCATGTGCTACTCCTCTAACCCTAATTTTGATCCAAAGTAAATACTTAAAAGCAATGACAGCTTTTTGATATTAGGGATTCGCACCCTTCTTAAAGTAATCGTTTCTGGTTCTAACTTCTTAATCTTACGAAACAGATTCAAATAATATAAATAGGCTATTTTGACCCCAATTTTTGCACCAACAGGCAATCGCTTTATCCCCTCATAGGCATCATCAAAGTCTTTTTGAATATCCTCTTCAATTTCTTTTTTCTTTGTACGATTAAAATTTTTATAATCCACTTCCGGAAAATAAACCCTTCCTCTTTCTTCATAATCACTTTTGATATCCCTCAAGAAATTGACCTTTTGAAATGCCGAGCCTAATTTGCAAGCTGGTAATTTCAGTTGTTCATATTCTTCCTGATTTCCTTCGCAAAACACCTTCAAACACATCAAGCCAACTACCTCTGCAGATCCGTAGATGTATTGTTTGTATTTACTATCATTGTAAAGGCTAAAATCAAGATCCATAGCCATACTATCCAGAAATGCATCAATAAGCTCCTTCTCAATCCCATACTGATGTACCACTATTTGAAAAGCATGTAAGACAGGATTCATACTTATTTTTTGATCTATAGCTTCATAAGTATCTTCCCGGAATTTATCCAAAAGATACTTTTTATCCTTATGGTGAAAAGTATCTACAATCTCATCTGCAAAACGCACAAAACCATAAATACCATATATTGGGCTGTGAAGCTTCTGATCCATCACCCGAATGCCTAAACTAAAAGAAGTACTGTACTTTTGAGTAATCAGTTTGCTACACGCTAGCGTCGTCTGATGGTATAAATTAAGAGCATCCATGGTTTGTTAGTTTTGAGGGGCTATTGAAAATTTCTGTTTGATAATCTCGTGCGCCACTACCTGGCCTGAGATTAAAGAGGGGGGCACTCCTGGACCCGGTACAGTAAGTTGCCCAGTATAATATAAATTTTTGAGTTTTTTGTTCCTCAATTTTGGCTTCAACAGTGCTGTTTGACCTAAAGTATTCGCCAATCCATATGCATTACCTTTAAAAGCATTATAATCCGAAATAAAATCTCGGTGTGCATAAGACCTGCGATAGATCACATGTTCTATGATACTTTGCCCTGTAAGCTTCTCTAATCTATCCATCACCAATTGAAAATACTCTTCTCTCTTGGCATCAGAATCCTCTAAATCTGGGGCAAGGGGAATGAGGATAAAAAGGTTTTCTTTGCCTTCTGGTGCCACGGTAGGATCTGTCTTCGAAGGGCAACACACGTAAAACAATGGCTTCTCTGGCCAGTCCGGGTTTTCATAAATTGCCGCTGCATGAGGTTCCAGAGGTTCATCAAAAAAGAGGTTGTGATGGTCTAGGTTTTTCAGTTTCTTATCAATGCCCAAATAAAAAATAAGGCTGGAAGGAGCTAGGGTTCTTTTGTCCCAATAAGTATCAGAATAATTTCTGCAGTCAGGTGGCAGTAGAACACTATCCACATGGTGATAGTCCGCTCCCGCAATCACAATATCTGCAAGGAAAGACCTATCATCTGTCAAATGAACTGCCTTGGCCTCTCCATTTTGTACTTTAATATGGCTTACATCAGCATTGTAGACAAACTCAACTCCCCTTTCTTCCGCTAATGCGACCATTCCTTTGATGATCTCGTGCATACCTCCCATAGGATACCAAGTACCCAAAACCATATCCGCATAGTTCATCAAGCTGTAAAGCGCTGGTATTTTCTCCGCTGTCTGACCCAGGAAAAGTACAGGGAACTCCATCAGCATTACCAGTTTTTCATTTTTGAAAAACTTGCTCACATGCTTTTTCATGGAATTAAAAATATCCAGCTTGATCAAGTCATTAATTATTCCAGGCTGCGCAAATTCCCATATGGACTGACCTGGCTTGTATACCCAATCCTGAATACCTACTTTATATTTGTGGGCGGCTTGCCCCAGAAATTTCTCCAGCTGTTCTGCAGCTCCTACTTCAATTGATTCAAACAATTCCTTTAATCGACCTAAATCAGCAGGCATATCAATCTGATCACCCTTACCAAAAAAAACCTTATAGGAAGGATCCAGTCTTACAAGCTTATAATAATCGGAAGTTTTTTTTCCGAATTGCGCAAAATAACTATCAAACACATCTGGCATCCAATACCAACTTGGCCCCATATCAAAAGTAAATCCCTCAGCGGTAAATTTTCGAGCGCGACCTCCGGGACTATCGTTTTTCTCCAATAACGTTACCCGATAGCCTTGATTGGCTAACCTAGTGGCTGCTGCAATACCCGCAAAGCCTGCACCTATTACCACTACTTGTTCGTTGGTCATTTTAGTCAAGCTTGTAAACCTTTAGATCATCTTTCAAGATTTTCCTCGCAATATGGATTCTGTTTTTGACCGTTCCGATTGGCAAATCTAAATTCTCAGCTATTTCCTGATATTTCCATCCTTTAAAGTACATCATGAATGGAACCTGATACACATCATCTAATCTATCAATGCATTTATTGATATCTTTTAAGGCAAACTCACCGGGAGCTCCATTTTCCACTGCTGTATCTCCTGAGTTAATATAATGTAAATTATCCGTTGTATCTACAAATGTTGCTCTTCTTACCATTCTTTGGTAATTGGTTATGAAGGTATTTTTCATAATGGTATATAACCAAGCTTTCAGGTTGGTACCATCCGAAAACTTATCTCTATTCGTAAATGCTTTGAGAACTGTGTCCTGCAGCAAATCATTTGCTTCGTCCAGGTCCTTGGTCAGCCTGAGAGCAAAAGGCTTAAGTGACTTAGAATGCTGATTTAGGGTATAACTGAATTCAAGAGTTGTCATAGCTTGATTTTTTTGTTTAATCAAATATAGTTTTTATTAAACAAAATAAAAATATTTGTTTAATTTTTTTTTCATATCATTAAACAAAAATTTATTTAGCATAAAAAAAGGGCTATTGCCCTCGTGATTCTATAAAACATGATTAATATCTTTCTTCCTTATTTAGATCGTAGAACCTTGAAGAAATCAGTTCTTATTAATTACCTTTCTATCCTCTTGTAAATAAAATTTAACCTCTTCTATTTTATTCATTATCATGACATTCTCAGGCACCTCAACTTCGCCTCTAATAACCTGATACCCCGATACGATAATGGTACTCTTCGGAAAAGTTCGGCTAAGCTCACAAAGGTATTTCTCCACAAACTCTACTTCAGGGGAAGTTGTAAGTACCGTGATCAAATAATCTGGTTGATGAAACTTATAAACTTCTAACAAGTCTTCTTGCGGAGTGCTCTGTCCAAGATAAATCACCTTATGCCCTTCCCTTTTGATCAAATAAGCAGCAAAAAGAAGTGAAATTTCATGCAGCTCTCCCTCAGGCAAAAAGAGCATAAACTTCTTCCCCCCGCCTTGATAAACATACCGATCGATCGCCACAATCAGTTTTTGCCTGATCAAATTACTGATAAAATGCTCTTGAGCTGGAGAGATTGCACCTATTTGCCATAAAACACCGATTTTAGACAAAAAGGGATAAATAACACTTAACATAGTTTCATCAAAACCAATACTTCTCGTATTGATTGATAGAATACGATCAAAGCCCTCTTCATCAATTTCTATCATACAAACAGTAAGGGCATAGATCTGATCCTCATAAGCCATTGCACCTTCTGTCAATGCAATGATCTTATCCCGCATCTCCTCAGCACTCATCTTTGCAATCTTGGAGATTTTAAAGCCATTGTTGTTCAGCAAAGAAACATTGAGGATCAATTTCAAATCCGCATCATCATAATACCTTATATTGGTATCTGTTCTTTTTGGTTCTACCAAATTGTAACGTTGCTCCCAAATCCGGATGGTATGTGCCTTGATCCCTGAAAGGTGCTCCAAATCCTTTATCGAATAACTACTCATTTCTTCCCTTCTTTAAAGTATTTTAGTGGAACTAGTAAGAGACCGAAAGCCTCTGTTCCCTTTTTTTTATTATTGGCATGATGGGCTTGATGAGCCTTAAATATACCCCTAAAGAAGCTATTTCTATTTGGCCTTTTCATCCACTTTCCCCTTCTGTGGATCAGAACATCATGCAACACAAAATAACCAGCTCCATAAATGGTAATCCCCAATCCCATCCAGAATCTGTAATCCAGCTGCTCAAAACCAAGAACCATTAAAATGATCGAAACACTCCCAAATAGCAGTGAAAATATGTCATTAAGCTCAAATGCCCCCTTAGAGCGCTGATGGTGCGTCCTGTGAATTCTCCATAGCAATCCATGCATGATATACTTATGGATAAACCAACCAGAAATCTCCATCAGGAAAAAACCTAAAATCACAAATAGTAGTGCAAATAACATGAATTGATAACCTTTTGTAGATTAAAATGTTTGCAGTGTCACAAATAAAACTCCCAATTCTGCTTTAATTTGTTTCAATACAGCTCAAACCATCCAAAATATCTATTTTTGTAACCAGATACATTTAAGCAAAAATAAATATTTTGTTTAACTATAACTATTTGAACAATAAACAAAATCTGATAAAATGATTTTATACAATATTACAGTAAATATTGACCAAGATGTGGAGAAGGAATGGGTACAATGGATGAAGGCTACCCATATTCCCAAAGTAATGGAAACCGGCCTATTCAATGAATTTAAGTTCTACAAGCTTTTGCATGAAATGGAAGGCGGAGGAGTTAATTATTCCGTCCAATATTTTGCGGAAAGCATGGATCATGTCTTGGATTACCAAAACAACCATGATATGAAGATTCATGAAGTCTTCAATAAAAAATACAATAACAAATACGCTCTATTCAGATCTGTTTTAGAACAGGTTTAAAAATAAGGCTGTATCAAATATTTGGTATAGCCTTATTATTGTATCTCATGAAATAAGGCAACTAGTTCAGCATTTCCCTTATCTCTTCAGCTTGCAAGTGGCAGTTGTACCAACCTTCTTCAATATCTGCATTATACTTATTGTAAAAATTGATGGCCGGTTCATTCCAATCCAAGACTTGCCACATCATTCCCGTACAATTATCCTCCAAGGACTTTTTCATCACCCTTTCAAATAGCAATTTACCTGCTCCTTTGCCCCTTTCCTTTTCTGTCACAATGTAATCCTCTAAGTACAACCTTCTTCCCTTCCAAGTACTGTAACGATAATAATAAATGGCCGTCCCAATGATTTCCTGTGTTGCCTCTTTGATCAATACAAAAAAGCCATAGACTGGATTAGGGCCGAACCCATCTTCTTCCATCATCGCCACAGTATTGGTTACTTGCTCAGGCGCTTTCTCATAAATTGCCAATTCTTCTATCAATTCGAATATTCTGGGCAAATCCTCTTTTTTTCCTTCTCTGATCTTATACATAATCCGAAATTATAAAAATTTGAAAAAAGAACGTTGCTCTTGCTTCATTTTACTCCATCAAGATGCTAGATTTATACAGGTTCTGTGATTTTGAATATAAAACTCCACACTATGTTTCTCTCTATCGATGCCGGTAATTCAAATATTGTTTTTGGCTTCTATGACAATGGTAGCCAAACTTGGAAATATGAGCACAGAGTAGAAACAAAAAGAGAGGTCAGTGTAAACAAATTGGCCAAAGACCTACAGCTTTTCTTTCTAGAGATGGGACTCAAACCTATTCAGGTCAAACAAATCGGCATTAGCTCTGTAGTTCCTGAAATCAACCGTACCTTGATCAGCCTTTCAGAATCCTTTTTTAACATTACTCCCCACTTCATTAATGAACACAGCTATTCATCTGTAAATATCCTCACAACAAGGCCTGCAGAAATGGGCACGGACCTTATGGCCAATGCTGTGGCTGCATTTGAAGCCCATCGTTCCGCATGTATTATTGTAGATTTTGGAACTGCGCTGACTTTTACCGTAATCAGTGATAAAGGAGAAATTATAGGAGTAAACATAGTTCCTGGCCTTAAAACGGCATTAAAATCTCTATTTAGAAATACTTCTAAACTTCCTGAGGTCAAGCTGGAACTACCTACATCTGCCATTGGGAAAAATACCATCCATTCCATTCAAGCAGGTATACTTTATGGCTACTCTGGATTGGTGAAAGGGATGCTACAAACCATCCAACAAGAGCTCTCCATGGATTTTACCATTATTGCTACTGGTGGCCTTTCTGAAATTTTAACCAATCTAAAAGATACATTTGACTATATTGATCGTAACCTAACACTTAAAGGAATCAAAATAATTGCAGAAAGGAATTGAGCAAAATTGTAAAAACATCTATTTGCGTGAATTTTTAACAGATCATTTTACTTGACATTGATCTTTTGTAGAAACACTTACTAAACAAGCGCTTACCTATTTCAGAAAAACGAAAACAATGAGTGGAAATTAATATTTTATAAACAATTTCAACTTACTATCTGGGACTAAAAAAGATAGGTCAGACATAAAAAAAACGGAGCTTATTCGGCTCCGTCTTTTACTATAAGTTCTATTTCTTCTCCTGTTTCATCCAGGAATTTATACTCCGTCACTGGTAATGAAGAATCTTTGATCAGTTTTACCCATTTGAAATATTTAAAAAACCATTTAACCCTTTTTGAAATCATGCCATGGGTAAAGTATGCATGAAGGTAAGGGTGCAACCCAATTTTAATCTTGGGTAAGTTCTGGTGAACCGCAGTATACTCAAGGTCTCTTTCCAGCTTATCAGCCACCAAAATTGAGGCTTGGATCTTTCCTGTCCCATTACATGAAGGACAAGTTTCTTTGGTCACAATATTCACTTCAGGTCTTACTCTTTGCCTGGTGATCTGCATCAACCCAAACTTGGTCAATGGCAGGACGGTGTTTTTGGACCTATCCTCCTTCATTTCAGCTTTCATAGCATCATAGACTGCCCTTTTATTTTCGGCCTTTTTCATGTCTATGAAGTCAATGACGATGATTCCGCCCATATCTCGGAGGCGAAGCTGTCTGGCAATTTCTTTAACGGCAACCAGGTTAGTTTTTAATGCTGTTGTTTCCTGGTCACTTTCTTGGTTGGACTTGTTTCCACTGTTTACGTCTATAACGTGCAGTGCCTCGGTATGCTCAATAATGAGATATCCGCCATGAGGCAGGCTTACCGATTGTCCAAACAGACTCTTGATTTGCTTTTCAATTCCAAAACTTTCAAAGAGCTTAGCTTTTCCGTTGTAAAGCTTAACAATTTTTTCCTTTTCAGGGGCAATCGACCTTATATAAGATCTGATCTGATCATAGATTAATTCATCCTCTACCGTGATTGCATCGAATGATTCGTTGAGTAGGTCTCTGATAATAGAGCTGGCCATACTCATTTCTCCTATCACCTTGTCTTTGCTCTTGGCTTTCATCAGCTTCTTCATGCCATCCTCCCAGGTAGTTACCAAGTTTCTAAGGTCTTTGTCCAGTTCCGTTACGGACTGGCCCTCAGCTACTGTTCTGATAATTACACCAAAATTGGCTGGCTTGATCGAAGTGATGAGCCTGGCAAGCCTCCTTCTTTCTTCAGCCTTCCTGATCTTTTTGGATACATTGACTGAATTGGAAAAAGGAACCAGCACCAAATAGCGACCGGCTAGGGAGAGCTCACAGGATAGTCGCGGGCCTTTCGTTGAGATCGGCTCCTTTACAACCTGAACTAAAATTTGATTGGTTTTAGAAAGGACTTGGGAAATTTTCCCCAGCTTTTCTATCTCAGGTTCTAGTTCAAACCCTTTAAGAGTGGGATGGTCCGAATGATTGTTTCTAATATGCTTAGTGTATTTCACCAAGCTTTTCACTTTCGGTCCAAGATCTTGGTAATGCAAAAAAGCATCTTTTTCGTAACCTACATCAATAAAGGCCGCATTCAGCCCATTGACAATTTTACGAACCGTACCAAGGTACATATCCCCTACTTTAAACTGGTTGTTGTCTTCATCTGAATGAAGTTCTACCAGTCCCTTGTTTTTTAAAAGGGCTATTCGACTACTGTTTTGAGCAGAATCAATTACTAATTCCGTACTCAAATCGTGTCTCCTTTTTTATGTTAATGAACGTTGTTTTGTGTAAAAACTCAAAAAGAAGAAGTGTATTACTTCTTCTTATGTCTGTTTTTTCTAAGTCTTTTCTTACGCTTGTGCGTAGCAATCTTATGTCTTTTTCTTTTTTTACCGCAAGGCATAATCTTATGGATTTAAGTTTAACAATACTTTTATAGTTGCCCCAGATAATTGTCCACACTCGAGATAATCATGGGATCATCTGTCATGTCTTTTACCAGCTGGAGCTGTTTTTTAGCTTTATTTTTCTGCTTCGCTTCAAAGTAGCTCACCCCGAGGTAAAACTGACCTTGAATGTTCTCTGGGTGATAGCCGATAAGCTCTTCAAAACGTTCAACCGCTCGTTTGTACTGGCCTGACTGCATGGACAGGATTCCCATATTAAACAAAGCCTGCTCGTTTTGAGGATCTTCTTCGAGTACCTCCCTAAGCATCATAATACCCTGCATAGGGTTGGTAGATGACACATGCGTCATCGCTACCTTAGTTTTGAGATCAAGTCGATCCGGTTGCTTTTCAAGCACCCTGTTCAAATAATCCCTGGTTTGTCCGGCAAGATGAGCAACCTTATCCTCGTCCATCGCAAAACCAAATGCTTCATAAAAAGCATTACCTGCTTTCTCAAGGGATTCCATGTCTGGATACCTGTCAGCACTTTGACCCAAATAGTAGGCTGCACTGTCATACATCCCGGAACTCACATAGAAAGAGGCAATTGAATCTGCAAAGATAGTAATTTTTTCTTTACTTTCAGCTTTTTCTAAATTGGTTATCAAGGTACTTACCGTGCCCCGCTCTGAATCCGGAATACTGGTACTGTGTGCTTGAGCCACTGAGTCAGCAGACGCCATATCTTCCTGCTCGAGGGCTTCACCATCGTCTGCATTGTCCACTACTACTCTTGGTAGCGAATAAAGAGCTGCCGCAGCGACGAAGACTACAACGACCAGGATGATTTGCGACTTTTTCATAGACAGTAGATCTCTCCGATTAGTCCTGAAGAGTTACTTCCTTTACTTTTTTGCTGTTTTTAATCTTGTCGATGAAGACTTTAGATGGCTTAAAAGCCGGAACATAATGCTCATCGATAACGATAGCAGTATTTTTAGAAATGTTTCTGGCGATTTTCTTAGCGCGCTTCTTGTTAATGAAGCTACCGAATCCCCTCACATAAATATTCTCTCCCTCTGACATGGAATCTTTTACTACTTTGAAGAATGCCTCAATAGTCTGAGTTACATCATCCTTCTGAATTCCTGTCTTGTCCGAAATCTTGGTAATTACCTCTGCTTTAGTCACTGTATTTAAATTTTAATTTGATTAAATTGCTTAACAATCTATTAACCAACTAATTTTGGGACTGCAAATTTAAATGATGCTTTTCAATATAAAAACAAAATAAAGAAAATTAGCGTCTTTTGTTCAACGAAAAGTTTACAGATAAAATTTCAAAAGTTTTGAATTTCAACGTTTTTGCCTCCCAGCTTCTCCTTTGGTACCCACAAAATAAAAGGGATCTGCCGTGGAGAAACACCCAAAACCCATACATCATTTGGTTGTCAGAAATTATTCTTCAGCAAACCAGAGTCGCCCAAGGACTACCCTATTTTGAGAAATTTGTCTCTTATTATCCCTCTGTTCAGGACCTCGCGAAAGCACCAACTGAAGAAATCATGCGCCTTTGGCAAGGATTAGGCTACTATAGCAGGGCCAGAAACCTTCATGAATGTGCCAAACAAGTGGTCAATGAATATAGAGGACAATTCCCCTCCGATTACAAAAGTCTTCTAAAACTCAAAGGTGTGGGACAGTATACCGCCGCAGCCATTGCTTCCTTTGCCTTCAAAGAAAAAGTCGCCGTAGTGGATGGCAATGTATTCCGTGTCCTAAGTCGGTACTTCGGTATCGAAACAGATATTAGCAGCTCACAAGGCAAAAAGGAATTCCAAGAACTCGCCAATAAGCTAATCCCAAAAGAACACCCAGATGAATATAACCAGGCTATCATGGAATTTGGTGCTTTGCAATGCACCCCAAAAAAACCTGACTGTGACAATTGCCCCTTATTGGATGGATGCTTTGCGGCCAAACATCAAATGGTAAGCTCCCTACCAGTTAAAGAAAAGAAAATAAAAGTCAAAACACGCGCATTTCTTTACCATGACATTACCTGCGGCGAACTAACAATAGCCAAAACTCGAGGCCCCAAAGACATTTGGCAAGGCCTAACAGATTTTCCTTTAGTGGAATTTTCCTCTCCTGAAAAGATGGACCCTGAGGCATCAAATTTGTTTCATGAACTTCAAGCATTTAAGCCGAGCATAAACTTCGAAAAGGAAAAGACTTATAAACATATACTGACCCATCAAAAAATTTTTTCAAACTTTGTCTCGTTCAACATAGATAAAGATCATCAATCAGCCTTGGAAAAATGGGCCAAAGACAATGATTTTCTCTGCTGTACTGAAGCAGAATTGGAAGCTTTGGGTAAGCCAAAACTGATTGTTCGTTATTTGAACGATAAAAAATAATCCTTAAATTTAAAAGTACGCTTTTTAACAAAATTCTATAAATCAACTTAAACTATGGCCGGTGTAAATAAAGTAATATTAGTTGGCAATCTAGGTAAAGACCCTGAAGTGAGGCATTTGGAAAGTGGTAGCGTAGTAGCCAACCTGACACTAGCAACTACAGAAGCATACAAAGACCGCAACGGAAACCGTGTAGAAAATACTGAATGGCATGACCTGGAATTGTGGGACGGGCAAGCAAAAGTAGCGGAACAATATTTGCGAAAAGGCAGCCAAATCTTCGTAGAAGGAAAGATCAAATCCGACACTTGGCAAGATGAGCAGGGAAACAACAGGAAAAGAACAAAAATCCGTGTACTGAGCTTCACCATGCTTGGCTCCAAAAACAGTGAAATGGGCGCTGGAGGAAGCAGCAATCCCAATACCATGAGCCAACCTAACGCTGGCAACCCTCAACCCGCATCCATGCCTTCATCAGGAGGAAATATCGAAGAGGGTGATGATGACTTACCATTCTAATTGGGTCATTTTAAGAATTGTAATGGATAAATCATTAATTTTGCAGAACAATATTTGAATCACTTAATGGACGATCCATACCCGAGTATTTTGTTGCTGGCTGAAATCAACCAGGTTTCGGCCGGCTATATCATTCTTAATAGTCTTATTTTTCTAGCACTGCTTTTGGCCTCTGCTCTTATTTCCGGCTCAGAAGTGGCTTACTTTTCGCTATCTCATGATGATTTAAGCCTGCTTAGCACTGAAACAGATGAAACTTCCAGCTTGGTGATCAAACTGATCGAAGCACCTCAAAAACTACTCAGTACGATTTTGATCCTGAACAACATGATCAACATCGGCATAGTGACTTTGACCACGTTCTTTACCTTGACACTCTTTGGAGCCAACGCTACCGGCCTTATGGTTATCCTGATTCAAACCGTTGGGATCACCTTTGCCATTGTCTTTTTTGGCGAAATTGTTCCAAAAGTATATGCCAACAATGCCAGAATCAGCTTTTCCAAGCTTATGGCCAAAAGTCTTAATTTCTTCTCCATCGCTTTAGCACCACTTTCTTCCTTCCTGATGGCCATCAGTAATATCATTGAAAGAAGAATAGAAAGAAAAGGCTATACGCTCTCGGTTAATGAACTTCATCAAGCCTTAGAAATCACAGCTGAACACACCACAGAAGGAGAAAAAGACATCTTTAAAGGCATTGTAAATTTTGGAACTTTGTCCGTGAAACAGGTCATGTGCTCCAGGATGGATATCACGGCAGTCGATGCGGAAATGGACTTCCATGAACTAATGGATAAAATCAACAAAAGCGGCTATTCCAGAATCCCAGTTTATAGAGAAACCATTGATAATATTGAAGGGATACTGTACATCAAAGACCTGCTTTCTCATATTGAAAAAGATGAAGATTTCCAATGGCAAACCTTGACTAGAAAAGGATTTTTTGTTCCAGAAAACAAAAAAATTGATGCCTTGCTCAAGGACTTCCAAAACAAAAGGGTACATATGGCCGTCGTCGTGGATGAGTATGGAGGAACATCCGGATTGGTGACTTTAGAAGATTTGATCGAAGAAATCATTGGGGAAATCAATGATGAATTTGACGACAGTGAAGAATCGCTTTTTAAGCAAATCGATGACAGTACCTATGTCTTTGAAGGAAAAGTTTCCTTAAATGACTTTTGTAAAAGGTTGGAATTGGATCCCCAGTCTTTTGATGAGGTAAAGGGAGACAGTGAATCTTTGGGAGGATTGCTTCTGGAGATCAATGCCAAATTACCTAAAAACGGGTCTAAAATCCAGTTTGATAAATTCACCTTTACCATCCTGGCCGTGGATGCTCGTAGGATCAAAAAAGTAAAGGTAAAACTCCACTCTCAAGAAGCTGGGGATGTGGCACATAACGAAGATTAAAGCCAACTAAAAATCAAGGCTTTTGCCAACCAAAAAACTGCCATTCGGATTATATTCAAGATAATTCAGTTTCCTTTATATTTTCAGCGATAATTTCTTTGCAACCATCAATCGAGCATGATTCATTGAAAAAATTTCAATTTCATGGAAAAATAATGGAAATTTCATTTTTTGAACCTGTTTTAAGTTATTTTACATCCTTTTCAAAAAAACAGGCTAAAATATTAATCACTTTCAATGATTTGAACATAAAATTGCAATATGGCAACTTTTAGGAACCCTCCATTTCTATTTTAATAATTGTAAAAATCATAGGGCAATTTGGTTATTAATGTATTTTTTTCGTTCTTTTGTTGCCGAGATTTTAAAAAAAGAAAAATTCTTTGTAATTTATTCAATCGAATTTACAAACCTATTTAAATAACACTAACTATGAATGAAGGATTATACCATTCACAGTTTGAGCATGACGCCTGTGGGATTGGCGGAGTGGTCAATGTGAAGGGCAACAAAAGCCATGAGACGATAAGCGATGCGCTCTTTATGCTGAGCAATATGGAGCATAGAGGAGGGAGAGGCAGTGATCCTAAAACCGGTGATGGAGCGGGTATTTTGATTCAGGTACCACATGATTTTCTGAAGGAGGTGACTCACCGTGCTGGCTTTGAACTACCGGAAGAAGGCAGTTATGGGGTTGGCATGACATTTTTTCCGAAAAACAAGCAACTACATAAAAAATCAAAAACACTGCTCAACAAAATCCTTGAAGAAATGGATTTTGAGCTTATTGGTTATAGAGAAGTACCTGTGGACGAGACCGTACCCGGGTCAGGTGCTTTGGAGGTAATGCCTAATATCGAGCAACTCTTCGTTAAGCATAAAGACGGATTAGTGGGCAAGGAACTTGAAAGAAAGCTCTATGTTCTAAGAAACTATGCAACCAAAGTGATCAACTCCACAATCCCAGGGGTCAATATGTCATTTTACTTTGCCAGTTTCAGCTCGAACACCCTTATATACAAGGGGCAGTTGAGAACCGATCAGGTGCTAGCTTTCTATAAAGACCTACAAAACAATAAAATAACTTCTGCCTTGGCAGTAGTACACTCTCGATTCTCAACAAACACCTTCCCGAACTGGAGATTAGCTCAGCCTTTCAGATACCTATCCCACAATGGTGAGATCAACACCATCAGAGGTAACCTGAACAAGATGAGATCCAAGGAATCCCTGATGAAATCAGAACTCTTCACCGAGGAAGAGCTTGATAAACTAATGCCTGTGACCAATTCTACCTATTCAGATTCAGCGAACCTGGATGCCATGGTGGAATTGCTTACTCTAAGCGGAAGATCTTTGCCACATGTGATGATGATGTTGGTGCCAGAAGCTTGGCAAGACAATAAGTCCATGAACAAGTCCAAAAAGGCTTTCTATAAGTTCCATGCAGCTTTGATGGAGCCGTGGGATGGTCCAGCAGCTTTGCTATTTACAGATGGTAAATCACTTGGTGCCACCTTGGATCGAAATGGTCTGAGACCTTTGAGGTACTTTACTACCAATGACGACAGACTAATCCTTTCATCTGAAGCTGGAGCTTTGCCAATTAGGGAAGCCACCGTCACAGAAAAAGGAAGAATCAGCCCAGGCAGAATGATCATGGCTGACCTTGAAAAGGGCAAAGTATTGTTCGACGAAGAAGTGAAAGCTGAAGTTTGTGAAAATAAACCATATGACACCTGGGTAAGAAAAGAAAGGTTGAAGCTAAGACTAATGCCTGCTCCTAAGGTGCTTTCCCAGCCTTACAATACCCAAAACATTAAACAAAGACAAACTGTCTTCGGGTTTACAACCGAAGATGTACATACTATTTTGGCTCCTATGGGAGACACTGCTTACGAACCACTTGGTTCTATGGGTGCGGATACACCACCTGCAGTACTATCCAAACAAAGTCAGCATATTTCCAATTATTTCAAGCAACTATTTGCTCAAGTAAGTAATCCTCCGATTGATCCGATTAGAGAGAGATTGGTAATGTCTCTTTTCACTAGAATCGGTGAAGGTTACAATATCTTGGAAGAAAGCCCTCAGCACACAAGACAAATTCACATTTCGCAACCTGTCTTGCTGAACGAAGATCTCGAAAAGATCAGGAATCTTGAAAATAAAGGATATAGATCAAAAACCCTTTATGCACACTTCAAGGCTGATCATCAGCCTGGTAGAATGCTAGAAGCTTTGGATAAGCTATGTCAAGAAGCAGTTGATGCAATCAATGACGGCTATAACGTTTTGGTCATCTCTGATAGAAACACCTATGAAGGTGTCGCTCCTATCCCTTCTCTGTTGGCCATTGGCGGTGTACACCATCACTTGGTGAACATGAAAATGAGAACCAAAGCTGGTTTGATTGCAGAAGCAGGAGACATCAAAGAAACGCATCATTTCGCGACAGCTGTCGGATATGGAGCTAGTGCCATCAATCCTTATTTGGCCCTAGAAACGCTCGTTCACTTAAATGAAACTGAGCAACTTTCAAAGGTTTTTGAGCAGAAGGAGTTGTTCGAAAACTACCAAGCTGCTATAGGAAAAGGCTTGCTGAAAGTCCTTTCAAAAATGGGAATCAGTACTCTTCAATCTTACCAGAGTGCTCAGATATTCGAAGCGGTTGGTTTAGGGCCTGAAGTAATAGAAAGATGCTTCAAAGGCACCATCAGTAGAATCAGCGGTGTTTCCTTTGATGAATTAGCAGAGGAAGTATTAGTAAGACATAACGCTGCTTATGGTTTTGAAGGCCCAAGATTGGAAACTGGAGGGGTTTATCAATGGAAAAGAAGAGGCGAAAAACACCTTTTCAACCCAGAAACCATCCATTTGCTTCAAAAATCCACTGCGAACAATGACTATGCTTTATACAAAAGGTTTGCTGAAAAAATAAACAACCAAACCAAAGATGCCTTGACCATAAGAGGCTTATTTGAGTTTAAAAAGAGGATCTCAGTTCCTTTGGAAGAAGTAGAATCAGCCGAAAGCATCATGAAGCGCTTTGCAACAGGTGCCATGTCATTTGGATCTATTTCGCATGAAGCACACTCTACATTGGCCATCGCCATGAACCGCATAGGAGCAAAGTCCAATAGTGGTGAGGGTGGAGAAGATGAAATCCGTTTTGAAAGAAAAGAAAATGGCGATTGGGAAAGATCGGCTATCAAGCAGGTAGCCTCTGGTAGATTTGGTGTGACCAGTAACTACCTTACCAACGCCGAAGAACTACAAATAAAAATGGCCCAGGGAGCCAAGCCAGGTGAAGGCGGGCAACTTCCCGGTCACAAAGTGGATGATTGGATCGGTAGAGTAAGACACTCCACGCCAGGAGTAGGCCTGATTTCTCCCCCACCTCACCATGATATTTATTCCATTGAGGATTTGGCGCAGTTGATCTATGACCTTAAAAATGCCAATAGAAAAGCGCGCATTAATGTAAAATTGGTATCACAGGCTGGTGTAGGTACGGTAGCAGCTGGTGTGGCCAAGGCCCAATCCGATGTGATCTTGATCTCAGGTGCTGATGGTGGAACAGGGGCATCTCCATTGAGTTCCATCAGACACGCAGGTTTACCTTGGGAACTTGGCTTGGCTGAGGCTCACCAAACTTTGGTTAAAAACAACCTTAGAAGCCGAGTTACCCTCCAAACAGACGGTCAAGTAAGAACTGGTCGAGACTTGGCCATCGCTGCCATGCTCGGTGCAGAGGAGTGGGGAATCTCTACAGCAGCCCTAGTTGTGGAAGGCTGTATCATGATGAGAAAATGTCACTTGAACACTTGTCCAGTGGGTATTGCCACGCAGAATCCAGACTTGAGAAAACTCTTTACTGGAAACCCTGACCATGTCGTTAATTTCTTCAAGTTCTTGGCGGAAGACCTTAGAGAGATCATGGCTTCCCTAGGTTTTAGAACTGTAAACGAGATGGTTGGTCAGTCAAATGTATTGAAGTCCACTGGACACCTTAACCACTGGAAGTGGGACAAGCTAGACCTTAGTCCGATCTTCCATATGGTAGAAGTTCCTGAGCATGTAGGTATTTACAAGCAAATTGATCAGGACTTTAAATTGAAAAAAGTACTGGATAGGAAATTGATCAAATCTGCCTTGCCTGCCCTTGAGCAAGCGAATGCGGTAAAAGACAACTTCCAAATTAAAAATATTGATCGTTCGGTAGGTGCCATGCTTTCCAATGAAATCTCCAAGATTTATGGAAGTCCTGGATTACCAGATGACACCATCCACTATAAGTTTACAGGTTCGGCCGGACAAAGTTTCGGTTTGTTCTTGACCCAGGGTGTTACTTTCGAATTGGAAGGTGAAGCCAATGATTACTTTGGTAAAGGCCTTTCAGGTGGCCAACTGGTGGTCTACCCAAGTAGAAATGCAAATTTCAAAGCCCAGGACAACATCATCATTGGTAATGTGGCCTTCTATGGCGCAACATCAGGTCATGCTTACATTAATGGTAAGGGTGGCGAACGTTTCTGCGTAAGAAACTCAGGTGTAAAAGCAGTAGTTGAGGGCATTGGAGATCACGGTTGTGAATATATGACCGGTGGACAAGTGATCATCCTAGGTGAAATTGGAAGAAACTTCGCTGCAGGTATGAGTGGTGGTATCGCTTATATCTTCAAAGAAAATGTGAAACATATCAACCAGGAAATGGTGGATTTGGACCCATTGGAAGAAGAAGATTTCAATATCATCAAGAAAGACTTGGAACTTCACCAAAAGTACACCAACAGTAGTCTGGCAACCCAATTCCTAGAGAACTGGGATACTGAGAAGGAGAAATTCATCAAAGTAATGCCAAGAGATTACAAAGCAGTTCTTAAACAAAGAGCTTTAAAACAAGAAGAAGAACAATCTAAAACTTTAGTGTAAGATGGGAGTGAAAGACGGATTCCTTAAATATAAAAGAGAGCTAGAAGAAAACAGAGATCCTAAAGAAAGGATTGGTGACTATAAAGACATCCATCATCCAATAAAACCAGAGACACTTAACAATCAAGCTGCTAGGTGTATGGACTGTGGTATTCCATTTTGTCATAATGGATGTCCGCTTGGGAATGTAATTCCTGAATTTAACGATGCCGTTTATCGTAAAGAATGGGGAGAAGCTTTCGATATTCTACGAGGCACCAACAACTTCCCTGAGTTTACAGGTAGAATTTGTCCAGCACCATGTGAAGCAAGTTGCGTGTTAGGCATCAATAAAGACCCTGTTGCAATCGAGCTGATTGAGAAAAACATTGCCGAAAAAGCCTATGAGCTGGGATTGGCAAAGCCAAATGTACCAGAAAGCAGAACTGACAAAAAGGTAGCAGTGATCGGTGCTGGGCCAGCGGGTCTAGCAGCAGCAGATCAGCTTAACCAAGCTGGCCATGAAGTGACCCTATTCGAAAAAGACCAAAAAGTAGGAGGTCTCTTGAGATATGGTATTCCTGATTTTAAAATGGAAAAGTGGGTCATCGACCGAAGAGTAAAGCTTATGGAAGAAGAAGGAGTTATCTTCTCTACTGGCACTGAAATCGGTTTTAACATTAAAGCAGACCATATACTTCAAAATTTTGACGCAGTGGTACTATCCACTGGAGCCCAAGAGCCAAGAGATCTTAAAATTAAAGGTCGCGAAGCCAATGGGGTTCACTTTGCCATGGAATTCCTTGGTGAACAAAACAAAGTAGTAAGTGGTGAAAGAGACTCAGAAAATCCTATTTCTGCAAAAGGAAAGCATGTGATTGTGATTGGTGGGGGTGATACAGGAAGTGACTGTATCGGTACTTCCAATAGACACGGAGCTGCCTCTGTTATGCAGTTGGAGCTATTGCCAAAGCCACCTCAAAAGCGTGCACAGCTGAACCCTTGGCCAGAATGGCCAATGACACTCAAAGTGTCCAGCTCTCACGAAGAAGGTGTGGAAAGAGTTTTCTCCGTATTAACCAAGGAGTTCACCAAAGATGAAAGCGGAAATGTTACCGGCCTTACTTTGGTGGATATTGAATGGAATGAAGAAAATGGTAGAATGAAATTCTCCGAAATAGAAGGTACAGAAAGAACAGTACCGTGTGACTTGGCTCTATTGGCTATCGGTTATACTGGTCCGAAACAAAATGGCCTGCTAGATGCATTCGGGGTAGACACCATGGAAAATACATTACCTAAATCGAAAGAGTATCAAAGTACAAATGGCAAAGTTTTCTTAGCTGGTGACATGCGAAGAGGGCAATCGCTAGTGGTTTGGGCTATTTCGGAAGGTAGAGAATGCGCCGTAAAAGTTGATGAATATTTAATGGGTAAATCCCACTTACCTAGAAAAGATCGCTCCTTTTTCGAGAACGTAGAAGATGCTGAATTCTGTGAATAACAGTAGTTTAGTTTATTTAACAAGTTTGTTAATTCGATGAAAAGCTCCCCGATAATCGGGGAGCTTTTTTATTTTCCTTAATGAATATTCAACAAACCTCTTAGACTTTTTAGATCTTCATATTGCTCCACATCAAATAACATTTTCATTTTGTGGACATTTAACTTTAAGGATTTGGCATCACTTAAAATTTCACTGACAACAGATTGATCTACCCAATCTTTATCTCTGAATAACTCGCTGTAAAGCTCTTTCATCCCGAGCAAATAGAAAGTTCCATCCTGTGCTGGGCCTACTACTAAATCCTGATAACTTAACGCTTCAAATGCTTCATCCAAAATATCAGCATTCAACTCTAAGCAATCAGATCCTATAATTACCACTTTCTGGTACCCTTTTCCAAGCACCTCAGCAAAGGCCTGTTCCATTTTTTCTCCTAATATGCCTTGTCCTTGTAGACTAAGATGATATTGATCATTTAACAGAAACCTATTATCAACCTCATCTTGGAAATAAACAAAGACATCCGCTGGATACTTTTCAACCACTTCGTGAGTGTTTTTCAAGAGGTATTCATAAACCTCTGCAGCCTTTTCACTACCAATTACCTCGCCTAGTTTAGTCTTTACTTTACCCGGCTCAGGATTTTTTTGAAAAATTATTATCGCATGTTCATTCATGGTGCTTTGTTACATTTGGGTACTCAATTATAATCAGTTTTTCTGAAAGTTAGTATGCAAAACAATAGCCAAAGCATAAAAAAAGAAGATCAAAATTGACCTTATTTGCTTTTTTCACTAAAAATATTCACTAAACACCATCATTAATGGTGTTTTATCCATCCCCTCTTCTCTGGCCTCTTGCCCCCCTTTCTCTCATTTTTTCCCTACTTTCCTTTTGAAACTCCTTCCATTTCTCAGTTTGCTCAGGTGTCAGGATCGCCTCTAACTTCTCTTCGTGCTCTTTCCTGTCAGCTTCCATTTTCTCTCTCATCTCATCACGGTCTTCCTTAGCCTGTTCTCTAGCTTCCATTCGCTGCTTTACACTCTCTAGGTTTAATTCATAAACCGCCTTTTTTTGATTTTCATCCAAATCCAACTCTTCAGCCATACGATTGGTCATTCTTTCGGCCATATTTTCCGGTGTAACATCTGGACGTTGTTTCCTTTGCTGCGCTTCAGCGACAATAACTGTTACAGCCATTAGGGCAATTACAAACAATAGTTTTTTCATGGTCATTAATTTTTTGATTATATTCCTTTGACCAAAATCTCTATTCGAGGTTTAACCCAAAGCTAAAAATAATTTCTGCCTCAATAATTATGGCTTCAATTTACTATTTCGGATATGCCAGCAATCTGGACCAATCCACATTGGTGGGACGGTTGGTTAATCCTCCAAAATTTACAGGAATAGGAATATTAACGGGATATGGTTTTAGGTTTAACCACCCTAATCCAGACGGTTCGGCAAGGGCAAATATTGTTGAAAGTGCTAATGAAAATGTCTATGGTGCGCTCTATCAAATCAATGAAAAAGACAAAAAGCACTTTTTAACCTCAGAAAAAAACTATGACTTCATACCGGTAAATATCATCACCAAAGAAGGTACAATCAGGGCTTTCACATTTAGATCTTCCCAAAATGTGGATAAAATATTCCCTCATAAGGATTATATCAACACCATTATTAAAGGAGGTAAGGCAATAGGAATCCCCAACACCTACCTTAGCAGCATTTTAAACAGAAAACCAGTTCAAGTGTTGTTTTGATGAAATAAAACGTCAATATAATCACATGAACCGCACAACACTTTTTTCAATTATTCATGTTTTTCTTCCACCAACTCATCTTGTTCTTTAGGCTTCACGTATCTTGGTCTAATTAGTAACCTAAGAGCTGGGTCAAATGACAAATAATTCCAAGCCCAATCCAGAAATATAAAAATCCTATTCTTGACACCCACGATTGCCATCAAATGGACAAAAAGCCAAGTGATCCAGGCAGTAAAACCCTGGAATTTTATAAATGGCAAATCTACCACTGCAAGCTTTCTCCCAACAGTTGCCATCGATCCAAGATCTTTGTATTTAAACGCTTTGGGCTCCCTATTATCTGCCCAAGCTATAAAATTATTGGCCAGGTTATCGGCTTGCTGGATGGCCACTTGCGCCACTTGAGGATGACCTCTCGGATAATCTTCATCTGTTTGAACACAGAGATCTCCGACCACATAAATGCTCTCAGCACCAGACAACTGATTGTATTGATTTACTTTAAGTCTACCATTTGGAATCATTTGTTCCTCTTTCAAACCTTTGATATGGTTTGGCTTTACTCCTGCCGCCCAGAGCAAAGTTCTGGTTTCTAGGCTTTCATGATCCTTGATCTTAATCGTCAAACCATCATAATCCTCCACAGCAGCACTGACCATGATTTCCACACCTAAATTATCCAAGTAGACCACAGCTTTTTCACTAGCTTCTTGGGACATTCCTGCCAAGAGCTTTGGACCAGCCTCTGCCAAGACTACCCGCATATTTTTGAAGTTCAACTCTGGGTAATCTTTTGGGAATACATTATTCCGCAGCTCGGCAATCGCTCCTGCCAGCTCCACCCCAGTCGGCCCACCTCCTACTATAACCACATTCATCAAAGCCTTTCTAGCTGCTACATCAGCTATGTTAATCGCTTTTTCATAATTGGAAATAATGCGGTTACGGATGTAGAGTGCCTCAGAAACCGTCTTCATAGGAGTACTGTACTCCATAATGTTTTTCATCCCAAAATAATTGGTATCTGCTCCCATCGCCAACACCAAATGATCGTAGTCAATATACCCTTGGTTGGTAAAAAGTCGCTTTTGTTCTTGATCAACTGCTTGAGCTTCTGCCATTCTAAAAGTAACATTCGGAGTATTGTGAAAAATCCTTCTCAATGGGAAAGAGATAGCACTTGGCTCCAAAGCCGCTGTAGCCACTTGGTAAAATAGAGGCTGAAATTGATGATAATTATTCTTATCCAACAAAATCACCTGATACTCTGACTTGATCATCTTACGGGCCAACTTAAGTCCAGCAAAGCCGCCTCCTAAAATGACCATTTTTGGTCTGTTTGATACAGGAAGATTCGGAATGGGTTGGTATGTGGCAAAGTCCATAATTAGTATGGTTTTAGTTAAAATAGTTAGGGAAAGTTATTTTTGAGTGGCTTTACAAATATAAAAAGCCTAGCAATCAAAAGCACTTGTTTGCCAAGGAATGATGAGCCAATTCAAAAGATTTATTATTTTTACGATCCTGAAATGTAAAAGAATATGGGAAGAGCATTCGAATTTAGAAAAGAGAGAAAATTCAAGCGTTGGAGCAAAATGTCCAAAGTCTTTACCCGTCTGGGAAAAGAAATCGTCATAGCTGTAAAAGCGGGTGGTCCAGATCCGGAAAACAACCCTAAGCTTAGGACGGTAATGCAAAACGCAAAAGGTGCCGCTATGCCCAAAGACCGTATCGAAGCGGCCATTAAAAGAGCAAGCAATAAAGATCAAAGCAACTACGAAGAAGTAGTATACGAAGGCTATGCACCTCACGGAGTAGCCATACTTTTGGAAGCTTCTACGGATAATATCAATAGGACTGTAGCAAACGTACGTCACTATTTTACCAAAGGCGGTGGATCTTTGGGGACCTCAGGATCCGTGAGTTTTATGTTTGATCATAAGGCTGTTTTCAGGTTTCCTCAAGATGATCACGACATGGAAGAACTAGAACTCGATCTAATTGACTATGGTTTGGATGATATTGATGAAAACGAAGGGGAAATCTTTATCTATACGGCATTTGAAGACTTTGGTAATATGCAAAAAGCGCTGGAAGAAAGAAACATTGAGGTGACAAGTGCCGAGTTCCAACGTTTTCCGACCACAACAGTTGACCTTACTGAAGAACAGGAAGAGGAAGTCAATAAAATGATTGAAAGAATGGAAGAGGATGATGATGTAAACCACGTCTTTCATAATATTTCATAAGGAAGCTTATTCCTATAGCCTTTGGACTAGACCAAAGGCTTTTTTTATTTTTAAACACCAAGTAAATGGCATTTCCTAAAAGAAAAAATATCCAACAGCGTGAAAGACAGCTATTGGTTGTGGTGGGTAGTCAAAACCCCGTAAAAATCAATTGTACTGACAGTAGTTTTCACAAAGTATTTGAAGAGCACCATTTTGTGGTCCAAGGACTCAATGTAAACTCAGAAGTCAGTGAGCAGCCTTTTGGTGATGCAGAAACTTACAGAGGAGCTTACAATAGGGCAAAAAATGCTAAAAACACCTTTCCAGAGGCCGATTACTGGGTGGGTATAGAAGGAGGAGTTGATGAAATGGGTGAAGACCTGATCGCTTATGCGTGGGTTGTCATCATAGACCAACAAGGGAATACAGGAAAATCCAAAACTTCCACTTTCTTTTTGCCCAAAGCCATTAGCAATTTGATCAAAGGAGGCATGGAACTTGGTGATGCAGATGACCAGGTTTTCAATCGTGAAAACTCCAAACAAGGAAATGGAGCCGTAGGTATCTTGACCAAGAGCCTGGTCAACAGGCAGGAATATTACGAACAAGCTGTTATACTTGCCTTGATTCCCTTCGTGAATGAAAGCATCTATTAATTCATTCTATCATCGATAGAATTTATCAATTGGATTTAGAAATTAATTGACACTACTTTTGTTTCAATAATCAGAATTCATTAAAACAAAAAGATATGTTACAAGAATTAGATCAGGACAATTTGCAGGAAATCATCACCCAGCATGACAAGGTAATTGTACAATATGGTGCTACTTGGTGCGGGAATTGTCGCATTATGAAGCCTAAAATGAAACGTCTATCTGGCAATTATGAAGATGTTAAATTTTTGTATGTAGATGCAGAAAAGCTTCCAGAATCCCGCAAGCTGGCACAAGTAAACAATTTACCTACATTTGCTTCATTTAAAAATGGCCAACTGGTCAACCAAACTCAAACCAACAAAGAAGACAACTTAAAAGCATTGATCGATGAGATTGCCAATAATTAAGCACGTACTTACTTTTATAGAAGAAAATGATGAAGATTGGGTAAATGAAACCATTGAGCTTCTTGAAAACATGACAGAAATCGCTTCATTAAAAGATGAAGAACTTGAAGTAATGGGTGAGCTGCTTTCCAATCTTTATGGAACATTAGAAGTAAACACCATGATCAAAGAAGGCATGGATAAAAAAGAAGCCATGAACACCTTTATGAAAAGGGTCATGGGCTCAATAGACAAATAAAAAAATCCGGGTTGAAGCCCGGATTTTTTTATTTCACCCATTTCACTTTATCTGCAATAGGCTTTCTCCTGCCTGCCGGCCAAATATCCAAGTTAGGCTTGGCCACAAAGAAAAATCCCATCAGCTTATCCTCCTCTTCCAAACCAAAATATTCCTTTGCTTCAGGATAAAAAGTTACTCCTCCTGTTCCCCAATATGCCGCCAAACCATGTGCACTTGCAGTCAGGTACATATTTTGAACTGCCATGGAAACTGATGCAACTTCTTCCACTTCTGGCAGACCTGAACTGAGGTCCCTTTTCATCGCTATTGCGATCACATGAGAACATTTCAATGGGTTTTGCTGCAATTTTTCATACACAGGAGCTTTAAAATTGCCGTTTCTCTCAGCCCTTTTTTTATACAACTCTGACTGAAACCTAGCCAATTCTTTAAGTCCCTCACCGGAAAAAACAGTAAATCTCCATGGTTCTGTCAGTTTGTGTGTCGGTGCCCAATTGGCATTCTCCAGCATTTCCTCTATGATGGAGTCCTCTATTGGGTCATTTTCTTTAAACTGTGCCACAAACATGGATCTTCGGTTTCGGATAATTTTATTTACTTCTTCAATATTAAAAACAGGCTTTTCCATAAAAGAAATTCAAAGTTTTGTTTAGTTACAAGTTATCTCTCCGCAAAGGTAGATAAAGACACTTCATTCCTTTTCCATCCATTTGCTTTTTTTCCAACTTAGTTTGACCTCCGAAGGTTCAATATCACAAAGCTTATAAGGTTAATTCCGTTAGATTAAACAAAATTATTTAGTGATTAACATGGTGAAAAGTTAAATTAGTAGCATGTTTCATAATATTTTCAACCCATAACCAAATCAAAGATGGCAGCAGTCAATCCTTACCTCACTTTCTTGGGTAATTGTGAAGAAGCCTTCAACTTTTACAAATCAGTTTTTGGTGGAGAATTTAGCTTTATGGGCAAATTCTCAGATATGCCTCCACAAGAAGGGGTCACGCTTTCGGAAGAAGATAAAAACAAAGTAATGCATGTTAGCTTACCCATAGGACAGACCATTCTGATGGGCAGTGACACAGGAGGAGAATGGGCTCCGAAAACAATAATCGGTAATAACATAACAATTTCCATCACGGCAGACAGTAAAGAAGATGCTGATCGTTATTTTAGCCAATTGTCAAAAGGAGGAAAAGTGAACATGCCTATGGCGGATACGTTTTGGGGAGATTATTTTGGTATGTTTACTGACAAGTTTGACATTAATTGGATGGTTAGTTTTAACGAAAACAACCAGACTTAATCATATAATTCATGTTAGGTGAGAGTAGCAGGCTCTCACCTATGTTTTTTATTTATTTTTCTTTATCATGATGAACCACACACTGTTATTAAAACTATTGTTAATCTTTGGCTTTATTGTTTCTTGCCAATCAAAATCTACCGATGACCAAAAAAATACAGATTCGCTACAAGAAGTAGAAGAGGGAGAAACCTATCGATATTTAGCTGATGATCAAGAACATTATTACTCTGTAATTTTTTTAAAAAACGACACTTCCCAACACTTAGTTCTGCTGGATGAGACAAACGGCCAACAATATGAACTTCAATCCGCCCAAGCTGCCAGCGGATCCAAATACCAAAATCAGGAAGGCTATTTCTTTTGGATAAAAGGCGAGGAATTCATGTGGGGAAAGGATGATAGCATTTCTCAAAAAGGACACCTGATAGTAGATGAAAAAAGATCCACAAATGAAGCCTCTTTGTTTGACCTATCCCTCCAAGGCAACTATGTGGACGATAGCTATGCCAAGCGTGAGGAAGGCTTTGATTGGGTGGCCATTAGCATCGGGAAAATAAACGCTCATACCATGCGCGTGTCTATCAGATCCAGAGCTGATAAGAAAAAACCGACCTGTACTCTTGATGTAAATGCAACCGTCATCAGTGAAAACCAATTAAAAGCCTTTGAGGATGATAAGGCCATTCTCTTTAATTTTGAAAATAACCAGCTAACCATCAAAACAGAAAACGAAGCTGATGATGGAATACTCTACTTTTTTTGTTCTGGAGGAGCAAGTATTGGAGGCACTTATTCCAAAATAGAAGGTGAGCTAGACCATAAACAAATTGACCCAACACAATATGCGAAAACGCTCTATATGGGCGATCAAATATTTTTCCTTAGTGTTAAGGAAAATCAACTAACAATAGAATCCCCTACCCTAGAGATTGATAAAGGCCCCTACAAACAGGCTCTGAAAGGAGAAGTGATCAATGCGGAACTTGGAGATTTGGACATTGATAACCAAGCCGAAATCTTTATTTACACCAAAGATGATAAAGGCTTTGGACATCTGGTGGGATATTCAGTGAACACTGGAAAATCATTGAGTATGATCAATATGCCAGACATCCAAACTAACCCTGAAGCGAGTGACAGTTATGAAGGTCAGGATGAATTTGCCGTGGTAGAAAGTACTTTAGTACGCCGTTACCCTATAGCTGGAACAGACCAGATGAGGCAAATACAGTATAAATTGAAAGATGGTGAGGCAGCCAAACAATTGATTATCGATAAGATCATTGAATATTAAAGTCTTAATACAAACATGTGCTGGGCAAAAAGTAATCTTCTGACAGTCATCCCGTTGTTTATTTCTTTATTCTGTTATTCCCAAACGCCCAACATCGTTATGATCATGACAGATGATCAGGGCTGGATGGATGTAGGATTTAATGGAAATGAAGTGATCAAAACCCCAAACATGGATAAATTAGCTTCCATGGGTATGATTTTTAATCGCTTTTACAGCGCTGGCCCCGTATGCTCTCCGACCCGTGCGAGTTACATTACCGGAAGAAATCCAGTTCGAATTGGCATTGCTGACGCCAATCAAGGACATATGAAACCTGAAGAAATCACTCTTCCTGAGTTGCTCAAAGATAATGGATATGCAACAGGGCATTTTGGGAAATGGCATTTGGGAACCCTGACAAAAGAAACCAAAGATGGCAATAGAGGTGGAAGGCCAGAACAAGAAACTCACTATAGTTTGCCCAGTATGCATGGGTACGACACCTATTTCTGTTCTGAATCCAAAGTAGCCACTTATGATCCGCTTAAAGTTCCTGAGAAGTTTGAGGATGGAGAGAGTCTACGCTACGGTTGGAAGGCTATTGATAAAGATAAGCCATCCAAAGCCTATGGCACCTTTTATTGGATAGAAGAAGAACAGATGGCTAAGGATAATCTAGAAGGAGATGATGCCAGAGTGATCATGGATAGGGTTTTGCCTTTTATAGATCAATCCATAAAAGATGATGATCCATTCTTTACCAGCATATGGTTTCACACTCCCCACCTACCTGTTGTATCTGACGTTCAACATAGGGAACTTTATGCTAATCTAAGTTTTGAGAAACAGTTGTACTATGGAACCATAACAGCTTTGGATGAGCAGATCGGAAGACTTTGGGATTATTTAGAAGAACATGGACTAGCAGAAAATACCCTGATTTTCTTTTGCAGTGACAATGGACCTGAAGTACAAACTCCAGGAAGTGCAGGAACCTTTAGAGGAAAAAAAAGAAGTCTTTACGAAGGAGGTGTTCGGGTACCTGCCTTTGTACTTTGGAAAGGTCATATCAAGGGAAGAAACAGAACAGACTTTCCGGCTGTAACCAGTGATTATCTACCAACTATATTGGACCTTTTGGATATACCCTATCCGAATAAAAGACCCATTGATGGAGAAAGCTTCTACCCTATTCTTTTGGGAAGTGAACAAAATAGGGCAAAGCCTATTGGCTTTATTTATCGAAACAATCAACGAATATCATGGGTAAATGAACAGTATAAATTGATTAGAGATGACCATCAAAAACCAATGGAACTTTATGACTTGATAAACGACCCAAAAGAATCCGAAAATATCATTCAGCAGCTTCCCTTTATCGCGGCACAAATGGAAACAGAAATTAACAAGTGGCTGATTTCAGTAGAAAACAGTAAAAAAGGCTTAGATTATTAGAAATGAAGCATCTGATTTGATAAATAAGAGCTTTATATTTCAACCTGCTCAAATTACAAAGTGAAGAAAATCCTTTCTTCCCAAATTTCTGCTTGATCTAGAAAAGCTAAAAACTTATTCTTTGTCAAACCAGAGGACAATTACCTGGAAGCCCACTACCTATCCCACCATGATGTCAAGTATCAACTGCTAAGAAACACACTTAAAACATTCTAGAATTCTATAATTTCCACAATAGGGTCTATTGATAATCCCTGAGATTAGTTGACTAAAGCCTATTAAAAGCTTAAATTACAATCTACTTAAAATGTAATCAAATGGCTTATAATACCTTTTTAGCAGATAGAATTGAACATGTGCTCAGTCATGCCGGCCAACCATTTGAAGCGAAGAAGATGATGGGTGGACTTTGCTTTATGGTCAATGGAAAAATGTGCATTGGCGTTCATGAAGACAGGATCATGGCGAGAGTTGGGCCCGAACAATATGAGGATGCTCTCCATCAAGCAGGCTGTATGGAAATGAACTTTACTGGCAAAAGCATGAAAGGTTTTGTCTTTATTGATGGTACTGTGGTGGATACTGAGCCACAACTGGAATATTGGGTGGACAAGTGCCTAAAGTTTAATCCACAGGCCAAGTCAAGTAAGAAGAAAAACTAAGTGAAATGCTTAGCTTTACTTTTCATAGGCAAGTAAAAAATGTCAACAAGAAAAGGTATTCTTCCTCTCATTGTAATCGCCCAGTTTTGCTGCACCTCTCTTTGGTTTGCAGGAAATGCCATAATGAAGGATTTACTGCTCAATTTCAACCTTGGAACTGAAACGCTCGCACACCTCACCTCAGCTGTACAGTTTGATTTTATTCTGGGAACATTACTTTTTGCTTTCTTCAATATCTCCGATAGGTTTTCACCATCGAAAGTCTTCTTAAGTTGTGCACTTTTGGGAGGAGTTTTCAACCTTGGAATTCTATGGTCAAACAATACACTGTTCAGTTTAATCGCAGTTAGGTTTTTAACTGGGTTTTGCTTGGCAGGGATTTACCCAGTAGGAATGAAAATCGCTTCGGATTATTTTGATAAAGGACTAGGAAAATCACTGGGGTTTTTGGTAGGGGCATTGGTTTTGGGAACAGCCTTTCCTCATCTTCTCAAAGCCTTTTCATTTGGATTTCCATGGGTATATGTAATCCTATTTACCACAGGCCTCGCTATTGTTGGCGGTTTGATGATAGGGATTTTCGTCCCCGATGGACCTAACAGACAAGCCTCCGCTAAAGTAGACTTTAGTATTATATTCAATATTTTCAAAAAGACTGATTTTAAAGCAGCAGCAATGGGTTACTTTGGACATATGTGGGAGCTTTATGCCTTTTGGGCATTTATTCCTGTGACCCTATCCGCTTATAAAACCACCCACCTTTCCGCCTCTTTTGGAATTTCTTTATGGTCATTTATTATCATTGGCATTGGGGCTTTAGGTTGTGTGACTGCCGGCTACCTTTCTGTAAACCATGGAGCAAAAAAAATCGCCTCTATAGCATTAGGTTCATCTGGACTTTGCTGTATATTTTCTCCGTTAGCATTTTTTCAGCCATCTCCGGTTCTATTCCTACTGTTTTTAATCTTTTGGGGATTCACTGTCGTAGCAGATTCACCACTTTTCTCGAGCCTCGTTGCCCAAAATGCACCTTCTACAAACAAAGGCACTGCCCTTACTATTGTCAATTGTCTAGGCTTCGCCATTACCATTTTCAGTATTCAGCTCCTCAATTTCCTTCACAATGCATTCTATCCATCCTATATTTTCATTTTCTTAGCAATTGGCCCAGCCTTGGGTCTATTGGCAATATGGAAAAGAAAATGAATCAATTATAACGGTAGAACCTGTAAATCCAAAATAAACACATAATACCTAGAGCAAAAGAAAGAAGCTCAACCATTATATCTTAAAATTATAAAACCATCAATTATCCTTCCAATGAAAAAATTACTGCTGTTACTATTTCTTTGCTTTACTCTAAAGAGCCAAGCGTTTCAAGCTTCTAATAATAGAAGACCAAATATCATCCTGATTATGGCTGATGACTTAGGCTTTGAAACCCTTGGAATTAATGGTAGCGACAGTTATGAGACTCCTCACCTAGACATGATGGCAAAACAGGGAATGAACTTTACCCAATGCTACTCCATGCCCCTTTGTACGCCCAGTCGGGTGCAACTCATGACAGGAAAGTATAATATCCGAAACTACATTGGTTTTGGCTTATTGGACCCCAATGAACAGACTTTTGGTCATTACCTTAAAGAAGCAGGCTATGATAATTTTACTGCCGGCAAATGGCAACTATATGGGAATAACCACCAAAGACAACTGGCAGGAAACAGAGAAGGCTCACTGCCAGAAGAAGCAGGTTTTGAGGATTATTGCCTCTGGCAAGTCAAACAGCTTGGAAGCAGATATAAAGATCCTCTACTGAGTAGTCCTGAAGGAGACAAAGTATATGAAGGAGAATTTGGCCCGGACATATTTGTAGATCAAATTATTGAATTCATTGGTGAAGAACGCCAAAATCCGTTTTTTGTCTACTTTCCTATGGCACTAACACATGACCCTTTTGTTCCCACACCAGACAATCCCAGCTTTTCTACTTTTGATGCCAAAAGTAAAACCAATGACCCACAATATTTTAAGGAGATGGTTCACTACATGGACAAACTCGTTGGAAAAATTATCAACGCAGTAAATCAAAATGCAGAAAACACCTTGGTCATTTTTATTGGTGATAATGGAACAGATCATGATGTGACTTCTGTACAAAACGGTTTAGAAGTCGCAGGCGACAAAGGACACACTACACTGGCAGGTACCCATGTGCCCATGATTGCCTATTGGAAGGATAAAATCAAAGCAGGTCAGGTTAACCAGAACCTTATTGACTTTACTGACTTCGTCCCCACACTACTGGATGTGTCAGGTTATAAAAAGAGTGAAAGACCATTTACAGATGGTATAAGTTTTTACCCGCAACTTCTCAATCAAAAGGCTCAGGAAAGACAATGGGTATATTGTTATTATGACCCGAATTGGGGAAACTTTGAAAAAAGCGTATTTGTCCATGATCAAAAGTGGAAACTTTATGAAAATGGAAGCATTTATAATCTCGATAGGGATCCGCTCGAAAAAGCACCATTGGATAAATCAAGCTTAAATAAAAAAACGCTTAGAAAAATAGCGACATTCCAACAAGTACTTAATCAATTTACCACCGTGGAAGGCCAAGAATGAATACCATTCATTGTGCTATTTTTTATTATCCAGAAAGAAAACCACACAAATTACCAACTAAGTAGATAGGGTTTACTGGAATAAAAACAAAAAAACCCTGTAGGTCTTTAGACCTAAATTTTATATATTTAGCAGATAATATTAAATTAATAAAATTAGGCCATTTGCTTATTTTGTGAAATTTTTGTTAATTTTCACTTAAAAATATAAGTTTATATTGGTTTATAACAAGATTATAGCTGTTAGTTTAGCTGAGATAAAACTCAAAAAATCGATAGTTATAAAATTTAGAAATTGGCAATCCTCTGTTTTTTTGCTTGATTTGTGTTCTTGTCAGTTTTTCACTACCAAATATTTAAGAATAAAACTGGCGTTTATTGTCCTTTAGATTATGGAAAAGAAGAAGAAAATATCCACAAAACAAAGAATTTTAAATGAGGCCATAAGGCTCTATAATGAAAATGGTGCTCACAATATTACCAGTAGACACATTGCTGCCGAACTTGGTATCAGTCATGGCAATTTAGATTATCATTACAATAACCGTGAGGCTATCCTTCTGGCTATTTATAAGCAGATGAGAGAGGAAATGACAAACTCTTATCAGGAAAAAAGTAATAATGGCAATTCTTCTTTTGATCATTTCCACCTTTTGCTGATGCACTTAGAAAGGTTCCAGATGAAATACCGCTTTTTTAACCTGGATGTTTTGGAAATGTCCAGATCGTATCCCGAAGTCAGCAAATTATTGAAAGAGACAATAGAACTTCGGAAAGAGCAAATGTCAAAGGTGTTTAAAAGCTTTGTGAGTGATGGACTTTTGGAGGACAAAAGTAATATTGCTTTAATCAGACTACAACATACCATCCGCATCATCATCACTTTTTGGCTCTCTCAGCGCGAAGTACTTCCAGGCTACAGGTTCAATGAAAAGGGAGAAATGACCAAACACATTTGGGACTTATTGATTCCATATATGACAGAAAAAGGCCTAGAGGAGTACAAGCATACCATTGAAAAATATAGCGAAGAGCTTGAAGAAATAGAGTAATTTTCCATAACCATAGAAACAAAAGGGGCAAATGTATTTTGCTCCTTTTGTTTTTCATTATAATTACCGAATTATTAATTTAGCCTTTATCTGCTTTTTGGTTCTTTTTAAGGAGTTTTAGTTTGGGCTGAATATACTTTTGACAAAAAGGAGCATCAGGCCGACTCTGGTAATAATTTAACAAATCAGCCGAATTTCGTCTAAATGATACAAAGGGTAAAATTTGGGTAATGATATTCCCAGACCAAAGTTGCTGCAAATCCTCCAAATTCTTTTGAACTATTTCATGCTGTTCATGGCTGAACACGTAAATCGCTGATCGGTATTTTTCTCTCATACTATGTTCAGAAGTACAGCTATGCGTCAGTAAATGGGATTTTATTAATTGATGGAGAGAAATGATCTGGGGATCGAAATCCACCAAGACAGCTTCCGAAAAGCTACTGTACTTGCCCGACGATGCAATCCACCCTTGGTCAACATTTCCCACTCCCTCAATGGACTGAAACACCGCTTCTGTGCACCAATGGCATCCTCCACCAAATCCCATTTTCTCCATCATCGACTTGAAAACATTATTCTTATTGATTGTTTCTTAACGGCCTTACCATGTTAAAGATCTGTCCCTCTGGATTCCTACAGACAAAATAAACATGGCTTGGCTGTCCATTTTGAATGAGGACTTGCGGCCTCTCCAACTTGGGCAAATTCACGTTTTCTCCATTTGAAAACTTAATATTTCGATTATAAGCAATCGGGTTTTCCGAGGTCTTCCACACCAAGCCATCTTCTGAACTGGCTAAAAACTCAGCACCAGACTCACCTGTAATCGCCTCATTCATGCATTTGGCGAGCATATGATAAAATGGCCCCTCGGGCTTATCTGCTACAGCTAACACTATTTCGCTATTGGTTACCCAAGCGCTCATGCCAAGATGTTTGGGCCAGCTGCTGGCGAACATATAGTAAATACCATCTTCTCCTTTGATCACCGAACCGCCCCAAACGATTTAGCCTTCTATTTGAAACGCCCCTTCCTTGGGAGAAGGCTCCATTGATTATAGAATAGGTTGTTTTGAGCGAAAAGGGTAGTCTGACAGATCAAAAAGAAATAAACTATAAAACGAATACTTCTCATGAATGACTGGATAATAATGGCTTCATTAGAGTGGTTTTGAATTACCCTACTTTTTTCAAAGATACCGCGTTCACACAATACCGCAAGCCACTGGGAGCTGGACCATCTGGAAATACGTGCCCCAAATGTGCATCACAGGTATTGCAGGTGATCTCTACCCTGACCATGCCAAAGCTGGCATCCTTATGGTAGGCCACTGCATTTTCCTCCACTGGTTGTGTAAAAGATGGCCACCCAGTACCGCTTTCAAATTTCTCCTCCGCGTCAAAAAGCAGGGTATCACAACAAGTGCAGGCATACTTCCCCGGCTCGAATAAGCTACACATCTCTGAACTGTGGGCTCGCTCTGTTCCCTTTAGCCTTGTAATTTGAAACTGTTCAGGGCTAAGAGTTGCTTTCCATTCTGCCTCACTCTTATCTACTCGCTTTGAGGGGATTGGATTACCATGATTGGCAAATTGAATAATATTGTTCCAGTTAAGCATACTATTAATGTTTTTAAATCTCTGTGTTTTATCACCAAGGTTTTCATTCTCTCTGCTAACTAACCTTAAATCGCACCCTTCAGGTTCCGTTAATTCGCTTTGAGATGTAGGTTCATCGATTATCAGGACATTTCCACTTAGTATTTCATCAAGTTTGTAATCAAGTCGCATCAAGGCATTATTTGGATCGGAACCAAACATGCTATAGGCAACAAGACCATTGGCATCCACCAAAATCCAATGAGGGGTTCCACCAGCTTTAAAATCCAAAAAGGTGGTGTTTAAATTTTGATCTTTAAAATAGGGAAATCGAACAAAAAATTTCTCCCTCGCCTCCTCCAATTTACACATTGGTATTTCATTGCCATCAAAAATAGAATGAACTCCAAGTACATTGATCTTTTCTCCTAACTCATATACTAATCTATTTGCAAAAGGAATGGCTCTTCCTTTACAACCAGGACAGTTTAAGCTAAAGAAAAGCACTACTAAAGGTTGACCAATATAATCCTTTGGACTAGGAACGGCATCTCCAAAAATACTTTCTAGATGCCATTCCGGAAGCTTTTCTCCCAATGTCAAACTATACAAATGATCCATTTCCTATTAAGCCCTATTATACAAATATTTTATTGAACAATATGCTCTTATTATTTAGGCTGGTTATTCATAGATAAATAATTAGGCTCTTCCTTTTCATCAGAGAGCAACATTCTGTAATAAATATCAATGACTATAGGAAGTTTTTGGAACCAGGTGAACTCCTTTCCTGCTAAATTTTCAAGGTGTCTTTGGGCAATCATGACCGCATGAATATCCTCTAATTTGTATTTGACCTCAACATAGCGCATGAAGTCTTGATCCTTTTGTTTTGATTTAGCCATTGCATACATAAACAACCCCTCCTTATTGTACCTCAAAGTGGAGTCTGAAGGAACTTCCTCTGCATTGGAAGATGTGAGTAAAAATTGGAATCTCTTATCATTCAAACTAAGTTCCATGGATTCTTCGGGATATTCAACAGGCATTAGCTGGTCTACAGGATAATTGGGGTAAGTAGCCTTTTCGGATTCATAGATATAAATATCCTTTCTCAGGCCACTGTCCTCCAGTTTTGCAACAAGTAAATCCCTGCCCCTTACTTGGCTTAGGTTAAGTGATCTTCGGTGTGAAACATCATTGAGAAATTGATAAGACTTTTCGGATGGACTGGTATTGACAGGATATCGTTGCAATAAAAATTGGTCAAATGAGGCGACTAGAGCATTTAAAGCTTCCATCTTTTCAGCTCCAAGCGCATTTGCAAAGTCCTCCATTTCCTGATGCTCTGAAGTGCAAGAAGCACCTAACCCTATTATGCAAAACATTATTATGTAAAACTTTTTCATACGCCCCAGACTAAGATGAAAATGTATATTTCAATTACCCAATGACGGGTTTTCTTTAATATACGTAAAATAGTCATTTTCAGGCGTTAGTACCCCAGGAAATTACTCCATTACTCTTGGAATCAATCCTCTCAATCCCATGTCCACCACAGCCTCTGCTTGTCCATTTCCTACATCCCATAGCCCATTGCTGTTCTCGTCCACCCACTCAAAACTTTTGTTGATCGAAAGAGACATGCTGATAATTATATCTGTTGTCTCATTACCAGTAATTTCCAAGGGCATATCAAACTCGCCAGTGACCACACAAGAGCCTTGTGGAATAGGTGAAGTCTCAAACAAAGGATTGGGCACTGTAGTAGCTCCTTCAGGGCTTTGTCCTGTAACCACTCCTGCCAGTGTTTCCAATCCCCAATAACCTTGCTTTCTGTTAGCCTTTACTTCAACTTCCTCTGTTTTCAACAAATATTTATCGATGTACGTATTGAATCCCACAAAACTGGCAATGGTACCTGTAAACGGTTGGTCATTATAATAAAAGGTAACATCAAAATTCTGGTAAGACAAAGACATCCTCACCCATTCATAGGTACCAGACTGAATGGAATTTAATGGAATTTCCAAAAAAGTTTCTCCAGGAGCAACCAACTTGCTTTGGCTAAAATCAATGGCCTTTTCCCCTCCTGCTTCAGTCTCTGCTGCATGGTAGAGAATTTCTCCCTCTCCCAAAAAAGTGTTGGCAGATGGAGCCAGTTCAAGATAATGAGCAGCAATTTGATGAAAAACTGGATTTTGCCCAGCATGCCCTGAGGTGACATCCACAGCTGTCCCAGCATTTCCCAATCTCACTTGTTCTGGATCTACTTCTATTTTTACAATCAACTTGGGATCATTTTTGGGATTCTCATCAGAAGATGTACAACCATTTACCAGATACAATAGCAAAATAAGGGAAAAGAGATTTTTCATGTTTGCGGTCAAATGTGGTGTTAAAGTTCAGTTTTCGGGTATGAAGAATAAAATAGTGAAAATTAATGATAAATAGGTGCTTTGAATCAAAACAAAAAAGGAGACCAATTTGGTCTCCTTTTCATTTATCACTACAATTTCCAGTATTACTTAGCCCACCATAGTTTGGTACCTTGCATATCAGGTCCCTGGTTAGAAATGGCGTCATTGTAATTGTTAGGATTGGAAGCTTGCAAACTGCTACCGTATCTCAACCGCTGTGGATAGCCACCTGCTGTGATGGTACCCGGACCATAAAGCTCATAGTCACTCACTCCGGCAGCCAAAGTAGCTGGGTATCCAGAATCCCTGACAATAGCCCATGCTTCATAACCATCAGTATAATGCGCTATCCAACGCTGGATATATACTTTTTCTAAGTTTTCATCGGTAGTACCGTCCAATTGTGCAATGGCCTCGTTGGCTAAGAAAGCATCAATGCTGGCATCATCTACACCCCAAACACGCATCGCTTCTTTGATACCCATTTGATACAATTCCTGTGCATCGCCTGAACCAAGACCTTTTAGAACAGCTTCGGCTTGTAGTAAATAGGATTCACCAGACAAAAGCACTGTTTCTGGCGTAGAAGTACCACCTTGGTTTTTCTGTTGGATCACCAAATCACTTGGAGAACAGAAAAAGCCAAATTGAAGCAATGAAGACATCTCTCCGCTCAACCTTACAGGTTGACCTATATAATTGGTGTTCTCAGGCATCGAAACTACAATTTGACTTCCCTGATCATCCCAAGTATATTCAGCTCCTGATTCATCAAATAGAGTTTTTAGGAAGTTGGTTCTCTTAGGGAAAAGATCATAACCTTCTTGGTCTTCCGAAGCAGTAGGCCTGATAAGTGTAAACTCTCCCCCTGCTGCTGGCTTCACATATTGATCAAGACGAGGATCATTATTATCTCTTAGGTAATCCACTAATTCGCGACCAACGGCCCAGTCTGAACCGGCCCCGAAGTTATGCCAAACATCTGCATAAGTCGAATAATCCCACTGAGATATCTCCAGATCCTTTTCAATCAGCGCACTTTCTCCCTCACTCAAAAGTGGCGCTGCCAATGCTTCATTGATAGCGGATTGACTAAAATCATCACCTGTTGCACCTTGCGCTCTCATGGCCATTTTTAACTTCAAAGTATTTGCAAAACGCTTCCACTTCTGAAGATCTCCTCCATAAATAACGTCATTGTCCCCTAAGTCTTCCAATGCATCACCTGTGCTTGTATTATCTCCAATGGCAGCCATAGCAGCATCCAAGTCAGCAATGATGCCTTTATAGATATCTTTTTGTGAATCAAATTTCGGTAAAGAGATATCCTCATCGCTGAAAACTTCACTGTAAGGAATCATTCCAAATGTATCCGTGTACAATTGGAAATAATGGCTTTTCAAAATCAAGACTACCGCATGGGTCAACTCATTTTCAAATGCACCACCCGGCTCAGTAAATTCAAGCAATTGTTTTACGGTGCCCAAAAGTCCATTATAATGGTCCCACGCAGCATCAGTATAAGCTACATCATAAGAGTAACCCAACTCATCACTCCACCAGTTACCATTTTGGCCAAAGGTAAAGTGGCCTGCATAACGATCTGTATGGATTAGGTGAGCCCTCCAGTAATTATATCTTGCAGGGATATAAGGACGGATCATCAGCTCAGTTAAGAAATACTTTGCACTGGCATCATTCTCACCAATTAGGTTGGGATTGGTATTCATCTCTTCAAACCCTGCTGTGCAACTTCCCAAAGTGGCAATTGATGCCAATCCAATTAAAGTTTTATGGAATATTTTCATAATCTTCGATTTTAAACTAATTAAAACTTCACGTTCAAGTTAAACCCAAGGGATCTAGCTGTAGGCATCGCGTAGTAAAGGTAACCTTGACCGGCGTTGCTGGTACCGAGAGTAGCCTCTGGATCAAACCCACCATCAAATGACTTGTAGATAAAGAACAAGTTTCTTCCAATGAAGCTAATGGATGCAGACCTCACCACGCTGTTTCCTAAGAAGGAAGTAGGAATCTGATATGTCAAAGACAATTCTCTAAGACGAACATTGGTCTGATCCATGATGTAATTAGAACCAATGCCACTCATTGCTCCCCAATACTGCTGGGCAGTAATGGATTGGGTGTTCTGAGAATAACTACCATCTTCATTTTCAATCAGTCCATCCACTACAATCCCTTCCTCTCTATACTGAAGGGTCTTTTGTGAAATACCGGCACCGTCCATGGCAGCTTGTGTACCTGCATACATTTCACCACCGAAACGTCCATCAATCAAGAATCTCAAGTTGAAGTTTTTATAGCTAAAGGAGTTGTTAAAGCCTAGTAAATAATCAGGTTGGAAATCTCCCACTTTCACCCTTTGGGCAGTAGCCTGAGGCATGCCACTGGCAGTAAGGATCATTTTTCCTGTCTCAGGATCAGTCATGATATCTGTAGCCCAGATTTCACCATATCCACCACCTACAGTTGCACGTGTTTCTGCAGATCCAGAGTTATTCACATTCCACTGACGATTAAAAGCATCCGGTAAAAACTCTTTTAACTCATTGCGGTTGTGGGAGAAGTTTACATTGGTATTCCAAGTGAATTCTTCGGTTTCAACCGGCGTACCCCCCAGCATTACCTCAATCCCTTTATTGGTAATTTCTCCAACATTGGTATGTACTTCAGCTCTTCCTAGTGGGTTTACCGCCAAGTTGTCTGTGGAAACAATATCAATCAAGTCCGTAGAGCTGATATCATAGTAAGCTACATCAAAGTATAGTCTGTTCTTGTAAAGACTACCTTCAATACCCACTTCATATGTTTTGGTAAACTCTGGACTCAAATTCTGATCATACCATACAGATGGAATGGTCAAGGTAGTAATGCCTAAATAACTGTTGTTCTTGTTCTTTAGGTTATAGCTGTTTTGCAAGCTCCAAGCCGAAGCATCTTTACCTACACTTGCCCAGCTACCACGTACTTTAAGGTAATCCATTACACGCTGGTTAGGGTCGATGAATTCACTCACCATCAAAGCAAGGTTTACAGATGGGTAGAAATAAGACCAGTTGTCAGAAGGCAAAGTAGAAGTCCAATCGTTTCTTCCAGTTATGTCCAAAAACAGGATTCCTGCATAATCGAATGATGCAGAAGCGTAAAGGGAATTAGTAACACGCTCAGTAGGAACACCGGCGCTATAGTTTACCTGGTCTGCACTACCAATGGTTGTTTTAGTAGGAATACGTAAGTTCTGGCCATTAAGGCTCATGCCTTGGGAAAGCTGCTGCAAGTGGTTTCCACCCACATTGGCCGTTACTCTTAGCTTTTCAGTGATATTCTTGTCAATCATGAACAAGAAGTCCGCATTGGTTTCTTGATAACGGTTGTTAGAAAAGCCTACACGGCCATCAGGGTAAAACCAGTGACCTGGCTGCGTAGCACTTTCAAAACGAATATCAGTCCAGTCAGTACCTACACGGGCATGAGCTGACAACCAGTCGGTAAATTGGTATTGCAACTTGGCAAAACCAAGGAACCTGCTTCTGGTGTCTTCTGCTTTATCATAGTTAAGTGTCCAATAAGGGTTGATTGCACTTTCAGCATAGTTTCTTACCAAGCCAGTTTCCTCATCCAAGTAATCCCTGAAATCATCCATAATGGCATTTCTAGGCACACTGAACACCCCGGCCAAAAGACCTTCAGAACCTTGATTTACCCTGTTACGCGTAAATTGATTTGTATAGGTAGCTTTTGTGTCCAGAGAAAGCTTGCTGGAAAGCTTAGCTGTAGCTCTTAAATTAAAGTTATTTCTCTTCAGGAAAGAATTCTCAACCATGGCCTCATTGTAGGTATTGGTATAAGAGAAACGTGCAGTAACTTTTTCGTTTCCGCCGGTCAAAGCCAAAGTATTGACAAAGTTACCTCCCGTATTGAAGAAGTCTTTTACATTATCTGGCTGAGCGGTATAAGGCTTGTTCGTTCCATCCCAATAAAGTTGGTCACTTCCATCCATTTTACCACCCCAAGAACCTCCAGTAGTACGGAGTTCATCGATTGAAGATGGCGTTCTTCCCGCTGTACCTTGTCCATATTCGTTTTGGAACTCAGGAAGGAGCATAGGATTGGAAAAGACAGAACTACTTGAGAAGTCCACTCCTATGCCTTTTCTATTGTTTCCTTTTTTGGTGGTGATCATAATCACACCGTTTGCAGCTCTAGACCCGTAAAGTGCTGCAGCATTTGGGCCTTTAAGCACAGTCATGGACTCAATATCATCCGGGTTCAAGTCAGAAATACCAGAACCTGTATTGGTACTGGTGTACATGTCACCACCTTCACTTGTACTGGAATTGTCCATTGGAATACCATCCACAACATACAATGGTTGGTTACTTTGTGTCAATGAGTTGTTACCACGAATGATCACTCGGACACCAGCGCCTGGACCAGAACCTGCCTCTGTGATGTTTACACCGGCCACTCTACCTTTTAGGTTTGAAACAGCACTTGGTGAGGCTTTGACCGCTGTCAGCTCCTCACCATCCACTTTTTGTACGGCATAACCGAGTGATTTTTTATCTTTCTCAATGCCAAAGGCAGTTACCACCACCTCACTTAGCTGCTCCACATCCTGTGCAAGCACAATGTCAATAACTGTTTGGTTGCTGACCGCTACTGTCTGTTCAACATAGCCTAAATAAGAAAATTTTAAAGATTGACCCGGTTCTACATTGATGGTATAATTACCGTCCAAATCTGTAATGGTACCTCTACTGGTACCTACAATTGAAACACTTACTCCTGGAATGGGAGCACCATCTTCCTCACTGGTTACAGTACCTGTTATCGCAACAGGAGCCACAGCAGATGCAGAGAAACTCAAGGGCTGAATTCCTTCACTGGCATAAAGCAAGTTGCCCGCAATCGGTTGCAGCATCGTGCCGAAAACAGTCAATAACGTTACTGGTTTTAGTAATCGTAAAATTTTAGTTTTCATAAAACTGGTTTAAGGGTATAAGGTTGAATAATAAATTTTTTAAATCACCAAGTACATTGATGAACCGTTACGCAAAAGCTTCAAAAAGCCAATAAATTGTCGGCGAAAATCACTGGCTTGGAACTGTTATATTGGGTTTTCCTAATTTACAAGGAAAAAATTTCTTTAACTTTTCGTTAAAGGATTGTCAATGTATAGATTTTTTAAAATAAATCGAAATACATTTAAGATATTTTTTTAAAACAATCAGGAAATACGCGATAAACTGTTTATAAAAATAGATGATCGTAAAACTATGATCAACAGCTATTATATAGTTCCAAGTGGAGTAAAGTCCACTTATCTAAAAAATAAGATAGGTTTTGCAGGATTTATTGAAAGAAATTAAAGCAAAGATGAAAGCTAAAAATGGACAAAACTTTATTACTTAAATAAGAAGTTTTAAAAAACTTGCTTCACAGGGACTCAAATACTTAATTTATTTAAAAATTACTTTTTTATTTTAGCCAAAGATTAGGTTTTCAAAATTCCATCTTTGTTACACTTCCAAACCAACCAGTCCTGAACCGCTCTCAAGCCGTTTTCATTCATCCACTGGTAAGTGTCGCGATAAAATTCCTCTGATTTTTGACAAATTTCTTGCTGGGTTAACTGCCTAGTTGGTTGGGTCACTTCCCATAAATAATTATAGCCACAAATTTGTATCAACTCCAATTCAGACAGTAACCGTTCGGGATTGGAAATATTACTGGCACTAGCAAATGCCATAAATTTTTCTTGATAATTTTCTTTCTCCACAGTGAGCAACTGAAGTAAGTCGTTCTTATTCGTTTCCATAATTAAGGTTATCGGATTTGATTTGGGAAATCCACGATTAATGCAAAAGTATTTAAAATCATGAACTAAGATAGAAAAACAAAGTAAAATTCAATTACCCCTAAAAAGCCGCTTACAAGCATTTAGAGGGATATTTTATACTTTTCTTAAGTTAAAATTTTATAGACGAAAATTATATGTATTCGAAAAGCAAAAAAGAAAACAAAAACGTAAAAAGCTTATTTTAAAGACGTGTCATCCATTGACACACATTATCACCTTATTTTTGGATTTTCCAGTTTAATGTCCGCTGTACTCCAAACTTCTACCAAATCACTCTCCGTTTTCTTAGCCAATTCAAGATCTCCATTAAGTCGGTAGGCAGCTATTAGACCATGCAAAGCCCATCCATTTTTTGGGAAACTGAACAGGTCCTCTTTATAGGTAAAAATCGCCTCTGTATATTTCCCATCAAGCAAGAGTATCGCCCCCAAATGATGTCGAACCGAAAAAAACCAATCTGGAGGCTCATTATAATTCAAACTATCCTCCAATAAAACAGCCTCTTCAAGCAATTGGATGCTAGTATCGTATTGATACTCTGCAGCCAAAATTTCAGCCTCCAATACCTTTTCAGCAATTTGAAGTAGGTCATAGGTAGAATTAATATCCCAAACCGTAAGCGTTTTGAAACTTTCATCAGTCGCTTTTTCTTTTAGTAACCCTAACTCTTTCTTTGCTTCCTTGATATTACCTTTTCCCAAAAATGCCATCCCACGAGCGTAGTTCCTGATGGCCTCAGGGTAGCGAAGCTCACTATCCTCTGCTGGCATGGAAAGGATTTTATCCCATTCACCAAATTTCACATATACATAATAGGGAATGGTATAATAATGCTGTAAGGTACCCCAACCAGGCTCCTTCATCACCAGTTTATTGGTATGCTCCGACAATTTCTCTGCTGCCAGAATAGCCCATTTCTTATTACCTTCAAGGGTGGCTGTTGCAGCCATAAAATGATAATTATGAGGAAAATAAGCCAATGGATAAGCACCCTGCGCATGACATGCGCTAACATAAATACTATCCGCTTCGATTGCACGAATATTAGCCACTGTACCTTTGTGGTATTCTCCAGTACGGATATAAATATGTGAAGGCATATGAAGCAAATGCCCAGCGTTAGGCACTAAGCCATCATCAAAAGCTGCTGCGCTTGTGTTCGCTTGTTCAGGCTCCAAAGAGGCTTCTACCGCATGGATATACAGGTGATGTCCTCCTGGATGATCAGGATCCATCTCAAGAACATGATTTAAAGAGCTTAAAATTTCAGGAGTCCAAGCCTTGATTTTACCCTCCTTGTCATAGAGGTCCCAAGGATGCTGATCCATCAAAGATTCGGCATAAAGCGTGGCAATATGGGCATCTTCTGGAAATGCCAGACTCACCTCTTTCATAGCCTTTGAATAAGCTTGATCCAAATGGCTACGGTCCTCTGGTACTTCCAATGAATACCTTTGGGCCATAGCTCCAATCAATGCTTTTTCTTTTTCACTAACTCTATTGGATTTTGAAACTGCTGTTTGAATAGCATGATAGGCTCTTTCATAATTGTCCGCTTCCATTCCTGCGTTGTAGTTTGGCCCCAGAACATAGGCATATCCCCAATAAGCCATGGCAAAGTCCGGATCAAGTTGACTGGCGTAATAAAAAGACCTCGCTGCCTCAGCATGATTGAATCCATAGGCCAAGACCAAACCTTGATCAAAATACCTTTGTGCCAACTCATTACTTGTACTCATCGGCCAATGGATTACTTCCAAACCTTCGAACAAAGGTGCCTTGCTTCCAGACTCATACCAAGTTTTATCTGTAACTAAGGAATTAACCGAACATAAAGTGATGTCACTAGCTGTAACAAGTTTTTCTTCTGCTGGCTTTTGCTGACAAGCTATAATTACAAAAACAGGTAAAAAGATGATAATTGGCTTCATGTCAAAAGATGGTCAATAATAAGATGTTTCTTTCTAAGTATAATAGAATCAATCACGGCATACTAATAAACCTAAATAGGTTAAAAGACCTAAAACATAGCTTTCGCTATACCCAATTACTCAAAATAGTACAAGCAAAAAAGTCCTCAAATCGACATATGAGCCTAAAAACAACTAAAAGTACGATTATTTTAGTAATAAATAAAACTAAAAACACTGACTATCATTACATTAACCGTCACTCTATTGTATTTTTAATAACAAAAAAAACCGGTGAAACCCAAACCAACTTTTGTTCGAGTAACACCGGCTTTAAGTACAAAGCAAATAAAAAATTATTTTTTTATTCCCATCCGCTCGTTTGCTCCAAGTTTGGATTCAGTGAAAGTTCATTTACCGGTACTGGGAAATAATAGTTCTTATTCTCATCAAACAGATAAGCCTGATCTGAAATGATATAACCTTCATTATTTAACTTAACATCTGAACCAACTTCATAAGCATCATAATTGGCAATATCCACAGAATTGAACCTAATGCCTAAAACAGGCTCAGTAAGTTTCAGACCTTCTTTCCAACGCATCAAATCATCATAGCGGAAGCCCTCGAAGGCTAGCTCTACCCTTCTTTCCCTTCTCACATCATCAATGATACTTCCCTGATTCAATACTAAATCAGCCACTCCTGCTTTGGCTCTCAGTAGATTGATCGTCATATCAACATCAGCTTGGGTAATACTTCCCAGTTCCGCCTTAGCCTCCGCATAGATCAACAATATCTCAGCATAGCGGATAAGTGGCGCATCCATATAAGCTCTATCCCAAGGAGCTGTTCTATCCTGCTCCTCATTATAGAATTTGGCAACTTGGTAACCCGAAGGAGAAGATTCATTGGAGCTCAAACCAATGGGATCAGAATTTAGGTATAATTGACCATCCACGAAATAGGTCTCCGGCTGAGCAAAAGTACCTGCCAAACGCTTATCTCTATTGGCAAATTCATCTTCAATAGTAGCATCACCCTGATATAAAGGACTCTCTTCAATTGATAGACCATCCACACACAGGTAATCATTGATCAAGCTCTTTGTACCTCCAAATTCAGTTCCCTCAGTATGGGTCAGTACATTTGAGGCGTTGTGATAGATCTGCAAAGCATCATCATAATCCCTGTAAAAGACGATTTCGTCATTTCCTACCAAATTCATATTGGCAAACAAAGCATTATAATCACCATTTACATCAATGCTGTAATTACCCGAATTCATCAATGCTTCAGCAGACTCAGCTGCAGCTTGCAAATAGACTTGCTCATTTCCAAGTCCATGATACTTTCTGAAAGTCCCTTCATGAAGCATGATGCGAGCCCTGTAGGCATTGGCAATGTCTTTGGTAAAGCGGTTGCTTTCTGCTGTGTTTGCCATCCATTGTACTGCAAAGTCCAAATCCGATTTGATGAAAGCCATCACTTCGTCACGGCTGGACTGTGCCTCATATAACAACGGGTCAGTATCCGTAAGTACATGGTCCACTATTGGAAGTTTTCCATATAACTTTAACTTGTCATAATACTCTAATGCTCTCAGTAACCTAGCCTCTGCGATATAAGGGTTTTTAGCAGCTTCCTCAATATCTGACGCAGCGCTATTTTCCAACATCTGATTGATATCCCTTATCAAATCCCAGTCCCAGTCTTCACGACCGGGCGTGTTGGCTGTATTAATCCCCAAACGAACATCCTCTGGAGACTGAACAAAGGAATTGTCACTTAAATTATCATCAGTAAGTATCCCAGCATTAAATCCTCCTCTAAAGCCTTTAGTAGCAAAATAGGATGCATAAAGCTGGTTATTATAGACCTGAAGGTCTGAAGCACTTTTCCAGAAAGTATCATCATTGATCTGTGTTTCAGGAAAAGTATCTAAAAATTCATCATTACACCCTGTCGCAAATGCAAGACAGGCCAATAGAAATATTGCTGTTTTTTTCATGTCTTTGTGTTTTAGGGTTGATTAGAAACTAAGACTTAGCCCAAAGGAAATTCTTCTGGACAATGGATAGAGCTTACCAGACTGGTCTCCCCCATTGCTAAAGCTTGCACTCCCAAGGTTATCTTGGCTAGGATCCAGCACTTCAGGATCAAAGTTCTCATTGAGCTTCGTAAAGGTCAAGAGGTTTTCTCCAGAAACATACACTCTCAAACCACCAATTTTAACTCGCTCCAGCATAGCAGAAGGTAAGGTATAACCTATAGTTAGATTTTTAAGTCTCAAGTAGCTGGCATCTTGCAGGTACCTAGTTTGTACTTGTGTGTTTCTGTTGGTTACTTGCCCTTGACTTGGACGGAAGTAATAGGCATCCCTATTTTCTGGAAGGCCATCTGATCCGTCACTCCAAGTCTCATTATAGACATTATCCAAAACGATCACATTGCCATAGCCTCCTGTACTTCCAAACATCAAAGGACCATCCAACCAGAAATCTCTCTTACCAATTCCTTGGAAGAACATGCTTAAATCGAAATTCTTGTAATTCAAACCACCTCTGATACCATATAAATACCTTGGAGAAGCATTACCAATGATCCTTCTATCTCCAGAATCATCCACTGTGCCAGCACCACCATTGATAAATCCATCATTGTTGAGATCTGCATAATGTACATCTCCTGGCGCAATCAGGTTACCACCACCAAGTTGGGCATGATCAGCCGCATTATCGATTTCCTCTTGGTTTTGGAAAATTCCCACCGTTTCATATCCCCATATTTCTCCTAATGTTTGACCTACATAATAGCCGCCTGAGAAAGAATTTGTTGGATTTTCATAACGTGTAATTTCACCTTTGGAGTCTGAAACTACTACATTCAAGTTATAGCTTAGCTCACTATTGATCTCATCATTCCATCCTACTGATGCTTCCCAACCTTTGACTCTTAGGTCAGCGGCATTTTTCTCAGGAGCATCGGCACCAAAAATCCCTGGTAAAGCCGCTCCTGCAACCAACATACCTTTTGTATCTCTTTGGAAGGCATCAAGGGTCACATTCAATCTTCCTTGAAGGAAAATCATATCCAAACCAATATTGGTAGAACTTACTTTTTCCCATGTTCTATCCGAAGAAAGAGGATTTTGAGGACTTAAGCTTACCGGACGGCTTCCTCCCATAATCCAGTTGGTCTGAGGAACAGTAGTATATCCCACAAATGGATAATACGCTCCAGATACCTGATTACCCAATTGACCATAAGAAGCACGTAGCTTTAAGAGGTTCAACCAAGTAAGGTCTTTCATAAATTCTTCATCGGTTATTCTCCACCCAGCCGAAACTGAAGGGAAGAATCCAAAGCGATCATTTTTATTGAATCTAGAGGATCCGTCGTAACGACCATTGATTTCAAGTAAATATTTTCCTTGATAAGTATAGTTCATTCTTACGAAACCACTTCTCAATGCCCAGTTATAAAAATCATCTGTAATGATTGGGTCTCCCAAAGTTGTAGATGAAGAAAGCACATCATCAGAAATCAGGTTGGTATTATAACTCTGGTTAGAAGTGTATGTGGCCTTTTCTTGGTTAAAACCTACAGTAGCTTCTATGCTATGTCCACTACTCCAGTCTTTGGCATATTTTCCATAAATATCAAAGGCGTAATAGTTATCCACAAAATTAGTACGCTCGATGTAGGAAGGTTCTGCTTCTGGAGAAACCGTAAGGTTGTTCCAAGGTTGGATAGAGTAAAACTGTCTGTTATTTCTAACTCTTTGTCTAAACTTAGGATTAAAGGTGAAGTTAGAAAACACTTGGAAGTCTCCAAATTTCATTTCCACACCGGCCTTTGTATTCAAATTGTAATTAACCAAATTGTTACGCCCACCATCTTCTATCGTCGCTACAGGATTCAATCTATGGAAAGTGGCATAATCTACTCCATCCAAATTATAATAAGGAGTCCAAGTTGGTCTTGCTCTCCAAACTACGTGGAAAATAGAAGGTCCGAAACCTCCACCGGGAAGATTATGTACATCTTGCTCAGCTCTGGAAAAGTTGACCTGGAACTTAGTAGTCAACCATTTATTAAGATCTGAGCTAAGATTAGAATTGAAATTAAACCTTTCGTAAAAATCATTCCCTATTTTCACTATTCCATCCTGACGCGCATAAGCTACAGAAGCACGGTAAGCAGAATTCTCAGATCCACCTGTTATGCTGAGGTTATGGTTGTGCCCAGGAGCGGCATTCGCAAAAACCAAATCCGCCCAGTCTGTATTGGCATGCTCATAGTAAGCTGTACCTGACGGCTTAAGGGTATAATCATCCGTAATAACCCCATCCACTCGGTCTTTAATTAAACCCAAATGCTCATCGTTAAAAACCCTAGCTCCATTAGTGCTGGATGTCATACTGTTCACAAACAATGCATAGCGATAAGAATCCGTCTTATCCGGAAGAATGGTTGGTCTTGCGGCAAAGACATTTCCAGAATACTGGATCTGTGGCTTTGTGCTTTTGGATCCTTTCTTCGTAGTGATCAAAACTACCCCAAAAGCGGCTCTTGCCCCATAAATTGCTGCTGAAGCGGCATCTTTAAGTACAGTGACACTTTCGATGTCCTGCGGGTTGATATTATTAATATCCATCTGCGCACCATCAACCAAAACCAATGGTTCTCCTCCATTGATACTGGTAGCACCACGAATATTGAAGCTTGGGTTACTTCCTGGTGAACCACTGTTTGAAGCAATGTTCAATCCAGGCACTACTCCTTGAAGACCATCAGTCAAATTAGTAATTGGACGATTTTCAAGCACTTTGCTGTCTGTCATTCCAACTGCTCCAGTTAGGTTTCCTTTCTTCTGGGTACCATAACCCACCACAACTACTTCTTCCAAGTCACTTACGTCCTCTTCCAAAACCACATCAATTACAGATTGGTTGTTGACGGTAACAGTTTTAGAAAGAAACCCAACGAAGGAATATACCAAACTTGATCCTTCTTCTACACTTAGGGTGTACTTCCCATCAAGGTCAGTCGCAGTACCGTTTACGGTTCCTTGCTCCACCACAGTTACTCCTGGAATAGGCTCACCATTCTTATCGGTAACTGTTCCGCTGACTTGAACTTCTACCACAATGGCAGGTGTGAAGCTTTTTCTTTTGTGCTCCTTCACACTAATGGTATTATCAACCTGTCTAAAGGACAATTCATGAGATGTCGCCAAATTGATCAAGACGCTTTCCAATGACTCATTTTCCAATTTGAGATTTACAGGAGGTAGGTTTTTTACCAATTCATCCTTATAAATAAATTTAAAATCAGTTTTGGCATTGATTTCCTTGAAAGCTTCAACTAATGAAGCTTCTTTAAGATCAAGGCTCAAGGACACCTTAGTGATATCCAAGGATTCCTGTGCCTTAGTTGGAGCTGCATAGATCAGGTTCAGAAAAAGTAACTGAAACACAAACCCATACAGATAGTATTTTCCTATCATACATATCGCATGTAATGTTTTTTTCATAGTTTTGAGTGTTTTATTGTTTTACATAAGGCATTAAAACATCGATAATTGGCCTAAAGCCTGAGAAACTTGGCCATCTATCGAATCGAGCCAATGGGTGTACCCGTTGGCTTCTTTTAATTACAGTTTATTCATTGGCATTAAATTTTAAGGCTATTTTTTTACGGTCTATTTTATAACTGAAGCCCATGGTATAACCAAGGCTTTCCAACACATTTTCAAGTGAGGCATCTTTAAATTCTCCGGACACCTTTTCATCCTTTTTTGGCGAATTTTGAACAGTAATCTCTACCGCATACCATCGTTCCAAAAGCCTTTTCACTTCTGAAAACTTCATTTGATTAAAACTTAATACGCCATTTTTCCACCCATATGCCTCTTGGGGATTGAAAACACCTTTAGATAAAACATCCTTATCTAATTTCACTTCTTCTCCCGGAACCAAGTACAAATCTTCCTTTTCCCTATTTTCATTATAAACCCTTACTTTTCCTGTAGCAAGTTGCACACTTGTGGAAAACTCCTGATAGGCTTTAACATTAAAAGAAGTCCCTACCGCAACAGTGACCATATCTCCAGACTTAACAGTAAAAGGCAAAGCTGTATCATGTTTCACTTCAAAAAATGCCTCTCCCTTAAGTTGAAGTTCTCTATTATCCTTTCCGAAATTATCCTGATAGGTGATTTCACTTTCTGAATTCAAATAAACTATACTTCCATCTGGCAGATAAAGTTTGGACTTTTGCCCTTTTGGATTTGCTTTAACAATTACCGCAGCAGCTACCTCTATTTTTTCTTCACTATCCTTGTGGTTAATGGCCAAAAAAGTGATAGAAGCGAGTAACACAACCATCAATATTGCAGCAGTCCTGATCCAAAACTGATTCCAAATGGTTTGTTTCTTTTCTTTGGTAAAAAATCCTTTAGAGCTATCAGCCTCAATAGTATGCTCTATTTTTTTAAACAGGGAATACTGTTGAGCATCTTTCATTACCTTACCCTGATCGTTAATAGACAATAAAATGACCCGGGCTTGTGCATAAAGCTGCCCATTGGTTTCATTTTCGTTAACCCAATTGATCCATTTCAAATTTTCTGCCGGCTCTCCATCAAGTACCCAGCTTTTAAAAGAATGGTCAAATAATAGGTCTTCTATTTTAGAATAAGATTTCATCATTTTGTCTATCTGACCTACAGAGAGCAAAAGGCCTAAAATCTCATCGCCTTATTTTAAAAAAAATAACTTTTCTTTAATCGGATGTTAATCAACATTGAAAAAGGAATCTGCATATCCGCTATTTCACCAGTATACTTAACCCTTCAAAACATTCTCCCAAAAACAGCTCAGATCTCATAGAAATGATTGTCTAAACCTTTCTACTGCCCCTGCTAGGTCCGTGGAATCTCCGTTGCGGGACGGACAGGTAGTGGGAGTCAGGTTACTGGTGTCAAAATGGTCCATATTAATGAATGTAACATTTTTAACATTGACTCTTTAACTCATATTTAACCCCTAGTTAAGCCGTGTTTATCCCGTGTTTATCCCGTATTTCTCTTATCAGTGATTCAAGCTTGTCTAAACCTTAAGTCCTGGAAAAACTTGGGTACATACCTTTCAATGTTTTGGTTATAAGTACCTTGGGAATCCTTCTATCCCTCATCGCGATAAGCCAATATTTTTCCAACTATTAAGGAGCTGAATGGCTGATTTGATTTTTCGAATTGTTGGGGGGATCAGATAGCTCAGATAAGATTTTCTTTCTTGCAACATATTTCGAGGAACACAAAGGTTGCTATCCTACTTTGGTCAAATTGTAGCACCGGGCTTTAATAAATGCCTACTGAAGAACAGCTACATTCTAAATGCTTCAGTTCTATCTGGCAGTTAAACAGGCTTCCAACCACTTAAGCAAAGGATGTATGGTTACTGGCATTATTGCGGATAATCAGAAAAAGGAATCCTGGTTGAAGCTAACTGGCTTATGGCAGGCTTAAAAATTAAGCAATGCAAAGCAAAAAATACTAATGGCAATCTTTCTGAAATCCAAACTATTCTTTAATGTTTTGATTCCTTTAAAAATTAAGTTATAAATCGACGGAACTTGCACGCCCATCAATTCTGAGATCTCCTCATAATCCAACTCCTCAAGTACCCTTAAATAGATTGCTTCTTTTTGTCTCAATGGTAAGTTTTCAAGTGCTTCATTGATCATTACAGCAGATTCAGAAACAATATGATGTTTTTGAAGCAATTCCTCGAAAGACTCTTCCCAAAGAAATTTAGCATGGTACTCGTCAATCGATTCTCGTTTATATTGATGATTGACCATTTTTATAATTTCCCTTCTGAAGGAGGAGAAAAGATAAAATTTAATGGACCTATGGATGCTTATTTTTTCCCTGACATTCCATATGTGCACAAACACATCATGAATCGCATCTTGGATCAAATCCTCATCATGGGTAAACCCAAAACCATATTTAAACAGGTCTTTAGAATAAGCCTTATAAATCACCGCAAAGGCCTCCCTGTCCCCAGCAGAGATTCTATTCCAAGTCTGTATATCGTTTAGGCTATCTTTATTCATGTATTCAATTAACAAAGTCCGTAGTAAAAACAAACTTCTATTGATAAACAACTTTTAAATATAGGTTTTCTGGCCTAAATAAAAAATTCACCAAAGAATTTATTCGATCTTTCTTCTATTGTACTGTTTTCATTTTGAAACTTTTCAATACAATTTTTTAAAAATATCATAAAAAAACCATCTTCATTTTTTAGAGACGGTTATAAAAACTCACATATTTAACATTTTAATCTTCTTCCTTTATACCTTGTAATATCTTGGACAACTCGTCCACAATTTCTGGATGGGCAGCATATAAATTGTTACTTTCAGCCGGGTCATCTTTCATATTATACAATTGACCTGGCGTTTCAATACCATATCCTTCTTTGTTTAGCCCATCACTGAATCCTCCGGATTTTTGGGACTGAATTAATTTCCAATCTCCTTTTCTTATTGCAAAAACTCCTTGATGAGAATGATGTACCAAAAAGTTTCTTGCTGGCTCATTGGCATCCTTCAAGGTTGGCAACATGCTTTGTCCATCAGGAGAGCTATTTTCCTTCTTTTCTATACCCACAATATCCCTCACTGTTGCCATAATATCCAATGATGAAACCAGACCTTTGGCAGAAGTGCCAGCCTCAATATGTGTAGGCCACTTTACAATAAAAGGCACCCTATGGCCTCCTTCCCAAGCATCTCCTTTATAACCTCGCCATGAGCCATTTGCATAGTGTCCATAATCCTTTATCACAGAAGAAACTGGTCCGGAATAGTTTTCTCCATTACGAGCAGGAGAACCATTATCACTAGTAAATATAACAATTGTGTTTTCATCCAGGCCATTTCGCTTCAGCGCATCCATCACCTGTCCCACAGTCCAGTCCACTTCCTGCACAAAATCACCATATGCACCCGCTTGACTCGACCCCTTGAATTTAGCAGTAGGAGCAATTGGAGTATGGGGTGCTGTCAAAGCAAAATACAAGAAAAATGGTTTATCAGTTTTTGCAGCACTTTCTATATATTCTACAGATTTTTGGGTGATGGTCGGCATAACATTTTCCAGTGTCCAACCTGGCGCCATGACACCTTTATGGCCAAACATATCATCAGGCTTTGATACACTTGGCATTTCTACTACTTTCTCATTTTCAATAAAGGTATAAGGTGGAAAATTGGGAACATCATCCCCAAAATAATAATCGAAACCAGCGGCCAAAGGACCTCCTTTGATAGGCTCGTTGTAGTTTACTTCAGCTCCATTATTATCTTCTGCAGGCACAGTATCATGGGTAGACCAATTCCAACCCAAGTGCCATTTACCTATGGCGGCGGTCTGATACCCTACAGACTTCAACATATCCGGAAGGGTCTCCCTATGTTCTTCGATAAGTGGAGCTTCCCAAGGCCATAGGACACTTTTTTTCAATCTGGTTCGCCAACTATACCTCCCTGTCAAAATACCATACCGAGTAGGCGTACATACTGAAGATGGTGTATGGGCATCTGTAAACCACATTCCATCTTTCGCCAGTTGATCTATGTAAGGAGTATTGACTTTTGCTTGATCATTGTAAGTTCCTACATCACCATAGCCTAGGTCATCCGCCAAGATCAAAACAATATTAGGAGGCTTATTATCTTCCTTTCGATTACAAGAAGTCATCAATGTCATAGTAAGCAAAAACAAGGCGAAGATCAATTGTTTGTAATTCATGGCTATTTTTTAGGTCTATAGACCTATAAATATAATAAAGTTTTTTGCGTTCCTAACTGGTCAAATCAAAAAAATAGGGCTAACAAAATTGTCAGCCCCAAAATCCTAATACTTCTCCAAGTCAAATCGATCCGGATGCTTCTTTGTGTATTCCTTGTCCTGGTTAAGTCCCATAAATATCGGGTCCATCAAATTACTGATCCATTTCTTTACACTTTTCAACATGCTTTCGGATTGATGGGCATCATCCAATGGAGCAGACTCCCCTATGTCATTTGTAATATTGAATAGCATGTCTTCTTTTCCGTCCACATTTACAAATTTGTAATCACCCTTTCTCACAGCATATGCTCTACGGTCATGCATTCTCCAATACAGTTCCTTATGGGGTACTTTCTTTTTCTTTCCAGTCAAATAAGGAACCAAATTTACTCCATCCAAATCATTTCTTGGTTTCACTTCTGCTAAAGCCGTAGCAGTGGCGAAAATGTCCAAACTGATGACTGGCTCTTCATAAACCTGTCCAGAAGGTATTGTCCCTGGCCACTGTACTGCAAAAGGCACCCTGATACCACCTTCCCAAAGCCAACCTTTCGTTCCTCTAAGTGGACCATTATCTGATGCATTATGGGGCTCAGGACCGCCATTGTCTGATAAGAAGAAAACCATGGTATTTTCATTAATATCCAGTTCTTCAAGTTTATCCAATACCAGACCCACACCATCATCCACAGCGCTAACCATGGCAGCATAAGTTTTTCTCTTTTTATCCTTAATATGATCAAACCGACTTAGGTATTTTTCTGTCGCCTCAAGCGGTGTATGGGGAGCGTTGTAAGCCAAGTAGATAAAAAATGGCTCCTCTTGGTTACGCTCGATAAAATCTACCGCCTCTCTGCTGAGCGCATCAGTTACATATTCCTTTTCATCTACTCTACTATTATTCTTCAACAATTTCGTCCGATAGGCATCATACTGAGATGTAATTTCTGATAAATCATTTAAATCAAGCTTTTCTGGAAGATAATGGTGCCCCCCGGTGAGAAACCCATAAAATTCAGTAAATCCTCTTTCCAAAGGTCTCTGGCTTTCGTGGGCACCCAAATGCCATTTTCCAAGCGCCATGCTTTTATATCCTCCACGACCCAATGCAGACGCCATGGTTTCCTCTGTCAAAGGAAGACCCTGGTTAGGATCATTTGGGGCAAAAAGAGGATTTCTGCTAAATCCGAACCTTCCTTGGTATCTCCCAGTAATCAAACCTGCCCTACTTGGACCACAAACTGCATAGCTCACATAGCCATTGGTAAATTTTACTCCATTGTTCGCTATTCGATCTATGTTTGGAGTGGGAATATCCTTGGAACCGTTAAAACTTACATCATTATATCCCAAATCATCGGCAAGCACAATGATTACGTTGGGCTTTTCATCCCTATCTCGCTTTTGACCCAAAGCTAAATTACTCAAAAGCATACTGCAAAGCAGCGTACCTAGTGTACAAGCAGTAATTCCTAATCTCATTTTCAGATAAACATTTTATTACTTAATCAGCAAATATATAACTATTAAGCATTTTGTCCATGTGCCCTATAGTAAAACCTGATGAATATGCTAAGTACTTGTTTTTTTCACAGCTTGCTAGGAACCATTTTTAGCCAAGCTTATAAAATTATTGTTTCATCAATACTTCAAAATATTTCGATATAAACAATTTAAACTGAACTTTTAAAATATTTTAAATGTATTTCATATATATTTTTTTGTATTTAAAAAATCATCAATTATATTTAGGACATAATTTTAAATGACGTTCACTTACATAAATACTTATTAACATTGGTATCAGATCAAGTTCAAGTACAAACCTACTAATCTGTGCCTAAAATATTACCTGACATTTCCAGTACTAACTTGTTACACATGTAAAATTTTTATAAATGCTCACTACATCACTTGAATTTGCCGTTTTTCTACCATGCGTATTTTTATTGTATTGGTTTGTTCTTAACAAGAACTTAAAACTACAAAACGCATTAATTTTAGTAGCTAGCTATGTCTTTTATGGGTGGTGGGACTGGAGATTCCTGCTTTTAATTGCTTTTAGTAGTGCGGTTGATTTTACAGTCGGCATTCTTCTCAATAAAACAGATCAACCAAGCAGTCGGAAATGGCTTCTGGCAACAAGTATTTTTGTCAATCTTGGACTTTTAGGTTTTTTTAAATATTTCAACTTTTTCTTAGACAGCTTCGTTGACACATTTACTCTTTTTGGTGCAAATTTTTCCATAGATCGGCTCAATATTATTTTACCTGTGGGAATAAGCTTCTATACATTACAGACTCTTAGCTACACGATAGATGTTTATGACAGGAAACTTAAGGGCTCTAAGGACTTCTTAGCATTTTTTGCCTATGTTAGTTTTTTCCCTCAACTCGTAGCTGGTCCAATAGAAAGGGCCACCCAGCTATTACCTCAATTCCAAAAGAAAAGGACTTTCGAGTACGATAAAGCTGCAGATGGCTTAAGGCAAATCTTATGGGGACTTTTTAAAAAAATAGTGGTAGCTGATAACCTTGCCGGATACACTAGTTCTGTAATCGCCAATTATGAAAGTCATAATGGCAGTACACTATTTTTAGCACTATGCGTGTTTGCTATTCAGTTTTACTGTGACTTTTCTGGCTATTCTGATATTGCTATTGGTACAGGAAGGCTTTTTGGCTTCTCTTTGATGAAAAATTTCGACTATCCCTTTTTCTCAAGAAATATGGCAGAATTATGGCAAAGGTGGCACATATCCCTTATCACTTGGTTTCGAGATTACTTGGTAAGAAGATTCAAGGGATTTCATAAATGGGACATGGCAAGAAACATTTTTATCATCTTTCTCATCACAGGTATATGGCATGGTGCTGATTGGACCTATATCATATGGGGTGTACTCCACGGCCTTCTATTTATGACTTTGATTTTTGCCAAAAAGAGAAAAAAATACAAGGTGATTGTCGCCAAAGGGAAATTACTTCCTAGTTTGACAGAAGCTGGATTAATGATCAAGACTTTTGTGCTATTCACCATCACCGGCATATTTTTCCTCATAAGACCATTAGACAAATGCTTCAAATATGCTGCTAAAATGTTCGACTTATCTTTCTTCTCTCTTCCAGAATTACCATTCAATAGAGCTATTGCAGCTGTCGTGTTACTATTTGTAATAGAATGGTTCCAAAGAGAAAAAGAGCATGGCTTGGACATCTCTAACCTTTCGATTCCTAAAACATTCAAATGGGGGATTTATTATGCTTTAATCTTTACCATTTTTTATTACGGAGGAGATCAACAAGATTTTCTATACTTCCAATTTTAGTTCGCCATGAAAAAATTCTTAATTCAGTTAATCATATTTATTATTCCTGTTGGAATGATTTTAGTCTCAATGGAAGTTTACCTGCGTCAGAACAATATCTATAGAGCTAAGAAAACTTTTTTGGACAATAACAAGCAAGATATTGAGGCTTTAATATTGGGACCTTCATATTCCTGGAGAAGTATTAACCCAGAATTTTTGGATACCAAAACAGCATCACTAGCTCATGAGGCGAGTGCCATCAATACTAATATGATGCTTTTTGATAAATATGCTCCACAACTTCCAAAGCTTAAATATGTAATATTTGACCTATCAATTGGATTTCTTGATACCCATAATGAGGAAAACTGGGAATCAAAACACCTGTTTAATATCTACTATGATATCAAAAGCTCCAACAACAACCTGGAAGATTACTTTCTACTTTCATCGAATTTCAAATACTACACTAAACTTTGTCTATCCTACATCACTGACCCAGACAATATTCCCGCTTTTAATGACAGCGGATTTATATATAAACTGTCCAAACAAGAAGATATTTTCAGAATCCATGAATACAATTCAGAGAGGCTAAAACAAGCTGATGTTCTCTATAGACGTCTAGACTACCAAAACACTATAAATGAAGAAAATTACCACTCAAACATAGATTTACTTAAAGGATTAATCACTTATTGTAGAGAGAATAAAATTAATTTAATATTTATCTCACCTCCAAAGTCCTATCTTAATAATGAAAAAATAAGCACTGAAGCGATCACAAGAAGACAAAAATTTATTGATGATATTACTCCAGATCCCTACATTTCTTTTTGGAACTATGAAAATTTTCACGAGCAAGACATCAACTTATTTTACGATGACACCCATCTTAATCCAAAGGGGGCGGAATTATTTACAAAAACATTGAACAGAAAATTAGATAATTACCTGATAAACAGAAATAGGGCCGAAATGCAATCTGAGTTTTGACATTTTATTTATTTATTAAGAATTAATCCAAATTAATCGGTCTTTTCTTGGTTCATTTTTGAAAAAGCTAGTACTTTTGTGACTGTTAAGAATTAGTCTAAATAGAATTAGCCCACCATGAAGAACAGTTTACTGTTTATTTGCTTGCTATGTATCAGTAACATCAGCATGGCCCAAACTGGCCAACTAAAAGGAACCATCAAAGATCAAAACGGCAAAAGTATTGAGTTTATAAATGTTTTGATAGAAGACACTCAATTTGGCACTCTGACAGATAAGGAAGGTAAGTTCAATTTTGAAAATGTACCAACGGGTCATTATAGTATAACCTTCTCCTCCTTTGCCTACTCCAGCCTAAGGAAAGAAGTTGACATCCTTGCCCATCAAACTTCCAACATGGATATCGTGCTTTCTGAAAGTCAAATGGAACTTCAGACTGTAGAAATTCTAGGCCGTGCCGAAACCAGTTATAAAAACACCAATTCCTTCATTGGTACCAAATCGTCTACTCCCCTTCGGGAAGTTCCTCAGTCCATAGGCTATGTCACCAAGGAGCTTGCACTTGATCAAGGAGCTTATACTGTAAACGACATTGTAAAAAACATTAGTGGGGTAAACCAATACACTTTTTACAATGATATCACCATCCGTGGCCACCGAATTCAAGGCCAGGATATTTCTGGAAATCTAGTTAACGGAATGCGTGCTTTTACCAGCTTTTGGAAACAACAACTCATTCCTCACATTGAAAGAGTAGAGGTTATCAAAGGCCCTGCCTCTGCCCTTTTTGGAAACGCATCAGCAGGAGGAACCATTAACAGGGTCACTAAAAAGCCTTTGACACAAACCAGGCAATCCATCAGCTCCACCGTCGGAAGCTTTAATACTTTCAGGATTTTAGGCGACTTTACCGGTCCTATGACTGAAGACAAAACCTTACTTTACAGGCTTAACTTAGGCTATGAAAACTCAGGTAGTTTTCGTGACCTACAATATGCCAAAAACCTAGTAGTTGCTCCATCATTCTCTTTCCTTCCATCAGAAAAGACAAGACTTAATTTTGACATAGTGTATCAAAAATCTGATGGAAGATTAGATCGAGGACAAGCTGTCTTTGGAGATGGAGATTTGTACTCCGTCCCTATTACCAAATCATTAAATGCTGCGAATGATTATTTGAAAGAAGAATCCATCAATGCCACGATTTCCCTTAGACATGAGTTTACTGACCAATTAAGTTTCAACTCCGTTTACATGAGATCCAATTATGCTGAGGACCTTTTGGAGCACAGAGGAAATAACAAATTCGCCAATTTTGGTGACGGCTCACTGGATTACGAAAAAGTAGAAATGAGAGTTGGGATCCGAAAAAGAGACTGGAGCAACAATAATTTCAGCAATTATTTCAACTATGATGTAAGTACTGGAAGCATTGATCACAAAGTATTACTTGGGTACGATTATTTCCAGCAAGTGCTTCATCCTGGAGGATCACAGTTGCAAGCAAGAGGCTACCTGACAGCAGATAAAACTGGCTCGATCAATAGCTATAACCCAGCTAATAAGGACCTTTATGCCTTGGATGCTAATGGAAACCCAATTCCAGTAGTAGAGCATTTTGACCTAACTGATCCATTTGCAAATAAACTAAGGGACCTAAGCAAATACATTTACAGTTCGAATGTATATGCACAATCCATGCTTCATTCTCATGGAGTTTATATCCAAGAGCAAGCTTCAATTGGTAAGTTTAAAGTACTACTTGGATTGAGACAGGAATTTTATACAGACGTCTTGAATTATAAAGGTGATAGTGAAGAAGATGTTACCCAAAATGCATTGATTCCAAGGGTAGGCCTAGTGTATTCCGTTACTCCAAATATTAACCTTTATGGAACTTATGTCCAAGGTTACCAACCACAATCCGCAACAGTAATCAATGACCCTAATGCGGGAGGACCATTTGATCCGCTAACTAGCGAATTAAAAGAAATTGGTGCCAAAAGCGATTGGTTTGAAGGGCGTTTAAGTGCTACCATTGCCATGTATTATTTGACTGAAAAAGGGGCACTTTACAATGCTAATGAACCAGGAAATCCAGACCTTTTGATCCAAACTGGAAAAGACCTATCCAAAGGTTTCGAATTGGACTTGGCAGGAAAGATTACTGATAATTGGAGTTTGATAGCTAATTACGCTTATAACGAAGCAACCATTGAAGAAAGCGACGATGAAAATTTGGTTGGAAGACAAAAGCCCAATGCCCCAAAACACGCAGGAAATCTTTGGACAAAATATATCTTTAGCGAAGGCTCTTTCAAAGGCTTGGGCTTCGGAATTGGTGCCAACTTCGTGACAGAAAGATTCGGTTCATTAGGTTCTACTGCTGAACCTCCAGTCTTTCCAGCTTATGAGATTTTTGATGCTGCAGTCTATTACAAAATGAACAAGTTCCAAATTCAAATGAATATTAACAATGTCTTTAACAAAACACATTGGGTGGGAGGCTATGATTACATTAGGGCATTCCCGGGTGCTCCAAGAAATGTCATGACAACTGTTTCTTACACTTTCTGATTAAAAGACATTATGAAGACATCAAACTTCTGGGGTCAGCTCCGGAAGTTTTTTGAGTTTAACCAGCAATGAAAAATAAGCTACTTTGGAAAATACATAACTGGATCGGCCTCTATTCGGGAGTCGTCATCGTATTTCTCAGTATCACAGGCGCTGCTGCACTATTTAGACCAGAAATAGATCGCGTCTTAAATCCAGAATTGACCAAGGTAGTTCCTCAGGAAAAAAAAGCCTCCCTAACCAAGGTGGTAGAAGCTATTCTTTCAGAACACCCTGACAAATACCTATTCGAAATTGAGCTTCCTAAACCCTATTTGGATACATGGAATATCCGACTTATGCCGAAGGAGAAAAAAGAGCTTTTTCCCATGATTTGGGAAGTCTTTGTCAATCCTTATACCGGAGAAATACTAGGAGAAAGAAACTATTTTGAATCATTCAGTTATTTCCTAAGAAACATCCATGTGAGACTATACGAAGCAGCTTACGGAAGACAGATCGTTGGATTGGCAGGACTTGCGCTTTTGATTTCCACCATTACTGGCTTTCTCATTTATGGCCAGTTTATGAAAAAAAGATCCTTTGGGGAAGTGAGAAAAAAGAACTTGAGGATCCAACAAGCCGACTTGCACAAATATATCGGTATCGCTGCACTTTTCTTTAACTTGATGATCAGCATCACAGGAGCTTGGCTGGGACTTCAAGTTTATCTGATGGACGCTTTTGACATGAATATCCCCAGCCAATATGTAAGAGAGAATAAACCTTTGAGCAAAGAGCAAGACACTGCTTTCGCTTTGGATTTTGATAAAGCCTATTCCATTAGTAAATCTGCTTTTCCTGAAATGACCCCTTGGATCATCAGGCCCACCACAAATGGGGAAGGCTTAATTCATATATACGGTGATATTTCAGGACAAACCTACGAAAGACGATCCAATAAACTGGTGTTGGATAAATTCAGTTATGCCACCCAACAAAAATACAATATCAGCGATCAAGGCTTTGGTGCAAAGCTATACTATGTGCAAGAAGCCTTTCACTTTGGAGACTTTGCAGGCCTTCCACTTAAAGTACTTTATTGCATTCTTGCCTTTTCATCTGGGTTTCTCTCATTAAGTGGGTTCATCATCTATCTTGAGCGCATCAAAAAGAAAAGAGAAAAAAAAGAAAACCAAACACCTTTAAAGCCCCTCTTGGTAAAATGGACTGTGGGTATGTTAGCTTTTATTGTAATTATTGCTGTCTTAAGCACAAATTTCGGGATTGGTGTACCATCCTTGTTGGTTACTATTAGTATCTATGGATTTCTACTGTTCATGATTCTAAAAGGCCTATACAAATTAGTGAGGAAAAAGAACATGTCATCTCAGGCACAAAAAACTCCTGTATGAAAAAACAGGTCGATTCTGTAAACGAAAATTACTTGATCCCAGCACTATTGGCCTTTGGTCTGTTTGCTTTGGTAACTGCTGTTTATTTCTTTTCACAATGGTCAAACACTCCATTAGAAATGAAAGAGCTCCCACATCTTCAAATGAACATGATCTGCTTTTCTATCCTTGCGCTACTCTGCTTTTACCTAACATTTCTTAAAAAGCGCTGGTTGAGCATTATAGGCTTAACCTTGGGCTTAGCTTACTGCTTTTTTTATCTCTAAATAATAAATGCGAAGTCAATGACTGCGCATTTATTATATCTATTTATCATTTCTCTTCAATCAATAGTATTTCAAATCACTGCTCATACCTGGTTCTTGAGGAGTCTTATACCTTCCATCTACAATTTCGACTGGGTTGACAAAATAATCCTTTAGGTGAGGTATGTGTTCCAATAACAGCGCTGGATGATCCATACTGATGTGATTGAACAAAACCAAATGTTGGTGAATCTGTCCCATATCCCCCACATGAGGAACTACAGGCACATTGAACTTTTTAGATAATAAGCTGATCAAAATAAACTCTGATACACCACCCACCCTAACTGCATCAACCTGATTGAAACTCATACAACCGGATTGGAGATAGTTTTTAAAGATGATTTTATTCGGGACATGTTCTCCCAACGCAATATCTACCGGTACCTCTTTAGCCAAGGTGACATGGGCCTGTACATCATCGGGATGTGTGGGCTCTTCTACCCAATATGGGTTTAGTGGGATTAACTCTTTACATATTTCAATAGCCTGAGGTAGATCCCACTGTTGGTTGGCATCAAACATAATGGTTGCTTTGTCTCCAGCAATTTCCCGTACCATCTTTGCCCTGCGAATATCTCTAGAGGCCTCTTTGCTGCCTACTTTCAGTTTCATGGCAGTAAAGCCCATATCCATGGCCTTTTTGATATTGGTAGCCACCTGATCATCCGTATAGTTAAACCAGCCGATTGAAGTATCATATCCAGGATATCCTAATTCCAGGATCTTCATGCGTTCAACGGTTCCTAACTTTTTCGCATTAAGCAGTCTTATGGCCTCTTCTTTATTGAGTAAGTCCTCCACATAAGAAAAATCAAGGGTTCCCACCAACTCCTCTGGAGACAACTCAATCAAAAGCTGCCACAAAGGAACCCCCTTGGACTTAGCCCAAAGGTCATAACAAGCATTTACTACAGCAGCCAAAGCAAGATGAACAACTCCTTTATGAGGGCCTAGCCAACGGAAATTGGGATCATCCATCATTTCTTTGTAGACCTTCCCAAATCCATGCATCATTTCATTAATTTCCTTGCCAATCAAATGCTTGGAAAGATACGAAATGGCCTCTTTGACCAAATGGTTACCCTCTCCTAAAGTAAAGGCCAAACCCACCCCTTCCAGGTCACCGTCCGTTTTCAATCGACAAACGGCATAGGCATAGGTTGGGTTAGTATGAACAGCATCTGAACCTGCTCCTCCTTTGAGAGGAAAGCGCACATCCTCAGCTATACCTTGCTTAATTACAACTGACTTATTCATCTAGAATTTATTTTACTTTGGTTACTTTTGACTAAATATGTACCATGTCCTAATAGAAAATGATATAGATAACAATCATCACCACTACCAGCAAAACACTGAGGTAATTGACCATTTTTGAAGAATGCTTGACATGGATATAAAATTGCTCCGGAATCTCCTGAGGCGACTTATCTAAATAGGATATAACGCTATACATGATGGAAGAAAACACAAAGAATAAATAGGTTTGTCTTAACCAGTTCAAACCAAATCCATCAGTACTGGAAATATAATTTTCGATCCCGCGGATTGGGATATATTTTTCTACTATAAACACTACAGCAGCAAAAAGACTCCCTCCCAACAGGGTCCAAAACGCTGCATTTGCCGTCCCTTTTCTTGACACTACTCCCCAAAGAAATACAGTGACTATAGATGGAGCAAAAATGCTAAACATCTGATTGATGAGTTCGAAAATGGCGCCCAAATTGCCCAAAAAGGGAGACCAAATAACCGCCATGACCAATACCAAAACTCCCGTGATTCTCCCGATTCTTAGCTTTGCTTGATCTGACAACTGAGGCTTCAGCTTTTCGAACACATCAAAGACAATTAATGTGGAGCAACTATTTAGAGCCGCCGCCACACTACTCATCACTGCTGCCAAAAGCGCTGCAATCATTAATCCTTTTAAACCAACCGGCAAAAGGTTAACAATCATGATAGGAAGTACATTCTTGGTTTCACTGCCTATTTCATCTTTGAACAAAGCAAAAGCCAAAATCCCGGGAACAACCATGATGAAAACAGGTAGTATTTTCAGAAATCCCGCAAACAATGCCCCTAACTTTGCTTGTTTCTCAGATTTTGCACCCAAAACACGCTGGACAATAGTTTGGTCTGTACACCAATACCAAATCCCCAATATCAAATGGCCTAACAGCATGTCCATAAACGTAAAGCCTGTTTTGGCACTGTTAAAACTTACTGCTTTTAAGCGATCAGGATCAACAGCCTCCTTCAAAGCCTCATAAGAATGGATTCCCACCTCTGGAAGCTGACATATTGCCAATACTGTGATGGATAATGAACCTAAGATTAAAATGACGGTTTGGACGGTCTCTGTAATCACAACAGAAGTAAGCCCTCCTATAATGGTATAAATCCCCGTCGCTATAGCAATGATGACAATGGAAACCATTATATCCAGTCCGAAAATCTTTTCAAAAACCACCGCACCAGCATAGAAACTTACTCCAATGTGCATAAACAAAGCAGCTAGTATGCTGAAAATAGCCAACACTACACGCGATCGGCTATCGTATCGCTGCTCCAAAAATTCAGGCAGTGTGGATATTTTGGTCCTTAGAAAAAACGGGACAAATACAAAAGCTAAAATGATCAACTCAAATGAAGAAAACCATTCAAAATTCCCCCACAAAATCCCATCCTTATAACCTGACTCCGCAAACCCAACCAAATGGACAGTGGAAATATTAGAAGCAAACAAGCTTGCCCCTATCACCCCCCAAGTCAATGACTTTCCAGCCAAAAAATAACCCGAGCTGCTATTCTTACTCTTCCTACCAAACCATAAACCGACCAGTACAACTAAAGCAATGTAGGCTATTGTGATGATGAGATCGATATAGGACAGTGTTTCCATCGGGTGTTATTTCAGGCTTGTTGGCTTAATCTTGTTAATCAATTTCCTTCAGACCATGCCTGGCACTAATAGACTATCTTAAGGTTGACCAATATACATATACTAGGCCTAAAGACCTAATTTATATTTGATTTTCTCCAATTTCCTTTCCTGATCCAAAGAACATGAGATGGGAAATAAAGAAACGAAACAAAAAAATTATTAAAATCGAAAATCTTTTTCAATTGACATATTCACAATAATTATATCATTTTTTACTGTTCGTAAACAAACTAAATCGTTTAATCTGAGAATATGTTTAAAAAAAGCAAAAATTACATAACCCTATCCATATTGATTATGTAGATACAAAATTTTCATTTTATTGGTTTCTTCCCTATTATTACTCCTGACTAACCTTTAAAACAAAATTATTATGATCAAGAAAAAGTTACATTTTTCTAGACTGGCAGGCCTATGCCTTTCAGCAATTACCCTCCTCGGATCATGTGGGGATGCGGACATGGCCGGATCAGAGAGTCCAGACATTTATCAAAAAAAACTATCTCTACCTCATCAGAAACAACTTAATGTAATTTACTTCCTTCCAAATGACATGGAACCGCATTTGGACTATGAAAGAAGATTATCAGGTGCGTTGAAGCACATGAAAGACTATTATGCTCAACAATTACTTTCACATGGTTTTGGCAATAGGTCATTTGGATTGGCAGAACACCCTGAAATTTCAGGCTATGTGAACATCAAAGTCATCCATGCTGAAAACGATCACAATTATTACCCTTATTCTAACGGAGGCAATAGAGCAAAAAAAGAAATTGAAGCTTATTTTGCTGAGCACCCTGAAGAGAAAACCAGTGAACATTTCTTGGTTTTTATTCCAGTAAACGAAGATGGTACCGGCGTTCCTTTTTATGGACTTGGAAAATTTGCCTTTACACGTGACTATGCAGGTGGTTACGATATGGACAAATGGGTAGATGGCGTAGGCTTCCCAACAGTTGATGATAAATGGATTGGCGGAACCATCCATGAATTAGGCCATGGCCTTAACCTACCTCATAACCGTCAAAAAGTATCCGATAACTTCACCGCCATGATGGGAAATGGCAATAGTTCTTACTGGAGCCAACCAGACAACATTAAGTTCACCAAAGCTTCTGCATTGATCTTGCGATATAACGAACTGTTTACTAACAATGCTCCATTTGAATTCTATCAAGAATCTCCTGAAGTAGAGATTAAGCATCAAAGAATTTATGCAGATAGTGAGTACTTGTATGTACAGACAAAATTCACAAGCACTGTCCCAGTGAAAGGTGCTATTGTTTACAATGATCCGAAAACAGGTCCAAATGATGCAGATTATAATGCCATTACTTGGGCCACTAGAGATATCATCGAAACCACTAATGCTGATAGTATTTCATTCAAAATGGCACTTAGTGATATTGATGAACATTTTAAAGAACATCCTTTCACATTGAAACTGTCATTGGTTCATGAAAACGGTAGGATCGTAAACACCTCTTACCCTTATAACTTTGTCAATGGTCAACCTGATATCGATGTAAACGATGTTGTTTTTGACGACTACGACAGAACTGATTGGTCAGTGGCAGGCTTTTCCTCTCAAGAAGAATATGCCGCTGAAGGAGCCCTTCCTGGACTAGCAGAATACCTTTTAGATGGAGATTATAGCACTTTCTGGCATTCTGGCTGGAAAACCAACCCTCCAAAACACCCACACTGGATTGCTATTGATATGAATGAAACAAAAACCATTCACGGTATTTCTGTAGTTCAAAATCAAAAAAGCAGCAATGGTATGTTAAAGGACTTTACTTTGTACGTTTCTAATGACAATGTAAACTGGACTACTGTAGGTGACTTCACTGCTACCAACTCCATGAGCCGTCAGCAAATTGTCTTGGACACGCCGATAGCTGCTCAATACTTTAAGATCCAAACTTATAATTCATATGGTGGCACCAATGCCAACAGAATTGCAGAAATAGCAGCATTCTAAATTAAAAAGTACTTTATTCATATAACACAGCCCAATGAAAATTTGGGCTGTGTTTGTTTTTTAACATTCCTTCCAAAACTTATTCGGAATCATTTCTGAATACACTAATCTCTTAGCCTAATTTCAATTTATTGAACCGCTCTTATAATTTTATTGATGCTGCCATCATTTAAAGTCCTAAATTTATTGGTTTAGGTCAGCCATTGATAAACTTGCCTTTCAAGGATTTTGACTTTAAAAGCAGAACAGAATATGAACCCCATAAATTACGATTTCATGAACAAACGTTTTTCACTGTTTCTTCTTAGTGTTGTGATGTGCATTCACGCTTTTGCACAAGAAGAAAAAGAATCACCTTCTAAAGAACGAAAACCCATTTCTTGGGAAGAAATTTCCAATTGGGAAGCTTTGGTCACCGGCAGCGGACAAGTTTCACCAGATGGAAAATGGTTTTCATACACCCTCAAAGAAGTCGAAGGTGATGGCAAACTGGTCCTTGAAGCCACTGATGATACCAATAACAAAAAAACATATCCAATTGGCGATACTAGCAGGCCTAGAATGGACTTTTCTGAAAACAGCAGATGGCTTGCATTTATAGAATATCCCAATTTCAAGGACAAGAAAGATAAATCCAAAGCAAAAAAGCTATTCAATAAACTAATTTTACTTGACCTTAAGGAGGACAAGAAAGTGGTCTTTGAAAAAGTGCAAAGCTTTACCTTTAACAATGATGCAAGTTCAATTTTGGCCATTAACCTCAATAAAGACGGAGGCAGTGGCAAAGGTTCTGACTTGCTGATTTACCATTTAGAAAATGGCACCAAACAAAATATTGGCAACGTCCTAGAGTTTTCCTTCAATAAATCTGGAAAATACCTGAGCTACACAGTAGATGCAGCCAACCAGTCTGGTAATGGCATTTACTTGTTTGATGTTGACAACAACCGAACTCATGTACTTGAAAGTGATGAAGCAAGCTTCAAATCTATCCATTGGACAGAAGAGGGGGATGGTTTTGCTGCACTCAAAATGACAAAGGACAAAAAGTACAAGCAAGAGTTAGGTGCTGTAATAGGTGTCAAGAATCTTACATCTCCAGAAGTCATTGTTTACAACCCCAAAGAAGACAGCGTTAGCTTTCCCGACAAATACACCATTAGTCCCAACCAAAGGCCAAGCTGGTCTGATGACCTTAGTCAATTATTTTATGGTATCCACGATTTAGAGTTGGCCAAAAAGCCTGAAGAGAAGAAGCCTGAGGTAAACGAGGATTCCTTAAAAGCTCTGGAAACTGAAAAAATTGCTTCATTAAGAGCTGACACTACCATTAAATCAATGGCCGATCTGAAAAAAGCATTATCTAAAATCGAAAGAGCAAACGCCTCTCCGAACACACAGCCTAAGAATGCCGACAAACCTAGTATGACCATTTGGCATTGGAAGGATGATCAGTTGCAATCACGGCAGGAAAAGTTGGAAAGTAGCGAAAAGCGAAAGAGCCTTTACGCAGTTTACAATATTGAAAACAAAAAACATACAACACTTCAAGACAGTACCCTTTCCGATTTTATGATACTGCCAAAGCAGCATTTTGCCATTGCGTCTGATGCCAAACCTTATGAGCTTCAAAGTAACCTGACCGGAAAAAGTTATAGGGATTTTTACATCATAGATATTGAAAGTGGAGAAAAAACTCTTTGGAAAGAAAAATTCTACATCCCTTCTGGAGCCAGCACTCCTAAAACCTCTCCTGATGGCACCAAAATATTGTTTGCGGTGGATGGACATTTCTTTGTTTATGACCTGATCACTAAGGAAGAAACTAACCTTACGGCCGACCTGGAAACTACCTTTGTGAATACTGATGATGACCACAATGTCATCAAACCCATGAACTATCCTCTTGGTTGGGACAGTGAAAGCAAATATGTCTTGTTAAAAAGCGAATGGGACATTTGGCAGGTACCCGTTAATAAAAAGAAAAAGGCCTTGAACTTAACCGTTAATGGTGAAAATACCCAAACACGTTATCAAGGAAGATTTGGAATTTACCCAGATGAAAAAGGAATAGACCTTAGCAAAAAGCAATATTTCAGAGCATATGGTGAATGGACAAAGAAAAGTGGTGTCATTAGCTTGGAAGGCAGTAAGTCAGGACTAAAGCCTGGGCCAAAAGTATTAATTTGGGAAGATGTCATGATTGGTCAGTTCACCAAAGCAAAAGCTGCTGATACATTTATATACTCAAAAGAAACATATAATACTCCACCGGCTTATTTCTTGACCAATGCTTCCTTTGAAAACCCAAAAAAGATAACTGATGATCCCAAAAAATTAGACGAGTATACTTGGTCTTCTGGCGTCAAACTGGTGGATTATGTTTCTGACAAAGGGGTTAAACTCCAAGGAGCCTTGTTCCTTCCAGCCGATTATGAAGAAGGCAAAAAATACCCGACCATGGTATACTATTATGAAAAGCTTTCCTATAGCCTCCATAACTGGACATCTCCAGATTTTGGCAGAACAGGATGGAATCCTAATGTGTACACCAGTAATGGTTATGCGGTATTTATGCCGGACATCACTTATACGCTGGACGACCCAGGCATGTCTGCAGTTTGGTGTGTGATACCTGCTGTCAAAGCCGCCATTGAAACAGGTATAATCGATGAGGAAAACATAGGTATTCATGGACACTCTTGGGGCGGTTACCAAACTGCTTTCTTGGTTACCCAAACAGACATGTTCAAGGCAGCAGCAGCTGGCGCAGCCCTTACCAATATGATTTCCATGTATGACCTAATTTATTGGAACTCCGGCAATGGCAATATGGCCATCTTCGAATCATCACAAGGAAGATTTACTGGTGGACCTTGGGAAAATTGGGAATCTTATGAGCGAAACAGCCCCATTTACCATGTCAAGGACGTGAATACTCCATTATTGATGTTACACAACGATAAAGACGGAGCCGTTGACTTCACCCAAGGATTGGAATACTATAATGCATTAAGAAGGTTACAAAAGCCCGTAGTGATGGTGCAGTACAAAGGTGAAAACCACGGTATTGCTAAATTGGAAAACAGAAAGGACTACAGTGTCCGTATGATGGAATTCTTTGACCATCACCTGAAAGGCAAACCAGCACCAGAATGGCTTGAGTCAGGAGTCAAAGCCATTGATTTGGATGATCACTTGAAAGAAAGAGCTTTTTAAAACTTATTTATTTGCTTAGCCAATGGGATAAAATTCTTAGGAACTTTATCCCATTGGCTTTTTTTAATGTCAACTTTTTTAGAACTTACTGTTCATGAGCCCTTATCGATTAAACATTTACAAAAAAATGGAATTGATTTACCAAGTTTGATGTTATTTTTCAACTATTCCATTATTCAAATTACTTGAGGTAGCTTTGACAAAACAGGTTTGACACATTATTAATTTTTAAGTTTTGATGAAAAAGATTGGCCTATTCTGTATGCTAAGCCTTATGGCTCATTTTGCCTATCCCCAATATTGGGAATTTGAGAAACCAAACTATGAGCAAATCAGAACGCACATCATTGATGATCAATCTGACTTCCATTTTCCAAATTTAATGACAAGGTTTTTGAAGGCTGACAGCACCATGAGCCTTGAAGAAAAAAGACATTTGTACTACGGGTTTGTATTCCACCAAGACTATTCACCCTATAGCATTCCCAAATACAAAGACAGCTTGGAAACTGTACTTCAGAAGGTTGAACACAATCATACAGATCTGAAGAAAATTATCCAACATGGAGATTCCATATTGGCAGAAAACCCATTTGATCTGACAGTAATGAATTACCAACTCTATGCGCACGAAAATTTAGAGGACACTTCGAGTTTTCAAGCCAAAATAATACAGATGGAAATAGTATTCGATGCACTGCTAAGCTCTGGAGATGGAGCTTCGAAAAAGACCGCTTTTTATGTGATCGATACATCCCATGAATATGATTTAATAGATGTCCTTGGATTTAAATTTGACGGATCTCAGAGTTTAACAGAGCATTTTGATTACCTAAAAGTAGCCAATAATGACCTTGGATTGGAAGGTATGTATTTTGACATCAGCCCCTGTCTAAATTCACTTTCAAAAAGTTATAGCAAAAAATGATGCTTTAATTTAGATGGTAAAGAGTAAATAAAACTTGTGCATACATCTTTGGAATTCGCATTGGTTAAAAGTCTAAAAGCTTCAAATTCATAAGAATTAACTTTAGAAATATTTGATTATTGGGGCTTATGGTCTAAATTTGATCATGGCTAAAAAATCTCTTATTCTAATTTTTGCAGTTAAAATCATAGTATTATTCCTTGTTGGATTCAATAATTTACCGGAAAAGGCAAAACAACCTAACATCATTCTCATTTACGCCGATGATTTTGGAAAAGGCTTATTGAGCCATGAAGGTCAAAAATATATCAGAACACCCCATATTGATCAATTAGCCAAACAGGGAATAAAATTTACCAATGCCACCGGAAGTATGTTATGTGCTCCGGCTAGGGCAGCCTTGATATCAGGACTGCATGACTGTCACGAAGTGGGTTTTGAAGTGAGCAGAGGACAGCTTTACAAAAACATCAGCACGGGAAAATACGCACACGAAGAAATTGAAAACATGATCAATCAGGGATTGAGCCCTATTCCATCAGATCAAATTTTCCTTGGCCAAATTGCACAAAAAGCAGGTTATAAAACTGCTCAGTTCGGAAAACTGGAATGGGGTTTCTCGGCCTCTCATCATCAAATGGAAAGACATGGTTGGGATCATTACTTAGGATACCTTGACCATAACAGGGCCCATGGATTCTATCCTCCTTTTCTTTTTGAAAATGGCCAAATGATACAAATTCCTGGCAATACAAGAATGGACTGTGGCAAAAGTATAGAAATGGAAACACCTGCTGCCTATCAAGAAAGATGGGACATGACCGGAAAAGAAACGTATTCACAAAATCTTTTCATGGAAAATGTTTTAGCGTTTATCAGATCAAATAAGGAGAACCCTTTCTTCTTATACTTTCCAACACAATTGCCACATGGTCCAGTGGCAATTCCCAAAGTACATCCAGAGATTGCCAAAATAGATGAGCTCACCCAAATCGAAAAAGAGTATGCCTCAATGGTCAAACTTTTGGATGACAATGTCGGTCAGATCATGGCTGAACTGGAGAATCAGGGGATTGCGGAAAACACCATGGTTATTTTTACATCGGATAATGGCCACGAAATCTATTACACCCAACAAAATAGAGTCCTCAAACCCTACACGAACATGGAAACGGGAAAGCGCTTTGACAACCTTGATCATAAATATTACAGTGAGCTGGCAGGTGACATATTTAACGGAAATGATGGTAGGGCAGGAATGAAAAGAAGTAACTTGCAAGGAGGATTAGAAGTACCTCTGATAGTAAAATGGCCCGGAAAAATAAAGCCTGGGAGCAGTTCAGATCTTTTAGTCACCAACTACGATTTTCTTCCTACTTTAGCCGAAATAGTCGGTTTTGAAGAAAAATTCACTACAGATGGAGTTTCCTTTTTACCCGCTCTTTTGGGAAAAGATCAGCAGAAAAAACATGAGTATATAGTTCATTCTTCCTTTGAAGGGCCTACCCTTATCACACAGGAGGGATGGAAAATAAGGTATTTTATACAAAAAGATACCTTTGAACTGTTTTACCTTCCTGATGATTACAAAGAAACTCATGACTTGTCTGAACAGTATCCAGAGAAACTTGTTCATTTGAAATCCAAATTACTTTCGGCTTGTGATGGAGACTTTAAAAATGGTTGGTTTAGATCAAGTAATGAGATTAATGTAGAAAAGAGTTCCAACTTATAATTATCCCGACATATACTTAGCAAATCCATTTAGATAATTTGAGGAAGTAAAGTAATTCCAATTTTCTCCTGAGTCATATTTTGGTTAAATTGATGATTAGATCCAAATCATCAATTTATGATAAAGCATCTTTTTATATTATTGCTTTCAGTGATGATCTGCCAGCTATCTAGGGCCCAATACCAAGATTGCCCTTGTTGCTCTGGGGAGCATAAACAGTTTGATTTTTGGCTTGGAAGTTGGGATGTTTTTGATCCTTCAGGGAAGAAAGTTGGAGAAAATACCATTGTTAAGCTGGAAAATGGCTGCCTCATCCAAGAACAGTGGACAGGAAATAGTGGTGTAACTGGAAGGAGTTACAATTTTTATGATCCCTCAGATGATTCTTGGAATCAAATTTGGATAGACAATCAAGGCAATAACCTCCAGCTTAAGGGAAAAGCAAAACCTAACAAAATGATACTTAAAAGCAGCCCTAAACAGAATGGCCAAGGTCAAACTATCATTAACAGAATTACCTGGATGCTAAATTCAGATAAAACCGTAAACCAGGTTTGGGAAGTTCTTGATAAAAACCAGAACGTCCTGCAAACAGCATTCAATGGTATATACAAAAAACAAACTAATAAAGCCCACTAAGATGACCACAGAAGAATTAGAAAAACTCAAGTATCCAATTGGACGATTTTACGAGCCCAAAAACATCGATGATCAACTGATCCAAACATGGATCGAAGATATTAGTAGCTTTCCAATTAGAATAAAAGACCTCACCGAAAAATTAGGTATGAAAGAGCTTAATTGGAAATACAGACCAGAAGGCTGGTCCATCAAGCAAGTGGTCCATCATTGCGGCGACAGCCATCTCAATAGTATTATTCGATTCAAACTAGCCCTCACTGAGGACACTCCATCCATCAAACCTTACCACGAGACAAAGTGGGCCGAGCTTGCAGATTCACTAGAAGATGATATTACTTATTCTTTGAAATTGTTGGAGGGACTTCATCATAGGTGGGTGAAGCTGCTCAAAAGTTTGACCAAAGAACAGCTGGAAAGGACTTTTTATCATCCTCAGCAGCGTCGGGAAATTAATCTTGCAGAGACGATTGGTATCTATGCATGGCATTGCAATCACCACTTGGCTCATGTACGTCAAGCATTGGATGCTAAGGGGGGTTTTAATTGACCCCCTTAAGCTTTTGTTCAGTTCAAAATTATTTTACATACGTTTTTTTGATTTTTGTAGGAACTTTTTTGCATTTTTTGTATCATTATACTTTCAAATTAAAATTGACCTTAGTCAATTAATAGACCCTAAAATAACGCTTTATTGTCTCAATGTTCCTGTTGTAAGCTGTTATAAGTCTTGAAATGCAATATGCATTTCAGACCTTTTTAATAAGATTATGAAAGTATTATTTGTATCCAGTGGAAATAAAAGAGGAGGAGGTATTGTTCCATTCATCTCTGCCCAAAAAGATTCATTGAAAAAACTTGGTGTTTCAGTGGATCATTACCCCATTATGGGTAAAGGGATAAAAGGCTATCTTAGAAATATTGGAAAAATAAAAACACTAGTCAAATCTGGTAAGTACGACATCATTCATTCTCATTTCGTGATTTCCGGATGGATTGCTGTTTTGGCTGCTCCACAAAAAAAACACGTCTTATCCCTGATGGGTACTGATGCTTACGGACGATTTGATAAAAATGGCAAAATTAAGTGGACAAGCAAGTATTTAACCTTACTTACCTACCTTATCCAGCCTTTTTTGAGCCATATCATAAGTAAGTCAGAAAACATTGCCAAGTATGTTTATCGTAAAAATCGATCATCCATAATCCCCAATGGAGTCAATATTCAAAAATTCTACAATGAAGATGTAGGCTTTAGGGAAGAATTGGGGCTAAATCCAGAAAAAAAATATGTCCTTTTTCTAGGCAATCCTAAAGATTCTAGAAAAAACTTTGACTTGCTTTACAAAGCATTTGAAAAAATAAAATCTAGGAATCAAACAATGAAGTCCGTTGAGTTATTGTCTCCATTTCCACTCAAACAGGAAACGGTGATCAAATATATGAACTCTGTAGACATTCTTGTTTTGACATCCTATGCCGAAGGGTCACCTAATCTTATCAAAGAGGCCATGGCATGCAACTGTTGTATTGCTTCCACCCCTGTTGGAGATGTGGAATTTCTCTTGAAAGATTGTGAAGGAACAATAGTTTCGTCATTTGATCCGGAGAAACTCGCTCAGGATATTGAGTACATAATCAGTAAGTATAAAAAATCTGCTGGTAGAGAGCGGATTAAGCAGCTTAAGATTACTGATTCTGATATAGCAGAAAAAATTAAAACTATCTATCAAAAAATTTCAGCATGATAATCAGCCACAAACACAAATTTGTCTTTTTGTGCCTTCCAAGAACAGGTACAACGGCTATTCGCGAAGAACTGTGCGAACTTTATGGAGGTGAAAAAATTCTTTATAAACATGCTCCATATGATGTTTTTTTAAGACAAGCCTCTGAAGAAGAAAAAAAATACAAAGTCATTGTCTCAGTTAGAAATCCATTGGACAGAACTGTTAGCTTGTACTTTAAATACATGAGCAACCATGATGGCATCCAAAAAGACCAGATTAAGTCTGTTGGCAATAAAAACATCATACAAAAAGGAGGTATCGCTCTTGCCAATAAAATCCTTAAAAAGAGGGCAAGCTCTGTAGCAGGAGGTAAAATGACCTTCCCTGAATTTATTAAGGAGTTTTACAGCATGCCTTATAGTGATTGGCACAGCATGTATTATGACCGATACGATTACATCATCAGGTTTGAACACCTATCTGACGACTTCACCAAAGCCTTAAAAACAGTGGGGATTACGCCCATCCGGGAATTACCTGTCATCAATGTCACTAAAAAGGATAAAAAGTCGTTTGTTGACCAATATACTAAAGAAATTATTCCTATAGCACAAAGAGCCTTCTACACCTCCATGAAGCTTTATGGCTATCCATTTCCAGAAAGTTGGCCTAAGTATCTCCCTTCCGCGATGGACAAAATAAAGTATCATGGAATACATTCACTAAGAAAAATTTACTGGAAATACATTCGCTAGAACTCCTTGGGTGAAATTTATTGGCTGAAATTAATTAAATTAAGTTGATTTTTTTATTTGTATCAACCTGAATTGCTATGGCCAATCAAAAATTCGACTGGAGCAGATTTACCATAAAAACCCCGATCAAATCGGATGTAAAGACCATCTATGGGGCTTGGACCATTCCGTCAAAAATTGAAAGTTGGTTTTTAAGATCTGCTGTATTTCATAATCCACTTGGACAACAAAGAAAACCAGATGAGGTCATAAAAGTGGGTGATCATTACCAATGGCTTTGGCATGGCTATCCTGATGAAGTTATGGAGAAAGGAGAGATATTGGAAATAAATGGAACAGATTTTCTGAAATTCAGATTTGGTAAGGTAGGTATCGTGAGTGTAAAAATCAAAGCAGATGAAGGCAAGTCTATTGTTGAGCTCACCCAAGAAGATATCCCACACTTTGATACCACTGAAGAGAACTTCCATGTTGGTTGTAAAACGGGTTGGACCTTCTATCTGGCCAATCTCAATTCTATCTTGCAGGGTGGAGTAGATCTGAGAAATAAAGGAGATAACGAAGCCTATATGGATTGATATTTTATTTATCTTTCCTTGATGCAAGCTTATATCAGAACTTTAGAAGATGAATTTAAGCGCCATGCCAATGGGGTAGTTGCCCTTGGACAAAAAGCTTATATGAAAGACCATTTTGAATTTTTGGGACTAAAGACCCCATTAAGACGAGATATTCAAAAGCCATTTCTGGAGAAATCAACCCTCCCCAAAAAAGAAGACATTCCAGAACTGGTTGAAATCCTTTGGAACAAACCGGAAAGAGAGTTTCAACTTTTTGCGCAAGAGCTTGCCGAAAAATACATCAAAAAGGTAGAAAAGGCAGATATTGACCTCTTTGAGTACATGGTTATCCACAAATCATGGTGGGACACAGTGGATTTTATCGCAGTGAAATTAATGGGCAAATACTTTTCTGTCTTCCCTGAACAGACCCAATTTTATGTGGATAAGTGGTTGGCCTCAGGAAATATATGGCTTCAAAGGTGCGCATTGATTTTCCAGCTCAATTATAAAAACAATCTGGATACCAAACTGCTTTCTCACACCATCCATTCCCTTCTTGGGTCGAAGGAGTTCTTTATCAACAAGGCCATTGGCTGGATTTTAAGGCAATATAGTAAAACTGATCCCACGTGGGTCCAACAATTTGTAGATAATACGGCTTTGGCAAATTTGAGCGAAAAGGAAGCTCTCCGATTGATTAAAGCCAATTAGTCGAATATAATCCTTATTCCATAACAGGTTGTGTCCAAGCTGTTTCCACATCTCCAACTTGATAGGGATTTTCTTTAGGTTTAGAAGAAACTATTTTAGCCCTTACATACATATCATCAACTTGTAAAGTATAGCTGGCTTGCAAGCCATTTTCCTCTTTCAATAATATACCAGACATCTCTGGGGCTGACTTTTTTGTGCCAAAAAACTGAATAGTATAGGATACCCCTTCTTCTCTCTGAATGAAAACCTCCAATTTTCCATTTTTAAAAACTATATCCTCCAATACCACTCCGGTACTGGCATAAAAATCACCCCTCTCCATGGCCTCCACCAAAGCTTCTGGGTTTAGCTCATCGGCCCGTACCATTACCCAGCCTCTTCCTGGGTTACTATTGCTTCCATTGAAAACATGATAATTATGGGCATCATCCACTGCCAAGCCGTAAATCAAAGGTTTTTCACCTTTCAAGTAAGCTACTTGGACCTTATCCCAAAGGACCTCCATACTTGGTCGCAATGAATCACCATAATTATTCACCAAAGGGTGCCCATTGTACACTTCAAAAAACCTTTCTCCATCTAAATCCATAATATCCTCTGGGGTGATGGCCCAAATAAAGTTAGGATGGTTGATGTGCATAAACATGGGCTGGCCTGTAGAATCCCTCTGTGCTTTCACTTTATCTAAATTCCGCTGCAACACCTCAGAAACAGAATTGCCACCTTGAGGCTCCAAGACGTGCTGAATATTGGTGACATTCATATGTAAAGGCTTCTTGTCAAAGCTATCACTGATTTCCTCAGATTGTACAATCAAAAACTCTCCCTCCTCTTCAAATAACTGCCGGTATTCTTCTAAGGTTTTTAACTTTACTTCTATTCTTCCCGCACTATCTTCACGATATTCTACCCAGCTATCTCCATACTTTTTGAAGTACTTCTCAAACGCCATTTCATGAGTGGGTGATTTAGGTATCAATTTCCACTTCTCTCCTTCTGCCAACGTATTGTGATCGGAAAGTACCGCAAAATCATAGCCATGCGACTTATACCAGTCCATTATCATTTCCGGATAATCATCACCATCACTCCAATAGGAGTGGGTATGGAGGTTTCCTTTATACCAAACCTTGCTGCTTCCTACTTCCTCTTTTGTATTAGGAGTACAGGACAATAAGAAACAAAGACCAAGTAATAACTTAAAAAAACAGAAGTGCATAATCCTGATGTTAGTTTATATAAAATTAGAATTTTAATCAGAACCTTATAAGAATTAAGGTGTTAAATAAATTCAATGTTTTGATTTTAAAGATCAACTAAATACTTTTTTAATAAACTACTTTTTTAGTATATTGAATTGATTTCATCACAAAACCTTTTAATCATGAGAATTGTAGGCATTTTTATCCTAACCGTAATCTTTTCAGTTGGCTTTAGCTGTACAAGTGAGAGCCCAATGAAAGAAACAAAAACCAAAGACCAAATCTCTGTCCATGTCAATGCCAACCAGCAGATACGCGTCAATGGCGAGCTATGTTCATTGGATGACTTTTCTAAAATTGTCGAAAAAGCAAAAGAAGAAATCGGTGGTAAAGAAATCTTTATCAGCTTGACCGTTGGAGACAATGTCAAAATGGGCTTGATCGCTGACATCCAGTCCAGCCTAAAAGAACTCGATTTGAGAAAAATACTTTACCGCTCAGGTCTAACAAACAAATCATAATCTTAGAATACTTTTTAAACTTACTTGCTGATCATAGCTGAAACTTAATAATAACAATTAGGCTCTGCTAGCTTTGAATACCAATTAACAAAAGATCCTGAGTATGTACCCAGGATCCTTTCTTATTCAGTTTGATTAGTCAATCTTTTTAAAAACTAATTCATCTTCTTCATTACTTAAAGTTAAACGACCTTCGCTGATTATAAAATCATAAGTTTGATCGTTCAGCTTTTTTAAAAAAACACCTTCTTTCTCCAAATTTGGACAGGCCATTTGAGTGGAAACCACCTTCCCGAAAGTAACCTTTTGATTCTCTAATGTGATGTTTCCATTTATCCTATTACAACCTCCAAAACCATAGAATCGGTTTTCCATCAAATTGAATTCTAAATTGGGTGACTTTCCTTCCTTCATGAAAACCTCGCCATTTATGCTTTCCAAGACCCAAATATCATTTAACCTATAATCGCCTTGGTAATCCCCACAACCTGAATATTCTTTATATTCCTGTTCGTCACCCACCTTCACTCGTACAGTCACTCTATGTCCAAATTCTTTTCCAGACATCGTATCTTGACAGGGTTCTTTAAAAATAGTAACCTGCAAACTCCCCTTTTCGGTCTCAGCTCTATATGTTACCGCATTTACATCCTGGGGTCTTACTGGTTTGGTAAGAGGAACGGTAATTGGTTCACCCTCCATCGGCTTAAAAGTTATATTTTTGTGAAAGTCCATTTCCACTGACCAAAAAGGTTCATTCCCACTTGCTTTGAACCCAACAAACGACTTTTCCTTTAGCTTCATGTTAAAATTCTCTGGTTTGCTAGAGCGCAGTTGATAAAGTGCTGCTGTACTTCCCTCAATGGGATTTCCAGATTTGTCCAACATCAAAATACCTTCCTCATTAACTTTAAACTGTCTCGTCCCATCCGATGAGTGCTTATCTGAGAGTGTAATCATACCATCTGCGTCCATTACAAAGTTTCCTTTATGCTGGCTCACTTCCGAACTTCTATCCTGATAAATCATTTTCTCGATATAACTAGAGTCATTTTCCAGGGTCAGCTCATAACTGATTCCAGGACAATCAGCACAAGGCAAAACACCATAGTAAGTTCCTATCGGGACTTCTTTCTTTTCTGAGACACAACTAGCCAAAACAATTAATCCAAACAGGCATAAATAAAGTAAATTCTTCATGATTCAGTTTTTTATTACAAGTAATATTTAACAAAACCTGAACCAAACTTGATCCATATTGGAAAATGTTTTGTTAAAAATGCTTAACATATTACAAATCATTATCTTCATTTGAAGTAAAAATCTTTAGCAATGCAAGCCCTTCAACAATACATTAAGACCTACTTTGATTTAAAAGCTAATGACCTAGCAATACTTGCATCGCTGTTTATTACTGAAAAACTTTCAAAAGGTGAATACTATCTTAAAACCGGAAGCTATGATTCCAAATTAAGTTTTATCAAAACCGGGCACCTCAGAATATTTGATTATACCGATGCCAAGGACATCACACAATGGATTTCATCACCTGGAGACTTTATCACAGATTTACAGTGTTTGGTATTTCAAGGTCCTGCCAGAAAGAATGTCCAAGCCATTTCAGATTGTGAACTTTTCACCATCACCAAAACCAACTATCAGCGACTTCCGGATATCATTCCCCAATGGCATGAAATTGAGAAAATATTCATTGCAAAGTGTTTTATGACATTGGAGGATCGTGTTTTTGGTTTTCTTTCCCTTTCTGCCGAGGAGCGGTTCCAACGCCTTTTCGATTACAAAAGAGAGCTTTTTAACCAAGTTCCTCTCCATCAAATTGCTTCTATGTTGGGAATAAGTCCAGAAACCCTGAGCAGAATTCGTAAAAACTTGAATTCTTGATATAGATCAAGAAAAACCTGCTCGGATTAATAGACCTTTGGATAATAAAACTTATTCAAAATGAAAATAGAAACACATATTCACATCCAATCGACACCTGAAAAAGTATGGAGTGTTTTAATGGACTTTGAAACTTATCCACAATGGAATCCTTTTATTAAAAGTGTAAAGGGCAAAATTCAATTAGGTCAAAGAATTACAGTGGATCTTCAAGGAATGACCTTCAAACCCAAAATTATAAAGTATCATAAGAACCGCTCTTTCTCTTGGCTGGGCAAGCTCTTATTCCAAGGGATTTTTGATGGACAGCACAGCTTCGATTTAGTAGAAAATAAATATGGAGGTACGGACTTTATCCAAAGTGAAAAGTTCTCCGGACTTTTGGTGCCATTCCTGAAAAGTAAACTTCTCAACGAAACATTGCCTGCTTTTGAACTGATGAATAAAAAGCTAAAAGAAAGGGTAGAAGCTACATCAATTTTATAAATTTATACTAGACCTTTCTAATTGGTTCCATGCAAGTAAAAAAGCCTCTAGTTGATAAAACATTCCTTTTAAGCAAATTCCCTGGTAAAGGCGGCTGGACTTACACCATTATCCCTGAGATACAACCAGGAAAACACACTCACTTTGGCTGGGTGACTGTCAGGGGCAGCATTGATGGTTATCCATTGGAACACTATAAATTAATGCCCTTTGGAAATGGCCAACTCTTTCTTCCAGTAAAAGCGGCCATAAGAAAGAAGATTAAAAAAGAGGCTGGTGATCAGGTTAGGGTCATTCTTCATTTGGATGAAACTCCCCTTAAAATCCCTAGCGAACTTCTAGAGTGCTTTGATTACGAACCCAAAGTGGCCCTTGATAACTTTCATAGACTTCCTGAATCAGAGCAAAAAGCTTACATAGATTGGATTTATGCTGCAAAAAAAGAAGAAACCAAAGCAAACAGAATTGCAAAAATGATGGAAAAACTTCTGCAATAGCTGCTCAATTCAACTCTACTATCAAAAGCGATCACAACAACTAACCGAAAAACAAGTATTTGATACTTTCATCAAACAATTAATAGGCAAAAGAAGTTAAATGCCTATTTTCATTCTAACAGTTTCGCTGAAAAAATAACTCTCAACCGAAATGGTTATCAATTGATTTTTAAAGCATTTTAATTATACAATAATCCCATAGTAAATTCTAACTCATGAATTCATTTTTCCGAAGAATCGTTTTAATCATACTCATTGTCACAGTATCCTTTTTGAAGGCCCATAGCCAATCGAGGCCCAACATTGTGTGGATAACTTCTGAAGACAATTCCAAACATTACCTTTCTCTATTTGATTCGAATGGAATATCTACACCCAACATAGAACGATTAGCAGTTACTGGGCTGACCTTTGACCATGCCTTTTCTAATGCCCCCGTTTGTAGTGTTGCTAGATCTACTCTAATCTCTGGCTGTTATGCACCGCGTGTTGGTGTTCAATTTCATCGAAAGCTTCAAAAAGTACCCCTGCCTAATGGTCTCAAAATGTTTCCAACCTATTTAAGAGAGGCAGGATATTACACGACCAATAATGCCAAAGAGGATTACAACTTCATCAAAAATGATGGTGCCTGGGATGACTCGTCCAATAAGGCTTCATACAAAAACCGAAAAGAAGGCCAACCATTTTTCCATGTCTTCAACATAGCCATTACCCATGAAGGCAGCCTCCACTTTGATGAAAACGTAATAGATAAAATACCGCTCGAGGAACTTCCAGAACCTGGCAGATTACAGCCAAATCATCCTCAAACCGAACTATTTAAATACACTCGAGCTCGTTACTTATCCAAAATTCAGGATATGGACAAAAAGGTGGGGGAAATAATCAATGAATTGGAAAAAGATGGACTCCTTGAAAATACATTTATTTTCTATTTTGGGGATCATGGTGGTGTAATGCCAGGTAGTAAGGGCTACTTATATGAAACAGGACTTCATATTCCATTGGTTATCCACATTCCTGAAAAATATGCTGATTTGGTAAGTTATCCACAGGGAAGCAGGGTAACAGACTTTGTTAGTTTTGTAGATTTTGCCCCTACAGTTTTAAAATTGGCTGGAATACAATCTCCTGAACGAATGGATGGTAAATCTTTCCTTAATCCAAAATCTACCCCTACAAGACAACAAACTTTTGGTTATGCAGACCGCTTTGATGAAAAGTATGATTTGGTGCGCTCCCTAAGAAGTGGTAAATACAAATACATTAGAAATTATCAGCCCTTCAACTTCGATGGGTTGATGAACAACTACCGTTATCAACAAAAAGCTTATGAAGAATGGTGGGATTTATATTGCGGTGGAAAACTAGATAAAACCCAAGCTAGTTTCTTTAAATCGAGACCGGCCGAGATGCTTTTTGATGTGGAACAAGACCCATTCGAAACCAACAACCTAGCGCAAGATCCAGCTTACAGAAAAATTCTACTTTCCTTGCGTCACGATCTTAGGGAATGGGAAACATCCATGCCTGACTTATCTTTTTATCCGGAGTTTTATCTGATTAATTCAGCTTTTAACAATCCCGTTGAGTTTGGAAAATCTCATAAAAAGGAAATACAGCAATATATAAAAATTGCAGATTGGAGTTTGGAGGATTATGATAAAGTAAAAAAATCCATTTCTAAAACACTTGATTCTTCTGACCCTTGGGAAAGATATTGGGCCTTAATCGTGGCAAGCAGCTTCGGTCAAGAAGCTAAAGAGATGCAGGTTACGATAAAAAGCATCGCGCTAAACGATCCAGAAAAAATCAACCGTGTGAGAGCAGCGGAATTCCTCGGCTTGTTAAAAATAGAAAATCCAGCTCCAATAATGCTCCAGGCACTGTACAATTCGTCAGACGGAAATGAAGCTTTACTGATTCTTAATTCAATCGTACTCATGCAAGACGGATCTGGTAAGTATGCTTTTGATATCGACACCAATAAAATCCATGATGAGGTTAAAAGTAACGAAGAAGTAAAAAGAAGACTATTATATTTAATGGATCAAAACTAAATTCTTTTACTGGAAAGCGATGTTAGACTTTAGATTACAGGTATTCCACACGGTGGCCAAAAGACTAAATTTCACTAAAGCCGCCGAAGAACTGTACATCACGCAGCCTGCTGTTACTAAACATATCCGGAACATTGAAGCGCACTATCAGGTCAAGCTCTTCCACCGACAAGGAAGTAAAATTTCACTAACGCCTGCCGGAAAAGCCCTATATGAAGGCGCTGAAAAAATCTTTGGTATCTACAGGAGCCTAGAATTCGAAATGAATAATTTTGCCCAATCTCATCGAGGAGAGTTGAGGATTGGTGCAAGTAGTACGGTGGCTCAATATATCTTGCCTCCAATCTTGGCTTCTTTCCGGGAAAAGTTTCAGGACATTCAGTTAACACTTACAACTGGAAACACAGAACAAATTGAAAAACTGCTAAAAAAGCAGCAAATTGGTCTAGGGATTATTGAGGGATTTTCCAAAAGTACATTCTTTAAGTATACCGAATTTATCAAAGACGAACTTGTCCTAATTGCAAGAGTTAGCCATCCCTTAAAACATAAAGAAAGTCTGAGCAAAGAAGAATTGCTGGATGTTCCATTACTCCTGAGAGAACCTGGATCGGGCACCTTGGAAGTTATCTCCCACAGTTTAAAGGAGCAAGGAATCAGTCTTAGCCAGCTTAAAAAAGAAATGCAACTGGGCAGCACAGAAAGCATAAAGCGCTATCTGGTCAATTCCAACGCAATGGCCTTTCTTTCCATTTTCACTGTTCTGAAAGAACTTCAACAAAACGAATTCATTATTATTGATGTGGATAACCTCCATATTGAACGTCATTTTTTCTTTATTCAAGCTCATGGAGAAAAGGAAAACCTCTCTTCATTGTTTATGAAATTTGCCCTTCATCATAACTTGAAGTAATCGGTCATTCCGAAAAACAATTTCCTTCTCGCTGTTTGGTTCCCCATTTTTGTATTATCCCAAACAGGAGTTATTGAAATGGAAAAGATCAGTCAAGCTTTCAGAAACTTAATCCAGTTACAATCCTTTCTAGATCGTACCTTCAGCTTTCGTGAAATTCTCTTCTGGCTGGTAAGTATTTCTTGCTTATTTCCAATCATCCCTGCCCCCTTGGCGCTATTATTTGGACTATTATTTGCCAACTTTATTGGATTCCCACTGGCCAATAATAAACAAAGGACAACTGATTACCTTTTACAATTTGCCATTGTGGGTTTAGGCTTTGGCATCAAAGCAGATGAAGCTATTGCCGTGGGCAAACAAGGCTTTCAACTTACGCTGGCAAGTATCTTTATCACACTAATTTTGGGATGGATACTTGGAAAATACTTCAAGTTGGACAAAAAAATAGCCTTTCTAATCTCTGCAGGCACGGCTATTTGCGGAGGAAGTGCTATTGCGGCAGTGTCTCCAGCCATCAAAGCCAATAAAAGTCAAGTTTCTGTCGCGCTTGGAACCGTCTTTATTCTCAATTCCTTGGCATTATTCGTCTTTCCAGTTGTCGGCCATGCTCTTGCGCTCAGCCCAACTCAGTTCGGCACCTGGTGTGCCATCGCCATCCATGATACGAGCTCAGTAGTAGGAGCAGCCAGTCAATTCGGTGAGCAAGCATTAGCTACTGCCACCACAGTCAAACTCGCCCGTGCACTTTGGATTATCCCAGTTACCTTAATAGCGTCAATGATATTCGGAAAAGGCCCAAGAAAAACCAAAATCCCCTATTTCATTGGTCTGTTCCTATTGGCCATAGTTGCTAACACCTATTTTCCATTTGTCGAAAAATACAGGGTGCAATTTACCCAAATTGCCCATGCAGCGATGACCTTGGCCCTATTCTACATTGGTTGTGGCCTATCTAAAAAAACACTGTTTGCGGGTGGAATAAGAACATTTGGTCAAGCTGCTACGCTGTGGATAATTATCTCCAGCACAACACTCTGGGTTGTCACTTATTATTTTTAAGAGCAAAAAGGGTACTGGAAAAACCTGTACCCTTTCTCTATATTATCTGACCACTACTGCATAAACGCAGCTTTGGCTTTATCCAAAAAGTCAACAAAACTCTGTGGATCTGTGTCATAAGCCTTAGGCCTGACCAACATGTTCTCTTCATGATCCAAAATCACATAATAAGGCTGCGCATTATTATTGAATTTGGTAATTTGAAAATCCGCATTTTGTTTTCCTATGGTTTTCTTCACCTTATTATCATAAGTCGAGGTATACCAATCTGATTCTGGCAATTCTGTCCTTTCATCGACATATAAGGCGACTATGACAAAGTCATTCTTCAATCTGCTCAGCACTTCTGCTTGTGACCAAACTTTAGCTTCCATCTCACGGCAATTCACACAACCGTGCCCCGTAAAGTCAATGAACAAAGGTTTGTTTTCCTTTCTAGCCACCCGCAAAGCTTGATCGTAATCGAAGTATCCTTGAATACCATGTGGGAAATGTAATAAATCAGCGAATTTTGGTTCTTCTGTCATCGGCTTGGCTGCACTTCCACCTCCAGAATTTTCCCTTATCATTTTCTCCAAATTAAAATCGTGCGTCGACATCGGTGGCAAATATCCGCTTAAAGACTTGAGGGGTGCCCCAAATAAGCCCGGCACCAGATAAATCACAAAGATAAATGTACCGATGGCGAGTAAAAGTCTAGGCACGCTAAGCTTCTCCATAATGGAATCATGCGGCAATCTGATTTTACCCAAGAGATAAAAGCCCATTGAGGCGAATATCACAATCCAGATGGCGATATAAATATCTCGGTCTAATAAACCCCAGTGATAAACCTGATCGGCTGTGCTGAGGAATTTGAAGGCCAAAGCCAATTCCAAAAAACCCAAAACCACCTTTACAGAGTTTAACCATCCACCAGACTTTGGAAGTCCGTTCAACCATTCAGGGAAGATTGCAAATAGCGTAAAAGGAATCGCAAAGGCCAAAGAGAAGGCAATCATTCCCATAATTGGTTTTAGGATCTCACCACCAGCCGATTCGATCAAAATCGAACCAACAATAGGCCCCGTACACGAAAATGATACCAATACCAAAGTAAATGCCATAAAGAAAACCCCCGTAAGTCCACCCTTATCCGCTTTGGCATCCATTTTATTGACCAAACCACTGGGTAAGGTAATTTCAAAAAGACCCAAAAAGGCCAAAGCAAAGAAAATAAATACCAGAAAGAAAAAGAGATTGGGAACCCAATGGGTAGAAAGCCAATTGGCAAATTCAGGACCTTGAATCGCAGCAACAATAGTTCCAGCCAAAGTATAGATTACAATAATGCTCAATCCATAAATAAAGGCATTTCTGATACCTTGTGACCTCGACTTGCTACTTCCTGTAAAGAAAGTAACCGTCATAGGGATCATTGGAAACACACAGGGAGTCAATAAAGCTGCCAATCCACCCAAAAAAGCAGCTATAACAAATGGTAGCATCGATGTAGCATCTCCTTGCTTTCCCTCCGGATCCAAATCAACCTCCGGAACTTCGGTCACCTGCTTGTCAGCAGAATTTTCCTGAACTTCAGCATCGTTGGACAAGGAAGTCTGAGCGGTATCCACCTTTTGCTGCATAGGGGGAGCAATCACTTCACTTTTTTTTTCAGTTTCTTGAGCAGAAACTGCCGTATCTACATCTTCAGAGGTGGCAACATCATTTTTTTTTTCTACTGTTTTCGTTTGGTTCTTTATGGCTGCATTGATATTCTTGCTGAAATCTTCTTCATAAGGAACGCACTGGCCAGTAACATCAGAGCACATCTGATAGGACATCACTCCCACAATTTTCACAGCTGCCTCTGTGATCTTAACTTTCTGTCTAAACTCAGCTTTTCCGGTAAAATAGCTTACCTCACCTTCCCAGATCTCATCCATCTTTCTCTTAGGCTTGATCGGGGTGAGCCCTCCAACTTTTTCAAAACCAGAAGAGCCTTCCAAACTCAATTCCGTAATCATTGGGCCTAAATCCGGATCAAAATCGTTTGAGTAGACATACCAGTTTTCAGGAATCTCTGCCTTGAAAATCAGCTCAATTTCATCACCTACAAATGGGGCTTCTTTGGAAAGGGACATTTGCCACTTTGGTGGCTCAATCAATTGCGCAAATGTTGAAAAACTCAAAAGACACAACAAAGCGACAATCGGAAAGGACGTTTTAATGCTATTCATAAATATTCAATACGAATTATCTGTATGAAAAGGTATTAATGCAGACTAAAGTTCCTGAAAAAACTCCTATTACCCTAATAGATATAGTCAGAACAGACGAAACAATCGGGTAAAGGCAATTAAGTTTAACGCCATTACCCGATTAATTATCCTGCTACTTAGAAAGTCGTTTAAACTCTTTAAAGAACTGCACAATAGTTTCAATTCCCAAGAAGTAATTCTTCACCCCATAATGTTCATTTGGAGAATGGATCGCATCGGTATCCAGGCCAAAGCCTAACAAAATTGGGTCAAGTCCTAACTCTTCCTGGAATAGGGAAGTAATCGGAACAGATCCACCTTCTCTGGTCGGGATTGCTTGCTTACCAAACACAGCAGAAACAGCTGCTTCAGCAGCTTTGTATCCCACTGATGATGTAGGAACCACAGCTGGCTTACCTCCATGATGAGGAGTGACTTTCACTTTTACCGAGTCAGGAGCCAAAGACTCAAAATGTTTTTGGAACAATTCCGAAATCTCATGGTGATTTTGATGGGGGACCAATCTCATGGAAATTTTAGCATAAGCTTTTGATGGAAGCACTGTTTTGGCTCCTTCACCTATATAGCCTCCCCAAATGCCGTTTACATCTAAGGTAGGCCTGATCCCAGTGCGTTCTAAAGTGGTAAATCCAGCTTCTCCCTCTACTGATTTAATATCCAGTTTGCGCCTATAATCATCTAGGTCAAAAGGAGCCTCATTGAGTTTCTTCCTGTACTCAGCTGAAAGTTCTTCCACCTTGTCATAAAAACCAGGGATAGTAATCTTTCTATCCTCATCCTGTAGTTGGGCAATCATCTTACACAGGATATTAATAGGATTTGCTACTGCGCCACCATAGGTTCCACTGTGCAGGTCACGATTAGGGCCGGTCACCTCCACTTGCATATATGCTAGCCCTCTCAACCCCACAGTCACAGAAGGCGTATCCAGAGAAATCATGCTGGTATCGGAAATAAGAACCACATCAGCCTTTAACTTTTCCTTATTGGCTTTGATAAAGTTCTCCAAGTTGTCTGACCCAACTTCCTCTTCACCCTCTATCATAAACTTCACATTACAAACCAATTCACCCTCAGCCATCATGGCTTCAAAAGCTTTGACATGCATGTAAAACTGCCCTTTATCATCCGCTGATCCACGAGCAAAAATAGCCCCTTCGGGGTGCATTTCCGCCTTTTTAATTACCGGTTCAAAAGGAGCAGAATCCCAAAGTTCATAGGGGTCAGCAGGCTGTACATCATAATGTCCATACACCAAAATAGTGGGCAAAGAAGCATCAATGATCTTTTCACCATACACCACTGGATAGCCTGGGGTTTGACAAATCTCTACTTGATCAGCACCGGCTTCGACCAAGCGCGCCTTCACATAATCAGCCGCCTTGAATACCTCTTCTTTGAATTTTGGGTCTGCACTGACAGATGGTATTCTGAGTAGGTCCAAAAGCTCATTGAGAAACTTTTCCTGATTTTGCTGAATATAATCTTTCGATGCCATATTTGGGATTTTTGATTGATAATGAGAAAGTCCAAAATTACATTTTTAATAGAGGAATTCCACAAAACAATCCATTTTCCAGCAACTTCCATCGGAATTCACTATTTCTTCCAGTCCAGCTGCGGCCAACTTAGTTTATAACGCACAGCAACCAGCCTTATCACCACCACCAGAAGAAAGGAGATGATCAAATTGACATTTCTTTCTACTCCAAAATTGAAAAGTACAATAAAGAGAATAGCTCCCGCCAGACAGGCTGAGGCATAAACTTCCTTTCTCATCAAAATAGGGGTGTCATTGGTGAGCATATCCCGAATCACCCCGCCCATCACGGCAGAAAACATTCCCATCATGGCAGCTATTTCAGGAGCCACTCCCATACTCAGTGCCTTTTCGGCACCCAATACAGAAAACAAGGCGATCCCCAAAGTATCAAACAAGAACAAGGTTTTCCGCAATTTTGACATGGCTTTAAAGAAAAGTATGGCTGTAAGGATCCCTCCAAAAATAGCGTACAAATATCGAACATCATTGATCCAAACCAGTGGGTAACTATCCAAAAGCACATCCCTGAGCGTCCCCCCTCCGATGGCCGTTATAAAACCTGTGAAGCCAGCTCCAAACACATCATGCTCCCTATCCTTCACCGCTAATGCGCCAGAGACAGCAAAAAAAAAGGTTCCGACCAAATCAAAAATGAACAGTAAATCCATGCTTATTAAATTGAATTATGCTGTGTAAATATAATTAGAATCGTGCTGCAGATTTTAAGGGTTGCCGAAATGTTTTAATGGCGCTTATCCTTTTTCAAAAACGAAAACCCCCATGGCTCTTTGACCATGGACCAAAACGGACTTGGGGTTTTCCAAATAACTCAACCGATGTTTCTCTACCACTGTTTCCAAAAGTTTTTCAGTCAATAAAAATCTGCTTGATCCATCCGGCAAGTTATAAACCCCGTCTCCTATCATCTCGGCTTTTTTTTCCATTTCTCCAAAACCTGTGGTCATTCTCAAAAATAAAATCCCGCCTGGCTCCACAACACGAAGCATCTCATCAAACATCTGGTGAAAGTGGCCAGTATTCTTTGCAAAATGCAAAACAGCAGAACTGATGATTGCCTGAAAAGCACCTTGATGAAAGGGTAAGTCCTCCACTGAAGCTACTTGAAATCTCAGCAAATCGTATTGAGGCTGAAGAGAGCGGGCATAAGTTCGGACCATCTGAATGGCAGTTGGGTTCTGATCTACACCAAAAACCTGATAATTTTCCTGAAGCAAATAAATCAGGTTTCTTCCCTCTCCACAGCCGGCATCCAAAATACGCATGTCTTTAGTAAACCTACCTTTCAGAATTTGATCCAAAAGATAGATATCAATATTCCCTAACAACTTATTGAGAGAAGAAACATTCATAGATTCAATTGTTTAAGCGTGGCATGAGTCAACTCTCTGCCTGTTTCAATGATTTCCTTGGCACGATAAAACTCAAAAGTTCCGCATTGCTTTCTGGACATTTGAACCACAGCATCAACTGGGTGGTTCTGCAAAATATAGTCAGAAAGTCTGTCCTGCATCATCTCAAATGACAGGTTCATCAAATCCAGAAAACTGGGACTTTTGGGCTTCTCTTTCTTTTCCTGTGGAAAGTATTTGCTCATTTTTGATTTATACTCTGTCACCCAAGCTGGCACAGTAATAAATGACTTAGCTGATTTCACTTCTGGTGCCTCTTTCACCAAACAGGAAATTGGCGCATTGACATCCGATGCAATGACTAAATCACTTTTATAGTTCTTGGCCAAACTCAAAGGGATAGGATTCAAAACCGCACCATCCACATACTCTCCTTTCCCAATAGCATAAGGCTTAATGACCGTAGGAATGGCTGCGGAAGCTCTGATTGCTTGGAATAAACTGCCGCTATCAAAAGTAGTCTCTTCTCCCGTTAGAATGTTCACAGCATTGCACGAAAACGGAATAGGCAAGTTCTCGATCAGGTCATCCCCTACCAAGGACTCCACCGCCTGAAAAACCTTGTTGCCTTTAATGAACCCTCGGGTGGAAAGGGTAAAATCCATCAAAGCAAAAACATCTATCCGATCCAAATTACAGATCCAATCTCTATAAATATCCAATTTCCCCATGGCATAAAGACCACCAACCAATGCGCCCATAGAGCACCCTGCGATGGCATTGATTTTATAGCCCTGCTCTTCTAAGGCCTGGATCACACCGATATGGGCCAAGCCTCGGGCTCCACCAGATGAAAGTACTAAAGAAACTGTCTTTTGAGGCATGATAATTTTCTAAGAATACCTTACATTCATGTCAAAGTAATTAACGAATCCAAAGTTATAAATTATGCCAGACTACAACCCTTTTCATCTAGCTTTTCCCGTTAAAAATATAGAAGATACCCGAGCCTTCTATCAAGGAGTTTTAGGCTGTGAAATTGGAAGAAGCACCGACAAATGGATAGATTTTAACTTCTTTGGACATCAGCTTTCCGCACATGTAAAGCCAGATGAATTGAGCAAGGCACTAGCCAATGAAGTAGATGGAAAACAAGTACCTGTCAGGCATTTTGGTGCTGTATTGCCATGGGAAGAATGGCATGAATTGGCCGAAAATCTAAAAGCAGGTGGTATGGATTTTATAATTGAACCAGGAATCAGGTTTGAAGGACAAGTGGGAGAGCAGGCTACCATGTTCTTTCTTGATCCAAGTGGCAATGCTTTGGAATTTAAATCTTTTAAAGACCCCAATCAGATTTTTGCAAAATAATGAGAGTGTGTCCTTGACATGTTGTCAAGGACACACTCTCCTACCCCTTACATCCACAATTAGCTATCATTATAGTGCTACCCTCAGCCCCTCAGCATGGCTCTTTTGAGCCGCCTCTATCACTTTGAGTGTCATGATGGCGTCTTTTGCTGGAACAGCCAACTTTGCCTCACCTAGAATGGTCTTGGCAATATTCTCATAATAGGCCAAGTAATTACCATCAAGAGTTGGGTAAGCAAAGGATTCACCTTCCAAAAACACTTTACCATAGGACTCTTCAGGTTCAACACCCCAACCGGGACTTCCTGGCAATATCCTTTCTTTAAAAGCTGCCTCTTGAACATCCAAGCCATATTTACTGTAACTTCCTTTGTCACCTAAAATCAGGAACTTTGGAAGAGTGGCATTCATCAGGATACTGGCGCTCAAACGAACCTTCAGCCCTGGATACATCAATGTCACATCAAAGAAGTCATCTGCAGCCACACCGTCCCGTTGCTTCAAAATCTCAGCATAAACCCAGTCTGGTTTACCGAAAAGTAACAATGCTTGATCAATAAGATGAGCGCCCAAATCATAGAGTATTCCACTGCCAGGTACTTCCTTTTCTCGCCAATTGTCATTGGGAACTGGCCTAAAGCGATCAAAATGGGACTCAAAATGTACAATCCTGCCTAAAGTGCCTTCCATTATCAATTGCTGTACAGTCTGGAAATCACCATCCCACCTCCTGTTTTGGAATGGAGATAATAAAAGCCCCTTTTCTTTTGCCAGTTCGTCCAAATGCTCAGCATCTGAAGAAGTAACGGTTATAGGCTTATCTACTACCACATGTTTTCCCGCTTCCAAGGCCATTTTTGCTTGGGAATAATGGTATTCATTGGGGGTACATATCACCACCAATTCCACATCTGAAGAGGTCAACATTTCTTCCAGACTTCTATAAACAGTAACCTGAGGATATTTTTCTTTGGAATTGGAGTGATTTCTCTCAACAACAGCAATGAGATCCAAAAGTTCCTGCTGATGGATAAGTGGGGCATGCATGGTCTGGGCCACTCTTCCAAAACCAACAAGCCCGGTTTTAATAGGGTTTGTCATCTATAATTTCATTTCAATGGCTTTCTTCATCAGCTCAATGGCTGTATTTACGCCCAACTTATGGTGGATGTTTTTACGGTGGGTCTCTACCGTATAAACACTCAAAAAAAGTTCATCCGCGATGGCTTGGTTATTATGGCCTTCCTTAATCAAAGATAAAATCTGCAACTCTCTTCTCGAAAGCTTAAATTTCTGTTTGTAAGCATCATAATACTGGTCTTCATCTACCTGCTTCAATACTCGCTCAAAATGCATAACATGATGCCCATCGACAACTTCTCTAATGGTATAGATCAACTCATCCGGGTCAGCATCTTTAAGCACGTAACCGTCTACACCTTGTTTTTGGCATTTTTTAAAAATATCCTCATCATCGTACATAGAAAGTACAATGACTTTTACCTTTATTTTCTCTTTGTTGATCTGCTGGATAGCACCCAAGCCATCCATGCCGGGCATATTCATATCGGTCAGGACGACATCCACTTTTTCCTTTTTGAGAAACTCTACCATTTCCCGACCATTGGTAAAAATGTCCAACACTTGCATGTCCTCTTCATTCTCTAAGAGGTTAGCAATGCCCTTGGCAAACATTTTATGATCATCTGCTAAAACTAAGCGAATCATATTTTTATATCTAAAACTGTAAAACCTAAAGCTGTCAAGCAGCCATACACGCAACTATCCAACGAATATCTCGAAATTCCCAATGGATATGAAAGTTCACGAACGATAAAATCCATTTCCTGAGAGAAATCACTTTTCCACAACTAGTCTAAGCATTATGATTCAATATCATGAAAACGGTACATGAAGTAATTTAATGCGTTAACATGAGGCCAAATCGCATTATCTTGGGTGTCTTTCATTACTAAGTTAACAGTAATCTAGGCAAAGGGCAATAAAAGTTTGATTTCTGTGCCCATATTTATTTTAGAAAAAAGTTGTAAGTTTCCCCCAATGGTCTCAATTCTAGACTTCAAATTGTGCAACCCCATGCCTTTGGACTTGTCCTCCACATCAAATCCTTTTCCATCATCTTTGATCATAAGCTCCAAGAAATCATTCTTTTGCTGCAAAGAAACCGTAATCAACTTAGGTTCAGCATGCTTCATGGTGTTATTGAGGCATTCTTGGATAATTCGGATCAGTACCAATTTTTGGTCTTTTTCTAGTTCCAGTTCAGTGATGTTGCTATCAAATTGAGTCTGGCAAAATCCCGAATTTTCAATCTTTTGAAGTTCTTGTTGAATAAAGTCAAGAAGTTTCACCTCCTTCACCCAATCCAAATTAAGTCGCTTGGAAAGCGTTCTTACTTCTTTGATGGCTTGGTTGATCAATCGCTTCCCTTCGGAGAAATTTTCTGGATCGGGATTATTTAACGTAAGCTTGGTCAATGAAAGAATTTGTCCCACATTATCGTGCAGCTCTTGCCCAATAAATGACAAGGTTTGCTCTTGGATCTCCTTCTCCACACCCAAGATTGTCCTTTCATACTCTGCTTTCATATGGTCCATCTTCTGCCGATTACGGATTTGCTGCTGGCGATGGAAAAGTACCATGGCCACAATAAAACCACACATTACCAGAGTAATCAATACTCCAGAAGTAATTAAAAATACAAACTGAGCTGGATCAGATGACATACCGCAAACTTAAGTCGTAAAATACTTTCCTTGAAACACTTTGGGAGCATAAAATGCAAAACCCATTACCAAATAGGTTACTCCTGCCATCAATCTATTAAGATCAAACAAGGATACCACCAATGCTTGATAATCTGCCTTTAATAAAAATGAAAAACTGGCCCAAATCAAGAACGTACTGGAATAGTAAAAAAACAACACGGTTATGATCCAAAAATAGGGAATGGATAAGAGATTGGAATTGATATAGTCATTTCTATTAAAGACCTTATAATAAAAAGAAATGCTATACAGGATAATCATTAAACTGCCATAGATAAGCAAATAATGCTGGAAAATTTTGGTAACTGGCTGAAAAAAAATGGAATCAATGATTCCGAAAAAAAACAAAAATGCAATTGAAATATTGATCCTTTTCTTCATCAGCTCAGATCGGAAAACCATTTTAAAAAAAATAAGATAAAGTGAATTGAGCAGATAAATGCCAAAAATATTATAAATGATATGGTTGTTTCCGTTTGCGCTATAATTTTTGACTACTTCTGACAAATATTCCTGAATCAACACGAGTGCAAGCACAGAAAAAATTAATATGTTGGCCTTTTTGTATTGCCTGTCAGTTTTAAAAATTAAAGCTGACAGGCTTATCAATGCTCCTACCAATATCGTAATCAGGTATAAATTAAAAGTCATTTCTCCTAGTATTGATAAAGAGCTAAAATACAGATTTTAACAAGTCGGAGGACATATATTACCAAAATTATACGCATCTTCCTCTTCGTCATCACCATCTCCCTCACCTTCCTCAGCCATTAGGCTCATCCTATCTATAGAGGAAACTCCCAACTCTACAAAGTCCTTTTCACCTTCTTTGTTTGATGGCACCATCGCCAAGGTCAATCTGCCCACATATTCTTCTCCCAAAATACTTTCAAAGCTCTCATCATATTCTCCGAAATAGAATTTGATCCCACCTTTTTCAGCATCTGTCTTGGACAATACCTCCTCAATTTCTTTTCGGCTAAACCAAATCCACTCGGTTTGATCTTTAATTTCCTTGCCTTTCTTATTCACTCCAGGATATCCTTTTCCAATTTCCTTTCCGTACTTTCTTCTAAGTTTTCTAAACTGTTTTTTTGTAAGTTTTTCGTTCTTCTTGCTCATCGCTTTAATGTTTAGGTGAATTATTATTTATGGCTTGGCAGTTAAAGTTGGCTTACCTCTTATTATAATTCTTTTCCAAAAACAGGTATGGTGTATAAAAGGATAGCCCAAATGATAGGTACATAATCCCGGCCATTACCCGGTTTAGCCCCATCCAAGGCTTGAGAATCGCATAATCTATGGAAGGGTTCCAGTGATAAACCCCAAACAAAATCAGCGCCTCCACATAAAAGAAAATAATACCTGTTACAATCCAAAAGTGTGGAACTGCTACAATGTTGGCATCTGCATAAACCCTTAACTTAAGCACTTGATATAGAAACCTTGCAGACAAGAACAAGATAAATAGACCAAATGGAATCATGCTATAATACTGGAAAACCTTATCAATTGGCTGAATCCAAATGGAATTAATTACCCCCCAAAGATACAGTCCCATCAATGCCAAATTGATCTTCCGCTTAGCTCCTTTTTTGACCTCAAGCAACTTTAGATAAGATACCAGCAAAAATGTTTGCAAATAAGTACCACAGATATTGTATAACATCACATTATTAATGCCTTTACTCCCTGTAAATGCACCTGCTGCTTCCAAGAAAAGCACAAATGCTAAGGTAAGTAATAAAATCTTATGTGTATTCTTATATGCTGGTTTTTGGTAGAAATAATAGATGACGCTCCCGATTAAGCTACTCAGGATAACGCCTAAATATGCTGTTTGACTCATAAATACTCCTTTACACACATTTAGTTTTTACACTTTGACAGTGCAAAATTGACTTTTTCTAATACGGCAAGATAGTAGGTTTGAGCAGGAAGAAAAATACCGTGATTGGGGTATTTTCAGTGACTTAGATTCAAATTCGAGGGCCTAAAAACAAATCCAGAGGCTCTTGAAAAGTCTAAAAACTTAACATAGTTTTATCCATTATAAAAAGTCAAAAAAGGGGCTCTCCAAATGGAGAGCCCCTTCTTAACATATAGTTATATCAATTAAGCCAATTTTTTGGCTTCTTCTTTCTCTTGTTCGATTTCCTTCTTCATCAAATCCACTACGATAGGTGTAGCGATATAAATGGATGAATAAGTACCAATCAACACACCAATAAACAAGGCAAAAGAGAAACCTCTCAATACCTCACCACCAAAGATCAATAATACAATCACTACAATCAAAGTAGTGAATGAAGTAATCAAGGTTCTGGCCATCGTTTGGTTGATAGCATCATTGAACATTTTCACCAATTTAGAAGTCCCTCTATTGGCCACATTCTCCCTGATACGGTCAAATACAATCACGGTATCGTTAATAGAGTAACCTATCACCGTCAATACCGCCGCTATAAATACCTGGTCGATCTCGAATGTTGCGCCAAATGCACTCGCAATCGCAAATGCCGCCACTACAAACAAGGTATCATGGATCAATGCAATGATAGATGCCAATGAATATTGCCACTTACGGAACCTCAATAAGATGTAAAGGAAAATTGCTACCAAAGCAAAGAACATCGCCTCCATAGATGAATTCTTGATATCATCAGCTACCGTAGCCCCTACTTTAGAAGAGCCAGTGATCGCAAATGAACTGTCGCTCAATTGAGTAGCATCATCTACATAAGCCAGTCCAGTTACTTGAGCAATACCTTCTCTAATCTTAGTCTCCACTTCGCTATTGGCTTCATCGGAGTCCTCGTTGATCAAGTATGAAGTTGTTACTTTAATGACATTATTGGCTCCGTACGTTTTGGCTTCTACCGAACCATCAAGGGCTTTATCCAAACCTGTTTTTAAATCAGAAGGAACCACAGGCTGGCTGAATTCTACAATGTAAGAACGGCCTCCAGTAAAGTCAACACCGAATTTCAAGCCATTGATTACAGCAAATGCCAAACCGACAATGATAATCCCTGAAGAGATCAAATAAGCTACTTTTCTCTTACCTAAGAAATCAATGTTAAGGTTGCTGAACATGTTCTTAGAGAATGGCGTAGCAAAAGAGATTTTGCTTTGTTCACCTTTCTTGCTCAACCAATACACAATCACTCTCGTGATAAATACCGCTGAGAAGAATGAAGAGGCAATACCAATCATCAATACAATAGCAAAACCTTTTACAGGTCCCTGACCCAATGCATATAGAATAGCTCCAGTAAGGAATGTAGTAACGTTGGAGTCAAGGATGGCACTGAATGCTTTGTTATAACCACTGTTGATGGCTTGTAACAAGCCAGCACCCGCGGCCAACTCTTCTTTGATTCTTTCAAAGATCAATACGTTTGCATCAATGGACATACCAATGGTCAATACGATACCTGCAATACCTGGTAAAGTAAGTGCGGTACCCAATTGCGCCAAGATCCCCAAGATAAAGAAGATGTTGAAGATCAATGCTGCAGTAGCCACAAAACCACCTTTGGCATAGTAAGCGATCATAAACAATACTACGATCGCCAAACCAGCAACCATAGAGTTGACACCTTGTGCCTGAGCTTCTTTACCCAAAGTTGGGCCGATAATGGCTTCTTCTACAATTTTGGTCGGAGCAGGAAGTGTACCTGATTTCAAGATATTTGCCAAATCCTTGGCTTCTTCCATGGTAAAGTTACCCGTAATCTCTGATTGACCATTTGGAATCTCACCTATAATGTTAGGAGCAGTATACACATAGTTGTCCAATACTACGGCGATTCTTCTTCCGATATTCTCAGAAGTCATTTTTCTCCATTTTCTGGCACCATCAGCATTCATGCTCATGCTCACAGCAGGGTTAGAAGACTGATCCAACACTTGCTTGGCATCGGTGATCACATCACCTTCCAATGGAGCTTGATCTGTTCCTCTTGGTGTTTCGATTGCATGAAGTTCAAGTAGTTCAAGATCGTCTGCTTCACGAGGCTTCACTGACCACATAAAGGTCAGGTCTCTTGGGATCAAAGATTTGATATCATCTCTCTTAAGAATTCTATTGATGGCAATCGTATCTTTTACTTCATATACCAAACCATAATTGGCTTTCAATAGAGAGAATAAAGGAGACACCTCAGAAGAAAGGGAGTCAGCACCCTCACCACCATCTGCCAATTGACGCTCCAGATCAGTCAAAGTAGAATCAGCTTCTACCACTTCACCTTCTTCAGTTGTAGTTTCTACAGTTCCTTTTTTTGCTCTTGCTTCAGCTACCAGTGCTGAGTTGATGCTTTGCAATACACCTTGGTATTCATTGATCTCAGCAACTCTCCAGAATTGTAGCTTAGCTACTCCTTGCAATAAATTTCTTACACGCTCTTGGTTATCCACACCTGGCAATTCAATCTGGATTCTACCAGTACCTTGGATACGTTGGATATTAGGCTGGGAAGTACCAAAACGGTCAATACGAGTTCTCAGGATATTGAAAGAACGCTCGATGGCGTTTTCGATCTCATTATCGATGATCTCAAGAATTTCACTATCAGAAGACTCCAAAGAGATTCTTCCTCTATTTGCAGCAGTAGCATAAATGGTGTTCAACTGCTTGTCACCTGATTTGTCTTTCCAAGAAGTGTAAAACAAGTCCACAAACTTTTCATTGGAAGTTTTGGATTGCTCTTCAGCTTCTTCCACAGATGCATTGAATGCTTCATTTTGGCTGTTTCCTGCCAAACCTTTCACAATCTCCACTGGCGAAACTGCCAATGTCACGTGCATACCACCTTGAAGGTCTAGACCTAATCCTAGTTCAGTTTCCTTAACTTCTTTGAATGTATATTCTAGGCCAAGGAAGTTATAAACAGGCTCTCTCCAGATGGAGTCGAGGTAAGATTGTTTTTTGGCATAATCTAAATTGCCACTTGCATCTGTTGCATAGGCAACTGCGTCCTTTTGGACATTACTTGATACGTAGGTAAATGACAGATAATACAAGCATAAAGCCGTAACCACCACTGTCAAGAACACAATGATCCCTTTGTTTTGCATGGTTTACTTAAATAAATATAATTTGTTGATTGATTACAATTGTAGAAACCTGGCTTAAAGCCAAGCTGAAGATGATAGAAAAGTGGAATTAATTACGGTGCATTTGGAGCCATGATTCGCTCCAAGAGAACTTCTAAAAAATGACTTGGATATTTGGCCATTGAGGCCTGTGGTCTGACGATTTGCTCCTCAAAACCCACAATTTCATAAATCAATTGCATGGTGTTTTCAGCCACCAAGCTAGCAAAAGGAACCACTACCGCATCAGTAGCTACATCCAAAAAAGTCTGATGATCCTGATCTTGATCATCATCGTGATCTTGAACCTGCTCGGTCAAGTCACAATCATCATCTTGCAGGTTGATAAAAGAATGCGAATTAGAAATCAAAAAGCAGCATAGAGCCACCAAAAGGACAGTCATCCTTTGGTGCAATAAGTTCTTTTGTCTGCTTTTCCTATTCATAGAAAGCAAATGTAGGTATTTTTTAAAACAAAAGCATTTTTTTGAAAAAAAATCCACTCTTACATAATAAAAGCTGTACTTCTCTACATATCAAGCATTTATACTGAATGCAAAGTTAAACCTTGATAATAATATTCTTTTTCCACATCAAATAGGCAGGAATAAATAAGATGACCATCATCAGTAAAGCTCCACCCAAAGAAGCATTTTTAGGTTCCAGCCAGCCATTAAAAAGTACCTCTTGTAAAAAGAATTTCAGACTGACCATTTCACCATTCAAGTTGAGCTTGATCAGTCCAAATAACTTTGCTATGATACCTGAAAGAAAAAATACGGTAATGGCATTCATCCCATAGATCACAAATGGCAGTGACCATTTTTTCCAACCTTTTACATCCAAAATCCAGTAACATAATGCCAAACCTAAAAATGCCCATCCAGCAGTGTAGAGCACAAAAGAGCTTGTCCAAAGGGCCTTATTCAGTGGAAAAACAAATGACCAAAGGTAACCACCTATCAATAATGCTAGGCCCCAGGTTACCCACTGTTTTAGTCTTGTACCATGCTCGGAGCTCCCCGTAAGTACTTTTCCACAGAAGATTCCCAACAAACAGGTTACAATGGCAGGCAAAGTGGAAAAGAGTCCCTCAGGATCCCAAGTTTTGGTTTGATACCACATGTGTCCCATTAGAATTTGCTGATCGATCCAAGCTGCCAAATTGGTTCCCGCTTCCAAGTTTGCCTCTCCAATTCCCGGTACCGGAATCACCGTCATACAGATCCAATAGAAAACCAATATAGCAGCGCCTGTTGCCAAAATAGTTCTAGGAGATAGATAGAGATACATCAAAGTACTGATGAAATAAACCACCCCTATGCGCTGTAAAACACCTGGAAAGCGCAAGTTGGCCAAATCAAAGTAAGGAAATGCAGTGAGTAGAAGCCCAAGTCCAATCAATTTCAGCGACCTGATGAAGGCCTTTCTCACAAGTTGTTGCTTCTCTGCACCTTTCCTTAATTGCCCCCCTAGTGAAAGCTCAACAGCCACACCAACGATAAAAAGGAAAAAAGGGAATATCAAATCAGTAGGTGTGCATCCGTGCCATTTGGCATGTAATAAAGGAGGGTAAACCGCAGACCAAGAACCAGGGTTGTTGACCAAAATCATCGCAAAGATGGTAATGCCACGAAACACATCCAACGAAAGTATTCTCTTTTTAGACATAAAAAAAACGATTAGTAGCTACTAATCGTCAAGATATTAATTAAATAATGATTAATTACCAGAAAATTTAATTTATGTTTTGATCCAACTCGATCGCGGCATCCAGAATTAACTTTACCACATTATAATAAAAATCTTGGTCCACCTTTTCGAAGGTATCCGAATCCTTATGATAATCGGCATGGTCTTCTACGCCAAAGTAAACAAAAGGAATCTTTTCAGCATGAAAAGCTGCATGATCAGAAGCACTTGTCCAATCATCATGTCCAGAGCCTGGTAAGTCATGACCAAACATCAACTTTACGGTTGACTTCTTGGCAGCAGCTTCCAAGTGAGATTTTAATTGGGGATAATGATGTGTCCCAGAAACATAGATTTCGTTCTTGTCGTTTCTGCTTACCATGTCCATATTGACGTTCAAACTCACTTGCTCTAAAGGAAAAGGAAAATCACGAACCAAAGCTTTGGCACCTTGAAGTCCCCTTTCTTCCGCATCCAATGCAGCAAATATCATAGAATGCTGAGGATGGTTTTGAGAAAAATAGGCTGCCATTGCCAATAAGGCTGCTGTACCTGAAGCATTATCATCAGCACCATTATAAATTTTTCCATCGCGCTCTCCCAAATGGTCATAATGAGCGGTAACCACAATAATTTTTTCACTTTCTACACCTGGGATAAAACCAACTATATTGGCAGCATTTTCCACCTTTTTATCTTTTCCAAAATCAAACAGCTGGGTATAGTCCTCATATTGACTGGTCAAACCTAGTGCTTTGAAGCGCTCTTTGATCAATTGCTGCGCTTTCTTACTGCCTTCACTAAGCACAGCTCTTCCCTTTAAATCATCTGAAGCAAGATATACGAAATCCTGCATCAGTTGTGCCCTATCGATTTCCTGGGCAGACAATAAGCCTGAAGAAGCAATGAAAAGTACTAAAATGAGGATTTTTGGCGTTCTCATGGGATTAACAGTTGATATGCATAAAGTATATCGGTGAAAATACTAATTTAGTCTTTTGGAACGATCAATTATCTATGAAATATATTTCGGCCTTATTTTTCACTCTGCTGCTGTCATTTCAAACATTCGGCCAAAGTCAATTACCAGATTACTTTTTAGACGGCAAAGCCGTAGTGCTGATCTCTTGCGCCCCTGATGCCAAGCCCATCATGGAATGGAAAGAAATCGCTGAAACCATCCACCCAGCATTGGTGGAAACAGGCGGTGACCCAATTGCCTATTATGAATTAGAGGAAGTGATTTTATCCGAGGAAATCCAAGCTGCCTATGCTAAAAACTTTGAGCAAAGAATGGTCAGAAATATTGTCACCATTACCCGCAAAAGCTCCGGAGATTTCTTTGTCAACATCATGGAATTTTCTGGAAATGGTAATTTGATCAAAGCCGGAAACCATTGGTCATTGAATGCTTCAGCAATAAGTGTCCTCAATGAAAACCTTATTGCGGCAGGCAAAGGACTACGTTCAAAAAACCTGATGGCTCTCGATGTTCCAGCCTTCTTGCCTCCCTTGGTAGGAGGTGGTGAAAACAGCAGCAGCCCATCAGGAAACCAAGGGCCAAGCCTACCTGCTTCAACAAGGTTCATTGCCAAAAACCCTCTCAACCTGGATGTCTTCAAATTAGGCATTCCTTTATCAGGAGCTTCTGGTGAAGCCGCTTTATTGACCCAGTTTCGCTATGACTTGTTAGGAAAATCTTCTGACCAGATCCTCGCTGCACAAAGGGCTGAAAAAGCAAGTTTGGAAAACATTTTGAAAGAATATTATCCTTATGAAACGGTTTTTCTAACAGAAATCCGATCCGCTGATGCCCTAATCAAAGACCGGATCCAATTTGTATTGATGCGAGTGGAAGGCAGGGAAGCTGACTTGATGGAAAGCATGGGCTTGAATTCCACAAACATTGAAGATCCAAATAGGATCGTTGTTAAATATTATATCAAATTTTTGGTCAGAAATGAATTATACACAGGCCCCGTTTGGGATGCTGACCCTGATGGAAAAACAGCTTTGATCAATTTCTTAAAAAATCTCAACCAAAAACAATAAACCCTTTTTAAACCCAAAAGTCCCCGAATGGCTAACGATTCAGGGACTTTTTCTTTAAGCTGTAGGGAAATTACCAGGCTCGGAACTGCGGGGGTTTAATGCCATTTAGCCTTAAATAAACTACTAAATTGCCCCTGTGATGGATACCATGGCTATCTATTAGGTTTTCAGCTCGACGGCGGGTAATCATTGCCCCACCAAATACTTCTATCTGCTCAGCCAGTTCATCTTCAGAAAGTCCCTTACAGGTTTCTGCAACATAATCGAAAGAATATTCCACAGCTTTTTTTAGATCTGCTTTGGTCATACTGACACCTTCCATATCCATGGTCGGGTCAGCACCTCCAAGAAAATTCTTGGCCATCATTACGTTTCCACCAGCTAAGTGCATGACCATTTCGCCAAAACTGTTCACTTCTTCAACAGGCTTAAACCCAAGCTTGTCTTCGGGAATAGCTTCCAATATCTCAACTGTATAGCCTTTCATGGTATTCCATTTGGCCAAAAACTCTTCTTGGGTGGTCTGTGCCTGTAGGGCATAAAAAGAGGACGTGCTTAGAATAAACACTAAAACTAGGGTTTTGAAAATCTTGGTCATGGTTTTTAGGTTTTGGTTAAGCACCTAATTTCGTGAAGTTTAATCATAAAACGTAGGATATGTGGCAAAATAATAGGCATTAAAGAAGAGTATCTTATCTATTTTCTATCTTTGGGGATATGAAATTCAGGAATATTTGTTGGATTATATTGTTCGTGATAGTGAGCTGCGACAAAACCTACTTACCCAAACCAAAGGGGTTTAACCGCATTGATTTACCTCAAAAAGAATTTGTAAAACTAAATGACAACTACCCTTATCAATTTGACCTTCCTGAAATAAGCACAGTTGAGATGGATTCCTTTAATCTTGAAGAAAAAAATTGGATCAACATCAGCTATCCTACTTTAGGCGCAAAAGTTCACCTTACTTATAAGGCCATCAACAACAACCAAAACAATTTGAAAAGCTATTTGGATGATGCCTTTAACTTAACCGCGAAACACCAAGTAAAAGCCTACAGCATAGAGGAAGGTGTGATCAGAACACCAAAAGGTTATACAGGAGTGGTTGCCGAGTTAAGCGGGGAAGTGCCCACCCAATTCCAGTTTTTTGTGACCGATTCAACCAGTAATTTTCTAAGAGGAGCCCTATATTTTAATACAGCCGTGAAAAATGATTCCTTGGCACCTGTCATTGAATACATCAAAAGCGACATGATGCATTTGATCAACACCCTTAAATTCAAAACTAAGGACTGATTTTTGTTTATTAATGGCTTATTCTAAACCAGCTTGACCATAACTCCATGAAATTTTCACTTCAAAGCATAAGCTATTTTGCTTTTCTGATTTTATTCGCTTCCTGCGCGGGGTCAAAAAAAATCCATCAGCCGAATGACGCCCCAGTTCCTCAAGAGGCTCCACCTATAAGTCATTCAAGAGAAAATACTGTTGCTACCCCTTCGGATCAACCTGAGACCTTACCGTTATTTACTGCGCCTTCCAGGGAAATGAGAGGCGTTTGGATTGCCACCGTGGCTAATATTGACTGGCCTAGCTCTGGAAATGACAGTTTCGAAAAACAAAAAATGGATTTCCTGCAAATCTTGGATTTCTATCACCAGCGCAATTTCAATGCTGTATTTGTTCAAGTAAGGGCAGCAGGTGATGCTTTTTACCCTTCTGACCTGGCCCCGTGGTCCAAATTTTTAACTGGAAAAGAAGGACAATCCCCAAAAACCTCCATGGATCCACTCAAATGGATGATCCAAGCTGCCCACGAAAGGGGAATGGAATTTCATGCTTGGCTGAACCCCTACCGTGCAACCTTCAACCTCGACACCAAAGAGTTGAGCCCAAAACACGATTACTTCCGTCACCCTGACTGGATGATAACCTATGGTACCAAGCGTTATTATAATCCCGGGCTTCCGGCAGTCCAAAACCATATCGCAAGCATTGTCAAAGAAATCGTTCAAAAGTATGATGTGGACGGCATCCACTTTGACGATTACTTCTATCCCTACAAGATCAAAGGGCAAGAATTTGCAGATCAAAATGCCTATCGCCAATATGGAAGAGGGAGCTCTTTGGCCGACTGGCGCCGCCAAAATGTGGACCAACTGATCCGGAAAACAAGTGAAATAATTGATTCGGAAAAGCCCTGGGTAGCTTTTGGTGTAAGCCCATTTGGGGTTTGGAGAAATAATTCTCAGGATCCAAGAGGCTCTGCCACCAAAGCAGGTCAAACTAACTATGATGATCTATACGCAGATCCATTGGTATGGATAAAAAATGGTTGGGTGGATTACATCGCACCTCAAGTATACTGGAGTATGGACCATGACGCTGCTTCCTACCGAACGCTGCTGAAGTGGTGGTCCGATAAGGCTCAAGATACCCCTATCTATATCGGAAACGGATCCTACAAGGTACGGAATGATGGAGATGAAGCGTGGACAAGTACTTTTGAGCTACCCAATCAAGTGGCCTATGCACGTACAATCCCAGGAATAGAAGGCAATGTTTTTTTCCGTGCCCGCTCCCTGATGGGAAACAACCGGGATGTGGCCAATTTGCTCCTTCAAAATGTATATGCCAGTCCAGCTTTGGCACCTTCCCAAAAGGTCCTTTCTGATGTCATGTCCAATATTGAGCCTCAGATCAGCAGCAAACACCTTTCCGCCAGGGGACTTCAGTTGCAAATTTCCAATGCCTATCTCTCTAAAGAAGTAGTCCTCTATGGCTACAATAATGCTGGTAGATGGGAATTGGTGGAAAACCTACGGACAAGTGGCTCTTTTGATGGAGAGACCTTTGTCTTTAACCATCCTGCCATCCAAAACTATCCTTTTCTAGCGATTGGATTTTTGGGGAATTATGGTGAGCTCTCCCAGCTTAAAATTTGGAAACCTTGAGTCAATTATCTAAAATCAGTTAATTGAATGGACCTTTTTGATTGACTTGAGTTGCATTTTTGGCTGACCCACGCATTTCTTCCCGGACTCCAGATTGCAGCATATATATTCTGGAATCAGCGATTCATACCAACTCTTGGTGAGGTCTTTTGGAGTGTTATCTCCTGTTTCCTACCGCCACTCAAGCAACACTTGGTGGATTTCTGCCCAATCTTTTGGTAGACAGAATCTACTGCCAAATTATAAAGCTGGAAAGGATCATTTGCAATATCATAGAATTCTTCAGAAGATCTTGGTGTCACAAAAATATCTACTTGAATGGCCGGCATCTCGCCTGCTTTATGAAGCGCTTCAAAATCCTGATAGAAGGACTGGTCACTACATCCAATGGACCAGACTACGGAATTTTAAGCCTGGAATTTAGAATATACAGGTATTTTCCAGACCAAACCATCTGCTTGTGTGCCTCATAATCATAGCCTTGGGTCTTCAGAAATTCGGGAAGAGACTTCATATCCAAAGGAAGCTCAGTTTGGAGCTCTGCCGCACCAGTATTTTGTGGGTAACGACCTGCTAAAATTGATTTTAGCTAGAACTGCAAGAGCAGGCCGTCAAATGCACATTTTTAAAGCTCAAGCCATCAGCAGCCATTTTGTCAACTTTCGCTGTTTTGACCTAAGCAAGACCATAACAACCCGAATCATCCCGCTCATATCATCTTCAATGATGATAATAAAATTTTAAATCAAACTTTTCAGACCAACATCCGACAGAAACGACAAAAGCCGCCCAAATGGACGGCTTAGTTAATACCGATTATAAATCTGGCGTGTCAAAACAGCTTGATCTTGCTCCAGCTTCTGATCAAAATAGTGAAGGCCAAAGCACTCACGATTGAAGCAATAATAGCTGACATGGTATTGTCATATAGCCAGAATCCTATGGCAAACAAGGCAGAATAAATTGCTACCGAACCTGTCACCATTAAACCTATTTCGAAAGGCAACTGTCCCTGCTCTGCTTCTACCTCTGGATACCTATCCAATAATTTTCTCCAACCATAGGCTGCCGGCTTCACTTTTTTATAAAAAGAAAGTAAGATTTCATCATTTTCTGGTTTGGTCACCAAGGTAACGATCACCCAAGTGGCCGTGGTCACACTGACACCATAAAGTAGCTTCAAATACTCCATTCCTTCTGGAATATTGATGATACCAAACTTAGGGTTGATGGTCTCAAAGAAGATGGCCACAATAAATGATATGATCATCGCTGAAATCTCCGTGTAAGCATTGATCCTCCACCAGAACCATCTTAAAATAAAGATCAATCCAGTACCTGCACCAATCTGAAGCAAAATATTAAACGCTTCAAGTGCATTGGACAAGGCCAAAGCCAGTAGAGCGGCCAAGCCCATCAATACCACTGTTGAGATTCTCCCCACATTAACCAACTCCTTATCAGAAGCATCAGGCTTTACAAATCTTTGGTAGAAGTCATTTACCACATAAGAGGATCCCCAGTTCAAATGTGTAGAAAGAGTAGACATTACCGCTGCAATCAAAGAGGCCAATACAATACCAATCAATCCAGTTGGTAAGTAGGTCAACATGGCAGAATAAGCCAAATCATCTCCCAATTTATCCGCAGGAATATGTGGGAAAGCTTCCTTCATATCACTGATCTGCGGAAATACCACCAATGAAGCCAAGGCAATGATGATCCATGGCCAAGGACGAAGCGCATAGTGGGCTACATTGAAGAATAAGGTTGCTCCAATTGCATTCTTTTCATCTTTGGCAGAAAGCATCCTTTGGGCGATATAACCACCACCACCTGGCTCAGCACCTGGGTACCATGTTGCCCACCATTGGATTGCGATAGGCATCAAGAACAAAGGAATCACCAAGTTCATGTCATTGAAATCAGGAAGAAAAGATAACTTGTCAGACACATTTGGGTGAGCCAACAAGTTGTCCAAAGATCCAATTTCAGGAAGGTCCAAAATATAGATTGCAGCACCGATTGCACCGGCCATGGCAATGAAGAACTGGAAGAAGTCAGTCAACAAAACCCCTTTTAAGCCACCCAAAGAACTATACACAACTGTCACAATTGAAGCAATCAATAAAGTTTGCACTGGGCTTAGTCCAAGCATCACCCCACCAATCTTAATAGCTGCCAAAGAGACGGTGGCCATGATCATCACGTTAAAGAAAACTCCCAAATAGATTGCTCTAAAACCTCTTAAAAAAGCCGCTGCTTTGCCTCCATACCTTAATTCATAGAATTCCAAATCAGTATTGATTTCAGACCTTCTCCAAAGTTTGGCATAAACAAACACAGTAAGCATACCGGTCAATAGGAAACACCACCAAGTCCAGTTACCAGAGACACCATTATTCCTTACAATATCCGTAACCAAGTTAGGGGTATCCGCTGAGAAGGTGGTAGCAACCATGGAAACACCCAAAAGCCACCATGGCATACTTCTGCCAGATAAGAAGAAGTCCTTAGAACTTTTACCTGCAGATTTTGATGTAAACACGCCTATCAGCAAGGAAATGATGAAAAAGGCCGCAATAATGCCCCAGTCAATTGGAGAAATGTTCATAATATCCTAATGTATTTAGTGATTTAGTAAAATCGGTAACTTACTTTTTTTGGGTGCGTTTAAGCTGTTAAATGAAGTTTTATAAAATTTTACATTTAATAAAACGCACTTTTGAAATAAATTTCACTAATGTATTCAATTATTCATGAATTACAAAAAGTGAAATCTTGTTAACTTAACTTTAATTTTCCCAAAGAAAATAAATATTGACGAAAACATATATTAATACGCTTATTTTTTATTTTTGCGTTCGGTTTACGCAATAAAATGTTTCAAATTCTTTTGAATTATAAATTTCAGGTTGTACTTTAAATTTGAAATGGTAAGCAGAGCTGACCTTTTAGTAAACTTAAGGCGTTATCAAACTAATGATTGAATTGAATATGAATGCGGTAATAGGTCAGCTTTTGAAGCACTATGGACAGGAAGAGGAAGTTACTGAGGTTAAAAAATATGGCTCCGGTCACATTCATAAAACTTTTTTAGTGGATATTCCTTCCCAGCAATATATTCTTCAAAGCTTCAATCGAAAAGTCTTTCCTTTCCCAGACCGCATCGCAGGTAATTTACAGCAAGTAAAAACCCACCTCCATGGAAAAAACCTGGAGTTTAACTTGCCCCTTCCCATGCGCACTACTGCTGGAAAGTTATTTACTGACCATGAAAACGTCTTTTACAGGCTGTTTCCCTTTGTAGAGGGAAAATGTATTGACAAGGTAGAAAACCCAAAGCAAGCTTACCTGGCCGCTCAAGCTTTTGGAGGATTCATTAAAGCTTGTGCCGGTATCACTACTGATGGCTTAGAAGAAGTTATCGAAGGTTTTCATGACCTTTCCCTTCGCTACCGACAATTTGAAATGGCACTCAAAAACACTCAAATTGAACTGTCTGGGGAAGTATTGGACATGGTGGAGTTTTATAAAAAGCAAGTGCTTCTTGTAAGGAAGTACAAACATTACGTTGAAACACTTCCACTTAGGGTTACACACAATGATACCAAGATCAACAATGTCATCTTTTCTGACGACTTCAGCAAGATAAATGCTGTAATTGATCTGGATACTGTTATGGCGGGTTATGTCTTTTATGATTTCGGTGACCTGGTGCGTACAGTGGCCTGCACTGAAGAAGAAGGCTCTGTCGAATGGGACAAGATCGATATCGACCTTGACAAATACGCAGCTTTGCTTCAAGGCTTTGTCGAGGCCATGGACTCAGAACTATCGGCAGAAGAAAAGGAATCATTACCTTTTGGAGGAGAAATGATGGCCTGTATCATGGGACTTCGCTTTCTTACGGACTATTTAAATGGCAATATCTATTATCCAATCAGTTACCAAGATCATAATTTGCATCGCTCTAAAAACCAGGCACTCTTGCTTCAAGCCCTCCAAACCAAACGTAAATCTATCTCTCTTTTATTGGAAAAGGTCCAGTAAAAACGTTCAATACCGAGCTAAAGGACCATATTACCACCCTTAAATCTTCTCTCCGGATTTAACTACCTCTTTGTACCCAAGAGTATTTAACAATTTTTTTCACTAGAGCTAAGCTACTTTTTATAGTTTTATCACTGAAAAAGACAGGTTTATCAAGGTTTTAATCCAAAAGAATAATCTTTAAAGACTTTACTTATCTCTAGTTAGATTACTTATTTTTTTTTGTATCTTGGGTATATTATTGCAAAAAGTTAGATTTACGGAAGAAAATAATGGCTTTAACCATATAAATAAACAGTACCCCATGAAAAAAAGAACATTTCTTAAAAATACGGCAGCGCTTGCCGCAGTATCTATGCTTCCTGGATCAGTTTGGTCCATGGCAAAAGGTAAAAGGCTCCGTACGGCACACATAGGTATATCCAATATGGGTATGGCAGATTTGAAAGCCATCGCTTCTCATAGCTTAGTGGACGTAGTGGGCTTATGTGATGTGGACAGCAACGCTTTGGCAACCGCAAAAGCCATGCACCCAAAAGCAAAAACCTATGCGGATTACCGTGAAATGCTCAAAGAAATGTCAGATGAAATCGATGCAGTAATTGTATCCACTCCTGACCACACGCACGCCCCAGCTTCTATGTTGGCCATGGAAAAAGGCAAACCAGTCTATTGCCAAAAACCTTTGACCCATCATGTAACAGAGGCAAGGGCAATGAAAAAATTTGCAGCAGATAACAATATCATTACCCAAATGGGTATCCAGGTACACTCCTTCTATGACTATAAGCTAGCAACACACCTAATCCGTGAAGGAATCATCGGTAAAGTGAAGTGCGTTAGGGCTTGGTCTCCTAAAAACTGGGGCTTTGATGGAGAGGCTCCTGAGGGATCTGATCCAGTACCAAGTACTTTAGATTGGAACTTATGGTTAGGCACTGCCCCTGAAAGAGAATACAAAAAGGGTTATTACCACACAGGAAATTGGAGAAAAGTATTGGACTATGGCTGTGGTACTTTGGGCGATATGGGTGTCCATATCTTTGACACTCCTTACAATGCTCTGGAACTTGATGTCCCAATGACCATCAAAAACAAATGCCGCAAACCAACCGGATTTGGCTTCCCTGAGCACAATGAAGTGACCTATACTTTCCCTCAGACCCCATATACCACCGAAACCTTGAAATGGGTATGGTATGATGGCCCTGGAGCACCTGCTAAGCACAAAGACTTGAAATTGCCCAATGGAGATGAACTGCCTGGCCAAGGCGCCATGTTTATTGGTGAAGATGGAAGACGTCTACTGCTTCCTCACTTTATGCAACTACCTAAGCTAATTGTAGATGGTGAGTATAAAGAATTGGATCTTAGTGGCACCGAACATATTGGGCAGCCTGTGAGAGATTATGACAGTGAAGGAGAAAAGCATTACCACCAGTTTGTGGATGCTTGCTTGGGTAAAGATGAGACCAGCGCTCCGTTTGATTATGCAGCAAGGCTGACGGAAACTATTTTGTTAGGAACTATTGCCGGTAGATTCCCGAACAAAACACTTCACTGGGATGCCAAAACAGCCCGATTTGCAGAAGAAGAAGCCAATGCACTATTGGATGCACCATACAGAGAATTTTAATATGTATTAGTTGATTGATTTAAAAAGGGGGCTTCGGTCCCTTTTTTTATGCACTAATTGACCACTATCCATTTGACTTACTCATAAGTGAACCTTAATTTATGTTATGAAAAAGTCTCTATTCCTTGTTTCTTTATCCATCATACTTTTTACACATTGTCAAAAGGCCAGGCAAGAAAGCGTTTCAGAAGATATTTTTGACCGTGTAAGACACCTGCCAGACAGTATCAAAATAAATGACATCACCATTTATTACCTTTTCAAGTATCAAATCCTGGCCCACCGCGAAAACAGCTATGACAGCACCATGGTCATCGAAAAGGTTTTTGAAAGACATCCTAAAATCTGGAAGGAACTCTATGGGGTACTTTTTGATTCTGTCCGATTTTCCACAGAAGCAGGAATGATCAGTTGGAACAAAGACATCTATCAAGATCACTCGGATACAATTGAATCAAGAATAGATCAGTTACTTGAAGTAAATTTTGATTCTACACTTAAAGCAAGCTTGACAGGATTAAAAAGACTGACTGGAAGAAGCCCTGAAAATGTAAAACTGAGTATCATATTGTCCCCAGTAGAAGGAATCGGCTTTGGGGGAATGGAAAATGATGCTTTTATCCTTGACCTTTTGGATAGTAATTTCGATGTGATCAACATGGTAAAAGAAGGCATTCCGCATGAACTGAACCATTTCATTTATGAGCCTACCCGTGCAAATGACCCTGACAAAGACAGTCCCCTGCGTTTATGCATTGATGAAGGCTTTGCTTGTTATTACACCTATCGCTATTTCGATGGAGGAATTTCAAAAGCACAAGCCGTAGAGCAGATGAGTGAAGCCGATTGGCAATGGTATCTTGATCATGAAAGGGAAATATATGAACAATGTGCACCATATTTCTTTCAATCCGGTGAAGACGACCCTTTGCGTCAATTGGGAAAAGAAATGGGTGCTCCCAAAACATTATTTTACTGGCTTGGCTTTAGGATCATAGAAAGCTATGTCCAAAATCATGGCAAAGATTCATGGAAAGAGATCTATGAATTGCCTGTCAAAGATGTCTTGCAGCAAAGTAACTATGCCGAATCTTTAAGGTAAAGTCAACTTACTTATTCTATTAAAAAAGTATAAGTGAGCACAGCAATAACCTTAGCTAAATAGTCCAGCATATATAGAGAATTGCCAATAATCGCTAACATCTATAGCTTTTCACACGATTAAAAATTAATTTGTGGCCTAATTTAAACTGACACCAAGAAAGGAGTACATTGCCGGGATTCTTTGATACCAAAATTGAGTTTCTAAGGGGCGTAGGACCACAAAAAGCCGCCTTGATCAATAAGGAACTTAATATTTTTACATTTGGAGAACTTCTTCAACACTATCCTTTCCGGTATGAGGATCGCACAAAATTCTACAAAATCAACCAAATCAATGGGAACCTGGAACACGTTCAGGTTATTGCTAAAGTCCGACAACTGGAAACAGTTGGTTTGGCCCGAAAAAAACGATTGGTCGCCTACATCGAAGATGATACTGGCGAGATGGAACTTACTTGGTTCAAAGGCATCCAATGGGTCGCCAAAAAACTCTTGCCCGGAGCCATTTATATTTTCTTTGGAAAACCTAACCAGTATGGCCGCAAATTTAGCATTGCCCATCCTGAAATGGAACCTTTAACAACAGCCCAAGAAGAAAAAAGCTCTTTTCAACCAGTTTATCCTACAACAGAAAAACTTCGGGTAAAGTACCTGGACAGCAAAGGTATTTCCAGAATTATGGCCACCTTGGTCCAAAATGCATATCCACAAATTCAGGAAACATTACCTGACGATGTCTTACGTCGTTTTAACCTAACAGCCAAAAAGGATGCCCTAAAGCAAATTCACTTTCCCGACGATCCAGAAAGGCTAAAAAGGGCCAGATTTCGGCTAAAATTTGAGGAATTCTTCTTCGTGCAGCTAAGGCTTCTCAAATTAAAATTGACCAGAACTGAAAAATTCAAAGGACAAGTACTCACACAAATTGAGCTGCTCAACCAATTTTATAAAGACCATCTTCCCTTTGACCTTACCAATGCACAAAAAAGAGTCATCCGCGAATCCTATAATGACATGCGCTCTGGCAAGCAGATGAACCGGCTTATCCAAGGCGATGTGGGCAGTGGCAAGACCATTGTTGCTTTTATCTGTGCACTGATCGCCATCAGCTCTGGAGCACAGACTTGTCTAATGGCCCCTACTGAGATTTTGGCCACACAACACTTTGAAGGACTTAAGGAGTTTGCTGATATGATGGGGCTGCGTATTGATCTTTTGACTGGCTCTACCAAAAAATCAGTGCGCAAAAGGATCCATGGGGAGCTTTTGAATGGGCAATTGCATATCCTGATCGGCACACATGCCTTGTTAGAAGATGTGGTGCAGTTTCAAAATCTAGGACTGGCCATTGTAGACGAGCAGCACCGCTTTGGAGTAGCACAGCGCGCCAAGCTTTGGGCTAAAAACAAAAATTACTATCCTCATGTCTTGGTCATGACCGCTACGCCCATTCCAAGAACCTTGGCCATGACACTATATGGAGACTTGGACATCTCGGTTATCGATGAGCTTCCCGCAGGAAGAAAGCCTATCCAAACTATCCATCGCTTTGACAAAGACCGACTGAAAGTCTTTGGTTTTATGAAAAAGGAAATCGAATTGGGCAGGCAAATCTATGTGGTCTATCCATTGATCGAAGACTCTGAAAAAATGGACCTCAAAAGCCTGATGGATGGTTATGAAAGTATTTGTCGGGCTTTTCCCCAATATCCTGTTAGCATCGTCCACGGCAATATGAAACCTGCCGATAAGGAATTTGAGATGCAACGTTTTGTAAAGAACGAAACCAAAATCATGGTAGCCACCACTGTGATTGAAGTGGGAGTAAATGTACCCAATGCTTCAGTCATGGTCATTGAAAATGCAGAGCGCTTTGGCTTATCCCAACTCCACCAGCTTCGCGGCAGGGTTGGCCGGGGAGCAGAACAGTCTTACTGTATCCTGATGAGCAAATATGAACTTTCCAAGGATAGCCGTGTAAGGCTGGATACCATGGTAAGGACCAATAACGGTTTTGAGATTGCTGATGTGGACCTCAAACTTCGCGGACCGGGCGATCTGATGGGCACCCAACAAAGTGGGGTAGCCGACCTGCTCATTGCAGACCTCAGCAAAGACGCTCCTATCCTGACCATGGCCAGGGATGCTGCTCAAGCACTTATCCAGGAAGACCCAAATCTACAGCTTCCACAAAATGCCATGGTTTTAAGGCAAATCAAAAACCAGAAGAAACACGCAGTCAATTGGAGTAGGATTAGTTGACCTGCTATTTTAATTCATAAAGCGGAGCAAAATTTGCTCCGCTTTATGAACTGATTATAGTGTATATGTTAAGGGAACTGTAAACCCATAAAATGTAAAACTAGCATTATTTCCCCCTGAAAATATTGCATTTAAATTAGGGTTAATACCTAGTTTCCCAAATTTTACATAAAATCCTATGGAGCTTAAGGCCCCTAATCCTTGAGAATTTCTTCTATCATAAATGTCGACACTAGATTCTGATGAATTATCATTATAAGCCACGATAGTTTCCTTGTAACTAAAGACGCCAATGGCAAATTCGGACGTCAATCCAAAGTGCTCTCCATTTAATTTTGGGCTTATACCTGCATAAACCCCTCCTCCATTTATCTTATAATCGTTCGAGGTGTTTGAACTATAGGTACCTATTGAAGAAGCTCCCCATTCATAAATTGTTCCAACTATAAGGTCAAGATAATCCCTCTTTGTAGGAAGGCTAACCTTCAAATTCACTCCATTTAGAATTTCATTTTCTGGAGTTAATACCTTATTCGGAATTTTAAAGTCATAATACGCATCTTCATTTAAACTATTAGAATGGAATGAAGGTCCAATTGAAAACTCTATTTTTTTTGAATCAGTAGAACTTTGAGCTTTTGCATTATTAAATACAAAGCCTAATCCTACTAAAGACAATACCAGTGCTGTTTTTTTAAATTTAGTTGTCATCTTCACTAATTAATATTTTTACTCCATAATTTGCTCCAGTAACCCATGAATCTGGATCATCATAATAATTCAAGTAAGCATTTCCACATTCTTCACTTTTTGCTTGAACTGTATATTGGTAATGTATTCCAGCTTCAATATTTTAGATCTTTTGATCAAGTGTAGTACAGCTAAAAACTAAAAATTGAATTAGCATACACACAGCTAAAAAGCGTGGTTTCTTTTTAATAATCATGGTTGATTTAAATAATTTTTAAAATTTAAGTGTTTGTCAAAAAAGCTTTTTAGTAGCCTTTTTCTAAAAAATTCGAAAGGATCCTTGCACGAATTAGTTCCAAACTTAATATAGATAGATTAAAAAAAAAACCACATTAGTGATTCTTGGTTTTCAAATCTCTTTTAAAAAAATTTTGTCTCAAAAATAATGTTAGAAAAATTAAGAAAGATGTAGAAAGGTTGATGAACATTTCTTTCAAAAAAAATATTCTATATTTAGGCAAAGTCCTTAATATTTGCACAAAAACAACACAAACTAATATTGAATATTTTTTTATTAACAGGTGATATTTATTAAATCTCTTCGTTTTTACAAAACGAGCTCCTTTTTATTAGATGTTTATAAATGGCTAAAATAAAAAAAACCACCCCCAGATAAAATCTGAGAGCGGTTAAGTATATAAACCAGTTTTATTTATTTCGTAATTATACCGATCTCCGCAAAGGAGGCGTCTTTTCCATCCAAGGTCTTAGTAGCCTTTAGTTTGATAAACCTAGCTGGGACGGCATCAAAGCTTATTTTCTGCTCTATTGGGCTGTTGGCAATGTTTCCAAACTCTCCACTGCTGACAGTTTTCCAACGCTTACCATCTGTGCTCACGGCAAAATCATAATGAGAAATCACGCCAGACATATAGCGGTTTTGCATAGGCATATAGGTAAAGCCTTTTAAGCTTACTTCCTCAGCCAAATCGATCACTATCTCATCACTTTCACTGATGTAATTGGTGTAATCATTTTCATCTATTGCTTGCTCTGTATTTTCTCCACCATTCACAACTTTCCAGTTGGCTTTGGCCAAATCCAGATCAGCCCTGCTAGGCTCACTTACTTTTCCAGCTGCTTTGTCCACAGCAATGGCCTTGACCGTATGGGCAGTTTTGATTTCAAACGCTCCCTCATATTTGTTAGAGCTTTCGGAAGGGTCACTGCCATCAGTGGTATAATAAATATCCACTCCTTGGTCAGGCACTTCCAAACTCACCATTCCTTCTACTGTTCGTTTTATTTCAGGAGCTAAAACTACCTTCGGTGCATTATAGATGGCTACCTTTGAAATCGTAGGTGCAGCTTTCGCATCTTTTACAGTGAACTTTACTGCAGTAGCAGTCACATCAGGAAATCTCAAAATCCGCTTGTAACCTATGGTAGTTTCATCAGCAATCTGCTCCCAACCACCTTCTGTCTCGGCCTCCACAGTAAATGCTTTAACCCTTTGTCCCAAAGGGATGTACTCCTGAACCAAAAAACGATTAAAGGTAGTCGGCTCACCAAATGAAATGGTCAATGCCCCAGAGACTTCTCCATCAGCTGTGGCCCAGTAAGTTGCTGGATCATCATCCAAGACCATCTCCGCTTCAAAGCCATGGCCTCTTTCCACTGTAGCTGAAACATCCAGATCTGCACTTGCCAGGTTATTGGCAAAATCCTCCTTCACTTTCTCAGCCAACTTCAACACTTGCTCCACATCCCGTTCATGAATCAAACCTCTCTTATCAACAGGGAAGTTGAGTAGAAATGAACCATTGCGGCCTATACTCTCATAATAGATGTCCAAAAGCTTAGGCAGTGATTTCACTTTATGATCTTCATATTCGTGATAATACCAGCCTGGACGAATGGAGACATCCACCTCAGCAGGAACCCAGTGCGTTCCATCTTCCTGACCTGAAGAGTACTCAGAAGAATATTCCGGCATACCGCCATAAATTTCATCACGCAATAAGTTTGACCAAGTGGTTTTGTAAGCATGCCCTTCTTCATTTCCTACCCATCTGATATCTGGTCCAGCATCACTAAAGATCACCGCATTGGGTTGAAGCTCACGAATGATTTTGTAGGTATTTTCCCAATCATAGTAGCTTTTTTTATCTACTCTTCTTTCTTCATTGGCTCCACCGTAGTATCCGGTGCCACCATTCGCACCATCAAACCAAACTTCAAAAACATCCCCATAATTGGTCAATAGTTCACGAAGCTGGGCACGGAAAATCTCAATGTACTCTGGCGTTCCATAATGTTCATTGTTCCGGTCCCATGGAGATAGGTAAACACCAAACTTAAGACCGTATTCTTTACAGGCCTCTGATAGTTCACGAAGTACGTCACCTTTTCCGTCTTTCCAAGTCGAGCTTTTCACAGAATGATCTGTAGTGGCTGTTGGCCAAAGACAAAAACCATCATGATGCTTTGCGGTTAAAATAATCCCTTTCATCCCTGCCTCTTTGGCTACTCTAGCCCACTGTCGACAATCCAACGCTGTTGGGTTAAATGTATCAGGATCCTCACCACCCATTCCCCATTCTATATTGTTGAAGGTATTCATATTGAAATGGACAAAGGCATAATATTCCATGTCCTGCCAAACTAATTGTCTTTCTGAGGGTACTGGTTCCACCGGGGCAGGTGGTGCTACTTCCTTGCTCTGACAGGCAACTGCCAGAAGCAATAATGCTAGATATTTTTTCATTATGGGGTTTTAAGGTTGATCTACTAATATAAGTATTTGTAAAGTAGGATGAATGTATTTTAACTGCTTTAGAAAACTTTTAGTAAATAACTGCAAAAATTGTATGTATTAAGGCAGAAGCACTAGTCTTAATCCAAAAATATTCAATTATAGATCTTGAACCATTTATATAAAAAATTCAAAGATCTTCGGAGATTGCTAACAAATTAATGTCCTTTTGGCTTCTTTTGGTTAGCATTTATATGGTTATGTTTACATCATGGTATTTTTGAAAAAAGTATTGGCCCTTCTCTTTATGGTTTTGTTTCCAATGATGGTTTCTGCGCAAACAGTAATTACTGTTGTGGATGATGAAAATGGAAATCCTATACCAGGAGTACTCATGCGACTGTCCAACCAGACCAAGCTTATTGCTGATGAAAATGGTCAGGCCAGAGCCAATTTAAATCATCAGCTTACTGCTCTGTTTAGTCATTTAGCATATGAGGACTTGTGGAAAAATTTGGAACCCGGAAAAACAGACACAGTTCGCCTTTTCAAAAAAACCAATAGTCTTTCTGAAGTCGTTGTTTCTTCATTTGGGTCAGCACGCAGCTTAATGGAACAGGCAGCAGCAGTAAGCCAACTGAATGAAAAGGAACTTTATCGCTTCAATGAAACCTCCTTGGTCAATGCCTTTAACACGCGATCTGGTGTGAGGATGGAGGAAAGGGCTCCTGGAAGTTACAGAATCTCCATCCGCGGTAGTTCTTTGAGAGCACCTTTTGGTGTGCGAAATGTCAAAATCTACTGGGATGACATTCCCTTTACCGCACCGGACGGGACTACGCCCCTTAATATCCTTGACCTCAGCAATGTCCAAAACACAGAAATTATCAAAGGCCCAGCTGGAAGTATTTATGGAGCTGGCAACGGTGGCGTAATCAGCTTCACTCCTAAAAAAATTAAAGCAAATAGTGCCAATGCAGATCTTGCAATAGGTGATTATGGCTTGCTCAAGTATCGTCTTGGAATGGAACAGTTATTAGAAAATGGAGACATTTATGCCAGTTTCGTCCAACAAAAATCCGATGGTTACCGAGACCACAGTGCCTTGGACAGAAAAGTATTCAATATAGGAGCAAATTTCTATCCCTCGAATAAACAGAGCATCTCCACCCAACTGTTGTATTCGGATCTTTTTTATGAATTGCCCGGAGGACTGACAGCCGAGCAAGTGGCAGAAAACCCACAACAGACTAGACCTGGATCGGCAACCCAAAATGCTTCCATCAGCCAGAAATCACTTTATGGTACTTTTGTACATGAATATGATTTCAATGACAAATGGAGCAACAAAAGTGCTATCTATATTCAAACTACAGATTTTGAAAATCCATTTAACCTGGATTATAAAAAAGAAACCCAGTATGGCTACGGCGGAAGAACCAAGTTTACCTTAAATGATCAATGGGGACAATTTCCTGTTCGCTTGCTGGTAGGTGGAGAATACCAGTTTTCCAATACTAGCGCACAAAACTTTGGCAACCAAAATGGCCAGGCCGATACAGTGCGGTTCAGTGATGACCTGATTACCACCCAAGGGTTTCTCTTTCAACAAATCGAAGTCAACTGGACCAAAAATATGCTGATGACACTGGCTTTAAGCGAAAACTTTTCCCGCTTTGACATCAATCGAAATATAGATGCTTCCACTGGTCTCTCTTATGCGGTCGAAAGAAAATTTAATCCCGTATGGGTGCCAAGGCTGGCCTTTTCGGCTAAAATCAATCCTTTTTCGGCACTCTATGGAAGCATGAGTGCCGGCTTCTCTCCTCCCACCATAGATGAAGTACGTACCAATGAAGGCTCGATCAATTTGGACCTGGAAGCAGAAAAAGGCATTAATTATGAAGTGGGCTACCGTGGTAATTATGGCGATGGCAAGATCAATTTAGATGTAAGTACATTCTACTTTAAATTAGATGAAACCATTACTACCTATACCAATGAGCAAGGGGTAGTACTATTTAGAAATGCGGGAGCCACAGACCAAAAGGGTATTGAAGCGCAAATTGACTATTCCCTGATCCGAAGCAATACAGCTTGGCTCCAGCAATTGAAGCTAGGACATGCTTATTCATTTCACCACTTCTTATTCAAGGATTATGTGAACGATGGAGAAAACTTTTCAGGAAACAAGCTCACAGGCGTGCCTCAAAACAACTTGGTCAACAGGTTGGATTTGGAAACCCAATCAGGGTTTTATCTTAATATGACCCATCAGTTTGTAAGTGAACTTCCCTTAAACGATGCCAACACAGTGATGCAGGACAGCTACAACTTACTTAATGCCCGGATCGGTTGGCGAGGTAATCTCAGCAACAAGTTAGAGCTTGAAATATATGGAGGTACTGACAATCTTCTGGATGAGCAATACAGTTTAGGCAATGACCTCAATGCATTTGGAGGCAGGTATTACCAACCGGCAGCCCCAAGAAATTTCTATGGAGGTATTAAAGTAAAAATGAGATATTAGCCTTGTAAGTCGACTCACTTGAACTTCACCACCTTTCCATGGGATTGAGAGGTCATCTTCACTGGTATGGCATGGGTGATTTCCTTGTAAAGCAACTCCACCAAGCGTTTCTTCAAGAAACTTCGGGTCAAAATAATGCTAACTTCCCGGATCGGCTCTTCACCTGCAAAAGGCCTTAGTCGGGTCTTTTCTTCCTCACTCAAATCAAATGTTGCCAACTCTGGTAACAAAGTCACTCCTTTGTATCGATTGACCATATTTTTTAAACCTTCCAGTGATCCGCTTTCATAGTGAAAATTCATCCGCTGGAATTTGCTCTGGTCACAAATATTGAGCACCTGATCCCTAAAGCAGTGACCTTGCTGAAGCACCCAAAAATCATCCGTCATAAGATCCTTCACCATGATTGACTCATGATTCAGCAAATGGTGCTCTTTTGAAAGGTAAGCGTAAAATTTTTCATAAAACATCGGTTTCTCCACAATTCCCTGTTCATCCAAAGGCGTCACCACAATTCCAAGATCCAATTCATCATTGCGCAATCGCTTGACAATTTCCTCAGTGATCAGTTCTTCCACCTGAAGTTGTACATTGGGGTATTTCTCTAAAAATCCCCTGATAAAAAGGTGCAATAAATAAGGAGCCAAAGTAGGAATAATGCCCAACTTGATCACACCACTGATATTACCTTTGAGTTGGGCAATCATCTCATAAATTCCCTTGCTTTCAGCAACCACCTTTTTGGCCTGTTCTATCAGCTGCGCTCCAGTTTCGGTAGGGATGACTGGCATTTTGGAGCGATCAAAAATCACCACCTCCAGCTCACGCTCCAACTTATGGATCTGAGCACTTAAAGTAGGTTGAGTAACAAAGCAAGCTTCTGCAGCGTGTCCAAAGTGGCGATGCTTATCCACTGCCAACACGTATTCCAATTGTTGAATGGTCATGTGCCCATCTGGTTTTTAGCCCTTAAAAACATGATAGCAAAGATATAAATCTTTTTCTTTTTATTTAGATTTGATATAAATAATAATTACGCGCCAACACTTTTAAACTTATATTACATAAAAACGGCCTATCGAGTCTTTTTAACACCTTTAATTGTTGTATCATTCAGGCATCCAAAAATTCCTATTAACTTTACCAAAATAGTCACACGCCTATCTTATATAATACCCACAACATTCAGTGATCTATACCCTATGAGTTTATTGAGCCTTCATGAGATTAGTAAAAAGTTTCCACAGTCCAAGCAATTTGCGGTAAAGGATATTTCTCTGGAAATTGGAGAGGGTGAAATTTTAGCCATAGTAGGTGAAAATGGCTCAGGAAAAACCACCTTGTTGAAGCTTATCGCTGGCATGGAACACCCTGACTCCGGTCAAATTATTTATTCCGGACAAACCATTGTCAATGGTAAAACCGCCACCCCTGCCAACCAAAGAGGCGTAGGTGTTGTGTTTGAGGATTACGCTCTTTTCCCTCAAATGAACATTTTGGAAAATGTGCGTTGTGCTTTGCACCAACAGGAAAAAAATGCCAAGCAAATTGCCAAAGACAGCTTGGCGTTGGTAGGACTTGAGGATAGTTTTGGGTCATACCCTCACCAACTTTCCTCTGGACAGCGTCAAAGGGCCGCATTGGCAAGGGCTTTGTCATCAAGACCCGAGCTGTTACTTTTGGATGATCCCTTCAAAAGCCTTGACACTCGCTTCAAAAACGAGATCAGTGAAGACTTGAGGGACATCGTTAAAAACAGTGGTGTCACGACGATTTTTGCCAGTCACCATGCAAAGGATGCGCTTTCTGTTGCGGACAGAATTGCTATCCTTCATAAGGGAAAATTACAGCAAGTGGACGATCCTGTCAATATTTATAAATCTCCAGCCAATGCCTATGTGGCTAACTTTTTTGGCAAGAGAAATGAGATCATTGCTACCCCCACAGAGGATGGTTTTTATTCTGGTTTTGGATTTATCTCAGATCCTAACTCCAAAAACTACACGGAGAAAGTAAAAATCCTTTTCCGCTCAGAAGATGCCAAGATTAAAAAAAGCACTGAACAGCCTCTCAGTGGTGAGGTAGTAAGAACCCTGTATTATGGGGACCACCAAATCGTAAAACTGGTAGATGATGAAGGTAGGCAAATCAGTATTAAAGCAGCTCCTAACCGCCACTTTGTCAAAACTGACCGCATGTTTTTTACCATTGGTAAATACGAAATAGAAGAAGCTTTTTAGAATTGACTATTCAAAAATGGTTTATAAATTAGTCGTCCAGTCACTTGGTCTTAGTTAAAACAAACTAAACAGCAACTTCAAAAGATATTATTAGGATTTTTTAATAAAAACTAACCATTAAACACAACCTTCCTGCTTTTTCAATTTTTTGTTTTGGAAAAGTAAATATTTATTTTTGCACCTTACCAAATATTGAAAGCTGGAAGGATATTTCGCTTTCACGAAACTAAACCATTCTACATGTACCATGATCGCATCGCTCAGTATTTTCATTGCTATGCCACCGCAAATGATAAGAGACTTTACCTGAAGGATATCCAAAACCTGATCAGGATAAGAAATACCCCTCATGGTGTTGAAAAGGTGATTCTTTTAGTTGCTATCAGTAAGGTGAAGAGCTTAACGTTTTTTGATAAGCTGTTTATCAGGACCATTCGTAAATTGTTTGATCAACATCCTAGTATTGAATTAAGAAATATCTATTTCAAGGAGAATATTGGTCGGGATTTCAGTTCATACGCTACACTATACAGAAGTGTTAAACCCATAGCCAACAATGAAGATTATATATTTTTCCAAAACAGAAGTGGCATTGGCCCTTATAAAAAAGGCTGGCTGGCATCATTTGCCCACCAGTTCAACAGATTTGATAACATAGCCATCTGTGGCAGCACCATCAACTTCAAAGACCACCACGGAAGGAGTCAAGATAATTTACCGCACGTGCAAACTTATGCTTTTCTCACAAAGCCTAAATTTCTCAACATGTTTGGTGATGCTTTCCCAGCTGAAAGTGAATCAGAAAGACTCAAAATCATACTGAATGGAGAAATAGGCTTGAGTCGGTACTTTTTAGAACAAGGATTTCGGATTACCTGTATGGAATGGAAAGACAAACCTGTAAGCTTACACTGCCAACCTATATGTGAAGATGATATCAAAATCCGAGTGGAGGCAGATCATGCTTTTTATCACCGCAAATACTTCCGCAGAAACAAGAAACCAAAAGTCAAAAATCCTATTCTTCACCCAACCAGTCAATATTTGAAAACCATGTTGAGTAATTGATGATAAAGAGAAAGGCCGATTAAATCGGCCTTTCTTATTACTTATTGGATAAATCCTTTTCTTCTAAGGATTGTTTCTACAAACTTCCTTTCATTTTCCGTATTGAAAATCTTAAAAGGCAGATGAATGAATTGTGCCTTAGACATGGTCAATACAAAGGCATCTTTGGTCATCTCCGCTCTCTTGATCATGGACCAGTTAATAGGCATTCCCTGCTTGGTATTGATCTTCATTAAAATCTGGCGGCTATCGATCTCATAAGCTAGCTTATCAAACATGATTTTATTTTGCTCCATCTGGCTTACCCCTGCAAACTGGATCACCCAAAAAAGGATATAAAGTAAGTAAGCCACGATGGCCATGCTGATCCACCACCATGATGGGATCCAAAAATATCCACAGCCAATGGCCACGGCAATCAAAATTACCCACCACTGTTCTTTCAGGACATTCGTCAAGCCCATTTTCACATATGTACCCGTTTCGAGTTTATATTTTTTGGTTTTTACAATCATGACAATAGTTTTTCGAACGGCAAATATCTAACGATAAGAGTTATTTAACAAATCAATTGGGAAATAGCCTTGATTTTTTTCCCATTTCGAAAAATAGGTACATCCTGAATTTCACCTTATTGACTTCTAACAATATTTCTTGTAAATTATCATAAACTAAAAAACTATTATGAGCAGCCTCGTCATCGATATGATATTATGCGGAATAGCCTATGTGCTGCTCATCTATTTTATTGCCACTATGAACAAGCCCCCTTTTAATAGCGATAAAAACAACAATGGAGATGATGGTGATGGAGGAATAGAAGACACCACTCCCCCAAAAATTGATTTGCCTCCAGGTGTGATCTGGCCTAGTGAAGGGCCTAAAAGTAAAAAACCTACCTCCCCGATGGAGGTTTAGCTACATTTATCACAAATCCCCAATACCAACAGGCTCTTCTCTTTAACCACAAAGCCTTCTGGCAATTTAATATCAGGTAATGCTATTTCAGCAATGCACTGTGTTTCTCCACATACATCACACTTGAAATGCACATGTTCATGGTCATGATGGTCTTCTGAGGCATCATGGTGACATAGGGCGTATTTTGTAACTCCTGTATCATCCAGCACTTTATGAATAAGGTCACTATCCAAAAAAGTCTTTAAGGTACGATAGATGGTAACCCTATCAAAATTCTCCTTTAAAGCCTCTTCTAAATCAGAATGGGATAAAGCTATATTTTTGTTCAAGAAGGTTTTCAATACATCCCTTCGGCAACTGGTGACGCGAAGCTGATGGTCTTTTAATATTTCTGCAGTTTTTAAAGACATATACGCTTTGGCTATTTAAGGATGAACATTGTGAATGGTAAAATACGGTAATTTATGGAATTTTTCCTACCTGTAAAACCATGCCTATTACTAAGGCAATTGATAACACCCTGTAAACCAAAAAAGAAGGAGAAATCGTTCCCCTTCTTTTCTAATCATGATGTTGTCAATTTCAAATTACCATTGATTTACTTTGGGTCCAGGATTAGATCTATCCTTACCAAAAGGTCTTCCAAGTGCAATTTGGAAATCTTATCTGAAGTTCTTGGAATAGCTGATTTTATTTGCTTTTGAAGCGTCTTTAATTCCCCTCTTGCTAAAGGCCTAATATCCGATTGTGAGGCATTGATGGTTTTTCCTCTTCCACTGGCATCAGCTGTAAGTAGGTTTTCCATTTTCTCTACGTAGGCACGTTGTAAACTTCTTCTGTAGACATCAATTGCTTTACCAGCAGAAAGCTCTGTCCAAATGCCTTTTTTCAAGTCATCGAAAAGCTCCAACATGGAGTAAGCTTCTTCTCCATTCAATGCTGTATTTTCAATCACACGGCCCAATCTTCCCCATTCCAACAAACCATTAAGGGTGTTTACCTGCAAACTTCTTATCCTATCAGTATATCCGAAATCCTCTGTTCTGGCAACAATTGCATCATCAATGAGCCAATCAGGCGTATCAAACAATTGCTCATTCAAGAAAGTTACCGCTGCTTTTTGAGTGGCTTTGTCCACATGGGTGTAAACTACCTCATCCTGACCTGCTGAACGATACACTTCATATACGCCACCTACATTGGTACGAACATGCCCCATATATCGGTTGAACTGGGTCACGACTTGACCATACATCTCTTCTAGGTCATCGTAATTTTTGAACGGCTGATCTTCTTCCAATGACCATTCACGCAACTTCGGCATGATGCGTTTCAAGTTCTTGATACCATATTCGGAGGCTTTCATGGAATTATCTCCCAAATCCTCACTTTGGGTACTTGGGTCATAGCTATTTCCTTGACGACCATAGCGGTAAACAGGATTTCCTTGCTTCTCCAAAATCCATTCATCCAAAATAGGTTGCTCTTCCTCCGGGGTTTTAGCATCTAGGATCGGGGTATATCCCCAAGCAATTGCATATTTATCATATGGCCCTACATTTGGAAAAAGGTTGACGCCTTTGTCCTCTGGCTGGGCAATATAATTGAAGCGTGCATAGTCCATGATGGATGGAGCCGTGCCATATTTCTTGGTAAACTCAGGGCTTCTCAATGAATCCACAGGATAAGCATGAGAAGAGGCAAAGTTATGGGGCAAGCCCAAGGTATGACCTACCTCGTGCGCAGCGACAAACCTAACCAATCTACCCATTACCTCATCTTTAAATTTCACACCTTGCGCATCAGGATTGACCGCAGCAGTCTGAACAAAGTACCAGTTTCTTAATAGGTTCATCACATTATGGAACCAACCGATATCTGATTCGATGATCTCTCCGGAACGTGGATCAGATACATGAGGTCCATAAGCATTTTGGATATCCGATGCGAAATACCTAATCACAGAATAGCGGGCATCTTCTGGACTCCAATCAGGATCTTCTTCTGGAGTTGGTGCGTATTTAGCTTGAATGGCATTTTTGAAACCTGCCTGTTCAAATGCTGCATTCCAATCTTCCACTCCAGCCTTGATAAAAGGAGCCCATTTTTTTGGCGTGGCCGGGTCAATATAATAAACAATAGGCTTTTTGGGCTCCACCAATTCTCCAGCCTTGAACTTATCCACATCTTCTTCCTTCACCTCAAGTCTCCATCTGTCCAAATACGTTCTTCTTGTCGCCTTTTGCTCGTCCAGACCATAATCTACCACTGAAGTAGAGAACCAACCGACACGTTGGTCCCTGAGCCTTTGCATCATCGGAACCTCCGGTAGCAATACCATAGAGCTGTTCATTTCCACCGTGATGGAACCCATGCTTGAATTTGATGGCGGCTCGGAAGCCTCATAGGTCATCACATACCTGTTTTCTAAATTGATAGGATAGGGTGTGATCCGATCAATATAGGAACGGTCACTGCTCAATCGAGTGACTTTGTACTGCTTTCTGTTATTGCTTGAAAGCCCAATGGTCTTTACATCCGTAGAGAAAAGGTCTGTAACATCAATCACTGATCCCTTCTCATCTTTTGACTTTGCTTTGATGTCAAACTTAAAAATGATGGGTTCCAGGTTGGAGTTTTTGACCGCATTGTAAATTGGTAATGAATCAGCAGCTGTATTGCTGTAAGAAACCTTTTTAAGAAATATATCATCACCTCTTTTGTCCCATCTCACCATTTGAGTGTTTTCACGCTCACCACCATAACCTAGACCATCTGCTGTTTTTGCTATGGTCGTCACCAAAAGCATCTCACGGCCTAAGAGGCTATCAGGTATTTCATAGTAATATTTAGTGTCAATTTGGTGAACAGAAAATAGACCTGCTTTGCTCTTGGCCTTTGAGGTGATTACTTCTGCATATGGTTTTATGCCATTTTTGTTTTCTTTAGGCTTGGCCACCTCAGTTTCTTCTTTCTTTTTATCTTTTTTCTTTTTGCGCTGCGCTAATGCATCATGCCCTGACAGTAATGTGCCCAATAACATGGCGCCCATCAACATGCCTTTCCAGCACTTTCCGGTAAAAATATTCATATAGTTAAAGGTTAGATTTTAACCATAAATAAACATTAGTTTGGTGAAAAGAGATACACAACAACGATGTTTTTTATGAATGGTCAATTTATGCCACTTCAGTACATCATTTGGTTGGCATCCTATCCTGACCAATGACTAACTAACAACCTGCTTTGCAGACCATTCACTAAAAGGCTATTTAAAATTCAAATTATCCATTAAAACATCTTATTTCTTTTTCAAAGTTTGACTTTATTGCATTAAATTAATAAAATGTGAATTCTAAGATTCCAATGGCAAGTTATTTGTGATCTATTGCACTTTCAATTAATTTACATTTTCAACTAATCACTTTATATTTTATGCAAGACAATACTGAAACCTTAGAGGCCAATAACATGGTAGAAACCCTACAAAATATGAATTGGATAGAAACGATAAAACCTATTGCGCTAGGTATCATTTATGCTATCATAATATACATTGTAGGTAAAATTATCATCAAGTTCATTTTAAACTCGATCAAAAAAGTAATAGCGAAAAGAAATCCAGACCCTTCACTAACGAATTTTTTGGTAAGTGTCGTAAGCGCATTACTTTATGTACTTTTATTCCTAACCATAGCATACACTATAGGAATAGACGTAACCTCATTCGTTGCGATTCTGGGTGCTGCGGGTTTGGCCATTGGTCTTGCATTGCAAGGCTCCCTGTCCAATTTTGCTGGCGGGGTGTTGATATTGCTATTCAAGCCCTTCAAGGTTGATGATGTGATCGAAGCTCAAGGGCATTTGGGAGTGGTAGAGTCCATCGACATTCTCTACACCAAGATGCATACCTTTGACAATAAGGACATTGTTATTCCCAATGGCGCTTTGGCCAATTCTGACATTATCAACATGTCCAATAAGCCAACCAGAAGAACAGAATTTAATGTGGGAGTAGCTTATGGAACCGATCTAAAGAAAACCAAACAGATCATGCAGGATGTATTTGCCAAAGACGAAAGAATCCATAGAGATCCAGAGCCAGTGGTTTTCTTTACAAGTTTCGGCGATAGCTCTTTGGATTTGGTTGCTAGGGTTTGGACTGATGCCGCTAACTTATGGCCTGTGTACTTTGACAATATGGAAGCCTTGAAAGAAGCCTTTGAAGCCAATGATATTGAAATCCCTTTTCCCCAGAGAGATGTAAACCATTTCTATCCGGAAGGGAAGAAGGAGGATTAATGCTCACGATTCAAAAAGAAAGGATGATTGCTCAATCATCCTTTCTTTTTTTATTTTTATTGGAGGCACAGCCTATATTTTTGCTCAGATCAAGATCGTCAGGCAATCCACCAAAACCATCCTCCACATCCCATTCTTCTGTAACTTCTTCCTTAAGCTCCTTTATAAGTTTCTTCTTCTTTTTCATACTAACTCTAACGGATCTACCTGTATAGAAGTTGAAGCGCTTTCATTGTCCTACTAAAAAGATGGCATTGCTCATGATCAGTTTACCATTCTCCCAGAAACTCCTGAACAATGGATTATCTACCATATAAATGACTTCCCCACTACCACGGCTTTCCACACCAAATACAATTGACTGCTCCATTCTCTGCTTCACTTTATAGCCAATAAAACCAGTGCGGTATTGCTCGGTGTTTTTTATAACCCCAGCATTTACACCATTATTGAGATATCCATATCGCTCAGAATTATTTTTTAGGGTATAGTATTTACCAGAAGTCCCAAACCCTAAAGCGTAAGTACTGTCCATTTCCACTTCAAACACAGCCCCTAGTGCATTATCTGAAATTGCCATTCTCTCTCTTTCTTGGTAAGGAGCTATCAAACTTTCAGTTTCTTCTTCCAAATCTAGAGATATTTCATCGGGCTTATCCTTTTCATGTGTATAAGTAGATAAATAAAACCCTTCTTTATTCACAAACAAGTCCAAAGCCCCTTCTATGGCTATCAGCTTGCCCCCATCCTTTACCCAATTATCAACTTTTTGCCTCTCCTCATCCTTCCAGGTGTACCTGCCGCTAGGCATAATGATCACATCATATCTCGAGAGATCTAATTGAGATACTTCTCTTACATCCAAAACACTAATTGGGTAGGCTAGTTCCTGCTCGAAAAAGTGCCAAACCTCTCCAAAATTCAAAGATGAGGTCCCCTCTCCGCTAAATACAGCGACAGATGGGGGCATGATGGTCCTCACATAAGAAGAGCCAAAATCTTTGCCCTTATCCACAAATCCTGTCTTGGCTTTGCCCAAATTAAGTTCAAAATCATTGGCCAGGTCTACTACCCTTTCATGAAAATGATCCAAATACTCATTTCCTCCTCGGGTAATGATCAGACTCCCTGCTGGATAAGACTGTCCTCCTACTTCAAAGGCATATTCAGCATACCTGACACGAATCCCTTCTTGCAAAAGACCAGCGAGAAATGCAGCATGCTTGACATCATTCCAAGGAGCGATATAGGCCAAAACAGCATTATCCACATTGTTTTCTTCAAAATCGAGCTGTGGATAAGGTCTATTCCCAACCAGTTTTTCTTCCAAGGCATAGGCTTCTAAACCATAAGCATAAGGCAAAGCCCAGCTCGTGATATCATATGTCAAACTATCTTGCAAATGCGGTGAGGGCTCGAAGAGCACTTGTGTCAATACCGATTTCGGCTGAGCTGTACTGATGATGATATCCTCTTTTGATAAAGCAAAAGATACTTCTCTCCCATGCTGATAGTTAAAGCCTTCCAATTTTACACTTCTTCCGCTTTGTTTATAACTGATCCTGTTTTTATCCAACAAAGCCAATAAATTGTCGATCCTAGCAGGAGGGTTGTCCCCTTTGATCACAAAACTCTTATACTTCCCCCTGGGGTTTTCCCGATTGTTCTTAAAATAGGCTGTATATTCTGATAGCAGCCTATCCGCATTTTTGGCGGTAATTTCGATGGCGGACATGGCTGTAGTATGATGATGATTGATCCGATCCTCTAAAGTCAACGTATCACCTTCAGCGGTATGCACACCAATGCCTGCTGCACCTGACCCTCCCTGCTCAATGGTCATCCCAATGGCACCATTGTAAAGAGGGTAAGTGTCTCCATAACTGGGATACAAAAGGTCAAATACTTCCTTGGTAAAATAAAACCAGTTGTTCTCATCAAAATAATGGGCGGTGTTTCTACCAAATATATTTTGAAACTCTAACTGAAAATCACTTAATTGTTCATGCAAAGGGACCGCCGCCGGAGCAAAATAATAGGGGCTGTTGATGCCTTGTTCATGAAAGTCCAAGTGAATCTGTGGCATCCAATTTTGGTACAAAACCATCCTTTGTTGGGATTCTACTTGAGTCTGCCAAGCCCAATCTCTGTTGAGATCAAATAGATAATGATTGGCCCTTCCTCCCGGCCAGGGCTCCTGATGCTCGATAGATTGAAAATCAGGCTGGAGCTGAATGTTCATCTTCTGGTTGTACCACATGGCATAGCGGTCCCTACCATCAGGGTTGATACAAGGGTCGATCACAACCAAGTTCTTCTCCAACCAGCCTTTGTTTTCCGTCTTTGCTGGATCCACCAAAGACCAAAGGGTCTTCATCGTAGCTTCCGAGGAGACGGCCTCATTGCCGTGGACATTATAACTCAACCAGGTTATGGGAATATTGGTCTCAGGACTTCCTTCTTCAAAACCTGCCCGGCGTAAGTTATCCACACGAATTTGTTCCAACTGATTGATGTTATTCTGTGCTGACACAAATACCACCAACAAGGGTCTCATTTCATTGGTATGGCCATAATATTGTAAAACCACATTACTGTTATTGGCGGCTACATGCTCAAAGTAATCCACAATCCGGTAATGTGGAGTAAATCGCTCTCCCAACTTATATCCTAAAAAAACCTCAGGACTTTTAGTCTGGGCATGTAAACAAAAGCTTAAAGAAACAAAAAATAGGATCGTAAAGGCTTTTTGTACCATTGTAAAGTCGTTCAGATTAGTTATTCGTTTTCACAAATTAAATTCTTTAACCAAGCTGCACAACTTATCCCATATGTATTTATTTTCCCTATCTTAGACAGAGTAAGAATTTTGATAGCCTGAACGGATTCCCAATATGAAAAACATTGCCATCATTGGCGGAGGAGCCAATGGCATCTCCACCTTTATCGAACTTTTTATCCAAATCGTTACCGCTAAACTCCAGAACAAGGTTAGCATAACTCTAATAGAAAAAGATAAAAAATTGGGCTATGGTCTTGCCTTTGGCACTCCCCAACCTGGTCATATCCTAAATACTCAAGCCAATCTGATGGGCATCTTTGCCAATGAACCTGCACACTTTGCAGATTGGCTCAAAAACAATGGTGGAAAACATCGTGCTGACGTCAAAGTTGATCACGACATGGATAATGCCTATACCACAAGGAAGCTTTATGGAGATTACATCGCAGAACAAGCCAACACTTATCTGAAAAGAGCTAAAAAACACCATTTATCGGTAAAAGTTATCCACAGCGAAGCCATGGACATTTCAAGGTACAAAAAGGACTATGAAATTACTTTTTCTGATCAAACAAGCCTAAAAGCCAATTATATTGTATTGACTCTTGGCACTCCCAAACCCAGCACCTTTAAATCATTGATTCAATTCCCTACTTACCTTGATTTCCCTTGGCCAACATCCAGGATCAAAGAAAAAATCCCAAGCACCTCACATGTAGGCGTACTCGGAACTAGTCTCAGTGCCATTGATTGCGTGATGACCCTGCTGGACCATGGCCACAAAGGCAAGATCAGTCTTTTTTCACCCGATGGAATGCTTCCCAGAGCCCAACCAATAGAACAAGGTGAATTCGAAAGAAAACATTTGACTCTTGAAAATATCCACAAGATCAAAAGAAAAAGTCTTTCCAAGCCCCAAGTAAAAACCTTGATCAGGCTATTTATGAAAGAGGTTGAACATTATGAAGGCCAACCTGTGGATTGGAAAAGCATGGACAGGGCAGGTAAATCCCCCAAAGACCTACTCGAATGGGACATAGCCTGTGCGGAAAAAGGAGGAGATGCTTTGATGAATGTGTCCTACTCTCTAAGATATGACAGTTCCACCATTTGGAGCTGGATGGATACCGACCAAAAAGTACTTTTCAAAAAGTGGATAGGTAGCCAATGGGCAATCAATCGGCATCCCACCCCGCTTCATAATGCCAAAAAACTCCTTAGGCTTTTCCAAAAAGGTCAGCTGAATGTCCATTCCATGAAAAGCCCTGATGCAGTCACACCCAATGGAAGTGGATTTAGCATCATGACTGACAAGGAAGAGGCCATTGAACCAGCATTTTTGATCAATGCCACAGGAAGCTCTTCCGCTTTGGAAAATATGGATGGGGAGCTCATCCAGAACCTACTCCAAAAAGAATACCTGAGCCCTTACGCAGTAGGAGGCGCTCTGATCAATGAAAGAACGATGCAAATAATATCACCCAAAGGCGGAGATGGAATTTATGCTGTCGGCCACCTGGCCAATGGTTTGCTGATGGATGTTAATGCTGTTTGGTACAATGTCCGTACCATAGGGACATTGGCCAAGGACTTGGTCTTTAGACTACAGGAAAAGGATGCATAATCGCTGAAATGAAATACCCAGTAACATTAAGCCAGCTTTTCCAAAGCTTTTGCAGCGTAATCTCTATACCAACCTATAGGACACTCCTTCTTATAGGTGGACAAATATTCTTTTTTTAACTTCACATCATCTCGTGTATTGAGTTCTAACTGTCCCAATTTCCTATTCCAAACGCCATTTAGAGTTTCTATCTCTTCTAACGTAGTGATGGGGTCGCTAAGCTCGGTAGGAAACCCTAATCCATCAATGATCTCCTGAACATTTTCCAAATAGTCTTCATCAAAATGTTTATGGGTATCAAGCACTATTAGCCTGTATTCTTTCATCAAATCCAAAAGGTGAAACAGGCTATCGACATTCCTTCTCTTACTCACCGAAGTATCAAACCACTGCATAGCCATTTCCATGTTTCCTATCAATCTGTAACACCTTATCAATTGGGATGAGATTATGTGATACAGAAAATCATAATCATCATATGTCAACCGGCTGATGGCCTGTTCATAAAAATTGATGGCCTCCTTATAACGCCCAGCCTCCCAACTGAAAAAGCCATATTGCTGGTTTGTCCTGATAAAAAACACATCAGGATCAATTTGATCTTTAATACTTTTGAAATGGTCGTCGAGCAACTTGAATTGCTCCTCCCAGTGTCCAGATGGTATTTCAGTAAACAATTTTAACACCAACTCTTTTGGCATAAAGTCTTTTCGAAGCTGATCTAAATCCATAATCCAAAATTTATTAATCAATTCATTTAAAATCGGAATTGTAAAGTCTCCTAATATAAAAAAACCTGATAAACGATCGTTTATCAGGTCTTGGTTCATTTTATAATAGTTGGTTGTTTACTCACATTGCGTATCTTGGAGACTGGCATCCCAGCAATGATACAATTCATCGTCAAAGTGCATTTCACTCATTACCCTTCCGTAGCTCCCCTCTTTACTCCAATTAACATAGATTTTATCTCCAGAACTTACATTAGTAATCATCACACTTCTATCCATATCCATAGAGCCATCCACTTCGTAAGTAATGGAACTACCTTTATTTTCTCCTTCCTTCTCTACAGTAAAAGTAGTAGTACCCTTGGTAGCTTCTTGATCATATTCCCAAGTATTGGACAACCACACAGAAGAAGACGATGGAGATTCATACAACTCCCACGAACCCATTTCACCATTTAGTTTGGAAGTTCCTGTAAACCAAACAAAGTTGTTAACTCCTTCACCAGAAATGTAACCAGTCCAAGTCACATCCTGCCCATCGACATCAGCTGTAAGTCTTACCTCATAAGATCCTTTGCCCTCCACTTGGAAGCCTTTTTCCCAAACCCAAAGCTCTTGACTCTCATTGTATACAGCTTCTGCATCAACAGTCGCCTTAAATGCCGTCACTGGTACTGCCAAATGGGAATAAAGAATTGTACTGTACACTCCTACATTAATAGCAGCATAAGCCCAATTACCAACAGCCATTTCTCTTGATCCTTCAGAACCTTGGTCATCAAACATCGTCATGTCCGGAGCCATACTGGTTTCAGGTGGCATAGTTGGTTTTTCCGATTGTTGCCCGTTTGGCTGTTCGTCATCTTTGGTACAAGACCCTAGCAGCACCAATGCTGCCAAAAAGATTCCTATCGATTTTTTCATAGTCATGTGGTGTTGGTTTAGTTTTCAAAAGTGTTGAAATACAAAGACAGTGCCAATGCATTCATCACTAAAGATAAATCAATAAGGCAAAAACATCAATTAACCACACCTATTTGTAAACCAATAAAATAGCTTCTTAAAACAAAAAAAATGCATAGATCACCAAAACAGTTTATGAAAGAGGGCTTAGATCAAACCAAAAAGCTGATGAGGCAAGAATCTTTGAATGCTACATACTTTCTTTACAATCATCCTTTTCACCTCAGACAGATATGAGTTTGTCTTGCCATCAGGCCGGTAAACACAGAAGTAATTAAAAGCTGTGTTCATCCTTAATTTGTGGACCATCAAACTGTATACATTGCCATAAAATACAAAAAGCCCCGCAAATTGCGAGGCTTCTGTACCTGCCTTCCGGACAGGCAGGCCAGGAGCGGGAATCGAATCTACCTGGCGGTAGACAGGCCCGCACAATAACCTATAGAAAATTCTCCCTCAAAAACCGTTTTCCTGACGCTCCCTTCAAATATTTCTCATGATTCCTTGCTTCCAACCTCGTTTCAAACTGTTCCTTATAGATTAAGCGAAAGGGACGGTAGGGTTTCGTTGTCCTCTCATAGCCCAAATTATGGCGGTGTAGTCGATCCTCCAAATTAGATGTCAATCCTACATAAATATAATTTCTTACCTCACTCGATATGGCATAAACTGTATACATTGCCATAAAATACAAAAAGCCTCGCAAATTGCGAGGCTTCTGTACCAGGAGCGGGAATCGAACCCGCACGGCCTAATGGCCACAAGATTTTAAGTCTTGCGTGTCTACCAGTTCCACCATCCCGGCTTCTTCTAGTTTTCGTAGAAGTTACCTTTACTTGTTTCAAAGCTTTTTATCAAACCTTACTTCAGAAACAAGAAAGCCCTTCTTTTAAGGGCCCTTGAGAGCGAAAGACGAGATTCGAACTCGCGACCCCGACCTTGGCAAGGTCGTGCTCTACCAGCTGAGCTACTTTCGCTTGTTATGAAATCTATGACTTTGACCGTGTTATCTCCGTCATTGTGAGTGCAAATGTACGCAGCTTTTTTTAAACTGCAATAGATGCCCATAAAAAATTTCTTCTTTTCAAGCACCCAACACACTATTACACTGATTTTCAGGCAGATTTTTACTCCAACTTTTTCTTGATTTCATTTAGCTTCAACAAGGCTTCCACAGGAGAAATAGTGTTAATATCTATGGCATCCAACAACTCCTGCGCTTCTTTGAATTTAGGATCTATCTCAAAAAGGCTCAATTGGAAATTGTTTTTGGGCATATCCTTCATCTTTTCTTTCTGCTGATGCATGTCCTTGTCCTTTTCCAAATGCCCCATTATTTCAGCAGCTCTTAGCACCACAGGATTGGGCATACCTGCCATTTGGGCCACATGAATACCAAAACTGTGCTCACTACCCCCTTCTTTTAGCTTACGCATAAAAATCACCTTATCCCCCACTTCCTTCACCGACACATTGAAGTTCTTCACCTTTGGAAAATCCTCTGCCAACTGGTTGAGCTCATGGTAATGAGTGGCAAATAAGGTCTTTGCCTTGAATTTCGGGTGGTTGTGCAGAAACTCCACAATGGACCAAGCTATCGAAATCCCATCATAGGTAGATGTCCCCCGACCAATCTCATCCATCAATACCAAACTTCTATCTGAAAGGTTGTTCAAGATGCTGGCCGTTTCGGTCATTTCCACCATAAAGGTAGATTCTCCTTTGGAAAGATTATCTGAAGCCCCTACCCTTGTAAAGACCTTGTCTATAATACCTATCCTGGCATAGGAAGCCGGCACAAAACTGCCCATTTGCGCCATCAAAACAATCAGCGCCGTCTGTCTTAACAAAGCTGATTTACCCGCCATATTGGGCCCTGTGATGATAATGACTTGTTGGGAATTATTGTCCAAGTAAATGTCATTGGGCACATAATCTTCTCCGACAGGTAACTGTTTCTCAATCACTGGATGGCGGCCATCTTTGATTTCCAAAGTATCTGTATCGGCTATTTTTGGTCTACTATAACCATTCATGCTGGCTACAAGTGCAAATGAAACCAAACAGTCAACCGTGGCCAATATGCGGGCATTCTCTTGGATCTGTGTGACATATTCTCCGGCACTTTGCATCAATAAGTTGAAATACTTATGCTCCAGCACAATCAACTTTTCTTCTGCATGAAGAATCTTATCTTCATATTCCTTGAGTTCCTCGGTAATGTATCGTTCAGCATTCACCAAGGTCTGCTTTCTGACCCATTCGGCCGGCACCTTTTCTTTATGCGCATTGGAGACTTCCAAATAATACCCGAAGACTTTATTATAAGCAATCTTCAAACTACTGATACCCGTTCGCTGAATTTCCCTTTGCTGAATCTGCACCAAATAGTCTTTTCCTGAGGTAGCCAGCTTTCGGTATTCATCCAGTTCTGCATCCACACCATCACAAATGATATTCCCTTGATGTACCAGCATTGGAGCATCCTCCTTGAGCTCTTTTTCTATTTTCTCCAGTAAAAACTCACAGGAATTGATGTGATCTCCCAATTTTTTCAGGGAAGGGTTTTTCTGGCCTTTTAAAAGTTGCTTGATCGGCAAAGTACTCTTAAGTGCTTTTTTCAGCTGGTTCATTTCACGAGGATTGATTCTCGCCACGGCCACTTTTGAAATCAACCTTTCGAGATCACCTATATGCTTTAAATGAGAAAGAATCTCCTCAGACAATTCCGTTTCGGCATGGAAATGTTCTACCACTTTCAATCGTTCCTCAATAGGTGCTTTTTCTTTCAATGGCAGCACCATCCACTTTTTCATCATTCTAGAGCCCATTGGTGTTACTGTCTGGTCCAAAATGTGGATAAGTGGAACTCCTCCATCCTGTTGTGGATAAACCAATTCAAGGTTACGAATGGTGAATTTATCCAGCCACACAAACTTCTCCTCTGCAATTCTGGAAATGGAAGCAATGTGCTTCACTTCCTTGTGCTCCGTCTCTTCGAGATAATAAAGCACGGCTCCAGCAGCAACAATCCCATGTTCCAGGTTCTCAATTCCAAAACCTTTAAGGTTACTTGTTTCAAAGTGATTGGTCAGCTTCTCATAAGTATAATCATATTGAAACACCCAATCCTCGCAGTGGAAAGTCGTGAAATCATCTCGTAGCAGTTCGGCTGCCCGGGACTTATCCGCTTTTGAATAAATAATTTCAGAAGGACTAAAGCTCTGCAGCAGTTTTTCAATATAGCTACTGTTTCCCTCGGCACACATGAACTCTCCTGTGGATAAATCCAGAAAAGCGATGCCCAAGGTTTGTTTTCCAAAATAAATAGAAGCCAAATAATTGTTTCGGCGCTTATCCAACACATTATCGTTGAAGGAAAGCCCTGGTGTCACCAATTCGGTCACGCCCCGCTTTACAATTCCTTTGACCTCTTTGGGATCTTCCAGTTGATCACAGATGGCCACCCTGTTTCCGGCACGAACCAGTTTGGGTAAATAGCTGTCCAGCGAATGATGTGGAAAACCTGCCAATTCTATATGGCTGGCGGAACCATTGGCCCTTTTGGTCAGGACAATATCCAGTACCTTACTGGCTTTGATGGCATCTTCCCCAAATGTCTCATAGAAATCCCCCACCCTAAACAGCAACAATGCACCAGGATGTTTGGCTTTGATACTGTTATATTGCTTCATTAAGGGAGTTTCCTTCGCTTCTTTTGCCTTTGCTTTGGCCATCTTCTACCTGATTTAAATCTTAAATGTTACTTTTGGATATTATTCAAAGCCTGAAATTAATCGATTCAAAAAGGTAAACAAAAACCGAATGAAAAAATTAAACATGGAGGAGCTTAACCGCTTGTCTGTAGATGAGTTTAAAGCCTCAGATAAAATCCCTTTGGTCATCATACTGGATAATATCCGTAGTCTGAACAATGTAGGTTCAGCCTTCAGGACTTCTGACGCTTTCCGGATCCAGAAAATCTATCTGTGTGGAATTACCGGAACCCCTCCCCATCGAGACATTCAAAAAACGGCTTTGGGTGCAACAGAATCCGTGGCCTGGGAATACGCCACAAGCACCTTGGATGCCATCGGCAGTTTAAAGAAAGAAGGCTTCCAAATATGTGCTTTGGAACAAGTGGACAAAAGTACCTTGCTTCATGAATTCCAGCCCTCCCTTGATCAAAAATATGCTTTGGTCTTTGGAAATGAGGTTTTCGGTGTGGAAGAAGATGTGATCTTGGCCAGTGACCATGTGTTGGAAATTCCGCAGTTGGGCACCAAGCATTCTTTGAACATTTCAGTAAGTATGGGGATCACGATTTGGGACTTTGTATCCAAAATGGGAGTATTAGAGAGTAAGTAATTAATTGCTGGTCGGGAATCAAGGTCCCGGCCTGTTTCTTTTTTTAGCTTGTAATTGTGCTGTCACCCACTATAAATTGCATTGTTCACCAAAAGCCTTAGTTTTATAAGGATTTTGAACCAAAACTTCTATTTTATGAAAAAGCTATTTTTTGCAGTTTTGTCTTTCTTGATCTTTTCTTGTTCGGAAAAACCTTCTAATAAGCAAAATGTTGAAGTAAGTAAATTCTCCATTAAAATTGTAGATACATTGTTTGTAAATGCAAAAGAGGAAATTATTCTCATAGAAAACATTGATTCCAGAACAGATGTAAGTGAAGACCTTAAATTCTATTACAATTATAACCAAAAGCAACACCTCATCGACGTTATAAATCTGGATGAGATGCGCTTCGAGAGAAAGATCCAATTAGAAAGGGAGGGGCCAAATGGCACTGGAAAAATCAAGCGTATTGACTTTACCAAATCGGGACAAGTATTGATTAATAGCAAGAATAAGATCCAAGTCTTTAATTATGGTGGGGAAAAAATCAAGCAGATACGCTTAGATAATGACAATTTGAAAGGTGATTCCCTTGTAGGACGTGAGTATATCGATACCTTTTTTGGAATACTAAGTGATGACGGACGGTATTGCTATACTATTTATTTCAAGAATTTTTTCGAACCAGGTGGTGTGGCTATAATTAACTTAAAGGACCAAACGTTTACGAAACGACCAATTATAGGTCTCGATAAAATAAAGGAATTTAAGGTTTCATACAATGGAACATACGGAAGGGTAGTTGGTCCAGGATTATTTTTCAAAGGGCATGACAACCAAATACTAATATCCAATGATTATATCAATGAGTTATATGTTTATGACATTGCTAATGACTGCACCTATCACCACACCTACAAAAGTAATTTTCTAAAAAATTATAATTCCAAACCTAGTAAACAGCAAACCAATTCCATAAAGGAATTTAAAAGTCTACTCGATGAAACGGGAAATAGCATAAGGTTACGTCAAATCATCCCTGACCCTACACACAAACGATATTATAGATTCTCAAAGGGTGAAAAGTTAGAAGGAAATCGGAGTTCAATGGTTTTAACGGTCTTTGATGAACAATTCCATCAGGTATTCGAAACTGATAATATTTCCTTAAACAGCTACATCGATGTCAGTTTTGTCAAAGATGACAATATTTTTGTTTTAGAAAATATAGAAGATGAAATGGCCTTTGTGGTAATGAAGATACAAGAAATCTAAATCAATATTTCAACCTTTATTCTTTTTACAATGATGAAAAAACTACTTTTTGCCGCTTTACCTTTTTTGATCTTTTCCTGCTCTGAAAAATCCTCCAAGGTCACTTCAAGTTTGTCTGAAAATGCAGAGAAGAAATTTACTCTAGAAGTACTGGACACCCTTTTTATCGACTCTGGAGAAAACATAATTTTAATTGAAAATCAAGTTCCTAGAACTGACTTTAGTGATGATTTGAACTACTATTTTAACTATAACCGCAAACAAAACCTCATCGATGTCATCAACCTCAATACGCTAAAGTTGGATAAACAAATCCCCTTTGACACAGAGGGACCAAATGGCACCACCAGCAATGTGTCCAGTATAGATCATTTTGGTCATGGAAACTTTATGATCAACAATTTCGGTGACGGGATACAAATTTTCGACAGAAATGGACAAAAACTGGAGAACTTTAAATTGAACAATGATGACCTCAAAGGAGATAGGCTTAGCATAAATGAAAGAATAAACACTTTCGGCACGATAGACCCCATAACATATAAATACTATTCAATATATGGACACGGCTATGGCGAACCTCACGGTATTGCTGTAATTAACATAGAATCAAAAAGTTTGACAAAAAAGCCTATTAAAGGGCTTGATGCCATTAAAGCTTACAAGGTGGAATTATTAAGTGATGGGGGCAGGATGTCCAGAAACTCCTCGATATACTTTCAAATGGTAAACGATAAGATCCTTATCTCCAACGGATCCGTTAATGAACTTTTTGTTTACGACATGAAAAATGATACCACCATACATCATTCATTTGAAAGTAAGCTAACAGCCAATAGACAACCAAAACCAAGCAAGAACCTGGTACATTCCAAAGAAGAATTTAATAAAACATATTTAGAAACTGAAAATGTGGTTAGCTTCAAAAATTTCATTGCAGACCCAGGGCATGAAAGATATTATAGAATTTCTATCGGAAAAGGTTCTCTCAACATGCAAGAATGGACTTATGTCCTAACGGCTTTCGATAAAAATTTCAACCAAATCTCAGAAAATGAAATTCCAAACGAACACTATTCAACCAACAATTTCATAAAGGACAATAAAATATTCTTCCAACACAATATTGAAGACGAACTGGCCTTTGTGGTTATGGCAATCAAAGAAATTTAAATCAACCATACGAAAAAAGGAGGGCCAAAACCCTCCTTTTTACAATTCTATTCCCTATTACTTACTACTGGGCATCCCACCAAACGGTATTGACCCAGGTATCTCCACCCATTCTGGAGATGGCGTTTTGCAAGTTGGTACTATTGGTCGTGCTCTCAGAGGCTGGATAAGGCTGTCTCCTTGGAATCTGACCACCAGAGAAATTACCAGTGTAATTTATAGGGGTCAATTCAGGATAACCCGAACGCTTCCAGTTGTTCCAAGATTCCACAAAGTTCACCTGAATACCCGTTGTCGCCCAGATCTGCATATTGATCATCTCTAAAGCGGCATCAGTCGTGCTCATATCCAACGGATTGGCTTCTGCATAAGCTTGCGCGGCGGCCGAAGAGACTGTTCCTCCACCAAATTTACCTACAGTGGTCATGGCTCCCAAAACACCTGCTTCATAATGCTCAGCAGCAGTCATTGGAGTGGTATAACCTCTTACCGCAGCATCAGCCAATAGCAACTGGACTTCTGCATACGTTAAGATAAACACCGGAGCGTCTCTATCTCTATAGATCGCTGTCGGTCTAGAATAGGCACCAATTGGAGTCGCATCATCCCCTGTTCCTGTTGGACCTGGGAAATTAGGCTCATTGGAGATATCTGTAGCTCCGCCCTTAATATCAAAACCGTTTGGCATACCGATTTGTACGGCAGGATCATTATTACCTACTACATTACCATTTCGATTGGCTGCAAGACCTGCTGGTGGCACTTCTGCGATCACTGCCAATCTAGGATCATTGCTGGCCTTCATGTAATCAATCAAAATATTTGACCAACGAACCTCATAGATATCATCCACTACATTCAGGGCATTGGCACTGGAGTTGGAATAGCCATTGGCCTGGTCTGACACCAAAACCGCTTCATCAGCTGGAGAAGCAAATACACCTCCAGCAATTGCCTTTTGTACATAGCTTTGGGCAGTGGAAGGATCAACCTCTACCAATCTCATCGCCATTTTAAGCATCAATGAATAACCAAATTTCTTCCATTTGGCTACATCTCCGCTATAAAGCACATCGTTCTTGATTTGATCTCCACTTGTACTCAATGTAGTCAATGCAGTTTCAAGATCAGCCAACATCGACATATACATGACATCCTGAGAATCATAAACAGGTTGGGTGATCCCTTCTTCGGCCTTTAAAGCCTGTGAATAGGGAGCGTCTCCATAGATGTCCGTCACAAAGGAAAGAATCAACACCTTCATAATTCCACCTACCGCATTCAGGTTGGTAAATCCTTTCTCCATGGAAAGTTTCTGCATTTGGTTGACCCTAGAAGCTGCGGAGTAACCATTGCTCCAAACATTTTGGATATAGCTGTTAGTACTTCCTGAAGGTACATACTTGTCAGCATTGGAGTAATAGTTTGCACCTCCCGTAGAAGTGGAAGACATGACTTGCACCCACATACTTTGGAAAAGAATCGCACCAGTATAACCAGTGATCATGTTTCCATAGTCATAAGATACCGTTGGCAAAATAAGATTGGGGTCAAAAACGTCCCCATCAGCCCTGTTTGGATCAGTGTTGATTTCTTCAAAATCACCGTCACAGGCAGTGGTTGCCAGAAATAATCCTGTTAGGAATATGCTTATATATCTTTTCATAATCAGTCCAATTTGAAGTTAAGGTTAAACCCGAAAGATCTGGTACTCGGCAAACTGGTTCCTTCAATACCAGTATAATTGATGTTTGAACCAAAGCTTGCTTCAGGATCAATATTGTCCGCTTTTCGCATCAAAATGGCCAAGTTCCTACCCACCAATGAAACATTCATTCCTCCCAACACTGGGGTATTGGCAAACCATTTGTCAGGGAAAGTATAACCAAGTGTTACTTGTCTCAACTTGATGAAGTCTCCATCAACCACACTCGTGCTGGTCACATTCTGTACCAATGCTTGGTAATAACTTTGTGCATCGGCGGTCACACCATTGGTAGTGACACCGTCTTCCCGGCCCACAAGCGTGTTTTTGTGAAGGCCTCTGAAATGGGAGTAGAACTCTGTAGCTGATAATACTTTGTTTCCAAAATTATAATCAATCAAGAAAGCAAAGTTTACCTGCTTGAATCTGAATTCGTTATTCCACCCACCATATACAGTTGGCAATACAGAACCATAACTTTTCAATTCACCTCTTACTGGAAGTCCACTGGCATCTACCATAATATCTCCATTGCCATCATAAGCATAGTCATAGGCTCTTATTTGAGGTCCAGATTCTCCCACCACATACGCGGTAACGGCATTGCCCAAAGTGGCCCTGTTCTGTCCCAGGTTGACTGGATTATTGTTGTCATCCGTACTCAACACCTCATTCTTCACATTGGTGAAGTTAAAGGAAGAAGTCCAACTGAATGTTGGAGTTACAATAGGAGAACCTGAAACCAACAATTCCAAACCTTTGTTACTGGTAGAACCTGTGGCAACAACAGCACTGGTAAAACCAGAAGTAACACTCAAGTTAGCATTCATGATCTCGTCATGCGTAGTTTTATTGAAATAAGCCACATCAAATGATAACCTTCCTTTGAAGAAACTCAAATCCAAACCAAATTCCACTTCGTCTGTGGTAAATGGTTTAAGGGAAAGGTTTGGTAATGCCGTTGGGGAAGATCCTGCAGGGACACCATTATAAGAGTTGGCTGAAGTATAATAAAACTTACTTTGATAAGCATCAAATGGCTCTCCACTGGTCACCGCATAAGAAGCTCTTAACTTACCAAAATCAAGCGCACTGACATTCAGGAACTGACTGAATATAAAGGCCATACTCACCGACGGAGAGAAGATATTGTTATTATCTAATGGCAAGGTACTGTATACATCGTATCGTCCAGTAGTGGTCAAAGTCAAGAAGTCTTTATACGCAAAACCTAAGGAATAATATGCGGAGTTGACTTCCCTTTCATTGTAATCATATGATCTTGAGAAAGTCTCTACGTTAAATGGAGAATATAAATAAGGAAGAACAAATCGGCTACCTCCTACTCCTACAGTTTCAAACTTATTGTTCCGCTTATTGGCCCCTAAAACCGCATCCAACTCGATATCCTCAGTCAAATCAACCGTTGCCCCAAAAATAGCTTCTAAGTTCAATTCTGATCTTTCAGACTGGCCTCTTGAATTCAAATTACCTTTTAAATCAGCCGAATAAGCCAAACCATAAGGATCAACGCTGAAGAACTTGTCATTAGAAACATCATTACCTAATCTCAGCATGGCATAAATCTTATTTGTAAAGTTATACTTAGCAGATAAGGCACTTATCGTACGTCTTCTTCCCAAGTCATTCTCTCCTTGATTGACGATAAAATAAGGGTTGGTTACATAAATATCATCACTAAAAACAGTTTCAGCGCCTGTATCTGGATTGTATCCAGGAGCATAAATGCTAGGATTAATATTTGGAGCCAATAGCAAGAAATTGTTCGGATTTTTAGGTCCATCGCTCAGGAAAGGAATGTTATCGGACTGCTGATCTATGTAGTTGATCATGGCAGATACATTTAACTTATCTGTCAAATTCTGCTCCACATTCAAGTTAATGGTATTTCTCTTTATTCCACTTTTGGGAACAATTGAATTCGCATTGAGATTAGACAATGACAACCTGAAGGAGCCTTCTGCAAAACCTTTGGAAACCGAAACGGTATTGGTCAGGTTAGTACCCGTTTCATAAAAATCAATATAATTTTCGCTTGCTGGTGAATAAGTGTACTGATCGCCATTAAAGCCTATTACCTGACTACCATCCATTCTTGCTCCCCAAGCTAACCTACCAGTGGTCTTTGCATCATCAGCAGTAGTTGGCTTGATACCACCAGTACCTTGACCATATTCATTTTGGAAATCTGTAAAATCCACCGCTTGTTCAGCCATAAAGTTCATGGTATAGTTCAATGACCAATCACTGCCTTTTTTACCTTTTTTTGTGGTGATCAAAATCACCCCATTGGAAGCTCTTGAACCATATAGTGCGGAAGCAGATTGACCTTTTAGCACCGTCATGGTTTCGATATCATCCGGGCTTAGGTTACCGATACCGTCACCGTTATCTCCACCTCCCCATTGGGTCGCCGCACCACGTTGTGAGTTGTCCATCGGAATACCGTTAATCACATAAAGTGGAGAACCTGTACCACTGATACTAGGCAAACCTCTTAGGGTAATTTTAGCAGTACCGCCCGGCCCACTATTGGTGCCTTTCACTACCAAACCTGCCACACGGCCAGCTAGGGAATTGGCTACGTTGGTTTCACGGGCTTTGTTCAAGGTCTCACTGCCTACTTCCGTTACGGAGTAGCCTAGCTTTTCTTTTTCCTTACTGATACCTAAGGCAGTTACCACCACTTCTCCCAATTCTTCACTGTCCTGTACCAAAGCAACATTGATGGTGCTTTTTCCCGCAACAGAAACTTCTTGGGTTGTATAACCAATAAAGGAATACACTACAATGGCATCTTCAGGTACACTCAATGAATATTTACCGTCAAGGTCTGTAGATGTTCCTGATGATGTTCCTTTTACGAATACGTTTACTCCGGGAATGGCAGAACCATCACTCACATCAGTAACAGTACCCGTAATCGTTTTGGTCTGCGCCCAGAGTGCATGACTGAACAGCACTAGCGCAAACAACAATAGGGCATGTAATTTTTTTTTCATAGGTTGTTAATTAAGAAATTTGATAAAATAGGTGATCATGGTTTTGTTAAGAGACTTATTAACATAGACTGAAATCAGCCCAACCTTGTACTCAATAGTTAAGACAAAATGGGTACTGCAAACTTTTGATTTTCCGATAATCATGGATATTGCCCGAAAATCATTCAAATCTTAACCTATATAAAGTTATCAAAAGGTTTCTAAAAAGAAAATGTTTTTTATTTAAAAAATTTACATTAAATATTCTGACATATCTAAATTTTTAAGTTATTTATTTCTTTAAAATTTCCATCTTCGAACAAACATGTAATTTTAACTTGCTAATTTTACCTATCACTATTTTTACAGAATTAAAAATTATTCTCTTTTCAATTTACTATTTGCAAAAAAAACAATATTAAAATGATTTATAGATGCCATATTGTCAATATTTTGGATATTAAAAAGTTAATCAATGTCTTTAAAATTATTTAAAATCACCAAAATAAATCTAAAAACACCTGTTACTTAAATCGAAATTTTTCTCCCTTAATCTCTTTTCGATTTATACAACCAACCTTTCGGAAATCGTTTCAACCATTTTAAAGAACATAGGTAAAAAATTCTGCCTTTTTTTAAATATCCATTAAGGTCTTTCTACATGACCGTAGCCAATCTTTCTAAATCAGATTGCTGATGATAAGCTGAAATAACGATCCGGTCGATTGGTGGATCCTCAGCTCTCGGGTATGAAAAAGAAGAAATGATAATTCCTTCTTCCAGTAGCTTGGTAGCCCAACCTCTTTCCTTAAAAGTCACCACAGGAAAATGCTCTTCATAACTTAATCCAGGCAAATCCTTTATCCTACGGTAAAATAAAGCCATATTTTCCTTCAAAAGTTGCTGCCGTTGATAATAGAGATTTTCTGCATCCAAAAAAGCCTGGCAATATCCAGGTGCAGGAGGAGAAGCCCCCATAAAAAGTGGACTTGATCGCACTTTTCCTATAAATTTGGTGTCACCTAAAATAATCCCCGCAGGAATAGCCAAGGCTTTTCCCAAAGACCCCGCTACAACTAAATTCACAGGCAAACCATTCCATTGCGAATAAGTCCCATAAATCTCTCTCCCTAGGATACCAAAAGCATGACTATCGTCTATCAATAAATAATAGGTATTCTCAGGTGACAAAGATCTAACCCATTCAAAATTATGTACAGCAGGTTTCATCGTATCTACCGCATTGGATAGGATCGCCACAGTCTTTCCCTGCATATTTTGGCTTTTCTTGATACAATCTGTCGTAAATTCTAAAAATGTTTTATCCTGATTATAAATTAAATTAGGTGGCAAAATCGCTGGATGGGCATCAGGTGCCGCCCACATTTCATCAGCCATGTCTCCCAGAAGGGTATGACAAATATATCCCGTCATAAACCCACTGCTGAGCAAGGCTGCATAAGGTGCTCCAGCTTTTTTGGCAAAATGCCCTTCCAATTGATCATATACCTCCAACTGCACATTACTAAACCGACTGGCTCCGTGATTGGGACCGTATTGCCGTATTCCTGCTGTGATCAAATCCTCAAATTTCTGCACATTGCCCATCCCCAAATAAGCAGTACCACTGAAATATAGGTAATCTCTTCCTTCCCAAGGAATAGCCCGATCGATTTTATGCGCTATAGGATGATGAGACATATAAAATTATGACCAATGTACCGTTATAATAATTTAGCTCCAATTCCCGGTCCTTCCGGAAAAGTCACTTTTCCCGGAACTATTGTTACCCCGGAAGCGATATCTTTTGATAGCAACATGGCTCCATCCATATCCACATAGTCCAATAATGGCGCAATATGAGCTATAGCGGTGATCCCAACAGAAGATTCTGTCATACAGCCCACCATAGTTTTCATGCCCAACTCTTTGGCTTTATAAAGCATTCTTAGTCCTGGAGTTATTCCACCTGCTTTGACCAGCTTTACATTGATGCCATGAAAAAGACCATGGCATTTTTCCACATCTGATTCTACAATACAACTTTCATCAGCAATTACCGGCAAAGCACTATGTTGATAAACCTCCTTCATTCCCTCCAGATCATCTTTGCCCAAAGGCTGTTCCATGAACTCCACATTGAGTTCTTTTAGCTCTGCAGAATAGGCAATTGCCTGGTCTGCTGTCCAAGCACAATTGGCGTCTATGCGAAAGACAGCACTGGTATGTTTCCTCAACTCCCTCACAATATCCAAATCATGATCTGTGCCCAACTTAATCTTATAGATAGGCCAGTCTAGCTCCTTCATCTTCTCAACCATCTTTTCCGTACTCGCAATACCAATGGTAAAGTTAGTAGTAGGTATATTGGTCGGGTCCAGCTTCAGATAATCATATAGTTTTACGCCCTGCTTTTTAGTGAACAAATCCCAAGCGGCCAAATCCAGCGCACACTGGGCAAAAGGATTTTGGGAAAATATCTCCTTACATTCCTCCCAAAGTGCTTCAGGACTTTCCCATTCACCTTTTTCCACAATAGGCTTGGCCGCTTCCAATGCTGCGGTCATATTTTCCACGGTCATCCCATAAAAAGGGTTGGTAGTGGATTCACCTAAACCATAAAGTCCATCATCCTCCAATTGGACGATCAATGTTTCTTGTACATCACGACTTTGGTGCGCAATGGTAAAGGTATGCTTCAAAGGAAGCTGTTTAATGAAAACCTGTAGCTTCATGATATATTGGGTATTTTAAAGTCCTTCGATATTAAATTTACATGAAGTTTAGTATTTTGATTGATAATAAAAAGCGAATTTCAATTTCCTATAGCTTCTCCTATATATCAAAGCCCGTATTTCACTGAATTCAGGGATCGAAAAGTGATACTTTAAATTGTAATTTGATATTTGATGAGGAAAAGCCTAAAAAAATTCAAATAAGATGATCAAAAACCAATTCGATAATTTGTCTGCTCCTACTTTTAGAAATGTCAGCTTTATAAGCTCATTCATTATGATTTGCTTACTTTTTTCCTGCAAAAGCCATCAAGAAAAATTACACAAACTTACTCCTTCAACCTTAAGCGCTGCTTATGAATCCGCCAAGGAACCTGCCATCACTCACAGAAGGTTTAAACACCAGGACCTGCAACCCTTGATCAAAAAACATATAGGCACTTTCAAAGTAGATGAACTGGGAAAATCAGTGCAAGGACGGTCTATTCACCAGCTGGAATATGGAGAAGGCGAAACAAAAGTGCTGCTTTGGTCCCAAATGCATGGGGATGAAAGTACCGCTACCATGGCCCTTTTTGATGTATTTAACTTCTTGGAAGCCAAAATTGACACCTTTGAGGTGATCAGAAAGGTGATCAAAGAGAACATAAAAATTCGTTTTATTCCCATGGTCAATCCCGATGGTGCAGAAGTTTTTACCCGACGCAATGCTTACGGAATAGACCTTAACCGGGATGCCATCAAGGAAGTTTCCCCTGAAGCTAGCATACTTAAATCAGCCCGGGAGGATTTCGGTGCGGAATTTGGCTTCAACCTCCACGACCAGCAGATCTATTATAATGTGGAACAAACTCCAAAACCTGCTACCATATCTGTGCTTGCACCCGCTTTCAATTATAAAACTGAAATCAATGACGTTCGGGCCAGGGCCATGCAGGTGATTGTGGGCATGAACCGAATCCTTCAGGAAGTTACCCCAGGACAAGTGGGCAAATACAATGATGCTTTTGAACCACGGGCCTTTGGGGATAATTTCCAGAAATGGGGAACCAGCACCATCCTGATAGAATCTGGAGGCTACCCCAATGACCCTGAGAAGCAATATATTCGCCAATTGAACTTTATGATCATCCTCAATGCGTTATATGAAATCGCTAACGGTAACTATTCACGCTATGCTGTAGAAGATTATTTCCGCATCCCAGACAATGACAATATGCTCATGGACCTGATCCTGAAAAACGTATCCATCTATGATGGAGAGAACCAATATCAGTTAGATTTAGGCATCAAAAGGCGCAATGTGGAAACAGAAAACGGCTATCATGTCAGTGGAAGGCTGGACGATGTAGGTGACCTTTCCGTGTATTATGGATATAAAGAAATGGATGCTACAGGTATGGAGCTTACTCTCGGAAAAGTGGCCGAAATGAGCATGGATTCATTGAGTAGCATTAGCCAAGAAATGGCTTTTGAAATGCTCCAAGAAGGCATCCTAGCAGTCAAAATAAAGCATGCCCCAGAAAACCCATTGCACGAACTGCCAATTTTGGTACTTCAGGAACAACAAGACAGTATCCCCAGCGGGCACAGCATGGGAAGTCCGGCCAACTTCTTTTTAAAGAAAAATGGCGAGCTGGCCTATGCTATTGTCAATGGCTACCTGATCGACCTTAAAAAACCGAAAGCTGAAGGCTTGAAACAAAGTGTTTGGTAGGTTTAAAAAGAAAATCATGTCTAATAAAGCCATTATCGCTTTTATGACTATTATTTGTCCCTACAGTCTTTCTCTTGGGCTCAGGAAAGTTTTGTGTATAAGACAGCCGACACTTCCCAATCGTATATGGAAATCCCTCAATTGATACTTCCAAAACCTATCCCGCTATGATTTTCTTCTTTGGAAGAAGTTGGGTTGGAGGCAGTAAAACCAATTTAAGCCTCCTGCACAGTATTTTTCAGAAAGAGGAATATTCTGTTTTTGGTGGACTACAGGGTAAAAAACATCCACCAAACCAGCCCTTATGAATCCTTGATGGATGCTAAGTCTGCGATAAGTTGGGTTAGAAAAAGCCAAAAACAATAAGTACTAATTAGATAAGGACAGAAAAAAGCAATCCATTAACATATCATCAAAAAGTTTCTTCGAAACCAATTATCCATTTGGGATCAGGGCAATTCCTTTGGTACCTGTCTTGATCCTTTTCAGCACATACCCCTGGGTAATCCCCCCTATTGCCTTCCAAATCTACTATCAATTGAAAATGTAGATGAGGTGGCCAATCCCCATTCTCTGGATAAGGGCCAATATGGCAAAATACTTGACCGGCTAAAATCTGTTGGCCCACTTCTAAGCCGATCAGATCTGAACGCTTTAAATGACCATAAAGGCTGTAAAAAATCTCTCCCTTTAATTGATGCTCCAGGATGATGGCTGGACCATAATTTCCAAAGGCACCATTGTCCTGAAAACTATGGATCTTTCCATCCAAAGGTGCATAAACCGCTTGTCCAGGTTCGGCCCAAATATCCACGCCCAAGTGGATATTCCGAAAGTCCTCCGGAGAAGTCCCAAATACCTCACTTCTTTGATAAATGGCCCTTGGCTCCATGTATCCTCCTATGCCAAAAGCGCAACTTGCATCTGCCAACAACCCAAAAACATACTCGCTAAAAGCTTGAGTATCTCCTAAATCAACGGCTTTTAAATCAGTATTATTGGCCGTAAAATCCATCACAAGGGTATTTTCATGGTTTAATTCTACACCCATAATTGGATAAAAGGAAGTGTCTTTAAGCAACTGTGTTAATTTTTGCATGTTGGATATTTTGTCGAAAGATACACATTTTGCCTTCAATGTGTTAACTTTAAAGAACATGCACGACTATAGATTTCCCCAACTACTGGATGTAAAACAAGCCTACCAAAGGATTATGGCTTACATTCACCATACGCCCATCCTAACCAGCGAAGCCATTGAAAAAATGGCTGACTGTCAGCTCTATTTCAAATGTGAAAACCTACAAAAAGTAGGAGCCTTCAAAGCCAGAGGAGCCACCAATGCTATTTTGAAACTTCCTCCAGAACTTAAACAAAATGGGGTCGCCACACATAGTAGTGGGAACCATGCTGCTGCACTGGCCAGAGCCGCTTTTGAAACAGGAACTACTGCTTATATCGTGATGCCCTCCAATGCTCCGGCTATAAAAAAAGCAGCTGTCAAAAGTTATGGAGGAAAAATTATTGAATGCGAACCTAATTTAAAGGCCCGGGAAACAACCCTTGAAAAGGTGGTGGAAGAAACTGGCGCAGCTTTTATTCCTCCTTATGATTATATGGATGTGATTGAAGGTCAAGCCACCTGCGCTTTGGAAATGTGGGATGAAGGAATTCCTTTTGATGCCATCATCACCCCTGTTGGAGGAGGAGGACTTTTGGCTGGCACTGCACTGACCACCCATTATATTTCTCCAAGAACGGAGGTTTACGGAGCTGAGCCTAAAGGAGCCGATGATGCTCAGCGAAGTTTCAAAGCCAAAGAAATCATTCCCATGGAAAATCCTAGTACCATTGCCGATGGGCTTTTAACTTCCTTGGGTCAGCGAAATTTTATTTTGATCTCAAAACACGTCAAAGACATCCTTACCGTGACCGATGAAGAGATTATTGCTGCCATGCGCTTGGTGTTTGAGCGGATGAAGTTGGTCATCGAACCTAGTAGTGCTGTACCTCTAGCTGCTGTATTGGCCAATAAAGGGCTTTTTAGAAATAAAAAAGTAGGCATAATCATTTCAGGGGGAAATGTAGATGTCAGCAAACTTCCCTTTCAATGATTCATCAGATTTTAGACATAAAAAAACCGGTCTTTCGACCGGTTTTTTCTGCTGTTTCACTTTATTAACCCTAGGCAGTCACGCCATATAGTTCTTTTAATTTTTCGACGGTATAGTCTATTTCTTCATGGGTGTTGAACCTACTGAAAGAGAACCTCACCGAATCCCTTTCTGCTTTAGCATTCAATGCCCTCAACACATGAGAACCAACCGTAGCGCCGCTGCTGCAAGCTGAACCGCCTGAAGCAGAAATACCATAAAGGTCTAGGTTGAATAACAACATTCCGCTATTCTCCTCCGAAGGAGGCAAGCTCACATTTAAGACGGTATATAAGCTTTTATCGAGATTGGCAGATAGTCCATTGAATTCCACTCCAGGAATTCCTTCTCTCAACTGCTCTATAAAGCTACTTTTCAGTTTTTCTACATGTTTTTGGTGATCTGCCATTTCCTCATAAGCCAGCTCCAAAGCTTTAGCTATTCCAACAATCCCATAAACGTTTTCCGTTCCTCCACGCATACTGCGCTCTTGAGCACCTCCATAGATAAACGGTCGAATCTTATTTTTCTTGTTCAAATATAAAAATCCTGATCCCTTTGGTCCATGAAATTTATGTCCACCTGCTACAATGGCATCCAGAGGTAATTGCTTCAAGTCATGCACATAGTGGCCCATTGTCTGAACGGTATCAGAATGGAAAAACACCCCGTGCTCCTTGCAGATATTACCGATCGCCTCAATATCATTTAGGTTTCCTATCTCATTGTTGGCATGCATGATAGAAACCAATGATTTTGGATGAGCTTGGATCCACGCCTCTAAATGCCCCATGTCAATGGCTCCACTTTCATCAATCTGAGCATAGTCCAATTGGATATGCCCTCGCTTTTCACACTCTTGAAGGGTATGTAAGACTGCATGGTGTTCGATCGGTGAAGTCAGTGCATGTTTTATGCCGTAAGTTTCAATGGCACAGACCAAAGCTGTATTATCCGCCTCAGTACCTCCTGATGTAAAGAAAATTTCTCCCGGGCTGGCATTCAATAGCTCAGCCACTTTTTTTCTTGATCTTTCGATAGCTGTACGTACTTCACGGCCATGGGAATGAACCGAAGAAGGATTTCCATAGTGTCCCGACAAATAGGGGATCATGGCTTCCAATACCTTTTCATCCAATGCCGTAGTAGCAGCGTTATCTAAATAAACTTTCATTCTAAATAATATATACTTGGGTAGGTTGTTACTTATTTGGTCGCTGAAATCACTTCTTTAATATCAGTGATCAACTTATTCGCCAGGTGCTCTGCAGTCGCCTGCGTTTCAGATTCAGAATAAATCCTGATAATTGGCTCTGTATTTGACTTTCTCAAATGGACCCATTCTTTTTCAAACTCTATCTTTACTCCATCAATAGTATTGATAGGTTGTTTGCTATATTTTCTACTGATCTCATCCAGAATAGCATCCACATCAATGTCTGGAGTTAATTCTATCTTATTTTTTGATATGTAATAATTGGGATAGCTGGCCCTTAACCTGCTGGCTGTTTTACCAAACTTGGCCAGATGGGTCAAAAACAAACCAATTCCTACCAAAGCATCCCTTCCATAATGTGATGCTGGATAAATAACCCCACCATTTCCTTCACCACCAATGATGGCATTGGTCTCTTTCATTTTATTGACCACATTTACCTCACCTACTGCGGCTGCATTATATGCTCCATGGTGCTTTTCCGTCACATCACGAAGCGCTCTGGTTGAACTTAGATTAGAAACAGTATTTCCTGCCTCCTTTGAAAGCACATAATCTGCTACTGCTACCAAAGTGTATTCTTCACCAAAAGGAGAGCCATCTTCTGTCAAAAAAGCCAAGCGGTCAACATCAGGGTCCACCACAATGCCCAGGTCAAACTTACCATTTTTCAGTTTAGCAGAAATATCTCTTAGGTTTTCCGGAAGTGGCTCTGGGTTATGAGGAAACTGTCCATCAGGCTCACAGAACATCTCTTCCACATGCTCCACACCCAAGGCGTTGAGTAATTTTGGTAAAGCAATGCCTCCAGTAGAATTAACGCAATCAATGACCACTTTGAAATCACGCTTGGCTATCGCTTCCTTGTCCACCAAAGATAGACTGAGGACATGCTCAATGTGCCTATCGATATAATCCTCCACTAAAGTGTAGCCACCCAGTTTTCTGACCTCAGCAAACTTAAAGTCTTCCTGATCAGCTTTTTCCAAGACTTCTTTTCCATCTTGGTCCGAGATAAACTCGCCCTTATCATTCAATAATTTCAAGGCATTCCACTGGATCGGATTATGGCTGGCAGTAAGGATAATTCCACCTCCTGCTTTCTCCAACGGGACAGCAAATTCAACCGTAGGAGTAGTGCTCAGGCCAAGATCGATCACATGGATTCCCAACCCTTGAAGGGTGGCTGTAACCAACTTGGAAACCATATCTCCTGATATCCTGGCATCTCTGCCAATTACAATCTTGGGATTATTGGTCTTTTCGACAATCCATGCTCCATAAGCAGAAGCAAATTTGACCACATCAACTGGAGTAAGTCCTTCCCCTACTTTTCCTCCGATAGTTCCTCGAATACCGGAAATAGACTTGATTAATGCCACTTGTAAAGAGTTTAGTTCAACTAGATAAAAAATCCTATGCATTTTGGTGTCACATAGGAGATATTGGTGATTATTTGAATTTGGCCATTACTTTATTGACTTCAGAATCCGGGTTTCCGCATTCCGAATTATCGTCCACTTTCTTCCCACAATAGCTGCACGTACCGCCATCCTTGTTTAAATAAGGGTTTTGAGAAGCACAGGTTCCTTTGAATTGCCCATTTTTCAAAAATATCAGTCGCACTGACATCAAAATGAAAAACAGAGCAATAAATCCCAAAGTCAAATATACAGTTGCCATATCAAATTAATTTGCACAAATTTACGTAATACTTTGAAAACGTCCACACTTTACTAATAGTTTCCCAATTCCACATGTCTGAAATTTCCTCCCGAGCACAGCAGTTAGAAGCTTTTGACCGACTCCTGACCATCATGGATGAACTGAGGGAGCAATGTCCTTGGGACCAAAAACAAACCATTGAAAGTCTTCGTCACCTCACCATTGAGGAGACCTTCGAACTGTCTGATGCTATCATCGACAATGATCTGGAGGAAATAAAAAAAGAATTGGGCGACATCCTATTGCATATCGTATTTTATGCTCGGATAGGTTCTGAGAAAAAAGCTTTTGATATCAAAACTGTCATTGACAGCCTTTGTGAAAAATTGATCCGAAGACACCCCCACATTTATGGTGATACCAAAGCAGAGGATGAGGAGGCCGTCAAGCAAAATTGGGAAAAAATCAAGCTCAAAGAAAAAGGCAATAAAAGTGTCTTGGGGGGAGTACCCAGGTCTTTGCCTGCATTGATCAAAGCCATGCGCATCCAAGAAAAAGCCAGGGGCGTAGGTTTCGACTGGGAAGAGAAACACCAAGTTTGGGAAAAAGTAGAGGAAGAAATGCAGGAATTCAAAGCAGAATTTAATGCGGTTGATGAAGGAGCGATTGACAAAGAGAAGGCAACCGGAGAGTTCGGAGATTTACTTTTTTCCTTGATCAACTACGCCCGTTTCATTGACATCAACCCAGAGGAAGCCCTGGAAAAAACCAATAAAAAATTCATCCACCGCTTTCAGTACTTGGAAGAAGAGGCCCGCAAATCAGGAAAGAAAATTGAAGAGATGAGCCTCTCAGAAATGGATGTTTATTGGAATGAAGCCAAAAAAAAATAATAGTAAAGGATTTTTCTGCTGTTCATGACATTAGCAAATAATAAATATTTACTTTTGGCATTAATTATCGGAAGCCAAATAGCCGTTATTGCTCGACAAATTTTGATTAACAACAACTTTCCGTTTTGGCAAAAACAGATGTAATTACCCGGTTTTTAATCTGGAGGCTTAAACATATCAGCACCAAGAATTTTGTGATGATTCTTAGTGGAGTGATCGGTATTCTTACTGGTTTGGCTGCAGTGATCCTTAAGGAGTCCGTCCATTTCATCCAAAATTGGTTGATTGAAGGCTTCCATATCGAATATGCCAACTTTTTCTTCATCATTTATCCACTCATTGGGATCTTTCTTACTTACATCGTCGGGAAATATATTGTCAAGGATTATGGTGGACATGGTATTCCCGAAATACTATATAATATCTCTAAGAAAAACAGCATTATTCCAAGGGTGAAGATGTATAGCCGGGTTTTTACATCATGCTTGACAGTTGGACTGGGGGGATCTGTTGGTTTGGAGGCCCCGATTGTGGTGACAGGATCTGCCATAGGCTCCAATTCCGGCCAATTGATGCATCTTAATGCCAAAAAAAGAAATATTCTGATCGGCTGTGGTGCAGCAGGTGGCATTTCTGCTATATTTGGCTCTCCCATCGGAGGTGTCATCTTTGCCATAGAAGTAATCTTAATGGAAGTGAATGTGGGCGCTTTCATTCCGCTGCTGATTGCATCTGTAATGGGATCTCTGACCACCATGGTATTAATTGGCAATGATGCCATTTTTTCTTTTAACCTTACTGGAGAGTTTATTGCCGCGCATACCCCCTACTATCTGATGTTGGGAGTCATTACAGGCTTGATCTCTGTTTACTTTATCAAGTCAGTGCTCAAAACCGAAAACTTTCTGGACAGCTTTACCAACCCTTGGCTAAAGATTCTTTGTGGCGGCGCTGTTTTGGGTTTAATGATTTTCTTCTTCCCTCCTATTTATGGTGAAGGCTATAACACACTGAATTCGCTGATAGCTGGTGATCCATTCGTTTTGTTAAACAGAAGCCCTTTCTTTTCTGAAATAAACAATTCTTACTTTATACTTGTCTATTTGCTACTGATCATTTTTGCGAAGCCCATTGCTGCAGCACTGACAATAGGCAGTGGCGGTAGTGGGGGCATCTTTGCCCCTTCACTTTATGTGGGTGGACTTACAGGTTTTCTTTTTGCCTACGCCAATAATTTCTTTGGGGTTTATATTCCCATCCCCTTGGCCCACTTTACATTAGTGGCCATGTGTGGTGTAATGAGCGGTGTTCAGCATGCTCCCTTGTCAGCCATATTCTTGATTGCGGAAGTAACGGGAGGCTACGAACTTTTTGTACCCTTGATGCTCGTATCTGCTATTTCCCTGGCCACGACCAATTATTTTGACAAAAACTCCCTTTACAAAAACCAATTGTTAGAGCAAGGAAAACATATTCCTGAAACAAAAGATGAGGAGGTTTTAGGCCTAATTGACATTAGGAGAATTATGGAAAAGGACTTGCTCCCAATCCATCCTGACGCACTGCTCAAAGACTTATGTGGTCTGGTAAAGCTTTCCAAGCGAAATATTTTTCCTGTGGTCGATGAAAAGGGTAACCTCAACGGGATAGTGACTTTGGATGACATCAGGGACATCATGTTCGACAAGCAAAAACAAGAGGAAACCAATATTAGGAAACTCATGCACAGCCCTCCTGACACCATCCAGCCGTCCGAAAGCATGAGAGGTGTAATGGACAAATTCGAAAAGTCTGGCGCATGGAACCTACCAGTGGTAGATAATGGAAGATATTTAGGCTTCATCAGTAAGTCCAGAATTTTCAATGCCTATAGAACCAGACTCATCAGGCAGCAAAAAGATTAAGGCAAAAAATAATATTTGGTTTACCTGTTTATCCACGCTTACACACATCACCAGTTTTTGTAAAAAATTCATTACCAGCGTTTTATCCACAAATTCAATTTTATCAAACACGATCTAACTGATTGATTTACAGTTAGTTATATCATTACCTTAATGTTATGTGGATAAGTGTTGATAATTGTGGATAAATTTTTCATGTTTTTTTTGGATGCTTTTCCAGTAAATAAAGGCCTATTTTTCACTTGATTACTGACTGAAAAAGTTACTCAAAACACCCTTCAAAAAATCAAAATTCAGAATAAAATATTACCCCAAATTCCTTCCAGTTATCACTATTTTCTGCAAACGTTTCCAAATGCTGCAATTGGCTACAAAAACTCCACTTTACACGACAAAAATCGGCATGTTATCAGTAACATTTAGAAATCATGGTATAAAAACAACCGATGTACTGGTAATTTTACCTCGGCCGGAGCCTTTTAGCTTAAATTAAAGGCACACTTCTTCCCTTTAGTTACATTAAAACCAAAAAGAAAATTGCTGGAAAGTAATTAGACCAATTTCAAATTTTTACAATCGGGAATCTGACAATCCCCATAGAGCACTAAAGAGTGGCTGGTAATTGCTGAAGAAAACTCCTTGCCCATGGCCTCTTTGATCAAGTTTATACGCTCATCAGAAAACTCACGGATCTTACGGCATTGATTGCAAACATGATGATCATGGTGCTTATAGGTCAATGCCTGCTCATATAATGCCACCTTGTCCTTAAACTGGTGTTTGACAGCAAGTCCACACTCTACCAAAAGATCTAGGGTATTATAGATGGTGGCGCGGCTAATAGAGTAGCCCTTATTTCTCATCAAAAGAAAAAGCCCTTCAACATCAATATGTTCATCTTGGGGCAAGGCATACAATTCATCGATAACCGAAAACCTTTCTGGGGTCTTTCTGCTACCATGCCTTTGCAAAAAGTTTTCAAATATTTTTTTTGCTTTTTCTACAACCGACTTCTCTGCCATATTTTTCATTACTAAAAATTAAAGATGCAGCATTTTTTAGATTTTATCAAACTAAGACCATCTTGTAAGACCTCTCCGCAGCTTATTTGCTATCAGTCTAAATTAGCATAAGGAGAAACATAAATAGAAGTCATTTTTTAGATCCGAAATCTTCCACTTTGCTATCCTCTTGTGTATTATTAATTTTTATATTAAATGGATAATACTAAATTAGTTAAGTATGCTCACCAAAAAACTTTTACTTCTTTCCGTATTATTTTTGACGGGCGCTCAACTTTGGGCCCAGATTCCCGGATTTTTTATGAAGGAAGAAAAAAACAGTGTCAACCTCCCCTTTTACGATTTCAATAACTTGATCATAATGCCCATTGCCATCAATAACGGGCCCGAGCTTAACTTCCTTATTGACACAGGCGTAAAATCCAATATTCTTTTCAGCAAAACTGTTGGGGATGAACTTGGGCTTTACTATACAAGAACACTGAATTTAATGGGAGCAGACGGAAAAACTGTCCTTACCGCTCTTGTATCGCCCAACAACCACTTTAATATGGGGCCTGTAGAAGGGATTGTTCAAGCGGTCTTAGTCCTTGAGGAGGACTTCTTGGAGTTGGAAAGGGTAATCGGTATTCCCGTACATGGAATTATAGGTTATGAGTTTTTTAAATTCAATCCCATCAAAATAGATTATGATTCCAATATCTTGACTTTTTATCAAACTGATAGGATGAATTGGAGGCCTTTTGGTTACAGGAAGATTGATCTTTCATTTGACAACTACAAGCCCTACGTGGAAGGAACCATTCAGCAAATTGACGGGCCTGGAATCAATGGAAAGCTCTTGATTGACACTGGTGCCAATCATGGCTTGCTTTTGAACCGTGAAACATCAGACCAAATTAAACTACCCCCTAAGAGGTTACAGACCGATTTGGGCAGGTCCTTGGGAGGAGATCTTTTTGGCTATGTGGGAAGGGTAAAAAAATACTCTTTGGGCAATTTAAACTTCAGGAGGGTAATTACCTCCTACCCTGATGAGACAGAGTTTTCATCCATCATTATAGAGTCAGGCCGCTTGGGAAGCTTAGGTTCTGAAGTATTGGCCAGGATGACTTTTATTATAGACTATCCTAGGGAAAGGTTATTATTCAAGAAAGGGGCTGGTTTTCACCACCCTTTTGAATATGATATGAGCGGAATAAAAGTTCGTATGACCAGTGCAGAAGAAAAAAGATACTATGTAAGTAGCGTAAGGGAAAACTCCCCAGCTTCAAAAGCAAACATCAAACCAGGTGACGAAATACTATCTATCAATCTATTACCCGTAGAATATTGGGACCTTGCCGAAATAAATGATCTCCTTAAATCTGAAGAAGGAAAGGAAATTCATATTACAGTAAAAAGAAATATACGGGAAATTCCTGTGGAAGTGGATAAAACCCTAATACTGCAGAAACAGTTATAACTTTAGTATTTATTGCGGGTATCACCCGATGAAATTGAGTAAAAAGTAAATGAATGCATTTTTGTTAGTCAAAAAAGCTAACTTTAGGCTGTTTCTGTTTTTGTCTAATGGAATCTAAAAATTACAATCATATATCGTCATCTTTTGTAACATTAAGAAAGACAAGCAATTCTACCTTTGAACTGCTTTATTTTAATGCTGCCTTTGAAACACTGCTGGGCACAAAACCAAGCATCAACACATTTGATCAGGTTTTGATGACCTTGCCTAAACCTAGCTTGGGTCATATTTTCAATATTTTCAAGCAGAATAAAACTCTTTCCTCCATTCTTTTTACACAACAAGGCACTTGTTTTCCTGTTCTCCTAGAAGGAAATATAGTAAAAGAACAAAAGGCTGAAAATTATCTTATCAACCTGATAATGATCCCTCAGCTTGAAAAACCAGGAATCAAGAACCTTTGGATGATTCAGCTGAGCACTGGTTTACTTTTCAGCAGTAGTTTAAACAAATGCCCAAGTAGGCTTAAAATTGGATCAGCTCTTCCAAATCATTTTCACAATCACTACCCGCACATTAGTGAAGCCGTTTTTCAGGACTTTATTACCAATGATCAGGAAGGTCAATTGGATCTTCAGCATCATGGCCAAATACTTGAAAAAGAATTTCTCTTTGATTCAGAATATTGTTCTCTAATCGTTCATTCGCCTGCCATCGGAAATCGTTTCCAAAAGTTCATTACCGAACAGAAGGACCAAATGGTACAACACAACTCCAGGGCTATTTATTATGAGCACGAACTAGGAGATAGCCAAATTCACTGGAGTGGGGCCTATGTCGATATTGTTGGATATCCAAGGGAAGAATTTACGGAAGTAAACATCCAAAGGTGGGTGGAAATGATCCATCCAGAAGATTTAAAACATCTCAAAACTGGCTTCGAAAAGGATTTCAAGTTGGACAATCCTTATGACACCTTTTACAGGCTCAAACATAAAGAGGGTCATTATCTCTATGTTCAAGACATCGCCAGGGTATTCGTCGATGAGAAAACCGGAAAAAAAATCATTCTTGGAAGTATTACTGACATCAGTGGTCTTAAAAATATCGAGAAGAAACTCCTTGAAAACCGCTACATTTTAAATGAGCTTTCCAGCATCATGCCAGGAATGATTTATATGTTTAAACGATCCCAAGCGGGCAAACATGAATTCATGTTTGTAAGCGAAGGAGTCAAGGAAATTTTCGGTGTCACCTCCAAGTATTTTTCACAACATTTCAGAAAGCTTAAAAATCGGATACATCCAGATGATCTTCAGTCCATCATAGATGCAAACCAAAATGCAACTAATTCTAAAAAACTGGAATTAAATTTTAGAATCCTTAATCCTGATGAAACCATCAAGTGGGTGTTTTGTTCGTCAAGCCTTTTGAAAGAACAAAATGGTCAAGACATATGGGCAGGATATATCTTGGATATCAGTTATACCAAGAAAAAAGAAGAAGAAGCCAAGTCTAACTACATGCGTTATAAGCAGAGTTTTGACAACAATCCTTTGGCCATTTTTCACTATGATAAAGATGGAATTATCCTTAAGGTCAACAAGACTTTAATTAAAAAGGCAAAAATAGAAAAGGAAGAAAGAATGCTTGGCAAAAGCATCCATAACCTTTACAAAAAGTCTCCGATTTACCCTTACTTACTCAAGGGAATCGAATCTGGCTATGCGGATTATGAAGGCTCCTTTAACTCTTATTTCTCCAAAACACATTTTTATATCAATCTTAAGATTAGAAAGCTGGAATTTGACAACGGATATGAAGCTGCTATCGATGATATCACAGAGAAGGATTTTGTTCAATGTGTGCTGAACGATGTGGCTACTATTTCTGCTCAGTTTAGCGATGTAGACTTCTTCAATGAGCTCGTCAAGCTATTATCTAAAAAGTTGAATTTAAAGTATTGTCTGATTGGAGAGTATATCCCCCATGCACGGTCCATTCAAACCACTGCTATAGCCAAAAAAGGTAAGATTATCCCTAATTTCACCTATTCCCTACAACACACTCCATGTGAAACAGCGATCAGCGATCGCAAAAGGGAAGTAGTGATGATTTCAAATGGAGTGGCTGAACAATACCCCAAAGATTTATTCCTCATAGAAGAAAACATTACTTCCTATTGCTCTACTGGAATAAATGACAAAAATGGAAGAAAAATAGGCATACTGGTCTTGGCGGATAGCAAGCCTATGCATAATGAAGATGGAATCATTAATATTGTTTCTATTCTTGGCGACCGTGCTGGTGCAGAACTTCAGCGTATCCGATACGAAAAGAAGCTACTAGAATCACAGCAACTTTATAAGAGTATTGCAGAAAACTTCCCCAGAGGGACCGTAGATGTGTTAGACAAAAACTTCAGGTACATATATACTGAAGGAAGTGAATACCAGAAAATAGGAATGGATCCTAAGGAACTTATCGGGACCTACCACTTAATGAAATATGATGCAGTAACTTCCCTTAAAGCCAAAAAAGAATTGGACAAGGTTCTCATAGGCCAAACTGTAGTATATGAAATTAATTTTAACGGAGAGAGTTACAAAAAGACTGGTGTACCGCTTATCAATAAGCAAGGGGAAGTTGATCGTATTCTACTGGTAACCCAAAACATTTCAGAATCAAAATCAGCAGAGGAAGAGCGCGAAAAGCTCATTAAGGACCTTTCCAGTCACAATGATGAATTGCAGCGATTTGCATATATCGTCTCCCATAACCTTCGAGCACCGATCGTCAACATCACTTCCTTACTCGATTTGCTCAATGAAGACGATTTAGCCGACCCCAATAATGTGGAATTGATCGATAGCCTGAAAACCTCTGTCGCGATCCTCAATGCTACTTTAATGGATCTGATCGAGGTGGTGTCCATCAAAAAGGAAAAAATAAGAAAAGTAGAAACGGTCAACTTTGAAAGTTTAATCAATAACCTAGAAAAGAGCCTTTTCAAACAGCTCAAAGAAGCAAAAGTAATAGTTAAGCGTGATTTTGCTATAAACGAAATTAACTATGTGCAGAGTCATCTGGAAAATTTCTTTCTTAATTTCATGACCAATGCTATTAAGTACAGTCATCCAGAGCGAAATACAGAAATTCATATTAAGACTAAAATGAATGGTGATAATTGCATTATTAGCTTCTCTGACAATGGAATTGGTATCGACTTGGAGAAATATGGTGATCGAATTTTTGGTTTGTATCAGCGTTTTCATACCCATGTGGAAGGCAAAGGATTAGGCTTATACCTTGTTAGGGAGCAAATCCGGTCCCTAGATGGTGATATCCATATTAAAAGTGAAGTAGGCAAAGGAACTACCTTTACCATCACCATCAAAAACCTACCACATCCAGACCAAGAAAGTATAGAATTCGGGCAAGAAAACAAGCAATAATTTTGTTCTCAAAGTAATTTTTTCCAACCATTCGGTGCCTTTTGCGTGATAATACCTAAATTCGAATATCACATTTCAACACAAACTACGAAATCCAGCTGGCCAAGTGAATTTCAGCTTTGCCATTTAAGATTCCAACTAATTTCAAACTCATGAAAAAAGCGATTATCCCCATTCTTATCCTCGTTGTGGTAGGTATTTTTGTCTACACCAAAGCAGTAGGCACCTACAACCAATTTGTGAAAACGGAAGAAACCATCAATGGTCAATGGGCCGAGGTGGAAACTCAATACCAGCGCCGGGCAGACCTAATCCCAAACTTGGTCAATACTGTAAAAGGTTATGCTGACTTTGAAAAAGAAACCCTTGAAGGTGTGATCAATGCCCGAGCCAAGGCTACTGCTATCAATATCAATGCTGATGAACTGACACCAGAGAAGATTGCCCAGTTCCAAGAGGCACAAGATCAGTTAAGCGGCAGCTTAAGCAGGCTTTTGGTAGCAGTGGAGCGTTATCCTGACCTGAAAGCCAATCAAAACTTCCTTGACCTTCAGGCCCAGTTAGAAGGAACTGAAAACAGAATTGCAGTGGCCAGGAGGAATTTTAACCAATCTGTACAAGCCTACAATTCTAACCTAAGAACTTTCCCCAACAATATTTTTGCGGGATGGTATGGCTTTGAGAAAAAAGGTTACTTCGAAGCCTCTGAAGGGGCTGAAAACGCACCAACGGTAGAATTCTAAATCGAACTATTTTGCCCGGCCAACACCGGGCATCTTTATTAAAAATACATTGGCCATGGCCGAAAAATTATTTACCAAAGCAGAAAAAGACCAGATCGTCGCTGCCATCAAAGCAGCAGAACTGGAAACTTCCGGAGAAATACAAGTGCACCTCGAAAATCACTGTAAAGGAGAAGTCTTGGACCGAGCAGCAGATGTCTTTGCCATGCTGAAAATGCACAAGACCAAACTTCGTAATGGTGTGCTTTTTTACCTTGCAGTTGAAGACCATAAGTTTGCCATTTTGGGAGATGGAGGAATCAATAATGTCGTTCCAGATAACTTTTGGGAAAGTATCAAAGAAGCCATGATCAAACACTTCAAAAAAGAACAATTTGCTGAAGGCTTGATCACCGGAATTCGCATGTCCGGCGAAGCGCTTAAGGAACACTTTCCCTATGATGGTGATACCGATGAAAATGAACTCTCCGATGAAATCTCCTTTGGATAATATGTACTTGAAAAAAACTACTTTACTCACCCTTTTCTTCTTATTGATTGGCCAAATATTGCTGGCACAGGACGATTTTCCTGCCCGGCCTAACCCTCCCAAGTTGGTCAATGATTTCACCCAAACGCTTTCAAGTTCTGAACAAGCTTCTTTGGAAAGAAAACTGGTGGCATATAATGACAGCACCTCCACCCAAATTACCATCGTGCTATTGGGCTCTGTTGGTCAATATGATATCAGTGACTACGCCTTCCAACTGGGGGACAAGTGGGGCATTGGTCAAAAGGAAAAGGACAATGGACTGCTGATCTTGGCAGCCATGAAAGACAGAAAAGTATTTATTGCCACTGGTTATGGTTTGGAAGGCGCAGTTCCGGATGCTTTGGCCAGACGGATTGTGGACAATGTGATTGTTCCTGCCTTCAAGCGTGAGGCTTACTATGATGGGTTAGACCAAGCGACTACCATGATCATCAAGTTGGCCAGTGGTGAATACGATGCAGAAAATGTAGAAAAGAAAGGTAGTCACGGCCGAGCCATTTTCTTCATTCTATTCTTCGTCTTTATCTTCATCATCCTACCACTTCTTCGAAACCGAAATGACAACGATAATCATATGGGAGGCCGAGGCGGTGGAGTGGACATGTTTACCACCCTGATGCTGATGAACCTGCTTGGTGGTGGCCGTAAAGGCGGTGGTGGATTTGGTAACTTCTCAGGCGGCGGTGGCAGCTTTGGAGGTGGTGGCGGAGGATTCGGCGGCTTTGGCGGCGGAAGCTTCGGCGGTGGCGGTGCTGGCGGCAGTTGGTAAAACCTGTACAAAATTAAAGACTCAAAGCACCCCAAATATTGGGGTGTTTTTTTGTTTTAGGGAAATGGGTTAACCTAAAATCACAAAATCCCTTAATTTATCAGCGAACCAATTCCATCCAAAAATGGTTTTAAATTACATTTCGTAACTTTGAATTTCACAAATGGCCATTGATCATGAAGAATATCAAAAACACTTCGTTAGAAGATTTCTATCAGGAAGCAGCGGCATTTATGGGGAAAGATGTGAAGGTTCTCCTTCCCCCTGGAATCCACAAAGAAATCGGTCATTTCAATGTTTTTGATGTGGCTGAAACTATCAAAGGATTCAAGCAAAAATCAGTGATGCCCTATAACCGTCGGGCCTATTATAAGATCAGTTTGATCATCGGCAAAAACAGGGCAGAGTATGCGGACAAGGTGATCCAAGTCAAGAAAAATGCCTTGCTCTTTGGCACCCCCAAAGTCCCTTATCACTGGGTGCCTCAAGATGATAACCAAGCAGGAAGTTTTTGTGTCTTTACCGATGAATTTTTGCTAAAAAACAAAAGTGGAGTAGTCCTGGATGAGTTGCCCATTTTCAAGTCTGGAGGCTATCCTATTTTTGAAATCAGCGATGAAATTGCAACAGAAATAAGGCTGATTTTCAACAAGATGAAACAAGAAATTGCTTCAGATTATGAGTTTAAATATGACCTTCTTCGCAACTATGTCCTTGAGTTAATACACTATGGACAAAAACTGCAGCCAGCCTCTACTTTGCATGCCAACCAAAATGCTTCAGGGCGAATTACCTCATTATTTGTAGAACTCTTGGAACGCCAATTTCCCATTGAGTCACCCAACCAAAAATTACAGTTACGAACTGCCAAAGAATATGCCGACAGGTTGGCCATCCATGCCAATCACTTAAACAAGGTGTTGAAAGAAACTACCGGAAAAACAACTACTGAGCTGATCAGTTCAAGGCTGGTACAGGAAGCCAAAATACTCTTAAAGCAAACCGATTGGAATGTCTCCGAAATTGCCTACAGCTTGGGTTATGAAGAAGTGGCTCACTTTTCCAACTTCTTTAAAAAGCAAACTTCTATGGCTCCCCTGGCCTATCGCTCATAGTCCAATGATTTGAATTTCGCAAACCATGCATTGATTTTTGCAAACACTCCTCCACTTTTTAACAGAACTTTGTCTTATTCATTATTAATCACTAAAAATCAATAAGATGGCAAGTTCAAAAGATAAAATCGCAGTGATCACCGGAGGAAGCAGAGGGTTGGGAAGAAACATGGCCATTGCCTTGGCTAAAAAAGGAATCAACATCATTCTTACCTATCACAGCAACCAAGAGCAAGCCGCAGAAGTGGTGGAAGAAATCAAAACTTTGGGCCAAAAAGCAATTGCTTATCAGTTGAACACTAGCGACATCAAGCAATTTGATACTTTTCTGAAATCAGTTTCCGAGTATTTACATCAAGAAATAGGGAATCCTAATTTTGATTTTCTAATCAACAATGCTGGAACAGCCCTTTATGCACCTTTTGCCGAAACTACGGAAACGCAATTTGATGAAGCGATGAACATCCACTATAAAGGCGTTTTCTTTCTCACACAAAAGGCTTTGCCGCAGCTCAATGAGGGAGGAAGCATCATCAATATTTCATCTGGTCTGGCAAGATTTTCCCTGCCTGGCTCTTCTGCATATGGCGCCATGAAAGGAGCGATTGAAGTACTCACCCGATACTTGGCCAAGGAACTGGGGTCAAGGCAAATCCGCGCCAATGTAGTGGCTCCGGGAGCTATCGAAACAGACTTCGGGGGCGGCCATGTCAGGGACAACAAAGAGGTCAATCAAATGGTAGCCAGCAACACCGCATTGGGACGAGCTGGATTACCAGAGGACATTGGTGGGGTCGTAGCCTTTTTATGCAGCCCCGAAGCTTCATGGATCAATGGCCAGCGAATTGAAGTTTCTGGCGGCATGTTTGTTTAAAAAAACTAATTGGAGTTTAAGGTTCTGCCCATTATGGTCATTTCATCATGATGGGCAGAAATCTAAAAAACGAGACTACTTAGGAGTACCCAATAAGTAAATCACAAAACCAGGCCCTGACTTTATTTTGGCCATTTCCCAATTCATGCGATCTCCACCTTTCAAGTCATCGATCAGTTCCTGCATTTCTTCCAGGGAATAAGTTCTTAAGGAAGAAACTAATCCATCCCATAAAGCCACCAAAGGAACCACTGGTACTATATACGTAAAGAAAAGTCTTCCCAAGCTTAAGGGAGCTATAAATGGAGTGGTCAGGAGAACGGTAATCGGTGAAAATAGCATCGCTAGCAAACTGGGCAAGCTCCTATCTTGTGCTTCGAAAATAGCTATGGGATGAGCTGCATCAACAGCATCCTGCAAAATAAGTTGGGCATCCTCATGTTTGAAATGATGAAAAGACAAAAACATGGTCCTCAAACCATTCAATTCTTCGGGAACATTTCTAGCATCCACAGGTTTGTCCACATATTCAATATTGTCAGCTTTGGCTTGAGTATATTCAAAAGCCTCAATATTGGGATAATAATCTGTCAACCAGATTTTTAAATGAGGAATCTTTTTGAGCAATGCCTCATTCAGTGAAAGTATACCTCCACCACTGCCAGAACCTAAATCTATAAAGTGACCTGTTTTGCCAGCATGAATACCTTTTACCAAAACTGGAAGTATTGGCAAAAACATTTTGGTGGCATTGGCCAAAAATCTCAAAAAGTCAGTCACATAATTTCGGAGAAAAACAGGAAACCAAGGTAAATCTTCGAATTCAAATAGATGGATACGTTTCATTGAACAAGGGTATTTAGCTTAACCCAATTTCGACAAATATCCTCATTTATAGAAGCTCATAACTGTATATTCTCGCTCCACTTCTTCCAAGGCCTTACTCTTAACAGTTTCTTTGACATCCACTTGCTCTACAATGGTAAATCCAGCATGGTACATCAATTCCTCTACCTTCTCATCATCATAAAAGGTAAACCCGTACTTCGTAAAGGGAAGTGTTTCCATAAATTCTTTTTGTGCAAAAGCTATCGTAAAGCGTCCTTCTGGCTGCAGCACCCTATAAATATCCCCAGCCATTTTACTGGGTTCCTTCCAAAAATAGATGGTATTTACCGTCATAATCTGATCAAAATAGTCATTTTCAAAAGGAATTTTCTGACCATCATACACATGAAAACTGGCCCTACCCGATTTAATCCATGCTTCATTGGCCAGTTGGGCTTGCTGATACATCAAGTCCGAAATTTCCAATCCGGTATAATTAAGGCCAGGATTCTCAGTCAATAAAGTGCCTACGTGATTGGCATTACCATGCCCAATTTCCAATAACAATTCCTTCCCTTCAAAGTGACAAAGCTCGATTGCTTTTTTGGTCATGGTAATATTGGACTCATGCATGGTATCTCCCACTTCTATGCCCATTTCCCCTTTTGGGTGACTCAGCTGTGCCGCAATGGCCTTCAGATCCTCTTCAGTAAATGACTGTTTCATTTATTTGAAAAACTACATTGATGATATACTAAATGACTACTAACGAAGGTACCTAAATTTATTGGGACCGCTAATCCTCCATCTTTTAAATCTAAAATACCAACTCTAAAAACCTAGCTTATCACAAAGGCAAATATTTATAACAAGGAGCTAATTTTCAGTGTTTTATTTAATTTTTTAATTGTATATTAAAATCAAAACCATCTAAAACACTAACACATTTTTTGAATGCAAAAGTATATACTCGTTATTTTACTGTTTTTCTCTGTTTCTGTGCTTCATGCCCAAAAATCCCAAACTGACAGTCTCGCTAAAGCAGAAGAAAGTGTGGAGAAAAAATATGATTTTAGCTTAATGCCTTTTTTGAGTTACAATAGAAACCTAAAATTCATGATCGGAGCAATTCCCATGGTCATGTATAAAACAGACCAGAAAGACACTATTTCTCCAAAATCCCTATCAGGACTCTCAGCAGTTTACACCACCAATGGCTCCTATTTCTTTGCTTTTTTCAATAAACTTTTCTTTGATGAAGACAATTGGCGGGTCAAGCTATTTGCAGTAACTGGTGACCATTATTCTCAGTTTTATATGGATGACCAGGAATCATCTGGATTCTATGATTATGGGACCAATACAACCATCTTCAGCCTTGGTGCCCAGAGAAAAATTATCCCAGGACTTTATGGTGGTATCTCCTATACCTATTCACACTATGACACCGAATATGAGGATGATGTCCAACCTGCATCCACCACCATTACCAATGGCCTCGATTTTAACTTTCTTTACGATACCAGAGATGAAATTTACTATCCCACTCAAGGCAGTAAATCCAACCTGAAATGGATCACTTACCCAGAATGGTTTGGAAATGATGTAGCCGCCAATAAGGTGGTCACAGAATACCACAGGTACATCTCCATGCGCGAAAATACGGATGTCCTAGCTGCCCGCTTTTCTGCTAAATTCGGATTGGGAGATATTGCCTTTGAGCAACAGGAAACCATTGGAGGGAAAGATATAAGAGGCTACTCTGAAGGCAAATACAGAGGAGATGGGCTGGTGGCACTACAAGGAGAATACCGCTATAACTTTAACCCCAAAATGGGTTTGGTGGGATTTGCTGGATTGGCCACCATTTATGGATCAGACAACACAGACTTTAACTGGAAATTATACCCAGGTGCAGGTGTGGGATACCGGTATCGGGCTTTCAAAGATGTTAAATTCAATATTGGCTTGGACGCTGCTGTGGGTAAGGATGACTGGGGAATCTATTTCAGAATTGGTGAAGCTTTCTAGCCTTTATTCCTTATCACAAAGTAATAGGTCCAGCCCATCAGTAGTAGTTGAAAAGGAACCCGAAACCAGAGATAACTCAGCCCTGGCCCATCATAGTTTCCAGTTTTGTAATTGAGATTGTCCATCGCTGCTTTGATATTGGCAGGAAGAATCATGACGAAGAAAAGAATCAATAGCCATCCAGTAACTTTTCGAAATCCTTTAAAGTGAATCCCCAAAGCTGCAGCAAATTCTATCAAACCGGTCAAATAAATCACCCCTTCTTTCATTGGAATAAAATCTGGTAACATTTTCCTCATTCCCTCTGAAAACAAAAAGTGCCCAAGTGCGGTAAATCCCAACATGAAAGACAGTGCCAGCTTGCCCGCCAGCGTCCATTTATAAGATTTATGGATTAGCCGAATTAGTATTCCACTCAGAATAAAGGCGATAATAAGTACATAAAATGGTAACATCTTTAATCTTTTTGTTTGAGACAAATTTCCAATAAATTACGTCTTGATACCATGAACCTAGGTTAAGAAAAACACTAAATAAACGGATGTATTTTAGAAGTTTGCTTAGGTTTTTGGATGTCGAATTTTAAAAATTATCAAAATGAAAAAATCGCTATTGTTATTTTTCTGCTTTTTCATTTTCATCAGCTGTACTGATGATACCGAACCCAATTCCGTCAATATTCGATTGAGAAATGTAAGTTCCTATGATTTTAAAAATATTGTCATCAATACTGGAACGGGAAATGTCGAGTTAGGTGATGTAGATGCCAATCATACTTCTAGCTACAGGTCTTATGAATTTGCTTACAGATATGCCTATATCAAAGTAGAAATTGATGGTGATACTTATGTCATCCAACCTATTGACTTTGTTGGGGAAACTCCTCTGAAAAACGGAAAATATACTTACCAGATCGATGCCAACGATTCTGAAGAACGGCATGGAAAATTGAGTTTAAACTTTATTAAAGACTGATCATAAGGAAAAGATTTAGGAATTTATTAACGTAAGAAAAAGACAAGGTTTATGAGATTCTTTTCCTTATCCGGCTAAGGGCTTGCGGGGTAATTCCAATATAACTGGCTATGTATTTCAAGGGAATCTTTTTGATCAGCTCCGGCCTTTCCTTGAAAAGCTTCAAATAACGTTCCTCTGCTGTTTCTTTTAACAGTTCCAATTCTCTTTTTGCCTTCTTCAAAAATAAACCCTCCGCAGCAAATCGTCCTATGGTATTTCCAACCGTTGACTTATCATAAACGACTTGCAGATCATCATAATGAATCCTCCATAAGGTCGTAGGCACCAAGCTTTGAATGTTATAAACGGAAGGTTTCCGAGTAATGAAAGCATCGTAAGCACTCATAAACTCTCCCTCAAAGGAAAATCCAAAAGTAAGGTCATCTAGCTCTTCGGGAATAAAATACCTCACCATTCCTGATTGAATGAAAGAAAGGTAGTTTTCTGTGTTGCCTACTTCCAAAATGTTGCTTTTAGCAGAAAAGGTTTTAAGCTGGAGTCTACTTGAAAAAACCTCCCAGTCCCTATCGCTCATACTTACCTGCTGCTCAAAAAGTGTCCTGATTTTCTCCATATCGCTTTTTAACCATCAAAAGTTTTGCTAGAATCAGAAGTTAGCTTATTGATCTCATCCAGCTCTTCTGTGGTCAAATAGCGCCACTTTCCTACTGGCAAGTCCAATCCCACGTTCATGATTCTAATCCGTTTGAGCTTGGTCACTTCATAATCCAAGTAAGCACACATTCTTCTGATTTGTCGATTGAGACCTTGGGTGAGAACAATCTTAAACTTTTGTTTTCCAATCTGCTCCACCTTACACTTTCTGGTCATGGTTCCTAAAATAGGAATACCATTGGACATTTTTTGAACAAATTGTGGTGTGATAGGCTTATCCACAGTTACCACATATTCTTTTTCATGGTTGTTTTTTGCACGTAAAATCTTGTTGACAATATCCCCGTCATTGGTCAAAAAAATCAAGCCTTCACTAGGCTTGTCCAGTCTACCTATTGGAAAAATCCTTTTGGGATGATTGATATAGTCAATGATATTGTTCTTCTCTCTCTTGGTATCTGTGGTACAAACAATTCCTATAGGTTTGTTAAACGCCAAATAAATAAATTCTTCCTGAGGAGGAGAAACCAACTCTCCATCCACCTTAACTTCATCTCCCTGCTCCACTTTGGTCCCCAATTCTGGAACCTTACCATTGATCGTAATCCTTCCCTCTTCCAATAATTTATCTGCAGCCCTTCTAGAACAATACCCTATCTCGCTTAAATACTTATTAATCCTGACACTTTGGCTCTCCATTTGACCTTATTGATTTTGGCTAAGCAAATTTACAGGTTTAATTTAAATGATGAAGAACCTAAAAACTAATGGTGCGATGACAACATAGCATTAAACAATATCCCTCACTTCATCAACTATAAAAATTCAAAGTCTAAAAGATTAGAAAAATTTAAATCCCTTTGCTCATTTTGTAGTTTGTAATTTCCAGACCATTGATGTATTTGATATTTTCTTTCACATATTGAAACCCTTTCTTTTCAAAAAAAGGCTTTGCTGTCTTGCTCGCATCGGTTATGATTTCACTCGCCCCCAGCCTTGAAGCTTCATCTTCTAAAGCTTTTAGTAACCTCTCAGCTAAACCCAGCCTTTGATAATCGTGATGGACGTACATAAAATCCAAGTAATTTCCATTTTCCAAGGCACAGAAACCAATAATCTTGTCTTCATCCTCTGCAACCAAAAAAAACTCACTGGTCAATGCACCTCTCCACCTTTCTTCATTTACAACAGTAGAAATCCAAGCAGCAATCTGAGACTCACTGTAATCATTTTTACATGAATCCTGTATGGTTTCTACGTACAGCTTTTGAACCTTCGACATGTCATCCATTTTTGCAGGTCTAATCTTAATTTCGTAGGCGTTCATAATAACAGCAATTTTTTGAATCAAATTAACTAAATTTTACCATTTATAGATTAAGCAATTGTGACAAAAAGAGTTTAAAAAACGACAATAATGTGGATTTGGTATAGCGTACCTCAAAAACAATACCTCTTCAACAATCTCTTTTTACAAAATCAGGACAAGTTCTTGATTTTCTACTACTCACTCAAGTTTAACAAATAAGGATAGAAATTTTTTAAGAATAGCAAATTTTCCTATTCCAATTCACCTATTTAAAAAGAATAGGTACCTACTAGAAGAAGCATATTCGCAAAAAATGCGCACAACAGTGGTAATTTCAGGTTGAAAACGTGTTCTATTATCACAATCAACTTACTCATTTTAAATAATTTAACCTAGAAAATTATTTGATAAGTTATCATCTTAGTAATAATATTACGTATATTTACGTAAATTACTTGCTTATGAACTACGAAAAGACCATATGTAGTGTTTGTAGGAATGCATCATGCATCATCAAGCGAAACGTTCACTTATCCCAATTGAGTAGATACATTGATCAAAAGAGCACCATAAATTGTAAAAAAGGCCAAACTTTTATTATAGAAGGAGCTCCGGTGCAGGGCCTTTATTTTGTTAATAAAGGTGCTGTTAAAGTCACGAAAACAGGTCTAAACGGTAAAGAACAAATCGTTCGGCTGGCCAAAGATGGAGAGATCATCGGGCACCGGGGTTTTGGTGCTGGTCAATTTTATCACATTGGCGCCACTGCCCTTGAAAATAGCTCCCTATGTAATTTTTCCTTAGATTCTATGAATCAAATGCTTTTGGAAATTCCTAAACTCACCTATGATTTAATGACTTTCTATGCCGAAGAGCTCAGTAGAAGTGAAACAAAAGTAAAAAAGTTTGCCCAAATGACCGTGAGAGAAAAAGTAATTGATGCCCTGCTTTACATCTTTAGAAAATTCGGTCAAAAAGATGATTTTTTTGGGATCCAATTATCCAGAAAAGACATTGCTGACTTTGCGGGCACTACCGATGAGCAGGTTATCAGAATTCTTTCCAGCTTAAAAAAGGAAGGTCTAATTCAGACATCTGGAAAAAAAATAGGTACAAAAAACGTAAATTTACTTAGAAAAGAGATTTCAGAACATAATTATTTCATTGACAGCTAAACCGTTAAAACAGCTCATATTCCAGTATTTTTAACTTAAACCTGCGAAATAGCAGGTTTTTTTATGTGTTAAAAAATGATTATTACCTGTCAATATCCATGAAACGTAAATTTCATTCCTTATATGTTTGTACGTAAATACGTAATACTACTTATTTATCATATACAATAGCCACTACAAACATATCCAAAATGAAAAAGCTTTTACCCTTAATTGTCCTTCTGATTTGTCTTGTTGGGAACGAGGCAATGGCACAATTCACAGTTTCCGCTGAAGTGAGGCCTCGCTCAGAGTTCCGTAATGGATTCAAAACACTCACTGATGATAGTAAAGATCCTGTCTTCTTCACTGAACAACGATCCAGGCTCTACTTGGACTATCTCTCTGACGATTTCAAATTCAAGTTGGCCTTCCAAGACATAAGAATGTGGGGAGAGAGTCCGCAAATTTACAAGAGAGAATCTGGCAATACCTTTATCAGCGAAGCTTGGGGTCAATATTTTATTTCTCCTTCATTCTCTGTGAAAGCCGGTCGCCAAATCATTTCTTATGACAACGAAAGGTTCTTGGGTGGTCTAGAATGGGCACAACAAGGCAGAAGACATGATGCCCTTTTGTTTATCTACGATAGTCAAGAAAGTAAAAGTCAATTACATTTTGGACTTGCCTATAACCAAGATGCAGACACATCTGAACCTGGATTTATCCAAGGTGATGGCGCAGGCTTCTATAGTGTGGGGGGTAATTACAAGACCATGCAATATGGCTGGTACCACAAAGATTTTGAATCCACTTCATTTTCTATTCTTGCCTTGAATGCTGGTTACCAAAATGCCGATAGTACTGTTTCCAATAAGCAGACATTTGGCTTTATTCCTTCCACGACACTCGGAAGTCTTAAACTTGCAGGCGACTTCTATTACCAAACTGGCTCTTTCGGAGGCAGGGATGTCAATGCCTTTTTGGCAGGTATAAATGCCACCATACAAACTTCAGTGACACCACTAACCTTTGGTGTAGAATATATTTCAGGCGACGATGACCCGAGCAACGATCAAATCAAAGCCTTCAGCCCAGACTTTGGAACCAACCATGCCTTCAATGGCTTTATGGACTATTTCTATGTAGGACCGGCCAACGGGGCAGTCGGAGTCAACGACCTCTACCTAAAAACAAGCTGGAAGTTGGGAAAAGGAAGCTTGAAGGCCCATGCCCACCATTTTCTCACTGGCTCTACCCAAATAGATGAGATGGGCACAGAACTGAGCAAAAGTATGGGCACAGAGATCGACTTGGTATACGGGATCAACCTAAAGGGAGGTGTTACCTGGAACATTGGTTATTCCCAGATGTTTGCCACTGACACCATGGAAAGCCTCCGAGAAGGAGACAAAACCCACCTGCAAAATTGGGCCTGGACCATGATTACGTTCAAACCTACCCTCTTTTCTTCATCGAAATAATACACTTTAACACACCATTAGTATGAAAAAATTACAAAAAAATAAATTTATTGCCTTTTTGTTCTTGGCAATTGGCATCAGCAATTTCCTCAGCAGCTGCGGAAGCAATTCATCCAATAAGGAGAAAGAAACCTCTACCTTAATCAAAGAAAACAGCTCCAATAAGCTGGCCATTGAAAAACCTCAATTGACTTTTGGCTTTATCAAACTGACAGACATGGCTCCTCTGGCCATTGCAAAAGAATTGGGATTCTTTGAAGACGAAGGCCTTTATGTAACCATAGAAGCACAATCCAATTGGAAAAATGTTTTGGACCGAGTTATTGATGGACAATTAGATGGCTCACACATGTTGGCCGGCCAGCCCATCGCAGCCGGGGCTGGTTTTGGCCGACAAGCCGACTTGGTCACTCCATATTCCATGGACCTGAATGGAAATGGAATTACAGTTTCTAATGATGTCTGGAATAAGATGAAACCCAACATTCCAACCAATGAAGATGGAATGCCAATTCACCCCATTAAAGCTGAGGCCTTAGCTCCTGTGATAACAGAGTACAAAAACAGTGGCAAACCCTTTAAAATGGGAATGGTATTTCCCGTTTCCACACATAATTATGAAATCAGATATTGGCTGGGCGCTGCTGGAATCAACCCAGGTTTTTATACTGCAGAAAATATCCAAGGCCAGGTTGATGCTGATGTATTGCTATCCGTGACACCACCACCACAAATGCCAGCTACCCTTGAGGCAGGAACTATCTATGGCTATTGTGTGGGGGAACCATGGAACCAACAAGCAGTATTTAAAGGTATAGGCGTACCCGTAACCACTAACTATGATGTCTGGAAGAATAATCCCGAAAAGGTTTTCGTCATGACCAAGAAATTTGTGGATGAAAATCCAAATACAGCGATTGCTGTTACCAAGGCTCTGATTAGAGCAGGAAAATGGCTGGATACTCCTGGCAATCGTCCAAAAGCCGTCGGTATTCTTTCCATGCCAGAGTATGTCGGAGCTGATTCTGTTGTCATTGCCAATTCCATGACAGGCACATTTGAATTTGAAAAAGGAGACAAGAGGTCCATGCCTGACTTCAACGTATTCTTTCGCTATCATGCCACCTATCCATTCTATTCAGACGGAGTTTGGTTCTTGACCCAAATGAGAAGATGGGGACAAATTCCTGAAAGCAAACCCAAAGAATGGTACCACGAAACCATCAAAGATATTTACCGGCCTGATATTTGGGAAAAAGCAGCCGCCATCTTATTGGAAGAGGGAAAACTTGAGGCAGATGACATCCCTAAAACGGATGGCTACAAAGCTCCCACAGCGGAATTTATCGATGGCATATCCTACGATGGAAAAGACCCTATTGCTTATATCAACAGCTTTAAGATCGGAAACAAAAACTAAAAAATCCTTCCCTCGGTAAAGGCTATCACCTAACTGCAGGGAAGCTGTTGACTATTCTTGAACCTCCTAAACTGTTCAAACCATGAAAGACAAAACCATCAAAACCATCAAATTCTTTGGACTCAGCTTTTTGGAGCCATTGCTAAGGGCGCTGAGCGGTGAAGAAACTCAGAAAAACCTTGCCTCATTTATTAAGAAAACTCTCTTCCCAATCGCTTCTATCTTCCTGTTTATCTTGGTTTGGCATCTGGGTGCAACAGCACTGTTTAACAAGGAAGCAGAAGCAAGAATAGAAAAAGCAAAAACCGAACAAGGCGAGGAAGCTGCAAAGGCCATGGCTGACTGTATTGCCTCGGGCGATGTAAGTTGTCAGCCCAACACACTTCCTTCTCCACAACAGGTATATCAGGCTTACATTGCCTTGTGGAAAGACCATTTACAGATTTCTGAAAAGAAAAGCGACTTCAAGGAAAAAGTAGCGGATACCAATGCGCAGCGGGAGGAACAGGGCCTGTCTCCCATCACCTACACAGGGCGTCCTTCCTTTTTGGATCAGATAGGAACAAGCCTGAAAACGGTGGCCGCAGGATTTCTACTTGCATTGTTTATCGCCGTTCCCATTGGGATCATCATTGGTCTGAGCGATGTGCTCCGAAACTCCTTCAACTGGCTGATCCAAATCCTAAAGCCTGTATCTCCTGTCGTTTGGTTGCTGTTGGTTTTTATGATCGTCAAAACGGTAATTACCGACCCTAATATGGACAAGTCCTTTATTATCTCCTTTATCAGCGTGGGATTGTGTGCCATGTGGGCTACCCTTGTCAATACCAGCCTGGGAGTGGCCACAGTAGACAAAGATTATATCAATGTCTCCAAAGTGTTAAAGCTTAGCATTGGTAAGCAAATCTTTAAAATCATCCTCCCCGCTTCCTTCCCATTGATCTTTACAGGCCTTAGGATTACAGTTTCGGTAGCATGGATGGTTTTGATAGCCATTGAGTTGCTTGCCCAAAGCCCGGGTCTAGGCTCTTTTGTCTGGGAAGAATTCCAAAACGGTGCTAGTGATTCCAACGCCAAAATCATTGTGGCCATGTTTGTGATAGGCATTATCGGTTTTCTCCTGGACAGGATCATGCTGACCGTACAAAATTTTATGACATTCAGTAAAGCGTAAGACCATGCCCATCTTAGAACTTAAAAACGTCAACAAATCCTATGGTACCGGCACTTCAAAAGTGGATGTACTTCGCAATATCAACCTCAGCGTAGAAGAAGGGGAGTTTGTGGCCATTGTAGGTTTCTCTGGAAGTGGCAAAACCACACTGATCAACATGATCAACGGGCTGCAATTTCCAGATAAGGGACAGGTTCTCCTGCATGGAAATCCTGTGAATGGACCCGGTCCTGACAGAGGCGTGATCTTCCAAAATTATTCCCTCTTGCCCTGGCTGAGTGTATTCAAAAACATCAAGCTATCTGTGGATGAAGCTTTTCCAAACTTGTCCAAACAAGAAAAAGAAAAACATATCAACAAATATATCAAAATGGTTAATCTTAGTCATGCCACTCATAAATATCCAAAAGAATTATCAGGCGGAATGAGACAGCGGGTATCTGTAGCCAGAGCATTGGCCATGAACCCTGAAATATTGTTGATGGATGAACCTTTAAGTGCCCTGGATGCCCTGACAAGAGGTACCTTGCAAGAGGAGATCATTAAAATTTGGAGCAAAGATAAAAAGACTGCTATCCTGATTACCAATGATGTGGATGAGGGAATACTCATGGCGGATCGGATTATCCCACTGACCCCAGGCCCCAAGGCTACGCTTGGTCCAGAATTCAAAATTGATTTTAAAAGACCGAGGGATATTACTGAGATCAATAAAGATCCTCACTACAAAAGGTTGAGAAATGATATTCTGGAATATTTGATAGAAGTAGGGGCTACCAGAAAACAAACCAGTGATCAAAAATACCTCCTCCCCGACCTGAAACCGGTCATGCCTGGAAGGGTCTTCTTCGGAAGAAAGAAGAAAAACGAAAAAGTAAAATACTTCTAATACAAAGCACAACCATCATGAATGCAATAGTCAGCAAAGAAAACTTACACATCCCTCACCTAGACAAGCAACCAGAAATGTTGGTTTGTGAAGAACTGCGTAAAGTATACCCTACACCAAAGGGTGATTATGTGGTTTTAGACGACCTTCACTTATCCATTAAAAAAGGGGAGTTCGTGTCTATTATTGGACATTCTGGCTGTGGAAAGTCCACTTTGCTCACCATGATCGCTGGCCTCAATAATCTCAGTGGTGGCAAAATCCAGGTAGATCAAGAACCTATCTCGGGAGCAGGACCAGACCGGGCAGTAGTCTTCCAATCTCCAAGTTTACTACCATGGCTAACCGCCCTGCAGAATGTAATGATAGGTGTAAAGCAGGTTTTTCCTCATGCTAGCAAAGCAGAAAAACTGGACATTTGCAAATACTACCTGGACAAAGTTGGCTTGGGAAATGATTTTGATAAAAAAGCCACTTCATTGTCACAAGGTATGCAGCAACGGGTAGGCATTGCCAGAGCCTTTGCACTGAAACCTAAAATCCTTCTATTGGATGAACCTTTTGGGATGCTGGATTCATTGACCAGAGGAGAGTTGCAAGATGTCCTTTTGGAAATATGGCAAAAGGAAAAAATCACAGCCGTAGCCATCACCCATGACGTAGATGAATCTATTTTCCTGGCAGATCGTGTCATCATGATGACCAGTGGCCCTTATGCCAAAATTGGCGATGAACTGGTAATTCCTTTTGAAAGACCTCGTATTAGAAAAGAAGTCCTGGAGCACCCAGCATACTATGATTATCGAGGATACCTGATGGACTTCCTCAACCATTAAAGCCATACCTATTCAGGTCACTACTAAATCCAAGAAGGAAAATCATATTGGTTTTCCTTTCATTTTATTAAATTCCTAACTTGCCATCTTTATAACCTATGCCCGTAAAATATTAAGCATGGAAAACTGGTTGCAAGAAACGATATTGGAAGGGGAAAAAGTCAAATTGATTCCTTTACAAAAATCCCATAGAAACGAACTTTTGGAGGTCACTTCGGACGGTAAACTTTGGGAACTTTGGTTTACGTCAGTGCCATCTGCTGAGACCATTGATCAGTATATCTCTAAAGCGATGGAGGAAAAAACAGCTCAATCTTCACTACCCTTTGTGATCATGGACAAAAGCAGCCAGAAGATCGTGGGATGCACCAGATTCTGCAATGCTGCCTTAATACATAGAAGATTGGAAATTGGCTATACCTGGTATGCCAAAAGCGCACAAAGAACCGGTATAAATACTGAGTGCAAATACCTCATGCTCCAATATGCTTTTGAACATTTAAACTGTATTGCTGTCCAATTCAAAACAGATTGGTTCAACCTTCCTTCCAGAAATGCCATTAGTCGCCTGGGCGCCAAACAAGATGGTGTGCTCAGAAATGACCGCTTAAATGCTGATGGAACCTACCGGGATACCGTGGTATTCTCCATCATCAAACAAGAATGGCATGGGGTAAAAAAGAACTTAAAATACAAAATGGAACATTACCGCAACCTTGGATCAACGACAGCATAGCGTCTATTTCAACCAGACATTCTTTTCACCCACTAGTTTGTACTAGCTTATCGATCAACCTAAATTCATGAAATCTAATCTCTTTCTCATTTTCTCACTATTTGCTTTGGCCATGAACTATTCCAATGCACAAAGTCCAATCAAAACAGAAAATCTGCCTTTTGGCGACATTACCGAATATCCTGATACCTATGCTCCAGGCAGCGTGGCTGCAAGAATGGTCGAAAGCCTTGGCTTTAGGTATCGATATGCCTCTCAAGATTTAAAAACAACAGATTTTAGTTTCAAAGCGGAAGAAGAGGCCAGAACCATTGGAGAAACTATCGAGCACATTTATGGCTTGAGCATGGTCATCAGAAATGCAGTGATTGAAGAGCCTTACGAAAAAATCGCTTCAACCGATCCCATGGTCATCAGAGCGGAAACACTTCATGTACTTAAAGCCACTTATGATCATTTGATTGGAATGGATGAAGGTGAATTAAGTAAAATTACCATTAGGGAATCCTATCCATTTTGGGTGGTAATCAATGGACCTTTGGCTGATGCCCTGTGGCATAGTGGGCAGATCGCCACATTACGTCGCGCCAACGGCAACCCCATGCCCAAAGGCGTCAATGTTTTCTTAGGAAAATTTGAGGAAGTCAAATAAGGTTATTAATCATTAAGGGATTATTTGGCTTGATATAATCCCTTAATGACTTTTACTACCTTGTCCTTCAAGTAATTGAAATATCATATTTATCCAGCAAACCCTGAATATTGGCTCGGCTGAACTTTGCTTTTTTCATGATATTGCTTGCCGGGTCGATGGAAAAATTTTCTGCAGTTCTAAAGTCCACCTTGGAAAGATTGGCCCGGTCAAAAACAGCCTGTCTTAAATCACAATTGGTAAAAGAAGAACCTGTCAAATCAGTTTCTACAAATTCTACCTCTTCGAGTTTACAATTCTTAAAAATTGTCTTCTTCAATTTCAACGCATAAAATGACGAGAAATCCAACTGGCATGCATCAAAGGAAAAAGTGAGTAAAAACTGATTACACTTATCAAAACGTAACCCCAATAACTTACAGTTTATAAAGCGGGCATCCTGAAAAGCAGTGTTTTGCAATCGGGCATTGCTGAAATCACAATGGTCAAATTCACATTCCATAAAACTGATATCCCTTAGGTCCAATCCAGAAAAATTGCACTTACTAAAAGTACAGGATTCATATTCTCCATATTTTAACTTCTCCTGGCTAAAATCCAATCCAGAAAATTCCTCACTATCGATATAAGCTTTATTCATACTTTAAAATTATAATAGTAGATCCATTTTCAGAAATCAAATGACTTTCTCCCCGATCATTCCAATCATAAAACCCAAGCAGGCCCCAATAGCACCCCATTGATGGTTTTTCATTTTTCCTTCCGGAGCTATGTCCTGAAAAATTAAAAATAGAATCCCTCCACTGGCAAAAACCATCAAATGCGCTGTGATGTCTGGATGATTCCTCAGAAAGAAATGACCTATCAATGCCCCAAATATTCCGGCAAAACTTAAAAAAAACAGCATGATTAAGGTCTTCTTTACGGTAAAGCCACTTAAGACCAAATCCCTAAATGAGTTAAATGCTTCTGGCAAATTTTGTAAACCAATAAAGATAGCCAGCAAAGTTCCTGTTGCCGCATCGCTGGCAAATAGCGCACCTAAGGCAATGGACTCCGGCACAAAATCCATCAGCATGGCTAGAAGCTGAGCCATTTTTCCTTTACTTTTAGATAACTGTCTATCAATAAAAAAGAACATCACTGATCCTAAGGAAAAAGAAACTAGCATTGGCCAAAGTGAGAGTTCCTCCAAGCCTTTGGGCACTAAAACCAAAGCCACCGCAGATAAAATGATACCCCCGCCAAAAGCAACGGCAGTATGGGTAATCTCATACTTTACTTGCCGCTTCTTGATATGATGATTAAAGGCATTTCCCAATAAGCCACCTATAAAAACAGTGATACCTGAAAACCCTGCATATAAAATGATTTTGGTGATGATGTCCATTTGGCTGCTAATTTGGTCTGAAATTCTTAATGAAAATTAGCATTTTAGGCTGGTAAATGAAAACCCCAATGGTTCGTTGGGGCCTCTTCGATTTATGAGGCAAAAACAATGGGTCAGCTGAGGAGCTTTATAAGTAAAACAAAAGAGATGATCAGTAAAGCTATTATTTTTAACATTAGAAACCCTTTCCATTCAAACAAACTTCTCACCTTACTTTTATTGAGTACTTCCTCTCTGGATAATTGGGGCGCATTGGGGTCGTGATCGATTTCTACATAATCGTTTCCATGTACTTCCTTATATCTTGTCAATGCTTCTTTAGGTTTGCGTTTATAGTCTTCTTTGCGCATCCCGAACCCCATATAGCCCATATCCACCCTTGTTTAGTGTTAAAAAATATTTAAACTAAGATATAAAAAATTAGCAAAATTGAAAGGTGTATCACTGTTCCATTAGCCTTTGTTTCACCTGTAAGTGAACTGTTTTAGCTAATGTTCTTTTCCTTTATATTTCCACATGGGCACCGTCATACCAGCTTTCTCAAACCCCATCTTTTCATAAAAACCTACTGATTCACCATCAGCTGTCAGCATCTGCATATGGAAATTCCTGTACTTTTCTTCCATTCTTTCCATTATGAGCTTGCCTATACCTTTTCCCTGGTAAGCCGGTAAAACTAACAAGTGGGGAAAATAAACCATCAAATGTCCATCTGAAATGGCATTGGCCAATCCCACTAACTTTGCCCCATCCCAAGCAGAAACCAAGGAATGGGAATTCATCAGCGCCTTATACAATGCTGTGGGCTTTTCTGCAGAACTCCAATGGTTTGCCTCATAAAGCTCCAAGATTTGCTCTACCGAAATATCATGGGTTTCTACTATTAGAATTCCATTCATATGTTAAGACTATTGTCTTCCACCTTCTTTTCCATGATTACATAATCAATCCCTCCTTTGACAAAAGTCTTATCAGTTTTTCTTAAACCGAATTTTTCATAAAAACCAGTTTTCTCTTCACGTGCATTACACCAAATAGAAGTCACTCCCCTATCTATCAAATCCTCTATTACAAATTGTAATAACTGGCTACCATAACCCATTCCTTGTTGAGTAGCATCTGTGGCAAACTTTCTAAACTGGGCTTTTCCTGAATTAATAAAGACCGAAATGATCGATACCAAGCTTCCCTCCACTTCCAAACCAAAATGCAACCCATTCTGGTCTTCTTCCAACTTTACATAATCAACCGGTTTATCTGGCCACATCACCCGATTTCTCAGATCCCAAGTTTCCTCAGGAGTAATGTGTAAAATCTCTATTTTCATGATTGAATCTCTTCTTTTTCTCTAAGCTTACGGCCAAATCAGCAATACGTTGGTGCCCATTAACTTTAATTTAGAAAAATAATTTAACCTTCATCGCCCAAATAAAGCACCTCACTTCCAACCAATCCACCCTGGCCCTCTCACTGCCCTTCCTGGCAAAGCTCCAGTGTGTTCGCCATTTTCCAATACCTGCTCTCCATTGACAAAAACATGAACCATTCCCTCCGCATATTGGTGAGGTTCATCAAAGGTCGCTTTGTCTTGGATCTTTGTTTTATCAAAAATGGCCAAATCAGCAAAATAGCCCACTTTGATCAATCCCCTTTTTTTGATCTTTAAATGAGAAGCGGGTAATTGGGTCAATTTGTAGATAGCTTCCTCCCATGATATCAATTGCTCATCGCGGACATATTTTCCTAAAAGCCGAGCAAAATTGCCATAAGCCCTAGGATGGGTGCTGGAGGTCAAGAATACTCCCTCTGCCGCCATTGACTGTGCATCCGAACCAAAACTCATCCAAGGAAGTCTAATCTGCTTTCTTACATTCTCTTCTGACATTAGGAAATAAACTGTTCCTACACGGCTGCCATCTTGGATAACCAAATCCATGGCGGTTTCTTCGGGAGATTTCCCCCTAATCCCAGCAACTTCAGCTAATGTTTTTCCCGTAAAATGTTTGAGCGTATCATTTTTAAATCCTACCAAGATCATTTTATCTGCTGACCCAGCAGCCTGCATCAGGCTTTCCCACTCGATTTCCGGATTTTTCATTTCTTCCATTACTTTGGCACGAATTGCAGGATCTTGCAATCTGGCAGACCAAGCTTCGTACCCTCCTTCCTGAACCCAAGGAGGCATGGCGGCATCCAAACCTGTGGCCCCTGCGGTATAATTGTACATATCCGTGGAAATTTCAAGGCCCGCCTGATTCGCCGAATCTATCTTTCTAACGACTGCATCAAACTTATCCCAATTTGATGCGCCGCTTTGCTTGAGGTGATAAACTTCCGCTCGGATGCCCGCCTTATCGGCTATTTCTATCAACTCATCCAAACTTTCCAACAGCTTGTTTCCCTCGCTTCTCAAATGGGAAATATACATTCCATCATACTCTGCAGCCACTTCACATAAAGCAATCAATTCTTCGGTACTGGAATAAAAAGCAGGCGCATAGATCAAAGATGATCCAATTCCCATGGCTCCTTCTTCCATAGCTTGCCGAACCATCATCTTCATACTGTCCAGTTCTTCTTTGGTAGGAGCCCTGTCTTCATAACCAACAGTATTTACCCTTAAGGTGGTGGCCCCGACAAAGGAGGCTACATTCGTGGAAACTCCCTTTTTCTCCAAAAAGCTCAAATATTCTCCCAATGTGTTCCAGGGAATATCATACTGGATCTTCCCTTGGTCTTCCTTCATCTCCCTTTTGCTGGCAGAAGTCAGAGGACCCCATGAACTCCCTTCTCCAAAAACCTCCAAAGTCACCCCCTGCTTGATATCACTCATGGATCGACCATCCTGAATCAAAGACTCTACTGCCCAACTCAGCATATTGATAAAACCGGGACTAACTGAAAGCCCTGCTGCATCCACTTCCTGGATAGCGGTTTTCCCTTTTAAATCACCAATAGCTGCAATGGTATCTGCAATAATACCTATATCTGCCACAAATGAAGAATTGCCGCTTCCATCAATAATCTCACCATTTCGGATAATGATATCAAAATCCTTTGGAGAAGTGCAGGAGATAAGAAGGATAAAGCTATAAAGTGACAGGGTTCTTAATTTCATAAATCTAAATTTAGGCCAATAGTAATTAGTAATATAAGCAATTAAGTATAGACCTGAACTAGCCACTTCCACACAAGAAATCCTAGAATGACTAGCCTTGGTGAAGGAAACATTTGGCCACTAGATCATAAAGACTGCTCTTTCCTTTATAAATTATGATGCTCGCCCAATACAACAGCATAACCAGTTGTGGTAAAATCAATAGCACCCATACCCATAAGGGTACTTCCTGCCCTTTTTCTGCGTAAAAAATCATCCAATGGACTCCTGCATGACCTACTTCCCAAGGGAGAAGCTTTAAAAAATTTCGAATGAAGATACTTCCCGAAACCACTTTGATGCGCATCAAACGCTTTCCAAATGTTCCTTGATGTGACCCACTTTCAGCTTTAAAAAAATAAAAAAATACCGGTAAGGTCAAAACAAAAAAGCCCATCCCCTGTGCCAACAAAGGGTGGACTTCAGCAGGGTTTACCTGAATCAGAAAATACAAGCCACTAAAGAAGGCCAGCAAAATCATGGCATAGATCATTACAAAGCCATAATCAATCATTCCTGCCAGCAGCCTTCTAATGACTAGTTTATTCATAAGCGTTATTCCAAATTCTTTACTTCATCGACATCGAAGAAAGGTCTTTTTCGGTGATTACCCTAAAAGCAAATTTATATCCCTCGACTGCAGCTATTCCATAAAACAACAAATCCATAAAGCTAAATGTCTCAGTCATTAACGGAATCAAATAATTATAATCAAACAAAAACAAGGCTTCTACAAAATCTAAACCTTCAGCATTGGCAATAAAACCAATTGAGCTTAGAAAATTACCTAAAAGACAGCTAAAAACAGCTATGGCAGCTCCCAAAATTCCAAAAATGGGATCGATCCCTTTGCCCACATAGCGCATACAATACCCCACCATTGCACCGATCGCCACGGCCATATAACCTATCTGAAAATTGGTTGCCACCGTAATTGCTGCCCAAATCACAGCACCAATTATACCGATCAACAAGCCACCAAAAATAGACATAGGAAGGTTTTGCTCAAACCTTAAACGCTCATAAGTATCCTCTGGTAGCTTACTTCTTAGGTCTTCTTTTCCTAATGCTACTTCATTATTTAAGTGGGCTTTTGCAGCAATATCTTCCACGTAATCACCACACTGGTTAGTAAATGAGGCCCTTTCTGAAGTTAAGGAGCAGATTAAGCCTTGTTCTATATCCAATTTTCTGTTAGTGCAGGTCTTGCAATAAGCAAGTTGTTGGTCTCTGGTCATGCTAAAAAGGTAAAAGGTTCAATAATTTGACAGCTTCACATGTATAAAACTGTCAAATATTACAAAAATTAATTTATTATCAAAAATAATACGTTAATACTCCATATTACACTGTTTATTACATTCCATACATCTATGTCCTCTTTTAGCATAAATTGGAAAAACCATTAGAACCAAAGAAATAAACATAGCCAATATTCCTTTCCCATTTTCAAAATAACTAGTTTCAGACACCAAACGATGTGAACCGCAATGCGAGCATTTTAATATCTCTCCTTCTTCATTCAATATCGGTGAATCATTGTACTTGTTCAAAACCTTAACAGCAGAAGTGAAGATATTTTGAAAAACTTTTAGCTTTATCCCTCCTATAGCTTGGCTGATCATCGGATTTAAGGTCACGGTATTTTCATCAAATAAAAAAACCTGTATCCCCTCACTCTCTAATTTGGATTTGAGTAAATGAGCCTCCACTGCATTATCGAAAGTTTCTAGTGTAATCAGTTCCATACAATTTGGATTTTGGGTTCTTAAAAAGTTTCCAAATAATATACGTAATAAAAAAGGGAGAATCCAATTCTCCCTTTTTCATAAGACACACTACTTTTAAAATCAGTAGCCTGTAGTTTTCGTAGGATCAAGCTCGAGCTGCAATCTTGCATTTTCATCATATTGCATCCTACTAGTGGCCAACTCAGTAATTGGATTGGTATCAATCTGTGCTACGCCACCCAATACCAAGGTATTGGACAAATCATAAAACAAAGCATAATCATTTGGACCCAGTTCTATCACAGAAGCACAAGCAATGGTGATTCCTGTCATATCTCTAGTGATTGGATGTTCTCTAAGTGATTCTTGGGGTAGAAGATTGTAACCGCAGTTTACCGCATTTCCCACATTCCTCATAAAGGCCCCCATATTGATCAGGAATTGATTTTCCACATTCAAACCGACGTTGGTATAAAATCCGTCCCATTCACCAATAAAGATTATTCTACCACCTTCTTCTGCAAAGTCCTTCATTTCATTGATTTCCTCAACAGTATATTGGACCTTAGGTAACCATAGGAACAAAATCTTCACATCATCAGGTATATCTGTCAATGGGTCTAAAGAGGAATTGATAAATTCCAGATCAAAACCATAGGAAATGATCAATTCATGCAGATCGCTGTGTGTACCAACTTCTGAACATGCAGCAGCGTACCCAGAGGTTCTTCCGCAATCAAACAGCACTTTGGATCCTTCTGCCCTGTCTCCAATGGTCGTATAATTGACAAGGTTTCTAACCAATAACACATTATTTGGATCATTTAGTCCTGTATTGTCTAAGTGGTTCACATCGTTAAACACTACTACATCTCTTCCTGGCCTAGGAGCATCATCACCTTCTTGGACAAACAAAGGAACCATCACTTTTACATCTCCAACTTTTGCTATGACATTGGTTACTCCAAACATTAAACCGGTTACCAAACCATTTTCATCTACAGATGCAATATCGGTATCCTCTATTTCCCATTGGATAATTTGATCCTCAAGAACCTCATCATAATAGTTATAGACAATAGCTTGGAATTGCCTTGTGCCTCCAATCATTACCGTGGCTTCATCTGGAGTAACTTCTATCCTAGCTGGACAGATTTTGTCCTCTATCCTGAAGACCACTTTCATAACTTCATTCTCTACCAGAGGAATCAACTTCTTCCTCACTTTTACATCCTTGTTTGGAACTATCGCAACGTCCAAGGACCCAAGTACCTTCTTACCAACTCTAACTCGCAATCTATAGATCCCTCCGCTCTTTGCACCAGATTCTCCAGAATCCCAGTTGACAGAGTACTGTCCCTTATCTTTATCAACTTTGATTTTTTCAAAAGATCCATCATCCATAGTGAAAGATGCGTGAATCTTTTGAAATTCGAAATCATTACTGATCTCTACAACGGGTTTTAGGTTCGGGTGAAAATTCCCATAATATGCCGGCTCCTCGACAATGGTTGGGGCCAAAAAGTAAAACTCATCGATTCCTCGGTGGGCTGCATCAGAAATTCCCAAATCATACCTTGATGACAAAGTTTGAAAAAGGCTTTCAATATCATTGCTTACTTCTTCTTCATCCGTACACGATCCCGTAATAAATACTAAACTCATCAATAGGATGACCTGAAAACTAAGGAACGAAAGAATCCTTATCATTGGGGGTTTTGGGTAAAAGGTGTTGATCTTCATAGCTAATAAAAATTTATGGTTATTAAGTTTTATTGTTCTTAAATAACTGAAGGTTAAATATTTATGGTAAAAGTTCTCTATATAAATTTACCTATATATGTGCTAAAAAATGAGGTACAATACGATATAATACAAATTGATGTATATCTATACCGATTTAATGTATAACCATATTCATTTTGCTGATAGATAAGAAACTATATGTTTTTAAAAACTTAATTATAAAATCAAAAAAACGGTTTTAAAACTATGTTTTTTGTTTTTAATTTGATTAAATTATGATAAAATTAAGAAATCACTACACTTTTAGGATATGGATCCACTTAGCATTATAACTGTAGATGATGACTTGACAGCTCATGTAGTATTCAAAAAACTCTTAAAGAAATGTAATATTCAATTATCAGAATTGAAGCAGTTTTTAAGTCCAGAGTTATTCTTAAAGGACGGGGAAGCGAGAAGGGGTAATTTTGATTTACTATTTCTGGATATAGAAATGAGTCCGGTTAATGGAATTACTTTTTTGGAACAACTTGATGAGCTGATCTCTCATCCAAAATATGAAGTAATTCTATTGACCTCACATGAGAATTTTGCCCTTGAAGCATTCAAACATAATGTGTTCGATTACCTTCTAAAACCCCTTTGTGAGGAAAGCTTGAATAATTGCGTCCAAAAATGGATTTCCCAAAAAAATAAGATCTTAAAATCTGAAGAAGTAACATTGCTCAAGAATCTAATTGATTTGCGAAAACATCATCCCTCAAAGATCGCCATTCCTTGCCTTAAGGGATATGAAATCGTGAATGTCGATGAAATAGTGAGGTGTGAAGCAGACGGCAATTATTCCAAAATTTCAGTACTCAATCACCAAAATAAACTTAACGTGATGCTAGTTTCTCGAAAATTAAAAGACCTTGGTCATATACTTGAAGAAGAAGGTTTTCTAAGGGTTCACAACTCACATCTTATCAATCCAGACCACGTAGTCCGCATTCTAAAAGAACACGGAGGAATATTGGAAATGATAGATGGCACAAAAGTGAGGATCACCAAAAACAAGAATGATGTATTCAATACAATTTTTCAAAAGATTCCAAGACCTTAATTTTCAAGCAAAACTGCTTTAGATATTGACCTTTGCAATACCTTACTATAAATTCATATCATCAGGTTTTTGGTCTATTCGGTAGTTTCCTGGATATTTTGTCCATAAGTATAAGGAGCTGGACTGTCTTCCACTTCCACTTCTATCCCACCTATTTTATCTGAAATAAGATTGTAAATGAGACAACCAATCGCTACAGTAATAAACCCAATCAATCCATAAAAAATAGGCATCATTATAAAGAAAAAACCACCAAGGCCCATACCAGCTATGGGAAAATCAGCAAAGGAAAACATCATCGAAAACAACCCAAATGGCACCAGGAAAATGGCCGATACAATGGCATAAATTAAGCCGGCTACTTTGGCTGTTTGAATAACTCCGAACTTTTTAATTCTTTTCATAAGGTAATATTAATAAAGATCCGTACTAATACTATTCAAGCTCAATATACAACTAAGGCTTAAACAATAGCGAAAATTACAATCAGTTTAATACTATAAATGTGTAAATAAAACCCAAACCATCACGTACTTTCCGTCAATTTTCTCCAAAGCTTCATCACTTGTAAATCCCCAAAACCATAAATACTTTCACGCTTGCAGAACTCTTGGAAAACTGGCCCAAAATCCCTTGTGTCTAAATCCTCCATAATTTTTAGCAAACTCTTTTCAGGTCTCCCCAATTCACCCTCAGAAGACTTTCTGTCTATTTCTGCATTCACAGATGGTTTCAAAAAATCAGCAAAATTGATTGACTCGTTTGCTATTTTCAACAGTTCATTGTCATTTTTGTACTGATAAGCCTTCCATAGCTTACCCAGCACATCAAGTTCACTGTTTTTCAGCTCTTGGCGCCTTTCAAAGTTCGAAATCAATCCTTGTTCATCCAAGCCGGCAAAACCATATTCCAATGATGTAAATGGTCTTACCAAATAAATTTTTCCCTGATGATCCTGTCCCTTCAACCTATCTAAAACATACCAGCAATTAACCTGACAAAACAAGTCATCTTCAAACCATAAATTAACTGTGCTTTGTTTTGGAATATCTTTTATCTTTTCCAATTCTGGAACAGTCATTTCAAAGTAACTCTCAGGTGTAAACTCTCCATATGATCTACTGATAAATGATGCTCGATTTTGGTAAAATTCTTCATCAGATTCCCCGCTTACGTCACCATCTACCAAACATTCTCTAAAAACAATTACATCTCCTTGAAATGCTGAAGGAAATCGGCTCATCAACGCATCCCCATTCAATATATGAAATGTCTTTCCCATTTTATTCCTCCAATGTTTTGATGACTTTACAAGGGTTTTCAAAAGCCAGGACATTATCAGGAATATCTCTAGTCACAACGGAATCAGCCCCAATGGTTACATTACCTCCGATACTTGCCCCTGGCATGATACACACATTTCCTCCTGTCCAAACATTACCTCCTATATCCACTGGCTTGGAAAAAGTTCTGTAAATAGGTTCATTTGGTGATTGCCCTTCAGGTCTTCTAATTCTCTCTGTTGTAAATCTTCTGCGTCCAGATGGATACTTGATCAATCTTCGTGCTTTGTGATATTGTGAGAGCAACTCAGGACTCAAAGTATTGTACAGTTGACCTGCCAGCATCTTTTCTTTTTCTGTTATATTACTAATACGCCATTCTCTCTATTTCCACCCAAAAGGGCATAAGGTTTTTTCCATTGATTGAATAAAATGGTATCAAATCAGCCTCTATAGCATCCAATGGAACTTTTTCCATTACCAAAATATCCTTTTCTTCTCCTATGTGTTTTTGAAAAACATGAGGTCCCAACTCTAAAACCAACTTTCCTCCAGCCGGTACTGGCTTCATAAATTTGAATTTTACACGGTAGTTTCCCGGATTAACCTTTACTGCCCATTTCCCAAAAATTTCCTCTTGATTCCAAATACCCCTTGCCCCACCAGCATCATTTCTATTTAAGAAAGTAATTGGCTCCTTTTCATTCCCTATTTCAATTAAAGGCTGGTTCATTATATTCACTGAATGAACTAAATCCTGATACATTTGATCTAGTTTTACTTTCATGGACCTTACCTGCTCAGGATACTCTTCGCTAAGATCAATTCGCTCAAAAGGATCCTGTTGCTGGTCGAAAAGCTCAAATTCCTTTAAAGGGGCATCATAGGCTGCGTGAGCAACTAAACGGTAATTTCCTTCCTGCAAAGCCATATTTTGGTACAGCTCTGGGTACTTGCGTGTCCAATAAAAGAAAAGTGGCCTGTTGGACCAATCTACTTCTCTTCCTTGCATTAAAGGGACCAAACTCTTCCCATCAATCTGGCGACCCTTAGGCAAATTAGCTTGGCACATTTCAGCCAATGTAGGCATAACATCCATATGAACTGCTGTGATATTGATGTCAACATCACCAAGAAATTTTGCCGGATATTTCACCAATAATGGAACCCTTACCCCACCTCTATACACCTCTCCTTTTTTTCCACGCATACCCGCCAAATACCGCATTTGCTGTGGCCCATTATCTGTCATAAAGACCAAAATCGTATTTTCTGCCAATTCCAACTCCATCAATTTCTGCAATAACTTGCCCACATTGTCATCAATATTGCTTACCATGGCATACACTTTACGGGCATCTCCTTTATCCTTTTGAGTCATCGCTGTGTATGGTTTGACAGATTCATCAAAGCCTACTGAAGGATCTATATCCTTATACTTATTATAATATTCATTTGGAACCTGTAGCGGTGTGTGAGGGGCGTTGAAAGACAAGTAACAGAAAAAGGGTTTATCCGCATTTTTCTCAATGAAATCAATTGCCTCGCCAGCAAAAACATCAGAACAATAACCTTGATAAGCTTCTTGCTCTCCGTTATGCCAAAGTATAGGATCAAAATAACTGCTGTCTCCTCTAAAATAAGTGGTAAAATCACCTACCTGTCCCATGCCCCCTGACAAATGAATTATAGATTCATCAAAGCCCTGATCCATTGGCCTAGAGGGATAATTGTCTCCTAAATGCCACTTTCCAAAAATGCCTGTTTGATAACCTTCTGCTTTCAGCATTTCAGCTATGGTCACTTCTTCAGTGGCCATGATGGCTCCACCATTATAAGTGTCTCTGATGCCCGTGCGGAGAGAATATCTTCCTGTCATCAAACTGGATCGGGTTGGTGCACAAACCGGAGAAACATAGAATTGATTGAAGCGAACGCTTTCAGCGGCCAATCGATCAATATTTGGGGTATTCACATGTGGATTTCCTGTAAAACCAAAGTCACCATAGCCTTGGTCGTCAGTAATAATCAAGATTACATTTGGCCGCTGTGGTGTTTGGCCAATTACATCTACTGAAAAGATTAAGGTGAAAACGCTAAACAATAACAGGTAAGAGGCTTTTTTCATTTGGCTACTCTATTGGGAATCAAATTGATCAGTATCAATTTAAATAAAATCAACCAAAGCCAAAGTAAATCTAAAGACAAACATATAGTAGAAAGGCTCGTATACTTGATTCAGGCCTTTTTCTAAAGTGCTATTGCAAAGTATTATGTTGTTTTCTTTTGCCTTTTTCGGGTGATCATCTTTAGGACAAACTTCCTGAGAAATAAAGGTGGATACTTGTATCCTTTTTTCGCAAGACGCTCTCCCATTGGCAAATACTCCTCTTGATGTGCTGGCAAAGCTGTTCCCAAACCATCCACATAGCGGTTGTACATACAAAAAGCGGCAGCCACCAGTACAGCATCATGAATATCCTCATCGGTGGCCCCTGCCGATTTGGCCAATGCGATATCTTCTGAATTAACCTCCTTGCCACTTTTTTGGACTTTCGCTGCAATCCTCAGGAGTGCTTTCATTTTATTTGAGATGGGAGCAGTTTCTGGGTTTTCAACAAGACAATTTATAGTCTTACCCCCATCCAATAAAATAGCATTGGCTGCAGCACTGTGAGATTGATGGCAAAATTCACAATCATTGAGTTTTGAGACATAGGAAGCAATCATTTCCCGCTCTCCAGATGTCAAGCCTGAAGGTCCTCGCAAAATGGTCTGGGCCAGTTGTGAAAGTGCTTTACCAGTAGGACCTTTATAAAACAGCAATTCAGAAATTCCGGGCAATTCAATTCCTGTATTGAGATAACTCATAGTTAATTGTTTTTAAGTGAAAAAATTTCAATCACTATTCAGATGGATAGCAGTATAAGTTAATGATATTTTGGATCTTATCAGCTGTCAAGGGCTTACTTTCATATCTACAAATCTCCTCGAAAGTTCGAGCCTTAGCATCATCATCCGGATTAAGACTCGTCGTAAGCATAATGATGATATTTTTTACCTTTTGATGTTCGGGAAGTTTTCTATATTCTTCCAAAAATTCCCAACCATTCATTGCAGGCATGTTGATGTCCAAGAATATCAGGTCGGGTTGTAAATTTTTACCTTCTTCAACCCCTATTAGGTAATCTATTGCCGCAAATCCACTTTGCACGGCTACCACATTTTCGGTACACTCCGTCCTCTTGATGATAATCTCATTGATAAAGTTGGTGGGCTCATCGTCATCTACTAATAGAATACATTTTAGCTTATTTTTCATGTTACGTTATCTGATTATCGTCAATATAAGAAGCCTTATTTTACTTATTTAATGGTGATTAGCCCTGATACGTTAATAGGCTTGAATTTAAAACTTTCCTTCAAACTTATTGTTCAATCTTAATACTGGAAAATCATCGTATAGCTTTTAAGTTATCCTTGGTATCGTAAAATAAAATGTACTTCCTTGATTTACTTTTGATTCTACCCAAATATTACCTCCGTGCAATTCAACTATCTTTTGACAATGTGCCAAGCCAATTCCTGTGCCCTCGTATTTGTTTCTTTCATGCAATCGTTGAAATATTATAAAAATCTTTTCTGCATATTTTTCTTCAATGCCAATACCGTTGTCCTTTACAGCAAAAACCCATTCTTCATTTTTACTTTCTGCAGAAATCTGAATCTCTGCCAACACATCTGGCCTTCTAAATTTAATTCCATTGGTAACCAAGTTTTGGAACAGTAATCTCAATTCCGTCTCATAACCTCTTATCTCTGGCAATGGATAAACCGTGAATTGAACCCCTGACTCTTGAATAGTGGAATTCAAATCACTCTGTATCTCTTTCAGTATTTGATTACAGTCTACAGCGTTTAATGCCCGGTCTCTGCCAATTCTACTATAATCCAATAATCCTTGGATCAAATGACGCATTCTCCCAGTTGCTTCTGAGATAAATCGCATGCTCTTTTTTCCTGTTTCATCAAAATGGTGACCGTAGTTCTCAGCCAAAAGTTCCGTAAAACTGGTTACCGTACGTAGTGGCTCCTGCAAATCATGGGATGCCACATAGGCAAACTGCTCCAGTTCTTTGTTCTTAGTTTGAAGCTGTTGGTTGAAAGTTTCCAGCGCCCTTTGGGCTTCCTTTCGATCACTGATATCACGTATCGCAGCACTCACTAAAATCCCTTCTTCTGTTTCCAAGGGGCTAAGGGAAATTTCAACAGGAAACTCTTGGCCATTTTTCCTTAGACCCGCCAATTCCAACCCGGCTCCCATAGGCCTTAATTTGGAGTTGGAAAAGAAACTGTCACGATGCTTAGGGTGCTGAGCTCTAAATCTCTCTGGGATCAATCGCTCGATTCGTTCTCCGATGAGTTCTTCTTTCTCGTAGCCAAATAAGTTTTTTACCTGTGCATTGACGAGCTGGATTTTACCTTCTTCCCCCACGATGACAATGGCATCAGGAGCACTTTCCAATAAACCTTTGAACTTATTTTCTGCCCTTTTTCTATCTGTAATGTTTCGGATAGCAGCTGATACAAATAGTCCCTCTTCTGTATTTAGGGGACTTAATGATATCTCAACAGGAAATGTTTCACCATTCTTTTGCCGTCCACTCAGCTCCATCCCTTTGATCATTTTTCTGCTCTTGGGCTTTTGAATATACTTATCTCTGTATTGCTTATGGTGCTTTAAAAATTTATTGGGAATCAATATTTCTATTTCACTTCCCAGAAGTTCCGTCTTTTTATAGCCAAACATAATTTCTGTTTGTTCATTCACCAAAACAATTTGCCCTACCTCATTGACGATTACCATCGCATCTGGTGCTGTTTCCAATAGAGCCTGGGCTTTATTTCCTGCCTTCTCAAATTGGCTTACTTGTCTTAAAATGGATGAAATACCCAAAATCTTCCCTGCTTCACTCAATATGGGAGAATATTGAACGGAGACAGCCACTTTCGTTTTTTGCTTGCTTAATCGCTCGGTTTGCAGGGGAGCTATGTCTTCATTAAAAAGAATAGCGTCTCTGATTTGATCAAAATTTTCTTCACTATTCGGTGGCAAAAGTATCTTTTGATCTAGGCCTATCAGTTCTTCCTCCCTATATTTTAATAATTTACAGGCAGCAGAATTGCAGTAAGTTATATCGCCTTGCAAATTAAAACAAATAACTGCATCCTTAGCATGGTCAATGATGTCGTTCTTCACTCGTTTGGTCTACATAAATCAAAACTTCATTTCAAAATCAATAATTGAAATATAAATAATTTTCCATTCAATTTAGATCAGCTATTTGATAAAATCATCATATTACTGGGTTCTTTTACAAAATTCATAAAGTGAATCCCGTCTACCAAATGTCCTAAAAAGTACGATGCTTAAAAAAATTTGATCATAAAATTTATTGATTTAAATAAATTATTTATTGATAAACAATAAATAATTACTAAATTTATTTTTATAACCTACAAATCAAACAATTATGAATCAGCAAGACCAAGACCATGGCGTTCAATCCATTGACATATTGATATTCATCTTTCAAGCAATGAAAATACTGATATGGATTTCATTAGTCATGTCTTCCGTTTTAATAATTGTTACATTGATCCCAAATGAAGGAGCGTTGAAAAACATTGTCCCTCCACCCAATTTTGTGGTTTACTTCTCCCTTCCCGAAGAGTTAGGAATTGTGCAGTGGGGAGATGGAAATACTACACCTTTTTCTATTGTATCGGCATTGGGCGTCATCAAAACTTCTTTTGCTCCAAAAGGCTTGGTGCTCTTTTACAGCTTTATGACCATTTTGACCACTTTGTTGATTCTTTTCTCCATTATTTTTACCATTCGAATTTTAAAATCTGTCAAAAAGAAGGCTTTTTTGCTGGTAGAAAATGCTGTCCGGCTAAGGTGGATTGCCCTGCTTGGAATAGGCATTTACTTCACTGATAGGATTACATCTACGGTGACATCTAGCCAATTGAGCAAATACCTTCAGTTTCCCGAAGTGGATTTTACAGGAATCAATTTCTTTGCCTTCCTGAATTTTGAAAGTATTTTCGGCTCAATGTTCCTCCTTGTTATTGCAGAAGTATTTAGAATGGGGGCCCAACTTAAAGAAGAAAACGACTTAACCATTTAAAATGTCCATCATAGTAAATTTGGATGTAATGCTCGCCAAAAGAAAAATGTCTCTCACTGAATTATCAGAAAGAGTTGGAATCACCATGTCCAATTTATCCATTCTCAAAAAAGGTAAAGCCAAAGCTATTCGCTTCAGTACTTTGGAGCTGATCTGTGAAGTCCTTGAATGCCAACCTGGTGATATCTTAGCATACAAAGAATAATAAATTCTCCTCCACTTATAACCAAATTAGTTTTAAAATACTGCAGCCTGAATACGAAAACAATCTGCTAAGAAAAGAAATTTTTATACCCATTCTGAACCAATTTAATATAAATGTGTTTTTATATCGTACACGATTTAATCTTAAAAGATATAATAGCATGAAATTAATGTATGAAGCCGAAGCCAAGGCACAAGGTGGCAGAAATGGACATGTCGTATCTAGTGACAATGTACTGGATTTTGAAGTGAGGGTTCCTAAAAGTATGGGTGGAGAAGGCGGCGCCTACACCAATCCAGAGCAACTTTTCGCAGCTGGATATGCTGCTTGTTTTGACAGTGCCCTCAATTTCATTGCCCAAAAACAAAAGGTAAAAGTTGAAAATACCGAAGTCAATGCCAAAGTAGGAATAGGTCAATTATCAAACGGAGGATTTGGTTTGGCAGTGGAACTATTGGTGAAAATCCCTAACTTGGATAAAGAACAAGCCCAAGCATTAATGGAGGCCGCCCACAAAGCCTGCCCTTATTCCAATGCGATCAGAGGCAATGTGGACGTAAAACTTGAATTAGCTTAAATTAAGCATGAGCCCAGAAGATCATCTAAAGCTGGAAAATCAAATCTGTTTTCCCCTATATGTTACCTCAAGACTGCTAACAAGGGCCTACCAACCCTTGTTAGCAGAACTTGGGATTACCTATCCCCAATACTTGGTACTACTGGTACTATGGGAACAAGATGGCCTAAAAGTAAGTGCTATATCTGAAAAGCTCTTTTTGAACAGTAATACCCTCACTCCTTTGTTAAAGCGAATGGAGCAACTAAATCTACTCACAAGAGTCAGGTCAAAAGAGGATGAAAGACAGGTTGACATTACTTTAACCGAAAAAGGAAAATTAATGCAAAAAAGCGCTAAATGCATCCCCGAAAATCTATTAAAGACCATCAAGCTCCCTGCTGAAGAGCTCATCCAATTTAAAGCAACTCTTCATAAGTTACTGACCACCTTGGAAGAGGCTGACAAGGAATAAATGTACTTTCAGTTAAAGCTTATTGAATTTATTTTGTTTAACTACAAAATCAACTAGCCAAGCGATTCCTGCCAAAACGCCAAACAAAAGGCTGAGTGCATGCAAAATGACCTTATAATTCACCATGTAATAGGTCTCCTTTACTTGAAAATCAATGCTCTTGGTTTCCAATCCTGAGATCAAGGAAACTATCCAACTTAACACACAAAGGATCAAAAAATATAAGTAAGGTTTATTCCAGCTTATCTTGTTCATTTTTTTGCCAATTTTTATTCTTGGTCTTTAACCCAAATTTTCACCTTTTAGTTTAACCTCGATTATACTTGAGCAGCAAACTTAACAGAAGAAGCTCTTTTATATCCCAGTACTTCAATACCGCCATGATCTATTTCAATAATCGAAAAACTACTATTATCTGATCCACTACCATCCACCATAGCATACTGCGTGACATAGTGAATCCCATGTTCTTGTGCAAAACTTTCTTCATGGACATGTCCCTGGAAAACAGCCATCACCTTCCCTGGTTCAACCAGCAGTTTACTTACCTCTTGATAATTGCTTACATGCATTTGACTCCCTCCATGGTCATATCTAAAAAGAGGATGGTGACAAAATACAACAGTGGGGAGCTGGGTAGCTTGAAGATCTGACTTAAGCCATTCCAACTCCGTTTCTGGAATATTTGGGTCTTGCCAATCTGCTCCTTCTTTATAATAATGGTCCCTCCCATCACGGTGGAAATTGGCATCCAAAACTATAAAATGGACACCTTTGTGATCAAAAGAATAATAACTCTTTCCGCTCTGCACCCCAGTATTTTCCACATGCGCTAAAAATTGTTCCTTTCGAATGCTGTCCACATCATGGTTCCCCAAACAATGGTACCTAGGTCCATCAAACTTAGCATAGACTTGCTCTAGGTCTTTCAAAAACTTTAATGTATCCTCCTCACGCTGTTGCTCATCTTGGTCTTTGAAATCTCCTAAGTGAATTACAAAATCCACCTTTTCCTGATTCATCACCTCAACAAACTCTTGCATCTTAGCCAATGATTCCCGGTAATATCTTGTACCTTTTGGAGCTGCATCAGCATAATGTGAGTCTGTCACTAAACCGATTCTTAACTTTGAACTGTTTATCAGAGGGGAAAATGATGTAAGCAGCATACCTCCTGTATAAGGCCTGAAAGTTGAAGAAACTTTCGTCTGTCAAGGTAGTAGGTCGGATTTTTCATGAACAAACTTTTTGCGCTTGGATAAATATAACTAGAATCTGCTCAAGATTTCAGGATCGAGCAATGAATCGGCCATTTACAGATTTTCATTTTCCCGCATCATGTGGGCCCTAAGCAACCCATCGGATGCCTGCATCAATTTCTTCATCAAAACTGGATTAAGTTTAGGGTTGGCAGCCAAAAACTCTTGTAAAATGTCATAGGCTTCCTCTGAACTGTATTGCCCAATACTATTGCTCAACCAGGCCTTTGGAAAAAAGATATCCCCAGTCCGTTGAACTTCATCAAGTAAGTCCAAGTTCATCCGCAAATGCTTGATCCCGCTTTGCTGTCTCACAGGATGGTGAATATAGCCAAGAGCTGAACTAACCCAAGACTCTTTCTCCCTATTTACTGCCTCGGCAAAACTACTTGCCAATTGATCTCTTACGGCCTCATTGGAGGAGAGCGCTGGAAGAAGAAACTCAAACCGTTCTCTTTTGTCAGGATTACTGATATTATCCTTAGTCTGCTTAATAATCTCCAAGGAGGCAGGATGGTCAAAAAGCAGCAGTTTCATAGCCATATGGGTAAAGTCATCCTCATTAAGCTTCAATCCAGGGATGATGGCTTCCTTTTTCCAAACCCTGAATAACTGTTCCCTTTCTGGGTCTTTATAAGCCAATGAAGAATATAGGTCAAACAAGGTCTTTTTGACATTGGACGGAAAATCTCCTTGTAACCTTTCGTAGAGTACCTTTTCTATTCTTGATTGAAGGCTTTCTTGTTTTTCTTCCGAAAGGTAGTTCCAAAATAAATTACCCATTTGTCCGCTGATATTTCGAATGATGAGTTCATTTTCTTCCTGCTGGAGTCCATTAAGGCACATTTCCAATGCCTGATCTGGGGAAATCTTTCCTGTCAATGTATTCTCATAAACATTGATATAACCTTGTGCACGAGCCACTTCATCCTCCAGATGGGGAATATAAGCCAATTCATACTCATGAACTGGAAAAACGCCATACCCAAATCCATTGGAATTATACAAGATGGCTTTAGGTTTAAAAAGTCCCTTTGCTTCATCAACATCCATCTGCGGCTTATCCATATCCACAGTAATAACCTTCACTTCACCTTCAAAGACAAACGCCAACTCAAACACCTGCGGCCAAAAGTTATTGCTTCCATCTTCCGCCGATTGAGCAATTTTCATAGAAGAAATCTTTCCTTGATCCTCGTAATGGATAGTTTCGGAAAATACTGGCCTCCCTATTTGATTTACCCAAACATCACTCCATTTTCCCAAGTCAATCGCTGTACCTTTGTCCAAAATACTCACCAAGTCCGCCCAGGTAGCATTTCCATATTGATAGGTTTGCATGTATTCTTGAATTCCCTTCTGAAAAGCTTCAACTCCCATGACTGTTTCCAATTGACGCATCATGATAGGGGCCTTATGATAAATAATATTCCCGTACAAGGTGCCCGAATATTTCAGGTTTTCCAATGGTTGTTTGATGGGATTAGTACCTTGGGTCCTATCCTCTCCATATGCTGCAGGATAATGACTGACCAAAAACAATAAGTCATGGTTGATCTCTGGAAAGGAGGGATTGACGATTTTATCCGCCATGAAATTAGCAAAGACTTCTTTTAGCCATACATCTTCAAACCAGTCCATGGTCACCAAATCTCCAAACCACATATGGGCCGTCTCATGGGCGATCAATTTGGCCCTTCCCAAAAGCTGGCTATCCGTAGCAGTGGCATCCAAAAACAAACTAGGTTCTTTATATTGAATGGCTCCTACATGTTCCATCCCACCATATTGGAAAATCGGTATTGTGGCAAAATCCAACTTCTGGAAAGGAAAAGGAAATGCTGTATATTCTGCCAAATAATCCATTGACTTTTCATGGAGCTCAAAAATAGCGGGAACACTTTGTTCTACTTTTTCTTTATTGGTTTCTCTATAAAACAATTCCATATCCAAACCAGCTCGATTTTCTTGTGCCACTTGAAATTTCCCTGCAACAAAGGAAAAAAGATAGGTGCTCATCTGATCCGTCTCTCCAAACTGATGAATGATTTTTTCAGCCTTCTCCACTCGATTCAACTCTGATGCTCCACACATTACTTTCCAGTCTTTTGGTGCTGTTATGTTGAGTTGGTAAATGGCTTTAATATTCGGTTGATCAAAACAAGGAAAAAGTGAACGTGCCCTGTCTGGCACCAACAAGGTATAGAGGTATTCCTCATTGCGATTCAAAGAAGTTTCTCCAGCTACAAACTCAATTTGTACTTCATTATCTCCTGATTTAAGACTTTCGGCAGGCAATAAAATGTGCTCCAATTCATGTATTATTTCAGAAGTGTCTCCATTGATCATCATGGTTAGCAGGTGATCCGAAGGAGCACTAAAATCAAGGTAGATGTCCTGATTGCTTTTTGACAACTGAAAACTCAAATCCAAAGTAGCTGGTATTGGGAGTTGCTTTTCACTAGGAATATCAAAACTCATGGTATACTTTACTTCGCTGATTCGCTCTTTTCGGAAATCTGCCAGATTTTTAGCAACACCATCTTCCATAGGAATTTCGGTTTTTTGTGGCTCACAAGATAATAATCCAGTCAATAAGCACAATCCAAATAATATTCTTGGAGTAAACAGGTTCATATAAACAGACTAAAGTTTGATTTGGAATATTCGATCCCGAACTTATTAATTTCTGTCAACTTTCCTTTTACCATCAATCAAAAACGCTTGGAACTTCTCCCTAATTTTTCAAAAAGCCATTATTTAAAACTTTCACCTGTAGCGATTTATACCAATTATCCTTAATTTATAATACACTTAGCTCTCACCTATGCGAAAATTCCCCAATGCCTTGGTCATCATGTTGGGCTTTATTCTTTTTGTAAGCTTGCTGACTTATGTTCTTCCAAAAGGCGAATACCAACGTGTTCATAATCCAGACCTTGGGTATGTTACGGTCGTTCCAAACTCCTATTCTCAGATCGAAGCACCATCCATTACTGTTGGGCAAATCCTACTTTCAATTCCCGAAGGCATTACTGGAAGGGCAGAATTAATCGCTTTGATATTCCTGTTGGGAGGCGCTTTCTTTGTAGTAGATAGAACAGGAGCATTTAAGGATGGCATCCAATTCATAACCGATAAACTACAGGGAAAGGAATCCGTTGCGCTGGCCATCGTCTCCTTACTGTTTACCACAGGTGGTGCTCTTAATGGCCTTCAAGAAGAAATCATTGCCATGGTTCCGGTTTTATTGTTTTTTGCAAACCGGCTGGGTTATAATTCATTAGTCGCAGTTGGAATCAGCTATGGTGCAGCCGTGGTAGGTTCTTCCTTTAGCCCAATGAATCCCTTTGGTGTGGCTGTAGCCCAAAAAGCAGCTGAAATCCCTCTCTTTTCTGGTAGTATCTATCGCATTGTAATTTTAATTCTAGCCTACCTGCTGTGGACCACTCTGATCATCCGTTATGCACAAAAAAACCGGGTTGAAAAAGTAAAAAAAGAACAAGCCGAAAAACATCAGATGGATGGAAAAAGTATCCTGATCCTCTGCCTTACCGCCCTTGCCTTTGTGATTGTAATTTATGGATTAGTGGTCTTGGAATGGGGGTTCAATGAAATGTCAGCTGAGTTTTTTCTTTTAGGAATCATAGCTGGCTTAGTAGGAAAACTGGGACTCAATGGTACTGCCGAATCCTTCATTCAAGGTTTTAAAGAAATGACTTTTGCGGCCATCATCATTGGTTTGGCCAATAGTATCACTTTAATCTTGCAACAGGGAATGATTATCGACACCATTATTTATGGATTATTTACCCCCTTGCAGTATTTACCCAAGAGTATCGCAACCCTATTTATGATGGCCGCACAGGCCTTGCTGCATTTTCCCGTTCCGAGTTATTCTGCCCAAGCCATCATGACCATGCCTATCTTAGCACCTTTGGCAGATCTCATGGGCATTTCAAGACAAGTCTGTGTCCTCGCCTATCAATATGGAGCTATTATGATGGACATGCTTATCCCCACCAATGGAGCACTAATGGCTGTCATCAGCATTGCCGGTATTTCCTTTAACAAATGGTTTGCTTTTGCGCTTAAGCTTACTTTGATACTCATGGGCTTGGGGATTGTAGCAATTATTATTGCCATCAATATTGGATACTGAAGAGACTTTACCTAAAAAACAGGTAGAGGATTTATGCTTAGATTCCCCTACCTGTTTATTCAATACCAAGTCATTTCTTTAAGATCAATCATTCACAGGAACATGCTCCATTAAATAATTGGTCAATAGTGTGTAAAGGTGCCTTCTCGTGTTTGGCCCCTCATAAATCCCATGGCTTCTGTTTGGATAGGCCATCATATCGAATTGCTTGTTATAGCGGATTAATTCATTGACTAACAATTCCTGGCTTTGGTAATGTACATTGTCATCATTGGTTCCATGAACCAATAGCAAATCACCCTGTAAGTTTTTGGCATAGGTGATAGGTGAACCCTTGATGAAATCTTGCAAATTTTCCTGTGGCAATCCCATGTAACGTTCTTGATAAATATTGTCATAGATCAATTGCATGGACACCCCTGCCACAGCCATACCCACTTTATAAATCTCTGGGTGCTTGAATAGCAGGTTTTGGGTCATGGAACCTCCTCCGCTCCAGCCCCACACCGCTACACGCTCAGGATCAATAAAGCTATATTTGCTCAAAACCTTCTTGCCCGCCATGGCCTGATCCTCTGCATTGATAACACCTACTTTTCGGTAAATACTTTTACGCCACTCACTGCCTTTTAAGCATGGCGTTCCGCGATTATCCATATCGATGATGATATAACCCTTTTGTGCTAACATGATATTCCACAATCCCACAAAATTGTCTGTGGCTACCGCTCCCCATGGCTCACCATAAACATGAAAGAGCACTGGGTATTTTTTTGATGCATCAAAACCTACTGGCTTGATCATTCTTCCATCCACTTGTACACCCTCATCTGTAGTCACTCGAAAAAACTCCACCTCTGGCAATGCCAAATTAGCCAATTGATGTTTGTAGGTTGCATTATCTTCCAATGTCCTTACTTCTTCATGCTTCTCTAAATCGATCAAATGATAGGTATTTGGAGACAAGGCTTTACTATGGGTAAGTATGGCAAACTCCCCATTGGGTGAGCAATTGTACAAATTGATCCCAGCCAGCTCATCTGGCGTCAACCTGCTGATTTTACCTTTGCCTTTTAGGTCTGTTTTATACAGATATCTTTGGGTGGTATTCTCTGGTGAAGCGTGAAAGAAAAGCTCTTTCTCGGTCATACCTGCAATGGAAGCCACATCAAATTCCGATGGAGTAAGTAAAGTTTTATCTCCGCTCATGATGTCCACCTTGTATACATGTCGCCATCCATCATTTTCTGTCATTCTCAGAAAAGCAGTGCCATTATCCACCAGCTTCAAATCATTCTCTTCCCAACCTCCCGCAGAAACATCGGGATAATAAATATCCACCCAAGTATCTTCTGTCTCTACATATACTTCTTTTAGTTCTTCAGAAATGACATTGTAACGCCACACCGTCAGCTTACTTTGATGACGGTTCAATTGCTGGATCAAAAGTGTTTCAGCATCCACCCACTGCATCCCAGGAATATAATTTTGGATGCTGGAACCAGGAATGGGAATCCACTGGACTTCCTCTCCAGACAAGCCAACAAGACCAATTTTCACTGAAGAAGGATCCTGACCTACCTTAGGATACTGCAATGGAATCAATTCGGAGTAAACGGAATCGATATTATTGATCATATAAAAAGTACCCACTTTGGAAATATCAAAATTCCAAAATGCCAATTGCTGGCCAGAAGGGCTCCACCTAAAACCATCCCGAGCCCCAAACTCCTCTTCATATGCCCAGTCAAAGGTGCCATTGATAATTTCCTCTCCACCACTTTTTGTCAGCTGCGTAACAGAACCCGTTTCCAAATCCTCCACATAAAGGTTAAAATTATAAACATAGGCAGCTTTCTTTTGGTCCTCAGAAAACTTAGCAAACATCAATGAAGAAGCAGGAAAGTCAGAGCCTAATTGACTCAATTCACCACTTTCCAAATCCAGCACCCAGTAATCCCCTTTCGTATTAGCTCTCCAAACCCGGGAAGAGTTGGTAAAAATCATCAGTTTGGTTTTATCGGGGGAAAAATCAAAACTTTCCACGCCTATGGAGCTATTTTTCCCATTTGGAAAAAGTTGGTTTCCCTCCACTAATAGGCTTCTTTCTCCTGAGGATGTGGTGTATTTGGCAATTTCCGGCAACCCTTCTGTATTTTGCTCCACCACTGCATAGGCCTCTCCTCCATCTACCCATTGCAGGGCAGGCAAACCTGATTGTCTAAATTCATTGGAATAAATGCGGTCCAAAGTCAGTTGGGCATCTTGACCTGAAACCAGCAAAGGCACACAGCTTATCACCCAAGCCACAAGAATTAATCTCTTTTTCATAGGTATATTTGATCATATTGAAATTGGCAATATCAGCCAATTTGAAAATAACCATAATAATCAGAAGTTTCCAGCTGACTCTTGACCATTTGGGGATTTGGTCAATCCTGTACCAATAATCGCTAATTTGGTTTTACCCAAAAAGATGCTTCTTAACGCTACCTAAAAAGTTTCGAAAAATTCGACTATAAAAATTAGCGCAGTACCCAGCATACTCAAAAAACTTTATAGTAGCTATGCCATGAATCACCACCTTTGATGTGCTACTTGCTCAACTTGTTAAAGATCTTTTTATCTTCTCTTAAAATCTTATTAAGCCGATGTGTAAAGCGCAAAAGCTTTGTTTTGTTTTTCTTCTGGCTATTAACCACATCATCTAGCCCTTCAAAAATCTCGTCAGGTATTTTATCAACGATTTTGTGAATCTCGGAATTAATTTCTTCTCTATCCATAAGTGCAAATATAACATTTTTCAGATAAACCTTGAAGTATTCAGCAACTTATACTTCTGTACTTATAAAATATTAAAATATAATTTATACTTAAAACAGTCTAATATTCTGTAAATTGAAAATAAAACAAAATATTACACATACCAAATCTACTTCCATTTACTTCAATATTTATATTACTTTACCAATAATATTTATACTTATTAATATTTTAAACTTAATAAAAAATTAATTTTATCTAAATAGACAACTATATTCCGCTTTGGTTTCAAAGTATACTTGATTCTATTTTTGTCTCAAAATGACCTTATTAAGCAAGTACGCCAAAATTATATTTTTTAATAAAATTGTTTAAAATCCTTATTCCTTGTTTCGTTTCCACTCACTCAAAACATGCCATTTTCATTAGGCATATCCTTTGGAACAGGTTGGGAAAAATCCCATAGTTCTAGGATTTTTTCACCTTCAAATCTGAAAATATGCATTACGGCTGCACCCAAATCTTTAGAATCCTGACGAAAGTGTGAATGGACAGCCACCAATTCACCATCTTCCAAAACTCTTTTGATCTCGAAAATCTTATGGGGCATCTGCTGTGCATTTTCCTCCATGGCCACCATCAACGTTTCAGCATCTCCTTTGAAATAGGCATTATGATGGATAAAGTTCTTTGAAGCATATTGATCAAAGGCCTTTCTTGAATCACCTTTGGCACATAAGGTTAAAAATTCCTGGGCTATTTGTTTTTTTTGTTTCTGACTCATCTTTTATACTTTCCCTTTTCTACTCCCATAAGTTTTTTATAATGTTCCTTTACCACTACTGTAGGATGCTGGCAAAGATAAATATTGGTGCCATTTTCCCGGAAATAAGGATTGTCAATGGTCTTCACCAACTCTACCTTTTTAAAAAATACAGGTAACATTTCATTGCTACCGTCTTCATCACCCGGATCATGATCCACCAAGATAAAGTATTCCTTGGACAAACTATCCGGTGACCAAAACACAAAACTTCCATTGGTAGAAATGGGCTGGGGAACATTAACACTTTTTCCATAGAACATCACTGCACCAGCTTGACCATAATTATTGCAAAATATATCTACATTATCCTTATTCTCCGGCCCCAAATCTTTATAGACACTTGCTACAGCTTCTCCCAATTCCTTCCATCCTGTCATATCGGCCATATCCTGTGGAATTTTATGGTAATTGCCATCTTCCCAGCGATGAGATGATTTGCCCGCGATATTTTCAGCACGCACTAATGGAATACCATCATAGGGAATCGATAAATAAAGTCCAGCAAACATTAAGACAAGCAAAAACACGGTAGTAGGTATTGCCCATTTTCCAGTATATTTTTCTACATGGTAAGCCCCAAAAGCAAAAAGCATCGGATAAGCGCCCAGCGTGTAGTAAGCCTTTCCGCTTCCAGCAATTTGCAAGAACACTACAATTAGAAATGTCAAACCAAACACTTGGAAAGTTCTTTCTTTAGGGTGAAAAAGTAACAGTATTAAAGCCATCAGCCAAAGCAGCAATGCTTGTGCATTCATTATCAATTGGGCAATCAAAAAATCAGAAATCCTCACATTGACCAGCTGGGTCTCCCTCAATGCTTTCATATGCATCATCACGGGCCAGGTGTGTTGATATTGCCAAATCAAATTAGGCAAAATAATAGCAATGGCCAGCAAGCAAGCCCAGAGAAAGTACTTGTTCAGGTAAAGCTGACGATGTTTGCTGAAGGCCAAGGCTAGCAGAAAGCCTGCAAAGAAAAATACGATGGAATATTTATTCAAAAAACCCAAACCAAAGGTCATTGCCAACCAAAACCAGTATTTTGGATCATTTCGATGAATCAACCTCAAAACAAAATAAGCTGACCAAAGCCAAAAAAAGTGATTAAAACTCACTGGTTGAAACAGGGAGTTGGTATGCAAATAAGCTGGAGAAAGCAGATAGGCCAGACAAGCCAAGCTCACGGCTTTCCATTTACCTCTCAGCTCTACTACCATCAAGCCAACCAAAAAAACATTCAAAGCACCAATCAACGCTGGAAAGAACCGCAAAGCAAAAGTAGTGTGACCAAAGATTGTAGTGGCCAATTTTCCTATTGCTCCCACTAGGGGAGGAACGGCAATAAATCCCCAGTCTAAATGCTCACTCTGTGCATAATACAGATAAGCATCTCGATGCAACTCATAATGATCATAGGTCATAAAGTGCACCAATAGCTTTAGCAGTGCAAAAGACGCGATAAGGTAGATCAGGTTTTTCCTGTTGGAAAGGAAAGTTGTTTTTGTCATATAAGGTTAGAAAAGCCTTCTATTTGGCAATGCATTACAAATCAACCCCCAATCTAAAACATATGCTCCAGTTATAAGCGCTTGATAATAAATAAATTTAACCATTCAATTTGCCCAAAATCATGAAAAAGCCTCATCATTCTATAAGCCATTTTCTGTTGGCTTTGCTCTTATTTGGAACATTATCTGCTTGCTCGGATCAAGCTGACCAAAAGCCTGTTGAACTGACATTGTCCTCTTCCCAACTTGATTATGATGCAGATGGAGGTTCCAAAGAAATTGCACTTACTTCGAATTCACCTTGGGAAGCCCAAACTACCGTCAATTGGCTCTCTCTTCAACCGAGCAGCGGAGATGGAAATGCCATGCTCACATTTACATCCACCAATAATGCTGAAACCTCCCCACGATCCACCACTTTGGAGATCAAGGCTGGAAGTATCACCAAAAGCGTCTCCATTTACCAAGCAGCTTATGAACCTAAATTTCCTGATAATTATATTCCCGCAGACGCCAGTCAAATGCGCGACATCAGTAGTTTGGAACTAGCGCAGGAAATGGGCTTAGGCTGGAATTTGGGCAATTCCTTGGAGGCCATCGGCGGAGAAACTGCCTGGGGAAACCCATTGGTCACCAAAAGCTTGATAGATGCGGTCAAAGCTGCTGGTTTTGAGGCGGTGCGAATACCTGTCGCTTGGAGTAAATTTTCTGATGAAGCAAACTATACCATTGATGAAACATGGATGAACCGGGTCGAAGAAGTGGTCAATTATGTATTGGATAATGAACTTTACGCCATCATCAATATCCATTGGGATGGAGGTTGGATGCAGCCCACCTATGCCCAGCAGGATCAAGTAAACGAAAGGCTTTCTGCCATGTGGATTCAAATTGCCTTGCATTTCAGGAATTATGATGACCACCTTCTGTTTGCTGGCAGCAATGAAGTACTGGTGGAAGGAGAATATGGCACGCCTAGTCCTGAAAACTATATGGTCCAAAATGGATTTAACCAAACTTTTGTGGATGCGGTTCGGTCTACTGGAGGTAGAAATACCTACCGTAACCTGGTCGTTCAAGGATACAATACCAATATTGACCATACGGTCAATTTTTTAGAAATACCTGAAGACAATACAACTGATCGATTGATGGTAGAAGTACATTATTATGATCCCTATGAATTTGCCTTAGATGAAAACAGCATGATCAGCCAGTGGGGACCAAATGCTACGGATCCCTCTCTAACTGCCAGTTGGGGCAATGAAGCTCATGCCGATAGTCAATTCTTAAAAATGAAAACCAAGTTTATTGATCAGGGTATTCCGGTCATTCTTGGAGAATATGGAGCAATTACTAAAATGGACTTCAAAGACCATGAAAAATACAGAGAAGACTATATCCAGTACCTGACACAATCTATGGTCAACCATGGCTTGGTTCCTTTTTATTGGGACAATGGCTTTACAGGAAACCATGGCTTCGGTCTCTTCAATAGAGCAACCGGAGAAACAATTTATGAGGAACTGGTCCAAAACATCATGTTGGCCAAAAAATGACCACAGGCTGCATATTTAGCAATACACAGCCCATGGAAAACCTGAGGTTATTTGATTACATCCAAGGAATAATTTTGGATTTGAAGCCTATTCCATGGCCCTACAATGCCCACCAAAGTTACCTTGACACTTGGAAGAATCTGTAGCGCAAACTCTGCCCGCTCATGGGTAAACACAGTACCTCCTGTTCCAGCCTTTATACTTTCTATCTGCTTGGCCCCATTCCAAGTTATGACACCATTGGCTGTTTTGAAGCGAACATCCTCTATCCTCACTTTCTTTCCTTGGTAGTGGCCTGATCCTAATTGTTCCAAACTGATCGTTTCCGCAGGAACATCAACCATTTCGCCCAACTGAATACCCAATCGATCAATCACGCCATGAATGGCCTTCTGACCATCAATGATTTTTCCGCTAGCATCTTTTAGGTTTAGTTGAACCTTATCTCCTTGCTTCAAAAGCTTTTCCAAATGAAACACCAACATGATTCCACCTGTTTGATCTTGGATGTAAATGGTTTTCTCATTAGTGACATTTTCACTGGAAGTCACCACTCCTTCCACATAATAATCTTCAGATATATGCCACTCTCCTTCATGTCCATCAAATTCAGCCCTAAGATCAGCAATGCTGTGGATCATTGAGGGATCAATGAGGTCATCCTCCTCAATGAGCACTTCTAATTGCTTTTCTTCCCCTAATATTACTCCATCTGTGGTGGAGACCAACTCAAAATATACAGTAAATCCGCCTTCTAGAACCCGGTCATTAATGGGATAAACCTGAAACTGTAGACGCTCCGAACCTGGGTAAATATCAAGCATCATTTCATTTTGGATAAATGCAGGATAGGTATAAAAATCTTTGCCATACACCATTCCAGGCGAACTGTTCAATTGTAAGGTTACTTTACCACTTTGGATGACCTCACCCACTATGGGCAGCACTACTTCCATACCTGCTGCAAAATTCTCCTTCATTTCCAATGTGTTACTTTCAAAGGATACAATCGCCAACTCGTTTTCAGAAGATGGATCCATTTGTAGAATTTTCAAAGCGAACTTGTTCTTCTTCCCAGCTACCAGTTTTTCAGACAACTCATCTAAAGAAAAATAAACTGACTTTGAACCACTATCTCCTGGTTTTTCCAATGGCAATACTAAAAAGGAGGAGGACGATCTTCCCTTTTGTACCTTTATGTTGATAATGCCATCAACAGCCTCTGGATAAGTGGTAAAGTGCTGGGCGTATATGGCCTCCCCTGTAAGTTTAATGTTAAAAGAAGCATCCTCAGTTAGTGGAGAATTAAACGAAACCAGCACTTCCGCTGGATCATCATAACTCATCATCGTTTTTGATGTAGCAGAAAAATTCAATTCATTTTTGGTGATTACTTCATAAGGTTGATCGTCTGTGTCAGCACATCCCAGTCCCAGAGCAACAATGGGCAATAAGAATATTTTGGTTTTCATACATTTGTTAATTAGTGTTGTTTTACCAGCACCTATCTAAAACAAATGCCAAATCTCGGAAACCCCAAAATTAGCTTGCTTTGGCCTGAAGACTACTTTTCAATGTTCATAAATGGACATGATGAGATTTGAATATGTCCATTTTCCTACTGTTTGATAATAGAAAAAGCGCCTGATTCTTGAGGGAATTCAGACGCTTGATAAAAGTTATGGAGACATTAAGGGTTTATCAATTTTCACCTTCTTTTTTAATCTTAGGCAATTCCTTTTTGATAGGGTTACCATCAGTATCTATTTCTATGATTTGATCAAAGCCCAAGCTGTCTAATTTATCAATGATCTTAGCCTTATCACCCACCACAAACCAGTTTACATTTTCAGGTTTGACCACCTCTTCACTTACCTTTTTCACATCAGACAAATCCAAATTACGCACATTGGCATCATATTTTTGATAGTAATCATCAGGCAAATTGTATTTCACCATATTATACAACGAGCTGTTTACAGATGAATTGGTTTCCCACTGGCCAGGCAAGCCCAACACTTGATTGTTTTTGACTTTTTCCAACTCCTCCTCAGTGGCCGGTCGGGATGTTACAAACTCCGAAAGTTCCTTTTGCAATTCTTGGATAGACTCTGCTGATTTATCTGTTTGAACTGGAGCATAAACCAGGAACGGTCGCTCATGTTCTGCATTCAAAACCAGACCAAAGGCTCCATAAGCCCAATGCTTGTCTTCTCTCAAATTCATATTGATTCTGGAGGTAAATTCACCGCCTAAAATGTTGATCATCTGTTCTCGGGCGATTTCTGAAATATCGCCATATTTATCGATAAGGTTACCCGCAATGATCACAGATTGTTGGGATTCTGGTCTGTCCATCAAATACAAGGTGTTTTTGGTATCTGTCTTTGGCTTATTGAAAGCAATATTAGGAATATCCCCTTTTTTCCAATCTTTAAAAGCACTTTCCAATTTGGCCTTCAACTCACTCATTTCCACATCACCAGTGATTACCAAAGTCGCATTATTCGGCCTAATCCATGTATCATAGAAATTCACCATATCATCTCTGGTCAATTCAGATACGGTATTTTCGTACCCTGTTCCTGTATAAGGGTTGCTGTAGGGGTGGTTTTCTCCATAAAGAAACTTATTCATGACCCTTAAGGCCATCGGAACAGGTTGTGATTTCTCACGCATGATATTATTCAACTGTTCTTGCTTCAATCTTTCAAACTCATTCTCAGAAAAAGCAGGATGTAATACTACATCCGAAAAGAGGCTTAAGCTTTCATCCAATGCAGGCTTTAAAGTGGTCATACTGACACTGGAGATATCCGTATCAGAGCCGGTTCCCAAACTAGCCCCCAACATTTGTAGCTTTTCGCTGATCTCAAGCGTGTTCATATTGGTGGTTCCTTCATCCAGCAAGTTCATGGCTAAGGCCGCTGTTCCAGCTTTAGCGAGATAATCTGCTTTATATCCTGCATCAAACATCAAGTTCATGGCCACAGTAGGCACTCCTTCTCGCTTGGCCAAAATAATCTTCATGCCATTGGACAATTCCGCCTTTTCCAAATCAGGGAATTTGGAACTCTTAGGTTCTCCCAAAGGCGGCAAAGATGAGCGATCAACAGATCCTTCACTGACCGTATAATCCGGAAATGGATTACAGACCAAAACATGTTTTCCTTGGGTTAGCCACTTTTGAGCGGTGGCCTGTACATCTTCCACTGTTGCCTCTTCTACATATTGCAAAACAGTTTTGTAGTAGGAAGCATCTCCAAAATAAGTTTCATTGGAAGCCAGCACGTCAGACACACCACCAAAGCCTCCTATCCTTTCCAAACCTTTGATAAAATCGGCGAAATAAGCGGCCTTCACCCGTTTCAGTTCTTCTTCGGTAGGCCCTTCCTCCACCAATCGATTGATTTCTTCCAACATCACTTTGCGAACTTCCTGTACATCCTTTCCTGGTCTGACATTGGCATAAGCTACAAAGCGGCTGGCTATTTCAGAAGATGCCTGAAAAGCTTGCACCTGACTAGCCGTTTGATCATCATATACCAACCTTTTGTAAAGTCGACTGCTTTTTCCACTGCTCAGAACAGCAGCAATCAAATCGAAATGGATGTCTTCACGATCTCCAAACTGCGGGGTGTTCCAAACAAAAAGTACACGGCTTTCGGGAACCCTGTCCTCATAAACTTGGTAGGAATCTCTTGGATGAACTGGAATATTCACTTCCTGACGCTCTACTGTTTGTCCTGCTGGAATATCTCCAAAATACTTCAATACCCTTTGATAAATATCATCTGGTTCGACATCCCCAGCAATGGCAATCACGGCATTGGCCGCACCATAATAAGCCTTAAACCACTCATGCACATCCTCTACCGATGCCGCATTCAAATCCTCCATTTCACCAATCACCGTCCATGAATAAGGGTGGCCCTTTGGATACATGGCTTTGGTCAGATAGTTCCACTGCTGCCCGTATGGTTGATTTTCCCCTTGTCTTTTTTCATTTTGCACCACCCCTCTTTGTTCATCCAACACTTCTTGGTCAATCACACCCAATAAGTGTCCCATTCGGTCAGACTCTAGAAAAAGCACCTGATCCAAAGCGGCAACTGGGACATTTTGAAAGTAATTGGTCCGGTCCGTATTGGTAGTGCCATTCACATCTGTACCGCCAATCCGCTCAATGGCCTGGAAATAGTCGTCATCAAAGTTCTCAGAACCATTGAACATCAAATGCTCAAAAAGGTGGGCAAAACCGCTCTTGCCAGGCTTTTCATTTTTGGAGCCCACATGGTACCAGACATTCACTGCCACAATGGGTGCTTTGTGGTCTTCATAAACCAAAAGTTTGAGTCCATTCGGCAAAACATACCGTTCATATTCGATGTCAATATCTTCTGCTTTAAAGGTCTGGGCCGAGGAAGTAATAATCAAGCCCATGAAAAGTAATAGGGGTAAAATTGATTTTCTCATCTTTAGAAAAGGTTATGGTTATCAATGGCATAGGTAAACCTAATATAAAGAATAAGACGCTTGAAATCAGATTTTTACAGAAAAAATATTACTAGTTAATACGTGAATATTACTTTTTAATGGGAATCCAAATTTCTTCTTCAGACTCAGGATCGTCATTTTTATATTTTTCTCCCATCACTGCAAAATGGGGACGATCATCGATTTGGTATCCAGAGTTTGGTAGCCATTTCTGGAAGATATATTGATAGGTCTTTGGGGCTTCACTGGCTGGGCCACGATGGATAAAAATCGCATAGTTTCCTTCAGGTACCGCCAAGTATTCCATTCCATCGGAGGCTTTTGCTTCAGCATTTACCTTAACAGCTGCCCATTTCTCATAATGGACTATTGGGTCAAAGGCCTCGAAAAATCCATTGGGGAAAACCTCCAAAGAGTAAAGGGCTTCATCAAGAACTCCTTCGATTTCCATTTTTCTTGGCATAAAGGATTTCCAAAGCTTTGCCGTCTGATTATTGGAAAAACTCATTTCCACACGCATTCCAATAAAATGACTTTTGGAAATGTTTATGATTCTTGGTGCATGCATGGTTTAAAACAGTGAAATTCTTATTAAAACTAAAAGATTTCGAACAATCACAAAACCTAAATCAGATATCCATTTTTCCATTTATAAAAATCACTTGAGTCTTTTCAGCTAGATGACTTAACTTGTAAATTGAAAAAGAATAAAACCCCAATTTTAATAATTATGAAATTGATGAAAATGCTGCCATTGGCAGTTTTGTTACTTTGTAATGTTTCTGCCTATGCCCAACTTTTTCCTCATGGAGAAGGATTTACCAGACAGGATACCCTCCGCGGAAGCATCACGCCTGAGCGGGCCTGGTGGGATTTGCAACATTATTCCCTCGATATCAAAGTAGTACCTGAGCAACAATTTATCTCCGGTACCAATACCATCACCTATAAAGTCACTCAGCAAGCCAACCGTTTTCAAGTTGATCTGCAAGCTCCCATGAAATTGGAAAAGGCTGTTCAGAATGGTGAAGAACTAAAAATTGAACATGATGGCAATGCCCACTTTGTCACTATAAAAGCTGATCAAAACATTGGTGAATCTTATGAAATCACGATTTATTTTTCCGGAAAGCCTATTGTGGCACAGCGACCTCCTTGGGATGGTGGACTGACTTGGACCAAGGACAGTAACGGCCTTCCCTTCATTGCCAACGCCAACCAAGGTATCGGCTCCAGTGTCTGGTGGCCCAATAAGGACCATCCTTCCGATGAACCGGATGAGGGCGCCATCATCAAAGTAGAAGTACCCGAGAACTTAATGGATGTTTCCAATGGTCGACTGATCAAAACAGAGCGAAACCGAAAAGCAAAAACCAAAACCTATACTTGGGAAGTTAAAAACCCTATCAATAATTACGGGATTAATATCAATATTGGTGATTATGTGCATTTCTCGGAAAAGTACCAAGGAGAAAAAGGTGAATTGGACATGGACTACTATGTTCTACGTGAAAATCTGGAAAAAGCCAAAGAGCAGTTCAAGGATGCGGTAAGAATGATGGAAGCATTTGAGCATTGGTTTGGGCCTTATCCCTTTTATGAAGATGGTTATAAATTGGTGGAAGTTCCTTACTTGGGCATGGAACACCAAAGCTCTGTCACTTATGGCAACAAATATGGGAATGGCTACCTTGGCCGTGACTTGAGCGGTACAGGTTGGGGACTGAAGTTTGATTTTATCATCATCCACGAATCAGGTCACGAGTGGTTTGCCAATAACATCACGAACAAGGATGTGGCCGATATGTGGGTGCACGAAGGATTTACAGCTTATTCAGAAAATCTTTTCTTGGACTATTTTTATGGCAAAGAAGCTTCCAGTGAATACGTAATGGGAACAAGAATGGCCATCAACAATGATCGACCAGTCATAGGCACTTATGATGTTAATTACGAAGGCTCAGGTGACATGTATTATAAAGGAGCCAATTTGCTCCACACCATTCGTCAGATTATCAATGATGATGAAAAATGGCGTGGAATCCTTAGAGGGCTGAACAAGGAATTTTATCACCAAACAGTCACGACCAAGCAAGTTGAAAACTATATCAGTACCCAGGCAGGAATTGATTTATCTCCTGTGTTTGACCAGTATCTTAGAGATACTAGAATTCCGATATTTAGTTATACCGTAAAAAATGGTGCGCTGGCTTATCGATGGGAAAATACTGTCAACACTTTTAATATGTCCCTAAAGATATGGGTCAATGGCCAAGAAAAATGGTTGAAACCAAGCACCCAGTGGCAAACAGTCAAACTAGAAACTGCTGAAGCAAAAATAATTGTGGATAAAAACTTCTATGTGGCCAAGATGAATGTCATGGGTGAGTAATAAATTCAAATGATCTCAAGCAAAAACAGTCGGTGTAATCTATACCGGCTGTTATTTAGAATATCAAAGTCAAAAGGTAGGTCACCAACGCCATAGCCAGCAATCCCCCTACAACTAGCTTCACTTTTCTCAATTCCTGATTTTCCTGAGCTTTTCTCCATTGTCTGAGCTCTTTGAAATTCTTTGCTGCCTCATCTTTATTTCCATTGAATCCACCAGCATAGGGGTTTTCACTCATAGTTTTACGCTGAGTTCTTAGGTCCCTGTTATTTTGGAAAGATGCCTGACCTGATCTGGAAAATCCTGCTCCACCTGTCATAAAATAGTAATTTGATTGCTTGGATTAAGATACTAAAAAATCTGCATTAACCTTTTAAGAAGCCCATTTCTGGAAAAGCTGTCCAAGAATATTAACTGTTTCTTTGGAGGCAAGATTAGGCTTCAGCGCTGTATCGGATATTCCGGAAACAACCCTCGAAATATTGTGGTCTACTTCACCTTTTTTTGCCCAAGTGGTGGATTTGGCAGCGGTGAGGTAAACGGAAAAATTATGATGCCCTGAACCAGGTCTTTCCCCGATAATGTGCAAAATACTCTTGCAGGTATCATCTTGCTCACCAAATAGCACTTCACCACAGGCATATCCTGCCCGCACCCGACCATGGCGGATCACGATATTTTGATCTGCAACCTGATAACCATTAGCGGTTAAGTCTTGCTTGAGTTGTTTCAAAAAAGCATCCAGATGTCCCTGATCCATTAAGGCTCTTGCATTGAGCCCATCAGAAATAACAATCTGCACATTGGGTACATTTTTATCCCATGAAGATTTCAAAGCGCCCAGCTGCGATAAAGCCTTCTTACTTAATTCTTCGCCGGACTCAGGATGATATACATAATCCTTTCGGTCTTTGGAAAGGGTGATAATTGGTATGGCAGCAGGAATTCCCTTTACAAAGCTGTCTGGCATCTCGGTCCACAAACTGACTTTGGCATCTTCATATAAACTGACGACTTGATTGGCCAGTTGTGGCTCTAACTCCCAAATATTTTCTCCATAACCTTCGGCAATGGGAACTCCCCTTTCGCGTATGGCTACAATCGTCCTTTTTCCATCCGCAAAGATCTCTTCACGACTTCTCAAATCTCCTTTGGCCAAACAATACTGATAATATACCCAAACGGGATCCCCAAAATGTACTGTGGGTTGATTATCGGAACCAATCACGCCAATGCGTTTAAAGAAATCCCACATCGCATCATTTACCTTATAGCCAAACTTCTCCCTGACCCGAACATGATCACTAAATGAAGTGGTTAAATAGCTAAGCATGGGATCATTTTTTGTAGGCAAAGCCATCAAATAGGCAGGATTGGCCGGCATAATCTCATCAATACACCATTCTAGATCTTCTAGATCCACATCCATATGCAAAGTGGAACACACATCCAAACCAATGCACAGCCCATGCAGTTTCCCCATCAATGTATCCTCCAAACAACAGCGTACCAGTTGTTCCTTCGATTTAAAAACTTCCGGACCGATAAACCCTGCCACATCATTCACATGTACCCAAGGCTGCTGCTCAGCTGTTTTTCCTTCACCCAATTTTTCTTTTAATGCCCTTACAAAACCGTATTTTCTGGATTCATGGAGCACCATATCGAAGCCTTTCCCATGACCATTGGTAAAATCTGCCCCTTGTCCCGTTTCTGCATACAGCCCATATCGGCCATCTCTCTTGGACATATGCTCCAGCATCTTATCGATGGTCACATCAAAAGTGCGGTTGGCATCATCCGTCCCCGCCAGACTTTGAAACCAAATGCCGGTGGTGCCGGGTTGTTGTTCTTCCACTTCGGCTTGTACATCGATATGAGAAAGCACGCAATTGGACATGGTATGCTCCAAACCAAAAGTGACCAATATATCAAATAAAGCCTTTTCGATCTTGGCTACAGAATCTACCTCACTGGAAACAGGGTTTGTCCCCAGCACCAAATCTCCCACACCATAGGACCAAGCATCAAAAACCTGCCAAATAATATCTTCAGGATTATCGGTTGGAGAATTGGGTTGAACACGGGCACTCATATAACCTTTACTCCCAATCTTGCTATTTGGAAGGGGATTGAAAATTTTCTGGCTTGCCTGTATCAGTTCTTCATTATTCATCAATTTCACCACACAGCCAATAACATCACTGGTCAACCCTGTCATGATGGCTTTAATATCCTCTTCATTGGCCGTAAGTAAAAATTCCTTCAGATCACCCAATGTCCAATCCTCCAAGGATTGCTTTTGACCCTCTTCAGTAGTTTCCAAAATCAAATTGTAAAGTTCATCTTGGTAGATACTATGGGCATTGATATCCTGAAGTCGTGTATTGGCCAAGAGCTGTCGGGCATGTTTTCTACTGTCCTCATCTTTGGCCGCAATGCCCAAAGTAAGATCACCTTCTTTGAACTCATTGGCAGCTCCGATCAGTTTTAGATAAAGATCAAGGTCAAAATTTCCTTTTTTTCGAATGATATAGCCCAAAAGGTCCTCTTCACTTTTGGGGGGTGAAACCTTTACAGAAAGGGGTGAAATTTTAGTATTGTCCGAAGCAAAAGCATCCATGCCTCCAAAAATCAAAATGGATGAACTTAACATTCCCGATCTTTTCAAAAACTCTTTTCTAGTCATACCAGCTATACTTGTTTATTGTGTATGGCAAATCCAGGAATTTCGGGCAAAGGGAATTTATATATCCCTTTTGGATACTTAATATAAACATATTAGATATCAGAGCATAGAATAAAAGTATAAAAACTGATATTTGCGGCAATTGATGCAAAACAGGTTAAAAATTAAACTTACAATAAAAATCCGTTTTCATCCTTTATGGCTGATGGAATATCAATGTCATCAATCATCTCTCTAAGGTCAATTTCTATTCCGCGGGAAATAGAAGTAATCGGTACATCATTATAGGTTCCTTCAAAAGGATTTTCAGAGTAATCCCCTATTTTTTCCATCAAGAAGAAAACCCAAATCAATAACCCTGAGATAAAAGGTCCAGCCCAATAAATCCAAGATTCACTCTGATTGAAGACATTGAGCAATCCAAAAGGTACAAAGGCGCAAAAAACAAATGTGAGCCAAACCGCAGTAGAAGCATATTGTCGGGGAAATGGGAAATTTTTGATCCTTTCAGACTTTCCCTGATCTTCATAAAAGCTTCTCAACAAATGGTGGAACTCCATGTGTCTAAAATCTTCAAAATAATTTAAATCTTTTAACTGCTGAAGTCTTTCTGCCTGAATAAGCATTATCTGGGTGGCTGTATTGGTTTTTCCTTGCACCCTGTCCATTTCCGCTTTTGAAATATATTTGGAGAGCTCTGATTCCAGCTTATCCGTATAATCTTCACAAACTGTGGGAGCATAAAGTTCATTCAACCGCTGCCGTTGATGCTCCCATTCTTTGCTCAGGCGAAGCTGATGTCTCAAAGCAACCAACCAAGCAATATGTCGATAGATTAATTCTTTTTTTATTTTTTCATCACCTTCTCCTTGCACAAAAGCAACAGCCGCTGCACCAAAAGTCCTACTATTATTGACGATGCTGCCCCAGATTTTTCTTGCTTCCCAAGTTCTATCATAAGAACTGTTGTTTTTAAAACCTAAATAAAAAGCCACGGCTATACCAATAATGCTGATAGGCTGCCAAGGAATGGCAATATCCACTTGCAGAAAATAAAAAAGTACGTAAATGACCATCGAATAGATAAATCCTAAGATAAATGGCTTTTTGGACCAGTTGAAGGTCATCCAAAAGCTATAGTTCCTTTTTATATACATCGCATTTTAATTTTATCGTTAGCTCATTTACCTCAATAATAATAACCATAAATCCTAAATTTTCAGTCATTTAAGCTTTGATATCTAGATACAAAAAAGCTTGCCCCGATTGAAGGCAAGCACTGTTTAAAAATCTATTTATTTTCTTCAAGAATCTAATAAGCCATTTCCACGATTTTCTCTACATCCTCAGGATTCAGGTCTTTATGTTCACCAAGACCTAGCCAACCTCTTTCCGAGAACCGACTAGCTATCTCTTTTGCTGTATTTTCATAATCAGAAACATATGCGGAGAGTTTGGTATCAATACCTAAAGACTGAAAGAATTCATCAGTTTTGGTGATACCTACCTTGGCTTTTTCTTCCAATGTTCCTTCTGTGATGCCCCAAACCCGCTCCGCATATTGGGCTAATTTCTCTTTTTTCCGCTCAAACCCATACTTATAGTGACTAGATGCCAAGATGGCCAAAGTCCTTGCATGGTCAATGCCATACAAGGCGGTCAATTCATGCCCCATTGCATGGATGGCCCAATCAGTAGGTACTCCTTTTTGAATCAATCCGTTTAAGGCCATGGTACAGCACCACATAAAGTTAGAAGCCGCTTCATAATCATTTGGATCTTTCATCACTCTAGGTGCCACTTCTATCAAAGTTTGCATGATTCCCTCTGCAAATCTGTCCTGCAAATACGCTCCTGCAGGATAGGTCATGTACTGCTCCAAAACATGTGTGAAAGCATCTGTAAGACCATTGGCAATTTGTCTTTCCGGAAGTGACTTTATCACACTTGGATCAAGAATGGAAAACTGTGGGAAAAGACCAGGGCCCCCCATACTCAGTTTTTCTTTGGTTTCTTTATTGGAAATCACCGAACCGGAATTGGATTCCGAACCTGTTGCCGGAATGGTCAATACGGTACCAAATGGCAAACCTTTTTCAGTTCTAATTTTACTAGCCAAAATATCCCAAGGCTCATTTCCATCATACAAAGCAGCTGAGCTTAAAAACTTGGTCGCATCTATCACTGACCCTCCTCCTACGGCCAGCATAAAAGTGATTCTTTCTTTCTTGATCAGCTCCAATGCGGGCAACAGTCCATGATATTCTGGATTGGCAGGAATGCCTCCAAATTCAACTACCTCAAAACCTTTCAAGGCCTCCAAGACACTTTGGTAAATACCATTCTTTTTGATACTTCCTCCTCCATAGGTCATTAAAACCTTTGCTCCTTCTGGAATTTCACCAGACAGCTTGTTGATTTGGTCCTTTCCAAAAATGACTTTCGTTGGATTTTTAAATTCAAAATTCTGCATTTCTGTTGCTTTCAATTATATGATAACTTGATCTTGATACATGATCATAATAGTCCTTTTAGAACAAAAGACATGATAGATAGTTCAATTAATTTGCATACCTCAAAGCAGATTGGCTTTCCAAAATAGAGATGCAAAACAACCCGCACTTTCGATGCGGGTTGAAATTTTACTTGATACTTACATCTTCTTAATTACTACTCAAAATAAGGATACTTGCCCCTACTGATCATATCATCGGCAATTTCTCTTCTTAGTTCCTTGGTATTGATAGGGTCTACCTTTGTGAACCGTTTTAAGCCCATTAGCATGACTTTTTGTTCATCTCCGGAAGTGAAAGAGGCTATGGCTTCTTTTCCTGCAGCAGTAACCCTGTCCACCGCTTCAGATAAATACACCTGCACCATGGCAATTTGATGTTTGCAAGCGGCTTCACCCTTTATACCCACACGTTTTTCTGTCCTTAGTAAGGCCGATTCCACTGCATAAATTTCAATCATGATATCAGCCAAGTTCATCATGATCTCCTGCTCTTCTTCAATCTTGGCTTGTAAAGTCATCGCTGCTTTGCCCCCTATCATCAAGAATACTTTTTTCAACTTTCTCAAAGCATCTTTTTCCGCTGTAAATAATTCGGTTGTATCAATCATCTCAAAAGAAGGTACAGAAGTCAATTCCTCTCCTACGGCTTTTGCAGGCTCAAAAAGATTGATTTCGCCTTTCATAGCCCGCTTCAAAAGCATCCCTACCATCAACATGCGATTGATTTCGTTGGTACCTTCATAAATTCTGGAAATCCTCGCATCCCGATAAGCCCGTTCCATCGGCGCATCTGCTGAATAGCCCATGCCTCCATATACCTGAACACCTTCATCTACCACATAATCCAATACTTCAGAACCATGAATTTTCGCAATGGCACACTCCATGGCAAACTGCTCCACTCCTTTCAATTTGGCTTGGTTCACCTCCATGCCATCACCTATCAGCGCGTCGATACGGTCTTCTATGTCTTGCCCCAATCGATAACACAACGATTCACTGACGTAGGTCCTGATCGCCATTTCTGCCAATTTGGACTTCATCGCCCCGAATGTATTGATGGACACACCAAACTGTTTTCTTTCTGAGGAATAGGTCAGCGCATTTTTGATCACTTGTCTACAACCTCCCAACACACCAGCTCCCAGTTTTACCCTGCCAATGTTAAGGATATTCACCGCGATCTTAAATCCGTTTTGGCGGTCAGATAGCATGTTCTCCACTGGCACTTTACAATCATTAAAGAAGACCTGACGCGTTGAAGAACCTTTGATACCCATCTTCTTCTCTTCTTCATTCATGGTGATCCCACCAAAGTCCTTTTCCACGATAAAAGCAGTCAGATTTTTATCATCCTCAATCTTGGCGAAAACAATAAACAAGTCCGCAAAACCTCCATTGGAAATCCACATCTTTTGTCCATTCAGCAGATAATGCTGACCATCAGCAGTCAAAGTGGCTTTGGTCTTGCCACTATTCGCATCAGAACCTGCATCTGGCTCCGTCAGACAATAACAAGCAGCCCATTCGCCAGTGGCCAGTTTGGGCAAGTACTTTTGCTTTTGCTCTTCCGTTCCGTAAAAGAGAATGGGCAAAGTCCCGATCCCAGTATGTGCACCATAAGTGGTGGAAAATGATCCCGCAGCACCAATAATATCCGCTATCAACATGGAGGTATTGAAACTCATCCCCAAACCTTGATAAGCTTCTGGCACAGAAATGCCCAACAGTCCAAGTTCACCAGCCTTTTTCAAAATACCAGGAACCAAGTCCGGATTTTTCATGCTGTCAATTTCCTCTATGTGCGGCAATATCTCCGTATCAATAAAATCCTGACAAGCCTGTGCCATCATGCGTTGCTCTTCCGAGAATTCTGCCGGAATAAAAATGTCCTTGGCAGCTGTGTCCCTAACGAGAAACTCCCCACCATTTATGCTGTCTTTTTTTGTTGTTTCCATTGTATTTTAGATTTTAGATATAAGACTTTAGACACTAGACCAATTAGTTTTCAAACTTTAGAATCAGTGTATAAAGCATCCTTTGTAATTCATTGACTTCTTCTGATAGAATATTAAAATCATTACTTTCAATAAATTTGAGTTCTTTTGCAACAATTAGTTGAGTTTCCAACTCACAAATAGATCCGTGAGAAACAGCCAAAAATTGAGCAAACTCCCTATCACTTTTTCAACCCTCTCCCTCTGATATATTGGAAGGGACTGAAATTGCACATCTTCTAATTTGAGATGTTAAACCAAACTTTTCTTCAGAAGGAAAAAATGCTGAAATCCTGTATATTTCTACGGTCAATTTCATTGATCTTTGCCATACTTTAAACTCTTTGTAGTTATGCATAACACAATTGTTTTAGTTAAAAAATAAGGTATCCTGTTTGAAAATTTATCTGAAGTCAATCATCTCGAGTCTAGTATCTATTTTAACAATTCAACCACTCCAGCTACGCCTTGGCCGCCACCTACACAGGCAGTCACTAAACCATATTTTTGTTTTCTTCTGCGGAGTTCATTGATCATTTGCACGGTGAGCTTGGCACCTGTACAACCCAGTGGGTGTCCCAGCGCAACCGCTCCTCCGTTGACATTCACTATGTCCGGATCCATGTCCAATGAGCGGATCACTGCCAAGGCCTGAGCAGCAAATGCCTCATTCAATTCCACCAGACTGATATCATTCATGCTCATTCCTGCTTGCTTCAAGGCTTTGGGTACCGCTTCTTTTGGACCTATGCCCATAATCCTTGGATCAACACCTGCCACAGAATAGCTTGCCAATCTGGCCACAGGCTCCAAATTCAGTTCCTTCACCATGCGTTCAGACATCACCAAGGCAAAAGAAGCTCCATCAGAAGTTTGGGAAGAATTACCCGCTGTGACCTGACCTCCTTGTTTGAATGCTGGCTTTAGCTTGGACAAAGCTTCCATATTTGTTCCAGGCCGCGGACCTTCATCCGTATCCACTGTATAGGTCTTTTTCTTTCTTTTTCCAGATTCATCCACATAGGTTTCTTCTACTTGGATTGGCACAATTTCATCTTTGAACCTGCCTTCCTTGATGGCACTGATCGCCCGTTCGTGTGAGGTAACCGCAAATTGATCAGCATCTTCTCTTGAAATATCATAATCCTTGGCCAACTCTTCGGCAGTCAAGCCCATACTGAGGTAATAATCAGGGTGCTCGGTAGCAATTTTCCAGTTAAGGGCGGTTTTGTAACCCATCATGGGTACCATGGACATGGACTCTGTTCCACCAGCAATGATACAATCGGCCATTCCTGCTTTAATTTTGGCCGTGGCCAGAGCAATGGCTTCCAAGCCTGATCCGCAATAACGATTAATGATAAAACCCGGCACCACTTTTCCCAAGGCCATCAGGGAAATCATCCTTCCCATCTGCATGCCCTGTTCTGCCTCAGGCACGGCATTACCCACGATCAAATCATCCACGCGGCTGGGTTCCAAACCAGGTGTTTCCGCTAATAAATGTTTGATTACATCCGTGGCCATATCATCTGGCCGATAAAAGCGGAATCCACCCTTTTTGGCTTTTCCCACTGCTGTCCTATATCCATTTACTATGTATGCTTCCATGTCGTTTTGTTTTAAATTTTATTCGTTTTAAAGAATAAAGACGAAAGAATCAAGATTGAGATTCTACCTTCGATTTCAGTCCGTTAATCATTCTTTGAATTTCTATAAGATTGTTTTCAAGGGAAGAAGATTTCTCTTCAGATATAAGCCCTACCCTTTTACTTATTTCTAATTGAGTTTCGAGTTCGTAACTCTCACCTAAACTTGTTTCCAATGATTTGCAAAAAACTTTCTTAGATGACTTTGCACTGCCTTCCGCAATGTTGGAAGGAATAGAAACACTTGCTCTTCTCATTTGAGAAACTAATCCATACTTCTCCTCATTCGGAAGTTCATCCGTTGAAAAGTATATCATTGCTGCAAAATCTACTGACTTCTGCCAAACTTTTAGATTTCTAAAATTGTGCATTTCATCTATTGTTTTGGTTAAAAAATTGTCTTGTCTTTTTCTCTATTCTTGGCTCTTTAATCTTCTTTAATTCCTTAGAGGTTTCCCCTTAAACAGAATGCTGTGGATTCTTTCCAAAGTCTTTTTCTCTCCGGTCAAGCTCAAGAAAGCTTCTCTTTCCAGGTCCAACAAGTATTGTTCTGAAACTTCGGTAGGCTGTGAAAGATCACCACCACTCATCACCCAAGCCAGTTTTCTGGCAATTTTAGCATCATGATCAGAGATATAGTCCCCATATTGCATCCCGGTTATGCCTGCCTCAAAGTATGCCAGTGAAGTTTTACCAAGCACCTTAATATTGCTTTGCTGTGCGGGCTGCGTATACCCTTCATCATACAACTCAATAACTTTGGCTTTGGCTTCTGCCAACTGTCGTTTGCGGTTGATGGTAATGTCATCTTTATCTTGCAAGTAACCCAATGCTTTGGCTTCGTGGGCGGAAGTGGATACTTTCGCCGTAGCGATATTCATAAAGGCTTCCTGCAATCTATTCAACTCCACATCTCCATCATGAATATTATTGGAAAAGCGTAGGGTCATTTCTTTGGTTCCTCCACCCGCAGGAATAACGCCTACGCCAAATTCCACCAAACCCATATACAATTCTGCATGAGCCTGTACCGAATCTGCATGAAGTGACATTTCACATCCACCTCCCAGAGCCATATTATGAGGGGCTACAACTACTGGCACGGCACTGTACCTTACCCGCATCATGGTTTTCTGGAATTGGGCAATCATCATATTGATTTCGTCAAATTCCTGGTCCCCAGCATACATAAAAATCATGGCCAGATTGGCACCGGCTGAGAAGTTTGCTCCCTCATTACCGATCACCAAACCTTTGAAATCTTTTTCCGCCATGGTGATGGCTGTATTCATCCCTTCAATGACTTCTGCACCGAGGGAATTCATTTTGGTATGGAATTCCAAACCGATCACGCCGTCGCCCATATCATAAATGGTCGATCCAGCATTGCCCCAAATCTTCTTATTTCCTGATTTTAGGGTATCCAATAAAATCAATTCTTGCTGTCCAGGAATATCTTTATAGGATTTGGAAGGAATGTCATAATACTGGCGGTTGCCTTTTTCTACCCGATAGAAACTGTCATGCCCTGCTTCCAACATTTCATACACCCACTCGGCGGGCTTTTGACCAGCAGCTTCCATCTTCGCAACAGTATCCTTGACACCAAGAATATCCCAATTTTCAAAAGGGCCATATTCCCATCCAAAACCTGCACATACTGCTTGGTCAATAAGGTAAAGTTCATCGGCTATCTCTGGAATCCTCTTGGAACAATAACGGAAGAGGTCATAGAAAGTAGCTCGGTAAAACTCTCCAGCCTTATCATCAAAGTTCACCAAGAATTTGATTCGCTTTTTTAGGTCATGAATATCTTTAGATCCTTCAAGGGCTTTAAATTTCGGCTTCTCTACCGGCTTATATTCCTGAGTCTCAAAATCAATTTCTTTCAACTCTTTGCTGCCATCCTTATGCCGAATCATATGGAAAAAACCTTGTCCTGTCTTATCACCCAACCATTTCTGATCACTCAAAAACTGGACAATCTTCGGCAGCCTAAATTGATCTTTTGATTCATCATTTTCTAAGGCTTTATTGAGGTTATTGGCCACATTGACCATGGTATCCAAACCTACGACATCCATGGTTCGGAAGGTGGCGGACTTGGCTCTTCCTATGACAGTTCCAGTAAGTTTATCTACTTCAGATACACCCAAGCCCATTTTTTCTATGGTATGCATGCTTGACATAATCGCATAAACACCTATTCGGTTGGCAATAAATGCCGGCGTATCTTTACAAAGCACCGTTTCTTTGCCCAAATATCGGTCCCCATATTCCATCAAGAAATCGATGATTTCAGGATTGGTTTTGGGTCCAGGAATAATTTCCAACAATCGCAAGTACCTAGGGGGATTGAAAAAGTGTGTCCCACAGAAGTTGCTTTGAAAATCCTCACTTCTGCCTTGACACAACATTTGCATGGGAATACCAGATGTGTTCGAAGTGATCAAAGTACCTGGTTTACGGTGCAGTTCCACCTTTTCGTACAAAGATTGCTTGATATCCAATCTTTCCACCACCACTTCGATTATCCAATCATAATCTTTGATTTTGGCAAGATCATCTTCAAAATTGCCTGTGGTAATTCTCGAAGCAAAATCCTGATCATAAATGGCAGATGGTTTGGCTTTCAAGGTCTTTTCCAAAGCCTCATTGACCAAGCGGTTGCGGACAGCCTTATCTTCCAAGGTCAATCCTTTTTTGGCTTCGGCTTCATTGGGTTCTTTGGGCAAAATATCCAGCAAAAGTACCTGAACGCCAATGTTGGCAAAATGACAGGCTATTCTGGATCCCATAACTCCTGAACCTAAAATAGCTACTTTCTGAATGGCTCTTTTCATTTGATTTTAGTTTATTTTCAATGGTCAAATGGAACCTCGCAAATTACAGCTGCTCTTCAAGAAATGGTCAGCATTATGCTTGGTTACATAGAAATGATTTTTTTTTTAAACCCTCTATTGAGGGTGTATTGACTTAAGTTGTTCTTTTTCGATGATTTGATTGATTTTCTGAAACACATCGAAGAATTTTTCCAGTTCTCGCTCACTGACCACTTCCCGTATGGAGTGGTTAAAAGCTTGAATGGTTTCGATGGATTTTTCTTTTTTCCGCTTGCCTTCAGGGGTCAAAAAAATGCGGACCGATCGCTTATCAGAAATGTCAGGCTTTCTACAAATCAGGCCTTTTTCTTCCATGGATTTAAGCATGCGGGTAAGGCTCCTGGCTTCCAAGCCCATCAATGGGGCAATTTTGGTTGCCGGCGTACCTTCCTTAGAATTGATATTGATGAGTACAAAACCAATCGATGTGGTGAAGCCCTCATCAGCTGCCTTTTGGTTATACATGCGTGAAATGGCATGCCAGGCAGTCTTGATATGGAAATCGACGGTTTCTTCAGGTTTCATACTTTTGGGTTATGCTTTACTAGCTTAACGTAAGATAGAAAAAATTTCGTATGCATGCATACTATTTATTGTAAAAATATTCCGAGAAGAATTTTATTAATCTTAAGGCAAATTCTGGGTATGTTTAACCTGGGAAGGCTCGCTAAACAGGCCTGTTTATCAGAAAGAGCCCCAGACATTTTTAATGCTTGAAAATTTGATTGCTGTGTCTGGCGAAGTACCAAAGCTTAAACTCTTTAAAGTGACCTATCCTAAAATAGGTTGAGCATATCAAAGCAACCTTTCTAGTCTTCCTTTTCGCTTAACAATGTTTTTGTAATCCCATTGAATTTTTTGGGATTTTTCAAGCCATCGCTTCAGGTCTTCATGATTGATTTCTTCTAAGGAGTTATATCTAATTTCAGCTGCTTTAAATTTTCCCTCAGGAGTCAACTTCAATTCATCAAAAGACTGCCCACTCCAAAACAATAATCGAATTCCTCCTTTCAGCTTGCTGTAACCCACAATGGGATTGCCGTCCAAAAACCAAACTGGATGCCGGTGCCAAATTTTACTTTCTGCTTTGGGAAGATTGGCTTCGATAATTTCAAACAAACAGTCACAAATGGCTTGGTCCTCTTGGGTCTGAGCGCGATGATAAACTTTGATGTCACTATTCATACCGCTGACAGTTACAATTTCACTCAAAATCTATTCAAAACTATCCTATAGAGCAAGTAAAAACGAATATAGCGTTTTAATCTCCTATCCCAGATCCTATCAAAAAGTAGTCAAGCACTAAAACTTACTTCCTACTTTCAAACTTTGAATGCATAAACAAAAGCTGATAAGCAATGGAGTTTTTCCAATAGTCTCCATTGTGTACACCTGGTCTGGCTGTAAAATCATGGGGAATATTGCGTTGCTCCAGTTTCTCATGTAACCGCACATTGGCATCATAAAAGAAGTCATGTACCCCGCAATCGATGATGATGTCCAAGCTTCTTCCATCCAGCAAATAAAGCATATTGATCACGGTATTTTCTTCCCAAACCTCTTTGTTTTCCGCATAGGATCCTAGTCTTTTGGCAATATCCCAGTTCATAGGAAAAGGCCGGATATCTACTCCACCACTTGTGCTCCCAGCTACACTGAAAGTCTCCTGATGTTTAAAACCCAGGTATAAGCCTCCATGGCCTCCCATACTCAAACCAGTAATCCCTCGATAGTTTCTATCTGCTTTGGTGGAATAGTGTTCATCCACCCAATTAACCAACTCCATAGACACAAAAGTCTCATACTGCATTTTAGGGTCTATAGGACTGTCGTAATACCAACTGGTGACTCCTGCATCAGGGCAGACTATGATCATGCCGTAGAGGTCCGCAAAATACTGTAAATCGGCAATCCCTGACCAAGATGTATAGTTGCCACCAGCTCCATGCAAAAGATAGACAGTGGGATAAGTGAGCGACTCATCATAAACAGAAGGAGTAAAAAGTAAATTGGGAATGGTCTTGTTCATTTTTTGGCTATAAACCTGGATGGTATCTGTCTTGGCTAAAACCAAGCTACTAAAGCCCAAAATAAAACTAAAAATAAGCGATATCTTTTTCATGCTGGGAAAATTTATTCAAGGTTAATTGATTTGTTAATCTTCCTTGCAATTAAAAGAAACTTTAGAGAACATATAGGAAAAAATTTTAGAATGGTAAATAAAATCAATTCAGCACTGTTTTTCAATCAGGATTTCTCTACCTCATTCACTTTCTTTTTCAAACTTCCCAATTGCAAAATTCAATTTGATGTAGAAAGCACTGGGATCAAATTTCGGGGCATTCGTAATGATCAGGTCTTTCCGAAGGTCTGGATTGAAATTGCGACGCAACTTGGTCACACTAGAATAAACATTCAACATATAGCCTACCTGAAGGCCCATTCGCGAATAAACTCCTATTTGGGTAGTGGGCTTCAAAAAGGCTCCTAAAATTTTATCCGCATTGATGCTAAAATTCAATCCGATGTTACGCTGATACATAAAGCTGGTATTCATTCCGCCCATTAAGTTCTCACCGAAATCTGTATTGAGATCTGTAACGATCATGTCCAAAGAAGTAGATCCATAATACACGCCGATTTTAGGGTAAAATCTCCAATCCTTGATGTTGCTATTCTTCCAATGATATTGAAAGCCTCCAGTGACATGGATGGGCAAATAACGATAATTCACAAAATCATTGCTGTATCTTTTTTTGTTCAAGTTAAATTCTGTCTCTGCAAAAAAGCCCATTCCTGACATAGCCACGTAAGAAACCCCTCCTCCCAAAGTAGCTGTTTGCTTTTCAAAAGTTTGGTAACCTGCATCAGCAAAGTATTGATTCAATTCCGTGTAAGGTTGATTTTTGAAACCTGCAGAAATGTAAAAGTCTGTAAAGTATATTTTATCCTGGGCCATTGATGAAGCTTGTATGGCCAACACCAAGATCAACATAAAGAATAATCGCTTTGTCATCATATTTTTATTTCTAAAGGGCATCGCTCAGATCTAGTTTCACCTCAAATCTTCGGCCATCCTTAAGGCACAAATTTAAATTTATCTAATTTTATTTGTTTTCAGCATCTTTCTTATTGATTTCATCAGAAGCTTTTTTAAAGTTTCTCTAAAAGTAATGAAATGATGATCTAAGCAATCTATCTGGTTGTTTGAGTAACTTGATAAACTCTTTACCTCATTAGGATTTGGATGAAATGGTGTGTTTCCCATCAACTTCATAATTCATCCACATCCTATATAGTTATATTATATTCTTTTTTAAATAAAAAACTATTACAGTTATTAAGGTGTGGATTTGTGGGTAAGTTTTTGGTATTTATTTACCCACACGGTTTCAATCTCTTTTCCATAGTTAATTCACTTCCTATTCACAATTTATCAACTTGTAACTTGTTATGAATTAGGTGCTTTTATAAATCTGTTCATTTTTGTGCATAAATGACTATGTGGTAAAATGTGTATGAATTCCTGTGTGTATAAATGTGGATAGACGTTTATAAATTTGGGGTTATCCATGGGGGTAAAAAAATTATCCCAAAAGCGAATTTACTTTTGGGATAACTCTGAATTTGTCCATAAGTTATAGACAGTTATTCACACTATATTCCATAGTTATCTACATCTCATTTGGACTGATTTCTTCTACTTCTTTCGGTTCTTCAATAGGTGTTTGTGGTAGGCCTGTTTCTCTTCTGGCATCTATATTTACATCATTATTGGTCCATTTTCCTCTTAAGAGCACCTTGTATGATTTGCTTTCTTGATTGAAATAATAATAGACTGGTTCAGGCTGTCTTTTGTCTTGATAATTACCTGGGTCCCATTTTTTATTTCCATTCCTATCAATAATAGCTCTAATTTTATATTCTCCTGCTTTGATTTTTTTAAAGCTATAATCAAAGTTTTCTGTTAGATAGATTTCTTTTACTACTGTCTCATCTGTGTTTAATAACTGGACGATGATAGGTAATTCGTCCGTTAGGATTTTACCAGATACTTCGTCTGCTAGATCATCTGTATTCTGTTTTTTGAAATTGGTTTTGATGGACTTTTTGTTGTACTGCCCTTCTACGTCTTCAAAGGTGGAGTCGGCAGCTAGAAGATTATAATTGCTGATGGAGAGTGTGTCATTGATAGGAACTGTCAATACCAGTTCCGTCCTTCTTGCACTGTCTTTAAAGCTCAAATGTTCTGGCTTAATTTGGATAAATGAAGCTGAATCGTATTGGATATAAAGTGAATCATAATGGATCACATTTACAGGTTTGTTAAAGCTGAAGTCTGTGTTGATACTTTGATTAAACTCTTTGTTTTTTCCCAATGTGACTTCCAAAAGTTGCGCTTTTCTATCACTGTTCATAAATGATGCATAAAGAGTGGTATCTATTTTGAATCCTACCGAGTCCTGAACAATTAGTTTTACTTGTGTACTGTCATCTCTTATTTCAGTGTGATAGAACCTGATTTGTTTTTCATCAAGTCGATAGAATAGCTTTTGACCAATATCTGGATGTTCCACTCGTAGAGATGCCGGAGATTTGCTAAGCACCACATCAAAGTTGCTTCCGATAGCTGAGGTCCTGTTGACCTTAAAGTCTGATAGGTCACCTCTATAAAGACTAAAGTGGGCATTGGTAACATCTTCCATGATAGAGACGGTATCAGTTATAAAAGAATATTGTTCACTCTTAAACTCAGCTTTGGAGGTATTGTTATTATCTTGAAAAGCGTAGGCTCTGTATTTTCCTCCTTTGATATTAGTTATTTCAAAGTTCCCTGATGAATCTGCTTGAGTTAAGTAATAGGGAGGATCGCTAAACACATCCATAGTATCATCTTGTATTCGGTATAGACCTACAAGAACATCTTTGATTTCTTGGGTTTTGGGAGGAAATATAAAATCTACCTTTCCTGAAAAGCTAAGGCTATCAATCATTCTTCCAGTCGAAAAAACCAATTTTAGGTTTTCAGCGGGGTTATTTTCTGATATATCCTGGATACTTTTTTGAAAGTTAAACACATAAGTAGTGCTATCTTCCAATTCCTGATTGAGTTTGATTTTCAAAGTATTCTTGATGGGAAGGATTTCCATCTTATCTTTCTCCAAACTTGGAGTGATAATAATATTTCGAATGGGGTTATCTGCCTTAATGTATTCGTTGAATTCCAAGATGATTTGCTCTGGCTTGATATTGAGCGATTGGTCCTTAGGATTGGATGATAAAAGTTGTGGTGGGGCCTCATCCTTTGGTCCACCCATAGGAGAACTTTGTTTTGCGCATGCGTAACAAAAGATGATGGCTATAGTAGCAAGAACTATTTGGTAAAATCTTTTATTCATTTCTTCTTTAATATAAACAGTATGCTTGAATAGTTATTGTTATTTATTTTAGCATTTTTATTTGACTTATATCCTGTCAAAAAGGAATTAATTAGATTTTTCTTGTTATATTTTATACTGTTGGATAGAATTGATACATAATAACTGTCGAAGGGCATAGGTTCTTTTGCACTTATTCGAAGGTCATATTCTTCAGCTAAGTATTGCATGGTCTCCTGAGTGAAATGATAAAGATGTCTAGGTACATCCAATGCTGCCCAATTTTCCTTGAATAATGATGAATCATAGGAGTCGTAATTGGGAACAGCTAAGAATAAAGTGCCTCTTTTTTTGAGCTTACTGAGCAAGAATTCCATTGTTCCTTTAAGATCATGAACGTGTTCTAAAACGTGAAAGAGTGTAATGGCATCGAATTTTTTTTCCTTATCCAATTCTTTTATTTCCGAACAGACATTCAGATCAAAATTATCCTTTGCAATTTTAGCGGCTTCTTTGCTTGGCTCTAATCCACAACAGTCCCATCCATTGGTTTTTGCTTGATTTAGGAGATGACCAGTTCCAGATCCAAAGTCCAGAAGTCTGCCCTTTTGCGCTGTATGTTTATTGATCCAATTTACCTTTTGCTGTAGAGTATATTTCCTTACCTGTTTGTAAATGAAATTGACAATGTTGTTGGATTTATCAGTATGGGATATGTAATCTTCCGACTTGTAGTATTCCCCGATATGTTCCTGATCTGGACGTGGGTTTGTGAATAAAAAATGGCATTTGTCACATTTGCAAATAGTAAAGGATTCATGGGAAACACTATGATCTTTCACCACCAAATGATTAAGAAAAAGTCCACTCTGGTTTTGACAAAGTGGACATTTGGTTAATCTTTCGTACATGTTATCTTCCTAAATAAACAGTGAGTATAGATAAATCTGCTGGGGAAACACCACTGATTCTTGATGCTTGGCCCAAAGTTTCTGGTTTAATCTTATGTAGTTTTTGTTTTCCTTCTGCAGAAAGTGCTGGAACAGATAAGTAATCAAAATTTAATGGAATTTTGAAGTTTTCCATATTATTAAGCTTCTCTACCATTTGTTGTTCCTTCTCAATATAACTATTGTACTTGACCTGAATTTCTGCTTGTTCTAAGACATCTTTAGGATATTTGGTGAGATAGGATTTGATATCACGATCTAAATTCATAATGGATTGTAGGCCCAATTGTGGCCTTTTAAGAAGTTTCTCCACTGTTATTTTTTCTTTAATAGTGGCTGTTTCCATATCTTCCAATCCTGTATTGATGTCCTCAGGACTTAGTTTTTTCTGTTTGAGATCATTAATCAGTTTGGCTGTATCATTCTTCTTATCGATCATTTTTTCTAATCTCTCATCAGATGCCAAGCCAACGGCATGACCCATTTGGGTTAAGCGGAGATCTGCATTGTCTTGTCTCAGTAAGAGTCTGAATTCAGCCCTGGAGGTAAACATACGATAAGGTTCTTCGGTCCCTTTATTGATAAGGTCATCTATCAATACTCCAATATAGGCATCTGATCTTTTAAGGATAAAAGGTGATTCTTCTAGAACTTTTCTAGCAGCATTCATTCCGGCAATTAGACCTTGAGAGGCCGCTTCTTCATAACCTGTGGTTCCATTGATTTGGCCTGCGAAAAACAGGTTTTCTACCAATTGTGTTTCCAAGGTTAGTTTCAATTGAGTTGGAGGGAAGAAGTCATATTCTATGGCGTAGCCTGGTCTGAACATTTTACAGTTTTCGAAACCAGCTATTTTTCTGATCGCTTTATATTGTACATCTTCCGGTAAAGAAGTGGAAAATCCATTGACATAGATTTCTACTGTATCCCATCCTTCTGGTTCTACAAATATTTGATGTCGATCTCTTTCAGCAAATCGATTGATTTTATCTTCAATTGATGGACAATAACGTGGACCTAAGCCCTGAATTCTTCCATTAAACATAGGGGATCTATCGAAACCCGTTTCTAATGTTTCATGAACTTCCTTGTTAGTGTAAGTAATCCAACAAGTTCTTTGTTCTTTGAGAGGTGTTGTTTCATCGGAGAAAGAGAACTTTTCAGGGTTTTCATCGCCATACTGAACCTCCATTTTTGAATAGTCAAGGCTTCTTCCATCGACTCTTGGAGGTGTACCCGTTTTCATTCTTCCTGCTTCGAAACCCAGTTCCACCAACTGCTCTGTAATTCCTCGTGCAGCTGATTCACCTGTACGACCTCCTCCAAATTGTTTTTCTCCAATATGGATTAAGCCATTGAGGAAAGTACCGTTCGTTAGAACAACAGATTTGGCCTTGATTTCAAGCCCTATACTGGTTTTTACCCCTACTACCCTTTTGTCTTTCACGACTAAACCAGTGACCATTTCTTGCCAAAAATCAACGTTGGGCGTTTTTTCCAAGGCTAATCTCCACTCTTCTGCAAATCTCATTCGGTCATTTTGTGATCTTGGAGACCACATAGCAGGACCTTTTGATCGGTTTAGCATTCTGAATTGAATCATGGACTTATCAGAAATGATACCAGATTGCCCACCAAGAGCATCAATTTCCCTAACGATCTGTCCTTTTGCTACACCTCCCATTGCTGGATTACATGACATTTGGGCAATAGTATTCATGTTCATGGTACATAACAGTACCGAACTTCCCATCTTTGCTGCTGCGTGAGCTGCTTCACAGCCAGCATGCCCTGCCCCAACTACTATTACGTCATATTCTGGAAACATATTATTTGTATTTATGAGTGTTCCACGTGGAACACTTTTATGTCAATTATTTTGTTTTCACTGTTTCACGTGGAACAGTGAGAGTGTTTTGTTGTTGAGTGTTTCACGTGGAACGTTTTATTGGATTATGTGTTTTGTAGTGTTTCACGTGGAACAGTGGTTTTATTGTTTTGTTAGTTCTGAATAACTGTCTAATGAAGCGTTTTCTTTTTGTCTCATTAAATGTGCTTCCTCTTTGCTTTTGTCTTTGTAGCCGCAGAGATGAAGAAGTCCATGGCTAAGAACGCGCAAAGCTTCATGATGAAAGTCTTGGTTTTCAGTTTTGGCGTTGTCCTTTACTCTTTCGATACTTATAAAGATATCTCCTTCAATGGTGTTTTCTTCTTCTGAGTTGTCAAAAGTAATAATATCGGTATAAGTGTCATGATCTAAGTAATCAACGTTGATTTTATATAAATATTCGTCTGAGCAGAATATATAGTTTAGATCAGTTATTATAAATCCTTCTCTTTTGGCAACTTCCCTTAACCATTTTTTGGTTAGGTTCTTTTGAGGGAGGTTGTATATAATGTCTTCCTGAAAGAAATTGATTGCCATAGGTTAATTCATGTAGAAAGTTAGGACGGTTTTCTTGCCTTCATTTTCAAAATCAACTTCATCGCAAAGGTTCTTCATGATAAAGACACCACGGCCACCGGATTTTTCGATATTTTCTGGAGCAGTAGGGTCTTTTAGGTTTTCGTAATCAAACCCTTGGCCTTCGTCTTCAATAATAAACTTTAACTGGTTCTCCAGGAAATTGAGTTCAAGGTTGACTGATTTTGAAGCGTCATTCCTATTGCCATGAATGATAGCGTTACTGACACACTCCGTTACTGAAATCATAATGTTTCCATAGATATCATCATTGATCTGGAATTTTTCCTTAGCGTTATCAATGAAACTTTCTATGATCTTGATGTTCTCAATAAGAGAAGGAATAGTAATTTTGATAGATTTCATTAAGTCTTTATGGTTATTATTCTTCTGCTTAAATTTTCTATTTAATCAATTTCCAATAGAATAGGACAATGATCAGAGTGTATTACTTCTGGCAATATGCATGCTCTCTTTACTTTTTCTTTCATGGATGAGCTTGTCATATGGTAATCTATACGCCAGCCTTTGTTATTGTTTCTGGCATTGGCGCGATAACTCCACCATGTGTATTGGTGGGGTGTTGGATTGACCAATCTAAAGCTGTCATCAAAACCAGATGAAGTGAATTTATCCATCCAGGCCCTTTCTTCTGGTAAAAAACCAGAGGAATTCTTGTTCGCAACAGGATTATGAATATCTATGGCTTTGTGACAGATATTATAGTCGCCACTAAGTATTAGATTAGGAAAATCCCTGTTCAAGTCCTGCGAATACCCATAAATATCGTCCAAAAAGGCATATTTGAAGTCTTGCCGAGGACCTCCGGTAGTGCCAGAAGGAAAATAAGCACTGATAAATGAGAAGTTATCATAATCAGCACGGATCATTCTCCCCTCATCATCGTAAGCGTCTAAACCCATTCCATATTTAATGTGTTTGGGTTTTTCTTTGCTCAAGATGGCTACACCACTATATCCTTTTTTTACGGCAGGGTACCAATAAGTATGATAACCCAAGTCTTCAAATACACTGATCTCAATCTGATCAGTGTTGGCCTTTATTTCCTGTAAGCCGATGATATCCGGTGAACATGCTGCCAACCATTCCGAAAATCCTTTCCTCATGGCTGCCCGAATACCGTTGACATTATAGGATACGATATTCATATATATAAGATTTAATTTGTTTAGTCTTTAGATTTTATTTTATCCTTTTAGACTAATTAATATTTCTATTTAAAGTGAAATTTCTATTTTATGTCTATTTCAAATTCTTTTTCGAAGTATTCTAATACTTGGATCTTTAGTAATTTCTCCTGCTCTAAGATATCAAAATGAGGTAGTTCTTTTACTAAATTCCAGTGAGGCCAGCCATCTTGATCGATAGAATCAAGTTCATAGAAACCAGCCAAGCTTAAAACTTTGCAAATGGCAATGTGCATTAAGTCCTGCTTTTGCTCTTTGCTGAAGTTTTTCATGCCTTTGCCTAATTCTTGGACACCGATGATAAAAAGCACCCCATTTAGATCTGCGGGCTTTTTACCAATCAAATCCTGAATACCCACCAAGAGCTTGGACCACCTTTTTTCTATATCTAAATCTTTCTTTAGCATTATCCAGCTTTATTTTCCAATTCCTCCCAGTATTCCACGGCTTTTCGTAAGTGAGGAATTACGATGGTTCCACCAATAAGGTTGGCGATAGAAAATACTTCAAACACCTGTTCTTTGGTCAGACCAACCTCATGGCATTTTCCTAAGTGATAGCGAACACAGTCATCGCAACGCAGCACCATGGAACAGGCTAGGCCAATCATTTCCTTTGATTGGATGTCAACGGCCCCTGGTGTGAAGGCATTTGTGTCCAGATTGAAAATACGTTTGAGCACTTTATTGTCTTCTCCAAGAATCTTCTCGTTCATCTTGGCACGATACTCGTTGAATTCGTCTACTAAATTCATTAACTTATAGGATAGTTTTTATCTAATTAGCAAATATAGCAGGTATTTTCCTGTCAATTAGAACTAACAAGCCTTTTTCCTAATGCGTTTCACTTTTTTCAATGATTTTTTGGCTTTGGTATTTCCAGAGACCTGCTGCATGTGCAAACGGAGCCTGTTTGATTTCGAAAATCAACTTTGTCGGGTATGTCAGGGCAAATTGCCCCTTACTACTTACCATTTACGTCCTCAAAATAATGATTTGGCCATAAAAATCATGGGATTGACCAAGGCTGGGAATGTAATGGCCTTTTTAAGATTTACCAAAAAAGGAATGAGCCAAAGATTACTACACCAATTGAAATACCGTAATAAACCTGAGTTAGGTCAGGTTTTGGGTAAGCTTTATGGTCAAAGATTAAAGCAAAGTGGGATTGAAATCAGGTGGGACTTTATCATTGCTGTTCCCTTACATCCATTAAAGGAAAAGCGACGCGGGTACAATCAAAGTTTGCAGTTTGCCTTAGGGTTAGCTTCAACTTTAGACATACTTATTGACCAATCTTTGGTGAGAACCAAGTTTACGGTGACGCAGACCAAAAAGTCAAGAATAGCAAGGATTGAGAATGTAGAAAAGGTTTTTGGTTTGACGGGCAAAACTAATTTGGAGGGAAAGTCTATTTTATTGGTTGATGATGTGATGACCACCGGTGCCACCCTATCTGCCTGTGCCAATGTATTATTAGATGCTGGTGCAAGACAGGTGGATTTGGCGGTAATCGCAGCAGGTAGATAAGCAGTTACATGAATTGATTGTGATTATTTTTTAATCTGATTATCCGCAATGATGCCAGTAACCAAACATACTTTGCTTGAGTGGTCGGAAGCCTGTCTAACTGCCAGGTAGAATTGAAGTCTGAAGACCGAAGCAGTTGATATTTTAATCAAAAGGGTCGTTTCTACTCGCTTTTAATCTCTACTGTTAGAATTGCGGATATACATCTTTTTTAGTGTATTGGACTGTTGTTTTTCTGATTTTAAACTAACCATTTACTTTTTGGGTAAATAAGAGTTAAGGAGAAATGATTAAAGTAGTTTCAACGAAAATGTTTTTTCGTAATATGACACCTTGATTTATCAATAATTACCGCTGCTATACATAATCTTTTCAATCTACTTTTTCGAAAGAAAATTTACTTAATTTAATCATGTTATCATTACTTATTTGTATTTGAAATTATAATATTCAGTTTTTATAATATTCACTTAGAGACTGAGTGGTGAGGTTTAAGTTGAGTAATTTCCATTCATTTCCCAAAACCTATTCTTTTTAATGAAAAAGGCCTTATCCTTATTTTTAATCAGCTTTGCTTTGATCAATTTGGCTGTGGCACAAATCACGCCTAAGATTAGGCAGTACGATATGTGGTTGACTTCAAATGCCTCTAACCAGAGCATGAAGGGGTATTTATTTGAGGTTAGGCCGTCTTCCATTTTAACTACTGAGTCATTTCCCGAAGCATCTTCAGTACATTCCAGAATAAATGAACATGATATCGAAGATATTCGCACTTTGGAATTCAGAAAGCAGGGAAAGCTGGGTAAATCCATCATATTTGGGGCTATCATCGGAACTGCTGTTGGCTTGGCGGTTGGCAAAGTGGATGATCCAAACTGTGATGATGCTAATGGAATGTGTACCAGAACCAATATCAACGTGGTCTTAGGTGGAATGGCTTTGGGAGGTGGAATAGGAGCTTTATTGGGTTCCAGAAAAATCAAAATTCCTCTAAATGGCAAGAAAGAAAATTATAGGTTACAGCAACTGATTAAATATCAATTGGCTGATATTGAAAATTAGGAAAGAATCCATCGAATTGTCAACGCGTAAATCACAGTTCACCTTGCCAATATTACAGTTGTTGCTCTTATTTTGAAAATCATCAAATATAAGGGGTAATTGACTTTGCCCTCACCACCCCCATTTTGATCCGTCTACATTGCGATTTTTTCACTGATCAAATGCTTATTTGATTTACTTTCAAAAAGTACTTCTTTTCATATAAAGCTTTGTAAATTAAAAGCAGAATGAATCCCTCAATTAAATCAAACCCTTACCATGGCCGCTAAAAACAACCATATCAATTACCTAGAATTTAAGGCTTCTGACCTGGAAGCTATCAAGCAATTTTATCATAAAGCTTTCGGTTGGAAGTTTACCGATTACGGACCGGAATACGTGGCTTTTTCTGAGAGTGGTTTGGAAGGTGGTTTTATGAAGACTGATGAAACTGTTGTCAACGGCACCTTGGTAGTACTTTATCATGAAGACTTAGAGGGGATAAAGAAAACGGTAGAAGATTGTGGGGAAAAAATATCGGTTGACATTTTTTCATTTCCGGGAGGCAGAAGATTTCATTTTTTAGATCCTGCTGGGAATGAATTGGCGGTATGGTCTGACCGTTAAAACTACTACTGTTGTTATTTCAGCATCATTCAATTAAACCTAATAAATCCATAACACTATGATCAGAATAGTATTGTCCTTGTTGTTGCTAGCCACTTTTTCCTGCAATCAAAAGGCCAACCAATCCGAAACACTTAAAAAGCCCCATATCATCATTATATATACCGATGATATGGGAGTGGGTGATTTATCTTGCTACAATAGCGGCTGGGTGGAAACCCCCCATATCGATCAACTGGCTGCAAATGGCATTAAGTTTAACCACTATTATTCAGCAGCGCCCGTTTGCTCACCTTCGAGAGTGGGGATTACGACAGGAATGTTTCCTACGGAATGGGGCATCAATACATTTTTGCACAGCAGAAAGGGCAACACTAATTGTGAGCAGTTTGATTTTCTGGATCCTGCCGCACCTTCCATGGCCAAGGTGCTCAAGACAGCCGGTTATAAAACCAGCCACATTGGTAAGTGGCATATGGGAGGTGGCCGTGATGTGGACGATGCACCCCAAATCACGGAATATGGTTTTGATGAATATACCACCACCTATGAAGGTCCCGATCCGGATAAGCTGATCACTGCTTCCAACTGGATCTGGAGTGAACAAGATAGCATTGAAAGATGGGAAAGGACTGGTTATTTTGTAGATAAGACCTTGGACTTCCTTGCCCGAAACAAAGAAGTCCCTTGTTTTGTGAATTTTTGGCCTGATGATATGCACGACCCATGGATTCCCAATGAAGAATTTTACAATCAGCGAGATACTTGGCCCAGTAAACCTAATTTTATTCCTGTATTGGAGGAATATGACCGCCAAATTGGTCGATTGATGGCGGGTTTGGATGATTTGGGCATAGCTGAAAATACGATGATCATCTTCACCAGTGACAATGGAGCCGCACCCACTTACGAGCAGATCAGGACCAATAGCCAGAGAGGAGCCAAAAACAGTTTATATGAGGGAGGTATTCGTATGCCGTTTATTGTGAGCTGGCCAGCTATGGTTCAGCCTGGACAGACCAATAATCAAACCATCATAGGCGCAGTGGACTTATTACCGAGCTTGGCAGTGATTACTGGAGCAAAAGTTCCTGAAGAATACCAGCCTGCTGGAGAAGATTTGAGTGAGGCTTTATTAGGAAATTTGACCGTAGAACGGAAAAAAGACCTTCTATGGGATTTTGGGAGAAATGAGCATTTCAACCATCCCCGGCAGGAACATCATCGGAGCCCCCATTTGGCCATTCGTCACGAAAACTGGAAGCTTTTGGTCAATGGTGACAGTACGCATGTAGAACTTTATGATTTGGAAAAGGACTGGAATGAAACCACCAATCTCGCCAGTCAAAACACAGAATTAGCAGGTCAGCTAAGCCACAAAGTGATACAGTGGTACTGGGAAAATCGGAAAGTCCGTGACGATATTGACCGTCATGGTCTGCATTCAGGCATGTAATAGTATCGATGGTTAAGTAAAAGGAGGCAGTTATGTTATTTGTGCTGCCTCCTTAGCTAGATATGTTCAGTAAAGAATTTTTACTCTGATGTTTCTTTCAATAGAACTTCAATGGCTTTTTCCAATTGTTGGTCTCTTCCTTTATCAATAATGCCTGGGATATTTTTGACTCTTATGGCAGGTTCGGTCTGGTTGTTTTCCATCCATTCACCTGATTTATCTTTGGCACTGATAGGAACTGTTCCCCAGACCGTACCGTCTGGAAGCATTTCCCAACCTGCGAAACTGCAGGTCCCAGGCACAGGCATGCCAATGGTAGTGCCAATATTTAAATCAGTGTAACCACAGGCATAACAATGGCCATCAGAATACATACTTTCATTAAATAAAGATACAGTGGGTTTGGTCCATCTGGAAGTTGGCTCCCCACCTACCACTTTATCTTCAGTGGCATAGGTAATGAAATGCGTTCCTGTGAAGAAAGTTGCAAGATCAGCAACTAGGTCCCCGCCACTATTGAACCGAGTATCCACTACCACGCCTTTGGAATCAAAGTATTTGCCCATCATATCTTCATAGATGGAACGGTAGGGCTCATCACTCATACCCGGAATATGGACGTAACCCAACTGACCATTGCTTTTTTCTTCCACCTCTTTTCTATTGATCCTGACGAATCTTTTGTAAAACAAGCTTGACTCTTCAGAAAGGCTTATCGGTTTGACTGTGATTTGCTTGGTATTTGTTCCCTCGGCATCTGAGATATCCAACAGTAAAAACTTTCCTTCCTTATGATTGAGATAAGAGGCGATGTCCTTGTCAGGAGAAATGGGAACTCCATCAATGGATTGAATAACCATTCCTGGCTCAATGTCAAAGCCTGCCTTATCTAGCGGTCCTCCTTGAATCACCTCAGTGATCTTGATGCCTTCTCCTTCAAAATCATAATCCATAAATATGCCCAATGAAGCTGTTTTGTCCCCCTCTTTTGAAGGATTTCTGTATCGGGCGCCGGTATGGGAGACATTTAATTCTCCAAGCATTTCAGATACCATCTCGGCAAATTCGAAAGAGTTGCCCAAGTGAGGCAAGTATTTTTTATATTGTGCATACAAGGTGTCGAGGTTATTTCCATGATAAGTAGGTTCATAAAATATATTTTTAGTGCGGATGTAAACATGATCAAACATGCTTTTTCTTTCTAAGTCCTCATCCAGGTACATATCTCCGGCGATTTTAATGCTTTCCGACTTGCCCTCTTTGACATTTAGCTTTGAAATATTGCCGCTGGCCAAGAGATAAAGGTTTTCCATTTTTTTGTCCCAAAGCAAGCTACCTCCTCCGGTATTGAGTTTGATGGCCATTTTGGTTTCTCCATTGCGTAGGTTTCCTTCCCATAGGTTGTTTTTGTCTTCAAAACTAGAAAGATAGTAGATTTTTTCATTGTCTTTGGAAAGCACGGCATCACTGAGATTACTGGAATGTGTGGTTAATCTAGCTTTTCGCTCCCTGATTCCTACCCAGTCGAATTGAATTGGTTCTATTTGTTCCTCTTCTTTTGCATCTTCCTTACTTTTTTTATCCTTCTCTTCTTCTTTGGAATCTTCCTTTTTAGCTTCTTTCAGTGCCTTTTTTAGTTTATAGTCCTCTTCAGAAAGCCTAAATTCATCATAAGCATCTTGGCCAAAGAACATGGCATATACATCATCTTCGCTGCGGCCGCTGGTAGCATAGCTTTTCAGGCCATTGCGGTTGCTAAACCAGATCATTTGTTTTCCATCATTGACCCATTTGGGACTTGAATCATAGTAGCCACTCTCAGTGAGGTTTTCTTTTTTGCTCCCATCAGCTGCCATCAGTAAGATTTCACTATTGCTCAAAGTTTTTCCCCATCCCACCAGAAGCCATTTACTGTCGGGGCTCCAAGTAAAGTATTTGTCCCCATCTCTCATATGGAATAGCTCTTGTCTAGAAAGTAGTTCCACCTCATTTTTGCTTTCTAGATTTCTCACTTTGAGTGTTCTTCTGTCAGACACATAAGCCAATTGCTTGCCATCTGGTGAAAAAGAAGGTAAATAGCTATCTGTATTGCTACTGATTAAAGTATCCTCCCTTAAAAGGGTTGATGCATAGAAAAAAGGTTCATCATTGCGGGTTTTTTCGGTTTTGAAAATGCTCCATTTTCCATCACGTTCGCTCGAATAAACTACCCCTTTTCCGTTAGGAGTAAAAGATACAAACCTTTCTGCTTCAGGTGTATTGGTGATTCTCTTGGTTAGTGAACCGTCCACAGAAGTGACAAAAACCTCTCCTCGAGCGATAAAAGCGATTTCCTTTCCGTTGGGTGAAATGGACATTTCTTGGACACCTCCTTGTATGGTGATATAGCTGTCCGTGTTTTGACTATCTTGGGTCCGGATATTTACTTGTACCTTTTTTGGTGCCGCACCTGCTTGAAGTGTGTAAAGCTCACCATCATAGCCAAAAGATAGGGTGCCTCCTCCAAAACTTAAAAACCTCACTGGAAATGTATCAAAGTCAGTGACTTGAGTATTGTTCTCCGGCTGGGATAAGTTCAGTTGATGGACATTGAAATTTCCACTTTCTTCGCTTAAGTAATAGATATTTTCCTCATTTTCATCAAAAACAGGTTGTCTGTCTTCTCCTTTAAAAGTGGTAATCATTTGATGTTTTTGACTTTCCACATCATATTTCCAAATATCCCGAGTAACAGCAGAAATGTGATGCTTTCTCCATTCATCCTCTCTTCCCGGACGATCATGATAGAGCATGGTTTTTCCGTCTCTACTGACCTGTACATCCTCTGCAGAAATGGTCAGTAGCTGGTCTACCCGGCCTCCTAAAACGGGAACCTGATAAAGTTCTGGTTGGTAGCTGGCGGGATACTGTCGGTGACTGGCCAAGTCCAGTCTACTTGCCCCAAAAATTACAGCTTTGTCATCTGCGGAAAATGAATAAGGATATTCGTTTGTACTGTGAAAGGTCAGGCGCTTGGCCGGTCCACCTAGGGCGTCCATCACATATACATCAAAATTCCCATATCGCTCAGAAGCAAATGCTATTGATTTTCCGTCCTTGCTCCAAATGGGCATAAAATCATGTGATGAATGGAAAGTAAGTTGAAGGGCATTCCCTCCATCTGAAGGGACGCGATATAAATTACCTTTGTATGTGAAAGCAATGTTTTTTCCATCTGGTGAGATGGTCGGATAACGGATCCATTTGGGTGACGTCTGTGCCTGGGAGATGGCAGTAGTAATAAACAGAAATAGTAGGGTAAGGAGTTGTTTCATAGGATTTTATTGAAGGGAAGTATATTTAAAAGTTGAATTATTAAAGATGGAAAAAAATGATGAAATTTTAAACAAACTGAATTGGGCGTTTTCTGTGTTTATCCAATGATTGTATGGCTAATAATATATGCCTATGTTCATGACATAGGTATGTAGAACATTTTATAGATTAGGAATAATGGATTACAAAAACATCATCGATAAGTTGGGCTTGGAAGCTCACCCTGAAGGAGGTTATTTTAAAGAAGTGTATCGAAGCATGGGGAAGATTGATTCTGCTAATCTTCCTGAGGGAATGGAAGGGAAAAGGAACTATGCGACCAGCATTTACTTTTTGTTGACATCTGATACTTTTTCAGCCTTTCATCGCATCAAACAGGACGAAACCTGGCACTTTTACATAGGCTCTCCGGTTCGTTTATTTACCATTTCACCAAAGGGAGAGTTTCAACAGTATATCATAGGCAGTGATATATGGAATGGTGCATTTCTCCAATTTACTGTTCCTGCGGGTTATTGGTTTGCCGCTGAGCTGGTGGAGAAAGAGAGTTTTGCCTTGGTAGGTTGCACAGTGGCACCGGGTTTTGACTTTCGAGATTTTGAGTTGGCAGAACGCGAAAAATTAGCTTCAGAATTTCCTCAGCATAAAGAATTGATCAAAAGACTCACCAGAGCAATTTAGAGTTTTCTAATAATTGGGAGACTTGATTTTGTACATCGAACTTGTCGCAAGTAATATTCACCGAGAAAAAACGGTCATTTACCGATATTTTAGATCTACTGACCTATTTTTGTAGCGTGGCTAGTCTAAACTTAATTAGGTTTGAAGCTCATTACCATTTTTTGGGTAATGTTATTTTCAATTATTTAAACCATAAAAATTTGTTAATGATGAAGAAATCAATTTTTGTTCTAATCCCAGTTTTGCTGTTGGTACTTTCTTCTTTTTCTTATGAGCATGGAATGTGGACAGTCCAAGAAGAGGTCAAAAGAGAAGATTTTGTTGCTTCATGGGAGTTATCGAACCTCCAGCCCTATGAAGCGTCCAGAAAGGATGAAATTAGAAGCTTTCAACTCCATCCTGACTCGACAGCTAGTATTTTGTTGGGAAAAAGAGAAGTAAAAGGATCATGGAAATTTGTGGAAAAGGACAGCAAATTCGCAGCTAGGTATGCAAAATCACCTTGGGCCAATTCCGTTGTGATACTTGAAGTACATCGGGATCAATCTCACATTGATTTTATTGCTTATAAACTAGGTGAAGCAGCATCACAGCTGGTAAGTGCTGGTGGTGAAACGTATGAGAAACAATAAGTGACTCAGGTCAAATAATTTATCCAACAGTTAGGTTAACTATAAAATGATAACTTGGCTGATGGATAAATTGGTTTTCAGATTGACAATAAATTGAATTTTTATCATCCATAACTATTCCAACTATGAGATTTTTAAATAGCCTACTGTTTTTGTTTTCCATCTTAATATTGTTGTCTTGCAATGTCTCCGAAAAGAAGGTCATAGAGGAAGCCGACCAGGAAGTAGATGCGAAAGTGCTGAGTACGAGAAAGAAGTTTATCGGTACTTGGGCGCTAAATGAGCAATTTGTTGCAGATGAAAGCAAAAAAGATATAATAGCCCGATTTGAACTTAAGGCCGATTCCACAGCACAAATTCATTATGGGACCAAGGTAGTTGAGGGAAAATGGAATATAGGGGGGGAGTCCATCAAAATAGGTAAAGGAGAAGCCTATTTAAGTGGTGATTTAATTTTGCAGGTATATAATATCGATAAACACACAAGTATTTTTTCATTTAAGCTGGACTCTTTGGTGCAAGGCATTCCATTGACAATTGATAACGGGAAATACAAAAAATTATAATTGATTGACTATGAAAAACTGGAAATATATAGCTATAATACTAATTGCTTTTTTTATTGCTTTTAATTACAAAGAACCTTTAAAGGAAGCTCCAGATTATAAAGAACCTTTAGAGGAAGCACCAGATGTTTCTAGGGAGGAGGTTTTGGGAAGGTGGAAATCAATAACCCGAACAAGAGGATAGGTCCGTTCAGGACAGCTCCGTGGAAATGTCATCTTTCGAATTGAAATCTGATTCCACGGCTATCGTATTTTGGGGTGAGCGAGAAGTAGAGGGAAAGTGGAGGTGGAAATATTCCAAGGAATTTGGCAACAATACTTTTGGATTTTCTATGTCCTGTGATCTGCTTTTGGTAGTATTCATAGGTAGCGGCAATATGCATATTAAGGATTTTCAGCTAGGGAAGAAAAATGAAGCATTGATTTTGCGAGTTGGTGATGAGGATTACAAAAAGGAATAATAGGATGATATCAAAGATAAAATTGCTTATATTCAATACTTACTAAATTTCTGAAGATCATGAAACTAGGTGCTTTTTCCATTAGTCTTAGTGTGAAGGATATTAAGGCTTCCAAAGAATTTTATGAAAAATTGGGATTTGAAGTTTTTGCTGGAGATATGGAAAAGAACTACCTGATCATGAAAAATCACAATTCTTTGATCGGCTTGTTTCAGGGCATGTTCGAACAGAATATTCTGACCTTTAATCCGGGTTGGGACGAGAATGCCAAGAGCCTGAAGGATTTTGACGATGTTCGGGAAATCCAAAAACAATTGAAAGCTAGTGGACTGGAGCTTGATCAAGAAGCCAACCCCTCCTCTACTGGTCCAGCCAGCATTTTTCTAATTGATCCTGATGGAAATCCTGTGCTAATCGACCAACATATTTAGTACCAAGAAACTAGACCAGACGCTAGTGCTAGGCGTTAGATTTTAGAGGCTATAAATAAGATGATAGGATTAATTTTGAGCTTTCGGCTCAATAGGATCTAACCATAAATTGGCCCTTTTGGTGCAATCATAAAGCTGAAGAAGCATCACTAGAAAAAGCAAGCTTTGTATGTCTTGCTGGCTCAAAATTGTATTCTAACTGTCCCAAACTAAAATTCCATACTTTACTCGAACAACAATGAGCGATTACATTTGGTATGCCAGTTATGGATCCAATTTGTTGGAAGAGCGTTTTTTATGCTACATCTGTGGAGGGCAGCCCAAAGGAGCCATTAAGCGATATAATGGCTGTGTGGATAAGTCTCTTCCCATTAAGAAAAAAGGCATTGAAGTTCCTTACAGGCTATATTTTGCTAAAAAAGCAAAGATCTGGAATGGGGGTGGAGTAGCGTTTATCCACCATGAAAAAGATGCTTCCCAGCAGACCTTAGCGAGAATATACCTCATCAAAAAAGCGCAATTTTTGGATGTGGTAATGCAGGAAAATGCGCTTACTTCCCGCCCCTTGATTGATTTTGAACAAATAATTGACAAAGGTAAGCAGGTATTGGACAAGGCCGGTTGGTATGACCTCTTGCTTCATTTGGGAGAAGAGGAAGGAGCACCCATTTTTACTTTTACCACAAGAGGATTATTTCAACCTTATACCCCACCTCATGAGAGCTATTTAAGTACAATTATTCGGGGAATAAAAGAATCACACCAATGGACAGATCAAGCCATTTCTAATTATTTGATTCAAAAAGAAGGAATTATTTCAAACTATTCTGATGCTGAACTGAGCGAATTGATTCGCAAGTCTATTTGATGTAAAATGATTTTATATCAATTTGTCATTTGTTAATTTTAGTCAGTTTAAAATCAGAGTGAAATGGAAATATCCCTTAAGAACCAACGAATTTTGGTTACAGGAGCCTCCAGAGGTATTGGAAGGGCCTTGGCTACGCAGTTATCCACATCAGGAGCTGAAGTGTTGATCCACTATAACCGGAACAAAGGAGCTGCGCAGTCCTTACAATCTTCTTTGCCCAATAATTCCCACTTGGTCCAATGCGATCTTTCTGACTTGGAGCAGGTAAAAGGCTGGTTGTTCAAACTGGTGGACAAATATGGAAAGATTGATGCGGTCATTAACAATGCCGGTATTGCCAAATCCATTTCTGATGAAGCTTCCACTATGGAATGGACCAGCAATTGGTTGGAGACTATGACGGTCAATGTGCACGCACTGGCCATTATCAGCAAAGAGTTTATTAACCATGCCCGATTAAACAAAAATGGACGCTTAATCAATATCAGTTCCCGGGCCGCTTTTAGGGGGGATACCCCAGATTACTTAGCTTATGCTGCTTCAAAATCGGCATTGGTTGGCTTTACCCGTTCTATTGCTCGCTATTATGGCAAAGAAGGAATCCGGGCCTTTATCATTGCCCCAGGATTTGTACGGACCGATATGGCCCAGGATTTTATGAACCAATATGGAGAAGAGTTTGCATTGAATGATATTGCTTTGGAGAATTTGACAGAACCAAAGGACCTAGCCCCAATGATTTGTTTACTCTGTTCGGGCTTGGCAGATCATGCCACGGGTAGCACCATAGATATCAATGCTGGATCTTATGTACATTAATTAGGAGCTAGATAACAATTGAGAGACAATAGATTTTTGTACTCCCTACTCAATCCTACAAACCATGAACAAAAAGGATTTCCGAAAATATGCCCACGAGTTGGTGGATTGGATGGCAGATTATATGGAGCAAAAGGAAAGCTATCCAGTAACACCCCAAGTATCTCCTGGTGAAATTTATCAACAACTTCCGAATGATGCTCCGGAAGTACCTGCCAGTTTTGAAACTATTTTTAAGGACTTTGAAGAGATCATTATGCCGGGCATAAGTCATTGGCAGCATCCAGCCTTTTTTGGGTATTTCCCAGCCAATAATTCGGAACCTTCCATTTTGGCTGAAATGCTGATGGCCACGCTTGGTGCTCAGTGCATGTCTTGGTTGACTTCCCCTGCTGCTACGGAGTTAGAAGAAAAAGTCGTGGAGTGGTTGCGGGATGCCAAGGGTTTGGATTCCAACTGGAAAGGTGTAATTCAAGATACAGCTTCTACCGCGACACTTTGTGCCATTTTAGCTGCCAGGGAAAAGGCAAGCGGCTTTTCCATTAACCAAAAGGGCTATAGTGGAAAGGAAAAATATAGGGTATACAGTTCATTGCATGTACATTCTTCTGTAGACAAAGCGATGCGCATTGTTGGTTTGGGGGAAGAGAATTTGGTCAAAATCAATGTGGATAAGTCCTTTGCTATGGATCCAGAAGCACTTGAGTTGGCCATAAAAGCCGATTTAAAGAAAGGCTACAAGCCCATTTGCGTGGTTTCTGCTTTGGGAACGACCAGCTCCACGGCCATTGATCCTATTGATACGATTGGGGATATTTGTATCCAATACAACTTATGGCACCATATTGATGCTGCATATGCAGGCACCGCTCTATTGTTGCCGGAATACCGTTGGATGAGTAAAGGACATGATAAAGCAGACAGTTATGTCTTTAATCCGCACAAATGGATGTTTACCAATTTTGATTGTTCTGTCCTCTATGTGAAAGATGCCCAACATTTGGTCCACACTTTCTCTATGACGCCCGAATACCTTAAAACTTCCCATGACCAGGATGTGAATAACTACCGGGATTGGGGCATACAACTGGGCCGCAGGTTTCGCGCTTTGAAACTTTGGTTTGTCCTTCGGAGTTATGGTTTGGAAGGCATAAGAAAGAAGCTTAGGGTGCATTTATCCTTGACCCAATCTCTAGTAAATTTGGTCGAAAATGAATCAAATTTGGAGTTGGTTTCTCCTATTCCTTTGAATACCATTTGTTTCCGTTTTGTGGATAAGTCATTTGGTCTTGAGAAGCTCAATGAAATTAACCAGCGGTGGATGGAGTCAGTAAATGCTACAGGGAAAGCATTTTTTACCCATACAAAGCTGGATAAGAAGTACTGTATCCGTTGGGTGATTGGGCAAACAGATGTGAACCAGTCTCACATTGACAAAACTTGGACTTTATTGATGGAAATACTAGAAGACATAATTGAACCAAACAATTAATCATGGCACGTAGGAATCCCATATTTACACCGGAATTGATCAAGGTCATTAAGATCTTTGGTCTTGCATCGGTGGGGATCGTGTTGGTGTTTTCTTTTTTCAATGAATACAGAGCGGATAATACAGGAGATGCAGAAGTGACGCATATTACTGATGCTAGCCGATTGTACTTTAAAAATGTCCGTCAAATCTATTATGATATTGAAAGAAGAGATGATGCTAAAGTGGATATTTTTAGGTACTCGAGAAATTCGAATAACAAAAAACTGCTTTTTCTCAACCTTTCTATTATATTAAGCCGTATAAAAAATGAAGCCTATATCTTCGTGGAACCATCTGAAGCCCTCGAAAAGCAGGAGGAAATAGAAATTAGATGGAAAAATCAATCAAGCCAAAAGCAAGGAGAAATATACTTTAGGTTTGGGGATCGTTTTACACATTATGATTTTGTTTCTAAGTTGGCGCCATTAATTGAGGAGAACATTGATTTTGAGGTGAAATTTGATCAAGAATGGCAACCAATATTGGTATCTGAAAAAGAGCGTTTTTCTTTTAAGGTTACTGCAGAGGATTATTTTAGGCTTGTAGAGTAAACCCAAAGTAATACCATTATGGACGTTAAAAAAATAGACAATCTCTGGAGATTTCTAGGGATCCGAAACAATGTACCGGTGAAACTGGAATTGGATCATCATGTGTCCTACTCTTTTGTCAAAGGAAATATTCAGGTCAAGCACCAATTCAACCCAAAGCTATGGCAGGAATCTTCTTTGGTGATTCAAGAGAAGTCTTTTCAAGAAAAGTCTGTTTTGCAACATTACCACCACAAGAAGCAACGATTTGGTTTTCATACCGAAATGACATCAACGCATGTGCAAATATTTTTTCCCAGAGAGTTACTTCATTTCAAGACCAAATATGAAATGGACATCCAAAAGGATCGTCACGGCAATTACCAAATTATCCTCAGCCCTTTTGTGCCTAAAAATGTTTATGAGATTTTAGACAGTGTAAATTTCACTTGTAGGGAATTGTGGAAGAAGGATTTTTTCTCGGAAAGCATCCGAAACTGAGTGCTACTTGCTTAAAAACTGAATAAGTCTTATGATCAAAGAAACGAGAATGCTCAATAGGACCATAGTGGTTATGGGAAAGTAAAACCGGAAATTTTCCCTTTCTATACGAATATCACCGGGTAATCTCCCGAGCCAACTGAGTTTATCACCCAGAAAATATATCGCCAACCCAATCAGTGTAATACTGATCCCAATACCTATTACCCATTTTGCAGTTTCAGCGTTCATAGGCGCTTATTGTTGACGCTTCAGCAATGAAGTTATTAATATTTTCCAAAAATGGTAGTGTTCACAAAAGTCAAGTATATTTGGGGATGCACTCAATCTTATTTAAAATGAAGTACTGTTTGACTATTTGCTTTGCATTATGCTTTTTATCGTTTTGGGTTTCTGCGCAGGATAGTTATAGGCTGGAAATTCAGGCATTCCAAAATCACCTAAATGATGAATTAGGCAATCCTGAAGAGTCGCCCCTAAAAAGTGAAGACCTAGAGCAATTCGAAAAGCTTGAGTTTTTTCCTATCAACCCTAAATTCCATGTAAAGGCTATTTTTATAAGGACTGAGAATCAAAAGCCTTTTAGAATGAAGACCACTACCACACGGAGGCCAATTTATGAAAAGTTTGGAGAGGCACATTTTGAGCTGGATGGTAAAAACTATGTACTCAATATTTACCAAAGTCACCAACTAAGGGAAAGGGAAGAATTCAAGACACATTTGTTTTTGCCTTTTACGGACCTCACCAATGGAGATAGCTCATATGGTGGAGGAAGGTTCATTGACTTAGAAATTCCTTCAGATCAAGAAATAATTATTGATTTTAATAAAGCGTATAATCCCTACTGTGCCTGCAATTCACGCTATTCATGTCCCATACCTCCAAAAGAAAATGATTTACCTTTGGAGATTAAAGCAGGAGTAATGAAATTTCATGATTAGTGACAATTGAGTATTTTAGAAAGATTTCCACAATCGATCAAACTCCTTTTCAAATGTCCTGATCGTGTGGATATCTTCTAACAATACAATGTTCTCATAATTGTATTCAGCAGCTGATCTTGTCCAATTGTAGCTTCCTGTTAAGATCTTTTTACGGTCAAAAATCGCAAACTTATGATGCATATGGACAGGACTATTGTCTTTTTGCACCAAAATTCCGGCTTGTTCCATTTGCTCGATGTCAGAACCCAAATCAAAGGACTTGTCATCATCGGTTATAATTTTGATGGAAACTTTTCTGTCATGGGCATGTAATAGTTCTTCTGTGATGCGATCATCACTAATAGTAAAGACACAAATGTGGATAAGTGAACTCGCATTCCGAATTTCTTGCCGGATTGCATCCCTACAAGCATTTCCCGGACTAAAAAAGGCAGCTGTAGCCGAAGTAGCTTGCGGTTCCTGATTCAATACCTTAATGGCTTCATAAAACCATTGGATCAGGTTTTGGCTTTTTATATCCTCGGTATTTTCCACTGCCATTTGTTTGATTTCTGACAGCAGAACTTGCCTTTCATGCGTGGACAAATGATTTAAATCAGTCTTTAAAGCCTTTCTTTCCGAACGGGAAAGGACATGATCTTGTAGGCTGTCTTTGAAGTTTTGAATAATTTCTTCTAGGGGAAGCATTATCTTTTCAGTTGGTTAGATAAGCCGAAGCAATTGAAGTTGAGTTTATTAATTTTATCTAACATAATAATTTGCAATGATTGAAGTGGCATTTTCCACATGGATCAGCGAAGCTTTTACAGTGGATAAATAGTAATTTGAGACTTTAGGAGCTTTTAAAGTACATTTTCCTCAAAAAGCTTCTCTAAGGTTTTATCCAAATCTTGGGAAAAGCCGGTGTGTGGTCTAGAGGTTTGGATAACTGAACTTCTGACAGCGGTGAGCCATCGAAACCGTGAAGCCAGATCCATTTCGGCTATTTTTCCCCCATTATCTTTTCCAAAACAGATTTTGTCAAAAGAGGATAAGTTGAGTTTGATCATTTCAATATCTGCTGCTGCATCCAAGGCCAACAATTTGGTTTCGTTCAAATGGGTCTTGACTTTGAGGAAGCCACTTTTGGCATCGCAAAGGATCACTCCCGCATTGATAAACTCTTCTCTTTCCACCCGAGGTACCACCCGGATGATAGCATATTCAAATAAGTGCTGCTCTTGCATCTTGGGCTTCTTTGGTAAATTGATCGGCATAAGAAAATCTCAAATGTAAATATTCTTGATAAACATCCCGCAATGCCTCGGCATCTTCCCCATCACCACTTGCCAACAGCCATTCCTCGGGAATCAGGGAGACCACTTCTTTTATTTTTTCAGGACTCAATAACTTTTTAAAGCTTTCATTGGCTTCATCCAATTGACTGGCTCTGGGAAGCAGGACATGGTTTTGGATAATGGGGAAAGACTTAGTGGCACTTTTTTCCCAGTTGGTCCAGGCATGGTGAAAAAGCAAGGAAGCTCCATGGTCGATAAGCCATAGCTCGCGGTTCCACATTAGCATATTGGTATTGCGGAAAGTGCGGTCCACATTGGTGATCAGCATGTCCAGCCAAACTATTTTGGAGGCAAGCAGCGGGTCTACCTCCATGGCCAAAGCATCATAATTGATGGCGCCAGAAAGAAAATGCAGGGCCAGGTTTTGGCCTTGGCTGCTTTTGAGCAGATCTTGGATTTCCTCATCTCCTTCTGACCTACCAAAGGCCGGGTCCAAAAAGGCAAATACCAGCTCAGGCACTTTGAAGCCTAAAAGTCTGGCGATTTCACCACCGATCAGTTCTGCGATCAATGCCTTTTCACGCTGCCCGGCACCCTTGAATTTCAAAACATATTTGAAACCATCATCGGCATCGGTCAAGGCCGGCAAGGAGCCCCCTTCCCGAAGAGGAAGAATATATCGGGTCACATTTACAGTGCGTAAATCCATAGTTTTGATAAAAAGGTTAACTGGGGATAAGCCTGATGATTCTAATCAGATCGACCAACTTTTCCCAGTTCAAATATTGGACAATATATTTTAAATTGAAACTAAAGGCTGCTTTTAGGGAGCTTGTTTAGTCAAGTGTTTTTAATGTAGCGTACTAGCAAGATTGTACATTTATTAGCATTCCCAATTTTTTATTAATTACAGGAAACCCTAGACTTTTTTAATAATGGAAATTTGGATCATAATCCATTTACCTATAGGGTTTTTAAAAAGTCTTCAACCACCGGCACATCCGCCTCAGCCCAATCTAGATTCAATAACTTTTCTTTTGGAAGCCACTGATAGGCCTGGTGTTCTGCCAAGTGCAATTCACCGGATTGGATGCTGGCGATAAACGGTATTAAACAGATTTTGAAGTTGGGGTATTGATGAATGACCTCGGGCAGCTTCTCTCCTGTTTTGATATCCAAATGCAGCTCTTCCTTGATCTCCCTGATCAGGCATTCCCGTTCTGATTCCCCATTTTCCAGCTTGCCACCGGGGAATTCCCATTTAAGGGGCATTTTCATCTTTTTACTTCTTTGGACAGCGAGCACCATTCCATCATGAACAATAATGGCGCAGGTTACCTTTAACATAGAAAAGTGGTTTTGTTCCCTAAGATAGGAATGAAAGAATAATGTTTATAAAATATTGTGTTCTAAGCTCAATTCTGGGATAACTTTTTATTCTTTCTTTTCCATTGATGAAAAGAAAGAAAAATCTAGGCCATGAAGCTTTCTTCAAATTGAGCGAATTTCGTTACCGATTAAAAGTGTTTGCCTCAATTTGATTTTGTGCCAGTCATTGTTGGCTAAAAATGAGTGGATCTCGCTCGTCCACTTCGCGAGCTAACTCATTTTCTTAACGCCCACATCAACTGCCTCAAAACCGAAACCTTCAAAAGGCCATTTTATGGAATTCAGTTGAATATTTCATTTCTTAAATGGAATGTGTAAAGTCTCAGCTAGTCAGATTGTAATTAATTAAAACCTTCAAATTATGAACTCCTATATTAATATTCCTGTTGTCCCGTCAGCTGCCCTGATTAATGTTGGGCCCATGATGCTGTTTTTCAAAGATTACTAAATTGCTTTAGGTCCACTGATTTTCAATTTTACAATTTTTCAATCCAACAGTTCGAAAGCAATCCACAATTAAACGGTTAAGCTCTCAATCAACATATCTCCAATCTCAAGTCTCTCGTAACAAAGCAATAATACCACTTACTTTATCAATCTCGTAAAAAGCCTTAATTTTGAGACATGAAAAATCGTGCAGTTATATTCGATATGGACGGAGTCATCTGTCATACCAACCCCTATCACAGCCAAGCTTTTGATCGATTCTTTGAAAAGCGGGGCATGAACCCTAGCCAAGAGGAGTATGCAGCACATATGTACGGGAAACCAAACAGTTATATCTTTAGTTACTTTTTGAACAAGGAAATTACAGCGGAAGAATTGGTGGAGTTGGAAAATGAAAAGGAAGGTTTGTTTCGGGAAATATATGCCTCACAAGTAACACCCGTGCCGGGTTATTTGGAGTTCTTGGCAAGTTTAAAAGAACATGGTTTGAAGACTGGTGTGGGTACTTCTGCTCCGCGTGCCAATATGGATTTGATCATCGATACTTTGGGTATCAGAAACCAGATGGAATCTTTTATGGCCAGTGAAGATGTAAAGACCCATAAGCCTAAACCAGAAGTGTATTTGAAATCTGCAGAAAACTTGTCCACAAATCCTGAAGATTGCGTGGTCTTTGAGGATTCTTTTTCAGGGGTAAGTGCGGGAATCAACGCAGGGATGCAGGTGGTAGCTGTCCTTACTTCCCATACCAAAGAAGAGTTGCCTCCTTGCCAATATTATATTGAAAATTACAACGAATTTTCGGTCCAAAAAGTACTTGAAATGCTTGGATAATTTCAAATACAAAAAACAGTAAAAAATATACATAATAATGTGGAAAAAGTTGTTAATAGCTTTCTTCCACATTATTTTTTAGTTGCCCATTGCGGTAATCACTAATTTTCGAGGACCTCCGTAATTTCTGAATTCCCCCAAATAAATGCCTTGCCAAGTTCCTAGGGCCAATTTTCCTCTGGAAATAGGAATATTTACAGTACAGCCAAAAACGCTGCTTTTGATATGGGCGGGCATATCATCAGGGCCTTCATATGTGTGGATAAACCGTGGATAACTTTCAGAAACCATGTCATTGATAAAGGTTTCGAAGTCTTTACGTACTGTAGGATCGGCATTTTCATTGATAGTCAGGCCTGCAGAAGTATGTTGGATAAATACCTGTAAACTACCCTCTTGAATACCCTTAATTTCAGGTATGGCAGCTTCAACTTCATCAGTAATCAAATGAAAACCCCTACGGTAAGGTTGAAGTGAAATATGTTTTTGAAAGAATCGCATGTTGCAAAAGTAAGAAGGTCTCTAAATTTAACCATGGACACAAAGGATAAACCTGGTATTTTGATCCAATTCAATCAAAATCTCATTAATGTACTTTGTGAAAAAGTAATAATTGAAGAAGGTATTATCCACTGAAATAAAAGGGATGAACGCAGATGTTGATTTAAGGGATTACTCTGAAGGTTATATAGAGCAATCCTATTTTAGAAAACAACCTTCAATATTGTTTGTCCTGCCTGTGGAGTTTTGAAGGGGATTTACAACAATTGATTTTTCGAATTTTATCTTTGTTCATCTTTTATTAAATTACTAAAATAGCTGCTGATACATTTCTTCGAGCTTGGTGACGGGGATGACTTGGATGCCAAATGTGGATAAGTCAACTCCCTTTACCGCATACTTAGACACAATGATCTTTTTAAAACCCAATTTATCTGCCTCTGCTATTCGGTTTTCAATCCTGTTTACAGCCCTGATTTCTCCCCCAAGGCCTACTTCTCCCGCAAAACATAGATCAGGTGAAATGGGACTATCCTCATAAGAGGAAATCAGTGCCGCACAAACAGCTAAATCCAAACCGGGATCGTCCACACGCATGCCCCCTGCCACATTGAGAAATACATCCTGCTGGCCGAGGCGCATCCCTCCTCTTTTCTCCAAGACCGCCAAGAGCATATTGAGCCGTTTGGCATCATGCCCTGTACTGCTGCGCTGTGGAGTACCATAGGTGGCAGGACTGATTAGGCTTTGGATTTCGATCACCAATGGTCGGTTTCCTTCCAGCATCGCACCAATGGCGACGCCATTCAAGACCTCCTCACGTTGGCTGAGCAGGATTTCAGAAGGATTGGCCACGCCACGAAGTCCATCTGCCCGCATTTCATAAATTCCCAGTTCATTGGTAGAACCAAATCGGTTTTTGGAGGTTCTTAAAATCCTGTAGGAAAGGTGTCGGTCACCCTCAAACTGCAAGACTGTATCCACCATGTGCTCCAATATTTTGGGCCCTGCAATAGAGCCATCTTTAGTGATATGACCGATTAAGAATACTGGAGTGCCCGTTTCTTTGGCGAATTTCATCAATTCAGCAGTGCATTCCCTGACCTGCGAAACACTCCCCGCGGCAGATTCTACATGTTTGCTATGCAAGGTCTGGATGGAGTCGATGACCAATACTTGGGGTTTGACGGTTTCTATTTGCTGGAATATGTTTTGGGTATTGGTTTCCGATAGGACAAAGCAGTTTTCTGAATGAAACAGCATCCTTTCGGCACGCATTTTAATCTGACTTTCACTTTCTTCACCAGAGACATAGAGCACTTTGGTTTGGTTCAGTACCAAGGCGATCTGCAGCATCAAAGTGGATTTGCCAATGCCCGGTTCTCCACCAATTAAGGTCAGAGAGCCAGGGACGATGCCCCCGCCCAAAACCCGGTCCAACTCAGGATCCTTGGTCACCAACCTTGGATGCTCCTCATAGTTGATATCTTGGAGTTTTCTAGGTGAATTGTTGCGCTTTGTTTTTTCAGATCCTTGTTTCCAGCTTCCGCGGCCCGTTTCTTCCTTGTGGATAACCTCTTCAACATAAGTGTTCCACTCTCCACAGGCCGGACATTTCCCCACCCACTTGGGACTCTGTGCTCCACAGTTTTGACAAAAAAAAGCAGTCTTTATTTTAGGCATTATTTTGTTGTTGAAAATTGGGTTAATCTATAGCAGACTACGAGCTCTTCGTCAAGCTCAAGGACCAAAGGGAAAATATTGTTCAAACTCTAGCAGTCCTTGAGCCAGTCGAAATGGCTAATTAAGTTTTCCATATATTTTAGTGAGCTTCCAGCCAATCGCTGCCAGTTCCCACTTCCACTTGCATGGGCACATCTATGGTCAATGCCTCTGTCATTAGCTTGGGAATTTCATTTTTCAGTAGCTCTACCTCATCCTTGTGGGCATCAAAAACCAATTCATCGTGTACCTGAAGGATCATCTTGGATTTTAACTGTTTTTCCTCCATCCATCGGTGTACTTGGATCATGGCCACTTTGATCATGTCCGCAGCACTTCCTTGAATGGGAGCATTGATGGCGTTACGTTCGGAATAACCTCTCATGGTGGCATTTCGGCTGTTGATATCCCTGAGGTACCTCCTTCTGCCCAAAAGAGTCTCCACATACTCATTTTTACGGGCTTTTTCGATGCAGTCATTCATATATTCGCTGACTGCTGGAAATTCCTTAAAATAGGCATCGATAATTTCCTTGGCTTCGGTTCGGGAAATATTCAGTCTTTGGGAAAGCCCAAATGCCGAAATGCCGTAGATGATCCCAAAGTTGGCTGTTTTGGCTTTTCGGCGCATGTCGGAAGTCACTTCATCCAGAGGCACTTGGAAGATTTTGGCTGCGGTGGTGCTGTGGATATCCCTACCATTTTTAAAAGCTTCGATCATGGATTCATCCTTTGAAAAGGCCGCCATAATCCGCAACTCAATCTGGCTGTAATCAGCGGCAAGGATCACATGATCCTCATCTCTCGGCACAAATGCCTTTCTGATTTCACGGCCTCGTTCCGTCCGGATCGGAATATTTTGCAAGTTGGGATTGACAGAAGAAAGCCTTCCTGTCGCAGCTACAACTTGATTATAGGTAGTGTGGATACGGCCAGTCTTTGGATTGATCAAAGTAGGCAAGGTATCTACATAGGTATTTTTCAATTTGACCAATTCCCGATAATCCAAAATAGCCTGGGCAATTTCATGCTTGGGAGCCAATTTTGAAAGGACTTCCTCACCTGTGGCATATTGCCCTGTTTTGGTTTTTTTGGCTTTGGGATCCAGCTCCATTTTTACAAATAGTACTTCGCCCAGTTGCTTGGGAGAAGCCAGGTTGAATTTTACTCCGGCAAGTTCATAAACCTTTTTTTCTATTTCAACGATTTCCTTCTCCAAGGATGTGGATAAGTCTGCCAAGCTTTCCTTGTCCAACCGTACGCCTTCAAATTCCATAGCTGCCAAAACAGGGATCAAAGGGGTTTCTACCTCATAAAAGAGCTTTTCTAATCCCCGGTCTTGTAGGTCAGGATTTAATTTTTGCGCGAGCTGTAAAGTGATGTCAGCGTCTTCAGAAGCATATTCTACTACTTTATCCACATCTACATCACGCATATTGCCTTGGTTTTTTCCTTTTTTACCAATCAGGCTTTCAATGGAAACAGGCTTATAATTGAGGTAATGTTCAGCCAGCCAGTCCATGCCATGCTTCCCTTCAGGTTCGATCAGGTAATGGGCCAACATGGTGTCATAAAAAGTGCCTTTCACCTCGATACCGTAGTTTTTAAGTACCAAGACATCGTATTTGATATTTTGACCGATTTTGGTAATTTTTTCATTCTCAAAAACTGGCTTTAAAGGTGCCAAAAGCTTTTTGGCCTCTTCTTGATCTTCCGGAATGGGAATGTAGAAAGCTTCTCCGCTCAAATAGGAAAAGCTAATTCCAACCAGTTCAGCCCTATTGGGGTCCAAATCTGTGGTTTCAGTATCGAAACACAGTTCATCTTGGATTTCCAAATATTCAACCAACTCTTGGATGTCTTCCAGGCTGGCCACTTTATGGTAATCATGTGCCAGGGAAAAGACAGAGTCCAATTGGCTTGGTGCTGGAACGGGATTAACTTCCTCGGTATCTTCTTCCTCTTCTTCTACAACTGCATCTTGTGGGCCAGTAAACAGTCCCAATTGCTCATTGACTTTGACGGTGGGCTTTTTGATATTTTCACCAAAGACCCTTTTGGTCAATGTCCTGAATTCCAACTCAGCAAAGAGCGCTTTGAGTTTTTCTTCATCCGGACCATCATAGCTAAGGTCTTTTGGGTTAAACTCGATAGGTACATCCTGTTTGATGGTGGCTAACTCTTTGGAGAGCAAGCCTTGCTGTCCAAAGTTGACCACATTTTCTTTTTGCTTGCCTTTAAGTTCATCGGTATGTTCCAAAAGCCCTTCTATTGTGCCATAGGCTTTTAGTAGTTTTTTGGCGGTTTTTTCTCCAATGCCCGGAATTCCGGGGATGTTGTCCACCGCATCTCCCATCAGTCCAAGGATGTCACGTACTTGATCAGGGTCTTCGATTTCCCATTTTTCACAAACCTCCTTTGGCCCCATAATATCCACCGCATTGCCCATGAAGGCAGGTTTATATAGGAAAATGTGTTCTTCTACCAATTGTCCATAATCCTTGTCAGGAGTCATCATAAAGACCTCGAAGTCCTTGTATTCAGCTTTTTTAGCAATGGTACCAATGATATCATCGGCTTCGTATCCATCCAGTTCAAGGATAGGAATATTAAACCCATTTACAATTTGCTTCACCCAAGGAATGCCAATGGTAATGTCTTCCGGCTGTTCCTGCCTGTTGGCTTTGTAAGCCTCAAACTGCTCATGACGAAAAGTAGGTGCTGCGGTATCAAAGGCTACGGCTAGATGACTTGGTTGTTGTTTTTCGATTACTTCCAGTAAGGTATTGGTAAAGCCCAACATGATGCCAGTATTGAGGCCTTTTGAATTGATTCGGGGATTTTTGCTAAATGCAAAGTGGGCCCGATAGATCAAGGCCATGGCATCTAAGAGAAACAGTTTTTTCTTGTCTGAACTGGACATGGGTTTAATATGCTTTAAATGTTTGTGTTAGCCATAAAGGTAAAATTTCCCTTTTGGGAGAAGGGCTAAATTACAAATTATAATGGAAAGGAAGGTCAGGATTTTTGATCTAAGTACGATTGTAGAAATCATTGGTTTGGGCAGCACTTAAGTGACTCATAAAGGATAAAAATTACGGTATTCTATAAAAAAATCACCAGTCAGGAAGACTTTGGATTAATATTTGATTAAAATGCTTCAAATGCGAAGGGAGTAATTTTGCAATACTTCCAATTTTCGTAACTTATCAAAGGAATTGTAACAATTTGTTTATCATTAAACCAAAAATCAGTATGAAAAGAGTCGCGTACTTTTTAGCAGTGATGTTTTGTTTCACTGCTTTTGCACCGGGAGCCATGGCTGAGCCGGTAAAGAAGGACAAGGAAAAAACCGAATTGAGCGCTGAGGATGAGGCAAGGTTGGAAGAAATGAAGTCCAGGGTAGAAGAAATCAAATCCATGGATTTTTCAGAAATGAGCAAGGATGAGAGAAAGGAAGTGAGAGATGAGCTTAGAGGAATGAAAAAAGAAGCTAAAGCTATGGGGCAAGGCATTTATTTGTCTGTTGGGGCGATTATCATTATTCTATTGATTTTGATCTTGGTAACCTAATCAGGTGCCATAAAATAGAAAAAGGGGATTCAAATCACTTGGATCCCCTTTTTTATGTCCTGAACTTTATAATACTTAAAAAGCATAAGTAAAGCTGGCCACTACATTTCTTGGCTTTTGTGGATTGATGGTCGAGTATCCCGTGTAGTATTCTTTGTCGGTTACATTATTGATATTGATGGCAATTCTGAATTTAGGTGTACCATAGTTCACCGCCGCATTTAGAATGGTGTAAGATGGAAGCATGAATTCACCAGTAACTGGATTGTCCATAATGGCCAACTCACTATTGTAGTTTCCGCCAAAGCTAAAGCCCAAACCTTTGGCAATTCCTTGGGTAAGTGTGTAGGTGGCCCAAGCATTGAACAAGTATTTGGGGCCAGCTTGCGTTGGCCTTCTTCCTTCTTGCAGCCAAAGGTTACTTTCGTCTCCTTCCAATACTTCACTGTCATTATAACTATAGCCGGCTATTAGGCTTAAGCCTTTTACTGGTTTAGCCTGAATATCGAATTCAATGCCCCTGCTTTGCATTTTTCCACCTTGTAAGCTGTTATTGATGTTATTTGGATCCGCAGTAACCAAGTTATCCACAATGATGTCATAATAGCTTATTGTGGCATTGAGTTTTTCAGTGAATAAATTGGTTTTTAATCCCGCTTCAAATTGATTGGCGTGCTCTGGTTCAAATGCTTTTACTGATGGGTTGTTTCCGTCCGCATCGGCCACTTGCCTAGGGGCTACATTTTGGAAGCCATTCATATAATTGGCAAAGACAGAAATTTTATCCTTAATCGGCTGGTATATCAACCCAAACTTAGGAGAAAAGGCTGTTTGGTCGAAGTCATCTTCATCTGAAGTGATGTCACCCCTACTATTAAAGTAATCAAATCTTAAGCTGGCCATGGCAATCAATTGTGGGGTCAGGTTGATTACATCTGAAGCATACACACTGAATTGGTCATTTTGTGTGTTGGTGTTATTCCTGCTAGATGAGGCCAATACATTGTCCACAGAAGGTCTGGTGAGGTATCTTGGAGCAACTGTTTCCCCAGCATAGTTAACATAGTTGATTTCACCTTGTGGAGTTACGTTGTGAATCCAAGCGTACCCGGTACTGTTATCGATCAGGTTTCGGGTGTAGTAATCCATACCAAGAACCAAACGGTTTCGGTAATTCCCCAGTTTGAAGTCACCAATAAAGTTTTGTTGGATGTCCGAGGTATTGGTTTGGGCGAGTTGCTTACTGGTGTACAAGCTAAAGTCCCCATTGCCGTTTTGATTGTCATATAGATAGCTATAATAGCCGTCAGATTTGGAAATTCCTCTAGAAATTACCGTTTGAGATGTCCATTGGTTGGATAGCTTATAATTCATTTGACCCTGAAGGATAAACCTTGGGTTTTTCATGCTCAGGTCATTGCTTGTCAAAGAAAGCTTGTTATTATAGTTAAGCGCTTCTAAATTGTTGAATTGCAAGGGTACATTTCTTCCCAAGAACAACATGGTTTGGTTGGTTTTTTCCTCTTGCAAGAATTCTGTATTGACTAGGAAGGAAAGCCGGTCATTGGCTTGATAAGAAAAGGAAGGAGCTACAAAGACAGATTTCTTAAACCCAGCATCCTGAAAGCTGTTTTCAGTGTGATAGGCAGTATTGATCCGCATGTTCATGCCTTCGCTGATTGGGGCATTGATGTCGGCAGTGACACGGTTCAGCCCAAAACTTCCGGCTAAATAATTGATTTCTCCGCCAAAACCCTCGTATGGCTTTTTGGTGATGGTGTTGATTAACCCACCATAGGAAATCAAGCTACTACCGAATAAAGTACTTGAAGGGCCTTTGATTACTTCTATTCGCTCAATATTGGCAGGGTCCAAGCTGCCATTGGTCAGTCCTGGCAGGCCATTCACCATGGTAGCTTGCGCTTCAAACCCTCTTAAAGAATAATAGGAGGAACCATCGCCAGAACCTCTCCCAGTAGATTCCCATAGTTTATAGATTCCAGGGACATTTTTAAGGGCATCATCAAAACCTGTGATAGCCTGTTGCTTCAGCAAATCGGCAGAAACTGTATTGTAAACCTGAGGGTTTTCCAAATTACGCAGCGGCATCTTGGAAACATAATCACTTGTACCCGCATTGATATCTCTCTTATCACTGATGACAATCTCATTTAATTGATTGGCATTTTCTTCCAAAGTGATGGTGGGGACGGTGGTCATTTCTCCGGATTTTACCATAATTCGGGTACTTTGGCTATTCATACCAATAAAGGAGACCAAGAGGGTGTAGGTTCCCGGTTTGACTTCATCAAAAACATACTCACCTGCTTTGTTAGTGACAGTACCGGAGGAAGTACCTTTCAATAGGATGTTTACAAATTCGGCAGGAAAGCCATCCGAAGTCTTGACAATTCCTTTAATGCTGCCATTTTTGGCATAGGTAGTGCTCACTACAGCTATATACAGCCATAGGACAAGTAGTTTTCTTTTCATAGGAAGGGTGATTCCTTAATTAGAATAGTTTTAAATTAAGGCAAATTTACTGTTAGTAACCTCCTTTGCAAATAATTTAGAAGATTAATGAATCAAAAATTGAAAAATACCTATTTTAATTATTAATTAAAGCATCTTTAATTTAAAAGCTTTTCATCTTCCAATGTTTTTAAATAAGCTTTTACTTGAATGGCCTTCCACAAAACGATGCAAAGCAAGACCAGCCAGAGCAGTTCATTGAAACCAAGATGGAAGATAGTCCGCTTGTTCCATCCCAAGATATCGGCATAATAAGTGGCAAACCAAATGGCAGAAACCAATTTCCCCCCGATGCCTATCATGATCAGGTATAGCCAACTGATGGGATAAAAAGCACTGAGAAAGATCAAAAAACCTATAATCAAGCCAAAGCTGCCATAAACGGTAGAACTTATAGACGCCGGAAAATCTGGCTGCATGGACAGCCACAACAGCAAGGGTTCTCCCATCCACTTAAAAAATGCTCCCCAAGCAACGGTGATCATACCTGCCAACAAAAGTAAGCCCCTCATGGGCATTGAAAAGCGGGGAAATTCTTGATTTTTTTCCATGATTATTTTTTATAACTTCCAAAGGGATTGCCCCTTTACCCTACAAAACTAATCCATGAAAAATAAAAAAACGCCATTTTGGGCATTATTACTGTCCGGAATGATATTGATTACATCTGGTTTTGTCTTAGGAAGACATACCAAAGAGATTAGTGCTGAAACCATTGCTTGGGCGGAGCAGATCATTGGTTTGAGCTTTTCTCCTCCGGAACGTGATAGCATGAAATCACTCCTTCAGGATCAAAAGGTAAATTATGCCTCCATGAGAAAGCAGCCCTTGGTTAATGCCACTGGGCCTTCTCTGTATTTCAATCCGCTTCCGCATGGTTTCCATCCTAATCAAAACCAAGAACCCATCAATTGGGGTTTACCGGGAAAAATAGATTTACCCAGTGAAGACAAGGACATTGCCTTTATGACGGTGGCAGAGTTATCCACATTGATCCGTAACCAAAAAATCAGTTCTGAAAAACTAACCCAAATCTATTTGGAGCGGATAAAAACGCATAGTGATACTTTGGAATGTCTGATTAGTCTTTTAGAGGAAGAGGCTTTAAGCAAAGCCAGACAGATGGATGAAGAAATCAAACAGGGAAAATATCGGGGACCCTTACATGGCATTCCTTATGGCATAAAAGATCTTTTTTCGGTAAAGTCGACAAAAACTACTTGGGGCGCCATGCCCTATAAGGATCAGGAAATTGATGAGACCGCTACTGTGGTGAATAAATTGGATGATGCTGGGGCCGTTTTGGTGGCTAAATTTACCTTGGGCGCATTGGCCATGGGAGATATTTGGTATGGAGGAAAAACGAGAAATCCATGGAATTTGGAGCAAGGCTCATCAGGCTCCTCGGCAGGCTCCGCTGCTGCTGTCAGTGCAGGTTTGGTTCCCTTTGCATTAGGCACAGAGACTTACGGTAGCATCGTTTCTCCATCTACCCGAAATGGAGTAACAGGGTTGCGCCCCACCTTTGGCAGGGTAAGTAGGTCCGGGGCGATGGCCTTGAGCTGGTCAATGGACAAGATAGGCCCTATTTCCCGTTCCGCCTTGGACAACGGTATTGTGCTCTCCGTCATCAATGGTGTGGATAAGAAAGACAAAAGTACCATCCCAGCAGCTTTTAACTATAATGTGGATAAGTCAGCAAAAGAACTCAAAATCGGTTATTTTAGTGAGTTTTTTAAAACCAAGAAGCCTAATCGCGACAATGAAAATGAAGTATTGGATGTTCTTCGTGCCCAAGGATTTCAGTTGAAGTCCATTGCATTGGAGACACAGCTCGACGTGAACAGTATGATTCTGATGCTGATGGCGGAAGGTGCTGCTGCTTTTGATTCTTTGACACGATCGGGCGATGATGACTTGCTGGTGGCCCAACACAAAAATGCTTGGCCGAACCTTTTTAGAGCAGCTAGATTTATTCCGGCAGTAGAATATATTCAAGCAAGTAGGTTCAGGGCACAGCTGATCGAGGAAATGCATGCTTTGTTTAAGGACTATGATGTGATCATCACCCCGTCCTTTGGTGGAAATCAGCTACTCATCACCAACCTGACAGGGCATCCAGCGCTTTGTATGCCCAATGGCTTCAATGATCAGGGAAGTCCTACTTCCATTACTTTCTTGGCCAATCTGTATGAAGAAGAAAAACTGATCATGTTGGGGAGACTATATCAGGAAGGGACTTCTTGGGATGAGAAGAGGCCTCCATTATTTGATAAATAAGACTGGGTAAGGAAGTTTAAGGTTTGATCAGGTTTAGGAATTCCGCCTTATAGGTTTGACCGATAGGAACCGTGTTTTCTTTGATATGGATCATGTTCCCTTCAATATGGTCCAATTTATGGAGTGCCACGGCAAATGATTTATGTACCCTAATGAACTCATTGGAGGGAAGTTGCTGCAAAATACCTTGAAAAGTATCATGCACGATGATGGACTTATCCACAGTGATGACCTTCACATAATCCCCCAAAGCTTCCAAATAAAAGATCTCATCCATTCCCACTCTGAAAAGTTTTTTATCGGATTTTAAGATAATGTAAGCGCTTTCTTGGCTGAGCGGCTTTTCAGCATTGACTTTATGGATGGCCTTTTGGACAGCTTTGAGAAAGCGCTCAAATGGAAAGGGTTTCAAGAGATAATCCACGGCATCCAATTCAAAACCCTCAATGGCATATTGTGGATAAGCTGTTGTGAAGATCACATAAGGAGCGTTGGAAAGCGACTTATAAAAAGAGAGTCCCGACAGCTTGGGCATGTTGATGTCCAAAAAGATCAAATGGATACTTTGCTCATGAATGACCTCCATGGCTTCTAGGGCATGTTTACAAGTAGCCACTAAATTTAGAGAAGGACAGTCTGCAATGTACTTTTCCAGCAGATCCCTACTGGCTGGTTCGTCTTCAACGATGATGCAGTTAATTTTCATGTTTGATTTTCAGGCTTACTTTAAAGATAGACTCATTTTGGGAGATTTCGAAAAAATGCTGTCCCGGATAGAGCAAGGCCAGCCGGTTGCGGATATTGACCAGGCCAACTCCATGCTCTCCATCCTGTTTCTCACTTTCCTCAGGCAGGTTATTTTCAATTTCAAAGCTCAAATCATTATTGTCAGCCTGGACTTCGATACGGATAAATGTATCTGTAAGGTCACCCTTTATGCCATGTTTGAAGCTGTTTTCGACCAGTGGCATCAGTAACATGGGGGGAATGTGGATATCTTTTTCGATTTGGCTTTCAAAAGTAACCTTGGCGCTTTCTTCCATACGGTGGCCTTGGAGGCTGATATAATTTTTGATTTGCTCCAATTCTGTGGATAACGGCACTTTCTCCTTGTTAGAATTATAGATTACATAACGGAGCAGGTCAGATAGTTTAATGATTACCTCAGGGGTTTCATCCGACTTTTTTAACGCCAAAGTATAAAGCACATTGAGTGTATTGAAGAGGAAATGGGGGTTTACCTGTGCCCTCAAGGCTTTAAGTTCTATGTCCACTTTTTCTTTCTCAATTTCTGCTAGCTTTTGCTTGGATTCTACCAGCTGAAACCATTCTTTGGACAGTTTTAAAAGTGATGATCCCATCAAAAAAGCAGCAAAAAACTTGGTCAGATCCCATAAGGTATAGTAGGATATGAAATAGTAGCCAGGCAGCAAGTAGTCAATTAAATAGCTGAAAAGAATTGAATTGAAGGCTACTCCAATGGCCAAGGTGACAAGCAAAGCGATTAAATAGTAGAAATACTTTTTAGGACGTAATAGTCGGGGAATCCAACCGCTTAGATTCATGTAGACAGGAATGGCTAAAGTCACCATAAAGATGAATGTGTAGATCCTATCTACAGGAAAAATCTGGCTGTTATTGGCAAAGATATTGACCAGAACAAAATAAGTCAGCGTCCAAAAGAGCAGATGATGGAGGCTACTCTTTCGGGAGAGGGACAGAAAAGTACTTTGGAGTGGAGTTTTCACTTTATACTTTGGGTTTTAAGATCAAAGGTTCATCCGCAAAGGCATTTTTGTCATCTGAATATTTCAAAACAAATTTTTGCAATTCCTCTGGAGATGCGGTTAAAAGAAGCGAACCAGAAGGCTCTTCATGCGAAATTTTGATCCTGTTTTGCTCTATCAAATCTTCCAAAAATTCTCCATCAAAACCATAGATGGAGATTTGCCCATTTTCTAATTCTACTTTGGCAAAGGTATGCACAGGAAAAATATGGGTTGCACCCATATAATTTTCAAATTTGTAAGATGCAAAGTCAACTGGGAAGAAATCCAGATAGAGTTTATCCCCTAATTTTAACAAGAACAGTTCAAAAATAACTGTTTCACCATGCTGGATATGCTCCAAGTAATAGCGTTTATCATTATTGCTTTTTTCTGGGTTGTTTTCATTAGGTGCTGATTTCCAGATTTTCCAGGTGCTTCGTTCATTTTCTGACTCGTTCCCCACCCAAAGCCCTTCAAGCTGGGAATTGGTAATGAGATCCTTTCTGGTGTAAAGCGGATAGAGGCTAGGAACAACACAACTACTGACCAAAGCCAATATAATCAAGGAGAGCAGAGAAATTCTTTTTAGCATTTTCATGATCATTGAAGTTAAGATGAATAATGTTTTGAAGGTAAATGGAAGGAAAAAATCCAGAAAATTATTTCGATGAACAGGGTCGCATAGCCGTCAAACAAGATTAAATCTGCAAGACCACAAGGAATTATTTACGTTTGAAGCCCTTATTGAATGGTGTTGAATACTTAAATTTTAGTAAATTAATCCACTACTTCAATAACCTTAAATCAAAAATAATCATGGAAAACTCAGTTAAAATCCCGCTTTGGTTCTGGATCGTCTCCGCAGTGATGTTGCTTTGGAACTTGATGGGAGTAGGATCATTTTTTATGCATGTGGGCATGTCTGAAGAGGCTTTGGCTGCATTGTCAGAAGCGGAGCAGGAACTTTACGCTTCCTATCCGATGTGGACTACTGTTGCTTTTGCCGCCGCAGTGTTTGGTGGGGCATTGGGCTGTATTGGATTGTTGCTTAGAAAGAAGTGGGCCAAGATGGTATTGATTATTTCGCTGATAGGTGTCATTATTCAAATGTTCCATAGCTTGGTCATTGCTAAAGCTACTGATGTGTATGGTCCAGGTGCAGTAGTGATGCCGATCATGGTCATTGTAATAGCCATCTTCTTGGTTTGGCTGGCCAACTACAGCATCAAGAAACACTGGCTTACTTGATCCACCAACCGAATTCTATTTTCAACGTTATAAAAAACTATGGAATTAAGCATCGCAAAGAAGTTTTTATTGTTAGCTCAGCACCCTGAAAAAGCCAGGATGCTGATTTCGGGTGTACACATTCAATATGGTCTGGCTGGAGCCTTACTGCTTCAAATGTCATTGGAAGATAAAATAGAGGTTTCCGGTGAGGATATTTTGACCGTGAAAAGGGGAGCAAATTTTAATGATCCATTTTTGGAGGAGGTAGCCCAAATGATCCAAAGAAGTAAAAAGCCAAGAAAAATGAGGTATTGGATCCAAAAAGTGGGCCCAAAGGCATTAAAGTGGAGGCATCAATTCTATGATCAAATGGCCCAAGAAAGGCTTATTAGAGTGGAAAAGAAAAAGTTTTTGGGCTTGATTCCCTATACCCTTACTTATTTGGTAAACAGCCAAATCAGGAATAAAATGATCCAAGCACTTAAAAGCGATGTTTTTAGGAAAAAGGATATCATTCCTGAAAATATGGCTGTCCTTGGTCTGATTGAAGCCTGCAAGATGCACAATGTACTGAGCAAGGAAAAGAGCCAACTGGAAAGCATCAAAAAGGATCTTAAGCAATTGGTGAAGGAGAGCCCGATCTCCGCTACTGTCGATCAAACGATCAGGCAGGTTCAGGCTGCTATTATCAGCACCATTGTGGCCACCACCGTCGCAACGAATGTGGCCACATCATCTGGTTAATGAAGTATTGGACCAATCAAGTAACAAGATAAAGGGCTTCTCATTTGAGATGCCCTTCACTTATTTAGCAATATCTTCCCAAAGGAAAAGTGAAATCAATTTGCCATAAGCTCGGACCTAATTATTAAGATGAATAACAGAAAAATCGACAAATTTGATCATGAGGGCTATATGGGGTTATACTTACAAAAAGAGATAATTAGTTAATCTTAACGTGTTAACCGGATTGGCTTACAATTCTATAATTAAAGTATTTTTAAAAGATAGACCTCGATTGGAAATCATTTTTTAGTTTCGTGTTTTCAATTTTTACGAAATACACATGAGAAACTTTATCTATTTGCTGCTTTTGGGCTTTTTATCTTCTTGCGAATTTATTGGAGAAAAAAAACAACTAAATATTCCAGTGGAAATTAAATATGCACTAAACGATGATGTAAAAGGAGCGAGAATTTTTTTGGATATTGAGCAAGAAAAAGAATTTGATTATGTCGAGTGGTATCTCAATGACCGTACAATTTATTATGGAAAGCCAGAAAATGGCCTAGCAGCTATTAACTATGTTCCCCTTTTGAGTACAGATTCGCTAAAAGTGAGATTTGTAGGAACTGCTGAAGGGAATAATAAATATATGGCTGAGTTAGAAATTCCAGTATTGGAGCCTGCAAGTACATTGGAATTTATGGGCATAAATATAGAAGATTCTGAAATTTCACTTGAAAGTGGAACATATGAGCTTTATGTATCTCGCTATCCTAATTCACAATAAATCAGCTTTACATTAGAAAGTAAAGGGAATCAAAATTTCTTGTTTGACCAACCTCTTAGTTTAGATATTGATGGGTTTAGCAATATAGATCGATCGGAGGAGTCGCCTACTTATGTAGAGTTAAGCTATGAAGGAAAGCAAATTTTTAAAAACTACTATTTTTTGAAAACCTATTTTGATATTGAAAGGAGTGATTTCGGGGATCATATTTTACCAACAATGGATGGCCCTGGAATTACATTCATTGTAGATTGGAAGCCGTGAGCTAAACAATTTTATGTTGAATAGGTATATTAACTGTTCAATTCCAATTTTATGAAAATCCTATTAGTATCCATTGGTACCCGAGGTGATATGGAACCATTTTTGGCTATTGGGCAGATGCTTAAGCAAAAGGGGCATGAAGTGGTGGCTGTTTTTCCCGGTCAATTTGAAGGCCTTGCTTTGGATGCTGGTTTGGAATTCCGATCCTTGGGAAATGAATTTTTGGATTTGCTGGAAAGTAAAGAGGGGAAATTGGCTTTAGGTGGTGGAGGTTCATTATGGAAAAAAATCCCCGCCTTTTTCCGTTTGACCTTGAAGTACACCCGCATCAACAAGCAATTGATCATGCGGCAATATGAAACGGTTAAGGCCGAAGGACCTGACAGGATTCTTAGGCATGCCAAGGCGGTATACCCTGTACTTTGGGAATTGGAAAATCCAGAGAAAACGGTATTAATAAGTCCAGTGCCCTATATTGTGCATACCGTAAAAGATCGGGCGCATATCGCATTTTCGGGAAACTATGGGAAAGTTATCAACAAACTGACTTATTGGATCGCCTTGGGCGGTTTGATCCAAACGATCAAGAAGAGCGCTAAGTGGATCCATAAACAATATAATACCCAAGAAGTAAGATCAGCGGTCCTAGCTACCAAGACCATTTATACCATTTCTCCACAACTTTTCTCCAGACCTGATTATTGGCCAGCTTATGTGAAAGTACTGGGGTACCAAGAGCGAAAGGGCAATGTCAATGGGAATATAGATAAGGACTTGGAAGCTTTTATAGCAATACATGAAAAGTTACTTTTTGTAACTTTTGGTAGCATGACCAACCCAGATTCAGAGGGGAAAACCAAGGTGCTAATGGAAGTTATCCACCATTTGAAAATCCCAACAGTTATCAACATAGCTGCCGGAGGATTGCTAAATCCTGAGCAATATGATCCGGATTTGGTTTGCTTTATCACTCAAGTGCCTTATGATTATATCCTTCCAAAGATGTATGCCATGATCCATCATGGTGGTTCTGGGACGACCCACTTGTCCTTGAAGCATGGGTGTGCCTCCATGATCGTTCCACATATTATCGACCAATACATGTGGAATGAGATTTTGAATAATGTGGGAGTTGGTCCAAAAGGGATGGAGATAGGTAAGTTTAAGACCAAGTATTTGTTGCCCAAACTGAAGGACCTGTGGGAAAATGAAGCCTATAAATCCAAAGCAAAGGAAATTGCCATTAAAATGGAGCAGGAAAACTTTGGGGAAGAAATATGCCGTTTTATTTTGAGTGATTAAGTGCTGTCAAACAAAAAATAATTTTTTTGGTGATAAATAATTGAAATAAGGTATTATTGAGAACTAAACGTGTATCAACGGATATTTTTTATCCTATAGCCAATTTGTTTTATCTATTAACTCCACCGACAGAAAATGACAAACGAAGAAAAGCAGGCCGCTGAAAAGAATATCAGATGGGCTTGGATTTGTGGAATAATTTCAGCTTTTGTAACGCTAATTGTTGGAATCTTAGGGCACTATAATGACGATTTTCGCTACCAATATGGTTATGACCTATGGTCCATATTGGATGTATTATTGATTGGAGGGCTGACCTATGGGATTTTTAAGAAGAACAGGTATTCCGCATTATGCATGTTGATTTACTTTGTGGGATCCAAATTGCTGGGCATAGTGGAATCTGGAAATACTTCTGGATTAATTTTAGCAGTAGGTTTTGGAGTCGTCTATTACCGAGCAACTGTTTCATGTTTTAGGTTGCACAAGGATGCTGTGAAACAAGGAGAAATGGAACCTACATCTAAAAAGAGAGGGACTGCGTTTTATGTGGGAATGTCAATAGCAGGCTTCTTGGGCTTGTGTTTGGTTATATTAATGGTTCTTGGGCTTATGTCTCCAGAGATAGAGGTGATTCCTGGAAGACAAGTAGATAAGGAGTATGTGAATTTTTTGAGAACGGAAGGTTTATTGGAAGGTCTGGAGGAGATGCATTATTGGTACTCGGATGGCTTTTCTGACTTCAAACAAGGTTTTTACTTTTTTAGTGACCAAAAAGTAGTTGTTTACAATGAATCATGGTTCGAACCTGCGATAATCATTCCTTATGAGCAAATTTTGGACATTAGTTTTGAGCGAGATCCATCTTTCTTTGAAGACAGTAGAATTACCTTGTATTTGGATGATGAGTCATCAGTCTATTTTCCGGTATCCAGTGAAAATGATGGGGATATGAAATACTATGAAAAACTTAGGGAAGTTTGGAATGAAAAAGTTGGACAGCATGAAGATTAACCAAAGACTTGGACTTCATTTGTTTTTATGGGTAGGGTTGATTTTATTTTCTCCCTATGCCCAAGCACAAATTGACCTTGCTGATTCAAGTGCGCAAGTAATCGGTTATTGGATGAATCAGGAGGTTCAGTCCTATGAAATAAGTTTGGAGACCTATACTGTTAGCAAAGAGGACACATCCTCGATGCAGACGATTAAATATAAAGTGGATATCAGCGTCTTGGATTCCACTAGCAGCGATTACCTCATCCAATGGGTATATAAAGACTATGAAGTCAATACCCAAAATCCATTCTTAGACAAGATGGTTAAGATGGGAGAAAACCTCGTTGTAAAGGTTAGAACCAATGAGTTGGGGGTTTTACAGGAAGTTATTAATTGGAAAGAGATCAGGGAATTTATGTGGAATGCAGGTGATATGATAAAGAGAGAATTAGGTTCTGATCCAACCATAAATAAGTTCATTGACCGATCTATGAAGAGCTATAACAGTGAAGAAGCCATCAGGTCCAATACCATCCATGACATTTTGCAGTTTTATACCCTACATGGGGCAAAGTATCCCCTTGGTGAGCAGCTTTCCGGAGTGATACAAGTGAGAAACAATGCAGGAGGGGAGCCTATTGATACTAATATTTGGGTATCCTTGGATGAAATTAATGTGGAGGATGATTATGCCGTTTTTAGTGTCCAACAGTCTATAAACCCAGAGAAGTTGACCGATGCCACATATGAATTTCTTAAACAAAGCGGAACCTTAGGGGCCAATTTACCACGAAGAGAAGCCTTTCCTGGCTTGACCAGTGATACCTGGATTTATGCTGTCATCCATGGCAGCTCTGGCTGGCCAATTTACAGTGAACAGCTGAAAGAAGTGAGTAGTGTGGAAGGTACCATTAGAGTGGAGGAAAGAATAATTTCATATCTTGAAGAGGAGGATGAACAAAATTGATTTTAAGTCAGCAACTGGAGTTTTGAGGAAGGTCTCAATAGTAGCTGTTGTTATTGTATTTTTTACGGTAAGAGATAATGCAAATATGCTGCTAACCACTTTGATGTTTTGTGCCTTTTTTACCTTTTTGGACTAGACCAAACATTTCCAATCGAATCCTTTAAAATGGGCTTCTGCTTTACCAATAATAGCAATGGTAAATCTCCTTATTATTGGAGAAGAAATGAGTTGGCTGAAAGGTGCAGCTTTGGTATGGACCGCATTGGGGTATTTGACATGGGTTATTGGGAAATGGAATAACCAGCATTATATAGAAAAGTCTGACTGATCCTAAAATCAGGTTCGGAATGTGGATAAGTTTTTAGATGGCTGGGCAATAGTCCCATAGGATTTATGGTTTTATTAGGTAGTAGAAATGATTATTAGCCAGGTTTACGCATTTCAGACCTGGGCTACAGACAATGAAGGAAGCTCAGGTTAATGTCAACTAGGCTAATTGATTTTTATAATATCACTTAAACCAGTAGCATGATGATTGAACAACTCGAAACTTACCCAAAAAATGTGCTTTCGCTTGCTTTGATAGATAATTTCAGCACGGAGGATGAGAAGCTATTTGAAAAGTTGATGGAGGATAAATTGGCCCAAGGCTATGAACAGGTGAATGTGCTGATCAAGCTTGATGAGCTTAAAGTTTCTAATATTAGTGTAAAGGCTTTTTTTGAAGATGTGATCTATTTATTGAGAAAATATAAACGCTTGGGCAATTTAGCTGTTGTGGCGCACTCCAAAGTGGTAAAAGCATTGGTTCCCATTGACAACCTGTTTTTTGAGCGGTCAAGCCTGAATAGGGAAGAAAGGTATTTTGATGTTTCTCAAATGGCTCAGGCACTAAAATTTGTGGGTGTTTAAAAATATGTGACCAATTATCGAAGTGTTTTCCTTTCAAATCCTTATTTTCATAAAAACAGTATATTTGCAGGACAGTTAATCCCTCCTGACTTAGTGTTTATGAAAAGTGGCATTACGCATCTGGTTGATTTATGGAGAGAAGGGTATTCTAACCACATTGAAAAGTACCAACCCTACCAAGCAATAGAGCAATTAAAGCATGTGGCGGCATTGTTCAGCCCTGGTGAATTTTATTATTTTATTTTGAACATGTACAATTTGGAGTTGGAGTATGTTCATCCTGGAGTGAGTAAGTTTATTGATGTAAACCCTGGAGACACCAAAATCGAAGAGCTGCTGACTACGGTTGTTCCTGATGATATGGCATCTGTTCAGGACAAGGAATTGCTGCTGAAGGAATTTATGGACAATATTGTCGACCCCAAGCAATTGCCTTTTTATAAAATGATGTACATGTACCGAATGAGGGATCGGAATGGGAAATTCCGTACCATGCTTTTACAGGTAAATGTGCTTTCTGTGTCAGAAAATGGAAAAGTGGAACACATCCTCAGTGTGCATACAGATATTTCCTATATGGGTGTAAGCAAGACAGACAAAGTTTCTTTTATAAGCTTGAATGAAGGGAAGTCTTACTATAACATCGACCCGAAAGCTGATCCATTTCGACAAGAAAATGACGAGGAAAACTGTCATTGTATTAGCGAGTTGCTCACCAAAAGGGAGCTTGAGGTGATTCAACTTTCTTCCAGAGGACTAAGCGTAAGTAAAATGGCGATCGAGCTGAATATTTCTGAATATACGGTTAGAACGCACCGTAAAAACATGCTGAAGAAAACGGAGTTTTCCAACATACCTGAGTTGGTTTCGCATTGTATCATGGAGGGCTTGATCTAATTAACACAGATTTGTTCTAAATGATCAGTTGAGGCACTTGATGGGGTGATAAAACAAGAATTTATTTGTATCATTATTTTTTGACCCAAACACCTCATTATCATGGAGAAAATCATGATCTTCCTCAAAAGGAAAAAGTATGAGATTTTGCTTTTAGCACTTGTACAACATTTGTATACTGCAATTTTTTTTAAAGACCTGGTTTTCTATATGCAATATATTTGGCCCATTAATACCATGCTTTTAGGCCTGGCCAGTGTCGGGGTTTTTATTGAAAGAGGAAAGTGGAAAATCATCATTAGGAACATTTTACTGGTGATAGTAATTTTATTGCCCGTATGTCATTCTTTATTTAAGGATTCCCAATTTTTTATAGAGTTGCTGTCTCTCATTTATATGGTATTTTTTGCATTGATTTTTTGGGAAGTCATCAAGTTTTTAATCAAACCAAGTTATGTCAATGCAGATATCATTTTTGCTGCCGCATGTGGGTATTTTATGTTGATTGAGATAAGTGTATTTGTCCTGCAATTCGAGTTCTACAGGAATACAGCCTCTATTACTAACTTGAATACTTCAACATTGGCAGATACGTATCTTGATTTGGTTTATTTGGCATCCATTATACAAACTACTATTGGGTTTGGTGACATTACGCCATCCATTCATGTTACCAAGTTGACTACTTCTTTTTTAGGTGTGATCAGTCAGTTTTACAATGTAGTGTTAGTGGGCATCCTGATCAGTAAATATTCTAGTTATCGAAAAAGCTAATTCAGTACAGGGTCCAAAAGAAAAGTATTTGACTTCTTAAGCTCATCGAGGGCTTAAGCAGCGACAAAGTTGATTTCTAAAGGAAAGATTTGCGTAATATTGTTGGCATCACACAAACTTAAATTCCTTACCCTAATGAAGAAATTCTATTCAATTTTACTTGGATTGCTACTGACAGCTAGCATACTTAAGGCTCAAGAGAAGTCACCATATATGATTTATAATGCCAAAGGCAAGAAAGTCAGCTATAAAAAAATGTTGAAGACTTTGGAAAAGGCAGATATCATTCTTTTTGGGGAAGAACACAACTCAGCAATAGCTCATTGGCTGCAATATGAGGTCTGCAAGGACTTGGGAAAGTCCAGGGAGTTGATTTTGGGAGCAGAGATGTTTGAAGCGGATAACCAAGAATCATTGGATGATTTTCTTTCTGGACAAATAGATCAAAAGGGCCTAGATACATTGGCCAGACTGTGGAATAATTATAAGACGGACTATGCGCCCTTGGTAAATTTTGCCAAGGATAATAACCTTCCCTTTATTGCAACCAATGTGCCTAGGAAGTTTGCCAGCAAAGTGTATAAAGAAGGTGGCTTTGAAGCTTTGGAAAGTCTATCAGAACATGAAAAATCATGGATAGCTCCACTTCCTGTAGCTTTTGATGCTAACTTACCAGGGTATCAAAATATGTTGCGCATGATGGGTGATCATGGCAGTGTCGACATGGTGAAGGCACAGGCGATCAAAGATGCCACCATGGCCTACTTTATTTCTAAAAACTATCAGCAAGGTAAACTGTTTATACATTACAACGGAGCTTATCACTCTAATAATTACGAAGGAATATTGTGGTATTTGAAAAACGATGATTCGTCAAGGGTGTATAGAACCATTTCTACAGTTACACAGCAAGATGTTTATGAATTAAAGGAAGAGCATAAGCAGTTAGCTGATTTTATCATTTGTGTGGATGAGGATATGACCAAGACCTATTGATCAGTTCTTTGGATTTTAGTTCATGATGAATGGGATATCAAATATTAACTGTATTTTTATTTTATGTATTGAGCTTATTTTGAGTAAACAAGCTAAGGTTTTGCAGAAATGTTAATCATTGACCGATGAGGAAGTTTTTAGGGAGTATTTTGGTTTTAACATGGGTGTCATTCGGTTTGTCATATGGTCAGACTGATAGTTTAAGCCGATCAAGGGATTCTATCAATGCCCTTAAATTGGAATCTTATGAATCCAAAATTGCTGCTATAGAAATGCAGCGGAGAGCGGATTCCATCAGGCGAGCAGAACTCGAATTGCAATTGAATTCCCTTAAAACCACCGACAACCTCAAAAAAGAAGAGTTGCAGGCCCAACTCAATGAAATAAGCAGCCGAGAATCAGCCAGGTTGGCCCAAAAAAGAGCACAAATAGATTCTCTACGCAAAAACACGGAAGGTTATCCTGTGTTTGGCGTAAATAGCGATACACTTTTTTTCATTTACACTAAGATTGGAGCTTCTAGACCCAAGGAACGGGCAGCGCAAATTACCGAGAAAATACAAGCCTTATATGATGATGATTACTTGAACCTGGATAACATCAAGGTGGTGGCGGTGGATAATCTGGCGGATATTGTTTACGAGGAAACCATTCTAATGAGTGTTTCAGAGATGGATGGACTTTGGAATGATACCACCACTCATGGACTGGCAGAAAACTATGCTGAGATTATCAAGGGTTCCATTGTTCAGGCCAAGAAAGACAATAGTTTTGTATCTATCCTAATTAGTATTGCTTTGGTGGCGTTGGCCATCGGTGGCACTTGGTTTTTGCTATGGGCTATCGGAAAAGGACATAGGTCGGCATTGAAGTTTATCGCCAACCGGAAAGACCAATGGCTGAAAGATCTTTCTTATAAAGACTATACTTTTCTATCCGCTTATCAGGAGTTGAAAATAATCATTTTTGCGAGTAGACTGATAAAATGGGTCATTTATGTATTGGTATTGTACATCGCTTTACCTTTGGTTTTTAGTATTTTTCCTTTTACCAGAGGTTGGTCGGTTCAGCTCTTTGATTTAATCTGGTCTCCTTTTAAGTCAATTTTTATATCTGTTTATGAGTTTTTACCGGATCTCTTTAGCATTTTGGCCATTTATTTGGTCATGCGATATGTGATCAGGTTTGTCAAATACATATTTGAAGAGATCCAACATGAGAAACTGGTGATCACTGGTTTTCATGTGGATTGGGCCAAACCCACTTATAACATTGTCAAGTTTCTGCTCTATGCTTTTATGTTGGTGATCATTTTCCCGCATCTGCCAGGCTCTGATTCCGATGCGTTTAAGGGTGTATCCGTTTTTATTGGGATTCTATTCTCTTTGGGTTCATCCTCGGCCATTTCCAATATGATAGCGGGTTTAGTCATTACTTATATGCGACCTTTTAAAATAGGAGATCGTATCCGACTTGGAGAAACCAGCGGAGATGTAGTTGAAAAAACCCTCTTGGTAACCCGGCTTAGAACCATCAAAAATGAAGAAATTACCATTCCCAATTCAGCGATTCTTACTGGTAACACCATCAACTACAGCTCTTACTCCAAAAATGAAGGTTTGATTATCCACACTACGGTCACCATCGGTTATGATGTGCCTTGGCAGAAGATGTATGATACGTTGATTGAGGCGGCACTGAGGACAGATATGATTATGAAAGAGCCCAAGCCTTTTGTTTTACAGACCAGTTTGGATGATTTTTATGTGGCCTATCAAATCAATGCGCACACACAAGAAGCCAGTAGGCAAGCACTAATCTACAGTAACCTTCACCAGAACATCCAAGATGTTTGTAACGAAAACGGTATAGAGATCCTTTCCCCGCACTACCGAGCTGCCAGAGATGGAAATGCTACCACCATTCCGGCCGATTACTTACCAGAGGATTATCAGGCTCCGTCTTTTAATGTCAAAATGGATAAAGGGAATGGAGACGAAAAAGACAAAGAATAAATTTATAAATCTATAGTTTAAGATTACAAAGCCATAATTATTTATCCTATTTCCCATCATGACCAAAGCCCAACCATCACTATTATTGTTACTTTTTTTAATGGCAGCCTGTGTCAATAAGCCTTATCAAAAAGTGGGAGACTACTCCTACGTCCAAAACGCCAATAGGCAAAACAAAGGTTGGAAACTGATCTGGCAGGATGAATTTGAAAGTGACGAACTGGATACCAGCAAATGGACCAAAATTCCCCCTAATCAAGCAGATTGGGGAAATTACATGACTTCTGATGATCGGTGTTATGCCATTGAAGATGGGAAAATCTATTTGAAAGGTATCCAGAATAATGATTTGGAAAGTGATGAGAGACCTTTTCTGACTGGTGGTATTTACACCAAAGGAAAGTTTGCCTTTCAATACGGAAAGGTAGAAATCCATGCCAAGTTGGAGTCTGCACAAGGTGCTTGGCCCGCTATGTGGATGCTCTCAGAGCATCAGAAATATGGTAACTATCCCAGAAACGGAGAGATCGATATCATGGAGCATATCAATTTTGAGGATAAAATTTATCAGACGACCCACTCCTACTATACCTTAGATCTCAAGCAAACCCAAAATCCTCCTCATGGCGGAACCGCCACTTTTGATAGAAAAGTGTTCAATACCTTTGGCTTGGAATGGTCTCCGGATAAGTTAGTATTTACCTTAAATGGCAAAGAGACGTTTACTTATCCCAGAATCGAAAATGTGGATAAGTCCCAATGGCCGTATGATCAGCCGTTTTACCTGTTAATTGATATGCAATTGGAAGGATCTTGGGTGGGAAAAGCCGATCCTAAAGACTTGCCCGTTCAAATGATTGTGGACTGGGTAAGGGTTTATCAGTAAAAAGCTAACCACATTATTGAAAATCCCGTATTAAGGTATCAGTACCATATTGTGATTTTGCAATGTGGATAAGTATACATCAATCTCCACAAATAGTTGAATAGATGACTCCCAAACATTTTGTCCTAGCAGCCTTAATGCTTTTCTCAGGCTTACAATTAAGCTTAGCCCAACAAAGTCTTGAGGTTCCAGCCGATCCTACGGCCATTTCCCCTTTGCTGATTGGGGAAAAAATTCCAAACAGCCAACTGAAAGATCCTGAAGGTAATGAAGTTGCTTTGCAAGAGATAGTTAACAAGCAGCCCACCTTATTGATCTTTTATCGTGGGGGTTGGTGCCCCTACTGCAATAAGCACTTAGCCGAATTACAAACTATCGAGCAGGATATTTTGGATATGGGCTATCAAATAGTAGCGATCAGTCCAGATGCGCCCGAGCAGCTGAAAACCACTTTGGATAAAAACGAACTCACATACAGTCTATACTCAGATAATGATCTAAAAGTAACCAAAGCTTTTGGTTTAGCTTTTCAAGCCCCCGACCGATATAAGGATATGCTCTTCAAAGCTTCCGATCAATTGAATCCGGGCATTATCCCTGTTCCGGCCGTCTTTGCTTTGGACCAAGAAGGTACGATACTGTTTGAATATATTAATCCAAATTACAATACCCGAATTAGTGGAGATCTGTTAAAGGCTGCGTTGGGGGCATTGTAACATCCCTGAAATAAAAATAGGAGGATCAGTGGGAAAGAAGGATTTGAACAAGTTGATCGTATATGCTTCCTAAATAGCTTCTCATTTTATTTGATGCTAAAAAGCCCAGCAAGAAACACTTGCTGGGCTTTTTAGTATTAATGTTTTATCTATTCCTCTACCATCACAACTTCCCGATGTTCCAGTCCCCATTTGACCATGGCATCTAGGACATTTTTGATCTTTTTACCAGAAGGGGTGAGCTCATATTCCACGGTCACTGGTGTGGTGTCATGGACCGTTCTTTTGACGATACTATTCAGTTCCAACTCCTTCAGCTCTTTGGAGAGCATTCGGGGTGTAATCTTAGAAATATCCCTTTCCAGCTCTTTGAATCGTTTTTTGCCATAGCACAGGGAGCCAATGATGGGCAATTTCCATTTTCCACTGATTACATTCATGGCCTCACGGACGGCGATAACAAATTCACCGGAGCATATATGAACTTTTTGGTTTTCTACTAATGTTTCCATGATTCTAAAGTCTGTCACTATACAATAGTATACTAGTATACAATAGTATAGTAGTTACTTTTGTATAGCAAATATAGCTAATTTTGTCATATCAAAAAATGAAACTTAAAGATTATGAGCTTAATAGAGAATTTAGAATGGCGTTATGCCACCAAAAAAATGAACGGTAAGGCCGTACCTCAGGAAAAAGTAGATTACATCTTAGAAGCAGCACGTTTGGCGCCTTCTTCCTCTGGTTTGCAGCCTTACAGGGTTTTGGTAATCACTGATCCGGAAATCAAGGAAAAGATCAAGCCGATCGCGTGGGACCAAAGTCAAATTATCGATGCTTCACACATTCTGGTATTTGCTTCTTGGGACAAATATACAGAGGACAAAATCTTGGAGGTTTTCCATAAGACCTTAGAAGAAAGAGGGCTTCCCATGGATACCATGGATGCCTATAAGGAAAGGTTGTGGGGTATGTACAGTCAGCTTCCTGAGGAATGGCACGCCAACCATGCAGCTAAGCAGGCTTATATCGCCTTTGGGATGGCCATTGCCGCTGCTGCAGAGCAGAAAGTTGATGCTACACCGATGGAAGGATTTGACAATGCAGCTTTGGACAAGTTGTTGGGCCTTGAAGAGCATGGTCTTAAAAGTGCTGTCATTTTGCCACTCGGATACAGAGATGAATCTGAGGACTGGAATTTGAACTTGAAGAAGGTGAGAACTGCCAAAGAAGAGTTCTTGTTAGAAACTGTTTAATGCAAAGAAAGAGAAGATGAAAAAAGATAACGTTATTTACTGGGTGACTACAGCAATCGTGGCTTTGATGATGCTTTTCAGCGCCTATAATTACTTTGCTGACCCAAATATGAAGGCCGGTTTTGAAGCCATGGGCTTTCCTGATTTCTTCCGAATAGAATTGGGAACGGCCAAGATCATTGGTGCTTTGGTGCTGCTGATTCCAGGCATACCTCAATTGTTGAAGACAGGCGCTTATGTTGGTTTTGTGATTGTGTTCGTTTCAGCATTTATCACGCACTTGGCTTTGGGAGATGCTTTTTCAGCGGCAGTGATGCCATTGGTGTTTTTAGCCATCTTATTGGTTTCTTTCCGATTCCAGCAAAAGCGATTGGCTACTGTCAATGAGTAAACCGTAAATAAACAACCATTTAGAGAAAGGCTACCTTGTTGGGTGGCCTTTTTTATTGACTTGGTCACTTTTGTCCAACCCTATAGTTTGAAGCATTGTCAAATTACTTATATTCCGTTTCTAACTTTTATAAAGGTCAAATAGCTCCAAACTGCTCATGAAAGACAGTCTTATTTTGGATCTTCCTAAATTATATGAGAAGATCGAATCCAAATCTCAAGAAATTGGTTTTACCATGCCATCTGACCGATATATCGGCGCTTTGCTAAAGACATTGATGTGCTCAAAGCCAGGTGGTAATTTTCTGGAGTTGGGAACGGGCATTGGCTTATCACTGTCCTGGATGATCGATGGAATGGACAAAAATGGCAAGCTGACGACTGTGGACAATGATTTTGCCTTATGTGAAATTGTGCAGGGCTTTTTTGGTGCGGACAATCGGGTGGATATTGTATGTATGGATGGAGACGATTGGATCAAACAATATCAAGGAAAGTCATTTGACTTGATCTTTGCGGATGCTTGGCCGGGAAAATACAGTCACTTGGAAGAGACTTTGGGGATGGTCAAAGTGGGTGGTTTTTATGTAATCGATGATATGACTGCTCAGCCCAACTGGCCAGCAGGCCATCAGGAAAATGTGGATAAGTTGGTTTCTTACCTGGAGTCTCGAGAAGATTTTTCCATTTGCAAGATGAATTGGTCCACCGGAGTCATTGTGGCGAGCAGAAAGGAGTAGGATGAACTAAAGTCTATTTACAGTACTATTGAAAATTATATAAATTGAATACCATATGAAATCCAACCCATGGATTTTCGGCATTGTATTATTTTGTTTATTTACATATTGGGCTTGGTGTAATTATGAGCTACCCCTTTGGGGGAAATCTGTTGCGACAGAAGGCTTAATTCTGGAAATAATAACGACAAATGGATATGGAGGAAGAGGCTATGGTTATAGTATCAATTATGCATTTTCAGCCGATGATTCTGTTTATATCTCAAACACCAAATTGAATGGAGATTTAGGAAAAAGGGATGTGGGATCTAAAGTAGAAATCAGCTATAAGAAATCTAATCCTGCAGAAAATAAAGTTGTAAAGTATTTTGAACCCCAAACTTTAATGGAAAAAGAGGTATTTAGCCGAAGCAATAGTGGCCATTTGTTTGTATTAAAGTTTCAAAATGGCATATTATGTCAATCAATAATGGAGGGGCATAATAGACTTATCGAAAAGTGGTTTGAGTATACAATTGTAAAAGACACAATCAAGGTTGAGCCGATATACGACAATAAAATTGAAAAGCCTTTTACAGATCGGAAGTTTTTAAGATTAGAAGATGGAGGACACCAATATTTGTTTGCTCCTGAGAGTAATAGTAAATACTATTAGGAAAATCAATCTCTTTTTTAAGGCTCTTTATTGGCAGGAATTTCACTGTTTCCGCTTCCTTCCCGTCCACCAACTTCAACAACCTCATAAACTATAAACCGGCTTGCTCCTCTCCATGGAAGTTTGCCTAAGTATTCACGGTAGCGAACTTCTACAAACTTGCCACTGGCCCTTTCCAGTTTTTCGGAAACTTCATCACCTTGTCCACTGAAGCGGAATTCATTGCTTTGCAGGGCCCCTGCTGTGGGACTTTGGAATCCCTCTTGCACTAGTCTGCCTTCCCAAGTTTTGAAAACAAAGCCTTTTTTCTCATAATAGTTGAGGGTGCCCCCTTTTACTCCTTGGGCAAAAACAAAGAAGAACCTCCAATAGATCACACCAGCAATAATTAATACTAGGGAAAAAATGGCAATTTTGACGTATTTATTCATGGTTAAAGGCTTTTAAACAGGTTAGCGCTGATAATAAAATAATGAGTATTAATTTCTGATTATTCGCCGAATAAAACAATAAATATCTTTTTGGATTTGTGAACTTCTCTATTTGAATACATTAAAAAATTAGTTGATATGGGAGTTTTCTTTTGATTATTTACTATTATTGATCTTAATTTTCGAAATGTTGTTTTTGTGCTCGATTTTTTTCAAGCGGTGTAAATTTTTAGACATTGTTTAAAAGTGAGCCACAATGATATATTTTAAACTTGAATAAGAAATGATGAAGAGATTTTTATTGCTTGCTTGGATTGTATTGCTATTTGCTCCCGCTGCATGGTCACAAATTGAGTTTGATCAAATAGCTAATTTCGGGTCTAGCGGGATTTCAAATTTAGCTTTAGTACGGAAAGGTAATCATTTTGGTATGATTGATAATCAGGGCAATTTGGTTATTCCGGTAGAGTATGAGAGCATTGGGAATTTCGGCTCACAAGGCGTTTCGGGCTTGGCCTTGGTCCGCAAGGGCAAAAACTATGGAGTCATATCCTACAGGGGCAATTTGGTTATTCCAGTAGAATATGAGAGCATCGGGAATTTCGGCTCACAAGGCGTTTCGGGCTTGGCCTTGGTCCGCAAGGGCAAGAACTATGGAGTCATATCCTACAGGGGCAATTTGGTTATTCCAGTAGAATATGAGAGCATCGGGAATTTCGG
>NZ_JACYTQ010000002.1:1080532-1094080 GCF_014841125.1 Echinicola arenosa
CGGCTCACAAGGCGTTTCGGGCTTGGCTGTGGTCCGCAAGGGTAAGAACTATGGAGTCATATCCTACAGGGGCAATTTGGTTATTCCGGTAGAATATGAGAGCATCGGGATGTTCAGCTCTAACGGTGTTCAAAGCTTGGCCCAAGTGCGAAAGGGAAATTATTATGGCCTGATTGATACAAAAGGAAAACTGGTTGTCCCCATAGAATATGAAAGTATTGGTAACTATGGCGTTTACAATCCCAAATGGGCATTGGTGAAGAAAAATGACAAGTTTGGCTTTATCAATTTAGAAGGTGAGGTGGTAGTGCCCGTCAAGTATGATGATCCAGAAGATGTGGAGTAATTAACTCACATAAAGAGTCAATTGGCTTGGTTCATATAAGATAATCACCAACTATCCATGCATATTGTTTCAGGATTGATTTTAAACTTTTAATCCATCAAAAAATGCTAATTTGTTATTCCATAAAAGACACTTTACCATCAACCAACCCAAAATAGAATGAAAAATAGAAGAGATTTTCTGATAAAATCAGCCTTAGGTGCAGCAGGATTGATTACTGCTCCATCATGGCTTCAGGGGGCACCGGCTTTGATCAAATCTTATGGGAAACCCAATTCCATGATCAATGGGGTGCAAATAGGCTGCATCACCTACTCCTTCAGGTCAATGCCCGAGCAAAGTGCAGAGGCTACCTTAAAATATGTGACCGATGCGGGCATCAGTGCCATCGAATTGATGGGTGATCCTGCTGAGCACTTTGCCGGAAAACCTCAATTAGATATGGACAGGGGCCGAATGTATCAGTTGGCAGGCAAGGCCCGAAAGGGAGAAAACATGACAGCTGAAGAAAAAGCAGAATTGGAGGAGATGAGAGCAGAAAGTGAAGCTTATGCAAAGGAAGTAGCGGAATGGAGGGCCAAGGTGGACATGAAGAAATTCGAGGACTTGCGTAAAATGTACAAAGCTGCTGGGGTCAGTATATATGCCTTTAAACCCAATGCTTTTGGAAAGAACAATACCGATGCAGAAGTAGCCTATGGAATGAAAGCGGCCAAAGCTTTAGGCGCTAGCCATGTTACCTTGGAGCATCCTTCTGATGATGCCCAAACGCTGCGCTTGGGCAAACTGGGTGAAAAGCACAAAATGACAGTGGGCTATCATGGACATACCCAGGAAACCTTTGACTTTTGGGATACGGCCCTTGCCCAAAGTCCAAGGAATGGAATGAACCTAGATGCTGGGCATTATATTGCTGCGGGTCATACGGACTTAATTCCACTGATCAAGAAACAGCATAAGCGCATCATGAGTATGCATACCAAGGATAGGCGAACAAAGGCAAATGGACAGGATAATTTGGCTTGGGGCCAAGGGGATACGCCCATTTCTGAATTGCTGAATTTGATGAAGGAAAACAAATATAAATTCCCTGCGACCATAGAGTTGGAATACAAAATTCCAGAGGGCTCAGATGCGGTCAAAGAGGTGAGAAAGTGCCTTGAGTTTTGTGAAAGAGCCCTTTCTTGATTAACGGAATTAAAAATTCGATTAAATCCCAGCCTTTCGGGTTGGGATTTTTTATTTCTCGCAAAGTCCGCCAAGCATACGCAGAGCTCGCTAAGATTGATTTTTTTTAGTGGGTCACAATAAAAATTCCTTTGTGCTATTCGCATCACCTTTGCTGTCCTTGGCGTGAGACCAGTTCTCGTAAAGTCTGCCAAGCTTACGCAGAGCTCGCTAAGAGTCTTAAAGGTCTTACATAAATGGATAGAATTACTTGACTTTTAGCTATTTTTTCATAAAGAAATTTATGCTATTGAAATTTTTTTTATATTTTAATTGATAAAGTTTTTAGTAGGTTATTCAAAGTATTTTTTAGTTATGGATGAGAATGAAATATCGTATAAAATTATTGGATGTGCTTTAGCGTTACACAAAGCTTTAGGTCCTGGCTTATTGGAATCGGCTTATGAAAATGCCTTAATGTATGATTTGGAAGAAATTGGTCTAAATGTAAAGAATCAGGTTGCAATGCCATTAATCTATAAGGAAGTAAAGCACAATATTGGGTATCGGTTGGATTTGGTGGTGGAGGATAAGGTAATAATAGAGATAAAATCTGTTGAAAATCTTGCCCCTGTTCACTTTTCACAAACACTTACTTATTTGAAATTGTCCAATAAAAAACTAGCTCTCCTTATCAATTTTAACACAAAAATTTTAAAAGAAGGAATTCATCGTCTAGTTAATAATCTTTGAAATTGTGATTTTTTCTCACAGCGCTCGCCAAGGCGGTTTGTTTAGAGTACTATAGATAAAGAATCTTCGCTTTCTTCGCGTCACCTTTGTGTGCTTTGCGAGAGACCAGTTCTCACAAAGTCCGCCAAGAATGAATACGCAGCGCTCGCCAAGGCGGGTTATTTAGAGTACTATAGATAAAGAATCTTAGCTTTCTTCGCGTCACCTTTGTGTGCTTTGCGAGAGACCAGTTCTCACAAAGTCCGCCAAGAATGAATACGCAGCGCTCGCCAAGGCGGGTTATTTAGTTTACTATAAGAAAGAATCTTAGCATTCTTTGCATCACCTTTGCTGCGCTTTGCGAGAGACCAGTTCTCACAAAGTCCGCCAAGAATGAATACACAGCGCTCGCTAAGGCGGGTTATTTAGTATACTATAGATAAAGAATCTTCGCTTTCTTCGCGTCACCTTTGTGTGCTTTGCGAGAGACCAGTTCTCACAAAGTCCGCCAAGAATGAATACACAGGGCTCGCCAAGGCGGGTTATTTAGAGTACTATAGATAAAGAATCTTCGCTTTCTTCGCGTCACCTTTGTGTGCTTTGCGAGAGACCAGTTCTCACAAAGTCCGCCAAGAATGAATACACAGCGCTCGCCAAGGCGGTTTGTTTAGTGTACTATAGATAAAGAATCTTCGCTTTCTTCGCGTCACCTTTGCTGTCCTTGGCGTGAGATCAGTTCTCACTAAGTTTGTTAAGAAGTTCATTTGATCATTCTTTTTACCTCCTGATGTCTGAAGCATTGCTGCAAATGGTCATTTACCAAGCCCGTAGCTTGCATATGGGCATAAATGGTGGTACTGCCCAAAAATTTAAAGCCTTTGCTCTTTAAGTCCTTGGCCAAATTGTCCGACTCAGGCGTTGTGGCAGGAGCTTCTCCGATACTTTTAATATTGCTGTGGATGGGTTTACCTCCTACAAAATCCCAAATATAGCTGGTAAAGCTGCCGACATTGGCTTGGATTTCCATAAATCGACGGGCATTATTGATGGCCGCTTCGATTTTCATTTTGTTTCTGATGATCCCACTGTCCTGCATCAATTCCTGCACCATGCTGTCTGGAAAATCCGCGACCTGTTTGTAATCGAATTGGGCAAAGGCATTGCGGTAGCCCTCTCTTTTTTTCAGGATCGTGGACCAACTCAAACCTGCTTGGGCACTCTCCAGTACCAAAAATTCAAAGTGAACCTTGTCACTGTAAACCGGAACACCCCACTCCTCATCATGGTATTTGATATATTCTTCAAAACCTAGACACCAGGGACACCTGAATTTTTCGGATTGGTTGATTTGATAGGGAGACATAGGGTTTTCTGACTTGCTAATTATAATCTAATGACCTGAATAATGCCAACAGCCTAATTCCTTTGACAATATTGGTCAGAAGAAGGAAGTTGGATGACCGAAGAGGAATTGTATTCAAAACAAATTCATTTCCTTTTGCGGCGTATGCTGTACAGACTAAACAACAGTCTTGTAATTCATATAAAATTACGGAAAGAAATAATTATTTCCTGCCTACATGACAAAATTAAGTGAGTGTGGATTAAGCCAAAAAAGCCCCGGCAAAGGCCGAGGCTTTCAATTGTCAACTATCACTCCAGCGTTAAACCAAGGGACTGGAATGAGAGTTGGCTATAATAGGGGAAAGCAACTAGTCATAACTGGCTTTAAGGCTGATATAGGAAGTGGTGGAATTGACATAGGAGCGGTATTCATCCATGATTTTGTCAGCGGCCTCCTTCCCTCCTACCATTTCATTGAAGGCTTTGCGCCACTTTACAGATTGGGGGCTCAATTCCCAGTTCATTTCTTCAATGCCCTCTTCCATGGCCCAGATGACCATCAGGTCATACTCTCCAGAGTGAAGGACCAGCTCCAATTCAGGCCCAGGTACACCAGCTTTCTGATCTGCTGGGATAAAATAGTCTTTGATGATCTTTTGGGCAGCGCCAAATTTCCCAGGTTTATAGTCAATGAGCACCACGTATTTCCATTCCGGATTTTCATACTTTTTGGGAACCATTTCCTCTTCTTCTTGCGCTTGTACTTGGAAGGCAAAAGATGCCACCAGGAATATCAATAGGAAAGCGAGTAAAGTTTTAAAGTTTGTTTTCATGGCTGTTTATTTTGGGGGTTGAAAGGTTACAGTAAGTAGGCAAGCTCCAAAGAAGCTTGCTTACCTTTTTATATTTATAAATATGAAGAAAGTCTTATAGTAACTTATGGTAGATTGCTGATCTCCGGTATTAGCTGATAGATGTGATTGTATAGATCATCTACAGACTCGAAGAAAGTATCATATAGTTTGTCTTTCTCTTTTTTGCCAAGGACATTTTCGACAGTATTCCATATACTGGAAATACCATCAAGGTCAGAGAAACTTTGATGAGTATTGCTTGTAAAGAACTCTGGAGCATTTTCTCCACCACCCAGGTATCGGTACCAGTAACCCCTGGGACTTCCCTCTGCAGAAGCGATATGTCCACTGATGGTTTTAACATGATCCATAAAGCTTCTGTACTTTCCTGTTTTTACTTTAAAAAAAGTGACTGCAACCAACTGTGGACTTTCAGGTGTTGCTTGCTTGCTAATTTCAGGCATAAATTTGGTAAAATACCGACTGGATTCTTCCACATTTGGTGAGAGCATCAGGTCGGCCAAACTATTGCAAGAGCCAGCAGCCTTATCTTTATCATCAAATGCTGCCCAGTTGGGTTTGACATAGGTGAGGACATAGTTATCACCTTCTCCGTCCATGCGTCGGAAAAGACTCCAAGCGGTCTCGCCTCCATTGCTGAGGTAGCATTCTTTCCAGCTGCTGATGCTTTTTTCAAATAGGGAAGTCTGGCCTTCTTTGACTTTAAATTCTACAATTACACGGATAAACTCTGAGGGAGCTTCTTCTTGGGCAAATAAGGAAAAAGAACAAAATACCAGTGCGAGGAAAAATATAGACACTTTGATAGGAAGTGAATGTTTCATATTTGGCTTGGGTTTTAGAATGTGAAAAAGTGGTAATTGTATCAGCTGGCTGGCTAAGATTTTCTCAAATATACCGCTACGATCAGGTCCAGCCGTTGCAAAATGCTCTCAAAAACTTGTAATATCGTCCAATGTCCCACTTTCATGCTGGGTTTCCATGTAATTTTTAGGACTGGTCCCATAGGTAGCGGTAAAAACTTTGGAAAAATAGGATAGGCTGCTAAAGCCAGTAGAAAATGCAATTTCACTGATGGTTCCTGCCTTAGATTTCAGCAATTGGGCACTTTTTTCAATCCTGACCAAACGGATCAGGGAATTGGGCGTTTGTCCTGTAAGCTCCTTTACTTTTCGGAAGAGATTGGAGCGACTATGGTAAACCAATGCAGCTAGTTTGCTGACATTAAAGCTTTCATCATGATAGTGTTCCAAGATGGCTTGGTACACATTGGCCACAAATTGCTTGTCTATGGAATAAGGGTTGGATAAACTGGTTCCTGCTTTGATGTCTTTGTCAGACATTTCCTGATAATGCTGCCGGATGGCCTTAAAATGATTGACCAAATTGGAGATGCGCGTTTTAAGTTCCTGCGGATCCATTTGGATGGATAAGAACTCATCAGCCCCATGGACCAAAGCATATAATTTTTGCTCATAATTCTGCTCTTCTCCAAGCAAGCACACATGAATGTGTTTCAGTGTAGCTGATGAGCGAATTAGCTTGAGCAGATGTATACTTGAATTTTTGCGGTTACTTGCATCACAAATGATCAAGTCCGGGGAATGACTTTGAAGAAGCTTCTGGGCATCGTGGAAATTGGCCACAAATAAGGCATCTATTTGCCAGTTGATCAGGTTTAATTTAAGGCTATTATTGGCTTCCACCACCAGCACGGGTGAAAGGGAATCTGACCTAATCGGTAGAGCTTCTTCAAATTGCTTAATGGAATAGGTTGTTTTTTGGTCTTTCTCAACAATTATTTTTACCCAAATAAAGCCCCAAATAAGAAAAAGTCCAAAGAGCGCCAACCCTATGACCTTTGCCATCACAAATTTATCCTGCTCAGAGGATGTAACTATCAAAGAAGCAGGAGTATTGACGGGAAGCTGAAGGTTGGTTTCAGCAGACCAATTTTCATAGTCGAAGAAAGGAAAGATACCGTTATGGTATTTTAAAGCAGGAATCTGACGGTCAACACTTTTTGCTTGGACTTCGATGAAATTGACAAAACTCTTTTCCTCTTCCACTTTGGCGGTAGCGAGAAATGGAAAGCCCACCCCCACTATGCCCCAAAAGAGTATAATGGTCTTTATGAGCAAATAGCTTTGCCTTGGGCCGGTAAAAAAGTAATTGTCCAAATTGTAGGCGTTGGTATTCAGTGATTCGTGTGTTATTAAATATAACTTTTTTAAGGGTCAATGACAACGAAATGCACTTTTAATAATTTGAAAAAGTAATTTAATAGTTGCTTCACTGTATATTCATTTGACTTATACCATTAGAAGCTAAAATAACAATCCAATGATCTTGATTATATTTGGGCGGTTAACCTAAATTTTCTTTTATGAAGTGCCCAATGAGATTGACTTATTCCATAGTAGGGATATTGACAGCCATGAACCTGATAGCCTGCTCTGAAAAAGCGACTCCTCCTAATATTTTATTTATTGCCATAGATGACCTTAGGCCTGAACTGGGCTGCTATGGAAAAGATTATGTCCACTCTCCAAACCTAGATCAGTTGGCCAGAGAAAGCTATTTGTTCAGAAACCATTATGTAACAGTTCCTACTTGTGGAGCTTCCAGGTATAATCTTCTTACCAGTCAACTTCCAAAAGATGGGGGCGATCTCAGCAATATGGTTGCTGCTAAAGAAATTTCAGAAAAATTTATAGCATCGGATAGCGCGCCGAGTGCAAAGCCAGAAACCTTCATTCATGCGCTTCGGAACAATGGTTATTATACGGTGGGAATGGGCAAAATCTCCCATCATCCTGATGGTTATGTGTATGGTTACAATGAGCCAAGAAGCAATCAGCTCGAATTGCCCAACAGCTGGGACGAGATGCTTTTTGATGCAGGAAAGTGGGGTACTGGACACAATGCCTTCTTTGGCTATGCAGATGGAAGCAATAGAAATGGCATGAAAAAACAAGTGAAGCCTTATGAGTCCGCAGATGTGGATGATGAAGGTTATCCAGACGGCCTTACTACCAACCTAGCTGTTAATAAGTTAAAAGAGCTGAAGCAAAAAGGCCAGCCTTTTTTTCTTGGTGTTGGTTTTTTTAAGCCTCACCTACCCTTTACTGCTCCGCAAAAATATTGGGACCTATATGAGGAGGAAAAGATTCCTATGGCACTCTTTGCTGCTATTCCGGAAAATTCTTCTAAGGCAAGTTTACAAGCCAGTGGAGAGCTGAACCAGTATTTGCTTGGAGAGGAAAAAGCCGGTTTGGACAGCGCTGTGTCAGATACCTATGCCAGAAAGTTACGTCACGGTTACTTGGCAGCGGTGAGTTATGTGGATGCGCAAGTAGGAAAATTGATGGATGAACTGGAAAAACAAGGTCTGGCAGAAAATACCATTGTGGTGGTTTGGGGTGACCATGGTTGGCATTTGGGAGACCAACTGACTTGGGGAAAACATACTGTCTTTGATGTGGCCTTGCAAAGTGTGTTGATGATCAAACGTCCAGGGCAAGGTGGCGGAAACATTGAGCAGGTAGTCAGTACCACGGATATTTACCCTACCCTAATGGAGTTGGCAGGTGTAAAAATGGACTATGAGGTAGATGGAGAAAGCATGAAGCCGTTGATGGATCAGCCCCAAGAAGCTACGTGGAGGAATACAGCTTACAGCTATTTCAAAAATGGTATTTCATTGAGGACACCGCGTTATAGAATGACAAAATACTTCAGAAAGCAAGCCCCCGAAATTGAACTTTACGACCATCAGGAAGATCCCTATGAGACCAAAAACATATCAGCCGAAAAGCCAAAGGTGGTGGAAAAACTGATGCCTTTATTAGAAAGAGGGGATACGGGAATCTATCGGAACTAGACTAAGCCATAGGAAAAATGTTATAATTAGGGCTTTATTTGTTTTTTACCTGTTTTGGTAATAAAGCCCTGATTACAAGTCATTAATTTTTCATTGGAATAAACCAAAAGATTCTATATTTGGCATATGACCGTAGACTTTAGAACCACCAACGCCACAGAAGAGCTTCGGACTTGCAAACAAAAAATGGCCAGCTTGGCACTAAGCCGGTTGGTCTTATTCTTTGCCTTAGGGGCAGTCCTGATAGTAGGTCTTACAGAGATCAAATGGCTCCTGCTATTGTTCTTCCCACTCAGTGCCCTCTTCATTTATTTTATCCTGTTGTTTAACCTGCAAAAGGATCGTCAGGCCTTTCTCAAAGCGGTTCTCCAAATGGAGAAGGATACTGTTTTGCGACAAAACAGAGAGCTTTCTTCTTTTGATAAGGGAGAGGTTCATAAGGATAAGCAGCACCCTTTTTGTAATGATCTGGATTTATTTGGGGATCATTCCCTTTTTCAGCTGATTGACCATACCGTGGGTGAAGGAGGAAAAGCATTATTGGCTGATTGGATGAAGGCACAAGTAGATCCGGAATTAGCTGAAAAGCGTTTTCCAGCGATTCGGGAGCTTTCCAGAGAAAAGGTTTTTGTGAGGAATTTCGAAGCTATCGGTAAGGCTTTTATGAAGGAAGAGAAGTCCAAAAAGGCTTTTTACCAATGGCTTAAAGAGCCTCAAGCGTGGAAATCATTTTATTTTCTGCCTATGGTCGCTGGGCCATCAGTGGGCATTTTGCTATTGTTTGCCTGGTTATTTGCCGGTTGGTCCATTGCCTATATCAGCGCTTGGATTTTACTGGGGCTATTGGCATTGGGGATGGTTTTTAAGCCGCTTTTACGGGCTAGCAAAGTCATGCCTGATGAAGGGGATTTAAAGACCCTGACCGCTTGGGCCAGGGAGTTGGAGAAGTTGTCATTTGATGATCCTTACCTTAAAAAATTGCAAAGCCCGGTTTTTGAAAAGTCTTATAAAGCCTCTGTGGCGCTAAAATCCCTGGAGCAGAGAAGTTTTATGGTGCAAAATCGCATCAATATGATTTACCTGATTTTTAACCTACTATTTTGGATCGATTTTATCGCGCTATTTAGGTTGGAGCGTTGGAAGCAAAAACATGCGGGCCATATGCAAGCCTGGGAAACGGTTTTTCAGGAATGGCAGGTTTTGGTTTCCTTGGCAGCCTTTACCAATGAGGAAGAACTGGATTGCCGGGTGGATTGGACGGATAGCTTATCATTGGAGGTAGAAAACCTGAAGCATCCCCTGTTACGCCATGAAACTTGCGTGGGGAATGATTTCAAGATGGAAGAAAATCAAAAGACGGTACTACTCACAGGCTCCAACATGTCTGGAAAGACGACCTTTATGCGGACTTTGGGCATCAACTTGGTTTTGGTCAATTTGGGACTTAGTCCTTTTGCCGCCAAATTTGTAACTGGGCCATTTCAGCTTTTTACCAGTATGCGCAATACCGATAACCTGGGAGAAAGTGTCAGTTCATTCTATGCAGAGCTTGCAAGGATCAAAGGGTTGCTTGATCAGGCCGAAAAACAGCTTCCCATTTTCTTTTTGCTGGATGAAATTCTCAAGGGAACCAATACCACAGACCGGGTGATGGGGAGTGAAGCGCTGATACAACAGTTGGCCGAAAGCCATAGCAAGGGAATCATTTCCACGCATGATATTGAGTTGTCTGAGTTGGATAATAAAATCCCTACATTAGTTAACTATAGCTTTCATAGCGATATAAAAGACAATGAAATCTTATTTGATTATAAAATCAAAAAAGGGCCTTGTCCAAGCTTCAATGCCCATAAATTGATGGAATTAATGGGCATCCGTTTTCAATATTAATCATGGTTTGAGAGAAATTGGCACATTGATTGATTATAATACTTTGTAAATCAATTATTTCACTTAAAACCATAAATTATGAACTCTTTATTGTATTTGATCGCAGTCATATTATTGATCGGATGGGTATTTGGTGCCTTTGTTTATAGTGTCGGAGGTTTAATTCATATATTATTAGTATTGGCCATTATCGCCATTCTTTTCAGACTTATCGGTGGCCGATCGGTCTAAAGTAACTGTAAGGATGAAAAAACGCTAATCTAGGTCTAGGTTAGCGTTTTTTTATGTTAATTTTGCAGGATCATCTCAAAAAAAGACTACAAGTGCAAGATAATTATCAGCAGAAGACTTTAGGAATTTTAGGTGGAGGCCAGCTTGGCCGTATGGTTATCCAGTCCGCCATTAGTTATAATATTGACATTCATATCTTGGATCCTGATGCCAATGCGCCTTGCAAGCACATTTGCCAAGCGTTTACCCAGGGGAAGCTGACGGATTATGATACGGTTTACCAGTTTGGTCAAAACTGTGATATTATCACCATTGAGATAGAAAATGTCAATACCGATGCGCTGGAGCAGTTGGCCAAAGAAGGCAAAAAAGTTTTTCCCCAGCCTCATATCATCAAATTGATCCAGGACAAGCGAGAGCAGAAACAATTTTATAAGGAGCAGGGAATCCCTACAGCTGACTTTATCCTGACGGATAACAAAGAGGCCGTCTTGGCCAATGCAGATTTTCTACCAGCGGTAAACAAGTTGGGAAAAGAAGGCTATGATGGTCGTGGTGTGCAGGTGGTGAGGACAGCAGCTGATTTGGACAAAGCCTTTGAAGCACCTAGTTTGATGGAGAAATTGGTGGATTTCGATAAGGAGATTGCAGTGATCGTTTCACGAAATGAGCAAGGAGAACTGGATGCCTTTCCTCCTGTGGAATGTGCCTTCCACCCTACTGCCAACCTGGTGGAGTTTCTTTTTGCCCCTGCCCAAATATCAGATGCAATCAGTGAGGAAGCGATTCAAGTAGCCAAAGAAGTCATTACCAAGCTGGATATGATCGGGATTTTGGCCGTGGAGATGTTTGTGACCAAGGAAGGAGAAATCCTGGTCAATGAAGTGGCGCCAAGGCCCCACAACAGTGGACACCATACCATCGAAGCGAACTTTACATCGCAGTTTGAGCAACATTTGCGAGCGGTAATGGGGATGCCTTTGGGCAACAGTGAACTGAGAATGCCTGCAGCGATGGTGAACTTACTGGGAGAAGATGGCTTTACGGGCGATGCTTTGGTGGAAGGTATGGACGAGGCCATGCAGGAAAAGGGCGTATATATCCATTTATACGGCAAGAAAATCACCAAGCCCTTCCGAAAAATGGGACATGTGACTATTTTGGAGGAAAATGTGGAGGCCTTGAAAGCCAAAGCACTAAAAGTAAAAGAAATCATTAAGATAAAAGCATAAGTTATGAGCAAACAGGTAGGAATCATCATGGGGAGCAAGTCTGACCTTCCTATTATGTCAGATGCGGCGAAGGCATTGGAAGAATTGGGGGTAAGTTATGAGCTGACCATCGTGTCTGCCCATAGGACACCCAGAAGGATGATCGACTATGCAGAGAGCGCACGCCAGAGAGGGATCAAAGTAATCATAGCAGGTGCTGGGGGGGCTGCCCATCTTCCTGGCATGGTCGCTTCCCTGACCTCATTGCCTGTTATTGGGGTTCCGATCAAGTCTTCCAACAGCATTGACGGTTGGGACAGTATCCTTTCTATTCTTCAGATGCCAGGAGGAATTCCTGTAGCCACGGTAGCCCTAAACGGTGCCAAAAATGCAGGTATTTTGGCCGCTTCCATCGTAGGTGCCTATGATGCCAAGGTGGCCGAAAGCATGGATAGTTTTAAGAAAGAACTGAAGGAAAAGGTGGAAGAAACCGCCAGGGATGTGGAGTTGAAAGGTTGGAAAGATACCCTGGATGATTGATCCAAGATTCGATGAATAAAGATAAGGCATCAGCTGTTTCAAGCTGATGCCTTTTTTTGTGGGTGAACCTATTTCATGGGTGTACTGCAAATCCTATGGTTTGATTTATTGGGCAGCTGCTTCGGGTATATTTGATGCGGCTTTTTTGGTAGCATACCTACGGATTTAGGGTACAAACGAGGACTAGATGGGATCTTTGTTTGGAACATGGGCGATCAAAAAACACTATATGCTATAGACACATATCTACACAAGCTCCCTACCTATATCTACCCGTCTTATTACCTCCAACTCCCTTATAGTCCTTACACTGGCTTTACTTCCATTTGGGGGAAAACAGAATATTCTTCGGATCACTCTTGGATCTCCTTCGGATCACCTTCGGATCAAGCTCGGAAATACCCGAGTGGAATCCGAAGATAATTTGGAATTGTTCCCTGATCAATCCCTAAGAAGGGTAAGGTTGATGCCTGACTGGTGTAGGGAAACGGCATAACTTATTGAGACTTATTGTTAGCAAGTCATGACTTTATCCCTATTTAATGACGCCAAAAGTTGGTGGGATATTCAGCAAGCTTAGGAGGGAACTGTGGATGAAACTATTCTAATGTTGTACATGGGCAATATTGGAGATATTAAAGGTTTTTTCTAATCCTTCCGTGCTGATCCGTATTTGCAATATGTTTTTTGGATAAACAGTATCGTTGTAAATGGAAGGATTTGGGAATTTTTGTTGATAACTAGAGCTGGAGTCAGGGCGCAAAGGGCTTGGCCCATAGAATTTTTAGAAGTCTTGGAAAGTTTGTATTTTTAAAAGGTTACTGATCATAAACATGCGCATATATCTCTCATTTTTAATTTATGCGCAATAATTTTTTATTATGAAAACTAAAATTACACTTAAAGTATATCCGCAATGGCACCAGTAAAGATTAAAAGCGAGTCGAAATGTTCGTTTTGATTAAAATATCAACTGCTTCGGTCTTCAGGCTTCAAACTTCTGACCACTTTAAGCAAAGGATTTAAGGTACATTCAAAGTTTGCTAGGGCATGAAAGTCCGAAAACCACTCAAATTTACACCCATGTAACGACGAAGGGGTTTTCCAGTATAAAAAGTCCTTTGGAGGGATTGGATATTTAAATTATTAGTTGTAGGTTTTCAAATCAAAATATAAGAGATATAAACGCAATGCGTTTAGCCACTCGTTGAACAAAACCTCCTACGTCGGTAGTTGTTTGATTTTTAAAGCTTTAATAGGTTTAATATCAGTTGCTTACACTAAATTCATTCCATGTTTTATCATTAATTAAATAGTATCATGGAAAAA
>NZ_JACYTQ010000020.1 GCF_014841125.1 Echinicola arenosa
CGGTTCCGGCAGCTGTTATAACTGATGTGCAGTCTGTTGCACTCCGGGTTGTCACAGCGGTCGATATGCCCGCCCATCTCCGCTGTCCTGCAACGCATCAGCGCATAGAGGGTACGGGCCTTCCAGGCATTGGAAGCAATGGCAGGAATGTCGTTGCGGTAGGCCCTGATGATATCGGCGAGCTGTACGGCGGGCTGCCTAAGCCCCATAGAGTTTTTCCAGTGGGCTGAACGGGGCCTTCCTGCCGACCCTTGCCACATGGAGGTAGACCAGTGTGGTGTTGATGTCCACGTGCCCAAGGAGTTCCTTGAGCGTGATGATGTCTGTTCCCATCTCGAGCAGGTGGGTGGCATAACTGTGGCGCAGGCAGTGGGCGGTGACCTGCTTGCGGATACCGCTGGCCCTTCTTGCCTCCCGTGCGGCCCATTGTACGCCCCTTGCGCTAAGCGGTACGGGTTTTCCTGAACTGTCCTTGCCGTTGAAAAGGTATACAGATGGCTTTTCTGCTTTCAGATAGGTTTTGATGCCCCGGACCAAAAGCTCGCAGAGGGGAACGTAGCGGTCCTTTCTCCCTTTCCCCTCCCGTACATGGAGCATTTTACGGTCCAGGTCGATATCGGTGATCCTGAGCTTGCAGAGTTCGAAGTTGCGTAATCCACAACCGTAGATCAGGGCAAGGGCCAACCGGTGCTTGAGCAGTTTTGGGGCCTTGAGCAGTTTCCTCACCTCCTGTTGGCTAAGGACCACGGGGAGCTTCTTGGCCCTTTCGATGGATGGCAGGATTACCCTGCTTTCTTTACGGTCAAAGATGCGGAACAGGTAGCGAAGTCCATAGACGGTGTGTTTGAAGAAGCTGTCAGATGGGGTATGGTGCCTGCTCTTGAGGTAATGGAGGTAATCCTGTATCGCCTCATCATCGAGGGCCAACAGGTCACAGTTGAGGTGAAGCCCCATATGGGCGAGGCAACGGGCATAATTGGTCAGGGTGCTTTCGCTCTTGCCGGAAATCGCCACTGATCTTCTCAGCCTTTTGAACTGCAGGGAAAAACCCGGCACATTTTCAATGGCCTTTCCAATGATGGTCTGGCTTTTTTTTCATAGCTTAAAATGTTAAAATTTACGATAAGGCTAATTTAGGAAGATCCGGACAATCATGCCGGCTTCCTGCTTTAGCTGGATTCGTTCAACA
>NZ_JACYTQ010000003.1 GCF_014841125.1 Echinicola arenosa
AAAAACCAGAGTCAAACTGACCTTGGGTCAGAAAAATAGAGGCCGATTAATGAAAATCGGCCTCTATTGGCTAAAATCGACTGTCAAACTTTTTTAACTCTTGTTTTGAGACAGCCTCTTTTTATTTGATTACACCATACTTGTCACATCTGATCATATTACTCGTGATGTAATAGGGTTTTCCATTTGTTGTGGTGTAATGATAGGCGAAATAAAAAGTTTTTTGCCCTTTGGAGGGTAAGGAAACAGATGTGTTGGGATCTTTGATTTTATGCTTTGACCATCGTTCATCCCTAAAATCCATATCTTCCTCGGAATAGGCTTCCCAAAGTTCAATTTTCTTCGGCTTTAGCACATCAAATTTAGTTGAAAGCTTGACAGATTGGCCTGTATTTTCCAATAGTTCGAGAGTAGGGGCGGGCAAGGGTTTTTCTCTGCATTGAAACTCTAGAAAGGCACTTAAATTTTGAAAAGCTGAGGTGCCATCGCCTAATCCATGGCCTACATTAGGGATATAGATGAGGTTGTTTTTCCCAGGTAGGTCATTCCAATAGTTTTTTGCAGCATCAACCGGCCAGTAAGGGTCATTAGTACCTACAAAGACTAATTTAGGGACAGTCAATTGATGCCTATAGGCATATGGATCTACCATTGAAATGGTAGTTTTCCCTTTTTCCGAATTGGATTGTTGGGGGATACCGAGATTGACATAGTCTTGTATCTCAGGACTGTAGTCTTGCCACATCTCTATTTGATATTGCAAACTTACAGGCATGTTCAAAACGTCTATTACCATAGGAGCAATGGCAATGACTCTTTCGTCCTGAGCGGCAGTTAGCCAAGTGGTCCAGCCTCTTTTGGACAGCCCTGTGAGAAGAAATCTGTCCACTTGATGACCTAATTGATTTTTTGTGAATAGGGTAACTACATCCATGGCCTTTTGTACAGATTTTACCATGGGAAATAATAAGGGCCATTCTTCATCTTCTGTCTCCTGATACTGATGTAGGGTGTAGGAAATGATTTGGTCTTCCACTTTTCCATCAAAGAGCGGCTGGTTAGGAACTTGAAAAACAGCCGAAACAATAGTCTGATTTTCAATGGAAAGTTTGGCCAGTTCATTGATCAGTTGATCATCCCGCTCTCTCATTTGTGGGATTTCCTGCTCTAGACTTCCTCCCCCGATATAAAGAAGCCCTTTTTGGTATTTGGTTTTATTGGGGGCGAGAATTACTAGTCTATGTTTCCACGTATAGTCTTTCCATTTTTGGGAAGTAAGGATAAACTCATATTGTGTGACCTTATTTTTTTGTACGGTCTGAACACATTCTACATAAAATTCTGGATTGGGCTTTTCCAAATAATTTTTCAAAGCGGAATGGTTTTCCTGAGCGTTTGAATAGTAAGGTTGAGCTATAGATGCACATAGCAAAAGGACCTTAAACAATACCTTTTTCATCGTAAAACAGATTAATATGAAACAAAAATTTTAAAGGGTGACGGGTAGTTAAAAATTACTCTAATTATTAAAAGTACATATGAATAAATATAAAAAAAATCAGTTGAAATACAAATATCAAACTTTAAATGAACATCTGTTTTATGTAATTGAAGTAGGACTTAAAGGGTGTTTGTGTTTAGGGAGTAGAGGAGGGATATAAAACAAAAAGCACTTTACTGAAGTGCTTTTTGTTTTAAGTTACATAACTTAATATTAGTTGATTTAAGCAATTTTTTTATTTCCTATAAGTTAGAATAATCTTTCCTTTTACTTCTCCTTGGGGAGTTGCCATTTGAACCTGATGGGCTGTGGTCATTTTGTCCCTTTCAAGGGTCAGTACCTGATAAATGGTTTTTTCACCGTTTTGATCAATAGTGGTAAAAGAATCGGAGCCTTTGGCCGTCCACTTCCCACTTCCATTGGTTTCTCCCGCAGGATTTTTGATGACATAGCTGAAGTCTTTGTTTAAGGTTAGTTTTCCATTAATGTGGAGATCCTTGCCGCCTTCTATCATGGCTTTGATATCAGGACCTGCTGATTGCTGAAACTCCAAGGAGGTGCCAGTCCAAGTTCCTGTCAGTTTTTTAGTTTGATCCATATTGGAATCGAATGAAAACAGCATTGACATTACTGCCAAAACTGGAATCAATAAGAGAAATCGGGCTTTCTGCCACTGGTTTGATTTCGTTTTGTTCATCATAATAATTCGGTTTTTAATTGGTGAATAATTGAAATTGTGCATTATTGCTAATGAGCTTTTTTGACTGGCCAGTTCCACCAAATGTCTAGCATATTGGCTGGTAGAATACTTTAGGGAGACCATTTTATCCGCTTCGAATTCATGTACTTCTTTGATGGACTTATCAAACAGATAGATCATAGGATGGAACCATAGAACAGCTTTGCATATGGCTAGAAACAGCACATCCCAACTATGGCGTTTTTGAACATGAACGGATTCATGTAAATAAGCTTGTTGATTTTCAATCGTTTTGTTCAAAGGTTCTGGAAAGAATATGTATCTAAAAAAAGAAGCATATTGATGTTTAGGGTGGACGGCCAGTGTAATTCCATTTTTTTTCTCCAATGATGATGCTTTGATTCTGTCAAATATCATTTTGAGTTGATAGCCGAGCTTAAAAAATGCCCAAATAGCTCCTGAAAGGTATATCATAGAAAACCAAAAAAGATAATTTGAAGTAGTTTCGAGCTTTCCATTCAAGGTTATTCTGTCAGATACAGTACTGGATAAATTCGTTTGGAGAAGGAAGGAGGTGTTGGTTGGAGCTGATTCATGAAAATCAAATGAGAGCAGTGGAGTGATGAGACTGGCAATTATCAGGAATAGAATACAAAGCCGATTAACATTAAAAAAGGTCAATTTTGAAAACGCCAAATAATAAACAGGATAGGCTAATAACAGGCAAATACTTACTTCAAATAAATATATGAGCGTACTTTCCATCTTACTTTTCCTTATCGTAACTATTAATTAAACTCTTGAGGTCTTCAACTTCTTTCTCGCTTAGTTTTTTTTCTTTCACCATAAATGAAAGCACATTACTGGCTGACCCTTCAAAAAAGTGGTTGACCATTTTATTAAAGCGGTATTTTTTATAGGCTGACTGGGAAATTAACGGAAAGTATTCATGGGTTTTGCCATAAGCTTTGTGGCCTATATAGCCTTTTTTCTCCAATAAACGGACTATTGAAGATACTGTAGTATATGGCGGTTTAGGTTCATCCATTTTTGCTAGAATATCCCGTACCAAGCCTTTCTCTAATTTCCAGAGAATACGCATGATCAATTCTTCATTGCTGTTTATTTCTTCCATGTTCTGAATTTACTAACTAAATTTTAATAATACAACTAAAAATTAGTTAATTAACTTCTATTAAGAAGAATCAGAGCGTGTAGTTTATGTTATTTGAGGGTCATACTTAAGGCCCAGCTATTGAGTTTGCCTATGTCCTTGCTAAAAGTATCTGCTACATGGAGCTTCCATTTTCCCTTGGCATTTTCATCCTTTAGGTTTTGAAGGATAGGAGTGTTGGTCATTGAGAAGTTCTTTATCAGGTTATTGCTGCTACCACCTGTTTTATTGTGCAAGATGATTTTAGTGCCATTGGGAGATGTCAGGGTGACTAATAAGTCACCAATATAGGTATGTGTGATATCTAGTTTGACCTCGATTTCCTGGATCAAACCAGTCTCATCAATATTTAATTCTCTAGATATTCCTATTGGATCACTATCGGGAATTTTAATGCCAGGTGACTCTGATACTTCTATGTTTTGCTGAGGCGTTGATTTTTGGATTCGGAGTTGCCAGCTGTTGACAGTACCTATGTCTTGAAGGGCATGGTCAGTGACTTGAAGTTTCCATTTCCCTTTGATTTCTTTTCCTTTAAAAGCTAGCAACGCAGGTAGACTTTGCTCATTATAAGCTACTTCCAGGTCATTGCTTCCTCCACCATTTCTATTATGAAGTAGAATAGTGGTTCCATCTGGGCTAGATAGTGCTACTTTTAAATCTCCTATATAGGTGTGGCTAATATCAATTTCAACGGATAAACCACCCACAGTCCCTGCTTCATTGATGGTGATCTCATCAAGGACGCCTGCTTCGTCACGATCAGGGATATTTAGGTTAGGAGAGGAGGATACATTCACCACTTCTTCTTGAGGGGAAGGTGCAGGAGGTAACATTCCTAAGGTTGCAATAACTGCCGCTTCTGCATCCACTTTCCCAAAGCCAAACCAAGGACTCCAAGTTCCGTCGGCATATCCCTGATCTGTAAAATCTCCCTGGTGAAATGGTGATACTGGAGAGATATCCCAGGAAGTGTCTGGGTCATAACTGGCTGGTGGAGTGCGGGCATAGGATGACATATTAAGATCTTTGGAAGCGGTACTTTGTAATATTGAAATTACCTCATAAGCAGATAAGTTTGGGTTGGCAGAGATGACCAATCCAGCTATTCCGGCCACCAATGGAGTGGCACTTGAAGTGCCACCAAACTCATTGTCAATTAAACTGGAATCGCCAGAGGTGGTGGTGATTCCAATCCCGGGAACAGACATGCGGTAATATTTATGGATGTTACTGGAAGGAGCAGTAATCGAAATATCAGGACCATAATTAGAGTAGTGACTTCTTTGGGCATTGCTGGCCAAGGCAGCCACAAACATAACTCCTGGTATTCCTCCCAAATTGTGACTAAAGGTTTTGGAAGTTTGAACACCTACCCATTGAACTGATCCTGTTGGACCATACCCATATCCGCTTGTATAGGGAATATTTTGATTTCCCGTGAAGTTGATAGGACAGTTTTCATTGCCCGCTGCCCAAAGAAATACTATTCCTTTACCTCTTCTTCCCCCGTTCTGTGCAAGGGATTTAATTTTGTTGACCACAAAAGATGCGTAATTGCCATGTGGAGAGCTTCCCCAGGAATTGGACAATATGTCTACTTTATCTTTGATATATTCCAAAACGGTAAAAATCTTATCATCACTGATGTACAAACTACTTCCACTGGATTCCCATTTGATGGGCAAAAGCTTGCAGCCTGGAGCGGCCCCAACAGTAAGGTGGGCATCTACTTCAGCAGCAGCAACCCCACAGCAATTGGTTCCATGGTCAGCTCCAGTTTCATACATATTATCGGGATTGGCACTGACAGCATCACGGTGAATTAAGTTGAGTCCTTGCATGTATCCCCAAGAGGCAAACTTTCCTGTTGAGTCAAAGTCTGGATGATTGAGCTTACAACCATCGTCAGTAACTCCTATAACTACATTGTTGTCACCAAAATGTTCAAGGGCTTTCCAGGCATTTTCGCAATTGGCTGAAGATCTTATGTCAAACTCTTGGTCTGTTAACCTTTTGTGCAGGTGCCATTGAGAAATATAGTTGGGGTCAATAGGAATGGCGATATTACTTTTGGAAATGGTATGGTTGAGGTCATGCTCACACAATTCCACGAGATCTTTGTCTTTCTCTGTTATGGTAACTACAAGCTTGATGGGGTTCATTCCTGTCTCATCGGTAAGCTGAAAAAGATACTCCAAATCACTGTACTTTCTTTTAAGCAACAAGGCATATTTTGCCATAAACTCACTTAGTTGATCATGTGTAATTGGTGCTTTGAAAGTAACGATTATCCTGTCAGTAATTAAAAAGCTACTGTCATCTTCTTCCCTAGTATAGGCATGGTGAGCCACAGCATTTTTTCGGATAATGCTCATTTCGTTTTCCAAATGCTCTGGATCCACATCTACTTTTGTTGAGGCGGAAGAAACCTGGTGAAGCGGTTTGTCCAATCCCATTCTGCTAAGCTGTTTTGGTGTAGCTCGTACTACATATTGGTCATCCTTTTTAAGTAAGAATTGTTTCTTTCCATTTCTATAGGTGTACAATTGATTTGACTTGGCCATGATGTTTTCGTTTTAGTAAGTGGAATAATTAAAAAACGCCAGAAATAATGCTAACTACATAAAGTAGTGGGAGTAGTAGATAGAGAAATAGTTGGTGGTTTTCTTTCTCTAAACTTGTAAGAAAACAAGTGTATAAAAGCTACAAAATAGTAGACCGACTTAATCTAAAAGTTGGTTGTCAAAGTTACTGAATTTCAGTCTTTTGAAAAAGTTTTGCGCTTCTTATTCCTGCTCGTTGACGGAAGGGTTTTTAAGATGGTTTTCTGGATAGTTGATCACCTTTTGTACCCTTACTCTATTTCGTTGATGCCAAAGAAAAGGATAGAAATTAAAGATAATATTGGTTATGAAAAGTCCAATGATAAAGGTTGTAGTATAGCCTAAATAAATGTTGATTAAAATCAAGGAGTTTAAAGCAACAAAACCTATCAGATGACCGATTTCCAAGTCAAATCGGTCATCCTCTAATTCCTTAAGACTGTAATGCTTGATGCCGCTTTTATATTTGCCTTGATACTCCCAGTAATTTATCGTGGAAGAAGTAAGCAATTTTCCAAATAACTTCACACCCAGCAGCTTTTCCCAACGGTTACTTTTGATTAGGGAAAATTGCTTAAACTTTTCTCTAAAAGATGTATTCTTGATATTTTCATTCACCATTAGCCCCACAAGCCAAGAAAATGCAGTCATGCAGATTATTTGTAGCAAATAAATGAATATCATCGGTAATGAGATAAGTTGGTTACTTATTGTTTATAACGTTAAAGATCAAATTTATTTATGAAAATGTTAGATTTATCTATTCCAAAAAACTAGAAAATCCTTCCAATGGTTCATTTACTGATTTAGATGGTATCCTTACGGGTGAGGTTTGGATTTGGCCCAAATTGTAAATTAGAGCGCTTAATTTTTCAGATAATATGTTGAGGTAACTTTTCATGATTAATTGTATTTATAGGTTGAATTTTAACTTTTTACCATTTATAGGCTGCTTTGAATGTAAACCAGTTGAATTTATAGCCTGTGCCTGTACTGGATGCTACGTTGCTGGTTTGATAGTTCAGAGAAGTTTCAACTGCCGGAAAACGGTATCCCAGTTCTATTTGGAACCTATAGGCTGCATCCCAACCTTGACTTTCGATATTCTGTGAACCAACTGCTCCTTGTGCAGATAGATATGTTTTACTGATTTGCGGCAGGGAAGTGCTGAAGTCAGCAAATACCTCTCCGCTCATATACTTATCAGGAGCAAAATAGTATGGGTTTTCACTTTCTTTAAAATGAAGGGTGGAACTGTTCAAGCCCACTTTTAATGTTGGTTCGGTTCTCAATAGATGATACACGGAAGCGAATAGCTGCATTTTTTGGTTATTATCATTTAGAAAACCATAACCGCCTTGTGAATATATACCAGTCTTACCACTGAGCATGATATGTGTGACATACCCAATGTTATGACTTCTGATGTCCTTATCGAGTATTTCGGCTGTAAAGTTTAAGATTTCAGAATCGTAATACAGCCCAATCATTCTTCTGTCATTAGGTTGGAATTTTACTGTTTGACGACCCGTGAGACCGCGATAAGTATTCCCATCGGAAGATTTCACTTGTTGAAAGTGTAATTCTGTCTGGCCTGTGAAAGCCAGGCCCCATCTTTCTTGAAGACTGAAATGGGCAAATTTTACCTGAGTTTTTTTTTCTTCAGGAGAGCTTACAGAGGCTGTACCTATTTTTGCTCCCAAGCGGTATTTGAGCTGACTACTTTGTTGCCACCAGATGGCATTTTCAGTTCTGATGTTATTTCCAATATCTTTAAAATAAATAGTATTGGTACCTAACATTTGTTTATCACTTTGAACAGCTTTATTGGTAAACGTCTGCTGTTCTTTTTTATTGAATAGGGCTTCATTTTCCTGCATAATATCCTTGGCTTTTTCAAACTCCTTTTTGCCCAAAAGGATATCAGCATATTCCATAACGTAGTGTTTATTCTCAAAGTTGTTGACCAAACTGTCATATAGTTTCAGACCATATTGATAGTCGCCGCTTGATGAAGCCAAACGGGCTTTTAGTACCAAGGATTGGTCATCTTGTAGCAAAGACTCATGTTCACTAAGAAAACTTTCGGCTTCTTTGGTTTTTTGGTTCCAAAGCATGGCGTTGAAGTAGTTGATGATTGCATTGGTATGTGATGAGTCATTTTCCCAAGCTGATTGAGCTATTTTTAGTGCTTTTTTGGGTTTATGACTCATAAAAAGTGCATAGGATAGATTTATCCTTGTAGTGGTCAATTCATATTCCAAAGGTAATATGGATTCATAAACAGTTACAGCATGGTTAAAATCCTTGTTTTGCAATAGCAGGTCTCCTTTGTACAAAAGAATGGAAGCATCGTTGGGCAGAACGTCCAAGATTTTTTGCAATGAAACAATTGCCCCACTGTAATCTCCCTGGGCTCTATATTCATTGGCTTCTTCTATAATGGCCTGCTTGTGCACAGGATCAACTGTATTTTGAGCAAAGCTGTTTTCTGAAAGGAAAATCCATGAAACACCAACTAATATTTTTAAATACTTCATTTTTGTTTTAACTTTTATTTAAACTTAAGCCAATGAATATCACAAGAGAGATTTTTAAAATGAGTGGCAAACCAGGGGATTGTCTCAAGTTTATTTTACCGGCTGCTTTTGTCGGAAATGATGTTGTCGAACTTAGAAACCATGTTTTTGACCTGTCCAATGCTGGGTTTGATCAAGTGTATGTGGATGCCACGAAAGTCGAAAAGGTAGACCTTTCCGGGATCAATGAAATTATTCATATACATCATCAACTTTATCATGCCAATAGAGAGCTTGTTTTTCTTTATAGAAAATCGTCTGCTATTGAAGAGTGGGTTGATAGCACTTCGATGGATAATTTTGTAGCTACGGCGATTATTCCCTAAGGAATAGAGTATTCCCACCAAAACCATACTATACACTAAGCTTCCTAATGTGGACATGACAATGTCCCAGAAATTAAGATGCTCAGGCAATACTATTGCCCGAACACCTAGGGTGATCACGCTTACTAATAATATTTGTGCAAAATAAGGTGATCGAGACGTTGGAGTGATAAACGTAGAAGGGAGCTTTTTATAAAAGACAAAAATACCTAAAAGACCTATTATGCTACTGATGATTTGTAAGAGGAAGTAACAAGGAACTGGTTTTCCAAATATTTTGACAGTTATACTTAATAATGGTATTTGAAGTACAGCCCAGCCATCATAATGGGTGAATGCATCCAAGAATAAATGGGAAGCGATACCTACCACTAAGGAGAATATGACCATTACAGAATGCTTTTTGAAATAGCTTAACCAGTCGAAATCTACATACCGGATCAATTTGCTTTTGGCTGTTTCAGGTAATGCTTTGATGAAAAGGTCTCGAACCAATAAATGGAATAATAGACATAAAATAATTCCTAGTGGAATATCCAATAATAAAATTCCCCAAGGGTGGTGCCCAATATTTTCACCTGCTTTCATTTTCAAAAAAAACTCAAAGTCAGGTACCATGCTGCCCACAATAAGTGCTGTTGCAGAGAGTGGCTTCAATGCTTTTTTAAAAGGTAGAAGATAAACTGGATGAGATAAAGTAAAGGGCATAATAGGTTCTTTTTTGATTAGTTCAAACTGGTTAGAATTCGCGTTACTTCTGTTTTAGTAGCCCTACTTTTAAGCAGGTATTCGTGTGATCCAGACTCCATTGCGCTAATGGCTACATTGAGGTCTTCAAAAGAAGTACAGAAAACCACATTGGTGTTTGAATTTTTGCTTTTGATATGGGGGAGTGCTTCCAGTCCATTTGTTTCATCCATTTGGTAATCAAGAAATACCAATGAAGGGTTAAGGTGAAGGTTGTCCAAACAGTCTTTACCATTATTGAAAAGCTGAATGTTTTTGAACCCCATGTCAGATAATACTTGGGAAAGTACAGATTGCCAAAACGGATCGTCATCGACAATAAAGATGGTTTTTTCTAAATGTGTTTTCATACTATTCTGTTTTTAGAAAGGAGTATGCTATACACGTGCCATATCAAGAAAATGTCGTTTATGAGCTGTTTATGTCGATTTTATAGGTGTTTATATTCCAAATTTTGGAAAATAATCTTGTTAGTGGAAAGGTTGTTGAATATTCAGGGAGATAAAAAAATATATAGGCAAACCGCGTCACCTACAAATTTAGATCAATAACCTAATAAGACTATCAAATTACAACTGTATATGTTCTAATTCTTGGTTCACTTCCTCAATCACCTTATCAATTTTATTAATGGACTTTTGTATGTTTTCATCAGACATATTGCCTTCTTCTAATTTTCTAATGTCCTGTTGGATAGAAGTGATACCCAGGCTCGATATAGAGGGCTTCATCCTATGGGCTATTTTTTTGATTTGCTCTCGGTTACTACTTTTATAAGCGTCTTTGATTTCCTGCATGGAGGAGGAGGAAAGCGTTTTGAAAAGATCAATCATTTTTTGTTGGAAAAGCTTATTTCCTGGAGATAAGGCTTTTAATTTTTCCAAATCATAGAGCTTTTCCGTCGAATCTGGAAGCTTTTTGTTTATACTTTCAGCTTTGTCTTTATCATTTCTTAGATCATTGTCTAGCCATTTACAAGTCGTTTCCAATAATTGGTATTCATCAAATGGTTTGGCCAGGTAATCATTCATTCCTTGATCCAAGAATTTGACATCATCACCCTTTAAAGCAAAGGCTGTCAAGGCAATGATGGGGATTTCTGTAATTTCTTTTTGTCGGATGATTTTAGTCGCTTTTAATCCATCCAGCATCGGCATTTGAATATCCATAAGAATCAAATCAACTGGAAATTTCTCTACCTGATCAATGGCTTTTATCCCATTGTCTGCTTCTAATATTTTGGCGCCATAATTACTAAGGATAGTAGAGGCTACCAATCTGTTCATATCATTGTCATCAGTGACCAAAATTAACTTGTCCTTTAAAATGCTGGTGTCAACTGTGTTGGGTTTTGTTGTTGGTAAATTCTCCGCTTTTCCTTTGAGAAGTGGTAATAGGACAAAAACGGATGTTCCTTGGTTTTTGACACTCGATACTGTGATTTTACCGCCCATGAGTTCTACCAATTCCTTACAAATACTCATGCCCAGACCAGTTCCTCCAAATTTTCTGGTGATTGAAGAATCTTCCTGGTGGAATTTTTTGAACAGGTTTTTAACAAATTCTTCTTCCATTCCTATGCCTGTATCCGAGATACCTATTTTGATGTTCTGAATATCATCTTGTTCAGATATCAATTCGAAGGTAATGTCTACATTTCCTTTTTCTGTGAACTTGATGGCATTGGAAATAAGGTTGAGAAGAATTTGATTGAGCCTGTAAGGATCGCCAATTAGGACATTGGAAATTTGGGAGTCAAATGTTGAGTTGGTGAATTTAATACCCTTTTCTTCAGCTTTATGTCCCATTACTTGCATGACCCTGGTCAGAACATGGTGAGGTTCGAAGCCGATTTCCTCAAGTGAGAGCTTACCGGCTTCGATTTTGGATAGGTCCAGTATGTCATTAATTATAATTAGCAAATTATCCGCAGCTGAATTAATAGTATTAAGATAAAAGGTTTGGTCTGAATCTAAAACTGTTTTGCGTAATTGATTGATCATTCCTGTTATTGCATTCATCGGAGTCCGAATTTCATGACTCATATTGGCAAGAAACAATTCTTTAGCTCTCGTTGATGCTTCAGCGTCTTCCTTTGCTTGGATCAGTTCTTTTTCTAATTCTTTTTGAGAGGTAATATCAAGGTGTATTCCCAAAGAACCAATCAATTCCCCATCATCGTTATAATTAGGGGATCCGCTAACAAACCACCATTTCTTTTCTCCAGCTTTATTTTTAACGGAGATCTCAAAATTGTCCGAAATACCTTGATTTCTCAAGTTTCGCTTTTCTTCAAGTAATTGATGGCCCTTTTTTTCCAGCAGTAGATCAGTAGCTTTTCCTCCGTGAAGCTCTTTAAGAGAATAACCCGCCATTTCACAAAAACGCTTGTTGGCATAAAGGATGTTTTCATGGTTATCCACTTCAAGAATGCCCAAGTTCATGTTGGTAATGATATTCCGATATTTCTCTTCCTGAATCTTTAGGTGTCTTTCTGAGTCTTTTCTTTCAGTAATATTTAAAATCATCTGTGTGAAAAGAAAGAGTAACTTCCTTTCTTTTTCTTCAAATTCATGAGTTTTTAAAACAGCATCAAAACCTATAAAACCTATCAGTTTATGGTTCCTGATCATGGGTAGTGTGATGAGACTTTTTACACCTTGTGGTTCAAGAATCCCTCTTAAACTATCGGGGCCTTCATCTGGAAGTAATGAGACATCGGGGATGTAAAAAGGTTCTCCTTTTGCATGCTTCTCTACCCATTGCGGAAAATAGGCAAGAGGAATCTGTTGTAGTTGGTCTATCTCGGGCCGAATACCTGCTCTGCACCACTCAAAAGTGTTTGAGGTTGTTTCATTACTGAAGTCGTAATCAAAGATATAAGCCCTATCTGCCTGCACAAACTCTCCGAGAGCTTCCAAAGATTTTTGGATGGCTTGATCCACATGCTCCAGTTCAATATTGATGTATTTTGAGGAAATATCGATCAGGATATTTTGAAGTTCAACTTCTTTTTTCAGCGCGAGGTCTGCATCTACGGAAGGAGTAATATCCCTGCCATAAATATTGAAGTAATTGTTTTCTATTATTGGAATGACAATAAACGAATAGACTTTACCATCAGCTTCTATTTCAAAACTCTGTTTCTCCTCATTGAGTTGTAGTTCCTTGGATATTGTTTTCCAAAATTCCTTATGCGGATAATGCCTGTTTTTGTAGGTATAGGATATTAGCTTTGACGCAGATGGATTGGCCAGTAAGATGCTTCCATGGGTATCAATTCTTACTAATGGATCAGGGTTTTGCAAGGGAAACAAAGCTGTTTCTTCAATTTCTTTACTGGCCTTTTTGAGCTCATTCTTCTGTTTTTTTAATGTTTCAAGGACCTTTTTAAGGTCTTGGCTAATAGTTTCCTGATTTTTCAGGGAATGGAGTAAATCAAATGAGGGGTCGTGGTTTGCAAAATCGTGTATCGTAAGGGATTTTTCAGTAAGCTCTTCAATAGACTTAAACCATGGAGTCCCAATAAATAGTAATTGTTCTGAAGCGGAAATGACTTCAAATTGTCCTCTTAAATCAAACAGAGGATCCTCTGTATAATTAAGGATGACCATTTGATGGGTTAGCTTAAAAATATCGGCTGATTGCTCCTTAGCTGGAACAGGGATTTTCACCTGAAATATTTCGGGAAAGGATTGGTGGAGAATTTCAGGATATAATTTTTTTAAGCTTTTGCCTAAAGCTGTAATTTTCAAGTCCTTTCCAATGAGCATGTAAAAAGGAAAGATGTCGTTAAATTGCTCAAAATTAAATGAGATCATATTACATCAGTCTAAATCCATAATATGTCAAATAGGGCAGACCTTTCTGGGTGAAAAGGATCCGGGGTGATATTGATCTTCACTTGGCTACTAAATAACTTCGCAAGTCCTATCAGCATTCCATATACAAAATTCACCAATCCTGCTCTTTTGGATTTGTAGAGCAATTGAATATTGTTTCTTGAAATGGATGTAATGGCAAATTCAGGTGTTTGGATTTTCGGGTAAATCATCATTACCCTGGTATGAAAAGCAGGGAGATTGATCAAAAACTCTCTTAGATCTTGTCCTCCAGTGGTCATTAAGGAGCCGTATCTTTCTTTAGAAAGTTTGACAATCCACCAAATTCCAAGCTCTTTCAATAACTCATTTTGAGATTTTCCAATTACATTTCCCGCTGCTTCAATTAATTGAAAAGTAAGTTGGTCATCATAAACCTGGTTGATCAAAAAGAAATCTATATCAAGATTAATCTGTTCCTTCGTATTGTCCCAACTCTCTTCACCATATTGGGTGATGATCAGGTCTTCGATTGCTTTATTAACTATTCCGTACATCGTATAATTGTCATTCTTTTGCTTAGAATAACATAAAACAATGCCAAAACTGTATTTGATGGCTAATAGAGGCTGAGGCCTTTTTAGGAGATACTGGCCTGAAGAGATTATTCCGATTATTGGAATTTATTCCAAAAAGTAGAAGCTAAAGATCGCCTTCTTTGATCATTTTATAGATGGTGCTTTTACCAATATCCAGTTGTTTGGCCGTGATCAAAACATCATTATCGTTCTTTTCCAAATAATATTTAATAATATCCTTGGTGTGTTCTTTTAGAGACTTTTGCTCCAATAAAAACATATCCTCCTTTGTGATATTATTAAAGGATATGTCATCTGCCATGATTTCTTTTTCATTTGACATGACTATTGCTAATTCAATGATGGCTTTGAGTTCACGGACATTTCCGGGATATTGGTACTTCAAAAGTTTTGCTTTGGCCTCTTTACTTAGACTGATCGGAGCCATTTGATTGTCTTTCGTAAACTCATCAATAAAGAATTTTGCCAAGATCAGTACGTCATTGTCTCTTTCACGCAGCGGAGGTAGGGAAATAGGTAAACCCATAATTCTGTAGAAAAGGTCTTCTCTAAATTCATTGCTTTTCACCTTTTCGGCTAGATTTTGATGGGTAGCCACTATGAGTCTTACATCAAGCTTTACTTTTTCATTTCCACCTACCCGAGTAACTTCTCTTTCCTGAAGTACCCTGAGAAGTTTACTCTGGTTATTAAGGTCCAATTCGGCAATTTCATCCAAAAAGATAGTGCCACCCTCTGCTTCTTCAAACTTGCCTATTTTGCGGGTAAGCGCTCCTGTAAAAGCACCTTTTTCGTGACCAAAAAGTTCACTTTCAATAAGCTCTTTGGGGATGGCTGCCATGTTCACGGCTACGAAATTCTTTTTCTTTCTCTTGCTATTGTAATGGATAGCTTTGGCTACGACTTCTTTTCCGGTGCCTGTTTCTCCTGAAATGGAAACATTGATATTTGTTTTGACAGCCTTTTCAATAAGAGTAAATACCTTTTGAAGTGAGGAGCTATTGCCGATGATGGATTTTTGAAAAGTAAATTTTTGCCCCAGTTCTTCCTTTAGACTTTCTACTTCCATTTTAAGGCTTTGATTTTCCCTGATTCTAATCACACTGTTCCAAAGCAGGTCTTTGGTGGAATCGTCTTTCAGTAAGTAATCACTGGCCCCCATTTTTAACATTTTTACTGCAATAGCAATGTTCTCCTGTGAACTGATTACGATCACTGGCAAATCCGGTAGCACATCACGTATTTTTTTGAATAAATCATCTCCTTCCATGTCAGGCAATGAAAAGTCCAGTGTGATCAAGTCGGGTTTGAGGTGCAAATGCTTGATCAATTCTTTCCCGGTTTCGAATCGCTTTACCTGATAGTCAGGATTAAGTCCTAAATGGTACTCTAAAATCTGTCCATACCAAGGGTCATCCTCGACTATAAAAATTTGAAATCCATTCATTTTCATGTGGCAAAATAAAAGTTAATTACTGTGGCTATTCTGTCAACTAATATAGAAAAAATATAAATGAAGTGTTGTGCAAAAATGAGAATGTATTCCAGAATATGGAAAATTGGCAAGGTTAAAATATTTTAAAATACTGAAAATCAATATTTTAAAATTAGGCATTGCAATTGGGTAAAGGGTTTTGGCATCAGTGATAAAACATTGACCTACATATTTAAAAGATTGATTTACAATTAAACCATTTAGTTATGAACAACATTCTCAAGGAAGATTTTCAAAAGTTTGCGATTGTAGTCCCATGCTACAATGAAGAAGAAAGATTTCCATACCATCATTTTTTGACTTTTGCCAAAATGAACCCTGATGTGCTTTTGTGCTTTGTCAATGATGGCAGCAAGGACAACACTTCCGGAGTATTGAGAGGTATACAAGTACAGTCACCTGAAAATATTGTGGTGCTGAACCTAAAGCAAAATGGAGGTAAATCAGCAGCCGTTAGACATGGAATGCTTTATATGCATTCAAAACATAACGTGCAGTTGTTGGGCTTTTTGGATGCAGACTTGGCTACTACACCCGAAGAGTGGTTGCAGATGGCTATGTACAAAGAAAACTATCCTAAGTTCGGAGCTATAGTGGGTAGTAGAATCCAACGTTTGGGAGCAGATATTAAAAGAGATGATAATAGATCTTTACTGAGCAACATTGTAAAGAGAGCCATAAAAAGCATTTTGAAAACCAACTTTCAAGACACTCAATGTGGTGCAAAGATATTTCACAGAAGTCTAGTGCCTTATTTATTTTCAGAGCCCTTCAAGACTCCCTGGTTATTTGATGTGGAAATTTTCTTGAGATTACAGCAAAAATTCGGAAAGACCACCTTGCAAAGAGGTGTACTGGAATTTCCGTTGATGCAGTGGACTGAAATAGGAGGTTCTAAACTAAAGTTTAAAGACTCTTTTAAAATACCCTTTCAATTATTCCAACTCTATTACACGTATCGCGTGTCGCCATCCATGGTTTCCAAATCAGATGCTGCACCACTAATGTCAAAAAAAGTTGCGAGTTGATCACCCTCAATTCTCTTGAGAATAAACACTTAAAGCTGTACGATGGAAAAGTTGACTTATCACCCAATAATTAACAATTCAATTACACTTTAAGCTGTGCTTTGATCGGGGCTGCGGCCCCGACTAGAGCTTTCAATTAATGAATCCAAATTTACATAAGACCTTTTAAAAGATAAGATCATGAAACATTCCAAACACTACAATAAATCCAATAGCTATGTGGCTATTATGGCTGGAGGGATAGGAAGTCGATTTTGGCCTATCAGCAGATCTAATTACCCAAAACAGTTTTTGGATATTTTGAATACAGGAGAAACCCTCATTCAGGCTACCTTAAGAAGGTTCAATGCATTTATCCCTTTGGAAAATATTTATGTGATCACGGCTGATGATTACCTTACTATCGTGGAGGATCAGCTTCCAGAACTGCCCAAAGAAAATATTTTAGGAGAGCCTGAGCGTAAAAATACGGCTGCCTGTATCGCTTATGTTTCTACGAAGCTACAAGCAATAAATCCAGAGGCAAATCTCATCATTGCGCCATCTGATCACCTGATCGGTGACGATGAGCTCTTTAGGAAACACTGTGAAACAGGTCTACATTTTACGTCCAAATATGATGTCTTCCTTACTTTGGGAATTCAGCCTACACATCCTAATACTGGTTATGGATATATTCATTACGGTCATGAAATGGTGGGGGATGAAGAAGTTCACGAAGTTTATCAATTTACTGAAAAACCGAATAAGGAAACAGCTGAGCTGTTTTTAGAAGCAGGGAATTTCTTGTGGAATTCTGGAATATTCATCTGGAAAGCATCCGTTTTATTGAAAGCGTTGGAAGAATTTCAACCGGCTATGTTTAAGCTATTCAGTAAAGCAGCCAGACAATTAAATACCTCAAACGAGGTGGAGGCCATCAAGCAAGTGTATCAAAAATGTGCCGCTATTTCAATTGATTATGCTGTCATGGAGCATGCCCAAAATGTCTATGTGATTCCGTCTTCATTTAAATGGAATGATTTGGGAACGTGGAGTAGTGCCTATGAAAACTTTAATAAGGATGCCATGAATAATGCAGTCAATAATTTCAATACTATCACCAAAGATACTTCAGGATGCATGATTCACTCCAATGACAAAAAGCTGATGGTAGTCGGAGGGGTGAAGGATTTGATCATTGTCAATACTCCAGATGCCATTCTTGTCTGCAGTAAGGACAAAGAACAGGAAATAAAAGATTATGTGAGCCTGGTAAAAGAAGTCAAAGGCAACACTTACTTATAACATTCACCTAGCAGTAACTCAAACCAAGAAAACCTTGAGTAGGATAGAGCAAAACATATGGAATGACTATTTGGGTAAGAAATTACTCTTGATAGCCATGTCAATAGCATTGCTGACACATGGGGTAATTGGATATTTTACCTTGCCTCAGACTTATGATGCGTATGTGCATATGTTCTTTGCAGATCATTATTCAAGGTTTTGGTTTGAGCCTTGGGACTATCGCTGGTATACAGGCTTCTTAACCGTAAGCTATCCTCCACTGCTGCATCAAATGATAGCGTTGATCAGTAAGGTGTTTCCCTTAAAGGTGTCATTTTGTATTGCGGGGATTTTTATCTTTGAGATTTTGGTGGTAGGTGTGTATCGTTTTTCAAAAATATTCTTCGATAAGACTACTGCAGGCGTGGCTGCTTTATTGGTCGTAGTATTGTCTTCTATAGTGGAAACTTTGCACGTTTATGGTCAGCTGCCCACATTGACAGGCTTGGCCTTCCTACTGAATGCATTGCCTTTTTTGTATCAGTTTATGATCAAAAACAAGCCGTTTTACCTGATTATGGCATTTTCTTTTTTGGCGGTGGTGATATGTTCTCATCATGTGACAGCCATTTTTGGGATGGTTTTTTTTATTGCTCCGTTGCTGTTTATGGGCATTGTGGATGGGTCATCAGCGCTGAGCAACACCAAGTTTTCTTGGGCTTTTGTCAAAATGGCTTTGAGAGCTATTTGGGCTAAGAAATGGCCCATTATCATATTTGCCACTTTGATGATCAGCATGGCCATTAGTTTGATATTTCCTTATTGGTATTGGAGCAAAACCGATCCAATTGCACAAGTATCGATTCCTCATGGATCTAGGGACAATTTCTTTGAGCAAACTTCCTCAGGATTGATTTTCTATGTCATTCCTCTGGCCTTGATCTTTGCTTTATTGCCAGCCATTTCCTACAGCATTTTCAAGAGGACCCGTTTTATCGGTTGGTTGCTTTCCTTTTATGGCTGTTTACTACTAGGGAGTGGAGGGACTACACCCTTGCCAAAAATGATGTTAGGAGAACATGCCTTCAATATCCTCACGTTGGACCGTTTTGGTTTTTGGGCTTCCATTATTGCCATTCCCTTTATGGCCAAATTCATATTGTCCTTTTTGGCAGGACCGGTGAGGGGTTTCTGGATCAAAAGACATAAAACAGCGGTCCACTTTGTGTTGTCAGGGTTAAACGGATTGGCTTATATCTTATTTATTATCTACATATTTCACTTGGCCAGCTTTAGGCCTTTACAGCCAAAGCCGGTAGATATTCAGCCAATGCTCAATTTTCTCAACCGAGATGAACACATGAGGTGGCGTTTTATGACTCTAGGTTTTGGAGACCAGATGGCTTGGTTAAGTTCCAATACCATGGCTGCCACAGTGGACGGAAATTATCATTCCGCAAGAAGACTTCCAGAAATGACTTCCCGGCCAGTAGAGCGTTTGGAAAATGCCAAATATCTAGGGGAGGAAGGATTAGCCACTTTGGAAGATTTCTTGACCAAAGCTGAGAAGTACAATTTAAAGTATGTTTTCAGCAATGACCGCTTTTACGACCCTTTACTGTATTATACGGGTTGGAGCAGAAACATCCTATTGGAGAATGGCATCATGGTATGGGAAAAAGGTAATATCAGTACGATTAAGCCTATTACTCCCAAGGAACTGCACCCATTTCTAAAATACGCATGGGGTATCATTCCAATCAGTAGTCTTATCCTGATGACATTGCTCACCACGCTTTATATGGTGAAATATAAAAAGCAGATGTACTTTGAAGTTGAAGGTCCCCTAGATGCAGATTATCCTAAATCTGTGATATATGCTACCTCTTTCATGCCGGTACTTTTCTTTACTGGGTTCTTGATCTATGTAACCTATGAATTACTATTGGTGGATCAACAAAAAGACCCAGAGACTACGATTGCCAATTTCTATAATGAACTGGATTTTCAACGATTTGAAAATGCACATGGTTTTTTTGAGCCCTCTTTGACTTTCACTCTGGATCAATACCTATTGGAAAAGTCGGTTCAAGATGGAGGGCTTTTACCTTCCTATGCAAAATTGGATAGTATTGCTGTGGTGGAGTTAAGGGCGGATGAAGACAATGTAAGTGTTGCTGTTCATACTCAGTGGAGAACTTCTTTAGGATACCAAAAGCAAATCGATTCATTGGATTTAGTTAGGCTAAATAAGCAATGGTACATTGTTCCACCAAAATTTGAATTGGAGATACCTGAAGAACAAGTACATAGCTATACCTATACTTTGTTCAAAAAGATGGGTAAGCGGGTGATTTCCAGCTTTCCAACGGTTAAAGATGACCGGGTGAAAAAACCTTTTGCCGCTATTCTTCAGGCCAATTTGGTTCAGTATGGTGAATCCCAACACATCGCTGGTGAAATTCTAAACGCCGATGATGTTCCCATTAATGTAGCGCTGATGGCTACTGTTACCTTCGGGAACGGAACTAAAGAGAACTATTATCCAAGTACATTAATGCATTATAACCTTTCTCCAAAAGCCAGTACTTATTTTCAAATAGGATTAGACAGTGCTTCCTCTTTGGATTCTTTGAAGATTGTGAATATAGACCTTCAAGCAGCCACGGACATCAGTGAAAGAGGATATATACACGGTGGTACTGTTGGCTATGAAGTAGAGGAGCAAGCACCTTTTGAAATGAAAGTAATTGCAGAAGTATACAATGAATTGACCACTGAAATCAATATTCCTGGGCTTTTAATTGCTGAGAAAGATAGCTTGGGAAGAATATGGAAAGTGGAATTGGCCATTCACCAAAGATCAATTCGCACAGGATTAAAAAGGGAATTTACAGTGCCTTTTCAAAAGATTCAAGATCGGGCCAAATTGCTCGAAGAGGACCTGATCAAACTGTATGTGAATGGACAGAAAAGAAATTATTTCTCTATATCGCCTGATGAAATAGCTGTAAGACATCAAGGCATCAGCATCATGTCTCATGGCTTCTTGGCCAATGAAATTTATTTGCAATGAGGAATCTCCTATTCATATTGTTTGGAGCGATTTTATGCGTTGCCTGTAATCGCTCAGCTATACCTGAACCCATTTGGCTTAATAAAAAAGAGATCTTCGGATTGTCTGACTTTACTGCCAACTTTTTGGTAGAAGGAGAAGAATGGGAAGGAATTCTTTTTACTTCCTCCCAACCGATCATACTAGAAGGAAAGCAAGTATCGGGAAAATTGAGATTAAGCATTCCAATGGGTAAGAACTTAATTGGTGGACCCGCGAATCTTGAGCTACGTAACGGAAAGCACGCTTTTTATTATCCGCTATGGTTAAAGGTGGATACTGTAGAGGTGAAATGGATAGAGTTCAGGTCTCCCAAAACGGTCAATACTGATTCCGTATTAATGCATCAACAGTTGGTATATAAAACCGATGGGATTGGAAATATATTGAAGGTGGATTCCGACTTATGGTTTAAAGAACGAAGCATAACGCTTAGTGAAGAAGTTGGAGTCTATCCAACCAGCGATGATGAGCCCCTGAAGGCATTTTATGTGCAGCCTGGAAGTCCAACTGCAGTTCCCTTGATGCTAAAGGAGAAAGAAGGAAGTATAAACAATGATTTGATTGTTGGCCCCATGAAAGATAGATATGGGAATTTGCTTGCTGATGGTACTTTGGTCAAGATAATATTGAAAAACGATACTAAGACTTGGTTAAAAGAAATTTATGCTAAAGACGGTATGGCCAATATGACCATTGAAAGAGGGGAGTTTGATGGGTATGAAGTTTTGGCCATGGTTTATCAAGTAAAATCTAATATCATTAAAATTTTATAATCATGATGAAGACCTTATTCATTGGGTTGATTTGTCTAGTATGCAGCATCTTTTTCCTCATGGGAAATGGAAGATACAAGGAATCTATTCTACCAGTATTTCTTCAGCAAGATGAGATTGTTAAAGCGCATGAGACACAAGTTGAAATAACAGTCCATTCTCCCTATGTCCCTAACAGCTTTCAACTGGAACAGTTCAAAAAAGATTATTCAGGTGTCTGGGCCCATCTTAATCATTTGTATTCAACAAATGATGTAATCACCGGTAAAGAGTATTATTCAGAATCTTGGTTCAAGCAATTGGCCAATCAACATACAGGCAGCTTGGATAATGGCGTGAAAAGAAAAGATCTTTTTCATGATGTACATCTGATGAACTGGTCAACTGATGGATTGGTCTGCACAGCGGTTGACAGTTCTGCTGTTTTGGAATATGATTTTCCAAAAAATGGAAAAAAGTTTACCCTGGCAACTGTGGCAATGGTCTTTTTGTACCAAGGGGACCATTGGAGAATAGATGGCATAAGATTTATAGAAGAAAAAGAAATTATTGCATCAAAAAAATTGAAGTAACCATGAAACTTGCATTTGTATCACCTTACCCGCCAAGCCAAGTTACATTAAATGAATACGGCTATCACCTTATCAGAAGTTTTATTGGCAAACCTGGTATCGATGAGATTTATGTTCTGACCAATCATCTTGACAATGATGCGGATTATGAAAGATATGCTTGCGCGGGTATAGAAATTATACCCTGTTGGAAATTCAATGATTGGAAAGCCACTTGGTCTATTCAAAAAAAACTGAAGGAACTAAAACCTGATGCTGTTGTGAGTAATCTGCAGTTTATGACCTTTGGGTCTGGTAAAATCCAAGCAGCCCTCGGCTTGTTTACTCCATGGATGTGCAGATTGATTGGAATTCCATCGGTAGTTATTTTGCACAATATTACGGAAACTGTCAAACTGGAAACCATTGGAATGGCAGATAAAAAATGGAAAGGTAAACTCTTCCTTTGGATAGGGGAGCAGCTGACCAAAATTATCCTTCAAGCGGACGTAGTAGGGGTGACCATTTCCCAATATGTCACCATTTTGAAGGAAAAGTATAAAGAAAACAATGTGGTATTGCTTCCACATGGCAATTTTGAATTGCCTGACCGAAAGCCATTACTTGAGCCATTGTCCAAAATAGAGTTGATGGCTTTTGGGAAGTTTGGCACTTATAAAAAAGTAGAGGTAATGCTTGATGCAGTAAAGTTATTGGAAAAAAAGTACCCCTCACTCAATTTTTCCGCTACGGTAGCAGGAACTGACAACCCAAATGTGAAGGGCTATATTGATGGAGTAAAAGAACAATACAAGGAAATGCGAAATGTGAAATATACGGGATATGTGCCTGAAGAGGCGGTTTCTGATATTTTTCATGATAGTACCTTCGTGGTATTCCCATATACGACCACCACAGGTAGTTCAGGGATCCTGCATCAGGCTGGATCCTACGGAAGGGCTTGTATTCTGCCAAAAATAGACGATCTGGAGCGAGTGGTGGAGGAAGAGGGGTATGATGGGGCCTTTTTCAATACAGATGATGCGGACAGTCTTGCAGAGGCTGTAGCCAGTTTGGTTGAGAATCCTGAAAAGAGAAGGCAAATAGAGGATAAAAACTATGCAGCTGCAAAGGGATTGCCTATGAGTGAGCTTGCGGAATGGTATCTAAGTCATATTTATCGTTTGACCAACTTTAGATTAAACTAACGATGGATTTATATTTACGAACGGGAATTGAACGTTTCTTGGAATTGTGTTATCCTCTTTTCAAGAAGGTACTTCCTTTCCAAGTTTATGCTTATATGGCTGTAGGAGGTATCAATACTGCACTAAATATCCTATTGTTTATTATCTTCTTCCAATGGGGATTACCTATTGAGGGTTTTGTTGTTTTGGGATATTCATTGGCTTCTTATTCCGTGGCCTTAGTATTGGCATTTATGATTACGGTACCCACTGGTTTCTGGTTTAGCAAATGCTTTGCATTTAAAATAGCTGGAAATAATGGTACTAAAACTATAGCCCAATTAGGTAAATATTTTATTGTTGTACTGCAAGGTTTAGGAAGTGATTATGTGCTTCTTAAACTGTTGGTTGAATTTGGTGATGTCTATCCTACCGTCGCCAAGGTGCTCTCTACTGCAATCGTATTAGTCGTTAACTATCTGCTTCAAAAACACTTCACTTTCAGGACAAATATACAACATTGACGCAGCCGGGTAAATTTAGGGGGGTTAGTCTTTAATATATTGATCTAATGCAGTGATAGCCTGCTGAATTTCTTTTAAAATAGCGTCGATGTCGTTTAGTAAATTCTGATCATCAAAGTTATATTCTTTTCTAGTTTCAATTTTTGCGGATAGTTCTGCTAGTCTGTCCATTCTCATGGTGCATGCAGATCCATAAAGTTTGTGAGCGGCTAGACTCAAACCTGTGCTTTTAGTTTTGTGAATTTTAATGATGTCTTCACGGGAGTTGATCAATTCTTTTTTACCTGATTTTAAAATGATTTGAAACATCTCGCTCTCTACATCTGGAAAACCTAAAATTTCCTTTAAATTTTCTATGTCGAAAGCAGCTAGTGAAGGCAATTCTTTAAAATTCTGTACTAAATCATGTGATTGTTTAAGCTCCCATTTCTCTAATAACTTAATCAAATCCTCTTCAACAAATGGTTTTGCAATAAAATCATTCATCCCGGCATTCATGCACTTTTCCCTTTCTCCTTTGATATTTCCTGCTGTGAGGGCTATGATCAGGATGTTGTGTTTATTGTAAAGTTGGCGAATTTCTTTGGTCGCCTCATAACCATTCATCTCTGGCATTTGTATGTCCATAAAAATGATGTCAGGCAGATCCTTTTTGCATAACTCCAAGGCTTCAATACCATTTTGAGCCTCCAATATTTTAGTGGAAGGGGAGAGGTTGTTTACTACTGTTTTTGCCAAAAGCATATTGATGCTGTTGTCTTCCACAATCATGATCTTGGTGTCTTTCGGAAAGATAGACTTCTTTTCAGCTTTTTGAGATTTTGATTTTTTATGGTCTTGCTTCCTATTGATGGTCATCAAAGCGTCATACATTTCTTGTATTTTGATGGGCTTAACCAGCTTCATATTGATATTGAGCTCTTTACAGGCTTTAAGTATATTTTCATCATCTGAAGAGCTATGTAGGAATATGATGGGTTGATGCTCAAAACTCTCTCTGATTTTTCGAATGGTTTCAATGCCATTCATATAAGGCATATGATAGTCCATAAGGATGACATCATATTTATTGCCATCGATTAATTTTTGAATGGCTTCAAATCCATTTTTGGCCTGATCTGTTGCTATTCCTCTCAGAGCGAGCATTCTATCTAGGATGATTCGGTTATTGTCATTATCATCCACAATCAGGACATGATTGATGCCCAATTCAGTTTGCCATACTTCTGGATCACCATATTCACATTTTACTTTGAGGTCAAAAAAGAACTTGCTCCCTTTTCCAGGGACACTTTCCAGTTGAAGTTTACTGTCCATTAGTTTCAACAAACTATTGGAAATGGTCAATCCAAGACCAGTTCCTCCGTATTTTTTGGTAGTGCTGATATCCTCTTGGGAAAATGCCTCAAATATTTTAATTTGTTTTTCAGGTTTGATCCCGATACCTGTATCACTTACAGAGAATCGAATCTTCATTTCGTTGTTCTCGTTGATTTTTCCCAATGGCTTTAGCATCAGCTCAATTTCTCCTTCTTCTGTAAATTTGGAGGCATTTCCAAGGAGATTAACCATGACCTGCTTCAATCTTACACTGTCCACCCAAATGTATCTTGGAATGTCCGGATGGATGTTGAGCAGCATTTCTAGACCTTTTTTATGAATTTCATAAGTGATGATATCACTGGCTTGATCACTCAATTCATAAAGGTCACATTTATCCGTATCTAGGTCCAGTTTCCCAGCCTCAATCTTAGAGAAATCAAGGATATCATTGATGATGTTTAGTAATGCATTGCCAGATTGGTTGACAATGGAAAGGTACTGTGCTTGAGTATCTGTTAGCTCCGTTTTTAAAACCAAGTCGGTAAATCCTATTACTCCGTTTAGAGGGGTTCGAATTTCATGACTCATATTGGCCAGAAATTCTGATTTGGCAATACTGGCTTGCTCAGCCATTATTTTTGCCTTTTTGAGTTCATCCCGTTGAAGACAAGCTTCTGTAATGTCTTGGGTCAGCATCATGATTCCACCGATCGTACCGTCAAACTGATGCCATGGTCTTACTTCCCATCGCAGGTATTGATCGTGATCCCATCCATCAGGTCTCCAAACGTCCTCTTCGTTACTGATTACTTCACCTTTGAGACACCTTGCATGGATGGCTTTCCATTCATCTGAAATGCTTTCAAAAACTTCATAATGGGATTTGTTTTTTATGTCTTGTCCTTGGAGTTGATATTCTTCCAACCAGCGATTACTATATGCGATGTATTTGATATCAGTATCAAACATAGCTACTGCTGCAGGGGCGTGGGTGACAAAAGCATTGAGCCTCGCCTTTTCAATAAATAGGGCATTTTCTGCCTTCTTTCTTTCAGTGATATCGGTGGCCATTCCCAAATAACCTGTGATTTCGCCATGTGTATTTCTCATGGTGGTTACTGCCAAACTGACGAAAAGTTTGGTGCCGTCTTTTCTGATATAGGACCATTCTCTTTCTTCGGCCCCATAGATCTCAGATTTATATACAAAAACCTTAAAGCCAGTGATGCTTTGATTGTATTTGGAACTGAGTTCTTTCCCTCTTTCTTCTATTTCAGTAGGATCATGGATGATGGCTGGACTTTGCTGGCCTATCATTTCTTCTGCTGAATATCCTAACATTTTTTCAGCACCCTTATTGAATAAGGTGATGATACCTTCTGTGTTTGTGGAGATGATGCTGACTTCGGATGAAGCATTTTGCACATCTTCCAGCAGCTTTTTTGATCTTATTATTTCTAGCTCGGCCTGTTTCTTTTCATCCACATCCTGGAAAGTCCCAAAAAGCCTAACACATTTACCATCTTTAAATTGGGGCTTCCCAATCGCCCTGACCCATATTTCTTTCCCCTTTGCCGTGATCAACTCCAATTCCAGATCATAGGATTCCCCTTTGGTAATGGCATTCTCAAAGGCTCTTTTTATAGCTTCTTGATTCTTTCCTTCTTTGTAAAAACTAATGGCATTTTCGGAGTCTGGAATGAAATCATCGGAAACTTCATGAATCTCTCTTGTCACATCTGACCAATAGAGAGTATTATTGATAAAGTCAGCTTCCCAGCCTCCTACACGGGCTACACTGTTGGTTTGCTCTAACATTTCCTTTAATCTATTGTACTCGTATTCTAATTTGTACCTTTCGGAAATATCCAGTGCGTTACCTAGAATAAATTTATCTCCATGGATGTTTTTTTGTAGAACGTTGGTATACAGCCACATTCTTTCAGAACCATCTTTATGGAGGGTTTTCATGGTTCCACTGCTATGGCCTTTTTGAAGAATTTCATCCAAATAATGTTTGATACCTCCAACATGATGCTTAGGAATGATGTCAAACAATGACTTTCCCAAAAGCTCGTTCTTTTCATAGCCCAAACTTCTGGCACTGGCATTATTGATCAATAGGAGTTTTCCTTTAAGATCATGTGTGCACATCAGCCCCATTGATTCTTCGAAAAAATTCCTAAACTGATTTTCGGAATAGTTGATGTTTTCCAGTTCTAGTTTATTGATATACTTTGAGTTGATTTCCTCAGTCAGCAAAGCGATTGAAGAAAGTGTTTCTTGACTTACTTTTTCGGAAGGTTCAATCAAGATCAAAAAACCTTTGGACTCCTTGAAACCATTAATAAAGGGTGAAATTATCAGAGATTGTATTGACTGACCTTGAAAGTCAATGTTTAGTTTTAGTTGGGTGATCTCTTTGATTTCATGGGTTTTGTTTATAAAGAAATCGTTGTTTTTGCTAATTGATACTTCGTCAAATCCAATTTCAGATAATAAATGAAATTGCCCTTCTTGACAAACAGCAACAAAAGCGAATTTAGCTTTTGCCATCATCAAAGCCACATTGAGTAATCTGTCGTAATTCCCACTTAGTGCTGTCTCGAAATCTTGAGGTGTCTTTTTTTGAGGCATTTGATTGAACTTTATAATCTGTTTGTATCTGAAGTTTAGTTATTTGTAAACTTTAATTAACTATATTTTTTCTTTAAAAAAAAGAAGGTGGCTGCGACTATGATAACTTACTTTTTGATAGGTTTTAATTACTTTTTTGTGCTTTTAAGGCTGGAAGGATTTCGGAGGTACCTGTTTAAATATGAGGTAAAGTTTGATGAAATAACTAGAATACCTTTTCTAAATTTTAAGATTGACCAAAAACAGAAATAATACTAAACTGTATAGTAGGGGATTTTTCACAGGAGGTTTCAAGAAAAATAAAGATACTGGACACTCACACTTATGAAATGGATACTTTAAAAGTATATAAGTCTACAGAAAGGCCTAATAAATTGATACCAGCCCTTCTCTGTTATTTATGAGCACTGGGCTTGAAAGCTCAAAATCAACCTGATTATAGAAGGGGCTGAATCTGGCAGAAACTACAGTTTTTTATCATGAAGGGATCTATTATTTATATGGAACATATCGTGCAGATGAAGGTTTGCAGGTATAAAGATCTACTAACTTGAAGGAATGGAAAGTTTTCTCAGTGAAGCTATCTGAGGGATTTTATTTGAGTAAGGAGGATGTTATGGAGATTGGGGTTTTTGGGCTCCTCAATTTTTCCAAAAGTGCGTGATGATCAATATGGCCTATACAGCCATTGAGTACATTTCGATTGTATAAAGCAAAAGTCCTTTGGGTCCATTTGAGCAAGAAAGTCAACTACATTATAGGAAAGTAAGCTGACCGAGAAATTGATCCTTTATTTTCGATGAGCCCAAAGGAAAAACATATTTGTACCATGCCAATGTGGCCAATGGAGTAAATAGAATTTATGTTTCAGAATTGACTCCTGCTTTAAAAAGCCTATAGGAAAGAAGTACCAATTTTTGCATAGAAGCTACAGAATTGTGGGAAAATTATAAAAGCGACAAGGATAGTATGGATAAAGTCAATAGCATAGCTCCATAAAACATGCTATTGATTGATGAAAATATAGCTAGTAGCCCAGTCCTTAATTCTGTAAAAATACTCTTTGGTGAAAGCATGAGCTCGGAGTAGAAATTACCAAGTGATTGGTCAGGGAATTGCCTGTATATTTTTTCACGATAAACAAAGTAACTGTCCATTAACCAAAATAATAGAGTAGGGACAAATGCAAAGAGTAAATAATGCAAGTTTGTAGTAGATGCTGCCAGTACTAATACAATAGAAATGTTGGTAATTGCAATAATTTTCACAATGATGGAATTCTTTTCCATAATAAGAATACAATTCTTTGAAGAATTTAGATTTTTTTTCATATCCTAAAAGTTTAAAAATGGGAGATTATGTGTGGTAACCTTAATCCCTTAATTACTAGTTGGTTAATCTGTGTTGATAAATCTAATAGTGGCAATTCATAGTACAAGTGCCATTACCCTTATTCCTTGCGGATCATAAAGGTACCAGTTTAGTAATTATTATAAAATACCATGAATACGGTATTTATCTACAATAAAATGTTGATCAGTAAATTTTAAGGAGAATAAAAATAGGTTAAAAAAGATAAATATCAAACAAATTTTAATAAGTGTTTTTTTTACATTTTTATTTGAACAAAAGTTTATAAAGGGTAATTTAGAACAGTGATAGTTACAGGTAATCAGGCTTTAAAAGAAAATAGCCTCCATAAAGCCTAATAAAGAAGATTTATAGTCAACCCAAAATAATAAACATGAAAAAGGAGAAGAAGTACGACATGCTAGCATTATATTTTTTTGCTGAAAAAATATTTACAAAGGTGTTATCGGATAACCTTAATTTTAAAGACCTATTAGAGCAGTTTGAATGTAATTTGATTTTGAATCCGATCAAGGACAAATAAGAAACCCCGTATAACCAATCTTTCATGAAACAATTATTGATTTTATTGCTTTTGTCACTGATCATCTGCTGTAGTGAGCCTGATCAGCATATTGGGCCACTGATAGGTTTTTCACTGGATGATGTACAATTATTAGATGGGCCATTCAAAAAAGCCCAGCTCACTGATATGCACTACATATTATCCATGGATCCGGATAGACTTTTGTCCCCCTACCTTAGAGAAGCAGGCCTGCAACCTAAAGCAAAGAGTTATCCTAACTGGGAAAATACAGGCCTTGATGGCCACATTGGAGGGCATTACCTTACAGCTCTATCTTTAATGTATGCCGCTACCGGCAATGAAAAACTCAAAGAGCGGCTGGATTATATGGTGGATGAGTTGGCTCGATGCCAGAAAAAAAACGGCAATGGCTATATAGGAGGAATTCCTGGAGGAAAGTCTATGTGGGAGGAAATTGCTGAGGGAAATATTAGGGCAGGTCGATTTTCGTTGAACGATAAATGGGTGCCATTATACAATATCCATAAGATTTATGCAGGACTTTATGATGCACATACGATAGGAGGAAATGCCAAGGCCAAAAAACTATTGATCCAATTGATGGATTGGATGCTTGATATAACCTCTAATCTATCGGATGAGCAGATTCAAGAGATGCTTTATAGTGAACATGGTGGACTTAATGAGGTATTTGCAAAAACATCAGAATTAACTGGAAACAAAGCGTATTTGGATTTGGCAGTTAAATTCTCCGATCATGAGATCTTGGATCCTTTGTTGGAGAAAAAGGACATGTTGACAGGTATGCATGCCAACACCCAGATTCCAAAAGTGATAGGTTTTGAACAGGTAGCTAGGCTAAATGGAGATGAGAGCTGGCTTGCAGCATCAGACTTTTTTTGGGACAATGTTGTCAATCAAAGAAGTATTTCCATTGGAGGAAATAGCGTTTCAGAACACTTTAACCCAATCGATGATTTTAATGGAATGGTCGAATCGGTTGAGGGAGTTGAAACTTGCAACAGTTACAATATGCTCAAATTGAGTAAGGATTTATTCTATGAAAAGCAGGATGCTGCTTATATGGATTTTGTGGAGCGGGTACTTTATAACCATATCCTTTCATCCCAGCATCCTGATGGAGGTTTCGTTTACTTTACCAGTATGCGTCCCAGACATTATCGGGTGTATTCGCAAGCGCATGATGGTTTTTGGTGTTGTGTAGGTTCTGGCTTGGAAAATCATGGCAAATATGGAGAGTTTATTTATGCTCATGATCATCAAAATATTTTTGTGAATTTATTTATTGCTTCCAAACTTTCATGGAAAGAAAAGGGACTTGAATTGATCCAGCAAACCACTTTTCCTGAAAGTAATGAAACAGAATTTACATTAAACCTAGAAAATCCCATTGATTTAGGGTTAAAGATCAGGTATCCGGGATGGGCCAGCGCAGGAGAGATTGCCATATGGGTTAATGATCAAAAGCAAGAAATAGAGGAAGGGCCTTCTAATTACATTTTGTTGGATCGAAAGTGGCAGAATGGTGATAAAGTTCGTGTTCAACTGCCTTTGCAATTAGGGGTGGAATACCTTCCTGCTGACAGTAGTTGGGTTTCTTTTAAATATGGACCAATAGTTTTGGGAGCCGAGACAGATACCACTGATTTAGAGGGGGTATGGGCTGGCGATAGTCGCATGGGACATGTGGCCAGAGGACCATTATACCCTTTAGATAAAGCTCCTTGGCTGGTTGCCAATAATGATCAGGAGTTGTTGGGGAAAGTAAAACCTATTAATGAAGAGGCACTTTTATTTGATCCTAATGAATTGTTGTATACATCGGCATATCAAGGTGTGAGGCTTAAGCCATTTTACCAAATCCACGAAGCAAGATATATGGTGTATTGGCCTGTAGTCAGTGAGAAGGAAGTTGAAGGAAAACTTGAAAAGCTACGAGTTGAAGAAGAAAAGATGTTGGTCTTAGAGGCTAAAACAGTGGATAAGGTAAAGACTGGTCAGCAACAGCCAGAATCAGACCATTTTATTGCCAGTGAAGCGTCATGGACTGGGATCAGTCATGGAGATCACTGGAGAGAGGCGAGGGACTGGTTCAGTTATCAGTTTACCGATAGGAACAAGGTAGCAAAGAACTTGAGGATTACTTATCACGCCAAGGATGGAAATCATCAATTTGACTTACTGCTCAATGGAAAGTTGCTCGTCAGGGTGAAGGAAGAAGGCAATGGAAATGATGGGTTTTATGATGTAGATTATGAAATTCCTAATAAATTCATTTCAAATTCTGACGGGAAATACGAAATAAAACTTCAGGCTTTAGAAGGAGAAAGTACAGGAAGAATTTACCATTTAAGGTTGATCAAATAAGGTGACGAAAACTAGAAATTAGAGCAAAGCATTTTTAATGATTGTTTCTTGGTCTGTATTTTCAAGCATAATCATTAAAGTGTCACCAGCTTCTATTTCAGTTTGCCCGTTCGGGGTAATAAATTGACTGTTCCTATTGATAAGCACAATCAGGCAAGTACTGGGCAGATCCAGTTCCAGAATTTTTTTGCCTGTAGCGGGTGATTCATCAGGAATATCCAATTCAATCAGGGCATTCTTAAACTCATCAGACAGCTCGAGATCCAAAAGAGATTTTCTTTTTAAGGAAGCAGGAAGCGCAAGGTCAAGTAGTTTGGCTGCCAAAGGAAGGGTAGTGGCTTGTAAGGCAACTGATGTGAGGACAATAAAGAAAACGATATGGAATATCACTCCAGAACTTGGTAGTCCAGCAATCATGGGAATGGTCGCAAAGACTATAGGTACCGCTCCTCTAAGACCTACCCAACTGAGAAATGTTTTTTCTCTCAGTGATAATTTGAATGGAGTTAGGGCTAAAAATACTCCGAGCGGTCTGGCTACCAAGATCAGAAATAATGCTGCTGTCAATGAAATGCCAATAATTGGTAGCATCTGAGTAGGGAAAACCAATAAGCCAAGGGTGATAAACATCACCACTTGCATTAGCCAAGCCACACCATCAAAAAACTTCATCATGCTCTTCTTGTGGACCATTTTTCCATTACCCACTGTCAAGGCACAAATGTAAACAGCCAGAAAGCCGTTTCCGCTAAATAGATCAGTCAATGTGTATGTAAGCATTACCAAAGCAAGCATTAATACTGGGTAGAGTCCTTCAAAGTCCAAATTGATTTTATTCATTAAGAGGACACACATTCTTCCCATCAACCAACCAACTAGTGCACCCACTGCCATTTGAACGAAGAAAAATGGAATGACTTCCCAAATATTGTAATGGGGAGACACGATAATACTTGTAAGGGCAATAGTCAGAAAATAAGCCATGGGATCATTGCTACCACTTTCCAATTCCAAAAGCGGTCTGAGATTTCCCTTCAGGCCAATACTTTTTGCCCTGAGAATAGAAAAAACAGCGGCAGCATCTGTTGAGGAAACAATGGCCCCCAAGAGCCAACTTTCCATAAAGTCTAGATCAGAAACCCAATAAACAAATGCTCCCAAAGTAATACTTGTCAATAATACTCCAACTGTGGAAAGAGAAACCCCTTGCCAAAGCACAGGCTTTATACTTGGCCACTTGGTATCCAACCCACCAGAAAAGAGAATAAAGGTAAGCGAGATGATACCTAGGAACTGGGTCAAGTTAGGATCGTCAAACATTATTCCTCCAAGTCCATCAGATCCGGCAAGCATTCCTACACCCAAAAAGATCAACAAAGCTGGAATACCTGTTTTTCCTGATGTCTTACTGGCAATAACTCCTGCAAAGAGTAAGAGAGAACTAATCAATAAAATGTTTTCAGTGGTTAAGGTCATATCGGTTGTTTGGTAGATAAAAAATAATAGACATGCAATCTTAAACAATAGTTTCAATTTGTTGAACTAATTGAAGTTATTTGGCGTATTGACTGTATGAAAATTAAGTCCGTATCAGCCGTGCTATTTTATATTTTGCTCTGGGTATTCCTTCCAGGGATATATTCAGGGCAGGCTGAGTGGTCATCGAAGGAGATTTCTTTATTGGAGGATACTGTCCAATGGAACTCTAAAGCTTACCAAGCTTGCCATGGACAAGTTAGCAGTTATGATTTTTATTTTAAGGAGCCCTCCATTGAGTTTACCGAAAATGATTTTAAAGGTTTAAGTCATTTTTTCTACGGTATTCCTCGAAATTTCCATTTATTTGATGGTTCCACAGAATTGTTTGGAAATGGGTTTCTAAAGCCCATTGAAGGAGCATTCGTTTCCACCATGATTATATTTCCCTTTCATTATTTCTGGTAGACAACACCGTTTTCTGTTTGAGTTTTAAGCTACACCCCAAAGTTTGAGTTACTTCGGAGTGCTTATGTCTGTACCATATTGTATAAAAAATGAAAGAAACAACAATTATCATTACAGTGGTAGGATCTTTATTGGTGTTTTTCCTACCCCTATACCTGAATAGTAGAAAGCATTCAAGAGTGAATAAAAAGCTCAAAGAAGAGCTGTTGAAAGCTGGAAGTAAGGAAAATTTGAATTTAAATAAGTTAAACGTTTGGCGAAGTTTGTATGGGTTGGCCATGGATAAAGATAAATCCATTTTGGTTTATGGGAAATCAAGTCAAGAAAAGGTTAATTGCAGCATTGTTGAGTTGGAACATTATAAACTTTGCAAGCCTGCAAAAGTGCTTAGAGATGTTGGAGCTGGTAAAGAGAGACACAAAGTAGTAAGTAAAATTAACTTGGTGTTACTGCCAATGGATGATAAATTTCATCCAATTAACTTTGAAATGTTTAATGAAGATCACCATTCCAATATTATTATGGAATGGGAATTGGCTCAAGAATGGGCCAAAGAGATCAACAATCATCTTATTAGGACAAAGGAAAAGTATGTAGCGTAGCACTGAAAGCCCGTTAAAGTGAACAGGGAAGGTTTTTTGCCTTCCCTGTTTTTTTGACTAGGCCAAGTGTTTATGGAAGAAACCGATAGTTCTTTTCCATGCTAATTTTGCGGCTTCTTCATCATACCTTGGTGTCGTATCGTTATGAAATCCGTGGTTGGCATTGGGGTAGATATAGGCCTCATATACCTTGTCGTTTTCTTTTAAGGCTTTTTCATAAGCAGGCCAACCGGCATTGACACGCTCATCCAGCTCTCCATAATGAAGAAGCAAAGGGGCATTGATTTGGGGAACCATTTCAGCAGTGGGTTGGCTACCATAAAATGGTACTGCGGCTTTTAGGTCAGGAATTTTTACCGCCATCATATTGGAAATCCATCCACCAAAACAGAACCCTACCACTCCAATATTACCAGAGCATTCAGGATGGTTTTTGAGGTAAGTAAATGCTGCAATGAAATCCTCCAACATTTCGTCCCGATCTCTTTGGCGCTGCATAGCCCTTCCATCATCATCATTTCCCGGGTAGCCACCTAAGGGGCTTAGGGCATCAGGAGCAATGGAGATAAAACCTTCTAATGCCGCTCTTCTGCCCACATCAGCAATATATGGATTTAAGCCTCTGTTTTCGTGAACCACTACAATGCCGGGCAGTTTTTTATTTGCATCTGCTGGGCGCGAAAGTTGTGCTTTGATTTCTCCTCCACCCTTGGGTGAAGGATAGGAAATGGTTTCGGTTTTTAGATCTTGATGATCAATAGGAACTTGAATATTGTCCTTGTAATTGGGCATGATAAAGCTCAAAAGTGAGGATACAGTCAAGCCTCCCACAGCAAAGGTGGATAGCTTTTCCATAAATTCCCTTCGTTCCAATTTGTTATGGGCATAGGCATCATAAAGGTCAAAAATTTCTTGCTTGATGTCTGCTTTGCTAAGTTTTTTCATGGGGATGGTTTTAGGTTATTGAAGAGGTGGAAAAAGGATAGTTAATACATTCATATAATTTACAATTTAATCCTTTGAATTAGAAAAGCAGGTTGATTTCTTTGAACGTTAAGATTTTAAATTATCTGATCCCCCAACAATTCGAAAAATCAAATCAGCCGTTCAGCTCCTTAATAGTTGGAAAAATATTGGCTTATCGCGATGAGGGACAGAAGGATTTCTGAGGTTCTTATAACCAAAACATTGAAAGGGATGTTCCCAGGTTTTTCCATGACTTAAGGTGTAGGCTAGCCTAAATTGCCGATAAGAGAAACACGGGATAAACACGGGATAAACACGGCTTAACTAGGGGTTAAATACGGGTTAAAGAGGCAATGTTAAAAATGTTACATTCATTAATATGGACCATTTTCATTCTTGATTCAGTTGTTTTCTTTTTGGCTTGTTCCTAAAAAAATCTAAATGTATATCCGCAATTGCACCAGTAAAGGTTAAAAGCGAGTCGAAATGTTCGTTTTGATTAAAATATCAACTGCTTCGTTCTTCAGGCTTCAAATTTCTGATCACTTTAAGCAAAGGATTTAAGGTTACTGGCATCATTGCGGATAATCAGAAAAATCTATAATGTTTGATTGATTTCTTTTGTTCTAAGACTAAAAAATAACATCATTGCGGAGCTTTTTTGTGCAATTTTGCATACAATTAAATTAACATTAACCTAATTACTACATTTCATGGAATTTGCCATTTGGGACAAAATCATCTTTATCTGTTATGGACTGATCATAATAGGCATTGGTCTATGGGTGTCCAAGGGAAAAGGCGGGACTTCAGAAGATTATTTCCTTGCCAGTAAATCACTGCCATGGTGGGCCATTGGAGCTTCGCTAATTGCAGCAAATATTTCAGCAGAACAATTTATAGGCATGTCAGGCTCCGGTTTTGCTGTTGGATTGGCCATTGCTTCTTATGAATGGATGGCGGCATTGACATTATTGATTGTGGGGAAGTATTTCTTGCCTGTGTTTATTGAGAAAAAACTCTACACCATACCGGAATTTGTAGAGGTAAGGTATAGTACTACATTGAAAAGTATTTTGGCGGTATTCTGGATATGCCTATTTGTTTTTGTGAACCTGACTTCAGTGCTTTATTTAGGAGCTACAGCCTTGGATACGATTATCGGTGATGGCAGTGGTTCTATTTTTACCTATTGTATTTTTGGTTTGGCCTTATTTGCTGCAGCCTATTCTTTGTATGGCGGTCTTTCAGCTGTAGCATGGACAGATGTTGTTCAGGTAGTTTTGTTGGTAGCAGGTGGATTTATTACTACGATTATTGCGCTGTCCCATGTAACAGAAGGAGGTGGTGTAATAGATGGCTTGGTGACGATTTATGAACAAGTACCAGAAAAGTTTTCTATGATTTTGGAAAAAGGTGAAATCATTACACCGAATGGCAAAGATGCTTGGTGGGATTTACCTGGCTTGGCAGTGTTGATTGGAGGATTATGGGTAGCCAATTTGTACTATTGGGGTTTTAACCAATATATTATCCAAAGGACCTTGGCCGCAAAGAGCCTTCAGGAATCCCAAAAAGGGATTGTATTGGCGGCCTTTTTGAAATTGCTGATTCCTTTGATTGTAGTTGTTCCAGGAATCGTGGCCTTTGTCATGAATTCAGGACCTGATGGAGCAGTGGGAGAGATGTACACGGATCCTTCTTTTATTGCGGAAGGTGGAAGAATTATCAATGACAACGCAGCTCCTTGGTTGATCAAAGAATTTGTCCCTACTGGATTAAAAGGACTGGTTTTGGCAGCTTTGGCAGCAGCGATTGTTTCGTCTTTGGCCTCCATGTTAAACTCTACTGCTACCATTTTTACAATGGACATTTTCAAGCCTTATTTTGGAAAAGAAGCTTCTGAACAAAAGTTGGTGAATGTAGGGAGGTTATCTGCCACTTTGGCCTTGATAATTGCAGTAATACTGGCTCCACAGCTGAAAAATTTAGGACAGGTTTTTCAATATATCCAAGAGTATACAGGGATTGTCAGCCCTGGAATATTAGCAGTGTTTATGCTTGGCCTTTTCTGGAAAAGCACCACAAATAGGGCAGCCATTTTAGGAGTATTGGTATCCGTTCCTATTGCTTTTTATTTTAAAGTAGCACCAAATGGTTGGTCGGAAAATAGCATTTTCCTTAACCTTCCTTTTATGGATCAAATGTTCTATACTTGGATTTTGACCATGTTGTTTATGATCTTGATCAGTTATTTGGAAACCAAAGGAAGAGCTCACCCCAAAGCCATTATTATTGGAAAAAGCTTGTACAAGACAGAGCCAGTTTTCAATATTTGTAGTTTTGCTATTATTTTGATATTAGTTATGTTATATGCGCTATTTTGGTAAGAAATTACCATAAAAATTAAAGGCCGAAAATTAATTTTCGGCCTTTAATTTTTATGGGCTTTTTGTTAATCGGCTAGTTGGTAATACAGTGTTAGGATTTAATAATCCTGTATGACTGCCTCAGTGAATACTTACTTAATTTGATTGTTTAAAATCCATTGAGTGGATATATAAGATTAACAATTATTGGGATAGGTTTCTTTTGCTAAAAATGAAACTGATTTGAATCTAACTTTTAACTTGATTACAATGAACATAAAAAATGGTTTTGTTTACGTATTGTTTGCACTGATTAGTATTGGAGCTAAGGCGCAAGGGGAATTAGTAGATTACCAAAGAGCTGATTCCATTAAACAAGCTTTTGCCAAAGTATATCATTCCCCAAGTAGCTTTAACTGGATCAAGGATACTGAAAAATTTTGGTATCAGATGAAAACAGAAAAAGGAGAGGAGTACATGCAGGTCATCGTTTCGGAACGCCACAAGCAGTCACTATTTGATCAGGAAAGACTTGCTCTTCTACTTTCCAATGAAACATATGATACTATTAAAGCCTATCAACTACCCATCAGCAGAGTTCAACTGGAAGAAAAAGGCAAACTGATGAAATTTCAAGCCAAAGGGTATCATTGGGAGTATGATTTGGAGGATGAAATGCTTGTTAAGAAAGAAAAGGTGGAAACCAGAGGTGGTTATTGGGGGACGCGATGGAGCGATAGGGAAGGGGAACCAGTGGTTTCACCTGATAAAACAAAAGAAGCCTATATTCGTGAGCACAATGTTTGGGTTAAAGACTTAAGCAGCAAGGAAAGCACCCAATTAAGCTTTGATGGTTCGCCTGGGAATTATTATGCTGCAGATATCCAATGGTCGCCAGATAGTAAAAAACTGGCTACCTATAGCGTCAGGCCTGCTGAGGTGAGGAAACTGACATTGCTTGAGTCTTCTCCTGAAGATCAACTGCAACCGAAGCTACAAACCAGAGATTATGTAAAGCCGGGTGATGCCTTACCAGTAAAAAGACCTGTTCTCTTCCATGTTATTGAAAGGAAAATTGTACCCATAAGTGATGAACTCATTCAAAACCATTTTAGCCTTAGTCGAATAATTTGGAGAGAAGATAGTAGGGCATTTACCTTTGAATACAACCAAAGGGGACACCAGGTATACAGGGTGTTGGAAGTGAATGCAGCTTCCGGTTCTATCCGTCCACTGATTGAAGAGCAAAGTGAAACATTTATCGATTATAGTGGTAAGAAGTTTAGAATGGACCTGGAGGATGGTAAAGAAATTATTTGGGCTTCAGAGAGAGATGGTTGGAGGCATTTGTACCTGTATGATGGGGAATCTGGAACCGTTAAAAACCAAATAACCAAAGGTAATTGGGTGGTCAGGGAAGTGATGCATGTGGATAAGGAAAAACGTCAAATCTATTTTTTGGCCAGCGGAATGGACAAAAAAGAAGACCCTTACCATCTACACCTCTGTAAAGTGGGACTGGATGGAAAAGGATTCCAGCAAATTACAACAGAAGAAGCCAATCATAGCATTTCGTTTTCAGACAATTTGACTTATTTTATTGATGTTTTTTCGACTCAGGACATGGCTCCTGTAGCCCAATTGAAAGAAGTGTCCTCTGGCAAGGTGTTGATGGAAATTGAGGAAGCAGACATCACTCAACTTGAGACTGCAGGCTGGAAAGCTCCTGAGATTTTTTCGGCCAAGGGCAGAGATGGGAAGACAAACATTTGGGGGCTGATCATCAAACCAAGCAATTTTGACCCCGAAAAAAGCTACCCAGTGATAGAATATATTTATGCAGGTCCTCACAGTTCATTTGTTCCAAAGTCTTTTGCTCCAAATTATAGAGGACTGAATGAACTGGCAGAATTGGGCTTTATTGTAGTTCAAATTGATGGAATGGGAACCTCCAATCGCTCTAAAGCTTTTCATGATGTTTGTTGGAAGAACCTTAAGGATGCTGGTTTTCCAGATCGGATTTTATGGATGCAGGAAGCCGCTAAGACCAGACCTTATATGGATTTGGATCGGGTGGGGATATTTGGCACTTCTGCAGGTGGTCAAAGTTCAACAGGAGCTTTGTTGTTTCATCCAGAGTTTTATAAGGTTGCTGTATCTTCCTGCGGTTGTCATGATAACAGAATGGATAAAATTTGGTGGAATGAACAGTGGATGGGCTATCCTATTGGAAAGCATTATGAAGAATGTTCCAATGTGGTCAATGCCAAAAACCTGGAAGGAAAGTTGATGTTAATCGTTGGAGAAGTTGATGATAATGTTGATCCTTCCTCTACTTATCAACTGGTAAACCAGCTGATCAAACACGATAAAAATTTCGATTTTCTAATGGTGCCTGGCATGGGGCATAGTTCTGGTGGAGAATATGGAGAACATAAAAGGAGGGATTTCTTCGTTAAGAATTTGATCGGAATAGATCCTCCGGCTTGGGAGGATTTTTAACGGATTATCGACCTTATAAAGATCAGTTATAAGACTGAAGAAGAATAAGCCCTTACAGCAAAATAATGCGTAAGGGCTTTTATTTTTTCAAAATAGGAGATCAGTATGACTTATTTTACATTTCATTTTTTCGAAAGAAATTGAAATGGTCATCTTGAATATTTTTGTATATTTAGATTCAAATAGGTAAAATATTTAATTAATGATTTATATTAATTAGGTAATTAAGTAAGAAAAAAAATAAGCTTTTTGGCATCTAAATACTAAATCAATGAGGCTTCTAATCCAGAATAACTATGATTTGCTCTCTAAATGGGTGGCGGATTATATTGCAGACAAAATCAAAAAACATCAGGAAAAGCATTCGAGGCCATTTGTCTTGGGCCTACCCACTGGCTCTTCACCAATAGGGACTTATCGGGAGTTAATAGCGCTTCATAAAAATGGACAATTGTCTTTTAATAATGTCATTACTTTCAATATGGATGAATATGTTGATTTAGAAGAAACCCATCCGGAAAGTTATCATTCATTTATGTACCATCATTTCTTTGATCATATTGATATCCCTCGGGAAAATATCAATATCCTAGATGGTAACTGTGAAGATTTGGCCCTGGAGTGCAGTCAATATGAAGAAAAGATTAAAGCTGTTGGAGGAATAGACTTGTTCTTGGGTGGAATTGGGACAGATGGGCACATTGCATTTAACGAACCAGGTTCCTCGCTTAGCTCTAGGACAAGAGTGAAAACCTTGAATACTGAAACCCGCCAAGTGAATTCCAGGTTTTTTGACAATGATATCAATAAAGTACCTAAGTTGGCCTTGACGGTTGGGGTTGGCACCGTGATGGATGCAAAAGAAGTGGTTGTGATTGTCAGTGGTCATCAAAAGGCCAGAGCATTGCATAAAGCAGTTGAGGGAGGTGTTTCCCATATGTGGACTTTAAGCGCTTTACAGCTACACAATAAGGCCATGATCGTATGTGATGAAGATGCGACCATTGATCTCAAAGTGGGAACTTACAAATACTTTAAGGATATTGAAAGAAACAATATTGAGCCAGAGAAAGGTAAGGAATTGGATAAATATTTACATTAAAGTAAATCCTGAAAAATTAAATAAAATGGGGAGGTGACCAGATTTCGGCTACCTCCCTTATTGTTTTCTCTAATTTTTAATCTTTTAAAAACTTCCAGCTGGTTTGATGATTTTTAGATAAAGTCTCATCAGTGATTCTTGCCCTGATCAGTTCAATGGGAATAGCATTTTGGGTCAGGATAAAATCATGGAACTGTTTCTCTGTCATTTTTCCAGTGTCTACCATTTCGGCTTTTAGGGCATAGAACTGAAAACCACCAATCATATAAGCTATTTGATAAAGTGGGCCATAATTTCCTTCAAATGATCTTCTTACTTCAGCTTCCGCATTGGCATACTCATGGCCGACTTTTTCAACCAAGAAGTCGATACATTCTTGCGGGGTCATGTTGCCCAAATGGTAATTGAGCGAGAAGATGATTCTTGCACAGCGGTGCATTCTCCAAAAAAGCATTCCAACCCTGTCTTCTGCATTGCGAGGGAAATTTTTGTCCCACAGGTTCAATTCCCAGTACAATGCCCATCCTTCCATCCAAAAAGGCGTATAGAACATTCTCCGGTAAGGTTTGTGCCTTTGCATCATAAAATTTTGTAGGTGGTGTCCGGGAATGAGTTCATGCTGTACTGTGGCACGGGAAAAATGGGGATTGTTTCCTCTCATGCTCATCATTTTGTCCTCTTGGTTCATTTCAGAAGTTGGGTACGAGATGATAATGGTTTCCCCACCCAGAAAGAATGGGCTTACTTTCTGGCGTTCGGCTGACATCATCTTGGTTCTCCAAGCTTCTTTGGCCAATTCCGGGATGGTGATCAGGTCATGTTTTTCTAAATAATCTGTCGCCTCATTGGCCAACTCCACCACATCACCTGGCCATTCGCCCTCTGGTACATAAGTATTCTTGACATACTCTAAGGCTGCTTTCCAATCATTTCCATAACCCAATTCGTTGGAAGCTTTGAGCATTTCCTTTTCGCACCAAGCAAACTGCTTATTGGCTTCATCAATCAATTCTTGGGCTGAATAAGGGATGAGTTCAAACTTCAATTGTTTTTTGATGGCTTCAGCACCAATTGGTTTTCCGATAATACCGCTACCATCGTCTTTGACAATGTCATTTTGGAAATGGCTCAATAAAGATGTACTATATTCATTAAGGGTTTTTTCCAGTTCTTTCCAAGGTTGCTGAACCCACCAGGTGAAATCTGGATCATAATCATAATAAAAATCATAGGCTTCCTTCAAAGTTTCCTTAAGCTCCTTAATGGTACTGGAAGCTAATTCAGCTTTTTGCCAGCTGTCAAAAGGAGTTTCATTGATGCTTTCCCATTTTAGCTGGATGGTTTTATTGGCTTCTGTAAATGATTTTGCGATGGCTTTGGCATCAGGTTTCTCAGCGGTTCTTCTGAAGATGTAAAAAGCTTCCAGTTCTTTTGCAAAACTTTTTACATCCATTACCTCCTTAAATTCTTTGAACTCTTGCTGGTGGAAGTAAAGGTTTTTTTCTAAATAGTTTTTGAAAGCTAGGTAGTCTATTTTTCCATCAGCACTCAGCTTTTGATAGTCCATGGCCTTTAGCTTTTCCAACCAGTTTTGGTATAAAAGTTCGATGCGATCAAAATATTCAGAAGAGAGATGGTTGCTGTACTTTCTATTTAAAGCGGACCGATCGGCTTGAAAACTTTCAATAGGCTCATACAGCTCACTGGCTTCCAGGAAAAAAGGCAAAAAAAGTATGATTAATGCAATTAGCGGTTTTTTCATTTTAAGATTAGACTTTTTAGAAGTAATTTTTTGTATGGGGTATATTTCAAAAGGTTACTAAACATATGATTATTTTTGTGTCCATACAAATACTCCCATTATGAGCGGTCAGTCAAGAAAAAGCTCGGGCGCAAATGATGCTAAAATTAGTTCTGATTGCTATAAAGGACTGTTGGACTGTTTATAGATCGAAAAAAGGATGGAGCAATTTTAAATGAATAGCCAGAAATCAATATTTCTAAAATTTAAACGAAAATTTTTGAATAAAATGAAAACAAAATTAGTGTATTAGCGCTTACTATAGGAAACGAAACTAATATGATCAAAGGAACTTTTTTATTTTATGTGTTTTTAAGTTTTCTAATTGGGACAATGGCATGGAATCTTTTTGATATCAATCAAGAGGAAGCATGGGAGAATGTTGTAAAATCTTATGATGTTTATGAAGGAATGGACAAGGCTAGCGCTTTAGCAATCATGGGAATTCCTGAAAGCAAATTGCCTAATGAAAACGCTGATACTACTTACCATTATGCGACTCCAATACAAGCTAAAAAGGGAATAGATATCTGTTTTGATTCTTTAGGTAGGGTGTTCAGAGTTGTTTATTATGAGAATTAGGACGAAGTACCAGTGTAAAAATACTGGGAAACCACTGTTTCCCAGTTTGAGTGTTTTACAGTAAAAAGCCTACTAGCTTGGCTTTTCGTTTGAAAGGTTTGAGCTTCTTTTTGACAGTTTTTTTGTACTTTTTAAAATCATCTTCACCCAAAATGTCTTTAAAGATTTTTGCATTATCCTCTTTAGCCATTTTGAATTTCATGGTCTTTTCTTCAGGAGTATCATTTCCTTTGGCAATATCAAAAAGATTGTCAACTGCACTTTTGTTACTTTCCTTGAGTTTGTCCTTTTTATCGGCACTGATGTCCAAATCATCAAAACTATTCATGGCGTTTAAAATTTCGCTTTTTTCTACTTCTTGAGCCAGTAATTCTGGAACCCCAATAAACATTGCTAATAAAAAAGGAATTAATATTGCAGCTTTTTTCATGGTAAATATAGTTTGTTGGTGAGTTATTATTGTAATTTAAATAATAATTTGAATTAATTAAACATGTTTAAGCTTAAAAATGCAACCTATATTAGCTAAATCGAATTTTATTGAAAAGGAACCTTTAATGAAAAGATGACTGATTATTCAGTTAGGGATCTATAAAATGAAATAATTGTCAAGTCAGAAATTGGTGAACAGACATACATAAAATTGATGAAGCATTAGAAAAAGTAAACAGTTTTTTCGTATTTATTTTAAGCTGATGTGACGAAAATCCCCCTAAAGCTGTATTAAAACAAGCAAGGTAATACTGACTTTACCTTGCTTTAAAGCATCAATCAACTTACTAGCTTTTACTCTTTACCCAGTACAGGTGCATAATTAATCCCCGAATTGTCCCAATGTTTTTGAATTCGCTGGAGTGACTTTTTAAAAGACGCAAAATCCTTTTTTTCTGGCATGGTCCAATCAACCTCTGCAAAAGCTGCAATTCTAGGAAAGGTTTGATACTCTACCACTTCGTTGGTCGGTGCCCATTCTGTCCACATTTGACAGCCAGAACCATATACATTTTGGTGATATTCTGGAGATAATCCCTCGGGAATAGGATCAAAATTATAAGCTTTCTGCAAAGAGATGCTTTTATAGCTGTAATCCAAATAGGTATTGCTATGTAGCGAGTTAACAATTCCATATCCTTTTTCTGCCGCCTCAGTGGCCAGCTCCAGATTACCTTTCCAGAAGTGAACCACTACATTTTTGGCCAAAGCTGTTTCAGCTTCTTTATCATCCTTTTTTTCTCCAAAATCTTGATGGATGTTGCTTCCCATGATTTCATTCCACCCCATCATGCGTCTCCCGTTCTCTTCGATAAACTGTGAAATCTTATTGGTAAAGTTAATCTGTAGATCTGCAGGAGTTTTAATCCCTTGCGTTTTCATATACTCCTGGACATGGGGGGATTCTTCCCATACTTTATAGCCTACTTCATCTCCACCTATATGGATTACTTCCGAAGGAAAAAGCTCAAATAGTTCGCTGAGGACATCTTTGGTAAACCCAATGACTTCTGGCTTGGTGACATCATAATTATCATAGTGCCTGCCAAATTTGACAGGAACATCAATGTCCTTTCCAGCCGTACCAAGCCAAGTGTAGGCAGCTATGGCCGCACTGGAATGCCCTGGCATTTCGAATTCAGGTACAATGGTAATATTCCTAGCTGCAGCATAGGCTACGATATCTTTGATCTGATCTTGGGTGTAAAATCCTCCATGGGCTTCTCCAGAAGTTTTCCCACTTTTCCAAGTGCCTATTTCCGAATCATTTCTTTGTGAACCTATTTGTGTGAGTAGCGGATACTTTTTGATTTCAATTCGCCAGCCTGCATCATCAGTCAAGTGCCAGTGAAAGACATTCATTTTCAAAAGCGCCATTTGATCTAAAATGGTTTTGACAAATTCTTCTCCTTGAAAATACCTGGCCTCATCAAGCATATACGCTCGCCAGGAAAATCGCGGCTGGTCATCAATGATTACACCGGGTACTAGCCATTGCGTTTTAGAAGAAGACGCTGTTGAGTCTTGGGTAATTAACTGTCTTAGAGTCTGGGTGCCATAAAACCAGCCTGCTTTTCCGGATGCCTTGATCACAATTTGCTCAGGACTAACCTCCAACTGATAGGCTTCATTGGGAAGATTTTCATTGGTTTCAAAACGAATTAGGGCATTTCCTGTTTCAGCAATCTCCAATGCTAGCCCTGTTTCTTTCTGAATGTTTGAAGAGAAAAGTGTGGCAATTTCTTTTTGGGTACTATCTTTTACAATTATTTTTACTCCATCTTCAAGCACCATTGAAGCATGATTTACAATGACTTTGTTGGGTTTGGGAATAATGGTTAATTCCTGCTCAGTAAAAGTTCGGCCACTTTTCGTACTACAAGCAAAAGTCGAAAGTATTAAAATAAAAAAGAGTAGTTTATCTTTCATGGATGAATGATGTTTGTAATGTTTTGTAATATATGTAATATAAAATAGAAATAAAACGAAATTGATATGTTACTTTTTGTTGCTATTTTATGTGGTGTCAGAATGTTTAGCCTGGACTTAAGTTGGCAAAGGTGGTTGTGTCAGTGGGTTGTTTATCAGGAGAAAAGAGTGGATGGGACTCCTCAATTACTTTGGGATCTAACTAAGGCTTAACCGTTTCTTCGTTACTTGGTATTTCAGATGGTAAATAGCCAAATTCTTCCTTAAAAAGTTTTCTAAAGTACTTGGGACTGCTAAAGCCCACTTCATAAGCCGCCTGGGCTACGCCAAGATTTTCAGTTTTGATTAAGTAGGCCGCCCGTTTTATTTTGACACTTCGGACATATTGGTTGATGTTTTTTCCGGTTAGGGCTTTCAGTTTACGGAAGAGAGAGGTACGGCTCATGCCCATCAGTTGCGAGAGGGTGTCCACATCAGTTTGTTGTTCTGTCAACTGATCTAAGATATGGCTTTCCAAGCTTTTGAGAAATGCCTTTTCTTTGGATATGGCAAGTTTTTGAACTTCGTTGAGCTCTTCCAGATTTTCTTGTTTACCTAGGTAGTAATCCCTTAAACGAGCTTTTGCATCCAATAGATTCATGATTCTTGACCTGAGAATCTGACCGTTGAAAGGTTTGGTGAGGTATTCATCGGCCCCTTTCCCAAAACCACTGGTGATGCTTTCCACACTGTCTTTGGCAGAAAGCAGGATTACAGGAATATGGGTTGTTGCTTTTTGCCTTTTGAGGATTCCACAAAGGTCGATTCCATTTTTGACAGGCATCATTATATCAGAAATTATAATGTCAGGAATATATTGAAGCGCTTTTTCCAAGCCCTTCTGTCCATCTGCGGCATGAATAAGATCGTATTCTTGTTCCAGCAAATGATCAAGGTAAGACAAAATTTGAGGGTTGTCATCGATCAACAAGACCACCTGCTTTTCCTCTTTCAAATCTAAATTGGATTTAGGAGTAGTCATTTCCTGTTTGTCCAGTTGGGGAGACCAAATAGTAGAGTTGATCAAGGCAGAGTCTTCTTCTTTTTCGACATTGGCCTCCAATTTTTGCAAAGGAAGCATCACAGAGAAAATGCAGCCCATATTTGCCTGACTGACCAAAGATATTCTTCCTTGATGATCTTCAACCAATCTTTTCGTGAGGGCCAGCCCAATACCTGTCCCTTGTTGGGTATTGGTTGAGCCACTTTTATAGTACCAGTTGAATATTCGTTGTTGGTTTTCGAGAGGAATACCGGGCCCATTATCCAGAACAGTTATTTCATAATGTTCTGGGTGTGTTTGAATACTAATATTGACTTTGTCGTTTGGCCTACAGTACTTCAAGGCATTGGAAAGAAGGTTATTGACAATGATATGAAGCTTTTCCAAGTCAATAGCAGCTACAAAGTCTTCATCAGGAAATTGGGTTTTTAGTTCGATCTTTCTATGCTGAGCTAGCGGCTGGTATTCCTCTACCCATTGTTTGAGAGGGCTTAGGATATAATGGTTTTTCAGTTGAAGTCTATTGAGATCCAACTCTGATTTTCTGAATTCCAATAGCTTGTTGATCATTTCCAGAAGATACTGTGCATTTTTTTGGACCAATAACAATTCTTTTCGGTACGGGGCATTTTTAACCTCTAACAGCAAGTCTTCTATTGGAGCCATAATTAGGGTAAGTGGGGTTTTCAGCTCATGGGAAAAGCCTGTAAAGAAGCGTGCCCTTTCCTCATTGAGTTCATGTTCCAGTGACCGTTGTTTCTTCTCAAATAGCAGTGAGTTTTTTAATTTCAAACGGTCAGCATAGTATTTCATTCCACCTACAACAAGCCCCGTTGCTACGACCAGGTAAATCAGGTAGGCAGGCCAAGTTTTCCAAAATGGTGGAGCAATGACAATGGCCATCTGGTTCTCTGCATAATGGTTAGCATTGCTACTGGCTTGAACTTTTAGGGTATAGTTACCCGGAGGAATATTGCTGAGATTAGCTGTCCCAATTTGACTGGTTTCGATCCATTGATTATGATAAGGCTCCAGTTTATAGGCATAATTGATGTCATTGCCAGAAGGATATTTTAAAGCTACAAAATCCAATGAAACCAAAGATTGGTCATAATTTAAATTCAATTGCTTTAAAAAGGGGATGTTCTCAGTGATCAAAATTCCCGATTCTTGATTGTCAATGACCACATCTTTATTCATTAATCGAAGGTCTGTAAAGATCAGCGGGTAATCACTAGTCTGCTGGTGTAAGGCATCAGGAGACAACACATTGATGCCTTTGTTGCCACCTAAATAGATTTTACCGTTTTTATCAGTGAGTGCTGCTCCAATGTTAAATTCACTTTGTTGAATATTATTATAGGCATTCAGGTTTCCTATCTCATTGGTAGTGGGGTCATAAAAACTAATCCCACGAAAAGTGCCTAGCCAGATTTTACCGTCTTTACCTTTAGTAATACTGTTAATGGTATTGTTGCTGAGCCCATTTTCTTGGGAAAATACTGCCACAGTTTTATTTTTTGGATCAAGCCTGATCAATCCCTCATATCTACTTCCTGCGAGTATTTCTCCGTTCTCCAATCTTTCAATGCTAAAAATTATATCTCCAGGAAAGCCAAAAACGGTAGATTCATTATACTGTTCCTGTTCTCCCGTAAGGTAATTATAGCGGATGATACCATTGCCGAAAGTGGCAAGCCAAAGGTTCCCCAGATCATCATCTACAATATCACGAATGTCTATTTTTCCAAGTTGTTTGACATAATCAAAATCATCAATAGGAGGGTGGTAACGATAGAGGCCTCCCCGGTTAGTACCCACCCAAATTTGACCTCTTTGGTCTTCGAAAATTACCCTTACATCGTTCCCTTTTTCCTGGCTTCCCTGTAAGTAATGTCTGAAATTACCTTGGGGTTCAATCATACGGTTTAGCCCACCTTGATAGGTGCCAGCCCACACCCTGCCTTGACTGTCTTCGAGTATGGAAATGATATAATTATTGGAGAGGCTTTTAGGGACATCCATTCGATGTTCATAGTGTGTGATTTGACCAGAGGAGGGGAAATATTGGTCCAATCCTCCTCCATCAGTACCTACCCAAATGCTTCCATTTCGACCAGAAGCCAAAGACCCAATACGGTCATGGGAAATGGTTTCTTTGATGGATAGATTTCGTTGAATCAACTGTATGGGATCCCCATTCGGGTTGACCACATTCACCCCCGTGCTGGTACCCACCCACATATTGCCATCCCGAGCCAGCTTCAAGCAAGCAACGGTACGGTTAAAAACGCTGGTACCATCATTTCTTGGCAGAAACCATTGGATGGAAAGTTGATGATTGTTCAAAAGCCGCTTTGGGTTAATGATATTCAGACCACCATTTCGTGTACCTACCCAAAGCTGTCCAAGCTGGTCTTTTTCAAAGCAAAGAATATTGTCATCTGAAAGCCCTTTCTGTGGTGTAGCAGCAGCCGAAACGTTCAAAGTGTCACCTTTGCTGCTGATGATTTGGATTCCTTTATTGCCACCTACCCATAGGTTACCGTCTTCATCAGTGTATAGACTATTTATATTGGAGGCTATGGTATTTGATTTTACCGGTCGAAGACTTTTATTTTTGTAATTGAGTTTATTTAAACCTTTGTCAAAAGTGCCCACCCAAAGAATGGAGTCGCCTTGAAAAGCCAGAGAAGTCACTTGGTTTGAGGATAATGACAGCGAATCATTTGGATGATGGGAGTAGGAGAATAGTACTTTGTTTTGATTGATAATCTGCAATCCTCCCCAATAGATTCCCAATGCAGTATTCCCGTCTGGAGTGCTTGCAGTGCAGTTGACATTGTTTTCTATAAGTCCAAATTCCTTTCCTTTAAGTTCAAACAAATCTGTTTTGGGATGGTAAATATTGAGCCCGCCACCGGTAGACAAGAGTAATTGGTTATCCTTGGTCAGTTGGATGTTTTGGATATAGTTATTTGCCGGTCCACTATTAGGCAATCGGTTATTTTTTCTGTAGTTGGTGAATTTTTGTCCATCATATCTGTTCAGGCCTTCCAAAGTGGCGATCCATATGAAACCCAAGGAATCTTGCTCAATACTGTTGATATAATTATGTGACAATCCAGCTTCCACATCCAGCAAATAAAAAGTAAGTTGGTTTGAGCTAGGCAAAAGTGTTTCTGCTCGATCTTCTTGAGCGAAAACTATGGAAACAAAGTTAAAAATAATTAGGGCTATTAGGGGTAGTCTCATTGATCACAATCACGGTAATTGTTTTCAAAAATGCCAATAAAATCCAAAATAAACATCTTTTGGACGTTTTGTACCCCATGATTTGCTGATTAGTACCCCTGATGAAACAGCAATTCTTTCGAAAATTGTCTTAAGCTTTTTCATAATAGTATGGTGCTGTTATGAAATCTTTTAAAATAAATTAAAAACAATAAACCTAAAAAAACATGCCAACACAATTACAAGCCAGGGCATGGCTTTTTTGCATGTCATTAGTATTTCTGATGCTGTGCACAGTGCCCGATGTTTTTGGTCAACAACAAATCAATGGCCAAGTATTGGATGAAAATGGTAAGGGACTTCCGGGCGCTTCAGTGCTCGTAATAGGAACTTCCAATGGAACCGTTACAGATCTTGACGGTAATTTTAAACTCACTGTTTCATCTGAAAATCCCGTTTTAAAAGTATCATTTATTGGATACGAATCTCAGGAAATCACTGTAAATGGGCGAAGTACCATTGAAGTAAATCTTCAGCCTGATATGCAGGCTTTGAATGAAGTGGTTGTAGTAGGTTATGGTGAGCAGAAGAAAGCCACACTCACAGGGTCTATATCCCAAGTGGAAGGCAGGGATTTGCAAAACAGTCCCCAACCCAATGTTTCCAATTCACTGGCAGGCAGATTTTCTGGTATCATCGCCAATAACAGAGGTGGAGAACCAGGTTATGATGGTTCCAGTTTTAGCATTCGTGGTTTAGCCACTACAGGAAACAACGATGTATTGGTGGTGATAGATGGAGTGCCAGGACAAATTGGTGGTCTAGAGCGCTTGAACCCAAATGATATAGAAAGCGTATCTGTCCTGAAAGACGCCTCAGCAGCGATTTACGGCTCAAGAGCGGCAAATGGAGTGATTTTGGTGACCACTAAAAGAGGTGAATTTGGTAAACCTGTTATTTCATACAGTTTCAACCAAGGTTTTTCTTCACCCACTAGGTTACCAGAAATGGCTGATGCTGCAACTTATGGACAAATCAGGAATGAAATTGCCTATTACAACAATCCTGACGGAGGGATGAACCAGGTATATTCCGAATCAGATTTGGCTCTCTTCGGAAATGGATCCGACCCCTTGAATTACCCGAATACAGATTGGGCTGCAGCGTCGCTGAATAACGTGGCATTGCAAAATCAGCATAATTTGAGTGTGAGAGGTGGTTCTGAGTCAATGAGTTATTTTATGTCTTTGGGCAAAACAGGCCAAGATGGCCTTTACAAGGATGGAGCAACCCGATACGACCAGTATAGCTTCCGGGCCAATATTGATGCTGATATCACAGAACGTTTGAAAGTGGGGCTTTCCTTGGCAGGGCGAAAAGAAGATCGTCAGTACCCAACCCAAAGTGCAGGGACTATTTTTAGATCGATTTACAGGGCTTACCCAACTGTAGCAGCTGTTTATCCAAATGGCTTACCTTCTACAGGGATTGAAAACAACAACCCCGTTATAATGGCAACGGATGCTGGCGGACTGACTCATAATCCAAAATATGTTTTTAATGGGATATTAAGAGGTAGTTATCAGCTGCCATTTTTGGAAGGCTTATCCGTAGATGGTTTCTTCTCTATTGATGAAAGCTCCAATAGAAACAGGACTTTCAGTACACCTTACACATTGTATAATTATGATTCTGGAAGTGATTCCTATAACCCGGTAGTAGTAGGAGGTGGTCCTGACCAGCAAGCCACACTCTCTGAAGAGCACTATACCCAGTCCATGATGGTATCCAATATCAAGCTGAACTTTAAGCAATATTTTGGAGATCATTTTGTGGATGCTTTTGTAGGTTATGAGCAAAGTGAGAATAGGACCCATACCATGGGAGCCTCAAGGCTTCACTTCCCAACTACCGAGACACCTGAATTGTCCCAAGGTGGAGCAGCTGCTTCAGATTATGACAACTGGGGAAGTAGTTATAACTACACCAGAAAAAGTTACATAGGTCGGGTAGCCTATAACTTTCAGGAAAAGTATTTGGCAGAAGTGCAGATGCGTGTAGATGGATCCTCTAATTTTCCTACTGGTGAAAGGTATGGATTCTTCCCATCTGTATCTGCAGGTTACCGTATCTCCGAAGAAGATTGGTTCCGTGAAAACGTTGGTTTCTTCGATGACTTAAAGTTTAGGGCCTCTTATGGTAAATTAGGAAACGATAATGTAGGCCAGTTCCAGTATTATGATAATTATTCCTTTAACAACCGCTATGTAATCGGTGATGAAGTAGTGACGGGAATTGATTTGACCAGACTGGGTAATCCGAATATTACTTGGGAAGTGGCCACAAAGACAGATATTGGTTTCAATGCGGTTTGGTTGCAGAAGTTTACAACTGAATTCATTTATTTCCAGCAGGACAGGACCAAGATTTTGACCACTAGAAATGCTTCCATTCCAGGAACATCGGGAATCGTGAACCCTTATGATGGAGAGACATTGGTGCCGGCAGAGAATATTGGTGAGGTGAAAAGCCATGGGGTGGAGGCAACCTTAGGTTACCAGCATAAAGGAGATTTTAGCTATGGTGTGTCAGGTAATTTTACCTATGCCAAAAATGAATTGGTGTTTGTGGATGAAGCCCCAGGCGTTTTGGATTATCAGCGTCAAACTGGTCGTCCCCTGAATACTTATTTACTTTATAATGCCATTGGTATTTTCAGAACGCAAGAGGATTTGGACAATTACCCTCACGTGCCAGGTGCTCAGCTCGGTGATCTAATTTATGAGGATTATGATGGCAATGGGGAGATTACTGCGGATGATATGATCAGAACTCAATATGGTAATATTCCTCAGATCACATTTGGCCTTACTTTAAATGCAGCCTATAAAAACTTTGATTTCTCCGCTGTGATTTCTGGACAAAGCCAAGTGAGCCAATATGTTTTGCCGGAATCAGGAACTGTGGGTAACTTCTATAGCAGCTGGGCAGATAATAGATGGAGCCCTAACAATCCAAATGGAAGCTACCCAAGAGTAAGTGAAAGAGCTTCTTCAGCTGTTAGCGGAGGGCTTTACCGCAATAACTTTTGGTTGAACGATGCGACTTTTGCAAGACTTAAGAACATACAGATTGGGTATAATGTACCTCAGAGCTTCTTGGACAAGTATTCTATTGGAAGCTTAAGAATTTATGCCAATGCTTTCAACTTACTGACAGTTACAGGTGTGAAAGATTATGATCCCGAGGGATCCAGCGAAAGTGGTCAGTTTTATCCACAGCAGAAGATCATCAACCTTGGTCTAAATATTCAATTTTAAAATCGGTCGACATGAAAAGTAACTATATCATCAAACCATTTATGGTCATAGCACTGATCGGTTCATTGCTGGTCGGTTGTAAAGAAGATTTCTTGGATATTGTCCCAACAGACAGGGTATCCGATGCATCTATATTATCAGATTCTACATTATTTGAAGCCTATGTAATCAACCGTTATTTAGGAGCAAGGCTAACCAACAAAGAAGGTGATGCTTACCAACCAGGCTTTGGTCGTGGCTTTGAGTATGCCTTCTGGAGTTCATTGACTGATGAGTCCATTTACAACAACGACGACAACACCTGGTTTATCCAGCAAGGTCAACTTTCTCCCGAAAACACAGGGATTGCAGGTACTTTTTGGGGTCGTTCTTACAGAAGTATCAGAGAGTGTAATTATGCACTTACCAACATTGGTGAGCTGGATATGAGTCAAAGCGGTAAAGATCGTTTGATTGCTGAACTGAAATTTATCCGGGCTTTCCGTTATCATGATTTGATCCGTAACTATGGTGATGTGGTGATGATGGGAGATAGAGTGCCAGAACTGGGAGAGGATTTTACTGATCCATCATTCTATGAAAAAACGGACAAGCAGGCAGTGATTGAATATGTAGCAAATGAGTTGGATGCGGCCGCCGCAGGTCTACCATTGGCTAATGATGGAACTTGGAAAGAAGGGAGGGCAACAAGAGGAGCAGCACTGGCCTTAAAAGCAAGGTTATTGCTGTATGCTGCCAGCCCATTGTATACAAATGGTTCAAATGATATTCAGAAATGGCAAACTGCTGCCAATGCTGCTAAAGCTGTGATGGATTTGCAACAATATAACCTTTATCAGGGTGGATATAGTCAGTTGTTCTTGACTTCCAACAGCAATGAAGAAATCATTTTTGCCCGCTATTATAATATCAATGCCCGTCACACAGCACTTGAAATTGCCAATGGTCCAAATGGCTATGATGGATGGGGAGGTAATGTACCTTTGCAAAATTTAGTGGATGATTATGAAATGATGGATGGGACATCTTTTAGCTGGGATAATGAGGAGCAGGCCAGTGCCCCATATGAGAATAGAGACCCTCGATTCTATGAGACTATTTTATACAATGGTGCTCCTTACCGAGACCGTGAAGTGGAAACTTTCCTTCCGGGAGGCAGAGACAGCCAAGATGGTCCATCTAATTGGAATACCACCAAAAGTGGCTACTATTTGAGGAAGTTTATCAATGAGGAATTGCCTATAAGAAACCCTTGGGAAGTGGCAGGAACGCAAAACTGGATTTATTTCCGTTATGCTGAAGTATTGTTGAACTATGCAGAAGCGCAAAATGAGGCCGTAGGGCCAGATGCGACCGTCTACGATGCTATCAATACCGTCAGAAGCCGTACAGGTGTAGAAATGCCGGCATTACCAACAGGCTTGAGCCAAGACGAAATGAGGGAGAGAATTCGTCATGAAAGAAGAATTGAGTTGGCTTTCGAAGAACATCGTTTTTATGATGTGAGAAGGTGGTTGATTGCTGATGAGACAGAAAACGAACCAGCTTATGGCATCACGGTAACAAAAGCAGGAGATGGTTCTTTGACTTATGAAAGAAAGATTGCCTTGGAAGGAAAAAGCTTCTTGGATAGACATTATTGGTTGCCTATCCCACGAGCTGAGATCCTCGCATCCGATAACCAGTTGGATCAAAACCCAGGCTATAATTAATTTGAAACAATAAAAAGGGAATCCAAAAGGGTTTCCCTTTTTATAATATTATCTTAATGAAGAAAAGATTGTAACGTGGGAAAATTGAAGAGAAGTTTTTATGCTTGGACAGGGTTACTTTGTTTAGTAGCGTTTTCTTGCAATTCAGAAAGAAAGGAAAAACAGCCTGACGAAGTGCATGAACAGGTCACCCAGGTCAACGCACTAACCAGTACAAGCTATCAGACCATAGAACACTTTGGGGCTTCAGATGCTTGGTCTTGTCAGTTTGTAGGTTTATGGCCCGAGCAGAAGAAAAGGGCAATTGCTGAGTTGCTGTTCAGCCAACAGAATGATTCAAATGGAAAGCCTGATGGAATTGGTTTGTCCCTATGGCGCTTTAATATTGGTGCAGGAAGTGCTGAGCAGGGAGAACAAAGTGGAATCAATGATGAATGGAGAAGGGCGGAATCTTTCTTGAACAGCGATGGAACGTATGATTGGGATAAGCAAGCAGGTCAAGTTTGGTTTGCGCAGACAGCACAAGAGTTTGGAGTGGAGAAACTATTGGTGTTTCCTAATAGCCCTCCAGTATCCATGACCAGAACAGGAAAAGCCTATGCTGAAAATGGCCAGTCCAATTTGTCCTTTGAGAAATACGATGCATTTGGAGTCTATTTAGCCCAAGTCATCAAAGGCCTACAAAGTAAAGGACTAGAGGTGGATTATATCAGTCCTGTCAATGAACCTCAATGGGATTGGTCTGATGGAGGTCAAGAAGGCACTCCTTATTGGAACAATGAAATTTCAGGAATAGTGAAGGCTTTGGATAAAGCACTGACGGCTGAGGGTATGGATACCAAAATTGATATTGCTGAAGCAGGCAAAATTAATTACCTGTACGAGCAAGCGGATAAAGAGGGTAGAGGCAATCAAATTACGGATTTCTTTAATGAGTCATCTAATAATTACATTGGTGATTTAACCCACGTGGGAAATGCCATTTCTGCCCATAGTTATTTTACCACTTCTCCTCATGAGGCAGCTGTGAAGCGAAGAGCTCAAGTCAAATCTGCTATGAATTCTCTGGAGGGGAGAAATTTTTGGATGAGTGAATACTGCATTTTAGGTGACAATGCTGGAGAGATCAATGGTTCAGGTAGGGATTTGGGAATTGACCCAGCACTCTATATGGCCAGGGTAATTCATAATGACCTCACCGTAGCTCAGGCCACAGCATGGCACTGGTGGCTGGGAGTCTCTCCTTATGACTATAAAGATGGTCTGGTGTATATTGATTATCAGAAAGCAGATGGCAACTATTACGAAAGTAAAATGCTATGGGCTCTTGGTAATTATAGCCGATTTATAAGGCCTGGATATAAGCGCGTAGGAGTGACCATAGATGGCAAAGAAGGTCAATCCCCAGAACTTTTGGTATCTGCTTATCAGCATCCCGAAGGAGAAGATGTGGTTTATGTAATGATCAATTCAGCCAATAAGGAAGTAGAAGTAAATTTATCATTGGATGGATCTGAAATTTCTAATACCACCTTATACCTTACCAGCAAAGACAAGGATTTGACCCCAGTAGATCAAGTCGATAATAGCTCAGCGCTTATTATCCCCGCTAGGTCAATCCTCACAGTGATTACAAAACCATAAAATTCCAATATAAACCGTGATAACCTATACTAAAATTTTAACCTTTTTATGTGGGCTGATGCTTTTGTGCATAAGCCATCAGATGTTTGGACAGGAACAGGGCAAAACGCTATTTAATGAGCACTGGCAATTTATCAAAGCTGATGAAATTACTTCTTTGGAAGACTTAAGATCAACAGAAAACCTTGATTGGAGAGCCATAACCTTACCGCATGATTGGTCAGTGGAAGGTCCATTTAGTCCTGAATGGGCAAGTGGTACAGGTTTTTTGCCTGGTGGGGTAGGTTGGTACAAAAAGCAGTTCGATCTTATAGATTGGGATAACTCTAAGGAATATCAACTGTATTTTGATGGGGTTTATAAGAACAGTGAAGTATGGATCAATGGACATTATTTGGGAAAGCGTCCCAATGGGTTTATTGCATTTTATTATGAAATAGGAAAATACCTCAATGCAGAAAAAAATGAGGTGATTGTAAAGGTGGATCATCGTCAATATGCAGATTCAAGGTATTATACTGGTTCAGGGATTTATAGAAATGTATACTTGATCACCAAAGAACCAGTACATTTCAAAACTTGGGGAGTTTTCTTTAGTACTCCTGAGATAAATAATGATCAAGCACTGGCGAAAGTAGAGGTTGAAATCATAAATACTTTCGATAGAACCTCAAATGTAAGCATCAAAGCCCGTTTATTAGATGGTTCAAGTGAAGTGGCAAATAGTGAATTAGTCTCTTTTGTACCTTCAAAAGGTAAAAATCATGAGACCCTGTATATGTCAGTGGAGCAACCCAACTTATGGTCACCAGACTCTCCTCAGTTGTACCAACTTGAAGTAAGTTTGTGGACCGATGGCGAACAAGTGGATAGTTATATTGATCAGGTAGGTTTTAGAAGCATTCGTTTTGATGCCAATGAAGGGTTTTTTCTCAACGGGGAAAACATGTTGATCAAGGGAGTTTGCATTCACCATGATGCAGGATCCTTTGGAGCTGCTGTTCCCAAAGAGGTATGGGCCAAGCGCTTGGAAACGTTAAAGGATTTGGGGTGTAATGCCATTAGGATGAGCCATTATCCGCATCAGGACTATTTGTATGACTTATGTGATGAAATGGGCTTCTTGGTTCAGGATGAAGCTTTTGATGAATGGGAGAGAGGAAAGAATAAATGGATTGAAGGTTGGAATGTGGGAACGCCTGGCAATGATGGGTCCTACGATGCTTTTGCGGAGTGGGGACACCAAGACGTTAAAGATATGGTCCTTCGCTCAAGAAACCATCCTTCCATATTTATGTGGAGTATTGGCAATGAGATAGATTACCCGAATGATCCTTACAGCCACCCAGTATTGGATGAGGGAAGAAATCCCCAAATATATGGAAGAGGTTATCAGAAAGATAATCCAGCTGCATCTCAACTGGGGCCATTGGCAGAAGGTTTAGTGGCCGCTGTTAAAACGGTAGATACATCCCGTCCTGTAACTGCAGCATTAGCAGGGGTAACCATGTCCAATCACACCAGTTATCCTGAGGCCTTGGATATTGTAGGGTATAATTATCAAGAATATCGGTACCAAGAAGACCATAAAGCCTACCCTGATAGGGTAATTTATGGTAGTGAAAATGGAGACGCTTTGGAAGCTTGGCAGGCGGTTACTGAAAACAAACATATTGCTTCACAGTTTTTGTGGACAGCCTTTGACTTTTTAGGAGAGGCTCGGCCCTGGCCAGTTAGAAGTAGCGGAGCAGGCATCATTGATATGGCAGGCTATCCCAAGCCAGACTTCTATTTTAGAAAGAGTCTTTGGAACGATACTCCAATGGTTTATATCGGTATCACCAATAGTGAAGAGAATGTCAATCATAGAAGAAGAATCCAAGATACTTGGATTGGTGAGAAAGGGCAAGAGAAGTGGGTGGCCGTTTACGCCAATGTGGAAGAAGTAGAACTGATGCTAAATGATCGGTCATTGGGTAAAAAGAAAATCAATTATTCTTCTGAATCCATGCCCGGTTGGTCTGTTCCTTTTGAGGAAGGAACTCTGAAAGCAATAGCTTATAATGATGATAAGCAAGTAGCTTCTTATGCACTAAGCAGTCCTGGGAAGATCGATCATATTGAAGCTACCATTTGTGAGGGATTAAAAGCTGATGAAAAAGATGTTGTTCACTTGGATATAGAGCTTAAAGATAAAGCTGGTAACAGAATTATTTCTGATGACAGGGAGATTCAAATAGACCTTGATGGACAGTTGAAATTACTTGGTTTAGAGAGTGGTGATTTGAGTAGTCACGAGGATTATCAAAGCAAGCACAGAAAAACTTACCACGGAAGATTAAGAGCATATGTGAGGATAGATGGCGAAGGAGGAATTAAAATCAGCACAAAAGGGCTTAAACCAATTAAGGTAAAAATGAAATAATTGTAAAAAGGGTTTGCTTAAAGAAGCTGCCAAGTTGAAAGCAGTTTTTATTGGATGAAGTTCAATATTCGGGTTAAAAAAGTGAAGTGAATCTGGAATCTATTTATGTGAAAATTATTTTGTGATTACTTATTGTTTTGACTGTTAAGTAATTAATGGATTATAAGGGAAAGGTAAGTTTTATATATAACTTGCCTTTCGTTTCTTTATAGGGTAGCTATTGTTGAAAATGCTACTTTATTTGTTTTATGTCCGTCTCTTACTTCCTAATCTACGATTAAGGTTTTCAAAATATCGGGATTAGGAATCTAAATTGGACAAAAATTAATCTTAAAAAGTTAAATTTTATGAGGTTGGGTAGTTTTGATAAAGTGTTGGTATTCAGTTTTTTGATTTTCGTTTGGTCATGTGAGGGTATGGCTCAAGTGGTTCACCGAGAACGACCAGAAAAATGGAACGAACTGGTTTTGGGCGGAAGATTTTTGGATCGTTTTGATAAGATATCTCCTATTGGAGAATTAGTAGATAGCGTTTGGGGAGCCGCGAATGTAATTCCTCGTTATATGGAAAACGGTATTGAAGATAAGGAGTGGTCTTATTGGGGAGGAAACATTGTTTATGGAAAAGATCAAAAGTATCATTTGTTTATATGCCGGTGGCCAGAGTCCTCTAGCAAAGGTCATATGGAATGGCCCAATTCAACAGTGGTACACGCGGTTTGTGACAATTCAGAAGGTCCTTTTGAAGTTGTAGAAGAGATAGGAAAAGGGCACAACCCAGAAATATTTCAATTGCAGGATGGAAGGTTTATCATTTATGTAATTGACGGCTATTATATTTCAGAAAATTTAGGTGGTCCATGGGAATATGGTCAGTTTGAGTTTGATCCCCGTGACCGGCCTATTATAGAGGGACTATCCAATTTGTCTTTTGCAAGACGTGAGGATGGCTCTTATTTGATGGTTTGTAGGGGAGGAGGAATTTGGTTGAGTAAGGACGGACTTTCCTCTTATCAACAATTGACAAATGAAAGGGTTTACCCTCCTGTAGATGGTCGCTTCGAGGACCCTGTAATTTGGAAAGACCATATTCAATACCATATGATTGTCAATGACTGGCTTGGGAGAATAGCTTTTTATTTGAGGTCTAAGGATGGGGTTCATTGGAAGACTGATCCGGGAGAAGCTTATCAGCCTGGAATAACTGTCTATAAAGATGGTGTAGAAGAAGATTGGTTTAAATATGAGCGATTAAAGATTTTTCAAGATGGATTAGGGAGGGCTGTACAAGCCAATTTTGCTGTCATTGATACTTTAAAACATGAGGATAAACCTGGTGACAATCACAGCTCCAAGAATATTGGAATTCCTCTGACTGTAGGAAGGCAAATTGAGTTGTTGAACAAGAAGATTACAGAAAATACCCGTGAGATTTTAGTGATAGTAAAGGCTGAGCCAGGTTTTGATCCTAAAACTGATATGGACTTCAGTTCCTTGAGGTTTGGAGCGTCTGAGGTAATAAATTTTGGTGGTGGTAGTGTTTTGCTAGATACCAAAGAAAGAGGAGAAGATTTGATTTTGATTTTTGAGGCGGAGGGACATGCTTTTAATGAGGATAATTTTGCTGGGAAGCTATTGGGAAAAGATGCTCAAGGCAAGTTACTTTTTGGATATTCTAGATTGCCCTGGGTTAATTATTTAGAACCAATGTTATCAACAACCAGGCCTCGTCAAATTGATCAGGAAAATAAATGGGAGATAGAAGTCATGAACTTTGGTCAAGTAAGTTCCGAGAAAACCAGTCTAAAATTAGAGGTAAAGATAAAAGATGAGTGGCAGCTTTTTGGAGATGCACAGGTAAGGACACTTAATCCTTTTGAAAAGGAAACCGTGATTATAATGGGCAACAATGGAAAGTCCATAAAATTGGGAGACACCTGTAGGGTGGTTATTAACAACAATACCAAAAGTCAAGAGTTATTTGTAATGGAATAGGTTAGTTTGGGTGTTTTGGAGTATTGCCTGTTTTTTGGTAGGCTAATTTGATAAGTAGATTATTGTTCCATGCCAATATCGTTTAGGTCGCAGAAAGATTTTATTCCTCTGTATTTTATCAGTATCTCTTCTAACTCTCCCTGGAATTGAATTTTTATAAAGTTTGTAGCATCAACTTTGGGAACGGCAGTGATTGGATTTTCCAAAATACTTGCATCAAAAGCTTCGCAAAGCTGTTTGATTTTATTCAATCGGGATTTAACTCCTTTACTCTTGAAATTACTTTTAATAGTCAGTTTTAGTTCCATTTCTTCCATAACTGGTAAATGATTAAAAATTTACGATTTAACTACTTTTTATAGTTTTTTAATGTATTAAAAATGTATTTCGTATCAAATATAATTGAAACAGTGATCCTTTCCAAATTGATGATTAAAAGCCTTATTACCATTTATAAATTTTAAAAAGGGTTGTTATTTGAAGTGTTTTTTTTATTCTATTTATCACTTTTGATCTATTTCTACGTCTAGTGGAATGGAGCCTGATTGCTAAAGTCAAAGAAATTATTAAACTAATGTTGGCATTTGTCTTATTGTATTTCAAAAAAGTGAAGAATTGATAATAACCTTTATGGATCCGAAAAACCATCTAATTCCTTTAAGAAATTTAACTCCTGATTATAATTTAATCTGATTATCCGCTATGATGCCAGTAACCAAACATCCTTTGCTCAAGTGGTCTGAAGACCGAAGCAGTTGATACCATAATCAAAAGGGTAGTTTCTACTCGCTTTTAATCTTTACTGGTAAAATTGTGGATATACATATAATTTAAATATTTAGGAAATATCATATAAAATAAAGCGGAAAGAGCTTTCATAAATACAAGGTCAGAAAAATATTTGAGTGAGCAGAATAACTTTTATAAACTTGGTAGTTTTTAGTGCATTAAACCTATAACGAGGATTGAGAAGCAATTTTTCTGTATAAATTTGTGGTTTCACATAACCTATTTGATTTTGAAGTATTTTCAAAAAGCCCTTATTGCCATCTGCATCCTTTCTGCCTGCAGCAAGCCAGAACCCATTGATTTTTCTATTGTCCCTTATCCTAGTGAATTGAAAGTGGAGCAGGGGCAGTTTGAGCTGAGTCCAAATACACAACTTTTGTTACAGGATGAAGCAGCTTTTACTGAAGAAGTTGCATTTTTTCAATCCTTGATGAAGCAAATTTTGGGCTCGGAACTTTCTACCCAAAAAGGGGAGAATAGTATTGAAATCCGGAAATCAGCGGAGCATTCAAACCCTGAGTCTTATAGTTTAGAAATAAGCTCGGACAAAATCATTCTGGAAGCGGGCCATGCTCAAGGGATTTTCTATGGAATGACCACATTGCGGCAGCTACTTCCGGCAACAGTGGAAAGTGGCAATTTATCAGACCAACTTTTGCTCCCGGCTTTGAGTATTCAAGACAGTCCAAAATACAAATGGCGGGCGATGCATCTAGATGTATCCAGACATTTCTTTTCAATGGATTATCTCCATCGCTATGTAGATTTGCTTTCACTGTATAAACTGAATAAGCTTCATCTCCATCTCACCGATGACCAAGGGTGGAGAATGGAAATCAAGCAGTACCCGGAGCTTACCGGGCAGGGCGCTTGGCGAGAATTCAACAAACATGACTCGATTTGCATTGATCGCTCCAAAGAAGATGCTCGTTTTGCTTTGGATCCTAAACATATCAAAATGCATGGAGAAACACCGGTTTATGGAGGATATTACACACAGGATGAGCTAAGGGAATTTGTCGCTTATGCACAGTCAAAGCATGTGGAAATAGTGCCGGAGATCGATATGCCAGGTCATATGATGGCTGCGATTAAGGTTTACCCTGAGCTGACTTGTGGTACTCCAGGTTGGGGCAGGGTGTTTTCCACGCCATTATGCCCAGTGAAAGAGGAAGTTTACACCTTTGTGGAAAATGTGCTGACTGAAGTGATGGATGTTTTTCCTTCCCCGTACATTCATATTGGTGCCGATGAAGTGGACAAGGGCCGATGGGAGGAGTCTGCCGCTTGCCAGCAGTTTATGAAAGCCATTGGGATGAAGGATTTAGAGGAATTGCAGGGATATTTTGTCAATAGGGTCAGTGATTTCTTGATCAAAAACGGTAAAAAAGTGGTGGTTTGGGATGAGGCCATTTCTGGCGATATTGACAGCAGTCTAACAGTGATGTACTGGAGAGCTTGGGTGGCTTCAGTACCGGATAGAGTAGTGAAAAAAGGAAACGATGTGATATTGGCGCCTGGGGATCCTTTTTATTTCTCCAATCCAAAATCAAAGCTTTTTGATATTTATAACAAGCAATTGCTAAGTTCTAAATTTCCCACTGAGCTCAGTAATAAAATTAAAGGGATGCAGGCCTGTCTTTGGACAGAAACTATTCCTTCCGAGGAATTGGCAGATGCTTTGATTTTTCCAGATGCCCTGGCTTTGGCAGAAAGAGCTTGGTCCTCAGAGGAGAATCAAGACTGGGATTCTTTCAAATCCCGTTTGCAAATCCAGCTCAAAAGGTTAGAAAATATGGGTGTGAAAATGGACTATGCGCCTTCCTCTGAGCTTTTACCATTTCTAAATGTGGACAAGGAATTACAGCAAATAGGGATCAGGTTTGAAAGTGAGATGAGTGAGCCGATGATCTATTATACCACTGATGGAACTACACCAACTGTCAACTCGAAGTTATACGAGGGAGAGTTTTTTGTGAAAGGGAGTGCAAACATCGCCGCAGCGGTCTTTAAAGATGGAGAATTGGTTGAACCGGTTTTAAGAAAGCAGGTGGATTATCATAAAGCCATAGGTAAAACAGTGGAATACCTAAAGCCATGGAACACGGCATACCCAGCTGGAGATGCAGGAAGTTTGACCGATGGATATAGAGGCACCAACTCCAATAGTGATGGGTACTGGCAGGGATTCACCAATGACTTGGAGGTGATCGTGGATATGGGTGAGGTGACAGACTTGAACAGTTTCTCGGCGACTTTTATGCAGAATATTGGACCGGGAATCTTTATGCCGGGAGTGGTAGAGGTAGCCGTTTCATCGGACGGAGATAGTTTTACTAAAGTTTTGGAAATTGAAAACGAGGTACCTATTGACCAAAAGGACTTGATTTTGAAGGATTTCAAAGGTTCTTTAAAAGGTGAAGAAGCAAGGTATGTTAAGGTAATTGCCAAAAATACCAATCATGCCTTCATCTTTGTGGATGAGTTGGTAATTAATTGATTATTATATTATTAAGAGAGAGGTTTTAGCTTAAATGTTTATCCTGGTGACTTAAAATGATCTTGTCAGTTTTAACTTATGAATTTCCTAAAAATAGCCAACGTGATAATTTATTATGATCAAAAAGTAAATCTAATCGCTTTATTGTGTTTGATAGGAGGGCTATTTCATTTGTCCAATGAAACCCTTGCTCAAACCATTGACTTTATTCCACAGCCTGTGGAAATCAAAAAAGGGGAGGGCTCATTTGAGCTTAATCAAGTAACGACAGTTTTTTTTGATTTAAAAAAGCTATCCGGTCATGCAGAGCTTTTGGTAGAGGGTTTACAGTTAGATGCTGAAATCAAGCATACAGCATCCCTTTCTTCAAGCGCAGATAATAATTATATCAAATTGGCTTTGAACCCCACCTTATCAAAAGAGCATAAGGGCAAATACTTGATACGTATAACTAATGATATGATTGCCATTGAGGGAGGAGATGAGGAAGCAATTGTCAATGCTATATATAGATTGGTTCAGTTAAGTTTGATACAGGAAAATAGGTATAAACTTCCATCTTTGTCCCTGATCGATTATCCAAGATTCGATTACAGAGGGTTCCATCTGGATGTCAGTAGAAACTATTTCCCCATATCATTTTTAGAGAAGTTGATCGACATGATGGCCATTTACCAACTCAATACTTTTCACTGGCACCTGACGGATGGTCCGGGATGGAGACTTGAGATCAAATCATATCCCAAGCTGACCCAAATAGCCGCTTTCCGTAGCCATCGCACTTGGAAAGAATGGTGGAATTCGGAAAGAAAGTTTTTAAGCGAAGGTGACCCGCAAGCTTATGGTGGTTACTATACCCAGGAGGAAGCGAAGCATTTGGTCGATTACGCCTTGAAGAGAGGAATAACAATTATACCTGAAATTGAAATGCCAGGACACTCCGGTGAGGTATTGGCCGTTTATCCGGAATTGGCCTGTTCGGGAAAACCATACACCCAAAGTGAATTTTGCATGGGCAATGAGCAGACTTTTGAGTTTTTTGAAAAGGTATTGGGGGAAGTAGCAGCGATCTTTCCCTCTGAGTACATTCATATCGGAGGAGATGAAGCCAACAAGCGTGCATGGCGTACCTGCTCAAAGTGTCAACAAAGAATTAAAGCCCTTGGCTTAAAGGATGAAGACGAATTGCAAAGTTACGGTGTAAAACGAGTCGGGGAGATCCTGGAAAAACTTGACCGTAAATTTATTGGATGGGATGAAATCTTGGAAGGAGGCTTGGCTCCGGGAGCGGCAGTGATGTCTTGGAGAGGTGAATCAGGAGGCATCAAGGCTGCTCAATCAGGGCATGAGGTCATCATGACCCCAGGTGAATTTTGTTATTTTGATAAATACCAAACTAATCCAGCTACTCAACCAGAAGCTATTGGGGGCTATATTCCCATAGAAAAAGTATATGGTTATGATCCCATTCCAACAGTATTGAAGGATGAAGAAAAGGGTTATGTCATGGGTGTGCAGGCCAATCTGTGGACAGAGTATATTCCCACCACGGAGCATGCAGAATATATGATTTTCCCAAGGCTATTGGCATTGTCCGAGGTGGCTTGGACTACAAATGAGAATAAGGATTGGGATGGTTTCTTTGAGCGGCTTCAGTCTCACTATAGACTTTTGCAAAGGAGAGGAATCAATTACTATCATCCTATCCCCAATTTGAACATAGAGGCCAAGCCTTATTCCTTAAAAAAAGCTTCATTGGTGAAGATAAATTCAGAAAGATTTGGAGCAACCATTAAATATACGCTGGACGGCTCACCACCAAATAGGGAAAGTCCAACATACTCGGCTCCATTTTATCAAATTGGAACACCTTTAGTTAAAGCGGCTATGCTTTATCCTTCTGGAGAGATGGGACCTGTCACAGAAATGGAGTTGGCTTATCATTTAGGAGTGGGAGCAAAAGTTACCTATCATCAGCCTTTCAGTCGAAAATATCCAGCTCAAGGTATTAGCAGCTTGGTGAATGGGCAAAAAGGTTCATTTACCTACGGAGATGGTGAATGGCAAGGCTTCGAGGGAAAAGATCTAGATGTAACCGTTGCGTTATCTGAGATTAAAAAGGTTAGCCAAATCAAGGCCAGGTTTATGCAGTTAACTGGTCCAGGAGTTTACCTGCCCAAGCGGATATTTTGCTCTTGGTCCAAAGATGGTGAGGATTTTAGTGATCCTGTAGAAATTATCAACGAGATTCCGGAATCAGATAGCAGCCTTATTATCCATCCATTTGTTCTGCCAGTGAATGCTGAGGCCAAATACTTCCGGATTACGGCCAAAGTCAATAAAGGATTCCTTTTTGCTGACGAATTGTTGTTTTATTGATTTTTTAATTTGGTTGAGCAAAGTGATGAGGGTATGAATCTGGAAAAAAGGACTTTGATTTTACATGAAATTAGGTCTTTTGGACAAATTTTACTTTTTTGGATTAGCAATCAAATGATGTCATTAAAGATTATGAAGTATAATAAGCTGTTATTGGTTTTATTTCTATTTGTTGTTTTTGGGGACAAATTAGGGGCTCAAAATAAAGGAAGAAAGCAACCCAATATTGTGTTCTTTTTTGTGGATGACATGGGCTGGCAGGATACTTCTGTTCCGTTCTATAAGGAGAAAACCACTTTGAACATGCAATATTACACGCCTAATATGGAGAAGTTGGCGCAGGAAGGTGTTAAGTTTACCCAAGCTTATGCAGCGGCTTTGTGTTCGCCTTCACGTGTTAGTCTGATGACAGGAATGAATCCTGCCAGACACAAAGTGACCAATTGGACCTTAATTAAGGATAAGTCTCCTGATCCAAAACACGATGAAATTGAGCCTCCAAAATGGAATGTGAATGGCTTGAGTGCAACAGGAAAAGATAATGCTACAGTTTTCCATTCTACTTTAGCGCAAAAGCTTCAATCCGCAGGTTATACCACGATTCATGTGGGAAAGGCCCATTTTGGAGCAAAAGGAACTTCAGGAGAAAATCCTACCAATTTGGGTTTTGATGTCAATATTGCGGGGCACGCTGCAGGAGGGCCTGGCAGTTATTATGGCAAGTATAACTTTAGTGCGGATTGGAGAAGCCCTGGAAATCACACTTGGGATGTGCCTGGGTTGGAAAAATACCATGGACAGGATATTTTCCTTACGGAAGTGTTGACGATAGAAGCCAATAAAGCCATCGAAAAAGCAGTGGATTTAGGAAAGCCTTTTTACTTGTACATGTCCCACTATGCCATTCATGCGCCTTGGGAAAAAGATGAGAGGTTCTACCAAAAATACATCGACGCTGGATTAAGTGAATTTCAGGCTACTTATGCTTCCATGATAGAAGGAATGGATAAGTCATTGGGAGACATTCTCCAGCAACTAAAAAAATTAGGTGTTGAAGAGAATACCATTATTGTTTTTATGTCCGATAATGGAAGTCCTAAACAAACGCCTCAAAACCTTCCCCTGCGTGGACACAAGATTACGCCTTATGAAGGAGGAATTAGGGTGCCTATGTTAGTGAAATGGGCTGGAGTCAGTGATTCCAATACAGCGGTCAATGATTATTTGATTGTGGAAGATATTTTTCCAACTTTCCTTGAAATAGCAGGCCTTTCTGAAAGTGAGATTGGAGAAACAGATGGAAAAAGCTTTGTGCCGCTTATAAAAGGAGAAGCAGAATCGAAGGAGAGACCTTTGTTCTGGCATTTCCCCCATGTTTATGATGAACTGCCTTATAGTGTTATCAGAAAAGGAGATTGGAAGCTGATTTATCACCATTTTGATCAAAGTTTTGAGCTGTTTAACATCACCGAAGATATCAGTGAGCGCAACAATTTATTCGAACAGGAGAAAGGAAAGGCCAAGCTTTTGGCTGCTGAATTAACGGCATTTCTCAAGGACAGCGAAGCCCAAATGCCCAAGTTTAAAGCAAATGATAAAATTGCTCCTTACCCTTCCGAATGCTTTGATTGACTTTATAATTTATGATTTGATGTGTATTGCTGTATCTTTGAGACATCAGATCTCACAATGACATATGGGTGTGGTAAAGGAAATCAGAAACGTCAACGGGAAGCTTGCTGATATTAATTCTAAATATTTGAGAAATGAAAGATAAGAAATCAGTCATCAAGGATATTTTTGTGGAAGGTCCTATCAGTCCGGAAAAAATCGCCAATTCGATTGCCAGTCATGGTACCAAAACAAGTATTGGTGGGCATTCTATTTTTTTGGGACAGATAAGGGATGATGAAAAACCGGAAGGAAAAGTAGTTTCTATTGAATATACGGCTTATCGGGATATGGCTTTGGAAAAGGCTTTGGAAATAAGGGAGGACATTTTTGAAAAGTATGATTTGTCTTGTATGCATATTTACCATAGCTTGGGAAATATCAAAGTCGGAGATATATGTTTGTTTGTATTTACCTCCTCAGCCCATAGGAAAGCAGCCATTGAGGCCTGCAATGAGCTGGTAGAAAGAATAAAGGCTGAGCTGCCCATTTGGGGCAAAGAAATACTGGATAGCGATGCTGAAGTCTGGAAGGTGAATCGGTAAGTATTGTTGGTATTAAAATAAAAAGCGCCCTTGAACTCCAGTGTTCAAGGGCGCTTTTCTTTTCATAACTTTAACCTTTTGGTAGAATATTCTGCATAAATGGCTGATCATAAAACCGTTTACCTGTGGCCTTGTACAATGCATTGGCCACTGCAGCAAAGGTGGGAGGGAACAAGGGCTCTCCCAAACCGGTTGGGTCTATGTCATTCTTAACAAAATGAATGGAGATGTTTTTATGTGCTTCCCGCTGTCTGATCATTCTGTATTTATCAAAATTACTCTTTTCAGGTACCCTATTGTTGAAAGATTGCTCACCAAATAAGGCGTTGCCAATACCATCGACAATTTCCCCTTCTCCCATATTGGAAGCGGCATCTGGATTGATGACAATTCCGCAATCTACTGCTGCCACTACATTTGTGATTAATGGTTCATCATTTTTCATTTCCAAGTCCATGACTTCCGCAACATAAGTATTATGGCAGAAGTAGGCAATCAAAAGGGTCGTTTCTACTCGCTTTTAATCTTTATTGGTAAAATTACGGATATACATATTGATTATTTATGAGAGGAGTAGGAAGTATGTGTGTTTTTAGATTAAATAACTGGATTTCCATCTTGAACAAAGAGTTTTGAGGAAGTTTAAGCCATTCAATCAAAAAGTCATTAACTCTGAAAGGTTTTTCATATGATGGCAATCATGAAGTAGAATTGATGCTATATTTTACTTCAATGTTTTTTCAAAACATCGGCTATTGCTTACACCAATATATTGGCCGTAATTGGGAATTAATAGGTAACCGTTCTTTTCATACAACTTGATGGCTTCTGGCTGTTTGAGGCCAGTCTCCAAAATGCAACGTTTATAGTTGAGTTCCTTGGCCCACTTTTCCAGTTCCGCCAATACGACGGAAGCAATTCCTTTACCCCTAAAATTCATTACAGTATACATCCTTTTGACTTCCATAGATATTTTATCGTATTCCTTGATGGCGCCACAGCCAACAGGTATATTTTCTTCATATGCGATTACGGCATAGTTGATTTGATTTATTTTATTGAATTGATCATAAAAGGTATGGTCTTCTCCATCCCTTACAGCCAGTTCTGCATCTAGTAGCTTTACAAGTTTTATAAAGTCTTGGTGGCTAGCGTTTGTTCTTATAGTTTTGATCATTTCTCTATTTATTTTTTTCCAGCTAAAGGCTACCTTAAAAGGAATAGTAGAGGTTTATTTAATTTCTTTATTTTCTTTGAAGTTATTACAATTCAATTGATCAAACTCGTTTGAATTTAGAAAAATATCTTCGGATCAATTGATTCAGTTTGGAGTTGGGAATTTACAAATGGTTGGTTCTTCAGAGAGTACTGCATTATTAATATTTTTGAGATTCACTTTTAAATTTAAAGGTTGATCCATCATATTATTTCTTAAATTAGACATTTTCCAGCATAACAATTTATGTCTATAAACTAATAACCATTTAATATAAACGAAGTCAAAATGACAAAATCCAAATTATCTAGAAGAAAATTTATAGCTCAAACATCAGTGGCCACCATGGGATTATCTGCTATGGCGGGTACATCATTTGCTTTTTCAATACCTCGAAACGATAAGGTTCGCTTAGGCTTTGTGGGTACAGGCAAGCAAGGATTTATTTTATTGAATTACTTGATGAAATGCCCAGAAACGGTTGTAGTAGGGTGCTCAGATGTGGTGGAGTTTAATCGGAATAATTTCAAAAAGGATGCGGAAAAGTTAAATGCAGATAAGTTTGGTACTGCTCAAGAGGTGAAGATTCACCCTGATTTTAGGGATTTATTGAGCAGTTCTGACATTGACGCGGTGGTCATTGCTACCCCTGATCATTGGCATGCCTATATAGCGGTAGAAGCTGCCAAAGCTGGTAAGGATATTTATTGTGAAAAGCCATTGGCCGCTACTGTGGTGGAAGGCCGAGCTATGGTTGATGCTACCCGAAAATATAAACGTGTTTTCCAGACCGGAAATATGCAAAGGTCCTGGAATGAATTTAGACAGGCCTGTGAATTGGTGAGGAATGGATATATCGGAGAAGTAAAGGAAGTCAAAGTAAACATTGGCAAACCTTCCCGTCTTTTTGATATAGAAGTGCAGGAAATCCCAGAAGGAATTGACTGGAACATGTGGGTAGGCCCGGCTGAATACAGAGGCTATAATGACATACTCGCTCCCATGTATCAAGAAGGAGAAGATTTCAGGTATCCAGACTGGAGGGTGTATAGACCTTATGGTGGGGGAGATATAACCGATTGGGGGGCTCATATGTTTGACATTGCTCAGTGGGGTATTGGAATGGATGGATCAGCCCCGGTAAAATACATCCCACCGAAAGATCCAAGTGCTGTATACGGAATGAAGATGATCTATGACAATGGTATTGTGATGACCCATGAAGACTGGGGAAAGAGTAATGCAGTGAGGTTTATTGGCACAAAAGGAACCGTTGATATTGGAAGAGGTTACCTGAAAACAAGTCCGGAAAGCTTAGCAGAACAGAAGATCAAAGATTCCGATATCCGCTTGGAGTACAGTGATAATCACTATCAAAATTGGATTGATGCCATTAAAGAGAGAAAAAGACCGATTTGCGACGTGGAAATAGGTCATAGCACATCCGCCTTGTGCAATGTAGTGAACATTGCTTATCAGTTAGGAAGGGAACTGGAATGGAATCCAAAGAAGGAAAAGTTCATCAATGATGATGGTGCCAATCAACTCTTGGGCAGACCTTTCCGCGGAGAATGGAAACTGGAAGTTTAAAGCCATGCATATAGCTGATTCAATAGAGATTGAATCAGCTATATACTATTCTCGGCTATTTAATGGTTGTATTGGACAAAATCGTTGGTTACAACAGTTGATGTAGTTTGGCGTATTGTAGAAGCATAATTGTTTTGGCATCTTTAATTTCTCCAGTAGCTATCATTTTATAGGCATCTTCAAAATTCAACTCCATCACCTCGATATTTTCCTGCTCTTCCTCAAGACCGCCACCCTCGCTTACTTTCATGCCCTTATCATATTCTGCCACAAAAAAATGTAGAATCTCTGTAACAGAACCTGGAGACATATAGGATTCGAAGATCTTTTGCACTTTATGAACCTTATATCCTGTTTCCTCCTCTGTTTCTTTCTTGATGCAGTCTTCAGCATTGTCCTTATCCAGGAGGCCAGCACAACTTTCGATCATCATGCCCGATTCGTTTCCATTGATATAAGTGGGTAAGCGAAACTGCTTGGTGAGGATCACAGACTGAAATTCTTTGTTATAAAGTAAAATAGTTGCACCATTTCCCCTGTCATAAGCTTCTCTGGATTGGGGTTCCCATTCTCCATTTTTCTTTCGGTAGTCAAAGGTGACTTTCTTCAAAATGTACCAGTTGTCAGACAGTATTTCAGTTTTATTGATTTTGATATTTTCGTTTTTCATGAGTATGAATAGTCAATGGATTTTGTTTTATCAAAGTGCTGATATCAGGTTTAAAGTAGCAATAATAAAAGCTGGTTTTGCATTTTAAATCAATAATCATTGAAGAAAGATCGTTGAATTGGCCATTATACTTGGTCATTCATATTGAGACAAACGCAAAAGGACTTCTTCTTTATAGGACCGACTTATCGTTAATGCTTGCCCACCAATTTCTAGGTATTCATGGGTATAAGAATCTATAGCCTTAATGTTTCCTACAAAAGACCTGTGAAATCTTATAAATTGATCTTGAGGCAGTTTTTTGGTGAAATTTGAAATGCTTTCACGGACGATTACAGTTCGGTCTTGCAAGTGGATCTTGATATAATCCGCATAGCTTTCAATGTATTGGATATCCGTAAAAGCTATTTTTTCCATTTTGCGATCCTGCCTCACAAACAAAAAGTCAGCCTTCTCTTCATCTGTCAAGTTTCCTTTATTCTTTTCCAGTGCCTCTTTTACTTTGGCTACAGATTTTAGGAACCGATCAAAAGGTATGGGCTTCAATAAATAATCGGTTGCTTCTAAGTTGAACCCTTCCAAGGCATATTCCCGGTAGGCGGTGGTGAAGATCACATGAATGTTTTTGGGGATTATTTTGGCAAATGCTATTCCATCAATTCCTGGCATATTAATGTCTAGGAAAATCAGGTCAATTTGTTCTTGCTGAACCATATTGAAAGCTTCATTGGCATTGTTTGCGCAGCCGATCAGCTTCAAGTGGTCCACTTTAGATATAAATTCCCTAAGGATGTTCTGGGCTATAGGTTCATCGTCGACGATCAGACAATTCATGAGACCTTTGGTTTGATTTGGACAGTATTCAGTTGTAATTCGATTGTAAATTGCCCATTTAGTTTTTGGATATGGAAAATATGGGCATCTGGATATAGGAGTTGGAGCCTTTTTTTGATATTCTGGAGACCAATTCCTGAAGAGGTAAAACTTTTCATATTTGAGGTTTCCTCATAAGTGTTTTTAAGAAAAAACAGTACTGTTTTTTCTTGGGTTTTGATGTTCAATTCGATCAAAGCTTCTTTTTCCTGTGGTTTGCCATGCTTAAAACTATTTTCCAACAGTGGGAGAAAAAGCATCGGGGCAATCATCAGCTGACTGGGCTGCTCTGGGAAACTTACCGTTATTTTGAAATTGGATTTGTGCCTCAGTTTTTCCAATGCCAGGTAATCCTGAAGGTGATCGATTTCATCTTGAAGAGGAACCAATGATTTTGGCGTTTGATACAGAATGTAATCCAGTAACTTGGATAGTTTTAGGATAAGTTCAGGGGTTTCATCACTTTTTGCGATGGCAGACCCATAAATGGTATTGAGGGTATTGAATAAAAAATGGGGGTGAATCTGCATTTTTAAATATGACAGTTCTTCTTTTTTGAGCAATAGTTCTCCATTGACCAGAGTATATTGAAGTTCTTGGTTCCTTAATTGGATTTTATAACTTTCGCGATAAGCCGAAAAAAGGGTTGTCAGCAAAACAACAATATAAACCCCAATAATAATTAGGTAGAGGTTTTTGCTTAACATAAATTCATTGTCCAAGCTCTCCAGGGAATTAATAAAAATATAGCCGGAAAAAGCGGAAAGGGTAATTAAAAAAATGGAGATGATGATAGTATAAATAGTATAAACTAAAAACCACCAATGTTTTTGTTGGAAAAGGTAAGTTGGGATGATGTGGAAGCTGTAAACATTGACCATAACCAAGGTAACAGGAAGGAGAAATGCCCCGAAAGTAAATGCGGGCCCTAGGTTAGAAATGGTGATACCGAAGTAAAAAGTAAAAAACAAAAGGGCTCCCACACAGATTAAAAGCTGCTCGAGCAATTTGCGGGATACTTCAATTAATAGGTCTTTTTTGTTTGTCATTGAAATGGACAAGGTCTCTAAAAAAAATGTAATTCCAAAGAATTTACGATGGTTGACTGATTTAGGAGGATAAGTAACTTGCTAAACTGAATGATAAAAGAAAAACACCAGTAACTTGCCGTTCTTTGATCTTGTTTGGTAATTCATCGCATTTGCTAAGGGGATGTTACCAATTTTACTACCATTGCAGAGTAACAAAAAATAAACGACATGAATTTAATAACAACTATTCTAGGTCAAACAATGGGCTTTTTTATTTTTGATAGGTTTGTTGAAGGTGGAGTTGGTGGGATGACAATGATTTTAGCCTGTTTGACATTGGCGATTTTTTTCACCTTTAAAGCTTTTACCCATTTGAAAAGTGAAGAATCTCTGTTTTTAAAATACAAGAGACTTATCAATCAAGCGGTGCTGTTAGGATTGGTGATTTCTTTTGCCAATAGCATATTGGGGTTGATCCAGGGTTTTGATGCCTTGGAGGCCACAGGTGGCGCTGCAGATCCTGCGATCATTGCCGGGGGGCTGAAAATCTTTTTGCTTTCACCATTGTTTGGCCTTATTGTCTTTATAATTGGCTATTCCATCACTTTTGTACTTAGTTGGATGAGAAAAGCTGAATCTGAACAATAAGGTATTTGTAGCTTTAGTTGAAAGTCTAGCAGTTAACAGATGGGGTTTCCACCTGAAGAATACCAATTACTTTAGGACAACAATGAAGCTCTAATTGAAAATTAAAAGATTCCCATGAGAACATTTAACCATATTTACCAAATGCTGCTTGCCCTTATCATTTGGGCGGTATTTACAGGTCTATTGGATGTGATTGTGCTAATACCTACAGCTTGAAAAGTGTGTTTTTGATTATAGAAGGGAGTGAAAGAAATATAAACTTCCACTCCCTTTTTACTCAATTAAAACTTAATCGAAGATCTGCATTTATAAAAAATGAATAGGTTTCTCCTACATCGAAGCTGCTTAAACTGGAAACATCAGAAACTGATCCTTCAAATTTTAGATCCAGAAAGATACCACTGAAATCTGCTCCTGTCTTTGCAAAGCCGTCCCAATTGAGTGATTAAAAATTACTTTTATCCAGACCGTTCTTATCTACTCCTGTTACAATGAGTGTTGGGCTACCTTCTTACTTTATGTTTGGTTAGAGTTGGACTGGTCTTTTATAGGTGTTTGTTTGCTTGAGAACAATGAATAAGTCCTGATTGATAAAGCAAAGTCCTCTGATCATTAGCCCATAGGGACTTCCATCAAAAGTACTTTAGATTTATTTAGCGCTTTTAGTTCTAAGCTTTTTGTATCCCATATACCCATGCCATCTCTTCGGGAAAGTTCTTGCCCGTTGATCTCTAACTGGCCCTCTAATAGAAAAATATACACGCCATTGTTTTCAGGTGATTTTAAAGAATAGGTGAGGGAAATTCCACTTTCCAAGTCACCTAAATGAAACCAGGCATTTTGATGGATCCAAATTCCTTCATCATTTGCGGAAGGTGAAAGGATCTGAGCCAACCTGTTTTTAAGTGAGGAAATATCCAGTGTTATTTGATCATACCGAGGCTTGACATTTCTCTTGCTAGGAATAATCCAGATTTGGAGGAACTTAACCGCTTTGTCTTTATTCTTGTTATACTCGCTATGCGTAATGCCGGTTCCTGCACTCATGACTTGTATATCTCCTTCTTTAATTACTGTGGTATTGCCCATGCTGTCGCGGTGCTCTAGGTCACCTTCAAGAGGTATAGAGATGATTTCCATATTTTCGTGAGGATGGGCCCCGAATCCCATTCCTGGTGCTACCTGATCATCATTGAGCACCCTGAGCATGCCAAAGTGTATTCTTTCCGGGTCGTAATAATTGGCAAAGCTGAAAGTATGATGGCTATCTAGCCAACCATGATTGGCATGGCCTCGTGTGAGAGCTTTATGAAGTATAGATTTCATCGATTCTACGCTTTTTATTGGAGTAATTGAATCATTTTTTGTACACCTGAACTGGCTTGATCTTCGATGGCTGTCAAATTATCAACAAAGCCAATTTCAGGAATCTTTACATCAATGATGAATTTTGGAATAGAAGAAGAAGCATATTGAATAAGGCTTGCAGCAGGATAAACCAACATGGATGTTCCGATTACGGCAAATATATCTGCTTCCTGCGTTGCTTCAATGGCAGGCTCCATCATCGGAACCATTTCCCCAAACCAGACTATAAATGGTCTAAGTTGACTGCCTTTTTCACATTTGTCTCCTTCCTTGATTTCCCAATGCTTCATGTCATAGATCAAGCTGGGGTCTAGGGTACTTTGGGATTTGAAAAGTTCTCCATGAAGGTGAATTACATGATTTGAACCTGCGCGTTCATGCAAATTGTCTACATTTTGGGTGACAATGGTAACTTCATAGTCCTTTTCGAGTTGGGCAAGCCCATAATGGGCTGCATTTGGAGCGACTTCCAAAGCCTGCTTTCTTCTCTGGTTATAGAAGTCAAGCACCAAGGCTCTGTTTTTGTGCCATCCTTGAGGGCTTGCTACTTCCATGACATCATGTCCTTCCCACAAGCCGTTATTATCTCTGAAAGTTTTGATACCACTTTCTGCTGAAATTCCTGCTCCAGTGAGTATTACAATTTTCTTTTTCATGGCAGTAATTCTTAAAATTGATTAAGAATTAATTTAGGGAATTATCGGCAAATCTGACTGGTTGAATAAAAAACCGAGGCCTTCTACCTCGGTTTTTGATTATTTTTTCTTTTTGGCAAACCTTCCTTTTTTCTTTTCAGGTTGGTTTTCTATGATCTCAATGGTTTCATCATAGCTCAGGTCTTCTGCAACTTTGTCTTTAGGTATTTTGAAATTGTTTTTGCCAAACTTGATATATGGCCCCCATCTACCATTCAGGATTTGAATATCTGGATTTTCTTTGAATGTCTTGATATGCTTTTTGGCATCTGCCTCTCGCTTGTCTTTTATGAGTTGGATAGCTTCTTCTTCTGTGATGCTCAATGGGTCTAGCTCTTTTCCCAATGATACAAATTTGCTGTCATGTCTGATGTATGGGCCGAATCTTCCTATTGCTGCGACAATTTTCTTGTCTTCAAACATGCCCACATCTCGGGGAAGCTTGAACAATTCCAAGGCATCTTCAAGCGTGATACTTTCGATAAACTGACCTTTTTTTAGACTGGCAAACTGTTTTTCTTCATCTTCTTGATCACCGATTTGAACCAAAGGTCCAAATTTACCCAGTCTGGCGATGATAGGTTTTCCGGTTTTAGGGTCTTTGCCCAATTCACGGGAAGAGCTTACATTGGCTCTTTCTACTGTTTCGGCTTCTTCTACAGTACCATGGAACCTACTGTAGAAATTTTCAATCATATCATCCCATTGTTGTAAACCATGGGCAATGTCATCAAATTCCTTTTCTACCTTGGCGGTAAATTTATAATCAATGACATTTGGAAAATGTTCTACCAGAAAGTCATTGACCACCATGGCAATATTAGTAGGGAAGAGTTTATTTTTGTCAGATCCGGCGTTTTCGGTCTTTTCAGCTTTGGTAAATTCACCTCCTTTGATAATCATTTCGGTGTAATTACGTGGCTTGCCATCTCTAGACTCTTTAATGACGTAATTTCTTTTTTGGATTGTGGAAATGGTTGGCGCATAAGTGGAAGGTCTACCTATCCCCATTTCTTCCAGTTTCTTTACCAAAGAAGCCTCTGTATATCTGGCTGGAGGTCTGGTAAAGCTTTGTCTGGCTTTCATTTCATTCAGGTCAAGTTCTTGACCGATGGTCAAAGGAGGTAATAGGCCTCTATTTCCTGCATCATCATCTTCATCTTCATCATCTGTACTTTCTAAGTACACCTTCAAAAACCCTTCAAATTTAATGACTTCTCCAGTTGCACTCAAAGTAAGGTCAGAATTGCTAATAGCGATACTTACATGTGTTTTTTCAAGTTGTGCATCAGCCATTTGCGAAGCAATGGCCCTTTTCCAAATGAGCTCATAAAGTCTTTCCTCATTGCGGTCACCCCCAGCTTCCAGGTTGCTGAAATTTGTTGGCCGGATGGCTTCGTGGGCTTCTTGGGCACCTTCTGATTTGGAGGTATAGGTTCTGGCTTTATGGTATTCACTGCCAAAAGCAGATTGGATTTGGTCTTTGGCACTTTCCATGGCCTCTTGGGAGAGGTTGACACTGTCAGTCCTCATATAGGTAATCTTACCAGCTTCATAAAGGCGCTGGGCAATGGTCATGGTCTGAGAAACTGAGAAACTAAGTTTTCTACTGGCCTCTTGCTGAAGTGTAGACGTAGTGAATGGCGCTGCTGGAGTTTTCTTTGCTGGTTTTTTCTCCAAATTTTTGATGGAGAACTGAGCATCTAAGCATTCTTTTAAGAAAGCTTCCGCCTCTTCTTGGGTTTCAAACTTCTTGGGTAATTCTGCATTTAATACTTTGCCTTTGACATCAAATAAGGCAGTGATTTTATAAGAGGATTTTGATTCAAATTTTTCAATCTCTCTCTCTCTTTCTACGATAAACCTAACTGCGACAGATTGTACCCTACCTGCAGATAGCCCTGCTTTTACTTTCTTCCACAATACTGGAGATAGTTCAAAACCAACGAGTCTGTCCAAAATCCTTCTTGCTTGCTGGGCATTGACCAAGTCCACATCAATAGATCTTGGGTTTTCAATTGCCTTAGTAATTGCATTTTTGGTGATTTCCCTAAATACAATTCTTTTGGTATTGTCATCCTTCAGGTTTAGTACTTCTTTTAGATGCCAAGAAATAGCTTCTCCTTCACGGTCATCGTCACTCGCTAGGTAAATGGTCTCAGAATCCTTTACCAAACTTTTCAGCTGTTTGATTACTTCTTTCTTGTCGGAAGTGACTTCGTAGGTAGGTTGAAACTTATTTTTTATATCAATAGCCTTATCGCCTTTTGGAAGATCTCGGACGTGACCATAGCTGGAAGCTACTTTGAAATCTTTTCCGAGATATCCTTCTATTGTTTTGGCTTTTGCCGGTGATTCGACAATGACTAGATTTTTTGGCATAATGGTTTTCTTTACTTTGGCAGCAATGTTTGAACATGCTCAACAAAATCCAAAAATAGACGCGATTATATTCTCCTCCAAATAATAATCCATCTCATATTGGTTTTGGCATGGTTATTTCGATGTAATATTGTAATTATTTTTAATGCATATCAAGGTAATATGACTAAATATCTCACTTTATTAAGACACGGCGAAGCCGAACATGGTTATGGTCAGTCCGGTGATTTCAAGCGTAAACTTACAAGAGATGGAAAGTATAAACTCCAGAGATTGGCCAATGTTTTAAAGGAACGTAAAGTTGAATTTGACCTTTTGCTAAAGAGTCCTGCAACAAGAACTGTGGAGACTGCGGGAATTATCCGAGATGCTGTTTTATCACATGAAGATAGAGAAGAGGGAGTGTTGTACTTGGCAGAAACTGATGATATTATAAAAGTACTAAATAAGTTGTCTGATGATATTCATAAAGTAATGGTGGTCGGCCACAACCCAGGAATCAGCGCATTGTTATCCTTTCTTACTAATGAATATCAAATAAGCCTTTCACCTGGAATGATGGCTGTTGTTGAACTTCATGCGGATAAATGGGAATTAGGACTTACTAGGGGGATGGGGACCTTGCAGGAAATATTACAATAGTATTAAATGGTAGATTCTATTTTATTGAGTTCAAGAGACTTATGGAATGAGATTTTTGAGTGTTTAATTATCACTTTTTTATATGCAGAAATTCACAAATATTAAGTAAATTATAGTTAGTATTTTATCGAAATTAGCACATAGAATACAAGCTTTTTTAGCAGATTAAAACAAATTCAAAAAAATGAGCAGTAAAAAACAGGAACTTATTGACAGTTTTGACCCAAATGGAGTAGCCTCACATGGAAGTATTTTTGGTTTACCTTTTGATGATGAGTCAGCATCTTTGATTATAATTCCAGTACCTTGGGAGGTGACAGTTTCTTATGCCCATGGAACTGCAGAAGGACCAGCTGCTGTGCTCCAAGCTTCAGCGCAAGTGGACCTTTTTCAAGATGATATTGTTGATGCTTGGACTATGGGAGTTCATATGCTTCCCATTCCTGAAGATATTCATATTAGTAGTACCAACCATAGAATTTTGGCTGGCAACTATATAGAATGGCTCGAAAATGGTAAATCCAAAGAAGAGAAGGAACGCTTCTTGGCTGTGCCAGATTTGATCAAAAAGTCCTGTGAGAAAATGAATACATGGGTATATGAAACGGCCAAGAATTACCTGAATCAAGGTAAAAAAGTTGCTTTGTTGGGCGGAGACCATAGTACTCCTTTAGGGTTGGTAAAGGCTTTATCCGAAAAATATTCAAGTTTTGGCGTATTACAGATAGATGCACATGCTGATTTGAGGGTTGCTTATGAAGATTTTGAATTTTCACATGCTTCCATAGCCCATAACTTACTTAAGATTCCCCAGGTTGAGAAATTGGTTCAAGTTGGTATTCGTGATTACTGTGAAGATGAGGCAGAAAGGGCGGAGGATGATGATAGAATCACAACTTTTTATGACCATGAAATTAAAGACCAATTGTATGAAGGTAGAACTTGGCGATCCATCTGTGACAGAATAATTGCTTCATTACCTCGAGAAGTCTATGTGACCATTGATATAGATGGGTTCGACCCAAAACTATGTCCTAATACTGGAACCCCGGTACCGGGAGGGTTTGAGTTGGACCAGATTATGTATTTGATGAAACTTATTGTAAAATCAGGAAAGAAGATCGTTGGATTTGACTTGGTAGAGGTAGCTCCAGGGCCAGGAGAGGATGAGTGGGATGGGAATGTAGGTGCGAGAATTCTTTACAGGATGTCAAATTTGATGGGAGTGTCCCAGTCAAAACTTTGGTGGAAATAACTATATAGAGCCTGTTTAATAAGACAGGCTCTTTTCATTTATCAACTATTTTTAGGCTAAAATCCATGTGCTGTATTCTTATTGCATTTAAGATAGCCAGCATCGCAACACCAACATCTGCAAATACTGCTGCCCACATGGTAGCCATTCCTAAAGCTCCCAAGGATAATACAATCAGTTTGGTCAAAAATGCCAGACCTATATTCTGCCAGACAATGCTTTTGGTCTTTTTACTAATGTCAATAGCTTGAGCTATTTTTGAAGGTTGATCTGTTTGGATCACCACATCAGCGGTTCCAATGGCTAGATCACTGCCCAATCCTCCCATGGCTATTCCAATATCTGCCAAAGCCAGTACAGGAGCATCATTAATGCCGTCTCCAACAAAGGCCACAGTATGTTTTTCATTCTTTTTAAGAAGTTCTACTTGCTTGACTTTGTCCTGAGGAAGTAAATCACCATAGGCCTTATCAAGTCCCAATTCCTTTGCATATTCTATGGTGACATCACTTTTGTCTCCCGAAAGCATTACTATTTCAGAAATACCCTTTCTTCGGAGCAGTTGGATGCTGGATTTGGCATCTTCTTTCAAACTGTCAGCAATATTAATTTGGCCTGCATATTGACCATCAATTGCCACATAGATTGTGGATGTTTTGCTTGAAGTGGTTTGCTTGGGAATCGTGATTTGGTTTCCAGTAAATAATTTTGAATTACCTACTAATACTTCTTTTCCATTGACCTTCCCTCTCAATCCTTTTCCTGAAATTTCTTCCATTTCATTAACGGGGAAGGTTTCAATGGAGTGCTCATCGGTATATTCCAAAATGGCTTTTCCAACAGGGTGCGTACTTTGCTTTTCAAGGCTGGCTGCTAAGCTGATCCATTCGGTGTTTGCTGATTCTGGGGAGATTTCCTGAATTTTAAAGACTCCCTTTGTCAGTGTGCCTGTCTTGTCCATCGCCAAGGTTTGGATATTTTCCATTCGATCCAAAAAATTAGATCCCTTAAACAGAATCCCATTTTTGGAAGCCGCTCCGATGCCTCCAAAGTAGCCTAATGGTATGGACACAACCAAAGCACATGGGCAGGAAATTACCAGAAAAACCAACGCTCTATACAACCAATCTGAAAACACATAATTACTGACAAAGAAATAGGGGAGTATAACTAAAGCTAAAGCCAAATAGGTGACGATAGGGGTATAGACTTTTGCAAACTTTCGTATAAATTGTTCTGTTTGGGCTTTTCGGGAGCTTGCTGTACTGACCATTTCCAGTATTTTGGATAGGGAGCTTTCGCTGTATTTTTTATGGACTATCAAAGTGAAGAGTTTTTCTAGGTTGACCATTCCGGCCAAAACATCTTCTCCTTTACCTAATTTTTTTGGCTTACTTTCTCCGGTAAGTGCAGAGGTGTCGAACCTGCTTCCTTCGTCGAGGACAATTCCATCTAAGGGAACTTTTTCACCAGGTCTAACTTGAATGACTTCATCCAATAGGACTTCTTCAGGGTGCACCGTCTTCCACTCACCATTTCTATTTACCGAGGCTATTTCTGGTCTGATATCTAATAGAGACTTGATATTTCTTTTAGCTTTTCTTACTGCTAATCCTTGAAACCTTTCTCCTAATTCATAAAAGAGCATTACAGCAACGGCCTCTGGATACTCACCAATGAAAAACGCTCCAAGTGTAGCTATTCCCATTAAGAAGAACTCAGTAAACACTTCTCCTTTTAGTATTAAGCTTAATCCTTTTTTTAAGATGGGAGTAGCTACAGGTAAGTAAGAAGCGACATACCAACTCACCCTTAACCATCCAGTAAAGAAAGAAACCTTATAGTGGTCCATCAACATTCCTATAACCAGCATTAAAAAACAAAACACTAAGGTTCCCCAAGTTTGTAAAAACGATGTGGGCTCGGAGGTTTTGGATCGGGATTGTTCTGTTGTTTCACAGCTACAACTATGATTTTGTAATTCTTGGGTGGCCATAATTGTCTATTTACTTCCAAAAGTAAGCAATAAAGCAGTGCATAGGAATTGCATTTGATCGGAGTGTAAAAGATAGTTCTTATAACCAGAAATTATCAATTTTTGTTGAACCAAAACATTTAATGCATTATAAAAATTGGTATTTTAATAGAAGGAAAAAGTTTTAACAAATCCATATCAATATGAAGTGGAAAGGTAGAAGAAAAAGTTCCAATGTCGATGACCGAAGAGGTCAGTCAGCAGGAGGGTTTGGCGGAAGAGGGATTTCATCAATGCTCATTGGACCATTGATCAAATTATTGTTTTCTAAAGTGGGACTGATCTTGATCGGTGGGTTTTTATTAATTTCTTGGCTGACAGGAACCAATCCTTTGAATTTGCTTCAGAATTTTATTGGTGGTAATGGTATGGTCAATGAAGTAGCAACCGAAGTTTATCAAGGAACTCCAGAAGAGGAAGAACTGGCAGAGTTTAGTAAGGTGGTGTTGGCCGATACTGAGGATGTTTGGAACCAGCTGATGGAAAATTATAGGGAGCCCACCATGGTTTTATTTACAGGGCAGGTTAAATCTGCATGTGGTTTTGCTTCGTCTGCAAGCGGCCCTTTTTATTGTAGCGCTGATGAACAGTTATACCTTGACTTGAGTTTTTATCGTGATATGAAGGATCAATTGAATGCTCCTGGTGATTTTGCGCAAGCCTATGTGATAGCCCATGAAGTGGGGCATCATGTACAGCATTTGCTGGGTATAACCGAAGAAGTACATGGCTTGAGAAGTCAGTTGAATGATGCTGAATATAATAAGATGTCTGTTAAGTTGGAGTTACAGGCAGATTTTCTAGCGGGTATCTGGGCTCATCATACACAAAAGATGAAAAATATCTTGGATGAGGGAGATATTGAAGAAGCTTTAAATGCAGCCAATGCCATCGGAGATGATCGGTTGCAAAAACAGGCACAAGGGAGGGTGGTACCGGATTCATTTACCCATGGAACTTCTGCGCAAAGGATGAGATGGTTTAAAAGGGGATTTGATACTGGTGATTTGTCTCAAGGAGACACTTTTAATGCAGAAAAGCTTTAAGATATCAGTCAAAAATAAAAAGAGCCTTGGTGTACCAAGGCTCTTTTTATTTATTTATAATTTCTGATGTGACTAGTTGTTTGTCGCATCTTCTACTTCATCCTCAACATCATCTGCAGCATCTTCAACCGCATCACCTGCGTCTTCCATTGTTTCTTCTACTTTATCTCCAGCTTCTTCCACTTTACTTTTATCATTTCCACAAGAAGTTAGAGTCATCATACTACTTACGGCGAATAAAATTAGTAATTTTTTCATTGTTCGATTTGTTTAAAGTTTGAATTTGGTTTATGCGTTTGGTATTACAGTTACAAAGGTCATACCAGTTTTTCTTGTTTTTGTTAAGAAATGTGTAAAAAAATCTTTTTTAAATAAAAAGTAAAACCAGTTTTTGCTCAAAACTGGTAAAATTGTGAAGTAACAAAATCCATGGATCTCATCACTTATCGTTCGCTAATACCTTTTGAAAATACATTGATTTGGTTTTTTAGTCAATTGATCATACCTATACTATTGGGAATATTAATTATAATTCCCACCCAAAACCAGTCTGTAATACGTAGTCAGTACTGCTGGCTCCCTCCACAGCTTGATTGTCATAGTTAAGTGTAAAACCAGCTTTTATATAAAAGTCCAAAGGAAGGTCATACTTGGCATTGAAGTTAAAATCACTTCTGAAACGGCCTTTTTCTGTAATACCAGGATAAATAACCACGCGGGAATAAAGGTTCAAGTCCCCAATATCATATAGATTAAGTTCAGATCCTAGGTAAGCCTCCCAGCTATTCTGGGTTGGGGCGTCGCTTGAATAACGTTCTTTTACGTAGGAAGCACCACCTTCCAGACCGAAGTAGGCATTGTTGGTATGCAAGATATATTTACCAATACCACCCGTAAAGTTACTTCGTATATCAAGTAGCTGCTCAGTGTTTGATAGAAATGAATAGTTCACGGGAACATAAAAATCTTTAGGTAAGAACTTCTTAAATGAGAAATTACCGTCTTCCCTTCTTGTCGGTTCCACACCATCTTGACTGGAGCGAATGAGGTTATATCCTGCATTGGCTGACCATTTTGACGCCACATAACCTAGTGTACTTGTAATGCCTGATTGCTTTAAATTATTGGCTTTTGTAAAGCTATAGTTTATGTCGACAGAAGCAGAAAGGCGACTCCAGAAATCATCTTCATAGGTGGTGAAATAAACAATTTCATCCACATTGACTTCCAGATCACCTTGTTCTACACTATTGATCAATACTTTGCCAGGGCTAGAGGAATTTATTTTTCCGTTTAACCGCTTGCCTGATTGAAGTGAAATCAAATAATTTTGCTTGGAATATACTTCAATTATTTCTTCCCATTCTATGGTAAAATCGGAATCGCTATAGTCTGTTTCAATTTTTAGAATCCCTTTGTCCATGGATTTAATTTCACCGACTATGATATTTTTGTTTTTGAAAACCAAGGAGTCTTCTTGAGCCATTAGGTACTTAAAAGAAATGAGGCATAAAGCAATGAGTAATGTTAATTTTTTCATATCAAATTAATTTTTATCGGACATTCTATAATCATATCACATTAAAGAGTATTTACTTCTGTTTGATTATTTTGTGGTTTTTCTAAAGCCAGGAATACGATAATTTAGGTTCAGCATAAATTGACTCCTTTTTCCGAACACACCTAATTCAGTTCTTAAAATCCATCTTTTGTTAAACTGATATTGGGATCCTAAAATTATGTTGAAGGGTGCAGTTACACGTTTTTCCAATGTATAGTCAATGGTACCATCGGAATCTATATTATTAGAAACATTCTCCAATTCATTAATGATTTGGTTTACGACCAACCTTTGAGCAGGAGGGAGGGTTTCCGACCAGTCTCTAAGGGTTCCAATAAAGTTTCCGCTTCCAAATCCCGGGAAAATTTCTGTGACACCAATGCTTCCTCTTGTATCATTGGAGAGTTTTTGGTAGAATACTCCAACCCAAACAGCAAGGGACTTTTGAGGATAGGTTGGGTTTCGTAGGGTATGGCCAAACCGAATACTGCTATTAAATGCAGGTATCGGTTCTACTATGACATCAACATCTACAAAATTGTAATTATTGTCCCAAGCGATCCAAACAGGACCAACAGCCCCAGCTAAAGTAGCTCCCAAACCAAAGGATCTAGCCTCAAACCGCTGTGTAGTTTCAAGACCAACAGGAGCCAACAGATTTACTCGTGTTTCAGTAGTACCTCCCCCTAATATCCCATAGAGGTTTAGAAAGGGGAGCAACCAAATATCTGGGCGAACAGTATAGGCATTGGTGGTTGCAATGGTTGGACCAAAATCAATGACATTACTTAGATCCACCTGTTCACTACCATTAATGCCAATAGAAGTACTTTCAATGGATATTTCTTGCGTTTGAGTAAAATACACTCCACTAATTCCATAGGCATAAGAAATATCGTATCCTCTCTTATAAGCCTGTTTACCTAAAATTGGAAGAGCATATGGATAGTCCATTTTTTTTAAGCTGTCAAAATAGGGCTTATATGCAGGGTTATTAGATTTCCCCACACCTTGAGAAAAAGCATCAAGGTTTAGGATAAATAAAATAGAAAAGATCCAAAGTAACGTATTTGGTCTCTTAATGCTAAAATTATACATGACTTTCATATGGTAATTGGTATAGTGTTTATTCTTCCTTTTTAACCTTACCGGCACCAATTGGAATTCCTACATACAAGTAAAATGCGCGATTATGAAGGCTTTCATTCGTATTGTCTTTTAAAATATCCGCAAGGCCTAAGTAATACCTAAAACCGACATTCATTCCATTTCCTTTCATTAGTCTGTAGCCTATTCCCCCAGCTAGTCCATAGTCAAGGGCTTTATAACTGTCCCTAATGTCCCCAGTAAAAACTAGGTCATCTTCATCTTTAATATCAGTGAAGAATTCGTCTTTGGCACCATGTAGCAGCCCAAGTTGTGGTCCTGCTTCAAGAAACAACCTATTATCCAATTTATATTTCAGATAAATGGGTACATTAAAATAGCTTAAGCGTCTCCTTATATCTCCCTCGGACATTAGTTCATCTAAGCTTTGTTCACCTACTGGGTAGGTAGGGATTTTATGAGCGCCCAAAGTTGATTTTACAATGACACCTGTATGGAGATAAAGATGCTCTTCCATTTTGATGTCAAAATAGAACCCCAAGTGAAAAGCAGAAACAGAACTGGAACTTGGAAGTCCATTGAGATCGGTGAAAGCTATTCCGCCATCTAGACCAAATTCAAGCTTATCTGAGTTAAGTTTATCTCCTAACAGTAATGAAATCAATACTTGCCCTTGACTAATCTGAATAAAGGAAAAACTGACAATTAAGAGCAGGATTAATTGTTTAAAACTAATATTCATTTAGCCTCAGGTTATGTTCAAGTAAAGAGTTAGTCTATAAATCACCGGATTGAGCTTGTTCTTGCATTTCGCTATTAGCGTAAATGGCCATTTCTACACGTCTGTTTTTAGCCCTGTTTTCGTCATCATTGGGATATTTTGGCTGAGTTTCTCCATACCATTTTTCAATTAGCCTAGACCTTTCCACTCCGTTGTCTGCTAAGAAAGAAGAAACTGCTTTGGCTCTTTTTTCTGACAGTTGCATATTAAACTCATCTGAACCCGAATCATCGGTATGACCTTCGATGAGTATGTTGGTGTCAGGATATTTCTGGAATACAGGGATCGCATTTGTTAGATCTTCCTTATAACTATCGCTGAGGGTTGCTGAGTTGATCTCAAAAGCCAAACTGGCATCAAACGTTACATTAATTCCCTCATCGATTCGCTGTACTTCCGCGGTTGGAATGGCTTGGGCCAATTCTTTTGCTTGTTGGTCCATTTTCTTACCAATCAAGTTACCTGCGGCTCCACCTATGGCTGCACCTGCCAACACCCCCCAAATACTTCCTTTGGAAACTGCTGCTCCTATCGCTGCCCCACCGGCTGAGCCAATGGCAGTGCCTTTCTGCTGGTTGTTCCAGTTGGCACAACTTACTGTCACTGTCAGTATCAATGCATAAATGATTAAATTTTTCATCTGATTTATTTAAAGAGGTTTAATTACATACCAAGGCAGAAAACATGTCCATGCTCATATTCACCCAGCCCAACTCAAGTGCTTTACCAATGTCGGAGCATAGGGTATTTTTTTCTTCGGCTGTCATTGACTTTTTCAATTCTTGCGCTTTGTTAGTTCCATATTTATTTTCTACCATCTTCAGCCCTACATTGCTGCGGCTAATGTATACTTCAAGAGGATCATGCCCATTTTCCAAAGCTTGGTCATATGCATCATAAGCATCAAGATATTGGTTATGAAAAAGTGCCATGTCTCCTTTTTGAAGTAAAAAGGAGGTGTTCTCAGGGTCCATTTCAATGGCTTTGTCTAAATACATCAAGGCGGTATCCTGTTCATTTAACTGTCTATTGTAGATCCTGGCCATCAGGGCATAGTTATTGGCCCGTTCTTTAGTGTTTTGGTTCATCTCCGTGAGTTCGATTACTTTGTCCAATTCTGCTTTTGAACCAGAGATATCACCTAATCCTTGAAGAGCGATTCCTTTTTGGAAATGCCCTCCTAAACTTTTGTTTTTGCTGACTTTTAAAGCAGCATCTGCCTCTTTGATGGCCCTATCATATTGGCCCAAAGCGTTATAGGCTTCAGCCTTGCTAATGGATCCCAGTTCTTTGGCATCTTTTGTCTTACAGTTTCCTGAGAATTCATCCAACTTGGCCAATGCCTCAGAGTAAGATTGGGAGTTTAATAGTGTATTTGCTTCTTCTAACAATGCGCTGCACTTCTTCCCCATTGTAAATGTTTGCGCTTTTATTGAAACGGTACACACAAGACCAAGTGCCATTACTAAAAACATCCGTATTGCTTTTTTCATATTGCTTATATGTTTTAGGTTATAGCTTCCCATTATGAGAGTTTTGATTTTTCTGTTACCGAAAAACTCGAGCTGATTTTTCAAGTTTTCAGACCTATTTCAACTTCATCCGAGCATCATTTTTTGATGCTTATTTTGGAAACAAGAAGATCAAAACAGCACGCCATCCCCAGTCCGCTTTGGCCCCATCAGGAGCAGCCAAATTGAGCCTTGGGCCGATGACAACTTGCGTCTTTTGTTTTCCTAAACTTGTTACAGCACTCAAAGTAGGGTTAAGCCAAAGGGTTCCTTTGGAGTTTTTCCAATCTTGTGTCCATTCCATATTGGCTCCCAATCCTGCTCCACTTGGCCAGTTATATACCACAAATGGTTGCACAAACATTTGACTGACATTGCTTCTCTCACTTGAGCCAGCTACTGACCATATTTGATTGATCAAGCCGCCCAAGGTCCAACCATTACTTTGTTTTAAGGCTACGGCTGTGGGACCAACTCCAAATTTCTTGGTGGTCAAAAAATCATTAGTGCCAATAGGCAACAATAATGCAGGACCAACTCCCCAAGTAAGGTTTTCAGAGTTTTTTGGAGAAAAGAAAGCCGATACTACCGCGTCAGCCAAGCCAGACTGTTTGGTGTTTTCTCCAGTAATATTATACTGAGTGACCACTGGAACAATGGCCCTAGTAATCATATTCCAATCATCATTGATGGAAATAGGTATTACTGGTTGGATATTTAAGGTGTTTTTGGTCCCATTATTATTACCAATTCCGTAGTCGGTATTGTTTTGAAAAGGCACGGATATAAGTGAGGCAATAGGGTTGGCCAGCTTCTTAGCCAACTCAGCAGCATTATCCTGTGCCATTCCGGCTTGAGTTAGTACAAATGAGAGTAGAACTAAAGTGTATTTTCGGAAATTTTTCATAGTTATGGCTTTATAAAATATTTATTCTTCTTGCACATCGGCCACCTCATACTTGTCTTTTCCATCTAACTGAACAGGCTGATAATAGGTGTCACCATATTTCACATAGGTTTGATCTCCTACTTTAACTTCTTCAGCACCCTCAGGTAAATGTTCAACAACTGCTCCTGAAGTAGGGGGTACCACGGTATATCCATCATCACTTTTTTCATAATAGGTGCCTCCATAGTAGTAGTTATTGGTGGTCTCATTGATGACGACATTTTCTGAATTATCTGGAAGTACTTTGATGGTAGCTCCGACAGGTGCTTCAACGACGGTATAACCTCCATTACTTTCCACATAGTACACGCCTTGGTCATAATGGTATTTTTGATTTTCAACAGATATCACTATGGCTGTGGCAGCTAAAGTAGCCACAAAAAATCCCCATGGATGCCATACTGGCCCCCAATAGAATGGTCTGAAAGGGTGATAGAAATAAGGATGGTAACAATAGTACCTATATCTGCCATATCTGTAAGGCGGTCGGACATAAGGTCTAGGGTTTCTCACCACAACAGAGCTTCTGTTTCTTACATTAATATTATTCCTGTTGTTGACATTGATGTTGACATTTTTACTATTATCAATGTTGACCCGGTTATTACTGCCTCTGTTGTTGCTTTTGATTTTTGACAAATTATTATTGCTTCCTCGATTATTTCCAATGTTTCTATTGTTTGAATTACTTTGGTTTCTTATGGTCTGATTATTTCTGTTAGGAATTGACCGTTGGTTAAGGTTGTTAGGTCTGGATGCGGAGGTTCTAGCACCTCCATTGATAGACCTGCCACTTGCGGCAGGTCTTGCGGCAGTTCTATTAGCAGCTGGTCTTGCAGCACCTCTGTTGTGATTTAATCTTTGAGCATTAGCTTCAATGGGCATATAAAGCATGGCCATAATTCCTATCGCCAACACAGATTGAATGAGTTTATTTATTGATATTTTCATGGTGTTGTGGTTTAATGTTTAGGAAGGATAGCGATTAATCTAGCCCCTGGAGGAGGTGAGAATTCAAATATGGAAGCAGGTATAACGGGATTAATTTCCCAGTGGGTAAATGTAGCTTCGTATTGAGGGAAGTTTTCTTTATCCTTGTGAATGATCAAAAGTTTGACGGGCAAGTTTGTAGCGTCGTTAGCTATCCAAATTTGAACAATTAAGGAATCGTTGGAAGCTGCAATATGAAAGCAGTCTTTTCCGTCTATTAGCTTGGATCCCAAAAACTTCAACTTATCGAAATTCTCCAAGAGATCATCAGTAAAAGTAGGGTAGAAGAAATCTGCAGCAGGAAATTCTACATCGTAGTAATAATTCATACTATCAATGGTGCTTAGAATATTGTCTGGTGCCTTAACTGTAGTATAATTATTTTCACTATAGGAATAATAAGTGAACACCTCTCCATTATAATAAAAACCTCGGTGTCCATACTGACCTTTTGAATGGACCAACATTTTGTTTGGCCCCTGCATATAAACTTCACTATCGTTGTGTTCTTTTTCAGTGCCCACTTCTACACTAGGGGTGTCAATTTCTGTGGTGATGGTATAGTGACATGATTCGAGATCTCCTATAACCGAGGCCATATGGTCCAAAATAAATACTGCTATAGGGTCGATATCCTCTTCCTGTTCTTGCGCAAAGGAGGAAACAGAGGGAATTGTAAAAACCAGAAATAATAATATTCTTTTCATATCAATTATAGTATTGTTTCAATTTAGATAACTGTCCTTTGGATATTTTAAAATCGAGGGTACTAAATAACCACTTTTCATTACAGTATTGAGGATGCATACTGCGTTTTGGGGTGATTTCGAATTGTTCCGTTTATTTCCCATTTTGCTACAAAAAGTCAATAATTTGATCCTGGCTTGAACTACAGCACTTCTGTATTATCCAGTGGAAATTTCAAGTAATTATTGAATTAATTTAATTTACTAAGGAATAGCCTAGGAGTATTTAATATAGAATCAATAGGTGCCAATATTTATAGAATTTGGCATATGGGGATATTGTTGTTTTTGAGAAGCTTAGAAAAAATGTTTTATATAATCTGACGGATTGTAGCCAGTATGCTTTTTAAATGATGAAATAAAACTATGTCGATCGATAAAACCACTTTCCTTTGCGAGTAAATCCATGGTCATATCGTGATATGCTTTTTCCTTAATGATATTTTGGCTGTATTGGATGCGTTTGAGATTGACATAGTCTTGAAATTTAAGTCCGTTTTTCCGCTTTAGATAGTTATTTAACTGATCTATTGAAATGCCCAATTCTTTTGCCAATAGAGCAGGAGTGCAATCTTTTTTTAGATATGGGTGATAGCTGTTCATATAGATTTCGATGATGTCTTCATTTATATTTTTCGGCTTACCAACCATGGTCTGAGGGTAGGTAAATGGATTGGTCTTTATTTTGGAGGGCAGCTCTTTGTGGCTAATGTCTTTGATTCCAAACAATAGAAATGGCCTAAGAAAAAGAGAAATGGATAAGAACAAACCACAAATGGCTTCTATCGTAATGGATTCTAGGGAAAAAGTCTTATAAAAACCAAATATTTGGAAGATGAAGAAGGGTATGAATAACATTGTTTGAATGACCAAATAAACCACAGTCCATCGAAGCCAATGAACATTGATATGTATAAAACCTTTTTTGCTGATGTTACGGAGTTTTTGAATCAGGTTTACTTCCATAACCCAATAAATGCCCATTTGTACATGCAATGATATCAAGATAAACTCTGCTATCCATAAAGATGGGAGAAAGTATTGGTACAAGGCGATCAAAAAAATTCCTATTGGAAGTGCAGCATGTACAGCATGTTGCATGTTGAGAGTGCTAGCTTTTGCCAATGTATTAAAATAGAGGTAATTCAAAGGCATAAAAATTGAAACAGCGAAGACTATAAATACGTCAAATAGTGAAAAATCAAATGGAGAAGAGGTTGTGTTGTTGAGGAAATATAGGATGTGCCATACGAACAAGGATAAAAAAGCCATTGAAAGAACTTGTTTGGACTTTTTTTGGCCCTCAACCAAGTTAGGATACCACCATAAGATGATTGCAATCATCATCGAAGTAATGGCAGCCATAAAATGAATGATTGTGTTCAATGTCAACTGTATTGGCATGGGCTCTTCTAGGTAGTAGTCAGAAAACTTCCGATGTAAAGATTTGAAACACTCCAGTAACTATTTGATAAATAATTATTGAGTTTGAAGTGTTAAGAAAAACATCTTATGCCCTAAAGTAAGGAAATGACGATTGAATTATGGGTGATATAATGTTTAAAATGCCAAGAATTATAATGTTTTGAAAATCAGTGGTTATTTGTATTTTTTGATAAACTCAGAAGGAGTTTTCCCAGCAAATTTTTTGAAGGCAGCGGTAAAAGAATTTCTATTGGAAAAGCCACAATCGTAGCCTAACCCTTCTAGGGTAATGTTTCGCCATTCCCCTTCCGCAATTTTCTTTTTGCAATACTCAATGCGATAACGATTTAAAAAATCACTGAAATTCACGCCTTTTTCTTTATTGATAAAAGAACTCATTATATAAAGAGGAACATCAAGATCTCGTGACAAATCTTTAAGGTTATACCCTTGGTTAAGAAATGGTTCATTCGATTCAATGTGTTCTGTAAGTTTGCTATCTATCTCAATTATTTTGGCTTTGCTTAAGAACTTTGATGAGTTGGTTGATGAGGTCTTTACTTTTTCTACAGCAGGAATTCTATCATTTATAGGTACTAATACTTTAGAGAGACCATAAAGTAATTCAGGTCTACTAAATAAATAGGCGGCACTAAGAATGATAACAAAGGCACCGGAAAAGTCACTAATGATATGGTTAATTGAGTTTTCAAACGGTGAACTATTATTAATGAAATAAGGGTAAAATAAGAAAAACTGCACACAACAGAAGAAGAACAACCAGTTTACAGTAGTTTTGTTGGCTTCTTTTACATCATTGTCTCCATGTCTCACAAACCGGATAATCATCCATATCTGAAGCATCCAATAAATTCCAAAAGTAATGTGATACAATACAATAATGATTTCTGAAGGAATGATACCAATTTGATTAGAAACACTAAAGGTGGTGATTGGGGCGTTGATCAAGTTTTGCAAGAAAATTACTTTTTCTTCATGAGGCAAAATCAAATATGGGATGTAATCAACTATAACTAGCACGAATGGCAGAAAATGCAAAAGATCTCGCTTTCTTGGGTGTTCTTTTTGTAAAACTGAGCGTACGTACAAGAAGGACAGGGGGGTAAAGAGGAAACATAGTATGTTCCCAAATTTATACAGATCAGGCAACTCAAATAAGTAATCACTTCCCATGATTGCTTCTCCTATTAAATTAAGTGTGAGTACAATAAAAGTGAAGCTGAGCAATTTTCTGGATTTTTGTTCAGAATTGGGGAAGGCCCAAAGTATAACGGCAGTTACAAGACCTACTGTTATGGCTAATAGGTATACAACCGTTAAAGGGTTTATGTTGTTTTCCATAGTTAAAAGTATAAAAAGATCTGGTTTTCGGTCTATTTACCACTTACCCGATAGCGGTAAACTCCTCTATGATTTCGTTCGAATGTCAAGGAAAATAGTAATGTAAAGCTCTATTGATCAATAAAATTATCGTCAATTATTTAAAGATTATTCAAAAAACATCCAACTTTATTGTTTCAAATAAACCTAAATAAGGTGAATAATTTTATTTCAATCGAACTACTACAAATATAAAAGAATTTGGGATAAAATAGTTATTTCATAAAAAAACTTGTTAGAGTCATAATATTGACTTTGTATAGGACATCTGTACAGTTGTGTTAATTGTAATATTTCTAAATTTTTATTGGATTAATTATGTGAGTTCTCTTTCAATTGTTGTTGAATTTTCAATAACCATTAAAGTTATTATGTCTTGTATAGTGAGTGATAGGAGCGCGAATATTATATATTGAGTTACTTTTTTTGTAAATGACTTTAAAAGTTTTGCAAATAATTAGCGAATTCAATCAATTCTATGTTGCATAAATTTTTGAAATTCATTTTTTAACTAAAAATTGTTAAAGCTTCTTAAAAAGACGAAAGTCATTGGGAAATTAATGTTTGAATGAAATGGATATGGTCTATAAGTTTTGAGTCCTTGATCATATTGTTTGAACTTTAATAAGAAAATTTTACAGAGTTATATATATCACATTAGTACGTAGTGAATTGATTTGTTTCATGCTTTTTAATGATTTCGAGTCACCTGAAGTCATTTGATATTATTATTTAAAACTTACTTAAAGCCATGGTCATAAGACAAAGTGCCATATTAGTTTTAATCGCTTTTTTTAGTTTAACTGATCAAATAGCATATGCGAAAAGTTATAAGGCTGAATCTGCTACTGAGTTCACTTATCATAAGGCCTTTGTCAATGATTTGATCATTGATCAAATGTTGAGTAATAATTCTCCAGAAGTTGGAAGTGAAATAATCTTGACACTTTCTGTGAACAATAACAGTGAAGATCCTGCAACGGGTGTAGTAGCAAACAGTCAATTGCCCAATGGATTGACGTATGTTAGTGATAATGGAAGTGGCACTTATGATTCGGGTTCTGGAGAATGGGGAATAGGTGGATTGGCTCCCAATCAATCCATTTCATTGGAAATAACCGCAAGGGTTAACCCTGTTGGAAGTTATCAAATTGATGCCAGTGTGAGTGGAGATCAAATAGATCTAGTTCCTTCAAACAATTCACATTCTTTGACGATTACCCCAGTTCCAGTTGCGGATATGTCGATTGGCAAAACGGTGAGCTCAATGACACCTGATATTGGAGATGAAGTAACTTTTACGATAACCTTGGACAATATAGGACCATCTCCTGCCAGTGGGATCCAAGTTGAAGATCAATTACCCAATGGCTATTCATATGTTTCCAGTAATGCCAATAAGGGTTCCTATAACAACAGTACAGGAATATGGAATGTTGGATCAATAAATTCTAATGATCAAGCCACTCTAAACATTAAAGCTTTGGTACTGCAACCAATTGGCAGTATTAATTATAACAACACAGCAAGTATTATAAGTCAGGCAGAGATTGATCCTGTAGCAGATAACAATACGGCTTCCATTGCATCTGAGCCAGTTGCCAATCCTAGTTGGACAATCAGCAAATCCAGCAGCACTCCCAGTTATTCTAATGCAGGTGATGAAATCGTTTATGAAATTAGATTGGAGAATACCGGCAATGTAAACATCAGTGAGGTAGGCCTTGAGGATGAACAAGTGAGTTCAGGGCCAGACTTGATCAATGGTGATGGTAACGGGGACAATATTTTAAATCCAGGAGAAATTTGGGTCTTTAGGGCGACTTATAATGTAACCCAAGAAGATATAGATAACGGATCTTTTACCAATACCGTCTCGGCCAGGGGAAGCCCTTTGGTGGGGAACCTTGATGATGTAACAGATCAGGAAACAGTCAGTGCCAGCCAAAATCCATCGTGGATTTTATCCAAGTCGAGTACTAGCTCACCTAATGAATTTGATAGTCCAGGAGATGTCTTGACCTATGAATTGGTAATTGAAAACACCGGTAATGTTTCTATCAGCAGCCTAACTGTCTCCGACAATCAAGCAGATGAAGCACCTACTTATATCAGTGGAGATGAAGATAATGATGGGGTTTTGGATGTAGAAGAGTCATGGACTTATACCGTAAACTATACCGTGACTCAAGAAGATGTTGACAATGGATTTTTCACCAATAGTGCTACTGCTTCAGGAGTTGCATCAGGTGGAACCCTGTCCGATGCTGCTGCCACTGAGATAGTAAATGCTGTACAGTTACCTTCTTGGTCCATTAGCAAAACCAGCGTGACTACACCTAACTCCTACACCAATATCGGAGATGAACTTATTTATAGCATTGATGTAGAGAACACCGGTAATGTTTCTATTGCTAATGTAAATATTAGCGACCCAGGTGCAAGTTCCGGCCCCGAATACAGCTCCGGTGACATCAATGATAATAATGTTTTAGATGTAGGAGAAACCTGGACTTACACGGCTGGTTACGTAGTCTCACAAGAAGATATTGACCATGGTTCTTACACCAATACCGTTACCGCTACAGGGGAGCCTTCTGGAGGAGATTTGTCTGATGTGAATGATACCGAAACCATATCAGCCAATCAGGAACCTTCTTGGACACTTTCCAAATCTGCTATTACTACTGGAGGATATACCAATCCTGGAGATGTTATTGAATATGAAATCTTGGTGAGTAATACCGGAAATATTTCTATTTCAGAAGTAAATATAGATGATGAACAAGCCACTAATGGTGCTATTTATCAATCTGGAGATGAAGATAATGATGAAATATTAGATGTGGGCGAAACTTGGGTGTTCACGGCTTCTTACAGTGTTACTCAAGAAGATATTGATACTGGTAGCTATACAAATACTGCCACAGGTAGCGCTGTACCTTTAAGTGGAGAGATAGATGACCTGACTGCTAATGAAACAGTTAATGCGAATCAAAATCCAAGTTGGGAGATAAGCAAAACTACAGGAGAAGTCAGTTATTCTGAATTGGGTCAGATTTTGACTTATGAAATCACCTTAACCAATACAGGAAATGTTTCTATTTCGAATGTAGTGGTCAGTGACCCACAGGCTACAGAAGGACCGACTTACCTTTCAGGTGATGTAGGGGTAGATGAAATAATGGAGCCAGGGGAAACTTGGACATACTCAGCCAGTCACGAAGTCACCAATGAAGACCTTGACAACGGTTCATTTACCAATACCGTGACCGCTACAGGCGATCCTGCTGGAGGAGTTTTGGATGAGACAAATGATGAGGTAACCATAAACGCAGTACAGGATCCATCTTTTACAGTGTTAAAAGTGGCTGATAAGAATGGATACAGTGAGGTTGGGGAAGTAATTACCTATACGATTTACCTCAATAATAATGGTAACGTTTCTTTATTTGACCTACGAGTTACTGATCCCTTGACCCGCTTGGATGATGGCATTAATATATTCTATGCAGGAGACACCATATCATTTACGACTACCCATACTGTTACCCAAGAAGATATTGATAATGGGAGCATTGAGAATGTTGCTTCCATTTCAGCAACGGATCCTGAGGGGAATGAGTTGACGAGTAGTGACGATGAAATTATCAATGCTTCTCAAACTCCAAAACTGACCATCAGTAAGTCTTCAGCTCAAACAGAATACGATGCGGTCAATGAAGAATTGGTATATACCATCCTAGTTGAAAATACGGGTAACATAACCATTGAAAACCCTGTGGTCAATGATCCTCAAGCAAGCACTGGCCCTACTTATCAGTCAGGGGATTCCGATTCTGATGGAATTCTGGATGTAGGAGAAATCTGGACTTACACTGCTACTTATTTAGTTACCCAAGAAGATATAGATAATGGTAGTTTTACCAATACCGCAACCGCTTCAGGAGACCCTGTAAGTGGCACACTTAGAGAAGAAAGTGCAAGCGAGACGGTAAATGGTATCCAATTACCTGAGTGGACCATCCAAAAAACCAATACCAATACACCAAATTCTTTCTCCCAAGCTGGTGATGAGCTGACCTATGATATTGTGATCACCAATACTGGAAATGTCTCCATTACTAATGTTGAGGTATTTGATCCAACAGCTACCACAGGACCAATCTATCAATCAGGAGATGTGGATGGAGAAGAGGTATTGGATGTGGGAGAGTCATGGGTGTATTTGGTAACATACACAGTAACTCAGGCCAATGTAGATGCTGGAAGTTACTCCAATACCGCTTCAGCCAATGGAAATTCAATTGGGGGCACCCTCCCAGAAGTGAGTGATGAAGAAACTGTTGTTGCAGAGCAAGTTCCTGCATGGACTTTGACCAAAACGGCCAATAAGGATACCTATCAGGATGTAGGAGAAACTATTACTTATAGCATTGAAGTGGAAAATACAGGTAATGTGTCTATTTCAAACCCAGTGGTGGATGATCCTCAAGCGAGCAGTGGCCCGACTTATCAATCTGGTGATACAGATAGCGATGGACAGATAGATCCTGGAGAAGTTTGGGTTTATCAAGCTAGCTATGTTGTAAGTCAAGAAGATATCATTAATGGCAGCTATACGAATGCCGCTACTGCTTCAGGAACTCCTTCAGGAGGGGATTTGGCAGATGCCTCGGATGAAATTACAGTAAATGCCATTCAGGTTACTGAATTAAGTTTGGACAAATCTGTTTCACAAACTACCTACTCAGAAGATGGAGTAATTCTGGAGTACACCATAGTAGTAAGTAACAGTGGTAATATGCCCATTACAAATATCAACGTTTCAGACCCTCTTTTAGGAATAGACGAAACGATTGATTCCCTTGCCCCGGGAGATAGTCAAACTTTTACGGGGTCATATACAATTACACAAGAGGATCTGGACAATGGCAGCATAACCAACATCGCAACCACCTCCGGAGAAGACATTGATGGAGCTTCAGTAGAAGATACAGATGAGGCTACTTCCACTGCCATTCAAAATCCATCTATAAGTATTGAAAAAGAACTAAGTGATGAGGGCTTCAGTGAAGAGGGAGATCAGCTTAATTATACTATCACTGTGACCAATACAGGGAATGTTACCTTGAGCAATGTACAGGTAACGGACCCTTTGACTGGTTTGGACCAAACTATATCTTCATTAGAACCGGGTGAATCCGTTGATATCAATACAACCTACACAGTTACACAAGAGGATGTGGACAATGGTGTGGTAACCAATACAGCATCGGTTACAGGCCAGGACCCTAATGGAGCTGATGTTTCAGATACAGATGATGAAACCATCAATGGAGCCCAAACGGGAGATTTAGATGTTAAAAAGACAGTAGAGGAAAGTGGGTTTTATGAAGCTGGAGATGAACTACATTATACACTTACACTGACAAATAATGGAAATGTTGATGTAACAGATATTACATTGACTGATCCTTTGACCGGGCTTACAGAAACGATCGACTTATTAGAGCCTGGAGAAAGTCTGACTTTTTCGACCACCTACACGGTGACTCAGGAAGATATAGATAATGGGATGGTTTTGAATACGGTTAATGTCTCGGGAACTGATCCTGATGGAAATACAGTAACGGATTCCGATGATATTGCACTTAACGGATCTCAGAATCCAGAACTTACTGTCAACAAAACTTCCGTAGAAAGTGAATACAATTCTGCGGGGGACGTCCTTACTTATCAAATAGTTGTTACCAATACAGGAAATGTGACCATCACAGGTATAGAAGTGACTGATCCATTGACTGGTGCTAATGAGACAATTCCAGAATTGGAACCTGGAGAATCATACACAATTAATACTGATTATACCGTGACAGCTGATGATGTTTCCAACGGAAACATTGCGAATGTAGCTACAGCCACAGGCCAAGATCCAAACGGAAATGATGTAAGCGATGGTGATGCAAATAACATTTCCATAAATGGAACAGATAGGTATGAAATAAGGATTTTAAAAGATGTTCAGGAATTTGGTTACAGTGAATCAGGCCAAATATTGAACTATACGATTGTGGTCCGAAACAGAGGTACAGTCTTATTGGAAAATATTTTGGTTACAGATCCATTAACTGGACTTAATCAAACAATACCTTCTTTAACCCCTGGCCAAGCAGAGACCTTTAATGAGACTTATACCGTCACACAGTTAGATGTTGATAATGCAATTATAAATAATACTGCAACAGCAGCAACCAATACTCCAGTCACCTTGAGTGAAAGCGTCGATGAGTCGATTGTAGGAGCACAGACACCAGCGATAAAATTGAGGAAAACGGTGGAAGAGTCAGGTTATGAATTACCAGGAGAAGTATTGACCTACAATGTAGAAGTAGAAAATACAGGTAATGTGACTTTGAGTACTGTAAATGTAACCGACCCTCTTACAGGTTCTGATGAGACTTTGGTAAGCCTTGCTCCTGATGAAGTTCAAATTTTTACTTTCAATTATACCGTTACCCAGGAAGATGTTGATCGTGGATATATTGAGAACATAGCCAACGTCACCTCAACAGCTCCTAAAGGAGGGACAATTGAGGATGGAGATACGGTAAGATTGAGTGGAGCTCAAAATACCAGGTTGTCCCTAATTAAGACAGTTAATGAATCAACTTATAATCAGGTAGGCGATGAATTAAATTATACCATCACTGTCGAAAATACAGGTAACACTACCCTATTTGACCTAGTGATTGTTGATCCCTTAACGGGCTTAAACGAGACAATTATCAGCTTGTCTCCAGGAGATAATGAAGAATTCAATGAAACCTATGTGATCACCCAGGAGGATTTGGATTTAGGAGCAGTAAATAATACTGTTACATTGACGGGTGAAGATTTTAATGGAATTCTGATAAATCGTGAAAGCTCAGTAAGTGTTCCAGCTTCTCAAAACCCTCAACTATCAGTCACTAAAACTCCAGACATCACTACGTTTGATCAGGTAGGAGTACTAATAAATTATGTGATCACCGTATCTAATACAGGTAATATTACCATCGAAAATATATCTGTTAATGATCCAAAGGCGAATAATGGTCCAACATATCAGTCTGGAGATGTCAACAGCAACAGCATTATGGAAGTTGGCGAAACATGGACTTATTCTGCAGATTATACCACTGTTCAGGAAGATGTCGATAGTGGAGGCTTCACCAATACGGTTACCGCTTCTGGAGACCCGGCAGGTGGAAACTTATCCAATGGTCAAGCTTCAGCAACGGTCAATGCCATTCAGAGCCCTAGCTGGAATATGTCCAAAACCAGCACCAACAGTCCTAATAGTTATGCTAATGTAGGCGATCAGCTCAGCTATGAAATAAGCCTTGAAAATACCGGAAATGTTTCGATTCGCAACATTGTAATTACTGATAATGGCGCTGACAACTCTCCCGTCTTAACGTCAGGAGATAGTGACAATGATAATGAGTTGGATGTGGGAGAAGTGTGGCTATTGGAAGCCATTCATACTGTAACCCAAACGGATATGGATGCGGGTAGTTATGTAAATGTGGCCGTGGCATCAGGGGGGCCTGCTGGTGGAATTTTGGAAAATATCAGTGATGATGAAACTGTCAATGCTATCCAAAATCCCGCATGGACACTTACCAAAATAAGTACAACCGAACCAAATTCATTCAACAGTCCGGATGATAAACTGAACTTTGAAATACTACTAGAAAATACTGGAAATATTAGTATCTCGGAAGTGAATTTGTCTGATCCTTTGGTTAGTGAAGGGCCTACTTACAGAGGTGGGGATAGTGATTTGGATGGAGTGCTTGACGTAGGGGAAATTTGGACATACACCGCTAAATATACCACAAGCCAGACAGATGTGGATCAAGGAGAGTTCCTCAATACCGCTACCGCCACAGGAACCCCAGCCGGAGGTGATTTGGCTCCAGCAGTTGGAGAAGTAGTTGTTCCGGCTATTGAAGCTCCTGCCTTGTCCATTACAAAAACAGTAGAACAGTCTGGATTTACCGCTCCGGGAGATTTATTGAATTATACCATTATAGTAACCAATTCCGGTAACCAAACCATTTCCAATCTAACTGTTAGTGATCCTTTGACCGGTTTAGAGGATACACAAATAAGCTTGACTCCCGGACAATCAAAAGTATATAATGAAGTTTATGCGGTCACCCAAAATGATTTGGATGTTGGTACAATTGAAAATACAGCGACAGCAATTGGCTTTGACCCGAATGACAATGAAATCTCTGCCGAGGATTCGGAAATAATCAATGGCTCACAATCTCCATCGATTGACATTATAAAAAGTGTTTCTGAAAGCGGATATATCCGGGCAGGTGACTTGGTAAGGTATACGATATTCGTAGGTAATACTGGTAATGTAACCCTTTTTGATGTAAGGATTACAGACCCAATGATTAATCTTGATATTACATTAGATGAACTGGCCCCAGGTGAGATCGAAAGATTTAATGACTTTTATGCTATTAGACAAGAAGATGTAGATAGAGGTGAATTGGCTAATGTAGCCACTGTAACAGCCACAGATATCAACGGCGGGACATTAACTGATAGTGATGATGAGCTATTGAAAGGTACTCAGATTCCAGGAATGGCAGCTTCCAAAGCAACCACAACAGATACATACGTTTCAGTTGGAGATATTATCAATTATACCATTTCAATCACCAATACGGGAAATGTTACTTTATTTAATGTACTGATAGAAGACCCTAAAGCGGAGATAAGCAGTACAAATCCAGTTCCTAGCATAGCTCCAAGAGAAGTAGTTGTCCTTGATGCTACTCATGTGGTAACTCAAGCGGACATTGATGCTGGAAAATATGTAAATCGTGCAACGGCAAATGGCTTTGACCCTATGGATGTTCCTATTGGTGCAACAACCAACCAAGTAACTGTCCCAGCTACTCAAAACCCATCGATCAGCATAATCAAATCTACTTCAACAGTGGATTATGATGAAGTTGGTGACATCATCAATTATACCATAGAAATTAAAAATACAGGTAATGTTACATTGACAGGTATCAAAGTGTCTGATCCAAAGGCTGAGTTTATTTCCCCAACGGATATTCCTGTCCTGTCACCGGGTGAATCTGTTGTTTTAGAAGCTCAGCATGTGGTAAATCAAGCAGATATAGATGCAGCTGAATATGCAAATGTTTCCCATGTAACGAGTAAAGATCCCAATAATGCGAATATTAATGATGATTCTAATCAGGTAATTGTTCCGGCAATACAAAGCCCTTCAATGGAAGTAACTAAGTTGAGTGATCTTAGTACCTATAGTGAAGTTGGGGAGGTAATTCCATATGAAATTACCGTTCAAAATACAGGGAATGTAACTTTATCCAATATCACTATTTCTGATCCAAAAGCTGAAGTCCTAAGTGGTAGCCCAATTGCGGTTTTAGCACCAGGAGAGTCAGCAGAAATCACCGCCCAACATGTCGTTACCCAAGCTGATTTGGATGCCGGCAAATACACCAATCAAGCCACAGCCTCAGGTTCCGATCCATTGCAAAATGCTGTTGTGGAGGTTTCGAATGAAGTGGTGTTGACTGCTGTACAAACCCCATCCTTTATAATTAGTAAATCTACTTCCACACCGATTTATGCCAATGTTGGAGATATAGCCCTTTATGAACTCAACGTAGAAAATACAGGTAATGTAACCTTGTCCAATATCATTGTCACAGACCCTAAAGCTGAAATTACCAGTGGAAGTCCCATTGCTACACTGGCACCTGGTAAAATTGCCAACGTGGCAGCACAACATTTGATCACCCAAGCCGATATAGATGCAGGAAGCTATACCAATATTGCCTTAGCTTCTGGCATAGATGTCAATGGAGAAAGGTTATCTACCAATTCAAATCAAGTAACCATTACTGCGATCCAATCACCATCAATTGAGATCACCAAAACTGCTGAACCTAATAGTTATGAACAAGTCGGTGAGGAGATTAATTACATAATTATTGTGACCAATACCGGTAATGTGACCTTGACAAATGTCCAAGTGGATGATCCATTGACAGGACTAAATGAGTCAGTGAGTACTTTGGCACCTGGAGAGGAAAAATCTTATGAAACCCAAATTATCATTACCCAAGAAGAGCTGGATTTTGGTAGTGTCATTAACACCGCTTCAACGATTGGATTTGATCCTAATGGCGCTGAAGTAATTGATGAAGATGATGAAACAACAACAGCAGTTCAGAATCCTTCTTTAACCATCACCAAAGTGGGAGATAAAACAAGCGTTTCTGAGGCTGGAGAAGTAATTAACTATACGTTGACAATTACAAATGATGGAAATCTTTCGGTATCCAATGTAAGCATAAAAGATCCTTTGACTGGCTTGGATGAAGTGCTTCCAACCATGACTCCAGGTCAAACTGAGGTGTTTAATGCGAGCTATCAAGTCACCCAAGCCGATATTGATAGGGGATCAATTCCCAATACAGCCACTGTCAATGGACTTGCGGCTAACGGAGATTTGGTCAATGACAGTGATGATTATTTAGTAACTGCCGATCAGATCAAGTCACTAGGAATTAGTAAGCGAAGCAATGCATTTACTTACAGTATGGTAGATGAAACATTGGAGTATCAAATAGTGGTGGGTAACACTGGAAATGTAACGCTGACCAATGTTTCGATATCTGATAACCAATTAGGATATGAGCAATCTGTAGGAACCTTAATGCCAGGACAAACTGCTGTATTCACCGTTAGTTATTCCGTTACTCAATCCGATCTGGACAACGGCAGTTTTGTAAATACGGCAAATGTCACTGGCCAGGCACCAGATGGAGAAACGTTAACAGAGAATGACTCATTTACTACTAGGGCTCTTCAGGCTGGAGCAATTGAGGTAGAAAAATCTGCTATTCCTAGGTTCTTTAACAATGCAGGTGATCAAATCACTTATTCCATTAAGGTTACCAATAACGGCAATGTGACGCTATCCAATATTATAGTGTCCGATCCATTGACAGGAATGAATGAAACCATTCCAAGCTTAACACCTGGTGAAGAGCAAATCTTAAACACCATTTATGAGGTTAGCCAAGAAAATGTTGACAATAGGTCAGTGCTTAATAGGGCTACAGCCATTGGTACCACTCCGGCTGGAAATGAAGTTAGTGATTTTGATGAATTCAGAATTTATTCTTTCGGCACTCCAGGAATAGAAATTACCAAATCAGCCACTCCATTGACTTTTGACCAAGCAGGAGATGTGATTGAATATGTATTGGAGGTAGAAAATATTGGAAGCCTGACTTTGGAGAACGTGGTGGTTTCTGATCCGCTTACAGGATTAAGTGAAACCATAGCCATTTTAGAGCCAGGCCAAATTGAAGTATTCAATACCTCATATGTAACCACTCAGGAAAACATTGACCAAGGAGAATTAGCAAATACGGCCTCAGTATCTGCAACAGCGCCTAGTGGCAATGAAGTGACAGATTCAGACAGGGCAGTGGTTATTCCAGTTCGATCTGCCAGCATGGAACTGGTTAAGACATCCGATCCAAGTTTGGTTAGTGAGGCGGGAGCTTCCATTTCTTATAATTTTGAATTGACCAATACCGGAAATGTGACCTTAACTAATGTCCAAATTATAGATGAAAAAATTGGTTTTAATCAGCAAGTAGGCACACTGGCACCTGGACAGTCCGTTAATTATTCCGCTTCTTATGAAGCTACCCAAGAAGATATTGATGCTGGGGTCATTATTAATACAGCTTTAGCTAATGCCCAAGATCCATCTGGAGAAGACCTAAGTGCCGAAGATCAAGCAACTGTTTTGGTAAGAAGATCTGGAAACATAAGTGTCACTAAAGTGGCTGATGTAAACACGGTGACTTCAGCTGGTGAGCTTATTCATTACAGCATTGAGGTTACCAATTCTGGAAATGTAACCTTGACCAATGTTCAAATAACAGATCCTTTGACTGGAATGGATGAAAACATTGGCAGTTTGAATCCAGGAGAAAGCCAGCCTTTTGAAACCAGTTATACTGTCAGTCAAGCAGATATTGATGCTGGAGAAATTCCTAATACAGTTGTTGCGCAAGGAACCACACCGGCAGATAGAACCGTAACTGCAGAAGCCGAGGAATTGGTTACTGCATTGAAATTAGGTAGCATCCAAATTGAGAAGTCAACAGAGTTACCTTCTTATAGTCTTATTGGAACAGAAATTCCTTATACGATCACGGTGACCAATAATGGAAATGTGAGCCTCACAGAGGTAATAGTAAATGATCCATTGACTGGAATGGTACAATCCATTGAAGTCTTGGCACCTGGTGAAAGCCAGTCTTTTGCCACAAGCTATACCACCACCCAATTAGATCTGGACAACGGCCAAGTAAGGAATATAGCCACTGCAAGAGGAAGGACTCCTCAAGGTGTTTTGAAAGTAGATGCAGCTGTGGTAGAGGTACCAGCAGAACAAATGCCTGCACTTGACTTAGTAAAAACAGCCGATGTAAGCAGCTTCTCTGAAGTAGGTGACGAAATCAACTATACACTTGTTGTAACCAATACGGGTAATGTAACCTTAAATAATGGAACCATCTCTGATCCTTTAACTGGCCTGAATTTAAGTGGAGGCACATTGGTTCCTGGCGATAGTAAGACATTTAAAACTCAATATGTCATCACACAAGAGGATATAGATAATGGACTTGTGAGCAATGTGGCGACCACTACTGGTAAGTCTCCATTGGGTGTAACTGTAACAGACCAAGCTGAGTTAGCGATAAATGCCAATCAAAGTCCATCCATATCACTTATAAAAACTTCAAGCATTAGCACTTTTGATGAAGTAGGGGTAAGAATCACCTATCAATTGACAGTGACCAATACCGGTAATGTAACCTTGACTGATGTTCAAGTTACTGATCCATTAACTGGTATGGATGTAAGTGTCGGCAATTTATCTCCTGATGAGGAAAAAGATTTCACGACAAATTATTTGACGACACAATCAGATTTGGACGCTGGTGCTGTGATAAATGATGCTATTTCTACAGGCTTGGATCCATTAGGTGAGATAGTAAGTGATACAGCTCAAGTGACCGTTTCTGCGATTCAGGAAGCTTCCCTAACACTGGAAAAAACAGCTGATAGATCCAATTACGAAGCGCTTGGGGAAGTGATCAGTTACACCCTTGTCGCAACTAATACCGGCAATGTTACTTTGACCGATGTTCAGGTTACAGATCCATTGACAGGAATGGAAGAAAACATCGGTGATATGGCTCCTGGAGATGTAGAGGAATTAACATCAACCTACACAATAAGTCAGGTGGATTTGGATCAAGGAAATGTGACCAATACAGCTATTGCAGTTGGGGTAGACCCTGAAGGGGCCTCAATATCAGATAGTGATTTTGTGGAAATAAACGCAATCCAAGAACCATCAATAAGTCTGGAAAAATCCACTGAGGCTACCACTTATGATTCAGTCGATGAAGTGATTTTCTACACCTTACTAGTTACCAATACCGGTAACGTAAGCTTGGAAGAAGTAACTGTTAGGGATCCGTTAACGGGTTTTGTAGAGAATGTTGGAACTATGGTTCCTGGAGAAAGTAGGACACTTACCACAACTTATACAGTCACTCAAGCTGACTTGGATAAAGGTTTGATTACCAATAGGGCCACTGTAGTTGGTGTTGATCCGATTGGTCAGAGAGTGAGTGATGAAGATGCGGTAAGCATTGAGGCCAATCAATTGATTGAGATTGGTCTGGACAAAAAGGCAAGTCCTAAGACTTATTCCCAAGTTGGACAAGAAATCACCTATACCTTAACGGTAACCAATGAAGGTAATGTGACCTTGAAAAATGTATTGACTGAAGATCCATTGACTGACTTCAGTCAAGTAGTAGCTAAGTTGCTGCCTGGACAGCGCGAAAGCTATGCTATTTCATATTTGATTACCCAAGCTGATTTGGATCGTGGTCAAGTGAATAACGAGGCAATTACTTCAGGTGTAGGCCCTGAAGGAACAACCGTAGAAGACATTGATACGGAGCAAATCTTTGCATTGCAAAGTCCAAGCCTTTCTGTCGAGAAAACAGCGAATCCAAAAACTTATGCATCCCCCGGAGAGGTCATCACTTACACCCTTGTGGTGACCAATACGGGCAATGTTAGTTTGAGGGCAGTGGATGTGGAAGATCCTTTGACCAATTTTGATCAAGTGATCAACTTGATGGCACCTGGGGTTTCCCAGACATTTACTACAACTTACACGGTGACCCAAGATGATATTGACAATGGAAGCATAACAAATACAGCTTCGGCATCTGGTATCTCCCCAAGCAATGAAAGCGTGACAGCAGAAGATAATGCCAAGGTTGTGGCTTTACAGGCCGGATCAATTGAAATAGAAAAAACTTCCAATCCAAAGATTTTTGAATTTGCAGGTGAGGTTGTTACTTATACCATCACCATTACCAATACAGGTAACCTTACCTTGTCCAATATAGTAGTCACAGATGATAAGGTTGGATTTGCTGAGAACCTAACTGCATTAGTACCGGGAGAAAGTGAAACTTATACCTTGGACTATACATTAACTCAAGAAGATATAGATGGTTTGATTTTAATCAACACCGCTTTTGTAACAGCTACCACACCTGATGGAGAAACTGTGACTGATACAGATAAAGCAGCTGTAGGTGCAAGAGGTGAAGGCGCCATTGAAGTGAAAAAATCATCTAATCCCAAGTTATATGATGAACCAGGAGATATCATTACCTATACTTTGGAAGTAGAAAATATTGGCAATGTGACCTTGTCCAATGTGGTATTACAAGATCCTTTGACAGGATTTGTCCAAAATATAACTGAGCTATTACCTGAAGAAGTACAGATTTTCACCATCGACTATATGGTGAGTCAAGAAGATATTGACAACGGTTTGATCACCAATACAGCTACTGCAGAGGGCACCACTCCAGTGGGTAAACTAGTGAACAGTGATGACAGTGCCGTAGTGATAGCCCTTAGGTCCGGAAGTATAGAATTGGTAAAATCAGCTGACGTGGATGTTTATGATGAAGCAGGTGATGAAATCAATTATACATTAGTGATCACCAATACGGGAAATGTAACCTTGACCAATGTTCAAATAACAGATCCATTGACGGGATTAGACCAAAGCATTCCTAGCATGGCTCCTGGACAACAAGAGACCTACAATGTTGTTTATAATGTCACTCAGGACGATGTGGATTGGGGAAGTATTAGGAATGTCGCTAATGTTACAGGTATGACCCCTGCAGGAAATGCAGTCAATGATAGCGATGAAGTCCGAATTAGAGCACTGAGAGCTTCCAATGTCTCATTAGAAAAAACAGCTTCTCCCAGAGTGTACGCTACACCTGGAGAAGTCATAACCTATACCATCAAGGTATTCAATACCGGAAATACGACCCTAAGCAATTTGACCGTAGGCGATCCATTGACGGCTATGTTGGAAAATATTTCAAGTATTGTTCCAGGAGATTCTGTTGAATTTACCACCAGTTATACTATCACTCAAGCTGATATTGACCAAGGTGAAATTATCAATACAGCAGCAGTGAGGGGATTTGATCCAAACAGAATTACAGTTGCTGCAGAGGATGACGCTAGGGTTGTGGCCTTGAGGTTGGGAAGACTTGAAGTGATCAAGGAAAGCCTCACAGAAAATTATAATGCAGTTGGGAATGTGATTAACTACACTGTTGATGTTTCCAATATAGGCAATGCCACATTAGTGGATGTAGAAGTAACGGATCCATTGACAGGAATGGTTGAAAACATTGCCCAGCTAAATCCTGGAGAAACAGTATCATTTACCACTGACTACTCTGTTACACAAGCTGACTTGGATGCTGGAGAGGTAGCCAATACAGCCTCCGCTTTAGGTTTGAGCCCAAGTGGAAGGGAAGTACAAGCCTCCGATGATGCGCTGGTACCAGCTGTAGAACAAGGGGCTATTTCCATTACGAAAACGCCAGATGTACTATCTTATAGTGCTGTAGGCGAAATAGTCAATTATACTTTAGCGGTTACCAATATTGGAAATGTAACGCTTTCCAATACGCGAGTAATTGATCCATTAACCGGTTTTGACCAAGCTATTGGAAAACTTGCCCCTGGTGAGTCCAGAAATTTGACCACCAGTTATACCATTAGCCTATCAGATTTAAATAGGGGGATGGTTACCAATACAGCTAGCACCAGAGCAGTTACCCCGTCAGGAAAAGTCGTAGAAGATGAAGCTAGCGCAGAGGTAAGTGGTGTACAGGAGCCTGCCATTAGCCTGACCAAATTGTCCAATAAATCGACAGTTTCAGAAGCTGGCGAATTGATTACCTATAGCTTAACAGTTACCAATACAGGAAATGTAAGCTTGCATTCCTTAGCTTTGGTGGATCCGTTGACCGGACTTAGCGAAACGGCTACAACTTTTGCCCCTGGCCAAACTGCAACTTTGGAAAGCAGTTATGAGGTTACCCAAGCAGATATAGACGCTGGACTTATCATAAACAACGCTTCAGTGCGAGGGCTTTCTCCAATGGATGTTTTAGTGGAGGATAATGCTAGTGTGGAAGTGATAGTTGTTCAAGAACCTAGTATTGTATTGGAAAAAACAGCCAATAAACCTTCTGTTTCACAAGCTGGTGAGTTGATAAGCTATGACCTTACGGTCAACAACATGGGCAATGTTACTTTGACCAATGTTACCATTATTGATCCACTTACTGGACTGGAAGAAAATATCGGCGATTTGGCTCCTGGACAAAGCGAAACCGTTTCAAGTACTTATTCCGCAACACAAGCGGATATTGATGCAGGAGAAATAAATAATACGGCCAATGTGGAAGGGACTTCACCTCAAGGCATTGCAGTAGAGGATAGTGCTTCTGCTCAAGTATTGACAGAAAGGACTCCTAACATCCTCATAGAAAAAACAGCGAGCCAAACCAGCTACAGTGAGGTAGGGGAAGAGATTAGATATACCTTGACAGTGACCAATACTGGTAACGTAAGTTTGTCAGAGGTTTCAGTGACTGATCCATTGACAGACACCAATGAAGGATTAGGAAGTCTGTTACCAGGCGAATCTGTTTCTGTAGAAACGAGTTATAGTATTGTGCAAAGTGACTTGGATGCGGGCAATGTGCTCAATACCGCAAGTACTAACGGAAAATCTCCTGATGGAATAGTGTTGGAAAGCGAGGATAGCCAAGTGATCTATGCCATTCAACAGGGAGAGATCAGTTTGGAAAAAACAGCTGATCAAGAAAGTGTCACAGAAGCAGGTGAAATCATCAATTACACTATGGTAGTGACCAACACTGGGAATGTTACCTTGACAGATGTGACGATCTCAGACCCTATGGTCAATCTAAATCAAAACATCGGTACGATGGCTCCGGGGCAATCACAGGAAATTTCTACCCAATACATGGTTAGCATTGAAGACGTTGCCAGTCAGACACCTATCATCAACCGGGCAGTGGTCACTGGTATAGACTTCAATGGTGAAACAGTGACTGATGATAGCGAAGCCCGTGTGACCATTCTTTGTTCCAGCAACACTTTGATCACAGGTAGGGTTTATGTAGAAGAAAATAATATGGCTTTGGAGAATATTCCTGTATTGTTGATTCCTTCTCAAAGCGATCGAGGAAGCGGCCAAATGGTGCTTACTGACGAAAACGGACAATACACCTTTGAAGGTATCCCAACAGGAAGCTATCAGTTGACAGTTTTCGATAGGAATTTGAATAAAAACCAAGGGCTTTACGCTTTAGGTTCCAACAGTCAAACTATCAATGTTGAATTATGTAATTACCAAACCGTTGACTTTGCTTATGCTCCATCTGAAATACCTGTTATTCACGGTTATGCATGGTATGACCTAAATGGAGATGAGATCCAAAATGAATGGTTTGATGCCAATGATGATGGCCTTGTAACGAAAAATGCCATTGAACCGGGAGGAACATTCAATGTAAATGAATGGGAATGGTTTGATTTTAATGGTGACGGCAGTTATGAAGGGATTGAAAATGATGGTGAGCTCAATAAAGCAGGCTTTGGGAATGCAGCAGGCTTGAATATTCAAATAGAAGGGCCAAATGGCTATTTCAGAAAAACAGCCATCAATGAATATGGATTCTGGAGGCACTTCCTACAAAACAGTGATCCTTATGGAGAATATACCATCACACTAAATCCTGACAGCACTTTTGCTCAAAATGGCATCACGCTAGCAGCTTCTGGCTTAGTGAAAATGCTGCCAAATAGCGGCTCCAGAATGACGGGCATCCAAGAAAATCTGGTTTGTGAATTTACCACTGAGCAGGTGCTCACCCAAGTCTTAACGGTTGATAATGTTCCGGACTTTGACTACGGGTTGACCTGTAGATTGGAAGAAGAGTTGATCATTGCCAATGATGATGATTTTGGAGAGTTTTTCTTGAGCTATGACGGTATCTTGGGTAATGTGCTTGAAAACGATTTGTTCGATGGAGTACCTGCTTTACCAGAAGATGTGCTGATTGAATTTACAGATATAGATGGTTTGATCGGGTTCTTTGTTGCCAATAATGGTGATATCAATGTACTTCCTGGAATCAATGAAGACAGAATGTATACACTTCACTATGTGATCAGGGAAAGAGGTGATGAAGACAATTTTGATGAGGCCATTGTCACTTTCACTTTGGTAAATGATGAAGTGGATCTCGCAATCACCAAGACATCATTTGATAAAGAGATATACGAAGGAGATGAATTTGAGTACCAGATCATTGTGAACAATGTTCATGATACCGATGCGACCAATGTCACCATAGTGGATGTCATCCCGGATCAGCTCACTTATCTCAGCTCAGAAATATCGACTAATAGTGAACAAATTCTGGTCAATACCAATATAAATGGTAATGAGGTGACTTGGGCAATGCCATTATTGCCAATTGGCGGGGAAGTAACTATTGTCGTTAAGGTCAAAGCTGGTAATCCCGCCAGTTTGGTCAATACAGCTGTAGTCTCCGCATCGGAAGAAGATGTAAATCCTGAAGATAATACCGCTACTGATGTCAACGAAGTTCGACCATTCAGGATTCCAAATGTTATCACTCCTAATGGTGATAATGACAATGACACCTTTGAGGTGCTTGGCTTAGGTAAATTTGAAAGCAATAGAATTACGATCTTCAATAGGTATGGAGACCACGTGTTTGAGAAAGAAGATTACCAAAATGATTGGAGTGCAGAAGGTCTGGTAGCCGGTACCTATTATTATATTTTATTGACCTATGATGAAGATGGTACTGAGCATGAGTTTAAGGGATGGATTCAAGTAATCAAAGAGTAGAAATCATGAAAAGGACTTTAAAAATATTTATCATTGGCTTTTTGATTGGAAGTTTTGGCATAGGAAAAATATCAGCCCAACAGCTCCCCCAGTTCAGCCAGTATATGTTTAATGGCCTGCATATCAATCCAGGGTATGCAGGCTACAAAGGTGAACCTTATATTCAATCCACTTACCGAAGTCAGTGGGTTAATTTTCCAGGCGCCCCCAAAACCTTTACACTTACGGCCGACCTTAGTGCCAATGAAGGAAAAATGGGGTTTGGCATCTCATTTTTGAGTGATAAGCTAGGTCCAGCCAATACCAATGGGGCTTTGCTCACTTATGCTTATAGAATTCAAACAGGGGTGAATTCGTTTTTGGGTTTGGGAATTAGCGGTGGGGTTTCAGAATATGCGATAGATGGCTCCATGTTGGATCCCAATGATTACCCTGATGCAGAACTTCCGCAAGGAAGGATAAATCTCTTTACACCTAATATGAATGGTGGTATCTTCTTTCATACTACCCGGTTTTATGCCGGATTAAGTGCTTACAATATGGTTGGAAAAAAGTCCTTGGAAAGAGAAGATGTAGCATTGGCATATCATGACTTTCACTATTACTTGACTGCAGGACTAATGATTCCTTTTTCAGAGAATGTTCAGCTAAAGCCTTCATTTTTGATCAAAGAGGTAAAAGGCTCTCCTACCAATTTTGATTTAAATGCCATGTTTTTGTTTTATGAGAGAATTTGGTTGGGAGGTTCTTACAGGGCAAACAGCAAACTATGGAATGACAACTTAGAGGACAATCTGAATAATAGAAATGCCCTCGCCTTAATTCTTGAGATTTTCGCTACTAACAATTTCAGGATAGGCTATGCTTATGATCATAGTCTAAATGTTTTGAACAATTACAGAAACAATAGCCATGAAGTGTCAATAGGATATTATATCTCACCAAAAAATGTTAGAATAAGAAATCAAAGGTGGTTTTAGTTAAATTTTATAAAATAAACTGTTTGTAATCATTTTTGAGCTGTTTGTTTTTAGAGCATAGTTTTTACAGTTCTCCTACTATCTTTTTCTCCCTGATATTTACTGTTGGGCCGTTTTAAAATGGTTTGTCTTCTTATATCTTATTGATAATAAGTGATTTATTTGTTAAATTAAGTAGGTAGATTATTGGATATTGTTTTTGTTGATCAAACACCAAGATACACCACAAAACTGTTTAAAATGAAACGATTCATTGGGCTTTTAACCATTGCATTGGTAATTGTCATAGTCCTGATTTTTGTGACCAATCCTGAATTATTAAATAAGGTATGGCTCTATATTATTGGGTTTATTGGCTATATCGTGATGCTTGGGGAAAAGGGTGTTTCAGTGGTTAAGAAAGCATTTGGTAGCGATAAAATACCTCCAGATAATTTGAGTCAAAATATCTCAAATGAACAAGGTGTCAGGGAGTTAAGCCTAACTGAGCTTGAAAAGAAGGTAGCCGAAGTGGCAACCAGATTAAATAATGATCCAATAGAAGGTAAAGCGCTAGGAAACGGAACCGTTACCATCCTGAGGTATTTGGATGATGGTGAAAGTACTTTAGGATTATTGTTTTTAAGAAACCAATTCTTTGCCTATACTTTAGAAGATACTTTTAGAGCAGAAAAAATACATGGAAAAACCAGAATACCAGAGGGGTTTTATTCTGTCGATTTTTTAAAGGAGCAGACACCCAAGACACTGGCCTATCGAAATAGCAGGCCTTGGTTTGATTATCATTTGGAAATCAAGAACGTACCCAATTTCAGCAATATTTATATCCACGTGGGAAATACCCATGAAGATACTAAAGGGTGTATTTTAATAGCTGATGGGGTAAATGCAAGCACCTCCAAGTCTGTTGCCATGTCAAGGCAAGCCTATGAAAGGTTCTATAAAAAAATCAGCAGTTTACTGAAGTCAAATGAGAAAGTCAACATCCAGATCTATGATGAAGACTGGTTTGAAAAAAGCAAAATGACAACCATATGAACAAATTTATCCAACAAAATAAACTAGGGGTCCTGCGGGTAGTGACCATTTTTTTAATGGTGATACTATGTGCTGTTTTGGTTTACTTCCTTCTTGATAAGCAGGATGAAAAGGGTGCAGATATTGGTAAAACCCAACAGTGGATAGGAGTGGGAGCAGTCTTTCTGGTTGGAATTGCTATAATGTATAGCGTGGTTGTCAAATATTTCAGGTCACCAGAAAAGAAGAGAGGAATATATCGAAACAAGTACCATGATGTGTTTTTCAAGGGAACGGTAATTTTTGCCATTTTATTGGCAATAGGAGGGAACCTGTATGGGTTGCTTTCCTATTTCGAAGGAGGTAATCCTTATCGGATTGTCGGACTATCGATTACGGTGATTTGGTTAGCGGTTTTTATGATCTATTTTGTGTGGTCGGTATACTTTTACAATATCAATTATGGAATCACAGATGAGGAGTGGGAAAAGATTTTTAGAGCAAAAGAAATGAATGAGTTTGGTGTCACACATGATGACCCCGGCCTTGTGGAACCACTTTTTAATCCTTATCGAAGTCAGACCTTTGGTCTTCCTCCTGGGACAGTTAGAGGCATGATTGCTTTTACATTGCTGATTGGTGGGATTTCTTTATTGATCAGTAGTTATGGCCTTGATTATGTTTCCAATGCTGAGGTGGCACTTAGGGCAAAACAATTTGAATTTTTTGAAACAGCATTTTTGATGATGATAGCTTTTTATTTTGGCGACAAGTCTTTGAAATACCTTCAGAAAAGATGGAATGTAAATCAGGAACCAACGGAAGATAATGAGGAAGAAAATAGCCAGAAAACTTCTGGTAATCCTCTGGAAACAAAAACTACTGAGACCTTTAGCTTTCCTACTTCGGATCCAATGGCCATCGAGGACCAAGCTTTTTTAGAAGAAGATGAGATGTTTGCAGAGAGCAATAAAACAGCGGATTTAACCAAGCCAGTTACCCAACTAAAGAATGCTTTAAATACTACTCCAACACCCCCTGTTACAGCTATAGGTTCTGCCTATGTGCAAATCATGGACAATATCAATGCGAAGTTATTGATAGATGAAGAAATTAAAGAAGCCTTGGTTGATTTGAAAGCAGAAAAAGGAATTGAATTGACCCTACCTATTGTAAAGGCGGTTATATCTGTCGAATCTTCCGGGAGAGGACATTTGAAGGATGGTAGGGCAAAGATTCTTTTTGAGGGACATAAATTTTGGTATTGGCTGTCCAAAGCTGGGAAGAAAGAGGAAGAGTTAGTAGAACTTCAAAAAGAGCACCCCAGCATCATTTATCCAAAGTGGACAAGGGAATATTATGGTTTAGGGAAGGAAGAGTACAAGCGCTTGGAATTAGCCAAAAAAATAAATGAAAAAGCAGCAGTTTACTCTGCCTCTTGGGGCCTTTTTCAGATTTTAGGAGAGAACCTTGAAAACAATATTAAAAGCAGAAATTACAAAGACGTAGCAGAATTTGAGGCAAAGCAGCATGAAGCGGAGTACTACCATTTTCTTGATTTTCTAGCCTTTATCCAATATAAAAAATTGAAAGGCAAAGCTTTGATCAATTATATCGCGGAAGGAAATGAAGGTGGATATGATTGGGCATCCTTTGCTTATGGCTACAATGGTAGAGGTTATAAGGCCAATAAGTATGATCAGAAAATGGAAGCCGCTTATCATAAATTCAAAAAGGAATTGGGATGATTGGCTCCTTTACATATCGTTTCATATGTCATGTTTGTTATTGTGTTTGTCTGATATTTTTCTCTTGTAATCGAGACGAAAGAGCATTGGTGGTGGGCAAAATACAACTTGCAAGCGATTTGTCCACTACTGAGTTTGTGATTGATAAGGTTGTCTTTGGCACAAAAACTAAGAAACTGTTGTTGATCAATATCAGTGAAGCGCAATTTTTGGCTTATTCCAAAGCAACGGTCAAGACTGGAGTGGATCTCAGTAAGATTAGCCCAGAGGATATCTTAATTGATAGAAACAAAATTGAACTAAGACTTCCAGCTATTGAGGTAATCAACTTTTCTTATCCTCCATCTAGTTTTGTAGAGGACACTTTAGTCTCTGATACCAGGTCATTTCTTAATAAAATCAACATCCGAGACCAAGAAGAGTTTTTCCGATTGGCTGAATTGGACATTCGATCCAACCTTCAATATATGGGATTAGTGAAAACCTCCCAAGATCATACGCGAAAGATGTTTAAAGTACTTTTGAGTTCTTTGGGGTATAAGGAGGTTTACATTAGTTTTAAAAGTGACGAGCTATTAATTCCACAAGTGAATTTACTAGCGGATCAAGATCAAATTGTAAGTCCATGATCGGTTTACTGTTTAAAAATTGGCGCTTTATAATTGATATCCTATTGGTGATAGGAGTAGTAATTCTATTGTTTTGGTGGAACCCCCTGGGGATTTTTGGAGGAGGGCTTAAGTTAGAAGACACAGCTAACATGGTTACTGAGGTCAATGAAATTGGCGAGCTTGTGACGGCCGAATATTATGGAGAAGTCATTACTTCCATTGATGAAGCAAGACTTAATCCGATACAATCTGAGGACATAAAAGAGGAGATTGGCATCCTTCAGCTTGATTTGCTGGCAGCTTTAACCAATTTGACTAACTATCAAAAAAGACCTGTGGATGATAGGGTAGAAGAATATAGAGAATCCGAAAAGATCAATAATTGGAGAAGGATTATCAAGCATGAAGTAGACAGTAGAAATATAATGGAAAAGTTGGCGTATTTGGGGTATTTGGATGAAATAGCTGGTGATCCTTTGTATGATGATTTGATGGAGTTTTTATGGAGACAAGAGTTCGAACCTGCAACTGATAAGGAACCGAAAACCAGGGATCTTGAAAAGACCATGTTCCAACTTTATAATGGCCTTGATAATCAACAACCATTTAATGAAGAATTGAAAGTAGCTTTTATCAGTAACTATCATAGTAACCTCAATGAGAGTTTAAGTAGAAAAGAGTCCAGAAAGAGATTGACCATGATTGGTAGGGGTTGGGTAAAAGCTGGTTTTGATTTTGGAGAACTGGGGTCTGAATCGGTTGTCTATTATGAGGACAGGGGAATTGTACATATTATAGGCTTGACTCCTAAAATATTGAATGCGGACATAAATCCATGGTTTATCCCGGAAAAGGGAATTCCAGGTTTTCAGATTCTTGATGAGAAGGGTCAGGTAAATTTCCATGATGCCAAAAGGGTTAAGCAATACTGTATTGATAAGTTGACCATGTATGCTTACCAAGCTCAGATTCTTGAAAATGCCAGAAAACAAGGAGAAGAAACCTTGAAAAACCTTTTTTCTCTTTTGACTGGTCAAGAGATCAAACAAGTCGTTTTTCATAACAACCCATTTATTGAATTTGCCAAAGAAGCAGAGGAAGACGAATGGATAAGTTATTCGGAGGCTTATTTGTTTGATTCTTTGTTGAGAATAGAAATAAAGAAAATAGATTCCCTCAAAAATACGGTACAAAACCAGTCAATCAATAGGGGATTTGCTGAGGAAAACGAGAAGATTATTGTTCAAATTCTCCAAAGGTTCCAGCAATATCCTTATCTGGAAGGTAGGGACATGTTTAATTATTTTTCCCTGCAAAAGAGCAAAATAGCCGAGGACAGTTTGATTGATAAAAGGGAAATTGAATTATTACAAAATATGAGAGTTGGACTAAGTTTTGGATCAGAAATAAGTCAAATTCAATATGAAAATGTTTTCGATCCTTTGACTGGATATTGGTATGACCATCCCTTTAAATATGCTAAATCTTATAACGGGATGCTGAATGCACTTATTGAAATGGATTTGGGACTTACTGATGTGGATACTGCTACTTTACCGAAAACTGAATTTGATTTGTTATTAGTGAAAGATAGTATTAGGGTTTCCCATTATGAATACTTAGATCCCAATGAAGAAAAAGTTCTGGTGACGTATTTTTCCAAGAACTTTAGTGACAGTTTATATACCAATTGGCTCTATCCTATAGCCCTGAATTTGGACAGTTTATATGCTTTTAAGGAAATGGATAAGCCTTTTGAGGATAGTTTGTCCATAGCATCGGAGAATGTACTTCCAAAACGGACAACTGGTTTTTGGTATTTTGAATCTTCCTTGAACCCAACAGAGTCTTTTGCTGTCAATCTCAATCCTGAAAGTTTTTTGCCCAAACCGCTGCTTCTTAAGTTTGAAACAACTCCATACCTTTATCACTCTGAATTTGGTTTTTTTGGAAAGGGAAACTTTAATCTCAATGTAAGCGCGGACGCTCTATCAAATAAAAGAATACTCAATGAGCAGCAAACCAAAGAACTGAGCGGTTTTCTTAGTCTTATGATCCAAGTAAGGATAGCAGAAGATTCCAAATCACTTTTGGATAAAACGACAGATTGGGTCAATAGTAGAACCAAAGACAGAAAGGGCTCCCAAGTTTACTTTACCAAAAGAGGCTTTCAAGTGAAATAGTTAAGGGGATTAGCTATTTGATCTTTTTCACATAAGTTTCGAAAACATTTCCTGAAAAGAATTTTCCGAAAGCGGAAATAGCACTTAAGTTCTCTGAAGTGCCCGAAACATTAACAGCTTTCATGGTGGTCAATTGTTTCATAAAGTCCTCTGGGTGTATTTTCAGTTTGCCTTTTCCTAATGTTTCTCCTCTTGAATCAGCTCCTTTCTTGATAGTGATGAAGAGGGTCGTGGTATCTTTCCAAACGTCAAATCCTTTGTCATTATGGACATCCTTGTATCCTTCAAAATAGTATTTTTCACCTTTATGGTCTATTAAAGTAGAATTATAGATCATTTTCTTTCTTTCGGGATCAGCTTTATCTTCGATGAAGAGGTTAAAGGTTCCATATAGAGCAGTAAGTGGTTTAGGAGAAATGGCTGGTGCTGTCATACTTCCCATAAGGCCGGCCAAGTGGTTTTGATCTTTCACAAAAGTGTTCACATCTTCTGATAATATAGTCAAATTGAATTCGAAAGGCGAGTTGTTGGATTGCCCTAATTCATACCCTTTTTCATAGTCAGTCATTTCTCCCAAGCTAAAGTAACCTTTCATGGTTTCGGTAAACTGAACTCCTTTGGTTTCAATATTTTGACCTTTTTTGATAGAAGTGTTTTCGAAACTGTATTGGAGATTTTTCCCCATTGAATCAGCTATCAATTTACAACTTCTTTCGGCCAAAGCACTGATGGTGAGCAAAGGGTTGGTGCCTACGGGCCTCGGGAAAACTGCTCCATCCATGACGTAGAGACCATCGTATAGGTCTGTCCCTGATAGCCCTGAAAATACCTGTCCCTTATGATCCACCACCCCATTCTCAGCAGTATCTCCCATACTACAACCTCCCAATGGATGCACAGTCACCAGTTCATGATCCATTAATTTATTCCAAGTGGGATTAGGTACCCTGTTTCCGCCTAAAGCAGTAGTGGCAGAAAGCAATTCTCCGTTTACTTTATTGAAAATACCTTGTTTACCCACACCTTCCCAATTAATGATCAACTGATCATTCTCTAGTTCCATTTTGCCACTGGCATCATCATGGGTCATCACCAAATAGATTTGAGTGTGATTGACTGCACCATGAAACGGTCCTTTGAATATACTTACGATTTCACGCCACTTTTCTCTCCAAAAATCTTTAAAGCCCCTGTCTGTGTCATTTCCAAAAAACCTCGAAAATGTCACCAAGGAGCCTGCCATGATACCCCGAATAGGCCCAGGTACCGTACCTTCTTCAAGGGTCATTCCACTTTCCATATCATCCCGTTCTCGCATGTCTATGACGCTAGTGATGCAAGGCCCCACGTTGGCAATTCCTCCAGTGGCTTTTTTACCTAGACCAATACCGTTGATGGGCATGTCATTATTATATCCAAAGGCCAACACATCTCCATTTCCTGTCATTTTTTGGCCAAGAAGGGAAGAAAAAGTCAGCCCTTTTTGAGCAGATCTTAGTAGAATTTCTGTAGAGCCTAAAGAACCAGCACTAACGATAACCTTGTCAGCAAAGACAAATAATTCAGGAGCGTCAAATTTTTCCCTTCCCACATTGAGCAGTGAGAAAGACACCTTCCAGCCTTTTGTCGCCCTTTCGATATGTCTGACATCGATGTTGGTGAAAATTTCTGTCCCGTGATTATAGGCATCTGGTAAGTAATTCATGGCCGTCGTGTTCTTAGCCCCAACGTTGCAGCCTGTAACACAATCCCCACAATTGTTGCATTTAGGCTGCTTCACTCCAACATGATTTGCTTCTTGGTCTTTGAAATTGACATTGATATCCAGTAGCCTAAAGTCTTCTGACATATAATCTGCAGACTTTCTCATGGCCTGTGTCTTATTTAATAGGGGGTAACCATCTTTGTTTTCCGGATAGGGGGTGGGCTTAAGCATTTCCCAAGCCCTTTCCAATCCTTCCTGAAAAGAGCTTATGTCGTTTCGAAGAGCTTCTGGCCAAGCTTGGTCTTCCATCACTCTAGGGTCTGGCTTGATGGAGACATTGGCATTGACCAATGAGGTTCCGCCAAGTCCACAACCTTTGAATACACTGATGCCATTGCCTATGGTGAAATCATAAAGGCCGTTATTGTCAGCTGACTTTTTTCCTTTATTGAAGTTCATCTCTTTGGCAGCTTCAGCTAAAGTGTTTGGGAATTGACCCGGCAGAAACTCTTTCCCTTTTTCCATTAGACAGACAGAAAGCCCACATCTGGACATTCTGGAGGCGGCTATACTTCCTCCGTAGCCAGAGCCAATGACAATGACATCGTAGTGACTTTTTAACTCGGTTATAGGTCTAGAGAGCTTTTTCATGACGGATAATGATTGGGTTTTCGATTAATTCATATTGTATGGGACTACCTTTGAAAGTGGTTTGGTCTTTATCATCAGCATTGATAACTGTTTCTTGCCAGTCCTTGACCACCGCTTTGACACCAAAAGGATAGATGGTCATTGCTTCTGCATTGATATGGATTCTGAGAAAGTTCTTATAGCCTTCATGCCTAAAAGAACTTGATCCTTCGGTAATGTGGTTATCTAAAAAGTTGACGCTTATAAAAAGGTATATTCCAAAAATAACGGCACTGGTAATTCCTGAGATAATGATCAGCATACTAAAATAAATGACCAGATACTGCCAGCTATCATCCATCAAATTGAACAGTATGGATGTGATGTAGAGCATAAAATAAAAATTCGCCACATGGAGTAATCCATGGAAAAATCCAGCGATGTAATTCCAATTTCCACTACCAGAACTGTTATCCGTAAATAGAATAATTCCGCCCCATAAGATAAGGTTAAATACGATGACCATGACCGGAATATGGATATCAAAATAATAGTCATTAATGCTGTCTGGATTCAAAAAGATACTTAGTGGGCTATCTTGGTTCTTATGAAGCATCAAGGCAGTAAGTCCATGGAACAGACCAAAAAAGGCAATCATGGTCAGGCTGTAGATTGGAAAAACAAAGTTTTTTAATGCTAAAGATCTAGAATCATTTTTGGAAGGGAATGTGGCTTTCAAAGCGCCTGAACTTCCATATCTAGGTGAAATGCTATCTTTTAAAATATGGGTGAGATGCATAAAAGCGCCACCGCCACCTGCGGTGATCAACTGTCTTATTTGTCCTTTTTCATCTTTTTCTTCATATCGGGCGTAATGGTGAAGGTCACCGGTAAGGATAGTACTGATTTGGATGTTTTCATTCTTCCCATTGTAGCAACCATCGGATTTACCCAAAAGGATGTTATTGATAAAGAATTCAAAACGGTTATGAGAGGAGTTTTTTTGATCAAAAGACCGGTAAACCCAGCTGGGTTCTGCTGTAGCGATTATGATTTTGTCATTGGCCTGAATCTGGTGTTCAGCGATTTCACGAAAATACTGAATTTGGGGATAATCAATGTCTGAGTTGAGTTGAATATCCAATGCAATCAGCCAATAATTATGGGGCAGTTTTAAAGCAAAATAACTGCGACTTTGTTGGGTTCTCCAGTTACCTAAGGATCTTTTTTGACAGAAAATCCTCAAAAAGTTGGTCAATCCATCATACCAGTCATGATTTCCTGGAATGGCAAACAGGTCTGGTGGATTAGGATCATTGTCCTGCTTTGGAAATGCGGCATGATAAGGTCCTTGAAGCCTGTTTCGGTATTCTTCCAATTCAGGAGTAGGGTACACCTCATCCCCACCCATGACCAAAATATCACCTCTTTTGATAGGAGAACCATTTACATCTAGGTTTTCTTTGGCCAATAAACTGGCCATGGTGTAAGTGGGGTCAAAACCATCTCCTAGGTCTGAGATATAATCAATCCAGATTTCATTTTTTTCGGAATAGTCATATTGGTCTGGATTATCTTTGTCCAGCGCAGCTTGAATTTCCCTTTTGTCTGCAAAATTCCCAAAAATCCCAGAAATGATGGTTTTCATTCCGGTAAAGGCTAGTTGTTTGGGGTCATACCAGTTGACCATTTTTTTACGACTAAATTCCATAAGCGACAAAATCTTTGAACATGTTGAATTTTCCTTTGATACCTGTACCTGATCCACTGACAGTGGTCAAACTGGTAAAGTACCATGATTTTAATCTGTTGGATAGAGACTGGTACAATGTCCCTTCAAGGGCTACTTTTCCTTTCTGGTCAATTATTTGAATAGAAATACTTTTAAAGCCCAAACCAAAAATAATTTCCCATGGACCACTTAGTTTTTGTTTTGTGGTTAGAGTGTGGGTTTCTCCATTTTTAAGGAAGCTCCCTTTGATGATTTGATAAGGAATCTTGTTTTCTTTTTCAATAGAAATTTGGTGATCAAACAAGGCTGTTTCCTTTAGATGACCCTCTATGGCAATACTAGAATAACTTTCCACAATTTCCTGTTCATCACTGAACTTGGAATAACGATGATAAACAAAATATTGAGAGGGGACTTTGTCTGTACCTAAAGTCAGCCCTCCTTCATAAACTCCTCTAAAACTCAAAGTTTTGGAAGGTTCCGAGCAGCTAGTGGCTGTATGATCCAAATTCTCACCATTGTCATTCTTGCTCAGCAAGTATTCCTTAGCATGTTTATAGCCCATATTGATCAGTTCGCGGGCATTGACCTTATTAAAAAAGAAATCCGGGTCCAAGGGCAGTGGAATAGGAGATTTGATCACATAGAGCTTGGTAGGTTTTCTTTCGGGATGCAATTGGTCAAACATTTTGATTTGTTTATACTCTTCCAATAATCCACCATTCGCACTCATCTCAATCATATGGACATATTGATGAAATGCACCAGAAAGGTAAGTAGGGGTATTGCCAATAGCCCACACCAACCAGATTTCTTCAGCACCTTGGTTTACTGCTTCCATCAGATTGGCATCTTTGATCCAGACAGCGTCAGAGTACCAGTTGTTGTCTATTTTAAGGGCAGGCATAAATATGGGCAAAGAAACTCCGGCAATTAAATGTTCCTCTTTTGCGAGAGCGCATGGTATAGCTTCAATGGATTTCTGCGAAAAATTACAAACATTGAAAGTAGCATTGGCATGAGCTCCAGATTGGATCTGTTGGATGTCTATTCCCAAGTGTGGAAAAACTTTGTCTCTAATATTGTCCGCATCGGCATAGCCCTGCATTTTTAATGGCTTAAGGTAATTTTTAGCTCTTCTTCCTGATATAAAATGAGTCAGTTTTAGGGTTCTCCAATTTTCAGCCATTGATTTAGGTTTGAGGCCACTTGCTAGCATTCCTATATTGAAAATACCCCCTGATGTTCCATCCACATGAAAAAATTCTAAACCAGCTTCCTCCAAAGCCATGATTACTCCAGCCTGATAAGCTACTCTCATGCCACCGCCGGCCAGCACCAGTGACCTTTTGATACCGCTATTTGAACCTGGCCTAGTAAACATGGCTAATAAGCTTTGGTTTGGTATATTTATATATCAACCTCCAACCAATGGCCTCATAGATCAAGAAAAACTTGGTCAACAAACCATGTGTACCATCAAAAAGCCAGGAAAATACCCTAGCCATAATCCCCATTCCCATTATGAGTAAAAAGAGGGTGTTAAAAATTTTATACTGAAAAATATCCTTAAGGAAATACAAGCTAAATAGGCCAAAACCTAACTCCAAAGCCCTTAAAAATCGGTATTGACTGAGCAGATTGATACGTTTAAAGTCATTGAGTTGGTTTACATCCATGGAAAACAAGAAGCTAAAATCCCAACTTGGATAAATAAAAGCTCCCCGAAAACCAGCAAGGACCACAAGCCCCACATAAGTATAAAAGAAAAAGTAGCTGAGGTTTCTCATGGTTTTTGTAGGGTTGTTAAGTAATATAAAAACAAGCCAGCCGAAAATAAATCAAAGACAGCTACTCCCATGGCCATCCAAGAGAACAACCCATTGAAAACGCCAAGTGTAACGGCGATAAAAGCGCCTAGTTTTTGCATGGCACACCAAAAAACAGCTGTTTTGGAAGTATGGGTTTGGTAAACTGTATGCACCATTAAACTTCCGAACAAGGCCATAAACATTCCGATAATGCCAAATAAATGTTTGGTGGAATCACTGATTTCCGCACCAATGATCTTAAGGACCATTTCCGGCATAATCATTTGAGTGACACCAGAAATGATTGTGATAATTGATATTCCTATAACAATAAAAGTGAGGTTCTTTTTCATAGTGGGATGTAGGTTAATAGCAGGAGCTTAGGTTTGGTTTTTCGAATAGCGGGGTTTGGCTTTTGCAATAAAGAAATACATCGTCACACCCCACATAATCGAAAGAATAATCCATCTTAAATCATTGAGATACATCCACTCTTGCAAGAGTTCTTGAAGCCTTGCTTCATCAGTGACACCATCGATAAACTCATTGTTGATCGTCTCAATATATGCCTGTTGGATGACGACCGGTATCAGTAGACCCGGTGCCCATAAAATAGGAACCCATTTGAGTTTGGTTTTCCATTCAGTGATCAGCATGATCACAATGGCAACAGCCATAATGGGAATTGTAATAAAAAAGAACTTGGTGGCCAGGGTAGTTTGGGGAATGATGGCATCGTAATAGTTTTCCAAATTCAAAGTGGAAGGGTAATTCGGAAACCAAAAAAGGTGTAATGACCAAAACATGCCTAAGTAAATGGAGGAACAGAAAAATATATAGGCGTTGTTAATGTCTACTAGCGTTTGTTTTAATGGGCTCATGGCAAGAAAGTTTAGGAATTAAATTTTGTATTGATGGTAATCTGTGATGGAGGGAGGCGCCAACCAGTCTTCGGACAATCCAAGGTCAACTACCGACTCTAATCCCTCTGGCATTTGGGAGGGCGGTTGGTCATAGGTCATAAACCAACATTCAAAATGGTCATCCAAAACACCATTGGCTTCAGGCATGTACATCGTAAAGAATGGATCAGGATTAATATCTATCTCTCGTAAAAAAGAGACATTGGGATGATCGCCGATATAGAGGTTAGCTTTGGCTTTGCCAAAAAAGTTTACTCCTGCTTTGGTATTGAAATAGATATAGGAGGCCATCAGCATGTTCCTAAATCGACAATAATTAGTGGTTCCAATTTTCAGACTAAAAGAAGGCGAACTTGGACGATCCATTTCAATTCGGAACACAAACTGTCCATCCTTCTCATATTGGGAACTGACTTGTTCCTCACTGACCTTGAAATCCAAGTTTGCTTTATGCTTGGGCATTCCCCAGATTCCTTTGCCACCTTTTACAGAAACTTCGGAGCTTACAGGCAAATCCAATATGTATTGGCCTGTACCATAGGTTTTCATCATCATGGCATTAAGGATTTTAGGGGCAGGCTTGGCGCCATGAGTGCAGCCGATGGCTATGCTGTATTCGATGTATTTTCCAATGCTGGTATCCAAGTAGTTGATCACGGTAATCAAGAGGGCTGCACGTCCATTGGGCAATTTTAACGCATGGACTTCATCTCCAGGTAATAGGGCATTGGCCTTTTCCCAATCACAGCTAAAACCGACCATCAAGGCTGGTGACTTTTTGGCATTGACTGGCATTTGGTACGGGATTCCATCAACTAGCGCATATTTACCAGCATAACGTTTGATTCTTTTTGGAGGCATGATTCAAAAATTTAGTTTTTGTTCAATTCATCGATCATCAGTGGGAAAACATCTTTATTGGAAGTTTTACCCAAAAAAACATCCAGATGGCTATAGTCATCCAGCAAGTATAACTTATGTTTACCTGGCTGACATTTTTCCAGGTAATCAAAAGTGGCCTGTTGGCTTTGAGGCAAAAAGCAAAGGTTTCTGATTCCTCCAAACAAAACAATCCTTGGTGAAAATTGGTGATGTTGAGGTGCGTAGGTGCTGATCCCTGGTTCATTAGGAACCAAAACCCCTTGCTTAATGCACTGGCCAATGTGTTCGAAAAAGGAAATCGGCACTTCGGCAAACTCTTCTTCAATCCATTTCATGGTTTTCTCATCCAGGTTTTCCAGAAGCCAAAGTGCCGGAAAGCCTGATCCATAGGTAAAACTGACAAATTTCCCCACCTTGGTGTCTTTTTCAGGATGGGTCAATAAGACCATCAAGCGCATTAGCTTTGACTTAAAGTCAGGAGCAACATTGCCCCATTTGGGGCTAATGTATTCAAAGAACCTACTGACAATCGGTACCAAAAATCTGGACTTAAAAACAGAAAATCTAGGGACAATAGGGTGTAAGGAAACAGCATTGCTGATGATAGTGGTCACTTCTGGTACTAATCCCAAAACTACCGAAATCATAAAGCTAGTGCTTCCTTGACAGTGTATAATGGCTTTTATTTCCGATGCTCCTGACAATTCCAGTACTTTTTTTACAGCGGCAGGATGATCGAATTTAGCCACTTGATCCAAGTCCCATTTATTGGGTGGGAACTCAATACTCCCTCTCCAATTTTCCAGCCATACATCATAGCCTTCCTTGGCCAAAGTTTCTACCAGGTTCATTTCGGTGGGAGGGCAGAAAATATCAGCTCTTACACCAGCGCCATGAACCAGCAAAACAGGGCATTTGGAAGGTTGATTTTGTAGGTAATGTTTTAAGTTGCATTTGAAACCATCCAAAGCTAAAAAATCTATTGTTTCAAAATTTGACTGCATTTTATGCTTGTGTTTACATATAATTTAATATAAAAAAATGATATAATATTAATTTACCAAAAATATTATTGCAGGTATAATTAGAATTAGTAAAATGTTATTTTGAATTAGAGTTCACTAACGTTTGAAATTTTCTGCTCTTAATTAACGCTATGTAATGTTTATAAATAGTTAAAAAAATATTAATATTTGTAAAATAAATTCACCGTGACTTCAGATTCTAAAAGACTTATTCTTTCTTTGTTGAAATAGTAAATCATTATAATCTATAACTAAATATGAAAAGGTTTTTGGGCTTATTGGGGTTCTTGTTTGTAGTTTCCTTAAATGCGCATGCACAGAAAACAAAGAAAGTATTGTTTATTGGTACAGATGGGACTCGTGGAGAGGTGTTGAGAAGTATTCCGACACCTAATCTTGATCTTTTGACAAAGAAGGCTATTTTCAGTTATGATGCGATCAATAATGGGATTACCATTAGTGGACCAGGTTGGAGCAATTTGTTTACGGGTGTAGGGGAATCAAAGCATGGAGTAATCGATAATAGCTTTAAAAATAACCAACTTAGAGACCATCCTGACTTTCTTACGGTAATAAAGGAGCAGTTTTCTGACGCGCAAACGGCCGCATTCTACACTTGGATCCCGGTGGGGATTATTTTGGACAAGACGGATTTGAGGGTAGAGAAAAAATATTCCCAGAATGGAGATGCTTATGTTCACCAGGCTGCCATAGATTTTATAAAACATGAACCTGCGGATGCCACTGTAGTTTATTATGGTGATGTGGACATTGCAGGTCATGACCATGGTTTCTATGAAGATGTGCCTCAATATTATGAAGAAATTGTTCAGTTTGATAGGTATGTGGGTGATTTGATGGATGCGATAGCAGCTCGTACAACAAGAAGTGAAGAGGAATGGTTGATACTATTAAGTACGGACCATGGAGGACACAAAACAGGGCACGGTGGAATCACTTTACAAGAAAGAAATATCTTCGTTATTGTAGCAGGAGATAATGTCACTAAAAGAGAAATCAAGCCCAAGCATCCAGGCGTATTGGAACAGGATGCTCCGCTAGCTTTGGAGGACTTAGCTAAATATGGCTATGACCAAGTGCCCACTCAGTTGGATATTGTGGCTACCATTTTTGATTTTCTCCAAATAGATTCAGAAAAGTACGGTTTGGAAGGGAAATCACTTTTGAAGTAAAGCTAATTTTACCTAATTAGGGGAAGTATCAAACATTTGAAAACTATATGTCCAATTCTATACCTGAGTGTTTTTATAGGATCAGTGTCAAAGCCCTAATTACAGATGAAACTGGAAGGTTTTTGCTAATTAAAGAGGATAATGGATTATGGGACTTGCCGGGAGGAGGTTTGGATCATGGAGAAAACCCTCAGGAAGGAATTCGGCGCGAAATGATGGAGGAGATGGGCCTAGAACCATCAACAATAGCAGAAGAGCCAGAGTTCTTCTTTACCTGTATCAACCCAAAAGGCCAGTATATTGCCAACGTAGTTTACAGAGCAACTTTGCCTCATTTGGACTTTGTTCCTTCTTCGGAATGTGTAGAGGCCCAATTTTTTGGGCTTGATGACAATTTTGATAAAGGTAATATGTATCCCAATATTCCTGTTTTTGTTGAATTGTTTTCTAAGTCAAAAATCAAAAAGGATCAGTAAAAGAAAACCTCTTTCACTAATCCTTTAAGTTAATTAATTTTATTGGTTATAAATAATTGGTTTAGAATCATTTATAATGATCTTCTTTGAGTTTTTTTAATAGGAGAAATTATACCTTAAAGCTGCATTGATTCCTAAGAACAGCTCATCGTTTTCATCAAAAGTATCTCTTCTGAAATAGAAGTTCGGCTCCACATATTCATTGTATTTATCAGATTGTACCCAAGTAGCACTTGGCCCAACCACCAAATGAATTTTTTGACTCAAAGCAATGCCAAGGTTTAGGCTTAATCTGACCATGTCGTTATTACTTCCTACTTGGTTTTGAAAGATGGCCTCTGGGTTGACATAAAAGACATTGCCCATGGCGAGGATGCTACCAAAACCTCCACCTAAAGCAAATTCATCTTTTAAGTCTGGATTGTAAGAGGCATTGAAGGTGGTGTAGAGTTTTGGTACACCTATTTTGAAGGATGCATTGACGGGGTGCATTTCAGTGAAGCCGAATTCAATGGCCTTATATCCTCCCTTTCGCACAATAGACAATAGGCCAATAGGCACACCATTATCTTTTAAGCTATCAGCATAATTAAGAAATCCCAATTGTAAGCTCTCTAACGATTTGGTCATATTGACAAAACCAATTTGAGCTCCATCGACTTTTGCAGGATTGATGTTTACAAATCCAATTTGTGCTCCACCTAGGTATTGGGCCGCAGTGTTAACGAATCCAATTTGTGTCCCTGAGGATTCTTTTACCAATGTATTAACAAAGCCGATTTGTGCACCTGAAGATTCCTTCACGGCTGTATTGATGAATCCGATCTGGCTTCCGGAATAGCCTCCTGCTGTGACATTTACAAAACTGATCTGAGCCCCATCAAGATCACCTCCCGTAGTATTGAGAAAGCTAATCTGAGCACCGCTGAAGTCCCCACCATTGGTATTTACAAAACCAATTTGAGCTCCTTTATGATCTCCTACAGCATGGTTCACAAAACCAATCAGTGGATAATTAAATCCATCAGGAGCGTGATTGTATGCCACCGTATAAATTGGTCTTTCTTCCTGGGCATTAGCTAATTGAAGCACCAAGGCAAACAGTAAAGTAAGCGAGATAATTGTTTTCATGTGTAATGATAATTTTGTCCTTTTGTTATTAGGACACCTTACCCATTATTTACCCTGATTGTCTGTTGAAAAAAAATAAATATTATATAAAGACAAATTGTATTCCTGCACTAAGACCTACATAGCCTCCCAATACCCCATCTGAATAATCTGGTTTTCCTAGGCCCCATCCAGGGATATCTGTCTCCTCAGCATCCTCACTGAATAAATAATTGATAGAGGGGGCTACAAAAACCCGCCAATGTTTATGAAGGTTTACAGCTGGGATTAACCTGAGGGTGGCTAAATTGTATGTAGTATTAATATCTCCCAGTGAAACCCTTCCTGCTAATTCTGAATCCAAAGCAAAGCCTCCTGTTCTGATCAAATGAATACCAAGGCCTCCATCAATTGATACCCTTTGACTTCCTCTCAAATGATAGCCTAATCCCACCAAACCATAACTGTGTTGGCCTCCAGTTCTCATCGTAATACTTCCTACATCCAGCTCATCAATTCCAAATGAAAAGCTCTTTTCCCCAAACTTGATGAGATTGACCAAACCAATAGGGAAACTACTACTATCAGCTACATTGAAAAGTCCTGCTAGCTGCATGCCTTTTGCATTTTTTGCATGGTTAAACAAGCCAGCAATTTGAACTCCCGTATCTCCAGAACTCCAATTGAACAGTCCACCGATCTGAATTCCTTTTACATCGGTCGCTTGGTTAAAAAGCCCAGCAACCTGAAAACCTTCAAATTCATGAGTCATATTGGACAAACCCGTAGCTTGAAATCCAGTGGCTGTTCCAAAAACCTTGTTGGAAAGTCCAGAAAGCTGAATTCCCTTTTGATTTCCTCCTACTAGATTGAAAAGTCCAGCAGCTTGTACAAAGCTTACATCTTTCTTGTTGATGTTAAACAGCCCAGCCAGTTCTACCCCATCTACTCCAGCGGTATAGCCACCCCAAACATTCAAAGAAACATGGTTGATAATTTGACTGTTCAGCATTCCATGTGAACTCAGTCCTGGTACCAACGAGACCTGATAGGGCATTTCGGCAAAAAAACCACCTAGGTTAATACCTTGCATCCTTTGCCTAAAACCGATAAACATACGTCCAAGAAAAGTCTCTTCTACGTTTTCGCTGCTGGTGCCATAATATTCAAAGATGCCTTTTTTCTTTTTGGCACTAAGGTCAAACGTAGGTAAAAGCATAAATGTCGTGTCCCTGTAATTTTCCTTGCTTATGGTTAGCATGAGAGATTGGTCAGGGTTTTTGACTCTTAACTCAAAGTATCCATTTTTATCGGTCACGGCAGAAGTCAAAAGTCTTTGGTCATAGACACTGGCAAAAGCAATCAGTTCGTCACTGGACAAGTCTTTGACGCGTCCTGTGATAAGCCAGTTTTTGCCTAACTCGGTTTCATTACTGTCATCTAAGTATAACTTATTGGGGGCATAACGGATGACGATATATCCAGGTGTCTCTATAAATTCATATTTGCTACCCAGCAGTTTGAGCAACATCCCCCGAATCGGTCCCGAATAGGAGGGAAGGTTAACTAAACTGTCTTCTGGAACCAAATTGCTATTATAGGAAAAGAAAAAGCCCCTGTCTTTTGAGCTTAGTTCTAGAATTTCTCCAATACTTTTATCATTCACTTGATCAAGTGAAATCCGATCTTCCAACCTGCCTTGAGCATTGAGTTGGTTCACATTGAAAAAAAATAACATAAAGGCTAAGCAGCCTAGAGATAGCCTTTTTACAGCCATTTTACTTGCTCAAATTACTTGATTATGATTTGTTCAGGTTCTCGGATTATGGTCAGCCCAAAAGTTTCTTTTAGCACATTTAAGGCATTTTCCAGAGAATCATTTCTGAAGGTAGTCGTTAATGGTAAATTTCGCAAGTTCTCATTGAGAATGATAATATTGGCATTGTAAGCTTGGTTGAGCACTTCCACCACCCTCCAGAGTGGTGTTTGTTTAGCAGTGAAATAATCATCCACATAATACCTGTAGAGCCCATCCTGGGTCTTGGTCGTCGTGAATAGGCCCTTTTGAGGGTTGATCAGCATTGTTTCTCCTGGCTTAAGGATTTTTATCTCATTTTCATATTCTACGCTGACCGATCCACTTTCCAAAATAACTTCAACTTGATCCATGGTCTTTTTGACGTTGAATTCGGTACCCAAAACGGTAATCATCACTTCACCTGCTTGGACATGGAAAGGCCTGTTTTCATTTCTGTGCACCTGGAAAAAGGCTTCACCATTGATCAGCTCTGCATTCCTGTTTTTTTGTAGAATGCTTTGTTCGAAGGCCAATTGAGAAGATTTATTTACAGTAATGACCGAACCATCAAACAAAGTATCACTCACGGCATGCTCTTGGGTGTTGATAAGAATATTGGACATGAACCTGTTGTCTGGTTCCAAAAAAGTCCTGTAAGCCCACATCCCAGCAGTTAGCATCACTAACCAAATTGCCGCCTTGCTGAAATAAGAGACCAAGTTGACGGTTTTAGTTTCAATATTGTCCTCATTACTGGCAGAACGTTTTTCCAAGAACCTTTCCCAAGCTTGGTCCTCGTCAATGGTATTCTCAGGGCTTATTACTTTGCTTTTTTCCCAAACGAACTTAATTTGTTCGTACTTCTTTTGATGATCAGGATGCTTATGAAGCCAGTTTTCGACTTCCAGCATCTCTGCATCATTACTTTCGTGCAGGAGATATTTTATAAGTCTGTTGTCGTCCATAAGCTTAAATATTAATAAAGAGGTACAGTAAAACGGGAAGAAAATCAGCTAGTTCTACTCTCAAATGTTTCAATGCTTTTCCCATGTGGGTTTCTACAGTTTTAACAGAAATTCCCATCCTCTCTGCGATTTCACTATATTTTAATGATTCATACCGACTAAGCAGAAAGACTTGGCGGCATTTTTCAGGTAGATCCCTAAGGGCCTTTTTTAACAGGCTCATCAGTTCATCTTCATGGCCATGGTCATTTTGGAGTGTAGTATTTTGTGCTTCATAAAGGGTGATATTTTGATGTTTCTGTTTCACTTTTTCATGACGGATTAAGTTCATACAATCCCGATATACCATAGAATAAAGGTAAGCCTTCAGAGAGGTTTCGATAAGAATGTTTTCTCGTTTTTCCCAAAGCTTGAGAAAGACTGACTGGACAATCTCTTCAGCTTCATCTTCGTCTTTTAGTAAAACACAGGCATAGGCATGCAAAGCTTTGAAGTGCTCCTTAAAGGTTCCTTCAAAAACATTGTCATCGATCACTAGGCCAATTTGTTTTTCTTCAGCGTATTTCACTTTTTGCGTATTGCTTTACTAAAAATAATTGCTTTTATGGTCCTTTAATAATTAGACACTTATAAAAGATGATACCCTGAGTGAAAATTAAAAAATAATTCAAGCAATCTTTTTATGCTGCCCTTCCATGTTTCTTCAAGAATCTATAATGTGATTGTAGGGCAGTAAAGAAGGTTCTGTTACTCAAATAGGGAACGTCAAATTCATTGGCCGTTTTTTGTAGTATTTTCGAAATGGCGGGATAATGTATATGACAGATTTTCGGAAACAAATGATGTTCAACCTGAAAATTCAGGCCACCACAGAGAAAGGTAGCCAACTTACTGTTGACGGAAAAGTTTGCTGTGGTTTTCATCTGATGGATTGCCCATGCCTCTGAAATGTTTTGGCTTTGCTCTGGTTCAGGCATTTCTGTTTCCTCTACCAAGTGGGCCAATTGGAAGACAAGTGCTAAAGCAAGGCCTTCAGCAAAGTTCATCAACAAATAGCCAATCAAGAATTGCCACCATGTAATGTCCATGACCAATAATGGAATTACTATAAACAATGTATAATACATAGCTTTGTAAAAGAAAAGAAAGAAATACTCTTTTCTTGGGTGCTTATTGGTATGAGCACCTATGTTTTCTTGGAAGAATTTCAGATAATCTTTTCTAAAAAACCAGGAAAGGGAAGAAAGGGAATAGAGTAGAAAGGCATAAATATGCTGATACTGATAGGCTTTTTTGGTTTTCTCTCCTTTAGATACGCGGATCATTCCTGGCGCAACGTCCAAATCCCCATCATGACCCACAATATTGGTATAAGTATGGTGCACTTTATTATGGGTAATTCGCCAAACATACTCGCTGGCACCAATGACATTGAATAAAAAGCCCAATGATCTATTGACAACTGGCTTGGAAGAATAGGAGCCGTGTAAGGCATCATGGCATATGTTAAAGCCAATAAAGGCCATATTCATTCCTAAGCACACGGCTAAGATCAAAGTAAGATAAAGAGGGAGAAAGTCTGCCAATATCAAGACATAAAGGGAAACAAAGGAAATTAAATACACTACGGTTTTGGAAACCATAGCGGAATTCGCTTTTCGGGACAGGTTGTTTTCTTTAAAATATTCATCAATTCGCTTTTTGGTAGTAGTAAAAAAAAGCGAATTTTCAGAATCAACAAACTTGAGAGATTGACTCATATAGATATAAAATTTTACAGTAGTTAATATGTAATATGACACTCAGTAAAGGACATACCCTTAGAAGAAAAACAAAAAAAGCCAATGTGATTATGGCTTTAGGTATTGTCCTGTCCAGGCTGGAAAATCACTGTTTCGGTCAAATGTAACAATTCATTTTTCGATCAAAGCATCATTTGACATCTTTCCACCAGAAATTATTGGAAAGGAGAGTATTCAAGGAGAAGGTTTCTCCAAGTGAAGGGGTGTAGATATTAAGTTTTTTCTTTTCAGCGGCAGCTGTAAACCTTTCTACTCCATCTTTCCAGCTGTGTGGGGCGAGAGAGAAACCACCCCAATGGATCGGAATAGCATTTTTGGCTTTGGCATCTATGGCTGCTTGAACACTTTCTTCTGGATACAAATGGATTTGGTGCCAATGCTTATAGTATTGGCCGCATTCTACAAACATCACATCAAAAGGACCAAACTTTTTGCCTACTTCTTTAAAATGGTGGTCATAACCGCCATCGCCGCTATGATAAATACTTTCCGCTACGGTTTTAAAAACAAAGCCTCCCCAAAGCGATTTGGCCCGGTCTGTGGCACCCCGACCTGAAAAGTGCCTACTTGGGGTAAATGTAATTTCGATGCCTTCAAAATCAATTGTATCCCACCAATCCATTTCTTGGATTTTTTCTGCTTCCAATCCCCATTTTTCCAAATGTCTTGAAACTCCTAAAGCTACCAGCCAGTTATCTACCTTGGGAATCAGTTTTTGTATACTCTCCAGATCAATATGATCATAATGATCATGGGTTAATAATACCGCATCAATAGGAGGAAGCTGATCAATGATTTCAAGGGTGTTTTTACTAAAACGCTTGGTCTTGAAAGGAGCAATGGGGGAAGCATTTTCTCCAAACATGGGATCAATTAAAATGTTCTTGCCATTTAAGTGAAAAAGTAAAACTGAGTGACCAAACCAAGAAAATCTTGCTTCTTTATTTGATTGAGAATATTGATCGGTATCTATCGGTAAAATGGACAGATGCTGTTTGGGCATTCTCTGGATGTTTTTTGAGAAATTGTCCCTCAAAACTTCAGGGAGCTTTTTAAAACTGAAGCCCATTGTGGTCAGAGAAAGGTTAACGAATTTATTACCATCCCATTGATTGGATGATGCGAATTTCTCTAAATCTTTTTTTCTAATAGATCCTCCGAATTGTTTCTTAAATGTCTTCAAAAGTAGTTATGTTGTGTGAATTAAAGCATGGTCTGAAATAAACCCTAAAATGTGGTTTAAGGTTGCCTTATTGCTAGATTAGTTTAAAAAAACATCTATGTACAAAAAAGGTAATCAGTAACATTCAAGAGTAAAGAGTTAAAATAGGAGGTTGGTTATCTTGGGAAATATTCATGCAAAGATCGTAAAGGTTCAAAAACCACCCAAAGATAAAAGTGTAACCGAATGATAAGTATGGGTAGTATGCTAGAAAATTTAAATTTTCTTAATGATAGGGTTGAAGGCTTTTGAACCTACTAACACTTTATCACCAAGATAGAATTGTTTGGCTTCTTCTTTATCACAAACTACCTTGACCAAATCATTGCCCACCAAGAGCGTTACAATGACCAAAACATCCTCACTTTCAATTTGAATAATTTCTCCCGTAAACTGGAATTTTGCACTGGTACTGCCAAGACCAAATAATTCTGCCGGGCTTCCCTGACGTGCAATCTTGCCATTTTCTAATTCAAAAACCAGGTCAGAGAGTTTTATGATTTCACCAATATCATGGCTGACAAGGATGGTGGTCAATTTATACCTTTGATGGATTTTTAGAATGTATTTCTGCAGTTTGTAGCGCATTTTGTAATCTAAGGCAGAGAGCGGTTCATCCAACAATAGTATTTCTGGTTTTCCTACTAAAGCCCTTGCCAATGCGACCCTTTGTTTCTGACCACCGGATAAACTCTCTGGCTTTCTGTTTTGTAGATCCCCCAAGTCCATCATTTGGACCAGTTCTTCAATGGTTCCCTGATCAGTCTTATCAGAAAGGGCAAAGAACAGGTTTTCTTTGACTGTCATATTGGGGAACAGGGCGTAATCTTGAAATACAAAACCTATTTTACGTTTTGAAGGGGCTAAATTGATTTTTTTGTCCTCATCAAACCAGCATTGTTGTCCAATACTCAAATGGCCACTATCAGGTTTCATCAGTCCACTGATAAGCCGCAAAGTAGAGGTTTTTCCAGAACCAGATTCGCCATAAAGGGTGATGAATTGCCCTTTTTTAAACTGCAAGTTCAGATCTAGCACCATCTTGGTATTGTCGGATTCCAATACTTTCCTTAACCTTAGGTCAATCATTTTAAATATTGTTTAAAAAAACCTCCATTGAATAAATAAACCATTAGCAAGGTTAAAAATGAAAGTCCGATCAAAATGAGTGAATACTGATTGGCCATTCCATAATTCAAGGCTTCCACTTCATCATAAACAGCTATGGAGGCCACTTTTGTTTTGCCAGAAATATTGCCTCCTATCATCAATACCACGCCAAACTCTCCCATGGTGTGAGCAAAAGTCAATACCAGAGCTGTCAAAACGGAAGGTTTGATATTGGGCAACAATACTTTTCTGAGTATGGTGAACTTGCTTTTTCCATGCATGATCGCAGCTTCTGTAATGGAAGACGGGAGTGATGACAGTCCAGATTGGAGTGGATGGACCATAAAAGGCAGGCTATAAAGGCAAGAAGCCAATACCAAACCATGAAAAGTAAATACAAATTTTAAGCCCAACCACTGGTCCAGCCATGCTCCAAATGTATTTTGTGGACTAAAGGCCAACAGCAGGTAAAAACCCAAAACAGTAGGAGGGAGCACCAAAGGCATGCTTACCAAAGTTTCAACAATCGCTTTGATTTTAGATGAGGTTACACTCAGCCAATAGGCCAAAGGTAAGGCCAGAACAAATAAAATCAAGGTTGTAATCAATGAGAGTTTCAGGGTCAGTATGATTGGTATCCAGTTCATTTTGGAGATAGTGTGATTTCATTGAGTTTGACCAAAGCGGTTACCCAGTCGTTTATGAATAGGTCCAAGTCTGTCAGTGCCGTTTTACTGATCATGGACACCAAATTACCCGCTGCAGTTTCGATACTTAACCTGACCAATAGCTCTCCTTTTTCTATTGCTGTAATTTTTCCTCGAAATCGATTTTGAAGGCTTATTTTTGGATTTTCTTCTGGAGAAATGGCTACTTCGGTTTCTTTAAACAAAACAAAAACGGGGGTATCAAGAACTAAATAAGGAGCGGTGTCCGAGGTGTCAATGATTATGGATTGGACCTTATTGCGATCAAGTAATTCGACAGTCACAATGGAAAGCTGGCCACATGAATGTATTTGGACTATGTTACCTTCGAATTGGTTCATCAATAAAATAAGAATGATTACACTTTTTTTATGTGAAATTAAGTGTTTTGAAATAATTCAGTAATTAATATTCGAACATGAAATATAAAAAGATCAAGCAGGAATTTCATATCCATACTCCTTTAAGATTTCGTGAGCTTTTTTTTCAAATAGAAACTCATAGAACTTACTGGCGTTTTCACTATTTCCTTCTTTCTGTTTGATCAGGATGACCCCCTGTTCAATTGATTGATATAAACTATCGGGAACCTTGATCCAAGTTCCTTTACTTTTCATGGGAGGAGATTTCACTACTGACATTGCCGTAAACCCAAGCTCTGCGGCTCCCGAAAGGATAAATTGGTTGGTCTGGGATATGCTCTCTCCAAAGACCAACTTGTTTTCCAGGTCCTCATATACTCCCAAATGGTTAAGTGCTTGGATTGCGGCTTCTCCATAGGGAGCTGTTTTGGGATTGGCGACAGCAATGTGAGAAACAGTGGACCAGGTGTAGTCGGTTAGATCTAGATAGTTTTTCTCCTTGATGGACCAAAGAACCAGCTTTCCCAGCGCATAGACCTGAGGTGGCCTTTCTGCTAAACCAGCATCAAAAATAGCTTTGGGATACTTCATATTGGCTGCCACAAAAATATCGTATGGTGCGCCTTCTTTAATCTGAGCTGTTAATTTTCCTGAAGAACTGGTAACCATTTCACATTCGATCCCAGTTTGCAGGGAAAAGTCCTCAATCAATGCTTTCATTGCAAATTGCATATTGGCAGCAGTAGCAATGTTTAATGGCCTATTTTTGGGCGAATGGCATGAAAAGAGCAATAAGCATGTAGGTAATAGAAAAGCCAGCGTTTTCATTTTTTCTTTATGATTTGCCCATTACCTTCTGAAAATTCATTTCCTGATTTTGTTATTTCTCCATTGACGATCACAAGGTCAAAACCTTCAGCCAGCTGATCCGCTTTTTCATAAGTGGCCTTTGCTTTTACCTCACTAGGCTGAAAGACGAGAAGGTCTGCCATATAGCCCTCTTTGATCAAGCCTCTATCAGTAATTCCTAAGGTTTTGGCCGGCAATCCTGTCATTTTGTGGATAGCTTCTGACAATGATAATAAACTGTCTTTCATGACATAATTTTCTATGATTTTAGCAAAAGTTCCATATCCTCGTGGATGGCTGGAGTTGGGACTTCCATCAGAGCACACATTGATCAATGGTGCTTTTAAGAATGTTTTCATCACTGTTTCATCCATAACAAAGTACGCTGCGCTTGTTCCAGAAGGGCCGATATCATCCACGAGCACCTTCTCAAAAGGCTTTTTGAGCATTACTGCAATCTCTGCTAAGTTCTTTCCGCTATATGGTCCAGACCCGATCAATGTTGCCTCTGGACCATTTCGTTTGTTGACACGGTCCCTTAAATAGTTTTCTAGTTCCGTTCTTCTATTTTTAACCACTTCTTCATAATTGGCTGGTGCTTTGGCCCAATCAGGGAATAGGATCGAAATACCGGTATAACTGGCCTCATAGGGGTAGATGTCGGCAGTAATGGTTTTTCCCTTAGTTCTGCTGATTTCTAATTTTTCAAGAATTTCATTGGCGCGTTCTTCTCCTTTTGCATAGACGACTTTGATATGTGAAATGTGTACAGGGCAATAACTCCCTTGCAGTAACAATTCATCAATGGATCTTTCCATGGCATCATCATCTTCATTCCTCATATGGCTCATGATCATACCGCCGCTTTCTCCGACGATTTTTGCCAAACGGAGCAGTTCAAGACTGTCAGCAAGGTAGCCAGGATTGTATTCCAACCCTGTGCTTAAGCCAAAACAACCAGCATCCATTGCCATTTGAAGCAGGCTGTCCATTTTAGCCAAATCATCCTCTTTCGGAGTGGTTTGATACTTTACCCCTGAGAGCATTCTCAATGTCCCATGACCGACAAACATGCCTATATTAGGGCCTAGTTGTGACGCATCTACCTTGTCCATCCATTCGGAAATGTCTGCGGTACTCGGGCTTGATCCATCTTGTCCCAAGAAAATGGTCGTTACTCCCATAGCTAGGAAATTTCTAAAGTCAGGAGTTTCTATTGGACTGCCGTGCGCATGGGTGTCTATGAAACCCGGAGTCAGTATTTTTCCTTTTGCATTGATCAGTTCATCAGCCTGAAACTTTTTGCTTGTATCCTGTTCAATTTTTTGAATAAGTCCATTCCTCACCAAAATATTAGCATAGAAGGGCGGTGCTCCTGTTCCATCAAGTACTTGTGCACCTTTTATAAAAATGTCAAATTGTTCTGTAGAAGTATTTTCAGGTTTACTACAAGCCAAGCAGAAGGCCAAAATAATGGTAAGCGCTAAAGAAAGTAATTTATCGTTCATGAGAGTGATTTTGCAAAATTCAATTTAATGAAAGTTCGGATGTAATATGGCTATCTGTGACTTTACTTTCTAAAGATGTATCGTTTTAAAGTATAATGTTATGATTTTATAAAAAGTACCTGACTTAGTCAAATCAATAGAAATCATACCTTTTATGGAGTTTTAAAAGGAATTTATTGTGATATATGGTATAATTGGCAAAATTAAAATTTTAAGATAAACTCAATTAGAATGAACGTTTTTAAAGGATTCAAAGTCACCTTGATAGCGGTGGCTTTGGGGTTTACTTGTCTTCAATCATTTTCCCAAACCATTGACCCCGCAGTGGTAAAGAAAGAGATGAAACGGGTCGCTGACTGGCAAATTAAGTTCTACAATGGAGGGTCACCTGGTTATGAGAAAGCCCATCACCCATTGGACTGGACCAATGGTGCCCTGTACGTAGGAATGGTCAAGTGGGCAGCCATGTCAGGTGATGATAGTTATTATGAATGGTTGAAGAAAATCGGTGAGGATGCTGAATGGAAACTGCACAGAAGAAAGTATCATGCGGATGATCATACGGTGGGGCAGCTTTATGCAGATCTCTATAAAAAGTATGAGGATGAATCCATGCTCAAACCTACCAAGGATCAATTTAACTTTATACTTTATCACCCAGCTGTCAGTTCTTTAGAATGGAGAACTCCTTATCATCAGGACAGGTGGAACTGGTGCGATGCCTTGTTTATGTCTCCACCTGTTTGGGCAAAATTGTATAATATTACCGGAGAGCAAAAATACCTGGACTTTATGCTTTCTGAGTTTAAAGCCACCACTGATTTTCTTTTTGATGAAAAGGAGGACTTATATTATAGAGACCAAAGCTATATGGGGAAACTGGATAATGGCACCAAGATTTTTTGGGCGCGCGGCAATGGTTGGGTGTTTGCTGGCTTGGTCAATATCATGAATGAACTGGACCCGCAGTCGAAAGAATACAAATATTTTCTAAAGATTTATAAGAAGATGGCCAAGCGGTTGTTGGAATTACAGACTCCCGAAGGGCATTGGGCCATGAGTCTTTTGGGGCAAGAATTTTATCCAACACCAGAAACAAGTGGTTCTTCTTTCTTTACTTATGGCTTGGCTTGGGGAATTAACCAAGGGATTTTGGAAGCTGATAAATATGAACCAGCGGTGAGAAAAGGATGGATGGCCATGGTCAGCCACATTACACCGGAAGGAATGCTTGGCTATGTCCAACCTATTGGTGCCGCTCCTGGTAAAGCGTTTCCTGATAAAACTGAAGTATACGGAACAGGTGCTTTTTTGAGTGCTGGTTCTGAAGTGTTCAAGCTATACAGTAAATAGTTATAAAAATTATAAAGGTCCAGGTAGATAATTCAACTTGGACCTTTATTCAAAAAAAATCCCAGAAAACCTGGGATCCTTTTTTTCTAAACCAAAATTAAAATCATCTCGCTTGCATATGGTGATGAGCTTCTTCTACTTGAGGAGCTCTTTGTATGATCACTATATCTCTAAGCTTTGCAGCATCAAAGAATTTTTTAGCAAACTCCTGAACGCCTTCAACAGTCACTTCATTTAATGCTTTATCCATTTCCTCAGTTGATGTCAAATCCAGGCCACGTTGCTCGTAGCTGATCAAAATGTTCATCCAGTAAGGAACACCTTTGTGCTTTTGAGATTGCTCTTGAGCTCTTTTCATGAGATTAACTGCTTCATTTAATTCAAATGAATAAATGCCTTCTTTCTTCACATTTTCAATTTCTTGATAAATAAGTGGTTTCAATTCGTCCACTCTATCGGCATCTGTCTGGAAATTGATGGATACCTGTTGCTTGTTCTTAGGATATGAAGAGGTGATAGGTTTTACTTTTACTCCATAAGTTCCGCCATACTCCTCACGAACAGTTTTGAAATAACGATTTCTCAAGGTGTAGATCAAAGTATTCAATTGAACGGTTTCTTTTTCTGATAGATCAAAGTCGTTCAAGTAGCTGATATCAATAATTCCACGGCTTTCAGGCATTTTTACTTCAAACTGCTTTTTGATCACCTTGTCAGGAACAGAAAAGTCATATTCTTTAAATTCATCAGCTTCCTTGTTTGGGTCAGAAGGAAGAGTGGCGATGTACTTTTGGACCAATCCTTTGGCCATTTCTTTGTCCAAATCTCCAACCAGATAATAAGTGAAATCACCTGCATCCCCAAAGGCCTTAGTGAAAATTTCCTTCATGGTTTCAAAATCCATGGCTTCAAAATATTCATCTCCTAATTTCCAGGTCCTGTCATTTGGCTTTGACGTCACTTCAGTAATGGCCTCAGTGATCGCGTCCATTGGATTGGACTGCTGGTTGAACTTGTATTGGAGTTTTTGCTTGTAGGCATTGAAATCCTCTTCATTAAACCTAGGATGGGTCAGGAACAAATGTACAAACTGGAATAATACATCTGCGTCTTCTTCATTGGCACCACCTTTTAAGCCTTCTGTCAGTTCATCAAAGGTCAAACTGATCCTGATCTTCTTATCTGTAATGTAGGCCATCATGGTGTTTCTATCGTATTTATAGAGACCTGATTTTGTGGCCATTTTGATCAATGCATTTGCAGAAGGAATCTCCTTTGATTTCAGTACAGATTTACCACCATTGCTTTGGGAATACAAATCAAAATCACCTTTGCCTTCTTCTGAATATTTATAGATGACCCTCACGCCATTGGAAAGTGTCCAAGCTTCCGCATCAAATTGCTCTAGCTTTTCAATTTTGTCAATAGAACCTTCCGCTAATTCAAAGTCAACCAATTGGTCAATTTGCTCGATTTCTTGCTTTTCGTTAAGGTCAGCATTTTCGACTTTTTGCATGGTAGCAAGCACCTCATTTTCAGAAAGGATATTTTCCTCTTTCTCATTGGCATTGATTTCGATCAATAGGTCCTTTCTGAAATCAATATTCTTTGCCCATTCATTAATTTCTTCCGCTTCTATTTCTAGGGTAACTTCCATGATGTTGTCAATACCATCTTCAATATCACTTATGGGCACTTGATTGAAGAAGTTGGCCTTGAATTTATTCACATAAATGGAATTGCTGAAATTATCGGTATTGCTACTGGCAGCTTCCAGCTTTTCAAACATCTTTTCTTTTTGCTTTTCGACCTCTTCTTCGGTAAAACCAAACCTTTTGATTTGCTCAAAAATGGTCAATACCTGCTCCAAGGCTTCTTTGTCTTTTCCTGGGAAAGGGGTGACCGAAATGGAATGGGCATAGAAATCACCTAGTAATTTAGTGGTCCCCATGTCTGCGGTAAAGAATTTTTCCTGATCAGCATTGACAAATTCTACCAATCTGTCATAGGCCAACTCGCTGAAATATTCGATTAACTTTTGTTCTTTTCTTACTTCATTATAGTCATCAAACTGAGACTGCTCAAACCTTGAAAAAAGCTTGATCGTGTTCCTGTTGATTTCTTTGTCTTTGAAGACCACATAAAAAGGCTCTTCATTAGCAACCATGTGGATTTTTTCTGGCAGTGCAGGAGCATTTGGGTTTACTTCTAAGTCACCAAAGACTGCCTTTACCTTCTTCTCAATATCTTCCACGTCGATGTCTCCTACGATAATTACCCCTTGCATGTCAGCTCGGTACCACTTATCGTAAAAAGACCTTAATGTCTTAGGCTTGAAATTATTGATGATATCCATATCGCCGATTACATCGCGCTCTGCATATTTGGTATTGTAAAAAACGTAAGGAGCTACTACTTCTTGACGTCTCTTTCCAACATTGAGTCTAGATCTCCACTCTTCTTGGATTACACCTCTTTCCTTATCGATTTCTTCTTTGGTCAACAATAGATCGCCACACCAGTCTCTTAGCAAGTAAATACAAGTATCTACCAAAGCTTGGTTGTCTGTGTCTACATTGTCAATATTATAAACGGTCTCATCATAGGCCGTGTAAGCATTGTATTTTCTTACCCCTTGGCTTTTGAGGTATTTGTCCACACCATTGGGAAAGTGTTTGCTCCCATTGAATGCCATGTGCTCAAGGAAGTGGGCCAAGCCGTTTTGATCATCATCTTCCAAAATGGCACCAGCTTTCTGGACTAAATAAAAGCTGGCTTCATCATCTTGAAGGTGGGACTTCATAATATAATAGGTCAGCCCATTGTCTAATTGGCCTTTTACAAGTCCGTCAATGTGCTCACCATCCTGGGCAAATAAGATATTGGTCAAGAAGCAGCCAAGTATGCTCAGGTAAAATGCGGTTGTTTTCATACTGTTTGTTTTTTAGCATTTCATGGGTATGAAAGCTTATTTAGGATAATGAACAAATAGATAAACAGGAAGAGGCATTCTCTCCCTGTTTCAATAATTTATTCCAGTAAATGCTATTCTAGATTAAGCATTTCAATCTTTCTTTTCAGCTGTAGCTGAAGGTACATTTGTGAACGGCTTTCTTCCATCTGAAGGGTCTCTGCATAAGCTCGATTATAAGCTTGCTCAGCTTCCTTTAAAAGTCCCATGTGTTTGTTCACGTCTCCTAAAAGCGCGATAATGTTGATTCGCTGCATCAAAGGGATCTTGTCTCCAGCAAGTGAGGCAATTATCCATTCTTTAGCCGCTGCATTGTTCTTTTCAGAAACATCATTTCCCATTGCATAATACATGGCTTGGGCAGCTGAAGCTTTGGAAAGGGAAGTTACTTTGTCACCGTCTGCTTCAAAATATTCATTTTTCAGTTGAATGTATTTATCGGCGTCCTTTTCTTCATATAGCGCGTATAGCGCATCACAGTCTAATTTTGCAATTTCATATTGACTGATATTATGCCCTTCTTCTGCTATATCATAAGCTGGCTTCATATCACCTTTGATTCTTTCCAGAATTTCCATGTATTTCTTGTCGCCCTTTTTAGCAAGGTCTTGGGCCATAGTAGTATTGTTACGAATCACATAGAAGGCAGGCGCATTGCCTACGTTTTCGATGTATTTGTCCATATTGGCTACCATAAACTCAATGACCTCATCATGCTCTCCTTTTGGCTCATAAAACCTGTTCACCAGTCTGTAATCATCAGCATTGATGAAAGCATCTCCCATGGCCATCTTTTTCTCAATATATTCTTCGAAGATATTTTCGATACGGATGATCCATTTTTTCTTGTCCATGCCTGTTTGGAAAGACACAAAGGAAGGAGCAGCTTTAAGTAGTTCTTGCATTACTTCGAAGTTATTTTTATCCTTCTTATAGGCAGTATACATTTCTTCAAAGCTTTTTAGATCACCTGTTACGGTTTTTCCAAGCTTAAGCATTTCCTCGATGTTCATGGAACCACTGATTCTTGAAATCACTTCACCTTCACCATCAACAAACATCAATGTAGGCATAGAGGTAATATCAAGTTCTTTGACCAACTCTTCATTGATCTCGTGCTCTGTGTTAAGTTTCACAGAGACGAAATTTTCATTGAAATAGGTTCCTAATTCCTGATCAACAAATACTTGCTTGTCCATCATTTTACAAGGCCCACACCAATCTGCATAGAAATCTATAAACAAGGGAACACCTCTTTCATTGGCCTCAGCCAAAGCTTCAGTATAGGTTCCTTTGTTAAATTCGATTCCTTGTGCATTTACTGTTGTCGCAGCTGCGATAACAAATGAAAGGGTGAGCAGTAAGTTTTGCTTAATGTTCATAAGGGGTATGATTTTTATTCTACGATGATGGTCATCGCATCTTCAATTACATGATAATAATCTCCTGAATTTTGCACACCAAGACTGATGGTGTAAGAACCTGGCTCTGTATCCGTATTGATAGGGTAATAAATTCTTCCAAGTCCTTGAACGTATACATTATTAAAGAAATATTCTATAGCAGCTTCATCCACATCATCGGATTTTACATCCACAATGCTGAATACCAAAGGGTTCGTACCTATGACACCACTGATTTTAGTGCTAACCCATGGAGCTTGATTTTGAATTCTTATCGCGTCAACCATTGGATCCAATTCTTTTCTGATGGTCATGGTATTGGGAAGGTATTCGGCATTTTCAGTATCCAAATAGCCAACCAGGTTATCGCTGCATCCTGAGTTCATGAAGCCGAAAAAGGCCACTAAAGCATATATAATTAGTTTTTTCATTTGATAATCAGTTTTGAATTGACTTGCTTCCAAGTTGTTTATTGTAATCGGTCAATGATATAATCATAATGCATCGCATGAACGATACCATTGGCAGGATGGATATCAGCGGAGGCTACTTGAGCATCTCTTACTGTAAAACCATCAGCAGAATTAAACTTTACTAAGACAGGTCCCACACCATAAGTTGGGTCTAATTCCTCCTCAGCAAAAAGTCGGATTTCAGCACCTCCTACAGAGGTGATCAGTACGCCACCATCCTGTCTTGCAGGAATATTATCTCTCATGTACAGGTCAGTAAAGACATGTCTCAAAAGGATTTCACGGCAAACTTCAGGGTCAGCTTCAGCCACAACCGTTAGGTTTTGCTCATAAAGCCACTTTCTGATAGAGTGGGAGGTAAGTCCCATAAACATGATCTCAGGATAGTTAGCATCCTCACCATTGAACAATGGAACCAGGTCAGCATGATTGATCATCTCAACTGTAAGCGCCCAGTTATAATTGTCTGATTGCAGGTATTCATATATGGTTTTGTCAGGAATATTACCATCAGCAATTCCACTATCAATCAGGTTGTTTTCAGTACAGCTCCAAAGCAGGGAAACCGTAAGCAAAAGTAGTGATGTGATTTTTTTCATTTTAAAGTATTTTTTATCTCTTGAAAAGGTTCCTATTCAGTCCTGTTCCAGTAGATGTTTTGTTTCAATAAAGTATTGTTCGTAAATGCATCTTGACCGATATTAAGGTAAAGTGCACCATCTTGTATGTCCTGATTTGTCAGGTTGGCAAATGCCTCAGAAAGTTCCGTGCGGAAGTAGTTGTTTCTAACCACATCGTAGAACCTTGTTCTTTCCATCATCAGTTCCTTCTCTCTTTCTCTAAAGATGGCATATTGCAAATCAGTGTCTTCAGGAGCAGGGTAAAGATCTGCTTTTGCTCTGGCACGAATGGTATTCAAATCCTGAGTGGCCGCAGCCGCATTACCGATTTTGGCATAGCACTCTGCTCTCAAAAGGTAGATTCCTGCCAACCGGATGTAAATTTCATTGCAATTCAAGCCTGTCATTAACGTCCTACCAGTAGCTTGGCTGACCACTCTAAAAACGCCTTCTCTAATTTTATAGGGATAAGCAAATTCATAGCCTTTTGTTGCCATGGAATCTACTTTGTAGAAATAGGCACCTTTTCTTTCATCCTCTCCAGGATACATGTTTTGGATGGTGGAAGATTTATATTTGAAAGTCACTTGACTTTGATTGATATAAGAGGTGGATGCATTAAGGTCTACTGGCCATGTAGTATATCTTTCCGCTAAAGGATCAGCGTAACCTCCAGAGTTATCTGTTTGGTAAAAATTTTGAACTTCAAGAATGCTTTCTTGAGCAGCCAGTCTGGTTGCAGGATCCCAGCTGGATATGTTTTCGCTAAGCATTGCTTCGATGTTTGAAGACAATCCGTAGGGTGCAGAAGCTTCTCCGGAGATCAATTTGGTACTCCATTCAATGGAATTGTTATATGCTTCCTGAGCAGATACATTTTCCCAATTATAAAGCTCTGCCATGCTGCCCTGCCAAGCATAAGCATGGGCCAAAAGACCGGCAGCAGCACCTTTGCTTCCATATTGCTTAGAGGTCAATAGGTTGCCATTGGCATCTTTCATGGTACCATATTCATCTAATAATTCATAGGCCATTTGTAAGTTTTTGATAGCTTCTGCAATTACCTCTTCATCGGTACTATTTCCATATGCTTCGAAATTATTGGTACCTTCGGTGATGATGGCATTTCCCCAAATTCTTCCCAACTCCAAGTACATCCAACCTTTTGTGAAATAAGCTTGACCTTTGTAAAAATCAATTCTGTCAGCAGTCATATTACTTTCTGCTTGATCAATGTTTTCCAAGATCAAGTTAGAAAGGTAGATGACATCGTAATATTCTTTCCAGCTTGAGTAAAGCGATATTTTGACCGTTTCAGGTACGAGCCCTCTTAGATTGCTGTAGGCCACATTATCGCATCGGTCTGCTCCAGCTCCCATAGGTACGTGAGGGTCATCTTGTATCATATACTGGATTTCACCTTGAATGGTGATCAGAAAACCCATCAATTCACTGTCATCATCAAAGGCATTTGTTATGGATTGACGATCCTCAGGTTTTACATCCAACAAGTCAGTGCACGAGCTGGCTAATGCTGTAAAGCAAACCAATAGAATTAAGTATCGTTTTATGTTCATTTTCTCAATATTTTAAAACAAGTCCTCTCTTGATTATAATTTCAAAATGCGGGCTTGTCATTAAGATTTATTTCTTGGTTGAATTTGGCTTAGAATTTTAGCGTACAACCTGCAGTGAATACCCTTGGAAGTGGATAATTATCAAGTTGATCCACGCCTGGATAAGGAACAGCTTCTGGATCCAATCCTGAATAGTTGGTAATCAACATCAAGTTCTCAGCAGTGAAGAAAAGTCTCGTTGAAGTAATTCCTAGTTTCTTTACAAGTTTTTCGTCAAATGTGTAAGACAAGTTCAGTTTCTTTAATCTAATCCAATTGACTTGCTCAATGTTGGTATTGACCATCACATCAGCTTGAGGTGCATAACCAAGATTTGGAGTCGGGAAGAATGGAGAATAGCTTTCGCCTGCATTTTCAAATGCTTCTTGGTTCCAGAATTCAACGTCTCTATAATCCAGTAATAATACAGTTGCAGCAGGGTCTCTTCTGTTGGAGTATGCAGAATAAGGGACGGCATTGATAATCGATCTACCTAAAGTATAGGTGAACAACATGTTCAAACCGAAGTTTTTGTATTTGAAATCATTGGTCCATCCGCCACTCATTTTTGGAATAGGGCTACCTACATAAGTCTTGTCTAAGTCATTGATCCTGCCATCAGAGTTCAGGTCAAGGATGTTTTTCATCCCAACCTGAGCAGGATAAAGGCTACTTGGAGAACCTAAATTTTGGATAGATCCATCTGAATCAAAATAAACTGGTAGATCTTCCACAGAATTGATGTATCCATCTTGGATATAGACATTAAAGCCCATGATAGGACGGCCTAAGATGAAATCATCTACATCATTGCCATTATAGCTTTCCTCAAACCTGTTGGTGTTTTTGGCGATGTTGAGTTTTGTATTCCATGTGAATGCCCTATCTCTGATCACATCATATTGAATTCCCAACTCGATACCCTGATTAGAAGTAGAAAAGGTGTTTCTCCATGTTGAAGAGAGGTAATAAACATTACCTGGGAATGGAGCATCATAGATTTGGCCGTCGTTATATTTGTAATAATAGTCCGCAACAAGACGTAGTCTGTAATCAAGGAAGTCTAAGTCCAAACCAATGTCATATTGTGTGGCTTGTTCCCAAGCCAGATTGTTATAAGAAACCATATCAGGAGCAAGTCCCGGTTGTCCCATAAAATAAGGAGAGTTGATGTCGGATACAGTACCGTGGGCCAAGTAAGGGTTTTGGAACTGTAGTCCAGTGATCCCCCAAGATCCACGTAATTTTCCTTGATTCAACCACCACACATCATCCATAAATGGTTCCTCAGAAAAATTCCAACCTGTGGCTACAGAAGGAAAGGTTCCCCAACGCTTGCCTTCACCGAAGGTACTTGATCCGTCTGTTCTAATGGAAGCTTCGATTAGGTACTTCTTCTTATAGTTGTAGGCTATTCTGCCAAAATAACTCAACAAGTAAGTTTCACTGAAAGTAGAAGAGAAGTTTCTTGTTACTACTTGGTTGCCATTTTGGTCAACGACAATGGAGTTTTCAGGAAGAAGTGGTACATAATGGATGTCATCACTGGCCATTCCACGTCCCATACCAAATGCTGTTTCATTGATTCTTCTGGTCAAGCCCTGTCCAGCCAAAAATTCAAACTCGTGATCCTGATCAACTGTAAGGAAATAGTTTAACAGGTTTTCCCAGTTAAGTACAATGCTTGAATTGTTTTGGTTGATAGCTTGGGACATCCCATATCTGTCATCAAGGTAGGAAGGGGTGAAAATATTACTTTTACCCAATGAAAAATCCACGGATGGGGTAGTGGTAAAAGAAAGTCCCTTTGCAATGTTTAGGTTTACTTTCAAGCCAGAACGCAATCGATAAGTATTGTTTTTGACTTGGGTGTCAGCAATTTTGGCTGCTTGTTCGCGGGCAATAGAATTATCCACTGAAAGTAGAGAAGATGATGCCTTTGGAGAGCCGACCATATTGGCAGAACCATTATTACTGTTTGACCCTCTACCTCTATTAGTGTAAGCGAAATAGTTGAAAGAGGTAATGGTCAAGTTCTTCCTAGGAGTCAAAGTAAGGTTAGCTGAGAAATTGTAACGCTCAAAAGCAGTTCCTACCATGATGCCTTCCTCATCATAATGACCCAAAGCAAGATTGTATTTCATCAACTCTGATCCTCCGTTGATTTGAACGTTGGAATTGGTCGTTTTACCTGTTCGGAAGAAGTAATCCCACCAATTGGAGCTGTTATTGTAATAGGAGTTTAAACTGTCCTGAAGTGCTGGCTGGTAAAGTCCATTTACCCGACCATTTCCCCAGAAATAATCATAAGTCCCGTATTTTCCCCAAGAGTCTTCATAAGAAGTAGGCAAGCTATACCCCCTGGTAGCCGGGTCATAATAGGCAGCAGTAGCATTTTTTGCAAACAGCAAAGCAAAATCTCTTTCAGCCTTTCCGATAGTTTGAACTGGGGTTCTTGGCAAGATACTGAAGCCCATTGATACATTGGCGGAAATTTCCGCTTTACCCTCTTTACCTTGTTTGGTGGTAATGAGAATCACACCGTTATTGGCCCTAGATCCATAAAGTGCCGCAGCAGAAGCATCTTTAAGCACTTCTACAGACTCGATTGTGGAAGGGTCTATATCGGCTAAACCACTAGTGCTCATCTTACTATTGGTTTCCGAAATGATGGGAATACCATCAACTACATATAGCGGAGAACCGTCATTGATCAATTGACCGTCAGGTCCAGCCACCATTAGAGAGTTTTGACCACGGATGTTGATGATTGTACCCGTTCCACCTGGAGAGCCAGATTGGTTGGTCACTGCTACACCGGCCATTTGCCCTTGAAGCAAGTTTTCGAGGTTAGCAGCAGGCATATCTTGGATATCTTCACTTTTTACGGAAGCCACAGAACTGATCAGCTCCTCTTTGCTTCTCTTACCGTAGGCAATAACAGTTACGTCATCCAAGGTGTTAATGTCTTCCTCAAGCGTAATTTTTAATTTTGTTTGGTTGCCTAGAGTAATTTCTTTGGATTTAAAACCAATAAATGACACAACCAATACAGGTTGTTGATTTGGTTTGGTAGGTACATCAATAGTGAAGTTTCCATCAGGGCCTGCAGATATTCCTACTAATGTCCCTTTAACCAAAACAGTGGCTCCAGGAAGAGACTCACCTGATTGGTTTGTGATGCTACCAGTGATGTGAATTCTGTTGTTTGATTGTTGTGCATACCCTTCTTGGCTAAATGCCAAATAGGTAGCTAGAAACATCACTAGCAATAATAAGCGACGGCTTATTATTGAAGTTTGTAAAACTAGTTTCATAAATGCGGTTTTAAGTTTTGATTTAGGTGGATAGCCCATCTAGAACGAAAGACCTAATTAGGGCATGGGCACAAATATAAAATAAATACTTTAAATTTGTTTATATGTATGTTAAAAAAGCTTTATAATTTTAATATTTATCATTAATTCAGAATTATATTTTGCTCTAAGAATTTGCGAAATTTTATTTGGCAAAAAAGAAGCAAAAAAATTATTGCTTATAGAAAAATCAATAAAAAGCTCTAAAATAACGGTTTGAATACTATTTAAACCCTAGTGGTTTTTAGGGTATTAGAAAACACAAAATAAAATTTTGTGTTAAGTGATTTTTGTTAATTGCTGATTTGCAGTTAGTTGTGCTTTGTTGTTAATGTTTGTTTTGGGATAGATTTTATTTATTGGGTCAGCTTTCTGAAGGTTAAGATAATTTAACAGGAGACTGGTTCGTTTTCAATGGATATTTCGTGTGTGATTTTTAAAGAGACTGGTGGTATTAAAGTGCAGTTGATACTATAAAAATGATTTTTGTGGTGTAAAAATTGATTTTGTTTTTTTTGTATTTTTCATAGTAAAATTCAATGACGGTATTCTGAGTATTTGGCCGCTTAATCATGATATTTATTATTTGATCAAAGCACCTTTAAAAGTGAATATTATGTAAAGTTGAAGAACCATAATAATGAGAGAGAGAGTTCTTTCTATAAGATTAATTTAAAACACCAGAAGGTATTTTGAACTTACTGGATGTCGTTAAATCAAAAAAAGGTCCGCACATCGTACAGACCTTTTTTTACTATCAAACCTATTAAACCTATTGTTGAATTATTCAAGCATTTGAATAACTTAACGGAAAGGTAAAAAATAATTCTTAATATCCAAACAATCGATTGCGAAAGGGAAATTTATTAAATGAAAACAAGTAATATGGAACCATAAATTTGCCAAGTATCCTTTTTGAAAGATCGCGGAATTCAGTAGTTTTTACTTTAGTATCTTCGATTCTCCTTATTAGTTAGTAATAAAAAATCAGCAGCCGATTTTTATAATCTATAAATTATTTGTGCACGCAATCCGAGGAACTTATTTTGGGTTTTGGTTATATTCATTTTCCAAATGCATTCTCCTCATTATTAATAAAAATCGATGAATTCAACTGTAAAACCTGTTGTCGTTTCTGAAATTATAGCAGCTTACATAAAGTATATTACGGCTTTTCATAAACATACCAAAAGGGCTCCTGAATACTTCAAAGCTAGAGATTGGGATGGTGTGCAGTTGAATCACAGACAGCGATTAAGGTTGTATAAAGATTGTGTCAATGAGGTAGTTAATACTTGTAGGGAAAAATATGGAGAGTTTTTAGATGACAGGGTTTTTTGGATGGAGGTCAAGCAATCTTTTTCAAATGAAATAGACCAAAGAACTGACAAAGAATTGGCTGAGTCATTTTATAATTCTGTCATTAGAAAAGCAGTAGCCCATTTGTCCATAGATGAAGAGTTGATGTTTGTGATCGAAGGCTATGATTCATGTGAAATTCATCCTCAGGAACCTTTGTTTTATAATTATCCACCACATTGGGGGGTTCAAAAAATTATCAGGAAAATTTTAGAAGATTTTGATTTCCAAGCTCCTTATTATCAAAAAGAAAAAGATGTCCAGTTTTTGGTAAGAAGTATTCGGGAAGTTATTCTTACCAGATACAAAGTGGATGAAAATACCACTACGCAAGTTCTCAAACAAGTGTTTTATCGAAACAAGGCAGCATACTTAATAGGAAGGACCTTTTTGGGAGGAAAGTGGATGCCTTTTATCATTCCATTTATGCATGGTCCACAGGGTGTTTTTGTGGACACTTTGATTTTTGACCCTAATTTAATGAGTGCTATTTTTAGTTATACCAGATCATATTTTATGGTTGAAACAGAGATTCCGTCGCAGATTGTGGCTTTTTTGAATTCGGTTATTACCCACAAAAAGGTATTTGAATTGTACAATGCCATTGGTTTTAACAAACATGGCAAGACGGAATTTTACCGTGATTATCTCAACCATCTCAAAACCAGTGATGACCAGTTTGTGGTAGCTCCTGGTATTAAAGGAATGGTCATGACTGTATTTACTTTGCCTTCATATAATATGGTTTTCAAAGTGATCAAGGATAACTTTGACCCACCCAAAAACATGACCAGGCAAGAAGTTAAGGAAAAGTACAGGCTCGTGTCGCTTCACGACAGGGTAGGGAGAATGGCAGATACGCATGAGTTTGAATATTTTCAAATACCACTTGAAAGGGTTCACCCAGATTTGATCAAGGAATTGAAAAATACGGTTAACTCGTTGGTTGAAATCAAAGATGATGTTTTGGTCATTAAGCACCTTTATACAGAAAAAAGGCTTACTCCATTGAATATGTATTTGGAGACATGCAGTTTGGAGGATGCTAAAATAGCGGTTGAGGAATATGGAAATGCTATTCTGCAATTGGCCAAAGCCAATATTTTTCCAGGAGATATGATGACCAAGAACTTTGGTGTCACCAGGCAAAAACGCGTGATTTTTTATGATTATGATGAAATAGAGTTCCTCACTCGGATGAACTTTAGGGAAAAGCCCAAACCAGTAACTTTTGCTCAGATTTATGCTTCAGAACCTTGGTATGACATTGCCAAGAATGATGTGTTTACAGAAGATTTTAAAAGGTTTATGATTGGAAGGGTTGATGTAAAACCACACTTTTTGGAGTTTCATGAATTGCTTTTTGACCCAAATCATTGGAAAGAAATCCAGAAACGCATTGAACAGGGAGAGCTGATTCATGCATTTCCATATCCAGAATACATGCGTTTCAGACCAGATGAAGAAGTATAACAGACAGTTTAAATAATCATTAATTTTTGTAATAACTTATTCGCGAACAGTTAAATAACTGTGTACAATTTTTTTATCTGTCAGTTACTTATTCACTCCTAAAATATTTTGATTATTGGAGTTAATTCGTTAATATTCAATAGATCAAATCACTGAATGCCAAAACAAAACCAATTTATAAATGGTTGTACAAAAAGCATTCTTGATCGAGCGATAAATTGAGCCCGAACTATAGTATTTCTTCTATCATGGTTTATCATCCAAATTAAATTTAAAAGAAATGAAAAAAGCTCACCTATGCATTTTGTTGACGCTGTTCTTATCTACGGCGTGCTTTTCCTCCAAAGATTTTGTCGCTGAATATGATTATGACTACCGAGGAAATTTTAAAAAATATAAGACTTTTGCTTTTATGGAGGATACAGGGACGGATTCTGTGAAACATATTCCCATTATTGACAAAACCATTATTTCAAGACTTAATTCCCAAGGTTTTAGACATCAGATTGATAAGCCTGATATTTTGATCTATTACAAACTCTTTGTCAACCAGATTAGGTACAGAGGTTATGTTCAGCCAGAGTTTGATAACTGGTTGGCTAGCCGTGGTCTGGAAATTTTGAAAGAAGAAGAAGAAAAAGACAAAAGAGGTGAAGAGGATGATATTGATAATCCAGAAGACCGTGAGAAAGGGGAAGATTATGACAATATCAAATATTATGAGAATGACGGTATGTTGATCATTTATGTAATAGATTACAAAAAGAACAAAACAATTTGGCAAGGATATACTTCCGCTACTTTTGATGTAAACTCACCAAGTATCAATTTGGACCTTACCAGGGCCACCTATAAAGTCATGAACCAGTTTCGGCTGGTCACCAATAATTATTCTTTTTAGTAAAGGTTAAACATTTACTTTTAGCCTTCAGGGATCTACCTGAAGGCTTTTTTTTTCTTTTCTTAGACCTAACAGTGCAGGACAGTGTAATGAATTTTATCATATAATTTTATGGATGTTTTTTAGCATAAACAGATCAATTCAAGATATCCGTACAATGTTGCGACAGTGTGTAGGATTGCTCGTTTTTATTTTACTTGTATGTACCTCATGTTCCCAGAGTCAAAATTCTAATATTGAATCGAGGAAGCTCCCCAATATTATTTTTGTTTTGGCAGATGACCTGGGCTATGGCGATCTAAGCTGTTATGGACAGAAAAAGTTTAATACGCCTCATATAGATCTCCTTGCAAAAAGTGGCATGTTGTTTACGAATCATTATGCTGGTACCAGTGTTTGTTCGCCATCCAGAGCTAGCTTAATGACAGGCCAACACACTGGTCATGTCGCTATCCGTGATAATAGAAGTTTAGATCCCTCTCCATACGGATTCAGAGAGCGGGAAGGTCAGTTTCCGCTGCCTGATTCGATTCAAACACTACCAGAAGTTTTGAAATCAAGAGGTTATTTTACCGGTGCTTTTGGGAAATGGGGTCTTGGCGGGCCCGGTACAGAGGGCACTCCTAACAACCAAGGTTTTGACGAGTTCTATGGCTATGTTTGTCAATCATTGGCCCATAATTACTATCCCGATCACTTATGGCATAATGATGAAAAAGTGCTGTTAAGTGGTAATGACGAGGGACGATTTGGTAGCTATTCACCTGACTTACTACATGAAAAGGCATTGGAGTTTATTGATTCTAATAAAGACCAACCTTTTTTTCTATTTGTCTCCAGTCCATTGCCTCATGCTGAATTAATAGTTCCAACAGAGGAAATGGATAAGTTTAAAGCATCCATCAGTCCTGGAAAACCTTTTCATGGAGTGGATGAAGGTCCGGCTTTTAGGAAGGGAGGCTTGGCTTCCCAAGATCAGCCTCATGTTGCCTTTGCAGCCATGGTTAGCGTTTTGGATAAGCAGTTAGGAGAGATAATGGAAAAACTCCGAAAGTTAGGGTTAGTGGAAAATACCATTGTTATTTTTACTTCAGATAATGGTCCCCATCAAGAGGGAGGCGGTGATCCAGCTTATTTTAATAGTAATGGGCCACTTAGAGGTATAAAAAGAGATCTATATGAAGGCGGGATCAGGGTTCCTTTGATTGTGAGTTGGCCAGGAACCATTGAAGCAGGTAGTACCAATGCCCATATATCTGCTTTTTGGGATTTTTACCCCACTCTAAGTGAGGTGGCAGGTGCGAAAAAACCTCCAAAAAGCGATGGTGTTTCATTTTATCCTGCTCTATTAGGGGATTTTGACAAACAACAAACGCACGACTACCTTTATTGGGAATATCATGGTGAAGCAGGAAAACAAGCTGTTAGAATGGGGAATTGGAAAGCAGTTCGAAAAGATATTAGAAAAGGGAATAGATCCATAGAGTTGTTTGATTTATCCAATGATGAGGGGGAGACTACCAATTTGGCGGATTCAAAACCAGACGTAATTGCCAAGGCAGATAGCATTATGAAGAATGCCCATCAACCAAACGCAGAATTTAAGCTGGGCTATTTGGATGAGAAGTGAAATTTGGTTTTTCAGCCTGTGCCGCTTAACCTTTTGTGTACAATAACACTTAAACTTTAAATACGGAAAACCATTGTTTGAAAATATTTAACTGAATAATTATGCAAGCCAGCCGTTCTTTAATAAAATTAGCCTGTATAGCTTTAACTTTATACTTCACTTCCTGTCAAACCCCAAAGGAGAATAATACAGAGGAAGTATCCTTTACAATAGTCAATGCCGTGGATAGAGAGGATTTCGTTATAGAGATACCCCTATTGAAAATCAAGGAAAAGAACAATGACCTTGATTTTGAAAACTTAAGAGTTCAAATGGGCGAAGAAAATATTCAAACTGAAATAGATCGGATAAGTGAGTCTTTACTTTGTCTTATTCCTGAGGTAAAGGCAGGAAAAGATTATGAATTATACATCAAAACCAAAAGTCTAGGAGAACCCAGCTTCATAACAAAAAAAAGAACCCAAGCAGAATTATCCCATAAAGTAGGAGGGGAGTTTCATGACAGAAAATATATTGGAGGCGAATTTAAAAATGTCAATGCACTGAAAGTGCCTCAGGAACATACAGATCATTCTTACTTTATCCGTTATGAAGGTCCAGGTTGGGAATCCGATAAAGTGGGCTATAGATTTTATTTGGATTGGAGAAATGGCATTGATGTATTTGGGAAAAAAACTCCTGAAATGGTGCTCCAAGGGGTGGGACAAGATGGATTTGACAGTTACCATGAACCTGCTGGTTGGGGGATGGACATTTTGAAAGTAGGCCCCTCTTTGGGTTTGGGTTCCATAGCCACTTGGGAAGATGGCAAAGCAAGAAGAGTAGATGTAACAGATAGCCTATATGTTGATATTGCTCAAAATGGAGCATTGAGATCCATCATCAAAACCAATTATTATGGATGGGACATTAAAAATGGGAAAACCGATCTTTTATCGATGATAAGCATTGATGCCGGGTCTCGAATGAGCAAGATAAAACTCATAGCCTCCAATGGCATCAATAATTTTTGTACTGGCTTGATTAAAAGTGATAAGGCTCCTTTAAAGGTTTCTGATCAAACCAAGAAATTTAGCTATATCGCAAGCTATGGTCAGCAAAGTTTAGCGGATGATATGTTAGGGATTGCCGTTATATTTCCAACAAAACAACTCCAAACCATCACTGAAGATACTAACAGCCATGTTGTAGTTTTAAACCCAGAAAATGGTAAGGAAATCTCTTATTACATTTTAGCGGCTTGGGAGCAGGAACCTGATGGAATTAAAGATGAAAAAGCATTTTATAACTATTTAGCGCATCAACTAGACCTTCTTTCTCAACCGTTAAAAATTGAATGATTTGGTTAGGGAGTTGTCCGTTTTGTTTGCCTTCCTATTTTCCCATTAATAGTGTTTTATTTCATCAAGATTGAGGGTTCTTATTTACTATCTATTGATTAGGAATATCTAAAGTATTGGTGTAATACCTGTATTTAAGTTGTTCCAGTTGTCTTTTCATGATAAGATCAACGAGTTTTAACTGTCCTTCCAAGTATTTTTCTTGTCTTTTGTTCAAAAGAAATACAGAGCTTTCACCGAAATTGAATTTTTCATTTTCTGCCCAAAGTAACTTTCTGTAGCCCTCTACATTTTCCATTTGTATAGCCTCTTGGTTAGCCAGGAAATTAATTTGCTGCTGACTGTTGAGGATTTTGTTTTGTAAAGAAATGGTCTTGTTTTCCAACTCCAGTTGTTGTTCTTGAACTTTTACTTTTCCCAGTTGAAGATCTCCTCTTTCCCCTCTGAGGAACAGTGGAAAGCTGAATGAAAAGCCCCATTTATAATCATTTTGATTATATCCAGGCAAGCCTTCACCACCATCAGGAGTCAGCAAAGGCATATATTTTAGCTTTAGTTTGGGCAGAAGTTTTTCACGTTTCATCCGCCTGTCAGCTTCTAATGCAGAAAGCTTAAACTGGGCTTCTTGCAAAATGGGATGCGCTTCTATGGTGTCAAGAGAAAATACTATGCTGTTATCGTTTTCTACAATATTACCTAAATCAGTAGGCACCTTTTGCTCAATAGCATACCAGCCATCTTCATTCCATAGGTAGTTTTCTAGGTTTTTTTGAGTGCTCGTATAACTTGATAGCACAGACTGAAGTAGGTTTTTTCGATCTTGCCACATGATGTAAGCCTCCACTGTATCAATGGCTGTTTTTTCACCATTAAAAAAGGAAGTCTTTGTATTATCAAAATAGTTTTCTGCCAAATCAATGCTCTCCTGAACGATTTGTAAGGCAGCATGACTATTGGCCCAATAGAGGTAGGCTTCACTGGCACTAAAATAAAGATCGTTGGTTTGCAGTGTTCTTTGCTGTTCTGCAATCGCAGCATAGGCTTTGGCCTGTCTCAAGGCAGTTCGTCCTTCATCCATGAGAAGTCCCTGTAGCACATTTAGCTCTATCCCAGCATTCCAAAGTCCATCAGTCCCGGTTTGGTTTTCAGAATTCAAATAGGTTCCTGAGTTTTTTTCATATCCTGCCACCAAGTCAAATCCTGCCACTGTCGGAAATCGCAAGGAGGAATAGGACTTGCGGTAGTACAGCTTATCACTATATAGTTTTTGGTTGAAATCTGACTCCAATACTGGGTCAAAGTTACCTCTGGCCGAACGGATGGTAGCCTCTGCTTTTAAACCATTCAACTTTGCCTTTTGCGAAAGAGGATGGTGCTCGATTACCTTATGAATGAATACATCATAATCTAGGGTATCCGTAAGCGCGTATTGTGCATTGCTTAAATATGGCACCACAACCATTAGGAAAACCAAGATATAGTGGATTACTAACTTATTATTCATTCTTGCATTTATTTAACCGATTTTAAAGGAGCCTTTAATTTCAATGGCTCTGGGCTTCTTTTTTCTTTGCTGTAATAATCAGGAGGAAAGCCGTTAAGCTGTCTCCATATTTCATACCAAATAGGTACATTGTTCAGCAACATAAAAGTCTGCACACCGGTGCCCATACTTAATTTATCAGGCCATTCGCGGTCATCAGGATCCGGGCTTACAAGAATTCGATAATATCCATTACTGCTGATAAATCTGTCCATGGCAAACACCTTTCCAGTGAATACCCCGGTAGAAGCTTCTGGCCATCCACTAATGACAATTGCAGGCCATCCATCAAAGCGTAACCTAACTCTGTCTCCTTGTTGAATCAATGGAAGGTCTTGAGGTTTGACATATACTTCCACTGCCAAATCATAATCTTGAGGCATAATAGAGACGATGTCCGTTCCTTCCTTAATGACTTCACCAACACCTTTCTTAATGGCTTTGGTAATATAACCAGCTTGTGGGGCAGTGACATAATATAAGCGTTGTCTTTGGCTGTAATTTGAAATTTGATTCCGTAATTTGGAAACCTCTGCCGCTGTGCCAAGCTTTGCTGACAAGGCAGACTGAATGTCAGATTGTGCCTTGGCTAACTTGTCCCTGTAGTCTTGTTCAGTTGAGGACATTTCAAGATCAAGGTTCAATAATTCATTTCTGGTATTGAGCAATTTATTCCGTCCCACCGTCACTTTGGCGTTGGCCTCCTGTACCTTCATCTCTTTCTCCTGAAGCTCAGTAAGGGACTTCAAGCCTTTTTCATGGAGTTCTTGTGTTCTGACTAGCTGATTTTCAGCAATCTTCAGATTGGTTTGATAGGCTACCAAGTCGATACTGTCCATTTGTACCTTGTTGGTGGTTTGAAGAATTTTATTCTCGAGTTGTCTTAACTTAAGCTGCATTCCACCTTGCAGTGCTGCATACTGATTTTGGATGGCGCTGATTTTGGCTTCATAAGAATCGGAACTACCCATTTTAGCATCCAACTGCTCCTGAGTCCGTTCAATCAAAGCAGGATCAAAATATTCACTTTTGGCATCAGACATAAAGACAACCGTGTCACCTTTATTGACAAAATCACCTTCTTTGACATACCATTTTTCCAACCTTCCAGCAATTACGGTTTGAATGGATTGTGGACGTTGTTCAGGAGATATGGTGGTAACGTAACCGTTAGTCTGGATATTTTGGGTCCAAGGCAATAAAAGGAAAACAAGGAGACCCAAAAGAAATAGGATAACAGCTCTCCTTGAGAATTTGAAATAGCTGAATTCCTCTAACACCTTAAATGCCTTGAAATCCTTTTGTTTGATGTGCTTGGAAATACTATTTTCTGATATATTAAGCATTAGTATTTAGAGCTTTATTATTTGGGTACTATTTGCGATCCAATCATCTTCATCTGTGATGACAACCAAAGTCCATTGATGGGCTTTGTCGGTTAGGAATTTGATAATGGATTTTCTCTCTTCCTTTGGGATATTTACCAGCGGGTCTTCCATCAGCAATAGTCCCGGATTATGACAAATGGCCCTTGCCAAATGGATCTTTTGAATGATGCACCGTGGCGTACGGCGTCCACCACTGTCCAAAATCAGGTCTAATCCCTTGGAATTGCTTTTTAAGAAATCATTCATTTCGAGCTTGGTCATTAAACCCATCAACTTTTCGTCAGAAATTTGGCGACCCACAAGTATATTTTCCCTAAGCGTTCCTTCGAAAATCTGATTTGATGCTAGGACCACTCCTAAATTCTGGTGTAAACTTTTTCTATCCAAATGATCGTATGGAATGTCATTAATTGATATTTCCCCCTTATCCAGGTTTATGATTCCCGCAAGAATCTGAAGCAATGTCGATTTACCTGAACCCGTTTTCCCAGTTAAAACAACACGGGATTGAATGGGGATTTCTGAATTGAAATTGTCAATAATTGGTTCATTATCGGTTGAATAATGAAAAGTGGCATTTTTTAACTTGATGGAGCATGGGCCATTTTTATTTATTTTTGACTTTCCAGCAGAATCTTGGAGCTCCATGTCAGTCACAAAGCCAATTTTTTCGAAGGCAGTCAATACATCGTAAACATTATCCCAAACACTGACCAATTTTTCCACTGAGTTGATGATTAGAATAATCACAATTTCAGCAGCCACAAACTGTCCGATATTCATCTGTTGGTTGAAAACCAATAAACCACCGACTACTAAAATTCCAGCGGCAATAAACACTTTAAAACCAATAAAAGATTTGAATTGATCCAAAAGCACCCTAAAGTGAGATTCCCTTGAGGTAATATAATCCACTGTTATGTCGTCGCTTTTGTTGAGGTGAAAGGACTGGTTTTGGCTGAGGTGAAAAGTCCTCCTGACCCTACCAATTTCCTCCAGCCAATGAGCCAAGTTATACTTGTATTTACTTTCCTTGATACTGGTTTCCAAACCGATTCTTCCTGTGATTTTGACTAGGAGAAAAAGAGCAAAGCCCAGGAACAGTCCCAGTGCAATAAAGTAAATACTGTATACTGACAATAAAATGATTCCAAATATGATCTGAAAAGAAGAGACTGACAGGTCAATCAGTAATTTTGGCAGTCCTTTTTGGATGGTCATGGTATCAAAAAAACGATTGGCCAATTCTGGAGCATGTTGGCTATCCAACTCTCTAGGCTTGATTTGAGGCAACCTGAAAGCAAATTCAAATGCTGAACGAGCAAAAATATCCTGTTGGATATTTTCAACGATTCTCAATTGTAAAACTTGCAATAGTCCTGCGGCAGTGATACCAACCAAAACTATTGTGACCAACAGGATCCAGGAAATTGAAAGTTCTCCAGTTTGGAGATAGTTGATGATAGCTTGTATTCCCAAGGGCAAAGACAAATTTACTATCCCTATCACCAATGCATAGGTATAGATTTGCCGAATTTCTGGTTTATATAGCTTTAACAGCCGCCAAAGCCGCTGTATAGGGGTAAGTTTGGTCATGTTGTAAACTAAAATAAGAATATAGCTTAGTTATTTTACGTAAAACAAGCTACGAACTAAAGATGTTTTGGGTAAGTTTTTGGGTTGTCTTCGCCACCAATAAAGTGGAGAGGTGTATTTAAGCTTTCAAAGATTTAGCAAAGTAATTCCTTTTACTATGCAAACTCACTATTAATAATTTCATGTCATTCATTAAGGTTATGGTAGTTTGAAATAGCAATTTTAGTGCAAACAGCATTTATAAGAGATTAGAAAGTCATTAAAATTACTAATAGCTATGAAAAATGGGATATACAAACTTACACATTAAAGGAGTTTTAAACCCAACTCTTGTTTGAAATAGTTTATGGTTTGGGAAACTTTCTATGCCAAAACGATTATAGGAATTTGGTGATATTTACTTATGCGGCTGATTGGGTGCTTAACTTAAATTTTTATATAAATGTTTTTTAAACATTTAATAATCATTTTTAAATATAATAATATGTATTACATTTAAATTTATTATTTAACCTTAATTTTTAAAACATGAAATTACTACGTTTTACCTTTATTTTAATGCTTGCTTCTTTAATGTTTTCCTGCTCCGATACAGAGTTACCAATGATCAATCATTCGGTGGTGGGAGAATGGGAAATGGTGGCAATGACTTATAGTGGAACCTCTACTGTATCCTATGATGGGATAAATTTTCCATCCACTTTTTCGGAAGGGATTGCTTCTGACATTGACTACATTTTGACTGTCAATGAGTCACCCAACACGCTTGTAGGCGAAGGAAGTTATACGGTTGCCTTAAAGGGTTCATATATGGATCAAGAGTTTGATTTTCCAGTTCCTGTTGATTATTTCATGAAATCAGGTTCATGGGAGGTGGAAGGAGATAAGTTTATCATAACCAAGCCGGGTGAATCTCCTGAAACTGCCACTATTGTCAAATTGACAGCAGATGAGATGGTGCTTAAAGTATCCACTGATCTCTATTAATCTTATGATGAACTTGTAAGCATAAGGTATATTATAGAGGGGGTGATCAGTATGAATCGACGATAAATTATTATTTAAATCCGCAATTTCACCAGTAAAGGTTAAAAGCGAATAGCAACTACGCTTTTTATTAAAGTATTGACCGCTTCGGTCTTCAGACTCCAGTTCTACCTGGTAGTTAGCCAGGCTTCCTACTATTTGAGTAAAGAATTTCTGGTTACTGACATTATAGCGGATAATCAGATAAATTATTTATTCATACTGTTTTAAACTAAAAAGGCGATTTAATTTAAATCGCCTTTTTTAATGTTTTCAGGTTTTTCTATTCGAACAAATCAAATTTCACCCCGAAATTAAGTCTTGCATTGTAATATTCTTCTTGCATGGTTCTGGAACGGATGCCTTGATAATATCTCAATGGTTGATTGGTCAAGTTATTACCTTCAAAGAACAGTCTCCATTTAGGTGTAAAGGCGTAAGATGCATTGACGTCCAAGAACATTTGCTCATCGTAATACCTGTCCTCAAATGCTTCACCACCCAGTTCATCCAAATAATCTCCGGCATAATTCAAAGAAGCTCTCAAAACCAATTTATTGGTTTCGTAGGAAAGAGAAGCATTGAACATGTGCTTAGCTGTACCTGGCAGTTCAAGGTTGTCTTCTTCTCTACCTTCAATACCAGTGGTCTCAGATTGAGTAAATGTATAATTCAGGTAAATGCCTAACCCTTTCCATACTTGTTTCTGAATGGATGCTTCCAGACCATACACAGAAGCTGTACCGCCATTTTCAGGTCTAGTGTATTCTAGGCCATCTCCAAATACAGGATCATTGTAGTTAAGGTCTGTTTTCTCGTAAACGAACTGATCAATATCTTTGTAAAAACCACCCAAGGAAATCAAGCCAACATTGTCAAAATACCTTTCAGCCATCACATCAAAATTCATGGCAACGGTCGGTAACAAATCTGGGTTACCTCTGGATAGTTCGTCATCTTCTGCTACATATTCCGCATAGGGGACCAAATCATAATAATTTGGTCGGGCAATGGTATTGGTCCAAGCAAACCTTAAGACACTGTTTTGGTCTGCATCATATTTCAAATGAACGCCAGGCATAAAATTAGAGTAGCTATCATCTTGAGTAGCTTGACTGAAGGTTTCATTGTCTACATCATAAAGATTACCTGTATAGGAAATCTGGGTGTGTTCCCACCTTAAACCAACAATGGTGGAAAGCTTATCCGTCAATTGGTGGTCAGCCATAACATATGCAGCAGTTACGGTTTCATTTGCAGAATAGTTGCTAGGTAAAAACTCCTCATAGACTAACTCCCCTTCAAATTGACTTGCATCATCTAAGTTTAGAGTTCCTAAGAATTGTGGGTCCACAAACGTTCCGATTTGATACTGACTGCCAGGTAGGAAGTTTGGATCTGATTGATCTGTATGAGGAACATCTCCAAGGGTAGCACCGAAGCTATCTTCATCTACTGGCGAATATTCATAATAGTTGTTGATTCGGCTCTTGTATTTGCCTCTGTATCTACCGCCAAACTGTAAAATACCTTTATCACTATAGGGCAATTTAAAATCCAATTTTGCATTGAGGTCCTCGTCAAAAGTATACTGGTATTCTTCAGATAAATTATCGAGACCAAATGCCAAATTGTCCGATAAGTTGGCCAAGGAAGCAAATGGCTTTCTAGGATTACGGATGTCAATGTTTACATTTTGATCTTCCTCTCGGTAAGCAATGTACCTTTCGTGAGGTCTTTCTTCAGATGCCTTTGCGTAAGTTGCAGACCAATCCATTTTTAATCTATTAAAGAGGTGGTCACCTCCAAAAGTAAAGTTCTGAACCCTTTGATCTTCTAGTCTTCTTGCCTTGTTTCTGTCAGAATCCAAGCCACCTTTGGTCTCATATTCCACTCTTGCACTGGATGAGGTAAAGACTCCTTCTGAAACTTCTTCAAAATCACCATCATCGAACACATCATCAAGATTATCCACTTTCATCGCAAAACGATTTTCCCAGTCATCTCTATGGTTGTACATACTGGAGAAAAGAAGGGTGTGGTTCGGGTTGATTTCATAATCCAAAGCCAATGATACAGATCGGCGTACTCTCTGTACCATATACTTTCGCATTTCGAATTCCTCCAATGCCACTCCATTATCCGAATTATACCAAGCTGTTTCAATATTCTCAGACCCAAAATTATGGTTGTTGTAAGATGCAGATACAATCGCTCCAAGTTTCCCGTCTATAAAACGGTCACCGAGAATCATCGCACCCGTCCAAATTGGCTTGTCTGACAAAAGGTTAATTCCTGTTCCTGCTGTACCAGAAACCCTAAGGCCATTAGGAGCCTTTCTAGTCACTAAATTTACTGAACCGCCAATCGCATCAGCATCCATACTTGGCAAAACAGCCTTGTTTACTTCAATGGTCTGTATCATATCAGAAGGAATCAAATCCATCTGTACCCTTCTATTGTCTCCTTCTGCCGAAGGGATTCTTTCTCCATTGATCGTTACAGAATTCAATTGAGGAGACATCCCTCGGATGATAATGTCACGAGCCTCTCCTTGGTCATTTTGCATCGTTATGCCTGGAATCCTCTTCAATGCATCCCCGATATTGGCATCTGGGAACCTTCCTATCTGGTCAGAGGAAACAATATTGGTAATGTTTGAATTGTTTTTCTGTTGGTTCAATGCTTTGGCTTGGCCTTTAAGGCGGTCACCCATGACCACAAACTCCATATTTTCTATGATCTTCTGATCCAATTTGAAGTTTATGGTAGTTGTTTTTCCTTCTTCAATTTTAGCGGTATGGACTACTGAGCCATATCCCAAATAAGAAACTGAAACTTCATAGTTACCCTCAGGTAGATCCACAATGGCATAATCCCCTGATTGATTGGTGATAGTCCCTAAAGAAGTCCCCTGTAAGATTACATTGGCGCCAGGCATGGATAGGTTTTGGGCATCGATGACCCTACCACGCAATACTCCTTGTGCCAGCAATACCTGATGACTTAGGCATAAAAAGGCCAGCAAAGTAATGGTTCTCAGTAATTGATTTTTCATAATTGTGAGCTTGAAAGATTAATTTTTTGATTTTAGGGTGTCTCTGGCCATATCTTCCCATTTATAGATTTGGAAAGTCTTGTCATCGGACATGGCAACAAATAATCCATGTGGGAAATCAGGGCCTAAAGCTGTGCTGCTGGTCTCTGAGCCGTCACTGGAAACAGTACTGGTTGGGATTTTAGTAATTAATGAATGTTCATGAGGGTTTAATGAAGATCCTTCTCTAGGAAAAACATGGAATAAGTTAGCTTCTTGGTCGGAAACCAAGATATAACCTGTTTGATCATCTAGTTTGTAAAAGCTGATTCCTTCGTGATCTTTGGTGAACCCTTCTGTGGCAAACAAAGCTAATTGTTCATTGCCTTTCTCGGGATTTGCATAATACTTACGAACGCCAACCCCTTCATCAGAGTAATAGATATATCCCAATTCATTATCTACAGCGATAGCCTCTATTTCTTTATTTCCACTGAATTCACCGAACTTGCGGACTAAATCAAGACTAAGATTACCATCCTCGCTTTTGATTTCATATTGCCACAAGTAAGTACCGTCCTGAGGTCCGTTTTTTCGTCCTGCAATTACATAATGCTTCTTATTCTCAGGGTTGTGGTATACGGCGACTCCCATTAAGTCACGGTATTCTGGTCCCTCTTCGCCAAGGTACACTTCTATGCCCTCAGGATGAATTTCCTTCATGTCAGGAAGGCTATAAAAGCGAAGCTTGGAGGTCATGCGCTCACCCGTTACAGCAAAGTCCACTGTTTTGTCACCTAATTGTAGACCATATCCGATATCCACGTTGTTAGGTCGCTGGATATTCCGAACGGTTAAAGAATCAATCGCTTTGCCTTTTAGATTAAAAACATACAATGCCCCATCGGCGTCTTTGTCTGTTCCAATGATCAAGCTTTGGCTTGGGTCAGTTGGGTTAATCCAGATGGCAGGATCATCTGTATCATGGTTTACCTGATCTGTTACATAAGTTGGTTTGACTTTGTCCAAGCTTTTTGCAGTGACATTTTCGTTTTGTTGACTTGGGCTACCACATGCTCCTGCAAGAATGCCTAGTGTCCAAAGCCCATTAATTAGTTTACCTTTTGACATAAGATTTAAAAGAATTTGATGCTACAATTTTAGCGCAGACTAATTTTTAGGGCTAGGAATTACTGTAATCAATTAGGCAACAACTGGAAAAATGACTGTTAACAAAACCTAAACAGAATTTAAAATAAATGTATTAAATAGCTGATATATAGTTATTTGTGAAATGTTACGAATGGATTAATTAATTGTGAACTATATACAAAGAATAAATTGCTGTAAGCTGTCACCTTTTTCTATGTTTAATTTTTTTCTAAGTCGGTAGCGAGAAATTCTTAGACTATCCATGGAGATTCCCAAAGAGGAGGCGATCTCTTTTGAGCTTAAGTTGAGCCGCATAAGGCTGGCAAGTTTCATTTCAGCGGGTGTCAATCCACCAGTCTTTTGTTGGATATTTTTAAAGAAATCTTGGTGGACTTTTTCAAAATTTAGTTTAAAATCATCCCAATCCGTGTCGTGTGAAAAGTTAAAATCTATCTCTTTAATCAAGTTTCTGATTTTCTTTTTTTGATCTTTGGGGTTTTCTTCTAATATGCTCTTTAACTTGACTTGTATGCCTTCTAGCATTTGGTTTTTATCAATCAAATGTAGGGTTTGGGCAGTAAGCGATTTGGAATGGGCCTGTTCTTCGGTTTCCATTTTTAATTCTAATAATTGTCTATTTTCTTTTTCGGTAGCAATCAATTGTTCCTTTACCTGAAGGATTTCCTCTTGCTGTTTCAGCATTTCTTTATTGCTTTTTATTTTTAGCTTTTGTCGGTTAAAAATCACCCAGCCCAGTACACACATCAATGCGACCAAAAAGACTAAAAGCCATTTTACCATGGCATCAAATTCCCGCATTTGCTCCAACTGGTTGATTTGTTGGTTTTTGGTGTAGAGGTGATTTTGTGCTTCTTGAATGGCGATTTGGCGAGCAGATTCCTCTGAATAAACCATTTCACTTAGTTGGCGGCTTTGTTCCAAAAAAATATAGGCATTTTCATAATCACGCATTTCGGCATATGCTTTTGAAATATCCACTATGGCACTGTTTTGTTGGTCCAAAAAACCTAAACGCGCACTCATTTCAGCAGCCATTTGGGAATAGGTTAGCCCTTTTTCTGGTTTTCTGGTTTTCCTAAAGACATCACCTAAATTATTGAGGTTACTGACTAAGCGTAAGCTGTCTCCGGCAGCCATATTCAAAATATAGGCTTTTTGGAAATTGAAATAGGCGGAGTCGTATTGCTCCAAATCTTCGAATATGCTTCCAATGTTTTCTCTAACAAAAGCTTTTTGACTTTGGAGACCCAATTCTTCGAAGATCTTAAGCGCTTCCCTTTGATGAGCCAAGGCTTTGGGATAATTGCCCATTTTCTCATACATCCCTCCAATAAAACTTTTAGTTTCTGCTTCTCCTTCTCTATTCTTTAGGTTTTGATAAATAGAGAGCGCCTTTTCATGACGCGCCACTGCATCTTCTGGGGTTTTGATTTTATAATAAACTTCTCCCAGGACATTGTTTACTTGTGCTAGGTTTAAAGTCTGTTTAGCTGTTTCAAACAAATGCTCCGCTTCATAAAGTGCTTCCGAAGCAGGTTGATAGAGACCAAACTGTAAGAGAACCTTTCCACGAATCAATTGGGCTCTTCCGATAATTGTATCCGCTCCATTGATTTGCTGTTTTTCCAAAATCTCAGTAGCCATTACAAAGGCTTGTTCTGGGTTTCTTTTGGCGATAGACTGAGCTTTGCTCAACAATTGCGTATTTTCCTTAGGTGTTTGAGCACTTAGTCTTGTTATTAAAATGATCAAACAAAAAAAGCAAGAAAGTATGGTTCGAATCAAATGTTTCATAACCAGCAAATATCCACCATATGGGAATAAAATAGGTTATGTAAAAGTTTTGTTTTTATTAAGGTTAATCATTCCATTATACAGTAAAAAAGGGCCAAAACAATACTAAAATACTTGAACTTAAAAAATTGTATAATAACCGAAATAGCTTGTTTTAACAATACGATAAATGGTCTGAATTCCAATTTTGACAAAGCTTTCTGTGTTTGACTAGTTAGGAAAAAGCAAGATTCTGATTCAAGGTTTATTTTTTAAATTAATAGTCATTCGATTCTCATTTACCTCTGAATAAAACTTTCCAACCGATATTGTTATTCAAAGAGTTGGATTTTATTTTGAAGAATTTTATTACTAAACAAGGCCGAAACATTATATTTGATTTTTAATAAAATCTAATGCCAACAATATTGAACATCAAAACAAGGAGGAAAGTAGTTTTTACGAGTATATTCAGCATAACTTTTGCTATTCTAATTTTTCTACTAAACAACGTTTCGGTTAATTATACAATAACCACACAGGGATTGGTGGTTCCGTATAAAGAATGGAAATTGACTAGATCAATTGATGGTAATTTTATTTCTTCAATACAAGATAATCTGAAAGGAGTAAGTAGTTCTTATAAGGTCGCTGAATTCTCTAGAGGTGATGTGGTTGAATTTAAATTCGATAGTGATCTAGAATGGTCTAACCATGTTAGCGAAGGAGATACAATAGGATTTATAGATTCAAATGAAGAGCAAAGAAAACTATTGGAGCTTTATGATCAGTTAAAGGTTATGAAATCTGAATTGCTTTTTTATAAAACTGGTCAAAAACTTGAGGATATTGATGTTTTGAAAAGTCAAATGGATTTGCTTGAACAAGATTATGAAACTGAAAGTAAGCTTTTTGAAAGAAATTTAGTGCTATATAATGATTCATTACTTAGTAAGCAAGATATTGAAATTTCATATAACCAACTTAAACTGAAAGAATACGAAGTACAAATAAAAGGGGCGGAATTAAAATCGGCAAAAACGGGGGAAAAACCTGAACAGGAGAAATTGATTCAATCTAAAATTCTTCTTTTAAATAATCAAATAAAAAAAATTGAGGATAGAATTGAAAACTTTACAATAACATGCCCAATTAATGGGATGCTATCAAAGAACACAAATGAGCTTTCAGATATGTTGAATGTAAAAGTTTATGACATCTCTGAATTGATGGTAATTGCTCCGGTAGAGATTTTTGATAAATATTTTACAAAGTCTGGTCAAGAAGTGGTGGTTTACACAAAATCAGATAGAACAGAATTAAGAGGTAAAGTGGTCAAACTAGATAATGTAGTCCAGCAAATCAATAATCGACAAGTTTTTTTTGTAACAGCCCTAGCTAATGGTAGTGCTAAAGATTACATAGGTGAGCTCATCGAACTTGAAATATTTTCAGAAGAAATTACTGTTTTAGAATATTTCAGAAGATCTTTTCATAAGATAATTTCAAAGTGATGAAACTTCGACATGAGAAAAAATATTTGGTCCCAACTGAATGCCTTGACCAGCTTCGAGCAAGATTAATTCCGTTTTTAAGACCTGATTTATACACAAGTTTAGACCCATTAGGTATTCCAGAATATAAAGTTAGAAGTATCTATTTTGATTCGCATACAAACTCTTCCTTTTTTGAAAAAGTGGAGGGGTTGAAGGACCGTAAAAAACTTAGGGTAAGAGGTTATGGTTTGCAGGAAAAAGGTTCACAAGTTGTTCTAGAAATAAAAAGAAAAATAAGTGATCGAGTAATGAAAAATAGGGCCTTTATTCCCTATTCCGAAGTTGAAAATGTGATTTTGAAAGGTCTGATTGATAAAAACTTAACTGAAGTTAATAAAGAATCAAGGGAAAACATAGTAAGATTTCTCTTTAACATTAAAAGATATAATCTCAAACCCGAAAACCTGATAGTATATAATAGAGAAGCTTATCATGGGAAATTTGACTCAGGAATAAGAGTGACATTTGATAAAAATATAAGGCAAAAATCATCACCTGTCCTAAGAAATTTATTCTCTGATTTTGGATTAAACCCGATTTGGAAAGGATACTTTATTTTAGAAATAAAGTATTTCGATTCAACAATGCCTAGTTGGGCAAAATCAATAATAGAGGAGTTCAAATTAAAAAATGAAGCACTTTCAAAATATGCAACAGGTGTAGAATACTCTTTAGAAAATTTTTAATAAATAATGGAGCAGGATTTACAACAAATATTTACGTTTTCACTTACTGTTAGAGAAGCAATTGCCAATATTATAGTTTCTTTAGTTAGTGGGGTTTTTATAGCCCTCTTGTATAGGGTGACATATAAAGGAGTCAGTTATTCCTCGAATTTCACTAATGCGATTATAATGCTTACTATGATTACGACTTTGGTTATTATGGTAATCGGAAATAACTTGGCTAGAGCCTTTGGTTTAGTTGGAGCCATGTCTATCATCAGGTTTAGGACTGCCGTAAAAGATAGCCAAGATATTATGTTTATATTTTTTGCCTTAGGGATTGGGCTTTCTGCTGGGGTTGGTTTATACGCTGTTACCATCTCTAGTACATTATTGATTGGGTTGGCTATTATTATAACGACTAAACTCAACTATTCGACCCCTCCTAAAAGAGAATATTTACTTCAGCTAGTTTACTTAGAAAATAAGATTGGTGAAGATCCTTTTCAATCAACACTGAAGAGGTATTGTTCAAAAGATAAAATAGTTAATCTTAAAGGGAGTGAAGAAGAAGAGGGCAATATGATTGAATTGTCCTATTACATAAAATTGAAATCTGAAGAAAAGGGGCCTTTATTGGTGTCTGATCTTAAAAAGATCTCGGGTGTTTCAATTGTTAATTTGTTTTTTGATGAATACTAAAATTTTACTTTTATGAAAAATAATGAACAAATAAGAGTAGCTTCTTATAGACTTATTTCCTTTATTTTTGTCTCAATTTTCCATTTATTGTGTTTTGGTTCAGCAAAATCTCAAGGGATTGTGATTAATGAAATCATGTCATCTAACGGGGAAACCATCTCTGACAAGGATGGAGATTTTAGTGATTGGATTGAATTATATAATCCATCAGACAATGCTATAAATCTAGGTGGTTTCGGATTATCTGATGAAAAAGAGGATCCACACAAGTGGGTTTTTCCAGATATTGAAATCAAACCCAAAGGTTTTCTTTTTGTTTGGGCATCAGGAAAAGAGAATGATAAAGTAGAAGAACTTCACATTGGTTTTAGTATTTCTTCATCTGGAGAAACATTGATATTGTCTGATAATGAGAAAAATATTTTAGATGAATTTCCTTCGGTTGAACTTCTGACAGATTATTCTTTTGGAAGGGTTTCTGATGGAGGTAACAATCTTACACTTTTTTCAAAGCCTACACCTGGAATAAGTAATTCTCTGGGAACAACAATTTCGGGCTTTACTTCTGAAATAGTACCTTCTGTTTTACCAGGGTTTTATGCTAATGACATTGTTGTAGATTTTGCAACAGATGATATAGGGGCTCAGGTATTTTATACAATGGATGGTTCAGTTCCTACCCTTAATAGTCAAAAATTAGACGGAAGTATTACCATTACTAATAGGACTTCTGAGGAAAACTACTATTCCATGATTCCCACAACAAATCATGGTGGGGCTCGAGGATATCAAACTCCCGTTGGGAAAGTTGCTAAAGCTACAATTATTCGAACATTGGCTGTAAAAGATGGGTTTGAGCCTATTGAACAATCGTTTACTTATTTTGTCTTTCCAAATGGAGCAGATAGATATTCTCTACCTGTGATTTCTATAATAACAGAAGAGCAGAATTTATTTAGTGATGATAGAGGGATTTTTGTTCCAGGAAATACTTATGATGGTTCACAGGCTAAACCACAATATACAGGTAATTATTTCCAGAGAGGAGATGAGTGGGAGAGACCTGCAAGTCTAAGTCTTTTTGATAAAGATGGAGATTTTGCCTTTTCCGAAAATGTAGGTTTAAGAATACATGGAGGAATTACCAGACATTTTCCTCAGAAAGCACTAAGGGTCTATCTAAGGTCAGAGTATGGAGATAATACTTTGGATTATCAGTTATTTGAAGAAAGAATATACAAAGACGCGAAGAGATTCTTACTGAGAGCTTCCGGAAATGATTTTGGTGAAACCTATTTCAGGGATGCATTTGCGCATCGATTGGTTAGTCAAATGGATATAGATTATCAAGCATATGAACCCTCAATTGTTTTTATCAATGGTGAGTATTGGGGTATTCACAACATTAGAGAAAGGCAGGATAAATATTATCTTAAAAACCTTTATGGAGTTGATCCCGAAAATGTTGATATTCTTACTGGGCAGAATAGTGTAAAGGAAGGTGATAATGAACAGTATAAATTTGTACTTGATCTCGTTGGAAAACTGAATAAGGAAGATGATAATAGTATAACTGAGATCGAAAAGTATATAGATTTGAATAATCATATTGATTATATGATTGCTCAAATTTATGTGGCCAATACTGATTGGCCACATAACAATATTGATTTTTGGAGAGAAAGAACAACATTTTCCCCTGAATCTTCAAAAGGTAGAGATGGTAGGTTTAGGTGGATGCTTTATGACACAGATCATGGACTTTCCCATGTAAATCATGCAGACCATAATACTCTGAATTGGGTTACTCAGGAATTTGGTAAAGAAGGATGGATTTGGCCAAACTTTTTATTTAGGCAGCTGTTAGGTCATAAAGCTTACAAAGAAAGATTCATTAATAGGTTTCTTGATCATTTAAACACCACTTTTCTTCCGGAAAGAGCAAACTCTTTGTTAGAAGAAATGAAAAAAAATATTGAGCCAGAAATTGAGGAGCATTTGAAGAGGTGGATCGAACCAGGTTCAAAGGCAAAGTGGGAGGAGAAGGTAAATGATGTACAAGACTTTGTAAGTAACAGGGCTGAAAATGTTCAATCTCATATGGCGTCCTATTTTAATGTAGATAATGCATATAAAGTAACTTTAAATACTGCTGCTCCAAATACAGGTAATATTAAACTAAATTCAGTTGAAATTAAATATGGAACTCCTGGAGTTGGCTTGATACCGTTTCCTTGGCAAGGGACATATTTTGAGAATACTCCTATCCACCTTTCCCCATTACCAAATGAAGGGTATTTGTTTGATCATTGGCTTATCAATGGACAAAAGGTTAGCCAAGAAGAAATAGTGATTGATTTGGTAAAAAACACGGAAATTACAGCTGTTTTTTCTGTTGATCCTGTAATTAAGAGAAAAACCATTCATTATTGGTTTTTTGGTACAGATATTGAAAACGATGTTGCATTGACAGGGATTTCAACAATCTATAGCAAAAATAGTTCTGATAATCAGCTTTCTTATTTATCAGCAATAGCACCTTACCCAGGTGTGGATAGTAGAGGTATTATGGATAGGGTCAATGACCCGACTCCAATTAACTTTCTGGAAGAGGTATTAAAAGAAAGTGGGATTGAATACAGTGATATGAGAGGTTTGAGGGTAAGAAATCCATTGCAAGTAGAGGATAGAAAAGCTCATATAATTTTAAACGCGCCAATGGATTATCATGAAGAACCAATATTGTCTGCAGCTGTATCAAGAACTAATAGCGGCCCTTTTTCGATAGAGATTTCCTATAGGCTATCAATTAATGAGAACTGGACTTCTTATGGGTTAGCTGAAAGTCAATTTGATTTAGAGACTGAATACAAATTGATTTCAGTTGATTTCAAAAATATTGAAGGAATTACTGACAACCCTGAGTTCCAAATAAGAATAGATTTTCATGGAAATACTACTAGTGAGTCGGGAAATGCAAGGTTTAACAATATTTCCCTAGATGCGTTTCCCTTAGCGGGTGATGACTTAATTACGGACCTTCCAGAAATAAAAGAAGATGCATCTTCTTTTATTAAAAAAGTATATCCAAATCCAACAAACGATGTTGTATATCTGGAATTGGTAGATGGTGCCCACAAAGACATTAACCTTATACAAGTCTTGGATTTTAACGGTGCTGAAATTATTAGATTTGAGGAGATAAAAGAGGAAAAGCTGTTAGTTAGTTTGGAAAGTTTAAATTCGGGCTTATATGTTATTAAGGTAAATTCGAACCGGAGAGTAGACTCTTTTAAAATATTGAAACGTTAAGTATTGACATATTAACCTTATAAAAGATTGGATTTCGAGATTAGTTATAGAAACAGGCTAAATATCTTATTGATATTGCTATGTTGTCTTTTGCAGAATTGTCATCAAGAACTTACAGATGAAATAGTTATTTATTCCAACGATTTTTCAGATGAGGATATTGAAGGTATAGAAAACGCCATGTTGAATACCTTTGATGGTAATAAGGTTTTAGGATTTTATAATAATGGAGAATTGAAGTGGAATTTTCAAGAATTACCAGATCATAAAGCGGTTAGAATAACATTGGATATTTTTTTACACGATTCATGGGATGGGAATTTATCATTACCTAGTGGACCAGATATTTGGTATCTAAATGTGGATAATGAGGCTATTATCAATACTACATTTTCGACCTCCCCCTGTAATCCAAGGTATTGCCTTTTTCAGTCCTATCCAGAAAATTACCCAAGTAATCTCAACCCAAAAACGGGATCACTAAGCTCTGATTTTCTTGGAAGATGCCATATGCAGGATGAGTTAGGATATACTTCAAGATATGTGATTACTAAAGTAGTTCCACATAAAAGTGATTATATTGAAATTACTATGGGAGATATTTTGGTGCAGGAAAATTCCGATAATCCTTTGTGTGATGAGAGCTGGTCACTGAATGGAATCACAATTTCTGTCTTACATGAATAAGAGTAAAATTAGCACATTGGACTTTTCCATAAGTCAAATGATTTTAAATATGAAAAAATATTTCTTTACAATAATTTGCTTAGTTATTGTTCAAAATACAATTGCCCAAAGCCTTCCAATAGGATTTCCAATATTGGATGATTATTTAAGAAGATGTCAATTAATGGGAGAATTGGATTCTGACATTTCTTTTGCTATTAGACCCTTATATCCAAGACTTATCTCAAAGTATAATGATACATACCAAATTCTAAATTTGTTAGAGGAAGATTCAATTGGAAAAAGTGATTTTCAAAAAAGATTTCTAAAAGGAAAGGGAAGAGTCCAATTGCTGCCATTTGTGTTTTATTCCGAATGGAATAGCCATAATCCTTACCCACAAGTCAGTCCGTTGATACCCAATCATGGATTCCAGGTTTTTGCTAGTACAGGAGCTTATTTGGAAGCAGGGCCACTAAGTGTTCAACTTCAGCCGGAAGTACTTTGGGCACAAAATAAAAAGTATGAAATAGGGATAGAAAAAAGCTATAGTACGGAATACTTAGAAATGTTTGGGGAATCAGCTTATAGTAAATTTTTGCCTGGACAAAGTAGTGTTAGACTCAATTATGGAGCATTTTCTCTTGGTCTTTCAACCGAAAATATTTGGTGGGGCCCAGGCCAATACAATGCTTTGTTATTTTCAAACAATGCTTTCGGTTTTGAACATTTAACTTTTAATACAAGGAAGCCAGCCAAAACATTTTTAGGTTCTTTTGAAGGTCAAATCATTGCAGGGTATTTGAAAGGGGCGGAATTTCGGAGTAATGTTTCTTTCTTGTCGGGTTATAGGAATGAAGATCGATACCTGAATGGAATTTTGATAAGTTATATGCCTAAGTGGATACCTGGTTTATCATTAGGCATTTCACGGGTTTACCAACAATATGAATCTTTCAGAGGAGAAACATTTAAAGATTATTTTCCAATTTTTTCTCCTTTCCAAAAGACTAAATCAGGGTTTGGACACGATGCAGACGGAAGAGATCAACAAGCTACGGTTTTTGCGAGGTGGATGATACCAGAGGGAAATGCTGAAGTTTACTTTGAGTTCGGAAGAAGAGATCACGAAGCTAAATGGAGAGGTGTGTTGCTTAACCCTGAGCATGCAAGGGCATTTCTCATAGGCTTTGGGAAAATTTTCCCTATTTCCAATGGTGACCATATACAAACACGTTTTGAAATGTTTCATCAGCAAGAATCGATCAATATCCTTGCAAGATATGACGGTACAGGAGGGGGGAGTAATTGGGGAGGGCATGTGCCTGTTAGACATGGTTTTACCAACTACGGTCAGATGATCGGCCCTGGTATAGGACCTTCAAGTAACATTCAAACTATAGAAGGTGCATGGTTCAATGGAATAAAGAGAATAGGCTTGAGAATAGATCGTCTCAATAGGCACCAGGATATTTATGTGAAGAAATTTAATGACCTGACTCCAGAACAACGCTGGGTGGATTTGGCATTAGGTCTATTTGGAGATTGGAAGTTTGATAGATTATTGGTGAGTAGCCAACTGAATTTTATTAAATCATTTAACTATGAATGGCAACTAGAAAACCCTGATGCAATCAATCCTAAAGGAAAGGATGTATTTAATTTTCAAGGAAATATTAAATCAATTTACCTTTTCTAGAAAAGAAAATATTTCTGTTTATAAAAGTTTAAAACATCAGATTTAAAGGGAATATCAATAACATTGCTACTCATGAAAAAAATATTATACTTCTTTGTTTTGAGTTTTTTTTTCGGTCTGAGCGCTTTAGCTCAATCCATTTCACTATCTACACCTCTATTGGAGGAATTTTTAAGAAGAAAGCAACTTGTTGGAGAGTTATCGGAGAATTACTCCTTTATGGTTAGGCCCATCAGCCCAAATGTTGCTTTTGATATTGAAAGAGATAAAGACCTTATTTTGTTAAATAGGTTAGGTATATATGGAAAACAAGATAAACTTGAGAAAGGTATTTTTGTTAAACCACTGCCAGTCATTTTAAATACTCAGCATAACTCAGCTTATCCATTTGGCCAGAATAATGGTATGATGATCCCAAATAGGGGGACACAGGTATTGATTAGTGGTGGAGGATATTTTGAATATGGAAAGTTTAGCCTACAGTTTCAACCAGAGATACTTATTGCTGAGAATCGAGAGTTTAGAGGAATGCCTAATACGGAATCCTTAAATTGGAAGGATTATTACCAATACTTGAACAGGATTGACAAACCAGAACGATTTGGAGAAGAAACTTATTCTAAAGTTAGTCTTGGAAACAGTAGTTTTAGGTTCAATTTTGATAACGGTATTTCTTTGGGGATTTCAAATGAATACCTCTGGTGGGGAGGAACTAAAAGGAATGCGTTGATGATGAGTAATAATGCTCCAGGTTTTTTGCATTTTACGGCCAATACTCAAAAGCCTATTGAGACAGGGATAGGAAGTTTTGAAGGTCAATTGTTTGCCGGGAAATTGAAAAATTCAGGTTTTACCCCACCAAATCCAGAACTTGTTTATGCAAAAGTCCCATTATACGTTCCCAAAAGAGATGAAGATTGGAGGTATTTATCTGGGATTATGCTTTCTTACCAACCCAAGTGGATACCTGGATTTTTCGTGGGCTATAGTAGTACATCTCAAATGTACCACAATGATATGGGTAATTTTGGTGATTATCTTCCTATTTTTAATGGACGTAAGCGATTTAGAGAGATAGATGATCCTGTTGTAGCAAAAAGACAACAGCAAAGTGCAGGTTTTTTTAGATGGTTTTCTTCAAAAGGAAAGTTCGAATTTTATGGAGAATATGGAAGTAATGGAAATAATAAACCTTTAAGGGAATTTTTTGTCAACCCGGATTTGTACCGAGCATTTACGTTAGGTTTTTTGAAGTATATACCACTAAAGTTTGAGGATCAATTTATTCAAGTTCATCTTGAAATGACCCAAACAGGACAGACTACTAGGAAAGCTATCAAGGAAAGTATGACCTGGTATACCCACCCTTATGTAAGACATGGTTACACGAATCAAGGTCAGGTTTTGGGATATGGAAATGGGCCGGGGAGTAACTCACTTTTCATTGAAGTTAGTTGGATAAATAAACTAAACCGGATGGGTTTTCAGTTTGAAAGAATTGCTAACAATAATGACTCTTTTTATCTTCACTTTGAAAGTATTAATGGGTGGGACAGATATTGGGTCGATATTGTTCCTTCTTTTGTTTTTGATAGACAGTTTGGAAAGCTGCTAGTAGCTACACGCTTTCAATATGTCAAAACATTAAATTACTATTGGGTGTTGGAAAGGGACCCTGATGCAGAACTGTATAGGTTGCAACCTGGGGATGATAGAAAAAACTTCGTTGGTCATATAAAGTTGGCTTATTTATTTTAAAGAATCTATTTTATTAGGTTGAAAACATACAGCTTGTCCAAGAGAAGATCATTTTATAAAAATGTCAAAATAAATTATTGTTTTTGTTTTACTTTATTTTTTTCACTGAAATTTAGTTGATCAATGATTAAGGTTTGGAGGAAATCATATGTCTATCGATTAAGCCAAAGACATTATTTTGATCATTAGAGGCTATGCCTAGAAGTGGTCTATTTAGGTTTGTAAAGACCACTTTTAGTTACCTTTTAATCTATCCTTTACATATTCGACCTTGTGTTTTTGGTGAGCTTTAGGTAAACCATCCTCTCCTAAGTTTACCATAATGATTTCATCAATGGTAATGATAGTTTCTCTAGTCATCTTATTTCTCACCTCACACTTTAAGGTGATAGAAGTCCTGCCAAATTTTATAGGTTCTATCCCAATTTCAATAATGTCATTAACTCGAGCCGAAGCCATGAAATTGATGGCGGACATGTACTTGGTTACTACGTGCTTGTTTTCCAATTGAATAATTGCGTAGAGTGCGGCCTCTTCGTCTATCCAAGCTAACAAGCGTCCTCCAAACAAAGAATTATTGGCATTAAGGTCTTCTGGTTTGATCCATTTTCTAGTGTGAAATCTCATAAATTTGTTTTAGACTTAAACATCATTTTATCACAAATAATTTCGTCAATGGAATATACTTATTAAGAAGGTTTGAAGCGAATCTGGATAACCACTACTTTTTGGTTAGAATTATTGATCATTCAAATGATAGAATTCTCGGACAATATCCTATAACTTCTATCAAGGTAGGTTCTATACTAGTCTTTTCGGGAGGGATCAGTTTGAAGATATTTGTTTTTATACCTCAGTTGCCAAGTCATCTTGAATTTGAATAGTAGGCAATCAATCTTAATGATGATTATTTTTGTGTTGGTCGGGTTGTTATAAATTGAAAATTTTAAGCGAATAATGTTTCTTTCAATTTTATTGAAAGAAACATTAAACATAAAAAACTTAAGGCTGTTAAGAAATATAGCTTGTTGTTGTAAAATGTATCGATAAAGTAATCCAATGAAGGTTATTTGTATGTGAAATGATAATAGGAATTAATTTATTTTCCTTTGAATATACTTCTTTAAAGTTTAGTTTGCATTGTAATTAATACGTTTTAAAATCCGAGTTTAAATTCTTTTAATATTAAAAAGTGCAACTATGAAAAACACAATTCCTAAGCAGACTGCCAAGAAATGGATGCAACGATGGAAAAAAATGGAAAAGGATTATAATAAAAAGACACCGGTCAATGGATTTTTGGTACCTATGATAGATCTCCAAGAAGTTATGGCAGAGTTGGGAGCCACCAATGTCAGGACTTATCTAGGAATAGACGATAATGATACGGAGAAACTTTTGATAGTAGGTGTAGATGCCAATGGAAATGACATGGTAAATGAGGAAGAGGGGCAGTATGTATATGATTTCACCAGTCCGTGTCCACCGGATTGTGGAGAGATGGACCCTGATGGTTTATTGAGCTTGGACATGAATTAATAATTATTTGACCTGCTTCAAACTGTGAACTATGTATGGAATAATTCACTACTTAAATCTTATTACTTTGACTGGAGCAGTGTTTTTTGGTTGGAAGCATTATGCCAAAAGTAATCTTCCAACCAAAATTTTCACCATTACTTTTTCTCTTGTTTATTTAATTCAAATATCTAGTTTCTTACTGGCTAGATTTGGAATAAATAACTTGTTATTATTTCATTTTTATTTTGCCTTTCAATTAATAGGCTATGGATTATTTTACTGGAAGATTCTAAATAGCCGTAAGGTTAAGATGGTTTTTTTATTGGGACTAATTCTATGTGTCGGGTTAATTGGTTATGAATACAGTTCCAAATGGAATAATTTAAGTGGGGTTTTTGGAGGGTATTCTTATTTTAGTATGAATCTCTTATTTGTTTTCGCTTCTATTTTCCATTTGGTGAACGGTGTAATTAACAATCAAGAAGAAGGTTTCAGGTTTATCAATTACGGAATGGTTGTTTATCTAGGAGGTAGCTCGATTATATTTTTGTTAGGAGAGAGTCTTTCTAAAATTGAATGGAAACCGATTTTGCTGTTTAATGTAGTGTTATTTATGATTTTCCAAGTCTTTTATTTTCTAGAAATATGGAAAGTCAAAAGTTCGTAAACTACATACTGCTTGCAATTTCACTGGTATTGGTGCTTGCGGTTATTATCATTGTCGCTGTCGAGCTTATGAGAAGGAAGGTGATCAAAGAACAAATGCTTAACGCAGAACTAAAGCTCAAACATCAAACTGACCTTCTACACACTGTGATTCGGTCTCAGGAAGAAGAGCGGCGGCGTGTTTCTGATATTTTACATGATGATATTGGTTCGAAATTAACAACGATAAAATTAAGCCTGTACCAACTTTCTGGAAATGACAATTTGGAGCTGTTAAATGGTCTTAAGGAGCTTTCTGAAAAGGTGGTCAGCAGGACGAGAGAATTATCCCATGCTTACTCTCCACTAATCGTAGAGAAGTTTGGTTTGGAAGCTGGTATCCATGAACTATTGGATGAAGTCCAGACAGGGTCAAGGATCGGGACCCGTTTTAAAGTGGACATTGAAGAAAACTTATTGGATCAGGAAACCCGTCTGATCATTTATCGAATTAGCCAGGAATTGATTAATAACACGGTAAAGCATGCTGATGCACAAGAGATAAAAATTAATATTCGTGTGAATGACGATGGTCTGTTCTACCTTTATGAAGATAATGGGAAAGGCTTCGATGTGAAAAAATCGAGTGATGGATTAGGCATGTTGAACCTTCAAAATCGTGTGGATATGATGAAAGGTAGTTTGGAAACCTGGAGTGAGCAGGGAAAAGGAATGAAAGTAACGATAAAAAAGTCTTTTGATGGATCTTAAAACAAATATAGTCTTGGCGGATGATGAAACACTTTTTAGGGGTGTGCTTAAGCAGATGTTAGAAAGTACAGGGAAATTTGAAGTGCTTTTTGATGCTGGCAATGGAGCAGAACTTATTGAAAAGCTAGCAGCCGCCGAGAAGGTTGATTTTCCAGATATTGTGCTGATGGATCTAAAAATGCCTGAAATGAATGGTATAGAGGCCACGAAGGTGATTACAAAAAAATATCCTGACCTTAAAGTAATCGCTTTGACCACTCATAAAGGAAAACCATTTATTCTTAATATGCTCAACCTTGGAGCTGCGGGTTATATCACAAAAGATGCAGAACCAGATGAAATGGTCCAAACAATCAATGAGGTGGCGGCAAAGGGCTTTTATTATAGCCAAGAAGTGCTTCAAATTATTAATGGAGACTTTCTCAATAGAAATAAAAAAAACAGTGTTTCTCCTTTAGATCCTGGCTTCATTACCAAAAGGGAAAAGGAGGTTTTACTTTTGCTTTGTCAACAGTTTAGAACCCAAGAAATAGCTGAAAAGCTGTTTTTGAGTGAAAGAACGGTTGAAGGACACCGAAATAACTTGTTGAGCAAAACAAACTCAAAGAATGTAGTGGGTTTGATTGTTTACGGTTTACAGCATGAAATTATTGATATAAGTGACCTTACCGATCCGATCAACGGAATATAAGTTTTTATACTTTTGGAGTAGAAATACTTGGTTTTTGAAATGGTGGTTTATCCCCTTTATTTTTTTGTTTATTTCCACCAATTTTGAATAGACATCAACGAACAGGGGATTTCACCAACCAAATCCAGCAAAGCTATCCTTTATAGTGGGAGTGAAATCAATTTGACATTTAGTCATCAATCAATAGTGGTTGTTTAGGTAAACCTATGTTTGCCGATAACCGCATTTTTGGAAAAGAATATCAAAATTCGGAGTAAGCCGAAAATCCTTTCAAAAGAGTAGGCAAAACCAAGTTTTTCAACTTTAAATTTTTAATATTATGGGAATCAGCATTAGTATTATTGCAGGAAAAGACAAATCTGTCTCCAGTGTCAATGCAAGTGGAACCGTTCAGCATGTCATCACCGATGATGAAAGAACGACCTTTAGATTGGGCGATAAACAGTTAAAAGACGCTGTAAAGGCTTACTTTGGTAAATCTCCCAATGATGCCTACCTGCACAGTCCAACTCCTTGGGGGGATTTGTATAAAAAGTACAGTTGGCCACAAGTACAAATGGTATTGGTGGTACAAAGTGCAGAAATTTTGGGCATAACTTCTGAACCAGTAATTGTAAAGACTCAGGAGTTTACCAATGATAGCAGCAAAAAAGGAACATTTAATGTGGCCATTTCCGAAACACTCAGTAACACCACCAGCTCCAACTGGAGTACAGGAGGTACCTTAAGTGTGGGGCAAAAAATCTCTTATGGAGTGGAGTTTTTAGGATCAGGTGTAAAGGGAGAGACTACCCTTTCATACAGCCAGTCTTGGGGAATAGGTGGACAAGAATCCAAATCAATCACAGTAGGCTCCACTTCTGGGGTAAGTGTGACTCTTGACCCGGGAGAGTCTGTTTTGGCTGAACTTTCGGCAAGCCGTGGCGTGATGAAAGTTCGAATCAAGTACAACGCCTATTTGATTGGAAATACGGCCATTAATTACAATCCAACTTACAAAGGCCATCACTTTTGGAGTTTAGGTATTGGTGGTGTGATGTCATCAGGAGGTGTCAAGAATTCAGTCCAGTCAACTGAAGATATCGATATTGGATATTATTCCAATTCCAAAATTGAATTGAAAGACAAAACAAGTGGAAAATTAGTTTCTGAACGAGTGCTTGAGGATCAAGTAGGAGTTTAAGCGTTTAATTGATTTTTTAGCAACAGCAACAGCAAAAATCTGTTGCTGTTGCTGTTTTTAATTAGAGGCTATTTGACCAGGTATTTTTACTTGATTTTTTCTATGCGAAGTAATGCGCTGTTAAAATATATTACCAGTCCGCATTTTTGTAGCTACCAACATGAGTAAATAAAATTCAACCATAAAATTAATTTTTTCGATGATGAAAGTAGGATTGTTAATACCGTTCTCAGGCCTGGTCTCCAGCATAGGACAGGAAATCGAAAAAGGCCTGAGACTAGGTTGTAGTGGGTTTGATATAGAAGAGGTATCAATTGTTACCCAATATTTGAATTGTGACGAGATTGATAGAAATAGAGATGCTCTTAATGATCTAATTAAAGCTGAAAATGCTCAGCTCATTATTGCTGTCTTAAACTGTGATCAGTCCGAGCTTATGAAAGCCCATTTTGAGAAATGTGGAAGACCTGTCGTAATCTTTAATTTAGCTGCTTGTAGGGATGTGATAAAGGAAAAGAAGCTTTCCAATGTCTTTTTGAATAGTTTGGATTTAAGTTCCAGTCAGTATGTACTGAGTAATTTTGCAAAGGATCTTTTGGATCAAACTTGTGTTTGCTTAGATAGGGTAGAAGAAAAAGGAGTGGGTACGATGTCAAAAAAATTAATGCAGCACATATCCGGGGATATGTTAGGCTACTTATACGGAGAAGAGGATATACAGGAAGTCCTGAATTTTGCTCAACAACACCGTCCCAGGCATATTCACATACTAACTGCTTCTCATTCCATTTTTTCCAAGTTCATAAAACTTTTAAAAGAAGAAAAATTTTCAAAAGTCGTTAAGGTTTCTTTTATACCTTATTTTTCAGACACCAGCACTATGAAAGTTTTAGAGGTTAGTAGTCGAAATATTTTTTCTGCATCTACTTGGTTTAAAGAAATAGATAATGAAGCCAACTTAGAGTTTGTGGAGAATTATCATAATAATTTCGGGTCTGCTCCAGAGGGCTATGCCTTGTTGGCTTACGAAGTAGGACTATTGCTTAGAAATAGCCTAGAGGAGAAATCAGGTAAAATTTCAAAAGAGAGATTGTTAGTTGATTTAAACCGTGTAAATGTACTCGGTCCGCGTGGAGCTATTGATTTACATACTCAGCGTATTAGTGCCAATCCAGTATATGTTTCGAAAGTAGGACTTGGATGGGATGGCCTTAGTTTAAAAAGGGAAATTATCTCTTGTGAGGAGATGGTATAAGCATTTCACGGTGGTAAGTGAAAATCGAAGAAAGAGAGTGTTCAATTTTTTCTATTCCTAAAAATTTATTTTTTAAATCTTCAGCAGTTGGGGTTTCATTCCTAATAATGGTATCCTGATACAGTGTTACAATTTTTGATCTAATACTCTCAATGAACTGATTGAATTTAATAGTTTCAGGATTTGAGCCTTTCGCTAACCCTTTCATACCATTCCAAAATCTTGGTTCAATTGACTTCCTAACTGAAAAATCGGCTCGGCGGCCATCAACCGTTATTCTTGCATAAATAGGTGCTCGTCCGTTTTTTGCTTTGTATTTCTTAATAAAGAAAATTACTCCAAAGGTGTTAAAATTGCTTTTCATGTTCATTCATTTTAGTTCAAGATGATTTGGTCTGAAATGGGGCACAAAAGCGAGTCGGATAAAACCGAATCAAAGGCCTTCATACGAATAAATTTAACTTCAACTACAAAATGATAACCTTTTGAAATATAGTAGGTTAAATCACATTCTGTGCCCCAAATATATAATTTTAAATGGGGCCACGAATAGGGCACAAACATTATGATATATCTTGATGTTTTTTGGGTCATTAAAAAATAAAAAAACCTCTAAACATACCATTTAGAGGGTTTTGGTTCTTTTTGATCTGAATCTTGTCGGGGTGGCAGGATTCGAACCTGCGACCTCCTCGTCCCAAACGAGGCGCGATGACCGGGCTACGCTACACCCCGAACTTTTAATAAAAAAAGGATTCTGATGAATCCTTTGATGTAGAGAGTGGGGGATTCGAACCCCCGGTACGGTTTGACCCGTACGACAGTTTAGCAAACTGCTGGTTTAAGCCACTCACCCAACTCTCTGTGCTGCTAGAAAAACACTTGCCGTTTCCCCCTTAAAGCGATGCAAATATAAAAGATTATTATTCATTTTTACAAACTTAGAAACTGAATTAATTATAGCTATTTTGATTTGTTGGGTATATCATAAACTAATCTTCTGTGATTCAGTAAGAAAAAAAACAATAAATTTTCCAATTCCTGAAGGTTTTTATTGAATCACACTTTAATGATATACCCACAGTTCCAATTTCAGTTTGAAAGAAATACCCAAATCAACCAAATGTATAAGTTTATGCAAGCAATTTTTCGCCTAAACTTTTTTGATCCATCTTCATCTTTATTATTTTCCTAGTTACTTGGAGAGCATTTAACTATGGAATTAAAGTAAAGTATAATCTGTTAGAGGGTTGGAAAATTGAGCATATATGCAACTAGAAGAAGTAATTGATATCATTGAAAATAAACTTCAATACCCATTGCCAGGGAGGAAAGGCCAAATTGTAATGGCTCCTCAGCCCTTGAATGAGGCTCGGTTTGCACAACAGGACTTAAAAAATGCCAGAAAGGGAGCGGTGTTGATATTGCTGTACCCCGGAGAAAATGGTTGCATGGTTCCTTTTATCAAAAGGCCTGAGTATGATGGAACGCATAGTGGGCAAGTTTCTTTTCCAGGAGGGAAATGGGAAGAATCAGATCAAAATCTACAAGAAACGGCATTAAGGGAAACAGAGGAAGAAATTGGAGTTGACCGTGCTCAAATTCAATTATTGGGTAAACTCTCACAGTTATTTATTCCCCCAAGCAACTTTTTGGTTACGCCTTACATTGGCTTTATGCGCTCAGTTCCAGTATTTAAGCCAGACCCTAGAGAGGTGGCTAGAGTCATTACTTGTGACTTTAGTGTTTTGGTTGATCATAATATCCGCAAAGAAAAGGATTTTGTGCTTGCTCGTGGAGCTAAGATTAAAGCTCCATATTTTGATATCGATCAAGAAACGATTTGGGGAGCAACCGCTATGATGCTTGGAGAATTAATGACCATTTGGGAACAAAAGTAAGGATAGAAAGATTCTTATCGTAAGAATTTTAAAAGCACATAAAACAAGGGTTAATTTTTTTTTCTTTTAGGTTTTACTTCTTTTGTGGGATAAATTGTTTTCATAATTTAAAATCCATGCAGGAATCTACTCCCTTAATTACCAATGACGCTGTAGTATTAGGAATTCTAATGGTCATATTGGCATTGGTATTTGGTACAGCAAGCAGCAAAAAAGTTTTTTGGCAAAAATTCTATCGGATAGTACCTACTGTATTGCTCTGTTATTTTCTTCCATCCATTTTAAATACACTTGGAATTATTTCAGGGCAAAGTTCCAATTTGTACCAAGTGGCTTCTCGGTATTTACTTCCTGCTTCATTGGTGCTTTTGACTTTGAGTATTGACTTTAATTCTATTCTTAAATTAGGTCCTAAAGCGCTGATAATGTTTCTGGCTGGAACTTTCGGCATAATCTTGGGAGGCCCTCTGGCTGTTTTGACGGTTTCAGTATTTGACCCTTCAGTTGTAGGGGGAGCAGGTCCAGACGAAGTTTGGAGAGGTTTGGCAACGATAGCTGGGAGTTGGATCGGCGGGGGAGCCAATCAAACTGCTATGCTAAAGACCTTTGGAGCCAGTCCTGAATTATTCAGTCAGATGATTGCTGTGGATGTGGTTATGGCCAATTTATGGTTGGCATTTTTGCTGTATTGGGCAGCAAATCCAGACAGAATAGATAAAATATTCAAAGCAGACAGTTCTTCCATCATTGAGCTCCAAAAGAAAGTAGAAGCTTATAGAGGAAGTATTATGAAGATTCCGAATATGACTGACACCTTGTTGGTATTGGGGGTAGGTTTTGGAATCACTGGGCTTTCCCATTGGTTGGCTGATTTTATTGCGCCTTGGATAGGAACAAATTATCCTGAACTGGAAAAGTACTCCTTGGACTCTGCATTTTTCTGGATCGTGGTCATAGCGACCACCGGTGGTTTGATTTTGTCATTTACCAAAGCCAGAAATTTGGAAGGTGTTGGAGCAAGCCGTTTAGGAAGTGTTTTACTCTATGTATTGATTGCGACTGTGGGTATGCAAATGGATTTATTTGCTATATTGGATAACCCAACCTTGTTTGTAGTAGGAGGACTTTGGATGGTTTTTCACATTGTGATCATGCTCATTGTGGCATATTTTATCAAAGCACCTTTCTTCTTTGTTGCTGTGGGCTCACAGGCCAACGTAGGAGGAGCTGCCTCAGCACCTATCGTGGCTTCAGCATTTAATCCATCCTTGGCTCCTGTAGGAGTTTTGTTAGCAGTGTTTGGTTATGCAGCAGGAACTTATGGAGCTTATTTGTGCGGATTACTGTTGCAATTGGTATCAAACCTGTAGAATATGGCGCTTTATAGAAAATTCATATTTGTCTGCACTGGCTCAGACTGTAAAAAGAATGGTTGCAAAGGACTATTAAAAGAGGCCAAAGATGTCATTAAATTGGATGACCATAAGGGGAAATACAAATTAGTAAAGACAAAATGTATGGACTTCTGTAAAACAGGACCTGTGGTAGTGGTCAGCAATGAGGTAATTAAAAAGGCTGACAAGATGAAACTAAAAATGGCTTTGGATGCCCACAAGTAATCCAATTGGTCAAAAGAAGGAAAGCTATCCCGATTTTAGGGATAGCTTTTTTTATTATTTCGGTTCAATTACCACAGCCGTTCCGCTGGCAGTAACCATCAACATGCCATCTCTTATGGTTTCATAGTCAAGGTCAACTCCCACTACAGCGTTTCCACCAAACGCTCTTGCCTGCATTTCCATTTCTGCCAAAGAAGTGGTCTTGGCTTCTTTCAGAACTTTTTCATAAGCTCCAGAGCGGCCACCGACGATATCTGTAATACTCGCAAAAAAGTCTCTAAATACATTGGCCCCAATGATGGTTTCACCGGTCACAATTCCGCAATAACGCTTGATCTCATGTCCTTCAACTGATGGTGTTGTTGTTGTAATCATTTTGTTCATTTTAATGGTAAAAAGATTATTTGTGAAATTCTTGCTGAAGTTAATAAAATGAAATGATTTTTAGGCCTACTTGATAATAGGTTTAGGCACAAGCTTTGCTAAAGTTTCAACTATTACTCGCTCAAATGCAGCATTACCCATTCTTTTAACTAGATTCAAGTTTAGGTTTTGGATAAGAAAAGTATCGTATTGAATTATTATAATTTTATTTTTGTGGGGAAATTGCAACTCATGAGACTTGTCGCCTTTGTTTTTGTTTTGATCATCAGCACCCACTGTATTTTTGCCCAAGGGTTAAACCGCTATCAGAGGACTACCTTCAATGTGTTTTTTGGAACTTCTGGCGCAAACCTACAGGGCTTGGATGACTTTTTGGAAGACAGGGGAGAAGAGCCTCTTCCAAACAATTATAGAACTTATGGGCTGGCTTACCAGAGCCGCTTCAATGATTTTATTGTGGGAGCGGAGCTTTACCAAAACAATGGTGCCAATGGCATGTATGGTGATTATACCTTGGATTATAGAACGACCAGGTTGTTTCTAAATGTAGGCTATAGCTTTACGGAAGAAGGAAAATTCCATTTGATCCACTATATGTCCATGGGAGTTGGATATTTGAACTTTCAAATGCTTAAAGAAGTCAATGATTATACGCTGGATGATTTTTTGGATAATCCTGCCAATGGATTCATTTTAAGGAAAAATGATATCACACAGGGAAGTAATAAGTTGGGTGGTTTTCTAACAGAAATTGGTTTTGAAGTGGGCTATGACCTTAATATCTTACCAAGTGAAGAGGAAATTTCCCTCATTGCCAAAGTCGGTTACTCCTTCAATCCTTTTGAAGAATCATGGAAAATCAATGGGTTTACTTTCGACAATCTTCAAAGTGGAGCATTCATCCGAATAGGAGCAGGGATTACCTTGCCTGAAGAAAACTACTTTTACCGAGATGCTTCTTTAGGTATTCATTTTATTTATGGTCAGCATTTCAGTAAACCGAACGCTTTAAATCAACATTTAAGAGATAATGGTTACAAAGAGCTTTCAGGAGTTCCTCAAAACCTTGGATTGAAGATTCTTGGTGAAAACAGAGGGTTCCTATATGGACTGGATGTCTATAATGTAACCATGCATGGCAATGCTAACGAGAACTATCTGCAGAGTCTAAACAGTGTGAGAGTTTATGGGAATATGGGACAAAAAATCATCGATTTGAATGATTGGGAAGTAGGATTATTGGGAGGTTTGGGCTATGCTAATTTGAGGTATTCATTGATGCATAAGAGGAAAGTTCCTTTTCCAGAATTGATTGATATTCCTGATTATGATGGAGAACTCCGAAAAGGTGGAATGATGGCCAAACCTGAAGTATATCTGGCTTATGCATTGTCCCTATCCAAGAAGGATAAAGTTGATCTCGTATTATCACTTAATGGAGGTTACGAGCTTCCTATTGGAAAATATAAACTGGGGGATGTCAGTATGTCCCAATACATGAGCTCACCCTATTTGCAGTTAGGAGTAGGTGTTAGGCCATAAGGCAGAAATAGGCAATGCATTTAACGCCATTAGCAATTCGCTTGACGAATCCTTAAATAAATTCTGATTATTGCAATTGTTTTCCATCATTTCCTGTTAACTTTGGATTTGCTTATCGAGAAAGACTGAGGGAAGGGCCCGATGACGTCTTAGCAACCTGCAACAACAAGGTGCTAACTCCCATCCTGAGAAAGACAGGAAAAGATGAGCGATAGAATATTTTCTACGTTTTTCTACCGGTTCTTTGCTCGATAAAGCTTTTAATTAATTGAAGAGCATGAATACAAGAACTGACATATTACTTCAACAACTTCAAAAGAAAATCTTAATTCTCGATGGTGCCATGGGGACTATGATCCAACGTTACAAGTTGGAAGAGAAGGATTTTAGAACTTCGGCATTGGAGCATCACCCTAAACCACTCAAAGGGAACAATGATTTATTGTCATTGAGCAGACCGGATATCATCAGGGCAATTCACCAAGCTTACTTGGATGCAGGTTCTGATATTTTGGAGACCAATACTTTTAGCAGCACGACCATTGCTCAAGATGATTATGACCTTTCTCATTTGGCCTATGAACTGAATTTTGAGTCTGCCAAGATAGCAAAGGAAGTGGCTTTGGCCCAATCGGAAAAAACACCAGATCAACCCCGGTTTGTTGCTGGGGCTATTGGCCCAACAAATAGGACTGCTTCCATCTCTCCAGATGTTAATGATCCCGGTTTCAGGGCGATTAATTTTGACCAATTGGCTGAAGCCTATGCCGAGCAAGTTAGAGGATTGTTGGATGGTGGATCCGATATATTATTAGTGGAAACTATATTCGATACGCTTAACGCCAAAGCTGCCCTGTTTGCCATTCAGGAAGTATTTGAGGAAAAGGGGATTCCTTTGAACCCTGAAGAAGGTGGAATACCTATTATGATTTCTGGCACCATCACAGATGCTTCAGGAAGAACATTGTCTGGACAAACTACCGAAGCATTCTTGATTTCACTTTCACATGTGCCTTTGATCAGTATTGGGTTGAATTGTGCTTTGGGCGCTAAAGAGTTAAGACCTTACTTAAAGGTTCTGGCTGAAAAAGCACCATTTTATGTAAGTGCTTATCCCAATGCAGGCCTACCAAATGAATTTGGTCAGTATGATCAAACGGCAAAAGAGATGGCTGATCAGGTTGAGGAATTCCTGAAAGATGGATTGATCAATATCCTTGGAGGATGTTGTGGCACAACACCAGAACATATCCAAACCATCGCTGAGATAAGTAAAAAGTATAAACCCCGAAAATTGGCATTTGCAATAGAAGAATAGTGGGAATGGATAATAAAATTAATAACAATTTACTCAAACTCTCAGGTCTTGAGCCTTTGGTATTTACACCTGAGTTGAATTTTGTCAATATTGGTGAACGGACCAATGTGACGGGTTCAAAGAAGTTTGCCCGATTAATTTTAAATGGGCAATTCGATGAGGCCTTGGAAGTAGCGCTCGACCAAGTGAGGGGCGGCGCACAGGTCCTTGATGTATGTATGGACGAGGGTATGTTGGATGGAGAAGCTTCCATGGTCAGGTACCTAAATCTTTTGGCTTCAGAACCAGAAATCAGTAGAATTCCTATTGTCGTAGATAGCTCAAAGTGGAATATCATTTTAGCAGGACTAAAGTGCATCCAAGGAAAAGGAATTGTAAACTCCATTAGTTTAAAGAATGGAGAAGAAGAGTTTATCCACCAGGCTAAAACCATTAAAAAGTTTGGAGCTGCAGTGGTGGTGATGGCCTTTGATGAGGAGGGGCAAGCCGATACCTATCAGCGAAGAATTGATATTTGTAAAAGAAGTTATGATATTCTTGTGAATGAAGTGAAATTCAATAGGCAAGACATCATCTTTGATCCAAATATTTTTCCAGTAGCAACTGGAATGGATGAGCATAAGACCAATGCTATTGACTTTTTTAAAGCTACCAAGTGGATCAAGGAAAACTTACCCGGTGCCAAAGTCAGTGGTGGGGTCAGTAATGTCAGCTTCTCCTTTAGAGGAAACAACCCTGTTCGGGAAGCCATGCATGCGGTATTTTTATACCATGCGATCCAACATGGTATGGATATGGGTATTGTAAATCCATCTATGCTGGAAGTGTATGATGATATTCCAAAAGACTTGCTCGAGCATGTGGAAGATGTGATCTGGAACAGAAGGGAGGATGCTACCGAAAGATTGCTTGATTTCGCGGAAACTGTTAAGTCTACTGGTAAGAAAGAAGCAGTGAGTGAAGCTTGGCGGTCAGATTCTGTGGCCAAAAGGATAGAACACTCTTTGGTCAAAGGAATTATCGACCATATTGTGGAAGATGCTGAAGAAGCACGTCAAGAATTAAAGAGTCCTTTGAAAGTAATAGAAGGACCTTTGATGGATGGGATGAATGTGGTAGGTGATCTCTTTGGTTCAGGAAAGATGTTCTTACCTCAGGTGGTGAAGTCTGCTCGAGTGATGAAAAAGGCGGTTGCCTATTTAGAGCCATTTATGCCCAAAGCGGGAGATGCCGATTTCAATGAAAGTCAAAGTTCCATCAAAAAGGTTTTGCTAGCCACCGTAAAAGGAGATGTTCATGACATTGGTAAAAATATCGTAGGGGTTGTATTGGCTTGTAATAGCTACCAGATCATAGATTTGGGTGTAATGGTGGATGCCCAAACCATTATTGGTGAAGCGATTAAGAATAAAGTGGACATCATTGGATTGAGTGGTTTGATTACACCTTCCTTGGATGAAATGGTCAATGTAGCCTCTGAAATGGAGCGACAAGGACTTAAAATTCCATTGTTGATTGGTGGAGCGACAACTAGCCGAATCCACACCGCTGTTAAAATAGATCCTGTTTACAGTGGTACGGTGGTTCACGTTTTGGATGCTTCCAAATCTGTTCCTGTGGCAGGTGAAGCGATCAGCGAAGAAACACGGGGCGCTTATCATCAGCAGATCAAGGCAACATATGCAGAATTGCGTGAAGCGCACCAAGCCAAGCAAGAAGCCAAGCAATTGGCCACTTATGAGGAATCAAAAGCCAACCCTACCACTATTGATTGGGAGAATTATAAACCTGTGAAACCCACAAAACTGGGGAAGACTATTTTAAATCTTGACCTTGAGGTTTTAAGAAATTATATAGATTGGACTCCTTTCTTTAGTACATGGATGCTAGCAGGCAAATACCCAAAAATCCTCAAGGATGAGGTAGTGGGAGAACAAGCGCAAAAACTCTATGATGAAGCGAATTTGATGCTCGATAAAATCATAGCAGAAAAATGGCTTGAAGCCAAGGCAGTTGTGGGATTATTTCCTGTTCTGAGAAGCGGAGATGACCTTACCATTCTAAATGAAAATAATCAAGAAACTTCAACCCAGTTCCATTTCCTAAGACAACAAGGGAAAAAAGGCAAAGGTGTGCCAAACCGATCTTTAGCAGACTACTTGCATCCTGATGAAGTAGATTACTTTGGAGGTTTTGCAGTAACGGCTGGTTTGAAAATGGATGATAGGGTAGAAACCTACAAGGCTGCTGGTGATGACTACAATGAAATTATGTTCAAAGCCTTAGGTGACCGATTAGCGGAAGCGGCTGCTGAATACATGCATGAAGTGGTTAGAAAAGATCTATGGGGGTATGCCAAAGAGGAAAGTCTTGACAATGATGCCTTGATCAAAGAAGCTTATAAAGGCATTCGTCCTGCACCAGGTTATCCAGCCTGTCCTGAACATTCCGAGAAAATCACTTTATTCCAGCTGCTTGATGTAGAAAATACAATTGGCGTTAGTCTTACAGACAGCTTTGCCATGATACCAACTTCTTCTGTAAGTGGATTTTATTTTGGAAATCCTGATAGTAAATATTTTGGTCTGGGCAAGATAGGAGAAGATCAAGTGGAAAGTTACGCGCAGCGTAAAGGAGTTTCCAAGGAGCAAGCTGAAAAGTGGCTCAGTCCTAATTTGGCTTACAATCCTAGCCTTAATCCTGTAATGGAATAATCATTAGCTTAGACAATACCACGTGAAGTGCTTTTTAAAAAAATATATAAAAGCACTTCACGTTATGTGACAACCATAAATACCCATGAAAGTAACAGAACACATCAAACAATCGAAAAAAACACTTTTTTCATTTGAAATTCTTCCTCCTCTAAAAGGACAAAGCTTGAATGAAATGCTGGATGGCATTTCTCCTTTAATGGAATTTAATCCTCCTTTTATCGATGTGACCTACCATCGTGAAGAGTATGTTTATAAAAAGCACCCAAATGGCCTGCTTGAAAAAGTAAGCACCAGAAAGCGTCCCGGTACTGTAGGGATTTGTGCGGCATTGATGAACAGGTTCAAGGTGGATGCAGTTCCTCATATCCTTTGCGGTGGCTTTAACAAAGAAGAAACCGAAAATGCCTTAATTGACCTTAATTTTATAGGTGTAGAAAATGTTTTGGCGCTAAGAGGTGATGCACCCAAGTCTGAAGGCAGGTTTGTTCCTGAAGAAAATGGTCATAACTATACCAATGAACTGGTCAGCCAGATTGTGGGAATGAATAATGGAAAGTATTTGCACGAAGAAACTGAAACGGGCTTTCAGACGGATTTTTGTATTGGCGTAGCTGGCTATCCAGAAAAACACTTTGAAGCACCTAGTTTCAAATTTGATCTGAAGAACTTAAAAGCCAAAGTAGATGCAGGAGCGGAGTATATTGTGACCCAAATGTTTTTTGACAATCAAAAGTATTTCGATTTTGTGAAAAGTGTTAGGGAAGCAGGTATTACCGTTCCGATCATTCCTGGGTTGAAACCTATCACTACACTAGGACAGATTACAGTGTTACCAAGTATATTCTTTTTGGATATGCCCGATGCCCTGATGGATGAGTTAGAGAAGTGCAAAACCAATGCAGATGTAAGGCAGGTAGGTATAGAATGGGCCATCCAACAAAGTAAGGAATTGGTGGATTTTGGAGTGCCCTGTTTACATTACTATACGATGAGTAAAGCAGCTACTGTTCATAAGGTAGCCAGCGAAGTTTTTTAATGTGTTTATAATCCAAATATATAAATGAAACCGATTTTTTAAATAAGATCGGTTTTTTTTGTGTTGAATTCTTTATGGCAAAAATAATATTTGGTTAGGGTAAAATACTTCTGAATAATCTGGGTAAAATGACCTAGATTGTAATAAGTAAACCCAATCACCATGAATCAAAAGTTTGAAAACTCCACAGACAAGGAACTATGGGAATATGTCAAGCTAAATAATGAAGATGCTTTTATGTTTCTTTATGACAATAGAGTCGATGATTTGTATCGCTACGCACAACGAATTACGCAAAATTTTGATCTGATAGAAGATTCCATTCAAGAAGTATTTACACGGCTTTGGGAAAACCGCCAGAAAATTATCATAACAGAATCTTTCAAGTTTTATGTCTTGCGAACCTTTAAGCGGGAGCTGCTTTTACAAGTGAAAAAAGCTAGTAAGATTACCCTCTTGGAGAAAACATCATGTTCCATGAGCATAGCTAATAATAGCGAAGCTGTGATTATAGAAGATGAAATATCAAATGGTAAGATGGATCTTCTGCGTAGGTCAATGGAGCACCTTAGCAAGCGTCAAAGGGAAGCATTACATTTGCGATATATTGACAGTATGTCTTATGAGGAAGTTGCTGAAATTATGAATATCCAAGTTCCAACCTTGTATAATATGATCTTCAGGGCCATTAAAATTCTTAAACAGGATTTCAAAAAATACAGTTTTAAATATAAGATGGTTATGCTGATTTATATTTTCGATATTTTTTTCAATAATTTTTGTTAGATCGAAGCAGTTGCTCCCTCTATTAAATAAAGGGGAGGAGCCAATTGAAAGACCACATCAATACAGTAGAAGATTTTTTGGAGGACGATGACTTCAGGAAATGGGTGATGGACAATGAGCCAAGACACCTGAATTTGTTTTGGATCCGATGGATGGAAAAGTATCCAGACAAAGTAGTCACCCTTCGCGAGGCTAAAACCATCCTCGAAAACCTCAGAGAAGAGACCGTTCCGCTGGGCGATGACAAAAAGCAGCAGATTCGCGTTCATATAAAGGAAAGCTTAAAAAAAACAAAGAGAAGGGCTCAGCAGGAAAGAAACCTACCAAGAGACAATAATATATCCTGGATTCTTAAAATAGCTGTGGTCCTGTTGGTCACATTAATTGCTGGAGGGATTTATAAGGATTTAATTTTCAAGAAGTCTGATCCAGTTAGTGTAGCTCATGAAGAATGGGTCGTCCGCTCCAATGCTAAAGGTCAAAAATCCAAGATTCATCTTCCTGATGGGAGCACCGTCATACTTAATGCCGATAGCCAATTGGAGTTTAATAAAACCGGCTTTGGCCTTACACATAGAAATGTGGTGTTGGAGGGTGAAGCATTTTTTGACGTGGCGCATGACACCCTGAGGCCTTTTAAGGTTACTAGTGGGACATTATTGACCACTGCATTGGGAACTTCCTTTAATATCAAAGCTTATCGCTCTTTCCCAACCGAAGTTTACCTGACCACAGGTAAGGTGGAAATAAGACATCAATTAGAACAATCCAAGGATGAGAAAATATTCCTCAATCCCGGTGAAGAGGCTTTGGTAAATGAATCCAACCATTTGGTTAAGCAAAAAGGAAAAAACATAAAACATTTTCAATGGAAAGAAGGCGTCTTATTCTTTGAGAAAATTCCTTTTTCTGAGGTCGTGAAGCAACTCGAACGCTGGTATGGAGTGGATATCAAGGTATTAGGACAGGATGCCAAAACACCATTAATAAACGGCGAATTCAAGCAAGAGACCTTGAAAAATGTGTTAGAAACCATGAAATATTCTCTGGATTTCAGCTTTCAGATACAGCAAGAACATGTCACTATTGACTTTAGAACCTAATAATCATTCATTTTCAACCAAAATAACTAAGTATGAAACATTTAATACCATTGCTAATTCCAAAAGGTAGGTGCTATCAGCTTATTATAGCCTACCTTTTGATGGTTGTCTGTTCTTACAATGCGCTGGCATCTACTGATTCGCAATTCAAAACCGATATGTCCAAAGTCAAAGTTTCATTTGACGTCAAACAAACGAGCATTGATAAGGTCTTTGAAAAAATCGGTACTCAAACTGAATTCTCCTTTTTTTATGAGCAGAACTTGGTCAAGGAAGTTTTACCCATTACACTTTCTGTAAAAAATGAAACATTAGAGAGTGTATTGTATTTGCTCGCAGAATCATACCAACTACAATTCAAACAGGTTAACGACCGCATTAGTGTCAAGAGGTCTTTACAGCCTAAAGTTGAACAACATATTAATGTTGCGCTAACCGTCAAAGGTACAGTAAGGGATGAGGATAACGAACCTATACCCGGAGTCAGTATTTTAATAAAAGGTACTTCTTCAGGAACAGTGACAGATTTAGACGGAAACTATTTCATTGAGAATGTACCGGACGATGGTATACTCGTTTATTCATTCATTGGGTATATGAAACAGGAGATTCCTGTAGATGGTAGGACAGAATTGGATGTAACACTATCCCTGGATACTCAGTCTTTAGATGAAGTGGTGGTTATTGGATATGGTACAGTAGAAAAGAGGGATTTAACTGGAGCTGTAGCCAGTGTTGATGTAAAGCAGCAAGAAGAATTACCCAATGTAAATCTCTTCCAATCACTGCAAGGTAGGGTACCAGGATTAAATGTAGGTGCAACAACAAGTTCAGGTGCTAACCCTAGGATTGACATTAGGGGCCAAAATACTTTATCAAGCTCTGCCGGGGACAATGCGCCTTTAATTGTTTTAGATGGAATAATCTACCGAGGAAGTATGGTGGATATCAATCCCGCCTCTGTAGAGTCTGTAGAAGTATTAAAAGATGGAAGTGCTGCTGCAGTGTATGGATCCCAAGCTTCAAATGGTGTCATATTAGTTACTACCAAAAAGGGAAAGCAAGAAGGAAAGCCCATTATTAATTACTCTGGCCAATTCTCTCTTCAAGTGCCTTCCAAAACACTTGAGCCTTTTAATACCGCTGAAAGCAAAGCTTTTTTAGATGATGTGTATTGGACGGATAGTAGGATTGGTCCTGAGTACCTTACACCTAACCAAGATTTTTCAGTTGTCCCATTTTTAAAAACGCTACAAATTTCAGAAGGGTATGAAAATAATTTAGACAATGATTGGTGGGGGATGTTGACTGGTGATGGACATATCAATAAACATGATATAAGCATCAGAGGTAGATCTGAAAATTCCGGTTATTTTGTTTCAGCCGGCATTTTAGATCAGAAAGGCTTTATCAAGAATGATGATTATCAGAGAATCAGTCTGAATATCAATATGGATACTAAAATTACAGACTGGTTAAAATTTGGAATGGAGACATTTTTGACCTCAAGTGATTATTCTGGTGTGTCACCAGGTGTAGGTGCAGTGTTTCACTTACAGACATTCGCTCCATTATATGATGACAATGGTGATTATGTGTTAGAGCCTAATGGTACAGGTTTGAATCCATTTTTACAATATCAAATAGATGATGAAGAGAAGCGGTTGAACCTGTTTGGTAATTTTCATTTTGATGTACAACTCCCATTTCTTGATGGCTTTAATTACAGGTTGAATTTTGGTAATAATTATATTAATAATATCCATAATCAATTTAATCCTTGGGGTGCAAATTATACTGGTTCAGGATATAAAAACAGGAATGAAAGGTATAGTTATATTTTTGACAATATCATTTCTTATAAAAGAAGCTTTAATGATAGCCATAAGCTGAATGTTACTCTTCTTTATGGAGTGGAAAATATCCAGACCAATTACACGAATTCCTCGGCCCAAAACTTTGTCAACCCAACTTTAGGCTATAATAAATTGGATGCTGGTGATCCAACATTAAACTCACTTAGTTCTGGCGCAGAAAAAGAGACCAGTTTATATACTATGGGAAGGGCAATCTACACTTTTAACGATAGGTATATGCTTACCGCAACTGTGAGGAGGGATGGGTTTTCCGGTTTTGGCTCAAATAGCAAGTTTGGTATATTTCCTTCCATTGCAGCTGGTTGGGTGATGAGTGAGGAAAGCTTTATGGAATACAGTGGAATAGATTATTTAAAGTTTCGGGTTTCTTATGGGCAAACAGGTAGAAGAGGGCTTTCTCGTTATCAAACATTGGCACGAATGGGGTCAACCCAAAGTATAGTTTTTGGAGATGGCGGAAGTGCCACTATCGGTCAATGGATTTCAAGTATGGCAAACGATAACCTAAAATGGGAAACTACCACTGGATTAAATATTGGGTTTGATTTTGAACTACTTAAATCAAGGCTATATGGTAATATAGAGTATTACAGAAATAACACTGAAAATATATTGTATGATATTCAGATTCCAATCATTACAGGTTTTTCCAGCATTTCTACCAATATCGGAAATGTTAAAAACCACGGTTTAGAATTGGCATTAAATGGAAGAATCATCCAAAATTCCGATATGAGCCTTGAAACAGGGTTCAATATCTCACGAAATAGAAACGAAATAGTTTCTATACTGGGAGCGGATAATAATGGGGATGGAAAAGAGGATGATATTGTCTCCAATCAACTCTTTATAGGTGAACCTCAAAATGTAGTATTTGACTATGAGGTAATAGGTATGTGGCAGTTGGAAGATGAAGTTCCGGATGGCTTCTTCTCTGGAACCTATAAATTGGATGATGCGAATGGAGATGGTACGATTACACCTGATGATAGAAAGATCCTTGGATACAGAGATCCATCCTACAGATTTGGGATCAGCAATACTTTTAGATACAAGAACTTCTCTGTTTATGTATTTATTAATTCAATCCAAGGAGGAAAAGACTATTACTATGCAGATGGAAGCCCCTATCAAGACGGAGCTTTGTTTAAGAAGGATCAATTATCCTATTCCAACGCCATGGCTTTTGATTACTGGATGCCAGAGAATCCAAATGCCAAATATAGAAGGTTGGATACTCCATCCAGCTTTGATGGAAGGCCATATGACCAGAGAAATTTTGTGAGACTGCAGGATGTTTCGATCGCTTACAATTTTAACTCTGAGTTTTTGGAGAGGTTACACATCCGAAATCTCAAAGTTAACCTGAGTGGTAAGAACTTAGCCACTTGGACCAAGTGGGAAGGTTGGGACCCTGAAACCGGAGTAGGTTTGGTGGCTGGTGTTCCATTAATGAGAAATTATACCCTAGGTTTAAACATTGAATTTTAATAGAACAGCCATGAAACGAAGATATAAAATCATACTGCCCATCTTGCTATTGATCGCAAGTGTTTCTTGTAATGAATCAGAATGGTTGGAAGAAGAGCCTCTTGATTTCTACACACCAAGTAATTCATTTTCCAAACCCTCTGATTTTAATGCAGCTGTGGCCAGAATCTATGAAAATGTTTTCCCAACCCTATTAAACATAAACAGTAATGAAGGAAGGGCAATGCATTATCCTACTGATATTGCATGGGATGCTATTGATATTACTCATGATCTAAACCTCTATACTGATAAACTTACTCCAACGACTTCTGTAGTCAATAATGTTTGGGGAAATTTATACCGAATGGTTTTTGATGCCAATGTAGTTATAGGTAGAATAGATGCAGAAAATATTGGATTTACCTCTGAAGCTGAGAGAAATACGTACAAAGCAGAAGCCATGTTTTTTAGAGCCTTGGCTTATAGAACCTTAGTCATCTTATATGGAGGAGTTCCCATTATTTTGGAAGAGGTAACAAGTCCTAGAAGAGATTTTACCAGAGCCACAAAAGATGAAGTAATTTCACAAATTGTCACTGATCTGCAATTTGCAGTTTCCAATTTACCAGAGGTTACAGAGCTTTCTGAAACAGGAAGACTGACTAAAGCAGCGGCAAATCATTTATTGGCTGAGGTTTATTTGATCAACGAAGATTGGGATGCAGCTATCTCCGCGGCATCAGCAGTGATCAATAATCCAAATTACAGATTAATGACCGAAAGGTTTGGTACTAGAATGAATGAAGAAGGAGATGTTTACTGGGACCTTTTCAGAAGAAATAATCAAAACCGGACCAGTGGTAACATGGAGTCAATCTGGGTAAGGCAGTATGAGTACTTGATTGATGGAGGTGGTGCTGGAAACCCTTGGCCCAGGTTTCTGATTCCCATGTATTGGCAGTTAAAAGATCCAGATGATAAAAATCTTTTTATTGGTCCATCAAATCAATATGGAGGACGGGGGATAGGCTGGTATGCACCTACTCCATATGTAAGACAACAAATTTGGGAAAGTGATTTTGACAATGATATCCGGAATTCAGGGAATAATATCATGAGGGATATTGTGGCCAATAATCCTGAGTCGGCTTATTATGGACAAAAGATCGTAGAAAGTGGAGCGATAGAAAATTTCCCCAACACTTTAGATAGATGGTGGAGTGTGATTTTTGCAAAAGTAGCACCTATTAATAACTTTCCCGATGAATTTGTGCTTGACCCTGCAACAGGCTTGCTTAATAATTCTTCCAATAATTCTTTCACTGATCAGTACATTTTCCGATTAGCTGAAACCTACCTTTTACGTGCAGAGGCATATTTAGGCAAGGGAGATCAGAGCAGTGCTGCTGCTGATATCAATGTGGTAAGAGCGAGGTCCAATGCTAATCCTGTTGCAGCTGGGGAAGTGGACATAGATTATATTTTGGATGAACGGGCTAGAGAGTTGGCCTGGGAAGAGCTGCGTCTACTGACCCTTATGCGATTGGGCAAACTCGTTGAAAGAGTAAAGCAATATAATCCTATAACTGGAGATAGAATTTCTGACCATCAAAATTTGTGGCCTATTCCTTTTAGGGAAATTGAGACCAATACTGAGGCTCAGCTAAGTCAAAATCCAGGATATTTCTAAATAAATTGAGATGGATACTAAGTTTTTGGTCTTTCTGGCCTAATTTTAATCACTTATCAGTGCGTGGCCAATGGCTGCGCACTTTATTTATCGGTTTATTAATGAACATTATGAATTATACAGGACGGTATCTCCAAATTAAAGCCATTTGTTTTATCTTTTTTTTAGTTTCATTTTCTTCTTTTGGCCAGAAAGTCACCGTTAACTCAAATATTAAGCAAGATTTAGAGGTTTGGTATGACAAACCTGCAAAGGAATGGACAGAAGCCATCCCAATAGGAAATGCTTTTATGGGGGGAATGGTCTTTGGTGGTGTTGAAAAAGAGAGAATCCAAATGAATGAAGCTACCCTTTATTCTGGAGATCCAGATTATACATTTAAGAGTATCAATGTACGAAAGCGTTATCCTGAAGTGATGGCGTTGCTTGAAGATGGTGAGTATAAAAAGGCTCAGGACATTATCCAGAAAGATTGGTTGGGAAGAGCGCAGCAGTGCTTTCAGCCCATGGGGGATTTATGGTTGGAGTTTGATCATGATGGACAGGTAAAAGATTATAAGAGAAGCTTGGATTTAGGTAAATCGATAGTTTCAGTTAAATACAAAGTGGATGGGGTAAATTATACTAGGGAGTATTTTGCCAGCTATCCTGACCATATCATTGTTGTAAAAGTAAGTGCCGATAAACCTGGTATGATTAACTGTAAAGTCAGCCTTTCAACACCACATGAACCCACAGCCAAGAATTTTAAAGATGGGAATCAACTCGTTCTTCAAGGAAAAGCACCGGGAATAGCCTTAAGAAGAGACCTTGAAAGGGTTATTAGGGAAGGGGATCAACATAAATACCCTGAAATATTTGATAAGGAAGGAAAGGTAAAGCCAGGAGCCAAGCAAGTCATGTATGATGAAGAGGTTTTTGGTTTAGGGATGGCATTTGACACTAGAGTGGTAACCAGAAATAAAGGAGGCAAGGTAGTAGTCGAAGATGATGCAGCATATGTAGAAAATGCTGATGAAGCTGTGTTTATTATTTCTGCCGCTACCAGTTATAATGGCTTTGATAAGTCACCAGCATTTGAAGGGGTTGATTATGAGGCCAAAGTGAAAGGCTTGTTCAATGATGTCAAAGAGAAAGATTATGATGAATTATGTCAACGACATTTAGCTGATTATAAAGGTCTATTTAACCGAGTTGCTTTAAGCATAGAGAAACCTGGAAAGCAATCCAAGCTACCAACGGACCAGAGGGTAAAACTTTTCCAAAATGGCCAAGACCAATCACTAGTTGGTTTGTACTTTCAATTTGGTCGGTATTTGATGATATCAGGATCCAGACCAGGTGGCCAACCGCTCAACTTACAAGGTATTTGGAATGCAGAAGTCATCCCTCCATGGGCGAGTGCCTATACGATGAATATTAATTTAGAAATGAATTACTGGCCAGCAGAACTGACCAATCTTTCAGAATGTCATGAGCCTTTGTTTCAAGCAATAAAGGAATTAGCCATTAATGGTGAAGTAACTGCCAGGGATATGTTTGGCAATCAAGGTTGGGTGGCCAATCACAATATGACCGTTTGGAGGCATGCAGAACCTGTGGATTTATGTGCCTGTTCTTTTTGGCCAATGACGGCAGGTTGGTTGCTGAGCCATATGTGGGAGCGTTATTTGTTCACAGGGGATAAAGAGTTTTTAGAAACAGAAATATTCCCCTTATTGGAAGGGGCAGTGTTATTTTACAAAGACTGGTTGGTGCCTAACAGGGAAGGCTATTTGGTGACCCCCGTTGGACATAGTCCAGAAAACAAGTTTTATTTTAGAGATAAAGAATTTTCTACCCAAAGCCCTGGGCCAACTATGGACATGGCGATTATCCGAGAATCATTTTCACGTTATTTAGAAGCCTGTCAGAAACTTGGTTATGATACCGATATTGAGGAAGAAATAAGCTTAAAGCTGGAAAAATTATTACCTTATCAAATAGGGAAGTATGGTCAGCTTCAAGAGTGGCAATTTGATTTTGAGGAACAAGAGCCTCATCATCGACACATTTCTCATTTGTATGGATTTCATCCCGGTAATCAGATTGATATGTGGAATACCCCGGAGTTAGCTAAAGCAGTCAAACAATCAATGGTTAGGAGAGGTGATCAAGCAACAGGATGGTCTATGGGATGGAAAGTGAATATATGGGCCAGGCTGTATGATGGTGATAAATCGTTGAAATTGTTAACAAATCTTCTTCAACTAGTAAGAGAAGGTGAAGAGGGGAGTTCTCGCAGCGGAACATATACCAATCTTTTTGATGCGCACCCACCATTCCAGATTGATGGGAATTTTGGGGCTACGGCTGGAATTGCGGAAATGTTGGTGCAAAGTCATAATGGAGAAATCTATCTTCTTCCTGCGTTACCGAAAGCTTGGAAAAGTGGTCAAGTAAAAGGACTTAAGGCGAGAGGAGGTTTTGAAATAGACCTGGCTTGGGAAAATGGAGAATTGACACATGCTATTATCCATTCTTCTTTGGAGGGGAATTGTAGGGTCAGAACCAATAAACCTGTGAAGGTTATTAATGCATCAACTATTGCGGCAAAGGGGGATAATCCTAATGAATTATTTAAGTATGTAAAATCTGGAGGAGAGATCATCAAAGACTCTTCCCAATTAATTGAAATGGAATTCCCAGAAAGTGAAGCTATAGATTTCCTCGCTAAGTCTGGTGAAGTTTATGAAATTCATGTTGTAAAGTGAATTTATAGAGAGAGTAATTTGGGAATACAACACAGAATGTTTTTTTCTGACAAACTACTACAGGGGTCTTATAACCAAAATATTGAAAGGTATGTACCCAAGTTTTTCCAGGACTTAAGGTGTAGACAAGCCTGAATCACTGATAAGAGAAACACGGCTAAAACACGGGATAAACACGGCTTAACTAGGGGTTAAATATGGGTTAAAGAGTCAATGTTAAAAATGTTACATTCATTAATATGGACCATTTTAACACCAGTAACCTGACTCCCACTGCCTGTCCGTCCCACAACGGAGATTCCACGGGCCTAGGAGGGGCAGTAGAAAGGTTTAGACAATCATTTCTGTGAGATCTGAGCTGTTTTTGAGAGAATGTTTTGAAGGGGTAAATTTACTGGTGAAATAGCGGATATACAGATTACTTAATTACAATTTTTGGAATTAAACATTAAAAAACCAGCCTTCATAAAAGGCTGGTTTAATTTTTAACAAACCCCAATAGGTCTAAAAATAACCTATGAAATTTTAAGTGGTTTTATCAATAACCTGGATTCTGGTAAGCTGATCTTTCATCAGGACCTAAAGGATCGCCGTTTTCATCTGTCAATTGATCCAAGTAGTTAAAGGGCCATACCCTGAATGTGTGGTGTGGCTGTAATTGACCTTTTCCATTTCCGTCTTGACCATTTCCGCCACCTGTATTTGTTGCCACAGGCCAAAGACCTGAGGCACTTGACGCCATCTGGTTGTGGTAATAAACCCTATCGTAAAGTATACCTGCGTTGTGAAGGTCCTCCCACATAATGCCCTCTCCCAAAAACTCCCTGTTCTTTTCATTGTAAATAAAGTGGATGAACATTTCTTCTTTTGAGGCAACTGTAGGGATATATCCTTCTCTTTCTGCTTCTATTGTACCTGGTGTAAAAAAGGCTTCAGTAACTGCTAGTTCACTATAAGAATTTCCTGATGCTGGGTAGGGTGGGGCCAACTCAACTGGACTTAGTTGATTGGCTTCAGGATACCATTGAACCAGTACCCCAGGCCTGGATTCGCCACCTTTGTAAGCAGCCCTTTCTCTAAGGACATTAATATCTGCGACAGCGGACCCATAATCTCCTTTTCTGCCGTATGCCTCCGCCCTGATCAGGTAGGTTTCTGCCAAACGCATTAAGATAGCATCCCTGGTTCCCTGTTCACTGTTGAAATTCCCCTCATCCGAACTTCCTCCCCTCAATGGATCCACGTACTTTTTGACCGAAAGGTAGGGGGCTGTTTGAGTAGCCAAACCCATGTTGGCACCGTTGATAAATAATCGGTAATAGTAGTTGCCTGTCGAAGCAGAACGGACCCACCTAACCATGAACTGGTAAGGCTGGCTCATTGCAGTCAAGGAGTCCAAGGCATCTTCTCTTGAGTTTTCAAGGTAAATCAACGCAGATTCCCCTTGTTTGATCCTCTTTTCTCCAGCAGAAACCGTTGGGGCATCAGCGGGTTTGTTTGCATTCCACCAATTAGCACTTGTCTGATTCCAGTTATAAGAAGTGGATGTGGCATTAGGCATGTTGCTAATATATTCATGTCTGAACGTTTTGGCATATCTTGAATCGTGCATTTTGCTGTTGAAGTTATCATAGCCCCAATCAGTGGGCTTGAATGTACCGAACGGTCTTCCATATTCCATAGTCCTGCTAACTCCACTTTCTTGGGTATAATTGCCAACATGATAATTGACTGATCGATTTCCTCCAAATCTTCCATTCAGTCCAATATTGGTGTCAAATTGTGCTGACCAGATTACTTCAGAATGTGGATTGGTTTCTGAAATTGCAGGATCAAACAAAGTCCAATAGTCCGGGGCAAGGCCCTGTGAATTATCAATAACCTCAGAAGCATAGAAAATAGTACTATCCAGATCAGTAGTAACACTTCCTTTATACAGCATGGCCAAGTGTTCCTGACCATTATTTTGAAATCCGGCAGCCTGGGCCCTGTTCAAGTAAAGCTTTGCTAAAAAGTGACCAGCAGCCCATTTTGTAACCCTGCCCCTAGGTGCAGTGGTAGGCAGGTGCTCATAGGCAAAGCGGACATCCGAAATAATCTGAGTATAGATGTCTTCAAGGGTAGATTTGGGGTAATAATAAATTCCGTTATCTTCACTTTTGGGAGTCAATAGCAAAGGAACATCGCCCAGTTGATTGGATACAAGGTAGAAGGCCCAAGCCCTTAGAAACAAGACTTCCCCTTTTCTCTGGTCAGCAAATTCTTGGTCAGTACCATAGATTCCCGGAGCCGAATTCTCAATGATGTCTAATGCAATGTTGCAATTGTTGATATGGGGGTAGGCACCCATCGGTGCATAACTTGAATTGGCTGATCCAAGATAATTGTTGACATTACCAGCAATGTTGCTCAGGTCATTACCATAAATACCGTTTTCCATTCTAGCCCATGAAGCATTAGTGGTCATGTAGGCGTCCGTTTCTGCCTGTGTAAGTCTAGCACCATTGGCATCCCATTCATGTTTTACCCTTGCATAGACATATAGTCCGTTGATCAGTGATTCCAAACCGTTTTCGTCATTGTAATAATCCTGTGTGAGGTTGGAAACCTGTTTTTCTTCTAGAAAATCTGTGCATGAGAATAGCCCGATGGCCAAAATCATGGTGATGATATAATTATATTTTTTCATGATGTCGCTATTTTAGGTTAAAATCCTGCCTTTAAAGTGAATACAAGACTTTGGGGAAGAATGGTATTGCTGTTCATACCACCAAGTACATCACCAGAGCCATTCCTTCGTTCCCAGGAGTTATCATCATCAGGATTGATACCCCAGCCGACAACCTCACCCCCGAAAAGGAAAGGATTGATTATCTGTGCATTGATTGATAAGTTGGAAAGGAATAGTTTTTCAACAATGTTGGTAGGGAATTGGTAGCCCAAAGTGATATGACGGATTGCCACAAACGAACCGTCATTGAATTGCATGGAACTACTGATGTTTTCTACGTTCGCCCCCATGATTGGAAGGGGCCACTTACCACCAGGGTTGTCCCAGTCCCAAAAATCGGTTTCATATCGACCATTGGGGTAAATACCCCCGTAATGTGGGTAGCCTCCCATATAAGTTTGACCTATACGCGCATAGGCCATAAAGCTCAAGGTCCAGTCCCCATACCCAAATGTATTGGTGAGACCTCCCGTCCATTTAGGTTGTCGGCTTCCTACTACGACACGATCGTCAGCATTGATGGTGTAATCCCCGTTCTGGTCAACGACCTTTACCGTTCCAGGATAAAAACGATGGCCGTTTTCATTGAATTGCCTCATTTCTTCTAAGTCTGCTTCCGTATTTTGCCAAATGCCGTCATTCTCATAATCATAGAAGGTGTGGATGGGATGTCCGATAAAAAGATTATTGGAAATCATATCTTCCTCACCGTTTACAAGTTCTGTTATTTCTTCACGGTTGATGCCGAAATTGATATCAGTCTGCCAGAAAAAATTTCCTTTGTCCATGTTAATGGTGGAAAGGGTCAATTCAAATCCACGATTTTGGGTGCTGCCAATATTTTCGAATTTTTGTACATATCCAGTTACAGCAGGAATACTCCTTTGGAAGATCAGCCCTGTAGTATTCATTTTATAGAATTCAAAAGTACCCTTGATCCGACCCTTAAAGGTCATAAAGTCTAGCCCGGCATTTAACTGTGCTGTCTTTTCCCAACCTAAGTCTGGATTTCGAACAAGTTGTGGCAAGAAACCGATCGCTGCATTGCTTTCAAATACGTATGGATTCCTGCTCAAGGGGCCACTAGTGGTGTAGGGGCTTACAGAGGAATTGCCTGTTACGCCATATCCCAACCTTACCTTTAACTCGTCCATCCAGTTGACATTGGACATAAATTCCTCTTCCTGTATTTTCCAAGCCACGGAGAAGGATGGGAAAAAATCCCATTTTTGACCAGGCGCGAGGACAGATGCTCCATCATATCGCCCTGATGCGGTTAACAGGTATTTGTCCATAAGGGTATAGTTTACCCTAGCCATATATGACTGGATAGTATTTTCAGTAAATGATGAGCCATACCCATCTGGTCTTCCATTCGTATTGGAGCTAAGGTCATACCACATACTGGCAGGTACAATGGTATTGGACACGCCTATACTCAACCCTTCCATTCTGGAATATTGTGATGATTGGAGCAAAGTCACACCGATGGTGTGGATGTCATTGAAAGTTTTATCAATAAATAGTAGGTTCTCTGCTACCCAAGAGAAATTTTCTTCCCTACTCATCCCAGCGGTATTAGGACGTACGGTAAGGTGATTCGAAGATTCAGGGCCTGTCCAACTACCATTTCTGAAATTTCGCATTTGCCCACCAAAATTCAATCGGTACCTTAACCAAGGTGTGAATTTAATTTCGGTATAAATATTGGCCATTAAGGAGGAAGCCCGGCGTTCATTAATGGCTTGATCGATGTCCATGATAGGGTTCCATAGATTTAGATTTCCTCCTGGGTTTTGGATTAAATTTCCGGCATCATCCCTAGGGATCGCATAGGGAAACTGATCATTAGCCCTGGAAAAAAGATCTTTTGACCCAGTATTGCTGGTATTGGGTCCCATGAATCCATAGTTCTGGATGGAGAAGGAGCCTAACACTGAAGATCCTACCGTTAGCCATTTGGTGGGGGATATGTCTCCGTTTATGTTGAGGGTAAAACGTTCAAAATCCTGATCTTTCTGGACACCGACCTGGTTGTAATAACCTAAAGAAAGGTACAAACTTGAATTTTCACTGCCAGAAGAAAGGGATAGCTGTTGGATATTTGTAATGCCTTGTCTGGTTACTTCATCCTGCCAATCATAAGTGCGTACGTTTTCTGAATTGTAGATTGGAACTTGGTCTGGCCATCCCATTGCCTGTTCGGCAGCTGTGGTAGGGCGATACCGTGGTGTTACTCCAAACTCCTCCCATTCATAACCCATCCAAACACCATCACGGGCATAGGTGTCTTGGCTTAGCCCTAGTACTTCCTCATCCAAAAATGGATCAGGGTACCAAGACTGAGCTGGTAGGCTTAGGTCTTCAACATTCGCATCGCCGTAAAGCCTTCCGTTGATCATGGATTCTCTCCAAAGGTCAATATATTGACCTCCATTTTTCCAAACAGTCAGGTTTTTATAGGAATCGAAGGATACGGTAGAATTATAATTTACCTGGAGCCTTCCTTTTTTTCCCTTTTTAGTGGTTACTAAAATCACTCCATTTGCACCTCTAGAACCGTAAATGGCCGTTGCCGAGGCATCCTTAAGGATTTCTACAGAGGCTATGTCATTAGGATTGATATCATTGAGTGAAAAACTATTTACACCCAATTGGGAAATAACGGGTATCCCGTCAATGACATATAGAGGATCGTTAGAGGCATTAATGGACCGATTCCCTCTGATCCGAACTGTAGGCAATTCTCCAGGTCTTACATTTGAATTTACATGGACACCAGCAGCATTGCCTTGCAGTGCCTGTACTACATTTGTTACGGGTCGCTCTTCTATTTTTTCGGCACTTACGCTGGAAATGGCACCAGTAAGGTCACTCTTTTTCTGGGTTCCATAGCCGATTACTACTACCTCGCCGAGCTGTTGCATGTCTACCTCCATGGTAATGTCCAGTCGAGTGCTGCTTCCTACCACAACTTCCTTGGTTTGAAAACCAATTGAGGAAAATACCAAGATGGTGGAAGCATCAGGAACCGATAGGGAATATTTTCCATCAATATCTGTTACGGTTCCGGTTCCAGCCCCTTTTATGACTACATTTACTCCAGGCAGTGGAAGGTTATCCTCCCCCGAAATAACCGTACCTGTTACTTCTATGTCTAGTGTTTCTACAATTTCAACAAAGGGGGAAGAAGGAGGGCGAGTTACACTGATGTTATTGTTTACTTGTTTAAAGTGGAGTCCAGTTTGTTGGACTATATCTGTTAGTACCCTATAAAGGGAGGCATTTTGATAGGAGAGGCTAATTTCACCCATATTTTTCAAATCGGTCTCATTATAAGCGAAAAGGTATCCAGTTTTATCTTCAAGTTCATCGACTACTGCTTCAAATGATCCCTTAATATCGATATCGAGGAAAACCTGTTCAATATTCTTCGGGGTCTGTCCTTTGACAAGCCCTGCATAGCTGAGTCCACAGCACATCAGACAGGAAAGGTAAATGAACAGGCGAACTGTGCCTGTTATCCACCAGAGTGTTTGGGTTATTTTCATGGTTTGTTTTGGATTAAATTGGTAAATGTTTAAAATCATTGGATTCCTGAGAACAATGCCTCAGGAAAGTTTTTGTGAAGGTTGTTTTCATAGATTTGGGTTTTTATTTGTTATCAATTAAATATGTGCACGGTGTCTTTTTTGATGGAAAAGTCAAACTTTAGGGAGTATGACATAACTACCAAGACATTTCGTAGACTTTGGTTGTTAAAACTGCCACTGTATGACCATTTTTGCTGATTCTTTTTTAAATGGTCCTGAATTTTTACGCCATACCAGCGTTCAAGCCGATCGATCGCTTCTTGTTTATTTGCGCGATCCAATACCAGGGTTCCGTTCTGCCATGCGGTGACTTTTTCAGGGGAAAAAGAACTTGTTATGAGTTTGTTGTTTATTGGGTCGTATTTAGCCAGTTTTCCAGGGGTAAGGATGGTTTTGTTTTCATTCTTCCCTTCATTTTCCAACATAACCTTAACTGAACCGCTCAGCAAGGCAACTTCAGTAGGATATTCTTTATATGCGGCAATATTGAAGGAGGTTCCCAATGCAGTCGTAGCTAAATCACCTGAGTGGACTATAAAAGGCCTTGCCGTGTCTTTTTGAACTTCAAAATAGCCTTCGCCGCTAAGGTAAACTTCCCTGATGCTGTCAGTAAAATTGGGATAATATTGGAGGTCACTTCCGGCATTTAAAATTACTTTGGTTCCATCCGGTAACATAAAATGAAGTTTACTTCCTAAGGGGGCTGCCGTTGTTTTCAAGATTGGAATTATGGGATCTTTATCGTTTTTATCAATGGTGAAAAATGCCAAGATATAGCTTGAAGCGATGGCCAGTATTAGTATCGCTGCAATGTTAGAAAACTGATGTTTTCCAGTGTTTTGTTTGCTATCATTCTTTGCGGTCCGATGGAGAAAACTTTCACTATTGATGGGGACAATTTCTAAAGCTTTTAATGTCTCCATTTTCTCGGTAAGATTATCTATGGTTTCCCACAGATTCTCCATTTCTCCCTCCTTAAATTGTGCCAATTCCCATGGTGTGTTCAGCAGTATTTTCCGTGCATCATTTACCTCACCAAGTTTCTCAGGGTGTTGCTCCAAAAAGGCTTTCCAAAATAAATTATGTTGTTTATTTGGATCTTTTACCCATTTTCTGAATTCTGGATCAAGTACAAAATCCTCGGTTTTATATTTTGAATAGTCCATCCCCAATAAGTGTTTTCCATATTGTCAGAGCAGTCCAATTAGGTATGTCTTAATTGGTTTTTCTGATGATTATGATTAGATATTAGGTGAGAGTGTGATTATTCGAAAAGTTATCCGTTAAAAAAGGATATTTTTAAAATTATTTTCTAACATCAGTCCAGGGGAGCACTTTATAAGTGTAGGAGGCAATAAATAATCAGCAGGATGTGCAGATGTTTTTTTAACCTTGAAATGGCTTTCCATGCTAAGGTGTACACAGAGCGAACATTTATTTCCATAATATAGGAGGTGTCCTCATAAGAAAGGTTTTCAAAGAAAAGATTTCGAATTACCTCTTTTTCCCTAGGCGGAAGAACCTCCATACCCTTTTTGAGCTTAGCACGTAATAGTTCTTGATGTTCTTTTTCGATTATCGTTGTCTCATGGTCAACAAAAGTCGTTTCTGTAAAAAATAGTTTGGGTTTTCTTAGTAGGGACTTTTGTTGGCCCTTAAGAATTTTAGTTCTGAGAGTTTTGAATAAATAGGCTTTTATATTATCAATCCCTTGAAACTGGTGACGGTATTTCCAAAGGGATACAAAAACTTCCTGAATGCCGTCCTTTACTACCTCCCTGTCCCCGAACAAACTCATGCCGTAGCCAAGCATTTGTTCTGCATAGTTTTCATATACCCACAGCAAGGCCTTTTTATCGTTGTTCTTTATAGATTCCCATTTGGTGTTTTTATCAGGGAATTCACCATCATTTTTCTTGCTACCATTATTCATGGTCATATTTTTCATTAAGATTTTCCATTGACCTGAAGTAAAAATTAATGATGGTGGTAATGTTTTTAAGTGGGGTAAGATGCTCGGCTACTATAAAAAACAAAGTATAGTATACTACTTTACCTTAATTATAAATTTAAGTTTAAGGAGCCAATAATGTGTCCTGTATTGTACTGGATGTATATTAATGTTTTCCAAAAAAATTGTGGTAGAAAGGAATTTTATTCTTTTCAATCGCTAGTAAAAACTATGTGCTTTTAGTATAAGACGTTCAGTTTGGACAAGATTTAATTTTAGTTAGAGGTGTTAATATAGGTAGATTAGCTAAAGGAGGTGTTTTAGGAACTAAGGCTTTACGATAAATTTACCTACCTTGGTGATGATATTGTTTTATTCGCTTGATCCTGGATTGTGAGTTAACGTTAAAAATAATCTTTTCATATGTGGTCCCATGAACGAGATCGATAAGAGAATACTGGAATTCAAAACGTGGTATGATGCTCAATTGCAACATCACGATGCATCTGTCGAATTCTTTTGTAAACTAATAGGAGCCATTCCCAAAGTAGAAATGGTAAAGGGCAGGACAAAAAGTTACGATGAGTGTATAAGTAAATTTAATAGAAAGTATTTACCATTTATTGATAAAAAGGAGAAAGAGGTAAAAATCAGTTATTACCTTACAGATTTGATTGGTATTCGTGCTGTTTGTTTTTATGCTGAAGAGGTTTATGAAATAAGACGTGGTCTTAGAAAGTATTTCAAAGAGTTAGAAATAACGGATAAATCAAGCCAACTAGAAAAGACAGAGGATAAATTTGGCTACAAAAGTTTACATCTGCAATTGGTCTTGAAACGTGGTCTGAAAGGAATTGATGGTGCGGATAAGTTTAAGGACATACAAATTGAGCTCCAGATTCGAACAGTTATTCAGGATGCATGGAGTGTTCTGGATCACATAATAAAATATAAAAAAAGCATACCTCAGGGATTGAAACGAAGAATTAACAGGCTTTCAGCCCTTTTTGAAATAGCAGATGACGAATTTTCAAACATTCAAAAAGAAATTTTAAAAGAAGAAAATAAGATAAATTATAGACTGAAAAAAGGTGGGCGAATCGAAACACTTAAAACATTGGATGTATTTAGGTTCTTATTTGTTGCGTTAAAGTACTTTCCTGATTATGATTTTGTGGAATTTAAGGTTGATGGTTTTGTCCAAGAAATATTGCTATTGAAAAGTGATTTTACAGAAGGAGCTTTGAATGAAGCTTTGCAAGAAAATCTGTCCTATGTGGATACAATTGAAAAAAGTATAAATCAGCATTTGAATCCATATACTAAAATTCGCTATTGTTTGTATAAGTACAACATCAAAAAATTCAAGCCAATTTTATCTGAACACCAACAAGGGATTTTCAATACCTTAGGCTAGGGGTATAACGCAAAATCGGCTTATTGAAGGTATAATGAATAGAGGGAATAGGCGACGTCCCTATGTGAATTTTAAGAGAGTTCAGTGACAGCTGGAGCTAACTAAGTTTGTTTTGGATCAGCTATCTTTTCATGACAAATTTCCATCTATATTTATTTCATTGAAGGGAAAGTATTAAAAGAACTCCTTTTCATTAAGAATTTGCCCTAAAATTTCCTGATAATTCTTATTTCAGCAGTTTTGTTCAATATGAAGCTTTTATTTCTCTCTTAATTTTTTGTTTTTTTCTATTAGCCCAGCATTAGGAACGAATTCCCTCTCGAAATAAACCAACTCTTTTTTTTCTGGAAATTCGAATATTTTACAATAATAAATCTGATCAATATACCTTCTTATAATCAGTTTTAAATTTGGATTGACCTTAGCGTATACTATATCACCTGGATAATAGTTGTTTTGTACGAATTGTTTGCTCATGATTCTTTTTTAGTTTATTACTAAAGGTTAGATTTTTTATCTTGATTCTGCTATAATGTGATTGATTAATCTTACATGAATCACATGTTTTGAATTTTTTGTTTAATTTTTGGGTAATGCCTCAGTCAAAGGTATTTATTGACTGACTTAAGAATGACAGGAAGCTCTTTTAAGAAACAAATGACAGTAATTCAATATCTTTTACTACCTTTACCGAAGAAGATAAAAGGTAGGTCTCAAATATATTTTTGATCACCTTAATTAATGACGGCAATATAAATGCCTGAGTAGCATTTCAAGAGTTTTTCCCTTCAATTGGCTTTAATTCTTTTTTCTACTTTTAATTCATTGTTGACTTCAGGCTGCAATTTGAATTAAGTCTACAAATTGTATTTTCTAAGTAAGCCGAAGTTTCTTTATCATTACTAAATACCCTTTAATAAAAAACATTATCAGACAACCCATATCATATAATACCCGAAGTAGCTTTCTCAAAAATAAATAAAGAGGGTGATGTTAAAGGAGAAAGGATGATCCACCAATTGCTCAAGACCTGCAATTATTCAGAAAATAACCGCGTGTTTTCTTGGCTCATAGAAGGATTGAATTACCAAATAGAACATCATTTGTTTCTGGATATTTGCATGTACACTAGCATAAAATTGCTCCCATAGTGCGGAAGACAGTAGCAAAATATCAATGGCCCTATTTTCCAAGGTGTCATTTTGGTAGGCCATAAAGTCCCATTTCAAAATGCTCCGCTACCTTGGAACTAGTTAGTAAGCTCTGAATGAATTAATATGATTATTTCAAAAAAATACAAGTAATAAGAATACTCCATGAAGTTGAGGGAATTCTTCCTGTAAATTGTCTTGATCAATTAATCCAGCTTGGAAAGGAAGGCAGAAAGGGAAATACTTCCCCGTCCTGACACCACTTTCAAAAATTAATTGCTCAAAAAAATGCAAGAATGACAAGAGACTAAATTATATCATTAATATCAAAAGGGTAGTGCTTGTAAATATGACTTTCCAGGGGCATAAATTGTGAGTTATCATCTTATTATGCCTACGGTTGTCGCCAAACCCTTAAACCAAAAATAAATTAATAACAAATCAAAATTCAATAAAACATGAATGAAGGAACAGTAAAATTCTATAACGATTCTAAAGGCTACGGCTTTATCACACCGAACGATAATGGCGATGATATTTTTGTCCACGAAAGTGGGTTGATTGACCAGATACAGGAAAACGATGAGGTTAAATATGATGTGGAACAAGGAAGGAAAGGCTTGAATGCGGTCAGGGTTGAACGGATATAAGCACTAAATGAAGTACCTCGATGGCTCTGCCTCGAGGTACTTCATTTTTTCTTTTTTGTCAGTTTTTTTGGTCATTTGCAACGGTTCGGTCCTTTCAGTCGCGGTCATGAACGGGCATGGCCGGACCATGCAGTCGGCAGGCCCATGATGAACCTTCTACGTTGTTTGAAGGGAATTTAGAAATACGCTCTGAAGACGATTTAAATTTTTTCTCTGAAAATAGCTATACAGAAATTCCAATCCCCTTTTTGAAGGCTTTCTATGGCATGGGCCTGGTTTCACCAGCCTTTTGAAAAACCAGGAATTGCTGTCGGTTTAGCTACTTCCTTGGCCAGTGTACATCCATACCTCCAATTAAAGTTATTTTTCGGTACCGTTCTTGAATGATTTCCTTTCTATCGAATGCTTCTTTGCTGGCTATATTAGGCTGAAAATCCGTCAATGTCAATATACGGGCGGCCAGTACGATTTTTTTCTTCCCAGTGGGATGAAAAATAATTAATAAATGTACAATGGCGTACATGAAGTGTTCGTAGGTGAAACATTAATCAGCAGCATTTGATTGTCAAAGAAGCAGTAAAAAAAACAATTAGAAATGAAGATGAAGTACATGATCCAAGCTATTTGCTTGCTGGCCTTAGGATACCTTTCCTATCAATATTCATGGTTTGCCTTTTTGCTATTGGCCCTAATGGTTGGTGTATTGTTGTATATAGGGATCGCAAGTGTTGTTTGGTTGATCAGAAATAGGCTAGCATGGCGACGGCTAAGGGTACCGTTAATTCTTGTGGCCATGATAATAATTTGTCTGGGAATAGGGCTCCTTAAACCATTGCCAGAGCCCATTGTTCGGACACAGGAGGTAGGGGACGATCTGCGATATGCCCATAGTACGGACCAAGGGGACAGGATGAACTTAAAATTTTTCCTTCCACCATTTAAGGAACAAATGAAAGCACGTGACAGTCTTCGATTGGTACAGGTCAGAGAAATGATTCAGAAGGGAAAAATAGAGCAGCCTAGGGACAAGTTTTATGCGTCATTTATCCTCCATCATAATCCCATGAAGGACAGTTCGGTATATAAACTTGCCCATGACCTTGCCCGTCAGGCTGCTGCTGAGCCAACTTTGGCAGGGGAATATCAGGTCCAGTGGCTGTCCAAGGCTACCTATGACCGTTGGATGCTTTCTATTGGCCAACCGCAAAAATATGGACCCCAGGGAGGAGTGAGCTTTTCTATTGAATAGCAAACTGTACTCTCTCCTCTAACTTGTCATTTCTCAGTTTAGGCCATAACTTACTTTGGAAACTGATTGGCTTACACCTTTATACTGTTTTTGATCTATTATAAAGATATAAGTCTTTGCCCTTTTCTATCCTGGGAACATGCAATTTTAGTTATGCTGAAAGAGATTTAATCTCTGGAGTTGCTAGTAGTAATGAGGGGCTTAGTGGGAACGTCCAAATTCTATATGGTGGTTCCTGGAGGGGGCAAGGGTAGGGCTGCACTGCAAGCTGGCTATTTGCTAAATCAATAGTTACCTTAGGTTTGTTTTCTTTACAATCGTACCTCTAATGGATGCTCCCAGTCCCATCCGATGCCTAGTATACTATATGTTTACTTATGGATAAATTCTTTAAAATATGATGCTTTTTTGAGAGGGTTTTAAGGCGGGACCACCTGTTTTGGGTATTTTTTGTTTTGGGATTATTTAATTTTAGAGAGAATAATAAACTATAAAAACGTTTGAAATAGGTGAATGGCCTGTTTTGTAAAATATTATAAAGGAGGCATATTTGCTATACTTATTTACTCTCTTTAGAGGTTATTGATAAACACCCCCACAAAATTTTGAATGTCAATTTTCAAACCGGTACAACCTATTGTAATTAGAATGGATACTTAAATTTCCCTTGATGAAAGCAACTAATAAGCTAACAATAATTCCTCTGTTGATTTGTTTTTTATTCTTATCAACTTCTGGATGGGCTCAGCTCCAAACCATCCAATTTGATTCTCTTTATTCAACTTATTTAAAAGAAGTAAGGCAAATTCAAGTCATTTTTCCGAAACAAAACGATCCAGATTCAAAGGACAGTTTGAATGTATTTTATGTACTCGATGGTGAATGGAATACTTCTTTGTCTGAAACTGCACTTGATTTTTTGAAATATGCTCAATTTGTGCCAACAAATACTATGATTGTTAGTATTCCTAACAAGTACAAAAATGAAATAAATAGGAGGGAAAGGGACTTTACTCCTACACAAGTTAAGGATTACAATGAATCAGGAGGAGCCAACAATTTTCTTTTAATTCTAAAGAAGGAGTTAGTCCCCTATATAAACGAGAAGTACCCAACCCAAAAAGAGAATAATGTTCTTTACGGAACATCTTGGGGTGGCTTATTTGCTATTTATACCTACTTACACGAACCTTTATTGTTCAAATCGTATTTAACTGTTGAACCAGTATTGAAGTGGGATAATGGGTATATAAATAGAATCGCTTCAGAAAAATTAGAAAATATAATGTCGGCAAAAAATACAATTTGGATAAGCTCTCGTGATGGAAAGGATTTTGAAAGAATGGGAATAGCCGAGTTTGATTCTTTATTAACACTAAAGGCTCCAAAGGAATTACAATGGAAAGTAGTAACCTATCCTGATGAAACCCATTTTTCTACTATCTGGAAAGGACTTTATGATGGCTTGAAATTTATTTATAAAGAATAGACGAATTACTGAAATTATCAATAAAACAAGCACTGACCGTTTACATTGTATAAGTGTAATATGGAAGGACGGTTAACAATGAGCCTTTTTGCTCCGACTGGGTAATGAAGTATTCTTCAGCCAAATTCCAAGAGGATTTGCAATTCCGGTTTTGGCGAAAGAATTATTATCTTGGGAGCTGGTAGTATAACTAATGTATCTAAGGTTACTCGCATCATTGTGGATAATCAATTGTTTTAGCCACAATTTCCGCAATGGAAAGTAAGAAAAGTATTATTTGGTATCCATTAATCCCAACAGCAGATAATACTCCTTTTCTACCTAGGGTTATATTTGTTTAAACTTTAAAGTCCTGATGAAAAAAAGAATCTATTTACTTCTCTTCTCTCTAATATTTTCAAAAGTAGTGGCTGGCCAATCCATAGACGATACTTTTTCACAAAAGAAGATGCGGAAAGACCTGCAAGTCTTTAAAGACATACGCCTTAGTGCAAATTCTGGACTCCACAAATACAGGACAATAGAGCAGACGGACAGTATTTATAAGTGGGCCGAAAAAGAAATTGGGAAGTCGAATACATACCTTGATTTTTATAACATCATTTGCCAGCTGACTGATTTTGAAGGCAGTCTTCATAATGATACCGGATTGCCGGAAAAATATTTAAAGAACCTACGGAAAGAAAACCTTGGTTATTTCCCTTACCCTGTCAAATGGATTGACGGAAAATGGCTGGTCAACTATGAAAATGGGGAAATCCCACTTGGCTCTGAAATTGTAAAAATAAACGGACTTCCCATTTCAGAATTGGTGCAGAACCTTTATAAATACTACACCACGGACGGGCAAAATATCACCGGAAAAAGGATTGGGTTAAGAACCCATTTTTCGAAGTATTACAGGTTGCACTACGGGCAACAAGAAAAATTTCAGGTTGCGTTCAGAAGGAATGCTTCCAATCTAGTAGAAGAAAAGACTATCAATAGTGTCGGTTATTTGGAGTGTTATAAGCGGTTCAAAAGAAGGTACTCCAAACCATTTGACCAAATTTACTATGCTGACCTACAGGACAAGCAAAAATACGACTATAAACAAATAGGTACTTCCACAGGGATCTTGACGGTTTATTCCTTTGGCATGGGTAATGAATCCACCCAAGAGCATAAATCCTACCTAGCCTTTCTAGATAGTGTTTTTTCTAAAATCATAAAAGATAATATAAAAGACCTGGTAGTGGACATACGTCAAAATGGAGGAGGCACAGATCCCAATGACTTGGTTACCTATTCATACCTGACCCAAAGAAAGTTCCAGGAAAACAAGCAAGCTTGGATTAGTTTTAAAAAAGTGCCCTACCTTAAATACAGCTACATAAAAGCCCCTCGGTTTTTAAGGTTTATTGGTGCTGGAAGTTACAATAGGATGTTTCAGGAAGACTTTTATCAGGAAAAGGACAATCGTTATTATCAGGGACCTTTGAGCAGGGATCATACCATATGGGAACCAAACGAAAATGCCTATAGGGGAAGAGTCTATCTTCTAGTCAGTCCGGCAGTTGCATCTGCGGGAAGCTTGTTTGCAGCCATGCTTGCCGGAGATGAGAATACTGTGGTAATTGGCGAGGAAACAATGGGGGGCTACTATGGTCATAATGGACATACGCCCTTAGGGTATATATTGCCTGAATCCAAAATTAAGACATTCTTTTCAGTTGTCAACCTAGAACAGGATGTTCCCATGCGGAAAAATCAAATATATAGTAGAGGTATAATACCAGATTATGAGGTTTCACAGACCTACCAAGATTATATCAACCAAGTAGACATCCAAATGGACTTTGCACTGGAATTAATAAAAAGAAATTCCATGGAGTAAGATGGTTTTTCGAATATTGTTGGCTTTATTTTGAATACTTAAAATAGATTCAAGGATAAATTAATAACCCATATAAATTAGCCTCTTTTTGTGGTCATCAATGTCGTTCAAGAAGTGTTTTATGTGTAGTTTAAAGAAGTACAAGTTGGCGATAATATACATGCTATAAATAAATTGAAAACATTAATCCATTTATGAAAAACCTTATTTTATTTTTAGTGGCTGCAAGTTTATTTTCTTGCGTCGATGATAACAAAATTGATACTACTTCTAACGTATTTGACGGTAATGTAGAAATACGCTCCTTAGATGATATAACTTCTTTCTCAGCTGATGGCTACACAGAAATAAGTGGAACAATTAAAATAAATTCCACCTATGATATAGAAAGTCTGAATGGTTTAGAGAATCTTGAAAAGGTTAATGGTATTATCATAAGTGATAATTATGACCTGATATCTCTAGAGGGACTTGAAAACATATTAGAAGTGGAATTTATAACCATTTCCGATAATAGAAATCTTACTTCATTAAATGGTCTTAATAATCTTTCCAAAGTACTATCAAATTTCAGGATTGAGAATAACGATAAACTTTTATCATTTAATGGGCTGGATCAACTTTCAGAGATAGGTGATCAGTTTTTTGTTTCGGATAATAAATTGTTGGTAGATTTTAGTGGGTTAGAAAGTTTACAAGCTGTGTCCATGCTTTTAGTATTGAATAATATAAACTTGCTGGAAGTGAAAGGACTCGGCAATATTGTTTCTACTTCCCGACTTCAATTTGATTCAAATGATCAATTAAATAACTTCTGTGAGTTGACTGATTTTTTCCAACAGAACCCAGTACAAGACTTGTTTGGAGCAAGACAGAATAAATTTAACCCAACTGTTGAAGAAATTTTGAATGGAAGCTGCTCAAATTAAAATGCTATTTCGCGACTAGGTGAAGTATTCACTTTATCCTGACTGGGTGAAGAATGCTTCTTTACCACATTTTCGGGAAATGTGTAATTCCCTATTTCAGGATTTTTAAAGAAATGACAATTCAGAGGGTAAGGCTAACACTTTCGGTGTCACTTTACGTGTTTTTGTTATATATATTGGTAGGATACTGACCTAAAAAATCGTGTGGATATTAAGTGAATATTTCAATATCCATTGATATTATTTGGTGTCTTTCCAATAATTAATTTACCCGGAGGTAACGTATCTCCAAAGGAACCCCTATGTAAATGGTAGAAAGATGCTAGGGAGAAGGGAAAACGCAGGTGGGGTTTTAGCCAGGAGTATTGCGTCTTGAGATGTAAGCAAGTGGTTGAGTCGGAGACTCAAATTTAGGAGGTCCTGCACCAGTGCGCCGTGGCGTAGCTCAGCTGACAGGACAACAGGGACTTTGTAAAAGAGCAATGAAAACTGAAAAGCGATGAAGTCCATCGCCCAGGGAATACTACTCCTGCTAGCCCTAGCAGAAAAAATCATTCGCTTTTCAGTAAGGTCAGAAATCCTTTATCACGAAGGCTTATCCGGTCATTCAAACCCTAGGCTTCCACAGGTGTGAATTCTTCAATTACAACGGTTCCCACAGAGGCGCTTTGAACTTCGATAGTCACATTTTGCTTGGTAGTAAGGTCAGTCCCCTTCAAACCCAGGGTATAAATAGCCTCTATCGTCGTACTGCGTGGTGTCAGCGTCATGAAAGCTTTTGCAATATGCTCAGGAGGAATGTTCAATAGCAGCCCTTTGGATACGGTAACGGTCCTGCTCTTGGTCTCTTCCCTGCCAAAAGTAAAGGTATTCTCAAAAGTAGCCGTAATGGTTTGAGACAAGCTGGCACTCAAAGGACCTTTTTCTATCCCAACTGTGAGCGTTCTGCTTATTTCAAGTCCAAACAGGGTGGAATTGCTAAACGATCTGGTGAAGGTCTCCTCGTAGGCAGTTTGTAATGATAGATTCACCTGTTGCTGCAAACTCGATCCGTTTTGTGCCGTGCTCTCAATAAGAATGGGTTCACCATCTGTGGATGCCTCGCTGATGTATTCAATATTCGTCACTTCCAGATTATCCTGTACGATTTGGATACTTGAGATTATATCGTCAAAGCCAAAAATCCTTAGGTCGTGGTACTCACCAGGTTCCAGCGTAAGCGAAGGACCTTGACGATTACTATCTCTAAATAGGGTTATCGTAACTCCATCAGGCACTCTCACCGAAGAAAAAACATCATGTTGAAGAAAAGGAGAGTCAAGATTGGTCACTTGCCCGGTTGCCGCCAAATTTTGCTGGATACCACTGAAGTTGAAGCTTGTGTAAAATTCGATAATCGGAAAAATATCCGAATCGTGATCGAATACTTTTACCGAGTCGATTTTGTTGTTTTGTCCACTCAAGTTGGGATAGTCGCCCGCAAAAAGGATAAAGGAGCCATCCCTGAATCCTCTCGTAATGAAGAATTCGGCGTATGTTCCAGGTTCCACTTTTACCGAGCTTAATTTATCGATGCCCAGCGTGGGAAGAACGGGATACTTCCCTGTTTCCAGAGTAGCATTATCACCGGTGAAATTTAATCCGTCAAAAATTTTAATAGCCATAACAAAAAGGTTTTAAGTTAAAGAAAAGGCAGGGAGATATGCCATGCCTTCTCCCATAAAAGATGAATAATTGGTCAATACAAAGATGGGGAGAACCTGCAGGAGGGTGTTATAATAAAACCGACAAATGATAACAATATTCCGACAGGGGTATAAAACAAAACCGACACACATGTATATTTCCTACAAGTGTGTTGCACTGGCCATATTCAGAATTAATTAGTCGCTGTTCATGCCAATTTTTTGTTAAACATGGAAGGACTCAGGCCAAACTCTCTTTTGAAACATTTGGGAAAGTAAAAAGGGCTGGAGAAGCCCTATCCAGGTGAATAATGACTCTTCACCCAGCTATCTTGGGAATTTGCAATTCCCTTTTCTGGATTGTTAAAATGCGGTTTTTTGGCTTTAAAGTTTTGCTTTTTTATGAGTTTTTTTGATAATTTCTTCTCACTATGTGCAAAGAAGTAATTTCATTCGCCGTCTTGTTATTGAGCTTCTTTAATATTTAGCATATTTATCATCATAAATATGCTAAATGCTACAACAGGAATAGAAGCAAATATAATTTTCCAAGTTTCTTCCGAGGCTATCCCATTACCTAATCCAATTAATGAAATAACAAGCATGAAAAATGAGAAGGCCAAAGAAGAATAAGTTTTAGTTTTATTGTTCATGGTTGAAATTTGTTTTTATTCGGGAACCCAACATCCAGCTGCAGCGACCCCTAAAGCCCCTGCGACAGCTCCAACTGTAATACCTACTTGGATACCATAGACAGTTACTGATAGCGCCCCGCCACCTCCAATTGCACCAGTACCAGCTCCTGCTAATATTGCCGCTGCACATCTTCCCCTGCTACCCCACCAAGATACACTCTCACAGCCACAATTCTTATCATAACTATATCTTTTTGGGCAATGTTTTATTACTAATTCATGATTCTGACTTTCAACTAAGAAACAATCAATTCTATCAAAGACCGGATAGCAACCGTCAGGTGCATTTTTCACAAGTGTTAGTGTGTTATATAGTTGGTAGTGTTGAAGGGGTTCATGTTCACATCCAAAATCACAAGCATAATTAATTCGGGATGTGGAATTCTCTTAACTATGATCATCGACCATCTCATACAGAGCGGATACTAAAATTTAGGAGGTCCTGCACCTGTACGTATTTTAAGGTGATCCTACTTTTGTCAATTGAACTTTTATTTGGTAATCGATAAAATTTTCAGTCGGATAAGGATTTTAAGGAAATCTTAAGAATTCCCTAAGAGAGGCTTTAGGTAAGGTTGATATTTTTGATTTGTACAAAAGTTATTTTCCGGATGCTTCAGAAGCTTATTCAATATAGCTTAAACCATAAGCTAATAATTATACTTTTTACCCTAGGGTTAATTGGTTTTGGAATTTATTCCTTATCCCATATCCCCTTGGGTGCGGTTCCAGACATCACCAATAATCAAGTCCAAATCATCACCACTTCCAAAAACTTGGCTACTGAGGATGTTGAGAAATTTTTGACATATCCCGTGGAACTGGAAATGGCCAATCTCCCCAATGTTCAGGAAATCAGGTCGATTTCGAAATTTGGTCTTTCGGTGGTGACAGTGGTATTTGATGATAAGGCTGGTACTTACCTTCCTAGACAATTGATTGCTGAAAAACTTAAGAGTGCAGAGGAGAAAATTCCCAATGGGTTTGGAGTTCCTTTTATGGGGCCTATTTCAACAGGGTTGGGAGAAATCTATCAGTATATAATAGATGTAGCACCAGAATATAAGGATCAATATTCGATTACAGATCTTCGAAGCATTCAAGACTGGATTATCAAACGCCAACTTTCAGGGATACCTGGGGTGGTTGAAGTCAATACTTGGGGCGGTTATTTAAAGCAATATGAAGTGGCTGTGGATCCCTCCAAACTAAGGGCCATGAAAATTCCTTTGAGCCAAGTCTATACTGTATTGGAAAAAAACAATAGCATTGCAGGAGGAGCCTATATTGAAAAATCGGAGGAAAGTTATTTTGTACGGGGAGAAGGACTTGTGGGCTCTTTGGAGGATATAGAAAATATGGTGGTAGAAACCAGAAATGGGGTACCCATTTATGTTGGAGATATAGCCAAGGTCCAATACGGCCATGCCAACAGATTCGGTGCCATAACTGGAAATGGGGAAGGGGAAAAGGTTCTTGGTCAGGTAATGATGCTCAAAGGGGCTGATTCACAAGCTGTGATCAATGCGGTAAACCAAAGGGTGGCAGAAATATCTACTTCCTTGCCTCCTGGGATTGTGATCAATCCGTTTTTGGAGCGCAGTGAACTGATCGATAAAACTACTTTTACTATTGCTGAAAACTTATTATTAGGTTGTTTGATCGTAATATTTGTGGTGGTATTGCTGCTGGGAAATCTTCGTTCTGGTCTGGTGGTTGCCTCAATAATTCCATTGTGTTTGCTTTTTGCCCTTTCCCTAATGTACCTGACCGGGGTAGATGCCAACCTGATGAGTTTGGGGGCCATAGATTTTGGGATCATCATCGATGGGGCAGTGATTATTGTGGAGTTTATCGCTTATCAGATTACTTCTCAAAGTAGAAAGTTAAGCCAGCTAAGTGGAAATGAAAGACAGCTAAGAATAGATGAGATTACCTATCAAGGTGCCCATAAAATGATGCATTCGGCAGTATTTGGGCAACTCATCATCATCATAGTTTTTATTCCCATTCTATCTTTGGTGAATGTAGAGGGTAAGATGTTCAGGCCTATGGCTTTGGTGTTTTGTTATGCACTGATTGGGGCCATGGTACTTTGTTTTACCTACGTTCCAGTAATGGCTTCATTGTTTATCAAACCTGAGACTTCTAATAAACCGGGCTTTTCTCAAAAGTTGGTCAATTGGGTTTATGGTCTTTACAGGCCTGTTGTTCTGATGGCATTAAGAAATAAATCAATTGTACTGGGTGCTTCGGGGCTTTTATTAGCGCTCAGTATATTTATTTTTAGTCGAATGGGTGGAGAATTTGTGCCGACCTTGGATGAGGGGGATTTTGTGATTCAGCCAGTGCTAAAGACGGGAACCTCTTTAGAGAAAACCATTGAGACTACTACAAAGATGGAACAGATCCTATTGGAGTTCCCAGAGGTGGATCAGGTAGTGAGTAGGATTGGTGCTGCAGAGGTGCCCACTGATCCTATGAGTATGGAGGAAAGTGATGTAATCATTAAGCTGATTCCTAAGAAGGAATGGGAAACTGCTGAGACAAAAGATGAATTGGCAGAAGCTTTCAAGTCCAAATTATCCATCATTCCAGGAATTGATTTTGAATTCACCCAGCCGATAGAGATGCGCTTTAATGAACTGATAACAGGGGTGAGGGCAGATTTGGCCATTAAAATTTTTGGGGAGGATTTGGACATTCTTTATAGAAAGGCCATTGAGGTGGAGCAAGCCATTAAAGGGGTAGAAGGGGCCTCGGATATCATCGTGGAGAAGACGGCAGGACTGCCACAAATGATGGTGAAATATGATAGAGCTAAAATAGCTAAATATGGGTTGAATGTTGCGGATTTAAATGACCTCATTAGTATGGGCTTTGCAGGTTTACCAGCAGGGATGGTTTTTGAGGGAGAAAAGCAGTTTGATTTGGTATTGAGGTTCGATAAGGCAAAACGTCAGAGTTTGGAAGATATTCGCACTGCTTCTGTTCAACTGCCTAATGGAAGAAGCCTGCCTTTAAGTGAATTTGCAGATATTGATTATACCACAGGACCTGCTAAGATTTCCAGAGACAATACCAAAAGGAGGATAGTTATAGGTGTCAATGTACGTAACAGGGATCTGGAGTCTGTAGTTGATGATGTGCAAAAAATCATTGGAGAGAAGATTAGTTTGCCAAGTGGGTATACCATTACTTATGGTGGACAGTTTGAAAATTTAAGGACAGCCAGGGAAAGGTTGATAATCGCCGTGCCCATTGCCCTTATCCTGATTTTCCTAATGCTATATTTTGCCTTCAAGTCGGTGAAGGAAGCCTTGATCATTTACAGTGCAATTCCTTTATCGGCAGTGGGGGGAATTCTCCTTTTGTATTTCAGGGATTTACCATTCAGTATTTCTGCTGGTGTGGGCTTTATTGCACTTTTCGGTATTGCTGTATTGAATGGGATTGTTTTGATAGAAGAGTTTAAAGAGTTGCGTGCTAGTGGGGTGAAGAATGTACATAAGGCTGTTATGATAGGTACCAGAAAGCGGCTTAGACCGGTTTTGTTGACTGCATCAGCTGCAGCTTTAGGATTTTTACCTATGGCTATTTCGCAGTCTGCAGGCGCTGAGGTGCAAAGGCCATTAGCTACTGTAGTAGTTGGGGGATTGATTTCCGCCACACTGTTGACATTATTAGTGGTTCCTGTGCTCTATACCATTTTTGCTGATAGAAAAATCCAATTCAAATTTTCCAAAAAGGCTATGATAGGAGCTATAGTGTTTATTGGCTCCTTTGGGATTCCGGCCTCTTTATATGCACAGGAAAGGTCCATTGATCTGGAAGAGGCTTTACAGATCGCTTTGGATAATAACCAGCAGTTAAATGCATCAAAATATGAGGTGGAAAGGCAAGAAAGCCTAATAGGGAGTTCTTGGAATATTGACAAAACGAATGTCTATTACCATCAAGATCAAAATAATATTGCAGAAAATGGTGAGCCTATTAATGTCTGTGGAGTAGAACAAAGCCTTCAGTTTCCCTCAGTTTATGGGGCACAAAACAGGTATCAAAAGAACCAGCTGGGCTTAATGGAAAACAAGTATTTATTGGATGAATTTAGGATTAAGCAAGAGGTCTCCAAAGCTTATTATACTGCAGTGTACTATTCTCAGGTGAAGGAAAACTATGAATTCTTGGACAGCCTATACAGGCAGTTTGCCTTTGCTGCCCAAAGAAAATTTGAACTTGGTGAAAGCAATCTCTTGGAGAAATTAACTTCCCAGAGTAAGTCAAAAGAAGTGGAAGTTTTGCTTGAGCAAAGTCAAAATAATCTTAATCAAGCGCTTATTAGGTTTAACAGTTGGCTGCAAACGGACACACTCTTTTTGGTTAAGACAGATAGCATGCCTATTCTAATAGATGAAGGGCTGATGGAAAACCACCCAGGTATCAATTATTACCAACAGTTGAACGAGGTGGCAGATGCAAAGCTAAGTGTAGAGAAGCAAAAATTATTGCCCGACTTACAGGTTTCCTACTTCCAAGGGACCAACAAATTTCCTGAAGCAAGGATATATAGGGGATTTCAGGCTGGAATAGCGATTCCACTCTGGTTTGGTGCACAGAGGTCCAACATACAAGCTGCCAAAGCAAGCCAAGCAATTGCAGTAGCACAAGGGGAAAACTATCAAGTCCATCTTCAGGCCAAATATGAAAGCTTGAACCAAGACCTTGAAAAGTACAGCAAAGCCATTGACTATTATTTGGGTGTAGGTAAGGGATTAGCAGTTGGTTTGGTCAGCAATGCCCAGCTGGCCTATAAAAATGGAGAAATAGATTTCCTGCAATACATACAGCTTTTGGAGAATGCCAAGGGCATAGAGTTAACATATTTGGAAAACCTCTGGCAATATAATTTGACTGTTTTGGAGGCAAAATACTTATTGGATTAGATGATGAAAACTAAAATGAAATATAGCGTCTTTTTTTATATACCTCTCTTAAGCTGTTTGGTGGTTTTAGCTTGTGACAGCAAAAAGCAGGAGCTTACAGACAGCAATAATGAGGAATTAGCTGTCAATGGTAATATCATTCAACTAAGTTCCCAGCAATATTCCTCAGGTAATTTTGAAACGGGAGCAATGGAGCAGGTCGATTTTCATGAAGCTGTCAATGTAAATGGGATGCTGGATGTGCCGCCAGAGAATAAAGTAGCGATAAGCGCCTATTTTGGAGGGTATATAAAAGAATTGAGCTTACTTCCTGGCCAAAAAGTAAATAAGGGGCAGGTTCTTTTGGTACTTGAAAATCCCGATTACCTTCAAGTGCAACAGGATTTTTTAGAGGTGAAGGGCCAAATTAAATATTTGGAAGCGGATTATAAACGCCAGGCTGAATTGTCTAAGGAAAATGTTAGTTCTGAAAAGAAGTACCTCAAAGCTGAGGCGGATTATAAGGTGATGAAGGCCAGGTATAATTCCTTACAGAGAAAACTGCAGCTTATGGGGATTAATGCTAGTACTTTGGATGAAGAAAATATTTCATCCCGCATCACGTTAACGGCTCCAACATCAGGATATATAGCTGAGATTTCAGCTGAAAAGGGCATGTTTTTGAACCCTTCGGATATAGCCCTTACCATTACTAATACAGACCATATCCATTTGGAATTGAATGTATTTGAAAAGGATGTCTTGAAAGTAAAAGTAGGACAGGAAGTGATTTTTAGCCTTCAGGATAATCCAGTAGAAAAGTATAGAGGGGAGGTACATTTGGTGGGTAGGACTATAGGGGAAGAAGATAGAAGTATCAGGGTCCATGTTCATATAGATGGAGAGGAGGAATTGGAGAATTTGGTACCAGGGATGTTTGCTGAAGCAAAAATTTTGGTAGCCAGTTCTCAAAGCACTGCCCTGCCAGAAACCGGAGTGGTTAAGGTGGATCAAGACTATTATGTCCTTTTGAAAACCGGTAATGATCCCCAGGAGCATACCTTTGTCAAAAAACTGGTGAAGGTAGGTAAGCGGGACAATGATTATGTAGAGATAATAAATGCCAATGATTTTAAAACTGGTTCCCAGTTTTTGACTAAAGGTGCCTTTAATTTGATTAAAGAATAATAAATAATTAGCCAATGAAGAAGATTCAAATAACCTTAATCCTATTTATGCTGAGCCTCTTAACCGTAAATGCTCAGGATTGGTTGACTGATTTTGATCAGGCAAAAAAAATAGCCGAAGATAAAGGCCTACCAATTGTACTGGTTTTTCAGGGTTCAGATTGGTGTGCTCCCTGTATCAAACTGGATAGAGAGGTCTGGAGTACTGATGCGTTTAAGGATTACGCCAAAAAGCACTTTGTTATGCTAAAGGCGGACTTTCCCAGAAAACCCAAAAATGCCTTGCCTAAAGAGCAGGAAGAACATAATAAGCAATTGGCTGAGCAATATAATAGAAATGGTTATTTCCCTTTTGTGGTACTATTAAATGAGGAAGGAAAAGTATTGGGAGAAACGGGCTATAAGCACCTGGGCCCTGAAGAATATATAGTTCACCTTAAGAAATTGATTAAATAATGGTCGTGAAATTCCTGTTAGTCATCGGTGTTTTGTTTGTTTTACAGCTATTTCCTGAGGGAATTTATGCTCAGGAAAGTTACAGCCGGACATTATTGCTAATGGGAAATAGATTTGATATTACGGTGGTAGCCGATAATCAGGAAAGGGGGGGCAAGGCGATTGATTTGGCAATAGGGGAAATCCAAAGGATTGAAAAATTGATTTCTTCTTGGGACCCAAATTCCCAAACCTCCAATATCAATAGAAATAGTGGAATAGCTCCTGTAAAAGTGGATCCTGAATTATTTGGGCTTATCAAAAGGGCTTTGGCCATTTCCAAGCTTACCGATGGTGCTTTTGATATTACTTATGCTTCCATGGATAGAATTTGGACTTTTGATGGTAGTATGACGCAAATGCCTAGTTCGGAGGAAATAACCTCGTCAGTTTCCAAGGTGGGCTATCAACAGATTGTCCTGAATGAGGAAGATTTTAAAGTTTATCTTCCTGTCAAGGGAATGAAGATCGGCTTTGGCGCCATAGGCAAAGGCTATGCTGCTGATAAGGCAAAGCAACTATTGATCTCAAACGGGATCAAAGGAGGAATTATCAATGCCTCAGGGGATATGAACACCTGGGGAAGCCAGGAAAATGGTAAGCCTTGGACGGTAGGGATTATTAACCCTATGAACAAAGAGAAAGTTTTTGCTACCGTCCCAGTAAAAGGGGCAGTGGTCACATCGGGAAATTATGAGAAGCAGGTAATATTTGATGGGGTTCGCTACAGCCATATCATCAATCCCAAAACAGGATATCCTGCTACTGGATTAATCAGCGTAACGGTATTTACTTCTCAGGCTGAATTGGCGGATGCTTTGGCAACGGCAGTGTTTGTGATGGGAGCAGAAGTAGGTTTAGATCGAATCAATCAAATCCCAGGTACTGAATGTATTATTGTTACAGATAAGGGGGGATTGCTCACATCAAATAATATAAACCTTGACCTAAAATGAAACGACTTTTAATTTATTTGTTGCTCTTAAGCCTAATGGCAGGAAGTTCCTGTACAGTTTTGAAGGAATATGAAAAGGTAAATATTAATGATCCTGACATGGGGCTATATGATAGATCTATCAATAATTATGAAACCACTTTTCAGTCCTATAGGGAAGCGGCTTCAGGAGCCAATGGTGGAAAAACTGGCGGTGGCTGTGGTTGTAATTAAAACCCTGAGTTATGAAAAAGTTATTGCTATTGATTTATCTAACATTATGGGCAAGTATTACCTTGGCTCAGGATGACAATAATTCTACTACTGGAACCTATAAAAAGAGGGTGCTGGAAAGCACTGAAGTAGAGCTTTTGGGGAGCTACTATAGTCAAACAGGGAATAATCCAGCAGTAACAGGAGGGATTGGAACGGAAGAATTAAAAGATTTAGCCAGTACCATTATTGTTAAGTTGCCATTGAATGATGATGATGTATTGAGTATCAATGCCGGTATTTCAGCCTATTCGTCTGCTTCTTCCAGTAATATTAATCCATTTGATGGGAAATCAGAAGCAGACCCTTTTCAAGCATCTTCTGGGGCTTCTTCTAGCGATGTTTGGGTCAATTTTACTGGAGTCTATAGTCACAGCTCTGATGACAGAAATTCAATATGGACTGGAAAGGCATCGGTGTCAACTGAATATGATTATACTTCATTTGGTCTAGGAGGAAGCTATACCCGTTTGATGAATGAGAAAAACACTGAAGTTAGCATCAATGGTAACGTGTATTTTGACCAATGGAGCCTTATTTATCCCATAGAACTAAGGCCATTTGTTAGGGGAGGTGATGGGATTAGACATAGCTTTTTTGAGCATTATAATTTGCAAGGGAATTCAAATTACTTGCCCAAATTTACCGGATTGGACAATTCCTCCAGAAATTCCTATTCAGTCGGAGTTTCCATTTCTCAAATCCTAAGCAAAAACCTACAAGGAGTGTTTATGTTGGATGGAATATTGCAGGAAGGATTATTATCAACGCCCTTCCAAAGGGTATATTTTCAAGATTATGAAGATAGCTTTATCCAAAATTTTCATTTAGCAGATGATGTGGAAAGACTTCCTAGCACAAGGCAAAAATTGGCTATCGGGGGTAGGCTGAATTATTTCATTAATGAGCTATTGGTGCTGCGGAGCTATTACAGGTATTATCTGGATAGCTGGAATATTAAATCCCAAACAGTGAATTTGGAACTGCCCGTAAAGCTAAGTCCAAGTTGGACCATATCTCCATCATATAGGCATTATTGGCAAAGTGCAGCGAGTTATTTTGCCCCATATAATGAGCATTTGTCCACAGACAGTTATTATACATCGGATTACGATCTGTCAAAATTTAATGCGGGACAGTTTGGAATAGGGATAAGTTATACAGACATCTTTACCCATTTTCATATTTGGCGCTTTGGATTAAAAAGTGTCGATCTAAAGTTTAATAGTTATGAACGTAATACCGGGCTAAAGGCTAATATTACTACTTTTGGTCTCAAGTTTACCGAAGTTAGGCCTCTAGGGAAATAAAGCAAGGATATAAGTAGTAATAATCACTATCTTTTTCTGTACAATTATGAAAAAAATAAATAATATTACACGCCGTTTTTCGGTATTAATGGGGTTTACAGTTCTTTTTGTAGCTCTGTCCTTTGTATTGAGAATGGTCTTGTTCCTGTGGGAAGTAGAAGAGATAAATTCCTCGATTTTGGCTATCATCAAAACCTTGGCTATTGGTTTCTTTTATGATTTGGGAACAGTATCTTTTTTCCTTATTCTTTATACAATTTACCTAATATTGATTCCCGAGAAACTAATTGGCAGTATGCTGGACAAGGTATTTACCTATATAGGCTTACTAACAAACTTATTGGTAATTTATTTTTCATTTTTTGCGGAACTGACCTTTTGGGAAGAGTTCCATAACAGGTTTAACTTTATAGCAGTGGACTATCTTATCTATACTTATGAGGTGATAGACAATATTAATGAGTCTTACCCTTTACCATTGTTGATGGGGGGAATTCTGGTTTTAGTCGGCATAACGATTTTTACATTTAGTAAAATGAACTTATTCCGAAGTGCATTTAATAATACAACATCCATTGTACATAGGGGAATGGTCGGTTTTGCAGTTTTAGCAATAGCTCTCATTTTTGCTGTTTTTGTTAGTAATCAGGATGCAGAATGGTCAACTAACCGCTATAATAATGAAATCTCCAAAGCAGGAATTTATTCTTTCTTTGCTGCTTTTAGGAATAATGAAATGGACTATAATACTTTTTATGCCTTAGAACCCCTTGAATCAGCCAATGAAATTGTCAGGAAGAAATTGTCTAATTCGAAGGTTGAATTTTTAGGAAATGAAGGGGTGTTTAGGAAGGTGGCCAATGCGTCAAATAATGAAATTCGCCCCAATGTTATCTTAATATGCGTGGAGAGTTTAAGCGCGAGTTTTATGGAATCGTTTGGGAACAAGGATGGATTGACTCCTTATCTGGACAGTTTGGCTGAGAACAGTATATTTTTTACAAATTTATTTGCAACAGGAACCAGGACTGTCCGTGGAATGGAAGCTATCAGTCTGTCAATTCCCCCTACGCCTGGAAGAAGCATAGTCAAAAGGCCAAAAAATGCTGGATTGTTTACTATCAATGAAGTTTTCCATGATAAGGGTTATGATGGTTATTTCTATTATGGTGGTGACGGTTATTTCGATAATATGAATGCCTTTTTCAGTGGTAACGGATTTAAAATTATTGATAGGGGGAGAGGGTATATCCCGGAGTATGAAATAAAGACTTCTAGGGAGTTGATTGCTGATGAGGAAATACATTTTGAAAATGCATGGGGTATTAGCGATGAGGATCTATTCGAACAAGTTATTAAGCATGCTGATAGTAGAAATGCAGGGGACAGGCCCTTCTTCGATTTTGTAATGACCACTTCCAATCACAGACCCTATACTTTTCCGGAAGGAAAAATTGATTTGATACAAGGTTCAAGGTCAGCTGCTGTAAAATATACAGATTTTGCTATCCATGATTTAATTCGGAAAGCATCCCAAAAACTATGGTTTAAGAATACGGTGTTTATAGTCATGGCCGACCATTGCGCCAGTAGTGCTGGCAAATGGGAACTGGATATTAAAAATTACCGCATTCCTGCTTTGGTATATAATTTACCTGGGTATGAAGCAATGGAAATTGATAAGCTTTGTTCGCAAATAGATATTTTCCCTACTTTGTTCTCTATGATGGGTTGGGAATACAATAGTAATTTTTTTGGACAAAATGTATTGGATATTAGCTCGGAAGAGGAAAGGGCCTTTGTGGGAAATTATAGAAAGCTTGGTCTTTTGAAAAAGGACAAACTAATGGTGTTGGATGATCAGATGAATAGTAATTTTTATCATTGGGATGCCAATACCTTTGAATTAGAGCCTTTGGATATGGATTATGATTATCTTAATGAAACCATTGCTTATTATCAATTGGCATCCTATCTCTATAAGCACGATGGACTTAAAGTAAATCATAATGAAAGATAAGTGAAGATCAATCCAGTTCCTATATTAATAAATTAAGCATTTTGCTCATGAAGATTTTGATAATTGAAGATGAACCTGGAATAGTTAGATTCTTGAAACAAGGATTTGAAGAAGAAGGCTATATGGTAGAATCAGCATCCGACGGAATTCAAGGTTTGGATATGGCTGTGTCCAGCGATTATGATATTATTTTATTGGATTGGATGATTCCATCAATCAGTGGCATTGAGGTTTGTCGGTCATTCAGAAAGCAGAACACTAAGACCCCCATAATTTTTCTTACTGCAAAGGATGAGGTGGCTGATGTGATTTTTGGACTTCAAGCCGGGGCAAATGATTATATAAAAAAACCGTTTCATTTTGAAGAGTTACTGGAAAGGGTAAAAGTTCAGTTAAGGCCAGTAAGTGGGGAACATGAGCAGTTTTCTGTTGGGAATATTCGCATGGATATTGGCACCCATCAGGTGTTTAAAAATGGTGAAGAGGTTTATCTTACCCAAAAGGAATTTGCCTTGCTTGAATACTTGATTAGAAACAAAGGAAAGGTATGTAGAAGGACACAGATCATTGAGCATGTTTGGGATATTAACTTCGATTATAATTCAGGAGTAATAGATGTTTATATCAATGCGCTTAGGAAAAAACTTAATTTGGAGGAGGGAGAAAACTATATTCAGACCATTAGGGGAGTTGGATATATCGCCAAGGAATTATGAAACTAAATTTTCAAAATAGGATAGCTTTTTATTACCTGATTGCCACATCAGCTATCAGTCTATTGGTATTTGGTTTTATCTATTTTATTGTCAAGAGTACCGTATATGAAAGTCTGGACAAAAACCTGACTTTTGAAGCCAATAAGCATTTATTGGAAATTGCTGTGGAAGAGGATACCATCTTTTTTACCCATAAAAAAGAGTGGGAGGAAATTGAGCATAGAGAAGTTCAGATTAACCCGGTTTTTTTGCAGCTAATGGGATTGAGAGGCCAGGTAATGGATAAGTCCCCCAATCTTAAAGGGGATAGCTTGGTGATGAATCAGTTGGCATCCATAGATGAACACTATGATACGAAACTGAATAATAGGCCCATTCGTCAGGTGCATATTGAAATTAAAGAAAATGGAAAGACCAAAGGATATATTGTGGCCGCATTGCCACTAGAGGCTTCCATTATGGTATTATCCAATTTGATGAAGACCCTGCTTATATTGTTCCCCATTTCTACTTTACTATTGTTTTTTATATCCAGGTACCTGGCAGGGAAAAGCATTGCACCAATAGCTACCATTATCAATACTACTAACAGCATCACAAAGAATAATTTGGATGAAAGGGTAGCTCTCCCTCCCTATAGGGATGAAATCTATGAATTATCCACTTCTATCAATGGGCTTTTGGACAGGATTGGTGAAGCGATGGAAAGGGAAAAGCAATTTACCTCGGATGCTTCCCATGAATTGAGGACTCCATTGGCCTCTTTGAGGGGGACTTTGGAGGTATTGGTCCGAAAGAAACGAAATATTGAAGATTACGAAGAGAAAATCCATGATAGTCTCAATGAGGTTGACCGTATGTCAAAAATTGTGGAGCAATTGTTGTTCTTAGCAAGAAATGCCCAAAATAAACCCGCCAAGGAGCAAGGGATGGCCGCTGTTACGGTTTTAGTAGATGAAATTCTTGGCAGGCACCAAAAGCTGATCAGATCCAAGGAATTGGGCGTTTCATTGAATGCTGATCAATCTGGAGATCATATGGTGCCCTATTATTATGGGAATTTAATTCTGGACAATGTAGTCAATAATGCGATAAAATACAGTCAACTTGGAGGGAAAGTAGAGATCAGAATAAAGGAAGAGGCTGGCTACTGCCACTGTTATATAAAGGATGAAGGCTTGGGGATCAAGGAAGAAGATCTTCCGTCCATTTTCAATCCGTTTTTTAGGTCCCAGCCTTTGGACCACAAGGAAATTAATGGGAATGGTTTGGGTTTATCAATTGTAAAAAAGGCTGCGGATGCCATAAATGCCAAAATTGATATTCATAGTAAATATGGAGAAGGAACTTGGGTACATATAGTTTTTGAATAGCTGTACTTATAATAGTTACAGTATTATTATTTGGTTAATAGTTTCTTTTTAAGAATATTGTATTTTAGTTGTTTAAGGTCATATTACTTTATCTATGTATCCTTAAGAAGATTTTAGTGAATCGAAATGCATTGCTGTTATTTTTATTTTGCGTGTTTTTTCTGCAATGTTATCAGCTCAAGATCTACCCAATATTCTATGGTTGATCAGTGAAGATAACAGCCCCTTTGCGAGATGTTATGGTGATGAGTTTGCGATCACTCCCATAATGGATAAACTGGCTCTTACTTTTTGTCCTCTAACTTATTCGGGACAGGCATTATTCACAAGACATTGTAGAACTGTTTAATGTTTAATCGTTTAACTGTATTTCGGTCTTGGGCATTGCGAATGGCCTTTTGGCGTAAATGATGTTATTTGGTAACAGCGTTTCATAAGGTGTAGATGCAACCAACATCTATACTGGTGATGAGGTTTGCGTTGGAAGATGTATAAAAATAGCTGAGTCGGAGACTCAAGATTAGGAGGTCCTGCACCTGTGCGCCCTGGTGTAGTCCAGCTGACAGGACAACTGGCGTGGGAGCGCCTAGGAAAGATCCTGATTTTATTTGGTTATTATGAAAGGAGGAGTATACGTCAATAGGGTTTTCTGTAGCGTTTTAATTGGAAATTACGTTTTGTGATAAAACAGAGTTTTGTAAAATGAAAAATCTTGTGCTTTTAACACTGGGCAGGAAGGTAATAATATTAGGATCATTAATGATTTTTTTAATATCATGTTCCAATTATGATTCAGAGCCGGATAATAGGGAATTTGTACCAGGGGAAGTTGCTGTTGGAATTAAAAGTGGAACAGATATAAATCAAATATTCAATTTTATCAATCAGATTGATCATCAAGTTTATAAAATTAAATCTTTGACCTTTACTTCAAACCTGCCCTCAGAAAAATTTGAATATATATTGGATAAACTTAATGAGAAAACCTATACAAATGATGGTGCTAATTTATTTGTAACGGGTTATCTGCACTATCAAACAAATCAAATAACAATATTTCCTAAACTTTTTGGAATGGAAAATATAGAATTTCAAAATGACTGGTTGGATGCAATGAATGAGTTTGAGTTACAAGAAAAGCATAATGAGGAATTAAATAGTGGAAGTATTCTTTTTTATGTACCAAATGGTAAAGAAAAAGAGTGGAAAAACAAATTTTTGACTTATGACATTGTTGATTGGGCTGAATTAAATTTTGTTGCGGATATAGAGCTTCACAAAAACGAAAAATAATAGCTAAATATATTTTCTTGTTCACTCTGAATACGCGAATTAATCTGATTAATTTATCATGGGAATTTGTAATTCTTTTATGCTGAATGAGCTTTAATCTTGCGAGCTGGTAGTAGTAAAAAGGTGATCTAGTGCGATGTCAAGGGCCCGACCAGCCTTTGAAAGCATATTCACCATTCCTGGCGTACGTTGCGTTTAACAAAAAGGTAGTTTTTTGTGCTAAAACTAGAATTTTTTATATTTTTAGAAAACAAGATTTTGACCGAAGGGATTGTGTATTTTAAGTAGGTATTTGGGTATTTCCGGGCCGTTTTAGGCAATGAAGGACAAAACACAGCCGGAAAAAGATACAGTATTCTTTATTTAAGGATTAAATAATTTTTGAATCGAAAATAACTTTTAAAATCAAAGCCATGTCTAATCAAATTACTGTTAAAGGAAGTTTGTCATTTAACCATTCCAGTGAAGTTACTGCGACCGTGAAATTGTGGGAGGCGAATAATAAAGGTTCGGTCGGAGAATACATTGTGACAGCAGAAGGGAAAGGTGAATTTACCATAAAAGCTACTGTAGAATCAGATGATGTTATCCTCTATGTCACCGCAGAACTGGAGGATGCTAAAGTGGTAATGCTGTCTGTACTTTCGCCTAATTTTATGGAGGATATAGCAAAGAACGGGGTAGTGGTGAATGAACTGACCACAGTGGCCTCGGCTTTTACCTGTGCCCAGTTTTTTAATGGACTTCAGTTGTCGGGAAATCTACATGGAGTTACGATCGCTGCTAAAAACACTCCCAATCTTGTCAATCCAGTGACAGGCTCCTGGGGTGATGTGTTGATGGATCCATTCAACATCACACAGAATGAGACACTGGCACGGTTGAATACACTGGCAGCACTAATTACCGCTTATGGTACGGTACAGATAGAGGGATATGACTGGCAGGATGAATTTTTGAAATACGCCACACCATTAGCTGGTAAGAGGCCAGAGAATACTGCAGCTGCGATGATTGGTATTGCCCAATCTCCCTGGGTACATCCAGCAGATTTATTTCATCTTTTTGATAAAGCCTACCCACAGCCAAAAGATGGTTTTCCTGCAAAGCCCAACAGTAAGGTTCCAGTCAGCCGACGGAGTTCTCCTTTTGTACCATATTTAAGTTTTGCCCCAGCGGATTTTGCCATGATTTTGGCTTTTGGCCAAGGTGGAATCTGTGCACCCGGAAAGCTCTCTTTGGATGAAGAGGGGAATTTGTGGACCGGATTGAACTGGATGCCAGGGGCACAAAATGGCGTGTATCAAGGTATAGGAGGAGGGCTGGTCAAGCTTGATTCGACCGGTCGATTACTGTCCCCACCAGTTACCGGTTTCACGGGAATGGGGGTGGACGGCGCAGGCTGGGGAACGGCAGTCACCAAAGATGATACCTGTTGGGTGACGAGTTTTAATGGGGCAATTGGTGCATACCGGCTGGAAGACGGTGCTCCTGTAGTTGAACAGGTTCCTGCAGATCTGGCGGAAGCCTTAAATGAAATCGGGGGGCTGCAAGGCATTGGGGTAGCACCGAACGGTGATATCTGGGTTGTAGCGACCTCATCCAATAAGATGCTTCATTTTCCTGAAGGGGACCTTTCCAGAGGTAGGGTTGTGGTAGATGAGGATCTTAACGACGCTCTTTCTGCCCCGTTTGCTGCTTCGATAGATGATGCTAACCGTGTCTGGATCAGTAATACGAATGGTAAATCCTTGGTCCGTTATTCTCCTTCTGAAAAAGATACACCGGTGGAACGTTTTATCCTTGCAGGTGGGGGACGTGGTGTGGCCCTTGATTCCAAAGGGAATTGTTGGGTAGCCTGTAATACCAGTCCAGACTTTCCTTCTACAACTCCCACAGACGGCGTTTCTATAATTGAAGGATTTGCCCTTGGCTATCCGCACCTTGAACAAACCGTAGGGCGGAATCTTAAAACAGGTTCTGTTTTTATGGTTCCCTCTGATGCCGATCCAAAGGACACGGTTGATAAAAGCACCCATGAGTCTAATTTGAAGGGTTATGGAGATGGTGAACTGAATGCACCCTGGGGGATATCAGTTGATGGAAATGATGATGTTTGGGTAGCCAACTTTATGGGCAGAGGAGTATCATTCATGGCCGGAGCTTCACCGAGCGGGCGTACGGAAGCGTTTCATACAGGAGATGTGATTCACACTATTTGTTCCGGCAGTATTCAGATGCTGACTGATGTGGTCGTAGATCAAGCAGGGAATATATGGTGTGCCAATAACTGGAACCTGCCTCAAACTGTTATGGAAGCGAAACCGGATCCCGCCTTTTCAACATGGGGAGGAGGCTCCGGTGTATTGGTAATCTACGGAATAGCTAAACCAGCTCAGACTCCTGTTATTGGTCCGGTTAGCGCTGTTCAGGATATCTAATTGTATAGACAAACCTATGCTATTGGCTTAGGGGTCGTCCCACGCAGGAGGGAGGACAGCCTCGATGCTGCTTGAACTGGCCCACTTTACTTACTATCCTGGGAATCTATAATTCTCGTTTCCTGATTTTAGGGTTGTCTTTGGTTTGATAAAATATATAATATTTCCAAGAAATAATTTATCCGAAGGTAAAGTGTCCCCAAGGCATCCCCAAGGTACATGGTATAAAGATACTAGGGAGATGGGAAAAGCAGGTGAGGTTTTAGCCAAGAGTATTGCGTCTTGAGATGGAAGCAAGTAGTTGAGTCAGAGACTCAAGTTTAGGAGGTCCTGCACCAGTGCGCCGTGGCGTAGCTCAGCTGGCAGAACAACAGGGCTTGTATTTAGGCATTGCAAATGGACCTTTGGCGTGAATGATGCTATTTGGTAAAAGCGTATAATAAGGTGTAGATAGTACCTACACCTAGGGGGGTGAGTGGGGTAATTATGGAGAAGTACTTTGTCTCAAGGCAACATTGTTATTAAATAAACATATAAACAAGCCGTTAAACCTGCCGAAATTCTATTAAGATTCATGATTTTCCCCTGACAACAATTTCTCTGTGATGTTTACCCCAATTAATCATTTCTTGAATTATTTTTCCAAATGAACGGCAATGTTCTGTTGGCTCATATTCTATCAAGACTGGTGTATCTGTATAAACATTTCTTTGTACTAATTTGCTCATTTCCATATCCTTCAATTCTTTGGACAACATCCTTCTAGTAATGCCTGGAATGCTACGTTCTATTTCTCGAAAACGCTTATTGCCATTACATATAGAGTTGATGATCGGCAATCGCCATTTTCCACCGATAAAATATAAAGTGTCTTGTAATGCTCTTAATTCATCTATTTGATTTCTAGCCATTTGATGTAGTTTTTTTGGTATACTTTGTGATACTGGTTACAAAAGTATACCATTTAATAAATATCTTTGTCAAAAAGGATAAAGAAATGGATTTAAAGAACAAAATAGCCATCGTAACTGGTGGGAATAGCGGAATAGGTTTCGCTACAGCAAGAGAATTAATATTGCAAGAAGCAACTGTCATTATCACGGGAAGACGAAAAGAAGCCATCGATAAAGCGGCACAAGAAATCGGAGCGATTCCTTTTGTAGCTGACCAAGCGAATGTTAGAGACATCTCAAAATTGAGCAAGTCTATTCAAAAGCAGTTCGGAAAAGTGGATATTTTGTTTATCAACGCAGGAATAACTGGTGATCCTTCACTCATTGAAAATGCTGTTGAAGAGAATTTTGATGCTGTAATGGACATCAATTTTAAAGGAGCCTATTTTACTTTGAGTAAGTTTATTCCATTGTTAAATGAGGAAGCCTCTGTGGTGTTTTTATCTTCAAATACTGCTGCAATGCGAAATCCACAAAGCTCAGTCTATCAAGCCAGTAAAGCTGCCCTAAACTCAATAGCTAAAACCGCAGCTGCAGAATTGGCTTCAAGAAAAATTAGGGTCAACACCGTAAGCCCTGGGCCAACGAGGACAAATGTTTTAAACCATTTTTATGGAGAAGATACAGCCAATTCCATTTGGGATAATCTTGCCAATAACATTCCATTAAAAAAGATTGGAACGCCTGAAGATGTGGCCAAATTAGTGGTGTATCTGAGTAATGGAGATGCCTCTTTCATCACCGGGTCAGATTTTGTGATTGATGGTGGAATGACTTTATAAAAGAAAATAATTTTGTAAGTTTGTAAACTAAATTTTCAAAATAGTATGTGAAAAACAATTTCTTTCTGAGCATTTAAAGAAGCCAAACTGCAAAAACGGTTTGTGCACGGTTTGTGTGATTATTAACCCTTTAAAGAAAGAAATTATGTTGATCCTACAACAACTTTCATATATACATCCAAACAAGGATTTACTGTTTAACAATGTCAGCCTGACCGTAAATAAGCAAGAAAAAATTGCTTTAATCGGGAATAATGGGGCAGGTAAATCTACCTTACTGAAAATCATTGCTGGAGAATTACCATACTCCGACGGCCAATTAAAAGTTGATTCCGAACCTTATTATATACCTCAGGTTTTCGGCCAGTACAATCACCTGAGCATTGCTCAAGCATTGCGGATTGATGGAAAATTAAACGCTTTAAGAGAAATTTTAGACGGAAGTACCAATGAAGAAAATTTCAATTTACTGAATGATGATTGGTCCATTGAAGAGCGTTGCAAAGAAGCCCTAAACTATTGGCAACTGGATAAGTTGGATCTGTCTCAAAAATTGGAAGCTTTAAGTGGCGGACAAAAAACAAAGGTTTTTCTAGCTAGCATTTACATTCATCAACCTGACATGATTTTGCTTGATGAACCGAGCAATCATCTGGACATGTCGAGCCGGAGGCTTTTGCATGATTTTATAGCGTCTTCAAAAAGCACCTTGATAGTAGTAAGCCACGATAGAAGTTTACTGAACCTATTGGACAGCGTGGGTGAATTAAGTAAAAACGGAATCAAGGTTTTTGGTGGCAACTATGATTTTTATGTTGAACAGAAACAGGTAGAGAATAACGCATTGGATCAGGATATTCAGAGCAAAGAAAAAGCATTGCGAAAAGCCAGGGAAAAAGAGCGGGAAACCTTGGAGCGCCAACAAAAAAACGATGCACGGGGAAAGAAAAAACAATCCAAAGCAGGTATGGGCAAAGCAATGATGGATAAAATGAAGAATGATGCCGAGATCAGTAGTTCAAAAATAAAAAACATCCATACCGAAAAAACCGAGGGGATTTCCCAGGAGTTAAGGGAGTTACGATCGATATTGCCCGATATTGATAAAATGAAACTTGGCTTTGACAATTCAACCTTACATAAAGGAAAAATACTGTTTACAGCCAAAGACCTCAATTTTGCTTATAGCAGGCGCTTGCTCTGGGAAGACAACTTGAATGTTAAAATAACAAGTGGCGAACGCATTGCATTGAAAGGACCAAACGGTTCGGGAAAAACGACATTGATCAAGCTGATTTTAGGCAGTTTGGAACCGCAAAGGGGAACGCTTTACCGAGCTGATAACAAATCGGTTTATATTGACCAAGACTATTCTTTACTTGACGATAAGCTTAGCGTTTACGAGCAGGCACAACAGTTCAACATTTCTGCTTTGCATGAACATGAAATTAAAATCAGGCTCAACCGGTTTTTATTTGGAAAAGAAGATTGGAAAAAACCTTGCCGGGCATTGAGCGGTGGGGAAAGAATGCGTTTGATGCTTTGTTGTTTGACGGTAAGCAATACATCACCTGACATCATCGTTTTGGATGAGCCTACAAATAATTTGGACATTCAAAACATTCAAATAATGACTGCGGCAATAAATGGATATGAAGGTACATTGATTGTGGTTTCACACGATGATACTTTTTTGGAACAAATAAATATTGAAAGGTCAATTAATTTTAATACAAGTGCAACAGCTAATAGCTAAATCATCCTAATAGTAATCTGGATACATTGTTGAACGAAAGGGAGTTGAGAATAGGGTAATTAGGGGAATACTTTTTCCCCTTTGTCTTTTAGAAACGGTAGAGATTATGGTTTTTTACTTATGACTGTGGTATCGATTAATAGAATATTTCCAAGAATTAATTTACCTGTAGACGGCATGTTCCCAAGACATCCTCTCGTTAAGTGTAGTCTGTGACAAAGTCCGGTAATTCCTATACTGAGGTGCGGGAATCATACCTATATCCCTCTGCTAAGAATTAGGTCCTTGGCAGCAATAATTTGTTTTTGTTTTCTTTTGGAAGGTGATCAATGGAAGTTTTCATGAAAAAGGTACTTAATAAAAATTCTATGAGCTAAGTTAACTAAAATCATTTAGAGATAAGAAGCAGGATTAAAAGATTATCAAGTGATATATAGAGTTATGCCCAAGTATAAAATCACTGAATCCAGTGATGCTTTGGCTTTAAATGTTATCTAGTTTACCAATATTGTGTCAATCAGCAATTGTTTTTTATCCAAAGCTTTGTATTTAAAGCCTTTTCTATATAAGTATATAAACATCTACAACAATGAAAACGACCGCTACTTATTTTTCTTTGTCATTTTTCATAATACTCTCCATGCTATTTAGCCATTGTGGAGAAAAAGAAAGGCCCCGATCAACGATCACTTTATACAATCAACCCTTATCTGTCATACAGGATACCCTAGAGGGGAAATGGGAGCTTCATTATGGAATAGGTGGAATCTGTGCTACATGTTATCATGATTTCGGAAATATTTTCTGGGAATTCACTCCTAACGGCCGAATCAAAGGTTATTCAGGAGCTACATTGAAATTGGACACTATACTTATATGGTATAAGGACAGATGGGGATATCCTGATACGGATTCCGCTTATGTCATGGGGTATTTTGATAAATTGGGGTATCCCAATGATTATATGGTGGACGGGATCTATAACGATACCCTTATTATCCATACCAATGCCTCCGACGCTATTTTTTATCGGTTTACAAAATTATCTGATGATCCACAATAAAGAAAATTGTTCTTTGCTATTGGGATCTATAATCTTACTGCACCATGAATCCATAAATATGAACTGAAACGAAAAGTTATGCATTGCTAGAGTCAGTACTAATTTTCAGTAATAGCTGAAACTCCGACCAAATGTAGTCTAATACACCTTCTATCCTTGGAATTAATAATCCCAGAAAGCTAAAACTATTTTCAGCTATGGGCGATACATATCAAATCAGTGACGAGGAAATGCCTTATTTTCTAATTTTTCAGGTAGTTGGCTAGGTAGTTGTTTTAAATGGAAGGAATACAGGGACATTACGTTGGAAAACCTGTTCTGTTGCCGAAAGGAAAAAGGGGTTTATCATTTCGGATACGTGGTTATGAGCAAACATTTGCATCTGGTATTTTGACGAATGATGTTATTTGGTAATAAAGTATAATAAGGTGTAGATTCAGTCTACTCCTAGACAGGGCGAGGAGGGATGGGGTATATTGATTACAGGGGATGAGGTTTGCGTCGGAAGATTGAGTCGGAGACTCAAGTTTAGGTGGTCCAGCACCTGTGCGGAGTGGCGTAGCCCAGATGGCAGGACAACGGGATGACCTATGAAGAGATATTGGAAGATTTTCCCGAAATAAACAGGGAGCAAACTCAAACCTGTCTTGCCTATGCTGCTGACAGGAAGCATAAAATCCGGGTGGTTTGATGAAAGTATTGTTTGGCGAAAATGTTTCTTTCCGGGTAGTTAACTTGTTAAAAGGTGATTATCCTGAAGTCAAACAGGTCAGGTTGCTAGGTCTGGAAAATGCCAGTGATTTGAAAATATGAGAAAGAAAATGATTATACAATTATCACTTTTGATGCTGACTTTTATGAACTGGCAAATATAAAGGGGTATACACCAAAGATCATATGGTTGAGGATGGGAAATACCACGACCAAAAGCATAGCAGAAAAAATGATTAGCATGCAATCAGTGATTGTTGATTTTATATTATCAGATGATCTAGAAGAATTGATTGATTTCTTTACACAAGACTTTGATGGTAACCAACTTGGCAAGACACCAAAAGAGATTTCGCCTAGGTGAGATAAGCCTCCTTTTGCTAATACCTTGGGTATTTGTAAATCCTGTTATAGCGAATGAATAATGATCTTATGACCATATAGTAGTAAAGAGGAGACGTAGTGGCAATGTCCAACTATTATTTATTTTTTTGATCTGGGAAAAATCACCTCTTAAAAGAGAGGGGCTGCTCTGTAAGCTGGCTACTCGCTAATAACAGTCACTGACTGTTTTCTTTACGCTCATCCCTCCTTTGTAGAGTATTTATTTGTTTTGGGGATATCTATTTTAAGCATTGTACTGTGTCAATAAAGAAGGAAAAGGGTATCTTAAGATAAAATTTAGCCCAGGCACACCAATTTAAGAATAAAAGGGAGCTTGTCAAAACTTTGGTTAACAGCTATACAAGTTGGTGGTCAAGCGAAAAAAACCATGCAGCAGGAAATCTCAGAAATGAAATATTATTAATCAATAAAAGAAGCTATCATGAAAAAATCGGTTAGTATTCTAATTGCCCTACTCTTAACATTTATTGGGCATGTACCACAATCTAATGCTTGCACAAGAGTTGTCTATAAAGGGCCAAACAACACCGTATTAACAGGTAGAACAATGGATTTTTCAATTGAAATCCCTGCAAATCAATGGATTTTCCCGAGAGGTATGGCACGTAATGGCGAGGTTGGAAATAATTGCATAGAATGGGTTTCAAAATATGGAAGTGTTGTGGTGAGCTCTTGGGACATTTCAACACCAGATGGCATGAATGAAAAGGGATTGGTAGCCAATATGCTCTGGCTTGTGGAATCCGAGTACCCAAAATTCAAGATGGACGGTGATAAAAAAGGATTGGCTATTTCACTTTGGGCACAATATGTTCTTGATAATTTTGCAACGGTTGCAGAAGCAGTTGAGGCTTTAAAACAGGAGAATTTCGCTATCGTTTCTGATTTCATTCCAGGAACAGATAAGTTCACAACCGTTCATTTATCAATTTCAGACGCCACAGGAGACAATGCCATATTCGAATACATCAATGGCAAATTGGTTATACACCACGATCCTACTTATACGGTAATGACGAATGACCCTCCTTTTGACCAGCAATTGGCCATTGCAAAGTATTGGGAAAATATTCCAGGGAAAACCTTTTTGCCGGGTTCTGTTACTGCCGCCGACCGCTTTGTAAGAGCTTCATTTTTTATAGATGCTATTCCTCAGACTGACAATACAAGAGTGGCTGTGGCTAGTGTTTTTAGCGTAATCAGAAATGTTTCAGTGCCATATGGATTTCAAATTGACGGCTATCCAAATTTATCGACAACCCGTTGGCGAGTTGTTGCTGACCAAAAAAACTTGGTTTATTATTTTGAGACAGCTTTGACACCAAATACTTTTTGGGTTGATTTGAACAAAATCGACTTCAGTGAAAAGGCCAGTGTGAAAAAATTAGATCTATCGAATAATAAGACCTATTCAGGTGAAACCTCAAGTGAGTTTAAAGAATCCGAGCCGTTCAGGTTCATAGGTATATGATAGTATTGACAATATTGTTGTATGGGCCATTTTAAAGCTCCAAATTCCTGAATTACAGGATCATATTAGCGAACTTTTTAGAAGTTCAATTTTATGTGCTGAAGGGGTATCTCAACCATTGATTTAAAATGTTAATCCTCCATTATAATGTTATTATCCTCCTTTATTATACAATCTGATTATCTGCTATGATGCCAGTAACCATACATCCTTTGCTCAACTTGTAGGAAGCCTGTCTAACTGCCAGGTAGAACTGAAGATTGACGTCGTGGAAACCTAAATCAAACAAAACGATCGTTTCCATTCGCTGTTAATCTTTTCTGGTTTAGTTGCGGTTATATTTATTAGTAAAAATGTTTCCTTACCTGTAAATCACTTGTTTAACCTATTAAATGGATCAACTCAAGCGTTTATCATATAATTGTTCCTTCAGTAAACATTTATTAAAGCCCCATGCTACAATTTGACCAGAGTAGGATAGAAATCTTTGTGTTCATCGAAATATGTTGCAAGAAAGAAAATCTTATCCGAGTTATCTGATCCCTCAACAATTCGAAAAATCAAATCAGCCATTCAGCTCCTTAATAGTTGGAAAAATATTGGCTTATCGCGATGAGGGATAGAAGGATTTCCAAGGTAGCTATCGGAAAACGCCTGTTGGTGAAATCCGCTGCCAAAGCCCAGAAAGCAGTGGACTACCTGACTGGTGGAAATGCTTAAAGCAAAAAAGGGGATAACCCCCTTTTTTGTTCATACGATTATTTGTCCTTGTTTTTGATTTCCTGTACCTCGCTTCGGATTTCCTGGGCCATGGTCTTCATGGCTTGCATGCCGTTTCTTACACGGGTTCCGGCAGCTTTATTGCCCTGATCATAAAACTTGGTGAAATCTGCTTCCAAGGATTCCACTAGTGATTTTAATTCTGAAAATTTACTCATCTTTAAAGTGTTTGTAGTATAAATAAGTTGATGGTTCCAAATTTATCCAAAGTGAATGCCAAATTACTGCAATACCTTAAGTTTTTAGGCTGTTTTTTGCTTGGCAATGCTCCATGAGGCAATTAAGTCCTCCTTTTTAATGAGGTGCTTTGAAAAATCAATGACTATTGGATTGCCTTCAGATGTTCTCAGTACAATCCAATCCCTCCCCTCAGCCTCAATAATACTTCCTGAAAGATCCTCTTTGGTGTTGCGGAATCCATTGCAATAATGGTCTTGAATAATTATTCCAACGTGGGTCATATTGTTATCTTATGGTTCAAACATATGAAAAAAGGGTGATATTTTCATTAAATGAGTTGGATACAAAGATTGACCAAAACACCACCTATTAACAGTTTATAATAGATCAATTATTTATGTTAGAACTGGTTATATATGGCTTTTACTGTTTTCTTATGGGCAAAATTCAAATATTTAAATGGCTTTAAGTAACGATGGCTACAATAATCAAAATGAGGCATATGGAGGTATAAAAACATCCCGTAAATGAAAGAACATGTCTTCTTAAAAGCCTTCTGGAGAGTTCCTGTATAGAATGAGTGGATTCTTTTTTCCCTTTTTGACCATTTTTTTTATGATGAAACCTTTTGGATTTTTCAACCAGGTAAACTTCCAAAACCCAGGCCAAAAGGCACAAGAAAGCTGCTCCCAGCAAATACCTGGTGTCCAATTGGTAGCCTGTTACCAAAAAGGACAAGACTGTAACCCCTAGTGCACAAAATTTAATGGAAGTGGAGATTCCCGTTGGTTTTGCATCTTTTGAAAAATGGAATAAGTCTTTCATCAAAAGTTGTGGTTTATAAAATTCAAAAATTACAGATTTGAATTTATTATTGAAATACCCCAAAAGGGGTATATTTTATATGTTTCGTGTGTTTATAAACAATAATGTCTTGGGGATGAAGAAATTTCGGATAAATAGAAAGTATTGAACAGGTTCTTTCTTAAGAAGGCTAAATCTAGATGAACATTCATTACAAACTGCAGTACTTGGAGGAGTAATAGACCTTATTGAATATTTTTCCAAGGCAACCACAAAAGGCTTGTTCGCTTTGTTATATAAAAATAGGGGAAAGGAATAAAGAAATATTCCCAAAGTATTTATCTCTATTTGCGTCTTACCTGATGCATGAACCAGGTAGAACAAAAAGGTACATTCTTCCCATTCATACATTCCTGCATAATAGCTTGTTTTTGACCTGATGTCCGTCCATGCCAGTTCCACATCGGTCCCTATGAGGCACCTGCTAATTACATAAAAGTCTCCAAGAGGTGGACAAATTTCCTTTTGGAATGATTATTCCAACGTGGGGCATATTTCTATCGTAAGATTCAAACATATGAAAAAAGAGGGACATTTTCAGCAAATGAGCTGATGACAAAGATTGACCAAAACACCATCTATTAATAGTTTAATAGATCAATTAATTAAGGCATAGCTGGTTATATATGTTTTAAATTGGTTTTATGTGTATGTTGTTTATTGATTATTTTAAGCAATGCAATTCAGTATATTGAAAATATATTTATTTAAAAATGTATTTTATATTCTTTTTTTTGTTGTATATTTACATCGGTTAGGTGATGAGATGTTTTCAAGTGGTTTAAGGTCTAATGTAATGATAGGTCATATTTACTTGATCAGGAAATGGATAATTTTTTCTATCCTACCCGTTTTTTAGTTTGGATAGACTGATTGGGGATGTAAATGACATAAAATTTACAGTGAGACTTTGCTAGCTTGAGCATTTTAATCACTGGAGAATAAATTCTCTACTTCATAATTTGAATCAGGATAAGTCTTTGGCTTATCCTGTTTTCTTTTGGCCTAAACTCAAATATTTAAATTGCTTTAAGTATTGGGATATGTAACTAAAAGAAAACTATGTCTTTATTTTTAATATTGTTGTTTAGATTTATTGATTACCAATGAACTATTACCTTTGAAACAATGGGTAAGTGGTCTGAAAGAAGCTTAGGTGGCGTATCCGAATGGAGAAGTTCCCAACTTATTTTCGGATAGCCAAAAATATAATCAATTTTATATTTTGGTTCATCAGAAGAAGCAGTTGGCTTACCATTGTCAAGGAGGATCCATTTGTTCATATCAACCTGAATTTCAGTTGATTTGGGTCGTGCATTAAAGTCTCCACATAATAAGATGGGTTTTTTATTATCGGTCAATTTTTTATTGATGGCCTGAACCTGTAATTGCCTTTCTTCTGTGTTGGTGTAATCCAAATGGGTACTTACAAAAATGATTGATTGTTGGGGTAGGTCAATATTTGCGACCAAAAAAGCACGCTGTTCTTTTCCGTTCTCTGTAAATGGCAAGAGAATTCTCTCTACAGAATTAATAGGATATTTGGAAAGAAGTCCAATACCATAATAACCTCCGGCATGATCGATGGTTTTACCAAAAGCAGCAAACATCCCTGTATAATATGCCAGTTCCCCCATAAAGTCCTTCCCATTTTGGTGTGGAGCTCTCTCCCTAAAGGTTTTAATATCTACCTCCTGTAACGCGACTAAATCAGCATCCTGTTCTTTGATAAACTCTGAAAATTCCCTCATCGAAGCCTTTTCTCCAAATCGTAAATTATAGCTGATTACAGTCAGCGTATCGGATTTTTGTTGTGCTTGTAATGATATGATATTACAGGTGAAAAAAAGAATGGAGAGAAATTGTTTCATGATGAGTTTTTTTAGTTTAACGAAAATGTGGTGAGTATGGGCAGGTGATCAGATGCCTCTGTCTGAATTACTTGGTGGTCTTTTATTTTGAAGCTGGATTGGGGCTTGAAGAGGATATAATCCAGTTTTCGGTTAGGCTCACGAGAAGGAATGGTATAGCATGAAGCGTTCCCTTCACAGGAACTTTTAAAATGTCTCTGGAAAAACGACGCCATGGTTGGGCCATCTGGTGTGGCATTTAAATCACCACCCAAAATTACGGGATAGTTGGATTGAGAGAGTATGCTATCGATAGCAGGAACCTGAAGTTCCCTGTTTTCCAAAGTCAGTTCCATATGGGTATTGGCAATTGTTAACCGTTTGCTACCTACTTTTATCGAGGCACTCATAAGGATCCGATAGCTTACATATTTCCCTTCAAGCTCCACTCTTGGCAGTTTATGTATTTTTTGATCTTCCATGGGATACCTTGAAAGAATACCCAAGCCCGTTTCTCCACCCTGATAGGCAATCGCCTTGCCGTAAAAATAATGTTTCAGGCCGGTTTTTTCGGCAAGTAAAGCCAATTGATCCATATGCCCACTTCTAGTAGTGTTTCGATCGATTTCTTGTAGAAATACAATATCTGCGGCGACATGATTGATGATTTTGGCAATGGAATCAACATTGGGTTCGCTGCTTTTGTAAGGAGCACAGTATTTAACATTGTAACTCATAACATTCAAGGTATTTCGCTGAACAGCTTTTTGCTCATTCAATTGAGAAACATTCATTGACACCCAGAATACCAATGGGAAAATCAGGTAATTCATATATAGTTGGAAAGTTAAGTCTAAAAACGGAAGGAAAAGGCTGGAACAATTTTATATGATCCAGCCTATTTTTTATTCCCAGCCAGGGTTTTGGCCCAAGTCTGGGTTTTTGATACGTTCAGCATACGGAACAGGCCATAAATAATGTTTTGAAGGATCAAAGTTATCAAGGCCTCCTTCATCTACAGACTTTTCATAGATGATGTCCCCAAATTCATCGATGCCATTGTCAGGGTAGGGGTTTGCACCCAGATCATTCATGCAAACGTTCAAACTAGGACCTACCATTGCTTTGCCCAAATGTTTTTCGCCTTCTTTCCATCGGAGGATATCAAAATACCTCATACCATCCATGGACATTTCCACTCGTCTTTCACGGTGCAGTTCTGTTTTGAGGTCCATACCCCAATCATTCAGTTCCTGAAGGTTCATGGGGTGCATGCCCACCCTTTCTCTTAATTGATTGATGGTCATATCAATTTGGGATTGGGTAAGGGTTTCTCCCTGTATATTGAAAAGTGCTTCAGCATAAATCAATAGAACTTCAGCAAAACGGATGACATTGATATTGTTATGGTCCCGGTTATATAAACCTGCTAGTTCCAAGGAATTGTATTTTTTAAAGTAAAAACCCGTTAATCCGTTTGCTCCCAGTCTGTTGTTGTTTTGAAGTACAGCAAATCGAGGTAATTGATAGATATCGTTGTCGGTACCGGTGTCGGTATCCCCATCATCACCACCGGGCCATTGATCCCCTGGACTGTAGACGGTCATTTTCAACCGGGGGTCGCGGTTTTCAAAATAATCAGTGTAATGTTGCTCTGGAAATGTGTACAGATCAGAGGTGCTTACAGGTTTTCCGTAATATTCCAGCCCTGCCTTGGCAGGTTTTCCATCTGCACATAAATAGGCATCTACCAAACGTTTGGAAGCGTTTAGACGAACATAGTCTACCGGTGTACAGGTATAGTTACTGAGGTTGTTTGTGCGTAAGTCTTCTACAAACAAGCTGTATATGATCGCTTCTCGGTTGGCAGGGTTTGTTTCTGCATTACCGGCAAGCTTGTACATATCCTGATAGTTGCTGTATAATTCATAAGGGCTGTTGTCGATGATTTCTTTTGCAGTGTTGGCCGCCAATTCCCACATTTCATTTTGGAGCGCAACGCGCGCCTTTAAGGCCAAAGCCCCCCAGCGGTTTATCCTTCCTATATCTTCCCCAGATGGAATTTCCGAGCCAAGTTTGCTGGCCGCCCAATCTAGGTCATCTAATATGAACTGGACAACCTCTGATCTTGGGGTTCGGGGCATGTAGGCCTCTGATGCGGTGATGACGCGATCCACCAATGGAACGTCACCCCAATAGCTGGTCAACCAAAAATACTGAAGGGCCCTGAGTACCTTTACTTCTGCAGCATAAGTATCTTTGATATCCTGATCAATAGCTGCCTTGTTATAGTGATCTAAAAAGTTGTTGCATGTAAAAATGGGCGCGTAGAGCCAAGACCAAAAGGTGTTAAAAGGAAAGCCATCCATGGCAGCATGTCTTCCACCAGGCACCTTGCTCAGACCACTGTTCAAATCTCCCCAAACCACGTCCCCTCCATAAATATTGGGATAAATGATCAATTCGTAATCCAAGCCTTCATAACAGGGGTATAAGGCAGCCCTGAGCTGACCTTCTGTCTGCCAATAAGTTTCATGGGTGACGCTATCCAAAGGATATTTGTCCAAAAAATCTTCATTGCAGCCGCTGGCCAATACCAGTAGCAGGAAAAGCGAATATTTTATATAATTCATGGTAATTAGATTAAATGTTGTAAATGGATTATTCTTTTAAAAACCTATTTGCACACCCAAAGCCATGGTTTTCACCTGTGGATAGGCATCCCCTGAAGTTTCACGTACTTCCGGATCGAAACCTCCGAAATAATTGGTAATGGTGAATAAGTTTTCTGCTGTAAGGTAAATCCTACACCGACTCACCTTAATTTTTTCTACCAAGTGTTGTGGAAGGGAGTATCCCAATTGGATGTTTTTGAGCCTTAGGTAAGAGGCATCTTCCAACCAGTAATTGGAAAAAAGGATATTATGATCTGCCTCATAATACATTCGCGGATAAGTGGCCTCCGTATTTTCAGGACTCCACCGATCCAGGTGTTCCACTTTTGGCACCGAATAATCATTGATAAAAGGATGTCGGGCCTCGTCCCGCAGGTATCCGTTGACTTTTCCTACCCCTTGGAAATAAAAGGAGAAATCAAACTGTTTCCAGTTGGCGTAGCCTCTAAAACCGTAGCTGTAGCGCGGGTAAGGATCCCCAAACACGACCTTGTCAAACTCATCGATGATGCCATCAGGCTGTCCTGCTTCTCCACTGATGTCCTTATAAACGACATCGCCAGGTTGTACGATATCAGCATAACTGCTGATTACCGGAAAAGAGGGGTTTAAGTAACGGTCATTGTCCTCATCATAGGATTCGAAATCCTCTATTTGGGCCAAACCATCAGTAAGGTACCCATAATAGGCATTGACCGGATCACCGACCCTTCTGATATTGTCTCCCAAGGAGGCAGCACTGGTACCCATGTCAGTGATCTGGTTCTTGGCATCTGAGATATTGGCAGTAATTCCATATCGAAGTTCCCCTATCTGGTCATTCCAGGCCATGGCTATTTCCCAACCTTTGTTTTCTATGGCTCCAATATTTTCCAAGGGAAGGTTACTGGAAGACGTTATACCGATTAGGGAGGGGTATATAGGCTTGAGAAGGGCATTGATGTTCTTTTTCTTGAACCAGTCAACCGACAAGGTCATGCGGTCTTTCAAGAGACTGAAGTCTGCCCCTATGTTGAGCATCTGTATGGTTTCCCATTGGATGTTTTCATTGGCCAAGGCATACTGTTGAAACCCAACATTCTCTTTCACCCCTATGGGGTAAGCTTTGGTTTGCCTCTGAATTTCTGTAAGATATGGGTAGTAATTGCCACTGATATTCTGGTTTCCCAATTCTCCCCAAGAAGCCCTGATCTTACCAAGGGTGAGGATGGGTTTGGCAAAATCCATAAATGGCTCTTCAGAAAATTTCCAACCAGCTGAAAAGGAAGGGAAAATACCCCAGCGGTTATTTCGGGCAAACCTGGATGTACCATCTACGCGCAGGTTGGCTTCAAAAAGGTATTTTTGTTCAAAATCATAGTTTACCCTGCCAAAGAAGGAACGAAGGGCCCATTCTTCAGAAGTCCCTCCATTAATGATATCCTCTGTACCTGCGTCCACCTCGGTAATGCCATCAAGTAGTATATTCTTTCTTGATGCATATAGTCTTGGCATGCTTGCCCACTCTTGGGAATATCCGGCCAGGAATTTTAAACCATGCCTTCCCAGGATTTTTTCATAATTGAAAGTAGATAAAAGTGTTTGGGTTAGGGTGCTGTTGTGGGTATTGGAAATACCGTTCCTGATATTTTCATTGGCAGGATGGGGGGTACCGTCTGCCAAAAACCTGGGCATGGTAGCGGTCCAATCCTTGATGTCTCTGGAGTAATAGTTGTAGGCATATTGGGCATTGATGTACATGCCGTCAATCAGGTCCAAAGTAGCTTTGAAATTTCCATTTAGCGTTCGGGACTTATTTTTGGTATATCCCGATTCATAGGCTGTTCTCACAGGATTGGAAACGGAGCCATAAGACCAGTAAGGGGAGTCTTCCCAGCCTCCGCTATTGGTGGGGCTTTGCCACATCACTGGGAGAAGAGGAGAAATACGCTGGGCCAACCTAAAAACACCTGATGTACCTGCTCCGCCTGCGTCACGCTTATAGAAATCCACATAACTGATATTGGCATCGACTTTTAATCGGTCGATTACTTGGGTTTCCATTCTCAAGCGGACATTGTTTCTGGACGAGAAATAAGGGTCTCCTATGACCAGGCCTGTTTGCTCCAAATATCCATAGGACAAGTAATAGGCTGACTTATCAGTTCCTCCTTGGATGTTGAAATTATGGTTTTGTTGAGTCGAGTGAGACTTGTAGGTTTCCGCTACCCAATCAGTATTGGAATAGTCATTAGGGAAATTCCCGGAATCATACATTTCAAATGCTTCATCCGAATAGGCTATGGCTACTCCTCTTGCACGTCTGGCCTCATTTTCCAAGGTCATATAGTCTCTTCCACTGACCAAAGCAGGGGTGGCAATAGGACTTTGAATACCGAAGTAGTTGCTGTAGTTAAGGGAAACCTTTTCTTCACCCTTTCCTTTTTTAGTGGTTACCAAGATCACTCCATTGGCTGCCCTGGCTCCATAAATGGCCGATGAAGCGGCATCTTTGAGTACGGTGACACTTTCAATATCATCTGGATTTAGCAGGTTGATATCTCCACCTGCCACACCGTCTATCAGAATCAGTGGAGTGGTCTGGCTGTTGATGGTATTGACTCCGCGAATCAACAGGTTGGTAGCGGGGCTTCCCGGCTGGCCAGAAGGGGAAGTAACCGTCAATCCAGGGATCAAACCCTGTAATCCGCCAGCTACGGAGGAGATAACCCTGCCTTCCAATACCTCACCTTTGACTTCCGCCACTGCACCCGTGACATTGGCCTTTTTTTGACTTCCATAACCGACCACAACAACTTCATCCAAACCGGTGACATCTTCATTTAGCACAATAGTGACGGTTGTACGGCCATCCAGCTTATATTCATTGGGCACAAAACCAAGATAGGATACCTTCAGGACTGCATTAGGGCTGGATACTTTTATCCTAAAACTACCTTTTATATCTGCAATGGTGCCATTGTTGGTGCCCATTTCAAGAATGGAAGCACCAGGCAGTGGCTCTCCATTTTTGTCAATTACCTTACCGCTCACGATGGTCTCTGGAGCAGGATCCGTTCCCTCTATAATTAGTTTTTTTTTCTTTTTTAGGACAATTTGGGTGTCCGTTATGATTTCGTATTCTATATCATTGGAGGCAAATAGCCTTTTAAGCACCTTTTCCAAAGGTTCCTCCAAAGCTTTGAAAGAGATGTTAAGACCAGGGTCAAGTTCCTTGGTATTATAGATGAACTTATAGGAAGTCTGTGATTCAATTTGATACAGCACTTCTGATAGGGGCATGTTTTGGATGTTCAAGGTTACCTTATCCTCTTGTCCAAAGGCTGAATAAGCCTGGATGGGACTGAAAAGAAAGGTCATGGACAACAAGAGAAGCACTTGGAAGAATTCAATATTCTTCCAGTACCTTAAAAAGGATTTGCCTTTCGGCTTACATAGATTTTTCATACTTTTGAAATGCATTTAGTGGTTGAATGATATTTGATCACAAAATCTTTCATCGGAAAATGTTCCAGCATTTTCCGATTTTTTTTGTTGAGGTATTTTATGATCGTTTGAAAAATTGGGGTGTTATCGTTGGTTCATAGGCATTGGTTTAATGGTGAATAAATATCTTGTTTCCCTTGATCTCATATTGTAAGCCATAGGCTCTTTTAAATGTCTCCATGACCTCATCAATGGTTTCCACATCGAAACTGGCAGAGTAGTATTCTGTTTCAAAAGTCCCTTGGCTATTGACTATCTCTACATCATAGTGTCTTTCCAGCTTTTTAATGATGTTGGGAAATGAAATATTCCTGAAGATGATTTTACCGCTTAGCCAGGCCGTATACATATCCAGTTCGGTTTTTTTGACCTGGATTTCGTTGCCAGACTTATCCCAATTTGCCAATTCTCCAGGTAATAAAACAGTGGCCCTTTCATCATAAGAACTATCGTTGTTATAAATACTGACCTTTCCTTCTACCAAAGCCGTTTGTACCAAGGGGTCTTCCGGATAGGAAGAAACATTAAACTCCGTGCCCAAAACCCTAATATTCATCAGGTCAGCTTTTACAATAAAGGGTTGGTCAGCGTCCTTTTTGACTTTGAAGAAAGCTTCGCCACTTAAAGTAACAGACCTAGTTTCCATGTGGTCGAAGCTGGTGGGATAAGTAAGCGAGCTTCCGGCATTCAAGGTGACTTCAGATCCATCTGGAAGGATTACTTCAAAGCGCTTTGCATAGGGGACTTTCAGGGTATTGAAGCTGGGATTTCCACCATCGTTATTTCCCTTTTTGGATAAATAGGTTAATCTTCCTCCTAGCTGATTTCCGATTACCTGACCTTTACTGTTTTTAATGGACAGCTGTCCAGATTCTTCCATTAGAATGGTTTCACCATTGCCCAACTGAAGGGTGATTACTTTATCATCACTATAAGGTATTGGTGATTGATCATAAATCCCTTGAAATAGATAGAATAAAGCTCCAAGCCCGACTACTAAGATGATAGATGCTGCATATTTTAGTAAAGGTGATCTGAACTTGTATATGGACTTGTTTTGAGTCTTGATTTGAAACTGTTTCCATTTTGAATTAAGGTCAATCTGGTCCGAAGTTTCTTTAAACTTACTGGCAATATATTGGGCTTTCAGCTGGTAGAACCGGTCTTCATTGCTTTTAGAAATCTGAAACCATGCTTCAATGTCCTCCGTTTCTTTCCCGGTAGCTGTTCCTTCAAAATATTTTAAAAGTTTAGATTCGTCCATTGCTGTTTATTGGTCAACTCAACAATAAACGGCTCAGCTTAAAAAGGTACGTAATGGGAAAACAAGAAATTTTGTTTTTTCTATTCTAAGTTTTAAAAAGTGGTATTCAATAAACTCAGCATGGATTTGGGACTAGAGAAACAATGTCAAAAAATCCTTGAGTTGTAATCGCATTGATTTTAAGGCAAGTGAAATATGGGTGTCCACAGTTCTTTTGGAAATATTCATTTCTTTTGCAATTTCTCCATTTTTCTTTCCATCAATCCTACTTTTAACAAATACCTCTCTTTGTTTTTTGGGCAGGGCAGCTATACTTTCCGAAATTTTCAGCGCTAGTTCATTTTCCAAAACCTTAGAAGCAGTTTCATTATGGAGAAACCGCATAGGGTCTGTCATTGCCTTATCATAAAGTAACCTTGATTTTTGCATAACCACCTTCTTATGCCTTAAATAATCCATACAGGCATTTTTGGTAATGGTAAAAAGGTAGCTGTTATTCAAGTGAGTGACACCATACCTACGCTCCCACAATTTTAAGAAAACATCTTGTACCAGCTCTTCGGCATCAGAATCATGGTTTATATAGTATTTGGCCAAGTGGAAGAGTTTGTCATAATACAATTTAAAAAGTAACTCAAAAGCCTTCGAAGCATCCTTTTCAATCAGCTCGATGAATTGAGGGGAATCAATATTTAGGCTTAGATCTGGCAATTACAATTTAGCGTTTGAAGGGGATTATTTGTTTTTTGCGGGTGATAAACAATATTAATAGGTACTCCTGTATAACAAAAATAGAAAAAAGCCGAAGTCATCAAAAAATTACCGATATAAAGAAAACGTTATCTATTTGTTAAATAGGATTTAATGGCCTTTAGGATTGGATTCTTATCCTTCAGAAGATAATGGGTAGTTTTATATTGTTAATTTGAATATGGAGTAGAATATATCCATTTGTATTATGGCAATGGGCCAATATACAACTGCCCATTGCCTTAAAAATTATTTTTGCACTACTGACAATATTTTTAGTTGTCGCTCTCCTGCTGGCAGGGTCCAATTGAATTGATGACCTTCCCGATATCCAATCAGTGCAACAGCCAATGGTGCCAAAATGGACACTTGGCCAGTTTTGATATTGGCATCTTGGGGAAGGACCAATGTAAGCCTGATGGTGTTTTTAAACTTCAGGTCCAATACCTCGACAGTAGAATACAAACGAACTATACGTTCATCAAGCAGAGGATCCTCCAAAACTTCACAGTTTTTCAGTTCATTTTCCAATGGCAACAGGTCGTGGTGCTGACCATTGGATCTAGATGATAGGAGTATATTTCTAATGGTTTGATAATCTGATTTTCTTATCAATGGTTTCATAAAATTAATGTTTAAATATGGTTCAAAAACTAGTTGACCAACTGAGGGCCTTTGTCAACCGATGCTTCTTAAAATATCAATTAAAGGACATTTCAAGATTTTAAAAAGATAATCGCTCTCCAACAAGGCCCTGTCGGAGAGTTAATGAATAAAGGCTTTACTGCAGGAAAACCACAAGACCACTTTTCTAACAAATGAAAATGCAGGTTTGAATATTAAAGGGTATGATTCAAGGATAATCATAAATAAAAGTTAATGCTTCTTATGATTATCTTTAGATTGCTGTTTGTTGGTTGGGCCTAAAGGATTATTGGTATGGACACGGGGCTCTTCCAATAGATAAGTATCTTGCACGTCAGGACTTGAAATGAAACATACAGGAGAAGTCATCGACTTCCTATTATTTGGGAAATAATATTTACTGCTTTTCTGACTCAAGTGCTGTGATTAGTTATGTCTTTACATCTTTACGTATTTAGATACAAATGGTTGATACCAAATAACAATCAAATTGATATTTTTTGGCTTTAAAGCCTATTTTAATAAATTGATAATATCAAATCATGGATTGATTGCAAGAGTGTTGCTTCCTTTGCGAAAAGGAAAGGTTGTTGCGTGTCTTGTTGCTGGATCAGTAAAATAAATAATTGATATATAATTGAAATGGGCATAGATAAAAAGGATAAACTGTTTTCAGAGAGGGTTAGGTCAAACTATTCTCCTTTGAAGGATTTATTCTATACCTACCATAAAAAGTTGGTCTACTATGCCATGCAAATTATTGGGGACCAATCATTGGCTGATGACCTTGTTCAAGAGGTTTTTATTCATGTATCACAATGGCCGGAATCACATTTTTTCAGAGAAGAGGACCACATAAGGAATTATTTGTACAAGGCCGTCAAAAACAAAAGTATTAATGCTTTAAAGGATCTTAAAAAAAATGCTTCCAAAAAGGAAGAACTGGATCCCGAAGCAGTACAAGGTTCTACCGCTTTGCACCACCTTATTCAGTCAGAAATTGTCGGTATGGTTTATGAAGCAATGAAAAGCCTTCCTGAGGGATGCAGGACTGTAGCTGAACTGTCCTACCTTGAAGGCAAAAGCAATAAAGAAGTGGCCGATATTTTAGGTGTTACCGTCAATACTGTAAAAACTCAAAAGCAAAGGAGCCTGAAACTTCTTAAACTAAGAATTGATCCTGAGGTTTTTACCCTGTTTTTAATATTAATAAACTGTTAATAATGTAACGGCAGTGTTATTTTAAGCAGTTTATTAAAAAAAGTTTATTTTTCTTTCACCCAACTTTTAGCTTACAATGTAATAAGGTAAAGACATTGGAATGCAGAAGGACAATTTATATCACTTTTATGCCAAATTAATTCATAAAGAATTAAGGAATCAACTGGATCCCCAAGAAAGGAAACTATTGGAGGAATGGTTGTCGAAAGATCTTAAGAATAAGGAATTCTACGATAAGATTACCTCAAGTGGCTTTATTGATCAACAAATTTTTAAGCTGGAGAACATTGATTCGGACAAGTCTTTTAAAAATCTGGAATCAAAGATCTTATCCAGAAGAGGTGAAACATTAACCAGACAACTTTGGATTAAAAAAACAGCTTCTGTTGCTGCGGTTTTGGCCTTGATGTTTTTGGGATGGTCTCTTGCCCATTTCACAGGCTTACTTGACTCTTCCGGAAATAATATGAATATAAACCAAGTTGCGGATGTCCCCCCCGGTAAAGAAAAGGCAACACTGGTCTTACCTGATGGGAACAGAATTCATTTGGAAGATTTAATTGAAGGTAAAAAACATACCCACGAAGGCTTGCAGGTCACCAAAAACAAGGACTTTGTGGCCATAAGTTTGGATTCAAAGCCAAGTTTAAAATCTGATAAATACTCTAAAGTTATTGTTCCAACTGGCGGAAAATATACTGTGGAATTGCACGATGGGACAAAGGTATGGCTCAACAGTGCTTCTACCCTAAGTTTCCCATCCGAATTTAAGCAGGGAAGGAGGGAGGTTACCCTCAGTGGTGAAGCTTATTTTGAGGTAGCCCATAACCCAAAATCACCATTCATTGTTGAAGCAAACGGCACGCAGGTCAAGGTTTTGGGAACCCACTTTAATATAAAAGCTTATCAAAATGAAAATGTCACCAAGACAACCCTACTGGAAGGAAAGGTTGAAGTAGCTTACAATGGGCGGAAGAAAGTATTGGTGCCTGGATATCAAGCGATGAGTAATGAGGATTTGGAGGTGTCCATGGGGTCTTTAGAAGAGGCTATTGCTTGGAAAGAGGGATATTTCTTGTTCCAAAGTACCAGATTGGATGAAGTTCTCCGACAGTTGGAGCGCTGGTACAATATTAAGGTAGATGCCAAAGGGCAAATTCCTACCAGGCATTTTAACGCGTCTATCGATATGGATACGAAATTGTCCAAGGTAATTGAAGTCTTGGAACTATCTGGCGAAATAGATTTTGAATTTAAAAATGGAATACTCTATGTAACAGAAAAGAACTAAAAAAACCAGTGGTCCTCGGAAAACCACTGGCACGGCTGATCAATGCCATTCAATCTTCACAATTAAAATTTATCAATCAACTTCTAAACTGTAAAGTTATGAAATTTACCTACTTGGGACAAGAAGGGAAAGCGCTTTCCTTTGCCCCGCCAAATTACCTTTTGGTTATGAAATGGACTTTTATTTTATGCTTGGCCCTATGTTTTCATGTTAGTGCCAAGGTGCATTCCCAAGAACTGAACGTAGATGTCTATGAAAAACAATTTACTGAGGTTTTGGGCATTATTGAAGCCCAAACCAAAGTTAGTTTTGTTTACTCAGATGAGATCATTAATGAGGCCTTTCCGGTAAGCATTAGCTTACGCAATGCAAGCCTTGAATATGCTTTGCAAATTCTTTTTGACAAACAGCCTTTTACCTATAAAATAGTTGACAATTTTGTTGTGATTCAGAGGAAAGGGCTATCAAAAAAAGAGGAGAACAGGGATATTAGCGGCACCATAAGAGGTGCCGATGGAGAGGTGCTTCCAGGAGCTACGGTCAGGCTGAAAGGAGCATCGAAAGGCACCGTAACAGATCTGGATGGAAATTTTAAACTTTCCAATATACCTGATGATGCCATTTTGGTAATTAGCTATATAGGTTATGAACCAAAGGAGGTGGCTGTCAATAATCAATCTGTTATCCATATTATGCTTTCTCCTTCCGAAAACTCACTTTCAGAAGTGATAATCATTGGTTATGGACAGCAAGAAAGAAAAAAAGTGACCAGTGCCATTGCCGATTTCAAACCTACTGAAGAAAATTTCAGGCAGGTTCAGGGACCTGACCAACTCATGCAGGGCCGTATGCCTGGCGTTTATGTGGGAGCTGGTGGAGGTACCCCTGGCAGTGCCCTAAGAGTCAGTATCAGGGGGATTGGATCCCTTAGTGGTGAAAATGAACCTTTATATGTCGTGGATGGAATCCCTCTGGTAAATACCAATGCTGCTCTGTTCAACTTGGGGGAAGGAATGAATCCCTTGTCTCAACTAAATCCTGAAGATATTGAATCTATAGAAGTGCTTAAGGATGCGGCTTCTGCAGCAATTTATGGTTCACGTGCAACCAATGGGGTAGTAATCATTACGACCAAGTCAGGAAAGGAAGGGCAATCCAGTTTTTCCATTAATTCCAATTTCGGTGTCCAGTATCTACCAAATGTAGATAAGCTGAAAATGGCAGAAACCGATCTCTACTTAGAAGTCCAGAATGAGGCAAAGTACAATTTCAACCAACAATATGGCTATCAACCAGGAGATGGCAACTTTGTGGAGTACTTGCAAAATCCGTATCCGGGTATGCCTTCAACGGATTGGTTGGATTGGGTGACCAGAAATGCCTTGGTGTCCAATGTAAATATGTCATTTAGTACAGGAACCAAAAAGACCAAATTATTTATATCTGGTGGGTTTTTGGATCAGCAAGGGGTAATCGAAACCAATGAGTACAAAAAGTATAATGGCAAGGTAAATGTAAGCCACCAAGCGACAAATTGGTTGAATGTTGGGGTAAATACGAATTTAAGTTTCTCAAGAAACCATAGGATTCCAAATGGGGATTACGGATCATCTATTTTTTTAAGAAGTATGGGGCAAAGGCCATATGATAGGCCATTTAAGCCCAATGGGGACTACTATGTGGGAGGGACAGAAGAATTGGTTTACCATAACAATGTTCAAATCCTTAATGAGCAAAAAACAAAACTGGACAACTACAGGATACTGGGCAATGCTTTTGCAGATATTCAATTCAGTCCATCTTTACATTTGAAAAATAGCTTTGGGATGGATGCGGGCTATACGGAGGATTACCTTCACTATACGGATCTTCACCCTTATGGTGCTGGTCAAGGAAGGGTTTTGGATGAGCGAAGAATGTTGACCAATGGCTTGATAGAAAATACCCTTTATTATGATCACGAATTTGGAAAGCTGAGCATCAATGCCTTGGTGGGCCATTCTTATCAGAAAGTAACTTCAAGTACCAATTATATCGATGGCAGGGGCTTTCCTTCAGCATCTTTTGATGTTATATCGGTAGCCAGCGAAATCGCCAATGCCACGTCGGGTTTTGGAGAAAGTGCCTTGGAATCTTATTACAGTAGGGCTAACCTGAGCTATGCGGACAAATATATGCTTTCACTTTCCCTAAGAGCCGATGGCTCATCCAGATTCTCACCTGAAAAGCGATATGGTTCTTTCCCTTCAGTCTCTGCAGGATGGAATGTCTCTGATGAACCATTTTGGAATTTGAACAAAACGGATTTGAAGCTTCGGGCCAGCTATGGAGCGACAGGCAATCAAGATGGTATTGGAAGTTATGCCTATCAAGCTTTGATGAGTGGTGGTGCCAATTATAATGGGAATAGTGGATTGTCCATATCTACTTTTGGGAATTCGAATTTGACCTGGGAAACAGCCAAACAGTTTGACATAGGGGTAGATGCCGGGTTTATGGAAGGAAAACTCAACCTTACAGCGGATTATTTTATCAAAAACACCGAAAATCTCTTGTACAGTATGCCCATCCATGCTACCTCTGGATTTAGCAGCATTACCAGCAATATTGGGAGCATGCAAAACCGCGGTCTGGAATTGATGTTGGCTTATAATAACCGTTTTGGTGAGCTACAGTGGCAATCAGATTTTAATATTTCATTTATTGATAATGAGCTGACTTCCCTGCTAGGCGATGATGCACTTTTGATTGGAGCAAACAGAACACTTCAAGTAGGGCAGGAAGTAGGTAGTTTCTATATGTATAAAATGTTGGGTATCTACCAATATGATGAAGAAGTGCCGCAAACCTTATACGACCAGGGAGTCCGTGCCGGAGATGTGATCTATGAGGACCTTAATGATGATGGTATTATAAATGTAGAAGACCGCCAAATTATTGGTAGTTCCAATCCTGATTTTTATGGAGGCTGGTCAAACACCTTCAAATATAAAAACTTTGATCTTTCGGCTTTTTTAACCTATTCCAAAGGAGCGGAAGTATATGCCACATGGAGGATTACCACGGACCGTTTGGGATATGGAAACCAGGGCTTCAGGGAAGAGATTGCCCAGGATAGATGGACTGGGCCAGGTACCAGCAATGAGGTACCACGAGCCGTACATGGAAGTAGTTATAACCTGTACAATTCCTCCAGGTTTTTGGAGGATGGGTCTTTTGTTAGACTTCGCACCTTAAGCTTGGGATATACTTTGCCAAAGAGCTTATCGGATAGACTTGATATGACACATTGTAGGTTTTATGTCCAAGGAGAAAACCTGTTTATTCTCACCAAATACTCCGGTTTGGACCCTGAAGTATCGAAGAATTATGATGCCAGGTTTATGGGAGATGATAATATGAACCTCCCTCAACCACGAACTTTACGGGTGGGCCTAAATCTTACTTTCTAACTTTTAATGAAAGAAACCATGAAATTTAATTTATCCATATTCTTGCTGGCCCTACTATTGGCCACATCTTGCAGCAATCAGTTGGATTTATATCCAAGGTCTGCAGTTTCATCCGAGTCTGAACTCACAGAGGAGGATGCCAAGTCATTCCTTATAGGGATTTATCAATCCGTGCAAAATGACCCTGGCCGCGAATCCTTTATCATGGGAGATCTTTTAGGGGGGGACCTTAACTCGGCAAGCTCGGTAAACGGAGGAGGAACCAATGCATTTATCAGTAATATTTTAAGACCTGAACATAGCTACCCCAAAAATATCTGGATTGGGTATTATGAGGCATTGTACCAAGTAAATACTCTGATTGAAAGTTTGAAGCACCTTTCAAATTCACCAGAACTCAACCAGATACGGGGAGTATCCCATTATTTCAGGGCATATATTTATTATAATCTGGTTAGTAAGTTTGGTGGTGTACCTGTCCTCAGAGAAAACACCATGGAAAAGCTGCCTAGAAACACTCGTGAAGAAGTGTATGCATTTATAGAGGAAGATTTGGAGTATGCGATGCAATATGCCCCGAATTTTTCATCTGATTTGGGCGGTGACTATAATTACGTTTCAAAAGATGCCGCAATCGCGCTAATGGCAAGGACCAAGTTACTTCAAGGTAAAAAAGCTGAAGCAGTTGAATTAGCTGAAGAATTAATTGCAAAGCCTTATTTTGAGTTGGATAGTTTTGAAAAAATATTCCGTAGACAGGCTAATTCCGAGTTGATATTTGCTTTCGTCAACCTAACGATAGAGTCCAGTATCAACTTAAGCACTTGGTTCTATACTTATGCCCATCCCCAAAGTGGTTCCTACGTGTTCAAACCAAACCCTTGGGCGATGGAGATGTTTACCGCGTCAGACAGGAGATCCTCCATTTCGGTGGATACCTATGAGGGACTCGATGTAGTCAATAAATACCCCAGTGGTCAAACAGGTACAGACCCATTAAATGTAAGCAGACTTGCTGAAATGTATCTGATCAGTGCCGAAGGACAAGGGTTAGCGGGATTGAACAGATTAAATGAACTAAGAGCTGCAAGAGGATTAAGTCCCGTATCTGCTTCTTCGGAAGAGCAAATGCTTGATTTGGTATTAGAAGAGCGGCGAAGGGAATTATTTGCTGAGGGCTTTAGATGGGTAGATATGGTAAGAACGGGTAAAGCGGTGAGTGAAATTGGTATCCAAGAAAGGGAAACCTTATTGCCTATTCCTGAAACCGAATTGATGCTGAATGAGAAGCTTGTTCAAAACCCGGGTTATTAAACACAAATTATAGAAAAGGATGACTAAAAATATAAAATATTATTATTCCTTATTCCTACTGACGGTATTGACCATGACTACGGTCAGCTGTGAAAATGAGGATGTGCAACCTTCCATTATAGAAGAAGAGATTTCGTCCATCACCCAAAGGTTGATGGACAGTACAGGTTTGGTAAGCAATGTGTTTTGGGATACTACATTTGTGGTGGCACCTGGAGTTGAAGAAACGGATATTCATTATTTGTCCATGAAAGGTTTGTCGATGAGAATGTTTGTGTTTAAGATAGACCTTAAGGAAAATGGGGTAGAATTAAATGCCATGATGCCTTATGGAAGCAAAGGCTATGGCATGCAGTCCATTCCGGCAATGCTGGAGTATGTGGAAGTTCCTGGTAAAAAGGTGGTAGGAGCCGTGAATTCGGATTTTTTCAATATGACCACCGGAGAACCAAGGGGGATTGTCGTCTTGGATGGCGAAGTCATCAAAAATACCGCTATGTTGGATTCTTTTTTTGGGATCTACAAGAATGGCAAACCGGTTATTGGCTTGTCGGATGATTTTGAACAGTATGAAGCCGATTTACAATTTGGTCTTGGAGCAGGTGATTTGTTGGTGAGAGATTATGATTTGGCACCGCTAAGCAATCCTGAAATTCACCCAAGAACAGGCGTGGGATTTACCGATCTGGATGAAGTCTATTTTATCGTAGTGGATGGAAGGGATTTTGATTATTCCAATGGTTTGACCTTATCGGAATTAGCAGAGATGTTTAAGGCATTGGGAGTAAAAGATGCCACCAATTTAGATGGTGGAGGTTCTTCTACATTTGTCACTTTGCACAGCCTTTCTGATGTCTTCCATATTAGGAATAAACCTTCCGATGGAAGTCCCAGACCAGTGGGTAACGGATGGGCTATTTTGGTAAATGAAAATTAAAACCTTGAAGAAACAAAAATCATGAAATATATAAATTTTCTATTGTTGACGTTTGTGGTACTTTCCGTTTGGTCATGTACTGAGGAGGACAGCAGTCCTGTACCAGATAAACAGGCCTTTGTGTATACCATGCGCCCCCAGGAAGGGTACATAAACGATGTGGTGATCATTTCGGGAAGGGGCTTTTCTCCAGTTCGGGAAAATAACGAAGTGATGTTCAATGGGAATTCAGCTACTGTATTGGAAGCAAGCAATGATCAATTACAAGTGGTTGTGCCTGAAGGAGAAGGGGTGACCAATCTAACTGTGTCCATCAATGGGGAAACTGCAGCTGGAGCAGACCTTTCATTTAATTTTATTCAAGCCCCTGAAGAATATATTGTTTCTTCTTTAGCAGGAAATAGTGAATATGGTTTGACTGATGGTCTTGGTACCAATGCCTTTTTTAGAAACCCTGAAGGAGTTGCCAAACATCCCGGAGGATACCTTATCATTACTGACCGGACCAATAATGCGATTAGAAAAGTGGATATGGAAGGAAATGTTTCTACTATTCTTGGTACTGGCAATAAAGGTTTCCAAAATGGTCCGGTAGCCATAGCTACATTGGATTACCCGTGGAAGTCCTGTGTGGATAAAGACGGAAATATTTATGTGGCTGACCGAGACAATCATGCTATCAGAAAAATTGATGTGGATGGAAATGTGAGTACCCTGGCCGGTACAGGAACAGCAGGTTATCAAGATGGCCCGGGCACTACTGCACAGTTTAACCAACCCATTGATGTTACCGTGGATGAAAATGGGATAATATATGTGGCCGACAATATCAACCATAGAATCCGTAAAATTGATACGGAGGGAACGGTTAGTACGCTTGCTGGAAGTGGTGAAAAGGGCTATCAGGATGGAGCATTGTCAGCAGCAATGTTCAGTAATCCTTCTGGCTTGGATATGGACAATGAAGGGAACATCATCGTTGCAGATCGTATCAACCATTTGATAAGAAGAATTAATCTAAGCACTGAAAAAGTAAGTACTATTGCTGGAAGCAGTCAAGGAAGCCGTGATGGTCTGGCAGAAGAAGCCCAGTTTAACAATCCTTACGGCGTAGCTGTGGGAGCATCCGGAGAAATTGTAGTCGCGGATTTATCCAATCATAAAATAAGGCTTGTTAAAGATGGAGAAGTATCCACTATCGGAGGTACTGTAAGTGGCTTTTTAGATGGACCCAATATCATCGCACAGTTTTATAATCCGACAGATGTGGAAGTGCTGAATGAAATTGTTTATGTGGCAGACCTTGGAAATCACAGGATCAGGAAAATTGAAAAAAAATAATTTTGGGTACAGCTGGATCTTTGCTATAGCCGCATAAGTTAAATTGAAATAGGGGAAGTCAGTAGTTGGGGCTTCCCTTATTTTAACCCGAATATGCATTGGTTATTATGGACTGAAAATGAATGATCCGGAATTATTAAATGATTTAGTAAAATTAAAATCAGGGCTAGAATGATGTTGAGAATATATTTATTGTTGATGCTAATAAGTAGTAATGTCACTGCACAACAAGTGTCCACTGTAAAGTGGAATGAGACAGACAAGGAAAAGGTTCAAAACTTAAAATGGGATACCAAAAAGGTAGCCAAAGGTATTCGGGTAAAGACGGTCACTGTCAGGCTATTTGATGCTCCCCAGGAAATATTTATGCTGGATATTGATACAGCAAAAGCTAAAGTAGATTATTCGGTTGGAATGGCAGATTATATGGAAAAAACCTCTGTGCAGGCCGTAGCAAATGATGCCATTGCTGCCATAAACGGGTCTTTCTTTAGGAATCATGCAGAGCCACTGGGAGATAGTCGCCATTTAGTGATGATTGATGGAAAAGTACTCGCAAAAACTGATTCAGCTGAATTTGAGACGCGGGGCACTGGGGCCGTACTGGTTTACAATAATCAGGTGGACATCACTAATTGGTCCAGGGAGAAGGAAAAGAAAATAGCAGGAAAAGCTGACCATGCCCTTACCTCCGGTCCGCTGCTTATGGATGATGAAAAGATGGTAGACCTGTCGGGTACTCCTTTTGTTCTTAAGAGGCATCCTCGCTCGGTAATTGCCTTTAATAATGGCCATCTATTGTTGATCGTTATAGGAGGAAGGTCTGAAAATGCCGCAGGTATGAGCCTGGATGAGGTACAGTTCTTTTGTGATGCACTAGGCTGTGATGATATCCTTAATCTGGATGGAGGAGGTTCCAGTACTTTGTATGTAAAGGGCTATGATGAAGATGATATTGTAAATGTGCCCACTGACGGGAGTGAAAGAGCCGTAAAAGGAATATTCTATATCACTTCCCAACGGTGAAATACAATTAGTTTTTAGTGTAACCCAGGGATGCTTATCGCATCCCTGGGTTACTATCAAGCTTGCGCATTGATGGCGTTTAGGTTGAACATATTGTGAGCGTACGTTGGTATTTTTAAAATCATTTTCATTCATGGAATTAGAAAAAGTACCTATAGATAATTGATCGGTTGGAATTATAACCTCCCTGTTTTCAATTCTTGTTGCAGATAAAATTATTACATTGGAATCTCTACATGACCTATAATTAATATAAGGTTCAATTTTGCATAACATATTTATAGGAAATTATTGGTTGGTTTGTAACATACTGTTATGGACCAAATTCTTATAAGAAATATTAAGCGGGGCTGTTTGAAAAGCTACAAAACCATTTTTGATAAATACTACAATGTATTATTTGCCTACGCCAATAGAATGATAAAAGACCCGGAGAGTGCCAAGGAAATAACCAATGATACTTTTTTGAAATTATGGGAATATCGAGATAGGTTGGATACGGATGTGGATAGCCTTAAGCCATACCTTTTCCAGATTGCCCACAACCATAGCATCAACCACCTGAAGAAAATCAGGATCAACTCTACTTTTGAATTTCTGGATTCGGAAATAGCGGAACCTTTCGAGCAACATTTAATGGAGTACAGGGAGCTGGAACAAGCCATAGATCATGCTATTGATTCCCTTCCAGAACAGAGGAGGCAGATTTTTTTATTAAGCAGAAAAGAAGGGTTGAAATACTCCGAAATAGCAGAACAACTGGGAATATCTCCAAGAACCGTGGAAACGCAAATTCGAAGATCCCTCCATGCCCTAAAATCATACCTCAAGAAAATATAGTTTTACCTTATACACTATCTTATCCATCACAATTAGTGGAAAGGATAGGTGCGGATAATTTTTTTCATTTCAATACAGTAAAGGGCTTAAGCCCATTGGGACATTTCTCAATTAGTCCAATCAACTTTTTTAAAAATTTGACGGCTGCTGTAAGGGTAGTTTACCAATACATTGTATAGCTAAATAGAATGAGAAACAATATCTACATACAGCAGAAGCTATTGGCATTCATCCAAAAAAAGACGGATGCAAAGGATAATGAGCTCATCCAGCAATGGCTGGAGGAAAGTGAGGAAAATGTCAATCTATTTCTGAAATTAAAAAAACTCTATGAGGAAGAGGACCACCCTGATTACCTTTCCAAAAATGAGATTGAGGACCAGTGGCTTAAATTGGAAGAAGGGATAGAGAAAAAAAGTATTCATTCCGATCGATACAAATGGTTAATGGGTGCTGCTGCTTCAGTATTGATCTTAATTGCATTTTCTGTTTTTTGGCGCTTTGGTCCTGAAAAGGAAGGGCCACAAAAGGAAACCATATACCAGACGAATACTGGTGAAACGAAATCGGTAATGTTGGCAGATGGTACATTGGTTTGGCTGAATGCGGGAAGTAAATTGGTCGTTTCAAATGATTTTGGTCAAGAGGATAGAAAAGTCACCCTTGAGGGAGAGGCTTGGTTTGACGTGAAAAAGAACACGATGAAATCCTTTGTTGTTAAAACAGGAAACATAAAAGTAAAGGTTTATGGAACGCAGTTCAATATAAATGCCTATGAATGGGCCCCCACGATAAGCACCAGCCTGGAAGAGGGAAGTATTAGTTATTCTGATGGACTCTCTGCTGAATTGTTTATCAAACCGGGAGAACAAGTGATATACCATAAAGTTGAAAAAAGTACCACTTTAAAGCGTTTCAATACGATGGACCACATTGCATGGAAAAGCAATAAGTTGGTGCTCAAAGATGTCCCTTTATCCTTGGCAGTAAGAAAAATAGAGAATTTTTATGGGATCCAGCTTAATGCCGATAGCAAACTGGCTGATGGTGACCTCATAACCATGACCATCGAAAATGACAGCCCACAAGAAATAGTAGATCTACTCAATACCATAACCACAAACCAATTTACCATGAAGAATTATTCTCCCTAGTGCCCCAAAATGAAAAAGGAAGTGCGGTAACACTTCCTTCGGTAATTTCTAAAATCTCCTTTTTGATCATTTAAAAACATCTAAAATTATGAAGAATAATAGTATTTTACAAAATACTACTTATAAGGAATTGTCATGCCCTTTCTGTTTTAAAGCAAGCTTGCTTTTCCTTATCGTATCCTTTCTTATGGCCTGTCCCGCATGGGCACAAAAGATTCAACTGAAACCAGGTACAAGACCGCTTTTGGATGTCATCCAGGAAGTGGACGGGCAGACCAATAAGGATTTTGTCTACAATGCCTCCCAAATTGGCCTTCAGCAAAACATTAGGATCAATGTAAGTGGGCTGACTTTGGAGAGTACCTTGGACAGTGTGTTTTCTGGTACAGGTATATCCCATAAAATCCAAAACAACCATATTGTTTTGGTCAAAACCGTAGCAAAAGAAGAACTTGTCCATGGAAAAGTTACAGATGCCGAAACAGGCGAAGCCCTGGTAGGTGTTACGGTACGTCTAAAAGGTACATCAATTGGTACGGCCACCGATATTGAAGGAAACTTTACACTAAAGGCCCCATCTGGAGCAACAATGTTGTTTACCTATATCGGTTACCAAGCTCAGGAACTCCCCATCGGGAGTCAGCGGGAGTTTTCGATCAGCCTGGTCATGGAAACCACTGGGATGAATGAGTTTGTGGTAGTGGGTTATGGTCGTCAACTAAAAGAACAGCTTACCGGATCCATATCAAAAATAGAGGCCAAGCAGCTTGAAGAAAGGCCCGTGGTATCCACTTCTGCAGCCCTTCAGGGACTGGCTCCTGGGGTTACCGTGACCCAACAGACTGGCGCTCCCGGTGCGGATGGTGGACAGATAAGGATCAGGGGCATCAATTCATTCGGTGGATCGGATAGCTCCCCTCTTATTTTAATTGATGGAGTGGCGGGGAATTTAAATATGATTGATGTCAATCAGATTGAATCCATATCTGTGCTCAAGGATGCGGCTTCTGCAGCCATATATGGTTCACGAGCTGCCAACGGTGTTGTATTGGTAACTACCAAAAGGGCTTCTGCTGATAAATTTGCCCTTAATTACAAGACTTATGTGGGGAAAAGTGAGGCTACCTTTATCCCAAAAGTTACCGATGGACTGACATTTATGGAGGTTTTTAACGAAGCCAACAACAATGATTATGGATATCCACTCTATAGTGAAGATGAAATAAATGACTTTCAGTCAAAATACGCAGAAAATCCCGATAATTATGACTGGCAGCAAGCGATTTTAAATGGTTCAGGATTGACGCAGAACCACTTTTTGTCCTTGATGGCGAATTCCGATAAGATTTATGTCATGCCTTCCATTAGTTATACCGACCAACAGGGTATCATAGAAAACACAGGGTTTAAAAGGATCATTGTAAGAAACAATATGGACATCAAGCCCAGTGATATGCTGGCCATTAAATTTGACATGTCCTTCAACAACAGTGATAGGAAGCAGATTGCCCATGAAGGGGATATTTGGAATTATTTGGGACGTATGCCTACCAATATCCCCATCAAAAGAGCCGGGCAATGGTCAGAAGGCTGGGTAAACGTTAACCCGGTAGCTCAAATCGCTGAGGGGGGCAATGAAAGGACCAACAACATTGAATTGATCGGTAACCTTACTGTGGATGTAAAACCCTTGGAATGGTTGACCCTGACCGGAAAAATGGCACCCCGGTACCGTACCAGAAATACACATGAATTTTCTAAAAGCATCATGACCTACAATGATGATGGTTCGGAGTCTGGTGCAGCATATACTTTTACAAGTCTTACTGAAACCGCTTACCGTTATTATTTTGAAAACTACCAATTTCTGACCCACGCTGAGAAGTATTGGAAAAACCACCATTTCAAGCTTTTATTGGGTACTTCCAAGGAATCCTATGACCAAAAGTATTTGATGGGATATAGGAGGGATTATACCTATGATACTTATGAAGTGCTTGCCGCAGGAGCTGATGATGCCACAAAGGACAATAATGGCACCCATGCACAATGGGTATTGGTATCTGGCTTTGGAAGACTGAACTATGATTTCAAGGACCGTTACCTCTTTGAGGCCAATTTTAGATATGATGGTTCTTCCAGGTTCAGCCCTGAGAATCGATGGGCCGCTTTTCCATCCTTCTCTGCCGGATGGTTGCTCTCCGAAGAGCCCTTTATGGCCGGGACAAGGCATTTTATCGACCAGATAAAAATTAGGGGTTCTTGGGGCCAACTTGGAAATCAGAATATTGGTAGCTCCTATTATCCATATATGGAAACTTTGGCCGTGGGAAGCATATCCATGGCAGAACAGATCCACCAGCTGGTAACCTTGAATACCATGTCCAACCCTGACTTACGCTGGGAAGAGACCACGGTAACCGATATAGGATTGGATATCAGTCTGTTCGATGACCATTTCTCCCTAACGGCAGATTGGTATAAAAAAGTTACGGATGGCATCTTATTGACCTTGTATACCTCGCAGTTGACAGGTCTCAACGCCCCCTACCAAAATGCTGCAGTTGTGGAAAATAAGGGATGGGAATTAGGCGCCAATTATGACAAGCAATGGGGTGATTTTGATCTAAACCTTGGATTTAACCTTGCTGATGTCAAAAACAAGATCACGGATATGCGGGGCCAAACTTCGGGGACCCTGCTGCGACAGGAGGAAGGATTTGCCATCAACTCCATTTATGGTTATGTAGCTGATGGGTTGTACCAGTCCCAAGAGGAAATAGATGCTGGGCCAACACAATTTGGAACCTTGCAGCCAGGTGATATCAGATATAGGGATATTGCAGGCGACTTTGATGAGAACAATAATCCAATTCCCGATGGCAAAATCAATGATGATGACAAGGTAATGATAGGGAATACCATCCCAAGGTATACCTATGCGATGAACCTTAACCTCGGGTGGAAAGGCATTAAGTTATATGCCCTGTTCCAAGGTGTAGGCAAAGTGGACGGTTACCTGAATTCCCATTATGTAATACCGGCAGTCAATTCCAGTGCCGTAAAAACCTGGCAATTGGATTACTGGACAGCTGACAATACAGATGCAGCATTTCCAAGGCTATCCACCACCTCCACCAACAATACCCAGAATTCTACCTATTGGATGAAAAGTGCCTCATACCTAAGACTCAAAAACCTGCAGGTTGGCTATGAATTGCCAAAAAAATGGTTGGAGAAACTTAAAGTTGACAATGTCTACTTGTATGCAAATGGCCAGAACCTGTTTACCAAAACGGATTTTTGGCAAGGTTATGACCCCGAAGTAAACTACAATGCCAATGCCTCTGCCGGAGTTTCATTGGGAAGTGGTGCCTACTATCCCCAAGTTAAAATGTATTCCTTAGGTCTAGATATTAAATTTTAATTACCATGAAACGAAATATAACTTATATACTGTTACTGACTTTGGGCATGCTTAGTGCCTGCGACCTGGATAGATTGCCCATGAACGGGCCAACCACGGGTACATTTCCTGCTACTGAGGAAGAAGCTACAATGGGTCTTTTGGCCGCTTACAAAGGCCTTACTCTATTGGATGCCGCCAATACCCCATTTTTACATGTGATGGACAATATTAGCGACATAGGATATGCCCGTCCCAGCAATAACTATACTTCTCCCATTACCAGTTCATTGACCACGGACAATGCCCTGGCAACCAAGCCCTGGGAATATCATTACAAGACCATTGCCAGGTGCCATACGGTATTGGATAACCTGGAGAATATTCGGAACTCCATATCCGAGGAAAAGTTCAATCAATTAGATGCCGAGCTAAGGGTAATTAGAGCTTATTGTTATTCTAAATTAATAGAACTCTATGGGGATGTCCCACTGGTATTGAATGCCTTGGGTTTGAATGATGCCAACAACCTTCCAAGGACTTCAAAAGCTGAGGTCCAACAATGGATCATCGATGAAATGAGCGATATTGCGGACCATCTTCCTGCTGCTCAACCTGCATATGGAAATGTCAGGGTAGGCAGTGTGGCCGCTTATATGTTGAAAGCCAGGGTGGCATTGTATGCCGGACAATTTGGTGTGGCAGCAGAGGCTTCGAAGAAAGCACTTGAGTTGGCCAATGGGATATATGCTTTGACCCCCTTTGATGGGTCAAGTCAGTTTGCCAACCAAGACCATCAGTCCGGAGAGCCAGAATGCTCCAATATATTTGGCTATGATGGTTATCGCAATAGTAGTGAATGGATCTGGGTGTTTGAGTACAACCAGAATATTTCAGGGAACACCCATAACCAAGGATACTATTTTGGATCCAGGTTAGGAAAAGGATGTAGCTACTGGGGGCCAACCCAAAACCTTATCGATTCTTTCCAGTGTATCGATGGACTGCCGATAGATGAATCGCCACTTTACGATGCCAATGCGCCTTTCAAGAGCAGGGATCCGAGATTGGACATGTATTGTGCCAGACCGCATGCAAGATTGATGGGCTTCCAGTTCGAAACCAATACGACCTTCGATCAGGTCAATAATTACTGGCCATTGATCAATGGGGAATCCAATGCTCCCGTAATGGTTTCCAATACGGATTCCAAAAATGCTTACCGGACTTTCAGCGGTTATCTATGGAGGAAACATACCGATAATGCCGATTACCTGACCAATTCGTCAAGAGGCGTCTCTGACCTCAACCTAGGGGTGTTCAGGTTTGCCGAATTGCTTTTGATTTATGCTGAAGCCAAGATTGAATCGAATGATATTGATGCCACAGTTTACGAAGCCATTGACCAGATCAGGCGTAGGGCAGGTATGCCAGAATTGGACAAAAACCTTTCCCAGTCAGAGTTAAGGTCCATCTTGAGGTATGAACGTAAAATCGAACTTTGCAATGATGGATTGAGGTGGTATGATATCAGAAGATGGGGGATTGCCGACCAGGTAATGAATGGGGTGATTTATTTGAACAGGAACGGAAATACATGGAGCAGTAATGTGGTGGTGGATATTGATGAGAACCATACACCTATTTATGATCAGGCAGAGGCCACCAATTACTTTACCACCCAGGAAGTGGTTTATCAAATTAATAAAGATGAGGTATGGCCTGTTCCGCAACAGGAAATAGATATCAACCCCAGCCTTACACAAAACCCTGGATACTAAGGGGGCTATTGATTTCACTTGGACAATAATAAAAATGGAAAACAATTTAATGGTAAGAGATATAATGAGAATGGTAACCTTCAAGATAATTGCCGTACTTTTTTTGGTATTGGTTTTTGGAGAAGCCAAGGCACAGAAGGATACTGTTTCGATTCTCCATATTACCGATCTGCATGTCATATTTAATCCGGAGGCCTATATTGAGGAAATGATGGTTTATCGCCAAAAGAAAGATTATCACCTCGGTGAGGGCAGGTTTAGGGAATTCCTTTCAACGGTGCCGGCAAAAACCAAAAGTGACATGGTAGTGGCCACGGGAGACCTGATTGATTTCTTTGAATCTGAAGTAGGGGATGGCTCCATTTTGGATATTCAGACCCGACAATTCTCAAAATTGTTGGATGAATATGACGTACCCATCCACCTGACCATGGGCAACCATGAAACCTTTACCTTTGGGTGGGACGATTCCTTGGAGTACAAACTGTTGCACCATCAGTACCATACCGGAAAGGCCCGCGCCCTGTGGATCAGAAATCTGGAGGATTTTAAAAACGGGACCTACTATAGCAAAAAACTCGGAGTCGGTAAGACCCAATATAAACTGATTTTTCTTGATGATAGCTTTTATGAATTCAAAGAAGAAGACGATACTGATGTTCCCTATATTAGCAAACCACAGGAATATTGGTTGGAAAATGAGTTGAATGCTTCCCAGGATGATGTAGAAATCATATTTATGCATATTCCATTCGGCGCCAAAGTAAGCGAAAAAAATGCCTTTTACAAGGTCCTCCAGAAACATCCTTCTTGTAAGCTGGTAGTGGCAGGCCATCACCATAAGGATATTATCAGAAACTATCCCAACGATAAGGATGGCTTCGTCCAGGTGCAGACAGCAGCACTGGTAAACAGTGTGGAGAACTGGCGATTGATCAAGCTTACCGAAGACCAGATCTTAGTTTCAGAAACGGGTAATAGATCGGCCAATGAGGTGATCATTTCTCTTGAATAGGGAATCTAATTAAATCAACATAACAATCATGGGTCAAAATACTTTTATAACCAAAGTTTAAAAGTGTTTTGGCCCTTGTTCAAATTATTTGGATAGAATGAAAACGATTAAGGTATTACATGGAGTTTTTCTATGTCTCTTTATAAACCTGTTTGGCGCTTATGGCCAAACAAGTGGAGAAGGTAAACGCAACTTTATAAGCTTTGCTGCGGCCCAAGAGCTGCATGAATATTTCACCTATACGGGAAGGAACTGTCCACTAATCAGTGGGCATCGGGGCGGAAAGGAGAGCGGTTATCCTGAAAACAGTATAGAGGCCTTTGCCAATACTTTGAAACATACCCCAGCTTTTTTTGAAATTGACCCCAGGTTAACCAAGGATAGCGTTATTGTGCTGATGCATGATGCCAGTCTGGAACGGACTACCAACGGGCATGGGAAATTAAGGGATCTTTTATGGAAGGAGGCCCAGCAGCTATATTTGAAGGATGTTAATGGCGTTCTGACTGATTTTAAGATCCCTTCACTCGAAGAAGTAATTGTATGGAGCAAGGGAAAGACCGTAGTTAATCTTGATCATAAGGATGTTCCCATGGAGATGACAGCAGCTCTGGTCAAAAGACTCAATGCATTTGATCATGTGATGATCACGGTCCATGATCCCAGTGAAGCAAGCTATTATTTGGAGCAACACCCTGATTTTATGTTTTCGGCCTTTATCCGCAGCGAAGAAGAATTCAAGTCTTATGAGGAGGCAGGTATCCCTTGGAGCCAGATTATGGCTTATGTTGGTCCCTTGAGCAAGCCAGAAAATCAGGCTCTTTATGATCAGCTGCACGCCAAAGGTGTGCTGGTCATGATCTCAGCTGCTCCCAGCTATGATAAAATGGATAACAAAGCGGAGCAATTTGCTTCCTATAGAAAGGTATTTGAAGAGGGAGCAGATGTTTTGGAATCGGATTACCCCATTGAGGTGGCCAAATCTTTGGAGATGGTGAGTGGTGTTGAATAATTGTATTTCAGTTACTTAAGTGTATTTTCCTAGAATAGAGATTAATACTACAATAATGATAAATCCCAGAACAACTCTCGGGAATTGGGAATGGAGAATGAGGACTGAAGACTGAAGACGGGAGAATTGGGAATGGGGACGGGAGCGAGGCTGCTGGGTTGGAGCATTGGGAATGTGGAATGGGGACGGGGGACTGGAGAATGGGGAATGGAGAATGGAGAATGGGGTCTATGGTCAGGTGGTAGAAGAGTTTGGGGTGTATGCCTTTGAAGTAGGAGAGATGAGGGAGTGGGGTTGAATAATGTAGAATGTTTTTGGAAATGATTGATAAAATAGTGCCTGGTTTCAGGAAAAATAAAATCCCAAAATAGGAAGATGTAGTTTAATGGGCATCATAAGGTAAACAGGTTAGAACTAATGGTCCTTTTAGCATTTCGTTCTATCAGGGAATCTTAACTTATTGGCTCAGAATATAAGTCAAAAAACCAGCTAAGTTAATTTATCATAAATCAACTTAGCTGGTTTGTATTTTAAGTTAAAATGCAAATTATAGGTATCGGTTACTTAGTGTTTTTTCGGATACACTTTCTCATATTCTTCCAGCTCCTTTGGTGTTTTTTCCTTTACCTTGCGAGGTGGGAGGGCAGTTCTTTCATCAATGGCTTTTTCTGCTTCATCGATAAATGAATTGTTCCCTTCCTCATCTTTTTCAATGTAAAACCCATCATAAAGCTGCCCGGTGGCTGTATGGGCCCTATAAGTCAGCTTACGGTCCTTAATGGTGATAAACTGGTAAAGTTGCGTTTCTGAAGCTGCTCGGTCCATCCATTTGTTAGGGGTCAGTTCGTACATTTTGGGACCACTTACCGAGACCACATAAACTGGGCCTTTCCCCTGAACAGGCTTGCCAGACACACCGGTTGAGAGATTATGTCCACGCCCATACGTATGGTCATGACCTTGTAAAATAAGGTCTACCCCATATGCTTCAAATAGTGGTTGAAAGGCCTCCCTGAATTCCCGGTTATCCCTTCCTGAGCTGGAGGAGTAAATAGGATGGTGGAAGGTGATGACCGTCCAGGTCTGTTTATTTTCCTGAAGGACCTTTTCCAACCATTTGTACTGCTGGGTTCTGGAACTATCATTCAACACGATTTCCTGGGAGTTTAGGGAGATGATTCTGGCATTGCCATAATCGGTGTAGTAGACCGTCTCCTCGAAACCTTTAGGTCCGTTCAACGGTAAGTTGAACTGTTTTCGCCAATGGACATCCAGCTCTAGCTTTCCTTGGTCATCCCTGTCATACTCATGGTTGCCGGGGGTGGGGATACTGGGAATCATTGCATGGATAAAGCCACCCGCATGGTTCCACTCACCCCATTCTGAATCTGCATGTGTCCGATTGATCAGGTCTCCAGCATGCAACATGAACGCAGCATCGGACATCGAACTATAGGCCTGTCTGATGACCCTAGACCAACGGGACTTTAGGTCGTTTTGTGCATCACCAAAATAGATGAAGGTAAACTCCTCCGGTTCTAAAGATGCTGTTTTGAAATGGAACCACTCACTCCAATGGTTTTCAGCTCCCACCCTATAGGCGTATAAGCTTCCTGGTTCTAGGCCTTCGAAGGTAACGGTGTGATAAACAGCACTGTCTCCTTCATGATGTAGCACTTCTGTTTTTGAAGAATAGCTTTTGGCTGATTCTTCGAGGTGGGGGGAGTCAGGGGCTATTGTAATCTGGGCAATCCCCTTTTGAATCTGGCTGTTCGTTCTCCAAGATACGGCCTGGGTATAGCGGGGATCCCCGTTCCAGGTCAGTACAATCCTGTCAGGAAAGGGACTGGGCCGAAAATCCTGGGCAAGTAACTGTTTTAAGCCTATGAATAGGAAAAGCAAGAATAGGATTGTCTTCAACTGCATGGTCATTTTATTTTTTTTATAATCAATAGGTTTTAAATCTTAAGCCTAATTGTCCCCAACGTCCGTAAACTGCATCGTTTTGGCGGCGCCCGTCACGATAGATGTCGGATATTGGCTCATTCGTGAGATTGTTGACTCCGATGAATAGACTAAGGCGATCGGTCAATTGTTGGGAAGCGGAAAAATCGAGTTGCTTTCTTCCTTTTTCTTGGAGGTCATTTTCTGGATTCTCTGCCAGTTCGGAATTAAAAGTGCCGTAGAAATACATGGACAGCCTTCCGGAAAAGCCGAATTTTTCATAAGAAAGGGAGACATTGCCGACATGCGGTCGCATTTCCGGAAGTTTTACGGTTCTGGTGGACTGGGTACCGGGAATTTCAAATTCACTGTTGACATAGGTGTAGTTGGCGTAAATACCCAGACCGTTCCAAATGCCGGGTAGGAAGGTAAGCTGCTGCTGCCAAGCCAGTTCAAATCCCCGAGCAATGGCATTGGCACCGTTGACGGTTTGGTTGACCGTATAACCATCATAAGTTCCTCCTTCTTGAATGTAGGAACTTTCGTAGATATAATCATTGATGTTTTTCATAAACACACCACCCGACAAAATACCTACTGACTTAAAATAATGTTCAAATAGGATATCATAATTGATGGAAGTTGACTGGGTGAGGTCAGGGTTGCCCATTTTTACACGGTTTCTTCTAGTTTCCACTTCTTCCCATGGTACCAGGTCATAATAACTGGGCCGGGATAATGAACGGGTTACTGCTCCCCTGATGTTGGTACCTTTGCCAAGGGCATATCGAAGGTTTATGGAAGGGAACCAACCATCAAAAGTCCGGTCGGTTGATATCGGGTTGGTGCTTACATAATTTCCCTGGTCATCAAAGTTCACCCGGTTACCTTCATAGTCGAATCCTGTCTTTTCATAACGGATGCCGGTAATGATTTGGAGGTTGTCAATATTCAGTGCTGTCATGACATAGGCTGCAGCAAGGTATTCGCTGCCCTCGAAAGAATCCGGATCCGTGTTTTGACGGGTATAGGTCTCGTTATCACTGAATAGCTCAGGGTGCTGGTTGTAATAGGCTTCCATGGCTTCGGCCTCGGGAAACTGTCCCATATTGTAGGCCCCCTCGTAATGGTCGTCTTTTTTATAGTCAGACAGGTAATCACTCAGCACAAATGATCCTTCGTTCAGGTCATGGAGAAAATAGTTTCTGGACCTATCATTGTATTTTAGCTTTCCCCTTCCCCCAAACTTTAAATTTCCTTTATGTCTTCCCAATTGGTAGGGCTTGTTAATATTCAAGGTAAGCTGACCATCCCTGTCCACGGATCTGTCATGGCGGTTGATATACCTGTTGGTAGTAAACAGGTCAGGGGAGTAGGGATCCGCTTCACTAAATTCGAACTGCGGGGTTATTGGATTTTGAAGATTCAAGCCTGCCGAAAGGCCGTCACGTACAAACGCAGCACTGTAATAAATGGGCTGATCGTATTTACCCTGAGATAGCGTTAGGTCATAGTCCAGCTTCATATCACCGATATAACTTTTGCCGCCCATAGAGGCCTGTAGCAGGTTTTTGTGGTAGTCCCTCCAGTTGCCGGATTGGGTTATCCGGAGGTTATCCACTTGGTCGGAACTGGTGTACTCTCCGATGTTGAAGATACGTTCCAATCTGTTTTGGATTTCGTAGTAAAGGTTATAAGAACCGCGAAGATATAGTTCTGACCTATCATTGGGATAGTATTTGAATTCCCCGTTAAGGGCCAAATTGTCCCGCTTGATTTCATAACCGTCCAAGTCCAAGTTGCTCAGGTAAGTTGATTCTGTACCATTTACCGAATAGGTGTCATAATCCTTTTCCACACGGTCTTCCCCACGCCAGTTGCGGGAATAGCTTGTACCGATAATGTAGCTGGTCTTTTTCTTTCTTTCTCCAAAGGTAAGACCTGCATCGTAGGTAGCTTTGTTCACCAGTCCATTATATCCGCCGGCAAGCTTGGCATCAAATAGCTTTTCATCTTTGGCAGGGGACTTGGTAATAATATTTACAGCACCGCCCGTGCCATCAGCATCGCGATCAGGGGTCAAGGTCTTGATCACCTCTATACTCTCTATCGAATTGGCCAGGATGCCGTTCAGGTCAGTATCCCTGCCTCCGGCACCAGTGGACGGAAGGCGGGTACCGTTTAGCGTCATGGAACTGAGGCTTTGGCTTAGTCCCCTGATAATGATGTCCCTGGGAATGCCATAGCTGTAACCAACAGCTACCCCAGGAACTCGCTGTAGGGACTCACTGACTGTGAGGTCCGGAAAGCGTTCTATTTGTTCCTGAGACATGACATATTTAATGTTTTCTGCATTTTTCATGCTGTTCAGGGCCTTTACTTCTCCACGCCTGATCCCGGTGATCGTAACGCCTTCAAGTTCACTCATATTGGAAACCATCTCGACCTTTAATTCCGTGGTTTCCCCTGATATGATCTCTATCTGCTTTTCCAGAGATTCATATCCCAAATAGCTTATTTGAAGTGTATGACTACCGGTAGGGACTGAGGGGAAAAAGAACTGTCCCTGGTCATTGGTTAACGTGTATTTGTCCGAACCTTTGAAATTGACCGTTGCATACGGGAGGGGCATATAATCGGGCAGCCCTGTAACCGTTCCTTTTAGACTTCCGTTGATCACATTGGTTTCGGTTTCTTGTTTGAAAGGCACGATGGCAATCTGGCCAGAGACCACCTTGTAATTCAAATTATTGGGAATAAGTAACCTGTCCAATACGCTGGACAAGGGAAGGTTAGATACCCTGAGGGATACGTACTTTTTTAGGCCAGGCAATTGGTTGTTGTAGATAAAGCCAATTTGGTACTCCTCATCCATATTGGCCAGAACGGTACCCAATGGTTTATGATTAGCATGGAGTGATATTTCTTTTTTTAATAGTTCATCTTTATGCGCTGCTTGGGTGGCCGTCAGGGGAATGAGGTTTAAAAACATTATACCAAGCAGGAAGTGTATGCTCTTTTTTGTAATTAATTTCATAATTTTGAATCAGTTTTAAATTGGAATGATTTGAAACGCTTGCTTTTGATTAAGCGAGGTGCTGGATGTGGTGCAAACACATCCGGCACTCTTTTGAGGTGTTACATAGGCTTTGATTTTTCAACATTAGCAATGGTGTCCATATAGGTATACTTTTTTACCCTTTATTTTATATTCGATGCCCAAAGTAGTGGCCAGTAGTTCCATGAGTTCCCGAAGGGATTGTTTCTTGACCATACCAGATAATTGGCAGTCTTTGAGCTGTGGGTCATGGAATATGAACCTAACGCCGAATTTCCTTTCCAATACTCCAGTCAGTGTCCCCATGTTCATCTGGTCCAAGTAGTATTGCCCATTTATCCATGAACTGAATTTTGACGCATCTACAATTGATTTGACCAAAGGAGCGGTAGTTTCTGTCAAAAAGACCTGCTCATTAGGGAGGAGGATTACCTCATTGCCCTGCTGTTTTTCTTGATTTGAACCGGTTTTCTGTATCAATACCTTTCCGGTGGATACGGTTACAGTTGTAGGCTCTTCCTGATAGGCAGACACATTAAAGGAGGTGCCCAGTACCGTGGTGTATAATATTGGTGTGCTCACGATGAAGGGGCGGGTGGAATCGGGGTGTACTTCAAAAAAGGCTTCCCCAACAAGCTGCACATGGCGCGAATCCGGACTAAAACTTTTGGGGTAGCTTAACGTGCTTCCGGCATTTAGATAAATGAGGGTGCCATCTTCCAGCTGGATAGTGGAGGTTTGCCCATAAGCAGTAGTCTTGTGCACCATCTCCAATGAAGGACTATGAATCAATGAGGCATGAAAAATATATGAAATCGCCAACATCAGCAACAGGACAGCTGCAACATTGACCAAGGGCTTATGGCGCTTGGGCAGCTTGCTGACAAGATGTGGTTTTATCCTGCTTTTGACTTCTTCTTTGTTTCCCATGAGCAATGGATCCCATTCGGTGATTCGTTGAGATTCAATTGTATAGAATTCTTCTGCCAGCTTTTTTTGGTTTCCGGCCAGTTTACCTTCTAGGTATTCTTCAAACAACAATTGTTTTTGGTTTTTCATGGTACTTTCCCTGTTCACCTATATAGACCGGTAAAGCAGGGTAAGCACTCACTGGAAAAAGCTGATTTAATAATTGTTTAAACTTGGTAACCTTCGCTTAATGCCATCCATTGGAAATGTGCCAACAAAGCAGGTAGGGTAGGACTTCACGTAAGTGCTTGATGGCACGGTGCAATTGGTTTTCTACGGTCCGATTACTGAGGGTGAGTTTTTTGGCAATTTCTGTATTGGACATGTTTTCAAATCGGCTCATCAAAAAAATTTCCCTACATCGATCAGGAAGATGTTCCAAAGAAGCCATAATTTGTGACTCCAGTTCCTTGGCATTCATCTCATCCTCGGCATTATAAAGTAATTCCAAGGTGGTCAATGTATTGAGATGGTTTGCCTCTAGTTTTCTTTTAGCCAAAATTTTAAAGGCTCCATTTCGTGCACTTGTCTGGAGGTATGAATTGAAATGGTTGATCTTAATGGACTTTCTGTTCTGCCAGATCCTTAAAAAAACATCCTGAATGATGTCCTCGCAGGTTTCCGGATCCCGCAACAGGCTAAAAGTTTTTAGATACAATGTTTCCCAATGCCTGTTGAAAAGCATATCGAATGCCGCGGTATCCCCTTTTTTTATTAGGAGTAATAATTCTTGATCTGGGCTTTCATCGAATGGCATGGATGGGTGGTTTATTCCATCAAATAAAGGGTATAGTTTTATAAAAAATCACTTTTTGTAGGTTAAGAATTTATTAAAGAAAACGCTAAGGGAAAGGTTGTAGGAAATGGATGGAAAAGAAAAGCACACAGAAGGAAACCAGAATTAGGTTGGCTTGAGTAAATTGTAGCACTGTGGGATGTTATTGCGTCTAGGAAAGAAACAACCAGACATAACCATGAAACTTCCATTTTCATTTTCTTTTTTTTGTTTGATGGCACTCTTGGCCTCCTGTAAAAGCGATGATGAGATAGTGCCCACTCCTGAAAATATCAACGGTACCTATGAAAGGACCATTTATTCTGGGGAAAAGGATATTTGGTACGCTTACAGTTTAGTTTTTACTGTTTCTGGTGAGGTGGAGCAGGCGATTACAATTCGGGAAACCGAAAATGGAGAAGATGAAGGATACTTTAGCTTGGTAATGGGTAAATATAGCCTTCAGGGCGCAAATCTCACTTGGGAATTAGAGGAGTTCTATGATTGGGTATCTTCGGATCCGAACGAACCGTATGGCCCAAGGGAGCAAATGGTGCTGCAAGAAGAAGCCAATCCCATCCAACAAAGCGGCACACTGAAACTGCTTGATGGAGGAAATACCCTTTCCATTGAATTTCCCTGTAATGATGTCATGTCGAATTGTGTAGGGGAACTGATTTATCATAAAGTAGATTGATCAGGGATCATACAGTTTTCAATCATCCCACCTCCTGTCTTCAAAAATACTCCATTAATTTTGCCTTTGTTTTAAAAGCATCCATGGCGAGGTAGTAGAAGAGTTTGGTGGGTATGCCCTTGAGGCAAGTGCCTTAAGAAATCTGGGATTGAGGAAGTAATGGAGGATATTGGATGAATTAAGAGTCATTTTGCTATTTAATATTTTAAAGGAAGCGAAAAGATGAAATTTGCGGGGCTAGGACTCTTATTTACTACTCTTTACTACCTTATTTTGATTGGAGTTTTGCATTTGGTGTTATATGTATAAGGATTACTTGTTTGGGTGTAAGTAAGGCAACTTTAGGTGGTTGGGAAGGGGATTAGGTTGATACAAAGGTTTCTTAGGCTTAGAATTGAAGAAAAAAAGCCATGGAGGAATACCTTTACAGATTACCCTTATTGGATTTTGATATTTACAATGATCAGGCTGTCAATGATAATTATGGGAGAATATTGGATGCAGTATCTTTGTCCTCAAGGTCATTTTATCATGCTATAAAGGAAAAAACCTTAGATGAATTATCTGTAAAGGAAAAGAAAGTACTCAGGAAATATTTATTACGAGGGAGATATCGACCCATACCCTTTGGAAAATGGGCAGGTGTTGGTTTAGGTAAGTGGACGAATGCATCCCAATTACCCCCAATAAACACCCTTGAATATTCAGGCATTTGTACCGTTCATGATGATTTTTCTTGCAGAAAGACGCAAGAAAAGAGGAGCTCTTTAAACCCATTTTTGTACAAGGTCAAGAAAGGTTTTGTATTGTGGGAATTGATCTCCGAAGAAGAAAGGTGGGGAGAGGTTTTTCTACAGGAGGGAAGGATTTTGAGTTTAATCAATAAGTACTTGGAGGAGGAGAAGGTAATTGATTTTAGTGGTTTTAATCAATTGTTTGATGCCCAAATACCTTATGGATCAATACAGACAATTTGGGAAGAACTGCATTTGTCTGGTTTTTTGATTGAAGAAAATCAAACAGTAAAAGCTACAGCAAAAGAAGCACCACGATCCAAAGGAGGAAATGAATTTATATTCAGTAAGCTAAATGGCAATCTAAATCAAACAGCTTCAATCAAGGCTGTAGTAAAAATGGCTTATGAAGAATTGGGCGCTTTGATGCAGCCCATGTCATCTGCATTTTTGGATAAATTTAAGTCTGTCTATTTTTCCACTTACGATGATCGTTTTGTGCCCTTGAAAAAACTCCTTGAACCTTATTCCAAAGTGCATGATTTTTTAGTCCATCCTGATGATGCTATGGAGAAGGAAGGTAATCATGAAAATGGTGTATTGAATCCCTATTTAGGCTTGAGTGGAAAAGCTTATCATGAAGTCGTGGACCTCAGCGAATTTATTAAAGCTAAAAGGTGTGAGGTATCGCATCATTTAACTGTTTTATATCGCTTAGGAGAAAAAAACAGTATTGTTCTGGATGATATGGTAGGGGATAGGTCCTTTGGGATTTTGGGCAGGTTTACCCATGATACGGAAATTTTTAAATATGCTAAGCAAATAGGTAGCTCCTTGACCATGGACGGTGATGTGATATATGCAGATGTCTGCTATGAAGAGAATCCAAAGAATAATTATTTGACAGCCCACAGAAATATTTTAAGCTATAAGATAGATATGATGGGAAATAGTGTAGGAAACCTTCACTTGAATGATCTTTATATAGGGTTTGACCAGACTAGAATAGTATTATACCACATTAAACTAAAGAAAGAGGTCGTGCCTGTTTTCCAGCATGTTCTAAATAGAAATTTAATAAGTCACCCCATTGCCCGTTTATTGTGGGAAATGGCCCATCAAAATGTGCTTTCGTTAAAATTTAATCAGGAAGTCCCTCCTCATGTCAAATACCTGCCCAGATTAATCTGGAAGGAAATTATTTTATGCCCAGCCAAATGGTTGTTGCATTACCGACCCGTCAAAGATTTTAGGGGTATTAGAAAGGAAATTGAAAAAAGGAAGCTACCCAGGTACTTACTTATTGGTGAAATGGATCAGGAACTATTGATAGATATTGAGGATCCGCTTTCAGTTGATATTTTATTGGATGAACTGAAAAGCAGGAAGGAATTATGGGTGAAGGAATGTATATGGATCAAGAACAGATCCTATTTCCAAAAGGACAGCCCATTGTTTCCTCAATTTCTGGTAACTGTTGAAAAGAAAGAAAGGCCGAGATTGGAACAGGTCAATTTTAATCCGATCGAAGTAAGAGAAGAGGATTGGGCCGTTGTATATGTTTATCTCTCTCAACAGCTGGTACTGGATTTTTTAGTGAATGAATTAGCTTCTTTTTTGGATAGAGTGGAAAGGTACCACGGCGTAGAACAATGGCATTACCTATGTTACCGTGATCCAAATTATCATCTCAGATTACGTTTTAAACTTTCTGATATCAATAGGGCTTCCTTTGAAAAAGACCTGTATTTGTTCCTTAAGGAAAGCAATGAAGTGATATCCTTTTGTCCCAGGGATTACTATCCAGAGTTGTTGAAGTATGGTGCAAAGGGGATAGCGGTGTCAGAAAAGTTATTTGCGCTGGAATCAAAATTTTTATTGATGTCCAGTAATTCCCTTCTTTTGGAAGATGAGGAATATAGGCTTGTTTTTGTGGTTAAGGTGATTGTATGCTTACTCAAAGACAAGTGGAAATCATGGTACCCGTATTTGGTAAACTTTGTAAAGAAAATACTTTTGGAAAGAAGGAAATATTTCAAAAGGTGGTCAGAGGGTATTGATTTTAATGAGGAAAATATGAGCGTAGAGGAGTTACGGATATTCGTGGCCGGTTACCTTAACATGATGGGGAATCATAGCAAATTGGAACATAATGATGAACAACAAATTTCTCTGGCAAGGAATCATTTTCATATGTTCATCAATAGACTTTTTCCTGAAATCAATTCTAACAGTACCGAAGATTTTGTGTGGTACTGTGTGTATGGGGAATTGGGTAGAATGGTACATAAAGTATGATGTGCTTTGGTTGAGGAAAGAGGGGTTTAGGCGATTATAGTGCATAAATTATATTTTATTTATGGCGAGGGGAACCATGCTTCATATGGTTTTACTTTTTGTCAATGAATGTATATTTTTCCTGAAAGTTTCTCCAATCGGAACCGTTAGGTTTTTTTCTGCCAATATTATTTCCCTAGATGAAATACTCTTTATATTATCAAGATTCACCAAGTAGGATTTGTGTACTCTAATAATACCCGTATTGGTAAGGATCCTTGAAAGTTCTTCCATGCTTAAGTTAGAGGTATATTTAAAGGTTTTGGTGAAGATGTCAGCATAATGCCCTGAGGCTTTTATGAACATGATGTCATTGGTGTTGATTTTAATATAAGCATAACCTTTATTGGCCTTTACGAAAACATAGTCAGGATTCGGAGAAGTGTCCAGGTTCAATCTTCCATACTGTGGAGCGTGGTTATTGACTTTGAAGAGTGCTTTTGATAATTTATGGATAGAAATAGGTTTAGATAGAAAGTCCAGTGCATCGACTTCAAATGCTTCCCGGGCATCTAATGGATGCCCACTGGTTAGGATGACTGGAATATTTTTACTTTTAATTATTCCAGAAAGAACAATACCGTTGAAACCTGGCATATGTATATCTATGATCAATACATCTGGAGAGGAAATTTCACAAAGTTCCAGTACCTGATCCGGATTGGTGGTATAAAATATTACTTCTGCATTTGGGGTTTCCTCAATTAGTTTTTTTAAAATATCAAGGGCAGGCTTTTCATCATCCACTAGACCGATTTTAATGTGCTGTGTATTCATAATCCAAGGATAAATAAAGGTCAAAATCTGATTTAGTTTTATTATGAATCAATTTAAATTTGTCAGGGAAATAGAATTCCAATATTTCGATAATCCTATTTATTCCGGAACCCAAGCTACTATGAGGGGATGGGTTTATTTTGTTTTCAATAAGCATGGAGAATGTAAGTCTTCCGGGGAGTTGATTATTATTTCTTAAAGAAAAGGTCAATCTTGCTGGGGTATTTACATCATTAAAATCGCCATGCTTATAGATGTTTTCTACCAGGCTCAGCAAGGCCATTCTTGGGATAAATAGTTTTTTGGCTATGTTATGGTCAATATTGCTGGATATGATGATTGGTAATTCTTCTTGTTGCCTTCTTTTTTCGAGGTTAATATAGGTGACCGTCATATTTAGTTCTTCGGATAAATTGCCTTCGGAGGATATTACACCATATTTAATAAGCTCCGAAAGTTCGACCAACCAATCGGAAAGATCTCTTGATTTGGTGAATAAAGCAGACCTAAAAGAGTTTAATGAATTAAAGAGGAAATGCGGACTTAGTTGGCCTTTTGCAAGGTCAAGTTTTGCTTTTAGGGTTTCATTTTTTGCTTGTAGATTCTGGTTTTTCATGAGGACTGAGAAAATTATAAACCAAAAACCAAAAGAAAGGAGTCCAAAATATATTACTCTCCAGAACTCTGCGATGAGCAGTTGGTTCCAGTTATATTGAATTTCAGTCAAGGATATTGTAAGAAAGAGTTTGAGACAGCTTATCAGGGACAGCGATGCAATGATGGTCAACGAAGTCCAAATTTTGCTTTTGTCACGGTAAAGGGAAACCCATAGGATAAGTGGGATGGAATAGAAGATAAACAGTATATAAATAATGTTTAAAATTACGTAGGGCCAGTGAATTGAAGTGTTTTCAAAAATCATCACAGAGATAAAGTCCAGCAATAGATAGACGGACCAGGCAATGAAATGCCATCTGATATTTTTCAGGAATATGTGATGTAAAATATTGTTTGAGTAGGTCATAGCTGTGTTTGTGTTTTTGTGGTTTTCTAAAATGTTCATAACCATTAGCTTTTGTTAAAAATAAAAGCCTATGATTAAACCAGAAGATGTTCGGGGATTCGACATCAAAAAACGAAATAAGAATCCCAAGCCTTCAAAATTCAGTGTTCCGGCCAGCTCTAAAAGTGTTGTTTTTCAGAGTATTTTCAGGGAATGTAAAACAACTATTACAGGTGCTGGCTTATAAAGTTATGAAGGTTTTTCTGCAGGAGATCCACTTTGAACTGTTGAACCAGTCCAGATATCTCCATAAAAAACAACACATGTAGTTACAAACTATTTGATTTACCGGATCGAAATTCCGGTTGGGTAATGAAAAGCCCCAGAAAAACTGAGCAGGAAGGTCATGCATTTTCTTCCTGCTATTTTTATGGTACAGCCTTTACCGAATGTATTCCATTACCTTTTCTACTGGGATACCATGAAAAGTTGCATATTCCTCAAAGGTCACCACCTGGTGGTCTGTTTTATTATAGTAATTTTTGATCTTTGAAAGAAGTCCGTAAGCATAACTTTTGCTTCTACCTGTAATAAACATGATATCCTGGGCGTATATTACACTACGCTCGGTTTTTGTCATTAAAAAGATTTAACGGAATTATGGTTACAAAATAGTTTGTTGTGCGACAGCTTGACATTTTGGCGGAGCATGTCGGCAAGGGAATAAAAATTGCTTATTCATCGTCCTTTGATTAAATATTACTTTCTTCATATATTTTAGGTGAAATACCTAAAAGTTTGCTATTAATATAAGTATTTAAATTTATTCATGTTAACAAATTGTTAAATACAAGTAGAAATACGGTGTCGTTTCTGGGTTTTCCATATGGATTTATCAATTGTTTTTATGCCTATTTTGAAACTATTGGGTAGGTGATGTTTTTCTATAGTACTTTGGGAAGTTCCACCGTCCTTAGCAAGTAAGGACTCTTATGTTATTGGAAACTGCATCTCCTTTACTTTTGTAGAACTGTATAATCGGTTAACTGTTTTTTGGATGTTGGGTATGACAAATGGCCTTTTGGGGTGAATGATGTTATTCGGTAGCAGGACAGGTTTTAGACAAAATATGTAACAACCTAGCTTAAAGGTAGGAAGGAAACCTTTCCTTACTTTTTGTCCCCTAAAGTAATTCGGGACGGGCTTTATACACAAAAAGTAACAACCTAGCCTAAAGGTAGGCAGGAAACCTCAAGCCAGAAATAAAGCTTCTGCCCTCATGCCCACCGCTGGCTCGCATTTCTGGCAGCCTGCCGCACCTGTTTAAATTAATCTAGGGACGCATATAGGTAATCAACAGGGGAAGTATTCCACTTTACCAAGAGGTGCAGCATAAAATCATCGTAATATAATGAATGCTATGCAGGAGGGCGCGTTAGTGGATGCAAATCCGGGCCGGCGTTCGGCCATGCGGGCTGAAGGTTATTTGCATCTTGATCTTTTTGGTTCGTTTTTGGATCATAGCCAAAAATGAACAATACCAAAACAGCAGAGATGCTGGACTGACTGGGGTAGGTTTGCGTTGGAAGATTGATGAAAGTGGCTGAGTCGGAGACATCTCCCTTACTTTTTGTCCCCGAAAGTAATTCGGGACGGGCTTTAGACACAAAAAGTAACAACCTAACCTAAAGGTAGGCAGGAAACCTCAAGCCAGAAATAAAGCTTCTGCCCTCATGGCCACCACTGGCCCGCATTTCTGGCGGCCTACCGCACCTGTTTATACTATTCTGGAGAGGAGGTGAGCTTGAATCATCACCTTTTTATAATTGCTATCAAGGTTTATGGGGATCGGGTCTGCGTCCGAATATGGATGAAAGTGGCTGAGTCGGAGACGTCTCCCTTACTTTTTGTCCCCGAAAGTAATTCGGGACAGGCTTTAGACACAAAAAGTAACAAAAAAGTCAAGCCAGAAATAAAGCTTCTGCCCTCATGCCCACCGCTGGCTCGCATTTCTGGCAGCCTGCCGCACCTGTGTGTCGATAGCTGGAGAATTGGGACTGGAGATTGGGGAATGGGGAATAGGGAATTAGGACAGGGACGGGGGACGGGGGAATTGTCAAACTGGGGATTGTTATCGGTTAAATTGTTTAGGGGTTAGGGGCATTACAAATGCCCATGATTTATGGGGCCAGATTGCAAATCTGGACCAGTGGGGGGCTCTCCGCGACAGCGGATTGGGGCAAGGTGGTATTTAAAAAGCAAGGGAGTACTCCCTTGCTTCTGTACACCTTTTAAACTCTCCAGTTACTCATCAGTTTTTATTTCTTTGATTTGAGAGTCCAGCCACTCACGGATGTTTTGCTGCTCAGCTTTGAGCCATATAAACATATCTCTGAGTTCCAATTGGTCACGCTTCATCTGTTTGATTTCGTGAACCAATAGCTTTAGCAAATACGTGATCACTGCCAGAAGGAAGGAGACCACTGTTTCGGAAATTTCAGGAATGGTCAGCTGATCCATGCTACTTTCCTTTGGTACTGTGCTAAGTTCAAAGCCTTGTCGGGAGAGCTCCGCAGTTCTAAAAAGACTTCCTCCTGGGCCATGGCCTGAAAAAGGATTTCTTTGAGTTTTTCGAACATATGCTTGGATTTGATACCTCTACATTCACCTAAGGCCCTGTTAACAGGAGCTATATTTCCTGGCTTTAGCTTTTTGATATCTGTGGCAGGAAGGATGGAAATATCCTCCCTTCCCGGGACATTTTTTACCCGCAGGTACCAGCCTTTGGAGGCATCAAAAGCTTTTTCCAAAGGATAAAGTCCTTCGGGAATACAGGAATTCTGTGGATGATTTCTGTACCATGGCCATTCTATACTTCGGCCGATCCTAAATCCTTCAATGGTGAGGGTACCAATGGTACCCCCAGGCCAATATTCACGTTCCAGATGAAGTATCATGTTCCCTCTTCTGTAAAAATGATACCGGCTCCATTGTGTGCCCCATTGTTCAGGGTGTAAGTTTTCCCATTGGTTTCCTGTAGAAACTCAATACCCAGCGCATAGAAATGGTCTGCCCCAGTCAACTGGTTTTTGTCCACCGTAAGTACCAGGTCCGAGACCTCCGTTTCATCGATAGGATACTCGGCACTGCTTACAATGGCAGACTGTTTGGTCTGTTCGGCAAAGTTGGCACTGGCCGCGACCATGAACATTTTGAAGTGACTGGCACCATCCGGTTTGGCCAAGTACCTTACAGGTACAAAGGGATTAAAGGTCACTGTAAACTGTGTTCCATTATCCTGCACCGTGTGGTCCACAAAGACGAGTGATTCAAATACCGATGCAGAACTGAACTGAAAGCCGGTGAACAGGGAAATGTCCCCATCTTCCACTTTACGCTTTCCACGGTCTGAAACCAGATCGGATTTCAATACTTTGAGGGTCTGACGGTAAACCCGTGTATGGGTCCTTGCATCCTTGGCCCTGGCGACGATTTCCTGAAAAGCCCTTTTGAGCAATTTGGAAGCTGAAGCGGCACGGGCAAATTCCGCCAGGTTTTCCCGGGTACGCCTGAACTTTTCATCCTTAAGGATCCGCTCTTTTGTGATCCCTCCTTTTTGTCTGGCATTATAGCCATTTCTTCCTTTGTAAAAGGTCACATCTCCGATGGTTCCTTCCAGCTTGATAAAACTTGATTGTCTTGCCATAGTATATGGTTTTTAGTTAAACATGTGGACAAGATGGGGCTTGGAGGAATGGAATGAAATTGAAAGTGGACTATGTGGAAAATAAGGAAAATATGGAATGAATGAGCTTGAAATGTTTATAAGTAGTTGTTATTTGTAAATGAATGATTTTGGATTGTTGAACTGGTTGCCTGTAGAACTGTAGGATTGATGGCATTGTAAATGCCCTTTGATTTAAGGGTCGGGATTTCAAATCTGGACCAGCGTAGTTGCAAATCCCACCCAGCGTGGGGATCGGGGGATTGGGTCTTCGTCCGAATATGGATGAAAGTGGCTGAGTCGGAGACATTTCCCTTACTTTTTGTCCCCGAAAGTAATTCGGGACGGGCTTTAGCCACAAAAAGTAACAAAAAAGTCAAGCCAGAAATAATGCTTCTGCCCTCATGCCCACCGCTGGCTCGCATTTCTGGCAGCCTGCCGCACCTGTTTAAATTAATCTAGGGACGCGTATAGGTAATCAACAGGGGAAGTATTCCACTTTACCAAGAGGTGCAGCATAAAATCATCATAATATAATGAATGCTATGAAGGAGGGCGCGTTAGTGGATGCAAATCCGGGCCGGCGTTCGGCCATGCGGGCTGAAGGTTATTTGCATCTTGATCTTTTTGGTTCGTTTTTGGATCATAGCCAAAAATGAACAATACCAAAACAGCAGAGATGCTGGACTGACTGGGGTAGGTTTGCGTTGGAAGATTGATGAAAGTGGCTGAGTCGGAGACATCTCCCTTACTTTTTGTCCCCTAAAGTAATTCGGGACAGGTTTTAGACGCAAAAAGTAACAACCTAGCTTAAAGGTAGGCAGGAAACCTTTCCTTACTTTTTGTCTTAGACACAAAAAGTAACAAAAAAGTCAAGCCAGAAATAAAGCTTCTGCCCTCATGCCCACCGCTGGCCCGCATTTCTGGCAGCCTGCCGCACCTGTGTGTCGATAGCTGGGGAATTTGGCTTGCGAATTGAATTTGGGAATGAGGCATTGCAAATGCCCATGATTTATGGGGCCAGATTGGAAATCAGGACCAGCGGGGGATCTGGACTAGCTGCCACAAGGCAGATTCAACAATTCAACAATCATTCAGTTCAACACGCCCACAGTCAAACCTTCCCCCATCCCCACATCAAAGCCATACCAAAGCTGGGGCAAAGCTATATCAAAGCTAAGGTAAAGCTGGGGCAAAGCTGGGTTTAGCCCTCTTTTCAAGTCAAAAACAACCACGCTGGCCCATATCTACCCACGCTAGGCTGGGGAATTGTGGCGTGTTTATAGGTTAACTGTTTAATTGTTTAAGGTTAAAGGTGTTACAAATACCCATGATTTATGGGGCGGGATTGCAAATCCCGCCCAGTGTCGCTCAGTGTCGATAATTTATATGGTCAGATTTGAAATCTGGACCAGCTGGTGCCTGATATATGCTGGTCTGGGTTTCAAATCCAGACCAGCATCGTTGCAAATCCCATTCAGCGACGAAATTCAACCCATCGTGGATTTCAATTTTTAGGTTGGTGTAGTTTTTTGGGGTATTTGTGTGTTCGAAAAGGGTGTTCAGGAATTTGCTGTTTTATTTTTTCCTACCTGTAGCTAGCTTATGATGGTATTAGGAATAGTTGGGCATTTTAAATGCCCATGATTTATGGATCCAGATTGCAAATCTGGACCAGTTTGGTTTACCAGGTTTTTAAATCAGTAATGCATTAATGTTTTTCTTTACTATAAATGCCTCAATGGACTTTAATATGAAATTAAACTATAATTACTCATCTTGGCTTTACCTGGCTTCTTCAATGCTGTTTGTAGCGCTATGGACTTTCACGGGGATAGAAAAGCTTTTGGGCTTTTCAGCGTTCCAACAAGCCATGATGAATCAAACAATTCCTGTAGTATGGGCCAAGTTGTTGGCACCGATCATTATTATAGCTGAACTGGGGCTAGCTCTGTTGTTGGTGTTTAAAACCACAAAAAGACTTGGGATGCTTTTTTCATCTCTACTTATGACCGTCTTCACCACTTATATCGGTTTGGTATGGATGGGAGCTTTTCCCCGGATTCCTTGTTCCTGTGCAGGGTTTATCGAATCCATGGGTTGGGAGGGACATTTTTTGTTTAATGTAGGATTTATTGTCTTGGGGATGTTTGGAGTGATGGGGCGTGAGCCTTGATATGTGAAACATGGAATTCTTAGCTGAGTCAGAGACTCAACTTTAAAAGTCCCGTCCGCCACGGCGGGATCGGGACAACCGTTTGAAAAAATGCTGTCCGATTCCATGGCGGCAGGTATACTAGGTGGAATCAGTACCTGTGTCAGGCAGTGAAGAGAGGAGGATGCCCAAAATCCTGAAAAGAGTAGGCGAAAACAACCATAAACGTTAAGGGATTTTGATGGTTAAAAATCCCGATCTCAATAATGAAAAAATGGATCAAGAATATGCCGTTGCTGGCCTTTGTGCTGGCAGCGGCAAGCGCCCTGGCATTCAATATGCCTGAAAGTGAATTGGCTTCCGAGTTCGGTACTCCAGATGGAGGTCAGACATGGTATGATGTCACCAACGTGGACATGGGGCCCGCCCCGGACGAATACCAGTGCAATGCCTCTACAGAGTCCTGTCTGTATTCGGAAAAGGACCTGGAAAGTCCCATTACCGAAGAGGAAGGGGAGTTTGTTCCCGGATCGGCACTGATCCCTGATTGATCAGTTATGAAGGCCTCCCGAAATATGGAGGCCTTTTCTTTTTTCAATTATGCCCTGTTTCAGGGGTTCTGCTCCAATCCGTTCAACTGGATTTCAACAGGAGGGATTGGAAATACATACCGGGGGCTTTGGGGTTCCAATACGAATTCTTTTCCATCTATCGTCCGGGTAATGGTCTTGGCATATTCGGGTTCCCGGTTCAACCTTCTCAGATCCGTCCACCTGATGATACCCCTGCAGGGCAATTCCTTTCTTCTTTCCAAAAGGACGGCATCCAGAAGTTGGCCGGCACTTGCAAAATCTTGGTCCATATAGTCACCTGGTCGGTAGCGTGTGGCCAACCATTGGTTGAAAATGGGGACAGCCTCATCCAGGGCATTTCTTCTGGCCATGCATTCCAGTTTGATCAATTTCATTTCCGATACGGTCAGTCCACTGAAGAAAAGGTAATCACCCGTATAATTGCCAATAAAATTATATCCACCTGTGGCTTCATTGGGGTAAAGGTAGATGGCCTTTCTAAGGTCCCCGTCTTTATAGCTGTCCACAATGTCCCCGGCCACAAAAAGGTTAGGGGAGAAGAAATCGGATACCGAAAACATTTCGTCGTAAAGGAGTACCTCTTTGTTCTCCCGGGGGACCGGGTAAAAATAAGGTGGCAGTGGAAATTCCAGTCCCTGTTCCACCTCTGATAGGACCAAAAGTTCTCCGCCCATTTCCAATGAAGAAGTGGCATGTTCCTCTGCTTTCCCATAATCCCCTATGCTGAGGTATATTCTGGCCAAAAGTCCATGGGCCGTCTGCAGGTTGGGGCGGGTCCAGTAAATTGAGCTTTCAGGCAACAGTGCCAGGGAATTGTTCAGGTCGTCAAATACCTGCCGGTAGTTTTCTTCCAAAGGCGGTCTTTCTTTCCATTGGTTTACATCACTGTCCAGTTTTAAAGGCACTCCCAGTGCCCCTTCAGTTCCATAGGGCCGGGAAAACAGCTGTAAAAGGATATAGTAGGCATTGGCGCGGAAATAAAGGGCGGTACCTTTGATCCCCATTGCCTGTGTATCCTTCTGTTTAGCAGCATCCATTTCCCGCAGTTTTTCGAGAATAATATTACAGTACAGGATCTGCTGGTAGGGCACGGTCCAGTCGCCCACTTCATCGGTGGTTTCGAAAATGGCCCTGTCCCAGGTATGGGCCATCCTGACCCAATCTTCCCTGAAACCGAGGTATCCCTCGTCATTGGCCACCAGGTCATCGGAAGCCCAAAGTCCAATGGTAGGGGTACGGTTGAATACGTTGGTATTGTCCAGCATGGCCTGCATGTCCTCCAATGTTTCGGGAACGACAATTTCTTTTCTGGGCTTGGCATCCAGAAACTCCTGACAGGAACTGAGGAGGTGCGAGATACAGATGATCATGATGGCAAATATGGGGTTGAGTGTATGTTTCATGTTTTTATTAGACTTTAGATTTTAGACATAAGATTTGAGATTGGTTCACGGTAGCGAGGTCGTTCTGAAATCCATCATTGCGCGGAGGAGGAACGACGACGTGGCAATCTCATTTGCCGAAGAGGAGACTGCCGTACCTCCTATGTTGGTTCGCAGTGACGGAGACTGTGACAATCCTATTTTTATAATTCGTTTGCGTTAGTGGGAGTCTGGAGACACCCGGTTAATGGAGTTCCAAGTCACCGCTTTGCTAGAGACTTGGAACAGCGGGACTACCTAAGATGAGACTGCCGCAAATTCCCTAGGGTCATCCTCGCCTGCCTTTGTCGGCAGACAGGCAGTGACGTAATCTCTTTTCTCTTTCATCATTACTTTTGCTACTAAAAAGAGTCCCGGTTTCCCTTCTGGAAACATTTCCCGCTGACGATGATGTGTTATCAAATCATATGAAGAAAGTATGCGGTAAGGGACTCATTGATAGTAGTTAGTATAGAGTATTTAGTAGTTAGCCTTGTTCACATGGGCGTGATTGTATAGTCTTATGTACTCAGAGGCTTTGACAATCCTATTTTTATAATTCGTTTCATCGTTATTTTGAGATGTTATTTTTATAATTCGTTTGCGTTAGTGGGAGTCTGGAGGCTCCCGATTAATGGAGTTCCAAGTCACCGCTTTGCTAGAGACTTGGAACAGCATGGCATATCTTACTTTCATCTTTATTCTTTTCTCTATCATTCTTGCTACTATCATCTTGCTACTTTCTACTTAAAGCAAGCCCCGCCCATCATGGTTCTCAGTAAGTAATCAATCCGGTTTAACATAAATAAATAAGGCGATGGACGAAGCTATGTCTTTGGTGTCCTAGAAATCTATTTTGACTCCCAATGCTATGCTTTTTAATGGTTTGGAAGTCCTGAAATCCGGATCCAGGGGATCATCACTGGCCTTCCAGATCATGCCCACATTGTTGATATAGGTATAAAGTTCGGCACTTTGGAAGGGGAGCGAGGGCATCCTGCGCTTTTCAAATCGATAGCCCAAACGGATATCCTGTAGCCTGATATGGTCTCCCTTTTCCACCAGGGGTTCCGAGAACTGGTAGAAGTAATTCCTCGAAGAGTTGGAAGAGGAAGGCATGGAGGGGATATCGGTATGGGCTTCGTCACCGGGCTGTTGCCAGCGAAGGGCATGGTCGCTATGGGTGATCCTGCCGTTCAGCAGGTCATAATAGTTGACCGACTGCCTGCGGTAATAGTAGCCCAGCCTGAACGAAATGTTCAGCGATAGGGAGAAGCCTTTCCACTCAAAGCCATTCCTTAACGCGCCAAAGGTGGTGGGCCTTGCCGGACCATGGTAGACCAGCTCTTCGGGAACGGTGCCCGAACGCAGCGAATTGTAATTGTCGCTGAGTTCCCCGTCCACATAGCCCAGGGGATCACCGGTATCCGGATCAAGGCCACCCCAGCGCAGGCTGTAGATGGAAAACAGGGGCCTCCCCTCCATAGGTGCGGTTCCCAGCCCTAGGTACTGTCCCGTGGTGGAGGGAATGCCATAGGCGGTGACTTCTTCATTCAGGTGGCTGAAGATAAGGTTGGTCCGCCAGGTAAAAGGTCCGTCAAGGTTCAGGGTGGAGAGGTTCAGATCGATGCCCGAAGTGCGGGTTTCGGCATAATTGCCGGTGAAGGAGGTCACCCCTGAGGAAGGCGGAAAGCGGGTCTCCCCAATCAGGTCCCTGCCGTTTTTGATGTAATATTCCACACTTCCTTCTATCCAGTCATTTTTGGAACCGAAATCAACCCCCATGTTCCAGATGCCGATCCTTTCCCATCTAAGGGAGGGGTTGGGCGGGTTGATGATGGTGGCACTTCGGATTCCCGGAACGGGTGCCGAGCTTCTCGAAATAAAATAGGAAGCCGTGGTCAGTGAACTCAGCGACTTGTCCACATTGCCATTGTACCCGAAGGTCGTCCTGAGTTTCAGGTAGGGCATCCAAGCTGCTCCGTAAAAGCCCTCCTCACTGATGATCCATCCTGTCCCTGCCGACCACAGGGGAACCCCCTTGAGGTTGGTGTCCACTCCAAACAGATTGGAGGCGTCCTTACGGACACTCCCCGTCAGGTGCAGCCTGTTGTCAAAGGAATAGGCGACATTGGCAAAATAGGAAACAAAGCGGTCGGTCAGTCCGCTGTGGCCGTCATTGCCGGGGATGGTCGTCTGTGAATTGTTATGGTACAAAGGGAAGCGGTCCACCAGGTTTACCGGGACACTCAGCCCCATTCCATCATCATAGCCATAGTACCGTCTTTGGTCAGCGATTCCCTCCCAGTCCCTCAGCTCAAATCCTGCCAGCGCATCCAACCGGTGAAGCCCCCAGGACTGGTTATAGTCTGTACGTGCACGGAAAGTATGGCTGTCATCACGGCCATTGCCAAGGTCCAGGATGCCGCCCATCGGTACGGGGTATTCCCAATTGCCCTCCCCATTGAGCTGTGAGTAGCGGTTGACCATATTACGGGCAAAGTAGGATGCCAGGGGATAATTGGTCCTTGTTTCGCTGCGGTTCTGCCAGTACTGGTAGGAGACGGCCGCTTTCCAGTTTCGGGAAAGGTTTACCTTGATATTCGTATTCAGCCTTATATCGGTGGACCGGCTAAGGTCCGAGACCAGCCCGATTTCATCCAAGGGAACGTATTGCCAATTGAGCAGCCCTGCTTGTTCGGCCTGTTCCACAAACCGAAGGTTATAATCACGGATAAGGGCCGCACGCCTTCCTTGGGCATCGACTAGGCTTTCATAAGGTGAGCCGGAAGGGAGCTGCGTCCCGTTCTGGACGGAGGATCCAGTCAGGTATATGCCAGTGCCAACTTCCAGTTTATCCTTCAAGAGTTTCCAGCCCATATCCCCTTTGAGCGTAAAGCGCCCGTTGTCATTTTCCCTGATGGAAGCGCTGTTTTTGTCCCATCCTACCGAAAGGGCATAGCGCTGATAGCGTTCCCCACCGGAGAGGCCCAGGTTGTACTGCTGACGGACGGCAGGACGGAGGAAGTGTTTTTCCATGTCCCTCCGTATGTCCCTGTTTTTATAGGCTGCAATTTTATCATCTGCTTCCTGCTGGCTGATCATGCCCGTTTCTGCAGCGTACAGGGCTTCCACCACTGGTGAAAGGGGCGTTTTGGAAGAGCTGTTGATGCGGGAACTGTAAAAGCCATTGTCATAGAGGCTCCTTTCCACCTCGATGAATTCCCCGATGTCCATTTGGGGTTCGTAGAAAAGGTCGGGCTTTTCGAGTACGGTCACATTGCTGGTCAGACTAACGGAAAGGGGCCTTCCATACGTTCCCTTTTTTGTGGTGACCACAATGACCCCATTGCCGGCACGTGCACCCCAGATGGAGGCGGCCGCGGCATCCTTGAGGATGGTGATGCTTTCGACATCATTTGGGTTTATATTCTGTAAGGGTCCATCATAGGGAAAGCCGTCGACCACCACCAAAGGTTGGGTATTGGCAAACAGGGTGCTCCTGCCGCGAATACTGATGGGGTCGTTGCCGGATCGGGCATCACGGTTAAAGAGTACCCCCGGGGCAATGTCCTCTATCCTGTCCATCAGGTCAGTGCTCACCCTGCGTTGGAGGAGCTTTTCGTCCAGCTGTACAAAGGAGCCCGTGGAGCGTTCCCGTGGCAGCTGCTGGTATCCTGTGGAGACCACGTCCACCGCATCCATGGAGAGACCTTCTTCCACCAAAAAGGTGACAGGTTCTTTATCCAAGGGAACGGAAATTTCCAAAGTCTGTGAACGGAATCCAAGGTAGCTGATTTCCAGACTATAGCTGCCCTTGGCTAATTGAAACCCATAGTTCCCTTTTTCATCGGTCACGGTAGCGGTTTCGGTACCGGCCACCCTGATAAGTGCACCGGACAGGGGCAATTCCTTAATGGCTTCCAGCACCTGTCCCTTTACCGGATAGGCTGTCTGGGCATGCAGGGAACCGAAAAGTCCCCACAATAAAATAATAGCAAGTAGAAGATGTTTCATGGTGTTGTGCTTTGATGGGGTTCTTCAATAAGTTCCTGGATAAGGCCGGCAAGTTCCTGTGGATCATCGGGGAAGTTGCCGACTTTGCGGATTTTGCCTTCCCGGTCCAATAGCATCAGTGTGGGGAAGGCGTGGATATTGTAATAGTCCAGCACCTTGTGGTCGGGCCCTCCCGTCCATAGGTTGGTGTATGCTTCGGAGGTATATTTTCCTTCACGGATACTGTTCAGCCACTTGTCTTTGTCCCTGTCCCTGGATATGGAGACCAGTTCAAAGTTCCCGGCATCGCCAATGGCATCGATGGTAGGCTGAAGGTAGTTGTGGTGCATCTTGGAGCTGGCACTGCAGCCGGTAAACCAGAAGTCCAGCAATACCACCTTGCCCTTGAAGGTGTTGGATGGCACCGTTTTTCCATCGGTACCGGTAAACTCGGTTTCAAGGAAAGGGGCGCCCACCTTCTGTGTCTGATAGAGCCCTGAAATGGTTTCCAATACCCAAGGGGTCTTTACGGTGGCCAGGCCCTGGGTGAATTTTTCCTCGGGAGAGGGCAGTTGCCGGTAGAACTTGACTAGGTATTTGCCGATCAGTTGGTCGCGCACCTTGGGGCTGTATTCTCCATAGACCTCATAGATGGGTACCCCTTCCAAGATGGCCCTGAGCGTACAGCGGTCAAAAAGGTAGTCCAGATAATGGGCGGAGTGCCGGAGCACATCGTCTTCCCTGTCGAGGGGAAGCGAAGAGATGGTTTCGTTATAAAGCTTCCTGAAGGCGTCCGTATGCCTGAACGAGCGCATAAATGCCTGTACCTTTTCCCCATAGGCCATCCCTTCCAGTTCCTTTTCCATGCTGACCATAAAATCCCTGTCCAGCACAGCAGCATAGGCGCGTAGCACTTGGTACCCGGGATGGTCTTTTACCTCCAGGTTAAGGACAGAACGGATATAGGGGATGGAGCCGTCGCCATAGGCCACTACCTGCATGGGAGGTTGCATTGATGGGGCGTTTGCCAATGCCTTTTTGTACTCCTCCCTGTTGTTACCTTCGTTAAAGTGGACGGCCGTATCTCCCGTATACATGACCGGGGGAACCTGTTCCATGAATGCCCTGTGTGCCAGTCTGAGCTCATGTTGGCAGCGGTACTTCATCGCATCAGGTCCGGAGAAAACGGTGTTGCCGTTTTCAAGGTCCACGCTGATGGCCACACTGTCGCCCGGGGAGATTTGGACGCGTTCTAGAAAGGTGCCCTTGCCCCCTTTGATGGTCAGGTAGCCGGTGTCCGAAAACCGGGGGCTTTGGTAGGTGAAATATTCCATGGAAGCATTTCCGCCGTACACGGAGCCCCTTTTGGATGCTAATTCCGTGTTTTCCGGTTCGGGAAGCCGGGTAAAGTCGTCCAGATAGTGGGCATTGAAGCTCACCGTAAAGGTGTCGATGGGGACAGGGGAGTTGACTTCGAAATACACCACCACCGGAGCCGAAACATTTTCCGACCCAGTAGTGGTGGGAGGTGAAGCAACTTGGCCATATATTTCGCTTCCAAAAAGGCATAGCAATGCCAGGAAGCATGTGATCTTTGTTTTTTTCATGCTTAAAATGCGGTTGTGTAGAAAGTGTTGGGACAAGACATCGAGTCTTGTCAGATGCTAGACGCTAGACTAAAGACACAAGACTGGATTTCGAAGTCGTTATTTACCCTCACCTCTCCCTCTCCCTTAAAGGAGAGGGCGAACATTTCTGTCTACCGATAGATGTCTAGTGTTGATATTTACACTCTTCCATCGATGTCGTGAGGACTTTCTGACCTCGTTTACGAGATTACCTGCCCTACAAGCTGGCTACGGGCTAAAAAGAAGTGGATCTAGCCGAGGGCTAGCTAACTTCTTTTTTTAACGCCCTCCGTCAACTCCACAAAACCAACAGCTCCAAGGGCCGGAACCGGAATTTCGTATTTTACCCCCACCTAGCCTCCCCCTTTAGGGTGAGGAACCGATCTCGTTAACGAAATCTTGAAGTCCCCCTTCAGGGGGATTTAGGGGGTAAGTCTCACGTCTCAAATCTGACGTCTAGTGTCTTTTCCATCACTTCTACAATAGTTAAGAAATCATTTAATTACCCCAGTGCTTATAAAGCCCCAGGCTAGGCTGCCCTACCAGACGCGAGGGGCGTCCCCCAGGCGAATGCAGCCTCCGAATCGTCGAAAAGTACGAGGTATGAGGTACCCAGTACGATGTATACACTTTAAAATAGGTTTGATGGTGTTATATGATTAGTACTCAGTAGCAAGTATCCCTATCGCTTACGTTAATAAAAGTTAGCTACTAAATACTAAATACTAGGTACTATCTTAGATGGGATTTTTCGGTTTGCGTATAAATAGCATATCAAACTGCGTACAGCTATTTTGGCTATTTAGACAACTTGGATTAAAAATACAGGCAGCCGAACTTTCTCTTCTAAAAGAAGACCCTAATGGATTAGGATATGTAAATGATGTGCTACCCATAATGTCTTTTTTATTATGAGCCTCATTTAGTTCAATTATGAAATTGGCGCCTAAAAATTGGTAGGGCAGGCAATTCCAAGATTCTAATGCCACAAGGTTCTGGTAAACCTCCACTTTTTAAAGTAGTCCGCACATTAGAAACAAGGAGTGCCCGCCCTATTTTTTGAATAGGGACAAGGACCACTCTTTGAATTCCCGCGCGGAAAATTTACCAGATTTTGTGGCGAGACTCATTGAGCAGTTCCATTAAAGGTCCTGCGTTAAAATTAGTTTTTAGTTATATTATTTCAATAACATCTTTTCAAATATAATAAAGTATTATTAAAGTAAAAATTTAAATTTTCATTTTAAAAATTTTTCTTTTAAAAATAAGTGTCAGTGGTCAGATTGGGCCTAATGAAATCAAAAGAATCGAAAAAGAAAATCCAAGAATTCAAATTCGATGAGGAGTTTGAGGAAATTGGTGCATTATTTAATCAAGGTCTTATCAAAAGCATTTCAAGACTTCAAGAACTTAAACCTACTAACCTGTCCAAAAAGCTTCAAATGGGATTTAATACTTATACCGAAAAGCTAAGAAATCCAGAATTATTTACTATTGAGGAAATAGTTAAATTAGCTATTGTAGTTGGTACTAATTATAAAATAGTCTTAGAAATTATTCAAAGAGAAGTCAAGGAGAAATATGGAGTTTGATGAAATCAATAACAGTATATATCACATTGCAAAAGTTGGAATACTTAAAATGAAGCATAGTATTTTTGATCTATAGGCAATTTTCATTTTTAAATAACTCTTACTGTGATTCCACAAATAATGATTTATAAGTTAAATTAAGGAAGCTGATAAAATATATAAGTTGTTTAAATCCTATTCAATAATTTATAGAAGCCCTTCGGTTGGAGGGCTTTTTTTTGTGGGGTTTTGGTGAAAAATACCCCAAGTGGGGTATTTTATGGGAAGTGGGAGATTGTTAGTTTTAGAGGATATGTTCAATTATAAATAATTACAAATTATTGGTAAGCGTTTGGAAATGGATAAATGGTCTTTTGTTAAGGAAATAGGGCAAATTTTGTTAAAATAAATATAAAAGGTATATCAAACATTGGATGGTGATATACAAGTGCTGTGGTTAATGAAAAAGGAAATACTGAAAAGGTTAAAGAGAAATTAATATCTAACTGAAATAATATGGCTATATCGAGTGGTTTAACAATTCAAGGTACACATGTTCAAACTATTTACACTGATTTTATTAAACAAAGGTTGTTAGTAAACAGAAACTATCAACGTAAACTAGTTTGGACAATCGAAGAAAAAAGAAATTTCATAGATACACTTTCGAGAGAATTACCAATTCCTCTATTCTTATTAGCGGAGGTTAACTTTGAAAGTTCAACCAAACTTGAAATAATTGATGGAATGCAAAGATTTGATGCAATTTTTTCATTTATCGAAAACAAATATAGTTTAAAAGATGGTTTCTTTGATCTATCTGTAATGTCAGACAGCCAGTCAAGGCTTGAGAATGGTGTTTTAAAGCAAAAAGAACCGAAGCTTGATAAGGAGTTTTGTAGGAAAATAGTCAATTATTTACTTCCAATTTCAAAGGCAAGCACTCTAACAGGTCCAAAGATTGAAGAAACATTTCGAAGGATTAATTCTAATGGAAAACATTTATCTAATCAAGAACTTAGACATGCAGGTACACTTGGTAAGTTTCCAACTTTAGTAAGAAAGTTAGCAACTGATATAAGAAAGGATATTTCAGATGATTTATTAGTACTCAATGAAATGTCAAAGATCAGTATAACTCAAAAACGGCTTGGCTATTATGGAGTTTCTGTACTTGATATGTTCTGGGTAAAACATCATATAGTTAGTCCAGATAATATAAGAAACTCAACAGATGAAGAAATAATCGCTTTTCTATTAGCTGATATGATATCTGCAAATGACATTCATATGACTGCTGCTAGGTTAGATAAGTATTATGGTTATAATCCTAATCCTTTAGCTGTTGAATCAAAGGAGCTGGAAGAAATAGAGACTTCTCTAAGTAGAGTATCTGATGAAATAATTTCCAAAAATTTTCGAAGAGTATTTGCAACAATTGAGAACCTTTTGATTGAAGCAAGAAAAGACTTCCCAAATCTATTATTCGTTAAGAGTAAAGGGTCAAGTATTAGAGAAGTTTATCATATTTTATTTATGACTTTTTATCAATTAATAATAAAAGAGAACAAGTCAATTAATGATTCAAAAGCACTAATTAAGAGTATGTCAGGAATGGGCGATGATTTGTTTTCTAAAAATCAGCTAAGAGAGGCATTTAAGGGAAAAGAAAGAAGGAATATTATCAATCACGTTATTGGAAGAATTCAAGAGCATTTTCGAGAAAGAAATTCAGGTGATCCAATTAATGAGGACTGGACATTAGAATTTGAAAAGATATTAATGAATTCTATAACCGAGCAAAATCAAATTGATTTTAAGATGGGAGTAACCACTCTTACCAATGGAAAATATAACAGCGACCTTGTTACAAAGATTGCTAAAACTCTTTCTGCTATTTCAAATTTAGGACCTAATAAAGCTGGATATGTAATCGTTGGTGTTGCAGATAATGAGAATGATGCAAATCAACACAAAGCACATTACAATCGAAAACATTTTATAATGAATAAATTTCGTGTAACTGGGATAGAACCAGAAGCACTGAAATATTATAATTCAGTAGACAAATATTTAAGAAGAATTAAAGATACTATTAAATCTGCACCTTTAAAACCTGATAGATACAAGAATGAGATTTTGTCAAATATTATTTCAAGACAATATCATGGTAAAGAAGTATTGATATTCAAAGCCATCCCAACAAATGAGCCTGTTTGGTTTGATGGAGCTTTGTTTGAGCGTCATATGTCCCATAATAATAAAGTTGAGCCAGAAAATCATTCCGCAATATATTCGAGATTCTTTAAGAGAGATTAACTACAGTTAAGTAAGTTGATGACATTTTTTGGTATATGAAAACAATTAAACAAGTTGTGCAATAAATTTTAAGATGAGTGATTCAACCACTGTAGAATTTCAATTAAAAGAGTTTAAAGATAGATTAATGGAATATATTCCTGAAACATTTGTGTTTTCAGGAATAAAAGATAAGCAATTAAAGAAAAAAATTAGTGCAGTTAAAAATCGGTATGATCAGTTGGTTAAGATTACAGATCAGTCAAAAAACTACAGACCTCACTGTATCTATGATTTATTGTTTTTAACTGATATTGACTCAAATCCAAATAATAGATATATTTCTTTGCTTAGACACATAGAGTTAACTCTTAAAGAAATAAAAAAGCTAATAAATCCAGCTTTATTACCAAAAGTAAAAGATACAGTTGTTCAAATGTTAACAGCGGTTGACCCTAAACTAGGTTCAAATTACCAATACTTAAATTTTTTTGCTGAGTTACTGGGGATTCACTTTATTTTAAAAAATGGGTTTAATTTAGAGGATATTGAGAGACCCTTACCTAACGGAAAGAAAGTTGACCTTGTCTTTAAAAGTGAAGATGATTCTTCCCTTTTATACATGGATTTGATTAGTTATCATAATATAGCTCCAGACCTTCATCGAAGTGATGATGGATTTAAACGTTTTCTTATACAAAAGTTTAATGAGAAAATAGAAGGTAAAACAGAAGGATTGAATAGTAAAGGCCAATACCTTAATATAAATGGTGAAAATATTCCTTTTACGATTTTACCTATCATTTGGGGCGATCCCGATAGTTTTTTAAAATATAGAGATTTAATAAAACGTCTCGAAGAAGAGTTAATTAACGTGACAGCAATAGTAACTTTACTCACTGAAATTGATGATTTAGGAAATGTTCACTATACATTTACTACATTAAGTAATGTATTAGAAAGAATAGCAACGCCTTAGTCGATTAGGTAAAGGGGAACCCCAGACATAAACCTCTCACATGATCTGTCCTGCCATAGCTTTCAGGCTGTGAACTTCTCGATTCATTAGGCCAATGTATCGGTTGCTCTCTGAAGAGGTTTTAGTCCTTATTACCTGCCTAGAAATATTGGATTCGAATTGTTTTTTAAAATGAATTAATAAAATCTCGGTCTATATTTGTAAAAGACTTTAAAAATAAAAATGTGAATTGTATAGATTTATATAGTGGTATTGGTGGCTGGACTTTAGGGATGAAACTCAATGGTATAGAACATATCAAATCATTTGAATGGAATAAGGAATCTAACCTAACACACAATATTAACTTTGGAACAAACACCAAAGAGATAGATATTAGAAAACTAGATTTCAACTCTCTGCCCAAGGTGGGCTCAATTGATTTTGTTGTAGGCAGTCCACCCTGTACTCAATTCTCCTATGCAAACAGAGGTGGTGGAGGAGATATTCAAGACGGTTTAGTTGATATGTATCAATTTCTTTCCGTTGTTGAATACCTGAAACCAAAGTATTGGGCAATGGAAAATGTCCCAAGAGTTAAGAACATTTTAGAAAAAGTTTTAAATGAAGACCCTAAGTTTAAGCGATTCAAGAAGCTATTCAATTATTTAGAAGTGGTTGATTCAAGCGAATTTGGCCTTCCACAAAAGCGAAAAAGAATGATTGGGGGAAATTTTCCCCATCACCTATTCGAAGCATATAAAGCTGAGACAGCTGACAGGACATTGGGAGATGTTTTGAACGCTTTAAAAGGTGAAAAGGTAACTGATCCAATATATGGCTATGAACTATCAAGGGAAGAATTGACTGACCACATAATTGAAGCCTCCCTTAATCCTGAAGAATTAAGATTAAACAGAGAATCAAAAGAATATCATCCTGTTTATAATGGCATGTCATTTCCTGAAAACTTAACCAGGCCTTCAAGAACCATTACCTCTACGTGTACTAGGGTATCCAGAGAAAGTCTAGTTATACAAAACGGTGTTGGTTTCAGAAGATTAACAGTAAGAGAAAGAGGAATGTTAATGGGTTTTCCTATTACATATCAATATTATGGAAAAACATATAACTCAAAATTAAAAATGATAGGAAATGCCATTCCTCCAGTGGTCACGTACTATTTGTTTCAAAGTATGTTGGAAACTCCAGTTAGAGAATTAACTTTAATCGAAAATGCTCATCATTATCGACATGAATCACCAGGTGAGCCAATTCCTATAACTCCACCAGATAAAGCAAAATTTAAGTATCGAGATGACCGTTCGTTTAGATTAGCGATACCTGAATATAGATTTGGAAGTGGTGTTAGATTTGAACTCTCTAACAAGTTTGTTGGTACTATTTGCGCTTGGAAGGTAAGGTTCTTTTATGGTTCTTCAAAAAAAATAAATGAGGTATTATTTACCGATAAAAGCCATAAACAAATACTTGAGTTACTGAAAATTCAGAATATCAATATTGATAAGAAAGTGAAAGAATTAAAAGCTTTTTCTGAAACTCTAAGCTCTGAAGAATTACAGAAGAAATGGACTCATAAATCTCAAGAATACATCCATCCATATGACGTTTTGGATACAATTTCCAGGATAAGTTTAGATATAAGAAACAATATCTCTGATATAAATATCTCTGATTCTGAATTTGCTTCTATTGTTGGAGATAACTTAAATACAAAACTTTTTGACAATAAAGCTTTAGTGATTTCAGGGATCATTTCAGGGTATGTGTTCAATAAACATATTAAAGCATGAAAATTGGAGCAATGTACAACCATCTCAATGGTTATGAATGGTTGCAAGTTCATAGAAAAGAAACTTGGGAAGAAATTGAAAAAGTGATTGCTTCCATTGATGCGGAAGAGTACCGCACCAAAAAGAGCAAGGAAAAAACCATGAAAGACAAAATGGTTTTTTCGCCAATAGATTTGAATGCTAGAATGAAAAAAGAGTTTGAAGCCTCAGGTTGGAAAGAATCGAGATTCAATTACTACGTAACTGATGATTATGAATTAACAGCAGATATAATGCATTTGCCATATGAGGAACAAAAAATCCGAATAGAAAAAGCGGGTAAAACGGCTATATCCTCATATAATCAGACCGATTTTCAAAAAGATAGAGTTGCCATTGAAGTACAACTAGCAAAATATAGTTTTATCGAATTTGATCTGTTCGTAAAACACTTAGGTTTTTATATTGGAAACACCATCGATTTAGGAATTGAAATTATTCCAACCAAGAAACTGCAATCAGAGATGTCCTCTGGTCCAGGTTATTTTGAAAGAGTTATACATCACATAGCACGACAAGGAAGAGGAACTCCAGCAGTTCCTTTAATCTTGATTGGTGTAGAGCAAGATTAAAACTAAGATCAAGAACCCCTATTTGCACATTTCAATCTTCATTCCGACATTGGCAAAGAGCTTTCACACCTAGGCTAAAAACGAAATGAATAAAATAAAATGGTATACAACAACTAGGTTTTCGTCGCGTGCGTAGCACGAACGATGAAACCAGTGTAGCACGGAACCGGAGAGGTTCCTATGGGGATTGAGTCAGGATTTTTTGAGGGAAACGAGATGTCCAATTAGATTAAAGGATTTTGAACTATTTACAAACCAATAATTTTGAGCGTAACATTTAAGCAAATCAACCCAAAAGAAGCTTATAATAGCTATCAAACGGTATTGGATAATGGCCGCAGTTTGATTAAATCCGGGAAACTTTTAGGCCAAAAAGGTAACTATGGTGTTGCCTGCTCCTTACTGATTTTAGGAGGAGAGGAACTGGTAAAGTCAGGTGTACTCTTTTTGCTCGGCCATGGAGTAGAATTAATTAAGATAAAGGAAATGGAAAAGGTATTTTTCAATCATAAAGTAAAACATGACACTGCCTTTTTTCCAGAATTGATAGGGATTTTTGAGCACTTCTTGCAAGCACAAGAAATACCGAAAAACAAAAAGAGTTCTTTTTTAGATAATTTCGGACATTTTCTAAATCAAGCATTAATGGTTTTAAGTGGCCTAAAGCAAGTTGGTGAAAATCTCGAATGGTGGGAAAATGCTGATAATTTAAAGAAGCAGGGTTTTTATGTTGATTATAAGGATGGCTTGATTAGCCCAAAGGAAATCACAAAAGCCCAATATGAAGAAACCAATGAGATCATTAAGGGGCTTTCCATTAAAATAAGGGTTTTACCCATCCTTTTTCGAGCCTGGTCTGATAATGAAAAGGATAGAGTCGTTCAAATGTTGAACCAAGGGATTGATCTTAAGGTCGAGATGTCAGCAGAAAGGAAAAAGTTGGTTAATTAAAAGTAAGTTTGGTTGATTAAGCTTATATTTTATTTGAGGAAATTCCAATAACCTATTTCAAACTTTTAACCATAAACCTTATGAACCTCAAAGGCGGCGCATTGATTATTGGGTCCTTGTTTTGGCAAGACTATAGGGATAATAAAAATGATTCAAAAGATAAGAAAAGAAAGGAGTGGCGCGATAAACATCTAGACATGACCAGTGCAAAAGATGTTGTGGTTCCTATCCGGTATGGTCGCTTTTCTTCTAAGGATGGAGGGACATATACTATGGTATTTGATAATTCGCTCAATAGAGATCAATATGGTGTGGCGAAGGCGGTCGGTTTTGAAAAAAGTGATCTAGATGTTAAAGATATCGTAAACATCGTTAAGAACCTATCTAATGTTGAAGGAGGTGATCATCCTAATTTTATCAAAGGAAGTAGTGCGTGGTGTGTATGTGGAATACTTTTTAATCCTGAGCTCTCTGATGAGGATAAGAATAGTCTAAGAGATAGGTGGGAAATAGAGATGAAAAAGAACGGTGATGGATATAAAGTTTTTATAAATAAACCAGAATTATATAGTATGACCAAATCAGGTGAGCTGGACATCCCCTGGCCGGAGGGCTTGGATGATTTGGATTTTTTGTTGGCTACTTCTACTAGACCAAGAGATGAAAAGGGCGATAATAGGATTATACCCCCTAAGGAGATTGCTGAATATATTCCTAATCGAGAGTACGTTATTCCTAATATTATGAGTGGGATACGGACTTTTCAGGATGAGGAGGTGTTAAACAGGTATCTTAAGGCTTTATCTCACGATTGGAAAAAAGATGATATTGGAGAAAAAGGCTTGATTGCTTTTGAGCATTATTACAATCTGGAAAAGTTTTATAAAAACTTACCAAATTTTAAGGAGGTTGTAGAAAATGCTGGAAATGCAGTAGTTCCGAACAATACAACAGGTTGTGATAATAATAAAACCATGTTTGCCGGTCATCAAAATCGTGTAGGCAAGAAAAGGTGTCAAGATGGGGCTGAACTATTGCTTCAAGCTCCCTTCTATGAAGCTTTAGAAAAAGCCAAATCCTTCGAGGATATTTTTGAGATTACGGAGGAGGTTAAAACTAAAGTCTTTGGACTGGGTGATTTATGGAGTTATGATACTGCTCAAAGAATTGGTCTAGCCAAATCGTATTACCCTAAAGCTGTATACTTGCAAACTGGAACCTTATTAGGGGCAAAGGAATTGGTAAAACGTGGATTAGTGGATGGGAAGGCCTTAAGGGGACAACGTAGCGTTCCCCAAACTGTTTTTTCAAAAGTATTTAGAGACTTACCATGCTATATGATAGAAAACTTGCTGTGTGTAGGACATAATCAAAAATGGTTTACGTAATTATTTCCCCATGAACAAATTTAAAGAAGCAGCACTACAGGTTTTGATAAAGCATAAATCTTCCCTTCATTATAAAGAAATAACCAAAAGGGCATTGGAACAAGGGATATTGGTCACTGAAGGCAAAACGCCTGAATCTTCCATGAATGCCCAGTTGATCACCGATATCAATTCTAAAGGTGAGACATCCGCATTTATCAAAACAGGACCTGGTACTTATGGTTTAAATCCTAACCCATCAGTTCCTGTAAAAAAGGAAGAGATGAAATCATTGGCTCCTATAAAGAAGGAAAAGGTACAAGGGGGATTTATCGGCAAGGCCGGAGAGCACTATGTAACAGCTGAGCTGCTATTCCGCGGGTATAATGCCAGTATCATGAGTGTGGACGTTGGGATGGATATCATCGCAACCAGGGACAATAAACTGTTTAGCCTTCAGGTAAAAACATCGAATCTAAATGCCCAGAACTCATATATTTTTGATATGCGTAAGGTAGCGCTTGAGCGGGGTTATGCAGGGAATGTATTTTATGTTTTCGTGATGATCCATCCAAACAGACATAAATCTGTGGTCATCCTACCAGCAAATAAAGTAGATGAGTTGGTCCATACCAATGCCATCAAAGATATCAAGTTACATGATCGCTTTAGGGTCACACTTAAAATCAGGAATGAGAGGCTCTTCATTGGGACCTTGGATAATGAGATTGGGTATTATTGGGATAATTGGGAGATTATTAAGTGATGTAGTTTTTAGTATTGTATTAATTATTTTATGAATAAACATTCGAAAAAATGTGCATTGGGATGTATAATAATTTTACAATTTCTAATAATAATCAACTGGTATTTAGACAGGAAAGGGAGGAAGTCTCCCAAAAATGCTGAAAAAGTTTAATTTTATCGTTTCTTTATTACAAAACACTTTTTGCCATGGATGATAATTTGGAAAGTAAATTTAATGACAAGGCATTTGAAATTTATGAAGCAGCAAAAAAATATTGTGGATATAATGCCACTCGCTTCTTGCAAAAAATCAGAAAAGATGGTGGGTTAAAAGCTGCCAAATCATGGCTTAATCCAAAAGCCATGAATAAACCGCCAACTAAAGGGTTTATTACTTTGGTCAATGAAGGCAGGCTGGATATATCATTGGAGGCCCTGGTACTCAGGGAGCCCTGGAGAGAACTGTTCACCTCTGAAGAATTAGCCGTTGCTAGTCAGAGATTGAGGGAATATGGTTATGAAAACACTGAACTTTTTACGCATTCAAGTGATAAAAATATTCCTGAAGAACTGACAGAAAACAGCATATATGCTGAGGGAAGTTCTAAACGTATTCTTGTAAATTCATATGAAAGAGATAGTTCAGCGCGAAAATCATGCTTAAAACATCATGGTTACTCTTGTATTGTATGTGAGTTTAATTTTGAAGATCATTATGGTAGTTATTTTAAAGATTTTATCCATGTTCATCATCTTAGACCAATTGCTAGTATTGGAAAAGAATATCAACTCGATCCTGTAAGAGATTTGATACCAGTCTGTCCTAATTGCCATGCAATTATGCATCGCAGGAACCCTCCATATACTGTGCATGAAGTTAAAAAAATGATAAAGAGTAAAAAGAAAAAAAATCAAAATCCGCCAAATAGAAAGTGAAAAACGATTTGATTGACATATTTGAAATTGAGCAATCCTGTGAATACCGAGATGAAGTCTATCGGGTAAGGGATAATGGTGCCATTTGTAGACTTCAAAAATCTGGTAAAAGAAAAAGACCTCTGGACGAAAAATGGACTTTTGGAAAGGTTGATAAACAAAAAGGGTATATGTATCATTCATCAGAAACGGTGCATAGAATTGTGGTGACCGCTTTCCATGGAGTTCAACCATCAGAATCTCACGTAATAGATCATATTGATACCAATAAGAGAAACAATAGACTAGAAAACTTGAGATGGGTAACAAGGCTTGAAAATATACTACTAAATCCTATCACCTTGTCCAGAATAATTTTCAACTATGCTATCTTTCCAATCTCAATAAGCCCCTTAACGGTAATCTTGAGTAAAATTTCTCTTGGATGAGAACTGTCACCAAAGAAGAAGCAGAGAACGCAAAAAACAATTTACTGAATTGGGCGAAGGAAGGGAAAATTTCAAAAGGTGGTCAATTAGGAGAATGGGTATATAGAAAGATAAATCCGAATAATGATTTATCAAATGTGGAAGAACTTATAATTACATCAAAAACACCCAATGCTCAACAAAAAAATTGGAAAACACCAAATGAATTCCCAAACTGCCCTGCTTCAATCAACGAAAATGGATTACTAGAATATGTGCAAGGATTAGTAAAAGGAAGTGTATTTTCTAAGAATAAATATGGAGAATCGATAGTTGACTCGGCTGAAATAAATAGTGCTACCAACGAGCTTTTTGTTTTAACGAATGGCAGCGGCATAAAACCCTATGCACTGGCAAAGGTATATATCGAAGGAAATAATTTTATTCATGAAAGTATGGGGTCATTTTTTGATTTAAATGGAGCGCAAAAGCAATTTAATCTAGCACTTGGAAGAGAATGGGATGGAGATGATTCTATTGACGATTTTTCGTGATTTTAGATTGAAGCATTTATAAAAGATTTAAAGGAAATCATCTAATTGAACACCTATTCCCTGTGCCAGTCCAAGTTTTTTTTGCGAGGGAAATACCTTTCCTTATCGGGTTACAATAAAGTTCTTCAGAAGTCAGTACCTTGGTTCCCTTGCTTGCTTACTATGCTCTTTCTTCAATCTGGAAAGTTATAATTTAATCAGTGATTTTAGGTTGCCAACCGATAAGGTTTCAAAGCTTTTGTGTAGCATTCTATGGCAATTGGAACAGACCAAAGCCAAATCTTCCAATCGTGTATCGACCCTTCCATCAAAATCAGATAAAGCTACTTTGTGATGGCATTCTATATATCCTGCCCCTAAATCACCATATTTTACCTGGAAATTAAAATCGCAAGCCTCACAATCTAAACTACCATATTTTTGAAGATGTTGCGATTTCTTTTTTAGCACAAGTTTACTGTTACGCTCCCGGTACTTGTGCAATTTATACAGCACTTTTCCTTCTTTAAAAACAAAACCCGATTCCTCTTCGTTTTCAGGAATTTTATAGAGCTTATTGCTCAGGTTTACGTCTTTGACAGCATTTCTGATAGAATTGGCAATTTTCTTTAACTCATATCGCTTTCCATCAAATTCATTGAAAACCTGTTCGTCTAACTTGCTGAAGCTTTGCATTCCCTTGCCATGATATTCGGGGTCTATCGCAAGAAAGTTACTCAATTTTAAACCAACTCCATTTGGGTTTCTGAATTTGACAGCATCAGGTTTGATATCAAAAATCGGTAAACGATTTAATAATTCCGATAACTCAATAACCGCTGGGTTTCTTCCATGAATTTGACCCGGCTCTAAAGAATAGTACAGGTCCAGGGCAAGGATAATCTCGTCACGGTGCCATTTGGGGTTTCTCATGGGGGTATTTATTTTCTGTCTAATGAGATTGTTTTTGGAACATTTCTTTTGATGCTACTCCGTCCAAATAGGTATATGGACACGGGTTGTCAAGGTATGTGTGCCGTTGACTTGACCGGCTTTCCGGTTTTGTGTTTTTTTGTAAAAAAGCCGTTTCCCTTCCGTAATGTGGGCAGGTGATGGACTGGTTAGAGGAACAGTGAATAGCCATGTTACCGATAGCTTTAAGTATAAAATCCGGGACGATAGGGTCTCAATATAATAAACCCAAATGAATAAACTGCAATTCAATTACCTCTACCGTGACAGTGGTAACTACAAACAGTATGGCTACGTAGTATTTGCCAACCCTGAAAACCTTCATCCAGAGGAAGCCACCGCTATGATCAGGGAAAAACTGATTTCGGAAGAATTCTTTGTTGCGGAGGAATGGGATGTGCCCTCCTTGAGAAAAGACCCCTACGATCCGGAAATTGACCATGGTTGGCATGAGTTTGAAGAATTCAAATGGACGAAAGAGGAGGTGACGGATAATAGGCTCATTTCAGATTTTTTGAATGGGATCAAGAAAGGAGCAGGATATAAAAAGGTGTAGATACAATCTACACCTAGGCGCTCATACTACATCCAGGCGAGGGTTCTACCATGAATTTGGCTCGGCTCTAAAGAATGGTACAGGTCCGGGGCAAGGATAATCTCGTCACGGTGCCATTTGGGATTACGCATTAATGTTATAATATTATGTTTAAAAATTCAATTGAAGATAGTAAACATAAACTTAAAAAATAATTACGACGATCCTCTTTAGTTTATTGAGCTCAAAACTTGATTCACACATACCCCCAACTCCTTTTTCACTTCAAAATCCCAAAAGCGTAGGACCGTCCATCCTTTTCTTTTGTAATGGAGGTTGATCTCACGGTCGCGCTGCATGTTCCGTTCAATCTTGGGGATCCAAAAGTTCCTGTTGGACTTGATGGCCTGTTTCCTTTCGGGCCAGTTATGACCGTGCCAGAAGGTACCGTCGATAAAGATGACCAGTTTGTATTTGATAAAAACGATATCGGGTTTGCCTGGGAGTTTTTGTTTATTGGAGCGGTGGTGTAGTCCTGCGTGCCATAGGGCTTTCTTAAGGAGTTTTTCCGGCTTGGTGTCTTTACTTCTAATCCTGGACATATTATAAGACCGCTGCTTGGTGGTATAGAAGCCGTTTTCCTCGGAGAAGCGGGGGACTTTGATCTTTTGTTCAGGGTAGGTTTTTGACATGGCTTTGTAAACTTCTTTCACAAGAAGTAAGGGTCTTATCGTATACGTAAAATTTACAAAAGTGCAGGGAGAAAACAAACGGGCTTTTTATTGAATTTTTTAAAAGCGTAATTCTTCGATTAATCAAAAAGGAGATATAGAGTGAGACGCAGTATTAGGTGGTTCTGCACCTGTGAGTCTTGGCTTAGCTCAGCTGAGCAAATAAGAATTTTATGTTGTTGGAAACAGTATCTTCCTTACTTTTTGTCCCCGAAAGTAATCGGGACGGGCTTAGACACAAAAAGTAACAAAAAAGTCAAGCCAGAAATAAAGCTTCTGCCAGCAAGTCCTACGCTGGCCCGCATTTCTGGCTGCCTCCCGCGCTTACTTATATTATTATCGGAAGGAGTATACGTTTTTAACAGGGGAAGTATACCTGTTCACCTAGAGGTGAGTTATCCGAGCTGGAAAGAAAGGTTTACAGTATATTTACCTCGTATCCTGGACATATTATAAGACCGCTGCTTGGTGGTATAGAAGCCGTTTTCCTCGGAGAAGCGGGGGACTTTGATCTTTTGTTCAGGGTAGGTTTTTGACATGGCTTTGTAAACTTCTTGCACAAGAAGTAAGGGTCTTATCGTATACGTAAAGTTTACAAAAGTGCAGGGAGAAAACAAATGGACGCTTTTATGAATACTTTAAAGGGCATTGGAAGATAGTAGTTGAGTCGGAGACTCAAGTTTAGGTGGTACTGCACCAGTGCGCCGTGGCGTAGCTCAGCTGCTAGGACAACGGGGATCGCAATGACAGTTGTGGGGGGATTCCCCCTTCAGGGGGGCAGGGGGTGAGGGAAAGGTGGAGGTGAGAAGATGGGAAGAGGAAGAGTGAGCAGTGAAAGATAGTAGTTGAGTCCGAGACTCAAGTTTAGGTGGTCCTGCACCAGTGCGCCGTGGCGTAGCTCAGCTGTCAGGACAACAGGTCGCAATGACGTTTGTGGGTGGATTCCCCCTTCAGGGGGGCAGGGGGTGAGGGAAGAAAAGTGCTTTAGAGGGATTAGAGAGGAGACATAGAGGGAACATCAAGGAGACGTCGTGGGAACATCTAGGGAACGTTCAAATTTTATCTCTGTTTATCTCATGTGTTGTAAATAGCTGATTAGTAATGGTTGGGAATGTTTAAACTCTTTTCATGAAATTCACTAACTTTGTATTATGAAGGAAAGGAAAGACGATATCACTAGACAGATAGAAAACTTCAAACGCAAGATGAAGTCACAAATGCCTAAAATAAGGAAGGAAATTAAGGTATATGAAAATAACGTGGCCATGGGGATCCAAAACAAACATCCTCAAATAGCTCCTCAATTTAAATAATTCATGCCTCAATTTTTTGTCCTAGATGCTGAGATAGAGAAAAGATTCAGAGAGGGATATGCCAATTTAAACAAGCATTTCGAATTTTTTGACAACCTACATTTGTTTAACAGTTCATTTTATAATAGGACTCCTCAATACTGTGTTTCGTTTCAAAAGGGAAAAACAATTAAAAAAGACCATCTGCCTCATTTCTTTAAAAATGTAATTCCTGCATTATATTCAGCAATTCAGGAAATTGATGAATAGTCGCGCTTTAAAGGGTAGTGAAAGTACGAAGGGCGTGGAGTTCACAGAGGATGTAATGGGTTGTAATTCTCAGGGCAGGATTATGGGTTTGATCGGAGTCTGGAGACCTGTCTGCTGCCAGGCAGGCTCCTACTATTATTAAGTTCCAAGTCACCGCTGTGCTAAAGACTTGGAACAACTGAATGGATGTAAGTGGCTGAGTCGGAGACTCAAGTTTATGAGGTCCTGCACCTGTGCGCCGTGGCGTAACTCAGTTAGCATGACAACGGGGTCAGTCTTTTAACATTAAGCTTGTCCCTCCTATGGGGGTGTTTTATTTGTTTTGGGGATTATTTAGTTTTTATCAAACATTTTAAGTTTTTTATCCGGTTTGTTTGCCATTAATAATGGGTTTTGAACAGTCTTTCTATGATCTGTGTTATATCATTTAATGGAATGTAGTTGTAGTTAGTCTCTATTTTTATAATATTGTAAATGTTATGAGTAAGGATAAGTTAAGATATATCAGCACCCGTTTGGTAGAAAGGAAATCATCAAAGGCCTTTAAGGAAGGGGCCAAAAAAGCCATGGAGATCAATGGATATGTGATGGTCGCCGAGAAGGGTTGGGTAGTCAAAAAATATGAAGATGGGCATATAGAAAAAGTAAAGGAAATCAGCCATGGAAGTGATAACCAAAAACTGATTCTGGACTGATGACCAAACGCATGCGAATATTTGCTGGCCCCAACGGTTCAGGAAAAAGTTCCATCATAAAAGCCATTAGAAATACCGAAGTTCAAAGTGGTAAAACGCTGGACTTCGGTATTTATATAAATGCAGACGATATTGCTCAAGACCTTTACAACAGTGGACTTGATTTTTCGACTTATAAAATAATATATGATCAGCAGGAGTTTGAGGAAGTTGCTCATAATTCTGGATTGATCAGAAGAGAATTTCAACTACCAAGACTGCTGCAATGCATAAAAGTATCCAATAACCGTTTAAAGGTCATTCGAAAAATTTCAGATGAAAAGAGTGACAATCCTTATGAAAGAATTGCTCAAATACTGGCTGATTTTTTAAGAAAGAAATTATTAAAAGAAGGAGTGAAATTTTCCTTCGAAACGGTTTTTTCTCATCCGAGCAAAGTAGCAATCATCAAACAGGCCAAGGAAGCAGGTTATAAGGTTTACCTTTATTTTGTTTCCACAGAAGATCCAACAATAAATGTTCATAGGGTAAAGAAGGTCAGAGTTCCCCAGGATGGACACGATGTTCCAGGGGATAGGATTATTGACAGGTATTACCGCTCAATGGATTTGTTATACGAGGCAGCCCAACATTGTTACCAGGCTTATTTTTTTGATAACTCAAAAGAAGGAGAACGGCATAATCTATTTGCACATTTCAAGCTGAATGGAAGTGGAAAGAAGGTTTGGAATGATATCAAAAATGAAGAAGTGCCGGAATGGTTCAAGCATTATTATTCGGGGAAAATTGGTTGAATTATTAAAATCGTCGCTCCTAGGAAAAGTATATCTCTTCTTGCTTTTACTCGAGGAAATCACAATTCTAGTTAAGACGAACAAATTATAATCTTGGGAGCTGGTAGTATTAAAGAGGTGATATCGTGGGAGTGTCTAGTGGATGTCCGAATTTTATTTGGTGGTTTTGGAGGGGAAAGGGTAGTCTAATCGGTTAATTGTCGAACCTGTCTTACGGTAGCCAGGCTGGGGAACTGAGAATTGTGAGGGTGCGGAGTTCGGTAAGGGAGTAAAGCGTATTTACTATTGGAGAGGAGGATTGCGCTGGAAGATGACTGAAAATAGCTGAGTCGGAGACTCAAGTTTAGGAGGCCCTGCACCTGTGCGCCGTGGCGTAACTCAGTTAGCAGGACAAGGGGGGGAAATCCAACTTGGTAAAGAATACTTCTTCACCCTACTGTCCTGGAGTTTGGGTACGATATATAAACATTTCCTTTCATTTAAATCAGTTCCTTTTCTTCTAGGGACTTTTCTAGTCTGGCCTGATTTTCCCAGAACCGGTCCTCGATCTTTTGCATGACCTCATCAAATGCTGGATGATCTCTCAAAGGGGTTACCAGTGGGTCGATTTTCATAAATACAAGTATCCAGTATTGAAAATTATCCTGCATGGCAAACTTATTTAAATGTTCTATGGCCAGGTCTATTTTTCCCTCATTAGCAAATTTCATGGCCAGGCTTGCATTTTTGTAGATAGACTGGTCATTTTCACAATATTCGGTATAAGCCTGATAATAATGCTTCGATTGTTCTTTGAAGCCCTTCTTTTCATAGACCTTACCAATCCTTAAATCATCCTGAGGATAAATATCCAGTCCATTTGCTTCTTTGGCAGATACGAATTTATGGAAGAAATAAAAAGCACTGTCATAGTCTTCCTCGTAAAAGTAGAAATTGGCCACTTCCTGCAAGATGTCTAATCGTGTGGTATCCCTTTTCCATAGCTGTTTTAACGATTGTTTGGTCCGTTCAATATTAGGTTCCTTGGCATACATGATCAATGCCTTTACATAAGGTGCAAAATGGTTTTCCGGAAAGAGGTCAAGGGATTTATTGATATAGGTAATCGCCTCATCAACAAAACCATTCTGGATAAAGGCGTTGCTAAGGTTTAAGTAGAGATAGCTCAGGGTAACAGCATCATTGGCTGCCACATCAAGCTGCACCCCTTTCAAGGCGTACTCCAGGTATTTACCCGAGTTGGGAATGATTCTAAAATAGAAATCGGCAAGCATCTGAATTGCAAAAGATGAATTAGGGTTATACTCCAGGGCCTTTTCAAGGTGCGGCAGGGCTAGACTGTACTCCTTTGTTTGTAGGTAATAAAAAGACTTGGCGATGAGACTCTCTGCAGATTTTGAATCATAAAGCAAGGCCTTATCTGCATAACTATTAATCTTTTCGGTGTACTGTTTCTCCAATTGGGATATTTCAAGAAGATAGTATGATATGGCGATGTTGGCATAAGCCAGCGCGAACTCAGGGTCTAATTCTATCGCTTTTTTCAATAACCCAATGGCTTGTTGAAGCCCATCATGGGTTCTTGAATGAAGCGGGCCAAGTGCCCGAAGATAATAATCATAGGCCAGCAGGTTTTCAGTAGGTTTTTTCTCTATAAGATCAAGTTCCGAAGGGGTTACAATGACTTCTATGGAGCTGACTATTTTACGAGCCACTTCATTCTGCAATTCAAAAACATCGACAACTTCCCGGTTATACTGCTCTGCCCAGAGATGCCGATCGGTTGAGGCTTCAATCAGCTGGATGTGGAGTAGTATTTGGTCTCCGATCTTCTGACCACTGCCTTCCACAAAATAACTGACCTGGAGTTCTTCAGCTATTTCGGGAATGGTCATATCTGTGTTTCTGTATTTTTCCACCGAAGATCTGCTGATTACCCTCAGGTCCTTGATTTTTTGAAGATTGTTCAGTGTTGACTCCATAAGCCCATTCACAAAATACTGGTTCGATGAATCACTGCTCTCATTTTTGAATGGCAACACGGCTATGGATTTATCATTTGAAATTACAGCAGAATTTGATCCCAATTTTCCATTGAATATTTCAAAGGAGTAGGCAAGGATCGCTATTAGGAGTACGGTTGTAACTATTAAGGACCATTTTACAATCGGATTTCTCTTTGAGACGCTAGCATCCGAGCGCTCAATAGCACCAAGTTGATCATTGGAAACAGCATACACTTCTATGGGCTTGGTAACGTTTTTCAGTTTATGAATGCCCATGGACACCGCTAGAAGGTCATCTTGATTTTTAACTTCATCATACACCTTGTCGGAGATATAAATACTTCCAGTCTTGGCAAGTGATTCGATCCGGGAAGCAACATTTACTCCATCCCCGATGATCTCTTCATCTGATACAATGATATCACCTGAATGTATTCCAATTCGAATGGGGATTGTAGGCTCCTCCCTAAAAGCAAGTTGCATTTCAATGCCACACCGCACAGCATCGATAGCACTTGAGAATGTACTTAATGTGCCATCACCATAATACTGCAGAATGCGCCCGTTATATTTTTTGGTTGTAGCATCAAAAACTTTTCTATGCCGATCTCGATAGGCAACACCTTTCTTTTCATCCGTTTGCATAAGGGCAGTATACCCCTCAATATCAGTGAACATAATCGCCACTAACTGTCGATGTCTGGCCGATGTGGCTGCTGAACTTTTATCAAGCTTTCCTCTTCTACCTACCTCACCAGGCGGATAACCATAATATTCTCTGAAGCATTTGATAAAGTAGGAAGTACTTCCAAAGCCAACGTTGAAGGAGACTTCCGAAACAGTCAGGGAAGTCTGTCCAAGTATCTCCATACTTTTTTCTAACCGAACCTGACGAATGAACTGACTCGCTGAAAGCTTAGTTTGTTGCTTGATCTTTCTGAGTAGGTTAGAACGACTCGTATGCATGGCTTCTGCCAGGTCAGAGACACCGAATTCTTCATTGGAGACGTTCTCAAGGATGATGGATTCCGCCTGATCCACAAAATTTTCGGTGTTGGAAGGAGTGTCTGACATATCTTTTAGGTAGTTCAAAAATAATAAAATTTATAGCAATCCAACAATATTAGGATTTTCCATAGTACGATGAAGAATTGGGTTATTTGCTTCATAGTTTATATCCCTGCTCCATAGTTTTTATGACTTCCGAAAACTTTATGGATTTGGCTTCATAGCTCATAGGTCTCACTTTCATTCTTCCCTGATCTTTGTAAAAATCAATTAATCACAAAAAAACAAGATTATGAAAACGTTAAAAAACAGCTCCTTAGCAGTACTCTTGAGCCTAGTGCTGGCGGTATTATTATCCTCTTGCGGTAATAACAATGGCCACGAGAAAAATAAATCAGGAATGGAAAAGCCTGAAATGAATATTCACTCCGCAGTACTAAATGGAAACCTGGAAATAGTTAGACAGCATATAAAGGCAGGCACCAACATCGATGAAATAGAACCCATGAGTGGGTCAACACCTTTAATCTCAGCTGCTACATTCGGAAAAACAGCTATTGCTCAAGCACTGATAGCAGCTGGTGCAGACTTAACCATCTCAAATAAAGAGGGCACCACACCGCTTCATGCTGCAGCCTTCTTTTGCCGGGTTGAGATTGTACAGTTACTGGTTGATGTCAATGCTGATAGGACACTTAAAAATAATTTCGGAGCCACTCCCAGGGAAACCGTTATGGGGCCATTTTCTGAGATCAAACCCATCTATGAAATGATACAGCAACAGCTAGCACCATTAGGCATGCAACTGGATATGGAACAGCTCGAAAAGACCCGTCCTGTAATAGCGATGATGCTACAGTAACAAATCGCCAAAACAACTAATCTGATGATAACTGAAAGAAGAAACGATATTGACTGGCTGCGCGTAATTGCGATAGGATTGCTGCTAATCTACCATGTCGCCATCATTTTCCAGCCATGGGCCATGTTTGTAGGATTTATCAGGAGTGATGAATTGATGGAAGGCCTCTGGAAGCCCATGACTATGCTGAATGTCTGGCGGATTCCTTTCCTGTTTTATGTTTCAGGTATGGGTGTTTATTTTGCCATACGCAAACGAAACTGGGTGCAACTGTTGACAGAGCGTTCTAAGCGAATTCTTATTCCCTTCGTATTTGGCATAGTAGCTATAGCTCCATTGCATTTTGCGGTTTTTCAGGAATACTACAATCTGCCTTTAGGCTATTATGCACATCCGGCGCATTTGTGGTTCCTGGGAAATATATTCGCCTATGTGCTGATACTTCTGCCACTCTTTTACTACCTGAAGAAAATAGAGGGTGGCAGGTTTATGAAGGGTTTATCGACCTTCATGAGCAACCCACTCGGCCCTCTGTCCGTATCGGTCTTTTTTATCCTCGAAACTGTGATTGTAAGGCCACAGGTCTTTGAAATGTATGCTCAGACCTGGCATGGTTTCTTCCTTGGATTCCTGGCTTTCTTTTTCGGATTTCTTTTTGTGTATGCTGGCAAGACTTTCTGGCAGACTGTTTTGAAATGGAGGTGGCTTTATCTGGGAATGGCGGTGACATTATATGGCATCCGGTTGGTGGTTTTCGAACTTAAGTCACCCGGTTATTTCATGGCATTCGAATCTCATTGCTGGATCCTTTCGGTTTTCGGATTCGGCTACAAATACCTGAACAAGCCAAGTAACATTTTAAGCTATCTAAGCCAGGCAGCATACCCGGTGTATATCATTCATATGTTTGTATTGTATTCCGGGGCTGTTATCATTCTTCCATTAGGTATACCGGTAATGCTAAAATACATATCTATCACCGTGTTCACGACTATAGGGAGCTGTTTGATTTATGAATTCATCATTAGGAGGATAGGTTTTCTAAGGCCTTTGTTCGGGTTAAAATGGACCTTTAACAAATTTCAAGACGCAAAAAATGCTGTGGAAACCGTGGGGTCCATAAGAAAAAAATAGGCTCTTAGATTACCATTCAAGCTTCGATTAAACTTCAAAAGTCTCCGTTTTTAAAAATTACTAATATGAAAAATCTATCTATAATTCTATTGCTGTTCTGCGCACTTAATGCTTTTGCTCAAACTAATTCACCATCGGGTAAAGAAAATGGAGTAACCACGTAAGTGGCGTGTAAGTATACCTTATTTTATTATTACCTACCCTCTTGGGGGAGGGTGGAACGATCGTACAAGTACCCAAATGGTCGAGCTTCATATAAAACATAACCTGGTTTAATGGGGGATTTGTTGAATTGTCGAATCTGGGGATTGGGGAATTGGGAGAGGAGTTCGGTAAGAGGGTAAAGTGTGTTGTCAGTTGAAGATGAGATTGCTTCTCTTGGTCAACCGGAAGAAGCCTGCCTAACGCAGTTTCAGTAAGGAGCAAAGCGAATTGTCTATTGGGGATGAGGATTGCGCTGGAAGATGGCTGAAAATAGCTGAGTCGGAGACTCAGGTTTAGGTGGTCCTGCAACTCAGTTAGCAGGACAACGGGGTGCGGAGTTCGGTAAGGGAGTAAAGCGTATTTACTATTGAAGAGGAGGTTTACGTTGGAAGATGGATGAAAGTAGCTGAGTCGGAGACTCAAGTTTATGAGGTCCTGCACCTGTGCGCCGTGGCGTAGCACAGCTGACAGGACAACAGGGGGGTATATACGTTGTGCCCCGGCTAGATGAAGAATGTTTCTTTACTAAGTTATCCTGGGAATTTGAAATTCCCTTCTGAGTTAATTGATGCTAGATGAAGGATAAAGATATTAAGGTGTAGAGTGCACCAGCACCCAGGGAGGGTATTGACATAGCCTATTATATTTACTCCATTGTTTGCCATAGTAACAGGATCCAGCTTTGGAAATAGAAAGAAACAACCTATTACAGTTCCTTACTTTTTGTCTTAGACACAAAAAGTAACAAAAAAGTCAAGCCAGAAATAAAGCTTCTGCCCGCAAGCCCTCCGCTGGCCCGCATTTCTGGCGGCCTCCCGCGCTTACTTAATATTATTCTCGGAAGGAGTATATATTTTTTACAGGGGAAGTATACCTGTTCACCTAGAGGTGAGTTATCCGAGCTGGAAAGAAAGGTTTGCAGTATAAAATCATCATGCTATTACGAGCGCTATGCAGTAGGGCGTGGTGGCTGATGCAAATCCGGGCCAGCGTTTGGGCCTGTGGGCGGAAGGTTATTTGCATCTTGATCTTTCCTGCCTACCTTTAGGCTAGGTTGTTTCGTTTTTGGATCAAGCCAAAAATGAACAATACCAAAACAGAAGAGTTGCTTCACTGACTGGTTAATAGAGAAGAAAGTCCCAGCTTGGCTACCCTGACTGGGTGAAGAATGCCTCTTCACCCTAGTATCTTGGGAATTTGTAATTCCCGTTATGGCGAACGAATTATTATCTTGTTAGGGGAGTAAACAGGAGACGTTTAGGAAAGTCCGAATTTAATTTGGCGGTTTTTGGAGGAGGAGAAGTGGCTGCCCTGCAAGCTGGCTACTCGCTTAACAGAAAGTGTCTCAAATCCGTCTCATTGCGTCCAGTACAGTAGCTGGGAGAAGCCTGCCTAACGGAGTTTCAATAAGGAGCAAAGCGAATTGTCTATTGGGGATGAGGATTGCGCTGGAAGATGGCTGAAAATAGCTGAGTCGGAGACTCAGTTTTAGTTGGTCCTGCACCTGTGCGCCGTGGCGTAACTCAGTTAGCAGGACAACGGGGACAACAGGGAGACTAAGGTTAATACTTTCGGTGTCACTATGCGTATTTTTGTTATATATTTTGATGTTATGTATTAACAAAGTATAAAAAGGTGTAGATGCAATCTCAATTAGGGAGGGAGGCTAAAAGGGGGCAACCGTAAATAATTATTAAATAAAGTAAAAGGAGAGAGGGAATGGTTTTTCTTGGTGTCATTTTTATAACAGATGCCAAAAACCATACATTTCGTTATATACAATCCCCCATATATTAAAAACATTTACTTTCGGGGCTAACGATTGAAAGCTTATTGGTGCTTAGAAATAGTTTTATGGAATTGTAATTTTAAAAGGTAATTAATTGTATTTTTCAAGACGTTAGTCAGAATTTGAATTATAAGCCGAAATTGAAGAAAATATGAGCAAACACATTGATGCAAGTCCTGAAGCAGGAAAAGAATTTTATCAAAACTTCCACGACAAAGGAAAGGTAGTGATGTTGAACTTACTGAAGTTTAAAGCAACGGCTGACTATAAAAATTTGGAAGAATTAAAACCTACTAAAAATATCAGTGGAGAAGAAGCCTATCAATTGTATATGGACAGCACTCTACCCGAATTAGAGAAAGCAGGAAGCCGAATTATTTATTTTGGAAAGAGCCAAAACTTTCTGATTGGACCCGATTCGGAAAAATGGGATGCGGTTTTGTTGGTAGAACACGAGTCTGTTTTGAAGTTTATGGAATTTGCCCAAAACCCAGACTATTTAAAAAAAGCGGGGCACAGAACAGCAGCGTTGGAAGATTCTAGATTGTTACCAACGAGTGAAATAAAAAGCTACACCTAACTTCCGAGCAAAGTTCAAGCATGGCTAGTAGAAAACTGGCAGGATAGTGTTTTGCCATTTTCCCTATCTGTCCGGAGTGGACATTCAATTGTTGTAACGATCAACTTTTTGACCTATATTAAATAATTAAGTATTCAACATTTAAGGCTCACACAAGATATATAGCAAAAGAACCTGCAGGGTATGCTTTATGTCCAAAACACTACTAGTAACTAATGATAAAAGTAAGACTAGAAATAATAATACTGTTATTGCTGACATTTGGATTTATTAGCTGTTCTGACCAAGAAAATCATAGCATAATTATAAATGGAAAAATAGAAGGCGAAATTCCCGAGAAAATTGAATTCACCACCCCAATTAACGGAAAATGGTATTATGGGAATAAAAAAAGTATTCAACCAGATTCAACCGGTGAATTTAGAATAGAATTGGAAAGTGGAAAACCTTCATTTGTAACATTGTACCTTGTTGGAAAAGCAAATGGTCTTTTGCTAACAGAGCCTGGAAAATCTTATAATGTAAAATTTGACTTGAATGCTAAGAGTAAAAAGTTCATAGTTACATCACAGGACAGTTTGGCCCAGAATTATTATAACACTTTGCCAACACCAGACTTTTATATGATTGCATTGAATCAATTATACAGGGATTCAATACCTTCAGAGGTGTCATCCAAAATAAGTTCATATAAAGAGAAAGAGATTTCAAAATTCAACGAATTATTGGAGCAAGGAAGTATTTCAAAACAATACCATGCCTTAGCTGTACACGATAGGAATGTATATTTTGATGCGCTAGAGACTGGAGCGGCTTCAATTCTTTTGCGGAAATACCTTGACAATGGAAACCCCAAAAAAATTGATGAATTCAAAAAGTACTGGGATAAAAAAATTGATGTAACAAAATTGAACCAAACAGACAATGTGAGGTCCCCTTGGTTTTATGCTTTGGTTTATAATACCATCTGGTACAACTACTTTTCATCCAAAATGCCGGGGGATGATGAGATGACGGAAATGTATGAAACAGCCAAAAGATTGCGGTTTAACATTGATGAAGTCAAAAAATACCTTAGCGGAGAATCCCTTGAGTATTATTTAGCCTCGTTTATTTTTTTGGAAAGTTGGCAGACAAAAGATAATTCTAAAGAAATAATTAAAATATACGATAACTTCAAAAAAGCATATCCCGAAAATCCATATAACGAATATATAGCTGATGCAGTAATACCAATAATCGATTTCCATAATAAAATAGAAAAAGGATCAAGAAACGATAAAATACAAATAGTTGATAATCAAGAGCAAATCGATACGTTTGATGAGCTGATAGAAAAATTTCGTGGTAAAAAAGTATTCGTGGATATCTGGGGCACTTGGTGTGGACCTTGCAAAAAAGAATTTGAACATAAGGACAAATATGCTGAGTTGCTCGAATCAAAGGAAATTAAGACTCTTTATATATGTGAAGGAAATAACAGTAGAGAGAAAATATGGAATGAGATGATTAACTTTTATGAATTAGAAGGATATCATATTCTGGCTAATGAAAAACTTGTATCCAATATCTTTGAAAAATTCGGTAATCAGGGATCCTTCACCTACCCAAGGTATTTACTAATTGATGAAATCGGAAAAGTAGTAAACCCTCATGCTAGTTATCCGTCAAAAACTGATCAACTGGAAAGGGAAATCAACCAAAGTTATGTCTGGTAGTCATTGGGAGACTGGATTATAGATTGTATCTAGATGCCGTTGATGAAGTGCTTGGCATAATAAGAAAGCATCAGTTTTTACTCCTTACTATTCAAAGTTAACAAATATGATAGTAGTAATCCGTAAATGGCTTTGTTAAAGGTTATTTGGTATTTGAATATTCCCGAAAGCTTCGAAATTAGGAGATTTTCCACAGTGGACTGACTAGGTGAAAAATTCTTCCTCCTATTTTTCCCGGGAAATTGTATTTTTCGATATACAGAACAACTTATAATCTGTGGATATAGGATAGATAAGACTTAGTGGAAACGTCCCAAATTTATTTGATGAGTATTATAGAGGGAAAAGGGTAAGGACTTGGGATGGTTTGGTGTATTTGTGTCATTGGAAGCACCACCTGTTTAACGAGGGTGCCTGTAAGTTGGCTAGCCGCTAATTCCTAAAGCTATCGGAGCTCCTAACTGATTTGTTTACGCTCAGCCCCTCCAATATGGGGTGTTTAATTTTTTAATATACTAATAAAAGAAGAACCATTATGCCAAGCGATTATATGTACAATGGGGGATAATCTTCGCACTTGCTCTAAAATGCAATATATCCAATAAAAAAAGTATAGACCTTCAGTACCTAAAATATACATGCCAATATTCATTACACCCTATCCAAAAGGAGCTTATTATAATACAACCTTATGAAATGATGGCCGTATTGTTTAGTTAAATAATCATATGACCCAAATGAGGATATTAATCTTGTTACTATGCCTTTCATCAATTTCCACTTTTTCAAGTTGTGTGCAAGATGATAAAGAAAATGTGCAGAAATTAGTCGAAATGACCATTTATACGGAAACTGAATTCGGCGGTTATCTATTTTTATCAGATCTTTATCGGGAAGATTTATTGTTTTCAGAGAGTGATAACCAAAATAAAAAGTTACTTACCAACGGCGGTTTTGTCTACGATAACCTAGCTTACCGAAAGGGTTTTGAATATAAAATAGAGGCTGTAAAAACACTCTGAAAAATTAAAAATAGATAAACCAAAAATAAAAACTGAATGAAAAATAGAAAAGTCAATTTTGGAGGAACAATGAATTTATCCATTATAAGTTTTATTACTCTCATTTTTATTTTGAGCTGTTTTTATTCCTGTACGCCAGTTCAATACGGATTTGATGCAAGGGAATACAGTAAATTTTCAACATTTGATAATTTAGGTCTTTCTAAAGAAGATTTCATAAAACAATATGGGCCTCCAACCAATAAAGGTTTGTTTCAAGAAACATCGGCCACAAAAGTTGAAAAGTTATACTACACTGAGAAAATTAAAGACTTTTTAGTTACCACAAGATTTATTTTTGTAAACAATAGCCTAGAGCAAATGGAAAGGGTGGAAACAATTAATAATTTTACTGAAATCCGAGGACAAGTAGAAGGGACACGATAAGGTAGGGCTCCTACCATGTAATACCTGGTTTACCCCTGACAGGATGAAGGATGTCCCTTTATCATCATAATTTAGTGTTTAGGAAGGAAAAAAGAGTAGAGGCAGGCCTGAAAACTAGCAATTCGACTAAAAGAGGGACGTATCAAAAATCCATATTATTGCAACTATAGTTATGTGTCCAAAGGACTTATTCCTTACTACAAGAAAGCCGGAAAACTCTACTTTATCAAAGACGAAATCACCGAGTGGATTACTTCCAAACCAGAAGCATCTAAGTTAAAAGGAGTAAGGTATCACCAAAATGGCCGTCTCATGGACAGGGGATTCAAGAAAATTTAAAAATATTTTTTGACACCATTTTGTGTGCAAATACATAGGCCAATTACTATTTCCAATCGTAAGAGGTTATAAATAAAATTTTCTCAAACCAATTTTATGATCATTTGGAGAAATATTTTTGGGAGGAAAGTTAGTTTTAATGGAACCGTCAGGTGGAGCTGGCATCACATGGATCGAACTCTTTTTTGGAAGAAATGGAAATGTTAGAGAAGTTGATGGCTTTGGGTAAGTTGGGAGACGAGTCACTATAGTTTCTCATATGTGGCTCGATGTTCCAAAATAGCAAATAAATCTATGAGAGTCATCATATATCAGTTTTGCTATATGATGTATTTGGTGCATCAAAATATTCCTATTCTTTGCTGTCTGGATTAATCTTTTCTTGAATTTGTTTTTGACCATTTGGTCCGGTATTATTCGAATGTGAAGTGAATTAAATATCCACGAGATTGTTGAATATTAACCGCTACATCTCATTTGAAGAGAGCCTTTTCTGTATGGATTAATATTTTTTAAGTACAGTCCTATATTTTTAGCCACATTTAGCTAAAACAATTGTTTCGAAATTTTAGACCTGTTAAAAATCTCTAGTCTTATGTTTTATTATTGAGATAACAATATTGCTTTTTATTCAATAAAATATGAAGATTATTCCTGGGGTCACCAATTTTGGTGACCCCAGAATGCTGTATGCGAGATATTTTTGTTCTAAAGGAATTAGCAAACCGCTTTAAGTAAGGTGAAAAGAACCAAAGGGACTTTATCTAATTTCTTAGTCAGTGAAAGCTGATAAGCTTTCAGCTAGACAATAATCCATAGTTCTTTTATAATCTGCAATCAACCAGCGATTGCAGAGCATCGGTTGGTCCAAAGTGAAAGACACTCTGATGACCAGATGTGCCAACATACAGGGCATTGATTATTCTATATATCCTTTCAAAAAATGTTTGATAAAATGAACTTTAATGAAATTTACTTCGACAAATCTCTTTTAGGGAAGTGCTCTATGACGGCCCTCATCTTTGTTTTGCTTTTACTTTCTTATCCAATCAATGGACAGCAAGTTCAATCGGATGAGGCCAAGGTGGATTATTTGCAGCGAATTTATTTTTCTGGTGAAAATAAAGAAGGAATAGTCAAAAATATTTTGATTACGATCCAAGAACTCAAAGGAATGACTTTTACCCCTGCTTTGGAAAAGCAGTATATCTTTTTAAATGAAATAGAGGGTCAAGTAGCAAAGGCAAATGATGCTTGTGAAGCTTTGGATTTACTTGCTGTGGGTATATATAATATTGATCCTACTGAAGCGGCCAGTCAGGGAGTCATATTGCCTAGTGAAGAGGCAAAAGTAAAATCTTCTGATGCCATGGCCAATTTCAATAAGATAAACACCAATGCAAAGGATATCAGTCGCGTAGCTAATTCCGCCAATATGAATTCAATTGCTGGGACAAGTAGTACGGTGGGTGATGCCGCTAAAATGGCTGGTGAAGCAGGTGAAATAGGAAAGGAATTGGCCGATCTTGGTAAGTCAATAGGTATACTAAAGAAAAAGGATAAGCCATGTAAAAATGTGACCCAAAAGGATATCCCAATTGGTGTTCATTTAGTTTCAGGAAATTTAGTCAATTCAGGGGCTGTCTCACAGAGTGTAGAAACACTTACCACTGTCATTACCATTTCAAATATGGATTTCTCCTCTTTTAATGTGATGGTAGATACTTTGTCCAGTAATCCTAACATAAAATCTTTGGATAAAAAATTCAATGAGGATTCATCATCGATTACAGTAGTGCATATAGGAAGTACGGATGATTTGGCCGATTGGGTCCATGAAAAATTCAAGGATAAGGTAAAGCTGGTGGCGTTTGAAACGGGATTAATAAGTCTGGTTAGTGAAATCGAATGACAATTAATTTCGCTCAGCTATTTTGTTAATCATTTGTAGGAAAATTATTCCCTAAATAATTTAAAACCTGTATTATGGAAACTTCATATCGTATATTTTTACTTCTAATTCTTTTTACATTAGGCTCTTGTAAGAATGAAGATGAAGAACCTCAGGAAAGTTATACTCTTTCTGTTATGGCATCTCCAAAAGAAGCAGGTGAGGTAAACGTTTCTCCAGACAGGTTAAGTTATGTTGAAGGCCAAAGTGTATCATTATCAGCTGTACCTAATGAAAACTGGATTTTTGAAAAATGGGAAGGAGATGTTGACGACAGTTCTTCTCCTTTGTCCATCATAATGAATTCTGACAAGAATATTACCGCTGTATTTATCAAAAAGGATTATCCTCTGACTATCAATATTGTAGGAGAAGGAACGGTAAATGAAGTCATAGTACACAATCCAGGAGGAAGGGGATATCCCCATGGAACGACCGTGGAACTTACGCCAGAACCTAGTGAGGGATGGGAATTTGATTCATGGGATGGTGACCTAAGTGGTAATGAGGTTCCTCAACAGATTACAGTAGATGGGGAGAAAAATGTTACGGTGAGGTTTAAAGAGGTGAATTTCATGCCTGCCATTCCTGCCAAAAATATATTTGGGCAGCCTTATGTCGTCCCTTCCTGTAGATTAATAGAGGCATATAATGAAGGGTCAGACTCTAAAACTGTATTTGAGTACTACGATAATGGAATGATTAAACGGTGGATTGAAATTGATGGCGGAGTTGGAGTGGATACATTGACAGTTGAATATAGAGCTGATGGATTAATACATATCATACAGGAATATTTTAATACAATGACTATGGGCTACAATTCCGAGGGCAGGTTAGAGAGGGTATTTTTGGAGCATAATGCTTCTGGGTATAAAGACACAACGGATATCACCTATGTGGGTGACAGAACAGTTAGGATTGTACAGAAGCAATTTGGCTACTTCATAGGGAATTACGTTCATGAATTTGATGATAACTACAATCTTATCAGATCGGTTTTGAATGATCCCTCCAACGGTCAGACCGCTTATGAACGTATTTCAGCTTTTTATACGGACATCCAAAATATCTGGCTTTCCTTTGGTGATTTAAGGTTTCATTTTTTATTGGCCGGGGACTATTTTGGGGAAGGTACATATCCTGTTGTAGCAAGTGCGAATTTAATAAAAAGCACTATTTATATCAATCATTACGAAAATCTTCCAGAAAGAGAATATGCTGTATTTGATGTACTCTCTGTAAATGATCATGGGTTTCCTACAAAGATCTTAAATGTATATTCAGAAGAAGAAGAAGAAGTGACAATACTGAAGTATGAATGTGATCAAGGGAATTAAGTTAAGTTATAGCGCCAATTTCCATCAAGTTTTGTAAAAAGAATATTGTTATGCTATTCCTTACTAAATGTATATCAAAATCACATAAAATCTGATTATATGATATGAAGCAAATAACCATAAATCCTTTGCTCAGGTGGTAGAAAGCCTGTCTAACTGCCAGGTAGAACTGAAGATCGCAGCAGTTGATACTTTAATCAAAAGGATTTTTTTATTCGCGTTTATCCTTTGCTGGTAAAATTACATATATGCGTAATACAAAAAAATGTCTTATATCATTAAAGCTTTTAAGTCATGAATACTAAGGACAAACTATTATCAATAATTATTATGGTGGTTTTTATTCTATCATTCTCCTGTAGTTCTGATGATCCATCTCCCAAACCAATTTCAAACGAAGATCCTGTTGGCCCTATCAGTGGAGAGGATTTTAAAAGTGTTCCCATCCCGACCTATGATTTAGTTATTGAGGCTTACGAGAACATTTCTAATACATCTCCTAATCTTTTAGAAGAAGAAAGTGATCAACTTAGTATAGCTCTTTTTGAAGAAATAAAGAAATTGTCAAATAAGGCAAGCACAAATAATGACAGGCTTTTATATGAATCTTTGTCAGACAAACTGACTGAGGAAGAGTGGAAGTTGGTATTAACTAATCCATATAAAAGTTTTTTGGCTTTTCTCACTTTAAAACCATCTTTTGATGATTCAGGAAGCAGCTTTTCTTGTGACCCGAACCTCAGCTTAAAAGATACAAAAGTGGACGCCATAAGGCATGCATATTGGAATGCATTAATGACACAAAAGATTTCTGATATGACCTTTATTGAAGAACTGACCAATGCCCATGAAAGTAATTCTGATTCTGAAGATGCTAAGTTGATGGATTTACATAACAATAAAATAGGTAGAGAGCTCGCACTACAATACCCGACTGCAACTGCCGATGAACTATTGACAATTCTGCTACAGTATGATTTTTTGTTTGTTGGTATAGGGCAAACTATCCCTGAAACCTATCAGGGTTTAGTGTATATAGAAGGTAAAAAAATATTTGATATCAAGATGAAAGGCTCTTTGTCAAACCCTGATTCTGGAGGGCCTTGGGATATTGAGTTTGATATTTATGAATGCGGAAATACTATAAGAGGAAACTTCACAATTATTCGCGGGGCAGAAAGACAAGATAGAAGATTTTCAGGTACCATGGTGGATGGTTTAATGCAATTAGAAGTATCGAATCCTCTGGTTTTCGAAAATCCTAGGGGATTGTACGCTTGTACTGGTATGAGAATGAATTTGACTGGAAATGAGAAGTCATTAGAAGGAAGGTGGACATCATCAAATTGCTATCGCGGTGGAACTGTATTGTTGTCAAATGAAAATTAATCGTAGGGCTTCATAACAATGAACTACTGACATTTTAAAAAGGACTTTGATCTAGAATTTTTCCTTATATATGTTGTATAGAGAGAATGGTATTCAACTTTTGGTTGATCCCAAAATTGTAAATGGAGAATATAGTTTCGTAGGACAAAACTAAAGATGAGTCCTTTCACCTGTATATTTTGAATATCCTGAAAAATGTTTCATTAGTTTATCTTCTTATAATTTCCGTTTTACTTGCATCTTGTGGTTTAGGAGAAGAAAAGCCTAAAGTAAGTTATTTCCTTACTATCAAAGTGTCTACTCATGAATGTGGAATTGTTATTATTTCTCCCGACTTAGAATATTATTCAGATGGACAAAGGGTAAATCTTTCAGCGCTCCCCATCCCAATTGGGTTTTTGAAAATTGGGATGGGGGAGCAAAAGGGAATTCTTTAAGCCAGGACCTAATTTTGAATGAGGATAAAGTAGTCACGGCGAGCTTTGTTAAAAGAGATTATCCTTTGAGTATCACGATTGAAGGAGAATGAACGGTAAATGAAGTCATAGCAGACAATCTAGGAGGAAGGGAATATACCCATGGAACCAATGTGGTGACTACGTCAGAACCTAGTGAAGGATGGGAATTTGATTCATGGGATGGGGATCTAAGTGGTAATGGGTAGATGGGGAGAAAAACATAACGGCGAGGTTTAAAGAGAAAAGAGTATTTTACTGAGATGAAAATGGAATCACCTGCAAATGTGAGGGCGCAGTGACGGAATAGTAATCAAAGAGTCTATTTGTGTGGACAAGGGAATGGGGAGTATTTGCTGGTGGTAACTATTATAAAAGTTAATATGACAATAAATCAAATGCAAGTCCATACCAGAGCACTTCATGACTTTCTTCCAATACCAGTAAATCCTTTATCTTTTTCTTATGAGTGTTCACGGTATTGACGGATATACCCAGCATTTCACTAATTTCTTCTGCTTTACAGCAGCTCACCATATGAGCCAATACTTCCTTGTTTCTCTCTGTCAAAAGATTGAACTTTTTGTAATTGGCCTTTTTAAAATTCATCTCTTGAATAACCCGTTCCATTTTGGCCATTGCCCATGACTGGAACTTAATGGGAATAATCTGGATGAGTTGAAGTAATGGTGCATCAGTGTTTTCTGAAAAGATCTTCTTCACCAGGACCAATTCCATGGTTGTTTTATGGTCAAATACTTTTCGTTGTAGGTACAATTTTGTTTCTCTTTCATTAAGAGACTGCCCCTCTCTTGTGCCTAAAAAGCAAGTATCCTGGTGATGTGGTGAAAAAATAATTTTCTCAAATTCACGGGTGGGTAAGTGCTTAAAAAAAGCAGGGGATAAGCCATAATGTTGGATCCCTTTTTCACAAATAAACAGGTTTTGATTAGGGTCTATCTGTTGGATAATTTTGATCCCCGGCAACCATTTTGCAACCATCTCAAAAGCAGCAAGCTTCCCTTGGGTTTGGTCTTTATTTATGGAGGCTGAGTTATTCATTACCATTTGATGTTTTTGTTTCAACAGAATACACTTACTGGTTAATCAATTTGGATTAAGTAAATGTGTGGACCTGTTTTAGTTTGAATTAAGCAAAGCCCCAATACTTTTCAAATCTAAGTTCGTGAGGAGTCGGAAAAAGTTCGTGAAAAGGGAATATGTAGGAGGGAAGGAATAATCGTGTATGATGATCTCTTTGGGGTGAATTCTGAGTCTAGATCAACTAAAGAAGCTTTTTTATAATGATAATTTTTTAATCAGATTGAAAATAGCTCCCAAAAAAATGAAAGCATTAATAGAGTTCGAGAATAGTATGTTTGAAAACTGATGTAGAGCATAGGAGAGGTCTTTTGTTAAGTACACGTTTAATTACATACGGCAATAAAATACTTTAAAAGTATCTCAGCCACCAATTATGGTGATCTAAGTCAATTTGGTGATAGATAAATTGGAGTTATAAATATTAATCTCAGAGCGAACTGTTTTATAGTATGATCGAGTGATATCAGATGAAGATAGATACCAATATGGTTATGCATTAATGGTTAAAGTTCCGGATTCAATTTGTTGGCAGCTAAGGTGATGCGTTCAGTTGGGCTACGGTTCAAAGAGCAATAAGCCATGTAGCAAGTTGATTTTTCTTAGGGATTAATAATGTTCTAAGATAGAGTACTTAATTATTTATAACCTAAAATTTATTAAACCATGAAAAAACTATTCTTTTTAATGACTTTTGTGATAGTTACTTTAAGCGCAAAGGGTCAGAGCACTGGCGAATTGCGCTTGCAAGTGGGAGGTGACTATGGTTTCGAGATTGAGCGATTTGGTGTGAATTTTGGAGCAGAGTATTTGTTTTTGGACAATATCTCTGTTGCTCCCAATTTCACGGTGTATTTTCCAGAGGAAGATGTAAATGCAAGTAACCTGAATCTCGATGTAAGGTATTATTTAAGCCATCAACAACTTCAGTTCTATGGTATGGCTGGGTTTACAACCCTTTGGGTATCATCTAAGTATATGGGTATAAAGGCCGCCGCAAGTAATTCTGGTGCAAATATCGGGGTTGGAACAGTAGTAAAGTTTACTGACAATTTTGGTATTAATCCTGAAGTAAAATACCAAACCCTAGGAGATGGGCAAGTTGTTGTCAAGGCAGGTCTGGTGTATTTGCTTCAGTAAATTAAATAGGAATGGCAAGTTTAAAACTGGCCATTCCTATAAGTTTAACTAGATATATTTATTACTCCTCCTCCATATCCCCATAGGCATCCTCCACTGCCTTGTTCCAGTCCAGCTCATCCTGATCGTCAAAGATCGCCCCATAATGGCGCAAGCGTTTTTTTTCTTCGTCGGTGAAAATTGAGTCAGGGTGAAGATTTCGGAAGTTGACGCCCTGTACAATAAGCCCGAAATCATCAAGGTATCTCCTGTCTGGTTCACCGACTAAAGATCGTTCAATAATGGTGTTGTCTTTAGTTCTAAAAATAATACATTGTTTGTTAGGACTATTAGTAAAAATATAATTATTTACGGTGTCGGTGCTTTCTGAGAATAGTAGCTTTCCGGTGGAAACAGACCATCCTTTGATCATTAGTCCCTTGGAGTCAGTAGCAATGACTTTCTTACCTGCCATACTAAATTTAATAGAAGAGCTACTATCAAACCCTTCTAATGTAGATAAATTGCTTAGAGTGACACCATCCAAAGATCTTATTTCAACAGTGCCATTAAAAGAGACAGTTAAAAAATGTGTATCGTTATTTAAATATATAATGTGTTTAACATTAGAACCCTTAAAAACAATCTTCCTGAAGGGAGATGAGAATCCCTCATGCCATTCGAAAGCTATACTATTAGAGTGTGAGAATAGTTCCTTATGATATGAGAAAGCACTACTTATACTATTATTACTTGTCAAAGAAATAATTTTTTTTCCATCTCGACTATATGCGATTGAAAGCATACGCTCTTCTCCAAATTTGAGCGTTCTTAACAAATTCCCTCTAGTGACCGACCACTCGCAAATAGTCCCATCTTGGCCAAGTGTAAGTATGCGATCTCCATTTGGGCTATAAATAGCATTTTGAATGTTGCTATGAGTGAGTTGAAATATTTTTAGACATTGACCCTTAAATGTGGAGAATTCTTTAGCTGTGCCATTTTTAGATATTAATAACATTTGTCTACCAAATGGACTATACTCTGCAAACTTAATTTCATTTTCAATTAAAGGTTGTATTGTTGATATACATTCCCAAGTGGATCTCAACCATTCCCTTATGATTCCATCCCCAGATAAAACAAGTATCTTTAGTCCATCAGGACTATATATTGCTCGAATAATCCTTTCGTTTGATCTAGTAATTTCAAGCGTTTTTAAACATGAAAGTGTTGACGCAGACCATTCTTTAATTGTACCGTTATAATAAGTGGATATTATATATTGACCGTCTGGACTGTATGACGCATAGAGAACTCCGCTAAAATGTTTTTCCGAAGTATTGAGGCATTGTCTGGTTGCTACAGACCATGTTTTTATAGTTCCATCTTGAGATGCTGAGAGAACTGTTTGTCCATCTGGGCTGTAATTAATGAAATTGATTCCGTCACGATGGAATTTAAACGGAGAAAGCCATGTTTTATCCTTTTCAGACCATTCATCAATTTTCACTCCGCCTGAATTGATAAGTATTCTATCATCATAGGGACTGTATGCAGCAAAATAGGACTGTCCAAAAGACTTTTTGATTGTTCTTATTTTTTGCCCAAGAATTGATTTCCATTCAAAAGCACCATCTCTTGATCCAGTTATAAAACGCTCACCTGTTGAGTTATAGATAGCACTTAATACACCTCTAGTATGTTTATTAATAGTATAAAGGCAAATCCCTGTAGTTGACCATTCTTTTACAGTTCTATCCCACGAAGAAGATAGTATACGGTGATTATCCGGACTGTAAACAGCTGACACAACTCCCGCTTTGTGACCAGAAAAAGTATTCAAGCATAGCCCCGTTGACACCAACCATTCCTTTATAGTTCCATCTTTTGATGCTGAAAGAATCCTTTGCCCATCGGGTAGTCTATACTCAATAGAGTTAACGAAACTGGTGTGGCTTTGACAAATAAACTGCTTTCCATTTACTTTTGCTTCTTCAATTCTTACAGTCAGATATTTTTTTCCTCGGTAAGCAGTGAGCGGGATATTATTTAAGGCAATGCACGCTAAATCCAGTTGCCGCAAATCTGATCCAGCTAATGTTGCTCTTACTTCGTGTAGAATGCTGACTAGATTCCAAACTGTATAGTTATTTGTCATATTCTGACCTCTACAGGAATCTAAGAGATGTGTTATTAAATTTTCTTTGATCCGGGAGGGAGGCTCTTGTCCCTGCAATAATTCCTGAGCATCAAAGAGGTATTCTCCCTCCATTTCCCCCAACATCTTTCTTAGATAGATAGGAAATGTTCTTTCCTCCCATTCCATTGGTCTTTTTTGCTCGGATAGAGAAAATGTAATGCAGTTTCGCAAATGGCATGCAGCGTAGAAATCCCGAAAGTTTTGGTGCAGAAAGCGCAGGTCAGTTCCTTCCTGAACCAAGATATTCAGGTGGTGTGTTAAGTAATTCTTGATTTCCTTGGAGCGTTGGATGTCACTTAATACATTCGTTGTTTGTTCGGAAAATAGGTTAACTACCTTTGGGACGTCTGAGTATTTTTCTAGAATGCTTCTTCGATTTAGTTTTTCGCAGGCTTCCCTAATTACTGTGTTGAAATTGAATTTTGAATTTTTTGCAGAGGTACTAGAGATAAAGAAGACACCTTCTTTCTCCATCTTCCATGCGATATATGACACCACATATCGAATCAAAAATGCAGCGAAGAAATATTCTTTCCGTTTGCTTTCGAATTCTTTAAACGATTTGGCTAAAAGAGATTCATTAAAGTTCCAAAGCAATTCTGCCTCTGTCTGCACTTTGAAAAAAGAAAAGAGACTATGGTCGCTATATTCTCTTGAAATTTGTTCTGTTCCAACATATAGGGTCAGCATCATGGGATTACCTAACAACTCGAATAGCTTAGAATCCTCGGTTGGTGTAGAAACTCCGTGTTCGGACAGGTAATCTGAAATCGTGTTTTTTTCTAAATGGACTAATTCCATGACTTCGGAGTTGCGCGCCCAAGTATAGTTTTGAATCTCCACATAGCGGGAAGTGACGACCATTTGAACGTTAAGAGCCTCGGTTGATAGCTTGGATAGTTCCCAAATTAATTCGTCTAGGTCAGTTGTGACCTCATTGAAGCCATCCAATAGTAAAACGATGCCAAGTTGTTCCTTTTCCGGTTTCTTTTTGAGCAAATTCCAGATCAGGTTTTCTGTCTTTTTAGTGGGAGAGCTTTCAACTAAATAGTGGTGGGCTATATACTGGAGGATAAAATTTTTTCTTTCCTTTTTTGGAGCGTTGTTGTATTCGTTGAGCGCAATAAAGAGAGGTATAGGTTGATTTTTCTCTTTCAAAAGCCTTTCCCAAAGATACAAAAGCGACATCGTCTTTCCCATGCCACCTGACCCAAGTATAATGGCATGAGGGATGTCTTTTTTTCCTAAGGATTTGATAGCGGTAAAAAGATCTAATTGTTTATCCCTATTCTTGACCTCGGTTGGGAGGTTGGATGTAATGCTGGCATCCGCAAGAAGAATCTCTTCAATTCTTACATGTTGGAAGCGCCCTCTATTACTTAAAAGTGAGTTTCTGTAAGAATTTGAATTTTCCCTTAATTGTCCCAGTAAAATAGCCTGTTTGTCAATAGCTGCTTCTATTTTGCTTTCAAGGGGATGAGATTGTGATGTGCTTAAAGCCTCTTCTACTTTTTTTTGAGAATTTCCGCTTTGTAGTTTTTCAGGGGTATCCAGAAAGTTTAATTCAGCAGCTGTTTTGTCATAAAACTCTTGATACGACCTGCATTCTATAAAATTGCTAAGTGTATCTACAAATTTTGCTAGGTACTTGACAATACCGAAGTTTTTATTTCCGGGTCGGACAATGTAGAAATAATTCTTAATTGTATTTGCTCTAGGTACATCATATCCTTCATCTTTTGGGAATTGTTCATTAAGCTTTTCTTCTAACCTATCCCAGTGAGATTGCTTGTAGTTAATATGACAGTCAATTTTTTGGCGTGGATCAACAGTCTTGTGTTTTTCGACAATAGTTTCGATGAATTTTTCGAATACTAGAAAATCTACTTCGTGATTTTTTCCCATAGTCTATCAAAAAACTGTCGGCCGACAGCGGCCGACAAGCACCGACATTTTTACCTACATAAATTTGAATCATAATGAATTTCATATTGCAAAAAACAAAGTATGAATTTCATTATTCAATATAAAAAATAGAATCTATAAAATAAAGCAAAAGGCTTTGTTCCGTCCAACATGAATGCATGCATGTTGGGATAAAACGGATTGTACTGGATCAGCTGAATGCCGAAGGAAGCCATTAAATGTGGGGACATTTAGGACTCTTCACTTCGGCCACCTCCCCCATAATTTTAAAAACTAAAAATTTAATAGACATGGGGAAAATGTTTAATTCAGTTATCATCATCATTGTGATTATGATATGCTTAAGTTCATGTGGCAAAATTTTTGGCTACGATGAAAAAGATGAAAGACCCGCAAAGATGGAAAAAATGTTAGATAGCGGTGAAGGTGATGAAAAACCTGTTGACAAAGGTTGATTGGTGAAAAGACCTTGATTTTCAAGGTCTTTTCTTAACTTTATCAAACACGTATTTTTTACTAATTAATACATTTACAAGTATATGAAATTCGATCCTAAATTTATCAGGACATGGTCGCTAATAAGTTTCTTTCTTGTTTGGACCATTTGCTTTTCTTTTGGTCAAGAACCCTTCCAGTCAAAGCAAGACTCATTATTTGACCTGACCAATACTTACCTAGATGAAGGTGAGCACCATAAAGCTAAACTGATACTTCTAAGATTGTTAGCAGATGTAGACTGGAGTAGTAGATTAGTTAATAAAAGAAAAGCTACCAATAATCTTGGCTTTTCTTATTACTATCTGGGACAATATGATTCCTCCAATCACTTTTATATACTTACTAATCAAGCTGCCACTGAACTAAAAGATACCGTAAAGATCATCAGTTCATTTAAATCGATTGCTATGAGCTATAGGAGGATGGGCTTATACTCAAAATCCTTGGAAAGTAGCCAAAAAGCTTTAGAAGTGGCAAAAATCAAAAAGGATACAGCAAGTGCCTCTGAAATTCTCAACACAATCGGACTAATGTATATAGACTTAGGGGAGAATGAATTAGCTGCAAAAAGTCATAGGGAATCTTTGGCATTGGCATTGGCCATTGGTGACTCCACCATGGAATCATTTGTCTACAATAACTTGGCAATGGCCTATCGAAAGCTAAATTATATAGATAGCAGCTTATATTACAATTTCAGGTCCCTTGATCTAAAAAACAGATTGTCGATAGTTAATACTGCATCTACTTTAACCAATATTGGCTTAGATTTTTTGAAATTGAATCAGTTGGATTCTGCCCAAAAGTACCTTGAATGGGCAAATATGGTTTATCATAAGAATGAACATCAAATAGGGTTCCTAGTAAGCTATAATAATCTAGCCGACTTATTTCTTCATTTAGGCCAATATCAAACCGCTAAATTCTATCTGGATTCCGGCGCAACATTGTTAAATGCGGTCACCTTAAAAGACTTATTATTGGATCATTATGATTTAAAAGTAAAAGTCAATGAAAAAATGGGACAGCATGAAGATGCACTTATGGCTTTAAAAAAGTTGGGCGAATTGAAAGAAGAAGTATTTTTAGAAGAGAAGTTACAAGTTCAAAAGGTAGAGTCAAGGTTTCTGTTGAGAGAAAGAGAATTGGAAAACGAGTATTTAGAACAGGAAACTGTTTTAGCACAAGCTCGTATTCGAACAAATGAGCAGTTTATTATCTTTTTAGCTAGTGTGGTAGGATTGTCTATTATTTTCGGACTTTTCTTATTCCGTTTCAATAGAAAACTAAAGGAAAAAAACCTCATTATCATTGACCAAAAAAAGGACAATGAGCATAGAATTTATAATTTCCTTACTCGTCTTCAACAGCTACTTCGACTTGCTTCGGAAAGTATTTCTGATGAGAAGGCAAAAGAAGTGTTAAGAAACTCTGAAGCAGCGATTATTTCAATAGCGTCGTTGCAGGAATACTTGACCTACTCAAATCATGAAGAGGAAGATGTGCTGTTGGGAAATTACCTTTTGGACTTGACATCACACCTTGAAGAATTGTTCAGGCATACAGGCCAGAAGATTGATTTTAGGGTAGAAATCGATTCCAATGCTAAGTCAACAAGATTATCAGTCCCTACCTTACTGAATCTTGGACTGATTGTTTCGGAAATAATTACCAATGCTTCCAAATATGCATTTAACGAAACCATCAATTATCCTCAAATAAGTGTTTCATTAAAAAGACAGGCAAATGTCATTTTAATTCATTTGGAAGATAATGGCATTGGAATATCCAATGAAGCAAGTGAAGGGCTTGGTACAAAATTAATAGGTCGATTGGCTAGGTATATCCAAGCTGAAATAAGTTTACAGTCCGATGTGGGAACGAGGTATACACTTAAGTTGATTAGAAAATAGTAAATTGTATTTTAAGTTTTTGTAAATGTTTTTAGTCGCAAGAGAATTGTTTAAAAAAACCTATATGGTAAACGAAATAAACATATTATTGGTAGAAGATGATCCGTTTATTGGAGATATGATAAAAAGTGATTTGTTAAAAACTTTTTCACAGGGTCAGGTAAACGTTACAGGGCCGGCCACCTCATTTCAGGAGGGGGCAGAGTTGCTAAATTCAGACACATTTGATATTGCTTTGTTGGATATTGACTTAAATGGGGATCAGACAGCAGGCATCCAGCTGGCTTTACTGATCAATCAAATAAGTTCCATCCCAGTGGTTTTTCTATCTGGTTTGCCAAAAAATACTGGCTTTGATATTGCGAAACTTACAATGCCGTATGCCTTTTTAAGAAAACCATACAGAAGGCAAGAGCTTGAAGATTTGATGGAATTATTGGTAATCAAGCAAAGCCAAAGTAAAAAAGAGAACCATAACCAGTCAAATCATAGAAGCAAGTCATCAAATAATATCAGGCCAACTATCTTTGTTACAACCGGACATGGAGAACTTACAGGGTTGCCCATCAAAGAATTGGTTTTATTGGAGGCAGATGATAAGGTAATCAAGGCATATTTCCTTAATAAGGAGCAGCCAATAGTTTTTAGTTCTCCAGGGCTTAAAAACTTTTATGATGAAAACCATCATATGCTGGGGAAAAGTTTTTTTCAATTAAGCAGGAAATATGTCATTGATCTTAAGAAGATCATATCCATAAAGAACAATCATGTTCATCTGCCTAAATACAGTAAAACCCCATCTTATCCTCTATATTTTTCGTTACCCATTCCGCAAAATGGTGAAAAAAGAAAATTGCTTTTTGATAAGCTTGGAATCGAAGGTAAATAATTGTTTACATCTTTTTTTGAAAGCCTATTTTATTCAATACCATAAAAGTTGAATAAAACTTAAAACAAATAAGATATCACCAAAATGGCTGCCTAAGGGACAGGGGATTCAAGAAAATTTAAAATTATTTTTTGACCCCATTTTGTGTGCAAATCGTGTGCAAATAAAAAAGCCACTTACAATATTTTATCGTAAGTGGCTGATTTTCAGTGGGCCCACCTGGGCTCGAACCAGGGACCCCTTGATTATGAGTCAAGTGCTCTAACCAGCTGAGCTATAGGCCCCGAAAAGCATTGTTTCTGGAGTTTTCCAGTGGATCAAACCATGCAACCAATCGAAATCGCTTAGATGACTTTTTCCTTGCTTTTGGGACTGCAATGTTACATATTTGATTTCAAAACAACAACATTTACCTGTATGAAATTAGATAAAAATATCGATTTTTTTGTTTTTGATCTCGGTGGGGTGATCATTGATTTGGATATTCCGTTTACCATCAGTCAATTAGGTGAAAACCTGAGCGGTTACGGAAAAGTACTCTCTGAAAACTTCATGAAGAATCCAATTCATCATGCTTATGAAAAAGGTGAAATCGATGACGCTACTTTTAGATCAGAAATCAGAAATGCCTTTAAAAAGGACTGGAGTGATTTAGAAATCGATAATATTTGGAATGCGATGTTGGGAAAAATACCCATGCAGAAAATAGAATTGCTTCAGTACTTAAGAAAATCTCATCCTGTCTATATGTTGTCCAACACCAATGGCATTCATTTCAAAAGGGTCGAGGAAATTTTATTAGAGGATACTGGTATTGCTAGTTTTAAAGAACTTTTTGATCATGTATTTTTAAGCCATGAGATGGGTTGCCGTAAGCCGGATACTATTATCTATGAAAAAGTTTTGGATCATATCGGGATGCCAGCAGATAGAGGGGTGTTTTTTGATGATACGGCACCCAACCTGCTCGGAGCAGAAAAGGTAGGACTTCGAACCTGCCATATTAATCACCCTAATGCCCTGATGGATTACTTTTCTGATGTACAGTAATAAAGAATACCTTAAGCACAGTTTACTGTTTATTGTCACATTTGTGTGTACTACCTTGGCAGGTGGAGAGTGGTTGTTTGGAAGAAGCATTCTTTCTGATGAAATGCCGCTTACTTGGGACTACTTTGTCCAGTCCATGGCCTTTTCCATTCCCTTCGTTGGGATTCTATTGATACATGAATTGGGGCATTTATTCACTTCTATCCATCATAAGGTAAAGTCTTCCTTACCATTTTTTATTCCTTTTTGGTTAGGCTTTCTAGGCGCTCCATCTATTGGGACCATGGGGGCGATTATTAAAATGAAGGACTTTGTCAGTAGTCGTAAAAAGTTCTTCGATATAGGTGTGGCTGGCCCTTTGGCAGGTTTTATTATTGCCTTTGGTGTGTTGGTATATGGGTTTCAAAATCTTCCTGATGCTGACTTTATTTATGAAATTCATCCAGAATATCTTGACCCTGATTATTCTCTGGAAGAGAGTGGGGGAGTAAATATTCAATTGGGCTACAATCTGCTTTTTTATGGTATGCAAGAGCTTTTGGCAGATCCTGATAAAATGCCCGACATGAGTGAGGTAATTCATTACCCATATTTGTTTGCCGGGTATTTGGCCTTGTTTTTTACTGCCTTGAATCTCTTGCCCATCGGGCAGCTGGATGGGGGCCATGTGGTGTTTGGATTGTTTCCTAAACATCACCGGAAGATTAGTCTTAGTTTCTACACGGTATTTTTATTCTTTGCTGGCTTGGGGATGGTTAACCCCTATGAAGGAACCAGTTATTTGATTTTTGCTTTGCCGCTTTATGTGATCTTTATTTATATCTGCTTTAGGAAGTCCAGCCTTAAAAACCAGACAAAATGGACCTTAACCTTGAGTATTGTGACATTGCAATACGTGCTGCTCTATTTTTACCCACATTTGGAAGGGTACAGTGGTTGGTTGTTTTTTGCATTTATTTTGGGAAGGCTGATTGGAATTGAGCATCCTCCAGTAAGGGATGGGAAACCTATCAACCCGCCAAGAAAAGTATTGGCTTGGCTGGCCATTATCATATTTATCCTGTGCTTTACACCACAACCATTCCAGATAGCCTAATGGTGCATCCTATAGTTGGAAAAATAAAAAGAGTAGGTTTTGCCTACTCTTCTTCTAATTCTCTGTATGCCATAATGCCTCCTAGGACATTTCTGACTTTGGTGAAACCTTTTGTTTCTAAAAACTTCTTCGCATTTCCACTTCTTGCACCTGAGCGGCAATGAACGATCAGTTCCTGGTCTTTGTATTCCTCCAACTCACCCAAAGCATTTGGTAACTGGGACAACGGAATATTATTGGCACCAAGGTTATCTTCCTCGTATTCCCATTCTTCACGAACATCTAAAAAGGCAAACGATTCCTTATTGTCCAATCGCTCTTTTAATTCTTCTACCGTAATGTCTTCCATAATTATTCTACTAAAATTCTGATTGATTGAGGAGTGTTTTTATTCCATACTTTGATCAGGTACACTCCCTTGTGATTACCTGTAAAATTAATGATTTTACCTTTTTCCGAAGGTATGATATCTATATTTATTTCCCTGCCAAAGGCATCATACATTTTTACCAAATCCATTTCTCCTTCCAGAAAAATCCTTTGCTCGGTGGCAGGGTTTGGATAGGCTTTTATTCTATCTGTCTCGCCGGGTGTTTCAGGCACCTCTGGACCTGTCGTTTGCATATGGGGCCTAATCATCAAAGAACCTAAGACCTCAGTATTGGGCTGCCAAGTACCTGATGTGTTGTACATGACTTCACCTGAAGTATCATTGGACTTGTCTAAGCCGATTTGTATAAACTCATTCGTGAACTGCATAAAACCTACGTAAAAGTCTCCTTCTACACTGATGGCAGTATCCAGTTCAAATTTTGTAAAAGCTTCTAAGGAAGGCTTTTCTTGGATGATTACTTCTTTGGTAAATAAAGGGTTTTCCTCCAGTGATGACCAAATCATCAAGTCCACTGCATTACCTCTTTGGGCGGCATTGGTGAAATTGATGCTAATGGCATTAATAAAGGCTGGAGCAGAAGTGTTGTATTTTATCGCAATCATTCCGGATCGCTGATTGATTCCAGCTGCATAATCTACAGTACCTCTATCGTAAGCATAAAAGTCCTTGATTGGGATGGCGGTATTTATGGTGTCATTAAGCCTAAAGTCAACACTTGTATGGTAAGTGGTATCTAATCCATTGATCGCCTCAATCAAGTAATTGTCACCCGAACTAAGATAGACCCAACTTTCCATTTCAAATTCTTCTGTAACTTCTTCCAGGTTCCAATCCCCTGGGGCCGCGCTGCTAAAGTCCCTTCTTTCGTTGGCCAATGGTACTGGGTTAAAAGGTGTATTGCTATTAAGTACCATTATGGGTGCTGAAGTTGCTTTATTTCTTATTTCAATGGAATATTCCATGGCCCTAAACCGATCATTTAAATTGAAAAATTGGTTAGTGATAGGCTGAGGGATTGTGTCTGGCAAATTATTAAACTCATAAAGTGGAAGAGCCGCATATTTTCCCAAAAAGTTACTGTTCAATTGGGTTAGGGCACGGTCCTGATAGTATAAATCATTGCTGTTTCTACCATCATTGATGTAAACATAATCTATCATCCAGCTATCAAAAGGCCCTGCCATTCTTCCGGCACTTTGGAACTTGAATTGGAAATGATCATGAAGGAAAATGCCATTGACCTGGATAGTTTCCTGTTTGAATTCCTGAACATCCTGACCTCCTTGCTGTATCCATACTTGGTTCCAATTACCCAAACTGTCCAAGAATAGTAATTCCAAGTAATCTGAAGCATCAGGGAGTTCTGCCTTTCCACCTGCTTGCCAAAAGAAACTGAGGTAAATGGATTGTTGCGATATAGCTTCAATATCTTTCAGGTTGATGAATTGAGAGCTTAACTGGTCTGTTACTCCGGATTGGGTAATATCCGTACTATAAGGTTGGCCATTGGCTTTAACTCCATCCAGAAGGGCAACACCCAAGCTAGGTGCATTAATGCCTACATTCAGGGACACATTGGCTCCTTGATTGATCCATTTTGTTGAATCCAAGCTGCCGGATGAAAAGTCATCCCAAAAAGGCAAGGACAAAGTATCTGCCATTAGCCTTGCCCTTTGAGTGATGTTTTTGTTTTTAAAACCTGTATGATTTACAGGAAGCTGTATCAACTGTGCCTTTGATGGAAAATAGATCAAAGTCGACAGTAAGGAAAAAAGTAGAATTATATAAGTCTTTCTATTCATTTAAAAATTTATATCGACTCCCAGCTCAGAAACCCATAAATCGATCAATTCACCTGTTTTTGCTTGAATACCAGATGGAGGCAACTGTTTAAGAATAGTACCTTTAGGTACGGTATCGGTGGTCACATAATTGATACGGCCCAACCTTAAGCCAGATCCAACAATGGCAATTTCTGCTTCTTCTTCATCCATTCCTACTACGTTTGGAATGGCCAGGCTCTGCTTGCCAAGTCCATCACCAACGACCAAGTCGATTTGGGAACCCTTCGGGATCTCAAATCCCTCTTTGATCGATCTGCCTCTAAATTTTTGTTCTAAAACAACATTGTGTCCAATGTCAGGTGTGTAAATGATTTCTCCCCTTATCAGTCCGTAATTGGCCAATACTTCTTGTGCATTTTTGATAGGACTGTTAACCAAATTAGGCATTTTTATCAAAGGTGCATTTTCAGCATTCAAGGTAATGTAGATTTTTCTATCCCTTTTGACCTTTGCACCAGGTCGGGGATTCTGTTTAAGTACTGCCAAAGGTTGAGCATCTGCTACGAAACCACTGTCAGGAGTGATTTCATACCTCAAATTACGTGCTTCCAAGTATTTTTCAATTTCGCTATAGTGGAAATTTTCCAAATCTGGTACAGTTACCGATTCTCCGTGGTTGGTATATCCAGGGAGGTAAATCTGAAAGAATACGAATAGGACCGCAAACAATAAGCCCAATATTAAGGCAATATGGACAATAACTTTCTTGGAACCTTCTTTAATAGTGCTCATTGACAATTTACTTGGTTATATTTCCTTAGGTAAAGGTAATTTTAATTTTGGCTTCATGGAATGATTTTACCACAAATAATAGCATGTAAAACTATAATAAGTGTGCCAAAAATTACTAAAAAGCGTTAAAGTTTCATCTTTATTTAAAAACTAAAATGCTACTGAATGATTAATCTTTTTGTAAGGGAAAGGTCATCACTTTGAATTTTGATGATGAATACTCCCTTGGCAAACAGTTCAGTGCTAAAGCTATAAGTCTGATTGAGTGTTCCTGGGTAAATAACATCATGTACCAATTGGCCAGAAGAACTGATCACTTGAATGCGGACATCTTCGAAATCATCCAGGTTAAAGACAATATTGAATAAGTCAGTGGCTGGGTTAGGGTAGACCTTGGCATTGCCCAAGCCCGGGTTCACTGGTTCAGGATTGTTTTCAAGATAAAATTCAATATTGTCCAAATAAACTGGATTGGTTTCACTGTTTCCGTTTTCAACCACAAAGGCCAGTCTAACTTTTTCAAATCCAGAACCAGTGTAGTCAGAAAGATCAATAAACTCCCTTACAAACTCACTTGGTGTATTAGGGTTAACAGGCGCTTCACCGTTTATGGTATTAAGTTCCTCACCGGTAAAAGAGGTCATTTCTTCTGAAAATGTGACACCACCGTCTTGGCTAAGCAATACGGTCATTTGGGTGTTAGTTTCCACTCCGCTAGCCGCACGATCAAAGAAGACACTTGCCCGACTTGTACCGCTTAAATCCATTACAGGTGTACCAATCCAATAGGAGTTTTCATTGGATTGCTCGCGAAGATTAGCCAGGTTATCTCCACTTTCTCCAGTTTCTTTGGCAACTAACTCCCAAGAAGTGGCCCCACTTTCAGGGTTCACACTTACCCAAGGACTTATGGAACTGTTATTGTCAAAGTTTTGTCTCCAAGGAATGGCTAATTCGGCATTATCTTGATAGTAGTAACGCATCAAACTGCTTTCAGTATTTGGATTTTGGTCAAAGTTAGGTTTGGAAATGGTGTATTGAACCTCATTTAATCCATCTGTAAGTGCATTTGGAAGTTCTACTGTAATTGTTTCATTTGGATTTAAGGTGATGCCATCTGCAATCAAGGTGGATTGCTCCGAGCCATTGATCGTTCTGTCCAAAAGGAAAGAATTAATCACCAAGTTACCTGTGTTGCTTACATTCAGCACTTCATTTTCCTGACTGCCATCTGTAATTGGTGAAGGGCTTAGTACTTCATCGATCTTAAAACCATAGCTGATTACTTGGTTGGTGTTGATGGTAATATCCTTGATGTATAAATTGTTGCCGTAGCCGTTAATAGAGATAAAAGCAATTCTTATGTTTCCATAGTCAGCATAATCACTTAAATCTACTACTTCGGTTCTGAAAGCGCTTTCAGAAGTTGGGATAAATTCATTTGACGTGGAAGAGGCTGTTTCCAAAGTCCCTTGAGACTTATCGTAAGGGGCATTCACTAAATCAAATGTATTGCCACAGTCAGTAGATATGCCAATAAGTAACTTGTCGTCCAGGCCATCTTCCGGATAAGTGGCATAAGCCATTTTGAAAGTTAGCTGGGCATTAGGTGTGTTGGAAAGGTTTATTTGAGGAGTAATCAAATAATCCATTTCTCCATCAGTTTCATAATTGTAAAAATTGACTAGTAGTGCTTCCTGACTGACTCCATCTAGCGTCAGCTGTTCCTGTCTCCAAGTAATTCCTTCATCATCATTCCTTATGGACCAAATATCATTGACGTCTCCTGCTGAGTAAGTATAAGGAAGTACAAGATTTGGTTGAACGATAGGAGAGGAAGTCAAGCGGTTATTTCCTGGGTTTTCATCTGTTTTGTTGTTGACTGAAATTACATTGACTTCAAACTCATTACCATCATTTTGAATATCGATAGGATCAAATGTAAAGGTAAAAGTATCTCCTTGATCAAGGTCAAAAGTAAATGTCTTTTGCTCCATGACACTTCCATTGAGAGAGATGTTGACTACTGCGCTGGTCAAGGTAGTAGTACCTCCATTGAAAGCTTCCACTTGCGGTGTTACTGTATTGGAACAAATGTAATCTTGAGGTACCCTGATTTTATCCAAGGCCAAATCAAGTGAGAATACCTCAGGCTCTAGGGTGGCTCTACCATTTACCAATGAAACCCTTCTCGGGCTATTGGACAACACTACATCAAACCTTTCCAGTTGACCAGCTGTAAACAAGTTCATACACGCATCAGGCGTATAATCCATATAGTTTTGGATCATGTCCCTTGAACCACAAGTCGTCCTTACTGTGCTGTTACAGGCATTGTTGGAGCTTTCCTGATTGGGAGTGTCATTTACAAAATCATCGACAGAACAATCCCCATCACCCCAAATGTGCCTGAGTCCAAAAAAGTGGCCGATTTCGTGCGTGGCTGTTCTTCCTAGTGATGAAGAGGAGGCATTTCCTCCAGAACCAAAATAGCGATAATCAATTGTGACACCATCGGTTTCTTTGGAGCTGGGAGAGAAATTTAAACCATCTAAGTCCGATATAGGAAAAGACGCATAACCTATATAGGGGGATTGTATGGGCACCACCCAGAGATTAAGATAATCATTTGAATCCCAATAAGAAAAGGAGCTTATTAAGCTTGCATCGCTTTGGCTATAAACGGCTTTGGTGCCTTGAACTCTATTGATACCTGAAGTGGGGAGCCCCCTTGGATCTTGTTTGGCCAAGACAAATTCAATTTGTGCATCTACAGCGACACCTTGAAACTCATCAGGCGTATTGGCTGCGTCAGCATTTTGTCTTCTGAAGTCCTCATTTAGAATCCTGATCTGTGCCTCTATTTGTGACAGTGGAATATTGGCGCCATTGCCAATCGCTTCTCCATTGTGGATCACGTGAACAACTACTGGAATTACCCTTACTTCATCGGCAGCAGTTCTTAAACTTAAGCTTTTTTTTCTGCTTTCAATCTTATCATTTATCCAAGATTCAAAATATTCCTTTGAACCAAACAATCCCAATTCCTGAAGTTGTTGAGCTTCAACTAGGGGAGTGGCACACTTATCCCCATTACTGCTGATGGTATTTTGGTTATAAAAACGAGGGGTAATATTTTGGGCAAAAATGCTGGTGTTTAAAAAGAAGAAAAAGGATAAAACCAACTTTATCCTTAAAATCAGTAATATCCTTTTCATTAACTCTTTCTTAAAAATCGCTTTTCATTTACTCTGAAACAGAAATGTTGACGGCTTCCACCTTGCTGATCTCAGGAATGGCTTTTTTGACCGCTTCCTCAACACCTGCTTTTAAGGTCATGGTGGACATAGGGCATGAACTGCAGGTACCAGTCAACTCCAGTTGCAATACCATTTCCTCTGTAAGCCCCACAATTTTCACATTGCCACCATCAGCCTCCAAATAAGGGCGAATCGTATCCAATGCTGTTTCTATTTTTCCTATCAGTTCAGTTTCCATTTTATTATATCTAGGTATTAACCTGTACTATTTTTGTTTTATTTCTTTCTGCATTTCTAATGGCCACTTGTCTGGCTACTGTTTCAGCCAACTCGGTAAATGCCTTTTGGGTAACACCTTCTTTCAATACAGCAGGGAAGCCGCTGTCTCCACTTTCTCTAATGCTTTGAACAATAGGAATTTCCCCAAGGAAAGGCACTTCGAATTTTTTAGCCAGTCGCTGACCACCTTCTTTGCCGAATAAATAGTACTTATTTTCCGGCAATTCTTCTGGTGTAAAATAAGCCATATTTTCCACAACACCTAAAACGGGAACATTTATTTGGGGCTGTTTAAACATGGATAACCCCTTGGTAGCATCTGCTAGTGCTACTTTTTGCGGGGTAGTAATAATTACAGCACCAGTTACTGGTACTGTTTGTACCATAGTGAGGTGAATATCGGAAGTGCCCGGTGGCAGATCGATCAATAGATAATCCAATTCACCCCATTCAACATCTGCAATAAATTGCTTTAGCGCTGAGCTGGCCATTGGACCTCTCCAAACTACTGCACTGTCTGCAGGAGTCAAAAAGCCGATAGACATCAATTTTACACCATATTGCTCTATAGGAATGATAATATTCTTCCCGTTTTCTTGTTTAACAGCGGGTTGTTCACCTTCTACATTGAACATAGTAGGAACTGAAGGCCCTGAAATATCTGCATCGATCAAGCCCACCTTGGCACCAGTAGCTGCCAGGGCCACTGCCAAATTGGAAGAACAAGTTGATTTACCCACACCGCCTTTACCAGAGGCCACAGCAATGATGTTTTTCACTTTTGGTAGTAAGGGAGCATTGTCTCTGATCGTGGTTACATTGGAAGTCATGAAAATATCCAATTCAATAGTTTCACCAAATTCCTTCTCCAATGCTTCAACACACTTACTTTTGATCAATTCCTTGAGAGGGCAAGCAGGGGTGGTAAGTACTACTTTGAAACTTAATTTATCACCCTCAATCACAATATCCTGGATCATACCCAGTGTTACCAAATCCTTTTTCAGATCCGGATCATCTACTGTGGAGAGGGCTTTAAGTACCTTTTCTTTACTTATAATCATTACGTAGGGTAAATTTTGCGCAATTTAGTGCTTAATAATCCTTTTTAAAACTGTTGAACCTAATATCTATATTTTGACTTCATTGATTTAATCGATGATCATTAGGTAATCGGGCTTCAACCCTTTTAATTTTTTAACACTATAACCCTTTACTTTAAGTAATAGTTTCTATTAAGCGCGTCCTTTAGGAAGTCTATTTTCATAATACTTTTTTATCTTTGGATTTATTCCCAATACAGCATGTCATTAAGTAATATTACAACAGAAAAAGTCAAGGATAGGGCGGATATTGAAGAGGTGGTCAATGACTATGTGCCCCTAAAGAAAAAGGGACAGAACCTTTGGGCCTGTTGTCCATTTCATAATGAAAAATCTCCATCATTTTCCGTTTCTCCTGCCAAGCAGATTTATAAATGCTTTGGTTGTGGGGCTTCTGGTGATGCCATTCAGTTTGTCATGGAAGTGGAAGGTATTGGCTTTAATGAGGCTATCAAACAGTTGGCGCAAAAATATGGCATTGAAGTAGAAGAGGACCACACGGCGACTCCAGAGGAAGTCCAAGCGTACAACGAAAGGGAGAGTTTATACATAGTCCAGGCTTTTGCAAGGGACTTATTCCATAAAAACCTATTGCAAACGGATGAGGGCAAGTCCATAGGTTTAAGTTACTTTAAGGAGCGAGGCTTTAATCAAGCCACTATTGAAAAGTTTGACTTAGGATATGCCATGGACAGCTGGGATACCTTGCACAAGACAGCGACAAAAGCGGGTCATTCCGAAGATATTTTGCTTAAGGGAGGCCTGATCCTCCAAAAAGAAGGGGATCCAAGCCGGAAATACGATCGATTTCGAGGAAGGGTGGTTTTTACGATCCATAACCTCGCGGGAAAGCCCATTGCTTTTGGAGCAAGGATTCTCACCAATGACAAAAAGCAACCCAAGTATATTAACTCGCCGGAAACGGCTGTTTACCATAAGAGTGATGTGCTCTATGGGATGTACCAAGCCAAACAAGCTATTCGGAGCAAAGACAATTGCTATTTGGTCGAAGGGTATACCGATGTGGTTTCAATGCACCTTTCTGGAATAGAAAACGTAGTTGCATCTTCGGGTACCTCATTGACAGAAAATCAGATTAAGCTGATCAAGCGGTTTACCGATAATGTGACGGTACTTTATGATGGTGATGCTGCAGGTATCAAGGCTTCGTTGAGAGGTATTGATATGTTGTTGGAAGGAGGGTTGAATGTAAAAGCTGTTGTATTCCCTGATGGGGATGATCCTGACAGTTATTCTAGGAAAGTTGGGTCAGAAGCTTTTCAAACTTATTTGAATGAGCATGCCCGGGATTTTATAGAGTTTAAAATTGAGCTGTATGAAGAGGAGGCGAAGCATGATCCTATTAAAAGAGTAGACACAGTTAGACAGGTTGTGCAGAGTGTTTCCAAGATTCCTGATCCAATTACCCGTGCGGTTTATGTAAAGGAATCTGCCAAGCTGCTCCAAATGGAGGAAGAAATAGTCTTGGCCGAGCTCAATAAGATTCTTCTGAAAGGACAAAAAGAGACCTATGCAAAGCCCAAAGATAAATTTTCTCCGGGCCCACCTCCTCAAGATGCTGATACACCATTTGAAGCTTTTCTTCCAGAGGAAAAGCCTAAACTTTCCGCTAAGGATGTTTTGGCTGGTCAAGAAAGGGAAATGCTGAGACTTTTGGTTACCTATGGTTTTGAAAAAATATCCGAAGACCTGCATGTTTGTGAATACCTTATCCAAGAGACTGGGGACTTGGAATTTCAGACACCTTTGTATCAAAAGATCCTTATTGAATATAAAAGAGCTTTACGAAAAGGTGTTTTACCCAATGCTGATTACTTTATTAAGTTAGATGACAGTGATGTAAAATCTGAGGTGATCAACATGATATCCAATCGACATGAGATGTCCGACAACTGGCAACTCAAGCATTTGATCTATACTAACAGGGAGTCTGATGATTTGTCCAAAACCACTTTCAACGAGATTCACCGCTTAAAGAGAAGGGTCCTGGAAAAGATGGTGGATGAAACCATTCAAAAAATACGGGTTGCCGAAGAAAATGGGAATATTGATGAAGTGTCAGACTTTCAAATGGTTCTGATGGCATTGAACGAATCATTGAAAGAAATCAATAAGCAACTTGGAACCGTAAAGTCCAGATAGACCAAACTAAATACCGTCTTTCTCGGTTTAAGACAATAAAGAGTGTAATTTTGCACACTAAATTGACCATTCAATAAAATACTATGGCTGAAGAAATTAAATTAGATTCCATCGAAGAGGCAATTGAAGCGATAAAAGCTGGTGAAGTGGTCATTGTGGTAGATGATGAGGATCGTGAAAATGAAGGAGATTTTGTATGTGCAGCTGAAAAAGTAACGCCGGAGATTGTCAATTTTATGGCAACCCACGGTCGGGGTTTGATTTGTGCACCAATTATAGAAGACCGTTGTGAGGAGTTGGGCTTGGAGTTGATGGTTGGCAGAAATACAGCAGCTTATGAAACGCCATTTACTGTTTCTGTTGATTTGATCGGGCATGGTTGTACGACTGGAATTTCAGCTAGTGACAGGGCCAAAACGATCAAAGCATTAATTGATGATAATATTCATCCTGATGAACTGGGAAAACCAGGGCATATTTTTCCTCTAAAGGCCAAAAGGGGAGGTGTGCTAAGAAGAACAGGTCATACCGAAGCAGCGATTGACTTGGCTAGATTGGCAGGTTTGTATCCCGCTGGTGTTTTGGTAGAAATTATGAATGAAGATGGTACCATGGCCAGGGTTCCGGATTTGATTGAAGTAGCCCAGAGGTTCAACTTAAAGTTTGTGAGTATCAAGGATCTCATAGCTTACAGGCTTAAAAACGAATCATTGATCAAGCGTGAAATAGGTGTAGACATGCCTACGGAATGGGGAGATTTTGATTTGGTAGCCTTTAGACAAACCAATACTGATGAAATCCACATGGCCCTGATCAAAGGTGAGTGGAAGGAAGGGGAGCCAATTTTGGTAAGGGTTCATTCTTCTTGTGTGACGGGTGATATATTTGGATCTTGCAGGTGTGATTGTGGTCCTCAACTTCATAGTGCCATGGAAATGGTCAATAAAGCAGGTAAGGGAATTGTGCTATACATGAATCAAGAAGGAAGAGGCATTGGTCTGATCAACAAACTCAAAGCCTATAAACTGCAAGAGGAAGGAATGGATACGGTTCAAGCTAATCTTGCATTGGGTTTCCCTATGGACAAGAGAGATTACGGTGTTGGGGCACAGATTTTAAGGGATTTGGGTGTTTCCAAAATTAAGTTGATCACAAATAATCCAACTAAACGAGCAGGTTTACTAGGTTATGGCTTGGAGATTGTTGATACCGTAGCGTTGGAGATCAGCCCAAACAGTCATAATGAAAAATACCTTACCACCAAAAGGGACAAAATGGGTCATCAGATTCTCAAAAAAGAGATCAATAAGATGAAATAAACAAAGAGCCCTGAAAAAACAGGGCTCTTTTAGTATAAATTGAGACGTTTCGACTAACTAATCCGTCATTAATTTCGTTAGTCTAATTAGAATCAATGCCTTAATCGTCATGAAAAAACTGCTGTATATATTTCTTTTCGTATTCATTGCTGTGCAAAATGTTGATGCTCAGAATTTTCCTTCCCAAGTATGGCATGATGGTACCTTGTACCTGAGTGATGGAGAAGTTTATAAAGGAAAGCTAAAATACGATTTGGATAATAATATTGTGCAGTTACAGAGTCAAAGCGTCCAAACCTACAGTAGTTCTTCCATTACTAGGTTCGAGATATTTGATGAGTATTATGGAGGAATTAGGACTTTTTATAGTCTTCCTTACGATATAAATAACAATGACTATGCGGTTCCTATCTTTTTTGAACTCCTTACCGATGGTCCCGATATTACATTATTGTGTAGGGAATATATTACCAGTGACCCAAGAAGTATGGGAATGTACAGCATGTACATGTCACCTATGTACGGTCCGCCTATGACCAATTCCAGCAAATTGGCTTTTGACTTTTATTTCTTGGCAGAAGGTGAAATCACCAAATACAGCCAAAAGAAAAAAGAACTGCTTAACTATATGGAAGATAGGGAAGATGAGGTGAAATTGTACATGCGCAAAAACAGGTTGTCCCATGATAGAAGGGGAGATTTGTTGCGTATAACCGCTTATTATAATCAGTTAAAAGAGTAAGTATTTAAATTAAGGTCAAATAATTAAGAATGATGGACTGCCCGTTCATCATTCTTTGTTTTGGTGGGTTTATTGTAACAACTTTCCTTAAATTTGACCAAGAAGAATTTTTAATCAGACATCAACTTTAAAATATATTTTAATGAAAAAACCGTTGATTCTAGTATCCAATGATGATGGTATTACCTCACGGGGAATTCGTGTATTGGTGAATGTAATGAAAAAGTTGGGCGAGGTGGTAGTGGTTGCTCCAGACAGTCCTCAGTCCGGTATGGGACATGCGATTACCATCGGCAACACGCTTCGGCTAGACGAAGAGGAAATTTTTGATGATGTTGAGGCCTATAAGTCCAGTGGTACACCTGCAGATTGTGTGAAGTTGGCCAAACATTATGTTTTTAATGACCGCAAGCCAGATTTAATAGTTAGCGGAATTAATCATGGTAGTAATACTTCTATAAGTGTATTATACTCAGGTACTATGTCTGCTGCAATTGAAGGAGCAATTGAAGGGTATCCTTCCATAGGTTTTAGTTTGTGTGACTATAGCTCCAAAGCAGATTTTTCTCACGTGGAAGATTACGTGTTTAAGATTGCAAAACAGGTATTGGAACATGGAATGCCCAAAGGTGTTGCTTTGAATGTGAACTTTCCTCCCAAAAGAAACGAACCAATTAAAGGAATAAAATTGTGCCGCCAGGCCAGGGCCAAATGGCAAGAGGAGTTTGATGAGCGCTTTGATCCAAATGGTAGAAAGTATTTTTGGATGGCTGGAAACTTTGTGAATTTTGATAAAGGAGAAGATAATGATGAATGGGCCATTGCCAATAACTATGCTTCTGTAGTGCCTTGCCAGTTTGATATGACCGCGCACCATGCCATTACCCAAATGAATGAAGAATGGGATTTGGACATTGAATAAGGAGAATTGTATTGGAATCAAAAAGCCCTTCATTTTTGAAATGAAGGGCTTTTTGATTCTATCTGCTAAACTGCTAAAACTTTAATTTTGCAGGAAGGTATTTGGCCACCAGGTCTTCATAATAGGGCCTTAATTCTTTTGCATTTGGAGGAGTGGGGACTTTAGAGTAAAGATCATAAGGGTTGAATTTTTTTACCCAATCAAACATATTATGATCATGTTGGCTCATCAGGTGATCATAAGCATTTTCCTTATGTTGTGGGTAAAAAGAGTGGTAACGGATCATATAAAGCGCCGGTTCAGGCAAATAATCTTTGACCATTTGGTAAAGGTATTCATCATGTCCCCAGGACATTTTTACCAGATCCAAGCCACAATTAGGTGAGTAGACTCCATATTTGCTATTGAATTCAGAATTTTTTGAATCAGGATTGTTTTCAAAAAATTCTGGAAACACAATCTTATCAGAAAATTGGCAGCCTACCGGAAATGTATCGCCTACCACGGCCCACTGAGGTTCTCCAAATAGACACAGCACTTTGCCAAAATCATGTATAAACCCGGTGAGCACGAACCAATCTGGATGCCCATCAGCCCTAATAGCTTCTGAGGTTTGTAACAAATGCTGCAATTGATCTAGGTCTGTATCAGGATCAGAATCATCTACTAAGGTGTTTAGAAAATCAACTGCCTCCCAAAATCCCATTTCTTGTTTGTTGAACTGGAGGAATTCCTGCTCTTTTTGCTGTACGAAGTCATAGGTTTGATATTGATGATTCAAGCGGTAAAATTCTCTAACAGTGTCCTGTCTGCTTCCATTACTATAGTTTCGATAACCGTCTTTATTGTCTGACTCTTCTTCAGTTTGAGGGTAACGCTCTTTTAAATCATTCTCCCAATCTTCAAGATTTTGAAGAGGATTATTATTAACAAATTGATCAGGTTTGTTCATGCTGTTTAGGGCTTATGTTAGTTAAAATAAATATTGAGAAAATTATTTGTTTTCTCTTTTCAAGTTACTAAAAAACAAGATATTAAAAAGCTTCCTTTGATACATATCATTACATGTTTATCCACTTGCTTATCAATAAACTGATTCCTTTAAGGTACTATGAAAATTACCAATCAGGCCACAAAGAATATATGCATTCTTTTACAAATAATATTTAAATTCTAAAGCTGTTGGCATATAATATGGATATCAATAAGAATTTAATCGCTAAATAAAGTCATCATCACTACAAATGTAGTGATGATGATTATTTACTGGTTTTTGTACTTTTATTGGAAAAATGTAACCTTTCGAATACTGATAGCTTGCATTAATACGTAAGAATTCAAAAAAATATTTTGGAACCATAATAATTATACAAACGGGCATGCCATTCTGTAATTAGTTCTTATATTGGGTGTGAATTTATTGAAACCCTAAATTAATTATGTTGCTGAATAAGTTTGCTGTAGCGCTAGTTTTGGCAGGAGGAATTCTGCCAAGTCAAGACAAAGCCAATATTAATTCTGTTGATTTCAAAGCTTATCAACAAGAGATTCCCAATACTAATTTGTCATTCGAATTAACCCCAATTCCTGCTGGGGAGTTTTTAATGGGTAGCCCAGAAGCAGAAAAGGGCAGAGAGAGTGATGAGGGGCCTCAAAGAAAAGTAGCTTTAGATGCTTTTTGGATGGGAAAGCATGAAATTACTTGGGATATCTTCGAATTGTTTCTAAATAAAAATTATGAGGCTTCTGTCAGTGAAAAGGCATTGAGTCCTGAAGTGGATGGGTTGACACGTCCATCAACTCCTTATTTGGATATGACTTTTGGTATGGGAAAGGAAAATATGCCCGCTGTTGGAATGACCCAATATGGAGCCATCCAGTTTTGTAAATGGTTATACACTAAAACAGGTGTTTTCTATAGATTACCTACTGAGGCTGAATGGGAGTATGCCGCTAAAGCTGGAAGTGAATCCGCTTATTTCTTTGGTGATGATGGCAGCCAATTAAAAGAATATGCTTGGTATGAAGAAAACAGTGAAGAAACTACCCATGAAATAGGTCAAAAGAAGCCTAATCCATGGGATCTATATGATATATATGGAAATGTTCTGGAGTGGACCAATGACGCTTATGTCCCTAGTTATCCAAGCTCTAATGGACTTGATAAAAACCCCGTTCAAACTACCGAAGAGCTTTACCCTAGAGCTATAAGAGGAGGGAGTTTTGTCAGTGAGGCAGATGAATTGAGAAGCAGTAAGCGTTTTTATTCCACACCAGATTGGAAGCAAATTGATCCACAAATTCCTAAAAGCCAATGGTGGTTCCCAGAAGCACCATTTCTTGGCATTAGAGTGGTGAGGCCACTGGTTACTCCTTCAGAAGAGGAGATCATGGCTTACTATAATCAAGCACCTATTGATGACTATTAATCATAAAACCTATAAATAACATGAACCTTAAACAAAAGAATGAAAGAAGAGACTTCCTTAAAACTACTGCTCTCGTTACCGGTGGAGCCATGTTAAGTCCCTTTACATTACCGAAAGCATACGCTCAAGGTAGTGACGAGATAAAGATTGCTTTGATCGGTTGTGGCGGCCGTGGAACAGGTGCTGCATTCCAAGCATTTGGTACTGATCAAAATATAAAATTAGTGGCCATGGCTGATGCCTTTAGGGATCGCCTGGACGATAGTTATAAAGCATTATCCACTAAAATAGGAACAGATAAGGTAGTAGTAACTGAAGATAAAAAATTTGTAGGCTTTGATGCTTATAAAGATGCTATAAAGGAAGCTGACGTGGTGCTTTTGGCTACCCCTCCAGGTTTCCGCCCTATGCATTTTGAAGAAGCCATCAAACAGGGCAAGCATGTCTTTATGGAGAAACCAGTGGCTACGGATGCCAATGGAATCCGTAAGGTGATCGCAGCTGCGGAACAGGCCAAAGCTAAAAAACTTAATGTTGTCGTGGGGCTTCAGAGAAGGTACCAAGACAATTATATCGAAACCATCAACAGAATTCATGACGGCGCCATTGGTGAAGTGGTAGGAGGTCATGTATATTGGAATGGAGGAGGGGTATGGACCCGAGCCAGACAACCTGAACAAACAGAAATGGAATACCAAATGAGAAACTGGTATTACTTTAACTGGTTATGTGGAGATCATATCACAGAGCAGCACGTCCACAATTTAGATATTGCCAACTGGGTGAAAGGTGGTTATCCTGTTAAAGCTGAAGGTACTGGTGGAAGAATGGTCAGAACTGGTTTGGATACTGGTGAAATCTTTGATCACCACACCATTCGATTGACTTATGCTGATGGCACCATTATCAATAGTGAGTGTCGTCACTTCCCCGGAGCAGATAACAAAGTGGATGAATCATTCATTGGCACCAAAGGGCGGGCTTATATGAATGCCGGTAATGTTGGGAAAATTTGGGGCTTAGATAATTCTGTTATTTATGATCATGATGGCAAAGGTAACATCAACCCTTACCAACAAGAACATAACAAGTTGTTTGGAGCTATAGTAAATGGCGAGTATGTATATGAGGATGCTACCAGAGCTGCTATGAGTACCATGACCGCTATTTTGGGCAGAAATGCAACCTATACTGGTAAAGAAATTACTTGGGATGAAGCTTTCAACTCAGAAATTGACCTGATGCCGGATACTTATGCTTGGGATGCCATGCCAAAAATTCTTCCTAACGAAGATGGGCTATACCCACATGCTGTACCAGGTAAAACTAAGGTGGTTTAAAAACCTTAAAATATATTAGAATTAGAAGGGGCTGGATATTAAATTATCCAGCCCCTTCTAATTGATTAAGAAAAGCTTCTAGTCTTCTTCTTCCAATACTTCCAAGATATCAGCCAATTCATCAAAATCCTTATAACCAGGTTTGATTTCATCACCTCCCTTTAATGCGATTCCTTCAACAGGGAGCTCTTCCAAAAGCGAACTGATATTATCAGCATCTAAGCCAAAGCCGAGTAACACTTTGCACTTTTCAGCAATGGCCTTGATCAAATCTTTTACTTCATCTTTAAGCTCTAGACTATCAGATTCTAAAAGTAGTATGACATTATTTTCCTTTAAGCTTGGCGCTTTGGTCAACAAATGTTGCAACATTTCCACGTTATTGATCTCTTGCTTTAAAATAAGATTAAAGGAGGAGTTAAGGAGCATAGGAAGATGTAATTCTTCTGTAATCTGAAGATAGCTAAATCCCTCATAAGTTTTGGCTGTTTCTAAAATAGCGTCAGGATGAGAGGCTTCAAACTCTCCAACATATTCCAAGCCAGAAAGCCAATCGGTCATTTCCTTATATTTTTCAGGAGACAAATAATCTTTGTTTCCTTCCTCTAGGTTGAAACCCATCAGGTTGACATACATTCCCGCGCAATATCTGGCATCGCTAAGGTTATTTACTGTGCTTATTTTTACAAAAGTCTTAAGCGCCATTCCAATTTGATGTTTTAGCTAATTTAACTTTAAATGAGCCCAAAGATAAATAGAAAAGGGACTTTTACTAAATACCTAAAGGGTGGGTTTTCAAATTTAGGTACATTAATTTTAACTTTTTGATAGGAAATTGTATTTTTGCAGATCACCATTACTTGCTGAATGCGAACAAGTTTACTCTTTTGTTTCATCATATTGCTTGCTGCTTGTCAGCAAAAAGAAACAGAACCAATTGATTTAGGTTATGATTATATGCCGCTAGAAGTCAATAGGTTTTGGATATATGAAGTTGATGAAACCATTTTTTATGGAGAAAATGATAGTGAATCCTCACATTTTTATTTCCGAGATGTCATTTCAGAAAGTTACATAGGAGAAGAAGGAAGACTTGTTTATTTGGTCAACCGGGAAAAATCTACAGATCAAACCACTTGGTCAAACCACATGGTATATACTTTGCAAGTAAAACAAAATGCTTTGGTCCGATCTAGTGAAAACCAATATACCGTAAGTTTTGTCTTTCCACCGAAGCAAGCAATAGTTTGGGACGGAAATGCTTATAACACCCTTAATGAAGATGATTATAACCTTGAATTGGTAAAAGCCTATGAGGTTGGGGGTAAAACTTATCAATCTACCGCTAAGGTGTATCAAGAAACCGAAGATGACCTCATCACCATACGGGACAATAGGTATGAAGTGTATGCCAAAGGAGTTGGAATGATTGAAGAGTATAAAGAAGTCCTCACTTACTGTTCAAGAAATGATTGCCTAGGTGAACAAATTATCGATAGTGGCCGTTTTATTCATTTGAAACTGATCAATAATGGACAATATTAAAAGACTGGTCATAGCTACAGCCTTAATCATCCTTCAAGGAACTATGGCCTATGGACAGGACAGGTATGCTATTAAATATAAATATAAACCGCAGGACACATATAGTCTTGATGAACCAACTGCTTTTTTGACTCAAAAAGCCATGGATCGTCGCGAAAGAGAAGGTATACTTGCAGATAGCACAGACTTACCTGTTGCGGAGAGATACATTGACATTATCGATGACATGGTGGACAATGTGCAATATCATTCCAAATGGATGAATGCATCTGTTGTAGTGGCCAATGCAGAACAAATTGAGGCAATCAAAGCGCTTCCATTTGTGAAAGAAGATGGAGTCGAGTTGATTGCTAAAGGTTTTTATATGAATGGAAGAAGTTCCAATTCCAATATCCTTAAAATGCCTGTTAGTATTCAAGTTCGTGGAAAATCCAAGGCGGAAGAAGATTATGCTTTTCAAAATGGTTTGTTAGGAGTGCCAGAAATGCATGGTGAAGGACTGACGGGAAAAGGAATTACAATAGCTGTATTTGATGGTGGTTTTATGAATACTGATGAAATCATAGGATTAAAGCACCTTCTTGATGATAATAGAATTATTGCTACTAAAGACCTAGTGACCCCATGGTCAGAAAGTGTTTATAGGACAGAAACTCATGGTACTTCAGCTTTGTCATTGATTGCTGCGAATGATGTCAATACTCTTGTATCGGGTGCTTACGATGCCAATTATATCCTTTGTATCACGGAAGATGTTGCTTCGGAATACCGAATTGAAGAATATAACTGGGCAAGAGCGGCCGAATTTGCTGATAGTCTAGGTGTGGATATCATCAATAGTTCTTTGGGGTACACCACTTTCAATGATCCAAGCATGAATTATGAAAAGTCTGACTTGGATGGAAAAACTGCAGTAATCACCCAAGCTGCCACTTTGGCCGCAGAAAGAGGGATATTGGTGGTTTCCAGCGCAGGCAATGAAGGAGGTGGATCTGAAACAACGATTACAGCACCATCGGACGCAGAAGGAATCTTGGCAATTGGAGCAGTTTCAAAAGACCTGAGCAGGGCTTCTTTTAGCTCAATAGGCCCAACAGCAGATGGTAGAATTAAACCAGACTTGTCTGCACTCGGCAGTGGTGTAAGACTTTGGAGAGGAAGTAATAATACTTCTACTGCTAGTGGGACTTCTTTTTCTGCTCCTCAAATAGCTGCCTTGGCAGCGGGGATATGGCAAGGAAGGCCACATTGGACAAAGGATGAACTGATCCATTACTTATTAAAGAGTGGGAGCCAAGCAGAGAATCCAGATGATCAATTGGGGTATGGTATTCCAAATTTTGACCTGGCCTATTTTGGTGAAGTATTGGATGTAGAAGAAGAGTTTGAAGAATTTCAAACCAAGATCTATCCTAACCCTGTCAATGGTGAAGAATTATTTATCCAGTTTGGAAATAGCGCCCAGTGTGATTTCACTTTGATTGATACCAATGGAAAAGTTATTGGGCAAAACACCCTAACAAGAAATTCCAATAGAGTGCCCTATGAAGTCCAATTGGCAGCGATACACACAGGGCTTTATGTCATAGAATTAAACGAAGGATTTAACAAGGAACGACACAAGTTGCTCATAAAGTAAAGTCTCTACTCCATAAAGAAAGTCACTTTGATACTAATCATAAAGTGGCTTTCTTTTTAGTATAAGTTGGGCAAGTTGCGATCGGAAGGGTTTATTTTTGTAATTATTTTTTGCTTTCTTTAGGCTCACATTAAAAGTAATTCCAAATATGAGTACGCTTGTAGCGCCATCAGTATTGGCTTCGGATTTTGCCAATCTGCAATCTGAAATTGAAATGCTTAATGAGTCAAGTGCTGATTATATCCATATTGACATCATGGATGGAGTATTTGTTCCCAATATCTCTTTCGGCCTGCCTGTAGTTGAAGCTATAAATGTACATGCCAAAAAACCTCTGGATGTGCATCTTATGATTGTTAATCCAGATCAATATTTAAAAAGTTTTTCAGATGCTGGAGCAAGTGTTATTTCAGTGCATCTTGAGGCCTGTCCTCATTTGCACCGCACCATTCAAGCCATCAAAGAACTGGGTTGTAAAGCAGGGGTAGCCATTAATCCACATAGTTCTGTTGAACTTTTAAGAGATATTATAAGAGATATTGACCAAGTGATTGTCATGTCAGTAAATCCTGGGTTTGGAGGGCAAAAGTTCATTGAACATACTTACGCTAAAGTGAGAGCTTTAAAGGCTATCATCACTGCTTCAGGTGCTGAAACAAAAATTGAGATAGATGGTGGGGTCAATCTGGAAAATGCACCTAAACTGATCGATGCGGGTGCTGACATTTTAGTAGCGGGCAGTTTTGTATTCAAATCCAGCGATCCCAGCAAAACAATAGCTGAACTTAAGGAACTCTAGCAATCAATTGTTTAGCTTAAATCAATTATGGGATAAATACTATTTCCAATAAAAAAATAGTGTTTTTTTAGATTGAAAACTTGCTTAATTAGCTTTAAACCCTTTTATTGGAATTTAGTTAAGTTTAGATAATAATAAAAAGATTAAAAAAGATGAAGCGTTTATTTGGATTGGCATTCTTGATGTTGTGTTTATTTAGTGCTACAGCAATGGCACAGCAAGAAAACACAGAAGCGGAAGAAGTGACTGATGAAGAAATTGAGAAATTTGCATCAATGAAGGATTCTGTTAATCACTTTATGGAAGTGAAACAAGCAGAGCTGGAGAGTATGATTAAAGAAAATGAGGTATTTGATGTGGCTAGATACAATGAGATTAAGGATGCGTGGGGAGATGATGCTAAGCTAACAGAAATTGAAATTACTGAAGACGAAAAAGCGGAGTACAGCAAAATCATGGATACTAAAAATTCACTTTCTGATGTGATCAAAGAAAGGATGATTTCATTGATAAAAGATGATGAGGTCCTTGGAGCTGCTACTTATAACAAAGTGAATAGCGCAATGAAAACAGATCCAGAGGTAAAAGCTAAAGTAAATGCTTTGATAGCTGAAAAGAAAAGTGCAAGAAGTACTGAAGAAGAAGAGGCTGAGTAAGCTTTGAAACAAATATATTTTCAAAAAGCCTTCCAAATTATGGAGGGCTTTTTTGTGTCTTATGGTCGGTAATTCGTTAATAATATAAGTAGGAAATTCAGTGAAGCCTTTACTTGTAAATGAAATTATCTAAATTGTGTGCCAACTAACACAAAATTGAAAACCAACTTCTCCTATGAAGAATTTAGCTCCTCGATATATTTCAAGATTATTGACATTATGTTTACAGGATAAATGTCTCCAGCTGTCCCTTTTTATCATTGCTTTACTGTGTCTCAATTTCCCCTTACAGGCCCAGCAGGAAGATCTATTTGGAATAGACACGAAAGCAAAAAGCAAGAATAGAAAGAGCGAAAGTGGTATTGGAAATGCCACCCGGGGAATCATTAGCAAGATCAGTTTGGAGTTATCTACAGGCTATGGACAACATTTCAATACAATGGATTTCCAAAGCAGTACACCCGCAAGCTACCCCATTGTACCTATTAACAGTGAAAGCAACACTTCAGATATTGGAACGGGAGACTTGATTCCTTTTGATTCCAAAAGTTCAGCCATTCCCCTCAATGCTGGAGTGAGAATAGATATGTTTGGCATATTAAGCATTGGAGGTGGATATGGAAGAGAGTTTGGGAGCATGTCAGCACTTACAAGTGACCAATTTCAGTTCAATTTCACAAATGACAAATATGTATTTGACAAGCTATATGGAACGGTTGGATTAGTGCTTTTTGATGCGCAAAGGAGAAGAGCCATATTAAACTGGAAATACAAAAAATATAGTGCACAAAATACCTATATGCAAGCGGAAAAGAAGATTAGGATGAGACAAGATTATCCTTGGAGATTTATACTGGAAGGAGAGTATGGTTCTATTTCTATTCAAGAAAGCTATGATAATTCCTTAAGCGCTACTGAGCCGTATTTTGGTTTGGGTCTTAGAATCGAAAGAGACTTTTCTGAATATACGAAAGTATTCCTAAAGCCTTCGGCTGAATTTAGAAAGTTCAATTACCACATTAGTGCATTGGAAGAAATGCAAACGATAGAACAAAATCTCTACTCGGTAAATCTAGGAGTTGCAGTAAGGTTACCAGGTACAAAAAGGTGTAAATTTCCCGGATGTGGAGTGAAAATGAGGCACTTACACAATGGTATAGAATATCGAGGAAGTTCAATATGGAACATGCAAAACAGAAAGGTGGGTCAATGGTACTAAAAGTGGCCTAAATAAACCTTTTGAATGGGAAAATAGTGTTTTAAAACCTTATTCTTTTTATTATCTTGCAACCTTATATTGAGAATTATAAAATATGGCTCAAGGAGAAAACGAGAACATTATACCGATTAACATTGAAGAAGAAATGCGTGGAGCCTACATCGATTATTCGATGTCGGTTATTGTTTCCAGAGCACTTCCAGATGTAAGAGATGGGATGAAGCCAGTTCACCGCAGAATCCTTTTTGGAATGCAAGAATTGGGCGTCCTTCATAACAAGCCTTATAAGAAATCAGCTAGAATTGTTGGGGAAGTTTTAGGTAAGTATCACCCTCACGGTGATAGTGCTGTTTATGAAACCATGGTAAGGATGGCCCAGGATTGGTCATTGAGATATCCATTGGTTGATCCTCAAGGAAACTTTGGTTCCATTGATGGTGATAATGCTGCAGCCATGCGTTATACTGAAGCAAGGTTAAAGCGGATCGCTGAAGAACTTCTTATTGATATCAATAAAGAAACAGTTGATTTTCAGCTGAACTTTGATGATTCTTTAAAAGAGCCAGTTGTTCTTCCTGCAAAGATTCCAGCATTACTTCTTAATGGAGCTTCAGGTATTGCTGTAGGTATGGCCACTAACATGGCTCCACATAATCTTGGAGAAGTTGTTGATGGTATTATTGCCTATATCGACAATAATGATATTACCGTTGAGGAATTGATGAAATACATCATCGCTCCGGATTTCCCTACAGGAGGGATTATCTATGGATATAATGGTGTGAAGTCAGCCTTTGAAACGGGTAGGGGCCGAGTAGTAATGAGAGGAAAAGCTACCATTGAAAACAAAGACAATGGTAGAGAAATGATCATTATCAATGAAATCCCTTATTTGGTCAATAAGGCCAACATGATCGAAAAAACTGCCCAATTAATTCAAGAGAAGAAGTTGGAAGGTATTTCGGCCATTAGAGATGAGTCAGACCGTCGCGGAATGCGCATCGTATATGAATTGAAGAGAGACGCCATAGCCAATGTAGTCTTAAACAACCTATACAAGCAAACACAACTTCAGACTTCTTTCAGTATCAATAACGTTGCCTTGGTAAAGGGCAGACCTTACACCTTAAACCTGAAGGATCTTATCCTGCATTATGTCAACCACCGACATGAGGTGGTAACTAGAAGGACAGAATATGAACTAAGAGAAGCTGAAAAACGTGCTCACATACTACAAGGCTATTTGATAGCTTTGGATAATCTTGATGAGGTAATCAACTTGATCAGAAGTTCTAGAGATCCTGAAACAGCACGTAATGGCTTGATGGAGAAATTTGAGCTTACTGAGATTCAGGCCAGGGCCATTTTGGATATGCGACTTCAGCGCCTTACTGGCATGGAGCGTGAAAAAATCCAAAATGAGTATGATGAATTGATGGTATTGATCGAAGACCTAAAAGATATCCTTGCCAGCAAGGAACGTAGGATGGACATCATCAAAACGGAACTTTCCGAAATTAGAGAAAGATATGCTGATGAAAGAAGAACCATCATAGAGCATAACGCGGAAGACTTTAGCTATGAGGATATGATCCCAAATGAGGAAGTAATCATTACAGTATCCCATCAAGGCTATGTAAAAAGAACTGCATTAAAAGAATACAGAACGCAAGGTAGAGGAGGAGTAGGTTCTAGAGGCGTAAGTACTAAAGACGATGATTACACAGAATATATTTTCTCTGCTTCCACACATAACTACTTGTTAATATTTACCGATAAGGGTAAGCTTTTCTGGTTAAAGACTTATGCCATTCCGGAGGGGAGCAAAGTGTCCAAAGGTAGGCCTATTCAGAACTTGATCAATATTGAAAGTGATGATAAAATCCGTTCTATCATTCAAGTTTCTGATTTGAATGATGAGGATTATATCCAAAACAATTTCTTGGTGATGACCACTAAGCAAGGAATCATCAAAAAAACAACCTTGGAGCAATATTCAAGACCACGTTCAAATGGTATTATTGCATTGAATATTAGAGAAGATGATCAATTACTTAATGTTGAACTTACCCATGGTGATTCCCATATTATCATTGCAGCCAAGTCAGGTAGAGCTATCCACTTCCATGAGTCGGCTGTAAGGCCTATGGGAAGGACCGCTACCGGAGTAAAAGCCATCACCTTAGCAGATGACAATGACTTTGTGGTTGGCATGATTTGTGTTAATAGAGATGACGCCACATTACTGGTGGTTTCTGAAAAAGGTTATGGTAAAAGAAGCGCAGTAGACGAGTACCGTATCACCAACAGAGGAGGGAAAGGCGTTAAGGCCATGAATATCACAGAGAAAACTGGAAGTCTAGTTGCTATCAAAGAAGTAGTAGATACGGATGACTTGATGATTATCAATAAATCTGGTATTATTATTAGAACTCCTGTTTCAGGCCTGAGAGTAATGGGACGTGCCACACAAGGTGTCAGATTGATTAAACTGAACGAGAATGACGAGATTTCTTCCATTGAGAAGATTGAAAATGTAGAAGAAGAGATTGAGGAAGAAATCCAAGACGATTCTTCTGATGAAACTCAAAATGATTCAAACGAAACCGAAAAACCAAAAGAGGAATAAACAAATAGAGATGAAAAAATTAATTTTATCATTGGCTTTGGTCGGAGTGGCTTCAACGGTAGCCTTTGGCCAAAAAAAGGTAGTTAAATCTGCGGAAAAGAGCCTTAGAAAAGGAGAGTTGGCCACTGCTTTATCTGAAATAGAAGCAGCTACGCAAGATCCTGAAACTGGTTCAGATCCTGAAACATATTTAATTAAAGGGAAAATTTTAACCAATCAGTTTGTTGCTGATTCATCTAATACTGAAGCAACTGTAACAACTGGTAGAAGTGCTTTCGATGCCTTTACCAAAGCATTGGAACTAGACGGAAACGATTCCACTAGCAAAACAGGGAAAGAAGTATATAAAGAAGTAGTTGCAGGTTTACCTGATAACTTGCAAGGAGAGGGTGTCTACAAAATCAAAAATGCCTCTGTAGACAAAGCAATTGCTAGATATGAAGAGGATGATATGGCTTTGGCTTCTAAATTCTTTGGTTTGGCAGCTGACATTGATCCTTCAGATACTTCTATTGTATTCAATGCTGGTTATACCGCAAATGCAAGTGAAAACTGGGATGATGCTAAAAAGTACCTTAATCTATTATTGGATAACCCAGATTATAACAAACTAAATGCATATTATTTCTTGATTCAAATTGCCAATACAGAAGAAGATGATCAAGAAGAAGCTTACAGATTGGTGAAAGAAGCAAGGGAAGAGTATCCAATGGATAAAGGTCTTTCTGAATTTGAAATTCAACTATTGCTTCAATTGGAAAAAATGGATGAGGCAATGGCTTCCATCAAGGAGTCTTTAGATAAAGACCCTAACAATGCTCCGATCCGTTTGAGATATGGATATTTGAAAGAGCAGTCGGGTGATCTTGAAGGTGCATTGGAAGAGTATCTTAAGACAACAGAGATTGATCCTAACTTCTTTGAAGGAAACTATTATGCAGCTGCTGTATATGTAGACAAGGCCAGAGAAATCATCAATGAGGTGAACAACCTTCCAGATGATGAATGGGAAGAAAAATCTGATAAAATGTTAGCCGAAGCTGATGACCTTTACAAAAAAGCCGTACCGCTTTTTGAGAGAGCATTGGAAGCAAAGCCTGAAAACACTGAAATTATGCAGATCTTGTTCCAGATTCATACAAGGTTGAAAAATGAGGCTAAAGCTTCAGAATACGACAAAAAATTGCAAGAGCTTATTGGTCCAAACTGGATGGAAGGTTAATAGGCCTTGATATTAAAAAGGAGGTTGCTGAAAATATCAGCAACCTTTTTTTATGTTTATAATTTTGAATTACAAGTTCCATTTTTTCTGTATTGGATAGAAAGAGATATAATAATTAAGATATCCTTGTTTCCACCACTTTTCCGATTGATTACCTGTCCCTATTGATGTAAAGTAAGAAGTGCTAAAATAGATTTTGATCTATAAAGAGACCCATCCGATAGAATTCTTTAAGATTTTCATTCAATCATTTTTCAATTTGCATTATAGCTATAACTTTGTAAGAACGTAATAAAGACTTTAGGGGTGTTCCGATAAACCATCGGGGCTGAGACATACCCTCCGAACCTGATCCCGGTAATGCGGGCGAAGGGAAAAGTGAAGCGTCCTTCCGACAGATTATCTTCATTCCTGAAGTTGTTTTCTTAATTCTTAAATTTTATTCCGATGAATATTCTCCTCAATGGTGAACCTATGGTTCATGCAGAAGGGGAACTCACTTTATCCAGCCTTTTGGCGACTCACCTCTTCCACGGAGTTCGGGGAGTGGCTGTGGCTGTAAATCATGAAGTGATCCCCAAGTCACAATGGGATGTTTTTCAATTAAAAGAAAATGACAATATCCTTATCATTAAAGCTACGCAAGGTGGTTAGCAACATTACTCTATGTTGCTTTAACCCTAGTCGATTTAAATCTCTTTTTTCTAACATCTGTCAAACAATAAAGACGAAACATGAAATCTCTAAGTCAGGAAAACATCAGTCAATATATTACTACTGACCCTTTCCCTAATTCCAAAAAGGTATATGTCAAAGGGGAAATTCACCCCATTGAGGTAGCCATGAGGGAAATCAAACTGCATGACACAGTATCCCACCTCGATAGACATCAAACGGTGGAATCCAATGATCCGGTAACAGTATATGATACCAGTGGGCCATACACTGACCCTAACATTGAAATTGATGTAAAGAAAGGTCTGCCAAAACTAAGAGAAGAATGGATCAAATCTACTGGAGATGTTTACCAATTGGAGAAATTATCATCAGAATATGGGCAAAGAAGATTGGGAAATCCTGCTTTAGAAAAGTATCGATTTGACTTGGTCAATGCTCCTTTGAGAGCCAAAGCAGGCAAAAATGTAAGCCAAATGCATTATGCAAAAAAAGGCATCATTACGCCAGAAATGGAATACATCGCAATCAGGGAGAATCAGCAGATCAGCGAACAGAAGACTTTAACCAAACAGCATCCCGGACAAAGCTTTGGAGCCAATACCCCGAAAAACTACATTACCCCCGAATTTGTCAGGAAAGAAGTAGCTGAGGGCCGCGCTGTTATCCCTGCTAATATCAACCATCCTGAGGCAGAGCCAATGATAATTGGTAGAAATTTTTTGGTTAAGATCAATGCTAATATTGGCAATTCAGCCATTGGCTCAAGCATAGAGGAAGAAGTAGAAAAAGCCGTTTGGGCATGCAGATGGGGTGCTGATACTATTATGGATCTTTCTACAGGAAAGAACATTCATGAAACCCGGGAATGGATCTTAAGGAATAGTCCCGTTCCTATTGGAACAGTTCCCATTTACCAAGCCTTGGAAAAGGTAAATGGCAAAGCAGAGGACCTGACTTGGGAATTGTTCAGGGATACACTGATCGAACAAGCAGAGCAAGGGGTAGATTATTTCACCATTCATGCTGGAGTACTATTAAGGTATGTGCCTTTGACGGCGAAAAGAATTACAGGTATCGTGTCACGAGGAGGATCTATTATGGCCAAATGGTGCCTTGCCCATCATAAAGAGAATTTTCTGTATACTCACTTTGAAGAAATTTGTGAGATTATGAAAGCCTACAACGTCACTTTTTCCCTTGGTGACGGACTTAGGCCAGGTTCCATTGCCGATGCCAACGATGCAGCTCAATTTGCTGAATTGGAAACTTTGGGGGAGTTGACCAAAATAGCTTGGAAACATGATGTTCAAACCATCATTGAAGGACCAGGGCATATTCCAATGCATATGATCAAAGAAAATATGGACAAACAATTGGTAGAGTGTGGAGAAGCACCTTTCTATACGCTTGGTCCACTTACTACGGACATCGCTCCCGGTTATGACCATATCACATCAGGAATAGGAGCTGCAATGATTGGTTGGTATGGCTGTGCCATGCTCTGCTATGTTACTCCTAAAGAGCATTTGGGATTGCCAGACAAAAAAGATGTCAAGGATGGGGTGATTACTTATAAAATTGCTGCTCATGCTGCTGACTTGGCCAAAGGGCATCCAGGTGCACAACACCGTGATGATGCACTAAGCAAGGCAAGATTTGAATTCAGATGGGAAGATCAATTTAACCTTTCCCTAGACCCAGATACTGCTCGATCATTTCATGACGAGACATTACCGGCAGATGGAGCGAAAGTAGCTCATTTTTGTAGCATGTGTGGGCCAAATTTCTGTTCAATGAAGATCACTCAGGATGTCAGGGATTTTGCCGACCAAAATGGATTAGGAGATATAGAAGCAATAGAAAAAGGTTTGCAACAAAAGGCAAATGAATTTTCTGAAAAAGGAGGTGAGATCTACCTCAATGAATGATGGAGTTTATCCTTATCACCGATCCCGGACAAGTTAATGAAGAGGTGAAATCCCTGATCCAATTTATGGATCAGGGATTGACCAAATTACATATTCGCAAACCCGAATGGCCACCTGAACAAATAAAGAAGTTGATTAAAGATATTCCATCTCAATATCATCAGCAAATTAGTTTACATGGAAATGTATCATTGGCTGAAGAACTGGGTATTGGGTATTGTCATTTCAAAAGCCACCAAAACATTGTGAATACGCATTTAAGAATAAGCAAGTCTTTTCATTATTTGGATGACCTATTAGATCCACAAAATAACAAATTGGATTATGGTTTTTTCAGTCCCGTTTATGATAGTGTTTCCAAACAAAATTATAGGCCACTGCTTTCACAGGAAGAAATAACCTCTTGGCTTAAGCTGAACAAATTGAGTTTCTCGTTGATCGCCTTAGGAGGGATTTTGCCATCAAAAGTTCTTGAAGTTAAAATAATGGGATTTGATGGTGTGGCTGTTCTAGGTTCAATTTGGAAACACCATTCCACGAAGGATCGATTTAACGAGTTCTTAAATTTTCAAAAGGAAATTAATGATGTACAATAAAAATATCAGCCAATTTCAATATATCACACCCAATTTGAACCATCCTGACGATTTCCTATATGATATCGAAAAAAAATGTGATTTGGGTGTTAAATGGATACAACTTAGGATGAAAGATTTCCCCAAATCAATTATCCTGAAGACTGCTTTCTTGGCTAAGGTAATATGTGAAAAGTACGATTGTACACTGATCATTAATGACCATCCGGAAATTGCCAAAAAATCAGGTGCAGCAGGTGTTCATGTTGGCAAAGAAGATCAACAAGTATTGGACATTAGAGAAAGATTTGGTTCTGAGTTGCTTATTGGGGCAACTGCCAATACCTTGGAAGACATCCTTGCTGTAAAAGACCAAGTTGATTATATCGGACTAGGACCCTTTCAATTTACTTCTACCAAAAAGAAGTTGAGTCCTATATTGGGCTTGGAGGGCTATCAATTCATATTAGAACAATTAAGATTCCACAATATAGATATTCCTATCATCGGTATTGGTGGGATCAAAGCCAATGATTTAGTGGATCTAAGATCATGTGGTCTATATGGAGTGGCTGTTTCAGGTTTGATAAATGACAGCAAAGAGCCAGAAGAAATCATTCAAAAAATCAATAAAACTTTCGATTATGCTGACTATAGCAGATAAGATATTTTCATCAAGACTCTTTACCGGAACAGGTAAGTTTCCCAGTTATTCTTTAATGAAGGAAGCTTTGGAGGTTTCAGAATCTGAACTGGTAACGGTAGCTTTAAGAAGGGTAGACATAAAAAATGAGCAAGATCACATGTTGGACCATCTTGCTCATGAACGCATCAATATTTTACCCAATACCTCTGGAGTGCGTACAGCGAAAGAAGCAGTTTTTGCTGCCCAACTGGCGGCTGAAGCAATGGAAACCAATTGGATCAAATTGGAAATCCATCCAGACCCAAGGTACCTTATGCCGGACCCAATTGAGACCTTGAAAGCTACTGAAGAATTGTCTAAAAAAGGATTTGTGGTTTTACCTTATATTCATGCTGACCCAGTGCTGTGTAAAAGGCTGGAAGAAGTGGGGGCATCAGCAGTAATGCCATTGGGCTCACCAATTGGAAGTAATAATGGGCTTAAGACTTTGGATTTTCTCAAGATTATCATTGAGCAAAGTGCTGTTCCGGTGATTGTAGATGCCGGATTGGGCGTGCCATCACATGCCGCCCAGGCAATGGAAATCGGCGCTGATGCAGTATTGGTCAATACTGCCATAGCTGTAGCAGGGGATCCAGTTGGAATGGCCAAAGCGTTTAAATTAGCTGTAGAAGCAGGGAGGTTGGCATATGAATGTGGCCCAGGAGCGTCTACGATAAAAGCCAATTCGAGCAGTCCACTTACTGAATTTTTGTCCTATGAATAATTTCAAATCCATACTAGACAATTGGACTCCTGAAGCTATCCAAAGAAAATTGGGTGGGATTTCGACTCTCCATGTTGAGAAAGCTTTATCGAAAACGAATAGAAATTTGGATGATTTTCTGGCCTTAATTTCTCCTGCAGCTGCACCCTATTTAGAGATTATGGCTCAAAAAAGTAGGGAGCTTACCTTGCAAAGGTTTGGAAACAATATGCAGTTGTTCGCTCCCATGTATTTGTCCAATGAGTGCCAAAATATATGTACCTATTGTGGGTTTAGCCTGGACAACAAAGTAAGAAGAAAAACACTTACGGATGCTGAGATTTTAAAGGAAGTAGCTGCTTTAAAAGAGATGGGGTTTGACCATATTTTACTGGTCACAGGAGAGGCCAATAAAACAGTAGGGGTGGATTATTTAGAGCATGCAATCAAATTAATCAAGCCCTATTTTGCCAATGTTAGTATTGAGGTACAACCTTTGGACCAGGAAGAGTATGAGCGATTAATCAGATGCGGTTTGCACAGTGTTTTGGTATACCAAGAAACTTATTATCGGGATACCTATAAGACTCACCACCCCAAAGGGAAGAAGTCAAATTTTGATTATCGACTTGAAACGCCTGATAGGTTGGGCAGAGCGGAAATCCACAAAGTGGGAATAGGTTGTTTGATAGGGTTGGAGGATTGGCGAATTGATAGTTACTATACGGCCATGCACTTACAGTACTTAAAGCAAAAGTATTGGAAAACAAAATATTCCATTTCATTTCCAAGATTGAGACCTTTTTCAGGAGGACAAGAACCAAAGGTTGTCATGAATGATCGAGAATTGGTTCAACTTATCTGTGCCTACAGACTGTTTGATCCTGATGTGGAGTTGTCCCTATCTACCAGAGAAACTCAGCATTTCAGGAATCATGCAATCAAATTAGGGATAACATCTGTAAGTGCCGGCTCCAAAACCAACCCAGGTGGTTATGCAGTGGAGAAACAGTCGTTGGAGCAGTTTGAGATTTCAGACGAAAGAGGCCCAAATGAAATATCAAAATTACTTGTAGATAATGGTTATCAACCTGTTTGGAAAGATTGGGACCCCGCCTTGCAATATGCAGAATAAAGATAGTATAAGATATAGCCGGCATTATTCATTGCCTGGGTTTGGAGAAGAGAAACAGGAAAAACTTCAGTCCAGCAAAGTTCTTATAGTGGGAGCAGGTGGCTTGGGCTGTCCTGTTTTGCAATACCTAACGGCAGCTGGTATAGGAATGATTGGTTTAGTGGATGGAGATCAAGTAGAATTGTCCAATTTGCAAAGACAAGTGCTTTATAACATGGAAGATATTGGTCGATCCAAAGCAAAGATCGCTATTCAAAAGATGAAAAAATTGAATCCTGATATTATTTTCCAATGCTTTGATACTTTCATTGATGCAGCTAATATTTTAGAAATCATGGAAGGTTTTGATGTGGTAGTTGATGGTACGGATAATTTTGAATCCCGTTACCTAATTAATGATGCGGCTGTAATCCTAGGAATTCCAGTAGTATTTGGATCTATTTTGGGTTTTGAGGGTCAAGTAAGTGTCTTCAATTACGGCGAAGAAGGGCCTACTTATAGATGCTTATTTCCCGAAGCTCCTAATCCGCTTGACAGCCCTAACTGCAATGAATTGGGGGTAATTGGAGTTTTGCCAGGAATGGTTGGGACATTGCAAGCCAATGAAGTCATAAAAATATGCACAGGAATAGGGAAGCCTCTTTCAGGTAAATTGTTGATCATTGATGCTTTGACCAACAGCCAACAAGCTTTTGGGTATTCTTTAATCCCGGAAAATAAACAAATCAAAAGACTTAAACATTTATATTTTGATTGCTCAATTGATCAATCCAACAGAATCATTTCTGCCTCTTCATTTATTGCTGAAGAAGAAAAATGGAAAAACTACCTGGTAGATGTGAGGACCGAAGAAGAACATAACCGTTTCAACAGAGGCGGCCTTAACATCCCATTACAAAAGCTCCCATCGGAATTAAATCAGTTAAAGCAAATGGAAAAGGTGATTTTGGTCTGCCAATCCGGATCAAGGAGCAAAAAAGCTTTGACCTATCTTCGTAAAGCTGGCTTTGAAAATGTGTTTCATCTGGAAGGAGGGCATGAAGCCTTAAAAAAAATTACTTTATAACAATTTAAACTGAGGGTAAATTTATGGAACTTTTGCCTTTTATAATCCCGTTGAATTGGTGAAGTTAGTATATCTTTAGGTATGCAGTTTGTTTTAATCCGTTCCTTTAAAAATTATGAAAACTTTATCTTTTAGCAATGGTGATAAAATGCCCATTATCGGACTGGGCACCTGGCAATCAAAACCAGGAGAAGTTTATGAGGCAGTTTTGGAAGCCATTAATATAGGCTACAGGCATTTTGATTGTGCCTACATTTATAAAAATGAAAAAGAAATCGGTGATGCATTTGAAAAGGCCTTCGAAGAGGGCTTGGTAAATAGAGAGGAGCTTTGGATCACATCAAAACTATGGAATGATTCGCACAGGCCTGAGCATGTTTTGCCTGCTTTGGAGAAAACACTTCATGATCTCAAATTAGACTACCTCGATTTGTACCTTATCCATTGGCCATTAGCCTTACAGCATGGTGTGGAGTTTCCTGCTGGAAAAGCTGATTTTGATTCTTTGGAAAATATTCCTTTGGAAAAAACTTGGTCAGCAATGGAAAAGCTTCTGGAAACAGGAAAAGTCAAACATATTGGTGTCTCCAATTTTAAGATCAAAAAACTTCAGGAAGTACTTTCCACTGCAAAGGTGAAGCCCGAAATGAACCAAGTAGAAATGCATCCATTTTTGCAGCAGCAAGGCTTAGTGGATTTTTGTAAAAATGAAGGGATTCACCTAACTGCCTATGCGCCATTAGGAGCAGCCTATAGGACCAAAGGTAAAAATGGATTGGATCTACCCATTTTGTTAGAGGATGATGATGTTAAATTCATTGCTAAAACCCATGAAGCTACTCCAGCTCAGGTAGTTTTGGCATGGGGAATGTCAAGGGAAATAGCTGTCATACCTAAGTCAGTGAATGCCTCTAGGATCAAAGAAAACTTTGATTCAATTAAATTAAACCTAGGTCAGGACGAGATAAATTCCTTGAATCAAAAAGAGGGACCTTACCGATTTACAGATGGAAAATTATGGACACTTCACGATAGTCCTTATGAGTTCTCTGATTTTTGGGAGGAGTATAGTTGATTTATACTTGAAATAGAAGTTAAATATAAATGGAGGAACTTATACACTCCTCCATTTATATTTAACAAGTTTATAATGATTGACTAATTGCTTCCTTCGCTACCTTTTAGTTTATCCTCGATTTTTTTCATATAATCCCTCAAGAATGGCACCGATACCGAAACAATAAATTGCCATCGTTTCCACTGAAATTGGCCTGATTCGTCTGTGATCACATCTGATGGTCCGTTATTGATTGGAAGATTAACAGGTTTGCTAAACTTACTTTTTCCACTGGTATGGGTAGCCCCTAGGGTAAATTCAGCACCTCTGAATTTAAGTACAGTTCCCGCTCCAAAATGATAATAATTGGCATCAAAAGATAAATTGGAAGCTCTTTCATTTTGACTGACGAAGCTTATAGTATTTTTTGGGGAAGCATTAAAATCAGTACTAACTCCACCATAGACACTTACCTTTTCGCTTAAGTACCACTCTGTTCCTACTCCTATGTTCAATATGCTTTTATAACCATCCTCTAAAGTAAAGTTCACCGTTGAGTCTGGATTGCTTTGCATTGGGTGAGGATTGGCCGTAAATACATCAAAATTATTCACCTTGTGAAAATACTCAGCACTTAGATGCAAAGCCCCCTTAGAGCTTAAATGGTGGCTGGCTCCCAAGCCTATGGATAAAGGAGTTTTAAGTTTTAGATCAAGATCATTTTGGTAACTGTTGGCATATGTCTCGGTAGCATCCGCTTCGGGTGGGACAGAGAAATATAATTGATAATTATAATTAGCTTTGCCATTTATTTTGAATCTTGGTGTCGTGATGGTCATGCCTAGGTCCCAGTTTTCCATGATATAAGCTAAGCCAAACTTAACGATCAGCCCATAGCTGTTCAATTGGTAATTTCTGTTGTAGTCATACATGCTTACACTTCCATTATTGCTAAGCGCCCGCATCTCATATTTATTACCTTTGCTCGAGTTGATTTTGGAAACAAATACTGAGCTGCCTACACTAAAATTTTCCTTGATGGCATAGGACCAACTTCCACCAAACCATTGGTCTTTTGAGCTATTTATTACCGACACTTCTCCTTCAAACAATTCGTCACCCGGGATATTTCCAATTATATCTGTTGTTATTTCATCGTGATAATTGAACCCAAAATTACTATCATCTCTTAGTAAGACAGCATAGGCAAAAGAATGGTTGGGCAAGGATTTGATTTTGACCGTACCGGCAGTCAGACTTGGAGCTCCACCAAAAGAAGATTGATTGAGATCCGCCCTTGTTCCAATGGCATCCTCTACATTATAACTATTTAGTTCATAAACATCACCGCTGATTACAAAAGCTGGGTTTTTGATCAATGCCAAACGCGCAGGGTTGTAATAAACTGCTCCCAAATCAGAAACACCACCGATCACTGATCCATTAAGTAGCATGGATTGACTACCATAGTTTTGACTCCAAAAATGGTGGGTTTGCCCGTTGCAAATTTGATGACAAAAGCTAACTAAAAATAGGACAGTAATGGATACTCTTATTTTCTTCATATCAAGTATTGAATAAGATTGATCTAAACTTGAGTATTAATGCATACAAGTACCAAAGTTGATATGTTGAAATAAGTTACGCCCAAAAAAATTATTTGAATAAAAATAGTGGGCAGACATGCTCAAATTTATCAATCTACTCAAATGAATTCACCAGAAGCAATTTTACCGATGTAGGAAGGGGCGAATTACCAATCTTCATCCTCATCATTGGAGGAAATATTTTCCGTATCATGGTTGAGATTGTAGAAGATTTCTTCATAGTTCTCATTATATTGAATGGTTGCCTTTTTCAAGAATGAGTTGGTTTCCAACAAACTTTCATAAGTAGGATTGGCAATATGCTTTGGAATCTTGAAAACCCGGGCGTCATTTTTTTCAAATGGCGTAGTAACCTTGGCATCAAATAGATAGGGGATGAGCGTTGTGGTACAACTCAATCCAACTTTATCAACCCTGTATTCCTTAAAGTACTCTTGGAGCCTTTCATTGATCTCATCAAAAAATTCCAAAGTTTCGGCCAAACGAATTCGAGACCCGGCCCTTGACTTGCCTTTTGTTTTTAAATGTTTGATTTGGCTTTTTCCTTGTTTCTTTCTTACCATGTAGGCCCTAAAAACCCTATGATCTATATTTTCGCCATTTTCAAAGTACCCTATGGAAGCAATTCCTGATCGAATCATCAGCAGCACATAATTGGTTTCTTCCATTTGGTTTTGCTTCATATCTGAAGGTGAATTCCAAAATATAGGAAGCCTTACTTGAATGACCTTTTCTTCCTCTTTATAAAAATAAACGGTGTTTTTTGAAACATTAAATTCTTGCTTGAATGGATAAGAATGTAGTTTTAAAAGTAATTTTTCACAGTTTTCAGAACTAATCAATTTCTCTTCCATCTTCGGGAATTTAAAGCAATATTAAGAGGTTTGTAAAAGATCCACACTTGCACCAGTAAAGATCAAAAGCAAAGCTAAATGATCATTTTGATTTAGCAATCAACTGTTTAGGTCTTCGGACATCAAACTTTCGACTATCCAATCAAAAGATTCAAGCTTACTGGCATCATAGCAGATAATCAGATTATCCAATTATCTTTGTCAAAGTACCGAAAAAATGAAGAAACATGGCAGCAAATATTGACCTTTTGATTAATAAAATGTGTGACAAGAAGGAAGAAGAAGCTTACATCTATGCAGATGAACTGGCCGAAATAGGAGGGGAGGAAGTATTGAACAAGCTATTGATAGTATTAAAGGGAGAGGATGTTGAGAGTGCTTATCTAGCGGCTCGTGCACTGTCTGCCATGGAAAATAACCAAGAAGCATTGGCTCCGTTATTGGAAGTGATTCATGACAAAAACAATAAGATGAAGAATGGAACTTTTGTTCAATCTTTGGAAGGATTTGACTTGAGTGAGAAGTTTGTAGACATTTTGAGAATCTATTTATTCGGGAATTTTAAAGCCTCGTTTTTGGCCAAAGACTACCTAGATTACACTGAATTTGATATTACTCCAAGGACCATAAAAAAGGCTGAAAAACACTGGAAGCACTTTCAGAACAATAGTAAACAAGACGAGGCTTTCGAAATAAAAAAAGAAGAAACAGAATCCATCCTTAATGATCTCAAAGCCATGTTTGATGAATAGTTGAATGCACGATTTTTTCGATCATACTATATAAATGTGCTTAAACAATGGTAAATTAGGATATAACTCAAAATTCCTATCGCCATGAAACCCCTTTCTCTCTTTGTTTTATTTCTACTTACCATGCTATCTGCTTGCGCACAAGATCAAATAGCCAATAAAGATGAGCAAATTAAATTAGCCGTAAAAGCCGCTCCGGAAGAAAGCCGTGCTGAAGCCATGGTTTATGGTTATGATACAGCGGGGGAACTGGTCGTATTGAGGACAGGCACTAACGAGTATATCTGTATCGGTGATGATCCTAACAAAGATGGAATTAGTGTTTCTTGCTACCACAAAGATTTGGAACCATTTATGGAAAGAGGCAGGGCTTTACGAAAAGAGGGCAAAGACTTTAAAGAAATTTTTGATATCAGAGAGCAAGAAGTAAAGTCAGGGACTTTGAAAATGCCCAATGATGGTGCCACATTGTTTGTCTTTTCTGCCAATCAAGAAGATTATGACGCATCAACAGGTGAAGTAAAGGATGGAAATTTCCGATATGTAGTTTATATTCCCTACGCGACTGTGGAAAGTACAGGACTTCCCTTAAAACCAGAGGCTCCGGGAATGCCCTGGATCATGGATCCAGGAACACACCGAGCACATATCATGATCACTCCTCCAAAGAACAATTAAAAAGCCCTTGAGGACTGTTTCTTTTATAGCTCTGAATAGCTTGCTGGATGTAAAAGAGTAATATCAATGTGGGATACATTATTTTGGAACCGAGGGTCATCCCTCAACTGAACCCATCCAGCATCTGTTCCAAAGGATTTCCAAGCCGCTTTTTCAGCTTCCAGATTTTCAAAAGAAGTCATGTACATTAAATTTGGCATTTTATCTCCTACAACTACTTCACCATAAAACAGGGCATTGAAACCAAGTCGGTCAAAGATTTCTACCTCACCACTGTTGAACATCTCTACTTTGTTATGGAATAGTTTTTCTGTAGGACTTTCATAGCTTCTCAACTCATATATCCTTTCTTCTTTCGGTCCATTCAACTGCGGTATGGCATAATGGGGCATATCGCTGAAGGCCTTCAACAGAATAGTTTCAATTCGATCAAATGGAGGATTTTCATGGGAAGCATTTTGATAATTAAGGCCTTCTTCCAAATGTAATACAGAAGCAATATTCATAAATTGCTGAGCATTAGAATACGGTGTAAATACATATATCCTTTTACCACTCAAGCTATCCGTTTCCACTGGCTTGAAAACACCGACGTGTTCTACTCCCTTTTGGTGCATGGCAGGGATGTAGGCACTTTCCAAGAACTGGTCGATGGATGCCTCCTGCGCCGCACTGGATAGGTGATAGATTTTGATTTCAAAAACGCTTCTTTCGGGTTTTTCTTGGGCAAATGCCTGCCCAATATTAAAATAACAAAGCAACAAAAAGCCAACTATTAGCTTATCTCTAGTTTTCATAGGTAGTGGTTTATTAGGTTTCAATAATTTAAACTTAAATATAATCAGTAGATCATGGAAGAAATGATCATTGGACGAATAAATTAGCCGTTTATAAAAAATAAGAAGTGCACAAAAAAGCCATTACATGAGTCACGTAATGGCATCGTTTAAATATCTATTAATTTAAAAAAGGGTAGGAGAGCTTTTAGAGAATTATTCTTTATTTGATCAGAAAATTAACTTCTTAGTCTTCTCGCTTTTTTCTTTCGTCTTCTCGTTTCGGTCTTTTCTTGTCATCCTTTTCTACAGGTGGCTCAGGAGGAGTATCACTTATGTTTCCAAACTCATCCACGTAAGCAATCATATCTTCCAATTTTCCACTGGTTTCTTGTTGCTTCCTTTCCAAACGGTTTTCAAATTTTTCTTTTTTCTTCTTTGCTTTTCTGTCTGCCTTCTGCTTTTTGATAAAGCTATTATTCGATCTTGCCATATATATTATTTAGTTCCGACATACAAGCAACCCAGCTTTTGTCCAAAACCTTAACAAATAATTTATAGTAAATGATCTAATGCATTAGCATTCAACTAGAAATGACATTTGGAAGTAGTCTTAAATAAAAACTTGGGAAATGTGCTCATGTATATTTAACCAAAGGTCAACAAAAAAGAGCAGGATAGCTAATTGTAACCACTTTATTTTAGGTTTGCCCTTAGGTCATATTCGACTAATTTCTGTCCTGAAATCATCTTTAATTGACTATTATTGATTTCTCTTGACACCTCTAACGGCCTCTGCATCTAAAGGGTTATCGGGCCAATAATGCTTAGGATATCGACGCTTCATTTCTTTTTTAACTTCAAAATAGGTGTTTTTCCAGAAACTCCTTAAATCAGAAGTGACCTGGACTGGTTTAAAACCAGGTGACAATAAATGCATGATCACTCCGATCCTTCCCCCATTTACTTTTGGTGTATCCATAAGCCCAAATACTTCCTGAAGTCGTACCGCCAAAATTGGAGGTTCCCCATCTTTCTGATAAATGATTTTAATGTTTGAACCACTGGGCACCGTCAATTTTTCAGGAGCCAATTCATCAAGCTTTTGTTGGAGGTCGAAGGGAAGGTCATGCTGTAAGATTTCATGTAGATTAAGCTTTTTGAGTTCATCAGCTGTATCTAAATCCATTAAATATGGTGCAATCCAATTGGGTGATTTTAAAAGTGTTGATGTACTGACATCTGGCCAATTCTCTTCCGGATTCCATATGTGCAAAGAATTTACCCTATTCTGCCACTGCTGCACTTTTTCATTAAAATCCAAAAAGCGATTACCTTCCATTTTTATCGCATCCATTAGTGCTTCCATCACCAAGTCAGGATCAACATCGATAATGGGTTTTGATTGAAGAACAATATGTCCTATTCTCCATTGTCTTTCGGCGACAATCTCGCCTTTACGACTATCCCAACTCACCACATCTTTTTCTTTGACCATATGGGCAAGATCCCTTGGATTAAGTGGAGCTGCCATGAATATCTTTCCCATACCATCTCTTGCGTCCACATGGGCAACGCTGAGCCATGCTTCATGGGCCAAATCATCCTTATGATGCATCATGGCGATTTTACCATTGGTCATCTTGAACTGTGCATTGTTACCCGGTCTGGCATGAGCAATCCTCTCTGGATAGGCGTATGTAAGGATCAGGCCAGATTCAAATGGGTCAAAAACTGTGTTTTCTTCCTTAATGTCAAATAGTCGTCTATAATTTTGGGCTACTTTTTCAATTTTATCAAAACCTCTACCTTGCTTATTTACCGATCTGTGCCTTCTTAATTTTTCAACCCGAAGGTTAATATCAGTGCCTGAATCCTTAGGTAATGGATCTCTTTCTTCTAAAATGGCGGCAATATCCGTTGCTAAAGCCAAATGCCCATCTTCTTTTGCCATCAATAACATATGCGCTATTCTGGGGTGACAAGGAAGCTCCCTAAGTTGCTCTCCATGAGGTGTAAGCTTGTCTTCTTCAACGGCTCCAAGTTGTTGAAGCAAATCTTGGGCTTGCGCTAAAGCACCTGAAGGGGGAGGGGTGAGCCAAGTCATATTGGGAATATCCTTGATTCCCCATTGAACCAAATCAAGGCATAAAGAAGCCAAATCAGCTTCCATGATTTCAGGAACCCTAAATGCCTGCATCCTATCTTCTGTGGCTTTGGTCCAGAGTCTGTAGCATTTCCCTGGTCCCAAGCGCCCAGCACGCCCGGCTCTTTGGTCTGCTGAATCCTTGGAAATTTTCACAGTCTCCAACCTTGAAAGGCCTGACTTAGGGTCAAACTTGGAGGTTCTCCCAAAACCGGAATCTACTACTATAGAAATCCCCTCAATGGTCAAACTTGTCTCTGCAATGGAAGTGGCCAAAACCACTTTTCTTTTCCTTGCGGGGTGAGGCATTATAGCCTGTTGTTGCTTTTGTGGGGACAACTGACCAAAAAGAGGGCAAATGGCAAATCCCGGTAATTTTTTCTGGAGGATTTCTTCTGTCTTCTTGATCTCTCTTTGCCCTGGTAAGAAAGCCAATATATCTCCACTATCTTTCTTCGAAGCTATTAGTACGGTTTCAGAAATCAATTCAGGAAGGGTCCACTCATCAGCATCTTGGGTATGAAAAATTTCAACTGGATACTGTCTTCCTTTACTTTCCACTATGGGCGCTTGAAGTAAATTGGACAACTGCGGCATATCCAATGTAGCCGACATGACCATAATTCTTAGGTCTGGCCTGAGAATTTGTTGCACTTCCCTACAAAGTGCCATGGCCACATCTGCATGAATGTTACGTTCATGGAATTCATCAAAAATGACCAATCCCACATCTTCCAAAGCATTATCATGATGGATCATCCGGGTCATGATTCCTTCAGTCAACACCTCTATTTGTGTGTTGTCCGTTGCCTTGCTCTCAAACCTGATCCGGTAACCTACTCGATCACCGACTTTTTCTCCCAATAAATCAGCCATTCTCATGGCAATGGATTTCGTAGCTAACCGCCGTGGTTCGAGCATCAAAATCTTCTTGCCTTTTAACCAATCCATATCCATCAAAGTCAAGGGCACCAAAGTACTTTTTCCTGCTCCAGGAGGCGCATGAAGGATAAGGCTGTTATTATTTTCAAGTTGCTGTTGGACCTGTGGGATAATATCCACCACAGGAAGATTTATTTTTGAGGGATCGAAAGCCAAAGTAGTAATATTTGTTAAACCAAAGGTAAGGGGAGTATTGGTTTAATTCAAGGCTTTAATCCTCATAAAAAATTAAGGCCATCTTGAGATTTCCTAAGATGGCCTTACATTAAATGGGTTCTTTTCTGATTAGGGTTACTCGATATTTGCCTTTGCCATTCCGTACTCCCAGCGAACTTCAAAACCATCTTCTACTACCTCATATACCAATCTTTCTTCCATAGTAGAAGATTCCATAGAAGGTACCGTTACACGAAGTACATCTTTGCTTTCATCATAGTCATAGGCACCCCACTGCTTGGCAACAGAGTTAAAAATAAAAACAGATTCTTCCTCTCCTGGAATGATGAAAAAGCTGTATTTACCAGCCGGTAAAGTCTCTCCTTCTACTTTAATGTCTTTATCAGTTTCAAATGTAGTAGCATCATTTGCTCCTGCTCTCCACACTTTTCCAAAAGGTACTAAGTCTCCCCAGATTTGTCTGCCCTTTACACCTGGACTGGAATAATTAATGGTAATGGTAGCACCATCGATCTCACCTGAGGCAGTAGCAGCTGGACTGGCCTTTTCTTGTGCATAGACACTGATACATACTAATAAGCTTAAAACAGTTAAAAAGCTAAGCTTGTTGATCATGCTTGTTTTCATGGATTTTTTATTGTTTTGGTTTTGTCTCAATATAAGGAAAAACTAAGAATTATGGCTCAGAATAGAAGGAAAATCAATCATAGCAAAACAAAAAAAGAGACTCCCTTTATAAGGAAATCTCTTTTAAAAACATATGTATATCCGCAATTTTACCAGTAAAGATTAAAAGCGAGTAGAAACTACCCTTTTGATTAAAATACCAACTGCTTGAGGCTTCCGACCACTTGAGCTAAGGATGTATGGTTACTGTCATCATTGCGGATAATCAGATAAATATATTACAACATTAAGAACTGGTTAAGCAATTACCCCAGAACCAATGCTTTCCTCACCTTCATACCAAGCCACAAACTGCCCCGAGGCAATTCCCTTTTGGGCTTGGTCAAACAGGACATACAGGCCATTTTCCTTCATGATTAAGGTGGCCATGCTCAAAGGTTGTCTGTACCTGATTCTTGCCAAATACCGCTTGCTTTGACCTTCGGTCAAGCGAAGGTCTTCTCTGATCCAGTGTACATCTTCCTTAGGTACAAATAATCCGTGTCTCAGTAAGCCTGGATGCTCCTCACCCAAACCTGTATAAATGATATTTTCTTTGGTATCCGTTTGGATCACAAATAATGGTTTACCCGTCCCTCCAACATTTAAGCCTTTTCTTTGACCAACCGTAAAATAATGGGCTCCATTATGTTCTGCTATTTTTTTGCCTTGTTCGGCGTGATATTGAAGTGGTAAACAAATTTCGTCCAATACTTCCTGATCAAGCTCTTCCGCTGCCATCCCAGCAGGTATTTGCTGCCTTTTGTAAACCGGTAAATCATCAGGGACAACCAAAATATCACCTTTCTTTGGTTTCAACTGTTGCTGCAAAAAATCTGGCAATCTTACTTTTCCAATAAAGCAGAGACCTTGGCTATCCTTCTTGTCCGCAGTGATCAAATCCTGCTCTTTGGCGATTTTTCTCACCTCTGACTTTTGCAAGTGGCCAATTGGAAAAAGGGCTTTGGATAATTGCTCCTGACTAAGCTGACATAGAAAATAGCTCTGATCTTTATTGTTGTCTGCACCGGCCAATAATTGGAATACAGTTTCTCCATCCACAGTCAGCTCACCTTTTTGACAATAATGCCCAGTGGCCACATAATCCGCTTTGAGTTTTTGGGCTGCTTTCAGAAAAATATCAAATTTAATCTCTCGGTTGCACAGCACATCAGGATTGGGGGTTCTGCCTGCTTTGTATTCCGCAAACATATAATCCACTATTCTTTCCCTGTATTCCTCACTTAGATCAATTGCTTGAAAAGGTATTCCCAGCTTTTCTGCAACCAACATAGCGTCTGTACTATCTTCCATCCAGGGACATTCATTGGAAATGGTTACGGATTCGTCATGCCAGTTTTTCATAAACATGCCTATGACTTCATAACCTTCTTTTTGGAGCAAATAGGCCGCTATAGAGCTGTCCACCCCGCCGGAAAGTCCCACTACTACTCTTTTTTTATCTTTCATGACTTTTACATTTTCATGGGGTCAAGGCCCATGAGGTTTAGTAATAAGCCATCAACAATTATGATGGCTGCTTTGGTTCACAAAAATAGTGAAATCAGTTGGCATTCTTTACAAGCTTTTCCGATGCTGTCAGCATTACTGGTCGGTTTAGAAATTTACCTACCACCGAGCATTTGTAATGATGGGAACTCTATTCCATTAAAAATACCTATTTTTGTGCTCATGAATAATTTTGATCATAAAGGAAAGGTAGTCGTTACTTGTAAAGATAGGTTTGCACCTTATTTGGAGCAGGAACTCAAAGAACTTGGTTTCAAGCCAAAGAATGTCAACAGGACCAGTGTGGAACTGTATGCCAGTCTCAACCAATGTATTTTTCTGAATATGCATTTGAGGGTGGCCAGCCATGTCCTTTTTGAAATTAAGTCATTCTATTTGCACCACGCCAAGGATATTTATAGGAGAATTAAGGCTTTACCTTGGGAAAACTACATCGACAAGGATACTTATTTTTCAGTCGTTTCTCATGTAGAGAATGAAAGTATTAACAACCCCTTATTTGTAAACGTAAAGGTCAAGGATGCGATCGTCGACCGTTTTAGGGAAAACACAGGAATTAGACCAGATACAGGTTCAGAGTTTGAAGGAGCTGTCATTCAATTGTACTGGAAAGACACACAGGCTTCTTTGTTTATCAATACATCGGGAGATACCCTGTCCAAGAGAGGTTACAGAAAGATCCCAGGGAAAGCCCCCATGGCCGAAAATTTGGCCGCAAGCACCATCATGGCCAGTGACTGGGACAAAAAGGGCCCATTTGTCAATCCTATGTGCGGAGCAGGAACTTTGGCCATTGAAGCAGCTTTGATGGCTACTAATAGATTTCCCGGCCTTTTTAGAGATCATTATGCTTTCATGCATATCAAGGGTTATAAAGATGAAATTTACCAAGAACTTAAGGCAGAGCTAGAAGCCAAAGTCAACGATAATATTTCAACCCAGTTTATTGCTTCGGATTTAAGTGAAAGGGCTATTTACGCTACCCAGGAGAATGCAAAGACTGCGCAAGTTTTTGATCATATTACCTTTGAGGTTGGTGATTTTGCAGAAACAACTGTCCCTGACAGTGACAATGGGGTCGTTTTCTTTAATCCGGAATACGGTGAAAGGTTAGGAGAGGAGGATGAATTGGTAGCGATTTATAAAAGAATGGGTGACTTTATGAAGCAAGAATGTGCTGGATATACAGGTTACATTTTTACAGGCAATATGAATTTAGGCAAGAGGGTAGGATTGAAACCTAGCAGACGAATAGAGTTTTACAATGGGACAATAGATTGTCGATTGCTTAAGTACGAACTGTACAAAGGAAGCAAAAAAGGAATTCCGAATAAATCATAAAAAAGAAGCCCTTTTCCGAGAGAGTAGGAAAAGGGCTCAATTCATCCAAACTTGGTATTCGGATAAGATAAGCAACGTTTTTCGTTAACGGACTTTAATTTTAAAACGAATTAACGCATCGATTTATTTTTAAGTCGCTACTTTATACTAGCCTTTTTAATTCAATTCAAGACTTTATCCACAGAAACGATATTTTCGCTAGGTACCTGTCTGATTCTTTTGGTTCTTAAATAACGGCCCAATTCATATTCATCAAAATTAGGGCTACTAGGGTCAAAGCTGCTGATCCTAACCCTTCCCCTGGAGTGAATAAAGGAATTATTTCCTATCCACATTCCTACATGAACAATTCTTTCCGGTCTGTCCTCTGTAGCTTTTCTACCGAAAAACAATAAGTCTCCAACCCTAAGATTGTCCCAGTCTTTATCGGTATCCACCAACTCACCTTCATTTACTTGCTGAGAAGCATCCCTTGGAATCACTTGTCCATTGAGGAAATAGATCGTTTTGGTAAATCCACTGCAATCAACCCCCTTGATAGAGGTGCCTCCCCATAGGTAAGGTACTCCCATCATATTTTTAGCTGTACTGATCAAGTTATCATCGGTAAGCGACCTACTGGCTACCCAATCGATAAATGGTGCCGCAGTGGATTTATTGATGTATCCTGATCTTCCATCAGGCAATGCCACCTCATAATGGCTGTTGGATTCCCCCAACTTTTCGAGGAGGTTTCCTGCAGTGAGATCACTGACCATGGATGCTTCGGATTCATCTTCATAAACATAACCCAAAAGGCCTGTAAAGATCACTTTCTGGGCATTTTCCCACTTGGCCAATTCAGCATCATCCATTAATTCAATACCAGCTGCATCTACCCAAGAAATATAATGATCAGGGGTTTGGATCAAATACCAACTGCCTTCCTGCTTAAGTACATTAACGGGAGTTCCCATAGTAGCTTGAGTCGCCAGTTCTGCAGAATGTTTTGGAGCACTTCTGATATTGGCCACAGAGATGGTCACCACAGCGTGGGTTCTTCCGTCCAAATCTGCGTCGGGTAACAGGGTAACTGCATTGACAAACTCAATTCCAGCACTATCCAATTTTGTTTCCAAAGCTTTCAATGCAACAGGTAAGTTGGTCTCTCCTGCAAGAGTGTCTCCAGACCATTGAATATCGAAAAGAGCAACACGTTTATCAGGAGCATATTGTTCTTTGACTGTACTTACCAAATCTGATATATCCTTTTTTTCCTCCTGGTGACAGCCAAAAGCAAATGCTGTAAGGACAATAAACAGAAAACAAGGGGCAATGTTAATCTTTTTCATAATTAGGTAATCTAAAACACAAGTGTAAAATTACTAATAAAAGAAATCCCCGGAAAGTTCACCGGGGATTTGCTTTGATACTTAGTGCTTTTCCAATCCTGGGTTTCGCTCCAAAAACTCTTGGTACAATCTGATATGTCTACTGGTCATCGGTATTTTATAACCATCTATAAAGACATGCATGATTTGGGTACTGGTTTCAAATGGATCACCATCAGAAATGAACAAGGTGGCGCTTTTGCCCTCTTCAATGGATCCTAGATGATCGTCTACACCGAAGATCTCAGCAGGCACAATGGTAATAGCTTTTAAAGCTTCTTCTTTGCCCATACCATAGGCAGCTGCAAATCCGGCATTGAAGGGTAAGTTTCTCACATTTTCAGCGTCAGAAGTCCTAATAGCCACTTTGACACCAGCTTCTAACATTTTGCCTGGATTGGTATAGGCTGCATCATATCGGTCAGAGCTTCTCGATGGTAAAGCCAATACTGGTCCAGTGATCACAGGAACATCGGCAGCTGCAATTTCATCTGCTACTCGGAAACCTTCAGATACGCCAGTTAATATGGCATTTTGAACCGCTTTCTCTTTGATCCATTTTAAGGCATTCTTAATATCTTCAGCCTTATTGACTTCAATCAATAAAGGCAGTTCACCTCTTACCACTTTGGCCAACTGTTGCATTTCAGGGTAATATTGAAGGTCAGCTTCTGCGTCCTCCAGCTTCATATAAGTACTTGCTCTTTCCCAAATATCATTGATGTCCTTCAATGCTTTTTCTGCGTCCTTCTTGATTTCATCATCACTTCTTCTGTCCCAGCGGCCCCTTCTTGCAGAAGTAGGGAAGTTCATCGGAACTCCGTTGAAACCTGTGTACATTTGATCAGGGGTATAGCCGTTCAAATTGATCAAAGCTGCAGTTCCGGGAAAAAGGCCTCCAGAAGGAACGGACAATACGGTGGTAACACCACTAACTCTTGTCACTGGAATGCTCACCGAGTTTGGGTTAATAGCAGTCAATGCCTGCATATTTGGTGTCACATTACCTATTTCAGAATAATCCTGTGTTTCGGCCAGTGAACCAACTTCCACCAAACCTAAACGGGTTCCAGAATCAATCATACCAGGGTAGATAAATTGACCGGAACAGTCAATTTCTGTTGCTCCACTTGCACTTAGACCCGTACCAATATTTGAAATTTTACCATTACTGATCAATACATCTGTATTTTCCAGAATCCCATTGGTTACCGTAACCACGGTAGCTCCCCTTAAAAGAAAGGAGCCTCCTTCTGGCTTCAGTACTTCCCCTTCAATTTGCCCATAAGAAAGCACAGGCAGAAGGAAGAATAAAAGCACATATATCGTTAAATTAATTTTTCTCATTTTATATATAATTTCCTAATTATCAAATAATTAAAATCAATGAGTATGGTTAAAAGCTGCAGCTTCTTGCATAAACAATTCCACACCATGCATACATCGCTCATCTTCTGCTTTAAGGTAAACAGGTTCTACCATTTCTGTGGGGCTAACCTTTATTCTTTGGTCATCTTCATCTTCATTGATATCAAAATATTTGACACCATCTATAAAGGTCATTTGTGGCACAGCATAAACCGAAAGAGGGTGATGGTCAAAAATAACCAGATCGCCTTGCTTACCTTCCTCTATGGAGCCTACAAATTCATCAATACCCAATTGCTTTGCAGGATTGATGGTAATCAATGATAGTGCTTGCTCGTCTGTCAAACCGCCATATCGTTGTGTTTTAGCCGCTTCATGATAAAGATGACGAATCAGTTCATCGGAATCGGAGTTGATAGAAGTAACCACATCGTTTTCCATCAAGATGGCAGCATTATAAGCAGTGGAGTAATACACTTCAAATTTATAAGCCCACCAATCGCTGAAAACAGATGCTCCCATAGTATATTTTGCCAATTCAGGAGCTACTTTAAAGCCTTCATTTACATGGGTAAACACCAACTTATCCACACCAAAATCCCTACAAACATTGATCAACATATAGATTTCATCAGCCCTGTAAGAGTGGCAATGGATGATGATTTTACCATCTAGGATATCAGCCAGGGTCTGTAATCTCAAATCATAAGTAGGAGGGGTAGCGGTGTTGTTTTTTTTGCCCTTTACCGAATTGTAACTTTCCCATGCCTTTTTGTACTGTTGCGCTTCAGCAAAACCATTTCGAATAATCGCTTCAACACCCATTCTGGTTCTAGGTTGGATGTTTTTACCACGACCATGTACTCTGGTAGGATTCTCTCCCAAAGCAAACTTAATCGTTCTGGGAGCTTCTTTCATGAAAATGTCTTCAGGATTAGAAGTGCCATACCTGAATTTCATGGTAATACTTTGTCCACCAATGGCATTGGCAGATCCATGAAGTCCATGTGCCACAGTAGTACCTCCAGCAAGGGCCCTATAGATACCAACATCAAAAGGGTTGACCACATCGGCCATGGATACTTGTGCTGTAATGGGTGCTGAGGCTTCATTGACCACGTCCAAAGCCAGATGACTGTGGGCATCAATAATACCTGGCATCAAAAATTTCCCAGTAGCATCTATGGTTTCAATATTTCCAGATGCGGAAAGGTCTTTCCCTATTTTCTTGATAATTCCATCTTCTACCAAGACATCTGTTTCTTCCAAAGTCCCTTGTGTAACTGTCAGCACCGTGGCATTTTGGATTAAAACGTCGCCTTTAGGTGTTTGTGCATACAAAGATTTTGCTCCAAACAATACGATTGAGAGCATGATATATGTAAATTTCTTCATAGTTCCCATCATTATAAGTTAAAATCCGGCTCTTTGGTGGCAGTAAAAGGGAATGTCCCCATGTCTTTGATACTGAGGTTTCCTTCAAATTCATTTCCACTCAATGTACCTTTGGTATTTACAACTATTTCTTGCCCTTGAACGATGATGGAAAAGGTATAAGAAAGCTCTTTACCATCATAATGGACGTTTTCTAGTTGACGGGTTACTTGTCCGCTTCCATCTGGATCATCTACCAGAATCTCACCCTTTAAATTACCTGACTCCTGAGCAAATGTAATGGTACCTTTGGAAGTACCTCCGGGAGTTTCAGACGTATAATTCCATTTCCCCACTACATCTTCTACATTTTCATTTTTCTTTTTGGATTTTGAAGCTTCATATTCAAACAAATAACCATCAGCCATCACATATTTAATTTTAGCATCCTTACTAAAAAGGCTGTCAGTAGTCAATACAAGGTTGGCCAGTTTCCCTTTTTCAACTGTTCCAGTATAAGAACTAATCCCTAGCATATTAGCTGGGTTTGTTGTTAAAGCTGCCAATGCTCCTTCTTCACTCAAGCCGTTTTCAATCATGGTTTGAATGTTTTTGAATACGTCACCATTTTTTGCTCCTTTGGAACTAAATGCAAATGGGATTCCTGCTGCTTCAAATGAAGCTGCTTCAGACAAGGCTTCTTTATAGGCGGCAACCACTCTTTCATGGGCTTTTTTAGCCTCTTCGGTGGCATCCTCCATTTTTGCTTTCGAGGCTTTGTCATCAGGAAGGTCTAGGGATAACACTATCTTAGCGTCAGCACCCTTGATATCTTCAGCTAATTTGCTTCCTTCTTTTACACCAGTGATGACAACATCAAATCCCAATTCTTTCTTAAGCCTTAAAACTCGTCTAATTTCCAATTCATCTTCAGCTTCAAAAACAACAGGGATTTGGCCATTGATTACTTTATAAAATGCTTCTAGGCTTGGATCTTTTTCAGGCCTATTAATCCCATTTCCCTTTTCTTTGAAGAGCGAAGCATGTTCATATTTGAGCTGGGCATTTTTATAAAGTTCCCTCCATTTGGCCATTAAGCCTAGGATGGTTCCTGGATAAACACCTCTCGCCGTTTCAAACTGTGCATAAAGCCCTGTGGATTCGGCAAGTATGTTGGTTGATTCTTTATCACCATAAACGACCAGGGCAGTTTGACCAGGCAGCATTTCTCCTTTTGGAACTAATTGTGCAATGGAAAAACCTGCTTTCCTCCAATTGGTGATTTCTCCATTATTAATATCCCAGTATTGAAGCACTTCTCTTTCAGGAGTGATACCTGCCACTTCATTACTTGGATCAGAGGGGTCCATATCATCAGACCTTTTTACGTCCTCAGGCTTGCTTACTCCAGCTTCGGATGCTACATCAATGAAACCCGCATATACAAATAAAGAATCTCCCTTGATGACTTGTGCATCAATAGGAATATTTAAATCATTACCGACGGCTTTGATCAAGCCATCCTTTAAAATAATGGTAGCACTGGAAATACTTTTACCAGGCTGAGTAAAAACAGTTGCATTAGTAATGGCGTAAGTTCCTGTAATCCTTCTTTGTCCAGAGTGATCGCTCTGTGCAAAAGCTGGATTGATAAACAGCAAACAAAACATCAACACTAAATACATTAAAGTGTTTTGTCTTTTAATCATACAAGTTAGAGATAGGTTGGTATTTATACTTTTGTTAGAAACCTTTAAACTAGTAAAAGATTTATTTTTGGCCACAGCTTATTTTTTGAAAGGCATTATTTTTTTTGGAAGGTAATTTTTTTTTAGCCTTAAAAACATTTAAAGGCATAAAAACAAGTTCAAACCGCAAATAACATAATACGAAAATAAAACAGAGGAAATCGTGTTTATACGAATGGTTTTTGTTAATAGAATTATGACTAAAAGTCTATATTTTTAGGAATTAAAGTAATTTTATTAATCTGTCATGAAGGATATTTTAGTGATTGAAGATGACCAGTTAATTTTAAAAATGGTAGAATTCCGTCTTAAAAAGGAGGGGCACAATGTAAGTATTGCAGAAGATGGAAATCAAGGTATTCAAGCATTGGAAGAGCACTGTCCAGACCTAATTATTACAGATATCATGGTGCCGTTTAAAAGTGGGATCGAGATCATTGAATTCGCAAAATCCAAATACCCTGACTGTCCCATCATTGTTCTTAGTGCCTTGGGAGAAGAAGAAGGTACTGTTATGGAAGCTTTTAATATGGGGGTATCCGATTTTGTTCCTAAGCCTTTTAATCCAAACGAGCTGGCTATCAGAGTTAGGCGGCTCATTAACTAAAGGGAGTTTGTTGAAGTGATAAAAAAAGTTTGCTATTTCATTGTTTTTCTTTCGCTTGGCTTAGTCAATACCTCAGAAGCTTTTCAAGAGAAGGATTCTCTAGTTACTACTACATTTTTGAAAAAAGTAGGTAGGGTAGAATCTATGACTTTCAAGGTATCTAAAAATGATGATCAAACGAATAGCCTACCAGGGGAAGTAGCCAAAGAGTTTAATGACTTTAACCAGGCATTATCTTACAGAGACTCGCTACTTTTAACTGGCTTTGGCGATGCTGCTATTAAGTTTTACATATTTGATGAAGAAAAAGCTTTTGATGGAGTAAAGGAATACATTTCCATAATTAAGACAAATGACCTTTTTATTCCTGAAACAGAAATCATGGAGGCTAAAAATGAGATACTTTTGGCAGCCAATAAGCTGGATTTCAAAGCCTATTATACGTTAAGAAGCAGGATTTTTAATGATATTAAATTTATGATCCTGATGGGGATATTGACCCTTTTTATCATCACGTTCTTGGTATTATTATTTTTTCTCACTTTCGTAAGGTCAAAAAATAGAAATAAGGCCAATAGGATAAAGTTATACCAAAGTATCGTCGCAGATCCATTGAGTAATTTGTTGTTTACTTATGAACTTGAAGAAATTCAAGCTATGGACTACCAACAAATAAAAGGAATTTTCAATACGGAATATTTCGAAGAGAGCCTGTTCAAGGACACCTTGATAAAAGAAATTATCTATGTGAATAAAAACTTGAAGGGGGATTTTAAAGATAAACTGAAAGAAATATACCTGATCTTAAAGTTGAACAACTTTTCCCTAAAGAAGCTTAAGAGCAAAAACTGGGAAGACCAAGCATCCGGAATAGTAGAGCTTCATGAGATGAATATCAAAGAAGCTGTGCCGCAGTTAACACCATTGCTGCAAAGCAAGGTTTTCCTTGTGCGTACCAATGCAGTGAGGGCCTACTTGCACCTTTCTCCCAGCAAAGACCTCAAGTTTTTGGCCGATCAGGATTTCCCTCTTTCAAGATGGCAACAAATGTCTTTGTATAGGGTGATCAAACAAATCTCAAAAAACGAACAAGTCAAAGTAATTAACCTTCTTGATTCCGATAATCCCAGTATCAGGGTATTTGGAATTAAATTGGTTCGCCTCTTGGGCAGAATGGACAGGATTTCAGAATTATCAAAAATGTACCCTATAGCTACTTTAGCTGAAAAGGTAGAAATTTTAATCACTTTCAAATCTCTCAATGCATTTACCGAACTGGATTTGACCCACCGGGCTTTTTTGGGGCCTGAACCAAAGTTATCGGTTTTGGCAGCGGAGCTGATGGGCGTGATAGGAGATGAATCATCTGCAGATTTACTTTTTGAAAAGTTAAAACAAAAAGGCAACTCATTTGAGTTATTAAAAAGCATGATGGTGAGTTTGTTCAGTCTTGATAAGCAGAAGTTCGAAACAGTTGTGGAACAGCAGGATAATGAACAGTTGTATAAATTGAGAGCACATATTAAAGATTCTTTATTAGCCTATGTATAGTTTATTGTTTGAGCTTATCGTCCAAGTTTTTGGCATCTTCTTTTTGCTTTACGGGTTTGCCGTAATCATGATTTACATGACCATTACTTTACTTTCCGGACTAGAGCTTAGGAAACAACTTAAAAAGAACAAGTTTGTGGACTATAAAGATGTGATTACCACGCCTGTTGGCCCTGGCGTTTCAATCCTTGCTCCAGCATATAATGAAGGAAAGACTATTGTCCAAAATGTAAGAAGTTTGCTATCCTTGCATTACAGCAAATTCGAAGTGATTATCATCAATGATGGCAGTAAAGATGACTCTATTGATATTCTCATCAAAAATTTTGATTTAAGAAAAACCGATTTCGCTTTTGAGGCCTCCATTGAAACACAGCCTATTAAGGGAGTGTACAAGTCTAATAACCCTTCATTCGGTAAATTAATTGTTGTAGACAAAGAAAATGGAGGAAAGGCAGATGCTTTGAATGCAGGCATTAATATTTCAGGCCAAGAGCTTATAGCCTGTATTGATGTGGATTGTATTTTGGCGCCAGATTCAATTATAAGGATGCTGAGACCATTTTTGGAAGAAACCAACAAAAAGGTCATTGCAGTAGGAGGGGGCATTGGAATTGCCAATAATTGCGATATCAAAGACGGGACGGTGATAAAATACAGGGTGCCGGATACTATTTTAGGACGGTTTCAAGTCATCGAGTATTTCAGGTCTTTCTTACTGGGCAGGATGGCTTGGTCAAGGGTCAATGGTTTACTGCTGATATCAGGGGCTTTTGGCTTTTTTGACAAAGAGTTGGTGTTGAAAGTAGGTGGTTATTTTTCAAAAACAGTAGGAGAAGACATGGAACTGGTTGTTCGGATGAGGCGCTATATGGAAGAACAAAATATTCCGTATAAAGTAGCTTTCGTTTCGGATCCGTTATGTTGGACAGAAGTGCCTGAATCCGAAGAAATCCTTAGTCGCCAAAGGAACAGGTGGATGCGTGGCACCATAGAAACCCTTCAATTACACAGAAGTATGCAATTTAACCCAAAATATGGAATCACCGGCATGGTATCCTTTCCTTTTTGGGCCATGTTTGAGAAAAATGCACCCATTATTGAGTTTTTAGGACTGATTTACACAGTGACTTTGATTTTTATGGGAGAATTTAGTTCTGTCTATTTCATCAGCTTGTTTGTCCTCATTTATTTTTTCTCAGTAATGCTATCTTCATTCAGTATTCTATTTGAGGAATTGGCATTCAACAGGTACCGGGAAAAAGGGGATTTATTGAAATTAATTATAACAGTATTAAAAGAGCCACTTTTTATCCACCCAAAACTGATGCTTTGGTGTATGAAAGGACATTGGAATTTTATCAAAGGCATTGGTGGCTGGGGTGAAATGGTCAGAACAGGTTTCAACAATACAATTAAAAAAGGTACAGCTCAATCATGAACAGTAAGTGTATTATAGTGTGTTTGGTAATGCTATCCATTGGTTTTCACGCAAAAGCACAAGAGAATTTTGATCCTGACAAAAAATTCTTTGAAGCTAGAGAGATGGCTCTCAATGGACAAAGAGAAGAGGCTATTGAGCTGGCTTTGAAAATCGTAGAGAAATATCCAGGATATTCTGATGTTTGGATACTCTTGGGCAGAATCCACAGCTGGGAAGGGAAAAATGATTCTGCTTCTGTCTACTTTGAAAGGGCCATTGAAGAAAGTCCAGATTATGAAGACGCCTATATTGGCTATCTTGACAATTTGTTCTGGGCAGAACAATATGATAATGCGGAAAAAGTATTGGACAGAGCTTACAAGCAATTTGGAGAGGGGGCATCGTCCCAGTTAAAATATAGAAAGTCTAGGCTGTATTATTATAGAGAGGATTATAAAGAAGCCATTGACATAGCAGAATCCCTCTATGAAAATGAGGCTAAAATAGAAGGCCTACTCTCATACATTCAACGCTTAAAACGACTAACCATAAAAAGTGCAGTAGGGTTTACTTTTGATCATGATAGTTTTGAAGGCCAAATAAGTCCTTGGCAAACCTATTCCTTATACGCTAGAACACAAGCGGGCTTTATGGGAAATGTCATTGGTAGAGTGACTCATTCCCATCGTTTTGATGGATATGGTACACAATATGAGCTGGATGCATATCCCAGTTTGGGAGAGAATTCCTACGCTTATCTAAATGTAGGTGTTTCAAATGCCTCCTTTTTTCCAAATTATAGGTTTGGAACATCCATCTATTGGAGCCTGCCCAAAGCTTTTGAGTTTGACATAGGTTACAGACACTTGAACTTCAGTGAAACCACTCACATCATAACCGGATCAGTTGGAAAATATACTGGTAATTGGTGGCTAAACTTAAGGGCTAACCATGTACCCTCCAGTGCTGGGGGTTCGATCAGTGGAAACTTCCAGGCTAGGTATTACTTCAAGGGAGCTGAAGATTATTTTATGTTTCAATTCAGTACAGGAGTATCTCCCGATGAAGAGGACAGGGACCTTCAGTCTCAATTATTGGATTCTTACCGCGGAAGAGTAGGTTACCAACAGCTTTGGAGTCCTAAGTGGTTGGCGTATGCTTTTGTGGGCTATTCATATGATGAAATTACACCTGATAATTATCGCCCCAATCTTAATATATCTGTAGGAACGGAATTCAGATTTTAATGCCATCTAACCAATCTCCCTATAAGTTTACCAAAAGTGGCTTGAGCCTGATATTCACTTCTTTTCTGATAGTGATTACTCCTTTGATTGTAATTCCTGGAATAAGCCACTTGATCTGGAAGGTAAAACCATCTTCCAAGATGGATATCTTGGTAATTGATAAAACAGTCCCTGATAAAAGTCGTTTGGAACATCGCTCTTTTTTTTGGGCCTTAAAGCATCTTCGGATCAAAAGGCAGGATGGAGCATTTTATCAATATGATAAAGATTATTTGGGCTTTTATCCGAAGAAAGACGGAAACCACAAAGTAAAAAGTTTAAGGTACTACAGTGATGAGAAAATAGATTCTATATCTAAAGCATTGGATGTACTATACTTGGCTGACACTTATGGGGTTTATGAGTCTGATTTTAATGACCAGAGTGAATTGGAATTTTCCAGAAAAATCTATGGGGGGCTATCCTCCAATGACCTCAAATTGACCCAAAAAGTAATTGATGCAGAAGGTTTATTAATTGCCGAGTTTAATAGCATCGGCGCACCCACTTCATTTGCTTTTAGAACCCAATTCGAAAAAATGATGAATTTCAAATGGACCGGATGGATCAGTAGGTATTTTGATGAATTAAATCCTGAACTTAATGAAGAAATTCCAGAATGGCTCATTAATAATTATAAAGAACAACACAATGGAATATGGGAGTTTGAAGGTGCAGCTCAGGTCTTTGTGAGTGAAGAAGGAAGGATAGAAGTGCTAAAATATGGAGAGGACATAAGTAACCAAGTGCCCAAAGTTATCTCTACATTACAAAGCCAACAAAAATTTGATATACCAAAAGAAACCAATTATCCTTATTGGTTTGAAATATTGCGGATAGACAGGTCCTATGAAGTCATTAGCTACATCGATATGGCACCAACAAAAAGTGGAGAAGAAAAGCTAAGGGAAATGGGCTTGCCCAGATACTTCCCTGCTACTATTGTGAGAAATAACGGCAAAGGAAAAATCTACTATTTTACCGGAGATTATGCAGATAACCCAATTCCATTGAGTTCTGCACCGTTTTTTGGAGTTCCTACAATTTATAAATTAGTCAATGACAAGAACGATTACTCCAATAGGACTTCATTCTACTGGAATTATTATTTCCCTTTGATCAAGGAAATATTGGAGGAACATAGCCTAAACTAATACTTGTCTCTTTATTTTTGAGGCAAAATAGCATTGTTTTCCATTGCAAAATTATCTTTTGCTTTATACTCCTCAAAACTGCTATGAAGTCTGGAAAATATGTCTGGTCTGTCGATTAAATCTATATTCATATTATCAGAAATCATATATAGGTCATTGTCCGAAATAAAATAGTATCCATCCAAATAATCCCCAAATTGGTATTTGTTTCTCATCAATGCATGGGTAACCTTTGATTCAAATTGCGCTACCGTATCCAGGACTGTACCTCTCCATGCCACGGACTCAGGCATTTTTAAATTATAATTATGCTGAAGAAAAGCCAATAATGAAGGGGCAATTTCAAAATGGGTATTGACAGCATCCATGTATTTACTTCTTTTGAGCTTTGGTGAATAAATTATCAATGGAACATGAAACCTGTCTATTTTAGTAGACATTGGTATCTCAGGCAATCGATGATCCCCTGTAATGATAAAAATGGTATTGGCTGCTTTCTCCTTTTTTAAATAAGTAGTTAGAAATTCCTTGATCGCATCATCTACGTATAATATACTGGCCAGTTCTCGCTTATAATTTTCCAATTTAATGGTTGTGTGACTATAGTCCTTTTCTCTCAGAAACTTTTCAAATTTTTGATTGTAAACTTCCTGTTCTGGAATTACAAATGGAGAGTGTGAAGACATGGTCTGAAAAATATTCACTTGGGCCTGATCTGTAACGGGTAGCCTTTTTAGACCATTTCTGAAGTTCTCCTTGTCAGCATACCCCCAAGTAAATCCAGAAACTGATGGTGACTTTCGAAATTCAGGATCAAATTTATCTATATCCACCAAATTGTCAATTCCTTGATAGTTCATAAAAGCGGCAACATTGTCAAATTCTTTATCAGCGCCAATATAATAATTGACCTGATAACCATCCTTTTTTAACATTGAAAGCATGGTTGCATGATAAGGAATGGGAGTTTTTTCCATAAAACCGTTTTTACCAAATGGCAAGCCTCCAAAAATTCCAGATAATACTCCAAAAGTCCTTCCAGTCGTGGACAGGTTATTTTTCCAGTACAGACTGTGGTCTGCTAAAGAATCCAAAAAAGGCGTCCAACTCCCCAAGTAGGCGTCAGGACCTGAATAGGCTTTACCTAACCCTTCCACGATAATAAAGACTAAATTAGGTATCGTATCAAATTCAGAGAAATAAGGACCCAAAACGTCCGGGTAACTGTTTTTGTGAAGGAATGGATAGGATGGATCCAAGTATTCTTTTTGGACCAAGCTGTTTTGGTTAGAACTGTTTTCCAAATAAAAGTCAAAATAGATGTTTTGCGACTTAGAGAAATAATCGTAGGATTCCTCATAGAAATACAAAGATTTATTCTCTGCAAGGTTAGTTTCCAAATTAGAATAACCTGCCGGCATGGCTACTGGAATGATTAAAAGAACAATTAGAAAAATATAAGTAAAGACAGAAAATACGATTGTCGTCTTAAAACTATATTTAAATAAGGTCCCTGCATTTAAAATTAAAAAAACTATTGCCAAAGCAATAATCGCCCCTATCATACTAAATACATTCAATGCCCCCGCTGCTCTTACTGTTTCAATTAAATCAGCTACTGAATAAGTAAAGAAATCGGCACCTAGCGGTACCAGAGTTTCTGAAAAATAAAACATCAGGCAAACCTGTCCCAGTATCAAGGCACTGAGAATCAACTTATACATAAAATATGAAACCTTTGGCAGAACAACCCCCATGAGCATTTGGATAATAAAAAATATTCCCACCGTATATAACCCCCACTGGAAGCTTTGGAGAAGGTTAATCAACAAAACACTCTTGTTCGAAAGTGGGGCTACGCCGTGAATATTACCGACCCAAAAGACCTCAACTACGCTCAACAAAATCAATAATAAAAGGAAAACAATACTGATTTGCCAGAATTTATTCAAATTACTAGTAATATTACTGAACAAATTGGATTGAATAACCGTTTTTTGGCCCATTGTGCTTTGATAAATAATAAAATTTAGAAACCATTAAGGTTTCAATTCAAAAACATTTTGATACAAATTAACTATATTGTAAAACAAATTTGACGATTAAAAATGAATAAAAGTTCCTTAATTAAAGAACTCTTTGCCAACATAAAAACTACAGGCGCAGTAACTTTTAGCTCTAAATCCCTGGTTAACAAAATGCTATCTTTTGCTGATTTTGAAGGAGCAAAAATAATAGTAGAATTGGGTGGGGGAGATGGAAGCATAACACGTGGAATTATTAATCGTATGGATGAAGATTCCATACTTTTAGTCTTTGAAATTAGTAAACCTTTTTGCGAAAACTTGAAGAAAGAATTTCCTCAGGACAATGTCCACATCATTTGTGACTCAGCCGAAAATATGGACCAATACCTTGAAGGTAAGTCTGCTGATTTGATTTTATCTTCACTTCCTTTTAGTCTTATACCAAAAGAATCTCGCAACGAAATTTACAAAAAAAGCCGTTCACACCTGAATCAAAACGGTTATTTTATACAGATTTGTTATTCATATCTGCTTAAATTTCAGTTTGCCAATTATTTTCAAAGTATTAGGACTGCATTTACCCTCAAAAATTTCCCACCGGCTTTTATTATTATTTGCAACTGAGGACAATAAATTGCACGAAACAATGCTGAATTTTCCTTTTTGAGACATTTTGTGTCCACAGCTTTTGGACTTTATTTTCATAAGCTTAACTTGAATTGATGAACAAGGATGTATTCAAAGGAAGAGGAGCAAGCATTTCACCAGACAACCCTTATTTAAAGAGAAGGGAAGTTCTGGAGCATATTGAAGGTTTGGATGAAGAAAAATACATTAATAAACCCCAAACAAAGTTTTATAAAGAACACACTAAAGGTGGCTTGAGTAAAAACGATAGCCCTGACCTGCCCTTAAACTATTCTGTAAACCCATATCAAGGCTGTGAGCATGGTTGTATTTATTGCTATGCGCGTAATTCACATCAATACTGGGGCTTTGATGCCGGTTTAGGATTTGAAACCAATATCATGGTAAAAACCAATATTGTGGAAGTATTAAGGGAACAATTCAAGAAAAAAGGACATCAGCCTCAAGCCATCATGCTTTCCGGAAATACGGATTGCTATCAACCGGCTGAACGTAAGTTTAAATTGACCAGAAAGATACTTGAGCTGTGTTTGGAGATGGGGCATCCGGTAAGTGTCATTACAAAAAACACCTTGATACTACGCGATCAAGATATACTGGCAAAATTAGCTGATAAACAGCTGGTGCATGTCTATTTCTCCATCAATCATCTTGATCACCAACTCAAAGCTTTGTTGGAACCAAGAACAGCAACAGGGCAGAAGAAGATTGCTGCGATCAAGACATTAAAAGATAGAGGTGTTCCTTGTGGCATTATGGTTGCGCCAATTATTCCAGCTTTGAACACGATGGATATCGCCGATATCATTCGACAAAGTGCTGATGCTGGTGCTTTAGCTGCAGGCTATACAGTGGTCCGTTTAAATGGAAATGTAAAGGAAGTCTTCAAACATTGGATCAAAGAACATTACCCGGAAAGAGCGGACAAAGTACTTCACCAAATTGAGCAATTACACGGCGGTAAATTGAACGATACCGAGTGGGGACGAAGAATTAAGGGCAGTGGGATTATTGCTGAAATGATCCATCAAATTTTCAATACTGCCAAACAAAAATATATGAAGGATAGGTCCATGCCTGATTTTAATTATGATGCCTTCAATCCCCACGGACAATTAAAACTATTTTAATCTATTGATCATGGATAATATACTTGAAATAGCTATTTTAGAAATGTGCAGACAGAAAGGAGAAAAGTCTTTCTCATGCGATGAGGTGATTCAATGGATGTATCCACAAGATTGGGAGAAATTTACAAAGGATATTCATTTAGCTGCTCAAGGATTAAAGCAAAAAGGTAAAATAATGCTCTCTGAAAGCTGGGAAATCAACGAAGTAAAAAATTGACCATGCATGCAATGAGGGCTATAATTGTTTAAAAAGAATGACGAAACTTCCTCAAACTTCAGTTGAAAATATTCCCGATGGCCTTGAAATGGCCACTTTGGGATCTGGTTGTTTTTGGTGTATAGAAGCAGTTTACCAAAACATACGTGGTATTTCCAAAATAGAACCAGGATACAGTGGTGGGCATATTGAAAATCCAAGTTACCAAGAGGTTACTACTGGAACAACTGGCCATGCTGAGGTAATACAGTTTTTGTATGACCCAAAGATCATTTCATTTCAGGATTTATTGGAGGTATTCTGGGCAACCCATGATCCAACTACACTCAACCAACAAGGAGCTGATGTAGGGCCTCAATATCGGTCAGCCATATTTTATCATTCTGACTCACAGAAAAATACGGCTATAGAATTTAAGAAAATTATTGAGGATGCGGAAATATATGATAAGCCCATTGTCACAGAAATAACTCCTTTTAGTAATTTCTATCCGGCAGAAAACTATCACTTTAATTATTATGAAAGTCATAAAAACCAACCTTATTGCCAGTTTATCATTAGGCCCAAAGTAGAAAAACTGAAAAGAGTATTTGGTCAACACACCAAGCTGATTTAAGTAAAAGACAGGCAAACGCACAACTTTATATCCTATATACAGTGGAAAAGTCTAATGCCTTGATTTTTTATCCAGCAGTGATGTTTTAATTTGTTTAACAAAAAATCGATTATGAGAACCAGAGCACAAGAGTCAAGAGCAGCAATTGAACGGTTGTATATTACCATGAGGCACCTATTTATGCGAGGTACCTACAAGCCTCTTGGGGTCTCAGGAGAGTCACTGATCGATGCCCTTTTGATCCTTAGGCCCGAAATTTACGGTTTGGTTTCAGAAATAGAAAAAGTAGAACTGGATGGCTTATTGTATATAATGGAAAGGCTGCCCCGAGGAATAGAAGAATGTCGTTATATTAGGTTGATCAGCCGGGAAGGATATGAAAATTCAGATTTTGAAAAATTGATTCCGAGTAAAAGGAGAAGGAATTGTTACAGGGTGGATAAAGACCAGATGTTTGTAGAAATGACACGCGGTAAAAGCGATATATATGATATCCTTACCCATCTTACTTTCCTATACATAGAAGCTGAAAAGATCAGAAGGAACAGCACTGATAGCAAAGGTAGAATCCACCTGAATTGGAATATGCTGAAAAAGATAGTTCAACAGGAAGAAAAAGGGGAACCTTACGATAAAGAAGCTGCTTGTTCTTACTTGAGCCACCTTACGGGTCGGACTTTTGATGAAACGCATCAAGCTATCCAAAAATTTGAAGCTTCTAGAAACTCCAACAGCTTATTTTCCATTATCTATCATCTGGGCAGGCTATCCATTGATGAAGCACTCAACGACAATGATCGTGAAATCTCCTTTTCTGCTACCCTAAGAGAAAGGATAGGTCATCATGTCTACGGTGAGATGTGGGCTCAAAACATCAAGGCAATCTTGGATGAGCATGACCTCCTTAATCGTCCCATCCATATCATCAGCGCGAACCTTCATAGTGTTGTCAATACGATTTATGGACATCAAGCTTTAGGCCTATCCTCATTTGAAGATATAGAGCAAATGGCCATAGATATCAGTTTGGGCAATAAAAACAACAAAGCTAAGGAAATCGAAAAATACGCACTGAAACATGGTTTTGTGAGTATACCCGATATCTCAGGTACCAATATAGGCGCTCAGATCATTGACACATCCAAAATGGTTGCTGAGACATTGATTCCTGGTGTAGAGCTTCCTGAGGATGTCAAAAAGAAACCCGTTATTGTTGTGATGGATTATGCATTTGGAGAGCAGGCTTATGAATGTTTTGACGAATTGTTGAAGCCATTTGAGGTGGGGAATCAATCAATACCTCTGGACGTAGTGTCAGCATCTATCATGGGAAAAGCTGGGATTTTAGAAGGTAACAAAGGGGATTTGATGATCCCCAGCAGTCATGTATTTGAAGGTACAGCAGATAATTATCCTTTTAAAAATCAATTGAAGCCTGATGATTTTAAAGGTTATGATTTAGGGGTTTATGAGGGGCCTATGATTACTGTGCTAGGTACTTCTTTGCAAAACAAAGATGTGCTCAATTATTTTCTGGAATCATCATGGAAAGCCATTGGTCTGGAGATGGAAGGAGCACATTATCAAAAGGCCATCCAATCAGCTAGTAAAATAAGAAGAAGCATTCGGAAAAACGTAAAGGTCCTTTATGCCTATTATGCTTCCGATAATCCATTAAAAACAGGAAGCACATTAGCTTCGGGGAGTCTTGGAATGGAAGGAGTGAAGCCTACATACCTGATTACCTTCAAGATTTTAGAGACCTTATTTGCCAATTAAGGTTGATACAGTTCAATTAATGCGTAAATGATAGCATTATACTTTAATTAAAGATCGATTACTTCAATACATTGGTTATATTTGTCAAAGTCAAAGCTTTATTTACATTCAATACTTTGACAAAATCCAGACAGGTCCCTTATAGGACATGTTCCGATAGTAATAACTCCATCCCAGTCAGTTTTTAGTACTTAAACCCTATTGAACTTACTTGAAGGGTTGACGACTTCGGACAAACATTCATTATTTTATGGAAATAGACAATTTCAATAGTTTTAATTTCAATGATTCCCTACAAGAAGGTCTTGATGCAATGGGATTCAGCAAGCCTACTCCGATACAACAGCAGGCCATTCCGGAGATATTAGAAGGGAAAGACCTAATAGCCTGTGCTCAGACAGGAACAGGCAAAACTGCTGCTTTTATATTACCAGTCTTACACAAAATAGCCGAAAAAGGCGAAGGTAAATTAAACACCTTAATTTTAGCCCCCACTAGGGAGTTGGCCATTCAAATAGATCAGCAAATTCAGGGACTAGCCTATTTTGTAGGTATCAGCTCCATTCCAATTTATGGAGGGGGTGATGGTTTGGCTTGGGAACAACAAAAAAAGGCCCTTGAGCATGGTACTGAAATTGTGGTGGCCACACCAGGTAGATTGATAGCCCTTCTTGCCGGAGGAAAAATCAACTTGGATAGTTTGGAGCACCTCATATTGGATGAGGCAGATAGAATGCTGGATATGGGATTTTCAGATGACTTATTGAAAATCATCAATTATCTTCCTTCGCAGAGACAAACTGTCCTTTTTTCAGCCACTATGCCTTCCAAAATCAGGCAGTTCAGCAAAAAGATCCTTCAATCTCCAGTAGAAATTAATATAGCCATTAGTAAAACGGCCGAGGGAGTCAGCCAAATGGCATATCTCGCTTATGATCAACAAAAGGAAAAACTTTTGGAAAATATTCTGTCCCAAAAATCCTATGAAGCTGTGGTGATTTTTGCTTCGACAAAAGACAAGGTGAAGAATATTTTCAAAATCCTGAAAAGAAAGTTTGAAGTTGAAGCTTTTCACTCTGACTTGGACCAAGTTGATCGGGAAAAAATTATGTCTCGTTTCAAAAACAAGACGTTAAAAATCCTGATAGGTACCGATATTATTTCAAGGGGAATTGATGTGGAAGGTATCGAACTTGTAATCAATTATGATACACCTAGTGACCCAGAAGATTATGTACATCGAGTGGGGAGAACAGCCAGGGCAGACAAAAAGGGGGAAGCGATTACTTTTGTCAATGATAAAGATCTTTTCAAGTTACATAAAATCCAAAATTTGATTGGAATTGAAATCGACAGAATACCTTTACCGGAAGGATTTGAAGAAGGTCCGTCGTATAACTCACCGAGTAAAAGATCTACTTCCGATAAAGGAAATTCCAAATCAAAAAACAGAGGGAAATTCAGCAAAAACCGTTCAAGAAAGCCAAATTCAAAAGGCACTAGTACCAAATCAAACAGTAATGGTCAGCCAATGAATACAGGACATTCACCTCAAGCAAAACCGAAAGATTCATCAGGGAAATTTAGGGCAAGGACAAATGTGAAGAAGGACTAAATACCAAAGTTTAAACTGAAAAGACTTGTTGGCGACCAAACTTTTGGTCGCTTTTTTGTTTGTCTTGAAATATAGCTGTCTGAGCTGTTCTTATGTTTCATTGATATCTTTTTATATTCCATTTATTGATAATCTTGGCCAGTTGGTTAGAAATGAGGCCTTAAATTTTACCTAAATAAAAAAATACCGCTAAATAGGTAAATTAGAAAAAGCATGGAGATGGATTAGTAAACCTATATTTGTAATTAGAATAAATCAATAATTAATTTCTTAGTATCGAAATTATATTTTTAAAAGTAATTTTACCACAATAATTAATTTGATTTTTAGCTGCAATCATCTAACTTTATATCACACAAAATTTTGTAAGGACTGTTCTGACAGTCAGTGGAGTAATAGTATCACAGTTATTGCTCAAGGTTACTGAAACGAGTTTTGAAGCATAATTTTTGAACGTTTCTTCAAACTCCAGTAAAGCACATACACCAAAGTTTCAATTCCGATCACCTTGCCTTTTTAGGTGCTTGTGGAATTTGATTTTTATAGTTGAATCTTTTGTAAAATGATTTTCGAAGTTCTCAAGATAATTGCTGGAGAGGTAAATCAGTATTTTGTTGAATTAGAAATGGAAGATTCCGAGGTGATCCTCGAGAATGTGGCCATGATCGATTCACAACAGGAAAATGCTGATGCATTAAAAAATAAATTGATCCTTTCACTTATAAACCTGAACGAAGAAGTTACTTTAAAAAACTTCCCTAACCATGTTTTGGAAGGTACGAAGGTCACCTATAAAAACCCTATCGTCAACCTTAATCTTTTTTTAGTTTTTTGTGCCAACCGCAGCGTTTACAAAAAGTCACTCAGTGATCTTTCCAGAATTCTCGAATTCTTTCAGTCGAAAAAAGTGTTCACCCAATCCAATACCAACTTTGATAGGGATTTGGATGAAATGAGTGGAATCAAGAACTTCCGTTTTACCGTGGAACTATTTACTCCAACTTTTGAGGAACTGAACTACATCTGGGGAACCCTAGGGGGTCGACAGCTACCATCCATTTTTTATAGACTTAATCTTGTTGAAATCAATAGGGATCTTTCCACCTCCGAAGATGCAGTTATTTCTCAAATAAGCAGAAACTATAAAAATATACTGAAATGAATGTATCTTCTATCTATAAAACCTTAGCTACTGTTTCCATCTATCACAATTATTTTTTGGACAATGGGGAGACATCCTTTGCATCCATGAACACTGATGAACAAGCTGAACAATTAAAATACTTTGACTTCAGAAGTTTCCTAAAGATTACACCAACACAAGAAACTTTGAAAGTAATGAGTGGTCAAAAGATCATTTTTAAACTTTATCCAAATAGCATTTTACTCGCCATTAAAGTCGGCGCAACAGACGAAAGTATTCCCTTTATTCCACTAGAGGATTCATTAAAGCTTAATTTCAATTTATATATAGTTGATTCTTACTTTGAAAATTATACCGCCTTGGAGCTGGATACGAGTAAACTAATGTTCTTTTCCAATGAATCCCCCATATTTCCTGATCCTGCTAGTTTTGAGTCCATCCCAAGGTTTAACCAAAATAAGTTGATTGATGGTGATTATTTATATGAGGGTAAAAACAAAGATTTTTTGTTGGCCAATTTTGCAGACAATCCACTTTTACTGAGTGGTATATTAAGTATCCAAATCAAGTCAAGTAATACTGCCGATAGTTTGATCAACAACGATGGAAGCTTAAAAAACACACCACCTCACTTTAAAATACAATTTGATAACCAGAAAACCATTTGGAAATATATCCACCGTAAAGATGAGTTTGAGGTAGAGACCAAACAGGCAATGCCCCTTACCAAGTATGGATATATCAAATTGGAGAATCCTACTGATTTTAAATCTTCGCCACCCAGTCCTGATAAATATCAATTTCCGAATCCAAGCGCTAATAGCGTTAAATTAATATCTAACCAACTCTATTCAGAAATATTCATTTAAACCTTTTTATTATGGCAACATCATATAAAACACCCGGTGTCTATGTCGAGGAAATTTCCATTTTTCCTCCTTCAGTGGCACAGGTAGAAACCGCCATTCCGGCCTTTATTGGCTATACCAAAATGGCAAAGGAAACCATAAGTGATGATCTTTTAAATGTCCCCACAAAGATTTCCTCCGTACTGGAATTTGTCCAGTATTATGGTGGAGCTCCGGACATAGACATCACTTCTATCGAGCTCGATGCATCCAATCAGGTAACTTCTATTCTGATGGATGACAAATATTATATGTATGAATGTATTAGAATGTTTTACGCAAATGGGGGTGGAGACTGCTACATTACTGCAGTGGGAAAATACGGTGAAACGCCACAAAATGGCGATGGGATCACGGCAGGTTTTATAAAAGGTCTAAATGAAATCAAAAAGGTGGATGAACCAACAATTCTTTTAGCCCCTGATGCTGTTTTGATGAGCCAATCCAACATGAATTCATTGCATCAAGCGATGTTGGCACAATGTAACGAGCTGAAAGATAGGTTCAGTATTTTCGATCTCAAAGAAAATACAGGCTCCCATGATGATGCTGCTGACAATTTTAGAAACGGTATTGGGATTAATTACCTGAAATATGGAGCTGCTTACTCACCTTGGCTCAAGGCAAACTTACCCAGAGCGGTCAACTATAAAGACATCAAGGATAATTTGGTATCTGGGGGTGGTTCGGTAGATTTAGCTGACTTAGTAGCAGATCCTGAAGGAAAAGATCTAGCAAATCGTTTAGATAACTTGGTGGATGATCAATTGGCAATAACAGCCGAGAAGGAAAGCTTACATGCAGGATTCAATTCCTATGAAAGTAAATATGAAAGCCTATCCACAACGCTGAGTACCAATCCTTCCAAGGCTAATTTAGAAGCCTTGCTAAATTATTATGTACAATGCATAGACTTTGTAAGGGACACCATAGAAGTAGGGACAGATGTATCAATAAGCCTTTCAGATGTGAGTACTCCTGCAGGTGATACCGAATATTTATTTGATTATTTAGTTTCCAAATTAACAGGAAGTTTAGATACTACCATTACAGCTTTGCAGGACATCTATGCTGATTCTGCGGACGCTGGCTCCACTCTTACTGCGCCGCCTTTAAACTTACCGGCTCCTTCTCCAACAGGAGTGGACTATACAACTGGAGGCACTGCCAATGGAGATTATTTCACCACAGGAAGCACCAATATTGAATCCATCACACCTAATATTTCAGATTTTATTGGTTTGTGGACCAATATTAAATCTGCCATGGACCTGATTGTTACATCAGCAGACAATTATGTAAGTACATTACAAGAGTCTGCTGTAGAGGCTATTCCGCCCCTTAAAAACATTATACGCGCCATTTCCAATGAACTGCTTACCCTTCCTCCAAGTGGAACGATGGCTGGGGTTTATGCTAGGGTGGATAATGACCGAGGAGTTTGGAAAGCACCTGCCAATGTTTCCTTAAACAATGTAGTTGGGGTCAAAACTTTGATAGACAATAAAAAACAAGAAGGATTCAATGTGGATGTAGTAGCAGGAAAGTCAATTAATATCATCCGCCCATTTACCGGAAAAGGAATATTGGTCTGGGGAGCCAGAACCTTAGCTGGTAATGACAATGAATGGCGCTATGTTTCCGTCAGACGCTTCTTTAACATGGTTGAAGAATCCGTCAAAAAGACGACAGAACAATTTGTTTTTGAATCCAATGATGCCAATACATGGGTAAAGGTAAGGGCCATGATTGAGAACTTCTTGATTCTTCAATGGAGAGCGGGCGCACTTCAAGGAGCCAAACCCGAGCAAGCGTTTTTTGTAAGAGTAGGTCTTGGACAAACCATGACGGCTTTGGACATTCTAGAAGGCAGAATGAATGTGGAAATCGGTATGGCAGTCGTAAGACCGGCCGAATTCATTATCCTTAAGTTTTCACACAAGATGCCTGAAGCATAAGTTTAATTAATTGTTTTAAAATACTTAAAATCATAAAGTTATGGCTGATTATCCTTTAGCAAAGTTTCATTTCTCAGTAGACTGGGGAGGAACTAAAATCGGTTTCACTGAGGTATCTGGTTTGGATGTGGAAACGGAAGTAATAGAATACCGTGATGGTGCTATGCCCGAATATAGCAAGAAGAAAATGCCAGGAATGCAGAAGTTTGCCAACATTACCATGAAAAGGGGCACATTCAAGAGTGACAATGAATATTTTGCCTGGTGGAATACGGTAAAGCTCAATACCATAGAAAGAAGAGATATCACAATCAAATTGTTAGATGAAGAGCATAATCCTGTGGTGGTTTGGAAGGTAAAAAATGCTTGGCCGACAAAAGTCCAGTCGACAGATTTGAAAGGTGATGGCAACGAAACAGCTATTGAGTCGATTGAACTAGTCCATGAAGGTTTAATGATCCAAAACGAATAGACGATGGCTGGCTATTACCCTCCGGTAGGTTTCCACTTCTTAGTTGAGTTTACTGACATTGACACTGGAGACAATGATCAAAGATTTCAATCGGTTGGAGGGTTATCTGTGGATATAGAAACAGAAAGTATCATCGAAGGTGGAGAAAACCGATTTAAGCACAAATTTCCTGTCAGGACCAAATATCCAAATTTGGTCTTAAAAAGGGGAATGCTGCTTGATTCCAAAGTGATCAAATGGTGTAAGGATGCTATTGAAAACTTTATTTTTCAACCTTCTGACATTACTGTAAAGCTTCTAAATGAGGAACACCAACCATTACATACTTGGAAAATTGTCCATGCTTATCCTGTGAAATGGTCTGTTGAAGACTTTAATGCCGAAGAAAGTAAACTGGTGGTTGAAACCATAGAATTATCTTATAACTACTATACCTCTGAATAGTCATGCCGATAGAAATCAAAGAACTACATATCAAAATCAATGTAGATAGCGAAAAAGGGAAACCAGAAGGCGCCAAAGGAGATCAAGGAAAAGGCAAACAGGATGTCGTCTCCAATTGCATTGAACAAGTAATGAATATCATAGCAGCCGAGAAGGAGAGATAGGCTTTCATTGACCACACAAAAATCAAAATCCTAATGTTATGAATGGTGAACTTAAAAAACTCAGTATTGTAGCTTATAGCGATCCTCAGTTTGACAATAAAGTAGCCGATGGGGAATTCAACACTTTGCTAAATCCTGAGAAATATACTTTTAAGTATAAGATCGAGTCCAATAACGACCAAGCTTCTGGAACCAGCGACCTTTCTCCAAAATTCAATAAAAAACTGCCAGAAGACCTTGAACTGGAATTTGTATTTGACCGATCTGGAGTCATTCAAGGCTTTGAAGCCACAGAGGATGGGATTATTGATGATATAGAAAAGTTCAAAAAAGTCATTCTGGATTATAACGGCGATGAACACAAACCCAATTACCTGATCATCTCATGGGGATCTCTTCTCTTTAAGGGAAGTCTCATGGAAATGAGCATTGAGTTTAAGCTTTTCAAACCCAATGGAGCTCCCATAAGGGCCATTGCCAAGGCTAAATTCCAAGGGTTCGTCGAAGATGACCTTAGAGTGGCCATGGAGAACAACAAGTCCCCAGACCTTACGCATTTAAGGACCGTTATGGATGGAGATACTTTACCACTGATGGCTCACCGGGTTTATGGCGATTCCAAATATTATTTGGAGGTGGCCAAAGTCAATAACCTCACCAGCTTTAGAAAACTTCATGTAGGAGATCAATTATTTTTTCCACCGATAGAGAAAACAACTACAAAATGAACAATAGTGATGTCATACAGACTTCAAAAAGTGCCGATTTGGTGACCCAAAAGGTATTAGTGGATGGCAATGAGCTTTCCAAAAAATATCAGGTAAAACAATTGGTGGTCAATAGGGAAATTAACAGGGTTCCTACTGCTACGATCATATTAATCGATGGAGAGGCATCAAAAAGAGACTTTGAACTCAGCAATGAGTCACTTTTAATTCCTGGTGCTGAGGTAGAAATCACAGCCGGTTACCACAATGACGAAGAAACGATTTTCAAAGGAATGGTCATCAAGCACAGCCTTAAGATTCGAGAAAACTCAACTCTTTTGATCATAGAATGTAAAGACAAAGCTGTCAAACTCACTATTGGGCGGAAAAGTAGGTATTTCTATGAAAGCAGTGACAGTGCTGTTTTTGAGGAAATCATTGGTGCTTACGATGTAGACCAAGAAGTAGAAAGTACTGATGTGACGCACAAAGAGTTGGTCCAGTACCATTGTTCAGATTGGGATTTTGTACTGTCCAGGGCGCAGGCCAATGGCAAACTCTGCATGGTGGAAGACGGGAAAATGATCATCAAAAAACCTGACCTAACCGCCTCGGAAGTGGAAACAGTGACCTTTGGTGCCACCATGTTGGATTTTGATGCAGAAATAGATGCCCGAAATCAGTTCAATAAGATTTCTAGCTATGCCTGGAATTATTCAGACCAAGAGGTATTGCAAGTAGAAGCCAATAATCCAAACGCAGAAGGCAATGGAAATCTAAGCCTTAGTGAGTTAGCAAATATTATAGGCTTGGAAAACCTAGAATTGCGACACGGAGGAGCTGTTAGCGATACTGAATTGCAGGTTTGGGCAGATGCCAAGCAATTGTTTCAGCAAATGTCCAAAGTAAGGGGCAGGGTTAAATTTCAGGGTATTCCTGCTGTGAAACCAGGGGTCATCATCAAACTGGAAGGAGTAGGCGACAGGTTTAATGGTAAAGTATATGTAACCGGAGTAAAACATCAAATCGCTGAAGGGAACTGGACTGTTGATGCCCAATTTGGACTTAATCCTACCTGGTTTTCAGAGACCTTTGATATAAATCCCATGCCAGCTTCAGGGCTTTTATCTGCTATTTCAGGACTTCAAATCGGTATTGTAAGTCAACTGGAAGAGGATCCTGACGGTGAAGACCGGATATTGGTTCAAATCCCGATCATCAATAACGAAGAACAAGGTATTTGGTGCAGAGTAGCTTCCCTAGATGCTGGAGAAAACCGGGGAGCCTATTTCAGGCCTGAAATAGAAGACGAGGTCATTGTAGGCTTTATTAATGATGACCCCAATGATGGTGTGGTGTTGGGTATGCTTCATAGCAGTGCAAAACCGGCTCCCATCACCGCCAGTGATGACAACCATGAAAAGGGCTTTGTCACCAGAAGCGAGATGAAATTGATTTTTGATGATGACAAGAAGTCCATCAAAATAGAAACCCCGGCGGGAAAAACTATTGTCTTGGATGAAGATGAAGGAACCATTGTCATTAAAGATGAAAATGGTAATAGCCTAACGGTGGATAGTTCAGGTATTGTGATGGAAAGCAATGGAGATATTAATATCAAGACATCCGGTGATGTCAACTTGGAAGGCACCAATGTCAATATTAAAGCCAATGCCCAGTTCAAGGCGGAAGGCTCTGCAGGTGTGGAAATGTCTTCAAGTGCCATCGCTGTAGTCAAAGGATCTTTAGTTCAAATTAACTGATTCAATATGTCATTCGCCGCAAGAATAACCGATATGCATACTTGCCCTATGGTCAACCCTGGAGGTGCCCCCCATGTTGGAGGACCAATTTTACCAGCAGGAGAGCCTACTGTACTCATAGGAGGTTTACCGGCTGCCAGAGTAGGGGATATGGCAGTTTGCGCAGGACCTCCAGACACCATTATTATGGGTTCTTCCTCAGTTTTTATTGGAGGTATGCCTGCAGCAAGAATGGGAGATACCACAGCGCATGGAGGCAGTATTATTTTAGGATGTACCACTGTAATGATAGGAGGATAATATGGCTTTTGATCAATCATTTTTAGGAACAGGATGGAGTTTTCCTCCTGAGTTTAACAGGCCCAAAAGAGGGGTTGTCATGACCTCAAACGAAATAGATATTCAAAAAAGCCTTGAGATCTTACTGAGCACCAAACTGGGGGAGAGGATCATGCTGCCCTCATACGGTTGCAACTTGGATGAACTTTTATTCAAGCCTCTAGATCTAACCCTTAGAACCTATATCTCAGAATTGATCCGCAAGGCAATTCTCTACCATGAACCTAGAATAGATGTTTTGAAAATTGATCTAAGCGAGAGTGATGAATTTGAAGGGAAAGTTTTAATCCACATTAATTATATCATTAGAAGTACCAATTCCAGAAAAAACATGGTATTTCCTTTTTATAAAGAAGAAGGGACAAATCTTTAAAACATAAGCCAGAATGAGCGAAAACTGTAACCATATAGATGATGTGATTTTTCAGAGAAATGGTACCGATCAGAAAAACCGTTTCACTAAAATACTCGATCCTGATTCCATTGAACTTCACGATTTTGATGTGGAAGACTGGATACTTTTTGCTTATAATTTTGCTCAAAATATCAATTATTTCAAAGTCGACAATGACCAAATCCCATCAGGTAATTGGCAGGACTTTTTCAATCATTTTGGCATTGCTTCATCTACTATCCCCAAAAGGATTGATCCAAGTTACAAATCACTAAAAGAAAGTATTTCCACCACTTTATCTGACTTAGAGTCAGAAAGTGCGGTTACTCCTCATATGACCCTCTTTATTTGCTTTTTGAGGTTATTGGAGCTTTCTAAAGACCGCCTTAATGGATTGACAAAAAAGCACCTTGATTTTTACTACCAAGAAGTGCTCCAAATAAGCAAACTGGAACCTGTTGCGGATCAAGTTCATGTCATTTTTGAAATTGCAAAGAAAAGTGTAGATGAAAAAATAGAAGTCAATACGAGTTTGGATGGTGGTAAAGATGGCTTTGGACAAAAAAGAATCTATAAGACGAAACAAGAACTGATTGCCAACAAGGCCCAGGTCAGCCAATTAAAAAGCCTGTATATCGACCATGATCTACAAGAGATCAAAAAGTGCCCTGTAAGCAATTCCTTTGATGGAAAAGGGAAAGCGCTGGTCAAAGAAAGTCCTTACTGGTGGCCATTTGGCTATAGTTCGGAAGAGGAAAGCTATGACCCTTTAGATTCAGCCGACTTGGGCTTTGCCATTGCATCCCCTATGTTGGCTTTACAGGAGGGGGATAGGAATGTGTCTATCAGCATTAGTTTCAAAAGTAATTTCAATTTCTCTTCCTCTGAATTGAACGATGACGACTTGATCAAACTTATTCAGGTCTATTGCAGTGGTGAAAAGGAATGGTTGGGGCCTTTTAACCTGTCCAAAGACTTGGCCTTTTTCAACGGAACAGATGATGACACCATTTCCTCATCCATATCAGGAAACCAACTCAATTGTGTTTTCAGCTTACCTTCTGATCAGGAAGCTATCAGTCAGTATAATCAAGATATATTGGGTGAAAATATCAACTCCAACTACCCCGTGGTTCGGTTTCTCATCAAAACAGAAGAGGAGCCCTATAAGCAAAAGATACATTTTCTATTTAGGCAACTTGTCAAAAAGGCCATCAGCAATATCAATGTAAAAGTAGATGTCAGAGGAGTCAAATCTTTGATTATCGATAGTGATACAGGTCAGCTAAATCCTCAAAAGCCATTTTATCCCTTTACCACCCAACCGGTCAAAGGCTCTTCATTCAAGATCAGCTCTCCGGAGATGTTTTCGAAAAAATGGAAACACGCTACTATAAATATCAAGTGGATCAATACTCCAGATGACTTTGGGCTACACTATGGAGCCTACAAAACTGAATACATTTCTTCTATCAGCAAGCAGTTGTTTATAGACCATATGTTTTTGGCAGCTACTTCCAAGGTATTTAAATCAGCCAACCAGCCAGAAAGCCCAAAGAAGGACATTAGAACAGAGGCTATCAATGATGACCTAGAAACCAATTTTCAAATTGATACGAGCAACAGGATTGTACCGAATAATGATCACTTCAAAGGCACATTAAGCATTCATCCTGAAACAAATACAGCTGGAACAAAAAATAACGTGATACTTTTTCAAAAGACCAATGGAGATTTTGAGATGAACACCGTTGCGGAAGGGACTGGATATGAGTTGGGTAAATCTGGGCCTATAGAAATAAGTTTGAACCAATCATTTTATCACTCCTTGTTTCCCAGACTCTATACGCTGGCCATGATGGACACCAATAAGGAAACACCTATTCCCAATGAACCTTATACGCCATTTGCTGAATCCATCACGCTGGGATATACAGCTGAAGAAAGCACTGATTTCAATGTCTTGGATCATATGGCCTTTGAGAAAAATAGAATCAAACTGTTCCATGAAGCAGCTTTTGGACAAGCAGAAGAGCATGGATACCTAAAAGTTCAAGCAAAAGAAAAAGCAATTTTAAATACCAATGCCACCAATGACTGTTGGTTGGTACCAGATTACTGCCAAGGTGGAGAATTATATATTGGGCTTTCCGATGCACTGCCCACTCAGCAGGTGGCCTTATTGATCCAAGTTCTGGAGGGAAGTGAAAACCCAGAGGCAGACTCATTTGTCGGAAGGCAAAAGGTAGAATGGTCTATTTTATGTAACAATCAATGGAAAAATATAGAAAACAGTATCCTCTTAAATAATATAGACAACTTCCTTAAATCTGGAATCTTTAAGTTCAGCATTCCAGCACAAGCCAATCAGGATAATACTGTTTTACCGAAAGGACATATTTGGATCAGGGCGAAAATCCACAAGACTTTTGACGCTGTTTGTAAGTTGATAGACATAAAAGCCCAAGCTGTTTTAGCGGAATTTGAAAACAATGGCAACGAACTTTCTCACTTGGAAAAAGGATTGCCCGCTGGAAGTATTTCAAAATTGATTACCCGAGTTCCACAAATTAAAGGTATCAACCAACCCTTTAATTCATTTGGTGGGCAGCCAGAGGAATCAGATGATGTCTATTACCGAAGGGTCAGTGAGCGCTTGAGGCATAAAAACAGGGCTATTACCCTATGGGATTATGAACACTTGGTCTTGCAGAAATATCCTGAAATCTATAAAGTAAAATGCCTGAATCATACCTCAGACACTTCCTTTTTAGCACCGGGACATGTATTACTAGTAGTGGTTCCTGATATCATCAATAAAAACGTTTTTGACATTTATGAGCCTAGAGTGAGCAAAGCTGTCCTCAACAACATTCAAGCTTATTTGAACCAGCTCAACTCCAAACTAGTCAATGCCAAGGTGATCAATCCTCAATATGAAAAAGTGGTGGTTAAACTTGGAGTGAAGTTTTATCAACAATATGACGAGAACTTTTATAAAGGCCAATTAAATGAAGATTTGACAAAATTCTTGTCTCCGTGGGCATTTGATAATACACAAGACATCACTTTTGGGACAGAACTCCATAATAGCATCTTAATTGATTATGTAGAAAAGCTATACTATGTGGACTATTTGGAAGAGCTAGAATTGGCCAAGCTTCCTAATGAGATAGAAATTCCCGAAGACCCAACTTCCATCTCTTACTTGAACCAATTGGACTTTGGTCCTATCCTAAAGCCTGAAAGTCCCAAACATATTCTGGTCTCGGCCAAAAAACATTCCATTTTCACCAATATCAAAAACTGCTCAGAAACCAGTATTGAAGAATCAGAAACATGTCAGTACTAAAAGAACATATCAGCATTCCCAAAAAGGTCTCTTCTAAAGACGACTTGGACTTTCATTATCTTAGGGAGTTGGGAATAGCCTATATCGAGCAACTTGGAGGTCAATTATGGACGGATTATAATTCCCATGATCCAGGCATCACCATACTCGAAATGCTTTCCTATGCCATTACTGATTTAGGGATGAGGCTAGACTTACCCATTACGGATATCTTGGCATCCAATGATCCTTCGAAAGATATCAACAGTCAATTTTTCAAGGCATCTGAAGTACTGCCCACCAGCCCCATTACCGAAATTGATTACAGGAAACTCTTTATTGATATTAAAGGTGTAAAAAACTGTTGGTTGGCCAAGCATGAAAAAACGGTATATGCCAACTGTAAGGACGCAAAGCTTTCTTATGATCCAAACGCCTTCAACACGATTCCTCAAGGTCAGAAAAAGTCTTTTGAGCTCAATGGACTGTATGATTTATATGTGGACTATGAAGATCTGGAACCTGAAGAAATCGAGGAAATTGAAGGACAGATCAGAAGCAAGTACCATCAAAACAGGAATCTTTGTGAGGATTTGATCGACATTCACCCTGTGGATAAGTATCCCGTGAAGGTATGTGCAGATATAGAAGTAGAAGCTGGTGCTGATGAAGAGATGGTTCATGCCTTAGTGCTCAACGCTTTGGACAAATATTTCTCTCCTTCCGTTAACTTTTATTCAATCAAGCAAATGATGGACAAGGGCTATGGGAGTTTGGAGATTTTTGATGGTCCTACCTTAGAACACGGATTTATAGACAACAAGGAACTGTCCGAGGCGAATCTAAGGAGTGAAATTAGGCTTTCTGATATTATGCAGTTGATAATGGATGTGCCTGGAGTAAAGCTGATCAAGGAAATCACAATGGGCAACTGTGGAGAAGTGGATGAAGGTAATGAGTGGGTGATGTGTCTAAAACCCTTCGAGAAGCCATTGCTTTGTAGTAAAAGTGTCTTCAATTACAAAAAGGGTCTTCTTCCCTTGAGTATCAACAAAGCTCAAGTAAGCAAATACCTAGAAGAACTTGAAGCCCAGGAAGAAGCTTCCATCATAGCGGCCAGTCAAGACAAGGATATAGAAATCCCAAAAGGTACTTACCTAAAGACAGACTACTATACCACCATCCAAAATGACTTTCCCCAAACTTATGGCATCGGTAAATATGGCCTGCCAGACAGGGCAACTGTAGCCAGAAAATCACAAGCAAAACAACTGAAAGCGTACCTTTTGTTTTTTGACCAAATACTGGGAAGTTATTTCAAACACTTGGGACAGGTGAGCCAATTGCTTTCCGTCAACAGAAACCTCACCAAGACATTTTTTGCCCAAGCCATCGATGATATCAAAGACCTTGATGAGATTGTGAATAATTATCCCATGAATGATGATGAATTATTGACCAATGAGCTTTTTGAGGAATTGGACAATAATTTTCAACGGAGGAATGAAATTTTAGACCACCTTTTGTCAAGATTTGCGGAAAGGTTTTCAGAATATACTTTCATCATGAAATTGCTGTATGGCACCGCTACAGATGAAATGGTACTCAGAAGCAAGGAGGATTTTTTAAAAGAATATAAAGTAGTCAGTACCAATAGAGGCAAGGCTTTCAACCTCCATCCAGAAAACCCCGATGAGCTTTGGGATACCTCCAATGTCTCAGGTTTCCAAAAAAGAGTGGCAAGACTACTTGGTGTCAAAAATTACAATAGAAGGCATTTATCGAGGTCCTTTGTGGATTTGTACAGCTTGACCAATAGTCAAGGAAATAAAGTTTATAGATGGCGTATCAGGAATGCCGACAATACCATTGTATTATCGGGTACAGAGGAATATTATGATACTTATTTGGCCAATAGGGAAATGTACTTTGCGATCCTTCAGGTCATACAAACCAGCCCTTATAAAATTGAAGCTGCCTTTCAGGAAAATATTACTGTGCCCTTGGTTGTGGATAATATTCAGGTTCACCAGTCCAACTCAGGCAAATACAGTTATGATATCATCAATCCCGCTATAGGTGATAAAAATCACCCTGACTGGATTGTGGCCAAACGCTATAGTTACTATGGTTCTCAGGAAACCGTGAAAAACTCCATTTTGGACCTTATCACCTTCTTGAAGGAAGTATTTACTGAGGAAGGGATGTTCCTGGTTGAGCATATCCTATTGAGACCGGACATCAAGGACAATAATGCGGCAGAAAACACCTTTCTGCCTATCTGCGATGAAGGCTGCACAGATTGTGAACCTTTGGATCCTTATTCTTACAGGGTCAGTATAGTGCTGCCAGGATATACCATGCGTTTTTCCAATACAGATTTCAGAAACTATATGGAAAAGGTCATCAAAGAAGAATTGCCTGCCCATGTGCTTGCCAAGATTTGCTGGGTTGGCTACAGGGAAGGAGAGGTAGATGATCCGGCCGACAATGAGCTCTTACAGTTTGAAGATGCCTATAAGGATTATCTAGAAGCCAAAACTTCATTAGATCAGGAACAGCCCGAACCGGAGCTGATAAAACTCATAGAAGCCTTGATGGGATTGAACAATGTCTATCCAGTAGGTAGGTTGTTTGATTGTGAAGACGAAAATGAGGAGTTGGGAGGAAAAGTCATTCTTGGCAAAACGAATTTAGGATCACTATAAAATAATATTACCATGTCAATCAATCTTCAAAACATCACAACCAAGTACCGAAGGTTTACCAAGAACCAGGTGCTTACTGCTGGACATCTCAATGAGATGGTAAACTTTTTTGACGACCAGGATCGTTTGACAAGGATTTGCCTCAGTGGAGTAGGAATAGTATGTGGATTTAAGGTAACCTATGATCCTATTGGAGGAATCCTGGAGATTAGCCAAGGAGCCGGAGTCACCACAGATGGAGATCTTTTTCAGTTGTATGGTATTGATCTGGAGACAGGAGAAAAAACAATAGCCATTGAAAGCAAACTATATGGCCACTATAAAGTCCATGATAATGAAAAGGCCAACTATAAGCCATACTTCTATGATGGTGACACCCAATTGGACATATATGAATTGCTCACTGAAGAGCAGCAGGCTGTAGAAAATGATGACAATTTTGGGTTATCCACACTGGAAGCCAATGAAGGAATCAGCATGGATGATGCAGTTATTTTACTCTATTTGGAATGTTACGAAAAGGAAAAAGATTTGTGCGTGAGTTTGTCATGTGATAACCAAGGTTTGGAAATTATAGGTAACTATAAAGTACTCTTAGTCAGTAAAGCAGTGGCCGCGCAAATCAACAGTCATGATACCATTATCAGTAAGGCCAATTACTCCCATCTTTATCATCAAATGGAGGATGTATTTGCGAATAGGGTGGTATTGTCCACCGAAAACTTCAGCAATTACGATGAATTAAAGAAAAGCTTTACCAATGGAACGTTGAGAAATGATGTGGTAAACCAGCTACAACAAGGTTTTGGAACTTTGTTGACTGTATTGAACATGCCCCTTTTGCTAAATGCCTTTGAAGATTACCTCACTACCATTTTTGATTACACTGAGAGCAATACCCCTCCAGATTTCCAATACCGCTACGACTTGCTCAAAGATGTAATAGATACTTATAATGAAATAAAAGACATTCTCTTCAACATGGATAGTGGTGATTGTTGTCCGGACATCAAGGCATTTCCGAAACATTTGATGTTAGGTGAAATATTTAAAGAAGATGTTTGCTATGAATATCGACATGGTTTTTACAAATCCCCCATCCTAAAAAGCCAAAACCTCAGCACTTGCACGGATTGCCTGACCAGCATGCCCATCATCGATATTGGTCCCGAAAACACCCTGGAAGAAGAGGTGATAGATTTGGGAGAGGAAGAAATGGACATCTGCTATGGCAAAGGCACTGATGAATCCAGGCTTTTTAGCTTAATTAAAAGAGCAGTACAGCTGCTTGCCAATTACAATGCCAATTATAATTTCATCAAAATCACGCCTTCTTTTCATTTGGGGCTTCTTAGTAAAAAGGCCATTCCGTTTTACAATAATGTCGGAAACCATTTGATCCAGCTGTGGGACTTTAACAAAACTTTAAGGGCCAAGCATCGAAACAATGTCAGCTACCATAATGCCTTTTTAAACATCAAAGAACCTCTGGAAATCACCTTAGACCATGATTTTTATAGAATTGAAGGGCATCAAGGAAGAAATTATAAGGACGCATTGTCGATTATTGAAGGTATCAGAAAAGAATACGGATTAGGCTTCAATGTCATTGCCTTAGGTATCAATGCCAATGAGGACATGGAATTTGTAGAGGACTTTACCACCTATTACTTGAACAAAAACCATGGGTACGAGCACAAAGCAGGTGTACAGCCAGGCGGGACCTTTATCATGATATATGTTAGAGGACTGTACAGTGCCTATCCCTATCCATATGGTTATGGATATCCTTATGAATACCCTGGAGACGGTTCTTTAGCAGGTGATTTTGAAGGTGAAGCTGACGAAGATGAAATTGTAGTACTCAACCCGATTGTAGCTGATTTTACCTTGCCTTATTTATGCTGCGGGGAAAACTTAGTAGCCTTAAGCCTGCCTTTAGAAGAACTCTGTTTCAATGAGGAAACAGAACCTATCCCATTCCATGTGATGCCAACCGGTGGCTATGTAGAAGCTGAAGTAGAGGAAGGTCTGTTCGGAGGAGTTACCCAAGATGATTTCGGCGCATTTGTATTTGATCCATTCTTGGTCAGTGAGGAGCTTTATGGTGTCCCTATCACGTTTACAGTCAATAATTTCGAAACGGACTGCCAAATTACTGTTTACAGGCAGCCAGTGTTTGATTTTGAAGTGGACAATATGGATCCGGGACAAACCCAAGTTTATGTTCAATTTAATATTATAGGTGATGACCTTATTGAAGGACAAGAATATCAATGGGACTTTGGAGATGGAACGGCTTTGGTTAATTCTACAGACCTATCTATTCAGCATATTTACCTATTAGATAATATTGATGGTAATGCAGTAACTGTGACAGTTAATGCCGGTGAAGGAAATTGTGCACTTGGAGTGGAACATACCATTGTTTTGGATGTACCAGTTGATATTACCTTAAGCATGGACCAAACTGAATTCTGCCGAAATGATGAAAGTAGCCACAATATCTTTATCACTCCTGATGATGGAAATGTTCAATTGGGAGGGCCAGGGGTTTCGCCAACAAGAAATGATGGAGGCAATTACTTCTTTGTTCCAGCCAATGTTCCAACAACGGCAGGAAATCAAATAACGATTTTGCTGAATGGTACAGCATCAAACCTCAACATCAATTTGCTAGCACCACCTGTTGCCTCATTTGTTACTAATATCCAGAACGGAAACTTGGTTATAAGCAACAACTCCCAAAATGCAACAGATTTCAGATGGTTAGTCGATGGAGAAGAAATACTTAGAGATGATACCAGCGAAATTGTTCGCAGTGTTTCAAGTTTTAACAGCAGGACGATTACTGTTTCTCTCACAGCTACCAATAGATTATGCGGTGCATCAGTGGATGGGCCAAGACCGGTAATCATATCGGACGGTCCGGAAGTCCGTACGTGTCTGCAAGTGGCCAGTAACTTCATAGAAAATGGCTCGGGAATTATCAATCAAATATTGGAAGTCAATGACAACATCTCCGGAGAAACCACTGAACTGGCTTCATTTATTGGTAGTCTTTTGGAAACTGTCCAGAATGAACTGGGAGAATATATAAATGGAAGTCATAATGGTAGGTTGGGAAATGATGATCATTTTAGCCAACAAATATACAATAGGTTGTTAGCTGCTGCCAGGGCATCACAGAGTAGGGAAGATCAGGCCGCTATCCGCAATTTGATAGAAATCTACATTGGGCTTTTCTACACCATTTTACGCTGTCAGGAAGCAGGTATAATTACAGAATTCCGAGAAATCATCTTAAGTATCACCACAATGATCAACGGTTTCTTGCAAGGTTTGCTAAGATTGGAATTCAATCCTGACCCCGATGGAACCTTGAAAGAGTTGATGAATATCATCCAAGCTGACTTTGAAGATTCTCCTTTCTTAATCGATGAGATCAATGCGCAATTAGAACTTTTAGCTCGAAATGCATAGTAATCGACAACATATTATTCATAAAGTTTATCTGGAAATAGGTACAGCGGATTTGGACTATGCCCACCACCTGAAAGATCATCTCAGCGACTTTTTACAGGAGGTTCTCTTTCCAAAGTTGGAAAGTTACTTTGATCAGCTAGCCTCTCAGTTCTCAGGAAACACTTTACAGCTGGACCAGGTGAAAGTCGAAATTATGGATAGTGACCAACTTGACTTGGTGGATATAAGTATTTCGGTTAATGATAAAGTACAACAGGCTATTGAAACAAAGCTGAACAAAACCATTTCGTCCGAAAAAAGAAATGAAATAATTATCAGTGAAGCGTTACAATGGAGCAAAGCTTTCTTTCACTTTTTTGACGAGGGCACGCAAGCATGGTGGGATCTTGAAAAAGAAACCTTTATTCCTCTACACGAGTACCACAATGGCCAAGAATATTTTACTCCGGCATTTAAGAGCGAATTGAGGCTTAGACTATTGGTTCATTCATTTAGAGAACGACTGATCAAACAGTTGGATGATGAGCAATTAGAATTCCTTTTATCTGAGACGGGTATTGTTGGGATAGAGAACATACTAGGGAACAAAGATATTGAAGAATATTTAACCAAGTTAAACAAAAGTCAAAATGATGATATTAGACTAAATATCAGATTGTTCTTTTGGTACACCCTGATCAGTCAAGCTATCAATGAATCCAGTCAAACAACCAGAATCCTTCGAGAAAAACTTATCCATCTACTCCTAAAAGGATCAGGAATAAGCTCAACAATTGCTGCAAGCCCTAAAGTCAAGAATTACATCTCAAGTGAAATAGATCAATATTCTACCGAACAATTGATTTTGGAATTACCTCTATTGATGGAAAAAATACTGGAATATCTGAAAGTGGATCAAGCGCAAAGCGATAAAAAGTTAATTGATCAAAATATTGATAACCTAACTAAAGAACCTTTTATCAGCGATCCTAATGATGGGGTTTTACCCGATTCTGAGCAACAAAATGACATGGAATTAATTGTTCCCAATGCAGGACTGGTATTAGTACATCCTTTCTTAAAACAGCTATTGATCAACTGTGATTTATTGGATGACCGCAAAAACCTAGTAGATCCTGAGGCCACAGCCCATTTACTGCATTACATCGCCACCAAAGAGGAATATGCATATGAACACCAAATGGTATTTGAGAAATACCTTGTGGATATTACTTCTTCACGATCTATTCACCGATTGATTTCACTTTCTGATTATTGGAAAGAACAGGTTGAGGAGATGTTGGAAGCCGTACTGTCTCATTGGCCAGCTTTAAAAAATTCATCTGCCGATCTCTTAAGGAATGAGTTTTTACAAAGATCTGGCAAGTTGATTTTGAAAGAAGGTGCCTCCAAACTTATTGTGGAGAGGAAAACCCATGATATACTGTTGGAAAAAATAACATGGAACATTTCCTTGGTAAAACTCCCTTGGAAGGAACAATTATTATTTGTGGAATGGTAAGAAAATAAATTGGTAATGAAACAATTAAGCCACATCAACTATGACGAATCCCATATTTACGAAGAGCAAAAGGCTGCTTTCCGTCATGTGTTTGATTTGCTCGATTTGGACAAGATTGCATTTGTAGGTGGGGTAGCTGACTATCTGAACCTTAGGGATTATTATGAAATGCCAGTCCACGACTTGGATATTATTTATGAAGAAGAAAGTGACATTGCCCCAATTATAGACACAGATGGTGTAAAAAGGCATAAAAGTAGATTTTATAAATTCAATTCTGATGAGGTCATAGTTTCAGAATTCTTTATCAATGGAAAGCGGGTCCATATGGATTATTTCAGAAGGATATTTTACAAAATGCATTTGACCCAATCGACCTTGTTGGGCAAAACGGTATGGCATGCTTCCTTCTTAGAGATGAAAGGCTTCCACAATAATCAAATAGAATTTCTCACTTCTGAACATATGAAAGAACTGTATGATTGGAAACGACTATATAAGCACAGTAAAAAAGCTGCCTTGTATAACAATGTCTCCTTTTTGGAAGAAAAGAACATGATTCATACCCTAAACGCACACCAATGAAATCAGCACCAAGAATCATATTCAGTTTGGATGTACATCCCCTGATCAACAATCGGTGGTACATGGGAAACCGTCTCAAAGAAACCATTTATATGACGGCTTTGAGTGTCCTATATGCACATATGTGGTACCGGGATATTGAGCTTTATGTAGATGATCTGGCCTACCAATTTCTCTATATGCTTCCTTGCCGAGTGACGAGATTGGATGTAAAACCGGATAAAGACATCTGGATGAAATCCAAAATAGAATGCATTGAACAACAAACCCAACCCTTTGTTCACTTGGATACTGATGTGTTTATCAAAAGAAAAATAGATTTTGATTTTGACAAAGTACTCTTGGAACGTCAGGAGGGAGGATATAGGATTCATTACAAAAGACAAGTTGATTTTTTCAATCATTACACCCAAGACATCAAACACTGGCACCCGGACTTAGGACATACTTTTAGTTGTGGAGTACTTGGTTTCAATGACCTGCACTTAAGGAACAAATTCATTGAGGCTTTTTATCAGTTGGAAAGGATATACAATTTACAGAAAGAAGACTTTGCGAAGCTCAAGAAGACAGGACAGGAACCCTGCATTCTGATTGAGCAATACAATCTTGCGTGCCTACTCCATCATTATGGCATCAAGCCGGAGATTTTGCTAAAAGGCAGAAATATCAAAGAACATGGAAAATACGCCGAACAAATGGGGTATAGCCACCTTTTCGGTATCAAAAAATACAGAGAGAATATCGTCAAAGAAATTGAATATAGGCTATTCAAGATCTTTCCCTACTGGTACGCCCAGGTAAAATTAGCACTTGAAAATGCGGGAGTCATGGCACAACATAACCCTTTGAGCAAAAATCAAGTAGCTTAAGCACTCCATTCACCATTAAACAAGATAAATCATGAGATTTTTCAGAAAGAAGAAACATGGAGCAAAAACAAGTCAAAGCGGTCCCTTTATACAGCCCAAACTAAGTGTGGGAAAATCCGGAGACAAGTATGAGCAAGAAGCGGATCATATGGCTTCCAAAGTTGTAGATACACAAACATCCAGCATCCAAAAAAAAGGGGCTGCTGAAGAGGAACAAGTCCAGCAAAAATCACTTGCAGAATCCACCACAAAGGTTCAGAAAAAGGATTTAAAAGAAGAGGAACCTGTACAAAAACAGGAAAAAGCGGAGGAGGAAGAAGTACAGGCCAAATCTGCTGAAGAAGAAGAGGCCGTCCAAAAGCAAGAGGGTGAAGAAGAAGAATTACAGACAAAAGGAGAAGAAGAGGAGGAAGCTGTTCAAGCTAAAGGAGAGGAGGAAGAAGAAGCCTTGCAGGCAAAGGCAGCTTCGACCCATGTGAAAAGACCCAATAAAATTGAGCATCAACTTCACCAATCCAAAGGTGCCGGACAAACCATGACCCAGGAAGCAAAACATAAAATGGAGCAAGGTTTTGGAGCCGATTTCAGCAAAGTGAAAATCCACACGGACCAATCTGCCATAGAAATGAACAAGACCTTAGGAGCCCATGCCTTCACCAATGGCAATGATATTTATTTCAACACAGGAAAATATGACCCAAATTCAAAAAACGGGCAATTGCTTTTGGCGCATGAACTTACCCATACCCTGCAACAGCAGGGAGCGGTAAAAAAAAAGATCCAAAGAAAGGTCAAAATAAGTGGCACGGATGAAAAAACACAGGAAAAGTTTCTAGGTAAAATCAATGATGGAACACCAATCAAATTCAAATTGGACAGCCAGCAGCTGGAACCAGAAAATAAAGACGCCAAAGGAACAGACACATTTACCAAAAAAATGTTGGGAGCCATCAAGGCTGCTCAGAATGTAGATCTCAAACTCATTACAGAAAACGACCAGGTTTTCATTGATAGTTTCAACTCTGGCAAGGTCGATACCGCAGACATGTTTGGACTTTCATCCAATATCTTCAAAAGCTGGTTGCTTCACTTTGTTATTGAAAGGTTCGCCATAGCAGACTATGACAAGAAAAAATCTACTGCTACAAACGAAGATTTCGAAAAAGCTCACGAGGCTGGACATGAAGCGCAGGAAGCTTTCTTAAAGGAGCTATACCCTAAAAAGACCATCAAATACAAAAGCGAAGGCTTTGATGAAACTACTAAAAAAGTGGACAAAAATAATGATGGTACGATCGATTACATATTTGATTTCACAGATGTGAAATATGTGTTTACCCAGCCCATCAAGAATGGAAAAACACTGGAAAACATTACCAAGGCCGAACTGAAAGAGGTAAAATGATTTGAGTTGAACTTTAAGCTAATTTTTGGCTATTGAATTACGCGAGCAAGACACATCGTCCTAAAAGCAAGTCTAGGTCATTAGTGACCCCTACTTTTTTTCAGGCCAAACTCCAAGTGGGTAGGCCCGGGGATAAGTATGAACAGGAAGCAGATAGGGTAGCAGATCAGGTCATTTCACAAGATCATGTTGCAGAGAAATCTGTTGACACTCCTTCTTTTTTTAAGCCAAATGCCCCTCTACAGAGACAATTTGAAGACGAAAATCATCACGAGCATAAAGAAAATGCTATCTCTGATAAAAGTATTCAAACAAAGGAATCAAGCCCTAATATCTCAACCATTAGGTTGCAGAGAGAAATAAGTCCTTTATTCAGCAAGCCCAGAGAAGAACAGATTCAAAGAAAAGAAGAGGAACAGGAATTAGAGCAAGAAGAGGAAGAGGAAAATGCTCCCGTCCAGGAAAAAAGTGCACTTGTCCAAAGAAAGGACAAAGGAGTACCCGATGTCACAGGGGATCTTACCACAAGAATCCAAAAGGCTTCCTCAGGAGGACGTCCACTTCAAAAAGGAGTAAAAACCTATATGGAGCCTAGGTTTGATTCAGATTTTTCAGGTGTCAGGATCCATAATGACCAAGAGTCAGCCAGCCTCAATAGCCAGTTAAGCGCTAGGGCATTCACTTACAAAAACAATATATTCTTTGGTAAGGACCAGTACCAACCCGAAAGCACAGGGGGTAAACACCTTTTGGCCCATGAGCTGACTCATGTGGTGCAGCAAGGCCACGCCATACAAAGGAAACCTGAAATCAGTCAAGAAAACACAGCTCCCAAGGTTCAACGTCTAGGTATCAGTGATGCTTTGGACTATTTCGCGGACAAGGCTTACCTGATTCCAGGTTTTAGGATGTTTACCATCATTTTGGGAGTAAATCCCATCAATATGAGCAGCGTAGACAGAAGCGCCGCCAATATCATGAGGGCGATTGTAGAGTTTCTCCCCGGCGGATTCTTGATTACAAGGGTACTGGACAAATACAATGTGTTTACCGATGCAGCTAATTTCATGAAGGAAAAGCTGGACACCTTGAACATCACTGGTAGGTCCATCAAGGATGCGATTGATGAATTTCTGGACTCCCTTAGTTGGTCGGATATTTTTGATTTGGGAGGTGTCTGGAGCAGGGCGAAACGGATTTTTACCACTCCAATTACCAACTTGATCAACTTGGGTAAATCCGTCTTATCAGCCATTTATGATATGGTCAGAAAAGCGGTGTTGAAGCCTCTGGCATCACTGGCAGAAGGAACCAGGGGTTATGACCTTTTGAAGGCTTTGCTGGGAGAAGATCCAATTACCGGGGATCCTTATCCACCTACCGCAGAAAATTTGATCGGGGGCTTTATGAAATTGATCGGACAGGAAGAAGTCTGGGAAAACATTAAAAAGGGAAATGCCATTGCTCGGGCCTATGCTTGGTTCAAAGGAGCCTTGGCCGGCTTGATTGGCTTTGCACGGGCTATTCCTACTACCATTATCAATACCATCAAATCCCTGACTTGGGATGATTTTATCATCCTTCCGAATGCCTTTATGAAGGTAGGTCGGTCTTTCCTCAACATTGCTGGCAAGTTTATGAGTTGGGCTTTGGGTACAGTGATCAATCTATTGGAAATCCTTTTCAGTGTGGTCGCCCCAGGCGTACTCCCTTATATCAAAAAAGCCCAAGGTGCCTTCTCAACGATCCTTAAAAACCCAATTGCCTTTGTGGGCAATTTGGTACGAGCCGCCAAACAAGGTTTCCAGCAATTTGCCTCCAAAATTGGTGAGCATCTCAAAAACAGCTTATTGGATTGGCTCTTGGGCTCAATGGCAGGGGCTGGAATCTATATCCCCCAAGGTCTTGACTTCAAAGAAATCATCAAATTTGTAGCTTCAGTTTTGGGTTTGACTTGGGAAAACCTTCGGGAAAAACTGGTCAAACATATGGGAGAACCAGCGGTAAAAGCTTTGGAGTCGGGTTTTGAACTGATCCAAATTCTGATTACAGAAGGTCCAGCCGCCGCTTGGGAGAAAATCATGGAGCATTTGACCAATCTCAAAGAAATGGTGATTTCCGAAATCAGCCAGTTTGTAATCGTGAAAGTGGTACAAAATGCCATTGCCAAGCTGGTAACCAGCTTGAACCCCGCTGGAGCCGTTATACAGGCTATTATTGCCATTTACCAAACCATTACCTTTCTGATTGAAAAGATTCAGCAGATTGCTCGGGTGGGTGCAGCCATCATCGATTCCATTGCTGCCATAGCCAGCGGAGTCATCACGGCGGCCGCCAATAAGGTCGAGGAAACCTTGGCCAATATGCTCACTTTGGCCATAAACTTTTTGGCCAAGTTTGCAGGCTTGGGCAAGATTTCGGATGCCATTATCAATATCATCAATAAAATACGTGCCCCCATTGACAAGGCCATGGATAAAATCGTGGGCTGGGTAGTCAGTAAAGGAAAGGCTTTCTTGAAGAAACTGTTTAAAAAAGAAAAGAAAGAAAGTGGAGAACAATCAAAAGATGTTAAGGCCAATGTAAGGAAAGAAATCGGAGCAAGCTTACAGAAGCAAATTAGTGATCCAAGTGAAGTTAAATCTAAACTCCACAACATTTTTACAAAATATAAAAAAGATGGATTAAAATATATCAAGGTTCAAAGAGAAGGAGATAGTGCAAAATTTAATATTTCAGTTTCAGCTTCTGAAGAAGAACCAGCGGGAGATTTCGTGCTCTCACCGGAGAAAATAGAATTTAAAGACCTTGTTCCACAATCAAGAGCTGATACAGTTGTTACCTGGATCATGGCCAAATATAATGAACAAAACTTACAACGTATTGAAAATACCCCTGGAGGCAACCACGCAGAAGAAAATTTAGTAAATTACTTAAATAGTAATTGGAATAGCTTACCTCATAAAAAAGAAGGAGAAGGAAAAAATCAATTGTCAGTTGATATCAATAACTCACCCTGTGGGGAAAGCACTGGCCATAATTGTAGTGCAACATTACATAATTTTGCGAGTCAAAGGGATGTTATACTTAGATTAAGAATATTAAGTTTCTATAGTGGTCAAAGCTATAAACATACTGGAGGAAAATCTAGTAAGGGTGTTCAAAAGGCTTCTGGCAGTCTTGAAGGGCTTGAATTGATGCTAGGTAACCCTAATATTTCGATTGATATACTATCAGTAGAAGACTTGAAAGAACACGGTTTTGATCCTGAAATATTAACCGCAAGTCAAAAACAAGCCTTAAGTAAAAGAATTGATAGAAGAGCAAACCGCTTGAGAAAAAAAATAGCTGAAGCAGAAGGAAGTGATCAACAATAAAACTAAACATGGATACAACTCAACAACTTGAAGAAATATTGATCAAACATAAATGGTCTCTATTGGATGGAGAAACAGATGAACCAGTAGAAGGGAATTTCGAATCATACGATATTTCAGGATTAACCTTTACAGACAACTTTGAGGTGGCAATTTACTACTCGAAAAAAAATAATGTTTTAGTTAACAAACTCTTTAAACCTGACAACACCTTGTTTAGCAACTTAAGGATTCATTCTAAAGATATAATTTCCGTTCTAAGCTTAATTTTCGAATGGGCACCAAAATTGACCAAGGAAAATTTTTCTGTTTATGTCCAAGAGCTACACAAAATAAGTGATGAGTTAATATTTAACAATAATGGACAATGGGTAAAAGTCAACATCAACACATAAGCATTCACTAATCATTGTAACTTTTAATCTAATCAACCATGCAAACACTACGATACCGATCGCGAGGACCTGAGGTTCAATATTTGGAAGAAATACTGACCACTTTAGGCTATGACCTGGAAGTATCCAATTACTTTGGGATGGACACCCACCGGGCAGTTTGGGACTACCAGTCAAAAAATAATCTCGTCGTGGATGGTGTTGTTGGTTTAAAAACCTGGACAAAGCTACTGTCAGAGAATCCCCAGGCGCTGTTGGAAGAGCAAAGCAAGTTCCTCGCTGAGCAGGACCTGATCAATTTTGCCCAAACTTATGGATTAGAAATGGCCACAGTCAAGGCGGTCAATGCAGTGGAAAGTAGTGGTAAAGGATTTTTCACGGATGGCAGGGCCAAAATACTCTTTGAAGGGCATGTTTTTTGGAATGAACTGAAGAAAAGGGGTATTCAGCCGGAAGCATTTTATAATCCCGACTCTCAGGATGTGCTCTATCCCAAATGGACCAGGGCACATTATAAAGGCGGCCCAGCAGAATATTCCCGTCTCCAAAGGGCTTCCCAATTGTCGGATCAACCTGCTTTTGTGGAAGCTGCCTATTGCGCTGCCTCTTGGGGTGCTTTCCAAATCATGGGATATCATTTCAAAAACTTGGGCTATCCTTCCATCACCGACTTTGTGAACAAAATGCAAGAACATGAACGGGAACATTTAAAAGCCTTTGGGAAATTTCTGGAGGCCAATAACCTGATCAGGTACCTGAAATCCAAGGACTGGGCAAAATTTGCCAGAGGCTATAACGGTCCACTATACGCCCAAAACAAATATGATATCAAACTGGAGCAAGCCTATAACAGATTTTCATAATGAACCAATTACTACATTTTTTAAATATTGCCATCAGGTCTCGATTGGATTTCGAGTTGGGTAGGGTAGAAGACCTCCAAAAACCACAAATGGACCTGCACCTTAGCCAAGAGGATGCTTTGGGGAAGTTTATTTTTGAGCACCAAATACAAAATCAGAATTTGCTTCTATTGATTTTGGCCTTGGTCCCTCATGTGGATCCGGGCTTTTTGAACAAAATCGTCCAAGACTATTTTCCAAATGGTGGTGAATTTCCAGAATTTGGTGGGATCAAAACCAAAAACCATCGAGGAATCATCCCAACAGGAGAAACCGCCCTGTATATTTTGGCCGGAAATGATCCCAATACCCGAAAACAGTTCTTTCCTGTCTTTCAGGAATCCATGCTTTTCAAAAAAGGCATCCTTTATATGGATGAGGTGGGGAGAAATGAGCCTGAATGGTCAGGTGCTTTGCTATTGGATACAGAATACGCGGAGCTCTTCACCACGGAGCATGTCAATAAACCCAAGCTTAGCACCAATTTTCCAGCACAACTGATCGATACACAACTGGATTGGGAAGACCTTGTCCTTAATTCAAAAACTTTAAACCAAATTCAAGAAATAGAGGAATGGTTAAAGTATGAACACACACTAATGCAAGACTGGGGCATGCACAAAAGGTTGAAGCCGGGATATCGGGTGATGTTTTTTGGTCCTCCAGGCACAGGAAAGACCCTCACCGCGAGTTTATTGGGGAAATACACGCACAAAGATGTCTATAGAATTGACCTTTCCCTAGTGACTTCCAAATATATAGGGGAAACGGAAAAGAATTTAAGTTCATTGTTTGACAAAGCAGCCAATAAAGACTGGATCCTATTTTTTGATGAAGCGGATGCCATCTTCGGCAAGAGAACAAATGTCCGCGATGCCCATGACAAGTATGCCAACCAAGAGGTTTCCTACCTGCTCCAAAGGATTGAAAACCACCCTGGGCTGGTCATTTTGGCCTCCAACTTTAAAAGCAATATAGACGCTGCCTTTACCAGAAGATTTCAGAGCATCATAGAATTCCCTATGCCAGTAGCCGCTGAGCGTTTAATTTTATGGGAGAAAAACATTCCAGAGAAGGCCGGACTTGCCAATGGGCTGGATCTGAACAGCTTTGCCAAAAAATATGAACTGACAGGAGCCAATATTGTCAATATCATCCAATTTGCCAGCCTCAAGGCCTTGTCCAAAGAGACAACTGTTTTAGAAGAAGATGATCTGTTGGCCGGTATCAAAAAAGAATTGATCAAAGAAGGAAAGATGGTGAATTAGTTATCTTATTCTTTTAACCCAACTACTGTCGTGGGCAATTAATGAAAAGAACCAAACTTGCCTGCTATAGGCAGTAATCTAGACCATGTAGCCCAATAACTGATCAAAGAATGTGTTAAGAACAATTTTTGGTATTAGCAAATATAATACTCGTTTAATGGAATTAAATCTAAGGCAAATGGGGTTTAAAAAAATCATATATAATGTACCTTACTTAAAAGCAAAAAGAAAATCACTAAGAAACAATAGCACGCCTGCTGAAGCTACTTTGTGGAAAGCCTTAAGTAATAAAAAGCTAAATGGAAGAAAATTTAGAAGGCAATATAGCGTAGGTAATTATATCTTAGATTTTTACTGCCCATCCGAAAGATTGTGTATTGAATTAGATGGAACACATCATTTTACTGAGGCAGGATATGAATATGATAAGGAAAGAACAAAGTATATTGAAAACCTAAATATTAGCGTAATAAGGTTCAGAAATGAAGAGGTATTCAATTCACTTGAAAGCGTTTTATCCGAAATCAAACGTAATTTTACCACCCCTAACCCCTCCTAAAACTTAGGAGGGGAACTTAATCATAATTTTTTATATAAATCATATTTTGAAAGATAATCAATGCTCCCCTTTATTTAAGGGGAGCTGTCCATAGGACTGATGAGGGGTCAACTTCACACCAATTTTGCATCCATCGTGATATCTGTATTGAGCAGCACAGAGATAGGGCAATTTTCCTTAGCATCCTTGGCGGCTTTTTGAAAATCCTCCTCGCTCATCCCATCTACTGTGGCACTCAGATCCAAATGGATATTCGTTATTTTTCCATCTTCAAAAGTAACCTTGGCTTTGGTGTCAATATTTCCGGGGGTAAAGCCCATTTCGGCAATGACAAAGCTCAATTTCATGGTGAAACAGCCTGCATGCGCGGCACCCACCAGTTCTTCAGGGTTGGTTCCTTTTCCATCCTCGAATCGGGCTTTGGTAGAGTAGGGTGCCTTATCCAAGGCTCCTGTTTGGGTACTGATACTTCCAGAACCGTCCGCTCCGGTTCCTTTCCAATTCGCTGATGCTCTTCGTGAAAATTTCATAGTTTAGTTTTTTAGGTTGTGGTACAATTTACATTGCTTTAGTGAGCTTCACAAGTTCAAAAAAACTACCAAGATCGAAAAGCTGAATTATTTCTTCGAACTAATTCATTGATTTACTGATTATTTAATTACATTTGGCCAGTCAAAATATAATATTGCCAATTGATCCAATACAAGATGTTTTGTGGGTTAACTTTACCACTATCAAAATATGAATCTAAAATATAGTTCTCCTATCGATTTTCGAAAATGACTAGCGGTTCGACGGATTTAAAATTTTAATTTTGGTTTAATAAAAATCAGCTGCATAGCCGGGCAAGTCTAACTTGTCCGGTTTTTTTTGTGATGGAGAGAAGCAGTAACTTTTCTCCTGGCTACAGACTCATTACTTCTTGCTTTTTACTATCTCAATCATAACGTCTCCAATCACATGTATAAATATTACTATAATCACTAAATTGCAGCATGGTTAAGCAGGATATCCAGAACAGAGCAGATGTGGAAAGATTGGTACATACTTTCTATGGTCAGGTTCGACAACACCCTAATTTAGGACCTATTTTCAATGGGATTGTCACCAACTGGCCAGAGCATTTGGAGCGGTTATCAGACTTTTGGGAAATGATTTTGTTGCAAAGCGGACCAGGCAAAAACAAGTTCAACCCACTTAAAGCCCATAAAGAAGTAGACCAGAAGACAGGGCAGGGGCTAAGCCAAGTCCATTTTGGCAATTGGTTGGAGCTTTGGTTTACCACCTTGGATAGGCTTTTTGAAGGCAAAATAGCCGACCATGCCAAGGAACATGCCAGGAATATGGCCAGTATATTGTTTTTGAGGATTTATGAGGCAAGGGATAATTGAGATATAAGACGCTAGATGTGAGACTTTAGATTTACCTGACAAAGGAAGGATCTCTTTAGTTAATGGAAGAGATGCTTTCCCGAAAGTATCGGGACAGGCTCTATTGTCAGCATGACATCGATATATATAGGAAAGGCTTAATATTAACGATCCCTGCCCATATGTTACTCTTTTTTTCCCCACGATACGATTATTCCCAACGGAATCACATATCAACAGAAATCCAATCTAACATCTCATGTCTCCAATCTAGCGTCTCTCTTAAAACGGATAAACCCTCAGATCCAAACCCCAAAGCATCGGCATCACATAATATACAAAAAGGCTGATAAAGATAATGGACAATATATTCATCCAGAGCCCGGCTTTGGCCATGGCTGGGATGGTGAGGTAACCTGAACCAAAAACCACCGCATTGGGGGGAGTGGCCACGGGAAGCATAAAGGCACAACTCGCTGCCAAAGTCGCCGCCACCATCAAGCCGTAGGGATGTACACCCAAAGCCAATGCTACTGCTCCCAAAATGGGCAACAACATGGAAGCTGTGGCCACATTGGAGGTGATTTCTGTCAGGAAGTTGACTGATGCCACAATGATCAGGAGGAAAATCAAATAATGGATGGACTGTAAGGCTTCGAAATGCCCACCCAACCAAGCTGCCAAACCAGTTTCCTTAAAACCCGCAGCCAAGGACAGCCCACCACCAAAGAGCAATAAGATGCCCCAAGGGATGTTTTCGGCTGTTTTCCAGTCCAATAGCCTTTTATTTCCTTGACCGGAAGGAATGATAAACAATAATAAAACACCAGCCAAGGCGATAATGGTATCATTTAAAAAGGGGAGGAGCTCCTGCAATAAAAACACCCTGCTGATCCAACAAAAACTCACCAGGCTAAAGACTGCCAAAACACGTTGTTCCTGTTTTGATATTTTGCCCAAGGCCTTTAGCTGTCTTTGGATTTCTTGTTTGCCACCAGCAAGTGCCATATCCTTGGGAAAAGGATAAGCTACCTTCACCAAATACCACCAGCAAAGTACCAGCAAGCCCAAGGAAATGGGCAATCCGATCATCATCCATTCTGCAAATCCGATTTCTATTCCATATAATTCCTTGACAATGCCCACCAAAACGATATTGGTGGGTGTACCGATGATCGTAGCCACTCCGCCTATGGAAGCACTATAAGCAATCCCGAGCATCAAAGCTTGTCCGATCATGGTTTCTGTAACCTTGGTTCCTTTGATGCCTTCAGCCAACTGATGCACTACGGCCACCGCAATGGGCAACATCATCAGGCTGGTAGCGGTATTGGAGATCCACATAGACAGAAAGGCCGTGGCCAGCATAAAGCCCAGCACAATAAAACGCATATCTGTACCAATAAAGGCAATGATGGACAGGGCGATACGCTTGTGCAGGTGCCATTTTTCTATGGTGACCGCGATCATAAAACCGCCCATATACAACAACACTTTAGGGTCAGCATAAGGGCTGGCGGTATCATCCATGGATAAGGCACCCGTAAGCGGTAAAATCAACAGGGGCAATAAAGCCGTGGCAGCAATGGGAATGGCTTCAGAAATCCACCAAATGGCCATCCAAACGGCCAAGGCCAACACTGCCAAAGCATCTGCAGACAAATCCTGAGGATGAAAAAATAGCAGTATCAATGTAAAGGCGAGTGGTCCCAGTATTAATCCTGTTCGCTTCCAAAGTAGGTTATTCATAAAGTTCAGTGACTTAGAAGAAACTAAAGCCTCAATAATAAGGATAATTGTCCATAATTACGTCATTGCAATCCCGCTTTAGGATATTATTAGCCACAGATACACACAGATCAACACAGATGGTTGCACGTCATTACGAAAGGTAACCAGTGCAAAGTAATCTGTGATCGGCTTGGCTGTAAACTGTTGCTCGTTTGAGCTTCCATGGCTTGGGGTTTAAGAGCATGCGGAAGAATCAACATCAAAAGGGGAGCAAATAAAATGTCAGAAGGAAGCTTCCAGCATTGGGCTCTGGATCAAAATATAGGAGGTGCTCAATCCTTTATTTAACATAATGTAAATTATATAACTATTATAATGATTTGCTGGTTAGGTCGACAGACCTAATTAACGTAAGATCAGATATAGAATCTGTGTGTTGGCCTGTGAGCTGATAAGTTCTATATCGGTAACGATCTTATGTTAAAAGCAAATCCAGAATAATTGTGTTTTCCCGACCCACCGTATCGTAGATCGATTAGCTCACAATTGATTAAAGCTGGCTAACATAAAATCATTTATTATATAACAAATATCCATTAATAAGGTGGCTTTACTGATTACATAATTGAGTACACCTGCGATCCGTAACACCGCGATTGCCGTCTGGCTTTTTTAAAATAACCTTAGGATAGCCGAGAAAGTATTATAAATGCGAAAAAATTATTAGTTACATGAAATGCAATACTAGGAGCAATACTTTTTGATTTCCTCACTAGTGTACCTGCAATTAACCCAAAAGCCAAATAGAAGAAAAAGAGATTCAAGTTGCCGTGAAGTAAAGAAAAAATAATTGCTTGAATAATATTTGCACTCATAAATTTAATCCGCTTTTCCATGGAACTAAGTGCAATTCCTCTAAAAAGGTATTCTTCATAAAAAGGTATTAGAATTACTATAAATAGGAAACTTAAGGCCGGATGGTAATAAGAACTAATGGAAGCAAAGTAATCTTGAACTGAGCCAATTACAGATGCATTGGTTTTAGGAATAAGTCCAATTCTCACCAATGAAAAATATACAGAGCGGAGTGCAAAAGCAAGACCAATCCCAATCGCAATTCCTTTACCGGTTGACCATTTTTCAGCATTCAAATATCTGTAGTCTTTCTTTTTAATAAATAATAAAACGACAATTAACATTCCTACAAAGAAAAACAGACCCAAATTAGCTTGATCAAAACTAACATTAACCTTCTCTTCAATGTAATAATCGTTAAATAATGTTGAAAGCAGACCTTGATAATTGAAAATTATTGATGCTGCAAATTCAATCAACATAACAGCAGCAGAAATAATCCAAAAATCTTTAAGTCCCCATCTTACTCCATTTAATGAAGTGGTTACCTCCTTAATTTTGAAATAATTCGATATATAATGAATTGGTAAAATCCATAAATATGGTAGTATGATTAGAAGAATAATTGATAGAATGAAAATTAATAGTTTAATCAAATCATAGATATCCCATGCAGAAAAAGGAGCTATTGTAAACATCATAAACCGGTATTTTCCAAAGGCATCATTCAAAAAACTAGCAGAATTTAGCTGACTATACGTTGTGAGTGTAGTATCAGCGGGACTGTGTTTGTAGTCATAAGCAAATAACTGATGTAAAGATGCTGATGAATAATATGCTTCACTAAGATCTTTAAGTAGAAACTCTCTGGCTTCAGCATATTTACCATTATCGATTAATGCTTTAGCAATAAGTCCATTATCTATCCATATACTTGTATCACGCCGTGCATAATTAAATGCTTGAAGTGCTTTTTCTGGCTCGCCTAGCTTAAGCAATAAATTCCCTTTATTTTGAGACTCCCAAGCATTATCCATTGAATCCAAACTTCTAAACAATTCCTTTTTTGCTTCTTCATAATTATTTAAAGCCATATATTGTTCGGCAACTAAGGCACTTAAGTCTAACGTATCGTTCAATTCTTCAGCAATTTTAGCATTTTCAATCGCCTTTCTCCACTCCTCCTTATAACTGTATTGCAAAGCTAATTCTTGGTAGAACTTAGCAAGTTTATAATCAGGCCACTTTCCAGGGTTCATACGGTTAGTATTAATAACTTGATTACAAAATTCTAAGGATGAATCACCGTATGTGTTTTTCAATTTGAACAATAGTACTTCATGATTTTCAGGAAAATCTTTTATTAGATCATTCAAGCATATTTCAAATTCCTCATATTTTGGGTTATACTCCTCATAGCTATCATAATAAGCTTGATCAATTATGATACATTTTTCAATTCTTGCATTATAATCATTAGGGTGATCATTCAAATAATTATCAAACTCTTTTAATATTTGAACATATAATGAGTCTTTTGAATTTTTTAATTTGTTAAGGTAAACTTCTGAACTAAGTGGCTTGACAATTTTCTCTTGACCATAAAGTAAAGTATTAGTTATACAAAGAATTAAAACGCCTAATAATATTCGTGATTGCATAAGTAGATTGAGAAAAAGGTTTTTATAAGTAATTAAGTAAGTGAGAATTAAAGAAAAAACACTATAAAAAGTCACCAATGAATTTGCCTCAAAAATAGGCTCAGGGCAGATTCTTCAGTTACACCTAGGTTAAATGTATTAAATACAAATTTCAACTGCAATATTCCAAACAAAGTATTTTTCTAAATATAACATGATTTTTCTACTAGTTTTGTAGCCAATTCTCTGCCTACTGTAGCTTAATTTCACCTTCCTGTATCGCTTCACCCCTCCCCTTTCACCTTATCCATCCTTTTTGCAGCCTTTGGGTTGCTTCCTGTCTGACCGGAAGGCATTGGGCACCTACAGGACGGGCTAAAGGCCTGACAGGAAGCCCTCATACTGAAGTGGTTAGAAATTACATCATCAATCAGGACAAACATCATTCAAAGAGGACTTTTCAGGAAGAGTATAGATTGTTTTTGAAGAAATATAATGTGGAATATGATGAAAGGTATGTATGGGACTGAGTTGCTCCCTTTGCTCTCGCTCCTTTGGAGCTTCGTCGTAGGAAAGAATTACTATCGCAGGGCTTTGCCCTCCGCTAGGAATTTCGCTCCTTTGGAGCTTTGATGCGAAATCAGCTACTTTATAAAAAGTAACCAGAGAAAGGAAAAAATGATATCCCCCATCGCACTTGAGGAATTAAAATTGATAATTTTAATGAGTTATCAGCATTAACCTCATCTAATCAACTCTCTTCCCTAAATTCTAAAACATCCCCTTTGAGAATACTTTATCCCACTGTCAATTAAGATCTTCGATAGCCTATACTAAAATCTACCGCTATGAAAAAGAAGAAAGCTAAAGTGACCCTCGTGGAGCAATATGCCGAGTATGCAGAGATCGGAGATATGTATACTTCCAGATGGAAAAAGCTGGACCTGTTGATCCCCAGTAATTTTAGGATGCTATGTGCTATCCTCCAAGTTAAGCCTGAAAAGATACTGATGGATTTATGTGGATGTTGTGCTATAGTAATAAGGATGCAACGGAAAAGCAGATAAAACCTGCCCAGCAGTTCTTTCTTTCCTGCCGTTTTGGCCAGCCCTCCTATTCCAAGAAGGATATCAAGCAGCTATTTGCGGAGTTAAAGGCTGTCTGGACCATATATAATACCTCGGAGAAAATGGATATGGAGGGCAAGGAATTGTTTTGGAAAAGAAAGCATATGTACACCGAGTTCTGGTTTAAGCGTTGGTTTGAGAAGAATGCCAGAAAGGATGATATTTCTGTATTGGAGGAGTATTGATTTTTATACTAAAAACAGGGAGGCCAAGCCTCTGTTTTAGTTAGTCCCGCAGTGCAACTGGAGGGACAATGGGAAAACATTTCTGTCCCCATGTTCTGTGTCCTCACAGAACATTAATTATATCCTTTCTACATTCGATTACAGACCTTTGCGGACACAGCTCAGGATCCTTGATTTCACTAGCAAGGACCTTCGGCATTAGCGGAAAAGGAAATGCACCCCAATCTTTTTGGCTGCTAATGTTGGGGACCTATTTATCCCATTACCCCGGGCGGCACAGGTTTGCCCGGGGCTGCCCCTATTGCCCCCCTTTGGGGAGTCTTTTCAACTCCCTACCTTCAGAAGATGGTCGCTCTACCTGACAAATTAAGTCATCTAAATGTTTATTTGTGAGTGTTGGTTCCCCCTTCAGGGGATTAGGGGGTAATTGGAATAGTGTTGTAGGCTCCAGTGAAAGGAGATAGAAATTGAAGAGGCTAAGCCTCTAATTTATTTGGTCCCGCAGTGGAACTGGCGGGACGACGGGAAATTCACTTGAGAAGCACTCCCTTCTTTCGAATATAAGGTTGCCGCGCACTCCTAGGGTCGGCTCGCTATAATGTGAAGGACAATATTCAAACAACTTATAACCAAACCATTAAAAGGTAGATACCCTTGGTTTTCTAAGACTTTAGGAGTAGATTACCATAACTCTTTATTAATACAAACACGGCTTAAACACGGGATAAACACGGCTTAACTAGGGGTTAAATACGGGTTAAACGATGGCCGTTAAACATGTTAAATCCATTAATTTTTTGAAAATCATGGGAAAATTATCAGGTGTTTTAAAATTTGTGGGCTCTTTGAGCGATATCACCGTAGTGAAACGGGGAAATGAATTTATTGTCAGAAAGAAGAAGCCCAAGATTGGCAAAAAGAAATACAAAAAGGATCCAGCCTATGTGGAGAGCCGAAAGATGAACGACGAATTTGGCCGAGCTTCTTCTTTGGCCACCGCTTTCCGAAGGTTCTTGGAACCGGAATGTGATGGCCTGGTATTAGGCTATCTTCACTCCCGCCTTTCGGCTGCTTTTAGGAAGGTCATGCTGACAGATCAGGCCCACAAGCGTGGCATTCGGAAGCTTTTTGATGGGGAACTAGAACTTCTCAAAGGCTTTGAAATAGCAAAAACACATCGGGTTGCTGCCTGTTATTATGACCTACCCGATACCCACCTAGTATCGGATAGCCCGATGATGAGGTTTGATTTTAGTAAAAGTACTGCTCTGATCAAGGATAAGGTTCCTAAAGCTGCTAGTCATTTTGAATTGGTGCCCATGGTCCTTGTCCTAGATGAGCAAGTTCCTAACAATAGTTACTTGACCAAGGTGGACCTGGCCTTTCATCAAATTGATGGTGACTTATCCCAACTTGGAGAGGTCTTTGTCCCCTTTCGCCCCCATAAAAACCCGGTGGCTTTGTTTTCTCTACTGAAGCTTACTTTTATCCAAAAGATCAATAATGGCTATAATGTGCTGTATGAAGACAGTGGCTGCAGGGTGCTGGATGTGGTTTTGTTAAAGTAAGGGGCAATCGCGTTGGAAACGCTGGGATTTAAGAGTCCTCGTTGCAAACGAGGACTAGAGATCGTTGTGAAACGAGCATCGACGCTAACCCGCGTTTGCAACGCGGGTTGCTAGATCAAAGCATTTGCAATGCGGCTAAGGAATATAGTGGAATGGTGCGTTCAAAACGCTGGGATTCAGAGGTCCTCGTTACAAACGAGGACTAGATTCGGTACAATTATATGGTTCAGCCTAAGGCAGCTTCAAGTGATTTTTTTAAGTTTGCGAAACAAAAATATTTCACCCATTGCCTTAGTTGCCAATTTATGCTTTTATCTATCATTTCAGAAATCAATACTACTTCATGGATTCTAAGTTTTTTGGCCGCTTTTGTGATCGGATTGTCCAAAGCCGGCATCAAAGGAATAGCGGTCATCAATGTGGTTTTTATGGCCATTGCTTTCGAGGCTAAACAATCCACTGGTATTGTCTTGCCCCTCTTGGTGGTGGCAGATGTGTTTGCAGTGATCTATTACAATCGACATACCCAATGGAAATACGTGGCCAAATTTCTTCCCTGGATGATAATAGGAATTGTGCTGGGAAGTTGGTTTGGAATGGACCTGCCTGAGCAAGCCTTTAAAATCTGTATGGCCACTATTATCTTCCTTACCATAGGCTTTATCGTCTGGTGGGATCAAAAAAAGGTCAAAAATGTCCCCACGCACTGGGCTTTTGCAAGCGGTGTGGGGACCTTGGCTGGCTTTACTACCATGGTCGGTAACCTGGCCGGACCCATATCCAATATTTACTTTTTAGCCATGAGGCTGCCCAAAAACCAATTTATAGGCACCGCTGCCTGGCTTTTTATGATTATCAATGTTTTCAAATTGCCTTTTCATTTTTTTGTTTGGCATACCATTACAAAGGAATCCCTGCTCCTGGATGCAAAATTGATCCCAGGGATTATTCTTGGCTTTGTACTAGGAATCAAACTCGTTAAAATGATCAATGAGGCCTTTTTTAGAAAAATGATCTTGGTATTGACAGCCTTGGGAGCAATCATCATCCTGTTTAAATGATGTACAAAGCAAGCTCCTTTGCCTACTCTTCTACCCTGCTTTAGGACTAATCAGCACCTTGAATTGTTGAACTAAAGACCTTGGCATACCTTTTACCCAGTTCCCGCTGGGCTGCTGAGCTGAAGTGCAGGTGATCTCCTTTGTGATCCAGTCCCTGGGATGAAACATAATAAAGGTCAGGGTTTTCTTTTGCCACTTCCCGAATAATTTGGTTAATGCCATCAAAATTGGTAGCCTTTTCCTCAGGTAGGACAAATCGACCTAGCTCTCCCATCACAATCGGAAGGGTGTCATTTCCTATTTCAGCCCTAAAAATCCCAAATAGTTCCAAAAGCGCTTCCTCATAGACCGGAATATCGTTCGGGTTGGCATTGCTCTCTCCTTGGTGCCATAAAATACCTTTGATCACTCCTTTTTCTTTCGCGTAGTGGACCTTTTCCTTAAAGTTGCTCAAAAGTTTAACCATTCGATGTTCACGGTCATCTATCCATTGAAAAATCGAACTTCCCCCAACAGCGCAGGGTACCATGGCTATAGTGACGGAGTCTGGTACCACTTTGAGCATTTCCCGTGCAAAGCTCAAACCGCAATCCAGCCCACTGTTTTTAGGTTCATAAAAGTGCAATGGCTCTCTGGCTACCATCCAGTTGTTCAATGAGTCCATGGTTATGATCCGGCTATTTTTTATCGTGTCGGGCGCTTCAACAGTCCCCCTACCAGCCATATTTGACTGCCCTGCCATCAGAAAAACCCATGTATTTGCTTTGGATAAAGTAGGTGAATTGACTTTAGCGTGGTTAGTGGAAATGCTACTGGTCTTACATGCCACTGCTCCCAGTAAAAAAATAATAATTAAAAACAGTTGTCTTTTCATAGAGAAATCAGGTTGATGTAATTGGTGAAATATTATAGAAACCCATGTGCTAGTTAGTTATATGTTTCTTTAATAATGGGTATGATTTACCACTTTGTGTTTAAGGTAGGCCAAATCCTCTTTTTTATCCTTACCTGTCTGATGTTCCTTAGCACCAAAAACTCGGATTGTTCTCCCGTCCAGTGTGATAACCTCTTCTGCTCCGTCCCCCGTAAAGTCAAACATATGGAATACAGGATCAGGAAAATACAACTCCCCTGCCCCTTGATCATTAATTAAAAATTTGAACCAGAACAATTGATCTTTACCATCCCCCTTCCAGTCTCCTTTTACAAAATCGGGATTACCATTGATGGGCTTCCAGGGCCACTTGAAAAGCAATTCCCCTTGGTTGGAAAACCAATAGAGTTGGCTCCATAGGTATTGCTCCCCAGCTTGGCGGTTCCCATAGGTCCGAGCTCCAACCACTACTTGTGGTTCATTCCTATTTTTTAGAAAATTTCCCACTTCTATCTGCTGGGAATGTTCCGCGATATTTTGCCAGATAATTTCACCTGTCATGGCCTCATACATAAAGACACCAGTTTCACTGTTGGCAGTAACAATATCTCTTTTCCCATCTCCATTGATATCAGCGAATTTGTAGTTGTCAGCATGGTCGTGATTGTCATCCAGAAGGTCAAACCGGTTCCAAATTTCCTTTCCATCAGCATCCAGTAAAAGTGAGCCCACCAATACCTCATCGACTCCATCATCGTCAAGATCGACCGGGTATACGTAGTGGCCAAGGTTGTCCTTTTTCCTGTTTTCTGTATGGTTCCACAGATGTGTAAGGTCGCTGGCATAAGCATCCACGCTGATGGTGCCTCCCATATCAGTGAAAGCCACAATTTCATTGGGACTGCCTGAGGTAAGTTTTCCGATAGCCAGGCGAAAGTTATTGTAAACATGCGGCAAAGCTTTGGTCGGCCATGCTGTCTGCCTGATTACTTCCCCTGTTTGACCATCAGCTATGACCAACCATTCTTGCTCACCAGACATCCGCCAGTGGACAATCTCAGCCTTTCCATCCTGGTCAAAATCCCAAAGCACACCCGGAGCCTCAAATTCAGAGCGTTCACGTCGGTAAACCTCAGGTGACTCCCAAGACCATAGTTCCGTCCCGCTATTGTCAAATGCATGCGCCGAATAGTCTCTTGTAAATACCACAAAGTCTGTTAAATCATCGCCATTTAAATCTCCAAATTTCACGGCATTGGAGGCGGGAATCTGATATTCCTGAAGGAGTTCTACTTCCTCATTTAGTTCATGCTGTTTGATGTACTCTTCATCCAAATTGGAAGACTTGGTGAAGGCCAATACATCAAATGCCGCCCCTCTGTTAATCCGAGTGATTTTGACCACATTTTCCCCAGCCTTTAGCTCAATGCTACCTCCAGGCTTCCAAGTCATCAGCGAATCATTGCCGAAAATAGTTTCAGTGACCTGATCATTGACGGCCACTTTAAATGAGCTGTTCGGACTACCCTTACTTCTTACAAAAAGCTGGTATTCACCATCAGCCGAAACGGTAACATGGGTCATAAGATTGCTCAGTGATTTCAACACAATCGCCGTGTTATTGAATATCCATGCTTCTCTCAAAGACCAAGAACTGGCCAAGATATCCCCTTTGGGAAGTTCATAAACAAAATCAGAAGCCGGAACGATAATGGTCTCTGGAACTGAACCATGGTCGGATGACTGCATTTGATCCTGTGAACCGTCTTTACATTGAGTAAATAAAATAACCGTGATTAGGAATAAGTAGAATAGCTTGGTCATGAGGGTTCTTAAATGGCTCGAGAAAGAAAATATAAAATTAGCAGGATTCCATATCCATGTATCCTGTTAATCGCAAAGGTACCTGTAAGGATTAAAACACTACCTGAGCTGAATCTAAATTAAACTAAACCAAGCTATTTTGAAATTAAAATTGAATTAATTAAACCATTCGTGTAGCTGAAACCAAGTAGGATTCGTGCGACTGTGAGATATGTTGAAATAGTGAATTCGAAACACAGGAATTTAAAAAAAATCGTTTCAGACTGTAACTCAATTCACCTTACAAAAAAAGGAGACGTTTTCGCCTCCTTTACCACTTGTTAAATTATTTTCTAAATACTAAGACAAGGCTTCTTTTAGAGCTTTGGCGGCAGCGGCAGGATCTTCTGCGCCATAAATGGCAGCTCCGGCCACGGCAACTACGGCTCCTGAATGCTTGACTCCCTCAATGCTGTTTAGGTTGACACCCCCTACAATGGAGCTTAAAAATGAAAAACCTAAAAGTCCCCGTTGGAAACGGGGAATGGAATATCTTTGACATTATGATGTCTCCTATTGCTCAAGATAGGCCTTTATCCCGGTGGTATCCACGTTCCCCTGAATAGACCAGGCAAAGTCCAATAATAATTGTCCTTCAAAAAGTGAATCTGATCGGCTGATATAGGCATTGCCCACATAGGGTGTTTTGGAATTGGACGAGGTAGACAGTCCTTCTGGATTAATTGTGGCCATTCTATGACAACTCATACAGTTGGTCCTTACCCCTGCATAGGTGTCAATTTTCCCCTCTTCTGTATCGACAAAGCTGATGGCATCATCAAATACTTTTGGTCCAAAACCTGCCTCAAGGTATGGGTTAAAGGCATAATTGGGACTGCCTGTGATATTTTCTCCCTCATAGGGTTCATTAGGGTTCACCATATAATAAGCCACTGCCATGGCATAATGACGTGCTGCTCCTTTCAGTTCATCTGGTCTGCTGTCCGCTATGGCTTTTGAGCTGGGTGCAGCGGGATTGTCCGGATCAGCTGTCCACCAGAAAGTTTGCCAGGTCCAATTGGTGATCTCCCTTGAGGTCACATGCATCCCCACTAAAATAGCTACATCTCCCGGTTTGGCATTGAACTGGTTCCCAGTATTCTCCGAAAACTCTTGATTAAGAAAATAAGCATCTTCATCATTAAGCTTGAAATGGATAAAATCATCTAAGGAGAAGGTATTATTGGTGCCATCACCCTGACCACTCACATCTACTGTAACATAATTGTTCCATTCTTTTTCGGGAAAGGCAGCCAGTGAATCTATGGTACCTGGCCAAGTGGCGATATCAAACTGGGTTTGACCTCCAGAGGTGGGCAACAACTTAAATACAGGCTTGATCGTAATCGCATTTGTAGGAAAAAAAGGAATTTCCTCCCTGTTTTGATTTTTAGCCATGTCATATAAAGTGGTGGCCATAAAAATCTTATTTTGGATGGCATAATCAGAGGCTCCCGGACTGTAGGAAACTGACTCAAAGATGCTGTCATTCACTGTTTTTTGTTTGGAAGCAAAATGGGTGAACTGATTTGGAACTTTTAAGTTGGCCCGATTGGATCTTTGGATCGGCTGGTTCTTGATAGAATCAATCATTTCTTCCGGAGTCATCCAAGTCTCAAAAACACGCAAATTTCTGGGATCTCCAGGGATCTTTTGAGATGTCAAAGAAGTAAGGCCCGTCCAGATACCCCATCCATGCAAATAGATGTTACTGGTATCCATTTCGTGAATCCATTGATTTAGAATGGTAGAGTCCTCTGGGAAATTAAAGCCCGGGATATCCATTGCTGGAAAATCGGCTGGCTTGACTTTGTCATAGGTAAAATGCCTCAAACCATTGGCTGAAGTATCCTCTTTCGCCTCCTTGCAAGAGAAAAGGATTAACAACAGCACAGCAAATAATTGGTAATTGAATTTGTGGTTCATAATCGTTGTATTTGGTGAAAAAAAATTGTGTTAACTCGTTAGATTTATCTTTACATTCTATCCCTTAAGAATGCCGGAAAAGAATAGATATGATACGCGTACCTAAAAATGTACCCTCATTCAGACTAATAATTTGTACCTGAATCAAATCTATATTGATTGGCACAAATGGATTTTCAAACTATCCAAAAACTATAAGCTCTTAGATAAAAATATTTGAGCACACCAATCTGTCAATCAACAAGTTTAAGGTACAACGGTTCAACAATAATGATAAAGCTAGTTATTTTGCAGCATATTTTTATTAAGCCAATAGATTTTTATTACCTAAATCCGGAATTTTATTCACGAAAACAGTTAGTTTATCTTTATCTATAACAACTAAGCATTTCCGATCGAGACTTTCCAAATCAAGGTTCCACCCCATTTCTTTGCTTTCTAAAATCAGCCAAGATACCATAGACTGCCTTACGAGCCCTATTGATACCTCCAAGGGGCCGGTGGCTTTTGAGGGCATGCCAAGGGTTGAACTGGAGGTTTTCACCCAAGGTGATCCTTTCCTGTGAACTGAATTCCTGTTTGGGGATACAAATTGTGGCCACGGTATGAAATGTTGTCTTCCATTGTCGTGAAGTGTCTTCAATGGGTTCAGAAGCCGGGTCTTCTTGAAACTGCACCATAAAGTCAAAATAGGCATCTTCCATGGCCAAATCCTCCATCAAACGTTGCTGCAAAAAAAAGTCAGTGGCATTCTGAGGCTTACCGGAGGTCTTGGACTTGTGCGGTTTGACTGCACATTTTACAGCAGCCCCTTCTCCAAATAGCATAGGGGCACCAGAGAAATACATTTGTTCCAAGACATTGTAAAATCGCTTCCGATATTTCAGCGTCAATGTGATCCTTCGCCAGTTACTTGGATCCAATACATAAAAAATCGTATGTGGTAAGCCATAAATCAGCATTTTCATGGCCCTGCGGTAGTTGGCGACATGTCCAGGGGATAATACAGGACTGGTGGTCATCAAGAAATCCTGTACCATTTCAGCATTGGGTTCAATGAAGTCTCCATCCACGCCCATTACTTTGATGGCCATTCCCAATCCTGATGGTTTCTTGTCTGAAGCTTCCTTGGGAGGTGCACTGGAAAATCTCACCCAAGCATCATAGGTATTGGGCTTACTGAACAGTCCTTTCTTCAAGTGACTGGGCAAATCTTCCTTGACTTCAAAAGTGGCTTTGAGACAGCCATGCATTTTGGGATGAAAATGCCGCTTGGTTTTGCCTGGAGCATAAGTCCGCTCAAGAAAACCCTGCATGTCCTGAACAATCTCATCAATATGCACATCTTCATGGAGAGGTATTTCTTCTTTTCCTAACTCTTTCATGGCCTGGACAGGTAGGTTAAGGCCTTGATACCCGGAAAAAAGAAATAAGCTCCACCTTTAACAGCAGTAAACTGGGGCATATTTTTATAACGCTTTCTTACTGGTTCCTCAGGAACTGTAAATGTATCGGTTACATGGCCGTCCTTTTGATAATGGGTACCTATCAGCGGATCGGAATCTTCATATAGCCCTCCGAATTTATGGAACTTGACCCAGGCATTTTGGATAAATTCAAACTGTCTGATCAAATCTCCCACAAAACAGATAAAATGCAGGCCCCTCTCCTTTCCATCATCTTCTGCATTCATCAAATCATCGGTTTTCATACTTTCGGCAAGCGGAGTTCCGTAGGTTCTTCCCCTTCTCAATATCCGATGTTTGAGCACCATTTCCTTGGATTCTAAATCGGTCTTTTCTGTTAATAAGGAATCCCTAGGATTGGTCCGTCTTATATGTGCACCGATGGGGCATTTAAGTCCATTGAAATCCTCTTTCCAGTAATTGAAGTCATTGTGGTTGGCATATTGTACATCATCTGCATGAGGAGCCTTCACCAATGGCGCACCGCTGGGCCACCTGCCCACCATTTTACTGGCTAGTTTCACTGCTTCCTTTTGAGTGTGACTTGCCGCTGGGGCCTGCTCTTTCATGTATTTCCAAAAGCAATAAACATCTTGACTTAATTGCCTGAAAACCAAATAACTTCCATTCATTCCAAAATCCTTTACTTTAAGGTTATTGGGATAACTGGGAAGTAAGTCATCAGCATCACTTTCAGTTTCCATAATCGGACTATCAGGGTACTGGCCATACCAGTTTTTATAGCCCAAAACGAACTCACCCGGTGGCAGAATATCTTCATTTTCACCAGGCTGCTTATTGCTGAATCCCCCCACATAGGGTTGGGAAACACCATCCCTAAAACCAAAATGTTCTTTAAGGTCGGGCAAAGTATCTGTGGCCAGCATCCTTACTTCTTCAATATGATGATGGCCAAATAAAGTATGGTGTTGTGATTGAACTGCTTCCAAGGTGCTTTTGTCCTTGGTATAGAGCATAAGAAGTGCATGCACAGGTGGATTGTTGGGCCCACCCCATTCCCAAAGTTCAGGTGCATTGGCATGCTCATCTCCGAGTACAAAACTACGGTGCTTTTCCGTCATGCCTTCCTTAAACTGTCGCAAAAAGGATTGCAATGTTATTTCTGGCAGCGAAAGATATTTTAATCCATCATAAGTAAAGGCGAGATGTACTGCCATGTCATCGGGAGAAGTGGACGCCTTTGTTACCTGTGTTATACTCTCATGGAGATAGGACTTTGCATCCTTTAGATCATTAAAGCGAAGGAGGTGATATGAGGCATAGGGAAGCTTGGAGTAGCCTCTAACCAAAAGTCCTTGAATATCTTCCTTTTCCAATGTAGTATTTGAATCCCATTTCATAGTCTGAGCAGCCATTGTTTAATTTCTTTTTCGTCCAAATTGCCAAACAATCCTTTATGAATGGCTTTATTGTTTTCTAGATTCAAAACGCTAAGTTCGGGAAAGGTGCTGTACCAAAAGCCAGTGATTTTCTGATGGGTCCTTACTCCGGTGATATAGCCTTTACGGTCCTTTCCTCCGCCTCCAACAGCCCACTTGGTGGCTGGAAAACCCGATGCATGACCAAAAATCAGGTTAAGGTTTCTGGTTCTTTTGGTAGAATCCACAAAGTCATGGGCATAGCCTTCCGAGGTATTGTCATAATAGGCAATAAAGACCAAGCGCCTCCCTCCGTCAGTCTGAAGCCATCTGGCAGTGTGAACGGTAGGAATATAAGAAAAGGCCCTGACTATCGGGACAATGCGCAAAGTGAAAGCCAGAAAAAACCTGCGGATAAAGCCCCTTTTTAATGGTGAAATCACACTCATTTCATTCTTGACAGGGTGGATTTCTCTTGATGTAATGTCATAGATCCTTTCGTCCGAAACTTCCTCCAAAGGTTCATAGGGTATATTTTCATCCATTCTCAACAGTACCAATAAAATTCCTATTAGTCCAATGAAAGCGCAGAAGATGATCAATCCAACCAGCATCAAGGGATGGTGAAAAAACGGATAAAGAATACCCAAAACCAATGAGCCACCCAAAATAAACAACCAAAAGATCAAAGCTCCATATAGGTTTAAAAAATCCCCAAATGATCTTTTATAAGGTTTTAGTGCCCATGAAAGGTCCGGAATGGTCCGAACATGATCTTGGATTCTTTTTCTTACCTGACCAGGAGTCAACCCTTCCAACCCCGCTCTAAAAACATCAGAATCCAAGTATTCCTGAATAGCATAGCGAAGTTGGTTTTGCTTATAGACTAGGTCTTTGGTCACATACTGAAAGCCCGTATAAAAGGTGTTTTTAATGGACGATTTCCTTAAGAAGTTTAGCATATTTTCCACACTTGGCTTTTCGGAATAGTGGTACTCCTCACAATGCTTATAAACCTCATGCAGACCAGATAGCCCCACCTCTGCCAACTCCCTAAGGTGTTCTCTTTTGGAACCCGTATAGCTGGTCATAAGCAATAAACGGGCAGGTAAGGTTCTGCCATTGGGTGCAACTTCTTTAGGAATGATTACCCAAGTGATAAAATGGGTAGTTTCCAGTTTTTTAGGGGAAAAGGATGGGTGGGCATACTTAAAGTCATCTTGAAGTGCCTCTAGAACATCCTTCAGCGCATCCATCCCTTCTTGCCGAATTCGGTTGGAAGCTGTAAATCCATCATGAATAGTGCCCATATTTCCAATTGTTTTGCTGGCCTTACTAAAAGAAAATCAGAATTCATTTTCTTATTGATGCCCTTGGTAATTGGTCAGCTTGTTAAAAATAGAAAAGTTAATTCGATTGATGATATACTCGGGTTGGCTTAAAATATTAACAAATCGGTGGCAGTACGTTATAGAATAAAGATAATAAAAACTGGATGTATTTCTATACCATAACAGGAGTATTTACAATGGTGTCAGACCTTGAAAACCCAAAGTTCAAAACTATCTTTCTATTCCCCGCATTCTGAACGAAGAATCCATAAGGTTACATCTTTACTCCCAAACTTAAGCTGAACGATGTTGAATCAGGGTTTAAACCAAAAGACTTATTAATTGTATATATTAAAACAAATCTATACTACCACTTATGATATTGAGTTACTTACTTTTCTTCAATTCAATATTAGAAGTTTTGGCTTTTTCCAAAAAAAATTCCCTTACAATTCCAAGGCATATTCAATCATGGTGGATGATTTAGAGCGGACTTATTTACTTAAACCAACTCAAGACCAACCTGAATCAGCCTCCCTATCAATTGTATTGCTTGGTGGCTTTGGAAGTGGAAACCAGGCCCAAGATAGTTATCAGTTAGTCTAAGGTCTGATGTCTAAAATCTAATGTCTATTTTCCAATATTATCCTGGACTCTGAATACAAATCATAAATAGCGACCAAGCCCTCTTGACCTGTATTGTTCGGGTACCATTCTAGTCCTTTTAGCTCTTCCCTACTTTCTGCATAAACAGGCTTATAAGCTCCATCTATCACATTCCAGATGATCATGAGGAAATTGTAGGGAATCTTCTTTTCGCGGCCTTTCTCTAACCAAGTTTCAAAAAGTGCTTCATCAAGAGGTTTAGGGTAATCAGAGCTGTCAAACATAGCTAGTATAAAATATTCTGTAATTTTCCGAAAGGTAGTAATCAGATTTTCTTCTAACAAGTAAAAGGAATAATGTGTCCATTCCTCTTGGGTTATGAAGAGTTTGTGTTGATTAGGAAATTTTATGAGCGGGATTGGGTAGAACTGCTCCCAAATACCCACTCCCAGCTTTCCACAATAAAAATCTGAGTTTTCCGTATCTTTGTATCTTATTAAATCGACTAAAAAATGTCTGAAATTATACCATGCCCAAAATGTGGCTCCGAATACACTTATCCCATGGGTGCATTGATGGTTTGTCCTGAATGTGCGCATGAATGGAACCCTGAAGAAGTAATTGAAGAGGAAATTGCCTTGGTAGTCAAAGACTCTAATGGAAATGTGCTGCAAGATGGAGACGCTGTGGTGGTCATCAAAAACCTACCTGTAAAAGGAGCTCCATCCCCTATCAAAGCGGGAACAAAAGTAAAAAATATCCGATTGGTTGAAGGTGATCACAATATCGACTGTAAGATCGATGGATTTGGGAACATGGCCCTCAAGTCGGAATTTGTAAAAAAGGCATGATTTAGCAGTGAGTAGCCAACATTGGATATTAAGAAAGTGAAATTTAAAATTTAAAATTGAGCTCTAAGATCAAATACTTTGAACCCCATACTTGATTCACCTTACTTTAGCTTCTTTTATTGTAGAAAATCAACAGTCATCGCATAACTTATTAGATCCAAAATATACAATAGAAAATCTATTGCAACTCTATTGGATAAGCCTGTCCTTTTGATTTACAACCGAGACTAAAATAAACTTCCCAATCAGAAGCCCTATGTGTAAAACTACCTGAAAATACATGTTCATTATGTTGGGAAAGGCGATGAATCAAGTCCTCTGTATAGCCAATATAAAAAGTATCAATCGAATGAGAGTACAATATGTAAACGTAAAAATTTGGCATAATCAAAAAAGGGTAACTAATGAGGTTACCCTTAATGAGCCTCCTGTCGGGATCGTCCCGATAGCTATCGAGGACAACGACCTACGGATTACAAGTCAGTTGCTCTATCTTCACGATGGCTATCGGGGTAAGAAGACCCTAATCGGCATATTTAGACAGTAGTTTTTCTCTTATGGCTGGAAAATGTTTTAGGTTCTCAAGATACTTTCGCGATTTATTCCTCTTAATATGGCGTTCTATTTGATGAGCCTGTCCTTTTGATTTACAACCGAGACTAAAATAAACTTCCCAATCAGAAGCCCTATGTGTAAAACTACCTGAAAATACATGTTCATTATGTTGGGAAAGGCGATGAATCAAGTCCTCTGTATAGCCAATATAAAAAGTATCAATCGAATGAGAGTACAATATGTAAACGTAAAAATTTGGCATAATCAAAAAAGGGTAACCTCATTAGTTACCCTTAATGAGCCTCCTGTCGGGATCGAACCAACGACCTACTGATTACAAGTCAGTTGCTCTACCAGCTGAGCTAAGGAGGCTTTTCACTTTCAAAATATTTCTGAAATTGAAAGTTTTTTAAAATACCAAAAGCAACGCTTTCAATACTTCAAATTATTAAAATAAAACTTAAACTTGAGCCTCCTGTCGGGATCGAACCAACGACCTACTGATTACAAGTCAGTTGCTCTACCAGCTGAGCTAAGGAGGCATTTTGCTCTATCATTCCGATGGTTATCGGAATAAGGAGGCTTTTTAAGTGATTTACTATAACATTAAATAAATCTACTTGTCATGATAAGTTTAAATGCTATGGGCTTTTCCCTTATTGCGAGTGCAAATATATATGGATCCTTATATCATCCCAAACGATTTCATAAAAAAAATAGGGAGATATTGATATCTCCCTAGGTATTAGAAACTTAAAATTCCCTCAATATCGATAACTTTTTCTTAAGCTTTTCTATTTCCTCCTCCGCTTTTTCTATTTTCTGATCAAATTGATCTTTTAACTTATCAGCAGTCTTGGATGAAGCAAAAAATTCAAGGTTATTTTTCCACAAGGTAATGTTGTTCTCCAAATCAGCAATTTGCTTACGGATACCATGTTCTTTCTTGTTGAAGACCCTATCACTGTTTGGATCACTTTGAATCTTGTTCAAATTAAGACGGAAAAGGAATTCTTCACGGTTTTCACCATCTGTATCCATCACGTCAACACAAGCTTCCACAGCTTCATTGAACTTTGCTGCGATATCTTTTATATTTTTCCTCGGAACAAACCCAATGGCATTGAACTCACCTATCAATTTTTCAAGATGTTCTACAGTCAAATCCTCTGAACCTGAAAGTGCCTTGATTTTGGCACAGACTTCCTCTTTGGACTCAAGGTTCTTTTCAAACTCTTTATTGATATCCTTATTGGCCTGTCTCCTATTGTCAAAGAAAGTATCACAGGCTGCTTTAAACCTCTTATATAAATCGTCTCTTACCTTCTCTGGTGTTGGCCCTAACTTTTTCCACTCTTGCTGTAACTTAATTAAGGCATTGGAAGTGTTTTGCCAATCTGTGCTCTCCTTTAGTGACTCTGCTTGTTTAATCAGCTCCTCGGCCTTTTCCTTGTTCACTCTCCGAATTTCGTCAAGCTCTTTGAAGAAAAGGTTTTTATTATGGAAGAACTGCTTAAAGAATCCCCAAAAGGATCTATTGATCTCACGACCACACTCTCTTGGAACTGGACCAATCGCTTCCCACTCTTTTTGGATTTCAAGAATTTCCTTGGTCTTTGCATTCCATTCTTTGATACGGTTAGCTTTGAAATCCTTAAACTCTCCGAGCTTGGCAATAAGTGCTTCTTTCTTGGTTTGATTTTCTTTGAAAACCTCTTTTTGACTCTCGTAATAAGCTTTCCTTTTGGCATAAACTGCGTCAGAAGCAGTTTTAAACCTCTGCCAAATCTTTTCCTGTTCATCCCTTGGTACTGGACCTATATGCTTGAACTCTTCATGCAACTCATTCAAGGTTTTAATAGCATTTCTTAGATCTTCTTCTTGATCTAACGCCTCTGCTTTTTCAATCAATTCAATCTTGCCTTCTAGGTTCTTTTTACGATCAAGTTCCTTTAACTCAAAATAGATACTTCTGTTGTCATAGAAGCGGTCCATTAATGCATTATAAGAAGCCCAAAGGCTTTTATTCTGAGCTCCTGGTACAGGACCAATTTCTTTCCACTCAGTTTGAATGTCCTTGATCGTACTAATACTATGTGTGGTCTCTTCACCATCTACCAACTCTCTTAACCTCTCGAGAATCTGGTTTTTGGCATAAAGATTCTTTTCCTTTGCTTTTTCAAGGTCTTTGATTTGATCGCTTCTGCGGTTTTTAAAGTCGCCATAGAGCGCAAAAAATATTTTATCGTCCTCACTTTGCTTGTAATAGAAGTCATCTTCTTCTCCACCATCCTTGATGAAGCTTTTTAATGCAGCTTCCTTTTCTTTATTGAAATGATCCTCTTCAAAGTGAGTTTTAATGTCATTTGCAACGTGATCGGCCTTAACATAGTTTCCCTTCTCAATCAGCTCTTTCAATGCAGCTATCAGCTGCTTTTTGCCGAAATTCCCATAATCAACATGATGATCGTCCTCGTGATGATCTTCTTCATGATGATCTTCTTCTTCATTTTCCATGTCCTTTTCCGGTTCATGCTGATTACTCTCCACAGTGTTATCTACCTGCTCTTGAGTCACCTTGTTTTCTTCTGATATTTCCTTATCGTTCTCCATAAATCTTATGAGTACTTCTTACCAAATATGCTTTAAACAAAAGTAATAAATAATTTAATTTAATCTTGGGTCAATGGGATAATTTGCCAAAACCTGAAAATCACCTCCCATATTCCTCAAAGCCACCCTCCAAAGATCATCGGGAGACGCTTCAAATATGGCCTGAGAATCCACCCTTTCACACACTATCCAAGTATTTTCTGTCAATTCACTTTCCAACTGCCCTTCAGACCAACCGGAATAGCCAATAAAAAAACGAAAGTTGTTCAGGTCAATTTGACCCGTTTTATATTTCATGACCAGCTCATCAAAATCCCCTCCCCAATACAAATCTTTTGCCAATTCAATACTTCCTTCTATCATAGGACTACCTTTATATATAAAATGAAGCGTGTTTTGTTCCACCGGTCCCCCGACAAAAACTTCAATATCCAAAAAATCAAGTTCATCCAACAAATCCCTAATCTTCAGAATGGAAAGTTTGTTCAAAACAAGACCAAACGCTCCCTTTTCATTGCTTTCACAAAGGAGTACAACAGACCTAACAAAATTTTCATCTTGTAGAAATGGCTCTGAAATCAATAAATGACCGGATTTGGGAGTGATTTTATTGTTTTTATCCATCAAATTCTGTTTGATTTTTATTCTTTAATATAGGTCAAAATTTCATAAATGCAATTAACAATGGTACTTTTATGGTTATAAAAATCTTATTTGATTATGGATATTGCAGCACTTCGAACAGAATATTCTCTTAAGTCTCTAAATGTCAAAATGCTGGACAAATCGCCTATAAAGCAGTTTGAATCTTGGTTAGATGAAGCTATCAAGACAAATGTCAACGAGCCAAACGCCATGAATTTGGCTACTGTAAGTAAAGATCACAGGCCTAGCTCTAGAATTGTTCTGTTGAAAGGTATTGACCACGGCTTTGTTTTTTACACCAATTACGATAGTAAAAAAGGTCAGGAACTTAATCATTTCCCTTTTGCTGCAATTACCTTTTTCTGGCCTGAATTACAGCGACAGGTAAGAATAGAAGGAAAAATAGAAAAAGTAGCCCCTTCCCTTTCAGACCAATATTTCCTTTCCCGCCCAAAGGGTAGCCAAATTGGAGCATGGGCATCTCCGCAAAGCCAGATCATTCCAGATAGAACTTTTTTGGAAAAAAGAGAAGCAGAAATAATTGAGAAATTTAAGCTTGAAGAAATCCAAAGACCAGCTCATTGGGGTGGCTTTCGACTTGTTCCTGATTTGGTGGAATTTTGGCAAGGAAGAACTTCAAGACTGCACGACAGGATCCAGTACCGACTTAAAGATAAAAATACCTGGACTACTAATAGGCTAGCTCCTTAAATATAGAAAAGGAAGGTTTTGAACCTTCCTTTTCTATATTAACTGGAATAAGTCATCTACACCAACCATTCGTTCCACCGTAAAACCTTCTCCGTATTTTACATTTATCCTGTGGCCAAACTCTTTGGCCCTTGCTTCGGTAAAATCAAAAAACTCCTTACTACTGATAAAACTTTCAGGCTCTTGATTAGAAGGGTCATAAAACTGAGATTTAAAGGCTTTGATGCTTTCAAGCTTCACATCCCAATACTCACTGATGTCAAATACAAAATCTGGTTCTATATAATTGTTTTGGATATAATGGTAAACAAATTTTGGTCTCCATGCCTCTTGCTTTACTCCGACAAGCTCAGTCTCCACTTTAATCAAACCACTTACAAAACACGCATTGGTAACTAAAGAAGCTCCCTTGCCATGATCTGGGTGCCTATCGGTTACCGCATTGGCTAAGATGATTTCCGGTCGGTATTTTCTGATAATTTTAACTAATTCCAGATGATGTTCTTCATCATCTTTAAAAAACACATCCTTAAAACCTAAATTTTCCCTTGCAGAAAGTTTAAGGATTTTGGAAGATGCTGCTGCTTCTTCCAAACGTAATTTAGGAGTTCCTCTGGTGCCCATTTCTCCTTGGGTAAGATCAACTACTCCTACTTTATACCCTTTGTCTGCATGAGCTGCAAGTGTTCCAGAACAAGATAGCTCAGCATCATCTGGATGGGCTGCAATAGCCAGAATATCTAATTTCATTATTGAAGTATCGTTTACTTTAATTTTTCAAACAAAATTGAAACATTAAAATACACCTAAAAGTTTATCTGATTCTTAATCTTTGCCCTACTCTTAAGACAGAACTAGAAGAGATATTGTTCTTTCTGGTGATATTTCTCACTGTAGTTCCATATTTTCGAGCTATTACACTTAAGTTTTCACCACTTCTTACCCGGTGATACACTGCCTGCTGCATCTTGATAACATGGTCAAAACTATTTGCAGTAACCGCGTAAACACTGCTTCTCAGCCTTCCAACAGAAAAATCGAACAATTCTGTTGGGTTAATTGACAGTCCTTGATAACGCACTTCAAAATGCAAATGAGGACCAGTACTCCTTCCAGTGCTTCCTCCATAACCAATTACTTCCCCAGCTTTTACTTCTTGCCCGACCACGGCATTGAATTTCGACAAATGTCCATATAAAGTCTCTAGACCATTTTTATGTCTTACCACCAAATAATAGCCGTAGCCATAGCGGTCATATGATCTCATTCTCACAATTCCATCAAAAGCACTGTACACTGGATCTCCTCTATTTAGGTCAAGATCTGTCCCATGATGCCATCGATACCTTCTAAAACCAAACTCTGAGTTTATTTTGGTTTGATCCAATGGATTGCTCCAATTGGTCCCATAAAATGGATCATACAGTTTTACGTAAACTGTATCCTTAAAGTCTTTAGGGTTGAAATCATAACTGTCAATACGCTGGCTGTCCCATGAGGAATAGTATTCAAAGGCAGTAACCCAAACGCTATCAATTTGGATTTTATCAGTTACTTGAACCAACTGATGAGTGGGGAGCCATACAAGCGAAAGGGTGTCTTCACTTACAGCAGTTAATCTTCTTCTTAAATCTACGCGGTCTTTGAACAGTAAGGAATCTGTTCCACGCTGTAGGTTTTGTAAATATTCCTGAACATCAAAAGTCTCTATTTTTCGGACATCAGGTACTTTGACTGGCTGAGTCTTGTCCTTCTTTACTATTTTAGGAAATACCTGTGCATAAGCTTCTGAAAAGCTTACACACAGGAAAGTAATGACAATAAAGCTAATGAATGATTTGATGCTCATTGGGTTTTATTATGACAACTCTTGTTCAGCGAGAAAACGCTCCGCATCCAGAGCTGACATACATCCGGTACCTGCAGCTGTTACAGCTTGCCTGTAAACATGGTCTTGTGCGTCACCACAAGCAAAAACACCTTCAATATTGGTTTTAGTACTTCCTGGCCTGGTAATAATATACCCAGATTCATTCATATCCAACATCCCTTCAAAGATCTGGGTGTTAGGTTGGTGACCTATGGCCACGAAAAATCCTGTTACCGCTAGTTCTTGAGTTTCTCCAGACAATGTATTTTTGATTCTTACTCCACTTACTTCTTCTTCACCAAGAATCTCTTCAGTTTCTGTATTCCAAAGAATCTCAATCTTTGGATTATTTTTTACTCGTTGTTGCATAATTTGAGATGCTCTCATTTCATCTCTACGCACCAACATATATACTTTTTCACAAATATTAGCCAAATAAGATGCTTCTTCACAAGCGGTATCCCCAGCACCAACAATGGCTACATGCTGATTTCTAAAGAAGAAACCATCACAAACGGCACATGCAGATACTCCTTTACCGTTCAATTTATTTTCACTTTCAAGTCCAAGCCACTTAGCTGAAGCTCCAGTGGAAATAATAACTGTTTCTGCCAAAATTTCACTTTGATCGTCCACAGTGACTTTATGAGGTCTTGAACTGAAGTCAACAGCAGTTACCATTCCGTACCTTACATCCGTACCAAATCTCTCTGCTTGCTTTTTAAAATCCTCCATCATTTGTGGCCCCATGACACCATCAGGATATCCCGGGTAGTTTTCCACATCATTGGTGATAGTAAGTTGTCCACCTGGCTGTCCGCCAGTATAAAGTAATGGATTGAGGCCTGCTCTAGAGGCATAAATTGCCGCAGTATATCCTGCTGGACCCGAACCGATGATTAATACTTTAACCTTTTCTGCTTCTTTGTTCATTGACCAAGATTTTTTTGGTTGGCAAATTTTAAAATTTTAATGTTTTTAACAAAATAACATCTTGTTAAAATTCCCTAAATAATAGATTTAAATTTTTATTGACCCTACAGTGGATAGGTTGAAACTGATACCTAAACAAATACATGTACAAAAAAAGGGGCATGAGCCCCTTTTACTATTTGTTGACTTTTATATCTACCCCAAATAAGGTTTCAATGTCTTACTTCTAGAAGTATGTCTCAATCTTCTGATTGCTTTTTCTTTGATCTGTCTTACACGCTCTCTGGTCAAATTAAATTTCTCACCAATTTCTTCAAGCGTCATGGCATGTTCGCCATTCAAACCAAAATACAAGGTAATCACATCAGCTTCCCTCTGGGTAAGTGTTGACAAAGCTCTCTGAACCTCTTTTCTCAAAGAATCATTCATCAAACCATCATCAGGTTTTTCCTCACCATCATTTTCCAAAACATCCAAAAGGCTGTTTTCCTCTCCTTGTACGAAAGGAGCATCCATGGACACATGACGGCCAGAAATCTTCATGGTATCAACCACTTCACCAGCGGTTACCTCCAATACTTCTGCAAGTTCTTCTGGAGACGGTTCTCTCTCAAAACGTTGCTCAAGTTCACTGAAAGTCTTGCTGATTTTGTTCAAAGACCCTACACGGTTAAGCGGAAGTCTTACAATCCTGGACTGCTCAGCCAAAGCCTGCAGAATAGATTGTCTGATCCACCAAACAGCGTATGAAATAAATTTAAAGCCCCTGGTCTCATCAAATCGCTGTGCGGCTTTGATAAGTCCCAAGTTTCCCTCATTGATAAGATCACCCAAAGAAAGGCCTTGGTTTTGGTACTGCTTTGCAACAGAAACCACGAACCTAAGGTTTGCTTTGGTTAATTTTTCAAGAGCTAGCTGATCACCTTCCCGGATTCTTTTGGCAAGTACCACTTCTTCATCTGCAGTAAGAAGATCTACTTTACCAATTTCTTGTAAATACTTATCGAGAGACTGACTCTCCCGGTTAGTGATCTGTTTGCTAATTTTAAGCTGCCTCATTCAGGAATATCTTTATTTTAGTTAGGACTTACTTATAACAGATTTAAATCTTAAATAAGTTCAATATACTAATTGACTAGATAATTTAATCTTTTTTTCCAGACTTTTCAGGCTTCGGCAAAAGAACCTTTCTTGAAAGCTTGAATTTTCCAGTCTTTTTATCAACATCAATTAATTTAACCACAATTTCTTCGCCTGGCTCCAATACACCATCCATGTTTTCAAGTCTTTCCCACTTGATTTCAGAGATATGCAATAGGCCATCTTTGCCTGGCATGAACTCAATAAACGCACCAAATGGCATAATGTTTTTCACAATACCCGTATAAGTCTCTCCTATTTCAGGTTGTGCAACAATATTTTTGATACGTTGTATCGCTGAATCCATGGACTCTTGGTTGTTGGAGAAGATATTGATTTTACCTTGGTTATCTACTTCTTCAATAACGATTGTCGCTCCGGTATCTTTTTGGATTTCTTGGATTACTTTACCGCCTGGTCCAATAACTGCACCAATCAACTCTTTAGGAATGGTCATATTGTAAGACCTTGGAGTATGAGGTTTAAGTTCTGCTTTAGGTGCAGCCAAAGTCTTGGAAATCTCATCCAAAATATGAAGTCTACCTTCTTTGGCTTGATAAAGTGCTTCTTTCAACACACTATAATCCAAACCCTCTACTTTAAGATCCATCTGACAAGCAGTGATACCTTGAGCAGTTCCTGTAACTTTGAAATCCATATCTCCCAAGTGATCTTCATCACCTAAAATATCTGATAAGATAGAATAATTACCAGTTTCAGCATCGGAGATCATACCCATTGCTATACCCGTTACAGGTGCCTTGATTTGAATACCTGCATCCATCATTGCCAAAGAACCCGCACATACTGTTGCCATAGAAGAAGAGCCATTAGACTCCAATATATCTGAAACGACACGTATTGTGTAAGGGTTTTGATCTACACTAGGAAGAACTTTTTTCAAAGCTCTCATCGCTAAATTGCCATGCCCCACTTCTCTACGTCCTGGTCCTCTGTTTGGTCTAACTTCTCCTGTTGAAAATCCAGGGAAGTTGTAATGTAGGAAGAACTTATTGTATCCGGAGATCACTGCTCCATCAATCATTTGCTCATCCAGTTTGGTACCCAAAGTACAAGTTGTTACTGATTGGGTTTCACCTCTAGTAAATACTGCAGAACCATGAGCTGAAGGAAGGTAATCTACCACAGACCAAATAGGTCTTACTTCATTGAGCTTACGTCCATCCAAACGTTTCTTTTCGTTTAGTGTTAGATTTCTAGCTGCTTCTTTATGAATTTTCTTGAAATATGGTCCGATCAAATCAGCTTCATATTCATGCTCCTCACCTAGGCTTTCTACAAACTCATCTTTAATAGCACTGATCAAGTCGCTTCTTTCAGATTTATTAGCGATTTGTTTGCTCACTACTTCATAACATTTGTCATAAAGCTCTCCCTTCATTTTTTCATAAAGAGCCAAATCTTCTTTTTCGTGAGAGTATTCTCTTTTCTCTTCTTTACCTACCAATTTGGTAAGTTCGATTTGGGCCTGACAATGTTTTTTAATTTCCTCGTGGGCAAATTGAATAGCTTCCACCATTTCATCTTCTGAGATTTCATTAGCTTCACCTTCTACCATCAAGATGAAATCCAACGATCCAGCCACGATAAATTCCAAAGTAGCCTCTTCAAGCTTAGTTGGGGTTGGGTTTATCACCAACTCACCATCAATCTTGGCTACTCTTACTTCTGAAATAGGTCCATTGAATGGAATATCTGAAACTGCCAATGCCGCAGAAGCTGCCAATCCCGCCAAGCAGTCAGGCAATACTTCATCATCAGAAGACATTAGGGTGATCATGATCTGGGTATCTGCATGATAGTCTTCTGGAAAAATAGGACGGATAGCCCTATCTACAATTCGGCTGATCAAAATTTCATAATCTGATAGCCTTCCTTCTCTTTTTAAGAAGCCCCCTGGAATTTTACCTGATGCGGCAAATTTTTCCTGATAATCTACTGACATCGGAAGGAAGTCTACCCCTTCTCCTGCCTCTTTTTTTGAAACAACGGTTGCCAGGAGCATAGCATTGCCCATTTTAACCACAACAGCACCATCTGCTTGCTTGGCCAATGCACCGGTTTCAATGATGATTTCTCTACCATCCTCGAGGGTGATAGTTTTTGAAATTACATTTGGTAACATACGATTTCTTTAAGAATAAATCTTCTGACTAGTTTTAAAAGTAAGGTTTAAATATATGGGGGAAAGAAAAAAAGTAAGGTTCCCGCTACGGGGAACCTTACAAACAAATTATTTACGTAGTCCTAAGTCTGCTAATACTGCTCTATATCTTTCAATGTCGTTTTTGTAAAGATAGTTCAAAAGAGCTCTGCGCTTACCTACTAATTTCAAAAGACCCAATCTTGAAGAGTGATCTTTTTTGTTGGTTTTCAAGTGATCGGTTAGGTGCTTGATTCTGAATGTGAAAAGCGCAATCTGAGATTCAGGAGATCCTGTGTCTTTATCAGATTTTAACCTACCATGATTCTTGAACAACTCTGACTTTTTCTCTGAAGTTAAATACATGCTTAGTTAAAATTAATTATTATGTTTATTTAAAGCAGCTACAAAGGTATGACTATTATTTTTAATAGTAAAATCCCCATATCATTTTTTACCTTTTTTTATATTCAGCCGTTGTTTTATCTTTTGAAAAGCAGCAGCATATACATCCGCTTCAAAAACCCTGGCATCCCTCCTAGCTTGTCTTAAAAAGACCAAACCAATAGGAATCAAAGCCAAATTAGAAAACCAAGTACCAAATAACGGATCAGCCATTCCCTCCTTGGCCCATTTTTCACCTGTTATGGTCAACATATAAAAAATGATGAAGAAGATGATTGAAAACAACACGGGCATTCCCAACCCACCTTTTTTAATGATAGCACCCAAAGGAGCTCCTATCATAAACATCACAATACAGGCAAATGCTTGGGTATACTTCTGGTACCAACTGATTTCGAAACGCCTTTTCTCACGAGCTAAATTTTCCACATTTCCCATATTACTGCTGAAATTGTTTTTCAAAGTCCTCGCACTTTGCAAACCAATGGTAGCAGCTCTTGATCTATAATTCCCATTTTCAAGGATAGAGTCAATTTTAGCAATTTGAATATCCGAGAATTTAAGGTAGGCTTTTTTCACATCCTCCTCTTTTTGCCGCTTTTCAGCTACCAACTTTTTAGCTTTGTTGACAGCTGCTGTGTCTACCTCTTTTGGGGATTGGGTTATTTGCTCCCTCTCATCATCTACTATCTCCAGGTCCTGTTCTACTTCCTCAGGACTTTCTTCATTGATTACAATTTCTCTTTCAATTAGTGGACTTCTCTTTCCAGAGGCACTATTTTCTTCTATGTCTCTAACCTCTTGGTCATCGTTTATGTTTCTTCTTTCCAAGGAATCGCCCCTATGCAAAGCTTCCTCTTCCCTCCTCTTTTTTTCCCATTCAAGGTTTTTAAGAGAGTCTACCATAGCTTTTTTTGCCTGAAGATCCTTGGGTATTTCTATTTCTCTTTGTTTTGTGAAAAAGGAATAGGCTGACTTTAATTGTGCATAATTATAATACTGATAATTCACCAGTTGATTGGACATGGAGTCCACATCGGCTTGAATCTCACTTATATTCTTGATAGACCTATTGGAAGACCATAGGTTCTCTGGAGTACGATCCATCTCAAATGCATCGAGGCTGAATACAATCTCATTTTTATCGAATTTTGTTCTCGTAAATGGAACAGGCTTTCCTCTGATCCCCCGCTTGGCATCCTCTTCATTATAACTATAACCACTATAAAGCGTCAACTTCATAAAGCGGTCATTAAAAAAAGGCTCCATCCTACCAGAATCCGCCAAAATAACGCCCAAATTACCTTTTCCCCCAGAGTGGTCATAAATGATAACATCCTTTAGCCTGATATCATCAAGTTTTTGGTTTACTTTTATACTATAATTTGGTATGCCATTGTAAAATATTCCTTCTTTAATGTCCAATGCTGGTGACTTCATTCGAATATCATAAAGCAAGCTGAAAGTCTTGAGATTGACTTTTGGCACCAGGTAATTGTTGGAAAAGAAAGCCGCTATGGAAAGAAACAATACAAATACACCAATGGGCAAAAGAGCCCGCAACAAGGATATTCCAGAACTCTTGATAGCCGTCAATTCAAAATGCTCTCCTAGATTCCCAAAAGTCATCAAAGCAGAAAGCAACACGGCCAAAGGCAAAGCCATGGGGGAAATGGAGATTACAAAATAACCTATGAGTTCCATATAAACTCCAAACCCCAAACCTTTACCAAAGATCTCGTCAAAGTATTTAAGCATATTTACCGTCAGCAGAATAAAATCTACCACGATAAAAGTCAATAAAAATGGTCCAATGAAGGACCCTAGAATCAATTTGTCTAATTTTTTCATGAGGCGTACACACACCAATTATTCACGTAATATGATGTCGCTAAGTTCATCATATTAAATGAAAAATTATAACGATAGTTTTATTAATACGCCTTACCCTCCAATTATTTCCTTCAAAGTAGTGATCAAGCCGTCCCAAATTTCTTCTTGTTCTTCATCATCATAAGAATCACTGTAGTCGATCACTTTTAAAAACAAAGTTTGGGTCAATTCATTTTCCTCCAATCTAAACTCCACATAAGAGTGGTCTTCTTCATCGGGTAATGAGGGGTCAAAAAACTCAAATTTCACTCCATGATTAGACCGAATAGCAGTCACTCTAGCATAATGGTCTATCCCATCGTAAACAAAATTGAAATTCTTATCAGAATCTATGGTTACATCATCTGCAAACCATTCAGAAAGTCCACTAGCAGTACTTAAATAGGGGAAAATAATCTTTTTGGAAGTATTCACCTGATAGTCAGCAACAAACTTATTCTTTACCATAACTTTATAATTTTATTCCATAAAAAGTTAACATTTTTCCCTGCTTAGGCTTGCATTTAACCTGATAACCCTACATATTTGCATTCCCATTCAGCAAGGAGTTGGCAGTTAACCAAAGCCGACATTTATCCTGATGACTTGGAGACTCTCAAGAGTCAATTACTTGGCGAGGTAGCTCAGTTGGTTAGAGCGCAGGATTCATAACCCTGAGGTCACGGGTTCAACTCCCGTCCTCGCTACTTTCAGGCTTCCAATTTTGGGAGCCTTTTTTTGTTTGTTCTTTTTTTCAATCATGGAAGATATTTTTACTGTTTATGTTTTGTTCTCTAAATCTTCTGGTAAAACTTATACCGGAATGACCTCCGACCTAATCAATAGGTTCCATTCACACAACACTTTTGCCAAAAAAGGCTTTACTGTTAAGTATAGACCGTGGATAGTTATACATACTGAAATTTTCAACTCCAAATCTAAAGCACTTCAAAGAGAAAAAGAGCTCAAAACCGGTAAAGGAAGAGAATGGATCAAATCTAATATCTTACCTTACCATAATAACCACTAGTTCCTCTTTCGCCCAAGGATTCATATCCGCCACGGCGGACAGTGGTTCAACTCATCCCGATAACTATCGGGACTACTTTCAGGCTTCCAATTTTGGGAGCCTTTTTTTGTTTGTTCTTTTTTCAATCATGGAAGATATTTTTACTGTTTATGTTTTGTTCTCTAAATCTTCTGGTAAAACTTATGCCGGAATGACCTCGGACGTGACTGGCATATACCATTCTGGCAGTTTAGTTAGTATTATAAAGATCTAACACGCATTATTCATAATAAATTAGTCGCTCATCAAACATATATACCTGAGCCCAAACTACATATCATCTTTGAATTACATTAGCGGAAGTAACTGAATAGTGGCCTTGTACCTTTCTTTTAACAAAAACATTCAATAAGCTAGTTAAGGCTAAATATTTTGTACAGCTCTAATTGTAATATAGTGAAAATTGGGAAATTGACATGCTATAAATAAAAAATATTACCAAACAAAAAGCCCCTCATTTGAGGGGCTTTTAATATAGAGTAAGTTAGTGCTCCTTACTTTACTTTTTCAACAACAGCTTTAAATGCCTCTGGATGATTCATAGCAAGGTCAGCCAAAACTTTTCTGTTTAGCTCAACTTCTGCTTTCTTGAGCAGACCCATGAATTGTGAATAAGAAATACCATGCTCTCTGGCACCGGCATTGATACGCTGAATCCAAAGCTTTCTGAATTCTCTCTTCTTGGCTTTTCTATCTCTGTAAGCGTATTGTAAACCTTTTTCGTATTTGTTTTTAGCTACTGTCCATACGTTGCTACCTCTTCCGAAATAACCTCTAGTAGCTTTTAATACTTTTTTTCTTCTTGCTCTTGACGCTACCGCGTTTACTGATCTTGGCATAATTAAATGATTTTTTGACTCTTGGTGTCTTCAGGCATTAGCCTTAGGAACTTTACTGACCAAGTATCTGGTGAATAAATAACCTTAAATTGTTTTGTCGAAAATTAGATTCTCAACATGTCTTTTACTCTGTTCACATCTGACTCATGAACCTCTCCCATTTTAGTAAGATTTCTCTTTCTTTTGGTCTCTTTCTTGGTCAGGATGTGGCTTTTGTAAGCATGTTTCCTTCTGATTTTTCCAGATCCAGTTAATTTGAATCTCTTCTTTGCACTTGATTTAGTTTTTACTTTAGGCATAACACTGTATTATTTGTTGAAATTATTTCTTACTGGTTTTGGGAGCAACGAACATATTCATTCTTTTACCTTCCATTTTGGGAAGTTGCTCCACATGACCGTATTCTTCCAACGCCTGTGCGAATTTCAATAATAACATCTCTCCTCTTTCCTTAAAGACAATGGACCTACCGACGAAATGTACATAAGCTTTCACCTTTGCCCCATCCTTAAGGAAGTTGATGGCATGCTTTAATTTAAATGCAAAATCATGATCATCCGTGTTAGGGCCGAACCTGATTTCTTTTAGAACAGTTTTAGCTGCATTGGCTTTTATTTCCTTCTGCTTCTTCTTCTGTTCATATTTGAACTTCGCATAATCAATCACCTTACAAACTGGTGGATTAGCGTTAGGAGAAATTTCTACGAGATCAAGATCCTGTTCTTGTGCGATTTTGATAGCGGCCTCTGTAGAAAGAACGGCATTGCCCCCTTCCACAAAATCTCCAACTACCCTCACTTCACGGGCTCGGATCTTTGAGTTTACTTTATAAGGTTCTTCTTGTCTCGGTCTAAACGGTTTTCTTCCTCTCAAAATAGTTATAGTTGATTAAATGAATTTGACTGCAAATATCGGATAATTTTTTAATTATTAAAATACCGAATCTTTTTTAGCTTTTATTTTTATTTACTCAGTGATTCCAAAATAATATTTTTGAAGTACTCCACGAAGGCTTCAGGTGTGAAACTTCCCAAGTCGCCTTCCCCGTGCTTACGCACAGAGACTTTGCCTTCGGCCTGTTCTTTTTCCCCTACAATCAGCATGAAGGGCACTTTTTTCACTTCAGAGTCCCTGATCTTACGTCCAATTTTCTCATCTCTGTTGTCAATAGAACCAACGATATCGTTCTCTTCCAGTAGTTGATGAACAGTATTAGCGTATTCAATAAATTTTTCTGAAATAGGCAAAATATTAATTTGCTCAGGCGATAACCACAAAGGAAAATTCCCCGCGCAATGCTCAATGAGTACGGCAACAAACCTTTCCAATGAACCAAACGGTGCTCTGTGAATCATCACCGGACGGTGCTTTTGGTTATCAGAACCCACATATTCCAATTGGAATCTATCCGGTAACTGATAATCTACTTGGATGGTTCCCAGCTGCCAGCTTCTTCCCAAGGCATCCTTCACCATAAAGTCCAACTTAGGACCATAGAAGGCTGCTTCTCCAAGTTCTGTTATTGTCTCCAAGCCTTTTTCCTGAGCGGCTTCAACAATAGCTGACTCCGCTTTGTTCCATGCATAATCTCCGCCAATGTACTTTTCTTTGTTTTCAGGATCTCTCAAAGAGATTTGCGCAGTATAGTCATCAAAGCCTAGGGCTTTGAATACATACAATACCAAATCAATAACTTTGATGAATTCCTCTTTCACCTGATCTGGACGGCAGAAAATGTGTGCATCATCTTGAGTAAAACCTCTTACTCTGGTCAAACCATGCAATTCACCACTTTGCTCATATCGATACACTGTACCAAATTCAGCATATCGTATCGGCAAATCCTTGTAAGATCTTGGCTTATGTTTATAAATCTCACAGTGGTGAGGACAGTTCATTGGTTTTAACAAGAATTCCTCTCCTTCATGAGGTGTAGCTATCGGCTGGAAAGAATCCTTACCATACTTCTCATAGTGACCTGACGTTTCATAGAGCGCCTTATGGCCAATGTGAGGCGTTACCACTTGTTGGTACCCTGATTTATCTTGCGCCTTTTTCAAAAAGTTTACTAAACGCTCTCTTAGTAAAGTCCCCTTAGGCAACCAAAGCGGTAAACCCATACCAACCTTTTCAGAGAAGGTGAACAATTCCAGTTCTCTTCCTAATTTTCTATGGTCACGCTTTTTGGCTTCCTCAAGCATTTGCAAATACTCAGTAAGCTCCTTTGCTTTAGGGAAGGAAACTCCATAAATCCTGGTGAGCATTTTATTGTTCTCATCCCCTCTCCAGTAAGCTCCAGCTACATTTAGCAATTTAACTGCTTTGATGAAGCCAGTATTGGGGACGTGAGGTCCACGACAAAGGTCTACAAAATTACCTTGCTCATAAAAAGTAATTTTACCATCTTCAAGGCCATCTATGAGGTCCAATTTATATTCATCGCCTTTATCTTTGAAATAGGCAATTGCATCGCTTTTAGAAATATCCTTTCGAATGTATTCATTCTTTTGACGAGCAAGTTCCAGCATTTTCTTCTCAATGGCCTCCAATTCCGTTCCATCAACTTGCCTATCACCAAAATCCACGTCATAGTAAAAGCCCGTCTCAATGGAAGGACCAATCCCAAATTTTACTCCTGGATAAAGTACCTCCAGTGCTTCCGCTAAAAGGTGGGCTGAAGAATGCCAAAAAGTTGACTTTCCATCTTTGTCATTCCAGGTCAATAACTGGACTTCTGAATCTTTCAAAATGGGCCTTGTTGCATCCCAAACTTCACCATTTACTTTGGCTGCAAGAACGTTCCGAGCTAATCCCTCACTGATACTAAGCGCAATTTGTAAGCTGGTAGTTCCTTTTTCGTACTGTCTCACCGACCCATCGGGCAGTGTAATGTTAATTAATTCGTTAGACATCTAAACTTTAGAAAATTGTATTGAACAAAACACCTTTACAAACAGGTGCATTAAGTATGCAAATATGCAAATTCACACACGTATTGAAAAGTTTTAAGCTTAAAGAATTACAGGGAAGCGATAACTGAAATTTGAAGACTCAGTTCTGATGTCTAAAATGGCTGGGCACATTTCCAAGGTGATTATTAAATGCCAATGTAAAATATTGCGGATTTTTGTAGTCATTTTCATTGGCTATTTCGGAAATGAACTGTTGGCTATCCAAAATCAGGCTTCTTACATTGAGGTTTCTCTTGGATGTAGATAATCGTTTTCATTCTAAAACTTAGCCCCATAGGTTTTTAAGTATAGGGTTGACAATTCGCTTTCCTTAAATTGTGGTGGAAGAAGTCAATATTATGGACGGAAATTTTATTGTGGATCAATACAAAGCTGCGGTAATGATGGTATCAAAACATTCAAAAATCAGTTTAATTGATTTTAAAAAACGCTCAAAAAAAGAGACAATAAAATATATCTGGAGAATCTTTAGTGCATTAGTTGGGACAATATTCTGAAAAAATGCACAATTTCGAAGACTCTTCAATATTCTTTGAGACAAATAAAGAATATTATCCCATTAGTAAGCATGTGCAGCATTGCTTTTCTAGATTAATTTTAAAACACAATCAACAGCATTAAACTAAATTGCTTTCTGCTTTTTCATTAGTAGTATCATCAATAAATAGGTGATTTCTGGAATGCTATTTGTTATTAAAATATATCAAAAATAATTTATTATGGCGAAAAATCATGGATCAAATATAAAAAATGATGAGCAGTATGAAGCCTTGCGTGATAAAGGAATGAGCAAGACAAAAGCAGCCAGAATAGCCAACTCTCCTGATTCTGGCAAAAAAGGAGGTCAGGCTAAACCTTATGAGGAATGGACAAAAGATAATTTATATGACAAAGCCAAAGAAGTTGGCATTGAGGGTAGAAGTAAAATGAGCAAAGATGAGTTGATCAAAGCCTTGAGAAATTCATAATTTGAAATTATTTAATAATCCTTCCACCTTGGAACGGCCTTTGCAGTGTTTACATTAATAACTACAAATAAGTTTTTCAACCAAAACCAAAGAACCAATGTCTAACAACTTGCAATTAAAAGGAAATTGGAATGAGCTTAAAGGTAAGCTTAAATCTAAATATGGTGAATTAACAGATGATGATTTGATGTATGCTGAAGGTCAAGAAGACCAACTCTTAGGTAGGATTCAGAAAAAAACGGGAGAATCAATTGATGACCTCAAACAGTTTCTGTTTACCGAATCTGAGGATGAAAAAGCTTAATTTAATCACATCATAAGGATGGCCAGTGGATAAATCCACTGGCCATTTTCTATTTATGCTCAATCCAAATCTATGTTAATCCGTTTCAAAAATAAAAGTGCGTTATCCAATTCATTTTGAGTAGCTTGAACAAGGTCCTTTGGTTTTTCAATAACTTCACTAAAAAGTCCTTTATAATAAATTATACTAGTTTCTAGATTCGACTTAAAACTTTGGAGATTCTTTTGCCACTTACGGTCTGGGGCTAACTTGAATTGTTGGATTTCTTTTTTTAAATGATCCATATACAATTGCAACTCCTTGATCAAAAAATAAGGCCTATTGACTTCCTGATGCAAGGAGGTTTTACCATAAATATGATCTATCATTTCCCGCAAACTATAAACACCTTTGAAATAAGCCAAATTTGGTCCAGGGCAAATAGTAACTGCTTCTAAATTTCTATCTGGCCTTACACCATTTGCCAATAGAACCGGAGCACTTAATCCTTCACACAAACAATCTTTCTCTAATATGATAGAAGCTTCATGCTCAAAATTATCACTACCCGTTTTTTTTAACTGCTTTAACTTTAAGTGTTGATATTGTCGGGAGGAGGTACAAATGGGTATTTTAGTAAATTCAGTATCGAATGAAAGTGTTTTTTTGTAACAAGGGCTTCCTGGTCTGTTTTTTTTAATCCTTTCCTTCCTTTGGTCTTCTCCCGAGCTAATTCTAAGGTTGTTGAATGGAACTCCCAATGGTGATGCATGGCTTAGGAAAAAATCAGATTCTTTAGCTTCCAAAATCCTATTCAAAGTGTCCTTGTCAACACTTGTAGCCTCTGGAACCAATAGAAATGGACTGCCCCATCCTGTCCCATCCAGTTGATAATGATTTAGTAATAGTTGATCTTCTTCAAAGTTTCCAATTCCGCCTTGAGCCGTTATTCTTACTTTACTGTTTTTATCTAGTAAATTCCTGTTTTTGTCAGATAAGGCTGTTTGACATATTTTAAAAAGTTCAGCCTCTAATTCAGTTCTTTTACTCTTAAATTCTTCCAAAATTGGCCCCATCAAATTTCCCTCGGTGGCAAAAGCATGACCACCACAATTAAGTCCAGACTCGATTCTAAATTCCCTGATCCACAATCCTTTATTCGCCAAAAATTTTCCTTGGATAAGTGCTGATCTAAAATCACTTACTTTTAGAATTACACCTTTTTTTATTTTCCCGTTTTCATCTGGAAAGAAATCATCAAATTGTTCCAGATAAGTAAAAAGAGCAGGATTCATCCCCGCTGAAAACACAACTGAAGAACAGAGGTCAGACATTGCATAACCTCTTAATGCAGACAAAGCGTCTGAAAACTCCCTAGGAAGAGCTTGTCCCTTTTCATTATAATTTAACTTATCGACCTTGGTCATGATGTTAACATCTATTCTTCCAGGTCTGATTCCTTGTCTTAGCACCTCTTGCAATTCGATCCTGGCTTGATGTTTGGCATTTCTCATGACCTCATACAATCGTGCGAAAGGTTGGCTGATAGGAAGCATTTCAAAGTACTTGGTTATATTAGAACCTGCATCTTCAAAAGATTCAGCCTTGAGTTGAGTGATTTGATCGTTTACTATTTTGTGAAGCAAATTAAGGTAAGCAGTTATTCTCTTGGCTCGGGCATCTTCAGATTTAGTATCTATTGTCAAATAAGGTTCCATAAATTTCCTGCAGAGTACCTTCCTCATTGACTCTATTAACCCATCTTCCATGATGGAAACACAACTGTCTATTCCAAATCTTGCCACCTTAATTGGGCTGTCTATGGTATAACCTAAACCCATAACAGGAAGGTGAAAACTATGAATATTTGGCGTTGATTTAGAGTGGTTAATATCTATTATACTCATGATGTTGACTTTTTCTTGGTCAACAAAGCTAATAGGAAGGCCAGCTTAAAAAGTTTTTATTGGTCAGGCCTCAAACTGATAAAAGTCATCTCTTCATTTCAAAAATGACAAACTAACCTCTGTTCCTTCACCAGGATGGCTTTTTATATCCAAGAGGCCTTTATTGTAAGCTACCAATTGCTTTACTAAAAGAAGGCCTAAGCCTGATCCGGTTTCCTGGTCAGTACCTTTTTTTGATATAATAGCTGTATTGCCACTTTGTAGAGCGTTCAAGTCAACATCATCAATACCTACCCCCGAATCAATAATCCTTAATTTTACATACTGGTCATTTTCACTATACCGAATCTCAATTGTTCCACCCCTAGGAGTAAATTTGATGGCATTATTCAAAAGATTTTGGAATATTATACCCAAGTGATTTTTATCCACTAAAGCAGATGGCACAGAAGTTTTCTTGTGATAAAGTGATATTTCCTTCAACAATAATTGAGTGTCAAAATTTGTAAGCTTACTTTCCACAAATTGGGGAAGGTTGATACTTACAATTTGGGCCTCTGCTCCTTCTAATTGGCTTTTTGCCCACTTCAAAAGGCTATCAAGCATGGCATCTGTTTTGGTAACTTGTAACCTCAATAGATTGATGACTTCACTTTTATCATTTTCCTCAAAATATCCTGTCTGCTCCATTTCCAATATTTGCTTGATCGAATTTATAGGAGATTTTAAATCATGGGAAAGAATGGAAAACAACTCATTTTTAGAGTTGTTGATGTTATTTAATAACTTGTTTTGATGTGCTAACTGAATTTTCTGTTGTTTAATTTTCGCGTGATTGACCTCTAGTTTTTTTAAAAACCTATTTTTAATTATAAGGTGACGAATAAACATCCACAATAACAAAATAAGAAAGACTACCAAAATCAACAAAGAGATATTCCATACCTTATTAGAGCGAGATTTCTCCAGTATCAAAGCCTTTTCGTGAGCCAATTGTTGATTTTTGACTTCTGCCAATTTTAAATTGGACTGATTGATTTCTCTGGTCTTTTCTAAATTATAAAGGCTATCATTGTTGGCCTTGTTGATCAATGCATAATGCAAGGCCTTTTTAAAATCATTCAATGAATCGTAAGCAGTCATCAATAGCTTAGAAGAGCGTTCCAAGTCCCAAAAGGCATGACTCATATTGGCATACAAAAAACCCTTTTCCGCAAGTTTTACAGCTGATTGGAAATCCTTCCTTTTAAATGCGATTTTGCCTAATCCAGTATAAGTAAACGACTTCTCCCAATTATTAAGGTGACTTGAATCTGCCAGAACGCTTTGAAAATAATTAGTAGCAGAATCCAAATCTCCAATGGCAAAAAACAAATCTGCAATCCTGTTGGGAACCATTTTATCCAAAAATGGATCTGGTTTTTTTTCCAATAGTTTTTTTGCCATAAACAGACTTTCCAAGGCTTCATCTATTTTGCCTAAACCTTTTTGAGCCACACCGATATTAAAATAATTGCGGGCAAGTGAAACAGTATCCCCAATTTTCAAATTTAGGCTTTTACTTCTCTCCCACATGTGGATAGCCATCTCATAATCAAGTAAGCCCAAAAGCACCAATCCTCGACCATTCCAAGCTGCAGCTAACTCTTCTGGATTATCTACTTCATCATTGAAAATGCCAAATGCCTCCTTGTAAGCATCCATACTTTTGTCATACCTTCCCGATGAGTAATAGATTGCACCTAGTTGATTGGCAGCTTTGCCTATCAAAAGTCTGTTATTATATTTTTCTGCTACATTTTTGGCTTGATTTGCAAACTTTAATGAGGAATCCAATTCATTGTATTTATAAAAATTAGATAACTCAATCAATGAATCAAATTGCTCAAACTCTCCCTGCGAAAAAGCATCCATTTGCTGCAAAAACAACAAAGGAAATATCACATATAAAATAGGTGAAAAATAGCTTGTCATCGGGTTGTTAGGTGATAGGATTAGTATAAGATCTAAACAATTTATACTAAAAATCAATTGTTTAGAACAACAAAAATAAAATTTAGTTGCATAAAAACTATACCTATTAGGATAAAAAGTAATGACCTACTAATTTTTTAAAAGTCCTTCCTGTTAAGTTTTAATTAAAAAAAACATACTTATTCCACTGGATCAATAACCTCAAACTTTTGTCAAAATCGGAAAAAAATACAAGCAGTTACCCTTGCCCCAGAAAATTCCTGAAATCAAAATAACCTAAATAAATCAATAACTACTTATTAATGGTATTTGAATATTAAAGGAACTACCATCTTTTTTATCATTCAATGGGTCAATCGAACAAGCAGCATAGAGAACCTTAGGAAGCCCATCATCACCTATTAAAAATTGTGGTCTTTCCAATCTATTCACAAGGACTTCCTCTCCGTTTTCCAATTGGATTTTTAAAGGCATAAACATGGCATTGTCCATTTTTTCCCAATCCATACCATCCTCAGAACACATGATAGCCAAGCCAGGATCCTCTCCTGTAATTTTTCCAGTAAAATCCTTAAATACAGTATAGAACCGTTTTGAACCATCATGGTACCAAACATACGGGTCTTCTGCTGAAGCCAGCTTCCCCTCTTCATCCCTTACATCAAAAACAAATTTATCTTGAGGAATAAATGGACCACCTGGAGTATCACTAATGGCTACACCGTGAACACCTCGCCAAGAAGGAGCATATAAATTTCCTTTAAAAAACAATAAATATTTGCCATCACTTGGTCGCTGAACTACCGCAGGATTGACCACTATAAGGTTATCGGGCAAGGCATCTGTTCCTTTTGGTGAAGGATTGAGAACATCTTTATCTTTCACACGGGTCCTGGGACTAAGCAAAGGCTTGTCTGATCTAACAATATTTCCAGCCACAAGATCTTCAATGCTATCAAACGTAACTACTCCTAATTGTTGGCTTTGCTGAATCAAATTCCTCTTACTTAAAGAAGCTCCTGGTGTACCTGGTTCTTGAGCTCCTGGATATTTTGACCCTGTATGGTATAAGTAATACTTTCCTTCGAACTTTTGGATATGGGGATTATGAACAGACTGACCATTCCAAGCATCAGGCATACCTTCATGGTGGCGTCCCTGCAAAACAACTTTTACAAATTTAAAATCATGGTCAGGATAATCTGATACGGCATAGGCAATTTCAGAATTAATTAGCCAGCCATCACCAAACCTATCATGGTTCTCACCTGATGGCCATCTCGAATAAAACATATGATATCGCCCATCTTCACCTTTCACCACACTTCCACCCCAAACAAAATAACCTTCATTATTCAAAATAGCAGCCCCTTTTAAAATTGGACTCTCTCCAACCTTGTCCAAATGCGCATTGACTTTTTGTGGCTCTAACTTAATTTGAGCTTTCACACAACCTTCAGAAAGCACTACAAAACAAAGTATAGTCGCAAGCCTTAACATTATCTTTTTCATAATTAACCTTCCTAATTTATCTCTCTAAATTAACATAATTAGTCCATTTACCCTAAAACCGATCTTCTTTTTTAACTTCCAGTTTTCTATTATCTTGAGAATCAAAACCTATTGCAAATTTACTTTGACCAATGAAAATAACCCTACTTTTCCTCTTATTCACATTATTATCCCTCTCATTTTCCTATTCCCAAAATGATTCTGATTATTCAAGAATTTATCTATCAGGTATAGATGCTGGCAGTCCTGTTGATTGGGAGTTTATGGTATCTGAAGGAAGAAAATCAGGCCAATGGCTGACCATTCCCGTCCCTTCAAACTGGGAGCAGCATGGGTTTGGAAATTATAACTATGGCCACGATCATAGGGAAAAAGACAGAAAATTGGGCCAAGAAACGGGCTTTTACAAGCATACTTTTAATGTCCCTCCTAACTGGAAAGGAAAAAGTATCCAAATTGTATTTGCAGGATCAATGACTGATACCAAGGTCAAAATCAATGGAAAAAGTGCAGGTCCGATGCATCAAGGAGCCTTTTATGAATTTAAATATGATATTACTCACTTACTTCAGTATGGGAATGAAAATTTACTTGAGGTAGAAGTAGCTAAGCACTCCGATAACGAATCCATAAACAGAGCCGAAAGACAGGCGGACTTCTGGATTTTTGGAGGGATTTTTAGACCAGTATATCTTGAAGTATTTCCTGCCACTAACTTTAAGCGTATCGCTATTGATGCTAAAGCTTCTGGAGAATTCAATGTGCTCATTAAGACGAACAAACCCATCAAAAAAGGGGAAGTACATATTGAAATTACTGATTTGAATACCGGTCAAACTATAGGCAATTTTAAACACGTCTTAGAGCAATCAGAACCCAATTTCAAAGATCAGGTTAAAAATATTATTCCTTGGAACCCGGAACGACCCAACTTATATAATGCCAAATTCACCCTTATCCAAAACGGGAAACCATTGTATACCCAAACAGAGCGGATAGGTTTCAGAACAGTTGATTTGAGAGAAAATGATGGTCTGTACGTTAACGGAACCAAGGTAATGCTAAAAGGAGTGAACCGACATTCTTTTCACCCCAAAACAGGCCGTGCATTAAGCGAAGCCAATCATAAAGAAGACATCAGCTTAATGAAAGAGATGAACATGAATGCTGTTCGGATGAGCCATTACCCTCCTGATGAGCGTTTTCTGGCTCTTTGCGACTCTTTAGGCCTCTTTGTTCTGAACGAAGTGACAGGTTGGCAAGATGGTTATGATACCATAGTTGGTCCAAAATTAATCAAAGAAACGGTGCTAAGAGATGAGAACCATCCATCAGTGATCATATGGGATCATGGTAATGAAGGTGGTTGGGACTTTGCCAATGAAAAATGGTTTCATGTCTATGATATCCAAAAACGACCTGTAATTTATCCTTGGCTAAATAAGAATGGTATGGACGCTTTTCATTATCCAAAATTCAAAGCCGGGGTCAACAGACTTTCCAATGGAAATGAAGTGTTTATGCCTACCGAAATGCTTCATGGCCTATATGATGGTGGACACGGTGCAGGATTAGAGGATTATTGGACTGACTACCTTAAAAACCCTAGAGCCGCTGGAGGTTTTCTTTGGGTATTTTCTGATGAGGCCATTGAGAGAACCGACCGAGCAGATAGCTTAGATGCGGATAGAAATCATGCACCTGACGGAATCGTTGGCCCATACCGAGAAAAAGAAGGAAGTTTCTATACAATCAAAGACATTTGGTCTCCCGTCCAAATCAGTAAAAAATTGATTTCTGAGAATTTTGATGGCAAGATAATTATTGAAAATCATCATCATTATACAAGCCTAAAAGGCTTTAAAGTTGAATGGCAACTTTATGCTATTCAGCAGTGGCAAGAACATCCACTACAATCAGGTAACTTGACTCTAGGAGATATTTTACCAGGAGAAGCTAAACAAATCCAATTACCATTAACAACCGATCTATCGATGGCTGATTGGTTAGAAGTCAAAATAAAAGATGAAACTGGGAATATGGTCAATAATTGGTCCTGGCCTATCCAGCAGCCCAAAGAATTCATCCAAGACCAACTCACGAACAAAGATGAAAACTCATCTTCTAATCCAAGCATGGTCACAAGTAATGAAGATTTTTGGCTTATAACAGCAGCAGGGCTAGAGTATGGTATCAACAAAAAAAATGGACAGTTGGAAAGCTTGAAAAAAAACGGTGTTTCAATTGCTTTCACTGGCCCAATACAAACTGCAGAATTCAAAGTTATTGATGTAACTCAAAGCAATGATGCAGATGGTAATATTGTAATCACAGGCAAATACGAAAGTTATCCTAAGGAAATTCAATGGACATTCTATGGTAACGGTTTGGTAAAATTCGAAGCTGCAGCAGCTTTTTCCAGAATGAACGAAGTCGAATATTTGGGTATCCATTTTTCTTTTCCTGAGGAAGCAGTCAAAAGCATTAAATGGATCGGAAATGGGCCTTACAGAGTCTGGCAAAACAGAATGAGAGGCCCTAAATTTGGCTTTTGGGAAAAGGGATACAACAATACCATTACTGGTTTCAGTCAAAAAGGAAAGCTGAGATACCCTGAGTTCAAAGGATATCACTCTAACCTTTATGCTTATGAGCTATCCTACTCCAATGGTTCGTTTAAGGTTTATAATGAAACACCTGGCTTGTTCTTCAGGTTATTTACTCCTGAAGACTCTCCCTTTACCAATCAAAATTTAACTGTTCCTTTTCCTGAGGGAGATCTATCATTTCTATATAAAATCCCTGCTATTGGAACCAAGTTTCATGATGCCAAAGACCTCGGACCACAATCACAAAAAGGAAGCAGTGTCGGCCATGGCGGAGATGTCAATGATCCTATCATACTTTGGTTTGACTTTAGATAGATTCCTAAATTGAACCTTTTTTCACAAAAAACAGTATATTCTGAATAACGCCTAGCAATATGGATTTAAAATCTCTTTGGAAAAATACAGAATATACTTTTGGTCTAAGTAATGATCTTTCCTTTCAGCCATTGATTAATTGGTGGGAGCAAAAAGTAAAAGAAGGAGATCTATATACTCCGCAGGTTCAAAGGTTTTTGGAGGACATCAAAAAGTATCCCATCCTAAATCAGGATAAAATTGATGTAAAAGCGCTTCAAGAAGATAAAGAAGCTTATGCTTTCATCGTACAATGTATATTTCCAGTATCACTTAATTTGTCCAGACAACTGTTTTTGATGTCGAAGCCTTTTGAGTTTGATATTATTTATAGTTCCCGACTATTTCAGGAAATGTTTTCAAGCCTTAGGGACAGCCCTGCCTGCTTTATTGAAGCGAAGCAAACAGAAATGTACTACTCAAAGCTTTTCCATGCTTATCAAGTTATTCTAAAGAAGTTTTACAGTATTGAAATAGAAGAGTCTAATTCATTGATCTATAAAATGATCAATATCAACGGAATAGATAAGTACTATTATTTGGAAATCAATGTCGACTTTGTTGATGCTGAGGCCTTAATGGAACTTCCATCCAAGGAAACCATCATGAATTCTTGTTCAGGGACTACTCCATGTATGAATGATTTCAATAGACTACAGCAAGTTTTACCTCTTGATAAGTTTAAGTTTAATGGCTTTTCAATTGGTTTTTTGAAAGATTTCACCGAAACTGAAAGCATTGCTGAACTGAACACGGCTTTGTTAAATGATCATGATTTTGCCTCTCCAAAGTTTTTGGAAACCATTGAAAGAAGTGTGAAGAGCTTATTGGGAAATGCTAAAATCAAAGTGGGAATTGCCGCATTCCAAAAATTTCAGGACAAATTCCTAATATCGGAAAAACGCTTGGCCAACAGTTACTTAATTAGGCAGATTTGCCAGATGGATTGTGACAAAAATTATGAAAGTGCCATAAATTTTCTATCCACTATCAGCGCACCAATTTTCCTCAATGAATTTGACGAATGTCCTGAGGCTAATAGTTCCTACAAAACCATTAAACAGTTGGGCATTGAGGAAATAATTATTTTACCCTTGCAGTATGGGGATAGCCCTGTTGGGGTTTTGGAGATCTGTTCTGAGGAAAAGGGAATTTTAAACAACATGATGCTGTCCAAACTGAAAAACATCAATCAGCCCTTGGCAATGGCACTTCAAAAAAACAGCAAACAGTTTGAGTATGAAGTGCAGAAAGTCATCAGAAAAAACTATACCGCTATCCAACCATCCATCGAGTGGAAATTTCTTGATGTGGCTGTCCAAAATATTTTGGATCAGGAAAATGGAAAAAACTCCAAACTCCAACCTGTTATATTTGACGATGTTTACCCGCTTTATGCTGCTGTGGATATTCGAAATTCATCCGCCACACGTGTAGAGTCCATCCAAAAAGACTTGCAACAACAGCTGAAATTAGGTTCAGATATTATATCCCAAGCACTTGAAAGCCACTATTTGCCCGTATTGGAAAAAATGAAATTCAAAATTGGGCAGATGCTTCAAGATATCCAGTTGATCTTGATTTCTGAAGATGAATCAAAAATCAACCAATTTCTATTGGATGAATTGGAGCCTCTTTTCAAACACCTGAAAAAAGTTCAGCCTGAGCTAGAGCCTTTGGTCAATGATTACTTCTCCACCATGGATGCTGAGTTGGGAATACTTTATGAGAATAGAAAGGCATTTGAAGATAGCCTTTCCATAATCAATCAAGCCATTGGGCAGCATATAGAGCAAGCTCAGGTTCAGGCCCAGAAAATGTTTCCGCATTATTTCGAGAAATACAAAACGGATGGTATTGATTATAATATCTACATTGGCCAGTCCTTGGTAAAAGATCGGATGTTCGATCCTATTTATCTTAAAAACCTCAAACTTTGGCAACTCACCACACTATGTGAAAGTGCGTTTTTAAGCCAATCTCTGAAGTCAAAACTCCCTATTCCACTTGAAACCACCCAGTTACTCCTAGTACACAGTGCACCACTGTCTATTAGTTTTAGGATGGATGAAAGGAAATTTGATGTAGAAGGAGCTTATAATATTCGCTACGAGATCATGAAAAAGCGAATAGACAAGGCCTTGATTTTAAACAGCAAAGAAAGGCTGACCCAACCAGGTACTATTGCCATCATCTATACCCAACCTAAAGAAGCAGAAGAATACTTGGATTACATCTATTATCTTCAAAACAAAGGACTTCTAGGAGATAAAGTAGAACAACTAGACCTGGAAGATTTGCAGGGTGTAAATGGTTTGAAAGCCTTGAGGATCAATTTGGCTGATATTCCATATTCTGATTATCCAAATAAGCAAAAAGACAAAATCAAAACTGATAACCAAAAGTAAAGGTAGGCAATACCCCTTCTTTGCTAATGGCCACTGTGCCGGAAAGCACCATCAAATTCAAAGGTGCCAACCAAACTCCAGCTCCAAAGCTATTGTGCCATTTGGAGCTGTTTTCATCTTTGTACCACACTCTTCCTATGTCATGGAAAATAGTAACTCCAACTGTGGCTGGAAAGAGATAGGTTGTAAAATCACTTAACCTGATGCGGGCTTCTGTATTGTTATAAATCATCGCATCTCCAGCAAACCTACTTCTTCGATATCCTCTCAAATTGTCCATTCCTCCCAGTGTTTGGGCTTGGAAAAATTCATATTGACCCCAATTGACACCTCCTCCAAATTGGGTGGCCCAAGTGATAATTGATGGAATCTGTCTGCTCCAATAAAGTGTCAAAGCTGTATTCATCTGTGTTAAGTCACCACTGTATTCATTGATTCCTTGCAGATGGCTAAACTGTTGTACAAATTTCACCCCACGATTGGGCATCTTGGGGTGATCTGTATCATCAACTACCAACTGAGCATTCAACCCTGCATATAGTTTGGCATTTTCCAAATCCTGTACATCCACATCTGTCTGATCTGGTGAATAGATATACTTGCCAAAATTATCATCTTCATCCATCCGGGTCCGCTGTAACAGTGGCCCAACCCTGAAAAGAACATTTTTAGTAAGATCCTTTCTCAACCAAGTGTTGAGATTGATTTGGTTGTAGCGTACACGATAATATTTGTAGCCATATTTGTCCTTGTCAAACTCTGCCCTCTCGTTTCCGTATCCAAAAAAGTTATTGACATAATTGGGTGCCTTGATTGTAGCATCCCATTCCACGTCCCAATCCTTAAGTACATCCACTGCCCTGCCCTGATAGTATAAATTAACAGCCAAAGTCTTGATGGCTATATTAGCTTTAATACTTTGTTGCATCGCAAAAGGCTCTTTCCTAAACCCTTGAGTAGTCCATTGTACCCCACCTCCAAGAAATATACCATCGTCTACATTGTACTCTAAAGATACGAGCGGAAATAACATGTCATACTTAAAAGCTTTACGGTCATATTCATAAACAGAAGGTTTTTTGGAAGATATCAACTTAGATGATTCTCCTAACAACAATGTATCCTGCTGCTTATTCCAATGGTAAACTAGATTTGCTTTATGGTCCAAATCACTTTTATCCTGAATTAAATTGGTATCAAATCCACCCAAAACCCGTACTTTAATTTCACCAGGGCCTGATCCAGTAATTTCAAAAATATCCTCCCCCCCCAATCCATAAATTCTGATTTCATTGGTTTCATTAGGGTCGAATTTCCTGTTATAGATTTTTTGCTTTACATTCCCTTTTTTGGAAATCTTGCTGACTTCCACGTCCACTTTGCCATCATCTTCATGTCTGATTTCAAACAGCTCACTTTTTTGGGTTCCATACACATCAACAGCTTTGGAAATAAACTCATAGTACTTTAAAGCTTCCTTCTTTAACCAACTTCTCCGATATTTAAGTTTATCCGTTATTTCAATACCTCTGTGTACGTAAATTTCATCCGGCAAACTGTGTACCGCCCCCTCAATGACTTCATCATCCATACGCTCAAGAAACTTATCAGCTTCCTCCTCCCAGTCCTCTTTGTCAAGATCGTTTAAAAAAGATCGATCAAAATAGCGTCCATTGAACATAAAACCATTCACATCCCGCATCTCATATCCAAAGCCTTGGAATTTGGGCATGATCCATTTTCGGCTAAATATCTTGGGCAACACGCCCTCATTTACAAAAAATGCTTGATCTCTGTCTCTGGGCACAGGCACGAATGCTCTTCCCTTTTTGTCCTCAACCCCAATCCATCTCCATTGGTCATCATGTCTGTCCCAATCCCCTATATACAAATCCAAAAGTCTAGCCCTCAAAATCTTCTTTTGGTCCAATTCATAGTCCTGATCTCCATAGCGTTTTCTCAACATTTTATCTGTACTATAAAACTTGTATTCTTCATCCTCCAGTTTTTCAGGAGTGATTTCACGCTCTTCATAAAGGTAGACTGCATTTCCAAAATTTTTCTGATAAATACCCAATTCAGGATCGTCTGGTAACCACACCAACTCTGGATTAGTATGGAATACTTTTGCTGCATCAGCCAATTTGGGGATAATCAAAGCGCCATAGGGATGGGAAGCTGAAATTTGATCTTGGACAATATCTTTAGCAACCGTATTTCTAAGTACCGCCGGAATAGCCGCTTCAGGAAATTTATCCACCGACCTCAACACAAATTCATTTCCAGTTGAATCAGCCAACCTTAAAGACCTCGTCTGCATTCCTCCTCCTCGCTTGACAATCTCCATTCCTCCTCTTTCCTTTTTTAAATCAAACGTGCGGAACCAAATGGGTTGTCCCCATTCATTCCGATAGTTTTTTCCATAAAACTTCTCTTCTTCGGGCCCTGCAAAATACTGTTGGCTTACTGCCGCCTTGACAGAATCTCGAAATGGCAACTTGGCTTGGATAACTTCCTGCTGCTGCCCACTTGATTTTGTATAGACTATATCAGAGTAAATCGGGTCAAAACCTTCTTCTAAACTGTAAAAATCCAACTTGACCTCACCATTTGAATAAAAGTCAAGAACCGCCAAGCCTTGTTGCTCGTAAGTAAATTCCGCCGGATTTTTCTTCTTGATCAATGTACTTTTAGATCCTGCACCGCTCACAATATGGCGTGCTTCCGGAGTAATGGTATACTCCAAAGCATGCTCATGCCCAGAAAGCACCACCACATTAGGATGACCTTCCATGATAGCTTCCATGCTTTTGATTAATTGCTGATATTTTGGGTGAGGAACATCCTGAATATTGCCCAAATAAGTTCTATACAAAGGATAAATCGAACCAATTACCGGCAATGGAATGTATAGATCTGGGTTAATGGCAGTAAAGGGAAAGAGATGGTCCTTCCAGCTAAAAGCTCCGTTATGCTCTCCAAAGGTCTCCATGGGATGGTGCATGGCGAGTAACACTAATTTATCCTGATTGGCTTCAAAGACATCCCCAATAGCTGCTATCAATTCATCTTCAGACTTATATTCACAATCTGAATCAAGTCCAGGCCTGTTGACCGGCTGAAGCCACCATTGACTATCAATAGCTATCAACACAGTATGTTCATTCAGTTCCCGCACATAAGGACCAGGACAGCCATCTTGCGGAACCCAAAAAACATTGTTCAGGTGTAATGAATCCACATAGGCTTGTGCTCTAAGAATTGCATTCCAGCCTCCATCATGTCCTTTCTCCCAATCATGATTACCAGGAATCATCCAGATTTCTCCTTCTACCTGATTGGAAAATGCAAACTGAGCGTCTAAGATAGCCTTACTTAAGGTCTCCCTTTTATCCCCCAATTCGGGCATGCCTTTAGGATAAATATTATCCCCTAAAAAAATAACATCCGATTTAATTCCACTAAGCTCTCTCTTGAGCATCTTTTCCACCATCAGACTTACAGGATGAGAGTTGCCATCTAGCTGTCCACCATCCCCGATAAGGTAAAGCCTTTGAGTGATTTCTTGTGAAAATGAGCTTCCAACTAATCCAAACCATAAAATTATCAATAAGCTCCTTTTCATTTCATTTCAGGTTTATAGGAGAACTTTAAAATATTGGCATTCCCTCCGTCCGCTTCATTGGAGATAAACATATTGCCTGTATCATCAAAAGTGATTCCTTCAGCTTGCTTAAATAATTTAGGATCAAGTCTGTGCAAAGACTCCATATCCCCAAATTTATCCATTATCAAAAGCCATTTCCCCACTGATGAAAGGACATATAACTTGCCAGAAATGGGATGCAATGCCGTAGCTGAAGGCTTTATTGTCAATTTATACTCGTCTTGTTCATGTAGAAGCCTACGCATTTTCTTTTCCGTCAATTTAAAATCCTTGGCTTCTGAATACTTACCTTCTTTTATATTAAACCAAAATGCGCTGGAAACATTCTTATCATCATCTAATTTGCACTCCTTACAAAATAATATAAGCTTTTCTTCATCAAAATGACCAACAGATTCAAGATCACGCTTACCTTCATATGGAAAATTGTATTTAATTGAACTTACATCTTGGTCGAAAACATTTCTAACTTCATATAAATCACCATTACTCTTCAATGCAAACAACCTATCACCAGTCCATAAAACATCCTCAACATCCATGTTTTTGGCAAACTTGCTCATGCGAATTACCCTATTATTTGGCCAAGCAATTTCATAGATTACTGAAGACTCATCTTCTATGAGCCAAAAGTTACCATTAGGAGCTAAAGTCAGTCCTGACACTTCATCCAATCTTTCCGGAAGAATAAGTTTTTCTGGCTCAGCTAAATTATATCCAGGAGGAGAAATATACTCACCATCAAAACGTTTTTCTCTCAATCCACAAGATGAAATTATAACAAAAAAGAAAAAGACTATAAATTTAAAGTGATGCATGCTTTAGTGATATATTACTGTTAAATTTAGTTTTTTCAAGGGACATAAAAAGTATGGAACCAACCAAAATTCAAATTATAGAGAAAGTTTCTGGATATGTGAAAGGTCACTTTCAAAGTAATGATACCAAACTTTTCATTTATCATAATTTAGAACATACGGAAGATGTAGTAAAAGCTGCAGCTAAAATCGCTGAGAACTATTCCCTTACTGAGGAAGATTATGATGCTCTATTGGTGGCTGCTTGGTTTCATGATTCCGGTTGCTGGGGAAGAACTGAACTTAAAGACCATGAAAATAGAAGTGCCAAACTTGCAGAGGACTTTCTGACTCAAGAAGGTGCCAGCATCAACTTTATCTCAAAAGTCAAGTCAGCGATTAAATCCACCAAAATGCCCCAAAATCCAAATGGCCTTGTTGAAGAAATCCTTTGTGATGCGGATCTTTTTCACCTCGGGAGCGAAGATTATTATGACCGTTCATTAAAACTCTGGGAAGAGTTTATTCAAATGAAAGTGTTTGATATTGATATTTTATCATGGCTTAAATCGAATTTGATTTTCCTAGGAAAACACAAGTACCATACAGAATATTGTAGGCAAAATTTAATAGCAGGCAAGCAAAAAAACATGGCTGATTTGGTTCAAAAAATAGAGGAAATGGAAGCTGATAAACCTAAGAAAAAGAAGAATAAAAAAAATAAAGGCCCCGAGAGAGGAATAGAAACGCTATTCCGTACTACATCCAGAAATCACCTTGAACTTAGTTCAATAGCAGACAACAAGGCAAATATCATGATTTCTGTTAATTCAATTATCCTAACTATTATTGTTTCGGTACTTTTAAGAAAATTAGAAGAATTTCCCAACTATATCATTCCGACAGTCATGTTGCTCAGCACAAGTTTGATTACCATGGTCTTTGCCATACTGGCCACCAGACCAAACATTAGCTCAGGAAAAGTCACTAGAGAAGCCATTGATAAAAAAGAGTCGAACCTGCTCTACTTTGGAAATTTTCATGAAATGAAATTGGAAGAATATCAATATGGCATGAAGAAAATGATGGAAGATGCTGATTTTCTATATGGCAGCATGACTAAAGATATCTATTACCTTGGGCAAGTTTTAGGGAAGAAATACAAACTTCTAAGAAAAAGTTATACGGTATTTATGTTTGGGTTTATTGTATCCATACTGGCTTTTGTGGTGGCTTCAGTCTTTTTCCCAGTGGATACCTATTGATCAAAAATCAATTTGGGAACCCTCAATGTCCAGCTTTTCTATCCAAATGTTTCTGTAAAGCACATCATGACCTTCCGCTTGTAGCTTAATTCCTCCAGGTTGGTCAGTGATTCCTTTACCTCCATCATTTCCACCGTCAATACCTGAATTTGGCCCACCCCAAACCTGTTGGATATGGACGTTGTCATGAATCTTTTGGCCATTGAAATAAATGCTTACCAAAGCCTTTTCCTTAAGCTTACCGTCTTTGTCAAAGCGCGCCGCCCTAAAAGTAATGTCATAAGCATTCCATTTTCCTAATCCATTATAAGCTGAATATGGAGCTGCTTTCTCATTGATTATAGCGGCCATTCCATGAGCTGTAGAATCTCCATCCAAGACCTGGATCTCATATCGATTTTGTAAATATACACCGCTATTTCCTCCAGGATGCTGGATCAGAAACTCTATATGCAACCTGAAATCCTTAAATTTTTCTTTGGTGACAATATCCGCAGCTCCATATAGGCCGTTAGCTGCGGCAGGGTCATTGGTATTGACTGCTGTTCCAGCATCTACAGGGTCATCTACTATCTTCCATTTTATGGGAGGCTCTGCTGCCAATCTTGGTCCCTCCCAATATTCCCAATTTTTATCCAGCATTTTTTTGCTTCCATCAAAAAGCCAATGAGCACTCCTTGGCTTTTTAGCTCCCACTCCTATTTGAGCCATTGAGACTAAAGGTAAAAAAATTAACAAACAGGAAAATACACTCTTAAAAATACTACGGTTCATAGGTTTATTATTTTTAGGCTTAATTAGGTAAAGGACAAATTGTAAAACCAATTTAGATAAAATAATACAGAAACTTCCAACCGATTATCCAAATATTCAGGAGCTGTATCGATTTAATCAATCAACTACATTGATCACAAATTCCTTTGACCACTAGATTCGCCTCTTCTTGCACAAACTTCTTTGGCAATCCAATGCTTGGGATCTTAAAATCAGGCAAACAAAAAGTACCGTTGCATATCCGACAGTAAAAGTGAACATGAAGGTCTTTTTCAATAGCGCAATTGCAGCTTTCCTCGCAAAGTGCATATTTCATCACACCCGTACCATCATCGATACTGTGAATGATTTTCTTCTCTTGAAAAGTCTTCAAGGTCCTATACAGTGTCACACGATCCGAATGCTCAAAAGAGTTCTCTAAATCAGTAAGGCTTATGGCCACTTTTTGGGCCAATAAGGTCTCCAACACCAACAGCCTCACGGCTGTTGGGCGGATACTGTTACTGCTCAAATATTTCTCCAAACTTTTGATTTTCATTTTAGTGATGGTGTCCTCCTTCACCTTTTTTCATTTCTGCCATAATGTAATAAGCATTATCAATCACAAATTCCTTCTTGGCATCTTCAGGATTAACGAAGTTGATAGAAGACCAATTTCCATCTTTCACACCTACTTTAACAGGAACTGGTTCGAAGGACCATTCATCTGCTAGCTTTTGTGCTGAAAAGATAAAATATTCATTACCTTCTTTCACCAAAGCTCCCTCCCTAACCGCTAATAAGGACTGTTCTCCAACCAAGACTTGGCCGCGCACATACATTCCAGGGATTAATAAACCCTTCTTATTTTCTATTTCAGCGTGAATATGAACTGCTTTGGGCTCTTGTTCGAATGATTTGCCTACTGCATAAACTTCAGCTTGTAATTCTTCATTTTGGACTGTTTGGACACTAAAACGTACTTTCTGCCCTTTTTCTACTAAATGGACATCTTTTTCAAAAACCATCAAATCAGCATGAATATGCTCAATATTCACTACCTCAAACATTTCAAACTGCGGCGCAACATATTGGCCCGTTTTGATATTGACTTTTTTGATATATCCTGAAATTGAGCTTTTGACCGGTACTTGTTCTGTTACCTCACCATTTTCCAAGACACTTGCCTCAATACCCAATAACTTTAACTGATTTCTCAGGCCATTTACTTGTCCTTTTAGGGCGGCCAAATCAGATTGTATTTTTTGCAAGTCCCTACCAGAACCTACCTCTTTTTCATACAAGGTTTCCTGCCTACTGTTTTCTTTCTCTAAATACTTCAATCTGTTCCAGTCTTGCTGGTAAGCAGTTTGAAGTTTGATCAATTCAGGGTGACTCAATCTGGCCAAAACTTGGCCTTTATTAACATAATCACCCTCGATCACATTAATAACAGCCACATTGGCTCCAATATAAGCCGTAATGGAGGCTTCATTTTGTGGAGGAACTTCCAATTCTCCATTTGCTTCTACATAAGTGGCCACACCTTGCTCACGAACTTTATCTATGGTAAGCTTCAAGCTATTCACTTGATCATCGCTGAGGAGAACTATCTCTCCATGCTCTTCTTCTATAATTTCTTTTGATTTCAGCCCTGCTTCCTGAGGACTATTACACCCTGATCCAAAAGCCATAACGATCAGAGAAAATATGCTGATGTAAGTATTTCTATTCATTGTTTGATTCATTTAGGGGATTTTGAAAATATTCAAGTGCAATCTTACTTTCCAAATATTTGTCCAGCGTTTCTAATGCATCCATCTCGATGGTCAATGCATCACTTAGGTTTTGTAGGAAGGCCACATAGTCTATTGCACCTTCTCTATAAGCCAACAAGGCCCCTTTTTCCTGCTCCATTACTAATCGCAAGGCCTCTTCTTTGTAAAACTGATAAGATGATCGCCACTTATTGTAATTTTGTAAAGCCGTTCGATAAGCAGTTTGGAATTCCATTTGGGTTTGCCTTAGAGATTGGTTCGCTTGCTCTAGACTAATCTTAGCGGATTGCACCTTGGCCTGTGTTTGATTAAATGCCAATGGGACACTAATCCCTAATTGATAAGAATAATATCCAGAATTGCCTGAAACTTCTTGGATGCCATATTGTGCACTTAGCTTTGGTAGATACCCAGATTTAGCCGCTTTCAAAGCAAACTCAGCTAACTCTCTTTTTTCATTAGCCATGTTTATTTGGGGGTGTTCCGAGATAGGAATTGATGGATTCATTAGTTCTAAATAAACCGACTCATCTTCTGAAGAAGTAGTAAACAAAGTGTCACTTACTAACCACAAATTAAACTTTTGAAGAGCTACCTTATAATCATAATATCCTTGGTTTTTCTGTATTTCGATTTGTCCCGATCGGTTTTGAGCTGCCAACCACTCAAGTTTACTGGTTGCTTCAATATCATACCTGATCTTTGCCGCCTTTTCAAAATTTCCGTACAAAGAATCCATCCTTAAGAGAAGTTGGTATTTTAATTTGCTCAGATAAACATCTTTGAAGGCCAAGCTTACTTGTCTTGATAATTCTACTTCTGAGAGATTCAAAGCTGCTTCTGCCAAAGCAACTTGCTGTTTTTGGTAGTTACTTTTTGCTGGAACACCAAAAATATCTAACTCCTGTACCTGAAAACCCACCTGGGTATAAACTCCAACACCATCTGTAATTTCTTCTCCTCCAGTGAATATTTGTGTATTTCCTAAATCCCAAGCCGTTTTCCTCAAAGCCTCCTGTTTATCAATTTCCAATTGTACACTTTTAATCATTGGATAATTATCCTTTGCCTTTTGAATAGCCTCCTGAAGCGTTAGTTCTGGAAGATTCTCCTCTTCTTGGGCGTTGGAAGTAAAAGAGAACAAACCGAACATTAATGTAAAACCCAACATGATTGCAGGCTTGGAAACAGCCATTTTAAAGCGTTTGGCTTCCATCCACTGATAAAGTATAGGCAAAACAAACAAGGTGAGCATAGTAGATGTAATCAATCCCCCAATAACCACAGTAGCCAATGGTCGCTGCACTTCTGCCCCTGAGGATGAAGAAATGGCCATAGGAAGAAAACCCAGAATATCTGTAAGCGCTGTCAACAGAATAGGCCTGATCCTTCTCCTTGTTCCCTTATTGATTCGCTCCAACAAACTTAAATTTCCATCTTCTTTCAACTCATTGAGACCATTGATCAAAACCAGTCCATTCAAAACTGCTACTCCGAAAAGCACGATAAACCCCACGCCCGCAGAAATACTAAATGGCATTCCACGAATCCAAAGAGAAAAAACTCCTCCAATAGCAGCCAACGGAATAGCCATGTAAATCATGAAGGTTTGCCGTAAAGATCCTAATGCGAAAAAGATCAAAATGAATATTGAAGCCAATGCCAAGGGAACGACCAATTTCAGCCGAGAAGTCGCTCTCTCTAGGTTTTCAAAGGCCCCACCATATCTGATATAATAACCAGCTGGCAAATCCAACCTTGAATCCAATTTCTGTTTGATTTCTTGTACCAATGATTTTACATCTCTTCCCCGAACATTTATCCCCACATAAGTCCTTCGGTTTGTATTATCCCTACTGATTTGCATAGGACCTGGCTGGTAGCTTATATCAGCCACTTCTTTTAAAGGAATTTGAGTTCTTTTGACCGTATTGACATATAAATTTTGGACATCATTAATTTGTGTTCTATACAGGGAATCCAGTCTAACAACCAAGTCGAACCTCTTTTCTCCCTCAAAAATCACCCCCGCTTTTTTACCTGCAAATGCTGTTTGAACAACAGTATTTAAATCTTCTACATCTAAATCATATTGAGAAAGTTTCTCCCGGTCATAATTGATCGTCATCTGTGGTAAACCTGTGGTAGCTTCCACTTTCATGTCTGCAACACCTTCAACGCTTGAAACAATTTGGCCGATTTCGTTGGCTTTTTGGGCAAGTACCTCTAAATCCTCTCCAAATAGTTTAATGGCAATGTCCTCTCTCACCCCCGTTAACAGCTCATTGAAGCGCATTTCTATTGGTTGGGTAAATTCATAAGAAACACCTGGTATGACACTAATTTTATCCTTGATTTTTTCAATTAATTCTTCCTTAGTAGAAGCTGATACCCATTCTGACCTTGGGTTAAGAATTATAAAACAATCTCCAATATCCATAGGCATGGGATCAGTAGGAACATCCGCCACCCCAAATCTACTCAGAACCTGATCCACTTCCGGAAAATTGTCCAATATGATGTTTTCAATCTTAGTGGATGTCGCAATTGACTCAGAAAGGGAACTTCCAGGATTTAAAATGATGTGAAATGCTATGTCTCCTTCATCCAGTTGAGGAATAAACTCTCCTCCCATCCTACTAAAAGTAAATACCGTCAATCCAAAAAGCACAATGGAAATGCCCAAAACCCATTTTCCATGTCGAAGAGCACTTTGCAAAAGTGGCGTATACCTATCTTCCAACCAGATCACCACTTTGTCACCCCATGAAGTTTTGTTTTCTTTATCTACACGAATAAAAAATGAGGAAACCATAGGTACATAGGTTAGACAAAGGATCATGGCTCCCAGCATAGCAAAAATGAATGTAAGGGCCATTGGCTTGAACATTTTCCCTTCCACTCCTTCTAAAGCCAATATGGGTAGAAACACGATTAGAATGATCAATTGGCCAAAAAAAGCAGCATTCATCATGCTTTTGGAAGCTTGGCTAGCAGCTTTTTGCCTTGACTTTTTATTCAAATTTTCACCTTTCATGACTTTTTGATGCAACAAGAAAACAGTGCTCTCAACAATGATAACCGCCCCATCCACAATAATCCCAAAATCTATGGCTCCAAGACTCATCAGATTCGCCCAAACATCAAAGACGTTCATTAAAATAAAGGCAAAAAGAAGACTCAACGGAATGGTGGAAGCGACAATTAATCCTCCTCGCCAATTGCCTAATAATATGACTAGCACAAAAATGACAATCAGACCACCTTCCAATAAATTTGAAGTAACCGTTGAGGTGGTTTCTTCCACCAACTTACTTCTGTCTAAAAAAGGCTTGATGGAAATTCCATCAGGTAAAGATTGCTGTATTTGTAATATTCTTGATTTTACAGCTTGAATCACTTGGTCAGAATTGGCACCTTTTAGCATCAAAATCATTCCTCCTACGGCCTCTCCTTGGCCATTCTTGGTCAGTGCTCCATACCTTACAGCTTCCCCATAGCGTACATCAGCCACATCCTTTATTTTAATGGGAAGACCTTCGCGATTGATAACAGAGATGTTTTTTATTTCATCCAAACTGGACACCAATCCTTCCCCTCTTATAAAATTGGCTTGATGGTTTCTTTCTATATAAGCCCCTCCAGTATTCTGGTTGTTCTTTTCGAGTGCTTCAAAAATATCACCCATGGTAATTCCAATCGCTCTAAGCTCATCTGGAGATACAGCCACTTCATACTGTTTGATTTTCCCACCAAAAGCATTTACTTCCACCACCCCTGGCACCATGGCCATTTGCCGCTTAATGATCCAGTCTTGGATCGTTCTCAGATCAGTGTTTGAATATTTATCATGGTAGGAACTATCCACCTCCAGTGTGTATTGGTAAATCTCTCCTAGGCCAGTAGAAATAGGTCCCATCATAGGATTTCCAAATTCTTCTGGGATTTCATCCTTTACATCATTCAGTTTTTCCGCCACCAGTTGCCGTGGAAGATAGGTTCCTTGGTTATCTTCAAAAACGATGGTTACTACTGAAAGTCCAAACCTAGAAACTGACCGGACTTCTTTTACTCCAGGCAAGTTTGCCATGGCCAACTCCACCGGATAGGTCACAAATTGTTCTATATCTTCTGTTCCTAGATTAGGAGCTTGTGTAATTACTTGAACCTGATTGTTTGTAATATCTGGAACTGCATCAATAGGAACCTGCTTAATACTCCAGATTCCCGCCACTATCAAAGCCAATGTTAACAGCCCAATAATAAGCTTATGGTTGATAGAAAAAGATATCAGCTGATTTATCATAAAGTGTTTGCTTACAGATCGATACACATCTTGCATAACCATTTTAGAGCTAAAATGGCCGTGTGCTAAAAGGCATCTGATCTAGTTGTATAATTGAATTGGTACTACCTTAAAATTAAGTAGCGTTTAAAATTGGACGCATTTGTCCTCTGAAATAAAAATTTAGCTTCTAGGTGGTTTTAAAAAATCAAAAAGTTGGATACCAATAAAATCATGATAATGAGCATTTTTTATTGCAATGAAATCTGAAACAAAATTTACGGAAGGTTTCTGAGTGATCATAAAATGAATATGACAACAATGGCAAACGCATAGTGGAGAACAATCATCCCCCATATCTCCATGATGATGACCTGCATCATGATTGGCTATCATCGGCTCTTCTGAAAATGTACCGGATACAGCATCCCCATCAGCACATGGCAAAAGCATCAGTACCAACAAATAATAACGCAATATGATCTGCGTGATCTTCATTAAGGACAAATATACCTAATAAAACCATGCAATGGGATTGCAAAAAATTGAACTGCAAAATTTCCTATTATTTCCCCATAAAAAGACTAACGGAGTTTATTGATTACTTTTTATTTAATAGTCTATCAATAGCCGCAAGAAAATCTCTTGTTTTGAATGGTTTATTGATTGCCTCACTATTTGAAATTTTAGAAAGATCAATAGAGTCATCCACTTGAGTGTAAAAATCATTGATTAACAATACTGGAATATTGTATCCTTTCCGAAATTTTTTAACGAGATCTATGCCAGAACTCTTAAAATCCCAGTTAACAGAAACAATAAGTAAATCAGGCATGAATTCAACTATCTCTGCTTCTACAGCATCTATCCGATTTACTTCCCGAATATCAAATTTGTGTAGATTTAAAATCTCATGAATGTTGTTTGAAAAATTGGTGTCTTTTTCAACAATAATAACTTTCAACATACTTAATTAGGGTGATAAGCTTTTACTTAATTTTTAATAAAAACTGACAACAAAGGAGTTTAATAGTGATTAGGGTAATGCAGTATATTTTCAAATCATCAATTAATCACTAAAATATTACTCATTAAAACCTTTTTTATTACCAGTCTTTAGTAGCACTTTATAAAGTATATTTGGGTTTAAATAACAAAAATATCAATATGAATTACATTTCAAAACAAATATTCTTCAGTATAATGTTATCGTGTTAGTCAAAAAATCAGTTTATTAAGTTTTCACAAGTGATTGAATGGGTAACATAAATTTTAACGATAAAACATCTCTATTTCCTCTTATATTAATTAACTTCATTTGGTTATGTTATTTTTTCATGAAATCAATTCAATTTTATGTTTACAGGTTTTTAATAAATTAACTTACCATTTCAATTAAAACTTACGAATAGAATTATTATGAAAACCTTAACTTTATGCTTGGTACTTATTTCCTGTTTTATGGTGATATCTTGCAGCTCACCTTCTTTCCATACCAACAAAGTAATCGCACATCGAGGCGCTTGGAAAGTAGATCAATTACCTCAAAATTCCATCGCTTCTCTCAATAAAGCCATCCAAATTGGATGTGAAGGCTCAGAGTTTGATGTTTGGATGACCTCAGATGAAGTCCTGGTAGTAAATCATGATGCTGACTTTCAAGGATTACCAATTGAAACCAGCACTTATGCGCAATTATTGGAACTCAGCCACGAAAATGGAGAGAAAATATCTACCGTAAAACAATACCTGCAAAAGGGAATGGAGCAAAACACAACTAAATTAATTTTTGAAATCAAACCATCAAAAATAAGTGTTGAAAGAAGTAAACTCATTGCTGAAAAATCGGTAAAAACAGTAAAAGAACTTAAGGCCGAAAAATGGGTAGACTACATTACCTTTAGTTATGAGGGAGGGTTGAAAGCCATAGAAACAGACCCCAATGCAAATGTGGCCTATCTGAGTGGAGATAAGACCCCAGAAGAATTATCAAAAGCTGGCTTTTTTGGCTTTGATTATAATATTAATGTATTGAAAAATAATCCTGAATGGATCCAACAAGCTCAGGATTTAGGATTGACGGTCAATTCTTGGACAGTCAATAAAGAAGAAGATATGAAGTGGTTATTGGAGCAAAAAGCTGATTTTATCACCACGGATGAACCTGAATTTCTTTTAAAGCTAATTGAAGAAAATCAAGAATAGTCAATGGATTATCAAGGAGACTTCTTATACGTCTCCTTGATCTTTTGATATTCCTCCAAAGTATCAATATCTGTTTTCCCATCTTCAAAAGAAACAGATACAGTATTAGTGATATGATTCAATATCACTTTTTTACCTCCTTTATCTCCTTTAAGTTCCAATAACTCTGGAAAAAGCTTTTGATCAAAAATGGCAGGAACGCCCAATCCCGCATTGTATTGACTCGCCACTATTGAGGTGTCGCTGTTTTGCCACTTTGATAAAAGATCAAAAAGGTGCTTGGAGGAAAGAAATGGTTGATCGCAAACCATTATCAGGACACCATCCAAATTATTGCACAAACCTAAGGCTGATTGAAGCCCATATTTAATGGAAGAGCCCATTCCTTGTTTATAGTGTATATTAATAGCTGTGGAGACATTTAGACCCTCTAGTTCCTTCTCAACTTGATCAGCATAATGTCCCAAAACAATTACAACATCCTTTGGACTAACTGAAATAGCTATATTAGCAGCTTTCTGGATCAAGCTTTGGCCATTAAGCTGGAGCAGTTGTTTGGCTTCGCCTAAACGCTTTGATAAACCTGCTGCCAGAATAATGATGGAAAATGTCTTTTGCCCCACTTCTGCTTAGTTATTTTTTATTAGTTCCTCCAATGAGATATTATTTCTTTCAGGGTGGATACTATCTTTGAATTTATGGAGAAAAGTGCCAGTTCTATTTGAAAAAACAGCTTTTATCTCTGAAATAATAGCAAGGGCAATTTCTTCCGCTGTTTCTGCCCCGACATCCAAACCTACAGGACTGTACATAGGGAAAGTCAATAATGAACCTTTTTCAGACTTCATTTCCTTCTTAATACTCTCCCATTTTTTTCTTGGTCCTAACATTCCCACATACTTGGGTTTTAATTGAACCAACCTTTTAACCAAAGCTCTATCATAGTTATAATTATGTGTCATTAAAAGAACAGCAGTTCTTGGATCCAACTGCACTTGATCAAGAACTTTTTCAGGTTGCCCTATGATCACCTGACAATTAGGAAAGCGATGATGGTCCGCATAACTTGGTCTTCCATCCAGTAAGATCATCTCCCATCCCAAAATTTCGGCCATCTCTACCAATGGAATAATGTCATTGCCAGCACCAGCTATAACCAATCTAATTGGAGCAGGTAAATATTGCATAAAAGCCGTTAGCTCTTTGCCCTGATATTCTAAATTCCTGAAGCTTGATCTTTGATTGGAAAGTACATCACTTATGCTTTTAGATAGATCAATATTAAATCTTTCTCTATTTTCAATTTGTCCTTCAACAGCATAAATAATTGTACCTTGATGAACAGATCTTGGCTGGTTTAAGTCAAAAATTGTAACCAATACTGCAGCTTCTCTTTGAAGGGTTGCCTGTTCTAAAATGCGAATGGGATTCATTGGATCGTTTTGATCTATGGGTTCTATCAGTACCCTAATGATTCCTTCACATCCCAGCCCAACACCAATTATAGCATCATACTCATCTGATGTATCATAAGTTTGCGTCAAAGGCTTTCCTTGCATCATTACCATCAAGGCTTTTCTCAAGGCATCACCCTCCAAACATCCACCACTGATCGCCCCAGTCAGCTTTCCATCATCCGCGACCAACATTCTGGCTCCGGGTCCGCGATAGGAAGAACCTTCCACGTGAACGACAGTGGCCAAAGCAGCAGATTTACCATCCTTTTTAGCACTATTATAAGCCGATATAATGGATTTTATCTCCTTCATTTCACACGATATTCATTTTCAGATCCAATACCGTATCCCGAATTACCTTCAAAGCGGTCTCCACTTCTTCTTTGGTTGTAAATCTTCCTAAACTGAACCGAATAGCGTTTAAGGCATCCTCATCAGACATACCAATTGCCTTAAGCACATGGGAAGGTCGATGAATGATGGATGAGCAAGCACTTCCCCTACTCACTGCCATGTATTTGCTAAGGTTAAGTATTAGCCTTTCTCCCTCAACTCCGCTAAAACTAACATTACTGACGTTGGGAAGTCTATTTCCATTAAAAGCTTGAATAATCACCCCTGACAACTCCCCAAGTTTTAATTCAAAATAATCACGCAGAGAGCTTAACTGTTCAAATTCTACCTCCATATAGTGATAGCATAAGGCCGCAGCTTTTCCGAATCCCACTATGCCAGGGACATTCATCGTCCCACTTCTGAAGCTTCCCTCCTGTTTTCCTCCATGAAGGAATGGACCAAGCTTAGATTTCAAATCTGAATTGGCAATATATAATCCTCCAATACCTTTTGGGCCGTACATCTTATGGGCAGAAAAAGCCATATATGCTATCGGTGAAGAGGAAAGATCCATGGGAATTTTACCCACTGCCTGTGTACCATCACAAATCAGGTCAATATTATATTTGACAGTTATTTCTCCTATTTTATCTATAGGAAGAATCGTACCAATTTCATTATTGGCATACATGCAAACGAAACCAAGTGTATTGTCTTGGATGCTACTTTCCAAATCATCCAACAAAATCTGGCCATTTTGGTCCACTTCCAAAAAGGTAAGCTCAGCACCCTGCTCTTGTAAATAGGCCATTGTATCCAAAACTGCACTATGCTCTATTTTGGTTGTAATAAAATGACCTTTACGTCCATTATTATGAAACAATCCTTTCAATACCCAGTTGATCGATTCGGTCGCCCCACTTGTAAAGATCAAATCCTTTGGTTTACAATTGATCAGAGTGGCTAACTGTTGTCTGGCAACTTCCACGGCCTCTTTGCTCTCCCACCCCAATAAATGATCATTACTCGATGGATTACCAAAATGATGGGAAAAGTAAGGCATCATCACTTTGACCACCTCAGGATCACAAGGGGTAGTTGCACAATAATCCAAATAAATTGGTCTCTTCATTGAGATATTAGTCAATATTCAACAAAATTGAACTTAGTTTGAATCAAACGAAAATGTCACTCTTTATAAATGGCTGAGCGGTCAACCTAACATTAATAGCCGCAAAAACAGCATTTGCCAATGCGGCTCCTGCAGGTGGTAAACCAGGTTCCCCAAGCCCCATAGGACTCTCATCACTTTGAATAAAATGAACTTCGATTTCTGGGACTTCTTTCATTTTAATCAACCTATATTGATCAAAATTTAATTGGTCAGCTTTGCCATTGGTAAGTGTAATTTCGCCATATAAGGCATGTCCCAATCCATCAATAATCCCACCCTCAACCTGTGTTTCTGCACCACTTTTATTAATCACTATCCCACAATCCACCGCACAATACACTTTCTTTATTTTGAGCTTTCCATCATTCATTTTTTCTAATTCTACCACTTCAGCAACATAGGAGCCAAAGGAAAAATGAGCAGCCAAACCTTGATATATTCCGTCCGGTTTTACTTTGTTCCATCCTGCCATGTCAGCTACTTTCTTCAGCACATTCGCATATCGCTCAGTATCATAATCAACTTTTCCTACAGGATTATCCTCTGCCTGCTTGAGTAGTTCCAGCCGAAATGTAAGCGGATCCTTTCCGGTTCTATTGGCTATTTCATCAACAAAAGACTCCTCAGTAAAGGCTATAAAATTATGATTGGGTGCTCTCCAAGGCCCTGTTGTGACAGGTGTTTCGTATAACCTAGAATCTACCCTAAAGTTTTCCACTGCCCCTGCTGGGAAATTATCCTGGCGGGAAAGATTACCAGAACAACCAATTGAATCATGATGCCAAGCGATTAAATTATGGTCCGCATCTAATGCAGCTTTGTATCTGTAATAGCCCATTGGACGGTAAAATCCTCCTCCCATATCATCCTCTCTGGTCCAGATCACATTTACTGGAACCTGAGCAAGCTTGGAGACCATGGCTGCCTCTTCTACAAAATCAGACATTAATCGCCTACCGAAACCTCCTCCCATTCGGGTTAATCCCAACTGGATTTTTTCTTCCGGAATTCCAATCTGCTCAGCTACTCTTTTTCTTGTTCTTTCTGGTGTTTGAATGGGTCCATATAGTTCAGCACTATCTGTTTTCACATCTGCAAAGAAATTCATCGGCTCCAAGGTATTATGGGGAAGAAATGGTGCTTCAAAATCAAGGCTAATGATTTCTTCAACTCCCTCAAAAGCAGTATCTATATTTCCATCATTCCGTTTTGGATCCTGATTTGACTTGGTCTCCAGCGCTTTCTTAAAATTAGTAAGATAATCTTTTGTACTGTCAAAGCTTTCATTGCCTGTCCATTCAATCTTCAAAGCTTTGACACCCTGCATGGCAGCCCAGGTATTATTGGCGAGTACTGCGATTTTATGATCAAAGTCGATTACTTTCTCCACCCCAGAGACTTTTAGACTTTCTGTCGAATCATAAGAAACTAGTTCCTGACCAAAAGCAGGTGGCCGAGAAATACATACATATTTCATTCCCTCTCGCTTCGTATCAATCCCGTACAATTGTTTACCTGTAACAATTGCATCATTATCTACATTAGCAATTCGCTTCCCTAATAGTTTGTATGTCCCTGGTGATTTTAGAGGCACATCTTCAGGAACTTTTTGTGCAACAGCTGAATTAACCAAATCACCATATTTGAATTGTTTGTCACTATCCTTATGATAAACCGATCCGGCTGATGTATAGCATGAAGAAGACTCAACGCCCCATGCTGCAGCAGCTGCATTGATCAACATTACCCTTGCAGTTGCCCCTGCTTTTCTAAAAGAATCCCAGCTTGACCTAATAGAACCACTTCCTCCAGCTACCTGCCTGCTATACTTTTCTGTATCCAAACCCGCTTGTTCTATTTTTACGTTTTTCCAATCTACATCCAGCTCTTCAGCAACAATCATAGGAAGTGATGTTTTTACCCCTTGTCCTATTTCAGGATTGGGAGACATTAAGGTGACCATTCCTGAAGAATCTATCTTGACAAATGCATTGAAATCTACCTGCTCATGAATCACTCCCTCTCCTGATGAGTTATTACAGGCTCCCAACCAACTAAATCCCAATAGCATTCCTCCTCCAGAAGCCAAGCTTACTTTCATAAAGCCTCTACGGTTCATAACTCCTAACTCCTTCATGACTTACCTCCTTCAGCAGCCAATTTGATGGCCGATTTGATACGATTATACGTTCCACATCGACAAACATTGGTCATCCCTCTATGGATATCCTCATCCGAGGGATTGGGCTTTTTATTTATTAGGTCAACAGCGGCCATGATTTGGCCGGCCTGACAATAGCCACATTGGGGCACATCCATTTCCTTCCAGGCCACTTGTGTGGGATGACTTCCATCATCAGAAAGTCCTTCTATCGTGGTAATTTTAGCATCACCTACATTCGAAATCGGCAATACACATGAGCGCATCGCTTTTCCATCAAAATGAATCGTACAAGCCCCACATTGGGCTATTCCACATCCATATTTGGTACCTGTGAGGCCAATGATATCCCTGATTACCCACAAAAGTGGCATTTGGGGATCAACATCAACGTCATATTTCTTTTGGTTGATTGTCAGATTAAATTGGGACATTTTATTTGATTTTAGGTTAGTGACGAGATCAAAACTCATAGCATTGCTTGTGTTGTCTACATTCAATTTACCAATCAAATTTTAAAAAAGATAGCCGGATGAATTTATTTCTATGAACGGCATATCTAAGCCCAATATGGATTAAAAAGCCTCTCCAATATAAATATAAAAACCATGACCTTCTTGGGTAAAAGCAGCATCCAGTCTGGTATAAATATCCTTATTGGGAAATAGCAGGAAGCGGATACCAGCACCAGCAGACCACACCATTTTATCCAAAGATAAATTACTGAAATCGGAAAATACAGTTCCAGTGCCGGCAAACATTGCTGCTCCAAAACGATTGGAAAAACCTAAGGGCAAAGGTAAAAACCTAAGCTCTACTTGTGAGGAAATGTAATTTTTATCCCTAAATCTTCCATAATAATAGCCCCTCATCATACTCTCACCGCCAAGAGCACTCATCATATTGAAAGGGACATCTCCTGTATTGAACTGTCCAAAAAGTTGAGCTGCAAAAACATTGTCCTTGCCTACTGGACGATAAATTCTATTATCTGAAACTATCGTTCCAAACTCATAAGTAGCTTCCCAAAACGGTGCGTATTTTAGATAAGCTAACTCAGAGAACAAACCATTTCGAACATTGAGCACATTATGACGGTTATCATAAACAAAGCCAAGACCTAATCCTAAATTCGTTGATCCCTCACTCCCGATCGGCATTTCAATGCTCGCTCCTTCTTCCTTGGGATGAAATTCCACCGAACCAAAACGGTTCAAGTCAAGTTCCATCCCTACATAAAAGTCTTTCTTTAGTTTCCTCAGCACCCTCTCTTTAATGAGCACTTGCCGAGAATCCACTAAAGCCAAGTATTCTTCAGGTGTATCCGGTCCCAATCCATAGTAATACATCGGAAACCTTTGGAACCTCAAACGTCCCAAGAAAAACCAATCCTCTTTATCGGAATAAACTGCATGATCAAACCAAAATCCATATTGCCCTTCCAAAGTAACAAAAGTAAACCCATTGATTTCACTCAAGCGATTCGCTGTATCTTTTTTGGCGTAGTAAACATATAAGGAGCTCAGTCCAATTTCCCAACTTGTCTCTGGCGCATAGGCCAAGGTAGGGTAAACAAAAAACTGGGGTTCGGAAACATCACTGGAATCATTGATAATGCTATTCCAATATCGCTTTATAAAGCTTTGTTTTTGTGCCTCAGCTAAGGTGTAACTCAGTAGCCACACCATAAAAGACAAAAATATATTTTTCCTCATGAACAATCTGCTAAAGATTCTAGATTAGCTTTATAACGCTAATACTTTAAGATGGTTGGCAAATTATCAAAATAGAAGAAAAATAATGCTTAAATGACATTATAATTACATGAGAGTTGTAATATAATCAAAATCCCCAACCAATCATTCTTATGATTTCATCAGTAGAAGGAGGAACAACTGTCCCTGAAGGCCTTCCATAAATTTTTTCATTGAGGTATTTTAGGGCCGGACCAATCCAATAAGTGCTCTCACTGTCTTCAGCCCTCAATAAGAAACCTTTTTGCACAAATAAAGTTAATTCTTTAAAAATATATTCAGAATTAATTTCCATATGGTCTTTATCCATGCTCCTAAGCTCTGCCATATCCGACAATAAAACTGTTAACCTGTTTTTATCCTTCTCATACTCATTTCCCAAAATCAAATGTTTATGAGTGTTTTCCATCAAAGGAATTAAACCATTATTCTTATTGTAAGTTCTTAGCATATCCAAGACCATCATATTGCTGGTACCTTCCCAAATTGGTAAAACAAGTGTGTCTCTCATAAATTTGGGGAGAATGGTATCTTCCATATACCCCATCCCTCCCATCAGTTCCATACATTCCCGTATTCCATATACAGCTGTTTCAGCTGTTTGTCTTTTCACCATAGGAGTAATCATTCTCAAAACTTGTCCACTTGAAGCATCCCCACTATCTGCCTTATCCAGGAATGATATGGCTTTCCAAGTCAGGTAAAAGTCTGCCGTATACCTGCAACATAAATCATATAATTTGTTCCTAACAAGTGCATGATCCAAAACTCTCCTACCAAAAGAGTGACGATGTGAAAGAAATTGATAAGCCTCTATCAAACACCTTCTAAAAGCTGAAACTGCAATCACCGAATTCCACAATCGGGAGAGGTTGATCATTTCAACCATGATTTTGAAGCCTTCACCTTCTTTGCCTATCAATTTCCCAAAAGTATCTGTCAAGATGATTTCAGCACTAGCCATTGATTTAGTTCCCAACTTATCTTTTAGCCGAATGATATCCATAGGGTTAATTTGCCCGTCAGGCTTATGCTTTTCAACTAAAAATAAAGAAAGACCTTCAGTTCCTTTCACATCAGGATTGGTCCTAGCTAAAACCAACTTGATTTCTGCATTTGCATTACTACAGAACCACTTTTCACCATTCAATAAGTAATAGCTACTATCAATTCTTTGAGCAGAAACCAAATTTTTACCTACATCAGACCCACCTGATTTTTCAGTTAAAAACATGGCACCGGTAAACAATTGTTCTACATCATTGGTATAAATATGTTTCATTAACCGATCCCTATCTTCTGCATCCGCAAAACTATTGATCACCCTTGCTACCCCATCAGTCATACAAAGAGGACAGCTTACACCGCTTTCACCCATCCCGTAGAGAAATGCCAAACTAAAGCACAATCGATTGGAATAACCCTTGTATTCTTCTCTGAGTTCGGGATCCCATTTGACAGAGAGCATACCTGACTCTACTGCTATCTGCAACAGTTTTTTATAATCTGGATGAAAAACAATTTCATTTATGGTCCTTCCATAAGCATCTCTTTTTTTTAAAAAAGGTGGATTTTTGTCAGCAGAAAGAGAAAAATGATCTAATAATGATGCAGCTTTATAGCCTAAACGACTTAGTTTTGGTTGCATAAACGCCCATGCCTCTTTGGATATCTCCTTTTGAAGAAAATGAACAAAAATTTGATCACTGACAAAAAAATTTTTGCTAGGCATGTAGGCATTGTCTAGCACAGTGTCGGAAGTGAATAATTTACCATAAGAAAAATTTAGAACTCCTTCCATAAATTAAATTTAACCTATTAGTTAATCTAATAAAATTTTAGGTGAGAAGTAAACAATAATTAACAACATTTATCAATTTAGCCCTCATCCCTTTTAATAAGAACGAAAAAACAATTGAATCGTTTGTTGAAATATTACTTTAACCCTTAACAGTAATGTAAAAGGTTTAAAAACCAAAACAAGACGCATCTATTTGTCACAGCGACCCTATAAAACACTAAAGACTGTCCAAGTGACAGTCTTTAGTGTTTTATAGGGTAAGAAAGCTGTTAATTTTATAGCCCAAATAAGTTTGGCAACCAAAGGACCATCTGAGGCCAAAGGGTAATCACTGCCAAGCCAATGATCATGGCCACAAAGAATGGCAAAAGTGGTTTTACAACATTAGCAATTGAAGTTTTCGCAACACCCACTCCAATAAACAGTACAGAGCCAACTGGAGGGGTACACAATCCAATGCATAAATTTAAAACCATTATGATTCCGAAATGAACTGGGTCTATTCCTAGTTCGGTTACTACAGGCAAGAATATTGGAGTAAAGATCAATACAGCTGGAGTCATATCCATAAATATCCCAACAAAAAGAAGGATAAGGTTGATGATAATTAGTATCACATATTTATTATCACTTAAAGAAAGTAAAACACTACTTATGGACTGAGGAATATCTTCACTTGACATGACCCAAGACATCGCCATTGATGTGGCAATCAACATGGCCACAACTGCTGTGGTTGCAGAGGACTTTAATAAAATGGCGTGAAGATCCTTCACCTTTAATTCTCTATACAAGAAAGAAAGCCCCAAACAATATAGAACAGCAATTGCCGAAGCTTCTGTAGCGGTAAATATACCTGCTACAATTCCACCAATTACAATGACCAACAAAGTCAAACTTGGAGCAGCATCTATAAATACTTTCCCCAATTCTTTAAAAGAAGTACTTTCACCCGCTGGTAATTTTTTCTTTTTGATAAAATACGCTGCTGTAAGCATCAATAAAAGCCCAATAAATAATCCAGGAATGTAACCTGCCACAAACAAAGCTGCGATAGACACACCACCACTGGCCAAAGAATATACAATCAGTACATTAGAAGGAGGAATCACCAAGCCAGTAGTGGAAGAAGTCACATTGACAGCTACCCCTAACTCTTTTGGATAACCTTCATCTTCCATTCTCTTACCCAAGATCCCACCCAAAGCAGAAGCTGCGGCCACAGCCGAACCAGCGATGGCTCCAAATAGCATGGCTGCAATCACATTCACATACAATAACCCACCTGGCAACCTTCCACTGAGCGCTTTGGCAAGATTAATCAAGCGATTGGCAATACCTCCTTTATTCATGATTTCCCCAGCGAGGATAAAGAAAGGAATGGCCAAAAGGGAAAAACTATTCAACCCTGCTCCCATCCGTTGAGCAATAGTCGTCATGGACGGCACAGCAGCAACAGTGACCAATAGTGTCAATAAACTGGAAAAACCTAAACTCCAGGCCACAGGTACCCCTAGCCCCATCAAGGTTATAAAGCTTAAAACTAATATGATTATAGTAATATATTCCATGATTAAAATTTTGGGTTATGTTGAAGAATAAGCTTGATGTCTGCCACTTGGTAGATAAAAATCAATATCCCACTCAGAGGAATCACGGTGTAAACATAGGCCAGTGGAATTTGTAAAGTGGTTGATTTCTGTCCCAGCATATAAGTGATATAGACCAAATTGCTACCTCCAAAAATCATAACCGGCACTGCAAATCCAATGATGATTAGGTGAATAAATACCATCAAATTATTCTTAGCTTTTCCGGTTAACTTACTTGGCAAAATATCAATGGCCAAGTGCTCATTATGCCCCGCTACATATGCTGCTCCCAACATACCCAACCAGATCAAAAGGAAACGAGCCAACTCATCAGTAAATGAACTAGGAGACATAAAAACATACCTGGACAATACCTGCCAGGTTACATTAATCACCATAAGCGCCATAATTACAATCAAAACGTAACCTACCTTATGGTTGATTTTATTCTTTAAAGAATTGCTTGGGTTATTCATGGTTTCTGATCTTTTCAATGATTTCGTACATTTCCGGTTGGGTTCTTTTGATTTCTTCATACATCGGCTCCACAGCTTTTCTGAAAGGCTCCTTGTCCGGATATGTAATGGTCACACCAGCTTCTTCCAACTGTTTCATCGACTCCTCTTCAGCCTCTGCCCAAATCTTGTACTCGTATACCGCTGATTCATCAGCTGCTTCCTGAAGCCATTCTCTTTCCTGATCACTCAATCTGTCCCAAACCTTGGTACTAACAATCAACATATCAGGTACCGCTGTATGCTCATCAATGGAATAAAACTTGCAGATTTCATAGTGTCTGGAACTGATCACACTCGGAGGATTATTTTCTGCTCCATCTACTATACCTTGTTGCAAAGCAGTGTAAAGCTCCCCCCAAGATACCGGTGTAGGTGAGCCTCCAAAGCTCTTGACCATATTAATAGCTGTATTACTTTCCATTACCCGGATTTTCTTTCCTACCAAGTCATCTGGAGATTCTACAGGTTTATCTTTACTATAAAAACTTCTCGACCCAGCATCATAAAAACAAAGTCCTTTTAGCCAAAATTGGGTACCCTCATTTAGTAGCATTTTTCCAATTTCTCCATTCAACACCCTTTCCCTGTGTGCATCATCTCTGAATAAATAAGGCTGACTGAGCACTTGGATTTTAGGCGCAAAACTTTCCATGACGGCTGAGCTAACTTTGGTCATCCCAAGGCTTCCTATTTGAAGTAACTCAACCAATTCCCTTTCATTTCCAAGCTGAGCATTGGGATAAACCTTTAGCTCCATCTTTCCTCCAGATTTCTCTTCTAGCTTATCAGCCATGTACAACATCGCGGAGTGAACCGGATGGTTGGTATCTAGCCCATGCCCCAATTTAATAACTGTTTTACCACCTGTACCTTTACATGAATAGAGGGAAAATAATGAAATAAAAATCAGTAGTTTAAGAAAAATATTGGGCTTAAAATAATTGACAAACTTCATTTTAGATTATTTAGAATTTCGGATTGTTTCTATAATGCCTAATGCTTGTGAAATCTGTTTTTCAAGCGCATCAAATTGCTTCTGTTTGATCCATTCTTTATTGAACAATTGGGAGCCCATACCTACGCAGGTCACCCCTGCATCAAACCAAGTGGAGAGGTTATCCTCAGTTGGTTCTACACCTCCAGTAGGCATGATCTTGATCTCTGGCAATACTGCTTTGACAGCTGACACAAATGATGGCCCCAATACATTTCCAGGAAAAGCCTTCACCACTTCAGCTCCCATTTCCTTGGCATTAAAAATCTCTGTCACCGTTCCACAGCCTGGAATCCAAAGTACATCCGCTTTAGAACAGGTCACAATGACATTGGGGATCAAAGCCGGAGAGACCACAAAATCAGCTCCCGCTTCCAAAAATTCTTCCACTTGCTTAGGGGTAAAGATGGTGCCTATCCCCAAAATCAATCCTTCATACTGGGAAGCATGACTCTTTAACTCCTTAAAAACTTCCAGTGCATTTTCTCCCCTATTGGTAAATTCAAACACGCGGACACCTGCTTTAAAGGAAGCATCCAATACATCTTTGGCCACAGCAATATCTGAATGATTGAAAACAGGAATCATTCCTGTCTCTTCCATTGCCGCGATAACCTCACTCTTACTGAATTTCATAAATCTATTTATCTTAATAATTTCCCTATATTTTCTCCTTTTACCAACTGGCTCACCTCATCCACAGACACAAAATTGGCATCCCCGGGGATACTGTGTTTCAAAACAGATGCTGCTACCGCAAATTCCAAAGCCTCCTGGTCTCCCGACCCCAACAAGCCATAAATCAATCCGGCCATATAAGCATCTCCACCACCTACCCTGTCAACAATATGGGTCATGTCATAAGTCTTTGACTCTAGAAGTTCTTCTCCATTCCATAGCACCCCGCACAACTTGTTATGGGAAGCACTGATGGACTCCCTGTAAGTGGTCGAAACATACTTAATTGAGGGGCATTTCTCCTGGGCCTTTTTGCAGGCCGTTACATAATCTTCCTCATGGATATCCATGCAGTTTTCAAAATCCGTAAGGCCGGCAATAATAAGGTCCGTTTGGGCAATCAGATCGGGCATAATATCCAAAGGCTGCTTGCCATATTGCCATAGATTCCTTCTGTAATTAATGTCTCCACTAATTTTGACTCCTTGGGCCTTGGCAGCCTTGACAGCATCCTGGCAAAGTTTAGCAGCTGAGGCTGAAATGGCAGGCGTAATTCCTGTCCAATGGAACCAATCCGCTCCTTCAAAGATTTTTTTCCAATCAACTTTGGAAGGGTCAAAATTAGCAAAAACGGAGTCGAAACGATCATAAATGATTTTAGATGAACGCTGCATGGCCCCGTTTTCCACAAAGTATAAACCCATTCTCCCTTCATCAAAATAAACGTGTGAGGTATCCAAACCGGCAAACCTAAGATATTGCACTGCTGATTTACCGATATCATGGTTTGGAAAGGCAGTGACATGAGCAGCGGAGACTCCCCAGTTGGCCAAGGATATGGCTACATTGGCTTCTGCTCCTCCAAAAACTACGTTGTAACTGTCTGCACTGATGAATCTTTCGTACCCTGGAGTGGATAATCTCATCATGATTTCCCCAAGGCTAATCACTCGTTTATTCATGGATAAGTTCAATTTTATTTCCCGAATTAAGCCCAAAATAATTTCCTTTAGAAAAAAAACGGGAATTTTATTCTCATTAATATTTTTTTACCTAAATTGTGCAATCGATTGCGCAATATATAAATTTTAATTCACATGCTACATAAAATTTTAAAGATTCATCCAAATGACAATGTGTTGGTGGCTCTTACAGACCTTAAAGCAGGAGAAAATATTTCTTTTGAAGGTAAAGAGATCACATTGACACATGATGTCAAGGCGAAGCATAAATTTGCCGAGATGGATTTTGCCAAAGATCATGACATCTACATGTATGGTATTATCTGTGGCAAAGCCATGAATGACATTGCTGAAGGTGAAGTATTAACAACCCAAAATGTTGCCCACAAGACATCTGAATTCACTGGAAAAAGAGATTTTAAATCTTGGACGGCTCCAGATGTATCAAAATGGGCAAATCGAACCTTTATGGGCTATCACAGAGAAGATGGCCAAGTAGGAACAGCGAATTATTGGCTGGTCATTCCTTTGGTTTTCTGTGAAAACAGAAATATCGAAATTATGAAGCAAGCCTTTGTAGAAGAGCTTGGTTTTGCCAAACCAAATAAGTATAAGACTTTTGTAAAGCAAATGCGTGACCTATATACCCAAGGGGAAAAAGAAAAGATTGCCCAATTGAGTGTGGAAACGATTGATCAAGATGGGGAAACCCGAATCTTCAAAAACATAGATGGCATTAAGTTTCTGACTCATCAGGGAGGTTGCGGAGGAATTCGACAGGACTCTGAAATGCTGTGTGCCCTAATAGCAGGATATATAAACAACCCCAACGTAGCAGGTGCCACTATTTTAAGTTTGGGCTGCCAAAATGCTCAACCTACTATCCTGCAAGAGAAGCTGGACAAGATCAATCCTGACTTGAAGAAACCAGTGATATTACTGGAGCAGCAAAAGGAAGGGACAGAAAGTACTTTGCTGACCAACGCTATTCAAAAGACATTCTTGGCACTGACAGAAGCTGATCAAACCGATCGAAAACCTGCTCCTTTGAGCAAATTGACCATTGGCCTTGAATGCGGCGGATCTGATGGTTTCTCTGGGATTTCGGCGAACCCATCTGTAGGCCATGCTTCTGATTTAGTGGTTGCTTTAGGAGGAAAAACTATCCTCTCCGAATTCCCAGAACTATGTGGAGTGGAGCAGGAGTTAATCAACAGATGCACAACAGATGAAGCGGCTGATAAGTTTGTGAACTTAATGAGAGCTTATGCTGCATCTGCTGAAGCTGTGGGCTCTGGGTTCGATATGAACCCAAGTCCTGGAAACATCAAGGATGGCCTGATCACTGATGCTATGAAATCTGCTGGAGCTGCAAAAAAAGGAGGTACCTCTCCTATTGTGGATGTTTTGGATTACGCAGAATATGTCACCAAGCCCGGCCTTAATCTTTTGTGCACTCCTGGAAATGATGTGGAAAGCACTACTGCCATGGCAGGATCTGGAGCCAATGTTATTCTCTTCACCACTGGCTTGGGCACTCCTACTGGAAACCCAGTAACCCCAGTTCTTAAAGTCTCCTCCAACCATATATTAGCAGAAAAAATGTCTGATATTATTGATATCAATACTGGAGGTGTGATTTCTGGAGACAAAAGTATTGATCAAATGGGTGAGGAAATCTTGGAACACATCATCGAAGTGGCTAGTGGAAATAAAAAAGCAAAAGCTATGACTTTGAATCAAGATGATTTTATTCCTTGGAAAAGAGGGGTCTCTTTATAAGACCTTAACTTCACTTCAGAAAATATCAAAAGGGCACCAAATGGTGTCCTTCTATTTTTACTACCATGCACCAAATATTAAAAGTCACAAAAACATATTTACTTTAAGCAAATACATTTACCACTTCATATAAATTGACATTATCGGAATCGATTTCGTAATTAAACTTTTTCCATTATTTGACAAGCAAAGATTAAATCCTCATTTTTAGATTACTAAAATCAATAAAACTGAGTATAACATGTTTAAGAAATTTTCTTTTCCACTTGCAGTAATTATTAGTGGAATAATTTGCTTTTCCTGCTCCGAAAAGGCTGTTAGTTCTGAAGATAGTAAAGATGGTGAATGGACCTCTCTCTTCGACGGTAAGTCTCTTGAAGGCTGGAAGCCACTTGGTGGTGAAGCAGAATTTGTAATCGAAGATGGTACCATCGTCGGAATCTCTAAAATCAATACACCCAATACATTTTTATCCACAGAAAAAGAGTATAGTGATTATATTCTTGAATTGGATCTTAAAATAGAAGATGTTACCAGTAATTCTGGTGTAATGACTCGTGGTCAATATGACGCTGAAAAAAACAGGGTATTTGGTTATCAGATTGAAGCAGACCCGAAAGAGAGAGCCTGGTCTGGTGGTTTGTATGATGAAGCAAGGAGAGGCTGGATTTATCCGCTCACTCTCAATCCAGAAGCGAGAAGTGCTTTCAAAATGGGTGAATTCAATCATTACAGAATAGAAGCCATTGGAAATGTAATTAAAACATGGGTAAACGATCAACCTGTGGCTTATGTGGTAGATGATATGGACAGCAAAGGATTCATTGGACTCCAAGTTCATAGCATTGGTAAAAACCCTGACCATGCGGGAAGAAAAACCTATTTCAAGAATATTAAAATCCAAACAGAAAACCTTGAGTCAAAGCCTTTCCCTAAAGGAATTTATGTTGTAAGTACCAAGGACAATACCCTTACTGACTATGAAAAAGAAGATGGTTGGAAATTACTTTTCAATGGTCAAAATAGCGATGGTTGGAGATCTGCAAACGGAGATGAATTCCCGTCAAAAGGATGGTCTGTAAATGATGGAGAGTTGACCATTGCAGAGTCTGATGGCAGTGAATCCCAATCTTATGGAGACATAGTTACAAAAGATCAGTACAGTGCTTTCGATCTATCTTTTAACTTCAAACTTTCCGAAGGTGCCAATAGCGGTGTAAAATACTTTGTAACCCTTGATGAACAAACTTCTGGGTCTGCTATTGGGTTAGAATATCAAATTTTGGATGACGAAAAGCATCCTGATGCCAAAATGGGCAGAGATGGCAATAGAACTTTATCCTCCCTTTATGACCTTATTACAGCAGCCAAAGAAGGTAGGTTTACCAAAAAAATAGGTGAATGGAACCTAGGCCGAGTGGTAGTCTATCCTAACAATCATGTAGAGCATTATTTGAACGGCATTAAAGTTTTGGAATACGAAAGAGGTTCTGAAGATTTCAGAAAGCTTGTTTCAGAAAGTAAGTACAAAAAATGGGAAAACTTTGGTGAAGCTGAAAAAGGTCATATCCTATTACAAGATCATGGCAACTTGGTAAGCTTTAAAAACATCAAAATCAAAGAGCTTAAATAATCCCATATCTCATTAGGGCATATGATATAAACCACAGCAACTGAAATGACTCTGATACTCATATAAACTTGAGCTATCAGGGTCTTTCTTCCTTAATAGGCGTTGTGGAGTTGAAAACCCAGCATAACCATTAATCCTAAATTAGAAAAAATGAAGACCAATAATAATAGAAGAGAGTTTATCAAAAAATCAGCTTTGGCCACTGCAGGTCTATCCAGCTTGGGAGCATTAGGCTTTTCGGCCAAAAGCTACGGAAATATCCTTGGAGCCAATGAAAGATTAAATGTAGCTATTTGTGGCTTGGGAAGAAGATTAGGAGCTTACTATGATCCTATTGCTTTGCCTCAATCAAATGTAAACTTGGTTTACCTGTGTGATGTCATGAAATCTCAAAGGGAAAATGCTGCCAAGAACTTTTCTAAAAGACTGGATTATGTTCCTCAATTGGAAAACAGCATTTTTAAAGTAATAGAAGATCCCAAAGTGGACGCTATCATCAATGCCACTCCTGATCACTGGCATGCGCCAGGAACTTGGATGGCTGTTGAAGCAGGCAAACATGTCTATGTGGAAAAACCATGTAGCCATAATCCAAGAGAAGGTGAACTTTTGGTAGAGTACCAAGAGAAGTATAACAAAGTGATTCAAATGGGGAATCAACAGCGTTCTTCAGAACCAAGTATTGAAATCATAAAGGCCATCCATGAAGGGGCTATTGGAAAAGCCTATAAAGCCACTGCCTTTTACTCCAATGCCAGAGGTGAGGTGGTCAATCCTACCAAAGCCCCCATACCAGAAGGGTTAGATTGGGATCTTTTCCAAGGACCTTCCCCTAGAAAAGAATACATGCATGACACTTGGAACTATAATTGGCACTGGTATGGTTGGGATTTTGGTACTGCCGAAACAGGAAATAACGCCACTCACGAGTTGGATATCGCCAGATGGGCACTCCAAGTTGAATTTCCCAACCGCGTCATGGTTGATTCTGGAAAGTATCATTGGCCTGAAGACGGTTGGACCATGTACGACACCATGGATGCTGTATTCAAATTTGAAGAAAACAAGACCATCCAATGGGACGGAAAAAGCCGGAACAGCATGCAAACCTACGGTGGTGGCAGAGGAACTATCATTTATGGAACTGAAGGATCGGTATTTATTGACAGAAGTGGCTACAAGCAATATGACCGTGATGGCAAATTGGTAAAAGAAAATTACGGATCTGGTTCTGAAGCTGGTACTGCACTTGGTGGCGGAGGTGATGTTTCCACTACCCACGTCTACAATTTCTTTGAAGCCATTAGAGGCAAGCAAGTTCAAAATTCTCCAATTGGAGAAGGAGCTAAAAGTACCTTGTTATGTCATTTGGCAAATATTGCTTCCAGAACAGGAGAAATATTGGAATGTGATACTAAAAATGGCCATATCACCAACAGTAAGGCCGCTCAAAAACTTTGGTCTAGAGAGTATGAAAAAGGCTATGAACCAACAATTAAGGTTTAAGTTATTTTAATATAAAAAAACGCCCTTGGGAGGGCGTTTTTTTATTTGAACCTGAATTTCAGGTATTTTATTTTTTCTCCTTTTTCACTGAAGATTGCTTCATAGCGGGTCTTAATTCCATGATGGTCATCCTTGAATTCTGAAGTATAAAAATCATGGGTATACACTAAATCTTTAATATCTTCCCTTGAATTTAATAGCTCCAAAGTATAATCAAATAGACCTGTATTGTCTGTTTTGAAATGGATTATTCCGTCTCCTTTGATCATTGGTTTGTACATTTCTAAAAAGCGAGGTGATGTCAACCTTTTTTTCTCATCCCCATCTCTTGGTCTTGGGTCAGGGAAAGTTATCCACAGTTCATCGATCTCCTTTTCATCAAAAAACCGCTCCAATAGCTCAATCTGAGTTCTCAAAAAAGCCACATTCTCCAGTCCCTCAGCAATGGCTATGGTGCTTCCTTTCCATATTCTTGAACCTTTAATATCCACACCGATAAAGTTTTGCTCTGGATATTCACGGGCCAAACCTACCGTAAATTCTCCCCTTCCACAGGCCAATTCTACCACAAGCGGTTGATCATTATGAAATTGTTCTTTTCCCCAGTTTCCTTTGATGCGTTCAAAAATCTCTTTTCCTTCCTGAACAACATTTCTGTTTTCTTCGTTGGCTTTAAATCTGGCCAGCTTATTTCTACCCATTTTACAAGTTTTCGATTTCGGCGACCACAAAGGTACTTCCTCCTATAAAAATTAAGTCCTTTTTATCCGCTTTTTTTAATGATATCGCCAATGCCTCATTTACATCTTTCACAATATCACCTTTCAAGCCATGCTCTAACGCTTTTTGTTGAAGCTGTTCAGCTGGCAGAGCCCTAGGGATGTTGGCCTGACAGAAGATGTATTGAGCCATTTTGGGCAATAAAGCCAGTGCTTTGCTGATATCTTTATCATTGACCATACCCAAAATAATATATAATTGCTCAAAATGCATTTCACCGATCTGCTCCATCACTATGGAAAGCCCTTCCACATTGTGGCCTGTATCGCAATAAACAAATGGGTCTTCTTGAAGTTTTTGAAAACGTCCTTTCAAACCTGATGTTTGTGCCGCTGAAGCCAAACCTTTGTGGATAACTTCATCATCCAGCTTCAGCCCCTGCTCCTTTAGCACCTCAAAGGCCATCAATATACCTGGCAAATTTTTCTCTTGATACTTCCCAAAAAGATCCATCTTAAAGACCGATCTCTCTCCATTCTTTGCAACCTCATAATCACATAGTAATGTCTCATTATTAATACCCAGCTGTTTCACTTGATAAAATTGGTCTGCAAAGAAAATGGGAGCATTCCTATTCATGGCCTGCTCTTTAAACACAGAAAAGGTTTCAGGCTGGTTTTGGCTGATAATGACAGGAGTTTTTTCTTTAATTATTCCTGCCTTTTCTCCGGCTATTTCCGCCAAGGTTTCTCCCAAAAACTGGGTATGGTCCAAACCAATATTGGTAATCAAACAAAGCTCTGGGCTTAGTACATTGGTGCTATCAAGCCTTCCTCCCATTCCAACTTCCACCACAGCGTAGTCCACTTCCTGTTTGGCAAAATGATCAAATGCCAAACCAACTGTCATCTCAAAAAAACTAGGCTTTAATTCATCTAAAAAAAACCGATGATCAGTTACAAAATTGACCACGGATTGCTCCGGAATTTCCAGTCCGTTTATTCTTATCCTTTCTGTAAAAGACTTCAAATGGGGAGAGGTATATAGACCAACCTTATAACCTGCTTCTTGAAGTACCGCAGCTATAGCATGCGAGGAACTTCCTTTTCCATTTGTTCCTGCTACATGGATGGATTTAAATTGATGTTGGGGATTGCCGAGGTGATCACATAATTTGATCGTATTGCTGAGGTCTTTCTTGAACGCAGCTGCACCGATTCTTTGAAACATCGGCAAGGCATTGAACAGATAGTCCAACGTTTCCTGATAAGTCATCTTAAATCTAATCTACTTTGATGATGAAGGTGATTTTTCCTTCGGAGTATTCTGCAGTAGGATTACCGCTTTTTCTTTTGAAATTGAGCTTATTTACAACTCCTCTGTAATAAGCCAATACTTCGTTGCTGACATTGTATTCCAAAGGTATAGCCTGTGCTATCCGGCCATTGTCATCCACAACAATCTTAAAAACTATTCTACCATTCCGGTTGGAAACCCTATCCTGAATGTTGGGTTTACTGGCAAAATCCCATCCAGCAAGGTCCAAATTATATCCGGCACCATTCCCGGCATTTCCTTGGCCTGATTGCATAATAGAGCGTCCATCGATAGTACCTTCAGGATTTCCTTGGTCGCCTTTCTGAGTGGAAGTTCCTTGGCTACTTCCTGCAGAAGATTCACTACTTCTTCCTTTGTTCCCTCCTGCTCCCAAAATAGCTCTTTGGTCAATTTTTGGTTTTTCTTCTACTTTTTCCTCAACCTTCTTTTCTTCTTTCTCCGCAGGTTGAGTAACTGGTTTTGAAGTCTCTTTGGGTTGATTGGTCTCCTTGACAGCTTCTGTGGTTTTTTCAGCTCCTTTGAGAGGGCTTGTCACATTGGATTTGGTTTCCAAACTGCTTTTGGATTCAATTGGCTGAGGTTTGGCAGCAGGCTTGGTTTCTGGCTGTACCACAGGTTGTGCCGGTTCTGTAACCTGCTCTACTGGAGTACCAGGTGCTGGAGATTCCGTATTGATTTGCTCACTTTCTGAAGGAGGAGTTTCAGTTTGGTTGTTTCCACTTCCCGCATTGGTAAAGCCAAGATTAAGTTCCAAACCAAATTGGGCCATGGGTGGCACAGGTGGACGCCAAACCACAATAAAGTAGATTCCCACCAATACCAGCACATTCACAATGATGGTAATGATAGTAGCTTTCTTCTTGCTATCTAATTCTTCTTTATTGATACTCTGTACTTCCATGAAATTATTGATAAGGTTTAGTAGCTATGGAAACATTGGCCTCCAACATGGCAGCTATACCTCCTATTTCTACCAAATATTCAACAGGAACTTCTTTGTCAATGTGCAAGACAACTTGTCCATCTTTACCCTTTAATAACGCAGTCAATTCATTTTTGATTTCCTCTCTGCTCACAATCTTATCATTAACTGAGTATTTCAGGTCCTTGGTCACCGTAACCGTTACCTCCTGCATCACAATATCAGATGCCTCACTGGAGGGTAAATTGACAGGAAGTCCTGAAGGTGTTATGAAAGAGGAAGTAAGCATAAAGAAAATCAAAAGCAAGAAGATAATGTCTGTCATGGATGACATGCTAAATGCTGCATTGACCTTATGTTTGGATTGAAGCGCCATATTACTTTTTATCCTGAAGTAAATCCATAAACTCTACAGTAGTGTATTCCATACTATGAATCAGCTTGGAAACCCTAGCCACAAGGTAATTATACCCTAAATAGGCAATGATCCCAACAACCAAACCTGTTGCGGTCGTGATCATGGCTTCATAAATCCCAGTGGATAGTAGTTTTGGGGAAACCATACCTTCTTCTTGGGCAACTCCAATAAAAGCCCTAATCATACCCGCTACAGTACCCAAGAACCCGATCATAGGAGCCGCACCTGAGACAGTCGCCAATAGGTTTAGGTTTTTCTCCAATTTATAAATTTCTATTTTTCCTACGTTCTCAATCGCTACTTCAATATTCTTTAACGGGCTACCAATTCTTTCCAAACCTTTGGAAATCATATTCGCCACAGGGGTATCTTCCTCTTGGCAGATCATTTTAGCACCCCCAATATCCCCTGTTTGGACCATCATTTTTACTTGGTCCATCATTCCTTTAGGTGTTTGGGCTGCTTTTTTCAAAGTAATGATCCTTTCCACAAAAATGTAAATTGCCAAAATAAAAAGGGCGTACAAAGGGATCATCATGTATCCACCTTTGATCAGCAAATCCAATAATCCAATGCTGTCCGAACTGTTTTCCATGACAGCAAGCGAGTCAGCTACAGCTTCCCCGTTAGTTGATAAAGTTTGTAGTAGTATCATATTAGTATTTAAAAACCCATAAAGTTTCTTCAAAATTGGCCTGCTCTTTTTCGATCATGGCCGTGGCGTCCACCACATTGTCAAAATCTGCTATGGCCAACTTGTAGAACGAAGAACCATAGCCGGGAAGTATTAGGTAGGTATTATATCCTTTATTGTTCAATTTCTTAGAGAAGTCTTTGGCCAAGTCACCATCAATAAATGCACCAACTGTCACCAAATACCTTGGCAGATCACCCTTTTCATTAATTTCAGTCATTGATGGAGCACTAGAAGCTTCTGGAGCACTAACTTCCGGTTCTACTGGAGCTGGAAGTTCCTCACTTTCCTTTGGCTGAACTGGTTGAATTGCTTCCTCCGCTTGATTCAAATTTGAATCTGCATTGACATCCACAGGCTGATAATTGAAGTAGTATACCGCATAGCCTATGATCCCCAACAAAAAGATAAGAAGAACAATCAACCATGTTTTACTACTGCTTTCATCCTTCTCTTCAACTGTGTTGGATGGGGGCACGATAGGTTGATTAGTTTTAGGCTCATCCACCACAGTAGGCTTGGTTTCTTCTACCTTGGCTTTTTCTTCTGTTACGGTAGGAACCACCACGGGCTTTACAATTTTTGGCTCTTCCTGTTTACTAATAGGTTCCTCTTTGCTTTTCTCTTCTGATTGTTTTGTATCATCCTTTTTCTCAGCAGTATTTGAGATGGGCACAGCTAAAGGGGTAGCTTCGGGAGCAGGTTTGGATTTTTCTTCTTCGCTGGAGATAGGTGTGATCTCGATTTCAGGCAAGCCAAAATCCTTATCTTCATCTTTTCGTTTAGAATGTTTTCCCTGATCCTTTTTAGCCATTATCGTCTTTTTTCTTGGTGGTTTAAATTGCTAAGCTAAGATAAAACCTGCAATTACTCAATACAGCAAATGTGTTTAATTCCATATTTTCAGTAATACTAACTGAAACTAAAATTTAAAGGTCAAACCACCAATCCCTTGAATTCCACGCGATTGATAATTCCAAAATCGTTCATTTTTTTGATTCAATAAATTATTTCCCTGTGCAAAGACAGAAAAGCGATCTGTGATCTTATAATCTATTTTTGCATTTAAATCAATGATTGGATTCAAAGTATCTGTGGTAAATGAATTCCCATCAGATTGAAGGTTGAGCACATCAATGCCTCCCATCATATCCAAGCCAGCTTGAATCAACCACTTTTCATCTGGCGTAAAGGTATTGTGCACATTGATTTCCCAATTGGGTCTTTGCCATGCCACAGCAGTCTGGTCGAGCCCCGGCATCAATGCATCAATATCATCCAAGCTATAGTGATAATAATTACCTTCCGCGGTCAAGTGATAAAAATCGCCAAAGCTGTATCCTAATGTTCCGGTATAATTTAATACGGTTCCATTATTGTACATCAATTGGAATCTGGTGCTATCTTGTGCACCGTTCGCAAAGAAATGCATATTATTATAATCACCATAAGCTATACCAAGCTTATAAGTAAATGCATCACTGACACTTCCTTTTATTCCTCCCTCTGCCCTAAATTTCTGAATGGTATTCAACAATTGATCACTAGGCCCCAAATAAGGATTTTCCATAGCAAAACTGTAGTAAGTATTTCTCTTTACATCCCCTTCATAACTGGCATATACTGCAAATTCTTCTTGTAAATTATAGCTGGCATTTATGGTAGGAAAAATGTGAAAATCACTGTCTTTTCCTTCATAAACATCATTTTCCAGAATCACGTTAGCTCCTGCCCTTACTTCAAATGATTCATTCTGATAAGCCACAAAAGGTGTAAACTTCACATAATTTCTATTAAGATCAGCATAAGTAGCATCTGAAGGAGATGTCAAGAATGCGGCTACATCAACACCTGCTTTAGTCTCATCATTGAAATAATAAGAAGTCTTTCCCGATAAATTGATCTCGTGCTCTCTGGCAGCATAATCATCATTAAAAAGTCTGGCTCCTATGGCTACTTCATAATTGAAAGGCTCATCTTTATCTATATTCCTAATTCCTGCTTGACCATAAATGGTATGGAAGAATTGCTGGATATCATCTGCCATCACCTCAAGTCCTGGCGTGTATCCATAAAAATGATAACGGTCACGATTATAACCCAACTGACCGAATACCTCAAAGTATTCATGAAAATAGTTGGCATTTAATCTAATCTGCGTATGGTCCTCTGCTGAATTTTCCTTGTCTACCGGACCTTCATAAAAGCCTTGATGCTTCAAGTAAACGCCATAATTCAAGTAATCACTTTCTAAATTATTAAGGTATAGTTCGGCTAATGGCGACTGATAATTACCAAAACCCAACCTTACCAATCCATGGTAAGCCTCATCAGTATTGGATAGAAACTTCTTCTGATATGGTGTCAGAGGTGAATTGGTCGGTGCCAAATCAAAAAAGAAATCCCGAACATCATAATTAAAATTACTATGTCCTTCAGGTTGCGGCAAAGCAGGAACCCTTTCAAAGTTTCTTGGCCGCTTTGGCAAACTCAATACCCGGTCCTTCCTAATAATGAATTCCGCATCAGTTACCTCTCCACGCTCGTTTCCTTTTTGGTCTTGAGCATTCACCAAAGCCACCGGAAATAAAACTGATAAATATATGATTTTTAATATTTTATTCATCTTCAATTAAATCGATACATCAATTAAAAATTTATTGAATTGCTTCTAGTTCTGCTTTGGCCTCTTGAATAATTTGTTCATTCTTAGCATTTTCAATGACAGATTCCAAAGTAGCTTTAGCTTGAAAATTTTCATTTAGACCTTTATAGTTTTTAGCCAAAAGCACAAAGCATTTTCCATACCAGTAATCATACACAGCATACTTTTCAGAGAAACTAAAGATGGTTTCATTGGACTGGGTGAAGTTGCCACTTTCATGGAAAGAAAGAGAAAGTAAGTAAAGTGCTTCCGCTCCTTGAATTGATTCACTTTCATTTAATAACACCATTAACTCATCCTGGGCTGCTGCTGTTTTTCCTGTTTTCAAGAGCGACTTGGCTTTAATCAGCAAAGCATTGGCTTCTGCGTCTGCTGTGATATCTCCCAATGCAATCACTTTATCGGCATAGAAGCTGGCCGAATCAAACTTACTGGTTTCATAATAAGCCGTCATCAAACCTTTATAAGCTTCATACTCTTCTATCCTATCTCTGGCTACTTTACTGCTGCTGATAAAATATGGAATCGCTTTTTGATAATTCTTTTTCTCAAATTCAATTTCAGCAATTCGTTGAATGGCTTTCGCGCGTTGACTTGATGCCCCCATTCCCTCTAAATCATAGAAGGTCTGCAGCGCTTGGTCTTTTTGGTCCAAACGATAATAGGCATCCCCAATAAAATAATTGGCTTCTTGCTTTTGACCTGAATTAGGGTAACTCTTCAAATAGGTTTCAAAAGCTCGGATAGATTCCTGATAAGATTGATTGAAAAATAGGTTTTTAGCCGCTTCAAATTCAATGGACTGGAGGCTTTCATTTCCTGGATTGGCCGTTTTATAATCAGAGAGGTAATTTGAAAACTCTCCAGACCTACCTTGAAGTGAAAGCGCTTCTTGAAGTCCTACCAAAGCTGCATCAGCATTGGTGGCATTTGGATAGCTGTCCAAGATCTTCTTATAGTCATTGATCGTCTGATCATAATTTTTCAATGAATAACTTGCAATCGCCCTACCTTCCAAAGCAAAAGGCACGAATGGACTGTTAGGGCTTTGATTGATCAGTTGAGAATATCCCTGTCTGGCCTCAGCATAATTGGATTCTTCCATATTGATCTGAGCTTTTTGGAAAACTATATCATCCTTAAATCTGCTATTTGGATACCTACTTAACCCCCTATCCAGTTCCGCAATCGCTTCCCGGTTTCTATTTTGAAAATTGAGTACTACGCCTGCCATATAATGGGCATAGTCTGCTGCTGGATTGCGATCATCTATGGCTCTTCTAAATGTACTTAGAGCATTATCAAATTTCTTTTGGATATAATAACAGTCTCCCAGACGCATCACTGCATCATCATAGTAACTCTGTACATCAGATTTCTTTATTTTATCGATGTACGACCTAAATTGATTTTCAGCTTTGGCATATTGTTGGGTATTGAAATAAGCATAGCCTAGTCCATAATGGCTCCTGATCAACGCTGGATCCAAAGAAGTCAGACGCATGCCGGTTACCTGCTCATAAGCCCTGATAGCTTCTTTCGTGTTATCTCCTGCAGCATAAGCTTCTGCCTTCCAAAAAAATGCTTCATGTACAATGCTTTTATCTACTGGGTATGCAATTGACTTATCGAAATAGTTAATGGCTTCTTTGTACCTTTTATTTCTATAATAAGTTATTCCTTGATAGTAAGTAACCTTTTGGTAGGCTGCCCTGATTCGAGGAGACTTATTGCTCATTCTTTCAATATGCTCAATTGCCCTCAAGTAGTTGTTGGTATTGATCAGGGCATCGCTTAGCAAGTTCTCCACTTCTGCTACATTCTGGCCTTGGGGATACTTTTGAAGGTAGGAATCCATGGCATTGATAGCTTCCTGAAAGCTTCCTTTTTCTAGATTTAACTTAGCAAAATTGAAAAGCGCTTCTTCTTGGATATTGGAGTCAAAATCACTCTTGTAAGCTGTGCTGAAACTGGTAACAGCATATTGAGGATTGTTGAGTTTCAAATAGGAATGGCCCAAATAATAACTGGAAACCTGACCCAATCGATCATTCTCCAATGCTACCTTTTTAAAATAATCTGTTGACTGTTGGTATTTTTGAACTTTGAATTGGGCAACTCCAGCCTTGTACATTTGCTCACGACTCATATTTCCCCTGCCTGTTTTGGAAAAAGCATCATAATAAGTCGCAGCATTATTAAAATCACGACGTTCATAATAAGCTTCTGCTAACAACAGGTAGATTCCTTCCTTCCTATCCAAATTATTCCTTGATTGGATAATTGGTGTAGCATAATCGATTAATTCATCATATTGCTGCTGTCTGTAGTACAGCTCAGAAAGCATGTAAGGCACTTTTGGCTGGTATTCAGGGTAGCGGTCTGCTTGTTTGAAATCTGCAATGGCCTGATCATGTTTTTGTAGTTCCATGGCCACATACCCTGCATAATAGTAGCCATCTCCCGTGTATGAAGTCTGCATTTTCTTTACCGGATCAAAATACCTGGCCGCATTGGCATAATCCTTCAATTGGAAATAAGCATAGCCTGTTTTGAAATAAAGCTTAGAGCGATCCTCCAAACTGACCACATCCACATTGACCATGTTGTACTTTTCTATGGCCACTTTATAGTGACGTTTCTCGAAATAATAGTCTCCTAAAAGAAATGCTGCTTCATTGGCTTTAGGGTCGGTAGGATAATTTTTGGTAATATTTTCCACCAAACTTGGACCGTCTGGATTCTCAATCTTCAAGGCAGAAACTGCATGATAAAAATCCACATCTATCCTTTGCGATGGAGTCAGTTCCTCTTCCTTGAGGTTTTCAAACTCGAGTTTGGAGGCACTGTAATGGTGTTTATCAAAAAGCTCATAGGCATCATCTATCTTTTTTTCCAGGCCTGTTTGATAAAGACCTGATTGTGCTTTTGCCTGATAGAAAAAACCGGAGGCAATAAACAATAGTAGTATTTTTCTCATGGTAAAGTCTTGCAAATTAATGCATCAATTTGAAAATGAGTTCTTTTAATATTTCGGCTTCACTCATTCCGCTGGCATCAATACCCTTTGAACGAAGGTCGGCTTCTTTTAAGTATCCGATGTTATCAATAACCTTGCCTAAAGGATAGTTTTTGGAGGCAATCATGTATTCTTTCATAAAGTATGGATTCACTTTAAGTTTTCCTGCTAACTCACGCTCACCAAGCTTTTTGTTGGAATGTACCAAAAGTAAACGGGAAAAATGAAGGTATAAAAGTGCTATAATTGGTATTAAAGGGTTTGATTTAGGATTTTGACTGAAATAGCTGATGATTTTGTTGGCTTTCAAAATATCCCTAAAACTCAAAGCCTTGGTCAGTTCAAAGTTGTTATAGTCCTTGTTGATCCCTATAAACTGTTGGATATGGTTACTGTCAATCTGAATAGGCTCACTGAAGTTGATCAACATCTTATCAATCTCATTGGTCAACACTTCCAAGTTATTGCCGATGGATTCTGCAATAATCTGACATGCCTTCGGCTCAATGGTAAAGGACTTGCTTTTAAGGTAACTGTCTATCCAAGGACTTAATTTGTATTCGGGGACTTTGTCAGACTTCACCAATACAGCTTTTTTATCCAAGTCTTTGGCCAATGCTTTTCGACCATCCAACACCTTGTACTTATGGGCAAATACTAAAATCGTACTGGGTAATGGATTGGAAAGGTAATTGATCAAAAGACTGTCCCCTGCTTCCTTGCCCAGATCAGGAAGATTTTGAGCTTCTTTGACAATAACCACTTGTCTTTCTGCCATCATGGGAAACCTTCTGGCATTGGTCAGCACCTGACTCATGGTGGCATCTTTGCCATACATCATGATCTGATTAAAACCCTTCTCATGCTCAGGGATGGCATTTTTTTCAATAAATGAAGTAATCTGATCAATGAAATAAGGCTCGTCACCCTGTAAAAAATAAACGGGAGCATATTTCCCGCTTTTCAACTCTTTTAAAACTGCATCAGGTTGGTTTGGCATAGCTCTATATTTCTACTCAAATATAGAAATTATTGACTTGATAGGAATAATAAAAGGCTATATTCCTGCCATAAAACACCACTGACCCTGAGTCAATTTTAATGAACTTCGTCCAGTTGTAGTTTTAGCTTTTTCTACCCTGAATAAACTTCTTGACAGGATAGTCTGTTAAGTATAATGTTATTAATTTTGACCAAAATTTAAAACAGTACTAGATCGTGAGTGATATCAATCAGGGAATAGCTTATTACAAAGAAGGGAAGTTTGAAGAAGCTTTGGATATTTTTAATCCATTGGTTTCAGAGGATCCTAAAAATGCCATGCTTTTGCTGCACCGAGGAAGAATATTATCCCGGCTTGGCAAATTGGATCAAGCGCTGGCAGACTTTGATAATTTGATTCAAATTGATGCTTTCAACCCAGATTTTATAAGCGATCGGGCGGTAGTTCTTCATCTGCTTCAGAGAAACGAAGAGGCATTGAGTGAATTGGACCGTTCTTTAAATTTAGATCCTAAGAACCCCTACCGATATTCAAGCAGGGCTTTCTTGAAAGATAGAACTGGGGACTTAAAGGGAGCCATAGCCGATTATGAAAAAGCCATTGAGCTTGATCCGGAAGATGCAGTTTCATATAACAATAAGGGCATTGTGGAAGAAAAGTTAGGATACAAACAAAGATCCAAACAAAGTTTTGACAAAGCCGATAAACTGGTAGGTTATCAACCTAAAGAATACAAGAGCACATCAGCCCCCAAGGAAAAGCCGCAGCTAGAACCTGAAAAGAATATTCCGTCCCAACTTGAACCTGACCAAAGTGATCCTAAGTCGGTAAGCTTTAAAGATTATTGGAAGACTGTTGGTAAAGTCTTAGGTGACAAGGACACCAGGGCTGAATTCTTTAGCTTTCTCCAGTCCAAGTTTGGGAAAAGGAAGTGATCAAACTTCTTTGATCACTAATAATGGTTTATTGATAAAATAAGACATTTTCTTCGAGAGATTTTGAGTAAAGAGTTGGTCAAACCAGCTCTTTTTTTTGCTCAAGGTCACAAGAATATCCCCCTTTGCTGTGATGAGGTAATTTTCCAAACCCAAACCAGGTTCATCTCTATAGGTCTTCAGCACATAACTAATTTTCTCATACCTGATAAAGGGCTTGATCTCTCCCACCATGGTTTGGTGCAAAGCTCTATCGATAATTTTGTTTTTGGTCCCTACGTGGACTATATCGATCTCACTATCGTAAAAATTGGCCAATTCCACCACCTTTTGTATAGCCAACTTATCTTCTTCCAAATAGTCAGTTGCATAAACAAATTTCCGGGGAGATTTGAAAAACACCTTTCTCGGCACAATCAAAACATCCTTTGAAGAATCCTCTATTACCTTGCTGGATTTGGTGCCGATAAAATTGGTTTTGATATCATTGACTCCTTCCGTGCCCATCACAATGAGATCAATATCATTTTCATTGGCAAACTGGATGATGGTCTCTACTGTTTTTCCCTCTTTTACGGCTGCAGTGCAGGATATAAGGCCTTTGTCCACACTTTCTAAAACCACCTCAGCAATCAGGTTATCCATCTTCTTTTTCACAAATTCCAGTGATTCCTCCTTGGGTTGTCTAAAAAGCTTTCGATAATCTTCCATACTAGGTACATGGAAAAGTATCAACTCTGCCTTGTATTTCTCTCCTAACTTCGCCGCGTACTCTAATGCATTCAGCGAGCATTCTGAAAAATCAGTTGGGCAAAGAATCTTAAAAGTTTTCATGGTTACTCTAATTAGTTATTTTTGGTATTGTTAATATCCTTTATTTCGATCAATTTGATTAATGAGTCCTTTTCCTTCTATTACGTTAAAGTAATTCTTTATTATCTGGGGAGCAGCTGCATCGGGATTGGTTATACTAGCAATGTGCGGTGTAATGGTAATTTTAGGATGTTCCCAAAATGTATGCTCCTTAGACAAAGGTTCCTGTCTAAAAACGTCCAAAAGTGCTCCGGACATATAACCTTCGTCGATCGCTTCAATCAAATCCCCTTCATTCAAATGTTTTCCCCTAGCCACATTGATCAAATAGGTGTCTTTTTTACAAAGTTTGAACAAATCCATATTTAAAAAACCTTCTGTCTCTGGTGTTAATGGTAATAAGCATACTATTACGTTTACCTTTTGTAGAAACAATGGGAGTTGTTCACCAAAGTAATAGGGATGTCTGAAATCGCTTTTATTGCTGTTACCATAGCCATAAACTTCTATACCCAATTGCGCCAATTTATCCAACACATCTCCTCCTAGTTCTCCAACACCCAAAACACCCACCCTAATGGGTATTTCTGGATTGGACATGTCCCAGACTTTCTTTGCTTTGTCTTTCTTATAACGATCAATTTGACGGTGATAATTCAACACCCCCATGACTACATAATTGGTCATTGAAAAAGTAAGTCTAGGATCTACAATTCTGGTAATGGGAATGTCTTTTGGGATGGTTTCATCCCCCAAAATATGGTCTACTCCAGCTCCCATTGAACAAATTAGCTTGAGATTTGGAAAAGCTTGTAGAGAACCTTTGGGGTGCTGCCATACCATCGCCACTTCAACATTATCCGGATCTTTAATGTCAGGGTAGATTTCCAAAGGGATCTCTGAAGCCGTATCTGCTAAAATTTTTAACCAAGGTGCTATATCCCTATTGGGTGATATGATCGCTAAACTCATTTACTTTTTACTGATATGTGGATTACCTTTAATATAATACCTCCAAGGTAGCAATGCATCCTCTTCCGCATAATCTACACCTACCCTAGTGCTTACACATATTTCAAAAATAGTGTTATTCATTTCACTTCCAATGTAAATTATACCATTTTCTTGAAATAACAACTTATCATTATGTTTTAAGTTTAATCCCAAAGCCTGCGCTACTTTGCCTGGTCCATTACCAAGTAACAATTCACTGGAGGTATTTCTTCTATTTTTCATGATCTCTACTCCTTCAATGGGCTGAACAGCACGCACTAAAACTGCATTGGCAACTCCCTCCTCATGTGTCACAATATTAAAAAGATGATGGATTCCATAGCAAAGATAAACATAACTCCTCCCACCTTCTTTAAACATTACTTCGGTTCTTTTCGTAAGCTTGTTTGGAAAAGCATGGCACGCTTTATCAATGGTTCCATCATAGGCTTCAGTTTCGACTATCCTAGCCGCAGTGTATAACCCGTCAATCTGTGTGACTATGATTTTCCCTAAAAGATCTTTGGCTATTTCTGTGACATTTTTCTTCAAAAAGAATTCCTTTGGAAGAATTTTAATATCTTTCATTGCTTGTTAATGTACATTAATATCTAAAATTTAGTGGTCATTTAAAACCTTTGTCAAAACTAATTACAATTTATCAAATCCGTTTACCTTATGAATTTCAGAACAAGTTTCCTGTTGATTTTCTTGATGGCTTTCTCCACAGGAGTCTTGACAGCCCAGCAAATCCAAATGCCACAGGCCAGTCCTGCTGCTAGCATTAGTCAAAAAATTGGTCTTACAGACGTCAAAGTCGATTACAGTAGACCCAGTGTAAAAGGTAGAAAGATCTTTGGTACTTTGGTGCCCTATGGAGAAGTCTGGAGAACAGGTGCCAATTCCAGTACAAAAATCACTTTCAGTACAGATGTAATTCTAGAGGGTAATAAAGTGCCTGCAGGTACCTATGCCTTGTATACCATTCCTGGTAAAAAGGATTGGACCTTTATTTTATCCAATAACCTTGAACTTTGGGGGGCTATTGGGTATATGGATGACAAAGATGTTGTTAGATTTACTGTCCCAAGCAAAAAAAGCCCTGAAGCGTATGAAACCATGGAAATCAGTTTTAATGACATGACTGATTCAGGTGCTTCTTTGAACCTACATTGGGAAAAAACTGCTGTTGGCTTTAAGATTGATACTGAGGTAGAACCTGTAGTAATGAATCAAATCCAAGAAATGGTAATTGATCAAAACACGGAAAATCCAGGATTACTGTATCAAGCTGCTTCTTACTACTATTCTGTTGATAAGGATATGGAGCAGGCTCATGAATGGATTGAAAAGTCAGTTGAGGCAGATCCCAAATATTGGACCATGCACTTAAAAGCTAAGATTGAGGAAAAATTAGGCATGAAAGATGAGGCCATTGCCAGTGCCCAGCTTTCCAGCGAAATGGCCAAAGAAGCCAAGAACATGGATTATGTAGGACTTAACGAAAGGTTGATCAAAGCAATCAAATAGTTAGAAAAATATAATCAATACAAAACGGCCATCCGCCTAGGCGGATGGCCGTTTTGTATTATGCTTTGGCTTTCGGAGGACTAAACAATTGGAAAACTGCTGATAACAGCATTAAGAGTAAACAGCCAATGGCATTATACCATAAGTAGCCAATATCAATAGAAATACCGAAAAGCTCACTTCTATTTTTCCAGTGAATCAATAGAATAACTACTTCAGTGACTAAAGCGGCAAGAAATACTGCATTACCCCTCACCCATTTCATGTAAAAACCTACTAAGAATATACCCAAAATGGTTCCATAAAAAAGGGATCCCAATAGATTTACTGCCTGGATAAGGTTCTCAAACAAGGTCGCATAGGTAGCAAAAAGTATGGCAAAGACTCCCCAAATTGCTGTCATTAACTTTGAAGACAGCGTATAGTGACGTTCATTTTGGTTTTTGTTGATTGACCTTTTATAAATATCGATAGTAGAAGTGGCTCCCAAAGCATTCAATTCTGAGGCCGTACTGGACATGGCTGCTGAGAAAATGACAGCAAATAATAAGCCCACTACTCCCTGAGGCAGATAGTCCATCACAAAACGCATAAAAACGTAATCTGTGTCTCGGGTTTCTGCATTAGGTTCATTTTTTATGATCAGTTCCTTGACATCCGATCGGATGGCTTCCTGCTCTTCCTGTTTGGTGCTTATTTCTGCTCTTAGCTCATTAACTTTTTCCTCATCACCCTCTTTTTGCGCTTGGATCATTGATCTCAACACTAAATTCTTTTCTTCAAAAGTGGCAGAATAATCAGACTGCAGTTGTTCGAAATCATCTTTGTACTCACTTTGAGCCAATTTTTCGGTTTGTACCTTATTGAAAAATATAGGTGGTTCATAAAATTGATAAAACACAAACACCATCACACCTATAAATAATATAATAAACTGCATGGGGACTTTCAGAAAGCCATTTGTAATCAAGCCCATTCTACTTTCCTTCAAGGAACGACCGTTAAGGTATCTTTGTACCTGAGACTGATCAGTACCAAAATAAGACAGAAAAAGAAACAAAGCTCCAGTGATACCCGACCAGAAATTATAACGATCTCCCAAATCAAATTCAAAATTAACGATGTTCAACTTACCCATTTTTCCAGCTACGTGCATGGCATCGTTAAATGAGACGGGAAGCATATTGATCACCAAAATCCCGGCCAATATCATTCCCCCCATCATTACAGTCATCTGCTGTTTTTGAGTGATTGAAACTGCTTTTGTCCCCCCTGATACAGTGTAAATGATCACAACCAAACCAATAAAAATATTGGTAAAGGTCAAGTTCCAATTCAATAAGGTAGAAAGAATAATGGCTGGTCCATAGATAGTAATTCCTGCGGCCAGGCCTCTTTGAACCAGAAAAAGCAAAGCAGCTAATGTTCTTGTTTTTAAATCAAACCTAGATTCCAAAAACTCATAAGCTGTGTACACCTTTAACCTATAATAAATTGGAATAAAAGTAACCGATAAAATAATCATGGCTATTGGTAGGCCAAAGTAGAACTGGACGAAACGCATTCCATCCTGATAGGCCTGACCTGGAGTGCTCAAAAAAGTAATGGCGGATGCTTGGGTAGCCATAATCGAAAGGCCTATTGTCCACCAACCCAGTTCACCTCCTCCACTCAAATAGCTATACATATCCTTGGGACCATAGGTTTTATAGATCCCATAACCAATAATGGATATTAGCGTCCCAAAAAGGACGATCCAGTCTAGATTACTCATGAATAATAATGGGTAATGGCAGAGAAAATCAAAATCATTCCAGCCAGTGCAAGAATTAGTAATAAATACAGTTTATTCCAGTTTACCGACGGTTCATCCATTCCCTTGTTCAATTAAATTAACAAATAGCTTTATTGCTCCAGGCACACCTGCTGGCAAAAGTCTAAACCAAGATATGCCCGAATATGTATAGGCCCCTTTTCCATAATTCACTAAAAGTAGACTTCCTTTGCTAGGGCTTTCACCTAGGTCATGCATGGAAATAGGCGTTACATAATGCTCATCCCAATGATCAGGAAAGTAAAGTCCCCGTTCTTGAATCCAATTATCAAAGTCCTCTATACTGATCTTGTTGGGACCTTGGAGCACTTTATGGGCTTTGAAATCAATCTCCACTGGCGAGTCTTCCACGGAGACTCTTTTTCTGGATATGTCAAATGGATATGGCCCGAGATGATTTGTTTTCAACGAAGCGGTAGTATTATATTGGACAATTAGGTTTCCTCCACTTTCCACATATTCCATCAAATCATTGAATTGTTCAACTACCTGATCATTAACATTGAAAGCCCTGATACCGATGATGATAGTGTTAAAAGGAGCTAAACTTTCTTTGGTCAGTCTTCCACTTTCCAACATGGTTACATTGTATCCCAAGCTTTTGAGCACCTCAGGAACATCATCACCTGCTCCCGGAATATACCCAATACGTTGATCACTCATTTTCAAATCTAGCTTGATCAAATCAAAAGTAGCTTCGGGAAAATAAGTCAATTCAGGAATATGCTTGTAAGAAATATGCCTTAACCCTGTATCAAAAATATCACCTGACACTGTTACGTATTGCGCCTTTACGGTTGTTTTTCCCAACTTGGCATCTCCATTAATGCTGAGCTGATAAATTTTTTCTTTTTTCTCAGGATGACTAAATTCATTGAGGACTTTATAAGCTCCTTGGGGAAGTCCAATCAACTCCAACTTTCCATCCACGATATCTTTGGCAAAACTTACATTTATACTGAAAATTGCAGGCTTACCCGAAATGGCATATACTTGTTCTTGTTCAATAGAAAGTTGTACGGGTGGTAAAACGACAAAAGGCTGATTAACCTCCCCATCTACAGGGTCATTGTATTTATATTTTAAAGGAATATCCATTTCCAACAATTCATCAGCTACCTTGAATGTCACTTTTCCCGAAACGGTTGGACCGTTAAAAGGCATACCAATTTTGCTCTGCTCTTTGACTTGAAATAAATTATCCTTTGGTTCATTTTCAATCCAGTAAGGCTGAGAAATGGGACTATCCTTTCCAAATTCCAACCTGATAGGCTCCCTCTTCACTTCATTGTTTGTCAAAGTAGTATTGATCGAATGGTTTCCTCCTTGTACATCAATCTTTACTAACTCAACAGGCACAGGGGATGGATTATTAAAAAGTAAAGTTGAAGACAGTTCTTCTCCTAAGTAAGCTTGCTGCTTTTCCGCTAAAAATTCAATCTTCAAACCTAGTGACTGGGCTATAATTTCGTTGATTAGTTTTTTCTTGTCCAATACCCACTTTTCCGAGGAATCAACATCATCTAAAAGTTTTTTTATCTCAATCAAGGCCGGAATATTTTTATCCAAATGGACAAAATCAAATTCCTTAATCACTTTATCCAAAGCCACTTTTATCTGATCTCCATGAGCTACATTATTCCATCTGTTTTCTATTCCTTCAAATGGGCTAGATTCAAACTTCTCACCCTCCACCAATTCTATGACATCTTCACTATTCCCAACTGAGGCCGTTGAACCAAAACCTTGAGATTTGTGCATGGTCCTACTATCCGCTGCTATTTGGGCATAGGTGGTTCCAAGCAGATCATTGTATTCTCCTACTGGAAAAGCATGATATAAACTTCCAGCTTCAGGCTCATAAGGTCTTCCCCAACTGTAAGCGTTCCAAAATACCCTCTTTGCTTTCCAGGTTTCTACCATGTCCAATTGTTCCGGAAACGCATTGGGATCAGCTGCTGCAGAAAAGGCTTCTATGGATAGAATAGCAGAAGTAGTATGGTGCCCATGTGTGGTTCCTGGAGTAGTGTTAAAGCGATTGATAATGATGTCTGGCTGATAATTTCTGATTATCCAAACTACATCAGAAAGGAGCTTTTCTTTGTCCCAGTTGTTCAGCGTTTCATTTGGATTTTTACTGTATCCAAAGTCAATCGCCCTTGAAAAAAATTGCTGACCTCCATCAGTTTCCCTAGCCCTGAGGAGTTCTTGAGTCCTGATCATGCCTAATTCTACTCCTAATTCCTTTCCTATCAGGTTTTGTCCCCCATCTCCTCTGGTCAAAGAAAGGTAACCTACTTGTAAATGTTCCTTATTACCTAAATAGGCAATGAGCCTTGTATTTTCATCATCCGGGTGGGCAGCGATGTACAACACACGCTTGGTTTCCCTAAGCTTCAATAACTGATGATATATTTCTGATGATGGGTGTCTGTCAGCACTCCATGAAACGAGAGGACACAATACAGAAAAAAGAAACAAAAAAAGCGAGGTATTAAGCTTCATATAAATCGGGTTAACTAGACGAATCTAAAATAAGTAATTAAGATGGGAAACCACTTTTATACCAATGGTTAATCAACGGAAAAGAAGCGAAAGTGTTTTTTCATATTTTCAGTCATTCTCGCATCAAAAAGTCAAACAACTGTGAATCAGGCTTTGCTATTATACAAATTGGCAACATTCATAAATTTTAGCAAACCAATAAAAAGTATTAAAAGGTAGATGCTTTTAATTTCATTAATTGAATTGTAATTGAATGTCGTTTTATATAATCATTTTCCTTTATGTTAAGAAAGCTTAAAACCAACATTTTAGTCGCCAGTATTTTTATGGCAATGGGTTGCACACCCAATGGTGCAGAGTTTGTCGACGAACTGGACCTGGTGTTGACTGTCGAAGATCCCGATGTCAATTATGACGACTACGAAACCTATTATATGCCCGATAGTATTGTCCTTATATCAAATGACAATAATTCTAAACTGGATAAAGTCACCGAGCAATTGATCTTGGTAAAGATTGATGAACATTTCCAACAAATGGGCTGGGAGAAAAGGGTAAATGCAGAAACCGATGGGTCAGATGTGGTGCTACTTGTATCAGTTATAGATTTGGTGAATTTCCAGATTGTCGGCTGGTGGGATTATTGGGGCTGGTGGCCAGGATGGGGATGGTATGGCCCTGTTTATCCTCCCGGAGGATGGTATCCAGGTTATCCAGGTGGCTGTTGTTATTTTGGTGGGGTATATTCTTATAGAGAAGGGACACTGATCATTGAAATGGTTGATCCGAACAATGCTACGGCAAATTCTGATAGTGAACCAGATCCACTTCCTATTTTATGGGCAGGAGGGTTAAATGGCCTCTTGGAAGGCAGCCAAAGCAATCTCAATAATAGAATTGATCGTGGCCTTGACCAGATTTTCACGGACTCACCTTATTTGAACAAATAATCCCACAGCATGATGAAATTGAAAATATTATTAATAGCAATACTAACAATTGTGGGACTTAACACAGTTAATGCCCAGCAAGGATATTCTGAATTCCAACTTAACTACTTACCATCATTACCACTTGGTGAAACTAAGGACTTTACCAGCAAGTTCTCATTTAGAGGCTTAGGGATCGAATACAATTATTATATCCAGGATCATCTTTCTGTAGGACTAGCCACTGGAATTGTCACATATTACGAAGCGAGCGATGGAATACAAAGCCTAACCGTAGTAGAAGATGGTAATAATGTTACCCTGAGTGCCAAACAATATAACTACACCAATGTAATCCCTATCCTAGCCAATGGCACTTATTACTTACAGCCTTCTGGTCAGGTACAACCATATATTGGCTTGGGGATAGGTGGATACTATGTCATGCGCTGGGTAGAGATGGGACTTTATCAAGTAAAGGATGATAAAATGCAGTTTGGAGTAGCACCTAAAGTTGGTGTCATGGCTCCTTTGTCCTATGGACTGGCCCTTAACCTTGGCCTTCAATACAACAGTGCTTTTGGTGACCAACCTTTCAACAGTCTGGATTTCAAAATAGGATTAGCTTGGAAATATTAGCATTAACCTAATTAATTACCAAAAATGAAAACATACATAGCAATTGCAAGTGCCCTATTGGTTTCAATTATTCTTGATTCCTGTTCTGTAGGTAAAGTATTGGACACCTCTTCTGCTCCGGATTTCAGCATCAGTGATTACCAAAGTTTTGATTTTTACAAAACGGATTTGGATATCACTGAAATGCCAGAATATGGAAAACGAGTGGATTGGATCAAAGAAGCCATTAAGAGTAAATTGTCCACGATGGGCATAGAACAGGACACTGACAATCCTGATCTATTGGTAAACATCGGTATCGTTCTGGAAGAAAAAGTACAAACAAGAGAAACAGACCTGAGAAGTGACCCTCTCATGTATGTAGGCCAACGAAATTACCACTGGGAAGTCCAAGAGGTACCAGTGGGAACCTATAAGGAAGGTACTTTTACCGTTGATTTGGTAGATAAAGAAACAGACAAAATGGTATGGCAAGGCATATCCCAAGGCGTTATCACAGAAAATGATGAAAAAGCTAAAAAATACATCGTTGAAGGAGTGAATAATCTTATGTCAGAAATAGAAGAAAAATAATCGTTAAAATAAAATATTCAACAATCATGAAAAACAAAATATTCTTATTCGCATTTCTCTTTTGTGCTTGCTCGAGCTCTACCTCAATTGTCAGTTCTTGGAAAAACCCAGATGTACAAATGGGTGATGTTGATTTTTCCAAAATCATTGTAGCAGTACTAGGTAACTCTGAGGCCAATAGAAGAATTGCTGAGGACAAGGTAGCTGGACTAAATGACAAACTTTTTCCATCCTATCAAGTTCTAACCAATGAAGCCACTGCAACTGATAAAGATAAAACCGGGGACATTCTTAAATCTGAAGGCTTTGATGGAATCATTGTAATGAAGCTGTTGGATAAAGAGAAAAGTCAAAACTATGTCCCAGGAACATATACGGGTGGATATTGGAATATGCACCCGTATTACTGGGGAGGTTTTGGATACGGTGGATACTATGATCCAGGATATTATACCGAAGACACTAATTATGTCATAGAAACCAGCTTATACGATTTGAAAGACAACTCCCTCGTTTGGTCTAGTATTTCCAATACCGTCAACCCCTCCTCTGTAGAAAAAACGGTAGAACATATCGCAGTACAATCTTATAAGCAAATGAAAGAAGATGGTTTAATTCCAGCTGAATAAATTATAATTGATTCCATGAATCAGTAAATCAAAACAACAAAGCGGCCGCAATTGCGGCCGCTTTGTTTAGCTTCTATTTTTCCCAGCCTTCCTCCCCTATCCTTTTACGGACTTACCTATAGCAAATAGCCCTCCTAACCTCAAGAGTAAGGTTAATGCAGCACCAGCAGAAGCTACAACCGTATTTACCTCACTCAGCACATGGACTTTTCCAAAAGAAATAAAGACCAATAAACTAATCACCACAAGTACAAGTACTGCTGAGGCAGTATTCCAAGTGCCCTTTTGTTTAGACTCCAATTCTCTTGCCAAGGCCTCATTGCTATTAACCTTTGAGAGGACAAAATTGGTAAAACTCTCATTCATCAACCTCAGCGAATGATCAAATATCAAAATCCCTTTGTGCAAAAGGTCAATGATCCCATCAACATTATTGGTATTTACAAATTTATCCTTTGCGATATCAAATACTATGTACCTTTCTTCTTTGGAAAGGCTATTCCAAATGGAGTAATAATAAGAATAAGAAGTCTCTTGGATGTTCAGGATTACGTCTTCATCGGAAACATCTTCAGCATAGAAATCTGACTTTAGGTAAAGCTGATTGAGATACTGTCCATGACTCAATTCCTCCTTTAGGGTTTCATTGTTATGGCTGGCAAGAACCTTTTCTTCCCATTTATCTGGTAATGGATCAAAAGCAATGCTGATTCGGTAAAATCCTCCTAACAAATACAGCCACATTTTATAATCAGACTTCAACCGGTCCATTTCTTCAAAATTGACATCCTTTCCGGCTGATAGGGCTTTATCAAATTTCTTAATCTCATCTTCGTAATGCTCATAGATTTTGACCGGACTGATACAAGATGAAATTACCACTCTAATGGATGGATTATTGACTAATCGCTGTAGAATATTAAGTTTAACGCGATTTAGCGCAAAATCATCATAATCAAATTCAAAATGCTCAATGTACACCATTACCTGAAAAGGAAAGGCTCCAGCATATGATTCTGCATCAAATTTATTGGACAATGCCCTTTTCAATGAATCATGTCCTCCCCTGGCAGCAATAAATAGGTACTCCAAGGGAATATTCATACCCAATTCCTTGTTTTCAAAAGTATAATCCTTGACAATGGCAGTACCTGTAGAAGAAGACTCATTTACCAAACGATCCAAATCCATATTCAACAAGTTGGGTAACTGCATCAGATCAAGTGTATAAAAATCGTTTTTATACTCCTTTTTGAGGCAATTGTAAATATTCCTGATATGCGAAGCATTGATACCTACCAGCAATGTATTGTTGAAATTGTCCAGTTGGATATTGTTCGCATTGATTCTTCTCAATCGGTCTGACTCTGCATAAATCTGGATTAATTGTTCCCCATGCTTTTCAAGGTTGTTGTTCAAAATCAACTTGTCTGCATAAGCCTTAAAGTCCAAACCGAATATTTTCTGGGTTGTTGCTCGCAACAAAACATAGTTTAAAATGACCAAAACTACCATTAACGCTAAAAACAGTATTTTATACTTTCCCAATAAGGCCGAAAATGACATTACATCACCACTAGCAGTTATCCCATTTTGCTGCCCCTGCCCCATCAGGTAAAAAGTGTCATCCCCTACAAAATACCACTTATGATCACATGCTTTATCTTTGACATAACCTTCTGAATCGTTACCATATTGGTTGAAGTCGATCCGCATTTTAGGATAAACTTTATCAAAATACGAGATAGCTTTTGACAGTCCTCCTGTTTCCAAAACAACATTTTCAGTTACTATGTCAGAATAAGCTTGGTACAGTTTTTCCTTTGTTTTCATACCCCTGATAAATTCCTCTGCACCTATTACCTTTTCGATCTTCTTGTTTTCCACCCAATCGTAGTACTGTGCTACTTTTGCACCCTCCCAAGCTAAATATTTATTGACAAGTTCATGCTTTGCATACTTGAGAAGTATTTCATTTTCCTTGTTATAGCTAATAGAGAAAAAAATAAAAGTGGGAACTACTGAAATCAATGTCAACAATGAAAAGACAAATATCTTATATGACATATAAGTCTTCCATTTTTCTCCGGACTTCACTTCTTTATGGCTATGTGTATCCTTTAAGACATAATCCAACAAGAAATAAATTATATAGGCCACGATGGCCATAAATATTACATCTGTAACTACAGATACTGCAGAAATTTGAAGATTTCTATACAAGTGAATAGAACTAAATATAAAGCATAGACCTACGATAATGAATAAAATCCTCAGAGAAACCGTATTTTCTCCCTTATGAAATAATGTGTAGAGTTTCTTACTATTGGGCAATCTTTTGGATAAAACAATATAATTGATGGCCATCCATATCGCTCCGATCATAAGGGTCTTCTGAATCAACATATCGGGATAGTTTGAAAACTTTCCCCAACATATAAGAATATACAGGACTCCCAATGCATTGATATATCCCAATACCATATAGGCTACTTTAAACTCATTTAAAGGATAGGTGTATGGTCGAAGCCAATTAAAAATAAATATCTTTTGCCTCAGTTTATTGGCTTTAACTGAGAATAAATACATCAATGCATAAAACAGGAAAAGCAAAGTCAAATATCCCAATTGCATCTCTAATGTAAGGTTTATGGCAATAGCATTAGGGGAATTGATATATTGCTGATCAGCAAAGGTGGCCAAATAATAACCATCCACAAATTCCAGCTTGTTCACTGACATATAATGCGGCTTATTCATATAATTGACCGATTCAAAAACCGAAGTGCCACTTTTCATATAAGGCTGAAACTTTTCTCCTGTTTCCTCCAAAAAATTTTCGTTTAGGTTTCTCACCTTTTCAGAGTGAAACAAGGTTTTACCTGTTTCGTCAAACAGACAAAAGCCATATCCCTTATCCAATATAGGGTCAATTAATGATGATAAAGAAAAGCTGCAGGCCAAGGCTTTTAGGTATGGGTGTCCTGTGGGTATGCCAATGCCAATCTCATAATTCCCGTCACTCACCGACCTTATGGACTCAAAATAAATAGGTACTTTGTCAATTTTTTTACTTTCACCATTGATATTTTTCATCACATAGTTTCTGTGACTAAGGTCTGATAACTGTTTGGGTTTATTTTCGCTGGAAATATAAATCTTAACCTTTCCTGCTGAATCGGTCCAAAAAATCGAGTTAAAGTAGCCAAAAGTATCAACCAATTTATCCAAGTCAACTGGATTTTCAGATGGTAAGGCGTTTTTAAAATCCTTTCCCCTTACATTATGAAATGCAGCATAATATGGCCCATTAGCTGATTTCATACCAGTCTCATCTGGTAGGCTATAGAAAAATCCTGAAACCGATTTTAACTGGTTGATCATCGGATCAAACTCATATTTGCTACCATTTTTCCATTCTTTTTCATTATTAAGTAGTTTTTGGTAGTCCAATTCAGAAGTATCCGGCAGTTGATCTTTGATGATGTTCAGCAACGCAATAACATTCCGAAATTCTGTTTGAAGATTATTACTTAAGGTACTGTTTAATACCTCTAAATTCACTTTTGTATCATGCCTCGATTGTATCAATTGGGTGGTAAAAAACATGAAAAGCAGGATAATTACAGCCGGAAGAATGGTTATGGATGCTCCTGTAAAGAAGACGTCTTTGATATACAACCTTTCTACATTGCTCATGATGAACAACTTAATAATCGGTAAGGCCAACACTATAAGAATAACCAATATAATTGCAAAAGATATAAAGAATACGGAGACCTCTCGCTTTTCGTCATTAAACCGATCCGCATCAATAAACCCACATACATATATCATGCTTTCTTCATCATTGATATGAAGGCTGTTAAAGGTTGTGTAGCTGGCATAGCCTAAGTCGAGCTCGAATATATTCTTGGTCTGAAAAACATTGACAATACTGTCCTTTGAGTAATAAAGGCTTCCAATGTCCTTGTTACTGTACAATGTGATAAGGTCTTGCTTTTCCCCCAGCTTGATTTTAATAATACTTACAAAGTCAAAAACATCCTTTCTGTATACCAAAGGATTATCAAATATTTCATCATACTTTTCGCTGGCAACTGTAACAGTATCATTTTGTTTAGCCTCGCCCTTGATAGTAATATCCCTTATTTGTTTATAAAGAATTTGATGATCCTTATATTCAAAGAAAATTTCACCTCTATTCTTCAATGAATCACTATTACTGATGATCTTCCTATTATTTTCCAGCAGGTTTTCAATATTGTGGTTGATATTATTGAGCACCCTTTGATTATTGGAAATCAGGGTTTTTTCATTGCTTTTTACATACACAAAAAAATAGAACATAAAGGAAAGCGCAATCAGCACCATGGTTGTCAAAATGACAACCCCTTTCTTGGAGACATGCATAAGTCAAAATTTATATTATAACTAGCGATGTGTGGTTCTTAGAATCAATCCTATGCAGCTGGATCTTTCTATCATGAAGACCATCCAGACTTGGTGAGGGCTGGACGACTTACCTTTTTCCAGAAATGTGGCAGTTTGGATTCTCCTGATCAAAAACTTCAATAGTTTATATACTCGCAGCTATTGCCTTAAGTACTTTGGGGAGAAAAATAATCTAAGCGTAAGAAATGGTAATGTATTACAATTTATTCTATTTGTTATAAATTTAACTGGTTTTTAGTGATTTTTCAATACCCAATACACGGTATTCTCAAGTAATTATTGATTGATGTTATGAGCCAATTCTGCAAAAAGTTCCTGATAGTCATACTGCAAGTCTTCATGTAAACCTCCTATCAGTTTTTCAATCTTATTTAATTGCATGACATAAAGATTATTGATCACAGGATGATTAAAGGATAAAAAATCATGATCACTTAACTCTCGGCAAAAAAAGGCAATCAGCTCAATCTGAATGGTTTTGTCCTTGGTAAACTTTAAGTATTTATTCAGCTTTCTCCTAATGGCTTGGGCTGATTTTTTGGCAAAATGAGCGTGGTCCAAATTGGCATTTTCAAATGCTTTCTGAAGCTCTTCTTCTACCATTTCCTGAAAGAAACTCGGGTTCTCCCGTCCATAAACTTTAAAAAATAGAAATTGCTTATTGTCTGTAGTGAACTTCGCTGTTTCCATTAACAGGCCAATCAATTCTTCTTCAGGCAAATGGGAAAGCTCTTTTTTAATCTGGGCAAGGCTTGGAAGTTTCATAGATTCCCAAAAATATCAAAGATTAACTTTTGGTCAACACAATTTACCCAACTTTCTGTAGAATATCTCCGTAACATTAAATTATTAGTTTAGCAGCACGCGCTATTCTGCTTCTGAAAAAAACATTGACTTTTACAAACCCATCAAAAATTACTTTTATGCCAAAATTCTTATTGTTATGCTGTTTAAGCATTTTAGCCCTTCCTGTATTTTCACAATCCGACTATCAAAGTCAATGGGATCGGGTAGAAAAGTTAGAGATTAAAAATTTACCCAAGTCCGCCCTTCAGCTTACCGATTCTATTTATACCGTGGCCAAAGAAGAAGGCAATTCCCCTCAGTGGATCAAGGCCCTTATTTACAAATCCAAGTTTGCCAGAACTCTGGAAGAAGAGGCTCAAATGAGTATTATCCAGCAGTTTCAACAGGAAATCAAAACTGCCCAAGCACCAGAAAAGAATATCCTAGAGAGTATGCTGGCCCAATTTTATCATGCCTATTTCCAGCAAAACAGGTGGAGGTTTTATAATAGGAGTAATACAGCAAGCATCGTAGACAGTACCGATTTCCGTACCTGGGATTTAAAGAACCTTTATAGTATTATCCATAAACATTTCCAGTATTCACTGCAGGACGCCAAGCTTCTGCAAAATACAGCTTTAGAAGAATTTTCCGCTATTCTAAACAAGGAAGAGCAAACTATTCCTCTCAGACCTAGTCTATTTGACTTCTTAGCCCATAAGGCCATTGATTTTTATCAAAATGATGAAAGTAGCATTAACCAGCCTGTGGCACCATTTAAGATTGATAAACCTGTCTTTTTTGAAAAAGAGAACTATCTCCCACCTTATGAATCGAACAGCTTCTCTCCTACTTATGAAACCCTTATAATATACCACGACCTTATCCAATTTCATTCTAAAAACTCCATGCCAGATGCCAAGGTGATGGCAGAATTGGACCGTCTGGCATTCATAGCCGAGTCATATGTGGGAATAGATGGCTCAACCCACCATGAAAAAGCCCTCAAAAGCTTATTGGATAAGTACAAAGGCCAAGAAATCAGTGCCATGGTCACCTATCATTTAGCTAAACTTTATCATCAACTTGGGCAGGAATACGAAGCAGGAGAAGACATTACCCATCAAAATAAAAAGAAAGCAGCTCATCAACTCTTGTCTGAATCACTGCATAAATATCCAAATAGCGTTGCTTCAGGTATTATTCATGAATTAAAATCGATCATAGAGCAGCAGACTTTGGAAATAAAGATGGAGAAATACTTACCATCTAATCAACTTGGGCGCATCATGGCTGAGTACAAGAATATGGATAGTTTAGATTTTAAACTTTATCCATTGAGTATTGATCAAGTAAAGGACTATGGTCAAAAGTATTCTAATGAGCTCAAAGAAAGTTTCATTGAAAATCTCGAGCTGACCAAAAGCTGGAAAAGTAATTTGATCAATGAAGGAGATTTTCAGGTACACGGAATGGAAAGTCTCTTCCCTGCAATGCCAAAAGGCGCCTATCTGATCACTGTGCAAGGCCGATCAGCAGTTCCAAACGACAACGAAATTCACAAGTCTTATGGTATTGTCCAAGTAAGTGACCTGGCACTCATTCAACAAAAAGTAGGCAATCTGTTTCGCATGCAAATTATTGACAGAAAAAATGGAGTCCCTATTTCCAAAGCCAAAATCAGCTTAAATGGTTATAAGCAAGGAAACTATACTGCTATCAAGGATGGATTAGTCACTGATCAAAATGGCTTTGCTGAGGTGAGGTTTAAAGAGAATTATTATAATATCAGCGCCACTGTAGAAAAAGGCAAAGACCAGGCTTTATTCGGCGATTTACACTATTATCAACGTTATTCCGAACAGGAAACAGGTACTACCATCAAATCCCAACTTTTCACTGACCGAAGCATTTACAGGCCTGGACAAACGGTTTATTTTAAAGGCATTCTTTTCACCCACCAACAGCAAGGCAGTGAAGTGATGGAAAAAGAACCTGTGGAAGTTACACTCTATGATGTTAATGATGAGGAAGTGTCCACTCTTTCTCTTTGGACCAATGAGTTTGGTTCTTTCAATGGGGAATTTTTATTGCCTTCAAGCGGCCTGACAGGAAAATACTATCTGGAAGTAAGTGAAGATTTTGATGAGGAAAGCAGTGCTCAATTTAATGAATATGACTTTATCGATAACGAGCATTATATCTCGGTGGAGGAATACAAACGTCCTACTTTTGAAGCCAGCTTTGACCCAATAAAAGAAGAATATCAGGTCAATGACAGTATAAAATTGAAAGGAACAGCCAAGGCTTTTTCAGGAAGCAAGCTCACCGATGCCAAGGTAGTTTATCGGGTATATCGCAAGGTGGAAATGCCTTATTGGTATTCTTTCAGAAGCAGTTTTCCAAGAGGCCAATCCCAGGAAATTGCCCATGGGGAGTTGCAAACTGATCAAGACGGAACGTTTACCATTCCGTTCAAAGCTATTCCTGATCTTAGTGTGGACAAGGAACAGCAGCCGGTTTTCCACTATGAAGTGACAGTTGAGGTAACGGATATCACAGGAGAAACCAGAAGCTCCCAGACCACGGTCAATGTGGGGTACCATGCCCTAGTACTGAATTTGAAAACTCAAACTAGCTGGACAAAACAGCAAGACAGCCTTTTCCTGCAAGTCAGCAGCACCAACCTCAACGGAGAATTTATACCTACAAAAGGCAAACTAAAAATCTTTAAACTCCAAGCTCCTGACCGGGTTTTAAGGGAAAATCCTTGGAGCGCTCCTGATTATAAACGTTGGAATAAAGAAGAGTTTAAAACCCTTTTCCCCCATGATCCTTATGATCAAGAATCCACGGTGGAGAATTGGGACAAAGGGGAAATGGTCTGGGAAACAGAATTTGATACAGAAAATTCAAAATCCATCTATTTTTCTGATTTCAAAGATTGGTCAAACGGGCAATACCTTGTGGAGGTAGAAGCACTTGATAAATATGGACAGCAAGTGAAAAGCAAGGAATTCCTTAAACTATTAGATATAAAGGCTAAAAAAGTTGCCGAAAATCAACTGTTGGACATCAGCTTGGACAAAAAACAGTATCTACCCGGTGATAGGGCAAGATTACAAATAGGTACCGCTGCCAAAGACCTGACTTTGGCCATTGTGGTCGAGAAAGATGGAACAATCCAGAGCACTCGATTGATTCAACTGGATGCTAACTATAAGTATTTGGTCATACCAGTGGAAGCATCCGATTGGGGAGGGTTTGTCATCCACTACAGTCTGGTCTTCGCCAATTCTGCCAAAATCGGTCAGTTAAAAGTTAATGTTCCTTACCCTAAACGTGAACTGGAAATCGAAACGATTAGCTTCAGGGATAAAATACAACCAGGATCCCAACAATCTTGGACCTTTAAAATCAAAGGTCCTCAAAAAGATAAGGTTGCGGCTGAGATGTTGGCCAGTATGTATGATGCCTCTTTGGATCAATTTGAACCACACCGTTGGAGTTTTAATCCAACCCATAATAAGACCTATTACAGTCAATTATCCATTGGCACAGGTTCAAGTTTCGATTTGGCCTATTTTGAAAGAGATTACTTTTATCAGAACACTTCCCTCGCCAAGCTAAATTTTACCGATTTTGACTGGTTCGGTTTTGACTTCACCAATACCTATGCTAATAATGCCTACCTGAGTCGACTGAGGGAAAAGTGGATGCCCATAAAACCTGAAATCAATACTTCATTTGATCCAAGTCTAGAAAAAGGCATGGTAAAAGGTCGGGTGACAGATATGGAAGGCAATCCATTGCCGGGAGTTTCCATCATCCGGACTCCGGACAAAACCGGAACAGTAACCGATATTGAAGGTAACTATGTTTTGAAAGCAAAAAGTGGGCATCAATTGCAGTTTAGCTATATAGGGTATATTAGCACAAAAACTTTGGTTACTGGAAAAGTCAATGTAATCAAGGTGAAACTAGCAGGGGATATCAGCAATTTGGATGAAATAGTAGTAGTTGGCTATGCAGCCCAGAGAAAGCAATCCATAACAGGGGCTGTAGTTAAGGTGGCTGATGATGTAGCACTTGAAGAAGTACTTGAAATACCAGAAACTGAACAACCTGGTGTGGCTATTCGAGGAAATGGCTCCAATACAGAAGGAGTTATTTACATTATCGATGGCAAAGTAGCCAGCTCCTACACTGGATTTGAAAAGGATATCATTTCCATGAATGTTTTGAAGGGTGATGAAGCAGTGGTCATTTATGGAGAAAAGGCTGCCAATGGCGCCATTGTGATCACCACACATGCCGGACAAGCTGAACTGGAAAAACAGCTCAATCAGGTCAAGGCCAGAACCGATCTCCGGGAAACAGCTCTCTTCTATCCTACACTGCATACGGACGAGGAAGGAAATATCAGTTTTTCCTTTACCGCTCCAGAGTCCCTTACCCGTTGGAAACTTCAGTTATTAGGCCATACCAAAAACCTTGATGTGGTTTACAAATCCTTGGAGACCCTCACCCAAAAAGAGCTAATGGTGGTTCCTAATGTGCCAAGATTCTTAAGGGAAGGCGATCAGATTCGAATCTCTGGAAAGATTTCCAATCTCACCGATCAAACGCTTATCGGTAAAGTAAAACTGGAGCTAATAGATCCTATTACCGGTGAGAATATGGATACTCAACTTGGAAACAAGCTAGCAAGCCAAGATTTTCAAGTCATGGGCAGAGGCAATACTGCTATCCATTGGAACATCAGCATCCCTGAGGGCATTCAGGCAGTTCAATACAAAATGGTGGCAGCCGCGGGCGACTTTACTGACGGAGAACAAAATGCCCTGCCGGTTCTTTCCAATCGCATGTTGGTGACCGAGACCATGCCCATGTGGATCAGTCATACTGGAGAGAAGGCTTTTAAAATGGAGGCTTTGACCGATATGCAATCCAATACTCTTCGGCACCATAACCTGGCCTTGGAGGTCACCTCCAACCCTACTTGGTATGCGGTTCAAGCCTTGCCTTATTTGATGGAATATCCTTATGAATGCTCTGAACAAACCTATTCCAGATTCTTTGCCAATGCAGTAGCCAAACATATTGTGGACAATCAGCCCAGGATAAAGGCCGTGTTCGAACAATGGAAAACTCAGAATGCTGATGCCTTGCTAAGCAACTTGGAAAAGAATCAGGAGCTTAAGTCACTGATCATCCAGGAAACCCCTTGGCTAAGGGATGCCCAGTCTGAATCGGAGCAAAAGCAAAGAATCGCTCTACTATTTGACTTGAACAAAATGAATTATGAACTGTCGAAAAACATTAATAAACTGCAGGATATACAGTTCGGAATGGGCAGTTTTCCATGGTTTAAAGGTAGTCAACATGCGAATCGACGCATCACACAATACATTATTACTGGACTTACCGAAATGAGAAGCATGGGGATTCAAGCTGCTTTTGATCCTGCTGTGGAGGAAATATTGAAAAAGGGAAATGGCTATTTAGATCAGCAAATAAAAGAGGATTATAAGCAACTTCAAGCTGAAGCGGAGCGAATCAAAAAGAAAAGCAAAAATAAAGCTGAGGGCTCCAATGAAGCTCAAAGCTTCCTGAATAGAAAGCATATCCAATCCACCCAAGTTCAATACCTCTACTTAAGGTCCATGGATAAAGACAGGGTCTATCCTAAGGAACTAAAAGAAGCTATTAACTATTATCAAGCACAGGCAAAGCGCTATTGGGCAGAATTTAATTTACAGGACAAAGCCCATATGGTCTTGATCAGCCACCGACTTCATGCCAATGCCACTAAAGAGGCCATTATGAAATCCCTGGTAGAAAATAGCATTAGCAGTCCTGAATTGGGGATGTATTGGAAGGCCAATAAAGCAGGTTGGCTGTGGAGTGAGGCTCCCATAGAAACACAGTCCTTACTGATCAGGGCTTTTGCTGAAGTAGCTACAGATTATGAACAGAGCGATAAGCAACAGGAAATAATCAATCAGATGAAAATTTGGTTGCTGAAGCATAAGCAGACCAATCGTTGGAGCACGACTAAAGCTACTGCTTCCGCGGTTCAAGCTTTGCTACTGGAAGGAACTGATTGGCTGAGTATCACCAAATCCGTCAATGTACGCGTTGGAACCGAAAACATCTATCCTGACCAAGATCCAAACATAGGAAAAGAGGCCGGTACAGGCTATTTCAAAAAGTCCTGGCATGCAAATGAAATCAAATCTGAAATGGGCAATATCACATTTAAAAAGGAAACCGCGGGTGTCACTTGGGGAGCGCTTTATTGGCAGTATTTTGAAGATCTGAACAAAATCAACAGCAGCACCACTACTCCACTAAAGATCAAGAAAAAACTATTTGTAAAAACCCATACAGACAGCGGGGAAGTTTTTGAAGCAATTGATGATTCCAATCAAGTTCGTGTAGGAGATTTAATTAAAGTAAGAATAGAAATCAAGGTGGACAGGGATATGGATTTTGTACACCTGAAAGACATGCGGGCTGCAGGTTTCGAACCGATCAATGTACTCTCATCCTATAAATACCAAGATGGATTGGGCTATTATGAAAGCACCCGAGATGCCAGCACCAACTTCTTCTTTGAGCAACTGAACAAAGGTATCTATGTCTTCGAATATGAACTTCGGGCCAATAATCCAGGTATTTTCTCCAATGGCATCAGTACCATTCAGTGTATGTACGCCCCAGAATTCAGCAGTCATTCGGAGGGCATAGAAGTGGAGATAATTGAGTAAATTTGTATATGGATTTAAAGCATTATTAGGAAGGGAATAATTCTTAACCTATTTTCCCTTCCTACTATAATTAATTGTTATCCCAATCTCTTGTCTCCCATCCATAGTATAATCAAATGCAAGAAACCTGGAATTTTACACTATCCAATCCTACTACTTCAAGCAATTCGGAAGAACTTACTTCACTCCTTAAAAGGACTTTGGAATCGAATGAAAATGAACTTAGAATTTTCCTTTCCTTATATACTAAAATAGATGGAGCGGTAGCAGAATTCCCAGAATTTGAAAAATTGATTGAACAAAAGTCAATACAAGAAGGAAGCATTTCAATTCTCTTCAATAAGGTATTTTTTAATGCTTGCCTGAATATCAATGAAACTGAAAAGGATCGAATAATACTCCATTATTTAGTAGACCAAGAAAGAGCGGAACTCCTACTTACGGGCCCTTTTGTACCGGAAAGAGGTATGGATGACATTTAGATTACAATCTTGAATATGGAGAATTGAGTATTAAGATTTTAGACTTCAATGATTAATCACAGACCTGCTATGAGGTTTCACAGAGTTTTTGGTCGGACAATTAATACTTCGGGGCTCTTTGTGCAAGCTTTGTGACCTTTGTGGCAAATTAAACAACAAACTCTTGACCTTAAATAGTCCCAATATCCCAACTACTCTTTATGCAACCGATAAATTTGAAAATACGTTTCTTGCTCCTATCTTTATTGCCCATTCTTTTATAATAAAACCTATAGAAACCTAAAACCATGACAAAGACAATCAAAGCGGCCATTGTTGGTACTGGCTTTATTGGGCCAGCTCATTTGGAGGCGCTGAGAAGAATCCCCAACATTGAAGTAATTGCCCTGTGTGAAGTAAACCAGGAACTCGCTGAGGAAAAGGCCAAACTTTTGGGCATTCCCAATGCCTATACTTTTGATGAGATGCTCAAGCAGCCTGAAATTGATGTAGTGCACATCTGTACTCCCAATTTCCTCCATTACTCCCAATCCAAAGCAGTTTTAGAAGCGGGTAAACACGTTGTTTGTGAGAAACCGTTGGCTACAAAAATTGAAGAAGCGGAAGAATTGGTTGCATTAGCAAAGGAAAAAGGATTGGTCAATGCAGTACATTTTAACCTTCGTTATTACCCAATGGTACGTCAGATGAAGACCATGAGAGAAAGTGGTGAATTGGGGGATATTTATAGCATCATGGGTTCCTATCTACAAGATTGGCTTTTTCTCAAAACCGATTACAACTGGAGATTGGAGCCGGACAAGTCAGGAGATTCCAGGGCCATTGCCGATATCGGATCACACCTTTTAGATTTGACAGAATATGTGACTGGACTAAAAGTCACAGAAGTTATGGCTGATTTTTCAACCGTGCATAAGACACGTTTGAAACCTTTAAAGGCCATTGAGACCTATTCTGGCAAAATGCTTACCGAATCTGATTATGAAGAAGTTGACATCAACACTGAGGATCACGCTACTGTCCTGTTAAGGTTTGACAATGGCAATAAAGGCTCAGTGACCGTAAGCCAAGTAAATGCTGGAAGAAAAAATAGGTTGAACATTGAAATTGCAGGTTCCAAGTCCAACTTCGAATGGTGCTCAGAAAAACCTAATGAAATGTGGATAGGGAAACGAGAAACCGCCAACCAGCACCTGATGAAAGATCCATCCTTATTTACACAAGAAGCAGCAGGGTTGATCAGTTTTCCAGGAGGACACAATGAAGGTTTTCCAGATACTTCCAAGCAAATGTTCAAAGAAGTGTATGCTGCCGTAGCAGAAGGCAAACAGCCAGAAACCCCTTCTTTCCCAACATTTGAAGATGGATACCGCGAATTGCTAATTTGTGAGCGTATCATAGAAAGTAACAAAAAACAAGCTTGGGTAAAGATCTAATTTATTGCCAAACTTTAACTAGTATATGCCTTTCCTGAGATCAGGAAAGGCTTTTTCATTCAACAATCAATCCTCATGGAACTCAGTATACTCTTTGAAGATGACCACTATGTGGCTGTAAACAAACCAGCAGGGATGATGGTCCACAGGTCCAGCATTGCCATGGATGATGAACCAGTTTATGCTTTACAAACCCTTCGCGATCAGATTGGATTAAAAGTTTTTCCGCTGCACCGTATTGACCGACCAACATCAGGAATCCTGTGGTTTGCCAAATATGCTGAGGCCGTACCACCTTTTCAAGATCAATTTATTCAAAAGGATATAAAAAAGTATTACTTGGCTGTAGTAAGAGGTTTTACCAAAGAAGAAGCTGCATTGATTGATCATCCTTTGAGGAAAAAGTTAAAAAAAGAGTTACAGGAAGCCCGGACGGAGTATTTGAGATTAGGGCAAATTGAAATTCCCTATGAGAGCTCTCCGAGACATTCCACCAGCCGATATTCCTTGGTGAGAGCTTATCCACTCACCGGAAGAATGCACCAAATCCGGCGCCATATGGCCCATGAAAGGAATTATATTATTGGGGATAATACTCATGGGGACAATCGGCAAAATATCTTTTTTCGCACACACTTTAAAATGTACCATATGTTGTTGCATGCTTGGCAAAATGAATTGAACCATCCTATTACAGGAGAAACAATCAAGGTAAAATCGCCCCTACCGGATTACTTTAATCGCATGCTAGAGGAATTTTCCTGGTCACACTTAATCTAATTGGATTTAAGGTGAGTTTGATCAACTTACTTTAAAATGGATTGACAATCTAAAAACCTGATTTTAAACTCAAATAGACTATATTTATAAAGAGATCATTTAATACAATCGCATGAAAAAAAATTTAATCTTTTTAGCTTTGGCTATTACAGCTTTATTACCCAAAAAAGCTGAAGCTCAAAAATCCGCTATTGACAATTGCATCCTTGAAAAAGAGGCTATGTCCCACTTTAGGTATCTCGCTTCAGACGAGTTAATGGGACGTGATGCTGCTAGACCAGAGATAGACATTGCAGCAAGATACGTTTCAGAGCAGTTTTGGAAATATGGTGCTAAGGCCATTTCAGACAACTATTTTCAATCTGTTCCTTTTAGACTATCTGCTCCTCCTAGTTCAGGAACTCTAAAATTAGGAAGCGAAGAATTGACCCAAGGTCAGACAATATTGGTGCTTGATGGCAAATCATTAGAAGGCAGTTACGAAATGGTAGTAGCAGGTTATGGACTTGAAGAAGACCTGGCAGGAAAAGACATTTCTGGTAAAATTCTGGTTGTTCGTGTGGGTGGACCGGAAAAAATGGGCCCTTCCCAGCTCTTTGCTGCTGGGAGAAAAAAATTAGCTTTAGCGCAAGAAAAAGGAGCCATTGCCTTGATAGAAATGTACAACCTCCCTACTACCCCTTGGACTTTGTTGACCAACTATCTCAATAAACCGCAAATGACTTTGGCACAGGGGGAAAGTCAAGAAGCCGGAATTCCCTATATCTGGGCCAAAGATTTGGATGGAGCGCTGATCAAAGCTATCGACAAAGGCAGTGCAGCAAAAGCAACCGTTGCTATCACAGGAAAGGTTAATAAATCCTTCAATGGTAAAAATGTCATTGGAGTGATTGAAGGAACGGATCCAAAACTCAAAGAAGAGTATGTGATGTTGTCTGCTCATTATGATCATATTGGTGTAGGCTCTCCCAATGCCGAAGGTGATACAATTTACAATGGAGCCAGAGACAATGCAGTAGGTACTGTAGCCATTATCAATGCAGCCAAATTCTTCGCTGAACATCCTCCTAAAAGATCCATTCTTCTTTGTGCATGGACAGCTGAGGAAAAAGGTTTGCTCGGTTCTGCTTATTTTTCTGAGCACCCTTTAGTACCGCTCAATAAAATCATTTATAACCTTAATATAGATAATGGAGGTTATAATAATACTGAAATCATAACTGTCATAGGCTTGGGCAGAACATCTGCTGACCATTATATCAAAGAGGCTGTATCAGCATATGGCTTAGAAACCACTGCAGATCCCTCCCCTGAGCAAGGCTTATATGATCGCTCTGATAATGTCAATTTTGCTAAAAAGGGTATCCCTGCCCCTACTTTTAGTTTGGGTTTTACAGCATTTGACGCAGAAATCATGAAATATTATCATCAAGCCGCAGATGAAGTAGATAGTTTTGATTTGGACTATGCCATGAAATATTGGAAATCTTATTTACTCACAGCTCAAAAAATTGCCAATGCGGAAGATAAACCTATATGGGAAGCCGGTGATAAATACGAAGAGGCTGGAAAAGCGCTTTACGGAACTGAATAAATAAAAATGGCCAAGGAAGATTCCTTGGCCATTTCATTGTTGTTTAATTCAAGTCTATTAGTTTTCGATAGTAATATTACCGGAGCTAACAGCTCCCCTTACCGTTTTACTTGAGTTATTATCTATTCTCAAACTTTTGCCTGTTTTCTGGTTACCTACTCTCAAACTTCCACTACTTGCGGCCAATTCAAAATTATAATTGTCCAAGTTATCAGGCGTCTGAATATGTACAGAGCCTGAGGAGAATTTCAAATCGGTATCCCCTCCTAAACCGGCATTGTCTGCAGAAATACTTCCAGAAGAACCTATCAATTCGCCAAGCTCTCCAATATCATCCAAAACAATTCTACCAGAGCTGATCTTGGCATCTACTTTTCCGGAAATATCCTCCAAAGAAATTTTACCGCTGCTGCCAATCGCATCCACATTGCCTTTCACATCATCCAAATGAGCTTCGCCAGAGGATACTTTACAGTAAACATCTCCTATCAAATCTTCTCCTTCTATTTTTCCGGAGCCCACTGATAAATGAATTTTACTCACATTCAGTTCACTGGCTTTTAAATGTCCTGACCCAGCGGAAAGATCGATTTCTTCATGATTTACATTGGAAACAAAAGCAGTTCCTGATCCACTGTTTACCTTCAACTCAATTTCTTTGGGACCTGTAACACTGATAAAGCCTTCGTTGCGAAAATTGCCCCAACCGCTAAATCCTTTGCTTTGCTCCCATTTGACTAAGAGTTTGTCTCCTTTCACTTCGTAAGTGATTTCTACTCCATTTGATTTATTGGATTCAAGATAAGCGTTTAAGGAAACCTCTGTAGCCAGATCTCTTCCTTCATACGTCACTTCCAAAGGACCTCCATGGATTTCTACGGCTGTAATTCCGTCAAAAACTTCCTCAATATCTGACACCACGGTCATTTGAGAATATGAACATCCTGGCAAGAGGGCTGCCACAAAAACAAGGGCAACAGTTAAGATTTTATAGTTATGCTTCATCATTTTATTTTTCATTGTTCAGGAGCAGGAGGAGTTGATGGTGCAGGCCCTGGTTGTGGAAAGCCATTTGACATCATGGATAGCGTTTCGTGAGCAATTTTCATATTGTACTCATACGCCAAACTTTTATAGTTGACCAAATCCACTATCGTACCGATCAAACACAATCCACCAGTAAATAAATATAAAATACCCAATCCTATCTGGCCCAATACGAAACGGTGCAAACCGGCAAACCCAAAGAAGCCCAATAAAGCCAAAATAAGAATCATTTGACTGTCTTTTCTTCTTGCTCTATAAACTTGCGCAAACAATGAAGCTTGCTCATCATCCATATTTTTAAGGATACCTTGAATATAACCTAATTCCATCCCTTCCAATTCCGGAAGGTGTTTTAACACATTAGCCATAGTTTCTTTTTGCTTTTAAATGTTTTATTAAATTAAAAATTCTCAAAAGAATCACAATCCACGCTAAGCCAGCTAGGGGATGCATTTCCCACGAAGCTTTAAAGTTTCCTTCTATCAACAATTTCATGCTTCTGCCCAGACCACATCCGGGACACCATTCAAATCCCAAAAGGCCTATTGGGCACAACGTGAAATGCTGTGTTGAATCGGTGTCGATCAATAAGATACCTATGATCCCCAGACACCAAAATATCAACTCAGTCGGAAATGTTTTTATTGGATAACTGTTTCTTGTCATTCGGTTTGGAAGATACGAAAAGAATGCCAGTTGTTAAAAATGGCTCTAAAGGGGTTTTTAACAATTTTTAACACGATTTAGATGATCACAAACGGACAAAAAATGATCGGTATTGAACACTATGAATAAGAAATCCGTACACTTGTTTTACTATTATTGAACTCATGTTCGACAATACCAAATCCTTTCGTAATTTAGCTTGACTTCAGCCAAAATATTCCAAAATGAAAAAATTAAGTGCAATTCTTTCCTGCTTTCTTTTTATAATTCCTTCAATATTAGTTCATGGACAGCAATCTTTCGATTTAATCTCCCTTGAGTCTAAAACCTTCTTCGGTAATTTTTCCATAGTGCCAGGCAGTGCCAAGAAAATCACAGACAGGGCAGGATATGACAATCAACCTTGCTTCATCAACAATCTGCAGGTTGCTTTTTCTTCTATTGATGAAAAAGGAAACAGTGATATCATCCTGTACAGTTTTGACAAAGAAAATTTCACTAATATGACCAGAACCTCGGATAAAAGTGAATTTTCTCCAAGATTGACTGACTGTGGCCAGTACATTTCTGCCGTGACGGTCGAAGAGGACAGCACGCAAAGACTTTGGCTCTACCCTATCAACTTTGGTGAACCCGAATTACTTTATGATGATATCGAGCCGGTGGGATATTACGCTTGGTATAATAATATCGCTGCCATGTATCTTTTAGGAGAACCCAATGAACTGGTTTACCCTTACAGCAGGGATAATGTAATCACTTTAGCTGAGAATGTTGGAAGAAGCATTCAAAAAAGACCCAAGACTAGCCAAATCACTTATATTGATCATGGTGCAAGTGTAGTCCTAAATGGAAAAAGTACTTATGAAATTAAGTTCTATGACATTGATGAGAAAAATACCGGAAATTATGGAGTAGCCTTAAGTGAAAGTGATGATTTTGTCTGGATAGATAAAAACACCATGCTGATGGCCCAAGGTCAAGAACTTTACATCAAAAAGGTGAATAAAAACCTGGACTGGGAGAAAATAGCCAGTGTTTCCATGCCTGGATATGGTAATATCAGTAGATTGGCTGTGAGTCCCAAGGGTGATAAAATCGTATTGGTTATGGAAAGGAAAATCGATACTGTAGCCACCAATGCTGACTAATGCTAACAGATTGCCAGTGACTTGGCCAAATATCAAATCAATCCTTTAATTCTAAAGCTGCAAAACCTATATTTGCAGCTTTAATTGATTAAAAGCTGCAATAAAAATATGAATAACTTTATCGAAGAACTGCGTTGGAGAGGCATGATCCAGGACATGACCCCAGAATTGGAAGAACACTTGAATAAAGGCGTTACTTCTGCCTATCTGGGTTTTGATCCAACAGCGGATTCTTTACACATTGGTCACTTGGTTGGTGTGATGACCCTATTACACTTTCAAAGGTCAGGACATAAGCCATTTGCGCTGGTCGGTGGTGCAACGGGAATGATCGGTGACCCTTCTTTTAAGTCAGCAGAGAGAAACCTGCTAGACATGGAAACCCTTGAAAACAATATTGCTGGAATCCAAAAGCAGTTATCCAAGTTTTTGAATTTCGATGATGATAAAGAAAATAAGGCTGAATTGGTTAATAATTATGATTGGATGTCTCAATTTTCCTTTTTGGATTTCATCAGAGATGTAGGAAAACACATCACTGTAAATTACATGATGTCCAAGGACAGTGTCAAAAGAAGGCTTGAAGAAGGAAACGGACTATCTTTCACAGAATTCACCTACCAGCTGATCCAAGGATACGATTTCTACCACCTTTGGAAAAACAAGAATTGCACCATGCAGCTTGGAGGTTCAGACCAGTGGGGAAATATTGTGACCGGTACTGAGCTGATTAGAAGAAAAGAAGGTGGAAGTGCTTTTGCATTGACAGTACCTTTGATTACCAAAGCTGATGGATCTAAATTTGGTAAAACTGAAGGCGGTAGTGTTTGGCTGGACCCTGAAAAAACATCACCTTATGCCTTCTATCAGTTCTGGCTAAATGTTTCTGATGAAGATGCATCCAAATATATCAGGATCTTTACCACATTAGACCAAGCTACCATTGAAGGTTTGGAGAAAGAACATTCAGAAGCACCTCACTTAAGAATACTTCAAAAAGAAATCGCCAAAGAGATTACCATCATGGTACATTCAACAGCTGACTATGAGATGGCGGTAAAAGCATCTGAAATCCTATTCGGAAAGTCCTCAACAGAGGACCTTGCTTCCTTGGATGAAAGAACTTTCCTACAGGTATTTGAAGGGGTTCCCCAAGTGGAAATTTCGAAATCTGACTATGATGAATTGGCTGGTATTTTAGATCTTTTAGGAGATAAAGGCCAAGGAGTAATTTTTGGCTCTAAAGGAGAAGCTAGAAAAATGGTCCAAGGAGGCGGCGTCAGTATCAACAAAATCAAAGTATCTGATCCACAGGCAAGCACTGAAAACCTTGAATTACTTCAGGGAAAATACTTGCTTGTTCAGAAAGGAAAAAAGAACTACTTTATAATTAAAGTAACTGCATAATTTTTTATTCGGGAGGTATATAACCTCCCGATTTTACTTTTTAGCAGTCCCCTATCCAAATAAACTAAATCTAAGTCAATATATTTATTCAACTCACAATCAACCATTTAACTAACTTTATTTAAGGTTTTTATTTAGAAAATATATTTATCTTTTTTTGAGTCCAGTTATCGTTTTTTAAATAAAGTTCAATAACTTTAAACCTTATTTAAATCACGTTTACTTTTTGTACACATGGGAGTTTACGAAAGACAGAAAAAGGAAAAAGAAATACTCGAAGCAGCTATTCGGCTATTCGCTTCAAAAGGCTACCAAAGTACCAAAATGGATGAGGTGGCCAAATCGGCTAAAATGAGCAAAGGACTTATCTACTTCTATTATAAGAACAAGGAAGACCTATATATGGCTGTCACTAAAAAGGCATTTGAGGAATTGAAAGACGTATTTAAGGATACCCAAAAGACCAAAGGAAAATCAGGAATAGACCTGATCAAAATGCTAATTGAGAACTTCATCAGGTTTACTGAAAACAATAGAATGTACCAAGAGGCCATCCTCAATTTTATGGGATTAATGGCACAGTACAATGATGCTGAAAAAAGAACTCACATTGACCCTTTAATCCTCGAAAGTCCCAATTTCACCCATTTGTTGGAAATCCACCACGACCCTGCAAAAATCGGCATTCAAATCATTTCACACGGCGTGAGAGATGGCAGTATGCGCCCTGACCTCCAACCGGAAATTACCTTCTATACAATCTGGACAATGATGATCGGTTACGAGAGACTTCGTGGCCCCATTGAGTATGAAAATAAAGAAATCAAAATAAGTACAGAAAACTGGCAGAATGGATTTATCAAGTTGATCAATGATTTGCTGGTAGGAACCATTCAAGCACAAAGACCTAAAGCTGTTCAAGGCAGCTTATTCTAAAACGAATTTCTAAATCTGACATATTACCTTACAAAAGCCCATTTCGTTGAAGTGGGCTTTTTGTTTTTACACAGGGGATTATGACAGATCACTTTGCCACTAAAATAGATTCAAATAGTTCTATCTCTTATGGGAATTTATACGAAATAAAATATTATGGAAAAAATAATAATAAAATGGCCTACTTATTGAAGCTTATTCTTTAAATTAAAAACAGATTTTTAGTCAAGTTAAACCCTCGACATCCATGAATTTATCAACTTTATTTTCCCTAAACAATAAAATAGCAATTATCACTGGAGCGAGCAGAGGTATTGGCTTCAGCATTGCCAAATTCTTTGCGGCAGCTGGAGCCAAGGTAATTATGGCAAGTAGAGACCAAGAAGACCTTAACAAAGCAACGAAAGCTTTGAGCAATAAAGGATACGATGTTTATGGAATGACTTGTAATGTTGGACATCCTGATGAATTACAAAGCCTTGTAGATAAAACAATAGAATTATATGGACAGATAGATATTTTGGTCAATAATGCTGGAACAAGTCCGTATATGGGACCTATTCATGAAACTCCTTCAGATGTGTTTGACAAAGTAATGAATATCAATGTCAAGGCTCCATTCGAACTGTCGAAACTTTGCTTACCCCATTTGAGAAAATCATCTTCTCCCACCATAATCAACATTAGTTCAATAGGGGCAATTTCTCCTGAACCTCAATTGGGAATATATAGTGTAAGTAAATCAGCTTTACACACATTGACCAAAGCTTGCGCCAAAGATTGGGGACAGCAAAAAATCCGCGTCAATGCCATTTGTCCCGGTGTCATCAAAACTAAATTCAGTGAACCACTTTGGGGAAATGATCAGATCATGGAAGCCATCATGAAACGACTTTCCATTAAAAGACTTGGTGAAACGGATGAAATCGGTGCATTGGCTCTGTTTTTGGCTTCTCCAGCTGCTAGTTATATAACCGGTGCCATTTTCACTTCTGACGGTGGTTACACAAGCTGATCTTTTAATCCTCTATTTCTTTAATTTCAACTTTAACAGCTTGTTTGATTGGCCTGATTCCCCTTCCAGCCCTTTCAGCAATGTAATAGGTGATATGGGCTCCAAAGAGAAAAATAATCACCGAATAATAGACCCAAACTAAAAAAATAACAAGGGATCCAGCAGTACCATAAGCTCCCCCTACATCACTATTACCCATGTAGAAACCAATAAGGTATTTTCCCAATGCAAAAAGTAACATGGTTACAAAAGCTCCTAACCATACATACCTCCACTTTACTTTAGCATCAGGAAGAATTTTATACATTAAGCCAAATATCAGCACCATCAATGATTGGGTAAAGATAAAATTGGTCGCCGAGGCCAAATAAAATGAAAGTCCTTCAAAAAGCTGTGAAACATAATTAAAGAAAATAACGATCATGGCGTCCACCACTAAGGAAACAATCAGTATAAAACCGATAGAAGCCACCATCGAAAAGCTCAGCAGCCTGTTCACTACAAATTTGACTAGTCCTTTTTCAGGCTTAGGTTTGATATGCCAAATATGGTTGATGCTGTTTTGTAAACTGACAAATACAGTAGTGGCACTGAATGCCAATACACAGATTGCGATAATTCGGGCAATGAACCCATCTGTATCCAAAGAAGCGTTATAAATGACTTGATCAAGTGTTTCAGCACTTTCCGGGCCACTTAAGTTTGATATCTGAGCCAGAAGCTCCTCTCTTACTGTTCCTTTATTATAAAATGTTGCTCCTATGTTCAATAAAATAATCAATACAGCGGGCATGCTAAAAATGGTGTAAAAAGCCGTACTGGCAGCGTAAGTCATCGAATCACTTTGACCAAAAGCAAAAACACTGTCTTTTAATATCCTAAAAACTGTTAGCTTTTTTATCTTTTTGATCATAGTATCTTGATTTACTAAATATGTAAGAAATCAATCAAACCACATGCCACCATACGCTTATAGCGTTTACTTTTATCCCAAATCTTTTAACGGATGCCCTGATCAGGATACTTACCTGTAACTTGTCGTCCATACGTTTTCATTTCTTCTATTTGCTCGTCCATATTCCCGTTTGGAACAATCAGAGGACCAATTCCCGCTTCTTTTTTCTTATAATCCAAAAAGCCTATAACGATAGGAACCTCGGCTCCCATAGCCACGTGATAAAATCCAGACTTCCACCTTTTCGCATAACTTCTGGTGCCTTCGGGAGTGACCATAACGACCAACTCATCTGCTTCTTTCAACATCTCAACCATGGCTTCAGTATAGGTTTGTTTACGCTTTCCAGCTATTTTCTTACGGTCAATGGAAATCCCTCCAAGCCCCCTGATAAACCAACCAAGAGGACCAACCATCACTTCTTTTTTTATGGTGAACCTAACTGGAACATCCATGATATAAAAAGCTGACCTGGCATACAAAAGATCCCAATTACTGGTATGAGGAATGGCAATCATTACTGCCTTTTTTAAATCTTTTGGCCAAGCTCCTACTACCTTCCAGCCCGTAAGCCAAAACACAAACCTCGCTAATAACTTCATCATTTGATCTAAATTTCTTCTTGTATCTGTTGACCTAACTTAACCAATACCTCATTATAGGAAATAAACCGCTTTGTTGATTCATAGCCTGCAAAAAATATATCCTTAGCTTTTCTAAGGTCAAAAACCCCATACTGCGCCAAACCTTCCGGCTCAATAAAAAAATCACATTTATTTTTTCTGCTATAAACATTGTAGTTCATAGACATAATCACTGTTCGCTCAATTAAGCTCTTTATATTACTTATGTTGTGATCTTCCTGTAAATGATTACAATTTACACCGATTATATAATCACATCTGCCCTCCAATGGCTCCACAGGCAAATTATTCAAAACTCCTCCATCGATATAAAACCTACCATCAATCTGAATAGGATCAAACATCCCTGGAATACAGGTAGAAGCCATGATAGGTCGAATCAACTCCCCTTCCGAGAAATAGACTACCTTTCCTCTTCTCAGTTCTGTTGCTGCTACTGTCAAAGGTATTTGAAGCCGCTCAAAGCTGTTTTCAGGCAAGTGAACTCTGTACAACTGCTCCATGGTGTCCATCTTCAAAATTCCTGTCCAGCTGATGGCTGGCCTTAAAAATTTGAAATAATTGGTTTTAATAATAATATTAAGGATTTCATCTGGACCAAATCCAGAGCAATACAAAGAACCAACAATAGCTCCTGCACTTGTACCAGATACAAAAGAAGGCTTAATACCTATTTCTTCCAAGGCCTTTAAGACCCCCAAATGAGCAATGCCCCTGGCGCCACCTCCAGAAAGCGCTATACCAATTTTTGTTTCAGATTTCACTTAAAGAAAATGTTTGATCTAGGCGAACTCCCTTCTCAGTCATCTTTACCGTACAGCATTCATTCACGGCATCGTGTTCCAAAAACAAGATGTACTCTTTCTCTGCTGCCTCCTCTAAAAAAGCCTGCTTTTCCTTTAAAGTCAATAAAGGTCTGGTATCATATCCCATTACATAAGGTATTGGAATATGACCAACAGAAGGTAATAAGTCCGCTGCAAAGATAATAGTTTTTCCTTTGTATTGGATTTTTGGAATCATCTGTTTATCGGTATGCCCATCTGCCGTAAAAAAACCAAAACCAGAAAATAACTCAGGCTTTTCCAAATCCAAAAAGCCTAACTGTCCACTTTCTTGAATAGGTAAAATATTTTCTTTTAGGAAAGATGCTTTTTCCCGTGCATTGGGAATGGTAGCCCACTCCCAGTGGTCTTGATTGCTCCAATACTGAGCATTCTTAAACACCATCTCCAACTCATCAGAGCCTTCTTTGTATTTCACCCCACCACCACAATGGTCAAAATGCAAATGGGTCAAAAAGTTATCTGTAATGTCCGATTCATTGAATCCTGCCTTTTTCAATGATCCGGATAGGCTATCATCACCATGAAGGTAATAGTGCGAAAAAAACTTAGCACTCTGCTTATTGCCAATTCCATTATCAATCAATACCAAACGGTCTCCCTCTTCTACTAAAAGACACCTCATGGCCCAAGTACATAAATTATTCTCATCAGCAGGGTTGGTTCTTTGCCAAAGGGATTTGGGCACAACTCCAAACATGGCCCCTCCGTCTAGTTTAAAAAAACCTGTATTGATTACGTGTAGTTTCATGATAATTTATTAATTATAAAAAACTGATAAACAATAAATTAAATGGAATAATTTAAAGTGAATTAGACAAAAAAACCTCTGTTTTAGCAGAGGTTTTTTGTATATATCTTGGTAGTATTTACTCATTTACTACCCCCATTTGAGAGAATTTATTGATCCTTTCTTCAATTCTCTTCTCAGGTTTTATTTTATCCAATTCTTTGAGAGCTGCCAAAATACTTTTCTTCAAAATACCGGCCATCCCCTTCATGTCCTTGTGTGCTCCACCTAGTGGCTCAGGTATGATACCATCTACTAACTTATTATTTTGCATATCAGTAGCTGTCAATTTCAAAGACTCTGCGGCTTGCTCCTTGTAATCCCAACTTCTCCACAAAATAGTGGAACAGTTTTCAGGAGAAATCACAGAATACCATGAGTTTTCAAGCATCATCACCCTATCTCCAATGGCAATTCCAAGCGCACCACCAGATGCTCCCTCACCAATGATGATACAAATTACAGGCACTTTCAGCATAAACATCTCCTTGATATTTCTAGCAATGGCCTCTCCTTGCCCTCTTTCCTCTGCCTCTAAACCAGGAAAAGCACCTGGAGTATCAATTAAAGTCACAATAGGCTTCCCAAACTTCTCCGCCATTTTCATCAAACGAAGCGCTTTACGGTAGCCCTCTGGATTGGCCATACCAAAATTACGCTCTTGACGCTGTTTAGTATTACGTCCTTTTTGCTGACCTATGAACATCACTGTTCTTCCATCTATATCTCCCAAGCCACCAATCATAGCTTTATCATCCTTTACATTTCTATCCCCATGAAGCTCTATAAAATCATTGGTGATTTCATAAATGTAATCCAAGGCATATGGTCGATCAGCATGTCTTGAGAGTTGAACCCTCTGCCATCTGGTTAAATTTTGGAACGTTTCCTTTTTCAAAGTTTGTATTTTTTCTTCCAAAGACTGAATATCGGCAGACAAATCAAGTTTCTTACCTTCAGCCAATCCTTTCATTTCCTGAAGTTTAAGCTCTAAATCAGCAATCGGCTTTTCAAATTCTAAGACCATGTTTTCATTTTTTAACCATGACAAAGATAAAAAGATTATCGCGAAGTAAAATCATTGACTCCCTTGTCTTTCAAATTATGGCCCTTCTCATCAAAATTTATCTTAGAAAGATAATTATAAATGTTTTAATATCAACCTTTTAGTTTTGGGATAGAGGCAATTACTTTTTAAGTAATTTTTCTGAAAATTGTCTTCACTCTTTGAACGATAAATTATATATCCAATTAGATGTTCTCTTTACCATAAACCCCTTTGGCAATAACTTGTTTCTCTCCAATGCCTGTCTGCTTTAATATCCTTAAAGCTTCTGGCTGAGTAAGGCTGGTTTCCTTAACCTGTTCCTTTTTAAAGATAATTAAGTTTCCTGACCAAGGATCTGGTGAGCCTGGCACAAATACCAACTTATCCCCATCTGGCAGATCATCAATTAGAAAGGCCAACATCAAACCATCAATGGGAACCAGCACTACAGGGAGTTTATCGTTTTTGGTAATCCCGGCAGCTGATTCAAAAGTATTCTTCATCAACCTGTAGGCGGGGAACATCACCAAAATGTGATTTTCAATCCACCTCACAAAATCCGCACCGATTACCGATGAAGCCATCAAGCCAAAAACAAAACATATGATCACCAAGAGAATCACTGCCACGACATAGCTGAAATCCAGAAAGTTTTCTTGGGCAGGATCCATTACTCCAGCCAGTTTGTTGGCCAATGGTTGTATGAGATGGATGGCCTTTCCCAGCAACATATATGCAAGTACTAAAGGGATCAGAAAAAAAAGACCTCCCTTCAAGGTCTTGTTGACAAAATCCAATATTAATTTCATAGCGTTTGGGTAAGTAAAAATGATTAATCTGTAAGTAGTATTTTATCTAAAATAATCAAGTTTTGAGCGAATTGCATGCGCTAGCCTGATAAATATACCCTTTTCAAAAATTATTTTGGATCAAACGGAAAAGTTGAGGATACAAGAATATTTTGATAGCTAAATGCCTCCATTACCATCTTTCATTTCTGTCCGTGGTTAAAAATAACTTTAAGGTAGAGGACCATTAAAGCTTAACACCGATATACCTCTCTTATAAAAATATTGCTTGATCCAGAAATTTAACTTGATCGCTATTTCCGAATCTTAACATAAGTCTGCTTAAAACCAAAAAAGCCTTACATTGCTGTAAGGCTTTTGCGGAATGGACGGGACTCGAACCCGCGACCTCCTGCGTGACAGGCAGGCATTCTAACCAACTGAACTACCACTCCTAATGATTGGAATTTTTTAAGAAATTAAGCGGAATGGACGGGACTCGAACCCGCGACCTCCTGCGTGACAGGCAGGCATTCTAACCAACTGAACTACCACTCCGTATTGCTTTTTATGTTTTCTTCTCGTTTGAAGTGATGCAAAGGTAGTAGTTCTTATTTTTAATGCAAAACCTCTTTAGAAAAAAAAAGACCCCAAAGCCTTACCTTCCTCTTTTTCAGGTTAATAATTTTCAAAAAAAAGTTAATGTAAACCCGTTCTGACCGTTTTTAATCCTTCAATAGATGTTTTATGGTCTTTTTACTTTCTTAAAATTCCTAATTCACTAAACATTCAATTAATTTCACTAAGCATAATTATGCCCGTATATTTGCTGTCTGTAAAATTCAGCTTCATCTAAATATGAATCCAGTTACTTTTGAGGGTATTAATACCGCAAGCCAGGTTTTAAGTGATGTCACCAACTTCACCCCTTTACAATTCAATGAACAGCTAAGCGAAGACTATGGCTGCAATGTTTATTTAAAGAGAGAAGACCTTCAACCTGTAAGATCATATAAAATAAGAGGAGCTTATAATAAGATTTTTTCATTGACTGAAGAAGAAAAATCAAGAGGGGTTGTATGTGCTAGTGCCGGAAATCACGCCCAAGGAGTTGCTTTTGCTTGCAAAAAGTTGGGGATCAAAGGAACTATCTTCATTCCTTCCACTACCCCCGCCCAAAAAATCAACCGAATGAAATTGTTTGGTAAAGAAATGGTCGAGGTTGTGGTAAGCGGAGATACCTATGACGATGCTTTCAAAACAGCATCAGACTATTGTTCCAATAAAGGTGCCGTATTTGTTCACCCATTTGATGATCATAAAGTTATAGAAGGCCAGGGAACCGTGGGAAAGGAAATTTTAGAGGCAGCCAATTTTCCTGTGGATTTTCTGTTTCTTCCTATTGGAGGTGGTGGTTTATCCGCTGGAGTTTCTACCTATTTTGGCCGAAAAAGCCCCGAAACAAAGATAATAGGAACTGAACCTGAAGGCGCCCCCAGCATGTTGACTTCAATTCAAAACTACAAAAATACCATTCTGGAGGAAATAGATGGCTTTGTAGATGGCGCAGCGGTCAAAAAAGTAGGTGATCTTACTTTTGCTATTTGCCAAAAAAACCTGGACGAAATGCTTTTGGTGCCTGAAGGAAGAATTTGTACCACGATCCTAAACCTCTATAACAATGAAGGAATAGTGGTAGAACCTGCTGGTGCGATGACTTTGGCAGCACTTTCTCTTTATGATAAGGAAAAGATCAAAGGTAAAAATGTGGTTTGTGTTGTTAGTGGTGGCAACAATGACATTATGAGAACTGCTGAGATCAAAGAAAGATCATTGATATATGAAGGATTGAAGCATTACTTTATGATTCAGTTTCCACAGCGTCCAGGAGCCCTTAAAGACTTTGTTTCCAAAATTTTGGGACCAAATGATGACATCGCCTATTTTCAGTTTACCAAAAAGAATAACAGGGAAAATGGTCCAGCAGTGGTTGGAATTGAACTGAAAAACCCTAATGACCTTTCTGAAATATTTGAGAGGTTAAAAGAAAATAGGTTCAAATATAATTACCTGAATGACAACCTTGACTTACTAACACTGTTGATGTAATTAAACAATCTGATTTTCCGCAATGACGCCAGTAACCATACATTCTTTGCTTAAGTGGTCGGAAGCCTGTCTAACTGCCAGATAGAACTGAAGCCTGAAGCAGTGGATACCTCAATCAAACAAAACGATCGTTTCCATTCGCTTTTAATCTTTTCTGGTACAGTTGCGGATGTACCTATTATTAAAAATGTTTCCTTGCACATAAATCATTTGTTTAAACTATTAAATGGATCAACTCAAGCATTTAGAATGTAGCCGTTCTTCAGTATGCATTTATTAAAGCCCGATGCTACAATTTGACCCAAGTAGGATAGCAACCTTTGTGTTCATCGAAATATGTTGTAAGAAAATCTTATCTGAGGTATCTGATCCCCCAACAATTCGAAAAATCAAATCATCCATTCAGCTCCTTAATAGTTGGAAAAATATTGGCTTATCGCGATGAGGGACAGAAGGATTCCCAAGGTTCTTATAACCAAAACATTGAAAGGGATGTACCCAAGTTTTTCCAGGACTTAAGGTGTAGACAAGCCTGAATCACTGATAAGAGAAACACGGGATAAACACGGGATAAACACGGGATAAACACGGCTTAACTAGGGGTTAAATATGGGTTAAAGAGTCAATGTTAAAAATGTTACATTCATTAATATGGACCAATTTCACACCAGTAACCTGACTCCCACTGCCTGTCCGTCCCGCAACGGAGATTCCATGGACCTAGCAAGGGCAGTAGAAAGGATTAAACAATCATTTCTATGAGATCTGAGCTGTTTTTGAGAGAATGTTTTGAAGGGGTAAATGTACTGGTGAAATAGCGGATATATAGAATAAAAAATGGATCCCCACAGTTATTCAAGTAAAGACTAAAGGGGTGTCCAAATGATCATTTTGATTAAGTTATCCACAACTTCGGTCTTCGGACACCTGACTACCAAAGCAATGAATTAAAGGTCACTGGCGTCGTTTCGGGTAATCAGATTAATTAATTATGGTAAATGCCCCCCTTTTCTGAACTTGGTAGGACTTTCCATCAATAGTATAACTGTATTCCAATAAATACGAATAGGTACTAGGCAGAGCTGCTTTTCCCTTAATCATACCATCCCAACCTTCTGAGCCAGCATAGATAGGCTCACCCCACTTGCTATAGATGATCAAGAAAAAGTCTACCGGACAATTGGATACTGGCCCAAAAAGCTCTTGATCTGCTGTGTCATTTGGATCAAATCCTGTTGGCATCCTCACTTGGGGCTCCATTTCTACTAACATGGTATTGGTAAAACTTATACAGCCGTTGGCATCCTGAACAGTTACCATATAATTACCATCAGGGATTCCCGACAAGCTTGAAGTAATTACACTTCGGTAATCCCAGGTATACTGATAGGGAAATGTTCCTCCTGATGGTACGGCCAAGAGTTCTCCAGTGCTTTCTCCAGGACAGCTCCTATGTAAGACTTCAACTTCAATGGTTAGTGGTTCAGGCTGGGGAACGTTTAACTCATAACTTAAAACACATCCAAAAGCATCGTATATTTCAAGATTCTGTGTGCCTGCAGTCAAATTGGTTAAATAAACTTGGTCACCAACTACGCTAGAATTTGGAAAATCTGTAAAAAAAGGTGGAGTTCCTCCGAATACCTTCAAAATCACCTTTCCATCCTCATTCCCATAACAAGAAGTCCCAGGATTGGACAATATAGTGGTACCTAGTTTTTCTGGTTCTTCGATTTGAATGTTATCAACAAATGTTTTACAGCCTAGAGAATCCAACACTTCCACTGAATAACTTCCTGCTTTTAAACCTACAGCTTGTGGTCCTGTAAGACTTTTATCATGGCTCCATGTATAACTATAAGGAGCTATTCCACCAACTGGATTGATCATTATTTTACCTGAACTAGCCCCATTGCATCTAACATTCTCTGAATTATAACTTGCTGAAAAATCACTACGAATTTTTACTTCAAGCTTCTCAGAAGCTACTATACAATTGGGATTCTCCAAACTGAACTCTTCATACCATAATTCACCTTGACTTTCGGGTGTATTCCACCTCACCTCTATTTGTTTACCATCGGAATCAGAAACAAATTCCCCTCCTACTATGTGCCATTGATAACCATAAGTATCATCATGTTCATTCACCTTATATAAATGTGATATCTCCAGATCATAACAGATCTCGGTTGGGCCAATAGGAGGACCGGGTTGAGCCATCATCAAAAAGTTCACTTCCTTCTCGATTGGATTTCCTGGGCATCCTTCTAAGGTATAAGGGATAACACTTAAAGCACTACTGTCACTTGAAGCATCCCACAATACAGTGGCAGAAGCCAAATCAGATTCAATGATTTCTCCTCCTGTGATCAACCACTCGGTTTTTGATATGTTGTCCATTTCCAAAAGATGATACTTGGCTTGATTATCTGCTGGGCAGACTACAGAAGAACCTTCTATTACAGCCTTGGTTTCCAAGACTTCTACCTCAAATCTAATTTCCTCTAATTCATTGCAGATAATTTCTCCGTCGCTTGCTAGGATAGTGACCTGATAATTCCCCGGTTCCTCAAATAAGTACCTGATACTATCACCTTCAATTCCATTGTTATCATCACCGATATACCAAGTAAAATGATCAAATCGAGGATCTGAAGCTTTAACAGTCCAAGAAAATTCATTTCCCAAACAAGTCACATTATCCCCTGTCACTTCAAAGTCCTCGTAATGGCTAGCTGTCTCAAATTCCAGATTTTCTAAATTTGCGCCCACAGCATATCCATAGGACTCCAAGTCCCCAAAACCATAGACATAAGCAATGAAACCTTCAGGGTTGTTCAAGTGATGTACACCTCCGCTAATATTGATCTTAGCATAAAAAAATTCTGTATTGCCCGGTACTGGCTGAAAGGCATGGGCAATATTATTTCCATCCAAAACCGTTTGATTTACCGCATACTTCTTTACGATCACATTAACAAAATGATAAGAGATTTGCACTACATTCATTGCCTCAAAAGTTATGTCCTCCAATAATCGTTCATTAGGATTGTAACTCATCATAAAGGGATCACCAAAAGCGTAATATGGGTCTCCTACAACATTACAGTTTCTACTCTTTGAAAAAGCCGTCACAGAAATGGGATGGTTGGAATTAATAGTTACCAATTTATCTGGACCAAAATCGAATGCTTTCCATTCACCTTTGTTCAAAGTTGCTACAAAATCAGTGTCAATATTAACTACTGTATTATCTTCGGAAGCTACCACCTTAATCAACTCCCCTGAAGAACGTGTTTCCAAGGGCACATGAATATAAGATTTTCCCCAGGTATTAAGTGGATACATTTGCTGAAACAGGTTATCGGGCGCAGAGCCGCATTCCCCTACCCCCGTCCATTTGTTTCCTCCAAAAACAGCAATATTTTTACAATCTTCCAAACTACTTCCTACTACCCTTACCCGACTACCTGTCAAATCCGCCTTGGATTTTAGTTGATAACTTTGACCAGAATTTAAGGTTATTTCAAAAGACATTCCAGCAGTTTTGCCATCTATTGTATTTGCGGATGGAGTGATTTCAATACGGGTATTATCCTCTACCCCAACAATTAAAAAAAGGCTTTCATCATTTTGATTCATGTCTTGACCTGGGATATTATTGGGGGTCACTTCATAGTGAGAGGTGATCAAATAATCCTTTCCCAAAGTACTTTTTGGTAAAACCACAGTTCCATCTGCACTTTTCCACCTTTCATTAAAAGCATAAACAGAAATATTTCCTGTTGAAGTAATGTTAATTCCTCCATTTTCTATAATACCAGAACTACGATGAAGTAAATCCAAATCATACTCAGGGATTCTCATGGTGTAGCTTTCTCCCTTTTGCAAGTCAAAATGATAAGTCAAGCCATTTAAAAAATTACTCACATCAATGGTACCTTTAGCAGACTCATTAGCAGAAATCACGATAACGGCTCTTCCGTTTAACCCATCGGTGTTGTTTTCCATAAAACCTACCCAAAATTCCTTACCAACAGTGGTGAGCTGCGCGTAAGTATGCCATGACATTCCAACCCACATTAAAAATATTAAATATACATACACCCTGATCTTCATATGAAAAATTGGATATAAATTGGTAATAGTTGGTGATTTCATTCTTCACAATATCCAAAATCAGGCAGGGGCTTATGAACATTTAAGCCTCACTTAACAGATCTTCCCGATTGCCAATTTTGTCAATTATTAATTTAATATACTGGATAAAAGTGAAAAGAAGAATGCTCTAGTTCATCAAAAAACCTTGAATGCGTGCTACAGAGGCACACTTTATTTACATTTATAAACAAAAAATTAAATTGAAAAATCTAAAAATAATTTTGATGCAATATATTTTAAAGTTTGACCTAAAAAAAAAGAACTTGACAATATCAACACCTATTAGGTAAAAAATCACCAGATACTAATAAGGTAATGTAATTTGGATATAGTCCCTAAAAGTGAAGGAAAAGAAATAAATTAACTTCATTACCGATTAAAATAAGTTATGAATTACCTTAAAACTGTAAAAACTCCTCTCTTTTGGACGGTTTGGCTCTCCCCTTCCAAAACAAAATTATACTCCAATAGGTAGGTATAACTTCCATCAGCAACTACGTTACCATCAATCTTTCCGTCCCAAGGTTCTTTTGCCTTAAATATCAGCTCTCCCCACCTATTGTAAATGGATAAATGATAGTCTAAAGAACAATTGGATATAGGCTGGAAAAGGCTGTTCACTCCTTCTTCATTAGGGTTGAAGCCAGTTGGCAACCTGACATCAGGGGCTTCTTCCTCAAGTTCTGCCGATCCTATGCTAATACATCCATTATTGTCCAATACTTCGACTGTATATATACCTTTTGGAATGCCACTCAATGTAGCCCCCTGGCTCTGTTCGTAATCCCAGGTAAAGGTAAATGGATCATTTCCTCCTCTTGGCACAGCCAATAATTCTCCGTTGGCTTCACCAGGACAACTTCTTTTAACTATTTCTACATCCACCAACAGTGGCTCCGGACTCGGTACAGTTACTAGAATAGGGATATCACAACCATTTGCATCAGTAAGTGTAAACACCATCTCTCCTCCTGCTACTTCAGATAAGTTTATGGTTCCGCCTTGGATGGAAGCATTTTCATGATCAATTTGGTATGGTCCCACTCCGCCAGTTACCGAAATACTCACTTTTCCATCTGATTTTCCATAACAACTAGTCCCGCTAATTGATGTAACATTAGCCAAAAGATCTTCAGGTTGATTGATTACAATGCTTTCATGACTGACCTGACAACCTTCACTGTCGGTCACAATGACACTATAATCCCCCGCAGCTAAATTACTGGCAATATTTTGATTAAGGCTGGCATCATGACTCCACTCATAGCGATAGGGAGAAACCCCTCCTTCAACATCTAGTTGAATTTTTCCGCTGTTATCACCATAACATAGGACATCGGTAACCTCAAAATTGCTCACCAATGCTTGGTGTACCACAACATTTAAAACTTCTGAAACACCCGAGCACATGGCATCTAACTGGCTAAATTCCTCATACCATATTTGTCCTGAAAGGTCAGGAGTGTCCCAAATAACTTCCACTTCTGATTGATCTTCATCAGAAACAATCTGGCCTCCCTGAATGTACCATTGATAAGTTCTGTTGGTCACTATTTCTGAAACTGTATACAAATGAATTTGATTGATATCAAAACATATAGATGTTTCTCCTTCAGGTGCTAAAGGCTCTATGCGTTGGTTAATAATCACATCAGTTCGGATGACTTCCCCGGGGCAACCTTCCTCAGTAAATGGAGAGGCAACGATAAATGCATTATCACTAGTTTCACCCCATAAAACAGTAGCAGTTGAGTCGGTTGTACTGGTTATTGTGCCACCAAAAACTTCCCATTCTGCTCTGGCGATATTTTCCGTATTCACCAATTTATAGGTAACCTCCTCAACATCTGGACAAACCATGGAAGGACCATCCAGCTCACCAACCGTTTCTAAAACATCCACCTCAAAGGCGATATTCTCTTGTTGTTCGCAGGAATTTTCACTAATTGAAGCAACAACTTTCACTGTATAGTTTCCAGAAGTTTCAAAAGTATGGTCAACTTCTTGGCCTACTTTTATGGGAGAACCATCACCAAAATCCCAAGTAAAATAAGTGAAAATGGGATTTTCAGGTTCAATGCTCCATACTGACTCTTGGTCAAGACAAGCTACATTTTCACCATTTACTTTAAATTCATAGGACGGCTCCACCAAGAAATTTAGATTTTCCAGACTGGCTCCCACAGAATAGCCATACGATTCTATTTCACCAAAACCATAAACATAAGCAATAAAACCATCACTATTCTCCAGCTTATGAGAACCACTTCCAATATTTATCCGGGCATAAGAATATGCTGGATTACTGGGGACAGGATCAAACTCATTCGCTACTAAATTTCCATCCAATATGGTTTTATCCACAGAATTAGTGGCGACTATAATGTTTACATAACTATATTGTATCTGCACCACATTCATGGCTTCAAAAGTGATACTTTTGAGCAGTTGTTCATTAGGACTATAAGAGATCATAAAAGGATCGCCTAGATTAGAGTGGAGTGCCGATCCAATATTACAGGCTTGGCTTTTCGAATACACAGTAACTGAAATGGGTTTGTTACCTTTGATAAACTTGATGTCGCCAGGACCAAAATTAAAACTTCTGAATTCCCCCTGATCCAAAGTAGCCACATTCACACCATCAAAACTTATTTGGGTATCATCCTCAGCCGCTATAATTTTTACCAGTTCTCCTGATGACCTATCCTTCAAAGGAATGTGGATAAATTCAAGTCCCCAAGTATTGATAGGATATATTTGTTGAAATAGGTGGTCATTTGCTGAGCCACACTCTCCTACCCCTGTCCATTTGTTTCCCCCAAAAACAGCAATATTTTTACAATCATCCGCATTACTACCAATTACCCTCACCCTACTTCCTGTCAAGTCACTTTTCGATTTGAGTTGATAGCTTTGACCTGTGTTCAATACGATTTGAAATGGCGAATTGGCTGCTTTTCCATCAAGGGTTCTTTGTGTTGGTGTGATTTCTATTGTTGTGTTGTCTTCTACCCCGACAACCAACATCAAGCTTTCATCGTTTTCGTTGAAGTTCACTCCCAGATTACCTCCAGGTGAGGTCTCATAGTGAGATGCCACATAATAATCTTTTCCTAAAGTAGAAACAGGCAACACCACAGTTCCATCAGCACTTCTTAACCTTTCATTGAAAGCATAAACAGAAACTTTTCCGTCAGAAATAACATGAATTCCTTTATTCTCAATTCTACCAGAGTTTCTGTGTAACAGATCCTGTTGGGACTCTGGTATTCTTAAGGTATAGTTCTGGCCTGTTTGCAGATTAAAATTATAGGTTAAACCCGCTTGAAAATTACTTAAATCAATTGTTCCTTGAGCGGGTTCATTCGCAGAAATGACAATTACTGCCGTTCCATTTTGGCCATCTGTATTGTTTTCCATAAACCCAAACCAAAATTCTTTTCCCACAGTGGTTAACTGAGCGTAGGACGTTCGGTTTATTAGTAAACTGAGCAAAATTAAAGTAAAAAGTACTTTAAATGTTCTCATGAATTAAAGGAGCTAATAAAGTGATTATCAATTGACAGAGACTATCGATCAAGTAAAATTCTCTAAATACTACTTTCTTTTGTAGCATAATTTAGCAATTATACACTTATTGAATCGCTTTTCAATTTTTTTTCTCAACAACTATAATTGCTCTTTAAGAACAGTTACCCTAATGAATCAACTCTTTGCTGATGGATTCAACATATATAATTCTACAAAACCACACTTTTCATTAATATATATATATCACAATCAATTCATTTTTAATAAATAATCAACAAAACATATGTAATTTTACGAACTAAGCAGAATATAATCATGTTTACATTAAATCGCATTATTTTTTTAATGTGAGCATAAAGAGAAAGCGATATGAGCAAGAAGCAGTATTTTGTAATTATTCTAATTTTGGGTGCATTGAGCACTATCAGCCCTTTTTCGATAGACATGTACCTTCCCGGTTTTCCTTCCATTGCGAAGAACTTAGGGACTGACATTGCCAATGTGCAGCTTTCTCTTACAAGTTATCTGATTGGTATTGCCATCGGTCAATTGTTTTATGGACCTTTATTGGATCGATTTGGAAGAAAAAAACCTTTGTACGTTGGCCTCATCATTTATGTATTGGCGTCAATTGCTTGTGCTTACACTACAAATGTTGAAAACTTAATTATCATGCGCTTCTTTCAAGCGATCGGAGGTTGTGCCGGGATGGTCGCTGCCCAAGCTATGGTAAGGGATGTTTTTCCAGTAAACAAAACCGCCCAGGCAATGGCATTGTTAATGTTGGTCATTGCGGTTTCCCCAATGATCGCACCTACGCTTGGAGGATATGTAACAGCCCATTATTCTTGGAATACGGTATTCCTAATCCTAGCCAGCATTACTTTGGTAATCATTGTTGCCTCCTATTTCTTCCTACCTGATGGTGCCACTCCGGACAATGAAATCTCATTAAGGCCAAACCAGGTTGTAAAGAAATATGTGGAAGTAACCAAAAACCGTCAGTTCTTGGTATATATGTTGATTGGTGGCATTGCTGGTGCTGCGCCTTTTGCTTACATCTCTGGATCTGCTGATGTATTTATGAACATCTATCAAGTTTCTGAACAGCAGTACGGCTGGATCTTCGCTTTATTGGCTACGGCCATGATCGGATCCACTCAGTTGAATCATATATTACTAAAGAAATTCAGCAGTGAGCAAATCATCAAAGTGGCTTTGACTTATCAAACCATCATTGGATTTATCATGATCCTTGGAGTTTGGAACAATTGGTTGAATGTTTATACTTTGATAACACTCATGTTTGTTTTCCTAACCGGACATGGTTTGTGTAACCCAAATGCTGCTGCCTTGACTCTGGCTCCATTTTCCAGAAATGCAGGAAGCGCTGCTGCCATGATGGGAAGTATGAGGATGGCAATGGGTGGTGTGGTTTCTGCAGCCGTCAGTATTTTCCACAATGATACTGCTAGCCCAATGGTAATCATGATGAGCTTCTGTGCAATAGGTGGATTACTGACATTAATTGTGGATACTTACTTAAAAAAAACAGAAAGAAAAAGAAAGGCCTTAGAAGAAGAACAACACTCCATGGCCATATAAATATTGATTGACAGCCGATTTATACAATTAATCCCGGTGTTCTGATTTTCAGTTCCCGGGATTTTTTACATCCACAATCCCATATAATAAAACAGTAGAAGCTTTCTTCAAATAAAGGCTCTTCTCTCTTTTGATTTAACAGCTAATTTGATTCCCAGCCCCAATAAAATTTGTATCTTTGGCACTTGTAAAAATAGAAGCTAAATAATTCATGATTTCAGTTGATAATCTTTCCCTAAAGTTCGGAAAAAGAACCCTTTTTGACGAAGTAAACCTCAAATTCACTCCAGGCAATTGTTATGGTGTTATCGGCGCAAATGGTGCCGGAAAATCTACTTTTCTAAGGATCCTTTCCGGAGATCAGGACAGTACATCAGGAAGTATCAATATTACTCCAGGACAGCGTATGGCTGTTTTGAAACAGAACCACTTTGAGTTTGATGAAATCGAAGTCCTGAAAACCGTCATCATGGGCCATAAAAAGCTTTATTCGATCATGGAAGAAAAGGATGCGATATATTTAAAACCTGACTTTTCTGAAGAGGATGGTATTCGGGCTTCTGAATTGGAAGCGGAATTTGCTGAAATGGATGGTTGGAATGCTGAATCAGATGCAGCGGCCATGCTTTCTGGCCTTGGCATCTCTGAAGATCTTCACTACGTCCAAATGAAGGAGCTTGCCGGTAACCAAAAAGTAAGGGTTTTGCTAGCCCAAGCGCTGTTTGGAAATCCTGATATCTTGATCCTTGATGAACCCACCAACGATCTGGATGCCGACACCATCAGCTGGTTGGAGGACTTCTTGGTTAATTTCAAGAACCTCGTAATCGTAGTATCTCACGACCGTCACTTCTTGGATTCAGTATCTACTCATATCGTTGATATTGACTTTAGTAAGATTAAAATATATTCTGGAAACTATACCTTCTGGTATGAATCTTCCCAGCTGGCTGCCAAGCAGAAAACTGACCAGAACAAAAAGGTGGAAGAGAAGCGTAAGGAACTTCAGCAATTTATTGAAAGATTCTCTGCCAATGTGGCTAAGTCCAAACAAGCTACGGCAAGAAAGAAAATGCTCGAAAAACTTAATGTGGACGAAATCCAGCCCTCTACGAGAAAATACCCAGGTATTATTTTCAAACCAGAAAGAGAAGCTGGTGACCAAATCTTCATGACAGAGGAACTGAGCCTACAAGATGATGGTACTGTATATTTCAAAGACGTCAACCTAATGGTAGACAAGGGAGATAAAATAGCCTTTATTTCCAAAACCAAACAAGCTGTAAATAAATTCTTCCAGACAATCATGGAAGAGATTCCTGTCCAAAAAGGAGAATTCAAATGGGGGGTTACCATTAATAAGGCTTACCTTCCAAACGACAACTCCAAATATTTTGACACAAGCCTAAACCTTATCGATTGGCTAAGGCAGTATTCCTCTAATCAGGAAGAAGCTTACGTGAGAACTTTCTTGGGCAGGATGCTATTTACCGGTGAGGAAACCTTAAAATCTGCTTCTGTTCTTTCTGGGGGTGAAAAAGTGAGATGTATGGTTTCCAAAATGATGCTGCAAAATCCAAACCTATTGGTCATGGATGAACCAACCAACCATCTTGACTTGGAGTCAATCACTGCCTTTAACAACGCTATCATAGAATTTAACGGTACTGTATTGTTATCATCTTATGACCATGCCTTTGTTCAATCTACTGCCAATAGAATCGTAGAGTTTACCCCTAATGGCACCATAGATAGAAGAATGTCCTATGATAATTATTTGGAAAGCGATGAAATCAAAGCCTTGAGAGATCAAATGTACCAAAAAGGTTAATCGCTTTTTTTATACATAAACTGATAAATCCCTTTTTGATTGGTGTATGAAGCCAAACACAAAAAGGGATTTTTATCTTCAAATAATATGACAAATTATCCCAAAATCATACTTAAAAAAGGCAAGGAAATATCCTTGAAGAGAAAGCACCACTGGGTTTTCTCCGGTGCCATTGCCAAGGCTGATGAAGGAATCACTAATGGCCAATTGGTAAGTGTCTACAGTAACCGCAACGATTTTTTGGGCATTGGACATTACCAGCAAGGCTCTATCACAGTAAGAATAATCTCATTTAAAGATCGGCTAATAAACACGGGTTTCTGGATAGAAAAAATCCAAGCAGCCTACTCAATGAGGTCAAAAATTGGCTTGGTAGACAGTGAACAAACAAATGTATTTAGGTTGATACATGGAGAAGGGGACAAACTACCGGGTTTGATCATTGATTATTATAATGGGACAGCTGTAATTCAGGCGCATACCATCGGTATGTATGAGCACAAAAACGATATCTCAATTGCTTTACAAAAAGTTTTGGGAGAAAAACTGGATGCGGTCTATGATAAAAGTGCCGAGACGCTTTCTAAAAGTCAAATGGCAGTTGATAACCAATTTTTGTTTGGAATGCCTAAAACCAATATTGTGGTTGAAAATGGTAGTAAATATGAAATCGACTGGGAAAAGGGCCAAAAGACTGGCTTTTTTATTGATCAAAGAGAAAACAGAAAACTACTCGGGTCTTATAGCAAAGGCAAAAAAGTATTGAACACCTTCTGTTACTCTGGTGGTTTTTCTATAGCAGCCTTAGAAGCTGGCGCCAAAGAAGTTCACTCTGTAGATATCTCAGCTAAGGCCATTGAATTAACAGAAAAGAACTTGGTCCTCAACCCTGAACTAAAAGGCAAGCATGAATCCAAAGTAGCGGATGTGGTAAAATACATCAGGGAAATCGAGCAGGATTATGATGTCATTGTCCTAGACCCACCAGCCTTTGCCAAAAATATGAAAGCTAGACACAATGCTGTTCAAGCTTATAAAAGATTAAATGCAGAAGCACTGAGGCACATCAAGCCAGGTGGAGTCCTGTTTACCTTCAGTTGCTCTCAGGTAGTGGACAAGCAACTATTTGCCCATACGATCACTGCAGCAGCAATTGAAGTTGGCAGAGAAGTTAAAATCCTTCAGTATCTCTCCCAGCCTGCCGATCATCCTATCAACATCTATCATACTGAAACGGAATATTTGAAAGGTTTGGTCCTTTATGTAGCCTAACGAATAAAGCCTCTTCCTTAATTAGAAGAGGCTTTATTATTTAATATCTATATTATAGACAAAAGCCCTGTACTTTAACAAAGCAACAAAAACTGCTCCGCCAACTGCATTGCCAAATAGTGCAAAAAACTGAAAGTTAAGGTATCTCAGTAAATTGATCTGTTCAGAGCTTATTAAGCCAGAAAATACTTCTACATTGCCTACTATACTATGGTGTAAGCCTGTAAAGGACATGGTCGCTGTGATGATGAAAATGATGAAAATTCTACTCAAGGTATCCCTAGAAGAGGTCATCAACCATGAAAGCAAGCCCATTAGCCAACCGGCAAGCACCCCACTACTGAATATGACAATTGATTGAAAATCGGTTACATGCAGAGCTATTTTTTCTACAGTCTCCAAGTCAAACATGCCCAGCCTAGGACCTATCCAAATCAGTAACAATGCAATCAAGTACCCCCCTATCATATTTCCGAAAATGACCAAGCCCCAAATTTTCAATAAACTCCAGATACTCCTTTTCTTATTCAACACAGGCAAAGTCAACAAGGATGTCTGCTCGGTAAACAAAATGGACTGACCCAAGATCACCATTATAAACCCAATTGGATATACCAAGGAGATTAGTTTGTAACAATATTCTTCAGAAAGAAAACCAGAACAAAAGAAGAAAACAGCACAAATCAACAGGTAACTAAAACCTATCTCCAGACCAGCTGTCACCGAACTCAACAGTAGACTACTTGGTTTACGATCATAGGTCTCTAGTCCCTCCGTGATTTGTTGCTTTAGGATTTCTCCATGGGATTTGGTCGAATCACTGGAGATAGAACCAGATTTATTCAGTTCAGAGTCAATGCTCTTTTGTTTTTTCTCTTCTTCTTTGTTGGCCATAAAGCTGTTATTAAAAGCTAAATAGCACAAAATTCATTCCTGAAATGGCATAATAGTTACTTCTTTAGAAGAAACCCTACTTTATAAGTCAACATAGCATGCCAACCATAATAGCCATCATAACCAGTCACAGAAATATCAATAGATTGTTTACGATTGGCTTGGTTTCCTATCCAATCAAAAGACAGTTGCGTGAGAAGTCCAACTTGGCTTCTTGAGATTCTTTGGTACCCTTTTGAAACCAATACGTTGTGCTCATCATTACCATAACCCCTAAAATAATTATCTACCCCATAATGATAGGAAGGCCCAGCTGCTAAACCCACATGCAAGCCATAATTGGTCTTCAGTAAATCTGCTTGAAATGCAAAGTTCATCAAAAGCGCTGTGCTCTTATCGGCCAACTCTGGATAGGGGTTAGAAGCCGTTTTTTTCTGTGAAAAATCTGTTGACTGGAAAAATAACAGAGAAGGATTTAGGGACAAGCTCTTGCTTAGGTAATAATTCAAATCATTGCTGATGTTGATTCCGGGAATACCTACATTTCCTTCCGCTCCTATCCCTCCTCCAATATTGTAATATATATCAGACTTTGACTGGGCATTAGCATTGGAAAGTGTGGCAATAACAATAACTAAGCTGGCTAAAAGTAGTTTAATTTTCATATCTTGGTAGTTAAATTTTCTCCAAAACTAGTGATAATCATAGATAATTTTATCCACAATTTGAGATATTGGTTAATGATCTACTCTTACACGCTGATTACCAACTGGTTCAACTCTTTGCATTATTTTACCACCCATCAACCCATGAATTGCCGTGGTAAGCTTTATCTATCTGACATAGTTAGTGTATATTTGTAACTGTTAATGTAATTGCATTGATTGATTTATTGATTGACTCTCCCTGACTAACCAATTATATGACATACGATATCACAATTGTTGGTGGCGGCATTGTAGGGCTGGCCACTGGACTGAAAATAATACAGCAAAACCCTTCCTTGAATGTGGCTATTCTGGAAAAGGAAAATGAATTGGCCAAACATCAAACAGGAAACAATTCTGGGGTAATCCACTCTGGGTTATACTATAAGCCAGGTTCACTAAAAGCTACCAATTGCATCAATGGCTACCATGAATTGATTCGCTTTTGTGAAGAAGAAAATATTCCTTTTGAACTGACTGGGAAAGTAGTGGTTGCTACCAAAAGTGAGCAAATTCCTTTACTCCAAAATCTACTACAAAGAGGAATTCAAAATGGCTTGGAAGGTACCAGGCAGATTTCATTGGACGAGTTAAAACACTACGAACCCTATTGTGAGGGAGTGGCTGCTTTGCATGTTCCGCAAACTGGCATTGTGGACTATAAGAAGGTAGCTTTAGCATATGGTGAAAAATTCAAAACTATTGGCGGTAAAGTATTATTAAACCATAAAGTTTTGAAAATCAACCATAAAAATAATCTAATCGAAGTAATTACTTCAAGTAAAACCTTAATATCCAGATTGGTTATCAACTGTGCTGGATTGTACTCTGATAAGGTGGCTGACATGAATGGAGAGCTTGATTTAGATGTCAAGATCATTCCTTTCCGTGGTGAATATTATAAGTTGAAGAAGGAAAGAGAATATTTGGTCAAAAACCTTATATACCCAGTTCCTGATCCCAACTTCCCGTTCCTAGGTGTTCACTTCACCAGAATGATGAAAGGAGGCGTAGAAGCTGGTCCAAATGCCGTAATGGCTTTCAAAAGAGAAGGTTACAAAAGAACAGACTTCAACTTAAAGGAATTCAAAGAATCCATCACTTGGCCAGGTCTACAAAAGGTAGCTGGTAAGTATTGGAAAACAGGATTAGGAGAATATTACCGTTCTTTTTCCAAAGCAGCATTCACTAAAGCGCTTCAGGAATTGATCCCAGACATCAAAGAAGATGATTTGGTGGATGGTGGAGCTGGTGTCCGCGCCCAAGCTTGTGATAGGACAGGCGGACTTTTGGACGATTTTGCCATTACAGAAAATGCACATGCCATCAATGTACTGAATGCTCCAAGTCCTGCAGCAACCAGTTCTCTATCCATAGGCGGGACTGTCGCTGAGTTGGCACTAAAAAGATTTTACTAAAAAAGGAGGTCAATGACCTCCTTTTATTTTTTAATCTACCCTATTCAATACAGAGTCTGGGAAATATTTATTGGTTAGAGCAACCATTTCATCACCCTTGACAAACATGCTGATATCTATTTCATTGGTATGTTTTACGCCACAGGCTCCCAATAATTCCAAAACAGCATGCATGGTATTTCGGTGGAAATTATATACCCGTTCTGCTTTATCATCCACCACTAGTCCTTTTACCAACATCTTATTTTGGGTGGCCACACCTGTTGGGCAATCATTAGTATTGCAGCGCAAAGCTTGAATACAGCCCACGCTGAACATAAAAGCCCTAGCAGAGTTACAAATATCAGCTCCCAAAGCCCGCATTCTCAATATTGAAAAAGCAGTCAGCACCTTTCCACTGGCAATTACCTTTACTTCTTGCCTCAACCCAAACTTTTCCAAAGTTCTATTGACAAATATCAGTGCCGGTTCCAAAGGAATTCCCACAGAATCTGAAAACTCCAGCGGTGCGGCACCTGTGCCCCCTTCTGCACCATCCACCGTAATAAAATCAGGAACAATTCCGGATTTTTTCATTTCGGCACAAAGGTCTATGAACTCTTCTGTCCGCCCGATACAAATCTTGAACCCAATAGGTTTCCCACCACTTAACTCTCTCAGTTCTGAAATAAATGAAACCAACCCTTGAGGATTAGAAAATTTCCGGTGACTGGGAGGAGAAATCACAGTTGTATAAGGCTTTAAACCTCTAATCTTTGCTATTTCAGGTGTGTTTTTTTCAGCTGGCAGTACTCCTCCATGCCCGGGTTTAGCACCCTGGGAAATTTTGATTTCTATCATTTTAACCTGCTCATGAGCAGCTCTTTCCTTGAATTTATCAGGGTCAAAATCACCATCTTCTGTTCTACATCCAAAATACCCTGTACCAATCTGCCAAACCAAATCTCCTCCTCCTTCCAGATGGTATGTAGATAATCCACCTTCTCCTGTATTGTGATAAAAATGGCCTTTCTTTGCACCTTTGTTTAAAGCCAAAATGGCATTCTTACTCAAAGACCCAAAACTCATGGCCGATACATTCAAAACTGAAGCGCTGTAAGGTTTTTGACATAATTTACTGCCTACTATTACCCGTGGAATCTTGGTCACAGGAGGTGTGGCATAGATAGAGTGTCTGATTGCTTCATAATTTTCACCAGTGATTTCCAATTGCGTACCAAATGGATGAGTATCATTCACGTTTTTTGCTCTTCGATATACTAAAGCCCGATGGTTTCTGCTAAAAGGCTTTCCATCTGTGCTTCTCTCGATAAAGTATTGCTGGATTTCAGGGGCGATCATTTCAAACATATACCTGAAATATCCCAATAGAGGAAAATTCCTAAGGATTGTATGTCTTGTTTGAAACCGATTATAAACTCCTACAATGGTCAATGGAATTACAACAATAAATGCCCAAATCCATTGCTCATAATAATAGGATAAAACAGCTATTAACAGGATGAGGATAATGGTTATATTATAAAAAAGATAGCGCATATTTTTTGAGTTTAATGATTAAAGATAAGCTTTTTCACGACGATGAAAAACTAATTAGTCACCTAAAAATATGCCCTATCATGCCAAAATTTACTTATAGATACTACTATCTATTTAGGAGTTCAAAAACTGGAACATCCGGTATTCTACCCAAGTAAACTCCTCTCCTTTCAAAGCAAAACCTGTATGGCCTCCCCGTTTGGGCATTTCCAAATAAATATTGGAATGTCTTTCTGCCAATTCCATTGGATAACACCTTCCTTCAAGTAAAGGGTCGTTTAAAGCATTTACAATTAATGTAGGAATAATAATCTTGCTCATCCAATTGTCAGCACTAACAGAGTGGTAAAAATCATTGGCATCTTCAAATCCATGGAGTTTGGCTGTAAAATGAGTGTCAAAAGTGTCAAAATCCTTCACTCTCTCCAGTAACTCTAAGTCTAACAGTCCAGGAAATTGCTCGGCTTTCTGGACCATTTTAACTTTTAACTTAGATAAAAATTTATTTCTGTAGAAATAATTACTGGAATACTTAAGGGTGGCAGCGCTGTCTGGTAAATTACATGGGGTACTGTATACCGCTGCTTTTCGAATCTGAGTCGGAATATCCACATTCTCCTCACCTAGATACTTCAGCGTTTGGGCTCCTCCCATACTAATCCCTGCCAAATAAATATGCTCATAAGGGTAAGCATTGCAAACATAGTCCACCACAGTTTTTAAGTCATATGAGGCTCCATGATGGTACATTTTTTGGCTCAGGTTCATTTCTCCACTACAGGAGCGGTTATTCCATGCCAAAACATCATAACCTCTTTGATTGAAAAGCTTGACCAAAGCGGTCACATAATGTCTTCCTGAACTACCTTCAAGACCATGGGATATAATTAGTAAGCTTTCACTACCCACATTGCTCCAATCCAAATCTAGGAAATCCTGATCGAGCGTAGTTATGCGCTCCCTTTGGTAGCTTACACCTTCTACCTTTCTGAAAATACTGGGAAATATAGTCTCAAAATGACCATTGAAATATAGTGCTGGAGGTCCTGGGTAAGATGAGTTTGTTATTAAAGGCATGAGCTAATTTGTGCTAAATAAATCGAAGCACAAGTTAGACTATCTTGAAAAATGAAAAAAATTAATTAAATCAATTAATCCCTAAATCACCTTCTTCAATATCTCGAAGCAAGTTATCGGTAGCTTTCAAAAATTCTTGAAAATGATTGTCAAAATTGGCATCCATACCAGCAGCAGCAATTAGTTTTCTACCATCCTCCAAAACCTCACTTAAATTTCTGAGTTCAAATATGGTAACTGTAGGCCGAACTTTATGCCGAGCCTGATGGATAAGCTCTTCGTCTTTTCTATCAATGGCTTCTCGATACCTTTCTTTAAGTTCAGATACAGAATTGGAAATTGCGAGCAGAAGCTCTTTTTGAAATGCCAAATCTCCTTCAGACATTTCTTGAACTTTTTCCATGTTAATGTTCCTACTACTTACCATATATGTTGCCCCGTTGTTCATATTTTCAAATTTGGAGAAACTCCTGCTATAAATCCAGTGGTCCAAGCCGCTTGAAAGTTAAAACCACCTGTAATTCCATCTAAGTCCAATACCTCTCCAGCAAAATATAAATGCTGTACCAGCCGGCTTTCCATCGTGGTAGGATCCACCTCACTGAGCTTTACCCCACCTGCCGTAACAAACTCCTCCTTGAAGGTTGTTTTCCCTCGTACATGCAAGATATAGCAAAAAATTTGTTGTTCCAAACTATTTATTTGCTTTTTGTTAATATCCATCCATGTGTTTGAATTGGAAATATCAGATTTATCAATTAAATGTTCCCATAAGCGTTTTGGCAAATCAAACAGTTGATGTGATACCACCTTTCTTTTAGGGTGTTTGTGTTTATAAGTCTGCAGTTCGTTTCTAATTTCCTCTTCCTTCAATGCAGCATTCCATCTAATATGAGCATTGGCTCGATAGGAATGATCGTGTAACCAATGGGCACCAAATGCAGATAATTTTAACACGGCAGGCCCACTTATCCCCCAATGGGTGATCAGTAGAGGTCCTTGATAAGCCAACTTGGTACCTTCCAATCTCACATAAGCATCTGGTACGGATATTCCGGGCAATTTTCTTAATTCAGCATCTGGTGAATTAAAAGTAAATAATGAAGGAATTGGAGCTTCAATGGTATGGCCCAAGTCAGCCAAAATTTTGTAGGACTCCAGTTTTGGACTTCCCCCAGTAGTTACTATAAGTCGATCTACGTTGGTTGTTCTTTCATTTAAATATAATAAAAACCCATCTCCATTTTTTTCTATTTTATGAACAGGACTTTTTAACAAAACCTTTACACCCAGAATTTCGGCTTCTCTACTTAGGGCATCTATGATGCTTTGGGATTCGTCCGAAATGGGAAACATCCGACCATCAGCTTCAATTTTTAACTTTACTCCACGACTTTCAAACCATTCCACGGTATCTTTTACCTGAAACTGTTTGAAGGCTTTTTTGAGAAAGTTTGCCCCTCTGGGATAATTCTTAATGAGCTTAGAAACCTGAAATGCAGCATGAGTAACATTACATCTCCCACCGCCGGAAATCTTTACCTTTGATAGTATTTTGTTGGTCTTCTCGTAAATTGTAACATCAGCTCCATTTTTGGCAGCATGGATTGCAGCAAAAAAACCAGCTGCACCACCGCCAATTACTCCTATTTTTAACATAAGTGTAAAAATATTGAGACTTGATCAAAATTAAAAAAACAATTATTGTATTTTTTACTTAAAATATTCTATAAATATTACACATCCTAATTTTTTTAAAATTTATCTCTTTTTTCCTGACAAAGTCCCCATAATGCTTCTTGTCAATTCCCTGAAAATCGTCCTCCCAATTTGTCTGACCATAGTATTTTTAGATATCTCTTCAAAAAAACTTTCTTCTTCCTTTTTCAGATTAGATTTTCTGGAGGCCTGCTGAGCAGTCTCACCCACCTCTTTTGCTTTTTCTTCTGAATGGCTGATCTTTCTACCTAAAATCTCATAAGCACTTTCCCTATCTATGTTTTGATTGTACTTGAGAACCAACTGGGATCGGTCCACCAAATCCTTAATTTCTGATTCTGTCAAGATATCCATCCTACTGACAGGTGCTCGCATCAATGTATGCGACAAAGGTGTGGGCATTCCCTTTTCGCTTAATGCAGTGACCAATGCTTCACCAATCCCCATAGCAGTGAGCACTTCTTCTGTATCATAAAACTCTGAAATCGGGTAATTTTGCGCTGCCTTTTGAATTCCTTTTCTATCTTTAGCCGTAAAAGCCCTTAGGGAATGCTGTACTTTTAGACCCAGTTGGCCCAAAACACTTTCAGGAATATCTGTTGGGCTTTGCGTACAAAAATATACTCCTACCCCTTTTGAACGGATAAGCTTTACGATAGCTTCAATTTTTTCCACCAACTCATCTGAGGCATTGTCAAAGACCAAATGGGCTTCATCTATAAACAGACATAGTTTAGGCTTGTCTTGATCTCCCAGTTCAGGAAATGTCTCATAAATTTCTGTCAATAGACTTAGCATAAAGGTAGAAAACAATTTTGGACGACTCTGAATATCAGTCAATCGAATGATTGAAATCACACCTTTACCATCTTGTACTTTTACCAAATCATCCACATCAAATGAAACCTCACCAAAAAATTGCTCTGCTCCCTGCTGCTCCAACTCTATGATCTTTCTCATAATCGTATTCACCGACGCTGACGACACTGTTCCATATTCTTCCTTGATCTCTTCCTTGCCTTCATTGATGATATACTGCAATACTTTTTTTAGATCTTTCAAGTCCAAAAGTGGTAACTTCTTTACATCGCAATAGCAAAAAACCATGGCCATAATGCCTCTTTGGGTATTATTGAGTTCCAAAATCTGTGACATCAGTATGGGGCCGAATTCTGTCACCGTCGCTTTCAGCCTTGCCCCTTTTTCTTGACTCAAAGTCAGTAGTTCAACTGGAAGCCCCAAAGGGGTATACTCTACACCGATCATATCACTTCTCCAAGTAATATGGTCATTAATACTTCCAGCTTGAGCCAAACCTGACAAATCCCCTTTTAAATCCATCAGGACACTTGGAATATCTTTCAAGGACAGCTGCTCTGCAATAACCTGTAAGGTTTTGGTCTTTCCTGTTCCTGTGGCACCAGCAATTAATCCATGCCTGTTTAGGGTTTTCAATGGAACTTTTATACTCGCTCCCTTGATAGGTTCCTTTTCTAAAATACCTGTTCCCAAAACAATAAAGTCCTTCTTAGTTGCATAACCATCAACTATCTGTTGCTGAAATTTTTCTTTGGAATTCATATCTATAAGGTGATTGGCTGAAAATAAAATATAAAAAAATACCTTAACCGGATTATCCGATTAAGGTATAAAATACACAAGGTTAGTCTAATAAGTGACCATAGGCTCAAGTTCTTTGGCCTTGTTGATAAAGTCCTCTATTTGGCTCAATGCAGGAACTACCCTGGTCAATTTCTTTTCGGCATTGGTTTCAGTAAGTGCTTTATGCAAGTTTTCAGCATTTCTATTTCTCAGCTCTTTAACGGTATCGACACCGGAAGCTTTCAATAGTTCGGCGAATTGACTGGCTATTCCAGAAATGCGGAACAAATCAGCCATGTTCACAAATGTCAGAATCTTATGTTCATCAATTCCAGTGACTTCAGCCAATTCCTTTCTGCCTTTTTTTGAGGCTCCTTTTTCTAATAAAGCTTCTACAGTTTTAATTCCTGCTTTACCTAATTTTTCTTCATTTACCGGACCGATTCCCTCAATACTTGTTATTGTTTTTGACATAATTGTTGTAATTATTGTATAGTGAATTATTTAAATAAGTTTCCCAATCCTCCCAGCATGTCACCTGCCTTGCCTTTCAGTAAATCACCGGCACTCCCACCAATTAGTTTCATTAAATCTGCCTTTCCGGCATTTCCTCCAGTTTGCGCAGCGATTTTATCCAAAACCAAAGGCAAAACAAAACCAGTAACCTGTTTGGCAATCGTTGGAGAAATTCCCAATTTGGAAACGTAATCTCCCGCAAGATTACTCGCAAATTTCTCGAAAGTACTTGTGCCAGTGGCTCCACTACCCTGGTTTACCAAGGCAAGAAGTCCATCAAAATTACCGGATCCAGCTTCTTTAGTAGCTGTTTTGGTTAAAGATTGCTTAGTGGTTTCCACTGCTTGGGATGCCTGGTCTTCCGTCAAACCAAACTGGCTGGTGATATTAGAGATCACTTCTGGCCCAATATTGCTTAGGATATCTTTGATCATGATTAAAAATTATTGGTTTTAAAATATGAATGAGATGATTTGGGATTTTGACAAACAACAACCCTTCCTCAATTTTAAATATTTCATAATAATATACTAAAAATATAAAATATACGTAAATAAAAGTTTGAATTATGTCAATGTATTACCAAATTGTTAAAACAAATTCATAGAGAAAAACATCATATTTCGTTAATAAACCTTAAAATTTTCAGAAAAAACAAGGACATTTCAATCAATTTTAGGTTCTTTAAATTATTATTAAGAATACCTCTGTGCCAAATATGCTAAAATGCAATAGACTACTTACCCATATGGGTAAGTTTCCAATACTCAACAAAACCATCAAGCTTTCTTTCGTACTTCTTATTTTCATGGCTTCAAGTGCTTTGAAAGCCCAAAACTCCCCTAACCTGGGCCAAACCAGTAAGCTGATGGAGTTGGCAAAGTCTTCCATAGAAAAAGAAGATTATGAACGGGCAAACCAATATTTTAGACAAATCATTGATAGCGGTGTCCCTATTCCTTCTGAAATGCCTTATTATTTTGCGGAGACGCTTTTCCAACTCAGGCAATACGATAACAGCAGCAACTTTCTTCATAAATATTTAGAAATAAATGGTTTTCAAGCGGATCATTATGAAGAAGCCAAGGGACTAGAAAAAAGGTTGGAAGCTCCCTTAAAAGCGATTAAAGATTGTGATCTCTGTGACCACAGAGGATACAGGTACCAAAGCTGTTTTACCTGTGAGGGCAAAAAAGTACTTGAGCAGGATTGCCAGTATTGTCGAGGTAAGGGAATTGTGGGTTGTAGTCGTTGCCAAGGTTCTGGACTCGTGACTAAAAAGAATATTTTCAATATAACAGAATACTTTCAATGTGCGAGATGTAAAGGACAAGGAAGACTTACCTGTCCTAAATGTAAAGGGAGTTTGAAAGAAATCAGCGCTTGCAAAACTTGCTCCGGATTTGGAAAACTTCATTCCGATGAACTTTGTGACCATAAGGAAAAAGAGCCAAATCAAGACAAAGTAGATGAAGAACCAGAAATTGAGAATAATTTGTTTTGAATTTAGGTCAAAACAAAAAAGCTGATCCAATTGGATCAGCTTTTTTTATGCTCTTAGTTTAATTTATTGACAATATTTCTCTAAGGCAGTTTCAGCCGCTTTGTAGTTAAGCGAAGACGCTTTCCTAAAATCATCACAGGATCCCCTCTTTTTGGTCGCATATTTTAAGACACCTCTGTAATAATAAGCTTGACCATAATTCTCATCCATTTTGATCGCATTGCTGTATTCCTTCAAGGCTTCTTCTGTGTTACCAATCTGATGAAGCGCTCTTCCCTTCATGAAATAAGCTGTGGCAGGAGCTCCAGGCACTTCCACAGCATAATCTGCATACAATAAGGAACGTTCAAAGTTATCCTGTTTTTGATAGAGGTTGGATAAGGCAAGCAGCAACTTCACATTTTTAGGATTAATCTTATAACCCGCTTCAAAATCCTCTTTTGCACTTTCAAGATCTCCAAGCTCTTCATGAGCCCTTCCCCTTCGATACAAGGTTTCCACATTTTTCGGTCGTGAAGCTAACTCATCCGAATAAGAAGCAATAGCTTCTTGGTATTGCCCCTGCTCAAATAAATTATCTCCTTCAGATCCTCCCTTGCTTCCACATCCCCACATCAAACTTGCCCCAAAACACAAGGCTAAAACTGGTTTTTTAAAATTCATCATTTACATTTTTATACTGCGACATTGTTTTCACGCAAAGCATCATTTAAAGATGTTTTGCGATCTGTCGATGCCTTACGCTGACCAATGATCAGCGCACATGGTACTTGATATTCACCTGCTGTAAATTTCTTGGTAATGGAACCAGGAATCACAACTGATCTTGGTGGAACATAACCTCTGTATTCTTTAGGTTCATCTCCTGTAACGTCTATTATTTTAGAGCTAGCAGTCAAAGTAACACCAGCACCAATAACAGCTTCTTTACCTATGTGCACACCCTCTACGATAATTGCTCTTGATCCAATAAATGCACCATCTTCAATAATCACCGGAGCTGCCTGCACAGGCTCTAAAACACCACCAATACCAACACCACCACTCAAGTGAACATCTTTGCCAATTTGGGCACAGGAACCTACAGTAGCCCAAGTATCCACCATGGTACCACTATCCACATAAGCACCGATGTTCACATAAGAAGGCATCATTACTACTCCACTCGCAAGAAATGCGCCATATCTGGCTACTGCATGAGGAACTACCCTTACACCATGCTTGGCATAGTTGCTTTTCAGTGCCATTTTATCATGGAATTCAAAAGGTCCTACCTCTATAGTTCTCATTTTTTGAATGGGGAAATAAAGGATCACGGCCTTTTTCACCCAGTCATTTACCTTCCACTCTCCTCCTTCTACAAGCTCGGCCACCCTGATTTTCCCTGTGTCCAAATCATCAATAACCGTCTTGATGGATATTTGAACATCTTTTTCCTTTAACAACTCCCTGTTTTCCCAGGCCTTTTCAATGATAGTCTGTAATTCCATAAATTTATATTAGATTCGCTCTGATAGTATCTTAAGTTTTAAATGAAAAAAGCCAAAGTAGTCATTGCCTCAGTATTGAAACCAGTTACGGATACTAGGGCTTTTGATAAACTTGCAATTTCACTTTGTGAAACAAATAAATACCACATTAACATCATAGGATTTTTAGAAAAAAAAACGGCCAAAATCGCAAATATTGAATATTCAACAATTTTCAGCAGACATAGACTCCATCCTTTTAGGTTTTTTGCACCATTTAATTTTGCCTACCACTTAACCAAGTACAAGCCTGACTTGGTAATTGTTACGACATACGAGCTTTTACTCGCTGCTGCATTCATTAAAAAATTAATGGGCTTTAAATTGATTTATGATATTCAGGAAAACTACTCTAAAAACATTCAATACAACCATACTCTTCCAAATTGGCTTAAAACAGTACCAGTAAAGTATATACAATTTGTGGAAAAAATCACCAATTCATCCATTGATCAATACTTGTTTGCTGAGCAATGTTACGTCGATGAGTTCCCTCATATTTCCAATTTTACTGTTTTAGAAAACAAGTATGTTGAAAAAATCATACCCCAAGCTCCTCTTAAACTCGGATTTAGTTCACTCAAATTTATTATTACTGGTACTATAACCCCAGTTTTCGGAAGCTTAGATGCACTATACTGGTTTAAATATATTCAAGAAAAATTGCCTCAAGCTACTTTGGAAATCATCGGTCATGTACCGTTGGGTGCTTTTAAAAAGACGCTAGAAAATACCGCTAAAAACATCCCAAATGTAATGCTTAATATTAGCAAAAAACCAATTCCACAGAGTCAGGTTTATGAGCGAATGAAAGCCTCGGACATACTGCTTTTGCCGTATCAAAAAACTCCAAGCATTTGGCCCAAAATCCCCACAAAAATTTACGAGGCATTAGCACTTGGCCTCCCCGTAATCATCCCCAAAAACAAGCTTTGGGAATCCCTCATTTCACCTTATCCTGCGGGTGTAGCTTTGGACTTTTTAAATCCAGAAAAGAGCATGGATGGACTTAAAAAGCTTCTTGAAACTGAACTGTTCCTAACCCCTGTATCCAAGGAGGTATTATGGGAAGCTGAAAAGAAAAATCTTCAAACTCTGGTCGCGGAACTTTTAAATAATTAAGGACAAAATAAGTTGTCCTGGATAGCCAAAGGATTGACATTTTTTAATCAAATAACTAAAGCTCCAAAAGCTTTTGTTCATGAACCATCCATTCCTCCAAGAGTATCCATGCTACCGCTTCTGATTTATTTTAAAGTTTAGGCGAGCTTATTGATTCACATTTTTGTAAAAGTTATCCACTTCTCACCCTGTTTAAAAACTTTGGCCAGCTTTTAGGAAACTCATTTAAAATTAGATTTCGATCGGATGCATGCTAATACAACAGACAATAAAGACACTAATAAACAAACACTTACAAAACATTTAGTTTAAAACTAATTTATTTTTTAGATTAATCTAAATCAATAATCACAAACTAAAATGAGTTATCCACAAGCGATTTAGGTTTTATTGAAATATTTTTTTAGTATTATCTAAATTATTATATTTGACCTATCAACTTTAAAAATGACTTAATGCCAAGCTTAACATACGCAGAAGAAAATTATCTTAAGGCCATCTACCATTTGTCCGACGGTGGTAAACACAATGTCTCCACCAATGACCTATCAAAAGAGATGAAGACGAAACCTGCTTCTGTAAGCGACATGCTCAGAAAATTATCCGACAAAGAAGTTATCAACTACAGGAAATATTACGGTGTGACCATTACTGAGGAAGGGAAAAAATCCGCCCTACAAATCATCAGAAAGCATCGACTATGGGAAGTCTTCTTAGTGGAAAAATTAATGTTCAGTTGGGATGAAGTTCATGATGTTGCTGAGGAGTTGGAGCACATCAAATCCACCATCCTCATCCAGCGTCTTGATGACTTCTTGGGTAACCCAAAATACGACCCTCATGGTGATCCTATTCCTGATGAATTTGGGGATGTAAAAGCCCGTCCAAGGATTCCGTTAAACGACCTCGGATTAAATGATTCAGGACAGATTGTAGCAGTAAAAGATAGCAGTGCCGCTTTCCTAAGATACCTCGATAAGGTGGGCGCTTATATAGGTGCTAGAATCAAAATTTTGGACAAGGTTGAGTTCGATGGTTCGTTGGAGATTCTTGTTGACAATAAAAAGACCTTGTTCATGTCTAAAGATGTGGCAGGGAATATTCTAATTATACAATCATGATGAAGATAAGGCTGGTATTAATTACTACTATTATTGCCGTCCTTCTTTCTTCATGTAAGTTTGACCGCAAAGGAGACCAAGGTAAATTTCGCATTACGGCCACTACCAATATCATGGCTGACGGTGTAAGGTCATTGGTGGGTGACAGTGCCATTGTCACTCCTTTGATGGCAGTGGGTGTTGACCCTCATCTTTACAAAGCCTCCCAAAGGGATCTGGATTTACTGTTTGATGCAGACTTGGTCGTTTATCATGGCCTACATCTAGAGGGAAAAATGGTTGAGGTACTTCATAAGTTTAGTAGAACCCATGAGGTCATTGATGTGGGAGCATTCCTCCCTCCCACCCTTTTGATCTCCAGCCCTGCATTTGCTAATACTGTAGATCCCCATATCTGGTTTGATGTGAAACTTTGGAGTTTGGCCATGGAACAATTAAAGGATGCTATCCTTGAAAAGAAACCAGAATGGACTGATTATGTGAATACTAATTGGGAAAAGTACCAGACACAATTGACAGCATTAGACCAATATACTGCCCATGAAATCAAAAAAATCACCAATCAGGGCCAAGTTCTAATCACGGCTCATGATGCTTTCTCGTACTTTGGAAAGGCCTATCAGATCGACGTCAAAGGACTGCAAGGTCTCTCCACATTGAGTGAACCAGGGCTAAATGATGTGTCCAAGCTGGTTAACTTTATTATTGAGAGGAATATTAAGGCCATTTTTATTGAACAATCCATTTCTCCGAAAGCCATTAAAGCAGTAGTTGAAGGGTGCAAGAGAAAAGGCCACGATGTAGTATTGGCCGGGCCACTTTACACTGATAGTCTTGGGGAGCCTGAAGGACCAGCAGGGACTTATTTGGGCATGGTAAAGACCAATGTGGATGCCATCGTACAAAACTTGAAATCAAAATGATAGAACAAATAAACAATCCGGTAGTTGAAGTACATGACCTGATGGTCAGTTACGGCCAAAACCCTGTACTATGGAATATTGACCTTACTTTGCCAGCAGGAAACCTTATAGGAATTCTTGGTCCCAATGGAGCTGGTAAATCCACATTGATTAAGGCAATTATGGGATTGGTAGAAGCCAATAGCGGATATTCCAAGATTTTTGACCAAGATTTAAACCATGTTAGAAACCGCGTAAGTTATGTGCCACAGCGCGAGTCAGTAGACTGGGACTTCCCTGCTTCTGCACTGGATATCGTCATGATGGGAACCTACCACCATTTAGGGCTTTTTAAGCGGCCAGGCAAAAAGGAAAAAGAATTGGCTATGGATTGCCTTCAAAAGGTCAATATGAAAGCTTTTGCCAAAAGGCAGATCAGTGAATTGTCCGGTGGTCAACAGCAACGAGTCTTTATTGCCCGTGCATTGGCCCAGCAGGCTGACATCTATTTCATGGATGAACCTTTTGCCGGTGTGGACATGAGTACTGAGAAAGCTTTGGTGAGTTTATTTCAGGAAATGACTGCCACGGGCAAAACCGTGATCGTCGTTCACCATGATATCTATTCTGCAGGTAAGTACTTCAATTGGCTTATTATGCTCAATATGCACCTTATTGCTTCAGGACCTACAGAAAAAGTTTTGACAGAAGACTTACTGACCAAAACTTATGGAGGCAAACTTTCTATGCTGACAGATATAGGTGAGCTGATCAAGAAAAGTGATTTCAATCCTTTGAAAAACTGATATGGAAGATTTCTTGTACTTCTTTTCTTTTCAAGATCCCAATGTGCTGATGGTCGTCATTGGCATATCATTGCTGTCCATCAGTGCGGCCATGGTAGGTACATTTACCTTCTTAGATAAAAAGGCCCTGGTGGGTGATGCCATTTCCCATGCCGTTTTGCCCGGAGTCTGTCTGGCTTTTATGTTTTCCGGAAACAAAAACCCCTTCTGGATTGTTTCTGGAGCATTTTTTACTGGCGGCCTATGTACCTATGCCATTACTTGGATTTCCAATTACACCAAACTCAAAGAAGATACAGTGATTGCATCCGTTCTCTCAATTTTCTTTGGTGTTGGGATAGTCATGATGACCCAGCTGCAACAAACTGGCAATGCTTCCCTATCTGGCTTAGATCATTTTATTTTTGGAAATGCTATATCCATTGTTAGAAAAGACTTATGGGTGTATGGATTTCTTGCCTTGGCAATCATTCTATCAATTCTATTCTTCTATAAGGAATTTAAAGTAATGGTCTTTAACCGATCCTTTGCAGAAAGCGTCGGACTGCCTGTTAAACGTCTCGAATTTCTTTTCAATTCATTGATGGTTTTGGCTGTGGTTACAGGTATTCAAGCCATAGGCGTGGTGTTGATGGCAGCACTTCTGATTACTCCAGCGGCTGCTGCCAAATTCTGGACAGACCGATTGGACAAGATGCTTTGGATTGCTGTTTCCTTTTCCTTGGTATCAGGAATTACGGGTGCTTACATTTCATTTGTACTCCCCCACATGCCCACCGGCCCTTGGGTAGTCATTGTACTTTCATTGATTGCTTTTCTATCTTTTTTCTTCTCCGTCAAAAAAGGAATTCTCACCAAATGGATAGCTAGAAGAAACTACCAAAGAAAGATCCATTCAGACCACATTCTTAAGGCACTGTTTGGGGCTCGGGAAAAAGGCATTACAAATCTTTCAGTTGAATCCATTTTCAATAATTTCCCTGGTAAATCTTTTAAAACGCAGTATTCAATTAACAAATTAATTAATAAAAAATATATAACTGATAATCAAGGAAGTATATCATTAACAAAAAAAGGATTAACAGAAGCAAAACGGATAGTTCGGCTTCATAGACTATGGGAGCTTTACATGACCGAATACATGAATATTGCTCCGGATCACGTGCATGATAGTGCGGAAAAGCTGGAACATATTATTACGCCAGAATTGGAACAAAAGCTAGACAAAAACCTCAATTTCCCGCAAGCAGATCCCCATCAGTCCATCATTCCTAGAGACCAAGATAAATCATGAGTTTTGACCCAAATGCATTTATAATTATCCTGACCGGCTCCATGATTGCCATTTCCTGTGGATTGCTTGGTGTATTTCTGATGCTCCGCAAGATGGCCATGACTGGTGATGCCATTTCGCATGCTGTGTTGCCCGGAATTGTCATTGCCTTCTTGATTTCAGGCAGTCGACATGGTTTGGCCATGGTAATTGGCGCTGGACTTGTTGGGATCATTGCCACTGTATTTATAGAGTACCTCAGCAACAAGGTGAAACTTCAGTCGGATGCTTCCATTGGGATTACCTTTACTTCCCTTTTTGCCATCGGCATTATCATGATCACATTCTTGGCCAATCAAATTGACCTGGACCAAGACTGTGTATTATATGGGGAAATTGCCTACGTGCCCATTGATCTATGGATTACTGGATCAGGAACTATTATGGGACCAAGGGTAACCTATCTATCATTGATCAACTTGACCTTAGTGAGCCTTTTTATTTATTTGTTTTTCAAAGAGTTAAAGATCAGCACCTTCGACAAAGAGTTTGCGGCAACCATCGGTTTATCTACTGTTGGGGTCAATTACGGCTTGATGGGCATGGTTTCTTATACAACTGTAAGTTCTTTCGAAGCTGTGGGAGCCATTTTGGTGGTTGCATTGATGGTTGTCCCTCCTGCCACAGCATTTCTCTGGACTAAAAATTTAAAGCGCTTGATACAATTAACAGTTGCTTTAGGAATACTGGCTTCCTTTCTGGGATACTACCTAGCATTCTTCCTCAACAGTTCCATTGCTGGTGCCATGGCCTCTGTAGCAGGTTTCTTTTTCTTTCTGAGTGTCATCTTGAACCGCAAGCAAATTCCAGCCATCAAAAAGAAGCTTTCCAAAATGAAAGTGGCCTAGGACAAACCTAGAATAATAAAGGATGCAATAGTTAACTAGCCTTGGGGGGTTTATCCTTAGTCTTTTTAAGATGGGTTTTATCCTCACCAAGTAACTTGGCAAAAGGCATGGTACCACTATCCAGTTCAAATATTCTACGCATGATGGCCAAAGTAGGTATGATCAGAATCATGCCGGCAATGCCCCAAATTGCCCCACCTACCAATAGTCCCAAAAAAGTGATAAAAGCGTTTAGGTTCACATTGGATCCCACGATCTTCGGGGTAAGGAAATTACTTTCTATCAGTTGAATTACCGCAAATAGAACTAGGATGAAAAAAGGAGAAACCATAGAGTCTGACGTCAGGAAAGCATAAAAGAATGGCAGAATAGCCCCCAAGAAAGGGCCTAAATAAGGGATTACATTTAATAAGGCCGCAAAAAGCCCAAAGAACAGGGCATGATCAACTCCAAGAACGTATAAAGCCGTTGTATTCAATACCGCTAAAATGGCCATCACTTTCATCAAACCAATGATATAACCTTGAACCATTCTTCTGATCCTAAAAATTTCTAGTCTCACTTTTCTAGGATTTTCATGCTTGAATAAATGTGCCATAAAGTCCGCCAAGTGATGCCTATAGATCAACATAAAAAAGATAAATACTGGAGTAAGCACCAAACCGGTAAGCGATCCAATGGTATTGATCATTACTTGGGGCAAGCTCTGGTTTCCAGACTTAAAAAACTTGATAAATTGAGATAGATCAAAACCACTTTGTAATCCAATTTCATACCCCAAACTGCTAGAGAAAAACGCATCTACTCCAGCAAGCCACTCATTCATGTGCTGACCAACATTCTCCAAATCTTGACTGACTCCTTTGATCTGTATAATAATAAGGGTAATGATCCCTCCCAAAAAAAGCATTCCACCTAACCATGCCAGTAAAACACTCAATGTTCCGGGAACCTTTCTCCTTTCCAGCCAGGTACATATTGGCGTCAATAAGATGGAAAGCATTCCTGCCATCATCAAGGGAACCAATAATTTTTTACCCAAAATCAGAATAAAAACTATGGTGATGATCAACAAGAGTACAAAAAGCACCCTTATGAATGTGGGAATTATTATTTTTTGCATAAGCACTTCATAACTTAATCTTATTACTTACTAATATTATGCAAAAGGGATGGAGATTCCGAATTTTATGTTACTCCTTCGTGTAAAAGAAAATTGCTGAGAATATTTCCATGAACTCTTCATGAAATTTTCCGTAATGAACTAAGACTGAAAATGCGTAGTTTAGCAAGTAATTATGAATGAAATGAAAAGAATACTTACACTGGTTTTTTTGATGATTTTAGGGTCTAGTGTTTATGCCCAAAAGGCTAAAATACAGTGGCTCAGCTTTGATGAGGCAACAGCCATGAATCAAGAAAATCCTAAAATGCTGATCATTGATGTCTATACGGACTGGTGTGGTTGGTGTAAAAAAATGGATAAGGAAACTTTTACGGACGAAGGAGTCATCAAATACATTAATGAAAATTTCTATGCTGTAAAGTTAGACGCAGAAAACAGTAAGAAAAAGTTTGAATTCAAAGGCAAAGAATATACTGAAAAAAGTATGTCGCGTGCTATGAGGGTGAGCTCCTACCCTAACTTTGTAATTATGGATGCAGCTATGGAAAACATTACCCAACTACCAGGCTACAGAGAACCAGAAGTTTTTCTCAAAGATCTAGTAGCGACAATTGAAAAATTTACCGGGAAATAAGGACTCCATAATCTTGAGTAGAGAGTATTAAAATTCAATTCTCATTACTATTTGATTAATATCAATTCCTAAATTCCTATTATCTAGAGCCCATTTTTTATCTTGCATCTTATATTTAGAATTTAACCAATCAAAAATGGCTTTTTCCATTACCGAAAAAGAAGATACGATCATTGCATTGGCCACTCCACAAGGAGTTGGTGCTATAGCGGTCATTAGACTTTCTGGCAAAGAGGCTATCAAGCTGACCAATGAGGTTTTTGCTGGAAAAGACCTTGAAAAACAGGATTCCCACACCATCCATTTTGGAACTATTCGTGATGGTGAAAAAGTAATTGATGAAGTATTGATATCTTTGTTTATCGCTCCAAAGTCCTTTACGAAGGAAAATGTGGTAGAAATCTCTACACACGGTTCCTCCTACATCATCAATCAGGTGATCAAACTTTTCATTAGAAAGGGAGCCAGACCTGCAAAGCCTGGAGAATTTACTCAAAGGGCCTTTTTGAATGGACAATTTGACTTAGCACAGGCGGAAGCAGTGGCGGACTTGATCCATTCTGACTCTGAAGCGTCCCACCAAGCAGCCTTGCATCAAATGCGTGGTGGTTTTAGTGGAGAAATTAAGGAACTCAGGGATAAACTAATCCACTTTGCCTCCATGATAGAGTTGGAACTGGACTTTGCAGAAGAAGATGTGGAATTTGCCAGTCGTGAAGATTTACAAAATTTGGTGGAGAAACTACTAAGAGTAGTAGAACAGCTGATCTCCAGTTTTGATTTGGGCAATGTAATTAAAAACGGTGTACCTACTGTAATTGCCGGTAAACCCAATGCCGGTAAATCCACCTTGCTCAATGCTTTGCTGAACGAAGAAAAAGCCATTGTTTCCGATATTGCAGGAACTACCAGAGACTTTATTGAAGATGAAATCAATATAGGTGGTGTGATCTTCCGTTTTATAGATACTGCAGGATTACGGGAAACTACAGATACCATAGAAGCAATTGGTGTAAGCAGAACGCAGGAAAAAATGAAGACTGCTTCTTTGATCCTTTACCTTTTTGATCTGGCTGATACCGACATGGTAGAAATCAATAGGGATATCAATAAATTGGAAAACTTAGGCGTACCCTATGTTAAAGTAGCCAATAAGATAGATAAATCTAAAACCAAGTTTATCAATGAGTTAAAAGAAAAACATCCAGACACTATTTTTATCTCAGCGGGACAGAAAGAACACCTGGATGATTTGAAGGACAAGATCCTGGAGCTAGTAAATCTGGACAAGTTCAAAACGGGGAACACCGTGGTCACCAACATCCGTCACTACGATTCTCTGGTCAAAACCCGGGAATCTTTACTCGATGTCCTTGGCGGCATCGACAATGAAATCACCAATGACTTTATGGCCATGGATATCCGCAGGTCCCTACATTTCCTCGGGGAGATCACCGGAGAGATCACCACGGATGACTTGCTAGCGAATATATTTTCTAAGTTTTGTATCGGCAAGTAAAACCAGTCCGGATTTTAAATCTGGACTGGTTTTGTTCAATTATTGGATTCATATTTTTTTTTTAAACCAAGCTCTTTGGCAAGCTGTTTAAAAGCACCTTTTGCACCATCATAAACTGCTTGTTCTGGTTTAGGATAGGTCAAGTAAGTATTTCCTTCATAAGTATTGTGTACGGTATGCATGACCAATTCGCCTTTCTTATTAAATAACTTTAAATAAACCACAGTATCAAAATAATTACGGTAATTACTCCCGATAACCCGATAGTTCACAGGAACATAAATTAATTTAGGGATAATTAAACCTTTTAACTTCTTTTCATGGCATAGTTTCTTTATATAAGAAGAATTAGAGTCCTCATATGACAACGGTTTATTTAATTGTACCGGTTTGCCTATACCATAGTTAAGAAAACTTTCCTTTATGGAATTATCAAAATATTCATTTGTCTCCCAGAAATGAAATTGATTTATATGATATACGGTCTCTAAGGGTGCTATTCCCCAATTATCTGTTTCAATAGGAACATCCGTTTTATAAAGTGTCTTTGATCCAATTGCAGCGCAAGAAGAGAGTAGACTCGCCAGAAGAACGGTTTGAAAAATATGGTGTTTTTTTTGGTTCATTTTTGTCAGAAATAATTTTCCGAAATTATACCAATTGCTGAATAAAGGCCAATTATTCTCTTCTAAATATTATCCTAAAACAGATCAACCAAGGTTTCGAATTTAAAAAAAACCGGAAAGGAACCCTTTCCGGCTTTTTTGATTAGTAAACCCCTATAAATTATGAAATAAATTATAGCATTTTTATAAAATCATTGAAACCTATATTGATCCTTAAACAAAAGTTGGGCAAACCAGTAAAGATCATTTTTCCAAGTGTGGTAGCCATAACCTCCTTTTCCAAAACCATAAATATGATCAATTTGGTTAGCTAAAAGTTCTTCACTAATGGCATCTATTAGCCTTTTACATTTATCCTTTTCCCCACAACTTATCCAAATTAGATTCATTCTTAAATTTAGTAGAGTCCATTTTGCTGCCTTGGTAAAATTAAAGTTTGGTGCCGAAGTGAATGCTCCTACCCAAGAAAAGAGGCGCTGGTTTCCCAATCCTATGTTCAAAGACTGCCCTGCTCCCATACAAACCCCGGCAATGGCCCGGTGATATGAATCTGGTATTACGTTAAATTTGGATTCAACAGCATAAATCAAATTCTCCAATAGGTCTTCCTTGAATATGTCAAAAGCAGCAAGTTTTTCTTTATCAAATAGATTACCCAAAGGCCTGTCATTTTTCATTGCCCGGCCATTGGGAAAAATGAGGATCATTGGTTTTGCTTTCCCCTGATTGATCAAATTATCCAAGATTATATTAGCTTGGCCATTGATAAACCAAGCATATTCATCCCCCCTAATACCATGTAATAAATATAAAACCGGGTATCTCATCTTCTCGTCGTAGCCTGGAGGGGTGTAAACCAATGCTTTCCGAATTGAATTTGTCGCATTAGAGTAGTACTTCATTGTACTGATTTCACCTCTAGGACCACCCATCACTTTATCAAAACCATAGGGAGCTTCTTCAACCATTTCCTTTTCCCTAGCCTTCAAAGAACTAATAACTAAGCCCATTGCAGTAAAAATCCCTGTCAGTAATGCTGTTTTCATATTCTTTGGTTTTCTATGTTAATTGTAATTGATCGAGCCATAATAATCTGGTTCATAGCGGTATAGTACTTCCATTTCCAAACACCCAATCATGAAGCCCCCATTTATTTTAAAGTGTAAGGTTTGATTTCTTGAATAGAACCATCAGGATTATGAACTAACTTGGTCATTTTAATATTTCTTAGATAGTTCTTTCCAGACATCTGTGTATCATGGTAAAATAAATACCATTCTTCCTCAAATTTCACAATAGAATGATGATTGGTCCAGCCCTGAACCGGATGAAGAATCACTCCACGATAAGTGAATGGCCCATAAGGGTTATCCCCGGTAGCGTAAACTATTTTATGGGTATCTCCGGTCGAATAGGAGAAATAATAGGTTCCATTATATTTATGGACCCAAGAAGCTTCAAAAAACCTTTTATCATGATCTCCTGCCTTAATAGGCTCCCCAGACTCGTCAAGAATCAATATATTTCTTGGACTTTCACCAAACTCCAACATGTTGTCTTTCAGGATAGCTACTTGCGGGGAAATTGCCGGCTCTTCATCCAAGGGCTCATCATCATATGGGCTATCACCAGTTGAGAGATATTCACCCGTTCTCCATTTTTGCAATTGGCCGCCCCAAATACCGCCCCAATATATATAGTACTTTCCGTCTGTATCTTCGAATACGGCAGGATCCATACTAAAACTTCCGGAAATTGGTTCTGGCTCTGCTTTGAAAGGTCCCTCTGGGTTTTCCGATACGGCTACACCAAGTCTGAAAATATCATCTTCATCCTTGGCTGGAAAGTATAGGAAATACTTGTCATCTTTCTGGGCTGCATCTGGTGCCCACATTTGTCTTTTGGCCCAGTTCACATCCTCGATATCCAATGCAACGCCATGGTCAGTCACTGAGCTACCCGGGTTGGACATGGAATAAACATGGTAATCTTTCATATCATATTGTGCTCCGGAATCATCTTCCTTTGTATCTGATTCTACATCATGAGAGGGATAAATATAAATTTTTCCATTAAAAACATGTGCTGACGGATCAGCGCTGTACAAATCCTCAACCAAGGGTTGATTTAGATAACTAATGGTATCAGTTTCTATACTGTCACTTTCCTGCTGATCATCTTCTTGACTGCCGGAATTACAAGCCATCAATAGAAAATTTGCCACAAACACGGTAAGTACTAGGTTGTATTTCATTTGGGTGATAGGGTTTATAATTGATAATTCGCTATATATTTGAGTAAATACTTATCATTTATCATCAAATTTTTTGAACTGTAATTCTATTTCTGGTTTAAGTGTGTAATCATTTTCAAAAAGCAATGGATAGGCAGTTCTACCTCGAATGGGCCAGTTATTCAACCAACTGTCTTGATCCCTGATCCCCCAGAGGGTCACTCTTGTCACCACCGCCTTATGCTTTTCGAATAAGGCAAAAAGATCATAATAACGCTGAGCCAGTGCTTCACGTATTTCCTCTGGAAAACCATCTTGATAGGGATCATATTGCTTTTCGTATTCGAAATTATCATCGATATCAGCCCCACGCCTATTGGTTGGATTAGGCAACACATCAATATCCAATTCTGTTATCATTACTTTAAGTCCCAGATCAGCAATTTTTAAAATAGAAGCCTCTATCTGCTCAAGTGAAGGCGATGTTAGCCCATAATGCCCTTGCATTCCAATTCCATCTATGCGTATCCCCTGTTCCTTTAAAGAAGAGGCCATTGCCACCGCAGCATCAATTTTTTCAGGCTTCCAAAGGTTGTAATCATTATAATAGAGTTCAGCATCAGGATCTATCTCATGTGCCTTTTTAAAAGCTTTTGCGATAAAATCCTGGCCGATAATGTTATACCAATGTGATTTTCTATATGCTCCATTATCGGTAAAAGCTTCATTGACTACATCCCAACCGTTTATGCTTCCTTTATACCTGCCCAAAACAGTAGTGATATGATCCTCCATGCGCTTGGTAAGCTCTTCCCTGTCTAAAAATTCGCCTGATTCATTTTTAAATACCCAATTTGGCGTTTGATTGTGCCAAACCAAGGTATGGCCAATAATAAAGGCATTAAGCTCTTTACCTAAATTGACAAAGGCATCTGAGGGGTTGAAATTATAGCTTTCAGGGGTAGGATGAACAGATTGCCACTTCAATAGATTTTCGGGGCTGATACTGTTGAAATGGTTCACGAGCGTATTCTTTACCATGGGGTCATTGCCCATTACGTCTCTTCCATTCAATGCGGCACCAATTTTAAAATCATGCGCAAAGGTTTGACAAATGGAAAACGAACCGCTTGAATGTTCATGAACATCCATATTTAGAATGGATATGAAAGCGAGGACATAAGTCAATAGGAAAGTATGCATCCTTATTAAAAATTAGGTTATGTTTCGGGTATTATTAATTTGTCAAAATGAATAATTGAATTAAACACATCTGACAAAACAAATGTAAACAGCGAATAAATTATTAAAAAGTTCCAACACAAAACTTAAAGTATTGATAATCAATTATTTATAATTTAATATTCGGTTAAATAACAATTATCCTTATTTGAATTATAATTGCAAATTCCATTTAGCACAACGAAAAGCGGATATATGAGTTGGTATTTCAACTGTAAACATTTACTTAAGCGTAAATTTAATTGCACTTAAATGAAACGACTGATTTTCAATACTTTAATATATATTTTTTTTTAAATTGTTTATGCTTCAACCTGTATATTTTGACTTAAAAACAGGCTATTTGTAGTTTGGGCTTTAATAATGTAGAGGTGAGAACTTATAATTTTATATATTCAATCTCTATTTTAATTCACCTAGCAATAAAGCTTCAAAATAACCCATTAGTTACCTACTGTGAAAAAAAGAACTTTAAATCCCCCTTTCATCTTCCTGATCATGATAGCATTAATGCTATTTATTTCTTTTCCAGGCTTTGCCAAGGAAGGAAAAACTTTTGTAATTGAAGGAGGAGAAGATTATGATAATATTATTGAGTATATGGATTTTTTGGTTGATCAAAACAATGATTTGACCGTAAACCAAATAGCTGAACATAAATTTGATGGTGCATTCCAGCCAATACTATATAATAATATATTATATGACAGTTTAGAACATGACATATGGCTTCGACTTATTGTCAAAAATAATGATATAATCCAAGATCATTCCTGGTATTTTGAATCTTGGGGCTTTGATATTAACCAATTCACTTTTTATTTTCCAAATGCCGATGGCACATTTACAGCCAATACATCAGGATATGATTTTCCTTTCGACCAAAGAAACATTAAACACAAAAACTTTAATTACCTACTTGATATCAGGCCAGGAGAGCAAAAAACTTACTATTTTAAGGTTAGAAGAAGTTACCCGCTTGCTTTTAATTTACATTTAAGAACCAATGAAAAATTCATAGCGCACACGCTCAATGAATATTATTTTCTAGGAATATACTACGGTGTACTAGCACTTATTCTAATCTTCAATTTATATCTCGTTTATAAACTGAAGGATACTTTATACTTATATTTTGCCGGTCTGATTTTGGCATGTATTTGGTTTTCATTTGGAAGGGATGGCTTAGGATTCCAATATTTATGGCCCAACCATCCAGATCTCAACTATTGGACCAAGGGAAATATCACACAATTCGCGGTGGTGATAGCTACTTTACTTTTTTCAAACAGATTTGTTCAAAAATATAATGTGAGCCAATTAATGTTAAAGGCAACTATCCTAGCTATCTTCCTTAAAGGCCTGCTTTTTATTGCCCAAGACACCTTTATTATTATAGAGGGCCGTTTGTATGTCGGTTTAACGATACTTATCATGCTGGTCCCTTTTTGCATAGGATTATGGCTTCTGATAAAGTCTAAGATCTATTCATGGTCATATATTTTCGCGAATGCCTGTTTATTTTTGATCATTATCAACAGTCATACTATAGTCTTCGCGTTGTTTGAAGACCAAGTTATCAATTGGTATTTTGTTCATCCTGTAATCTTTTTGGAGGTGGTACTCTTTTCACTTTCCATATTCAATCAAATCAAATTTCTTCAAGATCAATATCAAACGGTCAGTGAAGAAAAAACATTGGCACTGGAGGAGAAAAATAGACTAGCTGATGAGCTTAATAATAAACTCCAGCAAAAGGTTAAGGAAAGGACAGAGAAAATTGAAAATATGGCGGCAGACTTGGCCAGTAAAAATGTACAGCTTCAAACCACCAATTTAAAGTTGCAGGAATTGAACATCCAAGTCAATCAAATCAATGACTATCTCAGGAAAAACAATGAGCAACTTCGGACCAACATGGAAGAAGTCACCAAGAACCTGGCTTTGATGAAAGGTTTGGATTTTGATAGTTTCAAAAACGTCTTCCCTGACAAAGATAGTTGCTTGCAGTTTTTATCGGAACTGAAGTGGAAGCATAAATATATTTGTAAAAAATGTGGCTATAATAAATACGCTGAAGCTCCCAATCATGGTAGAAGATGTAAAAATTGCAACTACTTTGAGTCACCGACGGTGGATACTTTATTTCATAAACTTAAGTTTCCCATTGAAAAAGCTTTCTATATTTTATACCTGTCCAACCGGAAGGATGTAGAGCTTACCTTAAATGAACTTTCTGAAATTTTGGATCTCAGGAGAGAAACTTGCTGGGCCTTTAAAAATAAAATTTCCCAAGCTATGGAAAAGGTGGGACACAATAAGGATCTCAGTGGTTGGGAAACACTAGCGCTGGTTCATTTGGAATAAACTGGTTTATACTATTTTGGGAACTGTGATTGAATTGAATGCAGAATATTTAACCTAATTCCCTGCAATGATGTTAAAGGTCAAATTTGACTTGCTTGGATGCCCAAAAATAAATAAAATAGCTTTTGACTTTTTAGCGTGTTAAAAAAAGTTACTTCCACTTTTCTTATTAATAAATCTAATTTTAGTCCATCACTATGGGTAAATTACTTTAATGGTAAGGCTTGTTAAAAAGCCTTACCATTAGCAACTTAAAATTTAAAGATCAGCTAGCTCCTGACTTCCCTTGACCTGAAATTCACCTTTTACCACCATGGTGGTTTCTGCATCCAAATCACCCTCAAAACCTGGCTGCTTTCCACCCACATGCACCGTAAAACGTCCTTCTTCAATGACCCTTTTGGATTGGGCATTGATCATGGAAAGCTGTCTGGGGGATAAGGTAAAACGCACTTCTTTACTTTCTCCAGGTTTCAGGTGTATCCGTTCAAAAGCTTCCAGTTGCCGAATTGGCCGAACCGTGGAAGCCTCATTGTCTGTCAGGTATAACTGAACCACCTCATCACCTGCCCTGTCCCCCGCATTGGTCACTTTCACACTCAGAGATACAGCTTCTCCTGCTTTTACCTGAGTAGGAATTGTCAGCTCGGTATATTCAAATTGGGTATAACTGAGTCCATAGCCAAATGGATAAAGCGGAGTACCTTCGAAATAACGATAGGTCCTGCCTTTCATATCATAATCTTCAAATGGAGGCAAATCCTCCACCGATTGATAGTAGGTGATGGGCAACCTGCCCGCCGGATTGTAGTCTCCAAAGACCACATCTGCAAGCGCATTACCACCTTCTTCTCCCGGATAACCAGCACTGATGATGGCATCCACATTTTCCTTGGCCCAGTTGATGGCCATGGCACTCCCTGCATTCAGCACCAAAATCACCGGTTTTCCCGTAGCCTTAACGGCCTTGAGCAAAGCTTCCTGTTGAGCCGGCAAGGTGATAGCGGTACGGTCTCCTCCATCAAATCCCGGAGTAACCACATCCATGCTTTCCCCTTCCAACCTTTGGGACAATCCCAGCACCACCACGGCCAAGTCCGCACTCTCAGCCAGTGCCACCGCTTCATCTATTTTGCTGACATCCGGCCTAGCCCACAGCATTTGGGCGATGGCATTGGTCTCATCGCTGAAGAAGGTAACTTCCACCTTATACCTTTTCCCTGCTTCCAAGGAAACAATATCGGTGGCATATCTTCCCCGGTGAATGGTACCTGACCCATTGGAAATTTCTTTCCCGTCAATTCGAATTTTCATACCCCTTTTTGAAAAAACACCGAATTCATAACGTCCACTGGCCGGAGGAACCAGATAACCTTCCCATTTTACAGAGAAGTTGTCAATCAGCTCTTTAGAAATGGGCTGGTGTTCCCATGAAAAATCAATTTGATCATCTATCCGCTCCAAAACCGGAGTCCCCTCCCAATTTAGATTATTAAAATAGGATGCTTTAAGCCCCTGACGTCCGTCTTCAGTTTCAAAATAAGCAGAAGGAATGGGCTTCAGGTTATAAAACCCTTCCGCAGGATGTACGCCTTCTGAATACAATACTTCAGCCTTTGGTCCCACTTTGTGCTTTATTCCCTCCAGAAAAGTGACCGGCTTTTTGGGTATGCCATGATAGTTGCCCAATAGCGATTCCACATTGTCCGCATTGGGGCCTATCACCGCTATTTTTTTGACTTGATCCACCGATAGTGGCAGCAAATTATCTTTGTTTTTGAGCAGCACCATGCTCTTTTGGGCTGCTTGTCTTGCCAAGGTATTATGGGCCTCGGAGCAGACGATTCCGAAGGGAATTTGGGCATAAGAAACCGCTTCCTCTGGATCAAACATTCCCAATTTGAACCTGGCCAAAAACAGTCGCTTTACAGCAACATCAATTTCTTCCTCGCTTACCAGTCCCTCTTCAACCGCTTCCGTCAAGTGGGTGTAATAATTCCCACAATTCAAATCACAACCACCCGAAACCCCAATTGCCGCAGCTTCCGCTGCTGTTGAGGCAATCTTATGGCCCGTATGAATATCTTGGATCGCTCCACAGTCCGAAACCACATAGCCTTCAAATCCCCACTGTTCCCTCAAAACCTTATTCAGCAAAAAGTCATGGCCACTGCAGGACTCCCCTCTAAAACGATTGTAAGCCCCCATGATGGAATACACCTTTGCCTCTTTGACCGTTTTGCGGAATGCCGGAAGATAGGTTTCATAGAGATCCCTGTCACTCACATCCACATCGAATGAATGCCGAAGTGGCTCCGGACCAGAATGGACGGCAAAGTGTTTGGAAGTCGCAATGGTCTTCAGGTATTTGCCATCGTGATCCTGCAAGCCCTCAATAAACTGGGAGGCCAGCTCTCCAGTGAGATAAGGGTCTTCCCCGTAAGTTTCATGGCCCCTTCCCCATCGTGAATCCCTAAATATATTGATATTGGGTGACCAAAAATCCAATCCGGTATAAATTCCCCTTTTGCCATTTCTGATAAACTCATGGTGCTTGGCCCTGGCCTCATCGGAAATCACAGTGCCGATTTCCTTCATAAGACCTTTATCAAAAGAAGCCGCAACGGAAATGGACTGGGGAAAAACAGTGGCATATCCTGCCCTGGCCACACCATGTAAACATTCATTCCACCAATTGTACTCAGGTACTTTTAGACGGGAAATGGCCGGAGAGGCATTCATCATTTGGCTTACCTTCTCCTCCAGAGTCATCTGATCCACCAGAATATCCACCCGCTCCTCAAAGCTCAGTCCTGTATCCAAAAAGGAAAAATCAGGACCGTTTTCCTGGGCATGGCTGCTTCCTAATCCTAAAAGCAAAAAAATGAAGTAACTAAACAGCAACCTCTTGTTTTTTACATCAACAAATAGGTGTTCGACCTTAAACCTTATTAGTCTTTTTTTTAAGTAATTCTGCATGGTTTTATAATTTGAATTAAGTCAATTGGATTATAACTATTTGTTATTTATTTGACTGTATATTTAAAATCAATCTCCGATAGGCATACAGGTTTGGTTCTCCATCATCATATACTTCCAAAACAATATGAATACTTTTTCCTTCTGCATCTGAAGGGATTTCCAAATCAGCTTTTAAAGAAGTACTATTTTTAATGGTTAAAGCCCCTTTGTAGGAACTAGGTGCTTTATAAAATATCCATTTATAATATAAACTGTCACCATCAGGATCACTGGAACCAGCTGCGTTTAATGTTATGGTTGAACCTTCAGTAACTGTCTTATACAGCACATTTCTGGTCTTATCACCATTCATCACAGCAGTTGGATGGTGATTTGCATCTTGGTAGTTATTAGTAATACTCCAATCCAAGCGGGCAACAAAATCGTTGTTATAGCCATTGCTCCACCGCTTTATGGCCTGAATACCTTCTTCTGTATTTCCATACATATAATAAGGATCAAATTTTGATTCTGAATATTCATCAATTTTCGCCACTTCCGACATGCTTCGTATCCCTTCCACTTTATTATAACTAAAACGACCTCCCCAGCCTCCCTGATCAATTTTCTCTGGATCGTTTAATCCATTGGGATAAATATGCATAAAAGCTGGTGTATCTCCTTCTGGAGCATATTTCGTATCGGGATAAACAGCGCCTAATGGGCCTTTTTCTTGGATTTGCTCACGATAATAGTCACTGTTTTTTAAAGGTAGCCAGCCATACACCCCCGTTGCTCGGATATAGAAAACATCTGGGAAGTTTTTGGCAATCCATGCTCCTGAATCATCCTGTCCTAAAATATCAAATAGTCTTAATCTACTTAAAAATTTTGCTAATTCTTCTGAGGAACGGGTCTCACGCACTTTCCAAATAGCTTGAGCGACATTATTCATTCCACCCCAGCCCATTACCCAAACAGGGCGCGGATCATCTCTATCAACTGATGCAATAATCAGTTCAGAACCCGGACTATCCTTCCCCGTCCCTACGTCACTCATTCCGTACCCACTTTGCCCCATAACTGAAATAGATTTTAAATAATCAGGTTTTGGGTATCCTTCTGCATGAATAGAAAGATTTGAATAGACCTCACCATAAGCCTCTACAATCTTATCAAGAATATTGGTATTTTCCTGCGTTTTCTTCCAACAACCAGTTGAAACAATTAAACCCTCTATATCAAACTCATTGGAGCAAACCAATTGTCTCACCATTGATTGCTCGTCATCAGGATCGGCCCCCAAGTCTGTGGTATTGATAATACGGGGCTTGATCCAATTTTCTTCTACACCTTGGCCAAATGAATAACTAGATACACATATTATCAGTACTAAAATGGAAATTTCGGGCAGTTTCATTTTTTATGAATTTAATTAATAATTAATCCTTCATTTTGTTATCCTAAAGGACTCTTCACCACCTCTTTGAATTCATAACTATCTTTCTTTGCGCCTTCTGCGCCTTTGCGAGAGCTTTTAAACATCAACTCTGTAACACTGAAGGGGGAGCATCAGTAGTTTTGCACCAAGTCCTGCACTTCAAAATAAGCCGGTTTGGGCTGTAAGTTTTCGTCCAGCAAAAACGGAAAAGCCTTACGTCCCGGCTTGTCCAGCCAAGTCCCATCATCTCCAATACCCCAAAACGTCACTCCTGAAATGATATCGCTGTAATCTAGCAAGACCTGGAAAATCATGCGATATGCTTGCTTTTGCCTAATGGAAAATGCTTCCGTGTAGGACTCAGAACCTGTCTCGTCTCCTGACAAATATACCGATACGTCCAATTCCGTAATCTGAATTTCAACCCCCAACTGTCTGTACAAATCTAATGTGGTTCGGATATCTTCCTCAGAGGTTCCTACAAACCAGTGTCCCTGCATCCCGATGCCATCAATAGGGATATCATTCTCCTTTAACCTTTTAACCAATTCAAATATCTTATCCCTTTTCCAGCCAAAAATAGAATTGTAATCGTTGTAAAAGAGTTTGGCATCTGGATCGGCTCTATGGGCATATACAAAAGCTGAATCAATATATGACTCTCCTATCATTTGATACCAAGGAGAATCTTCCCGGTAAAAGATAAGCCCATCAGGATCCCAATCGTAAAGGGCTTCATTCACCACATCCCAGGCATATACATCTCCTTTGTACCTGGACACTACGGTATTGATATGTTCTTTCAGTTGATCCAAGGCAATTTCCTTGGATAAAAGCGCTCCATCTTCATCATAAAACATCCAGTCCGAAGTCTGGGAGTGCCAGGTCAGACAGTGTCCCCTGACTTTGATATTGTGCTCCTTGGCAAACTGCACTATCTTATCGGCATTGTCCCAGGTAAACGTTCCCTTATTACGTTGCAATTGATCCGGCTTCATGACGTTCTCCGCTGTCACACTGGAAAAATGTTCCAACAGTGCTTTCCCATGCACCGTATTGGGATCCGCATGCTGAGGTGTGATCGCTGCTCCAATAGGGAAATAGTCTTTGAACAGTTCTTTTAGCGGAACGGCCTCTACTTCTTCGTTTGGGGGCTGTTGGTCATCATTGGGATCCGGCTGACCATCCATGTCCGGTTGCATCTCATCAGAAGGGCTACAACTGAATATAAATAGACTTAATGCAATAAAAGTCCAAAAATTTAGTCCAAGTTTTTCCATTAAATAGGTTTGTTTTGGGTTTAGGGTAATAAATTGATATGACTATTCGTTATATCGCACGTAGCTATATTTTCTTTGGTTTATGCTTTTTTAATTCTTTTTCTGTCCTTTTCCATTGATGAAAAGGACCAAAAATCTAGGCCTGTGGTGCGGCTTTTAAATTGGGTACAGCAATTTATCTTTAAATAGGAATTCTTTATCCCAATTTAATTTTAAGAAAACTGTTCCGGCCTAAAAATGATCGGATCTCGCTGTTCCACGACGCGAGCTAGCTCATTTTCTTAACGGCCTGCTCATTTTCCTTAAAACCTACCCCACCAAGGGCCATCCTTACATTTCGATACCATAGACCGCTTATAAACCTGTACATGCTAGATTGCAGATACACATATAAATTGACCTTAGAATGGACCGAGGAAATATGGGATATTTGTTTTTTTAACCTTTTATCCAATTCAAAGCTCTTGTCTCTTTTCCAGAAAAATAGACTTGTAATCACTGTAAAACAGTTTGGCATCTGGATCAGTCATGTGGGCATATACATCTCCCTTTTACCTGGACACTGTGGGAGTGATATGTTATTCCAGTTGATCAAATCTAACCTTCTTGTACAATAGCACTCCCTCTTCGTCATAAAACATCCAGTCCGAAGACTGAACGTGTCAAATGTCCAATTTCAGGTTATAGGTATAGGTTGACTTCCTTCTCCACACCCCAGTTTTTATCTTTCATTCCCCCTTCAGAAAATCATTCACATCCAACCAATGCATAAATGCCTCAAACCAATGGTTGCTGGTGCGATCGGGGTTTCCAAGGCCGAAACCATGACCTCCATTTTGGTAAAGGTGAAACTCTACTGGTATACCAGCTTTATACCACGAACTGATCACACCAAATTGCCCGTTAAACAGAAAATCATCGCTGGCAATCACATTGAACATCGGAGGAGCATCCTTTGGCACATCTACTTCTCCCATCCCCCCGTAGATCGGACCGATAAAGGCCAAATCCATGGTCTCTGAGTTGAGTGTGCAGTGCATGGTAAGTCCTGCTCCTGCCGAAAAGCCAATCATGCCTATCCTGTTTGTATCAACTCCCCACTCTTCGGCACGCTCAACAATCATGGCATAAGCGGCTTCTGCGTCTTCGAGTTGATCCGAAAGGTTCCTTCGAGGTCTCGGAGGAGCTTCTCCATCTTGTGTATCTTTAGATGCTGCTTCAAAAGTTCTATTCATGGAATTGCTGAAATCTTCCAAGGATTCGGGAGTCGGATGTAGTCTGTATTTGAGTACAAATGCCGTAATCCCCTGCTCAGCTAAAGCTTCTGCCACTTCCCAGCCTTCATTACCCATTGAAAGCCATCTAAACCCACCTCCGGGCGCTACGATCACTGTAGTACCGTTGGCCTTGCCGGGTTCTGGGAAGAAAGGGGTCAGGGTGGCGGTACTGATATTTCTGGCCATTGGGTCGCCCCATTGACGGAACCAGCTCTCGGAAGAAGGTTGACCTTCCACACCTCCTGTACCCAGTGGGATGGCATTGGGTTCCTCCGGGTTTTCAATTGGATACATGGTGCCATCCTGCGCCATGATGGGTTTGATGCAAAAGAGTAATACAATTGCAAAAACGGTTTTAGTGAGGGTTTTCATTACATAAAGCATAATAAGGTTATTAAATAGGTTAAAATTAATCGATTGTATCATTGGACGTTACCTCATACAAACCAAAGTCCTCAAAGTCCTATTCGAGCAGGGCTCCTTTGCCTAATTCTTAGGTATTTTCCACTCAGGATATAGTCATTAAAGAAGTGAGGACATAAAGTCCCCACTTCTTAAGGTTGGTGGTTTAAAAAGGTATTTCATGTTTTGGTGTTAATGGATTTTTAAATCTGTCTACTCCGTAGGGTAGGCATCATTGGCTTTGGTAGCATAAAGACCGATCAAATTGCCTGTAAACCCACCAGCTACATTCGTGGAAAGGATATCGCCGGACACTGTACCTCCCAGATTTTGGAAATCATTTCCATTGGTGGAATAACTGAACTGAAATTCATCTCCTTTGGCACTTATTCTTAATGACACAGGATTCTTGAGGTCAATCTCCGTACTTGCCAAGATTTCAGACTTCACCTCACGGTCTCTTCCTCTGCCCTGTGCTTCAGTTCGCTGCAGTACCAGTACATTTTTCTTTCCGGATTTGGTAACTCCAAACACATAATTGAAGGCTTCACTTTGCACACTGGTCAAACCTGCCAAGTCTTTTTCCGACTCAGGCTGGTACGTCATGGTAGTAGTAAAAGAAAAGTTTTTGTGCTGCTGCCTGTGGAAGAGCGTAGAAGTAGGTTTCACCTCTTTGATATTGGTGTCAAAAGGTTGGATCTGCAAACCGCCTTTAGTTTTGGAAATAAATGCTTCCCTTGGTCCCCTTAGACCTATCCAACGGTAATCCAATTTCTCTGAAGAAAAATCCTCTATAATAGTAAAGTTACCATTTGGAAAGAACCCTTCCTGTCCTGTTTTGTTCTCCACGCCTTCAGGCATTTTTAGTTTGGGCTCCATCGGCACCAAACCATTTTCGAAAACCGGAAACTCACCTGACCAATCCACTGGTAGGATAAAGGTTTCCCTGCCTGTATTTACCCAATTTTTTTCATTGGGACGAATACCCAAGAAAACGCCATAATACTTATCATCCGGTCCTAATACCAAGTCAGCATGGCCCGCCCAGTCCACTTTATTCTGTCTATTTTGAGATAAATACCGCTGGCTAAGAATCGGATTGCTTGGTGCTGGGATATAAGGTCCTTTTGGATCATCGCTCACAAAGACCACTTCACTGTGCCATCCCCCGGTACCGCCTTCAGCACACATCAAATAATACTTTCCATCCTTCTTATAGATATGTGGGGCTTCGATCCAAATCGGTTTTTGGGACAGGTCCACCCCCCCATTGACAATCACTTTATCTGTTCCGGCAATAACCTGGTCCTTTTCCAGATCATATTCCCAAACCTTAATCACGCGATGACCATTATACAATTCCTCTCCCTGCGCCGGTGCATCATTGTGCACCACATAGGCCTTCCCGTCTTCATCAAAGAATATGGCGGGATCAATCCCTTGAAAGTTCAACTTATACGGTTCACTCCAGCCTTTCATGGGGTCTTTGGTTTTGACCACGAAATTCCCCAAACCTCCTGCAAATGCAGTGGTAATCATATAGAAGGTATCGTTGTGAGGATTATAACGGATATCCGGGGCGTACACTCCTGCACTGATTCCTGTATCGTGCACATCTAGCTGAGAGGTTCTGTCCAGCACATGACCGATCTGGGTCCAGTTCACCAAATCGTTGGAATGGAAAATCGGCACCCCCGGAAACATGGCGAAAGAGGATACTACCATATAATAATCATCACCCTTTCTGGTAATGGCCGGATCAGGATAACATCCTTGAAGAATAGGGTTATAAAATTCATCCTCAGCTAAAGGGTTGTTTTCATAGACCTCGTCATTTCCTTCATAAACTGCCTTCGAAAATACGGGGGCGTTTTTTGGTTTCTTTTGGCTATAAGCTCCCGTCAAGGAGAAAACAGTCATCAAAACTGCTAAAATACTTGTTAATTGCTTTTTCATTTATCTATTTGTTTTTCATATAGTTCTACAATTCAACTGATTACAGATCATCGAAAATACATTATCCCAGACAATTTGGGCATGTCGGATGTCCGATTCAGGGTCCAAATACATCGGGCTCTCGTTGCAGACCTGCCAGGTTTGTTTAACGAGTATATGCAAACCTGGCAGGTCTAAGTCCTTGTTTCGGTCTTCCGGCTACGGTCCCATTACACCTGTCTTCCGGCAATGCCTCAATCCGAAAACTTCCAATAGTCGAAATACAGGATATTATTGGGTGCTTTTCCTTTGAAAACAAAATACAGGTCATGGACACCTTCCACCTGTTTTACTTCCGTGGACACCAATGACCACCTGTCATCTCCGCCCGTTAGCGGCACATTGATGGTACCCAATAGCGCTCCATCTAAACTGTCAAGTCTGATCTCTATACTTACATTGCCATTATGGACAGTCCCGACCCTTGCCGTAAATTCAGCAGGACCTTTATCACGAAAATCCACCTCCTTTACCTGGGAATAGGCCTCGTTTTTGGTGGCAATAATAAAATTTCCCACTATCTCATTCTTATTGGCTTTTACCCCTTCCGACCAAGCAATGGTCTCCGCTTCATTTTTGATATAAGGATTGATTGTTCCTAAACTCTTGGTGATTCCTGCTGTCATTTTCATAGGAACAATGGTCCTGTCTTCATTGAACTTCACCTCATCGACACAGACGGATCGGGTAAATCCACCTCCTCCGGGCAAGGCGCCATTATGATAAAACAAATAGGTTTTCCCCTTGAAATCCACTATTCCTGGATGATTGGTAAAGCTACTGCCTTCGGTGGGCATCAAAACGCCTTGGTATTTCCATGGGCCAGTCGGACTGGTACTGGTTGAATAGCCAATATGTTCAGGTAATGGACCCGCCGCAAAGAGCAGGTAATACAGGTCATTTCTTTTATATAACCATGGACCTTCCTCGTAGGTCGTGGGACGTCGTGGATCCTCTTTCCCTTCACGCTTGCCAAATGCTGCTATCGTATTGGGAAACTGTCCTATCTCCCCTTCAAGAGAAATCATATCCTCATTCAGTTTCACATAATAACACACCGGGTTTCCCCACATCAGGTAAGCCTGACCATCATCATCCACAAAAACAGTCGGGTCTATATCCGCCATACTATTGCTGATCAAAGGTTTGCCCAATGGATCGATGAATGGGCCATAAGGGCTATCCGCTACCGCTACACCAATGCCGTTTTTATTGTTTCTATCAGTAATCGGCACATACATATAGAATTTCCCGTCCCGTTCTATACACTGAGGTGCCCAGGCATTCATCTTACCCCAACTAAATTCCTTATAGGACAAAACAGCCCCATGATCTGTCCAGTTGACCATATCTTCCGTTGTGTACAGTCTCCAGTCATTCATGGTAAACCATGTTGAATTATCCTCATCATGGGAGGTGTATAAATAGACCTTATCATGGTACACCATAGGCGCGGGATCCGCGGTATAGGAAGTCTGAATGATAGGGTTTTGTGCTTTTGTTTGTAAAATACCCGTACCTGAAATAAGCACGGACATTATGAGTATTCTGAAAATAAATTTCATCATTTATCCGGATCTTTTATTTAGTAAATTTCCACCAGTCCAAATTGAACAAGTCCTTTTCTCCTTTAAAAACAAAGAACAGGTCATGTACATCCTTAATATCGCTTACCGCCGAGGTAATGGTCTTCCATAAATCGCCCTGACCTTTTGCATCTATATTAACTGTTCCGATTAAGGGCCCATCAATATTATCGACACGAAGTTCAATTTTCCCTCCATACAATGAAGCAACACTTACTTCAATCGCCTTTGGGCCATCGGAAAAATCCACCCCTTGCACTTTGATATAATCTCCATTATGAATTGAGGTCGCAAACAATCTTTCCGCTATCTTTTTTCCTTTGTCCCAGGAAATGTTTCGTTCCCATTCCGTGGCAAATTCGGTTTTCACTCCTTCACTCCAGGCCATGGTTTCGGCTTCAACACGATTGTAAGGGTTTAAAGTACTGACTTGTTCCACATTTCTGGACCAGAAAGGGTGTTTCTGAATGGTCCCATCAGCGTTGTAGGTCAACTCTTCAACACAAATGGACCGCCTTTCATAATGCTTTGACATGGTTTGTTTCAAAATGTTATAATTGAAGCCAAACACATAGGACTTGCCTTTGTAATCAATAATTCCTGGATGGTTTCCGTTTGAACGTTTGTCCCCGTCCATAATCATACCCTTGTATTCCCAAGGCCCAGTGGGAGAATTACTCATGGCATAACCGATGCCTTCAGGACAACAGGTTGAAGCATAAGACAGGTAATAATGTCCGTTTCTTTTCCAAACCCAAGGTCCTTCCTGGTAATTATCCGGAGTTGAAGGATCTTGAATGATCTCTCCCGAGTAAGAAATCATGTCCTCGTTCAATTTCACATAATAAACCTTAGGGTTTCCCCAATAGAGGTAAGCCTGTCCATCATCGTCAATAAACACCGCTGGATCAATGTCATGTTCACTTTTTTTAATTAGAGGTTTTCCAATGGGATCTTTGAACGGTCCATAAGGACTGTCAGCAACTAAAACACCTATCCCTACTCCACCAGGTACTGGACAGTAGAGATAGAATTTCCCATTACGTTCTATACTGTGGGCTGCCCAAGCTCCATTTTCATGCGGAACCCAATCAAAATCTTGTAACGAAGCCACCGCTCCATGCTCGGTCCAATTGACCATATCGGTCGATGTGTAGAGCAACCAATTGTGCATTTTAAAGCCAAATGCATCATCCTCGTCATGACCGGTATAAAGAAAAACGGTGTCATTATGGACCATTGGAGTGGGATCAGCGGTGAATTTTGTTTGGATGATCGGATTCTGAGCCTTTGCTGTCAGAAAAACTGCTCCTATCATAAACACTGATAATATTAATTTTTTGCAGGTTCTTTTCTTCATATCGTTCATTAGTACGTTATCACAAAACCTCCCCTCGACTGAACCGTAACGGTCAATTCTCCATTTTTCCCAACTTTCACCGTTTGGAGTGTGGGCTGTCTTTCTTTATCGTCATTGTACAGGGATACCTCCTGCCCTTTGAGCATAGGAAGATCGATTTTCAACGTCTTGGCAGTATTTTCAGCATTGACTCCTGCGATATACCAATGCTTGCCACTTCTTCGGGCCAGGACACTATATTTGCCCGGATATCCATCAATAAAGACTGTTTCATCCCAGGTAGTGGGCAGCTTTCTTAAAAAGTCCAGTTCAAATTCAGGCACATCGGTCAGATTGTTTGGCGTCAAACCAAACATCTGAACAGGGTTTTGAAATAGTACCCCAGTGGCCAATTGGAAGCTGTCGGTGGTCAAGCGCTCTTGGCCCTTTTTGTTTCCCCTGTTGAGAAATTTATTGAGCAAAATTCCTCCAAACTCCATGCTGCCCACTGCATTTCTGATAAAGGGATGCAATGAGGCATAAAATGCTTCTTTCTCGCGGACACCTTGGGAAAATATGAGCATTTCCGATGCCAGGACAGCTTCACTTCCCACAAAATTAGGATACATTCTCTCCCATCCCCTCGGAAGTGTGGTCCCATGGAAAATCACCATTAAGCCATGGTCATTGGCATCCACCAAGATGTCTTCATATAGCCGCATGGTCTCCTGCTTGTCCCCACCAAAAAAGTCCACTTTCAAACCTTTCACTCCTACTTCCTTCAGCCATTTCATTTCCTTTTTCCTAGCGATAGAAGTGTTCATTTTGTTCAAGGGCGTCTGGAAAGCATCATTGGTAGTTCCGTTGGAATTGTACCAAAGGAATACATCCACATCTTTTGAATTGGCGTAGTCGATCAGTTTTTCCATCTTTTCATAGCCAATTCTTTCATCCCACCAGGCATCGATCAGGATGTATTCAAAATCCATTGCTGCTGCCAAATCGACATACTGCACCTGGTCTTCATAATTCATACTGTTGTCTTGCCATACGATCCAGCTCCAACTGCCTTTCCCATATTGGTAAGCTTGGGAAGCCTCATACAGCGGCTCCACCACATCAAAAGGAATGGTGGTTTCCACAATCGGTTGGAGCGTTTTTCCAACGGTAATGGTGCGCCATGGTGTAAAGCCCGGAAGACCTATTTGTGCGCCTGTGCTGCCAAAGCCATTATTTTGCTCCATTTGGGGATATTCCACGGTGTACATGCCATCTTTAAAGTTACTGAGGTGTGCTCCGTTATAATTACTTCCTACTCCGGTTTCGGAAAGCAGTACCCATCCATTTTCACCGATTTTAAACAAGCCAGGAAAAACATAGCCAAATTCCGCCGTGGTGCTTTCCAAAGCCGCATCCGTCACATAACCACTTTCATAGCTGGGCGCTGTTCGTGCAAAGCCCGTCATGGGCTTCATCATGGAAGAGAGAAAAGCGCTAGTAGCTGAAGGAAACCTAAACCCGGTCACTTCCCGCTCCACTACTGTTGCCCTGGTATCTCCCCATTTGGGCAATTCATACCGAAATGCGATATCATGATCGCTCACCTGAAAGTGATAAGCAATTTGCTTTCCTTCCTCATTCTTGGCCGTATAAGTCAAGGTATTGGACTGATACTGTACAGCGGAAGTCTTGATCTTATCCTGGGTGTAGGACTTGTCGATTTTCCCAGTGGAAGCATCCTCAAAACTCATATTGGAGGTAAAGTCCCCCTCATTGGTCACTAGGCCCAAAGGGGAGTTCTCCAGCATTACCTTATCCTGATAGTGAACCGAATATTGGGCCTTGCCATTGCTTATAGCCACCCTGACTTCAAGGTGGCCATCAGGACTGGAAACGGACTTGGTATTTTGTGCATTAGCTTCCCCAGTAAACAGCAAGCAGAAGACGTATAATAGCGTAAAAGAAATAATTTTCATTTTTGGACTTTTGAATTATTTGGGAGTCAACAATCTTACTTTTTGTATTTGAGAGCAAGGAAAAACCTGTCAGGTTTTAATAGTACTCCATTATTACTTAAGCACTTATTGAAATAGTAAAGGCGCAAAGCTATGGAGATCATGCCTCCATACCGGCCAGGTATGCCCTCCGGGATACTCGCTATACTCATAGTCTATCCCAATCTTATCAAACTCCCCAAGCATTTTCTCACAATTATTATGGGCGATATCTTCTTCTCCTCCCATGGAAATCCAAAAAAGGCTTAGGTCATTATTGATCTTTTCTGCATTTTCACTCATATAAGCGTATTGACCCTCAGCTATGCTACCTTGACGCTGAGAGATCCATCCTGAGCTGAAGACACCCAAGTGGGAAAACAGGTCTGTATTATTGATTCCAGCATAAAGTGTCTGAATTCCCCCCATGGAAAGTCCTGCCAATGCCCTATTCTTAGCACCTTTTTGCGTGCGGTAGTGCTTCTCTACATGTGGAATGATCTCATTCTTTAATTCGTTTTCGAACATTTGCAGTCCTCTTTCCTCAAAAGCAGCTATAGGCATATTTCCGTCGGGCATAACTACCAGCATGGGTTGGGCCTTCCCTTCAGCAATAAGGTTATCGAGGATCAAGTCGGTTCTCCCCTGCTGTGCCCAGCCTCTTTCATCTTCACCACCTCCATGCAAAATATAGAGTACCGGATATGCCCGGTCTGAGTCCAAATCATAGCCGGGAGGAGTATACAGGAAAAACCTCCTCCATGATCTTAATAGCGATGAATAGTACCTGACCTGTCTGATCTCACCGTGAGGAACATTTTTCACTGCGTAATAATCATCTCCATCGAAAGGCACTTCGATTCCACTGGCCATCCTTCCCATACCGTAATAAGCTTCACTGGCCGGATCGGCAACAGGTACTCCATCAATCAATAAGGAGTAGTAGTGAAAACCTTCTCCCAATGGATCCGTGGTCACTTCCCATTCCCCCTTACCATTTGGGGTCATTGGGTATTTCTTTCCCAGATCAAGTTGAACATTGTCGGCTACAGGCGCCTTTACCTTAAACTTAGCGCTTCCATCAGGCATAATTTGTGGATATTTGGCTCCCCTGACATTTGTAGAAGCTGGAATCCCCAAGGGACTGTATTGGTTAAATTTGGATGTGTCAACCGGCTTGAAAAGCATTTTGGAGAACATGTATAGTCCATTTTTCCATACCTTAAAATCATGGCCACCTTCCTCTAAATAATAAATATGGGGAACTTCATTTTTGACCAAGTAATCATGGGTGCGCTGACTGAAACCCAAAAGCCCATCTTGATCTCCACAAGAGATCCATAGCAACTTTAATTTATCCTTGGCATAGGCTGGATCAGGAACGAGTAATTCTGGACTTTTGGTATTGGGTGCTGCAGAATAACTGCCTACCCAAGCGAATTGGTCTAAATTTCCCAAGCCGAAATTCAGGGTTTGGCCTCCTCCCATGGACAAACCTGAAATGGCCCTATGTTCCCTGTCCGCCAACACTGGATAATTATTTTCCATAAAAGGTATCAGGTCATGAAGCAGGTCTTTCTCAAAAGTGGAAAAGGCCTCCACTTTATCTTTGGCCATGATATTTCCGGTAGCGCGGTCATCCTTCATCGCCCGGCCATTGGGCATGACGATGATCATGGGTTCTGCCTTTCCTGCTGCATAAAGATTATCCATGATCACATGAGGATGTCCACCGCGTAACCATTCCGTTTCATCTCCACCTATTCCATGCAGCAGATACAATACGGGATATTTTTTATTCTTATTAAAGTTCGGCGGGGTATAAACAACTGCTTTGCGCTTTGTGCCCACAGTTTTTGATTGATACTCCACCGTATCTAACTTTCCATGTGCAATTCCACTTTGCACTTTGTCAAAACCCTCTGGAGCTTCTTTTTCTATTTGCTGACCAAAGCTTGTAGCAACGGTCCCAACAAGTAAAATCAATAAGTAGGTTATTTTTTTCATAATTTTTTAAAAGTTAATTGCCAATAATCGATAGCATTTGAGCTCCATATCGTCTACCCAGTTCCCTGTATCCTGCTGCTGAAAAATGTAGCCCATCGGAAACGGCCTCACAATCTTCAGATGAAATCACATGTGCATTGGGGATCACTTCAGGTAAAGTAGCAATGATGGCATTCATACTGGCGCATTTTCCCCCTTGCGCTGCACTGACCATTTCACCAGCCAATAAAGGAACTTCTTCTGAAGCCAAGCCCAAGTCTGCCAGTAGATTTTGATATACTCCTTTTACTTTTTGTGGCCAGTCTTTATCCCCTGTATTGGACTCCCCTTGATGCAGTAGTATTCCCTTGACGACCCCATCATTTTGGGCAGTTTTTGCCAGTTCTACCAAATGGTGGTAAGGGTTTCCGTCATATTCATTGACCATGTTTTTAAGCCAGTCAGGGGCTGTCTCCACGTAGGATTGATAATTGTCTTTTTCGAAAAGCTCTATTCTACATCCTCCCACAGACACATTGATCACGCCTACCCGTATGCTGTCAGGGAGATTTTCCACCAAAGTCCTACCAAAATAATCCACAGGTGTAAGCCCTGTATGACATCTGGTCAAGGGAGGCACAGCAGGATACCAATTGCCTTTTTCCCTATCCAGACCAGAACAATCGATAGACTGCAGCACCTGAAACCTCGGGTCCACGTCCATATCCTGTTCCTCAAACTTTGCAGCTCCTTCCATATTGGACTGGCCAAAAGCCAGAAAAATGTAAAAATTCTTGTCTTGTGCTTGGCTTGAAAACCCCATGGCCATAATGACAAGCGCCAGAGATATTTTTTTGAATGGTTCTTTCATTTGTATGGTTTATTAATTGGTTATATTTTGTTTTCTGACCCTGCAATCACGATAGCTTTCGATATCCGTTAATTTAAGCTGAATAAGCATCTAAACATTTCAGTGTTATCATCTCTACTTCTCAGGTTTTTACCTTGTAACTTTTTTGCTTCAGGTCAAAAAAGTCACCAAAAAACCCCGCCGCTGTGCATCTTTTGGCTAAAATTTAAGTCCACTCCTGCACAGGCAAACTTCTTCTTTGTGAGCAGCACCCATTGCTGATTGCTATTGGCCGTCAAACAAGCCAGTGCCTTTGCCATCCCACTTCTTAAATTTCTTAACGCCAAAACCTGCAAGGCGGAAAAGCTCCTTCCAATAAATTCGGTTTTCTTCATAGTGATCAAAATCCGTCCTGTGTTATTTTGAGGGCATCCGCCACACCATAGTCTTAAATATCCTTAAGTTAGCGGGAGTAGATAGCTATCCGGATATCAGGGTTCACAGTTCGCACTCTGCCTCGTCCACCCTGCCTTTGGCGACAGACAAGAACGGCGGAGCCTCTTTACTCTTTACTCTTTTTTTTATGTCTTGATACAGCTGGATAATCACTCTGCCGAAAGTACTCCCTCTTTTGTCTGCGTCACTTTCCGGATGGTGCCATCTGGGTTGTAATGCATATAGTCAACACAAATGGATCTTCGGTAACTGCCTCCCGAAGGCAGCACCCCATTATGGTAAAAGAAATAATCCTTCCCCTTATAATTCACAATTCCAGGATGGACCGTAAAACTATTGGGGACATTGTCCATAATTATCCCATGATAGGTCCAAGGCCCTTCAGGACTTGATGCGGTACAGTATTCTATCATTTCAGGTTGGGTACCGGCACTGGCATATACCAAGTAATACAAGTCTTTCCTTTTGTATACCCAAGGGCCTTCTATAAAATGCTTTGGCTTAAAATGGTGAATAGGGCCGTCCAATTCGACCATATTGTCTTTGAGCTTGGCCCATTTACAGCTTCCGTTTCCCCAATAGAGATAAGCCTGACCATCATCATCAATAAAAACTGCCGGGTCAATATCATCCCAACCATGTTCGTTATCAGTAGTCATTTCATTAACAATCAAAGCCTTTCCTAAAGCATCCTTAAAAGGTCCTGTAGGACTGTCGGCAACTGCCACTCCAATGGCCGCACCACCGCCACTATTTTCATCCTTTTTATGAAAAGTGGATACATACCAGTAAAACTTACCATCTCTTTCAATACAATGGGCTGCATAAGCATCACCCGTGGCCCATGAGAAAGACTTTGGGGAAAGTGGCGCCCCATGATTGGTCCAGTTGACCATATCAGTGGAAGAAAAAACCAACCAATCTTTCATTTGGTAGTTGGTGGCATCTACACTTGCTGTATCATGGCTGGTATATAAAAAGACCGTATCATTATAGACAATCGGTGCTGGGTCTGCCGTGAAAACCTCACGGATGATTGGGTTCTGGCCATAAGATTTCCCTAACACTACAACACAAAAAAGAAAGGTTAAACGGAATATCTGTTTCATTTTTTATTTACTTAAAATATTATTTTTTTATTTATTAGGGTTCCAATATCGGGAGGCCCAAGCGATCCATGTGCTCCAGTTGGGTCCAGTGGAATGGCCTCCTGCGTGTTGCCTGTATGCAATCTCCCCTTCAGTCATTGAAGCGCCCATTTCCGGAAAATCCGAAGAGGTAAACCCTTTCATGCCCAAAAGCTCATAAACAGGACTTGCATGGACTCCTCCCAAAAACATTCCTTTAGCATCCACCCACTGTCCTTCTATAAATGGTGAACCTGCACTTATAAATGCAGGCCTTGGAGCACAAAGCGCCATTAAGGAATGGGCATCTATTGGAAGATCATCCACAGTAAGGTCACTGGCATATTTCAGGAAATTCCCACAAAACCAATGGTACTCAGCCGATGAGGCCAAGTTTTCTACCTGCTCGCCGAAGTTCCTTCTCAGAATTGATGCACCACCAGCTCCGGAAGAGCCGATAAACCCAAGTGCAAACCGGTCGTCAAATGCCATAGTGACCAATGCTGCTTTCCCATAACGTGAAGTTCCTTCAACACCAATTCTGGAAGCATCCACATCAGGATCTGACTCGAAATAATCCATGGCCCTACTGGCTCCCCATGCCCAAGCCCGCAAGGCTCCCCATTGTTTTGGGTTCCGGAATCTGCCCTTGTTAGCCAGACCTATGATACCTGACCTTAAGCCTGCTCCGTGGTCAGCCTGAATGCTTGAAGGAACCAGAATAGCATATCCCCACCCTTTGCTAAGTAATTGCTGTTTCCAGCGAGGTTCATAAGGAGAAATAAAGTAACTATTAGGCTCTGCAGGAGGACTGCCAAATGGCCATCGGATAAATCCAAACTCCATTACAACCGGTACTGCTTTGGTAGCTGCTACAGGTATTCCCACTAGCAGTTCAATCTCCACATCTATTTCGGGAAAAGAAGCATTGTCCACTTTACCGATAAGTAACTTCTCGGTTACCGGATAATTTGCAATTATAGTATCCTTCTCAGCAACCACCTGCCAGGTCACAGCGGGCAAGTTTTCTGGAAGAGTTCCAAACATTTCAGTTTCCAAGTCCTTGAGGATTTGAGGTCTTCTTACCTTCCACCAAGCATCCTCTGATGTAATCAGGTCCCCCTCATTGGCCACCAAAGGGTCTGGCAAAGTATATTTTCTCACTTTTGATTCATCAGTGTTTGCTGCATTAGGGGCACTAGGATCCCCGGAAGGTCCTGGACGCATAGCGGCTTTAAGTCCCAAATTTTGTATCATTTCTCCGTAGTCCAGCTGGGTCTGCTTATTAAGGCTATCACGGTTCCAACCTTGGGCAAGAAGTCCATTATCCACCAGTGACAGGACATTCAGTAAAACCAGAAATGATACCATTAGCACCTTCCTATTCGGCCTTTTTTTATTGTATTGCTTGATCAGTTTTTGCATGTTACTATCTGATGAGGATCAATTAGCTTGAAGTTCATATTTCTCACCTGCTTTGGTGGACAAATCGTATTCATATATTTCATCCAAAACGGGTGGCACTAATGTAGTTTCAGAAGCAACCAAAGCCGGTTTTACTTCAGGAGTCTGAAAAAATGGATTGCTGTTTTTCCCAGTTGCTGGTTGAAGTCCTTTTCCATTCAGGGGGAAATAAGACCGGATCCTGCACAATCCTCCCAGCGAGGACTTGATGACTACCTGCTGAGTTTTTTTCTCCTTCCATTCCATCGCCACTTCAAATCCACCTCTGACACGTAAACCACTCACTTTACCATCTTTCCAAGCATCAGGCAAAGCCGGCAAAAGATGGATAGCACCATCATGGCTTTGTAATAACATTTCAGCAATTCCCGCTGCACAACCAAAATTACCATCGATTTGAAAAGGTGGATGGGCATCAAACAAATTGGGATAGGTTCCTCCTTTTTGTTTTCCATCAGGTTGTATCGATGGGGACAGCTGATCTTGGATCAGCTTTAGGGCATGGTTGCCGTCAAGTAATCGCGCCCATAAGTTTACTTTCCAACCCATGGACCATCCTGTTGATTCATCTCCTCTTGCTTCCAAAGATGTTTGTGCAGCACTGAACAGTTCTGGATTACGATAGGGAGAAATCTGATTGGAAGGGTATAACCCGTATAGGTGAGAAACGTGTCGGTGATGATCTTCTGGATTGTCCCAATCGTACATCCATTCTTGCAGCTGACCCCAGCTTCCTATTTGCATCGGAGGCAACTTCTCTAGCTTTTCGTCAATTTTTTGTCTCAGCTCTGTGTCGACTCCCAAAATTTCGGCAGCACGTGCCGTTTTGATGAAAATGTCAAAAACCAGCTGATTGTCCATAGTGGTTCCTGCCGAAACCGATGCGCCATGATCGGTAGCAGGTGCATTTTCAGGTGATACTGAAGGCACCACTACTAACCAGCCCTTGTCTGGCTCTTCCACCAAAAAGTCCAAATAGAATTGGGAAGATTCCTTGAGAATAGGGTAAACAGACTCCAGGTAGGCTTTGTCACCGGCATATTCATATTTTTCAAACAAATGTTGGGAAAGCCAGGCTCCACCCATGGGCCACTGTCCCCAAAAAGCCCCATCAACTGGTCCAGTAATCCGCCAAATATCCGTATTATGATGCATCACCCAACCTGAAGCTCCGTACATATCCCTAGCCGTTTTCTTCCCTGTTTGGGATAGTTCTCTGACCATTTGGACCAAGGGCTCATTCATCTCAGTTAGATTGGTGATCTCCGAAGGCCAATAATTCATTTCCGTGTTGATATTGACCGTATACTTGCTATCCCAAGCAGGCTTGAGTTGATCTGCCCATATCCCCTGTAAATTGGCCGGTTGACCTCCTGGACGGGAAGAAGAAATCAACAAGTAACGGCCAAACTGAAAATAAAGGGCCACTAACTGCGGATCATTTCCCTGTGAAAATTCAGCAATTCTGGTATCTGTGGGCTTATTCACGGAGGCAGTTTCCCCTAGATCAAGACTCACCCGCTTAAAGTATTGTTGGTAATCGGCCACATGATCATTTAAAATATCCTCAAAACCTTTGCTGATAGCCTTTTCCAGATAGGCATTGGCTTTTGCAGCTGCATCCCCAGAGATATCCTGGTAGTTTTCAAAGTTGGAGGCCATGGAAATGTACAAGGTGGCCATATCCGCACCGCTTACTTCTAAAGTCTTGTCATTAGCAGTTATTTCTCCACCTTCACTGACAATTTTTACCTGTGCTTCAAACTCCACTGCTCCTTTGATGCCTTCATGATCACTGGAAGTTCCCGTGAGGATCAATTCATCATTGCCATTGGTGTGCAGATCAAATTGCTCCGGACGGTCCATGGTGGCTGAAAATTGGATGGCACCTGCCTTATCCGCCGTTATTTGGGCTACAATCACCTGATCAGGAAAGGAAGACAGCACTTTGGTTTCATAGTTTACGCCGCCCTTTTTATACCGGGTGCTTGCTATGGCTGTTTCCAGATCAAGCTCTCTATAATAATCGGAAGTAGGTTCCCCGCCTTGAAAATCCAACCTTAAGTTTCCCAATGTTTGATAAGGCATTCCATTAACACCACTAAAAAACTTCTGATCGATAAGTCCTTGCGCTTCATCATACTTCCCTTCAAAAATCAGCTTTCTGGCTTCTGTCAAAGCTTCTTTGGCCTTGGGCTTGTCATTTCTATATGGCTGTCCGGCATATAAGGTATTCTCATTGAGTTGGATGGTCTCCTTATTGGGGTCGCCAAATACCATCGCCCCTAATCGGCCATTTCCGACCGGTAAAGCTTCCACCCATTGTTCTGCAGGTTCATCGTACCAAAGCCGCAAATGAGCATCCGAAACCACGATGCTTTGGTCCACCTTTTCGGAAGTCGTACAGGACAGAAAAAGCAATAGAAAAATTGTTAAAAGGGTTATTTGTTTATTCATTGTTGAGTTTTATTAGTATGGGTAGTCGATATATTAAATAGGAATCACAGTTCCGGCCTTTTGGAGCATTCGGTTTTGGGACAATTGTGGAGGGCGTTAAGAAAATGAGTTAGCTCGCGAAGTGGACGAGCGAGATCCACTCATTTTCAGCCCATAGCAATTGGTCCAAAATCAAATTGAGCTAATAGGGACCTCTTCGTAACCGAAATTTCCTCAATTTGAATATCTTGCCCGCCCGTGGCGGGAGGCTCCACTGGCCTAGATTTTTGGTCCTTTTCATCAATGGAAAAGGACAACCAGCATTAGAGCATAATGCAAAGAACATCTTTCTACATACAAGCTTGTAAACATTCATACTCAGTTATATATCCACTTCACTTCGATAAACTTCCCAGTCCTTCCGTGGGCTTTTCCCACCTTACCCAATCCACTTCTATCGTTCCGCTTCCTTGTAAAACCAAATCCTGAATGCCAGAAGGCTGATGTGCCACTGGAACCGTGATGGATTGCCATTCAGCATTCCTGTCCAGCTCTACCTCACTAATCACCTGGCCCTCTTTGCTTCCTTGTCTGATTTGAACTTTACCACCTTGGGGAGCCCTGACCCTCCAGGTCATATTTTGGGCATTTCCTTTACCAAAATCCACCGCATCAAATTTGACCCAGCCTTCCTGATTTCCCAAAATTGTTTTCCAGCCTAGAAATGGATTTGACTCCTCCAAAAAGGCGATTGTAGCTCCAGTTTCACTGAGCTGACTGTATCGATCCAGATGGACTTTCTCATAAGCACTGCTCAATCCTATGCCCCGTAGGCTAGGCACTACCTTTCGAATCCTTCCATCTGCTTCAAAAAACAAACTATCAGCCCTTATAGACCTGTTTTTATCAAAATCAGGGGAATAATCATTATGGTGGTAGAAAAGATAATGTTGTCCTTTGAAATCGATGATCGAATGGTGGTTGGTCCAGCAGCCTGTGGGAGATTCATCCATGATCACCCCTTGAAACTCAAATGGACCTAAGGGTTGATTGCCCAGCGCATATTCAAGTCTTTCAGTCTTATTTTCCACATGAGGATAGGTCAGGTAATAACTTCCTTTCCTTTTGAACATATAGGGCCCTTCTTTCAGGCCTTTGCTCGGGAGCTCCTGTAAAATCACAGGCTCAGTTGCTAATTCCAGCATATTTTCTTTGAGCTTTGCTCCATAAATATGTCCTTGAGACCAATAGAGATACGCTTGGCCATCATCATCAATAAACACATTCGGATCTATTCCCTTTACCCCTTTTATCGGTTCTGCTTGGGGGACAAATGGCCCTTCCGGATGGTCTGCCACAGCCACCCCAATGGTAAAGCCCTCACCATTCACACTGGATGCATTGCTATGGTCAGGAAAATAGAAATAATATTTTCCGTTGCTTTCGATACAGTCAGGTGCCCACATGCTATTGGCAGTGCGATTTCCCCAAGGGACATTCTCTTGCCGGAGGATAACCCCGTGATCTGTCCAGTCGGTGAGGTTTTCGGAGGAAAAAACATGATAATCCTGCATGCAGAACCAGTTTTCCCTACCGTTATTTTCCTCCCAATAAACATCATGTGAAGGATAAACATAAACCCTATCCCCTACTACCATGGCAGATGGATCCGCTGTGAATTGGTCCCTGACCAAAGGATTCTGGGCCATTACGGCAGTACCAGTACACACAGCTAGACTAGCCGTCCATATACTTCTATTGAACAAATTCTTAATATTCATATCCGAATACACTTAGTCCTATTTTGCAATGGTTGAAATAGATTGGTAAACCTGTCAGGTTTAAAGGAGTGGACACGCCGAAATTGACTCCTGGTGCATATAAAAACCTGACAGGTTTTATCCCTTTTAAGTAATATGAACAGGTTAGATCAGTCACCAATATTCTCTTTGATGTGAAAGTAATCGAAGTCTACATGGCCTCCCGGTGATTTGGTCGCATAATTGAACAAAGCAAAACGATAGCCCATAAAATGGGGCAGCGTATACTTCATGTGCAGGGTCGACCCGATAGCCTTCCAATCTTTGCCATCAAGACTGTAATAGAAATTGGCTTCATCCCGGCGATCGGTAAAGTCACAAGTGGCTTTCAGGTAAACAGACCTTGTGTTGAGTGGGACACGTTCAATTTCTTTAGCCTCTCCAGAATCTGCATTGATCATCACCAACACCTTTTGGCCATGCTCATCTTTCACCCCTAATTGTCCGTAAAGTTTTTGGAGCAGGGCAAGGCCAGCGAAGTCCCCATCCTTCATCCCCGCTAAATCAATTTTGGTGACGCCTGTACATTTTGGGCCTATGGTCCGCTGGGTCAGGGTATTTTTAGCTTCCATAAGAGAAGCATCTACCCTGGACGTCGTTATGCGCAGGTATCCTTTTCTTTCCTTAACCGACCAATACGCCGGATCGGGGTTGTGGTTCCACTGCCAAACCAAAGGTAGGTCCCTGTCTTTCTTTTTGCGATTAAAATCATCTGAAGCCACAATACCGGGGATCAGGCTTCCATTGGCGGGAAGGTCCAATTGGTCGGGTACTTTCCCTTCCTCTCCCAGTAGAGGCCAACCATCAACCCACTCAACAGGCACCAAATAGGGAATTCTGCCAACAGCCCCATAGTCTCTAAACAAATAGGCATACCATGTCCCTTCTGGCGTATCAATTAGTCCTCCCTGAGCGACTCCTTTGTCCTGCAACATGACCTTTCCTTCATAAGGCCCGGTTATCTGATCAGCCCTATGGACAATGACCGTCCGCATTCCCCCTTGGGGCCAAGAGATATTGAAGAGGTAATACTTTCCGTTTACCTTGAACAATTGTGATCCTTCTGCCGGAAGCATCACATTAGGTCCCGAAGGAGCAGTGGCGTTTTCTATCAACACCCTTTCAGTACCTGACTTGACTCCTGATAGATCTTCTTTTAACTCCACCATGCGGAGTTTTCCCCCTCCCCAAATCATATAAATTTTGCCATCCTCATTGAAAAACAAGGTATGGTCATGATAGGAAGGGGAAAAAGTATGGGATTCCCAAGGCCCATTTTCCAAATTCTCAGTGGTAAAAATATAGGTCTTCCCTGTCGTGGAAGAGAAGGTACTTACATAATAAGTTCCCTTGTGAAATCTCAAGCAACTTGCCCAAGACCCCGCTCCGTAGGCGTTCTTGCCATTTTCCAGATTGATTGCATCCACTTCCCCCAATCGATCATAAGCGTAGTTGATCAGTTCCCAATTGGACAAATCATTGGATTTCATAATGGGAACACCTGGGTTCATATGCATGGTGGTACTACTCATATAATAAGTATCACCAACACGTACCATGGACATGTCCGGAACATCCGCATGGATTATAGGATTTTTTGCGGCCTTACCTTGGGCCAACACTGTGTGGCTCCACATAACCGTTATCAAAAAAGCTAATATCGTTAGTAAATCTCCCTTTTTTCTAATTCTATACTTTACCATGATTATTTCAATTATGGTTTATTGGTTAGCCACCCTAATCAGTTTTTCTACAATAGGCTTTGCTTTATTTTCTCTGTCAAAAAGTAAAGGATAATCTGTTCTTCCTCTTATAGGCCATCCGTTTTTCCATGAATTGGAATCATTTACCCCCCAAAGGGTTACCCTTGAAATCTCATCCTCATATTTAATAAACAACTTAAAAAACTCCAGATAGCGATCATCAAATGCTTCCTCTACGCTATCAGGCAATCCATCAGGATAGGGGTTCATCTTATTCTGATAATCCACATTATCCGAGATATTAGCCCCTGCATCTCTATTCCATGGAGAAGGAAGTACGGAAAGATCCAATTCAGTAACCATGACCTGCACACCCAACTCAGAAAAGGCCTGAATGCTCTTTTCAAATTCCTCAATTTCCGGATGTTCTAAACTTATATGTCCCTGCATGCCTATACCATCTATCTGTATACCCTGTTCCTGAAGTTCTTTTACCATCTTGACTACACCCTCACGCTTGCCAGGTTGGGACATAGAAAAATCATTATAATACAGTTCTGCGTCCGGATCGGCTTCATGGGCAAACTGAAAGGCAAGTTTGATAAAATCCTTACCCAAAATTTGATAAAATTTGCTATTTCTATAGTTTCCATCATCCAATATTGCCTCGTTGACCACATCCCAGGAATGCACCCGACCTTTATAACGTTCCACTACTGTATAAATGTGTTTTCGCATTCGCTCGGTCAGCAATTCTGGCGACACCTCATTCCCCTCTTCATCTGTAAAGAACCACCTGGGAGCCTGAGAATGCCAAACAAGGGTATGACCATGGATCCGCATATTGTTTTCTTCACCGAATTCCACAAACTGATCGGCCAGATCAAACCGAAAGTCCCCTTCCCTGGGCTGAAGCATTCCACTTTTCATAATGTTTTCTGCAACAATACTATTGAAATGTGTTTTCACCACCTGCATCGTGGCAGAATCCCTTCCCATTATTTGTGGAGCATTGAGGGCTGTACCTATCAGGAATTTTTTCTGAAAAGCATCTTTTAAAGTGGATGCTGATTTTTTCACGGATTCTCCTGAGGTGCTGCACCCCAGTAGGAACAAACATATGAACCCGATCAGTGCGGGTTTAACATGATATAAGTTGGATCGAAACTGCATGTTAGTGGTTATTATATTGTTAATTGAATAGGCTATATTATTAGCCAAGGCTAATTAAGGATACGAAATCAAGCTAAATATTCAGCAAGAAAAGGGGATAGATTAGGTCATGGTCGATATTTTTTTGGGTTAAATGAAAACTAACTATCTAAATCAAAGGTAAAACCAACTAGAGTTGATTCAAACTTCACAATAATATCACAATAGGCTATACATCAATGATTTAACTAGAATCATTGCACTTATAAATCACTTTTATTCATGATAAATATTGGTCATTCTACTTCTACAGGTTTTAGCATTTTATTTATTGTTTAAATCTTAGTTCGCTTAAGACAAAATACTGACTGTAAGCAATTTAAATCAAAACAGATCCCTGATCGAAAGGTAGGATATGGTCTTTTATAAAATCATTTCTATTCCCCTAATTAAAAAAGGAGCAGAAGAAGCAGTACATGAAACCCGTTTTAAACACCCACGGCCCTTCTGCTCCCTATTATTGGTTTATAGATTATCCTTCTAGATTATCACCCCCAACTTAGTCTTGCTGTTCCCGAACAATAATTCCCACCTAAGTAAAAGTAAATAGTGCTCCAATATCGAGGGGTATTATACAAGGTAGAATAGCTATTATTATTGGAGCCTAGGTTATAATAGTGTTCTCCAATCAAAATATCGCCAAATGCTTGAACAGCACCATATCCATTTTGACTAGGTGACCAATTGGCTTCTAAACGTACATATTGGCAAGTATCATTTATGTTAATAACCAAACTTGCATTAGTAATATCATCCCCATTAACATACAATTGTTCATGCGATTGACTTTGTACAAATGCATAACTACCTGAATAACTAAACAATAAAACGAATAAAATTAAAGTTAACTTTTTCATCAGTATTAGGTTTTAGTTGTTAATTGATTTAAACTATAAAATTTCTTACCAGTTTAATTGACCATGGGCATACGCATTATTAGAAGTTGCGCTTAATGTCAATGTATACCATTGCCCTGTAAAAAGTTCTGTAGAGCTATACATAGTTTGAGGTTCGGGATAACTCCCACCAGAGACTGCTGTTCCCGCTACATAAAAGCCTCCTTGTCTAAGGAATACGCTTCCTGAATATTGATAATCAGGATCTGCTCTATGAATCACATAATAAAAGCGTATTTCACAATAATCATTGATGACTGCTTCATCTGAATCCGCACTTACCCATGGCGTAGCCATTACACCAATTCCATTATCATAAGCAAAACTGCTTGAAAAGGCCATAAATACCATAGCAAACATTAGGATTAACTTTTTCATCATTTTTAAATTTAAATTGTTAATTGATTAGTATAAAAAACGGGTTTAGTTTAGTGTATTATTCTGACTCCAAGCATATCTAAATACTCTATGTGTCTAATAAATCAACTTTTATTGGATAAGAATTTTTCAAAAGAGATATATGTTTTTCATATACTTCCTTCTCCATTTTCTTTAATACAGTTTGACGGATCCTGTCCCGAACCAAAGAGTATGGAATTACTCCCTCTCCGGATTTAGACAGCAATTTGACCAGCCAAAAAGACTCTCCTACTTTAACGGGCATGGACAATCCCCCAGGGCTTTGCTTGATTACAGTCTCTATAATTGGCATAATATATTTCTCATTAGGCATTTTAATCTCTATGATCTCTACTTCAGCAGTACTTTCTTTAGTCCTTTTTTCATGAAACTGAGTTTGCTCCTGCAACAATTGCCTGCTTTCCATGGCCTGTTGATAATCAGCATGCTTATAAACCTTTATCTTCGACTCACCAAAACACTGGAATTCTTCTGGATTGCCGTCATAATATGCTTTAAATTCATATTCAGACATTTTCAATTCCGGTAAAATCTTTTTCCGTTTAAAACGGTGTACAAAAACTCCATTTGTCCTGTTTTTAATCCACTGTAAATACTCCTCATCCTCCTCCATCCCCATTTCCTTAGCTTCGAGAAGTATAAATTTACCAATCAAAAAAGTTTTGAGCATTTGCTTCACATCATTTGGGTCAGATAAATTTCCTGTAAATACCGGTTGATGCCGGACAAACTCCATAAAGTCACTAGCTGTATATGTACACTCTTCACCTTGAAACCAATATTCCATCAACACTTTATCCTGATCTATACCTGGCCAGTCTTTTTTGCTTGAGTCAAACTTCGTGGCCATCTCTATAATGGATTGCTCATTCATAATAGGATCAGCCTCATTAAAAATGCGCTGTTGGCTCTCCCATATGTACTTTTCTTTCAAACCAAAAAGTAAATCCTGTTCAATAATAGATTTTTCTTGCTCATAAGGCTTTAGAGATCCTCTTTTTGAATTGGTTACATGGACAATAAAAAATCCATTTAAAGTCTCCAACGGCCCAATAACATCCCCAATATTCAATTGATCCAAATTTTCAAGGTATATCCCCATTGGGTTAAATGGGTAATGGGATGTGTAAGTATAATTTTTAATCCTTTCATCCTCATCAACCTCTTCCTTTAGTCTATTAAAACCTTCAACAGTATTTACTTTTACTTCCGGATCTAGGTATTCCAAAAGCATTTCCCTCGTAGGAATAAGTATCACATCTATATCATACCCTACATTTCTGCGCTTATAGGCCTTTTGAAGTGCTTCCTCATCTACCTTTAGATGTGGCTTCACCTTTTTATTCCAAACATAGCCGTCTACAGTTGAAGCATAAAAACGTTGAATATATTCCAGTTGCTTAGTTATTTGTTTTATGGTATCATACTGGTGATCCAATGCATAAGCCAAGATCAACCCTTCTTCTCGTAAGCGTTCATGTAACAGGTCTGTCGATAGTTGACTATACTGTTTGTTTTTCTTAATGGACTCATATTCTGTGGCGGTCATTGTGTAAGAACCGATTTGAAGCAACACTTTACCTTGCTTCCGGTCACAAGCAGCACCCAGCAAAAGGAGTAAAAAAAGAATTATTATAGCTGATTTCATCAGATAAAAAGATTTTTAATTTGCATACTTATTTATAATCCATAAAACATATAACAATAATGCAGTAGCAAGCTATAAAACCTTTTAAATTAAGCCCAAGTCCCTTGTTTTCATTTTATGGTATTAACACCATCTAATTTGGACATAGTCACTATTGGCCAAATTCGGTCGTTCAACTCCCTACTTTTAATTCAAAATAAAATTTCACCATTACTCTGCTCCATTACACAATTCCAATTCTTTCGCATATTCCCTAAACCAATCATGCACAGGCTTAGCACAGGCATCTGGATCAGCACCAAAAGCAATTCCTCCTTCTGGATCTCCACTATCGATCAGATTTTCAGGTGATAATAGATTCCAGCTTACATTGCCGGTTTCATCAGCCAATAATTTAAAATTGGCCCCAAAACCCCAACCATTGGCTACACCGGTAATGCCTCCTTTTCCCCATACCGAATATTGCTCCGGAGCCCAATCTATTTCTGTTACTGCTATAGGTGCAAAATCAGCAACAGGTTTAAAATTCCTTTCCCACTGATGGCGAAGAACTGAGGGATCGTTAAGATCCTGGCCCCAATAGCCGGTATACAGGTGCACCGCATAGCCGATATTATCTCCCTCTATGGGATAGTCTTCATAGCCCCGATAATGGGACTGGTATCCCGAACCTGGAATCCATAGAATATTTTCTGTCCCATTGTCCCTGATCCTATGCACAATTGGCTGGAAGAACTGCTGCAAGGCTTCGTAATGGGCAGGCGTATCACTACCATATTCACCATTGGTTCCCAAAATATGTATGGGCTCATTGGCCAACTCAAACATCACATGGTCCGCATTTTTCAGATCAGGATGTTGCGAGAGGTAATCCCAAATATTCATTAAGTAGACATAATAATCATCCCCAACAGCGATATCATGAGGGCAAACACCTGGAGGTCGCAGAATTACATACATGCCTCTTGATGCTGCATGTTCAATCAAAGGCACAATGACCTCATCAACAGCGGTGACAAAACGGTCAAAATCAAACCTTGAAATATCATTTTCGGGAATGGGTTCCCCAGGTGTATTGGACCAATAAGGATCTATATGCAGTCTGATATAGTTCAAGTACCAACCATCCTCATCGCCTGCGGATAGTTTGTCCATAACCGCTTGATTATATTCAAGACAGCCTTCCACGTCATAATTATTCCATCTCCATTCCCCTACAGCACCCCCATTAAACCAAGGACTGGGTGTCATCGCCACACCATGAAGGTTAACGTTATTCCCACATGGATCTTGAAGGAACTTACCTTCCACATGTAGGGGAAGTATTGAATTTGGCCAAGAAAAATTCTTTTCATGTTGTTGTATCTCATTGGGTTCTTTAGGATCTGAAGGTGCTGAATCCTCCACCTTACAACTAAAAAACAAACATAATAATATCACTATGCCTACTGCACTGGCATTCTTCATGTTCACTGATATTTTAAGCTAGAGATATGACCAGTGATGGTGTTATTATTCCATCACTGGTCAAAATGCATGATTTATAAACCTTGCAAACCTTCCACAAAACCCACATAGGCCGGTTTCCTATTAAGGTTTTGGTTCCAAAGGCCTTGCCTTTCACCGGGAAGCCAAGAGGCATCATCGGCACTGTCCATTATGCCCCAAACGGTGATTCCGTATTGTTGTGACTTAGGTACATATTCATTGTACATATCCACTACGTATTTATACATTTCTGCTTGTTGCCCTAATATTTCCGCATTAGGTGTAGAAGTGTTGACCCTTACATCTAATTCTGAAACCTTGATCAACTTTCCTGTGGCAGCAAGCATCTCAAACATCTTGGCAATATTTTGTTTGTTGGAATCAATCCCAATGTGCATCTGGGTCCCGATACCATCCACTTGTGCACCTTGACTTTCCAGGTACGCTACATAATCGATGATGCCCTGGCACTTATCCAGGTTATATTCCAAATTATAGTCATTGATAAAATGAAGGTCATCGGGGTTACCGTATTCCCTTGCCCACTGAAATGCCTTGACAGCGTAATCCTTGCCCATATAATCCTGCCAATAAAATTCATCAGCAGCTTTATCTGTTTTTCCAATTCCTGTTTTCAGCTCAGACGGGTTGTTGTCATCCATTGGCTCATTGACTACATCCCAAGCTTTGACATGTTCGGCACTGTTGGTAACCATCTCTGATATCCATCTTTCCAACTCTCCGGAAATGATCGATTCTTTTTCCTCAGGTGTTTTCTGCACCAAAGTAGTGCTACCTCCAGATAAGGAAGCACTGCTCAGCACCACATTGTCAATGTAAACCGTACCGGCATATTCCCCATAACTGAAAATAAGCCTGCTTCTGTCGTCTGCGGTTGCCGTGGTAGTCAGTTCGACCTGCTGCCATTCCTGCGTTACCATCACTTGGCCAAAGCCATTTGAAGAATAATCGGGGCTCTGGAGTTCTGGTCTGATAATGCCCTGGGCATCTCCCTTTACCCAAAAGGACAATTTGTAGGCTTCCCCGTTTTCAAGGGGTTCCGCAAAACCATAAGAGGTCTGCACTTCCCAAAAACCTCCGGTTACAGAAGGGTTGGTGACATAGAAGGCTTTGCCTTCTCCACCAAAACCCATCCCGTCTTCGGTGATTCCTCGGGTAGAACCATTGCCCCAACCTCCCCAGCCGGTACCGGATTCAAAATCCCCATTCATAACAAGATTATTGATCATTGGCTCGCCATTGGGATTATAGACATACAGGTTGTTAATATCCAGGTAATGGCTAGCACCAGGAGTATAACCTAAATCAAACTTGATCTTGAATGTTTCCCCCTGAAAATCACTGACCCTAAACCTTATTTCTTTCCAAGACATGGTGGTTTGAAAAGTAGATGAAGCAGTGCCAGTTCCCATCCAGTCCATCTCTGGTTCATTATTCTCCAATCCTTCAAAACTGATTCTTCCTTCAGCAGCCCTATCGGATTTGATATAAGCCACTATCTCGTATTCATTTCCTGGCTCGATGGTAATCTCAGGCGTAACCAATTGCAGGTCTTCAGGTGCTGATAAGTTAGCACCAGCAGTCAGTTTGAAAGCTGATGTTCCTTCGCCCATTCCATCATTTTCGGACAAAACCATATCTCCTTGGCTGGTCCAGCCAGTAAGGTTTCCCGACATGGCTCCTGAAAGATCAAGTTCATTTGCAAAAGCTGGAGAATTCACCACAAGAGGCTCCAATAATCCATTTAAGTAGCCTGCATTTTGGTTAGCATGCCAGCAGAGCGTATGACCATAGACTGTCGTTCCTGCCGCAGTAGCAGCTTCAAACAAGGCATTGACTCCACCTAACAGCAAACTGCCATCCGCCTGTACGATAGCACCGTGTTTCATGCCATAACCGGCCGTGATTTCATTGAAATTACTATTGATCAAACGGTACATCACCCCTTTATCGGCATATTCGGACTGGTTCACCGCTCCACCCAGGATAAATCCTGGATGGGCAGTGCTGTCCACATAAGATTTTAAGGTTTGATAGGCATTGATCTCTTCTTGAAGTGCGATGCTTTCCGGTTTTTCAACTTGGTATTCATCTGTAGGCACATAATCCACGCAGGAAGTCATTAATGACAAGACCACTCCGCCTAGAAAACTGATATATCTTTTTTTCATATTAATATCGGATTAAAGTCATCAATAGATTATTTAAGTACAGGGCTAAAGACCTCCATCCCAACACCCCGGTCCCTGAGCACCAAGGTATCCATTGAGGCCACATGCATTTGGGGCAAATCAACCTCATATTCCAGGTATACAGCATCTCTGTCTTCATTTCCCCAACTTGACTTTTCTCCATCTTTCACAAATCTTCCGCTACCGGATGCGGTGTACCCACCATGTGCGGCAGAAATGGAGCAATTACCCTCACTATCAAAAGTCAACAACAAGTCGGCGGTAATATTTTCACCTCCCTCACCCGAAAAGGTCAACGGGAACAAAACCTGAGAAAGGGATTGGGTAAGCAATTCATTGATCTCATCATATTCCACACTTTCCTCACGTCTGGTAATGGTTTCATCGACTATCCCCACTTCTTTTCCCGTAATGATATCCCTTCCTCTACGGAGGTAATTCCCATGCCATTCATTCACATATTTCAGGGCATATAAGGTAAAATCCTTTGGTGCTGGAAACCAGTCATCAGCTATCGCCCTCTTAGGATTCTCCACTATCGGTATACCGGATAGCACAGAGTCAGCATTGGTAACATTGGTAATCCTGACCGGTAATACAAAGGTTTTTTTGATGGCCCTTGGGTCATTGAAAAAAGCCCCGGTCAACTGTACTTCAACTCCTCCGGCTATCTCTCCTCTGGGAATGATCACCGTCTCTGTATTTAGTTGGTAATATTCTGATGACAATACTTCTATGTCGTCACCTCCTTCTTCAAACAACAGTCCTTCTGCCAAAGACTCGTCCACTTCTATCTGAACAGATACATCATTGGGTGAAGAATAAACTCCTCCTGTTGTTACCATTAGTTTAAATTTTCCTTCATTGTCCAGGGAAGTGTCAAAAATATCCTCCCCCATAGTGATCGTACGGACAGGAAATTGATAGGCGAAATATACCGTTTGGTAATCAAAGTCAGGAAATTCCCAATCCTCATTCTTGCAGGATGAAAATATCAAGACAATCGCTATAAATATGTATGGTATCTTTTTCATTGTTTTTGAATTTAATTCACTTAAAACCAGTTATGCATAGCTTTCAAAACAATTACCAGCCGGTATTCTGTTGAAGTGCACTGAATTTCAATCGCTCGCTATAAGGTACAGGGCCATAGATCATATAATCCTGATAAACCCTGTTTTCTACATTGATAACGGAATACTCATTCTCATTTTCAATCCGCATCCCTTGTGCCGTTTCGGTCAGGTCTGCGTCCCACCTTCTCAGGTCCCAAAAGCGGAAACCTTCAAAACTAAGCTCCAATCGCCTTTCATTTCGGATCAGTTCCCTCATGGCAGCTTGGTCACTTTTTACAGACTCCAAGTAAGCATCTCCATTGTCAGCACCAATACCAGCCCTTTCACGGATCGCCTTGATGACATCATAGGCTGAGAACCCGAAAGATCCACTGGCCATTGGCCCCCAAGCTTCATTGGCTGCTTCCGCATAAATCAAAAAGAACTCAGTATAGCGCATTCTTGGCTGCAGGTGCCGCTGCCCAGTATTGGCCACAGGATCGAGGTTAACATCTTGGCGCAATAATTTGCGCATATAATAACCTGTACGCGTGGATGTTTCCACCTTGTTCAGTCCATCGTTGGTATCCGAATCCAAGGCGGTATTGATGGAAACGCCCGTTGGGCCGGCAGTACTTCCATTGAGCAAAATGAACTGGGCCAACCTTGGGTCCCTGTTGGCATAAGGTGTATCCTCCGTATACCCTGAGGCCGGGTCACCAATGGGATAGCCATTGGCCATCGGGAAGGCATCCACTAAATTCTGGGTAGGATTGACCAAGCCTTCACCGTACAAGGTAGGGGGAAAATTCTGTGTTTCCAGGTTATTGGTAGGGCCGCCGACAGAACCTCTCCAGAGGATTTCCGGTGGATTGTTTCCGGCTCCCAGCCCGTCGATTACCGACCTGTTATTGTACCAAGTCACTCCATTGGGATCCAAACCACTTACTCCGCCGATATCATTTAATAAATTCCCCGCATAGGTTGCGGCATCGGCCCACTTGGTCTGATCATTGTCCAAATTAAAAGAAGGGCTAGCCGCCAGCAATGAAGCCTGTGCTCGGATGGCCTGTACGATTCTACCTGACACCAGCTGTTTGGCATCATCTCCGAATACACGGTTGTAATCATTTACCCCAGTCCCTTCTTCCCGGTACTTGGAAGGTATCAGCGATTCATTATTGATATTATAGTAATCCATAGGCAAGAGCTCCAAGGCCTTCTCAACATCTGAGTAGAGTTGTGCCATACAAGCCTCAAAGGTTGCCCTCGGTATATTAAAATCAGAATCTACTGTTTGTGGTTCCAAAAATATAGGAACCCCCAATAGTTCTCCTCCTGCTAATCCACCGTGTGCTTGAAGCAAATAATACATAAAAAGGGCCCTCAAACCGTAGGTTTCTCCAGTCAATCGATCCATAAACATTTGATTGACAACAGGTTTGGAAGCATATTCTGTATTACCTACTTCCATTAACATCTCATTGAGGTATTGGATGGCGGAATTGGCGGAATTCCAACGGTCCGCAGGGTTGAAATTGGACGCCCATTGACCAGTAGCCATATTCAGGAAGCCATTGTCAAGATCATTGCTGACCGCATCATCCGTGGCCATTTCACTGAAGTTATAACTGTTAGTAGGAATCCTTAAATAAGCATTCAACAACAATCCCTGTACCATACTGGGCCTCTCCCTGATCAGATCCTTGCGCTGGATATTTTCCACTGCGGGATCAATAAGGTCACTACAACTGGTCGTCAACACCAAGGCCATAATGGCGAGTTTTATATTCATTTTTATCTTCATGGTTATTTTCGGGTCTGGTTAAAACTTCGCTTTGATACCAACATTATAAAACCTGTTCTGTGGGGCACTGCCAATATTCATCTCGAGAATGTCCCTGTTAGGAGAAATAGTCAACAGGTTAGCACCATTGGCATAAATATCAAGTCCTTTTAGAAATCGCTCGCCAAACATGCTGCTTGGGAAGGTATAGGAAAGCTGGACCCGAGAAAGGTCAAACCTGTTCGTACTGTACATCCAAAAATCAGAGTTGCGGAAATTATTGGCACCATTTAAAGTAGTAAGCCGTGGAAATGTGGCTGTTTCTTTGGTGGCTTCAGTCCATCTATCTCTGACCACTTCGGAGTACTTATCATCCCCATTTACCCAGAAATAATTATCGGTTTTCATGGCATAAGCTCCTGTCCGAGCTGTTCCCAAAGCAAAGAAGGTGAAGTTTTTGTATTTAGCAGATAGGTTAATGCCCATGGTCAATGGAGCTCCTGACCAACCTCCCCTACCAAGATAAACTTCATCTTGAGCATTGATAATACCATCATCATTTTGGTCTTTGTATTTAATATCACCAGGTTTTACTTCACCAAAAGCCTGTTCCGGGGAATTCTCAATATCATCTACCCCTGAGAAAAAGCCCAAGCTTTGAAGTCCCCAAATACCATCCAAAGGTTTTCCAACTCTAGTCTGGTAATCGAATTCAAAATTTTCAGATCTCCTGGAAGCCTTGGTGTCATAATAGAGACCTGAAAACCCTAGGCTCCAATCCACCTGCCCAATGCGCTTGTTCAAATTCAATTGGAAATCCACACCTGTGCGCTGGTCATTATTATAATTGATATAAGGAATCCAAGAGGATATTGGCCATCCTGTACTAAAATAATTGGGATAAATAATGTTATTCTGGACAAATAGGCCGGTCATTTTACTGATAAAAAATGAACCGTTCAGCGTAATGAACTTATCAAATAGGGAAGCATCCAGCCCCACACTAAGCTCTTCCCGCTTTGGCATGGCCAAATCAAGGTTCTCACCCCTCCTTACATCTGTCGCGTAATTGTTCAGTCCATCCTTCCACTCATACCAAGAACCATCATCCGTATATATACCCTCATAAAGGTAATACTCCTCAATGTCCAGGTCGGTATGAAGAATTCCTCCTGAAACGGATAATTTAAGATCATCTACCACTGAAGAAGAAGCCAAAAAGTCCTCCTCACTAAGTCTCCATCCCAATGACAAAGTAGGTGAGAAAGCATTTCGATTGCCAGGAGCCAATTTGGCACTACGAAGCACTGCACCACTAAAATCCAAATAATACTTTGATTTATAGTCATAACTTCCATGTAAGCCAAGATTGGCATTACTTACTTTATGGTAAATGCCAGATTCACCAGTCTGAAAGCCATTCGCTATCAACATGGCGGAAACATGATGCCTGTTGTCTATGTTTTTCTGATAGTTCAGTTGTCCAGAGAAAGACAGCGTTTGCCTGAACCAGCTGTTATCAATGTTTTGAGTTTTGGAACTGGCATCTTGACCATATCTGGTCAAGCTTGCAATTTCGTCCTCCCCGTTATAATTGATCCAGCTGGGCTGGTAAACAGCATAGTCATTGTTAAATGAAAGGTTATAAGAAGTGGCATAATCCAGTCCAAAAAGTGAACTGAAGGAAAGGCCCTCTAATACATTTCTTAAATCGGCATCTAGGCCAGCATTAAACTGGAACTGCCTACTGGTATATTTTGACGATCCACCTGCATAACTTCCCGCAATGGGGTTGGTCTGATCCAACTGTGTCCCTCCCAACAAATATTTTCCATCAATCAGGTGCTGGCTACTCTGCACATAATTTTGAGATACCTCATCATCTGGGGACAGCATATCGATCGGAACCAGCGGAGTAAAACGGTAAGGGCGTAGAGTGGTGGATCCTCCCCAATAATCTGCATTGATTCCTTTGCCATTGTAGAAGATGGCCGCCGCATCCACTTTTGCCGAAATGTAATCATTCAAGTTGATATCTACATTTCCACGCACATTGAACCTTTCATTGGCGTTTTCGGCAGCTTGCCCAAAATCCAACACGGAACCCTCTGTCCAAAAACCAAGGTTGGTATAATACCTTGCCCTTTCATTGCCACCTGATATCTCCATGGTAGCGTCATAGCGAGTAAAGGCTTTCTGTAAATAGTCGTCTGAATAATAATCAACATTAGGATAGCGATAGGGATTGCTTCCCGAAGCATGATTATAGATATCTTCTTCGGTATATAAGGGGCTTAGTCCATCATTGGATCGCGCCTCATTATACAAGCTCATGTACTCACCCGAACCCAGATATTTGGGATAGCTTTTGGGGACATTGACACCGACATTGGTCCGTACATCAATGGTTTGGGTATTGGCTACGCCTCTTTTGGTGGTGACCAACAATACCCCCTTGGCACCTCGGCTTCCGTAAAGGGCAATGGCATTGACGCCTTTCAGGAAAGTAATCTGCGCAATTTCCGTGGGCATAACACTTCCCAAGTCACGTGGTACACCATCAACCAAGGTCAGGTAACTGTTATTACCCCATAGGTTGCCATTGAATCCTCCCACATAAGCTTCCATCCCATCCAGTGGATAGGTAATGTAATTTTCCTCCAATATTTTGGGCATGTTTACGTAGGAAGCACCCCCTGTGAGATCTCGCTTATCCTTCTTTTGAAACGCAACCAATACTTCCTCTCCTTCCAGATAAGGAAACAGCACAATTTCATCCAGTCCAGGATGTGCCTGTAGGATTTTAGTCTCATAACCCGGAGCCTCCACTGCCAGATAGGCATTGGAAGTTACTTCCAACTTTACGTTTCCTAAGCTATCCGATACGGCCGAATAGTCATCCTGATCACTAGTCACTATAGCTCCTCGTATTGGGTTCCCAGAGCTGGCCCTAACCAAAGGCTCAATGCTAATCTTCAAGGCATCCTGCGCCACCAAGTGCATTGGAAAAAGCACGAGGAAAACATAGCATACCGAAATAAATTTTATATATCTCATCATTTAAGTTCATTAAGTTTTATCATCAAAAAAGTAATACAACTTACCATCCTGGATTTTGATTTAATTCAGGATAAAGGCTTACATCGGCCAGCTTCAGCGGAAGCCAATAATGCTTGGAAGTGAAATTTCGCTCAATGATCACCTCCTCCCTCATGTTCACAATTCGGTTTTGGGTAGGATCATCAGTATTGAATTCCCCTGCGCGATCAAACTCAAATGAAGTTTTGATGGTATAAGGCTCATTGATTAACAGCATCCACCGGCGAAGGTCGTTGAACCTATGTCTTTCAAAAGCCAGCTCAACAGCCCTTTCTCTTCTCAATTCATGTAAAAACACATCTACTGAACCTAAAAACTTGTCGTGAATGCCGACCATTCCGGCACGCGCCCGTATCACGTTTACCGCTTCCACAGGAGTTTTAGTGAAGGTAGTAGAAGTAGCACTCAAACTATTATATCCCATCAAAGTGGCCTCTGCATACATCAGGTAGATGTCGGCTAATCGCATATAAGGTACATTGATATGCAGGGCAAATCCCCAATCATAAGCCCTATCGAATTCATTGGCTGCCAATGGTGAAAACTTGTGCGTGGCATATCCTGAGAGACTTCCTGTCACCACTTCCCGATAAGTACCTCCGGTATGGAGGTTGGCATATCGATTGACTTCTCGATTGGGATCTGGAATTGCTCCTTGGACCACCTTTACACCATCGAATACAATCGTCTTGTAAAAACGTGGATCACGTTCTTTCCAGGGATAGTTGGGATCATAACCTGATTCAAGATCAGCTTGGGTAATGTCATCGGGTAGCGGCAGGCCATTGGCCATGCCAAAATTATCATGGACATAGTTGGCAGTTGGGTAGAAATTGGTCGGGTCACCTTCATCTATAAATGTAGGTTTATACTGCTTTGAAATTCGCCAGTGCGTATCATTGGCAGAGTAGTAAACCGACCTGAATATAGCTTCAGTTCCTCCGGCCAATGCCCAATTTTGTCCCATCGTATAGAAATTATCATTATATCTGTCAAAAGGCAGCAAAGCGTATTGGGTTTCTCCACTTTCCACAAGGTTTAATAATTGACCAAAAGTATCTGCAGCCTTCTTACAATATTCAACATGATAAGTTTCGCTTCCTGTAGATACTGAATTCATCAAGGGACTTCCTGCCCAAAGATAATTTTTACCCAAATAGCCCAAGGCCATGATTTTATTGATCCGTTGCTGGTTCTTGCCCAATGTCCTTCTCCCGGTAGTGGTATCATCCCAATCAATCGGCAACAATTCAGCAGCCCTTTCCAAGTCCTGAGCAACCTTATCGGCACATTCATGATAGCTTAAACGTGGCAAAGTCAATTGCTCATCACTGGGCAATACCTGGTCCACGTAAGGCAGGCCTCCAAAGTACTGGATCAGCGAAAAATGGAACCAAGCCCTGAAAAACAGGAGTTGTCCCTCTATCAACTGTCGCTCTTCTTCGGTGGCATCTGTCATTAGGGAAAGATTTTCCAATCCCATATTGGCTTTGCGGATACCATACCACGCAAGCGGCCAGAGGCCTTTGTTTTTATGGTCCCTGTTTGTATTGGCTCCGTTTGCATCCAGCCAGCCATTGTTTCCTGCACCATTTTCTACCTGCCAGGCCCAGAAGTTGCCTCGATCGATATTATAGGACAAATGGAAGGTGCCCGCAGTGGACTCGATTTCATCATCGCCCCAATTCCAGGAACTGGTCCAATTGGACAGCGTGAAATTGGGCACGCAATGGTACAACTCCTCCACATACCCCTGAAAATTGGTGAAATTTTGGAAGGCCTGCTCCTCGGAAATGATGGATTCCGGTGCTCTCTCCAGATAGTCTTCGCAAGAGGAAACGATTAAAAACATCGCTATCCAAATGGATCCCCTCAATAATGATTTTATAGCATTGTTCATTGGATTGGCTCGTTTAGAATGTAACATTAAGGCCCAAATTGATCCTTCTTACAGTGGGATAGGCTCCTTGCCAGGATGGTCCCCCAAAGTTGGACTCTCTGTCATCTGGCATGTCCGTCCAAAGCAAAAGATTATTGCCATTGATGTATAATCGCATATTGCTCATTCCTATGTCTCTTACCCAGTCAGATTGGAAATTATAGGCGACTTCAGCATTCTTCAACCTTAGATAAGATCCATCATATAGGTATCTAGGACCGTAATTATAGCTGGAAGGTTGAGACCGCCATCGAGGCAAAGGAGAATCAGGAGACATATTTTCCTTGGACCAATAGGTTCCCTCGTCATAAACCAAGTTCAAGCCTCCGCCCAAACTACTCAGTGAAACATCCCGCGTCACGTTGTTTACGCCGTAAAACTGTACATACAGGCTCAGTCCCTTCCATTCTATCCCCAAGTTGGTACTATAGGTATTTTGGGGTACGCCTGAAAAGCCATAGGGAGCAGAATCAAAAGCATCTACTACACCATCACCGTTAAAATCCACGATATAATAGTTTCCGGGTAATTTGGCCATATCATTGGTATTGTGCTGGGGACTTCCATATAGCTCATCCCAGGTATTATAATAGCCTGCACTGATATGACTTCGGTATTGTCCTAACTGATAACCAGCATTCTTTTGATAATCAGGACGTAGCTCGGGATCATCTCTATCAATAACCTGATCGATAGCATGGGTCATGGAAAAATCTCCCCAAAGCCTGATCCCACTATCAAAGGTATGATTTAGGCCTATAGTAAGCTCATAGCCTTCGGTTTCCACTCTTCCCAAATTGGCCGCTGGCGCCGTGGCTCCATAATAACTAGGCACTGAACGACCACTGGACATCAGTATATCCACCCTATTGTCCCGGAACCAGTCCACACTACCATTAATCAACCCTTGAAAAAAACCGAATTCCAATCCCATATTGTATTTATACACTGTTTCCCAATGGACATTCGGATTCCCTACTGCATTTTGCTGGAACCAAGTATAAGTGCTGTTTTCCCCAGATTCATTAATCACACCCATTTGGGAATTACCTCCATAAGCCCATTGGTCCATAAACAGGAACCTTCCTCCGATATTGTCATCCCCCACTTCTCCATAGGAAGCCCTGAGCTTTAACCGGTCCACAAAGGTCAGGTTTTTCATAAAGTTCTCTTCGGAAATATTCCAACCTAATCCTCCTGATGAGAAAAATGCAAAACGGTTTTCAGGAGAGAATTTCTCAGACCCATTATAAGCACCGTTATACTCGATCATGTATTTGTTCTTATAGTCATAGGTGGCCCGGAATACCCAATCTTCCCGATAACTGGGAATGACACTTCCTATGGCATCCTCCTGCCTATTCAACAGCCCCATTAGGGAGTAATTATGGGTCCCTTCAATACTTCCTGCATAGTTCAATTGCAGTTGATAGAAAAGCCTTCTTTGAGATGCATTATTGTCTACACTCCCAGCTTGATCCTGCCATGTGATTGCTTCTGCATAATCAAATCTGGTATTGGGATCCAGTATATTTGTAAAGTCCTCTTCTCCCGTAAAAGGGTTGATCCACTTGGTATTAGGACTATTATAAAGGTCATTGATTCCCTTATTGGCTTCCTGAAAAGAGTTATCTACTGCAAGGGTTCCTTTAAAATTCAGACCTTTCAAAACCATGCCCAGATCCTGCTGTAGAAGGAAATTAGTAGAAAGCCTTGTCGTGGTAATATAATTAATGCCACTGATAGCCAGGTTCAACAAGGAGTTTGTAACCGCATAATCATCAGGGCTGTATGTCCCGTATGCCCCATCCGAGTACCTGGGCAAAAAGACATCAGGTGGACTTCTATAGGCAGAGTTCCAGTAACTTTCCGGGAAGTCATAGGCCCAGGGAGATTGGCGAACGCCATAAGTCCCCCCCAAGTTTACCCCCAACTTGGTACTTGGTGTCAACTGAAAATCGAGGTTACTCCTAAAATTGATTCTATTATAATTAAATCCAGCCTGATAGCCCCTTCCTGTTTCAAATTTACGGAACAGATCACCTTCGTACTGATAATCGATACTGGTAAAGTATTTGACGAAATCGGTGCCGCCCCGTACGCCCACATTGGCATTATAGGCCATAGCCTGGTCCTTGAATACCACGTCCTGCCAGTTTACATTCGGGTACCTTTCCATTTCTTCTAAATTGGCAGGAAAACGGTATTTTAATCTCATTTCCTGAGGAATTATCTCCCCCCAACTATTTGGGCTTAAAGACAACTCACGTTCAATTGCTAAGTTCCTAACCCCTATGGCATCATAAGAATCCAGCTTGCCTGGTAGTTTGGAAACGGACTTCATGGTGCTGCTTATATTGGCCGTAATTTCTGCTTTTCCTTCACGGCCACGTTTTGTAGTCACGATGATAACGCCATTAGCCCCCCGTGATCCAAAAACTGCTGTAGCTGAAGCATCTTTCAAGACAGAAATAGACTCTACAGAATTAATATCCATGTTTGCAAAAAACTCAGGACGTTCTACACCATCCACCAAAATCAAAGGTGAATTGCCGTTCCAGCTGTTTTGCCCTCTGATGACGATCTGGGGCATTTCTTCCCCAGGCGTTCCCACACTTGATGTGGTGATCACACCAGGCAGGTTACCGGTAAGCGCCTGTCCAACATTGGAAACCCCACCGGTACGTTTGAGCACCTCTCCATCGGTCTGGGTCACTGCACCTACAATGGTTTCCTTTTTCTGTTCGGCATAACCTACTACAATTACCTCATCCAATGATTGAAGATCTTCCTCAAGAACAATATCGATGACGCTTTGAGAACCTATCACTACTTTTTGTTCTTTAAAACCAACGAAGCTGAATACCAAGGTTTCACCTTCATTAACTTCTATGGTAAATTTTCCATCTACATTAGTAACAGTTCCTTTAGTGGTTCCCTCAATTCTTACAGTTACCCCAGGTATGGGCATTCCATCCGAACTGGAAACAACACTTCCTGAAATCTGCTCTAGCCATTTCGGATTTTCATCCTTTACGGCCTTTTCTCCATCTTGCTTTTTAGTGATATGAATGTTGTTATCCACCCTTACAAATTTCAAATCTGATTTGACTGAAATTTCCCGTAAGACATCCGATAATGGAGTCTCTTCTCGATCGATATCCAATCGGATATTTTTAAAAGCGATTTTGCTTTTGTTGTAACTAAACTGGAAATCGCTCTGTTTTTCCAGTTGTTGAATGATGTGTTCTAATCCTTCACCTTGTGAGTGGATAGTAACCATCACATCATCCAAGCTTTTCAGTTGGGCTTTACTTGTGTTTGCCATTAGCACAGCTGTAAAAAATAGCTGAAAGATAAAAGCGCACACAAAATATTTGGAAAGCATAATAAGTTGCCTAAGTATTGATTTTTCCATACTTTGTTTAAGATTTTAAGTGCATAAAACTTGAAATTAACCTTTGACTGATTTGGCGATTGGCACAAAGGTTGTTTGGCAGGAAAGCGTGCTTTTCTGCCATTTCTTTCAACTGGTGTTTTTGTGAATTATTTTCATGGTTATTTATTGTTTGGGTTAGTAATTGTTATTTTTTTTTGGTTGATTTTGAAGTCAAAATCTGAGGCGATACTGATACCTTCCAGCACATATTCTAAGGATTTGTCATGATACACCCCAGAGTATGACCAAGTACTGTCTACCTTTAGATCAGAGACTATTTTCACACCAAACCATTTTTCAAGTTTGCTGCTAAGCTCTACAAAACCATCATCTTTAAAAATCAGGTATTTGTCTTTCCAACCAGTTACTTCCAGCATGTCAAAAGGAGTTTTGGAGACTTTACCATTCTTATCTTTGACCAACATCTGGTTGGGTTTAATTCTCACGGTATTTCCCTCTGCATCTTCATAAGCAACACTCCCCTTTACCAAGGCTACTTTCAATTCATTATTGGAATGAACTAGATTAAATGAAGTCCCTAAAACTTTGATTATATCGTCCCCGGTCTCAATAATGAATGGACGCTCTTTGTCTTCTGCCACATCAAAATAAGCTTCTCCTTTCATGGACACCCTTCTTTCATCCTCTATAAATACTGATGGGTAGGTTAATTTACTACTTGCATTGAGGTATACCACTGTGCCATCAGGTAATCTAAATCCGGTTTTTTGACCACTAGGATTACATTTGGTGATCATTTCTGGCACATCCGATGAAGAAATCATCTTGTCATTTGATAAAAAATGCCGAAGGCAATAAACACTTGAAAATACCACAATGAGGATCGCGGCTACTTTATGCCAATTTTTCCAAGGAAACTTAACCTTTTGGTCAGGAATTGTGATATCACTTTTCTCTACAATATTTTCATACAGATCCATATAATCCTTATCAGAAAGTACGCTTTTGTCCTTATAATCGATAAACAGGATTATTTCTCTGGCCTTTTGAATCAAATGAAGCTTTTCTGGATGCTCTCCAATCCATTTTAGCCAGAAATGATCTGTTTCGTCCCCAGGCTGTTTTACCCACTGGATAAAAAACTCATCATTGAGAAAATCTTCTACATCAAATTGGTCGTACTTCATATCTTCATTATCCAATGCCTCATCTTTTAGGCCGCTATCAAACGTTAAATATTCCTTTGAGCTTGTTCATAGCTCGGTATACTAGTGTGCGGGCTGTCTTCACTTCTTTGAAATCCATGATCCCAGCAATTTCCTTGTAGGAAAGTTCTTCTCTGTAAAGCAGTATTATGGCTTGTCTCTCCCTTTGTGACAATTTATTTAGCGCTGCTTCAATGTCATTTTTTCTTTCTTCGCTGAATTCTTCTGCTATTAGCTTGGTTTCATGGGAAGCTTCTATAAAAAAACTATTGTCTTCTTTATCCAAGGAAACAAATGTCCCCATGCCTTTCCTCTTGCTTTTGATCAACTTAAAAAGTGTCCGATGAAAAACAGTAAATAAATAGCCTTTGATGCTTTTCACCTCTCCCAGTCTACTCCTCCTTTTTCTAATATCCACAAACATCGCTTGCAGACTATCCCTCACCCATTCATCTTCTTTGCAAACCTGCATACCATAGTTATACAGTTGCCTCACATGCTTTCTATATATGTAGTTAAAAGCTTTTTCCTCTCCTCGCTTAAAGGATTCCCATACATGGCTGTCAGACTTCTCCGTATAGGCTATCATCACCTTGCTATGCTGCATCAACAACTTAGCAGATCCTGGTTCATTTACATTTAGTGTATTATTTTGGGCGTTTTTCATGTTGGAGCGGTACAGTATCTTCACTCTTCACTTATAAAGAGGAAAAAAGGGTTAAAAAGAACCTCAATTATTTTTCATTTTTTCTACTTGCATTCAAACAAAACTTCCAAGTGGGTATGAGATAAAGGAAATCTTGGAAGATGGTTCAAGAAAATTCAACCGCTGAATTGTCGAATTGTAATAATCTTTAGTTCGGTCAAGTAGCGAAGTATATGGGCTGGAGTTGTTCAAAAAGCTTTAGTAACAGCTTCCTTCTGTCTTTATAGGTATGGGTATTTGTTTAGGAAAATAAAAATCTGTGGATAGAATATAAGCGACCAAATAACAATTATAAGATTGAAATTTAATCCTAATTGATAATTGTGCTTTTAAAATTCTTGTCGGAATACTTATGTAAAAAGAAGGTATAAAGTTTTTCATTGGTTTATGGGTTAAATTGTTAATCAATAAGATCAATATACTTATCTTAAGTAATATTACCCATAGTAAAACCCTTCCGCAAACAGCTTAAATACAGCATTTTATCTTTTTTATTGCGGTTCATTCCAATTAAAACGTAAATTAAAAAACCAGTTATAGGAGATTTGCTGACCCAATGGAAGCAATAAGTGGACAACCTTCATTTCGCTTAAGTAAAAACCCTCAATATCAGCGATTTAAATATAAAAATTCTACGAATATATTTTAGAAATGCTACAACATGGCTTTAAAAAGCTTGCTAGCTTGATAAGTTTTATTTATCAAATATGAAGGAGGATAGAATTAGAAAGAAGAAATACCAATACCATTCCTATTAAATAGGCTTAGCATTCATTAATAGATTCCAACTTGGGACTTTGAGGCTCTGTACCCAGACCTTAGGTTGGCTGAGAAGTAACGAAGCAGCGCCAATCGTCCATTAGGTTACAGCTATAGTCTTTCAAAAACACATTGGTCTTCTACGTAAGAATGAGTTGCTTTTTGGTGATATAGATGATAGATGACACCACAAAAGAACGGCTGGTGCTTGAAGTATTACCCATTAACAAACTGGCTGAGGGTGCTAAGCCTTACATAAAGCCAATGAAGGAGTTTGCTGCCAAAACCGGCATGGATGTTAATGTTATTCTACGGTAAGCACTTTATGATTATTCACAAAATCCTTCCGGTATTCAACTATACTTGGAACCGAGGTCGGCAAATAACATCTAAATAAGGCATTCCAGTTTTCAGGGACTTTAATATTGTTTAAGGCATCATCTCCCCCATTAAAATTAAGCGTAATACTTCCATCTGCATTCGGTACAGCCTTGGTAGAGTTTGTATTAAAAGGATTAGTTACTACCCAGCCCTGCTCATTGTAAATGGTGATCGACCAATAAGCAGCACGGTCGTATTGTAAATCTGGCACATCAAAAGTCACTGAACTATGTTCCCCATTTTTAGCTCCTTCATCCCCTGGCAATACCACAAAATAATAGGCATGTTTTGCCGGTAACCCTGCCCATCCTGCTGTATTAATCATTTGGTATTGAGGATCTTTAATGTCTTTTATATCCTCTATAAAACCTTCTTCAATCACTCCTTCTGTAATCGCACGTTTTAGCAATTCAGCTCGTAATTTATTAAAGGATTCCACATCATATTTGACTTCAGATGTATAAGGATTTGCAGACCCAGCTTTCACCATTACAGCATCTTGTCGCTTACGCATTTCCTCCATTCCTTTCTCATCGTAAGTTCGTGGACGGGTACGCATAAAGAGATATACGTGATCACCATAAGACAAATCTTCTTTATCAAAATTCTTGGTATCACCAGGATAAACCACACCTATGGTCACCGAATTTTCATCCAAAACCTGAACTATTTGGTATAAGTCATATTCTGGTACTGATATTTCTAGACCTCCAGAAACATCGTAAACGGCATAAGAATATACTGCATCGAAATTGGAACGGATCACAGTTTGGTTATCCAAATCGATCCCATTTCTTTCGTGGCGAAAAGTATTGGGGCCACTGGTGATCGTCTCGGCAGCTAGGTATTTTGCAGTTTCAGCACGGACGACATTCTCCATTGTCACAAGCTCACCCCCCTCATCCACAAAGGCCGGATTTACAGCAGTTGCTTCACCGTTTTTACCAACACCAGTATCTACTTCGTCTTTGGCTTCAACAGAAACTTCTTGAGTTGACTGGTTTTCTGTATTTTCTTTTTTCTGTGGCTGGCAGGCCGTCACGAGGACAGCTGCCGCCAGAGATAAGTGTAAAATGTGCTTTTTCATAAAATTTATTTAACAGCTCATTGGCCAGCTTTATTCAACCTTTTCAAAATCTCCCGGAACCCAAGTTTTGTCAAAAAAGGCTTCTTCAGGACCATACAGTCTAAGTAAGGTAAACCAACCTTTACCCGGTACCGTTTTCACCCAATTGCCTTCCATTCCTTTGGGAGCTTCTGGAGAAAAATAGATGGTGGTAGAGCCATCCTCATTTTTCTTTGGCATATCTCTTGAACCTAGAGAAGGAAAAGCTTGCCCGTTATCAAGCCCTGCGGCCGTAACAGGATCATAAGCCGTGATAGACCAGAAGTTTTTCGCAGGAATATTTGCTGGTAAAGTTAACTTATACGTTTCGCCACCATCAAGGAAGTTGCCGTCAGAATCTTTTGCAGCTTCAAGATATTTTGCTCCGACACCTGGTGTGGTGCTCCCCATTCCCGGGCTAATGGAATAGGCATTTAAGAACATATGCAGTCTTGCATCCACATCAGTTTCCTCCATACCAGCTACTTTGAATTCAAAATCATCGTATGCTTTTCCAAATGTTTCCCCTCCATCTCTAATATGCGAATTCCATTGACGGTCGCTATACCATTTTGCTTTTGGAAGGGTTTCCCAAGTATTAAATGCAATGACCTTGGCCATTTTCCAGGCCGTTTTCGCGGCATCGTTTAGCAATTTTTTCTGGTGCTCAGTAGGCTCAAATGGTTTCCCTTTTTCTATACCGATAGCCGCTAGCATTCCCCGCATATAACTATCAGATTCATCAACCACTTCATTTTGAACAAATCGATTCAGTATTTCGAAATAGGTGATATCCTTAGAAGCTACCATATTAATGGGAATGTTAGACGCATTTGGGAATTTCATTTCCTTCGCCTCACTTTCTTTACCGTAAGGATAAATTTTAATCCTCATCATATTTTCAGCAGCAGGTTTCAAATTGTTAGGGTCTTCAAAAAAGGACCTTAAAAACACAAACACTCCATTCGTTCGGCTGTTGTAAACAAAATAATTTTCGGCATCAATATCTCCGGAATAACCGGGAGGCAAAATGAGGTATTTTCCACCTTTGCCTTTGTCTGGCCCAGGCAAACCAATATCTGCCGAATATTTTTTCCCATCAATTGTAGGCCCATCAATAGGACGGTGCCACATATCATCAATCAACGCCTGCAACATGGGCGGAGCGTCAATTACCATCGGGCCATCCGCTTTCAGGTCCAGAAAACCTATTCCATATATCACATCAGAATTTGGAGTAGTGATGATCGTTTTTGCATTCAGCCTATCCTTATACACCGCCAACACCTCATAGCCATTACCAAATTCATTTGCTACCGCCTCCTTCATGGAATACATATTCATGGCAGGTAGAGCCCAGTGGTACACTTGTACCGCACGTTGAAAATAAACTTCGTCTTCTAATGTTTTTACTGTTTTCTTGGTAGGGAAATCATTTTCAAAAGGTAGGTTTGCCAAAGTTCCATAATGGTCAGTTTCAGCGATTGTAGCATGTTTTTCTTGTGGCTGGCAAGCGGTAAAAACAATTGCCAACCCTATGGATAAGTTTAAAATATGTTTGTTCATAATTTTAAAATGTATGGTACTAAGTTTTTCTGCTTTATCTGCAACAGTTCATATTCTAGTCGATCATTTCCCAATCCGGTAGTTGAAAGGATTTATCAAAAAATGGCTCTAAGGGTGCATATAATCGGAAATAAATAAACCATCCATCATCCCCAACAGTCTTCAAATGATTTTTCTCAAATCCTTCAGGAGCTTTTGGTCCAATATAAATATCGATGCTGCCATCTTCATTCACCACCAAATCTTCTAACCGACTATTAAGCCCCGATCCGCGAATGGTTCCTGTTCCGTTTTCATACGCTCTTCTGGTGTTTTCGCTATAAAGGGTTATAGACCAAAATTGCCCAACAGGCACATCCTTAGGTACTCTTAGTTTATAAGTTTTGTCTGCTCTTAAAAGCTTCCCATTTTTATCGCGCTTAGATGTCATGTACACCTGACCCTTTCCTGGTACAGGGTTTACCATGCCTTCAGAGCTTCCTACTGCTTCATAAAACCAAGTGGCCCGTTCGTCTAACTGAACTTTTATATCTGTTTCCTGAGCTGTTGTGAAATCAAAGCTTTTGTACCAATAGGTTCCTTCCCAATAAGGTTTGGTAAACCTCGGATTTATTTGGTTGTTTCTAGCCATTAATTCACCAATTGCTGCACCTTTCAGAAGTATTTTCGTCTGTCTTTCATTGGGATTAAAATCCTTGCCTTTGTCTATTCCTAAAGGTTCTAACATGGCCAACCAAACTTTATCCTGTTCTCTTACAGGTTCATCGTTGATGATGTCGCTTAGCTTTTTCCAATAGTCCAAACCTCTTGGCGCAGTGGCAGACCAGGCTTTGTCCAGACCTTCAGTAAACTTGATATCGGCTTTAGTTCCCCCCTGGGTCATTCCCAATTCGCTCTGAAACTTTTTACTAAATGCAGGGTCTGGGTTGATGATACGGGTGGCAATCAAGATATTATTTGTGGCAGATTGAAATAGAAAAACGCCATCTTTTTTATACTTTGATAAATCTTCTTCAGGACCAACTATAATGTATTTTCCACCTTTCCCCTGATCAGGGCCTGTAAGTCCCAAATCGGCTACTGGACGTTGCCAAAAATCCAGAATTCCACCCGCAGTTTGACCTACTGGGTAATCGATCTCCAGCACGCCATTGGATAAATTTGCAAATGAAAAAATATAAGGGGTGGTGAGGTTTGCGGTAACGATTCCTAACTTTTCATTAAAACTTTGCAGAACGGCGAAAGTTCCAAATTGATCTGAACCATACACTTCACCCTGATTATCTCTCCAGGTAGTTATACTCACTAGCGGAGTTGACCAGATGTACGCCTGAGAAGCCCTTTGCAAGTCCATGGCATTAAACAACTTCTCGGAACTTTCATCTGAAATATAATTATCTGTCAATGTTATCTCTCCATAAGGCGTAGTGATTGTTTCATCTCCTTCTAAAGTGGCATTTTCAAGTGCCATCCCATTGGATATTTCATTGTTTCCGTTTGTAGTTTGCTTTTCTTGTGGCTGGCAAGCCGTCACGAGGACAGCTGCCGCCAGAGATAAGTGTAAAATGTGCTTTTTCATGAGTATTAGCTTAATTATTCCTCAAAATCTACCACAACCTTTTTCAGACTTCCTGTAAACTTGAATGGCGTTTTATAATCTTCAGAAACCGGGGTTCCCGTGTCCATTCCTACATCTAGTGTTTCATCCAAAGAGAAACGGTTTGGTACCGTTCTTGGAATTTTTCCTGTAGCCACCGAGGTGCCATCAACCAAGAGTTCAACATTGGCGCCTTTGCCCAGTCCGCCACCATCGTACACAAACTTAAGGGTAATGGTGTGCTTTCCGTTTGAAAGTGGTTTTCCTTCAATTGAAGTAAAATCCTCCTGTAGCCAGTTGTATGTAAACTTCGGTTTTCCTGCATCCATCATTAAGCCCCATCCCGCAAAAAGCCCACCTTGAGTAATGATCATACCTTCGGTTCCGGCTTTTAAAATTTCTACATCTGCCGTAAGTGTAAAGGTTTTGTTTTTAAAGTTAGGGGCACTTCCTTCCGGCAAACGAATCATACCGGGGTAGTAGGTGAAATGATTTACTCCCTCTGCCGGACCTGATGGACGTCCGGTAAGTTCTGCACTAAAACGCTGCGCGGCACGGTCGTCCAACGGAAATACATCATGTGCTTCGGCCTCTTTTAGGAACAAAGCTTTCAGTTCTTCCAGCTTTTCCGGATTTTCTGCCGCCAGGTCATTGTTTTCTGTAAAATCTTCTTTGATATTGTACAGCTCCCATTTGTCTGTTTCGAACGTAATGTCCTCCGAACGCTCATCCGACCAAGGGTTTAGACCATGAGCCGTAGCAGCAATCCAACCTTCATGATAGATGGCACGGCTTCCGCCCATTTCAAAGTACTGCGTAGTGTGCTGTTCTGCTTCATCTCCATCTGTGAAGGAATAAACCATACTCTTTCCTGACATCGGGGTTTGTTCAACGCCATTTACCACTTTGGGTTGAGGAATGCCACATGCCTCCAAAATGGTTGGTACAATGTCATTAGCATGTGAGAACTGTGAACGGATAGCTCCTTTGTCTTGAATTACTTTCGGCCAAGAAATCACCAAACCATTGCGTGTTCCGCCAAAGTGGGAAGCCATACGTTTGGCAAATTTTAAGGGAGAATTCATGGCCATAGCCCATCCTACGGGATAGTGGTTGTAAGTTTTAATCGTTCCAATTTCATCCATGCGGCTCAAAGCATCCTTTACCACATCCGGGCGGTAGCTGTTAAAATCGGCAGCCACTTCATTGAGTGTTCCGGTAAATCCACCTTCGGCAGATGCGCCATTGTCGCCCACTCCATATATCACCAATGTATTTTCTTTCTGTCCTGATTCTTCCAGGTAATCCAGAACTCGGCCAATTTCATAATCGGTATAAGCCATAAATCCTGCATACACTTCCATCATTCGGGCATATACTTTCTTCTGATCAGCACTCAACTCATCCCAAACACCTACTTCTTCAGGTATGGGATTGTATTGCGCATTTTCAGGAATAATACCTTCCGCTTTCATGCGGTTGAAAGTGTTTTCGCTGACTTTGTTCCAACCTTCGTCAAACTGCCCTTTGAATTTATCTATCCAATCCTTAGGTGCATGATGCGGAGCATGTGTGGCGCCTGGAGCAAAGTATACGAAATAAGGTTTGTTGGGTGCGGTTGACTTTTGATTGCGAATCCATTGGATGGTTCGATCGGCCATGTCTTTGGTCAAATGGTAATCCGGGTCATCTGTAGGAGGCAAAATGGGCCTTGTATTTTCAATTAATGGTGGAGCATATTGATTACAATCGCCTCCGTTAAAACCAAAGAAATATTCAAAACCCATACCGGTAGGCCATTGTGTAAAGGGTCCGGCCTGCGAGGTTTCGTAGTCGGGTGTGTTATGGTTTTTCCCAAACCAAGCCGTGTTGTAACCATTGTTTTTTAGAATGGCACCAATGGTAGCCGAATTGTCCGGCATAATGGAGTTATAACCCGGAAATCCGGTAGCAATTTCAGAAATTACACCAAACCCGGCTTCATGATGATTTTTACCTGTAAGCAAGGCAGCCCGTGTTGGCGAACAAAGTGCGGTGGTGTGCCACTGGTTGTAACGCAATCCCTCGTCTGCCAAAGCATCTAAGTGTGGCGTTGGAATGGGTCCACCAAAAGTTGAAGTAGCCCCAAAACCTACATCATCCAATAAAATCAGCACAACATTGGGTGCACCTTCCTTCGCTTTTCGGGTGATGGGAAAATCGGCTTCCGACTCTTTATAGGTCTCGGCTATTTTACCATTAAACTCTCCCGGGCGTCTGTCGGGGATTACCTCTCCGGGTTTTGAAGCCTCAGATGTTTCCGTGGTACGCTGACTTTCCTGTGGCTGGCAGGCCGTCACGAGGACAGCTGCCGCCAGAGATATATAGATGATGTGTTTTCTCATAATTAAAATGGATTAAGATTTCTTTTCCGGCTTCAATTCAATGTTCACTTCAGCGATTTTTCCTTGGAACTCAAAAGGAGCCTTGTAACTTTTGGTTACCGGAGACCCTGTATCCTCGCCAATTCCAAAGGTATCGATACCGAAACGTGCCGGAACAGTAGCTTCTACGCGTGCTTCGGCCACTTTTTCGTTGTTGATGTAAAGGGTAAACAAACCGCCTTTTCCACGTCCGCCACCATCGTAAGCGAAATCAATTTTCACAGAAGCCATTCCATCTGGCAGCTTTTTACTGGATTTAATCTTAGTGATTTTATCCTGGAAGAAATTGTATTCGAAAGTTGGATAACCGTCTTTCACATACAACACATAGCCGGCACTGGAACCTCCAATAGCATTGATCACACCATCTTTATGCCCAGAGGCAGTTTCCAACATTGCTTCCATTGTCCATGAAGTGTTTTTCGTATTTGGCGCCACAGGCTCTGGAATACGTGTTGCACCCTCGTAGTAAGTAAAGGAAGTACGTCCTGTGATGAGTGAAGGCTTTGGAACGGTCAACCTTGCAGCTCCTCGATCATCCAAAGGGTAGACATGGTACTTTTGAGCTTCCTCTTCCCACATGGCTTTCAGCTCTTCCAACTTTTCAGGGTATTGATCAGCTACGTTGACAGCCTCCGAAAAATCTTCTTCAATATTGTACAGTTCCCAAACCTCATTTTCGTATCCCGGAGCAATATCCTGTCTCCAAGGTAAGGTATGCTGGTGTGCTGCCACCCAACCCTCATGGTATAAGGCGCGGTTGGATAAAATCTCAAAGTATTGCGTTTTACGAATCTCGGGCGCATCGGCGTCGGTAAAGGTGGAAACGAATGATTTTCCATCCAGCGGTTTTTGCTCCACGCCATCTACAAAGTCAGGCGCATCCATTCCAGTGGCTTCCAAAATGGTTGGCAACACATCGATCACGTGTAAAAATTGTGAGCGAATTCCACCCTTGTCTTTGATCACTTTTGGCCAGGTAACCACCATGGGGTTACGGCTACCACCAAAGTGAGATGCTACCTGCTTTGCCCATGGGAACGGCGTATTGGCAGCCATTGCCCAACCTACGGGAATGTGTGGTTCAGAACCTGGTTCACCTACTTCATCGGCTCTTTTCAAGTTATCAGAAAGTTGGCTTTGGATACCATTCAATGCTTTGATTTCATTCAGCGTTCCTTCCAATCCCCCTTCGGTACTGGCGCCATTATCTCCCACGATATACATAATCAGGGTATTATCTGCGTCAGGTAGTTTGCCAATAGCCTCTAACAAACGACCGATTTCATGGTCAGTAAATGCCATAAAGCCTGCGTAATTTTCTTGCAAAAGGGCATAAAACTTCTTCTCATCTTCAGAGAGGGAGTCCCATGTTTTGATATTCTCATTTCGCGGTGAAAGCTTGGCATCAGCAGGGATTACGCCCATTTCCTTCTGACGGGCATAAACAATTTCCCGCTCACGATCCCAGCCATGATCAAACTGACCTTTGAATTTTTCTCTCCATTCTTTAGGAGTATGATGAGGCGCATGAATAGCCCCAGGAGCAAAATACATAAACACTGGCTTATCAGGAGCAATAGCTTTTTGGCCATGAATCCAGGAAATAGCCCGATCAGTCATATCGGTCATGAAGTGGTATCCTTCCTCCGGAGATGTTTCCGGCTCCACTGGCACCGTATTTTCAAAAAGTACTGGATTATACTGATCGGTTTCTCCGGTATTAAATCCGTAGAAATAATCAAAACCAAGGGCTGTAGGCCAACGATCGAAAGGTCCGGCAGCAGATGTTTCCCAATCTGGAGTGTTATGATTTTTACCAAACCATGCCGTATTCATTCCATTGTATTTTACCATTTTTCCGATAGTAGCAGTACTTCTCGGAATCAGGGTATTATAGCTTGGATACCCTGTAGCCCATTCAGGCAGGAAGCCATTGGCGGCATTATGGTGATTTCTACCTGTTAACAAAGCAGCTCTGGTGGGACCGCAAATCGCTGTAGTATGGAAACGGTTGTAGCGTAACCCTTCGCTGGCCAAGGAATCTAAATAAGGAGTGGGTACAGAACCTCCAAAGGTACTGGTCATACCAAAGCCAACATCGTCCAGTAGGATGACAATTACATTTGGTGCTCCCTCCGGTGGCGAAGGAAACTCCGGCCAGTCCATTTCGGAGTCTTTATAGGTTCTCCCAATTTTGCCTTTGAAAGCAGGGTCATCATAGGGGAGTTTTACATTACCTCTTTCCTTATTGATACTTTTGTCGGATGAATCTTGAGGATTACAAGAAAAAAATAAAAGGGGTCCCAAAGCTAAAATCCAACACTTTACATTTAAATAATTTTTCATAAACAGCAATTATTTTATTATTTTTTACCTCTTCATATAACATTACCTATTTGAAATTTAAAAAAAATTGGAGGTTCAGCTGCCTGTGGAATTTTTTTCTTGCTAATAATTATAGGTTTTTGCAATGGAATCAAGAAACAACATCCACCGGAAGACTCTTGCGTATAGTTCTAAATGGATAATATGCCGATCTTTTGGTTTTTCCTGAGAAGGTCTTTATGTCCCTAAAATTTCCGTAACACTCCTGTCATCCAAGGGAATAAAAAGAAAGAAAATCTTATCCGAGCTATCTAATCCCCAAACAATTCGAAAAATCCAATCAGCCATTCAGCTCCTTAATAGTTGGAAAAATATTGGCTTATCGCGATGAAGGACAGAAGGATTCCCAAGGTTCTTATAACCAAAACATTGAAAGGGATGTACCCAAGTTTTTCCAGGACTTAAGGTGTAGACAAGCCTGAATCTTTGATAAGAGAAACACGGCTAAAACACGGGATAAACACGGCTTAACTAGGGGTTAAATATGGGTTAAAGAGTCAATGTTAAAAATGTTACATTCATTAATATGGACCATTTTAACACCAGTAACCTGACTCCCACTGCCTGTCCGCCCGCAACGGAGATTCCACGGAACTAGCAAGGGCAGTAGAAAGGTTTAGACAATCATTTCTATGAGATCTGAGCTGTTTTTGAGAGAATGTTTTGAAGAGGTAAATGTACTGGTGAAATAGCGGATATACGGAAAAATTTTTATTCCAGATTTACTGAAGTAGGGTTAACCAGTTTAAAATCTATTAACGCCTCAAAAGTTCTTTTCCAAGGAAGTGAAAAGTCAATTTGTTGAATCGTGTAGGGTAGATCCTTTCCAAAAAACACTTTTTCTAAATGCGCCAATTCACCCTCAATTGATTCTTTAGCCATTTCCTCCATTTTCCTTACAACATCTTTAGAACCCAAAGTTGAGCTTTTTCCCTCTTGATTAAAATACCTATTTAAATCGCTCCGAATAAGGTTATTATAGTAATAGTCATTTATAATTCGATGTAGGGTAAACCAATATTGGGACTTTTTAACCTTCAAGATTTCCTGCCCATTAGAATTTGCCAACTTTAATCCATTGAGGTACAAAATAGCCTGAGGCAACGCTGTCCCAATTGTATTACCAGTAGTATTCCATGATGCGTAACCATACACTTTATCCATACAGTCCATTTCCTCTAGCATGCTCGTGAAACTCTCTGCCCCTCCTTGCACATCTCCCACAGGATCAATATCAGCAATGATCAAACGCTTACCTTGTTGAAGTGCTTGATCTATTTCTTTTACAAATGCCTCCGATGCTCCATCTATTTCTCTCGAAGTAAAAACATAATAAAACAAATCCGCCTCCTCCTCATTGCTTACCGGAACTCCTCCTACTGCCTTAATATGACTGGAAACTGTAATATTTAAAGGACGATCCTCAAAAGGCATGATTTCCTCCGACATACTTTGAGAAGAATAGACAGGTTTGATCTTTGGAAAAGTCCCGGTACTTTCATTGATCATTCTGGCCAAAAGCAACATTGCTACCTCGTCTGTACCAGCCTGAACAATGACCTTATCTTCCAATTGAGCCTGCTTAATATCCTCTAAAAGACCTTGCTTTTCCCTTACATGTACACCTTCAGGTTTCGCATCATCTTGGGATAGGATCAGATAGTCTATTACGCCACTTTCCGCATAACTGATCATCAATTCATTGACAATAAAATTTCTTTTCCTAGTATCCTGATAGTCATTTAAGGCCTTAAATGGGATGATCTTTTCCAATTCAGAAACTTCTTCTTGTGATACTTGATCCTTTTTGACAGAAATCTCAGCCCACTTGGCCAATGCTTCTCTATACCTTTCATTTTTTCCATCAACAGTTGGGGCTAAACGCATAATGACACTTTGAACATAAACTGGTACAGTTGGTGCTAGCCTCCTAATTGCTTCCAGCACTTTGAGCCTTTCCAAAGCAACAGCTTGATCAACCATCTGGACCCTGCTCGCCACCAAACCGCCATATGCCAACATATCGGCCGCAATAATTACCGCTTTTACATCAGTATAATCTTGAGCTAATAACCAGGAAATAATTTTATCAGATTTCCCAGGTGATTGTAAATTCCCCAACAACTCCATAGGCGGAGTGATCAAAGTGATGGATGCTATCTCTGCCATTCGTACTGGAAACTGCAAGCAAGGAGGCCTGTCATCCAAGGGAATAAAAATCACCTTTTGATCCGAATCACTTTGCGCATCTTGAGCAAGAACAAATTGACTTCCTAGCCCTATAAGTACTGTTAAAAAAATTAAAACGGTTATTTTCATTTTATACTTGTGCAATATTTGCCCTTTTTATAAACTTTCTAAAATACCATTTTAAATCTACATCAAGCTACCTTACCTACTATTTTATAATGGCAGCTAATCATCAAATTAAACCTTTCAATAATGAACTTTAAAAACATAATCCCCCAGAAAAGCCCGTTTGACTATTCTGAGGGATTAAAAAACATCGAATACAATTCAAATTCTTTCTTCTATACTCTAATTAACTGCCTGCTGGGCCAGGATATCCCGGGTTCTGGGGAGTAAGGTTCGGATTATTCTGCATTTCTGGTATTGGAAGAGGAAACAAGTAATGCTTCTCCTGCAAGGTCTGGTCTGAACTTAAATTGGTATGACCTACAAAATCATCAAAGCCTTTAGTGGTTTCGTTGAATACTTTGCGGAGACGAACCATATCAAACCAAGTGATGCCTTCATAACAGAACTCATACCACCGTTCTCTCCACACAGCTTCGCGGAAACTGTTCTGGTCAAAAGTTCCCATAGCAGCCGTTGTCAATTCCGCCCTATCTCTAATGGATTTCAGTGCATTATACGCTTCAACGTTCGGCCCATTTCCTATTTCATTTTGAGCCTCGGCATAAATTAGCAAAACTTCCGCATAACGTAACATAGGCACATTAAGGTTGTCCTTGGCTGTTCCAGCCACTCCCGGACTGCCATTGGCGGTGATGTTAAAGTGTTTGAAAATATATGGTGCACCTAAATCAAAGGGTTCTCCATTGCCATTCGTATAATAGGAAGTATAGAAATAACCGTCTTGGTCAGTTGTCCTTTTGTCACCTGCTTCGTATGATTCGAAGAACGAACGAGTAGGCACGGTACTTCCTGTACCAGATGGGCCACGATAAGAAACAGGTTTAAAGTTAGGGAACATATTGCCCATCGGGTTACCTGCCACTAGGTCGTTATATTGAATGCTGAATAGGTGCTCTTTGGTGTTCCCAAGGCTTTCATCATGAACTTCATAATAAGTATCAAAAAGCCCTATTTCACTAGGATTATCGATGATCTCCTTTGCTTTACTAGCAGCCAACTGATAGTATTCACTGCCTTTATTAAGAGGGTATCCCGCCATGGTCAGGTAGACTTTGGCAAGCAAACCTTTGGTTGCTGCTGTAGAGATCCTTCCACTGGAATTCATCCAACCCAAACCAGCACTTTCTGCTATTTTCAAATCTTCAATAATTTGAGCATAGACATTTTCCTGTGTTTCACGAATGGGGAAAAAGTCCTCGGAAGTGGCAGTTTGTGGAGTAAGCACCAATGGGACATCTCCCCAAAGTCTAACAGCATAGAAATAAGCCCAAGCCCGAAAGAACCTTGCCTCACCTAGGATTTTTGTTTTCTGCGCTTCATCCATAGGAGTAATTCCAGGAACCTTGTCTAAAACCAAGTTTGCCTGTGCAATCAATCGATATAATCCTCTCCACCAATTTTTGATATGGCCTGTATTTCCATCCCAAGTAAGAGAGTAGAGATTGTTCAAATCAGAGTTTTGGGCAGTTTCTGTAGTAGAAGTTCCTGTAGGTGCTTCCAATAATTGCCAGTTGGAAGAGAAGATACCGGCTCCATCTCCGTAAAACCTTGAGTTATCATACACGGAGGCTATCGCAGCTTCAGCATGGTCAGGAATGGTATAAAAACTCTCAGGCGTCAAGTTGGATGGATCCTCTTCATCCAAAAATCCTGAACAGCCAGTCCCCATCACAAACATACTGCTAAGAAGACCTGTATATATATATTTTTTCATGGTAAGTTTCATGGTGATCTTTTTTTATGTGATCAATAAAATTAAAGTCCGATTTGCAGTCCCAATAGGAATACAGTGGGCTTTGGATATTCATGCCACTTCATTCCTTGAGAGAAAACGTTATTGCCATCATTTCCCCTAATTGGCGTAATCTCAGGGTCACCTATCACTTCATCATTGACAATCAAAAAGAAATTTTGGGTTGAAGCATAAAGTCTTAGGTTGCTTAAACGCAATCGGTTGATCAATTCTTTTTGGAAGTTATATCCCACTACGAGATTTCTACCACGGATAAAAGAACCATCCTGAACCCAGTGTGAATCCACATTGGTCACATAACCTGCACGGGTATCTCTCACTTGGGCAATCATGGTGTTCTGATTTTCTGGAGTCCAAGCATTCAAGACAGTAATGTAGCTATTTGCCAATGCCTGACGGTCTTCGCTAGAGTGAAGGTTCATGTCCATTATGTCGTTACCATAGGTAAACTGAAGGTCAAGTGTCAGGTCAAAATTCCGGAACCTTACATTGTTTATAAAGGAACCCCAACCGTCAGGACTACCATTACCGATGATCATACGGTCAGCATCCGTGATTGCTTTATCACCATTCACGTCTTCGTATTTAATATCACCGGGAAGAATAGTCAAGCCATTTCGATAACTGGTATATTCAGCAGCTTCAGCAGCTTCAGCAGTTCCCCAAACCCCTAGTCGGTTCAAGCCCCAAAAAGCTCCTGCAGGTTCTCCTACCCTAATGATACTTGTTTCATTGGTAATTCCTGGGCCACCCACTCCAAATATATCAGCGGGAGTTGCTAAGGAGAGCACCTTGTTTCTGTTAAAGGAAATGTTGAATGCAGTGCTCCAGGTAAAATTAGGTCTGTCTATGTTGATGGTATTGAGTGACAGCTCCAATCCTTTGTTTTCCATGGAACCTACGTTTCTCCTAATCGTAGCATAACCGCTTGTTTGAGGAACAGGAGCATCCAATAACATATCTGTGGTTTTTCTGTAGTATAAGTCCGCTTCAAATGATATTCTCCCTTTGAAAAGCTCCAACTCCATTCCAAAATCATATTGGCTTGTTTTCTCCCATTTCAAATCTGGGTTGGCCAAACGGTTAATCCCTGTACCACCTACTCTAGACTCATTGATAATCGCAGCATAGCCTGAGCCAAGCAATGATAAAGAGGAATATGGAGGAATCTCGGAGTTACCGGTAAGTCCATAACTGGTTCTAAGCTTAAGGTTAGAGATAACTTTATGGTCTTTCAAGAATTCCTCATCAGATAATCTCCAAGCTAATGCTGCTGATGGGAAAAACGCATATTTGTTGTTATCACCAAACTTCGAAGAACCATCCATCCTGCCAGTTAAAGTAAAGAGGTATTTGTTCATCAAAGTATAATTGAAGCGACCAAAGTAGGAATTAAGTGCCTCTCTTCTATTATTTGATCCTACCCCCAAGTTGTTACTTCCAGCGCCAATATTATTGTAGGAGAAATAATCGGTAGCATAAGTCCTGGCTTCCATATTCATGTTGAATTCATTGGATTCCTGCCAAGAAATACCCAACATACCAGTGAAAGAATGTATTTCAGAGAAAGTCTTTTTATAGGTCAGGTAGTTTTCAAAGGACCAAAAAGTTTCCCTTTCATTGGCAAGCCAAGCCCTTCCTTGTGAACCAATCTGAATGGTTCTACCCTCGTACCTGTCTGTTTCCCGGGTAATGACATTAGAACCTAAAACCGTTCTGAACTCCAAGTCTTTCCCAAGGTTAATATTGGCAAAAACACTTCCTAGGAGCGTTTGGGTATTTAAAATGAAGGTTCTTTCCATCAGGTTATGAACTGAACTCATGGTTCCTTCTGCATAAGGATAATCCCTATTGTCTGCATAAGTCCCGTCTTCATAGTATACCGGCAAAAAAGGGAAATCCTCTACCATCCTTCTTGGCACTTGGTCATTGTAATCCACTATATTTTCTGATTGGTAGTTGTAGCTCAATGAAGTACCAACTGTCAGCCAATCTTTAACTTTGGTATCAACGGTTAACCTTCCAGAATATCGAGTTAGGAAGGAATTGATATAAAGTCCCTCATCATTTCTATAGCCCAATGATAGTGAATAGGTTGTACGTTCACTTCCACCACTGAAGTTTAATTGATGGTTTTGGGAAAGCTTACTTTGGGTGGATTCCTTGATCCAGTCCGTATCATAATACGGATTACCATTACTATCAAATATCCTAGGGTCTGTTCTTTTTAAGGCTGGATTTAAATAAGCCCACTTACCTGCTGCCCAACCCTCTGGATCGAATTTCTCCATGTTTTCCCAAGCCAGCTGCTCCACTTCCATATACTGTTGAGTATTGAGCACCTCAGGTTTGTTGGGGCCATAAGTATTGGTGCTGAACTCCGCAGTGTAAGAGATTTTACCCTCACCGGATTTTCCTTTTTTCGTCGTGATCAAAATAACACCGTTGGCACCTCTTGCTCCATAAATGGCTGTTGAAGAAGCATCCTTAAGCACTTCTACAGAAATGATATCACTCGGGTTAATGTAGTCAATGGCATTACTTCGCTCAGCTTGATTGCCTACTGGCAATTGCACTCCATCTACTACAAACAGTGGGTTATTGGATGAGTTGATGGAACTGAAACCCCTTACCCTGATATTGGTCTTACCGCCAGGTCGACCGGAATTCACATTGACCTGAACACCAGGAATCCTACCCGCAATGGACTGGTTGATGGAAGTAGCAGGGCGCTGTAGCAACTCATCGGTGGTAACCGAACCGACCGAACCGGTCAAATCTGATCTTTTCTGGGTACCGTAACCCACCACAACTACTTCATCCAAATCTGAAAGGTTTTCACTTAATACAACCCTCAGTTGATTCTGATTTCCAACTTCTACAACCTTGTCATCATAACCAATAAAAGAAAATACCAGTACTCCTCCATCTGGAACATCGATTGAAAATTTACCGTCCACATCTGTAACTGTTCCCACAGTGGTTCCTTGGATTAAAACAGTTACACCCGGAAGCGGCTCTCCACTTTGATCAACGACAGTTCCGGTTACATCAGCTACCCTTTCTTCTTTCCTTATCAAAACTGGAGATGCACTATCATCCTCCTTGACATCAATACTGTTGTTAACTTGTCTAAACCTTAATTTTGATTGTTGTGATACTTGTATTAAAAAACTCTCTACGGATCCTGAACTTTGACTGAGGACCACCTTACTGTTTGTATCGATTGATTTTCTGTCATACAGAAAGTTATAAGTCGTTTGATTTTCGATGGTTTTAAAAAACTGACCTAATGAAATCGATTCCTTTTCAATTTTTACCCAGACTTTATCTATTGGTTTATATTGGCCATTGACACTTGTCGCAGAAACCAAATTGATCAACATTAGCTGGGCAACAAACACACACAAGAAGTACCTTGACAACATATATATTGTCTTTTGTAAGTTTAATTTCATATTTTTAAACGGTTTATTGAAAATTTCATTAAACTAGGTCTCAAGGGGCATCCTATTCCCCAATAGATTTAAACACCCTTCAGACCGTCAACATGTGCCAACTGACCATATTATCAGTTGGCCTTTTTTTAAGAATCATTGAAATACATCATACTTTTTTGGATTAAAATTTTAACACAATATGCTTATTACTAAGTTGATAGCTAAAGTTTTCAATATTGGACATGCTTTTGAGTACATTTTCTAGGGTTTGGTTTTCAAACTTTCCATTGAATTCCCAATCGCTTTTAGGGGCTCCAACAACGTCGATATCCACTCCATACCATTTCTGAAGTTTTTTGGTAACCTGTCTAAATGAGGCATTATTAAAAATGAGTTTTCCAGATTTCCATCCTACTTCTGTGTCAAGATCAAAAACATTGATTTCTGCTTGGTGTTCGGCATTTTGATATGCCAAGGCGAGCCCTGGTTTTAAGAGGTATGAAATACTGTCCTTTTGATGCTGCACAGCAACTTTTCCTGATACCAAAGCTATTTTTACTGTTTCCCGGCTGGAATGATTAATATTAAAAGATGTTCCTAAAGCAGTGGTCAAAAGGCCATTTGTCAAAACCTGAAATGGTTGATTGGGATTTTCGGAAACTTCAAAAAAACCTTCTCCCTCCAATTCCACCAACCTAACTGTAGAATCAAAACTCTCTGGATACCTCAAGCTGCTTCCAGAGTTAAGCCAAACTATTGTTTGATCTGGAAGTCTAAAGTTTAATTTTTCTCCTTTATGCGTGGATTTCACCAGCCACTTTGTCTTAACTTGGTTCTGACCACTAGAATCTTCTCCTTTTAGACTTAAAAAAAGAATAGTAAGCAATACAGCTACTGCTAGAATAGCTGATATTTTCCCAAAAATCCTGTTAGCATACCAACCTTGATTAGGAGAAAAATCTAACTCTGGACTCTCTTTCATTGAGGACATTTCTTGTTCTCTCAGCAAATTGGCGAACACTTCTTGCTTGAGTTCTTTTGAAGGAAGTTTAGATGGAAATTGTAGTCCCAAAATTATTTCACGAGCAAGCATCACATCCTTAACCCTTTCTGGATTTGCTGCCATCCAGCTCTTCCAAAAATTATCCAATTCCGTATTAGGAAATTTTACCCATCGGATAAACTCTAAATCTTCCAAAAGATCAGAAGCCTTACTCATTTTCTTGCTAAATTGTTTTACTAAGTAAAGCAAGAAAGAAGCAAAACAACGCCAAAAATAATCACTTTTTTTTAAGCGATTAACATTACTAAAATATTATCCTAATATTAAATTACCGAATAAAATAAACTCATATGGGCACATATAAAGAAAAAATTACTGGTAGAAAACCTGCCGAATTCCTCAGGCATCTCAATGCTTTATAAACCAAATCCCTAGCTGATTTAGCGTCACAAAGTTCCATTAGTTCAGACACTTGCTGATAAGACATTCCTTCGTAAAACACATAGTATATGGCTTCTCTTTTTCGGGGGCTGAGTTGCTGAATAGCACCATCAATCAACCTGGCCTTTTCAAGATCTATCTGTTTATTGATCAAGGTTTGCTCATGCGAAAAAGTAATGCCAAAACTATCCTGAAGCACCAATTCTTCCCTTTGGCCTTCCCAAACCTTAAACTGCTTGAATATTTTTCTTTTTAGGCATTTGAAAAGATAAAACTTGATTGAGTCAGTATTGCCCAATCCTCTACAGTTTTTTTTCAAATCTAAAAACACATCCTGAATGGCGTCTTTAACCAAGTCTTCATTGTCTTTTATTCTGATTCCATAACTAAACAAACTATTAAAATACTTTTTGTAAATGTTCAAAAAAGCAGCATTGCTTCCGTCTTTAAATGCTTGCCACATCTCAGTATCATTTGAATACGGAATCAGAAGATTATTCCGAGAAACCTTTCTTTCCGGAATAGGGATCGGGGTTGTTAGGTGATTTTTCATTTGGGTTTGGGTTTAATGTCATTTAAATTAAAGAATATTTCCGCTCATTTAAAACCTAATCCCTTTAAATGAATGTTACTCATAGAAAAAACTAACTATTTGCTTTTGCTAATACGATTTTCCAATTGAACTCATTGGTTTCAAGGATTAAGTTTTATATATACAGAATGGGTGAACTTATAACATAAAAAAAAGATTTTCTCCACTACCGATTATCCAAAAAATTCAACTTAAAAAGTCAATACCCTTACAAAATAAAACGCTGTAAAATTAAATTTTACAGCGTTTCAACCCATTAATTTATAACCACTTATCAGTTCTATAAATTTTTATTTCAAATATCTAAACAATCGCTCCACAGATTTAAATCTTCATTTCTTTAGTCAGCGTTAGATGATTAAAGATTTGTCTATTTTTGATAGACCCATTTAAAATTTGGTTTTTGGTTCAATCAATTTACTGCAGTCTATAGGTTTCGCCTGTAACTGTCTCAAAAGAAACAACTTGATCCTCCATACTGGAATTTTTTGAAATGAGTTTACCTTGGTGATCATAAACTGTCATTTGGGGAGGTAGCAAAACAGATGCATTTCCTCCTTTTTCGGAGGTTATTGTTGCTGACTGTAATCGTCCTCTTTCCCATTCAAAATCTACTGAAAAGCCACCTCTTGCCTTCATTCCAGCTACTCTTCCTTTTTGCCAGCTTTCATCACTTGGTAAAGCAGGCAAAAAACGCATAACTTCTTCATCTCCATGGCTTTGAAAAAGCATTTCCACTATCCCAGCTGTTCCACCAAAATTACCATCAATCTGAAATGGAGGATGAGCACAAAATAAATTAGGGTAAGTTCCACCGTTACTCATTACGATTTTCTTTCCATCTCCACCTGCAGGTTGAAGTAACTTCTTCAACAACAACAAAGCATGGTCTCCATCTCCCAAGCGCGCCCAAAAGTTAATCTTCCATGCCCTACTCCAACCTGTTCCATCATCACCTCTTTGGATTAATGTCTCCTTTACTGCTTTAGCCAGGTCAGGGGTTCCCCAAGGCGTGATTTCATCATATGGATGAAGGCCATATAAATGTGAAACGTGCCGGTGATGTGGGTCAGCATCATCCCAATCATGTAACCACTCATTCAAATCTCCTTTGACTCCTATTTGGTTTGGAGCCAGACGACCTCTGACTTCCGATAACTGCTCTGCAAACTTTTGGTCCACTCCCAAAATCTGAGCAGCCTCAATTGTATTTCCAAATACCTCTCTACAGATCTGCATATCCATAGTAGGCCCCATTACGGTATGTCCGCGATAGCCATTTGGTTTGACATAAGTGTTTTCTGGTGAGTTGGAAGGAGCAGTGACCAAATAATTATGTTCCGGTTCTTCTATCAAAATAGAGGACAAAAATTCCGATGCTCCTTTCAGTACAGGATAGTATTGCTTTAAAAAAACAGTATCTCTCGAATAGCTAAAATGCTCCCATATATGTTCTGTCAACCAAGCTCCTCCGCTCATCGTAGAACCCCAACTCGCTCCCTCCCCAGGAGAAGTAAAGTACCACGGATTACTGATCACATGTGCCACCCAACCTGAAGCATCATAGTAGGCCTTGGCAGACTTCTCTCCATTTTTTACCAGGTTTGCTGTAAAATGATGCAATGGCTCGGTAAGATCCCCCAACCCAACTGGTTCTGCTGGCCAATAATTCATCTGGACATTGATATCCAAATGATAATCACCATTCCATGGTGCTTGATACTCCGTAGCCCATATTCCCTGCAAATTAGCTGGCAATTGACCGGGCTGGGAGGAAGAAATCAAAAGGTACCGGCCAAAATTATAGTAAAGTACAGGAAGTTGGGAATCTCTTTCTCCTTGCGCATACCTTTGGAGACGCTCTGGAGTGGATAAGTTTATATTATTCTGCTTTGTAATCAATTCAAAAATATTCCTATTGTAATATTCCTGATAAGATTGAAGCTGTCGTGCTTCAATTTTTGCAATATCAAGGGCATCTAAATGTTCCCTTACACTTAGAGTTGGGTCTTTTCCTCTTTTAGCAGGATCACCAATCAGGTAGTCTGTAGAGGTAGTCAAAATGATCATGCATTCATCAGCATCCTTCACTTTTATTTGATTATCTACCGCTTCACTACTTCCCCCTTTATTGATTATTATGACTTGAGAAGAAAACCTCATGCCTTCTTTATCACCATTTGGAAGTTGTCCCTCCAATAAAAGACTTTTATCACCTACACTCTTAGTGCTGGCATTTTCTTTCCTATCCAATCCGATTTTAATATTGATTGACTTGGATTGGGAAGCGCTAAGCTTCACCACGATCACATTATCGGCAATACTGGCCATTACTTCTTCTGTAAATGTTTTTCCACCTCTGGTCCAGGTAGTGCTTGCTTTAGCTTTTGACAAATCCAACACTCGGGAGTAATTTTCGAAAGCCTTTAAAGTATCTGACCACATAATCCAGAGATCCCCAAGGGTCTGATAACTTCCATAAGCAACATTGGCTCCATTTCCATGTCCTGATCCATCTCCTGCACTTACAAAGTGTTGGGAAAGCAGTTTTTCTGCAGCTTGGTTACTTCCTTCCAATAATAGCTGTTGTATCTGTTCCAAATATTGGTGGGCATTTTCTCGATCTGCCTCCTGAACTCCCCCTGACCAAAGTGACTTGTCGTTGATCACGATACGTTCTTTGTTTGGGTTTCCAAAGACCATCCCTCCAATCTGACCAGTACCGACTGGAAGAGATTCTATATAGCTTTTTGCAGGTGCCTTAAACAGTAAATGCTCCGCTTGATTTTGGGCTATAGAGAGGTTGGCTTGACAAAGAATAATGGCCGTAAAAATAGCCAGTTTAATTGTTGATGTTTTCAAGGTTGATTTGATTTTAATTGGATCCAAAATAGGAAAGCCCATGACTTGTATCAAAAGACTTTCCTAAATTAATTATCTGTTATTAAAGGTCAATAATCAGGGTTTTGCTCCAATACCCCATTACTTTTATCAATTTCAGATTGAGGTAATGGCCATTGATAAAATCGTTCTTCAAAATGGTATGGAATAATCCCATCATCAACATTGTTCAGAACTTCTTCGGCTATTTTCCAACGCTTAAGGTCATAATATCTCAGCCCTTCAAATGCTAACTCTATCCTACGTTCATGCCGGATGCTTTCCCTCATTTCTTCTTGGGAAATTCCAGCCGGAATGTTTGGCATATCAGATCTTTCACGAACTTCATTGATTGCATTATAAACATTTATAGTGGGACCAGAGAGTTCATTTTCTAGTTCGGCGTACATCAAAAGAACATCTGCATACCGTAACATTACCCAGTCCTGTTCACTTCTGGTTGAATAGCCATAAGGAATTAGCTCTGGTGTCAGGAATTTCTTCACTCCAAATCCAGTTGGTCGATTATTGGAAGGCCTGTGCTCATTACCTCCTCCCCAATCCACATAATCCACAAAGATGGTTTGGAGCAATCTTGGGTCCCTATTTTCATATGGATTATCAAGGTCGGTCATTGGAGACTCCCCAAAGGCCATCCCATCCTCGTATTCAAAATCATCCACCAAATTCTGCAAAGGGCTCACCACTAGCCAATCACCAAACCATTGGTCCATGGCTGTTGCATTGTCAGGAGCTAGGAATTTTACGGAGAAAATAATTTCTTCATTCCCTTCCTGTGATCCCGTTCTAAATACGCTTTCCACATCATCTACCAAACGGTACTGTCCATCCATTAAATCGGCGGCCAACAGTTTTGCCTCTTCCAAAACACTTGTTACAGCTTCTCCTGAATTATCATAAGCATTGTACATCAAAGCCCTCAACAATAATGCTTGGGCAGAGGACTTCACTGAATGGCCTCCAGCATTATAATAAGGCTCTCCCTGCAATTGTGAAATAGCTTCTGTAAGGTCTGATTTCATTTGTTCAAAAACCTCTTCTGAAGTGTTCTTGGCCTGGAACTGATCTTCAAGGTTCAATGGTTGTGTCACCACAGGAACAGAACCATAAGTCATATAAAGTTGAAAATAGAAGAAGCCCCTAATGAACTTTGCTTCTCCTTCATACTGGCTTTTGGTTGTGGCATCAATGTCAGTGCCTTCATAGGTTTCCAATTTGTCCAGAAAGATATTTACCCTGGCAATTCCCTGATAGGCTGTCGAATAAATGGATGAAATATAGCCCCCAGAAGAGGGGAAGATATTTCCTTGTACTATTCCATTGCTTCCCCAATAGTTATGTTGCCCATAGCCATTGTCTGTCAGCGCGTCCCAGTTGGGAGCACCAAAGGTATACAAATCCCCTTGGAGCGAACCATATGCAGCTGTCAGTGCATTGTCGAAGTCACTCTTTGTTTGCCAAAATACATCAGCAGAAAGTTGATCAGTTGGGTTTCTATCCAAATAGCCATCACAGCCATTAAGGCTCAATGCCCCAACCAAAGCAAGATATATTGGTAATTTTTTCATGGTTATCAAATTTGGGTTTGTAATTATAGTTGTACTTGTAATCCGAAAGAATAGATTCTATTCTGAGGATAGTTAACGAAATTACCATTACCTCCGCGCTCTGGATCAAGTCCAGGATATTGGGTAAAGGTGGCCAAATTGTCTCCAGAAAAGTAAACTCTCAATTTATTGATATTCAACCTTTCCAAAACAGCTTCTGAAAAGCTATAGCCTAGCACAAGATTCTTCAACCTTAGGTAAGAAGCATCTTCCAAATAATATGAAGATGTTCTACTGATCTTTCCAGAGTCATTCCATCCCCAATACATCCTAGGCATAGTTGTCGAAGGATTTTCAGGTGTCCATCGATCTCTCCATTCCACAGTAGGAGGTGCACCTTGAATAAAAGGTATCGTTCCCCAGTTATTGACATAAATATCTCGGTCATGGACCCCTTGGAAAAAGGCAGAAAGGTCAAATCCTTTCCAAGAAGCATTGAAGTTAAATGAATATTCAAATTTCGGAAAAGGATTACCTAGTACTACCCGGTCATCATTATCTATGACTCCATCATTATTTTGGTCTTTATAGCGAATATCGCCTGGAACAGTGTTATCGTTAAACTGTTTTGGAGCATTGTTAACCTCCTCATCAGTTTGAAAGATTCCCTCCATTTCCAACATATAGAAACTTCCCCATGGTAAACCTTCCCGGTATATCTGATAGCCACTGATTTCCTCTGCTCCAAACTCTACCAACTCATTTCTAAATCGATCAATAAAGAAACCTACTTCATAATTAAGTCCCTCAAGACTGCCTCCTTTAATAAAATTCCTATAATTAAAATTGACTTCTAAACCGGTATTTTGCATCACACCGTCATTGATAGTCGGTGGTGAAAGTCCAACCACTCCAGTTAATTGAGAGCTTCGTAGGATATCAGAAGTCGTTTTTCTATACCAATCCACGGTTACATTTAACCCATCAAATACCATTAAGTCCATTCCTATATCCGTAATCTTGGTGGTTTCCCATTTAATGGCAGGATTGGACAGTCTGGTTTGGGCCACACCAGTAGCTAAATCACTGTTGTCATACGGGTAAGCACCTGTAAAAACCAGTATATCTTGATACGGGTAGATCCCGATATTTTGGTTTCCCAATTCTCCATAAGAGGCCCTGAACTTCAAATCATTTAACCAGTTGACATTTCCATCTGCTATAAAAGATTCTTCAGAAACTCTCCAGCCCGCTGACACAGAAGGAAAAACACCCCATCGGTTATCCGGGTTCAAGCGGCTCGTTCCATCATATCTAAGATTGGCTTCAATCAAATATCTTTCATCAAAATTATACCCCAATCTTCCAAAGAACGATTGGATGGCCCATTCTTCACTTGATCCAGATGCATTTTGGACTGCTGGGCTTCCTGCATTCAGCTCTTGCAAAAGGTTACTTGAAAATCTTTCCCTATAGCCGATCAAGAATTCATACTTATTGTATTCTTGACTGTAACCTGCCTGAAAGTTAAAATGATGCACATCTGAAATGGACTTTTCATAAGCCAAATATGAAAATAGGTTGGCATAGATATTTTCATTGGAATTGACGTTTAGTCCTCTTCCCCCAACATCCAAATCAGTCATAAAGTCTCCAGTCAGGTAGTTGTATAAAGGCACTTCAGGTCTCCAATCTTTTGATTTGTTGAAATCAGCAATGATAGCTCCTTTGGTATACCATCTTAGGCCGGGAGCTAACTCAAACTCTGTCCATGCCTGGGCATTAATGGAATGATCCACCAACCTGTTCAAGACACCATTTTCGACTATTGCTACAGGGTTTTTATTGTTACTCTCAAAATCAAAAGCCTTGTAGGTATATCTACCGGATCCATCTGGTAAAACGGGTCCATAAGTAGGGGCTTGGCTCAATGTGCTCAAAAAAGTATCCACTGCTCCCTGTCTTGGGTTTTCTCGCTCTCCTCTTTGTAAGGATAGATTTGTACCAAATCGAATCTTTTCATTTAAGCCAGAGCTGAGGTTAATTCTAAAATTATAACGCTCGTAATTAAATCCTTTCATCACCCCTTCTTGGTTTACATAACCGAGGGAAACATTGTACGTCGTCAAGTTCTCTCCACCATTAAAGGACAAGTAATGATTTTGGGTAGCAGCAGGATTAAATATTATATCCAACCAATCGGTATTTGGATATTGCTGCCTATCTGTGGCATTCCTATATAAATCGATTTGTTCTTGGGTATATTGTCCTGAACTTATCCCACTATTGGTTTTGGCCTCATTCCAAAGTTCCATATACTCGGCGGAATTCGTAATGAAATCAGGCATTCTGGAAGGAGTGTAAATCCCAACATTTCCATGATAGTCAATTTTCAAACCTCCTTTTGATCCTTTCTTAGTGGTTACCAATATCACTCCATTGGCGGCCCTTGAACCATAAATAGAGGCTGATGCTGCATCTTTCAATACAGAAACATTCTCAATATCATTGGGATTTATATCCGAAAGACTGCCTTCTACCCCATCGATAAGTACCAATGGGTTTGAACCAGCCCCACTAAAAGTACCTTGTCCTCTGATTTGTATGCCAAGGCCTTCATCACCTGGCTGACCTGAGTTTTGAACGACCCTCACCCCCGGCATTCTCCCTTGAAGCATGGACGCAGCATTGGTCACAGGCCTTTTGGCCAGTACTTCCCCGTCCACATCTGCTACAGCTCCGGTTACATTCACTTTCTTCTGTGTCCCATAACCCACTACCACTACTTCATCTAGCCCTTGCAAATCTTCCTCTAAGGTTACGCTAAGTGTTGTCCGATTACCAACTACTATTTCTTGGTCTTTATAGCCAACAAAGGAAATTACCAAGACTGCATCATTATCCGGTACATCGATTGTGAATTTCCCATCAATGTCGGTCGCTGTTCCACGACTGGTTCCCTTAATACTAACAGTAGCTCCTGGAATTGCCTGGTTGTCGACAGCAGAAATAACTATACCACTTACAGTTTTATCCACCACTATTTCTATCCTTTCACTGCTATCCTTTTGTTTGGAAACATGGATAGTATTGTTGATACTTTTAAATTTTAACTTGGCCTTTAATGAAAGTTCCTCCAAGACTGACAGCAAAGTTCCATTATTATAATCCAAACTCTGTGGAGTCAATTCTCCAAGTTCTGTTCGCTCATAGGAGAAACCATAGCCTGTCTTTTCTTCTATCTCATCGAAGATAGAGTACACGGACTTATCCTTGACATGAATACTTAAAAAAACTTGGTCTAAGTCTTTTCGTTGCCAGTTATCCGAACGGGCTAAAGCAAATTGGAAGGAACTTCCAAGAAAGGTTACAAAGAACATAAAAAGCATCAGCTTACGTCCTTCTTTTTTGATGGGTATTTTCTGTTTCATAATCTATTGGGTTAATTGAAAACTGTTTTATTACAATGTAAACCAGCTGGCCAACTGAATTTATTTCATTAAGGGAGGCTTACGATTACTTCCCGTTCCTTTATCTCAAAATGCATTTTGGTGGTATACTCCATTCCTTTGAGTACATTTTCCAATGATTGGTTCTCAAACCTACCAGTAAAGTCCCCCTTTAAAATCATCCCTTCAGGAATAACCACGTGTACATCATACCAAATAGAAAGTTCTCGGAAAACTTCATGGTAAGTGGCACGGTTAAACTTTAGAATTTTGTCTTTCCAACCTATAAGCGCCTCATAATCGTAATGCTGTTTACTGAGGGATTTAGATGATTTATGGTAAAAAGAAGCCTCTGTTGGGGTTATATTGGTTTCAATACCATCATCTGTACGAACATTTACCTTACCTGTCACCACCGCCACATGAAATACCTCTAGTTCATCATAGGCTTTCACATCAAAAGAAGTCCCTAATACGCTGGTTTGTATTTCTCCACTTTTTACAATAAATGGATGAAGGGTATCTCGTTCCACATCAAAAAAGGCTTGCCCTTTCAAATGCACCACACGTTGATCTCCGAAAACAGCTGGATAGGTAATTTCACTACCTGAATTCAAAATAACCCTACTGCTATCCGGAAGAAGAATGCTTTTTTTAACACCCTTGGGAGCAGTTTTAACAACCATGGGGATTTCCACCAAAACGGGGTCATTACTTTCCTTATGTGACCCAACCCATATAACCATGGCCATGCCCATCAAAACAATAGAAGCAGCAATAGATCCTCCTAGTGTCAAAAATCGACGTTGAGATTTTCTTTGCTTTTTTGACCTTTCTTGATCCTTGTCAATCGAATTATTAGCTGCGATAATACGATCCAATCCCAGTTGGTATTGATCTGCAGAAAGTTGGTTTGATTCCTTTGGCTGAAGTCCTTTTGCTATTTGAATAGCTTCCAAAAATATGGCCTGTTTTTCGGGATTCTTGGTGTTCCAGCTTTCCCAATAGCGATCAGTATGTCTATTAGGATGTTTAACCCATTTGACAAAAAATGGATTTTCTAAAAAATCTGAGGTTCTAGTGGGATTAAATTCCATCTGTATCTTATTCTATCTAATCTACCTTTTAGACTATAAGAGACACAGCACGAAAAAATGACATCGGTTAGAGGTGTATTTATTTTATTTTAATCGAATTTGTTTAGACTGTCCATTCCTTTGGCAATTTTATTGGTGAAGCGGAAAAACCAAATAAAGAGCAAAAATAAGGTCTTCCTTTCCCTTTAAGGCCTTTTGCATATTGGCAATGGCTTTGTACAATAAGTTTCTGGCAGATCTGACATGTGACATGTCCATGATTTCAGCTACTTCCTGATAGGATAGCTCTTCGAAAAAATAAAGTGTGATTACTTCTCTTTGCCTAACGGGCAAATCATTACAAATTTTTTCCAACATCTTTTTCACATCTATGGTCAATGGCGTAGACAAAGAATAAAAAGATTCGTCCATTTCAACCATAAAACCATCACTTCTATGATATTCATCATTTAGTTGGATTTTGCGGTTCCTCTTCATCAACCTTAACAATCTTCTTCTATAGGAAGCATAGAGGTAATTTTTGATGGACTCAATCTTTTTCAGTCCAAGCTTTTTTGAAACAATGTACATAAAAACATCCTGAACCACATCAAAAGCCAAATCCTTATCCAAAGTAATCTGGGTACCATAGTTGTAAAGCTTATTAGCATACCTGCTGTACAGGGAAGCTAACGCTTCATCACTACCTTTAAGTACACTTTCCCAAAGTTGATTGTCAGTGGGTTCTTCCACTCGCGGAGTCACCTCAAATTCATTTACAGGAGAAGTATCATGGTTAATGACAACACATTTATTGGTAACGGGTTTATACATGTTCTAATAGTGATCATTTCAGGTTACGATATGAAAAAAGACATATTAAAATGATTCTCAAAATATTAGAACACAAATTAAAATCGATCGCAAATATTGTATTGATATTAGAAAAAATAGTAGCTATTAAACCTATCAACTACCTAAAGTCCCTGACCACATTGATTACTTTTTCTTGATTACCCTTCTGGTAACTTATCTTAAGGGCTGTTTCTATTTCTTCATCCTGACGGATAATCCGGGCATAATGAAACATCAAAAAACCCAGTACTTTTACCCTGTAGATATTATTATGGAATTGGTTAAAACCCCTAATAATTTTTTTTACGGTTTCTGGTGCACAACTCTCTCCCCCTCTGCTTACCAATATATCAATCGCACTGTTGAGGTGGTTGATATGGTTCATATTGATTTGACTGCCATAAGCTTTGAGAGTAGGGTGATCCAAATGAGGGTTTTTAAGGTAGAGTAAAAAGTTTTGACCATGGGTCGCTATACGTTGCTCCACCGTACTATTACCGGAAAACATACAGGCAGCCAAAGCATGGGAAAAGATCGAATAATAATTGTCCATACTCCTCCGCTTTACTTCATCAATGGCCCTAATGATTGAATTAAAAGCATCGTCTGGAATGTCTATTTTTAAAGCAACATGAATGTCTGTTGCACTCTTATTCTTCAATTCATGGGTTAATTTATCGATCAACAAATCTCTTCTATAATCCTTGATCAATCCCCAAAGTACTGCTGTATCGGCTATTTTCTTGATTTCACCCTCTTCCAATTTCTTATTTTCACTCCATTCAAAGCCCAAATGAAGTTGGCAACTGAGGTCGCTGATCTTGGGACTATAAACAAAACCCTTTGTTTCCGCTTGCAAGCCTGCTGTCCATTTAAAAGTTTCCCCAAAAAACTCACCTTCATAAGATTTATCCGACTTGGTAACAAGATGAAGAAAGCCTATTTGCTCATTGTATCGCTCAAGGATTTCGATACTTGAATCATGGTCAATACCTATTCCTTTTTGAGCCACTTTCAGATCAAAGCCAAAACCTCGCTTCCGCTGATATCCTTTTTCCTGCAAAAACTTCTTGATGACAACTCCATCACTTTTATCTTTTAATAGGTCCTTAAGCTTAAACTTTATCAAGTCAGCATGGTAGTTTTCTAAAGCAGATTCAGAAAGTGTCCCTACCATAAAGCAGTTTTCAGTCCTTATTTGACTATACTCATAACTTACTCCTAGTTCAATCTTAGCTTTAACAAATTGGGCAATTGTATTTCTCAGCCTTTCTAGAAAGGACTCCCAACGCTGCTTGACTTCCATAAATTTATTTGAAACAGGTCCCAAGCCAACCATTTCAGCCATTTTTTCTACGGTTTCCAATTGCTCTGCATTCAAATCCTGCATATTGGCTTTGGCCAATACCTTATTGATTTCTGCTTTTGCCTTTTGAAGATATTGTTCGAGCAATCCATCCAAAACCTTCTCCAGTACACCATGGTCTTTTTCTGCCAAAGATGCTGATATGCCTATCTGGGCACTAGCACCTAGGGACTGTTTTTTATTCTTTTTCACCCCAACTTGAAACTCACTTCCTGACACCCGCTTAATGACCAAAACAAAGTGGTCTTGAATACCAAAGTCGAAACGAACTGTGGCCCCAGCATCCACTTCCAAAGCAATTGGAGAGGCTGATTTCATGATTTTCGAAATCCCCATCAAACTTCCTGAGTAAAGGTCGCTCCAACTTACCTCAAGCGCTGAACTCAGCTCTCCTGCAAATTCCAGTGTACAAACTTCATTGTTTTTCAAATTCTTCAGCTCATTGAGACTAAATATCCATGGGAATTTTTTCAGGTCGTGCGTAGCTGCCTTGAGTAATGAATGTTCCCGTGGATGAAGCTTATAGGTACAGGCGCGAACCTTTGCACTACCCGAAAGAGAAAAACCCAACTGTTCCAGAGGCACACCAGCTTTGATAGAAACCCCTATTCCATATTGGATGATGGCATGGGAATCATAATTGGGCACTACCAAGACCTCCTCCTCAGTAGCTTTATTCTGGACTATATCGTGTTCATCTTCCTCCTCATCCCGTGTATTATCTTCTGGGTCATTGAATACAAAAATCCTCGGCCCTATATTCAAACTACCTATCAGTTGAATAGACTTTCCTCCAATATTTAGACTTTCATTAATGTCCAATACATCTAGTTTATAAGCCTCATTGGGAATATCTGACAAAGGCTTTTGGAATGGAGGCAATGTCTCCAATTTTGCGAGATAACTCTCAAGGTTGTTGATTAATGGCATATCACTAAAAGTTAAGGTTGACTACGAATTAATATTGGTTGTAAATGGTACTGACCTCGGCATACCACTTTTGAATGACCTGTTTGACTTCATTTCTTTTACTATCTGTAATTCGATCAGGAAAAGTATGGACAAAGGCATCTGTAATTCCAAAATCAAATACTCCTCCCGTAACTCCTTTTTCCCTAAAAATCAATAAAGGCAATTTCAGTCCAAATAATATCCCTGCCTCTATATGGTTCCAAGGAGTTGGAATCAACATGTTCATTATTTCTCTTTCCTCTGCAGTACCTTTTTTTCCAATTCCCGTAGCCACAAATACTTGCTCAAAACCCAAAATGATCCCTCCACTACAGCGCTTGGCAATGATGGCAATTTCCTTCATCGGAAAATCCTTAGGGTAGTCACTTCTTCCCAAAGCACGTGGTTCCATACTCAGGTCTTCTATGATATCAATAATCAATTTTCTATAGGCCCTTTGCTTTTTATTGAGGACGGTTGGACAGGAAATAAAAACGGGAATTTTACTCATTTTAAAATGGCTTTATCTTCTCCAAAATACTTTTCACTTCTCCTATTTTGGGCCTGATGGATGTTTTGAAGTCCATATTGACCAAGCTACACAACCAAAACCTACCCATTCTACCCCTTTGCTTTTTTAATCTAAGTATGTCAGCAATATTACCAGGAAAGATTAAAAGCGAGTAGAAACGACCCTTTTGATTAAAGTATCAAATGCTTCGGTCTTCAGACTTCAGGTGTACCTGGCAGTTAGACAGGCTTCTTAATGCTAGAACAAAGAATTTAAGATCACTGTCGTTATTGCAAATTATCAGATTAAAATTATGGATCACTCATCTTCCTTCTTTACTAAAAGCTTCATGAGGTAATTATTATCAGCTCTTTTCTTCATCTGTATCTTCCGTTCCTTCCCCATTATTGCCCTTTAATTTTCCTGAACGCTCATCTTTAGGTTGAAACAAAGTGTCAAAAATTTCTCGCAATTTTAGCGTCGCTCTATCACTAAATAGCCCGGCCAAACCAGATAGGGTCAACACCCCATAAAGGTTAAGTGATTCGGCAGGAGTACTGGTCAAAAGACCCCCACGAAAAACCAAATAAAAAATAAAGGCTACCGCCATGCCTTCAAATGGCCTAAGTAAGTACCACCAAATCCAAGATTTTTCCATTGTACCCTCTCCTACAAAGGAGGCAAAAGAACCCACTGCATGGATAAAACTTCCAATAGCTCCTGTGATCAACACCAAAATTATTGTGCGCTGCTCCAAGGAAAGACTAAACTCCCAACACCAAATAGAAGTCTTTTCGATATATACTTCCTTGTTATCTATTTCTTTAAAACATGGCCATAGTGCATAAATCAAAAGTCCTAATAGAACGAAAAGAACAATAAAGCTTATTCCCATCAGGTTAATCACCCAACCGGCAGGAAATTTATTATTTTCATTATCCGTATCCATTGATTTAAAGATCTTGATCCTATATTAACCCAGCATCTGACACAAACAAATTATCATCTTAAAAATGAACGTAATAACAACTATATTATATATATAAATAAATTCAACAATCTTTAATACTCACAATTTAACTAAATACAGTACAACATCAAATACCGTTTTTATGGTATTTTCAACAATTTAAACAGTAAAAACCCATATAAATCCCACTTCAAATCACCCCTTCCAACAAACACCTGCTGATCAGTTCTGCAGTGTTGGAGCACTTGGTTTTCTTAAGAATGTTTCTTCTGTGCGTACAGGTGGTATTGAAAGAAATAAACAGCCGATTGGAGATTTCCTTGGCATTCAGTCCCTTTTGGATCAGGCGCACAATCTCAGTCTCTCTCTTGGTGAGAGAATTTACCATCAAATTCTCTTCCTTTGTTTCCAGGGAAGGGTCAAAGTAACCTTGTTCTGCGGGTAAATTATAATAGGACTTTTTTCCGTTCAAACTGACAAAAGACAGTCTGTCAGTAGGTAGTGGCCCCAAGTAAGTAATGTCTGTATGAATGATAAAGGCATGTTGAAAAGAGTTATTATCGGTTATGTTAATAGGAGTTCCTTGCACCATCATTGTTTTTCTTCCAAAAACCGGATGCATAAAACAGTATGTATACATAACTTTATAATACAATTGGTCCTCACTGGAAAGGTAATTGACAAAGAAATCATTCACCACTTCTTCTTTCTTCCTGACCAGACACAATTCATCCTGATCCAAAATACTGACAAGTTTTTCAATGTCAGCTTCCTCAGGGGGTATTCCCAAAATCTTCATGACATTAGGGTGAATGTAGTCTATCTCTAAATTATGGTAGTTAATGATATAGTAGTAAAAATCGCCTGGACTGCACATTCCTGCTATTTGCTGAAACTGATTGGTGGCCTCAAACTTTGAATATTCCTTGATTTGCCCAGTATATACCTGCTTCCACAAATCGATAACTTGATTATTATCATTCATTATAAAAACAATTAGGTTACAAAATAATGTTTACAAGTAATCAAGCCACTTTCCTGACCTATGCTATTAAAATAATATACAAGAGTTTTAATTTTATACCATATAAAATACTTATATCACTAAAAATTCAACCCTTATTTAATTAAACATTTAAATATTAAACAACAAAATTCTATACACAAACATCATAATTTAACATCGTAAAAACATATACGGAAATCATATCATTTATTTAAATCAAATCTTTTATTGGAATATTTTCTTTTATACTGAAATAAGTAAAAATCCCCATGTTTAAAATAGAAATAGCTATTTTAAACATATGTAAACAATTAACAATCAATAACTTAACAACAAAAAGACTTACACAAATTTTAAGCAATGCTATAAATTTGAGTCGTGGTTTTAATATTTTTTTGATCAAATCTCTAAGCTCTCAAAGTGTTTGAATACAATTATTTATAGTTTATATACATAATATTATATTCAAAAGGATTTGCCTGATCTTTTAACTAACTTCATAAAATTCATTTTTTTCAATCCTTACTTTTCAATAGTGATGAATAAACCCATTCTTTTAGCATTACCTATCTATCTGTTTACCAAATGGGTATCCAAAGAAACAGAAGATTTCAAATTGGGAGTAAACAGCTTTATGGCTGATATTGTTGCCCATTTTTACAGCACATACCGCTTTATTCTAAAGGCCATTTTTTTTGCATGGAAATCCTCCTTTTCGAAAACCATTACCATGCACATCGCTGATAAAACCTCTGTTCAAAAATATCCACTCAGATACAATCTAAACAACTTCACGAAAACTTGCGGGTTCAAACATCCCAATAAAAAACAAAACATTTTTTGGAAAGGGACAAGTTTGGACTTGAAGGGTTCATGCTATTCATTGAACAAAAACTTAAAAATCCATATAACAGCTACTCCTATGAAAAATTCAATCTATTACCTATCCCTTCTCTTCCTGCTGGCCACTGGCTGCGTACAGGAAAACCTTGAGGCACCCAAAATGGGAATGGTGAGCTTCTCTGAAGTAACATTCGAACACTTTGGTAATATATCCCCAAAGGGTAGGATAGCTGCGGACTCTGAATGGAAACATATCTTGACAACATTCGCCACTATGCTCATTACAAACAAAGCGACCGGGCAAGAATACACGCTGGAATATAATCCCAGCGACTTCACCGAAGCCTATCAGATCCAACTTCCTTATGGGGAATATACCGTGTATTCGAGAGTAGAAGGCCTAGACTATGCGAGCTTCATGCCCTTTACGATTTCGGGGGAATTTACCTTGGATGAGACCAGCTTGGACATCAGCTTGCAAGGCAGCACGGAATATGGCCTGGTAACGGTCAAAAATGAATTTGTCCAGTCAGCAAACCTCCGTGGCGACCAGTACGGAATGCAAATCAGCGACGATGGGGAGGTTCTTTACCTTTACGTAAAAGCAGGCCTTTCGCCTACCCTGACCATTTACGAGAACTTTAACGGACAGGCTTTTCAAAAAAAGCTGGACATTGTTGCCAATAACCATTACCACTTCTACCTTAAACTGACCGAGGTTCAAGGAACGGTCAACTTTATCGAACTGGCCATCGGGCCATTTGAGTACCATGAGGGGTTTTTAGAGATCGGTGAGACAAGCTGCAATAGCGAACGTTATGACTATGTATATGATATAGCATATTTATACGATATAGAAGGAAACCGCTATCCCATAGTAGAGATTGGTGATCAAGTCTGGATGTCGCGAGATTTGCGCACCAAAACTTATGCAAATGGAGATCCAATTATAAACGAAGGAAACAACACATCCAACCTTGGTTATACTTGGTATTCTGCCGTTGATAACCGAAACATCTGTCCCTGCAACTGGCATGTTCCTTCCAATGAGGATTGGCTAAAACTAGAACGCTTTTTAGGGTTACCCGAGGATGAAGAAGGAATAGGTTTACCTGGTGTTCGTGGTAAAGATGAAAGAATAGGAGCCAAACTGGCCAATCCGGGTCAATGGTATTACAGGACTGAATATTATTATTATTTCACCAATGAAACCGGTTTTTTTGCGAACTCAAATGTTCAGTCTGGGATGGATGCCTTTTACCTTTCCACAGACATAGAAATTTCCAAAACAGATCCAGAAGAGGATGGCGTTTTAGTTAGAAATATTAGTCATAGAGCTGTAGGTATAGGTCTTTTTGGGGCACAAACAGATGATCAAAGAAATTTCGGTAAAGGTTCGCTAGTAGGCGTCCGCTGTGTCAAAGACTAAAACATCAATATAACCGCTACTCCTATGAAAAATTCAATCTATTACCTATCCCTTCTCTTCCTGTTGGCCACCAGCTGTGTGCAGGAAAACATCGAACAACCCAAAATGGGCTTGGTCAGCTTTTCAGCCATATCATTTACCCACTTTGGAGGAACGTCACCCAATGCCCGGGTGCTTGAAGACTCCGAGTGGAAACATATCTTCAAGGAATCCGCTACACTGACCATTACCCATAAACAAACGGGTGCAGAATATTCCCTCCAGTACAACCCCAATGACTTTACCAATGCCTACCAGATCCAGCTGCCTTATGGGGAATATACCGTGTTCTCCGAAGTGACCGGAGGGGATTTTGAAAAGTTCCTGCCCTTTACCATCTCAGGGGAATTTACCTTGGCAGAAACCAGCCTGGATATCAGCCTGCAGGGAAGCACAGATTACGGTCTGGTCACCGTCAAAAAAGAATTTGTGCTCTCTGCCAATCTCGACGGGGAACACGAACTGGAGATCTGCGATCAGGGCTTTACCCTATATGCCTACGTCAAGGATGGACTGACCCCTACCCTGACCATCTATGAAAACTTCAATGGACAAGCACTGCAAAAGGAACTGGACATTGCGGCCTACAACCATTACCACTTCTACCTTAAGCTGACCGAAGTTCAGGGAACCGTCAACCTGATCGAGCTGGCCATTGGGCCGTTTGAGTACCATGAGGAGTTTTTTGAAGTAGGGTATTTGGGATGCGGTGATAAAGATGGCTATGTCTATGATATCAATGGTAATCAATACCCTGTCGTACAAATTGGTGACCAAACATGGATGGCCAAAGATCTAAAAGCAACCTATTACAATAACGGGGATCCCATTGCCCTAAATCCAAATCAACCAAACCTCTATACACCGGCTATGCGTGTCAATGCAGATAATGGTATAATGTACAACTACTATGCAGGCGCTGACCCTAGAAAATTATGTCCATGTGGATATCATTTACCATCTGATGAAGAATGGAAAACAATGGAGCAATTTCTCGGAATCACCATATCTGATGATGTTAATGATGATATAAACCTTTCCATCACGCGTGGTAGTGAAGAAAATGTTGGTGGCAAATTAAAGTCTATAGAAGGTTGGGAAAGTCCTAATGTAGGAGCCACCAACGAGTCAGGTTTTTCAGCACTACCCTATAAAAGAACAGGTGAAAGTCAACTTACATCTGCCTACTATCTGACATCTACCATTCATCATGATAATAGAGATGAGTGCGAATGTGAGGAGGAAGTTGAGATACTATGGAGATGGTTAAGTAATTATAGTTCTGGAATTGCGATAGAAATAGACCACCCCTCGACTTATGGTCAAGTAAGATGCGTCAAAGACTAAAATATCAATATTACCGCTAACATCATGAAAAACTTCATCTATTACCTTTCCTTCCTTTTCCTGCTGGCCACTGGCTGCGTACAGGAAAACCTTGAAGCACCCAAAATGGGAATGGTCAGCTTCTCGACGATTAACTTTACCCACTTTGGCAGTTTATCTCCCAATGCTCGGGTGCTTGAGGATTCCGAGTGGAAACATATCTTCAAGGAATCCGCTACACTGACCATTACCCATAAACAAACGGGCGCAGAATATTCCCTCCAGTACAACCCCAATGACTTTACCAATGCCTACCAGATCCAACTGCCTTATGGGGAATATACCGTATTTTCCGAAGTGACCGGAGGGGATTTTGAAAAGTTCCTGCCATTTACCATTTCAGGGGAATTTACCTTGGCAGAAACCAGCCTGGACATCAGCCTGCAGGGAAGCACAGATTACGGTCTGGTTACCGTCAAAAAGGAATTTGTGCTCTCTGCCAACCTCGACGGGGAACACGAGCTGGAGATCTGTGATCAGGGCTTTACCCTTTATGCCTACGTCAAGGATGGACTGACCCCTACCCTGACCATCTATGAAAATTTCAAAGGACAAGCACTGCAAAAGGAACTGGACATTGCGGCATACAACCATTACCATTTCTACCTCAAACTAACCGAGGTTCAGGGAACCGTCAACCTGATCGAACTGGCCATTGGGCCATTTGAATACCATGAGGAGTTTTTTGAGATCGGGGGTGAGGAAGAGATCACCAGCGTGACCGATGCTGACGGAAATGAATATAAAGTGGTCAAAATTGGTGAACAATACTGGATGGCCGAAAACTTAAGAAATACTACCTATTGCGATGGTACACCCTTGGAAACAATAACTGCCCTAAAAGGAAACTTTCCTTTAGGTTTCAATCAAAAACCAGATTTTGTAATAAGCAGAAAAGATCCTTATACATTAGAAAATAATTATTTCTACAGTTACGAAGTAGCAAAAAGCGAAAAGAACATTTGTCCCTGTAACTGGCATATTTCTTCCGATGAGGACTGGTTAGAACTGGAACGTTATATCGGAATTCCTGAAAATGAACTACTTAATAGTATTAGAGGACAAGAACAAAATGCTGCCGGTCAGCTAATGGCATTGGATTGGGAAGAAATCTATGGGGATGTAGATCCTAAGGTTACCGTTACCAATTCTACTGGATTTACCGCGTATCCAAATGGATATTGGTATTGGGATTTTGATGAAACCGGCGAAGGAATCGTTATGATTGGAGGGACAAAAGAAACAAGATGGTGGACTCCTATAAATAATTCTTCTTTAATAATGTATAGAAAACTATATATCCAATACACATATGCTCCTTCCATTTATAGAAACTTGGAATCCCCATCCAGTGATGCAGTTTATAGTATCCGCTGCGTCAAAGACTAAAACATAAACATAACAGCTACTCCTATGAAAAATTCAATCTATTACCTATCCCTTCTCTTCCTGTTGGCCACCAGCTGTGTGCAGGAAAACATCGAACAACCCAAAATGGGCTTGGTCAGCTTTTCAGCCATATCATTTACCCACTTTGGAGGAATGTCACCCAATGCCCGGATGCTTGAAGACTCCGAGTGGAAACATATCTTCAAGGAATCCGCTACACTGACCATTACCCATAAACAAACGGGTGCAGAATATTCCCTCCAGTACAACCCCAATGACTTTACCAATGCCTACCAGATCCAGCTGCCTTATGGGGAATATACCGTGTTCTCCGAAGTGACCGGAGGGGATTTTGAAAAGTTCCTGCCATTTACCATCTCAGGGGAATTTACCTTGGCAGAAACCAGCCTGGATATCAGCCTGCAGGGAAGCACAGATTACGGTCTGGTCACCGTCAAAAAAGAATTTGTGCTCTCTGCCAACCTCGACGGGGAACACGAACTGGAGATCTGCGATCAGGGCTTTACCCTCTATGCCTACGTCAAGGATGGACTGACCCCTACCCTGACCATCTATGAAAACTTCAATGGACAAGCCCTGCAAAAGGAACTGGATATTGCGGCCTACAACCATTACCACTTCTACCTCAAACTGACCGAGATTCAGGGAACCGTCAACCTGATCGAGCTGGCCATCGGGTCCTTTGAATACCATGAAGAGTTTTTTGAGATCGGTGCTGAGGAAGAGATCAAAAGCGTGACCGATGCCGATGGGAATGTTTATAAAGTGGTCAAGATTGGTGAACAATACTGGATGGCAGAAAACTTAAGAAATACTACCTATTGCGATGGTACACCTTTGGAAACATTTATGCCACCTGGCATTACCATGCCCTATGGCTTCAACGAACAGCCTGATTATGCCTTCATAAAAGCGGATAGGTACACCTCCGAAAACAATTATTACTATAATCGAGAAGTAGCAAGGAATGAAAAAAATATATGCCCTTGCAATTGGCATATATCGACCGATGAAGACTGGATGGAGCTTGAGCGCTACCTAGGTATACCTGAGTCCGACCTCTATAGCCGCAGAAGAGGCTACGACCAAGAAGCAGCCGACCAACTCATGGCACTGGATTGGCCTGACATCTATGGTGCGGTACCTCCGGAATTGAACATCACCAACTCCACGGGATTTACCGCTTACCCAAATGGCCGCTGGATTTATGACATTGACGAAACAGGCGAAGGACTTCGCTGGAATGCTTTTTCGTTCACTGCCTGGTGGTGGTCCCCCAAAGAAGATTCGTTAAAAATGAGAAGTATACAATCTGAAGGCTTCTCAGTATCACCTGAAGAAGTTTCGGCCATTTACCGAATGGGTAGCTCTGATGGAGCACGAGATGGCCATATTTTGAGTATCCGCTGTGTCAAAGACTAAAACATCAATATAACCGCTACTCCTATGAAAAATTCAATCTATTACTTATCCCTTCTCTTCCTGCTTGCTACCAGCTGTGTGCAGGAAAACCTTGAGGCGCCCAAAATGGGAATGGTCAGCTTTTCAGCCATATCATTTACCCATTTTGGAGGCCTATCTCCCAATGCCCGGATGCTTGAAGACTCCGAATGGAAACATATCTTTAAGGAATCCGCTACCCTGACCATTACCCATAAAGAAACAGGCGCAGAATATTCCCTCCAGTACAACCCCAATGACTTTACCGATGCCTACCAGATCCAACTGCCTTATGGGGAATACACCGTATTTTCTGAAGTCACCGGAGGCGATTTTGAAGCGTTCCTGCCCTTTACCATTTCAGGGGAATTTACCCTAGCAGAAACCAGTCTTGACATCAGCCTTCAGGGAAGCACAGATTACGGTCTGGTTACCGTCAAAAAGGAATTTGTGCTCTCTGCCAACCTCGACGGGGAACACGAGCTGGAGATCTGCGATCAGGGCTTTACCCTCTATGCCTACGTCAAGGATGGACTGACCCCTACCCTGACCATCTATGAAAACTTCAATGGACAAGCACTGCAAAAGGAACTGGACATTGCGGCCTACAACCATTACCACTTCTACCTTAAGCTGACCGAAGTTCAGGGAACCGTCAACCTGATCGAGCTGGCCATCGGGCCATTTGAATACCATGAGGAGTTTTTTGAGATCGGGGGTGAGGAAGAGATCACCAGTGTGACCGATGCAGATGGGAATGAATATAAAGTGGTCAAAATAGGTGAGCAGTATTGGATGGCCGAAGACCTGAACACAACCAAATTCTGTAATGGTGAGGATATCCTAACACTTAGGACTGAACAAATATTTGAAAACATTACTGAACCCAATATGAGCTTTGCCGTACAAAATCGGTCAACTATGCTCTATTACAGTGAGGCTGCCAATTATGATGAAAGGAACATTTGCCCCTGCAACTGGCATGTGTCTACAGATGAAGATTGGCGTAGTTTAGAAACTTATTTAGGTTTACCGGAGAATCAATTCGAGAGTGGCTTATACACTAGAGGTGCTACACAAAACATCGGGGGAAAACTTAAAGCAGTTGAAGAATGGCCTTTTCCAGATGACAACTTCAATTATGTAAATACGGGCGCCACCAACGAATACGGTTTTACAATTTTACCATACGGTTATGTATATCCTGATGATGAATTTGATGGAGTTACTTATTATTCCACATTCGAGGATGAATATGAAGCTGCATATATATGGACACCTATTGAAGGCAGCCATATAGAAGATAACGCTTTATACATCCGTGAATTCCGCTACTCCATTGATGGGATAAGACGCTCTCGGTTCAATCCTACGGCAGCTTCCGTTCGCTGCGTCAAAGATTAATCAAAATAATTACCATTATAAAATAAAAGAAGAGCCAGCGCAAATAATACGCTGGCTCTTCTGTCTTAAATTATCCAATTCTTATTATACCATTTGTCTGCTGTGGGTGCCTTCTCTGACTTCTTCCACCAATTTTCTGTTGAAATCGGGAAGGTCATCAGGGGTTCTGGAAGTAACCAAACCATGATCCACCACTACAGCTTCATCAAACCATTTGGCACCTGCATTCATCAGGTCGGTTTTGATGGAATGGAAAGAAGTCAATTTTCTACCATTGACCACATCCGCTTCCACCAAGACCTGTGGTCCATGACAGATAGCGGCTACCGGTTTATGGTTTTTAAAGAAAGCCCTAACAAACTGGATGGCTTTTTCACTCCTCCTGAGTTGGTCTGGATTGATCACTCCACCTGGCAGCACCAAGGCATCGTAATCTTCTTCATAAACTTCTTCCAGCGTTTTGTCCACTCGCACACTATTGCTCCAGTTGCCATTCTTCCATCCTTTGATTGACCCTGTTTCCAAAGAAACAACATCTACCTTAGCCCCGCTTTCTTCCAAAGCCTGTTTGGGACTGGTCAATTCTGATTCTTCAAATCCGTTCGTGGCTAGAATGGCTACTCTTTTATTTTGTAAGTTTTCCATGGTTGTTAAAATTTTGGTTAGCGATTAATTTATCATTATTCGTTACCCTTAAAAATGCAAGCACTATGCCAACAACCCTATTTTTCAACATTAAAATAAATATTTTTACACTATTTAACTATATAAAAACATATATATTAATAAAAAACATAACTATTTTAATAATTTATATATATTTAAGCAATTTCACCAGTAAAGATTAAAAGCGAGTAGAAACTACCCTTTTGATTAAAGTATCAACTGCTTCGGTCTTCAGATTTCTGATTTACTTGGCAGTTAGACAAGCTTCCCACCACTTGAGCAAAGACTGTATGACTACTGGCATCATAGCAGATAATTTATCCAGTATGCGTTGAGGTAAATAAAACTTGACCTTTATATAATCCCATGCAAACCCATAGTTATCCCGTGTTTAACCCGTGTTTTCTTTATTAAAGAGTTACGGTAACCATTGGGTAGAGTAGATAGTAACTTAATAAATAAATCATCCGATGACCTATTAATTAAATTAAATCATTGGACTCAATTTATAAATTGTCCGACAGCTACTCCACACGATATTCCACGCTTTGGGGAAATGGGAAACAGTTTTACATTGGAACCTTCTTTGCCTTTTCAAACCAAAAAATGTTACCTTAATGGTTTAAATTCCAAAGTCAAAACCTGAAGCTATAATGAAGGAACCAAAAACTTATCCACGCTTTTTTTCAGCCTTTGTATTGATATTGGTCATCTTGGTTTCATTTCAGTCTGCTGAACCTTGGACAGCCAAACAAATGGTCTCCCCCTACGACCTGAGCCAAAGAATGGAAAAAAGTAAAGAAAAGCTCCCCTTGATCTTAAGCATAGGTCCCCAAGCTGTAATCAAAGGCTCCAAGGACATTGGACCGGGTCAAGACCCAAGCAATATCAAGAAGCTTACCTTGGCGGTAAACAAACTCTCCAAGGATACCGAAATCATATTGTATTGTGGCTGCTGTCCTCTACAAAAATGTCCCAACGTAAGGCCAGCTTTCAAAACCCTCAATGAATTGGGCTTTAAGAACCATAAGCTCTTGGCCATCCTTAATAATGTCAAAACCGATTGGATCGATAAAGGCTACCCAGTCCAGGAGTAAAGCAGTTCATCAAGAACACTCCAAAAAAGCTGTCCCATCAAATATCTACGTTGATGGGACAGCCTTTTGTTTCTTTAATTGCAAGCTAATTGAACGTTATTCAATTACATACCAAGTATAGGAATTGGCAGGAATAATGACTTTTAGATGGATATTGTACTCCCGATCCAAAGTGTAATTAACGCTCTTTCCTTCTTTTTCCCGCACTTTTGCCTCATCTGTCAGGCCCGTGTAGTAAAGAGGAAGCTTGATTTCCCTGACCATTTCCTTATCCGTTGGGTTAAAGAACATGGCCAGTCCCTTTTCTTTCAAGGCCGGATTGGCGTGCATAAAGCCATCCCAATCTTTTCCTGATGGCCTTCTCAGGTGAATGATATCACTGTTGAGAATATTTCTGTACTCCTTGTACCAACCTATCACTTCCTTGACCAATTTTTTGGTCTCTGGAGCATCATATAACCTCGGCCCCCTGTAACATGCCTGAACACCAGAACCATAGTTTTGCATCATATGGTTTTCATAATCCTTCAAATGATCTTTTAGAGGCTCCAAGGTAGCCGCTGCTCCACCTCCATGATATTGGGTCAAGGGCACAAACGTCCAACACATGCTGGGTATCCTGTCCCATAGCCCATCATAAATGTTCAACCGCCCATGCATCAGGTGTCTTTCTCGAGGCAAGGACCAATTGACTTCTCGGTAGCCAATTCCTGTTTTATTGGTACCTGAATTGACATAGAAGTCCGGTACATTCATATAGATGCCTTCAGCCCTCATCCATTGATACAGCCCTTGGATCTGGGCATATTGCTTCCACTGGGAATCCCCCAATCCATTGTGATGGGCGTGGCTGGTAGACGCACAGACATTGCCTGGATAAGAACCATCATTCTCAAATACTTGCATCCCAGTTTGGTTAAAAAATTTCTTGATCTTTCTGAAATAATCATAACCCCATTCACTGCTGAGACAAGGAGAGGAACCAAAGATCATCCCTCCTCTTTTGCCTGTCTCAGGATTGATCACATCCACTTCCTCACTGATCCAACGACTGGAAAGCAAAGAATAACCGCCTAACTCTATGCCCTTGGCATTGGCATATTCTCTTAATTCACGGAATTTTCTGTAATTTTCTTCAGACTCATCCTCCATGTCCATACCACTACCGAAGCTCAGAATGATCATCTCATAGCCGACTTCGGCACATTGGTCAACTGCTGTTTTGACCACCTCAGGGTCCGTAGAGGTCAAGTGAAGGAAGATGGGGTTTTCTGTGGTCCATGGAGAAATGGTCCGGTACATCTTCCGGATAAACAAGCCATTTCTTTCTTCATCGCGAGAATCCATCGGCAATTCCCACACCCTGAATGTGCTCAAGGTATCACCTACTGCTATGGCAGTTTCTGGTCCCAATGGCGGTTTGACTTCTAATAGACAAGGCAGGTTGAGTGGATAATTAGTCTGTGTGGTATACCTTGGGTCCTTTTCCCAAAAAACGGTCTCTTGGGAGGTTTTCTGTTGCATCCCACCAAAAGCATAGTCTGTTTGGATATGGATATTGGGCTTCACCCAATTCTCTGGAGTCTCCACCAAGTTTTCTCCTTCCACCATGGCCAACTGCTCCAACTTAAAGCTGTTCAGCTGCACGATCAAATCACTGTCATTAATTACTTCTATCCACTTGGAAAGCGTCGGGATACCATCATACAAGGCAAAGTGAACCTTGACCAAGATACCCTCTTTTTCAAGCGTAAAAACCACCTCTTTTCCGCTTGGCATCTCTTTGTTCATGGCCCAGCGAACCCTTTTCCAAACCAGTCTGTCCGTAATTTCCCTCACTTCAAAATCCTGGATCTGGAAACTGTTTTGGGTAGCCATCAGTTCCTCTGTCCATTTCATCAGCGTGTAGCCATACTCAGGCTGGGGGCTTAATCCGCCGATATCATAACTCCGACCATCAATGGTCAGCACTCCTTCATTGGACACAGCACGGAGCAAGGTTTCTCCGGTCATCAAATTTGTAAAATCAATAGTTGCCAAGTTAGGGCTTAACTTAAAAGTTCTTGCAATCAGCCCATTGCTGAGCACTAGTTGGTCCTCTCCACTTTTTAATACTTCAGCCTTAGCCTTTGAATGATCAATTAGCCAATCATAATTCGGCTGGCCAAGCGGCAGTTGCACCGCTTTTAATTTACTTAATTTTCCAAGTAAGTATTCCCTTACCACACTATTCTGTTCAACCTTCTCCCCTACAAAATCACCTGGTTTGATCACTGGGGCTATTTCGAAAAATTCAATTTTTGGCTCTACCCAAACTGCATGATCACCACTCGGCCCATCTCCAGCATCCTCAACAATAAGCTCCAGTACACCACCTTTTACATCTAAATCAATGGATTTGGCCGCATCACCTTTTCGCATGATCCCACTGTTATATATTTCCTCTCCATTATGAACTAATTTGAAGATGACCGACCCCTGATCTACGGAACCATTCTCCCCTTCCACGCCAACAAACTGCTTTTTGCTGGACGTTACTTCATAAAAAATACGCTTACCATCTGTCAGCGGTATGGTTTTTATATTTTCTGACTCATAGTCAACCTTCGAATCATTCACTCCAACCTTAGCAGAAAAGTGACTTCCATTGTTCATTTTAATCTTAATGACCGAATTGGAATGTACTCCTATGCCATCAGAAAAATACTCCCCACCAATAGATAGCTCCTCTCCCGTTACTGAACGGTTTTTCACAGGAGCAGCGTAAGTTTGCTCACTGAGTGAAATATTCAAATCCTGCAAAGCCGTGTAAGTCTGAGCCTGAATGGTTTTACTCCAACCAAACACCAAAGCCAATAGCATTAATGTCTGGAATAATTTCATTTTCATTTTATTCAATTTTTATCTTAATCTTTATTTCAAAAGCTCACTGGGATAGGGAACTGGTTTTCCTGTGGCTTTGATAGTCGGCATTTGTGCGTCTGTATCCTTCAGGAGCTTGGTCATCAACTGGGCCATTTCCATTGTTCTATCCAATTCCTTTTCACTTAAATCGGTGGACTCGCCTATATCGTCATTTAGGTTATACAACTCCAATTTTTGATCTACATGGTGATAGATCAATTTCCAGTCACCTTTTCTTACCACACTATAAGGGGGATTATAATAAGTGTTGGGATAGTGCCAAAGCAATGGTCTTGTATTGGATGACTTTTTTCCTTTAAGTTTTCTAACAAAGCTATGACCATCCATGCTCGTTTGAGCTGCTTCCTTGAGTCCAGCCATTTCGAGAAAAGTTGGAAAGATATCCTCAATTATCACATAGTCCTCATTAACTGAATTAGGCTTGGTTTCATCTGGCCATTTTACCAAAAGTGGCACCCGAATACCTCCCTCATATGGACTGAGCTTATGACCTCTCAAGGGTTTGTTTTGAGGCACCTGCTTGTGGGCACCATTATCGGACATAAATACAATAATGGTGTTATCCGAAACCCCTAAATTTTCCAAATGGTCCATTATGTCTCCAAGTGATTTATCCATACCTTCAATCATGGTGGCATATGTCGCTTCGTGTTCACTAAACCCTTGTTCAATGTATTTTTGATAATAGCGTTTGTCCTTTTCCCAGGGAGCATGGATCGCATAATGTGACATGTACAAGTAAAAAGGTTGCTCTTTTTCCACTGATTTACTAACTTCTTTTAAAGCCTCACGGGTCAAAGCTTCCGTCAAATAGATTTCTTGTCCATGGTATTTTTCCAAGTCAGGAATATCCCAAATGTGGTTTCCAGCATCTCTCCAATCTGCACTAAAATCATGGATTCCCAGGTAACTCCCTGGACCACCTGCAGCATGGCCTCCAATATTTACCTTAAAACCTAAATTTAAAGGATCCTCCCCAGGAGTTCCCTCAGCACCAAAGTGTGCTTTACCCACATGGATTGTTTGGTATCCCCCTTTACTAAGGAGTGTGGGTAAAGTTTTGGCACTAATGGTATAAGGAACCGATGAATCAGGACTGAGTCCATTGACATTCCATTGGGGTGATTCCACAACTGGATTTTCAGTATCTGGTGATACATCTTTCTTCAAGGTCCAATTGGTCACCCGATGCCTGGCCGCATTCATTCCTGTCATCAAACTGATCCTTGAAGGGGAACAAACCGCGCTTGCATAGGCTTGGGTAAACTTCATCCCATCATGGGCCATCCGCTCCATATTGGGGGTTTTATAGCGTTTGTTTAACTCAGTCACTTCCTTAAAAAAAGGAACAGAAGTATCCTGCCAACCCATATCGTCCACAAAGAAAAAAACAATATTGGGTTGGTTCTTTTTCTTCGGTTGTTGGTTTTGGGCCATAGCTTTATTAGCTGAAAATACCATCGCCAAAAACAATAATGAAGTACGTATAAGCATCATATTTTTCTATATGGTTAAATTGAAAGCCTCTCCTTCAAGGACTTTAGTATTTCTACATCTTTTTCCCTCAACCTGCCTTCCCTGTTGGGTGGACAATTAAGAATCAAAATATTGTCATTGGCGGTGGCTTTTCGATAAAGCTTTTCCAGTTCATCCAAGGATTTCCAAACGGTATCTTGCGTATTGTAAAACCATCTTTGACTCATACAAACGGTAGATTCCCAAGGCATGTAATAGGATTGGCCATCATAGGTAAATATTTTGGGATCATCTTCTGCAGGTAGGTAGGGATCTCCCAATCTAAAATCACTGGGAAAATACCGGATGGGGAACCCTTCTTTTTGTTCTTCAGGTTTGACCGGATGGTGGTCAGGATCGTTGGGCAGACCTATAGACCAATTGACTCCTATTTGACAATCAGGCTCGCGCTGCTTTATGGCTTGATAAAGTGCTTTGATGGGCCACCTTGAATTTTCTTTCACCCATCCCCCATCAAACCAAAACTCAACAATCGAGGTATGCTTTTCAGTGATGTCAATCAACTCTTGAATCTGGTGGAGCATGTATTCATTGTAAGTACTGTCTTGGTCTGGGGCTTCCACATTCGAGTTTACTTTTCGGTCCCAAAGGGAGTAATATAAACCCAGCCCAATATCATATTTTTTACATGCTTTGGCCACTTCCTCCACCACATTGGTAGAATTGGGTGATGAGGCGACATCATAGGTGGTCAATTCGCTGTCCCAAAGACAAAAACCTTCATGATGTTTGGTGATCAAAATCACATACTTCATTCCTGCTTCCTTTGCGGTCCTTATCCATTGTTCCGCATCTATGTTACTTGGGTTATAGCTTGAAGCTTCTTTTGAGCCATCTGTCCATTCCATATCATGAAAGGTATTCACCCCAAAGTGGATGAACATACCATATTTTCGTTCCATCTGTGCAAGCTGAGTTTTACTTGGAGAGGTAGAAGGTTCGGGCATGATTCCCTTGTTTTCCTCTTGGGAATGCTGACAGCCAAAGGAAAAAGCTGAAGCCAGTAGTAATCCTATTAGGTACTTTCTCATTTTGAAGGTTTAATTGGAATTGTAACTATAAATGAGTCATTGCCCTTCTTGCAGGCCAATAACAGCACTTGAATATCTCCATTCTCCCGATATACATTTGGTCGTTCCATTCGGTCAGGATTGAGCTTTTCCCCTTTTTTCATTGGAATTTCTTTTGGCATAATCTCAAATTCATCGTTTTTATTCCAATGAATTCCATCTTCTGAACTTACTAAGCCAATAAAAGTATGAGCGTGGAAAATACCGAAATATTTACCTCGAAGATCATCATACCATAAGGACATATCTTCTGTATCCAAATAGTCAATCACCGGCTGATCCTGAATAACAAAGGGACCTGCGGGATGATTGCCTATTGCCAAAGCCTGATTTCTTGTAAAATTAGTATCATTCGGTTTGTCTCCTTTGACGATAAGATAGTATTTCCCATCCTTTCCCCTATCGATTGCCGGGTTCACTGTCAATGTGGTGATCGGTCCCGATGGTTCTATCAATGGAGTATCCATGCGCTCCCAAGGACCTGAAAGTGAATTCGCCACGGCAACGCCTGTTCTTTGATTGGGTCTTAAAATTTTCCAATTAGGATGTGTATAGCCTGTCAAACTTGTTTCTAGGAGTTCCTCTCCAGAATAGGCTATATTATTTCCTAAATTTGTAGAGATATAGTACAAATAATACTTGCCCTCAAAATACTTGATTTTAGGGTTGTGGGCAGTTATGGCATCCCAGTGGCCTTTTCCTCTACCATTCAGTACTGTTTCTTTATATGTCCACGGGCCTGATGGTGAAGCAGAAACAGCATGAGCCACTTCTGAGTAAAGCAGCCAGCCTGTAAATTTTGTATCCCTGGGCCATCTGGAGTAAAACAAATGATATTGATTGTCATCTCCTTTAATAATCGAGCCTCCCCAATTGAAAAAGTCTTCCGAGCGAAAAATGTTACTTTCATCTACCGGTTGGATTTTATCCCTGAACATAAAATCCTCATGGATATTCTGGGCAATGACAGGAATGAAGCCTAATAATAAAACGATGAAAGTGGCTAGACCATTTTTATAATTGCTTAGGAAAACCCGCCCCTCTTTAAGTATCATAAGTTGTTGATTTAGTGAGAATTAAATAGGAATAATCTATTATCTGTCTGCTTAAGAACTTTAAACATTTATTTTATTTAAGCTCCCAGTCATCAGTTCTGAAAGCAGATGCGGGTAAGCCATCTTTGTTGAAAAGATTGGGCAGGGCAATATCAGAGAAGGCAAACCGCACCGCAACAGGTTCTTTGACCTCTTTGGAACTTATAACTACTTGACTTCCCTCTATTTTTGCTTTGGCTAGATAAAACTTCCGATCTACTCCCGCAATATAGAATTCGAGTACATCTTTTCCTTTTGCAACCAAGCCTCCCTCAGCATGATCAAAACGGACAATGATTTTATTTTTATTCACCTCCATGCTACTAAAAACGGGGCCGCTTGGCTCAATATGCTCTACCCCATAGGTTTTTGCCAAAGCCCATAAAGCAAGCCTTCTTCCTACTTCCTGTTTATTTCCAGGATGAATGTTTTTCAAATTACCAATGTCATTGGTAACCACCATACCTGTATTGGCTACTTGCTGCATGGTCTTTAACTGGGCATCCCTTACCACTGCTGGTTCCAAGTCTTCCAAATCATTGTTGTTATAGTCAAAGGGTGCTATCTGTACATAGTAAAATGGCAAATCAGCATTTCCCCAGGCCTTTCGCCACGAGTTGATCATCATAGGGAAGGTTTCATAATAATAATCGGCATTTTGTCTGTTAGACTCCCCTTGATACCAAAGGTATCCTGCAATGTCAAAAGGAACCAAAGGGTTGATCATCGCATTATAAGCCGATCCGGGGGTTTTGGAGTACCATTGGTTTTCCGCTATATGCTCCGCAGCATCGTTTAACAATTCAGGCTTTTCCACCAACCCTAAGGGTGACCAGATTTCTATGGGAGTACCTCCCCAGCTGCTATTGATTAAACCGATGGGCACTCCCAATTCTTCCAGAAGTTCACGACCAAAAAAGTACCCAACGGCACTGAAAGACCGCATACTTTCGGGAGTACATACTGTCCATTCCCCCGGTGAGTTATCTTGCAAAGTTTCAGAATTGTGTCTTGGAACGCTGAAAAAGCGAATATTAGGATAATTGGCTGCTTTTACCTCCTCCTCTGCATGGTCAAAGCCATTGTTTGCGCTCCATTGCATATTGGACTGGCCGGAGCAAAGCCAAACTTCTCCGATCTGGATATTTTTTAAAACAATCTCTTGATGCCCTTTAATGGTTACTGTAAATGGACCTCCATAACTTGGCGTGGGCAGTTCCACTGACCATTTTCCTTGATTTACTGTGGTTTCTAATGGCTCATTATTCCAAGATCCGGTTACCGTAATTTTTTCAGTGGTCTGTGTGCTCCAACCCCAAATGGTTGCATTGGAATTTTGCTGTAGTACCATGTTATCAGATAGAATGGAAGGCAACCAGATTTCACTTTTTGCCTGTAAAGCCAAGTGGAACACCACAAGGGTCAACAATAGCCTTTTCATCATTTTGGGAGTAATATTAGTGACAACAATAATTTAACTTGATTTTTTTTATCAATAATAAACTTTTAAAAGCTTTCTATTTATTTTCAAAACACTCTCAATTAACACAAAAACAACTTCATTTCCTAAAAGATCAACCAATTATCTTATGAGACTCTATTTTAATATTAGTAAACTTATCTTTCTAAAAATTATTTAAACACCTAGTAATTTTACTAATGATAAAAAAATATTAAATCTGCTCCAATAGGGCATAAATTGAAAAATCCTTAACAATAAGGAAGTAGTAAATCAAAGTATTCAACGAATTACTCCTCCGATCCGTTTTAAGTATAATCGCTCGAATGCTTAAACCGGAAAAATCCCACTATAATAAAAATTGACCAGTATCAACATTTCGGCTAAGCACGATGAATGGAAGAATTACCCCAACTAATATAGGATCAAAGAATAATGAACATAAAAGCAATTATTACAGGATCAACCGGCATGGTGGGTCGTGCCGTACTTCTTGAATGTCTTGACCACCCTAGTGTAACACAAATATTGGTCATCAATAGAAGTCCGCTGGGAATCGCCCATCCCAAACTCAAAGAAATAGTTATTGAGGATTTTTATGACCTTAATCAAATCGAGGAGGAGCTTAAAGGATACAATGCCTGCTTTTATTGCTTAGGAACCTCTGCCTTAGGCATGAATGAAGAAGACTACATCAAAGTCACCTATCAAATGACCAAGGTCTTTGCAGATACTTTATATCGACTTAATCCGGAAAGTATTTTCAATTATGTTTCTGGCGCAGGAACGGATAGTTCTGAAAGTGGGCGCATGATGTGGGCCAGGGTGAAAGGCAAAACGGAAAACATGATCTTGAAACATGGATTTAAAGATGCTTATGCATTTAGGCCTGGTGTCATTTTACCCGAAAAAGGTATCCAATCCAAAACAGGCTGGTACAACACCATGTATGCTATCACCAAACCCTTATTTCCTTTTCTAAAGAAATTATCATCAGTGACCACTACCACGAATGTGGGTAAGGCCATGATTGAAGTTAGCCTCTATCCATACCGTAAAAAAATACTTGAGAACAAAGATATTAATCATATGGCCAAAAATTAATCACATCAAAAACGGAAGGTTTTAACTCCCGCTTTTGATGAAACTAACGAAATCATTGATTCATTTAAATGGCCTTTCTGATTTCTGCTTGGTAAACGGCCTGAATGGTTTTGGAAATAGCATCAGGGGTAATGCTGATGGTATCAATCCCTTCTTTTACCAAGAAATCCGTAAACTCAGGAAAATCAGAGGCACCTTGACCACAAAGCCCCACCTTGACGTTATTTCTTTTTGCGGCAGCTATAAGCATCCTAATCATGGTTTTGACGGCTGAATGTTTTTCATCGTAAAGATGGGCCACCAAAGAAGAGTCTCGGTCTATTCCTAAAGTGAGTTGGGTCAAGTCATTGGAGCCAATGGAAAACCCATCAATATGTTTGGCAAATTCATCCGCAAGGATAATATTGGAAGGAACCTCTGCCATCATATAGACCTTTAAATTATTTTTCTTCTGTTCTAAGCCTTGCTTCTTCATCACTGCTTTGACTTTCACGAGTTCCTCTACAGTACGACAAAAAGGAATCATTAAGATCACATTATCCAAGCCCATCTCTTCTCTGACCTTTTTGATTGCTTGACACTCTAGGTTAAAGGCAGGCTTAAATTTCTCTGAATAATAGCGGGAAGCACCTCTCCAGCCAATCATAGGATTTTCTTCCACTGGCTCAAAATAATTCCCTCCAAGCAGGTTGAAGTACTCATTGCTCTTGAAGTCCGAGAACCTCACTACAACCGGTTGCGGGTAAAATGCAGCCGCTATTTTTGAAATCCCAAAAGAAAGCTTCTCAATAAAATAATCCTCCTCAGAATCATAAGCACTGGTCAATTGGTGAATTTTTTCCGAAAGTTTCTCATCATTAATTTCCCGGTGGTTTAGTAAGGCCAGAGGGTGAACTTTAATATAATTATTGATGATAAATTCCAACCTGGCCAAACCAACCCCACAGTGCGGATATTGGGCATATTTAAAGGCACTGGATGGCGAACCAATATTAAACATAACAGGGGTACTCACTTTAGGAAGACTCTCCAAATCCAAAATTTCCTCTCTGTAATTCAGGTGCCCCTTATACACTTTTCCTACTTCCCCTTCTGCACAAGAAACTGTTGCCGTCAGGTTGGGGGTCAATATTTCCGTGGCGTTACCACAGCCCACAATTGCCGGCACCCCTAATTCCCTGGCCACAATTGCTGCATGGCAGGTACGTCCTCCCTTGTTGGTAATAATGCCTGAAACCTTTTTCATCACTGGCTCCCAGTCGGGATCGGTCATATCCGTAACCAACACATCCCCTTTCTTCACCTTATGAATCAAATCATGGCATTCATCATGTTCGCCTACTACAAAAACTTTTCCAGCTGCTATCCCATCTCCCACTGCAATTCCCTTAAGCAATACCCTGGAGCTATCTTCTTTTTCATCCAAATGGAATAGCTTTACATCTGAATGCTTTTTGGAGGAATGGATGGTCTCTGGCCTGGATTGAACGATGAATAATTCTCCACTTTGTCCATCCAAAGCCCATTCCACATCCATAGGACACCATCTATTGTGTACCATACTATAGTGTTCTTCTATCACGCAAACCCATTTGGCCAATTGTAGGATATGTTCATCCTTTAAACAGAACCTTCTTTGTCTCTCAGGACCAACCGGGCAGATTTCTACCCTCTTGCCCTCCACCATGGAATAAACCATTTGATGGTCCTTCGTCCCCAATTGCTTCTCTATAATCGCAGGAAAACCGGCTTTAAGCTTTGGTTTATGGACCAAAAACTCATCTGGTTTTACAGCCCCTTGAACCACCATTTCCCCTAATCCATAGGATCCATTGATCATGACCACATCTTTAAACCCCGACTCAGTATCCAAAGAAAATGCAACTCCCGATGCCCCTAAATCAGACCTCACCATTTTTTGAACACACACAGCAATCCCCACTTTTAGATCATGGTAGTTGCGCTTTCGCCTATAGCTAATGGCTCTTTCAGTAAATAGAGAAGCAAAGCATTTTTTAATACTTAAAATCAGGTCTTCTATACCTCTTACATTTAAATAGGTATCTTGTTGGCCTGCAAATGAAGCATCCGGCAGGTCTTCAGCGGTAGCAGATGACCTTACAGCCACGTCAGCCTTCCCTACACCATAGGTAGCGGACAAATTGAAGTAAGCTTCTTCAATGATCCCCTGCAAAGTAGCTGACATAGGCGCTTCTGAGATCGTCTTTCTGATCAATTGAGCTTTTTGCCCCAAAGAGATCAAATCATCCACATCAATATTTGCTAATATCAACTCTATATCTTCCCTGATATTTCCTTCTTCCAAAAATTGATAGTAAGCATCTACAGTAACAATAAAACCTTCCGGTACCTTTACGCCTTTTTGGGTCAGATTTTTCAACATCTCTCCAAGGGAAGCATTCTTCCCCCCTACTTTTTGGATGTCCTCGATACCAACCGAACTTAACAATTTTATAAGAGAACTATCAATTAAAGGTTTCATATAGCTATACGTTTGATGATACTCTATAAATTTCACGAAAACGATTGAAAAACACTAACCATTAATTAACAATTTCACACACTTAATTGACAATTATTAACAAATAAACAATTATAGACGTATATATTAAATTATTTATAAAAAATTATAGACTTTATTGATAATGATAATGCAAAAAAATAGACAAAGTACCTGATCTACTAGAATTACATTTTCAATAGTTTTACCTAAACCCACAATTCTTGGATAGTCGTGCTTCTTTTTGGATTGAAATTGTAACAAATACAAAAATGAACTAAAAAATAGTATGAGTTAATTCCCCATTCATCACTACACTTTAAAGATCATCTAACACCAAAATCACCGCCCTTTTGTTACGCTTGGCTGGTAAATGAGAAAAAGTGATTTAACTCTCCAATATTGAATCAAATAAATTCCTTTTAAATATTGTTTTCATTATATTTTAGTAATCAATTTAATAAAAAAGCAAATCCAGTTTATTGATTATATTATCTAAGAATTTTAATAACAAAAAATATCAGTAATACTTTCAATAATACTAAAACATATACGTTTACTAGATTTAAAAATAATCTATAAACAATAAATTCAGCATGATCTCCACCATAAACTAAAAATACCCCAATTACGGTATATTTATCAGGGATAGATTTAGGATATTTAACTTCTAATACTTTAATCAAACATGAAAAATCGCTTTTACGTAAATTCTATGGCCTACTCAGATGGATACCATGAAGTCCACCATGAAAAATGTCAGTTATTGCCCAATGCCAATCAGCAATTATTTCTGGGTTATTTTGAAAACTTCAGTGAAGCTATTGGTAAATCAAAAAGAATTTACCCATTATCCATGGGTTGCCAATTCTGCTGTAAAAAGAAACACGACTCCAAGCAGGGAATATTCGAACTATAAACAGCTTCAAACTTTAATTTATGAGCCACTTTCAAAAGCTGTCAAATAATTTTGGCTCTTCCGCACCACTCCTCTACTATTAATCCTTCTGAAATGATTCATGGCAATAACAAGAAACAGCAAGCCAAAAATGGCCACACCATAACTAAAATTTACCAATAGATGATGCCAGTTTAAATCTTGCATGAAAAAAGATTTATACATCAACAAAGAGACGCTCCCTAGATAACCAATTGAATCACAGATATAGATAAAGAAACCAGCATTGGCCCTGAATTTATACAAAGCCAACATCCTATCGAAAAACACTGTCTGAATGGGTGTATAAGCCATGAATAGGCCAATCCCTAAAAAGACCATCCAGTAAAAAGGAGATAATACGCCAGCTTCATAGAGATAAGTGGAAAGACCCAGACCGAAAAGCCCTATAGCCACCAAAGCCGAGGTAGCCCAAAAACCAATTTTATTATTTTTAATCAATGACAATAGACTTATCAATACCAATACCGTTACTCCTGATATCAATTCAGTAATGGATAAGACACTTTTTTCCCAATCAGGATCGATTTCATTCCAGATCTCCACAGAAAAGTTATCCCTAAAGTCCCTCATGGTCAAGAGCAATGCATAAATAAGTACCATCCCTATCATTCCAAAACTGAAAAACCGGAACGTCTTGACCTTCCTACTCCTATTCATGGGAATCCGTTCAGTCCGCAATGTAACATCCTCTTCTGTGGGAGCCGGAATGACTGATAACATCCATACAAATACAATGAACAAAGGCAAAAACAAAGCCCCAATGGTAAAAGGCATCCAAAATTCCGGTATCCAGGGAAACCATTCCAACACTTGTAAGTAAATGGTTTTCAAGAGCCCTGAGGCAATAATCACACTGATGCTCAAGCCAAATATCAAGACTTCCGTAAACTTCCTTCCTTCCAAGAAACTAAAAACGATTCCCCACACCATTCCCAGGGGCAGGCCATTGAAAAATAGAAATACAAAATTATATGGATAAGGCAACAGGCCAAAACCTAAAAGCGTCAGTTCAGCAAACAGAATCAATCCGATGATCAATTTAATTCTTTGACTGGGCTTCAATTCAGAAATAACTTTGATCCCCGTAAATTTTGAAATCATATACCCTAACACTTGCGCTATGATCAAAATTGACTTGTAATCCATTCCCCATAAGTACATCCCCTCATATAGTCCCGTAATAAAAGGTTTCCTAAATGCATACATACTAAAGTAAGCTCCAAAGGAAGCCACTATGCACCATGCTATAAATAGAAACCTATTTTTGGTCAGCATAGTATTTTGAACATGGTTTCGCATTCGCTTAAAGTTTAATTTGGTACACACGGATAGTTAGAAAGCAACTCCCTAAATCTAAGAGAACTTGCAAATAAAAAGGAAACGGATACCTTTCAGTAATTTCGAAATTAAATGAAATAAATAGATTATTTAAAATAAACGAACAATTTTTTTTCTTAAAAAGAAATTCAATGAAATTATTTAGCAGGAATAAAACATCTTACAAATTGATATTCCCCAATAAAAACAACTTATTTTCAAGTTATTAAATATAAAATAACTTTCATTTAACAAATGAAAGTTTTTCATATATAGAAATTTTAATACCTTTACAACAGTAATAATTTTCTTTTTAAGAAAAACATAAAACTACTTTGTTATTAATGCTTAAACCATCCATGAATTTTAAAGTCCAAAGTTTTCTTTTGATAGGTTTCGTACTAATTGTATCTATTAGTTGTAAACAAAATGTTCCTGTCGCCAAGCGTGTGGTGATGATTGGGCTTGACGGTTTTAGTTTAGAAGGCTACCAAACCGCAAAGCACCCAAATATAAATGCACTGTTTGAAGATGGCGTCATCTCCACATCTACAAGAACAGTAATGCCTTCTGTTACCATGCCCAACTGGACCAGCCACCTTACAGGAGGTGGGCCAGAGCAACACGGTGTATTTGGCAATGGCTGGGAAAAGGAAGACCACCCTTTGGATCCTCAGGAAATGGATGCAGAAGGCTACTACCCTTCCATTTTCAAAATAGTGAAAGATAATATCCCCACTATCAAAACAGGATTTTATTGGAATTGGAAAAGCTTGATCAAACCATTTAATGAAAGGTATCTTGATGAGGTAAAGTTTGAGGAAAATGATGAATACACCCAAAATTATCAATCAGCCCTGGATTTCCTGGTTGAAAACAAAGATGTTCCTACATTGGTTTTTTTATACTCTGTTCATGTAGATCATGCAGGGCATAGTCATCAATGGATGTCGCCGGAATACATTACCGCAATAGAAGAGGTGGATGTAAAGATTGGAGAATTTATTGAAAAGCTAAAAGCTGAAGGTCTATATGAAGACACTCATTTTCTGCTCTTCACTGATCATGGAGGAATTGGAAATGGGCATGGAGGTACCACCGTCCAGGAAATGATCGTACCATGGATGATCAAAGGCCCTGGAATCCATACAGACAAAGAATTGACTTCCCCCAATTCAAATGCCAATACGGCTGCAGTTGTGGCCAGCTTATTTGGCATCAATCAAACCCCTGCATCGTGGATTGGAAAGGTTCCTTCAGGAATATTCATGGAGAAATAAGACAATAAAAAAGATGGATAGAAAAGAATTTATAAAAATAGGGGCCTTGGGTACACTGGCAATGTCTTTCAGCCCTTTGGCTTTCTCTGCAGAGAAAAAAGACAAGAAGGTTCGCTTTGGGATCATTACTGACCTCCACTATGACATCATGCACAATGGACAAGAAAGAATCTCAGCCTTTATCAGCAAAATGAATGAAGACCAGCCTGATTTCATCATTCAATTGGGAGACTTTTGTGTCCCTAAACCAGAGAACCAATCACTACTGGACACCTGGAACAAGTTCCCGGGAGAGAAGTATCATGTAATCGGCAACCATGATACTGATGGAGGCTTCAACAGGGATCAAGTAGTTGAATTCTGGGATGCAAAAGCGAAGTATTACTCCTTTGACAAAAACGGGTTCCATTTTGTCGTGTTGGACGGCAATGAACATAATGAAAGCCCAAATCGCCCAAAAGGCTATGCCCGCTATATTTCACCAGATCAGCTGGAATGGTTGGAAAAAGACCTTAGCCAAACCTCTTTGCCTACCATTGTTTTTTGCCATCAAGGATTGGACAATGAAATGGCTGGGATAGAAAATGGCATGCCTGTAAGATACGCTTTGGAAAAAGCCAATAAAGAAGCTGAGTTCCAAAAAGTCATTCTCGTTCTTTCAGGCCACCATCATCAAGATTATTATAACCACATCAATGATATCCATTATGTGCAAATCAACAGCGCAAGCTATTACTGGTTGGGTGACAAATATAAGACAATAAGGTATTCCAAAGAGGTAGATGAAACCAATCCTTGGATAAAATACACTGCTCCCTATAAAGACCCGCTATGGGCCATGGTAGAAATTTCACAGAAAGGAAAAATCTTTGTAGAAGGTAGGAAAACAAGTTGGGTAGGCCCAAGTCCTGAAGAGATGGAAATCCCATCTAATCAGGGGATCTACCCAATTGTTTCCGAAATATCCAATAGGGATTTAAAAATTTAGATAGTTATCTGCATAGTTTGAAAAGCCGCAGCCTTTGGCTGTGGCTTTTCTTTTCGTTCCACGTGTCTTTATGATTAGAAATAAGTACTACTCCAAAACTGAACGATCATGAATTCTACCCCAATTTTAATCACCTTGTTTGCCCTATTTATTTTATTTGTTTTCTTAGGTATATACGCCGCATTCAAAAATCTAGGCTATCTAGCCTTTCTTTCGGGCATAATCATCACCCATATCTACAACTTTATTATAAAAAAAATATAAAATACCAGAAAACTGGCCCTACAAGAGTCCCAACCTTCTGGTATTTTCAGGTAACTTAATCGATTTTAAACCTTCATTTAGATTTAAAGAAGTAAATATTTCCAGCAAAATCGCAGATATAGAATCCTTCAGGAGAAACAGCTGGACTTGTCATCACCGGTGCTCCTAAGCTATTTTTCCAAAGTAGCTTTCCTCTGTGGGCATCTATTGCATACACTTTGCCATCCATCGCCCCAAAAATCAATTGATCGTTTACCAAAACTGGGCTGCTTTCTAAACTCTGTTCTTGATTTTGAAAATAAGAAGGCGTATAAAATAAAGCCTGATCTACTTCAAACTGCCATAACTTAGTTCCTGAATTTCGTTCAAATGCGGCTATACCCGGATGTGATCCTGCGATGATAATTTTGTCATCCAATAGAACTGGACTTGAAGTACCTGTATTTTGCATCCCTGTTTCGAAGCTGGCCAAAGTCTCACCAGTCTTCAAAGACAGTTGATGCAACTTACTCACCTCAGGGTTCTCTCGCTCCGCTACCCAAAGGTTTTCGTCAGCATAAGTCACCACTCCATCCCGAAATCGAAGCCCATCATCGTTTCTTGTCCAGAAGTGTTTTCCTGTAAGCTTGTCAAATGCATCCATACCACCCCATTGCCTGTTCACGATCAGTACATTTTCTGCCAATGTCATGGTGGCAGTGGAGCCATAACCTCCCAGATTCTTATCCGATTTCCATAATACTTCTCCTGTATTGACATTGAGAGCAGTCAAACTTTCAGAAAAACCTGTATAAACATTTTCCCCATCAGTTACTATACCTGATACAAACCCATACTTTCTATTGTAACCAATATCCTTTTTCCAAATTCTTTCACCATTGGAAATACTTATGGCGTAAGTATAACCCTCCATATCCGTTGCAATCAATTTCCCCTGAGCTATCACCATTTGGTTTTTGACACCATTAAGGGTTTGATATCTCCAACGCTCCTCCCCCGTATTGGCATCCCAACAAACAATAAAACAGTTTTCTGCATTGCCATCATCAAAACTGGAAGTCATTACATACTCTCCATAAAGTACGGGAGAACTCATATAAATATTGCTGCCAATATTTGCTGTCCAGGAAAGTTGATAAGGAGCTTTAATGCTGTCTTTCACCTGTTTCTGATGGGCTGGATTTCCTCCCATATTAAACCAGGAAAGATTATTTTGTTTGGGGACATCTACAAATTTGGCGTCAAAAATGCTTTTGCGGTGAATGACCTCTCCGCTGCTTAAATATGCATCTATCACCAAAGTATATTTTCCTGGTTTCTCCAGCTTCACATCCACACTCCAGTTCCAATCAGATTGTTGTTTCATCACTGACCATTTAGATTCATCTAAGGAACTGGTCCAATTGAAACCTTCACTTCCCCAAAGGCTGTAACGGACACTGTCCACATCTGCACCAGTATCATAGACGTTTACAGAAAAGGCCAATCTACCTTCTTTATTGGCCAATCCAAAACCCTTGTTGGGGTTGACAATTTGAATCTCCCGATCCAAATAGGTCCATCTTAACCTGCTATCAATATTTCCCTCAGCATCTACCTTGACTTCTCTAAAAGAAGAGGGAGAATGATCAATACCACCCTGAGGCATGGAGGATGTGCCAAATGAACGGATTCCAGAATCTCCATGCTCCTTGGTCATATTCATATGCAGATGCCCAAAAAACCAAGCTTTTAGGCCATGCTCATTTAAATTGATTATTTCTTTTTCGTTGACCTTAAAATCAAAATCCTCTTCGCTGGTCAACAAATCGTGGTTAAAGAAAAACTTGGCCTTTGTATCTCCATATACTTCAAAAAGGTTTTTAAGCCAGCCTCCAATGTCTTCATGATCAAAGCCAGGAGGATAATCCCCGCCCATCATTGGCGTAATGACATAAACCACCTCCCCTGCTTCAAAAGCATACCAGGCAGGACCAAACTTTGATTCAAAATAAGACTCTCCTCGCTCTCCCTTGATCAAATCATGGTTGCCCAAACAATAGTAAATAGGAATCCCTAATTCCTTTTCCGTCAAATTTTCACTGTGCCATTTCATACCTGACTCATAGCAGATATCACCAGTATGCACGACAAAGTCCGGCTGATGGACTTTGATATACTTTTTCAGATTATCCACCCAGTCCCCATATTCAAAGGTCTCCGTGTCACTGATCTGTACAAAGGATACTTCTTGCTTTTTCTCTTTCAATTGTAGGGGAAAATCATATTCTCTTTTTCCACCTTCTATTGGAATATATCGAACAATTGCATCAAAATCGCCAGAAGGATAAATGGTAACAAATCGCTGCTTTTCCCATCCAGGTAATTTAAATCGTCCCTTTTTGTCTGTTTTGACAACATGATATCCGTCAGACAATATTGCCCCGACGTACACCAGTTCCCCTTGATCCTGCAAGCCATTTGAATTTTGGTCAATAAAAACCGTACCTGACATTTGCCCCAGCGCTATTCCGTATACCGTAAAAACTAATCCAATGGTCAATAATGCATTCCTCATCATAATAATTCTATTTTATGTATATCCGCAATTCTACCAGTAAAGATTAAAAGCGAGTAGAAAATACCCTTTTGATTAAAGTATCAACTGCTTCAGACTTCAGGTCTACCTGGCAGCTAGACAGGCTTCCGACCACTTGAGCAAAGGGTGTATGGTTACTGGCATCATTGCGGATAATCAGATTCTATTTTCTATTTTCCCATAAATCCAAAAAGAAGAGGCCAGCCTAAAAAAGCTGACCTACCTCTAACTCAGACTAACCCAAACTTAACTATTGCTCAATATTTACTGTCCAATCCTTAAACTCTCCATTAGCAGAGTGAATTCTGTAAGTAAATTCTCCAGCAGAATAATCACTCACTACCCCTGGGGTAGGTGCACCGTTCAAAGGCTCGACTTTTACGCCGTCATGATAGATATAACAAGCCATTTTAGAAAGATCTTCATCAGCTCCTACTGTAGAAACCACCCTAAGACTATTTACATCCACTTCTGTAGAAACTGTAATATCGTCCCTTCTTGCTCCTTCTACATCTCCCTCTGCCAGGGTAATATCATTTAACTCCCACTTGTAAAAGAACACTCCGCTGGTAATATCCGCATGCGTCCCCCACTGTCCCTCATCCAACTCGATACGTTGTCCACAGGAAGCCATCATAATGGCCATGACAAACAATACAACTAGCTTTTTCATATTATTTTTCATTTCTGCTTGTTATTAATTCCAATTAGGATTTTGTGTTAAAGTAACACCTCCTTTTTCTTGATAAAGTACTATCTGTCCTCTTGGTACAGCTTGGAGATAATCTCTATTTGCATTGAAAACAAAGCCTGTACCGCCATCCTGGAAATCCGAGCGGTGGCCTATTGGCAATAAGTAACCCTCTTCATCTAAATATATTCCAGAAGCACTTAAAGAATAACCTACAGCCTGACCTTCTGTAGAGTTGGCATAATCCAAAAACTGTTGGCCTTTGGCGCCTCTTGGCACCCAACCTATCAATTGCTCCAAAGCTCCCCATCTCCTGAGGTCATCATAGCGTTGGCCTTCCATCGCCAATTCAACCCTTCTTTCTCTTCTGATTTCATTGATCAAGTTACTTTCGTCAGGATACCGTTTTTGGTAATTTCCTCCCCATGACGTAACATTGGCCATGTCCATATGAGCCATCCCCACCCGGTCACGAAGGACATTGACCGTCCGGTCCAAGTCGCTTTGTGTAATGGTACCCAAAATAGCCTTTGCTTCTGCATGAGATAAAAGCACCTCTCCATAGCGAAGGTATATCAAACCTTGGCCAGCAGGAGAACCATTATAGACTGCATCTTGAGGTGCCACTCCTTTATAGCAAAAGTAGCCTGTTGAACACTTGTAATAAGTAATTGTACTGGTTATTCCAGGAGCTGTACCAGCATAAGACGACCCGATTATCTCTCCCAATGTACCCTGCCCAGGATGATATATCGTTTGTCCCAGCCTTGGATCTCGGGAAGCAACCACAGCTTCCAAAGTTGCGTCTCCCTGATAGTCAGCACTTAGCTCAATAGGTGTCCCATCCACCATCAAATAATCATCCACCAAAGACTTTGTCAGGCCAATTCCACCGCCACCGGCACCATTATAATTCCACCATCTGTGGCCTATTCCATCACTGGGAAGATATTCTCTATAAAGCAATACACTTGGGATATCATAATAATGGTCTTGATTGAATAAGGTCCTATAATCAGTGGTGTAAATATTATCCCCCAAACGGTCAATCAACATTTGACTGGCACTGATCGCCTCATTTAAGAAGTCTGAACCATCCTTGCCGTCAACCTTAAAAGGGCTTGCCATTTTAGCGTGATAATATTCCCATGAACCTTCAAATAGAGCCACTCTTGTCTTAAAGCCTAAAGCAGCTTCTTTGGTGATTCGCATGGAAGCAGCTGCAGGACCACTACCACTCCATTGCAAGTTTTCAATGGCCTCATCAAGATCATCAATAATCTTTTGGGCAAATTCATCTCTTGGAAGCCTCACCGCATACAATTCCTCAGAATCTGTGCTCAAGACCTGATCGATAAACGGCACCCCTCCAAAAGTTTTCAAAAGGTCAAAATTAACCCAAGCCCTGAAGAACAAAGCCTCGCCTACATAATGGGCCGCACTGGCATTGGCCAGTATATCTTCACCCACTTTATCCTTCTGTTCTAAGAAGTAATTGATTTTCCTGAGGTTATCATAAGCCCCGTTCCAAGTAGAACTACTGGCCGGAGCATCTCCATTGGTATTCCAAATTCTTCCATTGATCATAGTAACACCACGATCATCCCCGATCATGTTGTCAGTACCATTTTCCCATGCATATTTTGGTGCATAACCTGTATAAGATGGCAAGATATCATACAGCCCATTTACATAGTTCTCCAGATCCTTTTCAGAAGTCCAATATGCCGCATCAGAGATTTCATCCTGAGGATATCTCTCCAAGAAATCTTCATTGCAGCTACACATCAGTATGATGAATGCTGCTAGGGTCAAAAACCTTGTGATTAAGTATTTATTCATGTCTATTGTTATTTTATAGATTAGAATGTCAGATTAAGCCCCAAAGAGAAAGTACGCTGTGGTGGATAGGTCCTTCCTCCACTGTTGTTCAATAACATTGGGTCGATTTTTACATGGGATTTATTCATCAATAATCCCAAATTTTCGATAGATGTAAACAGTCTCAATTTTTTAACAGCTAATTTTTGAGTCAGCAGAGAAGGGAAAGTATACCCCAACTGAAGGGTCCTAAATCTCAGGTAAGCAGCGTTGGTCAGCAACTGATCATTGGTTCTAAATTTACCACCGTACTGGCTGGACATGTAAGGTCTTGGAAAATAAGCACCGGTATTTTCAGGAGTCCAATAATCAAGACTGTGTTTCATAAAAGTGGAAAACCACATACTTCCACCTGTGTCTACACCTTGATAATAAAGGCCCGAAAACCATAGGTCTTGTTTGGCTACTCCCTCAAAGTTCATTCGCATATCAAAACCATTCCAATCTGCAGTCAAAGTCACGCCATAAGTATAGCGCGGAGAAGAATTGCCTATATTGACCAAATCGCCTTTATTATACCAGCTACCCGTACCGTTTCCTACCATACCATCACCATCCAGGTCTTTATAAATCAAGTCTCCAGGAAACCAATAATCACTATACAGGCGGTGTAAGGACGCATTATTAGTGAAGTCAGCACTACTGCTGGCCGTACCTTCTACTTCATAACCATAGATTGCTCCGAAGCGCTCTCCTGGCGTCCAAGTGCCACTCATCGAACCGGAAGCATTTTCATATTCTACCACATAGCCGATGTAATCGGACAAGATGAATTTGGCTCCCCAGTTAAAAGGTTTGCCTGCTAAGGATGTATTGTCCCTCCAGCCTACGGACAACTCCCAGCCTCTGGTTTCAGAAACCGCATTGTTCCGTTGAGGAACACTTGTCCCTAATACTTCTGGCAACTCTTCAGAGACTCCTATTTGATCATAAATCGTTCTTTGGTACCAGTCATAGGTTAGGGATAGCTTATCATTGAAAGCCAATACATCAAAACCAATATCCAATGTCCGCGGCTTTTCCCAAGTGATATCAGGACTTACCAAACCTGGCATTCTTACAGCTGGCACCCTGGTACCTCCAATGACATTTCCGGTTTTAGCCGTCACACTCATGGTAGGCAAGTAAGCATAATTGGAAACATTTTGGTTTCCCAACTCACCATATGAACCTCTTAGTTTCAACATACTGATCTGGTCCAATGACCAGAAATCTTCATTAGTAATATTATAAGCTGCCGATACGGAAGGGAAAAATGCCCATCGGGTATCTGTTGGGAAGCGGGAAGAAGCGTCATACCTGCCATTGAACTCCACCAAATACTTCTCCTTATAGTTATACTTCAAACGACCGAAATACCCCCGGGTGGACCAATGAGAAAGCGCATCATCCACGGAAGGCGCTTCTCCAATTGCTGTACTCAATGAAGGAACATCCTCCGTAATTAAGTTGGTTTTGTAACCATATAGCTGTTTTAACTGCTTCAATTCTTCCTGATACCCCACAATAGCGGAGAAACTATGATCATTTATGCTCAAATCATAGTTAGCATATAGATCGATCTGATGGTAATTGTTTCTATTGAACTGGCTGACATAGCTGTTTGGATAATTTTCATAAGCCCATTCATAATACCAATAAGTACCTTCCTCATCTGTATAATCCGTAATGGCCGTGATGTGGTTATAAGCCTTGGCATAATCCCTTGAATAAGTATTAAAGGAATAGGAACCTTTGATCAACAAACCTTTTACGGGAGTCAGATCGATGGAAGCGGTGGTCCAAAAATCATCTTCAGTATTGATGGCATTTCCCCCTTCAGACAACCTGAATAGTGGGTTATTGTAGGGCATATTACCATCCGGATTATAAAATGGAACTGTAGGCCATACCCTGCCACCAATCATTTCCGTAAAGGAATAATCTCCACTTCCATAGTAAGGGCGATCTGATATGCTTCTGCTGTATCGGTTGTTCAATGACAGGCCTAACCATTTGTTTACTTTTGTGGAAAGTTTTAGGGTTGCATTATATCGGTTAAACTGGTCAGTAAGCAATTCACTCATCAATCCTTGGTTTTGGTTCCAGCCCAAACTTGCATAGTAATTCAATTTATTGTCCTCAGCTCCACCACTGAAGCTTACCGTATGCTTCTGGTTCACTTGCCAATCTCTATAGGCCGCATCCTGCCATTGGGTATTACCAAATTGGAAATCACCCCACGCTCCCCAACGGCCGTTTCCTGGATCGATAGCTGCATTGATATTACTTGTGCCATTCATATAGGCCTGCATTTTGGCTATGGTCTCCTCACTGAAATAGGGTGCCTGTTGGGCATTGACAAAAGCATCATTCCAAGCGTTGGCAAAATCTACCGAATTGATTCCTTCAGGAACACCGACGATTTGTGAAAACGAAACGTTGGAGGAAACATTGATCTGCATATCTCCGGATTTACCGGATTTGGTCGTAATCAAAATCACACCGTGTGGAGCCCTGGATCCATAAATAGCCGAGGAAGCTGCATCTTTCAAAACAGAGATACTTGCTACATCTTCCGGGTTAATGGTATTGATGTCCTGAGCAACACCATCCACTAAAATAAGTGGAGAGCCCTTGGAATTCATTCCCGTAAAACCACGAATATTGAAACTGGCCTCAGAATTCGGGGCACCAGAGCTAAGACCAATGTTCAGGTTAGGAATAAGCCCCTTCAAACCTTGACCAAGGTCTTTGATAGGCCGATCACTCAATACCTCAGAGGTTACCTGATCCACAGCTCCTGTAAGGTTTTCCTTTCTTACGGTCTGGTATCCGATCACAACGACTTCATCCAAAGCCTTTGTGTCTTCTTTTAATACAATATTGATTACGCTTCTGCCGGCTATCGAAACATCCTGTTTGACATAACCTATAAAAGAAAAGGTAAGCACCGTTCCTTCAGGTACAGTAATCCTATAGTTACCATCAAGATCTGTAACAGTACCTTTTCCTGTGGATTCAACAAGTACTGTAGCACCCGGAATAGGTTGATTATTTTCATCCATCACAGTGCCTGTAATGGTGATATCTTTTGCATTTTGAAATTCATAAGCAATGAGCCGGTCGGCTTTTGCTGAAAGACATATTGGCCCGAATAATGAAAAAAAAGCCATTGTCTTCAAGATTCTCATGGGAATGAGAAATCTAGATATAATTTTTTTCATATCTTTGAATGTTAAATTTTAATGTTAGCGCATTAAATGAGACTCATCCCGTCAAGGTTTTGGTCGATCGATGACAGGATAAAATTCTATAATCAATAGCCTGAAGCATCCCAGTTTCGGGCTATTGTTTTTTATGGTCATAGCTTATTACATAGGCAATAGATTTTGTTCTTCAGAAATATCTTTTTCGCTTCGCTTCATAATTTTTAGACTATATCAATACTTACTATTCATGTTTATTTGACTAAGCTTAAATAAATTTCATATAAAGAAAAGCTATTCTAAACATAGAAACCTACCTAATAAATCATAAACAACTGAAAAACAAGTAATTAAAACATTTTAATAACCTAAACATAAGTAAATAATAATTACTCAGCAAGGCTTTTAAGGAAAATTTTATGATAAATTTTTCTTTTTAAGAAAATAAATTAAACTTCCACTGTTCCTTTGTATAACTTTTTCAACTTTAGTTTGACCACTTGGCCATTCAAAATCAAAATGGAAAGTCCTACCATAAAGATGACAAGTCCTCCTCCTATCAAATTCAATCGCGTGAAGAAATTGATCCAAGAGTAATGGAAATCTGCAGTTTCCTTAAAAATCATAATTCCCACACTGGCCATATACCCAAATGCATCTGCTATATAAAACAGGTAGCCCACTGTACCTTTGTATCTCAATACTGCCAGAAACCGTTCAAAAAGTAAACAGTGAAATAAGATATAGGGCAAGTAAACACTGAAACCAGAACTAATCATCCAAAATACCGGGCCGATTAGGTCCTTGCTAAATAAAAATGTGGATACGATCATCAATATTCCGCTCAGCAGGGTCAAGAATAACCCCCAGTTAAAGGCCTTTTGATTGCTCAATATCAAAATTCCCAATGCAGATATCACCAAAACGACAACTGCAATTGGTACTTCTGCCAAAGTGATCAGTTCGGGCTGCCCAGAAAGGCCTAATTCAGCCCAAAACTCTACAATAAAATTGTCCCTAAAGTCCCTCACAACAGTTAAGACAACATAAATTAGTACAAGCCCCACAAAAGCAACCCCGTGTTTTTTCAAGAAGTCTTTCCGATCAGCCTTTTTCATAGGAATCCGTTCTGTTCGAAGTTCCTTATCATGCTCTGATGGGGCTTTGCTCTTACTCAGTACAAAAGCAGCCAAAACAAATAATGGAAAATAAATCAAGCCTGTCCAAAAAGGCATGGTCATTTCATTCACCTCAAAAGCTTGCATTAGCCAAAGACCAGTCGTTTTGATCAAGCCTGTAGAAAAAATAAATGTAGCGCTCAATCCCACCACCAATAATTCTGAATTTTTCCTTCCTTCCAGATAGACCAGAACCAATCCAAATATCATCCCTAATGGCAGGCCATTCAAAAACATGGCCACCGGTTTCAAGCTTACTGGCACATAGGCAAAAGCAAGCAACATCAATAAGCCAAACCCTACCAAACCTACAAGAGCTGCAAAACGCTTATAAGCCGGTAGTTCGGAAACCACCTTGATACCAATAAACTTGGACAACATATATCCTAACACTTGGCTGATAATCAGAAGAGTCTTGAAATGGAAGTCATTTATCACCTCCACCCCCTCATATTGCCCTGCCAAAAAAGACTTTCTTACTGCATACATTCCCGTGTAGGCCATAAACGCAGTAGCTATTAATATAATATCAGTCTTGGTTATGGATACTTTATTTAGTTTGACCATAAGGATTATTTTCTTTTCAAGTAAAAACCGATCCGGTTTTGAAGAAACGTATTTTCTTCAAATGTAAGTCTAAATGGCATGCTCCTGTTAAAAAACTGTATTATGAAAGCGTTAATATTTCATTAACGGAAATTTATTTTCATATTAGGAAAATTATTTTAATCTTGCGGTCTCAATAATATTTTCATATTAAGAAAAACAAACGTACTTTCACATAGTTAAAAGCACATAAATACTATGGAAAATTCTGAATACTTAACCACTTGGATAGGATCTAAACTTAAAGATATCCGTAAATCCCACAATTTAAAACTGGGCGAGCTGGCTGATAAAACCGGAATCAGCATAGCCATGCTAAGTAAAATAGAAAACGGCAGGGTCTTTCCCACTCTTCCTTCCTTGATTCAGGTACTGAACACTTTGGATGTGGACCTTAATGAGTTTTTTGCTGACCTGAAAGGTGATAAAGAATTTCCAGGGTATTTGTTAAAAAAGCGAAAAGACTATAAATCCATTAAAAAGGAAGAGGAATCCATTGGGTTTGACTACGAATTGATCCTTAATCACAAAATAGAAAGGTCTTCGATGGAAATATCTCTTTTAACCATCAAAAGTGGCTCCCAAAGAGACCAAGTTTCGACTGATGGTTTTGAATACATCTATGTAATTAAGGGAAATCTTCAATACGAATTGGGCGAAAACACTTTCGAACTGGAAGAAGGAGACTCACTTTTCTTTAATGGCAATATTCCCCATCTACCTGTCAATAACAAAAAATCAGATGCCATTCTTTTGGTGATCTACTTTATAGAACTTAGATAAAACCATACCATGAAAAAAGAAGCTGTAGCGAAGGTCTTTATAGAAGCGAAAACTCCATTTTCCAACACAACTATCGCCCTACCTACTTTAGCTGAAGGAGAAACATTGGTCAGCACCAGCTATGCCACCATTTGCGCCAGTGATCTACACACCTATTACGGTAGAAGACATTCTTGCAGCCACAGTATCTTAGGACATGAAATCGTTGGAATCATTGAAAATATTGCTGATGGAGGTGTAAAAGACTACTTTGGTGCTCCCCTCAAAATTGGTGATAAAATCACCTGGTCTGTTTATGCCCATGACCCGGGTTCTAAAAATGCCCAAAAAGGTTATCCTCAAAAGTCTGAAGGCCTTTACAAATATGGCCATGAGCAAATGAATGAGGACTATCAGCTTAATGGAGGTTTTTCCACCCACTGCCATTTACGGAAAGGAACCACTATTTTTAGACTCCCCGACACCTTAAACAATGCGGAAGCTGCCCCTTTAAACTGCACCCATGCTACCATTGCTGGGGCAATGAGGCTTGCTGGGGATTTGACCGGCAAAAATGTTTTGATCAATGGGGTGGGAATGCTTGGGCTTTCGGCATGCGCCATGGCCAAAGAATTTGGTGCTGACAACGTCTGGGTCCAGGACATTAGTCAAGAAAAAATTAAAAAAGCCAATTTGTTCGGAGCTGATCAAGCCTTTATTTACAAAAGCGATAACGTCAAGCCATTTACAAAAAGTAAAGGAGATATTGATGTGATCATTGAAACATCAGGTATTCCTGAGGCGGTCGAAAGCTGCATCCAATTACTGGGCATAGGAGGAACCCTTGTTTTGGTTGGATCCGTATTTCCTCAAAGAGACCTGAACATCAACGCTGAATACCTGGTGAGAAACCTATTAACCATTAAAGGCCTCCATAACTACATCCCTGAAGACCTAGCCACTGCTATCAACTTCTTGGAAAAGGTCCATAAGAAATATCCTTTTGAAAGCCTGGTGGGCATTGATTACCCTCTGGAAGAATTGGACAAGGCTTTTGAAACCGGCAATAAGGGAATTTACTACAGGGTGGGTATCAAACCTTGATTCTTTTCTCTACGCTAAATAGCTAATCTAATCCATTGACAAAAAAATACCGGATCCGAACGGCATTTCCTGAGCTGTTCGGATTTTTATCTTCTATCACTTTCAGCTCCAGTTTATGTTCTTCTGATTCCAAATCAATGGCCAGTAGATAATACCATGGCAAATGCAGGTGAGTACTCCACTGGGTAAACAAGTCTTGCGTTTTCCATTTACCATTATCGATTCGATAGGCAATCTTTCCAGCATCCTGCCCTGCAGCTACTGCTATCCCCACCGCATTTCCGTTAAACTTGAATTTGAGCTTACTTTTTGGAGATTCACTGACCAGCATGGGAACATCCACATAGTTAGCTCTTGTCCCGGTTTGAACAGTAGGTTTCCAAGCTTCTACTATTTGCCAACCTTTTCCTATTTTGGCCTTAGAAATATCAACCAAAACTCCTCTATCAAAAGCCGCTACATTAAGCATGGGCAATGATTGATTGGCGGTAATTTTATCATCTTGATCCAAGTGTCCTCCATAAGCTGTCTTTAGCATATCAATCATTGAATGCGCATACACCCCTTGCCCATATGGCGATGGGTGAAGGTTCTTAAAATCGTCTTCCCAAGTAAATTCCTTATTGGCAATCCTCCTTGTCACCTCTTCCGCCAAATTCAAAGAAGGTAGACCATAATACTCAGCCACCCGTTCATGGTTCTTGATCACCTCAGGAATCTCTCCCCTGTTATAGGAATCTATTTTATCAGGATCTACAAAATGAAAAAGAACCATATCCGCTGCAGGATTCTTTTTTCTCAAATGACGGACAATCCCTTCCATCGCCAATTGCTGCTCTTCATCGGTCCTTCCATTGGTCGCATCATTTACCGCAGCTTCTTCAAACAGCAGATCAATGGGGCCTGTGGAAAGCACATCACGCTCTAGCCTAAAAGCTCCCGGAACTGATCCCATAGAAGGAATCCCCGCTGTAATAAATTCAAACTCGGTGCCCGGAAACCTTTCTTGTAAAAAATTTACCACACTATCTCTCCAGCCGGAATTATAAGTAATCGACCCTCCTAAAAATGCCACCCGTCCTTTTTTATCTCTTTCAAACTTGATTTGGGAATTTTTAAGTCCTCCTCTTATTTTGTAAAACGTTTTCGAAGAAAGCTTTGCCTCCCTGACTGAGTGGTACTTGATAAAATCAGCCACCAAGCGAGGGCTTTCAATGTCAAAATGATGACCATGTAACTTCTGTTCTCCTTGGGTACAAGGCACCACTGTAGCTGGCCCTCCCAACCGAAGATAATTTTCTACTAGAATGAAAGTGTTCTCTTCAGGTGGTACCACTTGGTCTTCAAGCCCGATCATATGGAGTATTGGTACTTTATTCTTTGCCAACTCATCCAAGCCATCAATGGGATTATCATCATAACTATTAGCTTCTTCATCACTGGCAAATCCATAAGCCTCTTTTAATTTCTTCCAATCACTTTCACTACCTAATCCCTTGCCCTGTCCACCTGGCCAACTTTTGAAATCACAGACAGGTGCCTCAGCATAAATACAAGCCACTTTATCCGGATGCCTTTTTGCCCAATTGTAGACAAATAATCCACCACGGCTAACGCCTGACAATGCTGGCTTCCTGTTCAATCCAAACTTTTTCGTCATCAGGTCATAAACCTTATCCCATACTTCCATGGCCTGGGGACTTCCAAATAAGTTGTCGGTATTAGCATATACCAAATGAAATCCCTCTGCCACCAAAATACTGTCCTGTTCCGTATGCCAATCGGGAAACCTCGCTCGCCACAGCCAAGGCTTTCCCTTCAACTCAGATCTTGGAGCTACCATCCTTATGTCTCTTTCTCCTATTTTAAAGTTATACCTTTGGAAGCCTTTCCACTCAATGGTGTCAATGGAAACCATATCTTGGGCAGAGATGGATAAAGAAAAAAAGAATAAACAAAGAACATATGCTAAAGTAAAGGTTAATGACCTGCGATTCATGACGGTTATTTTATTTAGAAAAATAATAAAGCCCTGTGAAAGTCTCACAGGGCCAAGTAATTTATTTCACCAAAATTCCTACTTCTGCAATAGCTGCATGTCGCTGCCCTCCCGCTATTCTGGTTACTTCTAACTTTATATACCTTCCACTTACAGGTGATTCAAAATCATGTCTTCTTTTCGTTGGATCATTGATCAGGTTGCCAAAGACAAAATCCTCCGTAAATTCCCATGATTTCCCATCTTTAGAAACATAGAGCTTCCCTTCCTCAATCATACCTTCCTTATCATTCGTTGATGGAGAATAAGTAAACCCTGAAATATCAACTTCCTCTCCCAAATCCAAAACAAGTGTTTGGCCAGAAGGCTTTTCCTCTTCCGTTTTCCAATAGGTCTCCACATCTTCATCAAAGGCTTTATTGACCTCAAAGCCTTTAGCTGCATTACTTGAGTCTATAACCTTCCAATTTGCTTTACCTAGTCCGAAGAGTTCCTCTGCAAGGGCTCCCTCATCCTCTTTTCCAAAAGCAATGGCCTTAATTGTACCATGTCTAAATTCAAAAGGCCCTTTATAGATTGCTGATTCCTTGGTAGGGTCTGAACCATCCAAGGTATAATGGATGGACAAATCCCTATTTAGGTCCCCAGCAATATCCTGCTCATAGGTTTTCCATCCAAAATCCCCCTTTTGGGCATTGATACTTACTTTCCCTTCCAAATCCCTTACAATATCCAATTGAGGTGGTCTGGTTTCATAATAAAAAGCCGCCACTTCTGAGATAGACACAGGCATCAACCTGGCCTCAGCTATCCTAATTCTGATCCTATCCGTTGTCACCGTAGCAAATCGCTGAATACTTTTATAACCAATGTTTTTACCTTTTGAAATCACTTTCCACCTTCCGTCAAGCCAAGCTTCCACTTCAAATTCAGCCACCCTTTCTCCCTGGGTTTGAATAGCTTCTTGAATCATCAATCGATTAAGTCGAATGGGTTTATCCAATTTGAATGATAGTTCATTACTATGCTCAGGTAATAAAACATAAGTATCCTGATCTTTATCCAATACTTTTTCGGGACCATGAGCACCAACCAAAAGACTTTTTCCATAAGTGCTCTTAATCCTACTTCCCACTTCTTTTAATACCTTCACATCGCGCTCACTAAACTTTCCTTCTCTATTAGGGGGAATATTCAGTAAAAAAATGGAATTGCCACCAACTGACCGCTCATAGATGTCAAAGACATCGTCTGCACTCCTTACTCCCTGCTCATCATCATTCCTATAAAACCAACCTTCCCTAATAGAGGTATTGGTTTCTGCCGGTTGGTAATGCAGGTAATTAGCCGTGTAGAGCTTTTCCATACTGGCCACATCCTCTCCAGTAATGTCAGCAAATCGGTTCATTTGATTAGGGTCTTCTTCATAAGGAATCACATTCCATTCGATAGCTCTGGTTTTGCCTGATTCATTACCACACCAACGGATATCCTGACGACCAAAAATTACGGCATGGGGAGCCAATTCCCTGATCAATTCTTTCCAAGCAGCATAATCATAAGTTTGGCCTCCTTTACGTTTGGGGTGAGCACCATCAAACCATACTTCATCAATTCGGCCATATTCAGTCAGCAATTCAAAAAGCTGATTGAGGAAATACTCATTATAATCATCCACTACAAAATCAAAAGTGGTTTTGTCTTTAAATGGTCTATCTGCTATTTTGCGGGGAATGGTTCTTAAGGTTTTCTTGCTGAGGTTGCCATAAAGTCCTTCAGGATTTTCTATTTGGTACAAATCTGCGGGAGAAAGATAAACCCCTAGCTTCAAACCATATTTCTTGCAAGAGGCTGATAAATCTGCTAGAACATCCCCTTTGCCATCTCTGAATCCAGTGGACATAATCCCATGATTGGTATACCTCGACTGCCATAGTACAAATCCATCATGATGTTTCACCGTGAGAATTACCTTGCTCATTCCAGCTGCCTTCATGGCCTCACACCATTGGTCTGTATCCAATTTCTTAAGGTCAAATACCGCTGGATCCTCAAATCCTGAACCCCATTCTTTTGAAGTAAATGTATTAGGTCCAAAATGAACGAAGGCAATAAACTCATCTTTTAGCGCTTGATATTGATTTTTAGTCGGTATCACATGGGCAGCTTTTATTCGAATACTGTCCTCTGAATCATCTTTATCAATAGCTATGGTTGGTGCATACGGGATTTCTTGGGCTTTTGCTTTTTGGCAATATTGAAATCCTAATAACGCCCAACCCACTACAAACAACTTATATTTCATTTAGTTATTATTTTGAAATTTTATTGACTTATAAGAAATTTATTTTCCTATAAAGAAAATAAATTTAACACATTTAAACAAATATTTAAATCAAAACAGAAAGAAAGACAAGTATTAAATTTTACGAATATATTTATATTTAACTTTCATTACCTTATATTTGATTTTAACAATATTAATGTTTTTCTCAAAAAGTAACCTTTACAACTGAATGTCGACACATCTTCTCCCATACACTATTGAAACTAGAATAAGCCAAAGTGCTCGAGAACATGAACCGACGCATATTTTGCAGGAAAACAAAGCGCTACTAATCAACTGTTAATTTGCTTTGTCTCTTGGAAATTCATCATTACCGAACAAAAACAGATAATAAATTGACACCTATGATGTCTATGTTTTTTGTTTCTATCCTATACATCGTTTCTTTATTATTTACATTTCGTCTCTTATAACTTAATAAAATACAATGTCACTCAACCAAAATCGTAACCTTTTATTATTGCTATTGCTACCTATTATTACTGGTATTTTGTTTTTTGCTAGCTGTAAAACTGCAGAGGATAAAGCAGTAAAGGTCGCTAAGAAGCCGAACATCATCTATATTCTAGCCGATGATCTTGGTTATGCCGAACTGGGCAGCTACGGACAGGAGCTCATTGAAACGCCCCACTTGGATGCTTTGGCCAAAGCGGGTATGAGATTTACGGACCATTATGCTGGAGCTCCGGTTTGTGCACCATCCCGGTGCGTATTGCTTACCGGTAAACACACTGGAAATGCCTATATCCGCGGCAATGATGAATGGGCCTCACGGGGAGATGTTTGGGATTATGAAAAAGCAGTGAATGACCCCAACCTAGAGGGTCAAAGACCGCTACCGGAATCCGAAATCACTTTGGGTAACATTTTACAAAAGGCTGGTTACAAAACAGGAATAGTCGGAAAATGGGGCCTAGGAGCTCCTCTAACTGATGGAATTCCTACCAAAAGAGGATTTGATTTCTTCTATGGCTACAATTGTCAAAGGCAGGCACATAACCTATACCCCAAACACCTGTGGAAGAATGAAGAAAAAGTATGGTTAGACAATGAGTTGGTTGCTCCTGGTACCAAAATAGACAAAGATGCCGATCCTCAAGACCTGAACAGCTATGCAAAATTCTTCCAAAAAGATTATGCACCAGCCATGATGCAAAAAGAGGCCTTGAGCTTTATCGAAAATAGTAAAGACAAGCCTTTCTTCTTATACTATGCCAGCCCTTTGACCCATGCCCCTCTTCAAGTCCCACAAAAATATATCGATAAGTACGTAGAGAAATTCGGAGATGAAGATCCTTATTTAGGACAGCGTGGATATTTTCCAAATCGCTACCCAAAAGCAGCTTATGCCGCTATGGTCAGCTATCTGGATGATCAAGTTGGGGAGCTCGTGGCGAAATTAAAAGAAACGGGACAATACGAAAACACGCTGATTATCTTCTCTTCGGATAATGGCCCAACTTACAATGGAGGTACAGCTTCCCCTTACTTTGATAGTGCCCGCCCTTTCAAGAGTGAATATGGTTGGGGAAAAGGTTTTGTGCATGAGGGAGGAATTCGAGTACCGATGATCGCCGTTTGGGAGGGAAAAATCAAAGCGGGAACCCAAAGTGATTTGGTCTCAGCATTTTGGGATGTTCTGCCCACCCTAGCAGAAGTAGCAGGAACAACTCCACCTGAAAACACCGATGGTATCAGCTTTCTTCCTGAGTTGTTAGGACAAAGCACTCAAAAAAAACATGATTTCCTATACTGGGAATTTCCTGCATATGATGGACAGCAGGCCGTCAGAATGGGCAAATGGAAAGGAATACGCAAAGATATTTTCAAGGATAATATGGAAATCGAACTGTATGATCTGGAGGCTGACCCTCAAGAACAAGATAATGTAGCGGCAGCACACCCAGAGATCGTCGATCAAATTCAAGAAATTATGAAAAAAGAACATCATAGTTCGACAAGTGATCGATTCAGAATCTCTCAGCTTGGTGACATTAAATAAGACAAAGTCTTAGCTTAGGAAATAAAAAACCTTACAAAATAACTTAAGGTACTGAACACCGCATGATAAACACTAAAAAATTCAAGGGATATCCCCTCTTCAGTTTCTTACTGATCGCCAGCATTTTGTTCTCCTCTTGCAGCGAATCAAAAGAAGCAAAAACATCCAAACCGAACATCATCCTGATCGTGACAGACGATCAGGGCTACGCAGACCTGAGTGCCTATAACCATGTCTCTCATCTCTGCAAAACCCCCAATATGGATAGGATTGCCCAAAATGGCATTTTATTCGACAATGCCTATGTAACCGCCCCGGTATGCAGCCCGTCTCGCGCAGCCATCAATACCGGTCAATATCAGGAAAAATGGGATCCCAAGATGTTTTGGTCACCAGGACTTCCCCAGAATGTACTCACCATTGCTGAAACACTCAAGGAAGCAGGCTATCAAACCGCCAAAGTAGGAAAAAGTGACTTTGGCACTAATTATCATAATCCAGCGGTAAGGGAATTTCCCAACCAACATGGCTATGATTCCTTCGTCGGATTTAGCGCCCATGCCCATGATTATTTCCTCATGGATGAAGAAACTGAAAAAAGCACACCTGATCCCTATGGCACCAGTGCCTCCTTAGGGAGACTTTTTGTGGATAGCATAAAAACCAGTTTCAAGGACACCTATTCCACTGAACTTTTCACGAATAAAGCGATCGAATTTATCCAAAACAATACAGATCAGCCTTTCTTCCTAGACTTATCCTACAACGCCGTACACCATTTGATCCATGAAGTACCTGATGAGTACCTCGAAAAATGGGATGTCCAAAAAGTAGCCAACTATAACAGTAGCTATGGTAATTACAAAGACTACTATTGGGACTATACCCAAGTAGGTAAAATTTCCGATGAAGAAATGAGAAAGTATTTCTTGGCCAACCTGAACTGCCTGGATGATAATATCGGCAGATTACTGGATGCCTTGGAAGCTACTGGTGAAATGGACAATACCATGATCATTTTGGTTTCAGACAATGGTGGAGAACCTTTGGCAGGAGCCAATAACCTCCCCCTTTCCGGAAGCAAATACACCATGCATGAAGGGGGAATCAAAGTACCGATGATTCTTTCCTGGCCAAATGGACTGCCAAAAGAAAAGCTGTACACGCACAGGGTTTCTACCCTGGATATCTTTCCTACTTTCTTAGAAGCTGCAGGGGTAAATGATGTTGTTCCTCAACTAGACTTGGATGGTAGCAGTTTGATTCGTCCAATCATTGAAAACATCCCATCAGCTTCCGCTGAATCTCCTTTGTTTTTCCAGTTTGGAAAGCAGTGGGCGATTATAGATCAAGATTGGAAATTGGTATTGGCGGAAGATTATAATCCAGAAAATAGACCAATCACCTCTCAAATTCAACTCGGTTCCAATCCAGGAGTAGAGGCACTTTATGACTTAGCGGCTGATCCAGCTGAAAGAAATAACCTTATCCAACAGAACAGCATAAAAGCTAAATCTCTGAAAACCAAGCATCAGAATTGGATCAATAAAATGGCTGCCCGTTATGATCACTACCAAAAAGACTGATCAGCCCATTAGAACCCGATTTCGATTTAAAAGCCGTGAAATAGTGTCGCTAGCGTAATTGCGAACCCTTTTCAGTAAGGCATAATACGGATTTAACGAACTGAGGTATAAAATAAAAAGCCTCCAACATCAAATACATGATATTGGAGGCTTTAACTTTAAAAAGGTTCTGTTAGTTTCCTTTGGCTTTATCCAACACACCTTTTGAAATAGGTTTGGCGCCGGTGGATATGGATAATCCAGCATCTATGTATTGTCCTCCTATATTTTGCTTACAATGGATTGCAATAACATTTTGACCATTGGATCTCAATGCTTTTTTTGCGGCTTTCGATAATCCAACATTCACATAACCTGTGGTGAAACCATCCAACACGGCCGCTTCCACCCCGTTGATGTATACCACACATTCATCATCATGATGAACACGAAGTCTAAGATTATCTTCAGTTATTTTTGAGATATCTCCCAATTCAAATGTTCTTCTCAACCAAATATTATCGGTATTCCACGCAGTACCATTTTTAGCTCCTGGAGTTCCTTTCGATCCAAATCCAGCTTTGCCTTTCTTCCAACTAGCTGCATTGAAGTCTACTTTCATCCAGTCTTGGGCAGGTTGGTCAGTGGTATAACTCCAGAAAATGTTTTCAGTTTCGGCGGTGGGCACCAAGGTGTAGATAAAAAGGTTTTCATTGATCAACTGCTGATTGGCATGAGCTACTTTTTCAGGAGCTACCTTTAATATCCGGTCATAGGTCATGATCCCATTAAGTTCTATTTCCACATCAGTAATTTCGGTATAAACCGCTGCACTTAACCCTTGATTGGTCTTGAACTCCGTTAGCATTTTAGTGAAATCTGTATACATTTTCATGTATTCTTCTTCGTCTTTCACTGCGACATATTGCATCAAATCATCCGGATTCCAAATATGATCTGCCAATTGATATCCAATTCCCCCATATTCACCGCAGGCCGTTGCTCTGAAATAACTTTGCGGAGACACTGGAGGTGGGTAGCTATGCCAATCTAATACATCTCCAGTTCCTCTGTCACCACCACCACTGGCTTCATTGACCAGTCTAGAAGGATCCAAGCCTTTCACCATTGAAACATACTCTTTGGTATCGTGTTGGGCTTGACTTTCATTGAAGACGACCCACATCACGATACTTGGTGAATTCCAATGAGTCTCCACCATGCTTATCAATTCTTTGGTAAAAGCTTTCTTGTTAGGTTCTGGGGCTCCGTGTGTATACGAATTAGGAGAAGGCATATCCTGCCAAACCATAAGCCCTAACTTATCAGCCCAGTAATACCATCTTTGTGGCTCTACTTTGATATGCTTTCTGGTCATATTGAACCCCAACTTTTTGGTAATTTCCAAATCATACTTCAACGCTTCATCTGTCGGTGCCGTGTACAGACCATCAGGCCAGTATCCTTGATCCAAGGGACCCATTTGAAAGGTGAATTCATTATTGAGATAGATGCGTTGCTTATCCCCTTCCTGCTCAACAGAAATCTTACGCATCCCAAAATAGGTATCCACTTGATCCACTACCTTATCTCCATCCTTCAAGGTAATGGTCATCTCATAAAGAAAAGGGCTGTCTGGAGACCATAATTTTTGATTTGGAATTTTTATGGCTGTTGGTGCCATGTTCTCTTGCTCTACCTTGGCAATAAGCTTATTGCCATCACGCACTTCAGCGGTATAGGATAACTTTTCTCCCCTTTTGGTCAAAACAGTTAAATTCAACTCAGATTGATCGATATCTGGTTCCATTTTGAATTGATCAATGTGTAATTCAGAAACAGGTTCCAGCCATACCGTCTGCCAAATCCCCGTCACTGAAGTGTACATTATTCCTTCCGGGTTAAGGGTCTGTTTACCTCTTGGATAGCCTTCTTTTACCGTTGGGTCATAAACTTTCACCGTAATGGTTTGCTTGCCTTTTGTCAAGAAATCGGTTATATCAAAAGAAAAAGGATCATAGCCTCCCTGATGCTTGCCAACTGATTTGTCATTGATAAACACCTCACATATATAATCTACTGCACCAAAATTCAAATGAATTCTTTGACCGTTCCAATTATTGGGAATTTCAAACTCCCTGCGGTACCAAATTCTTTCATGTGACTCCATAACACCGGAAAGAGCTGACTCCACTGCAAATGGGACTAAAATTTGACTTGACAGCTTTCCTTTTGGGTAAGGTTCATTTTCCCAGGTGCCAGGTTGATATTGCCATAGTCCATTCAAATTCATCCATTCATTTCGGACCATTTGCGGCCTTGGGTATTCAGGCAATACATTGTCCGGGTCTACATCTTTGGCAAACTTTGTCATCAATGGGGCTTCCTTCGGGCTCCACTGCTGGGCCTGAACGCCAGTACCAACCATGAGAAGCCAAAAAGATAAAAGCCCTAAAAGTTTACTTCTAGTCATTTGTTTAAGGTTAATTTATAAAATGGTTTTATTGTTCTTAAGGTTAACTTCCTCCCACCATCCAATTAAGAAATCGACAAGTTGAGATGATTCAAAAGTAAGAAGGAAGTACTTTGGGCTGCTACTAGAAATCCATCAAAAAAATAATACAAATCCTTCTAAAACCACCAAATAGACGAAAATGAAGCATTTGTAAGTTGAAAAATCATATTAAAACGTATTGTTCCATAAAGAAAATTTAGAATGGATACCCAAATCCAATTACAGGACCATGGAGTGGTAACTTATTCTCCCAAATCCATTTGTATCCATCGATAAATATCGGGGCATATAATACAGCTCCATAGTCGAGTCTTAGCAATAAATACTTTAAGTCAATTCGCAAACCTACACCTGATGTCAGGTAGCTGTCCTGAAATAGTTTTCCCCATCTCACTCCGGAAAAAGGCCTATTTGGATCTTCTTCCAGCAGCCATATATTCCCTGCATCAGACCATAAGGCGCCATTAAGCTTAGTGAAGATTTTGAAACGATATTCCAAGTTCCATTCTAATTTTAAATCTCCTACCTGGTTTACCTCAGCTTCATCCAACTCTATATACCTTCCGGGCCCCACATTTCTAGCGTTAAATGGTCTGAGGCTATTGGATCCACCAATAAAAAACTCTTTAATAAATGGCATTTGGGTACTATTTCCATATGATAAGCCCAAACCAGCTAGATTTCTAAACACTAAATGACTGTATTGACCGACTCTCCAATATGCTCTAAAATCATACTCAAAGCGGGCATACTGCGAATATTTTACTCCCAAAAATTTCCTCGAACCTTCTTCTGTTCCAGAAACCAATCCACTTGCCAAGTTCAAAATATTTCCTGCCAGTTCCACCTTTCCTTCAAAGTATGTCCCTAATCGTTTGTTTTCAGTCGAACTATTATCAAATCTATAGGTATAACCTGAACCCAAGATAAATTGATTGGACAAACTCAATTGTAAGGAAGGATCATTATTAATTAAAGTATCAAATCGCTCCGAACTTCTGATCACATCAGAAAAAGTCAACTTGATCAAGTCCAGTTTATGAGTGACTTTTGAATTACTTTTCCAAGTAAAACCATAAGCTGCATTCCAAGTAGCCAAAGTAAAATAATCCCTTCTGTTATTATATTCAAAATCAAGCGACAAATACTTTTTGGGAAGGGAAAAATCATTTTTGATAAACTTGAATGGAGGATCAAGCAAAGGAGCATCCAATGTGGTAAAGATACCAAAACCTGAAGAGTTGGATACCCTGTCCTTATAAAGACCAATGGGAAAGTCATAATAGGTATTTGCCTCTACTGAAAGATTTTCGGCACCACCAAATAAGTTGAGCTGATTATATTTCAAACTAATCGAAGGGCCAATATATCCTGTAGTCTTATAGTTACCGTTGACATTGAACCCTAACAATGATGCATCCTTAGGAATCAAATCCACATTGGCATCCAAAGCCAAGGAGTCATTTTCATGAACCTCATAACTAATCGAAGGGTTTCTAAATATACCAAGGTCTGCCAAATTCCTCATAGAGTGCTTGGTCCTTTCCAAAGAAAAATACTCCCCTTCATTCACTTGGATCATTTTGTCCAAAAGGTGTTTTTTTACTTTTCCGTAGGGCCAATAGTAATACCCATCCACTTCCCTCTGTGCCGTGTCAATGGCAACAGACAGGTCATTGATCTTTTGTCTTTTGAAATGACTATCCGGCAATTCACCATTTAGTCCAACCTTGACATCGATTTGCTTATACCCAACGGTAGTATCGGCCATCACCAAGACGTCTTCTTTTTTTAAATAATAGTATCCGTTGTTTTGTATGGTATTCCACAAACCCGTTTTTTCCGACCTTATCTTTTCCAAATCAAATTCCTCCCTTTCATGTAAGACAGACTTCGGTTGATAGTTAAGGAATAGTATTTTGAGATTTCCCTCCAAAGCGCTGGTATCATACATCACCTTCCTATAATGGTATACCTTGGGAACAGTCAACCTGTAGTGAATGTAGGCTTTATTTTTCTTTCTGTTATAATGAAGATCATATCGCCCTGTTGTACCAAAATGACCAAAATTCTCATAATCTTCAATGGCCTTCTGAATCTTAAAGTCTGGTTTTACATCACTGATCAAAATAGGTTCTTCCCCAAAATTATCCCTTATCCATTTGGCCAACCCTTGCTCTTTTTCATTGTAAAAAAGATTATACAACCATAACCTAAATGACAAAAAACGCATGGTAGGAAGTCCCATCATTCCACCATTGGGTACATCCCAAAGGTCCCAATATACTTTCACCAGCTTTTTCTCATCATTTTTTATCTTCCAGTCTTCCTTATATTCTTTTTTGTTAATGTGAATCTTCGATCCTGTGTACAGCACTTCCCCTTCTGAAAGAGACTTGGTTCCAGAACAGGCCACCAATGTAAAAGCGATAAAACTAAAAATCAGGTAACGAAATATCATTGATCAAACATTCTTTTAAAACGGTTAAACAAATTTGGATAACGTTTCTGAAAGCTTAAGCCTAAAGAAGATTCATTTACATTACCATCAATAATGCCCCGATAGACATCTTTTCTAGCGGCCATTATACTTATTTCCGGCTTGGTGCTGATGACATACCTTAGCTCCACACTGCCGATTGGGTTAAAAGCCTTAGCTCCATCTGGATGGTCTTCACTCATGTCCAGACTTCCTCCTATGGCAAACTTGACCTTTTCATGAAAAAGACCTTTGGAAAAAGAATAACCTATCTTATCTGTTGTATTGGCGGATCCTTCGCTTCTCACGTAAAATGTCAAGTCCGCATTTTTAATGTTCTTCCTAGTGATGTCATTCAGTTTTGATACCAGTGACTCCATATAACTGGCACCTCCTGTGCTAAAGCTAGGGTCCAAATTTCCAAATAACAGCAAATTCATAGCATAGGTTTTTCGGGTATCCAAGGGCAAATTGGTTAAATAAGAAGCCAGGTCAGGATCGGTGCTGTTGATATCAAACTGCAGATCATAATCATCCAGGTCACTATTTTCTACTTTGGCCAATACCGTTACCGGTATCCTGGTGTTTCTCTTACTTTGGGGCACAATTGCCTTGTCCACTATGATCCTGAATACCTCTGACCCATGAAAAGTAAAACGAGGTTCATAAAGATCTCCCAACCATTCAATAGATGCATCAAGTATTTTAAGGTCCAAATCCGAGACCATAGGAGCCTGATAAAACAAATTTCCACCCAAACTCTGGACCTTTCCTGTTACCAAAGGTGTTTCATCATTTCCTTTTCGGAGAAAAAGACTTCCCTCGGCAGTCAGTTGTGCATAATCTTGCGAAGTACTATTGAACATTAGGGATAAATCAGTTGTCCCAATTGCTACATCCACATTCCAATCGATTACTTTCTTTTCCTTTATTCGCCTATTTATTAAAGTGGAATCTTTGTTTGAACTTTGGTCAAACGACATGAAAATCACTTCATCTTCCTTACGATCAGTTGTTATGGTTCCCTCATAAGTATATTGAAGTTTTGCTCCATCTACAGTGTTAAGGCTACCTGTAATCCCCATTTGCTTTGAACTGCCTTTAATCATAAGGTCGGTGTTCACTTCCATTTTCCCTTTTATGTTGCCCGATTCTTCTTTATTAACAAGGTCAAAATGCTCACTGAAAACCTGCAGGTCATAGAAGGTATGCAGCCCAAGTCCTAACTTACCATCCAATGTCAATTGGTCTCCTTCCCTATCCAATACTACAAATTGGTCAAATACTAGGTCATCACCTTGTAAAAAAATGGTATCCTCTGGAACAGCCATATAAAATCCTGGCTTATCAAATATGAGCTCAGAATTATTAAAAGTAAAAAAACCTTCGATGCTGCGCTGGCCTTCATGAAATGTTCCATGCACTTTTCCATTGGAAATACCTGAAAGTTTAATTTCGCTTTGGTCAGGAAAAAGTGCTGTAAGCAAACCAAGGTTAGCTTCTTCCATTATCAAATCAAGATTTACAGGTCCATCAGCTTCTTTATTTTCTAACTTAGCCTTGATGTCGCCAAAAGGAGAAAACAAATTCAAGTCCATACCCACCTTGCCTTTTGAGGAAGATCCAATAAAAACCAAGCTGCCTAGGTCATAAGCTCCGTACTTCAATTCACTTCCGTTGATTTCAAAAACGGTAGCGTCTTCTTCCACAATTGATGAAATATGACCATTTACTGTTCCTTCAAGATTAATATCCGGATAGAAAGAATTGATCAACCGGTCTAGCAGTAAGGAATCAACCTTAAAAGACTCGCCATGGACGGAAGACCGATAGGTGATTCGCTGTCCTTCATTGGTAACTGCCAATTGACTGGTTTCATCTTTATTTTCAGTTAAAAAATAGATCCCATCGTTGATCTCCGGTGACCAAATTTCTCTTCCCCAACGGATTCCACCTTGTTCTTGAAAACGAACCAAAATACCTTTGGTCAAGGACTCCAACTCAAACCCGATCTGAACACGATCTTTTAATCCAGGAAGTAAGGTTTCCAAATCTATAAGGTAAACTCCCCTTTCATCATTGGTAACAATAGTACTCAAACTATCCAACTTTGTCCCTCCCGCGTCTAATGAGTTGATGAAAATTTCTGATCCAACATGTTGGCTTTGATAATTGACATCCGCTGAAATCCCACTGGCATATATATTCCCATAACTAAAATAAGAAGATGCCAATTTGCCCAATAAAACACCTTGGTTTGAGTTCAAAGACAACTCCTCCAAATCCACCCCTACTTGAATCCCGGTCAAGCTTGATAAAAAGGAAGAATCTATGGAACTGGATAGGTAAAGGTCAAAATCGGGAATCTCAGAATTCCAACGGGAAGAAGTTTCCCACCAGTCCAGAATAGCTTTATCTGCCTTAGCCTTCAAAACAAGCCTTTCATCAATGCCAATTTCTCCACTAAATGAAGATTTAGCATTCTCGAACATCACATGGGCATTTAATAAATAATTTGTATCGTAAGAAGCGGGGTAAAAAATAAGACTATCTACATCCATAGCCAAAAGTTGCTGGCCATCTTTCAAGCGAAATTCACCATTGAGCTTACCTTTTATTTCTCCTGCTTGCTGATCAGGCACCATCAAAAGAGGCAGCTTACCTTTCAATTCTCCTGAGAAGCTACCCATACTAAAATCATGCTGCAGATTTAAAGAGGAAAGATCAAGGCTATATTCTTCTTCAGAACCATATTTGATTTCCAGGTGGGCAGTTTTTCCTTCTCTCGAAACGCTCACTGATGGGTTCTTAAATCCATAGCCTTGGACACTCAGCGTATCGCTTTTAAAACTCCCTTGAAAATCTGAGAACCCTTCACTTCCTGCTATTGAGGTTTGTCCAGAAAGGTAAATGGGAGAACTTTGAAAACTATATTCAGAGTTCAATAGATCTTCAAGAAAAAACTTGCCAGAAATAAGCTCAAAATCAATCAAGGCAGTATGATCTTCTTTTAAACTTAAAGTAGTACCAATAGAAAATGAGGTATGATTTAATGACAAGTTCCCATCAAGTAAATAGTTACTTTCATTTTCGATAAGGCTAAAATCTCCACTAATTGGCCAGTTTTTTTGATCTTTTGGAATTTCAACTTCCAAAAATCCTAACAAGTCAAAAAGGGTTGTGCTTAACTTTATCTCATTGAGTTCCACGGCCAAACTGCTTTGCCAATCTCCTACTTTTCCTCCCAGTGAAATGGTGGAGTGATTTGCAAAACCAAACTGAAAACCTTGAAAGTCCAAACTGCTATTCTCATAATGTATTTGTCCTTTAAAATCTACAGTTTTATTTTCCTTAAAGGGCCAATCCAAATCTGGAAAGAATTGCTGTAGCCAATAGGTATCAATTTGTCCTTCACTGATGATAACATCAGCTTCCAAACCAAGATTATTAGCAAAGTTGAATTTGTCGACTTGGAATTGAATACCAGGAATTTTAAAGGATAAACCATCCATTTTAGCTGAAGTTTCACCATTAACTACTAAACCCTGCCAATTCAGGCTTAATTGCACTGTATCCTGATAGACCAAACTCAATTCATTAAGTTGGGTCTTCCATATTTCAGCTCCACTCAAATCCTCCACCTTTAATGAAATATCGTTCAACTTATATTCCCGAGCCGCATGGACCATTAAAATCTCTCCATTTTGAATATCAACCACCTTGGATTTAAAAGTTGGCAGTCCTCCTATTCCAATGTTTTCTTCAATATTCTTATTTATATTCTCTCCAAATCTTAAGTACCCCTTGGTTCCATTGAGGATTAAGGAATCAATGATCAATTCTTGATCAAAATCCACTCTCGTTAACTTTGCCGCATCAACAGACCAACTGATGGTATCCTGATCATCAACATAAGTAAAGTAGATATTTTTAAGATCAATATGCTTTAACTGAATTTTAGGGATGTAAGAATCTCCCGTGTCTTGAGCCTTTCCAGTATTCAGGTAATGAATAGTTGCATCAGATAATTTTAAAAAGTCTCCTTCAAGTTTTTTGTTCCATAAATCACTCCAATGCCAATTCAGGCTTAATGATTTTGCTTCTATGCTCAATTCCGACTGATCTACACTGATATCAGACACTTCTATTGCTCCCGAAAAATCAAAGTCAACATCTCCAAAGCTGATTCCATTTTGATCAAGAAAAGAATTAGTCAAAAAAAAGGCTCCTACTATTATAAGCAATAGACAGCTAAGAACTATTAGAACAACTCTTATACTTTTCTTCATAAAAGTATCCTCCTGATGGAAAATGAAACATACAGGTAAACAAAATAAGGTCCCCTAAAACATTAGGGAACCCATATTCAACAAGTATCTCGGAATCTATTTATGTTTGCTTCCCCATGGAGTTCTTTTGATCATGTAGCTCAGGGAACTGGTATAAGAGTCAGTGTCACTACCAAAAGCATCCCTAGAGTCTGAAAAAACACTTTGCCCTTTGTCATTAAATATCTTTAATGAAACCCTAGTATCATAATCTACAGTAGTACTGGAGCTTCCTGAAGAAACTACCGTTCCTTTGGTTTCATTGTTCCTCCGATCTTTCTCCTTCTCTTTTTCTTTGTAAGTAGTAGCAGAACTACCATAAGTAACCGTTCCTTTGTTTTCAATATCCGAAGTGCCGAAAACTACATATTCTACCCCCAATAACTCAGCTATTTCCTTGGGATTGGCAGCAGTAGCCAAGTGATTCGCATCTATTCCATTTTTTTGTAATATCGAATTGGTTATCATTGGATCCTGAACAGTGATCAAAGAAGTATTCTTGATGAAAGAATTGGCACACTCGTTTTGTGCTTGAGCCCTGATCGCATCGACCATCATCCCTTGGTCATTGGTAATGATTTCAAAGGGCAGCACCGCTAGTTTATTTCGCCTCTCTTCTGCACTTACTTTTGGAGTTGCGGAGACGGGGGCAGCCACGACCACCTCGTTGACTACCTCTACCCTTCCACTTGCAAATTCAATTTTATTAATTTCATCTTTATTTACCTCATATTCTAGATCTTCTCCAGCATATTTAAACTTAATGGAACTGGTTCCCATACTGGTCACCTTTCCCTCCATTTTTTTCCCATCCATCTTGACAATCACATCGTTTTTCTCTTCTTGTGCCATTACCTCCTGATGAAATCCAACAATGCCAAAAAACATCATCAGGAGCATTGACAAATTTTTAATTTGCTTCATAATATCTAAAGTTTGTTCTATTCTGTTTCATAATTTAATATTTTCAACTCAAAAAATACATCAAAACCAACTGATTACCAATAACTTATTTGAAATTAACCCTTATTCCAGGATTGCTCGCATCTGGAGATGTAGAAACATTGACTGTGCCCTTATGTTTCTCAGGAATATCCTCCCAACTATCATAATATTTTCCGCCCACATAGTATTTCATGGAAGTGGGTTTTTCTTCTCCATCTGCATAGACCATATAAGATGAAAGTGGTGGAACTGTTCCTATCACTTTGCCTTTTGGTATCAATTCTGCTATGCCGTCATTGTTCATATCCATGGCCAACCAATCCAAGCCCAACAGTTGATGATAAGTCCCGTCATTGGCCATTTTTTTTATCTCCTTATTAAATTGTTTGATGATCTTTTCAGCTCCCGGAAGGTCCTTGCGAAGGGCAAAATAAAGAGGCTTGATTATAAAGGACCTTTTACTGATGACCAGATGCTCCCGAACCTCTTCACTTTGGTCTTTCAAGAGGTATTCAATCAAAAGTGCATCCACCAATATGCAATCCACTTCATCATTTAAGAGTTTTTGAAAATTTTCCTCGTCGGAATTACTGTGTATTAGGGTAACATCATCGACGTTTTCAAAATCACGATTATAGGCATAGCCATCTACCAAGCCCAAACTCCGATTTGCTAAGCCATTCATGGCCAATAGATCAACATCTTGTCCTCTTTTGCCTACCAGTACCAATTGATTTTGCATATAAGCATTGGAAAACAGCAAAAAGTTTTCACGATCACCCGTCATCCACAAAGCGGCACTTCCATCAAAACTATTGTGTTCTATCCCTGTCATAACATCCTCAAAATCCTGTATGGTCACCTCCGTTTCCACGTTAATCCTTCTGAGTGCTTCTCTCACCAAGTTCAAGGCCACAGCGGAATTTGGGTCAGTGTCTGTAAAAGGAGGCCACTGGTCTGAAGCCAATTTCAAGGGACTTTCCTGTGCAAACGAGGAACTGATGGATAGGCTTAGCATCAAGATAGTCAACAGGTAGATATTCAATATTTTTTTAATTATTTTCATCATTATTAGTGCTTAATGAAGGTTAGAATTTGAAGGCCAAGCCTAGACCATGATTGCCTATTTGTACATTCAGAGTGGGTTGATAATCGGTGCGGGCCTGATAGCCGGAATTGTAATAAGCTACCGCCTCGTCGGCATTTTTTTCAAACCATTTCTGAAAAGGAATGGAAGCGACGGCGCAACCTGCCGCGATATAGGCAAGGTTCCAATTGGGATCATGGTCATCACTAAGGGAATTTAATAATGGGTAAGACACCAACACTACAGCTGTGGCGCTGAGCAATTTAGAGATCAGGTAATTTCCGGCAATCGGTTTGACATAATCTTTCATGGCCGGATCATTTTGAAAGAGCTTGATCAATTGGGTCGGCTCCATCTCGATTTCACATTTTTTGTATACTTTCTTCTTGAAAATTCCTTTTTCAAGAATCTCTATAGGTTCCGATACCGTTTGTGCCTGAGCACCAATCATACCCAGTAAGGTTAAAAATAGAAGGGCAAAAATAGCTTTTTTCATAAGTGGTCTTAATTTATAGTTTGTGTTGATTTGTAAAGACTCAAAGAATAAAAATTGAATTTTCATCAGAAACATCAGACTAACCTCCTAAAATTCAATAATTTAAAATATTAATTTAATTCATTAAAACATAGAAAAAAGTCAAAATTCAAAGACTGACTTTAGAATGATAACACAGAAAAGCCATTCATTTACAAAATCAAGACGCTCATTAAAAGATTTATTCAGAATTAATGTTACGATAGCCTATTAAAAAACTCTAATATTCAGCCCTACTGACACTACCCCTATTTAGCTAATTCATCAAGATAGGTTTCAATTTTTCCAAGTTCTGAAAATCATTTTTATTTACCCATCCTGCACGCATTTCTTCTCCATCCATGTACCTTGAATAAAAGTCAATTCCACTCTGGTCTGCATACTTGTATGCATCAAAAACATTTCCTTTTCCATACATTCTGGGATCAGCCTGTGCTTTTAATTCTTTGAAAAGTTTCTTCTTTAAAGCATCTTTTTCTTTTTTGAAATGGCCATTGTCCGCAAGGTTATGGATACAATCTGGATCCTCATTAATATTGTAAAGCTCTTCAGCAGGACGCTTTCCAAACGACCAGGCCCAATATTGAAATGTACTTTCATTATAGATGGAATTAAGACAAACCGTTTTGGTAGCACCGCCATCAGTATTGAGGTACCCTGTTTTAGGATTACCAGCTGGCCACCTATCCGGTTCGAAATTTTGTAAATAAAGTAGGTCACCTTTGACAATCCCCCTTATAGGATATCCATGATCTTCGGGCCTCCCTACATCATGTCTTTCCTTACCGATCAAAACATGATCTCTCTTTGGATCCACTTGCTTGGATTTGCTCGAATAAAGGATATCAGTGAAACTATTACCCGTAATGTTCTTCATCCCACTTTCCTTCTCTTTAATTCCTGCCAACTCCAGAAATGTTGGAGCAAAATCTATGAAACTAATAAAATCATCAATTTTTCTTCCTGCTGTTGAGATACCATCACCCCACCTCACTGCTAGCGGCAAATGGTTGGAGTATTCGTACTCTTGCCCCTTAATTCTGGGAAATGGCATGCCATTATCCGAGGTGACAACAATAAGTGTATTTTCCAATTCTCCACGTTTTTCCAGTTCATCCAGCATCTTACCAAGTTGCTTGTCAAAGTATTCTATCTCATAGGCATAGTCGAGTAAATCAGTCTTCACAGAATCTTTGCTTGGCCAAAAACTATATACCTGATCATCCCCAACATCATGAATCGATTTTCCCCCTTTATCAATACCAGAACCATATTCATAGCCCCTATGCGGTTCCAACCCTCCATACCAAAAGAAAAAAGGCTCATCATCATTTTTTTCGTTTAAAAAAGCTTCAAAATTTCCGGCATAGTCCACGTTGCTTATCTGGGGAGTTGGAGGAGTGGTTTTGAGCTCACTGTAATTGTGGACCAAAAGGTTTCTAGGACTTCCATCTTCATGCTTGGCTACTCCAGGGGCCCAGCCCTTTCCAGTATAACCCACATGATAGCCATGTTCATCCAGCACCTCGGCAAAGGTCTTGAATTTGGCCGGAAAATAGGGCCAATGATTAGCTGCCTCCTCCAATTGCCAAGAATTCCTACCAGTGAGAATATTAGAACGGGAAGGGGCACATTTGGCATTCGGTGTGTAGGCATTATTAAAGAGAATCCCCTCCGCTGCAATTCTATCAAAATTGGGCGTTTTCACCCAATCACAGCCATAAGCCCCCATATGCATATAAGTCACGTCATCCATGATGGCAAAAAGTATATTGGGAACTTGTTTGGCTTTTGGTTTTTCTTGGGAGTCAGTAAATGCCCAAACTCCTAAAAGAAGTAGACCAGTTAAAAGGGGAATAATCTTTTTCATAGGTTATTTTTCTATCGGAATTCATCCACTTACTTTCCAAGATAAGAAAGTTTTGGTCAAATGATTCTCAGTGTTTTCAATATCCATTACTTCTTACAGTCCTAATATTGACTTAATATTTCGTTCCAATTAAACTTATAATCCATTGAGCTCTATCCAGGGAAATACTATCTGATCAAAAATGTTTAAAACGTAAAAAGCGGCCAAGTAAAATACTCAAGCCGCTTTTATTGCTGTTAGGTGATAAAGCTGGAATTATTTGTCTTTAAATTCTCCGTTTTTCAATACAAGGGAAGGTTCAATTTTAGCTTAAAGTTTACTAAACTACATTTTCAAACTGGATAAGTTGGTACTAGTGTTAGTATTTATCAATCTGCCCATGATATATTTTGGAAACTTCCTTCCGAAACTTCGACTTCAATATTTTTTTCATCATCCAAGGCCTTAAAATTAAAAGTGCCTGACATGGTCTTTGCTTGATAATCAATCTCAGTGATGGTAAGTTTAATTTCTTTGGTATGGTTTGAACTGGCCTTCAAGGTGTATTCCTCAGATTGAACGGAGGGTCTTTCTTCCACTGCTCCCAACACACCGAGGTATTCTCCAGAATCTGTTTCCAACTTCCAATCATCAAAAGTATCTCCAACTTGAAGGTCATTGATATCAATTCCTCCTAATTTAAATCCAACGGCCCTGGCTCCTCCTTCATCCGGTAGATCCACTGCATATAATGTCATTAAAAAAGTGTTTTCCTTCTCCACCATATCGACCATAACAAAGTCTACTGCTAGCAAACCTTGTCCGTTGGCTGCTTCAAAAGGTTCCCCATCGACCATACAGGTCAGTCGTTCCTCCATTCCGGCCTCTTCTTCATTTTTCAATTCCAGAGAAGTGATACAGCCATTTAAAATAAGAGGGCAAAATAGAATGAGGGCTAATTGATTTTTCTTCAAATTATTCATTTCAATTGATATGGTTGGTTGCTTTTTTTGTGTAATTCAATTCTCATTATGTACAGATCATACCCGTTTTTACCCCCTTAAAAAAATCTGTTTTATCCTCTCACAACCTATCCTGGTTATTTAAAGCATTTTAAGCAGAGTAAAGTAGATCTGATCCATATTTACTAAGGGGATGTTCAGAATTGATGCCGCAAAAAATATTTGTTCTAGCAAAACTCTCAGGCTACAATTCAATAAAAACAGAAATCCGGTCCTAACAAGAACCGGATTTCTTAAAACCTATAAATGAATTATGAAAATCATTTAATACATCAATTTTTGATAATCTTATGAACGATGCGTTCTCCCTTAATATTCACATACATAAAATAAATACCAGATGAATATTCACTGATATCCCAAGTTGACACACTTTCATCAATTGATTTCTGGATTTTTTTCAGCCCATTTACATCATAAATACTTACATCAACTGGTTCAGAAACATCACTTGGTAAATATAATTTGATCATACCTTTGCTTGGATTAGGGAAAACTTTGATCAGTACTCTCTCATTGATATTTTCTACTTCTTCATAATTTTCATCCACTAGCATCCTATTTCCCATCTGATCATTTGATCCCACCGATGGCTCTTCACCAAAGATCAATTTACCATAATAGTAAACGGTAACATGATCTTCCAAAACCCAATCCGTTTCACTGCTGTTAGAATAATCATTCTCCATCACAAAATCTGCCCAGTTCGATTTGGTAATCCTGATTGATATTTGACCTGTTTCACTCAGAGGAGGTAGTTTATCGATGGATTCATCTATTTGTAAGGACAAATAATGGTCTGCTCCTTCATGGTCACCTGATACTTCCATAAAGGTTCCTTGGATATTTTGTTTTCCTAAAGCAGCATAATCTACCTTTAGTCCTAAAGTGCCCTCACCATCTTTGGTAAACCAATACCTGAAGCTTAATCCCTCATATTCCAATGGTACATTTCCATCATTTACTAAGTTGAATGACTTTTTGAGTGTATTGTGACTGGATGAGTGATGCTTTAAGTAAACTTTGGCTTTTCTTTCTGGAGCTTCTGGCTGCGGCTCATTACCCCAAATCAAACTTTCTCCTTGATACAAGGTTATGTGAGGATTTATCGTAAAATCACCCGCTTCCATCATGGAATGATCATTATATTCATCAAAATCAGACCAATCATTATCAAAAATTCCTGCTTTGATCTCGCCTGAATCAGCTCCAAGACCTAGCATACTTTCCGCTTGAAACGTATACTCTACATAGCCAAAAGCGCCTGTTCTAGGTTCGGACAAAGCCACATAATTCATATTAACCTGATTTGATCCCAAAGCAGCATAATCCAATCTAGTTTGAATCGAAGTGCTATTTTCCGGTGTAAACCAATACCTGGCTGTTATATCCTGAAGATCTACCGCCAAAGTATCCTTATTGACCAACTTAAAGTTGGGACGAATTTGATTATCTTGAAGCTGATCAATGTCGCCATTCTTGTAAACTACCTCAAGTTTCGGGTAAGCATGGAATAAGGCTTCGATTTCAGCAGGTTTTAAGGCATAGTTGTATAACCGCACATCATCCATTCTATCCCTGAAAGGTTTATTTTCATCAGAATTACCCAGTCTTACTGGACTTGCTTTCCCTGTTTTACCCGTAAAATAATTCGTCTCTGCCGTTTGTTCACCGTTGAGATAGAATTTCAATTTTTTGTTTTCTTTGTCCCGAATTGCGACCAGATGTACCCATTCGTCTGTAAAAAGCGGGTGTGAAGAACTGTTACTTACCGAGGTGGTGATAGAGGTTTTGGTCCGATCATCGTCTATGGCAAAAGTGAGGTTTCCGTCCCGCAATTGGATACCATACCAATTGTCCGCAAAACTACCCTTATGAATCAAGTAACTGTCCATATTATTATTATAGCGATACGTATCTTCAGGTATTTTCACCCACAAGGAAATGGTAAAGGAAGTCTCGTCAAACAGCAGGTGATCTGCATTCGGAACGTTAATCGAAGCCGTGGATGACGGACTGTCAAATTGATAGGCCTGACCAAATTTCCCAACAACCCTATCGGTACCAGCAAAACCCTGCGCCATTGCATCCTGCTTATAATCACTATAATCTTCCACCAAAGTCCCCGTCTGCTCGTCCATTTTCCAATGCCCTACCAAACTTGCAGGAGCTGCTGCCTTGAACGACCAGACATCACCGGTAGTGGTACCTTTTGGACCCAAAGCATCCACTCTCCAGAAATAGGTTTTATTGGCCGCTAAACTAAGAAGTTCGAAATTAGGTTCGTTCACAGATGTACTTCCTATAAGCTCCAGCGCTGTACTTTCTTCACCTAAGTAAATCTGATAACTTGTGGTGTTCACCCCTCCTTTCCAACTCACCGTGACCGTATCTCCATATCCTTCTAGTACTTGACCCTCAGTTAATGATGGTGAAAAAGCCTTAATAGGTGTAGGAAGGGTGTGGAAAAGTTCGAGCACTTCTTGATCTGTAAGTCGCTTGTTAAAGAGTTTCACTTCATCAATATATCCCCTGAATGGGGTACCAAATCCATTGGAATTTCCTAAAATGATGGGTTCAAGCTGACCAATGCTATTTTTAGTTCGATCATTGGTTTCATTAACTTTTTCGCCATTGATGTAAACTTTCAAAACACCTTCCTGACGATCTCTAATGGCCACTAAATGCGTCCATTCTCCTGAGAAAATAGGATCAGCAGTGGTAGAAAGCTCTGTTTTGTCTTCATTATCATCCACCGCAAAACGGAGATTACCGTCCTTGATCTCTATACCGTACCATTGCCCCGTACCTCCTGTGGTCGCATTGGCTGAAAAGGTTCCCTTGTGAATCAGGTATGATTGAGAAGTAGGGTTAGAAGATTTAAGCCACATGGAGATGGCAAATGAATGCTCATCAAAATACAGCTGATCTGCATGGGGAACAAAAACATGAGAAGGATTTTCTGCATTGTTGAAGTCCAATGCATTATTAACCTTTCCTTCTGCCCAAGAAAAATCGTTGAGTTCATTGATTTCTCCATCATGAATGAACGTGCTGCTATCCGCCACCAAAGTTCCTTCTTCATGATCCATCAACCAAGCTCCTACCAAACCTCGGGCGATATAAGGACGAGTGGTAAAAGACCAGACGGCACCCTCTGTGAGTCCCAACTCATTTCCTGCATCCACTTTCCAGAAGTAGGTTTGATCGGACATTAAATCCGTCAATTGGTATTCATTGGTGGTTAAGGAATCTATCAGCTCCAAATTTTCAGGATTGTTGCCTTTATAAAGTAAATAAAAATCGGTGTTTTCACTTCCTGTCCACCTTAGCTCCAAGGAAGTCGTGTCTGCAAAACCAAAACCATCTTTGGGATAATTTAGGATAGTCTCAGCTGGAGCGGAGGGAACCGGAATGGTTTTGACGTTCAAAGCTTCGGAAGGAACAGCTGTTAAAATACCACCAAATGGTTTCAATCTAAACCGATAATTTGTATTTGGGCTAAGGCCTTCTATCAATAATTCGCTAGGATTCCCAGCTAAGCTATCCAACACAATAAAGTCCCCACTACCTATTGCCCTTTCCAATACGATTCCTTCGTACCGGCTATCATTATTTACCCAATCCAGCACAACAGAATAAGGGCTTACATCATCAAAAGATAACGCACTGATCGGCCTTAAAAAATCTTCAGGTGATTGTTCCAGGATCCCATTGATATAATGTTCAATGTTGGTGTATCCATCCACCCCAATCTGCATGGCATCCGATGCATCACTAGGATCAAGTCCATTGGCGGTCTCCCAATCATCAGGTATCCCATCCCTATCGCTATCAGTTTTGGCCGGAGCACCAAAAACCTGACCTGGTCCCCCCGTTGGCAATTCCCTTTCATTGGAAATTAATTTTCCCTCCAGGCCAAGACTAGTCAACTCAGTCATTAGGAATTCATCCACTTGATCTCTCCGAGGATAATTGGCACCCACATTTTCCAATACATAGGCATAGCTTTCTTGGGCGGTCATCACCTGTTCGGGAAAATCATAGCCATAAGGACTATCAGCAAAAGTAGTAATCCCATCATACGCGGATCGCTCGACCAGACTACCATCCAGCATCCCATTTAAATTCCCATCGTGATAATTTCCTTCCACATAGGGGATGAAAGATTCTGTTCCACGAGAAAAAGGTCTGATACTTGTGCTGGGCCCGTCAATATAGTAGTTGTTGACGATATTCACACGGGATTCAGCGCTGGATCCCCCCATAATATATCCTCCACCACGTCCCCAATTGTAAACAACATTGTTGACAAACTGATTACGGTTTTTAACTTTGGGATTCCGGGTATTATTATCAATGTACAAATTCCTGAAAAGACTCACCACCCCTGATGGCTCCATCAAGCCACCGCAGGAATGTGTCTCCAACCCCTGGGAAATGATACTGTTTTGGATGGTAATGCTATCAGCATGACCAGTGATAGAAAAGGTTTCATCCCTACCCCAACTCGCAGAAACATGATCAAAAATGAGGTTATTGGCATTATCAGTCATGGTCATGGCATCTGCTCCACTGGTCCCATATCGACCCATCCTTACCCTAAGATAACGTACAATTGAATTACTCGCTTGTGTAAAGGTAATCCCATCTCCATAGATCACCACCCCATCCCCAGGAGCTGTCTGGCCTGCGATGGTTACATTTCTGGCGACTATGATTCTAGATTCCGTCTGTATTATTCCACCTACTTCAAATACAACAATCCGATTAGGCTGACTGACGGCATCCCTAAAAGAGCCCGGTCCTGAATCATTAAGGTTGGTGACTATGTACACAGCTCCATTTCGGCCGCCTTCTGAAAACCGTCCAACTCCTTCAGCTCCTGGAAAGGCCAAAGTTTGAGCCGTATTCTGATGGATAATAAATCCCGTCAATAGGAATGTCAGAAAGTAGGCTAATCCTACTTTCTTTACTTGGTGAATAAAAGTAAAAATCATGTTAGTATAGATTATTTTGGTTACAAAACTTTACTAACACCAGGGGTTTGAAAAAGGAATTCTAATGAAGCTAAATTTCAAAAATATTTTAAAAAAAACTATTCTGATCTGTCCTGTATTCCTTCCTTGAAAAGTATGCTCTTTGGTTGACCATTAAAAAGAGGCTGTCTCAAAAGTAGATAGTTTAAAAGGCTAGCTGATTTCTCGGCTAGCCTTTCCTGTTTAACTCAAAATGGATATTTTGAGGTGTGAAAAAACAAGACTTAAATGTAGCTTTTAAAGACTACAATCCCAACCAGCTGATGTTCCTTCCCCCAAGTTTGGAGGAATTGATTCCAGCCCAGCATCCAGGCCGTGTTGTTCACCAGATCATTGAGCGGATAGATCTGAGTGAGGTGTATAGCCGATACTCAGAGAACGGGTCCAGCAGCTATCATCCCAAGATGTTGTTAAAGGTGCTGGTTTAT
>NZ_JACYTQ010000004.1:0-387957 GCF_014841125.1 Echinicola arenosa
AATTTAGTGTAAGCAACTGATATTAAACCTATTAAAGCTTTAAAAATCAAACAACTACCGACGTAGGAGGTTTTGTTCAACGAGTGGCTAAACGCATTGCGTTTATATCTCTTATATTTTGATCTGAAAACCTACAACTAATAATTTAAATATCCAATCCTTTTAAAGGGCTTTTAATAGAAGAAAAGCCCTTAGTCGTCACATGTATAAATTTGGGTAGTTTTCGGACTTTTATGACCTAGCAAACTTTGGATATACCTAATATCTGTCCCGTTTTCCAGTAAATGGGTAGCAAAGGAATGCCTTAGTGCATGTGCAGTTACCTGCTTCTTGATCCCCATTTTATTTACAATCTTCTTTAAAACGTGCTGAATATCCCACCAACATTTGGCATCATTAAATAGGGATAAAGTCATGACTTGCTAACAATAAGTCTCAATAAGTTATGCCGCTTCCCTACACCAGTCAGGCATTAACCTTACCCTTCCTAGGGATTGATCAGGGAACAATTCCAAATTATCTTCGGATTTCACTCGGGTATTTCCGAGCTTGATCCGAAGGTGATCCGAAGGAGATCCAAGAGTGATCCGAAGAATATTCTGTTTTCCCCCAAATGGAAGTAAGGTCAGCTTAAGGACTATAAGGGAGTTGGGGGTAATAAGACGGAAGGATAGGTAAGGATTCTGTGTCGGTATTGGTCTTTAGAAAAAAGGATCAAATTCACTCAACATTCCTCTCGTACCTAGATTTCGTGGAGTTTCACCTACCAAAGGTTAGGCTTGCCCACCTTATATGGTTTATCCATATGGTGAACTTGGCTGTTCCAGCTGTCAGAACGCTTAGTTTGTAGGTAGTTTTTTATTCAAAAAATCCATTTATTTCGTTACCCATTATTTCCCCCCCGTTCACGTACACGGTAATTGTGCCGGCCAATAACAGAAGTGTAACAGGAGTTAGAACAACAATAAGAAATAACCTTTTAAATCCACTGAAAGTCATTTCTATCTAAGTACTTAGGACAAAGAACTATTACAAAGTGCACAAAAAACTTTGAGATCTCTGTGTCCTTTTTTGGTTTAAAATTATTAGCCTCGAAGGACGCTAGGGCTTCAACATTGCCTCAAGGGTGTTTTATTTTGTTTCAGAATTGCAAGCTAGTTTTTTTGGTGGTATCATTGGTTAAGAAAATACCCTGACCTTCCTAATTTAAAATTTTCATTGTATCGAGGATGAAGTTCAAGTCTTTTTTTGGCCTGGTACTGCCATTGTTATGCTTATTTTCTTGTGAAAGTCAGCAGCCAAGTGCTCCCAATTTTGTGTTTATTTTGGTAGATGACCTGGGCTGGGCGGATTTGGCCTGCTATGGCAGTGAGTTTTATGAAACGCCGAATATCGATAAGTTGGCCGCACAAGGCATGCGTTTTACCCAGGCCTATGCAGCCTCTCCTGTTTGTTCTCCTACCAGGGCTTCCATTTTGACGGGAAAGTACCCGAGTAGGCTGAATATTACGGATTGGATTCCTGGAGATGATCCTCAGAATCGGTCTTTGCTGGGACCGAACGATCTTGATGCATTGCCTTTGGAAGAAGTGACGATGGCAGAAATGTTAAAGTCAAAAGGGTACAAGACCTTTTTTGCTGGCAAATGGCATTTGGGGGATGAGGGATTTTTCCCGGAGGACCAAGGTTTTGATATCAATATTGGTGGTTATCACAAGGGAAGCCCAGTGAGTTATTATGCCCCTTACCATAATCCCAAATTGAAGGACGGGCCGGAAGGGGAATACCTCAGCGATAGGCTGGTGGATGAATCCATCCAGTTTTTGAATGCGCACAAAGAAGCCCCTTTTCTGCTTTACCTTTCTTTTTATAATGTCCATACGCCCATTCAAGCCAACAGAAAGCATGTGGAGCACTTTAAGCAAAAAGCGGAGCGTTTGCCAGATATTGGAGAGGCTGGCTATCGGGTAGAGGGCGATGGATTGACCAAGCTAAGACAGGACAATTATGCCTATGCTTCCATGGTGGCGGCCATGGATGAGAATGTGGGCCGACTTATGGCGCACTTGGATCAGTTGGGCCTCTCTGAAAATACAGTGGTGATCTTCACTTCAGATAATGGAGGCCTTTCCACCTTGGAAAAGAACCGCAAGGCCCCTACTTCCAATGAGCCTTTGAGGGCTGGTAAAGGCTGGTGCTTTGAAGGAGGAATTAGGGTTCCTTTGATTGTCAAAGGTCCAAATATTCCTGCTAAGGCCACTTCAGAAGTTCCCGTGATAAGCATCGATTACCTGAATACCATGGCCGAATTGGCGGGAATTGATCAAGAGAAAATCCCAAGCAATGACGGGGAGTCTTTGGTTCCTTTACTGCATCAAAAGGGCAACTGGAACAGGGAGGCTGTTTATTTCCATTATCCCCATTATCATGGAAGTGCCTGGAAGCCTGGTTCGGCGGTGCGAAAAGGTGACTTGATGTATATCGATTTTTTGGATGAGCAAAAGGCAGCGCTTTATAATCTGAAAAATGATCCTTCCGAAACGAATGATTTATTGGAAGAGAATCCGGAAAAGGCCCAAGAGCTGAAAGGGATTTTGGCCAAATTCCATAAAGAAACCCATTCAAAGCTTCCCAGTGTAAATCCAAATTTTAGAAAGGAATAGGGGGCTTTTTCATAGGTGAACGTTCAATGCGATCCCGTACAATAGTCGAGAGAAGCATTTGCAAGGAAAATATGCTGAGATCACTTCGCTCGTGAGGAAGTAATTGCCTTTTTTGAAACAGCCTCTTGGCAGCAACTTCATCCTTGGTGATGTCAATGCTTTTGACATCTTACTTCTTGGTGATGGCCTCTTCTTTATTGCCAAATGTGACTACATTGAGAAATGGGATCTTTTAAGGCTACGAGAGGATCCAATGGTTTGGATGAAAAGGATGAACACAGATGTAAGATAATCTATCAATCACATCTGTGTTCATCTGTATTTAGTTTTGGGTCAATAAGTTATTGCTACAGGAACAGCCTTTTGGTAGCAACTTCATCCTCGGTGATGTCATTGCCTTTGACATCGTACATCTTGGTGATGGCTTCTTCTTCTATCCCAAATATGACTTCATAATGCACTTTGCCTTTGGTTCCGGTTACTTCGTAGGCCTTGGATATGGGGGAGGACTTGGTTTCTTCACTTTCCAAAATGGTGTCCTTCACATCTTCGGGAAGATCCATGGGTTTGATCTCTACCCGGTCCAAAACACTTTGTGTGATCACCGTATTTTCAATTGAAGTGCTAGCTTGTGCACCTGCGAAAGCGAAAATACCTAATGCGAATACTAATGCTAACTTTTTCATGGTAATTAGTTTTTGTTGGTTAAATCCTATTTTTAATGCTATCGGAAATAATTTTATATTTCGGATAGGTCTAACTAATTTCACTAACTATGCCATAGGCCCAAAAGGCTTAATCAGGCCGTTTTCAAAAGCTTATAAACTGGAAATTGCTGTTTTTATGGTCAAAATGTGGAAGGTTTGTAATAGGATTTTTGAAATGCAAGACATCATGCTACCTTATTTTGGATGTAATTTGTAACATGAAGGAGCTTTTAAAAGAAATAAGGAATTGTACCGTATGTACTGAAAGTCTTCCCTTTGGCCCTAACCCAGTGGTAAGGGCAAGTGCCAAAAGCCAAATCCTGATTATTGGCCAGGCACCGGGAAAGAAGGTTCACGAAAGCAGTATCCCTTGGAATGATCAAAGCGGTGACAACCTGAGGAGGTGGTTAGGGGTGGGCGAAGAAACTTTTTATGATGCCAGTCAAATCGCATTGGTTCCCATGGGCTTCTGCTATCCAGGGACAGGAAAATCAGGAGACTTGCCTCCCAGACCTGAATGTGCTCCACTATGGCATGAGCGATTGTTGAAGCTGATGCCCCTCTTGGAACTGACCATCCTGGTAGGTAATTATGCGCAAGCTTATTATCTAAAAGGCAACATTAGAAAAACACTGACAGAAACGGTGAAGAATTATGAAAGCTACTTGCCAGCATACTGGCCTTTGCCGCACCCTTCTCCCAGAAATAACATCTGGCAGGCGAAGAACCCCTGGTTTGCCAAGGAGGTCTTGCCCAATTTAAAAAGCAGGGTGGAGGGAATATTGAAGTTGTGAAATTTGAATCTTAGGGCATCGTGCAAAAGAATAATTCATTTATATCCGCAATTTTAACAGTAGAGATTAAAAGCGAGTAGAAACGACCCTTTTGATTAAAATGACCGCTTTGGTCTTCAGACTTCAGACTCCTGGCCATTTTAACAAAGGATTTAAGGTTACTGCCAACATTGCGGATAATCAGATAATATATTACCATACTTTTCCGATTAATTGATTTTTACCTTTATTTCGGGGCATGGATTGGCAATGGATCATGGATGGCTTTGTAGCTGGGCTCCAACAAATGAGCTGGCTGGAAGCAATAGCGGTAATTTTTGGAATATTGAGCGTGTTCTTTTCCATGCGCGAAAATATTTGGGTCTACCCCACAGGGATCATCAGCACCTTGATTTATGTTTGGATTTGCCTGGAAGTAAAACTTTACGCGGATATGGGCATCAATGCTTATTATTTCTCCATGTCGATTTTTGGCTGGTACGTTTGGACCCATCCCAAGGAAGGCAAAGCGGTGCTTCCGGTCACTTGGCTGAAATGGAAAGGCTGGGTTTATGCCATTGCCCTTTTGTTGGTTTCGTATGGCGTGCTCTATTTTGTGCTTTCCAAATTCACCGACAGTGATGTTCCTTATTGGGATTCATTTACGACTTCTTCGGCATTTGTAGGCATGTACCTGATGGCCAAAAAGAAAGTGGAAAACTGGATCGCCTGGATCATCACCGACTTGGTGTCTGTTCCGCTGTACTTTTACAAAGGTTTGGTATTGACTTCTTTTCAATTCTTTTTCTTCACCATCCTGGCCACATTGGGTTTGATTGCTTGGATAAAATCAGCAAAGAGCTATGCAGCAGGAGCCTAAGAAGGTGGTGGTCATTGGCCCCGAATCCACTGGCAAGAGCACGCTTACCGAAGCTTTGGCATCTCATTACGGGGTGCCTTGGGCGAAGGAATATGCACGTGAGTACATTGAAAACCTGAACCGTGAATATACTTATGAGGATCTGCTGGAAATTGCCAAAGGACAGGTTGAGGGGGAAGAGCAGGCAGCAAAAGAGGCCAATGAATTGCTCATTTGTGATACAGATCTTCATGTGATCCACATCTGGAGTGAGCACAAATACCGGAAGACGGATCCGTGGATTTTGGCACAGGTCCAGCAAAGAAAATATGACCTATATCTCTTACTGGATATCGATATCCCTTGGGAAGAGGATCCCCAGCGGGAATATCCGGACTTGGGCATGCGTCAGTTTTTTTATGATTGGTTTGAACGATTGCTGTCGGGTAGTGGAGTTCCGGTAGTGAAAGTATCGGGAGATTCTGCTCAGAGAAAGGCGATGTCTATTGAGGCCATAGACAGCTTGTTGTCTTAAAGAATGTTAAAATCTTATTAAGTTTTTTCTATCACTTTGAGATCAATGCTCTTCTGAGGGCAAATAGGCCTATTTATTTAGGAATAAAAAAGAAACATGACCAAATTCATATTTGGCTTGGACTGGGAGACACAGAGAATCCCCTTTAATTGTCGTACCTTTAGCAGAGGTGTCTTGAATTGTTCCGTAAGGTTCTACTCAATTTCCCCGCATATTAAACATCAAATATAACATTATGGCTACGCCAAAATTTTCAAGACCTGATATTTCGTTTCATCTTGAACTCAAAAAAAGAATCAGCGATTACTTCAAGGAAGTTGGCTATTCTCAAACAGGAAATTCACAACTATTTATAAAGGCAACTGTTCTTGTTGTTGCTTTCTTGGCATTTTATGTTCACCTCGTTTTCTTTACCCCTCACTGGGCGTTTGCACTTTTGGAGTGTGTGATTCTAGGTGCCTTGACGGCTTCTATTGGTTTTAATGTCATGCATGATGGAGCGCATGGGAGTTTTAGTCGGTACCAATGGCTCAACAAAGCGGCAGGCATGTCCATCAATTTCTTGGGTGCAAATGTATTCATGTGGAAAACCAAGCACAATGTGGTCCACCATTCCTATACCAATGTGGAAGGGGTAGATGATGATATGAATGCAAGGCCATTCCTAAGACTTTGTCCAGCACAAAAGCGCTATAAAATCCATCGATTCCAGCATTACTATTTTCTGTTAACTTACTCCTTGTTGTATTTGTACTGGGTGTTTTTTACGGATTACAAAAAGTATGTCACCCAAAGGGTTGGCTTGGTTCCAATTCAGAAAATGAAGGTGATGGACCATATTTCTTTTTGGGGTTTTAAGTTGATTCATGCTGCGTTATTTATTGTATTGCCCATTTATGTAGTAGGTTTTTTGCCATGGCTCGTGGGCTTCACCGTATATGGCTTATTTGCTGGGTTGATGTTGACAGTGGTTTTCCAGTTGGCACATAGCTTAGAGGAGACCGCTTTTCCCTTGCCGGATGTTCAAACCAATAAGTTGGAGGATGAATGGGCGATTCACCAACTGAAGACGACCGCTAATTTTGCCACCAACAATAAAGTCATTTCATGGGTTTTGGGAGGCTTAAACTTTCAAGTGGAGCATCACTTATTTCCAAAGATTTCCCATGTCCATTATCCTGCTATTAGCAAGATTATCAAAGAGGCCTGTTGTGAATACAATATTCCTTACTTGGAACATGCCAAGATGAGGTTGGCTTTTTGGTCACATGTAAAGCATCTTAAGATGCTGGGCAGGGCCTAGCTGGGACTAAATTTCAATAGTTTTTCTTTCTAAGATAATCCTTCTACATTTGCATTAGCAAAAAGATCAAATAAGGGGTGCCCTAAAGAAACGGGCTGAGATCATACCCATACTACCTGATCCGGGTAATGCCGGCGAAGGGAAATGCGATTTCCGAAAAAAGGAAAGTTACGGGTGAACAATAAACAGGGTAGTCTCCCCTAGACTACTTTGATGTTTAACCAAATTAAATTCATTGCATAATGAAACGCTTATTGATGACCGCAGTTTGTTTGTTGGTCGGTTTTGGTGCTATGGCACAAAATCAAGTTAATGGCCGCATTGAGGATGCGGAAACAGGAGAAGTACTGATTGGCGCCAATGTAATACTAGAAGGCACCGGTAGGGGAAGCACTGCTGATGTAGAGGGAAATTTCTCTATCAAAAATGTGCCGAATGGAACATTTACACTTAAAGTCTCTTTTGTGGGCTACGAAACTTTTAACCGGGAGATTCAGGTGCCTGTAGGTCAGCTGGACATTTCTTTGGAGAGGAATAGCCTGCTGACGGAAGAATTTATTGTGTCGGCTACCAGGGCCTCTGAAACCACCCCAACCACCTTCCAGACTATCACCAAAGAGGAATTGGCCAAAAATAATTTAGGCCAGGATATCCCGCTGTTGCTGAACTATACCCCGTCCGTAGTGACGCACTCTGACGCTGGAGCTGGAATTGGCTACACAGGACTTAGGATAAGAGGCTCTGACCAAACCCGCATCAATGTGACGGTGAATGGAATTCCCATGAATGATGCGGAATCCCATGGGGTATTTTGGGTAAATATGCCCGACTTTGCCAGCTCGGTGGACAATATCCAGATCCAACGGGGGGTAGGAACTTCCACTAATGGAGCAGCTACTTTTGGCGCAAGCATGAATATTCAGACTGACACCAAAAAAGAAGAATCCTATGCGGAAATAGCCAATTCTTATGGCTCTTTCAACTCATGGAAGCACACGGTAAAGGCAGGGACTGGCTTGCTCAACAATCGGTGGGCAGTAGATGCAAGGCTCTCCCAGATTAGTTCTGACGGATATGTGGACAGGGCTTTTTCTGATCTGAAGTCTTATTTTGTTTCTGGTGGATACTATGGTGATGACCATGTTTTTAAAGTAAATGTATTTTCAGGAAAAGAGCAGACTTATCAGTCTTGGTATGGCTTGCCAGAATCCAAGCTGGAGGATGACCGGACTTTCAATTATTATACCTATGATAATGAAACCGACAATTACCAGCAAGACCACTATCAGTTCATTTATACCGGTAAGTTAGGCCAAAACTGGAAAGCCAATGCAGCTTTGCACTACACCTACGGCCGGGGCTACTATGAGCAATACCGTGCGGATGATGATTTTGCCAGTTATGGTTTGGAACCAGTAGTGATTGGAGACGAGACCATCGAAAGCACTGATATCATCAGAAGAAGGTGGTTGGACAATGATTTTTTCGGTGGGGTATTCTCTTTGAACTATGTGTCCGATGATGGACGTTGGGACGCCATTTTAGGTGGTGGTGCCAATCGCTATGATGGAGATCATTTTGGAGAAATCATCTGGGCCAGGGTAGCTGGTGATACGGAAATCAGGGATCGCTATTATAATAATAATGCAGTCAAAGACGATCGAAATATTTATGCCAAGGCCACCTATGAAGTAGCAGAAAGATTGTATCTTTTTGGAGACCTCCAATTCAGACAGATTGATTACCAATTTCAAGGCGTAAATGATGATCAACGGGTAGTGGATGGTCAGCAGCACTATGATTTCTTTAATCCAAAAGTGGGCATCAGCTATGAATCAGGCAATGGAAAAACATGGTATGCCTCCTATGCGGTGGCCAACAGGGAGCCTGTCAGAAGTGATTTTACAGATAATCCTATTACAGAAATTCCTAGACCGGAAAGGCTCAATAACGTGGAGGCCGGTGTCAGGGTGAAGCAGGGTAATTTCAGCTATAATGCGAACTTCTACTACATGGGCTACCATGACCAGTTGATCCTTACAGGTCAAATCAATGATGTAGGCGCCTATATACGCGAAAATGTGGAAAACTCCTATAGAGCGGGGATTGAATTGGATGGTGCTGTAAGGTTATCCCCTATGTGGACTTTAGGGGGAAATATTGCTTTCAGTAAAAATAAGATTGACGAGTTTACGGAATATGTGGATGATTATGCGGCTGAGGAGTTTCAGCAGGAGTCTTTTAGTTATACTGATACAGATATTGCCTTTTCACCAAATATAGTTGGCTCGGCGATGATTGATTTCAGACCGATCAAAAACATGGAGATCAGCTGGATGACCAAATATGTGGATGACCAGTATTTGGACAATACCCAAAACGAGGGCCGAAAGCTGGATGCTTACATCACCAATGACGTAAGGTTCGTTTATACGCTTCGTCCAAGGTTTGTGAAAGCATTGGAGTTCAATGTTAAAGTGAACAATATATTTAATGAAATGTATGAGCCCAACGGCTATACTTTCAGCTATTTCATTCCGGGTGGCAATGGTCGAGAGTTGGTCACTGAGAACTATTACTACCCTATGGCCGGAACCAATTTTATGGCCGGGGTGAATATTAAGTTTTAGGCGTAGATACTAGAAAATCCCATGGTGAATTGCCATGGGATTTTGACTTTGAAAATATAATTCACTTGATCAAGCTTCCAGAAACTCCTTGATCATTTGTAGGGTATCTTGTTCTTGTTCGAACATCCCCATATGGCCAGCATTGGGGAGTTCATGATAATAATCCACATAAGATTGATGTTTTCGGCTGGCTTCAATTTTAACCGCCCCATCCAAAACTCCAGCAATCATCAGTTTTTTACCGCTGAAATCCCGTAGTATATTCATTCGGTCTTTCCTGTCCCGCATGGCCCGTGTAAATGAAACCAGGCCTTCGAAGGTAGTGGTTTTAGCAATTTTCACGACTTCTTGTATACTATCCTTCATGGTCTCGCGGTGTTCCTCAGTGAAAAGGGGTGGCACAAAGGAATCGATGAAAGTATTTACCCCATGTTTTTCCACAAAGGTAATGGTTCGGTTTCTGACTCCTTTTTTTTCTTCATCATCAGCAAAAGCTGTGGAATGGAATAAGCCTATTCCGCCAAGTTCCTCACCCATCAATTCTGCAAGAGCTAAACTTACATATCCTCCTAAAGAATGGCCGATGACAATAGGCTTTTCCAGGTTGAGCTTACTGATCCAATCCTTTAGTAACTCTGCCGTGTACTCCAAGCTGATATTTTCTTCAAACCATTTAGTCTCTCCACAACCTGGAAGGTCTGGACAAAGTACTCGATAATAGGGTGAAAATTCCGTTTCAAATCTTTTCCACATCTCTTTGGCTTCACAAAAACCGTGGATAAAAATAACGGGCGCACCATGACCTTGGTCGGTATATTCAATAGAAGTTGTCATGAAGTGAAGTTAACTTTTAAAAAGATTTTTGCCAAAAGGAATGGCAGAAGGAAAAAAATACAAATTCCTGACATGATGCCAAATCATGTCAGGAAAGTTTTGAATATATTAATTAAGCGTGTTGTCCTGCCGAAACTGGCTCAGCTAACTTTTTTACCGCAGCTGCGATTCCGTCTGGGTCAAAGCCACACTCTCTATGTAGTTCTAATTGCGTACCATGTTCGATAATGTCATCTGGAATACCCAAACGCCTCACCTGAGCTTGGTAATCATGGTCCATCATCCACTCCAAGACAGCGCTACCAAAGCCTCCCATCAGGCAACCATCTTCCACAGTGATTACTTTCTTGAATTTGCCAAACACTTCATGAAGTAGTGATTCATCCAATGGTTTGACAAAACGCATGTCGTAGTGAGCTGGATTTAATCCTTCTTTTTCTAATTGTTCACAGGCCTCAATGGCATAGTTACCGATGTGCCCGATGGTTAAGATGGCTACTTCATCACCTTCTTTGATGATTCTGCCCTGTCCAGTTGGGATTTCGCGCATAGGTGTTCTCCAGTCAGGCATGACACCTTGCCCTCTAGGATATCTAATGGAATATGGCCCATCAAACTTGGAAGCAGAATACATCATGTTTCGAAGTTCTTCCTCATTCATAGGGGCACTTACCACTAGGTTAGGCACACATCTGAAATAAGCCAAATCATAGGCGCCATGGTGGGTAGGTCCATCTGCACCCGCAAAACCTGCGCGGTCCAGGCAAAAGACTACAGGAAGGTTTTGCAGACATACATCATGTACTACTTGATCGTAAGCCCGCTGCATAAATGTACTGTAGATGTTACAGAATGGCTTTAGGCCTTGGGTGGCCAAACCTGCTGAGAAGGTGACCGCATGCTGTTCGGCAATGCCCACATCAAACGCCCTATGAGGCATTTCCTTCATCATGATGTTCATGGATGAACCTGAAGGCATAGCAGGCGTGATGCCCATGATGGTTTCATCCTCTTCAGCCAGTTCTACCAAAGTATGTCCGAAGACATCCTGATATTTGGGAGGCTGGGGTGTGTCATGTATCTTTTTGGCGATTTCGCCCGTGATTTTATCAAATTTACCAGGAGCGTGCCATTTGGTTTGGTCTTTTTCAGCCAAGTCATAGCCTTTCCCTTTCACAGTTAGGCAATGAAGGATTTTAGGTCCTGGGATTTTCTTTAAATCATTGAGTACTTCCACCAAGTGATTGACATCATGGCCATCTACTGGGCCGAAGTAACGAAGATTTAAAGATTGGAAAAGATTACTTTGTTTGAGCAAAGCTGATTTGACAGCTCCCTCCACTTTGGAGATGATTTCTTGGGCACTGGATCCAAATTTGCTGAACTTGCCTAATATCCTCCAAAGATCATCTTTGAACCTGTTATAAGTCTGGGAAGTGGTAATGTCCGTAAGATAATCTCTCAATGCACCCACATTAGGGTCTATGGACATGCAATTGTCATTGAGGATGATGATCATGTTGGTGTCAGATACTCCTGCATGGTTCATGGCTTCAAAAGCCATTCCCCCAGTCATGGAGCCATCCCCGATCACAGCAACATGTTGTTTTAAATCATCACCTTTATACTTTGAAGCCATGGCCATTCCCAGTGCTGCAGAAATGGAAGTGCTGGAGTGACCCACTCCAAAACTGTCATATTCACTTTCCTTTCGCTTGGGAAAACCTGAAATGCCTTTATAAAGTCTGTTTGTGTGGAATTTCTCCCTTCTTCCTGTCAAAATTTTATGGCCATATGCCTGATGGCCTACGTCCCAAATTAACTGGTCTGAAGGGGTGTTGAGTACATAATGCAATGCAACAGTTAGTTCAACTACCCCTAAGCTGGCGCCGAAATGTCCTCCATAGACAGACACACTGTCGATGATATACTGACGCAACTCTTCACATATTTGTACGAGTTGATCCTTACTGAACTTTTTCAGTTCATCTGGAGAGTTGATTTGTGCGAGTAGTTTTCCTGGTTCTATTAGCATTGCAAGTTAGTCCCGTGTGCAATTATAACTGAGACTTGATTCTATTGTTTTCAATATAGCTAAAATTTAGCCAATCTTTTTATCAATAAGAATTCTTATTGATTTTGAACGGTCTCATGTTGATTTTTGTATATATGTAATATCTTTGATATTCAATTCGATCGCAAAATTAAGAGAAATTTAATAGTATCCAGTGAGTTTCGAGATCAAATTACCGCTTTTTGAAGGACCATTCGATTTGCTCCTGTTCTTTATTGAGCGGGATGAATTGGATATTTATGATATTCCCATCTCAAAAATCACACATGATTTCCTCGATTACCTGCAGCATTTGGAGAAAATGGAGATAGAAGTGGCCAGCGAATTTATCCTTGTAGCCGCTACTTTGATGAAGATAAAATCCAAAATGTTGATCCCACGACCTGAGTTGGATGAGAATGGAGAGGAGATTGATCCAAGAGAGGAATTGATCAAGCATTTATTGGAGTATAAAAGATACAAGTCCGTCATTTCTGATTTGTCGGAAATGGAGGCGGAGAGAATGACCAAAGAAAAACGTGGCAATATTGCTGCAGAGCTTAAGGAGCTTAGCAAGATTGACAATGTGGAAAGTGAAATCCAGGATTTGGATTTGTACAAAATCCTCAAGGTTTTCCAAAAGGTGATGGCGAAGTATGCTTCGCGTACAGATGAAACCACACATACGGTCATCCAGTACCCCTACACTATCGATCAGCAAAAAAACTTTGTACTAGACAAAATTAGTTTTAAGAAACGAATGCCCTTTTCTGAGTTTATTGAATATAAACCTGATAAAATATTTGTGATCTACACCTTTTTGGCAATTTTGGAGCTCTTGCAACTTTCCATGGTGACTATCAAGTTGGGAGAAGGGTTTAATAATTTTTGGGTAGAGAAAACAGAAGAAATTCCGGCCTAGTACTTATGAAGTTAGACAACAAAGAGATTTTCAAAACACTTAACCCGAATAAGGTTTGGATTCCCGTGCTTATAGGTATTGGAATAGTCTTTTTGATGTTCTATACCGATCCTTCGATCACAAGGGAGAATTTGGAAAGTGTATTTGATGCTTCCTTGCTTAGCTTAGGGATAGCCTTTTTGGTAATAGCCATGAGAGATGCGGGCTATGTATATAGAATCCGGGAAATTACCGACAAGAAATTGACTTGGACCAGGGCGATCTATGTCATTATTCTCTGGGAGTTTGCTTCCGCGGTGACGCCATCTATTGTAGGAGGAACAGCTGTAGCGGTATTTATATTGCACAAAGAAGGGATCAAGCTAGGCAAAGCCATTGCTTATGTGATGATCACTGCTATTTTGGACAACCTGTTTTTTGTGATTGGAGCTCCTATTGTTTTGTATTTGGCCCAAGGAAGTATTTTTCCGGAAAGCAGGGTGCTGGAACTTCGGTTAGGAAAGAGTTTGAATTTGATCTTTTGGCTGAGTTATTCCTTGTATGCGGTTTATTCTTTGGTTATGGCTTTGGCTTTGTTTTATCGTCCGAGGGTTTTTAAGTGGGTGCTTTTAAAAATATTTGGCATCAAATGGATCAGGAAGTGGAAGCATAATGCGAGTGAATATGGTGATCAAATCATAGAATCAAGTAAAGAGCTTCAGGGTAAGAAATTGGGATATTGGCTGACCATTATATTTGCAACTATCTTTATTTGGTCCTCCAGGTACTTGATGCTGAATGCACTGATAACAGCTTATGTGGACCTGAGTTTGTCACAGCACATTATCGTATTTGCAAGGCAAATTATCATGTGGATCGTGATGATGATTTCTCCAACACCAGGCAGCAGTGGAACGGCAGAATTCTTCTTTGCCCAGTTCTTTTATGAGTTTTTGTCCAATTACACCTTTGTAACCAGCATCCTGTGGAGGATGTTGTCCTACTATCCCTATTTACTTTTGGGAGCGATCTTTTTGCCAAGGTGGATCAGGCAGGTTTTTTTCAAAAAGAAATAAGCAAAGGCCTTCTGTAAGGCAATCAATCAGCTGACTCCAATTGAGTTTTCATTGTATCAGTTTTTGATAGACTTGCGTCTAGGCAGTAGCAATAAAGTTCTTAAAAATGAAAAAGCTTTACTTAATAGCTGGAGTGATACTATTACTAGCCTTTCAGTGTGAAGACAATGAACCTGGTGCAGGAGATAATTGCATTGATCCGGATAAAATCAATCCTAGCGCTGCTTGCTATGAAATCTATGCGCCAGTTTGTGGATGTGATGGAAAGACTTATGCAAATGACTGTTATGCAGCTGCTGCTGGAGTGAGGTCTTGGACAGAAGGAGCCTGTGAAAAGTAAAACTCCCCTGTTTTTCCAGAGGAGTTTAGAGTGATATTATAGTACTCTTTCGAATTGGCTGAAGTAGAAGTTTCCTTCGATTTCGGCATTTTCGTCAGAATCAGAGCCGTGAACGGCATTTGCTTCGATAGACTTGGCAAACAACTTACGGATGGTTCCCTCAGCTGCATCAGCAGGGTTGGTAGCACCGATCAATTTTCTAAAGTCTTCCACTGCATTGTCTTTTTCAAGGATGGCAGCGATGATAGGGCCTGAAGACATGTAGTTGCAAAGGTCATTGTAAAAAGGACGCTCCTTATGTACAGCGTAGAATTTACCTGCTAGCTCAGCTGTAAGCTGAGTGGCTTTGATAGCTACAATTTTGAATCCTGCCTCTTCGATCATTTTAAGGATCGCACCTGAATTACCTGCGCCGAAAGCATCAGGCTTGATCATAGTGAATGTTCTGTTACTTGCCATTTGTATTTATTTAGAATATAAGGTTTATATTTCGGCTGCAAAAATAGTGTTTTTAATGGAAAGTCATGGTATATGAGGTTATTTGTAGGTTATCTTATTCATTTTTAGTGGCTTATATAAATTGGGATTTTTAAAAAATTATAATGACCTTTGCATCTTGTGTACTGTGAAAAGTGCTACTAAAATAATGTAGATGCTAGAGTTAGAGTCATTTAAAAAACTACTGTCCTCACCAAAGAAAATCGTAATCACCACACATCATAAGCCCGATGCAGATGCTTTGGGATCATCCCTTGGGATGGCCAATTACCTCAAGAAAAAAAATCATGAGGTAACTGTGATTACGCCTTCTGATTATCCTTCCTTTTTGTATTGGATGAAAGGTAATGATGAAGTACTTAACTTTGAGGAGAAGGGCCATGCAAAGGAAATCAATGATAAAATGACAGCTGCTGAAATGGTCATTTGCCTTGATTTTTCCTGTCTTAGCAGGATCAATGAACTAGGGGAGATGGTCAAACAATCCACCGCTGTCAAAGTGAATATTGATCATCACCTAGACCCGGAAGATTTTGCGGATTTTAGGTATTGGAGCACAGAGGCTGCTGCTACCTGTGAGTTGGTTTTTGACCTGATTGTTAAATTGGGGGATAAAGATCTCATTGATGCTGACATCGCAGATTGCCTGTACTCGGGTATCATGACTGATACAGGAGGTTTTCGCCATCCAAATACCACCAAGCATGTGCATATGGTCACGGCTGAGTTGATTGGCTTGGGCGCTGACAATGCAAAAATATCCCGTTTGATATACGATACCAATTCCGTAAACCGTCTAAAGTTTATAGGTTTTGCCTTAAGTAGAAGATTGATCATTCACAATGATCTTCGTACTGCATATTTTTGGATTTCTAAAAGAGATCTTAAGAAATATGATTCACGTACGGGTGATACGGAGGGATTAGTAAATTATGCCCTTTCATTGGATGGGATAAAAATAGCCGCTTTGTTTACCGAGCGTAAAGACGGTGTCAAGATTTCCTTCAGGTCTGTGGAAGATATTGCAGTAAACAAGTTTGCAGCAAAATATTTCAATGGTGGAGGGCACAAAAATGCCGCTGGTGGCAAATCAGACTTGCCACTTAAGGAGACAATTGAGAAATTTGAAAAATTAATAAAAGAAAATCAGGAAAGATTATTAAATCAACTAGAGTTAGTCAATGAAAAACATTAAAAGTTTGATGTTGTCAGCAGGTGTGTTGGCAACATGTTTCGGCGTAGTATCTTGTCAAAAGAGCAAAACCACTGAAGATGGGACAGAGTATACTTACATCGAAGAGGGTACTGAAAAGCCAGAAAATGGCCAGTTTGTAATTTATGAATTTACAGCTAAAAACAGTAAGGACTCCGTCTTTATCTCAAGTATAGAAAATGGTGCACCAGCTTATATGATGCACAATGATTCTATCAAAAGGTATGATACCACTAAGGTAAGACCAGGGATCGATGAGATTTTTTCCAATCTTTGTAAAGGCGACAGCATCCAATTCTCCTCTACTGCATCCAAAATTTTTGGTGAGATGAATACGCCGCCATTCTTAAGCGCTGATGAGACCGTGACCTTGAACATCGGGGTGACAGATATCTTGGATGAATCTGAGATGCAGGACTTCATGAGTAAGGTGCAAGAGAAGCAACGTGCCAAAATGGAGAAAAAGTCTGAAGAGCAACTGGCCACTGATATCAAAACGATTCAGGACTATATGGCAGAAAACAACCTGAATGCGACAAAGACGGAATCTGGTCTTTTCTATATCATTGAAGAGGAAGGTGATGGCGAATCGGTGGAAGATGGAAATACTGTTTCTGTAAACTATACAGGTTATGTGCTTGACGGAACAGTGTTCGATACTAGTGTAGAAGAAGTGGCCAAAGAAAATGATATCTTCAATGAGGGTCGTCCTTATGAGCCTTTCAGTGTAATGGTAGGCCAAGGAAGAGTGATTCCTGGTTGGGATGAAGGTTTGCAGTTATTGAAAGGTGGAAGTAAAGCAAAATTGTTGATCCCATCTACTTTAGCTTATGGCCCTAGACAGGCTGGAGAGGTCATTAAGCCAAACTCTATTTTGGTTTTCGACGTTGAAGTAGTGGATGTTCAGAAGTAATTGAATGAAAAATCTTATTGTGATATTTGCAGCAGCCCTTATTTCAGGGCTGTTTGCTTCTTGTATTTCTGATCAGGAAACTGCCCAAGAAATATATCAAAAAGATCTTGCTAAAATAGATACTTATTTGGAGCAGACAGACTATCAATTTGTAGATTTCTATCAGGATGAAACAACTGGCATAGTGATTTTGTGGGAGTATCTTTCTTATTCAGGTGTTCTTCCGGAAAAAGATGATAGCTTGCATGTGGATTATACCGGCATGCTATTAGATGAAACTGTTTTTGATACTTCGCTTGAAGCAGTAGCTCGAGAAAATGGCATTTACTCCTCAGAAAGGGATTATGAGCCTTTGGAATACATCTATGGTTACAATAATTTAATTTCTGGGGTGATCTTTGGGCTTTCGAAAATGGAAGAAGGCGATAAGGCAAGGGTGATTATGCCCTCTTATTATGGTTATGGTAATTCAGAGATTTCTAGTCGGATACCAGCCAATTCAGTATTGATCTTTGATTTAGATCTAAAGGAAATTGATAAAGACTAGTACAACTTTAAAGTAATATGAAGCAGTATATTTTTGGGATATTAGGTTTGATGTTGATAGCAGGGATGATTTCTTGTGAGCCCAATAATCCTTATGATTTAGGTCCGGTTTATGACGTGGCGGGGAATTTGGAGAAAGACAGTGTGAAGATTGCTGAATACTTGGAAACTGCTGAATACGATAGTCTGTACAGGATCCATGACCCTAGTGGAGTGGTAATTATTGTACAGGAGGAAGGAGCTGGCTCAAGACCTTTTAATGGTAATTTGGTTTATACCAATTTTGTAGGCAAGTTAACTGATGGGACTGTTTTTGATACCAATATTCAGTCTGTAGCGGAGGAAAATGGCCTGCATGAGGAAGGGGATGAGTACAATCCTTTTCCGTTCTATGTGGTTAGCGCTTCTAATTCAACTTCTTCTGGAGCTATTTATGGCTTCAGCTTGGGTTTCAAAAGGCTTAGAAGTGGATCCAAAGGAGTAATCATTATTCCTTCCCCTTATGCATACAGGGACGTAGATCGCGAAAAAATTCCTGCCAATTCCGTATTGGTGTTCGAGGTGGATTTTCTTGGAATGGATTGATCAGTCAAGTCAGATATAATTTTAATAAGAGCTCAATCTACGATGAGCTCTTTTTTTATTTAAGCTTAAGTTGATTTCGAAATGATTGAAAAAGCAAAGGCGATCCCATATGGGATCGCCTTTGCTTTCTTATGAAGTTATTTTCCTTCTTATCCTTTCACACTGTAGTTTGGAGCTTCCCTTGTGATGCTGATGTCATGTGGGTGGGATTCATGAACACCTGCAGCGGTTATTTTTACAAACTTTCCATTTTTCTGAAGGTCAATAACAGTTTGCGTGCCACAGTAGCCCATACCTGCTTGAAGTCCACCTACCAGTTGATACAGTACCTCTGATACTAGGCCTTTAAAAGCTACTCTTCCCACGATACCTTCTGGTACCAGTTTTTTGATATTGTCTTCCGCATCTTGGAAGTAGCGGTCTTTGGACCCTGATTCCATAGCTTCCAAAGAGCCCATGCCACGATACGTTTTGAATTTTCTGCCTTGATAGATGATCATTTCTCCAGGAGCCTCTTCTGTTCCAGCGAGTAATGAACCGATCATAATAGAACTTGCACCTGCAGCAACTGCTTTCACCAAATCTCCTGAATAGCGAATTCCTCCATCGGCGATAACTGGTACCCCAGTGTTTTCAAGTGCCTTGGCACATTCAAAAACAGCTGATAGCTGTGGAACTCCAACTCCGGCGATCACCCTAGTGGTACAGATACTACCAGGCCCAACACCTACTTTCACTGCATCTGCACCTGCTTCAGCTAGCGCTTTGGCAGCTTCAGGAGTGGCAATATTTCCTACAATAACTTCAAGGTCAGGGAAAGTTTCTTTAATTTTTTTACAGGTATCGATTACTCCTTTAGAGTGGCCATGAGCTGTATCGATCGAGACAACGTCAACTCCAGCATCTTTCAATGCCTGCACCCTATCTACAATATCTGCAGTTACACCCACAGCTGCTCCTACTCTCAGTCTGCCATATTCATCTTTACAAGCATTAGGCTTGTCTTTTCTTTTAAGGATATCCTTATAAGTGATCAAGCCAGTTAACTTATTGTCCTCGTCTATGATAGGAAGTTTTTCGATTTTATGCTCTTGAAGGATTTCTTCTGCTTGTTCCAAAGTGATTCCTGCTTTGGCAGTGATCAGGTTGGCAGAAGTCATGATTTCCTTTACTGGTCTTTGTTGGTCTTTGATAAACCTCAAGTCCCTGTTGGTGATGATGCCCATTAGACTTCTGTCTTTATCCACGACAGGAATACCTCCAATATGGAATTCCCTCATAATGGCTTCCGCATCTTTTACTTTGGCGTCAATTTGAAGGGTGATAGGATCCAGGATCATTCCACTTTGGGAACGTTTTACTTTCCTTACTTGAGCTGCTTGCTGCTCAATGGTCATATTTTTATGGATAAAGCCTAAGCCACCTTCCAAAGCAATGGCAATGGCCAATTCTGCTTCGGTAACGGTATCCATAGCCGCAGAAACCAACGGAATGTTTAGCCTGATTTTTTTAGTAAGTTGAGTGGAAGTGTCGGTGTCGCGTGGGAGTACTTCTGAGTATCCAGGCACCAAAAGCACGTCGTCATAGGTGAGTGCTTCGAAGAGGAATTTATCGGTATTTAGATTCATGGCAAACTTGGTTAAGGAACCCTATTTGCCCGTCAAAGATACAAACAAATTTGAATGTGAATCAACGATAGTTGAAAAATAATTTAAATTTTCGGCTAAAAAATAAGTCCTGAAGGAATATTCTTTGGAAAGTAAACAGGGAAGTTGTAGGTGTGTAAACTAGGGAAATGCTCGATATTGAAAGTCATTTCCCTAGCATGCCAAATTTACTTTCGTTGAAGCTTGGCGATGTAAAATCCATCAAAACCACTTTCATGAGCCAAAACTTTTTGATCTTCAAGTAGTTTGAAGTTTTGACCTTTGTCACTTTGAAGGAATTGCTCTACTTGCATTTGATTTTCTGTTGGCAAAATACTACAAGTAGCGTAGATCATTACTCCCCCAGATTTGACCATTGAGCTGTAACCTTGTAGGATGTCTTGTTGGATTAGCCGTACATTTGAAATGGATTCTGGGCTAAGTTTCCACTTGGTATCAGGGTTTCTTCTTAAAACACCCATGCCAGAACAAGGAACGTCCAATAGTAATCTATCAGCGGAATTCGCCAATCTTTTAATCGTTTTGCTGCCTTCAATCGTCTTGGTTTCAATGATGCTAATGCCGTTTCTCCTCGCTCTTAGTTTGGTGTTTTTGAGTTTCCACTCTTCTACATCCATCGAGAGGATTTTACCTTTGTTTTGCATTAGTGCGGCCAGGTGTAAGGATTTGCCTCCAGCTCCCGCGCATGCATCGATTACCCGCATTCCTGGTTGAGCGTCCAAAGCATCGGCTACCAATTGGGAAGAGGCGTCCTGCACTTCGAAGAGTCCTTCCTTAAAAGCGGGGTTTCTGAATATATTTTGTCTTTTCGCAAGGACCAGGGCATCCCGATATCCTTTGGGTGCAAACGTTTCGATATTTTCTTCTTTAAGGCGATTGGCTAAATCCTCGCGGGTTATTTTTAAAGAATTGGCTCTGATGACTACTTGGGCTTGCTCGTTGAGTGCATTGATTTCATCATCCCATTTATCACCCAACAATTCGGAGCCCATTTCGTCCATCCAATCAGGAATGGACTGTAGTACTGCTCTACTAGAAATTGCTTCGTAGCGCTGCTTTACTTTGTCGACATCTATGCCCTCAAATTCCCTCCAAGGTGGCACTTCGTTCCCCTGCATTAACCAATAAGTGGCAAAAAGATGGAACAAGTCATCTGTAGGACTGACCTCATTGATCAAACGCCACCATCTGACCATTTCATAGGCAGATTCAGCGATAAATCCTCTGTCCCTTGAGCCCCATTTAGGATTGGATTTCAGCGTTCTTTCTATCACCTTGTCAGCATATTGCTGATTGTTGAAAATTTCGTCTATGGCATTGACAACTCCGTATACGGTATTGGAATGAAGCCTCATGTGTGTTAAATTGATTTGAATCTGCAAAGATAGGGAAATTAAAAGCAAGGCTGGGGAAAGCAGCCAGAAAGATACAAGGCTTTCAAAGTTTAATGGGCTATTCAGACCAACTCATGGGGTAGTTTTTGTCCACAAATCTCAAAGCATCTTGGGTAAGGTAAAGCGATTTGAAAGTATCCAACATGACAGCTGTTTCCTCTGTTTTTTTCTTTCCAATGCTTTTTTCAACGGTTCCGGGATGCGGTCCATGGGGTAAACCTCCCATATGCAGGGTGAATGAGCCTCTATTGATACCTTTTCTGCTCATAAACTCTCCATCCACATAATATAATACCTCGTCAGAATCTATATTGGAATGATTATAAGGTGCAGGAATGGATAAAGGATGATAGTCAAACAGCCTAGGGACAAAGGAACAAATGACAAAGCCGGTTGACTGAAATGTTTGGTGGACTGGTGGTGGCTGATGGATCCTTCCCGTGATGGGTTCAAAATCATGGATGGAAAGGGCATAAGGGAATAAGTATCCGTCCCAGCCAACTATATCTAAGGGGCTGTGTTCGTAAGTATATTGATGTAATTGCTCCTGTTTTTTGATTTGAACTAGGTAGTCGCCTTTTTCTTTTTCTATTTGTAACTTGTCTGGAACTCTGATATCCCTTTCACAGTAAGGGGAGTGCTCGAGGAGCTGGCCTACTTCATTCCTATATCTTCTGACGGTTTCGATTGGGCTGGCCGATTCAATCACCAGTAACTTTACCTTACCTTTCTTCCATTCAAACTTATAAATGGTAGTTCTTGGTATCACAACATAATCACCTGGTTTTACCTGCAAGCGGCCAAATTGTGAAAGCAAAGTGCCATTCCCTTCATGGATAAATATTACTTCGTCTCCATCTGCATTTTTGAAGAAATAATCCATTTTTCGATCTTCGGGAATACAGATCCCCATCATTACATCACTGTTTTTTAGAAGTATTTTTCTGGCGTGAAGGTAGTCTTTGCCGGTGGTGCTTATATCAGAAGTGTTGAGGTGTGTTTGTTTTAACCCATATTCTTTTGCAATCTCCCAGTCAAAGGCCTTGGGTTTACCAATGGATTTCACTTGATTAGGGTTATGGATATGGTACAAAATGGAATAGATTCCCGAAAAACCTTTTGAACTTACCAGTTCTTCCTTGTACAAGCTTCCGTCAGCTTGCTTAAATTGGGTATGTCTTTTAGGCGGAATGTTGCCTAGTTTATGATAAAATGCCATTCTGTTTTTGGGTTTATATGCCATACAATTTAATAAATTATATGGCATAATCGAATGACTGTGAAACTATCTTGTTGGAAAGGCTAGGAAGGCTTAAGCAAAAATACTAATACTCTCTTCTTCAAAATGCGTGACTACTTTTTCTTGTCGATTAGGTATTTGTTGCTTGCCTGCTATTTCTCTAAATATAAGCTGGAGGCTCTGGCGAATGCCGCGGTCTACTGCTTTAAAGTTTTGGCCTTTGCTTAGCTGCTTTACTCCCGGGATTATTCTATGAGTTGTTTCCAATTTTTGCAAATACTTTACAATAGTCTCTCCAAGTAATTCTGATGTTTTGATGTCAATGGAGGTTTCTGAATCATCTTTGTTTAGGGCAGGGTAAACTTCCGCCAACAAATTTCCAGTGTCTACTCCTTTGTTAATGTGATGAAGACAGCCTCCAATATAATCGTAGTCTTTATGAAATAGCGGCCAAAATAAGGTGTCATTACCCCTGTATTTGGGTGAGATTCCGTAATGGACATTCACGGAGGCGATTGATGGTATGTTGATTACATCCTCCTTGAGTAATGGAGCTCTGCAAGTAATCAATAGGTCTGGGGATAGTCGCTTTAAGAAATTTATTCCTTCTTCAGAATTTATTTTTTGAGCCTCAAAGGGAATGCGGTTGACTATTTCCGGTAATTTTTTATTGCTATAAAGTGCTTTTTTTAGCTTTCCATACCTTGCCTTGATAAGGCCTCTTCTAAGTAGTCCTTTCCAATTTCTTCTTTTTTTGTTTTTGGAAAAAGTAGGTTGCAATACCACTGCCCTAGGGTAATGGAGGAGAATTTTCTCCAATACAAGCATTTCTCTTGCTTTGCATTCACTGATGATAACTATCTTCATACACTGTAAAAATTGACATGATAATATAAAGTCCAACTGACTTTTGCAGCGGATTAAAGTCGGAAATATTTGGGTTTTAGAAATTCAATTAGTTAAATATAATTATTTTTAATATCAAAAAAATGTTATTTGATGATAAATAAAGCCTTTTCGTAATAAACGCAGGATTTAATTAAAATGTTTCCGGCGACTTAATAGTTTTTACCAGTGGTGATTTCTTACTGTCATTGGTTGTCAAGTGGGCTGTCAATTTGACACAGAAAATGGATTGGAACGAGCCTTGATATGATGGAAATAGTTAAATCGAAAAACATTCAAAATCTATATAATTATGCAGGAGAAAGGTACAATCTCGATCCATACCGAGAACATATTTCCGATCATTAAGAAGTTTCTGTACTCAGATAATGAGATTTTTTTGAGAGAGTTGGTTTCCAATGCAGTGGATGCTACTCAGAAGATCAAAAGATTGGCGCAGCTTGGACAGTATTCAGGAGAGCTGGGAGATATTACCGTAGAGGTTAGCTTTGACAAGGAGAAGAAGACCATCACCATAGCTGACAAAGGGCTTGGTATGACGGCTGAAGAGATCAAAAAATACATCAACCAAATTGCGTTTTCCGGCGCGACTGAGTTCGTGGAGAAATTCAAGGATGCCAAAGATGCCAATGAGATCATCGGTAAATTTGGATTAGGCTTTTACTCAGCCTTTATGGTGGCCCATCGTGTTGACATTCACTCCTTGTCTTATCAAGAAGGAGCTGAGCCTGCCAAATGGACATGTGATGGAAGTACCTCATTTGAAATTTCTGCTGGGGATCGAACTGAAAGAGGTACAGAGATAACGCTCCACATCAATGAGGAGTCTGAGGAATTTTTGGACAAGTGGAAGCTACAGGAAATTCTAGACAAGTATTGTAAGTTTTTGCCGGTTCCTATCAAGTTTGAGACCAAGACGGAAAGTGTAGAAGATGGTAAAGATGATGAAGGTAAGACGAAGTACAAATCTGTAGAGGTTGATAATATTATCAATACCACTGAGCCAATTTGGACGAAGTCTCCAAGTGATTTAAAAGATGAGGATTACTTGTCTTTCTATAAGGAACTATATCCAATGAGTGAAGATCCACTTTTCTGGATTCACCTAAATGTGGATTATCCATTTAACCTGACAGGAGTGCTTTATTTTCCTAAGGTCAAGAACGAATTTGAGCTGCAGAGGAACAAGATCAAGCTATTTTCTCGTCAGGTATTCATTACTGACGAAGTAAAGGATATTGTGCCTGAATTTCTGATGTTGTTACATGGGGTAATTGATTCTCCTGATATTCCATTGAACGTATCCAGAAGCTTTTTGCAAGCGGATGGTAATGTGAAGAAAATCAATAGCTACATCACCAAAAAAGTGGCGGACAAGCTGGCTGAACTGTTTAAGAAAGACAGAACATCTTATGAATCCAAATGGAGTGATATAGGGCTATTTGTCAAGTATGGAATGATCAGTGAAGATAAATTCTACGACAAAGGGAAAGATTTTGCTTTACTGACCAATACCAAAGGAGAGCATTTTACTATTGCTGAATATCAGGAGAAGGTAAAGGCTAATCAAACCGATAAGGATGGTCAGGCTATTTTCTTGTACAGCACAGATGCTGAGAAGCAGGATGCCTTTATTCAGTCAGCTAACAAGAAGGACTATGATGTATTGGTTTTGGATTCACCTATAGATAGTCACTTTATCAATAATTTGGAACAGAAGCTAGAGAAAACATCCTTGAAGCGTGTGGATGCAGATGTAGTGGATAAGTTGATCAAAAAAGATGATGCTACCGCAAACGTGCTTACAGAAGATCAAAGTAAGGCGGTCAAGGAGATTTTTGAAAAAGCCATTGGTAACCAAAGCTATTCGGTCGAGGTGGAAGGGCTAAGTCCTGATGAACTTCCTGTCACCATTACGATGGAGGAATTTATGCGGAGAATGAAGGACATGGCGCAGACTGGTGGCGGAATGGGCTTTTATGGTGCCATGCCTGATAGCTATAAAGTGGCCATTAATGGTAATCACAAGGTGATCGATAAGATCCTTAAGGCAGAGGGTGAAGAAACGCAAGCAAAGCTAGCCAAGCAAGCTTTTGATTTGGCGATGCTTTCACAAGGAATGCTTTCTGGTAAAGATCTGACTGAGTTTGTGAAGAGAAGTGTGGATATGATTTAATCTATGGAATCATAGCTGAAAGCCTCCATGGATGTACTTCTATGGAGGTTTTTCTTTGCTAATGAATTTCTTACTGAAAAAGATTTCATGAAAAAAAATCAGAAATGGGGTGGTTTCAGGAATTATTTTATTTTTGTAAGATGTTATCCAAAAAAACCAAATATGCTTTCCATGCTTTGACCTATCTTGGAAAGCATAAAGAAGAAGGGTCCGTGTTGATACAGGATATTGCTACCGAACACGGTATATCGCATAAGTTTCTGGAAAATATTTTGCTGGAATTAAAAAAGGCAGGTTTTCTTGGAAGTAAAAAAGGAAAAGGTGGAGGTTATTATCTCATCAAAGAGCCTAAGGATATCCCATTGTCAAGAATTATCAGGCTTTTAGATGGACCGATAGCTTTGTTGCCTTGTGTCAGTTTGAACTACTATGAAGCTTGTGAAGAATGTAAAGATCAAGTAAAGTGCGGGTTAAATAAAGTGATGATTCAAGTGAGAGATGAGACACTTAATATACTGGAAAACAAGACGTTATCTGATATACTGGATAAGGAGTAAAAAAATTTTCCTACAAACCCTACTTTTTTTATAGGTTTTATATACTTTTGTATTTCAACAAATTATAAAACCTATGATTTTTGATCAATCAATCAAAAAATGGTTTGAAGATGAAGAGGGAAAAGACAGTAACATCAAAAGCGTGGTGAAGTCTATTTCCTGGAGATTGGTGGGAACCATTGACACTATGGTTATTTCTTATATCATAACCGGTCAAATAAAAACCGCCCTGTCAATAGGCTCGATAGAAGTAGTAAGTAAAATGGTACTTTATTATTTCCATGAAAGAGCTTGGGCTAAAATCTCAAACAGATAAATAATTGAAGATGAAGAAGAACCTTTTAAAAGACTTGTCTATACGTGTTGATAATCTTCCCATAGCTGAGGGTATTGCCCAGTTGTGTGAGTTGTTTCCAGGTAAAGTGGTGTTTTCCACTTCTCTTGGGCAGGAAGATCAGGTGATTACCGAAATCATCGCGAAAAATAACCTTCCGGTAAAGATATTTACATTAGATACCGGAAGACTTTTTTATGAAACGTATGACCTTCTTTCAAGGACTGAAAGTAAATACAAAATCAAAATCAAGCCTTACTACCCCAACACCACTTCTGTAGAGAAGTTGGTCATTGAGAATGGTATCAATGGCTTTTATGAGTCTACTGAGAATCGGAAAAGCTGCTGTTATGTCCGCAAGGTGGAGCCATTGAAGAGAGCCCTTGCTGGTAACAGCATCTGGATCACTGGTTTGAGAGCTGAGCAAAGTGAAAACAGAAGTGAGATGAGAAAGCTTGAATGGGATCAAGGTAATCAAATCATGAAGTTTAACCCCCTATTGGATTGGAGCATGGATGATATGCTGCAATACATCAATGACAATAAAATACCCTATAACCCACTTCATGACAAGGGTTTCATCAGCATTGGCTGTGCCCCTTGTACCCGGGCGATCGAGCCTGGAGAGGACCCACGTGCCGGCAGATGGTGGTGGGAAAGTTCAAAAAAAGAATGTGGTTTACATATAAAATAGATTTTAAGCATGAAGAATATATTTGTTCCAAATCCTAAAGAAGCCGAATCCATTCAGATTATCAGAGAAGTGGCTGCACAGTTCGAAAGACCTGTATTGTTGTTTTCTGGAGGTAAGGACTCGATCACCCTTGTAAGATTGGCTCAAAAAGCTTTTTATCCTGCAAAAATTCCTTTCCCTTTGTTGCATGTGGACACGGGACATAACTTTCCGGAAACCATCCGATTCAGAGATCAGTTGGTAGAGGAATTGGGACTGGAATTGATCGTTCGGAATGTACAAGATGCCATTGATCAAGGGAAAGTACAGGAAGAGAAAGGTCGCTATTCCAGTAGAAATTCACTTCAGACTACCACGTTGTTAGATGCTATTGAAGAGTTCAAGTTTGATGCTTGTATCGGTGGGGCAAGGAGAGATGAGGAAAAGGCGAGGGCTAAAGAGCGCGTTTTTTCCGTTCGAGATGATTTTGGGCAGTGGGATGAGAAAAACCAAAGACCAGAGCTTTTTGACATGTTAAATGGAAAGGTTCATCAGGGTCAGAATGTAAGGGCTTTCCCTATTTCCAACTGGACTGAGTTGGATGTGTGGGAATATATTAAGACAGAAAATATCCAGATTCCTTCCATCTATTTCGCACACAGGAGAGAGACTTTTGTGAGAGATGGTATGATCTGGACAGCGTCTGAACATGTTTATCGTGAGGAGCATGAAGAGGTGGAAGAAAGAATGGTTCGATTTAGAACGGTAGGGGATATGACCTGTACTGCAGCAGTGCTTTCAGAAGCGGAAACCTTGGAGGAGGTAGTGGATGAAATCAGGGCCAGTACGATCTCTGAACGTGGAGCAAGAATTGATGATAAACGCTCTGAAGCAGCGATGGAGAGCAGGAAGAAAGTGGGATATTTCTAGAATGACCAACGCTTGAACTCAGCGGCATTTCATTTAACGTTGACCCTTTTGCCACATTTCAAATTCCCTAAAAAGAAAACAATGAGTACTGAAAATAGAAAACTGATTAATATAGCTACAGCTGGTAGTGTGGATGATGGAAAGAGCACACTTATCGGTAGACTGCTTTATGATACCAAATCCTTGACAACAGATAAACTGGAAGCTATTGAGCGGAACAGTAAGCAAAAAGGATTTGATTATCTTGATTTTTCCTTGGCTACTGATGGATTGGTGGCTGAGAGGGAGCAAGGCATTACCATTGATGTAGCGCATATTTACTTCAATACCCAAAAGACAAATTACATCATCGCGGATACCCCAGGTCACGTGGAGTATACCAGAAATATGGTTACTGGAGCCTCTACTTCGCAAGTGGCTATAATCCTGATTGATGCCAGAAAAGGTGTGATAGAGCAAACTTACCGTCACTTTTTTATCAATAACCTACTTCGTGTAGGCCATGTCATTGTGGCAATTAACAAAATGGATTTGGTGGACTTTGACCAACAGGTTTTTGAAGATATCAAGGCGGATTTTGAAGGACTGATAGAAAAGAGTGATTACAATGATGACCAGGTGACATTTATTCCTGTAAGTGCACTTCATGGAGATAATATCGCTACCGGATCAGATAAAATGGATTGGTATCAAGGACCTTCCTTGTTGGATTATCTGGAAGATTTAGAGATTGACGAGTTAGAAGACCACAGTGCAGCGCGTTTTTCCGTACAATATGTAGTAAGGCCAAAGACAGATGCCCATCATGATTTCAGGGGATTTGCGGGTAAGCTTTACGGAGGAAATATTGCTGTTGGAGATGAGGTAACTGTTTTGCCAACATTTACCACAACTAAAGTCAAAGCCATTCATTTCTTTGATCAGGAGTTTGATGAAGCAGTGCCTGGAAGCTCCATTACGATTACTTTGGAAGACGAAGTAAATGTAAGCAGAGGGGACATGTTGGTAAAATCCAGCGAACTTCCGAAATCAGAAAAGCAACTATCCGCTACCATTTGTCAGGTGAACAGTAAACCTTTGAAAATTGGTGCAAAATATATTCTTCAACATGGCGTGAACCAAGTTTTAGCCAAAGTGGACAGCATAGAGGGCTTGGTACACACAGATTTCTCCGGAGGAGAAGCAGCGGATCAGTTGAAGTTAAATGATATCGGTAAAGTGAATTTTAGGTTGAGTAAGCCTATTCACTTTGACCCTTACAAAGAAAGCAAGTCTAACGGAAGCTTTATTTTGATCGATGAAAGTTCCTATGATACGACCAGTGTAGGGTTCATCCAGTAGAAAGATCCAGAGGACAAGTAAATGTCTCTTGAGATCATTCAACAACAACCAAAACACAACAACCACTATGCAAAGTTTTAGAACAGAAATTGAAAATCCACTCGTGGAAAAAGATATTATCGAACTAGAAAAGAAGATTGCACTTTTCAAGGACGGTAAGATAGATGAAGAAAAATTCAGAAGCCTAAGACTGGCAAGAGGCGTTTATGGCCAGCGTCAGCAAGGTGTGCAGATGATTCGGATCAAATTGCCATATGGTAAGGTGACAGGCAAGCAGCTGCATAGAATCTGTAAGGTATCCGATGAATATTCCACGGGAAGATTACACATCACCACGCGTCAAGATATCCAAATCCATTACGTAAGCCTTGACCGCACACCGGAACTATGGGCCGAATTGGAGAAGGATGATGTGACCTTGAGGGAAGCTTGTGGTAATACGGTTAGGAATGTAACCGCTTCAGAAACTGCAGGCGTAGATCCTAAGGAAGCGTTTGACGTAACACCTTACGCAGATGCCACATTCCGCTACATGTTGAGAAACCCAATTTCTCAAGAGATGGGAAGAAAGTTCAAAATGGCCTTTTCTTCCAGTGAGGAGGATACTGCTTTGACCTATCTTCATGACTTGGGTTTTATCCCAAAGATCAAAACCGTCAATGGTGAAGAAGTAAGAGGCTTTAAGGTAATGCTTGGAGGTGGTCTTGGTTCTCAACCAAGAAATGCAGACATCATCACTGATTTTCTAGAAACTGATCAATTAATTCCTTTTATCGAAGGCGTAGTAAGGATCTTTGACCGTCATGGAGAAAGAGCCAAAAGGATGAAAGCGAGAATGAAATTCCTTATCAAGGAAATTGGTGTGGAAGCATTCTTACAACTAGTGGAGGAGGAGCAAAAAGCACTTCAGTTCCAATCATATCCGATTGATTATAAAAGCTATGAGGAGAAACAACAATTGCCAAATCCTGAAATTCCAAGTGTAACTGCGCCTCAGGGCGAAGCCTATGAGAGATGGTTGAAAACTAACGTGATTCCTCAGAAGCAAGCAGGTTATGTGTCTATTGGTATCAAAGTTCATTTGGGAGATTTTTATACAGATAAAGCTAGAAAGCTAGCGGATTTGGTCAGCAAATATGCCAACGACGAGATTCGTTTGACGCTGCGACAAAATATCCTGATCAGGGATGTAAAAGAAGAAGCCCTGCCATTCTTCTATCAGCAATTGGAGGAATTGGATTTTGTGGCCTATGGCTACAATACACTTGCTGACCTGACTGCCTGCCCAGGTACGGATACTTGTAATTTGGGAATCGCTAGCAGCACAGGGGCTGCTCACATTTTGGAAGAGGTGATCTTCAAGGAATATCCTCAGCACTTGTTCAATAAGGATTTGACCATCAAGATTTCAGGTTGTATGAATGCATGTGGTCAGCATAATATGGCGTCTATTGGATTCCAGGGTATGTCCATAAAAGTGGGCAAATCAGTGATCCCAGCATTGCAGGTGCTTTTGGGTGGTGCTACTTTAGGTGATGGTGAAGGAAGATTTGCGGATAAAGTTATCAAAATCCCAAGTAAAAGAGCTCCCCAAGCACTGAGGGTTATTTTGGATGATTATGATAAGAATGCAGCAAGCGGAGAGGCATTTGTAGATTACTATGACCGTCAAGGACAGATGTATTTCTATGAAAATCTCAAGCCTTTGGCCAGTACAGAGGATGTGGTAGATGCAGATTTCATTGATTGGGGTAATGAACAGCCTTATGTGAAAGCCGTTGGCGTAGGAGAATGTGCCGGTGTAGTGATTGATTTGGTGGCAACTTTACTCTTAGAAGCGCGTGAGAAACTGGCCAATGCTGAAGATAGTATCAATGACCAGAAGTGGTCTGATAGTATCTATCATACCTATGCCACTTTGGTAAATACGGCAAAAGCTATTTTGGTTTCTGAAGGTAAGAAAACCAATTCCTATGCAGATATTGTCAACCAATTTGATGAGACATTTGTCGCGACAGGCAAGATAGATTTGGGAAGTAGTTTCGCGGATGTAGTTTATGAAATCCAAAGAAATGAGCCTACAGAGGAGTTTGCCAAAGCCTATTATAAAAAAGCAGAAAAAGTATATCATTTGATCAGTGATTTCAGAGCGAAGGAGGTAGAAGCATGACAGGTGGAGTCAAGCCAAAACTTACGCTTGTAGGTGCTGGTCCTGGTGATCCAGAATTGATTACCTTGAAAGGGATTTTAGCACTGGGCAAGGCAGATGTGGTATTGTATGATGCCTTGGTGGATAAATCTTTATTAAAGCATGCCACAGAAAATGCCATTAAAGTTTTTGTGGGCAAACGTCATGGGAGCAAAATGAATCCTCAAGAGGAAACCAACAAGTTGATTGTTGAATATGCTCTTAAATATGGGCATGTTGTTCGGTTAAAAGGAGGTGATCCATTTGTCTTTGGGCGTGGAGCTGAAGAAATAGACTATGTTCAACAGTTTGGGATAGAAACAGAAGTAGTTCCAGGGATAACTTCCAGTGTGGCAGTTCCTGCTTTACAAGGAATCCCCGTTACCAAGAGAGGCGTCTCGGAGAGTTTTTGGGTGATTACGGGGACCACTTCATCGGGACAGCTATCCAGAGACATCAAGATTGCTGCCCAATCCACCGCGACAGTTGTGATTTTGATGGGTACTAGAAAGCTTAGGGAAATTGTCGATGAATTTAGCCTAAATGGGAAAGAAGACACGCCTATTGCTTTGATTCAAAATGGAACGACAGATGCTGAAAGAATTGTAGCAGGCTACATCTGTAATATAGAAGAAAAAGTACATAGTTCTGGGATTGGAGCTCCAGCTGTTATCATAGTTGGGGATGTTGTGCGAGAAAGTCCTAAATTGATGGAAATTTATAGAGAAGCCATTCGTGTGTGATGCCGTGCATCCTCACTACAGATGTCAGGATAAACACGTGTCCTGACATTATTTTAACCACTAAATAGCATATAAAAATGAACGAACTTTACCCTGTGTTCCTTAAAGTGGCGCAACTGAATACGCTGATTGTAGGAGCGGGAAATGTTGGATTAGAGAAATTGTCTTTCTTGCTAAAGTCAAGTCCCAATGCGCAAGTAACGATCGTGGCTAAAGAGATTTCTCCGGAAATCAAAAAGATTGCAGATCAGAGTGATGCGATTGCCTTGGTAGAAGACAGTTATAAGGAGAAATATTTGAATGGAAGGCATATTGTGATCGGTGCTACTGATGACAAGGATGTGAACAAACAGATTCATTTGGATGCCAAGGCAAGAAACCTTTTAGTGAACATTGCCGATACCCCAGCGCTTTGTGACTTTTATTTGGGAGGAATTGTAACTAAAGGTAATGTCAAGATAGCCATCAGTACCAATGGCAAATCACCAACAACTGCGAAAAGATTAAGGCAGCTTTTGGAGGAAATCATTCCTGAGGATATTAATGAAATGGTGGAGAACATTCATTTGTACAGGGATACTCTAAAAGGTGATTTTGAATATAAAGTGGAAGCTTTGAATAAACTGACCAAAGAGTTATTGGTGAAAAACTAAGACAAAAGTCAGAGAGATTTTAAATATGCGGTTGATTTAATTTGAAAATGCAGGTGGCGGTCTACCTGCTTTTTTTATCTAGAGGCAAAAGTTTACAAATATTAATTTTTTTATTTATGCGGAATGGACTTTTTGTTGCATCCTTCCCAAATTTTAATTTTTAATTAATATAAATTTACGCTTTAATTTATTTCTATAGCGATTTAATATGTTATAAATTTAATTTTTCCAATTATTAATATTGTTTTATTTTTTGGAGAGTGACATTTCTAAAAGGACCACTGATTTACTGTTAATTTTTACTTAAGGATTTAAAATTCAATTAAAGAATTGATAATTGAGTAATTCATTCATGTGCTATTCAGATTTCTAATTTTGCGATCAAATACTCCCAAGATATCTTTTTAACTGCTGTCAAATAGCTGGATTTCAATTATTTATATTCAATAGTCTCACGCAAACGTAATAACGTATGAAACAGGTTTTTACAATTTTAATTTTACTCTTGATGAGCTGTCCCTTTATAGCTATGGGACAGGATCAGGTAAAAGGTCAAATCACGGATGTATCCGGACTTGGGCTACCTGGTGTCACGGTAATGATCAAAGGAACTACCACAGGTACTGTGGCGGATTTTGATGGTAACTATACCATTAATGCTGCTGGAAATGATGTGTTACAGTTTAGCTTTATTGGTTTTGCCGCTCAAGAAGTAGCCGTTAACGGACGTTCCGTAATCAATGTTGTATTAGAAGAAGACCAGCAGAGTCTTGATGAGGTAGTGGTAACCGCTATCGGGATTAAGCAGCAAAAGAAGAAATTGGGTTATGCCACTCAGGAAGTAAACACTGATGTTTTGGGTGAAGCTAGGACCATGAATTTGGGAAATGCCCTTTCTGGTCAGGTAGCTGGTTTGACCGTAAACAACCCAACTGGTATTTTCCAGTCCCCTTCATTTAAGTTGAGAGGTAAGACTCCTTTGATCGTATTGGACGGGATTCCCGTGGAAACAGATTTCTTTGATATCTCTCCAGAGGATATTGAAGGAATCAACGTGCTAAAAGGTGGAGCTGCTTCAGCCCTATATGGTGCAAGAGGAAAAAATGGTGCGATTTTGATTACCAGAAAAAATGCAGCCAAAGAAGGTTTGACAGTTACCGCTACAACTAGTAACATGGTTACGGCTGGTTTTACCGTTTTTCCAGAGACCCAAACCCAATACGGAAATGGATCCAATGGGAAATATGAATTTTGGGATGGTGCTGATGGTGGTATTTCAGATGGTGATATGATCTGGGGCCCTAAGTTTGAGCCAGGTGTAGAAATCGCACAATGGAACAGCCCAATCAGGGATAAGCAGACTGGTGAGGTAATAGAATGGTATGGCAATGTAGCAGGAACTGTTTATGATGATAAGTCTAGGTATGAGCGTGTACCAATTGCTTGGGAAAGACATGACAACCTGAAGGATTTCCTCAATACAGGTGTAGTAAGCAAAAATGATTTCTCTATTGCCTATCAAGGTGATAAATCAAGATTTTACCTTTCTGGAAATTACTCTTACCAGAGCGGTCAAGTCCCAAATACTTCTCTTAACACAGGTGGCTTGAATTTTAATAGCTCCACTGAATTAACAGATAAACTTCAGTTGGATGCTTCCTTGAGCTACAACAAGGTTTATTCGCCTAATTATCCTCGTTACGGATACGGCCCTAAGAATCACATGTATACCATCTTAATTTGGATGGGAGATGATGTCAATGGGCAAGACCTAAAAGACCATATGTATGTGCCTGGTTTGGAAGGCTATCGTCAGGCAAACTACAACTATGCTTGGTATAACAATGTGTACTTTGCAGCATACGAGCTAAACCAAAAGCACAATAGAAATACCTTGGATGGTAAGATGAAATTAAAGTACCAAATTACTCCAGATCTATATGTTCAAGGTAGGATTTCGGCTAGGGAAAAGCGATTGTTCGAAGATATGCAAAGTCCAAAATCTTATATGAACTATGGAGATTCCAGAAACGGTGATTATAAGATGTGGAATGACAACCAGCTGAATTTGGATACTGATTTCTTGGCTTCTTACACCAAGTCTCTTAATGAAAATGTTGGCTTGACGGTGAATGCGGGCGCTTCAAGTTTTTATAGAACTTACCAGCAAGAATATGCATCCTCGGACGGTTTGATTGTGCCTTGGGTATATAGTTTAAGTAATACCCAAGGACCGGTTCAAGCGAGTAACTACTTTGAAGAAAAAGCGATCCGAAGTGCTTATGGTTCAGCTAACTTGGATTTATGGAATTCGATTTTCCTGAACTTCTCAGCTAGAAATGACTGGTCTTCTACCCTTCCGACAAGTACAAACTCCTACTTCTACCCTTCTGCATCAGTGAGTGCCATGCTTTCTGAATTTATCAAAATGCCAAAAGCAATTGATTACTTGAAAGTATATGGATCATGGTCTCAGGTGTCCAGCGATTTAAGTCCATACAGTATTTATGCAGCCTATAATAAAGGAGTAACTTATGGCTCTACTCCTTCTGTTTATTATCCTTCAGGTTTGGTGAATTCTGAGATCATGCCAGAAAAATCGACTTCGTTTGAAGCTGGTTTCTCCACCTCATTTGTCCAGAAACGATTGACTTTTGAAGGTACTTATTATAGAATTTTGGATGAAAATCAGATTATTGACTTGAATGTATCAGAAGCTTCAGGCTTCAACTCCAGAAAAGTAAATGGAAACGAGTATACCACACATGGTTTTGAAGCCATGGTAAACTTTGCCGCCATTGACCACAATAAATTTTCTTGGGATATTGGAATGAACTGGACAAGGTACGTGAAAAAAATCACCGACATCTATGGGGACAATGAAAAATTCGGTAACCTCAAAGTAGGTGATCGTGCTGATGCCTATTATGCTACAGTTTGGCAGAAAAGTGCAGACGGACAGGTAATCCTAGATGCCAATACAGGCCTTCCAACAAGAGATCCCTATCCTACTAAAATTGGTCACTTGGACCCTTCTTGGAGACTGGGAATCCAAAATAGATTCAAAGTTGGAGACTTCAGGGTGGATATGGATGTTGATGGTGCTTGGGGAGGTTTGATCCGTTCTTTGACTATTGAAAAAATGTGGTGGGGTGGAAAGCATCCAAACTCTGTTCTCTACAGAGATGAGGAATATGCTGCAGGACAGCCTGTTTATGTACCGGATGGTGTAGTGGTGACTGGAGGTGAATTGGTAAGGGATGTAGATGGAAATGTGATCTCCGATACACGTGAATACACCCAAAACACTACAGCAGTGAGTTGGCAGACTTGGTCTCAGATCTACCCTTATCGTGCCCAAGTTACTGAAGACGAAAGTGAACTTTTCGCCAATGTATATGATAGGTCATACTTTAAGTTAAGAAGACTTTCTGTGACGTATGACTTGATGAATATCATGACTTCACAAAAGATCAAGAAGTTGGATCTATCAGTCTATGGTTACAACCTTGCTGTATGGAAGAAACTTCCTTTGCTCGATCCTGACTATGGTAATGATGATAACCTTCAGGATCCATCCTCTAGATATATTGGTTTCACGCTTCGAGCCATGTTTTAATTGATTTTCTAGCCTAAGAAAAAAGGAATAAAGATGAAAAATATATTAGGTATTCTATTATTAGTAGTTGGGTTGGCCTCTTGTCAGAACCTAGAGGAGATGAACATCAATCCCAACTTGCCTACAGAAACACACCCGCAGCTTTTGCTGACCAATATCGAATGGGATGCATTTAGGGCTTACCGCGGCACTTCTCCTTTGTATGCATTAAAAATGTTGGTGCAGACTGATGGGGAAAATGCCAACCAATATTATAAGTGGGACAGAGGTAGTTATGGTGACTATGGTGTACTCAGAAATATCACCAAGATGATAGAGGAAGGAGAGAGAATCAATGACCCTTCTTATGTGGCTTTGGGTAAATTCTTTAGAGCTTATTATTTCTATAACCTGACGTTGACCTTTGGTGATGTTCCATATTCATCTGCTCTTCAAGGTGAAATTGCTGAAAACTATTCTCCAGCGTACGATGACCAGAAAACGGTTTTTGAAGGAATATTGACTGAGTTAAAAGATGCCAATGCTATTCTGGAAGCTAGTAATAACATTATAGCCGGTGATGTTATTTACGGTGGTGATATGTTGAGCTGGAGAAAGTTGATCAACGCTTTCAGGTTGAAAGTATTGCAAACACTGTCTGAGAAGGAAGGTGAGATTAACTTAAGTGAATTTGCTTCCATCTACCAGAATCAACCCTTGATGGAGAATGTGGAAGAAAGCGGCCAGTTGGTTTTCTTGGATCAGCAAAGCAACCGTTATCCGACCTTTAACAGTAGTGGGTTTAGTTCTGGAATGTATATGGATTCCACTTTCGTCCAAAGGTTGCAAGAGAGAGAAGACCCAAGATTATTTATCTATTGTACGCAAACAAAATCAGCTAAGGAAGCTGGTAAAGCCATTGATGATTTCAGTGCTTATGAGGGCGGAGATCCAGCAGCTCCATATGCTGAGGTAAATGAAAAAGCTACCCAAGGAAATGTTTCCAAAGTTAATGATCGCTACCATAGAGATCCTGTAAATGAGCCATACATGCTTTTAGGTTATTCTGAACAGCAGTTGATCTTGGCAGAGGCAGCAGTGAAAGGGTGGATTTCAGCAGACCCGCAAGCATTATATGAGTCTTCGGTAAAAGCTTCTTTTAAGTTTTATGAGATGTATTCTGAGAACTATGGTTCTTACGTGACAGAAGAGGCAGCAAATACCTATTTGGCCAAGCCGATCAATAATTTTGCTACAGCGATGAGTGAGGAAGAGCAGGTTCAGTTGATCATTATGCAGAAGTATTTGCAGTCTTTCTTCCAGTTGGGATGGACCTCATTCTATGATCATCACAGGACAGGTGGCTATCCTAGCTTCAGAAGACCAGCAGGGGTAGACATCCCTTACAGATGGATTTACCCTCAGTCAGAATACAATTATAATGCTGAGAATGTAACTGCAGCGATTACCAGACAGTTTGGAGAAGGTAATGACCAAATTGATGAAATGACTTGGTGGCTGGAGTAACAACTACTTGACCCAATATAAAATAGTGGAATTGTTGCCGTTTAAACCGGCAATGTTCCACTATTTTTATTTAATATCGGAAGCCATTTGGAGTTGAATTATTTTAAGAGATTGGAAGTATATAGAAAATATGAAGGATTCAAGAAGAGACTTTCTTAAGAAAGCAGCACTTTTAACTGGAGGAGCAGGCATTTGGAGTGTTTTGCCAGCATCAATAGAAAAAGCCATGGCGATTTCACCTGACTCTGGCACTACTTTTTACAATGCAGAGCACGTCGTGCTTTTGATGCAGGAAAACAGGTCTTTTGACCATTGCTTTGGAACTCTCAAAGGGGTTAGGGGCTATAACGATCCTCGGGCCATTTCCTTGCCAGATAAGAACCCTGTCTGGTTGCAGCCAGATAAAAATGGCAATCGCTTTGCCCCATTTAGATTTGATATCAAAGACACCAAAGCCACATGGATGAGGGATATTCCCCACTCTTGGGAAAACCAGGTGGATGCCCGCAATGAAGGTAAATATAATGGCTGGATAGAAGCCAAAAGATCCGGCCGAAAGGAATTTAGGGATGTACCCATGACCATGGGGTATTACAGTCGAGAGGATATTCCATTTTATTATGCCTTGGCAGATGCATTTACAGTTTGTGATCAGCATTTCTGCGCTTCTTTGACGGGTACCACAACTAACAGAAATTATTTTTGGACAGGAAAAACGCACGCTAATGGTGAAAAAGCAAAAGTAAGAAATGGAGAAATGGGCTATCGAGAAGAAGTTAACTGGACTACATTTCCAGAGAGATTGGAGGATAACGGCATTTCTTGGAAAGTTTATCAAAATGAGGTGAGCGTGGGTTCAGATGTAGAGGACAGTTCATTATTGGCTAATTTTACAGATAATAACCTGGAGTGGTTTACCCAGTTTGGCGTTCGCTTTACTCCTGGCCATTATGATTACCTGAAGAAAAGGCAAAAAGCCCTTCCTAAAGAGCTAATGGAATTGGAGAGGGAATTGAAAAATCCGGAAGCCAACCAAGAGGAACTCCAGAAAAAGATTGCAGAGAAAAAGGAGGACATTATTCAGCTAAAAACCTATTTGGCCAAATGGAATCCAAAACAGTTTAAGAAGCTAACCGCAAGAGAGCAAAGTCTGCATCAGAAGGCATTTACAACCAATATAGGCGATCCTAATTACCATAAAGTAGAAACTTTGGCTTACATCGATAATGGGGAATCCAGAGAAACCAAAATACCTAAGGGAGATATTCTCCATCAGTTCAGAAGGGATGTGCAGGAAGGTAAATTGCCTGCAGTCTCTTGGGTTGTGGCACCGCAGAAATTTTCTGATCATCCAAGTGCTCCTTGGTACGGCGCATGGTATGTCTCGGAAGTGATGGATATTTTAACTCAAAATCCTGAGGTTTGGAAGAAGACCATTTTCATTTTAAACTATGATGAAAATGACGGTTATTTTGATCATGTTCCTCCTTTTGTAGCTCCAAATCCCAATGATCCTGACGACGGAAAGGTTTCGTCTGGCCTCGATGTAACCGGCGAATTTGTAAACAAAGAAGAGGAGTTGAAGGTTGGTTTTAAAGAACGAGATGCCAGAACCAGTCCAGTGGGCTTAGGGTACAGGGTACCTTTAGTGATTGCTTCTCCATGGAGCAGAGGAGGTTGGGTAAACTCACAAGTTTGTGATATTACTTCTACCATCAAATTCATGGAAAAATGGTTGTTCCATAAGACAGGAAAAAATATTCATGAGCCTAATATCAGTGCTTGGAGAAGAGAAATAAGTGGTGATTTGACTTCTGCATTTCGACCTTATAATGGTGAGGAGATTGATTTACCGGAATGGGTAGATCGTAATCAGCATGTTCAGCAGATTTATAATGCGCAGTTCAAAGAATTGCCAACCAACTTTAAGGCCCTTTCTGCGGATGAGGCCAAAGATATTGGTTTGAACCCTATGAGTTCAAATGTCCTTCCCCAGCAAGAACCAGGTACCAAGCCTTCGAATGCATTAAAGTATGAGTTGTATGCCGATGGTCATGTCAGTGCTAACGGAAAATATTTTACAGTCAAGTTCAAGGCTGGCCAAGATATTTTTGGTGAAGAAGCTTATGGCGCACCATTTAATGTGTATGCACCTGGCAATTATTGGAATAAGGAGAAATCGATTTTCGAACCGGTGAAAACCTGGGCTTTTGCGGTCAAATCAGGAGATGAGTTGGAGTATCAATGGCCATTAGAGGCCTTTGAAGATGAGCAATATCATTTGAGGGTATATGGGCCGAATGGATATTTTAGGGAATTTATGGGCAATGCCCAGGGGCCAAGGGTTGAGGTCAGTACCGAACCAATAAAGAAGAAAGGTGACTTTACCAACAGTCTGAAAATTACCATTTCTAATTCCAGTAATTTACAGGCAGTGAATTTACGCTTGGCCGATGATACATATCAGCAATTGGAGAAGACGTTTACCGTTCAGTCTGGTTCCTCAGAAAACTTCACTTTGGATGTGAGCAAGAATCATGGCTGGTATGACTTTAAGTTGCAATCTCCTGGGGTAGAAAATTTTGAAGTACGTTATGCTGGAAGGTTGGAAATTGGGAAAGACAGTATTTCTGATCCGTTTATGGGAAGAGAAATATAGATTTGGGTAATAGGAATTATTATTGAGTAGTGAGGATGAGGTGTTTGTCAAAGCACTCCACACGCACTACTCAATACTTACTACTTCAAGTGAGCAAAATTCCCTACATTTGGATAAAATTTTAGAAAATGGCAAACAGTATTATTTATTCAAAGGATGCACCAGCTCCTATTGGTCCTTATAGCCAAGCAGTGAAAGCTGGAAATACACTTTTCGTTTCGGGTCAGATAGCATTGGATTCCGAAAGTGGTGAGTTGATCAATGAAAACATTACGGAAGAAACCCATGCTGTAATGAAAAATTTGGATGCAATTTTGACAGAAGCAGGATATAGTTTTGGTGATGTCGTAAAATGTTCTATTTTTATTAAAAACATGGATGATTTCGGGACCATTAACGAAGCTTATGGTCAATACTTCAAGTCTAACCCACCTGCTAGGGAGACTGTGGAGGTAAGCAGATTACCTAAAGATGTACAGGTAGAAATTTCCTGCATCGCAATAAAAGCCTAATTAGCCTGTGGAGGCAGGATTAAATGGTCAAGTACTTGCCCCATCATACTGAAGTGTTGGTTTCCTCGATGACTTGCGAGGAAGTCATCACTCGTCTATATCATGTCACTCAGGAAGTGGATTACCTGTCCCATCCCTCTAGTCAATCTGACAATGAACAACTTTTCAATGGCAAGGTGGAAGAAACTACTTTTAGGCTTTCCAAAGTAGTTACTCGTGCCGACAGTTTTTTACCATTGATCAAGGGGAATATTGAGCCTACCCGAACTGGCTGTATCATATTTTTGGACTATAGCCTTTTTCCAGGATCTGCATTTTTTATGATCTTTTGGTCGGTAATAACATTGGCCATGGGGATATTTTTCTTTTTTGCAGCAGGTCAGCCTGTTTTTGGAATTGTGAGTTTAGCGGTAGGAGTTGGAAATGTACTCTTTGCGTGGTCTCATTTCAAGCGTAAAGTCAAGCAGTCCCAGCAAATTTTTCATGAAATGTTAAGTCTTCAAAAAAACCGTTGATTTTAAAGGACAAAATTACCCTTCATTTATGGATTGTGCCCCTCAGGTAGTAATTTAGTGCCGCTGTTGATAGCCAGTGCCTTGATGCAGGGATCGGTTGGCTATCAGTTGAATTTCGATTAAATCAATATTAATTGTACGATGAAACCGAGCATTAAAAGAATGTAATTCATAAGGATAATTATGAAGTGGGAGGTTTCATGTGACAGTTGAAACAAATTATTAACACATGAAATATAGAATAGAAAAAGACACCATGGGTCCGGTGGAAGTCCCTGCGGACAAATACTGGGGTGCCCAGACCCAAAGATCCATCAACAACTTTAAGATTGGTGGTGAACGTAACCGAATGCCTTTGGAGATCACGCATGCTTTTGCCATTTTGAAAAAATCAGCGGCCTTAACCAATGCTGCCTTGGGAGTTCTGGCACAAGAAAAAGCCGATACCATTGCCAAAGTTTGTGATGAGATTTTGGAAGGTAAGCTGGATGATCAATTCCCATTGGTGATCTGGCAGACGGGTTCTGGTACCCAATCCAATATGAATGCCAATGAAGTGATTGCTTACAGAGGCCATGTGCTGAATGGCGGTACTTTGGAAGACGAGAAGAAAACCATCCACCCAAATGATGATGTGAACAAATCTCAATCTTCTAATGATACTTTCCCTACTGCCATGCATATCGCTGCCTATAAGATGGTGGTGGAGACTACCATTCCGGGAGTGGAAAAGTTGAGAGATACCTTGAAGAGTAAATCAGTGCAATTCATGGATGTGGTGAAAATTGGTAGGACTCATTTTATGGATGCCACTCCTTTAACCTTAGGGCAAGAGTTCTCCGGGTATGTTGCTCAACTTGATCATGGGGTGAGAGCCTTGAAAAATACTTTGGCCCACCTTTCTGAGTTGGCTTTGGGGGGTACTGCTGTAGGTACCGGTCTGAATACTCCAAAGGGCTATGCAGAGTTGGTCGCTGAAAAAATTGCAGAGTTTTCAGGTCAACCATTTATCACTGCTCCAAACAAATTTGAATCATTGGCAGCGCATGATGCCATTGTGGAAACTCACGGAGCCTTGAAGCAATTGGCCGTTAGCTTGATGAAGATAGCTAATGACATTAGAATGCTTTCTTCTGGCCCTAGGTCTGGAATTGGTGAAATTCTTATTCCAGAAAATGAGCCAGGTTCTTCCATCATGCCGGGCAAGGTAAATCCTACCCAAGCGGAAGCTATGACCATGGTTTGTGCCCAAGTGATAGGGAACGATACGGCAGTTTCTGTCGGTGGTTCTAACGGTCATTTTGAACTAAATGTGTTCAAACCGATGATGATCCACAACCTACTGACATCTGCTAGATTGTTGGGTGATGCATGTGTTTCTTTCCATGATAATTGTGTGATTGGTATTGAGCCAAACAGGCCATTTATCAAGAAGCATTTGGAGAATTCTTTGATGTTGGTGACCGCCTTGAATACACACATCGGTTATGAAAATGCTGCGGCAATTGCCAAGAAGGCGCATAAAGAGGGGACAAGCCTTCGTGAAGCAGCCATTGCATTGGGTTTGTTGACTGATGAGCAGTTTGATGAATGGGTGAAGCCGGAAGATATGATTGGGAGTTTAAAGTAATCCTAAAGTTTTAGGATTGAATATTATCTCCAAAGACGGATGTTTTAACTTTATTTTATCCAAATTTTAAAAGGGGAAGTATATTTCGTATTTTACACGGGATATGCTTCTCTTTTTTTGTTTAAACTAAAATATAACTGGAGAATATGATTTCGAAATACTTTGTAGGATCATGCTTGATGGTGGCATTGATGGTGTCTGGAATGAATGCAGCTTGGGCACAACTTTCCAAAGATGAAAAGAAGGCCTTGAAAAAGGAACTTAAACGCATGACTCCAGAGCAGTTGCGTCAAATGCAGGAAATGCAGCAATCTCAAAAAGTGAGCATCATGGAACTTGAAAAGGAAAACAAGCAGCTCCAGGAGGAAGTGATCAGCAAGTCGGAAGATTTGGAAATTCTTCAAAAACGTCATGAGGAGTTAGAAGAAAAATATACCGGCGCCATGATGGAAGATGCCCATGAAGAATTGCATGGCGAAGCTCCTGCCAAGCTTACGGGCAAATGGAGTGAAGGAGTCGTTTTTCGGGTTCAGATAGGTGCTTTGACGAAGGAGGAATATGGTCAGGAAATACCCTCGGGATTTAGCATGGACGTAGAGGAAAAGGATAATCTGAAACGAATGCTTTTGGGATATTATCGTGACTATGACGAGGCAAATACTTTTAAAAAACTAATGAGAAAACTTGGAATCCGAACCGCATGGATTGTCCCTTATAAAGATGGTAAAAGGGTGCCGCTCAAAGAAGTTTTGGGTACCGTAGTGGATTGATTTTCCTGCTTTTATTTATTCTTTTACTTCATAGCCGTTTTCTTTCAATTCTTGGGCTGTCATTTCGATCAGGTTCACCTGCATGGTGACATCTTCGTAAGGCGTGTCCGTAGAGTCGGTTGGGACATGGGCGATGGCATCCAACACATCCAGTCCCTTAAAAACCTGCCCGAAAATAGTGTAATTCCCATCAAGCCTTTCAATGCCGTTTTTGTCATGGACAATATATAGCTGACAACCGGCAGATAGTTTTTCAGGGTTATCATCACGACCAGCCCCCACTGCTCCATAAACGTGCTTGATGTTATTGTCAAATTCAGGATTCAACAAATAAGGAGAGTCGCTAAAACCTTCAGGTGTATCTGGGCAACCTCCCTGGATAACAAATCCTTCGATTACCCGATTAAAAGTCAAGGAGTCCCAATAATGGGCTTTGGCCAATTCGATAAAGCTTTCTTTGTGAATAGGAGTTTCTTCATAAAGCCAAAAAAGCATCTCACCCTTAGGCGTGATGATCTGTCCAATGGGGTAGGTTTTGTCTGTCCTAGTATGACAAGAAGCCACAGAAAAGACCAACGTGAGAAGGATGAGAAGCTTTTTCATAGAATAAAGAGTTTGTTAACTTAATGGTAAATTAATCACTCTTAAAGAAATAAAAACAATTAGTTAATGGTATATCTCATTATTCGCCAGAACCGAAGATTTTTTTCCTAAATGCTGTAAAAAAGCCTCCGACAGCCAAAGCAATTACTTTCCAGAATTTTAGCAATAGGACAAAAAAACCAGTTTTTGCCAACATTTTTCCAGCGATGAGCCCACCGATGCCATAAGCTGCAATTTCATCCACTTCTGGATTGAAATCACCATAACGATAACCATCGTTAAATTCCACGCTTGCCAAAATATCATTGATGTCTTGCTTCACGATGGGGAGAGCCTCCATATTACTGATAGCATTCATATTTAGGTATCCTTTTCTGCCTAAGATCCTGATGTTATAATTGAGTGTATTTATTTCTTGCTCACCAAACTTCAGTTCTTTTGCCCAATGAAGCTTTTTTGATTTATAATCATAAAATGGCTCGGAAGCCCATCCCACCAGTTCAATTTTTTCATATCCTTCTTCAATTCTGTAAGAATTGGCTTCATCAGTGTCCGATTGCATTTCTTCCAGCAAGTCATCGTAATCAATTTCTTGGGCATCTTCATCATCAATATAACCTTCTTCGGCATAATTGATCTCTACGGCATAGGTAAAATCGTCACTCATTGGATCAATATCTTCAGGAAATAATAGGCCTAAAACTTCTTCTGGTGGATTTCCCCACAGCTCTGTCAATACGTAGCTACTTTGTTCCGTATCAAGATATTTGTATCCCTTAGGAACCTGCAAAGTGGCAATATTATCGCCCAATATAATTGTGCCGTATTGGTAGGTAAATGAACTGTTTATGCTGTCAACCAAGGCGAAGTATTCTTCATCACTAAGTTCCTCTTCTTGAGCGTGTATTTGGCCAATAATACCAATAAGAAATAAATGGAAAACGAGTAATTTCTTAATCATAATAAGTAGTGTGAAATAAAAATTTGTAAAAATGAACAGGCAATTATATGAAAAATTAGGTTGATAAATAGTGACAAACAGTAAAATTATGGCATAAAGTAACGATAATGAAGAGTATTTGATGTGGGTAATGCCCTTTAATGTATAAATCTTTACATCATTTTAAGATGTTGAGTTCATAGCCTTAAACACAACCACTTAGAGCTTTTGGGTAAGTAAGGGTTAAATAATTGCAAATTTTTTTAATAAAGAAGCGGTTTAGTTTAGTAATTTAGGCGGCATGGAGTTTAGGTGGGAAATAAAAAGTAAAGCAGATCAAGAAACCGTTCAATCCCTTAGCAGCGAAATCAATGTAAATCCGACATTGGCTAATTTATTGGCCAATCGAGAAGTGGGTGATTTTCAGCAGGCCAAAGATTTTTTTAGGCCGGATTTAGATAAGATCCATTCGCCATTCCTGATGAAGGACATGGACAAGGCGGTTGATAGGCTTGTGGAGGCAGTGAATAAAGAGGAGAAAATCTTGGTCTACGGAGATTATGATGTTGATGGAACCACTTCTGTGGCACTTTTTTATGGGTTTTTAAAGGAGTTTTATCCCCATGTGGATTTTTATATTCCTGATCGATACCAAGAAGGATATGGTGTGTCGGAGAAAGGAGTACTCTTTGCTGCTGAAAATGATTTTAAGTTGATCGTTTCCTTGGATTGTGGTATTAAGGCCTTGGAAAAAATTGATTTGGCCAATAGCCTTGGACTGGATTTTATCATTTGTGATCACCATACTCCGGGAGAGGTGCTTCCAGCGGCTTTGGCTGTTTTGGATCCCAAAAGACTGGATTGTGAGTATCCTTATAAAGAACTCAGTGGATGTGGTGTAGGTTTCAAATTGATTCAAGCTTTTACAGAGCGTACAGGTAAAAATGCCAGTCACCTTTTTGGCTTGTTGGATTTGGTGGCGGTAAGTATAGCGGCAGATATTGTTCCCATCACTGGTGAAAATAGAATTTTGGCGCATTATGGTCTGGAGCGTTTGAACAATAATCCAAGACCAGGCTTGATGGCATTGATACTCGCAGGCAAAGGCCAAAGAAGTCTTAATGAATTACAGGAAAACCGACAATTGCTCCAAAGGGAAATGTTGCAGCTGAAGTCGGATAAGGACATTGAAATTTCTGATATTGTTTTCCGGATAGGCCCTAGGATCAATGCTTCTGGAAGACTGGAACATGCAAAAGCCTCTGTGGAGCTGTTGATTTCCAAAGACATCATGGATGCCCTTCAGCGGGCAGAGCTGGTGGAAGATGTCAATGCAGCCAGAAAAAACTTTGATGAGAATATCACTAAAGAAGCCATTCAGATGATTGAGGACCGTGAGCAGTTGAAGCCTTATAAAAGTACGGTGCTGTACAAGGAAGATTGGCACAAAGGGGTCATCGGGATTGTGGCATCGCGCTGTATTGAGCAGTTTTATCGGCCCACGATCATTTTGACCGAATCTAACAATAAAGCAACTGGCAGTGCAAGGTCAGTTTATGATTTTGACATCTATGAAGCGATAAGCGAATGCAGCGACTTGCTTGAACAATTTGGGGGACATAAGTATGCTGCGGGCCTGACCATGGAGCTGGATAAAGTGCCAGCCTTTCAGGATAAATTTGAAGAAGTGGTGAGTCGGAGAATTTCTGAGATCCATACCAAGCCCGTGTTGGAGATTGACGATGAGTTGGAGCTGGATCAGATTAATTATAAATTCTATAATATTTTGCGTCAAATGGCACCTTTTGGCCCTGGGAATCCAGAGCCTATATTTTGTGCCAATCAAGTTTATGCACAAAATATCAAAGTACTAAAAGATAAACACCTGAAGTTTGAAATCGTACAAGATGGTCAAGTGACTACTCCAGTATGTATTGCTTTTGGCTTTGCTACTTACTATGAAATGTTGAGAAGCAAAATGCGTTTCAATATTGCGTTTGAAGTAAGGGAAAATACCTTTCGCAATACTAGTAGTTTACAGTTGTACGTAAAGGATATAAAATTCGATTGAGATGAAACTTAGAGGAGAAAACCTGATCAAGATATACAAAGGCCGAAAAGTAGTTAATAATATTTCTGTAGAGGTGGAGCAGGGGGAGATTGTAGGGCTCTTGGGACCCAATGGAGCGGGAAAGACAACTTCATTTTATATGATCGTAGGTTTGATCAAACCCAACAGTGGAACGGTATTTTTAGATCAGGAGGACATTACTCCTTTGCCAATGTATCGAAGGGCAAAGCGTGGAATTGGTTATTTGGCCCAGGAAGCTTCCGTGTTCAGGAAATTGTCTGTGGAAGAAAACATCATGGCTGTGCTGGAGATGACCAAGCTTTCCAAAGTTGCCCAAAGGGAAAAAATGGAAGAGCTTCTGGAGGAATTTAGCCTTACGCATGTTCGTAAAAATCTTGGCATGGTTCTTTCTGGTGGAGAAAGAAGGAGAACTGAAATAGCTCGGGCTTTGGCAGTGGATCCCAAGTTTGTGTTATTGGATGAACCCTTTGCAGGGGTAGATCCCATTGCAGTGGAAGAAATCCAATCCATTGTAGCGAAATTAAAAAATAAAAATATTGGTATCTTGATTACCGACCACAACGTAAACGAAACCCTTTCAATAACCGACCGTGCTTACCTGATGTTTGAGGGTAAGTTGCTCAAAGCGGGAACTGCTGAAGAACTAGCAGCCGATGAGCAGGTTCGGAAGGTTTACCTTGGTAAACATTTTGAGCTGAAACGTAAGATTTAAATTTATGGATGTACTGAATACTTTTATGACCTGGATTTTCAAAATCCGGATCGGTCAGATTGATAACTTCAAGGAAAACCCGATTGAAGTTCAACAAGACATTTTTTTTGACCTTATAAAAACAGCAAGAAAAACCCAGTTTGGAAAGAAGTATGGGTTTTCTGATGTCAAATCTCATAGGGATTTTATTAATCAAGTTCCCATTCATGATTATGAACAAATGCAGCCTTATATCGAACAGACGATGAGAGGTGAGCAGAATGTAATATGGCCCACAGACATCAATTGGTTTTCCAAGTCTTCAGGTACCACGGGCAGCAGGAGTAAATTCATCCCTGTTTCTCAAGAATCACTAGAAGATTGCCACTTCAAAGGAGGCAAGGATATGCTCTCACTTTATGTAAATAATTATCCCGATAGTAAGCTCTTTACAGGAAAAAGTCTGGCCATAGGGGGGAGTAGTGAGGTAAATAAGTTGGATGTCAACCAGAATAGTTATTATGGAGATGTGTCGGCGGTGATTATGCGGAATTTGCCCATGTGGGCCCAACTGGCAAAAACACCAAGCTTGGAGACAGCGCTGATGAGTGAGTGGGAAGAAAAAATCGAAAAGATGGCCCATGAAACAATGGAGGAAAATGTGGTCAGTATCTCGGGCGTTCCCACTTGGACCATTGTTTTGTTGCAGCGAATCATGGAATTGACGAATTCGAAGAACATTCTTGAGGTGTGGCCGAATTTGGAGGTTTTCTTCCATGGCGCAGTGGCTTTTGGTCCTTACAGGAAATTGTTTCAGGAGCTGATTCCTTCTGATAAGATGCATTACATGGAAACGTATAATGCCTCAGAGGGATTTTTCGGGATTCAGGATCAAAAGAATTCTGATGAGCTTTTGTTGATGTTGGATTATGGGATTTATTATGAGTTTATCCCCATGGAAGAATGGGACCGGGAAGATCCCAAAGTGATTCCTTTGGAAGACGTTGAGTTGGGCAAAAACTATGCGTTGTTGATCAGCACCAATGGAGGGCTGTGGCGCTATAAGATTGGCGATACGGTAAAATTCACTTCTATCAGGCCATATCGCATCAAAATATCTGGAAGGACAAAACACTTTATCAATGCATTTGGGGAAGAAGTGATTGTGGAGAATGCCGAAAAAGCGATTGAGGTAGCTGCTGATGCCACAAACTCCATCATTGTCAACTTTACAGCTGCTCCCGTTTATTTTGATAGCTCGGATAGCAAAGGTGCACATGAATGGGTGATTGAATTCAGCAAGCAACCTGATGACAAGTCGCTATTTATAGAAAAGCTGGATGCAACCTTGCGCGAGATCAATTCCGATTATGATGCCAAACGCTATAAAGACATGGCTTTGGACAAGCCCAGGATTCATTTTGCCCAAGAAGGGCTTTTTGAACAATGGATGAAATCCAGGGGCAAACTGGGCGGACAAAATAAGGTCCCTAGGTTGGCCAACAACCGGGAATACATTGATGGAATTATTGAAATGATAGGGTGATTTAAAAGTAAAAAGGAGACAGAAATAATATTCTGCCTCCTTTTTTTGTCCCATGTGCTGAATTTTACTTTAATCTATTTAAGTAGCGGAAAAACTCACTATCCGTGGAAAGGATAATGCTGGTGTTTTCATCCATGGACTTCTCAAAACTCTCCATGGTTCTTAGGAACTTATAAAGCTCTACTGCCTGTCGATTCTGATTATATGCCTCTGCATAGATAGCCGTTGCTTCAGCATCAGCGCGGCCTTTGATTTCTTCTGCTTCTCTAAAGGCTTCCGATTGTATTTGGGCGAGATCTCTTTCCTTGTCCCCTTGGATTTTACGTGCCTCCCCTTGACCTTCCGAACGGAATTGATCTGCAATTCTATTTCTTTCAGAAATCATTCGATCATATACTCTATCCCGAACTTCATTTACATAGTTCATGCGTTTGAACTTAAAATCCAAAACCCTCACTCCGAGGTCAGCTGTTCTTTCATTGGCCTTGGCCAAGACAATTTCTTCTATTTTAGCCCTGCCTACGGAAATTTCCTCCAGCACTTCCAATTCTTCCATAAAATCTTCTGTTACCTCCGGATCACGGTTGGTTGACCTTACCACATCCAAAAGGTTGTGACTGGCAATGGCGTTGCGGGTTTCTCCATCCAAAATGTCATCCAGTCTGGATTGGGCAGATCTCTCATCCCGAAGTCGGATAAAAAACTGCAGTGGATTGGTAATTTCCCACCTGGCATAAGTATCCACAAAGATGAATTTTTTGTCTTTGGTAGGTACTTGGTTTCTGTCTCCGTCCCATTCCAAATAACGCTTGTCAAAGAATTGTACCTTGTGCAGAAATGGTATTTTAAAATTTAGTCCTGGCGTAGTTCTTGGTTCCCCCACAGGCTTTCCAAATTGGGTGACAATGGCTTGTTGTGTCTCATCCAAAATATACACGGAGCCATTGATCGCGATGATAAGAACCAGTCCTAAAACGATATATAAAATTAACTTTCTGTTCATTTTTCAGTCCCTCCTTTCTTAGTGTCCAGATTTAAAAGAGGCAAAACATTATTGCCTTGTTCATCCACTATGACCTTATTGCCCAGCTTAGGAAGAATCTTTTCCATGGTTTCCAAATAGATCCTTTGCTTGGTGACCTCCGGTGCTTTGATGTACTCTTTGAAAAGTGAGTTGAATCGATCCGCTTCACCTTTGGCTCTGTTTACCCTGTTGAGGGCAAATGCTTCGGCGAGTTCAATGGTTTCTTGGGCCTCCCCCCTCGCGCGCGGGATGATTCGGTTGTAGTCTGCTTCAGCTTTATTGATAAGCGTTTCACGTTCCTGTTGTGCTTCATTTACGGCATTGAATGATGGTTTGACAGGATCTGGTGGATTGACATCCTGCAATACCACTTGATCGATCCGGATACCATTTTCATATTCATCACAATATTGCTGAAGTAAAGTTTCCACGCTGGAAGCAATTTCCTGCCTTCCCACTGTGATGACTTCGTTGACCGTTCGGTCTCCTACGATTTGCCGCATAGCCGCCTCAGCCATATCATGAAGTGTTTTGTCAGCGTTTCTTACTTTAAAAAGATATTTGTAGGAGTCACTGATTCGATATTGGACTACCCATTCCACATCCGTGAGGTTGAGGTCACCTGTAAGCATGGTGGATTCATCCCGATAGCCATCTTTGACATAATCAGAGCGAGTACCTGCCGAGGAAGTTCTAAATCCAAATTCCTGCTTCAGCTGCCTTTGGACAGGGATTTTGTATATCTTTTCAATTCCGAAAGGAAGAATGAAATTAAGGCCCGGTTGTACGGTTCTATTGTATTTTCCCATTTGGACTACTACACCTTCTTCTTCTGGCCCCACCGTATATATCGCACTGAATGCCGCATAGAGTATGATAAGTCCCAAGATTATTTTCCTGAGGTATTTTTTAATCCAACTAGGATCTATATTGACATCAAAGTTTCTATTTGCCATAGAATTAAAAGTTTGGTTGTTTAAGAATTGAAGTTTGAAAAAAATATTGGAATAAGCACAGTAAATGGTAAAAAATGCTAGAATGCTATGGAAAAGAGGATGAAAAGCAACAGCCAAATGAAGTCCACAAAATGCCAGTAAGTAATAAACAGTTTTAGCTTCATCTTTACAAAAGGGTTGGTGATGAAAACCAAGTCTTTGACGGGGTCTAAGACGGATTGATGCACTTCCCAAAGTAGTACGATCACAAAGATCAAAACACCCAAAAGGTGTAAAATATGAATGCCTGTCAATACAAATAAATAACTACCACTGGGAATCCCTGCAAAATCAATCCCTTGTTGGTTCAGGTCACTCCAGCCCCAGAATTGTAGGGCAGTGAATAGAAGCCCCAAGCTGAATATCACCCAAAGAAAGCGCTCAAGGTGATAGGGTCTTCCTTTGTGATAGAAATGAATCAATCTATTGATCAAAAAGCTGGAGGCTACTAAAACAAAAGTGCTGAGCCAAAATGGTGTGGGCAATTGATATCCCTCAAGGTTATTTTGAGGATAAAAAGAGGAGAGAAAAGCTATGGTAAGAAATAGGAAAATCAATCCACTTCCTACCATACCCAAGTAAACAATGGTCTGATAAGGGTGCATTTTTTCCATTTTCTGGACCCAGCCATGATCTGTCTTTGTTTTCATATATACCATACTATCTCCAACGCTCTTATGGTTTTCATTACTATGGCTTAATAACCTTATTTGGGTGTTTTTGGTTGCAAGATCTGGAAGAATGAAAGTATTATCTTATTTGCCTAGTGACTTCAGGTGTTACATTTCCATAAAGAGGCTTCTTTTTCCTAACTTGCGGAAGTTAAAGCATTACTCAAGAAGAAAGTAAGATTTTGGATAAAAAAGCATTTCTCACTCTTTACGAACAAGATTCTTATATAAAGACTGTTGCAACCACCATCCTAGGTGGCAAGGAAAAAAGGTTTCAGTTAAAAGGAATTTCAGGAAGTATGGATATGGTGCTGGTGGCCACTTTTGCAAAGCTGCAAAAAGGCACCCAGCTGATCATTGCGCACGACAAGGAAGAGGCGGCTTATCTTGCCAGTGACTTGCAGGCTTTATTGGGTGGGAAAGAAGTTTTGTTGTTCCCCTCCAGTTATAAGCGGCCATATCATTACGATGAAGTGGAAAATGCCAATGTGCTGATGAGGGCTGAAATCCTGAACAAAGTATTGTCCAAGGAAAAGGAGCAGGAGATCATTGTTACCTATCCTGAGGCACTTTATGAAAAGGTAATCAATAAGAAATCCCTTAAGGACAATACCTTCACGGCCAAGGTGGGAGAAAAGGTCGATACGGAATTTATTGCAGAACTGCTGGCTACCTATGATTTTGAAAAGACAGATTTTGTTTATGAACCCGGTCAATTTGCCATCAGGGGAGGGATTATAGATGTATTTTCCTATTCCAATGAACAGCCGTACAGGATAGAACTTTTCGGGAAAGAAATTGAGAGCATCAGGACTTTTGATGCTGAAACACAGCTATCGGTGGAGCAGCTTTCCCAGATCAGTATCATCCCCAATGTCCAGACTAAGCTGATGCAGGAGGTGAGGCAGCCCTTTGTGGAATTCCTTCCTGAAAGTGCCTTGATTTGGTTCAAGGACACCCAACTTACTTATGATGTGCTGGACGATAACTTTGACAAGGCCAGTCAGAAATTTGATCAGATAGTTGGGCAAACCGGCAATAAAGAATTGCTTCTGAAGCCCGAGGGTTTATTTGATAATGGAGCCAGCTTCTCGAAGTCAGCTGAAAAATTCACACAACTAGAATTTGGCAATCAGTTTCACTTAAAGGGTGCCCAAAGTTTTGAGTTTGACATCAAACCACAGCCTTCTTTCAATAAGAAGTTTGATATGCTGGTGGAAAACTTGGTCGATAATGAGCGCAAAGGTTTATTAAACATTATCTGTTCAGAGAGTGAAAAACAGGTAGAGCGACTTCAAAATATTTTTCAAGAGCTAGATCCTACGCTGAAAGTCCAGTCAATGCCCATCAGTTTGAGAGAAGGTTTTTTGGATCACTCTGTGAGGATAGCCTGCTATACAGATCATCAAATATTTGAACGTTTTCACCGCTATAAATCGAACCAAAAGGCCAGCAAAACCAAGGCCCTTACTTTAAAAGAACTGAAAACCCTTCAGCCTGGAGATTACGTTGTTCACGTGGATTATGGAGTGGGTCGTTTTGCGGGATTAGAGAAAGTGGAAGTCAATGACAACCTTCAGGAAGCGGTTAGGTTGGTGTTTAGGGACGATGATTTGCTTTATGTGAACATCCATTCCTTGCATAAGATTTCCAAGTATTCTGGACAAGAGGGTACTATGCCGTCTATGTCTAAGTTGGGCTCTCCTGAGTGGGAAAACAAAAAGAAGAAGGTAAAGCGGAAGGTCAAGGATATTGCCAAAGACCTGATTTCATTGTATGCCAAAAGGAAGAATGCTCCAGGCTATAAATATTCCCCGGACAGTGTTCTTCAAGTGGAGCTAGAAAGTTCATTTATTTATGAAGACACCCCAGATCAAGCTTCTGCTACTGGTGATGTGAAAGATGATATGGAAAAGCCCTATCCAATGGACAGGTTGGTTTGTGGTGATGTTGGTTTTGGAAAAACCGAAGTGGCCATTCGGGCAGCATTCAAGGCTATCAATGACAGGAAGCAGGTGGCAGTTTTGGTGCCTACTACCATTTTGGCCATGCAGCATTACCAGACATTTAAAGAGCGGTTGGGTGATTTTCCTGTAAAAGTGGACTATATCAACCGTTTCAGAACGACCAAACAAGTCAAAGAAATTACGCAACAGGTAACTTCTGGTGAGATAGATATTTTGGTTGGCACGCATAGGATTGTGAATAAAGATATCAAGTTCAAGGATCTAGGTTTATTGATCATTGATGAAGAGCAAAAGTTCGGGGTAAAAGTAAAGGACCAACTGAAAGAACTTCGGGTCAATGTGGATGTATTGACTTTAACTGCGACGCCTATTCCGAGGACCCTTCACTTTTCTCTCATGGGAGCGAGAGACCTTTCGGTGATTGCTACCCCGCCACCCAACCGCCAGCCAGTAACCACAGAGATTCACAGCTTCGAAGAAGAAGTGATCAGGGATGCTGTTTCTAATGAACTAAGACGCGGGGGACAGGTTTTCTTCGTACATAATAGAGTGGGGGAAATTGACAGCATTGCTAACTTAATAATGAGACTGGTACCAGATGCAAAAGTCATTGGGGCTCATGGCCAGATGGACGGGCGGCAATTGGAGAAAGTGATGGTCAGCTTTATTGAAGGTGAATATGATGTGTTGGTTTCGACCAATATCATTGAGTCAGGTTTGGATATACCCAATGCCAACACGATCATCATCAACAGGGCCCATATGTTTGGTTTGAGTGATTTGCACCAGATGCGCGGAAGAGTGGGAAGGAGCAATAAAAAAGCTTATTGCTATCTATTGACATCTCCTATGTCTGGTCTAACAGCAGAGGCAAGAAAGAGGTTACAAACTTTGGAGGAATTTTCTGATCTGGGAGATGGTTTTAAAGTGGCCATGCGGGATTTGGATATCAGAGGAGCGGGGAATCTATTGGGCGCAGAGCAAAGCGGATTTATAACTGATCTGGGTTTTGAGATGTATCATAAAATTCTGGATGAGGCGGTTCAGGAGTTAAAGGAAAATGAATTTGCAGCCCTGTTTGAGGAAGACCTGAAGGAAAAGGTAGAGATTTTGGTACAGGATTGTGTTATTGAAACTGATATGGAATTGTTGATTCCTGAAGATTATGTGACCAATATTTCGGAAAGGTTGAGTTTGTATTCCAAGCTAGACAATATTAAGACAGAAGAAGAGCTTGAGAAATTTGCTGCGTCAGTACTGGATCGATTTGGACCGATACCAGAGGTAGTTACAGCTTTGTTTGAAACGGTTCGGTTACGTTGGTTGGCGGAGAAGCTAGGTTTTGAAAAGTTGGTTTTGAAAAGCGGATTGATGAAATGTTACTTTGTACCGAGCACAAGGGAAAGTTATTTTAGATCGCCAATTTTCGGAAATATCATTAAGTTTATTCAGGTGCATGGTAAATATTGCAAAATAAAAGAACACAAAAATCGTTTAATTCTTACGATAAGTGGTGTCAAATCAGTGGATAAGGCGAAGTCTTGGTTGGGAGATATGAGTAAATAGAATTTGCTTTTATCTTTTCAAATACTTTATTTGTTGTGCTTTTTCAGATGTTCTTTTATATTGAAAGGGAATGGCTTAAAGTAGTCATGGAGTATAAAAAGTATTGTGATAAGTCATTATTGATTATATATTAGCATTATATTTAGGTAGGGTAAAAACAAACCATAGCATGGTGAAAATCAATAAAAATCTAAATTCTGTAGTTGGTGCATTTTTGGTGTTATCAATGGCATTTATGGCCTCTTGTGCGAAAAACAGTGGGCCAACGTACGGAAGAAGGACTGCCGGTGATCCCGGTAAAGTCAGTGCTTCCACTGGGGCGGAATTCAATTTTGACCTTGAAGACACGACTCAGTTTACTGTGGTCAAGTTAAAAGATCAGGTGGTTGGTCCTAAATTAAAATACATACAAGGTGGACGTGCTGTCTTGGGAACCCAAGAGCAGGATGTGATGGCTTTTCGGGATAATGTCGAAAGGACTGTTACTGTGGCTTCGTTCTATATGGATGAGACAGAAGTGACCAATGTGGATTACAAAGAATTCCTTTTCAATATGAGAAGTCGCGTAAGTGCGGATTCTATCAGAAAATTGGAGCCAAGGGAGGATGTATGGAAAGAGGCTCTTTCTTATAATGATGTTTATTCCACTTATTATTTCAGACACCCAGGGTTTAACTTTTACCCTGTAGCTGGAGTGACTTGGAATCAAGCTAACGCTTATGCCACATGGAGAACTATCTATGTCAATGAGCTTTATAGAAAAGAGAATGAACTGGACTCCACCATGAGCAAAAACATGCTGATAGAGCGTGGTGTTGTTTTGCCCAATTATCGTTTACCGAATGAGGCAGAATGGGAATATGCAGCCAAGGCAATGATTGGAACCCAGTATTTGGATGAAAATCAAGAAAATGGCCGTATTTACCCTTGGGACGGCAGAGGTGTTAGAAATCCTTACGATGTAAAAAGAAAATCCCGTCAAGGAGATTATTTGTCCAACTTTAAGCGTGGACGCGGTGATTATGCAGGTATTGCTGGAGGTATCTCCAATGATGGAGAGATCATTCCTGCCAACGTATACGAATTTCCTCCAAATGATTTCGGTTTGTACAACATGTCTGGTAACATGAATGAGTGGGTTGAAGATGTTTATCGTCCACTTTCATATCAGGACTTTGAGGACTTGAACCCTGTTAGAAGAGACGGTACCAATGATGAAGCTGAATCTTATGGTACTACTTTGATTGATGACAATTACCGCGTGTATAAAGGTGGTTCTTGGAAAGATGTAGCCTATTGGTTATCTCCGGGAACCAGAAGGTTTATGCATCAGGATTCTGCTACTAACAGCATTGGATTTAGATGTGCCATGATCTCCGTAGGGGCAGATGATAGATAATCAATAAGATATTTTAACGTCATAAAGGCCAGATTTCTCTGGCCTTTTCTTTTTTGAAATCATTTTGCCGTTTATCATTTTTTAGAGAGGCTTATCTACTTGAAAGTAGATCGAAAATTGAATTTTTGTAATTTCAGGAGGTAAACAACTAAGAATATGATCCAAAAATTTTACTTATTTCAGAGAGCTTCGTGTCTATTGGTGACAATGTTGCTTTCCGTGGGCTGCTTGAAAGCTCAAGAGCATTCTGGTTATAAATTACCGCCAAAGGAGATACTGGAGCTGGTGGATGCGCCTACTACCCCTTCTGTTTATTTTAGCAAGAAAGGCGACTTGATGCTGATTCTAGAGCGACCGGGTTACAAATCCATCGAAGAAGTTTCACAGCCAGAATTGAGGATTGGTGGAATCCGTATCAATCCAGTGACCAATGGACCAAGCAGGTCGTCGAGTTACAGTGGCATAAAGGTAAAAGCAGTTGGAAAGGGTACAGAGACTGCTATAAAAGGCTTACCAGAAAATGTAAAGATAGACGGTGTTAGTTGGTCTGATGATGAAAAGTATTTGGCCATTAGTGTTGTGGGCAAGGCAGGTATTAGCCTTTGGATAGCTGATTTGGAAACAATGGAAGCCAAGCCGCTTACAGGTGAGATGCTAAATGAAGTATATGGCAATTCTTATACTTGGTTGCCGAACAATAGCTTATTGATCAAAGCAGTGAACCCGAACAGAGGCTCTCAGCCTAAAAAGCCAATTGTTCCTGCTGGGCCTATAATTCAAGAAACTTCAGGCAATGCGGCGCCAAGCAGAACCTATCAGGATCTTTTGGAAAATGAATATGATGAAAGACTCTTTGCTTACTTTATGGATTCGCAGTTGATGATCGTGGATTTAGAAGGAGGAATGAAGCCTTTGGGTACGCCCAATATGATTAAATCCATGGAATTGTCACCGGACGGGAGCTATGTATTGGTAGAGATGATCCAAAAACCTTTTTCATATTTAGTACCAGCCTCTAGGTTTCCTTATGATGTGGAGACTTGGAGTATTGATGGAAGTAGTAAAAAGACGATCGCAGAAATACCTTTAGATGAAGAAAGGCCAACAGGTTTTGATGCCACGGTTACCGGACCAAGGAATATTTCATGGAGAAGGGACGAGCCGGCCACATTATATTGGGCGGAAGCTCAAGATGGTGGAGATCCAAAAATGGAAATGGAGGAAAGAGATGTCGTTTATACTTTGAAAGCGCCATTTACTGGTGAAAAAAAGAAACTAGCTTCTACCAGCCTAAGGTTTGGTGGAATCAGTTGGTCTGATGATGATTTTGCGATATTGAATGAAAGATGGTTTGCAAGTAGACAAGAGAAACGTTCTTTGATCAATCCTAGTAATCCGGATACAGGGCAGAAAGTGATCATTGAAAGGAGTTATTCAGACATTTATAATGATCCGGGAGATCCTGTTTACACCACCAATGAATTCGGTGAATATGTTTTGCTTAGAAAGGGCGATAAGATTTTTATGACCAGCGAAGGTGGTTCACCAGAAGGAAGCATGCCTTTCCTCTCCACTTTTGATGTAAAAAATAAGGAGCAGGAGATTCTTTGGAGATGTCAAGCTCCTTATTATGAGCAAGTAGTGAAAGTGTTGGATGATAAGGGTCAAACTTTTGTTACCAGTAAGCAAAGCACTGATATCCAACCAAACTATTGGCTGGTCAATACCAAAAAGAGAATAGCTCCTATTCAGCTGACTTATTTTGAAGACCCTTATCCTTCTCTGAAGGGTATCCAGAAAGAGTTGGTGACTTATGAGCGTAATGATGGCTTGAATCTCTCTGCCACCATTTATACACCTAAGGGCTATGATCCTGAAAAGGATGGTCCTTTACCGGTATTGATGTGGGCCTATCCGAGAGAATATAAATCCAAAGAAGTAGCCGCGCAGGTAAGAGGTTCAAAATATGAGTTTACCCGCTTATATTGGGGAACACCACTATATTGGGTGACTCAGGGGTATGCGATCATGGACCGTACAGAGATGCCCATTGTGGGAGAAGGTGACCAAGAACCCAATGACTTCTTTATTGAACAGTTGGTGGCGAATGCGGAAGCGGCCATAGATTATATTGTAGAACGAGGAATTGGTGATCGAGAACGAATTGCGGTGGGAGGACATTCATATGGAGCTTTTATGACTGCCAACTTACTTTCTCACAGCGACTTGTTTGCGGCAGGAATTGCCCGAAGTGGGGCTTATAACCGAACTTTGACACCTTTTGGTTTCCAATATGAGCAGCGTACTTATTGGGAAGCGCCAGATGTGTATTTTAATATGTCTCCGTTTATGCATGCTGATAAAGTCAAAACACCAATTCTTTTGATCCATGGGGTAGCGGACAATAATTCCGGTACTTTTCCAATCCAGTCAGAGCGTTACTATAATGCCTTGAAAGGTCACGGGGCAACGGCAAGATTGGTTTTCTTGCCTAATGAGAGCCATGGCTATGCTGGTCGGGAGTCGATATTGCACACACTTTATGAGATGAACGAATGGTTGGATAAATGGGTGAAAAATAAAGATTCTGAATAAGTTATCGCCAGTTTTGAGCATTAATTAAATTATAGAAATAAATATGTTGAAAATCCCACAAGATGGTATCTGTGGGATTTTTTTGTAAATTACTTGTAATGAATGGATAGCAAACTTCATGGTACTTGGTGGATTATGAAGAATTTAAATTTATTTTTGCAAGTGATTCGCTTTAAACACTTAAGTGTGGTATGAAAAAAACTCTACTGTTATTTTTGACACTGATAATTTGCCATTGTTCTTTTTCACAAAGTTGGAGACGCGTTGGAAGTTGGGGAAATGAGCTCACTGATATCCATTGGGTCAATGATGACGTGGCTTATATTTCAGGAGATCAGATTATTCTTAAGACCGTGGATGGAGGGGAGAATTGGGTAGAGCAAGAAGCACCTCTTGATGCAAAGATTCTGACCTTGGACTTTTTTGATCACAACAATGGGATAATGGTTGGAGAAGGAGGCTTGATTTTCAAGACCAACAATGGTGGAGATTCATGGAATATTGTAAACTCAGGTATTTCAGAGGACCTTTATTCTGTTAAATTTATTAGTCAAAATAAAGTATGGGTTGCAGGAGAAGCTGGGCAGTTATTGGTTTCAGAAAATGGTGGAAATACATGGACAAAGCAAAATGTAGGAACAACTGCTTCTTTGAATTCCATTTGTTTTGTGAATGCAGACTCCGGGTATATCGCAACTTCAGCTGCCAAAATCCTAAAAACCACCAATGGTGGAAAAAGCTGGCAAAGCATAAGCACCCCTGTGAGCTTTCCGCTAAATGACGTGCATTTTTCTAATGATACGACAGGATACACTGTCGGTGATAAGGGAACGATCTTAAAAACTATTGATGCGGGACTGTCCTGGGCATATATCCAAAGCGGAACCAACTATGATTATCACCGAGTAGCTTTTAATGAAAGTAATGCCAATATCGGTATAATTGGTGGAGAAGGAGGAATTGTTTTATATACCAATAATGCTGGGCTAACTTTTGTGGAGAGGACCAGCCGAACCACTGAAGATATAGCTGGGATTGATTATAAGTTAAGTTCCAATACAGTTTTTGCCGTGGCCAATAGTGGTGTGCTGATTTCTTCCACTAATTCTGGCAGCTCTTGGTCCCTTCGGATGTCTGGTCGAAATAATCATTTTTCAGCTATTGATTTTGTCACAGATGTCAGAGGCTATATAGCTGGCGAGGAAGCCCTGATCCTATTGACAACCAATGGAGGTACTTCCTTTACGGACCGCTCAAGACCCTTGGATGTGGATTTTTACGATATTGAGTTTGAAACTGCAGCATTTGGTTATGTGGTGGGTGATGGAGGTACTATTTTAAACACAACCAATTCAGGCGGCTCTTGGACAGCTTTAAACCCTAATACAGAAAAGAACTTGTATGGTCTCCACTTTTTTGATACAGATGTAGGCTATATAGTCGGTGAGGGTGGTTACATTGCTAAAACGGAAAATAGAGGTGTAAATTGGGAGACCATTCAGGAAGGAACAGGAAGTGTCAATTTTAAGGATGTCAATTTTTTTAACGACCAAATAGGTTTGATCATCGGGGAGCAGGGTAAGCTTTTTAGAACCACTGGTAATGATGTTTGGGAAGAGATTTCTTTAGCTGAATCCAATGATTTAAATAGCTTGGTGGTTTTGGATGAGGGAACTGCCCTGGTAGTTGGAAATTCAGGCGTTCTTTACAAGACTTCTGATGCAGGGGTTAATTGGGAAAAGCTGAATACCATTTTTAACAGTGATTTTAAAGACATTGACTTTTTGGATGGTGAGGTTGGTTTTATTGTGGGAGATAAGGGCTTGATTATTCAGACCATGGATCAAGGCCTTTCGTGGGAGCAGGTTTCTACCAACACTTTTCAGGATTTTATGGCCATCAGCTTTGGAGATATCAATACAGGATATGCAGTTGGCGAAAATGGTATTTTCTATCAATATAGCTGTTTATTGCCAGAGGCTACCAGTGGTATTTTTGGCTTGGATAATATTTGCATGAGCCAGCAAATCTACACTATCCAAGATGAAGCAGTAGGTGATTTGAGTTTTGAGTGGCGAGTAGATGGTGGACGGATCATTCAAGGGCAAGGCAGCAATAGGATTATCGTGGAGTGGAATACTCCTGGGAGAAATGCGGTTCTGGTACAGGGACAAAATGTTTGTGGCAAAGGTCCTACCACTGCTTTGGAGGTATTAGTTTCAGAAGAGCCTATGCAGCTTGTGGAGGTAATTGGTGATGGAGTGGCCTGTTATGGGAGTACACAGCTTTTTGAAGTGGATTCTGTTGCTGGAACAGAATACGTTTGGGAGGTTACTGGAGGAGCGATTCAATCTGGACAAGGTACCGCACATATCATGGTGGATTGGACAGAGTTGGGAGAACAACATCTTACCGTGTTTGCTAGAAACGCTTGTGGACAAGGACCTGATTTAAACAAATCCATTACCGTGATCCAATCCCCTGAGCAGCCTGGGGTAATACAAGGGGCAGTTCAAGTGGGGCTGGTGGAAGAAACTTATGAGGTGCCAGCTGTATCAGGTATCAACTACCAGTGGGAAACTGGAGGTGGAGGAAATATCATCAGTGGTCAAGGCACCAGTAGCGTTGTAGTGAGTTGGGAGAAAGAAGGTGATTTTGAACTGAAAGTGACTCCTATGAATGCCTGTAATGAAGGACAAGGTCAGAGCCTAAATGTAAATGTCAATTTAATCACTGCGATAGAAAATGAAGAGGGAAATCCCAATGTAAAAATCTATCCGAATCCATCAGAAGGAGATATCCACATTTCGGTGAAAGGAATAGGTGATGTCAAGGAAATCAGGGTGTTGAACTCTCTTGGTCAAAATTTACAGAAAATTAGTCCTGGTTTCGGAATATTTGATTTTGATATACAGAATTTGCCAAAAGGAGTGCTGTTTGTTGTGGTTGAATCAAGCGTGGGAAAAACAGTGGATAAAGTGTGGATAAAATAATGTTTTTCTGATCAAAATATGCGCGTAAGTATATTTTAAATCACCATGGAATATTCAGTCTAAGAAGACTATTTTAAAATAAATAGTAAATCAGTTCCACCTCAAACAAAAGCCCCAAACCATTTATGGTTTGGGGCTTTTGTAATGGATTAATTCTTACTTAGTGATTTCCTGAATAGGCTGGCCAGAGGCGCCGTTAGGAATCCTGATATTCAATAGCATAGAAACCGTTGGAGCAATGTCTGTGATTGTACAGTACCTGGTGCTGGTTCCAGCTTCCACATTCCAACCGTAAAATAAAATAGGAACATGCGTGTCATAAATGTAACCAGTACCATGGGTAGTACCTCGGGAAGAGTTGGTCAGCCAAGCTGGTTCCATAACCAATAGTACATCTCCTGAAGCTTTATGGTTAAAACCCATTTGAAGCAAATGCTTTCTGCCTTCAGTATATTCATTGCTTTTCATATCGGCAGCGGTGTACGCTTCTTTGATACCATCGAATTTTAGCATGAAGTCAGCAATTTCACGTTGAACTTTTGAGAGCTCAAACCCTTTTTCTTCTAGTAACTCTCTATTTAGAAAGATTTGCTCATTGGAAGTGTTTAATATCCAATTGCCTTCACCATAATGCTCTCTAGTGAATCCTTTCAATTGGGTCAAAGCAAACCTGGTGTCAAAGCTACCTGTAGGAACCTCAATGCTTTTCATATAATTGACCACTTCGGCCACTGCATGGTCAGCGGTTAGGAAAACCAAGTATCCTCCTTTACCATACTCCTTATCCAAATAGTCAAAGAATTTTTCGAGGCCTTGATCGAGTCTTAAATAGGTGTCTTCCAATTCGATAGAAGTAGGTCCAAATCGATGTCCCACATAATCGGTAGAAGAGAAACTTACAGCCAAGAAGTCAGTATCGTCACCTTTGCCTAGTTTTTCTCCCTCAATAGCGGCCATGGCCATGTCCAAAGTAAGGTCATTGCCAAATGGTGTGGATGCAATCATTCCAAGACCGTCATTGTCTTCCATAAGTTCTTTTAAGTCGTATGGGAAGTCAGTGGTTTCCCTACCAATAAATGGAGATTCAAAATCATTGTTGTCCTCAACGCTTTGGATATAGGTTTTGATATTGTAAAGAGGCTTCCATGGTTTGGACAAGTATTTTTGAGCTAGTTTTTTATTGTTGAACTTTTTCACCCAGTCAGGTAGCTCTTCCTTGTAATAAGTAGAGGTCATAAACCCACCAGTTTCCTTATCATACCAATAGGCATCTCCTAGGTGGCCTGCAGGAAGCGCTGCACCACGATCTTTGATCGCTACACCCACTACTTTTGAGCGTTGGTTAGTGGAGAACTTAAGCTCATCGGTAATGGTGGTGGTCAAAAGGTTCCTTGGGGAAACATTGCCGTTTTTTTCGGCTCCACCTACGGCTGTCACGGTGCTGTCACCGGCGCAGTATATGGATTTTCCCAATTTTCTGACATACCAGTTGTTGCTAATGATTCCATGTGTAGCAGGTGTGGTGCCGGTATAAACTGATGAGTGGCCCGGTCCTGTATAAGTAGGGATGTAGTTATAATGACCATTTTTCATCATAAAGCCTTCATGCATCAAACGCTTGAACCCGCCTTCCGTGTATCGGTCGTGAAATTTGTGCAGGTATTCATAACGCATTTGATCAACTACAATGCCTACCACCAATTTTGGTTTATTGGAATTTTGAGCAATGCTGGTACTGAGTGAGGCCAGCAATATCAAGCTGGCGAGAAAAATCTTTTTCATTATAATAGGTCCATTTTTATTGACAAATATAGGGATTACCGTCATTTTGAATGTAATCTTATTATGAAGTATCTAAATGAAAGGCCCAGAGCGAGATAACTGGTGGAAATCATTGAAGAACGGTTGTCTAAGGTAAAGAAATTTACATTTATGTAAAAACGATTGTAAATTCCCTCTTCAATAATCAAATTGAAAAAAATCAAAACATGAAATATTATAAAATTATAATGGTGCTACTGGTTTTCGGAGTGATTTCACAGTGGACAAATGCCCAATCCTATTTTGATGATGGGTTAGGAAAAGATTTTCACCAGGCTAGAAGGGAGGCAGTCAGAAACATGATGCCGGAGAATTCCGTGGCGGTTTTTTTTACCTCTCCCGTAAAAAACCGATCGAATGATGTGGATTTTGAATATCATCCGAATACTGATTTTTTTTACTTGACAGGTTATAGGGAGCCTAATTCGGTATTGCTGATTTTTAGTGAGGAAGTTGAAATGGGCGCTGAGATGGTTGATGAGGTGATTTATGTGCAGCCAAGGGATGAAAATGCCGAGATGTGGAATGGGAAGCGCTTAGGTACCGAAGGAGTGAAAGAAAAATTGGGTTTTGACCATGTTTATTTAAATGAAGATTTTGTATCTGATCCTAAGGTAGACTTTGACAGATTTGATAAAATCCTATCCTTTAGTCTTTCTGATGGAATAGAGGAAAGTTCTACCAATAAAAGCATGATGGCTATGCGTGAAAGCTTCAAAGCCATGACGCAGTATCCAGCACAAATGTCCGAGGTAACCAATAAGATGTATGAATTGATCAGGGCAACTGATTTGGAAAATTCAGCCAATGTTGCCCAAGTGATAGGCAGGTACAGAAAGTATTACCCTGAGGTTGAAAACGATAATGTGTTGATGGAGTTTGCCAATGCAGAATCTCCAGAAAAGCGTATGGAAGTGGTGGAAAAGCTGCCAAGCAGTAAACTGAATATTTCAGCTTTACCAGAAATGATGAATGCATTGAGGGGAGTTAAAACAGTAGAGGAAATAGAGATGCTAAGAAAGGCTATTAGGATTTCTGCCATTGGACAAATAGAAGTGATGAAAGCACTTCAGCCTGGAATTTCAGAGAGAGAGGTACAAGGGATTCATGAGTTTGTGTATAAGAGGTATGGTGCAGAAGCGGTAGGATATCCTTCTATAGTAGGTGCTGGGAAGAATGGTTGTATTCTTCATTATATTTCCAATGATTTGAGAAACCCTGATAAGCGTTTGATGCTTATGGATCTTGGGGCAGAGTGGAGAGGTTACACGGCCGATGTGACGCGTACGATTCCTATCAATGGAAAGTTTACTGAGGAGGAAAGAGCGATTTATGATTTGGTATACAAGGCACAGGATGAGGCCATAAAAATGTGCAAGCCAGGAACTGAGTTTGGTGAAGTAGGAAAGGTTGCCCAAAGGATCATTAACGAAGGTTTGGCTGAATTGGGAATCATAGTGCGTGGTCAGCGTCACCGTTATTTTCCGCACGGAACCAGTCATCATTTAGGACTTGATGTGCATGATCGCGGTGGGTACGGAAAATTGGAAGCAGGTATGGTGATTACCGTGGAACCTGGTATCTATATTCCAGAAGGAAGTGACTGTGACCCTAAGTGGTGGAACATTGCTGTAAGAATAGAAGATGATGTCTTGATCACTGAAAGTGGATTTGAAAACCTATCTGCTGAAGCTCCTAGAAGTAGCGACGATGTGGAGGCAATGATGGCCAAGCCAAGTGTATTGGAAAATTGGGTTTTACCAGAATTATAAAAAAGCTATCTGATTATCCGCAATGATGCCAGTAACCATAAATCCTTTGCTTAAGTGGTCGGAAGCCTGTCTAACTGCCAGATAGAACTGAAGCCTGAAGCAGTGGATACATTAATCAAAAGGGTCGTTTCTACTCGCTTTTAATCTTTATTGGTAAAATTGCGGATATACATACGACAAAAAACCCAAGCGAAAATTTTCGCTTGGGTTTTTTGTTTACTAATTCAATACCTTTTAATCTTTGCTTTTTAGATCTCCTCTTTTGATGGATTTAATAAATTCAGCCCAAGCAAATGGATTCAGGAGAGGGAAAGAACGAGGACCATAGCGATCTTGGATTTGTTGCATCTGGCCACTTTGGAAAGCTCTGAAGTTTTCATTTCCTGAGGCCGGCATTTGTTCTGCCCATCTCAACAACATTTGTGGACTCAGGTTGCCCCTATCCAGTGGAATATCTTCAATGTTCATTGCCAAAACGGCCTGCTTAAACTCTTCCTCAGTAGGGTATGGCATTACTTCTATTTCTCCTAGGGCAATTTCGTCCTGAACCATGGTAAGTACAAGACTGATTTTATCACCTTCAACAGTTTGAGGTACTTTGAAGGTTTGGTTTTTCAAGCCAACAAAACTAAATACTACACTATCTCCTTCAGCCACAGGCATAGAGAAGTACCCAAAGTGATTGGAGCTGGTTCCCCTGCCTTTGGTGGGGACATACACGTTTACACCAGCAACAGCAGTGGTACTATCAGCATTCAAAATGATCCCGGAAAGCTGAATAACCTTCTTTTCTTGGGTATTTTGTGCATTGGTATTTTGTGTCCCTACAGCTAAGAGGGCAAAAAATAAAAAGATGGAGAGATATGGAATAGAAACTTTCAAAATGACTCTTTTTATGAGAAACGTCCTGTAGGCTAAATGGTTCACACATTGGCCTTCATTTTCAACCGCTATAATAGGTTATTTTCGGGGTATTTTCTTAATTTCAAGCAGGTTTCTTCGTTAAAAGTTATTAAATGAGACTTAAAAATATCAGTTTAAATTACGGAATGCGGGTCTTTAAGGCTCTTTCTGAAGAACCCAGGGTGAGGATCATTCATCTGTTGATCCAGAACAAGGAGATGTGTATTTCTGACTTGGAACATATTCTGGATTTTACCCAAACCAAAACAAGCAGACACCTGGCTTATCTGAGAAATTCCGGTTTGGTGGGAAGCAAAAGGATTGATCAGTGGACTTTTTATTACATCTTGGATGAAGCAATTGACATCATTAATCAGATATTTAAGTTTATTCAAAAAGATGCTAAATTGATCAGGGATCAAGAAATTTGTGAGATCTTGCGTTCCAATCGAGAATTGGCCATCAATAAAATAGAAAACAACCCTTACCGGTAAACCAACTTGATTTTGAAAAAGTACCGCCATTTGTTTTTCGATCTAGACCATACCTTGTGGGATTATGATCGGAATGTACAGGAATCCCTTTCTGAACTCTATGAAATTTATGCCTTAGAAAATTTCGGGGTTCCCTCAAACCACGATTTTTACAAAGCTTTTTTAAAAGTCAATATGGGCTTATGGGATCACTACAATGTGGGTAAAATAGATAAGGATACATTACGCAAAGTTCGGTTCAGAAGAATCTTTGACCATTTTGGTGCCCATGATGTTTTGGTGCCTGAGTCGATGGAGTCTGATTTTATGCAAAGGACATCTTCCAAACCTCATTTGTTTCCTTACTCGAAAGAGATATTGACTTACCTGAAAGGGAAGTATGAGTTGCATGTCATTACCAATGGTTTCAATGAAAGTCAAGCGTTGAAAATGACTTCATCGGGCATTCATGCTTATTTTGATTTGGTGGTGACCTCGGAAACTACAGGTCATAAAAAGCCAGATAAGCGGATATTTGAATATGCTATGGGGCGACTTGGAGCTGATGCGGAGGAGTGCTTGATGATTGGTGATAATCCAGTCTCTGATATTCAGGGAGCAAGAAATGCAGCTATAGACCAAGTGTTTTTTAACCCTCATGCGGTGGACTGCCAGCCAAATGCAACCTATACCATTGCCAAATTGAAAGATTTGGAGAGTATTTTGTAGACTGTCAATCATCGGCTTATAGGCATTGAATTCCGTCCTGAATTTATATATTTGTGCCAAACAGAATATATAAAACTCAAATCATTATGCTTAAAGGTTTTTTCAATGTACCGGAACCGAAAAATGAACCGGTATTTGACTACGCCCCAGGCTCAAAGGAAAGAGCTGCGCTGCAAGCAGCGTTGAAAGAAGCTCGTTCCCAAGAGGTGGATGTTCCTATGTACATAGGAAGTGAAGAAGTGAGAACTGGTAATAAACTGCCTCTTTCTCCTCCTCATGATCACCAACATATCCTTGGTTATTTTCACGAAGGTGATAAGTCTCATGTGGAGCAAGCGATCAATGCTGCTTTGGGTGCCAAAGAAGCATGGGAGACTATGGAGTGGGAACAACGCGCTGCCATCTTCTTAAAAGCTGCGGATCTTATTGCAGGCCCTTATAGATATAAAATGAATGCTGCCACCATGTTGGGGCAGTCGAAAAATGCCTTCCAGGCAGAAATTGATTCGGCTTGTGAAATCGTGGACTTCCTAAGGTTCAATGTGAAGTACATGACTGAGATTTATTCCCAACAGCCACCAGTTTCAGGAAATGGTGTTTGGAATAGATTGGAACAGCGCCCATTGGAAGGTTTTATCTTTGCATTGACACCGTTTAACTTCACGGCCATTGCTGGTAACTTGCCTACTGCCCCGGCGATGATGGGAAATACAGTGGTTTGGAAGCCTGCCTATACCCAGATCTATTCTGCTAAGGTGTTGATGGAGGTGTTCAAGGAAGCTGGTGTGCCTGATGGTGTGATCAACTTGATCTATGTGGATGGCCCGGCTACTGGTGAGGTTGTATTTAATCACCCTGACTTTGCTGGTATTCACTTTACAGGTTCTACAGCTGTTTTCCAAACCATTTGGAAGACAATAGGTGAAAATATTACCAAGTACAAATCTTATCCAAGAATCGTAGGAGAGACTGGTGGTAAGGACTTTATGATTGCTCATAAGTCTGCCGATGCCAAGCAGTTTGCAACTGGGTTGGTTAGAGGAGCTTTTGAATTCCAAGGACAGAAATGTTCTGCTGCTTCCCGCGCTTATGTTCCATCCAACATTTGGGAAGATGTGAAAAAGTACATTCAGGAGGACTTGTCCACCATCAAGGTGGGTGGAACAGAAGACTTTACCAACTTTGTCAATGCGGTGATCGACGAAAAGTCATTTGATAAAATCGCCAAATACATTGACAATGCCAAGGCAGATGGTCTAGAAGTAATTGCAGGTGGTAAATATGATAAATCAAAAGGGTACTTTGTAGAGCCAACTGTGCTCTTGACAAAAGATCCAATGTATACAACCATGTGTGAGGAAATTTTTGGACCTGTATTGACGGTTTATGTGTATGAGGAAAACAACTTTGAAGCTACTTTGGAGTTGGTAGATCAAACCTCTCCATATGCCCTTACTGGAGCCATCTTCTCTACAGACAGGTATGCAGCTCAATTGGCCACGCAGAAATTGAGAAATGCTGCTGGTAATTTCTACATCAATGACAAATGTACCGGAGCAGTGGTGGGTCAGCAGCCATTTGGTGGAGCCAGGGCTTCTGGTACCAATGATAAGGCTGGTGCCATGATCAATATGTTAAGGTGGGTTTCTCCAAGAACCATCAAAGAGACTTTTGTTCCGGCTACAGATTATAGGTATCCTTTCTTAGGAGAGGATTGATAGATTTTAGAATAGAATTCAGAGGCTGTTTTATAAGTTGTCATTTGGGCGAAAAGAGAAATTTCGACTCTTTGTATTTTTGTACAATGAGTATTTGAGATTCTTCCTCACGTCAGAATGTAAATCATAACGACTTATAAGACAGCTTTTTTAGATACTTGTCTCAATACTATGTTTTTATTGTTTTTTAAAGTGCTATCATGCTTCACCTATTTTCCAGATTAATCTTCTGTTTTTTTATAGCCAGCGTCCTTAGCAGCTGCAATAACCAATCTGAAAATAATAGTATATTTATTTCAGGGGCGCTGACTGATTTAGTAAAGGATACCTTATGGCTTGAGAAAGATTTAAATACACAGTCGCTGGGTACTGATTTTACCTATATTAAAAAAAATGGGAAAGAACTGCTCTGCCAGTTTAATGGCCTAAGGCTATTAAAGTACGATTATAGTACAGGTGACCTTTTTTCTATTCAGGGTTTCGAAAAGGAAGGCCCCAATGGCATTGGGAGTTTTATTTCTGGAAGTTTGATTAGCGAAGATAGTATGTTGTTTCTTTCGGGTGGTAAGCAGCTAATAGTGGCTGAACATGACGGAAAGGTTCTTAGTAGACACGATTTACCTGCGCAAGAAAACACTTTGAGGGGAAGTTCTCATTATGCCACTTTTGTACATAATCCGATTTATCTAAAAGGTAATATAGTCACTGTTACCGATGTTCCTTTTGTGCTGAAAGAACCAATGCTTGAATATGAAAATTGGCTCTTAAGGTATGATTTGGAGTCAGAAGATGATAGCTACGTGAATTTTACTTTTCCAAAGAAGTATAGAGAATTTTTAGATGATTCAGAATTTAGCCGTTATTCCCACGCCTATTCGACTAGCAAAGAGGAACACTACATTTCTTTTCCTGCCGATGATAAGCTGCTGTGCATAATAGCAGGAAAAACTACTTGGGTGGATGCTGGAAGTAATGAGCCCATGTCATTTATTAGGGGGACAACAGAAAAAAGCGGTGAATATATAGTGTTCAATCCCAATCATGAATCCAGCCAATATGGTACGCTGCAGTACAGCCCTTCGCATGGGGTGATAGTAAGATCGGCTAAGCTAGGAGTAGACTTAGAGCAGGGAATCGAAAACCGCAGCTTTATTGTTCTGGATGATCGTTTAACAAAAATCGCTGAGTTGACATTTACATCTAACGAGTTTTCTTCCTTGGGTTTTTTTACGCCCAATGGCTTTTACCTGAAACTTGGTATTCAGGAAAGTGATGACAAAATAGGGTACGCTAAAATTAATTTACCCGGGATGGAGTAGTCAAAAACCTTGGTTTCAATATCCTAAGTTTCTGAATTTTTTTAAATATCAATATTAAGTGTGTTAATGTACTTCTCTCTAAAAGGTTGATCTGATCAAAAATCAATGCTCATTTTATTGATTCTAAGATTTTTTAAAGCTACTTTTTTGAATCTTATCAATAAGTCTTATTTTCTCTCCAAAACCTGGAACAGATAAGAAACGGTAAATTCTAGGTTGGAGCCTGACATATCAAAAATTCTGTCTTGGCTTTCTGGTCGGCCAAATTCGTAGGAGGCCCTCACTTCAGCGACAATAGTACTTTTGCCGAATACTTTAGAGATTCCTGCACCGGCAGTCAGGCCATACATAAAACGGTTGGGATCATCATCCTCTTGGCCATAGGTGGGCAGAATGGGTACATCAGGATTATTTGTTTCAAACTCCCTTCTTACGTCAGTAGCCTTCATCAGTCTGCCAAAGTGTGGCCCCATTTTGATATGAAACCGGCCAGATCTTCCAAAATAGAAGTTGGAAAGCAAGGGGATTTTCAGGTAGTCAAATTGGGTCTCATTGGAAAGGGTTTCTTCTTCATTGTATTCGATATAACCAGTAGTTACATATTGAATGTCAAGCTCTATTCCTGCATGATCCTTATAATAATGTTCCAAGGCAAGACCAAAAACAGGTTGGCTTTTGACTCCATGTACTTTTTGGTTGGGAATGGAAGGGATTGGGCGATAAGACATTCCAGAGTAGGACAGTCCGCCACGAATCCCAATGCTGGTTTGAGCTTGGATCAGTGCAGTGGATGCAATGACCAATAAAAATATGAAGGAGGCTTTAATAATTATATTCAAGGCGAATGGATTAAGCTAATCTGGCATTAAAGGTGTAAAAAAGTAAAAAATAGTCCACTTATGTGGACTATTTTTTCTTGTCATTTTTGATCTCGTCCAGGTCTTCCCGGTCTTTGAGTTTTTTATCTTCCACATTTTTGTTCAGAAACTCATTGATCTTGTCAATGGAAAAAGAACTGGAAATTTCCCCAAAGGAATTGATGTTCATTTTGAATCCATCCAATTCAGGATTCACTTTCGGGTTTTCCTCTTTTTTGTTTTTTTTAGCCATGACTTTCCTTTCTTCATTGGCCACTTTCACCATCGAAAATGGCTGATTTGATTAATTTGCTTTTACCTCTAAGGTATTTAACGCAAAATCTATCCTTTTGATTAGTTCATCTTTGCCGATAATGACAAAAACTTCCATTAAATCTGGGCCTGCACCTACTCCGGTGATGGCCAATCGAACAGCTTGCATTACCTTACCGAGTTTGATTTCATTGGATTCTGCAGCTTGTTCCAGCATCGATTTGGCGGTTTCAGGGGTGAATTCTCCCTGGAATTTTTCAAGTAATTCTTTGTAGGAACCGAGCACTTTTACGGCGTCGTCATTCCATTTTTTGCCAGCTACCTTTTCATCAAACTCTGTTGGTGCGATCAAAAGAAACCTGCCTTCTTTCCAAAGGTCAGCAGGGAATGTAGCTCTTTCCTTCATGATGGAGACAATTTTCTCTGCCTTGGCTTGAAGAATTTCAATCCCCTCTTTTTCCAAGTCTTCCATAAGATATATGGCAAGATCATGGTTTGATTTGGCTTTTAGGTATTGTTCGTTAAACCACTTGGCCTTATTGATATCAAATTTTGTTCCTGATTTGCCAATTCTTTCTACAGAAAAAGCTTCAATCAATTCTTCCAAGCTGAAGATTTCCCGGTGATCGCCTGGGTTCCAACCAAGGAAAGCCAGGAAGTTTACGAAAGCATCAGGCAAATAGCCTGCATCTTTAAAGCCTTGTGAGAAATCACCGGTACGTGGATCGGTCCAATTCATTGGGAAAATCGGGAATCCATTTTTGTCTGCGTCTCGCTTAGATAGTTTTCCGTTTCCATCAGGCTTTAAAAGCAATGGCAGGTGGGCAAATTGAGGCATGCTGTCCTCCCAGCCCAAGTAACGGTAAAGCAAGACGTGAATAGGTGCAGAGGGTAACCATTCTTCACCTCGGATGACATGGGTGATGCCCATCAGGTGGTCATCCACAATATTGGCCAAATGGTAGGTAGGCATTCCGTCAGATTTCATCAATACCTTGTCGTCAAGGGTATTGGAGTGAACCATCACCCATCCACGAATCATGTCATTTAGCCTGATTTCTTCTTTTCTTGGTACCTTTAGTCTGATGACATAAGGTTCTCCCGAAGCCAAACGTTCCTTAACCTCGTCCTCAGGAAGGGTTAGGGAGTTTTTCATTTGGGTTCTGGTGATGGAGTTATATTGCGGAGAAACCACTCTTGCAGCCGTAAGTCTTTCTCTCATGGCATCCAATTCTTCAGCAGTATCAAACGCATAGTACGCAAAGCCTTTTTCCACTAGGTCCATGGCATATTGCATGTACAGTGGCTTTCTTTCAGATTGTCTGTAAGGACCATGAGGGCCTTCAGTCCAAGGGCTTTCGTCAGGGGTAATCCCAATCCATTCCAATGCTTCTTTGATATAATCCTCAGCGCCAGGAACAAATCTGGTCTGATCTGTATCTTCTATTCTAAGCAAGAATTTACCTTGCTGTTTTTTGGCAAAGAGATAGTTATACAAGGCAGTGCGGACACCGCCGATATGCAAAGCTCCTGTAGGAGATGGGGCAAAACGAACGCGTACTTCTTTAGTCATCTTTATTGATATTTTTCCTTTAGTAAGGTAAATCACACCGGGGAAATTCCCCTCGAAATTCAATTGGCAAAGATACAAAAAAGATGGGGAAGGAATGATAAATTACCTTTTTCAATATGGAAATATGGCAATTTTGAGCGCATTTGTGCTTTCAATACTTGATGCACGGTATCGAACTGGTTTTTCCTATTTTTATAAATCTCTGATAAGTGGTATTTATACAAAAAATAAAGCTCGGAGAGTTGGCTCCGAGCTTTGGTGAATTAATTATTACTACCAGGACTTGTGCTTGGTTTTATACTTATGCTAATTTAAATATATACCATTAATGCTCAAAGTTTTATCCCTGATAAATCTGTTTTTTTGTATCTAAAATCTTCATGTTTAGCTGATTCCAATGTCCACCTGATGTCGTAAAATATCATCAAAGGTTTCTCTTTTGCGGATCAATTGCGCTTTTCCGTCAAGGACTAAAATTTCAGCTGGTCTTAATCTTGAATTGTAATTGGAAGCCATGCTGAAGCCATAGGCTCCGGCATTCTTGATCGCCAAAATATCACCTTCCTTCACTTCTTTCAGTTTTCTATCTGCCGCAATAGTGTCGGTTTCACAGATATAACCAACGATGGTGTAAACTCTTTCTGGACCTGAAAGTCTTGAGATATTTTCCACGCCATGATATGCATCATACATCATAGGTCGGATCAAGTGGTTCAAGCCTGAATCAACGCCTATAAATGTTGAAGCTGGAGTAGATTTAATGACATTGGCACTAACCAACAAATAACCACATTCACTGACCAGGAATTTGCCAGGCTCAAACCATATTTCAAGATCTCTTCCATATTCTTGGCAGAACTCCTTGAAGGCAGCAGAAACTTTCTTGCCTACATCCTGAATGTCTGTTGTGATATCAGCCTCTTTATAGCCTACTTTAAATCCACCTCCAAAATCCAAGAATTTAAGGTCTTTGAATTCCCTAGCAGCATCGAAAAGAATTTCAGCTCCTTTTAGGAATACCTCTGCATCCAAAATATCTGAACCAGTGTGTACATGAAGCCCAATTACCTGAAGGTTGTGGACTTCTACTATTTTGAGTACATGTTTCAATTGCAGGATGGAGATGCCAAACTTACTGTCAATATGCCCAACAGATATTTTGGCATTTCCTCCAGCCAGGATATGCGGATTAAGGCGGATACAAATAGGGACACTAGTGCCATAATGTGTGCCAAAATGCTCCAACATTGGAATGTTGTCGATATTGATCATTACACCAAAATCAACCGCTTCCTGGATCTCCTCAAATGAAACACAGTTGGGCGTATACATGATCTCTGAAGCTTCATAGCCAACATGAAGGCATAACTTGACCTCCTCTATCGAAACTGCATCTACTCCAGTACCAGCTTTCTTCATCAACTTCAGGATATTGATGTTAGAAAGAGCCTTTGTAGCGTATTTTATCTTTAGGTTTACTGTAGAAAATGCGCTTTTCAAAGCGGCTACTTGATCCAGTATTTTCTGTCCGTCATAGACATATACCGGAGTGCCGTATTCTTTGGTGATGTCCAAAAGAGGAACACCTTGAATCTGATACTGTTCGTTCTCGATAGTCATGATACATCAATAATTAAGTGGGCAAAGATAGAAAAGGCGAGGCAACAAAAAAAGGAAGGCAGGGCCTTCCTCTTTAAGATATAGCTTATTTTAAGATGAGCCTTAGTTATTCTTTTTGGCGGATTTCAATTCCTTGATCATTTCTTCCAAGCGTTTGATGGTTTTGTCAACCTCTTGGTCGGACATTTTGATGTTTCCCTCATCATCTTTCTCAAAGGAAAAAACTTCAACTTGTTTGTTTTTACTGAAAACCATTGCGTTTCCACCTTCTACTTCTTCAGTGTGAAATTCGAAATTACCATGACCTGGAGGAAGGGGATAACCCACCCTAAATTGATGATCGGGGTTTTCTATTCTTCTTTCTATGATTTTTACTTGCTGTCCGTCCTTATCCAAAATTTCCACATTGACATCTTCATCCCGATTTACCCAAGCTACGTGCTTTCCGATGGCAAATTTGGGAGAGTTAAATTTCATAGTGGACAAACTGATCTTTTTGTCGTTTACAGTGGTTTCCAATACCAATTTGTCATGCTGTCCATCAGGAAAGTCAATACCTAAATCTTTGAAAAAAGGGTCTTTTTCCATTGTTTGGCGATCGTCATAAGTCTTGGATATATTTTCTTTGACACCGTCCTTTTCAGAGGATACATTAAGATAGTATTTGGTTTCACTTTTGTTTTCTTCTTGGGCGAATGAGGTGGAGGAAATGGCAAAGCAGCAAATTACAGCCATTAGCCAATTGAATTTCGTTTTCATAGTGATACGGGTTTAGAGAAACAAACTAATAAAGTGATGGATCAAATGAATCTGGTGACATGCAACAGTTTGTATATGTTGATCGTGATAAAATTACCTTATTTCAAAATAAAATTCTACAGGTGTGATGTTAAGCCTTGTTAAAAATTGTTAAGCTTCGGCGATACTTCAGGATAACCTATAAATTTGTAAAATGTCTAAGACAAAAATGAAAATAATTATTCTCCTCATGTCCCTGGCTTGTGTGGGCTTGGTGGCCTTCCAGTATTATTGGGTGGCCAATGCCATCAAGATCAATCAGGAAAGGTTTGAGCAGAACGTGTACCAGTCTTTGGCGGCAAGTATTATGAAGTTGGAGAAAGGGGAAACCAGTGATATCATCTTAAATGCTGTAGCTAAGGACACTTCTTTCCAGCATGAGCTTTTTCAAAAGATAGAGCCTATCCAATTCAATATTAGAAGGCAAGTGTCTATTGAAAGGAGGCCTTCCATGGTTGATTCTATTTTTAGGGATCGTGTGCCACAGGTTTCACAGACATTCATGCGGATGATTGCTGCCCGTGGAGGTAAGCCGCAAAATCAGTTTGAACTGCAGAAATATTTTGAGATGCCTCCTTCCATTGCCCGCCAGTTATTTACACCTGATGAAATGGCCATTTACCTTCAGGAGAAAGAAAAATACCTGGATTTTGTGGCCAAGCAAGATAGCTTTAAGCAAGTGCAGGACTATGCAATGAATCGGGAAGCGTTGATCATAGAGGAATACAATGTTTCGGAAAATGTAGCAGAGAATATTGTCAAAGCCAATAAGAAAATTGAACTCGTGGAGGTGGTGATGACTCAATTGTTTGCAGATTCTGAGCAAAATATCCTGAGAAGAATTGATACAGCAGATCTGCATAAGGATATCCGTTCCCAATTAAAGAAAAGGGGTATTACTGGAAATTTTGAATTGGCTATTTTGGATAGTGATGATTCATTGATCCGAATCAATCATGTAGAGGATATTCAATTTATAAAAAAGAATGGAATCAAAGCTGAGCTATTTCCTGGAGACTTAGTGGGAGAAGAAAATTACATGTTGATTAACTTTCCTTCAAAACAAGCTTATCTGCTTCAACAAATTTGGTTGCCTCTGTCAAGTTCCTTGCTGTTTTTACTGATTATCATTTTGTGTTTTGTTTATGCGATTCAGGTCATTATCCGACAGAAAAAGCTGTCAGAAACCAAAAATGACTTTATCAATAACATGACCCATGAGTTTAAGACGCCCATTGCCACTGTGAGTTTGGCGGTAGAAGCCTTACAGGATCCAGAACTGGTCAATCAGGATGCTTTCAGAAATCGCTATCTTGGGATAATAAAGGATGAGAATAAGAGATTGGGTACTCAGGTGGAGAAAGTACTTCAGGCGGCCGCGCTGGATAAAAAGGACTTCAAGCTAAAGTTTGAACAGGTAGATTTGGTGAATTTGATTAAGGATGCAAAGCGTCATTTTGACTTGCAGGTGGAGAAAAAGGGAGGAGCTATTCATCTGGATATGGATGTGAGGAATCCTTATTTGGAAGCTGATGCCTTTCATCTTACCAATATCATCAATAACTTATTGGATAATGCCAATAAATACACCAAGGAAGAACCCAATATTGGATTAAAAATAGTGGAGAGTTTGGAGGGTTTTACCATTACCATCAGTGATAATGGAATGGGGATGTCCAAAGAGTCTGTGAAAAAGATTTTTGAAAAATTCTATCGTGTGCCGACAGGCAATGTTCATGATGTAAAAGGCTTTGGCTTAGGCTTGGCCTATGTAAAAACCATGGTGGAAGAGCATCATGGAACAATTGCTGTAGAGAGCGAGATCAATAAAGGAAGTACATTTACCATCACTTTACCTAGGAAAAAATGAGCAAAGCAAGACTTTTGGTCGTGGAGGACGACCCAAATTTGGGAGATATTTTACAGGAGTACCTGACTATGAAAGGTTATGAAACCACCTTGTGCAGGGATGGTGAAGAGGGGTGGTCTAAATTCAAGAAAGATAAGTATGACCTCTGTATCTTGGATATCATGATGCCTAAAAAGGATGGTTTTACCCTGGGCAAGGACATTAAAAAAATAGAAGAAGATATTCCGATCATTTACCTTACGGCCAAAAACATGAAGGATGATGTGATCGAAGGATTGAAAATAGGAGCTGACGATTATATTACCAAGCCTTTCAGTATGGAGGAACTCTTGCTTCGGATTGGGGCAATCCTGAAAAGAACCCAGAAAGGCGCTGAAGGGCCAGCTGCGCTCAAAAATTACAGCATGGGAGATTTGGTGCTTCATTACGATGAACAAATCTTGGAAAGTCCAGAAGGTAAACATAAGTTGACTTCCAAAGAAAATGAATTGATCAGATTGTTAGCTGCTGAGCTGAATAAACCGGTAAACAGAAGCTATGCCCTGAAGCAAATTTGGGGAGATGACAGCTACTTCAATGCCAGGAGCATGGATGTCTATTTGAGTAAGATCAGAAAATTATTGAAGACCGATCCAAAGGTTCAGATCATTACCTTGCATGGGGAAGGGTTCAAAATGGTAGTAAGCGAGGATTGATGCTTGTCAAGTCAAAAAAAATCCCCTGGGTTCACAGAGGAACTAGGGGATTTTAAAATGAAAAATTAACTAAACAGGTTCTTCTAAAAAGTGGTTAAGTTTTTTACCGAGGTCAAAAATAAAGGGTTCTTCAAAAAGTGTAAAATGATCTCCATTTACAGGAATCACTTTAACTCCTTTCGCATAATCACTCCAGCCATTGGTTTTGTGGTCCAATGATTTGTTAGGGATGATTTTGGCCTTAAATAATACAATGTTTACTTCTTGAGGAGAGGGACTGTAGTTTAACATTGCCTGATGGTTGATAGACCTGATTTTTTTGATTATGGAAGTGCGGTCGTTAGCTTCAGGTTTAGGTATCAGCCCAAGCTTTTGTAAAAGCTTTTGCTTTTTGCGTTTGACAACCCTGGATTTGATTTTTTGAAAAGTCTTAGGGGCTTGGAACATAACCTGAAATTCAACCTTCCTTTTACTCAATGTTTTGCCAATTTGGCTCAACTTGGAGTCGTTTTCTTGGTCTAAGGGTGAAATTGAAGTGGCCTGGGTGTCAAAAAGTAATATGTGATCCACCCCTTTTCCCATTTTCCTCAAAATAGCCGCCATTTCATAAGCAATAAAACCGCCAAATGAATACCCTCCCAATATGTAAGGGCCATCAGGGTTTTGATTTATGATTTCATTCACATAATGTTCAGCCATTTCTTCAATGGTATAATTGGGAGTTTCCTGACCGCTCAGCCCTTTGGACTGAAAACCATAAATTGGTTGATTTTTATCTAAGAGATTGAGTAGCTTAAAGAAAGTGGAGGCGTTTGCTGCCATGCCATGAACCAAGTAAATGGGTGTTTTGGTCCCGCTTGTTCTGATCGGGACCAATGATCGCCACTGGTCTTCTTGATGACTCTCTGTATTCCAAGTATCCAAATACGACGCAAATTTCCTTATGGTAGGGTGTTGGAATAAAGCAGTCAAGGGAAGGTTTTTGCCAGTAGCTATATCCAGTTTGGTCATGACATCCACTGTTAATAGTGAATGTCCTCCAAGGTCAAAAAAGTCATCATCAATATTAATGGCAGCGATTCCAAGACTTTTGCTCCATATATTATGAATCAGCTCTTGGGTATCAGAGACGGGCTTTTGACCCTCTTTAAGTTGTATGATTTTGGCAGTGTTTGGGGAAGGAAGAGCCTTGCGGTCAATCTTATTATTGGCAGTTAAGGGAAGTCTTTCTAGCTTTACCCAATCTGTAGGGATCATATAAGAAGGCAGTTTGGTGGAAAGTAATTCTTTCCAGGGACCAATATGTTGATCAAAGCTTGAGTCCGAATTTCCTTTTTCTGAAAGGACAATGTAGGCAACCAGTCTTTTGTTTCCTGGGATGTCTTCCCAGACTTCTACCGCTACTTCTGATATTTCTTCCTCCCGAAGAAGTTGTTGCTCTATTTCTCCCAGTTCAATTCTGTATCCTCTGATTTTAACTTGATGATCTATTCTTCCCAAGCATTCAATTTCCCCATTGGGTAAGGTTTTACCAAGGTCTCCTGTTTGATAAAGAACGGGATGCTGATCGTCAAAAGGGTTTACAACAAAACGTTCTTGGGTCAAGTCTTTTCTACCTAAGTAACCTAGGGAAACTCCCTCTCCACTGATATAAATTTCACCTACTTCCCCGTCCTCTACCTGTTGCATGTTCTCATCCAAAATATAGACTTGGGTATGGTCAATTGGTACTCCAATACTGATCTTTTCTTCGCCAATCTCCAATTTTTTCATGGTGGAGTATATGGTGGTTTCAGTTGGTCCGTAACCATTCCATACCTCTTGTGAAAGAGACAAAAGTTTGTTAGCCAAGTCTTTGGGGAAGGCTTCTCCCCCACTGAGTACTCTTAATGGAAGTGACTTGTCCCAGCCCGCCATAGAAAGCATCCGCCAAGTTGCAGGAGTGGCCTGCATAAAAGTGATTCCCTTTTCGATCAAGAGTTTGAGCAGGGTTCTTCCATCTTTAATGGCCAAGGAATCAGCTAATACTATTGTTGCCCCGCTGATAAGAGGGAGAAACATTTCCAAACAAGCTATGTCAAATGAAATGGTGGTAATGGCCAAGAGTTTATCACTTGGATACATTCCTGGCTTTTTCCGCACGCTTAACAGAAAGTTACTCAGATTTCTGTGTGAGATTTGGACACCTTTAGGTTTGCCTGTAGAACCAGAAGTATATAAAATATAGGCTAAGCTGCTTGGGGATTGTTTGCGCTGGAAATACCAGGATTGATAGGCGAATAGCATGTCGCTAATCTTCTTAAAAGAAAGCTGCTCTATGCCTTGCATCGCTGCGCTTTCAAATGTATTGGAAGTGATAATTAACTTTGCTCCTGCATCTTCAAGCATGTAGTTTAATCTGTTTGTGGGGAAGTTTGGATCAAGAGGCAGGTAGGCACATCCTGATTTGGCTACACCCAATATAGCCACGATCATGTCTATAGATCGGTCCATTGCAATACCAATGATATTCCCCTCTGAGAGCCCCTTGTCCAGAAGTAATGCTGCTAGCTGGTTGGACCTGGTTTCCAACTCTTGGTAGGTCATGGTTTGATCAAAAAACTCTATGGCGGATTTTTCAGGATATTTTGATGCCATTTCATGGATCATCTCCATAAAAGGTACATCTAATAGGCCGTTCTGAGGTTCAATACTTTTGGTAGTCAAAAATTCATCCGAACAAGGAGTTAAAAAGTTTGATGTTAAAAAAGCTGCCTTGTTCGGATAATGTTGGTTGTCAACTGTACTCATGTTAAAAGATCGTTAGTAATTAAAAGTGAGCTAAAAAAGCTTAATGTTTTACCAATTTCCCTATTCTTGATTAGCCAGACTAGGTTATTTCAATAATTAGGAATTATTGGATTTTAATTAATAATTAGCCGTAAATAATTTTTTCTTATTACTTGTTTGTAAATATAAAAATGAATTTCATAAACAAAAAAATGTTATACATATTTTTTTAAACTTTTTCATTTCAATGGAAAATATTTGGGACAAAAGGGGGAAGAATTAATGATCAGCAGGACTGGAGTTGGTTATTTAATCCTTCTTTAAAAATGCAATATTTCTTTTAAGTCCGGAAAGCTTTGTTCGCTTAACGGCTGATTTTTGGAAGACCTTGCTGAAAGTTTCTTGGGTGATCTCTTCCCAGTCTTTTTGACTAAATTCTTTTAAATCGGGGTGTGGATGAAAAGCTGGTTCATGATGTGATTGGGAAAATCTGTTCCAAGGGCATACATCTTGGCAGATGTCACATCCAAACATCCAATTTTCAAATTTTCCTTTCACTTCAGCAGGGATTTCCTCTTTCAGTTCAATAGTGAAATAGGAAATGCATTTGGACCCATCCACTACTCCGGGCTGGACAATTGCATCAGTTGGACAGGCATCAATGCATCGGGTACAGCTCCCGCAAAAATCCTTGGCAATGGGTAGGTCAGGAGTTGCTTTTAGGTCAATGATCAATTCGGCCAGGAAGAAAAAACTGCCCATTTTTCGGTTTAACAATAAACTGTTCTTGCCCTGCCATCCAAGACCAGCTTTTTGGGCCCATTGTCTTTCCATGACGGGCGCTGAGTCCACAAAAGCCCGGCCTCCTATTTCCCCTATTTCTTCCTTTAGGCGATTTAGGAAATCTTTTAATTTATCTTTGATCACAAAATGATAGTCTTTGCCATAGGCATATTTGGCTATTTTGTAATCTTCCTTGCCTTCTGGAAGTTTCTCTTCTGGAAAATAATTGTAAATGAGACTAACCACTGTTTTAGCTCCTTCCACCAACTGGGTTGGGTCAAGTCTTTTGTCAAAATGATTGGCCATATAGGCCATCTCACCATGATAGTTTTGGTTCAGCCATGCTTCCAATTTGGGAGCTTCTTCTTCCAGAAAGCCAGCTTCAGCAATTCCGCAGAACTCAAAACCCAGTTCTTTGGCAATTTTTTTTAGAGTAGCTGCATTTTGATCCTGACGGCTCATGGATGATATTTTACTATAAAAGAAATTACTGGACTAATAAGGGAGGAATGACTGATTAATCCCCAAATAAAGGTCCTGTTTGACCACCAAAGTTAGGGCGGATATTGAGGTGCTTGTAGGCAAGTTCTGTGGCAACCCTTCCCCTAGAGGTCCTTTTGAGATAGCCTTCTTGAATCAAAAAGGGCTCATAAACTTCCTCAATGGTTTCCCCTTCCTCACCACAGGCAGTGGCAATGGTAGAGATTCCCACAGGCCCCCCTTTGAATTTGTCAATAATGGTCATCAGGATGCGGTTGTCCATTTCATCCAGGCCGTTCTCATCCACGTCCAAGGCATCCAAGCCCATTTTGGCAATGTCCAAGGTTATGGTGCCATTGCCTTTGATATCCGCAAAGTCGCGGGTTCTGCGCAAAAGGGTATTGGCAATCCTAGGCGTACCGCGACTCCTTCTAGCAATTTCATATGCTGCCACTTCATCAATGGGAGCTCCTAGGATATTGGCTGATCTGGTGACAATTGTCGTCAACAACTTGGAATCATAATATTCCAGTCTTGCATTGATCCCGAACCTTGCGCGGAGAGGAGAGGTCAACAGCCCCGACCGGGTAGTTGCTCCAATCAAGGTGAAAGGGTTAAGGGAAATTTGTACGGAACGGGCATTGGGACCAGAATCTAACATGATATCGATACGAAAATCCTCCATGGCTGAATACAGGTATTCTTCCACGACTGCATTGAGTCGATGAATTTCATCGATAAAGAGAACGTCCCCCTGCTCTAAGTTGGTTAGCAAGCCAGCCAAGTCAGAAGGCTTATCCAAAACGGGACCCGAAGTGATTTTTAAGCTTGATTCTAGCTCATTGGCAATGATATGACTGAGGGTGGTCTTTCCCAATCCTGGAGGGCCATGGAGCAGGACATGATCCAATGGTTCACCCCTTTTTTTTGCTGCAAGCACAAAGACCTGGATATTATCAACAATTTTTTGTTGGCCTGTAAAATCATCAAAGCTTAAGGGTCTGAGAGCTTTCTCAATTTCCCTGTCCGTTTGACTAAAGTGTTCGTTCTCTCCGCTTAGATAGTCTTCTCTCATATTGTGCACATTCCTTGAATACAAATATAGGAATTCTTCAATTGGGAGCGGGAGAAAGTAGGGGGACTAAATTTAATCGAGATGCAATTTCATTGCGTCTTTCGATCTTTTATTTTTTCAATATTTAAAATTAAAGGTAACTTTCGGAAAAATTTGCCCGATTCCATGCAAAAAAACGCCAGAAAGAATATTATTTACTCCATCATCCTACTTTTGGTGGTTTTTCTCGTCTTTCTCTACAGACAAAATCAAAGTGCTCCTAAAGCGCCTGAGCCAGAAAAAGAGGGCAAAATGGTCATTACTGGAAAGACGATGGGAACAACATATCGTATTGTTTATTTGGACTTGGAGAACCGGGATTTTACTAATTCTGTGGACTCTCTATTGATGCGGTTTAATGAATCTCTTTCTACCTACATATCAGATTCTGAACTTAGTAGGTTTAATCAAAGGGACACTTTGGTTTTTGAATCAACTTATTTGCCTACCATTATAAAAAGAAGTAAAACCATTAACCAAGCAACTTCAGGGGCATTTGATCCAACAGTAGGTCCTTTGGTCAATGTTTGGGGGTTTGGTCCTGAAGGAGCCCAGCTAAAGGATAGTGTGCAGGTAGGCCAAATTCTGAGATTGGTGGGCTATGATAAAATCCAATTCGATGAAGAAAAGACTTGGAAGACCCAAAAAGGGGTTTATCTTGATTTTAGCGCCATTGCCAAAGGATATGGCGTGGATGTGGTGGCTGATTTCCTGGAGTCAAAAGGTGTTGAAGACATGCTGGTGGAGATTGGAGGGGAATTGGTGGCCAAAGGAACGAATGAGAATGATGAGCTCTGGAAGGTGGGTGTAAACCAGCCCAGTGATGATATCAGTTCGAATGATATATTTAGCATTATTGCTTTGGATAATCGTGGCATGGCCACTTCTGGAAATTACCGAAACTACTATTATAAAGATAGCATGAGGTATTCCCATACCATAGATCCAAAAACTGGATATCCAGTGAGTCACGGTTTATTGAGTGCGACGGTATTGGCAAAAGACTGTATGACTGCGGATGCCTTTGCCACAGCAATGATGGTATTAGGCACAGAAAGGGCCATTGAACTGGAGAAAAAACAGCCTAACTTGGATGTGTTTTTAATTTATAATGACAGTTTGGGCATGCAAACCTATGTGAGCGAAAAACTGAAGCCGTTCGTTTCTTACATCAAAGGGCAAAATTAATAAGCTATGGTCGTCAAAATTCTGGTACTTTTTTTATCTGCCTTTTTGGCGGGAATGTTAGCCTTATTTATGCCCCAATGGAAGGAAAAAAACTTCAAGATGATCCTGATCTTTGCGGGGTCATATCTCTTTTCCATTACAGTCTTACATATTCTTCCTGAGCTTTTTGCCAATAGGGATTCTGCCTATTATATGGGGCTCTATGTGTTGATAGGTTTCTTGTTGCAGCAGGTTTTGGAGTTTCTTTCTTCAGGAATAGAACATGGGCATATCCATCATCACGGTGGAGGAAGGAATACTGTTTGGATGGTGATGATTGGACTTTCCTTGCATGCTTTTTTGGAGGGAACTCTGCTCAGTCAGCAGCCTTCTTTGACGGGACATCATCATGGAAGCGAAACATTGATGTTTGGCATTATCATGCACAAGGCACCAGCGGCATTTGCTTTAGTGGCCGTTTTATTGAGTAGTTTAAAAAAGAATCTTGTTATAGTGCTTCTACTGGTATTTGCTTTGGCTTCACCCTTGGGAATGATAAGCAGTGCTTTGCTTCAAGAGCAAAGCATCCTCACCACTGAGGCTATGGATGTGCTTTTTGGATTAGTGGCAGGAGGTTTTTTGCATATTTCTACCACCATTTTCTTTGAAAGTAGTCCCCATCATAAATTCCATTTCAAGCGTTTGTTGATAAGTTTACTGGCAGCATTGGTGGCTATTGCATCGGAGTATTTGCTATAATGAAAGGTGGTTTAGGGGCAGCTTGTTTCTGAAAATGCCTTTCCTACCATTGCTGGTACGGCAAATGGCGCATAAAGCGTTTGGCATATGACCAGTTCGTGCAAGTCTGCATCTTTCTCTGGATCATAAATTCTTACCCTATAAAATCCATCTTGGGTTATTTGGACTCCGTTTTTTGGCACTATTTTAATCACTCTAGAATAAGAAGTGCCATCATAATAGGTAATGGATTCTCCGACATTTGATGGGGATAATACTTCGATCAAGATAAAATCGGAACATTGCTCCTTTCCAATTATTTTTCCTTGGACGCATTCGGGGATCAGTTCGACCTCGTCACACCCCAAAAATAAAAAGGCAAAAAGATATAAAACGTAAAGACTTTTTTTCATCATCATTTCTGTTTGTAACCTATACGCTTATAGATTCTCTTTCGCTACATCAAGTTTTTTTAGTTTTTGATAGATGTACTGTAGTGTACTGGCAGGGTGATAAATTATTTGGCGATTTTAAGGATAATCCCTCTTTTTGTTGTTAATTGATAAGTTATAATAAAAGGTAAGGTAAATAAGGAAGCCCTTTGGTGAATCTTTGTTTGGACCGCTTAAACCTAGTAGCTTTAATTTGATAATACCCATCATAGCAAAATAGAATTATGAATCATCAAGAAAAAATGAAAGCTTATTGGAGAAAGAATGTTAAAATTCTGCTTTCACTGTTGGCTGTTTGGTTTACAGTCTCCTTTGGCTTTGGCATCATCCTAGTAGATACATTTAACAAGATTCAGGTAGGAGGTTTTAAACTTGGATTTTGGTTTGCCCAGCAAGGATCTATTTATGTTTTTGTAGTGCTGGTCTTTGTCTATGTCTGGTTGCTCAATAGATTGGATCGGGAATTTGATGTACACGAATAATTTTTCAAACCCAAAAGAAACCTAAAATGGATATTTTAACCTGGACTTATATTTTGGTTGGGCTTTCATTTGCCCTTTATATTGGTATTGCAATTTGGAGCCGGGCTGGTTCCACCAAAGAATTTTATGTAGCGGGAGGAGGAGTGTCTCCCTTAGCCAATGGTATGGCGACTGCTGCCGATTGGATGTCCGCTGCTTCTTTTATCTCTATGGCAGGATTGATTTCCTTTGCAGGATACGATGGATCCGTATATTTAATGGGCTGGACTGGAGGTTATGTTTTGTTGGCCTTGCTATTAGCTCCTTATCTGAGAAAGTTTGGGAAATTTACCGTGCCTGACTTTGTGGGTGATCGGTACTATTCCAATAAAGCCCGAGTGGTTGCCGTGATCTGTGCTTTGTTTATTTCATTTACCTATGTAGCTGGTCAAATGCGGGGAGTGGGGATTGTTTTTTCTCGATACTTGGAAGTTGACATCAATACTGGGGTGATCATAGGGATGTGTATAGTGTTTTTCTATGCAGTTTTGGGAGGTATGAAAGGGATTACCTATACGCAGGTTGCGCAATATTGCGTGTTGATTTTTGCCTTTATGGTTCCTGCTATTTTTGTTTCCATGCAACTGACTGGCAATCCTTTTCCACAACTAGGCTTGGGAGGTACTGTGGAAGATGGTACTTATTTGCTGGATAAACTGGACGGTGTATTGACAGAGTTGGGCTTCACCGCTTATACCAGTGGCCAAAAGCCCATGATTGATATGTTTGCGATTACTTTGGCTTTGATGGTGGGGACGGCTGGATTACCTCATGTGATTGTTCGTTTCTTTACGGTTCCAAGAGTAAAAGATGCCCGGCTATCTGCTGGTTTTGCCTTGGTATTTATTGCGATTTTGTACACCACAGCACCGGCAGTAGCTGCTTTTGGCATTTACAATGCCATAGATTCTGTCGCTGAGAAGCCTGTTGATGACTTGCCAAAATGGGTGGAGAACTGGAAACAAACGGAGCTGATTAAAATTGATGACAAAAATGGAGATGGTGTGGTGCAATACGTGGCAGATCCTGAAATCAATGAACTGGATATTGACAAAGACATCATGGTGCTGGCCAATCCAGAGATTGCGGAATTGCCCAACTGGGTAGTGGGCTTGGTGGCTGCCGGAGGAATGGCAGCAGCCCTTTCCACGGCTGCTGGGTTGCTTTTGGTGATTTCTACTTCTGTGTCAAGGGATTTGGTGAAAAACTTCAACCCTGGCATTTCTGACAAAAAAGAATTGATGATTGCTCGGGGAGCGGCCGCTGTAGCGGTGGTTGTAGCAGGTTATTTTGGAGTAAATCCCCCTGGCTTTGTGGCACAGGTGGTAGCTTTTGCTTTTGGCTTGGCAGCGGCGTCTTTTTTTCCGGTGATCATTATGGGGATCTTCTCCAAACGGATGAACAAAGAGGGGGCAATCGCCGGTATGCTGACTGGCTTGGTTTTTACCCTGTCCTATATTGTTTATTTCAAATTCGGTACAGAGCTTTTTGGTGTGGCACCGGAGAGTTTAGCTGCAGAGAATTGGTTGTTTGGGATTTCTCCGGAAGGAATAGGTTCATTTGGGATGTTGTTGAACTTTATAGTGAGTTTTGCGGTGTCTTTGTTTACCCCACCACCACCAGCTGAAGTGCAGGAAATGGTGGAAGAAATCAGAATTCCTCGGGGAGCTGGAGCTGCACAGGATCATTGATGGATTAAATCGCCTAATGTCTTGTTTCTAGGTTGAGACTAAAAATTATTTATTCCAATCTTCAATTTCTTGATGATACTTAATTGATAAAATATAGAAAAAATCAATTAATTGATTAGATTTAAGACCTCGTAAAAATTAAAAAGCTACAGCGTCTTTCTAAAAATATTTTCCTAACTATAAGATAGTTGTTTGAAATAATTGATTTGCTTAGGCGTTTTAGTTAGAGGCAAAATAAATTAATAATACAACCTAAAATTATAATTGCACCATGAGTGATAGAATCCACACCCTGAGTGGTTATTTTCATGAATATCAAAAAAGTGTCACCGAGCCAGAGCAATTTTGGGCGAGAGTTGCTGATTCATTTCACTGGAAGAAGAGATGGGACAAAGTGCTGGAGTGGGACTTTGAGGGTCCAGACGTGAAATGGTTCGTCAATGGAAAACTGAATATCACCGAAAATATATTAGAGCGACATTTGTTCATAATGGGAGATCGTCCGGCAATCATTTGGGAACCCAATGATCCTGAAGAAGAAGGTCGTACCTTGACTTATAAACAACTTTATCATGCCGTTTGCCAATTCTCCAATGCTTTAAAATCAAAGGGAATCGGAAAAGGGGATAAGGTCATCATTTATATGCCTATGGTGCCTGAGGCAGCTGTAGCGATGTTGGCATGTGCTAGAATTGGCGCAGTACACTCGGTTGTTTTTGCTGGTTTTTCCAGTAATGCACTTTCCGATAGAATTAATGATTGTGAAGCTAAAGCTGTCTTGACCTCTGATGGTAATTTCAGAGGGTCGAAGAAAATAGCAGTTAAAGCAGTGGTGGATGAGGCTTTGGAAAAAACCAGTACGGTAGAATCCGTCATTGTTTATCAGCGTACGAAGCAAGAGGTGACGATGAAGGAAGGCCGGGATTATTGGTGGCATGATGTCATCGACGGACAGCCTGATACCAATGAGGCAGAGGTGATGGATAGTGAGGACATGCTCTTTATCCTTTATACTTCTGGTTCCACTGGTAAGCCAAAGGGCGTGGTACATACCACGGGTGGATACATGGTATACACGAAGTATTCATTCGAGAATGTCTTCCAATACTCTCCTGGAGATGTGTATTGGTGTACAGCAGACATTGGCTGGATTACAGGCCACTCTTATATTGTTTATGGGCCACTATTGGCAGGAGCTACTTCCATCATGTTTGAGGGGGTGCCGACCTATCCTGATGCAGGAAGGTTTTGGGCAGTAGTGGACAAATATCAAGTCAATCAATTTTATACAGCTCCGACAGCCATCAGGGCTTTGGAAGCTCATGGTACAGGGCCTATTGAACCTTACAAATTGGATTCCCTAAAAGTGTTGGGATCAGTGGGTGAACCGATCAATGAAGAAGCATGGCACTGGTACCATACCCATATTGGGAAAAACCGTTGCCCAATCGTGGATACTTGGTGGCAGACTGAGACTGGAGGAATTATGGTTTCTCCATTGGCTGGGGTAACGCCTACTAAACCTGCTTATGCCACCTTGCCGCTTCCTGGTGTACAATTAGCCATTGTGGATCCAGAAGGTAAGGTGTTAAAAGGTAACTCTGTGGAAGGAAACCTTTGCATTAAATTCCCTTGGCCAGGTATGATCAGAACCACCTATGGTGATCATGAAAGATGTAAGCAGACCTATTTCTCCACTTACAAAGGCATGTATTTTACGGGTGATGGGGTGAAGCGGGATCATGATGGATACTACAGAATTTTGGGTAGGGTTGATGATGTGATCAATGTATCCGGTCACAGAATGGGTACTGCTGAAGTAGAGAACGCTATTAATGAGCACCCAAAAGTCATTGAGTCTGCCGTAGTAGGTTATCCGCATGAGGTTAAAGGTCAGGGCATCTATGCTTATGTCATCTGTGACATGAAAAACAGAACTGAGGAAAACCTCAAAGGGGAAATCAAAGATACCATCAGTAAGATCATTGGCCCAATTGCTAAGCCTGATAAAATTCAAATTGTCCCAGGATTACCAAAGACAAGGTCAGGTAAGATCATGAGAAGGATTCTGAGAAAAGTAGCCGAAGGTAGCATGGACAATATGGGAGACACTTCTACCCTTTTGGATCCAGGCGTGGTAGAAGAAATCATCAAGGGAAGAGTAGAGTAAGCTTCCTTAAAAAAATATGATTTAAGAGGCTGTCTCATAACTAGTGACAGCCTCTGTTTTATTCGGGTCGGTATCTGAGCCAATTTTCATACAGCCAAATCTCAGGCTCTTGGATTGACTTTTGAGACAGCCTCTTTTTTATGCTCAGAAGCTCATCATCCCGTTTCTGCAAAAGATGCTTTTACCTTTCCAAGCTTTTTGAGTAGATTGCCTATCTAATTGGCCACAAGGTGTACCCCATATCATGGAGTGTGCCCAAACCAAATAACCATGCCAAATGTCATTGTCAATCGGGTAAAGGAATTTCTCCATCGATTTCCTCCTTTTAGCTTTCTTTCAGACCAATTGCTGGAAAGTGTCTCCAGAGAAGTGGAGTTGATGTATTTCTCCAAAGGAGAATATATCTTCAAAAAGGGTAACCCTGCCAGCCCTCATTTTTTTGTGCTCAAAGAGGGTTCAGTGTATTTGACAGATGAGGATTCCGGGAAGATGGTTGTCAAGGATTACTGTGATGAAGGAGAGGTTTTTGGCGCATTGGCACTTTTGGGTCAACGTCCTTACGTCCTCAATAGTTATGTGGCAGAAGATACCTTACTCTATGCGGTACCCGTGGCCGTCTTTGATAAAGTACTGAAGGAGAACAGTGAGGTGAGTTTATATTTTGCGGCGGGATTTGCTGCAGGGCAAGTGGTCGTCAGGACAGACCTTTCCCAATCGCAAAAAGCCAGAAAACTGCTTAGAGATGCCTCTTCAGATCATGGTTTGTCTCTTTTTATGGAAGAGGGAAAGCTAAACTTTCCTACTGAGGTGCTCAGTTGTCAATTGGGAGTTACTGTAGGGGATGCCGCCAAGTTGATGTATGAAAAGGGAGTAGGGTCCATTGCTATTTTAAACCAACGGGGATATCCTGTCGGTATTATTACAGACAAGGACTTGCGCAACAGGTTGGTGGCAGCTGGCTTGCCCTATACCACGAAGGTAGAGGAAATCATGACCAGTCCAGTAATAACCCTGCATCATCAAAGTGATTTTCCTAGTATTTATCTGATGATGATCAAGCACCGCTTGCACCACCTCATCTTGACTGAAGATGGGACAACTGATAGTAAGATTACAGGAATAGTTTCCGATCATGATGTGTTTTTATCTCATGGGAATAGTCCTGCTGTGTTGATCCATGCTTTGATGAATACTTGGAATGTCCAAGAAATGAGGGGAATTCGAGACAGAGCGGAATCTTTGCTAGGCTATTTTCTTGAAAATGAAGTGGCCATAGATTTTGTGGCCAGCATCATGTCAGAAATCAATGATGTGATCATCAAAAGAGCGATACTATTGGCCAAGAAAAAGCTGGACAAGGATTTCGAAGAAGAAAGCAAAGTTCCATTTTGCTTCTTGTCTTTGGGTAGTGAAGGGAGGCAAGAGCAGTTGTTGCGTACCGATTTGGACAATGCCATTGTTTTTCAAGATGTACCAATAGACCAATTACCAAGGACGAAGTTATATTTTGAGACTTTGGCCCAAGAGGTGATTGAGACATTGATAGCTTGTGGATACCATCCCTGTCCAAGTGAAGTCATGGCCAATAACCCTGATTGGTGTCAACCCTTATCGGTATGGAAAAGCTATTTTCACGATTGGGTCAATTTGCCCCAAGAGGAAGCTTTGATGAAAGCCACCATATTTTTTGATTTTAGACCTGTCCATGGTCATAAGCAACTTTCGGAGGAAATGACGGCTGCTATTTATCGGATGGTGGATCAAAAGCCCTCTTTCTTAAGTTTCTTAGCCAAGAATGCTTTGCTCAATCCCCCTCCTATGGGATTTTTTAAAAATTTCATTGTAGAAAAATCCGGAGAACACCAGGACCAGTTTGATATCAAGCTCCGTGCTATGATGCCATTGGCCGATGCGGCGAGAATTTTGGCTCTGAGCCATTCAGTCTCGAGGGTGAACAATACCTTTGAGCGTTTTGAGAAGCTGGCGGAATTGGAACCTCAAAATGCTTCCTTGTACCAAGAAGCTAGAAGTGCGTATGAGATATTTTTACGCTTGAGGGCTTTGGAAGGAATAGCCTCAGGAACTTCGGGAAGGTACATCACTCCTCGTTCTTTGGGCAAGCTTCAGCGTCAATTGCTCAAAAATGCCTTCAGTCCTATACATAAGATACAGGAATTATTGACAGTTCGATTTCAAACGGATTATATTCGAAGTTAGATGACTTGGTGGGAAAGACTTTTTAAGCGGCCAATAAAGACCACAATGGTCAAACGCTACGAGGAAAAATTTGAGCAAAAAATCTCAAAGAAACTACCGATCAGCGAACTGAATTTTGTGGTTTTGGATACGGAGACTACGGGTCTGGATATTAAGAAGGATCATATTTTAGCTTTTGGAGCCATAAAAATTATTGGTAATCGTATCAAAGTAGATACCGCAAGGGAGCATTTTCTAAAGTCTTCCAAAAAAAGTGCTTCCAGCATCAAAATCCATGAAATCATTCAACCTGCCAACGCCTTGCCTTTGCGGGAATTTGTTCGAAGTTTATTGCCCTACTTGGGAAATGATATTTTGGTGGCTCATCATGCAGGGTTTGATTTGGCCATGCTTGAGAAGGCCACTCTTCCTTTTGGTTTAAGAAAAATATTAAATCCTGTAGTGGATACAGGGGACTTGGCGATAAGGCTTGAGCATGGCATTCGTTATGACCCTAGCCGAATTAATTTGAAGGATTACAGTTTGGATGCTTTATGTGATCGCTACAAGATTCCCATTCATGATCGCCACAATGCGGCAGGAGATGCATTCTTGACGGCCCAATTACTATTGAAGCTTCTAAAAGAAGCTGAAAAGAAAGGGATCAACACCTTTGGAGACTTAATGAGGTGGTGAAGTAAGGATCAAGACATTTTGAGTAAAGACAATGAAGAATTTTCAATTCTATTACAAATCAGTGGCCCAATAATCAGTCCTTTAGTTTTACGTCCACCTCACCGGTAGACCTGAGGTAAAGTCTAATATCTTCTTCTGTCGTATAAATACCTTCTACATCTAGGGCAGGCCTTTTAACACGAAATGAAGCATAATCTGTCTCAATATAACCTTGCTGCTGCAGTTCTAAGCGAGCTTCCCTGATCATGTCACCAATGGGGTAGCTAGCATATTTTTTGATTTCTTCCAAGACGGCACCTTGCTTCATCCAGCTGGCACTGCTGGCCAGTATGTTTTTAGTGTTCAGGTCAAAGTCAATTTCTTCAAAAACAATGGCTTCTCTCAAAGGGTCATAGGTAGGTTTGCCCACCAAATAAACATTTCCTGCAATGTTTTTCTTCCCATTTCGTGTGACCAAAAAGTCCACTTTTACCAATGCCTTTTCACCAAAACTCTGGGTTTGGAAGGATTTGGGTGTCAAGTCGGTTTTATTGTCCATTTTGAAGGTTTGGTTGGCCAACATTTCATTCAAGTATTTATCCAAATCCTTGTAGGGAATAGATAATGGCAAGGTTATATCAATGAAATTTCGGCTATCATCATTATAATATAGATTGGGCAAGTTGCTTAAAGTAATGTCTGGTTCACTTCCAATTTGGGTAAAGACTTCTCCTTCTATGCCAATGATCAATTGGAGCTTTTGGTCCGTGGTAAACCTTTCTTTCACTTTTATCTTATGCGGAACGGTGTAAACATAAGCGTCAAAGCCATCTTGTTCAAACTTCACCGGACGCCCATAAGCTTCCCAAGTTTTTTGCATCATATCCTTAAAACTGATGCGGCTCAGGTTATTGCCGGTAAGTTGCTCGTCCAACATTTTTTCTACATGTTCTTTAAGCATCGGCCCAAGATCAACTTCATAGCCTAATAGATTGTATTTTAAGGATCTTCCCCAACTTTCGATATTGACATTAGAAATGCCAATGTCCCAATTTCTGCCGATTTCTGGAATAAAGCTGACTCTAGGTATAATGCCTTCATCAAAAGGCACTGCAGTAGAAATCCGTTGCCCAAAGATTTTTTTTTCTATGTTGATTTTGCCTTGTAGCTTTAAAGGGAGCTCTATTTCCAATTTGTTTTGCCCAGCCGCGATCAAGGAGATATCGCCTGTTCTATTGACTTCAAGGTCAGCCAAAAGGCCATTTCCTATATTTAGCCCCTTTTCAGCATAAAGCATCTGAGCAAGCTCACTATTGAGGTTTTTCTCGATGTAGTCAAGAGGAATTTCTAATGGGATATTTACCTTGGAGATGGCATCGGGAAGGACTGTGGGCTCACCATCATATTTTGGCTTTTCAGGGTTAATGCCTTTACAGGAAAAGATCAGCAACAATAGGCTGAGCACAAATAAGTTGGTCTTCATAATTTACTTTTCAAGCTTACAAGATTAACAAATCCTTGGGAAAATGTGGAAATCTCAAGAGGGCTTTTACAATAATCATGCGTTAAATTTTATTAATAAGCTAGGATTGGGTTTGTGTGAGCTGTTTTTTGTCGATTTCCATTATCTTCGAACCAAATTAGCCCATTTTGGTGTTAAAGAGAGTTTAAAGTGAAAGATTAATCAAAGAGGAATTTATATGGCTTGGAAAGTAATTGATAAAGTAGAGCAACTCAGACATATTAAGGAAGAAAGCAAAGTGCAGCCAGTGTTGATCTTCAAACACTCTACCAGTTGCTCTATTAGTGGAATGGCCTGGAACCGCTTGCAAAGAAATTGGAAGGAAGATGACTTTAGTAAAGTCTCTCCCTATGTGTTGGACTTGTTGAGTTTCAGAGAGATTTCAAATGCCATCGCAGAGGAATTTGCTGTCGAACATGAGTCTCCACAGGTCATCTTGGTGAAAGATGGAATGGCTTATTATGATACCAGTCATATGGGAATCAACTATCAGGAAATTATCGGTCAGTTGGGATAAATCCAATTGAAATTTATCATGATGGAGGAGCTTTGGTCAAGGTATGGCGAATGCTCCTTTTTTTTGTTATTAGAGGTAAAGGCTACCTGTAAAGATTTTTTGATTGATTTTTAAATCAATTTTTTACCATTTATCCTTAAAAACCTTCAGTAGAGCAAAATAATGATCTTGCCATTAAACGTCTAATCGCTATTTCGGTCTAAAGAGCATCTAAAATTTGATGCATGAAGACAATACTTACAACATTCATTTTTGGCCTTCTGATGCTAGCTTGGACAGCATCAGGCTTGGCCCAGCAGACCAATGGAAGGCAAGGAGGAAGATCCCCTCAGGCCGGCAATTCTATTAAGATTACCGGAACCATTATTGATGCCGAAACGGAAGAACCATTGGTTGGGGCCAATGTTATCGTAAAGAATCCAGCTGACTCATTGATGGCAGCCACTGTCACCAATAATAAAGGCATTTTTGAGTTGGTAAGGCCACGTCTCCAAAATCTCATTATTGAGGTGTCTTACATTGGATATACCAAAATTAAGCAAAATATTGATCAGCGTGGACCTATTGATTTGGGCACAGTAAAATTGATGCAGGACAGCAATGAATTGGGTGAGGTTTTAGTGGAAGGACAAGTGCCTGTTGGTGAAATGAAAGGCGATACCGCAGTGTTCAATGCAGCGGCCTTTAAGACCAAAGAAAATGGTTATGCCGAGGATCTCATCAAGAAAATTCCGGGTGTGGTTATCGAAAATGGTAAAATCCAAGCGCAAGGAGAGGATGTACAAAAAGTACTGGTGGATGGTCGGGAATTTTTCGGAAGCGATCCCAACATTGCCCTGAAAAACCTGCCGGCCAATATGATTGACCAAGTAGAAGTTTTGGATCAAAGGTCAGATCAGTCACGCTTGACCGGTTTGGATGATGGAAATTATGCCAAGACCATCAATATTATCACCAAGGGAGATATGCGTAATGGCTATTTTGGAAGGATATATGGTGGCTATGGCACCGATGACCGTTATGCTGGTGGTGGAAATATCAACTTTTTTAAAGGCGATAAAAGGATCTCTATCATTGGTCTATCCAATAACATCAATCAGCAAAATTTCTCATCAGAAGATTTGTTGGGGGTTTCCAGTGGAGGTGGTGGCGGAAGAAGAAGAGGCCCGGGAGGAGGTGGAAATGATAATTTCCTCACAGGGAATAATAACGGTATTTCCAAAACCAATTCTATGGGGCTGAACTACAGTGACCGATGGGGGGATAAAATCAATTTTTCTGGAAGTTATTTTTTCAATAATTCGATTACGAATCTGATTCAAAGTACCAATACGGAGACAGTAGTTTCAGAGGAGCTGAAACAGTTCTATCAGGAAAATTTGATCAGCAATACCAACAACAAGAACCACCGTGTCAATGCAAAAATTGAATATGATATCAATGAAAAGAATTCTTTGATCATTAGCCCAAGTTTAAGTTTTCAGCAGAATGACCGTATCAGTGATCAATATGGTCTGAACCTGAATGGAGACTTGGACTCACTCAGTGCGGCCAAGACCTTAAATGACCGGGTGAGTGAGGGCTTTAACATCGCCAATAACCTGACTTATCGCTATAAGTTTGACAAAAAAGGCAGAACGATTTCCACGAATTTATATACAGGATTTAGAAAGAATGACCAGTTCACCAATTTACTAAGTGCGAATAGGGATTTTGTGCGAAATGTAGTGGATACCGTCCTCCAGGAAACCGATGCGCTGTCAAATGGCTTTAACTATCGGGCCAATGTCACCTATACTGAACCGATCGGTGAAAAATCCATTTTGTCTTTGGATTACCAGATAGGAAATAATAAGAGTGCTGCAGACCAGAAGACTTATGTGTTAGCGCAAGAACAGAACTTGATGGTATTGGACACCGCCTTGAGTAATGAATTTGATAATAAATTTACCACTCAAAAAGTAGGTTTGGGTTATCGCTTCAGTGACAATGGCTTTAATGTCAACCTGAATGTGGATTATCAAAATGCTCAGTTGAACAATGAGGCTATTTTTCCTAAAGAGGCGACGTTTGAAAGGAGTTTTAACAACATTCTGCCCAATGCCAGCATCAATTACCGTAATCGGGAAACAGGCCATAACATGCGATTCAGATACCGAACCAGCACGAATGAACCGAGTGTCAACCAATTGCAAAATGTGATTGACAATAGTAATCCTTTACAGATGAGTGTGGGTAACCCGACTTTAGGACAAAGTTATAATCATAATTTCTTTATAAACTTTGGGAAGTTTGACATGGAAAAGTCCAAAACACTCTTTGTGTTTGCCAATGCCTCTTTTACCCATGATTATATCGGAACACATACTTATGTGGCCAGTCAGGATACTTTGATCAATGGGGATGTTTTGCTACGCCAAGGGGGACAAATTACCCAGCCGGTCAACTTAAAGGGTAATTGGAATGCGAGGATTTTCTTGAATTATGGATCTCCAATTGAAAAAATTAAATCTAATTTCAATATGAATTCCAGTGTGAGTTATAGCAAATCTCCGGGTATGATCAACAACCAGATTAACTATAATGAAACTTTGGGCTTCACGCAGCGTTTATCTTTGACCAGTAATATCAGCAAGGACATCGACTTCACGATAGGTACTAGCGGAACATACAATATCGTCAATAGTAGCTTGCAGACTTCTTTGGAAAACAACTACTACCAGCAGAATTCCAATATTCAGCTTTATTTCTCTCCCAATGATGGAAAACTCTTTGTGAATACCACCATGAACAATACGCTTTATGCTGGTTTATCGGAGGGGTATGACCAATCCATCTGGTTATGGAATGTAGAGGCTGGTTACCGATTCCTAAAGGACAATAAAGGAGAGTTAAAACTTAGCATTTTTGACCTTTTGGGCGAGAACAATACCATTAGCAGAACAGTATCTGATGTATCTGTTTCTGATGTGTACTCCAATGCGTTGACCAGTTATGGTCTGGTAACCTTTACGTACATCATCGGTAAATTCAAAAAATCTGAAGAGGACAATAGCGGCAATAGGTTCAGAAGGTTCGGCCCACCTCCAGGGGGAGCTAGAAGTTGGTAAAAAGACATGAGCCAAAGAGGCTGTCTCAATAAAAAAGAGACTGCCTCTTTTTTTATGCGGGAACAATTTTGATCAGACATAGTTTTTTAATTATGGAAAACTATCTGATAATTGGTGCTTCTTCAGGGATTGGCCGAGAGCTTGCCCTTATGCTAAAATTCCAAGGACATGAAGTCTATGGTACCTACTACAAAAATAGACCAGATGCAGCGGAAGGGATTCACTATTTTCCTTTTGCGGCCTTGGATAGTAGTCTGGACGATGAGCAACTTCCAGATCACCTAAATGGTCTGGCCTATTGTCCGGGAAGTATTTCATTGAAACCATTTTCAAGATTAAAACAGGAAGGCCTTTTGGAAGACATGAAGCTCAATGTATTCGGAGCAGTGAATGTAATCCAAAAAGTGTTGCCTAAGTTGAAGCAAGCAGACCAATCGTCCATCGTATTGTTTTCTACCGTAGCGGTACAATTAGGACTGCCCTTTCACACAACTGTGTCCATGGTGAAAGGAGCATTGGAGGGCCTGACCAGGTCATTGGCTGCCGAGCTGGCTCCTAAAGTGAGAGTGAATGCCATTGCCCCTTCTTTGACAGATACCCCTTTAGCAAAATCCCTGCTCAGTAATGAAGAAAAGAAAAATGCCAATGCCCAGCGACACCCCTTGCGGCGTGTGGGAGAGTCCCGCGATATTGCTAATATGGCGGCTTTTTTGCTTACAGATCAGTCAAGTTGGATCAGCGGACAAATTCTTCCCGTGGATGGTGGCATGTCCTCTATGAGAATCTAAACCAAAAAACAATATGGAAACCACAGTAAATTTTCAAAATCGAAAAATCAATTGGATTAAGTTGATCATGTGTGTCCTAGGTGTTATCATCATAGGCAGTATTTCAGGTTTGGCGAACATAGGTAATATAGAAACTTGGTATGCAGGATTGGAGAAGCCCTCATTTAACCCGCCCAACAGTATCTTTGCTCCTGTTTGGACTACTTTGTATGGTTTGATGGGAGTTGGACTGTATTTGATATGGTACGCGCCTCAAAGTAAGGCAAGAAGCCAAGGAGTAAAAGTGTTTTTTATCCAGCTCTCTTTCAATTTTTGCTGGAGCTTTATCTTCTTTTACTTCCACCAACCAGGGCTGGCGGCGATAGAGATAGTCTTACTATGGGGGTTGATTGTTTATATGATCAATAGGTTTTATCAGGTGAGTAAAGTAGCCGCTTATTTACAGGTTCCTTATCTCCTATGGGTGAGTTTTGCTACCGTATTGAATATCAGTATTTGGTGGTTGAACCATTGAAACATTCAAACCATAAACAATTCTTAATTATTCGGGTTGATTACTTATAATAAAAGATTGATCATTTAGCCTGAAGTGCTTTTATGCTTGGGCTATAAACAGCATATTTTGATAATGGCACATTACCAACTCTTTACCGAACAGAAAATCCCAGCCTCAGTTGATGAAGTTTGGGAATTTATTTCTTCGCCAGCCAATTTGAAGGAGATCACCCCAGATCATATGGGTTTTGACATTACTTCCAAGAACTTGCCTCAAAAAATGCATCCGGGGATGATTATTTCCTATAAAGTCAGCCCATTATTGGGGATTAAAATGACCTGGGTAACAGAAATAACCCAAGTACAGGAGAAAGAATTTTTTGTGGATGAGCAGCGAATTGGGCCTTATGCTATGTGGCATCACCAACACAGATTGATCCCCTTGGAGGAAGGAGGAGTATTGATGCAGGACATTGTCACTTATCAGCCACCAATGGGCCCTTTGGGAGCGATAGCCAATGCGGTTTTTATTCGAAAACAACTACAGGGAATTTTCGATTATCGGTTCAAGGCGGTAGAAGAAAAATTCGGGAAATATCAAGTCCAAGAAGTAATGGAAATGTAGGATGAATTTTCCAACCTGTTATGATGAAATCATAAAGCGCGTGGAACAGGTGAACCCTGTAAACTATGGACGTAACCGCAATTTTATTGATGGGGATGTGACTTACCTTTCTCCCTATATTTCTAGGGGAGTGATTTCCACGCGTCAAGTCATGCAAATGACCCTTGCTCAAGGATATAATCCTAAAAATATCATTAAGTTTTTACAAGAGCTGGCTTGGCGGGATTACTGGCAGCAAGTATGGATCGCTAAAGGGAATGAGATCGATCGAGATCTCAAGCAAGCCCAAGTGCAAGTGGAAAATCATGCCATGTCCAAGGCTATTATAGAAGCTTCCACGGGTTTGGAAGCTATTGATAAAGCGATTGAGTCATTTTACCAAACTGGTTATTTGCATAACCACGTACGTATGTATTTGGCGGCCATAGCCTGCAACATGGGGAAAAGCCATTGGTGGGTGCCAGCCAGGTGGATGTATTATCATCTGTTGGATGCAGACTGGGCAAGCAATGCCTTGAGTTGGCAATGGGTGGCGGGAAGCAATAGCCACAAAAAATACCTGACGAACCAAGAAAACATTAATAAGTACTGTCATTCCGAACAGCGGGGGACTTTTTTGGACAAGACTTATGAAGAACTGGCCCAAATGGACATCCCAAAGGAGTTGAAAGAGACGGCTTTACCTGATTTTAAAGTAGTGCTTCCTGAAAATGAAAGCCTGGAAGTAAATACCTCCAAACCAACCCTGGTGTACAACTTTTATAACCTTGATCCACTTTGGCGGAGAGAGGAAGAAGCCAACAGGATTTTACTCTTGGAGCCAAGCCATTTTGAGCAGCACCCTGTTTCTCCTAAAACCATAGGTTTTGTGCAAAAGCTGGCTGAAAATATTCCGGGAGTTCAGGTTTTTGTAGGAGAGTTTTCAGAGTTGGAAAAAAAGATTGAAATGCAAGAGGTTTATTACAAAGAACATCCGCTTAATCATCATTACAAAGGCAAAGAAGATCAGCGGGACTGGATGCTTCCCGTGACGGGCTATTATCCTTCATTTTTTGCATTTTGGAAAAAGTGCCAAAAGGAGTTAAAAGTTTGAGATTTACTTTATGAATTTTTGATGCCGGAAGCCCAAGATTTCTATGAAAACTGTTAACCTTATTTTTCCTCATCAGCTCCACCCAGATAGTCCATTATTAGATAATGGGAATCCGGTGTATTTGGTAGAGGAATATTTGTTTTTTAAGCAATACAAGTTCCATAAGCAAAAACTGATTTTTCATCGGGCCAGTATGAAAGCCTATGAAGATTACCTAAAGAATAAGAAAGTCAAGGTAGACTACCTATCAAGTACATCAGAAACCTCAGATATCAGAAAGCTGATTCCGCAATTGGCCGAGGATAAAGTAAAGAAGATTTTCCTGATCGACCCAACGGATAACTGGTTGGAAAAGCGAATAAAAAATGCTTGTGCTGATGTTGGGATCGAATTGGAGATGCATGAAAGCTTATTGTTTTTGAATACCAAAGCAGATTTGGAGGAGTATTTCGGCAAGAAGAAAAGGTACTTTCAGGCGGATTTTTATGAGCAGCAGAGAAAAAATCGAGGCATACTAATGGAGGGTAAAAAGCCCTATGGCGGAAAATGGAGCTTTGATTCGGAAAACCGTAAAAAATATCCCAGAAAGAAAAAGCCTCCAAAAGTTCAATGGCCTAAGGAGAACAAATATGTAGCGGAAGCTAAAAGATATGTGGACATGCATTTCCATGAAAATTATGGCTTTCTTGATAATTCACCCCACTATCCAATGACCTTCAGAGCGGCAGAGGTCTGGTTTGAGGAATTTCTGGAAGAGCGATTTTTAGAATTTGGTCCCTATGAAGATGCCATGGTACAGGAGGAGAACATACTCCATCACAGTGTATTGACCCCCCTTCTAAATGTCGGATTGCTATCTCCCCAGCAAGTATTGAACCGTGCAATTGCCTATGCAGCAAAGCACGATGTGCCCTTGAATTCTCTAGAAGGATTTGTAAGGCAGATCATGGGTTGGCGGGAGTTTATCCGCGGAGTGTATGAATGGGATGGATCTGCAGAACGTACAAGAAATTTCTGGGGTTTTCAACGGAAGATACCCAAGGCCTTTTGGGAGGGCAAGACAGGTGTTGTACCTATTGACAATACGGTTCAGAAAACTTTAAAAGCAGCATATAACCATCATATTGAAAGATTGATGGTCTTAGGCAATTTTATGTTGCTTTGTGAGTTTGACCCAGATGAGGTATACCGTTGGTTTATGGAAATGTATATCGATGCCTACGATTGGGTGATGGTCCCCAATGTGTATGGCATGAGCCAGTTTGCCGATGGTGGGCTGATGGCCACCAAGCCCTATATCAGCGGTAGCAATTACCTGAAGAAAATGAGTGATTTTCCCAAGGGTGATTGGGAAGAAATCTGGGATGCTCTATTTTGGCGCTTTATGCATGTACACCGAGACTTTTTGGGGCAAAACCACCGACTAAAGATGCTTCTCAGCACTTTGGATAGAATGAGTAAGGAAAAGCGAGAAAAGTTACTATCCAGGGCGGAGAGCTTTTTGAAGGGATTCGGGTGAAAGGTTTGTGTGAATCAATTTCAGCATATAAATAGCGTTTAAGCGCTCTAATATTTTTATGGAATTTTGGTGCCTAGTTTAATATTATACCCTTGGAACCTTAAATTTTTTTAAGGTGTTGCGTTTGGCTATTGTGCTGGGGGTTTCATAAAGTCCCATCTTTTGAAATTCGTGTCCTTAGGGAAAAAATGGAGGATACCATCATAGGCATAGTCCAATTGAAACCTGTAATCCGAATTACTAAAGACAATAGTATTATTGGTTAAAGTATAATCGAAGGCCTCATTGGTGTTATTGGGATGTTTTAAAAGGAATTGAGTCACCTTCGGACTTATATTGACGGTGTTGTTATCCTTGAAATCAAAGGCTATTCCCTCGGTTAATTCATCTCTGTATTTATTGATCGTATCCAGATTGGCTTGCGGGTATCTTTCATAACTGAGAATGCTGTATTTTCCCTCCAGCTCAAGTTGCAGCTTTTTGAAATATAATTGGGTATTGTCATGGATATCAATCCTCAACAAACTGTCTTTGTCAAAGCTAAGCTGAAGTTTTTCCTTTTGGCCTTTATTAAATAGGCTTAGCTTATTTCCTGTCAGTTGGTACTTAAAATGATCATTATCAAAATAGTGTAGGCCTATATTCATATTCCCCTCAAAAATGAGGGAATCTTGGCCTTTTACCTGTAGTACTCCATTACGGATATCCAAATCTTTGAGCGTGGTATTCCCTTCTTTGACTATTTTTTCCAAAATATAATAGCCTTCATCCAACTGTTGGTTCTTTTCAGTCTGGCAAGAGAAAATCAATAGTGAAGAGATGATAAGAACTGTGGTTTTTAGAGAGGTCATGTTTGGGTTTAATATAATGAAAAGAGTGGTTTTGTATTTAGCTTATAGACATCAAGATTAATTCAAAGTCCATCGACCCTTATCCTTCTCCAAGGATAGGGTCACCAATTCTAGTTGATTATTAAGGGTCAAATAATATAAAAGATCAATCTTGCTCTTGGATTCGTTGACGGCGAAGGAGATACAGTCAATTCGAAATGACGCTGTTCTGTTTAGATCTATCTTATTTTCGAATTCAGATCTGTCAATGACTTTGTGAATATCATCCTCTAATCCAAAAAAAGAAATTTTATTTTCAAGCATCAAACCCTTGGTAAAAGGAAATTGAACCCTTTTGAATTTGAGCCGATTGAAGAGGCGGTATTTGGTGCCATCGATCGTTTTTTCTTTGGTCTTTATTGATTTTTTCTCGGAGTAGGAGACGCCACATGAGGTAAAAACTAAAGTGATCAGGCCTAAAAAATATACTTTGCTCTTGGTCATGGTTATTTATTATTGGTCAATCCTTTAAATAGCATTGCCTTAGGATCATTTCTTAAAAGAATAGATAGTCAATGGTTTAAGTCATGTCTGTTCAAAGGAATAAAAACTAAAACTAAGGGTTTGGTATAAATAAAAAAATACCCAACAAATGGGGTATTTTTAGCTTAATTGGAAAAGTGTTGTCTTTTTTGCTGAGTGCTAAGTGTCAGATTTTTGTGGCCCTGACCATTTCTTTTTTACCAGGAGGGCCTGGAAGGGTTTCTACATGGAGCCCTAGATTGGTCAAATCTCTTTTGAGTTGCCCTTTGGCGCAATAGGTGACAAATACCCCTCCGGGGTTCAAGGCATCTACCACTTTTTTGAGCAGTTCCTTGGACCAAAGCTCAGGCTGCTTGCTAGGCGCAAAGGCATCAAAGAAAACCACATCTGTTGGATACAACTGGACTTCTTCCAAAGTGGCTTGGTCCTTTTTCATATTGAAGTATTCTGTCAAAGCACCACCCTGATTCCAAGGTGCCTTATGAAGTCTGTGGAATTGTCCCTGAAAATGGCTCAAATCCTCATCAATGGAGGTGTAATTCAATTGGGTGTAGATGTCTTCAGGAACAGGAAAAGGTTCAATGGTATGGTATAACAAAGGCAGTTTATTCTGCTCTGCCCAAACCAAGGCCAGCCAAGCATTGAGGCCAGTCCCAAAGCCCACTTCAAACACCCGAACGGGCTGCTGATGTGGGTGGTGGGTGAACCAGTGATCTAGACCATATAAGAAAAATACATGGATTGATTCCCGATATGCCCCATGAAAGGAATGGTAAGTTTCATTCAAGTCCGGCACATAAAGGGAGTGTGAACCATCTTCTGTTTCGATGAGTTTGATTTCTCTTTTCATCTTAATTGACTTTATAGATCAAAGCGACACAATAAGCAGAAACACCCTCTTGTCTGCCCACAAAGCCGAGCTTTTCGGTAGTAGTGGCTTTGATGGAAATGCTCTGTTCTGGAATTTTCATGACCTCTGCCAAGCAAGCTTTCATGGTGTCGATATGGGGATTTACCTTTGGTTTTTGGAGACAAATGGTGGTATCTAGGTTACCGATTTCATAGCCATGCTCACGGATCATGATCATTACATCTCTGAGGAGGATTTTGCTGTCGATGCCTTTGTATTCGGGGTCTTGGTCTGAAAAATGATAGCCAATATCCCGTAAGTTAGCAGCTCCTAGCAGCGCATCACAGATCACATGAATAAGCACATCAGCATCAGAATGTCCTACAGCGCCTTTGGTATGTTCCAGTTTAATGCCACCCAGCCAGAAGTCATAACCTTCCTGCAACTGATGCACATCATATCCAAATCCAATTCTAAAATTATTCATGCGGTGAAGATAATAGATTTGATTGGGATTTTTATAAAGGGAAAGGAGGGATGATTAGTAGGAAATAGATGAAATGTTCGTGGCTTGGAGGAGTAAAACTAGCACTTAGCTTTAATTCACTTAATTCTTATTGCTTTTGTAAAAGAGGGTGGAAGCATTTTTTTCTACGATGGTTTGTTTGGCAAAGGCAGAAATCTGATCAGTAGTGATCCTCGTTTTCTTGTCATACTCCATTTGATAAAGATCAGGGGTTCCCAACTGGGTGTAATAAGCCAGGTTCATGGCACGATTGATCAGTTGAATAGATTCATAGGTCTTCATGGCTTCCGCCTGATTTTTGACCTTGTCGATAATTTCTGAAGAAATGTCGGTTTCGATAAATTCTTGAACCACTTCATCCAGTATTTTTTCAGCCTCTTCAGCGGATTTGCCTTTTTCCATTTTTCCTGAAAAGATCATGAGCCCTGGATCAACTGAGCCGGAGACATAAGCGTTGCAAGACGCAAAAATATCCGTGTTTTTAACCAGCTTTTGTTCGAGCAGTGAAGACCGTCCGAAACCGAGAATGTCTGTGATGAGGTCACATTCCAAGTATCCAGCCTGTAATCTACCAGGAACATGGTAGGCTTTGTACAAGGCATCTGTAGGAACATCTGTTAAGCAGGTATGAGTCCTTTTACCCTGCTGTGGAGTCTCTTGGATAATCTTCGCACCATTCCTTTTAGCACTAGGAATAGGTCCAAACCATTTTTGGGTCATTTCCAAGATATCTTCACTGTTCACATCCCCGGCAACGACCAAGATGGCGTTGTTTGGGGAATAATGGGTTTGGTAAAAAGACCGGATATCCATTTCTGTAAAACCCTCAATATCGGCAATCTCCCTACCAATGGTCGGCCACTGATAAGGATGTTCATGGTAGCAAAGCTGTCGTAATTGGTGCATGGCATCACCATAAGGTTGGTTGAGGTAGCGCTGCTTGAACTCCTCTATCACCACCTTGCGTTGTGTCTCGATGGTTTTATTGCTGAGGTTGAGCTGTAGCATCCTGTCAGACTCCAACCAAAATGCTGTTTCGATATTGGTGGCAGGTAAAGTGACGTAATAATTGGTGATATCCGTACTGGTAAATGCATTGCACTCACCTCCTACCCGCTCCAAGGCACTGTCAAAACTGGGCGCGTTTTTGGATCCTCCAAACATCAGGTGCTCAAAATAGTGGGCAAGGCCTGTTTTGCCTGGAACTTCATTCCTAGAACCAACTTTATAAATAATATTGGTCACAGCCATTTTGGTACTATGGTCCTCATGGATCACTAGCTGTAGGCCATTTTCTAGAATATGTCGCTCGTAGTTTATCATAGGTCAAACTTCCCAATCCAAAAATACCTACGGACTTAAATCCTGGGCTGGACTGCTATCGGAATACACTTGTAAATAAAATCAATTAAATAGTAAAACAACTGTTAATCAGCTAGTATTAACAGTTGTCCCCTGCAAAGCTAATAAAATCTGGCAAAACCTGCGGGAAGAATTTTTCAAATAGGTTCCCCTTTGTAGCCAGCATCCTCTAGCGCAGAAATGATTTCCCGAACATTTGCCTCTCCTTCTGCTGTCAAGATCCTGTCGGGGCTTGTCAGGTCTACTTTCCATTTAGTATGGGGTAGTTTATCAAGTTTTGGCTTGACTGTGGCCACACAGGCTTCACATTTGATATTTGTTTTCAACTGTATCATACTTTTTATTTTTATCAATAAACTATCATTTTAATCTTAAACTATTGCCCACCACTGATATGGAGCTGAGTGCCATGGCTGCCCCGGCAATCATCGGGTTCAATAAAAAGCCAAATGCCGGATAAAGTACTCCTGCGGCCAGTGGAATTCCGATAAGGTTGTAAATAAACGCCCAAAAGAGGTTCTGGCGAATAGTCTTGACGGTTTTTTTGGTCAATTTTAGCATTTCATGAACTTGCGCCAAATCTGAATGAATCAGAGTAACTTTGGCCACATCCATTGCAATGTCTGTGCCTTTTCCCATGGCGATGCTCAGATCAGCCAAAGCCAAGGCTTCACTGTCATTGATACCATCGCCAATCATGGCTACCGTTTTACCTCGACTTTGGAGCTCCTTGATGTAGTCAGCCTTGTCGGAAGGAAGCATGGCTGAGCGGTAATGTTGGATACCTACTTTTCTGGCCAAAGCCTCGGCTGTTTTTTCCTGATCTCCGGTGAGCATATGGATTTCCAGGCCCATTCTTTTCAGCTCCTGAATGGCAGTTTGGGAATTATTTTTTAAAGCATCCGTTATGGCAATGATGCCAATAATGGTTTTGTTCTTTGCGAAATAGATAACAATATGACCTTGATCCAAGTGATGCGTTTCAAAGTCTTTCATCCAATTGTCCTCTCTAATGCCTTGAGCAATTAACCAGTCTTTTTTTCCGATGGCATAGTGGTCGTTGACCAAATCGGCAGAAACCCCATTGGAAGTATGGGATTGGAAGTCAGTTAATTTGGTGCCTTTAAAATTCGGTTTTAGATGCTCTACCACGGCTTCTGCCAATGGATGCTCACTTTGAGATTCCAATGTGAGTAGGATGTCCATTTCTATTTCTTTATTTCCTATTTCTGGCGCTAGAAGAATTTCTTCCACAGAAGGATTTCCTGAAGTAATGGTTCCTGTTTTGTCCAAGATAATGGTGTCTACCTTATGGCCTGTTTCCAGACTCTCTGCATCCTTGATCAAAATGCCCAGTGAGGCGCCTTTACCAATTCCGGCCATGATGGCGGTAGGGGTAGCTAGTCCCAAGGCGCAGGGACAGGCTATCACCAGCACGGTCACAAAAGCCAGCATGCCATGAAGCCAAGCATCAGCTATTCCACTAATCCCCCACACGAGAAAGGCTAAAATGCCCAAACTGATGACCACCGGAACAAAGATGGCGGTGATTTTATCCACCAGTTTTTGTACTGGAGCCTTGGAGCCTTGAGCTTCTTTGATTTTTTGAATGATTTGGGCCAAAAGGGTAGCATCTCCAGCTTGCTCCACCTGAAACTGAATGTTTCCATTTTGATTGATGGTGCCGGCAAAGACCTTATCGTCGATTTGTTTTTCGACTGGAATGGGTTCGCCTGTAAGCATGCTCTCATTGATAAAGGAATGACCAGCGATGATCTTTCCGTCCAGAGGAACCTTTTGACCAGGTTTGACCATAATGGTCTCACCCTTTGAGACCTTTTTGGTTTTTTTGAGTTTTTCTTCACCATTCTCCAAAACAATAACATCATCCGGCTGGAGTCCCATCAGTTTTTTCAAAGCCTCTCCAGTTCCGGCTTTGGCACCGGACTCCAACATTCTTCCTAAAAGGATGAAAAATATAATCACCGAGGCAGCTTCAAAATACACATGGGCTTCCATGCCTCTTTGGGTCAACCATTCCGGGAAAAAGGTGGTGAAAGTACTGTAAAAATAGGCTACACCTGTGCTAATGGCTACCAAGCTATCCATGTTGGCCTGGCCATGTTTGGCTTGACGGGCAGCATTGACAAAGAATTGCTGACCAAAGATAAACAAGACCGGAGTAGTCAAGACCCACATGATTAAATTGGCGTAGGGAATGTTCATCAAAAACATGCCAATAACAAATACCGGTGTGGCTAAAATACCAGCAGCAATGGTGTTTCTTCTCAGTTTTTGATAGGCCTTGTACTGGTTTTCTTCCAATTCTGAAGCCTCCACCTCATCAATGATGAGATCATACCCTGTGGCTCTAATCGCTTTTTGGATAGCATAGGGATCAGCTTCTTTGTCCAGTTGGAGCAAGGCTGAATGGGAGGCGAAGTTCACGCTGGCAGCTTGCACACCATTTTGTTTTTTTAAGGTACGCTCCACGCTGCTTGCACAAGCTGCACAACTCATTCCTGTGACGGGCCATTCTTTTTTGCGGTTATTGCTCATTTTTTATTCGCTTTTAGGGGAAACAAGGTCCTTGCTAGGAACCTGATCATCATGGTTACAAATTTAATTCACAAGCGTTTAGGCGAGTTACATAATTTTTGAAATGATTAAACAGAAGCGGGTATATTCCCTTATTCCCAAAAAATCACGAACTTTAAGTGCCTGTTTCTAGTTTAATCACACATAGCTTATTCAGCGCAGCATAAAAACCTTTTAGACTCATGATGAAATCCACCATTGAGCCGGAGTGTACCGGGCAATTTTCACCTTTGTTTATTGATTATATTCGGAAAAGAGAGGAACTAAAACCTTTCTATCATCATTATCCCTCACTGGAGAATTTTAAGGCAATAATCGAAGGGAGAAGTTTTGGAGCTGAAAAACGAAAAGTGCTCGCTGAGTCAATACACAGACAATACGAAGGATTTGAATTGAGTGAGCCTTCAATCAAAAATCTAGAAGGATTGGGGGAAGAAAAAACCTTCACCGTTACGACAGGGCATCAGCTCAATTTGTTTACAGGTCCTTTATACTTTATTTATAAGATTGTTTCGACCATTAATTTGGCGGAAAAGCTACAAGCCACCTATCCGGATTATCGTTTTGTTCCGGTGTATTGGATGGCTTCGGAAGATCATGATTTTGAGGAGATCAATCACTTTAGTTACGAAGGTAAAAAATACAGTTGGAACACTGATCAAAAAGGGGCTGTAGGTGATTTTGAGTTAAATGATAGCATGGAGGCTTTTATCAAAGAAATTGGCTTTGCTCCATCATTTTTCAAGGATGCTTACCGTCTGCAAAAGACCCTTGCTGGTGCGGTGCGGTATTATGTCAATTATCTTTTTGGTGAAAAGGGATTGTTAATTGTGGATGGTCATGATGCTCGTCTCAAAGGGCTTTTTAGTGAAGTGATCAAAGATGACTTACTGACAAATAAGGGTAATGAATTGGTCAATAGGCAAACAGAGAGGCTTGAAAAATTGGGTTATAAAAGCCAGATTTTCCCAAGAGAGATCAACTTTTTCTATTTGGACAAAGGTATCCGTTCACGCATTGTCAAGACAAAAGATGGATATGAAATATTAGATACCGGTAGACATTTCTCCGAGGAAGAAATACTCAGCTTGGTGGATACAAATCCTGAGCTATTCAGTCCAAATGTTGTGTTAAGGCCCCTTTATCAAGAGTATATACTCCCCAATATTGCTTATTTAGGTGGTCCTGCAGAGGTGGCTTATTGGTTGCAGTTAAAGTTAGTGTTCGACCATTATCAAACTGACTATCCCTTGGTTATGCCCAGAAACTTTGCGATGATCAAGGGGGTGAGGGCTGTTCGTAAAGCTAGAGCTTTGGGTTTAAGCAATGAGCAGCTTTTTGTCTCTTTTGAAGCATGGAAGAAAACTTACGTCAAAGAGCATGCAGCCTCTGATCTCAGCCTGGAGAAAGAGAAAAAAGCCCTTTCAGCAATCTTTGAGCAGATGGGAGAAGAAGCAGAAAGAGTGGATCCTACTTTACAGCATGCTGCGGAGGCAGCTAAGACAAGGGCACTGAAAATCCTGAACCATTTTGGGAAGAAACTCAGACAGGGAGAGGAAAGGAACCTCGCTACTGATTTGCAAAGGATGCAGGCATTAAAAGAGATTTTGTTTCCGGGGGGCACTCCGCAAGAGCGGAAAAATAACTTTCTGGAGTTTTACCTTAAGGATGAACGTTTCATAGAAAAACTCTATACTCATTTCGATCCTTTGGATTTTAATTATATAATACTTGAGGACAATGGATGAGAAGGCGCGACTTCGGAGCCTATATAAATCAAAGCGAAAGGATTTGGGGGCGGAAAAAGTAGCTGAGCAGTCCCTACAAATCAAGGAGGAGCTGATGAAGTTCCTAAAAGCGCATGATCGCTTCCATCATTTTCATATATTTTTGCCCATTGCTAGACTTCATGAGATCGATACTTTTCCGATTGTAGAAGCGCTTCTGTCAGAGGAAAAGCAGGTTTATACTTCAGTGTCAGATTTTTTAACAGGAGAGCTTAAGACAGTCAAGATTGATAAAAATACTACTTACTCTATGGATAAGTGGGGAATTCCCATACCAGAATCCATTGTTGAAGTACCGAATGAAGTAATCGAGGTAGTGTTTTTACCACTTTTGGCATATGATTTGGACGGAAACCGTATAGGATACGGAAAGGGATTTTATGACCGCTTTTTATTTGGATTAAAACCCGAGGTTTTTAAAGTAGGTTTGTCGTATTTTGTACCTGAAGTATCCATTCCGGTGGAAGAACATGATATTCGCATGGATATTTGTATTTTGCCCGGTGGAATTATTGAGTTCAATTAAACCATCTATTACACTAAATTTTATTTTATGTTGAAAAAAGCAATTGTAGCTGTTTTTGCAGTAGCCATCATGGTGATCAGCCATCAGGCTGAGGCGCAGACTTATAGTACAGGAGTTGGCTTGAGGGCGGGGGTAACCAATGGGTTGACCGTGAAGCATTTCTTAGGATATGATGCTGCCATAGAAGGGATTTTGCATACCCGTTGGAAAGGACTGGTAATTACAGGTCTATATGAAGTTCACAAGGATGTTAGAGAGATCAGAGGCCTAAAATGGTTTTATGGTGGTGGTGCCCACTTAGGAACTTGGGGAGATAAAAGTGATCCTCCTTTTGATGACCCAAAAGACGATTACACGGTCTTTGGTATTGATGGTATCATAGGCTTGGATTATAAATTTGTCGATGCACCGGTAAACCTTTCCTTGGATTATAAGCCAGCCTTTAACTTGACGGACAATGTCGGCTGGTGGGGGGATGAGATCGCACTGTCTATCCGCTTTACCTTCCATTGATCAAAAGATATACTGGAACAAAGGCAAATGTCGCAAGGCATTTGCCTTTGTTTTTTTAACTTGAAACAGCATAAAAAATCAAGTAATATGACAAACCCTATTTGGATCATGACCTCAGCTTTTGACCAGCTGAGCTTGGATGATGTGATTGAAAAAGCAAAAGAAACTGGTGTACAAGGCTTAGATGTTTGTGTGTTTAGAAAGGATGGCACAAGGGACGATTTTGTGGCCACCCACATGGATTATGACAATTTTTCTCTAGAAACAGCCAAAGAAACCTTAACTAAATTCAATGCAGCCCAGCTTAGGATGTCTTTGGGAGCCTTTGATAATTTGATTGGTGGAGATCCTGCTCAAAAGGTCAAAAACCAGAACCATTTGCTGAAGTTGATTCGGATGGCACACTTAATGGGTGGTGATGCCAATGATATTAAAGTGGGAACTTTTGTAGGTTACAATCACGAGTTGGGAAATGAGGAGAACGGATTTGAAAAGAACTTAGAGGAGTACGCTAAGATTTTTGGTCCCATCATAAAATATGCGGAAGATTTGGGGGTGACGGTACTCTATGAAAATTGTCCAATGGAGGGCTGGAGACCTGCGGGTTATACCGGTACATATAATAATTTACCAGGAGTCTTGGCTGCCAGAAAGCTGATGTATGCCATGATTCCAAGCCAATCCCATGGAGAAATTTATGATCCTTCGCATGATATTTGGCAGCATACAGATCCTGTAGAAGTGATCAAACACACAGATATGGATAGACTGAAGCGGATCCATGTTAAGTCCACCAGAAACCATTCCGATCCTTTTTGGGGGAATATGTATCCGACACAGCTCGTCAGTGAAGAATGGGCCACTAAGGCTGGTGTACCGAGGGTGCAAAATGAGTGGGACAGGCACCATTATGAAGCCACTTTGCCGGGGTTTGGTGTGGGAGACAGCATGGATTGGAGAAAGTTTATCAATACTCTTCAGGAAAAAGGTTTTTCTGGCCCTTTTGAGATAGAAAATGAAGCAGGTCTATCCAAAGGAACAGGAAATATGGCCGCCATCATGCAGGGCTATAAAGCGACAGTGCTCAACCTTAGTCCTATCCTTTGGTCTTTGACGGAAGAAGGATACCAATATCCAAAAGCCAATTTTAAAGAGATGAAGGCGTTGGCCGCCAAGGATATTCCTGTGGTGACGATGGAAGATTTAAATAAAAGTTCTTATAAAAAATATCATTAAAAAAGCCCCGCTAAGCGGGGCTCTATACCTAGGCGAGTTTAACAAAGTATTTATTCAGTACTCCTAAATAAATCTTTGCAAACGTCTTATAACACCAAACTTTAAACTCCTGAACCTCAGCGGGCGTCAACATGTTGAGACCCTTTCTTAACTCTTTCTCGAAAAGCTTCTTGTCAAAACTCACCTTCAACAAAATGGTTTTAACATATTCTATCATGGCTCATCAATTTATTTTTAAGTTAAACAATACTAAAACTAATACGACAATACTATGGATTTGTTGCGTTTAAAATATACTCGTTAATTTGCGTCAAATAAGTAGTTGTGTATCTCATGAAAAGAACGAAATATTACCTCACTCTAGTATTCATTTGGACATCGATAATTTCCATTGCCCAAGCACAAGATGTAAGGATTGACTTAGGACCTGATGAGATAGGGCTGAACGAAACGTTCAGTATAAAAATAACAATTTCCGATGAGAAAATAAAGTCATATGATCAGTTTCCGGAGATACCGGGCTTTCAGAAGCAGGGAATTTCTCAGTCATCTTCCATGAATGTGATCAATGGCCAAATGAGTAGTACTAATAGCATTGTTCAATACTACAAACCACTGAAAAAGGGGCAGTTTAGTCTGCCTAACTTTACCCTTCAGGTCAACGGAAATGAGGTGTCGTCTCCTGGCAAAACCATCACAGTGACCGAAGCCAAGCAAAGCCAACAGCGACCAGGCTCCAGAGATCCATTTGATGACTTTTTCAGAAGAGATGAACCTCAAGAGCAAGAATTTATTGAGTTAGATGATGAGGCATTTTTTGCGATGACAGTGGACAAAAATGAAATTTATGTGGGCGAAGGTTTTAATGTGAGTTTGGCCTTTTTCATGGCTCAATCCAACCAGGCTCCCTTTGATTTTTATGAACCGGGGAAACAATTGGAGGAAATTGTTAAGAAAATCAAACCGACCAATGCTTGGGAGGAAAACTTCAATATCACCAATATCCAGCCAGAGCGGGTGACCATTGATGGAAAGGTTTGGACCCGTTTCAAAGTATATGAATCTACCTTCTATCCTTTCAATGAGGGAGAGATTGAATTGCCACGAGTGGCTTGGGAGATGATCAAGTACAAGGTAGCCAAAAACCCCACCTTTTTTGGTAATAACAGGCAACAGGATTTTAAAACTTTCTATGCTAATGGCAAGACCATTAAAGTTAAGCCTTTGCCACCTCACCCGCTGAAAAATGAGGTGAGTGTGGGAGTTTACCGGCTACGGGAAAATTTTGACTCCAAAAAGGTGGAAACTGGCGAGGGTGTAACCTATGACTTTGGGATTAGTGGGGAAGGAAACATCAATGCCATCAAGCCTCCCAAAAAGATGGATATTCAAAAGCTAAACACTTTTGACCCGAATGAACGGCAGCAAATCAACCGGGGAAGAGGTAAAGTGAGCGGGATCAAACAGTATGAATACTATATCACTGTCAATGAGCCCGGAGAAGTAGCTTTGAAGGATCACTTTGAGTGGATTTACTTTAACACGGACAAAGAAACCTATGATACCCTGAGGCCAAGTGCGGTCTTGAACGTGGTGGGTGAGAGCAAAATTAACCAATCAATATCTTCTACGAGTCTAGGAGGAATCTATGATTTAATAGAACTAGAGGACAATAAGCTTTTAAACCAACGATATAAGTATTATTTTTCGACTTTTATCAACATACTACTGGTTGGCGCAGTGATTTTACTGATCGTCATGATTATGAAAAAGAGGTAATGGGTAATTCATTTGGAAGAGTATTTAGGATAAGCACCTTTGGAGAATCACATGGCAAAGGGCTTGGCGTTATTATAGACGGCTGTCCAGCTGGGCTGCCAATAGATGAGGAGTTTATCAGACAAGAGCTGCAGCGCAGAAAGCCTGGGCAGTCCAAGATCACCACTCAACGAAAAGAGGAGGATGAATGTCAAATCCTTTCTGGCGTGTTTGAAGGCAAAAGTACGGGTACGCCCATCGCGATTGTCATCATGAACACGGACCAGAAGAGCAAGGACTATTCTCATATTGCTGACAAATATCGTCCTTCCCATGCTGATTTTACCTATCAGGAAAAATTTGGGAATCGTGATTATCGTGGTGGAGGAAGAAGTAGCGCCAGAGAAACTGCTGCAAGAGTAGCTGCCGGAGCAGTTGCTAAAATGTTTCTTAAGCACGCAGGCGTAGAGATCAATGCTTATGTTAGTCAGGCGGGGCATATCAAGCTGGATAAACCTTATCAGGAATTGGACTTTGCTGAAATTGAGAAAAACATTGTGCGCTGTCCAGATCCTGAAGTGGCCAATGAAATGATCGAATACATTGATGAAATCAGAAAGAACCGTGATACGGTAGGTGGCGTGGTGAGCTGTGTGGCCAAGCAAGTGCCAGTGGGCTTAGGTGAGCCGGTTTTTGATCGACTTCATGCCGATTTGGGAAAGGCTATGCTGAGCATCAATGCTGTCAAGGGCTTCGAATATGGTAGTGGCTTTGAAGGGGTAAGCATGAGGGGCTCTGAGCACAATGATGAGTTTTACCAAGAAGGAAGTAGGGTGCGGACCAAGACCAATTATTCCGGTGGAATTCAAGGAGGAATTTCCAATGGTGAAGATATTTATTTCCGGGTGGCCTTCAAGCCTGTGGCCACCATTATGAAAGATCAGGACAGTGTCAATCAGGCAGGAGAAGCAGTCACCGTTTCGGGTAAAGGAAGGCATGACCCATGTGTGGTGCCCCGCGCAGTACCGATCGTGGAAGCAATGACTGCCTTGGTACTAGCAGATTTCTTATTGTTGAAGCGAATGAATAAATTGGAAGCTTAAGCACCTAACTTAATCAATATGTTTAAAAAAATACCCCTTCATACTCAAATTATCATTGGCCTGGTCTTGGGACTGATTTTCGGTTTAATTGTCATCAAAACCGAAATGTCACCGGACTTTACCATTGACTTTATCAAGCCCATTGGTACTATTTTTATCAATGCATTGAAAATGATAGCCGTTCCATTGGTGCTGGCATCTTTGATCGTGGGGGTATCTAATTTGGGAGATATTACCAAGCTGGGAAGAATTGGTGGAAAAACCATTGGTGCTTATATGGTCACCACCGTCATTGCGGTGACAGTAGGCTTGTTACTAGTGAATATTTTTGCACCGGGTAAAAGCCTTCCCTCTGAAACGAGGGAAAGGTTGATGGAGCAGTTCAATGATGTGGTGGGTGATAAATCCTCACAAGCTGCCGAATTACAAGAGCAAAGCCCTCTCAAGCCTTTGGTGGATATTGTCCCCGAAAATGTATTCTTGTCCGCTACGGATAATGGAAGTATGCTTCAAGTGGTCTTTTTTGCGATCATTGTGGGGATAGCATTATTGGAGATACCCAAGTCAAAGGCCAGTCCGGTTATAGCGTTTTTCGATGGGATGAATGACGTGATTATTCGAATCGTAGGTTATATCATGTTAATCGCCCCTTACGGAGTTTTTGCCTTGATGGCTTCTCTTATAGTAGAAATCGCAGGTGATAATCCAGATTCGGCCATAGAATTGTTGTTTGCTTTGTTGAAATATAGTTTGTTGGTAGTGGCTGGATTACTACTGATGATCGTTTTGGTTTACCCAACGATCCTGAAGCTTTTTACCAAAGTGAAATACAAGGATTTCTTCCAAGCCATGAGACCTGCACAGCTTTTGGCATTCTCTACGAGTTCCAGTTCTGCGACTTTGCCAGTAACCATGAAGCAGGTGGAAGAGGAAATAGGGGTTTCTGAAGAAGTGAGTAGTTTTGTTTTGCCCTTAGGTGCTACCATTAATATGGATGGTACCTGTCTGTATCAGGGGGTGGCCGCAGTATTTATTGCCCAGGCTTTGGGGATGGACCTATCATTGACCCAGCAGCTTATGATTGTGTTGACGGCTACTTTGGCGTCTATTGGGACTGCAGGAGTGCCAGGAGCTGGCTTGATCATGTTATTGATTGTACTAGAATCAATCGGTGTGCCTTCAGCAGGTTTAGCTTTAATCCTTGCTCCGGACAGGATTCTGGACATGTTTAGGACAGTGGTCAATGTAACCGGAGATGCTACGGTATGTACCGTTGTGGCCAGCACAGAAGGAGAATTGCCAGAAGGGTTGATCAGGGAATCCAATCCTTTGACATCCACTTCAGAATAATAAAATCGATCAAAGAGGAACTAATCACCTCATTTGATGTTTCAATTGCTAGAAGCTAAAAATTAAGACCATGTTACAAGCGCAGAAAAAGCCGGTACATATTTATATGGAAGCCAACCCCAATCCAAATTCACTGAAATTTGTGGTAAACTTTATGTTAACAGATGATGGGGTAAGCTTTGATTATCCAGATGAGAAGAGCACTGAAAACTCTCCTCTTGCCAAGGAGCTTTTCAACTTTGCGGCGGTAGAGCGAGTATTTATCACCTCTAATTTTGTGACAGTAACCAAGACAGATGATGTGGACTGGCCGGAAATCCAGGATCATATCCGTGAGCATATCAAACAATACTTGGAAGCAGGTAAATCTGCTGTAAATGTAGTTTTGGATAAAGATCCATTGTTTGATGAAACCGATAGTGAGACGGTAAAGAAAATCAAAGGAATCTTGGACGAATACATTCGGCCTGCAGTAGAACAAGATGGAGGAGCAATTATCTTCCACAGTTTTCATGAAGGAACGGTGAAGGTGCTTTTACAGGGTGCTTGTTCAGGTTGTCCTTCTAGTACAGTAACATTGAAAGCGGGGATAGAGAATCTATTGACCAGAATGTTGCCTGATGAGGTAAAAACCGTAGAGGCAGAAGGAATCTAAAAATAAAATTAAACTGTCAAGGTCATTCGTCTCAACGAATGGCCTTTTTTTTGCTTTTTGCAGACAAAGCGCTTGTAACTTATGCTAAGGAAAAACTGGACCTGGACCATATTGGGTGTCACCTGTTTGATAATTCGGTATTTTGCTGTTCGGTTTCCTGAGGATACTGAACATTTTTATTCTAGAAACTTTTTTCCTGTAATACGAAATGTCATTGACATAAGTATTGCACGCTTGCCTTTTCCTACTATCTATTTGTTCTTTTTTGGGCTTTTGATTGCCTTTGGCTATTATCTTTGGAAAATTGGATTGAGGAAAGGTTGGCTGGCCAAGTTGCTTTTTACAGGGAGGTGTACTTTGAATTTTATAGGCTTTCTGGTTTTTTCATTTCTCTTCCTATGGGGTTTTAACTATCAAAGGGTTCCTATCTTTGAACAATTAGACTTAAAACCTAAGGCACTTGAGAAAGAAATATTGGTGCGGGAATTGGAGCTTACCAGAAATATCCTTCACCAACTTCGGCCGCATATTACCGAGGATACCACTGCGATTGGAAGCACTATTCCTTATCAAAACCTGGAAAAGGTAGTTCGGGCAACCATTAGGGAAAACCTCTACATGATGGGACTCAATTTTACAGGAAATCCAAGGACAAAGGAGTTGTATCCCGGAGGATTGTTGAGAAAACTTGGGATATTGGGCATTTATTTTCCCTTTGTGGGGGAGAGCTATATTGACCCGACCATGCACCCTTTGGAGAAGCCATTTACTATTGCCCATGAGATGGCTCACAGTTATGGGGTAACCAATGAAGGTGAGGCCAACTTTATTGGCTGGGTGATTTGCTCCAATAGCGATAATCCACTTTTGCAATATTCTGGTCAGCTCAGACTACTGAGTTATCAACTCAATGACTTGTATCGCCTGGATGCACCAGGTTACCGACAGTTTATTACTACTTTGGATAAGGGACTCAGGAATGATTTGATAGATATTTCAGAGAATCATAGGCAAATTGAAGCGATTTCCTTGGAGCTCAGTAGAAAATCAAATGACCTTTTCTTGAAATCCCAAGGGGTGAAGGCTGGTGTCAAAAGTTACGCCCAATTGCCCATGCTGGCCTACGCGTGGAGGAATAAGCTCAAAGGGATGGAGTAATGTTGTTTTTTTAAACATTTAAGAAGTTTTTAGTTTAGAATAAAAAATTGTTTAGATGAATCGATTCATTTTTGTGACTATCCTGTTTTTCGGGAGTGGGTATAAGTGTTCAAGCGCAAGATTTTGAGGTAGAAAGTGAGCTTGACAAGGACAATAACATTTCATTGATCTGTGATAATAACACTTATGGAGTCTATACACTATTGATCGATGTGCTTCGTCATGATAACTTAGAGCCAAACAGTTCTTTGCCAGCTGTGAAGACCGTCCATCGTGGCAGAACCAAGGTTTTGGAACTGGATAGGATTGACCCTAATCAAGGAGATGGACTCCAATACAGCTATCGGTACTATTAGGGATTTTTCAAATCTAAGCTGCAGGATGTGACTTATGGACTGCCATTTCCAGATCGGAGTTTAGCTAGAGGTGTTGAATTTAGCCATCTCAAAGAATATTTGAACATGGGAGAGCAACCTGAAGGATTTTATGCTGTAGGCTTTTTCTTTGAAGAAGAAACACCTGTTTTGGTGCCAAGAAAAGGGCTTGTAATAGAAGTAACCAATAACCAAGCAAAGATGGCTCAAGACTCAGTGACGGTTTTTTGTTTTTTTTTCCTATTCCCAATCCATACACCTAGTATTACGGCTACGATGCCGATATAATGTCCCGGCAGAAGCACTTCGCCGTCAATCACTCCCCAAGCTATGGCCACAATAGGTATCAGGTAAGTAACCATGCTGGCAAAAACGGGAGTAGCAATTTTGACCAATCCATTGAAGATGATCAGGGCGATGGCGGTGCCCAGCACACCGAGAATGGTCAGGTAGCCTACTGCTAGCAAAGCCCCTTCTTCGTGGACTACTTTCATGGAAAAATCAGTACCGGCCATTAAATAGAGCAGTGCTACTGGAAGCACTAATAATAAAGATATTGCTGTGATCTCAACAGGCTTTAAGGCCACAAACCAATGTTTGATGATGTTTAGATTGATGCCGTAGCAAAGGGTAGCCAGAATGACAAAGAAGGCATAGCCATTGATATCAGCAAAACCACTGAAACTGGATCCTTCTTTGACACTGATCAGGATTACTACTCCAATAAAGGCAATGATCAATCCGAGACTGTTTCTCCCCGTGATTTTGGAGCCAAAGAATAAAGCACCGATAATGACAACAAACAATGGAGTGAGGGCATTGAGTACGCCTGTGATAGAGCTGCTTAACTGGGTTTGGGCTTTTGCAAAAAGAAAGGCAGGGATAAAACTGCCCACCAAACCTGCAACGATGAGGTTGCCTACCTGCTTTTTGTTCAGTTTTTTCAGTCTGGGCAACGAAAGTGGCAAAAGTACCAAGGCGGCAGAAACAATCCTGTAAGCCCCCACTTCTCCGGCAGAAAAGACAACCAGCCCTTTCTTGATTAGGATAAAGGAACTTCCCCATATCAAGGAAAGCAGCATTAGCAATAGCCAGCTACGCAGCGTTTGATCACCAGAAGGGTTGGGAGTCATTTGTTTCGGTTTAATAGGTTATAAAGTCTTCACAAAAGTAAACTTTTCAGGTAACATCAAACAGTTTTATAAAGTTGCTTGCAGAGAAGTTCTTTTAAAAGAAAAAAGGTTGACCAAGCGGCCAACCTCCAATATGTCGCAATGTTCTTTTTTAAATACCTATCCCGCTACGAACTGATAATCAGCAAACTGAACTGCCACCTCATCCAGCACTGCAGCCACTTCATCATAAGTATCAGCGGTAACCATTTGCATTCGGTAGGGCTTAAAATTGGGCATGCCGCGGAAATAGTTGGTGTAATGCCTTCTCATTTCCAGGATTCCTAATTTTTCTCCTTTCCACTTCACAGAAAAGTCCAAATGCTTTTTGGTGATGCGAATTCTTTCATTTAAGTCTGGTGCTGCCAGTTTTTCACCTGTTTCAAAGAAATGCTTGATTTCGTTGAAGATCCAAGGGTAGCCAATGGCTGCACGGCCTATCATCATGCCGTCTACCCCAAATCGGTTTCGGTAGTCCAGGGCCCGCTCAGGGCTGTCGATATCTCCATTTCCAAAAAGAGGAATGTGGATGCGTGGGTTTTCCTTGATTTTGGCCAAATAAGTCCAGTCAGCTTCTCCTTTGTACATTTGTTTTCTGGTGCGGGCATGCACACTGATGGCTTGAATGCCTACATCCTGAAGTCTTTCGACCACCTCCACAATACGGATGGTGTCACTGTCCCAACCCAAACGGGTTTTTACAGTAACGGGAATTTTGACAGCTTTGACAATCTCGGCGGTCATGGCCACCATTTTATCAATATCCAAGAGGATACCAGCTCCAGCACCTTTGCAGGCGACTTTGTTGACTGGGCAGCCATAATTGATGTCCAAGATATCAGGCCCCGCAGCTTCAGCAATAGCTGCTGCTTCCCGCATGGACTCAATTTCATTCCCGAAAATCTGAATTCCAATAGGGCGCTCGTATTCGAAAATATCCAATTTCTGAATACTCTTGGCCGCATCACGGATCAGTCCTTCCGAACTGATAAATTCCGTGTACATCAAGTCTGCACCATTTTCCTTACATACCGCTCTGAATGGCGGATCGCTGACATCTTCCATCGGTGCCAACAGTAAGGGAAATTCTCCTAAGGCTAAGTTTCCTATTTTTACCACAACTGATTTATAATTTTCCCGTAAATTTACCCCAATTATGGAGATTTATAAAACCCAAAGTCAAATTGCTGCAAAACACAACTGGTTATTGTCCCTGGTTGTTCTTGTTTTGATCACTTTTGGCGCACTCGCACTGACTCAAGGAATTGCACTTGTTCTGATCCCATTTTTGTTCAATATCCCTTATAAGGACATCCTGCCCCTGTTTCAGGGAGAACTGGATCATCCCAATGGACGAATGGCCATGCTATTTCTCCAAGGTCTTGGCGGTGGACTGGCTTTTCTTTTAGCTGGATATATTTTTTCCAGGTTTGTAGAAAAAGCAAGTCTCGGATGGGAACAACAGTTTAACCGCGTAAAGTTCAATAGTTTATTGCTGATTTTTCCATTGCTGTTTGGATTTATTTTGTTTGACTCAGCGATAGTGGAGTGGAACATGAATGTCGATTTTCCAGCATTTATGCAAGGATTCGAGGATTTTGCCCGGGAAATGGAGGACCAAGCCATGGCACTGACCAAGTACCTTACTGATTTCGAAACACCTGGGGAGTTTATTTTGGGCTTGCTCGTTATTGGTGTTTTTGCTGGTATTGGTGAAGAATATCTGTTTAGGGGGATTGTACAGCCCAAGTTCCACCTATATACTGGAAGTGCACATTGGGGAGTGTGGATTGCTGCTTTTGTCTTTTCTGCAATCCACTTTCAGTTTTATGGTTTCTTTCCTAGGATGCTTTTAGGGGCGTTGTTTGGCTATTTATACCTGTATTCAGGAAGCTTAGTTTATCCGATGTTGGGACATGTTCTGAATAATTCCTTTACTTTAGTGATGGTGTACTTGAACAAGCTAGGAATGGTAGAGTTTGATATTGAAGAGGCAGATGGGTTTTCTTGGTATGCGGTGCTGTTGGGTTTAGTAATATTTGTATTCTGTATGCGTGTTTTTATTTCCCAAAACAGCAATACCCCTCCTGATGGAAAAGTGGCAGAAAGTATTTGAGTCAGCTATACTTATCCGGGCTGAGATTGTCAAGGGAGTTTTGCTGGAGCATGATATTACCGCCATTGTGCTCAATAAAAAAGAATCAGTTTATCAACTTCATGGAAGTTATCACGTGATGGTTACTTCTGAAAATGCCTTGGAGGCAGTTAATATTATCAAGAATGAGATATCGTTTTAATATATCCAACTACAGTGAGCTGGCACAGCGGATCATTACTGCATTGATTGGAGCGGGGGGAATTGTAGCTGGATGTGTCTATAGTGAGTGGACCTATTTTGTGATCTTTGGAGCCATTTTAGGATTTTCACAAATGGAATTTTATAAGCTTTCGGGACTGGATGGGATGTTGCCTTTGAAGAGTTTTGGTACATTCTTGGGCTTATTGATCTTTATTATGTCCTTTTTGGTGGAGATGCAACACATGGCGGACAAATACTACTTTCTGATATTCCCCATGGTCTCCTTGATCTTTTTTATCAAACTTTATAGGAGATCGGATAAGAAACCTTTTACCGGGATTGCCTATACTTTCTTGGGGATCTTCTATGTGGCAGTACCATTTTCTTTGTTAAATATGGCTGCTTTTTCCGTGGATGGAAGCTTTCATTATGAAATCATAGTTGGGTCATTATTTATTTTGTGGGCAAGTGATAGTGGAGCGTATTTTGCTGGAACAAAATTCGGTAAGACGAAGTTGTTTGAGAGAGTGTCTCCCAAGAAGTCTTGGGAAGGAAGCTTAGGTGGGGCGGCCACGGCTATTGTCACGGCTTATATATTGAGCAGGTATTTTATGGTCATTCCCGAATGGAAATGGTTTTGCATTGGAGGAATCATCATTATAGCGGGAACATATGGAGATCTGATTGAGTCTTTATTTAAGCGAAGTATCGCAATTAAAGATTCTGGGAAAGGACTTCCTGGACATGGTGGATTTATGGATCGATTTGACGGATTGTTATTATCGGCCCCATTTATAGCTGCCTTTTTGAAAATATTTTAAAAAAGGTGTATTGATATTGAAATAGTGTCTAATATTGCATCATAATTAAGTCTCTAAAAAAACCAAACCCAATTATGGCTTACATTGAACCGGCTCCTATAAAGGATAAAGAAAATCCACTGGAGTCAATGATGGAGAGGTTTAACATTGCAGCAGAAAAACTGGGCCTTTCAGAAGAGGTTTACAGTGTGCTCAAAAACCCCGCAAAACAAGTTATTGTTTCATTGCCGATCACCATGGATAATGGCAAGATCAAAGTGTTTGAAGGGATCAGGGTGATCCATTCAAACATTCTGGGGCCTGCTAAAGGCGGTATTCGATTTGCTCCAGATGTGCATATTGACGAAGTAAGGGCCTTGGCGGCTTGGATGACTTGGAAATGTGCGGTGGTAGATATCCCCTATGGTGGTGGTAAAGGTGGTGTAAGGTGTAATCCTAGGGAAATGTCTCCCGGAGAGATCGAACGTTTGGTTAGGGCCTATACCTTGGCGATGATTGATGTGTTTGGTCCAGATAAGGACATTCCGGCTCCTGATATGGGAACTGGTCCAAGAGAAATGGCCTGGTTGATGGATGAATACTCCAAGGCCAGTGGCACCACTGTCAATGCAGTGGTAACCGGCAAGCCTTTGGTATTGGGAGGTTCTTTGGGTCGAACAGAAGCCACCGGTAGAGGTGTAATGGTCTCCGCGTTGGCAGCTATGGAAAAATTAAAGATCAATCCTTTTCAGGCCACTTGTGCGGTACAGGGTTTTGGAAATGTAGGTTCTTGGGCGGCTCTGTTGTTGGAAGAAAGAGGACTGAAAGTAGTTTCTGTTTCTGATATTTCCGGAGCTTATTATAACAGCAACGGAATCAATATTCAGGAAGCTATCAATTATAGAAATGGTAACCTTGGGACTTTGGAAGGGTTTAAAGGAGCTGAAAAGCTTTCTGATCCAGCTGAATTGCTAGAGCTTGAGGTGGATGTATTGGTGCCAGCTGCGGTGGAGGATGTGATTACCAAGAAAAATGTGGACAATATCAAAGCCAAATTGATAGTGGAAGGTGCCAACGGGCCTACCTCTTTCAATGCAGACAAGATTATCAATGAAAAAGGCATCATGGTCGTACCGGATATCTTGGCCAATGCAGGTGGAGTTACGGTTTCCTATTTTGAATGGGTGCAGAATAGACTTGGCTATAAATGGACTGCTGAAAGGGTCAATAGACGTTCCGACCGAATCATGAAAGAGGCTTTTGACCATGTTTATAAGGCGTCTGTCAAATATGATGTGCCTATGCGGATTGCAGCTTATATCGTTGCGATTGACAAAGTAGCACAAACCTATCAATTCCGTGGAGGCTTCTGATAGAAGAAAAGTTTGAAAACATTATTATATTGAGGAGGTAGATAAGAGAAGAAAATTCAATTTGAAAGTAAATCTCCAAAATTGAGTATTTATCCTTAAATTTGCCTCCTTAATTTTAAAATATGACCATACACAAAGAAGGAAGAAAACTATTATTCTGGATGCTGGTGATCCTTACCGGGGTCAATATAGCCGCGCATCAGATTTTGCCAGGACAAGAACTTGTCCTGAACCTCATTCTATTGGCCAGTATTATCATTTATTTGCTGGTTTTGCAGTTCTTTAGAAATCCCAACATTGCTTTGCCGGATGATGAAAGTCTGGTTTATGCACCTGCAGATGGTAAAGTGGTGGTTATTGAAGAAGCAGTGGAAGAAGAGTTTTTGCATGAGAAAAGAAAGCAAATTTCCATCTTTATGTCTCCGGTCAATGTCCATGTGAACAGATCCCCGATCAGTGGTATTGTGGAGTATTTCAAATACCATCCCGGAAAATATATGGTGGCTTGGCATCCAAAGGCCAGCTATGAGAATGAAAGGACAACCATGGTGATCAAGCATGCAAAAAGCGATGTGAAGCTATTGGTGAGGCAGATTGCTGGTGCCGTAGCCAGAAGGATCAAATATTACGTTAAAGAAGGAGAGCCTCTGGTGCAAGGTGGTGAGTTTGGTTTTATCAAGTTTGGCTCGAGGGTGGATGTTTTTGTCCCCTTGGATGCAGAGATACTGGTAAATATTGATGATACGACCAAAGGTGGTGTGACCCCTCTGGCACGATTAAAGTAAAAAGTAGAGCAAGTATTAAGGCTATCCGCCATGGCGGATAGCCTTTTTTGTTTTTAAACAAACTGATGGTTTATTGGCCGCCCAGCGTATATCGTAATCCGAAATTTCCCCGCAGCGCTAGCATTTCATGTCCGTACATTGGAGTGGCTTCCAGCATAACTGAGAATTTGCGATTATTTTGGATCGGCTTGATAGCTAATAGTAAGGGAATTCCAGCACGAATGCCTTCAACGTATTCATAATAGCCAAGCATTAGCCCCCCTGAGATATTGACCCAATCAGACTTTTGAAAATTGTATTGCCCCAATGCCTCAAAACCGAAGCTATTGATCAAGTAGTCGCCTGCAAATAGGCGGCCTTCTCCAAAAAACTTTTTCTCAGGGTTGCTGCCAATCCCTATTTGGGTAAAAGTTCCATTGGTATAAAGTCCTGCTGTTACTTGCGCATTGGCCAGTTGGCTGGTGAAAAATAGAAATCCTAAAAGGATGAAACTTAATTTTAAATAGTACATAATATTTGTGGTTGTTAAAATATATTACAAACCTATTAAAAGAATAGTTAACCTAAAAAAGAATATTAGAAATTTCATTTTTTGGTTAACTTAAAAACACCGTCAGATGTTTCGCGGTATAGGTCAGCTAGAGCTGGAATATGTTTCGTCAATTCCTTGAAAGTACCTTCTTGATCATAAATGACTTCCGGCCTTTCTTTTTGGAAGTCCAAATACACTTCAATCATCTTTTCATGGCTGGAAAAATTGGTCAATACCCTTTTAGAAAGTCTATAGTTAAGAAAAGGGCTTGCGATTTGGGTGTTTTGGTAAGCACTGATTTCGTCACCCAATACAAGAATCTTTTTTCCTTCAGCAGGGGTTGGTTTCTTTAAGGTGTAATTCCAGCTTTTTTCGGGTTGGATTTTATAGATAGCCCAACTGTACCCCACCGCTGGAACAAGGATAAGGAAAGAATAAAGTAAGATGTTAAGTTGCCTCTTGTTAATGAGGTAAATAAAGATTTGGGCAATAAAATAGGTCAAGCCCGGTAATATGACGACCATCTGATAGGGAGTTCTTCTATTGGCAATAAAAATCGACAGTAAGGCAAAAATTGAAAAAAGAATCATCAATTGTTTTTGCTTTTGCTGGTTTACGGTAATGTTTGTCGTGACGGTGCCGATAAGATACCCTATGACCGAAAACAGGATGGGAGCAGCGATTAATGCGGCTAAATCCAGGTAAGTGACATGGGGGTAGCTGGCCGTAATTCTTGTGGCTAATACAAATTCCGTAATAAATTCCTGCAGTCCCCCGATCCAAAAGAAATAAATACAGCAAAGAATTAATGGCTGAAAATAGCCCACCAATGAAAGCACCAGCTGGCTAAATGTAAAACCGCTGACGGAGATGCCTGCCACAATCATAAATGGAAGAAAAACAATCAACGGAAAGTGGAAGCATGCAGCTATACCTCCAAATATTCCTACCAGTAGAACAGATTCTGTGTTTTCCTTATTGATCAATGTTTGGGAAAAGAGCTGTCCCAAAGCCAAAATAATAAAGGTAGTACCCATCAATGCAGGAGATAGCGTGAGCAGATCAAAAGAAAAATGGAATAAGATGATCATGACCATTGCTGGAAGATAGGTATAGTCATCATAAGCCTTATAGGCGATAAAGAGCCTATTGATATAGGTGACCTGGAATAAAATAATGAGCGCAGCCAAGACCTTGTACGTCCACCATGACCTTCCTACGGCCAGATCTATTAACCAATAGATATATGCAGACAAGGGGCCAATATCGTCTACCACATCCAGATACAGAAAATAGCCCGAGCTAAGCCTTTCTCCTACCAGCATCCATGATAGCTCGGGAGTTAGCAAGGGAATATCCATCAACAAATAAGGTAGACTTAAAACAGAGAAAAGAAGGATGATACCTATAATTCTAAATGGGTCATTTATTCTGAAAAAACTTAGCAAGGGAATTATCTCATTGAAGGTTTCGTATTCTAAACGTACGAAATTAAAGGTTAGTCATTTAAATCACTAAATTTGTACGGATAATTATTTAATATGGAAAGCAAGAGACAACAAAAGTATTCAAAGTTAATTCAAAAAGAAATTGGTGAGATCTTCCAGCGGGAGTCTAAGCCCTTGGTAGGAAATGCGATGGTGACAGTGACTAGGGTTTTGATGAGCCCAGACCTGGGAGTGGCCAAAGTATATCTAAGCTTTTTATTGGCCAACAATAAAGAAATGTTGGAGAATATTGATTCCCATAAAAAGGAAATTAGAAGACATTTGGGAAACAGGATTGGGAAATCCGTTCGGGTAGTGCCGGAATTGATTTTTTATCCAGATGACTCTTCTGCATATGCCCAGTATATGGACAAGGTTATAGGTGATCTACATATTCCTGAAGCACCAGAAGAGGAGGATGAAGACGAGGATTGATTTTTCGAAAAAATGATTACCTTTTAAGATCATTTTAGAAAATGAAAAAATAATTGTCTGTTTTAGATCAACCAATTCAGTGAACCTATCCTTTTTTATTGCATCCCGGTATTTTCGAAGCAAAAAGAAAAGAAACTTTATCAATGTTCTTTCATGGATTGCCATGGTAGGAGTGGCAGTAGGTACTACTGCTTTGATCGTGGTGCTTTCTGTTTTTAATGGATTGGAAGATTTGATCAGGGGGCTTTATGGTTCCTTTGATGCGGACTTGAAGATTGAAGCCGGTTTGGGCAAGTCATTTGAAGCGAGTGAAGGCTGGTTAGATAGTCTCAGTAATGTAGAAGGGGTAGCTGTTTTGACAGAAGTAGTGGAAGACAATGCGTTGCTCAAATATGGCGATGACCAGATCATCGTTACCATGAAGGGGGTGACCGATAATTTTTTGGATGACCATCGCTTTAGCACCGGGAATTTAATCGGAGATAAAACTTTAGGGACTGATTTGGTGCCGAAGGCTATTGTGGGCCGAGGTGTTGGTTATTTTTTAGGCATAGATCCAAAAAACGAATTTGAAAAATTAAGGGTGTATTACCCTAAGGCTCCACGGGCAGGTACATTAGACCCAAGGCAGATGTACAATTCTGGCATTTTGGGATTTGGAAGCTTTTACAGCGTCGAGAAGAAGTTTGATGACAATTATGTAGTGGTTCCCTTGTCTTTTGCCGTGGATGTGATGGATTATGGGGATAAGAGAACTTCTTTGGAAGTTATGGTAAGTGAAGGTCAGGATGTGGAAAAAGTAAAAGGTAGATTGAGGGCGATTCTGGGAGATGCTTTTACCATAAAAAACAAAGACGAGCAACATGCCGGCTTGATCAGGGCCATTAGAATAGAAAAGTTATTTGTTTTCATCACGCTTACTTTTATCCTAGCAGTAGCTTCCTTTAATATTTTCTTTTCACTGAGTATGTTGGCCATTGAAAAGAAAAAAGATATCGCGGTCATGTTGGCGATGGGGGCTACTGAAAAACTTATTCGTTCCATTTATGTCAAACAAGGAGCGATCATTGCATTTTCTGGTGCCTTGATTGGCTTGGTATTAGGCTACCTTTTGTGCTGGCTGCAGCAGAGTTTTGGCTTAGTTTCTTTAGGCGTAAGTTCTTCTGTGGTCAACAGCTATCCAGTTGAAATCATTTGGACGGACTTTGTCTGGACGAGCTTGAGTGTACTTATGATTACTTTTTTAGCTTCCTATAGGCCTGCTACTATTGCTACAAAAGTCAATACCATAGAGCATTTATAAAATAAGGCCAGATAAAATGTCTAGGATTTTACCTGGCCTTTATTGATGCTTTTTGTTAGTGCTTAATAGGAGAAGGTCTTTTCAAACTCCAGTCTGGCCAACCTATACTCTTTGTTGTACTGTCCTAACACAACCATTTCATTTTTGGAAACCTGCTTGCAGGCAGAAGGCTTGGTCAGGATGTTGATGTTTTGGGAGAGTGAGAGGGCTTCTTTTTTGATCTTACCATTCCAATCCAATTCTACCAAAGCTACCAAGACATCCTTTTGTGGAGCTTTGGGGTTGAAAAGTACGGGTTCACAGACTCCATTACACAAATTCTCAGGATTGTCATTGAAGACCAAATAGACTTTGTCGTGCATTACAGCGGTGGCATAGGATGAAAAGGAGTTATAGCCCCCCATAGCGATTTGGTTTTTCTGGATTTCTTCCGTCCACATTACTTGCCCGTCGGGATCAATACTGATGACTGCAATGTTATTGTAGCTGATTTTGTTGGAATGTCTAGCAGATCGAGGACTATTGCCTGCCATCATGGTCGCTTGCTCGGCGATAAGTATTGCACCGCCATCGTTTCGCATAACAATGTCGTTTAAATTGTAAGCAAAAATCCCAAGTTGCTTCTCCTGTTTACTTATTTTTTTGTTGGTTTCACTGGTCACAGTCACTGGGTCGAATTCCTTAAAACTTATTTGTTTTGGGAGTTCGTTTGAGGAATCTAAAGTCATAAAGTAGCTGCCCACTGAATTGGATGCTTTTTCATCCTGGTAAAGTCCGGCACAGACCAATTCGTTCTCCAGATTGGTGGCTATTTGCATTTTGGTGAGGAATTTCCCTTTTATTTCAGGCGAAAAGATTTGCGTCTTTTTACCCTGGTTTTTGATGGCCAAAATTTGGTAATGGTAATTGGGTTCCCAGAATTTTTCAAGGTCTCCATTTTTTTTAACGTGCTTTGTCAAAACATACACGTCTCCTTTTGGACTCAGGTGATAGTTTTCTAGAAGACAGTGGCCATGCTCTAACTCACTGGTATAATCAATGGCCCACTGGGTGTTGAGATGTCGGTCAAGAACCTGGAAGGAAAGCAATTCGTTTTTACTTTTTGGATTCGAAAGAATATGGGACACAAGGAGCATCGAGCCGTCTGCGGATGATTTAATATTGAAGCTTGGACTATCGTAAGCTGGGCCGTCATAATTAAGGGACTGGATTGCCAGTACTTCATTTTCCAAGGAAAGAGTGGTTTTGTTAATCTTTTGAGCCAAAAGAACTTTGGTTTTTGTTCCCCTTTCCAATGTGCTATAGAGACAATAGAGGTTGTCTCCCAGTTCAATTATCCTTTCAAATTGAGCTGGATGATCGGTGCTCGTTACCTTAAGTTCCCTGAATTGGCTGAGTTCCATTTGCTTGTTGTAGCGTTCAAGAATAGGGAAATCATGGATGTTTCTTAATTCATCTTTAAGACTAACTTTGGTGATGTAAGTTCCTTGATCATCGCTGCCAACGATTTGACTGGGCATCATGTTGTTTTTCACATAGTTTTGACTGCCAAGATGAATGTTGGCTTGTGTTCCCGGTACTTGTTGGGAATAGGATGGAAGGCATAGCATGATCGCTGTACCAAGGGTGAGTAGGGTCTTTTTCATAAGCGGGTGAATTTCAGGCAAATATCCGAATGAAATAAGTGAAATACAAAAAAGTGTATTTAAAAGATGTAATCGTATATTTGTTGTAATTATCAGGAAGAAATGACGGGATGAACGGATTTAAAATTTTGAAATCTTAAATCGATCCAGAATATTTTACTGTTGAAGTAAATCGTTTTAGATCACATGAATGGGTAAAAAAATATCATAATTAGGTAGTTTGTTTACATAATTGGTCTTTTCGTTTTTTATCAACTTCGCTCAACTGCTGATTGTTTTAAATAAATAGTCTGATATTCTATTACTGTATTAAGGAAGCTGCAGGATCTTAGTAAAATAGCTTTATAGATATGGCAAAAAATCCCTTTTTTCTTTTCTTTTTTCTATTAAAAATTCAAATAATTATTTACTTTGCAAGCTAGTATATTTTAGAAAATTACTTCCCTACAAGTTGTTTTGGTAAGTAGTATTGTAAAAAGTGTTATGAAAGTTTCTCCGGAGAAGCCATTTGAGATTGTTTATTCTCTTTTTAGCCATGAATACTTGGGAATCCTTTTCGAGTCTTTTGTAATTCAATTGGACGAAAAGGGAAGGCTTTCTTTTGCCTATCAAAATATTGCCTCGCAGAATGCGAGAGAGTTTGCCAGTGGGCTAGATGAGGATGATTATGAGTTGATCAAGCTGATGGATAGCATGCAGCATGATGCTATCGTAAAACAATTCAATACCAAGAAGCTGAAGCCAAAAGAATACCTTACCAGGGTTTATGACACGAGCAGTGAAACTACCGCCAATACTGAAATTAGGAAGCTCATTGAACTTAAACTGGAGAGTGCCCGCTCGAAGATTCTAGAGAAAATAAAAGGAAAGAGACTCTTTGAAATGGGCAATGATGGAAATCCTATTTGGAAAGAAATCAATGTGATGCCTCAAATGGCTTCGGTGCTTTTTCACTTCAGAAGAAATGAGGACAATACCCATTATTTTCCGACTTTAAAATATGACGGGGAAAAGCTGGATTGGCAATATAAAGGAGGGTACTTGATTTGTGAGAAGCCGGCTTGGCTTGTGGTGAACGGGAATCTTTATAATTTTGAAAAGGGTGTTGATGGTAAGAAACTAAAACCTTTTTTAAACAAAAAGTTTATTGTTATTCCTAAAAACGTAGAGCAATCCTATTATCAAAAGTTTATCACCCAGTTGGTGGCCTCCTTTGATGTGTATGCCAAAGGCTTTGATATCAAGGTGCAGCGCAGTCAGCCAGAGGCATTGCTAAGTTTAAGTGATCTTCCGGGAAGTGGCGGCAATACCGATTTGTTTGGCAATACCCAAGAATCCATTGAGGAAGATAAAATAGTATTTGATCTAAAGTTCCAATACGGCAATTATTCATTTAGATCTGAAGAGAAGAAATCCAATAATGTTGAGTTGGAACAAAAAGGGGACAATTATGTTTTCCATAAAGTTATTCGTGACCTTGAGAGGGAAAAATCCTATGGCGATTATTTGAAAAACCTAGGCTTGCCCGTTAGGACTTCGCGCTTTTCTCTGGGTAAGTCCAAGGCCTTTGATTGGTTGAACTCCAATCGGGAAGCCTTGGAAGACATGGGGGTGAAAATACTCCAAAACCAGAGTGCTAAGGGTAAGAAATACTTTATCGGTAATGCTTCTATCAAAGTGGAAGTCAAAGAAAATATAGACTGGTTTGATGTCAATGCCATCATCAGCTTTGGAAGCTATGAAGTGCCGTTTTCCCAAATCAGAAAGCTATTGGTAAAAGGAAAGTCTGAGTTTGAGCTGCCCAATGGGGAAATAGCCGTGATTCCAGATTCTTGGTTTGTGAATTACTCGGAGATTTTCTCTTTCTTGGAGAGCGGTGAGCAGCAGCAGGATAATATGATGTTGAAAAAGCACCACATTGCCCTGGCCCAAGAACTACAAAAAGGTAACCTTATTGATTTGACCTTAAGCCGCAAGCTGGAGAAGTTGAAGGATTTTTCCGAAATGGAATCCTATGAGCTTTCTAAACATTTTAAAGGTACACTGAGACCTTACCAAAAGGCTGGGTACGATTGGTTGAGGTTCCTGAATGAATATAATTTTGGGGGCTGTTTGGCTGACGATATGGGGCTGGGTAAGACCGTTCAGACTTTGGCTATGTTGGCTCATGAGAAAGAAAGAACAGAAGGCGCTACTTCACTTTTGGTGATGCCAACATCTTTGATCTATAACTGGGAAGTGGAAGCCCGTAAGTTTACGCCAAAATTGAAAATTCTGGTTTACACTGGTTCCCAAAGGATCAAGGATAGCAGTCGTTTTTCCAAGTATGACCTGGTGTTGACTTCATATGGGATCACCCGTTTGGATGTAGATATTCTAAAGGGCTTTTATTTCAATTACATCATTTTAGATGAGTCTCAGGCCATCAAGAACCCTGGAAGTATTATCTCGAAGGCGGTTAATCAATTGGTATGTAAGCACCGATTGATTCTGACCGGTACTCCGGTGGAGAATGGTACCATGGATTTGTGGTCCCAAATGAATTTTGTGAACCAAGGCTTGTTGGGAACTCAGGGCATGTTTAAAAAGCAATTCCTGCAACCCATTGAGAAGAAAAATGACATGGACAAAGCTGCCAAGTTGCATGCCATGATCAAGCCTTTTGTGCTTAGGAGACTCAAAACTCAGGTGGCTACTGATTTGCCTGAAAAGGTGATCAACGTAAAATACTCGAACATGACTTCGGAGCAGGAAAAAGCTTACGAGGAGGTAAAAGGGTATTATCGTGAAAAAATTGTCCAGGAGATGAGCATTCCAGGCATGAACCGTCAGGCATTTACCTTGTTGAGAGGTTTGACCCAACTGCGGCAAATTGCCAATCACCCTCGTTTGACTGATGCTGCCTATACGGGTGATTCCGGTAAAATGGAGGATATTACCCATATGCTGGATTCCACGGTTCGGGAAGGACACAAGGTTTTGGTGTTTAGCCAATTTGTGAAGCATTTGGCCATTGTCAAAGAGTATTTGGATGAGAGCAAAATACCTTATGCATATTTGGACGGAACAACTAAGGACCGGCAAGCGCAGGTCAATGCTTTCCAAGAAAATGATAAGGTAAAAATCTTCTTGATTTCATTAAAGGCTGGTGGTGTTGGACTGAACCTGACCAAGGCTGAATATGTATTTTTGTTGGATCCATGGTGGAATCCTGCAGTAGAAGCGCAAGCCATAGACAGGGCACACAGGATCGGACAAGAAAACAAGGTGATTATCTATAAGTTCATTACACACAATACCGTAGAGGAAAAAATCATGGCCCTTCAAGAGAGGAAGATGGCTTTGGCTGGGGAGTTGATCAGTACAGAAGAGAGCTTTATGAAGAGCCTAAATAAAGAAGATATTGAAGCATTGCTGGCCTAGGCAATGCTTCTTGATTTTTTTAATGTTATTAAGAAATGAGGTTTTTTATAAACTTTTATAATATTAATGGCTTATAGATAATTTATCCATATTTTTAGGCTGTTATAATTAGTATTACCAAAATTTTTAATAGTAATCATGGAGTGCGCGATTTTGATCATACAGTGCAGGGACCAAAAAGGTATCGTAGCAGCTGTCTCACAGTTTCTTTATTTTCATAATGGGAATGTCCAGGAAGTAGACCAATACATCGATAATGAAACAGGTGATTTTTTCATGAGAGCCAAGTGGGAATTGGAAAGTTTTGCCATCCAAAAAGACCAAATCGAGCGGATATTTGCAGAAACGGTAGGCGTGAAATTTGGGATGAATTTCAGTTTACACTTTACTGAGCCTAAACCTAGAATGGCCATATTTGTTTCCAAACTTTCCCATTGTCTATTTGATATACTTTCACGGTATTACAGTGGGCAGTTTGAAGTGGAAATTCCAATGGTGATTTCTAACCACGATAACCTAAGGTCGGTGGTAGAAGCGTTTGGGATACCCTATTACCACTTCCCGATCACCAAAGAAAATAAGCTGGAGCAAGAGCAAAAACAGTTGGAGCTCATGAAGGAGCATGGGGTGGACTTTGTGGTATTGGCGAGGTACATGCAAATCTTGAGTCCCGCATTTATTGCCAATTATAAACACCAAATAATTAATATTCACCATTCATTTTTACCCGCCTTTGTGGGAGCCAAGCCTTACCATGCTGCCCATAAAAGAGGGGTTAAGATTATTGGTGCCACAGGGCACTATGTTACAGAAGAGTTGGATGCGGGACCCATAATAGAGCAGGATATTGCGAGAGTAAAGCATCACAATACAGTGGAGGAGCTAGTACAGATAGGTCAGGATGTGGAAAAAGTGGTACTATCTAAAGCCATCAAATATCATTTAGCTAAAAAGGTAATGGTTATGGGCAATAAGACTATAATCTTTAATTAAGAAGCACTTGTCCCGAAGCTTAAGGCGTTTTTTTGGAACAAGTGCTTCAATAGAAAGTTAGTTGATCTGCTGAAATTCAACTGTAATATTTCCGTCTCCATCATAGAAAACCATTCTATCTGCAGTAGTGGTATATTTCTCACTATTTTCCAAAGAGCTCAAATATGCATTTTGGATTATTTTTCCCTCGCAGGCTTGTGTATCTGTATAAAGTGTAGAAAATTTTACTTTATCTTTGTTGTAAACTGCTTTTCCTCTAAACTGGTCACAGGGGGCTTGGCCGCTCACTTCCTGTCCTTCACCAAATTCAAGGGTTAGTTTAGCCAGTTGCTCTTTTGTGGCTGGAGCACCATTTATCGAACGTACTTTCCAGTCATATTTTCCTATATCCTCCGGTTCACCGCAAGAAAACAGGGAAAGAGAAATCAAGGCCATTCCCATTAATGCATTAAACAATTTCATGTTATTTAATTTTTGTGGTTGATAAACTGATTCGTAACAACTGTCTTCAAATAAAATCAACAACTATAAGATTTTGTTGATTTTAATGCAAGAAAACAGCTGTTTTGGTGTTTATTTAACCACAAATACCATACTTAACTTTCATGTCATGTTATTTTTTTATGATAAATTATTTGACTGGTGAATATTATGGTTGAGAATCAGTAAACAATGCGTCTTGGGATTTCTTGGGGTAGCCGTGTCAATAATTCATAATTGACCTGTTGGGTGGATTCACTGAAGGAAGCTACGGTAATTTCACTGCTTTTTTGCTTACCGATGATGACAACCTCCTCTCCTTTTTTTACTTCCTTAAGATCTGTGACGTCCACCGTGATGGAGTTCATGGTTACATTGCCCACCACAGAGATCATTTTTCCCTGGATCAATACCTTGCCGAGATTGCTGAGCATTCGGCTGAAGCCGTGGCAGTAGCCAACCGGAACCATGGCAACTTTCATATGCCGAGGGGCCATGTAGGTATTTCCATAGCCAATAAAGTCACCTATTTCAACCTCTTTGATACTCATGATGACGCTTTTCCAAGTAATCAACCGTTTTAATGGGTTTTTCCTGTTTTCCGCCAATTGTTTGAATTTGCTCATATAGGTTTCCTGACTAGGCCAGAAACCATATTGTGCAATGCCTATTCTGACCATGTCCATGATTGTTTCTGGATAACTCAATGAGGCTGCTGAGCAGGCAGTATGGTAGATGGGAAAATGTACTCCCTTTTGATTAAACCAGTCTTTAAACTCCAAATACCTTTTGATTTGGTTTTTAACCCGAACATAATTAGCAATACTTTCTGCACCTGCATAATGGGTGCATAGCCCGATTAGCTCAAGGTATTCAGCGTGTTCTTCAACGATATCCAGCAAAAACTCTTTTTCGTTCCATTCAAAACCTGTACGATGAAAGCCTGTTTCGACTTCAATATGGACTTTGGCTTTTTTGCCTACTTTTTTGGAAGCTTTGATTGCAGCCATCAAACGGTCAAATTCAAACACATAGAAACTGATGTCTCTTTGAATGATCCATTCAAGGTCCTTGTTGTGAACCATGCCCATGATCATGATTTGGCTGCCTTTACTGATGGAATTATAAACTTTAAAGGCCTCATCCGAGCTGAAGGTGCTGAAATGCCTGATTCCGGTCGCTTCGGCAATGGGTACAATGTTTTCAATACCATGTCCATAGGCATTGCCTTTTACTACAGAGGAAATCACCGTTTCGTTGCCTAGTTGTTTTTGAAGAAATTTGATGTTCCTGCGGTAAGCTGATTTACTGATTTCCAAATGGGAAGTATGCTGCATGGTGCCTAGTTGGTTTTTTAAGAGAAAGAGTTACTGGTGGATTTGTGCTGCTATGGTTTCAAAAATTTTCACACCAGTTGGAATAATGTCATCCGGAAAGTCATAAGTTGGTTCGTGAAGTTGGGGCTGGGATTTGCCTGCTCCCAAACCGAAAAGCATGGTAGAGGTGTAGGCTGAAAAATGCCCGAAATCTTCTGACCATCTAAATGGGTTTCTGATGTGTTTGGTTTTTAGTTTTAATGATTTTGCGGCTTCGTTGACGTATTCCCAAGCGGCTTCATCATTGACTGTGCTGGCAAAGCTTTCTGTGTAATCGATATGACATTGAAGCTTATATTCTTTGGTGATGAGAAGGGAAAGCTGCTCTGCATAGGTAGTGAGCAGAGTCATCGTCTCGTCATCATAACTGCGCAAGGTGGCCCTAACAACAGCTTTTCCGGGGCTGGTACCAAAAGCTATTTCTCCCAATTCAGCTTGAATGACCGTAATGAGGCTGAAGGAGGACAAACTTTGTGGAATGGCTTGTAAACCCACCATAAGTTTGGCCATGGCTTCTGTAGGGCTATTGCCATCTTCTGGATGGGCAGCGTGGGAGGTCTTTCCTTTTAGCGTGATGATCATTCCCTTGGAAGCGGCTGCAAACGCACCCTTCTTTAACACGATTTCATGTTTAGGGTAGCCGGGCAAGTTGTGAAGAGCAAAGGCGAAATCAGGTTTGATCTTTGCGAAGTTTTTGTCTTTGATTACTTTTTCTGCTCCCTCTCCAGTTTCTTCGGCAGGTTGAAAGAGCAATACTACCTCTCCTTTCCGTAATGGTTTGTCAGCGAGGCAAAGTCCTAGACCTGCTATTATGGCCATATGTCCATCATGACCACAAGTGTGGGACTTTCCTTCCAATTTGCTTTTATGATTTGTATTTAACTCCTCATGAATAGGAAGGGCATCCAATTCACATCTAAAAAGTGTTCGAGGTCCATTTTCCTTTCCCTTAAAAATTATTGCTAGACCATGTCCTCCTAAGTTCTCTATCATTTCGTTAGGCTTAAGAGGCTCAAAGAAGTCTTTGATGAAATGGGTGGTTTCTTTTTCTTGATGGGAAAGTTCCGGGTATTGGTGGAGAGCTTTCCTGAATTTGGTCAATATCTGATGATCGGACTTTTTCATAAACGGAAAGTTACTTGTGTATTCAAATTAGGCTATTCTGAATTATTGACAAAGCTATTGTGAAAATGGTTTCTTTAATTTCCACAAAAAGTGGGCAAAAAATGGTTGAAATTTTACATTGACTCTCAATGACTTACTTTTATGAGGGGATTAATGGATTTTTTCCATGAACTTATTATATTCAATTTTGCTTTTTACTGACTAAACGAAATCCTATGAACGCAGAACAAAAAACAGCGCTTACCAACGAGATTGAAAAACTACAAGCATCATTGACTGGCGACATGTTTCAGGACATGGAGATCCGTGATAAAATCCATAATTTGGAGATGCAATTAAAAGGAACAAAACCTATGGACAGCCATTTTGACTGTATTGGTTGTGGAAGTTAATTCCATCTTTTTCCAAAAACATGAAGGGCCTTTAGAGGCCTTTTTTTATTTTTGGAGGATTGGGCATGTCCTTTGTTGAAATCAAGATTTATGATGAACCGTTTGTTTTTAGTTTTAAGCAGCTTTTGTAACCAATGTCTAGAATGGTTTGTGAAGTTTTAACAGTGTCATAAAATAAATTTTGGTTCTCTTTTTTATGAACTAACAAAACCTTTGCTATATTTGCATCGTAAACTCATCCATGATGAGAGGAGGAAATATGAAATTATCATCAGAACAACAGGAAATTATAGAAAGAATAGGTGTCTTCTTCGAAAGAAAGGGCCATCAGCCTATATTGGGAAGAATCATGGGATTGTTGTTGGTATTAGAAGAAGCTGAGGCGACATTTGATGAGATACAAGAATACCTTTCTGTCAGCAAAAGTGCTGTTAGTAATGCCCTTACCTTGCTTCAGAGCCAAAATAAAGTGGAGTATACCACCAAGCCAGGTGAAAGGAAACGCTACTTCCGCTTAAAAGTGAGGAATTGGAGAAACGATATGCAGGAGGATATGCAAGGTATTTTCAGAATAAATGCCTTGTTGAAGGATGTGATGGCTACGAGGTCCGCCAGTAATATGGAGTTTAATCGCTGCATTCAGGACTTCCAACAATTCATTGAATTCATGAAGGTAGAAATGCCCAAATTGATTGAAAAATATGATCGGCTGCATAACAGCTGATATATTTTTTGTTCTTTAAGTTCTTTAAATACAGAACTAAGTAATAAATAAGAAATTAACTATAAAATAATAAAATGAAAAAACATTGTTTGATCGGATTGATAGCTACCTTTTGTTTAACGGGTAGTTTATTTGCCCAAGACAAATTTCAGGAAGGTGGTGTGTTTACCCTGCAAGAGTGTATTGAGCTTGGGCTTAAGCACAATACTGAGATCAAAAAAGCCCAACTGGATGAAGAGGCTGCCAATTACCAGAGAAAAGAGATCATAGGAACTGGATTGCCTCAGGTTGATGCCTATGGAGATTATAATAATTTCTTGGATGTATATCCCCAGGCGATTCCTGGCGGGGTCCTTGACCCCAATACAGATCCCAGTGATATTAATGTTATCGCTTTTGGTGTGCCACAAAGCATGAAAGCAGGCGCACAAATTAGTCAGCTAATTTTTAGTCAATCTTATTTGGTAGGCTTAAAGGCAGCAAAAACATCGGAACAATTCTACCGTCTTTTGACTCAAATGACCGAGGAAGATATTGTCTATGATGTGGCCTTGAACTACTATTCTGTGATCTCTACCGAGTTACAGATGGATAATTTAGAGGCCAACCATGACCAGTTGAAACGGTTGGAGGAGATTATCAAATCACAATATGAAAATGACCTGGCCAGGAAGGTAGATTACAATCGGGTAAAAGTAAACTTGACAACCTTGGAAACGGAGATGGATAATTTGGAGATTACCATTGAGCAGCGCAAGAATTACCTCAAGTTGGTGATGGGTATTCCGGTTAATACTCCCATTAGTCTGGAGGAGTATGATTTTAAGGACAATCTGAGTCCACTTCAGGCTTTACAAGTGGATGCAGACCTTAGTCAGCGTTACGATTTACAGGTTTTGGGCAAGCAACAGGAGCTAAATGATTTGAACATCAATAATATCAAATCAGGTTACTATCCTACACTTTCAGCCTTTGCAGATGTGAATTACAATGCTTTCTCCACAGAGTTTGATTTCCTTTCTTCCAGCCATATGTGGTACCGGGGGGCTCTGATCGGACTAAAACTTTCGGTACCTATTTTTGATGGATTTCAGAAGAAAAATAAAATAGCCCAGGCTAGCGTGGAAGGTCAAAAAATAAAATATGACCAATACATGGCCGAGCAAAATGCGGAAGCCGAATACCTCAATGCAGTCAAAAAACTCAAAAATAGTATTAGGAGCTTACAGGCCCAGGAATCCAATTTACAGCTATCTGAGGATGTTCTCCAACAAACAGGAGAGCTCTACCGTGAAGGGCTTTCCCCTTTGACCGACTTACTGGATGCAGAAACAACATTGCGTCAGGCCAGGTCAAGTTACTACAGACAAATTATCAATGTAAAGACGGCCGAAGCAGACTTGTACAAGTCTACTGGCCAAATCGAAAAAATCATAAAAAACTAAGAAATAGACTTCCCCAATATATCATCTACAGCTATGAAAAAAATTATCACACCATTAATATTGGTCATCATTGCAGCTAGCATAGGCTTTACGCTATTTAAAAATAAGCAAGAAATGGAGGTCAAAGCAGAAGAGGCCATGAAGACCAGCGAGTCCATTCCAGTAAGGACAGCGGTTATTGAAAAAACAGCACATAAAATCTCCTTTACCTCAAATGGTACTTTCGAGCCCAACAAAGAGCTAACCCTAAAGGCTGAAGCTAGTGGTAAGGTTTTGAAGATCTATAAAGAAAAAGGGGATTATGTACATAAAGGAGACGTCATTGCAAAACTGGATGATGAGCTGATCCAATCTGAATTGGCCATTGCAGAGGTGAAATTACACCAGAATAAAAAGGACTTGGGGCGTTATGAAAATCTGGCGGGTACAGAAGCCATTACGGAAAAACAATTGGAAGAGATCCGCAATGCAACCAAGATGGCTGAGTCAGATGTGAAAATGAAAAAGAAACGTTTGGCCAATACGGTGATTACCGCTCCTATATCCGGCTATATCAACGAAGACTATATTGAAATCGGAACTTTAATGAGCCCGGGCATGAATGTCGTGGACATAGTGGACATTGACCCTATGAAATTGGTCGTGAAAGTTTCTGAATTGGAAATTGCCCGCATCAACAAAGGAGATAAAGTAAAAGTGAAAGTAGGTGTACTTCCTGAGCAGGATTTTGAGGGTAAGGTTTCTTTTACCAGCAGAAAAGGGGATGCTTCATTAAGGTATGAAGTAGAGATTGAGTTGAGTGAAAGTTCCGACCAGATCAAGCCAGGAATGTTTGCTTATGCAGCCTTTGATTATCCTGCTGAAGAAGCTATCCTAATTGACAGAAAGTCCCTAGTGAGTGGAGTGAAAAACCCAGAGGTTTATGTAGTGGAGAATGGAAAAGCAGTGTTGAAAAAAGTAAACCTTGCGCAAGTAGGCGAAAACAAACTGGTTCTTTTGGACGGATTAAAAGAAGGAGAGAAACTAGTGACCTCTGGATTGATCAATTTGAAGGACGGGACAGCAGTAACTGAACTTTAATCTGAAAATTAGTAGAGCATGCAGATAACGAAAATATCTATCAAACGGTCCACTATTGTAGTGGTGCTGTTTACAATATTGACTTTACTGGGGATTTTTTCCTATACCCAGATGTCTTATGAGCTTCTGCCTAAGTTTAGTCCCAATGTGGTGACCGTTTCGACTGTTTACCCTGGTGCAGCACCGACAGAAGTAGAAAACTCAGTGACTAGAAAATTGGAGGATGCCTTGGCTTCTTTGGAGGGAATCGATGTAATGAAGTCCACTTCATTGGAAAGCTTTTCCATCATTACCATTGAGTTGGATGATGATGTGGATGTGGATATCATTCTTCAGGATGCACAAAGAAAAATCGATGCCGTAATAGGAGATTTGCCTGAAGATGTAGATCCTCCATCCTTGGGGAAATTCAGTTTGGATGATATGCCAATCATGCAAATGGGAGCCTATTCTAACTTGACCGCGACGGAATTTTATGATTTGATGGACCAGCGGATTCAGCCCATGATATCCCAAATTGACGGGGTAGCTCAGGTGAATTTGCTAGGCGGTGCAGAGAGAGAAATTAAGGTAAACTTGGATCAAAACAAGTTAAACACCTATGGGATTTCTCCCTTGCAAGTGAATCAGGCGATTGCTCAGGCAAACTTGGATTTTCCTACAGGGAAACTAAAAAGTGATGAGGAGCAGATATTAATTCGTTTAGCGGGTAAGTTCAGCAGCGTGAATGAGATTGGAGAACTGATCATTACTTATGCAGAAGGCTCAGCTATCAAGATCAAAGACGTGGCCGAGGTTGTAGACTCCAGTAAGGACGAGGAAATTCTCAGCAGGCTGAATGGCAATAGCGCCATCGGTATCAGTATCCAAAAACAATCCGATGCCAATGCGGTAGATGTGGCAGAGCGTGTTGATGTTGCATTGGCGCAATTAGAGAAAACTTATCAAAACAGTGATCTTAGGTTTGAGATTTCCCAAGATTCCTCAGAGTTTACCTTGGAAGCAGCTGATGCCGTAATTCATGACTTGATTATTGCCGTGGTCTTGGTAGCAGTCATCATGCTCTTATTCTTGCACAGCTTCCGAAATGCCATTATTGTGATGATTGCCGTTCCGGCATCTATCATTGCAACATTTACAGTGATGTACTTGGCGGGCTTTACCCTCAACTTGATGAGCTTGCTTGCCCTTTCCTTGGTGGTAGGTATTCTGGTGGATGATGCGATTGTGGTCATTGAGAATATCTATCGTCACTTGGAAAAAGGTAAATCAGCGGTACAGGCTTCTTATGACGGTATCCGCGAAATTGGGGGGACAGTAACTTCAATCACCTTGGTAATCGTAGTGGTTTTCGTGCCTCTTTCTCTTACAGGTGGATTGATATCAGGCATTTTGACCCAATTTAGTATCACGGTGGCAGTTGCTACCTTGATGAGTTTATTGGTAGCATTTACTTTGATTCCATTGTTGACTTCAAGGTTTACAAAATTGGAGCACATCAACCCCAAAAGTGTTTTTGGAAGAATCATCAATGGTTTTGAAGGTTTTCTGGACAGCTTTATTGATTGGTTGACAGGCATCCTAAAGTGGGCTTTCAACCATAAGATCATTACTTTAGTGGTCACTTTTGTCTTGTTTATTTCTTCATTTATGCTGGTAAGCAATGGTTTTATCGGTAGCGAATTTGTGAGTGAAGGGGACAAAGGTGAGTTTATTATCCGTTTGGAATTACCAAAGTCCGCCACCTTAGAGGAAACCAACTTTACCACGAGGGAAGCGGAGAATTTCCTACAAAAAAATCCATTAGTGACCAGTGTATTTACGACAGTTGGTCAAACCACAGGGAGCATGTCTGGAAGTCAATCAACTCCTTATGCTTCGGAGATCACCGTTAAAATGGTGGATGCTGAAAAGCGTCATGTGAGTGCGCCTGAATTTGCCAAGGAGATGGAAATAGCCTTGGAGGAGAACATTATTGGAGCTGAGTTTACCGCTGTACCGATCAGTATTACTGGTACTGCCAATGATGCTCCGATCCAGATTGTACTTTCTGGTCCTGACTTGGACACGTTGAAAAGCTTTTCAGATAGGGTTTTGACCGAGGTAGAAAAAGTACCGGGTACCAGAAAAGTTCAAACTTCTTTGGAAGATGGTAATCCGGAAATACGTGTAGAAGTGGACCGAACCAAAATGGCTGATCTAGGATTGGACATGGCCATGGTGGGTGGAACCATGCAGGTGGCTTTTAACGGGAACACAGATACCAAATACAGGGACGGAGAGTACGAATATGATATCAATATCCGAATGGATGAATTTGACAGAAAGTCCGTTTCAGATATTGAGAACCTTGCTTTTGTCAATAACAAAGGACAAACGGTCTTACTGAAGCAATTTGCCAATGCCACACCATCAGAGGGACCGAGTGAGTTAAACCGTCAGGATAGAATCAGCTCTGTCACCGTGCAATCACAAGTTTCAGGAAGAACTACTGGGGTGGTTGGTGCTGAAATTCAGGAGAAAATAGCCCAGCTAAATCTACCAAAGGAAGTATCCATTTCTTATGAAGGGGATATGAAAATGCAAGAAGAAGGCTTCGGCAGCTTAGGAGTGGCTCTGCTGGCATCGATCTTATTGATCTACTTGATCATGGTGGCGCTTTATGACAATTATATCTACCCTCTAGTGGTGATGTTCTCCTTGCCTTTGGCCATCATTGGTGCCCTCTTGGCTTTGGCCTTGTCCAGTTCTTCCCTGAGTATTTTCAGTATCCTCGGATTGATCATGCTGATGGGATTGGTAGCGAAGAATGCCATCATGCTAGTGGACTTCACCAACCAGTTGAAAGATGCTGGCCTAGAAGTGAAAGCGGCTTTGGTGAAAGCTGTGGAGATTCGTTTCCGTCCGATATTAATGACCACTCTGGCCATGGTTTTTGGTATGCTTCCAATTGCATTGGCTTCCGGAGCCGGTGCAGAATGGAAAAATGGTCTTGCTTGGGCATTGATCGGTGGGTTGATCTCATCCATGTTTTTGACCATGGTAGTAGTGCCAGTGATCTATTATATATTCGATCGTATCATGGCCAAGCTAGGTAAGGATAAGAAAAAAGAAATTGTGATCGAAGAAACCGAGCTGAGTGAGTCGGAATCCGAAGTTGCAGCGTATGTATAATTATAGTTAGTTGATGATTGCTGAATGGTCAGTGCAGGATTAAAAATAGAGTTGTAAGAAATTATAACTGTTTTTTGAAACTGTACTGACCTTCACAATAAGGGTAAATCCATTTGAGCGTGTCTTTCTACAAAGGTGATTTACAAAACATTGAGACAGAATCAAGTAAAGTCTCGTCTAAAAAATAAAAAGCGATGAAAACAAATAATTACACAAAACTGAAAACGATTATCGAAGTGATGGGGAAATATGGAATCACTCCAATATCCAAATTGAAGCGTTCGGACTTTGTAAAGGATATGGGATTTGATAAGGTGTATTTGGACGGTTTGATCTATGATGTGGAAGATGCACTTCAAGTAGAACTGAATGAAGAAACCGCCAACTCCCTCAAAAGCCCGGATGAGTTGATCAGATATATGTTGCAGCATCAAAACTGATTTTGTAATCCATTGAAGCAAGACAGAAACTTTTATGAAGAAAATTATCCATATCCACGACCAATTCAAGCACCTTAGAAAATACCTGGAGGAGATTCCTGAAAAGTTTGAAGAACGTGGAGTGGTTATTTATAATGAAAGGAATCAAGTAAGGACAGATGTGGTCCAAGGAGAAAAGATCGTTGTCAAGTCCTTTAGAAAAATATACCTGGCCAATAGATTTATTTACGCTTATTTAAGGCCCTCCAAAGCCAAAAGAGCCTATGAATATGCGCTGATGCTTCAGCAGGAAGGAATCAACACGCCACAGCCTGTAGCCTTTATTGACTGTATTGAAAATGGTATGTTAAAAGCAGGATACTTTGTGTCGGTCTATACAGATTACAAACCTCTTTCTTCTTTTGATACCCATGATGTGGCGAAGTCCAGGGAGATGCTGGAATGTCTTGCTCGATTTACCTTGAACCTTCATCTTCATAAAATTTATCATGAAGATTATACCTTAGGCAACATTTTGTACCATGAGCAAAATGGACAGTATGACTTTGCATTGATTGATAACAATCGACTGAAACAGGTTAGGATCAGTGAAAGTGATGCGGTAAAAAGCTTGAACCGCTTAGGCTTCCAGCCTGAGGCAATGACCTATTTGATTCGACGATATATGGAGTTGAGAGGAACCAATGCCCTAAAGGGGCTCAAACTTTTCTACGATTATAAATATGAGGCAAGTTTAAGGTATGGTGCCAAAACAAGACTAAAGAAGCTTCGAGACCAATTTTTAGGAAAGAGAAAGCTAGGGAATCATTGTTGATAGTTCTTTCTTTTTAGTTGTAATGTAATTTTATTAGGTGTTTCTGAGACGAATCATAAATTTGTTCCGTATAGAAAATAAAAACCTTATGAAGTTGCGAGTTTTGTTACTGTTTACTGTTTTTACTTTTGGGGGCGTTTTTTGGGCTTGTCAGCAAGTTGATAATGATATGTGGGAATGTCCTGATATTTTGCCCTATTTTTCCATCAAATCTATCGAATCGATCAATTTGCAGCCTAGCCAATCCAACAATAATACTTTTGAAGAAATACAGGAAGGAGAAGTGGTTTTGTGGGAGCGATTTTTTATCAGATTTGCGTTTGAAGCAGATTATTTGGCGCGTAAAGCAACCATATCTCTTAATGGAAGCTTGCTTGCCCTGTCCTGTGCTCCCAATGGCTGGAAGGGAGATAAAGTTGGCCTGGACACACTTTATGTCAGGACACTGAGTGATTTTAATGAAAACTTTGTAGCTGGGGATACGATCAATGATTTGATTTTGACCAATTATTATACAAATACAGCGCAAGGTTTGATGGATTTTACTCCGCTGACTAATTATATAGAGGAAAACCATGAAAGCGTGAAATATCAGGTTTTTGATATGAAGTTATCCAAGGGACCGACCGAGGAAGGGGCTTATGCATTTGACCTGATTTATGTGCTCAATGATGGCCAGTTTTTCACCCATCGAACAGAACCTGTCCAATTGAAGTGACCTTTACAGTTTGACGCAGTAATAAAATTATGCAAAAACAACTATATTGGTGATGGTACTATTAAAAATGGTATAAAGATTTCTATCCTCGCCAATGAGAAAATTTTTAAGTAATACAATCGCTTTATTGGGTTTTTTCGCTGTGGTCACCCAATTTATATTGATGGTTTGGGCGAGTGAAGGTTCGATGGTTCAAAATCTGTTGATGTTTTTCAGCTATTTTACGATCCTGACGAATACTTTGGTTACCTTTTGTTATTGGAGGGAGTCTTTATCAAACAAACCAAACTCAAAATGTTTCTTTGATCGATCTGGACTGCTTACCGCCATTACTATTTATATCACTATGGTTGGCTTGGTCTACCAAGTAACTTTGAGAGGTGTTTGGGAACCACAGGGACTTCAGATGGTTGTAGATGAGCTGCTCCATTCTATCATTCCAATTTTGGTGGTGATTTACTGGGCTCGTTATGAAAAAAAGGATAAAATAAGATGGAGCCAGCTTCCTTTGATGTTGATTTATCCATTGCTTTACTTGATCTATATTTTGGTGAGTGGAGAATTTTCAGATTTCTATCCTTATTATTTTATAGATGTAAATAAGCTGGGTTGGGCTAAAGTATTGCAGCATACAATAATGTTGATTTTAACCTTTGTGGTATTGGCTTTGGGCTTTATTGGAATGGGTAAATTGATGGCAAAGAAATCCTTGTACTTTAAGAGGGAGGCATAAAGACAACACTAAAGACATGTGCTATGCAAAATTGACAGGAATGGGTAGGTTGACCGGGGCATAAGGTTATTGGCTGTTGGTACATTTTTTCTGGCCTTAATCATTTTTGGAAGCTTGCATCCTGACTTTAACTACCCTGAAGATTTTGTCAGTAAGCTAGGTGCAAAAGGTCAGCCAAATGTTGTTTGGTTTAACTTGTTTGGATTTTGACTAGCGGGTTTACTTAGGGCTTGCTTTGGTGTGCTTTATGGTCGTATTTGGATGGACAATATTTACTTCGTTGAGCCTATTGATTTCGAAGAATAGTAAATAGACAGCTGTATTGAAAATTTCAGAAAACTTATCAGCTTATATTTAGTTAGAGCATAAAATTTTCAGTTATGAATGAGGTGAAAACAAATAAAGTTCAAGCAGTTTTTAGAGTAATCTTAGGGGCTTTTATGATCTTGGCCGCCATTGGTCATATGACCTTTCAGCGGGGTGAATTTCAAGCACAAGTTCCTAACTGGGTTCCATTGAGCAAGGATCTAGTAGTTATTTTATCAGGAATTGTGGAACTGATTCTTGGCTTAGCTATGATTTTCTGGGTCAAGCAAGAGGTGAAAGTAGGAATGGCCTTGGCACTGTTTTATGTGTTGATTTTTCCGGGAAATATTGCTCAATACACCAATGAAATTGATGCTTTTGGATTGGATACTGATCGTAAAAGGTTGATCCGTCTTTTTTTTCAACCTGTATTAATTTTATGGGCACTTTGGTCGACTGGAGCGCTCAGGTATCTTTTTGGGAAGAAGGAAACCAATGGGTAGTAATATCTTTTGTCCGCAGAATCCATTTTTTTGGTTTTGAAACAGATAATGTCAAACTTTGCCCATCATCAATATTTAGCCTATGCCCCGGTATTTTGTGATCTATAAACCATTTGGGATTTTGAGCCAGTTTAGTGGAGAGGAGAATACTTTGAAAGAGCTTGGGGATTTTCCAAAAGAAGTATATCCTGTTGGTCGATTGGACAAGGACAGTGAAGGCTTACTGTTGATTACAGACGATAAGCCACTGAACCATTATTTGCTTAACCCTCAGTTTGGGCATCAAAGGAGTTACCTGGCCCAAGTGGAGGGTGTTCCAGGTGAAGAAGCCATTTTAGCTTTGGAACAAGGAGTGGATATCAAGGTGGACGGGAAAATGTACCATACCAAACCGGCCAAAGCAAAGTTAAAAAAAAATGAGCCTATATTACCCGAAAGAGACCCTCCTATTCGTTATCGTAAGACGGTGCCGGATTCTTGGCTTAAATTGACATTAATTGAAGGTAAAAACCGACAAGTTAGGAAAATGACAGCCGCGGTGAATTTCCCCACCTTAAGACTGGTGCGCTGGTCCATGGAAAAGCTCACCATTGAAGGTTTTGCGGTCGGAGAAGTACGGGAATATGACCAGCAGGAAATGTACAAGCTATTGGGCGTGGATATAAATAAAATGGTTCATCAGTCTAACAAGCCTTTTCATAAACGTTCCAAAGGAAGATTTGGAAAGCGAAATTAGCTTGGTTGAAAATAGAATTTCAGCACTTGTTAAATTGTGTTAAAAGGCAATTTATTCTAATTTAGGCTTCTTAATTTAGCAAGGTGCCTTGGCATCAGCAGTTTTATACGAGACTTAACATAAATAAAAGATTATAATGCATCAGGAAAAGATTCAGGACGTCATCAATGAAGTCAAGAAGGTGGTGGTAGGACAAGAGCGAATGGTCAATCGTTTATTGATCGGACTCTTTACCAATGGACACATACTTTTGGAGGGTGTACCCGGTTTGGCCAAAACCCTAACAGTAAACACCCTGGCCAAAGTACTTCATTTGGACTTTAACAGAATCCAGTTTACTCCTGACTTGTTGCCATCAGATTTGATCGGTACCATGATCTATAACCAGCAGAATGGTGACTTTGAAGTAAAAAAAGGGCCTATCTTTTCCAATTTGATTTTAGCTGATGAGGTAAACCGCTCACCTGCCAAAGTTCAGTCCGCCCTTTTGGAAGCCATGCAGGAGAAGCAGGTAACCATTGGTGAAACTACCTATCAGTTGGATCGTCCTTTTTTGGTACTGGCCACTCAGAACCCTGTGGATCAAGAGGGGACTTACCCATTGCCTGAAGCTCAGGTGGATAGATTTATGATGAAAGTACACATTGATTATCCGGGCAAGTCAGATGAGTTGGAGGTGATGAGAAGAATGTCCAATATGAGCTATAAGGCTGATGTGCAGGCTATACTTTCCAAAGAGGATATTTTTGAAATCCGTGATAAGATCAACCAAGTGCAGGTGTCTGAGCCTTTGGAAAATTATATCATTGAATTGGTTTTTGCTACGCGATTCCCAGAGCAATATGGTTTACAAGAAGAAGCCAAATATATACAGTTTGGTGTTTCTCCTCGGGCAAGTATCAACCTGAACCTTGCAGCTAGGGCTGTGGCCTTTATGGATGGACGCGATTATGTGCTTCCAGAAGATATCAAGGAAGTAGCAGAAGATGTGCTTAATCACAGGATTATTCTTAATTATGAGGCAGAAGCGGACAATATCAATACCCGTGACCTGATTCATATAATATTGGATAAGATACCAATTAATAAATCCGTAACATTGAAATAACGCCCAAATAAGCGATTCAGAAAGCCTTTGAGAGATCAAAGGCTTTTTTTTTATCCGTTTGTTAATTCAATATTAATCTGTGACGACTTTTTTAAAAAATACATAATTGGAAAAATTCTAAGTCGCAGAAAAATTGGTTCAGTTTTGTGGAGCGAAAACAAAAAAGCGAACAAACTAAATCAATTTCATAATCATGAAAAAACTTAACTTTCTGTTTTTAATGTTGATGGCAACATCAGTGATGTTTACATCTTGTAGCGATGATGATCCAAATCCAAATCCAGGACCTGATCCTGAGGATGAATTTGTTCTCAGCGAAAACATTACAGAAGATCGTACTTTAGAGTCAGGTAATGTATATACTCTAGCGAGTAGAGTTTCCGTATTGAACGGTGTTACATTGACTATCGAGCCAGGAGTAATCATCAAAGGTGAAGCTGGTTCTGGTGCCAACGCAACAGCATTAATCATCGCCCGTGGTGGAAAAATTATGGCTGAAGGTACTGCTGATGATCCAATTATCTTTACTTCTATTGCAGATGAAATCCAACCGGGTGAAGTGTTCCATCAAGATGGTCTTTCTCCAAACCAAAATGGTCTTTGGGGAGGTCTTTTGATCTTGGGAAGAGCAAATGTTTCTCTTGCCGGAGGTAATACTGAAGCACAAATTGAAGGTATTCCACCATCCGATACCAACGGTCTTTACGGTGGTTCTGATGATGAGGACAATTCAGGTGTATTAAGATATGTTTCTATCCGTCATGGAGGTGCAAATATCGGAGACGGTAATGAGATCAACGGTCTTACTTTAGGTGGTGTAGGTTCTGGTACTGTAATAGAAAATGTAGAAATCATTGGTAACCAAGATGACGGTATCGAATGGTTCGGTGGTACTGTAAACGTTACTAACGCTGTAGTTTGGAATGCTGGTGATGACTCTATCGATGCTGACCAAGCTTGGAACGGAACATTGAATAACTTCATCATTGTAAACGGTGGTGACAAATGCTTTGAGCTTGATGGCCCAGAAGGTGCTTATGTAAATGGTAACTACACCTTAACTAACGGTTCTATCATCGCTGGGGGTGCTGTAGGCCTAGTGGATAATGATGCCAATACTAATGTAGATATGTCTAATATCTACTTCACTAGTGTAGCTAGCGGTCAGACTTTCGATGAGCTTCCAACTGTAGCAGCTGCTTTCTCTAATTTTGAAGTAACTCTTCCTGCTGAACTTATGGTTTCTGATGTATTCCTAGGTGGTTCTGCAGCATTTACTACTGCAGTAGCAGAAGGTGAAAATACTGTAGGTGCTGACAAGTCTGCTTTTGCAGGATGGTCTTGGGCTGCTGCCTCAGGTGCACTTGATATCTTGAAATAATCAATCATCCATACTCAGAAGGGATCATTCATGATCCCTTCTATCTACTTTTTTATCTTTTAATCGTTAGCTGTAACTTATAATTCAAATAAAAATGAAAAAGATATTCGTAGCCCTAACCATATTGGTATGCGCTGCAATCCCTCAACTTGTATTTGCCCAACAGGGTACTATCCGAGGAAATATTATTGATGAAGGTTTAGGAGAACCTTTGATTGGGGTTTCTGTTTTGGTTAAAGAAACACAAACCGGTGCTGTTACGGATTTTGACGGAGCTTTTGAAATCAAGCTTGCGCCAGGAACTTATACACTTGTTGCTTCATTCATCTCTTTCAATAAACTGGAAATCAGTGGGGTGGAAGTGAGGCCAGGTGAAGTTACTTTACTAAGTGATTTGAAATTGGCAGAAACCACTGAAGAGCTGGAGTCTGTAGTAGTAACTGCACAAGCCATCAGGACCACTGAAGCTGCTTTGATGACTGTAAAAAGAAATGCTGCTAACATGATAGACGGTATTTCAGCGTCTACTTTCAGAAAGATTGGTGACAGCGATGCCGCTTCTGCTATCAAAAGAGTAACAGGGGTATCCATAGAAGGCGGAAAATATGTCTATATCCGAGGTCTAGGTGACCGATATACCAAAACGGTATTGAACGGTGTGGACATCCCTGGCCTTGATCCCGATAGAAACTCTATCCAAATGGATATCTTTCCTACCAATGTGGTAGATAACATCATTGTATCCAAGTCATTTACGAGTAACCTTCCTGCTGATTTTACCGGAGGTGTGGTGGATATTGAAACCAAAGATTTCCCAGAAGAAAAAACATTTAAAGTGAGTCTTAGTGGTGGTTATAACCCTTCGATGCACTTCAATAGCAACTATCTCAAAGTAGATGGTAGTGGTACTGACTTTTTAGGCTTTGACAATGGATACCGTGATATTCCAACCGGAGGAAGAACTGATATTCCTCAATATGCTCAGGTAGTAGGAAATCCAAATGGTCCAACAGGGCAGGAGTATCAATCAATTTTAAGAGGATTTAATCCTACTATGGGAGGTCAGCGTTCCAGTAATTTAATGGACCTAAGCCTTGGTTTATCCTTTGGTAACCAGGTAGATGCTGGAAATGGCAAGTTAGGTTATAACTTTGCTTTAACTTACAGCAACGAAACTACTTATTTTGAAGGGGCTGAGTATAACTTGTATGGAAAACCAAGTAATGCAGGTGAGTACGAATTAACTCCCCTAGAAAGACAAGTTGGTGATTATGGAGTAAATAATGTATTACTGGGTGGAATGGCCGGATTGGCTTACAAGACGGGTATGTCCAAGTACAAATTGAACTTTTTAAGGCTTCAAAATGGAGAGTCTAAAGTTGGGCAGTTTGATTTTGAAAGTAATAATGTGGGTACCGTTTATGGTGCTGACCAATATAACATTGAATACAGTGAGCGTTCATTGACGAATATCCTTTTGAGCGGTGAGCACAAGTTGGGACCAACAAACGATTGGGAATTGAACTGGAAATTATCTCCAACAAGGTCGGTTATTGAAGATCCGGACGTTAGAGTTTTGAGGTTCAGAGACATCAATAACTCAATCTCCACTGAAGTGGGTCTTCCTGAGAGAATTTGGAGAAACCTGGATGAGGACAACGTGGTTGGAAAAGTAGATTTAACCAAAAATTATACTTTCAGAGACCAAGCTGCTAAATTCGGTTTTGGAACGAGCTACACTTACAAACAGAGAGACTTCTTGATCCAAAGCTTCCAGTTCCCAGTGGGCAACACCACTTTTACTGGGGATCCAAATGCAGTATTTGATGAGGAGAACCTTTTCTCTGCTGACAATACCAATGGCGTTCGATATGATCCATTGTTCATACCGAACAATCCAAACGAGTATAATGCTAGCATCAACAACCTTGGGGTGTATGTGAATACAGAAATCAATCCATTTGATAACTTAAAAGCTATCGTAGGAGTGAGAATGGAGAAATATGAGCAGTATTACACAGGAAGTAACCAGACCAAAACCATTGTTTTTGACAATGAAAAGGTATTGGATGATATTGATTTCTTCCCAACCTTGAACTTGATCTATGATATGGGAGAGACTCAAAATCTACGTTTCTCTTATTCAAGAACAATTGCTAGACCTTCTTTCAAAGAAATGTCTTTCGCTGAAATCTTGGATCCCATTACAGGTAGAACTTTTATTGGTGGTCTATTCCCTGAAACAACCAATGGTGGATCAGAGACACTTTGGGATGGTAACTTACAGTCAACCAGAATTCATAACTTGGATGCTAGATGGGAACTTTTCCCTAAAAGAGGTGAAATCCTGTCAGCCAGTGCATTCTACAAAAAGTTTGCTGCTCCTATCGAAATGGTGCAGTTCCTTTCGGACCCAGGGGCCTTCCAGCCAAGAAATGTGGGTGATGGCCAAGTGACAGGAGTTGAATTGGAAGTAAGAAAATCATTGGATATTATTACTCCAGCTGCTGAGAATTTCTTCTTCAATGCTAATGTAACTTTCACCAAGTCCAGCATTCAAATGTCTGAGTCAGAATTGAGGTCAAGAGAGCTTTCTGCCAGAGAAGGTGAAGAGATTTCTTCAACCAGAGATATGGCAGGTCAAGCACCTTATATCGTCAATACTGGTTTGGCATATGAAAACTGGGAATCAGGATGGGAAGCTGGTGTTTACTATAACGTACAAGGAAGCACACTATCTTATGTGGGCTTCGGTAACAGAACGGATACTTATACTGTTCCATTCCACAGCTTGAACCTTAACGTAAACAAGACCTTCGGAGCTGATGAGAAATTCCAAACTGGATTGAAAGTGAGTAACTTGCTTAATGACAAAAAAGAGGAAGTGTTTAGATCTTACAATGCCCAAGATCAGATTTTCACTAGCCTAAGCCCAGGCACCAAGATCAGTCTTAAATTGGCTTATACTTTCTAATTTCTCGGCAGAAGTTAGCATTAATTAACCTTTATCATAGTTGAAGCGTGGATAGCAATATCCACGCTTTTTTTACTTCTAGCATGCTGTGATATTTTTTTTATATTTGATAGGCTTTGTTTGTTATAGGTTGGAAATGTGTACGATAGCGTACTTTCAGGCCATTTGTTTATTGAATTTTTCTTCAAACCCCAACAACACATGATGTTTAAGAAATTAATCAATTTCATAGGAACAGTTTTGTTGATTCCTATGGTAAATTATGCTCAGGTAGATGCCAAGATCGCTCAATTTCCAGATGTATCAGCTACCCAAATTACCTTCAGTTACGGTGGTGATATTTGGGTGGTGCCAAAAACGGGAGGTTTGGCCAATAGGCTGACTACTTCTGCAGGAACAGAATCCTTTCCCAAATTTTCCCCTGATGGGAATTCTATCGCCTTTAGTGGAGTTTACAACGGAAATGGCGATGTCTATGTGATGCCAGTAAAGGGTGGGATGCCCGAGCGCCTCACTTATCACGGAATGGGTGATCGTGTGACAGATTGGTTTAGCGATGGAAAGCATATCCTTTTTACCTCATCCAGAGAAAGTGAGAAGCAACGTTTCAGTCAGTTTTATAAAGTGCCAGCCTCGGGAGGAATGCCGGAGAAACTCCCAGTGCCTTATGGCGAGTTTGGAATGATTTCTCCAGATGGAGAACAGATTGCCTATACCCCTAAGAGTAGGGCTTTCAGAACCTGGAAGCGCTACAAAGGAGGCATGGCCACTGATATTTATACTTTTAATCTTACTGATAATTCTTCTGAAAATATCAGCGAGAGTATTTACAATGACGAATTCCCGATGTATACTTCGGACAAGATTTACTTTTTGTCTGACCGCGGAGAAAATAGAAGAAACAATATCTACAGTTATGACCTGAGCTCTAAAGCAATCGATCAGGTGACAGATTTTAGTGAGTTCGATGTCATGTTTCCTAGTATAGGAGAGGAAGAAATCGTGTTTACTGCAGGAGGCAAGATTTACTTGTTGGACTTAACAACCGAAGCACATTATGAAGTACCCATACAGGTCAGTTCAGATGTGGCATCTTTGATGCCCAGGAAAGAGAATGTAAAAGACTACATCCAGAATGTATGGCTTTCACATGATGGAAACAGAGCTATATTTGAGGCTCGGGGGGAACTATTTTCCGTGCCTGCCAAAGATGGCCCTGTAATTAACCTGACTCAAACTTCCGGTGTGGCCGAACGTTATCCATCCTGGTCACCTGATGGTAAATACATTGCTTACTGGAGTGATCGTTCCGGTGAATATGAGTTGACCATTAAAGATATGGAGAATGGTGGAGAGGAAAAGGAGTTGAGCTCTTATGGTGCTGGGTATAGGTATCAGCCATATTGGTCACCCAATAGTAAAAAAGTAGCCTTCGTCGATAAGGCAATGGATATTTATATCTATGATATGGAGACCAATGAAACCAGTCATGTGGACAAGCAAAAATACCTTTACCAGTATAATCTGGAAAATTTTACAGTGGCTTGGTCTCCTGACAGCCACTACCTGGCTTTTGAGAAAAATCTTAACAACCTGAATAATTCCATTGCGATCTTTGATACACAATCCGGTGAGCTGCATGAAGTGACGTCTGGCTTTTACAGTGATCGAAATCCAGTGTTTGATCCAGAAGGAAAATACTTGTATTTCTTTACCAATCGAGAATTTGATCCCATCTACAGTGATTTTGAAGGTGCTTGGATATATGCCAACTCCACACAAATCGCTGCGCTTCCTTTAGAAAAAGCAACAGCTTCTCCTTTGGCACCAAAAAATGATACCACTTCTGTAAAAGAAGAAGAGAAAGCGGATGCTGAAAAAGAGAAGAAAGAGAAAAAGGGAGATAAGAAGAAAGACGATGAAAGTAACGGTGATGAGAAGTCCGTAAAAATTGATTGGGATGGAATGGAGCAGCGACTGGTGGTACTTCCTGTTTCAGCTGGCAACTACAGTATGCTAAACGCAGTCAAAGGAAAAGTACTCTATCTTAAACACCCTCAAAGTGGGGCCACTTCTCTTCAGTATTACGATATCGCTGAGCGCGAAGAAAAGGCGGTTATTGAAAACGTAAATGGTTATAGACTTTCAGCAGATGGAGAGAAGGCCTTAGTGGTGTCAAGAGGTGCTTTTGGAGTGATCAGCATTGGTGGAGACAAGAAATTGGAAGACAAAATGCCTACGGACAAGATGGAAATGACCTTAGTGCCCAAAGAAGAATGGAGACAAATTTTTAATGATGCATGGAGGTTAGAGCGTGACTTCTTTTATGATCCCAATATGCATGGCGTGGACTGGGAAGCCATGCGCGACCAATATGGTAAGTTGATTGATAATGCCATTACCCGTGAGGATATAAATTATATAATTGGAGAACTGATAGGTGAGATCAGTGCTTCTCATACTTACCGGGGCGGTGGAGACACAGAGCATGCAAACACAAAGTCAGTAGGTTATCTTGGCATTGATTGGGGAGTGAAGGATGATGCTTATTATGTAAAGAAAATCATTCGTGGAGCCCCTTGGGACAATGAAGCTCGATCACCTTTGGATCAAGCAGGTGTAGATGTAAATGAAGGAGACTTTATTTTAGCAGTGAATGGCGTGGCCATGGATCTTTCAAAAGACCCTTGGGCAGCTTTCGAAGATTTAGCAGGTGAAACCGTAGAGTTGACAGTGAACGATGCGGCCAGCTTGGAGGGAGCCAAAAAAGTAGTTGTGAAAACAATGGACAGTGAAACCCGCTTGAGAAATTTGGCTTGGATAGAGGCCAATAGAAAAAGAGTGGAGGAAGCAACGGATGGAAAGATCGGTTATATTTATGTGCCTAGCACTGGCTTGGATGGACAATATGAACTGACAAGGATGTTTTACGGACAGTTCAATAAGGAGGGATTGATCATTGATGAAAGATTCAATAACGGAGGGCAAATACCTGATCGCTTTATTGAGTTGTTGAACAGAAAGCCTTTGGCTTTTTGGGCAGTTCGGGATGGGGAGACCTGGCAATGGCCGCAGGTAGCTAATTTTGGTCCCAAGGTGATGCTGATCAATGGTTGGAGTGGTTCTGGAGGAGATGCTTTTCCAGACTATTTTAGAAAAGCTGGCCTCGGACCGCTAATTGGCACTAGGACCTGGGGTGGATTGATTGGGATTTCTGGAGCTCCTACTTTGATTGATGGGGGTTCAGTTACAGTACCGACTTTCAGAATGTTTGACCCTGATGGAGGGTGGTTTAAGGAAGGACATGGAGTGGATCCAGATATTGAAGTGCTAGAAGACCCTACTGCTTTGGCCAACGGCACTGATCCACAATTGGAAAAAGCCATAGAAGAAGCCATGAAGTTGCTTCAAGAGCATCCGCCGATAAAGCCAACCGTACCTGAATACGAAGTGAAATAAAAACTTATTATAGAAAATTAGAGAAACCAGTCAAGCTACTTGGCTGGTTTTTTGTTTGGATTTGCAGAAAATGATGTTCCCGGATGAAACTTCTTTCGAAAATAAATTCAGGATTTGAAAAGGCTTCTTCATTGAAGAACCTATTTATTTTTAGTATTTTAATTGATGATTCCACATAAGCAGCACCTATGACTTTATTGATCCTTTACCTCTTCTTGGCCATTGGTATATCTTTTTTATGTTCGGCATTGGAGGCTGCGCTTTTAAGCATCACCCCTTCCTATATTGCATCACAACAAGAAAAGGGGAAGGATTATGCGAGGAAATTGATGAAATTAAAGGAGAATATCAATCAACCTCTGGCCGCGATTCTATCTTTTAATACCATTGCCCATACGGTAGGGGCAGCTGGAGTGGGCGCTCAGGCGGTTGAGGTCTTCGGACAACAATATTTTGGGTGGATTTCTGCTGGTTTGACCATTGCCATTTTGATCTTTTCAGAAATTATTCCCAAGTCCATTGGAGCAAATTACTGGAAACAGCTTGCACCTTATATTGGAGGGATATTGAAAGTGATGATTTATGGACTATATCCATTGGTGAAAATTTCCGAGTTTTTGACCCGTTTTTTTAAAACAGAGGAGCACCATACCATGAGTCGTGAGGAGCTTTCAGCAATGGCCAGTATTGCCACTAAAGAGGGGGTTTTTCAAGAAGGAGAATCAAAAATTATCCATAACTTAATTCGATTTAGATCTATTTTGGTAGCCAGTGTCATGACACCGAGGACGGTGACAGTGGCCCTTGAACAAGAAGAGACAGTAAAGGATTTTTATGCCAAAAAAGAATCTCGGAGGTTTTCCCGTTTTCCCATTTATGATGGTACAATCGACAATATCAATGGATATATCATAAAGCATGATGTCTTGGCAGAGCTGGCCGAGGATCATTTTGAGATGAAATTAAAAGAGCTGAAACGAGAAATTATGGTGGTGTATGAACATTATCCTATCCCATCTGTTTTGGAAATGATGTTGAACAAGAGAGAACATATAGCTTTGGTGGTGGATAAATATGGTGGGATGTCGGGGATTGTAACTTTAGAAGATATTTTGGAAACACTGCTTGGGATGGAGATTCAAGATGAAAGCGATGAAGAAAAAGATATGCAGCTTTTGGCCAGAAATCAGTGGGAGGCAAGGGCAAAAAAGATGGGGTTGATCTTCGATAAGCCCAGCGAAAATATCGATTAACATCTAAAAGGCCCAAGAGATATTAACTATCTTTGATCAACGGTCTTAGTGGGGGCACTTGAGTCGTATGCTGATATTAACAGATGGGGAATATATTTGTTAGAATAACAGAGTCTAAATGTAAAAAGTAAGAAATAAAGGATATTAATCAAGATTTTTATGGAGAAGAAATATCCCAGTAGTATCATACTGGCTTCGAAGCTTATCGTCCTGTTTTTGACCATCGCAATGGCCCACTTTCTCAAGAGTGTTTTGGTGCCCATGATGTTTGCACTGATCATTTCGATCATGCTCTATCCGCTTTGTAATCTACTTGAAAGAATAAAATTTCCCAGAGCGGCAGCTTCCATAGTGTCAGTCATTGTAGCCACCTTGGTGCTTTCTGGTTTGATGTACTTTATCGTTCATCAAGTGATTGTGATCGGAAAGGATGGTCAGGATATCGCTACCAATTTTGCGAATATTTATGATAGCATCCAGAAGTGGTTCGAAGGTAAGTTTGGTTTGGAGCCTGGGCAATTGACCAACCAGATCAGAGAAGAAGCCCATAAGTCCGTCTCAAACATTGGGAAATACCTCACTACCGTTTTCAGTTCTGCTGGAGGTACTTTGGCCAATGGCGTTTTGGTACCATTATATACTTTCTTTTTCCTTTATTATAGGGATTTCTTTAAGGATTTTCTTATTCAGGCAGCCAAGGGAGCCCCTGCTGAAAAAGTGGTCGAAACCATTAGCAGGATTTACCATGTTATCCAAAGTTATTTGTTGGGACTGGTGACCGTAATGGGAATTGTGGCTATTCTAAATACAGTTGGATTATTAGTGATGGGAATTGAGTATGCCTGGTTTTTTGGGACTCTGGCCGCCATACTTATTTTGATTCCTTATATCGGTGTGGCTATTGGCTCTCTGGTTCCGGCATTGTATGCTTTGGCGACCATGGACAGCTCTTGGTATGCGCTGGGTGTGATTGGCTGGTTTCAGGTAGTCCAGTTTCTGGAAGGAAATTTTATCACTCCAAATATTGTAGGTGGAAAGGTGAGTTTGAACCCTTTGATAGCCATTGTTTCTTTAATCTTGGGAGGGATGCTCTTTGGCTTGGGGGGCTTGATTTTAGCAATTCCAATGGTAGCTGTGATCAAAATTGTTTTTGATATGACAGAAGCTACCCAGCCTTTTAGCTTTTTGATCGGAGAGCCTGATGAAGAACATTTACACCGTGACTCTTTCGAAAAACTTATGGATAAACATGAGGTCAATAAGAAAAAGGAAGGTTCTTCATTAAAAGATTAGCAGATTGATTTTTTGATGCATTTTTAAATTAATTAGCCAGACGGCTTTCAAGGGAAGCCCAAAAATGGCAGCTATGAATGTAGATAAACAATGAAACTGACAAGGAAAAGACTGGCACATATTGTTTTTGAATCAGATGATGCAGCATCCAAACGTTTCGATGTAGTTCTATTGATCGCTATTCTTGGCAGTGTTACGATTACGGTATTGGATTCTGTTCGAAAGCTCCATGATGCTTATGGTACTATTTTCTATATGATGGAATGGGCTTTTACGATTCTTTTTACCATGGAGTATATTTTGAGGGTTTGGCTTAGTCGAAGAACCACTGGTTATGTGCTGAGCTTTTATGGGCTAGTGGACTTGTTAGCCATATTGCCAACCTATATCAGTTTGGTGGTGGCCAATAGTCATTTTCTGGCTGTGGTCAGGGCCCTTAGGTTTTTGAGGGTGTTGAGGGTCTTAAAGCTGGGGCGGTATATGCGAGAGGCTCAGATGCTGACAGAAGCCTTGCATAATAGCCGGATGAAAATACAGATTTTCCTTGGCTCTGTGATTACCATTATTTTGGTGATGGGTACGGTGATGTTTTTCATTGAAGGGCCTGAAAGTGGTTTTACCAGTATTCCCATGGCTATGTATTGGGCCATTGTTACTTTGACCACTGTGGGTTATGGTGACATTTCTCCTATGACGCCGCTGGGACAGTTTATGGCTTCATTGATTATGCTTTTAGGCTATGCGATCATCGCAGTACCTACAGGTATAGTGACTTCTGAGATCAATGCAGCCAAAAACAAAAAGAGAAATTCAGATGATCAAAGAACCTGTCATACTTGCCATGCTGGCAATCATGATGAGGATGCTTACCATTGCAAATATTGTGGAACCAGGCTTTAGCATATTTGACTTGGAAAATTTAAAAAACTTGAGTAGTTCACCTACCTTTACCGCATTCAAGAAACAAGCATGAATGTAAATAAAAAGCTTTTAAAAGGAGTATTGGAAAAGGCAATCATGGTGCTTAGCTTTATTAGCTTTGCCTTAGTGGTTTATGAAGAAGGCTTTAAAAAGCCATTTTTGTCCTTGTCGGATTCCCATGCCTTATTGAAAACTATTCTTGGTTTTATCTGGTCGGGCTATATAGGGCTTTATTTTTTTGCAAAAGCAGGTTCAGGGTTTTCTAAAAAGCGAATTTCAGAGCTTGCTCTGATTTTCATGATCAGTTTGATTTTGATTTTCATATTTACCGATTATTCCATTCCTACTTTTTCAGCAATTACCCAGATCACGACAGATCGTTTTTTGGTGGATTTGCTTGTGGCAGTGGTTTTTTTAATAGAACTGTCCAAAGTCAGCTTGGGAGTAAATGAACTCAAGCTAAATCCTCCATTAATATTTTTGCTTAGCTTCTTTGTGTTGATCATTATTGGGACAGTATTGTTGATGCTGCCCAATGCTACCTATCAGCCCATTCATTTGGTAGATGCCATATTTACATCGACAAGTGCCGTTTGTGTGACGGGACTTATAGTGCTGGATACCGCCAAAGACTTTACCATTTTCGGGCAGTTGATCATTCTGTTTTTGTTCCAGTTGGGTGGATTGGGTATGATGACCTTTACGAGCTTTTTTGGTTTTTTCTTTAGAGGAAGCTTCAGCATCCAGAATCAACTGTTTTTGAGGGATTTTATCAATGAAGAAAACTTTGGCCAGATTTTTAATACCCTGCTTAAAGTAATTCTTTTCACCTTTTTGGTAGAAGGAGTGGGGGCGGTACTGATCTTCCTTTCATTGGACAAAGAACTATTTGAAAGCACTGGAGGGATGATTTTCTTTTCCATCTTTCACAGTGTTTCTGGCTTTTGCAATGCGGGCTTTAGTATCTTAAGTGACGGCTTGTACCAAGAAGGCTTTAGGGATAATTACAACATGCACCTGATTCTGGCTTTTTCAATTGTTTTGGGAGGAATAGGCTTTCCCGTTGTGCTAAGTTATTATGGTTATTTGAAACATCTTATAAGAGGGTTATATAGGAAAGTCCTGTATGGAGAAAGTTATAGGCATTTGCCACGAGTGGTTAATGTAGGTACCCGATTAGTAATGCTCACTACAGGGTTACTTTTATTGGTGGGTTTCGTGCTATATTGGGTTTTGGAGGAAGAAAATACACTAGCAGGACTAAGTGGTTATGGTAAAGTGGTAACGGCAATATTCGGTGCGGTAACACCGAGGACTGCCGGTTTCAACACGGTGGATATGACAAATATGGCCATTCCGACAGTTTTGGTTTATCTCTTATTGATGTGGATAGGTGCATCGCCGGGGTCTACAGGAGGGGGATTGAAAACCAGTACCTTTGCAGTGGCCATTCTTAGTTCATTCAGTATTGCCAAAGGCAAGGATCGAGTTGAGGTGTTTAGGAGGGAAATATCCAACACAACCTTACGAAAAGCCTTTGCGGTTACCTTTATGTCGATTATGATGATTGGTGGAGCCGTGTTCTTTTTGAAGCTTTTCGATAGAGATATCCCTTTATTGAGCGTATTCTTTGAAGCGTTTTCAGCTTTTTCGACTGTGGGGTTAAGCTTAGGAATCACAGGAGGGTTGAGCTTTGGAAGTAAATTGGTACTGATTGTAACCATGTTTGTAGGAAGAGTGGGGATTCTTACCTTATTGATTGCGGTCAGCAAGGGCGTTAAAAATCTTAGCTATCGCTATCCTGAAGAATCAGTGTTTATCACTTGATAGATTGCAACGAAAAACATTATATATATGAAATTTATCATCGTAGGTATGGGCAACTTTGGAGCCTATCTGGCTGCTCGATTAACAGACAAAGGTCACGAAGTGATTGGCATCGATAATGATATGAACAAGATTGAGGCTGTTAAAGAAAAAGTGACCCATACCATTTGTATGAATGCTACCGATAAGCATGCCGTCAAAAATTTACCCATCAAAGAAACAGATGTTGTTTTGATTGCGATTGGAGAGGATATGGGAGCTTCGATTATGGCAACAGCTGTTTTCAAAGAATTGCAGGCCAAAAGAATCATTAGTAGGGCCATTACCAATACCCATGAAACCGTGATCAAAGCCATTGGTGTGGATGAAATTATCCATCCGGAAGAGGAAACAGCAGAGAGGCTTTCCAAAAAGCTGGAGATGAAAGGGGTGATTGACAGCTTTGATATTTCGGACGGCTATAATATCGTGGAGGTGACAGCTCCAAAAGATTTTGTGGGCAAGACTATCGGTGAAACGGCAGTAAGAAATCGATTCAATGTCAACATTCTTACCATTATCAAAGTCCGCAATAGGGCTAATCTTTTTGGGAACCTGCAAGAGAGACAAAAGGTACTTGGTGTGGTCAATGCCCAAACCATGATTGAGAAAAATGATATTTTGGTACTTTTTGGAGATATCAAGGACATCCAAAATATCCTCAACCTTAACGAAGAATAAGTGCTTTTGAAGCTAATACAATTAAAAAGCCCTCTGACAAGTGGAATGGATCAGAGGGCTTTTTCTATGTCAAAGACAATTTTTATTTCAACAAAAACACGGTTAAACTTCTTGGACCGTGGGCACCGATAACCAGCGACTGTTCTATATCAGCTGTTTTGGAAGGTCCTGCTATAAAAACACCATAGCCCGGTGCGGATACATTTACTTGGTCGTAAGCTTGATGCATATTGGTCAGTAACGTATTTTCCTTCAGAATGATGATTAAGTGTTGGGCGATAAAAGGCAACACACGATGAACGACATTTTCTTCCGGCATCCAAATAGCTCCATTTTCAGCCACCCCCAATTCTCCTTTAAGAATAGCCAATTCGACATGTTCTAGGTCATGAGGATCGGAAATTTGCTGTACATCGACATTCCCCTTTATTCCATCCACCAAAGAAGCAATCAGTTGATCCTCGGCAAAGTTTTCTGAAATGTGTTGTTGGACTTGTTCTAAGGAACCCGCTTCGATTAATTTTCCTCCATTTCCTGAAAGGCCTTTCTGGTACTTCTCCACCAAATCAGGTTGGTCAGGAAAGTTCAGTAAAGCAGGTAAAGGTGTTTCTGATGGCTTATTCTTTTGAATTGCTGCTAATATTGCTGCTTTACTGCTCATGATTTTCTGTTTTTCTTATACCACTCTTTGAAACTTTCCTTGGGCACCTGAGGTAAATCCCTATGTTTTCCCCATACATTGATGCTACTGTACACCAAGCTGTCAGGAGTGATCCTGAGGGCTGTCCGGGCCATCTTTCCAGCTAAGTCATACAGAACTGGTTTGCCAAATGTCACACCGGCTACTTTCATGGCCAATTTCTTACTGGCATCCACATCCGTGTTTTCCGTAATTACTTGTCGCCACTTGTAAAGCTGCTCATGGATATTGATCTTAACAGGGCAGACGTCTGAGCAAGAGCCACATAGGGTGGAGGCAAATGGTAAGGTACTGTATTTTTTTAGGTCCTTGCCTGGGGAAAGGATGGAGCCTATTGGGCCAGGAACTGTGGAGTTGTAGCTATAGCCACCGCTTCTTCTGTAAATCGGGCAAGTATTCATACAGGCCCCGCAGCGAATACACTTGAGGGAGTTTTTGAAGTCTTCCCTGCCCAACTGTTCCGTTCGGCCATTGTCCACCAAGATAATATACATCTTTTTCCCTTGGGCAGGTCGGTGGAAATGGGAAGAATAGTTGGTGATACTTTGTCCGGTGGCACTGCGTGCCAAAAGTCGTAGAAAAACACCAAGGTCAGCAGCTCGAGGAATCAGCTTTTCTATTCCCATGCAAGCAATGTGTATATCTGCTAAGTGCGTGCCCATATCGGCATTACCTTCGTTGGTACAGACTACAAAACCGCCTGTTTCCGCTATGCCGAAGTTGACTCCTGTGATGGCGGCATTGGCCTCAATGAATTTTTTTCTAAGGTGCTGCCGGGCAGCTTCAGTAAGGTATTTGGGGTCGCTGGCACCTTCCTGTGTACCTATGTGCTTGTGGAAGATCTCTCCAATATCCTGTTTTTTAAGGTGGATGGCAGGTAGGACAATATGACTCGGAGCTTGCTTGGCAAACTGGATGATTCGCTCTCCGAGGTCCGTATCCACTACTTCATAGCCTTTGTCTTCCAAGTAATGGTTCAAGCCACATTCTTCCGTAAGGATAGACTTGCTTTTGACAATATTGGCGACCTTATTTTCTTGAAGAATCCGGTAAACGTGGTCATTGTGTTCCTTGGCATCTTTTGCCCAAAGCACCTCTACCCCATTGGCCAATGCATTGGACTCAAATTGTTCCAAAAGCTCTCCTAAGTGGGAAAGTACATAGTTTTTGGCGGCGGAGGCAGTGTCTCTGAGGGTCTCCCATTCAGGAATTCCTTGAGCAGATAAATCCCTTTTTTGGCGCACATGCCAAAGGGTCTCATCATGCCAATGGGTTCTGGCGTCATCTTTTATAAATTCTTCCGCTGCTTGAGCGTGGGTATGTCCTTTCATAATTGGTTATTTCACGGGGTTCCCATTAAGGATTTCAGCAATGTGCATGACTTTTATTGGGCTTTTTTGGCGTGTTAGCAGGCCCTGCAAATGCATGAGACAGGACATGTCTGCGCCTGTCAAGACTTCTACTCCGTTCTTTTGGTGGTCCGCAATGCGGTCATTGCCCATAGTGATGGAGACGGCCTCCTCTGCCACGGCAAATGTTCCTCCAAAGCCGCAGCATTCATCTTTTCTGTCCAACTCCACCATTTCAATGCCCTTGACCTTGTTCAAAAGAGAAAGGGGCTTATTGAATTCAGGGTCCATTCTTTCTGAACATTTAGCCAACCTTAATCCCCGAAGTCCGTGGCAAGAAGAATGGAAGCCTACTTTATGCGGAAAACTGGAAACAATATCTTTGACTTTGAGCACATCTGTCAAAAATTCACATAGTTCGTAAATCTGTGGAGTCTTATCGTCTTTGGGCAGTACATGATCTTTAACATGAAGGGTACAGCTCCCGGATGGGGCAACGATATAGTCAAAGTGACCGAAGTTTTTCATAAAGAGGTCAGCAGATTCTTTACCGTAACGTTCATAACCTGAGTTGGCCATTGGTTGGCCACAACAAGTTTGAGAAAGTGGATAATCCACTTCGACATTATACTTCTCCAATAATTCCAAGCTTGCCTTGGCCACGTCAGGGTAAAACTGATCAACGTAGCAAGGTATAAATAGTCCTACACGCATAGTTATGTATTTCAAAATCCCAATTTACTGTCGACAGCTTAGCTATTCATCCTGCACCATACTGTTTTTGGCGCACCCATCATGCAGGTAAGTAAAGTACACCAAAAAGGGATTAAAAGGTTAAATTTCCTGCTCGGTCTGTATAATCAAAAGCAAACCATTAGATAAAGTTACCTTAAATAACCCAAAATTATCAATTTATAGCTTCATGAATATTAAACATTTCTTTGCAGCTTTTTTCATTTTCTTCACCACGCTAGGCCTTTCACTTGGTCAAACTGGCTCCGGTGATTTGTCAAAAGACAAAAACAGCTACCTGATCCGTTCTGCTTCGCAAACCCTGAAATTGGAATTTTATTCTCCTGAGATCCTACGCATCAGGTGTGTGTGGGACAAAGCGTTTGAAAATGAATACTCCTATATGTTAAAGAAACAGGATTGGGAGCCTATTCCTGTAAAAGTAGAAGAAAGTAATGATGACTTTGTTTTTGAGACAGAAAGAATGACTGTGATGGTGGATAAAGAGACTTTCCAGCTTTCGATATATGATGAGCATGGAAATTTACTTTCTGGAGAAAAGGGAGAAGTGGCGAGCGGAGGCGCTTATCAGGAGGGAAGTACAGTAGGAACTACAAAAACCTTGTCTCCTGATGAACATTTCTTTGGCTTTGGCGAGCGGATGGACTTCTTGGACCGACGGGGAAAGCAGGTGGATCTGAATGTAGGAAGGGGCTTGGGTAGGCCTCATATTGTTGGAGCTTACAATGTTTTGGAAGCCAACTATTCACCGGTTCCATTTTTTATGAGTACCAAAGGGTATGGGATTTTTTTTCATAATTCTTACGCAACTCACTGGGATATGGGGGCTAGCATGCCCCAAGCTTTGCGCTTTGAAGCTGAAGGAGGGGAACTTGATTATTTCTTTATGTATGGCCCTGATTTCTCCAAAATCCTATACCACTACACTGATCTGACGGGGAGATCTCCCTTGTTGCCTCGTTTTGCACATGGTTTGCACGTGGGTACTTACAGTGGAGGTACTTGGGGGCATGAGGAAATGACTTCCACGCATTATGTGGTAGCTTTGGCACAAAAATACAGAGAGAAAGGAATTCCATTTGATGTGCTTCACTTGGATTCTACATGGAGAATGTTCGGTAAAAATGGAGGTAGTGGGGCGACTTCCTTTGAGTGGAGGGAAACTTTTAAAGATCCCAAAAGCATGTTTGATAGCCTGTATGCTATGGATGTGAACATGGTAGGACTCCATGTCAGGCCACGGTTCGATAATGGAAATTACCTCAATTTATTGGACCAGGCCAGAGAAAAAGGACATGTTTATCCAGAAGACCATAACCTAGGGGAGTTTGTAAATGTCTTTGACCAAGCATCAGTTGATTGGTGGTGGGACAATGGTGTGATGCGGATTGCTGAAATAGGGGCCATGTTTCTCAAAACGGACGAAGGCAGTGCTTTTGGTAGAAAGGCCAATGAAAGCAACAAAACAGGTCCAACAAGTGAGCGAGCAGTCCGGTTGCACAATGTATTTCCTGTCGCTTATGCAAAAGCCCCTTATGAGAAGTTTAAGGAATATAATGGGATGCGGGGGATGAACCATACCCGAGAAGGTTATGCTGGGATTCAGCGCTATCCATTTATTTGGGCAGGAGATTGGCCCAGTGAATGGCAGTATTTTGGGCCTGTGATCAAAGCAGGAATTAATATTGGGATGTCCGGAGTAGGATACTGGTCACACAATATGGGGGGATTTGAGCATCAAGCAGACCCTGAGCTGTTTGCCAGGTGGGTACAGTTTGGTATGTTTAGCCCTATAGCCCATGTGTTTGGAATGGATCATCCCGGTTATAAGGAACCCTGGAATTATGGTGAGAAAGCGGAGGAAATCTTTACAAAATATGATAAATTAAGGTATCGGTTGATCCCTTACATTTACAGTACGGCTTTTCAGCAATACCAAACTGGCAAGCCTATTATGAGGGCATTGGTATTGGAGCATCAAGATGATTATAATACCTATGATATAGGTGATCAATATTATTTTGGAGACCAAATGATAGTGTGCCCCGTACTGACCAAGGAAGCCCAGACAAGAACGGTTTACTTGCCAGAGGGCACTTGGTATGACTACTGGGATGGAACGCCATATGAAGGCAAACAGTATTATAACATCGTGACTCCTCTGGAAAAACTGCCCGTTTTTGTGAAAGCTGGAGCGATCATTCCGATGCAGGAAGCGGTGGCCTTTGACAACAAGGAAAATTATGGAGACATTACCTTGGAGGTGTTTCCAGGTAGGGATGCAGTATTTTATTTGTTTGAGGATGATGGAGTTTCAGAAAAGTACATGGAGGGGGTTTATGCTCAAACGACAATTTCTACCCACCAAAGGGCTGAAAATCTGGAGATAAAAATCAGCGCATCCGAAGGGAAGTTTGATCCAGGGGTGAGAAATTATATTTTGAAACTCCATTTGGATAGCATCCCTCAAACTGTTTTGGTCAGTGGAAAGGATTTGCCCATGATCTCAATTGATTCCGTGCACTCAGGCCAAAAGGGTTGGCATTATGATGAAGCAGGGAAAGTCCTGTGGACTGTTTCAGAGAAAGTGCCAGAAGATGTTTTGACCTTTCTAATTAAACAGTTTAATGATAATTAAGCTGCTTTTTGTCTCGATTTCATCAGTACACAACAGGACAGTATTTATGAAATTAAAAAATAAATTCGCTAGTATATACTTCAAACCTGTAATTAAAAAAACTAATCATAATGAGCACATTAGAGAGAACATTTAAGCATGTGAATTACCTCTGGGATGACCAAAAGGCCCAGGAACTACAAGGGGATGAAGTGGCCCTTTTGATCTACCGGTCAAACATTTTGGGTGCTGACCTTCGGATTACCAACTATGGTGGAGGAAATACCAGCTGCAAGACCATGGAAACAGACCCTTTGACCAAAAAGGAAACTGAAGTGATGTGGGTAAAAGGTTCTGGTGGAGACATCGGGACTTTGAAAAAGAGCGGACTTGCAGGACTATATGTAGAGAAATTACATGCCCTGAAAAACGTATACAGGGGTTTGGAGTTTGAAGATGAGATGGTAGGTCTTTTCAATCATTGCATTTATGATTTGGACTCAAAGGCTCCATCCATTGATACCCCATTGCACGCTTTTTTGCCTTTCAAGCATATTGACCACCTACATCCAGACGCGGCGATTGCCATTGCTGCGGCAAAGGATGGCGAAAAAATCACCCAAGAGCTTTTTGAAGGACAGATTGCTTGGGTGCCTTGGCAAAGACCAGGATTTGACCTGGCCCTGCAATTGGAGAAAGCTTTGAATGAAAACCCTGGCATCCGAGGAATCATGTTGGGTGGACATGGATTGTTTACGTGGGGGGGTACTGCTTACGAATGTTATATCAACAGTTTGGAGGTAATCGATAAGGCTTCCATCTATTTGGAAGAAAACTACGGTAAGGACCGTCCAGTATTTGGTGGTCAGAAAATTGAATCGTTGGTACCAGAAGCAAGGAAAGACCAAGCGGCCAAGATCGCTCCTGTATTGAGGGGCTTGGCTTCAGGGTATAATAGAATGGTGGGCCATTTTACCGATGATGAGCGAGTGTTGCAGTTTGCCAACAGTCATGACCTGGAAAAGTTAGCTCCATTGGGAACCAGCTGCCCAGACCACTTCCTTAGAACAAAGATCAGACCTTTGGTATTGGATTTTCCAGCAGATGTTGATCTGAGCAATGCGGAGGAAATCAAAGCCAAACTGGATAAAGATTTTGAAGAGTATAGGGCTTACTATACCAAATATTACGAAGACCACAAGCGTGACAACAGTCCTGCTATCAGAGATGCCAATCCGGTAATTATTTTATGGCCAGGTGTGGGGATGTTCTCCTATGCGAAGAACAAACAGACTGCACGTGTGGCCAGTGAGTTTTATATCAACGCCATCAATGTGATGCGTGGTGCTGAGGCGGTATCTGAATACGTTTCTTTGCCTTTGCAGGAAGCTTTTGATATTGAATATTGGTTGTTGGAAGAGGCAAAGCTTCAAAGAATGCCCAAAGAGCAACCACTTTCCAGAAAGATTGCTTTGGTGACTGGCGGTGCGGGCGGTATCGGAAAGGCTATCGCCGACAAATTGGCCAGTGAAGGCGCCTGTGTATTTATCACCGATATCAATCAGGATCGTCTAGATGAAGCAGTAGCTACTTATTCTAATGATGTAGGAGCAGGAGCCATCATGGATGTGACCAAGGGTGATGATATTGTCAAGGCACTAAAAGCAGCAACGCTGAAGTTTGGCGGAGTGGATATCATTGTGAACTGTGCAGGATTGGCCATTTCCAAACCGATCGAACAGACCACAGAAAAAGACTGGGATTTGCTTCAGGATATTTTGGTGAAAGGCCAGTTTGCCGTTTCCAAAGCTGCCGTGGAAATTATGAGAGAGCAAAAACTGGGTGGAGATATTATCAATATTGCCAGTAAGAATGCCCTGGTGTCAGGCCCTAACAATGTAGGCTATGGAACAGCTAAAGCTGCCCAAGTCCACATGAGCAGGTTGTTGGCAGCGGAATTGGGCAAGGATAAAATCCGAGTAAATGTGGTGAATCCAGATGCGGTGATCGAAGGAAGCAAAATATGGGAAGGCGAATGGGCTGCAGGAAGAGCCAAAGCTTATGGAATCAAAGTAGAAGAATTACCAGCTTTCTATGCCAAGAGAACGATATTGAACGAGATCATTGGTGTGGACGATATTGCTAACGGTGTATTCGCCTTTGTAGGTGGTGACCTAAGCAAATCAACAGGTAACATTCTCAATGTGGACGGTGGTGTAGCTGCTGCCTTTGTAAGATAATTATGCGTTTAGATCAACAAAAAATAAATCAAGTGAATGACCAGACTCTCTCGGAACATCGGGAGAGTTTTGATCATTTGTCCAAAGTACTTGGCCGAAAAGACGTCGATGCGAATAGCATAATCGGTAAATTGAAAGAATTCCAAGTGGCCATTCCTAGCTGGGCCTTAGGGACTGGAGGAACCCGGTTTGGCCGTTTTTCTGGTGGAGGTGAGCCTGGTACCTTGGAGGACAAAATATCAGATGTAGGGTTGCTTCACCAGTTAAGTCAGTCTGCAGGGTCCATATCATTGCATATTCCTTGGGATATTCCAGAAGATGTGGAAGCTATTAAGCAACTGGCTGATAGTTATGGGTTGCTGTTTGATGCGGTTAACTCCAATACCTTTCAGGATCAGCCGGATCAAAAGCTATCCTATAAGTTTGGTTCGCTTTGCCATGTGGACAAAGCCGTTCGTCAACAGGCCATTGACCATAATTTGGAGGTGGTGAAATATGGAGAAGCTTTAGGTTCCAAATCACTGACCGTTTGGTTGGCGGATGGGTCTTCTTTTCCTGGACAGCTGAACTTTAAAAAGGCTTTCCAAAGAACTTTGGAGTCTTTGCAAGCCATCTATGCGGGCATGCCTTCCGATTGGAAAATGTTTGTAGAATACAAGCCTTACGAGCCAAATTTCTATTCTACGGTGATCCAGGATTGGGGATCTTCGCACATGTTGGCAGATAAGTTGGGCGAGAGGGCTTTTAGCTTGGTGGATTTAGGGCACCATTTGCCCAATACCAATATTGAACAGATTGTTGCTACCTTAATGATGGTCGGTAAGTTGGGCGGATTTCATTTCAATGACTCCAAGTATGGGGATGATGATGTGACGGTTGGCTCATTAAAGCCTTATCAGCTGTTTTTGATCTTTAATGAACTGGTGGATGGCATGGAAGACCCCACTTCTAATAATCCATACCCGGCTTGGATGATTGATGCTAGCCATAATTTGAAGGATCCATTGGAGGATTTACTACAATCTTTAGAGGCCATCAAAATTGCTTACGCACAAGCTATGTTGGTGGATCGAGCGGCTTTAGAGGAAGCAAGGGAAAATAATGATCCCACATTGGCACAGGAAATCCTTCAGGCTGCTTACAGAACGGATGTGCGTCCACTATTGGCTCAAGCAAGGTTGCAAGCTGGAGGGGCTTTGGATCCCATTGGAACTTTTAGAAGATTGAATGTCCGTAAGGAACTGATTGCAGCACGGGGTGCTAAAACCGTTTCAACAGGACTTTAAATTATTCTTGAAGGTAGGATTGCTGTACTACACGTCCATTTAAGAACCATTACAACTCAATTACATTTATTTTTGGTACGAAGTCCATTCTTTAGGGTTTAATAAGGAATGGACTTTAGTACTGAATGTTTGTTCTGTGTGGAAAGAACATAAATCCAATTGCCCATGATGCCATTACCGGTAATAGCCATATTTGATATAGGAAAAACAAATAAGAAATTCTTCTTGTTCGATGAAGAGATGAATGAGGTCAAGCAGGAATACTACAAAATTCCTTTGACCAAAGATGAAGATGGTTTCGAATGTGATGATTTGCCTGTATTGACCGAATGGATTAAAGCTACAGTAGATGGAATCTGCAAATCTTCAGCTTATGAACTAAAAGGAGTGAACTTCTCCACCTATGGGGCTTCTTTTGTTCATCTGGATGAAGATGGCCGGCCTTTGACGCCACTTTATAATTATTTGAAAGAAATACCTCAGGTAATTATTGATGAGTTTTACCAAAGTTATCCTGAAGAAACCAATAATCTGGAAACTGCTTCTCCATCCCTGGGAATGCTGAATTCGGGTTTGCAGCTATATTGGTTGAAAAAGACCCGGCCTGCTTTGTTTTCAAAGATCAAATTCTCCCTGCATTTTCCACAATACCTGAGTTACCTCTTTACTGGAATAGCAGTCAGTGAGCCGACATCTATAGGCTGCCATACGCGGCTGTGGAACTTTCGGAAAGGAGAATATCATGATTGGGTAAAGCAAGAAGGGATAGACAGGATCCTGCCTTCAATGGTACCTACAAGCCAGACTTACCCTAGTGAGCTTTGCGGCCATGAAGTTCAAGTTGGTGTAGGAATCCATGACAGCTCTTCTGCTTTGGCTTCTTATTTGGTAAGGATTAAAGAACCTTTTTTGTTGATTTCCACGGGTACATGGAGCATATCTTTGAATCCTTTTACTCAGGATCCATTGACCAAGGAGGAATTGGATAATGACTGCTTGAATTTTTTGAGTATTGATGGTGATCCGGTGAAAGCGTCCCGCTTCTTTATGGGTTATGAGTTTAATTACCAGATTGATAGAATCAACAAGCATTTTAATAAACCGGACAAATATTACAAGAATATCCGGGTGGACAGGTCCATTCTGCAGCCTATTAAAGATGGAGCCGTTATAAATACTTTTTGCCCGAAGCATATTGCAGAAACACCCTTAGTGAAATCACTCTTTGGAGGAAATGAATGGAAGCCTGAGGGGTTTGCCACCTTTGAGGAAGCGTATCACCACTTGATTTGGGGATTGACATTGCTGCAGGTGGCATCTTTGAAATTAGCCAAAGGAAGCTCTAAGATCCATAAAGTTTTTATAGATGGCGGTTTTGTCCACAACGAAGTTTTTATGGAATTGCTGAGGCACTACCTGCATGATTGTGAATTGGAATTCTCTGATTTTCCACTGGGTTCGGCTTATGGAGCAGCTCTGGTGTTGGAGCAGAAAAGTGGGGTTGGCGTTAAATGATAAGAGTTTAATAACTGAGTGAAAAAATCCTACTTTCCGTCAAGTAGTTTGAGACGGTTTTTCAAGTCTGAAGACTTGAAACAATATGAATCATAAGGTCAATAAAAAACCTCTATGCCTTTTATGGTTACAAAGAGGTCGAAGTTTTAAAACTTCGACCTCTTTTTGAATTTAACTTTTTGGTCGCTTTGCCTGCAGTTTGATATCCACCAGGTCCGCCACCCTGATAGGCTTATTGCTTTCAATACTTTTCCGGGCAGCAATGCCAATCAAGATGGACATGGCACCATCTCTGGTTCCAGCGGATTGACGGTAAGGGTCAGCCATATTGGGATCCTTGAAGAGCTTGTCTTTTAGTCTGGTATCACCTCCTCCATGTCCACCACCTGCGTGAGGGATAGTGATAATTTCAGTATCCGCAAAGTTTTTGGTTAAACGGATTTCATCAGCAGGTTTCTCTTCCCATGGTTGGCTTTCTTTGATCCATGCCTCTAGCCTACCTTTGGTACCATTGAAAGCGATTCGATAACCCTCATAGGGTGAATAAGAAGTTAAAGAATAGCTCACTTGTACGTCGTTCATATATTTGATCTGTACGGCCATTTTGTCGTAGATATCGATATCCTCTCGGTATACACAGCCATCTCTTAAATAACCATCGTATTGTTCATTGTCAGTATAGAGACCTGTCAAACGCTCACTTTTGGTGATGTCCCAATAAAAATCACATTTGTTTTTGTGGGGGCAAGGGCGGCAATTGGTATGGCGGAAAGGGCCATTCTTTCCATAGAATTCCAATTTGCCATAGGCGAAAACTTCCTGTGGGTCGGAATCCAGCCACCAGTTAAGCAGGTCAAAGTGGTGTGTAGCTTTGTGCACCAGCAAAGTGCCTCCTTTGTCACGGTAACCATGCCACCGTCTGAAATAGGAAGCCCCATGATCTGTGTTGAGGTACCAGTGAAAGTCCACAGAGGTTACGGTACCAATTTCTCCACTATGCAGTAATTCATAGATTTTTTGGCGGTGTGGGCTGTAGCGGTAGTTAAAGGTTACGATGACCTGTTTGCCAGTTTTCCTTTCTGCGTTTAGGATATTTTGACATTTGATTTCATCGGTGGTCATGGGCTTTTCAGTGATCACATTGGCTCCCGCTTCCAGTCCCTTAATGATAAATTGGTCATGGGTACTGTCCATCGTGGTGACGATCAATACATCTGGTTTAGTTTTGGCCATCATTTCATCGAAATCCACAAAGGTGGGGCAGTCTGCGCCAATGTATTTTTTTCCATACGCCAACCGGCCAGGGTTGATATCGGAAAGCCCTACAAATTCCACCTCATTAGAATAGTCTTCCATCACGCTTTTGCCAAACATGCTGGTGCCGCGAATTCCTGTGCCTACCAATGCTATCCGTAATTTTATGGCAGGATCATCCCTAAGGGATAGTGCTTTGGCGATAGGATGAATAAAAAATGAGCCTGCAGTCATTATGCCGGCCTTGTGCATAAAAGCTCTTCGTTTTTTGTTAATAGATTGATCTGACATTATGTTTTGGGTTATTGTTTTGTACCACATAATATAATTAAAATGAAGACTTTATCTGTACTGAGTTTGGTGAAAATACATAGGCGGTATGCTATTAATCCTAACATGTTTACTGTAATGATTACCTTAGCGGTTCGTTAACTATTAAAACCATCGATTTGGACCAAAATGAGAAAACTAATTTTGTTTGGATTATTGATTTTTATGGGAAAAATGACGTTGGCCCAGCGCATTGAACCAGCTAAGCTTAAAGGAGAGTGGAAGCTGGTTCAGGCGGATATGGTGGATCAAGTCAGGTCTTCCTTAGCCTATAGACAAGCTATGGGAGAACAGAGAGAGGCCATGGAATACAAAATAAAAAGGCTATTGGAAAATACCTTTTACCATTTTCAAGATGGGGACAGCCTTCACTATACAGACCTCAAGGAAGGAGCAATTGTACAACAGCATGCCAATTTTACATTGGATCAGGACACGCTCTTGATCAAGAAAAGCAGCAAGATAAAGAAAGCCAAGATAGTGGAGCTGACAGCAGCTAGGTTGGTGATTGTGCCGATTGTGGAGGGAAAAGAAACGATGGGCAAGATGGTTTTTGAAAAAGTGAGGCCATAAAAAAAGCCATCCGCCTAAGCGGACGGCCTTTCCACATCCAAAACAAACAATTAACCAATTAAATTTCCTTCATCATCCCACTGGGCCAAAGTGGCCCTAGTATCAGGGTTCATATAGATAGGAATATATTTTTCTTCTAACTTAAAGCCATGCTTGGCCATTACTTCATCAGGAATACCATCCCAAACATTTGGTCGATTTCCTTTGTAATCAAGGTCTTTGAAGCCTTCTTGTGAGGTAAAGAAACCGGTGGAAGTCAGGTCTCTCAAGGTATTGAAAAACTTCACACCACGGCTCATGGCTGGTTTGGCCTTGTCCGGGTAAGCGATGTCATCGATAATCTGAATACGCTCTTCTGTACTTGCCTCCATAAAGGTCTTGCCAAAGCGGTCATCAGCTTGATTGTCCAGCCACATTAAACCTCCTCTCATCGGAGTTTGGTAATGGGGCATATCCTTTACAATGAATTCAATGAAATCAGGTACGCCGGCATCAGTAGCACTTCCAGATACATCATCCTTAGGGATGATCACATCTACCAAGTAGTTGAGCTTTTCCATCTCACCTTCGGTGAAGAAAACATCCTCTTTCAAGGCGGCATTGTGAGCCATCTCTTCGGGTGTCCTGCCCCACTTGGTACCTTCACCAATTACCGGTGCATGTGCGATTTCTTTAGGGGCTTCAGGTCCACAACCAGTCATAAAAAGACCAGATGCCAATGAGCCTGTAAACAATAGTTTTAAATTCTCTCTTCTATTCATCGCCCTATTTTTAGATATTTTTCTTTTTCAATTCACTAACAATATGGTCGGAAGTTCTCCAAGCCAATGCCAAGATGGTCCAAGTAGGGTTTTTGTCTGCTTGGGATACAAATGAGCCTCCATCTACCACAAATAGGTTTTTGCACTCATGAGATTGGCAATTGCTGTTCAAAACTGAAGTTTTAGGGTCATTGCCCATACGAGTGGTTCCCACTTCGTGGATGATTCTACCAGGAGCATGAAGACCATATTTGCTTTCAGGTCCTGCTTTTTCTCCAAATAATACTGCTCCTGCATTGGTCAAAACTTCTTCAAAGGTGTCCTGCATGTGCTTGGCTTGGTTGATCTCCTGATCACTCCAGGTATAGTTGAATTTCAATACAGGGATACCGAATTTATCCACCGTGTTGTTATCGATCTCACAGTAATTGTCATACCTAGGGATACACTCTCCTCTACCGGACATGCCAACCATGGAGCCAAAGTAACGACGAATGTCTTTTTTCAAGCCTGCCCCATAGCCTCCAGCTGTACCTGGATTGCCGAATTCATCCTTGATATGCTTTCTGATGGTGTCCATGCCAAAGCCAAAGCCATAGCTTGGCATGCTCATCCCGCCCCAGTATTCTATATGGTAACCTCTGGCAAAATCCAACTTGCTGTTGTCCAACCACCATGGTGTGTACACGTGCATACCTCCAACACCGTCTTCATTGTACTTTTGTCTATCAACCAAATCTGGGATAAAGCCCATTCGGTCAGAGCCTGTGGAGTCATGGAGATACCTACCGATCATTCCGCTTCCATTTCCAAGTCCGTCAGGGTGAACCGAAGATTTGGAATTCAGCATGATTCTAGCAGACTCACAGGCTGAAGCTCCTAGAACTACCACCCTTGACTTTAATTTGTATTCCTTCATGTCCACCTTACTGATGTAGGAAACGCCGGTAGCAAGTCCTTTGGCATCAGTGGTTACTTTTCTAACCATAGCATAGGTGTAAAGGTCCACTTTGCCCTTTTTCATGGCTGGCTTGACTAGACAAGTACCTGCAGAGAAATCTGCATAAGCCTGACATGCACGGTTACATTGGTTACAGAAGAAACAAGCACCACGTTCGTTATTGATAGGCTTGGTTAAGATGGATAACCTGGATGGCATTACCGGAACGCTCATTTTGTCCGCTCCTTTTTTGATATAAAGCTCGTGCAAACGAGGCTTTGGAGGAGGAAGGAAAAAACCATCAGGTTCGTTATAGATGCCTTCTTTAGAGCCAAATACTCCAATCAATTTATCTACTTTATCATAATATGGTTTGAGGTCATCGTAGCCTATTGGCCAGTTGTCACCCATTCCATCAATGTCTTTTCTTTTGAAATCATTTGGGCCAAAGCGTAAGGAAATTCTTCCCCAGTGATTGGTACGTCCACCGACCATTCTTGAACGGAACCAATCGAATTCAGTTCCGTCTGCTTTGGTGTATGGTTCACCTTCAATGTCCCAGCCACCAATAGCGGCATCGAAGTCACCAAAAGGCCTTAGACGGGTACTGGCACCTCTGCGTGGGGATTCCCAAGGAAACCTTAGCTGTGTCCTGTCTTCTTCTTTGGCAGGGTCAAAATCTCCCCCGGCTTCCACAACAGCGACAGAAAATCCCGCTTCAGAGAGGATTTTGGATGCCATTCCCCCACCGGCACCTGAGCCCACAATGATTACGTCATAGGCTTCTCCCGGTGAATTGATTTGAAAACTCATGTTTAATTATTTTATAATTGTCTTTTAAGTTAATTCAAGATTTTAATAAACCAAAGAAGTAAGAATGGATTTTATAAATGCCCCGCTGGCTTATGTTTAGGCTTCTTGTGGAATTTTGAAGCATAAAAATCCAAATTATCTTGGGTCTTTTTTCAAATGGAAATATATAAAAAAATAATTAGCTAAAAGGATTTAGTTTTGCTTGGAGTTATGGATTTTAAGCAATGTTTTTGCTTTTTCAATAAAAAAAAATGATTTGATTATGAAAATGAGAACGAGGGAAATGATTTTTTAATAAAAATGTAAAAAGTATAATTGACTTTAAAAAATTAGCGGAATTTGACGAATGGTTTTTGTGCACTTTAGATGATGGATTCTATCACCAATCAAAGGATTGGTGATAGGTGTTTCCATACAGTTTCAGCAACGATTTTATGACCTTCTATGGTGGGGTGAATACCATCAGGTTGGTTCAGCTCTGGGTTTCCACCCACTCCTTCCAAGAGAAAAGGAATGAGTATCAAATCATTGTTTTGGGCTAGTTCAGGGTAGATTTTTTTAAATTCAGAAGTGTAGTCTTCTCCCATGTTTGGCGGGATTTGCATGCCTGCAAGCATTAGTTGAGTATTGGGGTATTTATTTTTGACCTTGTCCAAAATAGCTTGTAAGTTTTCCTTTGTGGCGCTGAGTTGTATTCCTCGAAGACCATCATTACCTCCCAATTCTAAAATGAAAATGGTCGGTTCGTCTTCCAGAAACCAATCGATCCTGCTCAATCCGCTGGCAGAGGTTTCTCCACTTAAGCCTCCATTGATTACTTTGTAGTCTAGTTCTAAACTGTCTATTTTATCCTGTATCAATGCTGGAAAGGCCTCTTCTTGATCTACACCATAGCCAGCGGACATGCTGTCTCCGAAGAAGAGTATGGTCTTTTCTGATTTTTTCTCATTAGATTGGGTTTCTTCTTTTTTTTGAACTACTTCTTCACGCCGAGAAGTAGCGTTGTTACAGGCAGAAAAGCTGATGATAAAGCCTAAAAACAATGATAATCGAGATATTACGTGTAATTTATACATAAAGTGAAACTTATTCTGGCAGATTTTCGATTTATATAGTTATTAATTAAATGAAGCCTAATCATCAAAAATGATTAATTTTCAGTGAAACCCGTATCTATTTTGAGCAATATTCCAGGACTTACTCAGATAAACCAAAAATAAGGCCTGAATTGTTTCATCTCCAACATAATATTTAGAATTAGCTTTATGACCATACTTTCCGTAGAAAATGTAAGTAAGATTTACCAAAGTGGAGCACGCAAGCTTACCGTTTTGGATGGAGTAAACTTGGCTGTGGAGGCTGGGGACAGCATAGCCATTGTGGGGCCTTCGGGAAGTGGAAAAACGACATTACTGGGCTTATGTGCTGGCTTGGACAGTGCTTCCTCAGGTAGTGTCAAGTTAAATGGCCATCATTTGGAATTATTGTCAGAGGATCAGCGGGCCGCAGTTCGAAGTCAGGAAATTGGATTTATTTTTCAAAATTTCCAATTGCTGCCGACCCTAACTGCTTTGGAAAATGTAATGGTTCCACTGGAGCTCAAAAAAAGAAAAGATGCCAAGGAGAAGGCCATGGAGCTTTTAGAGGAAGTAGGTTTAGGTGATCGATCTACTCACTATCCTACCCAGCTATCTGGTGGTGAGCAGCAGCGGGTTTCTATTGCCCGGGCCTTTGCTAACGAACCCAAAATCTTGTTTGCCGATGAACCTACAGGAAACCTTGATACCGAAACCGGTGAAATGATAGAAGACCTGATTTTTAATCTTAACAAGGCTTCAGGAACTACTCTCATTCTGGTTACCCATGATGCAGAATTGGCAGCCAAAACCAACAGGATCATTCATATTAAAGGAGGGAAAATTCAAGAAAATCAACATGCATAGAATTTCATGGATTTTAAAAATGGCCTTGAGGGATTTCCGGAAAAACAGGGTCAAATTATTATTGTTTGTATCCTCCATTGTGATTGGGATTGCAGCCTTAGTGGCGATCAATTCCTTTGGAGATAATTTGGAACATGATATCGATAGTCAGGCCAAGGAGCTTTTGGGAGCGGATCTGGTCTTGGAGAATAATCAGCCTATAGGTGATCAAGAGTTGGATAGCATGGCCCAGGAATTGGCCGAAGAAGTCAATTTTGCCAGTATGGTGGCTTTTCCGAAAAGTGGAGAAAGTAGATTGGTGCAGGTGAGAGCTTTGGAAGGTGATTATCCTTTTTATGGACAACTGGAGACTGTACCTGAAGCAGCAGCCATAGGATTTAAGGATGGGGCTAAGAAAGCTTTGGTAGAGAAGATCCTGATGGATCAATTTGATGCGAAGGTAGGAGATAGTGTAAGGGTTGGCAAGGTGTATTTTGAAATTGTGGGAGAGTTGCATGAAGCGCCCGGACAAACTGGAATAACGGCTACAGTGGCTCCTGTGGTTTATATACCAATGGCTTATGCGGATGCAACAGGCTTGATCCAATACGGCAGTCGAGTTAACTATCAGCGTTATTTCAAATTTACTGAAAATACCAATGTTGACGATTTGGTTAAGCCTTATCAAGATCAATGGGAAGAAGATCATATAGATGCAGATACTGTAGAAGATAGAAAAAGAAGGACAGGTAGGTCATTCGAAAACCTATCCGATTTTTTGAGCCTTGTGGCTTTTATAGCATTGCTCTTGGGCTGTGTGGGAGTGGCCAGTGCGGTGAATGTTTTTGTGAAGGAAAAGCTGCCCTCAGTAGCAGTGCTGAGGTGTTTGGGTGTATCATCAACGGATACTTTCTTGATTTATCTTACTCAGATAATGATCATGGGCTTAATTGGGTCGATTCTTGGTGCTTTTTTGGGAACCTTGATCCAATATGTCCTGCCTCAAGTATTTAGTGATTTTTTACCCGTTGAAGTGACGGTTCAGATTTCTTGGGCTTCGGTGGGCTTTGGGGTGTTGACAGGTTTGTTCATTTCTTTGCTTTTTGCCCTTTTGCCATTGCTTAAAATCCGTAAGGTTCCTCCCATGATGACCCTTAGGACAGATGCAGAAGTGGCGAAGTTTGTACGGGATCCATGGAGATGGTTGGTGATGATCGGAATAGCTGTTTTCATCTTCGGGTTTAGTCTAATGTTGCTGGATGGCTGGGAACAAGCTTTGGGCTTTACAGTTTTTGTGACTTTTGCATTTGGAGTACTTTGGTTGGTGGGGACGGCCATAATGTGGGCGATTAGAAAGTTTTTGCCTTTGTCCCTTAGTTATCCTATTAGGCAGTCTTTAGCCAACTTGTATAGACCCAATAATCAAACTATCTCATTAATAGCGACGATCGGTTTGGGGACGGCCATGATTTCTACCTTATTCTTTATCCAAAACCAGTTGTTGGATCAGGTGCAGTTTGCGGACAAAGAAGATCAGCCTAATATGCTTTTTTTCGATATACAGACCAATCAGGTAGATAAAGTCAAAGCAGCCGTGAAGAAAGAAGGCTTACCTGTTATGCAGGAAGTGCCGATTGTAACCATGCGCTTGGATGAGATCAATGGCATGGATAAGTCAGAAAACAATGAGCTGCCTGATGATGACCAAAGATCCAGAGGGCTTTATAATAGGGAATTTAGGGTGACCTATAGAGATACTTTGGTGGAGTCAGAGAAATTAGCAGAAGGTAAATTGTATAAGGTGGAAAGTGAAGGAGACAGCATCTTTGTGTCTTTTGATAAAGGTTATGCTGAACGCACTGGGGTGAAGCTTGGTGATGAGCTGGTCTTTAATGTACAAGGCCGGCCAATGACCACTTATGTGGGGTCTTTCAGAGAAGTGAATTTCCGACAGGTTTCTACCAATTTCTTGGTATTGTTTCCTGCCAATGTATTGGAGAAGGCACCAAAATTCCATGTGGTCATTACCAAATCCAAGACGGACGCACAAGCAGCAAAAGTACAAAATGAAATTGTCCGGGCCTTTCCGAATATTTCAGTGATCAATTTGGGAACCATCGTCGATACATTAGAGGAAATACTCAGTAAGATCAGCTTTGTGATTCAGTTTATGGCGCTTTTTAGCATTGTCACCGGTATTTTGGTGCTGATCAGTTCGTTGATAATAAGCAAATACCAGCGGATGAGAGAGAGTATTTTGCTGCGAACTTTAGGGGCAAGCTCCCCTGTGGTAAGAACCATTAATACATTGGAGTATTTCTTTTTAGGAAGTTTGGCATCCTTAAGTGGGATTTTGTTGTCCTTTATGGCCACGGCTTTGCTTAGCATTTTTGTTTTCGATTTTCCGGTTCGCTGGGCATGGGCTGAGGCAGCAGTGATTTATGTGATCATTACAGCAATTACCGTGATTTTGGGATGGCTGAATGGAAGAAATATTATCAACAAACCTCCCATGGAAATATTAAGAGGGTAAATTTTTAAAATTTTTCTTGCTTAGTGAAACCTTTTAGTGTAAATAGATGTATATACATTAAATACAAAGGCAAGTTATAAAATGAAGATAGAGGAAGCCATTAAACAGAAGACCTTTAAGAGTCCATATAACAAAGCAGTGGTGAACTTATTGTACACGCAGAGTTATTTGGTGACCCATCAGAGTAAGCTTTTTAAGCCTTATGAGCTTTCTCCTGAGCAATATAATGTGCTTCGGATTTTACGTGGTCACTATCCTGATCCAATCACAGTTTCTTCTATTCAGGATAGAATGCTTAATAAAATGTCCAACGCTTCTCGTTTAGTAGAAAAACTTAAACTAAAGGGATTTGCGGAAAGAAAAGAGTGTCCAACTGATAGGAGGCAAGTAGACATCACTATTACGCAGAAGGGCTTAGCGCTTTTGGAGCTTTTGGATGAAGAAATTAAAAACTTTAACGATAGAGTAATCAACCTCAGTGAAGAAGAAGTAAATCAGTTAAATGATCTATTGGATAAACTAAGAGGATAAAAAATTTCGTTATATACGTGTATATACATTTATTGTTAAAACTTAAATTATAAAACTATAAAAATCAAATTGTTATGAGTACTACAAAATGGACTATCGACCCAACACACTCTGAAATTAATTTCAAAGCCAAACATTTGGTGATTTCGACTGTAACCGGAAAATTTAAAAAGTTTGCTGGAGAAGCAGAAGTGGAATCTGAGGATTTCAATGGTGCTAAAGTAAGTTTTACTGCCGACATTGATAGTATTGACACCAATCAATCAGATCGTGATGCACACTTAAAATCTGGAGATTTCTTCGATGCAGAGAAATACCCTCAACTGAAGTTTTCCAATGGTGTTTTGGAAAAAGAAGGAGGAGAATATGTTTTGAAAGGTGAGCTGACCATCAAGGAAACAACCAAGCCAATTGAGCTTTCCGTTGATTTTGGTGGGGTAGCAGATGACCCTTACGGAAATACCAAGGCAGGATTTGAGTTAGAAGGAAAAATCAGTCGAAAAGAATATGGGCTAACTTGGAATGCAGTGACTGAAGCAGGTAGTGTGGTAGTGGGCGATCAAATTAAGATTTTGGCCAGTGTCCAATTGGTAAAAGGTTAATCCAACTTAATTTAAACACACATAGGGAAGAAAAGACCATGTCAAAAGTTTGACATGGTCTTTCTTTGGTCTTTACTTTTTGGTCTGTTTGTACTGTTTCCAGAAATAAATGGGAAACACCAGTGCTTTTAGTTTCCATTCATTTTTTTCTTTTTGACCCAATGTTTCGTCTTTATGAACTGTATTGTACATCATGGAGGCCATGATGGCATGTCCAAATAGCAGAATGAACAGGACGGCATATATGATCAATTCGGTCATCTTATATCAATTTATCTCTTCGCAATTCCCAAGAAGGGTGTTTATTAAGCAGATTATCGTATTTTATTTTTATATTATGGAATAGAAACTAGAACAATAAATCTGCAAAATGAGCCATTTTTAAAGGCTTTGCGAATATCCATAAATTAAACTGTTTATGAAAATTGGCTTGATCAAAGAAGGGAAAATTCCCGTGGATAGACGGGTGGCTTTTAGTCCCGAGCAATTGAAAGATCTGAATGAAACTTATGAAGGGCAGGCGGTATTTGTCGTGCAAAAAAGTGATTTGAGGGCATATATCGATGAAGAGTACCTGAATGCAGGAATAGAACTTGTTTCCGACGTCAGTGATTGTGATGTGCTGATGGGCATTAAAGAAGTTCCTATTGATCAATTAATAGCAGATAAAACCTACTTTTTCTTTTCGCATACCATCAAAGCCCAACCCTACAACAGAGGCTTGCTCAGAGCAGTGTTGGAAAAGAATATCAGATTGATTGATTATGAAGTACTCCGTGCAAATAATGAGCGCGTAGTGGCTTTTGGTAGATGGGCGGGGATTGTAGGAGGATATAATGGGTTATGGACTTACGGCAAGAAGGCCAGTTTGTTTGATATGAAAAGGGCTAAAGATTGCTTTGATCTCAAGGAATTGCATGATGAGGTGAGAAATATCCAGCTTCCTCCAATCAAAATGGTAATTACAGGAAATGGTCGGGTTGGGAATGGGGTAAAAGAAATCCTGGAAGTGGCAGGCATCAGGGAAGTGAGTCCTAAGGAATTGCTCAACAATTATTACGATGAGCCGGTTTTTGCCCAATTGGCCATGGAAGATTATAACAGAAGAAAAACTGATGGTGAATATGATAAGGAGGAGTTTTATTCTCAACCGGAAAAGTATGAAAGCCATTTTTTGAAATACACTGAAGTAAGTGACATTCTTTTTGCTGCGGCTTTTTGGGACCCCAGGGCTCCCAAACTTTTTACAGCTAAAGATGTGGCGAAAGATGATTTCAACCTTTCTGTCATTGCGGATATTACCTGTGATATTGATGGATCTGTGCCAACTACCATTAAGCCAAGTACCATTGCCGATCCCGTTTATGATGTGGACAGGGAAACCATGGAGGAGATTCCAGCCTTTGGGGAGCAATTGAGTATTTCTGTGATGGCAATAGATAATTTGCCTTGTGAGCTGCCCAGAGATGCCTCTGCTGATTTTGGCAGTCAGTTGATGAAGGCAGTGATTCCAGCTTTATTGGAGGAAGGAAACCCAATTATAGAAGAAGCAACCATTGCTAAGAATGGTGTTTTAACACCTAAATACAGCTATTTGGAGGATTTTGTAAAGGTGCACCCCAATGATTGATGTGAGAAAATACCTGGAGCACACCTTGCTTAAGCCTGATCTGACCGACCGTGACATCAATGCCTTGATTGAACAGGCGAAGGTTTCTCAGTTTGTAGGTGTTTGTGTCCCGCCTTTTTGGGTGAAAAAGGTAAAAAGGGAATTACAAAAAGAGGATATTCAAGTGGTTACCGTGGTGGGTTTTCCACTAGGTTATCAAATGACAGAAACCAAAGTCTTTGAAACCCAACAAGCCATTAAAAATGGAGCAGATGAAATCGACGTGGTATGGTCATTGTCTGCTTATAAATCTAGAATGAACTGGCCAAAGATCGAGTTGGCGAAGTTATCATCTGTGTGTCATGAGGAAGGAAAAATACTGAAGGTAATTATAGAGACAGCTTTACTTTCTGATGAAGAAAAGGTAGAGGCCTGCAAGCTTTGTAGCGATGCCGGCGTGGATTATGTCAAGACCTCAACTGGATTTTCCACATCTGGCGCCCAATTGGAGGATATTAGATTGATGAGGGAAAATTTGCCCAGCAATGTAGGGATCAAGGCCAGTGGGGGGATCAAAACATTAGACCAAGTGCTTGATTTTATTCAGGCGGGAGCGGATAGAATAGGTACCAGTTCCAGTGTAGACATATTAAAAGAAATGGCAGAAAGAGTGGAAAAGTAAAATGTTATGGCATTTGATTGACAGGTGTTTTTTCTACAACCTCTATTTTTTTACCCGCTTCCAAATCCCTGACATCACCATCCTTATTGAAATATATCAATAGGAATGGAATCACAAAAAAGGCCAGAAGAATATAAGTCACTCCGATGAACTTTTTCTTGGCCGACTCTTTTCCAAAGTAAATGGCCATTTTAACAGGGATATTCCTCAGTGCTGGAAATGGCAAGAAAATCAGTGCCCCGATGAAGTTGAAAAGAAAATGGACAATGGCTATGGCTATGGCAGCTTCTGTTTTATAAATCGCCGCGATGGCAGCAGTGATAGTAGTGCCTATATTGGCTCCAATAATAAAAGGAAAAACCTTATTGAGCGATACTTTTTTGGTAGCCACAGCCGGAACTAGCAGTGAAGTGGTCACGGTACTTGATTGGACAGCTGCAGTGAAAAACACCCCATAGGCGAAAGCACGATAAGAATATTTAAAGATATGCTTACTTACTTGTTTGAAACTAGTGGATACAAATGTCTTGTAAACAGAGGAAGATAGAATTTTGATCGAGAGGAAGAGTAAAATGACACTAATGATCAGCGCCACTATGGGGAAATCTATCCATTCAATCAAAGTTTTACTAATGGACCTGGTAAAGATGATATTATAGGTGTAATCCTGACCTAAACTTCCAGAGGCATTGAAGAGACTGCCAGATACATAAGTGGCTATTCGACTTAAGAAACCAAAGTAATACTCCAGTGGCAATAAGATGATCACTGTGAAAATATTGAAAAGATCATGAAGTACCCCAGCTGAAATGGCTTTTCGGAATTCACTTTTCTTCATGATATAAGTAAAGGAAACCAAGGTGGAAGTAATCGTGGTGCCGATATTTGCACCCATTACCAAAGGGACCGCCTGCATAATGCTTAAACTTCCGGAAGCAACTACCGCTACGATCATTGCTGTCACGGTACTGCTAGATTGGATTAGGGCGGTCATCAGCAGGCCGATAAACAGCCCGACAAAAGGATTGTTAGTGGCCATGAATATTTCATTGGCTACCTCATTGTTCATGTTGAGGAGGGAAACGGTCAAAAGATCTATCGAAGTCATGAAAAGAATAAGCGCAAATACCATTTGCGCAACCATGATCCACCGATTGTAAGATTCTTTTTTCTGTGCTTCTTCCGTCATTTATTCAAATCGTCCTTTATTAATAGAGGCGTAATTTAAGGTAATTCACAAAATAAGCCGAACAACTATAGATAATTTTAAAATTGATGTAAAGCTTATGTTAACATTATGAGCGAATTAAGGGTTTTTGGAAAAAAATGTCAATATTTTATTTGTGAATATTGTCTTTTTTAGCTAATTGATTTTGTATAAAGAATTATTTAAGGCATATTGTGCTTGAAAATCCGGAAGATAGGTGCTTGGCGGTTCTTCTTAACAATTTGATAACACTATGCTCTTAATATCTTATTTAACTTTGTGGCCAAATAAAAATCGCCTAAAACAAATCTATGGCTAAGCTAAAAGATCAAAACATCAACCAGGACGCCCTTTCAAAAGCGGCCTATTCACTTTTTGATTTTACAAAGAAAGAGAAGTCATTTTTACTGGTATTGTGTGTGCTCGTGTCAATTGCCGGCTTTATCACGCAATATACCTATGCTGCAATGTGGTTTGGATTTACCCTGGCAGCTTACTCGGCTATTGGTAATGACAGTATCCAGACCATAGGTACTTTCATCGCTTCCAACCAACGTAAAAAATGGTATTGGTTATGGCTCTTTATGGGAGGCATATTCCTAGCAACGGCCATTTACAGTTGGATTACCTATGGAGGGGATGTGAGTTATCAGCGTCTTTATGTTAAAGGATTGGACAAAGCGCCGGAGCAATTTGTGTTTCTGCAATTGGCTGCACCTATCGTATTGATGGTGATGACCCGCCTAAGAATGCCAGTGTCTACGACTTTCTTGTTGCTGAATGTATTTACTTATAAGGCAGGTACCATCGGTGGAGTGGTTCAGAAGAGTTTGATAGGCTATTTACTGGCTTTTGTGATCGCTATTGTTACTTGGTTTGTATTGGAGAAATTTGTTACCAGTTATCTTAAAGGTAAAGCCAAAAACTACTGGTATATCTTACAGTGGATTACTTCTGGTACTTTATGGTCACTTTGGTTGATGCAGGATGCCGCAAATATTGCAGTGTTTTTGCCAAGAGCTTTGAATATCTATGAATTTATCGCTTATGCCGGATTTATTTTCTTTGGATTAGGCTTCTTATTTTACTTTAAAGGAGATAGGATTCAAGGTATTGTTAATGAGAAATCAAAAGTTACCGATGTTAGGGCTGCTACCATAGTAGACTTTGTATACTGTATCCTTTTGTTTTATTTCAAAATGTACAGCAAGATGCCAATGAGTACCACTTGGGTGTTTATCGGTTTGCTTGGTGGAAGGGAGATTGCCATTGCATTGGCAAAATCAAAGAAACTACAGAAGAGAAAAGCACGTTTGGTCAGGGCATATAGGATGGCTAGCAATGATGTTATGAAAGCGACCATTGGTTTGGTCGTGTCGTTGATCTTGGCACTCGTTATCAATGAAGGCGTCCGGAATGAAGTCTTTGACTTACTGTTTTAATAAAATATTGAAAGCGGCTGAGGCCGCTTTTTTTTTGCCTCATTTTTAAATTATTGTGCTTTTGGAGGAGGTTGAGGTTTTGTCGCTTTACAAATTTAACTTAACTTCAATGGCCAAAATAGGATCAATGGAATTATACTCACCCGAATATTTTATGAATGAGGCCTTAAAGCAGGCCAAGATTGCTTTTGAAGAAGAGGAAATTCCAGTAGGTGCTGTGATGGTTTGTAGGAATAGGATCATCGCCAGGGCCTATAATCAAACCGAGAAACTGACGGATGTAACTGCCCATGCAGAGATTTTGGCGATTACTGCAGCATCAAACTCTCTGGGGGCCAAATACCTCACAGAATGTGAGCTTTATGTTACATTAGAGCCATGTGTGATGTGTGCAGGCGCAAGTTTTTGGGCCCAGCTTGGTGGCATCCATTTTGCAGCATCTGATCCCAGAAGAGGCTATGGGCGATTGAAGGAAGGGGTTTTACATCCCAAGACCAAAATCAGCAGAGGTTTGATGGAAAAAGAATCCAAGGCACTGTTGGATGCTTTTTTTAAAAAATTGAGAAATTAGTATTATGGGCCTTTCGGAGAACCATTTTTAAATTAACTTGGTTTGATTGGTAAGTGATTTAAAAAAGAAATAATTATTTAATGTTTAACTATAAAATTTTATAAACAATGGCTTTTGAGTTACCACAATTACCTTATGACGTAAATGCATTGGAACCAAATATCGATGCAAAGACAATGGAAATCCACCACGGAAAACACCACAATGGTTATGTTACCAAATTGAACGCTGCTATTGAGGGTACTGATCTGGAAGGAAAAAGCCTAGAAGATTTGATGAAAGTGGCCGGCTCTAACGGAGCGGTAAGAAATAATGGCGGTGGACACTATAACCACTCTCTATTCTGGACAATTTTGTCACCAAACGGTGGTGGCGCTCCATCTGGGGATTTAGCTGCGGCGATTGATGCCAAATTTGGCTCGTTTGATAAGCTGAAAGAAGAATTTGACAATGCAGCAGCTACCCGCTTTGGTTCTGGTTGGGCATGGTTAAGTGTAGATGGAAGCGGTGAGCTTTTTGTATCCTCTACTCCTAATCAAGACAATCCTGTAATGGACATAGCTGAAGCTAAAGGTACTCCTATCCTTGGCTTGGACGTGTGGGAGCACGCATACTATTTGAATTACCAAAACAGAAGACCTGACTATATTACTGCTTTCTGGAATGTAGTAAACTGGGAAGAAGTAGGTAAAAGATACGCAGCGGCTAAATAAGCCCTCAAAGATTAAAATTAACTGAGAAAGTCCTCGGTTCACATTGGTGGATCGGGGATTTTTATTTGTGGAACTGTTCATAAACCGTACGATCGGACTGTACGGTTTTGATACAGATGTTTTTTGGTCTATTGCCTAAAAACACTTCCTGTTGAGTGTTTCGGCCTGTTTCTTTTCTTGGCATTAGTTTTTCAAGGTGGTGAGAAGGATTTGCAATTGAAACAGTCACATGAGAACATCTTACCAATTATTCGTTATAATATTTTCTTTCCTTTTGATCTCCAGCCATGCCTTGGCTCAGGATAGCCATGAGCTTTATGGTAAAGTTCAGGATGCCAAAGGTGAAGTGCTCCCTTTTGCCAATGTGGCATTGGTGACAGCGGCAACAGGAGAAATGATCTCTGGAGCTGTTTCGGATGATCGAGGAAACTTTTCCATTAAGACCGAAAAGTCTGGAATGGCAGTTTTGAATGTTTCCACCATTGGTTTTAAAACCTACACTTCTGAGCAAATCAATTTGGAAGGAGTTTCCAAAAAAAATATGGGAACCATCAACCTAGAGGAGGAAGCTACTTCACTTGATGAAGTGGAAGTGAGAAGTAGTCGTCCTGAAGTTACTATTCAAGCCGACAGAACCGTGGTAAACATTGAAGGAACTGTAATGGCAGAGGGTAGTAATGCATTGGAAGTGATCGGAAGGTCTCCAGGGGTCTATGTAGATAGTGATGGGAATATTAATCTCAACGGACGTTCTGGGGTGATAGTATTGTTGGATGACAGGCAGACTTATATGAGTGCCAAAGAACTCGCGGACTTTTTGAGGGCGATGCCGGCTGATAATATCAAGAGCATAGAAGTGATCAGTAACCCTCCAGCCAAATATGATGCGGAAGGAGCTGCAGGAGTGCTCAATATCAAGTTGAAGAAGAATGACTATAATGGAATGAATGGAAGCGTCCAGGCAGGTAATTTTTATAATGGCAGAAACGCACCTTTTGCAGGAGCAAGTTTAAATGTTAAGCGAGGTAAATGGACTACCAATGCTAATCTGAACTATAGCAGTTGGGTTCGAAATATAGACTTGGACATTATCCGTAGATTTCAGCTGGATGAAGGATTGTCAGTGTTCGATCAGAATGCATTATTGAAACTGGGAGGAAAAAGTGTGTACTTCAATGGTGGAGCCGATTACCAAATCAATGATAAGCATTCGGTTGGTATAAACCTCCAAGCTTCAGACTACAGTGGGAAAAACGATGGCAATTCCCAGACAGACATTTCTAACCCTGGAAGTAATGAGCTTAACCACCTTAGGGCCCTGAATGATGGTGATGATGATAATCAGAGGATCTTCGGCAATTTCCATTATGTTGGAAACTTGGATACAATGGGTACCAAACTTACAGCAGATATAGATTACACGGCTGTTGATGGTGGATCCACCAGTTTGTTGACCAATGACTACTGGCTAAATGAAGATTTTGAAGGAGGGGATACTGATAGAATTTTCACAGAAAATAAGATGAATTATACCATCTTCACAGCTAAGACTGACTTCACCAAGTCTTTGGGTGAAAAGGCCAAGCTTGAGTCAGGTCTTAAAGGAAGTTGGGTAGAGTCTGACAATGTCTTGATGATCTCCAGAAGTGTGGAGGAAGAACCTTTCGAACCGGATCCAAATAGCAATCATTTTATCTATAATGAAAATGTATATGCGGCCTATGCTTCTTTGAATACGCCGCTGAGTGAAAAGTTTGAGTTTCAAGCAGGCTTACGTCTGGAATATTCAGATATCACCGGTAACTCTGTCACGCTCAATGAGGTAAATAAGCAGGAATATTTAAATCTTTTCCCGACGGTATTCTTGCAGCATAAGGTCTCTGAAAATTATCAGATCAACTATAATGTCAATAGAAGGATTACACGGCCCAACTACCGATTGCTGAATCCATTTGTGTTTTATGTGGATCCATTGACTACAGAACAGGGGAATCCTAATCTAAAACCTCAATATGCTAACAATATCGAAATGAGCCATGTGATCAAAGGTGCTTACCAGTTTACTTTGGCCTACGCAAAAACGACCAACGCTTTTGGTCAGGTGATGACGCAGGATGAAGCGACACGGAAAACAACCTTGCAGGTCCAGAATTTTGATAAATCTGAAGATTTAAGTTTGAGGATGATGATACCTGTGGAATTAGCTGAATGGTACAGTACAAGTAATATGATCAACTTATACTATAAAGCGTATCAATCTCAATTGGGGGATGAGTTTTTGGATGTTAGTCAGTTTAGCTATATGGCTAGAACCCAACATAATATCACGCTTCCCAAAGGATTTAAAGTGGAATTGGTTGGTATGTATTTGAGCCCATTTTTAGAAGGACAGTTGGAAGCCAAAGGGTTTGGTTGGGTAGATGCAGGGGTCACCAAGACTTTCAAAGATGATAAATTTTCTTTAACCGTCAATGGAAATGATATTTTCCGCATGAGAACATTCAGGGGGAATGTGAATTTTGGGGATATCAATACAGATATACAGCAATACAATAGCCAGCAGGCCGTTAGATTGACATTGCGATGGAAATTCTCAAAAGGTGAGAATTTTAAAGTGTCCAATAGAAGTGGAAGTACAGAAGAAAGAAATCGTCTAGATTAAAAATATTTTATTTTGGTTTAACAACAAAAAAGTAGCCTCTCTTGGAGGCTATTTTTTTTGTATATCCGCAATTTTACCAGTAAAGATTAAAAGCGAGTAGAAACTACCCTTTTGATTAAGGTATCAACTGCTTCGGTCTTCAGATCTACCTGGCAGTTAGACAGGCTTCCGACCACTTGAGTAAAGGATGTATGGTTACTGGCATCATAGCGGATAATCAGATTTTTTCAACGCATGTTAATTAAGTTCTAGGGCCTATTGCTTCTCTATGGCCATTCTGTAGATACGAATAAAGTCTTCCTCTACCTCTTGACTGATTTTTTTTACAGCCCATATTTCGTCATTCCGGGTGGTGAACTCTCTAAGGTTGATGTCAAATGTATTGTCAAGTATAGCCATCATTTTTCCTTCATGGTCCATGATGTAAAAATGTTCAGAAGATTGGGGGCGAATACCATCAGTTTCTTTGTCAAGGTCATGGCCTGACACAAAGCTGGTGATTAGGTATTTTGAGGTGGCCTTGAGGTTTTGTGTGTGTCCAGAAGCACCTGGTCCTTTGATGGCCAAAGGATCAGCTTTGGCTGGCTCCTCGCCTTCACTTTGGAAAAAAGGTGAATATTGGAGTGGAATGCGGGAAAGTAAACGATAAGGTGTTTGGGACTGGTAAATGTTTAAGTGAGGATCCACGCCAACCACAATGAAAATTTTATTGTCGAAGTAAGTGTGAGTGGGCATCATTTCAGTGACATCATAGGCCATTCCGTTTTTGAACAAACTCTCATTTTCTAATCCAAAGACACGTTCATAGGTAGCTTCTTTAGTGTCAAACCAAGCTAATAATTGAAATTCATCATAGAATTCTGGATCAATGATACTGTACTGGCCACGCGCTCGGACGGCTTTCCCCAAATACTTACCATCAATGAGGGTAAACTCTTCAGCCAGCATAGGTCGTGCAGAAAATGAAGGAGGTTCTGCGTTGGTGAATTTTTTGTGATCGAGAAGTTCCCCATTGAAGTCAAACCAAGAAAATCCCTGCATGCCTATAATTTGTATCTGTCCTTCTTTGAAAAACTTGGCTGGACCATATTGGTAGTTGACGCCGCCTTTGCTGTCTTTTTGCTTGCCAAATTGATGGAGGATATCACCTTTCATATTTGTGATGAGAAACAACCTTTGCTGTTGATCATATAGCAAAAGTCGATTGTTTTTGGTGTCCACATCCTGTAGCATTAGTTTGCCCAAATAGGAGATGTCGATGGAGTCTTTTACTACAAGTGAAAGAGATTCAACTTTGGTAATGGATTCAGAAGAATTTTGGCCACAAGAAAAGAGAAAAAAGGCCGCAAGTGAAAAAAGGAGGAATGTTGCTTTGAGCATCGGTTTGTTTTTGATAGAACTACTATAAATATAGTTTATAGTTCCGCAAAAACAAACCTTTTTAGTAATATGCTAGAATTACTTGAAATGATACAAGAAAACCAATTTGCCTGTAAAAGCCGGTTTCCTTTGGTCTTTGATTTCCAGCTTTATTTCCATTTCTGTCTTTACTGTGCCTCTCAAATCGGTGATATTTGCCAGTTTGGCATGGAGCCTTACTTCACTGTCCACTACTACAGGCTGTGCAAAACGCAACGACTCAATGCCATAATTTACCAGCATCTTCAGGTTGTTTACCTGAACAATTTGTTCCCAAAGAAAAGGTACGAGAGAAAGGGTAAGGTACCCATGGGCGATGGTGTTGCCAAAGGCGCCTTCAGCCTTGGCTTTTTCAGGATTGGTGTGGATCCATTGGTGATCCAAGGTGGCATCAGCAAATTTGTTGATTTGCTCTTGGGTGATGGTGTGATATTCAGAAATTCCTAAATCTTTACCGATATATTCTTCGAATTCCTCAAAACTGTTAATAATTAACTGACTCATGAAGTATGGTTATGATAAATTAAAAAGCGAATATACACAAAAGGCCGTACATTATTAAACCTGTTGGTTTTTAGCTTTTTGCTTACATCAAGCGTAATTTCGGAAACGTTTTTTGGTAATACTTATTGTTTTACAGAAATTATTTACTTGATTTAGGTTTGTATTTGTTTTTAATTTTAATAATTCCACACATTTTAAAATGAAACTCCTTTTTAAGTGGGCACTCTTGGGGTCCCTATTTTCACTGTTTTTTTATAAAAGTGAAGTATTTGCCCAAACTGATAAAAAACTGGTACTGTTTAATTCCAGGGTCATCAAGACACTTGATGTTGAACTGACTCCTGATTTTGAAGTACTGGAGACTGTGAAGAAAAAAGTCACCGTGCTCAACAAAGATGGGTTGGAAGATGGTCTGATTACCATTTTTTACAATGATCTGATTTCGATTGAAGATTTTAGTGGAGTGATTACGGATAAGGCATCAGGAAAAACAATCGATAAACTGAAATTAAAAGACCTGAACGATGTCTCTCTCATTTCTGATTATTCGGTTTTTGAAGATAGCAGGTTAAAATATTTTGAATTACATGCCGGTAAATTTCCCTTAGAAATTGAATTTGAATATACCACTAAAAAGAGGGGGAACATGTCATTCCCTACTTGGAGGCCTGAAGGAAATAAAATGCAGTTGGTTGAAAAGGCTGAACTTAATTTAATTTATCCTGAAAATATGGAGGTCAGGTATCTGGTAAAGAATATCGATCAGGAAGCCAAAGTGTCCAACTCTGAAGGTAAGGTCAAGATGCATTGGGAGCTCGAGAATCTCATCAAACTTTCAGATGATAAACCAGATGAGGATAGTATCGCCATGGTGAAAATTGCCCCAAAGGATTTTACTATGGAAGGCTATGCGTCCAATATGGAGACTTGGGGAGGTTTTGGTAATTGGATCTATCAGCTTAATCAAGGCAAGGATGACTTGTCTCCAGATGCGAAAGCCAAAGTCGCTGAACTTACAGAGGGGCTTGAGTCGGAGCTGGAAAAGATTCAAATATTGTATAAATACATGCAGGATAATTATCGCTATGTAAGTATCCAGTTGGGGATCGGAGGCTTCATGCCCATGTATGCCACGGAAGTCTTTGAGGCCAAGTATGGCGATTGTAAAGCTCTAAGCATGTTTATGAATGCCATGCTTAAAGAGGCTGGAATCAATGCGAATTATGTTTTGGTAAAGGCAGGAAGTGATGAAAATGACATTGATGTGGATTTTCCGTCAAACCAGTTCAACCATGCCATATTGCAAGTTCCCATGGAGCAGGATACGGTTTGGCTGGAATGTACCTCCAGTACTTTGCCTGCAGGTTTTTTAGGGGATTTTACGATGGACAGACATGTGCTGGTCATTACTGAAGAAGGAGGAAAGCTCGTCAAAACTCCCGCTTATCAGTCTACTGATTATAACCAGATCAAAAACAATTCAAAGATTGAGCTGCTGGGCCAAGGAATGGCCAGGATCAAGCAAACCAAAGAAATGACAGGGTTTGCAGCACAGACCTATTTGGCAGTGCAGCGTCACTTTAATGAAAAGGAAGTTGAAAAGCATATCTATTATGATTTGGATTTTAGTGGCGCTCATATTGAGAAATTTGATCTCAATGTAGATAATCAGCAAATCGTGCCGAAGGCCATTCTAAATCATGAAACTTTTTTACAGCAGTTTTATCAAAGCACCAGCAAGAGGCTAATTATCAAACCAAAGTACCAGACCATCAAAGCGGATGATATTTTGAATTTTAATATGCATTGGGAGGAGAATATTGAGATTGCCAGCCCCGATGAAATGGAACTGGAAAGTGGAGAGGTAGATTTGGACCTTACTGAGGATTATTTTGATTATAAAAAGCACCAAGTTCTTGAAGATAATTTATTAAAAATTGCCAGAGTCATAAAGTTTCATTTTCCTGAAGATGTGGATGAAGAGACAATCACTAAGACACTCAAGCAAATAGAAAAGCTAGATGATCAACCGATATTTTTAAAGAAATGACACACAATATGTACCACCTACTTAGGGCCTTTGCTATAATGGTCTTTTTAATGCTGTTTTCCTTGTCCTCTTTTGCCCAGGATTATGAGGTAAAGTTGGGGAAATACAGTTCAGAGGAACTAGAGATGACCTCATGTGCTTTTGAGCCTGAAGCTGCTGCTATCGTTTTAGGTGAGCAAGGGATTGGGTTCTTTTCCAATGGCCGATTGGTTACGGAGATAAAGAGAAGACTAAAGATTTTTGATAGCAAGGCCAAGGATTATGCAGATATCACCATTACCTATTATGAAGGTGAAAATAAGGTGGAAGCCATTACGGGCCTAAAAGCGCAAGTGATGAACCTTGAAAATGGCAAAGAAGTAATTACCAAGATGTCCAAGAAGGATTTCTTTGAGACTGACCTTGGAAATGGCTATAAGGAAATCAGGTTTACTTTTCCAAATGTAAAGGAAGGATCAATCATTGAATATGAATATGACCATTACTTTGAAAACATTACTTTTTTGGATGGATGGCAGTTTCAGAATGATATTCCGACAGTTTTTTCCCGTTATAAAATCGATATCCCAGAATACCTGGATTACCGGTTTCTAGGCCAGGGAGAACATTTTGTGGTGGCCAACCAAAATAGAGTCAATAATTTTGGAGAAAATGAATGGACTTTGACCAACCTTAAGTCTGTGCAGTCTGAGCCTTACATGAACAATTTCGTGGACTATCTGGATAAAATAGAATTTCAGTTGGCTGGATATAAGGACTATGGGAACATGGGGCATTATGAATCTGTATTAAGTAATTGGCAAAAATTGGCTGACGAGATATTTGAAATAGACGCATTTAGGTCTTACTTCCGAAATAATGGGACATTTAAAGACCTTGCTGAAGTAGACATCGAAGGAGAGACAGAGGCCGAGAAGGCAGAATATATTTATCAGCTGATTAAAGAAAAATATACGCTCAACGACGAAGGCGGTTTTGTGCCAGATCAAAACATCAAAAAGTTAGTGACCAATAAAGTCGGGAGCAAAACAGAGTTGAATCTTCTAATGATTGCCATGTTACGTGCCAATGGGATTGAAGCAGATCCATTACTTATCAGTAGCAAAGGAAATGGTAGATCCTACTTGGTTCAATTTCCATTTGTGAGGCAGTTCAATAGGCTTATCGTAAAAGCTACTATAGACGGAGAAGTGGTGTTTGCGGATACTTCCCATGAGCATGTTCCGTTCGGTTATTTGCCTCTAGCGTATCATGTCGAAGGCGGTTTTCTGGTGAAAGAAGAGGGAAGTGATTTGATCAGAATGAACTTGGAACATAAGTCAGGAATCAAACAAATGGTCAATATTTCTTTGGAGGCGGATTCAATTCATTTTGGCCACACCGTGCGTTATTTGGATTATGATGCAGTGTCGTTTTTAGAGAGAAATGATGATTTGGATGAAGAGAAATTGGAAAAGATGTTGGACAAGGATGAGGTCAATGTAATGGGCCTTGAAGTGAAGGATCTGGAAAGCAAAAGAAGACAAGTGGAAAGTAGTTTTATGGTCAATATGCCGATGAACACTTCTGCGGAGCTTTTGCTCATCAATCCCATTATGGTAAAAAGGCACAAGGAAAATCCATTTAAGATCGATGACAGGAATTTTCCAGTTGATTTTAACTACGTGTTTTCTGACAATTATATTGCCAATATCAGCATTCCTGAAGGTTACGAATTGGATGATTATCCGGAACAATTAGCCATATCCATGCCTAGTGGATTGGCCAAGTTCATCTATATTCCTCAAGAAGATACCAATAACAACGTGCTTAGAATCAATGTGAAATTTGATTTGAATACAGAGATGGTACAGCCCTCGGACTACCAAGATCTTAAAGCATTTATGGAGTATATGGTCAATAAAATTCAAGAGCCGGTAGTGCTCAAGAAGAAATCCTGAGAAAGTTGAAAGATCACCCTAACAGAGCTGCTTTGTCTATGACAAGCAGCTTTTTTTATGGCTTGGCACGACACACAAAAAAGCTTCCAAAATAGTGATCAAATTGGCAATCTTATTTTGCCAAACTCACTTTGATGGATTTCCTTTTGATTTTATGAGATTTGGAGGCATCAATCGCCTGTTGGTATTTGCCGCGTTTTATGGCCACATAGGAGAAAAAATCCTTCACTTCGATCAGGCCCAAATCCTCTTTATCCATAAAGTCAAATTGAAGGAAAAAGCCCACCAAATCGATTTTGTTTACCTTATGTTTTTTGCCTTTGTTGATGTGCAAAGTAGCAAATGGAGGCTCGATGTTCTTTTCTCCCTCATGGAGAAGAAGAGTTTCAGGTTGATGTGTCAGGTAGGGTGGTAAATAATCTGTTTCTGACATGATCAGCACACTGGTTCCTGAAGCTTTCATTCTGGCTGTTCTCCCATTTCGGTGTAAAAAGGTAGTCTCCTGAGATGGAATTTGAAAATGAACCACATAATCCAAGGCCGGAATATCAATGCCTCGAGAAGCAATGTCCGTAGCAATCAAGACCTGGGCACTGCCATTTCTGAACTTGGTTAGCTGGGATTCTCTTTCATCCTGCTCCAAGCCACCTCTAAAGAGGGAGAAAATGATTTGATGTTGGTCCAGAAATTCTCCTATTCGGTCACAAGCGTCCCTGTGGTTAGCAAATACGATCACATTTTGACCTGCTTTGAGATTTTGAATCAATGAAAGCAAACCTTCTAGCTTTTCGCCTTTTGGAGTAACCAATTTTTTGATTTGTATGCTGGGCTTGCCTTCTCCTTCCGCTTCCACTGTGTAATGATCGTCGAAATCCAAAAAATAGGGTATTTCAATTCCGTCTGTTGCAGAAACCAAAATTTTATCTTTTACATTAAAAAGCTGACTGGTTATATAACGCATCTGCCCTGTGAAACCCAGTTCCAAAGCTTTGTCAAACTCATCAAAAACAAGTTGGGAAATACCTTTGGGGTCAAAGGTTCCTCTTTCGAGATGGTCTTTGATCCTTCCGGGAGTACCCACCAAAATGGTCGGTGGCACAGAGAAGTTTTTTCTTTCTATGCTGAAAAGGTGCCCTCCATAGCAGGCATTGACCTTTACGGGCAGCTTCATTTGCTTTAAGACACTTTCAATCTGCAAGACCAGCTCCCTTGTAGGTGCTAAGATCAGCGCTTGAACACCTTCCTTTTCTTCGAGTTTGGGCAAAATGCTCATCAAATAGGCTACCGTTTTACCACTTCCCGTAGGAGCTAAAAGCTTGATCTTGGAGTGTTTACTGGAGGCCGCTACAGTGGCTTCCTGCATTTCATTGAGTGCGTCGAAGCCAAGGCTTGATAATATTGCTTTTTGATTTATGCTTAAAAGTGTCATGGAACAAAGGTAATTCAAGTATCTTTATAAATCAGTATAATGTGTCTATTCCATGGAAGAACAACCCAATAACCCCATGCACGGGGTAAAACTTGAGCAAATTATTACAGTTTTGGTGAAATACTATGGCTGGGAAAACCTTGGCGACATGGTGCGCATCAATTGTTTTATCAATGACCCAAGTATCAAAAGCAGTCTTAAGTTTCTTAGGAAAACTCCTTGGGCAAGAGATAAGGTAGAAGCACTTTATCTGGATCTTTTGAAAAAGAAGTAAGATAAGTGGTTTTAAAGCAGCCATTTGTTTTTTTGCCTAATTCATCAATGCTGATTTTCAGTTTCCGTAAGATTGGCTTCACTGTGCATTCCCATGAAGCTATAAGATTCCAATGGCATTTCACCTTCTTCGATTACTTCCACTATTTCTTCTAATTTATGGCTTTGTCAGACAATGGGAACAATGATTATTCATGGAACCGTTATTGGCACACGTTTTTATTTTTTATCCTGCTTCTTGTCTCCAAAAGTCAACGATTTCATCATTTTTGATTTTGAATCCATAAACGGCCATTGATTCTGTACACCAATCGGGTTCAACTAGAAAGGTGTTGTAAATATTCAGTCTAAACGAGCAATTCTCAGCGTCAAAACTCACAGCAATTTTGTCTTTACAAATCTCGGAGCCTGTATAATCTTTGGGAGCTATATTAAAATGATACTCTTTTTCGAACTGTTTATTTGCAGTTAGAGAGTCTGAGTTAATGTCAGCGAGAAACTCAATCAAATATTCTGGTGTCAAGTCGACCGTTATTGAAGCTTCTTGATCATTGTTAGGATATTGCACCTTTCTTATTGAATCTAGCTTGTAAAAGAAATCTGCTTGAAGTTCTTTGTCTTTAAGGTTCAAAAAATCCTCAGTTTTCCCCATGTAAGTAGTAGAGGCAGCTTGCTCTGAATTTTTTTCCATTGACTTTTCATGTTCTTCTCTCAGGTCTTTATCAGGTTCAGGAACAAGTTCCATTCTGTCAGAGGTAGTGGTAGTTTCTTTTTTCACCGTATTACCACATCCAAAAAATGTCAAGACAGTCAATATGTAAATTAGATCCTTCATTTTCTTAATGGGGGCCAACGAGCATATACCTGCAGATCCTTTTAACTTATATGTTCGATTTTTTTTATAATGCCTTAAGAAAATGTGTTTGCTGGTAAGCAAGGAGATAATCAACATTCAATATCATAAAATCAAGCTTGAGCAACTGTAGTAAAACTATTTTTTACGGCTGACCATTTCATTGATCCAGATAGGGGCAAAGGGTGAGGTACAGCCTTTAGAAGTAGGGTAATCCCTATAAAGTCCTAGCTTTTCTCCTATTTCAAGGGCTCTTTGCCGATATTCAGGATGATGAATCCCAATATGGGCCAAGCTGAAATTCATGGTCCATTGCGCTTCAGGGGCAGCACTGCCCATTTCCTTTTCCAATCGATCGAGTATAGCATTAAGGTCAAATCCTTCTGCTCCTTTGTTGATCAAGCTACTGGTGAGGTTCCATCCAGCTCGAGCAGCCCAAGGGTTTTTATCGTTCATCCAAGCTTCCCTGAAAGCTGTTTTATTTGGATGTTCTTTGATCACATAGGAATTGAACCAATCTGAAACCTGAGAGAATTTCAGGGATTTGACCATTTCGTCCAATTCCTTGTCAGAAAGCTCCTTTGGTTTCATGATCAGGATGGCCACTAATCTGGCATCGATGTTTTCAGTAGCCCAAAGTTGAAGCGCCAGTGGGTGGTCGCTTTTTATTTTCTTTGCCAAAGCACGGATGTCTCCCATTTTGACACCGTATTGGTTATCATGCGCTCCTCGCTTGGCATTTTGGAGCCGCATTCTTTCACTGCCCAAGGCTTCAAGCTGGCTGAGTACTTCAGAAAGGGTCATTTTAGTATTTCTTAATTTCTAGTGATTTTAACGAATTTATAAAAATCCCGGATAGAAGACGCAACATACCTACCAGGAATAAGCAGTATTTTCAACACGATTAGGATCCTATTGAAATCATCTGAAATTCTAAAGGGATGATCAATGATCCCTCCAAATATTCCAACATTATCATAATCTGGCTTTGGTTTGAAGTAGTAACTCATCAATAAATAGCACAGGATAATAATACTGCTAAAACCAATCTCCTTGATACTTATAGAAGGTTCATTACGGAAGAGGAGATAATAATAGCTCGCTAAAATCAATCCTGAAATGATAAAGTTCAGGATGATAAATACTTTTGATTTTCGGCTGTAAGCAGGTGCTTCATTTGCAATGTTTCCTACCTTTTTGGGGCTTATGGATTCCCCAATCCATTCAATTAGGCTCATGTTTTGAATATAAAAAATGTTAGTTGCTTTCTGCTAAGATAATAGTTTTAAGGAATTGATAGCCATACCGGATGTGCTTTCTATGGCCAAACTAATGGAATCTGATCAAAAGGAAACTTACTTAATTAGCTGTCTGGGTAGCTTTGGGTAACCATTTGGTTTGAGATTTAATGAGCTTACAAAATAAACCTAAATGGAATCTTTGGGTGTAAAATTTGAATTTTATGGTTGAATTAATTGCGTAGATTTAAGTAAATGAAATAGATAATAAAATTATTTGCTATATTTAAGTGTGTTTTGTAAAATTTTTACAAAACTTATTATGTATATCCGCAATTCTACCAGTAAAGATTAAAAGCGAGTAGAAAATACCCTTTTGATTAAAGTATCAACTGCTTCGGTCTTCAGGCTTCAGGCTTCCGACCACTTGAGCAAAGGATGTATGGTTACTGGCATCAAAGCGGATAATCAGAGAACTTATTTACCTATTCAACCTATACAAAACCTATGAAAATTTCTTACCTATTCTTCAAAATCTGTGTACTCACTTTGTGCTGTATTCAGATTGCTGCGGCACAGAATCGCTATGAATTAAACAGTGAATGGTACTGTAATCCCATTGGAGATACTAAGGCCACAGGCTCTGAACTCTCCAGCACTGACTATTCCTTAGAAAAGTGGATGCCGGCCACTGTTCCCGGTACGGTGCTTACCACCCTACTCAATAATGGTAAAGTTCCTGACCCATTCTACGGCATGAACAATGAAAAAATCAAGGACATTTATGAAACAGGCCGTGAACATTATACCTATTGGTTTGCCAAAGATTTCACCGAAAAAGCCAAAGAAGGAGAGCAAGTTTGGTTAAGTTTCCGAGGAATCAACTACAGTGTAGAGGTTTTTCTAAACGGCCAAAAAGTCAATGCGGAACCCTACAAAGGCATGTATTTGCGTAAGCAATTTAACATTACGTCCTTCTTGGCTGAGAATGGAAAAAACAGGTTGGCTGTTCTGGTGCATCCAGCGGATCATGTGGGGAATCCCAATGGAGGGCAAGGGGGCGATGGGACCATTGCCAAAGGAGTGGCCCTGCAGTATACTGCCGGCTGGGATTGGATCCAACCTGTTAGAGATCGAAATACAGGGATCTGGGACAAGGTTTTTATTGAAAAAACCGGGGCCGTCAACTTGAAGAATCCCCACATTGTCACCTTGGTGGAAGGTGTAAGAAAGCCTGGAGAAGAACAAGATCCTGCTACCATCAAAGTGTCAGCAGAACTTCAAAATACTCTTTCTGTTCCCGTGAAGGGAACTTTGCAATATACTTTAGCTGGGCAGACGGTGAGCAAAACAGTGAGTCTTAAAGCTCATAAAACCGTTGAGGTAGATTTGCCGGATTTTATCTTGGAAGCCCCAAAATTATGGTGGCCAAGTGGCTATGGAGAGCAAAACCTTTATGATATGGATATAAAATTCCTGACGGATGGCCAGACTTCTGACAGCGAAAAAGTAACCTTTGGGGTAAGAGAGATTCAGACAGATTGGAATGCCCATACGCTGAGTAAGCAAATTTCCGTAAATGGGCAGAAGATCTTTATCAAAGGAGGGAACTGGATCATCTCGGATGCCATGTTGAGGTTTTCCAAAGAAAGGTATGATGCTGAAATCCGATTCCATAGGGATATGAATCTAAACCTGATCCGAATTTGGGGAGGAGCCTTGCCAGAGCGTCCAGAGTTTTATGAAGCTTGTGACAAATACGGATTGTTGGTCATTCAGGACTTTTGGATGTCAGGAGATTGTAACGGCCGTTGGTTAGACCCCAAAAAGAAGGAAGACCAATGGACCCGCAGACAATACCCGGATGATCATTCCTTGTTTATTGAATCTGCCAAAGATGTCGTGAAAATGCTTCGTAATCATGCCTCTTTGGCCATCTGGTGTGGCGGAAATGAGATTACTCCCCCAGCAGATATCATGCATGCCATCAAAGAGGAGATTTTACCGGAATACGACGGGACCCGTTGGTTTATCGATTATTCCAATTCGGATGAAATGTCTTATAATTTTAAAGGAGGAAACGGTGATGGCCCTTATGGTATTCAGGATATCAGTACTTTCTGGGCAGAGCGCACCTGGCCATTTAACTCAGAAGTAGGCTCTGTGGGAACTGGAGATGCTGTTTCATTAAGACGATTTTTACCGGAAGAAAACCAAGTGATTCCAATTGAAATGGAAGGTACTGAGAAGGTAAAGGATGAAGTCTGGACTTATCACAAATATATTGACTATGGCAATTCCATGGAACCTTATGGTACACCACGTGATATGGAAGATTTTGCGACCAAAGCCCAGTTGGTGAATTACAACCAATACAGGGGCTTGATGGAAGGCTTTACGGCCCACATGTGGGATTGGTATACTGGGGTGATCATTTGGAAAACTCAGAATCCTTGGACGGCGCTTCGTGGACAGATGTATGACTATTACCTGGATCCGAATGCTTGTCTCTATGGGCTTCGCGAAGGAAGTGAGGCTTTGCATGCCATGTATGACCCTGTGAAAGGAAATATCATGATCGCCAACAATACTTTTGAGCAGCAGCATGACCTGATGCTTCGAGTGACAGCTTATGACATGGATGGTAAGAGCAAACGATTGACTCAAGTATTTAACTACATCGAACCGGCCAGTATCCGTTTGATCATGTCCCTTCAGAAGAGCATTCAAGAGTTGAGTAATGAAAAAGGCCTGTTTTTGGCGGTACAGCTCTTGAATGTGGACCAAGAGTTAGTCAGTGATAACTTTTATTGGATACCGGATGCAGAAGGCAACTATTCTGGATTGCAAGAAATGGCCAGCGCTCAGTTGAAAGTGGAGGCTACCAAGATTTCCGATAGCGAAATCAGTGTGACAGTAAGCAATTCAGCGGATAATACCGTGTCTTTCTTTAACCGACTTTCTTTGGTTGATGCAGACACTAGGGAGAGGCTCTTGCCTACTTTCTTTAGTGACAACTATGTTTCATTGGTGCCTGGGGAAGAGAAGACAATTACAGTAAGCTATGACAAACTGAAAAGTACTGATGCATTGATTGAAATTGGTGGCTGGAATACCCCTACTCAAACCATAGAGATAAGATAATCCATGTTGAAATAATTACAAATGACACCGGGCATAAGTTCGGTGTCATTTTTTTATCTTTCGTTAAAATAGATATAGGATATTTTCAGTTCAAACCCTTTGTTATAGAAAAATTCGGCCATTTTTTGATCGGTTAATGCATGGACTTAGTTTTCTGTAGCGTTTAGAATCAATTGATGATAAAAGCGGATAGAATTTTCAAAGTCACTTACTGGAATTCGTTCGTTGAGGCCATGAAATGACTTGATGTTTCCTTTGTTGAGCTTGATGGCTGAGAACCGATAGATATCATCTGAAATTTCATTGAAGTGACGGGAGTCTGTGCCGCCCACTACCAAGTAGGGAGAAACCAAGGTGGAGGGGAAGGTTTCCGTGATGGTCTCTTGGATGGTTTGGAAGCCAAATGAATCTGTTTTGGATACCTTGGAAGGATTGGAAATAAAGGCACTGCGCTGAATGTGAATCCGTTCATCATTGATGGTTTTTTTGACCCTCTCCTCCACCGACTCAATGGTTTCGCCGGGAATTATCCTGAAATTGATAGTGGCCTTGGCAGACTGGGGAATGATATTTTCCTTGACTCCACTGTTAAAGATGGTAGGTGAGGTGGTGGTTCTTACCAAGGCATTACCTGATGCACTTCCTTCATATATTTTGGTGATTACCGAGCTAAAGATAGGTTTGTTGGCGAAAACGAGTTTGTTTACAAAGGGCATCTCTGGTCCCAAATATTGGATAAAGCCATCGATTGGAGCAGAAATCAGGGATGGAAATGGTTTTTGCTTCAGTTTGGCGATAGCACTCGAAAGGATGTCAATCGCTGTTTCTCTCTCTGGCATGGAGGAGTGCCCTCCTTCTACTTTTACTGATAAGGATAAACTGACAAAACCTTTTTCCGCTATGCCTATCAGTGCCACATCTCCTGGGATTCCCGGTACCATGTTTTGGACAATGCTTCCACCCTCATCCAACACAAATTCAGCCTGGACATTTTGTTCTTTAAGGTAGGCCGCTATGGCTTGGGCACCTTTCACTCCACCTATTTCTTCGTCATGACCAAAGGCGAGATAAATGCTTCTCTCAGGCTGATAGCCATTTTGTAACAACCGTTCTGTAGCTTCCAAGATTCCGATAACCCCCACTTTATCATCGATGGTTCCTCGCCCCCAAATGGTGTCTTGGATGATCTCACCTCCAAAAGGGCTTTCCTTCCAATCTGGGATATTTTCTTCAATAACGGGTACCACATCTAAGTGCCCCATAAGAATGATAGGTTTCAAATCGGGTTTGCTGCCTTCCCAATGATATAGAAAACTAAAATCATTAAAGTTTTTTTTGTCGAGCAATGAATCTGCAAGTGGATAAGTGCTGCTGAGAAAATCAGCAAACTGCTGGAATTGAAGGGTGTCAAAGTCTTTGGGGTCTTCCGGTGAAACGGTTTGGATCTGAATGGCCTTGGAAAAGTTGGAAACAGAAGTGGAGCTTATTTGAAGCGGCTCAATAGGCTTTCTGCTGATTTGCTTGGAAGGAAAAGTAAACATATTGAAGAACAGATATGCGACAAAAAACAGAAAAGCTACCAAGAGAAATAAAATACCTTTTTTGAAGAGTTTCATTGGAGAGGAGGTTATGTCAGGAGATACAGGTCAAGAGTTGGTTGTTGTATTAAGGTAAAAATTAAAACTGATGAACTGAATATAAGTGTTGGACTTATTTGTTGGAAGAATTACCGAACAGGGTTTTTGAAAGCGATTGATTATATGTACTAACGGTCATGGAGCCCTTTTCCAGCAAAGATCATGGGGAGGCATTTTTCTATTCTTGCTTCCCGGGTCTTGGATTGCTTGGCCTGTGAAAAGTGCAATAGGTAACCTTTTTGCCTGCCCGGTGTCAAGGCCTCAAAAGCCGCTTTGATGCCGGGGTCTTCATCCAGTTTTTGCTGGAATTCCTCAGGGACATCATAAGCTGAAGTCTCTTTGTATTCTACTGCTAAACCCGCCTGTTCTACTTCAATGGCTTCAAAGAGATAGGCTTTTAGGGTAGCTTGTAATTCCTGTATTTTCTGGACATTGGTGAACTTGATGATCCTTCCTGCTTGGGTATTCTCACCGGGTTTTTCCAAAAGCCCCTCTTCATCTTTCAATAGGGAGCCTTTAAAAAAGCTCAGCGCACAGTGGTTCTTAAAAGCGCTGATGATGGCAACGTTCTTTTGGTTGTGGGTATAGCAAGGAACGCCCCATTTGCTTTCTTCAGCCAGGCCACATTCTCGGACAATTTGCCTGAGCAGCTTCAATTCCTGTGTCCAAAGGTGGACTTTGCAATCCGGCGTACCTCCTAGTGGGCACCTACCGCACCCATCCGTAAAATAATCCTCGACATTGGTATTCATGGTCTTATTGATGGCTTTTAGTCCAATTTGTCCAAAAAGGTTGGTAATGTAAACTACTTCTTTCCTGTAAAATAGAAAATTGTACTAAGAATAGGGATACCGGCCAAATTAATCAAGTAGCCAAAATAGAAAAAAACTGTGGCACCAATAGCACATCTGGTATTTTCATCTGTACCCGGCCCTAGCCTATAGAGAGAGACAAAAGTAGCAAGTCGAGGTACAAGTAAACCAAATAGAAAAAGTAAGGCTCCAGATATCAATATTTTTTGCCTGATATTCTCTTTGATGTTGAACCGGTAGACAAAAAATACCAGTATAGGCGTTAAAATGATGATTGTTGGAAGAATGATGCTAAGTAAAGTCTTCATGATGATGGTTAATGTTTAAAAAGCTTTCAGAATTTAGAAATATTTTAACGATCACCCAAATGAAAAATTATGAATCTAATAAGTTGACAGTGTTTTGGTTATTTGTTTTTTTATGCTGGAAATTATTCCCGATCATACAGAAAGTCACCATTATCCTTTGGGATGTAATCCTCAGAAAGGTATCTTTTGATTCTGCTTACTCTTAAATCATTTGCTTTTCTGTGATAAAGGTAATGAAAAGTGTTGGGAGCTCGGATCATGGCGATCAAAGCGAGGTATTCATCTTCATTCAAATCGGCAAAATTTTTCTTAAAATAAAATTCAGCGGCAGGCTGGAAGCCGTGAATGGCCCTGCCTTCTATATGGCCCATATAAGCATAATTGATAAACAAGGTCAATATGGTGTCTTTTGGTGTCATTGGGTCGAAAGCAAATCGGGCGATCAACGTTTGTTTGATTTTGGCCAAGCCTGGTTTGAAATCATCGAAGTAAAATTGTTTTACCAAACCCTGACTTAGCGTGGTTATTCCGGTACCTGGAGTGCTGATGTCAAAGCCATGATGAGCATAAAAGTTAGGGTCCTGAACTTTCAGAAGTTCAGATAGCTGGCTTTTGCTGAGGTCATGAAGCGATAAATGAATATTATCTGAGTGAAGAGCCTGAAGGACAATGTCTGGCGTTTGGGCCCTGGCCTTGATCACCACCATAATGCAGTAAACAGTTGTGGAGGTCAAAAACAAGACCATCCCAATTAAGACGATTTTCTATTTTTTCATTCATCTTCTACTGTCCAAATAAAGTGTCAACTAAAAAGAGTCCAGGTATTTATTGATCAATTGGCTGATTTCTGACGCTCGGTCTACAATCATAAAGTGCTCCCCTCTTTCAATAAGTTTTACATTTTTATGATTGTTCAATGGAAGTAATTTGTCTTGGGTACCATGTATTTTTAAAGCATTATTGATGCGGTCTTGGTTTTGCCAATTAGTCAAAGCATTGACCGCCCATTTGGCGAAATCTAAATTAGTGTCATCAAGAATATTGTTTAAAAGCTGCTTATTTGATGTTCCAAAAAGAAATTGGGCCATTTTCCTAGGTGGGTCGAAAGCTTGTGCCGGAAGTATTTTTAAGATCCCTGTTTTACCAATTCCCCTGAAAAGTGGGAGCAACTCACTTTTAGTTTCCGCAGAGGAAATCAAGATGGTCAGTTTAGGCTTTAGAACTTTACTGATCTCTACTGCGATAAGTCCTCCAAAACTTACTCCAAGAATTCCAAAATCAGCACCCGTATCTATGGCCTTTGAAAGTCGAAGGGCATATGCCTCGATGGATTCTTTTTTCTGGTGTTGGACCCATTCAATGGGAATTAGTTCAGCATCCAAGGTTAAATACTTGAAGACCCTTTGGTCAGCTCCCAATCCACTTATGCCATAAATTTTCATTTCAATTATTATGAATTTGGCCGAAAACACTAATTGTTTCTAGATAAAATAGTTTTTCTATATCATTAATTGACTCCTTGATTTTATCCTCACTAACAATAATGGTCGTTTCATATAGAATTGTTAAAATTCCATTTTCGTCTTGACTGTAGAATTCGATTTTTCCATAATCAATATCATTTACAGTGTTGGTCTTCTGAAATTGTATATAAATAGTGTCAAACTTTTGTGTTTTTAAATTAGTGTCAAAGAATCCATAGTGGTGTTGGTGACTAATAGACCTGGTACTCACTATTAATCTTTCCTCTCCAAATATATTCCATAATGTGTACCTGCCTAGGCTTAAAAACATTAGTAAATAATATATTGACATACCCAAAATGAACTTTCCTATTTCGCTTTCTTCCACATTGATAATGATAAAAACAGGAGCTGTAAATACAATTAAGCAAAAAGTAATTAGGATCAACTTTAAAACTAATGGAGGATTTGGAGTAAAAGTCAAATAGACATTAACATTATTGGTTTCAATTTTTAAAAAGTTTCTTTTCATATAGTTTAAAAGTTATACAGTTTATCGAAAATTCAATGATCGAACCCTTGAGAAGTAATTTGATTCAAAATGTTTTGGCTTAAAGGTACAGTAGGAGTTGGATGACGAACAGGGGTAAGCACATTAATAATATGCTCAGAAGAGAAGTCCCATAGCTAAAACCTTGGGTAAAAGATATTCCTATAATTAGAAGCCTTAAACATATGAGCCCTATCGAAAATTGGAATATTGGGTTGATGTTTGTCATAGTAGGTTTAATTCCAAAAAGTATTAAAATTAATTGGTAGACGAGTATTAAAATATGAGGAATGATAGAAAATGAAATAATATTAGAAAGGTCTAAAATAGAGGCTTTTCCATTCCATATCTTACCAATAGTACCTAAAATCCATGGTAAAACATATCTAAAACTAATGAATGAAAAACCAATTCCGAAGGCAGAACATAGGAGATAAACAGTGATCTTATAAAATATGGGTAGGTTGTTGTCAAACATAGAAAATACATCAAGAGGTATTTCTAGCCCCAATGTTAACCCATATACTAAGATCGGAATAGGATAAATAGATCCTTTTTCCCCTTTATTAATTAAGTTTTCAATAGTCTCTCTGGGTTTTGTCCAGAGAGTGGTGTAAGGGTTTAAATTAAGTGTCATGAAATTTTACTCGAAAAACGCTATAAATTTTGATGGTCAAAGATATAAACTTCAATCATTTTTAGACGAGATAAAACCTGGCTGTTGTCCTTCAAACTAATTTTCACTTACCCTATGAAGATCCAAATCATGAAAGTCAAAACTAAAGTCAATAGCGGGTGAGATGCCTTTCATTTTGATGCTTTGGGCCTTGCCTTCCTCATCCAATTGGAACATCACAAAGGCATCGGCATCCGGCAGACTGGCGCTTTCCCATTTGGCGACAAAGGTGTTGGCTTTGTAATAATACATGGGACCACTGACTTTAGGAGAGCGGTATGAGCTGAACCATAATTGTTCGCCCTTTTGGGAAATCTCTATTTTCCCAAACCAAGGGTCTTCAAAAATTCCTGTATAATTATTGAGCTTAAGCATGGATTGGTCTGCCGTTTCGACCGTGTTCCATATGGTAGCGACGATTTCATCCGCTTCATGGTTACTTTGGTGCAACCTTTCCGCATAGAATCCATTCCAGTCAAATTCCTCTAGTCCCAAATACTTATCCAAAATGGATTGGGTAACAGACGAGAAAACTCCCGCTCCGTCCAAAACGGTATTGGTCAATACCACAATGCCCAGATCCAAATCTGGAATCAATACCGTTTTGGATAACATCCCAATCAACCCTCCTGTGTGGGAAACCATCATATTGCCTTTGACATCAGTCAAAAACCAACCTAGCCCATAGCCATTAAAGTGAGAATTGTAGCGGGGATTTATATTCACATTTAAAGTGGTATGGATTTTCCACATTTCACGCTGGCTTGCTTCCGAAAAAAGCTGCTGCTCCAAATTTTCTCCATATTTTCCCTCATTAAGCTGCATCAGCATCCAATTGGCCAAGTCGTTTACATTAGAATAAATCCCTCCTGCAGCTCCGTTAAGTTTGCTTGGATCCCATTGCTCGGGTTCTACCAAGGTAATTTGTTTGTCATTGCTGAGATGGGGAGAGGCCACATTGCTTTTGTCTTTGATGAAAGTGTAGGAAGCAAAAGAATGGTCCATCTGGAGTGGTGTAAAAATTCGCTCGCTGATAAACTGTTCCCAGGTTTTGCCGCTTACGCGATGGATGACTTCACCTGCCACAATGTACAGGAGATTGTCATAGTCAAACTTTGTGCGGAAAGCGGATTCTGGCTTGAAATGCTGGAAACTGGAGAGGATATCATCCACTGTGAAATCCGATCCGTCAGGAAAAAACATCAGGTCTCCTATGCCGAGCCCCAGCCCCGACCGGTGTGTGAGCAAATCTTGGATATTAAAATTTTGGGTAACATAATCATTGTACATTTTAAACTCGGGAATATGGTCAATGACCTTATCTGTCCAGGAGAGTTTGCCCTCTTCCACTAATAGGGCCAAAGCCGCTGTGGTAAAAGCTTTTGAGTTAGAAGCAATGCCAAAATTGGTATGTTCATCGACTTTGGCCTTGCCATCGATGGAGGTGAGCCCATATCCTTTTTGATGGACGATTTTGCCGTCTTTCACCACGGCCACAGCGGCACCGGCTACGGTGAAACTTTCCATAGCTTTCTGCACGATAGCATCAATTTCTTCCGAGCTGACTTGAGAAAATGCCCTGTTGCAGGGCAACCCAATTACCAGGATCAATAATAATCTTAAAAAAATATTTTTCATTTTATATATATTTAGGCCAGTTTATCAAGATAGCAAATTCAAAAGAATTGATAAGGGCTTTGGAAGTTCTTCCCTAAAAATAAAGTGCTCTATATGGAATAGTCTAGCTAAAAATTAATAACGAATAATATCTTATCTAGGTCCTTAAGGAACTCCTCAAATATATTGATAGATCCGCCTTGCAGATATTGGGCGTTAAGAAATTAAAGGAGAGGGAAGGCAGGCTTGTTTGACGGAATACTGAACAGAAGGGGCACTGGCAGCCATACAGGAGGAGTTTGCCTGCATGAGGGCAGGCTAATCCCGCTATCGGGATTAGCTCAATAGATGCGCAGCGGCGGTTTTTTTTGGTTACTTTTTTCATCTGTAGGAAAAAAGTAACAAAGGTGATGAGGTGAAAGCCAGACTGAAATTTGGTAAACAATATAAAAAGTTACCCACGGTAAATCATGTAAACCAAATAAAGTCAGTCTTTTACAAGTCATTGATGGGTAAAGCCTGATGAGGGTCAGAGTAAAAAACATCAGAAGTAAAACATAAAACCAAAGCTGATGCGCATGGCATCTCTGGATTGACTACGGTCAACAAAAAGCTGGTTGATGCTGCCCTCACCGTCCAGCCTTTTGACACCATAATCAAGTTCAAGGCCAATGGTCATGCGTTCATAGGGATCATACATCATATTGAATATCCCATAATAATGTTCATGTTTGAGTTGGCCGTTGAGGTAGATATCAGAAACTTCCTGATCTGAAAGTAAGATGTACCTGGAGGCGTCTTTGATATTGAAATTGGTGTAGCCGATGACGGCATTGGCATGTAGCCGAGGTGTGATAAAGTATTCATAACTGGACCAGCCACCAAATACAGGGGTTGCACTAAAAGAGCCATCTATATTGGGATAGCCGTCATAGCCTTGCCCGGCAATACTGGTCATAAAAGCCGTTATGCCTTTACCTCCAATCACCTGAAATTGTAGGTTGTCTTTGGAGTCAGCAGGACGGTATAGGCCAGAAAAGCTAAATCCATAACCCATAAAACTATCTTCCTCACCTTGCAAAGCATAACGGATATGCCTGAGAACAGAGGCAAGTCGGAGGTGTCCCCAAGGCTCTAAATAGCGCACAGCCGCTGTCAGGTCAGGAGTGAATTGATCCGTTTCCTGCACAAAAGGCTCAAGGTCTTTGTAAGGGGTGTAGTCATTGAGCGGTGCTTCGAGGCTTATTTCATAAATGTATCTTTTGTCGTTGAAGGTGTTTTTATATTTGATATGAGGCACCCTTTGCCAAACCCCAGAGGGAGGCCCTTCCCATTCCATAATATTGGGCCAAATCATTTCATCACCGAAGTTGTGCCAGTTTTGGCCGATTTGCCAATGATCTGTTTCCACAAAAGCTTTCCTTAACCTGACGGTTCCATTGCCTCCCCAAAAATCAGATTCCACCACCGCATTGATTTGTTGTCCACTAAGAGTGATCAAGCTGGTTTCAAATTTTAGCTGTGTTTGGTACATGTCGATATGGAGGCTTGCCTGATCATCTGTTCCAAAGACATTGATCAAACCCACATTAAAGGTTTCATTGTCCTGTAAGCCCCCAAAAAGATCCAGGTAGCCGTTCAGCTTCATATTGACTCCAAAGCTGGAGGTAAAGCGAGGTTTTCCGTGAATACTGTCTTTGGCATGTATGACAAAAAAACGATCTTGGGCAATTGATTGGCGATAAAATAAGCTCAAGAAAAGTAGAAAAAGAATGATTTTTTTCATGGTGATTTGCGATGAAATTAAAATCAGTAATGTAGAATATAAGATCATGCCCGAGCGTAGCATTGGCATGAACCAAATAGCTTTCTAATCAAAAGAATAGTCCTTGCGCAAACATGGCAATGTTTGAAAAACATCAACTTTGTTGCGGTAGTAAAAGAGATTCCTCAATACAAAATTTTGAGAAAGTATCTGTAGTCCTGTAGCTTACTGGTATTAAAATAAGAAAAAAATACACAAGAATTGGTGTTTATTAGTTTAAAAATGGAAGGTTAACTATGATGAAAAATGAGTCAGCCAAGAAGAATCCCTTGTCAATATCAAGGGATTCTTTGGTGAGATAGGTTTGCCTATCAATTCAAATCATCATCATCAAAGTCATCGTCAGTTGGAGCTCCCATATCAAACATGCTACTGAAAAGGTCTTTGAACTGCATGCCTGTATCCAACAGCTTTTTGCTGAGCTGACTGTACTCTGCCAAGCCGTGCAGGGCAAATTCCATAAAGAATTCCTTTTCCTTTTCTGGAAGACTCTTTACAAATTCGGTAGTGATTTTTTCCAGTCCCGGCACTTGGTGCAAGGCTTTTTTGTATTCCTTGTCACTTTGTGAAGCCAGGATGTCGATATGGTTGCCTTCTCCAAACCAGGACAAAGGCAGTACATAAGGATTTCCCTCCTTGTCTTTTTTCTTCTGTTCTGGGGTAGGGAAATATTCCGCGAAAAGTGTCCGGATAGCCTTACCAATTAGGTTGTAGGCTACCAAACCAGCGCCTTCCTGCTCACCTTCATAAACCAACTCGACTTTGCCAGTTATGGCTGGGATAATCCCGATCAAGTCTGCGATTCGAGTGACAGTATTGTTTTCATCGTTAAGGTAAATCCTTCGCTCCGCTGCGGAAAGTAAGTTTTCATAAGCCGATATGGTCAAACGTGCAGAAACTCCACTTTTCTCATCCACATATTCACTATCCCTTGCCTCTACGGCCACCTGTTCGATCAGGTCCTTCATCAATTCCGGTACATGGATTTTTTCCATGGGCTTACCATTGACCTTGGCTTCTTGCGCAGTGATCTGCTTACCAATTTCAATACTCTTAGGGTAATGGGTAATAATCTGCGACTCGATACGGTCCTTGAGCGGTGTGACGATACTTCCCCGGTTGGTATAGTCTTCTGGGTTGGCTGTAAACACAAACTGGATATCCAGTGGAAGTCTAAGTTTAAAGCCCCGGATCTGTATGTCGCCTTCTTGTAAAATATTGAAAAGGGCTACCTGAATCCTGGCTTGCAAATCGGGTAGCTCATTGATCACAAAGATGGATCGATGGGATCTTGGCACCAACCCATAATGTATCACCCGCTCGTCATTGTAAGAGAGCTTCATGGTGGCTGCTTTGATCGGGTCCACATCTCCAATCAAGTCGGCAACCGAAACATCCGGGGTGGCCAGCTTTTCGGTATAGCGCTCTTCCCTGTGCCACCAGGAGATGGGTGTATCATCACCTTTCTCAGCAATCAGTTCCTTTGCAAAAGAGGTCAAGGGAAGTAATGGATCATCATTCAGTTCTGAACCAGCCACTATTGGGATATATTCATCCAGCAACAAGGTCATTTGCCTGGCGATCCTTGTCTTTGCCTGTCCCCGGAGACCGAGGAAATTGATGTTGTGACGGGAAAGAATGGCCCGCTCAATGTCAGGGATAACCGTGTCCTCATAGCCCCAAATGCCTTCGAAGACATTCTCTTTGGCTTTGATTTTTTTGATCAGGTTTTGACGAAGTTCTTCTTTTATGGATTGGGTTTGATAGCCTGCGGCTTTCAATTCTCCCAAAGTTTTTATTTTCAATAAATCTTTGCTCTTCAATTGCTGGTATGTCATGCTTAAAAGCGTTTTGTTCTGTTTCTTCTGTAATCTTCAAAAATTAAGTGCCCAAGCCCTTTTAGGCTACTATAGTAAGCATTGCCGTTGTTGACCTTGGTGAACTCCTTTACAAATTCCTTCAGGTAAGGGTCAGAGGCAATCATAAAGGTGGTCACAGGGACTTTTAGTTTCCGGCACTGGGCTGCGAGTTTTAGGGTTTCATTTAGGATTTTGCTGTCTATTCCAAAGCTGTTTTTATAATACCTGATCCCGACTTTTAGACAGGTTGGCTTTCCGTCTGTGATCATAAAGATTTGCTTGTTGGGGTTTTTTCTTTTACGCAAAAGGTCCATGGCCAGTTGCAGCCCGGCCACTGTGTTGGTGTGGTAAGGACCAACCTGCAAGTAGGGAAGGTCTTTGATGTCGATCTGCCAGGCGTCATTTCCAAAGACAATAATATCCAAAGTGTCCTTTGGGTAGCGCGTTTGGATGAGCTCGGCCAATGCCATGGCCACTTTCTTGGCAGGAGTGATGCGGTCCTCTCCATATAGGATCATGGAGTGGGAAATATCAATCATCAACACGGTACTGGTCTGTGTCCGGTACTCGTTTTCTGTTACCTCCAGGTCATCTTCTGTAAGCAGGAAATCGCCGCCAAATCCATGGTTGATCTGGGCATTCCTTAATGAGTCTGTTAGGGCTATTTGTTCCAAATTATCGCCAAACTCAAATGGCCTTCGGTCGGTTCCCTTTTCATCACCTTGCCCGGAATGGGTGGTGCGGTGCTGGCCTCCCTTGCCTCTTTTTAGCTTTCCGAAAATTTCTTCCAAAGCACTTTTTCGGATCTGCTGTTCTGACTTGCCCGTAATCTTGAATTCTCCTTTTTGGTTTTCTTCAGTAAGATAACCTTTGTCTTTAAGGTCTTCTATGAAATCACCAATGCCATACCCAGGGTTGGTCAGGCCGTGTCGGTTGTCCAGGTTGGTTAGCCAGCTCAAAGCTTCCGCGACATCCCCACCAGTCATGGTGACCAGCTGTAGAAAAATCTCCAACAGGTTTTCAAAGGTGTTTTTGGACGGATCCTTTTGAGGGGTGTATTTGGTAAATCTAAATCCTTTCATACAGAACCTATAACAAGAATAGCATGCAGGTAGTTTGGAATATGATCAATTTTTGAAATTTACCTTCGTAAAGGCCACTTGTTTTCGTTTAAGGTACAAAGATTCAATTAAGAATGTAAACAGATGTTTTACAGAAATTGATCTTTCTTAAATTTGTGTACCAAAAGTTTTGAATCATATGAATAAAAAGTATAAAGTCCTCGGTAAAGTTCAAGGGGTATTTTTTAGGAAGAGCACCCAAGACAAAGCCCGTGAGTTAGGGATAAAAGGTTGGGTGAAAAATGATTCTGACGGATCAGTGGTGACTGTTATTCAAGGAAATGAAACTCAGGTAAAGGCCATGGAAGAATGGTTGAAGATAGGCCCGTCCCAAGCAACAGTGCAAAGCTTGATGTTGCTGGATGAAGGCTATGACCGGAAGTTTGATGGTTTTGAGATCGTTTATGAATAGGTTTTGACCATTCTTTTGCATGTTTCAAAGCCTATTTTGACCAAGTTATAATATTGGATTGTAAATCCTTTTGTTATTTTTAGATCGGAATTTTTAATTCCGATCAGCTTTGTTCTGATCAGGTTAATCAGTCCTGTTCCAAACGACTTTTCCCTTTACTAAAACTGAATTTATGCCTTAAGCAATCTTTAGCTTTAGCTCTCCTTTTCTTTTGATGATTTTCAGTTGGAAAAACTCATTGACGAAGCTTTTGCATCGGTTTTCTGCAAACTCTGCCCTGTTTTCGGTATCGTAAAGCACCGTCATCCGAAGCATGGTTTTTACATAGGATTCATGCATGCCCAGTTCTCTCAGCCAAAGAATAAAATGTGCTTTCCAGTCTTCTTGGTACTTGTCCAAGTGACTGCGCCCGTCAAATAGAAATTCCAATTGATTGGATCCAAACTTAAAGCGGTAGATGCCCGAAAGTTGTTCATAGATTACCTTGATCCTCTCTTTGGGGAATTCGGTAGTTTGGATAATCTGTTGGTAGGTATTGTCCACTAGACCCAGTGGATTATAAAGTAAGGTGTAAGATTTTTTTAGTTCGCTGACCATGATTTCCACGAGTTCATCCTCCAAAATGCTTTGGGCCTGTCTAAGGATGTAATTCTTGTCTAGTGGAAATAATTTTTGGATCATTGTCTAAATCTAGAAATATGGCGCAAATTAACTTTTATTGGTCAAAATGAAAAGGGAAAAATTGTGCTTTTTTAGGAGAGCATCCTATTTAAAATGGGTCAAATTAAGCAAGGGAGGAACTTTAAAAGGGCTGCTTAAAAACAAAATCCCCGCCAAAAGCTTGTGACGGGGATTGATGTATGTGAGCAAGTTTTATTTATCTGGCTGAACTACCACTGATAGTCTGGCCAAAGAAGATTCCGTTGAGGAATAACTTGTTGGTGCCAAACCAAAAGGCCCTGAAGTTAGGGTTGTCTACAAAGCCAATCACTTTTCCACGGCCATGAGCAGACACCCGAATCATAGCCGTATTTTTCATTTGCTCCAGATTGAACGGATAGACATAACCACTGGCCAAAGGTTTATCGGTATAGACCAGCGGGTTGGCAAATGGATTCTCTGAAGGTTCCATAAACTGATTACTGTTTCTGAAGGTATAAAGCTCTTGGTGGGAGTAGCCATAGCCCAATGGGTGAGTGAGGTCAAGTTTGACATTGAAAATGGCACCACCGGTTACCTTGGCTCCTTGGTCATTAGAAAGGTCCGCATAGCTTTTTTGGAGGGTGCTATCTTCTTCAGTATTGGTCTTGAAAGTGAACTTCCCGATCTTATTTTGATTGAGCCAATTGAGAGCCCTTCCTCTGGCGATTACCGTTCCGCCGTCTCTCACCCAGTTGGACAGGGCTTCCACGCCTGAAGCACTGATATCGGAATAACTGCCATTTGGAAAGATGATCACATTATACCTTCCTAGGTCCGCATAGTTAAAGTTCTCTGTAGGAAGCAAGGTAATCGGCATTTCAAACCTTTGGTCCAGTAAGTGCCAGATTTCGCCTGCCTCACTACTGGATACTCCATTGTCCACTAAAAGTGCCACTTCAGGGATTTCAAGGACATCAATGCTTGGTGAGCCCATATTGATGCCTCTGGTGTAACCGGTATCCACGCTTTGAATGGTAATGCCCGTTTCCTGTGCGATGGCTTGCAAGTCCTCAAAGAACTCCTGGTTAGAAGCTTTAGTTCTTCCTTTATCCACCAAAATGGTCCCCCTGCTAAACTTTAATTCTGAATTGATCTCAAAAGGCTCATGGCTAACCCTGACATTGTAACCTTTTTTCATCAGCTCGTATGCGGCTTTCGGGGCATAATATTCACTCCATTCGAAAGCGTAACCATAGGCACCAGCGGCTCCATTGACTTTCCCTTTTGGTTTGCTCAATCCTTTTTGGATTTCTTCCACATTGGCGAGGTTAAGGATTTTGCTGTTCAGGGTCATGAACTGCATATCGAAAGCCATAGGCAGCGTCCAGGCAGAAACATCATAGAATAGGCTGTCCTGAAATTCTGTTCTGGTTTCGAACATACCTTTGATAAGCCGGTATTGAGGTTGGTTTAGCGGGACAATAAAAGCTTTGTTGGCTTTGAAGTTTGTTCCATTGATTGTGATATCTTCTTTTAGACCATAAAGTTTGATTTCATGCTGGAGAATCATATCCGCCAAATGATAAGTTCTTCCAATATCTTCATTGACCCCAAAGATATAGGCCTTGTTGATATCGGCATCAGCATCCTTTTTAGCATCCAGATAGAAATCCCTCATGTAATTATTTAGCTCTTGTCTCATGGCCACGGCCGCTTCGAATGAGGATAGAGAGGCAGTGAACTGATTACGGATCGTGAAGGCAAAGCTCAAGGGGCCATTGACACTTTCTTGCAAATGCCCCCTGGAAGATGCTTGCTCAAAAAGGATACCTACTTGGCCTTGTACATCAGGATAAGTAGAGCCTTTACCGTAATAAAAGTCATCATAATTTTCTTGGGTGAAGTACAAAGAACCTATTTCATCCAAGTATTTGGCATGGTACTGAGCAATTTTTTCTGTCAGCTCAAAATTCTTTCTTGGTGTCAACGGGTGGTTTCTACTTGGAATACCCGGTTGGAAGAAGAAAGTACTGTTGGTACCCATTTCATGGAAGTCAAGGACTAGGTTGGGTTTCCATTCCTGGATTTTGGCAATTCTGCTTCTGGATTCAGGGTGCTGAACAGGAAGCCAGTCACGGTTCAGGTCAAACCAATAATGGTTGGTTCTGCCTCGGGGCCAGGCTTCATTCAATTCCCTGTTCATCGGATCGCCATTCATATGGATGCTCCTATTGGAGTTTACCCAAGAGGCAAACCGGTTGATGCCATCCGGGTTGATGCCCGGTTCCATGATGATCACAATGTTTTTGAGGTCATCCTCTACTTCATTGGCAGCGGCAAAATGGTAGGCAGCCAATAGGGAAGCATTTACGCCACTTGGTTCATTTCCATGGACAGAATACCCCATATATACCACAGCAGGCATATTTTCTATAGCTACATTTCTGGACTCTGCGGGGTCTCTAAGCTGAGACCTCTGGAATTTGATCGCATTGAGTTTGGCAAGATTGTCCGGATGGCTAATGGTCAGCATCATCAATGGACGCTGCTCATAAGTTCGGCCGATTACTTCTAGTTTGACACGTTCTGAAGCTTCGGCCAGCTCCTTCATGTACATGTAAATTTGGTCATGGCTCACATGCCACTCTCCAATTTGAAAACCCAATACCGATTCCGGTGTTGGAATATCAGGATTGTAGGAATAGCCAGGTTTGAGGTAATATTCAAGGTCAACATCCACTTGGGCAGTGCTGGTCAATGATACCAGGACGAAGCAAAAGCTTAATATTCTTTTGATCATAGGGTTTGATTTAGTGCGTTCTATCTGTCTCTTCAAATCTCTTTAATAATTCTCATAAAAATTAAGTAAATTCATTTCGAAGGTAAAAAAAACTGATCGGATATCATTTTTTATACATTGAACACTTAAAAATTGTATATGCTTGGATTAGGCTCTATTGGAACCATTATTTATGTTTTGACGATCATAGATGTGGTAAGAAGTAGTTTTCATACGGACACAGACAAGGTGATTTGGGTGTTGATCGTGGTTTTGCTGCCACTATTGGGGACCTTATTATGGTTTTTGATTGGCCGGGGAAGAACCGTATTGTGATTTTTTGATTTTCACTTCGTTCTTTACGGTTTAAATAAATCCTTTAAGGTATGGTCTAAAGTGGTGAAGTCAAACTTGTATCCTCCACTGATGATTTTATCGCAGGAAATTTTACTTCCTCCCAAGATCATGTCGGCCATTTCACCCAACACAATTTTCAATAAAAAGCCAGGTACAGGCAAATTAATAAAAGCTTTACCCTTGTGTTTAGCGGCTTGTTTCGTCAGTTCCCTGTTCGTAACCGGTTTTGGAGCTACAGCATTATAGCCGCCAGTGATGTTGGTGTTTTCCAAGGCAAAGATGTACATGTTCACAAGGTCTTTCCAGTGTATCCAACTCATATACTGATGGCCAGAGCCCAATGGGGCGGCCACCGGTGGCTGTAATAACTGAGGGAGCGCTCCTCCTTTTGTGGAGAGCACCACCCCGGTTCGTAAGCAAACCGTTCTTATGCCCAAGGATTCAAATTGCTGGACTGATTTTTCCCATTTTACCACCACCTGGGAGAGGAAGTCACTGCCTGCCGGACTTTCTTCGTTGATCCATACTTCTCCATTATCCAAGCCATAAAGGTTGGAACCACTGGCAGATATCACTACTGATGGCTTCTTTTCAAGGGTTCTCACCTGCTCAAATAGGAGCTTTGCGGATAAAGTACGACTTTCCAAAATCAACTTTTTTCGCTCTGGAGTCCAGCGCTTTTCAGCCACTCCAGCTCCTGCTAGATGGATGATGGCATCGGCCCAAGGGATGGCTTCAGCATCGATTTCTTGTTTTTTGACGTCCCATCCGAATGATTTTTGAGATTGGTGGGCAGGCTTTCTACTCAGCCAAGCGACTTGATATCCTTTACTTTCAAGGGCTTTGGTCAGCTCCTTTCCTACGAGGCCTGAGCCGCCCGTGATCAATATGTTTTTCATAGTGGTTTTTATTCAATAACTCTTGAGATCAATTTAAGTTAAGAAAAATTAGCATATATTTGCCCAGAGGTGATGGGGTACCACCTTTAACCGCCCTGATTTTTTCAGCGCTGATGACTCCTGCTTCAACTTATGTATCACCATAAAATAGACTGTATTAGCTATGTTGGAGAGGGCACGTGAATTAATACATTTCAAGCGTTTTGTTCAAACTGAATTTTATCCAAGTTTCCTATATACATTAAAATGGTTGGTTTTGGCCATCTTTATTGGCCTGCTAATAGGTTCAGCTTCCGCTTTTTTCCTTTTTGGATTACAATGGGCAACTGATTTTCGTGAGGAACACCTTTATCTGATTGCCCTACTGCCTGTTGGTGGTTTTTTGATCGGCTGGGTGTACTATCGGTTTGGAGAATCTGTTGTCAAAGGCAATAACCAGCTTTTGGAGGAGTTCTATAACCCGCTCAGGACAATTCCCCTTCGGATGGCACCATTGGTGTTGTTTGGTACCATTGCGACACATTTGTTTGGAGGCTCTGCGGGACGAGAGGGGACGGCTGTTCAGATGGGAGGAGCCATAGCAGATCAATTTACCAAATGGTTTAAGTTAAAGCCAATTGATCGGAAGACCGTCATCACCTTGGGAGTGGCGGCAGGTTTTGCTTCTATCTTTGGGACACCTTTGGCCGGGGCCATTTTTGCTTTAGAGTGGCTGATGATTGGACGTGTTCGTTATGAGTCTATTCTGCCGGCCTTTTTGGGTGCTTACGTGGCGGACTACGCTTGCGCGGACTTTTGGCATGCCCATCATACCCATTATCACATTCCTTTTATTCCTGACTTGAGTTTGGCCAATGTCCTTTGGATCATTCCTGCGGGAATATGCTTTGGTTTGGCAGGAAGGCTCTTTGCCAAGGCAACCCATATTTGGTCGGAGCTCTTCAAGCAGGGGATTCAATACCCTCCATTACGACCTGTTGTGGGAGGTGCGATAGTTGCTATTTTGGTTTACTTGGTGGGGACTACAAAATATATAGGATTGGGCGTGCCTACCATTATGGAGGCCTTTGATGCTGAGTTGCCATGGTATGATTTTTTGGCCAAAATAGGTTTCACTTCCTTGACATTGGGCGCAGGGTTCAAGGGCGGGGAAGTGACGCCACTCTTTTATACTGGAGCGACCTTGGGCAATATGTTGTCAGGGGTAATTCCGTTGCCTATGGCATTGCTGGCCGGGATGGGATTTGTAGCGGTTTTCTCTGGGGCAACCAACACACCGCTCTCTTGTACGCTGATGGGAATAGAACTATTTGGTGCCGATTCAGGGGTTTATGTAGGATTGGCCTGTGTGGTAGCCTATTTGTTTAGTGGGCATTCGGGAATTTATGGTTCCCAAGTCATTGGCTCTCCGAAGCATTCTTCACTGGATCATAGCAAAGGAAAGAACCTAGGGGATTTGGACTGATGGGATTTTTCTGGATCTGTCCTCCAATTTCAAAGCAATTTTGGATTGAAGCAATCCAAAAAGCGGAGTCATTAGGTATTTATTTTGCTAGACTGCAAAACGCTAACAACTCCGCAATGGTTTAGGCCTCCCTTGTTGTACTTTACAAAGATCCTCTATCTATAAAACTGAAGATGTTAGGGACAACCTCTTGCTTGTGTTTTTTGATCATATAAGCGGCTGATTCTGCCATCAATTCAAAGTCAGTGGAGATCACCGTGATGTCAAAAAGCTCCTTCAAAGGAGTGTCATTATAAGAAACAACCCCAATGTCTTTGCCAATTTCATAGCGCATATCCCGGGTTTGCTTCACCAAGCTGACCAAGTCATTTTCATCGATGACGATGTAGGCATCTTTTTCCTGTAATTCCATATCAGGGTAAATCTTATCCAATACTTCCGCATCAAATTTATGGGTGTTGCAGAAGTTTAGGAAGCCCTGCTTGATCTCTTTTGGATAGGGATAGATAGGATTATCAGGAAAAGCCAGAATTAATTTTTTATATTTCTTCAGCTGGTCCATTGCCTCTTCCAAGGCATTATAGATATCCATTTTGAAATCTTGATAAATGCAGGCAATGTCTTCTCCCAGTTCCGGAAGGTAGTTGTCCATAATCACCAGCTTATCTTTAGGAAAACGTTGCAGGCATTTCAGTACGTTTTCATCATGATTGGTATGGCGTGATTTATTGTCCTTGAAATGCGGCATTACCACAAAGTGATCATAAGCGCCTATATTTTCTTCAAGGATATTCACCAACAGCTGCGAATCACAATGGTAAATACGCAAATCTATTTGGTTGTCAGACCCCATGCTGTTCACAAAAGTGTTGAAGATTTCAAGTTTGTAATTGCTGAGCTTGTTGAGAATAAATAGGATCCGGCTATTGGAACTGTTGATGGCCTTATTGACATAAAAGCCTTTACTGACTACAGAGGTGATAATTTTCTTTTCACGGAGGAGGTTGTATGCCCGGACGACGGTATCTCTGCTGAGGTAGTATTCCTCACTGATGTCGTTAATGGAAGGTAGTTTTTCTCCTACTTTAAGATAGCCATTTTCAATGTTTTTGATAATGGAATCTACAATTTGCTGGTACTTTGGGATGCGGGACTCACTGTCGATTTGTAAAAAAAGCCCATTTGCTACTAAATTCATAATCTTTGGAGTTGGTTAATACTAAGGGTTTAATTGTAAAATACACCAAATGTTAACATGCCTAGAAGGCTGTCAAAATGGAAATTAGTAAACTGAGCTTAGGGCTAACAACTCTCAGTATGGACATCAAAATGTCTTCTACTTTAAAGATCAAAAACTAATTGCAGTCATTTAATCTAAGAATTATTTTTTGATTGAAAGAAGTACGGAATTGAATATTCAATCGATTTCTCTCGTGTATTGCAATATAATTATCCAGACTAAACAACACAATTAAAATGCATTTTTTTATAAATAAAGTGGTCGGCCATATTTATAAAAGACTGGCAAGAAATTTACATTGTAAAACTACTCTTGGAATAAATCCTGTATCCACGCATCACTTAGTTCCAGCCACTTGGAGGCATTGCCATGATCTTTAGGGTTACCTGCTCCGAAACCATGACCACCCCTTTCAAACAGGTGCAATTCAGTTTTCACGCCGTGTTCATGCAAGGCTTTTGAGTAGCGGATGGAGTTTTCGGCCACCACACCTTTGTCATCCCAAGCGTGGGCCAAGAATGCAGGTGGTGTGTTTTCGTCAACTTGGGTTTCGTTGGAAAAGTAGGTTTCCAGATCGGTATGAAGCTTATCCCCAAGAAGGTTGTGCCTTGATCCTTGATGGGTGATGGTGGTGTCCATGCTGATCACCGGATAAATCAGGATGCTGAAGTCTGGTTTGGAGCTTGGGATTTTTCCTTTTGGGGGATGGTGATGTACCGAGACGGATGATGCCAGATGTCCTCCGGCAGAAAAGCCCAATATGCCTACCTTATTTTTATCATAATGCCATTTATCGGCATTTTTGCGCATAAACCTAATGCCCTCTTCTGCATCCATTAAAGGGACATTCCAAGATTCATTAACTAAATCTTCCTGGGGAAGGCGGTATTTGAGGACACCAGCCGTGTAACCTCTTTCACTGTACCAACGGGCAATTTGATGACCTTCATGTTGAATGGCCAGGATTCCGTACCCACCACCTGGACAAATCAGGATAGCTTTGCCATTATTGTTGTCCTTTTGAGGTTTATAAATGATTATTTGTGGAATGGCCACCTTTTCGACACGGCCACCATTGCCGATTTGATCCTTATCCACAAGCATTTTGGTATGTGGTGCTTCTTTGGGATAAAGCGGAAAAGTCTCTTGTTGGGCTGAAGAAAATAAAGGCAGGGCTAGCAGGGCAGCAGCCACAAAGGCTTTGAGCTTAAACATTGGGGTTTATTTTTGATAAGAATTCCGAAAATATACTGATTTTCCTTGAGTCATTGAAAGGTTTTGGCTCAGGGAAATGCTGGAGGAAGCTTTTGTTTAGGCCTCCTCAGTTTCTCGGTTCATCCATTTAGGGGCAGTGATAAACCATACCACTGTGCCTATAAACATAAGTGTTTTGCAAAGGTCAGCATTGATGACCCCAGAAAATACCAGAAAAGATGGGACAATGGTCAGGGCCAATGCAAGAAATGAGATGAGCTTAATTAGATTGTTCATTTTGGGCTGTTTTAGGAAATGGAAACGGTCTTTTGAGATGATGATTCTGGGGCGGGTGTTACTGCGGACTTGCTATTTTTCTGGACGAGCTTACTGCTTATAAGGTAAACAACTACTGCAACAAACCACCCTGGAAGTCCCAAGAAGAAGATTTCGATATCGCCATAGAAGTTTAACCCTACACAGAAGACCAAAGTGACCAGCCAAGTGATGCCCACCGCAGGGTTGAAGCTGCTTTTGTTGATTTCGGCATAGTTAGATCTCAACCCCATCTTAGGCAAAAGGAAGATGTCAATAAAGACAACAGCCCCTAATGGCATCAATACCAATCCATAAAGGGCTACAAAATCCAATAACTTCATCATCAAGGCAGGAAAGCAGGCTGCAATAGTCGTAATCATTCCCACAAAAAGGGTGACTTTCCAAGTCTTCCATTTGGGATTGATAGACTGTATGGCCAGTCCTGCCCGGTACAAGGTAGGGTTAGCTGTAGTCCAGCCGGCAATGATCACACAGATGGCACCAGCAATCCCGACAGCCTCATAGGCAATGGGGCCTGGGGCAAAGGTCAAGCTGTTGTCGGATTCCAAAAGAAATAAGGAATAAAGAATACCTGAAGCGATCCATGCCACATAATGCCCTAAGAACACACCCGTGGAGGTCGCAAATCCAGCAGTCCATTTTTTAGCATATCTCAGGATGGACATGTCTGCCATTCCGATATGCATGGCCATATTACAGAACCAAGCAAAGAACATGACATGCCAAAAGGTGAATTTGGTATTTCCTTCCAATGGTACACCTGACCAGATGGTCTCTTTGGCTACCGGCCAGAAATCACCGATAGAATTAATCCCCAATCGAGGCAATACTGTCACTGCAGCAGCAATAAAGATCATGATCATCCATGGGGCTGCGATATTGGCAAACTTCACCACTTGGTTAAAACCAAACATGGCAATAACCGTGGTGATGGCCCCAACCCCAAATACGGTCAGGACAAAACCCAAACTGGTGGGCAAGGTATCGTTCAAAGCAGGCATGGCCATGTCAAATGGAATCCCTACAGCAGTGGCCGCCACTGTGATCATGGAGCCAGCCAAAAAGCAGAAGGCTACCGCATTGACCAGGTTATAAATCATGGTAAATCGACTTCCTGCTATTTTTTCCAATTGGTAATATAAGGTCAGGCGGGTTTTGGTGGCCGCTTTTCCAGTAAAAAATGCCCAACTCAATACTGCAAGGATATTCCCGATCAAAAGTCCTGTAACAATGTCTACGGCACTGGCACCATGCGCCACAAACAAAGGCCCTAAGACAAATTCAGTCCCAGCGGTATGCTCTCCGGCATAGGTGCCCACAAAGCTCTTCCAGCTTTTCAGTTTGCCTTTAGGGATAGGCTCTCTTTCGTATTCATTGACAGCCTCTAATTTTTTGACAAGATTGTTTTTTTGCGACATGATGACTTTAATCGTATTTTGGGTACGAGTGAAATTAAAAAAGTACAGGAAATATGCTGTCCTGTACTGTTATGGATAATGCTGTGCTAAACTATTAAATAGATCCCCGGTCAATGAAGTTGAAGACGTTCTTTACCACTTCTTTTTTGCGCTTTTTGATCATGTAAGCGGCGGTTTCCCCCATGACCTTGAAGTCCGTGGACATCACCGTGATGCCCAATAGTTCTTTAAGTGGCGTATCATTATAGGAGATCACACCCACATCTTCCCCCAGCTCGTATTCTTCGTCCCGAATTTGACGCATCAGGTTGACCAGGTCATTTTCCTCAATGACAATATAAGCATCATTGGGATGGAGCTCCATTTCTGGATAGATGGTATTGATGATCTCAAAGTCGAGGTCAAACTCCACGCAGAACTTCTTGAACCCTTGTTTGATCTCTTTGGGATAAGGGTAGATTGTATTGTCAGGATAAACCAGGATCAGTGTATCGTATTTTTTCAACCTGGCAATTCCCTCTTTCAGTGCTTTATAAATGTCCATCTTAAAATCCTGATAGATGGAAGCCACCTCGTCTCCCAAATCGGGCAGGTAATTGTCCATGATGATGACCTTATCGGGAGAGATTTTTTTCAGGCACTGGATGACCTCATCATTGTAATTGTTATGATGAAGCTGTTCATCTTTGAAATGGGGCATGACCACATAATAGTCATATGCGCCAGCATTTTCATTCAGCAGGTTGAGCAGGTTTTTTGGTTCGCAATGGTAGATGTTCAGGTCTACCTGGGTTTCCGGCCCAAGACTGTTGACGAAGGAGTTGTAAATGCGAAGTTTATAATTGGAGAGTTTGTTCAATAGAAATAAAACCTTGATCTGGGATTGGGAAACATTGCGGGCTACATAATAGCCTTTCCCCTTGACGGATACAATGATTTTCTTCTTCTTCAACAGGTTATACGCCTTTTCTACCGTGTCACGGGAAAGGTAATATTCTTCGCTGATTTCATTGATGGAAGGGATTTTCTCTCCTACGGAGAGGTTGCCCTTTTCGATGTCCTCAATGATGGAGTTCACGATCTGCTGATATTTCGGAATCCGCGACTCCGAATCTATTCGGATGGATGTTGGAGCTTCGATCATTTTTGGGGTTACAGGTTAATTGCGCAATCGATTGTAATATAACTATAACTTGATATACTAAGCAAGTACCGAAAATTATTTTATATAGACGGACATTTTTTAGGTTAGCATAATTTGGTTAAATGGCTCGTCTTAATTCTTATAAGTCCTATATTGACGGTTTTAGGTAAAATATTCTTTGGGAGAACTCCTCAAATAATTTAATGAAATAATATGGGATAATAAAGCCTAGTTAATTTTTTGTAGTCGCTTTAAAATCCAACAACTTTTTATAGAACGTCAGAAAAGCAATTTATTGTGTAATCGATTGCGCATAGGAATTTACTTTTGTTTATTAGTCCGTTACTATGGCCACCACCTTGCTGTTAAACACTTTTCGTATTGGTTGGCTTTAAGTTTTTCACCGAAAGGACTATTCTATTGATCAGTTTAGGCGATGTTTAACGGGAAGTTCGGGATGGCGAAATGAAAATTTTGAACCTGGTTAGTTAATGGAATCAGATTGGTTAATTTAGATGGACAGAACTCCCAGACGGCTGGGGCAATCTAAATGATAAAATAAATGAACGGCGAAATCGAAAGCTTTGATCCTGCAGACAAAAAGGCATGGCGGGAATGGTTGGAGAAAAACCATAAGATAAAGGATGCTGTTTGGTTAATCATTCATAAGAAGGGTTCTTCTAAGCCCAACCTGTCTTGGAGTGAAACGGTTGATGAGGCACTTTGTTTTGGATGGATTGACAGTACCAAGCGGCCAATTGATTCGGAAAAGTATATCCAGTATTTTGGAAAGCGGAAGCCAAACAGTATCTGGTCAAAAATAAACAAAGATAAAATCGAACAACTGATTACATCAGGTCTTATGAGCGAATCAGGCTTGGAGAGTGTCAAAATAGCCAAGCAAAATGGTTCCTGGACCCTGTTGGATAGCGCTGAAAAGCTGGAAATACCAGTAGACTTGGAGGAAGCTTTTGGACAAAGACCTGCGGCCAAAACATATTTCTTAAGTTTAAGTAAGTCTTCCAGAAAGTCCCTACTGCAATGGATAGCCATGGCAAAAAGGCCTGCAACCAGGGAGAAAAGAATCAGTGAACTGATAGAGAGCGCAAGTAAAGAAGAGCGGCCCAAGCAGTTTAGGTGATGAAGAGGCGGCTTATGATTTGAGAGGATGGTTCCTGATGATACGCCCACATTTCAACCGCGTTTGCAACGCGGTTGAAATTTGAATTATAGCGTCCAAAATGCTTAAATTTAGGAGTCCTCGTTGCAAACGAGGACTAGAATGGGTAATAGAAAAACATCGTTCATATCCCTTACTTCTTAGTCGTGAAAAAGTGATAGTAGTGATCAGGATCGGACCCCGCGCTAAACCGCGTTTGCAACGCGGTTTGCTAAATCCGGGCATTTGCAATGCGGCTCATTGAATAATCATGGTGTTGATAAACACATGCCTCCAAGCTGACCCTCGTACATCATGGGGGCCGTATTAGAGGCATGAGCCGAATAATTTATGGATGGCTCAGGCTTACTTCTTTTTAACGGCGCTCCATTTCATTAAGGCAGCGATTTCTTCTTCGGACAATTTCCCTTCAGGTTTATTTTCCAAGAATCTTTTGGGTGGCATATCCCCTTTTGCGAGCACTTCATAGATTTTTGCTTTGGCATCTATCTGCTCAGACTTTTTGGTAGCTTCCAGCGCATCCCAGTCTAACTTGGACTTGGCCTTTTCGCTCTTTGCATTGGCATTGTGGCAGCCATAGCATTTTTCATCGACGATGGCCTTGACCTTTTTGGGCATTTTCTTCATGACGGCATGGAGTTCTGGGCTGTCAGGAGTTTCAGATTTTTGGGTCCCTTGAAAGAACAAAAGGCCGATAATGGCGGCCATAGGAATTAAAAATAGCTTTTTCATATGGTGGTTGAAGGTTTGTACAAGGAATAATAGATAATATTATGCATTAGTGCAATTGTACGATAATTTATTTTGACGCTTTTATATGTATTAATGCTTTTTAATGAATTGAGGTGATGATTTTGTGTTTATGTTTGGCGGATTTAATTGTTGTGCCATCCTTTTCTAAACCACATTTATTTACTGTAGCAGTTGAGCAGAAATTAACGTCTTGGGTAAAAACAAATTTTAGTTATGATGAAAAAGCTTCTTTTACTATCCTTTTTCCTGATCCAAACTGGCCTTTATGCCCAAGAAAAAGGCCAGTGGGGTTTTGGTATTGAGTTTTCAGTGGATAAGATGGATTTGGCCATGGAGCGTTTCCATAACAACTATTTGGTGACGGATGGAAATGTAAATGGATATGGGGTTGATTTTGATCAGTTTAATTTCAGTTTGGGCTTATCAAGTCAATATCATATTCAGAAAAAGTTAAGCCTGTCTTCAGGGATCCTTTTTTCCAACAAAGATTTTTCTGGGACTTATAACTGTGCTTCATGCTTAACACAATTCAGACTTGCTTATCCTGAAGTAGTCTTGGTGAAACAACAATTTTTAACCATTCCCTTGTCCATAAATTATAGCCTTTTAACAGGCAGGTTAAGGCCAGTATTGACGGGTGGATTTAGAAATAATATTGAAGTCAAAAATGACCTTGAAGAATTAAGTAATGGGTATTTTTTAGAAGGTTTCTTTGGCGCAGGAATATATTATGCACTGGCAGAGAAGCTCGATGCAGGAATCGGCTATCGCTATCAAACCGCCCTGTCAGACCTGTACAAGACCGATGAATTTAATCTAAGAAGTAATAGCATCTTTTTGCAGGTGAGTTACTCTTTAAGGTAGGGGGCATTATTTAGGCTTTTTAAGCCATGTTTGTATCAGGGGAGGAATTCATTGCATTTGGAGTAGGGTGATTGAGGTGAACTTATGACCTTGAAAAGCCGGGATTTAATCGTCCTCCTTGCAAAAGAAGAGGAAATTGAGATAAATAACTACAGGTTACCATCCCCAGGATATTCACCATTATTGTGTATTATAAATAGATGAAGTACCAAGAAACAAAACCGTGTAATCAGTTAAAGGATCATGTACATTCTTTTTGGGAGCTAAAGGGCGAAGAAAATGATAGTGCTTGGGAAAGAATATTTCCTGATGGATGTCCAGGCCTAGTGGTCAATCTTGGAGATAGTTGTATAACTGATAATGGTGAGCTTGCTATGGAGTATGGAAAAACCTATGCAGTGGGAGCAATGACAACTTTCAAAGAAAGTTTTGTGGATGAGAATACACGTCTAGTCGGCGTTTGTTTCAAGCCTTCTGCATTTTCATCTTTTTACTCTTACGCATCTTTAAATGACCTGAAAAATCAAACGGTCCTATTTGACCAAAGCCTTTCTTTTGATAAAGATAAGCTTTATGATGAAAATCATTATGCTTATTTAAACCGATTCCTGCTTGAAAGAATGAACTGTAAATACAATAGAATAAATCCTTTGTTACAAGATATACATCAGTCAAAGGGCCGTTTAAACATTGAAGAATTATCCAAGAAAAACCATATCTCAATAAGACAGGTAGAAAGGATATTTAAAGAGTTTGTTGGGCTGACACCAAAGGAATATTCCAAAATCATCCGGTTTCAAAGCGCCTTAAGGCTAATTCAATCTTCAAGTGAGCGTCGAAGTATATTGGATATTGCGTTTGAATGCGGATATTATGATCATTCCCATCTCAACCATGAAATCAAGCGTATTACTGGACTTGCACCATCACAGCTATAATTTGTCGCTTTTTTACAAAGTACCGATAATGCTCAAGTGTTACTTTTGTAATATCATTAAAACTTAAGAGACATGCGTAAAGTATCCCTTTTCATTGCCAGCAGTTTAGATGGTTATATTGCCAAGCCCAATGATGATCTCAGCTTCTTGAAGCAGGTAGAAAAGGAGGGTGAAGACTATGGGTATGCCCAATTCACTGAGACCATTGATACCTTGATTATCGGTAGAAAGACCTATGATTATGTACTTCGAGAAATAGGACCATCTCACTATGATAATGGACAGCGAGATGTATATGTCATCACCAGGACCCCAAAAGCAAAAATAGGCAGGACATCTTTTTATACAGGAAGTTTAGTGGAATTGGTGAAGGAGCTAAAGTCTCAAAAAGGGAAGCATATTTATTGTGATGGAGGTGCGGAGGTAATCAATGAACTGCTAAAAAATGATTTGATTGATGAGTTGATCATTTCTATCGTTCCTGTGTTACTGGGCCATGGAACGAGATTATTTAAGGACGGAAGGCCCGAGCAATTGCTTGAATTTATAAAGGCAGAAACATTTGATACAGGACTGGTCCAGTTATGTTACAAACGAAAAAGGTAGAGCCTTTTCTAAGCCGCATTTTCAATGCGGCTTTGGGATAAATTATGGTTTTAGAAACGCAAAGATTTATAAGTCCTCCTTGCAAACGAGGACTAGGTTTGGTTTTTCAGTCTAGCGTCACACATCTTTCCCTACCCTCGCTAACCCGTGTTTGCAACGCGGGTTGCTAAATTAGCGCATTTGTAATGCGGCTTTAGGATAAATTATGGCGTTAAAAACGCAAGGATTTATAAGTCCTCGTTACAAACAAGGACTAGAAGTGTGAATTGTGCCCCAGGTATATTTTAGTATTTTTTTGGTTCTATTTTATTCCCCCCAACTCCCTTATAGTCCTTACACATCCTTTACTTCCATTTGGGTGAAAACAGAATAATCTTCGGATCACTCAGGGATCTCCTTCGGATCACCTTCGGATTAAGCTCGGAAATACCCGAGTGAAATCCGAAGATAATTTGGAATTGTTCCTTGATCAATCCAGAGGAAGTGTAACGTAAATACTTGACTGGTGTAAGGTAATTGCTTAACTTATTGAGACTTATTGTTAGCCAGTTTTAACTTTAACCTTTTTTAATGATGGCAAAAGCAGATGGAATATTCAGTAAACTCAGGGGGAAAGTAGGGGGAGTTGTTTTTTATGTAGTGGACGGAGAGACCTATGTCAGGGAGTATGTAGAGGAACCCAAGGTCGGTGAGCCTTCCCCCATCCAGCAACTTTACAGGAACAAATTCGGCATGGCCTCCCATTTTCTCCGGCCCTTAAAAGTGCCCGTGGAATTTGGTTTTCAAGATTTCCGTAAGGGTATGCGCACGGGGATGAACGCGGCCATAGGGCATGCGGCGAAAAATGCCTTTTATGGAGGAGGTGTGGATCCACTTCAGCTGATCCCTGCCCAATTGAAAGTAAGTATGGGGCCACTGACCGGGGCGAGAAGTGCCCAAGTGAGCTGGTTGGATGATGAACATGTCCGCTTTTCCTGGGAAAACAACATTGGCGAAGGCAGTGCCAGACATTTTGATCAGGCTATGCTTGTCCTCTACAATGCCGAAGATCAAAGGGTAGAATATGTCCTGGAAGGAAGTTATCGGTCTAAAGAGCATGAGGATGTCAAGGTCTTAAGAGGCAAGGAACATGAGGGGAAACTACATGCCTATATCAGTTTCCATCATTATAGCCGCAGGACCAAGAAAAGAACTTTTTCCGATAGCGAGTATTTGGGATTGGTGTAGGGGGCGGTCTAAATTAACCCTTCCTAACCCGCGTTTGCAACGCGGGTTGCTAAATACTAGTATTTGCAATGCGGCTTTTGGGCAAAATGTGGCGTTGAAAACGCATGGATTTAGGAGTCCTCGTTGCAAACGAGGACTAGGGTATGATAGCTGTTTAGCGGTGGCTTTCCTCCTTAGGTGGACAAGATTTGGATAGATAATAACGGTGAAATCATGCTGATAAAACCAATTTTAGCATCTATTATACATCATATAGAACAATATCATTTACCTTAAATCTAAGATCATGAGTAAAAAGGAACATAAACTCGATCATGCCCATTTTTTGGTTCCTCCAGGAAAAAAGGTAAATCTCAAGGATTATGCCCCTGGGTTTACTGGAGGATTTCACGGTAAAAAGGAAGCGAAAAGGGCTTTGCTGGAAGATGTTTCCGAGTTGGCAGAAGCGCAAGAGCTGCTTTGGGCCAGTGCCCAGAAATCTGTGCTGATCATTTTACAGGCCATGGATGCTGCAGGAAAGGATGGGACTATCAAACATGTTATGTCAGGAGTGAATCCACAAGGGGTTGATGTACATAGTTTTAAAGCCCCCAATGAAGCAGAACGTTTGCATCATTTTTTATGGCGGTTTATGCAAAGGTTGCCGGCTAGGGGAAGGATTGCGATTTTTAACCGGTCCTATTTTGAGGAAGTATTGGTCGTGAGGGTACATCCTGAATTTTTAGAGACCCAGCATATTTCCTCCAAGCAGCAAAATATACCACTGGACCAACTATGGCAAGAAAGGTATGATATCATCAATGAGTTTGAAAAAGTAATAGATCGGCAGGATGTGTGTATCATAAAATTCTTCCTTCACCTATCCAAGGATGAACAGAAGGATCGATTTCTCGATCGACTGAACGATGCAGATAAACACTGGAAGTTCTCTGCTGCAGATTTAAGTGAACGCAAATATTGGGACGATTATCAAAAGGCTTTTGAAGATATGCTTAGCGCCACAAGTACGGCACATGCACCATGGTATATTATTCCTGCCGATCACAAATGGTTTTCTAGGGCGGCGGTAGCAGATATCATTACGGCACGTATTCAGGAAATGGAGCTCGAACCTCCTCAAGTTGACGATGAACAACGTGCTTTGTTAAAAATCGCCAAACAAAAGTTGCTCAAGGAGTAAGCTTTAATTTTAAAAATGACTATTCGCAATGTTGCACGTAGCTATATTTTCTTTGGTTTATGCTTTTATGATTCTTTTTCTGTCCTTTTATTCAGGCATTGTTTTATTTTTAATGGTCTTCATGAATACTCCGTATTTCCATTGATGAAAAGGACCAAATCCCGATAGCTATCGGGACTAGGCCGGTGGTGCGGCATTTAAATTGGGTATACCGATTTATCTTTAATATAGGAATCCTTTATCCCTTGCTAACCCGCGTTTGCAACGCGGTTTGCTAAATCCAAGCATTTGCAATGCGGTTTTAATACGAATTGTAGCGTTTAAAACGCTTAGATTTAGGAGTCCTTGTTAAAAACGAGGACTAGAGAGGGAATGATGTAAGGGTATTCCTTCACAAATGGGGATTTTTAGAATTAATTGAACCACATAGACACAATAGCAATCATAGTGTTCTCTGTGCCTCATGCGGCTAAAAAAATAATACAGATATGCGAACCACACAGAAAGCGATAGATGAGTTGACCTACAAAATCATTGGTTGTGCTATTGAAGTGCATAAGCAGATTGGGCCGGGTCTTCTAGAAAGCGTATATTCACTTTTCAAAGCAAATTTGAAGAATGGACGCTGAAAAAGTCATCAAGAATATTGAAGAAATATATGCTCCCTTATCCACCGAGTGCCGGCAGGAACTTATTGCTCATTTAAAAATTGGCAAATATAAACAAGGAGAGTTGGTAGTTCGTGAAGGACAACTTTCAAAGAAAGCATATTTAATTGCAGAGGGCTGCGCTAGGGCATATTACTTAAAGGACGGCAAGGATATTTCAGATTGGTTTACCTTTGAAAACCAGTTTATGGCCCCCGTCGTCAGCTTTTTTAGTGAAAAACCAAGTCCACATTACGTTGAGTTTGTTAAAGATTCGACGGTTTTTGAGTTTTCTAAAGATTTAGTGGATGAACTTACGAATAAGCACCACGATTTTGAGCGTTTTATTAGTAAAGTGGTTACTGAAACCATGTTGGGACTCTGTGAAAGGCTTTACACTATCCAATTCAATAAAGCAGAAGAAAGATATAGGCACCTGTTAAGTTTATATCCTGACATAACCAATCAGATTCCTCTTACCCACATTGCCTCTTATTTAGGAATTACATTGGAGACCTTAAGCAGAATAAGAAATCCCAAGTACCAAATTTGATCTATATCAAATGATAACTCTTCCATTTGAAGAACCTTTGTGAAAAGGATAAAAAATGGAAGAAAATTACCGACAACTAGCGCCAATTTGGGGAAGTCAGTGGCAAGCTGTGAGAAAATGGTTTTACCCTGCCTGGCTTATTTACGAAACATCATATCGTTTTTATGATTACTCAATATCCGTTTATAAATATATTGAGGGGTATCAAGAAAGTGTTTTCCCGATTCTTGGAGAAACTGGTACTCCTATATTAGCCGCTTTTTGTGGGATGGTCACCTTTGCCATCTGCACGTTTTTTTTAACAGTGCCTAGCTCTTTTATGCTGTATACATTTTTTAAAGAGGACAATTTAACGGAGACCAGATTTGAAGAAAAATTAAAAAGACTACTATAATTTTTGAAAATCGATAATGAAAAAGACACTGATTATAAACGGACACCCAGATAAAGAAAGTTTCAGCTTTGCACTTGCAGCAGCATATAAGAAGGGACTGGTAAAGTCGAATGCTGAAATAAAGGAAATTAATATCAGGGAGTTAGATTTCAATCCAAACCTTCAGTACGGATATCGGAAGCGAACAGAACTCGAACCGGATTTATTGGATGCCCAAGAAAAATTGAAATGGGCAGAACATCTAGTTTGGGTTTATCCAGTTTGGTGGAGTTCAGTTCCTGCAATCATGAAAGGTTTCTTGGACCGGGTTTTACTTCCTGGTTTTGCCTTTAAGAAAAGAGAAAATTCCTTGTTTAGTGATAAGTGCCTAAAGGGAAAGACAGCGCGGATTATTAGTACCTTGGACCAACCTGCCTGGTATTATAAGTGGATTTATAAAAGTCCGAGTCATAATGCGATAAAAAAGGGGACATTACATTTTATAGGTGTAAGAAAGGTAGGGATTACGACTATTGGACCGATAAGGCTATCTAAAGAAGCGTATAGGGAAAAATGGCTGCAGAAAATTGAAAAATTAGGGGAAAAGAATAAATAATGGCAGACAAAGGTGGGATAGGGTTTTAGGGGTAATTGAGGTAAATTATTGGTGAATTTTGTTTTTTGCAATTGTAAATCGGCTAGGATATTAGGGTGTAATTGCAAATTACCCCCAGCCGCCATAGACAGTTTATTCTACACCTAGGTGGGGAGGAGCATAGTTGGGTAAATGACTTTTTGATAATTATGATCATTTGGACATCTTTGAAATATGAATGTATATAGAACTATCTGGTTAAAACCTTCACCTACTTTTGAAGAGATAGCCAATAAGAAGGAGCAATCCCTTCAGGCCTTACCGATAATTTTATTCGGTTTGGTATTTGGCTTGGATATGTACCCAGATATGATCTTGTTATTGGGCGAAAAAGCAAAAATATGGGCTTTGGTTTTGGGCTTATTCCTTGGAATAGGATTCTCATTTCTATCTCTTGGATTGGTAATGCCCGGCCTGATTAGAATCTTTGGTAAATTATGGAAAGGCAAATCATCGATGAGACAAATGGTCAATATTTGCTCCCTTTCGTTTTTGCCATTAAGCATGGTATTGGTTTACCAAGTTTCCATTTTTATTTTTGGATTGGAGCCAACGATCTACAACCTTAATGCAGGAATTGTTTATCTATTATGGCTTTGGTGATTTGGATATCTAGTAATTGGCGTGGCTAAAGTCCAAGGATTTAAGTATGGTATGGCATTGCTCAATATATTAATGAGCTATTTGCCAATTTTACTTTTGAGTCTATTAAGTGACTGAATAGGAAAGGTAAAGTACTCCTTTCTAACGTGTGTTTGCGACGGGGTTGTTAAATCATAGCATTTGCAATGCGGCATTAGAATAAATTATGGCGTTGATAAACGCAGGGATTTAGGAGTCCTCGTTGAAAATGAGGTCTAGGGCTGGGTGTAATTGCAAATTACACCCAGTCACCATAGACGGTTTATTCTACACCTAGGTGGGCTTACTTAATGCGGGTTTTGGTGCTAAATTGGGAGTAAATGAATATTAATAAACATATCGCTATGCCTAAAATAAAGTGCTTCTAAAGCCCGCCTGCTCATAGCCAAACCGTTAGCAAGTCGCTACAACAATTGAACGAGAAAGAAAATATGGAGCAGAACTATTTCTCAAAAAAAATGACACCAAAGTCTGATTCAGAACTGATTGAGATAATTTCAAGTGATAGTTTTGTAGCGGAGGCAAAGCAGGCAGCTGCTTGGGAGTTGGATAAACGGAAAATCGAACATGACTACAAATTTCCAGAACCAAAACAGATTAGGAATGATTTTGAAAAAGATTATGATTTTAAACCCAAAGAAAGTAAAGGGTGGAAAAAGTATCACGAGAATAGACTGTTGTTTTTTGGATTAGCTTGTTTAGTAAGTGCGATTTATATAATTGCACCGACAATTTTTACGTTTAAAACCTCTTTGACACGCATTGATGGTAGCCTACAAAGTGCTGACATTTTGATTGAAGAAGTGTCTAGTCGCAATAGAGTTGGATATGAAGCTAAAAGTAGAAGAGCAACGCTATATTTTTCATTGATTGGAATTAATAAGAGATTTGAGTTAATGGAAAATATTGGACAGGATTATCGGCATGAGAAATTTTCTAGTATAAAAAAGAGGCTGAGAAATTCACAACAAATAACTGTATGGATAAAAAAAGGAGAAAAGGAAATTAGTAAACCAAAAGTATTTCAAATTGACGTTGATAGTAAAACAGTTCTGAAATTCAATGAAGTAAAAACTGAACATACTGGGATTTTTGCTTTTTTACTAATTCTTGGATTTGGAAGTACAGGATTTGTATTGTGGAGAAGGTATCCAGATAAATTTGAAAGGATTTTCAATGGAAAGCCAGCCGCTAACAATAATTAGCAACCATATAAAACGACACATTGAAAAGAATTACACCACTTAAAATATTAGGATTCCTTTCTGTTATTCTCGGACTGACAGTTGCTATTCTGACAGGTGGTTATCTCATTATTCTTGGTACGTGTTTGATTGGATTTGCTCTGCTGCTTTTCCTATTCGATTGGCTGATTAAGAATACTAAAACCAGCAAGACATTTTGGATTTTACAGGCTGTACTTTCGCTTTCATACATTGCCTTCTTGACTTTCTCATATTTAGATTGGAACAAACACAACCTAATTGTTTTCCCGAATGAATTTCAGGGAGATGGTGGAATTGTCTTTGGAATTGAAGGTTATCCTGAACTACCTGAAATGAAATATTGGGTAAGGACAATTGAAATACCCTCAAATGGGGTACTGATTACATCAACCAAAGAAGAAGAGTTGCCAAACAATTTCCAATTTCAATATAAAGATGGTAGTAGTCTTGATTTCATAGATTCCACTTGGATCTTCTCTCACTCAACTGAATTCCCTTGTATTCTTACCAGTTCGATAGTAAAGCATTACTCATTTAAGATTGGTAACAACTCAAGCTCAAATTTTCAGGAATTACTCTCTAATCTTTGCGACTCAATAAATCAAGGAAAACTTGTAACTGCTTATGTTTCGGAATATTCACCAATAGTGAAAGAAGTCGAAATACCTTATTTGAATTTGCAGAACGAAGGGCTCTCAAAATTGCCTCAGAATATCAATACTCTTCAAGTAAAGGAAATCATTTTGACAGGAAATAATTTTACAGAGTTTCCAACCGAAGTGTTGAGTATGCCACAACTTGAAGAACTTCTAATTGGTCATAATCCTGTTTCCAAACTGCCTGACAACTTGGAATCCTTCAAAAACCTCAAAAGACTTTCGATAAATAATACTCAAATAAAGGAGTTTCCATCTGACTTATCAGCACTTGAAAGCCTTGAAACAATCGGGTTAGACCATAACGAATTCAAAAAAGTGCCAGAGCCAATCCTGACGATTCCAAACCTTAAACGACTTGGACTTAACAACAACAAACTGACCAACTTGAAGTTTATCGATGAACGTCTTGAAAGACTTGAGTCAATTTATTTGTACAGCAACGAATTAAAACAAATTGACTGCGAAATTAAAAACCTGAAGGGTCTGAAAGAACTACTAGTTTTTGACAATGAAATCGATTCAATACCTGACTGTATCGCGTCATTAACAAATCTTGAAAGATTAGAAATATGGAGCAATCCAATAAAATATGTTTCACCTGAAATTCAAAAGCTGACTAAACTGAAATCTATGCGAATGGAAAAAGACGATTTGACAGAAGAACAAATGGAAGAAGTAAGAAAGTGGCTTCCTAACACAGAAATAAACTTTCAATGAAAGAAAAAAATACGTTTGCCAATAACTAAGCATTCTGACAGCTTGAAGGCTTCCCCCACTGGGTGAATATTGGCGGAGGACTAGGTGTAGATTGTGCTTTACCATAGCAGAAGATTTAACATCAATACCCCTAGGGCCATATGAAAATCGGTCGAAAAACCGTAAAAAATAGCGAAATAAGCGAATTGTCAACAGGGCATATTTGTCTTAATCTCGAATGAACGCCTATTTAATAAATCACATAAAGTATTTCTATCTAATAATATTCTCTTTTTTATTCTTGCTTTTTTTAGCTAAGGATATATACTTTTTCATGTCAAAGTTATAGAGCTCCTTTAAAGATACTTTTACTTGTAACGATATTTTTAAGAGGGTTTCGTAGGTAGGATTTGTATTACCTCTCTCAATCTCACCAATTGTTTTTTTTGCAAAACCGGTACGATAACCCAATTCTTCCTGTGAAAGTGGTTTATTTGTTTCAGCGTCAATAACTTTCTCTCTAAGTTCTCTAATTCTATACCCTAAAGCCTCTTTCTCTTCTTTGAAACTATTCTCTTTCATGAGAATAAAATTCCTGCTTTAAAACCGAAAAAAAGGATACATATATGTATCCTTTAAATATTTTTTTTATCTTTGATATGAATACATATATCTGCAATTCTTCAAATAGAAAATACTAGAAGCAATTGCTTTGAGTCTACAATCGGAAAACTGGCACTTTTCTTTTAGGAACGAGATGATAAGCAGATTTGCTCACGACCCGGGCGTGGGCTCTCTTATCGTTCCAATGGTATGCCAGTACCTCCGATTAGATAAGTAGAGTTCCACGCCTTCCTATTTTATAATCCATGGGTGTTCGGAATGTGCTTCTCCTCCAAAGCAAAGGTTTCTGCATAGGATCATTATGAAGTCTTGCAAGGGAATTCTTTAACCTTAAGTATTCCAAAACAAACGCTATCTGCAAAACTTTATGCTTATGAAAAGTATGCACAAGCCCTTGGAAAAGTATTACGAATTATTAAAAAAAGGCGAGCCTTCTGCTTTAGAAAAAATTCATACCCAATATCGTGGCATCGTCTTTTGGGTCGGTAGAAGAATACTGAATGATCAGTTTGCAATAGAAACTTTAGTTCAGGATACTTTTTTAAAATTATGGTTTTATAGGGACAGAATAGAAAGACCTGAGCATATTCTCTATTTCCTGAAGTTTGTGATGAAAAGGAAATGCATCTCCTACTATTATAAGCCCAAAAATAAGTTTTTAAGGGAAGTCAATTCATTAGAGGATTATGATAATTACCAGAACTATATGGCTGGGTACGACCCGGAAAGTGTGTCTGAAAATCTGAAAGACCAGGAATCGGAACAAAAAGCCTTCGACCGAATCCAAACTATATTGCCATTGCTCAATGCAGAAAGAAGGAATTTGATTGCACTCTGTTTAAAATATGGCTTTCAGTATAAAGCCATTGCCCAGGTTATGGGAAAGGGTATCACTGAAACCAGTAATGAGATAAAACGGGCTATTCAGGACATTAAAACCATTGTACATCATGGCGATACAAGCGCAAATAAGCAAAAATCTCCTGGTAGTGATATAAAAGGTCCAGAGGAGATGACCGAGGAACAGGAAAGGATATTGGAACTCAGATGCCATATGAAGTATTCCTTTGCGCTAATTGCCGAAGCGCTGAACCTGTCTCAAAAGGAAGCTCACAAAGAATTTGTTACCGCTTATAAACTATGGAAGAAAAAACAGTTCGAATCCGTTTAGCATGGAAAACCCTACACTAAAATTAACAAGGAAGATCCAGTTATTGGTTGACCTGCCCACCAAAGAAGAAAAGAAGGAGGCATTGAGTACGCTTTACCGATGGCGGAATCGATGTTTTAGAGCAGCCAACCTTATCGTTTCTCATTTGTATGTACAAGAAATGATTAAGGATTTTTTTTATCTCACAGAAGGGGTCAGGTATAAACTGGCCGATGAAAAGAAAGATGTAGATGGCATCTTGGAACGTTCCCGTATCGGTAGCACCTATCGGGTGGTGTCAAATCGCTTTAAAGGCGAAGTGCCTACCGATATCTTGTCATGTATGAATAACACCTTACTTTCTACTTTTAATAAAAATAAATTGGAATATTGGAAAGGTCTACGTTCTCTGGAAAACTTAAAACGAGACATCGCTTTTCCATTTAGGCCAAGGAACATAAAAGGGCTATCCTATGAAGAAGAAAAAAAAGCTTTTTGCTTTCATTTATTTAAAATTCCATTTAGGACCTATTTAGGTGGAGATTTTACCGACAAAAGACAACTATTAGCGCGTTTGCTAAATGATGATATTAAGCTATGCACTTCACATATCAAACTCGAAGATGGAAAAATCTTTTGGCTGGCAGTATTTGAAATTGAAAAGGAAGAGCACGGCCTGAAACCCGAGGTAATAGCAGAAGCATCACTCTCCCTGGAATGCCCCATAGTGGTAAAAACCGGTAAGAAAAAACTTACTATTGGAACCAGAGAAGAGTTTCTATACAGGAGGTTGGCCATACAAGCAGCCTGTAGAAGGGCACAGGTGGGCGCTACCTACTGTAAATCAGGAAAAGGGCGTAAACGAAAACTTAAAGCGGTGAACAAGTTTCACCATATGGAAGCTGATTATATACGTGATCGCATACATCAATACAGCAGAAAACTCATTGATTTCTGTATTAAACATCAAGTTGGAACACTCATTTTATTAAATCAGGAGGATAAGATCGGAATAACTAAGGAGGAAGAATTTGTATTACGGAACTGGAGTTATTATGAACTCATGACCAAAATAAAGTACAAAGCTGAGAAAGCAGGGATTGAACTTATTGTAGATTAACAAATGTATCGAGGGTGCTTGTTCACCCGTAAAGTGAGGTCTACGACACTCACTAAATGCAAACAGCATATACAACAAAAACCCGATCTAATTAAATCAGCAGGGGCTTCTACTTAAGTTTATCCTGAGCTAAGTCGAAGTGGCTCAGCCTGAATCCCTTGCTAACCCGTGTTTGCAACGCGGTTTGCTAAATCCAAGCATTTGCAATGCGGTTATAATATGAATTGTAGCGTTTAAAACGCTTAGATTTAGGAGTCCTCGTTACAACGAGGACAAGACAGGATTGAACTTATTGTAGATTAACAAATGTATCGAGGGTGCTTGTTCACCCGTAAAGTGAGGTCTGGACACTCACTAAATGCAAATAGCATATACAACAAAAACCCGATCTAACCCGGATCATGCATTAGCAGTCGTAGTGAGGGCTGAAAATGCAAGAAAATCAGGCTGTTTGGAGACTGAGGCATCCGCCATGGCGGATGGTGAACCTGTCTACCATCAGGTAGAGTCGAAAACAGCAGCAAAGCGGCTGATTTTAAAGCATTTTAAGTCCGTAATAGATAAGCTAATGCATGTTTCGGGTTTAACTAAATTAGCAGGGACTTCGACTTATCTACTTTTTTCCCCCGAAAGTTTCTTGGATCGGCTATTGATGAAAAAAGTAGCAAAACCCCAAAATGGGTTAGGAATCCGTCATTGCGAGAGGTCAACATTTTATCAAATATAAAAGAGTTGAATGACGTGAGCTTCAAATCGATGTCATGCTGACGATAGGAAGCATCTCTTCCAGTAACGATTAGGAAAAGAGATCCTCTCGCCGCGGCGAGTGACTTTGATTCACGTCACTGTCAATGGTAACGAAGAGAAACGTAGTGAAGCCTGCCCTCCCCTGGAAGGCAATCTCAAATATAGAATCCTAGACGTTTTAATATTTAGGCATCTCAAAATGAATTGCTCAAGAACAGATCCTCCTGTTCCTCCTTTCTACTCCTAAATTAAAAGTCCAACCACACTAAAAGACTGAAATTTTACCAATTATATCTAAAAATACCCCATCTGGGGTATTTTTAGTTTTACAAGGAATGGTTATGTTTGGGATTAGTCAATTTTCAAACGTTTATAAGTGAATATAAATGCTTGAAAATGGGAAAAATATAAGAGATATAAACGTAATGCGTTTATTCACTCCTTGGCAGCAAGCTAAAAAAGACAAGACATTATGATGGGAAACCTGTTCAATAAATACTATTTGAGTGAATTTATAAAAGCCTACCGAAAAAAACTTCAAGAGGATATTGATAAAATTGAAGCGACAGACACAACAAATATTGATGAGTTGGTTGAGAGATTGAAAGCACGTGCGACAATTAGTACAATTGAACTACAAGATCCCAGACCATCCGAACCGAAAGAAACCACCAGACCGAGAAAAAATATGTTTGGGGAATCTTACAATGAAAAGGTTTACGAAATCTATGTTACAATTCCGTTTGAAGGAAACAAAGACCTTTTTTATTGCAGTCCTTCAACTTCAACAGTTGTTTATTTAGATAAGAATTTCACCATAAATTCCAGTTCAGTTACAGGGACAATAGTTTTAACTGATTTGGACGCAAACACCTATAATTCAGAAATAAGTAAAGTAGTTGGAACTTTAAAATCAAACCTCCCAAGAGTTCATGCTGAAATCAAACCTTGGAATGATGGACTCGAAAACCTCATTAGACAGTCCTTGGAGTGCAGGAAAGGAGTTGTGGCAAAAAAGCATGACTTTATGGAGAAAATCGGGCTTAAAGTAAATCCAACTTCTGACGATTACTTAGTACCGAATCCGGTTGAAAAAAGAAAAATACCAAAGCCTGTTGCTAAAAGTACAGCACCAACAAAAAAGGAACTTGTACCGATACTTCAAGAAGAGGTTTATAGGGATATAAAGGAAGTGTTATATAATGTAGGAGAAGCAATAGAAAGAAAGCCGTCATTATATAAGGACAAACATGAAGAGGATTTAAGGGATGTATTTCTTCTTTTTCTGGAAACACGATATGAATCTACTTCAGGTGTTGGGGAGGCTTTCAATAAAAAAGGAAAAACAGACATATTGCTCAAATACGCTAAAGATGGAAGTAATCTATTTGTAGCTGAATGCAAGTTCTGGAAAGGACAGAAGAAATTCTTAGAGGCAATTGACCAACTTTTGGGATATCTAACGCATCGTGACTCTAAAACCGCATTAATGGTATTCATCAATCAAAATGAACCTTCTGCATTGATTGAGACCGCAAAGACAGAAATTAAAAATCATCCTCAATTTAAAAGACACATAAAAGATAATCATGACACGTCAATGAGTTATGAAATGACATTGCCAGATGATTCGAAAAAGATAATTCAAATGGAGGTGATGTTTTTTCATTTCCCAAAATAACTCGTTATGGCTACATTATTCGACATTAAAATCTTATGGACGGTCTTTAAAGATGTAGGCTCGTATATCACGGGACAAGCTTCCAAAAAGAAAGAAGGTATAGCAAAGGCGCACAATTCAATCAATCAAGCATTCATTAGAACTTATGACTACTTGCGAAATAATCAAGGTGATTATCTTCCAAAGCCTGAATTAGCAGAAGTTTGGAGTCAAGCAGCTACGGATGTAATGAATATTGACCGTGGACTTGGAGAAATGCTTTACAATAAATCAAGATTTTGGCTTGACCCTGAATTATATTTCAATTTGAACAGACAATCTGAGATTATTGAATTGAATCAGCTCGTTGACGAAATGGAACGTTTAAGAATGAAACTAAAATAAAAAGCCAGCTGCCAACAATGGCTTCCATGAATAACCTTTAGTTCCCCGTATCCCTTTATTTTTTCCTTTTTAGGCGTTTTTTGTCATTAGCTATGGATCCGTACCGTTCGGGGCAGCCAAGAATGGGCAATGCGGGGCAATGCGGGCGGATTGCCCACCTTTGGTCGGCAGGCCCACTCGTCTTGTTCTTGACGGGGACCGAAAAGGCCCTGGCTAACTCGCCTTTGCAACGCGGGTTATTGAGTCAGCGCATTTGCAATGCTGCCTAAGTCTAAATTATAGCGTTAAAAACGCAGATTGGTAGAGAAAAGTATAGTTATAGTCATTATTTATTACATTTTCATTTTATGGATACACATACTCATCTTTTTGAAAAAAATAAAGAGGAATTAATAAATCTTATATCAAGAATACTTGAACTGGATTTTGACAAAGTATTAAACCTTAAACAATTAAAGAGAGGGACTCAATCATATAGTTCTGATGAAATAAAACTGATTGTTAAAGACTTCATATCAACAATTGAATCCATTTCTTCACATAAGGATAAAGTTGAATTTTTATCATATGAAGATTTAAAATCTTTGAATATGTCATTAAAGAGGTTTTCTAACAACTATCAAAAAACCATATTAAATGAGGCTAATCCAGAAATCTCAAATGTTTTTGGTGCTTTTGATGCCATTAGGGAGATTAACTCGATTATTAGATCCACGGGACTATATAATTTTATTTACCCAAGTGGAAATATTATTGATTATGAAGGTAAACTAGATCAATTAATTGCATCATCAGAAGATATTTTAAATCAAGCCACATTAAATGCCAAAACTATTCGTAATCTTATACCAGAAGCGGCAGCGAGTTCTCTTTCAAATACTATTTCTGATAGGGCTGAATTAATCAAAGGAAATGTTAATAAATGGCTTATAGGTACCATTGTATCTGTAATAGTGTTTTTTCTGGTTTCTTTAGTTTTTTTATATGGAAATGGAGATGATGACTCAATTGAATGGTGGATAAAAAAAATAATTACCTTGTCCCCTTTAATTTATATTCTGATATTCTGTCTTAAACAATACAATAGGGAAAGGAAACTTTTGGAAATTTATGAACATAAAAAATCCATTAGTCAAGCCTTGCCAGCATATATTGAACAAGCTCAAACAGAAGAGTCAAAAAATGAAATATTGTTGAGAGGATCATCTATGATTTTTACTTTACCGGAAAATCCAGAAACTCCAGTTCAGGGAAGTGATGGACTAGATCTAGGAGAAATTGAGAAGATCGCTAAAATCATTAAGTCTTAAATTAATTTTGATTTCCTAATGATTCATAATTGCAGAAAAAATGAACCCAAGCAATATTAGTAAAAGTATCTATAGACAAATTATTTAAAGATTTATTCCAACTAGGTATGAAAAATGGCGGGGAAGTTTTAGATACATTCATTGAAACAGGATGTCATTTACTGTTTAAAATTTAGCTAATTTCTGAAGGTTAAAGAATTGAACTTCCCTTGCTAACCTACGTTTGCAACGAGGGTTGCCAAATCAGAGCATTTGCAAAGCGGCTTTAGCATGAATTTTGGCGTTAAAAACGCAAAGATTTACAAGTCCTCGTTACAAACGAGGCCTAGAGCCCTTACTTCATCATCAGCTTTTCCAGCCTTGCGATCATCTCACCTTTTTCCTTTAGCATACGCTCATATAGGACGATTTTCTCTTCGTGTAATTTTTTGATTTCTTCTAAAGGATTAATGTTGAAGGTTGGTTTTGAATTACCAATGTATGCTTCCTTTTCAATATTAAAAGTATTCGCAATAATATTTACCGCCTGTTCTTCATCAAAATTCTGGAAGGCTTCTACCGGAATATGGAGAATTTCTGATACTTGACGCAGGATATCCTCTTCTATGGTTTCCTTTTGTTCGAGCAAGGAGATTTTCTTTTGGGACCAGTCATCACCCAGTTCATGGGCGAGCGCATCTTGTTTGATGCCGAGCATTTCACGGAAGCGTTTGATATTTCGGCCTTGGTGGATATTATGTGAAGCGGAGTTTGTCATATTGATGGCTACTAAAAAACTAAAGGACAAGTTACATAAAAAGTCTATAATAGGAAAGGGGAGTGTTTAGAAGGAATGTTTGCTATGCTGGAAAGGAGCTATAGGTTCTTGGAGCTAAGGTCTTTTTATTAACTGGGTAACTCTTTCCAACCCGCATTTGCAATGTGGGTTGTTAAATCAGCGCATTTTAAATGCGGCAATTGATGGGATGAACTATGGCGTTGATAAACGCAAAGAATTAAAAGTCCTCCTTGCAAAGGAGGACTAGAGAGGGATATAGTTTCAGTAAGAGCGAATGGCCGAATTGAGTCGATGAGCAATACGTTCTTTGAAATCTTGAGGAAATATTACTTCAACTTGTTCTCCGAACGACAGTACCAATCGTTCTAATTCAAAATTTGGAATGACTTTGATTCTGACATCAAGACCTGAAGGATCATTTTTATGCTTTTGACTTGGGTGAATTGGTTTGGTTATGACATAAGACGAAACTTCGGGTGTAAATTTCAATACAATTTCCTGTAACTCGACACTTTCCGGACGAGTAACTCCGACTAAATCATAAAAATACTCTTCCCAATCTGTTTTGGATGGTTTATACTTCAAACTCGTTTCTGATAAAGATTCAATTCTATCCAATGCGAGATTCCAATTGGGTACCAGATTATCAGAATTAAGTCCAAATGCAAACCACCGATTGTTGTACTGTTTCAAAAAATAGGGGTGAAAAGTTATTTCATAAGGTTCTGAGCTTTTAAAGTCCTTGTATGTGACTTTCAAAACCCGTTCATTAATTATACTATTAAATAATGGTGTTAAGAAATGAAGTCCTTTCAAATCTATATTGCTTTCAAAGCTTATGACCTCATTTTTACGCTCAATCAAGCCAAACTTTGATTCTAGCATGGGGATCATTTCATTGACCCATTCAAATTGGGGAGTGCCTGAGAAACGAGAAAATATTTGAAGTGCTGATTTTATCTGTTCTGCTTCCGAATCATTCAACGGTTGGTTATTAATGGAGAAAGATAAATCGTTATACCGGTAATAGACTTTCCGACCATCACGAATTCTTTTTAATGAAATAGACCAGCCTTGCTCGCTCTCCATAAAACGAATATCATCAAACAGCTGTCTTCGCTGTATGCCTACACTACTTGAATCAAAATCAGCTAAAGCTTTATTACATTCTTCCAAAAGATCTTCCCAAAAATACTTTCGCCCATTGTTGCGGAAGCACCTATCCAATACTTGGTAACGAATAAGAGCATTTTTATTGATAGACATTTCTAAAATTTTCGATGCTTTAAGCTATATATTTAGGATAAAATTACTTGTATTAGCTGATAATGCAAGTAATAGAATTGAATTACAACTTAGGTTTTCAATACTAATTTAATCAATATATTTACAGTGCAGAAAGAGTGCATAGACACACTCTACTTTTGTTGAAGTTCTTTGAAACACCTGTCCGAAGATATTGATTCGTGGATGCTGGCTTATTCATTTAAGTATGGATCGAGCAATGATCGGCATCTTTTCCCTACCATTTGGGTTGGCCAGCCCGGTAGGGAAGAATGTTTCTACTTGAATAATTAATGGTTTTCATCTTTAGTTATATTAGCTATTGAACTTGACTGTTATTATTTATGATATTGATGTATTTTCTGGAGTTTAAGCTAATTTATTTTAGCACAGAATCATCATCCTTACAAAAAGAGTATCCGACAGGTGTTTTCAAAGTCTTTTACACTTCATATTATGAATATAGAACCTTTTCAGAAAGAACAAATAAGGAAGAATTTTGCTGAACTGCAGAATAAAGAAGACTTGGTAAACATTTTAAGCGATGCCCAACGTATGCTTTACGGTGAGAATTGTAAGGATGTTCAATTGAAATCCTTGACCTACTATGCCAATCCGGAAATTTGCAAGATGCGATACCAAACCTTTACCATCAAGAAGAAATCTGGTGCAGACAGAACCATTCATGCACCTGTAAAAGGGTTAAAATCTATTTTGCGCTCACTGAATTTTGTGTTCCAATGCATATCAGAACCTCATGAAGCAGCAACGGGATTTGTCTTGGACAAGTCGATCGTAGATAATGCCAAAAAGCATGTTGGGAATCATTATGTTCTCAATATGGACTTGAAAGACTTCTTTCACTCGTTTGACCGCAACAGGGTGAAAATGGGCTTAATGTATGAGCCTTTCAGTCTTGGCGGAGACAAGGAACCATTGGCTTTTTTGCTGGCAAGCTTATGCACCCACCCTTTTGAAATTGACGGAGAAGTAAAAACTGTCCTTCCGCAAGGCAGTCCAACATCACCCACTATCACTAATATTCTATGCAAGAAGCTTGACCGCAGATTGAATGGGCTTGCCAATCGGTTTGGAGCAACTTTTACCCGTTACGCAGACGACATTACTTTTTCCTCACCGCATAACATCTACAATGATGAAACATTCATCAAAGAATTGAAGCGAATCATTGAGGAAGACCAAAACCTGGTAATTAATCCAAAGAAAACACGATTACAAAAAGCAGGCTACCGACAGGAAGCAACAGGATTGATTGTAAACGACAAGGTCAATGTCCGCAGGAGATATGTAAAGCAAATCCGAATGTGGCTGTACTATTGGGAAAAGTACGGGTACGAAAAAGCGGAACAGATTTTTAAACGGGATTACATGGCAGATAAGGGCCATGTGAAAAATGTGAATGCTCACTTGGTCAATGTGCTGGATGGAAAATTGGAATTTCTGAAAATGGTAAAGGGTTCTGAGGATGGGACTTATCAAAGGCTCAAAGAGAGATTTGATTTCTTAGTTGGTTTTACAGAACCAATAAATGATGTATTGGATATTTGGGAGAAATATGGAATTGACAAAGCTATGGATGTTTATTACAAAAATAAATTGGGGTAAATGGCAAAGAATAAATATGATTTTATAAAAGAACTTCTCGATGATAAAAAACTCAATCAAAGTCAACGAGAAAGAATTCTGGCACTAGCATCAAAGGAAATTAGCCTTGAAGGAAGTCTAGAGGAGCGTGTTCAAAAAATTGAAGAAATCATATACAATCAGTCTAACGAAACTAGGGTGCTTCAAACTGAAAAACTAAGTAAGTCTGAAGGTTTGAGCCTTCCTAAATACATTGACCCATATCATTTATACAAATTTCTTTTTGAATATAACCAGAACCCTGTTCTTCGCTCTACCTGCCATGATATTGATTCGGAAGAACTGAAAAAAATCAATGAATACTGCGAGTCAGAGTCTTATGACTTTAAGAAGCACCGAAAGAATATAATAGAAGCTTTTATTGAACATGAAAAAAAGTTCTTTGCGCCTGGAAAAGCAAAAGCTCTTATTAGAGGATACTTAACTGGAAAAGATTATAAAGGCAATCCACTCAAAAAGGGATGGAGTTTTACAGACGAAATTAAAATCAATTGGTCTTCAGATAAATTATTTGAGTGGGTTACTAAAAACCCAAATACTCCACCCAACCTTAATGAGAACATAGCAGCAGATCAAGAGATTGAGCTTTTTAATATAGAGCCTCAGATCGATTCACCAATCACAAATGAACCTATTCAGAGCTTTACTCAACTAGTCTTGCATTTTAAGAATTTATTTCATTTAAAAAGCGGTAGTCAGGGTTTACGAGCAATATTGGAAAGAGTAAATTCCATGGAAAAATGGAATGAAAAAGTTGAGTTTGATATTCCTAATAAGGATTTCCCAAATAATCTTGAGCATTTTACTGACGTAGACAAGCTGGTTACAGCATATGACAGCCTTCTCCGACTAATCATTCAGCAACACCAGCGTGATGAAAGACCAAAAGTGAAACTCCGACTTTATCAAGAGAGTCAGAAGGTATACTTATCTATTCACCATCTAAATGGACAGTATAATAAGACGGTTCAAAATTGCATAGACCGCCCTCATGGACGTGACTACAAAAACTTAATTAGCTTAAAAATCAACGGTTTATGCAACCTTTATTTAAAAGCAGATTTTGGTAATCAAGAATTTGCAACGATCAATTTATGGAATGGAAAAGAACTTGAGGCACAAAAGCTAAATAGATTCATAGGAGTTGAACACATACTAGAATTTCCAAAAATCAAAGAATCATGATTTACCTGATAGACGATAAAAAGACAAGGCAAAAAGATTTTGGATGGACTGAGGAAAAGTTTGCTCAATATGCTAGCTACCTTATACCTCTTTACAATATTGATGATGTTGCCAACATTGAAGAGAATCTTTATAATGATGGAAATATAATTCTATATCATGAGTCTTTCCTTGATTTTACAGGTGATAAAGATAAGGCTGTAGGACAAAGAAATAAACTAACAGAAAAAGCTGAAACTATTAAAGGCCTTTCCGTTGCTTTTTTTAGTGGAAGCCAAAGCTCCAGATCTCTGCATGATAATGTGGCTTATGTACCGGTAGCCATTGTATACCAAAATCTAGAGGTCTTGATTCAGCAATACAAGCAACAAAGCAAGCATCTTAAATACCTTCTATTTGGAGAGACTCCAGAGATTGAGGAAAAGCTAAACGAAAAACTTGCTCAAGCAAATAGAGAGATAGAAAGCGATGCTGCAGTTATATCTGGCAACAATTTATTCATTCGTCCAAATTCGAGATATATACAAAATGCAATTGGGGGTACAACAGAGGTAACGATATTTACGGATGTTTCAGATGAAAAGCTCTCAGAGAAGATAAATGATTGGTTAGGAGAAAGAGAATATGACAACATTTTCATTCCTCTTTGTTTTGGACAGACTTTATCTGATTACAATGGATTAAGACTAGCTACTTATATCCGTTGCACCGAAACACCAAATCAGGTAGCTCGAATTTTTATTTATGGATTTGTCGGATTAGATTTTTTGATAGATAATGAATACTTCAATATTCTAAAAACCAAAAATGTTGAATTAATACCTTACAGCAAAAAAGCACTTGCTGAAGCCGCAAATGGAGAGTTTAAAGAACTCAAAGAAGAAGAGATGGCACAAGAAATCGCAAAGCTAAAACTTGACCCTCCATTAAATTATACTGATTCCCACTCAATAGCTAATGAATGGGCAATTCATCAATGGGCAAAAACAATTGGGTGTGACGAGACAGATGAACTAGCAAAGGTTTTTCAAAATATTAAGACTAATCTTTATTTCAAATATCTAAGAACGATAAATCCGATATCAGAAGGTGACGAAATTTCTCCTGAGAACTTAAAAATCAATCACGAGGACAAGCCAAAAGTTCTTTTAATTGATGATGAAGCGGAAAAGGGATGGTATGAAATTTTCGCATATCTATTGGGTGACCTTAATGAGATTTATACCGATTATCTCGGTGACGATTTTAAAAACCAAAGTCAGGAAGAGATCATTGATAAATCAATAAAGAAAATCAAAGAAGATGATATAGATGTAGTTATCCTGGATTTCCGACTCAACCCTAACGATTTTATAGGCTCAAACCCAAAGGATATTTCAAGTATTCGATTATTAAAAAAAATCAAGGGGCTTAACCCAGGTATCCAAGTCATTATTTTTTCCGCAACCAATAAAGTATGGAATTTACAAGCCTTGCAAGATGCGGGTACTGACGGGTTCATATTTAAGGATGGCAGCGAAAATATTCATCAAACCATTAATAGTCTTATTGCAAATTTGAAAACTACTCTTGTAAAGGCGTCTTGGTTGAAGCCGATTTACAAATCTTTCGATAAAATAAAGACCAATGCCAAAGATTTAAGCGATCACTTTAAAGTAAGCTTAGAAAACAACCTTTCAATTTGCTTCGAACTACTTATCAAGTCCTTTGAAACGGAGAAATATATAAACTACGCCTATCTCCAGTTATTTCTTATAGTTGAAGAGTTCATTAAGGAAGATTCCATATTTGAAAGGGGCAATAATTGTTATGTAGTTACTCCTTCTTTACGTTATTTAGTTTTATCCAAAAAGGATCCCACTAAAGAAAACTCGCCATATAAGTCGGCTTTAACATGGGCGAATGGACACTATAAAGTAGGTGAATCAGAATATAAGAGACGAATTGATACGAATTTTATGATGTCCTCTATACTACTTTTTCGAAACGGTTTACCAACATCTGGAAGCGAAAACTGGTCTAAGATTTACTCTATTCGCAACAAAAAAGCTGCCCACCCTGAAGTTGGTATAGTTGAACTTAGAGAAATTAATATGCTGTCTAAATTTTTGGAATTCATCCTTGATGAATCGAATATTAACCCCATTGAATCAAGCCATGCTTTGGAGGAACAATCACGAGAAGAACAGGTAGAAAATTTAAAAAAAATTTGGGGAGCTAGGTAATGCAGATACACCGCACAGATAAAAATAACCTTTGTATTAAATAAAACAGTAATGAAAATCTTTGACCATTTCCAACATATCACCATCACCAATGACCAGCGCAATGCGTTGGAGAAGCTTCAAGCTTTTATAGAAAGTGATGATAGGGTGTTTATCCTACAGGGATATGCAGGAAGTGGTAAGACCACCTTACTAAAAGGCTTTGTTGAATACATTCTATCCATCGAGAAGCAATATCAATTGATGGCTCCTACTGGAAGGGCTGCAAAGGTCATCAATCAAAAAACAGGCTTTGAATCTACCACCATCCACAAAGGTATTTACAGCTTTGAGGAATTGCAGGAAATCAAACAGGGTGAGGATGAAAATGATGTTTCGTTTTTGTACCAATACAAAATTAGAAACAATCCAGAGGTTCATGATTCGGTTGTGATAGTGGATGAAGCATCTATGGTCAGTGATATATTGAGCCAAGGCGAGTTTTTCCGCTTTGGAAGTGGGCATTTGTTGCGAGACCTAATGACCTATGGAAGAATTCAAGAAGCTATCGCAACCAGTAAAATCATTTTTATTGGTGACCCTGCACAGCTGCCACCAATTGGAATGAACTTCTCTCCTGCACTTGATCAAAATTATCTTAGTGAGACTTACAAGATTTCTGTTTCGCAAGCGGAAATGAAGGAAGTGAAACGTCAGGATGCCAATAATGGCATTTTGATTTCTGCCACTAAAATCATGCAGTGTCTTACATCCGGCTATTTCAACGATTTTGATTTAAGAGAAAATGGTGGTGATATTTTTAATCCGCCTTATCAGGATTACTTAGAAACATATAAGGCCCAAAAAGAGCAGAAAATCATCATTTGCTGGAAGAACAAAACAGCACTTGATTTGAACCGAGCTATTCGGAGAGACAAATTTGGAGATGATTTACCCATACAACCATCAGATACTGTTATCATAGGAGGAAACAATTACCGCTTAGGAATCATGAACGGTGAATTTGCGGTTGTTTCAGAAGCCAGTCCTTCAGTTGAAAGCAGAGAAGTAAGTTTTTACTTTGAAAAAGGAAAAACTAAAACTGTAAGATTAACTTGGAGAGGAATTAGCCTTGTTTTACTTGATGAAAATAATCAGCCCAAAACCGTAAACGGCTTCATTTTAGAGAACTACCTATGCGGTGATAACACCTTAACCCCCCAAGAGCAAAGGGCTCTTTATGTAGATTTTAAAAACAGGCATTCAAAACTCAAAAAGGGTACAGAGGAGTTTATGGAAGCTATTATCAACGATAAGTATTTCAACTGCATTCTTTTGAAATACAGTTATGCAGTGACCTGCCATAAAGCCCAGGGTGGCGAATGGGCAAATGCCTTTGTTTTTTGGGATAGAGGAACACAAGCCAACTTCAACTTTTATGAATCGGAACATAATCGTTCAGGTAAGACGAATTCAGAGTTTTATCGTTGGGCATACACAGCAGTTACCCGAGCGTCCAAGAAATTGTTTTGTATCAATCCGCCGTATTTCTCATCCTTTTCAGGCATGAACTTTATTGACGTCAATGTTCAACAGGCTTTCAATCAATTGACAGGGCAATCAAATCTAACTAGTGAAATCAATATCAGTGAGGCTTTGCCAGAATTAGAAAAATTTGGCTTAGTTGATGCACCATTGACCGTTCAAGATCATTTCATTCACAGATGGTATAATCTGCGAGAGCAATACATAGCTATTGAAGCATGGCAAAAAGTTGGGTATGAAATCCGCTATATCTTTAGAAGAGAAGGTCAAACAGCAGCATTTAAGTATTGGGTAAACGGGAAGAACATTTTTAAACCTAATTTTCAAAAGCTTCCTGCCCAAACTAATTCGAATGAATTATTTGAAACAATTTCAAAGATTTTTGAAAATCCTCATCAGGTTATTGTAAACAGAAATAATGTGGAAGGAATTTTGACCCAGATTGGATTTGATGTTGACTTGGAAGAAGAAAAACCATTTTTAAAGACCCTATTTGATCAAGTCAGCCAAAATTTAGATGAAGGTGAAGTCATTTCAGATATTCAACACCTTAACTATCGGGAGCGTTATACCATAGAAAAGGATTTAATGTCATGTGTTATCGACTTTGAGTACAACAAAGATGGATTCTTTGGGCGAGTACTTCCTTTAGAAAACAAATGCAACAGTTCTGAAATCCTTGAAAAAGTTAAGGCTATTATTAACCGCCTAAAAGAAGATGATTATGTCGTTTAGAGAGATAAAGGAGCTTCGAAAAACCGGAAAACTTGAAGAAGCTTTAGAAATGGCAAATCAGGCTTTGGAAACAGAACCGGATAACATCTGGAATAAGCGAGTTGCTGCTTGGTTGTATTATGATTATCTCAAAAAGTCTTCTCAACCTGATTCATTTGATGCATTCAAGGAAAATCTATTAAAGATTAAAAGTTTGCAATTGCCGGAAGATGAAAAAATGGTATTTGATAATTCAGCCTGGCAAATTGGGAGCATGGTGTTTGGCTTACATAAAGAAGAGCATGTTGACTATGGAAAAATCAATGAGTTGTTTGAAGTCATCAAAGAATTTCATTTTACAAAACCATCAGAAGCATATTCCTTTTTATATAAAGCTTTTCATAAGGGCTACCAAAACTGGTCGGGATATCTTGATTTTGCTGACTGGTGGAATTTTGAAAACTTCCGTTCGGAAGACTACTTGAAGGATGAGTTTAACGGCAAAAAGATCATGTCTATTGCTGAACAGGCATATATAGCCTATTCAAAAAAGCTCTTAGAAAATGAGTCGATCGATTTATCTGGACAACAAAGGGCTGATGATAAAGAAAAAATCCAATCTTTCCTTCCTCAATTAGATGCCATCATTACCAAATATCCCAACTATCAATACCCTCCCTATTTTAAAGCTAAATTATTGTTGGCATTAGGTAAAGACGAAAATGTCCTTTCAACATTTTTACCATTCGCCAAACAGAAAAGAAATGACTTCTGGGTTTGGGAATTGATGGCAGAAATATTTCCAGAAGATAAAGACATTCAGTTTGCTTGTTACTGCAAAGCATTGAGCCTGAAAACACCTGAAGACTTTTTGGTAAAACTGAGACAGGCTTTTGCGGGAATGCTTGTGGAAAGGCAAATGTATAGTGAAGCAAAAGCTGAGATTCAGCAAGTGATCTCTATCCGTGAAAAACACGAATGGAAATTACCCAATCAAATAACGCAATGGACGGAACAAGATTGGTATAAATCGGCCCCCGCTAAGAAAGGTAACAAAGACTTGTACACACAATACCTAAAAAAGGCAGAGGAAATATTGTATCAGGACATTCCGGAAGAAATCATTGCAGTGGAGTTTGTAAATGAAAACAAAAGCATCCTTAACTTTGTGAAGAACAAACGAAAATTTGGATTCTTCAACTATTCAGGACAGATAGACAAACCACAAATTGGGGACATACTAAAGGTTCGCTTCAATGGAGATGGCCAAGACGGTTTTTACAAAATACTATCTGCTAAGAAGGCTGAGTCAAATTTGACATCAGAAGCAATTAGAGATTATGAAGGGACGCTAAAAATAATCCCTCCACAGAACTTCGGATTTGTAGATGATGTCTTTGTTGAACCTAAATTCATTCAGGACAACAAGCTAACTGATGGGCAGTCTTTAGCTGGAAAAGCGATTTTATCATTCAACAAAAAGAGAAATGAATGGGGATGGAAAACAATAGAATTAAAGTAGTGTCACATTTTTGATGTTTTCTTTTTCCCTAAGGAAGTTCAAAGAATGCTTTGACCTTTCCATCTATTAAGCCTTACTCAGTATCCTCAGGCAAGGACTTTAGATGAATAAAAAGAATCTCTGCCTTTCAAACAAGAATTAAATAAGTCCCGCGTCAGAGACAGCGGGACAACTAATTTCGTTTCAGTCTCAAATCTCCCATCTATTCTTCATAAACCTCAAGCATCACTGGCCCTTCTATCCCTGAAGGCATGACCTTCCAGTTGGAGGCATCGAAAGGTTTATAGTTGATATTGACAAAGTTGATCTCGTGGTAATTGCGCCATTCTAGGCCTTGCTGGTCCATATAGCGGATGCGGTTGGCCATAAGGTTGGCGACCTGGATTTTGATTTCGTTTTCACCGTCTTTGAGGAATTCCCCGATCCTTAGCTGGTAAGGAAGGCTCCAGGCATAGCCGGCTTCCTTACCGTTGATCCAGATTTTGGCACTTTCATGGACCTTGCCCAGTTTAAGCAAATAGCTCTTTCCTTCCTCTTTTTGAATAGTAAAGGTGCTGCTGTAGGTGGCCTGTCCGGAGAACTGGTCAGCTATTTCATCCCCCTGATTGGTCCAGGGCTGAATGGTCGCCATGCTTTGATCTTCTGGTAGCTCTGGGCCACCCTGGTCGAAATGGAGTTTCCAAGGTCCTTCTATGGTGATTTGCTTATTCGTGGTGTCAAGGTATTTCCAAGCTGGGATATCATTATGCGCTGCTTGGCTGGCCTGCAAGATCAGGCTTTGCCCGGATGCCAAATGAACCTTGACCATGGTCTTTTCTCCTTCGATGCGGCTTTGTGCCAAGCCTGTTGCACCGCTCAGTGGATCCAGGATGCTTATGGTTGGGGCGTTTATGTTCAGTGGGATTTCTCTTTGGATGGGCTTGTCAGTATGGTTGACCAAGAAATAGTATTTGTCCTGGCCCAACGCCCTGCGGATAAACTGCAGGCCTGTATCGGCCAGTTCTTCGCGTTGTATGCTTTCAGCTTCCAAAGCAGTTTTAAATTCAGGATTCAGGATCACCTTGCCTTTGCCATGGGCGGCAATGCCCTGTTCATCAAAGCTAAGTTGCTCCCAGGCTTTGTTCAGGGCAGCTTTTCTTTCTTCTACTTGATGGAAACCCGGTACAGCTTTAGGCTGTTCCTGGAAGATGACTGTAGCCCCTTCCTCGGCCAATGCTAAAATGCTTTCCAAGGTGTTGACCGGCAGGTATTCCATGGCAGGGATTAGCAGGGCCTTGGCAGGCGATGCTTCCGAATGGGTGGTTTGGACTTTACCGTCAATGACTTGTGCTCCTGCCAATAGCTTATCGGAGGCAAAATCCACCGCATAGCCTTGTTCCATCAAGGTGGTGGACTGCTCATAAAACTGTGTGGGGTGCAGCCAGTGGTCGATATGGTGCACGGAGATCATCTGGAACATATTGCCCTTATCCGCCCATACATCATATACCGGCCAGTACATGATCAGTTCATTGTCCGGCTTTCCGGCCTGTAGTACAGATTGGCAGCGGGCGATATATTCATTAAAGCTTTTGAAATGTGGCCAAAGGCTATTCTGTTGTGTTAGATTCAAGGAGGCATAAAACAACCATCCCGGGAAGTCCACATCCTTAGGGGAATAAGTCACCCCATGGTAGAAGACATGGTTGATGCCTGCCAAGAAGGCTTGGTCCACTTCCGGCTTCATCTGGGAAAAGGAGCTTTTGAAATGCTCGCCCAGCCAGGTGAAGGTCTCGCAGGAGATCAGTTCTTTTCCGGCCAGGTGGCCAGCTGAAGAAGCAAACTTCAGCATAATGGGATCGGGGTCCACGTTGCGGATGTCTGCACTGTCCCTGCGCAATCCCGGAATAGGGAAATAGCTGGAACCAAAGGTTTCGCACTCGGGAATGTCCACGGCGGCATAGAGGTCGATCAGGTTGCCCGGTGAGCCATGGGCCTGGTTTTTGGTCAGCTTGCCTTTATTATGCGCCCAATCGGTCCATCTTTGGGTAAAGTGTTCCAAGAGCAGTTCATGCAGGGTCTCCCGGTAGTCGGACTTGATCCTTCGGGCCTTTTCACTGTCTGATTTGCCAAGCAATTCGGGCATGTGAGGCTTAAGGTCATAGCCCCTACGTTCTTGGAATTCCTCTAAGAAGTCTTGGGTAAAATTGGCCCCATAGACTTCAAAACTGTCATTATAGAAGCTGCGGATGCCTGGTGTTTGTTGGTTAAATGCGCTATCAAATTCCCCCAAATAATCTTCAATGGCTTCTTCCGCGAAATGGTCCAAGGTATAGCCTTGACCACCCGGAGCAGCACGCTTTACTTTTTGACCGGTTTTGCCATTATAGATGGCCAGTATTTTCCAGCTTCCTGCTGCTTGCCAACTCAATTCACCATTTTCTGCTACTTGGTTTGTAATGTCTTCGGTCTTTCCATTTTCTCCATAGGCCATGACAGCCAGTAATTTTGGCGAAAGGTGAGGGTTCTTTTCATTGATGATATTCAAATCGGCCTTAAAAGTCCCATTGCCATCAAAATCAAAATCCTTGATTTCCAATTTGGAAGCGGCAAAATGGGGTTCCACAAAAGGCCCTCCAAATGGCCATCCAGTACCTTGGGTCAGGTCCACGCCCATGCCCAGGCTATCGGCCACATCCACGGTATAGTGCAGCATGTCCAGCCATGGTTTGGAAAGGAAATCCAAATAACGATCCTCATAACCTTTGGCCCCATAGATCGGGGCGATCTCCACGCCACCAAGTCCTGCATCAGCATACTCGTGCAGGAGATAGTTGAGGTTTTCCTGATCCACGGCATTGCCCATCCACCACCAGCGGGTCCAAGGTTTGGCGGTCTGGCTGATCTCTGGCCAGCTGCCTGCTTGTATTTGGGGGCCAGTTTGCGTTTCGGTGTTTTGCTGGCAGGAAAAAGTAAATATTGCTGTGGCTAAGCTTAAGGAAAAAAGGCCTGTTTTGAGTTTCATGAATGGGTTATTTATGGTCGATTTTGGTTTTATATGTTTGGTTCGCAGTTCGTCGAGACTGCCACTCCGCCACAGCGGACGGGACAACAACTACCGTTTACCTTGAGGGATCGATTTCGTAACTTTTATCGAAAAGTCCTCCTTAAGGGGGATTTAGGGGGCTTAAAGCGTAAACACTTCCTTCAAGGGCACACTTACCGGGGAATTGTCCGGGTGGGTTTCCATGATATCGGCCATATAGGCCCACCACTTTTGCACGATCTCCGTGCTGCCCAAATCTTGGGAAGAGCTGTCACCCGAAATGGTCTGTACGGCAAATAAGGAGGAGGTCGCTTTGTCCAGGTAGATGGAGTAATCCACCACACCATTGTCCTTGAGCAGTTGGACCAGCTCCGGCCAGATTTCTCGGTGCCTTTTTTCATATTCTTCCTCATGCCCCGGAAGGAGTTTCATACGGAAAGCTACTTGTTTAGTCATATTTTGATTACTTGTTAAAGTAAATAACAAGAAAATGATTTCTCCTGAAAAAACTGTTATGAACTGACAGGCTAATCAAAATGGCCACCTTTGGATTTATCCAAATGGAGGGCTTCAGGAACAGGATAGTCCATCATAGTTAGGCAGGTAAGAATAAGTCAATAGATACCTTTAATAGTATAAATATTGAGGTGTTTTTAAAGTAATATAAAAGACGGTGCATTATAAATTTTAATTTTTTTGACTTTTACGTTGGGTATTTTTGGAAATGAAAACGTTTGAAAAAGGCGATTTCCATGATAGTACAGCACAAATATGAAAAACCTACCACCTAACTTGGCTTTGTCTTGAAACCGCTGTCCAGACATTGATCTACTTCTACTCACGCTATTTTATTGGAAAACTTTATTGATCAATATGGATAATTGGTCGAAAGACGCCATAAGTGAACAGTGATCAGGTGGCTTAACAAGCTTCAACGAAAAGTGTAATCCGGAGCTGAAGTAAACGATTTCAGTTTCCATAACAAACCCTTATTAAATAACCATGAAAAAGCAATTTACCCTTAAGTACCAATGGGTCAGGGGAAGTTTATTCCTTTTGGCCATGGCTAGCGGTACGGTGACTAGTGCAAGTAGTCATTCGTTTATTGTCAATGAGTCCCCTAGGTCCATTTCATTGGATCAATTAGAAAAAGAAGTAACGGGAACCGTTATTTCGAGTGAGGACAACCAACCCCTCCCCGGGGTAAGTATCCTGCTAAAAGGTACCGGCACCGGAACGGTAACCGATATTGATGGCCAGTTTACCATTGAAGTGCCCGATGAAGGGGCAGTGCTGATCTTCAGTTCTATAGGCTTTGAGAAACAGGAAATAGCAGTGGGCAACCAAAGCACACTTGATGTGACCATGCAAGTGGACATGCAGCAGTTGGGTGAAGTGGTGGTCGTGGGATATGGTACCCAAAAGAAAGCGAACATTACGGGCGCCATTGCTCAGATTGAACCAGAAAACCTGACCGAAAGACCCATTCAACGTGTCGATCAGGCCTTGATCGGCCAGATGGCCGGTGTTCGGGTGAAGCAAACTTCCGGCGTTCCGGGTAGGGGCTTTGACATTCAGGTAAGGGGTGTTGGCTCCATCACGGCTAATAACCAGCCCTTGTATGTTATTGATGGTTTTCCTCTGGAAAGTGCTGGGGGGAACCCCATGGACAATTTAAGTCCCAATGACATTGAGTCTATTCAGGTGTTAAAAGATGCTTCCGCAGCGGCGATTTATGGTTCCCGGGCATCCAATGGTGTTGTGATCATCAATACCAAAAGCGGTAAATCCGGCAAGGCGCAAATCAGTTTCAATGCCTATACAGGTTGGAATGAAACCGTCAAAAAGCTGGATGTATTGAGTCCGACAGAATGGATCGACCGTGCTACTGAAATGATCAATACCCAATGGGAAAATTCCGGTGAAGGCAGGTCTGCTTCCCAGTCGCTGGCAGAACGTGAGGCGATCTTGGGGGGATTTGATCGAAACTATATGTATGATGAACGCTGGATGCAAGAAGGTTATCCCGGCTTGATGCTGGTCGATTGGCAAGACCACCTTTTCCGCAAGGGATTGGTGCAGAATTACCAATTGAATGCTTCTGGAGGCAATGATTTTGTGAAATATTTTATCTCTGGAGACTATATGGACCAGGAAGGCATTGCCGTAGGCGTTGACTATAAACGTTATTCTGCCCGTGCCAATGTGGAAGTACAGGCCAGTGACAAGTTAAAATTTGGTATGAACCTGAACCCATCTTACTCCTCTTTGGATGATCCTGGGGTAGAAGGAAAAGATGCCATTACCCACACTACGGTAGGGATGGCTCCTGTGGTAGAAGCTGATGCCGGAATCAACACCGGGGTAGGCGATATTCCACTTTACACTTGGGCAAGTTCTAGGATCAGCCCCATTGCCTATGCCAGGGAAAGGCTGAACCAAACCACCATTTTCAGGAATTTGTCCACCATTTATGGGCAGTATGATTTTATCGAAGGTTTGGCCTTTAAGACCACGGTGAATGTGGACAACGTGGACCAGCAGAATAAGAATTACACGCCTGCTCCTGTGACCAGAAACAATCAGACTACAGGAGGTTTTAACGGATACCGCAAGCTGACTTTTGTGAATGAAAACACTTTGTCTTTTAACAGAACCTTTGATGAGGTGCACAATGTGAGCGCAGTTGCAGGGATGTCCTATAACTTCAACAAGCGCAACACTTATCAGATGAGTGGTAACTTTGATGTGGACGGCATCACTACCTTAAATGCTGCGGTGATCAATGCGGGAAGCACCAATACGACGGAAACACAAAGTACCTTGCTGTCCTATTTTGGTCGTGTTCAGTACGATTATAATGGGAAATATTTGATTTCAGCTTCTGCCCGTCGGGATGGGTCATCTCGATTTGGTCAAGATACCAAATGGGGTTTCTTTCCTTCGGTTTCCTTGGGATGGAGACTTTCAGATGAGGAATTCATGAAAGATCTCAATACATTGAGTGATTTGAAGCTGAGAGGTAGCTGGGGGCTTTCCGGTAACAACGGCATTGGAGATTATTCCCATATTGCCACCTTGGATTTTGCGAACTATTCCTATGGTGGAACTTTGGTAAACGGGTTGATCCCAGGAAACTTCCCGAACCCTGAATTGGGCTGGGAGGAATCCGAGATGATCAATGTTGGTTTGGACTTGGGTTTATTACAAAACAGGATCTACGCTTCCTTTGATTATTATACCAAGACCAATACCAATTTGCTATTGAATATCCCGGTACCTTCTGCGACAGGTTTTAGCTCTGCCTTGACCAATATTGGTGAGGTGGTGAACAAAGGCTGGGAACTGGAGTTGACCACCCGAAATATGACGGGTCAGTTTACTTGGTCTACCAATTTCAATCTTAGCCACAACACCAATGAGGTGAAGCAGTTGGGGCCTGAAAATACTCCGATTCTAGGAGGTAGCTTTGATATCAACCATAACATCACCATGGTCGGTGAACCTATGTACAGCTTGTACTTGGTACAGAATATCGGTATCCTGACCCAAGAAGAAATCGATAATGGCGCAGCGCTTTATGGAAACCAGGCCGAAGGTGATCCTCAGTATTTTGATGCCAATGGAGATGGCGTAATTGATCCTGATGATAGGATCCTTTCCGGACATCCCAACCCTGATTATGTATGGGGGATTACCAATAATTTCTCCTACAAAGGTTTTGACCTGAATATCTTGATCCAAGGCCAATCGGGTGGTTTGATTTATTCCACTTTTGGTCGGGCCATGGACCGTCCAGGGATGGGGTATGTTGAAAATACCTTGGGCAGACATCGTAACCGTTGGAGATCTCCTGAAAATCCCGGTGATGGGGAGACCGGTAAAGCCGTATCTAGCTTTGGTAGAATTAAAAATACCGACTGGTTATATTCATCTGACTACTGGAGAATCCGAAACATTACCTTAGGTTATGATTTGGGTAGGTTGATCACTGATGGGAAATTCCTTTCCAGCGCACGGATCTATACGACTGCAGAGAACTTCTTTGGCGGGGACAAATACACCGGTGGGTTTAACCCAGAAGCCGTGAACAATGACGGGGATGACTATGGTGCCTTTCCGCTTTCCAGGTCTATCGTATTCGGTGTAAACCTGAAGTTTTAACTCCTAAAAGACCAACATCATGAAAAAGATAAAAAATCTATATATCGTCTTGATTGGCTTGGCCGCAGGTGTCATGACTTCCTGTGAGAGCAAGCTGGATCAATCGCCTATTTCTTCTTTAGGCTCCAATGGGTTCTATCAAAATGAGGCAGACTTTATCAAAGCCCTGTCTGGGGTATATAATGGCTTGAATGCTTATCCGATCAACCATTTTGAACTCAGTGAAGTACGTTCGGATAATATTTATACCCCCGGGACAGCCGGGGTGCGGGACTACAACCTGATCAATAATTTCAATACCAACTTGGCTACCGCGGGCATTATGAATTCCACTTGGAATGGTCTTTACAATAACATCATGCGGGCCAATACCATCGTGGACAAACTCAGTGCGGATGTGGTGGCGGATGACAATACGAGGACAAGAATCGAAGGAGAAACCAAGTTCTTGCGTGCCCTGTATTACTTTGATCTGGTCAGGTTTTATGGAAAAGTACCATTATTTGACCGACCTGTGACGCCTTTGGAAGCACTGGAAATCCCGAGAAGTCCTGTGACGGATGTGTATGACCTGATCATTGCTGATTTGCAATTTGCCATTGCCAACCTTCCTGATGAGTACAGCAGTGCCACCGACTTGGGAAGGGCCACTTCGCATGCCGCCAGGGGACTTTTGGCCAGGGTTTACATGACCCGCTCAGGCACACAATTGCATCCCGATGGTCCTGTGCTGGGCACCAATGAATGGAGTCAGGCTTTGACCTTATTGGATCAAATCATCAATAGTGGTCAGTTTGATTTGGTGGACAGTTATGCCGATATCTTTGCCTATGACAATGAGAATAATGAAGAAATTGTTTTCGATATCCAGTTTTTGAGTGGCGGTCAAGGTGTCGGTGGAGAGTATGTCCAATACCATTACCCAGAAGCTTTTGCCAGAACCAATGGGATTCCTTTTGCAGGGGGGACTTTCCCTGATGCACCCAAAACTGTATCGGCGGACTTGATGGCTTCGTACCCGAGTGAGGATGTGCGGGATGATTTCTCCGTGTGGATCAACTATGATGATGGAAATGGAAACATCACGCAAGACCGTTTTATCAAGAAGTATTTGGACTTGGATAATCTCGGCGTGGATCGCTTTGACTTTGAACTGAACTTCCCGGTGATCCGATATGCCGATATCTTGTTGATGAAAGCAGAGGCCTTGAGTAAAAGTGGAGGCTCCCAATCAGCAATAGATGCTATTGTCAATGAAATTCGAAACCGCGCTGGAATAACTGCTCCTGTTGCGAATGTTACTTATGATCAAATCATGGAAGAGCGCAGAAGGGAGTTTATCGGTGAGGGCCTGAGATGGCATGACTTGGTACGCTCAGGAATGGCGATCGATGTGATGTTAGATTGGATAGCCGAAGAAGATGCTGCCAATAAAATCTCTACCGATATCACTTCAGATGACCTGATCTATGCCGTTCCGATCAATCAATTGGATGTAAAGGAAGGTTTATATGAGCAGAATCCGGGATACTAAATGAGATACAGTTAAGGTTAATAAATCGGTTAAAACCATCCGTCTAAGGCGGGTGGTTTTTTGGCATTTTATTCAGGATTAAAATAGTAAAGATATGGATCGAAGAATTTTTTTAAAGTATTCCGCCATGGTACCCTTGATAGGGTCATTTCCAAGTGGTCTTTCCTGGTTTCAAAAGGATAAAGTATCTGCTTTTGCCAAGAACTTGATTCCTTTGCACAGACTCTTGGAAACGAAGGATTATTACGTTTGGGGAGCCAGTCCCATTTATGACGATGAAGGCAAAGTCCATGTGTTTTATTCCCGTTGGAAGGCCAAGTTTGGAATGGGGGGCTGGATTCACCAATCTGAAATAGCTCATGCCGTAGCGGATCGACCAGAAGGCCCATACCAATTTAAAGAAGTGGTTTTCTCTCCAAGAGGTGGTGATCATTGGGATGCGACCACCTGCCATAATCCTCATGTGAAATCCTTAGATGGCCAATTTTATCTGTTTTATATGGGGAATAGTAACAGGCGAACCAATACCAAGCGAATTGGTCTGGCCACGGCGATGTCTTTGGATGGGCCATGGGAAAGGCCAGATCAGCCACTTTTGGAAGCCGGCGAGGAAGGGCGTTGGGATGATCACTGTACCACCAATCCTTCCTTTGTTCGTCATCCAGATGGGCGCTGCTTTCTTTATTACAAGTCATGGAATACCTATGAATACGAGCATTATTCAGATCCCAAAATCCGGGGCAATAGAAAGTACGGTTTGGCAATAGCCGAAAAACCAGAAGGACCGTACCGCAAATTTGAAGGCAACCCAATCATAGATTATTCCAGTAAGGGAAATAATATTCAAGCGGAGGATGGCTTTGTTTGGTATGAATCGGGAAAGTTTCGCATGTTGATGCGAGACATGGGCATTTACAATCATCAGTATGGATTGTACCTTGAATCCAAAGATGGGATTCACTTTAGTGATCCACCCGAAATTGCTTATTATGAAACAGCTCACTATTTCAGTCAAGGACCCAAGCCAAAGCATTTATCCAAATATGGCCGATTTGAAAGACCGCAGATTTTATTCAAAAATGGTCATCCTGATTACCTGTTTTTGGCCAGTCAAGGCGGTGAATTCATGACTTCCAGTACCTTTCTTTTTAAAATTAAAAACTAACACCAACATGTCACATTTGTTTTCTGCGCCCAGTAATGTCCTGAGAATTATTGTAGTGGCTCTCCTATGCAGTTCGGGTGCTATTTCCCCCCTTTTGGCCCAACAGTTTTGGCATGATGAGCCCAGGGAAGTGCGTTATACTTCCGATGATGGAGACTTTGTTATTGTCAATGGGGAGCGCAGGTACAACCGGGCCTTGTATGGCTATCATTCTGACTTTAGGACAGAGGCAGGAGATCAACCGTTATTTTCTTTTTATTTACCTGGAATGGGAGGGCATATTCGCTTTGGCATTCAGGAGGGAGAGCAATCCAAATGGTTGCACGAGGCCGAAAAGATTGAGACCAGGTATCGGGCAGGGATGATGCTGTATGAAATTACAGATCCTTTGCTGGGCAAAGGGAAAATCCAACTTCAGGTGATGCCGCTGAGAAGTCAGGAAGGAGCTATTTTTAAGGTGGAAGGGGAAGAATGGCCGGAGGATGTGGCCTTGGTCTGCCTTTATGGAGGCGTGACTGGAAAGAAGTTTCGCAGGATGGGAGACCTTGGTGCGGATCCTCCCTCCGTTTTTGACTTGACTCCTGAGAAGAGCCAAGGCAATGACATTCATTTCAATGCGCAAAATGAATTGGAGCTCTTCTATGGAAAGGCCAATGACCAAGGCCATCGATCCAAAATGCTAGGTACCTTTCCTCCTTCTGCCCAACTTCAGACTGCAGATCCGAGTCAAATGGACAGTCCACTTTCTTTGTTGGCCGCGGAGGCTAGCGAAACAGTGGTGCTGGCCGGGAAAATGAAGTTGGCAGAGAATCCGCTCTACTTTGCGATATACCGGCCGGGATTTGCTCCTCTCACCTATGAGCAGCTGGAAGGGGCTTACCAAGAAGCCGATCAAGATCGAAAACTTTTGGCCAATAGAATTCAAATCAATACTCCTGATTCCTATATCAATACTGTAGGAGGAGCTTTGGGCATCGCAGCTGATGCCATCTATGATGCCCCTTCTTATGTACATGGGGCGGTAGCGTGGCGCATGCCCTTGCCGGGATGGCGGGGTGCTTATGTGGCGGACTGGATGGGTTGGCATGATCGGGCCAAGACCCATTTTGATGGGTATTTGGCCTCTCAATATTTAGAGCCGGAAGGCTTTAGAAATGATCCAGATACCGCCAAACATTTGGCCCGTCAAGTTGAAAAAACCGGAAAATCCATTTTTAATAAAGGGTATATCAGCCGTCGACCGGGGGCGCCTTCTTCTCCACATCATTATGACATGAACCAGGTGTTTTTTGATCAGCTGATCCGGCACTTTGATTGGACGGGGGACCAGGAGTACCTGAAAGCTGTGTGGCCTTCGATCGTCAGGCATTTGGATTGGGAAAAGCTGAATTTTGATCCCGATGGTGATGGATTATATAATGCTTACGCCAGTATTTGGGCCAGTGATGCCCTGCAGTACAACAGTGGAGGGGTGGCACATGCCTCTGCCTATAATTACTTTGCGAACAAGAAAGCGGCAGTCTTGGCCTCTTTTGTAGGTGAAAGTGGTGATAAGTATGAACAGGAGGCTGAAAAAATCCTTCACGCGATGAACAAAGAACTCTGGTTAGAGACTGGTTGGTTTGCGGAGTACAAGGATTTCTTGGGGGCACAGTTGGTTCACCCTCAGGCGGGTGTCTGGTCTGTTTACCACACCATAGACAGTGAGGTGCCAGATGCTTTTCAGGCTTGGCAGATGACACGATACGTGGATACGCAGATACCACATATCCCATTAACGGCGATAGGTTTGCCAGAGGGCAAATACGAGACCCTTTCTACCACCAACTGGATGCCCTATACCTGGTCGGTAAATAATGTGGCCTTGGCTGAAGTGCTGCATACGAGTTTGGCTTATTGGCAGGCAGGTAATCAGGAAGAAGCTTTCAGGCTTTGGAAAAGTGCCGTGCTGGAAAGTATGTATTTAGGAGGAAGTCCGGGAAATTTTCAGCAGTTGTCCTTTTTGGATGCCATGAGAAGTGAGCTCTATCGGGACTTTGCTGATGCTGTGGGAATGGGAGCGCGTTCCTTGATTGAAGGACTGTTCGGTGTGAAGCCAAGTCTTTTACAAGGTGTTTTGGAGATTAAGCCAGGTTTTCCAGCTGAGTGGGAGCATGCTTCCTTATCCACACCTGATGTCCTTATTGATTATAAAAGAGATGGAGACAAAGACCAGTATATGATCGAAAACCGCTTTGGAAGAGACTTACAGTTGAAATTGAATGTACAGGCCAGAAAGGAAAATATTCGTCAGGTAAGTGTAAACGGAAAACCGGTAGCATGGCAGCTTGTGGAAAACCAAGTTGGTTGGCCAAGGGTTTTGATCAAAGCGGACTTGGCTGCTTCGGCTTTAGTGGAAATAGATTGGCACGGGCAAGCTTTATTGACTTTCCCTTTTCCAGAAAAAGTTGTGACAGGGCAAGCAGTAGAAGTTGATGCCCCTGATGTGCAAGTGCTAAAACTAAATGATCCAGAGAAAGTCTTTGCGATGTCTGCGGCTGTTCAAGGACAAACTGACTTTCCGGAAAAGGTTGGTGAATGTCCAGGGGAAAAGAGCTTTTTCGTACAATTGGCGCAGGGAGAAATGAGTTGGTGGCAAGCGGTGGCAGTCAATGTATTACCGGCATTTGACATTTTTTCTGTAGGGGGCTCGTCTGAAGAACGCTTGGAGTTTAGCCTAGTAAACAATACCCAAGAAACGGAAAACCTCCTGATAAACATCAATGGGAAGGAATGGAAAACCAACATGTCCATAGGTGGAGGTGAAAAATTGAAGCTTGGGCTCTCTGATTTGGATTTGGTACGGATGGGATCCAACAGGGTTTCCGTTTATAAAAACAAGCAGTTGGTTGCTCAGAAAAATGTGATTAACTGGAACATTCCTGCTCATGTCAGGTCGATGGAGGCTGTGGATATTTCGGGTTCATTGAATGATAAGGTGACCCGTATTTTTAGGAATGAATATGTGAGCCCTCGGTCACCTTATCCTACGCTTCAGATACCCATTCAGGGTATGGGTGATTGGGCGTCTTATGGTGCTTATATGGACATTGATGATGGGGGTTTGAGGGCATTGGCAGGGAAAAAGAATCACTTCACGGTTCCTCAAGGAGTTCCATTCCAGACTTCAGGAGACAGCAGCAAAAACAACATCCTCTTTGTCTCCCAATGGGACAACTATCCCAACAGTGCTAAGGTGCCTTTGGCAGGAAAGGCACAGCATGCTTACTTCTTGATGGCAGGCTCAACCAATCACATGCAAAGCCGAATGGAAAATGGTCAAGTGCTTGTCCATTATAAGGATGGCAGCCAAGACGTCCTTTCATTGAAGAATCCTGAAACATGGTGGCCGATTGAGCAGGATTATTATATCGATGGTCATGCATTTGACATTGATGTCCCGAGGCCTATTCGTATCCACTTGAAGACAGGAAAGATCAGCCAAAAAGCACACGACAATTACGTTGGGATTGATCACTTTACAAATTATGCGATTGAAGGAGGGGCGGCCACAGTTTTGGATTTGCCTTTGGATCCAAACAAGGAATTGGACTTCTTGGAAGTAAAAGCCAGTACCATCGAGGTCATTATTGGTCTAATGGCGGTTACCTTGGAAAGAGGGGAGTAACCTCAGTCCGATTTTAAAAACTGTTACTTATAGGCCTAGGGGGAGATTTGAGCGGTGGAAGCCGTGGCAGTCTCAGTATTTCGGGATTGCCATACCCTCCCAAAAAGGATTCGCAATGACACATTGATATTTATTTCATTAGCGAACTCAGGTGAGTAATAAAAGTTTAGGAGCTGACTTGCAGTTCAGGGGAAGATGGGGGCATTGATCAGTAATGTACCAACTGATGTTGGAAAAGCAGGCCGAGCTTAGTGAGGGCATTGGCGGTGTTTTCATCCCAATCCAAGCCAAAGCTTAACCTAAGGCAGTTTTTGTACTGATCCCTGAGGGTAAACATCCTACCTGGAGCATACTTGATGCCCATGCGCAATGCCGCCTCATAGAGCAAGGTGGTATCGATCCTGGGATCCAATTCTACCCAAAGCTGGAAGCCTCCTTTCGGAAAGGTAACTTTCGTATGGATGGGGAAATATTCCTGAATAAGCTGAAGGTATTTGTGAAGATTGTGTTGAAGGGTGATTCGCAATTGTCGGAGGTGTTTGTCATAACGTCCTTTATCCAAAAAATGGGCCACCACCTCATGGGTAAGTGAGGGGCTGGATACATTATGGTACAATTTGGTTTTGATGATTTTGTCCTTGTATTTTCCTGGGGAAATCCAACCCACCCGATAGCCAGGGGCCAAGGTTTTGGAAACAGAGCTGCACCAAAGCACCATGCCTTCTTTATCAAAGCTTTTGCAGGATAAAGGCCTTTCTGACCCAAAGTATACATCACCATACAGGTCTTCCTCGATCAAGGGAACTTGATGATTGGTACAGATCCTGACCAAAGTCCGCTTGCTTTGGCTGGACATGCTATATCCCAGCGGATTGCTGAAATTGCTGACCACAATGATGGCAGCAATCTGCTGTTGTTTTAGCATCTTTTTGATTTCTTCCAAATCCATGCCATGCTCACTGTGTGTAGGCATTTCGATAACTTTGAGACCTAGGCTTCGGGCCAGCTGGAGGGTGCCAAAATAAACTGGCGTTTCGGTGATAATACTGTCACCCTTTTTGGTCAGCGCCATCAATGCGGTGGCCAAGGAATTCATACAGCCACTGGTCGTGATCAGGTCGTCCGGGGATACCCCATGTTCCCAGAGGGAAGTTCTTTTGGCAATTTGCCGCCTAAGCTTGAGGTTGCCTACAATCGGCTCATAGGATACCAGGGCATCTGAGGTGTCCAGCATGGTCTCTCTGACTATTTTCTTCAAACGGGCCACGGGCAACATTTTGGCAGAAGGCACACCGATTGCAAAGTTAACCAGACCTGGTTCTGCACTGATTTGACCATATACCTTTTGGATAAAATCTTCCATATCTCTCCTTCCCGCTTTTTCTGTAGGTTGGTAGATTCCCGGGCGCGGCTGGTTTTTTGGGGAATGGTAGGTGATAAAGTAGCCTCTTTTAGGCTGTGCTTCAATTAAGCCTTTGGCCTCCAGTACATACATGGATTGAAGTACTGTGCTGATGCTCAGTCCTGTTTGTTGGTGCAGGCTCCTTACCGAGGGAAGTTTGTCCCCTATTTGATAGGCCCCATTTCGGATTTGATTTTCCAGTTCCTCAGCAAGTTTTTCGTATAAATTCATGTTTTGATTCAGTTTTAGGTGCCAGAACCCAAGCAGCATCTCCATGCTCTCCCTTATGTTTTCAACTGTTATGGTCAAAATTACAAAAACTGTATCTGTAATGGTTGTTGGTTGTTGTTTAATTTTGAGGAGAATCAAAACAATTACCTGAAATAAGAAGGTTATGGAAATCAAATTGCAACTAAAACAGAATAATTCAGTTGATCAATTCAATTTTGATCAATTTCAATTTGGAGTGGAAGCCACAGATCACATGTTAGTGGCGAAGTACAAGGACGGACAGTGGGAATCAGCCACTATACGGCCTTTTGAATCACTTCAGATTTCACCATTGGCCATGTGCTTACATTATGGACAGACGGTGTTTGAAGGCTTGAAGGCATATAAGCAGGTCAATGGAGACCTAAGCATTTTTCGCTTGGACCGACATCATGCGCGGATGAATGAGTCTTTGAGGCGGATGGCGATGCCAGAGCTTCCTGAAGCACTTTTTTGCGAAGGTATTAAGCAATTGGTAGGCCTGGAGCAAGATTGGATCAGTGATCTCGAGGGCTATTCTTTGTATATCCGACCCTTTATGATTGCCACGGAAGAGCGCTTGGGGGTAAGTATTTCCAAGGAATACCTTTTTATGGTAGTTTGTACGCCCATGGCAGCCTATTATTCAAAGCCTTTGAAGGTAAAGGTAGAGCGTCAGTATACGCGTGCGGCCAAAGGTGGTGTGGGAGCTGCTAAAAATGGGGGGAATTATGGTGCTGCTTATTATCCTGCCAATTTGGCCCAACAAGAGGGCTTTGACCAAGTTATCTGGACCGATGGAAGAGATCATGAGTATGTAGAGGAGTCGGGGACGATGAACTTGATGTTTATCATTGATGGGAAATTGATCACCCCGCCAGTGGGAGAAACCGTGTTGGCGGGCGTTACCAGGGATGCGCTTTTGACCCTGGCTAAGGACTTGAGGTGGGATGTGGAAGAGAGGCCAATCAGCTTAAGCGAAATCAAAATGGCATTTGAATCGGGAAAGAAAGTGGAGGCTTTCGGGGTAGGAACGGCAGCAGTTATAGCTCCCTTTGAGCAAATCCACATGGATGGGGTGGATTACTTTCCCTCCGTGGACGCAGATGCCAAAATGTTCCAATTGAAACAACAACTGACAGCCATTCGCTCTGGGGAGCAGACAGACAAATTTGGCTGGAATACCCTTTTGAACGCACCGGTATTGGGTTGATTTGTTTGCCTTGCGCTCAATCCTTAAATTGGAAAAAAGTGGCCATGAGTAATTCATCCAATAGAAGAAATTTTATCAAGTCTGTCACCTTTACCGGGCTAGGGATGGGCATGATTCCATTCGAAGTACTGTCCATGCACACTTTGACCAAGCCCCAATTAAAAAGCGATAAATCAGGCATGAAAGTTTTATTTCAAGGAGACAGCATTACCGATGGCAACAGGGGGCGAACCGAAGACCCGAATCATATCATGGGGCATGGTTATGCCTTTTCTGTGGCCAGCAGAGTTGGGGCTGATTTTCCAGAAAAGCATTGGGAGTTTTTCAATAGGGGGATTTCAGGAAATACGGTGGTGGATTTGCAAGAAAGGTGGGCTAAAGATGCCTTGGCGTTGAAGCCTGACTTGCTCAGTGTCTTGGTCGGGATCAATGATGCAGGCCAGCATGTCAGAAACCCTGAAGAGGGGGCGCAAATGGCGTTATTTGAAGAGACTTATCGTGATATCCTCCAGCAAAGTCGCGAACAAAACCCCGATTTAATGATTATTTTAGGCTTGCCTTTTGTCTATCCCGTGGGGAAAAGGGTAGAGCACTGGTCTATTTACGAAAAAGATGTCCTTCAACGGCAGGAAATTGTCAAACAGTTGGCGGGTGAATTTGGGGCACTATTGGTGGATTATCCTGCCGCTTTTGACAAGGCCATGGAGAAGGCGCCAGCGGAATATTGGATTTGGGACGGGGTGCACCCCACGGTGGCTGGCCATGAAGTCATGACCCAAGCTTGGTTGGAAACCGTGGCGGAGAAATTTCCCTTTTTAGAGGTTTATGGTTAAGGTTCACAATTTTTTTATGGCGATTATTTAAGTCCTGGTTTATTAATAAAATGCCAAAGTTAAACTAGAATTACTTTCGCTACTTTCCTTATTCTAAAGACTATTAAAGCAAATTTATTACCTTATCACCACTAAGGTTAAAAAAAAATCCTTGAGTAAAAGGTGATATTCTTCCCTAAAGAGCCACATCTTAATAGAAGACCAACAATACAGCCATGAAAGATCAATTGACAAGTCCAGCTGGCCGGGAACAGTTTTTCCTACGGCTTTATCAGGAATCCTTTCCGGATTTGGCCAAATACATCCAAAAGAGAGGCGGAACCTTGGCCGATGCCAAGGATGTTTTTCAGGACAGTTTGGTTATTTATTATGAACAACTGACAAAAGAAAAGCCTATCGCAAATCAGAAACAGCAAGCCTATTTGTTTGGTATCGCCCGGCACCTTTGGTTTAAACGCTACCAACAGCAAAGCCGGTTTCTAAATGAGGTTGATGGAGTGGGTGAAGGGTTGATAAGTGACCAAATACCACAGGAACCAGCTCATCGGGATGTCTGGCAGTTTTTGGAGCAGGCAGGTCAAAAATGTATGGAAATGCTCAAGGCGTTTTATTATGACCGACTGTCCATGGAGCAATTGGCCGGACAGTTTGGCTATCAAAGTACCCGATCAGCCACAGTACAGAAATACAAATGTTTGGAAAAAGTAAGGGATCAGGTCAAACAAAAATCACTGACACATGAGGACTTCATTGGATGAAATCAAGCAGTTGGAAGCATATGTTTTCAAACAGCAAAGCCCAGAAGAAAGCTTGCTGATGCAGGCCCAGTTGCACTTGGATAAGGGCTTGGCAGAAAGGCTGGAAGACCAAAAAAAGGTCTATGGATTGGTACAGCAATATGGACGGAAACGATTGAAAGAAGAAATCAGCCAAGTGGAAGCGCAGCTCTTCGGAGAAGCCAAGCACAGAAGTTTTAAAGAAAGGATTTTCAAAATATTTAACCTGTAGACATGTTTCAAGCGAATTCATCCCAAGTGATCCCCGTGGTCATCGACCAGCATGATTTCAATGGTCGGGCCTATGATATTTATAGTTTGTTGCTGAAGGAGCGGATTATTTTTCTGAGCAGTCCCATCGATGATCAAGTGGCCAATCTGGTGGTTGCGCAGTTACTTTTTCTAAACAGCCAAGATGCCAAAAAGCCTATCGATCTTTATATCCAAAGCCCTGGTGGAAGTGTCTATGCTGGGCTGGCCATTTATGATACCATCAAGATGATCTCTGCACCGGTGAGTACGGTGGCGGTAGGTTTTTCTGGGAGCATGGCCACAGCCTTGTTGACCTCTGGTGAGAAAGGCAAAAGGCTGGCGCTGTCCCATGCCACTATCCATATGCACCCTACCAGTGGTGGGGCCAAAGGGTACACGGAAGATGTCCGGATAGCGACCAAAGAACAGGAGCGTTTACAGGTGCAGCTTTTCCATATCATCGGCAATAATACGGGCCACTCTTGGCAAGAAATCGAGGAAATCTATCTTCGGGATCGTTTTATGAGTGCACCAGAAGCCAAGGATTTTGGTCTGGTGGATGAAGTGCTGGGAAGCACAAATGATATCATCCAAATCCAAGATATGCCCTTTGGCGTAAAGTTATTTGGGGAGAATTAAGGAAATTATTCTGTTTGGTTCAGCTTTGATTTTTTATGTTAGCTGCTGATAATATCAATTATTGATATGGAGCATTGCAAATGCTAGGACTTAGCAACCCGCGTTGCAAACGCGGGTTAGCGTTTTAATTAAAAAATCACCTATTTGTATTTGACTAATTTCATCATTTCTACCCATGCCCATTTCTGACGATTTTGACAATGCGACTGTAGATGATTTCGGATAGGTTCCAGTTGTATCCATCGAAATTGGTAGTGTTGGTAAATTGGATGATTACCGTATCCATGTCTTTGTGGTATTTGGCAATGCTCTGGTAGCCAGGGATCAGGCCTGTATGTTCATACCCATAAATGGAGGAGTAGATTTCCTGCTCCCCTTCTCTGAAAAGGGAGCCATCGTTCAAGGCCCTGATAAAGATGCCCACATCCTCAGCGGTTGCTAACATCCCCTGCTTGTCGGTCTTTAAGTCAGCATCATACCCCACATAGTAACCGCTCATCACCTCATCAATATTGACTTCTTTAAGCGATCCGAAGGTGTTTTTAAGGCCCAAAGGCATCAGGATTTCTTCTCTGATGTATTGGAAATGGTCATAGCCCAAAGCTCTGTCCATCAGCTCCGCGAGCAATAAATAATTTGTGTTGGAGTATTCATAGTCTTCCCCGGGCTCGAAGTTGGCAGGCAGATCAAGTACCAGTTCAAGCCTTTCTTGATAGCTTTCCTTAGGCGCGGCCCAGTAATTAAAGGTGTCAGTATAATTGGGAATACCACTTCGGTGTTGCACCATCATCCTGACAGTGATCTTATCCGCATTTTCAATCCTTCCCACCAGTTCCGGAAAATAATCGGCTACCGTTTTATCCAAGGATAAGCGTTGGTCGTGCACCAATTTGGCAATGGCCACAGCATTATAGAGTTTGCTGATACTGGCCAGCTTGAATAAGGCGTTTGGTTTGGCGGGTATTTTGTTTTCGCGGTCATGCCAGCCTGCTGCATACAATGCTGGGTTTTTGCCAGACTCATCCACATAAACAATAATGCCGTCAAAACCATAATCGAGGGCTTCATTGACCTGTTCTTGCACGGTGTCCGGGATAGGGACGATCCAGGCTTTTACCAGAATCCATGGGACAAAAAACAAGGAGATGACTGTTCCCACGAATAAGACTATTCGGATGATTAGTTTGGACTTTTGATTGGTCATGTTATTTCAGGTTGGAGCACTTTAGGGATTTAATTAGGGCTTGAAAAATACAATTTAATACTAAATGTTCCTCATGACATTATATGCAATTAGATATAATGTCATGAATTTTCGAGGAATTATATTCTTTTGCATTTAAAATAGAGATGGGAAGCGCTGCGTCTACCTTTTCTGATGAAGTAAGTCCAATTGCCTATTTTCGGAAAAGGTAGATGTAGCATGTGACGATGAATGTCGGTAAGCCTATTCCCAAAAAGTTTTGGAGAGCAGTTTGAGATTTTATGGGCTGATTACTCGACTACCAACTTTTATTCCAAGTCCACTTTGTGTTATCCATTATGGTAAGACCAAGTGATTTTGCTAATTGATTCAGGTCGGACTCTAACTGATGAAGATTATTTGTTTTTTGCTTGGGCAATATCAGGGTTTGACCTCCATCAAGTCTTATCAAATGATGTTCAGGAAGCTCATGTATTGATTTTACTGATTTCAGATTGATTTTGGATTCAGATTCGTTTTCATCAAATGCCAAAATGTAGTCCTTTTGAAATTCTAATGAAGCTTTCTTTCCAAAATTGCTGGCAAGATGCTCCCTGATATGGCTTAAGAAGTGTTTTTTGTACTTCCATCTGATATAGAATGGATAGAATATGAATGAAATGATAGAAAGTACGCCAAAGTAGATACCCAGAACCTCATCTTTGTTATTGTAGGTGACAAATGCCAGTAGAGCAAAGGCTCCTGTTACTAAAAGCCAACTCCTACGTCTGTTCTTTAAAGACTGTTTGGATGTGGAAGAGTTAAATAGCTGATATGTCAGATAGTCAGATTCATCCAAAGAAAATGTGTATACCATGGTTTATTTGTGAATAGTAACTGTTTGGATTCGCAATAAAAAACTGAGCAATATATTAATATTATGATGAGTGACCGTACTATAAGGGTACATTATGTGTTTTTTAGCCTTTTAATCGGGCAGATAATTTCCAACTAAATTCCAGTCCATTGTGTTTCCCCAGCCATGTCCATGGTCACTAATATTTATCTTTTTATGCCCTTCTGATATTCTGTAATTGTCATAGGCCAGTAATGCTAAAATCCTTCCTGGTCTAAGGTGTTGGCTAGCCCAGCTCAAAGGCGAATCGCCATTGATATCTTTTGCCTGTTTGTCCGCTCCATTTTCAATCAAGAAAGAAATGGTTTGTTCGTCAGCATAGGCAGCAGCTCGATGAAGAGGTGTTTCTCCTTTTGTACGGACATCACGCATAAATGCCCCTGTTTCTATGCCTGGAGTTGTCTTTGCATTGATATCAGCTCCTTTTTCAACCAATAATCTAACCACATAAAAATAGTAAGGCCGACCTGCTTTGGCCAACGAATTATGAAGAGGTGTTTCTTTTGTTTTGTCAACATGGTAATTCACATCTGCTCCTTGGTTAATTAAAAAGTTACAAATTTTCCAGTGTCCGAAAAATGCAGCATTTCCCAATTCGTCATTAATATTTATACTACCCAAAGTTCCTCCATTCATAATGACGGCTCTTAATCCTGTTAGATCATTATAATAAACGAGCCATTGAAGAGGTTTGACACTTCCTTTTTCTAGCATATCCTTCCAGTCAGGTACTTTCATCAGGTCAATAATGTAATCTGTTCTCCCAAGACCGATTAGTTCAAGGATTTTTGAGGGTTCCATTGTTTTGAGGTTTAGGATTGAGGATAAATTGTTTAGATGCCTGACTAAAATAACCAATATCTTCTAAGAAGGGGAATTAAGTCAGTTTTATTGAATGGACCAATGACCACTTCTTTTACCAAACTCTTCTGCTTTTCTCCAAAACCAAAAAAGCCGGAGGCGAAACCCCCGGCCTTTCAAACCTATTAAACCGTATTGTTTACCTTAAAATCATCTCATATCTTCAACTATTTTAAATAGTTTTTCAAATCGCATTGCTCCAGTCCTTTGATGCCCTTGACCACTGCCTCCGCATTGTATTGAGCGCCTTCCTCAATGGTATGGGTATGGTCTTTGTCATTGAAGTAGTGGGCTTTGACATAATCCTCTCCCAGCTGATCATAACCATCTGCGATGAGCTGGTTGAGGTCAATAAAATAAGCTTCCCTGGCCTCGGCGGCCTGCCTGGCCCAAAGTCCATAGCTTTCGTCAGCACGGTTGACCTTGCCTTCTTTCCAGCTGTTACGGGGAATCAAGGAGCACACAATGGGGGTAGCGCCTGCTGCCTTGATCTGTGTGATCATTTGCTTGAGGTATTGACCGTAGGAATAAACCGTTTCATGTTGTTTGGTAATAGGGTTGTAGATTTCTTTTGCTTCTGTACCTGCACTTCTGATGGTGCCCCTGGCGCGGGCTTCATCATCCAAGGGACTGCTGTCATTATGGCCAAATTGCATGATCACATAGTCGCCTGGTTCCAGCTTTTGATGGACTTTTTCCCATAATCCATAAGTTTGGAAAGTACGGCTGCTGGTGCCGCCCAGCGCATGGTTTTGTACTTTGATTTTGTCCAGATCAAAGAAAGGAGCCATGAAATCTCCCCAGCCCCAGAGTCCACCAGCCCCATCTCCTTGACCATTTTTGACGGTGGAGTCACCAATCAGATAGAGGGTTGGCTTGTCTTTTTTCAAATATGCCTTGAGTTCACAATCCTCCAATTCTTTTATCCCTTGCACTACTGACCAAGCATTGATACGCGCGCCTGCCTCATTGGTGTGGGTATGGTCTCTCTCAAACAAGGCCTTGACCACTTCAGGGCCCCACTGGTCATACTGGTCAGCTACGATATTGTTCAAGTCGATAAAATAAGCTCCTGTTCTACGGGCCACAGCTTTGGCCCACTTGCCGTAATCTTGGTCAGCCCTTTCCACTTCTCCATTTGGAAATTTGTTTCTTGGAATCATAGAGCAGATGATGGGGGTGGCACCTTTTTTCTTGGCTTCGGTCACGAACTTCTTCAAGTACCAGCCATAGGTATGTACCGTTTCTGGCGTGCCATCCGGCCAGGTAAGTTCCACTGTTTCATCTCCTGTGCCACGAAGGACCCCTCGGTATCCTCCCCGAGTGGTATCGGGTCTGCTGCCTTCATTGTGGCCAAACTGCATCATGACAAAATCTCCAGGCTTGAGTTCATCCAGTACCCTTTGCCAGCGACCTTCTTTGACAAATGTCCGGGTACTCCTTCCGGCCATCGCCTGGTTGCTGACTTCCAGCTGGGTGCTGTCAAAAAAATCATCTATAAAGGTACCCCAGCCCCATTGTCCAGGGCCACCATCCCCGCGACTGTTACGGACAGTGCTGTCTCCGATGATGAATAAGGTATGTTTTTCTTCTTTTTGAATAAAGGCCGTCAAGGCCAATGATGCCAAGCAAAAAAGGGCGAGTAGGCTAAATTGGAACTTTTTAAACATGATCATAATGGTGTTTATGGCATCGCTTTTTCTATTGAATAATTTTAAGCGAAGATCATTTAAAGCTACATAGATCAATCAAAAAACCTGTGCTGTAGTATATGGTTGATTGGGTTTTGCCCCACACTACAGCACAGTAATTTCTTAAGGAAAACTAATTTTATGTTTTTAATTCAATAATTTAATAGATCAAAATTTTATTACTGATCCTATGAACATCCAAAAGACCTTATGGAAACCTGGAATCTTGGGCATGATGAGCTTGGCCTTGGCCTGTTCTCCGCAAACCCCATCAGACCAAGCTGTTTCTGAAGCCCCTGAAGAAAAAATCACCGATACCAATACGCCTTTGCACTTATTGCAACCTGACTATCCCGTACCTTATGGTGTACCCGAAACCGCAGAAGTCAAAGCGGTCATTGACCGGGTAAGGGATTATTTGGCGGCTACTACCCCAACTGAAATTTTGACTGAAGGTGGGGAGGCCATTACTGATTTCAGTCAGGTAGATGAAAAATCGGTGCTGAAACAAGGTGATTTCAGGCTGTTGAGTTATGAATGGGGGGTGACTTATTCAGCCATGCTCTTGGCAGGAGAAGTTACGGGTGATGAAAAATATACCAACTATACCAAAGATAGGGTAAAGTTTATCGCTGATCTTTATCCACATTTCCAAAGCGTAGGGAGTAAGGAACATGCTTTGCATTCCGTGCTATACCCAGGAGCCTTGGATGATGCGGGGGCACTGTGTGCTTCTTTTATCAAAGCAGACAGAAGCGGACTGGATGCTGATGTTCGTCCGGTGATTGAGAATTTTATGGATTACATCATGAACGGGCAGTTCCGCTTGGAGGATGGTACTTTGGCCAGGAACAGGCCACTGAAAAACACCCTTTGGCTGGATGACCTGTACATGAGTGTGCCAGCTATTGTGCAGATGGGCAAATATACTGGTGAAAAAAAATATTTTGATGAAGCTGTCAGGCAGATCAAACTCTTCTCTGAGCGTATGTTCAACGAAGAGAAGGGCCTTTACATGCATGGCTGGGTGCAGGGGATGGATGTTCATCCACAGTTCCACTGGGGCCGTGCCAATGGTTGGGCGATCCTGACCAAAGTAGAAGTGTTGGATGCCCTTCCTGAAGATCATCCAGGAAGGCCCATGGTATTGGAATTGCTGAGAAAGCACATCAGGGGACTGGCCAAGCTCCAGTCTGGATCGGGTTTTTGGCATCAGTTGCTGGATCAAAATGATTCCTATTTGGAGACTTCTGCCACAGCAATTTACACCTATTGCATCGCCAAGGCCATCAATGAAGGTTGGGTGGATGATCAGGCTCATGCCCCTTTGACCCTTTTGGCGTGGAATGCGGTAAGCACGCAGGTCAACGACCAAGGCCAGGTGGAAGGAACTTGTGTGGGTACAGGAATGGGTTTTGACCCTGCGTTTTACTACCACCGTCCGATCAATCCCTACGCGGCCCATGGCTATGGTCCTGTGTTAGCGGCAGGCGCTGAAGTGATCAGGATGTTGGAAATGCACGACTTTGAGATCAATGACAGTTCTGTACAGCTACTGGACGAATCTTCAAAGAACTGATCACTATCGATATTCGGTATAAAAAGAGAGGGCCTGTGAAAGCAGGGCCTCTTTTTTTGTTTCAACTTGCCAATCCCAAATTACTTATCAAATACTACCCCCATTCCAAACATTAAAACCCCCTATCCTATCCAACAAGTCCTTAACTTTAAGGTAAACCTAATAACCCTAAATGACCATGTTGCGAATGATATGTCTGGCAGTGTTTGCCCTCTTGGCCTGTAAGGCTGATGCCTTTAAAGAGTCCCCTCAAAAAAATGAAAATGAAAACATCCAATCCTTATCTGTTGTGGGAACGCAATTGGTGGATGAGGAAGGAAACCCGGTGGTACTACGCGGGGTAAGCTTTGGCTGGCACAACTGGTGGCCCCGCTTTTATAATGCTGAAGCCGTCAATTGGCTGAAGGAAGACTGGGGCGTCAATGTGGTTCGGGCGGCCATGGGAGTAGAACCTGAGGGAGCCTATTTGTCCAAACCTGACTGGTCCAAAGAAAAAACAGAAGCGGTAGTAGAAGCAGCCATAGCAGCTGATATTTATGTGATCATTGATTGGCATAGCCATCATATTTTTACAGAAGATGCCAAGGCCTTTTTTCAGGAAATGGCCAGAAAATATGGTGAGAATCCCCATGTGATCTATGAGATCTATAACGAGCCTGTGGATGATACTTGGGCAGAAGTGAAAGCCTACAGTGAAGAGGTAATCCGTGCCATCCGGGAAATAGACCCAGACAACCTTATTCTAGTAGGCTCGCCCCATTGGGATCAGGACATCCATTTGGCAGCAGATGACCCAATTGTCGGTTTGGATAACTTGATGTATACTTTGCATTTTTATGCTGCTACCCATAAGAAGTTTTTAAGGGACAAGGCGGATTATGCGCTAGACAAAGGACTTCCGCTTTTTGTGTCGGAATGCGCAGCCATGGAGGCCACTGGTAATGGTCCCATTGATCAGAAGTCTTGGACGGATTGGCATAGTTGGATGGAAAAGAATCAACTGAGCTGGTTGACCTGGTCGGTGTCAGACAAGGATGAAACCTGCTCCATGTTAAAGCCCTCAGCCTCCTCGGAAGGGAACTGGAAAGCTACAGATTTAAAAGAATGGGCAGTCTTGACCAAGTCTTACCTGAAGACGGAATAGCATAGGAACTTAGTAGAGCAAATGAATAGGAAAGTTTAAGTGTTTATTTCACATTTTAATTATTGATGGTTAAATTGTTCAAAATGACTGCCTTTAAAATTTAAATAAGGTGGCTTTACCCAATTTAACCTTATTATTCTATGAAAAGACTATACCTGTTCTTCTTCTTTGTGGTAACGACCCTTTCCTTTTTGAATACTTTTTCTTCCTGTGGGCAGAGTGCTTTGCCTATTACGTCAGCCGACACCGTGATACTTCAGGTTAATTTTGATAAAATCATAGGGGAAATGGATCCGGTTTGGGCCTGGTGGGGCTATGATGAACCCAACTACACCTATATGAAAGATGGACAGAAACTTCTAACGGAGATTTCCCAGCTTAGTCCTGTTCCTGTTAATGTGCGGGCGCATAGCCTATTGGTTACCGATGAAGGCCCCCGGGCAGCCTTAAAGTGGGGCTCTACCAATGCCTACACGGAAGATGAGCAAGGCAACCCGGTGTATGATTGGTCCATTGTTGATAAGATTTTTGATACTTATGTGGAAAGGGGGATGAAGCCGTTTGCCCAGATTGGGTTTATGCCCAAAGCACTTTCTTCCAAGCCTGACCCTTATCGGCATCATTGGAAGCCTGGCGCCAAGTATGAAGAGATTTATCGCGGCTGGGCTTATCCTCCCAAGGATTATGAGAAATGGGCGGAATTGGTTTTTCAGTGGGTGAGGCACTGTGTGGATCGCTATGGAAAAGAAGAAGTGGAAAGTTGGTGTTGGGAGCTATGGAATGAACCCAACATTGGTTATTGGCAAGGCACCACAGAGGAGTATATCAAGTTATATGATTATACCGCCGATGCAGTAAAGCGGGCTCTACCCACTGCCAAAATCGGCGGGCCTGAAACTACTGGCCCGGGTCATCCTGATGCAGCCAAGGTTTTAAAACAGTTTTTGGACCATGTCACTGAAGGGACCAATTATGTGACAGGTAAACAAGGTTCTCCTTTGGACTTTATCACTTTTCATGCCAAGGGAAGTCCCCGATTGGAGGATGGCGTGGTAGTGATGGACATGGGTAGGCAGTTACGGGATATTGATAAAGGTTTTGAAATTGTGGCTTCTTATCCTACTTTAAAAGATTTGCCGATAATCATTGGAGAGTCCGATCCCGAGGGTTGTGCGGCGTGTTCTGAGGCGGATTACCCTCACAATGCTTATCGAAACGGAACCATGTATTCCAGCTATACGGCAGCTTCTTTTGCGAGGAAGTACCAGTTGGCAGACCACTATGGCGTTAATTTCTTAGGTGCTGTTACTTGGGGATTTGAATTTGAAGACCAAGCTTGGTTTGCCGGGTTCAGGGATATGGCCACCAACGGTGTGGATAAACCTGTTTTGAATGTATTCAGAATGTTTGGCATGATGGATGGAAAGCGGGTACAGGTCCTCAATGGAGCGGACAATAGTGATCAATTAGCTTATGATGCCATGTCCATTAGAGATCATAGTGTCCGGGGAAATTTACCCGATATCAATGCATTGGCAGCGAAGTCTGAGGATCAATTGACCATAATGGTTTGGAATTATCACGATAGAAATGAAATGGCCCCCGCTTCTCCTATCAGTTTGGATTTGAAAGGCTTGGAGCCAGGTAAATATTTGCTAGAGCATTTTAGGATAGACAAAGAAAACAGCAATGCCTATGAGCTTTGGAAAGCCATGGGATCCCCACAGTCTCCAAGCGCGGAACAAATCCATCAGTTGGAAAATGCAGGCCAGTTGGATTTGCTGACCTCTCCCCAATGGATTTACGCCAAAGAGGGAAGCTTTCAGTTGGATATGGCATTACCCCGTCAAGGTGTGTCGCTGATCAAGCTGACCAGAAAGCCTTGAGACCTTAAGTGGGTTGGAAGTTTGGGAGGAGAATTGATAAGGTACAGTATGGAACAGTACACTTACGGTTGGGATTGCCCTTATCTTAGTTCGGGAATATGGGATTGAGGTAGGTTCAATAGCCTACGTTTAATATTATTATTACGATAATTTGGGTTTATTTTAATGTTTTAGGCCTAGTTCCTAAACATTTTCTGAAGAGCCCCGGAGCATTTTTTCCGGGGTTCTTTCAGTTAAATATAAATGATAGCTCCTGCAACTTACTCATTCAAATGAAATATCAGTTTTATGCCATTAGCGTTCTCCTTGGACTTTTGTGGAGTTCATGTTCTGAAAAGAAAGTGACTATCCGCATGGAAGAGGTGAAAGTAGCTGCTCCTTTTGAAATGCCTGTTATCAAGGTGCCTGATTTTAGTGAGGCCAAGCGCTTTTTGATTACTGATTTTGGGGCTAAACAAGAGGATCAAGAAGCTACTTCTAAAGCTATTGAACAAGCCATCACTGCAGCATTTGAGCATGGTGGAGGAAAGGTGGTTGTACCAGCTGGAGAGTGGCCAACTGCAAAGATCCACTTCAAAAGTAATGTAAATCTCCACTTGGAGGAAGGTGCAGTATTGCTTTTTTCAGGAGATCCACAGGACTATTTACCTGCGGTGCAGACGACTTGGGAGGGTATGGAGTGCTTTAATTATTCTCCCTTGATTTATGCTTTTGAGTGTCAAAATGTGGCCATTACTGGTACAGGTGAGCTTAGGGCCAAGATGGACATTTGGAAGGTATGGTTTGCCCGGCCAAAGCCACATATGGAAAGTCTAAAAAGGCTTTATGGCCAAGCGGCGAAAGGTGTGACAGTGGAGGAAAGGCAGTTTGTGAATGACACTTCCCACTTTCGACCACAATTTATCCAGTTTAACCGGTGTCAAAATGTGCTGTTGGAAGGAGTTAAAATCAGGAACAGCCCCTTTTGGGTGATCCATCCATTTATGTCCAAGGATGTGGTGATCCGAAAGGTAAATGTCTATGCCCATGGGCACAATAATGACGGGGTGGACCCTGAAATGAGCCAGAATATGCTGATAGAAGATTGTGTGTTTGATCAAGGTGATGATGCCATCGCCGTAAAGTCGGGTAGAAACCAAGACGCGTGGCGGTTGAATATGCCGACGAAAAATGTAGTGATTAGAAATTGTTTGGTGAAAAATGGCCATCAACTCCTTGCCATAGGAAGTGAGCTTTCTGGAGGAGTGGAGAATGTTTATATGGAGAATTGTGAAGTGGAGGCTGGCGCTAAACTCAACCATCTTTTATTTATCAAAACCAATGAAAGAAGAGGGGGCTATGTGTCCAATATCCAAATGAAAAACATCAAGTCAGGTAAAATAGATAAAGGCATTTTGGGAATAGAAACAGATGTGCTTTATCAGTGGCGGGATTTGGTGCCTACTTATGAGCGTAGATTAACTCCGATCAAGGAGGTTTTTATGGAAAATGTCGAAGCCACAGATGTGGCATTTGTTTCACGGATTCAAGCCAATGCGGAAGAGCCAGTGGAAAATGTTCAGCTAAAAAATATTCAAGTAGATTCCATCAGAGGCGAAGCACTCCTCAACGAAAATGTGAATGGGTTTAAGTTGGACAATTGACATGTGATTCTTTATTCAATTTTTAAGCGATTTACTCAGGTCAGGATGGAGTTTTTGGGCTTCAGGTATATTGATGAATTCTTTTAAACCTTTTAAAGCAATGACTTTGTAGTCGTGTTTGGAAAGGTATTCCAAGTAGCTTTTGAACAAGTCGGGAGGGGTGTTGACCCAAGGATGCTCCAGATCTGGAACACCGTGAAAACTCAAGACAACTATTTTCCCATTTTGTGCTTCTTGGAGCGCAGCCATGATTTCTTTTTTGTTCTCGGCTTGTGGCGCCCAACTTGGGATTAAAAAAGGATGGTCTTTTAGCGGATCGTAGGCACGGCTTCCTCCTGCTCTGGAAAAATCATAGCCTTTGGAATCAAGGACTTTCAAGGATAAATTGTCAAGGCCGTATCCCGGAAAAGCAAAGCTCTTTGGTGAGGGTATCTCCATGGAATCGCATTTGTTTTCGATGTAGCTTAACTGAAATTTGATTTCATCTTCATTGAGCTGGTCCACATGCGCATGGGACTGGGTATGGTTCCCTATCTCAAAACCCATTTTGTCCAAAGCTTGAATTTGTCGCCAGTTCATATAGAGGCTGCTGTCCGCATAATTGGGAGGGAATTCACAAACAAAAAATGTGGCCCCAAACCCATGTTTTCTAAGTAAGGGAGCCACTAATGAATAGTGACTGGCAGGAGCATCATCAAAAGTCAGCACTACCAGTTTATCAGGGATTGGTTTTTTAAGGATCTGTGAGGAGCAGATCATGGGAAAGAGGATCAGATAAAAGAATATGAGGTTTTTTTTCATTGGTCTTGGATTTATTTCAACAAAAGGTCCAGTATGTAGAGGCACCATGATTTCATTTTTTAGAGCCCATGGAGAATGGCTTTTTCGGCGGCTACCCAAACCGCATAGCCTTGTTCGTTGAGGTGAGTACCATCATTGGTCAATTCCTTTTTTATCAACCCTCGCTGGTCGGTGAAATACTGGTGAAGATCGATGACCTGATAATCTTGCTTGGATTCATTTTCTTTGATTATCGCATTTACCAAATCTATACTCTCCTTGATTTCAGGCCTGGCGTTTGGAAGAACCGTCTGGACAAAAACCTTGGTTTTGGGGGACTTTTGATGGATTTTTGCAGCAATTTTAATGATATTATCTGCCACATACTTGGGGGAAGGAATTTTGGTATGGTACAAGACATTGAGCCGGGACTCATTTTCCTGATGGTAATTGGACAGGTCGTTGATACCAATGAGCAAGAAAACCGCTTTAGGTCGGTAATACACGATCTCATCCAGTCTGGCCAAAACTCCATCTGTTACATCTCCAGATATTCCCCTGTTTTTAATGTTGCTCAAACCAAATTTTTCATTCCAGTTTTTGCCCTGTTCCGTAATGCTATTGCCGATAAAGACAATATCTCCAAAGTCCAAAGGGTTTTCTTGAAAGGCTTTAATCCTGTTTTGATAATGACCGACCGTCCATTCATTATGATAGGGAGTGACCACCTTGTCGGTAGGATAATGCGCTTGATCGTCTGCTTGCTTTTTAAAGAGGGTACAACTGCTAATACAGACCAGAAGGCCGAAGATCAATGAGGTATTGCGAAAGGGAAGTTGTCCGTTTGTCATTTCAGTTTGTTCTTGGTTGGCCCTACTTGAGCTTTGATTTTATCCAATTCAAAATTACTCTTCTCGTTTTTTCAGAAACCCAATGCTCATTGATCGGAGTAATAAAGGCCTCTTTTTCGCTTTTCAAAACATTATAAACTACGTAGCTGGTGGTAGGTGGGCAGGTATTGTCATTATAGCCCCAAGTCATAAATACCGGCACCTCAATCAACTTGGCAAAGTTGACCACATCGTAATATTGCAAGGTGTTGATTTTTTCTGGCGTCAACATATCATTGAAGCGATTCAGGTGGGGATAGCCACCAGCCCTATCGGCTTGATAACCTGCCATATCACTCAAAGCAGGGTGGTTTGCGGCACAGGCAGTGATTCTGGCATCTAATGCTGTGGTGATCAAGGCCAGCGCACCTCCTTGACTACCGCCTTGTGCAATCAGGTTTTTACCATCCCATTCGGGTAAAGTGGTCAAGAAATCCAGTGCCCTTACACAGGAAAGGTATACTTTTTTCATATAATAATTGTCACGGTTATCCAAGCCATTGACCAGGTAACTTTTGTCACCATTCCCAAAGGCACTGCTGATTTCTTTGTAGGTAGCGGCATCTAAATCAGGGCGGATACCATGAATCTCCATATCAAACCGAATCACTCCGGATTCTGCGTAAAACAGGTGTTTCATGGGGTTCATAGGCTTGATGCCGGCACCTGGAGGTGCAAAAACCACGGGGAATTGGCCTTCTTTCTTAGGGATGCTGAGGTATCCATAAACCTGTTGGCCTTTTTCAAATGCCTGTATTTTGACTAAATAACAAGCAACATGATCGTTGGAGTATTCGGGAACAAAGGTTTTTTCTATCAGCATGGGGCATGCTGCGGCTTTTTTCTTGGCAGCCTCCCAGTAGCTGACAAAATCCTCTGGGAATTCGGTGAAAGGTTCCAGCTTTTCCGGTGCAAAACCCACCTTGACATGGTGTCTGTAGGTTTCCCCATTGAGTGCTGCGGTAAACCAACAATCCCTAAAGCCGGGAGCGGTGGAGGTTCCCAAGGACAAGACGGCTTTTCCATCTTTCAAGGTCAATGTGCCTTCCTGATCTGCCGGCATCATTTCTGGACCGACGCGATAGGTTATGGTTTTAGCATCCACCGGCATACCAAATTCATAAAGTGAAACGGTTACTGTCGCTTCTTCTCCTAACTGATACAACCAATCCCGGTGGTCAGGTTCGGTGACCCAGAGGACATTACTTCTGGAGGGGTAATTCTGGGCTATGGCAGCCGCCATAACGAAAAAGCAAAAGGCAAGCAGGTTTAATTTTTTCATAATCGATGATCATTATTCAATAGAGACCCTGTAACATGAGTTCGATCATGAAATAGATATCAATGCGTCATTGCGAACCCTTTTTAGGAGGGTTTAGGTTGGAAAAGGGTGTGGCAATCCCGAAATACTGAGACTGCCACGACTTCCGGTCCTCAAATCCTCCCTTAAGCCTCGCAGTGACGGTTTTATAATCGAACTGAGGTATGTAAAAATAAAGGTTATTCCAATATGCTCAGAGCAAATTGAAATAACCTTTGAAAATGATGAACAGCTGTAACTTATTCTGCCAATTTGTACATTTCTGAAGCGGCCAATAAGAAACAACCTAGACCATAATCCTCAAAATCCGGTTGGCTGGTATAGGTAACCGGTTGCCCATCTTTAGGCTCTTTGCCTGTTCCCTGCAGATAGCCTAAATAGCCATTGTCATGGACAGCCTCTTTGGAGATGGCGTTCCAAGCTTTGGTGATGGCAGGCATATAAACCTCTTTTTCTAACAGGCCATTATTGACTCCCCAGGCCATTCCATAGAGGAAAAGCGCGGTGCCAGAAGTTTCTTTGCCCTCAAAATGAGTAGGGTCGTGCAAGCTGACATTCCAGAATCCATCGGTTCTTTGTACCGTCAAAATGGATTTGAGCATGCGTTGAAGCATTTGTGCATATTCAAAACGATGGGGATCATCTTTGGGCAAGAACTCCAAAGTTCTTACCATGGCCGCCACTACCCAGCCGTTACCGCGTGACCAGTAGCAGTCATTGCCATTGGGTTCTTGGTAGGGAGGCAGAAAGTCTTTATCTCTCCACCAAAGGTCATCGATAGGGTTAAAAAGTCCTTGGGTTACTTTGGTATCCATATACATTTCATACATACGCTCAGAATATTTCTTGTCGCCTGTGATGCTGGTGAGCTTGGCAAAAACCGGCATGGCCATCTGTAAAGCATCTATCCAATCCCAATCATTGATTTTATAAGTCTCTATCATATCATCAACTGAAGATTGTATATCCCGAATCCTTTCGGGTTGTGGATCTATTTCATATAGCATGATATAAGTTTGGCCTGCGCAGTGATTATCGGCGTGTCGGGTTTGGGCTCCGTTTCTTAAGCCCCAATTGTGTGCCTCTCCCCATTTTACAGCATAGTCATAATAGGCTTTGTCATCTTTCAGTGCATAAAGTGCCATCAGTCCTTCATAATATACCGCACGGGTCCAAAGGTTGCTGGGGCGTTCTTTGTTGGTGATGACATTGACGCCCGGATCGGGCCATTTGTTCATCAAATACTGATTGGTCAATACCATCTGGTCCATTACTTCCTTTTGAGTGGGAAGTTCTTGCGCCTTGGTCCAGCCAGCCGAAAATAATAAGGCAATAAGGAAGATAGCTATACGGTTATTTTGCATGATATATTGAATTGTTATTTTGCATTGATGCAATTGATCTTCTCGAAGATAAAAACTTGCCTGCAAATAGGCATGCTGATATGTCCTGATCGATGGTTGAAGAGTCAGAAGTACTTTGTGAAAAGAATTAATCACTTAGGATTTTGATGGTAAATAAAGATACAGCAAAATACCCCATCAGAGATGTTTTATTGTCAATAAGAAAGTATTAGTTTTAAAGCATAAAGGTTTCAAAAAAATATCTTAAGAATGATAATCAGATGGAACAAAGGAAATTAGCGGCGCTAACGGATAAGGAATTATTAGTAGAAGCTAAGAAAATGAAATCTACCAAAATTTATGACGCTGCCCTCTTTGGGCTTTTGGTGGGAATTGCCATCTATAGCTCCCTGGTCAATGGCTTTGGGTTGCTTACTTTTTTGCCCTTGGTTTACCTTCCCATAGCAGGTAAGAACAAGGCTAAAGCCAGAGACTTAAAGCAAATTTTGAAAGAAAGGAATTTGAGTGAAGGGTAAAAGGAGCTTGGGTTACAAACTCAATTTGAATCACACCTAAGAGGAATAAAATTTCTCAGTTTAACCTTAATTATATTTAAACAATGAAGTATTTGAGACGACTTTTTCTTGCAATAATTTTAACCACTTTTATGGCCAGTTGCAGTGGAGTGGAATCCTCCTGGAGCTGCTTTGGTGCTTCCACTCCTACCAGTTTCACAATGGACAATGATGGACAAACAACAAAATCCGTAACGCTCTACAAACACAACAATCAATTAGGATTTGATCGGGTGGGTACACTTGAAATAGCAGCTAATTCAGTAAAAACAATCTGTTTAGAAGGTGAAGGAACGATAGAAAAAGGGCTTTACATTTATGAGAGTGGTACGTTACATAAAGTGTATTTGAACCAACTTGAAAGCCAGCGCCTAAAGTTTAGCGAGACCGCTTTTCGAATAGCAATCCCAAAACAATTGAAAGACCTAATTGATCAAGAGAGCTAAAAGGTGAGTGAAGCTTATTTTGAAATAAAAAAAATGATTAATGGGATTATGGGACTACTTGGGAGCATTTTATTATTGGGTCTATTTGGCTGTTCTCTCTAAAATACAAGGCAAAAGCACCCCAGCTTATAAGGATATTAGGCTTGGAAAGGGTAAGTACAATAAAGGAGAGGTAACAGATAGGGTTGCCTATGGCTTAAAACTCAAAACTATTGGGCTGATTGTTACGATGCTGATTATTTCTATAATTGTTAAATCTGGTATTTAGTAAGCGGCTTAATATAAAGTCCACACTTGGAGAAAGATGGACACAGATTTGTAGTGGATTGATAATACATATCCGTGTTCATCCTTTTTACCTGTGGCTAGCCAAAAGTGAATAACCATCTTGTAATCAAGAAGGTTTGCTGCACCAGCTGCCAATAAAAACCTTATTCAGCTATCTTTTCACCATTAAGTGTGATGTTCTCCAGTTGTAGATGATGGATATAATCTATATCAATTCCTTTTTCCTCAGGAGCAGAAAGGCTCAGGTTTTTTAAGCTTAGTTCAGATACTTGGTATTGATCTGAAGATTGGGTGTTGAAAATACGCTTACATTCCAGGTTGATATTGTGGAAAGAGATGTTATTTGCCGTAGAAGTTTTTATGCCGCTTTCCCCTTTCAGATCGAAAAACTGCGTCCAAGGTTTGATATAGAGCATATTGGCTGCGCTTCCACTGATGTCCTCCAATTGGATATATTCGTAATGCTGCGGCGTGTCAGGGCGCATTTTGAGCCATAGCAAACGGGTGGCATGAGACACTTTTGTTCTACGCAAGATGATATTCTTATTGTGGATAGATTCACTTCCACAGGTTAAGGCGCTGTGACAGTAGCCAAACTCACAGTCTTCAATGATGATATTGTAGTTACCGCCATTATCTGGATCCTTATCTGCATTTGGGCCTTTCCCGCCCTTTAGGGCGATGGCGTCGTCATTGACGGACATGTAGCAGTTTTTGACCAATACATTTTTGCAGACATCCAAGTCGATGGCATCTGAACTGGGTGCTTTTTCTTTTGCAGGTTTGTGTGGAGCAAAAATATACAAGCCCAGGATTTTCACATTTTCGCATTTGTAATAGTGAGAAGTCCAAAAGGGAGAATTGATCAGGCTGATATCGGATACTTGCACATTCTTGCTGTTAGAAATAAACAGCAGGCGAGGACGCATTTCATCTACATTGGTGCAGTCTGGGTTCCACTCTCTTCTAAGCCAAAAAGCCCTCCAGAAGCGAAGACCGTTGCCATTGAGGGTGCCTTTTCCTGAAATGGTGAAACCGTCCAAACCGTCAGCATTGACCAGGGCAGCAAAATACTTGCGGTTTTGACCTTCAATACGTGTCATCAACAGCTTAAAGTGGCTGATGTCATCACTGCCTTTAAGGACAGCACCTTCTTCCAAGTGCAGGTGGGTGCCTTGCTTGAAAAACAAAGAACCACTCAGGAAAGTACCTGCCGGGATGATAATAACTCCACCGCCTTCCTCATGGGCCTTGTCTATAATGGCTTGGATTCGTGTTGTTTGCAAAAGGGTACTGTCTCTTACCACCCCGAAATCGGTAATTCGGTAATGTTTTCCCAGCTGGTCAATATCTGTAGCTTGGGTGTCACTGAACCAATCTGGCACAGGACTGCCATCAGGAAAAGTGTCTTTTTGCGCGAAAGCCTTGGAGTTGAAAATGGTAAAAAGGAGGAATAAAATCAGGAAATTTCTCATGAGGTAATCAGGTTATTATTGGTTTAATTGTCCAGTCAATCTATGTGATTTGGCCTACGGTTTTATAAGATCACTTATTTTTAAGCTTGAAAAGGGAATTTAGGCAATCCCTTAAATAGATCAATCCTGTATTGTTCTGGTATTTCTAAGTTTTTAACCTAAAAGGTATTTTATAATCTATAAGAAAACCTTAGTTTTATTGCTTGTTTATTTTTCAGGCTGTTGTAGATGGAAAAAGAGTCTTTTAAATATTAAAAAGATTGAATGGCGCTTATAGTGTAGAAAACACAAAGGTACAAAGATGAAAGACTTCTTAAGGAAACTAAAATTGGTTAAGGATATATCCATTGAGTTAAATATTCAAAAAAATGACTTTGTTAGAAACTTTAAAAGAAATGTAGATGAAGGTAGTACTGGTTTTATGTCAGATGCTTTTGATATTTTTTCATCTAGTAAAAATGAATATAAAGGTTATGTAAGGTTTGACCACTTTAAAATAAAAAGAAGGAGGCGTTTTTTAGATATGAATCTAAACTTGGCTGTTGCCAAGGGGACATATGTACAGAGAGGTGATTTACTGATTGTTGAAACAGAAATAAATGGATTCAATGGAGCAATGATGCCTTTTTACATAATCCTGCCAATTTTTTATTCAATTTTTATTGTAGTGTTAATATTTAACGAAAATGTCGGAGGAAAGGAAGTTGGCTTTGCTATACCATTTTTAATTGTCCATGCAGCCTTTATGTTAGGAATACCTTACCTAATGATGAGAAAAAGTATCAAAAGAATGACTCATGAGCTGGAAAGAGAATTCTTCTATTTAACGAAAGCGAGATCTCGTAGCGAGTAACCGTTTTTGAAATAATGATTGAGCCTTAATTTTATTCATTAAAAAATGGATAGTTGGAACAGAAAATGAAGTTGAGGTATATGATTCAAAAGTAGTGCTTCCTTTATACAAGTTTCTGGGTGAGATGTGGGGACCATTAGATTTGGAATAAGTCAAAAACAATAAGAGTTTATAACTATTTATTATTACTCTGATTTTGAGAGCTTATCTAGAGCTCCCTTTGAGTAAAAAATAAAATCCCCATGGTGGATGGGTTGGATCATTTGTTAATTCTTCTATTGAGCACAAAGAACATTTAAACTAATCCAACTCTCGCAAACCATGGAGACCTTACTGAAATTATTAGCCCTAAGCTTAGTTTAACTAAACTTCTTCAATCTGCTAAAATTTAGTTGAGAAGGGCTATCCATAACGTGCAGAAACCTATCATTTTTGAACATCCTGGTAAGTGGCAGGATTGTAATCTATTGGTTTTTAGGTATTTAATTGTTTTCTGTTTTTTCTTTGATAAACTGGCTTGGAGAGGAACCAAAGTGTTTGGCAAAAGCCCGGGTGAAATTATTGGGAATACTATATCCGACCTTATAAGCCGTTTCTGAAATATTGTATTGGCCACTCAATAGGAGTTCAGCGGCTTGGTTCATCCTAAAGGAGGTGACAAAATCGGATGCGGATTTATTGGTCAAGGCTTTGATTTTTCTGTAAAACTGGGAGCGGCTCATATTTAACTGCTCCGCCAGTGAGTCAATGTCCAAGTTTTCGCTTTCTAAATTGGATTCAATTAACTGGCGGGTTTTTTCAAGAAAAGCTGCATCCGTAGCATTGACCGCAATTTTCTTTAATTCGATGGTAGAGCCATTGGAGAAAAGGTCCCGTAAGCGTTTCCGCTGCTCCAGAAGGTTGTGTACCTGAGCCCTCAAAACGGATGTATGAAATGGCTTGGTCACATAGGCATCGGCGCCCGTTTCATAGCCTTCGGTTTTGGCGGTTGCAGATTGCCTAGCAGTCAAGAGGATGATCGGAATATGGCTGGTGCGTTCATCAGTTTTTAATTTTTCACACATCTCCAACCCATTCATGTCCGGCATCATCACATCACTGATGATCAAGTCTGGAATATGGTTTGTTGCACTTGCCAGACCCTCCAAGCCATTGCTGGCAGTGATTACTTGATATTCCTGATTAAAGGTCATTTCCACGTAAGTTCGAATGTCATCGTTATCATCAACCACTAAAATTACAGATCGGTCAGGATCAATATTGTGAGAATCCGGTTCCTTTTTCTCATCGCTCTTGTCTTGAAAAGCATGAGGGGCAGTGTTGGTGTTTATTGCGCTTAAAGTTTCTGATAATGTTGTGTTGTCTGGAAGAAAAACTGAAAAGCTGGAGCCTTTTCCTAAATCACTGTCCACTGTGATTTCGCCACCATGCAGGGCGACTAGCTCTTTGGTGAGACTTAAGCCAATTCCAGAGCCTTTGTACTGCCCATTGTTATTGCTGGCTTGATAGAAAATCCCAAAGATTTTTTCCAATTCTTCTTTAGAGATACCTTGCCCGGTATCTTTTACCTGAATAATTATTCCTTTCTTGGGATGGTTAGTTTCCTTAAGGTCCAGGGTGATTTTTCCTTGATCTGGAGTAAATTTAAAAGCATTGGACAGCAAGTTGTTCAGAACCATGGTGAGCTTGGCCTGATCGAAAGGCATGATCAGTGGTGTGGAGTTGGTGGTGACCTTGAAGAAAATTTGCCGTTGTTTGGCCATTTCTTCAAATGAGGCTGCGAGATTGCGCACAAAGGCTACTAGATCGGAATTTTCCAAATCTAGCTGCAAGTGCCCAGATTCCAGTTTTCTAAAATCCAGCAATTGGTTGACCAGGGCCAATAATTGTTGGGCATTTCTGTGCATCAATTGGTAATACTGCTCGGCCACCTTTTGTTTGGGCTTTTCGGCAATAAGCCTTTCCAGCGGGTCAATGATCAGGGTCAAGGGTGTCCTGAATTCATGGGATACTTCTGTGAAGAAATGAAGCTTGGCTTGGTGTATGGCTTCTTTTTTGCGCAGCTGAATTTTTGAATTCAAGGAACGGTACACGAGCCAGGCCAAGGTGCAAAACAGTATAAAATATATAAGCATTGCCCACCAGCTTAGCCACCAGGGAGGAAGGATTTTGATTCTTAAGGTCGTGGCAGTTTCATTCCAAAGACCATCACTGTTGGCTCCATGGACTTTAAAAATGTAATCTCCTGCAGGAAGGTTGGCGTAGGAAGCCGTAGGCCGAGAAGCATCTGTAAAAATCCAATCCGTATCATACCCCTCCAGCATGTATTTGTATTTGTTACTGCGAGGGTTGGCATAATGCAAAGCTGTAAATTCTAGCATAAAGGTTTTGTCCCACCAAGTCAGTGTAATCTCTTCGGTTGCCAGCAAGGAGTTTTCAAGAATTATCCGGTCATTCACCTTATCGCCTATTTGTACATCTTGGTGCATGACATCGAGTTGTGTCAAAACTACTTTTGGAGGGTAGGGATTGGCTTTGATTTGACTGGGCTGAAAAGATGTCAGACCATTTGATCCACCAAAAAAAAGCATCCCACTGGGAGCATGCTGAAAAGCTGCATTTTGTTTGAACTCATTGCCCTGAAGGCCATCTTGCATGTTGAAGCTTTGCATTTCGCCAGTCTGGGCATTTACTTTTGTCAGTCCTTTGGTGTGACTGACCCAGATGGATCCTTGCGCATCAGCTGCCACGGCTGTGGTAAAGTCGTCTGGAAGTCCGTTTTGCTTGGTGAAGTTTTGAAATTGATTGTTTCTTGGATCCAGTTGACTTAGACCAGCATCTGTGGCCGCCCATATATTTCCCGCTTTGTCTTCCGCCAAGGAATAAATTCGATTACTGAGAATCCCATTTTCATGGCCTATATTTTCAGTATAGTTGGTTATGGTAAACTCCTTCTTGCCTATAAAATTGGGCGGAGGGGAGAGCTTGCTCAGTCCACCCTCTTCTGTAGCCACCCAAAGGTTGTTTTCCTGATCCACCAGCAGGTCCATAATTTGGTTTCCTGCTAATCCCGATGCCTTATTCATACAATGAAATTCATCTAAATAGGGGTCATATAAGGCAAGTCCATTATAAGTACCTACCCAAATGGCACCTTGTTGGTCCTCTGCTATGGCAAATACACTGGGGTGGCACATGTTCAAGCTACAGTTTCTAAACTCATCCTTGGCAGGGTCATAATATACCAGGCCTTTTTTGGTTCCTATCCACACTAAGCCTTGGCTGTCGCAGAATAAATTTCGAATCAACAGGTTGTTGAGGGATTCCTGGCCTACATAGGTATACTTGTTTTCTTTTTTTGAAGGATCAATAATGGTGATTCCATGGTTTTCTGAGCCTACCCAAATTCTGCCTTGATGATCCACCGTCATGGCCCTGGCGACATTGTCAACCAAGCCTTTTCCCGCTGGTCCTTTATAATAATTCACAAAAGGTTTGGTGTTCAGGTCAGCATGGCTGACACCACCAGACTGTGTGCCTACCCACAAATGCTGTTGGTCATCCAAGTAGATGTATTTGGTAATGTTATCTGATAAGGAGGAAGGGTCGTTTTGATCGGCTTGATAAAGAACTGAATCTCCTGTTTGTAGGTCAATCTGCAAAAGTCCATTGGAAGAGGTGGACCATTCATAGGAAGCGTTTGAAGTTCTTTTTACATTATAGCGGTACTGAACATTGATTTTATCGAGGATGTTTTGGGGAGTGTTATCCCTAGGGATTTGGTGAAAGTTTTCCTTTTCATAATTGTAGAGAAACAAATTGTCCCGAGGCTCTACTTCTATCCAAATATTGTTCAAAGAATCGGTTACAATTGCGCTGACCCTGTTGTCTGACAGGGCCGTGGAGTCATTTTCATTGGCTCGGAATACCTTGACATTGTATCCATCATATCGGACAGCACCGCCCCAAGTTCCAAACCACATAAAGCCATATTTGTCTTTGGTGATGGAATAGACGGAATTTTGAGGAAGCCCATCGTTTACTGTAAGGTGTTCAAATTTCAAGTGGGTGTTTTGGCCATATCCCATTTCCCCAATGGACAGAAATAGAGAAAGTAGTACAAATGAGATTTTCAAAATTCGGGACATGTTTGCCGAGTAGTAGATGCCAATGACGAAAATAAAATTTATTTTTTGATATACCATGGGGCACTTACATGCAATGGATTTTGGTTCCATTCAGCTTTCAACCTTATTTAGCAATACCTGTTTGGATTGTTTATTTTTACAACTAGACCAAGGTCAAATAATAACTTTCAAGGAATTTGTAGCCCTGTTTGGTACATCTATAAGGTTTGTGGAGCTAAGGTTCGGTCTTTGGTGACAAAATAATATAGAGTACTTTTTGGGAGGTGTAGATGAATTGTATTTTCGATTCCTATCTTTGTGAAAGATAGTAAAGTTTGTCAGGCTTACTCAAGAATAAGAAAAATCATTAATAATCAACTAAATAAACGAAGTACATCATGGAAAAGAAAGCGGATATTGGCTTGATTGGCCTGGCCGTAATGGGTGAAAACCTGGTTTTGAATATGGAAAGCAAAGGCTTTTCTGTAGCTGTTTATAACAGAACCACAGAAAAGGTAGATAAATTTATCGAGGGTAGAGGTGCTGGAAAGAATTTTATTGGAACGCATAGCATAGAAGAGTTGGTAGGGGCTCTGGCGACTCCTCGCAAGGTGATGATGTTGGTAAAAGCAGGGCAGCCAGTAGATGATTTTATTGAGCAGATCATCCCACATTTGGATCAGGGAGATATCATCATTGACGGAGGAAACTCTTATTTCGAAGATACCATCAGAAGAACCAAATATGTTGAAGGTAAAGGGTTCAAGTTTGTAGGGACAGGTGTGTCAGGTGGAGAAATTGGTGCATTGAGAGGTCCATCAATGATGCCGGGAGGAAGTAAGGAAGCTTGGCCGGAAGTGAAGGAGATTTTTCAGGCAATTGCTGCGAAAGTAGATGATGGTGTACCATGCTGCGATTGGGTAGGCGCTGATGGTGCTGGGCATTTTGTGAAGATGATTCACAATGGTATTGAATATGGTGACATGCAAATCATCACCGAAGCTTACCAGTTTATGAAAGAAGTATTGGGCATGTCCTATGATGAGATGCACGAAACCTTCAAAAAATGGAACAAAGAAGAACTTGATTCTTATTTGATTGAGATCACGGCAGATATCATGGCCTTCAAGGATGAGGATGGCGAGCCGATGGTAGAGAAAATACTGGACACTGCTGGACAGAAAGGAACCGGAAAATGGACGGGCATTGCAGCCATGCACTTGGGAGTTCCTTTGACTTTGATCGGAGAATCCGTTTTCTCTAGATTCTTGTCGGCGCAGTTAGATCTTAGGGCCAAGGCTTCTGAGGTTTTTGAGGCTCCTGAAATCAAGTTTGATGGAGATAAGACCAAGATGTTGGATGATCTTAAAATGGCTTTGTATGGCGCTAAGATTATCTCCTATGCCCAAGGCTATAACCTTTTGATGGAGGCTTCCAAGGAACATGGATGGGACCTGAACTACGGGGCCATTGCCTTGATGTGGAGAGGTGGCTGTATCATACGCTCAGCTTTCTTGGGAGATATCAACAAAGCTTTTGACAAAGCGCCGGATCTTCCTCATTTGCTGTTGGATTCCTTTTTTAGGGATAAGGTACAAGCAGCCCAGCAAGGATGGAGAAATGTTTGTGCAACGGCTATCAGTAATGGTATTCCTGTTCCATCTTTGTCTTCTGCTTTGAGCTATTTTGATGGATTCAGAAGCAAACGCCTACCGGCTAACTTGCTTCAGGCACAAAGAGACTACTTCGGAGCGCATACCTATGAGCGGGTAGATAAGCCAAGGGGAGAATTCTTCCATACCAATTGGACAGGCGAAGGAGCCGATACTGTATCTACTGCCTATAACAGCTAGTGGCTTAGGGTTGTCCTGATAAAGTAATTATAAATTTAAGAAAAGGATCAGGCTCAATTGAGCTTGGTCCTTTTTCTATTGAAATCATTTAAAGCTCAGACCTTCAAAAATGTTTGACTTAATTGGTAAATAAAATTTTCTGATTATCCGCTATGATGCCAGTAACCATACCTCCTTTGCTCAAGTGGTCGGAAGCCTGTCTAACTGCCAGGTAGAACTGAAGTCTGAAGACCGAAGCGGTCAATACTTTAATAAAAAGGGTCGTTTCTATTCGCTTTTGATCTTTACTGATAAAATTGCGGATATACCTATAAAATTTTTATAAGATAATGACCTGAAAAGATTAAAAAAACCTCATTCTTAATCCTGTATTTTTCTTTATCAAGAGGCTAAGCTTTGTCTTTCAGCTTCATAACAGTGCAGAACGGTTTTAGGTAATTTTTGCCATAATTTGTTCAGGCATTCAGTCTTCACAATATTAATAACTCAGTTAGAAGTGAAGGCTGTTAGACTTAATTAGAGGTATCAATGGTCTTGGAATCTTACCATCAATAATTGGTGGTGTTTTTTTGATGCTGCTATCCAGTTCAATCCCAAAATAATCAATTATGAAAAAAATTTATGGAAATTTAAAGTGTTTAACGATCCTTGCTTTATCGTTGATCCTTATCACATCCTGCAAGGAGGATGAAATGGAACCAGTTGAACCAACGGCAGGTTTCACGACAGCTACGAATGAATTGATGGCTACTTTTACCAATTCTTCAGAAAATGTCACTTCTTATTCTTGGAATTTTGGTGATGGCAATACTTCCACAGAGGAGAGTCCAAGCCATAGTTATGAGGCAGCAGGAATCTATACTGTTGTTTTAACGGCTAAAGGCGCGAATGGAAAAATAGTGGAAGCAGACGAGGACATTACCATTATCGAGAATCTAAAGGCAGGCTATACTTTTGAGAAAGAATACCTGATGGTAACTTTTGCCAATACCTCCGAAAATGCAGTGACTTATTCTTGGGATTTTGGTGATGGCAATACTTCCACTGAAGAGAGTCCAATCCATACCTATGAGACTGCGGGAACCTATACAGTCGTTTTGAATGCTACGGCCCAAGGGGGGACAACTGTGGAGACCAGCCAAGAGTTAACAGTTGTGGGGCCTCCATTGGCAGATTATACTTTTGAGGATGAAGGCCTGACGGTAAACTTTACCAATATATCTGAAAACGTGGTGACTTATTCCTGGGATTTTGGTGATGGTAATACTTCCACAGAAGAAAGTCCCAGTCATACCTATGCAGCAGAGGGGACTTATACCGTTGTTTTGACTGCCACTAGTGAAGACGGCATCGTAGTAGAAACCAGTCAGGATATAACTGTGGAAATTCCGGTAGATACTTCACTTTATACGATTGTGTTTGTTACCGATGATGCCTTGGATGATGATCAGATTGGATGGTTAGAGGATAAGGGTTTTAATGTTGTCAGATATTACAATCCTACCCTCAGTACAGCTCCCCAAGAGGATATAGATATGCTCAATGCGGCGGATTTGGTTATCATTGGACGTAGTGGTAATTCTGGGGACTTTGATGGAAACGATAAAATTGCCTGGAACGCTATTACTACTCCTCTGATACTGAATTCCCAATGGGGTGCCAGGAATAATCGTTTGAACTGGTTTGATAATGCTGGGAGTCCTGCTGCTTATAACCCTGAAGGAGGAGAAGTAGTTCGTGCGCTGATACAACAAACCGACGATATGGCTTTTGATGAAGTTACTATCGGTGAAGATAATTTACTCCCTTGGTTGGCTACACCTGTGAACTTGCTTTATGTCAACACGGCTACCAATGGTCAAGTATTGGCTACGAGCGCTGCAGGTGATGGAGGCAGTACAGAAGGAGGGGCCATGCTGTTTGTTCGCTTTGAAACAGGAACAGAGTTTTATGCTGGAGCAGGTGAGTCCGCTGCTGGGCCAAGAACTTACTTTGGCTTTGGAGCTGATGAGGGTGGAGTTTCTTACTATTGGCAGCTAACTGATGAGGCGAAAGCAGTTTACTTTGAAGAAATAATCAGATTGGTTTTGATGTAAATGTAGTTCCCTAGTTGGGGTCAGAAGAATCCGTGCTTTTATTGCCTATGATTTAGGTGATAAAGGTGCGGATTTTAGATTTTATGCCTATCCATGATTATGCAGATGCCAGTTGCTTGAGAATTTAAATTGGTTCCTGCAAAACGCGCTTACACCCGTAGATTTTGTGAGACTAAAGAAAGGGGGTGTTACAGTTTGAAAATGCCAATGCGACCCATAAGGCAAAACTGGGCTTACTGTCTGTATTTGAAAGGGAGAGCAGGGGATTGCAGAAATATCAAAAGAGATTTAAAGCCTGCTAAGAAGTAAGAAAGCGACACTTTTGGTGGGCTTTTATTTTTTTCGGATCGAAATTGACTGTACCGTAGTGCAAAATTAGTATTAGGTTGGGTTAAAATTTGTCAATTACCGAATATAGGTCGATTGACCAAGCTAATCGATTTAGTAATGGGTTTAACTGTGTTTTATGAATGAAATAAGTGAAATCCACCTAAATATTATCAGCGTTTTTCTTTGGAATGTAATGAAATATTTGCATTTGAATAATTGTATAAAGCACACTATACCAGTATAAACCATAACACTTATTGGGAGCTACTTTTTTAAATTTCGTGTATATCCCAAAATGTAAAACTTTTATGATGCGGCGATTGGCTTTCTTGTTCAAGGGGTTGATCCAGAGCAGTAAGGGCTAATTACTAGGGAGAAGTTGATTAACAAAACCTCAATAATCTATGAACAATTTTACAAAACTGCTTTTGGCGTGTTTTTGTTTGTCAGGCGTTTTCTTGGTGGGTTGCCAAGAGGAGTTTGATGAGTATTATGCCAGACCAGAGGGCTTAGAAGGTCCGATCTATCAAGTTTTGTCTGATTCCGTCCGGTTTCGGGGGAATTTCGACCATTATTTGGCATTGGTAGAGAAGGCAGGCTATAAGCAAACGCTTAGCTCAGCAGGATATTGGACTGCTTTTGCTCCCAATGATGAAGCTTTTGAGCTTTATTTCCAACAAAACAATATCAATGGTGTCGAGGATATCAGTGATGAAAAGGCCCGCGACATTGTTTCCTACTCTTTGGTTTACAACGCCTACAATCTTTCGGATTTATCTTATTATCAAACTGGTCCACAGAGGGATACCCTTTCGGCTTCCTTTCGTAGAAAAACTGCCTATTACAAAGGAGTATTTCAGGAAATGGTAGAAGGAGAAGCGTTTGATGTAGTTGCTGCTAACCGGAATGGTATCGGTACTTATAATTTGGATGACAATAACAATAAGTACTTGCCCTATTTTTTACAGCATTACCTGGATCGCCTGGACTTAACTGCCGATGATATTGAAGGGTTTTATGATCGTCCGTTTTCCGGTGCCCAGGTTGCTGGGGCAAATATTGTTCAGAGCAATGTCATCGCTGAGAATGGTTATGTTCATGTGGTAGATCGTGTCATTGAGCCTATGCAAAATATAGCCGATTACCTTTCGGACAATCCCAAATACAGTTTGTTTAAATCCATTGTGGAAATGGAGTTTAGAAACCGTCAGAACAATACTGCCGTCAGTTATGATGCGAACTCTTATCCTGAATTGACGGAACGTTTTGCGCCTGTCTATGATCTGTCGGGACCGGTATATGTCAAGGCCTATACAGGTTCATATGCTTTTGCACCCAATAACGAAAACTTCCTTAGCGGTGGAAATGATGCCCAGTCAGATAGCTGGACACTTTTTGCTCCTGAAAATGAGCCTTTGCAGCAATTTTTGGATGAGGTACTTTTGGAATATTATGGCGAATTGGCCAATGTGCCTGATCCGATTTTGTTTGATTTTGTGAACATGCACATGTGGCAATCTACCATGTGGCCAAGCCGATTTGAGTTATACACCAACTTGCTTAATGAAGAGGTTCGATTTGATCCGAATGCCGACATTACTGATCAGAAAGTATTGAGTAATGGTCTGTTTTATGGGACCAGTAAGGTACAAGAAGGAAACTTCTTCTTCACCGTTTACAGTCGTCCCTACTTGGATCCGCAGTACAGCATCATGAGGACACTGTTGGACAGTTACCGATTTACCATATCCGACCCAGGACAAAGCTTTGCTTTACTGATGATGTCAAACCAGCAGCTAAATGATGCCGGATTCGAGTATGATCCCGGGGCCAGAAATCAGTGGACTTATAACGGAGAGGCCAACCAAGCTTATGAGCGCTTGATCAGAATGGTAGAGTTGAGCATTATTAAATTAAGCAACCCTGAAGAACTCAATGATATTTCAGGTTCAGGAATTTTGGAGACCTATGGAGGGGAATATATCCGATATGAAAACGGTGAGTTTGTCGCCTCAGGAAATGTAGATAGTGGAGAGCCAGTAGGTGTAAACCAAGATGAAACTTACACGGCTAATAATGGGGTCGATTTCTACACAGATGGATTGCTGACTTACACCGAAAAAGTGCTTTCAGAGAAGATTTTGGAAACTCCTCAGTTTTCAAAGTTTGCAGAATACCTTTCCAATTCCAGTATTTATGATCCCAATACCCTGCAGATCGAAGGGGTTTCTCCGGGACAGTTTTTTACTGTATTGATTCCTTCTAACGACGCTATGGATGCTGCCATCGCAGATGGCAAAATACCAGCAGACCCTTATACGTCCGACTCGGAAGAAATGTATAGTATTGCCACTTTTCTCAAATACCACTTTGTACCTAGGGAAATTATTGTTCCTGATGGGAAGAAGATTGTAAGTGAAGATGGAGAAGATTACTCCACGCTATTCGCAACCGTTGAAGGTGAGATCAAAAAAGTGATCATCGACAACAGTGCCAATGGTTTTCAGCCGCCATACACCATGACGGTGACAGATGAAAAAGGTAATGTAGCCAATGTGAATATCCCTAACAGCAATATACTGGGAAGTTATGCAGTGCTACATGAAATAGATCGAGTATTAGAAACTAACTAACCCCAAAAACCAAAATATTTCTTATGCAAAATTTTACCAAGAAACTGTTGTGGTTTGTCATGGGGCTGACCTTGATGTACACAGGGGCGAATGGCCAGCAACAGCAGGCGCAGACCTTGGAAATTGTCAAAGGACAGGTCATTGACAAAGATGATCGGGTATCGATCATTGGTGCCACTGTTGTAGAAGTGGATAGTGATGAACGGACACTTAGAGGAGTGGCTACTGATGTAAATGGTAACTTTTCCCTCAGAGTATCCAGCAAACAAAATAGAATCAGGGTGTCTTTTATCGGATATAAAACGATTACCGTGCCGATCAATGGTCGTTCAGAAATCAACCTTGAATTAGAATTTGATGTCAGTGAGCTGGATGTGGCAGAAGTGACCGCGGAGAAGATGATCGATCAGGGAATGATGAAAATAGACGAGCGTGACCTGACTTCTTCTTCTACCCGAGTAGACGCAGAGCTTTTGAAGGAAATGTCTGCACTGTCCATTGACCAAGCACTTCAAGGAAGAATGGCCGGTGTGGATATCGTGTCCAATTCCGGTGATCCGGGAGCAGGAATGTCCATCCGGATCCGTGGTACGACTTCCATCAATGGTTCCTCAGAGCCTTTGATCGTGGTAGATGGTATTCCTTTCCAGACTGAGACTTCCAATTTTGACTTTGCCAATGCCAATGAGCAGCAATATGCGCAGCTCTTGAATGTGGCTCCTTCCGATATTGAATCGATTACAGTACTGAGGGATGCTGCAGCAACTGCTTTATGGGGATCCAGAGGTTCCAATGGGGTATTGGTGATCACCACCAAAAGAGGTTCAAAAGGAAAGCCAACGGTAACTTACAGTTTCAGAGGCTCAGTTACCAAACAGCCTGATCAAATCCCGATGTTGAATGGCGATCAATATTCTACTTTGATTGCGGAGGGATATATGAACAGCTTTGGAGTACCCTTGAATATCAATGCCAATAAGGAGTTTTCTTATGATCCATACGATCCCTATTACTTTTACAATTACAGCAATAACACGGACTGGATTGATCAAATTACCCAGTTGGGCCATATGACCGACCATAATATTGCCCTCTCAGGTGGTGGAGAAAAGACCCGATATAGGGTGTCGGTAAATAAAAATGGATCTGTCGGTACGACCAAAGGAACGGGCTTTGACCGCTTTGCTACAAGAATTGGACTGGACTATTTGGTCTCAAAAAAGATCCGAATCATGACAGACCTTTCTTATACCAATTCAGAGACAACCAGAAACTGGAGAAATAACCTTCGTTCTGTGGCTTATGAGAAAATGCCTAACATGTCTGTCTACGAATACGATATGTTTGGTAATCTAACACCGAACTATTTCTCTCCTGAGTCCAATATCCAAGGGTCTTTTTCTGGAACCTATAATCCATTGGCCATGGCTGAAGAAGCCTCAAATGTTTCCGAGAGTAACAGGATCATTCCTAAATTTACTTTGCAGTATCATATCCGGCCTGACCTGATGTTCCAGTCCGATGTGGCTTTTGATATCAACAATACCAAATCATATGATTTCTTGCCACAGGTGGCGACAGGTTTACCGCTGAACAACCAGAGTGTCAATGCGGCCTCCAATTCTGATTATGAAAACTTGATTACCCAGACCTTCAGTAAACTATACTATACCCCAGATTTAGGTGAAGATCATAGTTTGATGGGTTTATTGATGTTTACGACTTATGAAGTAAGGAGTGATGGATATTATGTGGGGACCACCAATGCCCCGTCGTCGTTTTTGCAAGATCCTTCCTCGGTGACCAGAACAGATAATATTTCCCTTTCTTCCTCTACCAGTCAATCCAGGGCCATTGGTATGTTGGCCAATGTGCAGTATGGACTAATGGACAGGTACATTATCAATGCCTCTTTACGAAGGGATGGAAGTTCTAAATTTGGTACCAATAACAGATGGGGAACTTTCCCTAGTATTTCCGGTAGATGGAGAATTTCAGGTGAGCCATTTATGCAGGATCAAAGCTTGATCAATGAATTGAGCTTGAGGGCCAGTTATGGTGAAAGCGGAAATACGCCAAGATCCAACTATTCGCATTTTAGTACTTTCTCCAATTTGAACTGGAATTACTTGGGAGAAACGGGTGTGGTGCCAGATAATTTGGAATTGACCAATTATAAATGGGAAAGCGTTGGACAAACCAATTTTGGTTTGAACTTGGAGATGTTCCAAAGCAGGTTGATTGTAGGATTGGACGTTTACCGCAAACGTACAAAAGACTTGTTCTTTGATAATCTCAGGATTCCAAGCTCTTCTGGGTTTTCTTCCATTGACATGAATATCGGAACCATGGACAATAAGGGTTGGGAGCTTTCAGTTTTCACCACACCATACAGAAAAGGTGACCTGAAAATTGACTTTGACTTCAATGTGGCCAGAAATGAAAACATTATCCAGGAAATCTCGGATCTCTATCAGACGGATAACCTGGAGGCCATGCAGTCCAATGGTAATTATTTTGTGACCATTCAAGAGGGCAATCCGCTGGGCTCTTTCTATGGGTTCAAATACAAGGGAGTTTACAAAGATGGTGAATCGACCATTGCGAGGGATGCCAATGGTAATGTGATTACCGGTCCCAACGGCGATGTCGTGCAGATGATGTTCAACTATCCTAACATCGCTTATGAATTCCAGCCTGGAGATGCCATGTATGAAGATATCAACCATGATGGCAATATTGATTATAGGGACATTGTTTGGTTGGGAGATGCCAATCCAAAGTTGACCGGTGGTTTTGGCCCAAGAATCACTTATAAAAACCTTCAAATTTCTGGTTATTTCAACTTCCGCTATGGAGCGGATATTGTGAACCGGACCAAAATGCTTACAGAAAACATGTATGGCTATGAAAACCAGAATACAGCGGTACTGAACCGTTGGAGAAGGCCTGGTGATGAGACAGATATGCCAAGGGCATTGATCAGAACAGGTTATAACTGGCTGGGCTCAGATCGGTATGTGGAGGATGGTTCTTTTATGAGATTTAGGACCCTTACCGTTCGTTACAACATGCCAAGTGAGTTTTTGGATAAAATCAAATTAAAAGACCTGAGCTTCTATGTGACGGCAGAAAACCTCTTTACTTGGACAAGTTATACTGGTCAGGATCCAGAGGTAGGCTTGATGAGTTCCAATGCCAACAGGCTTTTCCAGGTAGGCTATGACGAGGCCAGGACTCCCCCATCCAAGACATTTACTTTAGGTATCAATGCGCGGTTCTAATTTGATCATTAAAAGGAGAAAATCATGTTAAAGAGATATATATCATACACATTGCTCGTTCTGATGACCATCGTAGGGTCGGCCTGTGACAGTTGGCTGGACCTTCGTCCCGTAAATGGAGTGGTCAAGCAGGATTTTTGGCAAACCAAAGAACAAGTTCGTTCAGCGCTTTTCGGTGCTTATGCATCCTTAAATGGAAATTACCGTGGCTACCAGCTTACAGAGAGGATGTTTCTCTTGGGTGAGCTCAGAGGTTATATGGTGGCACTGAATACCGGGGCTAACTACAACGATACACAAATCATATTCGGAAATATTCAAGCCACCAACCCACTGGCGGATTGGAGCGGATTCTATGGTACCATCAACCTATGTAATAATGTTATAGAAAATGGACCCCAAGCACTGGAAACGGACCAGACTTTTCAAGTGGAAGACCTCAATAATTATGTGGCAGAAGCTAGAGGCCTGAGAGCCTTGATGTACTTCTACTTGGTAAGAAGTTTTGGAGAGGTTCCTTTGGTGACGGATGCCATTGACAGCGATGAAGATGAATTGACCATGCCTAAGTCAAGTCAGGAAGAAGTTCTTGCCCAGATATTGGAAGACCTTGATTTGGCTGAAGGGGACATCTATGAATCCCATGAAACTACAGCCGCTTCCAAAGGCAGGATGACCAAATATGCGATCAATGCACTGCAGGCGGATGTTCATTTGTGGATGGAAAATTATGAAGAAGCAGTGGTTGCTGCAGACAAAGTACTGGCAGGACCATACAGTTTGGTGGAACAGGAGAGTTGGCTGAGAGAACTTTTTGTAGAAGGGAATTCTACAGAGAGTATTTTCGAAATACAATATGAATCTCCCCAGAACAATGCTTTTTTCAATATGTTCAGCACGGTACAGGGTAGAAGGTTTTTGGCTTATCCTTCTGTGTTAGAAGATACTTATGGCTTCGACATCAATTTTCCAGAAGAGATCGATGCAAGAAGTATCGATGTCACTTTGAAATCCAGTGGTGAAATCTGGAAGTATATTGGTTTGGGAGAGACTCAGCGTCGCCAAGCCACAGATTCCTATGCCAATTGGATTGTTTACCGACTTGCTGATGTGATGTTGATGAAAGCCGAAGGCCTCTCCCAAATTGGCAGAGGAGAAGAGGCACTAGAGATCATCCAAACCATCAGAGAAAGAGGCGGTGCTGTGGAGGCTACGGAAGAAAGTCCTTCTGCATCAAGCTCCAATGATATCGTACGCTATGTTTTAGCAGAGCGAGCTAGAGAGTTGGCTTTTGAAGGAAAGCGCTGGTTTGATTTGCTCAGGGTATCCAAGATGGACAACTACTCCAATCTGGATTTAATGTTGAACGCGGCCATTACCAATGCCCCTGAGACTAATTTAAACTCTATTTTGAACCAAATGCGGGATACACGAAGCCATTATCTACCAGTTTATTTTCTGGAGTTGGATGCAAACCCTGAATTAGTTCAAAATCCATACTATATCCAATAAACCTAAAATAACTGCAGATGAATACTACATATATAACATCGAATTGGAGCAGGTGGACAGGCTTCCTTGCATCAGTGCTGTTCTTGGGATTGATCAGCTGTGATTTTGAACCACCCTCCAATATCAATATCACTGATGATACCAATATCAGTGGATACTTGCGACAAAATCCCGATGACTATTCCAGTCTTTCCAGAATTTTGGAGATCTCCAATACTGAAGGGTATCTGGGAGCTTATGGAACGTATACCTTTTTTGCCCCAAACAATGAGGCAGTTGATGTCTATTTGAGCGATAATGGATTGAGTTTGGATGGTTTGAGTGAGGAAGAGGCCAAAGATATCGTCCGTTACCACTTGTTAACGGATACCATCTCTACAGCCAATTTCACAGATGGTAAATTACCAATTCCGACCGAATACGGTAAGTATTTGGTGACAGGTGCTGAATTTGTGGATGGCCAAACTTCTATCCGTGTAAACCGTCAGGCCAATATTTTACAAAGCAATATCAAGTTAGGGAATGGGATCATGCATGCCATTGATAATGTATTGTCACCACCTACCAAGACAGCGGCGCTTTGGCTGGAAGACAAGCAAGAATATTCCATTTTTTCTGCCGCACTGAAGTCTACGGGATGGTATGATATTTTGAATAGGGAGGAAGAAGGCGTTTGGTATACTGTAATGGCTGAATCCGATGAAACTTTTGCATCAGCGGGTTTTGATAGCTATGCAGCATTGGAGGATCGTTACTCCCATTTGGGAGAACCCAGCAATCCTGCTGATAGTTTGAATTTGTTTATGGCTTACCATATTCTGCCCAATATCAAATATATAGCTGATTTGGTGACCGCAACAGCGCATCAAACGGAAGCACCTCAGGAAGTGATTACCATTAAATTAAAAGGAGAAGAAGTGCTGGTCAATGAAGATGTTTTCTTCGGGGTGCTCGAGCCTGGGTCTCCAATTATTCGCCCGGAGAGTGACAATTCGGTAACCAATGGGGTGGTTCATAAAGTGGAAGAGCATTACGCGATTAAGTTGAGAGCCCCAACAGCAGTGTATTGGGATGTGGCCGATCAGCCTGAAATCAGGCAGTTGACACAATATTTCAGGGTGCCGGGTGCTCCAAACTATACCTTTAAATTAGGCGAACTTTCTAAAATGACTTGGGGAGGTAATTACGTAGATGCCATGGTGAATTATATCCCGCCTAGTTTAAATGAAATTTATTACAGTAATGGTGATTTCATGAAAATTGAGATCCAAGGAAACCGATTGAACATGGTTCAGTTCACGACTCCTGTATTGGTTAAGGGGCGATACAAAGTTTGGGTGTGCCACTACGGTGACAAATGGAACAATGGAAGCGAGCTGAAAATGACATTTGATGGTGAAGACGTTCCAGGTGCAAGATTATTGGATACCCGTATCAAAGCTCCTTCAGGAATGAATGAGGATGAGTTGGAGTCCAGAGGCTGGAAAGAATACCTGACGGCTGGATCCAATGGCGGAAGAATAATGGGCCGATTCATTGGTACCATAGATGTGCAGACTACCGGCGAACATATCCTTCAGTTTGATAGGATCACTGGTATTGGACGTAGTAATGGAGGACTTTGGCTGGATATGATCCATTTTATTCCGGAAGGGGATGATCAAATCTATCCGAAATTTGCCCTGGATGGCTCATTGGTGTACGAAGATGATGAAGATTAAGATATCTTCTAAAAGTCTAAAGTCCTATAATTTTCAAATAGCAACAAAATGATAAGAAAATATAAAAACCACCTGCTAGTGATGCTTTTCATTGGTCTGAGCGCATGCTCAGACCAATGGGAGGAGCATAATGGCGCAGCGCAGGATTTGAACAATAACTTGGTGCAGCTGATCCGTTCGGATGCAGACCTCAGTACCTTTGCAGATCTTTTGGAGGAATCTGGCTTGGATAAGCAATTGGCCTCCGGATCTTATACCGTATGGGCTCCAACCAATGCGGCCCTTGAAGGATTGCCTGCTACCATCACGGGAGATCAAGCATCCCTGAAGCTTTTTGTAGGAAACCATATCGGCTATCAGGAAAACCTGAGCTATCAAGCGGCGGATGCTCCTGTGCGGGTGAAAATGATTAATGGGAAAGTAAGTGTCCTTGAGGAAAATAGCATTACCTCAGTTGATGAATCAGCTTCCTTTGAATCGGCTGACCGTTTGGCAAAAAATGGGGTGCTATATAAAGTAGATGCTTATATGCTCCCCAAGAAGAACATTTGGGAGATTGTGAAGGAGGAAAGTGATAACCCAGTAAGTCAATTGATTTTGAGCATGTCCGTGACCGATGAGCTGACCATGGAGACTTACAATTACTTCCAGTATGATGTGGCAGACCTGAGTAACGAGGACTCGACCTATACTTTCATCATGTTAGATGAGGCGGCTTATGGAAGTTTCCAGACGGAAATGGAGCCTTATTTCAAGGATACCCTTCCGGATGAAATGTCCATCCCACTTTCTTTGGGTTTGACCAAGGATTTGGTGTTTACCACGGCATATTATGACAATGTGCCGGATACCATCCTTTCGGTGGATAGCGTTAAAGTAGCTTTTAACGCAGACAATGTGGTTCGTCAAATTAATGCTTCGAACGGCGTGGTCTACGTGATGAATGATTTTGATTATAAGTTATCGGATAAGATTCCTGAGATTAAAATTGAAGGAGAATATTATGATGCCATCAGCGGCAGCTCTGGTCCGGTAAATGTCAGGGCCAGATCATGGGCTTCCAATAAGCGGGATTTATTGGTGTATAATCACAGCACGCCTTCTTATCATGTAACCTATGATGTGCCACAAGCTCACTCTACGAAGTACCAGATTTATTGGGTAGCCAACAATGATGATTACTGGCCAAGAAACAACTGGCAGAGCATCGCGATAGACTCGGTCAGCAACCTTCCTTACGGCAACAAGATGGTGGAGTTCAATAACCTCGAAGAGGTGTTTATTGGGGAGCATGAAGTGCAAAACTATGGACAGCTGAAGCTGATCCTGAAGGCGGAATCTACCTCAAATAATGACTGGAACACTTTGGTTCTGGATTACCTGAAATTAGTTCCAGTATTTGAATAAACCCAAAATCAGAAATCGATGAAGCTAAAAAATATATACAAGATATGCACAGCTGCTCTGGCACTTCAGATGGGCTTTGCTGGGAGTTTAATGGCCCAGGAAGTGGAGGAAGTAAAGGTGCAGCCCAACAGTCAGGCTGCCTATCTCTCGGAAGAACTTACCGGAAAGGTGGTTTCCAAAAGGACAGGAGCCCCGCTGGAGGGAATAGGGATTTCCTACAAAGATATTTCTGCCACTTTCTCCAACTCTGAAGGTGAATTTAAGCTGACTGTTCCTAGTTACTCCACCACGATTACGGTGAGTTTTGGAGATAATGTCGTCAAAGAAATTCCCGTGAAAGGCAGAAATAGTCTGGAAATAGTGCTTTCAGATTTTGAATTGGCAGAAGCGGGAAAGGTTTCTGTTCAATTGCCCTATGATGAAAGGTTGTCTCATCAGGTGACTGGGGCGGTATCTACAGTAGACCTGACTGATGCTTGGAAGGGCAAAGCAAACTCTCCAGAAACGGCGTTTCAAGGAGAAGCAGCTGGAGTAAACATGATCAGAAGATCCGGAACGCTAGGAATTGGTGCAAACACATTTATTCGCGGTTTGGGCTCTTTGAATGCTGACACCAAACCTTTGGTGGTGGTAGATGGAATGATCTATGACATGAACGAATATGAGGGATCTGTGATCAACGGATTTACGTCAAATCCCCTGTCATTTATTGATGTCAAGGACATTGATAAAGTTACCTTTATGAAAGATGGGGGATCTATTTATGGCACCAAAGGTGCTAATGGTGTTATTTTGATTACTACCTCTAGAGCAAGAGATTTGACAACAAAGATTGACTTTTACACCTATGGAGGAGTCAATATCCAACCTAAAAATCTTCCTGTTATGCAGGCGGATGAATTCAAGCCTTACTTTTCAGAGATGTTACGTAGCAGTGGTCTTACCACCAATGAGGTGTTGAGCCATCGGTATTTGAATGAGGTGCCGGATACTTTGGGCTATTATAATTATCACAATAATACCAACTGGCAAGATCAGGTGATGCGTACCAGCTATGACCAAAATTACTTTGTCAAAGTTTCTGGTGGTGATAATATTGCCTCATATGCCCTTTCCATTGGACACCTGAAAAGTCGCAGTGTCATAGAGGGAGAAGGATTCTCAAGATCAAACGTACGTTTCAATGCGGACTTTCAAGTGACCGAAAAATTCACCGCTGGAACCAATATGGCTTTTTCATATGCCGTAACTGACTTGTACCAGTATGGTAGCGAGGTAAACAGCATCAGCCCTCTTTATCTGGGTTTGGCAAAGTCACCATTTTTGGCACCAAATATTTTCTCAGAAGAAGGAATTGTTTCTCCTAATCTGAGTGACTCAGATTCCTTGGGAATCAGTAATCCCCGTTCAATCATTGAAAATATGCAGGCCCAGAATAGAAGATTCCGTTTCTTCGGCTCCTTCAATGCCAAGTACCAGTTCAATGATCACTTTAGTCTTCAAAGTTTATTTGGACTAACGGTCGACCAAAATAGAGAATCCTTCTTTGTTCCAGATTTGGGGGTTGAAGAGGAAAATGGTACCAATACCATTATCAAAAATAAAATAGGTGGCCAGGTGCAAAGATTGTTCTCTACTTATAGTGATACAAGGTTTGACTACACCAACACGTTTGGATACGCGCACAATTTTGATTTGGGCCTAGGTTTTCGCTTTAACAAAAACACGTTGGAAGAAGACAGAGGTTATTCCTTTAACTCTGGTACAGATGATTTCATTACCCTGGGGGCTGGGGTTGTCAGCCTCAATGAAGCCTACGGAAATAATGGGGAATGGATCTGGATGAGTTACTATGCGGATGCCAGTTATAACTACCTGAACAAATACTTTGTAGATTTTAATGTGGCAGTAGATGGTTCTTCAAGATTCGGTAGTGAAGCAGAAGAAGGAATCAGCCTTTTCAATCATAAGTTTGGGGTTTTCCCTTCTATCAGTGGCGCTTGGTTGATTTCTTCTGAAGATTTTATGGCCAATAATCCACTAGATCTATTGAAATTGAGACTGAGCTATAGCCAAACCGGAAATGATGGTATTGGGAATTATAACCAATATCAACTGTATAACGGATCGAATGTAATGGCCGTTCAGGGCTTGGTAAGGGCAAACATTGCCAATGACCAAATCCAATGGGAAACCAATTCTAAAGTGAATGCAGGAATTGATATTGCTACAGCGAATAGCACACTTGGGTTCAGCATTGATGTGTACCAAAATAACATCTCCAACATGATTACTTACCAACCTTTGAACACGGTTGTAGGCTTGGATTATTATTTGGCCAATGGAGGAGAGATGTCGAACAAAGGCGTGGATCTAGGTGTCTATGCGAAAGTATTGGATCGGGAGGTGAAATTGGATTTGGGCCTTCAGATAGGTACTTACACCAATGAGGTGAAAAAGTTGCCTTACGATCAGCGGATCACGCCCGTGGCTGGTGGTGAAGTGATTACCACTACAGGGGAATCTGCTGCCATGTTTTATGGATACGAAACGGATGGGGTATACAGTACTTCTGAAGCAGCGGCTTCTGATGGATTGAGAACTCCTACTGAAAATGGTACATTGATACCTTTCCAAGCAGGGGACATGAAATTTGTAGATCAAAACAATGATAATATCATTGATGAAGATGACAAGACCATTATTGGTAATCCAAATCCTGATTTCTATGGCGGTTTTACAGCCCATGCCTCCTATAAGCGATTCACTTTTGATGCGGCCTTTTCCTTCAGTTATGGAAATGATGTATATAATTATGTAAGACAGCAAATGGAAGGTATGTCTGGTTATGAAAACCAATTTCTAAGTGTGCGGAACCGATGGAGAGCTGAAGGGCAGGATACAGATATGCCAAGATTGGCCTATGGTGACCCTGCTGGTAACAGCCGTTTCTCTGACCGATGGGTAGAAGATGGATCTTACCTCAGACTTAAAACCATCAATATCAGCTATGATATTCCGGTCAATGGTTCCATCGTCAAGAATGTCAATGTATACGCGGCAGGTCAAAATTTATTGACCATCACCAATTACCTAGGCTATGATCCTGAATTCAGTTATACCAGTAGTGTATTTGGTCAAGGTGTCGATGTGGGATTGACCCCACAATTTGCAAGTGTGTTGTTGGGACTTAAAATCGGATTGTAATCATGGAAAAGTTAACAAGAATCTTAAAAGCCCAAAATATGAAGATGATATTTATCCCTTTTAGAAAATACATTGCGGCTGCTACGATAAGCATGGGACTGTACTCCTGTTCTGACATGCTTGATGTAGAGCCTACGCTGGAGCTGGACAAAGACCGGTTTTATCAAAATCAGTTGGATGCAGATGTGGCCGTAATGGGCGTTTATGGCGAGTTGATGAAACTGGCAGAGCAATATGTGGTGCTTAATGAAGTCCGAGCGGATTTAATCGAGCCTACCATGATGGCTGATGCTGACCTGGTAGATTTGAGCAATCATAGTGTCGTGGCCTCTGATAATAACAAATATGCAGATCCAAAGCCATTTTACAGGGTGATCTTAAACTGTAATGATGTTTTGGCAGGCTTGGACAAAATGCGGGATGAAAACAGGATTACTGAAGATCAGTATAATCAGCGTTTGTCTGATGTAGCTGCCGTAAGGACTTGGGTTTATCTACAACTGGGAATCCATTTTGGAGAGGTACCTTATGTAACCAAGAGTATTGAGTCAATCGATGATGTTAATAACCCTAGTCTTTTCCCGAAGCTAGGCTTAATGGAATTGATCAATGAATTGGTTAAATATATGGAAGACATGCCTTATTTGGATGCATATCCTTCTAACATTGGTCTGGTGGGAAGTTCCGCTGGTTATGATCTCAGTACTTATTTTGTCAATAAAAGAGGTCTTTTGGGAGATTTGTACTTGTGGCAGGGAAACTATACCCAAGCAGCAGAAATGTACAGAACCATCATGGAGTCTTCTACTTCAATGGGGCCCGGCGCAGGTGCAGTTTATTATGATCGAATGAGACTCTCGTGGAGTTCTTCCGATTATTTCAATGTTCGGTACGGAAAAGAGAATGACATCAATTCACTGTACAATGACAATACCAACGGGTGGAGGTCTATTTTTGGTCGTCCAGCAGGAGAGCGATATTCCTACGATGTCTGGGTATGGGTGATGCACTATGATAGTGATTTTGCTCCAGAATATCCATTTATCCGGCTGTTTGCCAATGAAGGGGAAGGAGAGTATCAGTTGAAGCCTTCTCAAGCAATACTGGATAAATGGAATAGCCAAACCCAGTGGAACAATGTGGAGTATGATGCCAGGGGAGTGCTTTCTACAAAAAATTGGGACACCATGGAGCCTGAAGTGGGTAAGTTTACCTTTAATTATAACGCCATCAGCACCCCACTTCAAAGAGAGGGGAAATGGATTTTAGAAAGAGCTGCCTCTGTTCATCTTAAATTTGCCGAAGCAGCCAATATGGATAACTTGGATAGTATCAGTCAGCTTTCGCGGGCCTTGATCAATGATGGAATACGAGAGGCCTATACGCCAGAGAGCTTTTCGGGTGACGATGTTACGGATATCCAGAACACCTTAGGTTATGGTGCTCCTTATGATTTTGATGCCAGACAAGGGGATTTTCCCAGTTATAGGGGGCCTTGGTACAGGCATCAGGGAATTCGAGGAAGGGCTTATTTGCCTCCGATAACCTTACCAGAAGACATTACCAATGTGCAAGAAGAAAAAGAATGGACGGAAGATTTGATCCTTCAAGAGGCTGCGCTGGAATTGGCTTTTGAAGGACATAGGTGGCCCCAGTTACTTCGAATTGCCATGAGAAGGAACCCTTCTGTTTTAGCCGATAGGGTTTATGAAAAACTGTCCAAGTCCCATAACCCTGAGGCGGTAGCCAGGGCAGCAGGAGTAAAGGCTAAATTGAACAGTGGAGATTGGTTCCTTCCTTTTCATTGGGAAAAATAAATCACCCTGTAATTAGTTTAAAATCAGTAAGATGTAATGTGAAATGCAGAAAAATGTATTTGAATAAAAATTATTTTTCAGATATGTTTGTTAAAAATGAAGAATAACTTATATTAAGCCAAAGTTAACAATCACCCAATGTTATGAAGTATCTAAGCATGAAAAAGCGTTCCGGCTTAAGCTGGAAGACTCGATTGTTAGTTTACTTGGCTACTCTTCTAATTTGTGTTTTGGCGGCGAATTTTCGCACCGAGATACAGCAGATCACAGGAAATTCTTACAGTGAAAATGTAAAAATTTCAACCATTCAAGAATAAGCTATGTTAACTAACATATGTAAGTACGGCAAGACCTCAGGTCTTGCCGTATTCATTTTAATTTTAATCAATAGTTCATGGGCAACTGGGCAACAGTTGCGGCAAATGGAAGCCTTAGACCGAGGATTAATAGCACTTCCTTCTCCTGAGGGCGGTAATTTTATCAGTTGGCGTGTATTGGGTACAGAGCCGGAGGATATCAGCTTTAACCTCTACCGAAAGACTCCTTCCGGTAAATCAAAAAAAATAAACAAACGCCCAATCACAGAGGCCAGCAGTTTTACCGATGAGGAAGGAGATAGTAAAAGTACATATGAAGTAAGGGCAGTAGTAGATGGTAAAGAACTTGAAGCATCCCAGCCCAGTTTAACCTGGCAGCAAGACTACCTCTCCATTCCTTTAAAAACCCCTGAAGGTTACATGCCCAATGATGCCTCTGTGGGAGATTTGAATGGAGACGGGCAATACGAAATCGTACTCCACCAAGCGGGCAGAACACACGATAATTCCCATAAAGGTCTCACTGATCCACCGATCCTCCAAGCCTATACCTTAGAGGGGGAGATGCTCTGGGAAATCAATCTGGGAAAGAATATCAGGGATGGAGCCCACTATACACAGTTTATGGTCTATGATCTAGACGGCGATGGGAAAGCAGAAATAGCCTGTAAGACTGCTGATGGTACCACTGATGCTTTGGGAAATGTAATTGGAGATGCCGATGCAGATTATAGGAATGAGGATGGATATATTCTGGAGGGGCCTGAGTTCCTTACCATTTTTGATGGAGAGTCAGGCAAGGCCTTGGCCACAACCGATTATATTCCACCTCGGTATCCAGGAAAACTCAATCCTACTACGGAAGAACTCAAATCTCTTTGGGGAGATGGATATGGCAATAGGATGGACCGTTTTTTGGCAGGGATTGCCTACTTGGATGGTGAGCGCCCAAGCTTGATCATGACCCGTGGCTATTATACAAGAACGGTAATTGCCGCTTGGAATTGGAGGGAAGGTGACCTTTCGGAAGTTTGGACCTTTGACAGCCATGATGGAGATCCTGATCACCGTAAATATGCAGGACAAGGCTATCACAGCTTATCCATTGGGGATCTTGATGAAGATGGGAAAGACGAAATCGTCTTTGGAGCGATGGTTTTGGATGATGACGGGTCTGGAATTTACAGCACAGGTCTTGGACATGGTGACGCCTTACATTTATCGGATATAGATCCAGAAAGACCAGGCATGGAATTATTCGGCATTCATGAACATGTCAGACATGAACATGGTGCCAACCTCCGGGATGCCGATACGGGAGAGATTATTTGGTCTTATCCTTCAGATGATGTAGGAAGGGGCTTGGCCATTGATATTGATCCAAGGTATATGGGCTATGAAAGCTGGGCATCAGGGCCAGGACTAAAAGGCCTTTGGAATGTCAAAGGAGAGGTGATTTCCGAAAAGAAACCGAGCTCCTGCAATATGGGTATATGGTGGGATGGCGACTTGCTTAGAGAAATATTGAATGGAGTGGATATTGATAAATGGGATTTCGAAAATGAGCGCTCTAATCGTATTTTTACAGGTGAAGATTATCAGGTAGCGAAAAATAACGGAACCAAATCCAATCCTGCACTTTGTGCGGATATTCTTGGAGATTGGCGGGAAGAGTTGATCGCTAGAACGGAAGATGGGCAGGAACTGAGAATTTTTACCACTACCATTCCTACAGAACAAAGACTCTATACCTTGATGCATGACCCGGTTTATCGCCTGAGCATTGCGTGGCAAAATGTGGGCTACAATCAGCCAGCCCATACAGGTTTTTATCTTGGTGCAGGAATGCAAAATCCTCCTAGACCACCAATCAGTACAAAGTAATCAAGAGGACACTGGGCTTGATCATGGCATGACTCCAAATTTTGCCATGATTAAGTGTCCTACCTTGATTCCCCAACCAACACAGTTCAGCAGAGTTGAACGGGTTTTTCTTTTTATTTTAAGCGGTAAATAAATAAGGACAATTATGAAGTATTCTTTTTGGATGCTGTGCACCACTATCCTGATGGGTTCAGCATGTAATCCTGCAGAGGAGGGCGACGAAACAGTTAATTTTACAGTTGAGAACAATGCCGAACTTGCCTTGACAGACAAGCCTCTTGTGTTAAAAAGAACAGCTATTCCCGGAGTGGATGATCATGAAGGAAAGTTCCCCTTGATCATCTCGGGAAGAGACACGATTCCTGCTCAGTGGGATGATATGGATGGCGATGGAATCTGGGATGAAGTGTTTATGGTAATGGATTTTTCGGCCAAAGAAAAGAAAAAACTTCAACTGGCTTGGGTAGCGGAAAAACCCAAGTTTCCAGCGAGGACAAGTGTTCGTTTTGGTTTGCGGGAGGGAGCAGATATTCCGGTCCACACGGCTCAAAGTGATACTTTACCAGCAGACGGTCTTCCTAAAAGTGTAGGGTATCAGCCGTACCAAACGGATGGGCCATCTTGGGAAAATGACAAAGTGGGCTTTAGACATTATTTTGATGGCAGGAATGCAAAAGATCTTTTTGGCAAGAAAACTTCCCAAATGAGCCCTGAAGATGTGGGAATCAATAGCCAAGGAGCTGTAGAGGACAATTACCATGTGATGGAAGACTGGGGTCGGGACATTTTGGCGGTTGGAAATTCTGTTGGATTGGGTGGAGTAGCTTTGATGATCGATGGTGAGCCAGCCCGGTTAGGGGTGACCGTAAATGACTCTATCAACAATGTGGAGAATAGTGTTTTTCAAATCATTGAAGAAGGGCCTGTTCGCTCGATTATCCAATACGACTACTTGAATTGGGAAACTCATGACCGCTCCTATGACGTCCAAGAGGTCAGTACCATCTGGCCTGGAATGTATGCTTATAAAAATGAAGTGTCTGTAAAGGGGCTCAAAGGTGATGAGGAGCTTTTGATCGGTTTGGTGAATATTAATAATGATATGGACCTTGCTGAAATTGAGGTCAATGATGAATGGGTGGTTTTACTGACCCATGATCAGCAGAGTTACGAAAAAGAATGGTGGCTGGGGATGGCGCTCATCCTGCCAAAATCAATTTATCAAGGATTTTCAGAAGCTCCTGAGTCAGGAGATCTCTCCAATAGTTATTTGGCTAAGTTAACGATAGAGGAGGGGCAATCGGTCGCCTATTATGCCGTAGCTGGCTGGGAGCTTTCTGATGAGCAGTTTGCTGACAGAGAATATTTTAAAAGCTATGTAGTTGACTTGGTGAACCAATTGACTGCAGAGGTAGAAGTAGCTTGGGCAAAATGAAAGGATTGAGACATAGTATAATGGCTTTTGTGACAGGCATGTTGATTACCTCTTGCACCTGTTCCGTAAACCATTCTTCCGAACAAAAGACCATTGTCAAAAAACTAATTTTTGAAGATGATTTTTCACTACCTCTTGATACCAAAATATGGAAAATAGAAATGGACAGTCTTCCCAATTCTTCAGTTTCATCTTTTGATGGAAAACTGGTTTTGGATACCAAGGGTGGAGTTACAGTTTGGTTGGATAGAAAATTGGCGGGTGACATTGAGATTCACTATAAAAGACAGGTGGTAATGGCTGATGGCCCCAATGATAGGCTTTCTGACCTGAATCAGTTTTGGATGGCCACAGATCCAAAGGATAGCAACCTATTTACGCGGAGCGGTAAGTTTGAGGAATATGATTCCTTAAGAATGTATTATGTGGGTTTTGGAGGGAATTACAATGGAACCACCCGTTTTAGAAAATATCAGGGCAACGGTGAAAAAACACTGCTTTTTGATTTGGAAGATGAAGCCTATTTGCTACAGCCCAACCATTGGTATGACATCAGTATAAAGGTGGAAAATGGAACCATTACCTATTGGGTGGATGGAGAGAAGTTCTTTGAATACAAAGATGAAGCACCATTGACCACTGGATATTTTGGATTTCGCTCCACCTGGTCACATGATGAAATTGACAGTCTAAGGATCTATCAGCTGCAGATGCCTGAAAATAAAAATTAATCTACCACATCACGGATAAACCCTAAACACCACAACATGAAAAACTACTCACTTTCGCGAAGGAGTTTTGTCAAAAATTCAGCATTGATCACTTCTTCTCTTTATATGGCTCCAGGAATAGCAGAAGCTTTTTCTAGTGACAATGAAAGCCCAAAAATAATAGAACCTGTAAAACTCCATTGGTTGGAAAAACCGGAGGGAATTTATACTAGCGGGACCACACTGGGAGTGCCCTGGCCTATGGGGGAGGTGAAAAAAGAAAGTTTTTATTTGGTGAATGAAAACGGGAAACAACACCCTGTTCAAAGTTGGCCATTGGCATTTTGGCCTGATGGATCTATCAAGTGGTCAGGCCATGCGATCTCGAGGCTTGATAAGCTTGGAAAAGGTGTCAAATTGATGCCTGGTAAGGGCGTCCAACCCGAGAAGGCCCTTGTGGTAGAGGAGAGCGCGGAGAAAATCAAGATCGACACTGGTTTGGTGCAATGTAATATTTCAAAAAGCGGTAATCAGTTAATCAAAAGTATAGTCAGGGATGGCCGACGAGGGTTGATCAATGGGCGTTTGGTTTTGTTACATCAAGATGGTGTATTAGGAGAAAAGGAAAATATAACAACGTCTCTCTTTGAAGGCCAAATAGAAAAAGTTGTTGTAGAGCAACAAGGCCCTGTGAGAGCTGTGGTAAAGATAGAAGGAAAGCATGCAGGGTCGGGGCATGAAGCTTGGCTGCCTTTTGTGGTTCGATTGTATTTTTATGCTGGAGGAGACTCCATAAAGACCATGCATACCATTGTGTTTGATGGAGATGAGGAAAAAGACTTTATCAAAGGCTTAGGCTTGAGGTTTGAGGTTCCCATGGAGAATGAGTTATATGACCGGCATATTCGATTTGCGGGAAAAGAACAAGGCGTATTTGCTGAGGCCGTCAGAGGTTTGACAGGCTTGCGAAGAGATGCCGGCAAGGCGGTCAGGGAGGCCCAGGTCCAAGGTGAAAAAACGCCCGATGAAGCAACTTTCCCGGATAGTGTTAAATCTCGCCTGCATTACATTCCTGCCTTCGGGGACTATACCCTTTCCCAGACAAGTCCAGATGCTTTCTCCATCCGTAAGCGCACCAAAGCTGGACATTCTTGGCTAAAATCAGGATTTGGAGATCGTGCACGTGGAACAGGCTATATTGGCGGACCTTCGGGCGGAGTTGCATTTGGGATTAGGAACTTCTGGCAGAGTTATCCTGCGCAGCTGGACATCCGGAATGCGCACACTGAAAATGCTGAGGTGACCATGTGGCTATGGGCACCGGATTCCCCAGCCATGGACTTACGGTTTTATCATGATGGCATGGGGCAGGATACCTATGAAAAGCAGTTGGATGCTTTAAATATTACCTATGAAGATTATGAGCCAGGTTTCGGTACTGCCAAGGGAGTTGCCAGAACCAGTGAGATGACCATTGCAGTTTTGGAAGAAACACCTGATGCATCCTATTTCAATGCCATTACTGACGGAGTAGCGGTTCCTCCACAGCTCAGCCCAGAGCCACAATACATGCATCAAGTAGGAGTGTTTGGAAAAATTTGGGATTTGCCTGATCGCAGCACTCCCCAAAAAGCAAAGATCGAAGCGTACTTGGAAGATTATTTTGCATTTTATCGCCAGCAAGTAGATGACCGGAGATGGTATGGCTTTTGGGATTATGGTGATGTAATGCATAGTTACGATTATGACCGACATACTTGGAAGTACGATGTAGGCGGTTTTGCGTGGGACAATTCAGAATTGTCCACGGACTTGTGGTTGTGGTATTATTTTTTGAGAACGGGAAGATCGGATGTATTTAGAATGGCAGAGGCTATGACCCGACACACAGGAGAAGTGGATGTGCACCATTTGGGAAGGTTTGCCCCACTTGGAAGTCGGCATAACGTACAGCATTGGGGTTGCAGCGCTAAACAACTTCGCATTTCCACAGCAGCCAATAGACGTTTTTATTATTACCTGACAGGTGATGAGCGAGTGGGTGATTTGATGCGGGAACAGATCAATGCCGTGGAAACCTTGAAAGCAATTCCGCCTACCAGAAAAGTTAGTGACAAGTCTGTTTGGGAAACAGAAGATGACCCAAATAAGGTCTATGTAGGTTTTGGGACTGATTATAGTGCTATTTCTGCAGCTTGGTTGACAGAATGGGAACGAACTGGAGACAAAAAAATGAAAGAGAAGCTCGTGAATAGTATGCGGACCATTGGCGCCCAACCAAAAGGCTTTTTTACGGGAGGAAGTAGGATGGATTTACAAACGGGAGAATTTGAAATTCAGGATCGACAGCGGGCATCAGCCTCCCATTTGAGCGCCGTATTTGGTTTGATGGAAATTTGTTCAGAGTTGGTACAAAATATTGAAATACCAGAATTCAAACAAGCTTGGTTACAGTATTGTACTTTGTATAATGCCTCTGATGAAGAGCAAGAAAGGGAGCTGGGAAATGCCTTGGGAAGGCTTAACCTTGGCCAAGGCCATAGTCGATTAACTGCCTATGCCGCACAGCAAAAACAAGACCCTGCATTGGCCAAAAGAGCATGGGATGAATTTTTTGGCGGAGCAGCAGGCTACCGTTTTGATAAACCAGCGATTTATACCGTAGAGGGAGAGAATGTGTTGAGACCTGTCGAGGAAGGGCGTATATCCACCAATGCCACTGCCCAATGGGGATTGGCGGCCATAGAATGTTTGGGTTTGGTAGGAAGTGAATTAAAGGAATAGAGGTGAAAATGTTCAGGATTTCAGTATGGCTGATCCTTACTTTTGGGATCATCCTTACAGGCAAAGCACAACAAGAGTATTCTAAGAGCTGGAAGTTTGATTTCGGTGAAGGAAAGGTTGCCAAAGGATATCAGCAGGTAAAGCCTAATATGAATTATTCCAGCTCGAGAGGGTATGGTTTTTTGGACGGGGAACCGGTAAAAGCGCTGGATAGAGGAGGAGATGAGCTTAAAGGAGACTTTATAACCAGTGAGCAGCCCTTTTTCTTCACGGTGGATGTGCCTGAGGGGAATTATGACGTAAAAGTTGTCTTAGGTGACACTCAAGAAAGTTCCTCAGTTACCATAAGGGTAGAAAACAGAAGATTGGTGTTGGGACGTACCGACACTGAGCCAGGTGAACAGGTGGAAAAAGTTTTTTCAGTACATGTTCGTTATCCAGAAATCAAAGGTACCGATGAAAAAGTAAGGCTTAAATCGCGCGAGCTTGAATATTTACATTGGGATCACCAGCTGACCATAGAGTTTAATGGAGAGAAGCCAAAGGTTGCAGCCATTGAGATTACACCCAATACTCAAGCACCAACCGTCTTTTTGGCCGGTAACAGCACGGTGGTGGACCAAGCCAATGAACCTTGGGCTGCTTGGGGGCAGATGTTTCCTGTATTCTTTGAGCATGGCGAAGTGGTCATCGCCAATCATGCAGAGTCTGGTGAAACGCTAAAGTCCTTTCGAGGAGCAAAAAGATTAGAAAATATCCTTAGTCTAATGAAACCGGGCGATTATCTCTTCATAGAATTTGCACATAATGACCAAAAGCCAGGAGGAAATCATGTAGACCCTTTCACGACTTATCAAGAAGTAATCAGAGAATATATAGCAGCGGTGAAAGCCAAGAAGGGAATTCCGGTTTTGGTAACTTCAATGCATCGAAGAAGGTTTGATGAAAAGGGAAAGATTATCAATACCTTGGACGATTATCCTGCGGCCATGCGCGAATTGGCGAAAGAGGATGACATTACTTTGATTGATTTAAATGCGATGAGCAAAGAACTCTATGAGGCGTGGGGTGTAGAGGAATCCAAGAAGGCTTTCGTACATTTTCGAGCAGGGACCTTTGAGGGGCAGGATAAGGATTTCGCGGATAATACCCATTTTAGTACTTATGGTGCCTATCAATTGGCCAGCTGTGTGGTTTTGGGATTGAGCCAAACTGATCTCAAGCTCAAAGATTATCTTAAGAAAGATATCCCTGTCTTTGACCCAGCTTCTCCACCTCCTTTTGAGGACTTTTATTGGCCTTTAAGTTCTAAGACTTCTATTATTAAGCCTGATGGTGATTGATTGGGAAGATTTGCTAATTAGCTGTCTCATCACTGTTTTTCCGATCACCTCCTACAGATTCAGAAAAGACCCAATATGACAGGTTAATTGTTTAATAAGTGTATAAATAACAGTTAATTTATTATATTAGAACTTCGATTACCTGAAGGGTATTCGAAATCAATTTATGTGGATAGAGCATTAAATATTGTTTTATCCACCATTAAATCTAATGATAACCTGCACTTATGAAAAAGATTAAACCCCTAATGCTTGGGATATTGGCGGCTATGGCGCCTTTGTTCTTACAAGCCCAGCAAGAACCTACCGAATTAGTAGTAGACTTGAATGAAAAGGTCTCTGATGTATCCCCGACCATGTGGGGATTGTTTTTTGAAGATATCAACTTCGCCGCGGATGGTGGGCTTTATGCCGAGATGATCAAAAATTACTCTTTCGAATTTGAAAACCCCATGATGGGATGGGGCAGAGTGGAAGACCATGGCGCCAAGGGCTATGTTTTTAACCGCAAACATGAAGCTGCTGGAGCCAATCATAAATTTCTCCGCATGCAGCGTCTCAATGAAGAGGGAAACTTTGGGGTAAGCAACCAAGGATTCCGAGGAATCGCTGTCAAGGAAGGTTTAAAATATACTTTGACCTTTATTGCGAAAGTAGCCAAAGGAGAGAACCTAACCGTTACGGCTAAATTATGGGATAAAGACCAGTTGATCGGAGAAGGATCCGTCAGTGGATTTTCCGATGAATGGGCGGAATATGAGATTGAAATGACCTCTTCCAAGACTTTGGACGGAGTGGGCTTTCAGTTTTTGCTCGAGGGAGAAGGTGAATTAGACGTGGATATGATCAGCATGTTTCCAGAGGATACTTGGAAAGGAAGAAAAAGAGGCTTAAGAAAAGATTTGGTTCAGCTTTTGGCGGACATGAATCCTGGCTTTCTGAGGTTTCCGGGAGGATGTATTGTCGAAGGGTTTGATTTAGAAAATAGATATGAATGGAAGAAGACGATCGGAAATATGGAAGACCGTGAGGTGATCAAAAACCGTTGGAATATTGAGTTTGCCCATCGGACTACACCTGATTATTACCAATCTTTTGGAATTGGTTTTTTTGAATATTTTCAGTTGTCAGAGGACATTGGCGCGGAACCACTTCCTATTTTGAGTTGTGGCCTGGCCTGTCAGTTCAACACTGGAGAGCAAGTGCCCATAGGGGCCCTGGACGAATATGTAAACGATGCTTTGGACTTGATTGAATTTGCCAATGGGTCTGTGGATAGTAAATGGGGTGCTAAGCGGGCAGAAATGGGACATCCAGAGCCTTTTGGACTGAAGTTTATTGGTGTAGGGAATGAAAACTGGGGGCCTCAATACATTGAAAGAGCCAAGATTTTTGAAAAAGCCATTAAAGCAGCCTATCCAGATGTGACGATTGTATCTACTTCAGGTCCTTTTCCTGACGGTCGAGAGTTTGAGTATCTCTGGGGAGAGTTGAGAGAGATGGAGGCGGAACTGGTTGATGAACATTATTACAGACCTCCATCTTGGTTCAGGGAAAATGCCAGAAGATATGACGATTATGACCGCAATGGTCCAAAGGTTTTTGCTGGAGAATATGCCGCCCATAGCACTACAGTAAGTGAAAACTTTAAGCGTAACAACTGGGAAGCGGCTTTGTCAGAGGCAGCCTTTATGACCGGTTTGGAGCGGAATGCTGATGTGGTAAGACTGGCTTCCTACGCACCATTGTTTGCCCATGTGGATGGTTGGCAGTGGAATCCAGATATGATTTGGTTTGATAATTTGCGTTCTTATGGCACGACCAATTATCAGGTGCAAAAGCTATTTTCTACCAATCCTGGCACCCATGTGTTGTCCATTACCCAGGAGGGGAATAGCCTAGCTGGGGAAAATGGGTTATACGCATCAGCGACCATTGATGAAAATACCAATGAATTGATTTTTAAAATAGTCAATACCTCATCAGAACCCAAGCAGGTCAGCATCAAGCTGGACGGAAAATACAAAGGGAGTGGCACTGGAGAACTTCTGGAAATGGCTGACAAGGACCTAGAAGCCTATAACTCTCTGGATGACCCTGAAGCAGTAATCCCTTTAAGCAAATCTATTGAAGTAAACAAAAAAACCATTGAGCTGGAATTAAAAGGCCAATCTGTTAATGTTGGTAGAGTTAAAGTGGCCAAATAAATCTAATTTATCATGTTGATTTTGGAGAATCATCAAAGTAAATGCAGACAGATATTTCAGTCTGCATTTACTTTTACCCTAATTTTCTTTTGGAACATTGGTACAGTGTTCGCCCAAGATGGAAGGAAATTCAATCCCATTTTGCCAGACAATATTGCAGATCCCTCCATAGCCTATTTTGGTGGGACCTACTATCTCTATGGCACGACGGATATTGACCAGGGATTGTCCAAAATGGGTCCTCCTGTTGTTTGGACTTCAAAGGATTTTGTGAATTGGAGCTTTGAAGGAACCATTCTGGAAAATATTGATTGGAACAAAGCTTACAATTTTGAGGATAAAGAGGGAAAGCAAAAGTCAGCATATTTTCGGTATTGGGCACCAGGAAGACCGATAGAGAAAGATGGGAAATATTATTTGTGGCCTACCATAGTGAAGCCGGATGACCAAATGGGTATTTATGTGATGGTTGCAGACCACCCTACGGGCCCTTTTAAATTCCTCAATGGAGAGGGGCTTACTTTTAGCGGTTCTCAAATGGTAGAGCCTGAAGCCAAGCCTATTATTGATGATATCGATGCGGAGGTTTTCGTAGAGGAGGATGGCACTGCTTTTATTTATTGGAGAAGAAGAAAGGCTGCCAGACTGAATGAGGATTGGACAGGATTGGAGGGAGAAGTTATGGATATCCCGACCGGCCATGGAGGATATTCTGAAGGCCCTACAGTCTTTAAAAGAAACGATATCTATTATTATCTCTATACCCTATCAGGTCATGCCAATTATAAAAATGCTTACATGATCAGTAAAGAGGGTCCCTTAGGTCCTTTTAAAGAACCCGGGGGACCGTCCATTTTTATCCACTCGGATGGAAAAGCAGGAATCTGGGGTCCAGGTCACGGTAATATCTTCCATGACCCACAAACTGGCAAATACATTTTTGCCTATTTGGAATATGGAGAAGGAGGAACAACCAGACAGGTTTTTGCCAATGAGATGAAATTTGATTCTGATGGTACGATTAAGCCCATCCAAGTTGATTTCGAAGGAATTGGTTATTTAGGAAATCCATCCAAAGAGGGAACCAATTTAGCCTTTGGTGCTAAAGCAAGTGCTTCTTCCAGCAAAAAGGCCAAGGAAGTAGAGGCCAAGATGGATTTGAACCCAAATAATCTGGCTGGTGGAACGAGTCCCAGAGAACAGACCAAACAAAAGATATTTACTTATGAGGCGGAAAATGCCACAGATGAAAGTAATTATACCCGATGGGTTGCAGATGAGGGTGATGAAAATCCTTGGTTGCAAATCGATTTGGGTAAGAAGAAGCAGGTCAAAAGAATGAGTTTGGCATTTGTACACCCGGTATATGGACATGCTTTTGAAATACTAGGTTCTGAAGATGGTGAAAATTGGGAAAAGATACATGAACAATCGGAGCCTGAAATCAAGACGCCGCACGATATAAAAGTCAAAGCGCAGGCAAGGTATTTAAAGGTAATTATCTTAGCCGGACATCCTGGGATTTGGGAAATGAAAGTTTACTAGAATATTTAGCCAGCCTCTCGGGGTTGGCTTTTTTGTTCACGGATTCTGCTGATTTTCGCAGATGTTCAATTCCAGTTAGGTATTGAATATCTGTAAAATCCGAGTTGTCCATGGGCAGGTTTTGACATGATAGTACAGGATAGCCTCTGCTCCTATTCTTTCTAACTTGGTATTAAAACAAGGGAGATCCCTTGACTTTTATCATGTCAACTAACCCAAAATCATTCCGAGTCATGAAAAAAAAATGCTTGTGGATATACTGCCTCGCCTCCTTGTCTTTACTGGGCTCTTGTGTGCAGGAAAAACAAAAAGTAAGCTGGAGAGATGGTATTCTTGTAGATGAATTTATATATGAGGAAGCACCCTACCCTTCTTGTCATGCTGCCACAATAGCAGAAACCTCAGATGGTCTTGTAGCCGCTTGGTTTGGCGGAACCCATGAAAGAAACCCTGATGTAGGTATATGGTTAAGCCATCATAAGGATGGTAAATGGACACCATCTGTTGAAGTGGCCAATGGCGTGATCAATGACACCTTGCGCTATCCAACTTGGAATCCAGTGCTTTATCAGGTGCCAGATGGTGATTTACAACTTTATTATAAAGTGGGTCCACATCCTTCCAAATGGTGGGGAATGATGATGAGCTCAAAGAATGGAGGACAGAGCTGGTCTGCCCCAAAGGTACTTCCTGACAGTGCGGTAGGACCTGTAAAAAACAAACCTGTTTTGTTGGGCAATGGAGATTTGATAGCACCTTCAAGTACAGAAGGGGATGGTTGGAATATCCATTTTGAGGTTTCACCAGACTTTGGGGAAACTTGGGAAATGGTCGGGCCAATTGATCGTGGAGAAGATGACATCAACGCCATCCAGCCTAGTGTATTGGATCATGGAAACGGAAAGCTTCAGATTTTAGCCAGAACACGCAATAGGGCCATCGGAACCTCTTGGTCCGAAGATTATGGGCAAACTTGGACTCCTTTGGAAAAATCCAATTTGCCAAATAACAATTCCGGAACAGATGCAGTGACTTTAGCAGATGGAAGACACCTTTTGGTTTATAATCATGTTTTGCCTCCCGGTGATAAAGCAAAAGGTCCAAGAACTCCTTTGAATGTATCCATTTCTAATGATGGGATCAACTGGGAAGCTTCACTGGTTTTGGAAGATTCAGAAATCAGTCAATACTCCTACCCTGCGATTATACAGTCATCTGATGGTATGGTGCACATTGTATATACTTGGAGAAGAGAGCGGATCAAACATGTGAAAATTGACCCTGATAGGCTGACCTCGCTGCCGATCAAAGATGGAACTTGGCCAAAACTCCCTGAAGAGGCAACCACTATAGAAGAAGCTGTCGAAGAATGAAAGAAGGCATAAATAAAGGTTTTAACAAGAAGAGATTCGTGAATAGGTTTAAAAGGAGAAGTTTTATCAAATCTTTGGCGCTGATTGGCGGAGGGATAGTTTCTGGTCAGGCTTTGGCTGCCTGTACATCCAGCAAGGCAATGACTGGTTTGGCAAAGAAGCGCTATCAAATAGCAGTTTGTGACTGGATGATCCTTAAACGCCAAAAACTCAGTGCCCTGGCCTTAGCCAATGAGATCAACGCAGATGGCATTGAGTTAGATATGGGGGGATTGGGTAACCGTGATACTTTTGACAGCAAATTGGGAGATGCCCAAACCCGTCAACAGTTTTTGGAAGAAGCCCAAAAACAAGGTGTTGGGTTTAGCTCCATTGCCATGTCAGGTTTTTATGCTCAGTCTTTTGCCGAGCGTCCAACTGTACCGCAAATGGTACAGGATACGGTTGACACCATGAAGGGGATGCAGATCAAAGTAGCTTATTTGCCTTTAGGGGTTCAAGGGGATTTGGTTAAACACCCAGAACTCAGGCCCGCTATAGTGGAAAGGCTGAGGATGGCAGGGGGCAAAGCCCAAGAGGCTGGAGGTGTTATCGCCGTAGAAACAGCCTTGGATGCAGCTGGAGAAGTGGAGTTGTTAAAAGAAATAGGGTCACCAGGAGTGAAAATATCTTTCAATTTCGCGAACGCCATCAAGAACGGGAAAGATATTCCTACAGAATTGAAAAAATTGGGAGCGGAAAACATTGCCCAAATTCACTGCTCGAATACTGATGGTGAGCTAATTCAAAATGACCCTGCTCTGGATATGCCTACGATCAAGAGGACCTTGGATAAGATGGGCTGGTCAGGTTGGTTGATCATTGAACGCTCAAGAGATACGGATGATGTACATAATGTCCGTGCGAATTATGGGGGTAATGTGGCTTACATGAAGTCGGTGTTCCAAGGTTAACTTACAACCCAAGATTTTACACAAAATAGTTTTTCTTGCATTTACCCAAAACTAACCAGGCATGAAATTACTGATTCGACTTTTAGTAGTAGTCCTCTTGCTATCTGCATGTCATTCACGAGAAAAAATCACCATCCTCACGACTGAAAACGCCTCCAACAGGGTGAGGTTTGGTGCAGAGCAGCTTGTAAAGGCACTGGAGGCTAACAACACGTATGAAGTCAATTTAGAAAAACTAGGTACTGAGAAAATACAGGGTAAGGCCATTGTCATCGGAGAGCAAGGAGATTCGGTTTTGGTTCGGTGGAAGCAAGAGAATGCAGAGGGGACAAATAATGGAGATCTTGCTGGAAAAGAGGCATTTCAAATTAGAAGTGCAGGAGAAAGCACCTTGTTGGTGGAAGGTGTAGATGGTTCAGGCGCATTATATGGAGCAATTGAGTTGACCGATCAACTGATAGCATCAGGGAGAATCGATTTTCTGCAAGAATTGGTGGACGCACCGGAAATGGTCCTTCGCGGAGCCTGTATCGGTTTACAGAAGACCTCATATTTGCCAGGGCGAGGTGTATATGAATATCCTTATACGCCTGAAAATTTCCCTTGGTTTTACGATAAAGAACTTTGGATCGACTATTTGGACATGTTGGTTAATAACCGCATGAATTCCCTTTATCTTTGGAACGGCCACCCTTTTGCTTCTTTGGTAAAACTGGAGGAATATCCATTTGCGGTGGAAGTGGACGACGAAACATTCAAGAAAAATGAGGAAATGTTTCGTTTTATCACCGAAGAAGCCGATAGGCGGGGCATATGGGTCATTCAAATGTTTTACAACATTATTGTTTCCAAGCCTTTTGCGGAGCATTATGGCATTGAGACCCAAGATCGCAGTCGCCCAATTATTCCATATATAGCAGATTACACCCAAAAATCAATTGCGGCATTTATTGAGAAATACCCCAATGTAGGTTTACTTGTGGCGCTGGGAGAGGCCATGTCTGGTGAAGAAAATGATGTGCAGTGGTTTACCGAAACCATCATTCCGGGTGTTAAGGATGGCCTTAAAGCATTGGGGCGAACCGATGAAGCTCCAATTATTTTGAGGGCTCACGACACCAATGCTCCATTGGTCATGGAAAAGGCATTGCCCCTTTACCATAACCTTTATACCACCCATAAATACAATGGCGAGTCATTGACGACCTACCAACCCAGAGGCCCTTGGACAGCTATCCACAAAAGTCTAAGTTCCAAGGGGAACATCCATATTTCCAATGTTCATATTTTAGCCAATTTGGAGCCGTTCAGGTATGGATCACCTGACTTTATCCAAAAGAGCGTGCAAGCCATGCATGATGTACACGGAGCCAATGCTTTGCATCTTTACCCACAGGCATCCTACTGGGATTGGCCATACACAGCAGATAAAATTGAAGGAGATGAACGACTTTTGCAGATCGATAGGGATTGGATTTGGTATAAAGCCTGGGGGCGTTATGCTTGGAATTGTCGAAGAGATCGTGATGAAGAGATTGCCTATTGGAGTCAATTGTTAGGCGAAGAATATGGAGCTGGAGAGGAAGTTGGAAGGCAAATATTGGCTGCCTATGAAGAGACAGGTGAAATTGCACCCAAACTTCTGAGGAAGTTCGGGATCACCGAGGGGAATCGCCAAACCCTCTTACTGGGGATGTTTGGCAGCCAATTGGTTAACCCTTATAAATGGAGAGTATATCCTGGCTTTCATTCTTCTTGTGGCCCTTTGGGTGAAATTCTGATCGAATATGCCGAAAAAGAAAATAAGGGCTTAGCTCATGAAGGGGAAATTCCGCCTCAGCTTATAGCAGAAGTGGAGGAACATGGGAGACTGGCAGTAGAGGCCATTGATGCTGCTGCTCTTCAGATTAAATCCAATAAGGAGGAATTTGCTCGCCTCCAGAATGATATACACAGCTATCAGGCTTTTGCACAGTTTTTCTCTGAGAAGGTGAAGGCAGCCATGGAGGTGTTGGAATTTAAATATTCAGGAGATGTGTCAGACTTGGAAGAAGCGCTGCCTCATTTGGAAAATAGCGTCCACTATTATAAGGAGTTGGTAGCCCTGACCAAAGACACCTACTGGTATGCCAATAGTATGCAAACCTCCATGAGGAGGATTCCCATCGGTGGAGATAATGGAAAAAATAAACATTGGTCAGAATTACTTCCCCATTATGAAAAGGAATTGGCCAGTTTTAAAAGAAACATAACTTTATTAAGTGACAGGGATGATGGAGAACAACTGCCTGTCCAAAAGGGAAAGCCTTGGGAAAATGCAGTTATAGATTGGAAAATAGAGTATCCAACTTTTGAAGTCAAGCCAGGTCAAAAAGTCTTTAGTGATAGCCCAAGCAAAATCACCCAAGTGGCTGAAGAGCTTAGTGACTTAAATGGCTTATTACTTTCATCTGAAAAACTGGATGATGAGGGGATAACGCTTGAATTTACAGCTAAGCAGCCCTTGAGGTTGGTTTTAGGCTATTTTAATACAGGCGACAAACATTTTCTTACCCCACCAACCTTGGAAACCAATGCCATGGGCAACATGCGAGGAGAAGCAGAAGTTCAACTCGCCAATGCCATGCAGATTGAGGGTATGCCACCCCTAAATATCCATACCTATTTATTTGAGGCTGGGGAAAATAAATTGGTTTTGGAAGATGGGAAAGTATTGATCTTAGGAGCTATAAAAGCAAACCAAGAAATTACTTCACGAGAAGTTGGGCTTATTGGAGACGAGCAAAAAGTAGCCGTAGATTGGGTGTTTTATTAAAAGTGATCTAAATAGGGGTTTGATGGGTTAAATGAATCATATAGGAAAAATTTCTCTTCGGCTTTGGAAGACAATGGATGTTTTTTACGGTATTTGAACTAAAGATATTTTAGTCGTGGGGAGTGGTAAAATGTTTGAAAGCCTTCTTTTCTAGAAAACTGTGTATTATTTTACAAGTGAGAGCCTACCAGAAACTCCTCTCGATATGGATTTATAAATTGAATTATGCAGAAACTATATAGTATTTCAATGATTTTGATGATGCTTGTTGGCTTTTGGGCCTGCTCATTTTCTTCTAAGGAAGTTCGTCAGGTTGTTGATTTTAATAGAGGATGGTACTTTAAGTTGGGAGATCACCCCAATGCCATTCGGGAAGGATTTGATATTTCCAGTTGGAGATTACTCTCAGTTCCCCATGATTGGAGCATTGAAGGTAATTTTAGTGAAGATCATCCTACCAAACCAGAGGGAGGAGCACTGCCAGCGGGTATGGGTTGGTACCGAAAGACCTTTTTTTTACCCAAAGAGGCAAGTGAGCAGAGCATTTGGGTAGAATTTGATGGGGTTTACAGAAACAGTGAGGTTTGGATCAATGGACATCGTTTGGGAGAGCGGCCAAATGGTTACAGTTCTTTCGAGTATGATTTAAGTGAATTCCTGACATATGGGGATGATGCCAATGTAATTGCGGTAAAAGTGGATAATTCTGCCCAACCCAATTCAAGGTGGTACACAGGTTCCGGAATCTATAGAAATGTAAGGTTGATCAGGACAGGCAAGATCCATGTGGATCATTGGGGCACATTTGTGAGCACTCCAGCAATCAGCAACGAAACGGCTAAAGTGGAACTGGAAGTGATCATTAGAAATGAAGGTCACAACCGAAGACACCTGACCATTGAAACCGTGATTTTGGATGCTGAAGATCAAGAGGTGGCACAGTTGGAGTCCAAAGCTTCTGTGGAAGGCAGCAGTCACTTCGAGATATTACAAGAAATGGAAGTTAGTCAGCCAGCCTTATGGTCTACTGAAAGGCCATACTTATATAAAGTGGTAACGAAGGTATATGCCGGTATGCAATTGCAAGATGAATATACCACACCATTGGGGATCAGGTATTTTGAGTTTGATACCAAGAAAGGCTTTTCCCTCAATGGAACTCCGATGAAAATTCTTGGGGTTTGTAACCACCATGATTTGGGTGCCTTGGGAGCTGCTGTCAATAAAAGGGCAATTGAAAGGCAGTTGGAGATTTTAAAGGAAATGGGAGTTAATGCCATTCGAACGGCTCACAATCCTCCAGCTCCTGAGCTATTGGACTTGTGCGATGAGATGGGCTTTATTGTCCAAGATGAGGCCTTTGACGTATGGAAAAAGAAAAAAGTGGATGAAGATAGCCATACTTTTTGGGACCAATGGCATCGAAAGGATCTTGAAGATATGATCTTGAGGGATCGAAACCATCCCTCCGTAATGATGTGGAGTATTGGGAATGAGATTCGAGAGCAATTTGACAGTACCGGTATCAGCATTACGCGTGAGTTGGTGGGAATTGTAAAAGAACTTGACAATACTCGGCCGGTGACCTGCGCATTGACAGAAAATGTTCCCAAGAAGAATTTCATTTACCAATCAGGTGCTTTGGATCTTTTGGGTTTTAATTATAAGCACAAAGACCACAAGAATTTTCCTAACTGGTATCCAGGTGAAAAATTGATTGCTTCAGAAAATATGTCTGCATTGGCCACTAGAGGTCATTATGACCTGCCTTCTGATACCATAATGCGTTGGCCTGCATCCTATGACCAACCCCTGACTACTGGGAATGAGGATTATACCGTATCCGCTTATGACCAGGTATCTGCCTATTGGGGCAGTACACATGAGGAAACATGGAAATCAATTAAGCAGCAAGACTTTATGGCTGGCCTCTTCGTTTGGACAGGGTTTGATTACTTGGGAGAACCTATTCCCTACCCTTATCCGGCCAGAAGTTCCTATTTTGGAATCATAGACTTGGCCGGTTTTCCCAAGGATGTTTATTACATGTACCAAAGTGAATGGACGGATACCCCAGTATTACATGTTTTTCCCCATTGGAATTGGGAGGAAGGCCAAATGGTTGATGTGTGGGCTTATTATAATCAGGCAGATGAAGTGGAATTGTTCCTCAACGGAGAGTCACAAGGAACCAGGAAAAAGTCTGATGATGAACTCCATGTAATGTGGCGCGTTCGATATCAGCCTGGAAATATTAAGGTAGTGTCTAGAAAGAATGGAAAGGCAGTGTTAGAAAGAGAAATTTTTACTGCTGGAGAGCCTCAAAGAGTTACTTTGACCCCAGATAGGGAAATCATCAAAGCAGATGGGAAAGACCTCTCTTTCATTACGGTAAACATTCAGGACATGGAAGGTAATTTAGTGCCTTACGCAGACAATATGGTGCATTTTGAATTGGAAGGTGAAGAGGCTACTATTGTAGGAGTTGACAATGGGTACCAAGCCAGTTTGGAGCCGTTTAAGGTCAATTATCGTAAGGCGTTTAAAGGAAAGTGCCTATTAATTGTTCAATCTACTTCCAATAGTGGAGTGGTGAAAGTTAAGGCCACAGCAGAAAATCTTCAGCCGGCTGAGATCGAACTAAAAATAGTAGATTAATAGGATAATATTTATCCACAAGTCAATGAAACTCCCTTTTGATAGAGTTTGCCTGTTCAATTCCAGTGTGTTCAAATAGTGGTTGTAAAGTACTGCAAAGATGAATACACATTAATAAGCTGTGTTTTTAAAATATTTTTTGGCATGATAATCTTGAGGCTTAGAATAAAGCTTTTGGTTATTGGTTTTTCATTTTATAAGGATTATCCCGAAAGTGCAGGATAGTAATGAGCGGATGTTGAGGTAATATTGGTTAAAGACTCCAGGAGCTCTTTAACTGAAATAACCAAAGAAATGAAAAGACCTAAAGTAACCTACTGTGTTCTTTTAGCCCTATTGTTGGGATTATTTTACAATGCATCAGCTGCTGATATTTGGGTAGCGAAAAATGGCAGTGATGCCAACAAGGGGACCAAACAGTCCCCGCTGGCAACTGTTCATATGGCTTTGCGAAAAGCAAGGGAGTTGCGGCGACTACAGGATCCTTCCATAGCAGGCGGAATCCAGATTATTGTTGAAGATGGTGTTTATAAGTTCTTTGAGCCACTTTTGATCCGTCCTGAAGATGCCGGGACGGCAACGAGCCCTACCACAATCAAAGCGGCACCAAATGCCCAACCAGTTTTTTCGGGAGGGGTAACTGTAAAAAATTGGAGAAAAGCCCCTGATGAAATCCAAGGGTTTCCCGCGGAGGCAACAGGAAAGCTATGGGTGGCAGAAGTCCCTTTGGAAGGAGGCCAAATGGTAGAATTCCGCCAACTCTGGATCAATGGCCAAAAAGCAAAAAGGGCTACGAATCTTGATGAAGGTGAATTGGACAGGATTCTTTCAGTGGACAGTGCCCGGCAAGAAATGTGGATTCCCACACCAAAATGGGATTTCAAGAATCTCGATCAGTTGGAATTTGTCATTCACCAATGGTGGGCCATTGCCAACTTGAGAGTAAAATCAGTAGAGGTATTAGGCGAAAAAACCAAGCTCACTTTTCATCAGCCAGAAAGTCAAATAGAATTCCAACATCCTTGGCCAGCACCGTTTATCGATGAAAAAAAAGAATACAATGGCAATTCGGCTTATTATTGGCAAGGAGCAGCCGAACTGCTCAACCAGCCTGGAGAATGGTACCTAGATAAGAAAGGGGACAAAGTCTATTACTGGCCTAAAGCCGGAGAAAATATGCAGGAAGCAGAGGCCATTGTACCTTTTTTGGAAACCATCGTTCAGGTGGAAGGTAACGCAGATCATTTGGTTGAGCATGTGGAATTTGTGGGAATAGGTTTTGAACATACCACTTGGATGAGGCCATCGCATCGGGGACATGTGCCCTTACAGGCAGGCTGGTACATTTTGGAAGCTTACAAACTCAAGCAACCAGGGACACCTGATAAGGCCAGTTTAGAAAATCAAGCATGGACTGGCCGTCAACCTGCTGGAGTAGCGGTTAATTATGCCAAAAAAATCCGTTTTGAAAGATGTCGCTTTGAACACATGGCCGCAACAGGATTGGATTTCGTGGAAGGAGTCAGTAACAGCGAAATAATCGGAAATGTATTCAAGGATCTCGGAGGTACAGGCATTCAAGCAGGGTATTTCGGTGGGCCTGATTTTGAATCCCATTTGCCTTATAATCCCATAGACCAAAGAGAGCTGGTGCACCACTTGACCATTGCTAACAATTACATTACCAATGTGACGAATGAAGATTGGGGTACGGTAGGGATCAGTGTAGGGTCGGCCCATGATGTCAATATTGAGCACAATGAGGTGAGCGATATCAATTATTCCGGGATTTGCGTGGGATGGTTTTGGACCAAAACCATTACCTCCGCCAAAAATAACCGTATCCATGCCAACCGTATCCATCATTTTGCAAAGCAGATGTACGACGTGGGAGGCATTTATACCCTCTCTGCCCAACCCAATACTGTGATCAGTGAGAATGCCATCTATGATCTTCAAGACGCGCCTTATGCTCATATGCCCCATCATCATCAATATATTTACTTTGATGAGGGCTCTTCTTATATCCGAGCCATCGACAACTGGACCGAAAAAGATAAATTCTTTTCCAACAGTCCTGGGCCAGGAAATCTTTGGGAAAACAATGGCCCCAAAGTGGATTTGTCCATCAGGAAAAAAGCAGGATTGGAAGAAGATTATCAAAATATCAAGGAGTAAGAATTAAGCAGAGAGTAGTTAGTAAAAGGTAGCAAGAAGGGAGACTGGAGGCGGGTAAGCTGTTCGGGATTAGCAACCCCAAAAGTCAATCTATGGGTAGCAGGAACAAAGTTTTAGTAACAAACTAGCGCACCTTCTAACCACTCAATGCTCCCGACTTACTTCTAAAATTCAGTATCTAACATCTAAAAAAATGACAAAAGAAGGAAAGCTTAGGTTAGGGATTTTGGGATTGGGAGAAGGGCGAAGCACAATGTCTGCGGCCCTTAGCAGCCAAAAAATCCAACTGGTCCAAGTATGTGACCGCAACGAAGAACTTTGCCAAAAGCGAGGCAAGGAGTTTGACTTTTTCAACTATACCACACGCTATGAGGACATGCTGGAAAATCCTGAAATCGATGCGATTGCCATTTATACCCCGGACAAGCTCCACGCCATTCATATTAAAATGGCCATGGAGCATGACAAGCATGTGGTCTGCACCAAGCCATTATTGGATGACCTGACAGAAGCCAGGGATCTGATCGACTTGCAAAAGAAAACCGGAAAGCGGCTATTTGTGGGGCAGAGCAGTCGGTTCTTTGAGCCCATGAAGCGACAAAATGCAGACTATAAAAAAGGTCTTATTGGAGACCTAATCACCGTGGAAGCTTATTATCATGCTGATCACCGATGGTTTTTGGAAAAGCCTTGGTCATTGGAGCCTGCTTTCAAGTGGCTATATGGTGGATTGAGCCATCCGGTGGATTTTATTCGGTGGTACCTGCCAGATATCGAAGAAGTAATGGGCTACGGTATGCTCAGCAGCAATGGTCAAAAAGGTGGTCTGAAAAACTCCGACACTATGCACTTCATTTTCAAAGCAAAGGATGGGCGAGTAGCAAGGGTTTCTGGTGCATATACCGGACCCGTCCAGCCTGCCGTCAGGGACAGTGAAATGAGCTGTATACTTCGGGGCACGGAAGGATGTAGCCAAGGGGATTACATGGATTTGCGCTACGCGATTACTGACAATATGGGAGAAGAACAAGTGGTCACATGGGAGCACAAGTCCAAACATTATTTCCGGTTTGAAGGAAAAAGCCATCACGCAGGGGAGTACAACAATTACCTTGAGTACTTTGTGGACAGCATAAACTATGATTTTGTGGCCTATCCAGATTTGGTCGAAGGTATAGGAACCATTGCCCTACTAAAAGCAATGGAAAGGAGTCTTGCCAGCGGAAGGCCTGAAAAGGTTTCTGAAGTGATTGCTGAATTTGGACTGGAAAATTACTTGAAAAATTAAGCTTGCATCGGTGTTAGCCCTCGCCCTCTTCCATACTAAAAAGTAAGATTGCAAAATGGCGACGATACACGTGGAGATCAAACCCAAAATTATCCATGGAAATACATGACATACTTCAGCCACTGGATTTTACAGTAGTTGGCCTTTACCTTGTTACCCTAATTGGCATAGGTTATTGGGTGAGTTTTAAGAAAAAAAGAGATGCCAATGAAAACCTTTTTTTGGCAGGCAATTCCCTGAGATGGCCCAGTATTGGTTTTACCATGTGGGGTACCAATGTCGGCCCATCCATGTTGATTGCCTCCGCGAGCATAGGCTATACGACAGGAGTGGTAGCAGGTAATTTTGCTTGGTATGCTTTCATCTTTATTTTTTTATTGGCAGTAGTTTTTGCGCCAAGGTATTTGGGAGCTCGGGTACAAACTCTTCCGGAATTTATGGGGAAACGCTTTGGACCTTCTACCCAGAACATATTGGCATGGTACACCATCATCACTGTGCTGATCAGTTGGCTTTCCCTGACCTTATTTGCAGGAGGGATTTTGATTCGCCAGATTTTGGATTTGCCGCTTTGGCTTTCGGTGGTGATTTTGATTCTTATCGCTGCTTTTTTTACCATTGCCGGAGGACTTAAGGCCATTGCCTATACCAATGTTTTTCAAATGCTGCTGTTAATTCTGGTCTCGTTGGTGCTTACACTCACTGGTTTGTATAAAGTCGGAGGGATAGGCGAGCTATTAGCGAATACGCCGGGGGAATATTGGAACCTGTTGTTGCCAGCGGATGACCCCAATTATCCTTGGGTTGCTATTGCGTTGGGATATCCAGTGATGGGAGTATGGTTTTGGTGCACTGACCAATCTATGGTACAATCTGTTTTGGGTGCCAAAAATCTCAAAGAAGGTCAGCTGGGAGCTAATTTTACTGGTTGGTTAAAGATCTTGGATGTAGCCTTGTTTATTATTCCTGGCATCATTTGCTATGTGTTGTTTCCCGATCTTGATAACCCGGATGAGGCTTATATGACCATGGTGACCAAGCTGTTTCCAGTAGGGATGACGGGGCTTGTTATGGCGGTATTGATAGCAGCATTAGTGAGTACCATCGATTCAGCTCTGAACGCGCTGAGCACGGTTTTTACCATGGATATTTATGTGAAAAAGTACAAACCGGCTGCCAGTCAAAAGCAAATCGTCACGATTGGAAGGGTGGTGACTGTCTTGGGGGCCGTGATCGCCATTTTTCTGACTTTGGCGATTGACAGCATCAAGGGACTTAACCTCTTTGATGTTTTTCAGTCCATTTTGGGCTTTATCGCGCCACCAATGTCGGTGGTGTTTCTTTTTGGTGTGCTTTGGAGAAAAACAACCACCAAGGCTGCCAATACTGTATTGCTTTTTGGGACTATTCTTAGCCTTGGCATAGGTGTGTTGTATCTTTGGGTATTTCCGAATGCCGAATATGTCTTTTGGCCTCATTTCCTTCTGCTTTCATTTTATATTTTCGTGTTTTTGGCCGTGCTGATCATGGTGGTTTCCTATATCGACCGAAATAGAAAAGATCCTTATTTAAGCACTTTGGATTATGGAGCCATCCCAAAATTGACCAATCAGGTCAAATGGCTGTGGATTGCCTTGATCATTGTGATGATAGGGATGTATTTGTTGTTTAATGGGCATTAGTCAGGAGTATTGAGATAGAATGAAGAACAAAGAGACAAGACAGGCATCACCGCAACCTCCTAATTACAATACCATTCAATGCTTTATGATCTATTCTCACTCCTAGTCGAGAAAGGAGCAGACTTATTAAATCAAAATTAGTCCTCTACCTTAAGAATTTTGTTCAGTTCTTCTTCTAAATATGGAAAGACACCAACTTCAGCATAGTCTATTGCTGTTCCATTTTTTAAGTGAAATGGAATAAAGTTCTTATTTTTCTTATCAACTGTATCGAACTTATTTAAGCTAAAAAATTGTCTGTTTTTATCATAAAAAACAGGCCATGGATATTCGAGCTTGGTTAATTCTTTAATAAGAAATTCTTTGTCATTCCCTTCAAATACCGATACAATACCCACATCAGGATATTTTCTTTTTAGCTCAGCCCATTGAAATTTAGGAGAAAAGATATAGAGGCTACTTTCATCAAAATTGTGATAGATGAGTATCTGGTTGCCACATGTCATACAAATACTATCTGATGTATTTTCAAGACTGAGGAACTCTAGGCCCTCTGGATATATAATGGGAGATTTTCCATTATTGCAACTAAATATCCCAAAGATTAAAAAAACCAGAATTGGCCTAATATAGTTAGAAAACATAAGTCTAAAACTTTTAATTGAAGGAAGTAGGTCTATTAACCTCTTATAAAAACTCAAATCTTATCATTCATTAAATTAGCAGTACATCATTTATACTGCTCATTAAAATGTTAATCTTTAAATCAAGGAAATATATTGTAAACAAAAAATAAGGTGGGGTATTTTTATCTGAAAAGAACAGTAATGATCCATACTGGCATTACAAATTCAACAAAATGAATGATGTATATTCTACACCTAGTGGGGATAGATATTAGACGTAAGATTTGAGACTCTACAACATGTACGGTCAAAACAGGAGGGGAAAGCACAAGGCAAGTCCCCCTTTAGGAGAATGGAGGTATGTTTAAGCATTATTAACTGATTCAGCTAAGCTAGAAGCTCAATTTTCGAAATGCCTAGGTTATATAGCGTACAGCATAATTAAATCTCCATTTTGATGAATTCAGGGGTACGGGAATGTGCAGGATGGAGAATTGGGATTAGGATCCCATTTTTAGAAATAATAACCAATTGATACAATATAAACCTCCAATGAAAACCCGAAAATATACCCTCCTCCTATTACTTTTTATGTTGTGTTTTGATCCATTAAAGACGCAGGCACAGGAATCAGACGTTCAAGCTACGTGGATCTGGTATCCTGGTGATTACGAAATTTGGTTAAGCAATAAAATGCAAGCCAGAAGGACAGAGCGGGGAGCTTTTTTGCCGCCTCTTTGGCGGTATTACAGTCCTTATGCATTGGTGACTTTCAGGAAAGAGTTTACACTTCCTGCCAAAGACGAAATTCAAATTGCTACCGAGGGACAGTTTAAACTTCAGATCGATGGAATGCAGCAACATGGATCATCCCGAAAGATCAGCATTCCCGCCGGAAAACATACAGTCGTCATCAAAGTTTATAACCAAGAACGTGTACCGGCGGTATTTATCCAAGGAGATTACTTGGTAACCGATGAGAGCTGGGAGGTGACCTTTGAGGACAAGGAGTGGATTGACGAAACCGGCAAGGCTTCTGACCAATCTGGCACCAACTGGGAAGCAGTGGGAACTTGGAATTTTAACTCTGCTGAGGATTTGCCTTCGGAATTTCGGCTGGCCAACACACCGCAATACGCCAAAGCTGTAAAGTCAGCGGGGAATGGAGAACTTATTGATTTTGGTAAGGAGACTTTTGGATATATCCAATTCCACGGCTTAAAGGGAGAAGGGAATGTCAATGTCTATTACGGTGAATCTGAGGAAGAGGCAATGGACAGTGCTTACTGTGAGACTTTAGATTATCTTCACTTTGACGGCAGCCAAGAGGAGGAATATACGATCAAAAACTCCAAGGCTTTTCGCTATGTACAGGTACAGCATGATCCTGAAGTCAGCTACGATTCCATTTCGATGCTGTATGAATATTTGCCTGTAGAATACCGCGGTGAATGGAATTCCTCCGATGAGCTGCTGAACGAAATCTGGGATGTCTCCGCCTATACCATGCACCTCAATACCCGAGAGTTTTTCTTGGATGGGATCAAACGAGATCGATGGATTTGGTCAGGGGATGCCTACCAAAGTTACCTGATGAACTATTATCTTTTCTTTGACAATGCCTCTGTTCGCAGGACACTGTTGGCCTTAAGAGGTAAGGAACCAGTGTCCAGTCACATGAATACCATTATGGATTATTCCTTTTATTGGTTTGTGGGGATTTATGATTATTACCTGTACTCGGGTGATGAGGAATTTATCAAGAACTTTTATCCTAGGATGGTAAGCATGATGGATTTTTGTTTGGAAAGGAGGAATGAAAATGGCATGATGGAAGGATTGCCGGGAGACTGGATCTTTATTGATTGGGCAGATGGATTGAGCAAGCAGGGTGAGGTGAGTTTTGAGCAAATGCTATTCGCCAGAAGCTTAGAGGCGATGGCAGTAAGCGCCGAAATAGCAGGAGATCAAGAAGGGCATCAAAAATACGAAAAGTTGTCTGATGAGATGAAGAAAAAGCTGTTTGAGGTATTTTGGTCCAAGGATCACGAAGCTATTATGCATCAGCGTGTCGATGGCAAAGTACTCGACAATGTCACCCGCTATGCCAATATGTTCGGGATATTCTTTGATTACTTTTCCGAAGATCAAAAAGTGGCGGTCAAACAGTCTGTGTTGCTAAACGATAATGTCCAGAAAATCACCACGCCTTATATGCGTTTTTATGAATTGGAAGCCCTCTGCGCAATGGGAGAGCAAGAATTTGTACTTGATGAAATTCGAGATTACTGGGGAGGAATGCTGGATTTGGGAGCCACGTCTTTCTGGGAAAAATATGATCCGAACGAGTCTGGAAGCGAACATTTGTCCATGTATGGACGGCCTTATGGCAAGAGCCTTTGCCATGCTTGGGGAGCTAGTCCGATTTACCTTTTTGGCAAATATTACTTGGGGGTAAAGCCCCTTTCCGCAGGATATGGAACTTACGAAATACGTCCAGAGCTAGGCGGGCTGGAATGGATGGAAGGAAAAGTGCCGACACCAAATGGAGCTATTTCCGTGCATTGCTCCACTAATGAAATCAAGGTTTCCTCACATGAAGGCGAGGGTGTCCTGATATTTAAGAGTAGGTCCAAGCCAAAGACCAATCAAGGAGAAGTCAATGCATTGGGCGATGGTGAGTATAAGCTTTTCCTAGAGGCTGGGAAGGAGTATTTGGTGAAATACAAGGCTGTGAAGTAGGTGTTTTCGAATGATGGAAGTAGTATGATAAATGTCTTACTTAAGGAATCCTCGTTTTGAAGGAAGATTGGGAAAAGCGGATAATTAATATGAAATCTGATTATCCGCTATGATGCCAGTAACCATACCTCCTTTGCTAAAGTGGAGGGAAGCCTGTCTAACTGCCAGGTAGATCTGAAGACCAAAGCAGTTGATACTTTAATCAAAAGGGTAGTTTCTACTCGCTTTTAATCTTCACTGGTAAAGTTGCGGATATACATAATATGAAATATAAGAATCAATGATAATGATCAGACCAATACGAATCCATAAACTGTTTTTGGGAATTGTAGCTGTTTTTGCGGTGTCAGGGTTGAAAGCACAAGAAACGGAAATCCAGTACCTGTCCGGTAAGGGCTATCAAGATACCAAGGAGTGGGAATTCAAAATTTCCGGAGGCCGAAACAGCGAGGAATGGAGCACCATCAGTGTGCCTTCTGTGTGGGAACAAGAAGGATTTGGAAAGTACCAATACGGCATTAAGTTTTACGGAAAGCCCTTTCCTGATGGGATTGCGGATGAAGTGGGTGAGTACAAATACAAGTTTGATGTGCCCAAGGATTGGGAAAACAAGTTGGTAAGAATTGTTTTTGATGGATCCATGACCGATACAGAAGTAAGGGTCAATGGTCGCTCGGCAGGTGATAAGCATCAAGGAGCATTTTACCGTTTTAAATACGATATCACTGATCTGCTAAAATATGGAAAGCAAAATCTACTGGAAGTGACAGTCAGCAAGGAATCTTCCAATGCCAGTGTCAATTTAGCGGAAAGAAGGGCCGATTATTGGAATTTCGGAGGGATCTTCCGACCGGTGTTTTTGGAAGCTTTTCCCGCAAAATTCATTGACCGTACTGCTATTGATGCGCAGGCCAATGGTCAGTTCAGGGCAGAAGTGTTTTTGGGCCATGCGAGTTCTCAAGATATGAAGGTGGAGGCCAAAGTGATCGATATGGCAGGAAAGCTTGTAGGGAAGCCAATAAAGAAATCCATCATCCAGGGAGGAGATAAGGTGATTTTGGAAAGCAGCTTTGAAGGAGTTGACCTTTGGACAGCGGAAACGCCAAACCTTTACCACATACAGTTTTCTCTTTATGATGGAGACGAATTGGTACATCAGATCGATGATCGCTTTGGTTTTCGCTCTATCGAGTTAAAGGCCAGTGATGGTATTTACATCAATGGCCAGCGGGTACTGATGAAGGGGGTAAACAAACACAGCTTTTGGCCTGAATCCGGTAGGACGCTGAACAAAGAATTGAACTATGCAGATGCCAAGCTGATCAAGGAAATGAACATGAATGCGGTGCGACTTTCGCATTACCCTTCTGATCCGGAGTTTTTGGAAGCGTGTGACGAATTGGGTTTGTATGTACTACATGAGTTGGGTGGCTGGCACGGACACTATGATGAAGCCATCGGCATGAAGCTCGTGGAGGAGCTCGTGACGCGTGATGTTAACCACCCCAGTGTGATTTTTTGGGACAATGGCAACGAGGGCGGCTGGAATACGGAGCTGGATGATGAATTTGCGAAATGGGATCCCCAAAACCGACCCGTGCTTCATCCGCAACAGCTGCTCAGCGGAGTAGAGACGATGCACTATCGTTCCTATGGCGAGACAGAAGAATATTTTAGGGGAGACTATATCTTTATGCCCACGGAATTTTTACATGGCCTGTATGACGGTGGCCATGGAGGTGGTTTGTTTGACTACTGGGAAATGATGCGCCAACATCCAAGAAGTGGTGGTGGTTTTCTTTGGGTATTTGCCGATGAGGGTATTGCCCGCACTGACCAGGATGGCCGAATAGATAATCAGGGAAATTATGGTGCGGATGGCATCGTGGGACCTCACCATGAAAAAGAAGGAAGTTTCTTTACGATCAAGGAAGTTTGGTCTCCGGTGATGGTCATGCAAGATGACAAGTTACCAGTTGATTTTGATGGGACTTTTCAGGTGGAAAACAGGTATGATTTCACCAATTTGAATGCTTGTGGTTTTGAGTGGTCTTTGGGAGCATTTTATGAGCCAGAAGAAGAGAAAAGTGGCCATAAGGTCATTCAATCAGGTAAACTGAGTGGTCCCGATGTAGCTCCACATGGCGAGGGCAAAATTATCATTCCCCTACCATCCAATTGGAAGGAAGCAGATGTCTTATACTTGACGGCCAAGAGTCCAGAAGGTGAAGCATTATGGACCTGGCATTTTACTTGGGAGCAATCAAAGCAATATCTTCAGGCAGGTGCTGGAACAGTCGAATTGGAAGAGAATGAAGGAAACTATGTGGTTTCTTCTGGGGATTTGAAAGTGACCTTTAGCAAAGAGAGTGGACAAATCGTGTCTGTTAAAGAAGGAGGAAAGGATATGGCTTTTGCTGGTGGACCGCGTTTTGTGGCGGCTAGAAGAGGCGACCGGACATTGGATGGAACGGTAGACCCTGAATTTGAAAAGGGGATGGATAGGATTTATAAGGAGCTGGATTTGGAACAGGAGTTAAGGATGATCAATGCAGAGAAGGAGGGAGAGAATGTAGTAGTAAAGGTCAGCTATTTTGGTTCTTTGGAAGAGGTAGTTTGGACTATTCAGCTAGGAGGATTGTTACAGCTGGATTATACCTATACATATAATGGGGTGGTTGAACTGATGGGCGTAAGTTTCGACTACCCTGAAGAAAAAGTAAAGGCCATCCGATGGTTGGGAGAAGGTCCCTACCGTGCTTGGCAGAACCGAATTCACGGCACCACCTTGGATATCTGGGGCAACGATTACAATGATCCTATTCCCGGGGAGTCCTTTACTTATCCAGAATTTAAGGGTTATTTCCACGATTGGCACTGGGCAGCATTTGAAACTGAGGAAGGGAAAATTTACATGGCCAATGACCAGCAAAATAATTACCTGGGTGTTTACACACCTAGGGACGGCAGAGATGCCTTGTTATACACCTTGCCCCAAACAGGACTGGCAGTCTTTGACGTGATCCCCGCGGTGAGAAACAAGGTAAATGCTACCGATTTGGTAGGCCCCTCTTCCCAACCCAAGCATGTAAGGGGTTCGAAATCCAGAAGGGTTTATTTCAAATTTAAAGCAAATTAATTCAGTACATGGCAGGAGGAAGAGGTAAGGACTTCTTGTAGGAGATGACTGAGTTTAATGTTATGTTATGAAAACACCCGAAATAATTTAATGCCTTGATACTTTTTGTATTTTTGGCCTAAAATAATGAGTAGGGCAAGTTTGGATCATATGAACTTGCCCCTGTCCCTAAACGGCAAACTCAACAGGTAAATTTTTAAACGGTGTTAGGTAATGAAGATTCAGATCATAGGAGCTGGGGGGATAGTAAGGGATGCCCATTTGCCCGCTTACCAGTTAGCAAATTTTGATGTAGCAGGGATTTTTGATGTCGATGGGACCAAGGCCCATAAGCTTGCAGAGGCGTTTTCGATCCCCGATGTATATCCATCGATCGCTAAAATGACTGCTGCCGCGGACAAGGAAACTATTTTTGACGTAGCAGTACCGGGAAAAGTAGTATTACAGGTTTTGAGCGAATTGCCCGATGAAGCAGTGGTTTTGATCCAAAAGCCCATGGGTGATGACTTGGACTCTGCCCAAGCTATTTTAGAATTATGTCGAAAGAAAAAACTTAAAGCTGGCATTAATTTTCAAATGCGCTATTCGCCTTACATTCAAAAAGCGAGAGAGATCATTTCCTCGGGTCAACTCGGTGAGCTTTGCGATATTGAGATCAAGATTAATGTCTTTACTCCATGGCATTTGTGGGACTTTTTATTTTCGTCAGAGAGGGTGGAGATACTTTACCACAGTATTCATTATGTGGATTTGGTCCGGTCTTTTTTAGGCAATCCAAATAAAATATATGCCAAAACAGTCAAACATCCCAAAATGCAGAAGCTGGCATCTGTAAAAAGCAATATCATTATGGATTATGGTGAAATGCTCCAAGCCAATATATTGACCAATCATGCGCATGAGTTTGGATTGAAACATCAGCAATCATATGTTAAAATCGAAGGGACAAAAGGGGCGGTTATGGTGGAAATGGGGCTTTACAAAGATTACCCCAGGGGCACAGCCGATAAATTTGAATATGTGATACTGGAAGAAGGTAAAAAACCAGTATGGCAAGAGGTGAAGATTAACGGGACATGGTTTCCCCATGCGTTTATTGGCAGTATGGCCGAGATGAAAAAAGCACTGGAAAATCCTTCTTATGTTCCTGATAACAGCGTGGAAGATTGTATTTATACCATGGCCTGTGTGGAGGCAGCATATGCGTCCAATGATACCGGAGGTGTCCAGCTAGAGCGTGATTTTTGAAACTTTTATTTCTCATGAAATCTTTATCCACCAATTCTGAGTCGATACGATTTTTTGCTTCGCTTTAATTTTCATAACAACTTGATTAGCTGTTTCTACAAGCAGGTAAGTTCAGGATGCTAAGGCCGTACAAGCTATTTACATTTGTTCATAGGGTTTTATTAGGTTTTTAGTAGGACGGGAGCCATACTCCTGTCTTACTTTTTTCATGTGTGAGGCCTTTGTCCTGCCCTTAATACCTATGGAAAGAATTACTGCAACATATTATATAGAAACACCCTATGCGGTGGAGAAGGCAGCTCAAGTATTGGCCGGGGAGCAATCATCCGGCACTTTTGTGGCTGTACCGGGAGAAACGGAAGCCTTAAAACAGCGCTTTGCTGCGCGTGTGGAAGAAATAGAAGAACTGGAGACAGTCTGCGAGCCAGCCATTCCTGGAGCCATTTCACCATCTGGCCAATATCACCGGGCCATGGTCAGGGTGTCCTGGTCCATTGAGAATTTTGGCTATAACCTGCCCACCATGGTTTCTACCTTACAAGGAAACCTGTATGAAATCACGCAATTTACCGGGCTGAAGTTAATGGACCTAGAAGTGCCAAGCTCTTTTGCAGCGCATTTCTCCGGTCCCAACTTTGGCATTAAAGGCTGTAGGGAATTGACAGGGGTGACTAAAAACAGACCTTTAATCGGTACGATTATTAAGCCCAGCATTGGCATGAGTCCGGAAGAAACAGCTGCTTTGGTCAAGACTTTAGCAGAAGCAGGAATAGACTTTATCAAGGATGATGAGCTGATGGCTTCCTCTGCTAATTCACCTTTTGACAAAAGGGTGGAGGCGATCATGAAGGTGATCAATGAACATGCCGATAAAACTGGGAAAAAGGTCATGTATGCCTTTAATATATCCGATGAAATTGATGCAATGCACCGCCACTATGACAAGGTTTTGGAAAGTGGGGGGACATGTGCCATGATGAGCATTAATAGTGTTGGGCTGGCGGGGGTAAAAGCCATTTGTGATCGAGGGGAACTAGCCATTCATGCCCATAGAAATGGTTGGGGTATGCTGAACCGGCACCCTTTATTGGGGATAGATTTTAGGGCCTATCAGAAAATTTGGAGGTTGGCAGGTGTCGATCAGCTACATGTGAATGGCATTCAAAATAAATTCTGGGAATCTGATGATTCAGTGGTCAATTCCATAGAGGCCTGTTTGACACCTTTGCTGGGAGGCTATGAGGTGATGCCAGTGGTCTCATCAGGACAATGGGGCGGTCAAGCTCCCGAGACTTATAGAAGGACCAGTACTACAGATCTTTTATATATGGCCGGTGGAGGTATCATGGCTCATCCAGCGGGTCCTGCAGGAGGGGTAAGGGCATTGCAGCAAGCTTGGGAAGCCGCTGTAAATGGACTGTCTGTCGAGGAGGCAGCGAAGGAATACGAGGAATTTGGGTTGTCGGTAAAAAAGTTTGGTAAAAAGTAATGTCTCCGAATAAAACCAATTTGCTGCTTGCTTACTATGGGGATGACTTTACGGGCTCCTCTGATGCGCTGGATTTTCTGAGCAGGGCAGGTGTCAAAACAGTTTTGTTTATTGCTCCTCCTTCAACCGAGCAACTGGAAAAATATAAAGGTATTCAGGCCATTGGAATTGCCGGGATGACCCGGTCCATGGGACCAAGCGATTTGGAGAAAGAGTTGTCCGAAGCCTTTAGTGCTTTAAAAGTTGCTGGGGCTCCACAGGTGCATTATAAGGTGTGTTCTACATTTGACTCTTCCCCTAAGATCGGGAATATAGGAAAGGCAATGGAAGTGGGAGCGGCGGTTTTCGATACGGATTATATTTCTCTTTTGGTAGCTGCTCCTGCTCTAGGCCGTTATTGTACCTTTGGGAATCTTTATGCAAGAATGGGCATAGGAAGCCAAGGAGCTATCCATCGCCTTGATCGGCATCCCTCGATGAGCAAGCACCCTACCACTCCGGCTGATGAAAGTGATTTGCGCCTGCACTTGGCCAAGCAAACCCAACTAAAGGTTGGCTTGGTGGATATCTTGGAGTTGGGAGATAATAAAATCCAAAATGCACTCCAAAGAGAACTGGATAAAGCTTCTCAAGTCGTGCTATTCGATGCTTTGTATCCCGATCAATTGACCAATATAGGCAAGACGATTGATCTTGCCGGTAAAAATAAGACTCACTTTTCAGTAGGTTCTTCTGGGGTGGAAATGGCTCTTGGAGCTTACTGGAAATCAGAAGGGAAATTGTCCAATGAGGTAATCTGGGCTGATCCAGGAAAAGCGAAACCCTTGTTGGTTCTCTCAGGAAGCTGCTCGCCTGTAACCTCGGGTCAAATTCAATACGCCCTTCAACATGGGTTTGAGGAAATAGCACTTGATCCTGCGAAGTTGATTGATCAAGGAGAAGCAATTGGCCATTATCAAAAAAAGGTGGTGGCTAAGTTGAAGGAAGGCAAACATGTAATTATTCATACTGCCTTGGGAACTGATGATCCTCGGTTGGTAGAGACAAAAAACTTACTGAGCAGTCAAGGGATTGCTCAAGAAAACATTTCCTCCAAAACAGCTGACTTCTTTGGGCAGGTTTTGGGCAGTATCGCAAGAAATGTTGCAGATGAAGTGCCGTTCAAGCGCTTGTTAATAGCTGGCGGAGATACTTCCAGTAAGGTGGCGCGGACTTTGGGGATTGAAGCCGTGGAGATGATAGCACCAATGGTGCCAGGAGCTCCCCTCTGTAAAGCACACGCCCCGGACTCGCCCATTGACGGAATGGAAGTCAACTTCAAAGGGGGGCAAGTTGGAGCTGAAGATTACTTTGTTAAAGTGATGGAAGGACAGATAAATGGATAATTGAAATCAGGTGTAAGACGATTGATGCGAGAGGTTGGAAGACCGAAGTCGGAAAAAAATGACATGAGAAACTTACTATCACATATTCAATAATAAAGTAGCAAAATAACCAAGTAACTAAAATGAAAACATTAGGATTGATTCATACCTCGGCCACCTTGGTGCCTATATTTCAGCATTTATGCGATGAGTATCTTACCGATATAAAGGTATTTAATATCGTGGACGACAGCCTGATCAAGGATGTGATCAGCAAAGGGAAACTGACACCTCAAACTGCCCGAAGGGTGGTGAACTATGTAGGTTCAGCAGAAATTGCGGGAGCAGATCATATCATGGTGACCTGTTCTTCAATAGGCGCAGCCGTAGAAACGGCAGCCGAATTGAGTGGAGTTCCTGTGCTACGGGTAGATCAGCCTATGGCAGATTTAGCCATTAAAACCGGAAGAAAGATCGGAGTGGTCGCTACTCTTCCGACCACTTTGGAACCAACAGCTGATCTGGTGAGAAGAAGGGCCAAGGTATTCGGAAAGGACATTTTGTTGACCTCAAAATTGTGTGAAGGCGCTTTTGAAGCGTTGATGGGCGGACAAGCTAAAAAGCATGATGAAATGGTATCCAAGGCGCTAAAGGAACTTTCACAAGAAGTAGATGTGATTTTGCTTGCGCAAGCTTCTATGGCCAGGGTGGTGGATACCTTGGATGAAGCAGATAAGAAAGTACCAATTGTAGCCAGCCCACCGGAAGCGGTGAAGTATTTAGCTGAAATCTTAAAATAGCAAGTAAGACTAAAGCCGCATGACCAAGGAGTAATGACAACTAGAGAAGACCTAAAATAAGTTTCTTGCATCAAATTGCCATAGGTTGTCGGTGTCGGCAGTGGAGAGATCGGCCCACCGCAAATAACCATTTAAAGCCAATGAATCAATAAACAAGCCCATGCACAACCTTCACAAGCTTTTATTAAAATGTGCCTTAGGAACCTTGTTGGTATTTGGCGTGACCCTGATCATGGGATATACCCTAATATGGCAGGGGGCAGCCTTGGTGACCTGTTTGGCCTTTACGATGGGCATGGGAGCCATGGAAAGGTGGAAAGGTTATCAGTATACCGCTTGGATTATCACAGCAGTGGTGGCTGGTATGCTTTATCCTCAGACTTTTTTACACTGGGGGGATTTTGACCTGAGGAATAAATGGTTGATTTTGATTGTCGTTCAAGCAGTCATGTTTGGAATGGGAATTCAGATGAGTTTAAGAGATTTTGCTCATTTGGGGAGCACGGGAAAAGGTGTTTTGGTAGGCTTGCTCAGTCAGTTTTCCATCATGCCTTTGGTGGGGTTTGCCTTGACCAAAATCTTTGACTTTGATCCTGAAATAGCCGCTGGAATAATCCTCATGGGAGCTTGTTCTAGTGGTTTGGCTTCCAATGTTATGGTTTATTTGGCCAGGGCTAATTTGGTACTTTCCGTAACGGTTACGGCCATGGCCACCATGCTGGCTCCGTTGATGACGCCATTTTGGATGAAAACTTTAGCGGGAACATTGATTGATATTGATTTTTTGGATATGATGATGAACATCATCAAAATTGTCTTGGTCCCCATTGGAGCGGCCTTGTTACATGATTACTTGAAGATGGCCAGTAAAGGAATGAAAAACCGTATGTATTTGCTGGCGACACTTTTTCTCATTTATCTGCTGGCATTACCAATTGGGCTATGGGAGGTCTTTGTTGACATGGCATCGGCGGAAGCCTTACAGTCCTTAGAGATTTTGAGTTTTTTTGTGGGAGCTCTGGTGTTTGGTGTAGCCTATCATTTATGCACGCGACAATTTAAAAATCTGGATAAGATGATGCCTTATGTTTCCATGTTTGGTATTGTCTATTTCACCACGGTGACCACTGCGGCGGGTAGGGATAATTTACTGCAGGTAGGTGGACTGTTGTTCTTGGCTTCCATTATACACAACGGTCTTGGGTATTTCTTTGGGTATTGGCTGAGCAGGCTTTTGGGTTTGGATGTGTCTTCAGCTCGGGCGATGGCCCTGGAGGTTGGATTGCAAAATGGAGGTATGGCCTCTGGCTTAGCCGGTTCGATGGGTAAACTGGGGACTGTGGGTTTGGCTCCGGCAGTGTTCAGTCCCTGGATGAATGTCTCTGGCTCGATATTGGCCAATTATTGGCGGAAGAAATCAATCAAAGAAGAGGAAATGGAGGCGAATGAGGTGTCTGAAAGATTGTCGACAAATTAGATGGATTAGGCGATGCCTTAACTGTTTTTCTATTTTTAGAGTAGGTATCTCTACCATGATAGCACAGGAAGGTAAATACGGGGTGTTTAGTAATTTTAACCTTAGAATGAACAGTCCTCAATGGGCTGATCTAACGTTTTTATTTATGACTCGACCAATAACCTATTTCGCAGTACTTGCCTGTGTTAGCATGATGACCTTAGCCTGTTCCTCCAAGAGTGATCAGCAAGGGATTGCCCATACTGAAAATGCACTTCCAGAAGTCACCGATTCGGTGATGCAGCAAGTTTATGAGGAAATTAAAACGCCTTTTAAATACGGTTTGGTGAAAGTTCCTCCTTCCAATGATTTAAAGATGGATTGTCCAAGTATTTTCCGGGAAGGAGACAAATGGTACATGACCTATTTGATTTACGGAGGAAGAGGCTATGAAACTTGGTTGGCAGAGAGTGATGATTTATTACACTGGGAAGATAAAGGTAAGGTGATGTCTTTCTCTGATACAACCGATTGGGACATGAACCAAAAGGCTGCTTATATCGCCTTGCAGGACAAAACATGGGGAGGCAGCTATGCATTGGGAAAATACGATGATAAATATTGGATGAGCTATTTTGGAGGAAATACCCGAGGGTATGAAGCGGGGGTTTTGTCTATCGGAATGGCCTATACTGATCAGGATCCAACGGTGGCCCATGAGTGGAAGCGATTGGAAAAGCCCGTCCTGACCCCAACCGAAGAAGCGGCGCAGTGGTGGGACAACAGCACCATGTACAAAAACTCAGTCATTCTAGACGAAGAAGAATTTACCGGCCATCCTTTTATCATGTATTATAATGCCAGAGGGGACAGCATCAATCCTGCCCGTGGAGCAGAGCGAATAGCCATGGCCGTTTCTGATGATATGAAAAATTGGAAACGCTATGGGAAGGAACCTTTGATCAATCACCATAAAGGAATTTCAGGTGACGCCTATATCCAGCAAATGGGAGATTTGTATGTCATGTTTTACTTTGGTGCTTTTTGGCCGGACAGAGAAGATGTTTTTGCCTTTAACAGATTTGCGGTTTCCAATAACCTGATCGATTGGGTGGACTGGGAAGGAGAGGACCTGATCAGTCCCTCGGAGCCTTATGACGATCTTTTTGCTCACAAGTCATTTGTGGTCAAGCATGATGGGGTCGTGTACCATTATTACTGCGCAGTCAACCAAGATGAGCAAAGAGGCATTGCTGTAGCCACTTCACAGGATTTAGGAACTAGTGAATTAGATTTTCTTCCACTAGATGCAGAATAGTCTTATGTATAAAGTTCTTTTAGCAGGCCTTTTCCTATGGATACGGGTAACTGGATTGGCCATGGCACAGACGGTGACAGGAGAGCCTGCTGCAGTTCCTCGTTTACCGGAGAAATACCATTTCGCTCCCTGGGAAAATCCATTGGTGACGAGCATCAATAGAGAACCAGCGAGAACTACCGTATATTCATTTGAAAATACAGCAGAAGCATTAGCGGGAGATAGAAACAAGAGTCGGATATTATTACTTAATGGAACATGGGATTTTCATTTTGCCAATAACCTAAAAGAAGCGCCAAAAGATTTTTATCAGTCCCGTGTCAATGGATGGGATAAGATAGAAGTGCCTTCCAACTGGGAATTGAAAGGCTATGATATTCCAATTTATAAAAGTGCGGTTTATCCATTTCGCCCTATCAGTCCTCCTTATGTACCGGAAGATTACAACGGAGTAGGCTCTTACCAAAGGACTTTTGAAGTGTCTGATGATTGGGAAGATATGAATATCACCCTCCATTTTGGAGCCGTGAGCTCAGCCTTTCAGGTGTGGTTGAATGGAGAATTTGTGGGCTATGGGGAAGATAGTTTTTTACCTTCAGAATTTAACATTAGTCCCTATTTAAAGCCTGGGCAAAATGTGCTTTCCGTGCAAGTGATCCGCTGGAGTGATGGTTCCTATTTGGAAGACCAGGACCATTGGAGGTTGAGTGGCATACAACGGGAAGTTTTTCTAATGGCTGAACCCAAATTACGGATAGTGGATTTTCATTATCAGACCAAGCTGGATGAAAATTATGAGCATGCTGTTTTTAGCCTGAGACCTAAAATCGAGAATTTGACAGGGGAGCGGGCGCCAGGAAGCCAGCTAAAAGTACAGCTTTATGATCAGGATGACCAACCAGTTTTTACACATCCGCTGGAAAAAGAAGTGGAGGACATCCTCAATGAAAGTTATCCACGCTTGGACAATGTGAAATTTGGGCTATTTGAGGCGGAGGTAAAAAATCCACATTTATGGAGTGATGAGCATCCCTACCTTTACACTTTGGTGTTGATTCTAGAAGATGAAGAGGGGCAGCTTTTGGAAGCAAAGAGTTGCAAGGTAGGTTTTCGGTCGATCGAATTTTCTGAAAATAACAGCAAGCTTTTAATCAATGGTAAAGAAACCTACCTCTATGGTGTCAACCGACACGATCATCATCCTGTAAGAGGAAAGGCCTTGACCCGGGAGGATATAGAGGAAGATGTGAAAACCATCAAGCAATTTAATTTTAACACCATCCGTACCAGTCATTATCCCAATGATCCCTATTTCTACGACTTGTGTGATGAATATGGTATTTTGGTGATTGATGAAGCCAATCATGAAACCCACGGTATTGGCGGGAAGCTGAGCAATGATACACAGTGGACCCATGCCTACATGGAAAGGGTGACCCGCATGGTGCAAAGGGATAAAAACCATCCCAGTATTATATTTTGGAGTTTGGGCAATGAGGCTGGACGAGGCCCCAATCATGCCGCTATGGCCGCTTGGGTGCATGATTTTGATATTACCCGACCCGTGCATTATGAGCCGGCCCAAGGGAATCATCGGGCTGAGGGTTATATCCCCCCAGACCATCCTGATTACCCCAAAGACCATTCGCATCGTATCCAAGTGCCGACAGATCAGCCTTACGTGGATATGGTAAGCCGTTTTTATCCGGGATTGTTTACACCTAGTTTATTGGTCAATCAACATGCGGATCGTCGCCCGATCGTATTTATTGAATATTCACATTCCATGGGCAACAGCACTGGGAATATGAAAGAATTGTGGGACGAGTTCCGTTCACTGCCCCAGGTCATTGGCGGATGCATTTGGGATTTTAAAGATCAAGGTTTGCTTAAAACGACCGAAGATGGCGAAGAATTTTATGCCTATGGCGGAGATTTTGGAGAGGAATTACATGATGGTAATTTCTGCATCAATGGAATTGTCGCTTCTGACGGAAGGCCAAAAGCGGCCATTTATGAATGTAAGTGGGTGTATCAACCCGCTGAAATGGCTTTGATAGATACTGTGGGTTTTAATGTGAAAATCCGCAATCGGCATGCGGATAAATCCTTGGAAGAATATCAAATGAACTTAACCATCTTGGAAGAGGGAAAAGTCGTCCAAAGTCTTGTGATGGATCGCTTACCGCTTGAAGCAGGGCAAGATACCACCTTACAACTTAAACCCTATTTCCATCCTCAGCACGGAAAGGAATACCTGGCCAATATTACTTTTACCCTTCCCGAACAAGCTTCTTGGGCCGAGCAAGGCCATATTATAGCCCAGCAACAGTTTCAATTGCGAAAAGGGAGCTCTCCTACCTTCGAAAAGACAAAGACAGGATTGACAGTGGAAGATCATGGAGAAATATTATCGGTAAGTGGAGAGAGGCTTCAATTACATTTTGATAAAGAGAATGGGGCGCTGAGTAGTTTCAAAGTAAAGGGTAAAGAACAAATTTCCAGTCCTCTGGTTCCTTCATTTACCCGGCCTTTGACTGACAATGACCGCAAAGGCTGGAAGCCCCATGAAAAGCTAAAGTATTGGTATGAAGCTGAGCCAGCATTGAACAATATGACTTTCAGCAAGGAGGGTGAGGGAGTGGTCAAAGTACATACCGACTATGTCCTTACAGGTGAAAAAGCAGAAATGAAGATAGATTATACCATCATGGCATCTGGGGCGGTGAAAGTGGATTATACTTTAATCCCGCTATATGATTTGCCTAATATTCCCAAAATAGGGATGAGCATGGGCATTAGGCGAGCATATGACCAGATCACCTGGTATGGTAAAGGGCCTTTGGAAAACTACATGGATCGGAATCATGGTTTTATGGCAGGGATTTATACTTTGCCCATTGAAGGGTTTATGGAACCCTATGTCATGCCTCAAGAAAATGGTAACCGCACTGAGGTACGATGGATGAAGTTCGCCGATGAACAGAATAAGGAAGGCTTGACCATTACTGCTGACAGTTTGTTGAGTATGAGTGCTTGGCCATACACTGAAGAGCAGATCAATGCGGCCAAACATACCTTTGAGCTAAAAGATGCAGGTTTTATCACCGTGAATATTGACTTGATTCAAATGGGGGTGGGTGGAAATGACAGTTGGTCGGATGTCGCTCAGCCCTTAGAGCAGTATCAGATTCCTGCCAAACCGTATCACTATAGCTTTTATATTAGTAGTAAGTATTGAGTAGCGAGTCTTGAGTATAAAGGGAACGTTCAATGCTTTGCCACGCCAGACTCAAGTCTAGTGTCTTAAATCTAAAATCTAATGTCCAAAAATATCCTTTTAGTCTTTCTTTTATGTTGTTGCTTGATCTCCTGTGAAAAGGAGCAAGAACAGCTTCATGTCGAGGACTTCGAACCGACATACGAGAGTTCACAGCCTTGGGTGTACTGGTATTGGATGTATTCCACCTATTCTAAGGCGGGGATTACGGCAGATCTGGAGGCGATGAAGGAAGCGGGTATTGGAGGAGCATTTTTGATGTCGATCAAAGGACCCGCAGAACCAGCTTTGACCGAAAAGCCTACCTTGCAGGGATCTGAAGCTTGGTGGGAAATGGTGCGACATGCCATGGAAGAAGCCGATAGATTAGGATTGAGGCTGGCCATGCATGCCTGTGATGGCTTTGCGGTGGCCGGTGGGCCGTGGATTACTCCAGAAAGCTCCATGCAAAAGGTGGTTTGGGCGGATACATTGGTGCAAGGAGGCAGGCATCATCAAATGGACCTGCCCCAGCCCGAACAACATGAGAATTATTATCGTGAACTAGCAGTATATGCCTATCCTGTGCAGGAAGGCTTTGAATTGGAGGCCGCTACTCAGCAGCCAACAGTGACCAGTAGTTTGGCCGAAAAGAAATTGGATTTTTTATTAAGTGATCAAACAGATGAGCATCTGGGAACGAATGAGGAAGCTTGGATCCAGTATGCTTTTGAACAGCCTTTTACTTGTCGTAGCATCAGGATAAAGACCAGTGGAAACAGCTATCAGGCCCACCGTTTGAAAATCGCTATCAGTGATGATGGGGAGAACTTTGAAGAGGTGACTCGCTTGAAGCCCCCCCGGCATGGTTGGCAGGATTGGGATTATGATTATACCCACAGTGTATCTGAGATAACGGCAAAATATTTTCGTTTTATTTATGATAAAGAAGGCACGGAACCAGGGGCTGAAGATTTAGATGCAGCGAAATGGAAGCCTTCTTTGAAAGTGAAAACCATTGCACTTTCTTCAAGTCCAAAGATCAACCAATATGAAGGCAAGTCTGCAGCTGCTTGGAGAATGAGTCCGCGCAGTACCAGTGATTCGATTTTACCTGAATCCTGTGTTTCCATGAAGGACTTGGTGAATCTAACGGATAAAATGGATGAAAAAGGACATTTGGTCTGGGAAGCTCCAGAGGGAAAATGGAAAATCATGCGCTTTGGTTACACTTCCACTGGACATACCAACTATACCGGAGGTGGAGCCAAAGGATTGGAAGTGGATAAGTTTAATGCCGAAGCCGTTCGGTTTCAGTTTGATCAGTGGTTTGGTGAAGCCATCAGGACGGCTGGTCCTGAATTGGCAGAGCGGGTGCTCAAAATATTTCACATTGACAGTTGGGAGGCGGGAAGTCAGAATTGGTCTCCGGTATTCAGGGAAGAATTCCAAAAGCGCCGGGGTTATGATATCCTTCCTTATCTGCCCACCTTCGCTGGAGTGCCTCTGGAAAGTGTAGAAGCCTCTGAACGGATCCTTTATGATGTAAGGCAAACCATCTCAGAGTTGATCATGGATCATTTCTTTGGGACCTTAGAAGCAGAGGCAAAGAAAAATGGCATGCAGTTCAGTTCTGAGAATGTAGCCCCCACCATGGTGAGCGATGGGATAGCACATTTCAAATATGTGGATTTACCTTCTGGAGAATTTTGGCTGAACAGCCCCACACACGATAAGCCAAATGATATGCGGGATGCTATCTCAGGTGGGCACATCTATGGCAAACAGATCATTCAGGCAGAAGCATTTACCCAGTTAAGAATGGACTGGGATGAATACCCGGGGATGTTAAAAACCTTGGGGGACCGCAATTATGCCATGGGTATTAATCGGTTTTTCTATCATGTGTTTGTACATAATCCTTGGTTGGATAGAAAACCCGGAATGACCTTGGACGGCATCGGACTGTATTTTCAAAGGGACCAAACTTGGTGGAAGCCCGGCAAAGCTTGGGTGGACTATGCCCAACGGACCCAGTTCCAATTACAAAAAGGAACACCTGTAGTGGACATCGCTGTTTTTTCCGGAGAAGACCTTCCCGGTAGGTCGGTGCTGCCAGAACGATTGGTGGATTTTTTACCCGGCATTTTTGGAGAAGAAAGGGTTCAGTTTGAAGGAGCCCGATGGGCGAATAAGGGGCAGCCTACCCGGGTAATCCCAGCAGGTGTAAAGCATTCGGCCAATATGGTGGATGCGGCAGACTGGACGGATCCATTGCGGGGTTATCATTATGATTCTTTTAATAAGGATGCTTTATTGCATTTGGCAGAGGTGAAGGATGGTAAGGTGGTTTTTCCCGGAGGTGCGGCATATGCCATATTGGTGTTTCCAGGTGTGAGGAAAATGAATCCAAATGCCAACTTGATGTCCGTGGAGGTGGCCCAAAAGATTCTTCAACTGGTAAAGGCTGGAGCAACTGTTTTAGTAGATGAAAAGCCAAGCGGAACCCTAGGAAAAAATGGTGATGACCAGGCCTTATCGGCCGTTGTGGATGAAATATGGAAAGGTCACCATAGTGAGCAAGACGCAAAGCGCGTGCTCTCATGGAGCTTGGGGAAAGGGACTGTGGTGAAGATGCCTTATGTACACAGTACTTTTGAGATTTTGGGCGTATCGCCTGATGTGATCGCTTTGGATAATAGCGGCCGGCGAAATCAAGGTTTTGCCTTTGCCCATCGAAAAAGCCAAAAGGAAGAGATTTATTTTATTTCCAATCAATTGGAAGCGGAACGAGAACTGACACTTTCTTTTAGAGTTTCTGGTAAAAAGCCAGTATTTTATGATCCTGTCAGGGATAAAGAATATTCAGTAAATAGCTGGAAACTAGAGGGGGACAGGACTGAACTTCCTGTTAAATTACCGGCCAATGGTGCTTTATTTGTGATTTTCAGGGAAACAACCGATCAGACAGAAAGTCATTCAGGAAATAACTGGTCAAGTTATCAGGCGCAGCAAACCATCAGTGGAGACTGGAGCGTTCAGTTTGATAGGGAATTTAGAGGACCCGAACATCCCGTTCAATTTACGTCATTGGATAGCTGGTCCCAGCATTCTAATGATAGCATAAAGTATTATTCAGGGACGGCTGTTTACCGAAATACGTTTGAGTGGAATGGTGCGGTAGAGGATGCATTTTGGCTGCATTTGGGAAAGGTGGCCAATATAGCTTCCGTGAAAGTCAATGGCAAAGATTGTGGAGTGGCTTGGACTTTTCCTTATCAGGTCAATATCTCCGAAGCACTCAAGCCGGGTCAAAACCAATTGGAGATCGAAGTATCCAATACATGGGCCAACAGGCTCATGGGTGATTTGAAGCTGCCCAAAGAGAAGAGGTTTACCAATACCATTGCCGATTTGGGCCGAATGGAAGGTAGAGACTTATTGGAGGCTGGCTTATTGGGGCCAGTGAAGATTTTAAAGGAGGTAGAAGAATAAGTAGCAACAAGACACAAGTATCACAAATAACCTATAAATAGATATGAAAAAGCTAGTAGCATTTTTGACCCTATGTATCATCAGCCAGTTAGCTTTCGCCGAGGTGAAATTGCCCGCTATTTTTTCAGATAATATGATCCTACAACAGCAGATGGATGCGCCAATTTGGGGTTGGACGGATGCAGGTGAAACAGTAAGCATTACTACATCTTGGAATAATAAAACATATGAAACCAAGGCGAACCGGGAAGGGGAATGGAATGTGAAGGTGAGCACACCGGAAGCAGGTGGCCCTTATTCCATTACCATCAGTGATGGTCAGGAAATGAGTCTTGAAAATGTCCTGATCGGAGAGGTATGGCTTTGTTCTGGTCAGTCCAATATGGAGATGCCCCTGAAGGGCTTCCCTGCCCAACCCGTGTTTGGTGGTAATGAAGCCATTGTAAATAGTAAAAATTCCGAGATTCGCTTGATTACAGTGCCCCGTAAATCTACTGTAGAAGTAGCCGAGGATTTTGAAGGGCATTGGGAAGAGGCCAAGCCATCCACCACATCTAATTTCAGTGCCACAGCATGGTTCTTTGGTAAACAGATCCAAAAGGCCTTGGATGTACCGGTAGGCTTGATTCATGTTTCTTATGGAGGTTCCAATATAGAGGCTTGGATGAGTGAGGCTATGTTGGAGGACTTTAAGGAGGAGATAACCATTCCTCAGCAGCAGGAAGATATTGATGTGCCCAACCGTACGGCAACCGCTTTGTTTAATGGCATGCTGTCTCCTGTGGTAGGATATGGCATTAAAGGTGCGATTTGGTATCAGGGAGAGTCCAATAATGGCCGACCTGAGCAATATGAAGAGTTGATGGTGACCATGGTGCGTGAATGGAGAAAGCTTTGGGATGAGGGGGAGTTTCCATTTTACTATTGCCAGATTGCACCCTTTAATTATGGCTCGTTTACGCCAAATGAAGTGATTGAAAAGAACAATTCTGCGTATCTCCGGGATGCGCAAAGAAAGGCCACCAAGCGCATACCAAATAGTGGGATGGCTGTGCTGATGGACATTGGGGAAAAGGAAAATATCCATCCTGCCGATAAAAAAGCTGGAGGTCATCGATTGGCCTATTTGGCTTTGGCAAAAACCTATGGTCTGGAAGGATTCGAATATACCAGTCCTGAATTTGAAGCGATGGAAATCAAAGGGAGCACCGTTATCGTAGCATTTGACCATGTGCCCAATGGCATTACAGCTTATGGAAAAGAGGTGATAAACTTTGAAATTGCCGGAGACGACAAGCAGTTTTATCCTGCAACGGCAGTCATGAGGAGGAAGTCGGTGATGTTATCTTCGCCACAAGTAGAAAAGCCGATAGCCGTGAGGTATGCCTTTAAGGATTTTACGGTTGGGGAAATCTTTAGTACCGGAGGATTGCCATTGAGTTCCTTTAGGACAGATGATTGGTAAATAAAATTTCTGATTATCCGCTTTGATGCCAGTAACCATACATCCTTTGCTCAAGTGGTCGGAAGCCTGTCTAACTGCCAGGTAGACCTGAAGCCTGAAGACCGAAGCAGTTGATACTTTAATTAAAAGGGGATTTTCTACTCGCTTTTAATCTTTACTGGTAGAATTGCGGATATACATAATAGAATTTAATCAGAGCCCACTTTTCAACTTGGAGAATGGGCTTTTAGCATGAATAGGTACCGTGTCTCAGGCTCTATGGCTGTGAGCGTACATGAAATTATTTCGATGGCTGACAAATCATTGTATTTCAGGTCTTTTTATTAAATTGTTTACCCTTACTTTAAAAGATACTGTAAATGATTATCACACATGATATTCGATTGAGTAGAATTGTCAGTGGCACATGGAAAAACACACTCTTGGTCGCCTTCACCTGTTCAATGTCCTATTTTGTGTATTGGTACTTTATCCAATACCATTTTGAGATGCCATCCATCATCCCCACTATATTAGGTACTGCCTTGGCATTTTTTATCGGCTTCAATAACAATCAGGCCTATGACCGTTGGTGGGAGGCCCGCAAAATATGGGGAGTATTGGTCAACAGCTCCAGAACCTGGGCCAGAAATGTCATCCACTTACCCTCAGCCACAGACAAAATCTCTGGTAGCAACCTGGAGCTCATGAAGGAATATGCTGTCAAAAGACATATTGCATTTCTATATGCTCTTAAAGAAAACCTCCGTGGTACCAAGGATGAAGAATATAAGAAATACTTGATCCAGAGTGATTTGGACATTATTAAAAATGAAAGCAATAAGCATAATGCCATTCTGAGCTTACAAACTACTGAACTTAAAAGTTGGAAAAGAGATGGGCTGATCGATGGGTTTGAATTTCTGGAGCTCAACGGGGAAATCACCCGGTTTTGTGATGAAATGGGCAAATCTGAAAGGATTAAAAATACCGTCTTCCCCACCACCTATAATTACTACACCAAAGGGTTTATTTGGCTGTTTAACATTGCCTTTACCTTGGCTGTTGCCCCTAATGTAGGTTGGAGGGCCATTATTTTTGCGACCGTTATTGGTTATGTGTTCCATACCATTCACTTTATTGGTCATTCCATAGTAGATCCTTTTGAGCCTATTCCCACTGGAATTCCACTAGACCAAATTACCCGAACCATTGAAATTAACCTTTTGGAGATGATTCGTGAAGAGCATATTCCAGCTCCGGTCAGTCCGGTCAATGATGAGTATGTGATGTAGGAGGAGTATTGAGTCTGGAGACAGTAGACAAGAGATGGTAGACATTAGATTTGAGACATAGGTGCTCAATCAATACTCGAAAGTCTAAAATCTAAAATCTTATATCTAGAGTTTAATTTCAGCCCCTAAAAGGCACTGGTAAATTCAGGTTCTGGCCAGAGAAAAAGTTGGGTGGTGTCACGCTCTATGCTGATAGGGTCAAAATACATTCTGAGTCGGATACTTTCAGGAACTTCTTCTTGATAGTAGTCCATCAGTGTAGAAACAGCTTCAGGTTTCAGGACACTGATATTGACGGGGGCCAGGCCCATTTGGATCATTCCAAGCTTTTTGGCAGCGCCTTTGGCCAGATCAATGGTTCTTCTGGAATTTTGCGGTAGGCGATCATTGATCTTTACCACTATTTCTTTTCCATTCTTAAGGTTAGTAACCTTCACCATGGTGCCAAAAGGCAAGTTTTTGTGCGCAGCAGTCATGCCCTCCATATCAAATATCTCACCATTAGCGGTCTTCCGATTATGGAAAAACCTCCCATAATAACTCGCAATTCCTTTCTCTATCAACAATGTCGAATCTGCCTCTAATAGCGTCGGCTGAGATTGTGCCTTGAAGCTAAGCAAAGCCACCAAACACACGATTATACAACAAGCTTTTTTCATAAGGATCGGCCTATTCAATTTGAATGCCAAATACTGTCATCACCTTGAAATAGGTTTGCTTACCAAGTTTTAAGCGCCTAAATTTAATCTGAAATTACTTTAAAACGAAAATTTCGCATTTTTAAATTATGTTAAAAATCTTACACTCAGCGGATTGGCATCTTGGAAAGCGGCTCCAGGAGTATTCCAGGTTGCCAGAACAGCAGCTGGTTTTGGAGGAGATTACGGAGATTGCCGAGCGCGAAAAGGTGGACTTGGTCTTGCTGGCAGGGGATCTCTTCGACACTTTTAACCCCAGCCATGAGGCGGTGGAGTTGTTCTACAAAACCCTCAGGAGGCTCTCCAATGAAGGAAAACGCCCCATTGTGGCCATTTCGGGCAATCATGATAGTACCCAGTTTGTCAGTGCCCCCAACCCTTTGGCCAAGGAAATGGGGATATTGTTCTACAGTCAGTATGACCAGCAATTTACTCCTGAAAAACTGGATAGTGGACTGGAGATTACAAACTCCGCATCGGGCTTTGTCGAATTGAAATTACCTCAACTGGAATTTCCAGTGAGGATTATTTTGGCACCTTATGCCAATGAAGTGTTACTGAAAACCTATCTGGGTGATGAGGACAAGGAAGCTGAATTGCGGAAAGTCTTGGGACAGCAATGGCAAAAACTTGCTGATGATTTTTGTGATGAAAAGGGTGTCAACCTGTTTATGGGGCATTTCTTTTTTATGAAGGAAGGAGAAAAACCAGAAGCAGAACCAGAAAGTGAACGGCCGATCCTTCATGTGGGAGGGGCACAAGCGATTTATACCCACCTAATTCCCAAAACCATTCAGTATGCCGCCCTGGGACATCTCCACCGTTATCATGCCGTGGACCAAAATCCTTGCCCGGTAGTGTACAGCAGTTCTCCCCTCTCGTACAGTTTTAGTGAGGCGAACCAAGAAAAGAAGGTGGTCTTAATTGAGGCATCACCTGCCCAAACTGTAAAATACCAAGCCATTCCGCTTAAGCAAGGCCGGCCGCTTTACCAAAAAAACTTTAGTAACTTGGCCAGCACGCTAGAATGGCTCCATGAAAATCCCTATTGTTTTGTGGAAGTGATTTTTGAGACGGAAACTTCCATCGATGCCGAAACGCGTAAAGCCATTATGAAAGCCCACGATGGTATTGTCAGCTTGATCCCAAAACTTACAGGGGATCATCAATTCGAAGATGGAAGCCTTCAGGCTGAAGATTTGGGACAAGATATGGGAACCCTGTTTTCCCGCTATTATCAAAGCGCAAAAGGCTTGGAACCCAATGAAGAGATCAAATTACTTTTTAATGAAATTATCGGACAAACCGACAACGAAGAAACAGCATGATCCCAATTAAACTGGAAATTGAAGGACTTTATTCCTACCGAGAAAAACAGCTGATTGACTTTACACAACTTACCGCCGCAGGGCTTTTTGGCATCTTTGGGGCAGTGGGCAGTGGAAAATCTTCCATTTTGGAAGCCGTTTTGCTGGCTCTCTATGGTACTACAGAACGCTTGGCCAGTAAAGGAGAGAAAAACAGCATGGTCAACCTTCAAAGCCCGGGCATCCATATTAACTTTGAGTTTAAGGCGGGAAAGAACAATGCCCAAACTTACAAGGCCAGCTATCTGGCCAGGAGAAATACCAAGAACTTTGATGATGTCAAGCCAGCAACCCACACTTTTTATGAATTGAATGAAGGTAAATGGGTGCCTTTGGAGGCCAGGGGGGAAGATTTGGTAGGGATGAAAATGAGTCACTTCAGACAAACAGTGATTATTCCGCAAGGAAAATTCAGGGAATTTATTGAGCAGAAGCCCAAAGACAGGGCAGACATGATGAAAGAGCTTTTTGGTTTGGAGCGTTTTGACCTTTCCGAAAAGACCAGAAGGCTGCTTTCTGCAGAAAAGGAAAAGAAGATCAAATTGGAAACCCAGTTGGAAGGATTGGAGGCTTTTTCCAAAGAGGCTTTGCAAGAGGCAAAGGAAAAGGAGCATGCCCTGAAGCAGGAAAAAGCAAAACACGAACACATCTTAAAAGAGAAAGAAGCCGCCCTTCAACAGGCAAAAACAGTAAAAGAAAAAGCCGAGAAGCTGACAGCTCAGCGGCAACAGCTGAGGGAGTTGGAAAGTCAGCTTCCTGCATTTGAGCAAAAAAGAAAGCAGCTGGACCAATACCAAAAGGCTTTGACCTTTCTCAAGCCGATCATTGATCAGCTTCAAGAGCAGGAAATTGATTTGGAGAAGTACCAAAAGAGTGTGGGAGAGTGTGAGCGATTTAAAATAAGTTTGGCAGAAGAGGTTCAGCAAAAGGAAGCGAGGTACCAAAAACTTTATCAGGATTTTTCTACAAAAGGAGAAAAGGAAGCCCGCATCAGGGATTTGCTCCAAATAAAAGCACTCAATGAATTGGCCCTCCAAGAAAGGAAACTGCAAGAACAGCTACATGTTTTAAAAGAAAAAACGGCCTCTTTCCAAAACAAAAAGCTCAACCAAGAGACCCAAATCCAGAAAGTCGAGAAGGAAATTGAGCAGTTGGAAGTGCCGGAGGTGGAGCTTATCAGCCAACTGGAATCCACTTCCCTAGCTTTAAAACAAAACACCGAATCCATCAAAAGGCTATCTGGGCAAATAGAGTCCTTGAAAGCAGAAATGGCCAACCATCAAAGAGAGATGCATTTGCTCCTTGATGATGTTGATCTTCAGGGCAATCATTTTAGCGATAAGCTGGAAACTGTCCAAAGTGAATGGAATGAATTGCAGAAAGAAAGGGAAATACTCCTGCAGCAGCAAGGGCTTTATAGCTATACGCAGAATTTGCAAGATGGTCAAGCATGTCCGTTATGTGGATCAATGGAACATCCAGACCCGCTTTCCCACCAATTTGACTCGGAAAAACTTGCCCAAAATGAAGTTCGTGTAAAGGCGTGCAAGTCCTATCAAGAAAAGCTTCAGAAAGCTAAGGCGGACTATGAAAAGAAGCAGCTGCTATGGGAAGGGCAGCAAAAGACCTACCAAGAAAAGCATGAGGAACTTGAAGGTCTTTCCTCTCAAAATGAACGATTGATTGCTTCCATTGAAGGTGTGGATAACCAGTCTGGAATAGAGCGGTTGCTTCAAAGCGCCAAGTCGAATTTTCAACAGGAAAAAGCACTTCAGCAAAGGTTAAAAGAGCAAAACACAGCTTATAAGCAATTTTTGAAAGATTCAGAAAAAGACCTGGAAAAAGTGCAAGAGGCAGAACAGGCCCTTAAGACGCTGGAAACCCAAAAGGAGACTAAATTAAAAGAAATCAATTATCCGGATTTGCTGGAGAAATATCGTGATGTCAATGCAGTTAAAATCGAACAAGATATCGCCAAGGTAAAGGAATACCTGGAAAACTTGGAAATCAACTTGCCCAGGGCACAGGATGCACTCAAAGAAATACAGCAAAAGCAGACCACCAATTTGGCCAATTTGTCCACCTACCAACAGCGCTTGGAAGAGGTAAAGGCAAAGCTTGCCCAACTAAAAGACAGGCTTTCCCTAGCCATGGCTGAGCATGACTTTTCTGACAGTGTGGCAGTTCGTGAATTATTGGGCAGCAAGGTAGACCCAACCCTACTTGAAGAACAAATTAAGGCTTTCGACAGGCAATTGGATCTTACCAAAGCGAAAATTCTGGAACTCTCCAGTGATGAGGCGGTGGCCAGTTTTGATGCAGGTCAGTTTCAGAGCATCATCTCAGCTTTTGAGGAGGCCAAGCAAGCGCTGGAAGGCTCGCAAAAGACCCTCTCACTCCTTGTAAACCAAATCGAAGAAATCAAGTCCAGACTTGAGGAAAAGGCAAAACTGACCCAGCAGTTTAAGCAAGTAGAAAACCGGGAAGCTAATTTAAAGGAACTGGCGGGCTTGTTTCAGGGTAGTGGCTTTGTAAAATACATCAGCAACATTTACCTTAAGGAGCTGGTGCAGACTGCCAACCTTCGTTTTATGAAGTTGGCCAAAAACAGCTTGAGCCTGGAAGTAGATGAGAACAATACCTTCTGGGTACAAGATCACCTCAATGGAGGCAAGAAACGTTTGCTCAAAACCCTTTCAGGCGGACAGACCTTTCAGGCATCCCTCTGTTTGGCCTTGGCCTTGGCCGAAAAGGTAAAATCACTGAACAGGGCGGAGCAAAGCTTTTTCTTTTTGGATGAAGGCTTTGGTGCCTTGGACAAGAATGCACTTAGGACTGTGTTTGATACCTTGAAATCATTAAGGCATGAAAACCGGATAGTGGGCATCATTTCCCATGTGGAAGAGCTCCAGCAGGAAATCGGTGTGTTTGCCCAAATTGAGCTCGATCCAGAAACAGGTAGCCAGGTAAGCTATTCCTATTGATTACTAAGGATATACCATGACCTTGCAAAGGTTCCACCAACAGGTGGAGCCTTTTTTTGTATGCCCTCCCGATGCTTGTATTTTACCTGATCATTTTTGATTGAAATCTCTAGAATCAGTTTTAGAGTTCTCCAAGAAAGCCTTTTGATATGTCCAATAAAATGTATTCAATACAAAATTATATGCCTGAAAAAAGCAAAAATACAGATGGTTTACAATTCAGTGCATGGGCTGTTAAAATAAAATTTTTCCTGATTAATATAGTCGCTACATACAACAAACACAGTCAATCGAGAACCAAAAAATTACAATTATGAGCCGAACAAGAATTTTTAGAAATCTCCTCTTGGCATTTTCTACTACCGCTCTGGTGGTATCATGTAGCCAAAATGATGAAATGCAAGAAGTTCAAGAAAGTGAAGTAGTGCTTTCTGCTAAGGTAAGCACCAACATCCCTTCTGATGCAGATGATGGAAGTTTGGTGTTTAAAAATGTGACCGTTACTGATGTAAGCATTTCCGTGAAAGATGTAAAAATGCTTCTTCGAATAGCGGAAAATAAGTCAAAGCCAATTAGTATCATTACACCAAATAAAGGTCCGAAGTTTGTAGTACCTTTGGTGACGGATGAGCATATCTTGCTTTCCAGAATGGGAAGCTTTCTTGCACCCAATGGCTTCTACACCAATTTGACTTTTGACCTTACCAAGGCGACAGACCTTCCAAAGTCTTCTCCAATGTACGGTAAGTCCGTTATGATCAAAGCAGACTGGAAAGGTATTCCCTCTATGATGTACATGGATTTGGAAGATAAAATTGACATCAAATTTAATGCAGCTACTGAAATTACTGCTACGCAAGAAATTGTACTAGAGCTTTATATGGATCAATTGCTCATGGGAATTGACCCGGCATTGGTACAGGACGGTGATGGCGATGGTATGATCATCGTAGGTCCTAATGGGGAAGATGGAAATGAAGTGGTGTATGACATGATTGAAGCCAATCTTGAGGATGCGCTTAAGTTGAAAAATGGAGAATTCAAGTAAAGTTTAAACCCACCTATAAATCCATAAAAGGCCTTCAGGTAAATGAGGAGGCCTTTTATGGTTTGTTTTTATTATTCTTCGTGGAATTTACCTTCTTTCAAAAGGTAACCATACCAACATCTCTCCTTTTCCACGATTTGCCCAACTGTAATAAGGAACCAAACGAATGGTACCTTGATCATATTCCTGAGGATTCACCGTCCGATAAAGTGTTTGCTCCCAATTGTCCTCCTGTTGAAAATATACATCTCCTTTTAGACTGATCAGTGTACTTTGACCAATTTCGAAAGGCTCGGGAGTCCAATCTTCCTTCAAAGAAATAACGACATCGTCCACGGTTTTGCCTGCGGGTAAGTCCATGGACTCAACACAATAGACCAGTGGTCCTCTTTTTACTGCTACTTGGCCTCTGGTGGCTTCCACCAAAGGATTGGCTTCCAGAAACTTTGTAGGCATTTTTAAGGTCAATTCCACTTGGTCACCTTTTTTCCATTTTCTGGCAACTTGTGCATATTCTCCAGACTTCAACTGCATGGACGCTACTTTTCCATTGATTTTTAGAGCAGCTTGATCGCACCAGCCAGGTATCCTTAAAAATAAGTTGAAATTATCCGAAGGTATTTTAACCAAATCCAAAGTAATCTTTTCATCCCATGGGTAGGATGTCTTTTGCTGGATCTCTATTTTTTCACCTTTGGCATTTGCTGTTTTCAGTTGGTTGCTACCATATAAATTAATGTATAAGCCTTTCTCGGAAAGGCTGTAGGCATAATTGCCTACTTCTGCCAATGTCCTGGTGACATTGGGGGCACAGCAATTGGAGATGGAGATGTAACCCTCACGGACATTGGGCCACCTCAAGGTATAAGGTAGGTCATCTTTGGCGCTTAAGGGGTTGGTGTAAAAAAATTCAGTTCCATTCATGCTGATGCCTGAAAGGATGCTGTTATAGAGGTTGAGTTCCATCACATCCGCATATTTGGCCTCTCCGGTTACTTGGAGCATTCTCCAGTTCCACAGCACATTGCCAATATTGGCGCAGGTCTCATTGTGCGCTGAGGCATTGGGAAGTTGGTAGGGCTTACCATAGGCTTGATGGATTTTCTGTACCACAGTGGGATTATAGGAAGTCCCATTAGGAGATACCCCATCATAAAGAGCACCACATCCTCCAGTAATATACATTTTGCGATAGACCACATCTTCCCAGATGGATTCTAGGTTTTCCAATAACTTTGCTTCACCGGTTTCTGCATAGAGATCGGCCACTCCGGCATATAAATAGTTGGCCCGAACAGCATGTCCCATAGCCTCCGTTTGCGCTCTAAACGGAACACGGTCTTGATTGTCGTCAGTACCATCATCCGTCTTACCACGGATGTCTATAAGGTTCTTGGCCAGTTCGAGATACCTTGGATCTCTGGTGGTACGGTACATTTCCACCATGCCCATATAGTGACTTGGGCAAATGGCATTTCTAGCCAATTGAGGAGAGGCTTTTTGGTAAAAATCATAGAGGAAATTGGCCACTCCTTTGGCTACTTGAAGGAAATTATCTTTGCCTGTGGCCCGGTAATGGACGCAAGCAGCGGTCATGAGGTGTCCCATGTTGTATTTCTCAAAACCCAGTTGCTTTTGCAGCTCTTCCTCACCCAGGGTACCCCAGCGCTCTTCGATCAAAACGGGAGTATGCAAATAGCCGTCTTCACGCTGGGCTTGGGCAATAAGGGCAATGGCTTCGTCCATCTGTCGATCCAGGGCTGGATCTTGGGTTTCTGCATATAGGGCCGCCATACCTTCAAAGATTTTATAAAAGTCCCCATCATGAAATGAGGGGCCTTCAAACTCTCCCTTCATCAATCCGGCGGCAATTTCAAAGTTTCGCACGGCATGGGTGGTCTCCGCATCATGGTATAAGTCCCACATAAAAGGCACCGTTTTTTCTTGGCTCATCTTGAATTTTTCACCCCAAAAACCTCCTGTCCAGGTAACCTCCTGCAACCCCACGCTTCTTAACTTTACATAGGGACTTTGGGAATTGTCCATCAGGCCTTGTTGCTGCGCTAAGGACTCCTGGAAGGAGCATAAGCTTATCCCTATCCCTGCAATCACATACTTTAGGTTCATTGTTTTATTTTTTTGTAATGACAATTCATTATAGTGTTCCACGTCTCCATACCAACTATTCGCTAAATTTTAGCTTTTGCTCCAAAGTCCAGCCCAACATATTTACCACATCCTTTTCTCTTTCTTTTGGAAGGACGATCAACTTTTTGACCACCCCATCTTCCAACACTGCTTCAATGGTAGTTTGGTAAGGAGCATAAAGTTTGAAATGTACATCCCACTCCATCGGCCAGGCTGGAAAAAGGTAGATTTTCTCTTGATTGGTTTGCAAAAGCATCTCCTGCATACCGATCATGCCTGACCCTCCCCAATTATGGTCGGGAACCCAGTCAAAGCCCGGTCCCCAAAATGCAGGAAAGCGCCTTTCGGAATTTCCCATCTTTCTTAAGCTGAGCTGGGCAGCTTCTGCGGTCAAGCCTAACCTGGCCGCAAAAATATTATCCTGCTTCCAGCCAACATGACTGCGGAATTTCAAGGCGTCAGGATCATAGTGGTAAGTATTGATTGCTGTCTGCAAATCGGATCTGCCTATTCCATAAATGCCCCAAGGATAAACGGGGTAGAGCTGTGGTACTTCTGTGTTATTGACCCTTTCCCATAGCTTTGCAGGAGCAAGGAGTTGGTGCCCCTCTATTTCCCTAAAGCTCAGTGGAGGAATTCTCTCTAACATCTCACTCCAATGTGCCTGCTGGTCTGCTGATAGATAAGGCAATTCTAAAAATCGCTCAAGCACTGTTTTTAAAGCTGAAATGGTTGAATTGGCATTATAGGCCATTTTGTAGGTTTCATTGGCAGAGCCTGGGAAAAGTATCAGGTCACCCTGTTCGTCAAAGGTCTTGGCTCCTCTTTGCTTGGCCAGGTATTGGTAATGCTCATCAAAAAAGCGAAGACAACTCTCTATAAAGGGAATGTATTTTTCCACATTTTCGCCTGTATACCTTTCCTGCTCCAGCATCATCAGACAAAACTCCAGGACGGTGTCCCATTGGTATTCCAGCCAGGCATTGTACTGCATGCCCGGGTCGTAACCCTCAGGCCGATTCCAACCATACTCAGCAGGATTGGGCAAACCGAAGTTTTCTATCTGTTCGGTAAAGCTGCCTCCCCCGTGCCCCCAATACACCTGACTTCTCAATTCAGCGTTTTTGAGCATCCTCAGGTAGAAATCAAATTGTGGTTTCATCATCTCAAAATCGCCTGTTTTGAGCATGGGGAAATAGACCAAACGCTGGTTTTGGGCCGTCATGGTCCCTCCTCCCCAATTACGGTGGTCTGGGGTTAAAGGCATGTCTGTCTTGGTGTAAATGGGATCGACTGTGAACAAGCCACCGTTGAATTTGGTAGGGTAGCTTCCATAGGCGTTACAGCCCAGCATATAGCGAAAAAGTTGGTAGTTTTGGCCAATCTGCCAAATGGTGTCATTTGTAGCCTCTTTGTTTGGGTCGGTGATGATGAAGCTTCGGTCCCAGAACTCCCGCCACCAGGCTACAGAGCTAGCTTTGACCTGCTTGGTGTTTTTGTTCTGTACGTAGATCAAGCTGTCCAGTCCTTTTTGCCACTTTGCCTGATCCGAGGTTTGCTGGGTATGCAGGTAAATCTGAAAGCTTTGTTTTTTGGCAGGTTTCTCACTGCTTAGCGTCCAGGCTTTGAAATCTGTGTCTTGGTAGTGTCCATGGCTGGTTTTGGCAGGTTGTAGATGTTCTCCCACCAGTTTTCCTCCAAAGGTCAAGTTAGAGAGTGGGTTCATCATTTGGTCTTTGACTGATTGCATTTGCTGTTGGGCTACTGCCACATCAAAAACAGTGTTTTTCCTGTTTTGATGGTAAAAAAGCACTGTGTTTGTCTCAAATTTCACGGAGTCTTTATAGGTAATGATTTCTCCCTGTGGAGCCCATTTGTAGGAATTGGCATTATTGGCCGCCCCTTTGACAGTCCTGTTTTTATAGCGCCAATTTTCATAGTTGACCTGCATGGTAAGGGGGCTTCGACTTTCCATCTCCACATGAATAATGGGCTGATGCACATCCACCCATAATTTAAAGGTGGTGGGCTGTTCATTGGATCCCCCTTGAACCAATATATAACCTTCCTTCAGGTGGAGTTCTTGCTGAAAGTTGTTTTCGGTATCAAAAGGGTTAGGGGTTAATTTCACCCTAACCCTACCCAGTTTTAATAGGGTATTATGCTCATCAAAGGTGCCACTTCGGGAAAAATAGAAGAGCAGTTCCCCTTTTTCCATCCACACATTCATGCCGATATCCCCACCGCCTAGTGGCATGGATTCACTGGCATTCTTGCTAAAAGAATTCCAAACGGGGTTATAATGGGACAGGTCCTGTGCCCTGCTTGATTCCAAGCCCAGACACAACAAACCACATAAGGTCAAAAATACAAACTTCATCGCTCCTTCAATCTGGTCTCAAAATAGAAAAATCAAACCGCGGGACCTTCCTGTGCTATGCTGTTAAATGGTGTCTAGACCTGAATGAATGGAGAGCCTAAAACTTGCTAATCCTTAAAAGCCATTATCCTGAGCCGTTTGTAATCTGCATACCATTTGCCCTCAGTGAAAAGTGTCGGCCTTAGGATCTCTTGCACTTCCTCCATGATTATTTCCTGATCCGCTAAAGAGACCCCGTCAAAGAATTTTCCCCCAAACATGGCCAACCAGTCTTTGATGCCTGTAGCTTCATCAGCCAATGCTGTGGGCCGGTCAAAGTGCTGTGCAAAAGTCACCCTGAAACCCACTTTTTCCAGAGCGCTACTGTATTCTCCAATGGAGGGGAAATACCAAAGCTGAATTTGGCTTTGCTGTAGGTAGCCATGCTTGGCCAAAGTTTCTTTCAACGTGGTTTCGATGAGTTGAACATTTCCTTTTCCACCAAATTCAACAACCAGTCTTCCTCCAGATTTAAGATTTGCATACATGGCCTGAATGGCTTTTTGATAGGACAAGACCCAGTGTAAAGTAGCATTGGAAAAGATGGCGTCGAACTTTTCCTCAAAGCTGAAATCGACCGCATCGCCTACAAGGAAATTGATGCTTGGATATAGGCTTTGGGCCTTGGCAATCATGTCAGAAGATTGATCCATGCCCACTACCTCAGCGCCCAATTGGTTGATCTGATAAGTGAGCTGTCCGGCGCCACACCCCAAATCCAGGATGTGTTCTCCTTTTTGTGGGTTTAGCCATTGAAGCAGCTGCTCTCCATATGCAAAGACAAAGGCATGTTTGTCATTGTAGAGGTTTGGGTTCCAGGTGGGGGTTGATGGTGACATGATTGAAAAACTGTTGATGGTTCAATTTAAGGAATCTTTTATTCTTGACATAAATTGAAATAGCTTATCCATATGAATTGGTTAGTCAAAATAAGTGGATAAGGATAGAAGGGTGTATTTCGATAATCGGAAGCAAATTACAGCCAGTTGAGGTAGATAAAAACCACAAAATTTGAATCTATTAAAAATTTAGTTAGTTTAAGGTTTGATTGATTTATAACTGTTCCAGAATATATTTTTTATGATCAAACAGCTTGACTTATGTGGTATAAGCATGGTGCTGGTAATCCTTTTGATATCTTGTGAAAGCGAAAAGAGCGTAGATAAATACCATAAGCACTTTACCGAGGAGGATATTACGGAAAAGGTTTTTTTGGAAAGCAAGAAGTATTATTTCGAGGAATTAAAGCGACCTATGCGGATACATTTAATCGGTGACCATCTAATCGTTGGTGAGCATACCAGAATAGACATCGGTTATCCTCCATTGCATATTATTAATACACGGAACTGGCAGTATGAAATGTCAAAGGGAGTTAGAGGTCTTGGTCCAGGAGAGATTTCTAGCGCGTTTATTTTGGACGATGGCTTTGAGGAGAACTCATTTTGGGTCTACAGCGGGAGAAGTAAAAGGTTTTCGGAATTTTATACAAATGATTCGATAAAGCTTTCCCATCATCAAATCAAGCAGGATGGGAATTTTTATATGGCTATATCCATGATTTGGGCATCCGATTCTACATTAATGTGTCGGATGGCAAATGATAAAAATCGGTTTGTTGAATTCAATATCAATGGAGAAAGAGTTAACGAGTTTGGGGAGTGGCGTACAATGCCATTAGCAAAAAGACTAAATAACTATATGATGGCTGATTTTTACAAGGGATGGCTAAAAGGAAACAAACAAAAGGGAGTTTATGTACTGGCTTGTTTTCGAAAGGATCAATTGGAAATATTAAATAGAAATTCAGGTGAGACCATTTTCGTGGAGGGGCCAGAGCAGAATATTCCGAAATTCAAGATTATTAACAATGGTAAGGGGGGACAAAAAATTATTATTAATTCAGATGAGCCTCACCGCTATAGAGATGTATTTGTAGGAGATAAATACATTTATGGCTTGTATTGCGGAAGGACAAATAAAGAGATCAATTCGACAGGTTTAAATGCCACAGAGGTCTTTGTGTTTGATTTTGAAGGCAATATCCTACGTTCGTTGAGTTTAGATCGGTCTATCCAGAATTTAGTGGTAGATGAAAAAGAGCACAAGCTTTATGGAACAACCACCGATGAAGATCCAGGTATAGCTGTTTTTGAATTGCCTTAAGAAATACACACTATATGATTAACAATAATTTCAGATTGGTTTCCGTCATTATTATACTTTTATTAACAGCTTTTTCCTGTTCAGAGAATAGGGGCTCATCCAAGTTTAATAAGACATTTTCCTTTGAATCCATATCAAATGTAAAATCCGTGAAAGGAGAAAAGTTTGAATTTGATGAACTCCTTAATCCCAAGAAAATAGTAATTAAAAATGAATTTTTAATTATAGGGGAAAGCAGGAGGATTGATGAAGATGATTTTCCTATACATATAATCGATAGGGAAAAGATGGAGTATTTCTCCGGTAAGGGAAAAATAGGATTTGGCCCGGGGGAAATCTCTGATGCATACGGAATTGATGCAAGTGGTGAAGATAGTGTATTATGGGTTTATTCAGCACTTGAAAAGCGGTTTTCCAAATTCAATATTTATGATCAGGAAAACCTTTCTGAGTATCAAATAAAACAAACCGAAAGTTTTTTTATGGCCACAGCAATGGCATGGTCTTCAGATAGTTCAATGGTATGTCGAATGGCGAATGACTCATGTAAATTTGTGGAGTTTAAAATAGACGGAACACGGTTAGCTGGCTATGGCCTCTGGCAGGATTTGGATGTGGGTGAGGAACTAAATGACTTTAATATGGGACAATTGAATCATGGCTGGTTCAAAGGAAATAGAGTAAATAATATATATGTCAATGTAGGATATAATCGTGACCATATAGAAATTCTTCATAAAAGAAAAGGCGTGGTTTATACCATCGACGGACCTAGGAATGAGCTTCCTAAATACCATTTTGTATCAGGAGGAAAAGGCAATTCAAATGTTTTGATATTTGAAGAAGACAATCCCAAAGCTTATCGGGATGTCTATATTGGAGATCAATTTATTTATGGGTTATATTCTGGACACACTAGAAAAGAGATTTTAAAAGAAGGAAAAATTGCTAAAGACATTTTTGTTTTCAGTTTTGAAGGAGATGTCATAGATCATTATAAGATAGATAGGTCTTTAAGTGCTTTTGCAGTTGATGAAAGCGGTGGCAAAATATATGGCATTACCACTGATGAAAATCCAGGTATAGCTGTTTTTGAATTGTGGGAATGATGGTTATTGGTGAGTTGGCTTTATTATCAAATTATCAATTGGTAAGGATAGAAGGGTGTATTCCGATAAATATCGGAAGCAAATTATACTCAGATGAGTTTTTATGATAAGATCACTAGGTGTAGATTGCATCTACACCTCTTCTATAAATTGAATTTGTAATTCTAGTGTTGATCAAAATTTTTGTAATAATGGGTGAAGCTTATCAGATCAGAGACCAAGAAATGCCTTATTTTTTAACTTTTCAAGTTGTAGGCTGGGCAGATGTTTTTTCAAGAAAAATATATCGGGATCTTAT
>NZ_JACYTQ010000004.1:388054-486507 GCF_014841125.1 Echinicola arenosa
TGAATTACATCCATAATAATCCGGTTAGTGCGGGCATCGTAGAAAAGCCTGAGGATTATTTGTATTCCAGTGCAAGAAGTTATGCAGGCTTAGCAGGTCTTATAGAGGTCGATTATTGGTGAGGTACGTTTAACTATTCAATTAAGATTGGTAGAGGATAGGAGGGTGTAATTGCAAATTTCACCCAGTTAAAGAAACTTTTTAAAAGAAAAATAATGAGTGAATTTCATAAATCCCAATTCAAAATTACTTGTGTTTTACTATCCTTTATTATTCTATCATGCTCTGATAAGAACCATAATGAAGATTATTTTCAGGTGAAAATAGATTTGGATGATTCCAGAGCGGGGAAATTATCTGATTATTTTGAAGCACCAGAATTTATTTTTTTGCACTCCCAAGATACCTTGCCCTTGGTATCACCTTATGATTTTGAGTTTAAAAACGAAAAAATATATGTCCTTGATTACACCCTGAATAATATTTTGATTTTTGATAAAGAGGGGCATTTGCTGGACGCGCTCCTTCCACAAGGAAAAGGTCCCAATGAGTTTTTTCAGCCTGATGGCTTTCAGGTAGTGGGCGACAATATTATTGTCCAAGATACCTATCTCTCCAAGGACTTGACATTTGACAATAATATGAAGGTTGTTCTGGAGAGGAAAAACAATTTTAATACTACTTCCTTTTATTATGGGGAGGATTATATGCTATACTTTTTGGACTATAATCCTGAATTTGGAAGGCATAATTTCCTAAGGAAAGATTTAAGCTCTGGTGAAGAGGAAACCTTTGTGGACATCCCAGGTAATTTGGAGAATTTGACGAAATACAGCAAAAGAAATGATTTTGTAATTGATGAAAGAAACCAAAAGCTTTTATACACTATCCCCCATTCCACCAATTTAGCCGTGTTTGATAAAGAAACTGGTCGTCTGGATTCTCTGGTTTATTTTGATTTTGGAAAGCATAATATGGATGATGAATTTAGAAAACTAGACAGGAAGCAGAAAAATGAGGTGATATATGAAAGAGGTTATGTTGAACGGGTTGATTTGTTCGGGGGTTTTGGGAATACAAATTTGCTTTATGTAAAGCAGGGTGGAGAGGACCATCATCTTATCTTTCTCAACAAACAATTGGAGCTTACAGACCAAACGGTGAACCCAACAAATGACTTCAATAAAATCAAATTGAAGTTTCCATGGACATTAAATGAAAACGCTATTTTCTACCTTAAAAATTCCATCAGGTTCTATAATGAATACCTTGAAGCTTACTCAGGGAAAAAAGTGAAGGTCCAGGAAGGAAATGTGCATGATTTCTTTTCCAAAAATAAAGAAGAATTAAAAAATGAGGGTTGGATTTTGGTAAAGCTCAGGCTTAAATCTTAATAGAGGGAATTGCTGTTTTTGAATTGTCGGAATGATGATTATCGGTGACTTAGGTTTATTGTCAATGGGTAGGGATAGATGGGGTGTAATTGCAAATTACACCCAGTTGGGCCTGAAGACAACCCTGTCATTGTCCAGTTTGCCATAAAAAAGAAGTTGGAGTTAGATTGACATTCAGTTGTGCAGAAGGAGCCCTCTCTGTGATTCCTCCGTGTCTTCAGTGGTTATTAGCGTCTAATATCTAAAATCCATTCTTAGCTCCTTAATATTGACCTATAGTGTGACGATTATAAGGATTTTTAAGCTGCTTATGACCAAAATATTGAAAGGTATGTCCCTTATTGTTCTAGGACATAAGGTGCAGACACCCCTAAGACAAGCCTAAGTCACTGATAAGAGAAACACGGGTTAAACACGGGTTAAACACGGGATAAACACGGCTTAAGGAGGGGTTAAATATGGGTTAAACAAGACCGTTAAAAATGTTACATATTAATATGATTATCCGTTTTTACAGTGTGGGGTGGATCTTTAGTTTACACGGCTAAAAGGAAAAGGCAATTGCAATTTATACCCAGCTGTAGAGTAAGCTTTTATTAAGAATTGGTGAAATGGTAGAATTTGGGATAATTTATTTGCAAAGATCAGCGTTTTTATAGACTATAGTAGTAGGGTTTAAGATTATGTGAAAATGAAATACCTGATGTCTTTTCTTGGCTGTTTGTGCCTGGCAATTGCCTTTTCCAATGCGCAAAGCTTGAAGGTGGCTGAAAAGATCAGTGAAAATCAGATAGCCCCTTTGGCAGACCAAAAACTGCTGGTGATTGATTTTTGGGCTACTTGGTGCGGCCCTTGTATTCCGGCCACCAAGCAAATGGAGATTTACCAGGATTTGTATAAGGAGGAGATCTATTTTATGGCGCTGTCCGATGAATATTTCGGTACCATCAGTACCCACCTGCAAAAGCATCCCATCCAACTGGCGGTATTCCAGGATGCAGAGAATTACACTTTTAACAAATACCAAGTGACCAGTCGCCCTCATGTGGTGGTGTTGAACGCCAAGGGGAAGCTCCTTTGGCAAGGGAAGCCGGGAGATCTTCGGCCTGCAGATTTCGATAGGTTTCTAAAACGAGAAGCCAACGCCAATAGTGAAGATTTAGCTGAATTGATCAATTATCAAGTGGTCAATAAGGAAGTGGTGCCCGATGAAATTGTCAGTACAGTCCAAATAGATTTATGTGAGGGTGCTTGTTATGATCGTATGGAGCTTACGCCTCAGTATATTAATTTTCAGGGCCACCTTTCCCATTTATTGGCTGAGCTCTACCAAGTGTCAGATTTTGAGGTGGTCATGGAATATCCTGATGTCCAAGTCATGTTAAAAGCACCTTATCAAACTTGGAATGAAGCGCCTGATGACATTGTCCGTCAATTGGCTGATCAGTTTGGTTTGGAGATTAAAAAGCAATCGATAAAGATGAAAATCCAAGAACTTGACATCGTGGATCGCTCCAAACTTTGGGATGACCAACAGATCGACTGGGGCAATCCACAGGGGAATTTTTTGGTAGGAAACAGTAGGATGGAAGGAGATAATTTAAGCCTAAAAAGCCTGGCCAGACTTTTGTCTAAAGAGAAAAAGACACTCTACAAATACCAAGGAAAAGATAAGCTCTTACGGGATTGGAACTTTCATTACCTCTATGATGACCTGATGAAAAGTGAGTTGCTGGATCAATTTGGCATTGCCATCCGGCCTACAGTAGCTGATGTAGAAGTGATCCTGGTCAATTAATTTTTTTGCCTATAGAAAGAAAGTAACTAAGTATGGACTGATTATAGCTGGGAAATTATTCCAATAAAACCGATTTTGGTGTCCACAATATATCGCATAAAACTGAAAATTTTCTGATTACGAATATAAAAATCCAACGTATTTATTTATTCAACCAGAAACTAAAGCTAGTTAAAATTCAAAGAGCCCAAACTCTATTTCTGGGCTCTTTAAAAATGAATTTATTTTTTTTTCATGGCAAAATAGATGCTATCATTCCGATGATATTTTTTTAAATTTATCACCACACCCTTCGACACAATTTAAATAATCAGGCACTAAGATCATTAAACTGTTTTCGAATTCTAATTTTTCAACAAAAGTACCTTTGGGAGTTTCTATTCCCGTAGTAAATTCTTCACATCCAAATATTAATGTTAAGGAATTTGCGGAAAGAATATAAGTACCATATCCACATTCAGAATATTTATTTGAAACAAATGTGCCGTCGTTTTTAAATGAATAAGTATATCCATCATTAATAGGACTCCATTTTCCTTGACCAACATCACTAGTATACCTTTCTATCAGCTGCCAAGTACCAATAATAGACACTTCATTATCAATTTGTCCATTACTATTACAACTAGATATGGATAATAAAACACTTAAAAATAAAGTTAACATTTTCATAACTACCAATTTTTTATTCTAAAATAATGTGATGGGACTCAATTGCCCCATTTGATAAAAGCTTCAAAATATATCTTCCTCTCATAAATTTGGACACATCAATACTTTTATTACCGTTGATTTTCCCTTCCAAAACTAGATTAGAATTTGAGTCATAAAGCTGGAAGGTATCTTCACTGGATTTAACTTCACTATCTAAACTTTTTATTTCGGAATTAGTGCCTTCAAATTGTTCTTTAATATATAAAGTTTCTGATGAAGGATTTGGATAAACACTGTACATATAACTTCCTGAAGTTACTTCCATAGTAACAGGAAGGCTCCAGTTACTCCATCCACAGCAATTTAGTATACGAGCTCTTATGTAATAAGTTCCTGGTTGATGGAACACCATTAGCTTATTGGAGTTATTATCTATTACGCAAGGAAAACTTCCGTTCATTATAGTAACCCCCGACACTTGCTGCCATTCAACATCGAGAATATCACATCTATTTCCAGGAGGATATCCCAGTGTAAACTCCACAGGAGTATTCGTTGGGGTTGTATTATAAGGGTAGGTAGTTTCTGTGGAGTTCCAAATTTCAATATTACCTGCATTTAGCTTTCCTATACTTACATTTAATGATAATGTTTCAAAAGGTAATATTGCTTGAATTTCACCTGTACCTGTGGTAGAAGAATTATTAGGCCTAACAGTAATGCTTGAATTTGAGGATGATAGAATTTGAACATTTGATGGTACTTGCCAAGTAACTGAGTTCCCTCCATTTTGTAAAGTATAAGTCGTTCCTCCAGCTGAATAGCATAATGATTCATCTCCGGACAAAATAGGTATTGAACAATTATCTCCTATTGTCTGAGAAAGCAATGAAGAATTGGCAATTGAAAGTAACATTCTTTGACCTTGTCCATTAGTAAAATGATCTGCATCAGGATAATAAGACATGATGTTTGTTAAATCCGGATTAAATCCAAAAGTTGTACCAAAGCCATCATCTGCAGGAGTATCACATACTAGATCACCACAGGAATTGCAATTTGAACCATTAATTGCTTCAGCACATCCTGGAGTTCCAGCCATTGTACCTTGAAAAGTATGGAAAAGATTAAGGCAATGTCCCATTTCATGGGAAGAAACATGTTCCAAAACTTGGTCCCTTCTAATAACCAACCTATTTGATGTTATTGATAAAGCTGTTCCAAAAACACTTCCTTGCGGTGTATTCCATAAAGATTAAACTATATAATAATTTATTGCATCTGATTGATTATTGACTTGGGCTAAAGTTGCCGCTTCGGTTGCATCATCTATGGTTTGAAAATTAGTATTATCAATAAAATCATGTCCATAATTATTAAAATAAATATTGTGCGAATTATAAAATTGGCTTAAATCATCTATGATTCCATCAAGTTCATTCACTGTAATCCCACCACTGCCACTATTATTCCTTACAATATGAAAATATACATTAATGCAAACCCCTCCGTCAGTTGATCCAAAAGCTTCTACAATTGACTGATTTAATGATTCTTGTTGATCCGAACTATGAAAGATTTCTGAATTCAAATCATGTGGTGTTCCACAAACCCCCTGTCCATAAACCGTGACTGAGACACCTAAAAGAAAAAACACTAGTAAAATTTTCCTAATCATCTTTAAATAGTTATTTATTTTGTTTAATAAAAAAGACTATTCAAATAAATCCGTAGTTAAAACAACCTGAATAAGTATTTATTTAAATCTCTCAATAATAACCCAGGCCAATCAATTAAAAAATACCCCATATGAGGTATTTTTTAATTGATTGATCAAAACTTTCATAATTAAACCTGGGTATTTTACTAGTTAATTACATTTTTCTTACACTAAATTTCATTTATCTATTTGTAAGGGTCAAAAAAATATTTATAGAGCTTCTTCAAATTTTTTTGTCTTATAGAACATGGTTCTTACTTTTTTTAAATTTTTAATATTATAAATCTGTGAGAATAAAACTGAGGTATTAAATAATACAAATTTTGAAACTACCTTAAAGACCATAAAACCTCTTTTGAAAATTTAAAAAGGATATACCCTAACCATAAAAAATGATTAGAGGCATATCCTTTACCTAACTGACAGACTATAAAGTAAATATGTGGTTGATTTAATTGGGGCGGAGACTACTGAATAATCCTAAACTCTGTCCTTCTGTTTTCATGGTGCATGGACTCAGGACAATCCACTCCATTAGCACATTTATTGATCAGGCGGGTTTCACCATAGCCTTTGGCCACCAGTCTGTTTCTACTGATCCCTTTGTTGACCAGGTAATTGACCACAGATTGCGCCCGCTGCTGAGAGAGGGACATGTTATAGTCATCACTTCCCCTGGAGTCGGTATGGGACATGATTTCTATCCTCAGGGCTGGGCTATCCTCCATCAAGGCCAGTAAGTGTTCATCTATGATATCTTCAGATTCAGGGGTAAGCCTGGCACTGTTGAGCTCATAAAGGATAGGCAGTAAGTTGATATTGCCTACCAGCTCGCAGTCTACTTCTTCCCAAACGGTCATGCCGCCTTTGTTGACCAAGACGGTTTTGGTGATGGTTTTGGTCACAGCAGGGACGACCTCTTTTTCTGTTCTGGCAGGCTGGTCAACCACTTGTCGGGTGATGGTGGCATATTCTGCCGGGATCTCTATTTCTTCCATTCTGGCAGGAGTTCTGACCACTTGTTTTTTATAAGTAGCATTTTCTTCAGGAATAGGAATGGGGGCAGTGCTGGCATCGGCCACCAAGGTTTGGGTGGGGACTGTTTCACTTTTAGAAGGATATTCTACATAGCAGGCGACCATACAGTCTTCCTTGTCGACTGATGGACAATCTTCCAGGATGCGATATTCCCATCTACCCACCATGGGATAGGTTTCTACTTCCTCCAAATCATCACCAAAAGAAGCAGGGATTACCTTAAGGTTTTGGGCCTCTTCCTTGGAAATGTAGGGAACCTCGATGGTCTCATAAACCGCAGGAACATACCTAAGTTCCTTGGAAGCTTCTTTGATGATCACCCGGTCTTCCACCGTCTTGTAGGTGGCGGGATAAGTGACCAGCACGGAGTACTCCGGCTCAACGATCACGGTAACCGTCTCATCCTGGAATTCATCAGGCGTGATACATTTTACATAGCATTTTCCAGGTGATGGACTTTCAGTAGGGGCTTCTTCTACAGGGGGCTGACTTTGGGCGGTTGCATAGCTAATGACCCCCACTAAGACAATAGTGGTTAATGTAAAAATTTTCATTTTTTGTGTATGGTTGGTTTGGACTATACTAAAATAATCATAATAAATCTGTTTTAAATATTAAAAATAGCTTTAGGTGATATCTGAAATGATTTAGATTATGGAAGCGTTATTTTTGATGATAAAAAAAGTTTTGAAGGTTTAGTATTAAAAGTTTAATAATGAAATGGTCAGGGTTGTATTGGGAGTTGCTTGCTTAAGGTGTTGATTATGAAGGATAAAATCATCTGGGGAAATGGGCGGTGGATTATGGAATGGTTGTCAGTGATAGCTAAGACTAAGCTTATTTAAGAAAGCTTAACTTTTTTGATTTTTAAGTGTGTCCGGAATTAGGCTATTTGAATCATTGATAATTCTTTGAACTAATTGCTTTTTTATGATCCAATGGAGATATGTTTTGTTTTTTGGATTGACGTTAGCTTCTTGCCAAAAGTCAAAACGAGCTACTTTTAGTAGAAAAGTGGAAATCACCCATGTTAAAATTCCTATTACCCACATGCAGTTGAATGCTTATCCTATTAGTCATGCTTTTGAGGAGCAGGGAACTCCAAAGTTGGTAGGATACAATAAGCCTGCTCATGCTTTGGATTTCTTTGACCTGGAGGCCGAAAAAGCGGGAGAAGTGGTTCCTCTGGAAAAGCAAGGTCCCAATGGGATCGGTGACATCAAGTCCATCTATTATCATAATCAGGATTCAATATTTCTATACGAGCAAGGGAAACTACAAATCGTCAATCTTCAGGGCAGATTGACCCAGTCTGTGGATCTGTTCGAACTGGTGGATGTGAAACAATATGGCATGCCTGTTTGCAATTTGTTCTTTAAGCTGAATTATCAAGCAGAAAACCATGCGTTACTTTTTACGTTGATCAACCGGAAAAATCCTATTGAGGGGAGCTTGGTAGTTGCACTGGACATCAAGAACAGGCAAGTAGCTTACCTACCTATTTCCCATACGCAGGTATTTAAAGACAGGAAAGGACAGGTGGGCTATATGCGAAACATAGGTTTTTATGGCTATTGGCAGGGTAAAATTCTTTATAACTTCCAATATGCTTCTTCCCTTTTTCTATATGACCCTAATGGCCCTGAGCCCCTAATCCAATCAAGTGGTGTGGAAACAGCGGAAGGGGAAACTGTAGCGATGTTGGAAGATAAAGCGCCAGGCGAGGCCTACGACCAGCATATGCTTCAAAGCACCTGGTATTTTACGGCGATTCCCGACCCATGGCGCAACTTGGTCTATAGGTTGGAATGGGGCGCACCTAACCCGAAGTATGCGCATCCCAACAATATGGAAAAGTCTATGACTTTTTCGGTCTATGATGAGCAGCTGCAATACCTTTACAGCTATCCCTTACCGGATCACACCTATGAGCTCAACAATTGGTTTGTCAATAAAAATGGCCTTTACCTCAATGCATCCCATCCCAAGAACACAGCTTACAGTGAAGACTTTTTGGAGTTTGATGTGTTGAAGTTTGAATAGCAAGTTAGGTTCCTTTGGTTATAGAGTGATCCAGCTATGTTTAGGTTATTAGGCTTCTTGGTTTTGGTGAAAAATCAAAGAAAACAAGCCGTTAACAGATTATGTCTGTATCAAAAGCAATTATTTTTTCAAAACAAGGAGTAATTTACCTTGGTCTGGGATTTTTTAAGTAATTGGCTACCCGTGTTTGATCCAGTATATGGAATATTGAGATGTGATTTTGTATTGCCTTTTTTAATGTAGAAAGTGCCGTTACTGTTTGATTGAGGCAAAAGGGATCATGTTATTACCAATAACTTTAATTTGCTGATTTTAAAAATGAAAAGAGATATCACAGTTTTTGATTTAGATATAAGCTTCTTTTCCATCGCAAGTATGTTCAATTGATCTAATGACCAGCCAAGAAAATCAACTATCAGAAAATAACTTAAACTATGAGAACAGCTAATTTTTATTTGGTCATACTAATGACATTTTTTATTTCTTGCAGCAATCCTGTTAAAGAATCCAAGTCGGATATCTACAACTTCAGTTTTGATAAGTACAATAGTTATTTGTCCACTGAAGGGAATTGGCAGTTTGGTGGTTGCTATATGGGTATGTTGAATCATGATACCATCAATGTAAAAGAAGGCTATGCTTCCGGAAAAATCGAGGTGCAGAGCCCCCAGCACTTCAAAGAAATGCCCTATTACGTTTTTCAAAAGGTCCCTTTGCCAGGTGAATTCAATAAAATCAATATTTCTTTTTGGATGAAGACCGATCTTTTGGCAGAATCCAATTTCACAGTAGTGGTCCAGGATCAAGATGAAACCACTGTAAATCATCAAAAACTACCCCTATCAAGGAGTAAGGATTGGAAACTGGTCAATACCCAGTTGTCTGTAAGGGGGGGGAAGGCTATTTTCTTAAAGTTTGATGTTAAGCCTGAAGGAGTCCTGTGGCTGGATGATATGGAGATCACTGTTGAAGGAAAGGGGTACTATGAGTATTTGGATGAAATGATTGGCCTCCAATCTGAACAAGAAACAGTAAAAAGTGAGAGTATAAAGGAGTTTCCTTCAGAGATAGGAAACATCATAGAGGATATTGGTGATAGCAGAATCATTGGGCTTGGTGAAAGTAGCCATGGAGTAGAGGAAATGCAGGAGGCCAAAAATGAAATGGTAAAGGCCTTGATTGAACAAGGCAATTGCAATCTAGTGATGTTTGAATTACCGGATCTTTTTATGCTAAAGATGAATGACTATGTTTTGGGAAAGACTACGGAAGGTTTTCCTCAAAAAACACCTCAGGTAGGCTTCTTTGGATTAACGGTTAAAAACAAAGAACTGTTTGATTGGATAAGGGAGTACAACCTTAAAAATAAAACTAAGGTATCTGTAGCAGGGATGGATTTTTCTTTGAAATGGCGTGAATTAGTAGAGAAGAAAATAAAAGAATACAAAGAAGGAAGCTGTTATAAAGGACTATGGCACCATTCAAGCAAGTTGTACCCTGATAGCCTTTACAACTATATCAAAAATAACCAAAAGAAACTGGAAGCAGAAGCTGGCAAATCAAATTACAGGCAACTACTGGAATATTCACAAGGCTACAATCAGGCTTTAAATGTTTTATCTGTTCAATTATATCCACAAATTAGGGATTCAATTATGGCAAACAATGTGATCAACTTAGTTGAAAAAAATCTTAAAAAAGGAGAAAAAGGTGTAGTATATGGGCACCTATCACATATCAACAGGCTAAGAACAAGTAATTCTGATTTTGTCTCTTTGGGCAACCGACTGGCAAAACATTTTGGAGACCAATATTTTGCCATTGGAATATTGGTTGGAGAGGGAGAAGTTCAGGGAATGCCCGGACATGTTAGTGGAGATAATAAAACAAATATTCAAGAGCTGTCCTCTCCTCATCCTTTAAGTATAGAAAAATACTGTATGGATCAGTCCATCTCCCCATTTTACTCCAACATTAATGATATTCCTTCACTTGGAGATCAAATGCTTATGTATCGGTTTGTTGGAGGGCAGCCTAGGGAGAATCAATTTTTTCCGGGCAATATTTTCCAAAGACTAGATGGAATTATTTGGTTACCAAAAGGGTCACCCTTAAAGCTTCTACCCTACTTTAATGAATTTATGTAATAAGTAGAAGTAGCTTAATGGGACAACTTAGCTTTAATTTAGTTAATCATTTGATGAAATGATACTGGAGTTTAGGCTTGATCTTTTTAACGATATTCATGGCATGACTCCAAGTCATGCCATGAATTGCAATCCTAATATCTTTCCCCCTTGGTGTAAATTGAATATACATCATTCATTTTGTTGAATTTGTAATACCAGCATCGACCATTGCTTTTCTGTTCTTTTTAGATAAAATACCCTACGTGGGGTATTTTTTGTTTACAAAATATTTCATTGTTTTAAAGATTGACGTTTTAATGAATGGGATAAATGGTTTTCTACTGCTCTAAATAAGTGGTCAGGGTTGAGTTTTTAATAGACATGTGTCAATCAATATAGAAAATTGGAAATAAGGTTTCCTTGTGAAAGCTTCAAGATTAGAATAAGAGAATTATTATTAGAAATGAAAGGATATATTTTATTAGTTCTTATTGGGATAATAGCGCTTGGTAGTTGTACTAAGAATAAGCATGAAGCTGGTTTGGTCCAATCCCCAGATCACCTTGACTTGACTATTACTTCCCAATTGGATAATATGGCCAATGGTTTTAGCGATATTTTTAATGAGGGGACTTTTATACCAATTGATTTAGGGGAATCGCTTTACCTCGCTTCATTGGATGAACTGGAGCTGGATGATGACAAATGGATTATTTTGGATCGAAAGAGCTCACAGCTGCTGGTTTGTAATAATTCTGGAAGGTTGATAAAGAAAATTGGAGAATTGGGGTCCGGTCCAGGGGAATTTCAGGGGCTGAATGATTTTTTTATAGATAAAGGAGAAAAAGAGCTGATTGCATTTTCCAATTCAGACATGTCCTTCTATTGTTTTTCGTTAGAAAACGGGGATTTTATAAAGAGGGTAAAGTTAGGCATGTATGGGGATAAAATAGAGCAAGTAGATAAAGATTCCTATTTACTTTACTTAAACCACAATCTAAGTGATAAAAGTGGAGAGTTCAATCTGGTTTTGATTGATAAAAAAGGTCAGATTAGAGATAAGTTCTTTCCAATTGATCCTCAAAAATCCAATATGGTAATTCCATTCTCAGGATTTCTTACCAAGTCAAATGGTGAACTGCTTTTTTCATCTCCATTTAGCAATGAGGTCTTTCAATTTGATGGGGAGTCAAGGAGTTTTCAGAAAAGTATCAGCATGAATATTAACAGTGATTATATGGAAGAAAACAAAGCGGATTTTCAAAAAATAGTAAATGCCAATGTGTTGGTACATGATAAATCAGTAAGATTTCTTGGTGAAACATTCATGAAAAATAATGACTTCATTTTATTTAATTATCAATATAAATCCCAGAGAAGATTTGGATTGTATAGTGTCAAGGAAGAATCACTTAAGTCTTTTAGTAAATCTTTAAATGACCCTCTCTTCAAATTACTTGAAAAGCCTTTATACTTGGATGAAGAGAACTTTGTCTACTTTGGAATTTCTTCAGACCAAATTGCTTACCTAAGAACGAAAAGTCCTGATTTATATCAATTACTCAATTCGGAAACGCGACAAATGTTTGAAGAAAATAGGGAGCAGATCAGCCATTATGTTTTAAAAACTAAAATAAAGGATCGTTAATTCATGGCATGTCTTCAAATCAAAGCCAGCATGCTCAAGTCTAGCGTTTAATACCTGATATCTCTCCTAGTTTCTTTTCTATTACTTAATAATTTAGTTAATTAAGGATTCGAAAATTTTAAATTAAATACATGAACTTAAAGCCACTTTTTTTTCTACCATTACTGGCAGTATCGGTCTTCTTTTCCTGCGAAACCAAAGGGGACAAAGCAGAGGAGATTCCCATAGAATCCATGCGCAAGGAGGTAGCGGGAACCAAGGTCACCGTAGCCAAAGCAGAAAAGCGTTCTTTTGATTACCTGATCAATGCCTCGGGCAAGGTGGAGGCCGCCCAGCAGGTGACTGTAATCATCCAAAGACAGGGCTACCTCAAGGAGCTTGATGTCAAGGAAGGCCAGTCCGTGCAGGCAGGCACCCTTATCGCCCAGCTCGACAATACCAACAATATCTTCCAAAAAGAAAAGGCCTGGGTCCAGTTAAAAAATGCCCAGGCTTCTTACAACAGTGAAAAGCTGGGCTATGCCACCATCTTTGAAGGAGAAAATACCGATCAGATTACCATGTTGGAGGAACAGCTCAAGGCCAGCAGTGGCTTATTGTCCGCAGAGATCGAACTCAAAGAGGTAGAAATGGAACTGGCCAAAGCGGCCATCAAGGCCCCGATATCCGGTAAGGTGGCTGACCTGAAGATCAAGCCCGGCAGCTTGGTCAATGCCGGGGATGAACTTTGTGAAATTCTCAGCACCAACCTTCTGGAGCTCCATGTCAAGGTACTGGAATCCGATATTCCCTTTATTGCTTTGGGACAAATAGCTGAAGTCTATCCGGTTTCCGGAGGCACAGGCAGCTTAAGCGGAAAGGTCAGCAGCATCAACCCTAAAGTGGATGAAAATGGTCTGGTAGAAGTGGGGATACAGCTTTCGGGCGCATCCAAGCTCCTTCCCGGGATGAATGCCCGTGCCGTCATCCGGGCCCCGCAGACCAACAGTGTCGTAGTGCCCAAACAGGCACTGGTATACCGTTCTGGCAGACCGGTGGTCTTTACCCTCAGTGGCACGGAATCCAAATGGAACTATGTGGAGGTCGGCAAGGACAATGGTCGCGAAATCGAAATCCTGGATGGGGTAAAGGATGGGGAAACGGTTATTACCAGTAATAACCTCCAGCTTGGCCACCAAGCCCAGGTTCAGGTAGTAGAAGAAAATAAATAGCCCATGGTCAGATTTTTATTGGCTAGGCCCATCGCAGTGACCATGGTCTTTCTGGCCCTGATGGTCTTTAGCCTGATAGCATTCACCAAACTTCCGATATCCCTGCTGCCACCTATAGACGTGCCCCAGATTGTGGTCAAGGTCAGCTATCCCAATGCTTCCCCGGAGGCCATCGAGCAAAATGTACTGCGGCCGGTGCGGGAGGGACTGCTTACCCTCAATGGCCTGGAGGACATGGAAAGCAAGGCGGGCAGCGAAGTGGGCACAATCCGCCTGCAGTTTGCCTTTGGCACTTCCATGGAGCTGGCCTACATCGAAGTAAACGAGAAGATCGATCGCCTGACCAATAGCCTGCCGGAAGAGTTGGACCGTCCTCAGGTCATCCGCATCAACACCAATGACATTCCCATGGTCCGCATTCAGGTGACGCCCAAAGAAGGCATCGACCATGCGGAAGTGACCAAGTTGGCAGAAAATGTCCTCAAGAAAAGGATCGAACAGCTGCAGGGCATTTCTCTAGTGGACATCAACGGCAAGCAAGAAAGGGTCATCACCGTAACGCCCAATAAGGCCGTCCTGGCAGGACTGGGCATGACTGAGCAAAATGTCATCAATGCCATACAGTCCGGCAACCGCGAGCTGCCTGGCATCAGCGTAAAGGATGGGCAGTACCGTTACTTTTTAAGGCTGGCCAGCAGGGTAGATAGCCCTACTGACATTGAGGGTCTTCCGGTCAGTGCAGCGAATGGCCATACAGTGCCACTGGGAAAAGTGGCCCAAGTGCAGTATGAAATGGGCGAAACCATGGGCTACCACCTCTATGGTCAGCAGGAAGGCTTGGTGGTCACGGTTCATAAGCAGGCTGCGGCGAAGATGAATGAACTGATGGAAAAGGTCAGGGCGTCCGTGGAGCTGTTTAAAAAAGACTACCCACAAGTGGACTTTGCCATGACCCAAGACCAATCTACCCTGCTCAATGCCGGGATCAGCAACCTGCAGACCAGTTTGCTTTTTGGTGGGATTTTTGCCTTTGGGGTGCTCTTTGTCTTTATGGGCAATTACCGCATGCCCATTATCATTGGACTGAGCTTGCCCACTTCCTTGGTGATCAGCTTTCTGGTCTTTTATGCCTTTGGCATCTCCATCAATGTGATTTCACTCAGTGGCTTGGCACTGGGCCTGGGCATGTTGATCGACAATGCGATCATTGTACTGGACAATATTACCCGCAAGCGGCAGGAGGGGCTTCCCATATTTGAGGCTTGTGTGACCGGGGTCAATGAGGTGATGTCAGCCCTGATTTCCTCGGTATTGACAACCTTGGCGGTATTTGTGCCCTTGGTCTTCCTAAGTGGGATTTCAGGAGCCTTGTTTTTTGATCAGGCTGTATCTGTGGCAGCCATTCTCTTTGTATCCTTACTGGTGGCCTTTGTGCTTTTACCTTTGCTTTACAAACTATTTTTTGCCAAACAGGAATGGAATTCAAAGCAGGAAGACAGTCGCTTTTTCAAGGCCATTCTCAAACTATACAAAGGAGCTTACCAAAAACTCATGACCCACAGAAAGCTCAGCTTGGCCTTGCTTTTTGCTTTGGTTCCGCTCTTCCTGCTGGTTGGCCTGGCACTGCCCACAGCAGGTTTGCCGCCCATCGATAAAAAAGATGCCGTACTGGAAGTGGATTGGAACGAGCCCATTGGGGTGGAGCAAAACCGGGACCGGATCAAAAACATCATGGCCAGCTTGGAGGGCCAATATGAGCAAGCAGAAGCGGATATAGGGGTAAGGCAGTTTTTGCTTTTTGATGGGGAAAATGCGGTGCAGCAGGCTACCGTTTATATGGACTTTGAGGACAGGGAAAGCAAGGAAAGCCAGATGGAGCAATTGGAAGGTCTCCTGACCGAGAATTACCCCATGGCAAGCATGGAGATCAAGGATGCCCCCAATGCCTTTGATCAGCTGTTCAATGCCAATATCCCCTATTATGAGTTGCGCTGGAAAATGCTGGAAAGCAAACAGCCCGTGGAGGCCAGCACCATGGGCACTTGGTTGGAGAAGCTGCCTTTGCAGGATTGGAAAAAAGGACCGGGCCTGCAAGAGGAATCAGCGGTGATTTTCCGTATTGACCTGGAGAAGCTGGCCCTGTATGAAGTGGAGATCGGTGCGCTGACGGGGGCTGTGGAGAAGCTCTTTGGCCATTACCCCATCGATGAGATCAAGCACTTCAATGAGGTCACCCCAATCAAGCTTCAGGGCAATAAAAATGATTTTGGGCAAATCCTCAATAACAATTACTTGCAAGGCAAAGAGGGACAGCGATATGCCTTGTCCAATTTTATCCAGGTAAACTATGAGAACCACTACAAATATGTGACGGCAGACAAAATAGATGTGTACCAATCCTTGGAGTTGACAGGGGAAAACCCAGCGGAGCATGAGCTGGCCTTAAAGCAATGGGGCAAGGACAGAAGTCTGAGTGTTTCCTTTTTTGGGCAGTACTTTAAGGATCAGGAAAATGTCAAGCAGCTGATGGGGATCCTGGGCGTTTCGGTACTCCTACTCTATTTTATTTTGGCCGCCCAGTTTGAAAGTTTTGTGCAGCCCATGATCGTGATATTTACCTTGCCCTTGGGAATTGGTGGGGCATTATTGGTGCTTTGGCTGACAGGAACTTCCCTGAATGTGATGTCAGCCATTGGCTTGGTGGTGATGTTGGGGATAATGGTCAATGACGCCATCCTAAAGATCGATACCATCAACCGCTTAAAGGTAAAATACAAGGAACAGGAAAAGGAATGGTCGCAGGCAAAAGTATTGGACAGGGCCCTGTATGAGGCAGGAGAAATCAGGTTGAAACCCATCCTGATGACCTCCATTACCACGATCTTGGCCCTCTTGCCGGTGATCTTCAGTGCTGGCTTAGGAGCCGACCTGCAAAGGCCACTGGTGTACAGCGTTATCGGCGGCCTGACCATCGGTACCCTGACGGCATTGTACTTTGTCCCTTTGGCGTATTGGGCGGTAGTGAGGAAGTAGGTGGAGTAATGCGTATTAGGGAAAACCAGTTGTGTTGTGTTGTGTTGTACCAAGTCTCTGACTTGGTACTGGTGACCTAGAGTCTCCGACTCAAATAAAAGTAGAAGTGGAGTAAGAGACTCCAAGTTATTTGATCCCGCGACAGAGTCGACGGGATAACGGCAACTTAAAAGAAATAAAAGCTAAGATAAATAAATACTTATATCAAATTTCATTTCTAAAATCCAGCATCTAAAATATTGAATTCATTCAGAATAGTCATATCGTTTTTTGTCCTGGCCATAATTGGTTTTGCCTTGGTGCCCAAGCTGACAGTGGAGCTCAACCCTCGTGAGCAGCAGCCGGTATTGACCGTTTCTTTTTCCGTGCGGCAATCCGCTCCCGAATTGGTGGAGAAACTGGGGACAGCGCCTTTGGAGGGACTTTTTAGCCAACTAGCAGATCTCAAGAAGATTGAGTCGGTATCCAATTATAACAATGGCCGGATTACCCTGCGCTTCGACAAGCATACGGACATGGAGTTCAAGAAATTTGAAGTGGCCTCGCTGATCAGGCAGGTTTACCCTTCTTTGGACCGGAAGGTCAGCTATCCTTTGATCTACCAGTCTGCCCAGCGCAATGATGAGCCTCCTATTCTCCAGTACAGTATCAATGCTCCTTTTGCTGCTTTTGAAATCAAAAAGGTCACGGAAGATGTACTGAAGTCCGTGATCAACCGGTTTGATGAAGTGGAGGAAATCCAGGTTTACGGAGCCAATGACCTGCAGTTGTATGTGACCTACGACATCCAGAAAATGCAGGCTTATGGGGTCAACCGGGGCATGTTGACTGGCATGCTGCGCAGTGCCTTTGGAACCAGTTATCCGGGGATGGCGCTGAACCATCAGGGAGAAGCCTTATTTATCCAAGTGGACCGGTCATTGACTGATGTGCAGCAACTGGAAAACCTGCGCATTACTACCAGGGGAGGCAAGGAAGTGTACCTGCGTGACCTGGCCAAGCTGACCCTGGAGGAGGCAGAGCCGAACCGCTATTACCGTATCAATGGCAATAACTCGGTGACCATGAGTATTACCAGCCGCGCCGGGGTCAACAAGGTAGTGTTGGCACAAAAGCTTAAACAGGCGATGGAAGAAGCTTCGGAATTGTTGCCTGCTGATTATGATGTGCGATTGGAGCAGGATGATACCGAATACCTGTCCAAAGAGCTCCATAAGATCTATCAACGCTCTGGGCTCTCCATTTTGATTTTGGTGGTCTTTATCTTTTTGATCAACCGCAATTGGCGTTACTTGACAGTATTGTTTTTGGGGATCTTGGTCAACCTTAGTGTCACGGGCATTATCCTTTATGCTTTGGGGACCCATTTGCACCTCTATTCCATTGCGGGATTGACCATTTCTTTTGGCTTGATCGTGGACAATGCCATCATCATGATCGACCACCTGCACAAGCACAAAAACAGAAAAGTCTTTTTGGCTTTGTTGGCGGCTTCCTTGACGACCATTGCCGCTTTGCTAATGGTGTTTTTATTGCCGGAAGAGGACCAGAAGAACCTGACGGACTTTGCGGTGGTGGTGGCCGTGATGCTGGCAGTGTCGCTGCTGGTAGCTCTCCTGTTTACCCCGGCCATGTACCAAATGCTGTTTGGGGACAAAGTGGGTCAGGGAAGAAAAATTACTTTTATCAAGCTGAGGAGACGGGTACGGTGGTTTGGAAGGTACCAAAGGGTCATTGGCTTTGCTGCCCACTATCGAAAGACTTTTATTATCCTCTTGGTCCTGCTTTTTGGCCTGCCCATATTTTACCTGCCGGCCAAATGGGAAGGGCAGGAATGGTACAACAAGACCATTGGCAGCACGGTTTACCAAGAGGATATCAGGCCTTATGTGGACAAGGCCTTGGGAGGTTCCTTGCGCATGTTTGTTCGTGGGGTGTTCGAAAAGTCAGGTTATCGGGAAGCTGCCCAGACAAGGTTATATGTCAATGTGCGCCTGCCCTTTGGCAATACCTTGGACCAAATGGATTTTATTGTCCGTGAATTTGAAGAGTTCCTAATAGGAGTGGAAGGGGTGGACAAGTTTGTCAGCAATGTTTCTTCTGGACAACAAGCCTCTATCACCATTACCTTTAAAGAGGCCTACGAAAACTCAGCAGTGCCTTATCAACTCAAGGGAAGGTTGTCCGTCAAAGCCACGGACTGGAGCGGGGCAAATTGGGGTATTTATGGGGTCGGGCAAGGCTTTAGTGCAGGACCGGGAGGGGAAGGCATTCCCTCTTTTACGGTGATGATGAAAGGCTATAACTTTGACGAACTGGAAAGACAGTCAGAAGTCCTGGCAGAAAAGCTGCTCAAACATAAAAGGATTCAAGAAGTCAATACCAATGAACGCTTGTCCTATGGCGAAAAAAGCTCCGAGGAATTGGTGCTGCGCTTTGATCAGCAAAAATTGGCCCTCCAAGGCACCAGCCAATATGAAGTGATCGGGGCATTGCAGGATGTATCCAAACCTAGCGGCCCCGCCCTGTATTTGAACCTGGATGAGGTAAATTACGGGGTGATGGTTCGGGAAAGAGCGGCTGAGGATTTTTCCCGCTATGATTTGGAAGAGACTACTTTGATTGGCAGTGAAGAGCGAATGTTTAAGGTGTCCAGCTTTGGATCCTTGGACAAGGAAACCACCACCAATTCCCTCTACAAGGAGGATCGGCAGTATATCCGACGCGTTGCCTTTGAGTATATGGGCTCCAGAAAATTCGGAAATGAATACCTGGAGGAAGTCCTGGAAGAGATGAAAACGAGTATGCCCATTGGTTACTCGGCAGAAACTTCCTCCTATGGATGGGGCTATGGCAAGACCAAAAGGCAATATACTTTGCTGCTGGTGCTGATTTTAGCCATTTTCTTTATTTGTGCGGTGTTGTTTGAAAACTTGAAGCAGCCTTTCTACATCATTGCCGTGATCCCTATTGCCTTTATCGGCCTGTTCCTGATCTTTTCGGTTTTTGACTTTTACTTTGACCAAGGGGGCTATGCCGCCTTTGTGATGCTGGGAGGATTGGTCGTTAATGCCGCCATCTTCATTGTCAATGACCTCAACAGCCGGGAAGCTTTTGGGGTGTACAACCGTAATGTGCTGAAGGCCGTAGCCGGAAAAGCCATTCCCATTTTGCTGACGGTGCTGTCTACCTGTTTTGGGCTGATTCCTTTTATCATGGAAGGTCAAAACGAGATCTTTTGGTTTTCACTGGCCATCGGCACCATCGGTGGCTTGGTTTTCAGCATGGTCGGGGTGTTTTTGGCTTTGCCCGTGTTTTTATGGAGAAAAGGGAGTGGGAAGTATCAAATATCAAGTACAAAGTAGGAAGTACAAATTGAATAAAGAGCTAATTACGCCATAATACCGCTGGAAGTATACAAGTAACTTCAGGTCTGAGTTAGGCTATAGATTATTTACCCTTTCAAAAATTCTAAGAGGCCTCAATCAAGTAGTATCCGAACTGCTATACCCGGCCTGAGAAGTTCGAATGGACTGCGTCGGGGATGGAAGAAATACGCTCCTTCGGAATCGTAGGAGGTGTCCTTGCTGGTAAGGTATTCCGTGATGGCGGAATGGAGATAGTCCATTCTTAGTTCCAAGGAAAGCCTTCCCCAGCTTTCAGGAGTAAGGACCATGCCCGCTCCAAATTGCCAAAACTCTGCCCAGTCATAAAATTCCGTTCCTTCAGAATAGGGTTCGGAGAACCGGTCTTCCCTGACTTTTGATCGGGTATAGGTGTGGAGCCCTCCTAATTGCCCTTCAATAAAAGGCCTGACAATGCCTGGTAGTGCTGGCATCACGCGAACGATACCCGATAGGGTGACAAGGTTATTGTTCCTACGGATTCTCCAGCTTTGCTCTACTCCATCAATGATTTCATGGTCTATGGTGAGCTTGGTGCCATATTGGCCATAACTCAAGGCAGAGCCAATGAATATGGGTGTTTCTGGAATTTGATAAAGGATATCTATGCCTAAGCTTGGTAAAATAAGCGTGCCAGCATCCTTTTTCATTTTTCCATGGCTTATGCTCGGGCTGAGGGTGGCTCCAAAGTAGAAATCTTGGGCATGACTGGGTAATCGACAGCCAAAAAATATCAATAGAAAGAGCGAAAACAGTACAGGACTTCTCATGTTTCAAAGAATTTATATGGTGTTTTATACGTCCTGCGCTGTTTTAAGTTGGGTTTGGAGGTTGTGCTTTTTTATAGCTTAGAAAAGGACTATTTCAAATGATACTTGACCAAGATACTCCCGGAATCGCGATTGAGTTTTTTGGCCATTTTGGTGAATGCATTATTAACCTGTGATAATTGTTCTTGGTGTTTTTTATCATGTTCCATCAATGATTCAGGAGAAAAGATATTGAAGATAATATTATCCTGGAGAAATCTGGGGCTTAGGTAGGATAGTCCATGATCAATATCGTTTTTGAATTGAGTACTCGAAATGGATTTTCCAGTGTGCCTATTATAAATTAAGGTGCCATTGCCGTTTTCTTGATAGGAATCAATCATATAATCCTCACTGGCGAATAGTCTGGCAAAATGATAAATATACCTTTCTCTTGTATTGGGATTATTCAGTAGCTCGACCATGTCATTTTCTTGTAAAAGCTTCATTGGGATTAGTTTGTTTCTAAACTCTAGATGATATTTTTGGACTACTTGATCGCCCCTGATCCAGTAGATGGAATCGGTAAATGATTTGGTGAAGAAGTAATCCTTATTTACTTTTTTCAGGATATTGGATTCGCTCATAAAGGGGATTTGACCTTCATAGGGATTGGGTAAAATGGGTGTTAAATCATTTGTATTGGTGTTCCACTGATACAGTAAATAGTTGCTTAAGGATTCATTATTTTTAGCAGTAATGCTTTTTACCCAAGGGTGGATATGAATGATATAATCATCGTTCTGAAGGTGTTCCAGTTTGGAAATAATATAGGGCACTTTGAATTCTTCGATAAAATCCCCCTTAAAATCAAAGCGAAGAAGCTTGTGGTTAGAAAGGATGTCAAGGCTTTTCTTGGAACTATTGATGCAGGCATCAGTGATGTATTGGTATTCACCCGGTCCCTCTCCATAGTTTTCGATGGTGCCTTTTAAATTAAAATTTTTATCAAGAATAGCTATTTTATAAGTATGTCCAAAGTCACAGAAGAAATAGTACTCCCCTGTAAAAAGGATTTCGTCGACAAAGGAGAAGTTGAAATTATCAGGCAGCACAATATATTCGATCTTGCTGATGATCTCACTCATAGGGATTTCCTTTTTTTCGGATAAAGAAATGCTGATGATGTTTTCATCCGATTGGGTGGGCTTTTTGCAGGATAGACAAAAAAACAGAATAAATATGGAGGCTGTAAAAAAAGTTGATTTCATTAATTCTCTTTTAGTAGTTCTTCAAGTTGTTGGTAAAAGAAATTGATCATGCCAATTTGGGCCAGACCCTTAGATTGATGGTTTTTAATCAAAAAAGGTAAAAGGTTTTTGTTGTCCAGCGATACCGTGTCCAATTTATTCAGTTGGTAAAATGAACCGGAAGGATCATAAAGCACTGGGAAAGGAAAATGGTAACCTGAGAGCTCTCGCTTGATTTTTTCTTTGTCCTTACCGCTTAGATAGAAGATAAAGGCTATGTCCGGGTATTTTACCTTTGTGTCAGCCCATCCAAAAGCGCCTGAAAGTGCATGTAGGTTAAGTTTCTCTGCGTTTAAATAGACCACGACCTGATTATCACATTCAAAGCAAATATGTTTGGTACCGTCATTTGTTGGAATGACCTCAAGCTCTTGGGGAAGATTTAATGGTTTGGAGTTATGATTACAAGCGCTGAAGAAACAGATGATTAGACAAAGATAAAATAGATGATACTGTTTCATATATCAAGGAGTTAGGCTGACAGAAATGATAACTGGGAAGTTGAAATCACTTTCAGGCAGAGAAAAGCTAAAAGGCTGTCCTGATTTAGCTAAATAGTCTTTGAGCGAATCTTGATAAGTGAGAAAGAGAAAGTGTCCCTCTTGATCTATTCCTATAGGGTAATAGAAAACAGGAGATTCATCTTCATTTATTTGAATACTGTATTTTGAATTTTTATCATCTTCCAAGAATAAAAGTTGTTTATAAACACCAAAAGGTCCTTGGAACATACATTCAATCATAGTGTATAGATCTGCTTGGAAAATGGCAGTGATGTTGCCAAACCCCTTTTCATTTAGCATGGAAAATCCTTCCATAAAATCCATATCCCAATAAGATGATGGAATGGCATATGCACCGAAGTCTATTTCAAAAATCGGGGTTAATGAATCCCCTATATATTGATAGACTTGATGATCGAATGACTCAATAAAATTGACGTTATCACCAGAGGGAAAGAAGTTTCGCTCTGTCATGGGAAGTAACTTTCCTGAATAATCATTTGGAAGATAAGTATCTGCTATTTCACCTGTTGCTGATACTTTGACCACCCTGTTTTTAATTATAGGAAGGTTATATCCGCCACAGAGTAAGTACTCATCATTTGGGAGTTTGGTGAAAGATGTCGCTACATATTCTGATTTGAATTTGACATTAGGACTTCCTGATGTGTCGATTTGATAAATGGTGGCCATGTCTCCCACCGTGGATAGTAGTTCCAATTTTCCATCAGAACCTATAAAGAAATCATCCAAGGATGGAATGTTTTCAGGGCCTTCACCTTCTTCAATAGCTTTTCCGATATAATTGCCGGTTGGTGCAAAAACATGGAGACTTTTTCGTTTGCTTTCTTCATCCATGATATATAAATGGGATGAGGATTTTCTGATTCTTAATCTGTTTCCCATCAAGTTCTCTGAGGTGGTTTCCAAAGGAATGGCATTGATGATTTCAAGGTTCTTTGCTTGAAGTTTTTTGGTATTTTCCAGTGAGATTATGTTTTCAGCGTTCTGCTCAGAGGAGGATGATCTACAAGCAGATAATAGCAAAGAGAATGTGATATAAGTAAAAATGTATTTCATGATTGAGTTTGAAAATGCTTGACGTATAATAAACCTATAAAAATAGTTTTGAAACTAAAAGATTTTTAATACGTTTTCTTAACTTGTTGTTGAAAATGGCAATCGTTTTGTAACTCTCTCAAAAATCATATTATCCATCACTATGAAATTTCCACACATTCAGTATAGTTATGCCCTTACTTTAGTTTTAGGGCTATTTGCCTGTAGTACATCTGAAAAGAAAAAAGAACAAGGTCCCACTTCACCGCTTGAACTGGAAGTGGTGGATTCACTCGTGGTGCATGAGCTGGAACCTTTGGTGATGGATGATCATATGGCCAGTTTGGGTTATTACCTTTTGAGAAACACCAAAAGCCGTCAACCGCTTTTGGTAGATGAGAAAGGGGCAGTCATCAAAGAATTTGATATTCTTCATGATGGACCTGATGGCATAGGAAGTTTTGGTACAGGGTACAGGTTGTTGGATGATAGTCTGTGGGTAGCCCAAAACCTTATGACAGGCTATCATGTTTTTGATTATCAAGGAAAGAAGATCAAAGAGCTTCCCTCTGAGAGAGCTGGGCTTTTCTCTATTTCCATTTATAGCAATAGGACCACCTTCACCCCTTATGTCAAAAACGGGAATGGCTATATCATAGGCGAGGAACCCAATGCTTTTGATCACAAGGAGATCAGTGCCGAGGAGTTAGGGCCGAAGTTTTATGGCTTGGCAGAGACAATATTTAACTATGATATTGAAAAAGAAAGTCAGGAAATGATTACCACTTTCCCAGAGACTTGGGAGCCTAGGGCCAAAGAAAGGTTTGTAGGTCAGGCCTTCCCGTTGGTGGCCATGAATAGAAAAACTATGGAAATGGCCCTGCTGCCTACCGTAGGCAATCAGTTGTTTATTTATGATTATAAAGGCGAGGCGCCCATATTGATCGATACTGTGCGCTTGACTCACCGTTACAGGCCTGATGAAGCTCGGGAAGTAGACCTGAATACTGAGCGATGGTTTGATGACTATCCCTTATTTACAGATTTGAGGGTGTTTGGAGATGGTTATCTGGTAGGGTTTTATACGAGGATTCCGAAAGAGGTCATGAAGGAATTGAGAGCAAAAAGTGAGGAGTATTATAAGTTGCCGGAATTCCAAGAGGCCAATGATCAATATGCCAAGCCTTATTATATCTATGTCAAAGATGGTGAGCAAATAGGAGTCATTGACAAGCTGCCGGTACATGGGGTTGTGGACTTCGCAGATGAATTAGGTGTCTTATTTGTGAATGACAATGGAGATCCGGAAATAGAGCGGGATTACAATGTTTTCTATAAATTAAAGGTTAAAGAGTGATTTTTTTTAACGCATTAAAAGAATATTTTTTGAGGGTAAAATTTTAAAATTTGTAAATAATCAGTAAAAAAGATGGCTTAAGTTGTGTTTTATAGATGTTGCAAACGGTTTCTAGGTGAAAATATTGAATAATTATCGGTTAGTGCTTATTATTGCTAAATTGTTAATGAATAATATTTATTGTTGTAGTATTTGCAATTATGAATCCTCTTTTTTACGTTTGAATTACAATCACGTGATTCACTAATTAATAGTACCTGCCCAAAGTAATTAGCCTCAGTAATATCTGGCTGTTCGGACGGACAGCTGGGAGGTTTGAAAGAGTTATTTTATTAACCCTTAAAATTTTAAAACCATGAGATTAATTATTGCAACAATGATGGCGCTATGCATTTCACTTAATGCAACAGCCCGTACCGCAGGTCACACAGACCTCAAGAAAGAAGAAAAAGAAGCAAAGGTGGTCCTGGAGAAAATCGGGGACAAGAAAGTACAGCTCAAGTTTTTGACCGAGCCAAGCGGAAATGTTTTGGTAAGGATCAAGAATTCACACAAGGGCGTTATCTATAAGGAAGTTATCAAAACAGGCAAGGAATTCAAGAAGAACTATGATTTGTCTGCTTTGGCTGAAGGTGACTATGAAATTGAGGTGTTTACCCGTGAACAGGGAACTATCAATAATTTTGAAGTGACTTTAGGCAAAGAGAAATCTGCTGGTTCCAATTACTTCACCAAGGTGAAAGTGATAGACAATAAGAATGTGGCTCTTTTGGTGAAATCTAAAGGTGATGACAAAAAGTACATCCGTATCTTGGACAAGGGGCATGTGATCTTTGAAGATTCCTTTGAGGGAAACAAGTACGGTAAACTATTCAAATTCGAAAAAGTAGCTTCTCTTGATGACCTTGTATTTGAGGTAAGAGACGAAGATGGAGATGGAAAATACCTTTCTGCTCTTTAAAACTAAAACCAACAAAGAATTTGGAGGCTGTCTATTTATAGGCAGCCTTTTTTTATGCGTATATGTTTTTGAGTTGGTGTTATTGGATTGGTTTACGTTTTTTGGTGTGTTGATTCAGAATTAAAAATATTGGATTTAGCCATATTTCCGAGTGAGAGGTAAATCAGTCTTAAGCTTTATGGACTTGCTTTCTTAAAATAATTTTTGAAACACTTAGATAGAGGTCTGTCTTACTACTAGTCAAGCAAACATAGATGTGATTATTTGTCTTCCAAAATATTTACCATGCCCAAATGCATTTTGGATTGCTTATTCTGAATCCAAGAGTATTTGCTAAGGATGAGGAGAGCAAGTCATTGAATCCATGGACAAAAGGATGTTCTAATGTTTAAGCATATCAAGATGTACCAACGGCAGGATAAGTCATATTTTCATTCATAAAACTATAGAAAAGTCAAGAAAATTATGCTCATTACAAGTTGGTTGAGGTTGGGACAAGTGACATCTTTCATGGTCTAAGGTAATGTTTGGTGCCATCATTCTGAATGGTTTGTTGGAAGGCAAAGGTTGATAATGACCTTGTCCTTTGATACAGTTTTTGTTACCAACAAAAGGAATTATGGTTGTGAGCGCCAGAGGGCACGATGCAATCATTTTACATCAGCCAATTTAAATTTTGTCGACTCTTGTGCTATCGATTGCTCAATTTGTGTGTGGGCTTAAACTGTAAGTAAGGTGTGAGTGGTTTGAGATTTCAAGATATTGACTTCTTTTTTTGCAGTTATTGATTTTTAAGGTTTGATAATAGTGTTCATTTTATGAGAGAATTGTTGAATAGCGTAAAATAGGTTTATTTTTTTGAGCGGAAACGTTTGCAATAAATCCCTAGATAATGTCAGGAAAACTTTTTTCAAGTTATTTATCGCTTGGTTCTCTATGGCTTATAAGAGTTTTATCCAAATAATATTTGGCGCCTAGCCGGCGTCATGTATATTCATAGTTTAAAACATGGAAATACAAAATAACTAATGATTTACTTATAATATTATTGAATCGTTAATTTTGAATAATTATTATTATATATTTTGTAATTAATAACACTATGTTTTACATTTGTAGTGTGATCAATGATCAAACAAAGCACCCAAAATAATTAGCCTCTAGAAAATACAAGTGCTCAGCAGAGACTTGGAGGTTTAAAAAAATTCAAAACCTATTAACATTTCTAAAAAATGAGATTAATTATTGCAACATTAGTAGCGTTAAGTATTTCAGTAAGTACATTCGCGAAAACAGGTTCTGACCTGGACGAAAAAACAGTTAAAATTGAAAAAGTAGGAGACAAGAAGGTTCAGTTGAAGTTCTTGGCCGTACCAAGCGGTAAAGTACTTTTAAGAATCAAAGACGAAAATAGCTCAGTTATTTTCAAAGATATCATTTCTAGTGACAAGCTTTTTGCTAAGAAGTATGACCTTTCTGCCTTGGCAGACGGAGAGTACAACTTTGAAGTATTCACTCCAGAGCAAGGAACTATACAAAATAAAGATCTTTTCGTAGGCGCTACCGCAGCGAAAGCAGATTTCTTTACTAAAGTAAAAGTTCTTGATGACAATAATATTGCTTTCTTGGTGAAGTCTTCGGGAGAATCTAGGAAGTTTGTAAGAATCCTTGATCAAGGAAACGTGATCTTCGAACAAGAGATTGCCGGTAACAAATTTGGAAAAGTTTTCAAATTCGAAAAAGTAGCTTCTCTTGATAACTTGGTATTTGAAGTAAGAAACGAAGAAGGACAGGGTAAATACATCTCTGCTCTTTAATACAAAAAGATAATTTTTGATAAAGGCGCTTTGAATGCTCAAAGCGCCTTTTTTATTTTTAGTCTGTGGATATGCTCAGGGCATTTTCCAAATTGCCAATAATGGTGAGGTAGATGTCCCTATTACCATCCAAGTTATTGGGTTCAATTTCAATGGTGCCATTACTATTTCCATCCACGGCCAAGGTAAGGTCTACATTTTCCAATAATCTGTTCAGGTCAAAATTAAGGTACAACTCCTGATTGCCTTCAATATTTAGACTTCCTCCTTCAGCCATGGCTGATAGTATTTCTTCATTATCCGTATAAATTGTCAATAGCTGCTCATTAACATTGCCATGGATCTGTAATGTTTTTTCAAACATCGCGTCACCATCCATCAAGCTGTCATCACTTTGGAACTGCAAAGAGATTTTCGAATAGGTCCCCTGATCCAAAGTCACCGTTTCCAAAGTTTTGCTGAGAGGCAAAGCGCTTTGGACAAGTCCAAGGGTAAAGGAACTGCCCTGCTTGATTGGAACTTGAGTGCTGTCAGAGCTCTCACTTCCTCCCTGTATGCTTAAGTTGGCAATGGAGGCTTCGGCACTAATAATATTGGCGCCTGAGATAAGACGTGCATTTTCATCAGGCTGACTGTCATTTGCAATCGTCCTTGCCTTAACAGTCACACTGGCTTTGGGCATCTCATCATTTTCATCATTGTTACAGGAGATCAATCCAAAAGTGCCTACGGCCATAAGACCGATCATTAATAATTGCTTTTTCATAATATAGTTGGTTATGTTTTTTCGTGACTGGCCAATCATTATGCCATATTACTCCAAATGGTTTTCTGTTCGGTAATTATGGTTTTTAGTTCTTGAGATGATCAAAAAGCACTTGATAAAAGAGAAAGTCTGAGAAGTTAGAGGAAGGAATAGGGGCAATTATGTGTGCCAAACTATTGAAGAAGTAGTGAAAGTATGCTGAATTTTGTGTCACATTAGTACAGTAATCTGTCCGATATAGAACAATCGTACAGTCTTAATTGAGGAATGTCAAAATTAATTTAAGAGAAAATTAAAATAATAAATATTAATTTTTTGATGTTGGAACAATAATTTGAAAGATGGATTTTAGCATATAATCGATTAAACGTGTACTGTTTTCGATCAATTTAGCGAACAGTTATCCTGTATTGATACAGGTGTATGGATTTTTACCCCATGCCAAATAGGGGGAAATCAATAACTTTTAACATTTTAGTCATTTTGAAAAAATAAATTATTCCAAATAAAAGAGGGTAAAATTGGTGTGGTACGCAATTGGTGTTAGTGGATGTACAACTGAAATCAAAAACTATAACATTCAAAAAAATAAACAAACACCGTCATGAAAGCATTATTAACATCAATTTTTGTATTTGGAATGATATTCCTAGCAAAAGCTTCAGAACCAGAAACACCAGCGAAAGAAAGTTTAATGGCCGTAACTATGGTCGAGGCAACCAATGAAAAAGTAAACATCACTTTTAGGGTGCCAGTGGGAAAAGTAGTAGTCTCTATTTTAGATGAGGACAATAAGCTCCTTGCGCGAAATAAATACAATGCGAAAACTCCCATGAAGATTCCTTATAATCTTTCAGAATTACCAGAAGGGGACTACTCTATCAAAATCAAAACAAAGGACGAGGTAGCCATTTATAACGTAGAAACTGAGGAGAAAAAAGTGGTTTTTGAAATGCCGATTGTAGCCTTTGGTAAAGCTACGGATAATCATACCATTAACCTGACTGTTATCGGTATTGAGCAGGCTGGTACTCAGGTAGATATTTTCGATGAGAGCAACAGTAAAATTGCCAGCGATCATGTGAAAGTTGAGAAAGGCTTTGAAAGAGATTATAAAATTACCAACAGAAATGTGGAAGGGTTATATGTACGCATCAAGGATGCCCAAGGGAGAAAGAAATACATTTATTTCTAATCCCAAATTAGCATAGGTTTGGGCATGAGGCTGTCAGTATCAGGGGCAGCCTCTTTTTTTGTTTTAATATTCCAGTAAGCGTTGAAGTTTTTCTTTGAAGCGATTTTTGGGAAGGAAGTTCTCTTCCAAGTTTGAACTAAAAGGTACTGGGGTGTCCAAGCCAGCTTCCCTCATCACAGGTGCATCGAGTGACTCAAAACAGTGTTCGCCTATCCATGCAGCGATTTCCCCGCCGATTCCTCCAGTCAAGCAGTCTTCGTGGAGGATAATTACCTTGCCTGTTTTTTCAGCAGTTTTCCTTACAGCCTCTTTGTCCCAAGGCAGCAAGGTTCTCAGGTCCAATAAATCTCCATTGACATCTAATTCCTCCATTACAGCCCTGGCCCAATGTACCCCCATGCCATAGGTAATGATGCTTACATCCTTCCCTTCCCGGATCCAGTTTGCTTTTCCAATTTCCAAGGTGTAATAATCATCAGGAACCTGCTCGCTGATGGCCCTGTAAAGTGCTTTGTGTTCAAAGAATAAATAGGGATTGGGGTCTTCAAGTGCTGTAGCAAGCAGACCCTTGGTATCAAAAGGAGAAGATGGATAGACAATTTTTAAGCCAGGGGTATGAAAAAACCAAGCTTCATTGGATTGGGAATGAAATGGCCCAGCCCCAACGCCTGCGCCAGTAGGCATGCGGATGACCACATCGGCATGCTGCCCCCAACGGTAATGAATTTTGGCGAGGTTATTTACAATTTGGTTAAAACCACAGCTTACAAAGTCAGCAAATTGCATTTCCACCATGGCTTTATGGCCATTGATGGAAAGACCTAAAGCAGTACCTATAATGGCGCTTTCACACAAAGGTGTATTTCTGACGCGCTCGGCACCAAATTCTTCCATAAAGCCATTGGTAATTTTGAACACACCTCCATAAGTGGCGATGTCTTGCCCCATCAGGATCAAGTTGGGGAATCTTTGCATGCTTTGCCGTAGCCCATCACTTATGGCATCGATGAATCTTTTCTCGCTAGTTTGATTATGATCGGCTATACTAGGCTTGCAAGTAAAAGGCTTATAAAGGTCACCGATTTCTTCTTCAGTAAAGGCTTCACTTTTCATTTCTGCAAAAGCACTTTCCAATCCCTTTTCAATCTTTGTTGAGATTTCATTGATAATCTTTGATTGCAATTTAGGATTTAAGATGCCCTCCGATATTAAGAAGGCCTCAAAGTTTTCCACGGGGTCTTTTGAGCTGCCTTCTTCGAAATAAGCTGTAGGTACGTATTTAGTGCCAGAAGCTTCTTCGTGCCCCCGCATCCGATAGGTCATGGCTTCTACTAAAATGGGATGTGGTTTTTTACGGATGTCTTTTGCCAGTTTGCTCAGGCACTGGTAAGTCTCTAAAATGTTATTGCCATCCACCTTGATGGATTCTATGCCATAACCTGGGCCTTTATCAATAAACTGCTTGAATTTGAATTGCTCCTCACTGGGAGTGGAAAGACCATAGCCATTGTGTTCTATTACAAAAATAACGGGAAGCTGCCAGACAGCAGCCACATTGAGTGCTTCGTGGAAGTCCCCCTCAGAAGTGGCACCATCTCCAGTAAAAACCAGTGTGGCCTTCGGATTTTTTTTGAGCTTATGGGCTAGGGCAATTCCATTGGCTACAGCCAGTTGAGGGCCGAGATGTGAAATCATTCCTACGATATGATGGGGTATTGACCCAAAATGAAATGATCGATCACGGCCTTTGGTAAAACCTGACTTTTTTCCTTGAAACTGGGCAAATAGCCTTTCCAAAGGGATATCCCTAGCTGTAAATACACCCAGATTTCGGTGCATGGGCAATATAAACTCATCTTCTTCCAAGGCCTTTACCGCGGCAATGGATATAGCTTCCTGACCCCAACCGCTAAACCATTTGCTGATTTTTCCCTGCCTCAGGAGGATAAGCATTTTTTCCTCTATCTTTCTGGGAAGAAGCAAAGAGCGGTAGAGGTCCAAAAGCGTTTTGTCATCCATGGATTTTCGGTCAAAGATCATCTTGATAGTGTTATTGCTCATAGTACTGGGGCCATGCTTAGTCCAAAATAAGGGAAGATTATTTGAAAGCAAAGCTATTAATGGTTTTGGATTTTATCTACTCTTAAGTCATGTAGAGGAAGAAAATTTCCGAACTTCCTGCCAGAAAGATCAGTTTAAAGAGTATGTCAGAGATTTTGATCAAAAATATGGTTTGCCCACGCTGCATCATGGCAGTTGAGGACATTTTTAGGAAATTAGAGGTGCCGATCAGTGGTGTTGAATTAGGAAAAGTGACCGTCACTCATGCCTTGACCAATGAGCAGGAAAAACATTTGGAAGATGAACTAAAGTCCTTGGGATTTGGGCTGATCAGGACAAAAGAGAGTAGGTTGATTGAGAAGGTCAAAAGTAAGCTTTATCAGCTGCTTCAGGAGGAAGAGATCCCGACATCTTTGAATTTGTCAAGTTATCTTATCAAGGAAATCAATGAAGATTATAGTAAACTCAGTCATTTATTCAGCCAAGATCAGGGGATAACCATTGAGAAATTCTTTATTCGGTTAAAACTGGAGAAGACCAAGGAGTTGCTTTTTAATCAAGAACTGCAGCTTAGTGAAATTGCCTGGAGGCTAGGGTACAACAGTGTGCAGCATCTTTCCAATCAATTTAAAAAAGTAACAGGTATTACTCCCTCTGCCTATAAGAAAATGAAAGAAAAACCTCGGGTAGGTTTGGATGAGGTAAAATAAAAATGCGGATGAAAATCATTTTCCATCCGCATTTTTATCAATGGCTTTTGGCTTAGAACAACCTGAGGCCAAGTGATAGTATCAACTGATTTTGTCTTTGGTCAGTTTCCAGTCCAGCAATACTTTCTGCCTGCTTGCTCAGAGATCCTTCATATTTCAAATCAATGATCATATTGGCGATGTCTACGCCTATACCGGCCTGATAGCCAATGGTGGAGCTTTTATAATCTGGAACAGTTGCTCCATTGAGTTCATCCTCAAATTCTGAGTTCAGAAGGAAACTGGCCACTGGACCTCCTTGGATTCTGAAGATATCTCCCAACTTAAATCCTAGCATCACAGGGACATCAAGACGGTTGAAGGACGCTTCATAGGTTTTTTCTTCCATTCCTTGGGTTTCTTTGATTTCGCCACCAGTGTTTACATAAAGAACTTCTGGTTGGAGATAAAGTGAGTTGCCGCCCATTCTCACAAAGGCACCTACATGATAACCGAACTTATCACTTCCGCTCTCATACCCATCACCATTCACTTTGATGTTTCCTTGAGAAATACCCAGCTTAGGACCAATGGAAAAGTCCTGGGCTTGAAGAGAAGCACTGATCCCTAGGATTGCGATAATTACAAGACAAATTTTTTTCATTACTGTGGAGCTTTTACTTGATAAGATTTAAATACTACCTCCATTAAATTCAAATACCTTGCCATTTAAGTAGGACAAGGTATTTATCACACGAAAGTTTATGGGTTACATTTTTTTGATGGCATCAGTGTATCTCTTCAGCTCCTTTTTTACTTTAGGGAAAAGGAAGAAAAGCCCAATCATGTTCGGGAATACCAGTGCCAAGATCATGGCATCTGAGAATTTCACGACAGCATTTAAGGTAGTGGATGCACCGATCACAATAAAAGCAATGAAGAGCATCTTATATGTGAGGTCGGCTGTTTTACTTCTTCCGAATAAGAATTTCCAAGATTGAAGTCCATAGTAAGACCAAGAAATCATGGTAGAGAAAGCAAACAAAATAATAGCTACGGTCAATACATAGGAGAAATGAGGAATTACTGCGTCGTAGGCCATAGTGGTCAACTCCACTCCACCGACAGATGCGCCGCCGTCTTTTAAGATTACATTTCCACTTCCATCTCCCCCGTAATTAAAGATGCTTTCTACATTTTTCAAACCACCGTCAATATTGAAAAAGATGATGACCAAGGCGGTCATGGTACAGACGATCACGGTATCGATAAGCGGTTCCAATAAGGCTACCACCCCTTCACTGGCAGGGAATTTGGTTTTTACAGCGGAGTGAGCAATGGCTGCTGACCCAGCTCCTGCTTCATTGGAGAATGCCGCACGCTGGAAGCCTACGATGATTACTCCCACCATACCACCTAGTCCGGCCATTGGTGTGAAAGCTCCTTCTATAATCAAACCAAAGGCATCATCAATATAGTCATAATTGGCTCCTAGGATGATCAAGGAGGCCAATACATATACACCGGCCATGAAAGGAACGATCTTTTCAGTAATGTTAGCGATTCTTTTGATGCCACCAATGATCACAATGGCTACCAAAACAGCAAGTCCAACACCTATCCAAAAGCCATTGGTTTGAAAGTTGATTCCCAATAAATTTGAAAGCTGGGAAGCTGCCTGGTTAGATTGGAAAGCATTACCGCCACCAAAAGAAGCACCCACACAAAGTACAGCGAATAGGCCACCCAAAAACTGACCCAAACGACCTTTTTTCAGGTCATGACCTAATCCACGAGAAAGGTAGTACATCGGTCCGCCGTGTACTGTTCCGTCATCTTCAATATCTCTATATTTTACTCCGAGAGTACATTCAACAAATTTTGTGCTCATACCTAAGATGCCACAAACAATCATCCAGAAAGTAGCTCCCGGTCCACCAAGAGCAATGGCAACAGCTACACCAGCGATGTTTCCAAGCCCCACTGTTCCAGAAACTGCAGTGGCCAAGGCTTGAAAGTGACTTACTTCTCCTCCTTTACTTTCATCTACTACTATATCTCCACTTTCAGGATCTTTATAAGTTTTCTCCATATCGTCATATTTGCCTCTGACCGTGTTGATGGCCAATGGCATCTTTGTGATACCTGGGGCGGCAAAATAAATGGTGAAGAAAGTAGCACCTACTACTAATAAAATAAGGATGAAAGGGATGTTGTATTCGCCGATTGGAATGGGATAAAGTACCAGGCTTTCCCAAGCATCTGCAACTGGCTGAAAGGATTGGTCTATTCTTTGTCCAAAACTTAATTCTTCCGCAGGAGCAGCCTCTTGGGCAAATAGGGAAATGGGAAGTAGAAAAATTAAGAAGGATAGAAGTTTTCTATACATAGTGAGTTTAAATTTGAATTGTATATTTGAGTCTAAAACCTAGATTTTTAATTATTTATAGTTCATAAACCCAATTCCTATCTTTCCACTTTTCTATTTCCATCCTTCCAAAATATCAGACTGTCATTAGGCACTTTCCTTGGTTGGGAATGCATCCTTCATAACATAGATAATAACTTATTTTGGGAGTGAATTTCATAGTAGAGGAGAAGAAATTGGACTTCTTCAAATAAATATTAATTTTTTCAATTAGCTAAATTAAGTTGTTTTGCTAGAATATCAATCCCTTCATTGAAACTTTTTGGCTGATAATTTAACTGAGTTTTAGCTTTTTGAATGTTAAAACCTGTTTTAAGGGGTCTTTTTGCTGGTTGGGTAAAGGTACTTGAGTTTGTTCTATTGATCTTGGATTTGTCCAATTTAAAAAAGTCAGCTGTTTTTATTGCCATGTCGTAGGGGGTCAATAACTCTTCCCCAGAGATGTTAAAAATACCCTTGGCCTTTTGTTCTGCCATCAATATACAGCCCTCGGCTAGGTCCTCCGCAAGTGTAGGAGTTCTGAGTTGGTCGTCTACCAGTTGTAGGTCTTTGCCCTGTTCGATGGAGTTTTTTACCCAAAGCACAATGTTTGAGCGGCTCATATCGTGGGAAATACCATAAACCAGCACGGTCCGGGCAATCCCCCAATTGATGTTTGATTGTTGGATGAGCTCTTCAGCCAATAATTTGGTCTCTCCATAATAATTGACCGGATTTGGTTTGGCAGCCTCATCATAAGGTCCATCTTCTCCATCGAAAATAAAGTCAGTAGAGACATGAACCATGTAGGAGGCATGTTGCTCACAAGCTTTGATGATATGTTGCACTGCAGCCACATTCTGTTGGTAGCATGCCTCTTTTTCCGTTTCACATTGGTCCACATTGGTCATGGCTGCTCCATGAATGACTAGGCCCGGTTTGAATTTGGTAAAGACACTTTTGACATCTTCCTGAGAAGTGATGTCCATAGAAGCATAGGTATAATCCTTCCAAGACTCAGGAAGCCTGCAAGCGCCCCTTCCTGTGGCGATAATTTCAAATGAACCTTTTTCGATCAAACGCTTTACCAGCTTTTGTCCCAAAAGTCCATTGGCTCCAGTAATTAAGATTGATGGTTTATTGTTCTTCTGTGTATTCAAAACCGTATTCTTTGGTGATTTTTTTCTTTGAGATGTTTTCCACTTCTACTGTGATATAGACAGGGTCGACAGGTACGTCCATATCATCTGTCTTTTCAGCAGCGATCTTCTCTACCACATCCATTCCTTTGATGACTTTGCCAAATACAGTATATTCCTCATCTAGATGTGGTGTGCCTCCAACAGTGGTGTAGGTATTGATTTGTTGTGTCGTAAGCTTTTTGTCCAAGTTGATATTGAGGAACTCTTCCATTTCATCTTTTTTGGAAAGCATCAATTGGGTCATTCCATTAAAATCTCCAAAGTTGTATAGATCGATGTAACGCTTGGCCAGATCCTTTCTACTTTCCAAGGTGATGTATTTCATGAAATACTTTTGTAGCCTTTTCATGTCCGTGGTCAACTCCAACTCGGAATAGACTTTTCCTTCCACAATATAAAATTGGCTGCCATTGGAGCGTTGTTCCGGATTGATGTTGTCACCTTGGCGAGCAGCAGCTATGGCGCCTTTTTCATGGATGAGGTTTTTATTGAACTCCGCCGGAATGGTATACTGTTCGGATTCCGGTAACCCCTCCTTGGTAAAAACATCGCCTCCTTGAATCATAAAATCTTCAATGATCCGATGGAATTCTGTTGAATCGAAACGGCCAGATTCCGCTAGGTCGATGAAGTTGGCCTTATGCTTTGGGGTTTCGTCGTACAAGATCGCATAGATGTCTCCATGACGTGTGTGTATTTTGATTAAAGCATCTTTTTCAGAAGCACATGAGAATACCAGTGGAAGTAAATAGGCAAACCATAAAAGTTTCTTGTTCATAAGTTACTTGTTAAGGTTCCTTTTGATTTCTGCTAATATTCTGTCTCCACCGGATTGGATCACTTTTTCTGCTAGCATTTTACCAAGTTCTTCTGCTTTTTCAGCAGCTCCAGAAATACTATGCTGTATTCTTTCTTGGCCGTCTAGGCTTACAATGCCTCCATTGAGGGAAATTGTCCCGTTTTGATAGTTGGCCAAGCAGAAGACAGGAATGCTGCATCCACCTTCCAGTACTTTTAGATAGCTGCGTTCTGCAATCAACCTATATCCTGTCTGTTGATGGTGGGTGGCTGCAATGATAAGTTTTTTAAGGTCGCTATCCAGTCTGTGTGAAGCTTCTACTGCAATGCTTCCCTGACCTACGGCAGGAGTAAACTCATCCAAAGAAAGTTCATGACGAATCATGTCATCATAACCCATTCTATGCGCTCCCGCATAGGCCAAAAGTAAGGCGTCACAAACTCCGGATTCCATTTTTTTAATACGGGTCTGTAGGTTGCCCCTTACTTCTACGGTTTGGATATGGGGATAGAAATGCTTCAACGTGGCAACTCTCCTAGTGGAAGAAGTGCCCAGTAATAAAGGTTTTTCTGGATTTTTATAATCAATCTCAGGTTTGTGGCTGAGAATAATATCATTGACTTTTTCACGCTCGGTAAAAGAGATTAACTCAAAACCTTCAGGTAAACTGGAAGGCATGTCTTTGGCGCTGTGAACAGCGATATCCACTTCACCAGAAGCTAACTGGTCTTCCAATTCTTCAGTAAAAACCCCTTTGCTTCCGATTTTTGAAATGGAGACATCGAGAATTTTATCTCCTTTGGTTTCTATAGTGACAATTTCTGTTTGGAGTCCTTTTTCCTTAAGCAGGTCTGCAATGTGATAAGCTTGATACAGCGCAAGTTTGCTGCCTCTGGTTCCTATTTTGATAGGCTGCATTATTCTTTGATTTTTCTTTTAGTTGTTTTTCTGTTGGCGGAAGCTTCGATGAATTCAACGATTTTTCCTGCAATATTGATTCCTGTAGCCTTTTCAATGCCTTCCAGGCCGGGAGAGCTGTTGACTTCTAGGATCAAAGGGCCCCGGGCAGATTGAAGCATGTCCACTCCAGCTACTGTCAACCCCAAGGCTTTTGCTGCGCCCAATGCTGCTTTTCTTTCTGCTGTAGAAAGCTTGATGACCGTGGCTTTTCCTCCTCTGTGGAGATTGGACCTGAACTCACCTTCTTCTCCCTGTCGTTTCATGGCTCCAACTACTCTTCCGTTAACCACAAAAGCCCTAATGTCGGCTCCTTTCGCTTCTTTGATGAATTCTTGGACTATAACCCTGGCCTTCAGTCCATGGAATGCTTCTATTACAGATTGGCCGGCTTTTCTGGTTTCTGCCAAAACAACCCCGAGACCTTGCGTGCCTTCCAGCAATTTGATGATCAAAGGTGCTCCACCAACTTGGTCAATCAATTGTTTTTCGCCTCCTTTAGAGAAATTGGTAAAGGCTGTTTTGGGCATCCCTAAACCTTCTCTTGAAAGAATTTGTAGGCTTCGAAGTTTATCTCGGCTTCTTACAATGGCTTGGGATTCCACAGCAGAGAAAGTGCCCATAAGCTCAAACTGACGGACTACAGCCGTACCATAAAAGGTGACCGATGCTCCGATTCTTGGGATAATGGCTTGTATGTTGGACAACTTTTCTCCTTTATAGAAGATGGAAGGTCCTTCTTGCTCAATCACCAAATCGCATAGTGAATGGTCAATGACCAAGGCATCATGCCCGGCGGCCTCGATGGCTTCTTTTAATCTCCGTGTAGAGTATAAATTTGGGTTTCTTGATAATATGGCTATTCTCATTTCTGTGAGGCTTTTGATTTTTTGGATAGGTTGGTTTCATCGACATCTACGATAAACCGGCCTTTAAGCATTTTTCTGCCCAATAAAATGGCATTTCGCATTTTAGAACGGTCAGATAAGGTGAATTCCGTCTCGAATTCCTCATCAAACATCACCACTTTGGTAGTGATTTTATACCTTAATTCAGCTCCTCCAAAAGAGTTTTTGACTTTTTTGAGACTATATCTATTTGTCCTAAAGGTAGTGTCTTTAAAAAGACGGTGTTTTGGAGAAAGCAATTTGAATTCCAGAACTTCTTCACCGTCAATAACTTTTTCTTCCATCCATTCACAATGAATGGCATTGGTGTAGGCTCCGGTATCCACTTTAGCGGAAATCATGAACAAGTCCCATTCTGGAAGGCTTATTTTTTCTCTTCTGCCAATAACATGTTTTTTCATGCAGGTTCTTTTCTTCTTAGAACTTTGGCCATATCAAAAGAAAGGTCGGCAAAAAGAATTTTTGCATTTGCATTTCTTTCTAAATGATAATGGGCCGTGTTGAGCAATTGATAAATACTCATAATCTTGTCTTCTGTCATGGCATTGAGGCTGAAATTCTCAACAAACTCCCTATCAGAAGGGGCTGTTCTCATGAGATTTTCCAGTTGGCTTCTCTTCAAAAGGCTCTCGCGTAAAATGTTCAAGCCAGTGAGGAAAAGCGCTTTTTGCCCTTCTTTGTCAATGGTTTGGAAGTTGTCTGACCAAGACATAATATTGTTAATGTCTAAAGTAAAGCAAATTCGCATCCAATCACGAAATTTTGCCGTGTTTTCATCGACTACCTGATCAGCCAATCGATAAGCTTCCCGCATATTTCCATTGGCCAATGGAGCAATCTGTAAGGCGGCTTCCCTGGAGCTTAAGCCCTCTGAAATGATATGGTCTTTAATTTCATCATCTGTAAAAGCCCGAACCAATACTTTTTGGGTTCTGGAAAGGATGGTTGTCAGCAATTGCTCAGGTTGATGGGCTACCATCAGGAACAATGTCTTTTCTGGTGGCTCTTCCAGCACTTTCAATAAAGCATTGGCAGCGGCAGTGTGCATTAATTCCGGCATCCATACCAAAATGGTCTTGTAGCCTCCCTCAAAGGATTTTAGTGATACGGTCTGGATGATTTTTTTGGCAGCCGCTTTGGAAATATTGGGTTGTTTCTTTTCGAAACCATTGTGATAGATCCAGTCTTGGAGATTTCCATACGGCTTGTTCAGTACAAAGTCTCTCCAAGGGGCAAGGATGTCTGTTTTTTTGCTGTTTCCATCATCATCTTCTTTGACCAAGCTGCCAGGTACGGGGAAAGTAAAATTCAAGTCAGGATGAATGAGCTTTGCCATTTTTTGACATGAACTACAAGTGCCACAGGAATCCTGATCACCCTTGTTTTCACAATTGACATATGTGGCCAAAGCCAAAGCCATTTTTAAATTGGCAGCCCCTTCAGGTCCGTGAAATAACAAGGCATGGGCCAAGTGATTGTTGTTGATGGCCTGGATGAGTTTTTCTTTAGTTTCCTGTAAGCCCGGTATGGATGAAAATAGCATGGGTTAGTTTTTGCTTAGACTTTTTTATCCCAAATACGATAAGCTTGGGTCATTTCAAATACCCTATGGAGGATTGATTCTTCTTGCTGATCAAATGCGAGTCCTCTTCTCTCCATGACTTTGCTGGCGGTATCTTCAAACTTCCTGAACTGGAAAGTGGAGAAGCCTGCAGCCCCGCCCCATGCAAAGGAAGGGACAAAGTTACGTGGAAAGCCATCTCCGAATACATTGGCCCCAACACCTATTACGGTGCCTGTATTAAACATGGTGTTGATGCCACACTTGGAGTGGTCACCCATCATTAGCCCACAAAACTGCAGTCCTGTATTGCTGAAGCCTCCTTTAGTGTAATCCCAGATTTTTACTGGGGCATAATTGTTTTTTAGATTGGATATATTCGTGTCAGCTCCGAAATTACACCATTCGCCAACTACCGTGTTGCCCATAAAGCCGTCGTGGCCTTTGTTGCTGTAGCCAAAGATAACCGAATTGGAAACTTCTCCTCCTACTTTGGAGAAAGGACCAACGGTAGTATCTCCTCTCATTTTTCCTCCCATGCTTACTGCTGATCCCTCACACAAGGCAAAAGGTCCCCTGATCAAAGCGCCTTCCTGAACCTGTGCATTTTTGCCAATATAAATGGGGCCATTTTCAGCATTGAGCACCGCTGCTCTGATTTCAGCTCCTTCTTCCACGAAGACCATCTCAGGGTTATAGACAATAGTGTGTTTGTCATGGATTCCTACAGATTGCCTATTCGCTGTAATCAATACAAAGTCTTTTCTGATCTCCAAAGCATTGTGCTGGAAGATGTGCCAACTACGATGGATCAAGGTGATTTCTCCCTCGTATTGAACTTGTTCAGCTTGTTCTTTGACCTCGTCAATGGAGAAATTATCAGGTTGGTCTACATAAGTAGCCAATAAATACTGGTCTTTGAAAATGGCCTGACCTTTTTTAAGCTTTTTAATGGCAGTGACCAGTCCATGGTCAGGGCAAAGTCCACCGTTGATGAATAATTTGCTTTCTTCAATAAGAGGGAATTTGTCCTTCAGGTAATCCTGGGTGAAAAAACCAGCAGAAGTTTGAAGGTACTTTTCCCATTTTTCTTTGATCTTTAATATCCCCACGCGAATGTCAGCCACGGGGCGCGTAAAAGTAAACGGTAATAACGAACCGCGGAATGCTGGGTCGTCAAATAATGTGATTGGCTCCATGCTACAAAAATAGAAAAGTCTCTCGGAATACAATTTCCAAGAGACTTTTAAAACGCTTTTTTACAGAAAAGTAATTGATTACTTCTTCTTGTATCTTCTGTTGAATTTCTCTACTCGACCAGCAGTGTCCAATAGCATCTTCTTACCAGTGTAGAATGGGTGAGAGTTAGAGCTTACTTCTATTTTGTAAACTGGGTACTCATTCCCGTCTTCCCAAGTGATAGTCTCGTTAGTTTCGATTGTAGACTTGGTAATGAATTTATATTCACTGGAAGTGTCATAAAAAACAACCTCTCTGTAGTTTGGATGAATGTCTTTTTTCATGGTAATCCCTATTTATATTAAATGTCGCTTTTTCAAATGGAGGCACAAAGTTATCCTTTTTTCTAAAAGCGTCCAAATGTTTATCAATGAATTATTTAACCAGAAGGCATTCAGTGATCTAATTGTGCCCAAATTTCTAAAAAATCAAGCACTTTGTCATTACCTAGCCTGATTTTTCTTTTTTAAGAGCTTTCGGTGATAGGAGTATTCAAAATACAATTGGGGGAATATTTTTGAGAAAAAATGTGGATTCAATAATTATTGTTCTAAGTTTTGTGGTTGAAAGGTTATTTTAAGTAAATAAAATTAGCTGATGAAGAAGCTTTTAATGCTAGCACTATTGGGTGTTTTTGTCTCTGGGGCTTTAATGGCTCAAAGTGCGTATATCACTTTTAATCGGGATTATTACCATTTATTGGATAGGTATGAGGTATTGAAAGGCGATTTTAATCCGTATTTTCACTCAGGGATTAAGCCATATAGAAGAGATGATGTAGCGCCTTTTTTTAACTCACTAAACAGCGATGGATTAAATAGAGTTGATCAATTTAACTTGCAATACCTCAAAAATGATAATTGGGAGTTTGTGGATGGGGAAACCGATAAATCAAAAAATCCTTTGTGGAACACTATATATAACAAGCCTTCGGATTTTTATTATCATCGGGATGATGTATTTGACGTTCATGTTAACCCTGTTATTTACTTTCGGGGAGGATCTGATTCCAATCAAGATGAGATGAATTTTAGGAATACACGGGGGGTTGTGCTCAGGGGAAGTATAGATAGAAAGGTCGGCTTTTATACTTATTTTACTTCCAATGAAGTGATCTTTCCTTCTTGGACCAGTGATTATGTCCAGCACAATGGAGCAGTACCGGGAGAAGGGTTTTGGAAGCCATATGGAGATAATGGTTACAGTTATTTTTCTGCAAGAGGATATGTAACAGCGCAGGTGAGCAAACATATTTCTGCACAGATGGGACACGATAAGAATTTTGTAGGAGAAGGTTATCGATCTATGATATTGTCCGACTTTTCAAATGCCTATATGTTTTTTAAGCTGAATACAAGGGTGTGGAAACTTCAGTATACCAATTTATGGGCTCAGATGAATGCTGACGTGTTTTTAAATGGTAACGGACGACCAACGGACGGTAGGTATCCTAAAAAGTGGTTTTCGATGCATCGTTTAGGGATGAATCTTGGAAAGCGCTTTAATCTTGGTGTGTTTGAGTCTGTGATGGCCAATCAAGCTGACTGGTCCTATTACAATCCTGTGATATTTTTCAGATGGGTAGAGCACCAGTTGGGTACTCCGGATCAGGTGATGGTGGGGACGGATTTTAAGTGGAACTTTGCCAAATCCATGCAGCTATATGGGCAGTTTGCCTTAGATGAGTTTGTGTTTGGAGAGTTTTTTGGCATTGATGGGAAAAACTCAAGTAGAAACAAGCATGGCCTGCAAGTAGGTTATAAGTACATTGAGGTGTTCAATATTCCTCATTTGGATTTACAACTGGAGTATAACCAAGCCCGTCCCTATACTTATCAAGAAAAGCAAGAATATCAAGCTTACACCAATTACAGGACGCCTCTTACCAACCCAAGGGGAGCTAACTTCCGTGAAATGATTAGTATAGTAAGGTATCAGCCTCTTCCAAAACTTTCTCTTAACTTTACAGGAGTTTACCATTACTATGGAGCTGATCCTGATGAAGAAACCAATATGGGAGGTGATTTGTTGAAAAACAGATTGCAAGGGACAGATGGTTTGGGACTTTATGGGCATACCATAGGTCAAGGTGTGGAGAACAAGGTGATGGTGGGGAGTTTGACTGCATCATATATGCTTAGACATAATTTATTCTTGGATTTAGGGCACAGCTATCGGCGAAGAACTGCCCAAGATTTAGACAGTCCAGAGGTAACCAACTATTCGCAAATGTCCCTAAGGGTGAATATCGGAAGGGAAGACTACAATTATTAATCTTAAAATTTACCTGGTTACAGACCAAATCTGATGAAGACTTATCTCAGAATTTTGGCATATGCACGCCCTTTTAGGAGGTACTTGCCTTTCTATGTCGTTTATGCCCTTTTGGCCATTATTTTCGGCTTGTTGAACTTCACTTTATTGAAACCGCTGTTTGATGTGATCTTTGAGCAAGTGGAACCGGAGGCTTTACAGCGTTTTGCTGAGAAGCCCGAATTTGCTTTTACAATTGAATATTTTATGCACCTATTCAATTACTATTTCATTCATGTATCTGAGGTTTATGGGAAGTTCGGGACTTTGGTCTATGTCTGTATCATAATAGTGGTTTCAGTATTTTTGGCCAACCTATTTACCTATTTGTCCGGTGTGGTCTTGGCCAAAGTAAGGGCGGATGTGATCAAAGGCATGCGAATGCATATTTTTGATCAAGTCAGTGGGATGCATATCGGTTATTTTTCCAATGAGCGAAAGGGCGATTTGATGTCTAAGATGACCAACGACGTGCAGGAAGTGGAAAACAGTGTGGTGCAGTCTCTAAGGGTAGTGTTTAGGGAGCCGGTAACCATCATTCTATATTTTGGGGCATTGTTTTTCATGTCGGTAAAACTCACCCTTTTTACTATCCTAATCATTCCTATATCAGGTGCGATAATAGGAGGCATTACCAAACGATTAAAGAAGAAGGCCATTCAGAGTCAAGAGTCTTTAGGAAGAATCGTCAATATTCTCGATGAAACTATTGGTGGGATGCGTGTTATCAAAGCCTTTGGTGCCAGGGGCTATGTGTACAGTAAGTTCGATGAAGAAACCGATCAATACTCCAATATCAATGTGTCCATGGCCAAAAGGAATGAGTTGGCTTCTCCTATTTCCCAGTTTTTAGGGGTCTTTGTGGTTGCAGGAATACTTTTGTATGGTGGCAGTCTGGTTTTGAACAATGCTTCAGACTTAAGTGCGAGTGAGTTTTTGGCCTATATTATTCTCTTTACACAAGTACTGAATCCGGCAAAGGAAATCTCTAGGGCCATGAGTACCATCCAAAGAGGACTTGCCTCTGCGGAAAGAATCTTCAAGGTAATCGACACAACACCTGAAATTCGGGAGGTAGCTTCTCCAAAGCACCTCAATAGTTTCGAGAATAGCATTGAATTTGATCATGTGTCATTTGGATATGATCAGGAAATGGTCCTTAAAGACATTGATTTTATTTTGGAGAAAGGCAAGACAATTGCATTAGTTGGACCTTCGGGGGGAGGGAAATCCACTATAGCAGATCTGGTGCCCAGGTTTTATGATGCCATGAAAGGGGCTGTCAAAGTAGACGGAGTAAATATAAAAGAGTTGAGAATAGAAGATTTAAGAAGCCAAATTGGGATAGTGACCCAAGAGTCCATTCTTTTCAATGATACTGTTTTCAACAATATTGCTTTTGGTTTGGAAGAAGTTTCTAAGGAAGCAGTGGTGGAGGCGGCAAAGATCGCTAATGCACACGAATTTATTGAGCGCTTGGAGAATGGTTATCAGACTAATATTGGAGAAAGGGGAAGCAAGCTTTCTGGAGGTCAAAGACAAAGGCTGAGCATTGCCCGGGCTGTGCTTAAAAATCCACCCATTTTGATCTTGGATGAAGCAACATCTGCATTGGATTCGGAATCTGAGCGCTTGGTTCAGGAGGCTTTGACCAATTTGATGAGCAACCGAACCACTCTGGTGATTGCACATCGCTTGAGTACGATTCAGCACGCGGACGAAATATTGGTGATCCAACAGGGTGAAATTGTAGAAAGAGGTACTCATGAGTCATTAATTAGTCAAGAAGGATTGTATAAGAAACTTTCCTCAATGCAGTCAGTTTAGTATATTAGGTAAGGAATCTTAACTTTACACATATGAAAAAAGTAACAAGTATATTTCAGCTTTTAGTGGCACTGTTTTTTGCCATAGCGCTGGTGTTTTTTCTGGCGTTTGACAGCGTAAAGAATGGCTTTGGGATAGAGGAGTTGACAGCTGGTAAAGTGGTGGTTTGGCTGACGGTAGGCTTTTTACTGTTTTTAGTAACCTGGATGTTTCAGAGCATGTATGCCAATAGTCTTGTTAAAAAAATCAAAAAAATGGAGACAGAAAGCAATGGTTTGAAGGCCAAGCTATATGATTTGGAGCAAGGTGGGAAAATAGCCAAGCCTAAGGTGTTAGCGCCTGATTCTGAGGAAGAAAAAGATAGTTCAGCCATCAAGCCCAGACAAAACATCAAATAGTCGGTAGTATTCAGGACTGGTTTAAAATTAGTATATTGGGAAATCTCGACCGGAGATTTCCTTTTTTTATGATAACAGATTTGAGATCAAAATGGTAGCAAAGACTTTTGGAAGTACGGTGTCCGGTGTGGATGCCATACTAATTACGATTGAGGTGAATGTGGGGCAGGGCACGAGTTTTTATATGGTGGGACTGCCAGACAGTGCTGTCAAAGAAAGCCAGCAAAGGGTAGAATCAGCGCTAAAATATTTTGGATACCGAATGCCACGTCAAAAGGTGGTTATCAATCTTGCGCCAGCAGATATTCGTAAGGAAGGTTCTGCTTATGATTTACCCATTGCTATGGGGATATTAAAAGCATCAGAACAAGTAGCTTTTCCTGAATTGGAGCAATATGTCATTATGGGGGAGCTATCATTGGATGGGAATTTGAGGCCCATTAAGGGAGTATTGCCCATTGCTATTGAGGCTCGGAAAAGAGGGTTTAAGGGAATTGTATTGCCTAAAGTTAATGCTGCTGAGGCATCAATTGTGAATAATCTGGATGTAATAGGGGTGGAGACTTTGGAAGAGGCGATCGGTTTTCTGGATGGTGAAATTGATATCGAGCCTTTAGTGACCGATACCAGGGATATTTTTTACAGTTCCTTGGAAGGCTATGCCTTTGATTTTGCAGATGTCCAAGGGCAGGAGAATATCAAAAGAGCCATGGAGATAGCAGCTGCTGGAGGACATAATGTCATTATGATTGGGCCTCCAGGTGCAGGGAAGACCATGTTGGCAAAGAGGCTTCCTTCGATATTGCCTCCATTGACTTTACAGGAAGCGCTTGAAACTACCAAGATTCATTCTGTGGCGGGGAAATTGGGAAGTGAGGCATCATTGATAGCCCAAAGACCTTTTAGGTCCCCACATCATACCATCAGTGATGTCGCGTTGGTGGGTGGTGGTGGTAATCCCCAGCCAGGAGAAATTTCATTGTCTCACAATGGCGTTTTGTTTTTGGATGAGTTGCCTGAGTTTAAGAGGACAGTTTTGGAGGTGATGCGTCAGCCTTTGGAAGAAAGAAGGGTGACGATCAGTCGAGCACGTGTTTCTGTGGATTATCCTGCAAATTTTATGTTGATTGCCAGTATGAATCCCTGCCCATGTGGGTATTACAATCACCCTGAGAAAGAATGTGTCTGTGGTCCGGGTGTCGTTCAGCGCTATTTGAATAAAGTAAGTGGTCCTTTGCTGGACCGAATAGACTTGCATGTGGAAGTGACACCGGTGAAATTTGATGAGATGACCTCTTCTAGAAAGTCAGAAAGTAGTGAGGCCATTAGGGAAAGAGTGGTGATAGGTAGAAACCGCCAAGTTGATCGATTTAAAGATTACAAGGATATTTATTGCAATGCCATGATGCCATCGCATATGGTCAAGGATGTCTGTCAGATCAATGAAGGTGGCAAGGTCTTATTGAAAACGGCTATGGAGCGACTTGGTCTATCAGCTCGAGCTTATGATAGAATTCTAAAAGTGGCGCGCACAATTGCAGACTTGGCGGATGCTGATGAGATTCGAGTGGAACATTTGGCGGAGGCGATTCAATATAGAAGCTTGGATAGAGAAGGTTGGGCAGGTTGATAGTCAGTAAGATGAGGAGATTAAAAATATAATTATTGCTGCATTAATTTTAAGTGTCAATAATACATATTAAAATTTTTAATTTGAATAATTATATTGAATTATTTTTATGAAATTAATTGTACTTTATTTAGCGGCAAGTTTTGTGTTTAGAAAAAGTTATGTGTTAATTTGCAACAAAAGTTGTGATCACCCAAAGAATAAAACAATCCAACTTGTACAACACACTTTTTTTAGATTAGTAAAAGTCAGTTAAATCATTAGGCCATTCGCAGAGGCGAATGGCCTTTTGTATTTTAATCGTTTTAGCTTACTTTATCAAGGGCACTTTCCATGTCTTCTAATAAATCATCAAGGTGTTCCAATCCTACTGATACACGGATAAGGTTTTGTGGGGTTTTGGTGTCAGGCCCTTCTACAGCAGCTCTTCTTTCCAGTAAACTTTCTACTCCACCCAGGCTTGTTGCGTTGTTGAAGTATTTAAGATTTGATATCACTTTATCGGCATCATCTGGGCCTCCTTTTACCAAAAAAGAAAGGATTCCTCCAAAACCGCTCATTTGACTTGACGCAACTTCATGCCCAGGGTGGTGGGTAAGGCCAGGATAGAATACCCTTTCCACCTGTTTGTGCTGATCCAGAAAAGTAGCTAGCACACCAGCATGTTCAGCATGTCCTTTCATTCTATAAGCAAGGGTTTTGATACTTCGACAGAGCAAATAGCAATCAAATGGAGAAGGCACAGCGCCCCCAGTTTTTTGAATATTGACAATTTGCTCCCAAAAGCTGTTGTTTTGTTTGGTGATCAAAGCACCTCCCAAGATGTCACTGTGCCCACCAAAGTATTTGGTAGAACTGTGCATGACGATATCAGCACCAAGTTTTAATGGGTTTTGGAAAACAGGTGTGGCAAAAGTATTGTCACAGACAGTAATCAAATCATTTTCCTTTGCAACAGTACAGAGGCTTTTGATATCACTTATTTTCAGAAGTGGATTGGAAGGTGTTTCGATCCACAGCAACTTGGTATTGGGTTGAAGGCACTTTTTGAGATTTTCAATATCGGTAAGGTCAGTAAACGTCAATTCGAGTTTGTCCTTGAAAACATCCACCAATAATTTTTTCAAGCCATGGTACATGTCTGCGGGAGCAATGATATGGCTTCCGAGAGGAAGGGCTTGGAAGACTGTCATTCCTGCAGCATTTCCAGAACTGAAAGCGGCAGCGGCTGTTCCCATCTCCATTTGTGTTAGCAGCTGCTCCAAAGCCATTCTATTGGGGTTATTTGCCCTGGTGTATATCAGGGATCCTTCTTGATGCCCAAAAGTTGTGGATAAAGTAATGGGTTGAATGACGGGCTTTTGGCTGTCTGTGATCAAGTTGCCACCATGGATGGCTAAAGTCTCAAATTTCATGTTTGGCTGTTTTGTATAAAATTAAAGAATTTGGGCCAGAATGATGCAAAGCCCCACTGAATTGGATAAACTAAATCGGAACGAATAAGTTCATCCCTAATTTTTAATAAATTGAAAGAAGGAAAAAAAGTATGTCCCATTCCAACCTTTATCTGTAAATGCACCTCTTTATATTGGAAACCAATAAAAATGAAATCAATTTTTGAAAAGGATCTCATTGCTGCTTGTGTAAAACAAGACCGAAAAGCTCAATTTGAGTTATTTGAGCGATATAAGGTGGCGCTTTATTCTTCAGTATATAGGATCTTGAATGATGAGGCAGAGGCCCATGATGCGCTTCAGGAGGCTTTTATAGAAATCTTTAAAAGCATAAGGAAGTTTAGAGGAGATGGAGCCTTGGGTGCATGGATGAAAACCATAGCGGTGCGAAAAGCCATTTATATGGCTAAGAAGAAAATGTATTTCACACCTTTGGATCAAGTGGACGTCCAAGCAGGAAAAAGTGAATTGGATAGCTGGATCGATGGAGAGATGCTAGATCAAGCCATAAGGGAATTACCTGTTGGCTGTAGGAGTGTATTTCTACTGGTGGAGGTAGAAGGTTATAAGCATGCGGAATGCGGAAAACTGCTTTCTATTTCAGAAAGTACTTCTAAATCACAGCTTTTTTATGCCAAGAAATTGTTGAAAGAAAGTTTGACCAAACTCCTAAAGGCATGAAAGGAAAATATGATTTACCAGAGCATCTTCCCAATGACGAGCTTTGGAGAGACTTGGAACGGTCCAAGGCATTGGATAACCAGCTTGCCCGAGAGTTGAAAAATTTGCCTTTGTCAACACCTAAAGGCAACCTTTGGCTGGGTATTGAGGCAGAAATGGATCAGGAAAGTTCCAAAGGATATTACTGGTGGAGTGCTGCTGCTATATTGCTATTGATGAGTTTTGGGTATTTGTTATGGGGGCTTTTAAGTAATGAAACTCCTGTAAATGAAAGGAATTATTTACTAACAAACACCTACTCCAATTTAGACATAGTCATGTCACCACCTAAAAAGGAAGAGATAAAAGAGGAAATAGCAGTAAATGAAAAACCATTCATAAATCAACACCAAGGTGATTGGCAGAAGGTGAAAGTAGAAGAAGAGTTAGCTTTAGAGGAAGTGGATGTTCCCGTATTGCTGCTTCCTGAGTTGGAACCATTGGTTCCTCAGATAGTCTCTATTTCTGAGCAAATGATTGCCAAGAATCAATCATTCCATGAAGTGGCCATTTCCTGGGGGCTGAATGACAAGATAAAAATAAGGACCGCTTTTTCAGACAAAAATGAAGCATTACAAAATCAAGAAAAGCTCCAACAGGTAAGGAATCCCTCTGGAAAGCTTGTCTTGAAACTTTCCAAAACACCATAAAATTGACTCCATTGGTTTCCATCCTAAATAAGTCAATAATCTAAAAAATGATGAAATAATGAAAACGACAGGTTTGATTGCCATGTTGCTAGGGATCATTGTGTTCTCTGCCAAGGCGCAAGAAGTAGAAAATAAGCTTTCTCGAAACCAACAGGAATGGTTGGATAAAGGGTGGCCGGTGACCGACACTTTACAGTTTAGTCTGCCCAATGAAGGAAAGGTCTTGTTTTATTTTAACAATACAGAGTTTTCCGTAGAGCAGCTTAATTCTGAACTGGCACCACTAATGAAGAATGCGACCAAATTTCCTGAATTTGAGACCAAAGCTTTTCGTGTAGCGGATAACTTTTACCCTACAAGTCTGAATACCGTCAAGAACAGTATCGATAAGAAATATACAAAGCACTTGGAAAGCATTGAGTTGGGGATTCCGGTGGGCTTGGATTTTATGGCCGGATACTTTACACCGGAAGTTGGGTTTAGGGCTCATTTAGGCTTGCCGGGGTATAGTTTGGGTGCTTCTATTACCAATACCGTGTATTTTCCGGAGAGAGAAGCGGGAGAAATACAGGTCAATAGCAACTGGTTTTTAAATGCTGAATTTTCATGGAACAAGGGACAACGGATTGTAAATAATGATCAGACTATACAATTGGGTATTCTATTGAATCAGGGCAGCTACAAGCTGTTCAAAGGAACCACTTTAAAGGCAGTCTATCGACACAGGGTCAACAATCACCTTTATATTCAGGCAGGTGTGGTCGGTACAGATGATTTAAAAACCTTTTACCCGACAGTTGGTGTGAGGTTTTGGTAAAGGGTGCTGCTGGAAATAATGAATCATCCAAATCCGTAATTGATCTAAAAGTAAACGATGAAAAGGGAATAAGAAAGGCCAAGCAATGCTCGGCCTTTCTTATTCATAATTGATTAATATTATCTGATCCTATCCACAGATTTTACCAGCATTTCATCTTTACGGATAAACCTATTGGCTACGATATTAAAAACCATCGCGGCAATAATACAATAGAATCCAATCATAAATGCCCCGCTGGCCGTAGGGTTGAAATCTATATTGAAACTATAGGTCAAGTACACGATAAGGCCAAGGTTAATCACCATGACCAAGGAATTGATCATATTCAAGAACATCTGTTTGGTTCTGGTTTTAAATTGGCTCAAGCTATAAAGGGCGATCAATGCCGCCAAAATGGCCAAAGCTCCGATATAGAAGGTGCCTGTTTCTTCAATTACACTATCATTAGCTACATCCCAATGGGTCAAAGACCAAGCTGTCAAAGTCATGGTTTCGGTTTGGCCCACATTCACCTGAGACCAAATTGGGAAATAGGTGACCAATAGCATGGCTACAGCTACTAAGAATAGAAAGATCGTTTGTACGCGTTGTATCATTGTAGAATTTTAAAACTTTTGACAAAGAAACAGGGTAATTTGAATATTCGCAAGGATTAGTGACAAAGCACTTTTAAATTCCGTTGGAATAGTATCTTTGTAGATTGATGGAAACACTTAAAAGGTATTTTCTGGAAGTAGCCTACATGGGCACCCATTATCATGGTTGGCAGATTCAACCTAATGCCGTTACCGTACAGGAGAAAATCAACGATGCACTCAAAACCATATTGAGAAAAGAAATAGAAACCATGGGCAGTGGCCGGACGGATACAGGAGTGCATGGAAAGCAACAATTTTTGCATTTTGATTTTGAGGAAGGCTTGGAAAGAAAAACATTTCTCAAAAAGCTGAATGCTGTTCTACCGAAAGATATCAGTGTCTATGATTTACGGGAAGTGCGGCAAGAAGCCCATGCAAGATTTGATGCAGCATGGAGAAGTTATGAATATTACATCTCTTTGCGGAAAAATCCGTTTGAACAAGAGTTGTCCTGGCATTGTTATTACCAGTTGGATTTAGAGAAAATGAATAAGGCCGCACAACTTTTACTGAATCACAGAGATTTTGAGTGCTTTAGCAAAGTGAAGACAGAAGTGAATCATTTCGAATGTGAAATAAAAACAGCTTTTTGGGAACAAAAAGACCAACATTTGATTTTCCATATAACAGCCAATCGATTTTTGAGAGGAATGGTACGTGCCATAGTGGGTACCATGGTGGAAGTGGGGATGGGAAAACTTGATGTAAAAGGATTTCAAGACATTTTGAACAGTAAAAATAGAGGTAAGGCAGGGGCAGCAGCTCCATCACAAGGCTTGTATTTGAGTGAAGTGACTTATCCTGAAGAAATATTTATATAAACAGCATTAGATTTTGAGTCTGGAAAAAGAAAATGAAAAGAGTGGAGATATTATCGACACCCAAGTGTTGAAAAAGCTCTACCAATTTGTACAACCTTATCAGGCCAGGTTTTTCTTTTTGATCTTCCTGACGATTGCCTTGGCGGCTTTGGCTCCAACGCGTCCCCTGTTTATCCAAAAGGCCATTGATGATTATGTGGCGGTTGGTGATCAAGAGGGTTTACTTCGCATCATTTATCTCTTGATAGGACTATTGGTCTTGCAGGCGGTAGTTCAATTTGCACATACTTATCTGTCAGGATGGATAGGGCAGGTGATTATCAGGGATATCCGTACCAAATTGTATCGCCATTTGCTAAAAATGCGTTTGAAGTTTTTTGACAACACACCAATTGGTCGCTTGGTGACTCGGAATATTTCTGATATCGAAACATTGTCCAACGTCTTCAGTGAGGGATTGGCGGCGATCATAGGGGATTTGCTGCAATTGGTTACCATTTTGGGAGTAATGTTTTGGGTGGATTGGAAGCTGACTTTGGTCAGTTTGTGTACTTTGCCTTTGTTGATCATTTCCACTTATGTTTTTAAGGAGAAGGTGAAGGTGGCCTTTAATGAAGTGAGGAATGCTGTTTCCAATTTGAACTCTTTTCTTCAAGAGCATATCACGGGGATGAATATTGTGCAAATATTTAACCGTGAAGCCCGTGAATACCAGAAATTCAACGATATCAATACGGAGCATAAAAAGGCCCATGTAAAGTCGGTGATGTATTATTCCATTTATTATCCTGTTGCGGAAATTATTCAAGCTATAGGGATAGGTTTGGTGGTTTGGTATGGAGCCACTGGGGTGTTTGGTTTGGATTTAAAAGTGGGGGTGCTGATCTCCTTTATCATGTATTTGCAATTGTTCTTCCGCCCAATCAGAATGTTGGCAGATCGTTTCAATACCCTTCAAATGGGAGTGGTGAGTTCGTCTAGGATCTTCAAACTACTGGAAAGTGATGAGCACATTGCGAATGAGGGAGAGCTTAAACCTGAAAAAGTTAAAGGAAATATCAAGCTTGAAAATGTTTGGTTTGCTTATAATGATGAGGAATGGGTGCTAAAGGACATTAATTTCAAAGTGAGGCATGGTGAGACGGTGGCCTTAGTAGGTGCCACAGGAGCTGGGAAATCTTCCATCATCAATTTGATCAGCAGGTTCTATGATATCAATAAAGGTAGTATTAAGGTGGACGGCACAGATATCAAAGACTATGAGTTGGGGGTGCTTCGCAAGCACATAGGGGTGGTGCTCCAAGATGTGTTTTTGTTTTCAGATACAATTTATTTTAACATTACCCTAGGTAATCCAGACATCACCCGTGAACAGGTGATGGAAGCAGCTGAACTTGTGGGTGCTAGAAGGTTTATTGAAAGACTTCCTGGAGGACTGGATTATAATGTGATGGAAAGAGGGGCTACCCTTTCAGTGGGGCAAAGACAGTTAATCTCTTTCGTGAGGGCCATGGTGTACAATCCAGAAATCATCATTTTGGATGAAGCGACTTCCTCTGTGGATACAGAAACAGAAGAGCTGATCCAAAGTGCTATTGATAAAATGATGAAAGGAAGGACTTCTATTGTTATTGCTCATAGGCTATCCACTATTCAAAAAGCGGATAATATTATCGTATTGCACAAAGGGGAAATCAAAGAGATGGGGACCCACGAGACGTTGCTGGAAAAAGAAGGCTATTATGCACAGCTTCACCAGATGCAGCTCAAATCAATGGTCAATTAAGGCAAAATATTCTTATGGAAATTCAGCTATTTGATAATAGCGATTAATTTTGCGCCGTTAAAGTAAAGAATCACAACAAATTTTATAGAATCCATAGGGACTTGCTGGCATTGGGTGTCATATAGTAAATCACTATGGTTTCATCTCTCCTTTAAATTTTAAAAGAACAAATGAAAAAACTATTGCTATTGATCATCTTTAGCTTGCCTGTTGTGGCATTTGCTCAAGAACAATCTATTGGTTTGAGAATAGGCGAACCATTGAGTATTACTTACAAAACTTTTATTGAAGAAAAGATTTCCATTGAAGCCATGATTGGTCGCGGTAGTGCCAATAGTTCCACTTACTACAGAAAGGTGTTTGATAACAATAAGCCGGCACCAGGGGCCTTTTACTTAAATCATAGTGCTGGAGGTGGGGTGTCTTTGAATGGTCGGGTGGCCTATCATGAGGATATCACGGCTGAGTTTGATATTACAGAAGGTACCTTGTTGGCTTTTGGGGGAGCTGGTTTACAGCTGAGAAGTATTGGTTTGGAATATGCTTACGAGGAAGCTCCTGATGCTAACGTGGTAAGGTATGAGAGTAGAAATAACATCGACTTCGGCCCAGAAGTATTTGGTGGTGCAGAGTATTATTTTGAGGAAATGCCAATCAGTGTTTTTGCGGAACTGGGTTTGATGTTGGAAATTGCCGATCGTCCTGGGCATATTAAGTTACAAGGAGGGATTGGCGCTAGATATATTTTCTAAGATGAAAATTGCGGCCATTATTGTGGGAGTCATTGCTTTGCTTGGCTTTGGGGCTTTTGTCTATTTGGGCGGTTTTGAGGAAATTCCATTTAGGGTGGAAGAAGTGGGTGATGTTCGGCTTTATGGTTTGACTTATAGAGGGACCCCACAAGATGAAGGGCTTAAGCAAACCTTTGAAAAGGTGGAAGGGTTGAAACAGTCAAATCCCTCGGCTGTATTGCATACCATTTATATGATCGAGCCGGCAGGGAAGTTGGATACTATGCAAGTTTTTGTAGGTCTGGACCGTTTGGAGAATAGCGATGGCGGTAATTGGGAGGAAAAGGTTATCTTCGTAAAGTCAGCTGTTGTAGCGGATCTAAAATTCAATAAACTGGTGATGCCCAGACCTGCAAAGGTGAAAGATGGAATCAAGGGATTTGCAAAGGAAGAAGGCTTGGCATTGCAAGGTATTTATATTGATAGGTTGATAGCAGAGGACCATGTTCAGGTCATTGCGCCAATCAAATCCGGAAATTAAAGATTTTGTGAAAACTGGTACGGTTTTAGTAAAACAAACGAAAAGGTTATTTATAAAGAAAGAAACATAATTTCTAAAAAACCGTCTAGAGAAAATAATGTAATACTAAACTCCCCTATTATGAAAAAACTATTTTTGATTTTATTCGTGGCCACAGGAATCATCATGCAAGCATGTGAAGGGCCAGAAGGACCTCCAGGTGAACCGGGGATAAATATTGTTGGTGAGGCTTACGAGGTTGAAGTTAGTTTTAATGCCGAGAATAATTATATCGAGTTTTTTGATTTCACAGAGCCACTTGTTGAAGGAGATGCAGTATTGGTTTATATGTATGAAGCTTCACCAGTAGATTCAGAGGCGTTTGCATGGAGACTTTTGCCTCAAACCTTTTACTTTGAAAATGGAATTTTGGTTTATAATTTTGATTATACACCAGTTGACTTCAGTATTTTCTTGGATAACTCTCCTATAGATTTTGCACAATTAGACTCTTACTGGACAGACAATCTGTTGTTCAGGGTAGTGGTTTTGCCGGCAGATTTAGTCAGCTCAAGTGCAAGAATGGATTTCTATGACTATGAAGCAACTATGAAATATCTTGATATTGAGGAAGGGGATTTTATTAGACTGACTAGATAAATATCCTAAAGGAATTTAAAAGCCACCAAAGATCTTTTGGTGGCTTTATTGTTTTTTAGAAGTCCATGAATGGAAAGCTAAGTCCATTTAAGTTTGATGGTTCGTATTATTTATTGTAATCAACTATCTTTGTGCCATGCAATTTAAAAATGACTTGATATTGAGGGCTGCCCGTGGGGAGCAAGTGGAAAGAACACCTGTTTGGTTGATGAGGCAGGCAGGAAGGATTTTACCCGAATACCGGGAAGTGCGGAATAGCGTTAGCGGATTTATAGAATTGGCACAAACCCCAGAGCTGGCGGCTGAAGTTACCATACAGCCTGTGGACCTCTTAGGGGTGGATGCAGCTATTATTTTCTCGGATATCTTGGTGATTCCGGAGGCAATGGGCTTGCCTTATGAAATGATAGAAAAGAGAGGACCAAAATTTCCTAATACCGTGTCCTCTGCCGCAGATTTAAAGAAGTTGAGAATTGCAAATGGGGTGGATGATTTAAGTTATGTGATCGATGCCATCAAAATCACCAAGAAGGCCTTGAATGGCCGCGTGCCACTGATTGGTTTTGCTGGAGCTCCTTGGACCATTTTTGCCTATATGGTAGAAGGCTCAGGAAGTAAGACTTTCTCTAAGTCCAGGGCCATGCTTTATCAAAACCCAGATTTGGCTGAAACGCTATTGGATATGATCACCAAGTCCACCATTAATTACCTGAAAGCTCAAATTGCAGCTGGGGCAGATATGGTGCAGATATTTGACAGTTGGGCAGGGATATTGCCTCCTGATCATTATAAAAAGTATTCTTTGAAATATATTTCCACAATTTGCGATGCCATCACCGAGGTGCCGGTAACTGTTTTTGCCAAAGGAGCATTCTTTGCAAGGGAAGAAATGGCCCAACTCAATTGTGAAACTATTGGCTTGGATTGGAACATGGGCATTGCAGAGTCGAGGAAGCTTATCGGAGCGGGAAAGACGTTGCAAGGTAACCTAGATCCTGCGGCCTTATATGGTTCAGCAGCTGAGGTAGAAGCAGCAACCAAAAGAATGCTGGATCAGTTTGGGACGGGAAGGCACATTGCCAACTTGGGGCATGGTGTTTACCCTGATATTGATCCTGAAAAGGTAAAAGTCTTTATCAATACTGTAAAGGAATACAGTTCTCAACTGAGAGCGGAAACAGTATAAAGTATAATAGAAGTTTGAATTCGGCTTACAAACCTCCATCTGTTCAGGTGGAGGTTTTATTTTATAATGATTTTGTCCCCTATTTTAACTACTCCATGATCTAGGGATATTAGGTTCTGTCCGAAAAGTACTTTTTTGTCCTTTAATCGGTAAGTCGCCAACGTTCTGAGCGGTTCTTTTCCTTTGGTCCCGGTATTCTGATCCACGGTAGTGAGGACACATCTGGCACATGGCTTGGTTACTTTAAAACGAGTTTCTCCAATAATGATTTCATTCCAAGAGTCTTCCTCAAACGCTTTCCCACCAGAAAATACGATGTTGGGTCGGAAGCGCTCCATGGGGACAGGCGTATCCAATTTTTGATTGAGGTCATCCAAGGAACTTTGACCAATCAATAGGTAGGGCATAGCATCCGCAAAACTTACCGTTTCCCCATTTGTCGAATATTTTTCTTCGACGTTACGGACCGTGCTTTCTGGCATAAAAACCAACTTACAATTTACTTTGAGGATTTTAGAAAACCATTGGTTGGCTCTAGAACTGACAATTTGGCCTTTGAGAGAGTCGTCCCAAACATTAACGGGTATAAATTCATCAGTTTCTGGAACAAAAGGGATTTCAAGGTTTAGTTCTGCCCGATGTTTATGCTGTACCATTAAACCCTCTTCCTGTAGACTTACTTGGAGCAAAGCCATATGGTGAAGCGTACGTTGCGTTAGGAATTTGCCTGATTCATCGACCAGCATCCATCTTCTGTCCCACCTAAAGCCCTTGGTTAGTACTTGAGCTTTCTCTACCCGGATACCACCAAGCGACTTGATTGGGTAGATATAGATATCTTGAATTTTCATAGCTGACTTTTGATCAACTAAATTAAGAGGATTGTCAGAAAAAAATATTAATAGTGAAGAAGTTCTTTGGGTTTGTTTGGTTGATCTGGGAGGAGTTTCAAGATGATTTTATCAGAAGGAAACTTAAAATCTTTTGCTTTAAGGGTTGAATCCGACTGTGAAATATTACTTGACTTTTGTGGCTTTTCATCCATTTCCGAAATAATGAAAGATACCAAAAGGCCTATCAAAAAGACCAAGGCCCATCGTGCGCGTTCATCTTTACGGGAAATTTTCATTGACTGTATTGGTGTGATTTACTTGTTTTAATAGTTTAATTCTGAAAAATGCTATTGTGGTAGCATGCCTAATTGCTGATCATAACCAGTCCAAAAACTGATGCTTCATACTCTTTAGATGCGTTTGAGGACCAAAAGGTTGCATGAAGTACATCAAAAAATGAAGATTTTAATAATAAATGTGACTAATCCTCTGATTAAAGTGACGGAGAAAATAATTGAGGTTTCTATATTTTAAATAGGGATTGACAAAATAACATTCTTAGAAAGTAATAGTAAAATAAGTTTGACAGACTTTTGTACCGATCAGAAAGTTATGTGTCATAAATGCTGACAATCTGACACAGAAAGTTTCTGAAATAGGCTTGGCACATGAGTTGTTAAATATGATTTCGAGTAACAGATAGAATAACAGCAATAAAGAAATATAATAAAGTTATGGGAAAAATTATTGGTATAGACTTGGGAACCACTAACTCCTGCGTTGCCGTAATGGAAGGTAATGAGCCAGTGGTGATCCAGAACAGTGAGGGAAGAAGAACTACCCCTTCTATTGTGGCATTTTTGGACAATGGAAATGGAGAAAGAAAGGTAGGGGATCCAGCAAAGAGACAAGCAATCACTAACCCGGCCAATACCATTTCATCCGTGAAAAGGTTTATGGGTAAAAAATTCTCTGAGGTTTCTGATGAGAAGAAACATGCCTCTTATAAAGTTGAAAAAGGTTCTAATGATACTGTAGCTGTGAAAATCGGAGACAGATCATATACACCTCAAGAGATTTCAGCGATGATCCTTCAGAAGATGAAGTCGACTGCTGAGGATTTCCTGGGACAAGAAGTAACAGAGGCGGTCATTACTGTTCCTGCTTACTTTAATGATGCAGAACGTCACGCCACTAAGGAAGCTGGTCAAATTGCAGGTTTGGATGTGAAAAGAATCATCAACGAACCTACAGCAGCAGCCTTGGCCTATGGTATGGACAAGAAGGATAGAGATATGAAAATAGCAGTGTATGACCTTGGTGGTGGTACATTTGATATTTCTATCCTAGAATTGGGTGATGGTGTATTCGAAGTGAAGTCTACTAACGGTGATGTTCACCTTGGTGGAGATGACTTTGACCAGGTGATCATTGATTGGTTGGCCGCAGAGTTCAAATCTGAAGAAGATATCGACTTGAAGCAAGATCCGATGGCACTTCAGCGCTTGAAGGAAGCTGCTGAGAAAGCTAAGATTGAGCTTTCAAGTTCATCTACTACTGAGATCAATCTTCCTTATATCACTGCGACCCAAACAGGTCCTAAGCACTTGGTAAGAAACCTTTCTAGAGCCAAATTCGAGCAACTGTCTGAGACATTGGTGAAGCGTTCTATGGAGCCTTGCAAGAAAGCCTTGTCTGATGCAGGCATGTCTCCTTCAGAAATTGACGAAGTAATCTTGGTAGGTGGTTCTACAAGGATCCCTAAAATTCAGGAAGAAGTAGAAAAGTTCTTCGGTAAGAAGCCGTCTAAAGGTGTGAATCCTGATGAGGTAGTAGCCATTGGTGCTGCCATCCAAGGTGGTGTATTGACTGGTGAAGTGAAAGATGTATTGTTGCTAGATGTGACACCGCTTTCTTTAGGTATCGAAACCATGGGTGGAGTATTCACCAAATTGATCGAAGCCAACACTACCATTCCATCCAAGAAGTCTGAGACTTTCTCTACCGCAGCTGACAACCAACCTGCAGTGGATATCCATGTACTTCAAGGTGAAAGACCTTTGTCCAAGGATAACAGAAGTATTGGTAGATTCCAATTGAGCGACATTCCGCCAGCACCAAGAGGTGTACCTCAAATCGAAGTAACTTTTGATATTGATGCGAACGGTATCCTTCACGTATCTGCCAAGGACAAGGGAACAGGTAAAGAGCAGAAAATTAAAATAGAAGCTTCTTCAGGACTTTCTGATGAGGAAATCGAAAGAATGAAAAAAGAGGCTGAAGCTAACGCTGCTTCTGATAAGGAGGAAAAAGAAAAAATCGAAAAGCTTAACCAAGCTGACAGTTTGATCTTCCAAACTGAGAAGCAGTTAAAAGAATTCGGTGATAAGCTTTCTGATGGAAATAAAACCAATATCAATGGAGCATTGGAGAAGTTGAAATCAGCTCATCAAGCCCAGGATTTGACTGCCATCACTCCTGCTATTGAAGAACTCAACAAAGCGTGGGAAGCTGCTTCTACAGAAATGTACAATGCTACTCAGGGAACTGGTGCTGAAGGTGCTGCTGGCGCGGGAGCTGGTGCTTCTGCTGAGGCAGGTGCGGATGCTGGAGACAGTGTTTCTGATGTAGATTATGAAGAGGTAAACGAAGAAGATAAAAAATAATTTTCTTCGAGATCAATAAGTAAAAAGCATCTCGTGTATTCGGGGTGCTTTTTGTTTTTAATTCAAGTGAACTAACAATGCGGTTGACGGAAGACAATAAGCTTAAAAAGCTGGTAGTAGTAGGTGATCGGGTATTGATCAAACCTAAAAAGGCCACCGAGAAGACCTCAAGTGGTCTTTACCTCCCTCCTGGTGTCCAGGAAAAGGAAAAGGTACAGCAAGGCTATATCATAAAGGCCGGTCCAGGTTATCCCATTCCCATGCATGTGGAGGAAGATGAGCCTTGGAAAGAAAAGGAAGAGAACATTCGGTATGTGCCGCTCCAAGCGAAAGAAGGTGATTTAGCCATTTTCTTATTGAATGGAGCTCATGAAGTAATTTATGAGGGAGAGAAATTCTACATTGTCTCTCAAAATGCCATTTTGATGCTGGAAAGAGAAGAGGAGCTTTAATAGCTCCTTTTTTTGCGCCTACTTTCGAAAAAGGCATAGCTATAATTGGATTTTAGCCGAACCTAAATTGGTTTAGGCGTTCATTTTTTTTAACTTATCCAATGTATTTTTAATGATGACTTCCTATGGATCGAGCCCGTAACCTCCAGCAGTTAAAAGATGATGATAAGATTTGGGATATTGCGATCATTGGAGGAGGGGCCTCAGGTTTAGGAGTAGCCTTGGATGCATTATCCAGAGGGCTAAGTGTTGTACTTTTTGAACGCTCAGATTTCGCAAAAGGGACTTCCAGTAGAAGCACTAAATTGGTTCATGGTGGTGTCAGGTACTTGGCCCAAGGGGATGTGCTGCTGGTTTGGGAAGCCTTGAGAGAAAGAGGGAGGATTTTGAGAAATGCCCCTCATTTAGCTCATGTGCAACCTTTTGTCATTCCTATCTATTCTTATTTGGGGAAACTCAGGTATACTCTTGGGCTTAAGGTTTATGACTGGATGTCAGGTTGGTTGAGCCTTGGAGATTCTTATTTTATTTCAAAAGAAGAAACTATTCAGCGGCTACCTCAAATTAAGCAAGAGGGATTGCTTGGTGGGGTAGTGTATCATGATGGGGAATTTGATGACGCAAGACTGGCTTTGGCAATTGCTCAGACTTGTGATGATTTGGGTGGGCTAATGTTGAATTACACTCCTGTGACTGCTCTATCGAAGGATGAAAATCAAAAAGTTGCCGGGCTTAAAGTAAGGGATGCTCTTGGCAAGAAAAACTATCAGGTGAAAGCTAAGATGGTGGTAAATGCGACAGGCGTATTTGCCGATAAAATTTTGAGGATGGATCAACCGGAAGTAGCAAAGATGATTCAGCCGAGCCAAGGGGTGCATTTGGTTTTGCCCAATGAATTTTTAGGAGGGGTTGATGCGTTGATGATTCCAAAAACTTCTGATGGTCGTGTGCTTTTTGCAGTGCCTTGGAAAGGTAAGCTGGTGATGGGGACTACAGATACATTGAGAGAGAAGGCAAAACAGGAACCAGAAGCATTGTCTAGGGAGGTTTCTTTTATCCTAAATACAGCTGGCTTGTATTTGACCAAAAGGCCAAGCAGAAAAGATATTTTAGCTGTTTATGCCGGATTGAGACCTTTGGCAGCCCCTAAAGAAGGAAAAGTCAAAACAAAAGAAATATCCAGAAACCATAAGATTATTGTCGCTGATTCGGGTTTGGTGACCCTCACAGGCGGTAAATGGACCACGTTTAGGAAGATGGGAGAAGATACGGTCAATTATTTTCATAGAATAACTGGTGAAAAATTAATCGTGAGTAAATCATGGGAAGTTAAAATACATGGTTATGGGGAGGTTATTTTGGAAGGTCATTGGAAAAAATATGGCAATGAAGCGGTCAAGATTCTTCAAATGATCAAGGATAATCCGAATTATGCAAAACTTCTTCATGCGGACTACCCTTATACTGCTGGTGAAGTGGTCTGGGCTGTAAGGGAGGAAATGGCCATGAAGGTGGAAGATGTGTTGTCCAGAAGAATGAGAATGTTGATTCTGGATACCAAGGCTGCATTAGAGATGGCACCATTGGTGGCCAAACTGATGGCCGTGGAATTGAAAGAAGACGATGTATGGATCAATAAGGAGTTAGAAGATTTTGAGAATATAGCTAAGAAGTATTTGATTAAAATATAAAACAATGACCCAAAATAACCAATTTATCATGGCGCTGGACCAAGGCACAACTAGCTCCAGGGCCATTCTTTTTGATAGGAAAGGTCAAATTGTCGCCTTAGCCCAAAAGGATTTCGAGCAGTTTTTTCCTAAGTCTGGTTGGGTGGAGCACGACCCCGCTGAGATCTGGACCTCACAGGCCTCAGTCATCTTGGAGGTAATTGCCAAGGCAGAGATTGAACCTAATCAGATCGCTGGAATCGGTATTACCAATCAAAGGGAAACGACTATTCTTTGGGACAGGGATACAGGAAAACCACTGTATAAAGCGATAGTATGGCAGGATCGACGGACTTCGGCCTATTGTAATGAACTGAAAAGAAAGGGCTATTCTGAAAAAATAAGTAAGAAGACCGGGTTAATCATTGACGCCTATTTTTCCGCTACAAAGATCAAGTGGATTTTGGATCATGTGGATGGAGCTCGTCAAAAAGCAGCACAAGGAAAAATATGCTTTGGGACGGTTGATAGTTGGTTGATCTGGAAGTTGACAAAAGGAAAGGAACATATTACCGACATTACCAATGCTAGCAGGACCTTGGTTTTTAATATTCATGAAAAAAAATGGGACAAAGAACTGTTGGAGTTATTTGATATTCCTGAATCCATATTGCCCAAAGTCAAGTCAAGCAGTGAAGTGTATTGTACTACGGCTGGCGATGTATTGTCTTCGAAAATTCCCATAGCCGGAATTGCAGGAGATCAGCAGGCTGCACTTTTTGGGCAGTTGTGTACACGCCCTGGTATGGCAAAGACTACCTACGGAACTGGCTGTTTTTTAGTGATGAACACGGGGGTTGAACCTGTGGCATCCAAGAATAAATTACTTACGACCATTGCCTGGGAAATCAATGGTAATGTCCAGTATGCATTGGAAGGTAGTGTTTTCATCGGTGGAGCGGCTATTCAGTGGCTTAGAGATGGTATCAAAATCTTTCAACAGGCTGAGCAAAGTGAGTCCCTTGCCACCAGTGTAGAGGATAGTGGCGGTGTCTATTTTGTTCCAGCCCTGACAGGCTTGGGAGCACCCTACTGGGATCAAGATGCCAGAGGAGCCTTCTTTGGAATTACAAGAGGGACTACTCAAGCACATTTTGCAAGGGCGGGTCTGGAAGCCATCGCTTTTCAGGTTTATGATGTCCTCAGTGCGATGGAAAAGGATGCAGGAGAGAAAACAAAGGAAATGAGGGTTGATGGAGGTGCTTCAGCCAATAATTTTTTGATGCAGTTTCAAGCTGATTTGATTCGAAGTGAAGTTAAGCGGCCAAAGATAACTGAGACTACTGCTTTGGGAGCAGCTTACTTGGCTGGCTTAGCTGTAGGTTATTGGGAAGATGAGGCTGCTTTGGAGCAGCTATGGGAAGAAGATGCAAGTTTTGAACCTAAATTGGAGGAGGATATTGTAAAAGAGAAACTTCATTTTTGGCACAAGGCTGTTGAGCGAACCAAAGACTGGGAAGAAGAATGATTTTTTACACTTTCAGAAGTACCTTATGAATATTTATTTAGCTGAATTTATCGGAACGGCGCTGTTACTTACCATGGGGTCAGGAGTCGTGGCCAATGTAGTGTTGAAGCAAACCAAGGGAAATAACAGTGGTTGGATGGTGATTACTACAGCCTGGGCTTTGGGCGTATTTATTGGTGTAGTTGTCGCGGGACCATATAGCGGTGCCCATCTTAATCCAGCTGTGAGTGTGGGGCTGGCAGTTGCTGGTTTATTTGATTGGGCATTAGTGCCGGGTTATGTTGTTGCACAAGTTTTAGGAGCTGCTTTTGGGGCAAGTGTTGCTTGGTTGATATACAAGGATCATTTTGATGCTACTGATGATCAAGGTTTGAAGTTTGCTCCTTTCGCAACGGTTCCTGCCATTAGAAACTATTTTTCGAATTTCCTTTCAGAAGTGGTGGGTACGTTTGTGTTGATATTTGTGATTTTGTATTCCACTGGAGCCAATTTGGAAGATCCCAATAATACTCCAATTGGGCTAGGTGCTTTAGGAGCTTTGCCTGTGGCTTTTTTGGTTTGGGTGATTGGTCTGTCACTAGGAGGTACCACTGGTTATGCAATCAACCCCGCTAGGGATTTAGGACCTCGCTTGGCCCATCAAGCTTTACCGATCAAAGGGAAGGGAGGAAGTGATTGGGCATACAGCTGGGTGCCTGTATTAGGGCCTTTGGTTGGAGCTTGCTTGGCAGCTGTTTTATTTTTATTATTGGGGTCAAACTAATTTTTGTAGAAAATAAATCGAATTTTTATCAAATGAGTAAATATTATTTTTTAGCGCTGGCTTTATTAATGGCCTGCACTAAAGCGAAGGAAACAATCAAAAATGATGTAGAGACGATTGTCATCAATACTGAGGAAATAGAGGATAGTGTGGACATCTCTTCTGTAATTAAAGAAATCCGTTTTGTGCCACTTGAAGACAAAGATGGTGATTATTTGAAGGGAGCGGATAGGGTTTTGATTACAAAGGATCATTATATCTTATTTGATCGATTTAATTCAGATGAAGTCAAAGTCTATGATAGGCTGGGGAAGTTGGTCAAGCAAGTGGGTGAGAAAGGGCCGGGGCCATTAGAAGTACGACAAATAAATGATTATTGGTTAAATGAAGAAGGCTGTTTGGAGATCTATGATTTCAACCTGAAAAAAATTGTGGTTTTTGATAAGGAATTTATTGCTGACAGCTCATTTAGGACCAAAGACCCACTTATATTTAGTAGTGTTACCAAGTTAATAGGCCATGAGGGGTATGTTGGATTTAAATCATATAGTCCTTATAATGGTCCATTTGATAATGAATTTTATAAACTGGGTTTCTTGGATAAAGATTTCAGTTTAGAAAGTACGGCATTGAATTATTTTCCTGAATTAGACGGAGCTTTAGTGACTACTCCAATAAGTCCATTTGAGAGATATAGGGATTCAATAAGGTTTTATCAAAATTTTGATCCAACTATTTATCATGTACAATCACCAGGTGTTTTGGTAAAACGTTTTGCTATTCAATACCAGCCTAACCCTATTCCAAACAATTGGGAGCAGCAAATTATTTTGCCGAATGTGGCATATTTTAAATCCCATGATAGGGATTTTGGTAAGATCCAGTCTCTTTTTGAGGGGAAATCTAGATTTGGAGGCGAGTGGAAGGAGTCTAGTCGTTATGCGTTAATTAGGTCCTTTGATGAAGGAAATAAAGGGTTTCATTCTCTTTACTCAAAATCTGAAAATAAAGTGATAGCCAATGGTAGAGCCTTTTTTGAAAATGAACGTTATCATATAGCATTACCCCCTATTCAGGTGGTAGATGAAGAAAATGAGATTTTTGTGGGAGTTTGGCAAGGAGCTTTATTGAAGGAATACATCCTTATGGAAAACAGTCCGTTTCATGAAAAAATAAAAGATGAGGAAAGCTTTTACCTGATAGAGGTGACGTTTAAGTGAAACAAAAAAAGCGAACCAAATTTGGTTCGCTTTTTTTGTTTATCTCAATGCTTAGCTGATTAATCCAGGATTTTTTCAGCTAAAAGAATAATTTCATTATCTCTAACTTCCACTACACCGCCGTCTACTTCTAGAGATTGCTTGCCGTCATTGGTGGTGTAGGAAACAGTTCCTTTTGCCAGTGCAGATACAATAGGAGCGTGGTTTTTCAATACCTGAAAAGCACCTGAAGCGCCTGGGAAACTGGCTTCAGATACTTCTCCATGAAATACCTTCTTGTCCGGTGTTATGATTTCTAAATGCATGTTGCTGCTAGTTTGGTTTAAAAAATCACAGGGAAAAGCAGACGAATAAGCTTTTACCCTGTGATTTGTTCCTCTAAAAGGAAGAGGTGTTTAATTATTTAACTTCAGCGAGCATTTTCTCACCTTTGGCGATAGCATCATCGATGTTACCTACCAAGTTGAATGCTGCTTCAGGAAGGTGATCCAACTCACCGTCCATGATCATGGTGAAGCCTTTGATGGTATCTTTGATGTCTACAAGCACACCTTTAAGGCCTGTAAACTGTTCTGCAACGTGGAAAGGCTGAGACAAGAATCTTTGTACCCTTCTAGCTCTGTGTACAACTAACTTATCTTCTTCAGAAAGTTCTTCCATACCAAGGATGGCGATGATATCCTGAAGTTCTTTATAACGTTGAAGTAATTCTTTTACTCTAGTAGCACAGTCATAGTGCTCATCTCCCAAGATACCTGGCTCAAGGATTCTAGAAGTAGAGTCCAAAGGATCTACTGCTGGGTAGATACCTAGCTCGGCAATCTTACGGGAAAGTACTGTAGTGGCATCCAAGTGGGCGAAAGTAGTCGCAGGAGCCGGGTCAGTCAAGTCATCCGCAGGTACGTAAACGGCCTGTACGGAAGTAATGGAACCGTGCTTGGTAGAGGTAATTCTCTCCTGCATGGCACCCATTTCTGTTGCTAGTGTAGGTTGGTAACCTACCGCTGAAGGCATACGTCCCAAAAGGGCGGATACTTCAGAACCAGCTTGGGTAAATCGGAAGATGTTATCGATAAAGAATAGGATATCTTTACCAGCGCCGTCACCTTCACCATCACGGTAATATTCAGCTAGAGTAAGACCTGTCAAGGCTACTCGAGCACGAGCACCAGGAGGTTCGTTCATCTGACCGAACACAAATGTTGCCTTAGATTCTTTTAATTTATTAAGATCTACTTTAGAAAGGTCCCATCCTCCTTCGTTTTCGAGAGATTCAACAAATTCATCACCGTAAGTTACGATTCCTGATTCGATCATTTCTCTCAAAAGGTCATTTCCTTCACGGGTTCTTTCACCAACGCCTGCAAATACGGATAAACCTGAATAAGCTTTGGCGATGTTGTTGATCAATTCCTGGATCAATACAGTTTTACCTACACCGGCACCACCGAAAAGACCAATTTTACCTCCTTTTGCATAAGGCTCGATCAGGTCGATAACTTTGATACCTGTATAAAGCACTTCAGTGGATGTAGACAAGTCTTCAAATTTAGGAGCATGTCTGTGGATAGGTAGTCTGTTTGGAGAGTCTACTTTAGGAAGACCATCGATTGGTTCACCAACAACGTTGAACAAACGCCCTTTGATTCCTTCTCCAGTTGGTACAGAAATAGGAGTGCCCATATCGACAGCTTCCATGCCTCTTACCAATCCTTCTGAGGAATCCATTGCGATAGTTCTAACACGGTCTTCACCGAGGTGTTGTTGAACTTCCAATACTACTTTTTGACCATTCTCCTTGGTGATTTCGAGTGCGTCCAGGATATTCGGTAATTTTCCCCCTTCGAATGAGATATCTACTACGGGGCCAATCACCTGAGTTATCTTACCAGTATTCGCCATTTTTGTGTATTAATGTAAAAGGAATTAATGCAATTCTATTATTCGACTGCAAAATTAACTAATAATGGTTAATACCAAAGGATGTTTCAAAAATTAATCCACTTTAGGTCAATTTTTTATAAGTTACATTTCTGATTTACAGATTGGAAGAGGCCTTTTTCAAGAGGTGAATTTTGGAAAGTCGTTTTATGACTAAACTTTTGCTAATCGCTAAAATTGCTGTTAAAATTATAAATACCTCCTTGCCCGTACAAATCTTGGGTTCCAGTAGGTAGAGAAGAGATTGTCTTCCGTAACTCCCAAAGAAGATGAAGAGTGAATAAATTGGATGCTGCGCCTGCCAGTGTCCGTCACAATTCCCGCATGAGTCACTTTATTCCTTTTCTTGCCGGTAGCAAAGAAAACCACATCTCCTATTTCCAGCTTTTTTATTGATACTTTTTTTCCTGTTTTGCTCTGCTCGCTAGAGGTTCTTGGGAGACTTATTCCAACACTATTGAATGACAAATAAAGCAAAGCGGAACAATCCATGCCCGACCGGGTGGTGCCGCCGTATCGGTAAGGAGTGCCTCGATATGATTTAGCGGTTTGGACGACAGTGTTTACATTGCGGCGGTAGGCTTTTTTAGAAGCGGAGCAGGAGCCAAAAAAGATCAAAATGAGCAGGTAAGGTACTAGAAGAATTGTGCGCTTAGCTTTGAGACGTTTTGGTAGTGTCATTGGTTTGGTAAATCGTTTTTCAATTATACTGAAGTATCTTGAGCTAAGCAATATTAGCCTAATGACTTGAGAGCCGAAATTAACCACGAAAAAGAAAAAATATTCATAGTCTGAAACTTGAAGTTAACATGGATGGTTAATAGTTTTATACTTTAGTGAAAAACACGAAGTTGGAAACTCATTGATAACAAGATGATTAAAGAAGATTTTAAAAAATTGCCTTTGCACAAAAAGATCAATAAGCTCTACACCGAGGGGACCTTTGTGGTGGGGATTAGGTATTATACGCACAAGGTGAATTTATATCTTCTAGACAATGAATATGTAGAAGTTTTTTATAACCATAAATTGGATAAGATCGACAAAATAGATTTTCTAAACCATGAACATACAAGGATGAAGTTCTATTTGGATCAGATCAATTTGAAGCTATAGTCTTTTTATTTCAAGAGCAACAACTTATTGTGTATTTTTAGGACTTGCGGGATCAGTTGTTGGTTTTCCGTATTTTTGATTATAAAGTCCGCCAACTTATTTTTATCGGTATCTGGCAATTGTCGATCAATAATCGCATTGATTTGTTCCTCTGAGCGCTGTGGGTCTCGCATGAGAACCCGACGAACACGAAGCTTTACAGGAGCGCTTACATTGATGACTTTATTTAGTTCTTTATAAGAACCTGTTTCAAAAAGAAGAGCCGCTTCCTTGAGTACATATGGCGTATTTTGTTTATTCGCCCAAGATTCGAAATCCAATTTGACCGCAGGGTGAACCAAATTGTTGATTTTTTTTGTCTTCTGTTCGTCAGAAAAGACTTCATTGGCCAAATATAGTTTGTTCAAACTTCCGTCAGGGAGAAAGGCTTCTTTACCGAAAGTGTTTTGTATTTCCTTTTTTAAGGTTTCATTATGGGCCATAAGCCATTTTGCCCGATCATCAGCAGAGTAAATGGGGATACCTAAAACGGAAAAAATTTTAGCAGCAGTAGATTTTCCTGCGCCAATACCTCCTGTGATTCCGACGAGTAATGGCTTTTGATCAGTCATAGCTTAATTTAAACGTATTTGGCTCAATCTCTACCGACTTGATGTAATTGGGAAGATTTAGTACTTCTATAGTGACGGTACTGTCCTCCTTATTTCTATGTCTATAATTGAGGATTCCTTCAAACTCAAGGTCCCTTAGCTCAGAAACCTTTCTTTCATCTACTCTATAATTCATGAGAACAGACGTAACATCCCTAGAGAGGGTGACATTTTTAGGGAAATTCTCTTCTCTGATTTTCAACCTTTTGTTGCCTTCAAGAAATGCCACGACTTCAAAAGTCACTTGAATGTTTTTAGGAGAAAACTCAATAAATGGTTGCAAATCCTCAGGCATCTCTATAGGTGCTGATTGATTGAAATTTTCTTGAATGCCGGTTTCATTTAACGCAATAACCAAAGAGTCTCCCAAAGCATTTATTTTAGACTCAGGGCCTTTTATATGGACTGATATGGGGTCAATGATGATTTCACTGGCATATTCATGATGAGGAGCGAGTTCCAAAGTTGATGTGTCGATTTTGACAATTAGATCACTTTCGATGATTTTATCAAAGTCAAACTTCAAGGTGTCTGTCAGAATTGCCGAAAGGTTGGTTGGGGCTAAAATTTCACCAAGACTTCTTCTGTATTCGGAAGAAAGCAAATAATCCTGCTTGTCAGGATTGGACAGCTCTATAGCAAAGGGGTTTACATTGAAATTGAAATATTTCCTGAAAAGGTCCCAGCCATTGCCATTGATTTCAATTTTGATTTCAGATGGCAGCTCTTTGACTGCCATGTATTCTTCTGCATTGTACTGGAATTCAATGGGGTAGTTGACTACTGTGGAATAGTTGTCTTTGTTCAATGCGTTTAAAACCCAAAAAGTGGTGGCTGCTATTACACACAGAGCCACCACTTTGATGTCAGATGCTTTCTTTTTTTGAAGCTTCCCGAAGTATTTTTGAAATCTACTCAAGATCTCAGCTTATTTAGTTTCGTTGATTTTTTTTGAGAATTCAGCGGATACGGCTGATTTTTCAACTTTGATTTTAAAACCTCTGTCCAATTCTAGGATGACAGTGTCTCCTTCAATGCTGCTCACTTTAGCGTGAATTCCACCGATGGTTATTACTTGATCTCCTTTTTTAATGGAATCGATAAAGTTTTTGGCGTCTTTTTGCTTTTTCTGCTGTGGTCTGATCATGAAGAAATACATGATCAAAATGATGCCACCAAAAAGAAATATCTGTCCATAAATGCCGCTTCCTCCGGCACCTTGCGCTTGTAATAATATTGTACTTATCATGATTACTTTTTCACCGGACCAACGGTTTTGCTGGCAGTGGTATTTGTGTTTACTGTTCCTTTTAATTTTAATCTGGTCACACTTGGAGAAGTGTTGGCCGTAATGGTCACTGTAGGGCTTTGAGCTCCTGCTTTGCCTGCAGAGTTAAAGCTTACTTTTACATGTCCTTCTTCTCCTGGCTTGATAGGTTCCTTGGTCCAGTCGGGAGTGGTACATCCACAAGAGGCTTGGATATTGGAAATGACCAGTGGTGATTTGCCGTCATTTTTGAACTTGAATATGTGTTCTACGACTTTTCCCTGATTGATTGTCCCGAAGTCGTGCTCCATTTCATCAAACTTAAAACTACCCAATGTAGAAGGATCTATTTTTGCCACACTTTGCACATTGCTTGGCTTTGCCATGGCACTATTTTGATCTTCTTCCAGTTTGGCAATTTTTTGTTCTAGTTCTGCTATTTTCTCTTTGTTTTTTGTTTCACAACTTGATACAAAAAGAGAACCTGCAAGGAAGATTGCAGGCAAGAATAAATATTTCATACTGGATTAACGCTTAGTTGTTTTCTTTATTGATTTGGTCAATGAGCTTATTCACATCACTAAGTAGGTTTTCAGCTTTGTCCTTAGCTTCTGAGATTACTTTTTTACCTTCAGATTTTGCTTCATTCATTGGAAGATCTTTACCTTCCATAAGGTCTTTAATGATATCCTCAAGTTCTGCTTTGTATTTTGATAGTTGGTAAGAAAGTTTGTCTCTTGTGTTATTTCCTGAGTCAGGTGCAAATAAAACCCCTAATGCAGCTCCTACGCCTGCACCGAGTACAAAAGCTAAAATAGAATTACTTTGTTTGCTCATAATAAAATAATATTTACTTGTTATCTAAAAGGCCACGTCCACTTTTACGGATTTTCCCTTGATCGGTTAGTTCCTTAGCCAAAACATCCAATAACCCGTTTACAAACTGCTTGCTTTTTGGGGTACTGTAGGTTTTAGAAATATCAATATACTCATTGATTGTCACTTTCACAGGGATACTTGGGAAAAACGACATCTCTGTGATAGCCATTGAGATAATGATTTTATCCGTAGAGGCAACACGTTCAATGTCCCAGTTTTTGGTTTTTTCCGCAATTAACGCTCTGTTTTCTCCGTCATTTTCAATAGTCAAGTTAAAGATGTTTTGGAAAAATTCCTTGTCCTCTTCCCAGTTTATAGCGATCTCTGGAAGGGTATATTCTTCACCTACTTCTACTTCTTCAATGTTTTTCAGTACCTTAATGGCTAAACTTCGCACTACCGCTTTGTTTTCTGTCCAGTTCAGATCTTTTTCAGAGAAATAACTAAGTATGGCTTCTGTTTTGAAAATGATTTTTTTAATGAGGTCCTGGAGAATATCCAAGTCGTCTTCCTTAGAAGGTTCACTTATCTTGATATATTCTTGATATTTGTCCCAAGGTTTGACATATTCTCTAAACCATTCTTGAATTTCCAATTCCAGCTCTTCCACATCTGCCTGTTGACGAATTGTTTCGCTGGTAAAAGCAGGGTCGTTTTTAAGGAAGTCAAGGATTTTGTTTTCCGCCAAATTGAGCTCTCCAGAAAAGGCGGAAACGTGTTCTTGGTTTAGTTTCCTTTTTCGGTCATACTCATTTTTGACATGATTACTAAAGCCAATAAGGATTTGAATGACATTGAGATACAGTTGAGGAATGTTTTCAGCTGCACTCACCATATTTTTCCTAAGGAATTCAAGATCTTTTTGGTTATTATGGTGGTACAGGTTTACGGCTTTGATGGCTTCAGACTTGATTTTTGTACCATGTTCACCGGAAGCAATCAGTGATTTATTGTTCAGGTTTTCGGAAAAAAGAGCAATGGTGGTTTCTGCATCCTTTTTTAGCTGAGGCTTGTCTTGAACCTCCATGCTGTTAAGGTCTGGCAAAAATGCTTCCCTTACATAATCTTTGGCTAAATTTAGATTAGATGCCTTGCATTGCTCGTAAGCATATAGGTTTTGGAAGGCCTTAACTCTAAGTATTCTTCTGTTTAACATTACCTGAATATAAAGAACGTAAATTTATGTTTAAGACTAAGCTAGTGACCAAAAACTGCCTCCATACTTATCTCAGGCAAAGGTAGAAAATAAAAAGACCAAATGCACGGAATTTATCATTCATTGCATTTGGTCTTAATGAAAATGTATTGGATGGAGCTTAGTAAGTCGATTTTACCTTACCAATGCTTTGAATTCTGTTCCATGCCATTTCAATAGCTGCTTGCTGAGATGGGATTTGGTCTTTTTCAGACTTGTTTAAGATTGCGTAGCAAGTGTCATAGATTTTCTCTGCTTGCTGGTAAGCTAGTTCCCTGTTGTATCCGCCTAAGTATTCAGCGTATACATTGATTAATCCACCAGCGTTGATCAAAAAGTCAGGAGCATAAACGATCCCTCTATCCAAAAGAATCTGTCCATGTTTTTCTTCGTTTTCAAGCTGATTGTTTGCCGCACCAGAGATTACCTGGCATTTTAATCTGCTCAAAGTATCATCATTTACTGTGGCACCAAGTGCACAAGGAGCGTAGATGTCCATGTCTACATCATAGATTTCATCAGGTGCTACCACTATAGCTCCAGTATTTTGGGCTACATCCTTCAACCTGTCTTCAAAGATATCAGTAATGTAAACCTTGGCTCCCTCTTTTACTAAATGGTCGATAAGGTGTCTTCCAACCTGACCGATTCCCTGAACAGCGATTTTCTTTCCATTCAATGAGTCAGTTCCATAGGCTTTTTTAGTGGCTGCCTTCATGCCTAAATAGGCACCATAAGCAGTTACAGGAGATGGATCTCCACCACCACCTTTGATTTCAGGAAGTCCGGTTACATGAGAAGTTTCCATGGCGATATATTCCATGTCGCTCGTCTTCATGTTGACATCTTCAGCAGTAATATATTTTCCGCCCAAGCTTTGAACAAATTTACCAAATCTTCTAAGGAAAGCTTCGTTTTTAAGTTTAGGGTCGCCTATAATAACTGCTTTACCACCTCCAAGGTTAAGCCCTGTAATGGCCGCTTTGAAAGTCATGCCTCTAGAAAGTCTCAATACGTCGGTGATGGCTTCCTGCTCGGAAGTGTAATTCCACATTCTGGTGCCGCCCAATGCCGGGCCCAAAACAGTGTTGTGGATGCCGATGATTGCTTTTAGACCTGTGGCTTCATCATAGCAGATGACCAATTGTTCGTGTCCCAAAGAAGTGATTTGTCCATATATGGATGCTTCTTTGATTTTTTCCTCCGTTTTAACCTCTATCATATGAACTTTGATGTTTAGATTATGTTATATTTGGGTATGTCTTTAGGTTTGGGGGAGTATTTAGAATTTAATACTCTTTTAGTCCCCTGTAAAGCTACATAAAAGATTATTATAAAACAAAACAAGGTATTTTAAAGTTTTTATTTCGTGAGCTCACTCTGGCGATTGAATAAGTATTTGTATAAATATAAGGGATATCTCCTTTTAGGTATTCTCTTTACGATCATTTCCAACATTTTTGTGATGATTCCAGCACAGCTGGTGAGAATTGCCATCGATTATGTGGTGGAAAGCTTCAGCTTTTATCAAATGTTCGAGCAAGGCGGGGGAGCTGAAAATATTAGAAGTGCTTTCTTGGATTTTATTTTTGTTTTTGGAACCCTTATTTTGGCCATGGCTTTTTTAAGAGGCTTTTTCCTTTTCCTGATCAGACAGACCATTATTGTCATGTCAAGGTTGATAGAGTATGATCTGAAAAATGAAATTTTTGAGCATTATCAAAAGTTACCTTTAAGCTTTTATAGGAAAAACAGTACAGGAGATCTGATGGCAAGGATTACTGAGGATGTGAGCAGGGTAAGGATGTACTTTGGGCCTGCATTGATGTATGGGATCAACTTGATCGTGCTATTCCCTTTGGTGATTGGCTATATGTTGACGGTAAATGTGCCTTTGACGATTTACTCTTTATTGCCTTTGCCAGTTCTGTCCATTAGTATCTATGTGGTGAACAATATGATCAATGAGCGATCAGAAAAGATCCAGCGAAGTCTGTCCGGGCTGAGTACTTTTGTTCAAGAATCTTTTTCCGGTATTCGGGTTTTAAAGGCTTTTGTGCGGGAAGAAGACAGTAGCCAAAATTTTGAGGCGGTCAGTGAGGAGTATAAAGATAAATCAATCAGCCTTACCAAGGTCCAATCTTTGTTTTTTCCACTTATCATGGGATTGATTGGTATGAGTACCATCATTACAGTATATGTTGGAGGAAATCAGGTTATCGAAGGAGCAATAGGATATGGGGTGATTGCCGAGTTTATATTGTATGTGAATATGCTTACTTGGCCAGTGACTTCATTGGGTTGGGTAACCAGTATCATCCAAAGGGCAGCAGCTTCACAGACAAGAATCAACGAGTTTTTGGATGAGCAAAATCATATTCAAAGTGAAGAGAACCTTACCTTAGACATTGAAGGCGCCATTTCTTTTAATCATTTGTCTTTTGTATATCCTGATTCAGGGATTCAAGCGATCAAGGACATTAGCTTCAGCATTGCACCTGGTGAATCTCTCGCGATTATTGGGACTACAGGTTCTGGAAAGTCTACTTTGGCGAATTTGTTAATGCGTATGTATGATAGTACCTCAGGAGATATTTTTATAGATGGAAAAAATATCAAAGCTTATGATATTTCTCACTTGAGAAAGAATATAGGCTATGTACCACAAGATGTCTTTCTTTTTAGTGATACCATTACCAATAACATTGGGTTTGGTTTAGATGAAATACCACAAGAGGTGGTAGAGCAAGCAGCCAAAGATGCAGATGTTTATCAAAATATAATTGACTTCCCCAAAGGTTTTAACACTAAACTTGGGGAAAGAGGGATTACATTGAGTGGTGGGCAAAAGCAAAGGGTGTCCATTGCCAGGGCAATCGCCAAGGATCCAGCAATTTTATTACTGGACGATTGCCTTTCAGCCGTGGATACCAAAACTGAAAATGTAATCCTCAATGCTTTAAAGGGGATAATGGAAGGAAGGACCTCCATCATTATTTCTCACAGGGTTTCATCAGCGAAGCTCGCTGATAAAATCATCGTTCTGGATGATGGACATTTGGTGGAAGAAGGTTCTCATGAAGTCCTAATGGCACAAAAAGGCGTTTATGCCGAACTTTATGAAAAGCAGACATCAGGGGAAGCAATGGAAGAATAGATTACCAGTTGGTGTTGTAGTCAGGTCTTTGGCGACTGTCTTTTATTTTTCCTCCTCCAAATTGGATGCCTAGCCCTATGCTAAAAAAGTTGCTGATGTCACTGCCAGTGATGTGGTAAGTGGCGTTCATTCTGAATTTTCCCGACACAACACCAATTCTGGGAGCGAAGCCAAAATTGACGGCGTTGCTTTGTCTGTTGATGATGGTGCCATCATCAGAGTCAACGATCTCATAATCACTTCTTCGGTACATTCCTGTTGTCAATCCTATAAAAGGTCGGGTATTTTCACTTCCAAATTGATATTCAGAAGTGAAAGAAAGGTTACTAATGGCTTGAGCCTTAAAAATGGCCTCTTGATGATTGAATAGTGATTCTCCTTCTCCTAGTATATTGCTGGCAATCTGTATCCCAAGATGAATATGATCATTTATCCCATATCTTGGTTCTACAAAGAAGCCTCCACCCGTAGTTAGTTCAGAAGTGGTAGGAAAAGTTAAATTAATTCCCACATCTACTTTAAATGGTTTATAAACTTTTTCTACTCCAACTTTTTGTGCATAAAGCAGTGTAAATGTCGGAAAGAGGCAAATCGATAGGAGTATGAGTTTTTTCATCTATGATTAATATCAAGTGAAACTTTTAATATAGGACTGAATCAGTTGAGAATTGGTGTAACTCGCTTTTGATCAGTCCGAAATATAATGTTTTATCTTCATAGTGCTGTAAATCTCTTGTCAATTTTTTAGAATAATGATATTTGAGTGATGTTGATTAAAAACAGGATCACAAAAAAAAAGTGTCCGATCACCTTCGGACACTTTTCTGTTTTTAGCTATTTGATTTATATGTTTAGCTTCCGCACATTTCACAATCGTCTGGATTATCCAAAGAACATGCAATTGCATCTTGATTGTGGGATTTGGACTGATCAGCACTTGGTTGTGTAGGTTGTGGTGTGCTATTCAAGTTTGACTTGTCCACAGTGAACTGGATGGCACTAGTGGCAGCTTTGGATCTCAAATAATACATTCCAGTCTTAAGTCCTTTTTTCCAAGCATAAAAGTGCATGGATGTCAATTTGCCAAAGTTAGGTTCTTGCATAAAGACGTTCATGCTTTGAGACTGACAAATATAAGCACCTCTATCGGCAGCCATGTTGATAACCACTTTCTGGGAGATTTCCCAAACTGTTTTATAAAGGTCTTTGATGTTTTGAGGAACTTCAGGCATTGCTTGGACAGAGCCGTTGGCAGCAATGAGTCGGTTCTTCATATTATCATTCCATAAGCCTAATCTGATCAAATCTTTCATTAAGTGTTTGTTGACCACTACGAATTCACCTGAAAGTGTTCTTCTGGTGTAAATGTTTGAAGTATATGGCTCAAAACACTCATTATTTCCAAGGATTTGAGAAGTGGAGGCTGTAGGCATTGGTGCAACCAAAAGAGAGTTTCTTACGCCGTATTTAGCTACTCTTGCTTTAAGGTCATCCCAGTTCCATCTGCCGGATTTAGGCGTTACTCCCCAAAGGTCAAACTGGAATTTACCTTCAGAAACAGGGGAGCCTTCATAGGTTTCATACGTACCATGTACTTTTGCCAGTTCCATGGAAGTTTCCATAGCTGCGAAGTAAATGGTCTCGAATATATCTTCGTTTAAACCTTGGGCTTCTTCAGAGTCAAAAGGCATTCTCAGCATGATGAAGGCGTCGGCAAGTCCTTGAACACCGATTCCAATTGGGCGATGTCTGAAGTTGGACCTTCTTGCTTCTTCTACTGGGTAGTAATTGATATCAATTACCTTGTTAAGGTTCTTGGTGGCCACTTTGGTGATTTCATAGAGCTTTTGATGGTCAAAAGACTTTTTGCCCTGGCTATCTGTTTTGATAAATTTGGGCAATGCGATAGACGCCAAGTTACAAACCGCTACTTCATCAGGAGAAGTATACTCCATGATTTCTGTGCACAGGTTGGAAGACTTGATGGTTCCCAAGTTCTTTTGGTTTGACTTGCTATTGGCAGCATCCTTATATAACATGTAAGGAGTACCTGTTTCTATTTGAGATTCCAAGACCTCAAACCAAAGCTCTTGCGCTTTTACCGTTTCTCTTGCGCGCCCTTCCTTCTCGTATTTTTCGTAAAGTTTTTCAAATTCTTCCCCGTAGCATTCAGATAGTCCAGGAGCTTCGTTTGGACAGAACAAAGACCATTCTTCGTTTGCCTCAACTCTCTTCATGAAAAGGTCAGATATCCAAAGTGCGTAGAAAAGGTCACGGGCTCTCATCTCTTCTTTACCGTGGTTTTTCTTCAACTCCAAGAAATCCTTGATATCCGCATGCCATGGTTCTAAGTAAATAGCAAAGCTTCCTTTTCTCTTACCACCACCTTGGTCAACATAACGTGCCGTCATGTCGAAGTTTCTCAACATCGGAACGATGCCGTTGGATACACCGTTTGTGCCACGGATGTAAGAGCCTTTTGCCCTGACATTATGAATAGCAAGACCAATACCTCCAGCAGACTGGGAGATCTTGGCACATTGTTTCAAGGTATCATAAATCCCATCGATACTATCGTCTTTCATGCTTAGCAAAAAGCAAGAGGATAATTGAGGTTTTGGTGTACCGGCATTAAAGAGCGTAGGTGTAGCATGCGTAAACCATTTCTCTGAAAGCAAGGTGTAAGTTTCAATTGCTGCTTCAATATCTTCTTTATGGATACCGATGGCCACCCTCATCAACATGTGCTGAGGTCTTTCTACAACCTTGTCGTCCAGTTTGATCAGGTAACTTTTCTCTAAAGTCTTATAACCGAAGAAATCGTAGTTGAAGTCCCTGCTGTAATCAATTACTTCATCCAATCTAGCAGCATATTTTTTAACGATCCCATAAACGTCGGGAGCAATTAAAGCTGCGTTTTCACCAGTTTTAGGGTTGACATAAGTATACAGCCTTTTCATGGTATTAGAAAAAGACTGACTAGTGGTTTTGTGCAGGTTGGAGATGGCAATTCTAGCAGCAAGAATTGCATATTCAGGGTGCTTCACTGTAAGAGAAGCACAGACCTCTGCAGCAAGGTTGTCAAGCTCAGAAGTGGTGACTCCGTCATAAAGTCCATCGATCACCTTTTTGGCGACTTCAATCGGCTGGATATAGCGGGAGTCCAATCCGTCACAAAGGTTTTCTATTCTTGTGGTAATTTTATCGAATCTAACTGATTCTCTTCTACCGTCTCTTTTAATTACTAACATGCTAACTTGGGGATTTAGGGAGTGAAAAAAAAATTAAAAGTCTTCTTCTATGGAAAACTTAGAAGAATCAGAAGCGTCTTTACCTTTCATGACACCTGCCTTCTGATAATCACCAACACGCTTCTCGAAGAAATTGGTTTTTCCTTGAAGGGAAATCATGTCCATAAAATCAAACGGATTGGTGCTGTTCCAAACCTTTTCACAGCCCAACTCTACCAATAGTCTGTCGGCCACAAACTCGATATATTGGCACATCAAATCCGCATTCATTCCTATCAATCTTACCGGAAGGGCATCAGTAACGAATTCCTTTTCTATGGCTACAGCATCTTGAATAATTTCAGATACAGTTTCTTTAGGAAGGGGATTGTTGATGTGGTTAGTGTATAAATGACATGCAAAGTCGCAATGCAATCCTTCGTCTCTTGAGATCAACTCATTGGAGAAGGTAAGCCCTGGCATCAAACCTCTTTTCTTTAGCCAGAAGATAGAACAGAAGGATCCGGAGAAGAAAATTCCTTCCACTGCTGCGAATGCAATCAAGCGCTCTTGAAAATTTCCTTTGTCAATCCACCTTAAAGCCCATTCTGCTTTCTTCTTTACGCAGTCCAAGTGTTCGATTGCATTGAACAAACGGTCTCTTTCAGCAGCATCCTTGATATAAGTATCGATAAGCAAGCTGTAAGTTTCAGAATGGATGTTCTCCATGGCAATTTGGAAGCCATAGAAAAACTTTGCTTCTGTATATTGTACTTCAGCGACAAAGTGTTCGGCCAGATTTTCGTTTACTATGCCATCACTTGCAGCAAAGAAAGCTAAGACGTGCGAAATAAAATGACGTTCGTCTGCAGTCATGTTTTTCCAGTCTTTTGGATCCTGGCTAAGATCAATTTCTTCAGCTGTCCAGAAACTTGCTTCAGCTTTTTTGTAAAAATCCCAAATGTCGTCGTGCTGGATTGGGAACAATACAAATCTACTACTATCTCCTTGTGCTAATATGGGTTCCGGTTTTTGCATCACAATAAGTCAGTTATATTTATCTAAGTTTTTTATCCTTATTAAGTAGTTGGCTTACACAATTTTCGCTTTCATTGCTATAAATATCCTGAAAAAAGACATTTTTTCGTAGAGCCTTACAACAAATATGACCAAGAAATTTTAAAAATAAAACTTCGATCATGGTGTGTGATCTTAGTTATTGACTTTTGGTCAAAATAGGTATAATTATCTAAATGTCAATGTTTAATGTGTGTTAATTTAAAGTTAAAATTCTATTAAAACGCTTCATATTGGGCTGTAGAGGCCTTTCAAAAAAAGTAAAAAAAACTTTCACCAACTGGTACATGTTTAAAATTTGACTTTTAGTCAATTACCGGATTGAGTTACAAGATGCTGTTTGTCAGTATATTGTGTGTTTATTGATTGCTCAATGAAACAACTGTCTGATTATCAAATCTTAAAAATATGCAAAGAAATAAGCGGTAATTTTTAATAAAAAAGATATCGGTCAATTCTTGTAAGTTGAGGGAATTTAATTACTGATAAATTCATCAATAGAGATAAACAATATGGGTTGTTTTAAGATTCAATTCTAAAACAGAGGTGAAGGTATGATACCTGTTGGTTAATATATTTATATGTATATCCGTAATTTTACCAGTATAAAGATTAAAAGCGAGTAGAAACTACCCTTTTTATTAAAGTATTGACGCCGGTCTTCAGACTTCAGTTCTACCTGGCAGTTAGACAGGCTTCCTACCACTTGAGCAAAGGATGTAAGGTTACTGGCATCATAGCGGATAATCAGAATATTATATCCTCGCTTGATTTAGGAAGACATTGAAAGGAACTTATTTTAGTTTGATTTTATAATCAATATGGTTTACCGCCTAAGTCTTTGTTACTGAAGTTTTTTAATAAAATTTAAGAGCAAGTTTTTTACATATGGAAAACATCCGTATATTTGCACCTCAATTTTGATAAAAAGTTCTTAGTATGTACGCAATAGTTAACATAGCAGGAAAGCAGTTCAAAGTAACTAAAGATCAATTTGTCTACGCACCAAAGTTGCAAGGCGATGTTGACGCTTCCGTTGAATTCGATGAGGTATTGTTGGCAGATGACAACGGTACAGTATCGGTAGGTGCCCCTACACTGGCTGGCGCCAAGGTGACAGGAAAAATTCTTGATCATGTAAAAGGTGACAAAGTAATCGTCTTCAAAAAGAAAAGAAGAAAAGGTTACAAAAAGAAAAACGGTCACAGACAAGAATTCACTAAATTACTTATTGAAAACATTACACTATAAGGTTGTCTTAGGATAGCCCTAAAACATTAAAAGTTATGGCTCACAAGAAAGGTGTCGGTAGTTCTAAAAACGGTAGAGAATCTCATAGTAAACGACTTGGCGTGAAGAAATTCGGTGGCGAGTCTGTAATTGCGGGAAATATTATCGTTAGACAAAGAGGAACCAAGCATCACGCTGGAGTAAATGTAAAAGTGGGCAAAGACCACACACTATTTGCTGTAGCTGATGGTAAAGTAGAATTTAAGAAAAAGCACGATGGTAAATCTTATGTAAGCGTTATTCCTGCAGAAGCATAAGATTTTATTAGCGAAAAGCATTAGAATATAAGCTACTCCTGAAAAGGGGTAGCTTTTTTTGTTTATCGCCTGAAATGATAAATTTTTTGAGGAATGGTTGTGGCTCTTACTGTAAAGTAATTGAATTGATAATTTAATCATATTTATTTTTTAAGGTCGATTTACGAGTTTGTCTCACTTATCTGTTTTTTGATGACAAAAAGATGCTGGATCATTACATCTGCTTTTTTATTTATACTTTCAAGTGAATTATACCAGTGTTCAGGCCTTTTTATTTTATCTATTTATGATCTATATTATTCCTGCTTTAAAGTTTTTTTTTAATGAGAACGATCTTTCCAGCAGCGATAATCCAACATACAACCGAGTACTACCAAAGTACTATTTCCGTCAAGTCTAAAGTGATCTACATTAGTTTATTGCTTGGCATTATAGCTGTTTTGGCAAGCCTCCCTTTCATATTTGTAGATGTATCTGTAAGTGCAAGGGGCAGGTTCCAGACTTCATTGGGAAGGAATGAAATTTATGCGCCAGTCTCTGGGAGGGTTTCTGCTTTGACCATTGTCGAAAATGGCTCTGTTAATAAAGGTGATGTTTTGGCAGAGATCAAATCTGACCAAGTAGATTTGGAAATTGATGGGCTAGATAATCGGAGGACGATGGTTCAGAGTTTTATTGCTGATTTGCGGAAGCTCATGAAACTAACACCGTATAGTGTGGATGAATTTTTAGGGAGGAGCTTGAATTCAAAATATTATCAAGCGGCCTTTTTTGAATATGTATCAGAGATACAGCAATTGCAAACTGTATTGGAAAAAGAGAAAAGGGATGTCAAACGTTCAAAAGTGCTTTATGACAGTAAGGCCATTTCAGCCTCCCAATATGAAGAAGTAAGGGCCAAATTTGAGCAGGCGCTTTCAGATTTGGACATCTACCAAAGTAAAAAGATGTCTGCTTGGGAGCAAGAGCTAAGTGATTATCAAAACGAGTGGGAGCAGCTGGTCAATGATAAGAAGCTGCTTAGAGATAGGCTCCATCAGTATAAGATTGTGGCTGGCGTGTCTGGGACTATCATCAATTTTGAGAATATAAAAACTGGAGATTTTGTGTTTGCAAACCAAAAAATAGCGGAAATATCACCTGACAGTACTCTTAAGGCTATCGCTTTTTTGCCTCCTTCTGATATTGCTTTTGTCAAGCCAGGACAGAAGGTGTACTTCCAAGTGGATGCCTATGATTATAATCAATGGGGATTGTTGGAAGGGAAAGTGGAGCAAGTTTCAAAGGATATCAATATGATCAGCGAGAACCAAGTGGCTTTTCGGGTTATTTGCAATATTGAACAGGAAGCATTGTATTTGAAAAGCGGAGTGAAAGGTGATATGAAACGGGGGATGACATTCAATGGTCGTTTTTTGGTAACTGAAAGAAGTTTATATCAGCTTTTATATGATAAAGTGGACGATTGGCTGAACCCTTCTATGTAGAGAGTTAATACGAGTTGAATGAATATTAAAATCAAACAGCGAGATATCACAGATTGTGGAGCAGCTTGCCTTGCTTCCGTAGCGAGGCATTATGGGTTGAAAATGCCCATTTCGAAAATCCGGCAGTTGGCCTCTACAGATCAAAAGGGGACTAATGTACTGGGCTTAATAGATGCTGCTGAAAAATTAGGTTTTTCTGCGAAAGGAGTAAGGGGAAGCTTTGAAAGTTTGTCCCAAGTTCCCAGGCCTGCTATTGCGCATGTGATCATTAATAAAGTATTGCATCATTTTTTGGTGATCTATGGCATTAATAGAAAATATGTAAAGGTAATGGATCCTGCAGATGGACAAATGAGAAAGATTCCTCATGAGGAATTCAAAGCCATTTGGTCTGGTATTTTGGTAATCCTGATGCCCAATGAAGAATTTAAGTCTTTGAATGAGACTGTGCCAGTCAGAAGAAGATTTTGGTATTTGATCAGTCCTCATAAGAGTGTCATGCTTCAGGCAGTAATTGGAGCGGGAGTTTACACAGTATTAGGCCTTTCGACTTCCATCTATGTACAGAAGATAGTGGATCATGTTTTTGTGAGCAGGAATACTAATTTGCTCAACCTCATGAGTGTGGTCATGATTCTTTTGCTCCTGTTTCAGATTTTTATCGGAGTTTTTAAAACGGTATTCGTTTTAAAAACAGGGCAAAGAATTGATGCTAGGCTTATTTTAGGATATTATAAGCATCTATTGACATTGCCACAACGGTTTTTTGATGCCATGCGGGTTGGTGAGATCATTTCCAGGATTAATGATGCTGTTAAAATCCGAGCATTCATCAATGATGTATCCATTAATTTGATCGTAAATATTTTTGTGGTGGTTTTTTCCTTTGCGTTAATGTTTACATTTTTCTGGAAGTTGGCTTTGATAATGACCATGATAGTTCCTTTGTACATTGTCATCTATGTGATCACCAACTATTTGAACAAAAGAGTGGAAAGAAGATTAATGGAGAGCTCTGCTGAACTGGAATCCCAATTGGTAGAATCAATCAATTCAATTGGGACAATAAAGCAGTTTGGTGCAGAGGATCATGCCAATATCAAAACAGAAACCAAATTTATTTCCATGTTGGGCTCTGTTTACCGTTCTGGCATGAACAATGTATTTTCTAACAATTCTTCAGAATTTATTTCTAAATTATTCACCATAATTTTACTGTGGGTTGGAGCAGGGTATGTATTGAAAAATGAAATCACTCCTGGAGAGCTTTTGTCCTTTTATGCTTTGGTAGGTTACTTGACAGGCCCAATTACAGGTTTGATTGGGATGAACAAAACGATACAGAATGCAGTGATTGCAGCGGATAGACTTTTTGAGATAATGGATTTGGAGATTGAGGAAAAAGGAGAGAAGTTTTCGATAGACAGGGAAGCTTTAGGGGATATTGTGTTCCAAAACGTGGTTTTTCGATATGGTTCAAGGGCTAAAGTCTTTGATGGCCTTAACCTTCATATTCCAAAAGGAAAGATTACTGGAATAGTTGGTGAGAGTGGATCGGGTAAGTCGACTTTGATAGCATTGCTTCAGCATCTTTACCCTGTGCTATCTGGACAAATTAAGATAGGCAATCACGATATAAGCTTTTTGGATCATGCAAGTCTAAGAAAATTTGTCACAGTAGTCCCTCAGAGAATTGATCTGTTTGCAGGAAATTTGGTAGAGAACATTGCTCTTGGGGATTATAAACCAGATATGCAAAAAATTGTAGCCATTTGTCATGAATTAGGAATGATGGAGTTTATTGAAGGACTTCCCAATGGTTTTGGCACTTATTTAGGGGAAAATGGAGCTTCTCTTTCTGGTGGACAAAAGCAAAGAGTGGCTATTGCCCGGGCGCTTTACAGGGGTCCAGAAATCATCATCATGGATGAAGCTACTTCTTCTCTCGATCCAAAGGCTGAAAATTATGTGCAGCAAGTAATAAGGTCTCTAGCAAACAAAGGAAAAACGGTGGTGTTTATCACACATCGATTGGCTGCTGTTAAAGATTTTGATAAGATATTGGTTTTGGATGAAGGGAAACTGGTGGAACAAGGTTCCCATGATGTTTTGCTCACCCAAAAAGGTACTTATATGGATATGGTGAAAAAGCAAACTTTTGAATTGGGGTAAATAAATAGCTGAGCTATGAACTTTATAAAACATATTGAGCGTATTCAGCTCATCAATAAATTGGTAAAAGAAGGAAAGACAGGGAGTCCGGAAGATTTGTCCAATAGATTGGGGATTAGTAGAAGGCAATTATACAATCATTTGGAAAGTCTGAAGGATATGGGGCTTGAAGTGGCATTTTCTAGAAAGATCAATAGTTTTTATTATGTAGAAGATAAACATTTGGAAATGACTTTTAGTTTAAAGGTGATAGGTCCGGAAGAAGCAGAAAATATTTATGGTGGCGTATTTCTTCCTTTATTTGATGATTTGATGGTAGGGTTGGATTGGGGAAGAATGTGGTAAGTCAAAATAAAACAATTTTAATTTTTTAAAATAGACAATGATTACGAAAAGCGCTCTGTGTAAACCACAGGGCCTTTTTTTTTGTGTTTTTTACCTTTTTTAAATTGCTGATCACTAAAATAAATATGTTTTTTTTGGTGATATTTTCTTCCGTGCATGTTTTCTGCACGCTCATGCCCTACTTTAGAACCATGGTTAGTGATCAATAACACACTTGATGTCACAAAGGACTTTTAAAATGGAAGCAATTAAGTGAAAAGTTGATAGACCAAAGTAATATTTTTAACCAAACTTGACAGACTATGGAGCTTAACAAAAAGAGTATTGACTTAAAAGAATTTGGTGTAGAAGAATTAGAAAAAACTGAGCTAGAACAGACCAATGGCGGATTGTCCTTGAGTCTGGGAGGTCCTATATCATTAGGAGGTGTGATTATGCTTCCGCTGAATCTAGGATTCTTAAACCTAGGAACTAATCTAGGCTTAGACCTTAATGTTTAGGAGATCCTTAAAGAATATTTTTTTGTATTTACTATGTTGGTGATTTTTTAATTCTCGTGTTGATTAACGTCAGAAGGGATACATGTGTGGTGTATCCCTTTCTTTATTTTATATTGTTTTCATTTTCTTATCATTACAGATTCCTGAAGATTTAAGTATTACATAATTTGTTTGTTTAAGCATTAAAAAATACTTTTAATAGAATTTTTATCATTCATAATTAAAGTAGTTGACATAAAAATTGTTTCCATTTCGGAGTATTGAACCCTAAAATTTTAAAAATCAAATATGAAAAAAGTTTCATTTTTGATGCTCTTGGCTTGTATAGTGACCTCGCCAATCATCGCTCAAAATAGTATTGACTTCAAGGAGTTTTCCTTGGACAATGGATTGCATGTGATCATGCATAAAGACAACACCACACCGATTGTAGTGACTTCCGTATTGTATCATGTTGGCTCTAAAAATGAGGATCCTAGCAGAACTGGTTTTGCACACTTTTTTGAGCATCTCCTTTTTGAAGGAAGTGAGAACATTGGTAGAGGAGAATACATGAAAAAAATTCAGTCTGAAGGAGGTACATTAAATGCCTATACAAGTAACGACCTTACTTATTACTATGAGACGCTTCCTTCCAATAAGTTGGAGATGGCACTTTATATGGAAAGTGAAAGAATGCTTCATGCCAAAATCGATGAAACTGGAGTGGAGACACAAAGAGAGGTGGTAAAAGAGGAGAAGCGCCAACGTTATGACAACCAGCCTTATGGTACTATCTTGCCAGAGACGCTGAAAAGAGCTTATTCAAAGCATCCATATCAGTGGGCACCCATTGGTTCCTTGGATCATTTGAACGAAGCTTCTTTGGCTGAATTCATGAAATTCTATAAAGATTTCTATGTGCCAAATAATGCGACATTGACCATCGCTGGTGATATCGATTATGACCAAACGGAAGAGTGGGTGAAAATGTATTTCTCTGAAATTCCAAAAGGGAATGATGATATTTACAGGCCAAATATAGAGGAACCTAAAAAACAAGAAGAGGTCAGGGATGTTATTTATGACAATATCCAGATTCCTGCAGTGATTCAGGCTTATAATTTACCTCCTAAAAATGATGCTGATTCTTACGCTATGGACATGCTTTCGACCTACCTAACTGGTGGTAAATCATCCCTAATGACCAAGGAATTGGTAGATAAACAGCAGAAGGCACTTGCAGTAGCAGCAATTCCTCTTGAGTTGGAGGATGGTGGTATTTTTATCATGTATGGCATTACCAATATGGGGGTGAAAGCAGATGAATTAGAAACTGAAATTGATGTTTTGATCAAGCAAGTTCAGGAGGAAGGCGTTTCCGAGCAGGATTTCGCGAAGCTTCAGAATATCATTGAAAATGATCTAGTGAGTAAAAACTCAACTATGGCAGGCATAGCGGAGAATCTGTCACAATCTTATGTGTTTTATGGTAGCACTGACCATATCAATGATGAGCTGGCAAAATACAGGGAAGTGAGCAGAGAAGATTTGCAAAAAGTGGCCAACAAGTACCTGACTTTGGATGGAAGAGTGGTACTTTATTACTTGCCAAAATCTGAACAGCCACAAGAATAGTTTTTACTATAACATTGACATAACTTATGAAAAAGATAGTATTATATATATGCCTTTGCATGGTAATCTCAAGTTTGAGCTATGCACAAGTGGACAGAAGCAAATATCCAGAGCCAGGTCCTGCGCCAAAAATCGAGTTGAATGACCCTGCTACTTTTACATTGAAAAATGGACTGAAAGTGTTTGTAGTGGAGAATCATAAATTACCGAGAGTAGCTTTCTCTTTGGTGATCGATAGGGATCCGCTTTTAGAAGAGGACAAGGCAGGGATGACTGGTTTTGTTGGGGAAATGCTAATGGCCGGAACGACTAACCGTACCAAGGACCAGCTGGATGAGGAAGTTGACTTTATAGGAGCGTCTTTAAGTGCTGGCTCGACTTCCATTTTTGCCTCTTCATTGAAAAAGCATCAAGGGAAAGTTTTGGATTTGATGTCTGATGTGCTTTATAACCCAGCTTTTCCTGAGTCTGAATTGGATAAATTGAAAAAACAAGCGATTACTGGTTTGGCTGCATCCAAAGATGATCCCAATGCTATTTCTGGGAGATTAACTTCTGCATTGGATTTTGGAAAAGATCACCCATATGGGGAAACAGAATCAGAAGAGACCTTGGAAAATGTTAGTGTTGAAGATATTAGATCCTATTATCAAACTTATTATAAGCCTAATATTGCCTACTTGGCTATTGTAGGTGACATAGATAAGGCTGAAGCCAAGAAGGTAGTAGAGAAATATTTTAGCAAGTGGGAAAAAGGAGAGGTACCTGAAATGAAATATGATACTCCAACGCCTCCAACTGAAAATAAGGTGGCTTTGGTGGATCGTTCTGCCTCCGTTCAATCCGTTATTGATATTACTTATCCTTTAGAAATGAGACTTTCCAGTGAAGACTATCTCAGTACTAGGGTATTGAACTATATCATAGGGGGCGGGTCTTCATCAAGATTATTCATGAATTTGCGAGAAGATAAAGGATATACCTATGGAGCTTATTCATCTATCGGTGCTGATAAATTGATTACCAGTTTCTCGGCAGGAGCATCTGTAAGGACTGAGGTGACTGATTCAGCTATTGTTGAGCTAGTGTATGAGATTAATAAAATTGTTGATGAAGGTGTTACAGCTGAAGAGTTGGAATCGGCCAAAGCCAATTTGAGCGGAAGATTTGGGAGGTCATTAGAAAGTCCATCTACTTTGGCTAGTTTTGCCATGGACATAGATAGGTATAATTTACCTTCTGACTTTTATAAGACGTATTTGCAACGGTTGAGTGCATTGACTGTGGAAGACATCAATGCTGCAGCAAAGAAATACATTAAGCCAAATAATATTTACATTACGGTGGTAGGCAATGGTTCTGAAATCAAGGATAAATTGGAACAGTTTGGCCCAGTTAGCTTGTACGATAACCAAGGAAATCCCGCAAAAGAAATTGAAATGACTGATGCGGATATTACTGCAGATAAGGTTATCGATAATTACATAGCGGCCATTGGAGGAGAAGAAGCAGTGAATGCACTAGAGACAGCAAAAGTTATGATGAAGGCTGAGGTTCAGGGACAAGTGATTGAAATGACCATGCTCTATGATGATCCGGGTATGAGGTTCAACCAGAAAGTGTCCATGATGGGGAACACAGTGTCCAATACAACCTTGTCTGAAGGAAAGGGATCTGTTGTAGCAATGGGGCAAACCCAAGAGTTAACTGATGAGCAGTATGAAGAAGCTAAGATGAATATGTTTATTATCCCTGAGGCTCATTATGAAGAATTGATGTATACGTTGACCTTGGATGGTATCAAAGACGTGGAGGGAGAAAATGCTTACAAAGTCATTGTTTCTAATCCTACTGGAGCAAAAAGTGTAAACTACTATAGTGTGGAAACCGGGTTAAAGGTGAAAAGTGAAAATGAAAAAACAGGTGAGTTAACTTATTCTGATTATGAAGATCACAATGGCGTGAAATATGCTATGAAGATGGTGATGAAGTCTCCTATGATTCCAGTTCCCCTAAATACAACTGTAGAATCTTTGGAGATTAATCCAGAGTTAACAGATGCAGATTTTAAATAAAGCTATATGAAAAAAGCAGTGATTGCATTGGCTGGAATGCTAATGCTGGGAAATTTTGATGCAAAAGCCATTGATCCTGTGAAGGAGAATTCAGAGTCTTTTGTTCAAGAGGCTAGTGTCAAAGAAGTGGTGGATAAATACATCAAAGCGTCAGGAGGTCTTGATAAGATCAAAGGGATTAAAAATATGGAGTTGGTTATGGAGACTGAAATCCAAGGCATGAAATTGATAATCAAGTCTGTGACTGATCAGGAAAATAGCCGGTTACTTAATCTTACAGAAATGAATGGAAACCAAGTAGCCAAAACGGTGATCAAAGATAACAAAGGAATGATGATCAGTATGGGCCAGGAAAAAGAGCTTACAGAAGATCAATTAAACTCTATGAGAAGCCAGACTTTTGTTTTTCCAGAATTGTTTTATGAAGAATTAGGCTATACAGTTACTTACGGAGGTCTGCAAGAAGTGGAAGGTGTTTCAGCTCATAAATTGATCCTTAAAGATGCCAATGGGATGCAAACCAATGATTTTTATGATGCAGAAAGTGGTCTTAAAATCATGACAGAATCAGATGTGGCGGGTAAGATAAATTTTAAGGATTATAAAGAGATGGATGGTATTACTGTCCCTACCAAAATGATCATCTCAAATGCTATGATGCCGATGCCCATGGAAGCAACTGTCACTTCTATAGTTTTTAATCAAGAACTTGATGATAGTTTATTTGAATAAATTATCTTTTCAAACCAAAAAAGGATGCCACTGTCAAGAGGCATCCTTTTTTTTATAATCAAAATTTTTAACTTACCAATTTGGATGGTTTTTCATCCAGTGATCTAAGGAGAACTTACCAGACCCGTAGATCAAAAAAACAATCAGTAAAACCAGTACGATAAGGGAAATTTCAAACTCTAGATTGTTGGCTGCAGATAGGAATCCTTGGTTAATGTTTACAAAGAAAACCGCTCCAAGCAAAATAGGGATTTGGAATATGATCGCAAAACGGGTTAAGAGACCAAAAGCAATCAGGAATCCTCCAACCAAATGAGCAAAGGCTACATAGTGCGCGAGTGCTAAGTTAAAGAATTGAAGGTCATTGTTGCTCATCAATTGCATCAAGGCGTTTGTATTGGCGATAAATATGATGCCCTTGTAAAGGATAAACAGCCCTAAAGCTACGCGAATAAAATCGATCCATTTAGGATGGTGGGTGTCTGCCCATAGTTCAATTTTTGAAATAGTTTCCATGTTATCTTGGGTGTTTGGTTTACTTCAATATACGAATTTTATCAATGCATTGTATTGGTTTTCATTTGATTATGCAAATTTTCGCTTCCTGTTGTGCGAAAAATAAAAGGCTACAAAACTGAAGCCCTTTGAAAATGCAATTAAGACATCCATATTGTTCTTTTACGGTTACTTTCTCTAGGGGTTAATTCGTACTTTGGATAGTAATTTTCTCCATACGATTCTATTTGCAAAGTTAAGATTCTTCCATATCTGTTTATTTTGAGCATAAGGTTTTCCCCTTTAGGTAGGGATTCATGATCAAAAGGTTGTTCATTAATTTCAAGGATAATATCACCAATCATCAACTGTTGAAAAGCAGCTGAATGAGGGTGGATTTTAGTGATTGTTCCATCTTCATGAGTTTTTGCTCCCCAGTTTGATGTCAAGAGATTAGTGTTATTTACTGTCTCAAGGGTTATGTTTAGACTTTCTAGTTGATCTATTAATGGGGGTAGAATATCTTCGGTTCCTAGGATGTATTGTTTGAAAAATGTGTTTACTTTTTCTTCATCTTCGTAGAGCCAAATGATGGTGTTTTTATAATCCTCTAAAGTGTATCCAATGGATGTTTTTCCGAATTTCTTCCACATTTCTTTCATGACTTGGTGGAGAGAGGTTCCCTTATCAATGAGTAGCAGATCCAGACACATTGAAATCAACGCTCCTCGGTTATAAATACTGACTTTTTTTTCTGGAATGCCTTGTTTATAGCCATCTAGCCATAAATCAAAACTTGATTCTTTTATCGATTGATTGGTCCAGCCCAAAGAGTGAAATTCTCTTTCCAGTTGCTTTTCCATATTTGATAAGAAATCTTCGAGACTGAAGTATCCTGACTTTAACAAAAATAGATCCCCCATATAGGTGGTCACTCCTTCAGCAACAATTCCCGTATCTATATATGCTTCTTGGGAAAAATCATAAGGCAGGAGTTCTTTAGGCCTGATACGACAAACATTCCAAAAATGATAGAGTTCATGCGAACTTACCCCCATAAACTCATCCATGTTTTCTTTTTGAGCCAGTGTATTTGCTGGACCAAAAGTAATCACAGTGGAAAACTGATGCTCTACACCATGGTAATGTTTATAAGGTAAAAGTTGATAGAGAAAGTGGTAATCTCTAGCAGGAAAATCTCCATATGCGTCCAACTGCTTTTGGGTAAAAGCTTCGAATTTGCTGATTAGTTCAGGCACGTCAAAGTGAATTTCCCCTCGAAACCATAGGTGAAAGTTGATGTCTTCCAACCGATAACTATATTGCTGAATGTTGCCGGAAGCAATCAGCGGACTGTCTACCAGATGCTGAAAATTTTCAGCAGCAAAAGTGTTTTTGTTGATTTTTGGTAACGCTGTAGCTGTGAGGTATTCGGCAGGAAGTTTCAGTTCAATGGAAACAGGCTCGTCTTCTCTTCCCTTAAGTTCAAAGCAGAAATTGATGAAGTTTAGATAAAGTTGTTCATCATCTGACCAACTTCCGCCAGCGTCCATTTGGGAAGCGTGATATTCATATTTGACAGTATATTTACCTGCCTTTGGTGCTGTAAATGTCCAAAGGTCTTTGGTTATTTTTTTCCAATCTACTTTTTGATCATTACTCAAAATGGAGAAACGCCTGATTTTTTGGGCATAATTAGTAATTTCATACCTTCCTGGTCGCCAAGACGGGAGTTGAAGTCTCACTGTTTCTGCTGCGTTACATTTTAGCGTGAGCTGAATTTGGATAAATTGATCGGCTGGATTGTTTCTATATATAAGGTATTCCATTTACATTTGTGCTTTACAATAAACAAAAGTAACCCACTGGTTTGTAAATAAAAAAAACGTAGCTATCTTTGCATTCCTTTTCGGGGTTCAACTGAAAGGGAAGTCAAAGAAAAGCAATAAAAATTAAAACATAGATCAGTAAGGGTCTTGGGAAGTAACCTTTAAGGGTTTCTTTTTAAAACCAGCTGACAGAAAATTTAAAGATCATGAAAAGAACGTTCCAACCTTCTCGCAGAAAAAGAAGAAATAAGCACGGTTTTAGAGAAAGAATGGCTACGCCTAACGGAAGAAGGGTGGTTAAAGCTAGAAGAGCTAAGGGTAGACATAAATTGACAGTGTCTTCAGAGAAAACGCTTAAGAAGTAATTTTCATTTCTTTGTTTTGATGCCTTATTGCTATGGACTATAGGCTTCCTAAGAATGAAAGATTACATTCTAAAAAGTTAATAAAGGAACTTTTTGATAAAGGTTCCTCTTTTTTTTTATATCCCTTCAAGGTATTATATCTTAGCTTGGAGGAAGATTCCGAAACTAATCAAGTACTTTTTTCTGTTTCTAAAAGAAAAATCAAGAAAGCAGTAGGTAGGAATTATATCAAAAGAAGGATGCGAGAAGCATACCGTTTGAATAAATCACTGCTTTTGGATGGTGAAAACAAGAAAAAATTAATAGCTTTCGTTTATGTTTCATCTGAGCGAGAAAGCTTTCAGGCTATTGAGCCTAAGATGAAAAAAATATTAAAGCGTCTTGCGGCCCCGCGAGAAAAGAACTCAAAGCGTGATGAAGAATAGAAACAAAATTATAGCCCTTTTATTAGTTATTGTAGTAGGTGGAGGGGTGCTGTTTTCCTTTAAGGGGAAAAATGATAAGCTTTTTTTGATCGCTAAAAATCTGGATATTTTTGCTTCACTTATAAGGGAACTCGATACTTATTATGTTGATGAGATAGATCCAGATGAATTGGTGACTGTGGGAATCAATGCGATGTTGCAGGAGCTTGATCCGTACACCAATTACATACCGGAAGAAGAATCTGATGATTTTCGTACGATGACTACTGGTGAATATGGAGGAATTGGTGCGCTAATCGGAAATAGGATAGGGAAGAATATGGTTCTGATGCCGTATAAGGGGTTTCCAGCACAAAGTGCTGGGTTAAGAATCGGAGATGAATTGCTTTGGGTAGATTCCGTGGATGTAGTTGACTTGGCTACATCGGAGATATCAAAAAAACTTAAGGGGCCTGCTAATACTCCAGTAGAGGTAATTGTAAAAAGAGACCAAGATACTTTGACCTTTGAGCTTACTCGAAAGAAAATTGTTATTACTAATGTTCCTTATTATGGAATGGTGAATGACAGAGTGGGGTATATCAAGTTGACTGATTTTACAACTAATGCCGGTGACGATGTAAGAAAAGCTTTGGTGGAACTGAAAGAACTGGGCGCAGAAAAGTTGATATTGGATCTGAGGGATAATCCAGGAGGAATACTTAAAGAAGCCGTGGATATTGTCAACCTATTTATCCCAAAAGGGAAGGAAGTGGTCAGTACTATTGGGAAGTTGGATAATGTGAACGCTGTTTATAAAACTAATCGATCACCTGTTGATAAGGATATTCCATTGGCAGTTTTGGTAAACGAAAGATCAGCTTCTGCCTCAGAGATTGTTGCAGGTGCATTACAGGATTATGATCGAGCAGTGTTAATAGGAAGAAATACTTTTGGAAAAGGTTTGGTGCAAAGTACGATTCCACTCTCCTACAATTCACAGGTCAAAGTCACTACAGCCAAGTATTACATTCCTAGCGGAAGATGTATTCAAGAAATTGATTACAGTAAAAAGGATGAAGATGGTAATGCAACAACAGTGGCTGATTCTTTAAGAAGGGAATTTAAAACAAAAAATGGAAGAACGGTTTGGGATGGAGCTGGCATAAGACCGGATGAGAAAGTAGAGTCAAAAACTTATGCTCCGATTACATATAGTCTTGTGGCCAGAAGTTTAGTTTTTGAGTTTGTCAATGATTATTTTTATAAGCATGATAGTATTCCAAGTCCGAGGGATTTTGTGGTGACCGATGAGCTTTATGATGAGTTCACTGCTTGGTTGGCAGGAAGAGAATATGATTACATTACTAGAGTTGAAAAAACAATCGAAGATTTAGAAGCTTATGCTAAAGAGGAGAAATACTTTGAAGATATTCAAAGTGAGATTGATTCTTTGAAGAAAAGTGTGAGTCACAATAAGGAACAGGATCTAGTAACCTTTAGGAATGAGATCAAAGAAGCTATCAAGGATGAAGTGGTTTCTAGGTATTACTATGAAGGTGGAGTGATTGAGGCTTCATTGGATTCAGATGATGAAATAGCTAAAGCTGTTTCTATTTTAAGCGATCCATCGTTATATGACAGTATTCTTCAGCCAAAATTGGCTAAGAAATAAATGACGTAAAATTTAAATATTCCTTAAATCCCCATATCTAAAGTTGATATGGGGATTTTTTAATGATAAGCTTAGGCATATTGTGGTAATATCTCCAGTGCCAAAGGTTTTTGTTATCTTTGTAATCCTAATTCCGTTTGGATTAATTTTAGGAATTTCCCAATAATTATGACTTTGATTTTATCTATAGATACTGCGGTTTCAGTTTGCTCCGTTTCGTTACACCGAAAAGGGCAATTGTTAGGGCTTTTGGAGTTGCATCAAGAAAACGTACATGCACAAAAACTAATGCCAGTGATCAAAACTTTGTTGGATCAGGCAGGTTTGGAAAGCAAGCAGTTGGATGCGGTTGCTGTCTCCGAGGGTCCCGGTTCTTATACTGGCTTGAGGATTGGAGTTTCTACAGCCAAAGGTTTTGCCTTTGCGCATGATATTCCTTTGATAAGTGTCGGGACTTTGGATGCTCTTGCGATACAAGTGAAGCCCTTTTTAGAAGGGAAGGTATTTATTATTCCAATGATAGATGCTCGTCGTATGGAGGTTTATTGCAAAGTTTTTGATAGTAGGATGAACGAAATGGAGTCCATTAGGCCTTTGATTGTTGATGAAGGTTCATTTGAAGAGTATCTTGAAAAGGGAATAGTTTATTTTGTAGGTGATGCTGTGAAGAAAGTATCCGAAGTGCTGCAGCACCCCAATGCACGCTACCTCTATCTGATCAATTCTGCAACAAGTGTTGGGGAGATAGCTTTTAATAAATTTGAAAAAAGGGAATTTTCTGATTTAGCCTATTTCGAACCGAACTACTTGAAGGAATTTAAAGTTGTCAAGTCAAAGAAGAACCCTTTAATGTTATGAGTGAAATAATTAACCGAGTTGCCAATAGCGCATTGGTTACTATAGATTTGGAAGAATACTATTCTTCAAGTGAGAGAGTGGTGTTTGATATAAAAGATTATCTCTATCAAGAACTTGTATTGCGTGAGGCGGATTTTAGAAAATCTCTAAAGGAATTGGATTGGGAAGAATTCAAAGGCAAAAGTGTTGCGGTAGACTGCACAGCTGATGCTATAGTACCTACCTGGGCTTTTATGTTAGTGGTTACCTATTTGGGGGGCGTTGCGAATGAGGTTGTTGTAGGGGGGCTGGATAGTCTTGAACAAGCACTCTTCCAAAAAGCGCTGGCTTCTATACCAGTGGGAAATTATGTTGGGAAGCCCGTCGTTATAAAAGGTTGTAGTAAGTTTCCTGTGCCATTATTTGCTTATGGGGAAATAGTGAAATTATTGAAGGGGAAGGCCAAGGCAATTATGTATGGAGAGCCATGTAGCACTGTTCCTATTTACAAACAACCAAGAGTGAAGTAAAATATTGTTCTCAAAAAGAGTCAGTTAAATATAAAGTTTAAAAAAATTGAAGGGCTGGTTTGGTAATTTTGAAAAAGAGCTCTATGTTTGCATTCCCATTCGGGGACAACACAGCAAAAGGTTGTGAGAGTAGATTGAAAAGCGAATAAAGGAAAGAGAAAACAAATAAAAAAAATAAAATTTTGTTTTTGTTTTTAGAAAATTCTCCTGATATTTGCACTCGCTTTCAGGGTTAAGCCTGAAACAATTCTCTAAAAGACAGAGAAAAAGTTCATTGAAGTACTGTAAGACGAAACAAAGATACGACTAAGTCGGTAAGGAAAAGAAGAGTTGCCTATATTATTATAGGCACGTCAATAGAAACTTTACAATGGAGAGTTTGATCCTGGCTCAGGATGAACGCTAGCGGCAGGCCTAATACATGCAAGTCGGA
>NZ_JACYTQ010000005.1 GCF_014841125.1 Echinicola arenosa
TCCGACTTGCATGTATTAGGCCTGCCGCTAGCGTTCATCCTGAGCCAGGATCAAACTCTCCATTGTAAAGTTTCTATTGACGTGCCTATAATAATATAGGCAACTCTTCTTTTCCTTACCGACCTGTCTATCTTTGTTTCGTCTTACAACACTTCAATGAACTTCTCCGATGGAACTTTTTCCATCTTTGTGAAACCGGACATTTTACCGTCCCAATCCCCTATGTTTTTGCCCGCCTGCTTTCAGGCCGGCCTCTTTTCCGTTTCGCTGTGCAAAGCTCCGAAAAAGAATCCTGTTTCGCAAAACAATCTTTCAATTATTTTTTTGAAACCTTTTCACTGCAAAACCTCCGCTTTGTTCCGTCTTTCCGAAACCCGATCCCCCTTTTGGGTCTGCAAAGGTGAGGATTTTTTTCCGTTTCGCAACAACTTTTTTATAATTAATTTTGCGAAAGTTTTTTGAGCCCCTTTCGGGACATCCAGGCTTCCGATCCCCTCTTTTGGGTCTGCAAAGTTAAAAGCTTTTTCGTTCTTAAAAAACACTTTTTTCAAAATGTTTTCCCAAACCAAAACCCAAACTCCACGCAACAGAAAAACCGTCCAAAATACCTCTCAAAACCTCCCCTGTCCGTCCAACAGGATGACAAAGGTAAGAAGAGATTAATTAAATACAATAGGAAGAAGCACTTTTGAAACTTAAAAAGCGTTAAAGCGCTGATGTTGAATATGAAAAAATAGCAAAAAAATAAAAGGCCCCATTTTTGGGACCTTTATATATTAAAGTTCTTTTAATTTAATATTTCTCCAAGCCACTTTGATTCCGCCACCATCATGAATCTGCAAACAAATACCTCCTTCACCTGCTCCGATTTTAGCATCAGAAAAATCAACCATCTCTGTTCCGTTCAACCAACTGATCACCCTATCTCCTTCTACACGGATCTTCATCTTATTCCATTCACCAAATTTCAAGGCTTTGTCCTTCTCCGGATCTGGTTTCACTAACCATCCCCTTCCATAGGATTCGTAAATACCACCCGTATCGTGACCAGGAGGTGCTACCTCAACTTGCCAACCTGATACTTTTGTACCTTCTACTGTTGAACGAATAAACACACCACTATTTCCATCTGCACTTTGCTTGAATTCCAACTCCAGTTCAAAATCCTTATAATGCTCATCTGTTCCCAAATAGCCATAACCTTTATCTGGACCACTTTCGCAAATCAAAAGGCCATCTTCCACGTACCATTTTTCAGTACCGTAGATTGTCCATCCACTCAAATCTTTGCCATTAAAAAGCTTAATTTTCTTTGCATCAAAGCCACCGGCTGTCAAGACAACCACAATTGGAATTAGTAATAGGTAATACTTTAGGTTTTTCATAGTTTTCTAATCTTAATATTTTTATACCAGGTCTTTGCACCGTGATCTTGAAGTCCAATGTAACCAGTCTTCGCTACACCGTAATCAGGATAATCCTTCCATTTTCCTTCAGTCTTTCTTTTCTCCCAATCTTCAGACCAAGGGTCGAAAGAAACTGTCTTCTTACCATTTAAATAGTATTCAGCATTGTCTTCAGTAAAAACAATCCTTGTTGTGTTCCATTCGCCGGCAGGTTTAACCGCCCCTTCAAAATCCGGAGTGTACATTCCATAATCTGCACCAATTGACTGCCACATTTCCAGTTTTTGAGGAAAACCAATTTGATCTATAACCTGATACTCCGGAGCTGTATAATAAGGTGCCTCATGAGTATCTTCGTCAACTATATGATAAAAGATACCGCTATTCCCTCCTTCTGCTATCTTCCATTCCAATTTCAACTCAAATTCTCCGAACTCCTCCGTCCCATAAACCACATCTCCTCCAATATCCCCTCCCTTTCCTAAAGCTACAAAAAGGCCATCTTCAATAATCCAACCCTCAGGTAAGACATCCTGGTTATAACCTCTCCAGCCATCTGCACTCTCCCCATCAAATAGTAATTGCCATCCTTCTGCTTCTTCCTCTGAAGTCAAGGAATTCTCTTTTGGCACCTCCACTTCTGGAGCGGTGACTTCAACAGTCTCTTCCGAGGTGGTTTCTTTTTTACCACTATCACAGGCTGCCATTATAGCCACCAAAGCAAAAATACTTAGTGTTCTCTTTTTCATATTTGCTGTTAATTAATCATGTGTCATTCTAAAATAAATTGATACTTATTCTTACTTAATAAAGTGCCTATCCCCCAAACCTATCTGCTAAATCACTCAAAAAGACCCCATCAAATTAAGAACAGGTGAAACCAAACCAAGATCGAACCTCATAATATTGAATATCTAGACTCATAAATATAATATTTTTAATTATATAATCAGAGTTTATTTAATTTTTCGAATTAATAATTTGATAAGTGGTTGTATTTGCCTTATGGTCAAAACACAAAATATTTAAAAAAGAAAAGCTACCCATATCAATATAGGTAGCTTAACCTTAACTAAGGGCTCATTTTCAGTAATACCCCTGCCAAACCAAAAACAAACTGCTTATTTAGACTTAACAATATTATTCTTCAGTTCAGAAATCATGTCAGCAATATCCTCCAAAGTCACAGGCTTGTTCCTATCCTTAGGATTTGGAAAGTCAGTACTAATAAAAGCTTTGGCCTCCCATACTTCTTTGACATCTTCTCCTGGTATTTCATAAGGCTTGTACATATCGTTGTCGGAGACCAAAAAAAGCTTTCCGTTTTCTTCCAAATAATTAAAAACCCGCTTATAAACCACCCCTTCAGTTTCTGAAACCAAAATATACGTCTTCCCACTCTTAATATCTGTCAGCTGCTCAACATAGGCGCCAATGACAACAGTTCCGGAAGGCAAAGGCAACATACTGTCCCCATTGATTTCGAAGGCCCTATAGGTAGCATTTTTAGAAAGGTTGGGCAAGTGGAATTGAGGAAGTTGTTGAACAAACTCCGGATCAGCATAGCCATTAAGGTAGCCCGCGGATGCTTTCTGGGGAATCATCGTAATATTTTCATTTTCCTCGTTATCCAAGGAAACGGTTAAAATTTTTATATCTTTCTTCTGAGTGGCTTTACGACCCTTTTTTTCTATGTCATGATAGAGCAGCTCATCCAAAGAAACTGAAAAAATATCCCCGATCAATTTTAACGTCGACAATTTGGGCTCAGACCTTCCATCTTCATAAGCAGAGATCATGGTTCTTTTGATCCCAAGCTGATCAGAAAGATTCTCTTGTGTCATTTGCTTGCCTTTCCTCAGGTACTTCAAGTTCTTCCCTAGTAACATCTCTAAAAGTTTTTATGCACTATAAAGGTAAAAATTATGATCATCTCTCCATTGGCTTTTGAAAGAAAACCGGTTGAGGTCCATTCGGGATCTTTCCATCATATCCATCCTTTCCCTGATCTCCTGAATCACATCTGCCACTGCCCTATCACCGCTTACCAATAAATACCCATATCTTGGGTGCAATTGATCCTCTACAAAGAATTTTACTTGGTGGTTTCCAGATGCCAACTGCTTGCTAACGATTCTAATTTTTGGGGCCTTTTCCATTAACTTATCTGCTTTTGAATTTCTTACACTAATTTAAGAATGTTTATATAACAAACAAAATTAAGTTTTCAAAAACAACTTTTATACGACACCAATTGTCTCAAATATTACTAAAATGGATTGATCATTAATTATTCATGTTCATTAGGATGACAAAGCCTCTCTTGTTACCGTAAATCAGCCCATACGCCCATTAGTCTAAAAGCATCCTTTTTACTAAACCCATTAGCCCTAATATTGGTTAATAATAATATAACCAACTAATTAATGATGCCTATTAAACGATTCTTACTTTTATTTTTCTTCTTGACACCATTTTGGACACAAGCTCAGATTAACATTAGCGGGCAGATTGTGAACGAAGAGGACAGAGAACCTCTATTGTTTGCCCAAGTAGCGCTTTTCGAGGCTGGCAGTGAAAACACAATTACTTATACTCAATCTGATGAAAACGGGAAATTCACACTTGACACCAAAAGTGGTAATTATGACATCAGGGTATTTCTGATTGGATATGAAAACAAGAAGTTGGAAAACCTGGCAATCAATGAGGACAAAGACCTAGGGCAAATTGCTCTAGTTTCTGAACAAGAAGAGCTTGATGAAGTGGTAGTTCAGTCCAGCACTATTCCAATGAGAACCGATGTGGAAGGCATCGTGATTACTCCTGAACAAAACTTGGCCAATGTTGGTGGTACCCTTTTGGACATTTTGAGAAACACTCCTTCCATTAGCGTTTCTGACGATGGCTCAATTTCCCTGAGAGGAAGTTCAGGAACAAATGTGCTTATAAATGGACGTAATTCTTCCTTGACCCAAAATTTGGACCAAATCCCGGCCAGTGCTATTGAACAAATTAAGGTTATCAATAATCCCAATGCTCGATATGATGCTGAAGCGGAAGGTGGAGTTATCAATATTATCTTGAAAAAGGGGGAAAACATGGGAACACACGGTGGTGTTGAATTAACCTATGGCACCAGAAACCGACTAAATACCGGAGCACGCGTCAATCATACCACAGCTAAATACAGTGTCTATGCAGGCTATAATTATAGGGATTGGAAAGGACAAGGGGAAAGAACCACTTTCAGGGAAATTTACGAGGACAATGAAATCCTCAACCAAACCAATCAATCCAATGAAAATAGCCAAAACCATAATTTCAATTATGGAGCTGACTACTATTTCGGTAAAAACGTATTGAGCTATCAAGGGGTATACAATACCGGTGATGATTATGAAAACAACACCTTATATTCCAACCTTTCAGATGGCATCACTGATGATTTGATCCTACAATATGTCAGAAGAAATATCGAGTCGGAATCCGATGATGGGTATGACAATGCCTTGATATATGAAAGAACCTTCGATGATAAGAACCGGGAACTTAAGATAAGTGCCAATAATTCCTATCAGAACCAGTACAAAATCCAAAACATCGACATTTTTAGAAATGCTACTGAGCCATTGCCCGAAAACCTGAATGGTCAAGAAAGGGCATTTACTGACGAGAAGCGCTACACCACAGTGATACAAGCAGACTATGTTCATCCTATAAATGAGAACGTAAAACTTGAGATGGGACTTAAGTCAACTTTTAGAAAGTTTGATAATGACTACCAATACTATCAGTTTTCGGAAAGTGAGAATGATTTTGTAGAAAATACTGACATCAGCAATCATTTTCTATACAAAGATCAGATTCATGCTGCCTATTTTATTTATTCCAGGACTTCAGAAAAATTTGATTTCACTTTAGGCACAAGGGCTGAGCAAACCAATGTAGAAGGTTTGCTTTACAATACAAATGAGCTTAATGAGCAAAATTACCTTAATCTTTTCCCAAGTGTCCAGGCATTGTATAAACTTGATGATGAAAATTCATTCAAGTTTACTTATAGCCGGAGAATTGACCGACCAACGGCATGGAGATTAAACCCTTTTCCTGACATCACAGACTCTTTGAGTGTGAGAAGAGGTAATCCCAATTTACAGCCTGAAATGATTGATTCATTTGAATTGGGTCATATGGTAAATTTTGAAAATGCCAGCCTTACAACCAATTTATTCTATCGCTATGTAGATGGTGTATTGGATTACATTACCATGGTGGAAGATGGTATTTCTTATCAGCAACCTGAGAACCTAAATTCAGGCCAATCTTATGGATTGGAATTTATAGGAATAGCTGACATTACCCCATGGTGGAACCTCAACGGAAGTATCTCACTCTTCCAAAGTAGAGTAGATGGATCTAATTTAGGAGAGGAATTTGTAAGCAAAGGCTTTGCTTGGAATTCCAAATTGACTACGGATTTTAAACTACCTCTAGATCTTACTTTACAATTGGTCGGAGATTATGAATCACCCGAAATAGAAGCACAAGGGAGGGATTTTGCAAGGTACAGCATGGATGCCACATTGCTCAAAAACTTCCTTGAAGACAAACTCAGCCTATCGGTAAGTGTTCGAGACGTCTTTAACACTAGGAATTTCGGGGGCTACAATCAATCTGATGACTTTTACCAAGAATTCAGGGCAGAATGGGAAAGTAGGATCGCGCTTTTCAGCGCTCGATATAATTTCTAAAAGAACAAAAAAGCCGGTCGATTTTAAAACGACCGGCTTTCTATTCTTATTTGCCAAATTTACCTTTCAACATGGCCAGTTTAGCAGCCAAATCTCCTTCTGGTTCTTTTTCCCGCTCTCTCCTTTTCTCTCTATTTCCACCACCTGTTTTACCTTTGCCTCTCTCTGCAAACGGATCAGATTTCATACTTAACCCAATACGCTTTCTATTTAAGTCTACCTCCATCACGGTTACCTCTACTTTTTGGTTAACCGTAACCACTTCATTAGGGTCAGAAATGTAACGGTCTGCCAAATGGCTCAAATGCACCAATCCATCTTGGTGAACTCCAATATCAACAAAAGCCCCAAAATTGGTAATATTCGTGATGATACCTGGAAGTTTCATTCCTGTCTTAAGGTCCTTCATTTCGTTGACGCCTTCCTGAAAGCTAAAAATTTCAAAGGTTTCTCTAGGATCACGTCCTGGCTTGGCCAATTCATCCATGATGTCCTTCAACGTCGGAAGTCCTACCGTTTCGGTGACATAATTTTTCAACACCACTTTAGAACGCAATTCTTCACTTTTCATCAGGTCGGTCACACTGGTGCCAATGTCCGAAGCCATTTTTTGTACCAATGCATAACTCTCTGGGTGTACCGCACTGCGGTCCAAAGGATTTTGACCATTATTAATCCTCAAAAAGCCTGCAGCCTGCTCATAGGCTTTGTCCCCCAAACGCGGAACACTTTTGATATCCTCACGGCTCTTAAATGGTCCGTTTTCATTTCTATAATTGATAATATTTTGGGCCAATGATGGTCCAAGTCCAGAAACATAAGTCAATAACTGCTTGGAAGCCGTATTGACCTCTACCCCTACACCATTCACACAACTCATTACAGTATCATCCAAAGAGCTCTTCAATGCAGTCTGGTCCACATCATGCTGATATTGCCCAACACCAATTGATTTAGGATCGATCTTTACCAACTCGGCCAATGGATCCATCAATCTTCGTCCAATAGATACTGCTCCTCTGATGGTCAAATCCAGATCAGGGAATTCTTCCCTTGCTACATCAGAAGCAGAATAAATAGATGCCCCACTTTCATTCACCATCACGATCAAAACTTCTTTAGGCAAGCCTATTGATTTAAAGAATTGTTCTGTCTCTCTGCTGGCAGTTCCGTTTCCTATGGCAATTGCCTCAACCTTATGCAGGTCTACCAAATGCTTGACCAAAGCTGCCGATTCAGCAGTTTTTCTTTGAGGTTCATTTGGATAAATGGCATCATAATGCAGCAACTGGCCTTGTGGGCCTAAGCAGGCTAACTTACATCCTGTTCTAAACCCTGGATCTATAGCCATAACAGATTTCTCCCCTAATGGCGCTCCTAGCAACAACTGACGCAAGTTTTCTCCAAAAACCTTAATGGCATCTTCATCTGCCTTTTTCTTGGTATAGAGCCTCACTTCAGTCTCCATCGAAGGCTTCATCAACCTTTTGTAGCAATCCATGATAGCCAACTTCACTTGCTCCGAACTGGTATTGTTTCCTGTTACTACCATGTTTTCCATCAGTCCGACAGCATCCAATTCTTCTGGACAAGAATCCAACATCAGGAACAGTTCCTTCTCACCTCTTCTCATGGCCAAAACCCGGTGGGAAGGAGCTGTTTTGATTGGCTCAGTCCATTCAAAATAGTCCTTGTATTTGATAGCTTCAGTTTCTTTTCCAGGAATGACCTTAGATACAAATTTACCTTCATTGATGAATAAATCACGCATTTTCTTTCTCAACTCAGCATTCTCATTCACCCACTCCGCGATAATATCCCGAGCTCCTTGAAGTGCATCCTCCACATTGGCCACTTCTTTTTCTTCGTCGACAAAAGCATTCGCTTCAGTCTCCAAATCAATGGATTCCTGTTCAAAAATCTTGGTAGCCAATGGTTCAAGGCCCTTTTCTCTTGCGATGGTAGCCTTGGTTCTTCTCTTTGGCTTATACGGTAGATAAAGATCCTCCAAAACAGACATCGTCTCTGCCCCATTGATTTTTTCTTCCAATTCAGGAGTAAGTTTTTCTTGGTCCTTTATGGACTTCAAAATTGCTTCTCTTCTTTTATCTAAATCGCGAAGCTGCTGCACACGATCCCTAATAGCTGCTACTTGTACTTCATCCAATGAACCGGTAACCTCCTTACGATACCTTGAAATAAAAGGCACTGTTGCTCCCTCATCCAATAATTCAATGGTATCTGACACTTGTTTTTGCCTGACATTTAGCTCTTCGGCGATCTTTAGATAATGATTGATATTCATAAACTTTTAAAATATGGCTATGCTATAGGCTCGCAATTTAAAGTTTATCAAACAGTTTTCTGAAGGGATTTTGGATTTATTGTGACACTTATCACTAACGGATTGTAAATCAAATTATAACTTTGATATCTCGAAGGTCGTAAGAAAAACTAATAGCCATTTTTAATGGCATAAAAACTAACTTTGCCACATCTCTTTGCTATACATATTTTTCACAAAAAATCTATTACAGCAGCATATGAACTGGAAAAAAGAAATCAAGAGTTGGGCCATCATTCTTGGCGTATTTGCATTTATTTACGCCATGGGTTGGTACGCACCCATTGTTGGGAAAATCCAATCGATAGTGCTTTCTACAGGATTGATCAAACCTAATATTGAAAAGAAAAATGAATTAGGGAAAGACTTTGATTATTCTGCCAAATTCAAAAATCTGCAAGGTGAACTAGTGGATATGCAAAACTATAGAGGAAAGACAGTTTTTATCAATCTATGGGCGACATGGTGTCCCCCTTGTCGTGCAGAGATGCCACATATCTCTTCTCTCTATGAAAAAATGAAAGAGGAAAAGGATGTAGCTTTTTTAATGGTAAGTCTTGACAAAGATGCTGAAAAGGCAAAAAAATACATCGATAATCAAGCTTTCACTTTTCCCGTTGCACATGCAAGCTATGGACTTAATGCCTCTCTGAAACATCAGTCGATCCCCACTACCTTGGTAATTAGTCCAGAAGGAAAGATCATATTTAGACAAGAAGGCATGAGTAATTTTGATACAGACGAATTTCGGGAATTCTTGAAGAAACAGAAGAGCTCATAAAACGAAAAGAAATTTGGCCCTACATCCACTCAAAGCATAATTTTCAAAACATCAATAATTGTTCAACATTATTTATTTTGTAAAAAAACAACATTTGCTTAGCAAAAATTTTGATTTACCAAATAATAAAATAACTTTGTTTCAATAACAAAAAGCATTAATGAATATTTGAAATTCGTTTTTATTTATATTGAGGTTATTTGATTTTTTTCTCTTAGCCTCAGCTTTAGTCAATTAACATACCCAATTTCATTAATTCAGTCAATTAAAAAGAGTGACTTTAGGTTTAATCATCCAATATAAATAAATCTGCTCTTAGTGTAAGTTAAACCTTTTGACAAATGGCTATTTTAGTTGTTAATTTTGAAAGGCTTTCTTCCCATTTGGAAATTACCCTTTAGTTGCTCTTTTCATTTTTCGTCACGAAGTCATAGATCATTTTGGATACATCAGCTATGGCCTTTACTCCGTCATCAATACTGGACAAGTTTTTAGATAAGATCACCAAAACATATTGGTCTCCATTGGGTAATCTCACAATTCCTGAATCATGTTGAACACCAGTAATTGATCCTGTCTTGTGGGCAACAATGACATCATCAGGCAAGTGAGCGGGGATCAGCTCATTAAAATGCTGATCCAATAGGACTTTAAACATTTCATCAGAGGCTTGCTCACTAACTGCTTTTCCAGTAGCAATGGACTCCATAAGGATCATCAAATCAACAGCGGTAGTTGTATTGCTCATACCCAATTCATAGGCCTTAAGGTCTTCCACTCCTCTCAAAACCAAAATGTCCGCTGCTCCCATATCCCTCATGGTCTGAGTAACTTTCTTTGCATCCAAATGGTCAATCAAAATATTAGTGGCCAGATTACTACTCATTGTGATCATCTGATAATTGAGTTCTCTGAATGTGGTTTTCTGACCTATTTTATGGTACAGACCTTCTTGGCTGTCTACGTTTAGGTCCATTGCATATGGACTTCCGTCTACTATACTCTTGAATTCATTTATGATTTCCACAGAATCTTCTAAGGATAAGTTACCAATTGCCACTTGCTTATATAATTCAATCATCACTGGAGTCTTCATCGTACTGGCCGCATGAAAGTTCTCTTTTTCCTTGAGAAAAAGACTTGTAGAATCTGAGGTTAAGGATTTAAAAGCAATAGCGAAATCACCTTCCACACCTCCAAAGCGTTCCTTAATTTTTTCTTTCAATTTGATCACTGAGTCATCATCTTCCTTGTTGGAAGAATTACATGATAAAAAAAATATACAACCCAAAGCAAATAGTGAAAATAGTTTTCTCATGGTAACAGGAGGACTGATTGATGCATCTTAGATATTGAACTTCAATATCTATATCTAAGCTCAATTAAGCAAACCTATTAAAACAGTCACCAGGCTATAAGAAACACCTTGGCTGGTTTCAATCTTCTTGCGCAAGGATTTCGTCGCTCTGTATATCTGATTTTCAACAGTTCGCACTGAAAGATTAAGCTGAGATGCGATCTCTTCTGCAGTCATGTGCTGAATGTTCTTCATTACAAATACTTCCTTTTGTTTTACAGGTAAGTTATTGATGGCTTCAGTGGCAAAATCATGAAGATCCTCAAAGATCACCTTGTCTTCAGTGTTGGTCGAAAATTCCTGGCTCATGGGGACAGCGTACTGCTGATAAGCGACAAAGCGAGCCCTCTTCTTGTACTTCTTCAATACCCCTGTCTTGACGATAGTAAAAATATAAGCATTAATCGAAAGACTTTCATCCAACCTCTCTCTGGATTTCCAAATATGCAAAAAAACATCCTGCACGATTTCTTCAGCATCATGATGAGATAGATCCATTTTTCTGGAAATCCTATAAATTTTGGAAGAATACTTTTGGTACAAACGATAATAAGCCAGCTCATCATGCTGCTTAATCTTACGCACCAAATAAGCGTCTTCCTTTTCTATGGTTATTGGGTCAGGCTGTTGCATTTACAAAATTCAATAAACAAACTAAAACGGTTTAGCTATTTACTTAAAATAAAAGGCTTTATAGCCTCTTATTTTTAAAAGAACATAAATGTTTTTAGAAAAGCAAACTTGCCAACATTTAATTTAATGCTAAACAATTTAGCAGAAGGATATTTTACAAAACTGGTTTTTAGTCCAAATTGTATGATTGTACCTGCAACAGCTAGTTATGGTTCTATTTCCAGTTCATAACTTCCTGAAGATAGTTCATAGACTACTTTACTCCCGCTCTCGTCTTTTGTTTGCTTAAATTGCGTATTCGCCTTAAACTTCGCCGATATTGGTAAAATTAAACTTGCAGTCGAATTGGCAGGTATTTCAATCATATAGCTTACCATTCCCTTTTTGGTCTTTTTCCAAGATGATCTGATTTCTCCATATGGTCCTTGGTGGGTAGCTTCAAATTCTTCCAATCCTTTAACAAAGTGTGGTTCTAGCAACACATTTCTAAAACCTGGATTGTTAGGATCAGGCTTTATACCTCCCAGTCCCTTATATATCCACGCCCCAATTTCACCAAACATAATATGGTTCAGAGAAATATCATTTTGGGATTCAATATCCCAGTTTTCATACAGTGTAGTGGCTCCATTGACAATCCACCATCCCCATGAAGGATAGGTTTCTTGGGCGGCGATTTGGTAAGCTTCATTTGCATAGCCATTTTCACTTAATGCGTTGAGAATGGATTTTGTCCCTAAAAGGCCGACATCCAAATGGAAGTTGTCGGCAGCGACCCTTTCAGCCAAATTCTTAGCAACAAGCTCCTTCATATCATCAGGTACCAACCCCCAATGCAATGCCACACTTAACTCGGTCTGGTAGCCACTACCATAAATACCTGTTTCTTTATTTAGGTATTTATCATTTACAGTATTTTTAATTTTTTTGGACAAGGCACTGTATTGCTCTGCCTCATCATCATGCCCCAATAAAGCAGCCACTTTGGCCAATATATTGGCATCCACATAGTAATAAGCTGAAGAGGTAAATTCTACAGGTGATTTTGATTTGACAGGAACCCAATCACCCAAACCCCAGGTGGTTAAACCACTTGGACTGATTTCAGTAATATGATCCACATACTTTTTCATGGCTTCATAGTTCTCTTCAAGAACTCTTTGATCGCCATAAAACAAATAAATATTCCATGGAATAAGGCATATGGTACTCGTCCAGTCAGGGCCATTTCCCCACTCATAACCCCAACCTGAAGTCGGAATTATGGAAGGCAACACACCGTTTGGCTGCTGTTCATCCCGATGATCATCCATCCACTTCTCATATACCTTGATTCCATCAAAACTGTAAAGCCCTGTTTCAATGGCAATATGGGCATCCCCTGTCCACCCATTTTTTTCCCTTTGGGGGCAGTCGGTGGGATAACCAAAAAGATTTGACAAATAAGCATTATTGGTGGCGCTCCAAATAGCATCCAAGGTAGGGTTACTGGATTTCACCATTCCTACTTTGGATACATCACTATGCATAAAGTAACCTTTCAAACTTTCCTTGGAAAGTACCAATGGCTGATTTGAAGTTACCTCAACATACTGAAACCCTTTATAGTTAAATTTTGGCACAAATGTCTCCTCTCCCTCTCCTTTTAAAATAAAAATGTCAGTCTGGAAAGGGTCACTGTCATCTGTTGGACGGTAATGCACATCAATATTGGACATGTCTACTCTACCATTATCAGCCAACCTTTCCCCATGCTTAAGCCTGATTTCCGTGCCTGCTTCACCTTTTACCCTTATCTCACTTACACCGGCAATATTCCTCCCTAAATCAAACACATAGGTAGAGTCATTGATTTTATTGACCGACTTTGCAGCAATCTCCACATTATGCCTAATTGGAGGCATTGCCTGGGCAGTAATGTTTTGTGCTGGCGCAGATCGATAAATCACACCCTTCCATTGGCTATCATCAAAGCCAGGTTTGTCCCAGCCCGGTTGTTGCAATCTAGCATCGTAATGTTCAGCTGTATAAATGCTGTTAAAAATCAAAGGACTCAAGTCTGTCTTCCATTCTTTCCCGGTAGCTATGGTCTCCACTGTTCCATCTTCATAAGTGATTCTTAGGTCCATACAAAACGTAGGACGATTTCTCCATGGAGCTTTGTCAAAAAACCATACAGCTGTAGACTGATGGTTATACCAGCCATTTCCTAGCAATACACCTATGGCATTTTCTCCCTCCTGAAGGGCATTTGTTACATCATGGGTCACGTACAGCAGTCTCCTATCAAACCTCGTGTAAACTGGATCCAACTGGTGATTTCCGATCCTCTGACCATTGATGGACAATTCATAAAGTCCACCCACAGCAATGTAAGCCCTAGCCTTTTTAATTTTTTTGGAAGCGTTAAAACTTTTTCTAAAGTAAGGAGCCGGCTTGACTTCTTTACCCTGACCATCACTGATCCAAGCGCCTTGCCAGTTTTTCACCTTCATCATACCAGTTTCAAAACTGGCCACCTTGGATAAGCCTAAGCTTTTACCATCCTTATCCCAAGTTTCTACTGCCCAAAAATAAGTAGTAAATGGCTCCAATTCCTCTCCCCCATACGTTATCATTTGCCTGTCTCCAAATGTCTTTCCCGTATCCCAGATCAAATCTAAATTATTCTTTAGCGCAATAGAGTCCTTATTGACAGTCACTCGAAAAGCTGTCTGTTCAGCCCCTTGCCGATCATCATCCAATTGCCATGTGATCCTTGGCATTGGTGTATCTAATCCTATTGGATTTTCTAAATATTCACATCGCAAGGCTTTTTGTGATAATGCAGGCTTAGCTATCGTAAAAAATAATGCAGCAACGAATAATAGGTTTTTGAGTTTTTTCATGTCAGGTTGTTTTCAATAAACAAATGGGCCTAAACAGTTCTTTGGGAAGAAACTTCCTCTTTAATTTTGTGCCCTTACATCTACCCCCTCTTTATACCAGCAACTGGCAGCTCCTATCAGTGCTGACTGTTCCCCCAGTTCAGTGATGGCGATTTTAACATTCTTAAATGACTCAAAAATCAAAGCTTCAACTTTAGGGAGAAACATGTCCGAGGACTGTGAAATGCTACCTCCCAAGATCACTATTTCTGGCTTTTCTTCACTAATAAACCTTTCAAGGAATTTTGAAAAATTAGTACTGAATTCATCAAAAATATCATTTACCCAATCATTGGACTTCATTTCGACCAATTGCTTCACGCCGTTCAGGTTCAGACCTGTTTTTTCCAAATATTTTCGAGCAAACCACCGAGTAGAAAAATATTCTTCCACAATACTTTCTCCAAATTCATCCCCCCATCTAGCAGCATCTTCCGCTTCCTTTCCATGAAAGTAAGCGGTACCAACACCAGTTCCCAAAGTGATTCCAATTGCTCTTTTTTCTCCTTTGGCAGCTCCCCCAAAAACTTCTCCTTGTAAAAAACACGCAGCGTCATTTTTAAAACGAATTTGAGCTGCCATTATACCCATCTCCTCAGCTAGAAGCTCTTTTACATTTTTACCGTACAGAGCTTCATATTTATCTTGGGTACTGTCAATCCATGAGATGCCGTCTTGGTAATCAAAAGGACCTGGCATCGCTATTCCTATTTTACAAGTTGGAAGACCATCCCCAGCAATCTCTTTTATTGCTTGAGCCCAAGCCTTTATTATTTCCTCTGTCGAACCTTTTGAATTGACTTCTTTTCTAATCAATCTATCGTGGACAAGGTTTCCATTTAATAAGTTGACTTTTCCCACGGTAATGTGTGATCCCCCCACATCTACGCCTATCGCATAGTTTTCATTCATGATGCTCATGTTTTATTCTGTCACCAGTTTTATTTCTCCCCCTTCCTTGAAGAGGTCATGGGAAATAAAATAATTGCTATTTTTCTTATCCTTTACTATGATTTCCTTTAGTTCCCTGCCCTTTGATGGATTATAAATGCTCAACATTTTCCCGTTGCCTAATTTCCAATGTACCTCATCAAAAACTGGAACCGTCACCAAATAATCTGTATCTGCTGGACTTAATGGATAAAGCCCCATAGCAGTCCAAGTATACCAAGATGACATTTCACCAGCATCATCCATCCCGGACATCGCCAGCCCATGTTCTCCAATTCCAAAGTAATCAGCTAAGAGCTTATCGATTACCTTTTGTGACTTCTCAGGCTTATCTACAAAATAATAGGAAAAAGGGGCCTCATGATCAGGTTGGTTGCCCTGGCAATATTGCCCCATAAAACCGGATACGTTTCTGGCAATATATTCAGGATTCCATGGCTTGGTAAATAGTTCATCAAGTTTGGCTTCAAATTTATCTTTTCCTCCATATAAATCTACCAAACCGGGCATATCATGAGGGACATAAAAGGAAACTTGCCAAGCATTGGCCTCCCGGTACATGTATTCATAATAAGGATATTCGGGATTAAAAGGACTGATCCAATCACCGTTTTCCAGTCTTCCACGCATAAAGTTCACTGAAGGGTCAAATACATTGCGGTAATTCTGCCCCCTTTTCATCAAGTCATTATAATGCTCCTCATCCCCCATTTCTTTGGCCAACTGTGCCAATGCATAATCATCGTATGCAAACTCCAAAGTTTTGGAGACCCCTGCTTTGGCTTTGGTCTCCACATGGGGGTTCTCGACGTGCGGGTCAGAGATATAGCCCTTTTCAATATACTCGTTGATATATGGTCTTGTGCCACCTTCTTTATAGGCATTGTTCAGGAGGTACTCATACGCTTTTTTTACATCAAAATCTTTGATCCCTCTTCGATATGATCCAGTAATAAAGGATGCAGCATGATCACCATGAAAGAATGTAGGTATAAAGCCTGTCCGATGCCCTTTATCTACCAATGATTGAATCACATCAGCAGTAACCTCTGGCCGTACAATACTCAGCAGTACCACCTTGTTACGATAAGTATCCCAAAGTGAAGGCAAGGTATAATAGTTAAAGTCCTCTTTACGTTTTTCACCTGTTTCGTCGCTAAATTCACCATTTACATCACTTCTCAAAGCTGGCCATAGGAAAGACCGGTAAAAAGAGGAATAAAACATTTCCTTCTCTTTAGGCGTGCCCCCTTTGACAGTGATATGGGAGAGCAGGTTGTTCCATGTATCCACTGCTTCCTCATGCACTTGGTCAAATGACTTATTTGCCACTTCCTTTTCCAAATTCTCTTTAGCATTGGCCTCACTTACATAGGACAGTCCAATTTGCAATACAACAGGACTGTCTCCACCGTCTTTTATATCCACCGTGGCATAGCCATCTCGCTTCCCTTCCTCAATGATATTGACAGTTTCTATTTCATGACTCAACTTCACATAAAAATGTACCTTATCTCCTCCCACTCGCTGAAACCCTTCCAATACTTTTTCAGAAGAATTGGTTATTTTCCAATCAGACACCCTGTTATTGGCTTTTCCTAAGTCAAAAAGTATCGTCCTTTCTGAAGCCTGATCAAAGGTATATTCATGGATACCTGCCCTAAGGGTGCTGGTCAATCTAACCTGTACTTTATAATCTTCTAGATAAACCTCATAATAACCTGGGGAAGCATTTTCTCGGTCATGGCTAAAAGCCGACTTAAATGGCTTTTTAGAATTTCTATTTACTGGTAAAATTGGGATATTACAGAGATTCCAATGACCTTTATTGGTATGGGTAAAACCCAGTATTTCAGTATCCTCATATTCGTATCCAGCTCCAGAACCAAATTCGGTAATAGGACTCAGCTGTACCATGGCATTGGGAAGTGAAGTCCCCGGATAGGTCAGTCCTGCCCAAACTCTCCAACCTTCTGGAGGTGTATAGCCGATTTGGGAAGGATCGGTCAAAGGAGCAGTGCCAATAAAAGGATTAACAAATTGGGTGAGGTCAGTTTTTTCTTCTTGTGCTTTGGCACAACCAAAAAAAGATATTGAAACAATAATAAAAGTAAATAGGAACAATAATCGCATGGGTCTTTCAGGTTAAATGAGTAGGTTAATAGGTCTGTCAGTTAAATTTTAATCAAATCGAAACGGGTATTTCGACGAGCTTAATATCCGTTTCGATTTAATGAAATCTTTCTTACTATTCTATGTCAGCAAATGTGGCTTTTCTTTATAAAGCGTATAAATCAACTCTCCGAACAAAGTGTTGGCCCAAGCAAACCAGCTACGGGTGAAGTCATTCGGATCATCTTTATGAAATCCTTCGTGCATAAACCCTGTTCCTGCATGGCTGGTCTTGATCCATTCCAAACATTGTTTGATTTCTTCGTCGTCAGTTGCTGTCATGGCCTGTAAGGTGATGCTCATATGCCAGATATAATCCATTCCCACATGTGGCCCACCTATTCCCTTGGCCGCTTTACCGGAAAAGAAATAAGGATTGTCCTCACTCAATACAAAGTTTCTTGTGTTTTGATAGATAGGATCATCAATTTCCAAGCAACCCAAATAGCCCATACTTAACAATGAAGGCACATTGGAATCATCCATGAATAGTTTGTTGCCATACCCATCCACCTCGAAAGCATAGATTTTTCCATTATCCAAATGCTCAGCTACGGCATATTTTTGGATGGCCGCTTCCACTTCATTGGCCAAGTCCTTACAGGCTTTTGCTGAGGCAGTATCCTTTTTCACCTCCTTATAAATGGTCGCCAACTGTCTTAATGACTGTACCGCAAAAAGGTTGGAAGGAATCAGAAAAGGATAAATAGTCGCATCATCTGAAGGCCTGAAGGCAGAACAAATCAAGCCTACAGGTTTTACTGGATTACCATAGCCTCCTCCTGAAAGCGTGTCTGTAGCACGGGAAGTGGTTCGCTGAAAATGATACGGACCATTGCCATCTTTACGCTGCTGTTCCTTGAAAGTTTTCAATACCAGCTTCATGGCTTTTTCCCATCGATCATCAAAAATGCTGGCATCCCCTGTTTCTTTCCAATAGCCATTGGCCAATCGAACGGCATAGCATAAAGAATCAATTTCCCATTTGCGTTCGTGCAACTCCGGCTTCATATCCGTATGGTCAGTCTGCCACTCTCCTCCTTCTGCCCCTTTATTAAAGGCATTGGCATAGGGATCGATAATGATGCATTCGTTCTGTCTGTTGATCACTCCCTGGATAAGTTTTTTGAGTTGCTTATCCTTATTGACCAAGGTCAAATAAGGCCAAACCTGGGCTGACGAATCACGCAACCACATGGCGTGGATGTCGCCAGTGATGACAAAAGTATCTGGCTTGCCTTTATTCTCTGAATACTCCACTGTAGTATCCAAGGTATTTGGAAAACAGTTTTCAAATAACCATGCCAATTCCTGATCTTTGATATTCTTTTTAATTTCCTTAATTGTATTTTCTACCGCCTTACTGGTAAAGTTTCGCTCCGCCATTTTTGGACGATTAGTTTCTCGTATGGCCAAATTCCCAGCGATGGAAACTGCTGGCCCCATGGCCAGCCCAAATGTGGCTGCCGCACCGGTCTTTATAAAATCCCTTCTGATCATGTGATATTCTAATTATGTCGGTTATTTTTCTCCAAAAACAAGCTTATAAATACTATCCTATTTTGGAGATAATTTATAATTGGCTGGTAAATTAATCGATTTAGCTTAACAATACAAGCAATTTTATCATCGTAACGATGCTAAAAGGTCGCCAAGCTTGCCATAAAGTGTTTAGGGAAGCCTGACGACCGTTTTAATTTTAGCTCATGTTGCTTGATTTGATATCGCTCAACCAATTATTCCAAAACACCTTCTTCTTGTAATAGGGCCGCTGCTTCCATCAGCATCATGCCCGAAAGCTGTGTGGATAGGTCTGTTTGATCACTGGGGAGCGCTCTCCAGTTTGGACCACAAAGCATATCTGGACGGCGTAAGCCTTTTTTATAGAAAGTCTCAATATTGAACTTCAGGAAATTCACTAAATTCCCTTTATCGCCATCAGATACTGCTGGCTCCTGAATCAATTCTGTGAAATACCTAACAAAAACCCCTTTAAACAAACCTCCATCGCCTTGTCCTTCACTCTTCAAAACACCGTCCGTGGTCAGTTCTGACCTGTTCATAGACGACTTGGCCGTTTGAAGCGCATCAGTCAAATAACCTGTTTCTCCGGTAATTTGGAACAAACGAAGTCCAGACCCAATCCAAGTTCCTGCATTATAGGTAAAGATCCAATCCTTTTTGACAGTAGGCGTTCCCTGCAGTAGTTCGATATGGTCCCAAACCAAACCAGTCTGTGGATCTACCAAATTGGCTTTTTGCCATTCGTACAGGTCCTTCGCCCAGGTCAGGTATTTTTCGTCCTGGGTCACATTATATAATCTTGTAGCCAAGACGATTGTAGGACCATTGGATACGGCATTCTTAAGATTTGGCGTGTCCTTTTTCCAAGTAATTCCTCCGCCAAAAACTTCACTGTAACTTTCGAGCACATCATCCCAAAGGAACTCTGCCACCTCCAAATATTCAGCATCATCGGTCGCATTGTACGCTCGGACACAGGCATTTCCTAGCCAAAGCATATCATCATTGAATACATTTGAGTAGGTGCCGCCATTTCTAGCTTTGATGCCGAGAAGCAATTTCTTCATTTTGTCCAAATAAGCACCATTTCCCGTTCGGGTATAAGCATCCACATACACATGCAGGGCGTGGGCATTGGGCCAATAATTTCCATAGGCACCTCCTGGATTAAAGTTAAAGGTACCATCTTGGGCAATATAGAGCGAATAGGTGCTGTTTTGCATAGAATCAGCTGTTGCCGCATAATCATAACTGATCTCTTCATTCTGTTCAAAATCCTTTCGCAAAGGCCCCAAATCACTATCCACACAAGCGGACAATATTCCGCTCAGTGCCAGTATCGATATGGCTATTTTATATGTTTTCATTTTCTTGCTGTTATCAAATCAATAATTAGGTTTTATTCCTTCTCTACATCAAATCCACATTGTTTGTCATTGAGAACGGAACAATAGTGAAGTGAATCCATCCTGTTTTTAGTGCACGGGATGGATTCGTCATTTTTTTGCAAAGACGGTTTATTGAGTTCCCCTAAACTTATTCCACGGTCACGGAATGGGTATAGTTAGAAACTTCTGCATTGAAAATGATCTGAATATCTGCTGATGCGTTGTCCACTTCTGTAGCAAACTTAAAGCAGTTGTTCCAACGGTCATTGGTCACGGGCACCATGTACCAATATGCGGGTCCTGTGGACTCATTAGGGCGTTGGTTATCACCATTGGTACTGCCAAACCATTCTTCCGAGCTATTGCCTTCTGCATCAGTCACCATAAAGCGGAACTTGTACCTTTCATCTCTCCCCCAACCTTCTTGTTTAAATACCACAGGAAAATCCTCTACTGACCAGGTACCATTGGAAACATAAGGCAACTGGGTAATAAACGCCCCATCAGGTGCAAACCAAAGTTCTACATTGCCGATCTCATGGATCTCAGTGGTTCCGTTTGAAAAATCCACCCTGATTCTGTACACTTTTTCTTCTCCCGTGTATTCTGTTTCACCTTCAGCTTTCAGCTTTTCTCCCTCGATATAATAAGTACCAGGCTCACCTGAATTTCTCTCTGCAAAGAAGTAGGATCCTGCCTTCAAAGAAGTATAAGCTTCAAAGGTATTGGCACTCGTCTTCTTCATCAAAATGGCATTGGAAAGATCCTCTCCTGCTTCTGTGGCCGAACCGCTAAGATATAGTTCATCCGGAGCAGGGAAACCAGCTGGTCTTTCCACTTCTATGGTCCTGATATCCATAATTTCCTGCACATTGATTCCCTTGGAAGACTGGACAGACCATTGCAGCTTGCCCACACCCTCAGGCTGGATCCCTGCCATTTCTGCGATCTTATTCAATTCCGAAAAAGGCAAAGTAAGGGTTCTTTGCATTCCTCTGCCATCTGATGGCATCACAAAAAGCGGTTCGGTAAAATCCCCTCCTTCTTCATCAAAAACCACATCATAAAGTACCACACCATTATCTGCTGCCTTTGCTGCTTCCCACTCAAATATGGCTGAACTCTGTGCGCCCAAGTTCATATAGGCATTGTTTTCCGGTGAATACAAAGTCTTTACAGGACTAACCTCTGTATGCATCTCTGTGTCTTCTTGACAGCTCCAAACGGCCATCAGTACCATTATTAAGGAAAGAAATTGATAACTTATATTTTTCATTTTTCTTGTTGTTTTCAGGTTATTGTTCAGGTTTATTCCCAACCAGTATTTTGGGTCAAATTAGGGTTAAGGTTACGTTCATCACGCGGAATAGGCCATAAGTAATGCTTGGAAGGATCAAAAGATCTCAAATTGACACGGAGATAGCCATTATCTTCAGCGGGCGGTCCAAATTGCGCACCATGTGCCCAACCATTTAGCACCTCTTCTGCTATGCGCCATCTCCTGATATCAAATATCCTCAAGCCTTCCATGGCCAATTCTACCCTTCGCTCATTTCGGATCGCTTCTCTCCATCCATTTTGACCCAAATCAGCATCAAAATCCAAGGCAGCCGAAGCTTCAAAACCGACTCTTTCCCGCAAGGCCCGAATGGTCTCATCCCAAGTAGTTTGATCCATTTGATTCAACTCATTTTTGGCTTCCGCATACATGAGCAATACATCCGCATACCTGAACAGCATCAAGTTTAACCCTGAGGCAAACTGTGTGATACGGGAAGGGTCAAAGTACTTCCTGGTATAATAACCGGTCGTGGTAGACGAGGATCCAGGGACATACTCATCGGGTGCAGATGCATCAGGATCAGTTCCAGGCTCGATATAAATGGTATGCGTTTCTCCATTGTCTTCCCATTCATACAAATGATAGACAACAGTAGCCTTCAACCTTGGGTCACGACGGACATAAGGATTCCCTTCATCATAGCCTGAGTTAGGATCATTAATTGGAAGGCCATTTTCCATCAAATAGCTATCGACCAATTCCTGAGTAGGAGCCAAGGCATTGAGACGGGCTCCCGCAGATAAAGGAGCCATGTCAAAAAACTGCCCCCAAGTGCGGAACTGTGGCACATATTGCATACTCAGGATGTCTTCCTGATTGTATTCATTTTCGGGCATAAACAAGCCTTCATAAGAGGGGAACAAACCATAGCTGCCAAAATCATCACCAAAGATCAATGGTTCTGTCGCTTCCACGACCTGCTGCCATTCTCCTTCATAAAGGTGTACTCTGGCCTTAAGGGCCATCGCTGCACCACTGGTAATCCTACCTCTTTCTTCCGCAGGCAATTCCTGTTGCGTAGGAAGAATGCCACTTACTTCAGACAGTTCATTAACGATAAAATCCAACACTTGGCTTTTGGGAGTCCTGCTAATCGTCTGGGCTTCTTCAATGGTAATATCCCTTTCTACCAAAGGCACATCCCCAAACCAGGTCATCAATTGGAAATGCTGATAAGCACGGATAAAACGAGCTTCGGCTTTCATACGCTCCCGCACATTCTCATCCATGTCTTCTACCTTATCTATATTTTCCAATAAAATATTACAGGTTTTGATGGCGCTGTAATTATTGTCCCATTGGCTTTGTAGACGACCCAGTGAAGGGTCGTAGGTTCCTGCGGCCAATGAAGCCGCTCCTGCATTGTCTCCTCGTCCATTAAAGGCATTGTCTGAAGCTCCTTCATTATAAAAAAAGCGGTTGCTGTCAAACATCTGCGAATAGGCTGTATTCAGCATACTTTGTGCTTTGGCTTCCGAAGTCCAGTAAGTCAAATCGGTAAAGGTATTTTCGGGTGCCAAATCCAATTCTTTGCAACCTGTCCAAAACAGGGTACAGCATGCCGATAGAATGATTGTATAGTTATTGATTTTTTTCATCTTTTGAGCTCATTAAAATGTGATGTCCAATCCAAAACCGTAATACACCATGGTAGGGTAAGCACGGGCACTATTGGCGCCACCGCTTCTCATGCTGTTGTCAAATTCCGACAATTCAGGATCCACAAAATCCACCTTGGAAAGGGTAAACAGATTTTGACCAGAGACGTATGCACGGCAAGTTTGCATTCCCAGCTTTTCGGCCAAGCCCCTAGGAATCGTATAACCTAGCTGTATGTTTTTCAAACGGAGGTAGGCTGCATCAAACAAGTACATGTCAGAACCTCTTCTGAAATTGTTGGTATTGGACTGGCTACCATTATCCGCCAATCTTGGAAAACGTGCATCTGGATTTTGAGGCGTCCAGTAATCCAACTGGTGCTCATACATCGTCATGCCGTAATTATAATGGAAAGGTTCCACCATTTCCCCACGGATCATCATAGTTCTGCTCCCCACACCTTGCGCAAAGACATTCAGGTCAAAACCCTTCACACGGACATTATAAGTCAATCCAAAGGTCATTCTTGGGAAAGGATTGCCAAACACATACTTATCATCATCGTTGATGATACCATTGCCATCTACATCCACATAGCGGTTGTCACCAGGCTGTACGTTCAGGCCTTCTGGCTTGGCTCCATTTTCAACTTCATCAATATTCTGGAAATAGCCATCCCGCTTTAATCCCACGTAAGAATTGAAAGGATAGCCCTCCTTCAACAGCACTTGAAGTTCTTCTATTCCTGTCAGTCTTTCTTCTCCTTGGAAGTCCAATACTTTGTTTTTGGAATCGGCCAGATTAAATGAGAAAGTATGCTCAAACAAATCCCCTCGGTGTCTGTAGGTAGTGGTAATTTCCCAACCCTTGTTGCCCACTTTTCCACTGTTAAAGTCCGGTAAGGATGTCCCAAACACTCCTGGTACGGCTGGGGGCACCAAAATATCAGATGTTACTTTATCAAAATAATCCAAACTCAAGGTCAAGGCCCCATCCAAGAAGTCCAGGTCAGCACCGATATTGAAAGTAGATGCCCGCTCCCACTGAATATTTGGATTGGCATAATTAAAACCTGTACCTCCCACTGCAGTATTGTTAAAGCCATAGGCATTTTGGAAGGTAAAGAAAGTAGTCTGGTATTGGTAATTACCCACGTTTTGGTTACCCAACACCCCGTAGGAAGACCTAATCTTCACCTCGCCGAAACGATTTCGATAGTCGCTCATAAAAGCCTCTTCTGAAAGACGATAGCCGAGGGATGCTGAAGGGAAAAAGCCCCATCGCTTACCTTCCCTGAACTTGGAAGAACCATCATAGCGGAAACTTAACTCTGCGAAATATTTTTTCTCAAAATCGTATGAAACCCTTCCAAACAGGGAATTCAAACTGTTTTCAGATGAACTTTGATTGGAATTATAAGAATCAGGATTGATGACTGTTTCTGTAACCGGCGTTCCCAATTCAGGATCGGTAAAACGCTTATATATTCCAATCCCTCGATCACTGTGGTTTTCATTGGACACACCTACCAAAGCTCCAATCTCATGAGACTCGGAAAAGACCTTATCGTACTGCATCATCAGCTGTGTATTGAGATCAAGTCCTTTTCGGTTTTCATCCGTGGTATTTCTATCTCCTCCATATACTCCTCTAGGATAAAAATCTACCTGCAAGGTCCTAGCATACATATTGTTTGAATACATATTAAAGCCAAACACCCCGCGCATTTTCAGGTCATTGGTCAGCTTAAGTTCCCCACTGATATTCCCAAATACATTATCATCGGTGTGTTCTCTGAAGCCTCCTTTTTCCAAGATGCCCAGCGGGTTAAACTCCTGAAGGATATCATTGGTCAAATATCTCCCCAATGAGTCTTTTTGGTTGTAATAAAGCGGAACCCTGTTCGCATCTGCCATGAGTGTACCGCTGGAAAAAGAATGGTCTTTGATCAACCTTCTGGTATACGCTAACCTTGAACTCATCTTGAATCTTCCAAATTCATTGGTAAGGTTCATACGGAAATTATATCTCGTATAGCCTTTTTCAGGCCCAACAAAATTGCTGCGTTGATCAGTATATCCTGCCGAAACAAGGTAGGTCGAATTTTCGCTACCTCCAGATACCGATAAGTTATGGTTTTGCTGTAGGGCATTTTTGAATATTTCTTTGGCAAACCATTCCGTATCCCCATTTTCCCTGATTTGACGGATTTCTTCCGGACTGAATACCGCCTCACTTCTACCTGCATTAAAAGCAGACTCATTTCTAAGCATGGCATTTTGATAGCCGTGAACAGGATCGGTAAAGAATTTAGGGGTATTGACACCCACCAAACCATTATAGGTCACTTTGGGTTTAGAATTCTTCTTTCCTTGTTTCGTGGTGATCAGTACCACACCATTGTTGGCCCTAGAGCCATAAATTGCTGCACTGCCTGCATCTTTCAACACCGATACACTTTCTATATCAGACGGATTGAGCAGATTGATATCCCCACCTATCACGCCATCGATCACGATCAGCGGACTATTGTCTCCCAATGTACTGATTCCCCTGATATTCAAGTTAATCCCTGCTCCAGGCTCAGAATTTCGTTGCTGAACAATCAAGTTCGCCGATACTCCTTGCAATGCTTGACTCATAGTGGCTACGGGTCTGCCTTCCAGTTTTTCTTGACCTACTTGGTCTACAGCCCCTACCACACTGAGCTTTTTCTGAGTGCCATAGCCCACTACCACTACTTCTTCAAGTGATGAAGTGCTCATACTTAGTGTTACATTGATGGTATTCATCGATCCTACGACTACCTTTTTCGATTCAAAACCTATGTAAGAAAATACCAATGTGGCCCCTTCGGAAGCTTCTATCGAATAGTTTCCTTCTAAATCAGTAACTGTGCCCTTATTTGGCTCTCCTTCTAGCACTACTGAGGCTCCTGGCAGAGGTTCACCACTATCATCCACTACCCTTCCACTCACTTGTATAACTTCCATTTGAAATGGGCTATCATCTTTTTGCGCAAAAGGCATCGATCTTGATACATGAATGGTATTATTAATCTGTTTGAACTTCAAGCGTGTCTTGGAAGAAATATCTTCTAAAATTGAGAGTAAAGACTGGTTCTTAGCAGCTATACTTATAGAAGGCGTGTTCCTTACTTGATCCAGATCATAGGCAAATCTAAATTCTGTTTTTTGTTCGATAGACTTTAGCACCTTTTCTAAAGGAACATCATCCATAGCAATCGTGACAAAGACGCTCTCTAGGTCTTTCTGCTGACTTGCAAAAGCTTCTTGGCTTTGCAATGCTCCAACTGACAAAAAGTACAGGCTGAGCATATACCGCAACAGTAGCTTCCTCCTGAAAATGAGTATTTTTTGTTTCATTATTTTGGGATTATTTAGTTATTAAAATTGGTAATACTTCATTTTATTTATTGTTGATGATTACTTTTCCATCTTCGATTTTATAATTAAAGTTTAGCGAATATTCCATCCCTTTAAGTACGTTCTCCAGCGTTTCATTTTTAAATTCCCCGCTATATTTTCCATCATAGCCAGTCCCGTTTATAAATTCAAAATCCACATTATACCACCTAGATAAGCGATCAAATACATTGTTGTAAGGAGTTTCTTGGAATTTCAGGATTCGGTCTTTCCATCCAATCAAATGGTTATAGTCGTAAGCCCCCTTTGTAAGTGACATTTCTCTTACATCAAAATAAGTTGCTTCAGTGGGGTCAATGATAGCTGACATACCATTTTCAGTCGCGACTTTTACCCTCCCCGTAACCACTGCGACATGAAACCCCAAATCTTCCGGATAAGCACTTACATCAAAAGAGGTACCCAATACAGTCGTCTTCAATTTTCCGCTCTCCACTGTAAAAGGCAATTCGGGATTTTTCACCACCTCAAAAAAGGCTTGGCCTTCTAGCTGAACAATACGGTTTTCATTGAAATTGGAAGGATAGCGAAGAATACTTGCTGAGTTGAGGGTTACTTCAGAACCATCCGGTAATCCTATCTTTTTTTTCACTCCTTTGGAAGCAGATTTACTGACCCAGGTTATTTCAGACCTTTGGTCTTTGGAAGGTTGGCCCCAATGGAAAAAATTGAATACAAGCACTCCGATAAGCAGCACAGAAGCCGCAGCAGTTAGCCACCATTTTACCTGAACTAAACTCCTATCGTCATTAATTCTTTTTATTTTTTTTTGGTGGTCCCATTTCGCATTAAAAAGAATCAAATCATCCAAGATCCGGTCATAATCCACACTGCTTATGGAATATTGGTTTTTCCATTTTATAGACTTGGACAGCTCTTTTGCAGCTAAAAGCATCTCCTTTTTATCGGGATGTTTCTCACACCAAACTGTCCAATATCTGTCCAGTTCCTCATTTGGACTTTTTATCCACTTAAGAAAAAGTGGATGCTTCAAAAAGTCTGCTTCCGTTTTTGGGACAAAACTCATTTGTTGTATAGCTTATTTCAGGTTCTTTTTATGCTTGTAATTAAAAAGAGACCATGCCTAAAAATGTGACCCCATGTAGTGAACACTTTATTTAAAAAAATAAACACATATAATGCAATAAGCTTTGTAGTGAGATTTGAAAGTCCACTAAAGTCAGACTGTTTGGCGCCTGAGGCATATTAACGCTTTGGTGAACCTGTCTTCCATCTGGAAGAGTCATAAACACTAGCAAAACGACTGATTTAAGAGCTATTTCAGGCCGTAATTGATTTTATTGTATTTTTCGAGTCCTATAATTATTTTGAGACGGCCTTTATAAAGAAACTCCATTAATTACAGTAATAGCATCTACCCCCAAAAAGCTAATATGATTTTTATTAAATCTTTATGCTTACTTAAGCGAGTATAAAGATTATCCAAAGCTCTGTATAATATTTTTCTTGCTGACTTCACTTGAGAAAACCCCATTATTTTTGCAATTTCTTTATAGGACAAACCCTCAAAAAAATATAACGAAAGCACCTCTCTTTGTCTCTCAGGGAGTTCATTGCATGCTTCCTCAAGTAGCTTTTTCTGATCAATAGTAAATACCGTCTGTATGGAATGATAATCCGGGTCAATACTTACCCAGAACTTCCCTTCCTTATCTGAAAGTTCTTCACATGCTAGTTTTCTTCGTTGCTTTAGCAGACGCAATAACCTTCTTCTAAAGCAGCTAAAAAGATAATAGCGAACGGAATTAGCAGCACTGATTCGATTTTTGCTTTTGATCAACTGATAAAAAACGTCTTGAATAGCATCATTAATAACATCTTCATGAGGAGTAAATTGCCGACCGTAATTAAACAATTTGTTTGCATACACTTTAAAAATAGTTGCCAAAGCCAATTCACTCCCTTGTTGAAACTCTTTCCAAACAGATGCATCTACTTCCTCATCAGTATAAGGTTTAATCTTCTCATTTTTATGATTAGATGGCATTTGATTCTCCGGAATTGGAAAATCTTCATCTGTATTCTTAACTATCATTTCAGGCTTAGGATTATTGTTATTGGATACATTTGTTCTAAGAGAGCTATTTAACTAGCCATTCCCATTTATGAACAAACAACGCTAAACATAAGAATTCATTTTCTAAACTAAAAATGCTAAACCATTTTAGTTACACCATATAACTAACAACTCTTTACTAATTCAAACAATATAAAATACATTTTCCGATATGTAGACACCTGATTCTATTCTTCTTAAAAAAAACATATTTTTCAAAAAATAAGGGTTATTTAGCAAGCTTAGTTTTTAGGAATTTTGTTTTCTGTTGCATTTTTAGTAAATTATTAAACCATTTTTTACAGATTTAAACACGAAACACCCATGGATTTAGCCAATTATCAATGCTCAGGCCTTTTTGATGAAATGTTTACTCAAAATGGAGAATGTAGAGCCCATTATCAGGTTTTTGAGAAACTGCTAAAGAAGACTGCACCTCGAAAATTAAAACAGCTCCAGTTTTCGGCCAATAAAACTCAAATGTCCATGGGGATGACTTTCAATGTTTATGACAACGACCAAGGACTTGAAAAAATACTTCATCTAGATATTATTCCGAGAATCATACCCAAGTCAGAATGGCTTCAATTAGAAGCTGGCCTTAAGCAGCGGGTAAATGCCTTAAACCATTTTATTCAGGACATCTATAATGAACAAGCTATCCTTAAAGATGGCATTGTTCCAGAAGACCTGATCACTAACAGTAAGGATTTTTTGGCACCTTGTATTGGACTTACTCCCCCTAAGGGCATCTGGTGTCACATTACAGGAACAGACCTTATAAAAGACAAAAGCGGTGAGTATTTTGTCCTTGAAGATAATCTACGTTGTCCATCTGGGGTTTCCTATATGCTAGAAAGCAGGGAGATCATCAAAAGGGCATTCCCAGATATTTTGGATAAAACAGGTGTAATGCCTGTTTCCAATTATCCCGTCCGATTGCTTCAAATGCTGCAAAACCTGAGTAACAAGGAAAAGCCTGTTGTTGGCGTACTTACTCCGGGAATATATAATTCTGCTTACTATGAACACTCTTACCTTGCTTTGCAAATGGGTGTTGAATTGGTCACAGGAGAGGACCTTGTTGTTCAAAACAATAAAGTGTACATGCAAACCACTCATGGTTACCAGCAAATCGATGTGATCTATAGAAGGATAGATGATACTTTTCTTGATCCTAATATTTTTAATCCCAATTCTCTATTGGGAGTTCCTGGGATCTTTGAAGCTTATAAAGCAGGTAATATTGCCCTTGCCAATGCTCCGGGAACTGGTGTCGCAGACGATAAAGCAGTATATGCCTATGTCCCTGATATCATCAAATATTATTTGAATCAAGAACCTATTCTCAACAATGTACCTACCTACCTCTGCAGAAGGCCAGATGAAAGACAATATGTTTTGGACAATATTGCAGAATTGGTAATCAAGGAAACCAACGCCGCAGGAGGGTACGGAATGCTGATCGGACCAAAATCAACTCCTGAGGAGCATGAAAAATTCAAAAAACTAATCTTATCCAATCCCAATAACTACATTGCCCAACCTACACTTTCCCTCTCTACCGTGCCAACACTTACCGAAAACACCATTGAATGTCGACACGTGGACCTAAGACCTTACATTCTCTATGGTGAGGAAATTGATGTGGTCCCTGGAGCATTGACCAGAGTCGCCCTAAAAAAAGGATCACTGGTGGTCAACAGCTCACAAGGAGGCGGAAGTAAAGACACTTGGGTACTCTATAAATAATTCTCTATGTTAAGTCGCGTTGCTAACTCAATTTACTGGCTGGGCAGATACCTGGAAAGGGCTGAAAACTATGCCCGCTTTATCGATGTAAACTTCAACCTCATGCTGGACTTACCTCCAGACTTAAAGACCCAATGGGAACCTTTGGTTTTTGCTACAGGTGACCATGAATCCTATTCAGGGAGATATGAAGAATATGACAAAAAAAGTGTCATTCATTTTCTTACGCTGGATACTTCCAATCCAAACTCGATTATCTCTTCTATTACCTACGCCAGGGAAAATGCCCGTATAGTCAGGGAAAACCTCAGTAAAGAAACATGGGAAAAAATCAATGAACTTTACCATTTTATTAAAAAAGCAACACCCCGAAAAATTTGGGACAAAGAAGACCCCAGAAGCTTTTTTGATAAAATCAAAAACCAAATTCAGCTTCTTTATGGCCTTACCGAAAGTACTGTTGCCCGAACCGAAGGTTGGTACTGGAAACAACTGGGCATGTATCTTGAGCGGGCAGATAAAACCAGTAGAATCTTGGACGTGAAATACCATATGTTGCTCCCTACCCCAGAAGAAGTAGGCTCTCCATTAGATTTCCTGCACTGGACAGCCTTACTAAAATCAGTTACTGGCTTTAATACATACAGAAGGATTCATGGAAAGATCCAGGCTAACGGTGTAGTGGATTTTTTGATTTTTAGCAGAAGATTTCCCCGTTCCATTTACTTTTGTCTCAAAGAAGCAGAAGATTGCCTACATATGATCTCTGGCTCAAAGGACAACGAGTTTCATAATAAGGCAGAAAAAGCCATCGGTGCGCTCCGGTCCAAGCTGGGGTTTAGTGAGGTTTCAGACATCATAGGAATAGGGCTTCATGAATCCATTGATGATTTACAACAAAAAATAAATAATATTTCTGACGAAATTCAGTCAATTTTTTTCCAAATTAATAAGGATTATAATATTCAACAACAACAGCAGGAATAATGACATTTTGTTTAGGGATAAAAACAAAGCACGGTATTGTGGGACTATCCGACACACGTATTACCAGCGGATCTGAAACCACTACTTCCAAGAAGGTATTTGTGGTTAACAAAAAAAAACATTCGTTCTTCATCATGACCTCAGGCTTGCGGTCTGTTAGAGACAAGGCCATTACCTACTTTAACGAGGTTATTGAACAGCAAGATGACAACTTCAACAAACTTTATAAGACTGTTAATGAACTGGGCAATCAAATTAAAAGGGTGGCCAAAGAGGACAAGGACAGTCTGGAGGAATCAGGCCTTCATTTTAACCTTCATAGCATTATTGGCGGGCAACTGGAGGATGATTCAGAGCCCAAACTGTACCTGCTATACCCTCAAGGAAATTGGATCGAAATAAAAAAAGGAACTCCATTTGTCATCATCGGGAATACTGGCTTTGGAAACCCAGTATTGAGAAGATCCCTCTCCTATGACGAAACATTGGATTTTGCTATCAAAAGTGCCTTTTTGGCTTTTGATGCGACCAGGATTTCTGCCAATGATGTTGATTTTCCAATAGATACGGTAGTGATGGAAAATGATGGATTTTACATCAAGGAACAGCGATTTGAACAAAATGAATTGATACATATTTCTGATTTTTGGAATAACAGACTCAGAAAAGCCATTACTGAACTTCCTGCTGAGGTATTGAATAAGGCATTTCTAAAAAATGAGGCGCAGATAGATGAGTACTGAAAAAAAACTAAATATCCGACACAAAACTGTCTATACCTATGACAACAATGCCTTGCTCAGTCCGCAAAAAATATTGCTTTCCCCTTCCTTAAGAAGGTATTTTCACATTTTATCTTACGAATCCCAAGTGTTTCCTCAGCCACAAGGAGAAAACAATCGTTTGGACATGGAAGGTAACCTATTCCAGCAGGTTTGGTTTTCCCAACCCACTAATAAGTTGGAAATAGACATTGAAACCAATATCAGTACTGCTGACTTCAATCCGTTTGAGTTTATTATCGATAAAACTTTTGAGCTGAGAAATAATGTAGGGGAAATTACTTTCAACTACCCTCCCGAAAAGCAGCCTTTTCTTCTTCCTTTTCTCAACAATGCCGACAAACCTGAAATCAATGAAGTGGCCAAGGAATTCAAGTCTAAAAGTCAGGACACAGTTTCTTTTTTAGTGGATTTGACAGCCTATGTACATCAACTTTGCAAACACATTATTCGAGAGGCTCCTGGTATTTGGGCACCGGAAAAAACCCTCAATGAAGCCAAAGGGTCCTGCAGGGACTTGGCTTGGCTGCTCATCAATATCCTGAGGAGCGAAGGTTTGGCCAGCAGATTCGTCAGCGGCTATGCCTATAATCCTAAATTGGAGGAAAACCATGAACTCCATGCTTGGGTAGAAGCATTCTGTCCGGGAGCTGGTTGGATTGGCTTGGATCCTAGCTTGGGCCTATTGACTGATGCCTTTTATATACCTTTGGCTGCCAGTTTCCTTCCAGAACTTACTTTACCAGTAGTCGGCAGCTTCATTGGGGCCACCAGCTCAAAACTGGAAAGCTATGTGGAAATTAAAGAAGTTTAGTCCTAACACCTGACCAGGAATTATTATTAACATTTTCTTAACCCCTCTTCCACTCCAGATTCCTTTACTTCGTTTTACATTTGATGAAAAATCCATCATCTAATCATCCTCATCGCTGATCAATTGTCCCCAAATGTAACTATCCGGAAACCAAAGGTGAAATACACTGGCTAAACCACCTACCTAGAGAATGGAAAGAAAAAACGATCTTTTGATGAATCCTGGGCTGAGACAAAATCCCGGATGGTAATTCGTCGTTAAAAATTGGAATAAACACTGGTGTTCAAGGAAGTCACCTGTATTTATTCTCTTGTTAAACTGAGCATTATTGCTCCCAATTATATCAAATCATTGAAACCTAAAAAGCTTAAACTAAACAATGAATTTCTTCAAAACCAAACCATTTCTAGTAGCAATTATGCTGGGAATCCTGATGACTACCTTCTCTGCCCAAGCCCAAACCAATGACCTCACTGTGGCCACCTTTAACCTTCGTTATGATAATCCTGGAGATGCTCCTAATAACTGGGACAACCGTAAAGAAGTAGTCGTTAACTTAATCCAATTTCATGGCTTTGACATTTTCGGAATCCAAGAAGGACTTCACCATCAAGTGGAATACCTTAATGAAAATTTAAAAGATTTCGGCTATGTTGGTGTGGGAAGAGATAATGGAAAGGAAAAAGGTGAATATGCTGCCATATTCTACAATAAAGAAAAATTTAAAGTGTTAGAAAGTGATACTTTTTGGCTTTCAACAGACACCAGCAAACCTAATAAAGCTTGGGATGCGGCCCTTCCTAGAATTTGCACTTGGGCCAAAATGGAAGATAAGGCAACCGGCAAACAGTTCTATTTCTTCAATACCCATTTTGACCATGTAGGAGTGGAAGCTCGTCAGGAAAGTGGTAAACTGATTCTTAGCAAGATCAAGGAGGCGGATAAGTCTGGAATTCCTGTAATGTTGACAGGGGATTTCAATGTGGATCAGGACAATCCGGCTTACCTGCTTTTGAGAGATTCCAAAGAGCTTAAAGACTGCTATGAAGCAACTGACCTACGCTATGCCAATAATGGTACCTTCAATAGTTTTGACCTTTCCAAAACAACTGATAGAAGGATTGACCATGTATTTGTAAGCGAATTCCTTCATGTCAAAAAGTACGGGGTTTTAACGGACACCTACCATAACCGCTATCCATCAGACCATTTCCCTGTGATGGCTGTTATTGAATGGCAATAAAAAAACGAAGCGCCACAGTTAAAACTTTGGCGCTTCGTTTTTTACATTTTTTGACTATGCTAATCTTCAACTTTCTTATATTCAAAAGTTCCTTGTTTCGAGGAGATCACCCTTTTTTTGTCATCAATGTATTCAATATCAAATTTTGCCTTAACGACCATCACGGAAATCGTTAGCGATTTTTCATCTTTGGAAAGCTTCCAACTACCTTTGGTCTCCTTGTCTCCTATAAGGCTCTTAAATTTAGCATCCCCTTCAAATACTTGATAAACCTCATCAGTCTTAAATTTGGAAACAATATCTTGCTCCTCTCCTTTTTTCGTCCATTTTTCCAACTTCCACTTACCGATCAACAACTCCTCTGTTTGTGCCTGGGCCGAGAAAGCCCAAAAAAGAACCATGGAAATTAAAATAATCTTTTTCATATCAAACTTGCTTGCATTTGGTAGAACCTATTTCTCTGTAATATAAGCATTTGTAAAAACAAAGCTAAGCTTGAGCTACATTATAATTTTCCCATTATTGAATTTTCATTTAGCCATTAAGTCGATCTAACCTCATTCTATGGTGGCGCTGAAGAATCACTGGATACAAATTTCCAATCACATTGATCAGATTGGCTATTACGGCTATCAAATAATAGCCTTTCCACAGCAACAGGATGGATAACAAAAAGATTAACCAAAAAGCAGCAAAATGCCCAAACTCAGCTTGCTTGGACATCACAACTAAGTGTTTTAAGCCTGATTTTGTGCCATCAAAAAATCTTTTCTTGTTTTTTGTAGTGCCCCAAAAGGCCAATACAATAATCAATCTAAAATGCCGAACCCCTAACTTGTGATAAATTCTTGTCAGTTTTTTAGGTCGTTTGATGGTATAGTACTGCTCGGGCAAAAGTTTACTGGTGGTAAAAACAAAGCCCAAAAATGCAAAACCTCCAGTGACAAACAAGGTCAATAGAAAAGCCAAAATAACCGATTCCGTCAAAGAATAAAGAATGGTAGGATCTCCCATAAACTGCTGCATCATATCCCCTGTTCTATAAAATAGAAAAAGAGAAAATAGAGTGAACAGTATTTTCTTCAGGGTTTTCAGCTATCTGTAGTGTTTTCTTGTAAATTCCAGTTTGGTGTCGAACTCTTTATTTCCATGTAAATCCTTCCTAACTGTAATTTCAATCTCGTAAGAAATATTATACACTCCTAGTAAACGATCCAATCTTTCCTTTTTCTCCCTTGCAACGGCCATATCCCTCTTGTATTTGTAGACAGGACCTGTGGCAAGAGGTAGTACCAAAAAACCTATTCCTCCTATAATAAAAGGAACTGTTGCAACAATTCCTTTGTCCCAGGCCATTGTCCCATACCAAAAGCCAGCAGCCAAAAAGGCAATAGCAATAAGTAGGAAAACAATCAAATTCCCAATGGTCAAAGCCTTGGAAGATTTGACCAAATGGTGTTCAATATTTATATCACGAATCAGCTGTTTGTATTTTTCATCAAACTTTATTTCAGCACATTTCTTTTTAAAATCAGGTTTTGATTGGGTTATTCCACAAAAAAATCCTTTTTCAATATCATATTGACTGTAGTCACAAAGTTTGCAGTGCTGTGCTAAATTCATTTTAAAAATAATCTACTTATGTTAATTTGACTAATTGACTAAGATAAATCAAAAAGTAGCATTTTGTTTGACCATTAAACAAAATATATAAATCCATTTGTCTCCTTTCTACAGGGAAGAGACAAACAAATGTAATTCAAAACTCACTACTGATTATTCAGGACTAATTAATCAAAAAAACATTTGCTTGCTCCTGATATTGGAGGCAAGCAAAATGTTTTAACTCAAGACTAATTACTTAATACTCATTACTCCTGCAAATTACCTCTCCCAGAAAAATGGAGGTTCAATGCCCAAAGACCTCAAATACACATAGCCTTGTGCCCTATGGTGAATTTCATTATCAACAAAATAGAGCAAGGTATTGTAATTGGTATTTTCATATTGACCAAATGCTATTTCTACCTTTTGGAACCTATCAGAAGTAATTTTAGGCCATGTTTCATCAATAATTTGGGTTACCTTATCCCATAGTTCCAAAAGTCCTTCCTTCGTTTTTGGCATCGATTTGGAATGATCAAACTCCTCTACTTTCTCCCAATTACCTGTGGCCAAGCCCTCTACACCTGGCACTGCTATGTCGATCATTTCCATGGCCAAATCTGCAAAGGATCTCATTCCACCGATACTATAGCTGAAAAGTTTTTCCTCGGGAAAAGCTTCAATTACCCTCCTGGTCAAATTTCTGTGGCCTTGCCAGTGTTTCAACATGGCTTCTGTGGAAATAAATAATGATTGCTCTACTGTAACTGATTGCGTTTTCATAATGATGTTGTTAAAAGATTTAAAATCAAGATCTATTACAAAGAAAACATCACACAGTGACAGCCCTATGTCAGTAGGGATTAAGAATTTTTAATGGTTGAAAAATTATTGGAAAACCGCTCTTTTAAATCACTTCCCAAACATCACCGAGGTCATGGTCAAGGATCCCCCAACCACCTTATCATTAAAGAATTGGGGCTCATCTTGACTTCCTTTTAGCCCCAAGATATACAGCAAAGGAATATAGTGGTCTGGTGTTGGAATGGCCAGCTGAGCTGATTTTCCTAATCTCTCGTATTGAATTAAAGCGCTGTGATCTCCTTCCAAAATCAAACTCTTAAACGTATCATTCATCTCTATTGCCCAATCATAACCGTATTCTGGCTCGTTTAATTTGTTCCATGCAACCATTCTTAGGTTATGGACCATATTACCACTTCCGATGATCAACACCCCTTTTTTTCTTAGCTGATACAGTTCTCGGGCCAACTCATAATGATATTTTGGAGATTGGTAATAGTCTATACTCAACTGCAAAACAGGAATATTTGCTGCTGGATACATATGGCGAACAACCGTCCAAGTGCCATGATCCAAGCCCCACTCATGATCCAAATCTATTTTTGTAGATTGAACTTGATTTGCCGTAAACTCTGCCAAATCAGGGTCTCCAGGTGCCGGGTACTGAACATCAAAAAGGGCCTGGGGAAAACCACCAAAATCATGAATGGTTTTAGGAAAATCCATCGCCGTAATTCTTGTCCCCTTGCTCAGCCAATGAGCCGATATAACCAAGACTGCTTTTGGGGTCGGAATCTCCTGCCCTAACCTACTCCAATAATCATTAAATGTATTGCTTTCAATACCGTTCATCGGTGAACCATGTCCGATAAAAAGAACCGGCATCAACTGGCCATTTTCATCGAGTGTGTCGGTAAAGTACTTAAAGTCAGATAAATTTTTCATGATCAATGTTAAATATCCTTTAGGAAATCATTGGGACCTATCCATTTCTACATCTAGACAAACGGTAATATTTCATAAACCAAAATTACTTTAAATGATTTATATGAATGGTAATACCTTGATGTCATATTTCAAACAAATTATCCATCAGAAAATTCCCCTAATACGTGTATATACAAATATTTTTTCTTCTTTGAATTAATTATATTTACTAAATAGTTAAAAACCTCATTTTCAGAAACTATAGTTAACCAACTTTTATCTTAGCACGCCATTATAATTTTAATTTACCCAAAATAAAAAGCTATGGAAAAGGAAAAAAGAGCTTCCATTTTGTCAGAAATTAGTGACTGGCTCAAACTTTTAGGCCTGGTGGTTTTGGTCGGAGAAGCCATCATCATTTTGGCAATGAACCTGACTCCAAAAGATCACCCGATGTCGAGTTGGTATCCGGTTTTTATGTTGATCTTTTTAGTCATCATCGTAATAGGCGTTTTTATCGATCGCTACCACCAAAGAAATTCAGACACCACCAAAGAAGAAATTAAGTTTGGCTCCAAGGTTATTGATATAGACACCCACAAACCACCTACTGCACCTGCTCCGGAAAACACAGAGCTGAATTTCGTGGACAACAAACTGGGGTTTTCTTTAAAACGCCCCCAACTCAAAAACTGGAAAGATCCGTTGTACCTCAGCAATAAAGAATACCTATTGAAATTAGGAGCAATACAAGAAGAGCAGTGGCCCACAATTGAAGCCAACAGCTCCTTGATGCCCTTTGGAAATATGTTGATCCAATCAGAAACAGTGATGTTTGAGTATGGAGAGCCTTTAGAAATCAATTTTACAGATGCCTCCACCACAGATATGATCGAAAAATACATCATTAGGCTTTCTGAATTTCAAAAGGCCAATGACGGAAATCCTCTCACCGAAGAAGAACAACAAAAGCTCCGGTATGACTTGTTTTATGGACAGCTTCAAGTCCAGAACATGATGTTTTCCAATAGCTTTATCATCCAGGTAATGGACAAGAAAAAAAGTCTCGATACGCTTTTTGAGCCAAATTTACCCAACCTATATAATTCCATTCAAAAAACACTCGGCGAGGGGTTGGATCAACTTGTCAGCGGAAAAGACTCTATCCTTTGGAGCTCTACCAATTCAATTAAAAACATTGCCATCAGTGGAGAAACACAACACATCTCTATCTATAGGATGAACCGATTATTTGAAAATGAGAAGCACTTCTACCAATTGCAAATCCAATGGAGTCCTCAATCTAAAGCAGCCATTAGCATTTGGGAAGAACTTAAAGAAATGTTCGAGACCTTTAAACTTATAGAATAAATTATTTCACTTACCTTTTGGATTGAAATCAATCTAGCAATTCGGAAAGTGGACCATTATGGATTTGAACAAACATTACGACCAACTTTTTGAAAATTCCCTGATCAAAGTCAAAACTGACCAATATGAGATCGATAAGCAAATACAATCCCCGTCCGACAGTCGCAGGGGATTAACCTTGCTTGCCCGACCAAGTTTGGAAACCAAAGGTCAGATCCAAAAGTTTTTAGTTATTTTAAAAGGTCTGGAACCAGATCAATACTACTACCCGGATTCAGATCTTCATATGACCGTATTGTCCATTATTTCCTGCTACGTTGGGTTTGAACTTAAAAATATTCGCGTTCCAGATTATATTGAATTAGTACAAAAAAGTCTGAAAGGTGTTCAGCCATTTAAGATTAAACTTAAGGGGGGTACCTTTAGTCCAGCAGGAATTTTGGTTAAAGGCTACCCTGAAAACAATACCTTACAGCAGCTTAGAAATCAGTTACGTGATAATTTTAAAGGTGCTGACCTAGAACAAAGTCTGGACAAAAGGTACGCCATACAAACAGCCCATTCTACCATTATGCGCTTCTCTTCTCCGCTTCTGCGTAAAGAGCAACTCATTGCTAAGATCGAGCAATACAAGGATCATGATTTCGGAAGTTTCACGGTTGATTCTCTGGAATTGGTATACAATGATTGGTACCAAAGGGATAGCAAAGTAAAGTTACTGACAAAGCTTTTAATTTAGCTTTTAGCTAGCTTCTTGAGCGCAAGGACTTAACTTCCCTTCTTCATTCAACTGATAAAATAAATCTGTACTTGCCTCCTCAGATACTACATTGGCATAGATCAAATAGCCATTGTCATTCTTTATTGCAGCGATCCCTGATACCCAACTTCCATCCGCTCCATTATTCTTCCATTCCCATTTGATATCTCCATTTGAGTCTATTAAGATTACACGGCAAGTAATAAGATTATCATTATGAGCTTCTCCCCATCCTGTCAATAGCGCATCTCCATTTTCCAAGATATTAACATCTATCAATTGAACATCCCTATATCTACCATTAGAGCTATATACCTTTTTGGTAATTAATTCCCCCTCTACAGAGTATCGATTTAATGCCCAAGAATATTTATTAGCAGGGTTCTTACCCGTAAACACCCATATTTCTCCACTCTTACTTACTTGAACCATTCGGTAATGAGAAAACTCCCTATGATCGTGAACCTTTATTTTCCAAGACTCTTCTTTTAAATCCTGATCTACTTTGGAGAGATAAACTCCATCATTGTTATAAAGCTTGAAGACCTCTCCCGATTTTCCAATTGCCATGCCCAATATTGGCTGATCTAAATTTGCTTGGTACAATTCATTTCCAAATTGATCCAACTTCATCAGGTTTACTACCCTACCATCTTCTTCATTTTCAGCCACGCCGGAACTTAGGACATGAATAACACCACCATTATCAATATAAATATCCTGAATGCTTCTATCAACCATCAATTTTTCCCAATTTATATTTCCCAACTTATCAATTTTCCTCACCACCCCTTGAATCTGACTGTTAACAATCGTCATTCCTCCAACAAACAGGTGCTCTTTAAATTTTACTGCTGTTTCATAAAAACCAGCTCCTTCTTCAGAAAGCACGAAAGACTCTTTCCCTGAGTCATTTCCAAGAAAAATCTTTAATTCGGAGTTGTTATCATATTTTTTTTGGGTATTGGAAAAGGCAATCCCTTCCCCAAACGGAACCAAAAAACCCTTTCCTCCAATCAGTAAGTTTGAAAACTTATTTGCAAAAATGATTTGATCCTCCAAGGAATTTGCATCAAGTTGCAAAACTGCCTCTCTAAAGTCACCCTCTTGCCCTAGATTGGCTCTAACTGATATTTGAACACTTTCTTCAAGTGATACAGGAGCTGTATACACCCCATTCTCATCAATCAAACCAATTGATGGTTCTATACTAAAATGAACCTTTTCAGAATTGATTATAGAGTCTCCAGAACTAAGATAAAACGTGATGCTTTCTCCTAAGCAAAGGATATTTTTATTAGTGACCAATTCGAACTTTTCAGGAATTGACACACCAAATTCATCCTCGCCGTTACAACCAAATAAAAATACGAATAACACAAAATAGAGGCTAAGTATACGCATATGGCAAGTATTTATATCAAACAAATCATATAAATATAATTACATTCTATATAACTACACTAATAATAATATTAAATTCAGATCAAATACTACATCTTTAAACAAATCACTGATTAACAATAATTTAATATCGAAATACCTGAAACACGGTATTTAATTTGGACTGTTTATTTTGTAAATTGCTTTGACAAAAGCACCAACTTTTCTGATTTTCACACATACTCTTTTCACTTCAACGCAAAATATCATGCCCAATCTAAGAGAACTCAGTCTGGTTACTTTCAACCTTTACAACCTCAACCTTCCAGGGAAGCCCATGTACCGTGATTATGATGGCTGGACCACTGAACAATACACCAAAAAAATCATTTGGACCGCTAATATTTTGAAAGCAACCCAAGCAGATATTTTTGGGTTTCAGGAACTTTGGAATGTTGATGCCTTAAAAGAAGCATTTGCACTTACAGGCTTGGAGGCAGACTATGACCTACTCAGTCCTCCAGACCATGGCGGAAATAAAATTGTCTGTGCTGCGGCTGTAAGAAAAGGTCTATTGGAAGGTGAACCAGAATGGATCACCGACTTTCCAGATAAATTCACCCTAGAAAGCTCAGGTGATGATGCCCAAACACCTGACATAAGTGTCAATATCCATAGCTTTTCCAGACCAGTTCTTAGCTTTAAAGTAAAGATCAGGGAAGACCGTGACCCAGTATCCATTTTTGTTTCCCACTTTAAATCCAAAGCCCCCACTGCTGTTTATCGAGAGGGCTGGTACCGGGACGACTACGACTATTATATTAACCATAATGAAAGCTTGGGAGCCACCCTTTCAACCATCAGAAGGACCGCGGAGGCCTGTGCCATGCGGATGATCATTGTGGACAAAACCAAGGGTAATGATTTGCCCGTCATCGTCATTGGAGATATGAATGACGCCCAGCTCAGTAACACCATCAATATTGTGACCGGACAACCTCGCTATCTTCAGGGCCTATCCACTGGTGGCGGTGATGCTGACTTATACTCTGTCGCCACTTTGCAGGAATACAGAAGCTTAAGGGATGTTTATTATACCCATATCCACCAAGAGATCCGGGAATCTTTGGACCATATCTTGGTTTCACAAGAATTCTATGACAATTCTAAAAAAAGAGTTTGGGTCTTTAAAGAGATGCAAATCTTCAATGACCATTTGGTCGATGAAGACCACAAAGAAACAGGCACCTCAGATCACGGTGTGGTAAAGGCCATTTTTAAGTATAAACCTGCTTGAAAGAAGTTATTTCAATTAATATTTATCCATTCAGGTCTAATTCCTCTAAATATTCGAATAGTACCTATACTCGCCAACTCTCTATTGGGGTCATTCCCTTTATCCAACATGATCATGCATTTTGTAACTTCACTTAATCTGGGCTCTTCATTATTTACAAACTCAAATGTCCCTGATATTATCCAAATAGCTTTGTAAGTTAGATTACCATAAGAACCATTTTCCACTCTATAGAAAATGGTGAAATTACTTCCGTCACCTGAGGCTATCCCTTCTCCACTACCTTGATCAAAACCATAAGGATATTCAGGAAAGTCTTCGTTTTCTATTGAAACGTAACCACTCTCAACATCTAATACTTCATTCTGATCTTTTAAAATAAATAAATATTCTATATTCTTTCCAAAAACAGAATCAGCATAGGAAGGGTACTTTTCATCATAAATACAATCATTCTGCATTTCGAAAATCAAACCAGTTTTAGGCCCATCCGGATTATCAAATATGAGGCTTTGATAAATAAAAGGAGGATTTTGCCCTTGATATATTTTCATTCCGTTTCGTTGAATGCGGTCTAAAAATGGTTCTAGACTTCCTGTTATTTCCATCACTTCACCAGTAAAAAAATCATCAGCAACCTCCTGAGGCAAATCGTAATTGATCAGTTCATTGGAAGGAATCTCATTATCCAAATCACAGCCTAGCAAACAGCTGGCCATGGCCAATTGCAGCATCATCCATTTTGTAGAAATCAATATGTTTTTCATACCATATGGCTTTAGGATATTTTATCATTTTTTGAGAAATTCAAACTTTGCTTCCTCAAACTAAGACCTTTAAACTGTCTCTATCATTTTACTCGTGGTTTTACCATACTTGCCCATCAGTACTTCTATCAGGATAGAAACCAATGCCACAAAGAATATGATGATCAAAGAATAAGTGGTAAGCAATCTCATCCAATTTCTATTGATAGATTCCTGTGTCCATACCTTATCTCTTTCTTCAGGAGAACCAAAGCCCTCACTGATCAGGTCTTCATCAGACTCTACATAGGGATTCTCTTCTTTAAACTTCTTGGCCACATTGGTATATTCACTTCCTTTGATATAATAGCTCACCTTATCTTCAAAATCACTGTAGGAGAAAGTACCTTCAATAAAAAATTTGGTATGCAAAAACAAAGTCGCCACCAGACCTACAAAGAGAATTACACAAACCACTTTGATTGTATTTTTCATTTTTGTACTCCATCTTCCCTTGAGCATAAATGACACCATCAGATTCACCACAAGTCCAATGATACTCGCCAATGCTGTATAATACAGTGTCATTTCTTCAATGGCCAGCAACTGAGAAATTGCTCCTCCAAAAAGACCAAAAAGCACTCCCAAAAGGGCAGCCCGGTATTTTAGTAATTTAATCATTGGACAAGTACAATGGTACAATGATCATTTCGTCCTCATTGATAAGCTGAGGATTTTTGAACACTACTTTAAAATCAATTAAAGGGTCTTGTATCGAAACTGGTATTCCGCTAAAATCCTCCACAATGATGTACATTTTTGCCGGTGGCAAAGCCGCTACTGCATAGGTAGCAGGGTCTCTGAGGGTATGATAGGCACTTGGAATATCTTTGAGAGCAGGCAACACATATTTCACTTTGTATTTTCCCTCTACCTCTGGCCCTTTAGTGATTAATTCTCCCGCTTCATTGATTTTATAAACAGCAAATGCGAAGTCCTTGGAAATACCTTCAACAACAGAAGAGGCCTCCACCGAATTAGAAACTTTTACCTTTCGAACAGAAACCTCTTCGACAGACGCCAGAAATATCAGGTTCTTATTCAGGTCCACAGGAAAATCGTGGTTTAATGAAAGAGTCCTTACATCATTCAAAAGCTCCGTTAGGTTATCTGATATGCTTTGCATTAACATCAGTTGCTTTTGATCAGCGCTTTTTGCTAAAACCACTTCATCCAGGGTCTGGTTGAAAACACGAAGGAGATCATAAACCATTTGGTCGAAAATGGTTCTTGAAGTCAAATCCTTCCAACCTGCAGTAGTCAATTGCTGATTAACCTGATTTGTTATAACCTGAACGCTGGCCATATTCCCTGCAGCTTCTAACTTTTCCAAAGCTTCCTTCGAAGTTTCAAATTGATCCATTTCTCTATTCAGATCGGTAGCCAAAGCTACTTCATCTCCTGATATTAAAGCAGGCCTTATCTCTTCATCTAAAACAGGAAATTCTGGCAGCTTCAACTTACTTTTCTTAGGGATTTCCTGCTGATTATTTAAAGAAGGATTGAGCTTGTACATTAAATTCAAGGCATCAGAAGTAGGCAAAATATTATGGGTCAGCAAATATTCTGGTAGATAAGCCGCTACAGGGATTTTTGCTCCTTTTGATTTGACAATAGCATAAGAAGCCGCCCCAACAGCGATTCCGCCAACTATAAATACCACAGGGTTGATCCCCTTATCTTCTGATTCTATTGGTGCAGAACCGCCTGTTGGAGGACGTTGCGCCATTGCCTGAAAATTACTGCTCACACAGATAACAAAGCTCAGAAAGAATAAAAACAATCGATGGGACAGTTGAAACATTAGTCCAGATATAAACAGTAATGCAAAAAATCCACATATCTTTTAAGTAGCTGATCACTACCTCCATACCGCATTTTAACTTAGGTAAAACACGCATTCAGCACAATAATAAATATAATAAAATACTGTTTATATCCAATTTATTCCTTGTTTTATTTCTGGCATTTGTTTATTAAAGTTTTGACACCAGCTAAAAAATGATTACCAAACAAAAAGCCCCCAAAGGATTCATCCTAAGAGGGCTTTTCAATCAGTTAATAATTAATATTATTCTTCACCATAAGGTTTACCAATGGTAGCCAAGATTCCTCCATCCACATAGACAATCTGTCCATTGACGAAGTCACTGGCTTTACTGGCCAAGAAGATTGTTGTTCCTTGCAGGTCCTCAGGATCTCCCCACCGTCCAGCAGGCGTTCTGTTGACGATAAAATCGTTGAATGGATGGCCATCCACACGGATGGGAGCAGTTTGCTCAGTGGCAAAATACCCTGGACCAATACCGTTCACCTGAATATTGTACTTGGCCCACTCTGTAGCCAAATTTCTGGTCAACATTTTCAAGCCTCCTTTGGCAGCAGCGTAAGCAGAAACGGTGTTTCTTCCTAGTTCACTCATCATAGAACAGATATTGATAATCTTTCCTCCGCCTTTTTCTTTCATTCCCTTGGAAACCCGCTTCGCCATTAAGAAAGGAGAAACCAAGTCCATGTTCACCACTTTGGCAAAATCCGCAACCTCCATCTCCATAGCAGGCGTTCTTTGGATCATGCCTGCATTGTTGACCAAAATATCAATAGTACCAAACTTGGCTTCCATCTCAGAGATATTTTTGTCCACAGCAGCCTCATCGGTCACATCAAAAAGATAACCATGAGCTTCGATTCCATCTTCTTTATAAGCCTTGATGGCCGATTCCATCTTAGCTGGAGTATGTCCATTTACTATCAAGGTAGCGCCACTTTTGCCAAGTGCTTTCGCCATAGCCATGCCAAGACCATGGGTAGCACCGGTTACTAAGGCTACTTTACCTGTCAGGTCAAATAATTCTTTCATAAAATATAATTAGTGGTTTTTGTTGGTGGATTGATTACTTCATATCTACTGGTGCCACCTTGTCCATATCACCATAGTCAAGGTTTTCTCCCGCCATTCCCCATATGAAAGTGTAATTGGAAGTACCTGATCCGGCATGAATCGACCAAGCTGGAGAAATCACAGCTTGGTGATTGGTCATCCAAATATGACGCGTCTCCTGAGGTTGGCCCATATAATGACATACAGTAGCATCATCTGCTAAGTCAAAGTAAAAATAAGCTTCCATCCTTCTGTCGTGAGTATGCGCTGGCATGGTGTTCCATACACTTCCTGGCTTCAACTCTGTCATCCCCATTTGAAGCTGGCATGATTCTACCACACTGTTGACGATCAACTTGTTGATAATTCTGTGATTGGAGTTTTCCAATGATCCCAACTCTACCTTTTCGGCATCTTCCAACCCTACTTTTTTGGTTGGGTAAGCTTTGTGTGCTGGGGCTGAATTGAAATAAAGCAGGGCTTTTCCTTCTGCAGATGGGTTGAAGATCACCTCTTTCACTCCTTTGCCTACATAAAGGGCTTCTTTGGTATTGAGCTTATGGTCAGTGCCATCTACAGTCACCAAAGTAGGAGCACCCACATTGATAATTCCCAATTCTCTTCGCTCCAAAAAGTACTCAGCTTTTAACTGGTCAACTGTTTCCAACTCCAAAGCTTTGCTCACCGGTGCAATACCACCTACAATAAGTCTGTCAAAAGTCGTGTAAACACCCGTAATCTGATCATCCTGAAATATATTTTCCAATAGAAAATGGTCTCTCAATTTCTGGGTATCATACCCTTTTACATCATCAGGATGCGACGCATGTCTCGTTACGATGTTTGTATGCATGTTTGTTTTATTTATGTGAATGAATGTATTTCAAATCTACTAAAATTAGCTGTGCAATCGATTACCCAAATGCTAAATCAAACCTGATCAATACTTTTTACAAACCACTTGGGCATTTTTCAAAAGTCAACTGCTATTGCTTTCCAAAGCGCTGGAGCTTGATCAGGGAAAGGGATTATCCCTATTGGCTTATGGAATAACAAAACTAACAATATTAGCGAGAAAATAAACCAGGAAACAGGGTCGTTTTCCCTAAAATCAAAAAAGCATTACCGTCAAAAGGAATTTCTCACCAAAGATCATTTGAAGCTTTTGATTTATTCAAATCAAAACTATCTTAATATGTGGTATTAATGCCAATTTATTTTTACGCAAAACCATTCATCTAATATGCCCAAAAACCCCATTAATCGTCGTCACTTTATCAAAAATTCTGCTGCCACCATGGCCTTGGCTTCACTTGGACCAATGAATTTCAGCATTGGTCTTACAAAAAAAGCCTATAAGGTTGCGTTGATAGGCACTGGTTGGTATGGAAAAAGTGACCTTTACCGACTCCTCCAAATAGCCCCAGTAGAAGTGGTGGCCTTATGTGATGTGGATCGGATCAGGCTTTCTGAAGCCGGTAAAATCATCAGTCAAAAACAGGTCTCCGGCAATGTGCCTAAACTTTATAAGGATTACAGGAAGTTACTTAAGGAAAATGAGTTGGACATCGTCATGATCGGCACCCCCGATCATTGGCATGCCCTTCAGGCCATTGAAGCCATCAAATCAGGAGCCCACCTCTATCTCCAAAAACCCATTAGTGTGGATGTACTGGAAGGTGAGGCGATATTGGCTGTCGCCCGAAAGTACAATAGGGTCGTACAAGTAGGCACACAAAGGAAAAGCACTCCGCATTTGATCGAAGCCAAAAAGGAAATAGTAGACAAAGGCCTCTTGGGCAAAATTTCTCATGTGGAAATGTGCTGCTATTACCATATGCGAGCCAATGGCAGCCCCGAAGTAATCCCTGTACCAGACTATTTGGATTATGAATTCTGGACAGGACCAGCTCCTCTAAGGCCTTACGACAAACTTCCCCATGGAAGCTGGTGGAGAACTTTTATGGAGTATGGTAATGGAATCATGGGAGATATGTGCGTCCACATGCTCGATACCGTCAGGTGGATGTTGGATCTGGGCTGGCCCACAAAAATATCATCTACAGGTGGTATCTACGTGAAAAAAGAAGGCAAATCCAATATTGCGGACACACAATCGGCTATTTTTGAATACGATGATTTGAACTGCATCTGGCAACACCGCTCTTGGGGAAATCCTGCTGACTCAACGTATCCATGGGCATTCAAGCTGTATGGAGAAAAAGGTACGTTGGAGGCGTCTGTAATGCGCTATGACTTTATCCCCCATGGAGAGGGTGAGAAAATCCATGGCGATGTGGTTTATGAAAAGGAAAAATACCCTGAAGACGTCACAGAAGAAAGGATCGAGCTGCATGCTGCTCCAGCCACCAGAAACCACCTTAGAGACTTTCTCAGTGCCATCGAAAATAATGAAAGGCCAGTTGCTGACATTGAAGAAGGCCATATCAGCTCTGCCTCCTGTATCTTGGCCAATATGGCGATGTATCTGGGAAGACCATTGGTTTATGATCCGGAACAAAAAATCATCCTCGATGATCCTGAAGCCACCCAATTGCTCCAACGTCCCTACCAGAATGGCTGGAAGCATCCTTTTGATGATCTTGTTTAAAAAAACAAAGCGGAGATTTCTGAGAAATCTCCGCTTTTTGTTGGTGCCTACTTTGGCTGTTTGACGAGCTCGGTTTTCCTCAAGCAGTCAAGGTAGGACTTAATTTCTTTCTTTGCTCAGCTCATCTGAGTTCCTTCATTTTCAAAACGAAATTCTGGATCTAACAAGTATGAAACTTCACTGCTTTTCATGTTAAAAGATGTTATTCTTCGATTCTTGCTTCCATGATAGAAGGTGCAGGCTCAAAGCTCTTTAAATGCTCTTCATAGGCCCTGGTCAGTTCGGCTACAATTTCCGGATATGCCTCATTCACATTGTATTTTTCTGAAGGATCATTTTCTATTTGGTACAAAAGCGGCACCTTATGTTCTTGGGCGGGTTCTGAACTATAGGATGGTTTAGTGGTAAAATGCGCTTTCCAAGGCCCTTTCCTCACAGCATGCAATTTATCCCTGAAATAGTAGTAAACAAATTCCCTCACTTCTTTCGCTTCTCCCTTAAATAGAGGACTCAGATCGTAGCCATCTATAACTTTTCCCTCAGGTAGCTTTCCTCCAGCCAAGGAGGCAAAAGTGGGAAATAAATCCATACTGGTCACCAATGATGTGCTCACCTGCCCTGACTCTATAGTTCCTGGCCACCAACCAATGGCAGGCACCCTCATTCCTCCTTCATAGGTGGATCCTTTTCCTTCAAAGAGTAAACCAGCTGATCCCCCATGAGCTTTTTGGGTCAGCCAAGGACCATTATCGCTTGTGAAAATCACCAAAGTATTTTGATCCAACCCCAACTGTTTCAGTGTACTTAAAATCTGTCCAACACTCCAATCCAGTTCCTCTACTACATCTCCATAAATTCCCCTTTCGCTTTTACCTTCAAAGTCATTGCTGGCATATAGGGGCACATGCGGGAAATTATTGGGGTAGTACAAGAAAAAAGGCCTATCCTTATTCTCCTCGATAAAGTGGATGGCTTCAGCGGTATACCTTTTAGTCAGGGTGGTCTGATCAATTCCACTTTCTATCACCTCCTCATTTCTGTAAAGAGGCAAAGGAGGATACCGGTTATTTTTAGGGGTAGGGCGCATATCATTGGAATAGGGAATCCCAAAATAAAAATCAAAGCCATGCTGATTGGGCATAAATTCCGGTACATGTCCCAAATGCCACTTTCCGATTATCCCGGTTTGATAGCCAGCCTCCTTGAGCATTTCTGCCATGGTCAATTCATTATGTGGCAACCCCTTGGATGAGTCTGGAAAAAGCACCCCCCGCTTATGTCCCGCCATCCCATAGCGGATAGGTAGTCTCCCCGTCATCAAAGCAGCGCGGCTCGGCGTACATACATTTGCGCCCACATAAAACTGGGTAAAGCGAATCCCCTCATGGGCCATTTGATCCAAATAAGGAGTTTGTATGGTAGGATGACCAAAGCAGCCTACGTCACCATATCCCAAATCATCTGCAAAAATGACAATAATATTGGGTTGTGAAAAAGGGGTTTGAGCAAATACGGATAAATCAAACAATATCAGCAAAACAACGAAGGACAGAAAACATTTTATTTTTCTCAACATTAAAAGGGTAGGTTTATTGTTAAAGTCTAATATTACAAAAATCAAAAAGTAAAACCGCCCTCTCGCTTCACTTTATCATCTCAGTCCTTAAGCCAAATTCCAAGGGATTTTTTAACTTTGGTATTAAACAAAACACCTTTATACCGTGACATTCGAAGAATTCAAAGACAGCCTTAATCACAATCATCCACCTCAAGAACTCAACATTCAGCTTCAATCATTATGGTTTGATGGAAAGGGAAATTGGGAACATGCCCATGACCTTGTCAATGACCTGACAGATGAAGACTCTGCCTATGTCCATGCCTATCTCCATCGTAAAGAAGGAGACCAATGGAATGCTTCTTATTGGTACCGAAATGCCAACAAACCTAAACCTTCTTGTAGTTTAGAGGAAGAATGGAAGGATTTGGTAGTCTATTTTTTATAATTTTTTTCTATCTCAACATTCCGTTTTCTTGATTAGCAATAGAAGAAGGCAGACATGACTTTTATCAGCCTTTGGACTGACAGCTGTCAAACAGTTTTCCTATCGCGTTAAATAGTTTTGTCATAAACCTTTGATAGATGATGACAAGTACTACAGACCTGATTCGAAAATATGATGTGGCAGTTCCAAGGTATACCTCCTATCCGACCGTACCACTTTGGGAAAACAATGTAGGTGAGCTGACCTGGAAGAGAACTGTTCAAAAAGCTTATCGGAATTTCGGAAATTATGAAGGAATCAATCTTTACCTACACCTTCCCTATTGTGAGAGTCTATGTACCTACTGTGGCTGTAATAAACGGATCACCAAAAATCACGATACAGAAAAACCTTACATCCAAGCAATCATCAAGGAGTGGGAACACTACTTAAAAGTCCTACCCGAAAAACCAAAAATTGCAGGCATCCATTTAGGAGGAGGAACCCCCACCTTTTTCTCACCTGAAAATTTGTTTGAGATGCTCAACTACATCATCCATAGTGCGGAAGTGCTTCCTGAGGCTGAAATGAGTTTTGAAGGACATCCCAACAATACTACGTTTGAACATCTGGTAACCTTGAGGTTATTGGGATTTAATAGGGTAAGTTATGGTATCCAGGATTTTGATGAAAATGTTCAAAAGGCCATTCACCGGGTGCAACCTTTTGAAACAGTAAAAAAAGCGACCGACAATGCCCGACTGGTAGGCTATGAAGCCATTAACTTCGATCTCATCTATGGTTTGCCTCACCAGACGGTCGATAGCATTAAAAGTACCTTTAAACAAGTGGCCAGTTTACAGCCTGAGCGAATTGCCTTTTACAGTTATGCCCATGTTCCTTCAGTCTTCCCTGCTCAAAAGAGTTTTGAACAATACCTTCCCCAAAAAGAAGGAAAAAGAATCCTCTATGAAGCAGGTAAAATACTCCTGCAGGAAATGGGGTATGAAGAAATAGGAATGGATCATTTTGCCCTGAAGGAAGACCCACTTCTTCAAGCCAAGATAGCAGGAAAACTCCACCGTAACTTCATGGGTTATACCACCCAGGCTTCCAAAATGTTGATTGGCCTGGGTAGCAGTGCCATCAGTGATATTTATTATGCCTATGCCCAAAACACCAAAGATATAGAACTGTACAAGGAACAATTGGCACTGGATCATTTCCCTTTGAGCAAAGGTCACCTTATGTCCATCGAAGACATCAAAACCAGAAAAACAATTTTAGAACTCATCTGTAATGGTAGAACAAAGTTGGTAGACACTATTTGGGACATGAAAACCATCCATCAAATGAGTGAAATGCAAAATGATGGACTATTGACACTTACCAATGGCACCATCAAAGTAACTGATATGGGCATGGCCTTTATTCGTAATATATGCGCAATATTTGACCATAGGATGAAAAACCAGGAAGCCAAAAAGTTTGTTTTCAGCAAAGCCATTTAAAGCCTTTTGAAATACCATTTAGACATAAAATCACCAACAGAAGGGGCAAAATATTTGATTTATTTGCCCCTTCATTCTTTTCAAGAAAGAACCAATTTTATTAAAAGGCACGATCTTTTTGTACTATATTTGCAGCGAAATGCTAAAATCCTTGCTCCATATATGGCTTTCCATGATCATTGTGCTAAACAGCATGATCTTTTCGGTCATTCAAATGGATTATGCCCTGAACAAGGAATACATAACTGAAAATTTCTGTATCAATAAGGATAAACCTGAAATGCACTGTGATGGCAAGTGCTTTCTTTCAGAACAGCTTCAAGATGCCAAAGAGCAGCAAGAACAGAAAAACGGAGGAATCAACTTTAACCGAGACTTTGGAATCTTCATCCTTTTGGAAAACAGTATAGCTTTTAACAGCATTTACCCTCCTTACTTTGTAGGGAAGCCTATTTATAAAGAGCGTAATCTAAGCTTTCACCATAGCGACATTTTTCATCCCCCTCAATCTTTCGCCTAAACCTTCTTAGTGAAGAATTAATCATATTGATGCTCGAGACTTACTTTCCTTCAACCAAGGTAATTGACAAGAGCTATTGAAATGGTTTGTCCTTCTTAGTCTTTGATTGAGCAAATTGGACAATTGATGTCACACCTATCAAGTGATCAATAGTCTGGAAACAGCTAGCTCAAAAGGCTTTACATAGATTTCTATTTTACGTTTTGGCAAAAGCTAAACTATAGCGTATCTCTTATCATGCGGTACTCAAAACTCTATTACATAGGGATGGTATTGGTATGTGCTTCGCTAGGTGCTTGTGGTAATGACTCGGAAGAAATTCCCCAGCCACAAAACCCAACCTTGACATTGCAGCATCCTGATTACTTTCCCAATGATATTCCAATGCCAGCGGATAACCCTTTGACAGAAAAAGGGACAGAACTGGGCAGAATGCTTTTTTATGAAAAGCAACTTTCCTCAGATGGCACCCTATCCTGTGGCTCATGTCACCAACAATCTAAAGCCTTTACAGATGGGCTGCGGTTCAGTAAAGGGGTTAATGGCACATTGGGAGACAAAAACGCCATGTCATTGGCCAACCTGCATTGGACATCAAGGTTTTTCTGGGATGGAAGAGCGGCAACATTAGAAGAACAGGCCTTGGAACCGATCTCTGATGCCAGGGAGATGAACTTGGCCATTGAAGAGGCGGTGGACAGACTCCAAGCAGATGAGGATTATCCTGAACGATTTGAACTTGCCTTTGGTACAGATCAAATCACTCCAGACTTGATTGGCAAAGCCATCGCCCAGTTTATGAGGACTTTGGTTTCCGGAGATTCCAAATTTGATCTTTGGATCAAAGGAGAAACAGAGTTGACACCGACAGAACAGTTGGGTATGGAGCTTTTCTTTACCCATCCGGATGCCTCCCTTCAGATCAGAGGAGGCAACTGTGGAGACTGTCATTTGGGTTTCCTGACCTCTGGTGATCGCAATGATTTTCTGGGTTTTCATAACAATGGCCTGGACACCGACGAAAACTTGGAAAATGGCTTGTCCTCCATAACAGGAAAAGATACCGACAAAGGAAAGTTTAAAGCACCTACTTTAAGGAATATTGCCTTAACAGCGCCATACATGCATGATGGCCGTTTTCAAACTTTGGAAGAAGTGTTGGATCATTATAATGATCATGTTCAAACCAACAGCAATTTGGACATCCTCATACTGGAGGCCAGCAATGAAGCCATTGTGCCCGGTCAACCTGTAAAACTCCACCTTTCAGAGGAAGAGAAAACAGCCATAGTGGCTTTCCTCCACACCTTAACAGATGAAAAATTTATTACGGATCAGCGTTTTTCTGATCCTTTTAACTAATTAAAAAATGAAAAACATAGCCATTCTATTAATAGCCATATTAGGTTTTACTGCCTGCAACAACAATGATAAAGATGAGCTTCCTGCTTCTATGGAAGTCAACTTTTCATTCGCCCACAGCCTTAATGGACAAGCTCTTGAGCTTGAAAATGAAGCTTATACATTACCATCAGGAGAAAGCTTTACACCAAGAAAATTCAAATATTACATTTCCAATATCACGTTTGCCAATAGCACCAATAATTCGAGCTATAAGGTTGAGGACGGGTATTTCTTAATTGACCAAGCTGGAAAAACTTCTTTTAGTGTGGAAGTCCCTACAGCAGCATACGACCAATTGACCTTTTATGTGGGCATTGACAAATCAAGAAACCACTCTACAGATCAGGTCGGAGACCTAGACCCCAACAATGACATGGTTTGGAACTGGAACACGGGCTACAAATTCTTGGTCTTGGAAGGAGAATGGGAGTACCAGTCTAGCGAACGCCAAGGATTGATTGTTCACATTGGAAACAATGACCCTGAAAGTGAGCAAAATTTCAAAGCCATCAGCTTCGATTTAGAAGATGCTGGAAAATCACTTGGGAGCTCAGCTACTGCCAACCTTTCATTTGAAGCGGAGCTTAGCGAACTGTTTATCAATCCCAATACTTTGAATATCCACGAACTGGAAAGCACCAGTATCATGGGAGGTGATCTAGCCATTCAAATTGCCAATAATTACCAAGAAGGGCTTTTCAGCCTAAAATAAAATACAGTCACCACCAGTGAAATCCCAGCGCTTACATAAGTACATATTGTTTTTGGGCATAGGTATCTTGACCTCATGCCTGGACAATGTTTCACCAAATGAAGAGACAGGGCCGGAGTACTTTACCCCAGTCCTCTCTTCTACTTTGGGACAAAATGACTTTCCTCAATTGGAGCGCAACCCTATGAGCAAAGAAGGTGTACTTCTAGGGAAAACCCTCTTCTATGATCCAGCACTTTCTCAGAATGGCAAGGTTTCCTGTGCCAGTTGTCATGATCCATCTATGTCTTTCACTGATGGGTTGGGTTTGTCCAATCAGGGAGTATCCGGAAAACCATTGCACCGTCATGCTCCTCCCCTGTTCAACCTAGCATGGCATAAGGGTCTCTTTTGGGATGGTGGCTCGGTAAACCTTGAATCCTTGGTGTTTGGCCCGCTGACTCATCCAGATGAAATGGGAGCTGACCTGAATGAAGTTTTGCATTACCTAAGAGGGAGCTCTACCTACCCAGCCCTTTTTAAGGCTGCATTTAAATCAGACAGCATCACCAGTGCTTTGGTGGGAAGGTCTCTTGCTCAGTTTACGAGAAACCTGATTTCTCAAGACAGCAAATACGATCAATGGAAGCGAAATGAAATAGAACTAGACGATCCTGAAATTCAAGGCTATCAAGTCTATCAGAAAAACTGTAGCAGTTGCCACTCAGAAGGGCTTTTTACAGATTTATCCTATCATAATAATGGCCTTGATGCTTCTTACCCAAATCCTGCAGAGCTAGAAGGAATTTACCTAGGGCGGTATCGAATCTCCTTTGAGGAAAAAGATAGGGGAGCGTATAAAACTCCCTCATTAAGGAATATTGCTTTGACTGCTCCCTATATGCATGATGGTCGGTTTAATACTTTAGATGAAGTCCTTGACCACTATGACCATGGGGTTCAGGTCAATGAAAGTTTAGCCCCACAATTGACAGATGGGATTCAACTGAGCGAAAAAGAAAGAAGTGATCTTTTGGCTTTTCTGAATACCCTTACAGATTACGAATTTATCCACAACAAAGCTTACCAACAGTAAGTGATTAGATATGAAAAAAGTTATTCTCTTAATATCCCTGATTACTTCCATATCCTTAGTGACGAAAGAAGCCAAGGCTTGCGACAGTTGTAATTTCTTTGAATACAGCTTACTCCAAAATAGAAGTTATATTGGGCTTTTTTACCGCCATCGATCTTTCGGAAGTTACGATCAATATGGCTATACTTCACCTCCCCAAACTTCCAGTACTTACCTGAGTGGAGCCTTCAAAAATGGAACTGCAGCCACCTATTCCAGCAATGCAAGAACCATTTCATCCCCGGATTTTAATCCGGACTTTATCGTCATGCACGAGCCCGAAGGAACAGGTCTGTATGTTAACAAAACTGACCAAGACTGGGAAACCTATGAAACCGTGGAGCTTCGGGGTAACTTTATGTTCGAAAATAAATGGAACTTTACTTTTCTCCTCCCTTACGAATCCAACAGGGTACATTATGAGAAGATGTTGGATTTGCCCAATCCTGTTCAGGACACCACACTTTCGGTGCATGGCTGGGGCGACCTTACCTTAGCCATAGACCGAATTTTTTATGTTTATAACACCAAGGCCCGCCACACTTTCCGTCCAGGTTTAGCACTGCTTGCTCCTACTGGACAATCTAGAAGAATAGCCCAAAACGGTACGCTTATGGATCCTATTATCCAACCTGGGACTGGTTCATGGAGTTACGTCGCTCGGTTTAACTACCAGCTTTTTTACAATAAAACAGGCCTGAATGCCGGGTTTAGTTATAAGCAATCCACAGAAGGGGCGCAAAACTATCAATTTGGCAATAGCATTAATGGTTCCTTGGTTGGTTTTCACCAATTTTCGCTCAATGATGATTGGCTTTTAGTTCCGAATATTGGCACCTATTATGAACAATCCAAAAAGGACATCTGGGAAGGTGAAAAACAAAACCTTACAGGAGGAAAAGTTCTTTTTGGGCAAGGAGGACTGGACATCAATAGGCAAGAGTGGACTTTAAGCTTTCTTTGGCAAACTCCACTTACCCAGGATCTCAATGGCAACCAAATCCATCACCAAAGCAGGTTGAGTATCGGTATCATAAAAGCTTTCAAACTATAGAAAATGAAAACGGATTTAAAAGTACTGATTCTGCTATCAGTACTTTGGATCAAAATCATGGCAGCTCCTATAGTATTTATTGATTTCAAAATCCAGCAGGAACGCTTGGCTTTAGAAGAATGCATAGAACGATATGCAACAATCACGGTTTGCCGCGCAAATTGTGTGTTGAAAACTAAAATCCAACTTACCACTGACACCAAGGAAAAGAAGAAATCAGTAAAAACTAGCAAGTACCAAGAGTGGATTTTTATTGAGGATATTCCCAGTTTTTCGCTTTATAAACCAAGGCGCAAATCATCAGGTTATCTCAGGGAACATGATCCAAGCCGTGGTTTTGTACAAGGTATTGATGAGCCTCCTCAAGTAAACGTATCGGATTCCTAGGGGACAAAACCCAACTTGATCATAGCCCCTCTGGCTTTACCTTTACAGAATAGGGTTGCCGTTGCAAATTTGTGATTATTTGAAACAAGTTGGAAAACATAAAAACAAGTAAGAAAAAAATGAAAAATACATATAAACTTTTATTAGCACTTTTTACACTGGTAGGTTTTGCATCATGTGATGAAAATGTAGATGATGTAATGAACATCGAAGGAAGTGCAGACCTAAGCCTTCAAATAAGCCATACTTTCGGAGAAGAAGCCTTCCATTTGGATCAAGAATACACTGCTACTAATGGTGCTACATTCAAGTTCAACGAATTGAGATACTGGATTTCCAATGTGGAACTGACCAAAGAAAATGGAGAAACGTTCAAAGTAGCTGACTCCTATTACCTAATCCAAAACATGAAAGAACAGGTGGTTCAAGATAGATTTGTTCTTCCTGATTCTGTAAGGGAAACTGTCGTACTAAAAAACATCCCCGCAGGAACCTATACGGGAATTAGTTTTGCAGTCGGTATCGACCCTATGTACAATGATGACCTGACTCAAACTGCAGGGGAATTAAATGCACTGCAAAACATGTCTTATTCATCCTGGATGTGGTTCACCAGTTATATCTTCACCAAGTTAAAAGGAACAACCTCTCAGGGTGGAGAAGAAGTCGCTTTCTCTTTTGAGACCGGTTCGAATGACTGCTATAGAAACATCAACTTGCAACTAGAGGAACCGATTATGATTTCGGATAAGATGGGTGATGAAATCACCGTTCAAAACGACATTGAAAAACTATTTTCCGATATTAATTTTGATGGTGACCTTATGTCAGGAACCCAGTATGTTATTGGGGCTACCAAGCCTGAATTGATGATGAAATTGTCCAACAATTACCAAGCCGCTTTTACAGTTGAATAAGTCATTGTTCTAGACAAAAATAAAAGGGAAAGCCAGCAGCTTTCCCTTTTACGTTTTATTAACCTTTATATAAAATCTTAATGGCTATATGGCCACCTGAAACTGCATCACTGCCATTCCCTTTCGATCACTGCTAATGTATGCTCCCGAATTATTCTGTGTGAATATAGGACGGCTTTGATAACCGAAAGATAACTTGGCCCTGTTCCCATTGATCAACCAGTTTATCCCTCCATCATACATGACCATGGGATCAGAGAAAAGCGCAAAATCCGAATATTGGCTGGAAATATAAGGCTGTAGCGTACCTGCTTTTCCCAATAAATCCTTTTGGAACAAATAACCCAATTGGGCATAAATGGTATTTCCCGTACCAATCATAGGAAATGCATTGCCTGAACCATTGAAACTTCCATTTTCATTGGTTCCAGTGGCAGGATTCATGGCACCTATGTTCCTGACATAGTTCTTTCCATAATCATTATGGCTAAAAGAAGCATAGGCTGTCACTGCCGTTCCTTTACTTGTATCAATCGGCTTATCGTAGAAAACATCCACGGCAAGTAGTCTGAGGTTAGAACGGACAGTATCCACACCATTATCAGCATAATGCCACATGGCCTCTTTTTGGGTCATAAAACCCGCACCGATGTTAAACACACTTTTGGTTCCCAAATAGGAACCTACTTGATAGGGTGTGGTATTAGACTCCTTGTCCATCAGCATGTATTTGAAATATCCATGATATTGAGCATATCCAGGTTCTGATGAAAACAAGGCATTTTCTCCAATTTCCGGGCCTTGAACATCTGAATTTTGGATGGACATGGGTTTGGATACGGCTACCCTATAATCCAGCTTTCCCCACTGCCCTTTTGCATAAACACTCAACTTTCGCACAAACTGGTCATTGACATCATTGGTAGCCTGCTGATAAAGCGGTGCATCCAAGGAAAGTATGGAGCCAATGGAAGGCGAAGAGTATCTTGACAGCCCATTCCATCCGGTCAAACCTGCTCCCAAAGATAGCTTCTCCTGCATCACTTTATACTCCCCTATTGCATCCAAGAAAAATAGTCCTTGCTTTCTTGGAGACCGATAGGATAAATTGTTTTGTCCAAACTGGGTATAAAAGAAAACCTGATCCGAAAGTTGCCCATAAAGTTGGATTCTGGTTCTCCTCAAACCAATATCAAATAAGTCATTATCCGGGGTTCCGTAAACTTCCGACCCAGGGTTAGCCTGAGTATACCGAAGCCAAACTTGATTCAAAAAAGTACCCTTTACATAGTGGGAGCCATCCGCATTCAAATTGAACTTCAATTCTTTCTTTTCTTTGGAATCCTCTTTAGAAGATTGCGCATGCATTTCTCCACAAATTAAGCTTAGCCCTGTAAGCAAAATGCTAAAATATTTCATTTTGAGTTTAATGTAAGAAAATTATGAGTTGGTAATCTTATTGACATAGCCTACGTCAAAATTCCATTCCCATCCATATTTTGCCTATTTTTTATGTGAATATAGCATTATTCCTTATAAACGGTAAGAGGAGAATTGACTGGCTCTTGTCCATGTATTGAAAGGTTCTTCTAAAAGAAGCAAGTCTAAACCTTTTAACAATGTCAAAATTGTCATACCATAACTGTTCAAGAATTGTTTATACAGATTCTAAAGGAGTTATGTGATTTTAAAAATTAGTCAAAATTTAATTTTAGTCTTATCTAATATTTTTTTTCTGTTTATTTAATTTTTAATTTCGTTTATCTAAATAAATATTTTAGAAAATATTAAAACATGATAAAGTTATCCATTGCCTCAAGTATTCTATTTTTAAACAGCTTTCTTATTGCTTTTGCCCAAGAAACTGGGAGTATTTCTGGAAAAATCAATGTGGAAGACGAGGCCCCTATCTACGCCGCTATTCAAGTATTGGGTACAGAGCTTGGAGCGATGACGGACGCTGATGGTTCATTTCAGATTAAGAATGTTCCAACGGGTGAACAAACTCTAAAAGTGAAATGGATAGGCTACCAAACCATCCAAAGAAAAATCACCATCCTAACCGGAAAAGCCACCCATATTGATTTGGAATTGAAAGAGGATAAGCTCAATCTCAATGAAGTGGTAGTGAGTGCTACCCGATATGAACTTGACCGAAAGGAAGCCCCTGTAGTGGTCAATGTTCTCAGCCCTAAACTTTTCAATGCCACCCAATCTCTGGCCCTTTCTGATGGGCTTAACTATCAGCCTGGAGTAAGGGTAGAAACCAACTGTCAGAATTGTGGTTTTACGCAAGTAAGACTCAACGGCCTCGAAGGTGCCTATTCCCAGATCCTGATCAATAGTCGCCCTGTATTTAGTGCCCTAAACAGTGTTTATGGATTGGATCAGATTCCGACGAATATCATCGAGCGAGTGGAAGTGGTGAGAGGCGGTGGATCAGCTTTATATGGTTCCAATGCCATTGCTGGCACCATCAATATCATTACCAAAGAGCCGGTAGAAAACACCTGGCAGGTCGGTTCCAACCTTGCCTTGATCGATGGACAATCTCCTGACAAAATGCTTAATTTCAATGGGTCCATCACCAGTGAAGACCTTAAAACCGGGGTGACTTTTTATGGGATGTTTAGAAACCGGGACAGCTATGATGCCAACGATGATGGTTTTACAGAACTCACCACCTTAGAGAACAACACATTCGGACTGAAATCCTTTATCAAACCTTCAGAGCTGAGCAAAATCACCTTGGATTTCAGTGCGATTAAAGAATATAGAAGAGGTGGCAATGCATTGGATTTGGCTCCCCACTTCACGGATATCACCGAGGAACTGGAGCATAATACAGTTATTGGAGGCTTGACTTATGAGCTTTTCAGCCAAGACCACCGCAACAAATTCTCTTCTTATATTTCTGGCCAAACGACTCAGAGAAACAGTTACTATGGCGGACTTGGAGGAGGAAGAACTGAAGCTGACAGTGTTTTGGCTGCCAATGCTTATGGTATTACGGATGACCTTTCCTTGGTTGCTGGCTCTCAGTTTTCAAGAAGCTTTACCAATAATGACGTAGTCATTTTTGGGTCGGAATACCAATTGAGCAAAGTAAGAGATGAAATTGCAGGCTATAACCGCTTGGTCGATCAACGTGTCCAGTCCATCGGTTTCTATGGACAATATGAATGGCGGCCCAACGAAAGACTTACAGCCTTGGCTGGAGGAAGGCTTGACCATACATTGGTGGACGGCTTTTATCGCATTAGTGATATAGAAAGGTCTTCAGATATGTCAACTAGTGTGCTTAGTCCACGGGCCAATATCCTCTATGACATCAATCCCAAACTCCAGCTGAGAACTGGCTATGCAAGAGGGTTCAGGGCTCCACAAGCTTTCAATGAAGACCTTCATATCTCTTCTGTAGGTGGTGAACCAACCTTTGTAATCCTTTCTGACGATCTAAAAACAGAATTATCGGATGCCTATACCCTTTCTCTAAACTACTCCAGTAATTTTGGCGATACCCAATTCAGCTTCTTGGCAGAGGGATTCCACACCAAACTGAAAAGACCCTTTACCACGGTCAGCACAGGGGCTACTTTACCCAATGGTTCTATTTTACAAGAAGTCAGAAACGGAACAAGTGCATCTGTGCAGGGAGGGAATTTTGAATTGAGCCTCTCCCCTTCTTCGAAGCTTCTTTTCCAAGCAGGCGGAACACTTCAGCGGTCCGAATACCAAAATGAACAAGTCCTTTTTGAACCGGAAGAAGACAATGAAACAGAGCCTATGGTCAACACCAAACAGTTTGTCCGTTCACCAAATGCCTATGGGTACCTCGCTTCCAACTGGGCAATCAATGAGCACCTTGCACTAGATTTGACTGGTACCTATACGGGCTCCATGATCGTTCCCCATGTGATCAGTCCTACCGGTTACCTTGACTTGGTGGACAGCAAAGCCTTTTTAGATGCCAATATTAAGCTTTCCTACCATTTTGACCTGATGCAAGATTTTCACCTAGAGCTAAGCGGTGGAGTACAAAATATGTTTAACAGTTATCAAAGTGATTTTGATCAAGGCCCTTTAAGGGATTCCAACTACATTTATGGACCGGCGAGGCCAAGAACCTATTTCTTTGGAATTAAAATAGGAAACTTCCATTAATGTTTCCCAACAAAAAAATGCAACACTCAAAAGCCATATTCATGTTGCTGGTAATGTTTTTCCTGGGCAAGAATGTCCTTGCCCAGGAAAGCATTCATTGGCTCTCATTTGAGCAATTGGAAGACTCCCTTGCTAAGCAACCCAAGAAAGTTTTCATCGACTTCTATACAGATTGGTGTACCTATTGTAAAAAGATGGACCGTAAAGTATTTACCAAGCCTGAAGTCATCCAAAAAATTAACACTGAATTCTATGCAGTTAGAATGGATGCTGAAAACCGGGACACCATCCAGTTTGATGGGCATGTATTTTTCAATCGACTGGCGACTGACAAGAGGGCTGGTATCCACGACCTGGCCATGTTATTGGGCCAAAGAAATGGAATATTTGCCCCTCCAACTCTGATTATACTGGAGAATGAATTTAAGGTATTGGACAGAAGGTTTGAATACCTATATAGTGAAAAATTAATGGAATGGCTTAGCAGTTTTGAGTGATTTCAGGGTCGTTTTTTCTCTCTGCGAAGCAGGCCCATCATTGTACCCGCTCCTATTCCTACAAAAGTTCCCTGTTTGTTAATGACCAAAATGGGTCCTACGGTAAAGCCAAAATACCGCGAGAAAGGAATTTCAATCTTTGGGCTGACAACGATACTCATATGGTTTTCTCTTTCATACTCCCAAGTATAATTCTGAACCAGAAAATTATCTTGTACTTTTTCCCAATTGGTCGGCTTTTCTATTTTCGAATAGGCCAGCCCAATAGACAGGTTCGCCCTAATGGTCCCAGAAGGATTTATTGGAACGATCCTGCCATAACCGACCTGATAGGTTTCCATCAAATCATAAGGTTTTGTGGTACCCAGCATCAAAGCATCTATTAAGCCTATTTTATAGTCCTCAGGCCTGTTTTCTGGTGTTTTTGCATTGGCCACCCAGCCAAATTTAAAGGCATGTTTTTCTTTATATATCCAATTAAGGGCTATCTCTCCACCCAGATAATTGCCTCCATAAATTTCGCCTGAATAATAGATGAAATTATTGTCAAAAAACTGAGCATAAAGGCTTTGTGTAGATACCAAATAGAGTAATATAAAAAATACCCTCTTCATTTATCAAAAGTTTTAGTATAACTAAATTTATCATTATTCAGTCTAATAAAAAACTTCCTCCAAATAAATATGGCCGAAGGATATAGAAAGAATTTTCTCACAGCCTCAAACCTAATACTTTGTATAAATCTGATACAATACTTTTTCCATTTCGCGTTTCAGTTCACTGGAACTGATCACATAATTATTGTGCATAAAGCTAAAGTAAAGTGTTTTTCCAGATTTGGTCAGTAAGTATCCACTCAAACAATGGACACCGCTCAAAGTACCTGTTTTAGCATAAACATAAGGATTTTCATCATCAGACTTATACCAAGACCGAATAGTTCCAGATTTACCTCCTGAGGGAAAGTAGGCATAGATCTTTTCTTCTGGAACTTCTGCCCTGATCTTCTCCAATAACTTCACGATACTTCTTGGAGTAAACTTATTTTGACTGGAAAGTCCTGAACCGTCCACCCATTGGGGGCTGTCAGGTAAGTCATTTAGGTAATTCTCCGTGACGTATTGAATGGCATTCCTAACCTCTAGCGAATCAAATAACTCATCTGCAACCAAAACCATCAACTGTTCAGCCAAAAAGTTATCACTAATGGTCAGCATCTGTTTGTATAATGAGTCGGTGGCAATCCCTTTTAATGTTTGATGTGGTCTGTTCTTAAACGGTTCGTAATCAATCACTGTCATCACTTTTCCAAGGGTATCCACAAGTAATTCTTTGGTCAATTGACTGGAAGTCACAAAAGGCTTGTCGGTTTCAAAACTCAAGGAATCGGATTTAAGATAATACCTGAAGTCATTCATCCTTTGGTCCCTGATGATGCTATAATTCCGTGTAGGTATATACCGGTCTTCCTTAATATTGTTGTTAAAAAACCTCGGTGAAAAGCTCATCCTATCTTCTTTCATTGTTTTTTTGAAACGGATAATATTACCATAAATCGGCATCGCAGATCGCTCTGGGCCATAATAGTAATGGTACCAATTCCAGGACCAACCTGAAGCATACGCCGCCACCTCATCAAAATTGTCTGCCATATAAAGCTTCTTATCTGTACTTTTCAGTAGATCCAACACAGAAGTATCTTCAAAATCAGGATGGAGCAAAGCGGGATCACCAGTGCCCCAGAAAATCAGGGAATCGCCACTTTCAATATAATCCAAGCTGTTCACCCGATCTCCCAAAATCTTATAGGAAGCATAAAAGGTAAACATTTTGGTATTGGACGCTGGAGTGAAATACTTATCCTCATTCATGGCATAAAGTACCTTGTCCTTTTCTGGGTCAAAAAGCATAAAGCCTGTAAAGCCTTGATTAAAGACTTCAGAGTCTCGAACAGATTTTTTTATATGTTGGACTTTGCAGGCAGAAAGCAATATGAGGGCTGCAAATAGAAAATTTCTCATAACATTAGAAGTCAATAAAAAAATCTCCCGTAAAAATACAGGAGATTTTAGTTGATCTTATCTTTAATTAATTAGCGTCCCACCAGACTTTGCCATAAAGGCTCTCCGAGCCACCAAACTGGCGCTGAACGGCCTCATTATAGTTGTCAGTATTATTGAACTGTTCCGCTTCAATATAAATCTGTCGGTTAGGTACATCAGCACCTCCAGGAGAAACCATATTATCAGGATAACCGGTTCTTCTGTATTCTGCCCACCCTTCATATCCATGCATAAACAAGTGAATCCATCTTTGCGTAGCAATCTGTTCGATGGCTCTAGCTGGATCATAAGCAATATCTGCTTGCATCATAAATGCATCCAAACCACTCACGTCAGCATTCCATTGCATCATGGAGTTTTCAATAGCCATATTGTAGTAATTTTCTGCCTCAATATCTCCTCCTGAAATCCATCCCAACTTGGCTGCTTCTGCCATGGCAAATAAAGCCTGGGCATAAGTCACCAGATAAACCGGAGCATCCTGTTGGTGAATGGCACTTCCCAAAAGCGCATATTTATCAGTATCGAAATCCTCAGTATCTCCGAAAAGCAATCCTGTGTAATCACCATCTGTTCTGTTAGGATCTCCATAAACATAAAGTCTTGGATCACCATATGGTTTCATTTTTTCTACCAAAGTCTCACTCAATGCCCACCAATCTCTACCTTGCAAGTCAATTTGGCTAAACCAATAATTCTGGTTATTGGCATCTGCCAGATGTTTGAAAACCAAATTATCATCATTGGATTCCATTACGCCAGCCTGCATCGCTGCAGTAAACTCCTGTTGAGCAAGACCTGGATTTACCTCAGACAACCTAAGTGCCATCAACATTCTAATAGTATTGGCCAATTTGGACCACTTAGACATGTCTCCATTATAAATGATGTCATTACTAATGCTACCGGCTACAATTTGATTATCGGCCGCTGTCAAAACACTTAATAAATCATTGTAAATCGATTCTTGTGTATCATAAGCTGGTGTAAAATCATCAGCACCTTGAAGTGCCTCGGTATAGGGTACATCTCCCCATCTATCCGTGATATGCCAAGTAAAGTATGACTTAAGAATACTCGCTACCGCCAATTGATTGGGTATTGGACCTTCATTACCACTTAAGTCATCTGCATTCAATACGGTTTCCAAGTTCATCAATGGTCCTTGGTACAAACCATAAAAACTGGTACTGGACTGAGGGTAAAGGGATGCATTGACATATTGTGTTTCAGAAAGGTACTGAGACATAAATTGAGCCGAAGGAGATGAACTCAATCCTGGCAAATACAACATGGCATTTGCAATTAGCTGCGTACCTGAAGCTTGGCTAGGGGCATTTGGATTGACATTGATGTCATCCTCAAACTGGTCACAGCTCGAAAATAACACTATAATTAATATAAATATATTTAACTTCTTCATGGTTTCTTCTCTTTAAAAGGTAACATTTAGATTAAACCCAACAGAACGTACAGAAGGCAACTGACCTGATTCATACCAACCAATCGACTGGCTTCCAGTGGAAATTTCAGCAGGGTTGATGCCCTTTGGTGCATTTTGGAAAATCATCGCCAAGTTTCTGCCTACAAGTGCTACCCTTACATTTTCTACAGGTAAGTTCCCCAACTTATTTTTGGTGAAGTTGTAACCCAAGCGCACTTCTCTCAATCTTACATAAGAAGCATCATACAACCAATCTTCATAAATTCTTCTCGCTACCACGCCATAATACGATCTAGGGTTAACATAAGCGACTACATCTTCTCCTGTTTCAGCAGAAACGCCTTCTACTCTCACGCCACCACCATCAGCTACTTCATCACGAACGTTAAATCCTTTGTCATTAATTTCGGCAGATAAAGGATCAAGTCCAGTTCTAACAGCCAACATCTTAGATCGACTAAAGAACTGGCCTCCGATCTGAAAGTCAATCATCGCAGCTAGATCAAAATTTCCGTAGGAAAACACGTTTTGAAAACCACCATTAAAATCAGGCAATACAGTACCAAAGTCATGAGTTGCATCCGTATAGAGCGGAAGATTATTGCCGTCCAGCAAAATCTTACCGGTAGCCTCATCTCTTTGATATGCTTGGCCAACTAGGCTTCCAAAAGACTTACCCACGTATGAATTCAAATAACTGGAGGTCGATGAATACGTGGTACTACCATATTGGTACACATCAATGCCTGGGTAAAGTTCTACTACTTCGTTCCTATTTCTACTGATGTTAAATGCAATATCCCAATTGAGTTTACTTTGTTGGATGGGAGATGCTGTAATGGCCAACTCAAAGCCTTTGTTCTCGATTTGTCCAGCATTGATGGTGGCTGATCCATAGCCACTTGCTCCAGACACATCCAAGCTTAGGATTTGGTTTTTGTTGATCTGTTGGTAATAGGTAAACGCCAATCCCAATTTTCCTTCGAAGAATTTCAAGTCCAAACCTGCTTCATATGAGTGCGCAAAAGAAGGTTCTACATTCGGATTGTTGAGATTATCTGGGACTGAAAGCGTATTTACAGTGGATGAACCAGAATAAATCGATCCTACATTATAGAAAGATGTTGTACCATATGGTGATAGGTCAGATCCCGCCTGTGCATAGCTCAATCTTAATTTACCCAAAGTCAAAGGAGTCCAGTCTATCAGCTCGCTAAAGACAAAGCTACCAGACAAGGAAGGATACCAATAAGAGTTATTTCCTTGCGGTAAAGTGGAAGTATTGTCATTTCTAATAGAAGCATCAAGGAAATAGATATTATCATACCCTAATGAAACCATTCCGTAGATACTCTTGATTTGTTTTCTCAATTTATAAGAGTTTGTCGATGGCCTATCAATGGAAGCATCAATATTATAAAAACCTGGTGAGGACAAACCTCCAACAGTAGCCATGGATAGATAAGAATAATCTCTATCATAGAAATTGGTACCAAAGTTAGCGTCCAATGAGAATTTCTCCCAAGTCTTGGTGTATTGGGCCAAAAACTCATAGTTCATCTCTTTGTTCTGGTATTTACCTACGGAATAACCTGGATTTCCACGACCGCCAAAAGCAGCTCTGGAATCAATATTCTGTGTGTACATATCAGATCTGACAAAGCCACTTAACTTCAGTTCAGGAAGAACCTGGTAAGTTAATCCTACATCACCGAAAAGTCTATCTCTACTATCATTAGAGAAGTTTTCATAGGCTAAGAAATAAGGGTTTGCCCAGTATAAAGGAGAAAAGTTGGTCACTTCTCCTGTAGATGTACTTGGTCTCCTTAAGTTCCAGTGAAAAAAGCTGCCATCATCATACTTGTAATCCTTAAGTCTCTCCATGTCCAAATTTCTTTGGAACCACTGCCCCATATATCTAGAGCCATCTTCTGAACCTTGGCCAGGTCTTCTACCTCTGTTGGCAGCATAATTAATATTGGTGGTTACTCTCAACTTCTCTGATAAATTGGTTCCCACACTCACCCCAACATTATTTCTTTTCAACATAGTATTAGGCTCGACACCTTGGATCCTGGTATCATTTAAGCTAATTCTATAGTTGGAGTTCTTACCACCACCTGTAATGGTTACACCATTGTTTACATTAGAACCCGTTTCATAATAATCTTTGATATTATCAGGATGAGGAACAAAAGGTGCCAATTGGCCATATTCAGGATCCTGTGGGTAGAAACTTTCCACATGCCTTACCATTGTGCCATCCATAAGCGGACCCCAACTCTCATCCACCGACATATCTACATACTTGTCGCCATTTGGCAAAGTTCGCCAAGTCTGGCTGGAACCTCCCCCATATAAATTCTGATAAGGCATCAGGTTATAGACACTTTCCACAAAGACCGCAGAACTCAATTCTACTTTGACTTTAGAGTCCTCTTGGCCTTTTTTCGTCGTGATCATCACTACACCATATTGCCCTCTGATCCCATACAGGGCAGAAGCTGCAGGTCCTTTCAGGACGTTGATAGAGGCGATATCCTCAGGGTTTACATCTTGACCCAAGTTACCATAATCTACTCCCGAACTTCCTGAGAAATTAGAGTTTGAAATAGGAGTACCGTCTACAACGATAAGTGGCTGGCTACCACCAGAAATGGAGTTGACTCCCCTGATTTTGATTTTCTGAGTTCCTCCCATACTGGCTCCAGAAGCACCTTCTACCTGAACTCCCGCAATCTTACCAGATAAGGATCCCAGCACATTTTGTTCTTTGGTAAAAGTAAGGTTTTCCCCATCTACTTCTTGGGTAGCGTAACCGATAGACCTTTCATCCCGGGTAATTCCCAAGGCAGTTACTACCACTTCACCGAGCTGAGAAACATCTTCAGCCATCACCACATCTATTTTGGTCCTGTTGTTAATAGAAATCTTTTGGGACACGAAGCCAAGGTAAGAAAATACCAAAGTCCCCCCCCCTCCAGAAACATCAATGGAATACATCCCATCTAAGTCTGTCACTGAACCACGAGTAGTTCCTTGCAAAAGAACGCTCACTCCAGGAAGGGGTGAACCATCTTTTTGTGTAGTCACCTTGCCTGTAATCGTCACCTCCTGAGCCCTTACCTGAAGAACAAGAAAGAAAACGAAAACAAGCAGGGACATTTTCGTAAAGATTTTTTTCATTGAAACTTGATTTGTGAGTTATTAAAATAATTTCAAAATAATATTTCTTAACAAATAAGAAAACCGAAATTATGAACTGAATACATCTTGACACTCAATATATTCAAAACATAATACTTCAATTTTGTAAATAATTTGTTAAGAAACAAACCACTAAAATAAATTTTATTTAATCATTCTGATTAGGTTTTTTGAATTTATTAAAAAACAAAAAAAGCTCCGAAACCTTTTCGGAGCTTTTTGGTATTTCGTTTACACTATTACTAATTATACATGCTTATCGGTTACTTTCACACCTATTCCTTTATGCGGAATGGTTCTTCCAAAGCAGCCATTTCTATCTGAACCACTTCTGATTTGATCTCTTTTTCAACAGATTGCATGGCTTCTGCTGAACCATCCGGACCCTCGGCGATATGCGGTGCAATCACCAAAGAAACAATGGAAGTCAACTTAATCAAAATGTTCATGGAAGGACCCGAAGTATCTTTAAAAGGATCACCTACCGTATCTCCTGTTACTGAAGCCTTGTGCGGTTCTGACCCTTTGTACTCCATCTTCCCATTGATTTCCACCCCTTTTTCAAAGGACTTCTTCGCATTGTCCCAAGCTCCCCCGGCATTATTTTGGAAAATCCCCATCAATACGCCTGAAACGGTCACTCCAGCCAAAACACCTCCTAAAACCTCAGGACCAAAACTAAAGCCCACAATGATGGGAACCAATAAAGCAATGGCTCCTGGGGCAATCATTTCACGAATGGATGCTTTGGTAGAAATCTGTACACACCTATCATATTCCGGCTTGGCCTTGTACTCCATGATACCGGGGATTTCCCTAAACTGCCTTCTCACCTCATTGACCATATCCATGGCTGCTCTTCCCACGGCCGCAATGGCCAATGAAGAAAAGATAAAGGGGATCATGGCTCCAACAAACAAGCCTGACAAAACATCGGCTTTATAGATATCAATGGAATTGATTCCGGCCAAACCTACGTAAGCAGCAAATAATGCCAAGGCAGTCAAGGCTGCTGACGCAATGGCAAACCCCTTCCCTGTAGCTGCCGTGGTGTTTCCCACAGCATCCAAAATATCTGTACGCTCTCTCACTTTTTTGTCACAGCCGGACATTTCAGCAATACCACCCGCATTGTCAGCTATAGGCCCAAACGCATCAATGGCCAATTGCATGGCCGTGGTAGCCATCATCCCGGCAGCTGCGATGGCCACTCCATATAGCCCTGCGCTGAGAAAAGAAGTATATATTCCTGCTGCCAAAACCAAAATAGGCAATACGGTGGATTCCATCCCCATAGAAAGCCCACCGATAATATTGGTGGCATGCCCAGTGGAAGATTGTTTGATGATGCTATTGACAGGACGCTTGCCCATTGCGGTATAGTACTCTGTAATCATACTCATCAATGCCCCTACGATCAAGCCTATAAATACGGCTCCAAAAACACCCATTTTAGTAAAAGTGGGTGAACCTTCCCTGATCATGACCAAATCTCCCTCCGGAAGCATAAAGTCGATCAAAAAATAAGATGCTGCTACAGTCAATAAAATAGAGATCCAGTTGCCCTTATTCAAGGCAGTCTGCACACTATCCGTCTCTTTTGAGATCTTAACGAAAAACGTTCCCAAAATAGAAAAAGCCAAGCCCATCCCTGCGATGACCAAAGGCAATAATATAGGAGCTATACCTCCCATCTGATCATCAGAAACAATTTCTCTGCCTAAGACCATGGAAGCCAAAATTGTCGCAACATAAGAGCCAAATAAATCTGCTCCCATCCCCGCAACATCACCCACATTATCCCCAACATTATCTGCAATCGTTGCCGGGTTTCTAACATCATCTTCGGGAATACCTGCTTCCACTTTACCTACTAAGTCTGCACCTACATCAGCCGCCTTGGTATAAATCCCCCCACCCACACGGGCAAACAAGGCGATGGACTCTGCCCCAAGGGAAAATCCAGCCAAAACTTCCAAGGCACGCTCCATGGCCAGGCCATTCACATCACCACCAGTGGAAACAACATAAACATTATAAAAGACAATAAACAGTGACCCCATTCCCAGAACCGCCAGACCTGCAACACCAAGCCCCATCACAGTACCTCCGGTAAAGGAAACTTTCAAGGCTTTCGCCAAGCCGGTCTTGGCCGCTTCCGTAGTGCGTACATTCGCCTTGGTTGCAATATTCATCCCGATATAACCGGCAAAGGCTGACAAAAATGCACCCAGCACAAAGGACACGGCAATCACTGGAGTGGAATTTTCAACAAGTGTTCCTGACCAAGCCAGGATAATCCCTGCAATGACCACAAAATAAAACATCACCTTCCATTCGGCCTTTAAAAATGCCATCGCTCCCTTCGCGATATGCCCAGCCAGCTCCACCATGTTCTCATCTCCGGTAGGCTGCTTATTTACCCAAGCAGACTTTATGGCCATTACGATTAGACCCAAAATCCCCAAGGCGGGGACAATGTAAATAACTTGTTCCATACGTGTATTAGCGGTTTTTTAAATGAAATATATCTCAACAAATATATTATTATTAACCTATGAAACAACTTACATAATCATGTATAAATACCATTCCACAACCATATAAATAGAAATATATTATAACATTACACAAAATTTTATTTATCAAGAATCTCATCCCTACTTCTATTAAAAAAAATGAAACCAAAGTGTCTTTTTATTGAAAATCAGGAGTAATGATCTTTTTTCACAATTCTTTGGTACGGTCCATGCTCTTATCTTTTTAGACAAAAGTACTTTCGCTTATATTTAGTCATTTATCGCAATCATCAAAATCATTATGAAAGCAATAGTCATCACAGCACCTGGAAAACCTGAAGTACTGCAAATCCAGGAAAGAGATATCCCAAAACCCAGAGCAAATGAAGTCCTCATTAAGGTGAAAGCAGCCGGAGTCAACCGACCCGATATCGCCCAGCGAAAAGGATACTATCCTGCCCCATCAGATGCTCCTGCGGACATTCCTGGCCTGGAAGTCTCTGGAACCATCGAAGCTTTAGGTGCTGAAGTAAAAAATTGGGAACTCGGCGATGAAGTCTGTGCTTTGGTGTCGGGAGGAGGATATGCAGAGTTTGTCACAGCACCATCTCTTCAGTGCCTTCCCGTGCCTGATAGGGTTTCGCTTATCGAAGCGGCCTCGCTTCCAGAAACATTTTTTACTGTATGGAACAATATCTTTGATATAGGAAGATTCCAAGAAGGTGATACGGTATTGATCCATGGGGGAAGTAGTGGCATTGGAGTGGCTGCCATTCAAATGGTCCATGCCTTGGGTGGAAAGGTAATCGTTACTGCTGGTTCAGTAGACAAGTGCCAATATTGCACTAAATTAGGAGCTGACTTAGCCATCAATTATAAAGAAAAAGACTTTGAGGAAGAAGTCCTCCAATTCACGAAACAAAACGGGGTGGATATTATTTTGGATATGATCGGCGGGGATTATACTTCTAAGAACATCAATATTCTGAAACCATTTGGTCGATTGATCATGATCAATGCCATGAAAGGAAAAATGGGTGAGGTAGACCTCATCAGGATCATGAAAAACAGGCTTACGCTTACAGGATCTACTTTAAGACCCCAATCTATTAAATATAAAGGGGAAATCGCTAAAAACTTACAGATCCACATTTGGCCTTTCTTTAATGATAAAATCAAGCCAGTCGTTTATAAGACCTTTCCTCTATTCAGAGCAGCGGATGCCCACACCTTGATGGAAAGTTCCGAACATATAGGAAAAATACTGCTTCAAACCAGTGAAGAAGCTTAATTTAATTCAATAAAATTAAATAATAGTCAACTTTCAGTTATTCAACTCATTTTCAATAAGAACAATAATTGTAAATTAGAATAACCAAAATTCAAACCGATGAAAAAGTCTCTCCGAGCATGTCTTGTATTTTTTATTTCAGCCACTCTCATCTCCTGCCAGAACGGCAAAAGTGAACAAGAGAAAAAAGTCTATTCCACTGCAACGGTCATTACTGCAGTAAATATCATTGATATCCATGATGGCAGTATTTCCAAAGGAGATGTAGTCATCGATTCAGGAAGGATAAAAGAGATTCTCCCCAACCTACCAGAAAAAGATTGGGAAGATGGTGAACTCATCAACGGTGAAGGAAAATATCTTCTTCCTGGTTTGGCCGAAATGCATGCACACATTCCCTCGGTCATGTGGAATGATCCACAAATGGAAGAAACCTTATTCCTCTACCTATCCAATGGGGTGACCACCATTCGAGGCATGTTGGGACATCCACTCCATTTAGAACTAAGAACCAAGGCGGCCAACAATGAGATCTTGAGTCCGAGAATCTATACTTCAAGCCCTTCTCTCAATGGCAATACCGTCACCTCGCCAGAAATGGCGAAAGAAATGGTGACAAATTACCAAAAAGAGGGCTATGACTTTTTAAAACTTCACCCTGGAATCCGTTTACATGTTTTTGATGAAATCGTGAAGACAGCCAAAGAAGTTGGTATTCCATATGCAGGACATGTTTCTACCTTGGTAGGTATAAGACACGCCTTGGAAAGTGGTTATGCTAGCGTGGATCATATCGATGGATTTCTGGAGGGATTGGTGCCGGAATCTGCCCATGTTAACCCAACTGAAAACGGCTTTTTCGGTTATAACTTCACCGAAAAAGCCGATCCTGACTTGATAGCAGAACTTGCACAAATGGCCAAGGAAAACAAGGTTTGGGTAGTCCCCACCCAAAGCCTATTTACCCGTTGGTTTTCTCCAACACCTACTGAAAGGCTCGCCGAGGAACCTGAAATGCAATACATGGCAAAGGAGGTTATTGAAAACTGGGTCAACAATAAAAACAACCTCACCGAAAGTGAAGATTATGATGCAGGTCAATGGGAGGATTTTATGCTTATCAGAAAGCAGTTGATTAAGGCATTGCATAAAAATGGATATGGATTGCTTTTGGGCTCAGATGCCCCACAGGTATTCAATGTTCCTGGCTTTTCCATCCAACATGAACTTCAGGCCATGGTAGATGCTGGCCTGTCCCCTTTGGAAGCATTGCAAATCGGTACCTTGAATCCCGCAAAATATTTTCACCAGGAAGGACATTTTGGAGAAATTATCGAAGGAGCCAGCGCTGATTTGATCCTGCTTGATCAAAATCCGCTGAAAGACATCAAGAACATGCAGCACCCCGCCGGGGTAATGGTTAGAGGAAAATGGCTCAGTAGAGAAACTATTGACCAAAAGTTAAAAGCACTCTCCGATAAATTCAAAGAAGCAACACCATAAATATAGTCAATTAATAATCAGATACTTATTATTTTAACTATTCAAATTGAAACCTTTTTCCTTAATTACATGTATATACATTAAATTCAAATACATTAAAAATTCGAGGAGGATATCATGAAAAATACAGCAGTCAAAAAAATTAGACAATTGGGATTTCAATGGCAAACACAAGACCCATTTTTGTTCTGTGCTTACCATTTGGATGATTACCCTGCCGGCAATGAGCATCTTGGGCCAAAAGCTTCTTTGGAAGGCAGAAATATTGGACAGGATTTCACCATCAAAGACGGATGGAGAATGTACCATGGCTCTAAGGTACCGGGATTCCCGGCACACCCGCACAAGGGATTTGAAACCGTAACATTGGTGGAAAGAGGCTTGGCTGATCATTCCGACTCACTGGGAGCTGCTGGCCGGTTTGGGGAAGGCGATGTACAATGGATGACCGCAGGAAAAGGTGTCATGCACAGTGAAATGTTTCCCTTGCTCAACCAGGACGAAAAAAATCCGTTATTGCTGTTTCAACTCTGGCTGAACCTCCCTAAAGCCAATAAAAATGTGCCCCCACATTTCAAAATGCTATGGGCAGATACCATTCCTTACCATACCGAGGTGGATGAAAACGGTAATAAAACTGTCTTGAAAGTTATTGCTGGCCAGATTGGTGATACCAAAGCACCCGCTCCCAATCCAGATTCTTGGGCAGCTGATCCTACCAATCAGGTAGCTATTTGGACCATCAAGATGGAGCCTCATGCTAAATGGACTTTAAAAGCCACTGATGAGGGCATCAATAGAACTTTATTCTTCTATAAGGGTGCTCAGCTTGGTACAGAGGGATTTGAAATTCCAGAAGGTCATTCTTTGGATTTATTCTCCGAGAAAGAGATCACTTTCGAAAATGGAGATCAACCTGCTGAACTGTTGTTCTTGCAAGGAAAGCCGATCAATGAACCAGTGGTGCAGCATGGTCCTTTTGTGATGAACAGTACCCAAGAAATTCACCAGGCAATGTCTGATTTTCAAAAGACCCAATTTGGAGGCTGGCCATGGCCCAACTATGAGCCTACCCATCCTAAGGAAAGGGGTCGTTTTGCCATCCACGCCGATGGCCGAGAAGAAGTAAAAGGTTAAAATTTAAGGTCCCTGATAAATTTCAGGGACTTTTTATGTCCAAGATTTCCACTTATATCCATTCAAAGCTTTCTTGAAATTATCAATAGCTATCCTTGTGAAGTCATTCTTTTTAAAATCCAAATAGGGCAATAGAATTACCTCATCAAAACCAGCGTCCCTTGCTTCCTCAGCTTCTCCAGAAGTAATCAAAAAGCACTTTTTCCCCATTTCTTTCGCCAGTTGCAGTAATTCAAAACTTCCCTTACCTCCAGCTGACTGCTGGTCAAACCTCCCCTCTCCAGTGATAATAATATCTGTCTCTTTGACTTTTTGTTCCATTTTGACCTGATCAAAAAAGAATTTGGCTCCCATCTTGATTTCCACAGGAAAAAAAGCACTCAAGCCTAAGGCAATTCCTCCAGCTGCCCCAAAACCTTCTCGGTCTTTTAACCCTCCTCCTGATTTTTTCTTTAGCAGTTGGAAAACCCTTTTTGCACCTGCCTCAAAGGGTAATAATTCTTCATTTACCAAACCCTTTTGAGGTCCAAAAACAGGAATAGCCCCCTTCTCACCAAAAAAAGTATTGTTGACATCGCATAAGCAGGTAAACTGAACTTGGTATTTTTTTATAGAACTTTGGATATGGGCTATTTTTCCTAAAAAACCGGTGCTGAATAACGGGATTTCTCTTCCATTTTGATCTAAAAATATAAATCCCAAAGCCTTTAAAATACCTGTTCCCATATCAACTGTGGCACTACCGCCCAAGCCTAATACGATATGCTTTGCTCCTTGACTTATCCCTTCAAGGATCAATTCTCCAGTTCCATAAGAACTGCTAAGCTTAGCATCAATTTCGGTAAGTTCCAATCCTTGAAGACCACTGACTTCCGAAATGTCAATCATAGCTGTAGCATTCCCATTATCCAAATACAACTTCCCTGGCTTTGGTCTTCCAATAGCGTTCAAAGCGATTACTTCTACCACTTTCATCCTTTTTGCTGAGGCCAATAAAGCACAAGTCCCATCACCACCATCGGCAATAGGACTTGTTATAAGATCTTTTTCAGGGAAATCATTTAATAGTTGAGCTTTGATCAAATGAGCCGCCTGATCAGCTGGAATGGTTCCTTTAAAGGCATTTGGGGCAATCAGGAATTTCATTGATTCATTTGCTTCATGCGCTTAAAATAATCTTTGGTGGCTGCAACAACTTTTGGGGAGAGGTAAATGGCTGAGATCATGGTCGGAAAAGCCATCACGGCATACATTCCATCCACAAAACTCATCACTACCTGAAGGGAAACCACTGCTCCCCCTACAATCGTCAGCAAATAGAAATAGTTGTAATAGTCTGCTTTATCTGCTCCAAAAAGATAATTGAAGCACTTATGGCCATAATAGCTATAGGTAAACATGGTAGAGAGTGCAAAAACCAGCACCGCTGCCATCAGAAAATATTTTCCCAAGCCGGGAATCCCACTCTCAAAAGCCGATAAAGTCATCAACACCCCATCCTTTTCTCCAGACTCCCAAACCCCTGTCACCATAATGGTCAAGGCAGTCAATGTGCAAACCACAATGGTATCTATAAATGGCCCCAACATGGCGATCAGTCCCTCACGTACCGGCTCTTCGTTTTTAGAAGCACCATGTACCATTGGTGCCGTACCGATACCCGCCTCATTACTAAACGCTGCACGCCTTGCTCCTGTAATAATTACCGCCCCTACGGATCCTCCTAAAACTGCTTTTCCAGTAAAGGCATCCTCCACAATAAACCAAAGCGAGGAAATTATCTGGTCATTGAATTTGATCAGAATGACCAAAACACTTAAAAAATAAAGGGTCACCATAAAAGGCACCAATTTGGAAGCTACAGAGGCAATTCGCTTAATTCCTCCCAAGATTACTATTGCCACCAATAACATCATCGATATACCCAAAATCCATCGGGTGCTTGCTCCATGGTCCAGTCCAAAAGGTTTCAACAACACAACGCGGGTAACATCGGTCAACTGATTGGCCTGAAAAATCGCCAACAAGCCCATGATCCCAGCTACACAAAAGATGACGGACAAAAACCGCCATTTCTTGCCCATTCCTTCCTCAATCACATACATAGGTCCGCCTTGAACATGCCCAGAGCTGTCCTTACCCCGATACATGATGGCCAAGGTACAGGTAAAATACTTGGTGGCCATGCCCACAAAAGCAGAGACCCACATCCAGAAAATGGCTCCAGGGCCACCAGTGCTGATTGCCAGCGCCACACCACTGATATTTCCCAGTCCCACCGTCGCGGCAATGGCAGAGGTCAAAGCTTGAAAAGAAGTAATGTCCCCTTTGGCATTTGGATCATCATACTTACCGCCTACCACCTTCATGGCATGAGCAAACCCACGGAACGGGATCAATCCAGAATAAAGAAACAAAATTGTTCCACCCCCCAATAAAAGATAGAGCAGTGGCCAGCCCCATATCCAGTTGCTAAAATCAATAATTAATTGCCCCATGTGCTATGTATATCGTCCTATTATAAAAGGGATCATCCCTCATTTAAATTCATAAAAAGGAATATTACTACCATTTTCCCTTTAATCCAAACCATCAATCAAAAGCCATTGCAATCTTCCCTTTATTCCACTAATTCTCACGGAATTCCAAATTCCACCAGTTTTCTTGAACACCTACAGGCACAAGCCCAACTAGTCCCTCCCTGCTTTGCCGTATATTTTTTGATGTTCAAGCTGTTCTCAAAATAAAAAACCATAGTACAATCTAATATTCCTTATTAATTTTGGTTTTCGATGATCAAACATTTTTATGGTACAGCAAAAGGGTAAAACAGTAGTAATAAAAATTGGCTCCAACGTTCTGACCCAAGCGGATGGTCAGCCGGACAAATCCCGCATGGAGTCCCTTGTTCGTCAGATGGTTTATCTTCGTGAGCAAGGACTTCAATTGATCCTGATCACTTCTGGCGCGGTTGCTTTTGGACGAAAGTCAACCATTTTTGAAGAAAAAACCGACCCAGTAGTTCAAAAACAAATCCTTGCCGCTGTAGGGCAGGTTGAACTTATCAATGCTTACAAATCTTTTTTTGGCAATCGGCAGACTCCTATCGCGCAGATCATGGTTACCAAAAGTGACTTTAGGGACAGGAAGCACTACCTGAACATGAAAAATTGCTTAGAGGGACTTTTGAAAAACAACATCCTTCCCGTGATCAATGAAAACGATACCGTTTCAGTTACTGAATTGATGTTTACAGACAACGATGAGCTTGCTGGCCTAGTGGCAGCCATGATGGATGCCGAAATTCTATTGTTGCTCAGCAATGTGGACGGGATTTATAAAGGCCATCCAAGTGATCCTGATGCCGAACTAATTGAGCGGGTGGATGCCAATACCCCATCCATGGGCAATTATATCTCCAGCAGCAAGTCATCATTTGGCAGAGGTGGTATGCTCACCAAAATGAACATGGCCAAAAAATCTGCCGACCTTGGAATTGGCGTGGTCATTGCCAATGGCAAGAGGGAAGATGTGCTTATTGACTACTTCCACAATAGGTTACGTTGTACCTTTTTTGAGCCTTCAAGGGCCAAACACAACCCGAAAAAATGGATTGCCCACAGTGACCATTACTCCAAAGGGGAATTGGTCATCAACTCAGGTGCTGAAAATGCCCTGATGTCCAACAAAATCACCAGCTTACTCCCTATCGGTGTACTGGAAGTAAGGGGAGATTTTATAAAAGGTGAAATTCTTCGTATCATCAGTGAGGATGGCAGGAAAATTGGTTTAGGAAAGGCCGCATATGGAGCCAAAGTAGCTTCAGAGAAAATCGGTCAGAGTAATCAAAAACCCATCATCCATTATGATTACCTCTACCTTCATCAAAACAACCAGTGAAAATGAACTTACAGAATACCTTTGCTACTGTCAAAAAAGCCAGCAGATCAATGCCTCTGCTGACAGAAAAAAAAATCAATAGAACCTTAGAGGATTTGGCCAAGCTTACCTGGGAAGGCATACCTGCGATCTTGGAAGCCAACCAAAAAGACCTGGAACGCATGGATCCCAATGATCCAAAATTTGATAGGCTTAAATTGACAGAGGAAAGAATTGAAGCCATTGCTGAAGATATTCTCAATGTAGTCAAACTTCCTTCTCCTTTGGGAAGGATCTTGACCGAAAAGACCTTGGAAAATGGTCTTTCACTTACCAAAACCGCTGTACCTCTGGGTGTCATCGGGATCATTTATGAAGCCCGCCCCAATGTAACTTTTGATGTGTTCAGCCTTTGTCTAAAATCAGGAAATGCTTTGGTGCTAAAGGGAGGCAGTGATGCCCATGACTCCAATACGGCGATTGTCAAATTGATCCACCAAGTACTGGAGAAAAATGGTATAGACCCTAATATGGTAGCTTTGCTTCCTCCTGACCGTGAGGCTACGGCTCAAATGCTCCAAGCTGTGGATTATATTGATATCATTATCCCACGGGGAAGCCAAGGATTGATCAACTTTGTGCGGGACAATTCCAAGGTTCCAGTAATTGAAACCGGTGCTGGTATTGTGCATACCTACTTGGACAAATCTGGAGATAACCAGAAAGCAGCCAATATTATTACCAATGCCAAAACCCGCCGGGTGAGTGTCTGCAATGCTTTGGACTGTCTGGTCATCCACCAAGATAAAATCAGCCAACTACCGGAAATTACCAAGTCGCTAGGAGAAAAAAAGGTAAAAGTATATGCAGATGAATTAGCCTATCAAACCCTAAAAGGCCACTACCCTGCTGACTTACTTATGCCTGCTGAGGAAGCTCATTTCGGTACCGAATTTTTGGCCATGACCATGTCCATCAAAACCGTTCCCGATATGGAGAGCGCATTGGATCACATCGCCAAACACAGTTCCAAACACAGTGAGGCGATTGTGGCAGAAGATGAGATAGCGATTGACTTGTTTCTAAAATCCGTAGATGCTGCCGCTGTATATGCCAATACCTCCACTGCCTTTACTGATGGCGCACAATTTGGGCTGGGAGCAGAAATTGGTATCTCCACCCAAAAGCTTCACGCCCGTGGTCCTATGGCCCTGGAAGAACTCACTTCCTATAAGTGGATTGTCAGAGGAAATGGGCAAATAAGGGACTGATGCTAGTGAAATCATATTGTTTTCTTTTGGAAGTGTTGACCTCATGTACTATCCGCACTTCCAAAAGAAAGCTTAGAATGGCCACCTGATTTTTATCATCTCATTAGTCGGGAAAACCGTGTTTTGATTGAAAAATGAAGGAGATGCCCTTATATTGGGCTTGTTTGAGTATTAATCCTTTTATTTCCAATGTCTCATAAGGTTTCAAAACAAATTTTATTGTTTCTTGAAAAATTATTAATTGAAAAATAATCATATTCTAATCTATTTACTTTCATGTGGTTTCAATTACGGTAAAATACCATGAATTCTAAGAAAATAGCCAAAAGGGAACGTATATACTACTAGACCCCAAGGCATCCCCAAGACTGCTATAGCGGAGCTACCCTTTTCCTCCCCTTTTTTACGATATAGCCCAACAATAAAAGTTTAAATTCCATGCCGCATTTCCTACTGAACACAGTATTTTAGAACCTTGTACAAGCAATTGAACTGAATTAATTAAAAAAATATAGCAATGAGCATGAACAATAACCAAAAACAGTTCCTGAGAGAAGAAGAAAACAACAATATATGGTTATCCAAAGGAAATGACCAAGCCTTTAAGTTGGTGGATCACGGTCTTGCACCTACAGTCCTTGCCAGTGAAGCAGAAGTAGGAAAGGCCATGTTAAATGAATTGTATGCTACCGCTGAAGCAAAGGAAGGGGATATCAATATTGCCTTGCTTGGCGGCAGAGGCGCTCAGGAACTGCATAGGCAATTGGGGAAACTGGCTTTGTCTGGTGAAAAGGATGAGCTACTCTCCAGATTGAACGTCTTTACACAAGATGCTTTGGCTCCAATGAGCATGGGCAATGGTTTTAGCTTTGTCAGGGATTTTGAACGTATTTTGGGTGATGCATTTTTTAAAAAAATAAAGAGCTTTACCCCCATGCAAACGGATACAGATGATTTGGAATCCGAACTTGTGCAGTACTTAAATAAACTGGAATCTTTAGGAGGGTTGGACATATTTTTTATTGGCCATGGCCCTGAAGAAAACCAAGCATCCCATCTGGCCTATATCAAGCCCTTTTCAGGAGCCAAACCTCCACATGTGGCTGGCCTGATCCCTATTTCAAGTAGTATCCTGGAGCATCATATCAGCAAGTTCAAAGCAGGAGGAAGCTTGGTAAGTGAAGATGACGAAAAGGAATGCCGCGCTGCAGCATACATTCTTACCCTGGGACCTGCCGCAATTATCCATGCCAAAAAGGTGGTTCAGTCAGTAGTTGATGCAGATTCCGCTCCAGCCAAAGTTCAAACCTACAGCAAAGTTCTCCAAACACCTATCAGTGCCGACCCCTCAGAAGCCTTGAAACAGCTAAATGCAAACCCTGGTTTATGGATCAGGCTCAACCCCAATACCAAATCTTTTGTTTTGCCCAACTTGGAACTTTGACTCTAGGTAAATGCTGTCTTCAGGTTGCCAATAATCAGATCGAAAACTCAAGATGATGTTATTTTCCCAATGCAACCCTGCGAGACGGTTTGGGGAATCATAGTATTTATAATGCGACAATATTACTTTGCCAAAGCAGAATTATAGTCAATTTGTTGCCCTGAGGTACCATTTAAAATTAATCCACATCTCCCCTCCATTTCACTTCAATATCATCCCAGCACCTATTTTTTCTAATAAGTATGGGTTGTGATCGATCACTAGGAGGTCATTGTCTCTACTTAGCGTCTGAAGGATATCAAAGAGCTGATCGATATCCGCATAATGCAGACCAGTACTTGGCTCATCCAAAACCAATAGTTGGTCTTGTTTTTTATTATTGAGCCAATTAAGCAATAACAAACGTTGTTCTTCTCCCGAGGAGAGAGATTTGACCTTTTGATCCAAGCTCAGATGTCCCAAGCCAATAGTATCCAGCTGTTGAATAAATGACAGTTTCGAAGTGGCCGCTCCTTGGTCGGTCAGCCATCTATTCAGTTCTATGATGGATAGGGACAACACTTCTGATATGTCAAGTCCTCCTACTCTGTGCTCCAACAATCTTGCTTGGTACCTCCGTCCATGACAGACTTCGCATGTTTCGATATGATTGGCCGCCACATCCAGACTGGTGCTGAGCACACCACTGCCCTTACAATTGGGGCATTGGCTTGCTTTGTTTTTATAAGAAAAGTCCTTTGTCTTCAAACCTGATTCCTTTGCAAACACCTTGCTGATGTCTTTTAACAAATCCAAATATGCTATCAACAATGTACTGTTATGTGCCTGCAACTTTTTGGTCTCAAAATACTGTGCTCCACTGTAAGTTTTGGGCCATTCTATACGCCCACAATTTACAGCCTGTCCCTGCTCGATACTTGGAATCAGTATATCCTTTACTAAAGTCGTCTTCCCAATCCCTGATTTTCCAGTAATGGCCGTAATCCCTCCCACTGGCACTTCCAAGGAATGTTTTACCAAAGTGTGTTTGGCCAATTTCTGCAATTTGATGCGGTTTTCTGTTGTTTTTAAATCAACCTTTTTGGAAGGCAGTTTCAAAAATGGATGACAACGAGCTGTCTCCAAAAACTCCTTTGGGCTACCTTGAAAAGTAACGTATCCTCCGTTTTTTCCTGCTTTTGGACCTATTTCCACCAAATTTTCTGCTGCCATCATGATTTCCTTATTGTGTTCAATCACAATCACCGTGTTTCCCTTTTCCACCAATTCTTTCAGTAGCTGCACAAGGTCCGGAATATTCTCTGCTGATAAGCCTGCAGAAGGCTCATCTAAAAGATAGGTAATCCCCTTTAGTGGACTGTTGAGCTGCTTGATCAAGGCGACACGCTGCTGCTCACCACCACTCAGACTTACCGACTTTCGGTTGAGCTGAAGGTGGTCAATGTGCAACTGCCGGGATCTTTTGAGTGTACTGGAAAGACGCGCCCTGATGTTTTCAATAAGCTTTTGATCGATTTCTTCATTGACATCAGAAGTATTTAACCAGTGGTCAAGTGTTTTGAAATCCATGGATTTTAGCGTGTGGATGGATGCTTTACCAATCAGCACTTCAAGTCTTTCAGCTTTCAGTCCACTCCCTTCGCATTGATTGCATTTGGTGTAAGAAAGTAAAGTTTTAAGCGGTTGGTATTTGTTCTTTCTGGTCAAGAAATATTCATCCATCAGGTACTTGAAAAGCCCGGCCCACTTCATCTTGACCTGCTGCGTTCCTTTTCTGGTCTTGGTCTCAAATTTCCATGTTGCTTCCCAGATCTTCCCTGCTACGCCTTTAAAAACCACCGCCTTTTGACCAGAGGTCAATTCATTAAATGGAGTGTTCAGGTCAAAACCGTATTCTTTTCCTACTTCTTCCAGCACAGCCATATATTGCCCGCTGGCTTGCCCATAATAAGCCAAGCCTTTATGATGCTCAAACAGTCCTTCGGCAATGCTTAAGTTTCCATCAATTACAATTTTACCCAAATCAGGAAGCAATTCTTTTCCTATGCCATCACAAACCACACACTTTCCCAGTTCATGATTGTTCGAAAAGTGGCTTGCAGACCAATCCAAACCAGAATATTGTGCTTTGCGGGAAAAGGCAAAACGCAGGGTTTTATCAAAATCCGTTTGTTGGGCAATGTCCGATCTTTCAGAAAAGTTCTTTTCCTTTCGGGTAATGCAAATACTAGGAGTAAGTCCTTCAATATGGTCCACTTCCAGCTGATAATTCACACCGACCCTCGACTGCTGATAACTGGAAAACTGCTTGGTCATTTCCTGTAGGCCAAACCCGTGCAAAGTATCGATAACCAAGGAAGATTTTCCAGATCCAGAAATGCCAGTAACCACAGACAAATGATTCTTTGGGATTTTCAAACTGATATCTTTGAGCGCATGGGTACGGGCTCCGCTGATCGCCACAATGTCCTGTCGTTGTATTGGAGGTTGTGGGATATCCACTGCCTGAGCAATCAATGCATTGTCGAGTAAGGTGTCACAATGGGTTTGGAAAAGCGGGTGATTCTCGAAACACACAATCCCTGCTGTCTGCTTTTTTAGCTGTTTCAAAGCATTCAACAATTGTCGGACATTCTGCTGATGAAGTCCAATACTGGGTTCCTCCAACACTAAAATGGTCTTTTTAGAGGGCTTGGCAAAGTGTTTGGCCAGCTTGATCCGCTGGGCCTCACCACCGGAAAGGGTATTCGAAGGCTGTCCAAGTTTGATGTATCCCAATCCCAGCTGAAGCATCAAGGCCAATATCTCTGCCAATTTCTTTTCCTGCTTGAAAAAATCCGCCGCTTCTTGCACACTTAAATCATAGATTCCGGCTATGCTTTTCCCTTTCCATTGTACTTTCAGTACTTCCGGTTTAAATCGCTTGCCATTACAGACAGGACAGACTTGATTAATCGTTCCCATCACACTCATGGACAGGGTAATAACCCCAGCTCCTTCACAGTTTGGACATCGACCAACTTTATTGTTAAAAGAAAATGCGCCTTTTGACAATTTTAAATGCTTTGCCATCGGTGTCTTCGCTAATAAATCCCTAACCCTGTCTGCAAGACCTGTATAAGTCGATGGATTACTACGTGGGGTCTTTCCAATCGGTTGATCTGTAACAGAAAGGAAGTTCAAGTCATGTATTTCACAAAATGAATTTATTCTATCAAGTAACTCACTTGTCTTTCGACTGATGACCGATAAGCTTTGAACCTGAGGTTCAAAAGTAGCTTCCAGTACAGAAGAAACGTGATTTCCAACATGCCTTTCCTTTTCTTGAATGGCGGTCAAAGTAGGGCTTTCAAGTTTTTTTGCCCGCAAAAATGCTTTAACTGGGCCATTGTAGATCACTTCTCCTCCTTTTATGCCCGCCAACGGACCTAATTCTAAGATCCAATCAGCTGATTGAATAAAGTTCAGATCATGTTCCACCACCATTACTGTATTGCCCCCACGGATCAACCTGTCAAAAACATGGCGAAGGTGTCGTTGATAAGCAGTAGGCAAACCGATTGAGGGCTCATCAAAAACATATAAAATGCCTTGGAGGTTGCTGTTTACCTGTTTAGTCAGCTTTATGCGCTGGCCATCTCCAGAAGAAATATCCAAACTGGGAGTACCTAATTGATAGTGTCCCATCCCTAAGTTGATCAAGTCAAGCAACTGCGTACACAACTTATCAACCAGCACAGTTTCACCTGCTGACAAAACTTGCTCCTGGAGTCGGTCATATAGTTGCTGTAGGGGCAGGTCCGTCCACTGCTGAAAATTCAAGCCCTTCCATTTATATTTCAAGTGATCGGCTTTTATCCTTGCCCCATGACAAGAAGGGCATTTTTTTGCGCTTACAAAACGTAGAATACTTACATTTCTATCCAGTCTAAGAATATCCGACATGATCGGGATAACCCCCTTATAATAGCCTTCCTCACGAGGTTTGGCCTTAAACCCTTCCCATCTGAGGCGTGATTCCAGGCTGTGTTTACCATAGAAGACTTTAATGCGATCGCTGCCATAGAGAATGACGTCCTGCTGCTCTTTGCTCAGATGCTTCCAAGGTATATCCACTGAAAAACCATGTGCCTCACATACTTTGTTTAGCTCCTCTACAGTCACTTGGGAATAGACGATATAACCGTTGGGTAAAGTGGTGGTGATCGCTCCTTCTCGCAAAGTCTTGTTCGCATCACCCACCAACTTTTCAATATCGATGTATTCAGCCTCACCAATGCCCCTGCATTTTTCACAGGCACCTTTGGGGTGGTTAAATGAAAAAAGAGATTTGCTCATGGTTTCCTCGCCTGCAAAGCGGGCAAACAATAGTCTGACAATTGGACTAAGCTCTGAAAGAGTACCAAAAGTGGCATTGATGGATTGAAAGCGCTTGGACTGCTCCACCTTGATCACAGGTGGCAATTCGGCAATTTCATCCACCTCAGCAGTTGGAATAGCTTGTCCATTTTGTTGGCTATAAGCAGGCAGACTTTCCAAAAAATAACGATACCCTTCATTGGCGATTACCCCCATGGCCAAAGAAGACTTTCCCGAACCCGATAAGCCGGTCACGACAATCAGTTGGTTTTCGGGAATGTTCAATGAAATGTTTTTGAGATTGTTTTGATGGGCGTTGGTAATGCGCATAAAAAGATGGGGTCTTCATTTAAATTTTGGAATCTCAAAGATAAAAAGAATCTCAGCGGGCCAATAAAGCTGACCATTCAATTTGAACCCGTTGGAGTCTTCAAGTTTTTCCTTTTCATTGACATCAATATCTATACAGACTTTTACCCCAACCATAATTTAATATGACTATTCGCAATGTTGCACGTAGCTATATTTTCTTTGGTTTATGCTTTTATGATTCTGTTTCTGTCCTTTTCCATTGATGAAAAGGACCAAATCCCGATAGCTATCGGGACTAGGCCGGTGGTGTGGCATTTAAATTGGGTATATCGATTTATCTTTAATATAGGAATTCTTTATCCCAATTTAATTTTAAGAAAACTGTTCAGGCCTAAAAATGAGCGGATCTCGCTGTTCCACGACGCGAGCTAGCTCATTTTCTTAACAGCCTGCCCATTTTCCTCAAAACCTGCCCCACCAAGGGCCATCCTTACTTTTCGATACCATATTATGCCTTTAAACCAGTACGTGCAAAATTATGGATACTCATATAATTTAATTCCATTTTGCCAAAAGAAATATTTCCTTTTGCATTGTTTGAATAAACATCTGGTTATCAAACCAGTTATAACACTAAAACAGAACACTTTACCGATGAAACACCTACACTTGTTGATTTTATGGTTTGTATTCAACCTTTCCAACAACCTGCACGCCCAAGAAATGTCCGAGCACCGATGGAAGGATCGGCTATTGATCATCAAAACAATTGAACTCTCCGACTCAATCTATAAAAAACAAATCAATGCACTTCAGAAAAACTTAGGAGAACTTAAAGAACGTAAGTTGGTCGTTTACCAATTCCACAAGGATAAGTTCAAAACCGGGCTCGATTCTAAGAAAGCTTGGAAACACACTGAAAATAAAGAATGGGTTGAGGCCTTAAAACTAACCAATAATGAGTTTGAAATCATCTTAATCGGGCTGGATGGGCAAATAAAACGGAGACAATCCCAGTTTTTAGCCCCAAATGAATTATTTGGCACCATAGATGCCATGCCGATGCGTAGGCAAGAAATGGAGTCAGAAAGGCATAATTGAATTGTAATTAAATATAGTTTTACTTGTTCAACACCCCATTCTTCTCTGGCTTCATGATCAGGCCTTAGGGAGTTTGAATATGACTTTTGAGAAAAACATTTTAATCCCCGAATGAAAAGAGCTGCGTTTTGACTGTGTAAACCTAAAATTAAGGAGCAGGATGTACTTTATTAAAAACAGTAAATCTGAACCTGTGGATTCTAACTTTTTATTAATTACATTAAGGTTAATATTAGATTGAAACTTTTATGTGTTTATTGAATGGAAAACAACAGTGTATCCCTCCACCGTGTGATTAAAGCTTCACCTGAAAAGGTTTTCAAAGCTTTTTCTGATCCTCTTGCCTATTCTAATTGGATACCGCCTTACGGATTTTTGGGCATTCTTCATCATATGGATTTTAAGGTAGGTGGCACTTACAGAATGTCCTTTAGGAATTTTTCTACAGGACATGAACATTCATTTGGCGGCACTTTCTTAGAAATCCAAGCCAACGAGTTGATCAAGCATACGGATGAGTTTGATACTCCAGAGCTTCCGGGAAAGATGACAACGAGCATTTGGTTCAAGTCAGTGTCCTGTGGAACGGAACTAAAAGTATTGCAAGAAGGAATTCCGTCGGTAATTCCGACCGAAATGTGCTATTTAGGGTGGCAAGAATCACTCGAAAAATTGATCAAGTTAGTGGAGCCTGAAATCCCTGATGCTTAAGTCATTTAGAAAACTTCTGTGAAACCTTTAGAGTGATGGAAATCATAAGACAAGTTTTTGTTTTTCTACTTTTGTTGTTCACTACAGCTACGGTTTCAGGAAAGTCCTGTAATGAAACTTTACCCCTGCGCACAGTTTTATTTAAAGTGACCAAATCTAATTCCAGTAAAACCTCCTACCTATTTGGCACTCATCACGCCTTTGGAAAGCCATTTTTTGACTCTTTGACCAATGCCAATCAGGTCTTGGCAGCATGCGATGTTTTGATAAAAGAAAACTTGAACATTCCAGGCCACATGGCTCAGGATATTATCAATCGTCGAATTGAAAAAACCAAATGGACCAGATTGCTGGACCAAGAAGATATGGCATTTATAGAAAATTTGTTCGCTTCCAGTCCAACAGATTTTCAAAAAATGAGCCCTACTGAATTATATGTTTTCCTGAACCGGTATTTCAAAGAGCAAGCCTGTTTGGGCAAGGATTCAGCATCCACATACCTCTCCCTGGATGATTACATCGGTTCCAAAGCCAAGGAACTCGACATGGAGCTGTTAGGTCTAGAAACTTCAGAAGATCAAATTGAACTGATCAATAAAGATGTGGAAGGAATGCCCAGAAAAGTGCACAAAAGAAGGCTTTCGATGATCATAGAACAGATCCGCTCAAACAATTCCCAAAATTGTGCGGAGACTGATTGGTATGACCAAATGGATATTGAATATCAATTGGACCAGCCTTGTCGTAATACACTGATGCTAAGAGACAGAAATGATAAATGGATGAAGACGATCCAAAAATCATTGGAAACCAACAATTGCTTTATTGCTGTGGGGTTGAGCCATTTGATGTATGAATGTGGCTTGATCAAACAGCTGCAGAAATTGGGCTACAACGTTTCTCCCATTCCGGTAAGGTAAAACTGTAATTTGATGTAAGTCAACTATTTCAAAATAGGCAAAAGTCGAAGGAACAGCTCAAAATGAACCAACTCAAAACTAACGAACCATTTTTCTTTAGGCAGCTCACCTTAAATAAATCACTAACAACCAATCCATAAGGCATGTTTTTAGTATTTTAGGAATCTATTCTTCAAAAAGTCAGCTGGTATTTTTAACCTTAGATTCTATGAAGCCTACCACGATGTACACCAAAAGCGGCAGCATTAATATTGCTTATCAAAGTTTTGGATCTGGGACTGTAGATTTGGTATATATACCTGGATGGGTATCCAACATCGATCTAATGTGGGCCTGTCCTTCATTGGCTGAATTTTTGGAGGAACTGGGTAAAATCTGCAGGGTAATTCTTTTCGATAAGAGAGGAACCGGGCTTTCAGACCGGGTCATAGAGCTCTCCACCTTGGAAGACCGTATGGATGACATACGAGTGGTGATGGATGCTGTCGGATCAGAAAAAGCTTTTCTTTTTGGCCATTCTGAGGGAGGCTCTGTCTCTGCACTTTTTGCTGCTACCTACCCACAGCGAACTATTGCGCTGATCACTTTTGGGATTTTTGCAAAAAGAAGATATTCTCCTGATTACCCCTGGGCTCCTACCGATCAAGAAAGACAAAAAGTCTATGATATGATTGAATACTGTTGGGGAAGTGGAGATATGAAATTGGAGGACTTAGCACCCTCAAGAGCTAAAGATGCTGAGTTTATGGAATGGCTTGCTCAATATTTTCGTTCTGGAGCTAGTCCTAGTGCAGCCTTGGTCCTGACCAAAATGAATACCACAGTCGACATATTGGACATACTTGAAACTATTCAAGTTCCGGTACTGATGATGCAAAGAGTAAATGATATCGATGTCAAAATTGAAGAAGGTCGTTTCATTTCCAACCAAATAAAAAATGCCAAGTTTATAGAAATGCAAGGCAGTGATCATCTTTTTTGGACAGGAGATAATCTTGAAGTACTTCAAACAATGCGAAATTTCATTCAAAAAGCTAAATACGAATCAGCAATCCATAAAAGGCTCACTACTGTACTTACTTTAAAGACAAATGCTTCTAAAAACGAGGAAGAAAAATTAGATAAGCATGCAATTCACCAACTCATTGAAAAATTCAAAGGGTTTATCATTTACAGCGATAATGAGCATGCGGTACTCACATTTGAAGGCCCCAGCAAAGCAGTTCATTATGGACTTAGCATTTTAGATAAAGCCAAGCTAGAAGGAAAAAATCTGGCCATCTGCATTCACATGATGTTAGTACCCTTAATATTGCAATCCTCCTGGGAAAATGTTGAAGTGAGGCAGCAAATTGATGAAATGTTCAAGCAATCCCTAGCCAAACACATTTTGATAACCAATACAGTTAAAAATTTACTCCCTGGGGCTGGTCTAAGCATTACTGCCAGTCCTTATGTTCTCAAGTCAAAGAAGAGAAAATTAGCTCTTGATCTATTCAAAGTTTCCGACCCTGCTTCCTATGATTCTTTATCATCTGAAAATTCACTTGCAGCTTTATCCTTCAATGAGTCTTTTTTGGAAGATGTGATCCAATGTATAGATGCCAATCTAAATAATGAACAATTTAATTTGGTAGCGTTATCAAGAGAATTGGCCGTGAGTGAAAGGCAACTTCAAAGAAAGCTTAAAGCAATCAGCAACAAATCACCCAACCAACTTATTTCCTCTGTTCGACTACATCGTGCCAAAGAATTACTCAGCACGCGAAAGTATGGTGTTTCTGAAACAGCTTTTCAAACTGGTTTTTCCAACCCCTCTTATTTTGCCAAATGCTTTAAGAAGGAGTTTGGGATCAGCCCCTCCTCCTTCCTGCAATAGTTCAAAGCTAGTTTTTTCCATTTTTTCTTGTCGGTTTTGTGCTGAATTCTGGCGTAAAAGTGATAGTACTTTTAACCCATTTCAAGTAACCTTGTAGAAAGCACTTCTAAACTAAAATTGTCATGAATACCATTCAAAAATCAAATATCGAAATTCCCAGAGAACTCATCAGCTGGAGTAGATGGATGATCGGAATCAATTTTTCTGCGGGAACAGGATGTGTCGTTGTCTTTAGAGATATTAAATCCAGTGGAGCTGACACGATCTCATTCTGGTTGATGAACGCGATCATACTCTTTACCCTTACTGTCCTCACCTCAGTAATCTTCAATTTGTTACTGTCCATGGAGCTAGGTAATGACTTCACCTTAAAAAATAAGCATAGGTTTTTGGGCGGGCTACAACTTACTCTTTTCTCAATGGCTCTTTTTTCCCTTGTAAAATGGATAGTAGCATAACAAAACCAATACTTCTGTCACAATTTTGTATGGATACCCTAATTGCAATTCGGTTTAACATGTCGCAATTATTATAATTTTTGTCGTAATAGTCCTAATAATCAAGAAGCTTGCGGAATTACCTTTGTAATACAGCATCACTAAATCTCAATTCCCGGGAAGATGAAAAAAGAATTTTTATTGGTTTTGTTCATTTGACAAAGAACCTAAAAGCTTTGAAAATTCAACTAAGAGATTTTGAGTTTCATTTATTTTCTAACCTAAATTTCATTTATTATGTCAGTTTCCATTTTTAAACACGCACATTTTAAAGGTACATCCGCTACCTATGGCACAGGTCAATTCGTCACCATTCCCATTGGTAATGACCAAATCAGCTCAATTAAAGTTGAACCAGGTTATTTTGTTTATTTATATAGAGATACTGGTTTTAGAGGTCCAAGATTAGTTTTGTTTGGTGGAAACTATCCTTATGTAGAGGACTGGAATGACCAAATCAGTTCAATGGAAATCTTTGAACATGATCCTAACCTGTATCCTCTTGTAAGCTTCTACCAGCATGCCAACTTCGGAGGTTTTAAGCAAAACCTTGCGGGGTTGGGAGCAAGTACCGATTATAATTTCCCCTTTTTGAAAAACGACAGCATTACTTCCATGAAAGTACCTGAGGGCACAAGAGTAGTACTGTACAAGGACAGTCAGTTAAGGGGTAACAGCAAGGAGTTCGGACCTGGAGAATACAGCAACCTCGTGCATTTTGGATTTCAAGACAATGCTTCTAGTGTACAAATCCTCCGCCCTGATTTAGAATTGATCAATATTGAATACATCAATGAAGTGGTACTCCCAGACGGCAACCCGATTGGACTCTCAGACTCCACTATCAACAATAGTGAAGTTGAACAAATCAATACCTTGACATTGGAGAGGGAAATCACTAAATCCACTACTAGAAGTTGGAGTAATTCTACCTTAATTGGAATCACTGTAACCACCAGTACCACCATAGGAATAGAAAAAGGGCCGATCTCAGCAGAGCAGGAAACCAGTATAAGTACTACCTTAGAAAATACCTTCACCATTGGTGAAGAGGAAACCGTCAGTGAGACCAGTACTTTCAGTAAATCCGTTGCGGTTAAAATTCCTCCTAGGTCTGTCGGGGAGGCTACCCTGTTTATGATACCTAAAAAGGTCCGTTTAGACGCCATTTACACTTTTAGGCTGAAAGGCACTGAAAATACATTTAAACAAGATGTAGCAATCGAGGTGGATGACTTCCAAGTTGGTGAAGCCAGAATATCTGTAAGGCCAATGGAAGTCATAGAGGTAGAAGAAGTTTAAGTTCTCTAAAATCATAAAAAGTCCAACTTTAGTTTAGTTGGACTTTTTTGTATAATATTTGGAAAGGACTCTTTACTTATATGGAATTATATTAAATATTATGTGTATCCGTAATTTTGCACGTACTGGTTTATAGGCAAAATATGGTATTGGAAAGTAAGGATGGCCCTTGGTGGGGCAGGTTTTAAGGAAAATGGGCAGGCTGTTAAGAAAATGAGCTAGCTCGCGTCGTGGAACAGCGAGATCCGCTCATTTTTAGGCCGGAACGGTTTCTTAAAATTAAATTGGGATAAAGGATTCCTATATTAGAGATAAATCGGTATACCCAATTTAAATGCCGCACCACAGGCCTAGTCCCGATAGCTATCTGGATTTGGTCCTTTTCATCAATGGAAAAGGACAGAAAAAGAATCATAAAAGCATAAACCAAAGAAAATATAGCTACGTGCAACATTGCGAATAGTCATATTAAATATATGTCAATCTTTAATATAACTGAATTTGATCATTGATTTAAAATAACTAACTTTTTGATTATGAAGGACATTATAAAACCTATAAGTTTGGCCTTAATTCAGCTTTTTCAATTTTTGCTGAGTGTGCTAATGGCTTTCTACGCCTTTTTCGCCTTCAAAGCATTCAATAGCAATATTCAGGGAATGCAAGTTGACTTTAACTTAATGGGTTGGCAATTTAATACAGACCCAAGTCATGGCATTTGGAATGCCCTTTTCTTTCTTTCCTTTTTCTGTTATTTAGGGGCTTATTTGGTTGGAAGTTGGCTACTGGAAAGGCTCATTAAATCACGATAAACTTTCTTTCTCTGCTTGATTGATTGATTAATCCAATACAAACCTTTATAAGTAAAGAGCCCGACAATTTGACGGGCTTTCAATATAGTTTAAACATTCTTTAAATTACCTCATGGATTTATAGGCATTGATCAAGCCATTGGTAGAAGCGTCATGAGCGCTTACTTTTTCATCTCCTTCCAATTCTGGAAGAATATTTTTGGCCAGTACTTTTCCCAATTCCACTCCCCACTGGTCAAAACTAAAGATATTCCAAATGATGCCTTGAACAAAGATTTTATGCTCATACATCGCTACCAGGCTTCCCAAGGTATATGGATCAATTTTTTTCACCAAAATGGAATTGGTTGGTCGATTTCCTTCAAACACTTTGTGAGGAGCCAGCTTGGTAATTTCTTCAGCTGATTTACCAGCTTTGTTTAATTCTGATTTCACTTCATCCAAAGACTTGCCATTCATCAAAGCTTCTGTCTGAGCAAAGAAATTGGACAATAACTTCACATGGTGATCACCAACAGGATTATGAGAAATAGCAGGCGCAATAAAATCACAAGGGATCAAATGAGTGCCCTGATGGATCAATTGATAAAAAGCATGCTGACCGTTTGTACCTGGCTCACCCCAAATGATTGGGCCAGTGGTGTAATCTACTTTTTCACCATTTCTGGAAACGTATTTACCGTTACTTTCCATATTTCCTTGTTGGAAATAGGCTGCAAATCGGTGCAAATATTGGTCATAAGGAAGTATAGCTTCAGATGATGCACCAAGAAAATTGGTATTCCAAATACCGATCAGAGCCAATATCACCGGGATATTTGACTCGAGTTTAGTTTCCTTAAAGTGATTGTCCATGGCATGTGCTCCTTCCAATAACTTTTCAAAGTTGTCAAAACCAATGGCACAGGCAATAGGCAATCCAATAGCTGACCAAAGGGAATACCTTCCCCCTACCCAATCCCAGAAAGCAAACATGTTTTTGGTATCAATACCAAAAACAGCTACAGCTTCAGCATTGGTAGACAAGGCCACAAAATGCTTGGCAATAGCTGATTCATCTTTTGCAGCCTCCAGGAACCATGATCTTGCGGAATGCGCATTGGTCATAGTCTCTTGTGTGGTGAAAGTCTTAGAAGCAATAAAAAACAAAGTGGTTTCCGGATCCACTTTTTTCAAGGTTTCAGCGATATGGGTCCCATCCACATTGGAAACGAAGTAAATCTCTAATGCTTCATTTTGATAAGGCTTCAACGCCTCAGTCACCATTACTGGACCAAGGTCACTCCCACCAATCCCGATATTGACCAAAGATTTGATAGGCTTCCCCGTATAGCCTTTCCATTCACCTGCGTTGATCTGATCGGCAAAGCCCTTCATTTGTGCCAAAACTGCATTAACATCGGGCATAACATCCTTTCCGTCAACTTCTATAGGCGAATTACTTCTATTTCTTAGTGCAGTGTGCAAAACTGCTCGGTCTTCTGTTTGGTTGATATGACCGCCGGTGAACATGGCTTCTATAGCAGCTTTCAAACCAGTCTCTTCCGCTAACTCAAAAAGTACATTTAAAACATCTTCATCTATTCTATTTTTGGAATAGTCTACCAAAATATCTTCAAAACGAAGGGAGTATTTGTCAAATCGTGCATCGTCTGTAAAAAGTGACTGGATAGTCTGCTCCTTTTTCTCCTCAGAGAGAGCCTTTAATTTTTTCCAAGCTGTTGTTTGGGTTGGATTAATGTTTTTCATGTGTTTATGGATTATTTTAATTGGTCGTCATTTGGAACCCGTTCAGAAAGAAATCACGATAAAAGTTTAATGATACTTCTTCTAAATAGGCTTTACTAAAATCTACCTTTATCAAGGTTTGCTGAGCAAAAATAAGATTTATATTTACCCCATAAAATTAATCAATATTTGTTTACATTAACATTATGCTAAATTTAGGTACATTTTCATTGTTTTTTTTCAGTGATCGATACCTTTTATACGCAATGAACCTTTTTTAAAAAACTTCATGAAACATCTAATAATTGGCATCCTTCTTTTTTTGAGCAATGCATCGTTTGGGCAACACCTAATTCCGCTAAACCAATACGGTGAAAAAATCACAGATACCATAAAATTCCATCCTGAGAAATACAGGAAACATTTTTTTGAAGATAATGAAAAATCGATCAACCATTATTTTAATCATGATCTTAAAATAACTGCCATGGTAATCAACCTAAAAGATCCCGAAAAAGGAAATTACCTTACCATCAGGACTGAATATGATAGTCTTGGTCAGAAATCAAAAACAGTCCATACCGATAGAATCAATAAGGTAAATGAAATACACTATTATGAAAACAATGAAATAGTTCGGAAATATTTCATCAAAGGAACCATTGTCACAGGACAAAAACTCGAAGGAGACGCAATCACAGAATTAAACAGAATCCTTGAAGAATGTAGTTTTGAAGATAGTAAACAAGCTATGAAACACGTTCAAGACAACCTTAGGTATCCCGCCAATGCCAGGTATCATAGAGAAATGGGTACGGTCAAAGCAGCACTACATATATCCAAAGAAGGTAAACTTAACAAAATAGTAATAGCCAACCCAGAAGAAGTTTCTGTAAAGCTTCAAAATGAAGTTATTAGAATATGGAGTAAGTACAAGGGGAAATTTTACCCAGCTTATGACTTGGAAGGAAACCCTATTGAGTCTTATTTCATCGTTCCTACTAGGTTTAAGTTGAGTTAAATTTTATCTCCACTATTTTTATTTTACAAATTCAAGCTAATTCAAAATGAATCTCAGACTTCTTTCAATCCATTTACACTTAACTTTTAATTTGAAAATACAGAAAGATAGATGCTGTTAACATTTTAGCCCTCCTTTAAAAACATTTCAGCCCGATTATGACTTGGGCAATTGATAACTTAGGTCTATGAATTAAAGCAATAGACCTGAATATGAATACCAAAAAGTTGTTGATGGCCATTTGCTGTTTGGTCCTTATTGAGGCATGTTCTACTCCAGAGCAAAACCTGTATCATCAGACAGAAAAAGGAATTATCCTCACCCTTCCGCCATCAGATGATGATTCGGCGCCCGAAATCATAAGACTGGAAGTCATTAGTGAAAAAATCATCAGGGTATCCGCTGCCAAAGGCTATGAAATAGCAGCAGATGAAAGCCTAATGATCACTAACAAGCTTCCCCAAACTCCAAAATGGGAGCTAACGGAAAGTGCAGATTCTTTGATTATCCAAACAACTTACCTCCAAACCTCGGTATCAAAAACTACTGGAGAAGTAAATTTTAAAGACTCCACGGGCAAAACCCTCCTTAGGGAAGCCAAACACGGAAAATCATTTTCTATTAACTCTGAAGTTCCTAATGGAAATATTTATACCTTTTCCCAAAGTTTTGATAGCTCAGATGAGGAAGCTTTTTATGGCCTTGGCCAGCAGCAAACGGGACTTTTCAACTATAAAGGTTACCATGTTGATCTGACTCAGTACAACTCTGTAGTTGCCGTTCCCTTTATGTTGTCCAGCAAAAATTATGGAATTCTATGGGACAATTACTCCATTACCAAATTCGGAGATGACCGGGAGCCAGTTCCCTTGTCCGAGTTGAGGTTATTTGACCAGTCAGGAAAAGAGGGATTTTTGACTGCGATTTATGCCAGTGACCGCAATGCTTCAGAAAAGGGTTTGGTAGAAAAGGAAGGTAATATTGCTTACCAATTCCTAGATGATATGGATAAAATTCCAGAAGCCTTTGATATGGCCAATGGAGTGGTTACCTGGAAAGGAAAAATCCAAGGGCATCAAAAAGGTGTACATCAATTCTATATGACCTACTCTGGATACTTGAAAGTATGGCTCGATGGAAAGCTGTTGGTAGACCGATGGAGAGAAAGTTGGAATCCAGGTCCAGTTGTTTTTGGCCATGAACTTAATGCAGAACCTATTGATTTTAAAATCGAGTGGATTCCTGAATCCAACCAATCATTTATCAGTCTTAAATATTTGCCACCTTCGCCTATAAAAACCAATGATACTTTTACATTTAAATCAGATGCAGGAAAAAAACTGGATTATTATTTTATAGCTGGGAAAGATATGGATGCCATTATCTCAGGTTACCGCCAATTGACGGGAAAAGCTCAAATCATGCCTAAATGGGCATTTGGCTTCTGGCAAAGCCGGGAACGGTATAAGACACAAGAAGAGGTATTAAATACGGTGGCCGAATACCGTAAAAGGAAAATCCCCCTCGATAACATCGTTCAAGATTGGTCTTATTGGCCTGAAAAAGCTTGGGGAAGTCATGATTTTGACAGCATCAGGTTTCCAGATCCTGATAAAATGATCGATATACTTCACAAGAATTACCATACCCATGTGATGATTTCTGTCTGGCCAAAGTTTTATGAAGGTATTGAGCACTATAAACAATTTGAAGAGCATGGTTGGCTTTATAAACAAAATATAGAAAACCAACAACGGGATTGGATCGGAGAAGGTTATATCAGTACATTTTATGATGCTTACAACCCTGAAGCCAGAAAAATGTTCTGGGAACAAATCAATGATAAATTGTACAGTAAGGGAATCGATGCCTGGTGGCTGGATGCTACAGAACCTGACATCCTTTCCAATGCTTCCATCAAACACCGAAAGACATTAATGAACCCCACAGCCGAAGGGTCAGCTACTGAGTTTTTCAATGGCTACCCTTTGGTAAATGCTAAGGGTATTTATGAAGGGCAACGCAGCACCAACCCAGATAAAAGGGTATTTATCCTCACCAGATCTGCCTTCTCTGGCATCCAACGCTATGGTGCTGCCACCTGGAGTGGAGACATTGCATCGCGGTTTGATGAGTTGGAGCAGCAAATCCCAGCCGGACTCAACTTCTCCCTTTCGGGCCTTCCCTATTGGACGACGGATATTGGAGGTTTCTTTGTGGAGGACAAATATGACAGACCAGATCCTCAAGGGGCGGATTTGGAAGAATGGCGGGAGCTCAACACCCGTTGGTATCAGTATGGGACTTTTACACCGCTCTATCGATCACATGGTCAATATCCCTATCGAGAAGTGTTTAATATTGCCTCAGAAGGACATCCTGCATACGAATCGATTATTTTTTATAATAAACTGAGGTACAGATTGATGCCTTATATTTATTCAGTTGCTGGAAAAGTTTATCATGAGGATTATACGATCATGAGGCCTTTGGTTATGGATTTTAATTATGACCCTGCAACCTTAGAAATTAAAGATCAATTTATGTTTGGACCAGCTCTCATGGTAAATCCTGTTTACAAATATCAGGCAGATAGCCGTCAAATCTATTTTCCAAAAGAAAGCGGTTGGTATGACTTGCTTACTAGCAAACATTACGTTGGTGGTGAAACTAAAACAGTGTCAGCGCCATATGAAAAGATTCCATTATTTGTTAAGGAGGGTAGTATTATTCCATTTGGCCCTTCCATCCAGTATACTGGAGAAAAACCTGCTGATGAAATCACCTTGATGGTATATGCTGGAAAGGATGGGGAATTTGATTTATATGAGGATGAAAACACTAACTATAATTATGAAAAAGGACAATACACTATCATTCCAATCCGATACAATGACCAAAACAAGACATTAACAATTGGTAGCAGGGAAGGTGATTTTCCTGGGATGCTTGAGCAAAGAAGGTTCAAAATTGTTTTAGTCACTCATGACCATCCTGTTCCATTAAGTTTTGATCATATGGAAGGAGTGATTGTTGACTATAGTGGAGAAGCTAAGACTATTGGAATTGAATAATATTCAATTTATTTAAATAAAAGTTAATTTTGGGTTTTATGTTTATTAAAAAGGGCCCATCTGAGAAATAGGCCCTTTTTTTTATGGATTGTAAGAAGTTAAACTATTATTTAATCTTGTTTTAGGAATTGTCTCAATACATAATGGAGGATGCCTCCATTTTTATAGTAAGCCACTTCCACTTCTGAATCCAATCGACAAATTACTTCAAAATTTACTTTGGTATCCCCGTCTTTTTCTGCTGTCACTTCCAGTTTTTTTAATGGACTCAATCCATCACTTATCCCCCCTATACTGATCTTTTCATTTCCTTCTAGACCCAAGCTAGCAGCAGACTGCCCGTCTTGATATTGTAATGGCAATACGCCCATTCCAACTAAGTTAGAGCGGTGAATACGCTCATAGCTTTCAGCAATGACCGCTTTAATTCCCAAAAGATTAGTCCCTTTGGCTGCCCAATCCCTTGAGGAGCCACTGCCATATTCTTTTCCTGCCAACACCACCAACGGCGTATTTGTTGCTATATATTTTTCTGCAGCTTCAAAAATGGTCATTTCTTCACCAGAAGGGATGTGGGTTGTGTAACCTCCTTCGCGGGTTGCCAATTGATTTTTTATCCGAACATTGGCAAAAGTTCCTCTGACCATCACCTCATCATTACCACGCCTAGAGCCATATGAATTAAAATTTTTCTTCTCCACCCCTCTTCCTACTAAATACTGACCTGCTGGAGAGGACTCCGCAAAAGCACCTGCTGGAGAAATGTGGTCCGTGGTAATGGAATCTCCCAACTTCAGTAACACATGACCATTCACAATGTTTTGAGGAATTGGTACTTCACTGGAAATCCCCTTGAAAAATGGAGCTTCCTTGATGTAAGTCGATTTATCTGACCATTTGTATACTTTATCACTGGGTGCTTCCAGGCTTTTCCACTGTTCATTTCCTTCAAAGATTTCTCCGTAATTCTTTTCAAAATCACCTGGGCTGAGCACTTTGCCCATCACCTCAAAAATCTCATCATTACTTGGCCAAATATCTTTCAAATAAACAGGCTCTAAATTAGGGTCATAACCCAATGGCTCGTTATTGAGGTCCACATCCACCCTTCCGGCCAAAGCATAGGCTACCACCAGCATGGGAGACATCAAGTAGTTCATTTTTACCTGTGGGTGAACTCTCGCCTCAAAGTTTCTATTCCCAGATAAGACTGAGGCCACTACTAAGTCATTTTCCTCAACTGCATGAGCTATGTGTTTTGGCAATGGTCCTGAATTCCCTATACAGGATGTACAACCATAACCAACCACATGGAACCGCAAGGCCTCCAAATCATCTAAAAGGCCCGAAGTCTCTAAATAATCTGTAACCACTTTTGAGCCGGGAGCTAAAGAAGTCTTGACCCATGGTTTAACATCCAAACCTCTCTCACGGGCTTTTTGAGCGACCAGGCCAGCTCCGATCATTACACTTGGATTGGAAGTATTGGTACAGGAAGTAATGGCTGCTATGACAATGCTTCCATCCGATAATGCAAATTCTTCATTATTGATTTTTACTTCTACCGTTTTGAGCCCCTTTTTGGTCTTGGTGGCAATTTCTACATCATCTGGTAAATCACCAGGCTCATCCACTGGCTGGCCACCTCCTTCACTGAACCACCTACTTTTATCTCTTTTATCGATTGGAATATATTTTCTTCCATGAACCTCCTGAAGAAGTTCGCCAAACTTTTCTTTAAAATTCCTGACCAAAATCTTATCCTGAGGGCGCTTAGGGCCAGAAACAGTTGGCTCTACGGTACCTAAATCCAGCTCAACCAAACTGCTATAATTAATTAACTCTTCATCCTTTCTCCATAGCATATTGGCTTTGGCATAATCCTCCACCAGTTTGATCTGGTCTTTGGGGCGGTTGGTCTTCTCCATGTAATCCAAGGTGCGGTCATCAATTGGAAAATAAGTCACTGTACAGCCAAACTCAGGAGACATATTTGAAATGGTTGCCCTATCCGGCACAGTCAGGTTATCTAATCCAGGCCCAAATACCTCTACAAACTTACCTACCACTCCATGTTTTCTAAGCAATTCGGTAATGGTTAATACCATGTCTGTTGCGGTGGTTCCTAAAGGCAGTTTCCCCGTCAACTTTAAACCCACTACTTCAGGCATGATAAAATAGATGGGTTGGCCCAGAAGTGCCGCTTCAGCTTCAATACCTCCTACTCCCCAACCTACGACACCTATTCCATTGACCATTGGGGTATGTGAGTCTGTTCCTACCAAAGTATCCGGAAAAACATTTCCATCGCGTTCTATTACACCTTGTGCCAAATATTCCAAATTTACTTGGTGACAAATTCCCATGCCTGGTGGAACCACCGAGAAATTATCAAATGACTTTTGGGCCCACTTTAAAAACTCATAGCGTTCTCCATTTCGCTCGTACTCGACATCTACATTTCTCTTGTAGGAATAATTTGTACCAAAATAATCCACCTGAACAGAATGATCCACCACCAAATCTACAGGAATAAGCGGATTGATTTTCTGTGGATCTTTCCCTTTTCTGACTGCCTCAGCCCTTAAGGAAGCAATATCGACAACAGCCGGTACACCAGTAAAGTCCTGCATCAGCACTCTTGCCGGTTTGTAAGGAATATCCTTGTCTGACCGCTCAGGTTTCCAGTTTAAAAGTGTTTCAGTATGTTCCTTGGTAATCGCAAAATCATCGTAGTTTCTGAGGGCATTTTCCAGCAGAATTCTCACTGAAAATGGAAGTTTTTTGACCTCATGACCTTGGTTCTCCAATGCTTCCAGACTCCAATAATTCAAGGTACCCTTTGCTGACTCAAGTTGTTTTTTGATGTTGTACGGATCGAGTGACATATGTTAGATGTTATTGGTTAAAAAGAATTGCATATTAATAACTACCTTTAAATCAGATTGATTCCTTTAAAGGTGTTTTTTAAATTAATTGTCATTACTTTAACAAGCGGAAATTCTTCCACAAATCATCAAAGAACCACCTGAATTCATCAAATAAATGAAAGTAGCTTTATATGTTTTTTCAATATTAATTATTGGAGCAACTCTCATGCCATTAGTAAAAAAAGACTATTGGACCTTTAGGGTTTTTGATTATCCACGCTTCCAAAAGCTAATATTGATATCGACATTGATAATTCTTTGGTTTTTTGAAGATTACAATGAATTACAAAAAGTAGATTTTGCCATCCTAACAATACTTATTTTACTCTTTTTTTACCTTTTAAAGCAAATCATCCCCTACTCTCCCTTCAGTACCAAAATGGTAAAATCTGCCTATAAGAAGGATAAACCCACTTTGTCCCTTCTCACGGGAAATGTCTATCAATACAATAGGGATTATGCTAAATGCTTGGGCTTAATCGAAAAAATTTCACCGGATGTTTTTATGCTCGTTGAAACCGATCAAGCTTGGGCTGATGAAGTGGCTAAGCTTAAGAAAGATTATGATTATCATATTGAGTTACCTCTGGACAATACATATGGCTTGCTGTTTTATTCCAAAATACCATTAAAAAACACCTCTATCAATTACTTGATTAATGAAGATATTCCTTCCATTTTTACAGATTTGGACCTAGGTGATCAAGTCGTTAGGATTTACGGCATTCACCCTACACCTCCTGTGCCTGGAGAAAACACCCACAGCACCGAACGCGATGCAGAAATCCTTTTGGTAGGTGAAAAGGCAAAAGCTTACGGAAAACCATGTATCATTATGGGAGACCTCAATGATGTCGCCTGGAGTTATACGACAGAACTCTTTCTAAAAATTAGCGGAATGGGGGACCCCAGAAGAGGAAGAGGCATGTACAATACTTTCCATGCAAAATACCCTATGCTTAGGTGGCCCTTGGACCATATTTTTGTCAGTAACCATTTCAAAGTAAAAAAACTGAAGGTACAACCTGGAATAGGTTCTGACCACTTTCCAATTAGCATCGAATTGGTATTGGACAAAACAGTAGAAAATGAAGAACTAAAAGCTGATCAGGAAGAGAAAATAGAGGCAAAAGAGAAAATAATCAGCGGCATTGAATTTTAATTAACCCGTCAATTTTAAATTTAAACTGATGAATATAGATTACTAATTGTAAATACTTTTATCTTTTTCATTTTAATACAAAAACAAAAAGGCATCTTTTGACACCTTTTTGTTTTTGTATTTTCACAAATAATGCTACTCCTGAGCTGCTTCTTTGGCTGCTTTGGCTTCGGCTTTTTCTTTTCTCTTATGAGCCTTTCTCATGATCCAAGCATATTTCAATGCTTCCAAATTTTCATTTAACAACTCAGTAGTGGTTTCAGTATTTTCCAAGGAGCTTTTAATGAATTCTGCAAATTCCTCATCATTCAAAAGCATGCCGATTGCATTGTCAGTTGTGGTAAGCTTCCCACTGGCATCTTTGAAATTGGCTGCAGCCTCTGAAGCCTCTTCACTGGTCTTTTCAAATTCATTTGCTGTTTTTCTCAAGCTATTGAATACGGTTGTATCCGTTGATAGCTCATAAAGCAAAGTACCTTCTTTATTCAGCCCTGATGAAAAATTCCTCAAATTGGCAGTCATTCTGTTACTGTTGCTGGCTGTTTGTTCCAAGTTCGTCATGATATTCTTGAAATTTTCAGCCAATAGGCTATCTGTCAATACTGCACCAACAATACCTTCCCCATTGGCTATTTTACCTGTCAGCACCTTTAGGTCATTGGTAATGGAAACCAGATTTTGATTATTCTCTTGTAAGGTCTCCATCATGTTATCCGTATCCAACGGCATCACGGCCTGTAACCTATCCCCATCCTCAATGGCAGGTGCTTGGGTGGTTCCTCCATAAATCACAATGATTTTGTTACCGATCAAACCATCTGAGCTAATGGTTGCCTTAGAGTCCTTCCTAATAAATTCCTTGGTATCGGCATCCACATTCATTTCGATTTCCACTTGGGAATCTCCATAAAACTTAATGGAAGTTACCGTGCCTATTTTCACCCCAGAAAACCATACATTATTTCCTGGCTGCAGACCTTCTACATCGTCAAAAACCGCCTTCAGTTTTACACTCTTTACAAAAATTTTCTGTTGAGCACCTAAAGTCAAAATTCCGGATACTGCAATAATGATCCCTATCAGTACGAAGATCCCGACAACTACTGATTTCTTATTATCATTTCTCATTATTTAATGAAATTATAGTCATAAAATGATTTCACTCTTTGATCGGATGGATTTCCAAAAACATCCTCAAACTTGCCTTCTGAACCAAAAACTCCATCCAGAAGTACCGCCACCCTATCGCCAGTGTCCCTGGCACAGGTCAAGTCATGGGTAATGATGATTGACGAAGTATTGTAGTTTTCCCTTACTTCATTAATTAGATTATTGATATCGCTACAGGTAATTGGATCCAAGCCGGCTGTTGGTTCATCATAAAGCATAATCTCTGGCTTTAAGATCAGGGTCCTGGCAATACCGATTCTTTTTCTTTGTCCACCTGACAATTCTGAGGGCATCTGGTTGATGGTTTGGGACAGTCCCACGGCATCTAACACCTCTTCCACCATTTTATTTTTTTCTCCTTTGGAAAGACCTTTTACATTCCTAACCAAGGGAAATTCCAAATTTTCCCTTACTGTCATGCTATCATACAGTGCGCTAGCTTGAAAAGAAAACCCAATCTTTAACCTTAAATCGTTTAATTCCTTTGAAGATAATTTGGACACCTCTCTACCTAAAACCTGCATCGTGCCTTCATCCTGTGTCAAAAGACCTACCATGATCTTTATCAAAACCGATTTACCGGTTCCAGATTTACCTAATACTACAACATTCTCACCTTTGTACAAATCCAGGTCAACGCCCATGAGCACATCAAGGTCCCCAAAAGACTTCATTAACCCTCTTACTTCTACTACCTTTTCTCTCATGGCTTAGGACAATCTAATGAAGTTAACAATCTGTAAGGCCAACAACTCTTCAATGAAGATCAAAAACATCGCCAAGACCACGGAAGCATTGGCTGCTTTACCTACCCCTTCTGTACCCTTTGAAGAATGATAACCTTTATAGCATCCAACTATGCCAATGGTAAAACCAAATACCAATGATTTTAATATAGAAGAAAATATATCTAAAAAGGATATGGCCTCAAATACCTGTACAAAATAGGTGGAGAAACTCACACTTTCATTGCTATTGACAGAAAGGAATGCTCCCATCAGTGCCACAAAATCCGTATACATCACCAAAATAGGAATCATAAAGGTCGTTGCCAATACTCGCGTCACCACTAAAAACTTAAAAGGATTGGTGGCTGAGACCTCCATGGCATCAATCTGTTCTGTTACCTTCATAGATCCTATTTCTGCCCCTATACTGGATCCCACCTTACCAGCAGCAATCAGTGCAGTCACTAAGGGACCCATTGCCCGCACAATAGCAATAGAAATCAATGCTGGTAACCAAGAAGTGGCCCCAAATTCCGATAGTGAAGGTCTTGATTGATTGGTAAAAACTATACCCACGATGAAGCCCGTCAAAGAAATCAATGGCAATGAATTATATCCGATCTGATAGCACTGCCTGATAACTTCCTTAAATTCATAAGGTGGAAACCACACCTCTTTAAAGAAGCGCCTCACAAACGAAAAAGCGTCTGCAAGACCTAGCATCATTTTATCTATCTTGGGGCTTAGAAAATGCTCTTTGTTAGTTGATTTGTCAGCCATAAAATTTAGATGAAAGTGCGAAACTAATAATTTTAGCCCGATAAGACTTATATAAAAGAGATTATTCCACTACAAAATATCTGCCAAGGCTTCTTTTTTCAACGGTTTTACCAAAAAACCACTTACCATGTCATATTGTTTACTCTTTTCTTCATCTCGTGGATCAATTGAGGAAGAAAGCATCTTAACTTCTAAGTTCAAACCCAATTCTATCATTTTATCCAAAAATTCCCATCCCTTCATTTCAGGCATATTAATGTCCAACAAAAGCAGGTCTACAGAATGATCGCTCAACCAACTTAGTGCATCCAAAGGATTCTGAAAAAAATACAATTTTAGATCAGGGTTCTCTCCTAGTAAAACCCGCTTATTAATCAAGTGTTGAACTTTATCATCGTCCACAATCAAAATCGATTTTGCGCTCTTTGAGAAGCTTCCGTTAAACATTTCCATAGACAAATTCTCTTCTCTTAATACCTCATTCATCCTATTTACTTCCTCGTCCAAATCTTCTGAGGACTTCTTCAACATATCAATAACTTCTTCCTTTGCTTTTATGCCCGATTCAAACAAATGAATAATTCCTAAAATATTAGAAAGAGGTCTTCTTATATTGTGTGAATTCATTTGAGAAAACATTCTAAGCTGATTATTCTGCTTTTTAAGATTATCATTAAGCTCAACTTTATCCATCAAGTTTTGATGCAATTCCGTATTATCAACAGCCGTAACCATCACCTTATTTTTGCCTCTCCTTTTAAAAGGCACAGTGTATAAATCCACCCTCCGAAGCTCTCCCTTTTTATCTTTTATTTTCAGGTTTCTAATCTCATGATTTCGACCTGAAAAAACCATCCTTACATCAGCTTCTTTCATTGAAAAAAAATCCAGTAAAAGCGGCTCTGTATCACCATTCAATCTAGTGGTAAAAAACTCCTCAGCCATTTTATTTGCCGAGACGATTTTTTGCTTCTCCTCGTCTACAATCCACATGCACATTGGGATGTTTTCAAACACCGTAGAATAACTTCTCCAAACAAGCAAATCAGTTTTAATCGATTTGTCTACTAAGACATAAATCAAAAGTCCTGAAAGAAACACAAACAAGACTGCTTTGAAAATTTCCAGTTCAGTCGAGTTATCAATATTTAACCATGATTGAAGTTGCTCCAAATATAAGGAAGAAAAGGCTACCCAACAGCTTCCTATTACAATGTAAACTAAAGTAATTTTTAAACTTGATTTCATTTAGAATGCAGCTAAATACACAAGTTAAAAAAATATCTTAACAAACGCGTCCTAAAGCTCGAATAGGCTAAACAATTTTGATTAAGCTTGAACTAAATTATTTAGCTATAACTAAATTAGATTAAACTAAAAAACATATAAATAATTATATTTCAAATATTTAATTAATATTAATTAAAGTTTATTTTAGTTAAATATTTATAGAAATCAAACTACTCACTATTAGGAAAAATAGATGGCTAAAAATTGAATAACTTACCTTTTACCCCACTTTAACAAGCAAAATCAAAGTATGTCTTTACTTCATTCCCTTTAAAAACTTGCTCCATCATGGCTTCTTCTTTACACCATTTTTAGTATTATCATGCCTTATAAATCCTATAAAACACAAGCAGGTCCACTCCTCTTTTAAAAGTCAATCCCTTTTAAAAAACCTTAAATAAGTAACTGTTTTTTGAAACGATATTAAGAGTCAGACCATGTCAACTATGGATTCTTTCAATTCAAATAAATGTTAAAACACTTCTCGATTATTACCTTAATGAGTAAATTATATTTCACCAAAAAACAGTAATTTTCTATGGTTTTGAAGCCTTTAAAAATTTTCATTTACCCAGAGTATAGCCATTAAAATTCGCAATGATTTAGTTGAAATCTTCTTTCAAAAATGATTAAGAGAACTTGCATATTTCCCCATCCAAAACAACTTATAAAATGAATAAAATTCTCACTATTTTCTATCTACTTTTCGTCGTTTCATTTCAAGTGTTTTCTCAAGAAAAATACGATCCAGAATTGGCTAAAAAATACAAAGCCGATGACTATGGTATGAAAAAATATGTCATTGCTTTTCTTAAGAGAGGACCTGATGTTGCAAACTATTCTGAAGAAGAAAGAGGCAAAATTCAACAAGGTCATATGAACCATATTGGCAAGATGGTAGAAAAAGAAAAACTGGTATTAGCTGGTCCCTTTTTTGGTGATGGTGAACTCAGAGGAATCTTCGTTTTTGATGTAGATAATATTGAGGAAGCTCAGCAACTAACCGCCGAAGATCCCGCCATTAAAGCTGGAGTTTTGATCATGGACCTCAAAGAATGGTATGGTTCTGCTGCTGTTATGGCAATCCCAGAAATTCATAAAAAAATACAAAAAGTAGATTTTTAAACATCAACAAAAAGGCTGTTTTTGGACAGCCTTTTTGTTGATGAAATCACCTACCACAAATTTCTTTGTATGGACAGTATTTGCACTTTTCGAGATCATCCGTTTGATCAAATGGAACTGTCTGATCGAATATCTCTCCCAATAGCTTTTTCAAGTTTTCCTCAAATTCTTCTTTGTAATCTAGGTAATTTTCCAGCTCCTCTCCTTTCGACCTACCTTCTTTAAGTTGCAAATAAGGATTGAAATCTTCATTGAATATTTCACGAAGATTGAAAATCGCTGGCTTTAAGGCGTGTTTATTTTCTGGAAATTTGGCTTGATACAACAAACCGTAGATCAAGGTTTGCATAGCGGCCTTGTTCCTCTTTTTATCTTCCCGATCAAATAAAGAGCTAATAGATGGGAAGCTCTTAATATCCTTTCCTGACTTATAATCAATCAGCCTGACCACTCCATTTTGTTTATCAACCCGGTCAATAATTCCTCTCAAAGCTACCGCATGATGATCTCCATTGACCTCAATGGTCACTGCAGAACGATATGTCATATCCTTTTCCAATGAAATCAACTCAATAGGAGCGCTTGACTGATCCAATTCCAACAGCTCAAAGATGTACTTTTGCAAAACATCTCTTACTATGGCCAGTTGACCACTCAAGCTCGTGTCTGCATCTTCCTCTAAATGATAAAAATCCCTAATGGCTTTTTCAATAGAAGGAGAAACGTAGTTTTCCAAATCTTTGAAATCACCCTCAATGATCACATTCCGCTGTTTCCTCTCCATAAATCCCTTGTAAAGGTATTCTAAGCTGTAATGTGCCAGATTCCCAAATACGGCTGCACTGATTTCCTCCTCTACTTTGTCCTTCTCACGGATATTGGCCAGATACTGAAAATAAAACTTCAGTCGGCAATCCAACCAAACACTCAATGCAGACGGCGAAAACGCAGTCACGGATGTACCATTCTCCTGGAGAACATATTTAGAAAGCAAATGACTTATTTCGGGTGTTTTTTGGATAGTAATTGGATCTGCAGGTTTTACATCAACAGGAACAAACACCACTTCCTCCTCTATCCCCTTATCCAACTCTGCTATCAACTGTTGTATATAACGACTCTTTTCACCTACTTTTCCTTGGTCTGATGAGGTAGAATAGATCAAATGCACCTCTTCTGCCCTATGAAGCAACCTATAAAAAGTATAAGCATAGATCGCATCATTTTGCTCCTGAACGGGTAATCCAAAGGCCTTTCTAACATTGAAAGGAATCAGGGAATTCATTGCTCCAGAGGGAGGAAAACTCCCCTCGTTCATATTGGCGATGATCACTCTTCTAAAATCCAGATTCCTAGACTCCAAAACGCCCATTACCTGAAGACCAGCCAAAGGCTCTCCTTCAAAAGGTAAGCGAACTTCTCTAAAAATTTGCCGAAAAAGTCTAATAAAGAATTCCAAGCTGATTTTTACATGTCCTCGGGACTGAAAAATCTCCTTTAACCTCACCAGTTGTTTGTGACATTGATACAAATAGCTTCGCTGCAGTTTGTCATCACCCAATCTTTCAACCAATGACATCATCAACTGCTCGAGATAAGGAAAGATATCCTCTGAAGCTAATTTTTTAAAGATCAATTCAAACAACGGACCTCCTTCAGCTAGTTTGCTTGCCGGAATATATACTTGGTTTTGCTCTTGGATACTGGATAGAAGAGATGCTGAGAACTCCTCCTTTCCTGCCTTAAGGTAAGAGGAAGAAAGCAGTTCCTTGATAGCTTGATGATAAAATGATACCTTTCCATCATCTATCTTCACATACCTTTGTAACTCCAAAACTGCCTCTAAAAAAGCATAAACAGGTGCATTTCTTACAGGGTAACCCATTGTAACATTGACCTTATCTATTTGCTCTGGCAATTGGTGCATTACAGGAAATAGCAGTTGCTCGTCTGGTAGAATAACCACTGTTTCTTCCAGTGCTTCATTCGAAGGCATCTCATCCAGTACCTTGCCTATCAAGTTGGCCTGATTAACCTTTAATGGAGTGACATATACTTTTATCTTAGGCGGCTTAGCTTGGATATATTGTGGTAGTTCTTTCGGAAAAGTAGGCCCAAGCACCTTATCCTTACGGTAATCCCTAAAAAACAAACCTGCTTCCTGTTGCTTATTCTGTGTATAATAGGCATCCAAGTCCCAATAAATTTCAGCCTCAAATTCACTGATAAAGTGTTTGATTAATTGCTCTTCAGTTCCTGTAAAAGCATTAAAGCCAACAAAAATATATCGCTTATTGGGTTTCTCCAATTCGTTAAGTCGCTCTGCCACTTTCCTGTAGAGTCTACCCGAATACGCCATCCCCAGTACATCCAACTCCTTGTTGAATCGTTCATATAGTGGCAATAGCAGCTGCCAAAACCTTAAAAATTTATCCTGATGGCCTCTACCCTCTTTCTCAAAAGCTTTCCAGAACTGTTTGATCAATTCAATTTGACCACTAGTCAAAAAGCTAAGATCGGATTCTATCTCTTTTATCTCAGAGAGCAGTTGATAAATCTTATTGGGGTTTACAAGAAACTGATCTACATCGTTAAAATCTTTCAAGATCATTTCACCCCAGTAGTAAAACCGATCAAATGGCTCTGGATCGGGCTGTAGCTCTTGATAAACTTTGTAAAGTTCAAATATCAAAGTAAGCTGATCTGTGGGGCGCTGACCTGAAAGCTCAAAGAAAAGATCTTCTATGGTCCTCACGGCCGGCATCCACTGTGCTTTATCAATCAATTGCCCCAAATGCTGCACAAAAAACAATCCTGCACGCCTATTTGGCAAAATTACGGTTAACCCTCTTAAATCCCCGTAGCGATCCAACAAGTCTGCCGCTGTCTCTCTTAAAAATCCATTCATCTCAGTCTACTTCTATAATTTTACCTGTCTCCAAATAACATAGATATCCTTTCACCAAATAACTCCCTAAACCAGCCACCAAAGCCATATACTCTCTCACTTGCTGTATGTACTTCTCTTGTTCATCTCCAGTCTTAAAATCCACAACAATTGCCTCATTTCCTCTTATAATTACTCTGTCCGGTCTTTTTTGCTTACCTCCTGGAATTAAGATCCCTTGTTCTGAGAGCATGATTCCTTCCCCCTCAAACCAAGAATTGAACATGGTATTGGCAAATAATTTGTCCAATTGCTGCTTGACCACTTCTTTTTCATCTGCATCCAAGCGACCTTCAAAATAAAAAGCCTGTAGATAATCTTCAGCCTGTTGTTGAGTAGATGATCGTTCCAATAATTCATGGATCAAAACACCAAAATTCCTCTTCTGTCTTTGGGCTAAGCCTTCTTCACTAAAATCTACAGCATATTTCTTAACTTGGAGTAAATCCCCCCAATTTCTATATGTCCAGGAAAATTGGGAGTCGGTAGGTTTCTCGCGAACAGCAATGGAAGGCTTGATAGGCCAATTACCCCAATCAAAAATTTTTGACTCGTGGTCATAATATTGACCTAAGTCCTCAACAGCAGACTTTAGAAGGCCATTTTCTAAAATATCATAAATATTTTTCTCCACAGGATTCAGGGAAGACGATTTACTTTTGGTGACTTTGTATGGACTTAGTGTCCAAAGAAATTCTTCTGCCCTCGTCAGGGCTACATAGACCATATTCAAAGTATCCAGATAGGCCATCGTAATTTCTTCCTGATGAACAGGCTGAAAAACTGAATCTGCCAGTTCTTTTCCCAAGCTCAAGGGAATAATAGCCTCAACACCTTTTTCAACATCACGAAACGGGGACCAAATGATGTTATCCTTTTTAAAATCTATAATTTTCCAGCTTAAAAAAGGGATCAAAACCACCTTGAACTGCAATCCCTTGGATTTATGGATAGTCATGATTTTCATTGCATCATGACCTTCTGGAATTTTTACCGTTCTTTTAAGGCTGTTTTCCTCCCACCAATTGAGAAAACCAACCAAATCCGCCCTATTATTGGAAATATAATCAAAAACAGCTTCCTTAAATCCAGATATGTAGGCCAGTTCTAGTTTTAAAGTATAAAAATCCAGCAACACCACTAACTCCTCCACAAGCTCCATTAAGGGCAGTTTTGTTAGATGCGGTTGTTTCTCCAAAAAGCCTGCGATCTTTGTCTCCAACCAATCTGGTTTGGAAACAGAGGAAAATATTTCATGAGATATTTCTCTACCGTGAAGGCTACTCCAGTAAAACCACATCGTTTGAAACGGCACTTGGTCATTTGGGTCTGAAAGGTATTGCAAACCTGCAATTAAAGCTCTCACAGTAGCCGCACGATCCAAAAACATGGATTCGTCAGACACCACATCAAAGTTGTATCCCAAATCCGGATGTTCGTTTTTATATGCCATCAAAGCATCATTGATCAAGGCTCCTTGGTGTTTGGTCCTAACCAAAAAAGCAATATCCTTGGGTACATAGCCATGATCTTGTAATTCCATCACCATCTCGGGAATTCTTTCAAGAACCTTTTCATTAAATACCAGATCCTCCTCGCTGCTATCCTCAAAGAACTCCATCCTTACCCGACCTTGATAGCCACTGCCTTGCTTTTTGGAAGATACTTTTTGGCTGACATCCTGATAGGCTTTGGTCAAAATATCCGAACTTTCTAGACCTGTTTCTTGCTCAAAACTGTTTTGAAGCTGAAGTGGAAGTGCATTGAATAAGGCATTGTTGAAACCAATGATATTGGGTAGACTCCTATAATTAGTGTCTAAATTCTTCACATCAATTTTCTGCTTTCCTATATCCTCTTCTACCTGCTCCAATAATAACTTCATATCTCCCCCTCTCCACCGATAAATAGACTGTTTAACATCTCCCACCAATAAGTTTTTGTTATTGGTGGCCAAAGAGTTCTCCAATAATGGCTTAAAACTTTCCCATTGAAAGCCGGAAGTATCTTGAAATTCATCAATCAGAAAGTGTTTGTACTGGTTACCGACTTTTTCATAGATAAATGGAGCATCATTTTCTTTGGTGATTTCCTTCAAGAAATCATTGGCATCAGATATCATCAACAGGTTTTCCTCATCTTTGAGATCCCTAAGTTCATCTAAAAGGTTTCTAAAAACCCCGTAGGCATAAAAATTCTTGCCAATGGCTTTGTAAGTCAACCATTCCCTCCGTAAAGCCTCAAACTGACCCAAGGTATCTCCCAGTCCATCATGATAAGCTGAAATGATTTGCTCTTTCACTTTACTGGTTTTGGTAAACCATTCGCTTTCGTCAATGATAGCCTTTTTTCTTGCAGGTGACAATTCTGGAATTAACTCATCTTTATTACCCAATTTGTCAAATACCACCCAGATACCTCTTGCTCCACCTTTAAAATCTGTCCAGTTTAATCCCTGTTTTTCCCGAATCTCATTTGCCCTTTTTTTCAAACTCAATACTTCTGATTCAAGTTCTTTCTGCTTTCCTTTTAAATAGGATTTAAATCCCTCTACGTGCTCTTCATCTGACAAAAACTCACGGATAAATTGCTGGTACTGTTTAAAGTTTTCGGTGAAAATCTCACTTCCAAGACTTTTGATATTACTTCGGATATCCCAAGACTTACCATTTTGAATCTGGGTCAAAGCAAAATCTACCAGCCATTTATGCAAATATGGATCTTCTAATACATGCTGCACCACACGGTCCACCACCTGATCCAATACTGCTTCTTGATCCAAGGCCACATCAAATTTTGCCTGCAAGTCTATTTCCCTCGCAAAAGACCGAACCACTTTTTGAAAAAAACTATCAATTGTGGTTACTGAAAAATTAGCATAATCATGCAGGATCGCCGTTAAGACTAATTTAGCTCGGAGCTTCAGCTCTTCCCCTTCCAAGCCCAGGTATTTCATCAACTCCTGATCCAGAAATTCATCTGGCCTTACCACCTCTTTGATCCTAGCAAGCTCTTCCAATATCCTACTCTTCATCTCTTGGGTAGCCTTATTCGTGAAGGTTACTGCAAGAATACCCTTAAAGGCCGTTGGGTATGCAAGCGCCAACTTTAGATATTCCAAGGTTAGAGTATAGGTCTTTCCTGACCCAGCTGAAGATTTGTAAATAACAAAAGGTTTTGATTCCATGGCCATCCAAACAATTTAGACAAAACAATGGGATTTTTATCTATTAAAAAAATGAAAGACAATGACTGTCACTTTTTGACCTCAAAACCAGGTAAATTTAAAATAATGACTATTTTCACAGCCCAAACACATTCATCAAAATCAATTTTACATGTTCTTTTACCTTGCCCAGTTTCTCACTTTTCTAGCAATGCCTTTAACGATTGTCTTGGTGCTTATTTCACTTGGTTTCATTTTGAGAAAAAGAAGATTAGGAAACTACTTGACACTAACTGGAATTTTGCTATTACTATTTTTTACCAACAAGTTCATTTCCAATGCTACTATGAATGCTTGGGAACCTGAATTCAAGTCAATTACAGATTTACCTGTATATGACTTGGGTATTGTATTGACAGGAGTCACCAACTTGGATAAAACTGCCCATGACCGAACATTCTTTGATAAAGGAGCCGATAGAGCCACCCATGCCATACAACTTTATCAAATGGGTAAAATAAAAAAAATTCTCATTACTGGAGGACAAGGTCTGAATCCTGCCAATTCAAATACAGAGGCAAAATTACTAGCCGACTTCATGGTCATCGCAGGTGTTGCTGAGCATGATATTATCATAGAGGACAAGGCTGTAAATACCAGACAAAATGCCCTTTTTACCTTGGAAAAACTCCAATCAAAATCCATGAGAAAAAAATCAAGATATTTACTAATTACCTCTGCTTTCCATATGAAAAGAGCCAAAGCCTGCTTTGATAAAGTAGGCTTAAGTACCGATACTTTCCCCGTGGATTATTATTCTTCAGATGTTAAATTTGATTTTCAGAATTTAGTCATCCCTACTCCTGATGGACTTATCATATGGACCAAGCTATTTAAAGAATGGATTGGCTTGGTCGTCTATAAATTAGTTGGGTATATCTAGGGAAGAAGTCGAGGATGAAGTAGTTTACTATTAAGCAAACTACCAAGTAGTGGATTTCAGCCCTGGAAGAGCTTTGATAATATCGCTCAAACTGATTTGACCAAGAAGTCTTCCAGCTTTCATTACAGGAAAGCGTCGAATCTTCAAATCCAAAAAACGGTGGGCAGCATCGAATATGGTGATTTCTGGCTCCATTGTAATCACATCCCTTGTCATATACTCCCTCACCCTGCCTGCTATTCTAGGTGTGTTGTTGTACTTACCTTTGATGACCTCTTTTAAACAATCCACTTCTGAAATAATGCCTACTAAGTTATTGGCATCATCCAGTACTGGAGCACCAGAAATTTTTTTCTGGGTCAATACTTGTGCCACATAGTCAATCGTATCATCCGGGTGAAATGTCACCAAACTTGTACTCATGTGATCCTGCACCAAAACTGCTTGTTCTGGAGCCTTTTTCGGTTCTGCCAACCGAACTCCTTGGAAACTCTTTACCATAATTATCTCGGGTTTAAATATATACTTGATATAATATAGAAATTATAAAAGCATACTCAAAACATTAACGAAATAAAATAGATAAAATCAATAGAATTTAACAGAAAAATAAAACAACACCTAACTTATCACTACTCAGTACATTTCACCTTTAGCAAAACTATACCCTTTCCAAAAACCAAAGAATCCTTAGAAGCAAAAATCATCTTACCATTATCATCTCGTAACGGACCATACCCTTCTGACACCAAATTATCTTTAAAAAGAAATGCCACCTCTCTAACCGACTCTTTACCCTCAGAAGTAAAGCTGTAATCTGCTAATAATGTATCTCCTTTCACAACTCCAGAAAATGTTCCCTTATTTTCATCTTTTTCAAAAAGCTTATAAAGTAGCTTACCTTTTACCTTTCCATTCCCAATTCTCTCCACCTCAAGCCTTACAGTATCACCTTCATGGAGATAAGCATAACATTGCTTTGAAGGTCCTGAATTTGCAGCTTCTACTCCAGATTCAAGGTCTTGATGATTTTGCTTTGAATTACCGCATCCAAACATTACCAAAAATATCCCAAGACAAATCAGGTGATTTTTCATAAGGCAAGCTATTAGAGTTTAAAAATCATTTCCCTGTCACCTGCAAAAACTTTTCCACTTCTTCTTTACTCACCGACAAAACTTTATCCTGATTTTCAGGAACAGCACTCAATTCCAAATTAGAGTTCCAATATTCGCTCGCAGAATTCTTCCAAACCTTACAGCTGGCATGAATTTCTTTAAGGTTTCCTGATTTTGACAATTCTTCAACAAGTTCCGGCTTCATGCCTCCACCTGGCATGATAATGATCCTATTGCCCGCTTTATCCAATAGTTTTTTGATCATCTCCTTTCCCTCAGTAACTGTATTTTTCCCTCCGGAAGTCAATATTCTTCTAAAGCCACATTCAATCACTGCCTCTAAGGATTTCTCCAAGTTTCTGGAGGCATCAAAAGCCCGGTGGAATGTACAAGGCAGACCTTCCGCTACTTCAATCAACTGCTCACATGCACCAATATTCACCTCACCCTTTGGAGTCAGCACACCAAAAACAAATCCATTAGCACCGTGTTCTTTGAGGATTGAAATATCCTCTTTCATCACTTGAAGCTCATCATTGGTATAAACAAAGTCTCCACCTCTAGGCCGGATCATCACAAATATCGGAACTTTAACCTTACTCTTTAGGTACTTTAGTGTACCAACTGTTGGTGTTTCTCCCCCTTCTAGAAAATCAGAACACAACTCTAACCTATTGATACCATATTCCGAAGCTTTAATGGCCGCTTCAACTGTAAATACCGGTGCTTCTAAAATTATTGATGACATAACTAATGATTAATCAAAATTTGCTTTTTGAATCCACAAGTGCTTTGCCTCCTTTATGGTGCATCGCAAAGTTAAATCCTGGGTGAACAGCATAAGCACCATGCTCACCATCTTTGTTCATGGCCAAAAAGCCAGCTTGAATCCCATCTATTCCTTTATTCTTTCTAATTAATCTTTTAACCGCTTCTTCACATGCCTCTTGAGGGGTCCGTCCTTGACGCATCAATTCCACAATAAGGAAACTGCCGCACACTTTGATGATCGATTCTCCCAATCCAGTAGCAGTCGCAGCACCAACTTCGTTGTCCACATACAGTCCAGCTCCGATAATCGGACTATCTCCCACTCTTCCATGCATCTTATAAGCCAAACCACTTGTGGTACAAGAACCCGCTAAATTTCCATTTTCATCCAAACCTATCATTCCAATAGTGTCATGATTTTCTATATTGATAATAGGCTTGTACTCCGATTTCTCTTTCCATTTTATATAAGCCTTCTCTGCAGCCGGGCTCATTTTTTCTTCCTCAATGGGAAATCCCTCCTGAATGGCAAATTGCCTTGCTCCTTCTCCAGCCAGCATCACGTGGGGGGTGTCTTCCATCACTTTTCTGGCCAAAGAAATGGGATGCTTTACCTGTCTCACGAAGCATACTGATCCACACGAACCGTCTCCTTTCATAATGGAAGCATCCAAAGTCACTATTCCTTCTCGGTCCGGTAAACCCTGAAGTCCTACAGACAGGTTTTTCAAATCAGACTCAGTTACCATCACCCCTTTTTCTACAGCATCAACGATACTTCCAGTCTCTCCCAAAACTTCCCAAGCCTTATCGTTGGCTGCCATACCATGGTTCCAGGTCGATAAAATCAAAGGCTTATGCTTTTCCCTTTTTTTAAAACCGTTCAAAGACATGGCCGAACTAACAGTTCCTGGAAGGATTAAAACCGAAGACAAAATTGTATTTTTCAGGAATTTTCTTCTATCTGACATGGGTGTAATGCTTAGTTTAATCTTTATCTCGAAAATTAGAAAATTTTAAAGATAAATAACATTTTTACTCCTATTAATTAATCTATTTTTTTAGACAACTAAATCGATTAAAGAATAAATTTTCACCTAAGTGTATCATAAAAAAGAGCACCCATGAAATCAGGGGTGCTCTCGATACACATTACACTTTTACTCACCTAATCGCTTCTCTATATTCTGCCTCCTGAAAATAATCCTTAAATTCCATATCCGTTGCGGCTCTTCTCTTAAGATATGGACTTCTTTGCACTGCTTTTTGAAGGTTTTCATAAAGTCTTTCCTCATCGCGGTTTTGAGCCGCTACCAAAGCCAAGCCATAAAAGGCATAACCAAACTCCATATTGCTTAAGGCACTTTCCTCAAAGGCTACAGCTGCTTGGGCATATTCTTCGGCCAAATAAAAGGCCAAGCCCTTATTGAATAAATTGGTAGCTGTCTCCGGAGCCTCTTTCAATCTGAGCGTAGCCAATTTGTAATCACCCCTTATTATATCGATTGCCCCTCTCTTACCTTCATTGAAGCTATTAAACTCTGGGTTGTCCTTAGATAAAGCACTGGCCTCAGAAATTTCTATATAAGCAGCCCCATAATCTTCTCTCATCAAATAAGCTTGCCCCATATTATGCCTCGCAGCAGCGCTTTCATTGATATCATTGGACATTCGGAATAGGTTCATTGCCTCTGTTACTTTATTGTTTTTATCGCTGACCTTGATCATACGATGCGCTTGATTTAAATAAACCACTCCGAGATTGTTGTAGGCCAAGGCTGAGCCATGTTTGGAAATCATGGCTTCATAAAGAATCTGCTTTTCTTTCAATCCAGGATTAAATTCCGCTGCTCTGGCCAACTCTGCTTCTGTTAGTTCATCTCCCTGAGCAGTACCATTAATATAAAGGTTAGCCAAACCAGAAATCTCTGGGTCAGGTCTTCTGTCCTTGGCCATCATAAAAGCTACCTGTGCCAGTTGCATTTGGTCAAATTTATCCCTGGAAAAGATTTTATAAGACGGGAGTTCTTTGATCGCATTCACTTTCTCCTCATAAGAGGCATCTCCATAGATAATATCAAAGTACTTATCCTTTTCAGTCATATCAATTTTATTGAAAGTTCTCAAAAGGTGCCTGAACAGCAACCAATCAGGCTCTTTTTGGGACATTTCAAAGGTAATTGCATTGACATTCCCTTGGTATCCTGCCTTTTTGAGCTGATCTTTCAAATAGGATTCAATAGCCTGTGCTCTTTGTGAAGAAAGTTTGATATAACTGGATTCATCAGGTGATGCCATCCCTTGAATCAAAATGGTATTGATAGGTTCTCCCTTGGCTGCTACTGACTCAAGCTCTTCCTTAAAAGCATCATTGCTTTCTGAAGGATTAATTTGAGCAGAATTTTTGGAGAAATAATAAGCAGATTCATAAGCTGCCATATTCAAAAATGCTTCGTCGTAAGCCATATAGGCACCCACTTCCGGAATACTTTCCCCTGGAGCAAACTGCCCTACCCTTACCAGTTTAGGTGTGCTGACAATGCCCTCAGCCAATTGTATATAAGGTGTCGTGAAACTCTTTCCTGACTCAACCTCTTCCAATAAACCTTTCACCCTCAACTCTCCCCTATCCATTCCTTCCAAGTAAGGAAATGACATTTTTTCTATGATCTCCACTGAAGTTCCTGATGCTGCCAAGTCACTGGCATCTACCTCGATTTCCTCTAACGGCAGCGCCCCCTCACCGTATTGATATTCCGGCAATAAGGTGTAAGTATTTTTTTCAGAAACTAAACCTGCAGGTATAGTCGCCCTTAAAGTAAAAAGTACTGAGTCTTTATGTAATACTAACGGATTTTTATCTACAGTTACTTTTGGTGCTCCTGCAGTATCAAAAAGATTTCTAGTGCTACAGGAACCCAAAACAACTATTAAACAGGCTATTAGAAATTTCGGACAATAATTCATAAACTGTTTAAGCTTAGGGTGGTTTATTAGAATATTCATTATATTTTCACTACTTTTAAACGTTATTTTAAAATTCATAAAAATGGAAAAACTGAAAATATTCTTTGAAGACAGGGCATTTGGGGTTTGTTCCAAATTGGGAGAAAAGCTGAATTTTCCTATTGACAGCATCCGTTTGTTCTTCATCTATTCCTCTTTCATTACATTGGGATCTCCTGTGATCTTGTATGTTACTATGGCCATGACAATGAAAATCAGAAAGTACTTCAGAAAGAGTAACAATCCTGTGCTTTTCGACTAAATTTCCGAATAATATTTTTTCCTTTTTAAGTAATAAGAAAGCACTATAGAAAACACTTGCTTACTAGCTCTCTGGAAAGGCAATTTTGATGCCAAAGGAGCTTTCCTTTCCATCTTAGCGCTCATTTTAAAAAAGTCTCTGTAAGCTTTAATCACCTGCTTGGCATGTTTTCCTTTCCCAAAAAGACCAAAATGAAGAAATGCGGCCAGATCAAAAAAAACTCTTATCATCATTACTTTAAAGAACCCCCAACTGCTCAAGTTCCTATAAAGCATCAACAAATTGTTTCTAAAATTTAGGTAGGTTTTAAATGGGCTTGTCCGTGACAAGGTTCCTCCACCAACATGCTTCACTTTTATCCCACCGAAATACCCCAACTTCCATCCATTTCTTGACAATCTCCAACACAAATCTATTTCTTCCATATGGGCAAAAAACGAAGATTCAAATCCTCCAACAGCATGAAACAATTCTGCTTTAATAGCAAAACAGGCACCTGAAACCCAATCCACTTGTACATCCCCGTCGAATTGACCTTTATCTTCTTCAATTGTTTCCAATATTCGCCCCCTACAAAATGGATAACCCAGCTGGTCAATGTATCCACCACCCGCACCAGCGTAATCAAATACTTTAGGATTTTGCTGAGATAAAACTTTGGGTTGAACTGCAGCATATTCCCCATGCTTCTCCAACCATTTGATCAAATCCCTATCCCAATAAGGAGTGACCTCCACATCGGAATTAAGGAGAATGTAGTAATTATATTGACCTTGGATTCTTTTGAGCGCTTCATTATAACCTTGGCTATATCCCAGGTTTTCAGTCAGCTGAATAAGCTGAAGTGATTTAAAATGAGCCGATAAAAATTCCTGAGAACCATCATTGCTGCAATTATCTGCAATGATGACCTCAAAATCACTGTTTTTCAAAACAATGGGAAGGAATTTTTCTAGCATATCCTTCCCATTGTAATTGAGTATGACGATGGCTGCGTCTTTCATTAAAACATATTTCCTAAGTCCATTCCGGGGATATTGGGCATCATCCCTTCAGTGGCCTGCTTCATTTCTTCTTTGATCTTGATATCAATACTTTCAAATGCCTTATTGGTAGCCGCAACGATAAGATCTTTGAGCATATCTTTATCCTCTGGAGTAATTAGACTATCATCAATAGCTATATCAACTATCTTTCTATGGCCATTCACAACCACTTTGACCATTCCTGCTCCGGACTCTCCTTCTGCAGTCAGATGAACCAGCTCAGCCTGCTTCTCTTTGATCTTGGCCTGTGCTTCCTTCACCTTATTCATGATATTCATAAAGTCAAACATATCTCTTCTAAATTAATGGAACTCCAAATATAATTGATTTAGTGTTACTACGAAGAAAACCACCTTAGAACATTGTTCTTAAAAAACAATAAAAAACAAAACATTTAACCAAATTTTTCAATAAATAGAAATATTAACCCAATATTTCAAACTTTAAACAACAATATTCGATTAAAGGAATATATACTCTAATAATCACATATCGCATCTACTATGAACGTGATAGAAAATATTGAAAAAGAAAATATCCCTAACCTCAAATTTAACAGAAAAGAGGTTTTGGAGCGACAAGAAGATATTGACACGAGGATGAGCCACCTATATCGTGGATTGCTATTGGGAAACTTGTTACATGAAAAAGTAAAAATTGTTTTCGAATCTGCAGATCAAAAGATTTACCAAGTAAACACAACCATTTGGTCAATAGCGCCGGATTTCATTACCCTCAAGGGAAGTGTAGCCATTCCGGTGAATTCGATCTTAGAAGTTGATTAAGGTAATTTATCCCCGAAGATAAATTTGGTCAGTGCATAGCTTTCATTATCTGATAATGATGCTATGCACTTTTTATTTCTTTTTGTTCGATAATCAACTGGCCTTAACCATACCAATTACCTCTTCTAAAGAATGCATCTCCTGCTCACCTGTTTTTAGGTTTTTCAGGGTCACCTTATTCTGTGCAATTTCTTCAGAACCTATCATTACCACATATGGCACCTGCTTCTTATCAGCATAGTTAAATTGCTTTTTCACCTTGGCATAATCAGGGTATATTTCAGCAGAAAGCCCAGCACTTCTCAATCCATTTAGAATTTTCAATCCATAATTTCTTCCTTCTTCATCAAAATACCCAATCATCACATTAGTAGACTGTGTTTGGTCCTCCGGAAATAAATTCAATTCCTCCAATACATCATAAATCCTGTCTACACCAAAAGAAAAACCAACACCAGAAACACCTTCCAGGCCAAAAACTCCGGTCAGGTTATCATATCTGCCTCCCCCACTTACAGAACCAATCGACACATTATTCACTTTCACTTCAAATATCGCACCTGTATAATAACTAAGGCCTCTGGCCAATACCACATCGAAATCCACATGCTCCTGGCCTTCACCAAACTCAGCCAGTATCTTTAACACTTCTTCCAATTCCGCCACACCCTTCAATCCTTCTTCACTTTCAGAAAGAAAGCCCTTCAAAAAAGCTAACTTTTCATCATTACTTCCGGACAGATCAATAATTGGTTCCAATTTTTTTACTGCATCTTCGGTGAAACCTCGCTGAGTCAACTCTTCTTGTACCTTTTCCCAGCCAATTTTATCCAGTTTATCTATCGCCACACACAGTTCTCCCTCTTTACCAGGTTCACCTATAACCTCCGAAATCCCTGTTAGTATTTTACGGTTATTGATTTTAATATCATAATCTTCCAGTTTCAATTCAGCAAAGACCCTTCTGATCATCAAAAGTATCTCTGCTTCACAGATCAAACTATCCGTCCCCACCACATCTGCATCACATTGGTAGAACTCACGGTACCTTCCCCGCTGAGGCCTATCAGCCCGCCAAACGGGTTGAATCTGAAAACGCTTAAAAGGAAAGGTCAACTCATTCCTATTCATCACCACATATCTCGCGAAAGGAACTGTCAAGTCATATCGTAAGCCTTTTTCAGCTACTTTAGGAAGCACATTGGCTGCACCTTTTTCTAAATCCTCTCCCTTAACCTTCTTGAGAAAATCCCCACTATTTAACACCTTAAAGAGTAGCTGATCTCCTTCATCCCCATATTTTCCGGTCAAAACAGAAAGGTTTTCCATAGAAGGAGTTTCCAATTGCTGATACCCAAAAAGCCTAAAGGTAGACTTAATGGTCTCTAAAATATAATTCCTCTTGGCCATCTGTATTGGGCCAAAGTCTCTGGTTCCTTTTGGTAAAGTCGGTTTTTGGATACTCATGAATGCTAAATTTTGCCCAAAGGTAAAAAATCTAAGCGATTATGAGAAAGTTTTAATCTTTCCCCTAAAACCAATCGACATTTATTGCAGGTAAAACGAGATATTAGCCCGAACGAGTAAGGGTTCAAGCAATATTCCTGAGGGATTTCAAGCATATATTTTAAATGGTCCTCAACCTTCCACCAAGCGGCGCCTGGACGTCAGGTAGCAGGCCTTTCCACGGATGGGAAAAGCCTGTACTATAAGAACTTCATAAAACCCTTTTGCCTCCAGATTATGTGAATATTTATTCTTTTCATACAGACCGATGTAATAGTCCATTCTGCTTTTGAGCGATGGGGCCGATCTCAAAATACTCCAGTATGCCCGCCGGCAAAAGACAATCTTAAAAAGCCCCTGTCCACTCTCTTTCTTTTTACCTCTAAAATAATGGTTGGTCAAATACCCCCAAACTTTTCCGCTTGCTCCAAGATCAGCGTGTTGATGGTCTTCATGCAGTGTCCTGTTTGGTTCCGTAAAATCCTAGCTAATAGCCCTTAAACCTTTAAGTTTGATGGCAGTGCTGGCTTGGTGGAATTCAAGTGTTCCTTTCCATTTCGGCTTACATAGCCCTTACCCTGGCTTTACCTTTATTTGGGAGAAAACAGAATAATCTTCGGATCACACAGGGATCTCTTTCGGATCTCCTTCGGATCACCCTCGGAAACTACCGAGTGAAATCCGAAGATAATTTGGGAGAGAAGCCTGTTTGATCCAAAGGAAAGTAGGTGGAGTAACCGATATATCCGAGGGTTATTGCTAAGATGTTGAAGGGCAGTTGTAGGTCAGCTGTATTAAAACCGAGGCTTTCCCGTTCTTCGGGCAGACAAAAAAGGATGCCAAGTGGAATATAAGAGGTAAACATATGGTACTGGTAAACATTATCCAGTCGACTTTACGATTTAATCCCGATTAAGGGCTAAATCAGTCAAAACTTAAGGGAAACAAAAAAAGCCATGGACTAGCCATGGCTCTCAATCTTTGAGAATTTTTCTCCTATGTGTATATTTTTTTCAAATTAGATCAGTTTATAATCCCAACATCACAATAACAAAGCGCTTCTGATCCCTTCAGCTAGCTTTCTTCCCAAAGAAGAATCCCTTACTTCTGCAGATTCTGTTTCAATTGATTTCAAAGAAGTTTTCCTTCTAATGATTTCCCATACATTATCTTTGGCCTCTCTTTCATTGCTGGCCTCTGTATGAATCTGAAACTCTACGTCATTAATTTCGATTTTAATAAGATATTTCATAGCTACACGTGTTTTAAGCAGTACTTAAATAAAACAATATAATTTTCATCATTACACTTTCGTGTCTCCCACCGGAAATCCGGCCGCAATTTAAATAAAAATCCACAAAACATTTTTTTGTAACCTAATATTTGCATTTCGTAAATATACACAATTTACTTTACTTACAAATTATTTTTCACTTCAATACAGTTTTTTGTATCAGAACACTTATTTGTTATACGATATTTTTAAGATCGCGGATGCATCAACCTTTACAATGATTGTTCCAAAAATGATACCAAAATATTAAGACATAGTGAAATAAGCATTGAAATCCTGTAAACAAAAGCATTATAAAACCAGATAATCTGTTTTATTATAACTATAGCTCTTTACTAAAAATTAATAACAATCTGTTGCTTTGACACCTTAAAGCTGTGCCGCATTTAAAAATTTTCTTCAATTTAAAATAGCACATTTATATCATTGTACCAAGCTTTTTATAAATTCATAAAAATGTATATCCGCAATTGCACCAGTAAAGGTTAAAAACGAGTCGAAATGTTCGTTTTGATTAAAATATCAACTGCTTCGGTCTTCAGGCTTCAAACTTCTGACCACTTTAAGCAAAGGATGTAAGGTTACTGGCATCATTGCGGATAATCAGATTCATAAATTTATGAACGATATAAAAAGACCTACCTTTTATCTAAAATAAAATAACCTCCACGTTTCATAAAACTACCCCAATTCAAACACCTAGCTCCACACCATCACTTAATAAACTACAAACCAACAAGTTACAATTGAAGTTAAAAATAACTCATTCCTTGATTTTTAAGCGGTTAACTTTATAAACTTTATAAATGCTTAACAGGATTACCGAATTTTCTTTGTACTTTTGCAACTTAATTAATTCTTATCATGCAGAATATTCGTAACATCGCGATTATCGCACACGTTGACCACGGTAAAACAACACTCGTGGATAAAATCATTCACGCTTCAAAAATCTTCCGTGAAAACCAGCAATTTGACGACTTAATCCTTGATAACAACGACTTGGAGAGAGAAAGAGGTATCACTATTCTTTCTAAGAACGTTTCCGTAAGATATAAAGACATCAAAATTAATATCATTGATACCCCTGGTCACGCCGACTTTGGTGGAGAAGTAGAAAGGGTATTGAAAATGGCTGATGGTGTAATCCTTTTGGTAGATGCATTTGAAGGCCCAATGCCACAAACCCGATTTGTCTTGGGCAAAGCCTTGGATTTAGGTCTTACGCCTATCGTAGTGGTGAATAAAGTGGACAAACCAAACTGTCGTCCAGACGAAGTTCATGAGGCTGTTTTTGACCTGATGTTTAACTTGGATGCTACAGAAGAGCAGTTGGACTTCGTGACCATGTACGGTTCTGCTAAAAATAACTGGATGGGACCTGATTGGCAAAACCCAACTGATTCCATCTTGCCTCTTTTGGACACTATCATAGAGCACATTCCTGCTCCGATCATCGAAGAAGGCACCACACAAATGCAGATCACTTCTTTGGACTACTCTAACTTCGTGGGTAGAATTGCTATCGGTAGATTGAAGAGAGGTACTTTAAAGGAAAATGCTCAGGTTTCTCTCTGCAAAGCAGATGGATCCATCAAAAAAGTAAGAATCAAAGAACTTCATGTATTTGAAGGGCTTGGAAAAAATAAAGTAGAGTCTGTTCATCCAGGTGATATCTGTGCCATTACTGGAATTGAGGATTTTGAAATTGGCGATACCATTGCTGATCTTGAAAATCCAGAACCACTTCCTAGGATCGCGATCGATGAGCCTACCATGAACATGCTCTTCACAATCAACAACTCCCCTTTCTTCGGTAAAGAAGGTAAATTTGTGACTTCCCGTCACTTGAGAGACCGTCTTTTTAAAGAAATGGAAAAGAACTTGGCTCTTAGAGTAGAGACTACTGACAATGAAGATAAATTCATCGTTTTCGGACGTGGTATCCTTCACTTGTCTGTATTGATCGAGACCATGAGAAGAGAAGGCTATGAACTTCAAGTAGGCCAGCCCCAGGTAATCTTCAAAGAAATCGACGGTGTGAAACACGAGCCAATTGAATCATTGGTAGTAGATGTTCCTGAAACCACTGCCGGTAAGGTAATCGAATTGGCTACCCAGCGTAAAGGGGAACTTTTGGTCATGGAGCCAAAAGGTGACCTTCAGCACTTGGAATTCCAAATCCCTTCAAGAGGTTTGATTGGATTGAGAAACAATGTACTTACGGCTACTCAGGGTGAAGCCATCATGAACCACCGTTTCATCAAGTACGAACCTTTTAAAGGAAATATTCCTGGCAGAATCAATGGTTCATTAATCTCTATGGAATCTGGTCCTACTACAGCTTATGCTATTGATAAGTTGCAGGATAGAGGGGTATTCTTTGTGGATCCGGGAGAGGAAATCTATGGTGGCCAAGTGATCGGAGAACACTCCAGAGACAATGACATCGTGGTAAACGTACAAAAAGGTAAGAAATTGACCAACATGCGTGCCTCAGGTTCAGATGACAACTCTAAAATCGCTCCAGCTAAGAAATTCTCTTTGGAAGAATCTATGGAATATATCCAAAAGGATGAGTACCTAGAAATAACTCCAAAGAGCATGAGAATGAGAAAAATCTACTTGGACGAAGGAGAAAGAACCAGAATGGCAAAAAAAGACGCTTAAGTTCTATTAAGGTTTTAAATATCAAAAAAGCTCCCCTAAAGAAATTCAGGGGAGTTTTTTTTGTTACTGTTTTTTATAATAATAAATACGCCCCTCTTTAGCTTCACAAGAATTGACCAGTTCATCTTGGAAAGTCAACTGCAATTCCGTTTTGTTTTCACCACATACCCAACCTTGCTCTCCTCCCGATTGAAAAATTAGTACTAAATACAACTTATTCATGCTCGAGTTGATCAACTTGGCTTCTCTAAAGGAGTAAGTTCCTGATCCTTCCAAAGTCTCATCATCTGCAACAAGCTTTCTCTCAAAAGTACCATCAACCCTAAAAGTATATTTATCATTAAAACCGAGATCTTCCTCAGATATATGCCCATCCTCAGAATGATAAATCTCATTTAGCTGCCACACACCAATCAAGTCAGCTTCTGGCTTAAGATCATCCTCCTTACAACTAGAAAGACACACTGATAAAATCAGTATAGGAATAATCAGAGTTCTCATTAACACTAAAAATTAAAACACATATGATTTGAATTTATTGTTTCTCATAATACAGCCAAGGACCGTCACATGGTGCCCAGTAAACATTGACCAGTTGCCCTTCTTTGGAAATCAACAAAGTCTCTATCTCCTCATTTCCTGAAGTACAGTTTCCAACAATTACATCCCCTTCCAAAAATGTTAAAGATACCATGCCCACATAACCTTCATTCATCTCTTCTGGCACGTTCTCCAAAACATAAGAGCCTGATCCAGATGCTTCATAATCATCATCTTTGGTGTACTTTTCAAAAGTACCATCATCAGTAAAGGTGTAAATTTCCGTTCTTTTCAGCTCCTCTCCCTCAATCGTTACATCTATCATCGAACCACGACTTTTCACCAACTTCCATTCCCCGGTCAGAAATGATTCCGTTGGGTCAATTATTATTTCAGGTTCAGGGTCTACCTCAGAACAAGCATTAAAGATCAATAAAAACAACAAAGGGGTAAACAGTAACTTTTTCATAAGAATAATTTGATTTTAAACCCTATACGAAACGAAACCTTAAAATGTCTCACAAAAACTTATTTTTTATAACATAATCCTCATCAATCTTAGTAGCACTAGTATAATATACCTGCTATAGATATTCGAGTGATTCCCAACACGTATCACCATAGTATCCTCAGGGACCAGGGCCATTTTGTTTTCATATTCACGGGGCTCAGCATCCAGTTGACCAACTTTATTTTCAATACTGGAATTACAAGCAAACAAAACACTAAAAAGTGCTAAAAAACTGTTTTTTCTCATTTAATAATATATTACAAATGCCCATGAGTCGGGTCCCCTTCAGCCGATGGCTAATGTATAAGTCCTTTTTCTGAAACAACTGCTACCTGATCATCTTCTCCCCTATCTCTAAGTTTAAAAAACTCAGCTCTTGGTTTGACAAATGCACCACTTAAAGTGGTTGCCATTATTAAACTATCACCATAGTAGCTCGTTAGGTCAGTTATTTTGTTTCCAAACAAACCACTGTTGTCCAACTCAGTGATTTTCACCGACTCCATGTTTATATCAAGCTGGAAAATTTGGGAATTATACAAAGCATAAAGCTGATGTTCAAAGTCAATGATATTTAGGTTATTCATTAAAAATAAAACATCATCATTTTCATAAGTCATTTCTCTCCAAGTTTCACCCATATCATCTGAAATGAATTTTTTTCCAGAATAAATGCTTACTGCTAAAATCATTCTGGATTTTGGATCATACATTATATTATCCAATCCATAAATATCATTCATTTGGGTAGATAATTTTACTTCAGCCTTACCATCTTTAGTCACTTTCCACAATTCATGATAGCTAGCCACTAGGAAACCATCTTCAATAGTTTCTTGTGTCAAAAAAGGATAATAGTTCATACCAATAGGACTGCCAAAATTATATTTGCCCACTAAATTGACATCTCTACCTTCCGGCATCACTTCAACAAGAGCATAATAAACATCAGATGAATTAGACTTTTTTCGATAAGGTAACAAAATGTGACGACCATTTAGCCCCACAAAGTCTCCTCCTGTTCTGAATTGATATTCGAAACGATCAAAATCATCATCAATCATTTCTCCGTCAATCACCAATGACCCAAGAATAAAACCCACATGTTTAGTATCTAATAATGAATGCACCATGATTTTATCCGGACTCTCTACTATCTGAGTAACAGCTATTTCATCATTGATCGGATATCTGTAGTCTATATTCAATGTACTTTTAAACAGCTGTTCTTCAGGCAATGCAAACTGGTAGCCATAGTAAATTAAATCACCTAAAAACTCCCCATTCCATGCATAATTCTTAATTCCTATAAAGTTTTGACCGAGCGTAAAAAAACGGTCATCAGTTTCATGTGCAGCTAAAATTATTTTTTTATCAAAGACATATACACTGTCTAATTCTTGCCAGATAACTGGCTCGTCTTCTATTATCATTGCTTCTTTGATCTCTTCGCTACACGATATGGAAAACACGATCATCAATAAAGCTGGAAGTAAACTTATTCTTTTCATTGATTCAGTCAATTAAATAATATATGGTAGTAGATTAAAAGTATACTGCTAACAAAGTAAAACTAAATATTTATTTTGATCAAACAACAATCTAAAACCGAGGTTCAGTGATCACTTATTTTTCATGAATTATAATTCCCATTCCCGAATTTGGCTGCAAATCTCAGGATAATACCGTCTCATTGGTCACTTTAATCTTATCGATGCTCACTTTATTTTCCAAAAGGTTTTGTTTGTTTTGACAGTACACTTCGGCTATGCATAAAGTCTCTTTTGAAAAAAGAACAATGATTTTTCTCTTGATCTTTACAATAATCAAAAGACCTTATTGACACCCTCCTTCGTTCTCCAGGCAAAACTCATAGTTACCTGTTCACTTATTTACCGTTTTACCGTTCAAAACACTTTGGTTTCATCCCAGCCCAGTGGCTTTGCCCTTGTTGGCCAGAATACATAAAAAAAGGGAAGCTAATCAGCCTCCCTTTTCAATATAACAATATTCTAAACTTATTCTCCTTGTGCCAAAGAGAAACCTCTTTCACCGTCAAAAGTATAAAGGTTTTCTATTTTGATAAAATCAAAACCTAGAGCCTCTACTTGCTTAAGGATTTCAAGTATCTGTCCATGGGAAATCACCGTTTGGTCAGCATTAAAGAACCTTACTCTCCAGTGATCTGAACAGAAAGTCTCCTTCATGCCATCAGGGTAAACCTTTACCCCTCTGTTGGTGATCAACTGCATTTTCAAACCATCAGCATCTACAGCCCTTAGCTTGTCACCGATTACATTGGCATCTCTATCATTTTCTTTCCAATCAATGAAAACATCCAAACCGATCAGTTCCTTCTTACATGGCTTTCTTTCTGTCAATTTGATCGCTCCCATATTGTCATCAGCACCATCTCCTTTTTTGAACTCAGCAGGAGTCATGTTTTCAGGCTTTTGACCAAGACGCTCAATCACGGCTTGCGCAAACTCCTGAGTACCTACCAACTTAGAAGAAACGCCTTCTTGATAAATATCTCCTGTGTGGATTCCATCCTCCAAAGTCTTCATCCAAGCATTGGAGATTTTCTCCGCTACTTCAGGTTGACCGATGTGCACTAACATCATGATGGCACCATTCAACAAACCAGATGGATTGGCAATGTCCTTACCCGCTATATCAGGGGCAGAACCATGGATCGCCTCGAACATGGCTACGTCCTCACCCACATTGGAAGAACCGCCCAATCCTACAGAACCAGTAATTTGAGCTGCCACATCAGAAATAATATCTCCATATAGGTTCAAGGTAACAATCACATCAAACATCTCAGGTTTATCTGCGATCAAAGCAGTACCAATATCGATGATCTTGTGATCCGCTTCGATATCAGGGTACTCTTTAGCTACCTCATTGAATACTTTATGGAAAAGACCATCGGCCAACTTCATGATATTGTCCTTGGTCATACAGGTCACTTTTTTACGATTATACTTTTTGGCATACTCAAATGCATAACGAATGATCTTCTCAGAACCTGGTCTGGAAATCAACTTCAAACATTGGTATACATCATCCGTCTGCCTGTGCTCGATTCCAGCATATAGATCTTCCTCGTTTTCTCGAATGATCACCATGTCTGTCTCAGGGAAATGTGTATGGATGTACGGAGAAAAAGCCTTGCAAGGCCTTACGTTGGCATACAGTCCCAATGTCTTTCTGGTGGTCACATTCAAACTCTTGAATCCTCCTCCCTGTGGAGTAGTGATCGGAGATTTCAGAAACACCTTTGATTCCCTCAGTGAATCCCAAGCAGTAGGCTCGATACCTGAACTGATCCCCTTCAGATAGACTTGCTCGCCAATCTCAATCACATCAGTTTCTATGGCTGCCCCAGCTGCTTCCAAAATCCCCAGCGTGGCTTTCATGATTTCAGGTCCGATACCATCACCGTAAGCTACGGTTATTTTTCTTTTGGATGACATACTTATCTTATTATAGATTTGAAGTTTCAAAATGTGATACAAAAATATAAAATTTTGCCAGAGATGACCGATTATAAAATGACAAATTGGAGTAAATCCAAGAAACATTTCCAAATTTCAATTCGGTCACTATCAAGGACAATACTTTGCTACCATTGATTTTTGCATGGTTTGCTTTGTGATTGCTATACCACCTTGTATATTTGAATTTAAACATAGGTTTTAAAGCATGGCTGAATCTACCAACATTCTTTCTGACAATAAAGATGGTATACTTTATCTCACCATCAACCGCGAATCCAAGCTCAACGCAATCAACTTTGATACCCTGGAAGAACTGAAGAACATCTTCAATGAAGTAAGTGACAACAAGTCGATCAGGGCAGTTATTTTGACAGGAGCAGGAGAAAAAGCTTTTGTTGCGGGTGCTGACATCAGCGAAATTGCAGAACTGAACGAGCTAAATGCTCGTAAATTTTCAGAAAACGGTCAGGAAGTTTTCAGTTTGATCGAATCATGCCACAAACCAGTCATTGCAGTAATCAATGGCTTTGCTCTTGGCGGAGGCTGTGAATTGGCCATGGCCTGCCATATGAGAATTGCAACTGCCAATGCTAAGTTTGGACAGCCCGAAGTTAATCTCGGTATTATCCCAGGATATGGAGGAACACAGCGTTTGACTTTTTTAATCGGTAGAGGAAAAGCCAATGAACTACTGATGACCGGTGAAATGATAGGTGCTGAAGAAGGTAAATCACTGGGACTTGTCAACCATGTCACTGCCACCAAACAAGATGCCATCGAAAAAGCGGAGGAAATCCTCCAAAAGATCATGACTAAAGCACCATTAGCCCTTGGAATGATTGTCGATTGCGTCAATGCCGTCTATAGCAATGATGAAAACGGCTACCTCATTGAAGCCAACAGTTTCGCCCGCTGCGTGAAATCAGAAGATTATTCAGAAGGAACAGCCGCTTTCCTTGAAAAAAGAAAGCCCAACTTCAAAGGAGAATAGTTCCCGCTGTTGACATCATATGAGTAATCTGAAAAAACTCGCCGGACAGACCGCTGTTTACGGAATAAGCAGTATTCTGGGCAGAGTAATCAATTTCCTTCTTCTTCCCCTTTACATCTCTTACCTTTCCAAGGAAGCACTTGGCTCTTTTACAGCCATATATGCCTTCATCGCTTTTTTTAACGTGATTTTCACTTATGGAATGGAAACCACCTTCTTCAGGTTCTCTACTGGAAAAGGACTGGAACCTGACAAGGTCTATAACAATGTACAATCTCTTGTGCTAACCACTTCCTTATCTCTTGGCGCCCTTCTCTATTTGAGTGCCGAGCAAATCAGTATTTGGATGGACTATGAAGGAAAAGCCTACCTTTTCAAGTGGACTGCTATGATTTTGACCATTGATGCGGTATTGGCTATTCCTTATGCCAAGCTTAGGGTTGAAAACAAATCCTTGCAATTTGCCCTGACCAAGCTCTTCAATATCCTATTGAATGTAGGTTTTAATATTTTCTTCATTGTCATTTGTCTCCATATTTATGAGGGGAAATATTTAATAGGCTTCCAACCACTCATCCAATCTTTTTATCACCCGGAATGGGGAGTTGACTACATCCTTTTGTCCAATCTCATGGCCAATGCATTGATTGTTCCGGTCCTCTTTTTTCTTTCTGGTAAATTCACCTGGTCTTTGGAAAAAAGTATGCTTGGCCCTATGTGGCATTATGCTTTTCCTCTCCTATTTATGGGGCTGGCAGGTGTTACGAACGAAGTGTTTTCCCGGTTTTTGTTTGAATATATCTTACCTGAAAATTTCTACCCTGGATTGACCTCTAGGGAAGCAGGAGGGGTTTTTGGTGCCAATTTCAAATTGGCCATCTTTATGAATCTGATCATTCAGGCATTTAAGTACGCTGCTGAACCCTTCTTCTTTTCTCAAAGTGAAGACAAAAACAGTCCGCAATTGTATGCTAGGGTAATGCACTGGTTCATCATCTTTTGCAGCGTTTTGATGATTGTCGTAGCAGTCAACCTCAACATTATTGGTGACCAGATATTGGGAAACAAAGGCTATCAAGAAGGTTTGTCTATCGTCCCTATGCTTCTGATGGGCTACTTGATGTTAGGCGTTTATTTCAACCTGAGCATCTGGTTTAAAATTACTGACAAAACAATTTATAGTTTCTACATCACCTTCACTGGGGCTCTGGTCACTATTCTTGTCATCGTTTTATTGGTTCCAAAATTAGGCTATACCGGAGCAGCACTGAGCACTTTGGCCACTTATGTCATCATGTCCATCATGTGTTATCTATTTGGCCAAAAATATTACCCTATTCCTTATCAAACAGGCAAAGATATCTTCTACCTGCTAACCGCTTTTGTGGCTGCTTATGTTGGTTTTTATATTGAAGTGGAATCTGAAATTTTAACCTTCTTAATTCGAAATGCACTTCCCCTTGCCTTTATACTCTTGGTCTTTCTTTTAGAAAAAGAGGAAATCAGCCAACTGAAAAAGAAAATTGGCAAATAATCATTTTGCCAATTTTCTTAAAACTTCTTGTTTGTGAATTTCGGTTTCTCCAAAAGTTTTAATGTTTCAATTATATAGACTGTAGCAGCTTTATCGGCTACCCATTCTTCACAAGAAGCAAAACTATCTTCACTCTTGTCCAAATAAGTATGGCCATCTTCAAACCTACTCTGCATATCCAACACAACCTGCCCATGATTCAACTCCCATTCCAAAGCCTTAGACCTAATTCCATGATCATCAGAAAAAGCACCCACCGTACTATTGAAAGAAGCGAAATTCATTCTTCTCCCTTCTCCCCAATCAGTTCCCAAAGGATAAAAAATATCACCAGAACCTGACTTATAAATTGTTCCTCCAGGGGACTTTACCACACCACCAGTGATACTATCCCCCTCATGAAAATTCAATTTAGTAAACGCATTAAAAACCAAATCAACATTTCTTTTGGTTGCTGAGGGTGCAGGCTTTTGGGCTAACCAAAAGAACTTTATTGGATTGAATTCAAATGGAGACGTCATGTAGTCAGGATGTATAAAATGGTGATTTACCACGGTTCCATCCTCATTGATATTAGTCCCCACCAGCCATTCATTCAGTGGCTTCCCATTATATTTCTTTTTCAACTTCAAGTCACTTGGACATGCCAATGCATTAATATTCAGAAAAATCATTTTATTCATCCAAATGGAATGATTAGGGTTTTCTGGCATCATGGCGCAAGCTACCGAAAGAATAAGGCTATCCCAGGCATTTTCCTCAGCACCAGTATCACCAGGACTGACAATCTTCCCATGAAGGTCTTGGTAAGTCTTAATACCTAACAATCCTTTGTCATTCATGATCCAGTCACATTCGTCATAAATCATGGCCATGGTTTCAAAGCGGGTTTGCTCATCTAACTTATCCCACATCATCCAGGCTGCAAAACCAGTATAACCCGCCCATAAGGCAGATTGCCACTTCCTTCCCCAGCCTTCTTTCGAATTGGCTATGTGGCTATGCCCCAAACTGCGAATCATTTGGATGGTTTTGGCTTCTGCTTCAGCTGTGGTTACTCCAGTTATTGAACTGTCATAAAGCCCCGTTCTCAAAGAAGCTGCCATTGACTCCGCTTCAGCAGCAACAGGACGTATTTTATGTTCGGTGGTTCCTTTTAAATCCAAATAATCACCAGATGGTGTTCCGGCAAAGCCACGCTTTTTCCACCAAGATGTCAGCGCATATTTATTTGCATTGAGTAGGATTTTCCCTGCCATTATTTGTTGTGGAGATGATTTTGACTTGTCTTCAAAGCGTGTCCAATCAATCGTCTTTACCCCACTCACCCCTCTCTCAATAGATTCAACATATTGATTTTCTGCACTCTGGCCTTTCACCAAAAAAGTCACAAAGCAAAACAAAAGTAAAATGAAGTTTCTCAGTTCAAACATAATTAAAAGGGATTAACCTAACCGTTAAGGTAATAATGATTTAAAGTAGCCACTAATTTAAGCCAAATGTACTAATACCTTGTTAAGATTTTCCACTTATCAAAAGATCTGATCTTGCTTCCTCAACCAATTTGTCTATTCCACTCCATTTAAGTCAATTCAAGATCAAGAATAGATATGCTTTAGTGATCTGCATTCCCCATTCATTTTATTCCAAATGCTTCCAGCAAAAAATTGTATCTCCATTTTTCACCTTATCCATTCCCCCAAAATAAAAATAACCCCCTATCTTTGACTTCAATTAAATACCAAAAAATTAAAACTCCATGAAGGTAAAAGTCATTAACCAATCAAAACATCCACTCCCTGAATATCAAACCATCCTTTCTGCAGGACTGGATTTGAGGGCCAACTTGGATCAAACAGTAACCTTAGGCCCCCTAGAACGCGTATTGATTGGAACAGGCTTGTACATGGAACTTCCAGCCGGGTTTGAAGCGCAAATTAGACCTCGAAGTGGTTTGGCCTTTAAACATGGGCTGACCGTCCTCAACTCTCCAGGAACCATCGATGCGGATTACAGGGGCGAAATCAAAGTACTATTGGTGAACCTGTCCAAAGAAGCATTTGAGATCAAAGATGGTGAACGTATCGCTCAAATGGTCGTCGCCAAACATGAGCAGATCCAATGGGAAAATTCCTCTGACCTTACCGAAACTGAAAGAGGAGCGGGCGGCTATGGCAGTACCGGAAAATCCTGATTATGTTAAATTTAGTAAATGCACTTTTGGCTATTGAACCAAAAAGGCATTAAGTTTGTACGTCACATGGGATATGGAAAACCACCATATTCCTTCAGTACCTTCAGTCCAGAACTTAAGATGAGTTTAAAATCCATAAAGCAATATATCTTCCTAATCGGTATTACTTCTGCCTTTTTGTTTTCCTCCGGTAGTGATTTGTTCGCACAAAAGACAAGATCAAAAAAATCAAAAAAGGAACAAGAAAAGGAAGCTATGGCTGACCGCCTTTTTATTGAAGGCGAAAAGCACATGATACTGGAAGATTATGAAAAGGCCTATTTTTATTTTGACAAAGCACATGAATTGAATCCAGAAGCGGGTGCCATCAATTTCAAAATGGCAGAAATATTGGCCCGTGCCAATCAAAATGAAGAAGCCCTGTCTTATGGACAACAAGCCATCAAGTCCGATCCTGACAATAAATTCTATCATCTGCTAGTAGCCGAGGTTTATACCAAGCAAAATCAACCTGAAAAAGCAGCAGAAATTCTCCAAACACTGATTGAAAGTTCTGAAAGCAACAAGCAGTATATCCTTGAATTAGCCTCGCTGTACCTGACCACCCAACAGTTCGACAAAGCCCTTATTGCTTTGGATGAAGCAGAAGAATATTATGGAGTGGTAGAACAATTATCTGTTCAAAAGCAAAGGATTTACCTTCGCCAAAACAAACTGGATAAAGCTATCGAGGAAGGTGAAAAACTTATTGAATCCAATCCGGGAAACTCCAGATATGTATTGGCATTGGTTGAGGTATTGTTCAATAACAATCGAATTGATCAAGCCTTGGCCACCGTAGAAAACTCCCTCAAAGACTACCCAAACCAAGGTGATTTGCACCTGGCCACTTACACGCTTTTAAAAGAAAAGGGAGATTTGGAGCAGGCGAGCAAGCACCTTTTCATCGCATTCAACAACCCTGACTTAGAAGGCCAGATAAAAGCCCAAACCTACTCTGATATCATTCAAAAAGACCTCAAAACTGAAGAAAGAGAGGCTTTGCTGGATAGTTTGGGAAGCATCATGATGGAAAAGAATCCTAAAGATGCTATCGTATATACCGTTTTGGGAGACCGTGCCTTATTCAACCAAGAAAAAGAAAAAGCCCTTGATTACTACCAACAATCCATAGCCCTAAAACCCAATGACCCCAAAGTGCTCCAAGGTACCGTTAGCTTGATGTTTGAATTGGGGAAAGACTTCAATGACATTGAAAAGTATACCATTATTGGAACAGACGAGTTCGAGGACAAACCTGAGTTCTGGTTTTTTGACGGCACCGCTAAACTGGCTCTAAAAAAATACACGGATGCGGAAGCCTCACTCAAAAAGAGTTTGGAGCTGAACAATGGCAAAAACAAACAGCTGGATCAAATGATTTTGGGGCAATTGGGAGACACACTTCATGCCCTTGACAAAGATGATGAGGCCTATGAGGCTTACGAAAAAGTACTTGCAGAAACCCCCAATGATGAACATATCCTAAATAACTATGCTTATTTTCTCAGCCTAGAAAAAAAGGACTTGGATAAGGCTCATAAAATGTCCGCTAAGCTTGTAAAGCAATTCCCTGATAACTCCACTTATTTGGACACCCATGCTTGGGTTTTGTTCCAAATGGAAAATTATCAGGAGGCCAAGCGGTTTATGAAGCAGGCATTGGACAATGAAACATCTCCAAGTGGCGTTATGCTGGAACATTATGGAGACATATTGTTCCATTTGGGAGAGAAGACTGAAGCCGTTAAGTATTGGAAACAGGCCTTGAGTGGGGAAGAAACTTCTGAAGTCCTCAACAAAAAGATAAAGGATAGAAAATATTATGAATAAAAACTTTTTACTGAGCTTATTGGCTGTTCTCCTGCTTTTAGCAGGTTGTGCCAAAAAGACCAACATCTATTCTTCGGACGATACCATGAGAGAGTTCTCTCCCTCCTATTTTGACTATAATTACCTCAGTGCCAAAGCTCGGATGGTCTTAGAGGAAGAAAATGGAAAAACAACTAGAGGAACCTTAAATCTAAGGGCAAAAAAAGACAGCATTATTTGGTTCAGTATCAGTCCTGGTTTGGGCATCGAAGCTGCCAGAGGGGTGATCACCAGAGATGAAATCAAAGTAAAAGACCGAATAAATGGGCAGGATATTGACTTAACCTTTGATCAATTCCAAAACACCTATGGACTGAAACTCTCTCTTGACCTTTTCCAAAATGTTTTATTTGCCAACGTACCCAACCAAGTGACATATAGAGATAGGCTATTAAGGGTTGGAAAAACATTCGAGCTTACCCAAAGACGTGATGGAATTATTTACGAGTCTGTTGTAGGTGCCCAACATGGAAAAGTAACGGAGCTGAAGACTTCTTCCAGGTATCATAAAGGAAAATTGACAGCCAGTTATCCTGAATTTGAGGATTTGGAAGGTCAACCTTATGCCTATAAAATCTTGATCAAGATGTTGATAGAACAGGAATCATCCAAGCTTCAATCTACCCTGGTAAGCCTTGAAGTCAATAAAGTAGACCTGACTGATGACTCTTTAACATTTCCTTATAATTTCTAATCTATGAAGCGTAGCATCTATTTCATTTTTCTGCTATTCTTTGCTTGGACATTTTGTCCAGATTACGCCTCCTTACGGGCACAGACTACCAAAACTCGTGCGCAGTTAGAAAAGGAAAAAGCAGCCGTCCAACAACGTCTCAAAGAGTTTGACGAAATATTAAAGAAAACCTCCGCTCGAAAGAAAAACACCATCAGTGAGCTTAATCTAGTTTCCAAACAACTGGAAACCAGAGCCAACTTTATCAAAACCCTTAACTCAGAAGTGGTCTTGCTCAACAAAGAAATCAAGGAAACGGACATAATGATTACCTCTTTGGAAGAAGACCTTGAAACCTTAAAAGAAGAATATGCACAGATGATCTATGTGTCGGCCAAACTCAATAGGGGCATTACAGTGCTGACCTTCGTTTTCAGTTCATCCACCTTTAAGGAGCTGTACATGCGTTTGAGGTATTTGAAACAATATAGTGAGGCCCGAGAGAAACAAGTTGAACAAATAGAAAAAGTAAGCGCCGACCTAGAGCAACAACATGAGAAATTAGCGGCCCAAAAGGAGGAAAAACAGCAAGCACTACAAGAAGAACAAAACCAGAAAAAAGAATTGGACTTGCTGAAGAAGGAGCAGCAATCCATCGTCAACTCACTTTCTGTCAAAGAAGAGGAAATCAGAAAAGACATTGCTGAAACCAAAAAACAGCAAGAAGAACTTAACCGATTGATCAGAAAAGTGATCGAGGAGGAAATTAAAAGAGCAGAAGCCGAGGCCAAGAAAGCCAATTCGAAAACCACCAAATCTGCTGGAACCAGTATACCTTTGACACCGGAAGCTGCTGCCCTATCTAGTTCATTTGCCGAAAACAAAGGTAAATTACCTTGGCCAGTAGCTAGTGGATTTGTATCCAAAACCTATGGTAAGCATGCCCACCCAACCCTTAAAGGGATCACAGTCACCAATGATGGTGTAGATATCCAAACCAACCCTGATGAAAATGTTCGGGCTGTCTTTGATGGAGTGGTTACCAAAATCTCTACGGTTCCGGGAATGGGGGGAACCATCATCATAAGACATGGAGAGTATTATACCATGTATAGTCGCCTAAAGACCATTGCTGTAAAATCCGGCCAATCAGTCAAAGCAAATGATAAAATTGGGGAAGTTTCAACTGGCAACGACGGAGTGGCTGAAGTGCATTTTCAAACATGGAAAGGTCTTCAAGTGATGAATCCTTCTATTTGGCTTTCGGGTAAATAGGTAATTGTCCTTTAATATGAGTATCTTTACAAAAAAGATTACGAAAATATAGAGAACTGTACACTATTCCTTTGCGTTAGTAAGACACAGTTATATCTTTGTACCGATTTAAAACTTAAATACGCTTATCATGACTACATTGGGTTTCATTCAGAATATAGGAGGTGGTTCCTTGGTTGTTATCATCCTTGTCATCATTCTTCTTTTCGGAGCTAAAAGAATCCCTGAATTGGCTAGAGGATTGGGTAGAGGCATCAAAGAATTCAAAGATGCTACCAAAGAGATTCAGGATGATATTGAGGAAGGTCTAAAAGACAATAAAAAGAAAAGTTAAAAAGTAACTGACAATTGGAAAAATTCCATTCATTCGACGAAATAAAACAATCGCTTGAAAATAAGGAAACTGACTGTAAGGCGATCGTAAATTATTATCTCAAAAACATTCAAACGAAGGCGCATCTCAACGCCTTCGTTGAAGTTTATGAGCAATCCGCTTTGGAACAAGCCGAAAAAGTGGACCAAAAAATCCAAGCAGGAACTGCTGGAAAATTGGCTGGTATGGTTATGGGTATCAAAGATGTGCTTTGCTATGCTGACCATGAAGTCAATGCCTCCAGTAAAATCCTAGAAGGATTCCAATCCCAATTTACCGCAACAGCTGTTCAAAAACTGATCGATGAGGATGCGATCATTATTGGACGCTTAAACTGCGACGAATTTGGCATGGGCTCTTCCAATGAAAATACAGTTCACGGAAAGGTGCTCAATGCCTTAGATGAGGAGAGAGTTCCCGGAGGTTCTTCCGGTGGTTCTGCTGTAGCTGTACAGGCCAATCTTTGTACCACTTCTCTAGGTACTGACACAGGAGGATCTGTTCGTCAACCTGCAGCTTTTACCGGATTAGTAGGAACAAAACCTACTTATTCAAGGGTGTCTAGGTTTGGACTTATCGCATATGCCTCTTCATTTGACACCATTGGAGTTTTCTCCAGGAATGTCAAAGACAATGCCTTGGTAATGGAGGTAATTGCTGGGCAAGACGACAATGACAGTACAGTTTCACGTAAAGAGGTCCCCCAGTACAGCCAACTACTTGATTTTAAGAAGCCTGCCAAAATAGCCTACTTAAAAGAGACCATTGAGTCTGAAGCGTTACAATCAGAGATCAAGGAACATACCCTTGATGTGCTGAATAAATTAAAGGAAGAAGGACACCAAGTGGAAGAAGTAGACTTCCCACTATTGGAGTATGTACTTCCCACCTATTATATCTTGACCACCGCTGAAGCCAGTTCAAACCTTTCCCGATTTGACGGCGTAAAATATGGGTATAGAACACCCAACGCCCACAATTTGGAAAGCATGTACAAGCTTACCCGTTCGGAAGGTTTTGGAGAGGAAGTGAAAAGAAGGATCATGTTGGGCACTTTCGTTTTGAGTGCCAGTTATTACGACGCCTATTTCACTAAAGCACAAAAGGTCAGAAGGTTAATCAAAGAGTTCACTGAAGATTTGTTGGATAAATTTGATTATATTGTTATGCCAACTACGCCTTCTACGGCGTTTAAGTTCGGAGAACATAGTGACGATCCTGTAGCCATGTACTTGGAAGATTTATTTACCGTACAAGCTTCAGTATCAGGTGTGCCTGCCATCTCTATTCCAAATGGAAAAGATAACCAGGGTTTGCCTATTGGGCTACAAGTGATCACCAATTCATTTAAAGAAGCAGAGTTATTTGCTTTTGCAGATTACCTTACTAAGATCAAAGAACAATAAAATTATATTTGACCATGAGAAACAGGAGATTATTTGCACTCTTATCTATGATGATAAACTGTGTTGTGGTAACCGTTACTTTTGGTCAGGATCAAAATGGTTTCATTAGTGCGGAAGAAGAGGTTTTCGAGCCGATTTATAATTATGAATATATCCCTGACTTTACTTATGATGAGGTAAACGACAGGGTAAAAAACATGGAAACCGGCATGCCTTTCCAGCTGAATGAAACCATTTTTGCTTTTATCAATTACTTTACGGTTCGAAATAGAGAATATTCTAAGATGACCTTGGCAAGAAAGGAAATCTACTTTCCCCTTTTCGAAAAAGCATTGAAAAAGCATGGTATGCCTGATGAGATCAAGTACCTGGCCATTATCGAGTCAGGGCTTAACCCAAAGGCTAAATCTTATGTAGGCGCCATGGGACTTTGGCAGTTTATGCCCGCAACGGGTCGGGTTTATGACCTGCATGTCACCAGAGATATTGATGACAGAATGGATCCGGAACTGGCGACAGAAGCAGCGTGTAAATACCTAAAATCCCTTCATAGAATGTTTGGAGATTGGGAATTGGCATTGGCAGCGTATAACTGTGGCCCTGGTAATGTCAGAAAAGCCATTAGGCGATCTGGAGGAAAAAAAACTTTCTGGGGGATATACAATCGCTTACCTCGTGAAACCAGAGGTTATATCCCGCAATTCCAAGCCATAATGTATGTTTTCAAGTATGCAGACGAGCATAATTTGATCTTGGAAGACGGTACTTTCCCGGTGGCCCATGAATCAGTGAACTTTGACCAAGAAGTTGACCTCAATAGATTGGCTGAAATCAGTGGTGTTTGTTTGGAGGATTTGGAGTTTTTGAATCCATCTATCCTTAGAAACAAGATACCTCACTCCTCCAAGAGTTTCGCTCTAAAAGTCCCTAAAGCCCAAGCTGAATACTTAGCAGCTAATAAACATTGGATTTTGGATACCATCAGTATCCAGCATGAAAGACTTATAGCCCAACAAATAGAAGAGGAGCCCGAAAAGAAACAAGAACCTGAAAAACTGATATACAAGGTTCAAAGAGGCGATGCCTTAGGAAAAATAGCCAATAGGTACGGAATCACTGTTTCTGAAATCAAAACCTGGAATGGTCTCTACTCTAACACCATTAAGGTAGGTCAACACCTTACCATTTACCAAAATTCAGGAGCATTTGAAAGAAATATCGCAGCAGATAATACCACCAAACAAGACGCTACATTTGTTAAAGAAAACCCAAAAACTTACATCGTGCAACCAGGAGATTCCTTATGGTTAATTGCCAAAAAGCTTGACGGTGTGAGCATAGAACAAATCAAAAGGCTCAATAAGCTCAACAACAACAACATTAAACCGGGCCAGAAACTGATTATAGGCTAACTCAACGATCAACTAAAAATTTAATTGATTTTCTTTAGGTCCATGACAATTTTTTCTAAATTGTAATCAGTATTCATCAAACTCCATTTTAGAAATGTCTAATAGAAACCTCATATTACTGGCCTTTTTTATCCTTGCTGCAGGATTTATGACAAGTTGCGATAGCATGAAAAGTGACTCCAACTCCAGCAAACCCAAAGCCCGAGGTGGCCGAGGAGAAATTCTTTTGGTTATAGATTCGCTAAAATACCAAGGTCCTGTTGGGGATGTTTTGGAAGGTATATTTGAAGAAGATATAAAAGGCCTCGTAAGAGAAGAGTCCCTTTTCGACATCAGGAGGGTTGATCCCAGGACCATGACCAGAATATTGAAAATGGCCTACAACATCATTTATGTAACTACTTTTGACGATAAAAAACCAGGAAGTAGACAGATCAACGCACTTTTCAGTCAGCAGTCAAGAGAGAAAGCACAAGATGATCCTTCTCTGTATATGTTGAGAAATGAAGATGAGTTTGCAGTTGGTCAAGAAGTAATTTATCTTTTCGGAAATAACGAGCAGGAATTGATCAACAATCTCGAAAAGAATAAAAACAAGCTGCAAAATCTCTTTGAGGTCAGAGAAAGAAAACGCTTGGAGCAAGCGATTTTTAGTAGAACCAATGGTGCATTGGAATCTAAAGGAAAGGAAATTTTCGGTTTGGATTTGACCATCCCCGCATCTTACCAGTTTGTAAAAGAAGAAGACGATAACTTTATGTGGGCAAGACAGCCAACTCCCAATACACAAAGAGCAGACATCAGCCTTTTCTTTTATCAAACAAACTATACCTCAGAAGAACAAGTATTCCCTGAAAATATCATCAAGTTAAGAGACGAGATCCTCAAAACAAGAATTTTCGGTGATCCAGCGAAACCACAATCTTATTTAAAAACAGAAACACAGATCCCTCCATCCTTTAGAAACATCAACATTGATGGCCATTATGCCATAGAAATGCGTGGTCAATGGAAAACCAATAATGTCAGCATGGGAGGTTCATTTATCTCTTATATCGTGGTGGACGAAACGGTAGGAAAACTATACTTTATGGAGGGCTTCTTGTATTATCCCAACGAAACCCATAAATCTGCCCTTCGTGAAATTGAAGCTATTCTAATGGCAACAAAATTCCCGGGGAAGCAGGATTAATAAAATCCAAATAATAGCTTTACAATGGCGATTAAAATCAGAAAAGAGGATGCACTAGGCTACCATTCCCAAGGCAGTCCCGGAAAAATCGAAGTCGTTCCAACAAAACCCTTATCCAGTCAACTCGATCTTGCTTTGGCTTACTCACCAGGTGTGGCTGAGCCTTGTCTGGAAATCGCTGCCCATAAAGAGCATGTTTACAAATACACCGCCAAGGGAAACTTGGTGGGCGTAATCTCCAATGGAACTGCAGTACTCGGCCTAGGTGATATAGGACCCGAAGCAGGAAAACCGGTGATGGAAGGTAAAGGGGTTTTATTTAAGAAATTTGCCGGAATTGATGTGTTTGACATTGAGATAGACGAGAAAGATCCCCAAAAGCTAATCCAGACCATCAGGTCTTTAGAGCCAACATTTGGCGGTATCAACTTAGAGGACATCAAAGCACCTGAATGTTTTGAGATAGAGCAAGCCTTAAAAGAGGACATGAAAATCCCTGTCATGCATGATGACCAGCATGGCACTGCCATTATTTCAGGGGCAGCACTTTTAAATGCCCTGGAAATTGTAGGTAAAAAAATAGAAGAAATCAAATTGGTTGTCAACGGAGCCGGTGCTGCTGCAGTTTCCTGTACCCGCTTTTACCTATCTCTCGGCGTAAAGAAGGAAAATCTCGTTATGCTCGATATCGACGGGATTATTCGTACAGACAGGGAAAATCTGGATGATATCAGAAGGGAATTCGCTTACGAAGGAACAGACCTGACCAACCTTTCAGATGCCATGAAAGGAGCGGATGTTTTCCTTGGACTCTCTGCAGGAAATGTGGTTTCTCCAGAGCAGATCCTTTTGATGGCAGACAATCCAATTGTTTTTGCCTTGGCCAATCCAAACCCTGAAATTGCCTATGATTTAGCCACCGCCACAAGAGAAGACTTGATCATGGCAACTGGCAGGTCTGATTACCCCAACCAAGTAAATAATGTTCTTGGCTTCCCCTATATTTTTCGAGGTGCTTTGGACGTAAGAGCAACTGCCATCAATGAAGAAATGAAACTGGCCACTGCTCATGCCATTGCCAAACTGGCAAAAGAACCAGTCCCTGATATTGTCAACAAAGCGTATGGTGATGACCAACTGGGTTTTGGCAGGAATTACCTCATACCTAAACCGCTCGATCCTAGGTTAATTACCACCATTGCCCCTGCTGTGGCAAAAGCAGCTATAGCCACTGGGGTGGCCCAAAAAACCATAACAGACTGGGATGCTTACGAACTTGAGCTTCAAGAAAGAATTGGCATTGATCAAAGATTGATGTCAAGGGTGATTTCCAGGGCCAAGAAAAACCCTAAGCGAGTGGTCTTTGCAGAAGCCGATAATAGAAAAATACTTAAAGCCGCTCAGCTTATCCAAGACGAAAAAATTGGAGAACCAATCCTCTTGGGTAATAGGGAAACCATTTTGCAATTGATAGAGGACAATTCCTTGGATTTGGGTAATGTATCCATTATCGACCCTTATGAGGATCCAGAAAGGTTAGAGCGCTATGGGAAAATCCTTTACGAAAAGAGAAAGCGTAAGGGCATGACACCATATGAAGCCCAAAAGCAAATGCGTGACCGTACTTACTTCGGTGCCATGATGGTGGAGTTGGGAGAAGCAGATGCATTGATCTCCGGCCTGACCAAAGACTATCCTAAAACCATCCTTCCCGCCCTTCACGTGATCGGTGTAAAGGAAAATGTAGACCGTGTCGCCGGGATGTATATTATGAATTCAGACAAGGGACCTTATTTCTTTGCTGACACCACTGTAAATGTCAACCCTACGGCAGACCAGATGGTTGAAATCATTGGTTTAACAGCAGACGCTGTTCGATTCTTTGACTTAGAACCTAGGGTCGCTGTACTCTCCTACTCAAACTTTGGATCTGCCAAAGGAGATACTCCTACCAAAACTGCTGAAGCTACTGCCAAAGCTAAGGTTAAATTCCCAGGGCTTGTCATAGAGGGCGAAATGCAGGGTAATGTGGCCTTGAATGAGGAGATCCAAAAAGAAAATTATCCCTTCAGCGCATTGGCCAACAAAAAAGCCAATACTTTGATTTTCCCTAACCTAAGTTCTGGTAACATTGCCTACAAGCTAGTGGCTGAAATAGGCAATGCAGAAGCCATTGGTCCTATCCTATTGGGTATGAACAAGCCTGTCCATATATTGCAGCTAGGTAGTTCCATCAGGGAAATAATTAATATGGTAGCCATTGCAGTGGTAGATGCACAAAGTCACGAAAAACAATGATAGATTACTTAAAAGGAAAATTGGTCATCAAAGACCCCACTTATGTGGTCATTGATATCAACGGCATCGGTTACCATGTCAAAATATCCTTAAATACATTTTCGCAAATAAAAGATGAGGAGCAGGTCATGCTCCTCACTCATTTGCATATCAAGGAGGATGCCCATACACTTTTTGGCTTTAAAGAAGAACTGGAAAAAAGACTCTTTCTGCTGCTCATTTCCATCAGTGGTGTAGGTCCAAATACGGGGCTAATGATCCTCTCTTCTCTAAGTGTTCAGGAATTACAAAATGCTATTATTGGAGATGATCACAAAACAATCCAAAGAGTAAAAGGTGTTGGCTTAAAGACTGCCCAAAGGATTGTTTTGGAACTTAAAGATAAAATCAAAAAAGAAGGTATGTCCGACGGAATTCCTACAACGAGCGGTTTCCTTCACCAAAACAAACAAATTAAAGAGGAAGCATTACAGGCTTTGATTACTCTTGGTTTTACTAAGGCTGCAGCAGAGAAAAATATCGATGCAATTTTGAAAAAAAGCGGTGTTGAAATTTCCTTGGAAGAATTAATTAAAGCATCTTTAAGGTCAACTTAATTTATAGCTAGTTTGCCTATAACGAGACCATATTTTTTTCCAAGCAGTAACCTCAATTCTTTTTATGCAGCAATCACCTTGTTGCTGGCCGCTTGTTTTTTGTCTGGTGTTAGCGAGGCATTGGCTCAAGGTGTTGGACAGGATTCTATTCCTTCCAAAATAGACTCCCTAGAAAAAAGAAGAACTTTGCCTTCTTTTTTGCTCTGGGACAATTTCAAAACCAGCCCACTTTACCCAATACAATCTCCCCTTCAGCAGCGTTATTCTCCATTTTACTATGATGGACCAAAACAGCAGCAAGTAGAAATTGAACTGGATACAGCTGTGCAGTACCGGGTGTATGACCAATTGGATTCTACCTCGTCCAACCCTGGCTACCTATACAACTTTGAGGATTTTTCCAAAATTCAAGAGCTAAGAATGCGCCAAGAATATTGGAGAAATCGGTCAAGGGGTATGTATGGTGAAAGTGCGGTAAGTGGAAGAGGGCTTATCCCGCCCATAACTATGAGTCCAACCTTTGACAGGCTTTTTGGAGGCAGTGAAATCAATATCATCCCCACAGGTTATGTCAATCTGGACTTTGGAGGAATCTTTAGAAGAATTGATAACCCCTCTATTCCCATTCGCCAACAAAGGAATGGTGGGTTTAATTTCGATCAGCAAATACAAATGAGTGTCAATGGGAACCTGGGGCAAAAAATGCAGATCAACGCCAACTTTGACTCCAATAATTCCTTTGATTTTGAGAATCAACTAAAAGTAGAATACAAAGGCTTTGAAGAAGATATTGTCAAAAGCATTGAAATTGGCAATGTCAGTATGCCCGTCCAGAACAGCTTGATCCAGGGAGCCCAAAATCTATTCGGAGTGAAGACCCAACTGCAATTTGGAAAGCTGTTTATGACCGCTGTAGCCTCCACTCAAAGAGGACGGAGAGATGAAATTGTCATAGAAGGCGGTGGACAAGGAAGGCCTTTTGAGATCAGGGCCTCCGAATATGATGACAATAGGCACTTCTTTCTAGCCCACTTTTTCAGGGAAAACTATGAAAGATGGTTGAGGGGCCTGCCCCAAATCCTTTCCGGTGTCAATGTGACCCGGGTGGAAGTTTACATCATGAACAGGACAAACAATACCGAGACCCTAAGGAATTTTGTAGCCTTTATGGACCTTGGTGAGGGACAAAGAATTTACAGACCGGGCAACCCTAATATTGGAAGCGGCACTCCCGGAAGCCCTGCAGCCAATGGCTCCAACAACCTATTTGGTAACCTTACCTCCAACCCTTCCTTTAGGCCTTATGACAATGCTTCTACTGCCATTGAGCAAAGTTTAAATTTGGTTAAAGGCACTGATTTTGAGCAGGTAAATGGTGCCAGAAAGCTCGCTGAGAACGAATATACTTTTCATAGGGAATTGGGTTATTTGAGCCTGAACAGAAAGCTCCAAAATGATGAAGTGGTTGCTATTTCCTTCGAGTACACGTACAATGGCCAATCTTATAAGGTTGGTGAAATGTCAGAAGATTACCAGAACCGCCCTGAATCTGATGTACTTTTCCTCAAGCTCCTAAGGCCTGCACGAATCAACACCCGTGTACCGACTTGGGATTTGATGATGAAAAACATCTATAATTTCAATGCCAATCAAATCCAAAAAGAAGGATTCCAGCTCCAAGTAATTTACAGAGATGATCGAACTGGCTTGGACAACCCCAGCCTTTTGGAAGGTGAACAGGTCAAAGATGTCCCTCTGATTCGTTTGATGGGATTGGATAACCTTAACCCCCAAAACGACCCTCAACCTGACGGCAATTTTGATTTTGTTTCGGGCTTGACTATTCTTCCAGAAAAAGGGATGTTGATATTCCCTAAGCTAGAGCCTTTTGGACAGACACTGGAAAGTTACTTCTTACCCAATGAAGAGAGCCTAAAGAACAAATTTGTATATGATACGCTCTACCGAACTACCAAGGCTGATGCTGAGCTGGTTACCCGTCTGAACAAATATTACCTCAAAGGGAGTTTGACAGCAGGCTCTTCATCAGAAATTATGTTGCCAGGCCTTAATATTTCAGAAGGTTCAGTCATTGTTTCTGCCGGAAACATTCCATTGACGGAAGGAGTGGATTATACTGTCGATTACAATATTGGTCGAGTTGTCATCATCAATGAAGGTATTTTAGCTTCGGGAAAAAGAATTTCCATCAGCTTTGAAAAAGCTGATTTAGTATCTTTCCAAACCAGAAGCCTCTTGGGCACCCGCTTTGATTACCTTTTCAGTGAAAACCTGACACTGGGTGGTACTTTCCTCTATTTGAATGAGAGACCGAATATCACGAGAATCAGCACGGGGAGCGAAACCCTCAAAAACAGCCTCTGGGGATTGGACCTGAACTACAGTGATGAATCCAGGTGGTTAACCAAACTGGCAGATGCGTTACCCTTTACGGATACCAAGGAAAAATCCCTGATCACTTTCAATGGTGAATTTGCTCACTTAATTCCTGGCACATCCAATGAAGTCAATGGAGAAGGGGCTTCTTATATCGATGATTTCGAAACCGCTGTAACACCATTTAGCCTTGGAGGCTCTCCGCAAAATTGGAAGCTGTCCGCTACGCCAAGGACAGACGACAACCGTTTTGACATGACCATGTCAACAGAAGATCGGCTTGGCAATGCCTATAGAAGGGCTAGATTGGCTTGGTACAATATTGACAATGTCTTTTACCGTCAAGGAGGACAAGGGGTTCCAGAAAATATCACAGAAGAAGACCGTAGAAACCACTATGTTAGACGGGTCGTTCCCCAAGAAATATTCCCTCAGCGTGATCGAGATGTAATTGTTACCCCAGAACCATTGTTTGAGCTGGCCTATTTTCCCCACGAGCGTGGGATGTATAATTACAACCCTACTCTGGACAGAAGAGGTCTTTTACAATCCCCTGAAGATAACTATGGAGGGATCACTAGAGCCATTACCGCTGATGTGGACTTCGACAGAACGAACATAGAATACATAGAATTCTGGCTGATGGATCCATTTTTGCCCGGAGACAATGGCCGTGTCCTAGATGGGGTATTCAATGAGAACAATACTACAGGGGGAAAACTGATGATCAACCTTGGTGAAATCTCTGAAGATGTCATGAAGGATAGTCGTCATGCTTTTGAAAACGGACTTCCTGCTGATGGAAATACTGCAGAAACCACAGAAAACGAATGGGGTCGCGTTACCAATAAGCAGTACCTTACTCCTGGATTTGACAACTCTCCAGAGGCTCGCCCCAACCAAGATGTAGGGCTGGATGGCCTAAGTAGTGAAGAAGAAGCCGTTTATTTTGCCGACCGCTTTCTTAACCGACTGAATGTTGACCCGAATGTTCTTCAAGAAATTACAGCTGACCCGTCAGCGGATAAATTCCAATATTACCTTGGGGATCAATTGGATCAACAAAACGTAAAAATTCTTGAACGATACAAGTACTTCAATGGCTTGGAGAACAACACTCCAATAACAGAAAACTCCAATCTACCCTACACTCCTTCCGGGTCAAACAAACCCGACAATGAAGACCTCAATAATGACAACACCATCAACGAAACCGAGAATTACTACGAATACGAGGTAGATCTTCGTCCAAATACATTGGAAGTTGGCCAAAACAATATTGTGGACAAGGTGACTCATGTGGAAAATGGTGAGGAGGTCAACTGGTACCTTTTTAGGATTCCAGTGAGACAACCAGACAATACCCAAGGGGATATCACCGGGTTTAAATCCTTGAGGTTTATCAGGACTTATTTGACAGATTTTGAACAGCCGGTGGTCTTGCGAATGGCCAAATTCCAAATGGTAGGCAGTCAATGGAGAACCTTTCAAGAGTCACTTTACGAGCGAGGTTTGTTCGAAGTTCCTGAACCAGATGTATCCAACCTTACAGTAGGTGTGGTGAACATCGAAGAAAACAGTCAGGGAAGTGCAACCCAAAGCCCTTATGTCTTGCCTCCTGGAATCATCAGGGACAGGGACAATACCTCTACTGTGGAAAGACAATTGAACGAGCAATCTTTAAGACTTTGTGTGGAGAATCTCCAAAGCCGTGATGCAAGAGCTGTTTTTAAGAATGTCAACCTAGATTTGGTTCAATATGGCAGGCTGAAAATGTTTTTCCATGCGGACAGTGAAGATGCTGAAGACGGAGAGTTGACCGCTTTCCTAAGGCTTGGAACGGACTATACGGATAATTATTATGAAATCGAGGTTCCCCTTTCCATTACTCCGAGTGGAACCAGGGATCCTCAACAAATATGGCCTATTCAAAATGAAATTGACATAGCCATTGAAGAAATTGTAGGCGTCAAAATAGAAAGAGACAACAGTCAATCTCCCCAAAACCTCCCCTATACCGTCCAAGTGCGTCAGTATAATGTCACTGTAGTGGGGAGGCCAGAATTGAATTATGTACAAGGCCTGATGATCGGTATCCGTAACCCTTCCTCTACCGGATCAGCCAGCAAGTCCATTTGTGTTTGGGCCAATGAATTAAGAGTGGTGGATTTCAACAAATCTTCCGGTTGGGCAGCCAATGCCAGACTGAATGCTCAAATTGCTGACGTAGCCACCGTTTCATCCACTATCCGCCACAATACCTTTGGCTTTGGAGGCTTGGAAACTAGACTTTCCGAAAGAACCAGAGAATCAACAACTCAATATGATGTTTCTGCCAATGTACAAGTAGATAGACTACTTCCAGACGCTTTGCGTGTCAGTATACCTATGTACGTCAGTATGGAAAACGCAACCACCAAGCCACAATTTGATCCACTCAACCCTGATGTACCGTTTGAATTGGCATTGAGTAAATTCCGTACAGATACCGAAAGAGAAGCTTATAAAAAGCTGGTTCTGGACCAAGTGAAAAGAAGAAACATCAGTTTCTCCAATGTGCGTAAATTAAAAAAAGATGAAAGTAATAAGAACCATATTTACGACCTTTCCAACTTCTCTTTCTCTTATGCTTATGGATTAGTAAAACAAAGTAATATCAATACCGAAGACTACACTTTCGAAACTTACAAAGGAAATATTACCTACAGCTATGAGCCCAAACCTATTCCGGTAGAACCATTCAAAAATTGGAATTTCCTACAAAGTCCCAATTTGCAACTTTTCAGGGATTTCAATTTAAACCTTGCTCCTAGCCTAATCACTGCACGTTTGGACGTTGATAGGAGGTTCTTGAGAACCCAGTATCGAAATGACCAATTGACTACTGATGGTGTGGATCCACTATTCCAAAAAAGTTTTTATCTGAACCGTTTTTATTCCGTCAATTGGGATTTAACCAAAAACCTAAGCATTGACTATCGCGCCAATGTCAATGCCATTATTGATGAACCAGAGGGAGACCTGGATACCGAAGCCAAGCAGGATTCTGTCAAAAATAATCTTAGAAAATTTGGAAGAACAACTAACTATAATCATTCCCTTATTGCCAATTACAAGATCCCACTGGATAAAATACCATTCTTGGATTGGATTAGTGCTGACTTCAGGTATGAGGCGACATACAGCTGGCTCACTGGATCCATTGGGCAAAAGGATACATTAGGTAATGTGATCCAAAACACGCGAGACCGTTCCTTGAACGGTAAGCTGGATATGGTTCAACTTTACAACAAGGTCACCAAACTCAAAACCCTCAATACCCCAAAAAGACCGACCATTCCTGGACAAAGGAGCAACCCTCAGGATACAATCAAAACAGATGGACTTTGGAATGGTTTCCTAAAGTTTGCAATGATGCTGAAAGAAGTTAGCGGAAGCTACAGCATTACCGAGGGGACTTTCTTGCCAGGTTATATGGAAAACACAGGGCTTTTTGGTTTGGATAGAAGCTTTATGAACCCAGGCCTTGGCTTCATATTTGGTAGTCAAGATAGTGATATACGTTATGATCTAGCAGGACAAGGCGTCATGGCCCCTAGTGCTGAACTGACCCAAACCTTCCGTCAAAACCAAGTTAAATACCTCCAAATCAATGGTATTTTGGAACCTGCAAGAGATTTCCGCATCACTCTAAATTTAAGAAAAAGAGAAACAGGGGATTATAGTGAAATCTTCCGAAGGGAAAGTGACACCAGTGATGATTACCTCTCCATAAACCCCAATAGAATGGGGGCCTATAACATCACCTACAATATGATCAAAACAGCCTTTGCGAAGGATGATAATGATAATAACTCTCCCCTATTTAGCAATTTTGAAGATTATCGTTCTATCATAAAATCAAGGCTTGAAACCACTAACCCAGGTGGAGAGTACAACCTCAATGGCCAGGATGTTCTGGTTCCTGCCTTCTTGGCTGCCTATACCGGTAAATCTGCGGAAGAAGTCAACCTAAACCCTTTCCCTAAATTCCCGCTTCCCAATTGGAGAGTGGAATATAGAGGTCTTTCCAGGCTACCTGTTTTCCAAGAGCAGTTCAGTTCTATAAACCTAACCCATAATTACACCTCGACCTATGATGTAAGCAACTTCTCCAACTCTTTGCTTTATCAAAATGGTTTGGAATTATACAATAGCCTTCAAAACTATCCTCAGGCAAGCATCACTGATGAATTTGGAAGTTATATTCCTGTGTTTATCTTTAACCAAGTGGTACTTTCCGAGCGTTTTGCTCCGCTAATAGGTATAGACTTATTGACCAAAACCAGGATGAACATATCCTTTGAATATAATACTGAGAGGAATATTGGGCTGAACTTTTCGAATGCCCAAGTTACAGAACAAAAAAGTAAAGATTTCCGATTTGATTTAGGCTATACCAAGTCAGGAGTTAAAATACCTTTCAAAGTTCAAGGCCGCCAAGAAGTCCTGGACAATGACCTTGAAATTAGGGTAAGCACCAGCATTGTTGACACCCAAACCCTTCAGCGAAAGATCGAAGAGGGCAGCACAGTCACCAATGGTAACCTCAACCTCCAGATAAGGCCAACAGTGGGCTATATCATCAATCAAAACCTCAAAGTCACCCTTTACTTTGACCGAACGGTCAATGATCCAAGAATCACTACTGCATATAGAAGAAGTTCCACATCCTTTGGTGGACAATTACGATTTAATTTAGGTCAATAGGTTTTTTGATTTGGTGAAACCTTGTATTTTTGGCTTTGATTAATCCTAAAATGAGAATATGAACTTCCCAAAAGAATTAAAGTACACTAAAGACCACGAGTGGGTAAAAATCGAAGGAGACATTGCCACTATTGGTGTTACGGAATTTGCCCAGAGAGAATTGGGTGACATTGTTTATGTCGAAGTAGAAACTGTTGGTGAAACTATCGGGACCGGAGAAGTGTTCGGTACAGTAGAGGCAGTAAAAACCGTATCTGACCTTTTTATGCCTTTAGAAGGTGAAATTACCGAATTCAATGAAGAACTAGAAGGTTCTCCTGAATTGGTCAATGAGTCTCCATATGAAGATGGATGGATGATCAAAGTGAAGTTTGAAAAGGAATTGCCTTCCGATTTACTTTCGGCTGAAGAATACGCTGAACTAGTAGGTGAATAAAGGCAAAAAATTTAGCGAAAGATACCTGCCTGCCATTTTATGGTTGGTTTTACTGTTGGCATTGATTTTATCACCTGGAGATAAACTGCCAAGTGCGGCTAAAATCCCAGGATTGGATAAGGTCGCCCACTTCAGCTTATTCGCAGGGCTCTTGCTCCTGTGGAACAGGGCTTTAAATAGCAGAGATAAAAAGTTCACGAAACAAATATTTATCACTAATTATTTAGTTTTTGGAATTATTTTTGCTATCTTAGTAGAAGTGATCCAACAAATGGTTCCAAATAGGGCCTTTGACTTGTTGGACATAGTAGCGAATCTCAGTGGAAGCTTCGTGGGTACCGTTTGTTTTTATATTTTGTACAGGAAGAAAAGTAAGCTTGTATAAATAAAAATAAATGGTTAGAATTGTTATCGCTAAATTAGAGCAAAAATTATTAACCTTTATATGAGTATTAATTATGGAAGCTAAAAAGACACCAAAAGCTGATTTGACCAAGAAGTCAGGGATGTTCCTGAATCTGGGTCTATTGATCAGCGTTGGTCTTACGCTGTTTGCTTTCGAATACAAGTCATACGAATCAGGAGCACTGATGGACTTGGGAACAGTGGAAGACGATTTCGAGGAACTATTGGACATTCCGATTACGGAACAGCCACCTCCACCGCCTCCACCAGTAGAGCAGCCAATCATCGAGGAAATCCCTGATGAAGTGGAGATTGAAGAAAAAATCGAGGTAAACTTCGACGTTGATGTGCAGGAAGAAACAGTGATCAAGGAAGTTGTGATTGCGGATGCCCCTGTTGTTGAAAAAGCCGACGAAATCTTTGACGTGGTGGAAACCATGCCTACCCCTCCAGGTGGAATGGAAGGTTGGAACAAGTACTTGAGCAAAAACTTGAAGTACCCAACTCAAGCAAGAAGAATGGGGATCGAAGGTACTGTATACGTAGTCTTTGTAGTTAATACTGATGGCTCTATCCAAGACGTTGATATCCTTAGAGGTATCGGTGGTGGATGTGATGAAGAAGCCATGAGAGTAGTTAGAAATGCCCCAGCATGGGAACCTGGAAAACAAAGAGGTAGACCAGTTAGGGTAAAAATGAGATTACCGATCAGGTTCAAACTGAGCTAATCATTAGTAAACTGATAAAATATAAAACAGGCTGTCAAAATTGACAGCCTGTTTTTTTTGTCTACTTTTTAAATTAAGTCTCTCATAGAAGTAAGAAGGATCAGTCCTAAAAGTTGAGAGGGATATGAATATTTCCATTGCGATATACTTACTTAACAATCACTCAATTTTATTTGACAACAGACAAACAAAGATGTTTTATCAATCCAATACAAAAATGAAGTTCAAAAGTATTTTTAAGGTAGTCAATCAATAAAGCTTGCAATTGATTAACCTACCCCTTTCAATAAATATGATTTAATCTCAAAAAAGACACTAGAAAAATCACACGAAACCAGCTAGCAAAATAAAGCTCTCAAATAGAAGCATCAACCTGAGTAAGGCAAAAGCAATTAACCATTCCCACTCCATTCAACTCCTCCCCTTTATCTCAATTCGCAGCACTTTTCACCTCTTGATTTAAAATATATTATTAAACTATTTAATTAGTTTTATAACTAAATATTTCTATATTAGTAGAATAATATTGAGCAAAAATAACTGTAGCCAATTTTCCGGAAAAAATTGCAGGTACAAGCCCTGTTCGAATGTACATCAGCATAGAGACCTGAGGTTTGGTAAAAGAATTTTACATGATTAAATACTATAAACCCACATGATTTATGGAAGCAAAAAAAAATCCAGAAGCGGACTTGACTAATAAGTATGGATTGTTCCTCAATATTGGTCTGTTAATAAGTATGGGGCTGGCACTGGCCGCGTTCGAGTTCAAAACTTATGAATCAACGATAATATCAGAATTAGACCCATCAGGCGATGAGTTTGATAAAATCCTTGACATCCCCATCACTGTTCAGCAACTTCCTCCACCTCCTGTCAAAGTGGAACAACCTGAAATAGAGGAAGTACCTAACGAGGAGGAAATCATCGATAAAATCGAAGTTGTATTCCTAGATGAATATCCAGAAGAAGTAGCCGTTGAGGATTTCATTGTTAATACACCTCCAATAAAGGAAGAGGCGGATGAGATCAAAGACTTTGCAGAACATATGCCCGAGCCACCGGGTGGTATGGAAGGTTGGGCCAAATACCTGAACAAAAACCTCAAGTATCCCTCACAGGCCAGGAGAATGGGGATTCAAGGCACCGTGTTTGTGGCATTTGTAGTAAATACTGACGGCACTATTCAAGACGTGAGTATATTACGTGGTGTAGATGGTGGATGCAGTGAGGAGGCCGTCCGGGTGGTCGGCAATGCTCCAAATTGGAAACCAGGAAGACAAGGAGGCCGGCCCGTGAGGGTCAAAATGAGATTGCCCATCCGATTTAAATTAAATTAATTTTCAGTATTCATTTTAGGGGATAGCCAAGAATAACTATCCCCTTTTCCTATCTACAAGGCTCACAACTAAAATTTCCTTTATTGGGAACGAATTTTGTATTACATTTGTCATCTTTAAGATATGGGGCTGACCGGTTTTGACAGTAGGTGTGAAGATTGGGCCAGCATGTCGGGTGGAGCATGTACGCCCGTGAATAATTCATGCGAACTATAATTGGCGAATCTAATTACGCCATGGCTGCCTAATCAAACCCATTAGGGATTGATACTGCTTAAAGGGTTGAGTCCGCCGAGGCGGATTCCCCGGCCACATCCCGCAGCTCTCTGACTTGACAGAGCTGATTCTGGGGTGTCGACTTGTCAGGTCTAGCGCTAGAGATGCTATTAATCCAGTGCGAAATTTAAATAGCTAAGCCCAAAGGTAGCTGTGTCACCCAGCAGCCCTGGGACGAAAACCCAACAGGTGACTAAACATGTAGACGGTACAATGTTTCCCTATCTGGACCAGGGTTCGAATCCCTGCAGCTCCACACCATAGAAACGAGGCAAATTTTCGCCTCGTTTTTTATTTAAAAAACAAAAACATATAAATAAAACTCTATTTTAATATAGTATAACGTTTACATCCTTATAATTTCACGAGCCTCTGCCAATTTATACCAAAAACAATTTACTAACAATATCATTCAAAAAACTAACTATTTTTTTTAAAAGTTCGACTCTCTTCAGCTAACCTGAAGAGAGTCGAACCACATGTGAATTTCACTTTTTAAATATTTTTTTTCCACATCGATGGACATTTATATCAAAAGAAAAAACTAAACCATCCGTTCTTCCAATTGCCCCTTCCAAAGGATATATCCCTTTCTTGGATACGAATAATCATGGTTTAACCTACTGAAACTTTCCGGGGAGCTTTTTATAAAGGCTTGTCTTCCCTTATCTTTTATAAACTGAAGGTCCGATTCTACCTCATCCAGTCTTTTTCCAAGCAGGGATTGGGAAATTCCTCCTCCATTGACCATGATTTCCGTGTGCCATATATAGGTAGCCTCTTCCGTATCCAAGGTCTCTAAAATGATATGGTAAAATTTATTTCCTTTTAGTAGAAATACGAACGAGAAAGGTTTTAATATAAACCTTATTTTTAACAAGGAACCTTCGTGTTTTGATGCCAAGTACCTCAATTGTCTGAAATGCCTGTACTTTTCGTCTCCAATTAGGTTATTGATCAGTTGCTCTTCGGTCAAACGAGAGCCGGGAAATTGATTGGATTTTCTTAAATCTTCAAGATTAGAAGTAGCCCTATTGTCATTTTGATAATTTGGATCATTTTTAATTTCATCGATGGCAAACTGAAACCTGACACTCTCAACTGTATCTTGATTAATCTTTCCCAAGTCCTCGGATTCAGCTTTTTGGGCCACTAACATTCCATTTTCAAATTCAGCAAAAATCTCCACATTGGCATACTTCATTTTTAGTGACTTGGAGAAGTATGGTTTTAATACTTCCAACTCGGGACGGATGTATTCATTTTCAAGTTCAAATTCAATTTCTGTATTGAGTTCTTGCACAGAATAATTAAAGGCAATGCTGCCATACCTGAAATCCAGTTTATTCAATGCAATTTTAACCGTCTTGTCGATGGTGACAGAATTCATTTCTCCAGGTTCGCTTAGATCCATAAACAAGTCGGCTTCTTTCTTGAGTTTTCTATAATAGGTATTCCTCTTCAAAAACAAACGGTCAAGATAATCAACCAAATAATCCCGATAATCATATATCACAGGAGCCAGTTCGGAGCGCTGTACTCTCCCTATGTATTGGATAAGTTTGCCCTTGAAAGAAAAAGGATAGACCAAAAACAGCCTTGAAATGTTTTGCAAATCCACACCTTCCCCCATCAACTGTCCGGTAGTAATCAAGACCTGGAAATCTCCTCTGGATATCTGGCCCCATTTCTCCTTGCGGCTACGTTCATTATCTTCCCCACTCAAAGTGATTACTTCAAAAACCCCTTTCAAATAGTGGTTTAACGAAGCGATATGCTCTCTTCTTTCTGCAATAACCACTACACTTCCCCCTTTATTCACCTCTTTGATAACATCTTTGATGATGAGCTGATTTCTGGCTGAATCATTTACTAAAATCTTTGAAAGTGTCTCAAAGCTATCAGTTTTTGGATTAAACGGTATTTGCAAGGCGGTTTTCCTTACTTTCACCGTCGCCGGCCGATAGTTCTTGATTTCCTTGGTATCAATACTGGCAATTACATTTCCCAAATAAATAAAAATGAGCCTCCCATCATTTCCCTTTCTAAATGGTGTCGCCGTCAATCCATACAGGTAAAAAGTAGAGAGCCTGGACAAGGTATTCCGAAAACTCTCTGCTGATATGTGGTGGCATTCATCAATTATGACCGTACCGAATGTGTCATAATATTCACTTGATTCAGGTTTGTCCAAAAACTTGCCTAGGCTTTGGAACATTGCAACGCTTATTTTTTCACCGATTTTAGCACGCCCTTGTCCAATTCTTCCTATCTCAGCCTTCCTCAATCCCATAAAAGACTGGATCCTTTCCAGCCATTGTTCCATAAGTTGTTTCCGATGGACGATAATGAGAGTCGGCTGTTTCTTATTGGCTATTATCTGTAACCCTATTATTGTCTTTCCTGTGCCCGGAGGGGCTACAATAATCCCAAACTGCTTCTTTTCCACTGCAGAGACTGCTTTCTCCTGATGTTCCCTTAATTTAAAAGTGGTGTTAAAGGAGATTTTCGGTTGTAGTTTTCTTTCATCTTTAAATTCAAACGGAATGTTTTGGGCTGTACAAAACCTCACCAACTTACCCATAATACCCCTGGGGATGACAACCTCATTTTCAATTTCATCAATCAACCGGAAATGAGATGGTGTACCATGGGTGCTTCGTCCAACCTTCTTCTTTACGAAATAGACTGAATTGGAAAAATTCAGTTCTTCCTTTAAAAAATCAGTTAGCTCTGGTGTAATTGCAGACTTATTGAGTTGAATATTGTTATTCAGTTTGATAACCAACTTCCCTGAAGTAGTGAAATCGGAGGGGCTTGAACCATAGTCGACCAATGTTAATTCGTCATATAAGGCATCTAATCCGTCCACTGAAATCTTTTTGATGGATTTCAGGAAAGTCCACTGGTCCTGATATGGTTCCATATCATCATTCAGGAAACTACCATTTCCTTTTTCCAAAACGGCTTGATTTAGGGGAAGCGCAATTAAATTCCCAAGCCCTTTCCCTGATAGATAATCCTGATTTGGAAACAGCCGGTCAAAACTGGAAAACTTGTCAAATTCAGACATCGATCGGGATTCCTTTAGCAGATGGATAAGTATCCTTCTGCTTTTTCTCGCAGAATAAGGGTTATCGAAAAATATCCAAACATGTCCACCATTTCCGGATCTTGATCTTTCAAGATATGCAGGAATGCTTTTGGATTTACACTGCTCCATTACTTTTCTGCACTCCTCTTCCCAATTTTCCCCATCAAAATCAGCAGCAATAAACCATGAAGTATTGTCCTGTAAAAGTGGGTAAATACCGATTTGTTGTTCCCCCTTAAGGTGTTTCAGCATTTCAATGTCTGTTAACGGGATATATGTTTTGTTCTTATAGGTTTTGAATGTTCCCCCATTAAGTTTATGTCGCCGATACATATAAGGATCATAATGGTATGCGGGCATATATCCGCCCTTGGCTCCCTTATCCCAACGAACGGCGAAAACATCTGACCTACCTTTAAAGAGCCCATTGAATATTACCAGTTTATCTGATTCTGAATAAGTGATTTCAACATTCCCCATAAACTTCTTTGATAACCTTTTCAGTTTGCCAATCACTTCAAAAATCTTACATCATATAGATTTCAAGTGAGATGGTAAGTTAAGAAATCAAGATTGCTTTATTATTCTTTAAGCTTTTGGTTAATTTGTCTATCTATATCCATTCAAAAAGTCCTGCACAACTATCACAATAGAACAATGCCCTTAACAGATCAAATTCAACAAGGAGAGAGTAAAACGCTCGAATTAAAAGAAAGCCTTCCAAAAAATGAAAGTATCGCTAAAACAATAGTGGCTTTCTCAAACACAAGTGGCGGCAAACTGATCATTGGAGTGAATGATCAATTAAGCATCGTTGGCATTGATGACACCATGTTATTTGAAATACAGGATAAGATTGCATCGATTATTTCTGACAGTTGTTTCCCTGGGATTATTCCCGATATCTACAGTGTAAATATAGAACACAAACTTGTCTTGGTTATTGAAGTCGTACGTGGAAACCAAAAACCGTATTACCTAAAAAACAAAGGGCAAGAAGAAGGATGCTATATTAGAATTGGTGCTACCAACCGTCTTGCAGATCCTGCTACAATTGCAGAGCTTGAACGCCAAAAGCATCATATAAGCTATGATGAGGAAGTATATTACGATCTTGAACTCAATAAACTTGACTTGTCCCCTCTACTTGATAAATTCAAACATACTGGCAAACCTTTAAATAATGAGAAACTAGAAAACCTAAAACTGATAAAAACCTCCAATGACAAAATATATCCCTCAAATGCCTTAATGGTTATTCTAGGGAAATTTCCACATTGTACCATAAAGTGTGCCCGCTTTAAAGGGACTACCATGGAGACTTTTATTGATAAAAAGGAATATAGTGGGGATATTTTTACCGCTCTTGAAAACACCCAAAATTTTGTATTGAACCATATCAACCTCCAAGCCGAAATAAAAGGGCTATACAGGGATGAAAAATATGAAATTCCCGTGGTCGCCTTAAGGGAAGCTTTGGTCAATGCAATTGTTCATCGGGACTATGTCAACCAAGGCAGGGATATCAAAGTGGGGATTTATGATGATATTGTGAATATTGTATCGCCCGGTAGCTTGCCTAATAATATAACCATGGATGATATTTTTAATGGTCGTAGTGAAGTTCGCAACAGAGTACTGGCAAATGTATTTAAAGAGCTAGGTTTGATCGAGCAATGGGGAAGTGGCATCAACAGGATCATCAATGCTTGTAAAAACTATGGGCTTCAGTCCCCAATAATCCAAGAGAAGAATGACTATTTTGACATTGAATTTATTCGACCACAGATAACCGTATCCTCAAAGGAAAGTATTGAGCAAGACCAATCAATAAGACAGAATTACGAACGATTACGAACGATTACGAACGATTACGAACGATTAGATAAAGAAAAACGAACCATCCTTTTATACTTACTTGAAAAAGGAAAAATCTCAAGGAAAGAGGCTACAATCCTATTGGACTTAAAAAACACAAAAACCTACGAAATCCTCACTGAAATGGTGGGGCAAAATCTTATCAAAAAACAGGGAAAAGGAAGAGCCACTTATTATATGCTTAGTTGAATCGCCTTAGTGTCAAGTCAACGCTTAAATGACGGGTAAGGCGATAGGGGATTTTGGACTAGATCAAGGCACAAAAAAACGCTCTTCGCCGTAGCCAAGGAAGTATTTTTGTAACACAGAGATAGGCAAAAAGACTCACCGGATTACCCGTAGGTTTAGGTTTGACTTGACACTGGCTTTGAGTATTCTCTTTCTGATCTCAAATACCCGTCAAAAGCCTTAAATCCTCCACTAAGTGGTTCGAGTTTTCTCTTATCAGCTCCACACCAAAAGAGTAAGACGAAAAGATCGCCTTACTCTTTTTCACTTCCTTCCTCTCTTAACTAGTACAGTACCATACAGATATCTTGCACTTTTTAAGTAATTTTTCAACTTTTATAACATTAAACCCTAAAACTATGGCAACTCAATTTTCCATTCTTTTACAATCATCATTTTCTGGTGCTTTAGGTGCTGCATTGGTTTTGGCTATTCTCATTATTGCCGTTATTGTTTTGAGATTAATTGGTGCTTGGATGTTACGAATTAATGAGGTCATCGATCGTCAGGACCAAATCATACACGAACTCAGAAAGATAAATAATAGGTATGAGTGATAAAAACTGAGGCTAATACCATTCGCTAACGTTTACGAACGCTTAGAAAAAGAAAAGCAAACTATCCTATTATTCTTATTTGAAAAAAGAAAAATCCCAAGGAGAGAGGATGATAACTTATTAGGATTGAAAAACATCAAAACTTACAAAATTCTCACTGAAATGGTTGGCCAAAACCTCATTAAAAAAAGGGTAAAGGAAGAGCCATTTATTATGCACTTAGATGACTCTCCTAACTTTGATCACACTTTCTGATTTCATATATCCGCCAAAAGCCTAAAATCCTACACTAAATGGTTCGAATTTGCTCTTATCAGCTCCACCTGACGGCACAAATCCTCATTTTGAAATTTTGTGCCGTTCTTTTTAACATACATACCAATGCCAATCAAACAAATAAGACCAATCATTTTATTGATTTTTGGGGTTCGATAATTATTTTATTAAAACACCAATTTTTCACTAAAAGTCGAATTCAGCATTCTCTACTTGTCTTATAGATCCGATTTCGCATATAAATCACCTAAATTGGATTACCCTTAAATAGCTTTTCATCATCTCACTGATGTTTCTTTTCTGCTTTTCACGAACACTCACTAACTGAAGCTCCAATCGATCTATTGAATCAGGTTCTATTTCCCTTCCTTAAAATCATCAATATCAATCTTATCATTCAACAATTGCTGCCTAGCTTTTTTTAGCTTATTGCTCTCATTTTCAATTTTCTCCAATAAGGATTTCTTTTCATTTCCCCTATCATTCAATTTAGGAATAAGAATTTGAATTAATTCTTATTCCTAAATACTTTAACTTTTCCTCCCTCATGGAAAGGGAGCCAAATAATGCACTTTTCATAACTCCGTCCCCAGAATCATAATTTATAAAATAAAAGACCTACGGTTTAACTAGACAAAATCCACTATGTCTAATATTTTCTACTAAGTCCTTATCTCCCTTCTCATAAAGCAATAATAGGAAAAAGCAAAACACAATACGGTAGCAGCAATCAGTCCACTCAACTGAGGCCAGACAATCATCAAACTCTCCCTAAGAGGAAGGGGTGATGGTATTGCTCCTGCCATCTGCTCCATGGTGATTGGTCCTAAACTTCTTACTGAAGGCATTAATAACGTGGTAGTAGCGTCATTATAAAGCTGACTGGGTGCTAACCTTAAAAGATTTATTATAACCTTATTGAAACGGAACATTTCAATCTGCGACATTTCATTGGCTCCGGGAGCAAATGCCTTAACAGCAATATCGATGATGATTTGATAGAATACCGTAAAAAATAGCCAAATACCAATGGCAGTAATAGCAGATGTTGAGGCCTGTTTAAACAAAACGGACAAAAGAATAGAAACGCCTAACCAGAACCCAACATATACTGTGCATAAGACATTAAAACTTATTATTCTTAACACTTCTTCAGCCTCGATCATTACTCCAGTGATTATCATCCCGCCCCCAATCATCAAAAGAGACAGGCTGAACAACAAAGTGCTTACCAGGATCATGGAACCTACGAATTTTGACAGGAGTAAATTGTCCCGGTAAACCGGCTGTGCCAAAATCCTTGTCAAAGTTCCATTTTGCTGTTCGGAATTCATGGCATCAAACCCAAGGCTTATGCCCAACAATGGCCCCAAGAAATTAAGAAAGACATGAAAGGGAGGCAATGCCCCTTCAGTAGTCGTCAGTAGTTTTAGGTATAGGAAAAGTTGGTCAACATCTTTTACCTTAGTTACCACATCCCTTAAATTGGCCATCGATACAGCAGTAGCACCCCAAAATGTAAGGAGAATAAGCCCCAGTAAAATGATAAATCTCCAACTGCGAATATGTCCAGAGACTTCCTTCCTTACCATTACCCAAAAAGGATTGACAGGATTATTCAATGATTTTGTAAAATAATGTCTCTCAAATGAATTTATGATTGCTTTCATGGATATATTTCCTCCCTTATATTATTTTCAAAATACTTTTGGTAAATATCTTCCAGTCCATATTCTTTCTTTTGGACTCCAGTAACAGGGTAACCCTTTTCCACAAAAAACCTTACGATTTCAGGAGTTACATCCTCAACACTAGTAATTTCAATTTTTTTACCGTCCACTAATACATTTTGAATATAGCCTAACTGAAGTAATGCTGATTCCTCCCTCCATGGTATTTCAACCTCATCCTTTAAACTGATACATACTTCATGGGTTTTCTCAGAAAAAAGTTTCTTGGAAAGGTTGTCCAAATTTCCCTCTACTAAAAGCTGTCCTTTTACAAAAATGCCGACCCGATCACATACTTGCTGTACCTGATAAAGGTGGTGTGAAGAAAGTAATACCGTAAGTCCTCTTTCCCTACTCAATCTCCTTATCAGTGAAAGAAACTCTTTTACCCCACTTGGGTCAATTCCAAGCGTCGGTTCATCCAGAATAATAACCTGAGGCTTTTTAATAAGTACTTCAGCTAATCCCAAACGTTGCTTCATTCCCCTAGAATAGGCAGCTGTCTTTTTATGAATAGCATCCTCTGAAAGCCCGACAATATCCATAACCTCCAGCGCTCTTTCCTCCAGTTCATCAGTAGGAATCCCATTCAACTCCCCTATGTACATCAGGTTTTCCAAGGCTGTCATATTATCATAAAAGCCCACACTATCTGGCATATACCCCACATGTTTTTTCACTGATATGGGATCATTTGTTGAATTGTATCCACAAACATGAGCTGTCCCCTCAGTCGGTTCTGTTAAGCCCATTATCATAAGGATTGTAGTCGTCTTTCCAGCTCCATTCGGGCCCAAAAGACCAAATATTTCCCCCTTGTTGATGTTTAGGTTCAACTCATTGACAGCCTTGAAAGTACCATAGTGTTTTGTAAGGCCAGTTAACTTTATGATTTGCTGATCCATAACATTCCTATCTTCTTCCGAATTTTCGGATTAGCTGAAAAACAAAACCAATGGCAAGAAATATCACCAAAACTCCAATTCCTCCTGAAAGTATAGAGGTCTTTACCGTCATCCTATAGGTTGCAGAGCTTGTACTTGAAGCATTTTTTGCGGTAAACTTACTGACATAATCACCGGCCAAGGTTTTGTCAGGAACTATTAATGTAGCCACTACATCAGCTGTTTTACCGGGGTCAAGCTGCTTTAATTCCGAAGGTGAAAATGTGACATCCCAATTGGGGGGAGTCGTGGATGAAAGGGAGATTTCATTTAGGGGTAAAGATCCCGTGTTTTTCACCTTAAGGTGAATTTCAGCTTTTTTTCCTTCAGTGATTTCCCCGCTTAACCTACCTGTAGGAGTGCTGATTTCCAAATCATAAGCCCCTTCCACAACGGCCTCAAGTTCAAGTTCCAATGATTCATCATCGGAAACTGCATGTAATGGAATTTTATATTGATCTGGTTCTGCGCCATAAGCCGGCTTTACTTCCACACTAACGCTTTCAGATTTTCCTGGCTCCAATTTAATGGATGTCAGTTGGCTCCCCATGGCCTTGAACACTACTCTCCACCCCTCGGGAACTTCTGATTTCAATTCAAAACGCTGGGTTTTTCCTGAATTGTTTTGGAGTGTTGTTTGGTAACGAAAAGTCTCGTTAACCGGTGCTTCAATATTGATCAAACGTGCAGTAAATGAAGAACCTGAATCGCTGTTTTCTGCCCATACAATCAAGGGAGAAAGAGCCAATACAAAAATAACAAATAGCGACAATAAACTGCATAGGCCCCCGCTGAGGCTACTTTTGCAAACTTTTACTACTGACATAATATAAATAAGTGAAATTTATAAGTTAAATAAATAAAGTTAAATCCTTGCCTATTTATTGTATGATAGTACTTTAGAAATACGGCTTCAATAATAAAATTGAAGGAAAAAATTTACAAGACACTTAACATTTTTTAACAAACGTACATTAGCCTTTGACCACTTAATCAACCGAAAAATTCATCTAAAAGATCACCAAAAAACTCCTGAATCAAATTACCTATTTTAAGGTTACGATACGACCATATTATCCTTAATAATATCCCATATTCTGAGATCGTAATATCCTAATAATAACACCAAAAGGCTGCAAATCCCAAGATCCTTTCCACCAACTACAGAGGCTAAAAAGATGGTCAATTCATTTAGCTGTTATTATTCAATAACATGAAAACAAAAACTAACCTGAAAAACCAGGTCTACTAAACTATTAAATAAACGAATTCTGAAAAATGTAATCAAAAAAATGGCAGGGAGGCTAAACTCACTACCATTTGTTAATCAAATCATTAAACCCAACGGGCTCTGTATACCTTCATTTCTGGAAATGCAATTTTCATTTCAGGACGATCAAAACTTTACCGTCCTACAAACCTAACTCCCAGACTCTACCCTATTTGTACTTCAAACTTCTCACAACCTTACCAAGGTCTATAGCAACCCTATACCAAAGCTAGGGCAAAGCTATATCAAAGCTGGGGTAAAGCTGGGGTAAAGCTGGGATTACCCTGCCACCTAGGTCAATGTTTTTTACAAGAAGTACAATTTTAAGAAACCTATTAATTATATTATTCTATTTAAGACTTTATGTGAACTAAGTAATACTTCACACTCCAAACTACAGTAAGGATAAAGCAGTATTTGGCCTTTCACCAAAAGTTTCTGTTGACCCAGATCCAATTGGTTCAGGAAATTCCATATGTTACTTCAATTTAAAAGGACATTTTTGATCAAGAAGCCTAAAGTACAATAAATAGCCGTATCAATTGAAGGCTTCCTCTAGCATATTTGGCGGACCGAAACTAAAGGAAAGACCTAAAGCAGCCCAAAAAAAGGCCAGTAGATACTGACCTGTTACTTATATTACCTCCTTACGCTTTGAAGGTTTTAGAGAAACACCATCGTGTTGCCTTTTGGCTTGACCGGTCAATAAACGGTCGGTTCGAAAAAACTTATTATTGGCCCACTGTTTTAACACAAAAGCCTCCTCTTTGCTCAAATTGGATAAGGCCTTATGGTATTCCTTTTCCCAAATAGAGGAATCAAAACTCACCTTATCCAAAATCAATTTGTAATACTCTAAATAAGATGTTTTCATAACTATAAAAGTTAAGGTTCTTTAATCTTTTATCAACCCTAATTTAAAAAAAACGGAACTTTCAGTCAACTATGTCTTATCAGCAGGATAATTAATTTAAAAGGCAAATTGTGCAATAAGGTCTGGCTGTATTCAACTCGATATGATCTAGAGATTTGAATCATTGATTAAAGTAAATAATAATCACTTGATCAGGTGCCCCTTTAAGGATTCTACATCAATACCCGAAGGCAACCCTTGAGGAAACCTACAATACTCCGAAATAGTGGAAAGGTCAATGATCTCACCCGGATAGGTTTTAATTTCCCCTTTTCTTCCGGATTCAATTAATGTTGCTAAACCTCCTGTCCCTAATGTTACGAGTCCAAGTGCAGCAAACTCTCCTGAATAATCTGAATGGGCAACTATACCTATTAAAGCAGGAATGGTCAAAATAGCCGTTGCTTTCAGGTATTTGTCAGCTGCATTTCTTGTGATAATAAATTTAACTTGCTTGATATGCTTTAGGGAAACTTTCTCCACATTTACAGCTCCCAAAATAAGGAGCGTATCTTCCGAAACAGCCAATGCTTCTCCAATAACTACTCTTTCAGAAACAGTCATCAATTCAGCATAAGATCCATATGGATTCATTTTGATCTGTTTGCGCGTGGAAGGAATAATTTTCCGGTACATTTTATCATGACAAGAAAAAAACAAGCTGCTTGCCAGTATCAGGAGGCATAGATTGTAAAGTTTCATTGTTCAACGAATTTACTTGACCAAAAAAGTTCCTCCATAATAGGCTCCACCAACTTATACTTAGAGGCCATTTCCTTAAGCCATTTCCGGGGAGAGAGGAACATCATCCTAACCATGTCTGGATCTTCTTCTCTCAGCCAGTCCTCCCGCATCCATTCAACATAATACCCTTCTGATCTCAAAAAAAGTTCTACATTCTTGTTATTGGGCATCCTGAATTTTAAAGTATCCGTTGCTCCGGGTAAATTCACCAAGTATGATGACCTATCCTTAAGCTTAGCGAGAAGCTGCAAGTCATTAGAACCGTTGTGAATTAACTCCATTGGAGTTAGGATCAAAGGATCCACAGACTCGATAATATTAACAATACCCACTTCGTCGATTCGCCATAAACCCTTGACCATTGTAAGGCGGATTTGATCTACTGTGCCACTAACTTCTATAGGAAGCAAATGTGTATCAGATACTATCGGCCCAGATTCATTTACTTCTCCCAGCCTGTGCCATTTTCCATTTATCCTTGCTTCTACTTCAATACCTCCTAGCATGTCCATTATAGAGACGGGTACCCGATGGCCTCTGGAAACTTCTTTTTCATAGGTAGCGAGCAAACTTCCGGCACCAGATCCCATATAGGCAATTGATTGATAAAAAAGAAAAGTGGTTAACAATGATTGACGATTGGTTATTACCACACCTAAAGATTCTGCTGACTGTGGACTTATATTTAGTGTCATCGTTTCCTTTTTACTTAAGTCATCAGGGTCACTTTCTGAAAAATATTCACTTCCATCAAGATCTATTAGCTTTTGGATCCATTCACTGTGATCTGGGTTTAGTATTCTCAAAATATCTGAAACCTTATAAAACCCGGAGCTTGTTTGCATCACTTTTTCCTTGCCCATCACAGGGAAAGCTAAAATGTCAATATTACGGATATAATGAGTTTCGTAAGCCTCGTTTTTAACCACCAAAGAAATAATGGAATCTGTTGGATCAATGTCCAAATAATCACAATCTATCGACTCCAGGCTTTTTGCTATGCTGGATGAGAACCCTTCTGCTTGTATTTTTAGCGAATCATTCTCCACAGAATAAAAGGTGGGACATGAACCAAAACAAGCCTTTGGATCCAACAAACATGGTACTGTGGTCACACCTAATATGGTAGGGAACGTCATCAGTAAAGGTGAAATCAAATTCACCCCTTCAGGATCATTGGTTTCGGCCAAAAGACAATCGTCAAAAGAAACATCCGACTCAAAGAATTTGGTTCGGGATTTTCGATTGGACTCATATTGATAGCCCTTTCCTGTGACTCTATGATGAACAGTGTCCAATTTCCAGGATTTAAACACCACTAATCCTCCATCTTTTAGATGTAATTTCAAATAAGAATTTTGTTGAAGGTCGGACTCTTCAGGTAGGTCGTAAGATCGATACACCCGCTTAATACTGCCAATTTTGGAGCTACAAGAAGTGAGAATAATTATGGCTATTAACAAGAACACCCGCATAACTAAAGTTACCTAATTTTAGGCAAAATCAAGTGTCTCAAAAGGCTTTTTAAGAAGTATAAGCCATTGCAATGGACTTCAACAAAACATTGCAACTCCGATGGAATTAATTGCTAGAATGAAACACCTGGTCACAAAATAGGAAAGTGAGGAAAAGCGCGGGGAATCTGACTCATAGTGATAAAAAATACAAAAGGCTTGATTAAATTCGCGAAGTAAAATTTAAATAAATCCTGCCGGACGATAAGCTTGTTTTTAATTTATTTAATAGTGAGGAGTAAATATTCAGAGCTTAACCTTAAAGGAATACACATTAAACTGGTTAATGATTATTTAAAAACTTGAATGATTGTGACCTAATTTTATTATGCCATTTTGTTCGGCATCTCTCCCAAAATAATTTCACAAAACAGTTAGGACAAAACCACCAGCTTACAGAAGTAATCAAATGAAACCATTTTTATTAACCATTCTTTTTCTATTGCTGAATTGCTCATTGTTTGCCCAATCCCTCACAGGAAAGTTAGTTGATGAGTATCAAAAAGCCATACCTGAAGTTTACATTTTAAATAAAAACACTGGCCATCATACCCATTCTAACGAAACAGGTGGTTTTTCTATGGAAAGAATTTCGCTGGGAGACACTTTACAGTTTTCCTGTATTGGCTATCAAAACCGTCAAATAGTACTGGACAACTTAAAAGCCCTTCTAACTGTTCAACTACAGTCCAAGCCCATCAGCTTGGAGGAAGTAGTGATCAGGCCTCAGGTGGATGCACTCCATGTCATAACAGACATTGATGTTCAGACAAACCCAGTAAATTCTTCACAGGATATCCTACGTAAGGTTCCCGGTCTGTTTATCGGTCAACATGCAGGCGGTGGCAAAGCAGAACAAATATTTCTTAGGGGCTTCGATATTGACCATGGAACTGATATTAACATTACAGTGGACGGGATGCCGGTTAATATGGTATCTCATGCACATGGACAAGGGTATTCTGATTTGCATTTTGTAATCCCCGAAACCCTTGATAAAATAGATTTTGGAAAAGGCCCCTATTATCAGAACAAAGGCAACTTCACAACTGCCGGCTATGTGGATTTTATGACCAAGAAGAAATTGGAGTATAGTTCCATTAAACTGGAAGCTGGCCAATTTGATACCTATCGCTTATTGGGCATGTTCAATTTGGTGGAAAGCAACGACCATAACGCTTATGTGGCCACCGAATATTTGGCTACAGATGGCCCATTTGAAAGTCCTCAAAATTTTAACAGAATAAACTTTTTTGGAAAATATACAGGTATGCTGTCCAATACTGATAAACTGGGGGTTACCGCTTCCTACTTTGACAGTAAATGGGATGCCTCAGGACAAATTCCACAACGTGCTGTTGATAGTGGCATGATTTCACGATTTGGCGCGATAGATGACACTGAGGGAGGCAATACCGCTAGAAGTAACCTATTGATCAACCATGAGAAAATTATTGATGAAAATTCATCTCTTAAAAGCAACATTTACCTCAGTCAATACGATTTTGAGCTCTATTCAAATTTTACGTTTTTCTTGGAGGATCCTATCAATGGTGATCAAATCAAACAAAAAGAAGACCGCACTATCTATGGCTTCAACAGCGAATACAATACCTCATTTACAACCAATACGTTAAATGGTAACTGGCAGGCAGGCATCAGCCTTCGCAATGACCAAAGCAATTCAAATGAACTTTCACATACCCTCAACAGAAGAGAAACCTTGGGGCAAATTAAGCTTGGTGATATCAATGAAACCAACTTGGGAGCTTACTTGGGTACTACTGTAAACCTAAACCGATGGACATTCAACCCTTCTGTACGAGTAGATTATTTCGACTTTCAATATAACGATGCCCTACTACCTACCTATTCTACACAAGAAGAAACTAAGGCCATTATCAGTCCCAAATTCAATATTCTTTACAATCAAACAGAGCAACTCCAGTTGTATATCAAAACGGGAAAAGGTTTCCATTCCAATGATACCCGTGTGGTAGTAGCCGAAAAAGGCAACCATATACTTCCCGCCGCCTATGGATTTGACGGAGGCTTTATTTGGAAACCCACACCTAAGATGCTATTAAACCTTGCCTATTGGTATTTGTATTTAGAGCAGGAGTTGGTATATGTAGGGGATGCGGGAATTGTCGAGCCTAGTGGAAAAACCAGACGGAAAGGCCTAGACTTAAGTTACCGTTACCAACCATTACCTTGGTTATTTTGGAATTTGGACGCCAATTACACCCATGCCCGCGCTATTGAAGAATCGAAAGGAGAAGATTTCATTCCCTTAGCACCTGACTTTACATTGGTGAGTGGCATTAATATCATACATCAAACCGGATTTTATGGAAGCATCAATGTCCGTCATATAAATAGCCGTCCTGCAAATGAGGATAATTCAATAGTGGCTAAGGGCTATACCGTTACGGACTTAAATGCTGGATACAAGAGAAAAAAATATAACATTGGGGTTCAGGTACAAAACCTTTTTGACACTGAATGGAATGAAACCCAGTTCGCCACCGAATCAAAATTACAATTTGAAACTGAACCTGTTGAGGAAATCCATTTTACACCTGGAACACCTTTATCACTTAAAGTCATGATCCAGTACAACTTCTGATAGATGTTCAGATCGTAAGGTATAAATACTATAGAAAAAACTCTCCCCCTATTTGCAATGCACTACACCAGATTCAACTAGGAATCAAAGCTATGGTTACCAAAAACTTAAGAGTACCAAAGCCATTCTGTGTACTTCAAACTTCCCACTTGGGACATCAAAAACCCTATTTCTCCAAATACAATACCGCCTCCTTTTCGACAAGCCTCTTGCTTAATGTATTATAATCGACCTCTTGAACAGGAATATTTGAATCGATGGCCAAGACCGCTGTGACAGCAGCAGACTGTCCCAAAATCATAAATACGGGCTCCATCCGCACAGACCCAAAAGCTGAATGGCTAGCGGAAACACATACTGGCACCAGTAGATTCTCACATTCTTTTTTCTTAGGTAAGATCGCCCCGAAGGAAATGGAATAAGGATCATGGGGATGTACTCCAATATCCCCTTCATTTTGCACATGGCCTTCCTCTGTAACATAACGCTGTACATTATGGGAGTCAATACTATAAGACCCCATTCCTATGGAATTAAGTACAGGTTTCTCTCCCATAACCTCCAACTCGGTCATTACCTCTTTCCCTATCATCCTTCTGGCTTCACGGATGTACAGTTGATGAGGCCAGTTACCATTATCGGTAAACTCATCTTTGGCCAAGCCCCAACTTTGCATCTTTTCTCGAACTTCCAAGGGCACTTGGGGATCATGGCTAACATAATAAAGCAGACCCTGCTGATACTGCTTGTGCGCTTCTATGATTTGGTTCCGCTCTTCATAAGAAGCCTCTGGATAGGCATAGTTTCCTCCAATAAAATCACTACTGAAGGGACCATGGTTATTGGTATCTGTTTTCCGATTCGGAATAGCATCAAATTTATCAAACCACTCATCCCAACCTGATTCAAACACCCTGGCCAATAAGGCATAATTTGAGGGATCATAATTTTTTGGTTTTGGGAATGGTACTCGATTGTCGGGATGATTGCTCATACATAACCGAAAGCAATAAGCTTGGATTTTGTGATCCCCGTTCCCATTTTCGCCAGGGTACCCTTTTTGAATATATGGTAGCAAACCACTGCTGGCATCACCTTTTCCCAGGTAAGGGTCCACTGGGGATTTAAAATAATGTCCATGGTGATGGGCACCTTTTTGTATACCATTCCAGATTTCTCCATAAGTATCATTGGATTCCCTTCCCACATGATATGAAACACCAGCTGAGGCCATCAAATCACCTTCATAAGTGGCATCAATAAAAACTTCCGCCTCAAAAACCTTCCCGGAAAGCATGGTAATACTTTTTATTACACCCTTTTTAAGCTTTACTCCTTTCTCTCTATCCAGCCATTCATCTCTGAATACTTTAATATTATTTTCTTTTACCAAATCCTCAAAAACCTCTTCGGCCACATGAGGCTCAAAAATCCACATGGTTCTGTTTTCTCCATCAATGGCCGGAGTACCTTGTCCCTTATTGCCATATTCACTCCTTTCCTGCCATGGCCAAGCCTCAGTCGTCTGATAATGTTGATAGACCCGATGGTAAAAATCCCTGGCTAAACCACCTATGGTTGCCTTGTTTCCAGTATCGGTAAAACCCAAGCCTCCTGAGGACAAACCTCCCAAATGCTGGTCAGGAGAAACCACCAATACGGATTTACCAGATTGGCTAACTTCCACCGCAGCAATCACTGCAGCCGAGGTTCCTCCATAAATAACTACATCTGCCTGATACACTTCCTTCTCAAGAGAAATAGCATAAGCAGCTATTACTGCCCCTACACTTAGGATCAAAGTAAAAATAGTTCTTTTCATATTGGTTCATTTTGGGGTTTTGATCAACAGGATTTTTCTGTTTAGAATGGTTTCCAATTTGGCAATGACCAACCAATAAATGATGCTATCAATTAATCTATTAGAGGTACTTTCCTAACACTAAAAAACTAAATCTACCTCAATGGATTTACTAATCGGTGTATTGCTTTTGTCGGCATATTGATCATTGGGAATAAGCACATTGGTTTCTGGGAAATAGGCGGCCAAGTTCCCTCTTGGAATGTTATAAGGCACAATCAGGAATTTACGTGCCTTTCTTTCTTGTCCATTATACCTGCTGACCAGATCCACCTGATCTGATTTTTTAAGACCTAGCTCTTCAGCATCCTTTGGATTGATCAATACCACCCTCCTTTCATTATAAATCCCCCGGTACCTGTCATTCAAGCCATAGATAGTGGTATTGAACTGATCATGGGAGCGGATGGTCATCAGTAAGAATTTTGCCCCTGTCAATTGATGATCTGGCAAGCTGCAAATACTGAAACGGGCCTTTCCTCCAGGCATGGAAGAAAAATCTCCATGTCGGGCATGATTCGGCAGATCAAACCCTCCTCCTTTAGAGCGTTCACTGTACTGCTCAAAGCCTTCAAATACGGCTGATATTTTTTCACGAATCAAATCATAATCTTCGCCCAAGCCTTTCCAGTCTATTGTGGAGCTGGATGTAAAATAGGCTTGTGCCATTTGGGATACAATCCCTGGTTCACTCATCAGATGATCCGATGCAGGTTGGAGTCTTCCATGTGACTGATGCACCCTGCCCATGCTATTTTCAACAGTCACCACTCTTTCTCTTCCTGAATGGGTATCCATTTCGGTCCTGCCCAAGGTAGGTAAGATTAAAGAAGTCCTTCCTGGAACCAAATGTGTCCGGTTCAACTTGGTACTGATGGAAACGGTCAAGTCACAATTTTGCAATGCCTCCCCAGTATAGAGGGTATCTGAAGCCGCAGAAAGAAAATTACCTCCCAAAGCCACAAAAACCTTTGCTTTCCCCTCATGCATAGCTTTGATGCAATTCACCACATCCAAACCTTGCTTTTTCGGAGGATCAAAACCAAAAACCTTTTTGAAGGAAGCATTGAGTTTTGGGGAAACATGATGGGTGATACCCACCGTCCTATCTCCCTGTACATTGCTGTGTCCTCTCACCGGACAAGTACCAGCTCCCTTTTTGCCAATGCTTCCCTTCAACAGCAATAGGTTCACACATGCCTTGATATTGTCTACCCCATTTTTATGTTGGGTAAGCCCCATCGCCCAACAGATAATAATTCTCTGCTTTTTGGCCAATAGGCTCACTACAGCATCCACTTTCTCCTCATCCAGGCCGGTCAAATTCAAAAGTTCTTGTTCATCATACCTTTCTAAATCCTCCATCATCTCCGCATAACCTTCTGTGTACTTATGGATAAAATCATGATCAAATACATCCCCCGAAACAGCATCCAACTTGGCCATTTTCTTTACGATCAATTTTATCAGTGCTACATCCTGATTGATCTTTACTTGCAGAAAAATATCAGTCAAGGAAACGCCTCCACCCACCAGACCTTTTACTTCCTGAGGGTTCTTAAAGCGAATCAGCCCAGCTTCTTCCAATGGATTCACAGCGATGATCTTTCCCCCATTCGCTTTGCACTTTTCCAAAGCTGAAAGCATCCTGGGGTGATTTGTCCCTGGGTTTTGCCCCATTACCATCACCACCTCTGCATGGTACATATCTTCTAAAGTCACAGACCCCTTTCCTATTCCCAAGGTCTCTCCCAATCCCACCCCGCTAGATTCATGGCACATATTCGAACAGTCAGGCATATTATTGGTTCCAAAAGCGCGCGCAAAAAGTCCATATAAAAAGGCCGCTTCATTACTTGACCTACCAGAGGTATAAAACACGGCTTCATCCGGGCTTGACAAAGCTTGAAGGTGATCGGCTATTACCTTGAAGGCATTTTCCCAGGTAATGGATTCATAATGTGTCTGGTCTGGACTAAGAATTACTGGAGCAGTGATTCGTCCGCTTTTTCCAATTTCATAATCTGACCAGTGGGACATTTCAGAGATAGAGTGCTGTGCAAAAAAGCTGGGATCTACCCTTTTGGTAGTTGCCTCTTCAGCAATGGCCTTAACACCATTTTCACAAAACTCTCCCAAAGAAGAGCGCTTGGCAGGATCTGGCCAAGCACAACCCGGACAGTCAATACCATCTTTCTGGTTTAACTTCGATAAAGTAGCAACAGAACGTTTTATCCCCATTTCTTTCATGGCATGATCCAAGGCCACTTTGATCGCGGGAAGCCCTGCTGCATAGGCTTTAGGGGCAGTAATTTTTATACCCGTGAATTCTTCCGGGCCTAGAATGGAAATCAATCGGTTTTTGGGCTGGTCCATATTTCGGGTTGCTGTAAACTTAAAATTGAGTCAAAAACATTCTGCTTCAACTCTTTACCAATAGGTTTTTTAAGATACTTGATATTTTCCTGAAAGGCACATAAATTTACACCAACTGGCTTTTAGAAGAAAAATACTGACCAATCAATTAAGCCTTCACACTACACTTCTTCCTTTTTTTGACTTACCAAATCCACCATTCGATCAAAAGCTTCCTCCATCAGCGAAATCTGCCATTGTTGCTTTTCATGGTATCTTTCATGAGCAATTTCCGTGACCACTTTAAATTGCTCATAAAGTTGCTCAAAGGGAACGGCACACTGATTGCCTTCCACTCCCCATGTGTTTAAATACGCGTCCAATTTCTCCACAACTAAACCCACATGGGGCACAGCATAACTCATGGCAGTAATGGCTCCATGCAAACTGGTTCCTGCATAAGCTTTGGAATTGGCAATCAAATACATGATGTCCCAAATATTATCAGCATCAAAATAATCATGGGGACTTCTTAGAAAGTCCTTCACTGCTGCCAATGCCAAATGATCATCATGATCCAAAGCCTTCCCAATGGGACATAGACAAAGTTTGGTATTGGTCTTTTGGTAAATTTCATCCAGCTGATCAGCGATGATCTTTTCTTTTCCTTCAGAGTTTTTCTTGTTGATCTGGAAGAAAAGATAATCACCTCGATTTTCTTGAACGTAACTCCGTACTTCGGAAGTGACTTTCTGTACCAATTCTTCATTAGGGAAAAACTTGGACATCAGCACAGCAGAATCAGGCAATAAAGCTGCCTTTAAATTATTTTCAGCCAGATTATCGACTGTAAGTTGATCTCTTACCGCCAAGTAGTCCACATTCATCAACTTGGACTTGGCAAAAGGATATTGTTCAAAGAAAGCTTTTTTGATGCCTGAACCACCTAAAGAATTTAAAATCACTGATTGAACATTATTGAAATCCTCTTTGGCAAAAAGGAAAGGAAGTGTCGTTTTGCCTTTCAGGAACCTCTTGGCCAACTTATTCAGATCAACATATTGGGACAACCTGTAGCGGTAACGATGGATTTTTTGGTAGGTTGGGTTCAAAGCTGCCCAGAGAGAATGCCAGGTCACCCCCAATGCTTCACCACCCGCCACTATAACATGGATGTTTCCTTCATTTTGGGCTTCACAGGCTGCATAAAAAGCGGCCAGACTTTCGGTTGGCTTGCCTCCCTCATGGCTGAGATCACTTTCCACCAATCCAAAAAACCTAAACCTAAAGCCCTTCCTGTAGGTTTCCATTTGCTTTTCAATGATGATGGGAAAGAGAAGGTCCCCATAGTTATACCGATCAAAAGCCCCAATAATTAAGATGTTTTCCATATTTCTTCTGATATGCAAAAAACTTACCTCTTTTTCTATTCCATAATTATTTCTCCCACTAAATCCCTGTTCTATTAATTTTAGGAAAATGATTAAGCAATATAATTGTCAGTCATCTTACTTTAAATTTCTTACCATATTTCATGAATGTAAACCTTAGCAATGGTTTTTAGCACTAAGATTGCTATGTATCACATTATCCCAATTGGTGGACTCATGCATATTAACCCTTATGTATATTAAATAAAGCATACTTTTCAGTAATTTAATTTATTCATCTGAAACACATGGCAGGACAATCACCCGTCAAAAAAATATTCTCTGGCTCTGTTTGGGGCATTGCTGCCAAAGTCCTCGATGCAGTCGCTAAATTCGTCACCATTCCCCTATTGGTTGGGTATTACGGAAAGGCAGACTATGGTTTGATTGCTTTGGCTTTTTCTTTGAACGCTTACCTGAGACTGATGGACTTGGGAATGAATATCGGGTCGGTTCGTTTCTTTGCCATGTGGGAATCAAAGTCGGAGTATGAAAAGATCGCAAAAGCTTCTCGATCCAGCATGGTCTTTTATGGCTTGATTGGCTTGGCCAATGCACTCATATTTGTTTTTATGGCCGACTTTGGAAGGGAATTTTTCAATATCTCTGCTGAACAAGCCCCCACTTACAAGATCATGATGTACATCTTGGCAGCCAGTACGGTTTTTAATTGGCTTTCTAATGTGGTTATCCAACTGCTTAGCGCTAAGGACGAACTGGGCTATATCAATCGTGTTACTGTTATCAGCAGCATACTGAACTTTCTAATCGCCCTGGCCGCAGTCCAGTTTAAATGGACCTTAAGTTTATATTTCTTCTTTTACACGCTTTCTCTTTTGGTCGTGATTCCATTTTATGTGCATAAACTCAAAGTTTATCCCGTAGGAATCCGAAAGCTATTGTGGCCCAAATGGGACGGTAAGGCATTCAAAATCATCATGGGATACAGTATGGCTATTTTTGCCATGGGCTTGTTTCAGTTTTCTGCCAAAGAACTAAGGCCTATCCTATTGGCCAAATATGCATCAGGTATCGATGTCCTCACAGATTACCGTGTGATCCAAACCATCGCTAACCTGATCATGTCTTTTGGCAGCATCTTTCTTCAGGTTTTACTTCCTTCTGCTTCCAAGGCCCATGCAGAAAATAACAAACAGAAAATGGAGAAAATGGTCTTTGAAGCCACTAGGTATATTTCTGTCTTCCTGACGTTGGTGGTTTTTGCACTCATCTTAAATGCTGACAACCTATTGATCCTCTATATGGGTGAAGATTACCTCAGTCTGAGCACCTGGTTGATCATTTGGCTATTGACAGTACTCCTTTCCATGCACAACACTCCCGTTGCCAGCTTGGTACTGTCCTCTGGCAAGACTAAAGCTTTGATCTACTCTGCTGCCATTGGTTGTCTGATTTCCTTGCCCATCACGGCTATTTTCGCAGAAGAAATGGGAGTGGGAGCTGCTGTGATCGGGTATCTAGCTTATATGCTCATTCAAATGGGTTTCTTCTATTTCTATTATATCCCTAAAATATTAAAACTGGATAGCATCAAGATTTTCTTTCGAGCTTTTATGCCTTCTGTCTTAGGCGCAGTTATTGCACTTGGTATAGCCTATTTTATCGGAAACAGTCTACACTTTCAAAATCCCTATCTTGAAATATTGATCAAGTCAGCAATTTTCTTCCTGGCTTTTCTAGCTTACCATTGGGCTTTTGTTGTCAAAACTTCCGATATCGACTACCTGAGAAACAATTTGTTAAAGAAACCATAAACGCATGCCAAAGAATAATTCAGTGAAATATTCCATTTGCATCCCAGCCTACAAAAGCAAGTTCCTCAAGGAGTGCATCGAAAGTATCCTTGACCAAACTGTAAAAGATTTTGAGCTGATCATTCTCAACGACTGTAGCCCCCAGCCCATTGAAGAAGTGGTTACCCACTTTGATGACCCCAGGATACAGTATCATAAAAACCAAAGCAATGTGGGAGCCCTGAATTTGGTGGACAACTGGAACAAATGTCTTTCTTTGGCCAAAGGGGAATATATTGTCATCATGGGAGACGATGACCTGCTGGAACCTGATTATTTGGAAGAATTTTCCCGGATGATCAGCCAATACCCAGACCTCAATGTTTACCATTGCAGAAGTCAAATTATTGATGATAATGGGGATACTCGATTACTGACTCCAGCCTTGCCTCCATTTGAAAATGTGTATGATAGCATTTGGCACCGATTAGAACAGTTACGCTCCAATTATATTTCTGATTATCTCTATAAAACAGAGAGCTTAAAAAAACAAGGAGGTTTTTTCCACCTTCCTCTTGCCTGGGGATCAGACGACATTACTGCTTTTATTGCCTCAGCAGAAAACGGCATCGCCCATAGCAATAAGCCCGTTTTCAAATACAGGAGCCATGGCCTGTCCATTTCCTCCACCTCCAGCAATGGACTGATGAAACTTGAAGCAGACTTGGGTTATGCCGCTTGGCTAAAAGCCTTTTTACTGGAAAACCCTCAAGAAAAAAAAGTACAGGTCGTGTACAGACACTTGGTTGAAAATCAGGACCATTACATGACTGAGCGGAAAATATTTACCATGACCAAAATTATGGCTGGCAGCAAGGTTCCCAATGTGTGGATTTGGTTAAGACACCGCAAACAGTACGGACTAGCAGCCAAAGATATCCTCCTGGCGGCTGCCAAAAGTAGAAACATGAGAAACAAAGCCTAAAAAGCACTCGAATGCATATCGTTTTCAACCCACCCCTGAATAAGGAAAACAAGTATATCCATATCATGGTCTCCCCGCTTAATTCAGCTGGTTTCCAGGTTCATGAGCTGGATACCATTCTCTCCAGTGCTGATCATTTTAAGCGGATTCAACTTGTACACCTCAATTGGTTTGAAAACTTAGATGATCGTAGCCAGACCAAAGCCATCAAGAGCTTTTTTAGGAAACTAACCGTTTTGACGGCCATTAGACTGGCAGGAAAAAAACTGGTATGGACCCAGCACAACCGCGTATCCCACGAAAAGAAAACAGGAAAACTCAGCCAAACCCTTACCCAACTGCTGATCAAATGGGCGGATGCCATTATCATCCATAGTGAAATCTCCCGGGCGATGCTTGTACAACAACATCCCAAAAGTGCTTCCAAAATCCACTACATTCCCCATCCTGATTTTATCGGAAGTTATGGACCTGTGATCAATAAACCAAAACCTAGCAATCAAGCGCTGCAGCTTCTATTCCTTGGCGCAGTAAAACCTTATAAGAATATTGAATTGCTTATCGAAACGGTAGGGAAATTTGGAGATGAAGTAGAGTTGACCATAGCAGGAAAACCCAAAACCAAGGATTACTACCACCAACTTTCTGCCTTGGCAAAACCTTACCCCAATGTCCGTTTAAAGCTGCAATTTATCCCAGATGAACAACTGCCCAAATTAATAGGGCAAGCTGACCTTTTGATCCTCCCCTATGACCTGAATAGCAGCCTGAATTCAGGAACGGTGATCCTGGCATTTTCATACAAAAAAACAGTGATATGTCCTGAAATTGGCACATTGGTTGATATGAAAAGGGTAAATGAAAGCTTTTTCAGTTATCGGTACCAATCAGAGCAGGACCACCAAGAACAGCTCCACCTGATGGTCAAGAAAGCCATCAAGACAAAAGCTGAACAACCTAATCGCTTGGAAGAGATGGGAGTTAAAATGTACCATTATTTGAAACATCATCAGTCCAAAGAAATGGTAGGCAAACAGCTCCTTCAGGTTTATAAGGAGCTTCTAAATACTCCCCAATAAATAATAGGGAAATCCCATTTGCTAACGGATAAAAGAACAATGAAAATACTCTATATCAATTCACTTTATGCCCCGGACATCAGAGGGGGAGCAGAACTTTCACTGAAACTGCTAGTGGAAGGAATGCAGTCCAAAGGAATTGAAGTGGTGGTATTGAGCTTGTCTCCAGAAAATGGCCTTTCTTCGAATGTAGTGGACGGGGTGAAAGTTTATCGGGCGAGGTTAAAAAACAGCTATTGGCCTTATGACAAAAATAAGCCATCCACTTTGAAACGCTTAAAGTGGCACTTAAAAGACCAATACAACGCCACTATGAGACAATATGTAAAAGAGGTCATCAAAAAGGAAAAACCGGATTTGGTGTCCTGTCATAACCTAGCGGGCTGGTCTATTGCAGTGTGGGATGAAATCACCCTTCACCAAATCCCGCTGATGCAGGTATTGCACGACATGTACCTGCTTTGCCCCAATAGCAATATGTACAAGGGAGACAAAGCTTGTGAAACCCCTTGCCTGCAATGTAGCCTACTCCGATCCAAACACCAGAAAAAGTCCTTTCAGGTTTCATCCGTGGTAGGAATTAGCAAGAGTATTTTGGAGCGATTTACTGGTCAGGGCTATTTCACGACTTCAAAACAGTATGTGATCCACAATACAAGAGATATTCCTTCCTCTGGCCTTCCTAGGAAACGCAATACCCGTAACCAAATCAATATCGGTTACCTAGGGACCCTTTCTAAGATCAAAGGAATTGAATGGCTTATCCATTCCTTCAAAAACAGAAACTACCTAGGTACCCTGACCATTGCTGGAAAAGGAAAGGAAGCATATGAAACCTACCTAAAATCAATGGTAAAAGACCCCGACATTCACTTTATCGGCCATACCAAGCCGGAAGATCTTTTTGCAAAAATCGATGTACTGGTAGTCCCCTCCCTATGGGAAGAGCCTCTGGGGATGGTGGCCATAGAGGCCTTGGCTCATCATATCCCCGTTATTGCCAATCGTGCCGGTGGGTTAAAAGAAACGGTCAGGGATGGTTTCAATGGGCTTTTCGTGGATGCCTCGGTGCCAAACTCCTTGGATCAAGCACTTACGCGGCTTTATAAGGACGAAAACTTGTACAATAAGCTAAGTGCCAACGCCAGAAGTTCGGTAGCTGAAATTTTGGACAAAGAACGCCTTTTGAATGAATATGAGATGGCCATTAAGGAAACATTGGGAGTCAATTCATGGGATGAAATATGAATGAAACTCCTACATACCCCAATATGTCTTCCGGCCATTTTCAATGGAGAACCGTTCAAGTTTCAGAGTGGCTGTTTTGTCTCTCAATACTTTCTACTTGTTTCCCCATTAAAGTTTACCCTATCGTATTCCTGGTTTCTTCCATTATCTCAATTTGGGAAACCAAAAGCAAAACCTTTCCCACTTGGGCTCTATTTTTGACCATCTTCAGCGCTTATGCCTTGATCAGTTTTGGCTTTCACTATGGGGGTCAAAGTGCAATGATAGCCAATCTGGCCAAGCTCCTGATCAACTTCCTGTTCCTTTTCTCAGCGGCAAACTGGATTTCACAAAGAGACAATAGCCGATTGCTCCAATTGATCAATTGGACGCTGCACCTGCTTTTTGTATTGGTGTTCATTCAATTATTGGTTTACCACCAAGCTTTAAACTTCAGGCTTTTGGCAGGCAGCAGTTCTTCCGGCCAGGCCAGCATGCTTTACAGCGCAAACCTTTTCTTTTGGGGATTGGATGATAAAAATATGTTTGGCGCCCGAATCGCCTTATTGGGATTCATCTACATTCTCATTCCGGTCATCCAACTGAATAGGATCAAATGCTGGCGAATAATAGCCATTTTTATTTTGGCTTACCTTTCCCTGTCCCGAACTCCCATTGTAGCATTGCTGTTGGGTTGTGGCTATTTATTATGGGCATCCTCTACCAAAAAGTATCGGATCATCATCTTGGTACTGCTTATTGCCATATCTCCCTTTATTTTGGACAAGGTCATTCGGATAGACCAGCTCACTGCCTCCAATGACGGCATGGGGGTCAGGCTAGTATATTGGAAAGCTTTTTATGAGCATTTCCTGACCATTTCTCCCTGGGGAAATGGTTTTATGAGTGCGCCATCCTTCCTTTCAAAATACGCTGATTTCTATCATGGGGAGCCCCATATCCACAATACTTTCATGACCACTTATTTGGAATTGGGCATCATAGGCTTTCTCTCCTACCTCCTTTTTTTGGTTTACTTTATCAAAAAGTGTTATCAGCAAAGCCCAAAGCCCCATTGGTGGATAGCATGCTTTTTGCCACTCATAGCCATTATGTGCATCCTTTATTCTGGATACGACAATGACCTTGTTATCTACCTTCTTCTGCTATCCCTTTTTAGCATGCTAGGTAAAATAGATTTTGGCCAAATTAAAATAGGAATATGACCAATCCAAAAAAGGTATTAATAGACGGTAGGTGGGCTGGCGATACGGGCATTGGCCGGTTATACAAGGAGGTGATGGAAGCCAGACCGCCTGAAGCAGCCTGTTCATGGATCAAAAGCAAAGCAGGATTGGGTAGCCTGTTTTCTCCAGCTGCCTTGGGATGGGAAACACTTCAGTCCCAAGCTGATGTCTTTTACAGCCCTTCCTTTATGCCTCCACTATTTTCCAGGATGCCTTACATCTTCACGGTTCATGATTTGATGCATTTGTTTTACTATTCCGCCATGCATAAAATCTACTATCAACAGGTCATTGCCCGTTTGGCCAAAAGAGCCAAGCAAGTGGTCACTGTTTCTCATTTCAGTAAGAACCAACTGATAGAACTCCTGGGAATCCCTGAACATTTGATCACGGTTATCTACAATGGAGTGGATGAACATTTCCTGAACAATGAATCCACCTTTAGTCTTGGACGCCCCTATTTTCTCTATGTAGGCAATCGCCGAACCAATAAAAACATTCCCGCTATGCTCCAAGCATTTGCTCAGGCAAAGATTCCTGATGAATTCATCTTTGCCCTCAGTGGCAAGCCTGATGAGGAGCTCGAAACACTGATCCAAAAACTGGGTATTCAAAAAAAGGTACGGTTCTTGGGATTTATCCCAGAGGCAGACTTGCCCAAAGTGTACAAGGGGGCCTATGCCACCTTATTTGCTTCTTTGATGGAAGGCTTTGGCATTCCTGTCTTGGAGTCCATGGCTTCTGGCACGCCGGTATTGACTTCTTCGGTAAGTGCTTTGCCGGAAATTGCAGGTAGCGCAGCCCTTTGTGTGGACCCACTCGATCTGGAAGCGATCAAAGGTGGAATAGAAACGCTGGTGTATGACCAGAGCACTTATGAAGACTGTGTGACCTTGGGAAAAGAACGTGCACTGGAATTTCCTTGGTCTGCCACTGCCCAAGAAACCTGGAAACTCATACTCTCTTAAACAGCTTAATTGGAACCAACGTGAATAGTAGTCGCTTAACCTATTGGATATTGTTTTGTGTGTTTTGCCTGCTGGGCACTTCACCCCTTCTGGCAGTTCAGTCTTCAAATACAACTGCCAAAACTTGGAATGTGAAATCAGAAAATGCCAAAGGTGATGGACTAACTGATGACACCAAAGCCATTCAGGCCACTATCTCCAAGGCCCAGCCGGGAGATACGGTGTGGATTCCGGAAGGAACCTACTTGGTAAAGGCCTTGGGTCTAAAATCCGGGGTAAACATCAAATCTGCCGGACTACTGAAGCAAGTACTGGATAAAAATCAAGAGTACAATAAAAACCAACAAAGTTCGACTGCACCCCTCTTCCGGGGAAATGAAGTTTCCAATATCTATTTATCAGTTCGGACCCAAACCCAAAATGAATCCATCTATCTCTCCAAAAGTGAAAACATCATCATTGACCAGTCTTCGCTTAAAGGAGACTCTACCAAACTAAGGTCTTTCGCTGGTATTCTCCTTTACCGTTGTATTGGAGCAAAAATACTAAAGACCACCATATCCCATTATGGTATGCCGCGGAAATTCACGGACAGCTACCAACCCGGAACAGGCATCAGGGTCTTGGAAAGTAGGTTTGTACAAATCCATGAGGCCAATATCCACCATAATGGAGAAAACGGGGTGTTCATCCACAGCAGTCACCATGTGGATGTCACCGACAGCCATATTTATAAAAACGGCATGAGTGGCATCCAGGTAGCTTTTGGAGGTCGGGCCAATGAAAGGGATTTCCACTTTGTCAATAATATACTGGAAGAAAATGCTGGAGATGCCATAGACATCAATAACCGCTCTACCCGGAAAATACTGAACATCCATTCCCTGATTTATAATAACAAGAGCAAAGCAAACGGTTTTGTCCGTGGAGAACCTACCCCTGACGGGTCGGGGATTGCCACCTTGGTGAATGTTTCCGGCGTGACCATCCAATACAATACGGCCGAAGGAAATAACAGGCCCGCTATTTATTTGGAAAAATGTGGCATCATTAATATTGACCACAATAAAGCAGATAATGAAGTGGAAGTGGTCGGTCAATTGCTTGACCTACATATGAAAGCCAATCAGTTACGGGAGATCACCTTTATCAATAATGTGTCAGCCAGAAAAATCTTACTGGAAAACAACACCATGAATACCATGCACATGCCAAATGGTCTTCATATCGACTCCTTGAAAGTCAGAAAAAATGAATTCAACAAGGCTACCCTCAACATTAACCTAATTGGAAAAGTCCTACTAGAGGAAAACACAATCAAAAGTAGCAGCACCACCCCATGCATTTTATTGGTAAAAGCAGATGGAGTGCTATTGAAAAGTAACACGATAAACAGTAGCCATTCTACTGGTATTGTGGTCAGGAATATGGCCAAAAATGTAGCCATCTTGAACAATGAAATCTTGGCCAGCAATGCCTGCATTACTGACGATGGATCTGAAGGCCTGAAAGTTGAAAACAACATATTGAAGGTGCTGGAGAGTGGCCAAACATTCCAAACCATCAAAACTACAAATCCCAAAGGGCTCCAATTGAGCAATAACCAACACTTTGGCAAGAATGGCCAAGTCGCCCTACTGATGGAAGGAACAGGGACAGCCAATATGGTAGCTGAAAAAATCATCAATGGCAGCACTCATTTTGGAGAGGTAAAGGTGACACAAAGTATAGACTAAAAGGAAACCATGAAGATCAACCTATATATCCCTACCCTTAATGCAGGTGACAAATGGCCTGAAATAATTGAGAGCATCAACAGGCAAACCCTTTCCCTACACAGAAAAGTCATCATTGACTCTGGCTCCACAGACCAAACACTGTCCGCCGGGCTGATTAAAGGCTTTGATGTAATCAAGATTGACAAAAAGGATTTTGACCATGGGGGCACCAGACAACTTGCGGTGGAGACTTATCCAGATGCAACTATTTTTGTCTTCCTGACCCAAGATGCCATCCTTGCTGATCATAGTGCCATTGAAAAACTGGTACAAGCATTCGAAAACAACCCTAAGCTGGGAGTGGCCTATGGGAGACAGCTCCCCCACTTGAACGCCAAAACATTGGAATCCCATGCCCGGCTGTTCAATTATCCAGCTCATTCCGAAACCAGAAGCTTCCAAGATGCTGGAAAATATGGAATCAAGACCATTTCCTGTTCCAACTCTTTTGCGGCCTACCGAAAAGAAGCCTTTCTGGAAGTAGGGGGATTCCCCAAAGGCTTGATCTTGGGAGAAGATGCCTATGTCGCTGGAAAGATGATCTTGGCCGGATGGGATTTGGCCTATGTAGCAGATTCAAAGGTGCACCACTCCCATAACTATTCCGTCAAAGAGGAGTTTAAAAGGTATTTCGATATAGGCGTCTTTCACGCGGAGAGCGATTGGATTTTTGATAAATTCGGAAGGGCAGAAAGTAGAGGAATGCAATATTTACAATCCGAATTAACGTATGCTTTGAAAAATAATCCAGCAGCATTACCTAAATCCATAGCTTCCCTTTTTGCCAAATGGGCAGGATATAAAATAGGCCTGAAACACAATAAGTTACCCTTAAATTTTAAGCGAAAACTATCCATGCATTCCCACTTTTGGCATTCCACACACTGAGTAAAGCTTCCCCATTTTTTTGATTATAAATATACTATTTACCACGCTTTACAGCCTCTATTAAGCAATTTACCTCTTGGCACATAAGTTGGATTTTAACTATCAGAATTATTTAACTGATTAACACAAATCGATACTACCATGGCTAATTATAATCAAGAAATCATTTACAACCGAGGTTATCAGCATAACCCGGTCATCCCGGATTTGTTCTCTTTATCCGAACTTGTCTCGATAGACAAATTACAGAACGGCTTATTCAACATTCATATTGACAGCTCTACCAAATGGGCCAAAAGAGCATTTGATATTTTCTTCTCAGGTTTGGTCTTGTTGCTGGGACTTCCCATCTATTTGTTGATTGCAGTCATCACCAAAACCAGTTCCAAAGGGCCCATATTTTATACGCAAGAAAGAATTGGGGAGAACGGCATACCGTTTCAGATGATCAAATTCAGAAGTATGCGAACAGATGCCGAAAAAGATGGACCGCAAACCACCTCTAACCAAGACCCTAGAATTACCAAATGGGGTAACTTCATGAGAAAAACCCATTTGGATGAATTGCCCCAATTCTGGAACGTGCTGAAGGGAGATATGGCCATCGTTGGGCCAAGGCCAGAACGAGAGCACTTTATCAATCAAATTGTCAGCATTTCCCCCAGTTACAAAAAACTTCAGGGAATCAAACCCGGGATTACTTCTATTGGTCAGGTTTACTATGGGTATGCCGAAACAGTAGACCAGATGGTAGAAAGAATGAAATATGATCTGCTCTATTTAACCGGAGTGAACCTAAAAACTGACTTGAATATTATCTACCAGACGGTAAAAGTAATGGCCAATGGTAAAGGCCAGTAAGTACCCCTTATCGCTTGACTAAAAACTGATTATTAAAACATTAAAACACCAACCACCAATTTTTCTAATCAGTTAAATGCCGAAATTTCTTGACATAGGTTTCGGCATTTTTTTGAGCATACGGGAAAGTGGACAACCAGTATAATAGGCTTAAACCGAAAAAAGCTATCCTTAAAAAGGATAGCTTTTTTCGTCATAAAATTATTTACTAATCAAATCAAATGAGGAGAAGGTACGTCTTACCTAGGTCCCACATATGTATAATGCTCTACAAACGTACACCTAAGAGCCCCGTTTTGGATCATATAGTAGCTGACGTCAATGGTCTTTTCATCTGCAGAAACCTCCACAAATTTATTGACACCATCAGGGTTCAAAGCAGCTTCTCGACCATTGCCAGCAGGCTGTCCATAATAATTGACCACACCGGATACATTGTCACTGTCATCGAATTGGAAGATGGCCGCATAACTACCATAATAACTCAAGCCTGAACCGGTATTGAACACATATCCTAAACCACCTAATGCATAGTCATATCTAGCTACAGTGTTAGCCGATTGAGTCTGTAACTCTACTTCATATGGGTAATATCCATAGAATGCGGCATTGTTTACGTCAACGAATTCTCCAGTTACCTCATAGATGCCATCATATTTGTTCTTCGCTACCACTGCATAAATCGCCGTATTGAAGTTGCCACTGATCATACCATAAGAAGAATTGGTAATGGTCAAAGGAAGGGCATAGCTTTTGGAGAAGTCAAATTGACTGGTCTTTAAGGTAACAGTTTTGGTCACCTGACGCTGACCAGCAGGAATCGTCACGCTCATGCCATCTATGGTGTAAAGATCTGAAGGAAGCACTTCAAAAGAAGTCCCTTGATCTTCATTATAAGCATCCAAAGCTGCTTCGTCCACTTCAAAGTCCACTACGATATCCGTTGGATTATCATGGGCACCAGAATAACTGATAATAAGTTCCAACTCCACCGCATCTACTGCATCAAAAGAGGAGATATAAAGCGGATGAACACTCCCAGGGGCAGCAATGGCCCCGATGTCGAAAAACTCGACAACGTTCTCTACCTGATCTGGATCGAAAAGCGGGTCCTCGTCCAAACAAGACGTCAAACCAAGCAACATCAATCCAAAAACTGCCAGTTTATTTATATGTTTTTTCATAATACTTTCTTATTTAATGATTATTGACCTTGCCAGAAAATCGTGTTCACAAATTGATCCATACCTGTAGGTACATTGTTAGGGTTCAACTGGAACTCTGTATCTGGATACAAGAACCTAACAGGCAGTTTATCTGCTCTCGTTGAAGTGGACAAAATAGAAGCAAAGGTTTCTGAAGCTACGCTAGAACCGTTTACAATCGCCGGATAAGCTGTTCTTCTAAATTCAGCCCAAGCTTCCTGACCATGGATGAAGTTCAAGGCTATATACTTTTGAGTGATAATCGCTTCCAATCTTTCCTCATCAGTAGCCGCCAAATCATACACCACCAAGTAATTGTCTGGATTGTCTGCTTTATACGTTTCAAAATCCGCAACAGGGTCCATCCCTGCCCTTACTTCTCCAGAAGCTTCTTTATACAGGTATCTGTAAGAAGCAATCACCCCTTCTTCAAAAGCCGCGGCATCATCGCCAGAAATATAACCTTTCATATAAGCTTCCGCCTGTAACAAATAGCTCTCAGCTGCCAGCATCATGGGCACTCCAGCTGTTCTGGATTTTAATAAACCAATGGTATTGCTGGCGTTAACGCCAGTTCCTTCACCCACATACCAAGATGTTTGGTTAGAAAGGGCTGCAGGGTTATCCGTTAGGTTACCCAACTGACCTCTAGGGGTACCTGTAGGAAATTCTCTGTATACTGCCGCTCCACGACCTTGATCAAGAATCTTGTTACCATTATAGAAAGAGTACACATAGGTGCTAGGAATAGCAGATCTGCCGCTTCCAGATAAAGAGCCGGATGCATTGGTGTGATAAGTCTCCCAATAAGGGTTTTGCTTGCCTGAAGAAGCAATGTATCCTGGATTTACCATCGCATCTTCTTCCAAGAAACCAATACCGGTATCGATAGAAGCCAAAGCACTGGTAGCGAAGCTATTGCCTTCATCAGAAGAAGCCAATCTGATCAATACCCTTAACTTCAATGTGTTGGCAAATTTAGCCCACTCATCCACATCACCACCAAACATCACATCACCATTACCCATTGGCTGTGCTACGGTTGAATTAGCGAATACATCAATAGCGGCATCCAACTGTGCCACAAAGTCTTGATAAATGCTTACCTGATCATCATAACCTGGTGTAACATTGGCACTTCCTTGAAGTCCCTCCGTATAAGGTAAGTCTCCAAATACGTCTACTAACATTTGGAAGTCATACACCTTCATCACTTTAGCTACTGCATTATAGTAACCCAATTCTGGAAAATCAGCTGTTGATTCTTCGATATACTGGTAGTTGTTCAAATCATCATACGTGGACTCCCAGGTACCTGCATAAGATCCAGTGGTAAAGTTATAAGTAACAGTAGAGCCCCATCCACCATAACCACCAGCATTGGCAGTATAGCCTACGATCCAGCCGGCACTGGTATTAAAGCTTCTTGTTAAACTGGCAGTTCTTGTCAGCGCATTTGGCAGCACCAACTCTGGAGTGGCTGAAGTCGCCCTGTTTGGATCTACATTGTCTCCCAAAAACTCACTGCATGAGCTTAGGGCAATTAAAGACAATAGAAATAATGTATTGAATATTCTTTTCATCTCAACTCAATTAAAATGTTAGTGAAATTGATGCACCATAGAACCTGGTTGGAGGCGTATTCGCCAAGGTCACAATACCAATGGCATTTCCATCATTGAAGTTAAATTCTGGATCGGTGTACACATTTGACTTTGGCGTAAAGATCAAGAGGTTTCTACCTTGCGCCGTAACGGTTGCACTTTGGATAAAGCTCACTTTGTCCATGATAGACGATGGAATATTATAAGAAATCGCCACTTCTCTTAGCTTCCAATAATCGCCGGAAATCAAGTAGTTATCTGCAATATTTCTTCTATAAGAACCATCGGTCCAGAAACCAGCACCACCATCAGTAACGGTAATATTGGTATTTTCAATGTAAGAACCTGGGTTTTCAGGGTCTTCATATACGGAGTTTGGAATTACAAAACGCTCTCTGTTATAATAGGTCGTAGTAATACCAGATCCGGAGAAGTCAAATGAGCCTCCACCATTGTATAGGATTTTGTATCCACCACGGTATTCTGCCAAAGCATATATCCTGAAGCCTTTATACAAGAATTCTGCATTTAGTCCCAATCTGTGCTTAGGAACGGTATTGCCCAATTGCACCTGTCCCTCAGCAGCACTTGGATAACCCGTAGTAGCATCTACAATGATTCTTCCCTGCTCATCTCTTTCATAAGTAGTACCCATCAAAATTGGAAAAGATTCTCCTTCCACCGCATAAACTTGTGCCTGCCCTCCTGTGGATAACTGAAGACTTGGCAGGTCACTACTAATGGAAACTACCCAGTTATCATTATAGGTATAGTTAGCACCCAAATTGATCTGGGTATTGTTTCTTTCAAAGACAACCACATTCAAGTTGGTTTCAATACCTCTGTTGGCCACCTCTCCAGTATTTTGCAGATAACTTGAGAAACCTGTTGCTCTTGAAACAAATGTAGGAATGGTCTGGTCTACAGTTCTGGTATCGTACCAGGTAAAGCTACCGTTGATTTTATTGGCCAAGATTTCAAAGTCTACACCAAATTCAATCGCTGTGGTCATTTCAGGCCTCAAGCTTGATTGAACCAGGGTATTATCTACGGTATAACCAGACAAGGATCCATAAGGGAACCCATCTGAAGGACTGAATGTAGGCATCAACTGATAAGCACCAAAGTTAGTGGAGTTACCCAAGTTTACCTGACCTACTTTAGACCAGCCTCCTCTTAATTTCAGCAAGTTTAATTCAGAGATATCCTTGAGGGCCTGAATGGCCTCAGTCGCTACAAATGAAGCTGAAGTGGATGGATAGAAGAAGGAACGGTTATCCGGATCAAGGATGGAAACCCAGTCGTTTCTGCCTGTTGCTTCCAAGAACAAGAAATCTTTATAGGCAATCTTCAAACGACCGAATACGCCTACTTGGCTCGCCTCATAATTGGCTTCACTGGCACCTGGCTCACCTACCCTGTTGGATACATTGTACAATCCAGGGATCACCAAGCCATTGGCTGAAACACCAACGGACTTGTACCGGTTTCTTCTCAAACTTTGTCCCAACAACAAATCAAAGAACCAGTCATCACCCACCGCTTTCCTCATATTGATCAAGAAGTCAGTATTGATCTGAGTGGAGAAACCTGAGCCATCAGATACCGAACCGGCTATATCTGTTTTGGCGGCAGAAATATCTTTGGTATAGTCCGTAAAGGTGAATTTACCCGTGGTATTCTTATTATAGAAAGAACGGTTAGAGATACCTGCCCTATAAGTAAAGTCCAACCACTGAAGCGGCTTGTACTTAAACTCAATGTTCCCTACGATATAATCATTGCCCGCAATCTGACGGTTATTGTCAATGGTAAAGTAAGGGTTATCGTAATACTCGTTATAATAGCCATTAGGATTGGCAAAAGGATCATTTTTCCAGTCCTTATAATCCGTAAATGGAATATGCGCTGGTGTTTGAAGGATTTGATCGAACATCCCTGCAGTAGCCGTAGTACGATCATACCTGTTCTGCACATAGTTGGTTGAATAGCTCATGTTCAAATTCTTACCAAAATCTTTCGTGCCATTGAAACGAACGGAAGCTCTTTTGTAATTGTCTCCAGGAGTAGTACCATCATTATTCAAGTACTGTGCAGAGAAGAAGTTGGTAGAGCTTTCACCGCCACCAGAGATAGACACATCTGTTTGGTTGGTAATCCCCAAATCCCAGAAGTTATCCTTGGCATCTGTAGGAGAATAAGGAACAGTTTGGATAGAACCATCTTCCAAAGGCTTACCGATTTCCACCATTGATCCGTCGAAGCGAGGACCATATTGCTGGTTTTCATAAGGTACATATTGGTGAGGGTAGCCACCTGCATAACCAGATCCAAAGGACTTCTGGATTTCAGGATAGAAGCTCACCTGCTCCAAATTCACTGTATGACCTACTTGAATATTGGTTTCACCAGCTTTACCTTTTTTGGTCACCACGATCAAGGCACCGTTGGATGCAGCGGAACCATAAAGGGCAGCAGCATTGGAACCGTTCAAAACGGTGATCTCCTGGATATCTTCTGGATTAAGGTTCCCCAGAATGGAGTTTGGTACAATCACGTTATCCACGACCACCAAGGCTTCGTTGTTACCCGTCAAGGATCTCATACCTCTCAATACTACCCTAACATTAGGGTTTACACCACTTCCGGTGGTATTGATCTGAAGACCTGCTACCTTGCCTGTCAAACCAGAAGCCACGTTCATGGCCTTTCCTTGGGTAACGGACCTGGTTTCGATACTGGTAGCATTATAACCCATCTCAATTCTTCTGGATTCAACACCAGCAGCACCGGTTACCACTACTTCACTTAAACTTTGAACATCTGCATTGAGTACCACATTGATGGTAGATTGGCTTCCCAAAGGAATTTCTTTGGAAGTGGTACCGATAAAACTGAAGACCAACACAGAACCGCCTTCAGGAACTTTTAGGGTGTACTGACCATCGATGTCAGTAGCGGTACCGACGGTGGTACCTTTAACCAAGATAGAGGCCCCGGGGATGGGGGTTCCATCTTCTCCGGAGGTAACCGTTCCGGAAACGGTGCGGGTCTGCCCAAAAGACACGGCAGTCACCATCAGAGCCAGAAGCCCTAACAATAAAACTTTCTTCATAATGATTTAATTTTGGTTTAACAATTCCCAATTTAAATCAAGAACTTCCAAAAATGCAAATAGCCTATCATATAATAACATTTAAAAAAATACACTTTTGAAACTTTCAGTAATTTATATGTCATTACAATAAATTATATTTTACAAAAACAAAATAAACATACTTATTGAATTGAAAAAAAGTTAAAAAAAGTTAACAATTAAAATGATATATTAATTAACCATTCAAATCAACTAAATATAGTGAGAATAAGATGATAGGAATATTCTCCGCTCATCCTATACATTTCTAATCGTATATAACAAAACTAAACTCACATAAACTAAAAATAAAATATTGAGTTTCTTAATTAATTCAATATTTAATAAAAAATTATTAGAATAAATCAGAATTATGTAAAACCAATTGATTTACTATTTTATAAAAACTCCCTCGATTCTTTGTCAATAATTTATAAATATCAATTGAAACCTATATTTAAGTTAAAATCAATAAATATTTAATAATGGGATAAAAAATAAACCTGATTATTAAAACATAGCATTTTTCAGCATGATATTCTTAACAAAACAAACTAAGTCATTAAGTACAATGATATTTATTTATTACAATAAATATTAGTAAAATACAATTAAAATATCGTAAACTATCAAGTAGTATATTTTTTTGTTTTAAAATATAAAACTTTCGATTGAGTTAATCGACCATCCTAGATACACTCACCTCGCCCATCTTTTGAAATAGTAACAAACGCAGATTACTCCCCATAACCCAAAACAAAAAAGCTGGACATTTGCCCAGCTTTCCTTTATCAGTTGTTGTACTTTAGCAATTGATTTAAGGGTATTTCAGCTCAAAGGATTCAAAAGTCCCACCCTCTTCTCCTTTCACAAAGATTCCCGGCTTGACACCCCACTGCCAAAACTCCAAAAAATCTCCAACTACCTCAGTTGCTCCTTGCTGGTCTATAGCGATGTCCAGCCACTCCCCTTCAGCTTCTTGATAAGCAAAGCTCACCTTATGACCTTCCTCCACTTTGGCTTTTAACACTATATCTTCACTTGACATTAATTGTACTGATGCCAGTTCTTGCCATTCACCATTTCTTACTTCAAAAACACCCAACTTACCACCTTGAAGCCCTAAACCAATACTGCTATCATGTGTCCCATAAATGAGAATGCCCTTTATTACATCAGGCTGACTTTTTAACTTGGTCCTGACTTCATAACTTGGCCTCTTAGGGATAACAGACAATGCCATATCAATGGGACTGTTTTGGTGCTTGGCCTTTCCACCCAAATATAACATACCATCCCTGACTTCAGTTGCTGGTAAGAAGCTGGCCAGATCCCAACGCCAAAATTGCTCCAATCGGTCCTGATCAAATTCATCCTGGATTCCAGAAAGCTCTTGATCCTTCGCTGGCCCTTCCATCAAGTCCAATGTTTTAAAATAAGGCCATCCGGTGTTTTCATCCCAACTCAATGGACTTAATAACCCTGATCTGCCCATATAGGGGAAACCTTCCTTTTGATAGGCATGATACAGGTAATACCATTCCTCATTACTGGTCATGACGGGCGTTCCATGACCGGGACATTTCCAATCCCCAAAATCTGTCAATATGGGGTTACCGGCATATTTCTCCCAAGGACCTTCCATTTGTTTGGCCCGGGCTACTCCTACCTTATAATCACAGCCACCTCCACAACAGGCCGCACCGGAATAGAGCAAATACAAATCCCCTCCATGCTGGACTATGGATTGCCCTTCGATACCTCCTCGCTCCCAAGTTTCCGCTTCAGCGGTGACCACCTCAAACACTTCCCCCTCCAACTGCAATCCATTATCTGATAATTTGGATCCCAAAATCTGAATCGGCTTATCCGGGTTTAAGCCATAAGCTTTCCAGGTAACATAGAGCTGCCCCTCCACCTCATTGACAAAGGCATCTATACTCTCCGAACCCCATTCGATCAAAACACCATGATCTTCAAAACCTTGGCTAATATCCTGGGTACTGGCCACGCCGATACAGGAAATTCCATCCTTCCTCTTGGCCGTATAGTAACAATAAAAAGTACCATCCTTATAATACAGCTCTGGTGCCCAAAAACTTCCCATTGTCCAATCCGGAGCTTCCATAAACACATAGGTTTCAAATTCCCAATTCTCCAGATCCGCAGAAGAATAAATGGGGTAAATGGGCGCCCAATCATTGGAAGTACCACAGGCATAATAGGTATCCCCTACCTGGATCACTGAGGGGTCCGGAAACTCACCACGGATGACAGGGTTCTCTATTGGTAGTTTGGAAGCTTGATCAACTTGATCTTGTTGCTTATTTCCGCTACAGCCCCAAACGAGTGTTAACAATAAAAATAAAATAGGTTTGTTCATAGGTTTATCGATTTAGTGACTAAATATAGGGAGATTAATGGAAATATCACACCTTAAATAATAAGCTTGGATCATCCTTCCATACCCGGTTTATTATTGATAAACTAAAAATGAAAGCCATAACTCTATCGTGGTGGCTGTTGGAGAGTACAACTACCAAAGCCCTTGTTACCTCTCTTCAGGTTTCTAGTTCTAAATAGCTTTATCTACAAATAGCATCAACAATATGTTTGTTAAACAAACTTAATTTAGTTTATTAAACAAACATTTATTATTTTAGTATAGATTAAACCGGATATAATTATGAACTATTTATTGGTATTGAACACTGGGAAAAGAGTTGAAAGCAGAATTCAAAAAGCGAAGTACCTTTTAGGAGAACAAATCGGTCCATTCCCAAGCCTAAATAGCAAAGCTCATATGACTTTAATGGCAATTTCAACTTCAGCTTCATATGCCGAAAAAATTTTCGATGATTTGAGCAAGCAGCTTATGAATTTTCCTTCCTACGCTGTTAATTTCTCTGGAATTGCTGTCTGGGAACATCAAAAAGTGATCTATGCATGCCCAAGTCAAGAAGAAACCCTAGGTCTTGGAAGTCAAGTTGCGATGATCGTATCTAAGTATCCTGGAGTCAAGGTTTTTCACTCCCTTCGAAAAGGAAACGGAACGGCCCATACCACTATTGCACGTGGATTGACTCCATGGCAATTTGAGGTAGCCAAAAACTGGTTATTGCCTATCCCTTTTGAAGACAGCTTTAAGGTCAAGGAAATAGTGGTTCTCAAAAAGGTGAATCCACAGGATCCTTGGGAAAAATTCAAGATTTTAAAATTGAAAGATCATTGAGTAGGCATAAAAAAGTCCGAGGATTGAACTTCCTCGGACTTTTTCCCTCTTCAATTCAACCTCACATTCGAACGATCCTTGAACTGACTCCTAATACAAAAAATATATCTAATTCCCCCCACCCTGGTCATGGCAAGTCTTTAGGGATCTTTCGAGTATTTCGTTGGACTGATTTATCCTTTCTTCATAATAACCGGCTAGTTCCTCTGTCCTCATCTCGTACAAACCCAAGACTGTTGCTTTTTCTTGGTCTCTCGACTCCTCCAACAACTCCATTACCTGGTCACCATATACTTGAAGGATCAAACGCCCTTGCACAGCATACATCACTGCATAATAGCGCATAGTTTGTCCCAGTACCACGCTAAATCCATCCATTTTATTGATTAGACCGAAAAGGCGGTTAACTACATTCCGTAATTCTTCTTCTTGGCTTTCGTAATGGGTATCAAACAAAGATAATCGAGTAGTAAAGCGCTCATCTGCTTCTCTTACCCGACGGCCGTAATTCTCATCTAAAACCGCAATGACCGAATCTCGCTGATGGTCTAGCGACATTATTTTATTATCATAGGCCTGATTAGCAGCATCAGAACATGCATCAGTCAAAGCTGTTATTCGAAAATTACTCAGCTCTTCCCAAATGCCCTCTGTGGAACCTCCTACCATTTTAAGTCGGTTTCCCTCTCCTGCCCCCTCACCTAAAGTCATACTTGGCAACACAGCCAACACCTCCTCAGGCGCCTGATCCAAAGCAGAGATCAGTTCATCATAAGCTTCATCCAATTCTTGATCTAGGTCCAGTATTCTCTCCAATCCAGCCGCATCTATACTGTTTGCAGCGCTTTTGAACTCTGCAGAAAGACCATCTGAAAAATTAAAAACAAGATCAAGATTGGAACTGGTCTGAGCATTGATTTCAGCTTCGGAATTGGCCGTCTCCAAGTTGGTTATTGCTGCCAGGGTAAGTGGTGAGTTTTCAATCCCCCCAATATTTGGTTCTATCACCTCTGGGTCTGGATCTTCCACAACCGGTATATCCGTCACAGCTTCGAATTTTTTACTTTGATAATCATAAGGATCCAAAGTTTCCAGATCTTTCTTGCCACAACTGGTCCACAGCAACACAATCAAGGTCAAGGAAAATATGGAATAGTACGGTTTGATGAGTGTTATTTTCATAATCCATGCATTTATATCGAATGTTATTTTGGTCAGTAGGATAATTACTTTTACTACAGTTGGGTTCAAAGATACTTTTACAATCTGCAAAAGATCAAAACCACTAAACCGAAGAGTAGATCAGCACACTTCAATTACCAATTGCTTCTGATGAAATGGCCATTATATTGTCGGGTGATATCACCAAGCTTGGGCATACCAAGTCTAAAGTTCCTGTTCACCAATTGATCCCCATTGTAATTATATTCCCAGCGAAACTCCTCTGTGGTCCTCAGCTCCACTTTTTTACCCCTTAAAATTTTCCCTGGAAATAGCGGAAAGGCAAATTGAAACCCAACAGTATTCCCATTGTTGGAGGACGAGACAAACAAACCAATGTCTACATTACCAAACTGTTTGATCATACCCAGCCTGGCACCTAAGTCATTGTACAGAAACCTACCTCCAGTCAATCTAATGCTGACATCTTCTATTGGAGTTCGATATTCCAAATCTCCCAGAAGTAATAAATCTTCCATAGGACCAGTATTAAATCTCTCCCCTTGAACAAAATATTCCCCCGTAAAGGCCACTTCCAGACCAAGGCTCCACCGTCCATTGAGTGGTGCCCATCGGTATTGAAAGTCAATACCATAGCGGTCTGAAAAATAGGTTCCTGCACTGACCATCGCATAATGGTCGTTTTTCATATGATTGAAGTAAGTCAACTGGCTAGGTGCCCAGCGAGGCTTGAGATCCTGACCATCCAAGGAGTTCTGTATAGGAATCAACAATCCTGTCTGAACACTCAACCCAGGTAATAAGTATACCCTTGTATCCAGTATGATATTTGTCTTTGCCCTCACAGGCTGTTCATAATTACCAAAACGAGCTGAAACATCAGGAACAATTCGAAAATGGAAACGATAAGCCCCAATTTGATTTTGAGACCTATAGAAATCATACTCAGCAGAATTCAAGGAACGGGCTTCAGTTCCATCTCCTTTGTATATACCCATAGGTCGGTTATGATATAAAGGGATAAAGAACATTTTTTTCTTTGTAATGTTTCCCATTACTCTTTGGGCATATTCCATGCTGTGGATAGGGTTTCTAAAGTTCCTGTGCTCAAAATAAACCTTGAGACTATCTTCTGACTCTACAATATGAACCTGCTCAAACCCATGCTCAAATAGCTGGGTACTCCACAAAGCTGTAAGGTCTTGACTTTGCGCATGGAGTAACTTTCCCAACAGCATCAAACAACTTAGCAAGCCTAAAAAATATTTAAACATGTCTCGCTTTATTTACTTTTCCTCAATGTTTGGGCTAGACGCTAGACAAGATGGTAATAGTTACTGAAGCAAGCTTGTCACTACAGAATATAGAACCAACTTTTGCATTGAATCTTTACTCTTACAAAAGTGTCACAGAACAAAGTCAAACCTCCTATCTCAATACCACTCACTGAAATTATAGGTAAGATATATCCCTACCTCAATTCCATTGATATCTACTTGATAGTCCTGAGGAGCTTGCCCCACCTCACTAGCATACAACTGATTGTATGAGCCCATATTGTACCGTCCTTCAAAAGCCAAGCCCAAAGTACTGCTCAACACAATCTCAAGACCTCCCTTTAGATGCAAGCCAAAACTCCCCCCTTCGAATGTATTAGTCTCAATACTTCCATCCCCATCTGAGGCCACTCTTTCTACTTTATTTTTGATATAATATCGATTTGCTCCTGCTCCAATAGAAGCATTAAGCTTATCATCCACCAAATCATCAAAATTATACACTAGTCCAAGTGAAAAGGGAACAATAAGCTGTTTATTTTTCAATGACAACACTGGTCCTCCAATCACTTGCTCTTCCCCTTCGAATTTGGCCAACCAAAGTGCCAATCGCGTATCCAATGCCAATCCTCCTGCTATACCAAGCTCCACACTTAAGGTCGGCATTAAGCTTCCTTTTGTAAAATCCCCATTCATATCTTCATTTCCTAAAAAGAAGCGCTCATCCAAATCTCCATAAGACCTGTTCCAATAGGACACCCCTATCCCTAAATGGTTGAACTCTATCTGTGCTACTGCTGGATTAAAAAAAATGGCAGTAAAAACGAAAATCAAACCAAATAATGCAATGTATTTTTTCATCTCATTGATCTATTAATTACTGAAATCTTCACAATTTTCTATCAGAAATCTATTTTAAATATGCTTCTATAAAGGATGAAGCCCCAAACTTCACATGAAGCATAAATAATCGAGCATCAATGGAATGAATTTGGTCATCCTCCCTTTTCATATTTTCTCAACTCCTTGGGCTTAAAATCGAGAGAAAAATTTCCAGCTAAGGAAAATGCCCATGACTTACCTTCAAAACTGTATACCTGAACATGCAACCATTCTTTTACTTTGGCAAAAACACCTACATTGTAAGTACTGGAATTATATTCAAACATAAGTCCCGCGAAATCAACCGGTTGGTAAGTCACCCCATAAAAAACGCCCACTAAATACTGATAGTCTTTTTCCGAGTACTCCTTCTTTTTCACCCAACGCAAATCCGTACTTTTTCCTAACCTTTCTTGCTTTACAAGAATATAGGGAGACCCATAGCCCCCAGTGAAGGACAGCTTCCCTATTTTTGTTTCAAAACTCTTGGTCAAAGCCAAATAGTCATGGCCAAGATCGGGTGCTTCTGACCCCGGTGGAGTAATTCCTATCACGATACCTGGCCATTTTTCAGTTTCTTTGTGCAACCTAAACCTTACATCCAGTTGCCTGTCCCCTATGCCCACACTTTCTTTACGCTTTGGCCTATAGCAAATGGTAAAGTTCACATCCATCCATTTGGTAAGCCCTGCCCTTACATTATAAAAATTAAGTGTATTTGTGGTGACGGGATCTATAGGTTGGGCATTTATGGAGTAACCATACTCTTGAGGAACATAACCAAAAGAAAAACCCAGCTCCCTTTCTCCAAACCACGCTCCAGAAGGAATTGTCATCAGTCCTGGTTTTCCCATGAGATTCACTTGAGCAGCTGCAAATCCAGCAGACGCCATTAGAAGCACCAAAAAAAAGAATTTTAAACTTTTCAAGCTTTTTTTACTTCACATTGACCGATGTGCTTAAAACCATTTACTGCAGCCATTAGACTTAAAATCAGCATCATATTGGATAAATGTAGGGCGAATGAGCACAAATCATACTTTTCACCTAACGATAACAAACTTGGGCTTCCCATTTAAATTTTCTTTGTACTTAACCTTTCCGAAAAATAACAAAGGAATAATCTTTACCAAATGAATTTGACGCCTTATGCGTTTAGGCTGACTGATAAGCCTAAAAGCCCATTCCAAATTATTGTCTATCCACCATTTTGGAGCCCTTTTCACCTTCCCTGTATACACATCAAAACTTCCCCCCAAACCAAGGTAAACAGCAGGGTGAATGGATTGTAGAGCTTTCATTAAATTTTCCTGTCTGGGAGAGCCCATGGCTACAAAAATCACATCTGGCTTTTTATTTTTAATGTCATTTTTTAAAGCCCTCACATCATCAGCTTGCATATAACCGTTTCTGTACCCCACAATATTGATCCCATTAAACTCTTTTTTCAAACCTGAAACAGTTTTATTAATAACCTCCTCTTTTGCTCCAATCAAGTAGAAGCTTTTATCTTTATGGTGCCTCTTAATGATATCCAACCACAGCTCCACCCCAGGAATCTTGATGGCTTGAGCAAATCCGTATTTCTTCAGCAAAGCTACCGCGCCAAATCCATCCGGATATCCTATGTTGGAAGACATCAATTGGAGGAAGTCATTATCCGTCATCAATATCTTTTCTGCATTGACAGCTACCAATATTTTTTTCTTCTCAAAAGCTTGCTGGATGACTTCTTCCCGACTTCTGGGTGCAAAGAGTCTCAGCCCATTTATATTAATAAAGTCCATGGTTATGTGGTTTTATTGGAAGGAGAACTAGTGTATTACGATGTTGGTGGTTGATGGTGGCCTATGGCCGATCTACTAAACTGACATATAATTTGTTTGGATATAAAAGTCAACCTGGATTGGCATTTGGCTTTGGAAAGGTCTGGTGTGGTCAGGCCATAATAATAATTAAACCATAATATTATCTAGAGTGATCAATACCATGTAAACCAAAATTATCTACAAGTACGTTCTTTGTTTCAAGCAAGCACTAAGGATTATTGATCTCTAGGATACTTTTTTTGGAGAAAGAATTACTTTCTTTAAGAAAACAACTTAAGGCATTAAACATAAATGCATTGCTCCACCGCATATAGGGTATTTTTGAGCTAACACCTCGCTTCAATTGATAATAAAAATACCCGCTTTTGTCCTGCATATGATCTATAGTCCATTTTGAAACGCTTTCGGCAAGGTTTTGATGAACCTCAAACTTTCCCAGAACATTGAGCGTCACAAAAAGTTGCCCAGGACAGTGGATATCAATGGGATAAGTTTGGTCATGATAATACTTGGGTATTCCTTGCTTTTCAAAGAAATTATGGATGTAAAAATCAAAACCTTTGTCGATGTTTGCTTTGTACTTGGTATCACCTGTAAACTTTTGATAAAACATTAAGGCATCAAGGTTATAACCTGTATGAAAACTATCTATCCAATTCTGAATAGGCAACAAGCCATATACCCAGGACCCATCAGGGTTTTGAGCATCTACGGCGGCTTTAACCACTGATTTGGCCAAAGCAGAATATACTTTATTTCCACTAAAAGCATAACCTAAACTCAGTGTCTTCGCACCCAGTAAGGAAGCATTGAAAACTGTATCATTTCCCTTTCTTGGACTATAGCTTAAGATAATACCACTTTTATAGGGAGTACGATGCAGGTCTTTCATGATAAATTCACATGCTGAAAGTGCATCCTTCAGATATGCTTCTTTCTTTGTGACCTCATAAGCTGCAAATAAAGCTGAAGCACAAAAGGTAGTGACTACCACCGTCGGGGTATGGGCGGGAAATAGAAATAACCGCCTGGCTTGCCAATCAAAATTATAGCCCCAACAAGCTCCTGAGTAGTGTGGTGTCTTAAGCGACAACAACAAGTCCCCCAACTCATGGATCTGATTCAGTATAGCCTTTTCGGATCCAAATTGGACATTTCCGTTTTGGGCTAATTCATAAAGATTGCAATACCCACTCAAGAAAAGGGCTATTCCCTTGGCATTATAACCTTTGGGGACCCTGAGTATTTTTCTAAAATTAATAGGGCTTCGCTTAAAGCCCTGGATCCATGCCAACCGGGCCAAATCCCAATGCCTCAACGGCGTGGCTTGAAATAATTTGGAGTTTAAGCCATCATAGGGATCCCAACCCTTGAATTGCTCCTGCTCACAGTAATTTTTCAAGGAAAGAAAAGCCTGTGTGATATCAATTCCCATCAGCAAAAATTTCCTCCAAATTTTGGGTTACTTTAGACGCCATAAAATGCTTTTTGGCATATTCATGGTTATACTTCCCGATCTCTCTCCCTTGATCCGGGTGCTCTAGGACCCACCTCATTTTGTCTGCATAAATCTCAGGTTCAAAACCCTCTAACAACCATCCCATCCTATCTTCTTCAAAAAAATCCACCAATCCCCCTACTGGTCTGGAAATAACCGGTAAACCAAAAGCCATGGCCTCCAACACTGAAGTAGGCATTCCTTCTCCATGGGAAGGCAATAAATACAGATCTGCTCTCTTAAAAGAAGTGACCAAATCTTCTCCTTCTACATGACCTAGAAAAGTTACGTTTTTAATATTGCGTTCTGCTACGTATTTTTGGGCATGATTGAGTTGGGTACCGCTTCCGGCAATGATAAACTTCGTCTCAGGATGTTTCTCTTGCAATATTTCAAAAGCTCTAATTGCTATAAATATTCCTTTGTACGCTTCAACCCTGGATAAAAACAGAACTGTTGATTTGAATTGTTTTTCCTCAAACTCAAACCCTTCCAAAAGGCTGTCATCTACCTTGGTAGTGGATACATGAATAGGTACTGAAATTCCCCATTTCATCAATGTCTTTTTGAAGCTTGATGAAAGCACGATAATGGCTTTGGCTCTATTAAATGTATTTCTAAAATGGATAGGGGCTTCATCGATTTTCTTTTCCATTTGCTTGTTCCAGCCATGAAAAAACACATAGGTTCTTACCCCAAAGAAAGTACTGATCCTCAAGAATAGTCCATCCCTCAACACGGCCGTATTCCCCAATGAGGGGTTCAGCACCACTACATCATTTTTTCTGATCAGACAGACCCAAAAAAACTTGATGTAGTCAAAGGCCAACGTCAAGACAGCTGGCCATTTATTCCTACGTCCCACATAGTTATAAGTCACTTCCTTTCTCCAGAACTTCCGCAGCCCCTTAAAATGATTAGCTACCCCTCCCACTAATGATAGTGAAGGTGTGTTAATTAAAATTCGCATGTGTGGTTTCCAAATATTTCAAATAATAAGACCGCTTCTCATGCTGATCCATAGCCACATAGGAGATGGAAAGGGCAAACAAATAAAACGCATAAATCATATCGAAGTTTTGAAAGAAACTCATCGCCAAATATGCCCAAAATAAGCCCATTGCTAAATATTTCCCCTCAAAAACAAACAACTTGTTCAGTTTATATACATGAACCAAAAACACCACATAAGCTGCCAAACCAAAAAGTCCATTATTTAAAAGCAGGAGTAGAAAACCATTGTGCGGGATCAATCCCTTTCCCAATTTGGCCTCCATCCTCTTTTTTTCTTCCGTTTGTCCTATCCCGATGATTTTTTCTGAAATGCTCGACTCCCAAAAGATTTCCACGGAATACAGGTAGAGCAAACCTCTTCCACTTCCCAGCTTTTCAAAGGACTCCAATTCAGCCCCATTCACCCTTTTACCCAGCACCCTGTCTACCAATACCTTATTATCCATCACCCAAAATCCAGTAATGGTCAACAGTAAAAAGCTGAGCAGGAATAACTGGACCCGCATCAACTTGTCCCGCCAGATAAAATAAGAAACCATGGGAATAGCCCCTACCACAACCATCACCAAGCCCGTACGCACATAAGTGTGGATTAAAAAGTACAGCCCCAAAAGGAGTAGCACGGTGAGATAAAATCGATTATATGCATGGGAGCACCAAAAAAACAAGATGGTCAGCATGGCTCCTGCAAGTGCTGTAGATGCCGAATGGACGGTTTGGAACGGCCCAATAAGCCCGGTAAATTCCTCTCCAAATCCACTCAGATCAAATCCACTTTCAATACTTTTTAAAAGCCCTATTTCATAAGGAACAAAACTTAAAATCAAAAAAGAGGATAAAAACAGCAAACCCGACCTAATCTCATCCGATGAAAACCTCAATACATAAATCCCGAATAAAGGCAATATCAATGTAGTGCTGAACAAGAGCACTGCATTAAATGGATTGTTAATAAGTTCAAGGTTAAAAACCTGGAGCAAGGAAACCACTAGCAATGGCTTATAGATAAACACAAATAAACTTTTGTTCCTTAAAAAACTAACCATAAGGAAAACCAATAGCCCACCTTTCCATAAATGAGAAATTTTTATACGCCATAATTCCAATGACTCAAAGTGAAAGAGGAAAAGCAATAGCAATCCCAAGAAGAGGTATTTTATAAAGGAGACCGTATTTTTTGCTTGTGCGTAATGCATCCCGCTATATTAAATCCAAAAATTGCTGGGCTACTTTTTCAATGTGATACTCCTCCACATTTTCCACCCTATATTGGCTTTCATATTTCCCATCGAGAAAATCTATTACCAACTGAGGATTGAAATCATTGCTCCTTAGCGATAAAATAGGCCTTTTTAATAAAGCATAATCAATCAGCTTGCTGGGCTTTTGAAAGCTATTTCCATTTTCAAAATTGACTAAAAAATCCATTTGGCCCAGTTCGCTTAGCAGTTGGTTTCTTGGCACAAAGGCCCTCAACTCTAATTTGGCCCCAAGCTTCTTTTCGTAATCCAATAGAAACTTTTCGTTCTTGGTGTAGATAATAAATTTAAACGCTGCCTTTTGGCGATGTAAAAATTCCAGTAGTTTCCGAGGATCCCTCAATCCCGGGCTCAGGTTACCTGCATAGGCAAATGTTGGAACGGGATTTTGTGGCTCCTCATGATTTTGGGGTACATCATCGAAATCAAAACCCTGCGGAATGACCCTGATTTTATTTTCAAACTTTTTAGGATAGGCTTGCTTTGCTTCAGGGACGGGAACCGTGATATAGTCCGGTTTACCACAAAACCACTCCTCGATATACCTGAAGTAAAATGGTGGCTCAAGCCTTCCCAAACTATTTTTTAAAAAAGGGTCACCGCAGTCAGCTACCCAAACCTTTGCCATATGTCGATTTTTTGAAATCGCCTTGGCCACTCCAAAGTGTACCGGGTAGGGATAGGCAATGGACAACAACAGGTCATGGCCCTTTTCTTTTTCCAAAGCATTCCTAAAATTTTCCATCAACAAAATATGGGGATAAAGAAAAAAATACTCCAGCCCAAACCTAATCATAGCTTTGACTTTGTTTCCCTGTATCAAGGAAGGCGTTGGTTTTACCCTTGCCTTGACCATAAAGCCATATTTGCTTTCCAGGTTTCGATAGCAATAATTCCTCTCAGGGATCAACACTTCCACATGATGACCGCGACGGGAAAATTCCTTAGCAAGCTCAAAAGCCCTGAAAGCTCTTGGAGTGATGTCCGGATAAAAAAACTTGGTAGCAATCAGTATATTCTTCTTCGATTCCAAATCGCTATTTGTTTATTAAATTGGTCATCCCCTCCTCAAAAGAAGCCATTTCAGATATAGACCTCAAGAATGAACCGCCTTATTGGTAAATACCCCTTTTAAAATCATGGCATAATCGATTTTTAGTAGTTTCCCCAAAACATAAATCAGCATAAAATACAAGCCCGAAGACAACAAAAGTTGAAGGAATACATCTGCACCAGTATACAAGTAATGCGCCATAAACATGGACACGATAATCGCTGAAACAGATAGCAATATTACTTTCACAATCCCTACAAAAGGAATAAAATCAATCACCCTCACCTGGAGAAGTCTTGCGGCTAAGTGGATAAAAACAGTAATTTTAAGTGCATTCCAAAAGACACTGTTTAGTGCCACCCCATACGGATTGTCAAAGACCACCGTAACCACATACCCTGTTGACCATACCCCCATAGCCATAAAGAAATGTACGATAGCATATAGGCTGGTCTTTCCAGCAGCAAAAAACAAAGGCGCAAACACCACGATATTAAAAAGATTGGAAATGATGCTAATCATAAAATAAAGCCCTGAATTGGAATATGCATTAGTGAATACAAACACCATGATTTCAGTAGCATGACAAAAGCAAAAAACCACCAATGGGTAGATCAACATGGCCGATTTGTAAATTGCGCTTTTCCATATGGGAAGTAATTGGACCTCGGGTCTCGATTTTTCATGGAATATTTTAGAAAACAATGGCAATACAACCAAGGATACGCTTGATGTAATCATGGGGACAAAGGGAATATCCACAAAACCATTGGAATACTCTGCAAAAACTTCCTGCCCAAAGTACCTGCTGATATAAAATTGGTCAGCTGCTTTAATCCCCATGGCCCAAATACTGGAGAGCACTATTGGAAGGCTATATCCTAAAATCTCCTTGTACTTTAAGCCTGTCTTGGCCTGTTCAATATCGAGAAATGGTATGCGCTTAAAATAGAATGCCCACAAACAAGTAAATACAGCGCCTACCAACCAACCATACAGTGCATTTTCGACCGTGGCACCAAAAACCATTACACTGCAGACAATGAGGAATAACGTAACAAACCTTGTAATAGTAGTATAAAGCGCAATGTATTTATTTAATTGATAAGAAGATAGTATCCCTTCAATCCCCAAAGTAGGCAGCAATAGAAAAGGAATAGGAGAAAACAATCTTAAACTAGCTGCCAATGCCTCATTTTGAAGCCAGGAAGCAAACAAGTCAGCCCCCACATATATAAAAGCACTGAACACCAGCCCTATGCTTGAAAGCAAAAGAGTTACTTTCATGACAATCGACTTCCCCTCTGCTTTTTGGTACCGGGGAAGGAAATAAGGGTAAACCCTTGGTAAGCCAGCACTAAATACGATCAAAAGCATACTGTATATATAGACAATCTGCTTGTAGGTACCATATGCAGGCTTGTCCAAATACCGGGAAAGCAGGGCAGCGCTGATAATTCCGAATGAAAATGAACTAAAAGTGCCCAATCCTGCCCAAAATGCCTCTTTGATATTGTTCCCCCCTTTCAACTCCTTCGTGGGTCTGTTCTAATCTTCATGATATATAAAATGGATCACATGCAAAAGAAAACACAGCTTCGCCACGTCAGGCCCATTTGCACCGTATTTTGATTATTCAATTGAGAAAACCTTAGCCAAGATCATTAACTCTTACCCTAAAAGCATTCAGTCAAACCTCATTACTTTATTTGCAAATGGCCTTTGTTGGATTGCTTAGCCCTTGGATACAGCTGTTGAATAAAAGTACCGCTATATGATTTTCCCAATTATAAAAACGCATTTAAAATCTAATTTAATGTTTTTTTTAATAAAACCATGCACCTTGGCTTGTTTCATGAAAAATTTACATCCGCCTATAATTCATTACTCCATTATAGTAAAATTTACATTTTTCAACACTTTTTTATTACCTATAAGGGACTGATTTAAAAAGTCTATTTCAAAAATTGACAAAAAAAACACTGCCCTTCTTGTCAGGGCAGTGTTTTTTTTGGTCCTATTCATTGCGTGAATCACTTACCTTCTGTCAAAAATCCTTTTCCACCAAGGCATGCCTTCTTCCTCATGGTAACCGCCATAGCCACCATAATCATAGCCATAACCATAGCCATACCGGGTGCTCCTGATGTGGATATCATTTAGTAAGCCATATAATTTCTTGACACCGCCTCTCTCATGAAGGTCATTTAACAACTCGACATTTTCTTTTCGGGAGTATTCCTGTCTGAACACAAAGATATTAATGTCGGCATAGCGGAAAAGCTCTTTAGTCTCCGAAACCAAGCCCACCGGAGGGCAGTCCATGATCACCACTTCATACTTTTCCTTGATTTCCTGCATGATCTCATTGAATTTTTCTTGAAGCAAAATTTCAGCAGGATTAGGAGGAATCGGCCCAGATAGCAAGACGTCCAAATGAGCGGTCGAAGTGGACTGAACAACCTTTTGCCAAGGAATATCTGCACTCAAACAGGTACTGATTCCACGGTCATTGTTCAATTTAAAATCTGCCGCAATTTTTGGTTTTCGCAAATCGAGTCCCATGAGCAGTGTTTTTTTACCTTTTAGCGCAAATGCAGAAGCTGTATTGACCGCACAAAAGGTTTTACCCTCCCCCGAAATGGTAGAGGTAAATAAAATGGTCATGTACTTTTTATTGGGACTCAGGTAAGTCATGTCCGCCCGTAGGCTCCGGAAGGATTCGGTCACTGGTGACTTGGGCTTATCCAACACTGGATTGGAATACCCATACTTCGCCCGGCCTATTTTGGCCACTACTGGCACCTTGGAGAGCTTTTCCAATTCCTTGACATCCTCAATTTTGACATTGAAAAAGTCCTTGGTATAAATAAAAGCCACCGGAATCATAAAACCCAACAACAAGCCCAAAAGAAAATTCACCTTGGTCTTGGGAGATACGGGAAAATCCCCTGCTTTGGCCCAGTCCAACACCGAGTTTTTTGGTGCATTGGAGGCCCGGGTAATTTCCGCTTCTGCCCGCTTTTCCAATAGGTACACATAGATATTTTCATTGATGTTAAACTTCCGCTGAATTCCCAAAAGCCTTCTTTCCGTCTCTGGCAAAGTGTTGATCTCTTGGTCTATCTGGCGAATATTGCCCTTAATCTCACTGATCAGGGTCTGGGTATTGGCAATGGCGGAATTGACGTTCTCCCGCAAAGCCTTTTTGGTATTTGCAATCTTATTTTTGATTTCCCTGACCGCAGGTGCCTGTTCTGAAAAGTTGGCTGACAACCTCACCTGCTCTGACTGCAACTCTCCAAGGTTCATCACCAAAGAATTCAACAAGGGGTCCGAGATCCCCACCACGGAAGGAACCACCAAATCCTCTGCACTGTTGTTGTTCAGGTAATTTTGTAGGGTTTGGTAATATTTTAGGTTGATCTCTGTTTGTGACTTTTCAGTCTCCAGTTCCTGCATCCTTTCAAAGATCAGATTACCCTCCTCACTTAGGTTAAACACCTTATTTTGGGTCCTGTATTGCTCCAACCTGTCCTCAAAGAAGGTCAAGGAGTCCGTGATACCGCTCAGCTGATTTTCAATGAAACGTACTGTGTTGTCCGAAGTCCTGTTCTTTTCTTCCAATTCCCGCTTCAGGTAAACCTCCATCAGCTTGTTCAAATAGTCTTCTCCCAACCTTCTTACTGGAGTCTCCAATGTAAGGCTGAGGATCGATGCTTCTTCATTGATTGGTGCTACAGCAAGTTCTGCCTTATATTTTTTGGCCAGGGAAGGGGTATCCTGCAGCTGAAAGTAAAAATCTTCCCCTGCCACGGCCGCTATGTTCTTGATCCTAAATTTAAAATTACTTCCTTCAACCCATTGGCCAAATGAATATGTTCCCTCCTTCAAGCCCACAATTTCCAAGTCTGTTTTATAAAAGGGGTCATTTGGATTATACACTTGAAAGTCTTCCTCATTGATGGACAAGTCAAAAGAATTTTCATCCTTTGCCACTACTTTGATCATCCCACCCACCATTTGTGGGTGTTGCCAATCCACTTCCACCAGGAGGGACTCCCCTCCGTAATGCCTGACCAAGCCCAAAACACCTTCCTGGTATGTTTGTACATTGATATCCAGTCCTGCCACGGCCTCTTCTGCCAATGAGTAGGATTTTAAAATCCCAATTTCATTTTCGATGTTACTGCTGGGTTTTAGAAAACCAGAAGTTTCAAAAAGCTCTGACCCCACACTGTGGTCCGCCTCCTTGACCAAAACCGTAGACTCCACCGACCAGGTGGGCGTGCTGTAGCGATTGACCATAAAAGCAGCCACCACACCCAAAAGCATACACAAAACAATCCAGGGCCAAGACTTCAGGTATCTAAAAATACTGTTTTTTACATCAAAATTTCTGTCTTGGTTAAACTGAAAAACCGGAGGTGGTAAGGGTTGGTTTGGAGAAGGGTTACTCATGCTTAGTTAATTAAATTAAGGACCAGGGCAACAGCTGTGATAGAAGAAATGATCAATGCCAGAGATTGTGCCGTATTTTCTCCTGCCCCAAGCTCCCGCACCTTCATCGGCTCAGCATACAATTGATCATTGGGCTGTATAAAGTAATAAGGAGATTGGATAATGCTCCGATCGGTCAGGTCGATTGTGTGGAGCTTGGTACCATCCGGGTATTGCCGAATCAGCAATACCTCATCCCGCTTGGCCACCACGGTCATATCCCCGGCATTGGCGATCGCCTCAAAAATGGTCATCCTGTCCTGCAAAATCACGTACTTTCCTGGCTTCCGAAACTCCCCGAAGGCCGTATACCGGATCCCACCGAGCTTCACCCGTACATAAAGTTCTGTTGTCACATATTTTCTCAGTGCCTCCTCAATAGAAAGTCTTGCCTCTTCCAATGTCATGTCCCGCACAAAAATCCTTCCCGCCAGAGGAATACGGATATAGCCCTCCTTGTCCACTGTGTATCCGGTCATATAATATATATCTCCGCCACCTTGCCCCATTCCCATCCGGTTATTTTGACCAGGATCCTCTCTGAAGTTAAAGCCTTCTCTGATCATGTCCTCCGCTGTCAGTGCCTTGACATCAATGATGTCATTATACTGCAGACGATACTCAGCCAGATCATATGAAACCAAGCTATCCTCCGGAATAGATTGATCCTCGTCCTGGAGGTAGATGATTTTTTTATTGGAAATACAGGAGCTAAAGGAAAGGATAAAAACCACTGTAAGCCACACCAAAAAATACCGATTGAGCGATTGCACCATTTTGTTTTCTAAAGGGTTTAATGATATGTAAATATATAAAAGTTGCTTACATCTGGAACTTTGCACACCCAAAATATAGAAAAACCCTTTGTACTCATGATGGAAAGCCATAAGGTTTTTTTCAATCCATTGCTACACTCCCTCCTATAGGGAGTATCAATACCTCTCTTCAATAACTGATTGGGTTTGGTGAAGATTGTCAACAGATGAATAGGATGAACACAGATGCAAGGTGCTGGAAGTGGGAAGTACGAGGTGGGAAGAGGAAAGTATGAAGGGGGATGACAGTGCTAATTGGAAGACTTATATGCAAGTTGGCTGGACAACCAATGAATAAAAATAGCTGAGTCAGAGACTCAATTTTCATCGTCCCGTCCGCCACGGCGGGATCGGGACAACGGAGGGAAGAGGGAAGGGAAGTGGGAATACGAGGAGAGAGGTTGAGTGCTGGATATGAGGTGATAGACTTTGCCGCTAGGCTTGGAGTAGACGTAGCTACCTCTGTTCGGAATGGTATTCACAAATAAAAACCACCCTGCGCTGACACAGGGTGGTTGGAATTAGCTTTCTGACCGACCATCCGGAGGACCATCTATGGCCAGTTGGCTGATACTTATCAGCAGGATACCTGCCAACAAGACCTTTTCCAATATTTGCATCCCATCGGGACTGAAGGGAATTTCCAGTCCCCAGGTTGTGATGACTGTAGCCACCAAAGCTGCTCCCAACTCTCTTAGCCTTTTGAAAAAAGGGGGTGTTGGAGAGGTCAATCGTTTTATGATTTCGTTTTTCATTATGCTTCCATTTATATTCTAAGAATAATTTCCAGAACCTGATTTCAAAAGTCCATTTCCATGCCCCAAAAGCCTTCGGATAATAGACAAGTCCACCTTGATCAAGCGCAATTCGGTCTTTTGATCTCCCATTTCCACCTGCAACTTTCTGAAATCTCTGAAGATATCATGCATAAAATAGGCGATAAGGGTGAGGAGGACTGAAAACAGTCCTCCAACTCCCAATAGAATCCATTGGTTTTCCATTTTGATTGGAATTAAACGGATTCCACCAATAGCACCGCCGCTGCATTATGCGCCCCATTGTTCATGGCATACTCTTGCCCATTGACTTCTTGGACAAACTCAACGCCCAATACATAAGCTTTAAAAGGTTCCACCAAACTGCTTTTGTCCAGGGTCAGTGCCAATCCTGTGACAGCATCCCCTATAGGCAATAGCCCTGAGTTACTGCTGATACTGGTTCTTGCCTTATTGGTGAAGTCAACGGATACACCCACCGCAAACACCCTAAAATGGGTACTCCCTTCTGGAATGGCCACATAGTCTCTAGGCATAAAATCTGCTAAGGAAATTTCCAAAGCGCTGGCCGAATCGGTCAGGCCAATCTGCATGGCCAAAGTAGACTCCAGCCTGGCTTGGGCATTGAGTTCCAAATAGGCCATCTGGTTCCAATCTCCCTCATGGACTTGTCGATCTCCCCGACTATTTACAGGGTCGGTTTTTAGGATAGAAAGCATTTTGCTGTAGACGCGATTGTAAAACCTCGGATCGCTGCTTTTCAGCAAAGCTTCCCGCATGCTGTCCCGAAACAGTTTGGCTCCATCAGCAGCGGTGGAAAACTCCCGAAGGTTCTCCCGGGTACGGGCATACTTCGGATCGGTCATCACCCGGGATTTGCTTACCCCGCCTTTTGCGCGTGCAAAATAACCGTTTTTCGTCTTGTAAAAGGACAGTCCTCCCACTGTCCCATTCAAGGTAATGATACTGGTTTGTTGTGCCATAATTTTTATGGTTTTAAGTTAAACATACCCTATATTCAACCTTTCAACCCCATAAATCAAACATAGATGCGTTTCCTGCGCATTGAGACAATATTTGCCTTTTTGGCGGCAAAAATGGAATCCCAAGTCATTCAAAAAGCAGCATTGGCCTGTAAAAACGATCGAAAAAATTGAGGGTTAAGAAGCAGTTCCGCTATACCAGTCTTGGGGATACCTTGGGGTCTAGTAGTATATACGTTCCCTTTTGGTTACCATCCTATATTTCATGGTACTTTTCCAATAAAGAAAGTATATAAAATTGAAGTAAAAATATTTTGAAGTTTTTTAAACAAAAAAAAGTTGTTTTTCATGTAAAATCACTTTCGTATAGTATTTAATGGGGATCCCCATTGTCGAAATGACATGGATAAGCAGCTCCAACACCTATTGATAAAGAAATATAGAAGCCTTCAGCATTAGGCTTTAAACTTTCTGCTTTTGACTTTAAGCTATAGGCTTTAGACACAACGTAATAAATAACCATTTGATATTTAACTAGTTAACCGTGATAGGATGTTAGGTATTTCAACGGAACTTATTTGCAGATAAAGGTTACAATTGTAGAAAAATGAAAACAAAGCAGCACAGCCTCAACTTCAGTGATCCCGTAGTACAACTGCTAGGACAAGCTAGCCTTCAGCCTCAGGCATTTGACTTTTGGCTTTTGGCTTTAAACCTTCAGCCCTTCTCCTAGTCATCAATAAACTGCATGACCAATTCCAGGGGAATGCCACTAAAGTCAGAAAATTCATGGACGGTCACATATTGGTCGGAGCGCTTTTGAAGTAATCGTTTGATCTTGGCCACCACATCCTGCGCATGTCTGGCACTCCTGCCGGTAATCAGCTGGATATCCTTGGGATAGATTACACATCGCTTTTTTCTGTGGTACATTTTCTAAAAAATAAGGACTAATTAAGCATTCATTTTTTTTGCGCCGTCAGCACATTCCTATCCAACCACCTTTTTATTCTGGGGTTTGGCTATTGGATTTTCATTATCCCCTCTTTATCAATTTTCATTTCCTTTCTTTGATCAATACCGTCAAATACCATTTCGCCCATCCGTTTACCTGACGCTCTATTAGACGAATGAAAAACAGTCCATTTCGGAGGTCAGCCCCTTGCCATTGAAACGCATGTTTCAAGGATCGCATTTCGCTGACCTTGCTCCAATAGGCCTGCTTGAGTTCTTCTACAATTTCCGCTTTGGGAACACCCTTCAATCTAGCGGTTAAATTAACCAGGTTATGGGGAAGCTGATCAAAGTCTTCCGTTTCCAATACAAGTATCTCATTACCTGTTAAAATCAAGTCTGCAGCAAGTCTTATGAATTGATCAATCGAGGGATGGAATGGGGCCAGCTGCTCCCATTTCTCCCGATGGACCCATTTGAGAAGCACCAAGGTCAATAATCCCTCTGAAAAATCATGGCGTCTTTTTTCAAAGTCCAACAAATCCAGGGCTGATTCCATGTGATGACTATGGTATTTCCATTCCCTTTCTTTTAGATAGGCTAACATCAACACTTCCCATGCATGGACTTCATCCGGCTTCATGATACGGTCAAGTTCTTCTCTCAAATCCTTTATTGCGGCAAAGTAAGCCATCAACCTGGGATTAGGAGCCAGGTACCTTTTAGCAGCCAAAACACGCTTAAAGACTTCAGTAATATATTTCCAGTAGAGCCTTCCCTCACCTTCCGGAATATGGTACATGTAAATATCGATGGAAGTCAATAAGGTCATCAGCTTGGCAGACCATTTTACCCTCTCCAAATCCCCCGAACTGAAAATATGGCACACCAAAAAACCCAGGTTCATTTTCTCAAAAACCCTGACACAATGTGTGTCTGCCAATAAAGGATAAAAAGTACTCCAAAAACAAATGGTTTGCTTTATCTCGGGCATATGAGGATGGTGGGACAGCTCTGCCTCTACTTTAAATGGTGCTGAAATCGCATTTGCCTGCTTCTCCTTTTCCCTAATGTGAATATCAAACCGGGTAATAGTCCTGGAGGATTTACCGACCAGCTCTGCAAATCTTGTTTGATTCAACCGCTGCTCCAGATCGGGATACTGTTTCCGGATCAATGGAACGGACTGGGTATAATGCATGCCGGAGACCCTGTTCCAGAAAGCATCGGTTTTTCCTGATTTTCCGTATAGTATGGTTGACAAAACCCTAAAATCAGGCATCTCTTGAAGCACCCTCGCTTCCACATCCTTATCCATGCACGCGACAAGGGAATGCTCCATCAGCTCTAAGCCGTACGGGCTCTTTTGCCCCCGTCCGTCGCCATATCCGTCCAATACTAACTGGTTCTCATAAAACACTTTTTTAAGTTTGCCATGCAACGTGAGCCCCACCAGGCCCTCCATGATAAAATAGATTTTTCGGTCCACTTCACCTGCTCCCCTGATCAATTCCTTCTTGCGGTATTGGCGAAAAGAGATCTGTTTCTCCAAAAGTAAATAACGCTCCCAGGGAATCCATTGATCTTGATCCAATACATTTTTTAAAGTTCGTAAACGGTCTAACTTCTCCATAAAAAAACAATTACATTCCAAACAATCATAAAATACCAGCATCATTTACCACCACTCCTAAAATCTGATGAATCACTTTGGTTTACCAAAAAAACATGGTTGGCTTGGCTGATAAAAAGCTTCCTTGCTGACTAAAACTACTGTTTAACCTTAAATAAAGTCAAGTTTTTAGTGAAAAATTTAAGAAATAACCATCCAAATTAGGACAATGTCAATATTACTTGTTGACATTTAACAATATCAACAACAATTAATTGATTTTTAAATACTTACCCATTTAACTTTATACCATGATCAGAATGACCACGAGCATAAACCAGCTTTGATTCCTTTGGGGCAGAGACGAAAAGGACTCCAAAGAGATGTAGTTTAACCTGGATAACAATTAGATGAATCATATTAACCCCTATCCAAATTACAAGCCCTATACTACTTGGATTCACCAAGCTGTGGTGACTCTTTTCGTCCTAGTTTGGACTTATACTGGTTTGGAGAAGCTGATGGATTATGATGGTTTCAGGCAATTGATAATGTACCAGGTCATCACTAATCAAAGAGAATGCACCTTACTTTTTGTCATAGACACAAAAAGTAACAAAAAAGCCAAGCCAAAAATAAAGCTCCCCCCTATTACCCAACGACGGCTCGCATTTTTGGCAGCCTCCGCTCATTGGGAATTTATGAATACACGTTTTTGATGCTGGATAAAAGACAAAACTATAGTGAAAATTAAAGATACACGAAAGAGGAGAAACTTTAGATACGGATGAAATATGAAGGAGCATATCAACCAATTTGGTCTTAAATGGAGAATAACAAAATTGATTCAGCATGGGATTGTCATTGCTTTTCTTGTGCTTTGGACTTATACGGGTTTGGAGAAGCTAATGGATTATGATGGGTTCAGACAATCCATCATGAACCAGGTGTTTCCTGAGGCTTGGGCGGAGATGATGCCTCCACTCTTGATTTCTGTGGAATTGCTGCTTGCCATCATGCTGCTCATGCCTGCAACCAGAAAACCTGGGCTATTGCTTTCGCTCTTATTGATGACGGTGTTTAGCACTTATATAGGTTTGGTATGGATGGGGGCTTTTCCGAGGGTTCCCTGTTCTTGTGCAGGTTTTTTGGAGGCCATGTCCTGGGAAGGGCATTTGGTGTTTAATGGGGTGTTTATGGTATTGGGGGGATATGGAGTATTGAGATTTGAGTCTTGTGTATGAAATACTGTAAAATGGTTGAGTCAGAGACTCAATTTTAATCGTCCCGCAGCTCAGCTAACGGGACAACGGAGAATGAAAATAGCTGAGTCAAAGACTAAATTTTCATCGTCCCGTCCGCCACGATGGGATCGGGACAACGGAGGGAGAAATAGTTTTGCTACTTAGCCACTTACCCCGAAGGGGTAAAATATACGTAGACCAAATCGTTAAGGCAAAACCACACGACCCTGAAGGGGTCGAACAAAGTCCCATAAAGGAAACTACATGGATATAGGTAGGTATGAGTATTGAGAGTCTGGAGACTCAATTTTAATCGTCCCGCAGCTCAGCTAACGGGACAACGGAGGAAGTTGGAAGTACGAGGAGGGAAGGGGAAAGTAAGAAGGGGATGACAGTGGTAATCGGAAGACTTATCTGCAAGCTGGCTGGACAACTGAGAATGCTTCTCCCGACTACTGTACGGGATCGTAATGCCGTACTTGGAAATAAAAATCAAAGAATAAGCTGCCCGATTCCATGGGGCGGGTATACTAGGTGGAATCAGTACCTGTGCCAGGCAGTAATGAAAGGAGGATGCCGAAAATCCTGATAAAGAGTAGGCAAAAAATGACCATAAACGTTAAGGGATTTTGATAGTTAAAAATCCCATTTTCAACCATGAATAAATTAATGAAAAGACTGCCTGTGCTGGCTTTTGTACTGGCAGCGGCAAGTGCACTGGCATTTAATATGCCTGCGCAAGATGAACAAACAACCGTATATGGGTTGACCTATGATGAGGAGAACAATGAAGTCTGGCATCCAGTGGATCCAGATCGTGAAGGAACCGATTTTCAGTGTAATGCTGCCATGAGCACATGCCTGTACTCATCTGCCTCCACTTCATCCACTCCTATTAAACCCGGGGAATTTGAAGCACTTCCCTAAGGGTTAAGTTTCATTAAGTTAAAAGCAGTGAAGGGAGGTTCTCCTTTCACTGCTTCTTTCTATTACCTAGAGTTCTGTACTATTCCTGAAATATTGATCTCATTGGGTGGAATGGGCAACACGTACCTGTTGGAGTTTGGCAATAATTCATACTGTCTGCCATCAAGCGTACGCTGTAAGGCCATCTGTCTTCCTGGCTCCAAATTTAGCCGCTTAAGATCCATCCATCGGAGCCCCCTGAAAAGCAACTCTTTTCTTCGCTCCATTAAAACCAAATCGAGGGCTTCTTCCTTGGAATTGGCCTCCAAGTCCGAAAAGGAATTCTCCTTAATTCGATAAGACCGCAATTCATTCAAGGTCTCCATCCCCTCATCTATCTCCCCTACTCTCACCAGACATTCTGCCTTAATCAGGTACATTTCGTCCACTGCCAAACCTGTAAAGTAGCGAAAGCCACCTGTATAATTTCCTTTAAATCCGTTCCCATCAGGCTGTTCATTGAACAATACTTCTTTTCTATAATCCCCTTCCTCATAAAAGGCATATAGGCTAGGGTTTACCAATGTCATGCTGCTGGCCATATAGGAATAAGATATTACCTGATTGTAAAAAAGCAACTCGGGACTGTCCAAGTCAAAAGCATATCGGCTGTCGGTAGCTACCAAGGCATAATCCAAAAGCTCATGCTTGATCAACAATGCCGCTTCCGCATGCTCCAAGGATTTTTCATAGCTTCCCATTGATAGGTAACATCTTGCTAGTAAGGCATGGGCTGCTACTTTGGAAGGGCGGGTTACATACTCGTTTATATCGGGAAGGTCATTGATACACACCTCCAGATCATTGATCACCTGTGCATAAGAAGTCTCCAGATCGGCTCTGGAAACAGCTTCATTAATGGAACCACTTAGCTGAAGGGGAATGCCCAATTTGTGTTCGTTGTTTCCATTTTCGTAGGCCGGGGCAAAGCAGAACAGCAAATTTAAAAAAGCATTGGAACGGTAAAACCTAGCTGATGCCACTACGGTTGCCAGTTCTGAGGTTTCTTCGGGAGTCACTGGGCTTATTTCCTTTGCCTGATCTAATACCGTATTGGCATAAAAGACCTGTTGATATGGAGTGGCCCAGTCCGCTCCAAAATCGATAAAGATTTCTTCCTTCCACAAATAGGCGTTTTGTTCGATTTCGTTACGCAGTCCTTGGAAACCTTCTTCGGTTATGATAAGGTCATCACTGCTCAAAATACCCAGAGATGGTGCATCGTTCATTCCCATGTTATTGGCATCCAGTAAAGCCTGTAGGTCTTCCGTGGTCTGCGGAATGACAATGTTCTTATCGGGCCGTTCGTCAAGGAATTCCTCACAGGAGGTCAAAAGGTGAAGGATGCTGATGATCATGATCGTGAATATGGGGCTGAGTTTATTTTTCATTGTTATTTAGATTTGAGATTTGAGATTGGTTTACGGAAGCTTCGACTCCGCCCACCTGACAGGCGAGGTCGACTCTTTTCCGTCATTGCGAATGGAGCCATAGCGGAATGAAGCAATCCCGTTTTCTAAAGCTGTTTTCACCCCCTAAATCCCCCTGAAGTGGGACTTCTTGATTACATTAGTGATATCGGTTCTTCCCCCTTCAGGGGGAGGTTAGGAGGTGGTAAATTCTTTCCTCTTGTTTCTTTTCTCTTTTTTCTGTCTTGATACTTGATACTACCATCTTACTACTTACATCTAACTACTTGCTACTAAAAAAGTCCCGGTTTCCCGTCTGGAAACATTTCCCGCTGACGATGTTGTGTTATCAAATCATATGAAGAAAGTATGCGGTAAGGGACTCGTTGATAGTAGCTAGTACATAGTATTAAGTAGTTAGACTTGTTCACCTTAGCGAGAGTATTTGGTCTTGTGTCTCAGAGGCTGTCGCAATTCATTTTTTTTACTATTCTTTATTTTTTTTCGTTTACGTTAGTGGGAGTCTTGAGGCTCCCTTTTAGTTGAGTTCCAAGTCACCGCTTTGCTAGAGACTTGGAACAACTAGAAGCTAGTACATAGTATTAAGTAGTTAGACTTGTTCACCTTAGCGAGAGTATTTGGTCTTATGTCTCAGAGGCTGTCGCAATTCATTTTTTTACTATTCTTTATTTTTTTATTCGTTTACGTTAGTGGGAGTCTGGAGGCTCCCTTTTAGTTGAGTTCCAAGTTACCGTTTTGCTAGAGACTTGGAACAACTAGAAGCTAGTACATAGTATTAAGTAGTTAGGCTTGTTCACCTTAGCAAGAGTATTTGGTCTTATGTCTCAGAGGCTGTCGCAATTCATTTTTTTTACTATTCTTTATTTTTTTTTCGTTTACGTTAGTGGGAGTCTGGAGGCTCCCTTTTAGTTGAGTTCCAAGTCACCGCTTTGCTAGAGACTTGGAACAACTAGACTCCGCCCACCGCCTTTTTAGTATCACCCTGTAAACAATTTGTTTTAAACTAAACATAAATTGAGTTGGTGGACGAAGCCGTTTCTTTTAATATTCAATAGCCACCATGTAGGATAGTGAGCCTGTCCCGACCGCTGTACGGGGCCTGTCCCGACTACTGTACGGGGCCTGTCCCGACTACTGTACGGGGCTTTCATCTTTGCTTTTTTGTTTACTCTCCAAAAACAAGCCCCGCCCACCTTGGTTGTTCATACAGATAATTCGATTTTTTTATAGTTAAACATAAATTATTGGTGGACGGAGCTATTTCTTTCATGCTTTAAAAATCTATTCTCAATCCCAAGGCTATACTTTTCAGAGGCCTGCTGCTTCTGAAATCAGGATCCAAGGGATCATCTTTAGCTGCTTTCCAAAGGATACCGAGGTTATTGGCGTAGGTATAAATCTCCGCCATTTGGAAGGGCAAGGCTGGCAGGCGTTTTTTCTCCAAGGTATAACTGAGTCGAACGTCCTGTAAACGGATATGGTCGCCCGTTTCTACCAGTTCCGACGAGTAGCGGTACATATTATCCCTATTGGTATTCAGGCTTTCGGTAAAGGAAGGGACATCCGTTCGCTGTTCATCCCCGGGCTGCTGCCAGCGTTCCATATAATCCTGGTGCGCCCAAGTGCCATTCAGGATGGAATTATATACCACTGAAGCCCTGCGGTAATAATAGCCCAAACGGTAAGATAGGTTAATGGATAGGGACCAGTCCTTATAGGCCAAGGTGTTCCTAAGTGATCCAAATACCGTAGGTCTCGCAGGGCCGTGATAGTGTATATTTTCGGGCGTAAGGGCATCAAAGATGGCAGCATAATCGGTACTAGGTTCTCCATCCAGGTATCCCCGAGGATCACCAGTATCTGGATCCAAGCCTGCCCACTCGTAGCTGTAAATGGCATAGAGCGGTTTTCCCTCCAATGGATAAGGCACCGATGAGCCGCCTGCAAAACGCATATAATCCCTTACAGAGGCTTTGGTTTCGTAGGCAGTGATCTTTTCGTTTACCCAACTGAAAAGCCAATCGGTCGTCCACCTGAGCTGTCTATTCAGGTTCTGACTCCGAAGATTGATGTCCATACCCACCGTTTGGGTGCTGGCGAAGTTCCCCTTATAAGTAAACACACCTGAAGTGGGCGCCATGGGGTTATTGGCAAAAAGGTCGTCTCCTTTTTTGAGGTAAGCTTCGATGGTTCCGCCAAGAATATTATTCGAAAGTTCGAAGTCCAGCCCCAGGCTGGCGATGCTGATCTTTTCCCATCTAAGGTTCGGATTTGGCGGATTGGCAATCTGGGCATAGGGAAGTCCATTGAGGAAATTATAAGCTCCTGGCAAGTATTGGGCGGTGGTATAAGCCGTGACAGACTTGTCGATATTGCCATTATAACCGTAAGTGGCCCTGATCTTTAGGTAAGGCAGTCCCTCCCAATGGTAAAATGCTTCTTCACTGGGTGCCCAACCTGCCCCAACTGACCATAGCGGCACTCCCCTTTGGTTAGCTTCTACCCCAAAGAGGTTCGAGGCATCCTTACGAACACTGGCCGTAATATCCCATCGGTGGCCAATGTGGTAGGCACCATTAAGGAAATAGGACACAAAACGGTCCGTGGTACCACTGTGCCCTTCTCCTGCCCCAATGGTCGAATAAAAACCATTGTAATACAGGCGGTACTGGCTTACATGATCCACTTGCACACTGGTAGCCAACTCATCATTATAGCCATAATAACGATTGGAATGACTATCCCACCGGGTATCTTTTAGCTCCGTACCTGCCATCAAGTTCAGGGAATGGCCATTGTCCCAAGCGTGCTCATAGCTGAGCTGTGCCCTGAAAGTATGGCTTTGCCCAGTGCTTTGGCCCAAGTCCATGATATCCCCCATCGGTACAGGATAGTCCAAGCTGCCCAAATCATTCCCCTGCGTAAACTGGTTGATCTGGTTCCTTACTTCATAACTGGACTCGGGGAAACGGTTTCGGTTTTCAGTATTAGATTGCCAATATTGGTATTTAGCCTTGGCCTCTAGTCCTTGGGCAAGGCGGTAATTTAGTCCTGCCGTAAAACGGGCCTCATTGGTCAAGGCAGTTCTGTCCAGCAAGCCAATCTCTTCATAGGGCCTGTATTGCCAATCCAAAAGTCCCGTTCCTACTGTACTGGCGATAAACCTGCTGCTATAATCCCTGATGATCGGCCGTGCCGTGCCGTCATCTCCTACTATGTTTTCATAGGGGTAAGGCTCCGGCAAATCTGTACCTCGGTCATTTTGATCTCGGGTATAGTAGAGGCCCAGGGAAAGATCCAAGGCCGGGACCAGTTTCCAGGTATTGGAGGAATTTAAGGTAATGCGCTGCCTGCTGTTTCCTATGGTATTTTCCCGGTTGCGGTCATAGCCCAAGGAATGGTAATAGCGGTGCTGCTTGCTGCCTCCCCGGATATTGAGGGCGTACTGCTGCTGTATGGCCGCTTGGTAGAAATGATCTTCCAGTTGGCTTCGGCTGTCTTGTGTGCTAAAAACGGCCAACCGTGCTTCCAGTTCTTCCACACTTAAGTCACCATCCCGATGACTGATCAGGGCCTCAATGACCGGAGATAGCGGGGTCTTGTTGATGTTATTTTCCGCAGCACTAAAGCGACCCAACTCAAAAAGCTCCTGCTCCAAACCGATGTGATCCGCTATGGAAATCTTGGGCGAAAGATGCAAGTCCGGCTTTTCGATGAATTGGGTACTGGCATTGAAGCAAACCTTCATCCCCTGACTGTATTGACCCGATTTGGTGGTGACGACGATGACACCATTACCTGCCCGGGCTCCCCAGATGGAGGCCGCCGCCGCATCCCTGAGCACGGTGATGCTTTGCACATCATTGGGGTTGAGGTTTTCCAATGGACCATCATAGGGGAAGTTATCCACGACAATCAATGGGGAGCTATTGGCAAAAATGGTATTCCTGCCACGAATGCTGATGGGGTCTTCACTTCCTGCCGTGCGGTTGAATACCAAACCAGGGGTCACATCCTCCAAGCGATCTAAAAGATTGGTGCTGGTCCTTCTAGAGATGAGGGTTTCATCCACCACTGCAAAAGAGCCAGTAGTCCTCTCCTTGGGAATTTTTTCGTAACCTGTGGCAACCACCTCCACCCCTGTGAGGTTCAAGTCATTCTCTTCCAAGGTGATCCACACGGTTCCCTTATAGGGCACCTGTACCTCTATTTCTACAGGCAGGTAGCCGATATACTGGACTTTGAGGGTATATAGTCCCTTGGGCAGGTTCATGGAAAAGCGACCTTCTGCATCAGTGACCGTACCTTTTTGGGTGCCCAACAGCTGGATGCTTGCTCCGGGCAAGGCTTCTGCCGAGGACTGAGCGTGTACGGTCCCTTCCAGACGATAAAATGATTGTGCCATCAAAGCTTCTGGCCTGCTGATCAAAAAAGCCGTCAGGGTAAGGAGTGTATAGTAAAAGATTGTTTTCATGTTTGTCTAGTTTTTGATGGTCAGTGGTCGGTCTTTGATGACCAATACTTCTATTTCCCGCTCTCCCTGTACCAGGTCCAAGCCATGCTTATTGAGCGCGGCCTTGAGGGATGCGATTTGGCTCAGCTTACCCGTCAGGTGCAGGTCGATATTTTCGGTGATCCCTGTTTCATCCACGACTGGACGCTCACTGCGCTGCAGGTAGAAGATGTTCAGCTGGTTAAGAAGTACCCTGATGGGGAAGTTCTGCAGATGCAGTTCCGTAGGGCCAGAAGAAGAGGTTTCCTCTCCTCCTTGGGTATGGTAATTTTCCATTCCGGGTATCCGCTGAAGGACCCATACTGGGCGTAATCTTTTTTCCCTGCGGACCAGATATTGAGGAAAATAGCGGTCCAAGTCCTGCTGCATATAGGTATAGCGCTTATCCGCTTGTCCAAATGGAAGGATCAGCTCATAGCAGAAGCCATGGCCGTCCCTAAGCCAATCCAAGTAAGCCTCCCCCTTTTCCTTATTGATCCAATCTGACAGATCCGCCACCTCGTAGACCATGCGGTTATCGCCGAAATAGGTCTCCGGGGTATTTTCGAAATGGGCATAGCGGAAGACCCAGGCCAGGGGCAGGTTATACATGCTGATCCTGACACCTTTCTCCGGTCTAGGATCAGTGGGATAATACATGCCCGAGACACCCTCAATGTATCCCGTGAGGGCAGACTGTGCGATCAGGGGTTTTTCCAAGTCCCGGTTGCCCAATAAGAGCGGTACTTCGGCGCTGAAGCTTTTGACCATGGCGGACTTTTGACGAAGGGAGGCCCTGCCTGTTTTGATGGCTTGGGCGATGTTTGCCTCCGTTACCTCTTCCGGCCCTGTGATGGCGAGTACCTTGCCGTCCTGAGCGATCCAAACGTAATGTGGTAGGGTCCTGTGCGGAAAAAGCTGCCGGAGGGTATTGTCCGAAACCGCAATGGGCATTTCGATATCCCTAAGCCCCTTCAACCTCGAAAAGAGCTTGTCTACCTCTACTTGGGACTGATAGGTCACCGCTAGGATTTCCAGTTTTCCCGCAAACTCCTGCTGCAGGCTATCCAATTTGGGAAAGCCCTTCACACAAGGCGCACACCACGTGGCCCAGAAGTCCAGAATCAACAGCTTGCCCCGGTAATCGGAGAGCCGGATTTCCCCTTTCGGATGATTAAGGACATTTTCGATGAGCAGGTCGGGCACCTGATCGCCCACCTCCAGTGGCTTTACCTGCCGGGTGACGGTATCGCCTACCGCCCCCGCAGGTGGGGTGCTTGCAACTTGTCCTTGGTTTCCATAAATTTTACTTCCAAAAAGGCATAGCAATGCCAGGAAGCATGTGAATGTTGTTTTTTTCATGCTTTAACTGCGGTTGTGTAGAAAGTATTGGGACAAGACTCGGAGTCTTGTCAGATGCTAGATGATTGATGCTAGACACAAGACTGGATTTCGGAGTCGAGAACGTCCTCAAATCCGTCATTGCGATGACCATAGGGAAGAAGCAATCTCGTATTTACCCCCTCCTAGCCTCCCCCTTTAGGGTGAGGAACCGATCTCGTAAACGAAATCACTTGCCCTGCAAGCTGGCTACTCGCTAAAATCAGTCACAGACTGTTTTCTTTACGCTTGTCCCTCCCTTCAGGGGGATTTAGGGGGTAAGTCTCACGTCTTAAATCTGACGTCTAGTGTCTTTTCCAACACTTCTACATTAGTTAAGAAATTGATAAAAACCCAGTGCTAATATTGCTCCGGGCCAGGCTGCCCTACCAGACGTCCCCTCCGGAAAGGGACGAATGCAGCCAACGAATTGCGATAAAAGTTTTACTATCTGGAAATCACTCTGGATTTCTGATGATCTTTTCGTAAATGAAGTTTGGGTTTGTATTCATTTTATTAGGTATAGATTATGATTAAATAAAAACCCTCAAGCTTTATTACTTATCTGCAACAAAGAACTAACAATGAATCAAATATATAAAAATCAACCCAATAAACAATCTATAAAACATATTTTTATTTCTTTTAGTATTATTTATACATCTTTTAGACATATTTAAACTGCAATTAAGATAAAATCAAATTGATATATTTGTCTTTTTAGGTATAGATTTGATTTAATAAATGTCCATTTCAAAAAATTATAATTGCATAAAATCTGTTTTAGCAACAAAAGGAAAGACTCAAAAATGGTTATCAGAAGAGCTCAGAATAAATGTTAACACTGTATCCTCATGGTGTAGGAACACCAAACAACCTAAATATGAGAACTTGTATGAAATAGCTTTAATTTTAGGTGTTGAAATGGGAGACTTGTTGACCAAAATAAAAGACTTAAGAGATATTTCCGCCAAGTAATAAAGAAACGGCCGCTAGGTGTAGTCTGTGACTACGCCTTCCTATCCTTGGAATTTGCAATTCCACTATACAAAAACTATTTCAACAAAAGTTTTGAATCAGAAGAGGGGTAAGAAAACTCCTAATATTATGTTTTATTGCAAAGAATAATATTAAACTAACTGGGCTTGTAAGATTATCTTATCAAATTCGAGGATAAACCCATACAAAGGTGTAGATGCAATTTCACCTCTAAATATTAATTATTACTCAAAGGAGGGGGCATTTATTTAAATGGAATTTGGTCATTACCTAAAAAGATTGATATATTGTAATATATCATGAATAAACTAGCCAATGCACCTCTTCAAGAGGTTATTTTTGAAGTTCGATGGGAATTGTCCCCTGACTCATCTGGTAAGCAAATGATAGATGCCGGATTTCCTTTTGCTTTGGGTAAATTTCAAGACTTTATTAAAGGAGAATTCCCCTTGAAAATTTCAAAAGTACCTACAGAAATACCATCTCAAATGATGGGCTACCAGACCATGTACCAATTCTGGAAAGGAAATAAAACATGGCCGGTTATTCAATTCGGCCCTGGCATTTTAACTGTAAACGATACGGAGAAAAACTATATTTGGGAAGACAATTATTACCCTTTAATCAAGGAAACTATTGGTTTTCTGTTGAAGGCTTATGAACAAAAGATTAATTTTGTTGGCTGTACGCTGAGGTATGTGGATGTGGTAGAGGTAGAAAAATATGGTCATGAATCATGGGAAAGTTTTGTGAAAAAGCATATCAATATAGCCTTTGAAAACAAGTTTAATACCAGAGGAGAATTGGAAAATTTCCGGTTTGATCAATCCTTTAAGGTAAACAATCTTGGCACCCTTAACGTTAACATGTCAAGTGGTCAAAACAATAAGAAGAAACCTTTATTCATATGGCAAACGGGACTCTCTAGAAGCGGAAGAACTGATTTTACTGAGTTAGTAGAATGGCTGGAGAAAGCCCATACCTGTGCTTCAAATGTATTTAAAGAACTTTGCAAAAAAGATTTTTATGGAAGCTTTAGTTAATGAACCTGTATCAACTTATGGAACTACGCAGGGGTCTACCCTCTTCAGGCCATCTTTTTATTATGGTGAAGATTTGGCCACTGTGAGCACTGTATTTCCGAACACCCACTACTTGCCAGAGCTTGTTGTAAAAATGATGCACAAGCTATCAGAGGTGGGACAGATTAATGAAAATTGGGACAGCTATGGTGCTTCTAAACCCTCTGCAACTTCCATGCAGCTTGCAAAGGATTTTTTATTAGATTCTGCCCACTGGCAATTGCCTTTTTATTTTCTAGCACCGGGAGTAAATGGGGAAATTTTAATAGAATTCAACCAGAATAATAAAGCTGTAGAATTGTATTTTAATGACGATGGAAATTCCGAACTATTATTTTATACAAATGATGAATGTTCTCTAGAAGGAGATTTGGAACATCATTATGAAGCATTAATTGATTTTTTTAATGAGTGAATCTTATTCAGGAAAAGAAAACATATTAGAAGAAGACCGTTTGTTGAGAAGATTGGAGCATGCCCCACCTGATTTTATAATCAAACCAGACGGCACGCCTTCTTCTTCGTGTTTTTCCCTTAAAAGAGGAGAAGATGGTTTGTCTGTAGATATTGAACGCCTTACCACTTATGAGAGAAGTATTCAGAATCCTCGTAGATTTCGACTTTTTGCCTTAAGGGCTGATTATACCAGCTCTTTGGGGCTTGAAAATGTGCATGATCCGGTAGATGGAAATAATGCCCACGCTTTAATAAAAGGGGACATCAAAAAAACAACTGCTAGAAAACTAGCGAAGAATGCAGTTAAAATAAATTATCCTCCAGAAGATGCATAATTGTAGATTAATTATAAAGCTCTTCTAGACGTTGGTTATTTCGCACTAACCTTACCACCAAGAAAAATCATTCAAAATAGTAATTTAGCGATTATAATGTGATCAGCAAGGCCTTGATAGGTACCCGACGTAGAATTAGCTTACCGACTTAGTATCCGGTCGTAGCTATTATGCAGGAATCTATGAATGGGAGGATGATTATTTTTAGTATATGCCAACACCACATTCGTGCTAGCCCCACTACCCAACTCTCATAAATGGCGGAAAAATAGAGGCTTCAAAATAAAGTTTTTCATTGGAAAAAAAGTACAATAATAGGCCAAAAGAAGATGGTTATTTATTCAGACCTATCTTGACCACTTGTTCCAGAAATGTTAATCAATCTGAATTCAAGGACTAGTCCCCGACTGGGTGGAGTATGCCACTCCACCCTACTATTCTGGGAATTTGTAATTCCAGTAACCAATAACTTTATCCATGGAGGTCCAACTTATAACGAGTGGCAGAACTTAAATGACATAGCATGACTCAGGAAGTAAAAATACCTTATAGCAAGTTGAAAATTGTTCTAGTTTTTGTCGGTTCACTTGGCTTCGTTGCCGTAGGAGTTATGACTTTGCTTGATGAAAAAGGACTAACCTCCTTAATGTATAGTAGTGAAACCCTGAATAAAACAATCGGGGTTCTGTCAATTCTTTTCTTTGGAACTATTGCCGTGACAGTTCCGTGGAAGTTACTTTCAAAAAATTCAGGTATAGAAATCAATGAACTCGGAATAATTGACCATTCCAACTTATCAAGTATTGGACTGATTGAGTGGGAAGATATCAAAGAAATTCAGACGCATTCTTTTAAAAAAAAAAAGTTGGCTGTTGATCTACACTTTCCAACCACAGAAGTATGTAAACAAGGCTGAAAATGGATTTAAAAGGCGGCTATTGAAATCTAACATAAGAACTTACAAAACCCCTTTATCCATTACCTCAACCATTTTAAGTGTAGAGTTTAAAGTATTGGAGAAGTTAGTGATAGATGCCTTTGAAGAGAAAAAAAAGCATTACTGTTGAATAAATAAACAGTAATCTCATCCCTCCCCCCCAACTGGGTGTAGTCTGTGACTACGCCTTCCTATACTTGAAATTTGCAATTCCACTATAAAAAAACTATTTCAACCAAAGTTTTGAATCAGAAGAGGGGTAAGAAAACTCCTAATATTATGTTCTATTGCAAAGAATAATATTAAACTAAATGGGCTTGTAAGGACTAGTCTAACTTAAACTGTTATTTGAAAAACTGGCTTTTTTTGACGATTTTAAAAGTAGAATAAGTATCCTAAGATAGGAAAAGATGATTAGGCATTTGAACCTAAGGTCTATTGTATTTTTGAATGGGGGTGATTTTTAGGAATAAAAATAAAAGTTTGACTGTTTTACTTAAACTATCGGTACCATGATAAATAGAGAATATTTTTCGATATATGAAATTAGCGAAGCATCACTTTTGGATTTTTTTCTGGAGATATTGGAAGCCAGAAAAGTAACTTCCTTGGGGCAGGAAGAAATGGAAAATCCCAGTAGTTTCACCTATCAGCTGGTACACCTGGCTTGGATGCTGCACAGTGGAAAGCTCCGGCTAGACAGTAGCAATACAATATGGGAGGTACGCCCCAATACCGGAGAAGAGCTACCTTTTGGAGGATATCAAAAGCTGATCAAGGAAACGGCTTACCCGTCTTTGTTTGAGCTGATATGGCATTTGAAGCTCTGTTGGTTCGACACCTCCCTGATGTTTGGCTTCAGTTTTGATCTGGATGCCAGTTGGTATCATAAACGGCTTTTTCCTTTTGGGTCTGTGTACCAGCATACCCGGGATCGGACCCTGATCAGTAAGGAGAAGGATGAGTATTGGCTGATCAGGCATCATGCGAGCGGATATATGAACAAAAAGGTAAGCTATATCCAAGATGATAAAGTACAGTATTTCCACCCCAAGTCAAAGGAACTCCGGGCCCTCAGGAAAGGAAAACCAGTTAGAAGAAGAAAGACCTGCAGACCTGATGATCTGGAAGATTATGATCTGTTCAGTACGGCGTTTAAACGGTTGAAGATGAATTGAGGAGTGGGATTTTTTAGCTTTTAGACGTTGGAATTAAGAAATAAAGTTGGATTAAGTACCTGGTTATCTCAGAGTTCTTATTTCGTTTCGAAAAAACAATTTCCGATGTCTCCACTATGTATAGTCTGTGACTACCCTTTACTATCCTTGGAATTTGAAATTCCAGTTTATGGTTTGGTAAATTTTAACCCTATTATTGCACTTGGAAAGTGGCCCAATGATTCCCGGAATCCGAGGCCCAGCACCGCCGGAATAGACAAATGGCACAGTTTGACCGAAAAGGGTGGCACAATTCAAACCGTTATATCCAGATGATTGGTGATCACCCAAAATAGAATGCCAAGCATAGAAATAAACCTACTCGCCCCCTTTCCAGAAACCGCTCCCTGATGTCCAAAGATTGCAATTACCTATTTGAAAGATTCGAGGAAGTGTTTGGGATGTTTTTTTAGGGGAGTAATATAAAAGAAAGCAGCACAAAAAAAGCCATCCCAAATAAATGAGATGGCTTTAAATGAACTACTTGAATTCAATACTTAACGTCCTTTTAGTTGGTCTTCCATTTATTGGAAGAGTCAACACCGATATTTCTGGTATCAATTGTTTTAAAACCAATTTTATTTAATAACCTCTTATTATTAATCTTCAAAAACTTTTCTTCATTGTACGATACCTTTATATACTCAACCAGTGAATTTGTATCCCTACCTTTGCTTTTCCAGTTTTCAAAATCATCATCACCAAATAACAGATTACTTTCTATTGTGTCCCAATATAAATTATTGTCAGATTTGATTTTAGCTTTACTCCAGTTCCCCTCAAAAAAATCTACTCCATTAGAATAGATAATATTACTTTTAAAAGTCAACGAATTATGAGGCTCAATTCTGGTGATTTTTAGTTGATACTTTTTATTCAAGGCAAAAATATTATTTTCCACTATATTTTCTTTACCATAATGTTGGTGAAAACCTGCAAAGCAATTATAAACAATATTATTTTTGAATGTTATATATGAAGAGCCTTCATCTGCATATAGTCCCCAGCCTCCATACTCTCTTGACTCCACATCATGAATAACATTATTAGATATTACTGTACCTTCTGAAGTCCCTAAAGTATAGACTCCTCCCAAATCACTTAAATACTTTCCGTTAATATTATGGATGTAGTTTCCTATTACCTTATTTCCTCTCGCTTTACTATCCTTATAGCCCCATACCCATCCAACTGAAATTCCAGTGTACTTCAAATTGGATATCTCATTCTTCTGTATGATGTTATCACTTGAATGAAAAATTGATATACCTGTTGCACTGGGAAATAATTCACCAACATTTCTGATAATGTTGTTTGAAATAATGTTTTTATTTGATATAATGTTACCAGGATCATTAGTATTTGTAACCGAAATATTTCCTATCTTAACTGCGGTAGCCCCTATGTTCTCAAACAAACAATTTTTAACTTCACTTTTTACAACTGAAGTTCTGAACCATAGCGCACCTAATGAAAGTTTTGAGAATAAACACCTATTAAATAATATGTTTTCTGCACAATCAACTGTAACTACAGCATCAATATTTGCTGCAGCTTGAAACGGATCATTTCCAGTATCAGGCATCTTATACCCAGTCATTTTAAATTCAATTCCCTCAAAAGTAATATTTTGTACCAATCTCTTAGATTTACAATCTCCTTTTATATAGATTAGTTTATCAGTTGTCGGAATGTAAAACTTACTTCCACCATTCAAATCTTCCTTCCTCGGAATATAATATAAAACATTATCCTGAGATAGAAACCATTCCCCCGGTGAATCCAATGCGCTAAAAAAATTCTCAACATAAAATCGACTATGATCATCAAATTTATTCCAAGGTTTCATACCCTTTCCTTGAAATAAAAGCTCACCGGATTCAATCTTTCCTTCGGTTAAATATCTCTTCGTATTATCCCATTTATGGAATAATACTATTAAAGGAGGTTCATGTGCTTTAATACTATCCTTTTCTGAAAACAAAGATTCATCATGAAATATCGAGATATTAGCACTTAAAGGAATTCGGCTATTCCCTTGATTTATAACTTTTTGAACGACCTTATCTACCCTATATAGCTCGTCCCCATTTGGAGACTTTGCTCTATAAACGTTACCATTATTAACAAAAAGCTGCTCAAAATACGAAGGCTCTCCGCTGGAAGCCGCTATATGCGTCTGCCATAGTTTCATGTCCTTCTTTTCAAAAAACAATTCTCGAGCCCCAACAAATTCTACTTTCTCGTTTTCATAATTTGAGAACAAAACTTTATGTTCGTCCCCGGAATCACGGATATCAAATTCAACTGACCTTCTAAAAATATAGATACCTTCTCTAAAGTAAACTGCAATATCTTCATTTACCTCACCTTTATTCCTTAAAAATCTAATAGCATTTCGTGCTCCTTCTAACGATTTAAATGGTTTTTCGAATGAACCAGTATTTTTATCATCACCATTGACAGATACGTAAAAATCCTTCCCAAATATAATTTTGGAATTCGCCACACACAGCAATAAAGCTATTACTATTTTTATGTTCAATTTCAAGCAAATGATTTTTTTATTAGTTCTTCTTACCTGAATACATTTTTTTTACTTGAGGAAAAAAACTAAACACCTTAGTAAGGTATCTTGAATATAAGAATAAATAATTTGACCTTACTCCATTTTCACGCAAAGCTATTAAACTCTCTTTATTTATGACTATTTTACTGTCGAGAGAAGCTGTGCTCACTCCACCCGTCCTCATTTTAATAATAGACATGGGTATGTAGTGATATGAAAGTTTATTAATTAACAAAAACCGGGTTAATAATTCAAAATCAGCAGCTATTTTATAGTAAGTTTTATAATAATCATATTTTTCAAAATTCTTCCTAAAAGTAAAAAAAGTAGGGTGTGCCGGCATGTAGCCAAACCTAAACTTCCATGGTGCGAAATTTCTACTTGAATAATACCTAATTGTTTTATTTAGATTACTAGGGCGTACAAACTCTACGTCCGCAAATACACATTCAACTTCATGCCCCTTAAAAGCATCGACTATAGCAGATATAGACTGAGAAGAGGAATAGAAGTCGTCAGAATTGATTATTCCAACTATATCCCCAGTTGCCATCTTGATTCCCTTATTCATGGCATCATACAACCCCTTATCTCTCTCAGAAATCCACTTAGAAACAGTACAGTTATTTTTCTTTATTATCTCAACAGTTCCATCATTAGACTTACCGTCTACTATTATGTATTCAATATTGGGATAAGTCTGGTTTCCAACGCTATCTATAGTATCCTGCAAAGTTTTAGCAGAATTGTATGAAACTGTTATTATACTTACTTTCACCTAATGTAATAATTTACTTATTTTCCTATTTTATCATTATTAGTATACATAAACTTTGGTTTATCACCACGACCATACAGATAATGATAAACTTGTTTCATTTTTTCGGCCTGAAATTCCCAGTCATATTTTAATATTAGTTGATGAGCATTCTCACCCTTTTTCTCCAAACTTTCATTCTTTTCTCCTAGGGCCTCATCTAAACATCTATCAATATTTTTCTGCGATAGACCAACCCACCACCCTGCATCATAATCTAAAATCTCTTTCCAGGGAGTCCCCTTTGTAGTGATTACCGGTAATTTAGCTGCCATAGCCTCTGCGATAGCAATACCAAAATTTTCTGTGTGACTTGGCAGTACAAATAAATTGCTCGAATAAAATGCATCCAATCTCTTTTCACCGTTTAGAATTCCTAAAAAATGAAATCTATTCGCCGCTTTTGCTCTTTCAATTAAGGACTCAATTTTTTTTAAATAGGGCTTATCATACACAGGTCCTGCTATTAGTACTTGCCATTCCGGGTACTTATCCTTTATCTTCAAAAAACCCTTTATCAAAAATTCTATGCCTTTCTTCGGATGAACTCTTGACAAAAATAATATGTATTTCTTGCTAACTTCTAATCTTAACCTTTCTCTTGATACTCTATTATCCTTGGTGTTATTAAATTCGGACAACTCAACCCCGTTCGGCACCACAGCTATTGGAGATTTAATCCCCAAACTCCTAACCGCTTCAAGTTCTCCAATATCAGTAACATGTATACATGAACAATTATTGAGAATATTCTTTTGAAACAAATACCACGCAATTTTTTTCTGAAACGTGCCCTGATTTAACGACCATGGATATAATGATCCTCGCACAGCCACAACTAGACGAACATTTTTACGCTTTCTAAATTTTTTATAGGCAACAAAAGGAATGTAATTCCACAAATTGTGAGTATGAAGTATTATTTCATCTCCAACTATATTTTCATTTAGATACTTAGTTAATAAGCTTGAAAATCTCAGTTTTAATGAAATGGTATGTTTGAATGATTTCCAGACTAAACTATTTTCGTTGATCACTTGATTGAACTCTTCATTATCAAATCTAACTGACAACATCTCATTCTCAACACCTAATTTTTGCAAATATTTAACCAAAAAGGGAACGGACTTTGCCGGTCCTCCATAACTGTCATCTAAATTTTCTACTAAGTGAATAATTTTCATTTAATAACCTCTGCCGTTTTCAATAACATTAACTAAAAAACCAATAGATTTAATTCCAAAGTAAACCATAGTAATTATTACACCCCAATTAATCCCTCTCTTATATTGTAAAGCATAATATAAAAAAGAGAAAAAGACCAAGACAATCATTCTATCACTTCCAACAACCATTATTGCTAATAATAGAACGAAATTTATGATTAATGACTCTCCTCTTCTTTTTGAATAATAAACGGAAAGTATTGACAATGGAAGAGCTTTTAAACACGAAACTAAATCGATTCCCTCATAGTAAAACCCAAGCTTTCTCAAAATATGACCTTTCATTATAAAAAAAACTAAAACTATCCCCAGTCCCAAATAAAGTATATTTTTGTTTAGCTTTAATGAAGAAAATATTCTTTTTATCTGAGGAACTATATAAATCAAAGCCATTCCTAAATATAAGATGCTAAATTGGAGATGAGTAAAAACTGTAACGATAACAAAAAAATAAAACTTCTTTTTATCATCAATATGATAAAGAGAAAGCAAGAAAAAAATTAAACCAAATTTCAGTCTTTCTAATTCAGTATAAACCGCGATAAAATAAAAATTCGTAAGACACAATAAAACAAGCACAACAACCGAAACACCATATTTCTTTCCTAACCTTATAAATGTTAATGCTAAAATAGAGTTTGCCAAAGAAGCAAATACAATTTTAGGAACTCCTAAAATTGAAAAACCCCAGGCTAAAAAGTAATAGACAGGCTCATTTGAACCAATTATTTTATAGTACAATACATAACCCAAGAAAAAATTTATTCCCTGAAATGACTCATAAGCTTTAATATATAATTCTTGGTCTCCTTTTGTATAAATTGACAAAACAGATAGGGAAATAAAAAAAATTAATACCGAAATAAACTTAATCACTACTATGCTAGTTTCCTTTTTTATAGCCCCGTATGAGTAACCCAATACTCCTCCTAATAATAAAAAAATTACTTGATATCAATGATATTACAGGATTGCAGATCCCATTCTTCATCCGGGCCCTATGATAAGCCAAAAAAGTTTGTTTGAAATTTGTCTGACTAACCCCCCCAACTGCCATTCTTGAAAGACACTCATCCATAAATTCAATTTTTGTAAATGGATTTTGTTTTAGTACCCTAATTGACCACTCATAATCCATTCCTAAGCGATAAGAAATATCATAAAGCCCATACTGTTGAAAAAGATCTCTCCTAATCAACATTCCCTGATGCGGAAGATAATTTCTGTAACGTTGTTTTGAGATATTAAACTCTTTTCCTATTGTATATAAAATATTATTATTTTCATCTACCATAGCCACTTTCTTCACCAATATATCAGCTTGACTGTTCTTTAAAGCCTCTATAACATTGAGTAAACTATGTTCATTTAAAAGGGAATCCCCAGAATTCAGAAACAATAAATACTTCCCTCTTGATTTTTTTATTCCTTTATTAAATGCATCAGCTATCCCTTGGTCCGCCTCAATCAAATAATTATCAATCAATTCAAACTCTTTTATTAATTCTTGACTACCGTCATTAGAAAGTCCATCTATAACTAAATATTCATAATCATTTGAAGAAACATTCTTTTGACTTTTAATGGATTTAAAAGTATCCTTAAGCCCGTTTAAATTATTATAATTGATTGTTACTATTGACAAGTACATTGATATGACTTAAAATGCAAATTAATTTGGTTATATATAATCTATTTTTTTTATAAACTTTGCAGGGTTTCCTGCCCAAACTTCATTTTTGGGAATATTCTTACTTACTACACTTCCAGCTCCTATCACTGATCTTTCCCCAATCGTAACACCTTTTAAGATAATACAATGTCCACCTATCCAAACACCATCTTCAATATTAATACCACGATTTTTCACCGTTCTATCAGGAATGTTATTTAAATATGGACTCATTCGATTTTCGAAGTCAAGGGAGTGAAAATCTGTGTCGTAAAATTTGCATCCTCCTCCAATTAAGACATTATTTCCTATACTAATGGATTTTCTACATATGAAGGTGGAGTTAGAAACACCAACATTATCTCCAAACTTTAATTTTGCATTTTCAGAAACAATAATATTAAACTTTTCATCGCCTCCGATAATGTTATTTCTTCCACAATTAAATATATTTTTTCTTCCAAAATATAACGTTCCTTTATTTCGAATATAAATTCTACCACGAATTACAGGATATTCTAAATATTCATTTCCCCTTATGTGAAATACATTAAATATTTTATCCAGGATAAAGGGAGGCCAAAAACTTTTGATAACTTTTTTAAATATTTGATTTTCTAACATCTTCTATAAAATCATATGTCATTTTAAGATTCAAATCAAACGAAAAATTCCTTTTGGAAAATTCAATACCTCCATCACCTAAGCCTTCTCTTAATTCTTCATTTTTAATTAACTTCCATGCAAATTTTAAAAATTCATTTTTATTAGAATACAAATAGCCTGTTTTACCATGTAACACTAATTCATTAAGAGAGCCAACATCACTTGCTAAAATAGGTACTCCATGTGATGAAGCTTCTATTACTCCTCTAGAAAAGTGTGGCTCTTCGAATGGACATACAAAAATATTTGAAGATTTTATCAAGGATTCTGGGTTCTTTATGAATGGAAGTAATATTATGTTTTCATATTTGTTAGCTTCTATTTGTGAATTATCATTTGCACCAGCTAAAATAAATTTAACAGAATCATCTTTGGAGACTATTTCTCTTGCGTAAGAAATTAATTTTTCCCAACCATTTCCAGGTGAAAACCTAGCTAAATAAAGAAAAACGATATCTTTTTTATTTATCCCAAAATCTTTTCTTCCATCAATGTTCAACTTTCTTTTAGTAAATTCTGCTTTTTCAACAAAATTATGAATGATTCTTTTTTTAACTTTAGTATCATTAAAAGAATTTGAAAAATTAAGAGACTTCATATCATAAGCACTGATTGCTATAAAACCATCAACATACTTTTTTGAAAAAAATCTTAAAGGTAAACCATATATTCCTTTCCTAATTGGTTCTCGAACATGACAAATAACTGTTAGATTTGGATTGATTTTTTTTGCTGCTATTGCGACCGGGAACAAACAAGTACTATTAAGATATACAATATCAGGATTTTCCTTTTTAATTATCCGTTTTGCATTTTTTATACTATTCTGCAAAAAGAAAAAGTTCTTTAAAAGCAGTAAAATACTTTTAGGTGATACATTAGAACCATGGAAGGGTCTTATCCCAGATACAATTTCTAATGGAACACCTACATTTCCTATAACATCATTACCAGGTCCATTAAATATATTCATTACTTTGGCATCAAATTCTTCATGATTAATACCTCCTAGAATATAACTTAAACTTTTTGGTGCGCCTCCTAAGTTTCCACTATGGTGAAAAAAAAGAATTTTACTTTTCATATTCTACTAACATCCAAACTTTATCCCACATTTCATTAACTTCATCCTTCAAATCACCCTTTTTGTGGGTTAATATCCTTTTTATATCATCAATATTTTCAAATGTTTTTATTACTTTTTTTTCTATCATTTCCATATTGTCTTTGATCTCTAAAACACCATCTTCAATACCAAAATCTTCAAAAAGCATTTTATATTTGTGATTCCAACTAGTTGCAAAACACGGAATTCCTTGGTTCAATGCACTAGCTACACCATGATATCTTGAGGAAATTACTAATTTTGAATTTCCAATTATACCTTTTATTTCTTTAGCACTCAAGCCGCTAACAATTCTTAACTTATTTTTTAATATTGAATTAATTTTTTCACATATTGTCATATCTCCCTTTCCCTCATGATTCAATAAAAAAACTTCATGTCCATTTCTCTCAATCATTTGTACCAACTCTTTCATAAACTCTACATACTCATTTGATGTTCCATCAGTATGTGTTATCATCTTTGAGTTAGGTATAATGCAAACAAAGTCTTTTAACCCTTCATATCCTTTAGGTACAATTCCATTTACTAATAAGGTGAAATCTGGATATTTATAAATATTATTTGTTCCATTTACTGCATTAGTTAAAAAATTATAGGATATTTCCTCTCGTGCTATGATCATATGAGCATATTTATTAATAGTATTAACAGACTCCTTTCCATTAACACTTTCAAATGGACCAAATGCTTGAGGTAGGAAAACTATCTTTGACCCCAACTTACTTAGTTTTCTATAGTAAATTTCATTACTCTCAATCTTTTCATTTGAGTAATTCCATTGATCTGAAAACTGAAAACCTGAAGCATCAAGTACCAAATCAACATTCTTAATGGCATATTTAGAAGTAAAATAATTATCGGATAATTTTATTCTTTTTAATATCCCCCTAGCTATTCTAGAAAATTTCAGACCAAATCTCCTAGTTATTTTTATATTAAGGCCTAATTCATCCGCATTAATACCTTTATATACAGAATTATATATCACCTCGCTATTTGGAGATTTTTTTTCTATTTGCTCAAGAATAGCTACTAACATTAATTCCGCTCCCTTGTTTAAGGTGTTAGTTCCATCTATTTGAATTTTTAACTTCTTCACTTAATTATATTTTCTAATAGTTGATAAAGATTTTTTTTCAGAAAATGCTACTTTTCCTTCCGGATCAGGATAACCAATAGCCATACACATTATTGGTCTTTGATACTTTTCCAAACTAAGAACCTCCTCCATTTCTAACTCTAATTCTTCAATATCAGGCCAGTTAATTGAGCAGGATGATAAACCTAAGGTTTCCAGAGCTAGCATAAATGTCATATTTGCCAGGGACGAGTCTATATATATTATATGTCGATCTCTTTCATGAAAATATGCATCTAAATTCCCTATCACCACCACAATCATTGGAATACCATTTTCATACCCTTTTACCCCCCTAGGAATCGAACGAACTTTTCTCAAAAGGTTCGCATCATCTATAATTCTATACTCAAATGGCTGCCTATTACATGCACTAGGAGATTGAACTGCTGCCAAAATCGCTTTGTCAACCAATTCTCTAGGAACAGGTTTTGATAGAAACCACCTTACAGATCTTCTGTACTTTGTCAATTTGTAAAACTCATCATACGTAATCGTACTTCGAGATTTTGCATCGCGATTATAAGGAATGGATAGATTATCAACCATTCCATTTTTAAAGCACCCATTTGTTTTTGCCTCAAATTTACTTCTACAATTAGAAATTACAGCATGCTCCTCAGTTACTTTAAAATATTCAAACAACACATCATAAAACCACTTATGCTGTTTTTCGCTACTTACTAAATTCCTATCCCAAACATTAATAAAAGCATCTGTAGTTTCTTCAATATAATCTAAGGCAAAAACCCTCCGTCTAGGCCGCATCAAAAGACCTTTTTCTATTCTATGGGTATTTCTAATCAATGTATATATATTAGACTTATCGTTCTTTAACTTTTTTAAGTGAGATACCTTACCATTCAAAACGGCATATTGTTCCCTCTTAAAGTTTCCTGAAAATAAAATGTAGTATAACCCACTCATAAATTTGGATCTTATAAACAAATATGATAGTCTACTATCCAAAAATGCTCGGACTAAGTTTTTAGCCCTTTTAACTAAACCTCTCATGTAATTAAAATGATATCTTAATAATTTTATTTATTTTATCTTTTTCAAGTTGAAAAATAATTATATATGAAATAAAAAAATAGATAGACATTAAAACAGGTATGTTCTCTACCCCTCCAATTTCTTTCCCAAAGTAGATTATACTAGAAGACACCGTTACACCCAAAACTGATTTATAGAGAACCTTAAATAGTTGATTTATTGATAAATTTATATACTTGTTTAGAAAAACCAGCCCAGTTATCATTAAACCTATTTTATTAATCAGTACCGCTAATGCCGCACCTAAAAGTCCAAACAATTTAATACCAATAATTAATCCAGGAATTAGTACAATTATTGTTAATCCTAAAATAATTTTCATTTCTAATTTTGGTTTTCCCATCCCTCGTAAAATAGAAGTAAATGAATTGACCGTTAAATGTATTATCATTGCCAACGAAAGTATTTTTAGAGGCAGATTTGCATTTTTCCATTCTGGACCAAAGAATAAAACTATATCGCTAGAAAAAATTATTAAAAACATAAATACAGGAAAAAGAATAATACAATTTAGGTTAACCACCGTTAAAAAATAATGTTTTAGCTTTTCAGTATTATCTTGATTTTTTCCATAAACAGGATACATTACCTTGTTCATAACTGAACTTACCATTTGCCTTAATTGCTCCGTTAGTGAAAATGCCAGTGTATAACTTCCCAAATAACCGGCTCCCAACATTTTACCTATTAACATATTATCAATATTGTATGTTAGAGTGCTAAACATTCCGGTACTCGAAGAGTATGCCCCGAAAGAAAATATTTCTTTGAAATGCTCTTTATGCCAAGTTTTAGTGGGAAGCCATTTAGTCGCTTTAAACAAGAGTGGAATTGTCAAAAGAGGCACAAGAATATTATTAACAACCAAAGCCCATACACCGCTCCCATAATAACCTAAAATTATTGCAATGATTCCAGAAACTAAAGTAGCGAAATTTGTAGTACGAGCAATTACCTTGAAATTCATTTGTCTGGTTAAAATTACCACATGTACAATGCTCAACGGACGTAAAATAATACCTATACTTAAAAATGGAACTAAATAGTTTAATTTTTCCTCTTCAAAAAAATCACTTGCAAATGGGGCTACAATGAAGCTCATAAATATGAACAAAACTGCGCCCCAAAGCAATCCTGTCCAAAAAGCAGTCGGATACATTTTTTCAGCAAGATTATTATCTTTCTTCTGAATCAATGCTGAGGTCATCCCCATTTCCGAAGCAGCAGTTGCTACTGCAATAAATATTGAACACATTCCAATTAAACCAAACTCTTCAGGTATTAAAAGCTTGGCAAGTATTAATTTAATAGTAAACTTAAAACCAGTATCCAAAACAAATTGGATACTGGTCCATTTTATTCCTGAAATTATTTTTTTGGAATCCAATTTTTTCCTAAAATAATATGATAATAATTTTATTCGAAACTATTTAGAATCTTATACCCACCATCCTTTAGGTATTGATTCTTTTGCATTAGCTTCAGGTCACTTCTCATCATATCTTTTACCAAACTTTCCAAATCATATTCTGGAACCCACCCTAATTTTTCTTTAGCTTTTGTTGGGTCCCCTATCAATAAATCAACTTCTGTTGGTCTGAAATATTTAGGATCTACATTTACTATTTCCTTTCCCTCTGGCAACTGAAATTCTGGATTAGAACATGATACAACAAAAGCCCTTTCATCCACGCCCTCTCCTTCAAACCTTAAATGGATTCCTACTTCTTTAAAGGCCATTTTAACAAAATCTCTTACGGTGGTAGTTACCCCAGTTGCGATCACCCAATCTTCAGGTTGATCAGCTTGAAGAATCATCCACATCATTCGAACGTAATCCTTTGCATGTCCCCAGTCCCGTTTAGCATCCAAATTCCCTAAATAGAGCTTATCTTGCAATCCTAAAGCTATCTTAGAGACCGCTCGTGTAATTTTTCGGGTTACAAATGTTTCACCCCTCAATGGTGATTCATGATTAAATAAAATCCCATTACACGCAAACATATTATATGCTTCCCTATAATTTACCGTAATCCAATAAGCATACATTTTCGCTACTGCATATGGCGAACGAGGATAGAAAGGAGTCGTTTCTGATTGAGGTACAGCTTGCACCAAACCATAAAGTTCAGAGGTGGATGCTTGATAAATTTTGGTTTTCTTTTCAAGTCCCAAAAAACGTACTGCCTCCAAAATCCGTAATGTTCCAATCCCATCGGCATTAGCTGTATATTCAGGAGTATCAAAAGACACTTTTACATGAGACATTGCAGCTAAATTATATATCTCATCAGGCTGTATCTCCTGAATGATACGCGTCAAATTCATAGAATCTGTCATATCACCATAATGCAGGACCAATTGAGGATTATCCACATGAGGATCTTGATAAAGATGATCAATTCGATCAGTATTAAAAAGTGATGATCTTCTTTTTACCCCATGCACTTTATAGCCCTTTTCCAAAAGCAATTCTGCCAAATAGGCCCCATCCTGTCCTGTAATCCCTGTAATCAGGGCGACTTTTTGATTCTTTTCCATATATATATTTGTCAATTAAATTTGTTGCACAGAGTAACACTGAGTTAAGCACAACGTCACACAGAGTTATAATACTATTCTTTTTATGCCGTTTTTAAGGCTTTTGATGTTAAAATTTAATAACAAGCCTATTTTATTTTTGTTTGATAGCTTTAAATAAGTCAATACTTGAGCTATATGTACATCGGTGAACTGTTCTACCGTTTTTAGTTCAACAATAACTCGATTTTCGACAAGAATGTCTATTCTTTACCCACAATCTAATTTCACCTCTTCATAGATTAAGGGAAGAGGTTTCTCTAATTCTACCAATAAGCCCTCTTTTTCAATTCATATTTTAAGCAAGCCTGATAAGAAGATTCTAAAAGTCCTGGACCTAAAGCGGTGTGGACTTTATATGCTGCTGATAAAATCTTTCCTGTAATATCGTTTACATCCATAATTTCACAGTGTTACACTGTGTTATACACTGAGTTACTCTGTGTAACTTATATTTTCACCTGCTACTAAGCAGACTCAAATAACTTTTCTAGATAATTTACCTTTTCAGCCATAAAAATCTCTGTGGCACTCTGCGACTCCTCTGAGAAACTCTGTGACACCTAAATTTTAACCTGCTTGAAGGAGTCAATATTCTCCAAGAACCATTGATAGGTATCCTTAATCCCATCGGCTAATTTGATCTTTGCTTTCCATCCGGCATCCGCCATCTTGGATACATCCATCAATTTCCTTGGGGTACCATCAGGCTTGGAACTGTCCCAAATGATCTCACCTTCATGGCCAACAGTTTGTTGGATCAATTCTGCCAATTCTTTAATAGTCAGATCTACTCCTGTCCCCACATTATACAAGTTATCCTGAAACTCATTCTCCAAAGCAAAGACCACCACATCCGCCATATCTTCCACATGCAAAAATTCACGCATTGGCGTTCCCGATCCCCAAAGTTCAACAGCCGCATTACCACTCTCCTTTGCCTCATGAAATTTCCTAATCATGGCAGGTAATACATGGGAAGTTTCCAAATCAAAATTATCAAACGGCCCATAGAGATTAGTAGGCATTAAAGAAATATAATCCTTATCAAATTGTTTTCTTATGGCCTCACAGGCCTTCACCCCAGTAATTTTAGCAATCGCATACCACTCATTGGTAGGTTCCAAGGAAGAAGTCAATAAGTATTCTTCTTTAAGCGGCTGCGGAGCCAGTTTTGGATAAATACAGGAAGAGCCCAAAAAGATAAACTTTCCAATACCTGACTGATGGGCCCCATCAATCAAATTATTCTGGATCTGAAGGTTTTCCATCAAAAACTGATAGGGATAGCTATTATTGGCCAAGATCCCACCAACACGTGCAGCCGCATCAATAACAACTTCTGGTTGTTCAGTCGCATAGAAATCCTTAACAGCAGCTTGATTTCGCAAATCCAACTCCTTACTGGACTTACCCATCAGATTAGTATATCCCTTCGCTTCCAAAGCCCGCCAAATGGCCGATCCCACCATCCCACGATGCCCGGCTATATATATCTTCGTTTCTTTCTTCATCAATTTTAATTTTTTATTTCAAAGAGCACACTAAAAAGCACCAAGTTTTTTATGCATGGACTTCCTAAGCAATAAACGCTGTGCGCGCAGTGCTATTTTTCTATTCAATGATTAATTAGGGATTGGTGATTAGTAGATAAGAACCTCGAATCACAATTATCTATTTTTCAAATCCCAATTATTCGATTATCGAATCACTAATATTCAAAGCTTGATTATCTTTTAAGCAATTAACCGGCCGCAAAGCGGCATAAACAATTAAACAGCTTTCCACTCCTCCTTAACACTATCCAAATACTCCTTCCCAAAAACAACCCCTAAAGCTATTATAATTCCAAGTATAAAAAAGATCACTAAGATCAGAGGTCGCTTTGGAGCTGATTTTTCTGCCGGAATAGTAATAGGCTCTATCACGGAAAAAACAGGTGTATCCTTACTGACTTGTAACTTGGCCTGCTCCAATTGCTTGGCCAATTCCGAATAGACGGAAAAAGCCAGATTAAACTCCGCTTCCAATTTTTCCAATTGATTCAAGGCTACAGAACTGGAAATGTTTTGATTCCGGTCTCGATATCTTGCCAATTGGCTTTGCACCTTCTCAAACTCTTTCTTTTTCTCTAAATACCTTTCTTCAGTAAATTTTAATTGTTCTTGCGCATTTTTAATTTTAAAATCGATCACTTCTTTTTGCAATAATGCTTCCGCATATTTTGTCAATTGGGCCGCTGCTTTGGCATCCGGCATTACAGCGGAGAGCTGTACAAAACCTTCTTCTTCATAAAAAGAAACGGATAGCTGTCCCCCCAGCCTTTTAAAATGTCCAAGTTCTTTTGGATTGATAGTAATGATTTCCTCAGACTCATTTCCGCTAACCTTTAGTTCTTGTTCTCCTTTTAAGGCTTTTATAATTAGTCCTGGTAGGCCAATAGTAAATTGTTTTATATAGCCTAAAATACCAGGAGAATAATAGTCTTCATAATATTCCTGATAGGTCACTTCATGATTTATTCCCTCAAACTCCAAAGGCGCCTTTAACATCGCCTTTTTAAAAGGAACACTGCCTACTATCTTGGGGTATAAAGTCGGGGGTATTTCTGAGCCTCCTCCAGCTCCTCCTAAATTAATTCCTGCCAAAGAAGCTAAACCACCAAGACTGCCCCCTTTTCCTCCTTCAGTTGTCTGCGGTAAATAGGTTCCGCTAGCAGTAAACTCTTTAGGAGAAAGAATCGCCACTAACAAACCCAGGATCACAAAAAGTCCCACGATACGGAAAACAAGCTTCCGTTGATTCCAAACGGTTTTGGCTAAAGCAAGTAGGTCGATTTCGTCGTCGGTATTCGGAGTTGTATTTGGTGTAGTATTCATAATTTGTATTCAGAAATTGAAGAGCTTAAAAGTAGTTGGTTTTCTGTTTAACTGTTTAATCGCTTGGCCCGCTGCGGCGAGCAAGCTGGTTAATTGGTTAATTGATGGGTATTCGTACCACTAAACGTAATTGCTCCTTTTAAGTGATTAATCTGGTTAAATGCATAATTGGTTAACTGATAGATTTATGTTTAGCTGAACAATACCACACAGTTAAACGGTTAAACAAGTAGCCGTTTAAGCCACAGGCTTAACGCTACCTAAACAGTTAAACAAATTCAATATCTTTTCTTTAAGGTATTTTTATTGTTCAGTTGGAACCTATAAAGTGCATTCAATTTATTGATGATCTCATCTAGCTTCAATCTTTGGGAAGAATAGACCTCTTCTGAAATAAAATCCAAATCCAAAGCTGCAGTCAAATGGTCTATAGTTTCCAATGCACTTGAACAAGCAATATTAGTAAAGTGCGCCTGATCCATATTAGAAGATCTGCCAGATCCCTCAGCTAAGTTAGTGGCAATACTATCAGTGGCTCTCTTTAATTGATTAGTCAATTCAAATCGCTCTTCCCTTGGAAAACCTTTCACAATCTCTCTTATTTCTACCCTAAACTTCCTTGCCAATTGGTATACCTCCAATTTTTCAAAAGAGTAGATATGATAGGACATGTTTGAGTGTTTAAGATTGGCTAAATGTTTATTTGGTTAACTGGTTAATTGATAGACTACGTATAGCAAAACGGCACTACTCGATCCTGCCGGTAGGCACGGTAAACAGTTAAGCCAGCCACGAAGTGGCGTAAACAGTTAAACGTCATGATCCTAGGTTAAATGTTTATTTGCTTAATTGGTTAATCGTGAGATTACATATTATTAAACGGTACCTCTCAGTTAAACAGTTAAGCCAGCCGCATAGCGGCCTAAACAATTAAACAAATTACTGCGCTAACCGATCGATCAAAATAGCCAAAGTAGCCATACTGGAAGCCAAACCTATCCAATTGGTAGCAGACATAGGTTGTCGTTCTGGTTTTTGAGGAATGATAATCTCAGCACCAGGTTCAATACTTGGGTAATTTTTAAAGAACAGTATTTTTTTGGTACGTTGTACATCTCCATTCGCATAGACCACATAAGCTTTTCCTTTTCTGGCTTGATCAGTGAATCCTCCTGCACGGGAAATATAGTTTTTAAAGCCCTTACCTGATTCATAGCGAGCTGAAGTCGGGAACAGAACTTCACCTCTCATACGAACGGTTTGCAGTTCTTTGGGAATACTCAACACATCTCCCTCCATCAATATCAAATCTTGATCTGACTCAGGATGTTCCATAATATATTTTAAATCTATACCGATCAATTCCTCGGTCCTGAATTCTACTTCCGCCACCCGGGAGCTATCCGATGCGGCGACATCTTTGACCCGGTTGATTTTAAATTCTCCTGAAGCCAGGCCTTTTTGATTGGCCAAATCCCCTCCTTTTTCACCTATCTTTTCATCAATTCGGGACAAGATGTTATTTTCTGCTTCTGTGTTCTTACCATCTTCCTTGATCAAATTGTTTTTAACCTCTCTTAACTCCTGGGATTTGATTTCGTTGTCACTTTGAGGACTATAAAACTCTGTTCTGCGAATCAAAGTAGCTCCTTTGGCATAAGCAAATTGATTCAAACCTCCCGCTCTTTTTAGGAGGTCTGAAATCCTTTCAGTCGCTGTGGCAATGGTATATTGCCCTGGATAGTTCACTTCACCTTCTATCCTTACCATTTGCTCTCTTTGGAAGCCAGGACTTCTTCGAATGATCACATGGTCAAAGGGCTGTAAAACCACTTCCTTGTCTTTACCATTGATTTCCAAATTCTGATCTATATCTAGCGTGAAAATCTCTGCAATTTGCCCATCCGTCCGGTCCTTTACCCTTCTGGCCACTTCTATATAAGCATCGGAAGCCGATTCCTTAAAACCACCTGCCTTGAGTACCAGATCCTCTACAGTCATATTCTCTGCAAAGGCAAAAGCCCCTGGACGGTTGATTTCCCCGGAAATCTTAACATAGAATTCTTCCTTTAAATCATATTTACTCGGGATATGTAGGACATCTTCTCTCTGTAAGGGGATATCGGTAACTGTTCCATTGACTACCCCCTGCACATCCACCGGCACAATCTCCAAAGTCATATCTTCTTGGGTGCGGTATAAGGTAGCTCGGTTTAAGAAGGCTTCCCCTCTCAACCCATCTGCCTTACTAATCAAATCCTTCACAGTCATACCCTCAAATAAAGCAAACTCCCCAGGGTGATAAACAGCACCAGAAACCTGTACCCTGTTTTCAAATCGATTCAATTTCTCCCCTACCAAAAATACATCACCATCCTGTACCTTAAAGTTTTCAAACTGTTCTTGGGATACATCCGCTACTTTACGGGCATCATCAGATAATCTTCTAACTCCCAAACGTCCAGTATAGGCTTCACTTTTAAAACCGCCTGCATAACGAATCAAATCCTTAATATCCTCTTGCGGTAAAATTTCAAAGAGTCCAGGCCTTCTAACAGGCCCTTGAATTTCCACGCGGGTTTGTACCGCTGGGACCATGATCACGTCATTGTCCTGCAAACGAATATTTTGCTGCTGGTTGCCTTTGACTAAAAACTCATAGACATCCACTTCTGCCACTTGACGGGAATCGCGGAATACTTTTATACTCCTAAAAGACCCTTCCTTATTGGGACCTCCTGCCGCATACAAGGCATTAAATACAGAAGCAAAGGAAGGCAAGGTATAAGTGCCCGGATTACTTAACTCTCCCACCATCGATACTTGTATGGAGCGGATATTCCCTAAGCGAATCTGTATAAAGGTGTTCGGATTACTATTATTTAAGTCAGCATAGATCCTGCTCAATTGCTCCTTAATACGGGCGGTGGCAGCGACAATGCTTGCTCCTCCCACCTGAATGGGCCCCACATTGGGAATATAAACCCTTCCCTCAGGATTCACGGTCAAATCATAAGACTGTTGGGAATTCCCATACACATCAATCAACAATTGGTCTCCCGTGCCGATCACATAGGATTGGGGGGTAGGAATATTTAAACTTGGAGAAAAATTGAGCTTTTTGTTATGGAACAGACCATACCCAAAAATTTTCTTTTCTGTTTCATCCAATCCTGCACTATCTTCTACATTCATTCCTCCGCTAACTGGCGCATAGACTTCTCTCTGTACCCCTGTATCCACGGCCGATTCCTGATCCACTTCTGGTCCCGATGTACTTAGCTGGTTAAGCCGGGTCGCTAGTTTACTGGCTTCCATGGCTGAGAGCCCCCTTTCCTGGGCCAAAGCTGGAATTTGGGATTTGGAAATCCCTTGTTCTTCTGCTTTCAAAATTAAAGTTTTGATCTGAGCATCCGACAGTTCGTCCACCTTCACGTTCTGAATATCGGAGAGGGATTGGGCATGGAGCGCAATCGCAGATAGAAATAGAATTATTGTTAAATAAAAAGATTTGATATTTATGGACATACCTTATTAATTAGGAATGATGAATGTTAAATGTATAATTAGGAATGATGAATGTTAAATGTATAATTAGGAATGATGAATTAGATACCTTCAATTCATCATTATTCATTTCAAATTCCCCATTAATTATTCTCTTGATGATTTTATGATTGAATTTAATATCGAAATGATTTGATCAATCTCATTGATAAGAAAGGGTAACTGTTCATAGTTTTTCAAAAGCTCTTCCCTATCAAACAACCTCAGCCAATACCTTGACTCCCTTGCTTCTCTAGCCGCGATAACCATTTTAGCAATAAAATCCTTTTTGGAATGAGCAGCCTGAGCCTCTTCAACGTTAGCTCCTATAGAAGTTCCTGCTCCCACAATTTGCTCCGCTAGACGGTAATGCTTCTGATTTCTGAGCTCAAAGTAGATATCCAGTATTTTCTCACTAAAAGCAAAAGTTTTTTCAACAATTACGTTTTGCTTTGCCATACTCTACTTTAATTCCTCATTAATAATTCATAATTCTTCATTACAAATACTTCTTTCCTTAACTGTCTTGCCAACTGCCATACCTCTAATTTCTCAAATGAATAAACATATGGCTGTTTCATAAAAACCGATCTATCAATTCCACAATCCTACAAGCCCATAATTCAACAATAATACAGCTCCACCCCAGATACAGCTTCGCCCAGTCAGTCACATGATGTGCTTAGCGGGCCTTGGATAAAAAGAAAATAGCTGAGCAGTCTATTCCTTACTCAGCTGCCTTATTATATAAAATAATGCCAGTAGTCTGATGACTGTTTAGTACAGTAAACTTCACGGTACGATCAATCATTTCCTGCATTCTGTTCCCCAAACTGTCGAGGTATTCCTCATTCAAGTCCTTTCCTTGAATCCCAATATCAATGGTCCCAGTATCCATTCCATTGGCATAATCTCCAGTCAATACGACCTTCTCCACATCTCCCATCCTCTTCAGCACTTCCTCTACTACCCGGTCCAGACCAATATATTTTCGGATAATGTCCTGTAGTGACCCAAACAAAGGATGCTGCGTATTGGCACTGTAACTGATTCGATTTTTTTCGGATTCCTTTTGCAAGTAGCCTGCTTCGGACAAATTGTTCAACTCTTTTCGGATGGCATTGGTTGATTCCCCAAACTCTTCAGCCAAACCGCGGAGATGGCTATGGTTGTCCGCATTGATGAAAAACTTCACCAATAAACGCAGTCTGGTCTTGGATGTAATTAAAGAATCAAGCATTAAAAAAAGCGTCAAACCTAATGAGCACCAAAAGTACTCAGTGACTTTTATTTCTCCAAAACTTTTCAATCATTTCGCTCAAAATGTCTTTTGTTTTAAAATGCTTAATAATTACTTCATCTTGTTACCATTTTTTAAGTCAAAAAACACCTTGCCTTATAGTTTTAATACTATTATCAGGTTTTTCAAGTCTTTTTAAAATAGAGGGTATACCGATACTAGAAATCATCTATCAAGCCCTTGGTAATAAAGCACCTGTTATTAAAACCAAAAAGTATGGGTACAAAAAAAGTCCGGATTGAAAATCCGGACTTTGGAAATACTCTCTAAAATCTCAAGACTAAATACTAGCTACTTAAGACTAAATTTATAATCTAGCATCTACTTTCTCTTTTTTCAATACTCCTTTTACATCATATACAACTTGATGGGCTGATTTTTGAATATCCCAGTTCTTAAAGGCCTTGTGCGCTACCGCTAAAATCACCGCCGAATAATGATCTAGCTCTGGCTTCTGGGCTTTATCGATCACCGCTATTCCATATTCATGGGCAATTTCTTCTGGACTGGCCCAAGGGTCATACACATCTACCTCAATATCAAAATTCTTAAGCTCCTGATAAATATCAATCACACGTGTATTCCTTACATCAGGACAGTCTTCTTTAAAAGTAAAACCTAATATCAGGACTTTAGACTCCATCACTTTGAGGTCCTTGCGCATCATGTGCTTGATCACTTCAGTAGCCACATGCTTGCCCATGGAATCATTCAAGCGCCTCCCGGCCAAGATAATTTCCGGATGATAGCCCACTTCTTGTGCTTTTTGTGCCAAGTAAAAAGGATCTACCCCTATACAATGTCCTCCGACCAATCCCGGTCTAAAAGGCAAGAAGTTCCACTTGGTACCTGCTGCCTCCAACACTTCATGGGTGTCGATTTGGAGGAGGTTAAAGATTTTCGAAAGTTCATTGACAAAGGCGATATTGATATCACGCTGTGAATTTTCAATCACCTTGGCTGCTTCTGCAACTTTGATCGAAGATGCTTTAAAGGTACCTGCCGTAATAACTGATTTATACAACTCATCTACAAAATTTGCTGCTTCTGGCGTGCTTCCTGAGGTAACTTTTAAAATTTTGGCTACAGTATGCTCCTTATCCCCTGGATTAATCCTTTCCGGTGAGTAGCCTACAAAAAAATCTTTATTGAACTGAAGCCCAGAAGCTTGTTCTAAAACGGGTACACATTCATCCTCGGTTACTCCTGGATAAACGGTAGACTCATAGATCACCACATCCCCTTTTTTGAGTACCTTGCTAATAGACTTGGATGCTTTTAACATAGGAGTCAAAACCGGCCTATTGTGCTTGTCTGTCGGGGTCGGAACAGTCACAATGTAAACATTGCAGTCAGCTATAGCCTCCAATTGTTCAGTTGGGAACAAACCCTTATTGTTATTCTGTAATCCGATTAAATCTTTCGACAATACGGACTGCAAAAGTTCATCCTCCACTTCTAGCGTATTATCTACACCTATGGCAAGCTGATTGATCCTATTGGAGGAAATATCAAAACCAATCGTAGGGTACTTCTTTGCAAACTCAACTGCCAGTGGCAAACCAACATATCCTAGGCCTATAACGGCTATTTGGGCTTGATCTAGTGGAAAAAGTGATCCATTATTCATATTTGTAAAATTTAAAACTGTACATTAAAAAAAGGTATCTCTCCTATTTTTGTATTTCAATAATAAAACAATTCGAGAGGATTTTTGGCTTTTCTATCGAAGAAAAGTTTATAAAACAACTTTATCCCTATTATCTCCTATTTCATGCTAAGTCCTTAACTAATAAAGTCCCACAAGAAGCATTGCATTCACTTCACGGGGACTTTAAATACCTTTTAGTTATTCTATTTTTCTGTGCTGACGATAAACCAAGGGTTTAAAAGATTTTCCTTGTTATAGGCAAGAGGCTCGTTTTCGGGAACACGCATTACCTGACCGCCCATGGCCAATACAACCCCATGTGCCGCTGCTGTATCCCATTCCATCGTAGGTGCAAATCTTGGATAAACTTGGGCTTTGTTTTCGGCTACCAACATGAATTTCAGTGAGCTCCCCATACTGATCACTTCCGCTTCCGGATATTGCTTCATGAACTCTTTGGTTTCTTCACTTTGATGAGACAAGCTCACTACAATGGTTTTTACTGCACCATCTTCAGGAAGGCCGAGTTGGAATGGTTCTCCATGACTCTCCACTTTCCATGCCCCTTCCTCTTCATTGGCCCAGTACATCCAATCCAGCACAGGTGCATATACCACTCCAAGAATTGGGCTTCCATTATGGATAAGGGCAATATTTACGGTGAACTCACCATTTTTCTTGATAAACTCTTTAGTTCCATCCAAAGGATCTACCATCCAAAAATAATCCCAATCCTTCCTCGTTTCATAAGGAATATTTTTTCCTTCTTCAGATAAAACAGGTAGACCTGTTTCTGTTAAATAAACCATAATGGCATCATGACCTGCTTTGTCTGCTTTGGTCAATGGCGAGTCATCTTTTTTATATTCTACACCAAAGTCTGCAGAATGATAGACTTTCATGATTTCATCCCCTGCGGACTGGGCGGCCTTTACAGCCACCTTTGTGAGTTCTTTTAAATCAATAGACATGATTTAATCTTTTTATAATTTTAAAAATAATTTAGTTTACTCTGAAGCCGAAACTCAAATGATCATACCTGCTGCAACGGTTTCGTTGGAGTAGGCATCAATTAAGATTACACTTCCTGTTTGTCTGTTCTTTCTATAAGCATCATAAAACAATGGCTGTGCGGTTCTAATGGAAACGCGGGCAATATCATTCATCTGAATCTGATCGGTTTCCTCTTCCCGATGAAGCGTATTCACATTCACCTTGTACTTGATTTCCTTCACCATTGCCTGACACTCTTTCGTGGTATGTTTAAGAATGACCTTTGCCCTACTGCTCAAAGGACGTTGGTTCATCCAACAAATCATCACGTCCAAATCCTGTTCCACTTCCGGTACATTGTTTGGCCTTACCAACATATCTCCTCGACTGACATCTATTTCGTCTTCTAAGGTCATGGTGACAGACATGGGAGAAAAGGCTTCTGGGATTGGCTTTCCATTCAATTGGATATCCTTGATTTTTGAAGTAAAACCCGATGGCAAAACTTTCACCTCATCACCAGGCTTGAATATCCCCCCTTCAATCCTTCCAGCATATCCTCTAAAATCCCTATGCTCATGCGTATGAGGCCGGATAACCATCTGTACCGGGAACCTACAATCAATATGGTTAAAATCACTCGCAATATGAACATTTTCCAATAGATACAATAAGGTGGGGCCTTCATGCCAAGGCATATTCTTAGATCGCTCCACCACGTTATCTCCTTTCAATGCACTAATGGGCACAAAATGGACATCTTTTACCTCCAGTTTGCTGGCAAACTGTTTATACTCCTCTACAATTTTATCATAAGTTTTTTGGTCATAATCCACCAAATCCATCTTGTTAACACACACCACCACATGAGGTATTTTCAAAAGGGAAGCGATAAAAGTGTGTCTGTGAGTTTGTTCTAGAAGACCTTTCCTGGCGTCAATCAAAATGATAGCCAAGTTTGCCGTGGACGCTCCCGTCACCATATTCCGAGTATATTGGACATGACCTGGTGTATCTGCTATGATAAATTTCCTTTTGGGAGTGGCAAAATATCGATAAGCCACATCTATGGTAATCCCTTGCTCCCTTTCAGAACGAAGACCATCCGTTAAAAGTGATAAATCAACATAGTCAAAGCCTTTTTTCTCACTTGATGTTTTTACGGCTTCAATTTGATCTTCAAAAATTGATTTAGAATCATACAATAAACGGCCGATCAAGGTACTCTTTCCATCATCCACCGAACCTGCTGTTGTAAACCTAAGCAGTTGATTATTTTCCTGTATTTCCATTTTAGATTCTCTTTTTTTAATGCTTGTTTAAAAGACTAAGGCCTCTCCTATCTCTAAAAATATCCGGACTTTTTGCGATCCTCCATGGCTGTTTCTCCACGCTTATCATCTGCCCGGGTACCTCTTTCAGTAGTCCTAGTGGTAGCTACTTCTTCAATGATCTTGTCCAGGTCTTTCGCATCAGATTCAACAGCCCCTGTTATCGGCATGTCCCCACAGGTCCTATACCTCACCAGCATCTTTTTAATCTCTTCATCTGGTTTTAAGCTGATATAGTCGGAATTGGCCAATATCACACCGTCCCTCACTACACAGTCTCTTTCATGGGCGAAATACAATGAAGGTAATGAGATTCCTTCTTCCTTGATATATTGCCATACATCCATTTCAGTCCAATTGGAAATGGGGAAAATTCTAAAATGCTCTCCCATTTGTTTTTTTCCATTGAACAAGCTCCACAATTCAGGCCTTTGGTTTTTGGGATCCCATTGGCCAAATTCATCCCGATGGGAAAAAAATCTTTCTTTGGCCCTGGCTTTTTCTTCATCCCGTCTGGCACCGCCCATGGCTGCATCTATTTTCAATTCTTCCAGCGTATCCAGCAAGGTAACTGTTTGAAGAGCGTTTCTACTGGCATTTACTCCGGTTTCTTCTCTTACCCTTCCTTGGTCAATGCTTTTCTGAACAGAACCGACTACAAGGTTTACTCCAAGCTCATTAATAAGTGCATCACGGAAAGCTAAAGTTTCAGGGAAGTTATGTCCTGTGTCAATATGGATCAAAGGAAAGGGGATTTTTGCAGGATAAAAGGCTTTCTTGGCCAAGTGAGCCAACAAAATACTGTCTTTGCCTCCTGAAAACAACAATGCAGGTCTTTCGAACTGAGAAACCACCTCTCTAATGACATAAATAGCCTCTGATTCCAGTTCTTTTAAATGTGATAGATAATACTGTCCCATTTTTAAATACTTATTTTTTCTTTTAACAATTCAATTATTTTTTCAACGGAATTCTCCAGCTTTTCTTCAGCACTCTTCACCCTCAAAAACGGACTTACTGGAGGTTCGTATGGAGAATCAATTCCTGTAAAATTCTCTATCAACCCTTTTCTTGCCTTTTTGTAGAGTCCTTTTACATCACGGGATTCACAAACAGACAATGGGCAATCCACAAAAATTTCAACAAAATTCTCTTCCCCTACCATATCTCGGATCGTTTCCCTTTCCTTTACAAAAGGAGAGATAAAAGCTGAGACGACAATTAGTCCCGCATCCATCATCAATTTACTCACCTCGGCAATCCGTCTTAAATTTTCTACCCGGTCTTCATAAGTAAACTTTAAGTCCTTGTTCAAGCCCGACCTAACATTGTCTCCATCCAGCAAATAGGTATGAAAGCCCAATTGATGAAGCGCTGATTCTGTACCATTCGCCAGAGTAGATTTTCCAGAGCCAGACAAACCCGTAAACCAAATTAAGACTGGCTTTTGGTTTAACTTTTCCATTCGATCTTCTTTCCTGACTTTGAATTTAGTAGGATGTATGTTTTCTGTCATCATGATAGGTAGTAAAAATTAATAAATAGAAGCGATATGATTGTATAAATAAAGGTAAGTGGCAGCCCTACCTTAAAGTAGTCTTTGAATTTATAGTTTCCTGGCCCCATGACCATAAGGTTAGTTTGGTAGCCTATCGGTGTCATAAAATCACCCGAAGCCGCAAATGCAATTGCTACAAAAAATGGTGTTAACGGAGCTCCAAGCTGACCTCCCATCTCCATGGCAATAGGAAACATGATGGAAACAGCTGCAGCATTGGTAATGAGACTTGTCAATAATAAGGTAATCAAATACAACAGGCTTATCGAAAAAATCAAACTGCAACCTGACGATAGGTGAAGGATCTTTTCCACCAGAAAATTAGCAGCCCCAGAATTTTCCAAAGCTATTCCTATTGCCAAGGAACTCACTAAAATGGCCAATAAATCTACATCTATGGCTTTTCTAACAAGGCCAACATCAATACTCTTACATAAAAAAAGAATAAAGATTCCGACCATTGCAGCCATAAACAGGTCTATGAAACCTACGATCCCAGCAATCAAGGCCAAGATTGCAATGATAGATGGTGTAAAACTAGAAGTGTTTTCTTGTTTTTTGATCTCTCCCTGTTGCGTGATAATTATCAAATCCTTGATGTTATCCGAAGCGCTTTTTCCCCCTGAAAGCATTAGAAACAAATCACCAGCCTGTACTTTGGTTTCTCCAATATTTCCTTTTAGTTGTTCGCCTTTCCTGTAGATGGAAATAATAGATGCTTGGTATCGATTTCTGAAATCACTGTTTTTGATCTTAATTCCTATGAGGTTGGAAGAAGAAGGTACAACCGCCTCAATCAGCTGGAAATAACCATTTCTGGCCACATATGACTCTTCTGGAATATACAATCCATTTTCATCTTGAATCAAGGTCAAAATTGCCTTTGTATTACCAGCGAAAAACAGCCTGTCCCCGTCTTCTATGATCTCATCAGGTGAAACTGGAGTGATACTTTTTCCTTCTCTCGAAATTTCTGCCAAATACATTTCTTTCAGGCTTCTTAAACCTGCTTCCTTAACAGATCTTCCTATTAGACGAGAGTTTTTCTCAACATAGGTTTCTATCAGGTATTGATTCAAATGCTGATAAATCTCTTCTTTATTTTCTTTTCGATCGGGAAGTAAGCTTCCAGAAGCTATGCTTAAATAAATCACTCCAGCTACAGCGACCAGCAGTCCTAGGAACAAAAAATCTGTAAAACCTAATAATTGCAATCCATATTGCCCTATTAATCCGTTTAGTACCAAATTGGTTGAAGTCCCGATTACCGTTATGGTGCCCCCTAGAATAGTGGCATAGGACAACGGAATCAAAAACTTGGAAGCTGCATATTTATTGGATTCAGCCCAGTCCTTTACATAGGGAATCATAAAAGCTACAATTGGGGTATTGTTCAACATGGCAGAAAGCCCTCCCACAAATAACATTAACTTCACCCTGAAATTTCTCTCTGAAAGACCCTTATTAAAAATCCTATAAAAAAATCCCACTCCAATATTTTTTTGAATGCCAGCAGTAAGGATAATCAATAAAAAAATGACAATAATTTGCTTGTTGGACAAGCCCAGCAAAAATTCATCGACACTGATTACACCTCCCATGACCAATAACAGTGCAACACTGATAAAAGCCATGGAAGGTCTAACTAAATCCTTATATAAAACAATTACCAGAAAAATGATCAGGGTAACTGTATATAAGGGAGCAAAGCTTGTTGGCATTAATTGACCAATTCCGGCTTTTCCTTTTCCAGCTTTTCAAACACCTTCTTCACATCCTGCGCCTTTTCCTTCTGCAAGACCAAAATGGCATCTTTCGTCTGTATCAACATGGTATCACGCATCCCAACAAACTCTGTATACAGTTCCGTACCAATTACCATGTTTCCATTTTCATCAGCATGGTATCCATGGTCTGTCATGTATTCAAAAATTGACTCAAAGGAGCCCATGTCTGACCAATTAAATGAAGAAGGAACTACTTTGATTTTTTCAGTTCTTTCCATCACTGCATAATCCACTGATGTAGAAGGAATTTCCATGGAAAGATCGTAGTCCAAAAATCCTTCTTTACTTGCCTGAATTACTTCCTTCGACTTTTCCCAAACTATTGGCTCGTATCGCTTGAGCTCTTCTAAAAACACTCCAGCCTTAAAGCAAAACATACCGGAATTCCATAAAAAGTTTCCTTTCTTCAAGAATTTCTCCGCTGTATCCAAATTGGGCTTTTCTCTAAAGCTTAAAACATCCTCGCCTTTTGATTCTATATAACCAAAGCCTGTTTCTGGTCTGGTTGGCTTTAAACCGAATGTTACGATATATCCGTTTTGAGCCAATTCAATGGCCCTTTTAACAGATTCCAAATAATTATCCTCAGCATCAATTAGGTGATCAGAGGGAGTTACAAAAAGAATATCCTCCGGATTGGCTGAAAATGCTGCAAAAGCTATAGCCGCAGCTGTATTTCTGGGACAGGCTTCAATGATTTCTATAAAACCATCTAGTGCTAATCCCTTAAGGTCTTTTCGGGACAGTTCATAATTGGCTTTATTCCCAACTACCATCAAACTATCGCAGAGTGCTCTGTTTCTTGCAATTGTCTTCTGAAATAAAGTTTGACCTTCAAAAATGGGCAAATATTGCTTTGGGCAGCTCTTCCGGGACAATGGCCACAGTCGACTTCCGACTCCTCCCGATAAGACTACATTAATTGTTTTCATGTTTTGTTTTTACTAGTATTTAAAAATTAACTTTGGCAAGTTAGGTCTTTTTTTAAGCTTAGCCAATACCATTCACACGCATCTTTCAGCCCCTTCTCCATAGAAAATTCAGGTTCATACCCAATAATTGACTTGGCCTTTTCTATAGAAGCCAAAGAATGAGGAACATCTCCCGGACGCTCAGAACCATATTCAAATTCTATTGCAGCAATTTTTTCGTCATAATTCCTCAATTCACCTTTTAAGGTCTCTGCCAACTGATTTAGTGAAGCTCTCTCTCCAAATGCAACATTGAACACTTCAGAAATTGTCTTTTCAGGATCAAATGGCTGGCCCAAATGACCATAATATGACGCTAAGTTTGATTTTATAATATCTGTATCCACTGCTGCCGCCAGCTTATTGGCTTGGATCACATTGTCTATATAGGTAAAATCTCTGGAATAAGTGCCGTCTCCATTGATTTTAGGGGATTCACCATGTATCAGTGAAAGTACAAACTTGGGTATAACAGCTGCATAAGCCCCATTAGGGTCTTGCCTTCTACCGAAAACATTGAAATACCTTAATCCAATGGTTTCCAAACCATAGACATCTGCAAAGTTACGTGCAAAGAGCTCATCAACATATTTTGTGATTGCATAAGGTGACAAAGCATTTCCAATGACATGTTCTACCTTTGGTAAATCAGGATGGTCTCCATAAGTGGATGAACTTGCAGCATAAACCAATCTTTTAACTCCAGCTTCCTTTGCGGCAAAGAGGATCTTTACAAAACCTCCAATATTGACATCAGTACTGGTCATAGGATCGGCAATTGACCTAGGAACAGAACCCAAAGCTGCTTGGTGAAATACATAGTCACAATCTTCAACCGCCCTTTGGCAATCTTCAAAATTTCTTATATCTCCCCGAAGTAAAGTAAATTGATCTGATAATTGGGCCTTCTTGATGTTTTCTATCTTTCCAGTGGAAAAATTATCCAAGCAAACTACCTGATGCCCATCCGCTAAAAATGAATCAATCAGGTTGGAGCCGATAAAACCGGCCCCACCTGTTACCAAGATCCTTGAATCTTTATTGATTGATTGTTTTTCCTTATCCATTAAAATCTAAAAATAGTTTAAGTGTAATTTAAGGAATATCAAACACCTATGCCATAATGGGTAAAGCCCAATTCATTGAGGTACTTACGGTCATAGATATTTCTACCATCAAATATTACTTTGTTGTTCAACAATTTGTTCAAAGCACTCCAGCTTGGAATTCTAAATTCTGACCACTCTGTCACCAATAAAAGTGCATCTGCATCCACACAAGCATCATAAGCATCTTTACAATAAGTAACTTTATCCCCTACATATACTTCTTTAGCTTCTTCCATAGCAATTGGATCATAAGCTTTCACCTTTGCTCCGGCAGCTCTTAGCTCATCTATAATTACAATTGCGGGCGCCTCCCTCATATCATCAGTATTTGGTTTAAAGCTCAACCCCCACATGGCGAAGGTCTTTCCACTTAAGTCGTCTCCAAAGTGCTTCTTCACCTTATGGACCAGTTTATATTTTTGGTCATCGTTTACAGCTTCGACTGCCTCAAGCACCCTAAGGTCATACCCATACTGCTTTGCCGTTTTAACAATTGCCTTAACATCTTTGGGGAAGCAACTTCCTCCGTATCCAACACCTGGATAAATAAATTTATTTCCAATTCTTGGATCAGACCCAATTCCACTTCTAACCATATTCGCATCTGCTCCTACCAATTCACAGAGATTAGCGATGTCATTCATGAAGCTGATTTTAGTAGCCAACATGGCATTGGCGGTATACTTGGTCATCTCAGCAGAAGGAATATCCATATAGATGATCCTGTCTCCACTTAGCTGAAAAGGTTTGTAGAGCCTTTTCATAATTTCTTCAGCCCTATCATCCTCCACACCAATAATTATTCTGTCAGGTTTTAAAAAGTCTTCCACAGCTGCACCTTCTTTCAAAAATTCAGGGTTGGAAGCAACTGCAAATTTCAAATCGCTACCTCTTTTGTCAAGCGCATCTTGAATGGCCTTTTTAACCTTACACCCTGTGGTCACCGGTACGGTGCTTTTTGTAGCTACTACAATATAGTCGTTCATGGTTCGACCAATCTCATCAGCCACAGCCAATACATATTTCAAATCTGCTGACCCATCCTCTCCTGGAGGGGTTCCTACAGCGATAAATGCCACTTCTGAATCTTGAATGGCCTCACCTAAATTGGTGCTAAAAGTCAATCGCCCGCTTTGGTAATTTCTTACAACAATTTCTTCCAAACCAGGCTCATATATAGGCATAACTCCTTTTTTGAGCTTATCAATCTTCTTTTGATCGATATCGACACAGACAACCTCAATGCCTACATCAGCAAAACAGGCTCCTGAAACCAAGCCTACATATCCAGTTCCTACTACAGTAATTTTCATGTTTTACAATTAAAATATTTAGGTGGTTAAATTAATACTTTTTTAGTTCTCAATCCACAGCTTCGCCCGGTCAGTCACATTTTCTATTGACTTAGCGGCACTAAAATATTTGCTAGATAATTACCAACCTCCTTTTCTCTCAATCCCCTATAGACATTATCCAAACTGCTCAAATTATATAAATATGAGCCATAAGTGTTTAAGCTGAAAGGTTTTTGGGTATGTCAGGGCAATCTCAATTGCCTTTAATGTTTAAATAATATAGATGTCAATTCAGTATCCTCTTTCAACACCGAAACTTATTTTAGGTATTGAAAAAAATTTAGTGATAAACAGCATAACTCTAGTAAAAGATAGAATTCATACCTGATCTCTACTGTAGCTATCTCCAACAAGTTGTTGATGACTTAAAAGTAGGTTATTTTATTTTAAATACAAAAAATTGTTTTTAAAATTTTATTTTATGTATCTCATATATAATGAAACAAGGTGAAAATTATTTTTATTATTCTGCACACAGCTTACTTAAAACGTAAAATGTAGAGGAATTCAACCCAAAAAGCTCTAAAATTCTTCGCAAAAACAAAACATTTACTCGCTAAACCCTTTTAAAAATGGTATGACCCATTTAATGCATTGAAAAATTTGCAATTTATATGACAGAATTCAGTGACTTAAATTAATAATTTCTCATGGAAAACGGTTTCCAATTTTATTAAGTGTAATTTTAACATGTTTTATTTATCTTTATTTGAAAGAATAAAGATTAGGTTTAAATTTGTACTATAAAGTAAAACACAAGGTTTTAAATATTGCGAGATACGGGAATAGAATGGCTTTGTCATTTTATCATTTGAAGTTCTTCTGAAGGTTCGACTCCTTCACTTGCAACAGGTTATTTTGGGTTTATTGTTAATTGACTAAAGCTATGGAATCTTGTTTCATAGCTTTTTTTATGGCCCTAAAAAAATTAGAAAGACTCAAGCCGGTAGATACCCCTAACCTAAGAAACATCATTTTGTTAACTAAAAAGACTTGATTATGCCCCATTATATTCCGATTATTGGGTCTTCAAATTTTTATTAAATGAGTACTGAGATCAACTGGTTTGTGATGTATACAGCTCCAAGAGCTGAAAAGAAAGTAGCACAACGATTAGAAGAAAACAATATTGAAGTCTACCTTCCCATGATTGAAGAAATTCGTCAATGGAGTGATAGAAAGAAAAAGGTCAAGCGACCTCTCTTTAACGGGTACCTATTTGTTAGGACAGAAAAAAATAGACTTTGGGAAGCTTTACAAGTTCAAGGAGCTGTGAAGTTTGTAAACTTTTCAGGAAATCATGCCATCGTTAGGGACGAAGAAATCGAAGCCATCAAAAGAATCGTCACCACAGGTGTTGCGGTTGAGGTGGACAGTTCTGAAATCCACGAAGGCCAACAAGTCAAAATCTTAGGCGGCCCACTTCAAGGATTCGAAGGAGAATGTGTCCAAAAAGGAAATCAAGATTACTTCATTATTAGAGTACCTAGTATTAATCAAACTGTTATGGTTACTGTACCAAGAAAATTCCTGGAAATAATTGGCTAAGATTAGCGGCCATAATAATAAGGTTGCTTTTTCTCAAATAACTTTCTGAAGCGGTTGCCAGTTAGGGCACTAAATCCTCCAATCAATGCTCCCATTAAAGCAGTGATCAGCATTAAGGCCCCTTGATGGTTTATACCCATTATTTCTCCCATCATCTCGGGGAGGGGGGACGCTGTACTCCAGGTTACCCAAAAGGATTTCCCAAGCCACACAATACCAACTCCCATTGCTGCTGAAAAGAAAGCTTTCACTCCATCACCTCCAAGGATTATACCCAAAATAGCCCAAATCAGCATCATTACCCAATATGTCAAAAAAGGACTTGCCAAAAGTGTAATCAAAGCAAACAGTAACATCCACAAAAGAAATTTCATCATTAATTTGGGTTTAATACAGTTATAAATAAAGCACTTTCCATTTCGTCCCTGAAGTTTAAGTTCATATTAAGATACTCTCCTTTGGCCCACTTATCGATCATATTAGCATAAAATCTACTGCCGGGGTTACCGGATTGTCCTCCGGGGTAGATCCCCTGTGCCTTTACATTTTCGCCCAGTTCAACCAACATTCTCCAGCTTGCACCATGTCTTTCACTTGTCGCATTAATGATGCTTCTCCCCCCTCCCGTATGCACACTATCATAGCTAAAGGCTTTGAAATTGGGAACCAAATGTTGAATATTGGTATGCTTATACTTTGACCAGGACAATTCTTTTCCCTCTTTACTTAACCTACCCCATTCTTCAACTGTCGCTTCAAATGAACTTTGAATTTGTTCTTTGGCTGTTTCTAATTTCGCTGAAGTACTTGGATCATCAAACACACTATCCAAAGGATAATCAACTATAAATCTTGAAGTAATGTAATTATTTGGGTAAACAATGGACTTTCCTTTTTGATCAAGTTTTGACCAAATACCTGCTTTTAGCTTTGACCACCAAATACTAAAAATAGTTGGCCCAGTCACATCAGGGTCAGCATAAAAATCCCAGTTTGATAAAGAATCAATAAGCATTTGTGCATCTTCATTGAAAACTTTTGTAGAATCCTCTTGCAAATAACGCATCATTATTGGAAGCACCTCCGCTGCATGAAGGTCATAATCATCAAACTGCATGACTTTCATATCCTCCAATGTAATATTGTCCTTACTTTGGAGAAGTGAATTAATCCTCCTGTTCCTGTAATGCTCAAAGCTATTATCAAAGACATAATAAGGATAATCTTTCCCAACGGAATACTGATTGGCTGAACTGACAAAACCTCTTTCGGGATTCAATGTTGAAGGGTTTTGGTTACTTGGAATGTATCCACTCCATTCAAATGAAGGATTGTTCCCATCCATTAAGTATTTTCCCTGTTCAGGCCACTTCAAGGGAAACTTTCCTTGAACTTTCATGGCGATGTCCCCATTCTTTGCAGCAAAGACAAAATTCTGGGCGGGGGAAGTGAAATTGTCCAATGCCGCCAAATAATCCCTATGGCTCTTTGCCTTATTAAGCAACAGAAAAGTCTTTTGCTCATTGGAACCTTCATGAGCGGTCCATTTCAAGGCAAAGTTTAACTTTTGATCGTTTGATTTAAAAGTCCTGTCATACATAACAGGACCATAATGGGTATAGATCACCGTATCCATAAAAGCAGAGTCCCCTTTCACTTCTATGGACTCTAGTCTAAGGGTGCTTTGGATCCACTGATCATTATAGCGGTACTCCAACCTACTTTTATCCTTGAATTCAATGGCATACCAATCTCTTACATCCCTGGTAGCATTGGTTACTCCCCAAGCAATATTCTCATTAAATCCACTGATAACCCCCAATGCCCCTGGAAGCGTCGCTCCTTTGACAGTATATTCAGGGGTACTCAGCTGCATCACGTACCATAAACTGGGAAGGTTAAGTCCCAAATGAGGATCATTGGCTAAAATTGGGTTGCCACTTCTGGTCTTAGAACCATCTACAGCCCAGTTATTTGATCCTACACCTGGTTCTGGGCTAGGGATAGGCTCAATCAAAATTGAAAAATCCGGGTATTCCAAACCTGCAGGTTTTTTTATTTCTAGCGGCTGAAAATCCCATACATGGTCTGCCTCAATTACCGGGTCATTATCTTCCGTATAATCTGGAAAAAGTTTGTTCATGGTACTTTCTCCAAGCTCAGCCCTTAAATTGGTATATTCAATATCCTTATCCCCTACCAGCATATCGGCCATGTACTTCAATAAAAGTACTGTTTTATAAGCACTCCATTTCTCTGGCCTGTAATCTAGGATTTTATACTCCACAGGCATCTCCGCAATATTCAATTGCTCGATATACAGATTCACACCCTTACTGTAAGCTTCTATGAGCTCCAATGTTTCCGGACTATTATCGGTCAAAAACTGTAATCCCATTTCAGCCCCGTATCCCAATCCTTTCCTTCTCTGCATCCTATCAAAATCAATGGCCTGCCGCCCAACTATTTCAGATATTCTTCCGGCAGCAGCCCTTGTTTGAAACTCCATTTGCCAAAGACGATGCTGAGCGGTTACAAATCCTTGTGCCAACATCAAGTCTTTGTCATTTTGTGCAAAAAGATGAGGAATTAAGTTTTCGTCGTAGATCACCTCCACAGGAGCGGATAATCCATCGAGGTTAATTTCATCCTTGGCCTTTTCATCTTCACTGTAGGAGTTCTGCCAAAAACCATGATAAGGATCCAGCAAATATCCCAAGGGGGGAACCTGCCCAATATTCACAGAAAGGCCAACCGCCAAAACAAGAGTAACAAGTAGAACAATTAAAAATCCGAAGTACTTCATAAAATATACCTTCTTTGGGTGATTCCAGGTCTTTCGATATCCGAATTTAATCCATTATGGCATATTTTCAATTGATTATTGCAGGAATATTTGACGGATACTCAAAATTCAATTCATAAAAAAAATCAAAGGAAATCTATTTTCTGCTTCTAAAATGCAAAAAGCTTTGGAGTAATTTTCCAAAGCTTTTATGTTAACTGCCTGTTCAGTTCAATTAGTTTATACTTATGGGCAGTTTAAGTTTTTCCCATCTTACAATTATGCCAGGTTCCTCCACTGTAATCAACAACTGTTCCTGGTTGGAATCAAGCCATTCAGGAGTCACTTCCACTCTTAGCACATCATTTTCCTCCTTATACTGATAGTGTCCATGTTCCAAATTCCACTCAGAATTAAAAATAACTGTCCAGTCACCTTCTTTATTTGGAATGGTAAACAAGGAATACTTTCCTGCCGGCAAGGACTCTCCTTCTACCGTTACGTCATCAGAAAAATTCAGATAGGTAGCCTCATTGGCTCCTGTCCTCCATACTTCTCCATAAGCTTCCAAATCTCCCCAAATGACTCGACCTTTCACCGAGGGAGCGCCGTATTGGACAGTGATGGTTTTACCCCCTATTTCACCCTCTGCAGTTTTTAATGGGCTGGCTCTTTCCTCTTCTTGCATTTCCATTGCTTCCGCTTCTTCACTTTGGACGTTTTCACTTTTCTCTCCAGCCCCTCCACAACTACTCAACAGTGCTCCTACAGAAATTGATAATGCTAAAAATAAAGCGTCAGACTTTTTCATAAATTTTGAAGTTGATTTAGAACGAATTTAAGCATTTTTTCAACATCCAATCATAATCCATCTATTAATTCAGAATGAACTTACTTTTTATTCATTGACGAATTATGGTCACTTATCTCACAAGTTTCTCACACACCTTACAATAACAACCTCAGGCTAATTCAAAACTGCTGAATCCCGAAGAATTTATTTGCCGTTGAAATATAAACATTTGATATTTTATCAAAAACCTGAACTAATTAATTCAGCTTGACATTATTTTCCTTGTAATTCCCTAAATCATCGCCTATTTTCGCTAACATTTATACGATGTACATATGCGCTATCTTGTAATTCCAGTTTTTTTGCTTTCAGTTTTACTTTTTTTCTGCGTGAACATTTCCCCAGAACAATTACCCTATGCGGGATTAGTCCCTATGTTCATCCCTGTTTTTCTGATCATTAATTTCATCCTACTGATCCTATTAATTTTTGCCAAGAAAAAAATTCTGGTGCTTCCCCTTGCCGCCATCTTGATCGGTTGGAAATTCGTTGGTGTTACCTTACAGTTCAATAACGATTCTTCCGATGAAAAGGGACTTTCTGTATTGAGCTATAATGCCCATATGTTCAATTATGAAAAATACAAAGCAAATGATCCCAAAGTAGTACCAAACATTTTTAATTGGATTCGTGAACAAGACGTGGACATTATGGGGTTTCAGGAGTTTTATCAGGATTACACCACTCCTGCCAGAAATGCCATCAAACAAATCAGTAATGAGGGCAAATATAATTACTCTGCCCAATCTGTAGAGGAAAAGTCCGGCAAACGTTTCTTCGGCTTGGCCATCTTCACTAAGCATCCTATTATCAATGAAGGGAAGATTTTCGACAATAGAAAAACCAATGGAGCCATGTTCATTGATATTACTGTGAACAAAGACACCATTAGGGTTTATAATGTCCACCTTGAATCTATGAGCATTCCTGCAGAACAGTTGGATAATATCGATGGTATAAAAGAAAATTACCGCAAGACTTGGCGTAGGCTCAACAGAGGAATGGTCAACCGTGCCAAGCAAGTTAATGTACTTACAGAACACATTAAAAACAGCCCATATCCTGTTATTCTTATGGGAGACTTTAATGACGTACCTTACAGTTACACCTATTTTACAGTACGGTCATTATTGGAAAACACCTTCGAAACCATGGGAAATGGATTTGGATTTACTTTTAACAAGGTGCTTTTCTTTCTACGAATTGACAATATCTTTTATAGTGACCAACTCAACCCAATACGATTTAATACACTCCGGGAAGTTGACTATTCAGACCATTATCCTATTGAAGCTGTTTTCCAGCTAAGCCCTATGGTAAAAGCTGTTCCTGAATCTTTAGATCCTGCCCAGTAATTTAAACATTCCAAAACCTTTGATAAGCGGTTTAGGTCTTATTTACTTTTTATTTTACTTTTGACAATTGGAAAAAATTATAACTATGAGATTAATTTGGTCAAAAGCATTGTTTGGTCTTTGTTTTCTTAGCGTGCTAAGTGCAAAAGCCCAAACAGACAGATGGCAACAAGCCGTTAAATATGAAATGGATGTCGAAATGGATGTCGACAAAAACCAATACGAAGGGCATCAAAACCTTGAATACACCAACAACTCGCCTGACACCCTTCACCGTGTTTTCTACCACCTTTACTTCAACGCCTTCCAACCTAACAGCATGATGGATGTAAGGTCGAGAACCATTGCAGATCCCGACGGTAGGGTAAAGGATAGAATTGCCAATTTAACACCAGATGAAATCGGTTACCTAAAGGTGAAATCACTGAAAATGGATGGAAAAAATGCAGACATCGAACATGTGGGCACTATCTTGGAAGTAAACCTACCGAAGCCCATCCTTCCTCATAGTACCGTTAACTTTTCTTTGGATTTTGAAGGACAAGTACCCCTTCAAATCAGAAGATCGGGACGTGACAACAAAGAAGGTGTTCGCTATTCCATGTCTCAGTGGTACCCCAAAATGGCCAATTATGATGATCAGGGCTGGCACGCCAACCCTTATATTGGCAGGGAGTTTTATGGCATTTGGGGAGACTTTGATGTTAAAATAACCATTGACAAATCATACATTCTAGGAGGGACTGGATACCTTCAGAACCCAGAAGAAATTGGATATGGTTACGAAGAAGAGGGGCAAAAAGTAAAACAGCCAAGAGGAAAAACTTTAACCTGGCACTTCCATGCCCCTCAAGTTCATGACTTCATGTGGGCAGCTGACCCTAACTATACTCATGACAAAATGGTCATGGACAATGGTATTACTATTCACCACTTATATATCAAAGGTGAAAAAACAGCTAACAACTGGAAGAGATTGATGGAATACACTCCAAAATCAATGGCCTACCTGAGTGAACATTTTGGGCAATATCCTTACAAACAATACTCTGTCATCCAAGGTGGCGACGGAGGCATGGAATACCCGATGTCTACTTTGATCACTGGCGAAAGGACACTCCCTAGCTTAGTAGGAGTAATGATCCATGAAATGGCACATAGCTGGTTCCAAGGTGTTTTAGCAACCAATGAATCATTGTACCCATGGATGGATGAAGGCTTCACTACTTTCGCTACAAATGCAACCATGAACAGTATTTTTTCAGAAGAGCCTTCCAATTCCCCTCAAGCTGGTTCCTATAGAGGATATATAAGACTGGCCACTTCAGGACAGGAAGAGCCTATGACCACGCACTCCGATCATTACCATACCAACTTTGCCTATGGTTCTGCCGCTTACTCAAAAGGAGCCGTATTCCTGGGGCAATTAGGCTATATCATCGGCGAAGAAAACCGCGATAAGGCTATGCTGAAATATTTCAATGATTGGAAATTTAAGCACCCTAAGACCAATGATATCATCCGTGAGATGGAAAAGCAAAGTGGACTGGAATTGGACTGGTATAAAGAGTATTGGGTGAACAGTACCAAAACCATTGACTATTCAGTATCATCCGTTGAGGCTTCTGATAACGGGACCAAAATAAAATTACAAAGAGATGGCCTGATGCCTATGCCAATTGATTTGGTAATCACCTATCAAGACGGTTCCCAAGAAATGGTCTACCTTCCTTTAGTGATCCAAAGGGGAAACAAGCCTGAAGAAGCTGGAATGCCAAAACGCATCAAAACACAAAGGTGGCCTTGGACAAACATCACTACAGAAGTAAATTTGGACAAAGATTTCAGCACCATAAAAAGAGTAGAAATAGACCCAAGCCAAAGAATGGCCGATATCAATAGAGACAATAATACTTTCATTGCGGAAGAAGAGAAATGAGGACCATCAAAATAAGATTTTCTTCAACAAGAGCAATCTGTATAACTTTATGATTTTCAATACTTTCCACACAAAAAAGGCGTTACTATGACGCCTTTTTTATTACCCAATAACATTTTGTAACTAAATTGATCAAATTCCCTGTTCTCGTAGCATTTTCCTCTTTCTTTACGTCCTGATAAGGAACAATATCTATTTAACTTTTAATTTATGATACTGATGAAAACACCTTATTCTTTTTTCCTATCAATTATCATGCTACTTGCCTGTCATGAAACACAAGACCCGATCATTTATGATGCCAATCCTGATGGCCTTATAGGCACTTGGCAACAGGTAGAAAGATCTTACAGTATCGGAGGCCCTCAAATCTCTGAAAATATAAGCGATGGACCTCTCATGACTTTTGAGGACAACGGTCTCTTTACCCTAACGAAATTTAATGAGTGTTCAACAGGAACATACATTTTAGATGGGGATGAACTCACTTTTACTTTTGACTGTAAAGACATTGAAGAAGGAGTCAACCCTTTCACTTTTTCAGTATATTTCTTGGATGACTATTTAAAAGTCAGTCCCAAAACCACTGTGTGTATAGAAGGCTGCTCCGCAAAATTCAAAAAGCTAAAAGACTAAAAATCACACTTATAGCGAAACCCCAAAGTCATGCGATAAAAAAATAAAAACCTCCAAGACATTGCCCCGGAGGTTTTAACACTTAAAAAACCACCAACCTTTAAATAAATCTACATAAACTATTTTTTGCGAATAGCTATATTGATCTTATCTGCCAATAAATACATGACAGGTACTATTACTAACGTCAAAAAGGTTGCAAAGGTTAGACCAAATATTACAGTCCAAGCCATTGGCCCCCAAAAATCCGCATTATCACCTCCTACATAAAACTGAGGATCAAATGATGATAGTAATGTAAAGAAATCAATATTCATCCCTATCGCCATTGGAATCAATCCCAAAATGGTTGTAATCGCTGTCAACAACACGGGGCGAAGACGGGTTTTACCTCCTTCTACAATGCTTCCCACCACCTCACTGTACGGCAAATGATCATCAGGGCCAATGTTCAATTCAGCGCGTCTACGTTGCCTTACCAAATTGGTATAGTCAATCAACACAATCGCGTTATTTACCACGACACCTGCCAGTGAGATAATTCCAATGCCAGTCATGATCACTACAAAGTCCATATTGAAAATGGAAAGTCCCAAGAATACCCCAATGGTACTCAAAAGAACTGAACACATGATGATAAATGGTGTCATCAGTGAATTAAACTGCGCCACAATGATCAAGAAGATGGCCGCCACCGCAATGATCATCGCATTCATCAAGAATGCCATTGACTTGGCCTGTTCCTCTTGCTCTCCAGTGAACTTAAGGTCTATGCCATCTGGTAATTCATAATCTGAAAGCAAAGTCTTGATTCTCTCCACAATTTCATTCGCATTGTAGCCTTCATCCACATTCGAATAAATCGTAATTACCTTATCTAAGTCTTTTCTCTTTACCGAACCATAGGTAGAACTGTACTCCACATCAGCCACAGAGGTAATTGGAATATTGCGACGGTTACCAAATTTATCCATAAAGAAGATCTTCTTGTTGACCAAAGCATCCACATCATAGCGGTACTCGTCTGCCAATCTCAACTCAATAGGATAATCATCTTCACCTTCTTTGTACTTAGAAACTTCAAACCCGAACAGTGCTGTTCTCAACTCATTGGCAATCGTATAGGTGGAAAGTCCAAACCTTCTGGCCTTGTCTCTGTTAATGTTTACAATCAATTCCGGCTTGCCTGTTTCCAAATCCATCTTCAATTCTTCAATACCTTGGATATTAGCCGCGTTGATAAACTCCCGGATATTCTCCACTTCTCCCACCAACTTCTCATAATCTTCTCCACTCACTTCAATATTGATCGGTTTACCTACTGGTGGACCATTTTGTTCTTTATCTACCGTAATTTGAACCCCTGGATATTTAGCCATAGCCTCCCTAAGGTCTTGCATGATCTTGGAGGTGTTTTTCCCATTTCTATACTGGTATTCTACAAAACTCACGGTAAGCATAGCCTTGTGCGGAGTAACCCCCATACTTGGTCCTTCAGAAGGATCACTGGTTCCCTCACCTACCTGAGCAATAAATGCTTCCACGATATCTCTGTGGGGTTCTATCATTTCCATCACCTCATCCTCTACCTTCTTGCTAAAACTGTTGGTAGCCTCAATATCGGTACCAATAGGATATTCAATGAAGATGTTAATGTAATTTGGATCACTGCTCGGGAAAAACTCCACTTGTGGAGCCCTTACCATCAAAAGCCCCAAAGACAAAATCAAAACCCCAAACATTCCGAAAAAGAATGTATATGGTTTTCTACCTGATAGGGCAAAATTTAAAGTTTTCTCATATCCTTCTTCTAGCCTAACAAGGAAAACCAACTGGAACCACCTGATCGCTCTTTTCATAAATAAGGCATTCATCAAAGTGATCAAAGTAGCTAAAAGCATAATATTGGCCACAGTGTACACTCTCAACACATAGCAAATGGCAGCTATGGTCAACAAAGTCCCTGCAATAACAAACGACCTCCGTTTTGGTTTTATGTTGTCCAGGTTTTGGATTTTCATATACATAGCCGTCACCACTGGGTTGATCACTAAGCCCACAAACAGGGACGATGATAATACAATGATCAAGGTTATTGGTAAGTATTTCATAAACTCACCCATAATACCCTGCCAGAAAGCCAGTGGCACAAAGGCTGCCACTGTAGTCGCAGTGGAAGTAATGATTGGCCAAGCCACTTCACCCACTCCTTCTTTGGCCGCTACAATAGGGGACTTTCCTTCTTGCATCAATCGGTAGATATTCTCCACCACCACAATACCATTATCCACCAACATCCCAAGGGCTAGAATCATGGAGAAAAGTACCATCATGTTAAGTGTCACCCCAAAGGCATTCAATACCATAAAGGAGATAAACATGGAGAGAGGAATGGCTATTCCTACAAAGAGAGCATTCCTAAATCCTAAAAAGAACATCAAAACCAAAATCACCAGAATCACCCCAGAAATAATACTGTTTTCCAAGTTGGCCACCATGCTTCGGGTAAACTTGGACTGGTCATTGGTAATACTTACTTTCAGGTCTGATGGGAAATGATTGGCCTTAGCTTCTTCAATGATCTCCTTGATCTTATCACTGGCGTCCAAAAGGTTTTCGCCTCCTCTTTTAACCACATTCACAGTCACCACTGGCAGTTTAGACGCCCTAGCATAACTTTCCCTCTCCTTGTAAGTATCATTTACTGTCGCAACATCCTTGAGGTAAACAATATTGTTACCTTCATTTTTAACGATGATATCATTCAATTCGTAGGGGTCACTAAATTCACCTGTTACCCTTAAAGCTCTTCTAAAATCACCACTCAAAATATTACCACCGGAAATGGTGACATTCTCCGCAGATATGGCATCGGAAATATCCCCAAAGCTTACCTCCATGGCCTCCATCTTGAACAAGTCCGCATCCACACGAATTTCCCTGTCAATGGTTCCTGTAAGGTCCGCCTTGGAAATTTCTGGCAAAGCTTCGATTTCATCTTCCAAGTACTCTCCAAACTCCTTCAACTCTTCTTGGGAATAATTCCCAGAAAGGTTCACAAACATGATTGGCATTTCTGAGAAGTCAAGCTCAAAGATGTTTGGATCTTGGTCTAGGTCAGTAGGCAACTCACTCTTGGACTTATCAACTGCATCCTTTACATCCTGCAAAGCCCTCGAGATATCTACATTGGGGTTAAACTCAATAATGATAGTGGAATAATCCTGAATGGATGTTGAGTTGATCTTCTTGACATCCTTAAGAGACTTAAGCTCCTTTTCTATGGGCCTAGTGATCAGGTTTTCCATATCCACAGGTGAGTTACCCGGATAACTGGTTCCTACGTAAACTGTAGGGATTACAATCTCTGGAAAACTTTCCTTGGGCATTGTCGTGTAAGCATTCAAGCCCATGAACGTAATGATCAGGGCAAGAATAATAACACTGGTCTTGTTATCAACCGAAAGAGAGGACAGACCAAATTCCCTGGAAACTTTCTTATTATTTGGTTGCTGATCAGACATAATTAATTTTCAACAATTTGAACTTTAGAACCATCTGCTACTTCCCTAAAACCCTTCTCAATTATCGCTTCTCCACCTTTTAGGCCTTCTTTGATTTCCGACACATGCTCATAGGTCTCTCCTTTAGAAACATATTGCTTTTTAGCTGTGTTGTTATCCACCACATAGACATACTCCCCTTTATTGTCCCTTTGGATAAGGTTGGTAGGTACAGTCACTGCGTCTTGATTTTGGTAGTCCTTGATACGCAAAACTGAAACCATATTCGGCTTAACATGTTTCAGTTTAGGCAAAAACACTTCTACTTTGAAGGTTCGGTTATCAGGATTGATAATCGCTCCCACCGCTGTTACTTTAGTGTCTATCTCTCTATTTAGAGAAGGGAATTCCACTTGAACAGAATCACCTCTTTCCAATACTCCTACGTAACTCTCGGAGATATCACCTTCTATGTACAGGTCACTTTCCCCTACGAAATTAATGATAGGCATACCCGGTTGCACCAATTCTCCCAAACGAACAGTAACCTCTTCAACCGTTCCGTCAAAAGGTGCTGTTATGGTCGCCTTTCCTTTTTGTGTCTTCAAGGAAGCCAAGTTTTTCTCCAAGGTCTCTTTCCTGTTCTTGCTCTCTAAATATTGTACTTCCGTACCGATTTGCTTGTCCCAAAGTCGCTTTTGTTTTTCATAAAGGATATTGGCCAACTCCAATTGCTTCTCCAACTCATCGATACTGTTGTCCACTGACTCTGCATCAATCCTTGCCAGCACCGCTCCTTTGGACACATGCATGCCTTCCATGGCTTTGATCTCCTCCACTCTACCAGAAACTTCAGCACTGATATTGACATTCTTTTTTGAAAGTACAGAACCTGTAACTTCCACATAATGCTCAAATGGCTGTTTTTGCGATTTCACCGTAGTAATCAGTACGGACTTTCTGTTCTGCTTCGCAAAAGTGGTATCCATGGCCGATATCTCCTTTTCTAGGGCTTCGATCTTAACTCTTAGATCGTGGTATTCTGTTTTTGCTGTAGCCAATTCTGCTTTCTTTTCAGCCAGCTCATCAGGCTGTTCGCAAGAAAAAGTCAATGCAGCCAATGCCACCAATGGTAATTTGGAAAAGGTTTTCATGTCTATATTGGGGTAAATGTATTTTTTCATCTTAATATTCCTAAAGCTTTTTCAAGGTCTACTTTCGCAATCAAAGCATCATATAAAGCACTGTAATAGTTTATCTCTGCCTCCTTCAAATCTGAATCTGCCTCCACTACTTCCAAATTGGAACCTACACCTTCTTGGTATTTGATTCGGGCAATGTTATAAACTTCCGTGGCCAATTCCATGTTTTCCCTTTGTACATCAAGGGTCCTTAAGTTGTTTTGCAGTGTGGTTCTGGCCTGGAATCTTTCCACTTCTATGTTATCATCCAACATGACCATTTGATTTTCGATTTGCTCTAGCTGTATCCTGTTCTGTTGGATACGTTTGCTCTTGGCCAATCCATCAAAAATGGGAAGCTTAAGGCTCAAACCAAGGAATGCACCGGTAAACCAATTATCTCCATCCCAGAGGGTGTTGAACTGCTGACCGGCTCCGTTTCTTTGGTAGGTAAAATTGGCATCAATGCTGGGCAGGTATTGTACCGTGTTGTTTTTGAGATCCAGTTTCACTAATTCCCAATTGGTCTTCAGTTGGTCCATCTCCACTCTCCTGTAACCGTTATTTTGCAACAAACTGCTAATTTCTTCTGGTTTGTTCAGGTCTCTCAGCGTTTGCGTAATCTCGATTTCATACTCAAGTGGAAGTCCCATCTGCACTTTCAACAGCTGCTTGCTAATCATAGTAGCTGCATTGATCTTGTCCAGTTCGGTTTCGATATTATTGAGCTGCACCTTAATTCTGGAAACATCGATTTTTTCGGCAAAACCTTCCTCATAAAGAGCCTCTGTTTCCCTGTACAATGAATCAATTCTTGCTTGGTTGGCCTCAGCCAATTCCTTTCGCTCTTCGTTTACCAATACGGTGAAAAAAGCTTTTTTCACGCTTTCAATGACATCATTCTCAGTCTTCTCCTTATCAAATTCACTCAATAATCTATAGGTCCTTGCAGCCTTAAGGCCGACAAAATACGATCCATCAAAAATCATCTGGGTAACCGTAACGCCCAATCCACTTTGATAATTGACACCAAACTGCACTGGCAATACATCTGATGGATTGTCAGGATCTGCAAACGGTCCTTCATTGGGAAGGAACATTACCGGAATCGCAACGTTTTTGGTAAAGTCAAACGTACCGTTGATTTGCGGCAGGCCTTGAGCAACCTGCTCTCCCACTGAGGCCTTCGAGGCAAAAGTCTCCAGTAGGGCATTTTTAGCATCTGCATTGTTCTCCAATGCATATTGAACACTTTCTTCCAAAGTAAGCTCCAACACTTCCTGCGCATAGGTCGGCCTCGAAAAAAGACAGATCAGTATTGCTCCAAGAAGGGAGAATCTGGTTTTTAAACTCATGTGTTAATCCTGATTATTGATTTTATAAAATAGTTCGCGTCCTTTATCTGTCAAAAGGCCATGGATAAAATGATCCATGATAGCCATCTGAACTTCTATAATATTAAACTTGGCTGGTGGAAATTTGGCCGGATCAAAAGTGCTAGAGATTTGTTCCAACCTTATCATTGCCATAATATTCGAATCAATTTCCTTTCGGAAATACCCTTCTGCTTTTCCCTGATCAATGGTCTCAGTAATGGTCTTGATAGCACAGTTATGTTTATAATGTTCAAAAAGCTGCCAACATTTTGGGTAGTATCGTTGAATTTCGCTAAAAACTAACGGATTAATATTGGAGAAACGGGAACGAATGTACTTCGAAATTTCCACAAAATGCTCCAAAGCTCCATTCGACTCTTCTGAGAGTTTGGTAAAGAACTCCTGGTCTTGCCTCATACTATTTTCAAAAGTATTAAAAACCAGCTGCTCCTTGTCCTTAAACTCCTGATAAATCGTCTTCTTTGACATGCCAGCGGCCCGGGCTATATCATCCATCGTCACATACCTCACCCCCAGACGGGTAAAATGTTCCATGGCTACTTCTAGTATCTTTTCTCTCGTCTCCAAAATTAGCTAAGTCAATTTTTCATGACAAAACTCTGGAAACTTTATGAAACTTCAAAGTTTCCTTGGTTTTAATTTCCGCTTTGATGCAAGCCCCATCCAAAAACCCACCAAACACTTAACTATTTGATTTTTAGTAATTTAATTTTATGTATATTAAAAGCTGTTGCATAATCGCACAACTTAATGTTCAAATTTGGACAGGACCCCACCTTGAACTGCAACTTCTAAATCATCTTAACAAAAAAAAATTACTCTATTTTAAGAATAATCAGCTTCTAGCTATATGAGCAAAAACAAAACAACTAAAACCTTGCTTTTGAAATTTCTCCCCAAATCTAACCTCTTATTCATCCCCCTTACAATAACTATTAGAAACTGTAGTTCACATAAGCTATTTTATTTTTGATTCCGAAACCCAAATTTTATCTTTCATTTCTTTTGAATTAATCAATCATTAAATTATTATTAACTAAATTTTCAAAATCGTTCCAATTTATTATGTTTCGTTTCCATTTAGTTTAAATGGTCAATTAAGAAACGCTAATCTAATTTGATTTTTGATGAAATTTTCATTTTTAGATTGACCTTTAGCATAAACCGCATTTCAAAGTCATCCTTTAGAAAAACTCTCTAAAACACTGACTGTCACCCATTAAAACATGATGTCTTTTACAAGTAGCTCAGCATGTCTTAGCTATTATGGAAAAAGATGGAATTGCATTTTTAATTAGATAACCTTAAATCAATTTTAACCATAACAACTAACTATGAAAAAACTATTTATTTTATTGGCCCTTGCCGGGTTTGCCTGTTCTGAACAATTTGAGCAAGCCCCTCAAGTTGAAGATGACGAGAATGTCAAGTCTGTCCTAAACCTAGACGACAACTATTTGGAGGATCCCAATGACACTTGGACAGTCAATCAGACCAATCAATATGCTTTAAATGTGGTCTTTTTTCTACCAACAGATGATTCCTTGTCAGTTGGAGAGGCTCAAAAAGTAAGTGACATGATGCTTTATATACAGGATTGGTATGAAATGTCCATGGTCGAAAATGGATTTAACAAGACCTTTGGCCTAATGACCAATCAAGATGATGAAGTCCGAATCATTGTGGTGAATGGCTCGGATGACTCCGACTATTTCAGCAATAATAATTCACAAGTAAAAAACGAAGTTGAAGCATTTTTCAATAATAACCCAAGTTTAAAAACCAGTGAACATGTATTGGTTTTGGGGCATGCTGGAAGCGGAGTTCCTTTTTATGGTTTAGGAAAATATTGCTTTGCCACCTCTTCAGATTTCACACTTTCTTCTTCTGGCAAAACCAGAAATGGGTTTTCCTTAATGAGTGCGGACAAATTAGGAGGAATCATGCACGAACTTGCTCATGGCTTGAACTTACCCCATAACACCCATACCGCCAGCGACCTTCCTGACATCTCCTTGATGTCCTTTGGAAACCATACCTATGAAGGTGGTGATGAGGATTTGGTCTATCTCACAGCTGCTGACGCTAGCATTTTGAACAACAATCAAGTATTTAACCAAACCAATAATGGCATCTCCTATTATGCAGGCACATCTGCTTATAGCTTAGACACCTATTCCGTTTCCAAAAACCAAGCAAGTTCCAGCATTGACATCAGTGGGGAAATCACTTCCGATTCTGAGATTGCCGCAGTATTTGTTGGACATGACGGATTCCCTTTTGGCGGAGGAAACAACTATGACAAAATCACCTATTCGCAGAACCTTAGTGGCCCAAGTTCTGGCAATAGCTATTCATTTAGCTTAACAACCCCCTATTCGGATCTTTTCAACGACTATAAAGACGACAAGAAAGATTCAATGCAACTGGCCTTACATGTGGTTTATAAAAATGGAACAGTAAGCCAAATAAAAAACCTTGAATATAGCATAGACCTGGCCACGGAGATTCCTGATGACAATGTTAATTATTACTATGAAGCTCACGATTATACTGATCGATCAGCATGGACATTGACCATGAGTTCTCAACCCAGTACAATCTCAAACATTCTTGATGGCAACCAGAGTACCTTTTGGCATTCCCAATACCCTTGGAGATTCACTGAAAAACCTCCACATGAAGCTGTAGTGGATATGGGACAATCCCAATCTTTTGAAGGAGTATATATTTACTCAAACAGAGGATATAATGAATTCCGCCCTAAACATCTTGAGGTGTTCATCAGTCAAGATGGGACTACTTGGTCAAGCGAAAAAACTGTCAGTATTGCCAGCACCGCAGAAGGAGAGGAAATATCGATTCTTTTTGACAATGCAGTAAACGCTCGTTACTTCAAAATTGTAGTGGACGAGATCTGGACCTGGAATGGTGTGGACAATCTAATCATCAACGAGATCGATATTTTGTAAAGTTAACATATTCAAAACTAACTCTATCTTACCCCCTGCTATGGACAGAAGACTGTCCATAGCAGGGGGTTTAATTTCATTCTTTAAAACATATATACAAATAAAATGATGTGTTTGACTCAGAGCATAGAAAGCAACATTTACTCGGTGTAATATAATTTCAATTAGGGAGATTTCACTCTACCCCACTTATAAATAACCATAGCCAAAAGCTTTCTCAAATATTTACTTTTTGAAAAATAAATAAAGAGGGGGGGGAGAAGTATTTTTTCCTACCAGCCTGTTTTATATCGAAAGGAAAATAAGATTAAAGGTACTATCAGGAACAAAAAGTAAGAGGAATTTCTCATTGGTACAAGTTTGTAATCTTCCAAACAAACCATCTACAAGATGTAGTTAGAGTCATATTCCAAATCAAAAATGCCGCTAGACATAGATAATTTCTTGAGGTAGGTTTCAAACTGCTCCCATCAAGTTCCTATCATATGAATCCCTTAGCATGAACTATATGCAATGCCGTTCCCCATGACTAACTATCCTTCCAGCTGCTACAGGACACTCCCCTCTTCGTGCTTCAAACTTCTCTCTTCCCTCGATCTTCCCATTCATCTATAGCAAAGCTACACCAAAGCTAGGGCAAAGCTACATCAAAGCTGGGGTAAAGCTGGGAATACCCTGATCCTTAGGGCAATGATTTTCCTAAAAAGTACAATTTTAACAGATTAATTATTTATATAGTTATAATCATGACTCCAGCCGAGCTGAGCAATACTTCACACCTCGCACTTCCCCTTTTCACTTCGTAATTACATTCCCCGTCTTCCCACTTCCCAAATATAACCACTCACAAAAAAAAAGTCCAAAGTCGAATATATCAACTTTGGACCGAATTGTTGACCCACTAGGGCTCGAACCTAGACTCTTCTGAACCAAAATCAGACGTGTTGCCAGTTACACCATGGGTCAGTACTTTAATGCTTAAGGAGTCGTTTTCCTTAATTGTGACACAAATGTAGGGGCTTTTTTTTTTATTGCAAACCCTCCTTCAAAGTTTTTTCATGCTTTTTATATAAGTCCCTTGAAGCCAGTAAATAAAAATTTCTTCAAGGGACTGATTGTTTACCCCTCATGAGAGGCCACCCAGTTTTTGGCATTGACAAATGCCTCTACCCATGGACTGATCTCCTCAGCCTTTCTTTCAGCCGGATAACTTGGCCAGTTCCAAGGGAACAAAGCTCTTTCGATATGCGGCATAATCGCCAAATGACGGCCATCTTGGGATGCCAAACCTGCCACGGCATGATCTGAACCATTAGGGTTACCCGGATAAGCTTCGTAGCTGTAAGTCATTCCTATGTGATAAGCTTCCTTCTCATTAGGCAAGGAGAATTTACCTTCTCCATGCGCTACCCAAACCCCTAGTCGCTGGCCTGATAAAGAGCCAAACATTACTGTATTGTTTTCGGGAATATTCACATTAACAAATGCTGATTCAAATTTATGACTTTCATTGTGTAGCATCTTTGGCTTCACATCATGCTGACGATTAATCAAACCAAGCTCTATCATCAACTGGCATCCATTACACACCCCTAAGCTCAAGGTGTCAGGACGGGCATAGAAATTATCCAAAGCGGTCTTGGCCATTTCATTATATAAGAATGCTCCGGCCCAACCTTTAGCTGAACCCAGGACATCAGAATTGGAGAATCCGCCCACAAAGACAATCATGTTCACATCTTCCAGGTTTTCTCTTCCTGAAATCAAGTCCGTCATATGTACATCCTTCACATCAAAGCCAGCCAACCAAAGTGAATAGGCCATTTCGCGGTCTCCATTTACTCCTTTTTCTCGGATTATGGCTGCTTTGTGCCCTGAAGCTTCTTTTCTGTAAGGATTCAATCCAAAAGCATCAAATGAGCCTTCCCACTTATCTGCAAAGCTGAAAGTCAAAGGCTGAGCTTTATAGTTTTGGAAACGGTCAGCGGCCAATTTCTCACCACTTTGTTTTTTATCCAATAGATAAGAAGACTTGAACCAGGTATCTCTGTGTTCAGTCACATCCAATTCCAAATCAAGGCCTTCTAAACTCACTTTTCCATCCATGCTCAATTCAGCCAACGCAACATAGTTAACTCCAGCTGCATCCAACAGTTCGCCTACTGCTTTGCTATCCTTTACCTGAATGATTACTCCTGGATTTTCAGCAAACAAGGCTTTTACCATGTCTTTTTCTGCCAATTGACCTGTCTTAACCTTCAATCCACATTGAGTGGTCGGGAATGTCATTTCCAACAAGGTGGTAATCAAACCACCAGAAGAGATATCATGACCGGCCAAAATCAACTCTTTTTCGATTAAGGTCTGAATTGCTGTAAATGCTTTGGCAAAATATCCACTATCTTTTACGGTTGGTGGCACATTACCAATTTTATTGATAACCTGGGCAAAGCTACTTCCGCCTAATTGAGCGGCATCTTTCGAGAAGTCAATGTAAAGCAGCTCCGTTCCCTCAACAGGTTTCAAATCAGGCGTTACTGTTTTTCTGATATCAGCACATTCTCCCACACTGGAGATAATTACCGTACCAGGAGAATAAACCGTTTTACCATCAGGATACTTTTGCGTCATGGAAAGGGAATCCTTACCCGTTGGGATATTGATTCCAAGCTCAATTGCAAAATCACTAACAGCCTCTACTGCTCTGTAAAGCCTGTCGTTCTCCCCTTCGTTCTTTGCTGGCCACATCCAGTTGGCACTTAAAGAAACTCCGCTCAGTCCATCTTCCAATGGTGCCCACACCAAGTTGGTCAATGCCTCTGCAATGGATAGCTTTGATCCTGCTTCTGGGCTGGCCAAAGCCGCCACAGGTGCATGTCCAATAGAAGTGGCAATTCCTTTGGTCCCGGTATAATCAATCGCCATTACGGCGACATTATTCAAAGGTACCTGAATGGCTCCAGTAGTTTGCTGGGTTGCAACTCGGCCCGTTACAGACCGGTCCACTTTATTGGTCAACCAGTCCTTGGAGGCCACAGCTTCCAACTGCAATACTTCTTTGATATACTTAGCCAATTCTGCTGTCTGATAGTCAGGGCTAGCAAAATTGCTTACTGCTTTTTTGTCTGTCAGAATGGTCTTCGGCGAGCTACCAAACATATGGGACAAGTTCCAATCCACAGGCTTCTCTCCATTCTTTTTGTTCTCGAACTTAAAATGCATGTCTCCAGTGGTTTCTCCGACCACGTAAAATGGAGCGCGTTCACGTTCCGAAATTCGTTGTAGCGAAGCTACGTCTTTCTCTCCGATCACCAAGCCCATTCTCTCTTGGGATTCATTGCCGATAATCTCTTTGGAAGAAAGGGTTGGGTCTCCCACAGGCAACTTGTCGATATCGATGGATCCACCGGTATCCTCCACCAATTCAGAAAGACAGTTCAGGTGCCCTCCTGCTCCGTGATCGTGAATGGAAATAATCGGATTGTGATCATTTTCAGCCATGGCCCTGATGACATTGGCCACACGTTTCTGCATTTCAGGATTGGATCTCTGGATCGCATTCAATTCGATGGAATTACTAAATTCGCCTGTATTTACTGAAGAAACAGCACTGCCCCCCATACCAATACGGTAGTTGTCACCACCCATAATTACTACCTTATTGCCTTTGACTGGTGTGTTTTTAAGGCTGTATTTTTCTCTCGTAAAACCAATACCTCCCGCCAGCATGATTACTTTATCGAAACCATACTGTTTATCATTCTCCTCATGCTCAAATGTCAGAACACTACCTGAAATCAAAGGCTGACCAAACTTATTACCAAAGTCACTGGCTCCATTAGAAGCCTTGATCAGGATATCCATCGGGGTTTGGTAAAGCCACTTTCTCTCTTTTAAGTCTTTTTCCCAGCTTCTTCCAGCCTCACTTCGTGAGTAGGAAGTCATGTATACAGCAGTACCGGCCAAAGGAATGGATGCAGTACCACCAGCCAGCCTATCTCTGATTTCACCACCAGAACCTGTGGCAGCACCATTGAATGGCTCTACAGTGGTGGGGAAGTTATGAGTTTCCGCTTTGAGGGAAAGTACCGTATCAATGGTTTCCGGTTGGAAGTAATCTGCTTTGTCTTGGCTCTTAGGTGCAAATTGCTGTGCTTTTGGTCCTTTGACAAAGGCAACATTATCCTTATAGGCTGAAACAATCTTATTGGGGTGCTTGATGGAGGTCTTTTTGATCAACTGAAAAAGCGTGCTTTCTTTTTCCTCTCCATCAATGATAAATGTGCCATTGAATATTTTGTGTCGACAGTGCTCAGAGTTTACTTGGCTAAAGCCAAATACCTCACTGTCTGTCAATGGCCTGTTCAGGCTATGACTTACTTTTTCCAAATAATCGATTTCCTCTTGGCTCAGCGCTAGCCCTTCCTGCTCATTGTAAGTTTTAATATCAGTGATCGACATCACTCCCTGAGGCTTTAGGTCAATAGAGAAAATCTCCTGTCCAAGTCCATCATATTTGGCCTGAAGCATTGGGTCAATGGTGCCCCCTTCTTCCAAGATAGTGAACTCTTCAATTCTTAAGATGCCCTGGACACCCATATTGGCGGTGATCTCTACCGCATTGGTGGACCAAGGTGTAATCATTTCTTTTCTAGGGCCTACAAACTTTCCTTCTACACGCTCCTGAGAAAGCTGATCCGCTCCTCCAAAAAGCCAAGAAAGCTTTTCTAAGTCTTCGGGTGCAACAGGTTGTTTTGCTTCTAAAGCGTAAATGGTATTCTTTTGTGGGGATTGGAAAAAGAGAATCATGTCCGTGTTTATTGGATGACCATAAATTAAGCAGCAAAGGTACACAAATGGTTTCAAAGAATAAATCAAAATTTTATTTGGCTTCCTTTTTTTTCAAGCTTCTCGGTCAATAGGCTGAAATATCATCATAGTGTCTCATTGTTTCTTTCAGCCCTTTTCAGTTTCCATATCTATACCACTCTCATTTTATGTTAAATCCGGTATGTTTACACCTTAAAACATTCCAAAAGTAAATCATTTAATCAGGTTGAATTCATTATTTTAGCCACTACGAAAGCACAGTTCAAAGATGTCAAAAAAGAAAATCCATTTTATTGTCAACCCTATTTCTGGAAAAGGGAAAAACCTCTTGGATGAAATTATCTTAAGTCGGTATTTTGAAAGAGAGCAGTTTGAAATCAAAGTCCTGCTAACTACAGGACCTGATCATGCAACAGTATTGGCATTGGCTTCTTTGGAAGAAAACGCAGATGTTATTGTGGCTTGCGGGGGCGATGGAACCATCAGCGAAGTGGCTTCCTGCTTAGTAGGTAAGGAAGCCAGCTTAGGCATTATTCCTTTTGGGTCAGGAAATGGACTTGCCTCCAACCTTGGCATTCCCAAGAAGCTTGACATGGCACTCAAACTTATCAAGAAAGGTAAGGTCCAAAAAATCGATGTAGGTCAGATCAACGACCAATTTTTCTTTAGTAATATGGGACTTGGCTTCGATGCCAACCTGATCCAGAACTTCGACAAACTAAAAAAACGTCAGCTTCTTGGCTATATCCGCGCCAGTTGGGAAACGTTGAAAAACTTCAAAAATCTCCAGGATATCACCATAGCCTCTGAAGAGTTCAACATCAGCACCAACCCTTTTTTGCTCTTTATCTCCAACAGCAACATGCTCGGTTATGGTTTTTCCTTAACGCCCGAGGCCAAACTAGAGGATGGTCTGTTGGATATTCTGGTGGTGGAGCATCTCAACAAATCCAGAGCGCTACTTTTAGGCTTACTCATGCTGACGGGCAAGCACAAATCTATGAAAGAGGTAAATTACTTTCAATTAAAGAACTTAAGCATATCAAGTCGAACCTCCATTCCTGCTATCCAAAAGGATGGTTGCCAATACAAACCTAAAGCTCAAAAACTGAACATCAGTATTCTTCCCCAACAGCTTTCTGTAATTGTTCCTTAAATAGTTTCATTATATAAGCTCAGCACCCATCTTTCCAAAATGAGAGCCAAATGCCAATATCAAACAGGAAATCACCGCACCAATACTGATCGCCACAAAAGCCTGTGCTCTAGGCAGTTTAAAGATATAAGCCGCAATAGTCCCCATATAGACCCCTGTAAAAGGAAGCGGAATCATTACAAAAACCATCAAACCCCAAAAACCATATTTTTGAATCTTGTCACCCACCCCATCCTTAGCTCTACGCATCAATTTAACGGACTGACTTTTATAAAGACGGAATTTCCATAGTCGCTCGTTGAAAGTGTCTATCAGGAAAAGTAAAATCGGGAATACCAGAAGATTGGCGACCAGTCCTACTGAAAGTGCTGTTACAGGGTGAAGGCCATTGATCACCCCATAAGGAATCCCTACCCTGGACTCACCAAAAGGAGAAATACTCAATAAAAACGTATGAAGAATAATATGAATCATAATAGATAAAATCTTAAATAAATACACACCACCAAGCCCCAGACCTGCACCTGGTACCCATGTGCTATGCTTTTAAACAAACCAGAAAGAGAATCAGGAATTTCTAACAGGGGGAGCCCGCCCTGAAAAAACTTGGATATTTTCCGATTGGATGGCTTCTTGGACCTGTCTGACCATCACAGTATCAAACCGCTTCGGAACAAACACCAATGATTTTGCTCTAATAAAATAGTTCTTTACTGGATGATGGTCTTGATCATGAAAGTCTTTTTCCTTCGTGGAAGGACGGTTCCTCCAGCACAAACCTAGGTCATCCTGATGAATATCAATTCCCAAACCAGCGTTTTTGACGCTTTCAGCTATTGCCTTGGCCACACTTCTTTCCTCTATCTCACCTAACAGGAAAGTAGTCAGCACCAGCAGGAAAAAAGTTAATGCTATTTTTGAGAATTTATTCATTGACGCGAAACTAGGTACTTTTTATGAATTATGTTTCAAATCACTTTTAAAAAGTGTGTTTCAGGGTTATACTTTAAATCATGAAAAAATGTTTAAAAAATTTAAAGCCTCCCAAGATTTTTTTTTCAGGAGGCTTTAAATTTATAAGGATAATGAGCTAGACCTTACTTGCTCCACCTCATCGGGAGCAATCGCCAATGGTGTCCCCAAAAGATCTGATCCACTTTCCGTGATTACAAAATCTTCCTCAATCCTGATCCCTCCAAAATCACGATAAGTTTCCAGCTTATCATAGTTGATAAAAGCATCCAGCTTTCCACTCTCCTTGTACATATCAATCAACTCTGGTATAATATAAATTCCAGGCTCCACAGTAATCACATTTCCAGGCTCCAGCTCTTTTCCCAATCGCAATGATTTCAAACCGAATTCCGTGGACTTTTTGAGCTGATCAGTATATCCCACATATTGCTCTCCCAAGTTTTCCATATCATGTACATCCATACCCATCATATGCCCTAAACCGCATTGGAAAAACATGGTATGCGCGCCATTGGCCACCGCCTCTTGGGTGTCTCCTTTCATCAGCCCCACACCTTTAAGTCCCTCTACCAAAGTTTCTGCTGCTAAAAGATGTACATCCATAAATCTTTTACCAGGCTTCAAAGCCTCCACTGCTGTTCTATGGGCTTTATAAACAATTTCATAAAGCTCGCGCTGCCTGTTATCAAAAGCCGCACTTACTGGAAAAGTACGGGTCATGTCCCCAGCATAGAACTCCGGTGATTCTGCCCCACAGTCAAACAACATAATATCACCGTTGTTAATGGTGTTGCCATAATAGTGATTATGTAAGGTCTGCCCATTGATAGTCGCAATGGGAGGGAATGACAAACTTACATTATTATCTCTGGCCACTTTGGTCGCAATAGCCACCAACTCATGCTCTTTCATTCCTGGCCTTGCCGCTTTCATCACTGCCAGGTGAATCTCAGAGGTTGTGGTCACTGCTTTGTTCAGCTCAACCAATTCTTCTGCTGACTTGATGTTCCTTTGTGTGGCAACAGCTTTGATAAAAGGCACTGAAACCAAGTTTTCAACCTCTTTGACCGGTTTGTTGAAAATTTCACTTAGTTGCAAAACATGCTCCCCTCTGTATGGAGGTAAAATCTGACAATGACCCTTCACCAAAGCATCCAGCTTGCTCAATGGTGCAGTGTGGCTCACTCCTACCTTCTCTGCCAATTCTGCAATAGTAGGCTGTGGACCTGTCCAGACAATATCATCAATTTCATAGTCATTTCCGAAGATGTAATCCTTATCCTCATCACAATCGATAACCGCTACTAAGCCAGGAAGGGAAATTCCAAAGTAATATAAGAATGTACTGTCCTGTCGGTAAGGGTACCAGTTGTGTTTAAAATTGATACTTGCTTCATCATTACCTAAAAACAATAATTGGCCGCTGCCCATCCTCGCTTTGAGCTCTGCCCTTCTTTGCTGATATATCTCTTTATTGAACATTATATTTGGAAGGTTAATTTTAGTCTCACAAAGGTCTTAAAGTATTTTGGCCCAACAAAAAAAGGAGCCTTCTTTTATGAAAACTCCTTTGTTATACAGTCATAAATACTTCTTACTCTTTCAAAACCCAATAGTTCAGGTAACCTGATGGTGTTTCCATCACCACTTTGTAAATATCCGACGCTGTTCCCTTCAAAGAGAAAGAAGCGCTTTCCTGACCTAACTCCACTTCCCCCATCAACCAATAATTATCCAAGTCTCCTTCTTTAAAGTGATTGGTAGTGGCCAACCAAACCCTTCCGATTTGCTTGTCAGCATATGACTTCCAGCTTAACTGAAGCTGACCATTTTCAACTTTAGCTACCATTTTATCCGCAGACAGTTCACCAATAAAGGAAACTCCATCCAGTTCCATCGCATACTTTTTGGGAATATTCAAACCTAAATGACAGGCCATTGAAGGTAATATATCGACCATTTCAGCCTGATCATTAAAATGCTGATTGGTTTGTTTGGCATTGGTAGCGATCCAAATGGTTCGCTCTCTTTCGCTTTGGCCACCATGCCCAAACCCATTTTCTTCACGACCATGATCAGTAGTAATCACAATCAACCAGTCCTCATCAAATTTTTTCTCACGGTATTGAATGGCTTCCCATACTCTCCCAATCTGCACATCAGCTTTGCGCACCCCATCTATCATCTGAGGACTGTTCCCATATTTATGGCCCATATCATCAGAATATTCCAAATACATCCATGACAAATCCGGTGCCTCTGCTTTGATATAACGGGCAGTTTCTTTGGAAACGGCCTCATCTATCAAATGGATATAGTTCCTTTCTTCATCATGTGGAAAATTCAATGTATCGTTTTCCATTCCATCAAAATAATAGTCAAAATCAAACCAATTGGTTGCGGGCAGATTAGCTCCAACCAGCTTGGTTCTGTTATCCAACCAAGTAGAGAAAATGGCCGTTTGCTTTTCTGGAAAGGCTGATTTGAAATACCTGAAAATCGTCCAATAATGATAATTTGGTTGCTTAATGGAATTGCCCCACACATTATGCTTGTTTACCCAGGTACCTGTCAATAAAGAATTGTATCCAACAGCGGAAATGGTTGGGGTTTGACTATAAGTTCCTACATCTCCGCCCATCAAGGCTTTGGTATAACCGCCTGCTTTAATCACCCTGTCTATATTAGGTGTTGGTACAGAATCTAGTACATCTGCAGGAATACCGTCCAAGATCACAAAAAGCGCCTTTTTGGCTCTCTCTTGAGCCCTCGCTTGAAAAAACAGCATGCTGAAGCAGACTGCTACTATAAATACTCTTTTCATTTGTATTTGAGTTTAAACTTTGTCCATACAAACCCATGGTCTGATGGAAAGGTAAAAGTCTTTCCTTTGTAATTAAATGATTGATTGTAGTCCACTTTATGTATTTCAGAGGCAATGACCTCTAAGCGATTTCCTTTGTACAACAAATAATCAATTCGGTGATCATCTTTTTTTCCGGGCATTCCCCAACTGACGCCGGGATGAGTCAAAGGGTCGGGATTGACTTCTCTAAAACTATCCTGCAAGCCAACTTTAGAAAACTGCATGGTCGTCCACCAAGGCACTACTTTCCCTTTGTGAACTTGCTTGGTTGCTTCCGTCCAATCCAAATGAGACCAAACATTGAAATCACCACCTAAAATCAGTGGTGTTTCATCAGTTGTTGACAAATAAGGTTGAAGTTCTTTGAGAATAGTTGTCACTTCTCTTTCTCTGGTACCAGACTTTTCCCATTCCACCAACTCTGCCCCGCTTTTACCCATCAGTTCAGGCTCATCATCCCAAGGTTGATAGTTTAACCAAGTATCGAACAGCACTATCCTTTCATGCTCATCCAAGGCCACTTCTATCCCTCCAATATTAAAGTACCTGTACAGGTCAACTCTTTTACCTAAAGGAAACTTACTTAGGATGGATAGGTTAACAGCAGGATCATCCAGTAAAGTACCTGGTTTTGCAATCAAATGAAAGTAATAACCCAAGGCATCAGCAATCCGCTTACCGGAGCCATAAGTCTCAATCATCAATACCACATCCGCCTCTGAAGCCTTGATAATTCCAATGACATCATCTACTCCATCCCTGCCGATAAAGTCACTTTTCCCTCCATGCCAAATATTCCAAACCATCACAGAAAATGCCAAAGCCTCTTCGCCTTGCTGGGCTTGGACAAACTGGGATCCAAGTAAAAGCGCTGTTAAAAGAATTCGTTTCAAAAGGGACATTTAACTATTTTACAATTATACTAAACTGGCCCAACCCTATTTAGGTCAAGCCAGTTTATAATTTTTCATTTTATCTTAATTCCAACCAAAAATCTGCTCAAGATTAGGATTCAAGGTTACTTGCTGAACAGGAATAGGACGGTAATAGTATTTAGGTTCTTCAAAAGTTCTCACTTTTGTTTCGGTAACCATATTACCACCATTTTCACCATTTTTCAAGAACACATCCACGTTATCTTCGATGGTTCCTGCTTTATAATAGATCAGGAATTCTCCAAGACTGTTTTTCTCTTTTGCATCTCCCGTAGGAATATCACTGTCCTTGTCAATCAAAATAATATCTTCCACACCATCGCCAGTCATATCATATTTGCCCAAGCCAGAAAAGTACATCCCTTCAGGAATAATCTCCAACAACTTACCAGCATGCCATCTCATCAGATCATCATAGCGGTAACCCTCCAAGGCAAATTCTACCCTTCTTTCTCTTCTTATTTCTAGGATAACCCCTTGGTTGGCTCCACTAACGCTGGGATATTTCTCTGCCATAAACAAGTCCGGGGAGGCATTGGCTGTAGCCATATCCAAAGCAGGCAAGCCCACTCTTTGTCGAAGAACATTAACGGTTTCATCCAAATCTCCTTGAGTCAGTTCTCCCAACTCAGCCTTGGCCTCTGCATAGGTCAGCAGCACCTCTGCATATCGGTAAACAGGAAAGTCAACGCTCCCCACTTCAATATTATCTACCGTATTGTTGTACCCCTTGAGCTGATGGTATCCAGTGAAATTTTTGTTTAAAGATTGGATATATGGATCGCTATTGGGCTGCCTTACCCAACCAGGATAGGCGATTGTCTGCATCAATCGAGGATCTCTATTTTGAAATTCCTCCACAAAGCCCATAGTCTCATGGCCTGTCTGAGCCGTAAAACTACTTCCATCTGCCATCAGGTAAGTCATCACTAAGTCCCTGGATGGTGATTGCTCATAGTCTCCAAAGACTGTATAATTAACGTCTCCACTTCTATCTTTATTGACATCATATGGGTTCACCAGGATCACCTCAGGATTACCGATCAGGTTTTGACTGCTGAACAATGAACCATAATCACTTTGGATATTTCCTGTGGTGTAGATTCCAAATTTACCACCATCCATAATAGACATGGCTTCATCCCTTGCCTTTTCCAGAAAACCATTGGCTGATCCCTCTAGCCCAATTTCAGAGTGGTATTTTCTATAAGTCCCCTCGTACAAAGCTACTCTTGCATAAAATGTTTTGACAGCCCAGAGACCCGGAGTGCCCGAAGGCACACTCTCTCTCACATGGTTGGCAGCAAACTCCAAATCCTCCATAACCTTTTCCATCACCATTTCTCTGGGGTCACGTGCTTTATACAAGTCCTCATCACCTGGATTAAGTGTCACTTCATACCATGGCACATCCGAATAGCGCTTGACCATTCCAAAATAAAACTGCGCCCGATAATACCTGGCAAGCCCTGAAAAATGTCCCTTAGCTTCTTCTGAAGCCTGAGCCTGTTCATAATTATCAAGAAAGTAGTTGATATTTCTCAACCTACCCCAGTTCCAACCTCCAGTAATGGTCTGTGAACTAGGATCTCCTGTCATGATATTTTTTATTTCAATGGCGCCAGTAGTTGCCATATTGTCACTGCTCTGATCAGATAGGTAACTACCAGAACCTGAAAGAGACAATAAACCATTAACATATAGTTCCAAATCCTCCTCAGACTTGAAAAATTCTTCTGGGGCCACAGAAGTCTGTGGATACCGATCCATAAAATCTTCGTCACATGAGCCCAAAACCAAAAGTGCGCTCAATAAAATGATATATTTTTTCATGATGGTGTTCATTTTGAAATTACAAATCAATATTTACCCCAAAAGCAAACTTCCTCTGGAACGGATAAGCCCAACCATAACCGTCATTGATGGCTTCTGGATCTACAAATTCCTTGATGGAAGAGAATTCATAAAGGTTCTCTCCTGTCACAAAGACCCGTAACCTGTTGACTTTAATTTTTTGGGTGATGGTTTTAGGGAAGGTATAACCCAAAGTGATATTTTTCACCCTTAGGTAAGCAGCGTTTTGAAGGTATTTAGTTTGGGGAATATCCAGACCTGCCCCATAGTTGGCATCTGCCATCCAAGACTGCAAAACAGGAAACTCTGCATCAGGATTAGCTTCGGCCAAACCTGCATCAATATAAGACTGTGAGTGCTGCGCCATCAATGCATCGCTATCAGCAGCCCCTCTGTAAAAATCCAAATTCCAAGGATAAATATTGGCATATGGCTGTTGATAAGGCCCCCAGTAAAGGTAATGTCTTGGATAATAATCCCTTTTTCCCACGCCTTGAAGAAATACGGACATATCAAAACCATTCCAGCTCACATCGATATTTGCACCATATCGATAGCGGGCAGTAGAGTTTCCTATAAGTGTCAAATCCTTGGGATCATTCTCAGTTTGGCCTCGCTCGATCTTACCATCGTTGTTCAAATCCTGATACTTAGGCCAGCCTGGCACAACATCCAGAGCCCCCCAAGGCACAATAGCGGATTGATCCAACTGGGTAATTTCATCTTCTGAAATGAAAATACCATCGTTGACCAAACCCCAAATCTCTCCTATCTCCTGGCCCTCTCTCCAATTGGAAAACAACCTGTTTTCATTTTGGAAACTGGTGATTTTTGACTGAGAGTCCGATAATACACCTCGTACATTCAGCACGACTGGCTGTGCAGCATCTCCAAATTGGGTCCTATACCCCAAAGACACTTCAAAGCCTTTGGTTCTCAGGTCTGCTGCATTTTGCTTCGGAGGGCTAGTTCCCAACACGCCAGGTAATTCCACTGGATCCGTCAACATTCCTTTGGTGTCCCTTAGAAAGAAATCCAATGTGGCAGTCAACTTATCGTTGAAAAACCCTAAGTCAGCTCCAAGGTTGGAAGTCACTACTTCCTCCCATGTATAGTAATTGGGATCCACAGCTAAAGAAGGGGAAGAAGTGATCACTGTCTGTCGGTTTCCATTGATGAGGTAACTGGACAAGCCTGTAGGAAGTGATTGGATATAACCGAAATTGGATACATTCTGATTTCCCAAACCACCATAGGAAGCCCGGAGTTTAAAGCTTGGAATAACATCGTTCAAACCCTTAAAAAACGGTTCTTCACTGATCACCCAAGCCATGGATGCAGAAGGAAAAAAGCCCCAACGGTTGTTTTCAGGGAACCTAGAGGAACCATCATATCGGCCATTAAATTCCAAAATATACCTTTCCTTATAGGTATAATTAGCTCTTCCAAATACACTTCTGGTGGCATAAGTACTATAAGAAGGCGTTACAAAAGCATCTCCTGTAGTCAAGCCAATATAAGGCAAGGAAGATGAAATCAATACCCTTCTTTCAGACTGAACAGAAGAATATTCATAGTTCTCTTGGTTATAGCCTGCCAAAATTCCAAAATTATGATTTCCCAAAGTTTTGGAATATTTACCATAAAGATCAAAAATCGTATTGATCAAAGTACCATTTCGCTCAATCACAGAACCATCTCCCCCTTCAGTCCTTACATCATCTGGACCGAAACCAATGTCAAACTTCTTTTGATCCCAATGGTACTTCCATTGTTCCCTTTTGAAGCTGGCATTACCTGTAACCGTCAAATCACCGTTCAAGAAAGTTCCAGTGGTCCTAAGAATGTTATGAAAACCAAACATATCCTCTTGGTTTCTTCCGCCATCTGTTAGCCTTGCGGCTAGTCTACCCGCTGCTGTATTGGCCCAAGTCCCATCAGGGTTTTCGGCCACATCTGTGGGTTGCAGATAATAAATGTCCGTGATATTGGTTGTTGGATCCGCTCTTTCTGTTTGGTAAATATTCAGGTTGTTATCCAATTTCAACCACTCCATGGGAGATGCTGTAATTCTCGCCCTCAAAGAATAGCGATCCCAGTAATCAGGTGCCAATTTATTCAAACCATTTTCATTGGTGTAATCTCCAGACACATAATAACCTACTGGCATTTTCCCTCCACTGTTTCCACTAATAGACAAACTGTGATTTGTCGAAAAGCTGGCTGAATTGAAAAAATAATTGTACCAGTCATTGCTTCCCATGTAGGCCCATAGATTCGGATTATTGGGATCCAACCTTACATCTTCCACTGAAGGGTCCTCTGATCTTTCTTTTGCCCATTGATAATGCTCATCAGAATAATTCACATAATCCCAAGGTGTATTGTTCGTAGCAGTTTCCAAAACCCTTGAATAAATATATGGATCTGTAACCGGCTCAGGCAAAACCGTTGGTCTTCCCCAAGAAAAGTAATTATTATAAGAAATGGTCTGCTTTCCTTCACTGCCTTGTTTGGTTGTGATCAAAACCACCCCAAATGCAGCCCTAGCTCCATAAATGGCAGCTGAAGCGGCATCTCTCAGGACTGAGTACGAAGCAATATCTGCTGGGTTAAGCCTCAATAAGTCATCATAATTGCCTGCTACTCCATCTATCACGATCAAAGGCCCTCCACCATTGATGGAAGTAAATCCCCTGATATTGATATTAGGAATAGAACCAGGCTTACCTCCTTGATAGGTAATGTTCAGCCCTGGGCTAATTCCTTGAAGCCCCTGCATCACATTGGCAATTGGTCTATTGATAATGTCTTCACCAGCAATTTGATCCACCGCACCTGTGACATTGATTTTTTTTTGGGTACCATAACCTACCACTACAACCTGCTCTAATAAGGTCTCCTGCTCTTCCATTTGAACATCAATCGAAGACTGACCATCAACTAGAACTTCAACTGTTTCATATCCAATAAAGGAAAAAACCAACATGGCATTTTCCGAAGAAGCAGTAATGGAATAATTCCCATCTAAATCCGTGATCGTACCTTTTTGTGTGTTTTTTTCCAAAACAGATACCCCAGGAATGGTCATCCCGGTCACTGCATCTGTCACCTGCCCACGCACAGCCTGCCGTGCAGAAGACGAAACGTGTAGGCAAACCATCAGGAAGAACGTGATCCCCACCCTCCTGCATCCACCTTTGCATTTCAAAGGATTTCGTAAATAATGTTTCATAGAGCTAAGTGTTTTAATTAGACATGGTCACCAAATTTTTCTTAACCAATCAGACCTAATTCAGTGAGATATGTTGAATTTATTTATTGAACATTCATTCAATATTAAATATTGCATTCTATAATTCAAAAGAATTTAACAAGAATTTTGTTTCAATTAATTTATATTTAACACTACAATAACAATGATTGACCAAACTTCATGAAAACAAAAAATTGAAATAATAGTAGGATTCATTGAGGCAAAGAAGACATCAGCCTATCATTACATTAGTCATCAATTGATTCACCATAAAAAATACTCTAAGAAGATACTTAGTATCCTCAGGCAGACATATCAAAAAAAATATTGTTCAGTAAAAAGAAGATAACAAAACATAAGCCCCTGTAATGAGGTCTTTTGTTTAAACTAGCGGAAAATACTGATTTTCAACCCTTCCATCTTCGTACAAATCCAATATGGCATAACCTGGAGGTGTTTCCAAGTAATACTGTTTCCCTGCAGACTGTTCATCTCCATCCCCCCACCAAAAACCACTAAGCGATCCGTTACAAAAATAATGCACACCATTATACCATGCCCTGTCCAATAGGTGTTGATGCCCGCTAAGGCACACTTTTACTTTATCCTTATGTTGATAAAAAAGTTGTTTCAACTCCTTATGATCACTATGTTGACCACCCACTAAAGCATTTGTAATTGAAGTGATGGGAAAATGAGACATTATTAAAGTAGGTGTATTTTTAGGTAGACTTTCCAACTCCCCTTTCAACCATGCCATCTGGTCTGCTCCAAGACTAATCCCTTCGTGATTTCCGTCCAAAACAATAAAGCACCAATTCCCTTTTGAAAAGCTATAATAGTTTCCAGGAATTCCCAGCCTCTTAACCACATAAGGCTTGCCATACATTTCATCATCCTGTTTACTTGGAACATCCCACCATGGATCATGATTGCCGATGCAGCTATAAACCTCATACTCCTTTACCTCTGCTCTAAACTCATCCCACACTTGCCACTGCTCCAACATTCTTACTCTACTAACCCCATTATAACTGGCATCATGAATGCTATCACCTCCATTTAGAAAGAAATCGGGATTGTGCTTCTTTACTATTTCCAACCAAGTTTTGGCCCTAGCAGGCACATTTTCTTCCGGTCTTATATGGACATCAGTAATGTGAGCCACCCGTAACACCGAGCCGCTTTTCTCCTCTGCAGCCAATGCAACAGCCGGACCAACACCAGTGGTCATTACCGCAGTTTTCAATAAGAAATCCCTTCTTTTCATAAATAAATTGTTTAATGGTTATTACCTTAAGCGTCCAACATGAAAATCACACAACTTCTTTGTACTCATTAAAGAAATATTTAAAACCTAGTTTTATAAAACCAACTTTTGGCCAATGCCAGTTTTCTAAATATACTTTTGAGATTTTTCAAGAGACTAAATAATTCATATATTGAACACTCATTCAATATTATATATTGAAAATATGATTTCAAAAGAATTTGACATCAAACATTTTTCATTTAACTTTGTTTTAACATTTACATAACAATGAAGGGCAAAATTTCAGCAGAGCGAAAAAAAGAGATTATAGAAGGCTTTTACTATTTATCCAAAGAGAACGGACTTGAGAATACATCTATTGCCAAAATAGGTAAGCACTTAGGGATCCCCCCTAGCTTGGTGATGCACTATTTCCCTACCAAGGACATCCTGATCTCCAACCTTATTTCTTACATCCTAGATCAGTATTTGAAAATATATGAACCTGTAATCAAGGAACTGGAAACAAAAAACCATGCTGACCCAAAGACTTTTGTAGACAGCCTCTTCTCAAGAGAATGGAACCTTCTTTTCGATGACGGAGTGTTTTACAGCTGTTATGCCTTGATCTTTAGAAACGATGTAATCAAAAAGGAATATAGAAAACTACATGACCGTCTTCGAGAATTCTTAAAGGAAATACTGGACAGGGATGAATCCTTGAAAAACCAAGACACGCAACTTTTGGCTGAGCAGATCTTCGTGGTAGTTGAAGGTGCTTACTATTACCTCTCCATGATCGACAACGAAGACACTTACAACAAAAAAGTGGAGAATTTTAAAGAACAGGTTTATGATTTGTTACGCAAAAAAGAGGAGCAACATTTATAAAGCGCCATTAGCGCGATAGCTGCCCAAACGCCATTGACCGCCAAGTTAGCATTATCCTTAAAATGAATGGCATTTACCATCAGACAAACCGCCCCACCAAAGTTGAGCACATGATAGAGTGCTCCTTCTTGCCGTAGGACACCTCTTACTAGCAAAAAATAAGAAACTGTAAAAAGAATGGCTCCAAGCCATCCGATCACCTCAAATATCATAACTCAAAGATATAAAGATATCTGAGGAATCAACTTTTACAACCAGTTCCAAAAATCCTTAAATAGCTAAAATAGAAAGCCAGCAGGATAATTAGATTCTTTCCTACTAGCTTATACTACTTTAGTTTATACCATTACCCTTCTAGAATGAAAAATCATATTGTACCCTAAACCTCCAGCTCGACGCTTCTCTATTTACTGAAGCCCTATCAAAGTCAAAATAAGTCACATCTGTGGTCAGCTTATTCCTATGTCCATTAAAGAAACAGTTGAAAGCCAAAGAAAACTCTTCCTCGCTATTCTTAGGTATACTCAACTCTGGCTGATAATAGGCATATCTAGCTGCTATTTCATACAAAGGTTTTCCAGCCGAAGCAGCTTCATGATTTAAAACATATCCTCCTTGCCCATAAAATCCTGCTAGGTGATCGCGGTCACCTGAAAGATTATCAATAATCCGTTTTCTATGGTATTCACTTTGCCAACTAAAAGACTTGAATTGAAAAGCTGTTTCAAACACCCACTGGTCTGTTTTATACTGCCCTGCCTCTCCATCTTCATACCCCTCCAGTTCTCCACCTCCACTAGATGAAAACCTAGTATAGGGACTAGTATTGGTTGCTCCCGCTAAGGCAAATGAAGCCTGAGGCGTTTCTTGATGAACCAAGTCAGAGCCAGATATAGCCACTCCATCTCCCATGAAGTTCCAAAACACTTTCCCTACATACATTAACTTCTCATCATCATTTTCCCTAGCTCCTCGACCATTACCTGTCAAAATCGAAAAATGATAGTTAAAATCAGCCAATCCGCCCTTATCAAGGTGACCATACATTGAGACACCCTGCTGTCGGTCAAGTGTAAACGGCCTATTGATAATGGATCGCTCCATCATTTGTTGTTTTCCACTGGAAATGGACCGCTCACGGGTATATTCTATCTTCCATTGGCCAAATTTAAAGCTTAACCACTCCCACTTCTCAGCTTTCACCTCAAAGTTCAACAGCCTGTTAGCCCCTAGCTCATACTCAAAATAGTATTTCAACCATGGCTGATGGGCAAATCCCCCTACCTTCAACCTAGCCCGGTTTATTTTGAAGATATTTCTCTTAGGAACATCAAAATCATCAAAGGAAACGGGGTCCTGATCGGCCGGATAAGCATACCTAAACTGTAACCTTCCTCCTATTTGAAGCCTATACTTATTGTCAGGACTCGTAAATTGAAATCCTTTAGAAGTGTATTGCACATCTACTTTTTTAACAGAATCACTTTTCGTATCCTGAAAAGCACTCGCACTCATCGCAAACGATATGAACACGACCACAAAGGCAAAAGCCTTCCTGTAATCCATAAGATTTGTTAATTTTTAGTAAGATAACTTTGCTGCCAGAAATTTAAAAGAAGCTCCTTGCATTTCCTCTTCAAATTTGGCTGATGGGCAAACCATCATTTAACAGGGCGCAAAATTACATATTTAACTTAATCCATGTTTTAATTATAAGTTATCAATATGTTAATTAATTTAATAACAATGTAACACTGGATTAACAGTATGTTTTTTATACTTTATGAAACAAAGGTTTACTCACCAGCTTTTCTACTGAGTTCAACCTTTTTTCCTATCTTTGTGCTTTATAACTCAAATCAGACAACAAAATACACACACCATGCCCGAGGTTAAACTCTTTGCCGGAACCAATACAAAAAAACTAGCTGAATCCATTGCAAAAAATTACGGTCAGGAATTAGGTGATATGACTCTTTCCAAGTTTAGTGATGGAGAGATGTCACCCAGCTTTGATGAATCTGTAAGGGGGTGCCATGTATTTCTGATCCAATCCACCAACCCTAATGCAGACAATCTTCTGGAACTTTGTTTGATGATTGATGCCGCCAAGAGAGCCAGTGCGTATAAAGTATGTGCTGTAGTACCTTACTTTGGCTATGCCAGACAAGACCGCAAAGACAGACCTCGTGTATCAATAGCCGCAAAATTAATTGCTAACATGATCACTTCAGCTGGCGCGGACAGGATCATGACTTGTGACTTACACGCTGGCCAAATCCAAGGTTTTTTCGACATTCCTTTGGATCATTTAAATGGATCAGCTATTTTTGTGCCCTATTTGAAAAGCCTGGATTTGGGAGATAACCTGATCTTCGCTTCTCCTGATGTAGGAGGGGTAGGTCGCGCTCGAGCTTATGCCAAGCATTTTGAAGTTGAAATGGTCGTTTGTGACAAGCACAGAAAAAGGGCCAATGAAGTGGCTTCCATGCAAGTAATCGGTGATGTAGAAGGGAAAGACGTTGTACTGGTTGATGACATGGTCGATACAGCAGGCACTATGTGTAAGGCTGCCCAAATCATTCTTGACAAGGGCGCCAATTCCGTAAGGGCCATCGCTACTCATGGTGTTTTGTCCGGAAAAGCGTACGACAATATTGAAAATTCCGTTTTGGAAGAACTGGTAATCACAGACACCATTCCTCTTAAAAAGGAATCTTCAAAAATAAAGGTATTGACTGTGGCTGAGTTATTTGCCAAAGCCATTCATGCCGTAACAGGAAATGATTCTATCAGTGCCCTGTTCATTTAAATGAAATTTATTTATTCATACACTTATATATTCTAGATTATGAAATCGTTAGAGATTATAGGGTTTAAAAGAGCAAATCTCGACAAGTCGGAATTGACTCAAATCCGCGAAGAAGGAAGCGTTCCTTGTGTGGTTTACGGACCAGGTATCAAAGAGCAAATCCACTTTCATTCACCTGCCATCCTTTTCAAGGAATTAATTTATACTCCAGAAGTACACATGGTAGACCTAAACATTGAAGGTACTAAAGTCAAAGCTATCCTTCGTGAAGCACAGTACCACCCAGTAAGTGAAACATTGCTACACGCTGACTTCTTGGCTTTCAGTGAAGATAAAGCGATCAAAATGGATATCCCAGTGGAAATCAAAGGATCTTCTCCTGGTATCCTTAAAGGTGGTAAACTTGAGCTAAAAGCTAGAACGCTTAGCGTTAAAGGTTTGGCGAAAGACCTTCCAGATAGCATCCCTGTTTCTATCAGCCACTTGGAGCTTGGTAAATCTGTAAAAGTTGCTGAGGTTAAGGTAGAAGGTTTCGAAATCCTTACTAATCCTAACGTATCAATCGCTACTATCGGTATCCCAAGAGCACTTAGAGGCAAGAAATCTACCGAAGAAACTGAAGGTTAATTTAATTTTAACCAATATTTTAAAAATCCTGTCAGCTCCATGTTGGCAGGATTTTTTATTTTTGCATTTGATTTGACTAAAACCATCACATGAAATACCTCATTATTGGTCTGGGAAATATTGGGCCAGAATACGAACTGACCCGTCATAATGTAGGGTTCCTGACACTGGACAGATTAGCAGACCAAGAAGGTGTCAGCTGGAACAGCAACCGGTTGGCCTTTACTACAGAATTGAAATATAAAGGAAGGCAAATTCATTTAATTAAACCGACCACTTACATGAACTTAAGCGGTAAGGCTGTTAATTATTGGATGAAGGAGCTTAAAGTTCCTAAGGAGAACATCCTCGTGGTGGTAGATGATGTGGCATTGCCTTTTGGAAAATTAAGATTGAGAGCAAAAGGGTCATCCGCAGGACACAATGGACTAAAAAACATTGAGGAGCTTACTGGAGGGCAAAACTACCCCAGACTAAAATTTGGTATAGGAGACGACTTTCCCAAAGGCAAGCAAGTGGACTATGTTTTGGGCAGGTGGTCTCAAAAAGAAATCAATGAACTCCCAATTTATATGGACAAAGCCATTGACATGATCAAGAGCTTTAGCACCATCGGCATCAATATGACCATGAGCCAGTACAACGACTAACTATTCATAGAATGAAAACCATCAATTTAGGTATCCAAATTGTTCCAAAAAGTAAATCGCTCAGTGCGTATGACTTGGTTGACAAAGCCATTGAGGTCATCAAAGCTTCTGGTGTCAAATATGAAGTAACTCCTTTTGAAACTGTCATGGAGGGGGAAGAAAGCCAATTGATGCAGATTGCGAAAGAAGCCCAAGAAGCAGTCCTGGCTGCAGGCGCCGACGAGGTTTTGGTATACTACCGAATGCAAATCCGTAAAGATGCAGATGTCACCATTGACGAAAAAACTGCCAAGCACAAACAAGCTTAATTCTAAGCTAAACTTCTTTGAAAACAGAAATGGGTACTATATTCAGTACCCATATTTTTTACCCCACATTTTTTGAAGGTTTTTCCTCAGGTCATTTTCACGGGCATTTCTTCCTGGGTCATATAGCTTAACTCCTTTGAGTTTATCGGGCATAAATTCCTCTTCCACAAAATTCCCTTCATAGTCATGGGCATATTTGTAGCCTTTGCCATAATTAAGATCTTTCATCAACTTAGTTGGAGCATTTCTTAAATGAATGGGTACTGGCAAATCCCCCTCCTGCCTGACAATGGACTGCGCTTGATTGATAGCCACATAACTTGCATTACTTTTGGCTGAACTCGCCAGATAAGTAACACACTGCGAAAGAATAATTCTTGCTTCCGGGTAGCCGATGATCTTAACTGCCTCAAAAGCCTGAGTAGCCAGCAGCAATGCATTTGGGTTGGCATTGCCGATATCCTCAGAAGCCAAAATCACCAACCTTCTAGCAATAAATTTCACATCCTCCCCTCCTTCTATCATCCTGGCCAACCAATAAACCGCTGCGTTTGGATCCGAACCCCTTATCGATTTGATAAAAGCGGAAATGATATCATAGTGTTGCTCTCCCGACTTATCGTAAATCGCCACTTTTTGTTGGGCAATGGCTGTAACTTTATCATTGGTAACAACAATAGGATCTTCTGGAATGGCATTGACAACTATCTCCAATAGGTTAAGTAGTTTTCTTCCATCACCACCGGACAACCTCAATAAAGCCTCTGTCTCCTTAAGCTCAACGTTCTTTTTTTTCATCAGAATATCATGCTCCAAAGCCTGCTGGATCATGGCCTCCAAGTCCTTTTTTTCCAAAGAATTTAAGGTAAAAACCTGACAACGGGAGAGTAATGCAGCATTTACCTCAAAGGAAGGGTTTTCTGTAGTGGCCCCAATCAACCTGATTTGCCCCTTCTCCACTGCTCCCAATAAAGCATCCTGCTGAGACTTGTTAAAGCGATGGATCTCATCTATAAACAGCACCACTCCTTGCTGGAACTTGGCCTTCTCAATCACCGCACGGATATCCTTTACCCCTGCACTTATGGCACTAAGGGTATAAAAAGGAGCTTTCACCTCATTGGCTATAATATTGGCAATGGTTGTTTTTCCAACTCCAGGAGGCCCCCAGAGAATCAAAGAGGGAACCGTTCCATTTTTTATGGCTCTAAATAGAAAGGTATTTGGGGCAGTCAAATGAGACTGTCCTATCAGGTCTTCCAGCCTCGTTGGCCTCATCCGCTCCGCTAATGGCTCTTGACTCATTATTCAGTTTTTTTAATTTTTAGTAAGTTAGGGAGCTTTTCCATGCTCCCAAAATTTGATTATCAGTTTACATAATCCTTTGTGAGAATGCGTCTAGGTGCTCATCCGTAAAATCAAGATGGGTAACAAAACGAATCAGATCTTTCCCGAAAGCGACAGCTTTGATCCCTTTTCTTTCCAATTGATCTAACATTTCCTTTGGGGTCACACCAACCAATTGAGCAATGACAATATTGGTAGATACAGGTAATATTTTCGAAACATTCGGGTGATGCTTCAATACAGAAGCTAAAGCTTCCGCCCTTTGATGATCCTCCTTTAAGCGGTCAACATGATGATCCAACGCATAGATTCCAGCAGCAGCTAAAAAGCCTGCCTGTCTCATTCCTCCTCCAAAAGCCTTTCTCACTCTCTTGGCCCTTTTAATGGTTTCATTATCTCCCAAAAGTACAGAGCCAACAGGACAACCTAACCCCTTGCTTATACAAACCGAAATGGTATCAAACATAGCCCCCCAAGCCTTCGCAGGTTCCCCAGTTTTGACTAGAGCATTAAAAATCCGTGCTCCATCCAAGTGTAATTTAAGTTTGCTCTCTCTGCAAAGCTCACTGATCGGTCTAACTTCCTCCAAAGAATAAACACTCCCTCCACCTTTATTCATTGTATTCTCCAAAGCTACCAATGAAGTTTCAGGTGCATGAATATCGTCCCCATTAATCGCATCAGCTACATCTTCCACAGTCACTTTTCCGAACTCACCATCCAACAACTTCACAGAAGCAAAGGCATTGGACATAATCCCCCCAGCTTCATATAAATAAATATGGGAATATTTATGACAAATAACCTCTTTCTGAGGCCCAGTATGTAGCTTAACAGCAATTTGGTTGGTCATGGTACCAGAAGGACAGAACAGCCCTGCCTCCATCCCGAAAAGACCAGCCAATTTGTTTTCAAGTTCCGCCACAGTAGGGTCTTCTCCAAAAACATCATCCCCTACTTTAGCAGACCACATGGCATCAAGCATCGCAGGAGTTGGCTTTGTAACCGTGTCACTTCTTAAATCAATATTCATTTCGTTCATTAATTATTTATCACTAAAGATTTTCCCAATGCCCAATCTTCTTTCTCAATTCGGACAAGTATAATGGGGCCATGTAAAAAACTAGTTTAAAATATGAGGATCTTAAACTTCGGTTCATGACTTAATGGATGGATCTTTTGAATCTTTAAACATAAACTTAAAAGGCCCTTTTGATTGCCTGAAGCTCTCTTCCATATCCCCTAACTCAATATTTAGTGCTTTGGTGGAAAGATTTATTTCCATTAAGGATATAAATAAAGAAATCAAAAGGGAAATCATGCTCAGCATAAAAACGACATTGGCGGCCATCTTAAACTCCTGATAAATCAAAAACATACAAATCACGCAAAGCAAGAAGCTCACCACACCGAAGATCTGCATGTTTTTGATCATATGGACACGCTTTCTCAGGTTCTTTAACTGTTCTAACAATAATACTTCTTCTGGATTTTCCCTATATCGCTCATTTAAACCCCTGATCAGACTGGCCATCGCTAAAAACCTATTGGTATAAGCCAGCATCAATAGGGTAATCGCAGAAAACAATAAAGCTGGGGTTGATAACTCGAGTTCCATAATATCAATTAAATCAATGACCTAAATTCAGGATTTTTGGGCACAATAAAAACCCCGCCGGTATAAACGGACGGGGTTTGTCAATATTTATGTTTTGATGTAATTTAAACTACCTCTCCAATAACAACCAGATTTTCTAAAGTTGGAGACTGGCTGCCTCCTTTGGGTTCAATCGTGATGGCAAAAGCACCCGCACTAGACGCCAACTCCATCTGCTGTAAAGTCAACTTCTCTCCAGGCTTCACTATACCAATCCCCACTGGTCCATCATCACCGATAGCCCACAACTGATAATCCTTGTCTCCACCCAAATCTGCCAACTGATTAACTGAAACAAACACCTTTTCTGTACCTTTGTCCCAGAAAACATCTACGCGAGCATCCTTCTGAATTTCAAATGACTCTCCTTTCATAGGAACACGCTGATAGTTGCCTGTCAATAAAGTTTCTAATTGCCTGTCTACATGCTCAAAATTAGCCTGATTAACATCCAACTCTTCCACTAGTATATTTCTTTCTTGTAATAAAGCAGTGAACCTCTCCTCCACATCATAGAATTTAACCGCAAAATATACCGCTGAACCTATTGCTAGCACCGCCACAAGTGATGCGGCTACAGCAAAACTTTTCCAAGGCTTTAAGGCGACCTCTTTTGTTGAAGCTATTGAAGTTCTTTCGAAAGTACCTGCTGGCGAATCCAATTCGGCAGAAAGTGAATCGAAAATTTTATCTTTCACCTCGCCTGAGGGAGACATTCCGCTGCTGTTATCAAAGGCAAACATTGCCTCTTCAATCTCATCAAGCTCCTTCCTGATTTCAGGATATTGCTTGGAGAGCTGCAGGACTTCTTCCCGCTCCCTTTCACTGAGTTCTCCCAGCACGAAAAGCTCCAACTTACCTGACGCTATGTAAGACTGAATATCCACTAAATTTTATTAATATTCTTTTTTAACACCCCTATGGCCGCACGAATCCTGGATTTCACCGTTCCCAGTGGAATTTCATACTCTTCAGAAATTTCAGAATGGGTATAGCCTTTAAAATAAATACATTCAACCACAAACCTTTGCTCCTCATTCAATGTAGTAATGAGTTCCTTTACACCGATCCCATCGACTGCTTCTACAGTTCCAGACCTTCCTTCCAAACCATATACGTAGTTATCAATCGTATTGGTCTTACTACTTTTTGAGAATTCCTTAGATCGGGTTTTGTCTATGGCAGCATTTCTACAGACATTGGCCATCCAAGTATAAAGCCTGCCCTTTGACTCATCGTAACTATCTATTTTACGAATGATTTTTACAAAAGCATCATGAAAGACTTCCTCTGCAATATCTCGGTCTTTGATCACCCGCGAAATCACAGCAAACAAGGCCCTACTGTATTTTTCATACAAATAGTCAACAGTTTGCTTATCCTTGGCTCGCAGCCCTGATATGAGTTGTTCTTCTTGCAAAAGTTGCTGAGGATTATTTTTTTCTATTGTTCGCTCATAAAAAGAAAACACGAGACAGAAACCTATCTCGTGTTATAATATTAAAATAACTTATTGATATTTACAAGTGAATCACCTCATCATATGCCGCTGCTGCTGCCTCCATAATGGCTTCAGACATGGTCGGGTGAGGATGAACCGTCTTAATCAACTCATGACCAGTGGTTTCCAGTTTACGAATCGCAACAATCTCCGCAATCATTTCTGTAACATTTGATCCGATCATATGACCACCTAACAACTCTCCGTACTTGGCATCAAAGATCAATTTTACAAATCCATCTTTCGCACCCGCTGCAGAAGCTTTACCAGAAGCAGAGAATGGGAACTTACCCACTTTGACTTCATATCCCGCTTCTTTGGCTTTTTCCTCAGTATATCCTACAGAAGCAATCTCAGGAGAACAGTAAGTACAGCCTGGAATATTGTTATAATCCAAAGGCTCAGGATTTTGTCCTGCAATCTTTTCCACACAAATGATCCCTTCTGCAGAAGCTACGTGTGCCAAAGCTGGTCCTGGAATCACATCACCAATGGCATAATACCCTGGCATATTGGTCTTATAGAATTCATCCACTTTTACACGGCCTCTATCCACTACGATCCCAACATCTTCAAGTCCACAGTTTTCCACATTCGCCACTACACCGACAGCTGAAAGTACAACATCACACTCCAGTGTTTCTTCGCCTTTCTTGCTCTTCACCGTCACTTTACAGCCATCACCTTTAGTGTCCACAGCAGTCACTTCTGTACTGGTCATGATGTTCATACCAGATTTTTTGTATAGTTTCTCTAATGACTTAGATACTTCAGCATCTTCATTAGGAACGATCCTATCCATGAATTCCACAATGGTAACTTCAGTACCAATCGCTGCATAGAAATAGGCAAATTCAACTCCAATGGCACCAGAACCCACTACAACCATTTTCTTAGGCTGCTTTTCCAATGTCATGGCCTTACGATAACCAATGATCTTCTTATCATCTATCTTAATGGCAGGAAGCTCTCTTGACCTGGCTCCTGTCGCAATGATGATATGATCTGCGCTATACGTTGTTTTATTTCCATCTTTATCTTCAACTTCCACTTTTTTGCCTGGCTTCACTTTGCCCCAGCCAAGCAACTGCTCGATCTTGTTCTTTTTGAACAAAAACTGGATTCCTTTGCTCATGCCGTTGGCTACTCCCCTGCTTCTCTTCACCATTCCACCAAAGTCCGCTTCTGCTTCCTTCACTGAAATACCGTAATCACTTGCATGATTGATGTATTCAAAAACCTGCGCACTTTTCAACAAGGCTTTAGTAGGGATACATCCCCAGTTCAAACAAATACCACCCAACTCGGCAGCTTCTACAACAGCAGTTTTAAGGCCTAGCTGAGATGCGCGAATTGCCGCTACATATCCACCCGGACCACTACCTACTACAATAACATCAAATTTTGTTGAAGACATATGTGTATTTTTTAAATAGCATTTTTAACCATCGCAAATTTAAAATATTTAAGCTCAGAAAAAAATTTGGATTCCATTTATAACCTAGTGCAAAGGCAAGAAAACACCCACCCCGTAATCCTTGATAATTACCCAAACCAAAATGCTTAAAAACGCTACTTGACTGGATTTTGGGAATAAATCCCTATTTTTGACGCGTCAATTAGAACTAACTTTAACGAAAAATATGGGATTACTTACAGGAAAGACAGCCCTGATCACAGGTGCTTCTAAAGGAATAGGTAGAGCAATTGCTATCAAATACGCCCAAGAAGGCGCTAAGGTCGCTTTTACTTTTTTATCAAGTGTTGAAAAAGGCCAAGCTTTGGAAAAAGAATTGGCAGAATTTGGTATCAAAGCCAAAGGTTACCGTTCTGATGCATCTAACTTCAACGCAGCGGAAGAATTGGTCAGTGATGTAGTCAAGGAGTTTGGTTCCTTAGATATTTTAGTAAACAATGCAGGCATTACCCGAGACAACTTGCTGATGAGAATGACCGAAGAAGCTTGGGATGAGGTCATAAATATCAACTTGAAATCTTGCTTCAACACAGTGAAAGCTGCCAACAGAACCATGATGAAGCAAAAATCCGGAAGTATCATCAACATCACTTCTGTAGTAGGCATCAAAGGCAACGCAGGTCAGGCCAACTATGCAGCCTCAAAAGCTGGCATCATTGGTTTCACCAAATCAGTAGCCTTGGAATTGGGTTCAAGGGGCATCCGCAGCAATGCCGTTGCTCCTGGCTTTATCGAAACAGAAATGACAGAAGTGCTGGACGAGAAGACTGTCCAAGGCTGGAGAGACGCCATCCCAATGAAGCGAGGTGGCAAGCCTGAAGAAGTGGCCGATGCCTGTGTATTCCTAGGGTCTGACATGAGTTCTTATATTTCAGGACAAGTTATTCAGGTTAACGGAGCCATGTTAACTTAAGCGTATAAAGCAAAGAATTTATTAAAGAGCCAAGAAATGAGATTTCTTGGCTCTTTTTTTATCCAATAAGCGAAATCATCTTTTAGGCTTTTTCACTCTACTGAGATCAATTCGGTAAAACTCGTATTCGTCCTCAGTCAGTTGTTCCGGTTTATTAATATACAAATACCCTTTAGTCAAGAACCAATTTTCCAAATCCAATTCTCCTTCGAAATCAAAAAAATACTCACCTATAGGTTCCCATTTACCTGAAAACACTTGTAATACATAATGCTTAGTACGTTCAAATCTAGTATTCCCTTCCCCTGACTCATTGATCTTGGATGCCCTCAAAAATAAATCATGATACCTATCGTATAAAATAAAGATATGCTGAGAGGCATCTTTTGGTAACACCCAAGCCGTAGCACCTCTTCCAACAGGGATACGTTCACTAGGCTTGAAAGTAAACTTAACTTTTGACTTGACTGCAATTTTCTTCTCCAATATAGTGCCCTTAAGGCGATACAAAGTATCTGAATAGGGCCAACCAAGATAATAGTCTCCGCGCTTTCTATCCAAAGCTCCCATCAGCCACGTAGCAGTCAAATCACCTTGAAACTCCTCATACCCACCTGGAATGGCAAAATCCGCATGCATCACTTCACCCGTCTCAAGGTTGATCCTACTGACCCATTGGGTAAAATCCAATGGAAACTCTACTCTGGCCAATCGCTCTTTCGATTTCATGAATTTGAGATGGTTTTTGGGATCTTGTCCTATTTGAATCCAATCACCATCCTTATACATTAGTCCCTTTCTTGTCTCTAAGCTAATAAAAGATTCTTTTGTTGTTGGCAAAGTAAAATCCACCTCCCACTCGTCCACCTTTTTCCCAAGACTGTCATACCTCCCTACCCTTCCTAAACTACCTACTAGAAAGAAACTCAAATCCTTGTCAACATAAATATTGCCCCCACCTCCTCCTTTCAAAGCCTCAGGCCCTTCATAAGGAATCATCACTTCCCTAATCAAACTAATAGGATTAATGTTGTATACCCTAACCCGCAACCCATTGTATCCTTGTAACTTAGAACGGAGAACAATTAAATTATCTCTCTCGTAAACGGTTTTTATGTCATAAATATAACTTGTAGTAGTATCCTTTGGAAAAATAAATCCCCCATTTACTAATTCATCTAGTCTGCCTTGATAGATTTTCTCTTCTTCTTTTTCCGAGCAAGAAATCATCAAAACAACCGAAACTACCAAAAGGATTTTTCTCACTTTATTTTTTTTTTTAAATTAAACAACTAATAATTTAGTGACAAAATCATGAATTGACAAATTTTTCTATTGATTCATTTTAATCAGCTATCATGAAATCGACAGTGTCAATGCTAAAAAGGACGCGACAGAAGTATGTGCCAAACCTTCTTTATTCTTAACTACCGCGATAGGAGGGGTTAACCAAAGGAGGGCCTCGCTATTTCCATGTGGAAATTAGCGTAATACTTTGATTTTCCTCTATCAGTTACTGATTCCTCATAGCCAGCAAAACATTAACCATAACTAGTTATAGAGTGACTATTCAAGGTTGAATATATTACTCACACCCATTAAATAAACCTGATTTAAATCCTGTATATCAATACATTAAACAAAGGCTATCCACATTGAATATCCAAACCAACCTCCTGATGTCACTTTTATAATTTCTATCAATTCGTTTGGAACACCATTTATTTTATCAAAAACAATAACCCTTTAGTTTAGCAAAGCGTATATTAATATGATATCAATTTAACATCATATCAATATGGAAAAAATAATTAAACCTATTTCTGGTTACGTAATGGTCCTTATACAACTGATGATTGTAGCCATTACCATAGTGCTTATTGGTTCAGGTCAATTTATTCTCGGTATTATTAGTGGGATAATTTTTCTGATTATGTTAGTAGGCTTTTTTATTGTTGAACCCAACAAAGCTGTAGTACTGCTTTTATTTGGGGCCTATAAAGGTTCTGTAAAGTCCAATGGGTTCTTTTGGGTGAATCCATTTATGGTGAAGCAAAAAATTTCTTTGAGGGTACGTAACTTTGAAAACCAACCCTTAAAGGTGAATGATAAAATTGGTAATCCTGTCATGGTCGGAACCATTGTGGTCTGGAAAGTAGAGGACACTTTCAAAGCTTCTTTTGAGGTAAATGATTATGAAAACTTCGTCCATCTCCAAGCGGATGCTGCAGTAAGAAAAATGGCAGGTCTCTATCCTTACGACAATTTTGAAGCGGAAGATGCTGAAGTTACTCTTCGTTCCGGTGTGGAAGACGTCAACCAATCTTTGGAAGACGAGATCAGTGAACGGTTACAACATGCAGGCATCAAGGTAATTGAAGCTCGAATCAGCCATTTGGCCTATGCCTCAGAGATCGCTAGTGCCATGCTGCAGCGACAACAGGCCTCTGCCATCGTTGCTGCAAGAAGAAAAATCGTGGATGGCGCAGTAGGGATGGTAGAAATGGCCTTAGATGATTTAAAAGTGAAAGATATCATCGAGTTTGATGAGGAAAAACGTGCCACAATGGTCAGCAATTTGATGGTGGTATTGTGTTCGGATAAAAGTGCAAGTCCAGTTCTCAATGTTGGCACCTTGCATCAATAAACCCATCATAATATGCCAAGTAAAAAGGCTTTTGCCCTCAGAATAGACGAAAAACTGATGAAGGCTGTGGAGAAATGGGCGGCTGATGAATTCAGAAGTACCAACGGTCAGTTGGAGTGGATGATCCATGATGCCTTAAAAAAAGCAGGTAGGTTACCTAAACCCGGTAATACGAAAAAAGAGGCCGAATAGGCCTCTTTTATTTTAATTCTCTAACTCTACATCCGGAATATACAATAGCTCGTCATTTTCAAAATCATAAAGAGTAAGTTGTCTCAATTCATAATAGGCTTGCCAATACTCTTGCAAGGACTGAGTATAACTACGCCTGTTTGAGTCTTTTTCCTGCTGGGCTATATTTAGGTTGGTAATATCCACCTTACCACTCAAATACCTTTGTTTGGATATCTCATACCTTTTGGCAGCAACTTCATCCGCCTTCTCACTGATCATGATTCTATTTCTGAGCTGCTGAAAATTTTTAACCCTAGTAAAAATCTCCTGTTCAAAATTAATTATTTCTTGATCAACAGTGTAATTCACCAACTCCTGATTAGCTCTAGCACTTCCCATTCTAGCTTTATTTCTTCCCCAGTCCAACACAGGCACACTCACCCCTAAGCTTACGACAGCTTGTTGATCTGGATTATCATAAACACCACCCCAAGTCTGTGCTGCATTATTATAGCCGTAACGTGCATTGAGATTCATATTAAACCTTTGACCTTTTGCTCTAGCCACCTCTGCATCAGCTTGAAGTCTCTGAATCTTAAAGTTCACCGCATCCGAGCTATTTTCAAAGGCCAAATCAATGGCCTGATCAACATCAACTTTAAAATCAGGAATTTCATCTGGCAAAACCAACTCAAATTGAGTGTTTTCATTTAATCCAATATAAGATCTTAGAGAAAGTGCTGAAGACTCCAATGAAAGTTGGGCAGAAGCCAGGTCTTGGTCAGCTGTAAGTACTTGCAATTCTACTTGAAGCAATTGATCCTCAGTCGTTGTCCCAATATTATACCGACCTTTCTCAATCTTATAAATAGCCTCCGTATTGGTCTTATTTTGCATCGCAATATCATAACCTACTTGGGCTACCAAATAATTAAAGAACAACTGCGTAGCCCTTTGACTAATCTGCTCCATTTCTTCCACATAGCTTTTTTTGCTTTCTTCATATCGGAGAGGCTCAATTTTTTTATCCCATTTAAGCTGGTTAAAAGCAAAAACGGGTTGACTAAGTCTGATATTGACAGGTACTCCTTGCCATTGTGTTCTTTGAACAGGGTCATCAGTCAAATAATTATCAAAACGGGCCACCGAAGTATTGATAGAAACCTCGCCTCCGGTCAGGGCTATGGACTGCTCCAATCCTAAACCCAAATCAGCATTACTTTGTTCCAATGGCAGGTATTCAATGGAGCCATCATTTTGCTCAACGCCTCGAACTTCCTTCGAATAATATGGCAATGTACCCTCAAGCCTTAACTGCGGATTGTAATTGGACTTAAAAAACCGATATTGCCAGTAACTGTTTTGGCGTTGTGTTTGTGCTCGCAAAGCGGCTGGAGAAACTGATTTGGCCCGTGCAATGATATCTTGTAAGGTGTACCTGACTTTTTCCTGCCCAAAAGTCTCCTGGGACAAATTCAAAACTGCTAAAACAAAAACTAAAAGCGTTATACGTTTATTCATATCTTAAAGAAGTTATTGGGTCTTGACTCGCTGCTCTTTTGGCAGGAGTAATTCCAAAAATTAAACCTACTGTGGCGGCTACACTAAAGGAAACCATAATTGATGGGATAGTAATGATGGTGGGAAAATCTCCAAATTTAGAAACCAAACTTGCTAAAACAATACCTAAAATCACACCTATTATTCCTCCCGAAACACTGATCATCATCGCCTCAAACAAAAACTGGTGAACGATATCGGTTTTCTTGGCGCCAAGAGACATCCTCAAACCAATTTCTTTGATCCTCTCCATTACCGAGGCCAGCATAATGTTCATGATCCCAATCCCCCCTACCAAGAGAGAAATTCCGGCAATTGCCCCTAAAACAATATTGAAGATATTCTGGGTCCGCTGTTGCTGCTTGAGCAATAGCTCAGGAATGGTAATCTCAAAATCAATCACATTATAGTGCTTTCGCTCCAACAACCTAGAGAGGACTTCTGCCGTAGGGTTCAGCATAGAACTCTCTCCAACCTGAACCACCAATTTATCAATTTGGTGATAGTTGACATTACTTGAAGAAGATGACTGTTGCTGTTGACCTCCAATAATAACCACTCGTCCGCCTCCGCCTCTATTTGCAGACACCAAGCTTCCAGAGGTAACCATATCCCTGTTTTTATATCTAACAAGCATGGTTTGCACCGGAATGTAGACATCCATGTTAAAATCACGAATCCCTAATTTGGCAATACTCTTATCAGAAACGATCCTTTCTTCCAATACACCAATGACACGCATCCATTGATTGCCGCATTTGATCCGCTTACCTATGGCGTCTTCCTTGCTGAAAAACTTGGTCTGCACCCCTCTTCCGATGATACAAACCGGATCCCCGTTGATAAGATTATTTTCCGTAAACATACTTCCTTCGCGAAGCTGAAAATTGGTCACTTCAAAATACTCAGGAGTTACACCAACCAGCTTTGCAGATCTACGGATACCACTTTTCACAATATAGGTATCCAGGATAATTTCAGGACTAATTTTTTTTATACCCGGTATTACTTCTTTGATGGCCTCTACATCAAGCATTCTAAGGCCTGGTGAAAATTTATTCTTCTCCATACCCGGTCCATTTCCATTGCCTTCCACTTCCTCCTCTACCTGTTCAACAATAGGTTCTACAATAATATTATTTACACCTACTAACTTGATTTGCTCTAGGATTTCTTGCTGAGCGCCATTTCCGATGGCCAGCATGGCAATCACTGCAGCTACACCGAAAATAATCCCCAAAGCCGTAAGAAGTGAACGTAGCCGATTGGCCATCACTGCTTCAAAAGCGATGTAAAAATTTGATAAAAGTCTTGGTCCAAACATATATCAGGAATTATTGTTTTGTTGAAGTTCCTGCCGGCCTAGGTCCGCCGCCCCCTGGTCTTCCTTGCCTTCTCTCTGGACGTTTCGGTTCCTCGGCTACCGTCTCTTCCTCTTTCTGATTTCTGGTACCGTCAAGTCCTTTTAATAGTTTAACATTTTTGTCTTTCTCACTCCAGTCAGGAATTGAAAGGTAAACCTTGTCACCTTCATTCAAACCAAGTTCTACTACCACTTCATCATAATTGGCCAATCCGAGTTTTACTTCTTGCTTAACACCATTATTCAAATAAACATAATTGATACTGTCGTTTTGAACATGAATGGCTTCTAAAGGAACAAAAATCGTTTCCTCCAATTCTTTGGCAATAATGGTATTGCTGGTAGTCATGGCAGGACGCATTACTGGATCACTTTCATTGACCAAAATGGTCACTTCAAACACCTTGGCATCAGAATTAGGGCGCTGTTGCCCAACATTGGCCACTCGGGTCACTTTTCCTGTAAATTTCTTTTCTGGGAAAGCATCTAATCCAATTTCCACATTTTGACCTACTTTAACCTTTCTAATTTCCACTTCATTGACATAGGTGATACTTTGCATTTCAGTCAAATCAGGTAAAGTAGCCACCACTGGGTTCCAAGCACTGATTTGAGAGCCTTCTCCAATTTTATTACCATCCCAATTGGTCTGAAAAATCACCATCCCATCTTGCGGTGCTGTAATGGTAAACTCATTCAGCAAATCCTGCATTTGTTGAAACTCACGTTCTTCTTTTCTGAGACGAGCCGTTCTCTCGGCCATCTTGGCCAATGCCTGATTATATTTTATTTTATAGTTTTGTTTAGCTTGATCCAAGTCTCGCTCAGCCTTTTCCAAGTCGTACTCATTTTGTTTGATGGTAGCCGGTGGTTCATACTGTGACTGCTCCAAAACCAATTTCTTCTGCTCCACATTGTATTCCAAGTTCAGAATATTATCCCTTTCTTGCCTTAAGGACAAAGCGGTATCCAATTTGGCTTGTTCATATTGAGCAATCTCAGAGTCTAGGTTATTCTGGCCATCACTCAGCTTCCCAAACAATTCTGACTTGTCTAAAGAGGCAATGAAATCACCTTTCTTCACAACTGTTCCTTCGTCAACCATACGCTCGATGGTCAATTGATTAACCCTGAATTCTCTGGCGCGGGTAGGGCCAAGGATCTGGACAGATCGCAATGCCTTTAGCTCTCCGGTAGTTGCTATTTCTACAGAAAACTTTCCTTTATTTACCGGTACTATGATATCAACACCATCTCCGGAAGCAGTGGGTGAAAAAATAAAGTAAAGTAACACGATGGCTACTACACTTCCTGCTGCTACAAACATTAAATTCTTTTTCATCATCAAAACCTATTATGAGGTTATTTTAGTTTATCATATACAAAATTAAATTTTTAAATACTCCTAACCTTCCCAACTAAAACCAAATATAGCCATTGACATAATAATTCAAACTAAATTGTTAATTAATAATTGTTAAAATTGAAATAAATGTTTTGTTAAATTGCGGCCCTAAATACACGAAAAATACAACATGAAGCGTATCATTAGTTTTGTAATCCGTTACATCCCTCGAAGTTTTCTCCAATTGGTTAGTCATATCTTCTTACGTATTCTAGCCATTTTCTACCAAGGAAACCAAGTGAGTTGTACCGTATGCAAAAAAGAGTTTAGAAAATTTCTTCCATACGGAAGGAAAGCCAGAGAGAATGCGCTTTGTCCCAATTGCCTTGCCTTGGAAAGACATCGATTGATGTGGCTTTTCTTAAAACAGAAAACAAACTTCTTTTCCGCACCACTCAAAGTCCTTCACGTTGCACCAGAGCTGTGTTTTATTGATCGCTTCGAAAAATTGGACAATTTGGAATATATTACCGGAGATATTGAATCTCCTTTGGCCAAAGTCAAAATGGATATTCATCAAATTCCATTTGAGGACAATTCCTTTGATGTCGTTTTTTGTAATCATGTGATGGAACATGTGGATGATGACATTCAGGCATGCAAAGAAATCAATAGGATCCTCAAAACAGGCGGTTGGGGAATTATCCAATCTCCCGTCTATGACATTCCTGAAACCCTGGAGGATAAATCTGTGACTTCCCCTGCAGAGCGAGAAAGATTATTTGGTCAACGAGACCATGTCAGAAAATACGGACATGATTATGCAAAAAGGCTAAGTCAATCAGGTCTGGAAGTTCATGAAAATCTTTTTGTAAAAGAGCTTCCAATTCAAATCATCGAACAACATGCTCTTCCTCCAAATGAGGTTATTTTTTATTGTACAAAGGGAAAATCGGAGCTTACCGCTTAAGCAATTGAACCAACAAGCCTAAGCCGTAGGCCAACAATTGCCCGTACGAAGTAAAAATCGATATCATTCCTACAAAGATTGAACTATTATGGATTGAGGACGAAACAAAAACCCCAATTGTCCATAGACCAAACACTGTGGCCCCCAATTTTAATAATGGTAAACAAAACATAGAAGAGGTTACTGTAATTACCAAAGCAAGTAGAAAAAACATGGGCATCAAATGGACCAATTTGATGGAACCGGGATGATATCGATTGACATTCACCCTGTTTCCTCCAAAGGAATAACTTTGTTTCAAAAAGGAGTTAAAGTCATTTCTTCTTTTGTGATAAACATATGCTTCTCTGACCAATTCTAGGTTATAGCCTTTGTCCTTGATACGAATACTCAACTCAATATCTTCTCCCTTGTTAGCATCCACAAAGCCCTGAGTTTTTTCAAATACCTCTTTCGACAGCCCCATATTATAACCTCTCGCCTGATACTTTTTAGGATCAACCACTTTTCCTCGAATTCCTCCAGTGGTCCAAAAGGAAGTCATGCTAAAATTGATTGCTTTTTGAAAATTGGAAAAGTCACTGGCCGCTGCATCAGGGCCGCCATGAGCATCTAATTTTCGGGATACTATTGCTTCTTTTAATTTTCTAAAATAAGATGATGGAACCACACAATCAGAATCAAATAAAACGAAATAATCTCCTTTGGCTTTTTTCATACCAAAGTTCCTGGCAAAACCCTGCCCTGAATTATCTTGGAAAAAATATTGAATATGCAGCTGATCTATGAAGGCATCAACTATATGCTTACAGGAAACTTCCGACCCATCTTCCACTATGATCACTTCAAACTGCTTGCATTCCTGTTTCACCAAGCTATCTAGCAATTCATTGATTTCTTGTGGTCGGTTGTAAACCGGGATGATTACCGAAAAAAACATCAGTTAATGAAGTTTAATTCTTCATCAATATTATAATCATTTTTAGGAGTACTGGTAGAAGTCATCATTTCAGCCAAAAAACCGGTAAGAAAAAGCTGAACCCCTACTATCAATGCCACTAGTGACAAAAAGAAAAGTGGCTGGTCAGTAATTTCTCTCACAAATATGCCTTTGTGCAAACCATAAATCTTTTCAAAGATCAACCAACATGTGATCAAAAAACCAGACAAAAAGGATAATGTCCCGAGAGTCCCAAAAAAATGCATGGGTTTCTTTTTGTAGCGATTTACAAATGAAACTGAAATCAGGTCTAAAAAGCCATGTACAAACCTTTCCAAACCGAACTTGGTTGTCCCATACTTTCTTGCTCGGTGTTCTACAGCTTTTTCACCAATCTTGCTAAAGCCATTCCATTTTGCAATCAGAGGAATGTACCTGTGCATTTCCCCATAAATATGGATCTGCTTAACGACTTTGTTTCGATAAGCTTTAAGCCCACAATTAAAATCATGTAACTTAATACCAGAAATCATCCTGGTCACTCCATTAAAAAATCTAGAAGGGATGGTTTTGGTGAAGGGGTCGTATCTTTTTCTTTTCCAACCTGAAACAATATCAAACCCACCTTTTACCACCATATTATAAAGCTCAGGAATCTCATCTGGACTATCCTGAAGGTCTGCATCCATTGTGATCACAACTTCACCAATGGCCTTGCTGAAACCAATATCTAAGGCTGCTGATTTGCCATAATTTCGGCTAAAACCAACAGCCTTAATGTGTCCATTTTCCCTTGCTAATGATTGAATAACTTCCCACGAACTATCTGAGCTACCATCATTGATAAAAATAACTTCATAGGTCAATTTATTCTTAACCACTACCCTACTGATCCATTCTGTCAATTCGGGCAGGGATTCTTCCTCATTATAAACTGGAATAATAATGGATACTTGGATCATTTATTCTTTTAGTAACTTAGCGACTTATCTTTTTTCTTGATAATAGCGCCTAAAATCAGAGCCAAAATGGCATAGATAATCAGCGCTATACCAAACCCTTTTAATTGTCCTCCAATGGTATAAGCGTCTTCGAAACCTTGCTTCATTTCATCGATTTGCTCAGAACTCATCGAATCACCTGCTCCAAAACTTTCCATCATGGACATGGTATTCTCCAATTGCTGGTCAGCTAAAACTTGGGGCAAAGCAGGATCAATTACTTGATACAATAGAATATTACCTACAACGCTGATCAATCCAGTTATGACCAAAGTAATAAAAGCAAACTGAAACGCAGGGCCAAAATTAATGTAACCCCCTATATCGTTTCTATACTTGGTGCCAAAAAAGATCACCAAACCACAAAATATAGCCAAAGCTAATAACCCAAACCACCATTTAGTGAGCATGGATGTATCTATAAAATACACTAAGAAGGTAATGACCAACATGATCATTCCTATGATCAAACCAGATCTTAATGCAGCTCGGAAAGGAGTTTCTTGTGTTTCCATAACAAAATTTTAGTTTTTAGTTCTTTTTAAAATTATCGAAATAATAATAGTAAAGAATAATTCGAGCATAAAAATTTTCAAAAACACATCCAGCGCAATATCTGATATACTCATCTTTTCATTCTCTGCCAAAGCATTTTGAAAAGCTTCCTGACTTACATTTTCTGATATATAACTTTCTTGTCCCTGCAACCAAGCTATTTTTTCAGCTTTGTGATTAAGAAAAATCTCTTGATCAAGTTGCAGAAAAACAGCTATTCCTAAAGCTGTGACAATAGCAAGAATGCTGTAAATAAAGAAGCCAACAGTCATTCCCTGGGCAAATACCATCTCTCCTTTGCCATAATTATCCCTGTAGCTCTTCATCCCTATGAAAACGAAAACAGGAGTAATAATGCACCCAAAGAAAAGTGTAAAATCGATTGGCTCTAATCCGATACCATATAATATCCAAAACGCAATCAGACACAACACTCCTCCTGCTAGCCCAAACAAATAACTACTCTTGATATATTTAACCATCTAACCTGGCTATTTCACCTTTATTGATTACTAGTTTTACTTTGCCTTTAAGTGTCTTATTAAAATAAGGAGAATTGGAAGAAAGGGATTTATTCGAACTTCTATTGAACGACCACTCCTCATTCGGGTCAAATATAGTTAAGGACACAGATTGGCTCTTTGGAGAATTGATCACCTGCGAAGGTCCAAAAGTAACTTTTTCTATCAATAAAGGCCATCCCAATTCTTTTTCCAATTGTACCATCCCTGGCAAGAAAGTCTGCAAACCACTCATTCCAAAATCTGCCAAATCAAATTCCATATGTTTTGCATCATAATCTCTAGGCTGATGGTTGGATACAATCGCATCAAGTGTTCCATCTTTAAGCCCTGCCTTCAATGCTTCTTGGTCCTCTTTTCCTCTAAATGGAGGCAACACTTTCAAATTAGTATCATATTCCAATAGATCATCATCTGAGAATAATAATTGATACAGAGACACATCGGCACTTACTTTCAAACCTTCAGCCTTTGCCTGACGAATTGCTTCCACGCCTTTCGCCGTACTAACCGTTTGAAAGTGCAAACTACCTCCAGTATATCTCAGAATATCTATATTCTTTTTAATGGCAACTTCCTCAGAGAGTGATGGAATCCCTTTCATTCCCATTACAGTGGAAGGGTATCCTTCGTGCATCTGACCAAAAATAGCCAGCAAAGGGTCATAAGATTGATCAAAAAGTATTCCGTTGAATTTTTGGAGATATTGAAGTACTTTCATCATTCTATCTGAATTGGATAGAGGTACTATACCGTCTCCGAAAATATTCACACCATGATGATTGATATCTAAGATTTCAGTTAAGTCTTCTCCTTTTACATCTTTGGTCACAGCCGCTTGAATGTGAATATCTGTGATAAAACGACTTACCTTATTCTTGATAAACTCTACCTCATTTTTACTTTGAATGACAGGTGAAGTATTCGGCAATACTACTGCTTGCGTAAACCCTGAAAACTTTAATGCTTCTCCAAGGCTTTCCAATGTTTCTTGGTATTCAAAGCCAGGCTCTCCTACACCGCATCTCAAATCAATCCACCCCGAAGAACCCAGATATTCAGAACAATCTATAACTTCCTCTACCCCTTCTTCATCCCCTTCATACAATTTAAACTCCTTCCCATCGTAAAGGTAATTTAAAGGGGGCTTAATACTATCCTTTTGAATTAAACTAAGTGATTTTAATAGAACTGCCATGCTGAAAATATTTGTGCAAAACTGCCATTTTTTTCTTTAAAAATAAACCCATTGGATTGAAAGATTCAAAAATATGCAGCGAAGCGCTCTGATTAGGCAAGAATGTAAAAGACATTCTAAGACATGTCCTTCATTAAGTCCCTATTTGGTTCTACTTTAATAAAGCCACAAAAAAAGCCCCGTGTCCTTGTAGGACAGGGGGCATATAGGTGAGGGCGGCGACCTACTCTCCCGGGTGTAACCCCAGTACCATCGGCGCGACAGGGCTTAACTTCTCTGTTCGGGATGG
>NZ_JACYTQ010000006.1 GCF_014841125.1 Echinicola arenosa
TTTTTCCATGATACTATTTAATTAATGATAAAACATGGAATGAATTTAGTGTAAGCAACTGATATTAAACCTATTAAAGCTTTAAAAATCAAACAACTACCGACGTAGGAGGTTTTGTTCAACTTGTTTATATGTCTGGTTTTTACAGACATATCCTTCCAATTTAGCGGAATAAGTCTGGTTTTAGTTTCTTTATTTTTTTAAAACCTAAAACTAAACAGTCCATTTCATAAATAAAATATCCCGCTTGGGGTATTTTACACCAAAACTCCATAAAAAAAGCCCTCCAATCGAAGGGCTTCCATAATTTATTGAATAGGGTTTAAACAACTTATATAATTTCTTAGCTTCCTTAAGTTAATAAATTGCGCTGTTTAAATCCACTAAAGGCTTTAGATTTTCTCTCCTTCTACTTTTTTGTTTTATAATGGAAAACAGCTCCAGTTCCAGTTTTGTCTTCTTTAACAACTATACCTTTTTCCACTAATCTACTCATCTCTCTAGATACAGCTTTACTTTTGAGGTCATAGTCAGAAAATATTGATATTATCTCCGATATTTTTAGTCCTTTTTTCATTTCAGGATGGGGAAGAACTTTACTTAATAAAAAATCTGGCAAGGAGTTTTTATTATGAAAATATTCTTTGTTCATAATATTTTCATTTTTGAATTGGCTTAAAACTGTTAAATCCTTTCCAATCCCAATATTATCTTTTTTCAATAGATCATCAATTGATACATTATAAAGGTTGGAATATGCTAATAAGGTTTTGGTGTTGGGATTTACTTGGTTATCAGTTCTTTCAAGTTGTCTAATATGATCGGATGAAAAGCCTGTAGCAGCTTCTACACCATAAATGGAAAGCTTTGCCTCAATTCTTAATGATTTTAAGTTTTTTGCTAGCTGAGATAAATCTATGGTAACCTGTTTTTTCCCCTTCATAAGACAAATAGATAAAAACATTTGTCCTCATTATTTGGGATTTAATTTGTTTTTTGAGTACCATTTGCTATATTGCCAATGTTATTTAGAACATATTAAGTGTGAAATAGGCAACTAATCAAAGTCTTGTTGTAGAAACGTAGGAAATTTCTTGAAACGCAGGACAGAGAGTAGTGGCCCATCCGCTATATTTGTTATATAGAGGTGGGCTCACTCTTGAGCATGCGTTTCAGAATATCTCAATTTGAGGTATTCGGGTCTCCTACGTCCCATACAACATGCCATGAGTGTAGCACCATCTCTTCCACTTTTTAGATAGAGATATGCTTCATTTTTGGAGAAAATATTAATTATAGGTTCAAATGAAGCAATCTAAAAACCGCCTTTACAGAGTTAAACTAGCTTTTCTTTATAGAGAAATAGGAAAGGTATGTTTGTTTTGTTTTGCTCAGCTCATCTCTAGGCGTGATTTAACTTTATTTGATATCATTTTTGAGAGAAAACCGAAAAATCCGATCTAATAACATTTGGATATAAGTATGGAGCATATCGATTATGTGCGCATAGATCAATTACTCCATTCCAAATACCCAAAAACACCATCAAACCTATTTTAAAATGTATACATCGTACTGGGTACCTCATACCCCGTACTTTTCGACGATTCCGAGGCTGCATTCGCCTGGGGGACGCCCCTCGCGTCTGGTAGGGCAGCCTAGCCCGGAGCTTTATAAGTGCTGGGGTAATTAAATGATTTCTTAAATAATGTAGAAGTGTTGGAAAAGACACTAGACGTCAGATTTAAGACGTGAGACTTACCCCCTAAATCCCCCTGAAGGGAGGGACAAGCGTAAAGAAAACAGTCGGTGACTGTTTTTAGCGAGTAGCCAGCTTGCAGGGCAAGTGATTTCGTTTACGAGATCGGTTCCTCACCCTAAAGGGGGAGGCTAGGAGGGGGTAAATACGAGATTGCTTCTTCCCTATGGTCATCGCAATGACGGATTTGGGGGCGTTCTCGACTCCGTAAACAAGTCTAGCGTCTTTAGTCTAGCGTCTAGCATCTGACAAGACTCCGAGTCTTGTCCCAACACTTTCTACACAACCGCATTTTAAGCATGAAAAAAACAACGTTCACGTGCTTCCTGGCATTGCTATGCCTAACCCGAAGCCAATACCTACCCAAAAAGTTGCCCTTTGCCCAGATCGGGACAGGATCAAATGGTCCTGCCCCTTTTCTCTCCATAAGCGCCTTTTTGATAAAACCCTATATACTACTCGTATTTTGCATGGTTTGGATAAGCCAATGTGCTTCCCCTTCTTGGGCACAGCAGACGCCTGCTGTCATTTATGGAGAATATGCCTCCAAAGAGCCTTCTTCAGCCCTTAACCTGAAGCTATGGCATGATGTGCTCAGAATCACTACTGACGAATCTCCTGACCTGGATATGAGGATAGTATTGGAGAAGGCAAGCTTGACCCAAGGGGTGTATTCACGGCATGACAAAACCTTTAAGATTAACCTACCTGCCAAATACCTGCCTGCTTGGATAAGCCTGACGGATTCCATGGGGAATTACTTAATGTACAGAACGCTGATCTCTCCGGGAGATAGCCTGAAGATCAAAGTGGATAGACTGTTTAACCAAACCTTTTTCTCGGGTCCATCTGCCGCTACTTTCCAATTGCAGCATAAGCTCCAAGACCTGTGGCTCGCCCATAAGTTCAGTGCTCCATTTTACTTGGATTTGATGCTTTCAAACCCAGGCCAACAAGAACAGTACACAAGCAAAATTGATCTACATAACCGGAACTTCGCAAAGGAGGTGGTGCCACTCACGGATCACAAAGTAGTATTGGATATGTTAAAACAGCGATGGGCTAATGTCCCCCATGATCAGCTTGAGGATATTCTTAGGACATATAAGGATCGGATTCCAGAAGAGCAATACCAGACCGTCAGGGCGGAATACTTGTCCCGGTTTTACTTCCCCATCATTTACAGCTTCGAAAGGATAAATTACCCAAGGCTGCTAAAAGCGGACCACAGTATGCTTCTTCCAGAATTTGACCGATTCTTGGAGAATGCCTTTAGTGAATCATTCATAGAATTGGATGCCGATCAAGCAGGATTTTCACCTTCCTACCTGCTCTTATCAGAATACTTGCTAAGAGGAAAGTCCACTATTTCGGGCATCCCCGTGCTTAAGTGGGCAGAATCCATCAAGAATACCCCGGTCAGGGAAAGCATCCTGACAGCCTACTTTTCCCACAGGAATATCATCCTCAAACACGGCACTGAGGACTTGGAGACATTTTACAAGACCATGGAAACGGCCGCGCTAAAGCTCCGAATAAAAAAGATCTATCAGGCTTCTCTGACAGGAGATCCTGTACCCGAATATGATTTTATATCACAGGAGGGGAAGCCTGTCCAACTAAGTCAGTTTAAAGGGAAAACCGTGCTCTTGGACTTTTGGATGACAGGCTGCTCAGCCTGTATCGCCTTTAATAAATATCACTTCGGCAAACTAAAGGAAAGGTTCTCGGAGGAGGAAAACTTGGTGATTCTTGCCGTTTCCATTGACAGCAAACGTGATACTTGGCAAAAGAGCATCCGCTCTGGTCGCTATACCCCTGATGGCATCATACAACTGTACACCGGAGGCAAAGGTACCGCGCACCCTTACTTGGATCATTATGCCATAGGGGCTTTTCCATACTTGCAGCTAATCGACAAGGATGGAAAACTGGCCACCCTGGGATTCAACAAACCTACCTATCAGGACATCACTGCCAAAATAGAGCAGTTACTGAGCAAACCATAATAGATCCTTTTATCATAACCACTAAATACCATGAAAAAATATTTACTTCTATTACTAGTCCTGATCATGGCCACTGCTGCTCATGCACAGGAAGAACGCATTGTTTTGAGCGGCACGGTATTGGCCAAAAGCACCCAGGAACCACTGGTAGGGGCATTGGTGAGCCTTGATGACTTGACCTGGAGTACTGTGACGGATGAAGAGGGCGCTTTCAGCCTTTTGGTAAAGAAAGGGATACTTGACCTGTCGGTATCTTACCTCGGCTTTTCCCAATACCACCGGAAATTAAACCTGCTAAAGGATACCTCGATTACGGTGCTTTTGGAAGAGGATGATATCAACCTGTCCACGGTGGAAGTGATGGCCACAGGCTATCAGGAAATCCCAAAGGAAAGGGCTACTGGCTCATTCGTACATATCGATAAATCACTGGTAAATCGACGTGTCAGCACCTCAATATTGGATCGGCTGGAGGATATCAGTTCAGGCCTGATATTCAACAGGACCGGACCTGCCAATGACCCCATCAGCATACGGGGCAGAAATACCTTGTTTGCCAATACCAGTCCCTTGATCATTATTGACCACTTCCCATATGATGGACCCTTGGAAAACATCAATCCCAATGATGTGGAAAGTGTCACCATTCTTCGGGATGCGGCGGCAGCCTCCATTTGGGGTGCCAGGGCCGGCAATGGGGTGATTGTCATTACTACCAAGAAAAGAGACAATGCCTCACCTCAGTTCAGCTTTAATACGAACATCAATTTCTATGAAAAGCCGGATCCCTTTTATGAGCCTGTCATGTCCATAAATGATTTTATCGATATCGAACAGATGCTTTTCGACAATAACTACTATAGCCGTTACGAAAACAATAGAAACCATCCTGCTCTCTCTCCTGTAGTGGAAACGCTCATCAAAGGAAGGGATGGACTATTGACCGATACGCAGGTGAATGAAGCCATAGCAGCTTACCGATCCATGGACAGTAGGAGGGAGCTGGCGCAGTATTTTTACAGACCCCAAGTAAATCAGCAATACGCCATCAACCTCAATGGAGGGGCAGAGAAATTTTCTTATGCGCTCTCTGCAGGATTTGACAGAAATCTCGAAAATACCGTCGGCAATACCTTCAGCAGGTACACCATCAGTAATCGTTTTACTTGGAAACTGGCCAAAGATAAATTGCGGATCGGTACGGGTATTTACTTGGTGAGAACGGATCGGAATATTACCACCGAACTTCCTCCTACAACCTTCCCTTATGAGCCCTTTGCGGATGTCACCACAGGGCAGCACCTTTCACTCACAAGGGAGTATTCAAGCAGGTACATCCAAAGTATCCAAAACTCTGGCCTCCTGGACTGGACCTATGTGCCCTTGGATGAAATTGGGGCAAGTGATAAGAGGACTTTGCAGAATGACTACAGGATAAATATCGATTTGTCCTATAAGCTCTTGCCTGGCTTGACTTTGGAAGGCTATTACCAATACTGGAACAATAGCACGACGGGTAATGACATCCAATCCACCCAACTCTTCAGTACCAGAAACCTGATCAACAGGTACACGCAGGTGGATTTGGATGGCCAATTAACCTATCCCATACCACAGGAAGCTATCTTTGACTTGCAGTCAAATAACGCCTTCAGCCATAGCCTAAGGGGGCAGTTGACTTACACCAAGCAATGGGGAAATGCCCATAGCATCGATGCAATAGGGGGATGGGAACTCAAGGATTACCAGACCACGGCAAGGTCTACCCGCTATTACGGCTATCAGGAACAGTTGGCCATCTCTAAACCAGTCGATCTTACTACCCGTTTCAGCCAATACCACAATGGAACCCTGTCATCCATTCCAGACGGAGCCTCCCATGCTGCTTACTTTGATCGTTTCGTGTCCCAGTACCTCAATGCCTCCTATACTTATGACCATAAGCTCAACCTTTCTTTGAGTGCCAGAAGGGATGCTTCCAACCTCTTCGGGGTAGAGACAAACCAAAAAGCCGTGCCCCTTTGGTCAGTAGGGGCAGGGTGGACCTTGTCTGAAGAGGATTTCTGGAATTCACAGGCATTCCCTTTTGTGAAGTTGAGGGCTACTTATGGTGAAAACGGCAATGTGGACAAATCCGTCTCCGCGCTGACCACAGCGACCTATTTTACCAATTATGCCACCTTGATTTCGGCTGGTCAGCTGGCGGGAAATATTTCCCATCCGGCCAATAGGCGTTTGAAATGGGAGCGCATTGCTATCCTGAACTTGGGGCTTGATGTGGAATCCAAAAACAGCAGGCTAAAGGGGCAGATTGAAGTTTATTCAAAAAAAGGGCTGGACCTAATTGGTGACTCCCCTTATATCCCTTCCACAGGTTTTTCCACTTTAAGGACAAACAGTGCCAGTACCAAAAGTGCTGGTATGGACATAGAAGTCCAATCCCAAAACCTGATAGGAAACTTTCAGTGGTCGACCAACCTACTCTTCAGCACCATAAAGGAAAAAGTAACGGATTATTATTTCGAGTCCACTCCGATCAATTACCTCGCACAGCGACAGGCCTCCCTTTATCCTTTGGAAGACAAACCATTATTCGCCATCTATAGTATCCTCTGGGGAGGTTTAAATCCCGATACAGGAGCACCTAGGGGTATGTTGGACGGCGAGCCTAGCGAAGACTACTTGGCGATTTTCAGATCATTAAGTCCAGAAAACCTCCAGTACCACGGGCCTAGACGACCCACGGTGTTTGGAGCCATTAGGAACAGCTTTGGTTTTAAAAACTTTCAGCTCTCCTTTAATATTTCCTATAGGATGGGCTATTACTACAGAAGGGAATCCGTTCTCTACGCATCTGTATTGAAGGGAGAGGGAGGGCACGCCGACTATGGTCGGAGATGGCAGCAGCCCGGGGATGAAAACTTTACACAAGTCCCTTCACTGCCAAGCTCCACCAATACCTTAAGGGACAATATATACAGATACAGCGACGAGTTAGTGGAAAAAGGCGATCATTTCCGCTTACAGGACATACGTTTGGCCTATACCCTGGACAACCGCAGGATACCTTCATTGCCCTTCAAGAGATTGGAATTGTATACCTACGCCAATAACCTCGGGATCATATGGAAGTCCGCCAAAGACGACCCCCTCGACCCCGACTTCCGAACAGCAAAGCCATTGAAAAGCATTGCAGTAGGAGTGAAAGCAAGCTTTTAAAGAACCACGTCATTGCGAGGAGCCATGCGTCGTGGCAATCTCCTCTTCAGAAAACGAGTTGTTCCAAGTCTCTAGCAGAGCGGTGACTTGGAACTCAACTAAAAGGGAGCCTGCCTGGAGGAAGACAGGTCTCCAGACTCCCACTAACGCAAACGAATTATAAAAATAACATCTCTAAATAACGGTAAAACGAATTATAAAAATAGGATTGTCAAAGCCTCTGAGTACATAAGACCATATAATCTCGCTCACGTGAACAAGTCTTGCTACTATGTACTAAAATCTGACTACTATCACCGAGTCCCTTACCGCGTACTTTCTTCATATGATTTGATAACACAACATCGTCAGCGGGACATGTTTCCAGACGGGAAACCGGGACTCTTTTTAATAGTAAGTAGCAAGATTGAAACGAAAAAAGTCGAGTTGTTCCAAGTCTCTAGCAAAGCGGTGACTTGGAACTCAACTAAAAGGGAGCCTCCAGACTCCCACTAACTTAAACGAATACAAAAAATGAAAAATAAACTCAACCCCATATTCACCACCATGATCATCAGCATCATCCATCTATTGACCTCTTGCGAAGAGTTCTTAGACCAAAAACCAAACCTCAGTATTGAGGCGCCCGAAACAATAACCGATCTTCAGGCCATATTGGACAACGAATCCATAATGAACTATTCCACCATCTTGGACATAGTCGCATCGGATGATTATTACCATTCACTGGAAGGTTTCGAATCAGAAGATAAAGAACTATACCGTAATGCCCACATCAGGTCCTTTCATCCTGATATGTATGGAGGAACCAGCAACGGGGACTGGGTTTATCCTTACAAACAGATTTTTGCAGCTAACTTCTGCCTGGAACAAGCCAATGAACTTATCGTTTCGGATGCTAATACAGAGGCTATTAACAATATCATGGGCAGTGCATGGTTTATCAGGGCTTATGCTTTGGCCGAACTGGTCAAGGTATTTGCTCCCCAGTATAGCTCGGCCGCTGCTTCCCATTTGTCAATCCCACTTCCCTTAAAATCGGATGTTACCACAGTACCTGATTATATGAGCGTACAAAAAGTATACGACCAAATATTCGAAGACCTGGAACGGGCACTACCGCTCTTGCCAAGTACCCCTAAATTTAGATCACGGCCATCCAAATCTGCCATCCATGCTTTGAGGGCCAGAGTATACCTGATGATGAAGCAGTATGAAAAAGCTTGGATGGAAGCAGATGCCTCACTGGCTATTGATGATCAGTTAATGGACTTCAATCAGCTGAACCCTTCCTTGAATTTTCCTGTGCCCTTGGGAAATGAGGAAGTGATTTATCATACCTTGGCACCTACCTTTACTTCCATCAATGTAAGTCCCGAAGCACGAATTGATACCACATTGTACAAGTCATATCATGATGATGACCTGAGAAAGTCCATCTATTTCCTTATCAATCCACAAGGACATATTAATTATAAAGGAAGCTTTACCTCAGGATATAGTTTCTTCACAGGGCTTACGGTAAGTGAAATGTTGCTTATAAAAGCGGAGTGCGCCTTAAGAATGGAAAATCCTGTGATAGCTTTTGCCGCTTTGGACAAGCTGCTAAAATCTCGTTACAGTGAGGGAAGTTACGATCCTGTTTCTTATCAGGACTTGGCTGATCCCCTTGGATTTGTACTGATGGAAAGAAGAAAAGAAATAGTATTCAGAGGTAGAAGGTGGTCTGATTTGAAAAGGCTTTTAGGAGAAAGAACAGAGCTATTTCCATTAATAAGAAAACTGGGGGATCAGGAATATGTGATGGGAGAGGAGCCGGACTCATTCGTTTTTCCGATCCCAGAAGAAGAGCTTCAAAACAGATAGCTACATTAGAAAACAGGCAATCCTAAAGTAGGATTGCCTGAACCTTTGGGGTTTAATTTAATTCAAACTCCCCTTGACTTCCAGATACAGGATTGGTAAGTGCCTCATCGTGGTATAGACACTGTTCACTGGGATTGGAATCACAGCTATACTCCGAGCTACCAAGCTCTACTTGGACAGGCCCTTGGATAGGATCATCTCCCCAATAAGTTTGAGAGGCATCCATAGGCTGTGTAAACGCAAATGCGGCAATAACTGCCATTAGAAATACACCTCCGCGTAGGAGGTTCTTCAATGAATTTTTCATAATTTTAATATTATAATGAATAATAAATTCCGGTCGTTTTGGTTTCGTGGACCTTCCGAGAGGGACGACCGGATTTCTTCCCCCTACCGATGCCAGGCAAGCACCCCGTACCTCCACTGGCCGTTTAATATCTTAATTATTGCTAGTATTGCTAGTCGGGATTTGCAATCCCGACTCACCTATAGAGGGCATTTGCAATGCCCCTTACGGCATCCAATTTTTAGTTTATTCCCCTGTTGTCCCGATCCCGCCTTGGCGGACGGGATCTGTTGTCCCGATCTCGCCGTGGCGGACGGGACCATCTAAATGTGAGTCTCCGACTCACCCAATACCCCTTACTGACTCCTATTTCTTATTAATTCCTATCCCAGCAGCCCAACTTCATCGCTAAGGCTTTCCCAGTCCCATAGGGACGATCCATATCCTTCCCCTTGGTTTTAACCATGGGAACATTCGTCCAACAAATCCCTTTTAAACAGTTAACCAATTACCCAACTCTTTCATCCTCCGGCTTGACCAGAATACCGATGATAGCCAAGGTTATAAAGGCCAGATTGAATAGAAAATGTGCTTCCCATCCAAGGTTGCTGATCACACCGCCACAACTGCAGGGGATCCTTCCAAATACATCCGTCAGCACCAATCCAATATAAACCGTAAACCCGATAAGGCAAATCAGGCATGCCCAAAGAGAAAGCGTTCTTGTTTTTGGGAAGAGAAGCATAATGGCCAGGGCCAGTTCCAATACCGGAAGCGAATATAGTAGGAGAGTGGCCATCCATTCAGGAAATACTTGATTGTACATGGCATTTTGAGTGGCACCCCAGTCATACCATTTACTGATGGCAGTATAGGCAAACAGCATCATCAGTACCAAAGCAACTCCTTCCCACAAAACTTCTCCCACTTTTCTCATCACACTCCTTTCTTTAATACTTTAGCTAGTTTTCGCTAGTCTGGATTTGCAATCCAGACTTACTTATTAAGGGCATTTGCAATGCCCCTTACGTAATTCTATTTTCCGTTGTCCCGATCCCGCCGTGGCGGACGGGACCATCTAAATGTGAGTCTCCGACCCAGCTGAGCTGCGGGACCATCTAAATGTGAGTCTCCGACTCACCCAATACCCCTTACTGACTCCTATTTCTTATTAATTCCTATCCCAGCAGCCCAACTTCATCGCTAAGACTTTCCCAGTCCCATAGGGACGATCCATATCCTTCCCCTTGGTTTCAAGCATGGGAACATTCGTCCAACAAATCCCTTTTAAACAGTTAACCAATTACCCAACCCCGTTGTCCCGATCCCGCCGTGGCGAATGGGACCATCTAAATGTGAGTCTCCGACTCACCCAATACCCCTTACTGACTCCTATTTCTTATTAATTCCAATCCCCGCAGACCAACTTCATCGCTAAGACTTCCCAAGTCCCGTAAGGACGCCCTATACTGTTCCCTTGGTTTCAACCATGGGGACACACAGACCAACTTCCACTACCTCAAAAAATAACCTTCCGCCCTAAAACGCATCTCCTCTTTTTCCACTTCTCATTCCTACATTTTTCGCGACGGAAGGTTGTAATGATTTGATTCCAAATTAGAAGAACATTTCTAAAAAGCCAAAATATTGAAATTGTAATAGTGATATTTATATGATTTATATTCATTTGTTAAGTTGGTTGAAGTCTGCTAATTTTATTCACTTTTGAAGACAAAGAAGTCTAATGTTAATGAGGTTAACACCTGCTATATTCTGGTAGGCATAGTAAGATTTATGTTGCTTTTAAGTCTATTATTAATCATATTCGCGTTACATATTAAAAAAATACCACTTTTAGGCGACTTGTTGTGAGGATTGTTTGCTGTATATGAATACCACTTACATAGGAAAACATTTAATAGAATTGGTGATAATTTCCAGTGGGTGTATTCTGGTGTCTTTTTTATAGTCAATGTTGTGTTGGAATAATTAAAATCAGGGCTGTTATGGATCATTCAGACTTTTATCTAAAGAAACTATACAACTTTTTGTTTAATGAAGGGGTGGATTTTTACAATGAGACCAATGAGTTTATGGAGTATATTAGCCTATCCAGTGGAAAAATGATGGGGCCTTATGAGCCTATGGATTCCCCTTTATGCATAATAGTCAAAGGGGGGATAGCCAAATACGAGCTTCGAGGTTCTGACTACCAGTGCACAGACTTGTGCCTAAAGAAGGAAATAGCTTTTGACCATGCCATATTAAATGGGGGAGGGGACAGGAAGATCAAGCTCATTGCATCTGAGGAAACAGAGGTCAAACTCATTTCCTTGGAGAAGCTCATAGAATTGATCGGGAAATATAGTGCCGAAAGTTCTTATTTGGCCCTTTTGAACCAATTTTGGACAGCACGGGAAGAAAAAAGAAACACCTTGTTGTACATCAAACCCGCGTCCAAAAGAAACCAGGTGTTCAAAAGCTGCAACCCGGATTTGGTACAGCATTTTCCTAAAAAGGTCATTGCAAAATACCTCAACCTACACCCCAGTTCTTACAGCCGTATCGAAGGCGATTTTTAACCCCAATTCCCCCGTCTCCGACCTTCCGTCTTCATTTATTAAAACTGTTTTCAACTCCCTATCCCGCCGTGGCGGACTCCCGATCCTCCCAGTTGTCCCGTTAGCTGAGCTGCGGGACGATTAAAATTGAGTCTCCAGACTCAAACCTCCCGTCTTTTTCCTTCATATTACCTGTTTTTTAGTGGATTGATATCTTGGATTCACAACCCAGTGCCAGAGGCACGCCAGGATTTGGTTCCAAGGGGATTCATCCCCGTGCTAAAGAAAATGCCCACCAGTCAAAAGTGCCATTGGCACGGTCCATATATTTTGCTATTCCAATTCAGCGGTTCAGTACTGTCAGATGATCCATAACGCAGTGCCATCGGCACGCCAGGATTTGGTTCCAAGGGGATTCATCCCCGTGATAAATATAACTTCCCCATCAGACAAAAGTGCCATCGGCACGGTCCATTTTTCCCAGCTGTTCCGAACCCGCGGTGGAGGACGGGACGATGAAAATTGAGTCTCCAAACTCAAACCTCCCGTCTTTTTCCTTCATATTACCTGTTTTTTAGTGGATTGATATCTTGGATTCACAACCCAGTGCCATCGGCACGCCGAGATTTGGTTCCAAGGGGATTCATCCCCGTGATAAATATAACTTCCCCACCAGACAAAAGTGCCATCGGCACGGTCCATATATTTTGCTGTTCCAATTCAATAGTTCATTACTGTCAGATGATCCAACACCAGTGCCATCGGCACGCCAGGATTTGGTTCCAAGGGGATTCATCCCCAGTTGTCCCGTTAGCTGAGCTGCGGGACGATGAAAATTGAGTCTCCAAACTCAAACCTCCCATCTTTTTCCTTCATATTACCTGTTTTTTAGTGGATTGAAATCTTGGATTCACAACCCAGTGCCAGAGGCACGGCAAGATTTGGTTCCATGGGGATTCATCCCCGTGCTAAAGAAAATGCCCCACCAGACAAAAGTGCCATCGGCACGGTCCATATATTTTGCTATTCCAATTCAGCAGTTCAGTACTGTCAGATGATCCATAACCCAGTGCCAGAGGCACGGCAAGATTTAGTTCCATGGGGATTCATCCCCGTACTAAAGAAAACGCCCCCCAGACAAAAGTGCCATCGGCACGACTCATTTTCTTTACACTATTGCTTAAAACAAGTATATTTAATGGAAATTTTATCAAAGCCATCATTAAATACTTTTTAAAACCATGGCCAATACTTATCATCAAATGTATGTTCAAGTTGTCTTCGCTGTGAAATATAGGAAAGCAATATTGGACAAAGCGTGGAGGAAGAGACTTTTTGCGGTAATGGGAAATCTCATTAATGAAACGGGCTGTAAGTGTATCATTGTTAATGGGGTGGAAGACCACGTCCATTGTTTTTTTTCACAGAAACCAGCAATAAGTATTTCCGAAGTAATGAAAACTGTTAAGGCCAAATCATCTAAATGGATCAACGAAAATGGATTGGCTGACCGTAAATTTGAATGGCAAAAGGGGTTTGGTTGTTTTACATATAGCAAGTCACATGTTTCCAATGTCTATCGATATATTGAAAATCAAGAAGCCCATCATCATAAGATGAGTTTTCATGAAGAATACATTGAATTGTTAAAGGAATATGATGTCCAGTTTGATTTAGAATATCTTTTTGATCCTCTTTTTTAGTCATCGAGTTTAGATGTACCATGCCTCTGGCATTCATGATCTACGAGCCAATCTATAAAGCAGGTTGAAACCTGCTTCCAACATATTGTCCATGCCTAGCGGCATTAAGAGTAGTTGTATTGCTGTAGCATTTGTTTTTCAATTCCACACGAACACGAAATCAACGCTAGTGCCATCGGCACGATAGTATATTGTTCCATGGGGATTCATCTCCGTGCCAAAGAAAACGAACATCAAATCAAAGAGTGCCAGAGGCACGGCAAGATTTAGTTCCATGGGGATTCATCCCCGTACTAAAGAAAACGCCCACCAGACAAAAGTGCCGTCGGCACGACTCATTTTCTTTACTTTATTGCTTAAAACAAGTATATTAATGGAAATTTTATCGAAGCCATCATTAAATACTTTTTAAAACCATGGCCAATACTTATCATCAAATGTATGTTCAAGTTGTCTTCGCTGTGAAATATAGGAAAGCAATATTGGACAAAGCGTGGAGGAAGAGACTTTTTGCGGTAATGGGAAATCTCATTAATGAAACGGGCTGTAAGTGTATCATTGTTAATGGGGTGGAAGACCACGTCCATTGTTTTTTTTCACAGAAACCAGCAATAAGTATTTCCGAAGTAATGAAAACTGTTAAGGCCAAATCATCTAAATGGATCAACGAAAATGGATTGGCTGACCGTAAATTTGAATGGCAAAAGGGGTTTGGTTGTTTTACATATAGCAAGTCACATGTTTCCAATGTCTATCGATATATTGAAAATCAAGAAGCCCATCATCATAAGATGAGTTTTCATGAAGAATACATTGAATTGTTAAAGGAATATGATGTCCAGTTTGATTTAGAATATCTTTTTGATCCTCTTTTTTAGTCATCGAGTTTAGATGTACCATGCCTCTGGCATTCATGATCTACGAGCCAATCTATAAAGCAGGTTGAAACCTGCTTCCAACATATTTGTCCATGCCTATCGGCATTAAGAGTAGTTATATTGCTGCAACACTTGCTTTCTAATTCCACACGAACACGAAATCAACACCAGTGCCAGAGGCACGCCAGGATTTGGTTCCAAGGGGATTCATCCCCGTGATAAAGAAAACGAACATCAAATCAAAGAGTGCCAGAGGCACGGCAAGATTTAGTTCCATGGGGCTTCATCCCCATACTAAAGAAAATGCCCCCCAGACAAAAGTGCCATCGGCACGGTCCATTTTTCCCAGCTGTTCCTAACCCGCGGTGGAGGACGGGACGATTAAAATTGAGTCTCCAGACTCAAATCTCCCGACTTCCTGCTTCATACCTCCTTACCCTACAGTTCCACCTTTGCAGCCCTTAGCCCTAAACAATTAACCAGTTAACCCTTTAAACATCCCATTTCCTATTCCCCATTCCTCATTCTTCCACCGTCACCTGGCATAAAGCAGAGATCACAGCACCCACCAAACTCATATAGCCTCCCCAATGATGGATCATGTCCGGTAATCCCTCTGGAGCTCCCATAAGTATCGCTCCTAAAGCTGCCATCGTAATGCCAGCATTCCGCAGACTCCTGAAAAATGGTGGAGTAGGCTTTCCTGCCCGCTCCACGATTTCATACCTTAATTGATTGATTTCTTTTAACATTATGTTTTTAGTCTTGATTGATGATGAACAAACTGTTCTTTTATCCAATCCCTTAGTAATCCCTCCATCAATACGACTGAAGATTTAAGGGTTCCAACATCCTTCTGCATGGTCCTGAAGTCATCATGCAGGATTTTTAGAAAATACAGGCTCCCACTGATCAGAATCAGTTGTAGCCATAGACCTGGATAGCTGATCATCCACTCTTCTAGTTGTTCCATAGGTGATAATGTTAAGATGAACGGAGTCTCCTTGGTTCATCTGATTGAAAATAAACTGCTTGAAATTTTGATAGGCTATCCTAGATTCTTTCAGCTGGATAGCATCCATATGAAAGAGTACAGGATGTATTCCTCCATATTGAACGGTCATTCCCCTGTCAAAACTTCGGATAGGATGGGCATTTCCCCCATCTCCCTCCAATTCGATATTCCAGCCAAGCTGGGGAATGTACTTTCTGTGTAAGGGGTAGAGCCCCTCAGGAATAAATGACGCCTGGCCATATTTATCCGTATAAGGGAACTCTACCGTCTTTACTAATTGCTGGCCTTTCCAACAGATGGTGCCTTGCCCAACATCATCGAAAAGACGTCTAAACAGATAAAGACGCATACTTAGCTGATCTTTAGGCTATCCAGGCACCGGAGGGAATTGGTCTTTTGCCCCTTGAAGTCATAGTATTTGCCATTGACCTCTTGGCTAAATTCCAGTCCCAAAATCAACAGCTGAAAAGCAGGGCTGATACTACTGCTTTGCGTGACAGATAGGTTGAGGTCCGCAGCTAATCCTGTTTTCAAATCAAAGAAGTCACTTTTCACAATATCCAGGTCAAAAGCATCTTCCTTGTCCACGTCTATGGTCAGTAAGCTGAGCGAAAATTGCCCAGCATCTGAGCCGTCCGGAATAATATCCTTGGGCAATTCAAAGCCTGTCGGCAAACTGAAATCCCCCGATCCTGTACCCATGGTATATTGGATTTTATTCCCCAGTAGGTAGCCCATATGGGATTGTACATTAAATTCAAACCCTTTTAGCGGGTCTGGCTCCCCTTCCATGGGAGTACGCATGCCCCGGTCATTGATAGGATCAGACTTGGTGATCATATGCATGACTTTTGATAAACGTCCCACCGTTTTTGGGTCTGTATTGGTGGGGCTAAGCACCGGTCTAAGGGCCCTTCTGATTTTGCCCCCTGCTCTGCAGCTTCTTCCAAACTCTGCATTGTTTTGGCGGGTCCTTTCGAAGCGAGGGTCATTTTGGATACGTTCTGCATCCACCCCTCCTTTTTTTCTAACACGATACTCACCATCCTTGGTCTTATAATAGTTAAGATCATCCATGGTGCCTTTTACTTTCAGCAATCCTTCTTGTTTTGGCATAACTTTTTACTTTTAAAATGAAACATACCCCAAGATCATTAATTGAACTAATGATGTAAAGAATCATGGATGATATAGGATTAAATGATTGAATTGTACCTGAAAGGAATGAAAAGCATCAAAATGGAATTAATGAATGTAATTTGTTAATAAAAGCTACTAAAATAGAAACAAAATGCTTTTATAAATTGAATCAATTGTTTATTTTGGAGATATTTCGGTTGGTAAAGGTTAAAATATGGATTAGAATAACTATATTTTTGAAAGGAAGGTGTTCAATTAGGTTTTGGAGAATGAAAAGGTTTGCTGATTGATGGACATTCCCACGACATTCCCTAGATGTCTCCTCGATGGTTGCACTTAGGTTCCTCTTTTTGATGAAAGACAAAGGTTGTCTTTTTCCTGTAGTTATTTTTTTGACATGGCAAGAAAGTAAAGTTCCCAATCAATAGTGAAAGAATTACCATTATTGGCCCTATAAATACCCCTTTATGATAACTGGAAGATAGGTGTTTTGATAAGGCCGAAATTGAACTCGCTTCATGACGGCGAAGTAGAAAGTAAAAGGAATGACAATACAATAGGCAAATGGTGGTGCGCGAGCACTTGGTAGGGCCTCACTGATCTAATGAAATTCGACCAATCGGTGGAGGTACTTGTGAAGAGGGGAAGTTTTTATTTTTGACCTGGACAAACAGCATGTGATCATGGAAAGCATAAGTCTCGGTTAAATAAAATTGTTGTAGAATGAAGCAAGGACGACGATTGTTTATGTACTGCAAGGATGTAATGATAATTACTGGAAAAGGAGAAAAAGCCAGTAGAAACCTTATCAAAAGGATCAAAGAAGCTTTTGATAAAAAAGATCACCAAGACATTACTGTAGTCGAATTTTCTGTGTATACCGGCGTAGAAATAGAAGATGTATGGCCCTATTTGAGGTAGGGGCGATAACCGGTAGGGCCAAATTTTTGGTGATTTGTATTTAAACCACATAGGATCAAAAAAAGGATCTCCCCTCAAAGGAGGTCTTTTTCTCTTCAAATGGTATTACAAGACTTATAAAAACAAAAACAGAAAGAATCCTACTGTCCCGCCTGCACCTACACCTTAATTATACGCTGCTAACCAATAACATCCCTCACGTCAAAAGGCTATTTGCAGTGGCCAAAACACAAGTCCAGTAATCTCCCCACTGGGGAAAATAAGGTATTTCCTGGTCAATGATTTGATATGCATCACCCATATCTAAGAATAATTTTAGCTTTTTGGAATTACAAATTCCAAGGATAGGAAGGTGCAGTCATAGACTACGCCTGGTCGGGGGCCACACGAATGCTATTGTGCATAGTTTATTTTATCAACGGTCATAGCTAACCCTTTACATCATAAGGTATAAAATTTTCCCAATACCAAGGCATCCATCTATCTCCCATGGCAATTTCTAATAGCTCTTTAAAAATTCCTTCTCCGTTTGAACTGTTGCACATAATAACCATACCTATGTTTTTTGATGGATAAAATATAGCATAGTGTTCCCAGCCATCCATGTGTCCTTCCTTAAAAATAGCTTTTCCATAAGGTGTCTCGTAAATACCCCAGCCCAGGCCATAACTTAAGTTGATATTTTTATTCTCCTCAGTAATTTTCCATCTATTATTTCCAAACTGCTGCGTTGCGGTAATAGAAATCTGTGGGCTGAACATATCTTCATAAGCCGTTGCGCTTAATCCTTTTTTGGCTAACATAGCTTGGATGAATTTGGCATAATCCTGTGGTGTGGTATCCATACTTCCTGCTGCGTATTCTTGATTTCTTTTACGTCGTTCAAGTACTTTCTTCTTTCCATAATGTCCCACAGCATAGTTGGTTTCAAACCTATCCTGCCATAAAAAACTAGTCATAGTCATATTAAATGGTTCAAAAACATAAGTCTGTGCCAGTTCTTCCAATCGTTTTTTTGTGACTTGTTCTACTACAAACTGAAGCAATTGAATGCCTTCGCCAGAGTAACTGTAGTAGGTTCCGGGAGCTGATTCTATCTCTAGTGGCTTATTCATATTGATGCCTGAATTGCCTATATATCTCCAGTTAGGAAATCCAGTGGTATGGGACAAACACATTCTGGCGGTTATCTTTTTATACCTTTCATCGCTTGACAAATCTTGATACCCTTCATAAGTCTCTTTAAAAGTGTAAGACGGCAATGGCCTATCTAGATATTCCACTAAGGGTTTATCCAAATCAATAACTCCTGCATCTACCAGTTTCATCACTATAAAAGCAAATACCGGCTTACTTAAAGATGCCGCATAAAAGTTATGTGACATTCCTAATGGTTGTTTTTCTTTTAAATTTCTAGAACCATATGGTTTTTGAAACAAGATACTGTCTTTTGTAATAATAGATATGGTGAGTCCATGAACATTGGCTTCACGTTGCAAACGTCCAAAATTAGAATCTAGCGCCTCAACAGGTATGGTAGAATTATCTATCCTTTTGATATTTTGAGCATGAATTTGGGGTGTAAATAAGAGAAGTACGATTAAGAATGATAGAGTGCTTTTCATAATTGAAGATATATCGATTAAATCTCAAGTTAGTTCTTATACATAATTATACACAACCGAGTGTATATACGCATGGCGCATATCCCCTATGTTTAAGTTTTCGAAAAGGCCATCCATGTCATTTCAAGACCGTTTTTCCAATTGGAAATCATTAAAAACATTTACAATTGAATACATCCTTTAAAATAAACAACCCGAGGATCAAATAAAATACCCTAAATAGGCTAAATTTTACCAAACCCACTTATGGTAGCTCACCTCTTGGTGAAGTGGCATACTACAACTGCAGATGACGTATAACTCGCCCCGAGAATAATATAAGTAAGTGCGGGAGGCCAAAAGCTGAAAGTAATATGCCAAGGCCTAGAGCTGCTTTATTTCTTGCTTGCGGTTCCCTGCCTACCTTTAGGTTAAGTTGTTTTTTCTGTGTCTAAAGCTGCATCCTGTTACTATCGTTAACAATAAAGTAAATATACAGGCTATGTAAATACACTCTTTAGGTGAGATTGCCATCGACACCTTTTTATCCGCTGCTACCCAATAACATCCTTCACGTCAAAAGGTTATTTGCAATGGCCATGCAGTGCCATTCTGCACAAAGGTAGCCATGCCTACCCCAGGCCTAGCGGCATAGCCTATCATCTGAAATCCAGCACCTAACATCTGTCCCAATTTCCAGCTTCGACCTTCCCGCTTCCCACTTTCACTGCTTACCATCCCTGTTCATCCCTTTCATCTATGGACGATAATTAAACATGTCCAGTTTGGTCTAAATTGAGGCTGACTATAGAGAGTACTTTATCCTTTTCAGCAGCTGAATAGATTTCCAAGCACCTTCGGACCGGTCGCACTACATGCCATCCAAGTGCCATCAGTGCCAAGAGGAATCCCCGTGTTACGGCTCTAGTTGTTCAGATAGCTTTTCCAAAAACAACATCTCCGCATAAAATTGCCAGTCAAAATTGATAGACTGATTGGCCAGGTGAACGTGATGATCTTGGTCCAATAGGTAGTTGTCAGGTTTGTGAATAAGCCTGGTTTTGCTATAGACCTTTTCCAGTTCATTTCTGACCAACCGAAACTCATCAGGCAAGTTCTTTAAGGAAGCTTTGGCGCTAGCCCTTTCCTTTTCCGTTGTGGCCAAGTCATAATCTTTGAGCAATAACAAGGCATGGTTAGAAAAATGGACCAGGTTATTCACTTGCTCATAGACCTCCAAAGTGTATTCATTACGGAGGGTCTTTGACTTCAGTGTTTTGATCTTTTCCTTCAATGAAGTGGTGGTCGCCATCGCTTGTTCTGCTTGCTGTAACCTTTCTTGATTTGCTTTGGTCCATGCTCCTGGACTGTCAGGGTCAGGTAACGCAATGACAGCTGTTTCTTTTGGGTTCTCGGAGCGCATAAGGTAATTACGCTTGTTTCCTGTTAGCAATGCATTCTTCCAAAAAGCAACCGGACTTTCCAGGGAGTCAATAAAAGCAAATGAATCATCGGCCAGTGCATTGGCAAACGCCCTACGCCTATAAAGGGATTTGACTTCTTCCACATTTCGTTTATCTCCAGCCCATGCATATTCCGCAAAGGCGAGGATGCCTCTGTTATAGAGTTCAAAATGGGGGGAATCATCATCCCAAAGTGTCAGCAAGAGCCTGCCTAAATTGTTTTCAATGGAAGATGCCGCAAATGACTTGATGGACCGGATATTACTTTCATTTTGGGGCATAAGTACCCAGCGGGTTTGCCCAGCTGTGGCTCCCATTACTTTTAGTCCATTTTCATCATACCATTGCATGGCCTTTTGGTTACCGTAGAGTTCGGGATGGAGGTAGCTCCATCGCATATAGATACAGTTCTTGGGGAAATCTTCCAAAAAGGCTTCCAGTTTAGGACCATTGGTTGCCCACAGGGAATCCGTTTCTTCCTTGGTGTATTTGGAGTCGTGGGTAGGTCCATACACACCGGCAAACTTCAGGGGCATATCATCCCAAAAAATGGGAATGCGATCATGTTCTTCCGCAAAGGCCGTCACCTTGTTGAGCCATATCAGCTGTAGTTCCAAGTTCGATTTACCACTGTTCCTCCCGGTAGTGTGTACCTCATCACCCCCAATGTGCAGGTATTTTCCATGAGGCGTGGCCTTGAGGGCATCTTCATACAGGTCAAACTGCACTTCATAGGTTTTTTCGTCCAAGGGATTGAATGCCCAATCGCTTTCAGGATTGTCCCTGAGTGCTTTGTATTCATCGTGTTTTAAAATAAAGCTAGCATGCCCGAGACCTTGGATCAAGGGACTGATTTCAATGTGTTTTGCATGAGCATAATCACTCAGGTCTTTCCATTCTGCTAGGGTAAAGGCATCAGCAGAGGCGACAGTTGGCTGCTGTTCGTACTGAAGCTTATCTTCCAATTCCAGTATGATGCCGTTGATTTTATAATGCGCCAGTTTGTCGATTAGGCTATAATAATATTCAAGCGTCTCCCTGTGGTGTTTGATGTCCAAGTGGATAGATCGGTACGCCAGTTTAGGATAATCCGTGATGGTACATGCAGGAAGTGTTACCTGTTGTTCTTCCGCATCCAGGCACAGCTGCTGAAGGCTTTCAAAGGCATACAAAAGCCCTGCCTCGTCTTGGGCATCAATGGTAACCTGGTCTTGTGAAACTTGCATGTGGTACCCGCCTGATGCCAAACCCAGAGTAGGGTCAATTTGGTAAACAACAGTCGCTTCAGCATCACCATTGGCGGCGGATAAAGAGGCGGAAAGAGAGGATTTTGGAAGAGGTGTTTGGTTCAATCCATAATAACTTATGATGTCATCAGGATGGAGGTCACTTACACCAGAAATCTCAAATTCCTGTGGTGAAGGCAATAACTTGAAATCGCCTAATGTCGAAGACTTTTTAGTACATGCTTGGAGCGAGACCAGAAATACAACCAAGATCCTTAGAAGAGAACGTGTCATAATGGTGTGTTTATCAGAATAGATTTTCCTAAATGTAGTTATTTTACTGATAAGAAAAAATAATATGAAAATTTTCATATTAGTAAAAATTGTATTTTGAAATTAATTAACAAATAAGGAAAGTAAATGAAAGAGTTCAGAGGACTTACCCTTTTGCCCAAATCCTCTGCCATTCAACTTCAAGCTTCCTCTATTGTCATTCCCACTTTCTATCCAAGGGAGGTCATTTATAAAGGCTCCAAGCCTAATTCCTTTTCAAGGAATGGTTTCAAATTGCTTTAAACATAAATCAACGGAAGTGCTATCAGTTCTTGTCTAACATCTGAAATCTAACGTCTAACATCTAACCGACTTCCTGCTTCCCCCTTCCAGGATCCTATGGACAATACGAACTAGCCTCACGTCAATGCGATCCGGGTTGTCCGGGAGAAGCAATCTCATCTTAGAAAAAAGGGTCATGTCTTTAGGTTCATCACCAAGTTCCTAATGATAGATTAGAAAATACCCTAGTTTTCTTCACACAAAAAAGAAATTACAGTTTTCCATACCTTAAAAGCTGCTCTTTTTTATATTGCATTGAAGCACAATTACTTTTATTATTGAATGGTTAGTTATACGGATGAAGAAAATAATCAATAAAACGACTTGGTGGATTTTTGGGAGCCTATGTGTGATGATTGGGCTTTATCCATTGATTTACTTTTTAATGGACAGACATTTTGGTCTGTTATCCTCTAAAAGCCAAGAACTCTTGGCTAACCTGAGTTGGAATATTGGCTTTTATGGCCATATCATTTTGGGTGGACTGGCATTGTTGGTAGGTTGGACGCAGTTCAGTTCCCAATGGAGAAAAAGAAAACCAAAGCTCCATAGGAACGTGGGGAAGCTCTATATCATTGCGGTATTGATCAGTGGAACTTGTGGTATTTACATAGCCCAGTTTGCCACGGGAGGGATCAGCAATGTGATAGGCTTTTCGATGAGCGGTACAGTTTGGCTGCTGACCACCATCTTGGCATACCAGGCCATAAGAAAAGGCCAGTTGGAAAAACATCAGAACTATATGATTTACAGTTACGCTGTTTGTTTTTCAGCCGTAACCCTGAGGTTTTGGTTGCCGATTTTGACTATAGCATTGGGGGAGTTTCAGGCGGCCTACCTTATTGTGGGGTGGCTGAGCTGGGTACCCAATTTGGTCGTTGCTTATTTTATCATCCAAAGTAAAAAAAGAAAGCCCATCACCAGCCTAGCCTAAAATAACAAAGTCTTACCGTTATTGATTTATCTATAATTACACAGGCAAGCGCTTAAATTTCTGCTTGTCAGCCTCCGGGTGGACCTCCCATTACGTATTCCGTGACCTTTGTGGTTTTGCTATTAAATGTTCTAAATCTTTACAAGGGGAGTACAGTAGCTGAACATGGCGAATTGCCCCCCTTAAATTGTCGTATTCCTACACAGTATAGTTGCCTTTTTTTGATGAGATTGAACTTTGTAATCTAATGATACAGACATGAGAAAAATAATAGTTTTATCCATGGTTACCTTGGACGGCGTCATTCAGGGACCGGGCGGGCCGGAAGAAGACCTAGCTGATGGATTTGATTTTGGAGGGTGGGTGGCCCCTTACGGTGATAAAGCATATGATGATGCTGTAGGAAAGGAGTTGGCCGCAAAGGTAGACTATCTCTTAGGACGCTTGACATTTGAAATTTGGGAAAACTACTGGCCGGCACACGATGATTTTTGGCCAGAAATAAATGAAGGAACCAAGTATGTGTTTTCTGGGACCAGGGTGGAGTCTGATTGGAAAAATACGGTATTCCTAAAGTCCTTGGTGGATATCCAAAAGCTCAAGGAAACTGAAGGAAAAGATATTCAGGTATGGGGAAGTGCCGCTCTTGTCCAGTTGCTGTTGAAGCAGGATTTGGTGGACGAACTCCGACTAAAAATTCACCCATTAACATTGGGGAATGGGAAAAAGCTTTTCCGTGATGGGACAATACCTGCTGCATTTACTTTGACTGAATGCAGCAGCACAACCAAAGGAGTGATCTTAGCCAATTACAAGCGGGCAGGAAGAGTAGAAACAGGTATCATGGGAGTGTAAAGTAACTAGAAAAGAAATAAATTCCTGTTGTTCAGGCGACCTTCCTTAATCTGATTTATCATATATAGTGCTTTCTGCTTCATATTTCAGAGCCAATCGGTCTGGTATCAGGGAGTATTCTCCTATTATTTAATAAATTTTCTTAAATGAATTTCTATTGACCTCTTTTTTTAAATCTCTTCAGAGAAAGATATTTTTGGGATACTAAATGAACATTGTCTTAAATGACTTGTTAAAAATCCCACAAACCACATAACTTTATAAGGTGATCTCCAAATTGAGAAATAGCACATGGTTAAGGTTCCTTTGGGGAATAATGGGATGGTACTTGCTGAATATCAGTGTAGATGCGGCAGACCCTTTTCCCAATTACGTGCCAGAGGATTTGACTTTCAATGATCAGGAAAGTTTAGTGGAGATTTTTATTGAAAAAATATTGGGTTTTGAAAATGCCATCCCTGAGTATGATGACCCAGACACAGAGGACCATAACCAAAAAAATATTGGGAAGCTGGACTGTATCCTGAATTCTTCCCACAATTTTTATGAAATACCACTATTGTCCATACAGCTGAAGCTACGCTTTCCAGCTCATACTGGGCAGCTCATAAACGGTTTTTTTAGGATAGATACACCACCACCTGACTTTGGTTTGTTTGGATAATCGCAAGGATCGGTCAGTCAATAGGTGATCGATAGAATTTATTATTTCAACCAACCATGTAAAAATGAACATTTTAAATAAATGGGTGCCCATGTTATTGCTGGCATCCACAGCATCTGCTTGGGCTCAAGTTTCCGAAGCAGAGCAGGATAGTCTTTTTATTCAAGAAGTGGAAGAGCAGCGTGCTCCTGCCAAGGTCTTGCATGCCGAGCCACTATATATAGACCTGATTAGGGATCTTGGCGCACGAAAAGGGGAAAGAGAGTGGAACTTGGGCCTTGGGCTGACGGACAACCTATCTTATGACAGTTATGAAGCGTTGATAGAGTACGAATGGGCGCCTGCTGATAGGCTAGGGTTGGAGGTGGAATTGCCCTTTACCTTTTATACTGCCAGTTCGGAAAGGGAACTAGGTGAAGTTCCTTCCAATAGGCTAAATAGTGTAAAAGTGGCAGCCCAGTGGTCGTTTTTTGTGAACGAGAAAATGGCGACATCCATGGCACTGGGGTATATCAATGAGTTCGAGCTTTCTGATTTTGGAAGCTTTGGAAATCCCTTGATTACGGGAAATGTGTATAATCCTTTTTTGGTGGTGGCCAAACGATGGGGCAGGAATTATCATTCCTTGGTGTATACAGGCCCAGTCATTGGTCAGGACTTTAATTCCAAAGACTGGCATTACTCCTTTGACGTCAATACCAGTTTCCATTATATGATTCCAGGTACTAGGAATTTCATTGGAATGGAGGTGAACAAGACCTTTGAGGAAAGTGATTTCAATATGACTTTACGCCCACAGATGCGTGTAGGAATAGCGGATCATCTGATGGTAGGGATAGTAGGAGGAATTCCCGTTAGCAGAGAAGGCGAAAGACTGAGCTCCTTTATACGTTTGATTTGGGAGCCACCTCACTAAATGGTTGGCCTATATTAATGAAATCCGTATTTAAACCAAAGGTTTCCAAGTCTTTGTGATTTTTCAGGGGCTTGGAACCCTATCGGTTATTATTTAGATTGAATTGAATGTAATCAATTTTTTCACTCACGATTCTTCTTTCAGGCTTCTTATAATTCGGTCAGTAACACAGTCCAGTGTATTGCCTTGGGTACGATCGATTTGCTGATATGGGGTTCCAATCTAGATTTAAGGATAATAAACATTTGCAATGTCCAAGCAGATTCAGACTCTTTCACTCGTCTGCTATAAGTCAGTCTCGGTATCTCTACTTCCCAGCTTCCTGTTTCAATTATTAACCTCTCTCTGCGTTTATTCTAATTATCCTTACTTACTGCCGTAGTTGCTGATGATCATTCACTAGTTATAGCAACTTATCATCAGAAAAAGTGCTGGTGGCAAGAAGTTAGAATATTGCTTCAAGGGGATTCATTCTTATTTTGATAAAGAGAAGCTCCATAGTAAGTGCTATCAACACGGTTCATGAGACTTGATGTTTCAAGTCTTTTTAAATCAGTGTCTTCGAACTCATCAAAAGAGAAATATTCAAACGCCAATAGCTATTTCATTTTTAGGATATTGACTTGATGTTGGGTGGCCACGGCAGCAAACTTTTGTTGTCTCGGTCAATTCTGACTCCTCAATGGTTAAGCTAATGTATTTTTGGAAAAATAGCCTGGAATTTATAATTATTTGTTCATTTATTAATTTGGAACATACATACTCTAAATGATGTATTTTATTTAATTTTTAAAACCCATATAATTGCCCTAACTAAACTTACTTATTATGAATTCTAAATTACTACTATTAGTATTGTTTTTTATTCCACTATTGGGGTTTTCTCAGGTTAATCCAGAGATACATTATGCATCTCCAAATAGGATTACGGGGTTAGCCGCTCCAGGGGAAAAAGTTAAGATCAGCACGGATAGGGACTTCTCTGCTGAGTATACGATAGATGTTTCTGATTCAGGTCGTTTCTCTATTAGTTTTGACCCAGCTTTGAATACGGGTGATGACCTCATTGTTTGGTCTGAAAATACGGACAAAGAAGTATCACAGAGAATTTTTGTCAAGGTGGAAGATGCTTCATCCATCTTGTCTTCACTTACTGATCAGCCTCCCTTAATTAATAGCTTTACATCCCCTTCTGTAGCAGGAAAAACAGTGGTTTACAAAGCTACAATTTGGAATACCAATTTTTCAATTCCTCTGGCAAGGTTCAATTTTTCGCGAAGTGAAGACAGAAAATCAGGGGATTTGTTGTTTTTTAACTCAATAGGAGCAGGTTTTGGGATAAGTGGAGGAGAATTGAGTGAAACTAGAGATGCAAATGGTAATCTAATCAACCAAGAGTTTACCAATACTCTTGGGTTGCACTTGGGGTTTTTATTCTCGGCCAAAACAGGGGAAGGTTCACAGAATGTTTTTGCACCCACTCTAAATGTAAGTGTTTTGGACTTTCAGATAGGGATGGGATATGAATTAGGGACTCGATCAGAATTTCAAAGGCCAGGTTTTTTAACAATTTCTTATGCTATTCCACTTTATAAACTAAAAAAAGGTGGTTTCTGGATTTGGAAATCTTCTAGACCGATTAATGGCCCAAGGGATTCAAGGTTGGGAGGTTAATGTAAGCTGTTATAGTTCCAAGTCTTAAGCCTTGTGCAGACTTGGAACTCTTCTAATTTCGAGCCTTCAGGTGCCAATGTATAACTTTGTCATCTTGATTATTAGACGTTTGATAAAGCCATTATCTCTTATGAGAATTCCGCATCACCTTTGGTTTATTCCAAAAAACTATCGATTATCCTTAATGTGCTTGACCACATGAAAAATGGGATATAGTGGGCTAAGTTTGCAATCCAAATTCACGGATATTAAGCATTTGCAATGCCCAGACTCCAGTTGCTATCAAACTTCAACTATATTCATCTTTTTTACCTGTAGATTAGAATAGTTTCTGATATGGCCTGATCCCGAAAAATTCTATGCCGTTTGTCAATGGTTTGTCCAAAAACAGAAAAACCCCTTCTGATTTGCATCTGAAGGGGTTTTGAGTACCCAGGGCCGGAGTCGAACCGGCACGCCCGAAGGCATTGGTGTTTGAGACCAACGCGTCTACCAATTCCGCCACCTGGGCATTTACAGCGGTACTTTTACCAACAGGGATCATAATTTATTTAACAGGCCTTGATCCAACGCGCCTGTCTGCCGGTAAAGGCAGGTCTACCAATTCCGCCACCTGGGCATGGTAACATGGTGAAAATACCACTTTTGTTGAAACCTGACGAATGATTTTCGCTTGTTTCGTTCTCGTTCCTTCCTGAACGGGATGCAAATATGAACAAAGATTTTTTTCTATGCAATACCCTGAGCTTACTTATTGTTATTTTTTTGAGCATTGACGTCGAGATTTCGCGAGAACAAGACGTTTTTGTCAGGTTAAATTATTGTAAATCATATTGTTGATGAAGCTTGTGTTTTATGGGAAATAAATGACTCGGATAAAATATTTTTTTTAAAACGACTTATGATATCCATCAAGCTTAAGGATTGAAAGGTTTTTCATGGCCTCATAAGGGCAATCAAGGGCTGATTAAGGCTGAGTTGTTTCTTTATTACTCTTCAAATTGCTCAAAATTGATCATCACCGGGCTATCATATTTTAAGCCCAATAAGTCCGCACCATGGCCATGGTTGATACCGATTTCCAGAAAGTCCAGGCTGTTAAAAAAGGCAAAACAATCACCTGGCTCTACATTGTCATAGGAGTTTTGGATTTCGGTCAAAACCTCACGGCTAAACTCCAAGGTGAATTTACCGGGATTTAGCTTGTTGAATACATCCTTGGGGATATTGGTGATCAAATTACCGTAATTGTCTACGCGAAGTACATGGCCCACGATTTGTTTTTTGGTGGCTTTGATCTGTCGGGGCATCATCTTTTTGATATTTTTCAAAGGTCCTCCAAAATCATGGATAGCTGCACCACTGGCGACCTTAGCGGCAATGGGGCCGAGGATGTCCTTGGCAGGGAAAGTGCTGTCTTTGATATGGATATCCGCAAATTGCACCACAATCCCAGGGTCATAATCTGCCAACATGCTCAATACTCCATTGTTTGGACCAATAAAAATATGTTCTTCTAGCTTGATGCCAATATAGCCGGCCGTCATATTGCTGGTGCTATTGATGGCCACTAAGTGAACCGTTCCCTTTGGGAAATCCTTGTAAACGGACCTTAGCACAAAAGCAGCATGGGCGATATCATAAGTCTCAATATGGTGGGTGATGTCCACTATATTGAGCTGGGGGTTAATCGATAACATCTTGGCTTTTACTGCAGGTACATAATAATCACAATCTCCAAAATCAGACAGGAATGTTACTAGGGCCATGGAACGAAGTCAATTAAAATTTTGTACTTTTGTAAGAGTAACAAAAATAGAAATTTTATTCTTGTAAGAATAATCTAACATCGCTAAATACAAAATAACGGATTGGTAGAAAAGGTAATTACTTTAGAAAATATTCCGCTTTTGGATTTTCTCGGTACCGAAAATGAGAATATCCGGCAAATCGCTGCGGCTTTCCCAAAAAGCAAAATTGTTTCCCGCGGAAATGAAATTCGAATTCAGGGCAGGGCTCCTGAGATCATCCGAATCAATGACGTTTTGAATATGCTGCTTCAGCACTTTAACCGTTTTGGTCAAGTGACTCCCGAGAATGTGAAGGAATATATTGACCTGGAAGGGGTTCCTTTTGAAGAAGACCGTAAAAACGATGTAATTGTATTTGGTAATAAGGGCTTGGCCATTAAGCCAAAGTCTGCTAATCAACGCAAACTGGTTGATGCTGCTTTTAAGAATGATCTTGTTTTTGCCCTTGGGCCTGCTGGTACTGGAAAAACCTACATTGCAGTGGCTTTGGCAGTACGGGCGCTAAAAAACAGGGAGGTCAAAAGGATCATCATTACACGGCCTGCAGTGGAAGCTGGTGAGAATCTAGGATTCCTGCCGGGGGATCTGCAGGAAAAGCTAGATCCCTACTTGAGGCCCATCTATGATGCTTTGGGAGATATGGTGCCTCCGGAGAAGTTGAAATTTTATCAGGAAAACAGGGTTATTGAGATTGCTCCTTTGGCTTATATGCGGGGAAGGACCTTGAACGATGCCTTTGTGTTGTTGGATGAGGCGCAGAATACCACCAGGGAACAAATCAAAATGTTTTTGACCAGAATGGGGCCTAACTCCAAAGTGATCATCAATGGAGACCAAAGCCAAGTGGATTTGCCCAGTAAGCAAAAATCTGGCTTAAGAGAGGCTTTGAGGGTATTGAAAGATGTGAAGGGAATTGGTGTGGTACAGCTCAGTGGCAAGGATGTGATTCGACACAAATTGGTGAAGTCCATCATAGCGGCCTACGATACAGATGAATTGCAAAAGGAACAGTTTAAACATGAACATAATAGTCAGAAAGGTCAAAACGGAGACTGATTTAGAAACTATTTTTGACATCAGGCAAAAAGTATTCGTAGAGGAACAAGAGGTAGCTCCGGAAGAAGAATATGACGAGTACGAAAAGACCTCAACCCATTTTTTGGCGATATTGGAGGGGAAACCGGCTGGAACCGCTAGATGGAGGTTTACTGATAATGGTATCAAATTAGAACGGTTTGCGGTGTTAAAAGAGGCCAGGGGAAAGGGGGTAGGGCAAGCTTTGGTCAAAGCTGTAATAGATGATATTGCCGCCACTCCTGATGCGCTGGGTAAGCTATTGTATATGCATGCCCAATTAGATGCGGTTCCACTTTATGCCAAATTCGGTTTTCAAAAAAGAGGGGATATTTTTAGCGAATGTGATATACTACATTACAAAATGGAGCGATATTTGTGAGCTATTGGAAGGTTGTTTTACATAGATAAGCAAATCATATCAATAAATTTACCTTTAATTATCTTTTAATTGATTTAAGTAACATGATGAAAAAGTATACACTTTTGATGTTTTTGTTGGGTCTGGCCTTTTATGCCAGTGCGCAGACTGAGAGCGATTATAACCAACATGAGATTAAGTTGAATATTCTCAATACCATCGTCCAAGGGTCTGTAGAAATTGGGTATGAGTATTTTGTTGATCGGGATCAATCTATCGGAGTGGAATACCTGATCAATGACCGTTTTGGTTACAATGGTCAAGGAAATGGCAAAGAATACAATACCAACAGTATTTTGGTGTCTTATAATTTTTACTTTCTGAATGATTATGATCCCGCAAGCTTATATGTTTATCCCTTTTTTAAATACCGGTTTGGAGACTTTACCGAGCCTGATGAACCTTTTGTGACAGACATGAACAGTGCGATGCTGGGGATTGGGGTAGGCTACAAATGGGTGCAACGAGACAAATTTGCCATTGCTCCATATGTCAATATTGCCAGGGGTTTTAGTCAAGAAGTCACGGATCGGTTTTCTGCAGTAGAAATCAATGCGGGTGTAAGCATTGGATATCGATTTTAATCAATAGTAGATCAATGAAATTGGCACAAGAGTTCGGAAGGATCTTTTGAAGGGCTAATCATAAATAAGTTATAGAAAAGGGTTCCTGTCAAAGGAGCCCTTTTCTATTTGATTGTTTACCAGTTATTTGCTACCTTATTTCTTTACTTTTTGATACAGAAATGAAGTTTAGTGAATATCCTTTTTTGCGCTACGTGATTTTTTATGCTTTGGGTGTAATAGGCTATCCTTTTTTTGTTGACTTACCTGTAATGGCCTACGTGGGAGGTGCCTTATGCTTTTTGATGTTGGGATATCTCTTGATACTATTGATTAATGCTTTTAAGAGATCTTACCGTTTCAAAGTACTTTTACCCTTCTTGTCTTATATCATGCTTTTTCTCTCAGGGATTTTAGTCTGTGGTCAAAAAGTAGCCACCAATAAACTTGAACACTTGAGTAATTTCAAAGAGGTGGATGCTTATGTGGCCGTAGTGAGTGAATATGACCAGCAAAAGGCCAACTCAATAGGGAATCGGCTTATGGTGTATTTTGTAAAAAATAAAGGTGAGTGGAAGGCCGCAAGTGGAGAGGTGCTGGTATATCACCGATTGGAAGAACCGTTGACACCTGGCCAGATTTTGATGCTGCAAGGAGCACCACAACGCATTGAAGCACCCATGAATCCAAAGGAATTTAACTACCAAAAATTTATGGCGAATAAGCAAGTGTACCATCGCCAGTTTATAGGCAAAGAGGTTACTAGGTTAGGGGACTCACAGGAAAATGGGCTTCAGCAAAATGTTTTGAGCTTGCGTAAAAGCATCACCAGTGCGATAGATCAAGAGATCAAAGATGACCGAGCGAGACAGGTGGCCCAAGCACTATTGGTAGGGCAGAAATCACAGTTGGAGGAGCAGGTAAGTGAGGCTTATGTGACTGCTGGTGCCATGCATATTTTGGCTGTTTCTGGTTTGCACGTGGGGATGATATATGGGGTCTTTTTCTTGTTTTTCAAGCCTTCGAATTTAAAGAGATTGAGCAAAATTTTGCTGCTAACCGCGGTGATTCTTCTCGTTTGGTTATATGCCTTACTTACTGGAATGTCTCCCTCTGTCCTTCGAGCTGCAACGATGTTTACCTTGATTTCCTTATCCCAAATGAGGTCAAGTAGTCCTTCTATTTTTAATTCTCTGGCTCTTTCTGCCATGATTTTGATGGCTTTTAACCCTTTTATAATTTTTGAAGTGGGCTTTCAACTATCTTATGCTGCTATGGTTGGTATTCTGCTTTTGCAACCTTTGTTGGTGTCATTTTGGTTGCCTAAAAACAGGCTGGTATTTTATGCTTGGGAGATTACCACTGTAAGTATTGCAGCTCAGTTGGCGACCTTTCCCTTATCTGTCTATTACTTTCATGTATTTCCCAATTATTTTTTACTGTCTAATTTGGTGGCTATTCCAGGAGCTTTTTTGGTCATGTCTGTCGGGCTTCCCTTTATGGTGTTGAGTACCTTGGATGTTTTTCTACAGCCCTTTTCCTACCTGTTGGAGCATTTGCTTAAAGGCTTAAACTATCTAATTTTTCTTTTTCAGGATTTACCCATGGCCCAGTCGGAAAGGATTTTTCTGGACTTTGGAAGAATCCTACTGATCTGGGGAATATTAGCCTGTGCCTACTTGCTGCTTTCCCAAAGAAAAAAACAATATGCTTATTGGGTGTCACTATTGATGGCCTTATTGGTGGTCTGGCCCTGGCTAGGATATAAAAGTAAAAAGCAGGAAGTTTATGTGTATGCCTTAAAGAATGAAGATTTTGTGGTGGATTTTTATGCGGACAAAAGCCTTTACAGTTACCAGTCATTGGAGTCAATAGAAGATATCAACTACCATGTTTCACCCCTAAGAGAAGCCATGCAGCCTTTGACTGAATTCCAGTTAATGGGACTAAAAACAGAAGGGGCTGACATGGTGCTTTTGCCGAATGGGGGAAAAATAATGAGAGTAGATGGTAAGCTAAAGGTAGCCGGGGTTGGAGTGAAAAGTATGGCAGCTTTTGAAAAGGGAGAATGGATTGAACGGGAGTTCACTGATAGTCTTTTGCTTAACCAATTCGCATACCGCTTAATTTTAAAGTGAGGAAATCATTTGTTTGGAAGATCAGTTTTCCACACCTATCTTCAACTATCCAAGCACCAATAAATATGGAAGACCAAGTCAAACTTGAACAAAAGGACCGGTTGGGCTATATTATTTTAAATAGACCTGAAAAACGTAACGCCTTGAATGCCGCCATGGTCAAAGGGATTCAAGGGGCGTTGGATGCATTCGAGCAAAACAATACGGTCAAGGTTGTCATTATCAAAGCAGAGGGTAAGGTGTTTTGCAGCGGGGCTGATCTGGAGGACATCAAAAAGATGCAAACGAACACCTATGAGGAAAACTTGCTGGATAGCCAGCTCTTAAAGGCATTGTTTTATCGGCTTTATAGTTTCCCAAAACTGGTGATTGCTCAGGTGCAAGGACACGCTTTGGCGGGTGGTTGTGGCTTGGTTTCCGTCTGCGATTTTGTTTATGCAGCTCCTCATGCCAAATTTGGCTATACAGAAGTGAAAATCGGTTTTGTGCCGGCAATGGTATTGGTGTTTTTGTTGAGGAAGTTGGGAGAGGGGAAAGCGAAGGAATTGTTATTGGGAGGAGAATTGATAGAGGCATCCCGGGCAGCGGCTGTAGGCTTGGTGAATGGGGTGGTAGAACCTGAAGATTTGGATCAGAAAGTGCAGGAATTGGCAAATCATTTGGTAGAGCATAACTCGGGTTCATCGATGGCTTTGACCAAAGAAATGATCGGGAAGGTGCAGGAAATGTCTTTGGAGGATGCCCTTGATTATGCAGCCCAAATGAATGCCAGGGCCCGGGCTTCTGAGGACTGTAAGAAAGGCATTGCTGCGTTTTTAGAGAAGAAAAAAATCCAGTGGTAAGTTGAAAAGCCAGGCATTATCCGTTCTTAAGAAAGTATTCGGCTATGATGATTTCAGGCCTATGCAGCAGGATATTGTACTTTCTGTAGCGGCTGGAAAGGACACCTTGGCATTGCTGCCTACAGGTGGTGGGAAATCCATTTGCTTCCAAGTGCCGGCTTTGATGCAGGAAGGGATTTGTGTGGTGGTGAGCCCGCTGATAGCCCTGATGAAAGACCAGGTGGATAACCTGCGCCGAAGAGGTGTTTTGGCCACGGCCATTTATTCGGGCATGAGAAAACGGGAAATAGATACCACTTTGGATAATTGCATCTATGGTGGGTATAAGTTTTTATATGTTTCTCCTGAGCGTTTAAAGACGGACTTGTTCATCGAGCGATTCAAAAGGATGAATGTCAACCTCATTGCCATTGATGAGGCGCATTGCATATCACAGTGGGGTTATGATTTCAGGCCTCCCTATTTGGAAATTGCCGAGTTGAGGAATTATCATCCTAATGTCCCCTTTATTGCCCTTACAGCATCAGCTACCCTGAGGGTTAAGGAGGATATTATTGAAAAATTACAGCTTGATAACCCTAAGATATTTATAAAGTCTTTTGCTCGAAAGAATCTGTCTTATGCTGTCCGAAAGGCGGAAAATAAGCTGGAGAAAGCCATGGAAATTCTTCAGAAGGTCAATGGTTCGGCAATTGTGTATGTGAGAAGTCGTAAGGCCACCAAAGAATTGGCCATTGCCCTGCATCAATTGGGTATTTCTGCCACCTATTACCATGCTGGCTTGGACAAATCGGTCCGAGAGGCCAGACAGCAGGATTGGAAGCTGAATAAAATCCGTGTGATGGTGGCCACCAATGCATTTGGGATGGGGATAGACAAGCCTGACGTCCGCCTGGTAGTCCATGTGGATATACCAGAAAATCTGGAGAATTATTACCAAGAGGCGGGCCGTGCAGGGAGAGATGAGTGGAAAGCTTTTGCAGTGATCCTATTTCATGATAGGGATATGGACCTTTTGCAAGAAAGGGCCGAGCAGGCCTACCCTCCAGTGGAATTTATCAAGCGGGTTTACCAGAGTTTGGCCAATTACTACCGCATTGCCGTAGGGAGTAGTTTGATGGTAAGTTATGATTTTGAAATTACAACCTTTACAGAGATATATAACCTTGACCTTTTGCTGACGTATAATGCTATCAAACTGCTTCAGGAAGAAGGACTGGTGGAGCTTAGTGAAGGTTTTTACAGCCCCAGTACTTTACATTTTTTGGTGAATCAAAGTGAGCTGTACGCTTATCAAATAGCCCAGGCATCATTGGATCCATTGATCAAAGTGTTGTTGAGAATGTATGGGGGAGAGTTGTTTACAGAGTACCTCAAGATCCGTGAAGATAAAATCGGGGCAATGCTCAATATGTCCGAAAGCCAAGTGGTCAGCCTGATGGAAAGGATGGAGACCTTAGGGATAGCTGCCTATAATAAGAAAAAGGACAAACCTCAGGTAACCTTCCTCACACCTAGGCATGATGCAGGCAGATTGCCTCTGAATGTCAAAAGAATTGACGAAAGAAGGAGGAACAGTGTAGAGAAAGCCAAGGCAATGGTAGCGTATGTTGAAAACAACCTGCTTTGCCGTACCCAGCAGATTTTGACTTACTTTGGAGAAGAGAATGATGAGGAGTGTGGGGTTTGTGATGTTTGTCTAGATAAGAAGCGATCTTCCCATCTTGCCTCACATAGTTTCAAACTCAAAGAAAGGTTGATGCAAACTTTAAATGCAGGGAATTTGTTTACTTACAAGGAGCTACTGGCTAAGGCCAATTTGGCCAGTGATGATGAAAAGGCCCATTTGATGTTGAGAGAAATGGAGGATGAAGGGTTGATCATCAGTTTAGCTGACGGTAGAATAAAGAGAAATACTGAATGAAATTTGTTGATACTATTCTTAAGAAATTATTTCCCGGAAACGGAGAGACTTATACTCATAAAGAAAACTTTTCGCAAGCTGATGGTGAGGCAGTTGAAATACAGAATTGGATGGCTTCAGAAGAGGGGAAGTCTATCTTTGAAATGATCTATAAGAACTATCATCTACAAAAAACTGGAGAGGAAATTACCCCTGAAATGCTCGTATTTAGGTCGCCATATGCCAATGGAATAGCGATTTTATACGATTTGCCCCTTAAAACGAAAACTTTTTCACAACTTTTCTTTGCTTTTGGTCAGCGAATCGTAGATTTAGGTTATGAAAGGGTGAGTTTGGACCGGACCATTCAAGAAAAAGATCCCGGAGTCAATGTCACCGAGAAACAGTACTTAAAGCCCAAAGCAACCTTCAATGCAGATCAGACCGACCAACTTTTTGGGAATGTTGCTATCGAAAAGGTGTCGGTCAATCACCAACCTCAAATGATAAAAATCTTGGTCACGGTCTATTCTGATCGGCTGTACACCAAGGCCAGATCATTTGATGCCTTTATAGAAGCGATATTTAACCCCCAGTAATTTATATGAATAGAGAAGGACTAAAAAAAATACTGAAAAGCTACCGGACACCATTTGAGGAAGAGAAAAATTTTGTGGCTGAGTTTATTGCTCTTACTGAAGATCCATTAGCCTTTCAGAGAGAAAGGAAAGAAGGACATTTTACAGCATCCGCCTGGATAGTCAACAAAACACGCACCCATGCTTTGTTGACCCATCATAGAAAGTTGAGCCGTTGGCTGCAATTAGGTGGTCATGCTGATGGAAATGAAAACTTAATGGAGGTTGCCATGACTGAAGCCCGTGAAGAGAGTGGGCTGATTTCCCTGAAATTGGTGGACAGCTATATCTTTGATATTGATAAGCATATTATTCCCGCCAATGCTAAAGACCCTCAGCACTATCATTATGATGTGCGTTTTCTGATTGAAGCAGCCATGGACGAGCCCTTGACCATAAGTAAAGAAAGTAAAGATTTGGCTTGGGTAAGTTATGAAACAGTCCCAGATGTGGTTGCTGGCAATGAGTCAATCCTGAGAATGCTGGAAAAGACCAGTAAGTCAGAATTTGTTTATTAACAACGAAACCACCTTAGGCTTGGTTTTTGCTCAAAAGAACAGGCCTAGTATTATCAAATCTGTTTCTTGCAGAAAGGCCTAAGTGACAAAGAGATTGTGTATTTGGTAAAGATCAGGCAAAAAGACTGCGATATCGCTTATAATTCTTATCTTTGTCTGAAAAATTACTAAAAGTGAGAAAAATAATATTACTTCCTTTATTGATCGGGCTCTTGATGGGCTGTTCTCCCTCAGAGCAAGAGCTTTATGATAGAGGGGTCAAGGAATTAAGGTCCGGAAACTATCAAGAGTCAATTACTTATTTTGATAAAGTTATTGAAATCAACCCAGACAATACAGAAGCCCATAATGCAAAGGGAGTGGCATTTTTTGAACAAGAGAATTGGGACGCTGCCATAGCCTCTTTTAAGACATCAATGGAAAAAGACTCTACTTCTTATAAGCCATACCTGAATTTAGGCAATGCTTATTTGGAGAAAAAAGAATTCAAGCAAGCGGTTATTAATTACAATATAGCCAGTTCACTGGACCCGAACCAAACAGATATTTACTACAATCGAGGTTTGGCCCTTTTGGGAATGGAGGCCTATGAAGATGCCATTTTGGATTTTGACAATGCACTTCAAGTAGATCCAAGTCAGGCCCTTACCCACTTTAACCGCGGAAAAGCACTTATCGGCAACAATAACCCCGAGGAGGCGATCAATTCACTGCACAGATCCGTGGAGTTGGATGATCAAAATGGGGCAGCATTTTATCTTTTGGGTGTTACGGAAATGAGTCTGACCAATACAAAAGAGGAAGGCTGCATGCATCTTAAGACAGCCTTAAAGTTAGGCTACACTGGTGCAAAGGAATGGATTGATGAATTTTGTGATACAGCATCTTGATGACAACAATCGGAAAGGATATTAGCAAAGCAAAACAACTCCTTGAAGCGGGTGAGTTGGTAGGAATCCCTACAGAGACAGTTTATGGTTTGGCAGGAAATGCATTAAGCCCAGATGCTGTCAGTAAGATTTTTGAAACCAAAAACAGACCTAGTTTTGATCCGCTGATTGTTCATACCGGGAGTATTGAGCAGATTGGTGATTATACTACTGAGCTGTTACCGGAATTAAAAGAGTTGGCTCAGGGGTTTTGGCCTGGACCATTGACGCTTTTGCTTCCCAAAAAATCCATTGTGCCAGACTTAGTGACCAGTGGTTTGGACCAGGTAGCGGTGAGGGTGCCCAGCCATCCTTTGACGAGAGAATTACTTTTATCACTTGATTTTCCATTGGCGGCTCCTAGTGCCAATCCTTTTGGTTATATTAGCCCTACCCAAGCCAGCCATGTGGTCGATCAGCTTGGGGGAAAAATCCAGTATGTGTTGGATGGAGGTCCATGTCAAGTAGGTTTGGAGAGTACCATTGTGGGCGTAGAAGACGGCCAGGTTATTATTTACCGATTGGGAGGAGTGGAAGTTTCCGAAATCAAAAAGGTAGTAGGAAATGTCCTTATATTACCACAATCCAGTAGTAATCCAAAATCTCCAGGTATGCTGAAGAGCCATTATGCTCCACGTATTCCTTTTGTATTGGGAGATTTGGACCAGTTGGTCCCTCATTACCTTAATAAGGGGGAAAAGTTTGGAGTGTTAAGCTTTAATAAGCTTTTTGATCAGGTAGATCCTGAAGACCAAAGGGTGCTCAGTGAGGAAGGGGATTTTCAGGAGGCCGCACAAAACCTATTTGCTTCCATGAGGTACTTGGACAATCAAAATGTCAATGTAATATTGTCCGAAGAACTTCCGGAAAAGGGACTCGGAAAAGCCATCAATGACCGTTTGAGAAGAGCCTCAGCGAGATAGAATTTTAGAAACATCATATAAAACCTATTTAACCATGAACAGTAGGATAAAATCTGTTGACAACCTTAGTTTTGAGGGTAAAAGAGCCCTAGTTAGAGTAGACTTTAATGTGCCTTTGGATGGAGATTTAAAGGTTACTGATGATACCAGAATCCAGGCAGCACTGCCCACCATCAACAAAATTTTGAATGATGGAGGATCTGTTGTTTTGATGTCACACTTGGGAAGGCCTAAAACCGGACCTGAAGATAAGTTTTCCCTAAAGCACATTTTGCTTGATTTGGAAAAAGCTTTGGACAGACCAGTGAAATTTGCCCCTGATTGTATTGGTGCTGAAGCTAAGCAGTTGGCGACAGCTCTTAAGGGTGGAGAAGTTTTGTTACTTGAAAACCTGAGGTTCTACCCTGAAGAAACCAAGGGAGATAAAGATTTTGCTGGTAAGCTAGCTTCATTAGGAGACATCTATGTCAATGATGCTTTTGGAACAGCTCACCGTGCCCATGCTTCCACAGCCATTGTGGCAGAATTCTTTAATGATAAAGTATGCGGTTACTTGATGCTTTCTGAGTTGGAGAATGCAGATAAGGTATTGGAAAACCCTGTGAGGCCTTTCACGGCTATCATGGGAGGAGCGAAGATTTCTGATAAGATTTTGATTATCGAGAAGCTTTTGGATAAGGTGGACAACTTGATTATCGGTGGAGGGATGTCTTATACTTTTGCCAAAGCCAAAGGCGGATCTATTGGTGATTCATTGTTGGAAGCAGACAAGATGGAACTGACCAAGGAATTGGAAGCTAAAGCCAAAGAAAAGGGAGTCAATCTTTATTTGCCTGTAGATAACATTACCTCCAAAGAATTTGCCAATGATGCTGAGCAAGGCACTGCAAAAAGTGGCGAAATTCCTGATGGATGGATGGGACTGGATATCGGGGTGGATACCCGTAAGTTGTTCTCTGACGTCATCAAAAACTCGAAAACCATTCTTTGGAATGGCCCAATGGGTGTATTTGAAATGGAGAGCTTTGATAAAGGTACCAAAGCGGTAGCCGAGGCCTTGGTCGAAGCTACGGAAGGTGGTGCGTTTAGCTTGATCGGTGGAGGTGACTCTGCTGCTGCGATAAACAAATTTGGCTTTGGGGATAAAGTATCATTTGTCTCTACCGGTGGTGGTGCTTTACTAGAACATATGGAAGGTAAAGTACTTCCTGGTGTTAAAGCATTAGAGCCTTAAGTATAATTTAAAGACTATTAACTGTAAGGGCTGCTTCTTAGAAGGCAGCCTTTTTTTGTATTAATATCTTATCTCCACAGGTACAACGCCCTCACGGATCATGTCCAATTGCCGGGCTGCTTTTTTGGAAAGGTCAATGATTCTGCCTCTGACAAAGGGCCCTCGGTCATTGATGCGTACCTTAACCGTTTTGCCGTTGTTTAAATTTTTGATCTGCACAATGGTGCCAAAAGGCAAAGTTCGGTGAGCAGCCGTCATCTGGTTGTGATGGTACTTCTCGCCACTAGCGGTTTTCCTTCCATTGAACTTGTTGGCATAGTAGCTGGCCATTCCTTTTTCCACCCTTGCAGATTGATTTTTGGAGGTGGCACAAGAGCTGAAAATCAATATAATGAGGATCCAGAGCGTTAGCTGTTTTTTCATAGTTGGCTAATAGCAATGAATAAGCCATCAGCAGGATAGTTTTACTGATGGCTTATTTGTTCAAGGTGTAAACTAATTACCTAACGAAGATCCACTCATTTTCTTTGCTTTGAGGTTCAGAAAATTCATAGCCTTCTGCATTAAAGAGTTTGATTTTTTCAGGAGAAGTAATGCGGTTTTTGATGATATAGTCCGCCATCATCCCTCGAGCTTGTTTGGCAAAAATCCCTATGACCTTATATTTTCCGTCTCGGTGTTCCTTGAAATTGACATGGATGATGCGGGATTTCAATGCCTTTTTGTCGACGGCTTTGGCATATTCCTGAGAGGCCAAATTGATAATAGGTTCACCTTGGGCCGCTGCATTGATGGCCTTGGAGATTTTAGTGCCCCAGTATTCATAAAGGTTTTTTCCTTTTTTGTTCTCTAGGCTAATGCCCATTTCCAACCTGTACGGTTGGATCAGGTCCATTGGTTTGAGTAGTCCATATAGACCGGAAAGGATTCTTAAATGATCTTGGGCAAAGACGAGATCATCCTCTGAATAATTATCTACATCCATGCTTCGGTAGACATCCCCTTTAAAGGCTAAAAGGGCTTGTTTGGAGTTTTCCAGCGTGAAGTCTTTGTTGAAAGTGCGGTATCTTTCTTCATTCAACTGGGCGATATTTTCACTCACTTTCATCAGTTTTTGAATATCAGAAGCTGACTTTTTTTTCATCAACGATACCAATGCTTTGATGTCAGTTTTAAAGTCTGGCTGAGTGGCCGTGGGCACATCAGCTGTACTCATATCCAGCGTTTTGGCTGGAGAAATTAATGCGATCATATTTATTCGATTACTACTATTGCTTTTTTGATGGTTTTCTCAATTGCTTGGTCTCGGCTTTTAAACTTGATTATTACGGGATAGGTTCCTACAGGGACTTTTTTTCCGTTCACCAAGCCATCCCACTGACAGAAAGGCGAATTTTCTGGTACATTTTCTTCTATACAGTGATAAATGAGCTCTCCCCAGCGGTTGTAGATCAAGACACTGATTTCGTCTACAAAGTCATTGACATAGACAATGAAGTTTCGGCTTTCATCTCCAGGGATCAAAGCATTCGGGGTGGTGATGAGCAGAGCACAGTCCTGAATGACCTCAAAGTTGACGGCAAAAGTACAGCTTGCCTCATCTGTTACAAATAAGGTGTAGTTCCCTGGCAAAGTGGGGGTGAAGGTAGAATCTGTACTGACCATATCATCTTCCAGCCACCACTCATATTCAGACCAGTTGCCCAAAGAGTCCAAGGTCTCCGTCACGCCTTCAATGGCGCAAATGGTATAACTCGGTTGTAATAGGGGAGCCTCAGCGTTGGAACTCAAAACATCTATTCTGTCCGTGCCCACTGCACAAAGCTGGCCATAGGATTCGTTGATAAGCCTTACCCTATAAGTCCCTTCCTGGGTAACGGGAATGCTGGTCATGCCGTCAAATTCTGGAAGGCGTGAGCTGACGCCATCCTCATCGACCGTAAACCACGCTGTTTCAATATTTGAACTAGCAGGTGCTGTAAATACGGCCTGAATAGTTCCTGTTGGATTGTTGGAACAGATGCCGGCATCTAGGATCAGTTCCACTGGAACCCTGCTTGTAAATGGTTCTACAGTAAACTCAATTGGAGGTCTTGGACAGCCGGCGCCTACCTTGGGTTGGACATCTAAAGAGTAATCGCCAGGGTTGTTTGGAACAAAAGAAATACCCCTGCCAATGATTTCGCCTACTGTATTCCTCCAAAGGAAATTATAATCTTCTTCATTAAAGTTAGCCCCAAGCTCAGCCAAATACCGAACCCCGTTTTCGCAATCAAATATTGGGTCCGCCAATTCATATTCAACCTGATTGGTAAGGGTCAGGTTCATTTCCCGGGTTCGTGGGCATTCAACACCATTTGGGTCCTCGCCTACAATCGTATACACGCCTTCCTGATCCATGACATATAGATCATTAGGCTGTGGGGTAAGAATACTTCCATCGGGCCCAGTGATGGTATAATTGACCCCATTCGCTGGTTCAGGAGCAAAATAAAACACTTCACAGGCAATGGCATTACTCGGAACACTAAAGGACACCAAGCCTTGGTTTTCAATTATGTAATTTTGAGCATCAGGCACCGCACAGCCTGCGGGGTCAGAAACTTCCACTGCATAGGTTCCGTCCTCCAAAGAAACATTCACTTCACCATTGATAGTCCCAGTAAATTGCTCTCCATCGTCTTCTCTGGTAATGACATAGGACCCTGTGTTAGGAGTTCCCTGCAGAATGATACTGATGCTGCCATTATCCACTCCCGTTGGTCCACAAGATTCAGGGCTAACGCTAATGGTATAACTAAATCCTGCTGGAGGATTTTCATTGTCTATGCTTACGGTCTCTGTAAATGAGCAGCCTCCATTGACAGCAGTTATGGTGTAGATACCAGGCAAAAGGTCTGCTATTGGCCCAATGGTCTGTCCTTCGGTGACACCCAAGAAGACTTCGCCTGTTTCTACTACAGTTACGGTGTCTGCATCAGAAAGCATGGTGAACTCAAAGCTGCCGTCAGGAGTGGCGCAATCAGTTGCGGTGCTGATCACATTGGTGGTAAGTTCTGGCAATGGAGAAACCAGCAACTCTACTCTTTTTTCGACCACACAACCGGGCAATATAGGGTCATCTGCTCTGAAAATAATATCATATGTCCCAGGGCCAGGAAGTTCTTCTACATTGACTTCCCACTCATAACCTTCGCCCAAAATCGTTGGTGTATCATTACTGCCTTGTAACTGGTAGGACCATTCGCCACTCACAGGCGTATCAGGAGCAAAGGTAATATAGTTCTCTTCATAGCAGGATGATTCCGCATCCTGATTGACCTCAAAGTCAAATGCTGGACCAACAAATACTGAAGCGGTGGCAGGACAAGATTGGAAAGTGGAATCAGCACCTGCTGGAATCACATGATTAACCGTGACGGTATAAATACTTTCCTCTGTGACATCAATGGAATTGGAAGTACTGTCCCCTAAGATCTCGCCAGCAGAGTTTATCCATTCAAAATTATACAACCCCTCACTGGGGTCATACCCGTCAATGGCCGTTAATGTAACGGTGTTTCCGCTACAAAGCGTGATATCATCCTGTAGCGTGAGTTCAGGTGGAGCAACAATCTCAATTTCCATGCTGCCCCGGTAGTATTCTGGATTGCCGCATCTTTCCACATCCAAACTAACGGTGTATACACCCGCTGAGTCAAACGCATATTCCATTAGCTGGAAGTCGTCACCTTCACCTGCATAGGTAAATACTTCAAGTCCGTCACTATCAGTGATTACCCAATTGTAAAAATCAATATCTGGTTCTCCTGCTCCCTCAAACTCTGCTAGCGCCTCACCTTCGATCAAACAAAGCCTTTCTGGACCTGAAATTTCAGGGTCAGGTACATTGCTGCCGGAGTTTTGAACATAGGAAGGAAGGCCTAAATTATTTGTTCCGTTGGTGATGGGACCCTGTGGATTATAGGTGCTATTGTTGCAGTCAGCTCCGGGTTGGATTTGACCTACTTGTGGAGCACCTACAACTGAGACATAAATTTGTCCATCAGGGCCCATTTGTAAGGCTCCAAGTGTTCCTCCAGTACTTCCTGAGAGTACTGATCTGTTAGCTAGAATACATTGTTCGATTTCGTCTTGGGTACTGGCACTTTGGAAACAGTCAGGGCAGGTGCTGGTGCTGCCATCGTCTTCATCAATTTCAGTACCACTGATTGGGAATTCTTCAATGCCTTTTCCGTTTTTATAGGAAACAAAAACCTTGTTACTGTCACTGCCAAATTCAAGTCCATAGACTTCATCATCGCATCCTAAGTCTATAGTGGCGTATTCCCTGAGCTCACCAGTGCTTTCGTCAAAGTCAAAGACATCTACAACACTACATCCACTTTCATCAACAATGGTTACGGCAAGTTTTTCCCCGTCAGGACTGAATTTCATGGAACCTACCCCTGAGCTAAAGCCGTGGTCAGTTCCTACGGAGCTGTTGACAGATTGACCAACACCCTCAGAGGTGACCGGGTAAGCCCTAAAAGTGTTGTTGCCGAGTTCGTGGAACATGACCCAAGTGGTGTCTCCTGAGGCAATGGCAGCGGACTGTTCCGTGCCAGGGCTAAATAGGAAGTTATCACTGCTGACCACACTTCCCACTCCTTGCTGGTTTTCTCCTTTGATGTCCACCAAAGAGAATTTAACGGTATTGCTGCCTCCGCCAGAAGACTCTGTCGTAAAGAGATAGTATAGCGTTTGTTCCTGAGGTACTTTGACAGCAATGACACTTTGAGCGGATGAGTTATCTCCTCCAATGTCATCCCCATCTTGCATGACATTGCCATTCAAATCCCATACAGTTTGTCCATCAGTATAGAAAAGTACTTGGCCAGCCTGATCAGAAATAGTAGTGGTTCCGGCAGGAATGTCCCAAGTGAAACCAGGATCCTCAACAGGTCTTGGCAAAGGACCGTCGGGGTTATCTGGGTCAGGGTTAAAGTCCAGCCCGGCTCCATTCCCGAAGTACCATATGTTATTGGTTTGGTCATTGACTTTTTCATTGGCCACCGGATCCCACATTTTGATTGTGGTTTCTGCATAGACGTAGCAAGTTGAGCCAGGTTCACGGGCCAAAACCCAATAAGTGCCTGGCTCGCAGACTTCATTGGCCCCTTCAGGAATCCAGCCATCCTCTTTTTTATTGGACCAGAAATACTCATAGGTAGAGCCACTGCCGCCTCCCCCTTGCCCTCCTCCATTGCCTGGAATACCAATTCCACCGCCACCACCGCCAGAACCACCGCCTTGGCCTTCTTCACTGGATTGCACTTCCAGCATTTCATTGAGGTCCAGACATTGTAAACAAGTGGTGGTGTCAGAAGGTGTAAAGCTAGCCTGTAAATTGTTTTCAGTAAAAGTGATCGGGTAGGAAACTGTTTCGGTGCTTCCATCTGCCAAGGTCACAGTCAAGGTGACGGTAATGTTTTGTTCACCGGTGGCATCAGCAGGAATCAATAAATGTTCCTCTGTCAGGTCCATTTCAATTTCTTCACCATCTTCATCCACAGGGGGAGGACTAATCTCCCACTCATAGGACTCAATTGGGATATTTGGAGGAGTCAAAGTAGATGTCAACTGAAGAGGGTTGTTCATACATGGCATTGCTGGAGACCAAGTGAAATCCACATTGACATCTATATCTGAGTTGGGTGCAAATGAAGGAAAAATACCACCACAGAAATCTGTGCCATCAAAAGGGTCAGCGTCAACGATAACCTCGGTTATTTCTTCTTCGGCAGGGTTTTCTATGGTACCAACATAAAAGGCGTCGTTATTGGGCTCTTGATAGATATAGTATAATTGTCCGTCAGGTCCTATCTTGATATCATGAATTTGCTGGACAGGCTCCAGTGAACTTGGAGGGACAGGGAGTTGCTCTGCTGGTGCATTTAAGTCATTGATGGGAACCCTTTGTATATTGTCACCTTGAGAATAAATAATATAATTCCCGTCAGGGGAGACAGTGGCACCACCATGTGGATTGGAAACAGTTCCTGGAGATTCTGCAATAGGCTCCGGAGTAGTAAATGTTCCTGATGCCGTGTCAAAATTGGAAATATAAATAGCATCTTCGGGATTTTCAGGAATGAGTATCAAAGTGCCTGTGGCTTCATCGAAGATAATTCGCTCAGGGGTGATAGGAAGGCTTGTGTTGTCCGTTTCAATAAAATCACCCTCAATATCCGTGATTTCACGAGATACCAGCTGTCCATTTTCAAAACTGATCAGATAACTGGGGGAATCGGGCGTTTTGACTACTGCGATAGCACCTGAAGCTGTTCCAATGTTGTGATCAAGACTGGTTACCTCTCCAGCTGGTGGAGAGTTGGCAGGAGCGGCACCTTGGGCATTCATGTCCATGACAGCGTATTGCAATTGTCCACTGGGGCTGATGTAAAAGGTATAAAAAGTTTGTTCTCCCTCTGGGTCATAGTTAAGTGGAGAAATAGCCACCGTCTGAATGCCATCAAAATTCCCATTGATACCATTAGGGGCGCCTTGTATGGGTTCGTTGAGGTAATTATAAACCAGTTCTCCGTTGGTATAAAACAGTGGTTCTCCAGTAATAGGGTTGATAGCGATCGCATTATTGTTTTGGCCGACCACTACATTGCCGGGAAGGGTGTTTACATTGGGTGAGCCTCCTTTACCGAAAGAAATGTAGTTATTTTCGGTGCCAGGTCCACAGTAGCCAAAAATCCACTCGTTATTGTTATAGCCTTGGGCGTGAGTAATGTTGTAAATGGAAGGGCACAAAAATATCAGGAAAAAAATATAAATCAATCTGAAATTTATGTAAATAGGAGTCCTTTTCATAATTTACGGGCTGCAGTAAACACCTTTTCCTTAGGTTTCGTTTATATGCTTATATTACTCAAATAAACGAACAAATATTTGTTTAGGTCTTATATATATTTAGTTTTTTGCGCTTTAGCATTAACGTTCTCTACTGGCAATAGTTTTGGACAAGATCCTCAATATAGTCAGTACTATGCAGCGCCACTATATTTAAACCCGGCTTTTGCAGGTTCAGATTTACAAACACGTATTGGAGCTAATTATCGAAGCCAATGGCCTGGCTTGGATGCCCAGTTCAATACGTTTTCAGTGTACGCCGATACATTCCTTGAGCAATATAACAGTGGCTTTGGTCTTATGATTATGAACGATGTCGAGGGGGCTGCGGATTTAAGGTCTTTGACTATTTCCGGAATTTACTCTTATGAATTGAGGATTGGCGAGTCAGTTTACTTCCGCCCTGGTTTTCAGGCCAGTTATATTCGTCGGGATATTGGTTATTATGAAAACCTGGTGTTCGCGAATCAAATCAATCCTGAAGATCCTTTTGGGCCTACTTTGCCAGGAAATACAGACTTGTCCGGTTTGGGAGAACCTGTGAATATGCTCTCATTATCATTTGGTGGTTTGCTATTTACAGAAAACCTTTGGTTTGGTGCATCAGTCCATCATATCAATCAACCTAATCAATCATTTTTGGAGGATGAAAGTTTACTGCCTAGAAAATATTCCGCACATGCCGGTTACCGGATTTCACTGGGACATGGAGCCATGAAAAGGGATTTTACCCATACCTATAGACAAAGGTATTTTGTGCCTACCCTAAACTACAAAAGACAAGGGCCATTTGAGCAATTGGATATGGGGGCTTACTTGTATGCGGAGCCACTGATTGTCGGATTGTGGTATCGAGGACTCCCTTATAAGCCCCTAAATAGTGAAAGTAATCGGGATGCTTTGGTTATGCTACTAGGCGTCAGCCTTCCAACTGGACTTGATATTGGCTATAGTTTTGATTATACGGTGTCTCAGTTAGGAATACAGTCCGGTGGAGCGCATGAAATCAGTATTTCCTATCGATTTCCAGATCGTAACCCTGGAGCACCACGATTAAGAGAGACCTTGTTGCCTTGTCCCAAATTTTAGTAGATTTGCGGCATGAGCGCAGAAGGATTGAAATACCTGATGATCGGCTTGATTATGGCCGGTTTCTTTTTTGATAAATGGATAAGTTGGTTGAATGTAAACCAAAAGGTACCCGTTGTTCCAAGAACACTTATCAGCCATCTGGACCAAGAGAAATTAAAAGAATCAAAAGCTTACCAAAAGACAAATTATCGTTTCAGTTTACTTACAGGCTTACTTTCATTTGTGGTGACCTTGGGCTTGATTTTTTGGGGAACTTTTGGCGCTATGGATACTTGGGTAAGTGGATGGGTGGAAAACCCCGTTTGGCAATCTTTGATTTTCTTTGGATTGCTTTTTATTGCATCAGACCTTTTGTCACTGCCTTTTGACTACTATCATACATTTAAGATTGAAGAGGATTTTGGTTTTAACAAAACTACCCATAAGACTTTTGTGCTGGACAAGTTGAAGGGCTATGTGCTTGGTATTGTTCTTGGTGGAGGGTTGTTGGCCTTGTTGCTTTGGTTGATCGATCAGTTGGGGGCTTCATTTTGGCTCTATTTCTGGGCCGTGGCTGCCTTTTTTATGGTGCTGCTGAATATGTTTTATACTTCATGGATTTTACCTCTTTTCAATAAGTTGACACCTTTGGTAGAAGGTGAGCTAAAAGAAAGTATCATGGCTTATGCCAATTCGGTAGGCTTTTCTTTGGAGAATGTTTTTGTCATTGACGGTAGCACCCGGTCAACGAAAGCCAATGCTTTTTTCTCTGGAATTGGGAAACAGAAGAAAGTTGTGCTGTATGACACTTTGATCAATCAAAATACGACAGAAGAATTGGTAGCAGTATTGGCACATGAAATTGGCCACTACAAGAAAAAGCACATCCTTCAAAGCATGGTGCTGAGCGTGCTTCAAGTAGGTGTGATGTTGTTTATTTTATCATTGTTTGTGAACAGTGAAGCAATTAGTCAAGCACTTGGCGGTGAAAGGGTAGCAGTGCATCTCAACCTTATAGGTTTTGTATTGCTTTTTTCTCCCATATCAACTCTTTTGGGAATTGGGATGAATATATTGAGTAGAAAGAATGAGTTTGAAGCAGACCGCTATGCCAAAGAGACTTACGCGGGAGAACCGTTGGCCAGTGCGCTCAAAACCCTTTCCGTCAAAACCTTGACACAGATCAACCCACACCCATTGCATGTATTTGTTAACTATTCCCATCCCCCGCTCTTGGCCAGGTTGGAGAAGCTTGAATTACCCTGATAGGTCTCTATGATTTTTCTTTTTAATATTAAATTGATGGAATAGTCACAAATGCAGTTGAGAACTTGATGAATGGTTAAACATTGATGAAATTTTTATTTAAATTAGTTGAATTACGTAAAAACTTCATTTATGCAAAAAACACTCACCCTCACCAAATTCTTTGTTTTGTTGTTTGCTGTAGTTGGGTTGATTTCCTGTAACCCTTCCGCAGAGCAAGAAGAATCTTCTTCCTTGCCTCGCATAGCCATTGCAGGATTGGCAATAGAATCCAGTACTTTTTCTCCTGCTGTTACAGAGGAAGCTGCATTTCATGCCAAGACCGGAGACGATATATTTTCTTATTATCCCTTTATGGCACCCGATTCGACCAATAGAAAAAGAGCAGAATGGATTCCCACGGTAAAAGGCCATGCTATTCCAGGTGGAATTGTCAGTAAGGAGGCTTATGAGTCTTTAATGGGAAAGACCCTCACTATGTTGAAAGAAAATGGTCCTTATGATGGTTTATTCTTTGATATTCATGGTGCCATGAGTGTCCAGGGGCTGGACGATCCTGAAGGAGATATGATTGAGAGAATTCGTGAAGTAATCGGTGACGAGCCAATTATTTCTACTTCTATGGATTTGCACGGCAATGTTTCTCATAAGCTGGCAAAGCATTCTGATATCATCACTTGCTATCGCTTAGCACCTCATGAGGATGCTATGGAATCCAAAAAAAGAGCCATGGGCAACCTTTTGGAAAGACTGGAAAGTGGTGAGGGTAAGCCAGCCTATAAAGCCTATATTCCAGTGCCGATCTTATTGCCTGGAGAAAAAACCAGTACAAGAATTGAGCCTGGGAAAAGTTTATATGCCAAGGTAGCTCCTGCTGCCGATCAAGAAGGAGTAGTAGATGCTGCCATCTGGATTGGTTATGCTTGGGCTGATGAACCTCGCAATCATGGAGTGGTGATGGTCACCGGAGATGATAAAGAAAAGGTGGGTCAGACAGCTGAAGATTTGGCTAAAAGTTTTTGGGCGGTTAGAGATGAGTTTGATTTTGTAGCACCAACTGCTACGCTTGAAGAGGCTTTGGATGCTGCATTGAAGAGTGATAAAGTACCATTTATGATCAGTGATTCAGGTGACAATCCCACTGCTGGTGGAGCGGGAGATGTGACCTGGACTTTGAGGGAAATTTTGGCTAGACCAGAATTTAAATCAGCAGATGGCCCCAGCTTGATCTATGCGTCCATCCCAGGGCCTGAATTGATAAAGGCTGCTGTTGAAGCAGGTGTAGGCGGAGAGGTCGATGCACCTGTGGGAGCAGCTGTTGATAATAGATATGCTGGGCCGATTAATTTGAAAGGAACCGTGGAAGCCATCGAACATGGTGACAGGGACGCAGAAACAGAAGTTGTGGTCAAAGTAGGAAGTGTACATGTAATAGTGACTAATAAGCGCAAGCCTTATCATCATGAAAGTGACTTTACCAATTTAGGATTGAACCCAAAAGAGACAGATATAGTGGTCGTAAAGATAGGATACCTTGTACCTGAACTCTACAACATGAGGGCTGACTGGCTGCTTGCTTTGACCCCAGGCGGAGTGGATCAGGACTTGATGCGCCTGGAATATAACCGTATCAAAAGGCCAATGTTCCCGTTTGATGCAGGTATGGAAGATCCTGATTTATCAGTCCAGTGGATTCCTTTATCCCATGAATAAGCTTCCAAATTACTTATTAAAACTTTTCAAGGCCTCTTATATCATTAGTAAGAGGCTTTTTTAGGTCATTGGCATTTGATTGAAAAGGAAAGGATGGTAAATTAATTGGAGGTATTTAATTTATTCCATATGAGAAATGACCCAGTATATATCATCATTGTCGTCTTGTGCTTGTCCTTTCATTCTTGTTCTCGAAGTAAGGATATGCCATTTATTCAGACCGTTAATGGCACAAATGAGATAGATACCTCTAAAGTATGGTTGACGCATGAGCATTTATTAGTGGACTTTATTGGTGCCGATAGTATTTCTCAAGAGGATTGGGTCGATGAAAAGGTGTTAAAGGTAATGCTTCCTTATTTAAGTGATCTACATACCTATGGTGTACATTATTTTGTTGATCCTACTCCAAATTTTTTAGGACGGGACGTTGGTTTGCTCCAACAGTTTTCAGAGAAGTCTGGTATTGCCATTATTACTAATACAGGTTTGTATGGTGCGGTCAACAACAAACATATACCTGAATATGCCTACCAATGGACTGATGACCAATTGGCTGAAAGTTGGATAAGTGAATTTGAAAATGGAATAGAAGATACAGGAATCAAGCCTGGGTTTATAAAGATAAGCGTAGATAATTTGGCCCCACTTGAGGTCATGGATGCCAAACTGGTGAAAGCAGCAGCTAAAACACACCTTAAGACTGGGCTGACCATTGCCTCTCACACTGGAGCGGCTAAGGGTTTGTGGCCACAATTAGACATTTTAAAGGGTCTCAATGTTTCTCCAAGCGCGTTTATTTGGGTGCACGCCCAAGCAGAGGAGGATATGACTCAATACTTAAAAGCAGCCGATTCAGGGTGTTGGATTAGTTTTGATGGCTTAGGTTGGGAGATGAAGAAGCATTTGGAGAAGTTGGTCTTTGCCAAGGAAAATGGGATTTTGGACCAGGTATTGATTTCACATGATGCGGGATGGTATGATCCTCAAAAGACAGATCAAAATATTGTTGGCTACACCCGGATTTTTAAGGAGCTCCTCCCAGCTTTAGAAGAGCAGGGCTTTACCCAACATGATATTAACACGCTCTTGAAAGTCAACCCTGCCAAAGCTTTTGGAATTTCAGTTAAAAGCTTAGGGCGCCCTTCAAATGAAGATTAATTTGAATACTCTTATTTAGCTCCTTTAATATTCATGTCTACTGTATAAACAGCTGTACTGGCAGTGATAAAAAGGGTTTTTCTGTCCTTTCCTCCAAAAGTAACATTAGCTGTCCATTTTTGAGGGACGGGGATATGGCCAATTTGCTGCCCTTGAGGATTAAAGACAGTGACACCATTGCTAGTAAGGTAAACATTCCCCTTCTCATCGATGGTCATGCCATCAGATCCCAGTGCGGTAAAAAGTTGAGGCTCACCAAGGCTTCCATCCTTGTGAACGGTGTATTTGTAGGTTTTCTTGTCTCCAATATCAGCGATATAAAGTGTTTTACCATCTTTTGTGCCGATAATACCATTTGGTCTCACAAAATGGTCTGCCACTACTTTCACTTCTTTGTTTTCAGGATTTCTATAGTAAACCCGCTGGCTTTCCATCTCCATTTTTTGCCTTTCCCAATATTCACGCTGGTAATAAGGGTCGGTAAAGTAAATTCCTCCTTTTTGATCTACCCAAAGGTCATTGGGGCCGTTAAAATCCTTTTCCTCAAAGCCATCCACCAATATCTTTACATTTTTGTTTTTGTCAATTTGCCATAATTGGAATTTTTCATCGGCACAGGCCAATAAATTGCCCTCTTGATCAAAGAATAAACCATTGGCTCTTCCAGCATTTTCCATATAGACAGTTACTTTTCCTGTTTCAGCAGACCAAAGATGAATGCGGTTATTAGGCTGGTCAGTAAAATAGATATCCCCATTGGGAGCTACCGCGGGGCCTTCCGTAAATGCAAAGCCATCAGCCACTAAGGCAGGGGTGGGGCCATCTGTGTAAAGTAGCTCTTGACTACTTTTGCAGGAGAAAAGTAAGCTGAAAGCGATCAGAAAATAAAAGATAGAAAGGTTTTTCATAAAGCTTAAATGGTCATTTGAGTTTCCAAATTTCTTCCTACAGAAAATCAATATCCACATTGAATGGATATTTCATCAAGTAGTATAAGGCATCTTCCACCTTAAAACCTTCAAAAAGGACTTTGTAGAGATTTTCAGTGATTGGGGCGCGCATGCCTGTTCCCTCTAGGAAAGTTTTCATGAGTTTAACCGTATTGATGCCTTCAGCGACTTCTTCCATACTGTCATTGATTTGCTCTAAGGTTTCACCTTGGGCCAGACGGTAGCCAACAGTATAGTTTCTGGAAAGCGTAGAGCTGCAAGTGGCCACTAGGTCTCCAATGCCTGCTAAGCCGATAAAGGATTGAGTTTGTCCACCAAGTGCATTTCCTAAGTGAATCAGTTCAACCATGCCTCGAGAAATAAGGAGTCCGCGTGCATTTTCTCCCAAACCTAATCCGGCCAATGCACCTGAAGCTATGGCAATGGTGTTTTTGAGTACGCCACTAAGTTCTACGCCTATGATATCTTGGTTTCCATATACTTGGAATTTGTCAGATCGCAGAAGCCTTTGACCTTCCACAATAACCTCATTGAATCTACTAGCGACTACGGTAGCGGCTGGTTGTCCTTTTGAAAGTTCCTTGGCAAGATTTGGACCAGCCAAACAGCCAACCCTAACCACTACTGTTTCATTGAGGATTACCTCACTCATGGTGCATATATTCTCCCTTTTGATCTTGCTGACATCTTCTAGGCTTTTGTCACCGGGGAGATTGAGGGCAAGGCCTTTGGTGCCGTGGATCAGAATATGGTAAGGGTGGAGAAAAGGAGCGAATTTTTGCATGACCTCCCTAAAACCTGATGAAGAAATCACTGGGAACATGACTTCACAGGAGTCGCAAATTATTTCAGGATCAGTTGTAGCCGATATATTGTGGTGGAGGCTCCTTCCTTCCGCACTATGTTGAAAGTTGATTTCGTCAACGATTTCCTGCTTTCGGGCATAAACGATTACTTTACTTTTTTCGGCAAGAATATTGGCGATGGCTGTACCAAAACTGCCAATTCCAATCACCCCGACAGGTTTGTCAAAATTATTTGAAGAGCTTTTCAAGGTCATATCCGTCAAGTCTGTTGTGGTAAAAATACAGGAGGCTCATGTCCTGCGTGGTGATTTTATTGTCAGAGTTTTTGATAAGTGGTCTTTTGGCATGGTACATCCCCACATTGGCCAAGCCATGAGAAATGATTTCGTCTAGGCCTTGCTTTAAATGGGGAGCCACATGAACTAGTCCTTCACTACGGATTTCCATGATTCGGTTCAGTACCCTTTGGCATTCTGACCTGAAATCATTGTATTCCAAGATCAGTTCGTCATCTGGTAGTCTTAGCAGGTTGAAAAGGTCCATTTTACTGTTTTTCTTTTTGATCATCTGAAAAGCAGTAAAGGCAACAAGGTGACTGCTGAAAATCCTGTTGATTTTATGAAATTCCTCAACTATCCGTTCTCCTAGTTTGTGAGTATACACTTCTTCCCGCTGAGGATCTACCGTCACTTTTCCATCGGAAAGGAAATAGTCACGGCAATCAATGACGCGGTTGTTTCTATCTAGGCTGTTTCCATCTTTGTCCACATAGTTCCCGAGGATATCCATGGCTTGTCCAATGGATACGGAAATATCAGATCCTTTGGTGAAAAACTTTACCAGGAACTTTGAGATTTTATAAGAAGTGGAAAATTCATCTGTTTCCTTATAGTACCTTTCTTGACCGGTTAAGCTCAAGTGTTCTTTGATCAAACTGGGAGCTTCCAATACGAAGTGATAGTTGATCGTGACAGGAACAATGAATACTTTTCCACTGATATCGTTCAGCCCTTGCTCATAGTTGGCTCTTTGCGCTTCTATTGCGGTGCTGAGCAATCCTAGTTTTAGTTTGGATTCAATTTTGCCACTTCTAGATCGAGTTCCTCCTGGAAAGAAAAGGCTGTGACATCCAAACTGGATAGCCTCACTGGAATAGGTTTTCAAGGTTTCCCTATACAGTAAATTCTTTTTTCTTCTGTCGACTTTATAAGCACCAAGGGCATTCATAAAGTAGGCAAAAATCTGGATGTTAAATAAGTTGAGTCCGGCACCATAAATAAATGGTGGCATGCCCAAAGTGCTGATGGTCCAACCAATCAAAATACTGTCCAGGTTGCTGAAATGGGTAGGGACCATGACTATCGTTCCTTTGGAAGCAAGATCCCTGATTTGATCCGTCTCACCAATGATCTGGATTTTGTCCTGAAGGGTGTATTGCTTACTGAAGATCGACCCGAAACCCTTTACTCTCCCAGCATTGAGCAGTCGGGAAAAGCCAAAAGTTACAATTTTTCTAGTGGCCTTGTAATGACTGTGTTTGAAATTACTGGCGATTTCTTCAGCATAACGCGTGGTGATGCTGTCAAGGATTTTATGGTACCCCGCTTTTCTGTCTTCTTCTGTGCTATGGGTTTCTGAGGAGAGTTGCACCAAGGTAGATTTAACACCAGACCAAAAATCCTCTTCATCATCTGGATCTACCAACCAAGGGTTTTGCTTTACTCTCATTCTTTCCCGGTAAAGGGTGGTCTCGAGTTCTTCCTTGAGAAGATCTAAATTGTTTCCCGTGATGTTGATGATCCTATCGCTGCTATGGGAAGCTATGGTTTGGACAAATTCTTTTCTGTTTTTGGAAAGCTTCACCACCGGCCACTCATCTTTCCGGGGAAGAATGGGGTCGTATTTATGTTTGATATAATCGTCAGTCAAGGGGATTAGATTTGATGATTTGTCAAAGATAATGAAAAAATGAAGCTTTGATAACAAGCAGAAATAATATGCTCATTAAAACAAAACACTAAGAAATGCCCTCAAAAACTATATGAATAAAGATTTTTTGATAATTTACTTCATCTTTTCGACTTAGAAGCATTAAAATTGAGTAAGCCCAATAAAATCTTATTTTCCTTATGTTTTTTGATGTTTGGAGTCATTTGTTGTCAGGCTCAAAGCGATGACGAGGCATTAAGAAAACATGAAATATTTTTGCAAGTGGATAATGATGCGTTGGCATTTACCCATTTTGATCGGTATTATACCCATGGCGTTTTTCTAGGGTATGTTCGGTATTTGACCCCCCGCAGCAGAATGAAATTTGATTTATCTCAGCAGATTTATACCCCACAGAGATATACCCAGAAAGATGTAAGAAAATATGACCGGCCTTATGCAGGAATACTCTTTTTGAATTCTTCATATCAGTACTTGATTAAAAGAGGTTGGTTAAAAGGCAATCTCCTTCTTGGAAAGGTTGGTCCTGGCTCAAAAGCTGAGGATGTACAGGTTTGGTACCATCGTCTTTTTGGTTTCCCACAGCCTCAGGGATGGCGATATCAGATTGGAAGCGGTGCTTTGGTAAATGTTAGGACAGATGCTGCATATCAAGTGATTGATGCTGGGCATTTTGATTTTTGGCTTTCTTCTAAGTTTGCTTTAGGGACTTTTGATCGAAGTATACGTTTATCTCCTTCTTTTAGACTGGGGAAGTTTAATCATTCAGGCCAAAGTTATATCACTGGCTCACGAGTGGGACAAAGTGGGGGAACGGAAATCTATTTTCATGGAGGAATGGAATTTAAACGGGTCTTTTGGAATGCAACCATCCAAGGCGTTGGTGAAAGGGCTGACTGGGGCGTTATTAGGATGGTGCCAGAAAAGATGGTCAATGAATATTTTGGCGAATTGGTACTGGCTTATCCTAAGTTTGGCTTTTCGTACAGGTTTTTTTACCGAAGTAAGGAGACTGAGGCTGCAAAGGGGCAGCTTTTGGGTAGCTTGAATTTCTCTTACCTTTTTTAATCAATGGGCTAAAAGGCCTTGAATGATGACATTGCTTTGGAATAATCATCCCCTCTATTTTGTCAATGGTTTATTAGATTGTATTATTGCATCACCAAAAAAGCGATGAAGCCAGACCTCAAACAAATACAAGCCCCTATTGCTGTCGAGATGACCGACTTCGAAAAGAAGTTTCGATCTTTTATGAAAAGCAAGGTCAAGCTCCTGGACCACATTACCAGTTATATCGTAAAAAGAAAAGGAAAGCAGATGCGTCCTATGTTTGTTTTCTTAACAGCTGGTGTGACAGGCGGCATCACTGAGTCCACTTACAGGGGAGCTGCTTTAATTGAGTTATTACATACAGCGACCTTGGTACATGATGATGTGGTGGATGATGCCAATTACCGTCGAGGTTTCTTTTCTGTTAATGCCCTTTGGAAAAATAAGATTGCAGTTTTGGTGGGCGATTACCTGCTTTCAAGAGGGTTGCTATTAAGTGTGGATAATGGAGATTTCGACTTATTGAAAATCGTTTCCAATGCGGTTCGGGAAATGAGTGAGGGAGAATTGCTCCAAATTGCCAAAGCCCGTAATCTGGATATTACTGAGGATATATATTATACCATCATTCGTCAGAAGACGGCCAGTTTAATTGCTTCTTGCTGTGCTGTTGGAGCCCTTACCGCTGGAGGGGATGAGTTGGTAGTAGAGAAAATGCGTGATTTTGGAGAGAAGGTAGGGATGGCATTTCAGATTAAGGATGACCTTTTTGACTATGGAGAGGATGAAGTAGGCAAGCCTGTAGGAATAGATATCAAAGAGAAAAAGATGACCTTGCCGCTCATTTATGCTTTGAATCATGCCAGTTGGACTGAGAAAAAGAAAATCATTTATCTCATCCGAAATAAAAACGAAAATAAAAAGGCTGTCAATCAAGTTATCGAATTTGTGAAGGCTTCTGGTGGCTTGGATTACGCCGAAGAAATTATGAATAAATTCTTTCAGGAAGCGCTTGATATACTGTCTGGTTTACCAGATTCAGAGTACAAAACATCTTTGGAAAATTTGGTGAAATATACAATTCTGAGGAAAAAGTAGGTAGTTTATTTGTGTAGTATCAGCTAATTTTTGTGTATAAAACAAAATAGTTTTTTGGATTTTTTATCAAAAATTACATCTTTTCGCAATCCAGTTGCGAATTTTTTTTCAAGAAAATCATAAAAAAATCAAATCTTGGGAATGCATGGGAATTTCCCCCACTGGGAAGTTTTAACAGGGCTGTTTTACTTTAAAAATAGCCTTTTTTAGCTGAAAATTGGCTTTATTTGTCCTCTAAAGCTTTTTTAGTGCTTTATCTGAAATGAACTTTTTGGCCCGTAAGTAAGTGGGAACCAGTGTGTAGCTAGGATATTTTTTATTAAAATATTGGGAAAAATCAAAGTTTTGGATACTTTTATAAAGTAGTGGGAAAAAGTGGGGAAAGGTGGTGGATTGTGTGGATGCTTTTATTACTTTTGTATTTGAACGGGACTCGTTAAGAAAAACATGGGCAATTTCTCTAGTGAATATTACTGCAAGCTTGACGCCAAAGGACGTCTGGTTTTGCCTGCCAAGCTAAAGGCGGCATTACCGGAAACCTATGGGAATGAGTTGGTAATGCGGAGAGGTTTTGATCCCTGCTTGGTGCTTTATCCCATGAGCGAGTATCGGAAATTGGACGCGAAAGTATCGGCATTGGATGATTTTGATCCAAAACAGCGGAATTTTAAAAGAAGCTTTTATCGTGGAAATACTGAAGTGGAGTTGGATACTACTGGGAGGTTCTCGATTCCAAAGCCGTTATTGCATTTTGCTGAGATTACCAAGGAAGTAGTGGTAGTGGGTATGGGTAAGACCATCGAGATTTGGAATCCTCAGAAGTATGATGACTTCTTGATTGGGGATTCTGAAGTTTTTGCTGAACAGGCCAGAGAATATTTATCTGATTCCAAGAAATGAGTGCTGCTGAATACCATATCCCCGTAATGCTGTCCCAATGCATTGACGGGCTGGCTATACGTCCAGATGGCGTATATGTGGATTTAACGTTTGGGGGAGGTGGTCACTCCAAGGAAATTCTGAAGCATTTGGGGCCGGAAGGTCACTTATATGGATTTGATCAGGATGAGGATGCTGCGGCCAATGCGCTGGAACATCCAAATTTCACCTTTGTTCAAGCTAACTTCAGGGATCTTAAAAGGTACCTTAGGCTGTATGGGGTCAATAAAGTACATGGGATATTAGCAGATCTAGGAATTTCTTCCCATCAGATAGATGAGCCTACAAGAGGTTTTTCTACCCGTTTTGATGGTGATTTGGATATGCGGATGAATCAGTTGGCTGGCCTGTCTGCCAAGAAAGTTCTCAATACTTATGAGGAAAGTGCGCTGCATAAAATTTTTGGCATCTATGGAGAGGTCAAAAATGCCAAAACCTTAGCGCAGGCGGTGGTCTCTGATCGGGCCGTTAGAGAGTTTGAAACAATAGAGCAGTTTAAGCAACTGCTTCAAAAGATGGCTCCCCGAGGAAGGGAGTTTAAATATTTTGCTCAGGTTTTTCAGGCCCTAAGGATCGAAGTGAATGATGAAATGGGGGCCTTGGAAGAAATGTTGCACCAAACTGTAGAGGTTTTGAAACCTGGTGGCAGGTTGGTGGTAATGAGTTACCATTCCCTTGAAGACAGGATGGTGAAAAACTTTATCAATAAAGGCAAGCTTCAGGGAGAAGTTGAAAAGGATTTCTATGGTAACCTAATACGTCCTTTGGAGCCAGTCAGTCGTAAGGCTATCCAGGCAAACCCAGAAGAAGTTGCTTTAAATAATAGGGCCAGAAGTGCCAAGTTAAGAATCGCTAAAAAAGTATAATCATGGAAGGAAATACTTTTAAGAAAAAAATAAAAAGAGGAAGCAATGAAAGCCGGAATTCAGGTAATGCTGGCAATGGAAAAAATCTCTTTTCGTTTATCGACCAAAAACTGAAAATTAGTGATTGGTTGGGAGAGGGAATCCCTGTTAGATTGGTGCCTCCATTCTTTTATGCTGCTTTTTTGGCCTTGGTGTATATCTGGAGCAATCACAAAGCTGAGAGTACTATTAGGGAAATAGAGAAGCTTCAGCAGGAGGTGGAAGATCTCAGGGCTGATGTCACTACTCTGGAAGCTGAATATATGTTCAGCAGCAAACAATCCGAAGTGGCAAAGAAAATAAAGGTGTTAAACATTTACGAAATAGAAGAACCTCCGATAAAGATTATTAGAGATAAATGAACATTAAGAAATCCATATTACTGAGGGTAAGGCTGGCCTTTTTGGTCATGGTGATTTTTGCGGGGGCTATCTTGTACAGGATAGCCCATGTTCAGTTTGTGGATGGGGATAAATGGAGGCAGAAAGCGCAGGATATTAACCTCCAATACAGGAAAGTCAGTGCTACCCGGGGTAACATTTACAGCAGCGACGGAAGCTTATTGGCTACGAGTCTGCCCTTTTACAGGGTGGTTCTTGATCCAGGTATAGCGGATGAAGAATTGTACCGGTCTGGTATTGACTCGTTGGCCAGGAATCTTTCTGCTTTTTACAAAGACAAGTCTGCGGCTTCCTACAAAAGAATTATTAATGATGCCCGGATAGATGGCAGAAGGTATTTGGTGCTTAATAGAAAACAAATTGGCTATCAAGAAAAACAAATGATGTCATCCTGGCCCATTTTCCGTAATGGTAGAATGGGTGGTGGAGTCATTTTCGAAAAGGTAGAAAAAAGATATAGGCCTTTTAAAAATCTAGCAGGAAGGACCGTTGGGTTTTTGAATGAAGACAGGTATGGGGCTGGAATTGAGTACAGTTTCAATGGTTATCTGGAAGGAAAGAACGGAGAGGCATTGTTCCAGAAAATTGCAGGAGGAACGTGGAAGCCTGTTCATGATGCAGAGGATATCCGACCTGAGGATGGGTATGATATTGTGACCACTATTGATATCAATATTCAGGATGTGGCGGAGTCAGCACTTTTGAGACAATTAATGAACAAGGATGCTGAGTATGGTTGTGTGGTGGTGATGGAAGTAGAGACTGGGCATATCAAGGCAATAGCCAATTTGGAGAAAAAGGACAATGGTTCAGGATATGGTGAGTATTATAACTATGCGGTAGGTGAACAAGGGTTGACAGAACCAGGGTCAACTTTTAAGTTGCTTTCCATGCTGGCCTTGTTGGAAGAAGGAAAAGTGAACCTGAAAGATACTGTGGATACGGGTGATGGTGTATACAAATTCTATAACCAGACCATGAGGGATGCCAAATATGGTGGCTATGGAAAATTGACCATTCGACAGGCTTTTGAAAAATCTTCCAATGTGGCTATTTCACGATTGGTAGACGAGCATTTTGGGGTCGATCCAGCGAAGTACCTGAGCTATGTGGAAGAAGTGGGGTTGGATAAGCCTCTAGGCTTTCAGATCAAAGGGGAAGGAATTCCCTATTTCAAGGATCCCAAAGACAAGAAAAATTGGTATGGAACCACTTTGCCTTGGATGTCTATCGGCTATGAGTTAAAGGTGGCCCCTATCCAAACTTTGACTTTATATAATGCTGTAGCCAATGGTGGTAAGGTGGTAAAGCCAATGATCGTGCAGCGCATACAGAAAGGTAATCATGTGGAAGAAGAATATGATACTGAAATATTGAGAAGGAGTATTGCGTCAGAATCAACGATCAAACAGCTACAATCTTTACTGGAGGGTGTAGTGGAAAACGGAACGGCAAAAAATATAAGTAATAGCGAATACAAAATCGCGGGAAAAACTGGCACGGCTCAAAAGTTGGTGAATGGCAGGTATACCAAGAAGTATTATACGTCCTTTGCGGGATATTTTCCTGCTGATGAACCCAAGTATAGTATGATTATCGTGATCGATAGTCCCAAAGGGTTCAATGCATATGGAGGTGATGTGTCAGCGCCGGTTTTCAAAGAAATAGCGGATAAGATATATGCTCAGGATTTGAAACTGAATAGAGATGAAGCCAAGCCAGTACCTCCTGCTCCGCAGTTGTCACAAGTCGTGTTTCCTTACATTCAGGCCGGTATGGCAGACGAACTTCAAATGATCTGTAACAAGTTCGGCATATCGAATCACTATGATGGAGCAGAACGTTGGGTAAAGTCCGCGGTGGTAAACAGGTCCATTAATTGGAGACCAAACAAAGTAGATTCTCCTTTGGTGCCAGATGTGTCTGGAATGACTTTAAGGGATGCGCTATATGTCTTGGAAAATAAAGGGTTACGAGTGAGTTATTCCGGTGAAGGAAGGGTGAAAAGACAGTCCATCCAGGCCGGATCAAATGTGCCAAAAGGAGGTACCATAAGAATTGAATTAAGTTGATGAAGACATTAAAGGACATATTGTACAAAGTCTCTTTGACATCTACTACCGGTGATATGGAAGTGGAGGTGAAAGATATTGTCTTCGACAGCCGAAAAGTCGGTGAAGGGTCGGTGTTTGTGGCGGTGGCTGGCACTCAGGTGGATGGACATGAGTTTATTGCTCAGGCCATCCAAAAAGGAGCTAAGAGTATAGTTTGTGAAGCCCTTCCAGGGGAGCTGAACAAGGAAATCACCTTTGTACAAGTGGTTGACTCAGCGAAGGCTTTGGGGGTAATGGCTTCTAATTACTATGGTAATCCTTCTAGCAAATTGAAGGTTGTGGCAGTTACAGGAACCAATGGAAAAACTACTTGTGTGACCTTATTGCATAAGCTTTTCATGGAGTTGGGATATGTCACGGGTATGTTGAGTACAGTAGAGAATAAGATTAATGATGCAATTATTCCTTCTACTCATACCACACCTGACAGTGTCGCTATCAACCAGCTTATGGCGGGGATGGTAGAAAAAGGCTGTACCCATTGCTTTATGGAAGCCAGTTCGCATGCGATCGTTCAGGAGAGAATGGCCGGATTGACTTTGGCAGGGGCTGTATTTACCAATATTTCCCATGACCATTTGGATTATCATGGGACTTTTGATGATTACATTAAGGCCAAGAAAAAACTCTTTGATGAGTTACCTAAGGATGCCTTTGCTTTGGTTAATGCTGATGATAAGCGCGGGATGGTGATGATGCAAAACACCAAAGCCAATAAGCATACTTATGGATTGAAATATCCTACCGACTTTAAAGCCAAGGTGATCAGCAATACTCTTCAAGGGTTGGAGTTGGATATCAATGGCAAGCAGGCTTGGTTTCGATTGATAGGAGAATTCAATGCTTATAATATTACCAGTGTTTTAGGTTCAGCCGTACTACTGGGAGAAGAAGAAGATGAAGTATTGATGCAGCTCTCCAAAATCAAAGGGGCAAATGGAAGGTTTGACCAGTTAGTAGTGGAGGGAATCACAGCTATTGTAGATTATGCGCACACTCCTGATGCTTTGGAAAACGTACTTAAAACGATTCAAGGAGTAAGGACTGGTGGTGAAAAAGTCATTACCGTAGTGGGTTGTGGAGGAAATAGGGATAAGGCCAAGCGTCCTGTCATGGCGAAGATCGCTACAGAGATGAGCGAAAAGGTGGTTTTGACTTCTGACAATCCTAGGGATGAAGAGCCAATGGATATCCTGAAGGACATGGAGGCAGGGGTAAATCCGGTGGCTTTCAAAAAGACCCTCGTTATTGCTGACCGAAGGGAGGCGATCAAAACGGCATGTGTCATGGCCGAGAAAGGGGATATTATCCTTATTGCAGGTAAGGGACATGAAACTTACCAGGAGATCAAGGGAGTGAAACACCCTTTTGATGATTTCCAAACAGTAAAAGAATTAATGCAACTGATACATACAAACAAATAAATGCTTTACCATCTTTTTGACTATATCGACAGCGCGTTTGATTTCCCTGGGGCAGGTGTCTTCAGGTACATTTCCTTCCGAGCGGGTATGGCTGCTATGCTGTCATTGATCATTGCCATCACTTTTGGCAAAAGTATGATCAATTGGATCAGAAAAATGCAGATTGGAGAGACAGTAAGAGACCTAGGCTTGGAAGGCCAATCAGAAAAAAAAGGAACGCCAACCATGGGCGGGTTGATGATGATTGCGGCCATTATCATTCCCACTTTGTTGTTTGCAGATGTTTATAATGTCTATATCATTTTATTGTTGGTGACTGTAGTATGGTTGGGAGGAATTGGCTTTCTGGATGATTTCATTAAGGTTTTCAGGAAGAACAAAGAAGGCCTTGCAGGGAAGTTCAAAATAATTGGACAAGTGGGAATTGGAATTATCGTTGGAGCTACCCTTTATTTCCATGAAGATGTGGTGGTGAGAGAATTTCAAAACCCGGTATCCATAGAGGAAGGAGTTGTAGAGACCCCAGCTTTCAAAGATGTAAAGGTCATGAAGACCACCATTCCTTTTACCAAGAAGAATGAACTTAATTATGAGAATTTCCTTGGTTTCCTTGGAGAGGATTTTACCCCTTACTTATATATTTTGTTGGTGATTTTTATCATCACTGCGGTATCAAACGGGGCCAATATAACCGATGGAATTGATGGCTTGGCAGCAGGGACTTCCGCTATTATAGGTTTGGCAATAGCCATTTTTGCCTATATCAGTGGTAATGCCATTTTCTCGCAGTATCTCAATGTCATGTTTATTCCCAATTCTGGTGAGCTGGTGATTTTCTGTGCTGCCTTTTTGGGAGCTTGCGTTGGCTTTTTATGGTACAACTCATACCCAGCGCAGGTTTTCATGGGAGATACCGGAAGCTTGATGTTGGGAGGTGTAATAGCTGTGCTGTGTCTGACTTTGCGCAAGGAGCTTTTGATCCCGGTGCTTTGTGGGATTTTTGTGATAGAAAACCTGTCTGTCATCATGCAGGTGAGCTATTTCAAGTATACCAAAAAGAAATACGGAGAGGGCAGAAGAATCTTTAGGATGTCCCCTCTGCATCACCACTATCAAAAGGGTGGAATTCCCGAATCAAAGATCGTGACACGTTTTTGGATTGTAGGAATCTTGTTAGCAATCATCACATTGGCCACGTTAAAATTGCGATAAGGTATGAAGGGAATAGCCATATTGGGAGCAGGAGAGAGTGGTGTAGGCGCAGCATTGTTGGCCAAGAAAAACGGCTATGATGTTTTTGTCTCAGACGGAGGCAAAATCAGTGAAAATAGGAAGAATACGCTTGACGAAGCTGGTATTTCTTATGAAGAAGGCCAGCATACTCAGGAACGAATTTTAGGTCAAGGCGAGATCATCAAAAGTCCAGGGATTCCTTTTACCAATGTGATAGTTTCAGCAGCCATCGAGCAAGGAATTCCGGTGATAGATGAACTGGAATTTGCCTATGGGTTCACCAAAGGAAAGGTGATTGCCATTACTGGAACGAATGGTAAGACCACTACTACGCTACTGACCTATCATTTGATGAAGAAGAGTGGTTTGGATGTAGGTATGGGAGGAAATGTAGGGAAGAGCTGGGCTAGCCAACTGGTAGGTGAGGATCATGACTGGTGGGTGCTGGAAGTAAGCAGTTTTCAGATCGATGGGTTCAAGACCCTGAAGCCAAAGATTGCTGTGCTAACGAACATTACACCAGATCATTTGGATCGGTATGAGTACAAGTTGGAAAACTACATCCACTCGAAACTGAACTTGCTGAAACAAATGGATGGAGATGATGACTTTATCTACTTTCGTGAAGATCAAAATATCTGGAAAGGATTAAATGAGTTGGTGATTCAGCCTAAAGTTCATGAAGTGTCTTTGGAAAAGATTGTAAAAGATGGCAGCTTTTTCAATGGGAGTGAGGTGAAGGTCAACTTTAATGATCATATGTTGGCCATTCCTGAAAGTGAGATGGCTTTGAAAGGAGATCATAATATGCTCAATGTCATGTGTGCTGTCAATGCAGCCCTATTGGCTGGAGCTAATGAGGAGGCGGTCAAGACAGGCCTGGCAGACTTTAAGAACGCTCCGCATAGGATGGAGAAAGTGGGAGAAATAAACGGGGTAGTTTTTGTAAATGACAGCAAAGGAACCAATGTAGATGCCACAATTTATGCATTGTCAGCTTACAAGGAGCCTTTGATCTGGATAGCAGGTGGAGTGGATAAAGGAAATGACTATGAAGTCACAATCCCAAAAGTGAGAGGGCATGTTAAAACCTTGATCTGTTTGGGAAAGAATAATGAAAAGCTGAAAGCAGCTTTTGAAGGTGTGATTCCAGAGATCTTGGAAACACAGAAGGTCACAGAAGCTGTAAAATGGGGACTTGAAAAAGGAGAGATGGGTGATGTGGTTTTATTGTCACCGGCCTGTGCGAGTTTTGATTTATTCAAAAACTATGAAGACAGGGGAGATCAATTTAGAGAAGCAGTAATAAAAATGAAGTCATAAAAGTATGGTTAAGGTCAAAGCTTGGATCGATAAAAACTTGAAGGGTGATCCCATGATTTGGGGAATCGTGATGGTGCTTTCCATCATTAGTATTCTTGTGGTGTATTCTGCCACAGGTACTTTGGCCTACCGTAGAATGGGAGGAAATACCGAGGCTTACTTGATTAAGCATTCCATGTTGGTGCTTTTGAGTTTGGTCGTGATGTGGGGAGCACACAGATTGCCTTATAAGTATTATTCTAAGATCAGTTTGATGGCTCTTTGGGTCTCAGTGCCTTTATTGGCCATTACCTATTTGTTTGGTTCCAATGTCAACGATGCCAATAGATGGCTGACCATTCCGATCATCAATCAGGCTTTTCAACCATCAGATCTGGCCAAGTTGGCTTTGATAGCAGCAGTGGCAGGGATGTTGGCTAAGCGGCAGAAAAACATTCAGGACTTCAAGAGAACATTTATTCCAGTGATGATCTGGATTGGGATGATCTGTATGCTGATTGGTTTGGCCAATATGTCCACAGCTGTAATGTTGTTGAGCACTTGTTTATTGCTGATGTTTATCGGTAGGGTGCCAGTGAAGTTCTTGATTGCCGTTTGTTTAATAGGTTTTTTGGCGCTGACCTCAGCGATTTTCTTAGGTCAAAGAGGAGGAACCTTCTTTTCAAGGATAGAAAACTTTATGTCTGATGAGGATATTCCTTATCAGGCACAACAGTCATATATGGCAATTGCCACTGGAGGGATTGCGGGTAAGGGACCTGGAAACAGTGAACAAAGAAATTCACTTCCCCATCCGTATTCTGATTTCATCTATGCCATTATCATTGAGGAATATGGTATGATTGGAGGAGGCGTAGTATTGTTTCTCTATCTCGCGCTATTGTATCGTGGGATGAGGATTGTAGCCATTTCAAATCGACCCTTTGGAGGCTTACTGTCCGCTGGTTTGAGCTTTGCACTGGTGATTCAAGCCTTGGTAAATATGGCCGTTGCGGTGGGTTTAGGTCCAATTACTGGTCAGCCATTGCCTCTGCTGAGTATGGGAGGCACTTCCTTGTTGTTTACCGGGATTTCCTTAGGAATTATCCTTAGTGTAAGCCGCGGAGACCATGAAGATGGTTTTGCAGGTGATACCAATGCTATTAGAAAAAATACCATGCAAATGGCTCAATAGTATAAGTTGTGATTAAAGAGAAGAACACATATCGAATCATGATCAGCGGTGGTGGAACCGGAGGACATATTTATCCGGCCATTGCGATTGCTCATGCCTGGATGGAAAAGCATCCAGAGAGCGAGATTCTTTTTGTGGGAGCAGAAGGCAAAATGGAAATGCAGAAAGTACCGGAGGCTGGGTATGCGATAGAAGGTTTACCAGTGGCTGGTTTGCAAAGAAGGCTGACCTTAGAAAACCTAAGCTTTCCTTTTAAACTTTGGGACAGTATCAATAAGGCAAGAAAACTGATCAAACGTTTTCAACCACATGCTGTGGTTGGAGTGGGAGGATATGCAAGTGGTCCTTTATTGTATGTAGCGCAAAGAAAGGCCATTCCGACTTTGATCCAGGAGCAAAATTCCTATGCGGGATTGACCAATAAATTATTGGCGAAGAAGGCTAAGGCTTTTTGCGTTGCCTATGACGGGATGGAAAAGTTCTTTCCTGAAAATAGGATCCATTTTACGGGTAACCCTGTTCGCAAGGACATTTTGAACTTATCGGATAAAAAGGAAGCTGCATTGAAGCATTTTGGGCTTGATGATGATAAACCTGTGATATTGGTTTTGGGAGGGAGCTTAGGTGCAAGAACCATCAACCAAGCTGTCTTGGCTTCAATGGAATATTTTGAGGAGAAAGGATATCAATTGCTTTGGCAAACAGGGAGGTTTTACTTCGAGGAAATGGCTGATAAGGTAGAAAACTCAGGGTTGAAGTTTATACAAGCTCTGGAGTTTATCAAAGAAATGGATTTGGCCTATGCTGCGGCAGATATGGTGATTTCCAGGGCTGGAGCACTGTCAGTTTCTGAATTGAGCTTGGTCGGAAAGCCGGTGATTTTTGTTCCTTCCCCCAATGTGGCTGAGGATCATCAGACCAAAAATGCCATGGCTTGTGTCAACCAGGAGGCAGCCTTGATGTTAAAGGATAGTGAAGCGGTGGAAGGTTTGGCCAAGAAAGTGGATGAATTGATGAGTGATACTGATCTGCAGGATCGCTTAGGAAAAAATATAAAAAAGATGGGCAAGCCTAATGCTGCCCGTGAGATTGTAGAAGAATTGGAAGCTTTGATCAAATGAAGTGGGATAAGTTACATAGCGTTTATTTCTTAGGAATTGGTGGTATCGGGATGAGTGCCATTGCCAGGTGGTTTAATCATGTGGGAATTCCTGTATGTGGGTACGACCGAACACCTTCCCCATTGACTAAAAAGTTGGAAGAGGAAGGGATGCAAGTCACTTATGAAGACTCATTGAATACCATTCCTGAATCTGTTAAACACGATAAGGAAAATGTGTTGATCGTTTGGACACCAGCCATTCCCAAAGATAATGTGCAGTTGAATTTCTTTCAGGATAAACACTTTAACCTTAAGAAGAGATCTGAAGTTTTGGGGATGATTACGTCATCCATGTACACGGTCGGAGTAGCAGGGACGCATGGTAAGACAACCACTTCCTCTATGGTGGCCCATATGTTGAAGAGCGCAGGGAAGAACATTGCTGCATTTTTGGGAGGGCTTACCCAAAATTATGAGAGCAATTTGATTCTACATGATGAGGAAAATGAGGAGAAGCCAATCGTAGTTGTAGAGGCGGACGAGTTTGATCGATCTTTCTTGAGATTGCATCCCAATGTTGCTGTGGTGACAAGTGTGGATGCTGATCATTTGGATATCTACGGTGATGCTCAGGAACTTACCGTCAACTTTGAAAAGTACATTGATTTATTGCCTAAAGACGGTGTTTTATTTATTCAAAAAAATGCCCTGAAAAAGCTAAATAGGAATGATTTTGGCAGTTTGACCGTGCGTCAATATGGGTTGGGAGAAGGAGAGATCAGGGCAGAAAATGTCAAGGCCGGAATAGCCTCTTTTGAGTTTGATTATGTCAGCGAAGAGAAGTCGATTGAAGGGTTGATTTTGAGGGTTCCAGGTTTTCATAATGTTGAAAATGCCTTATCAGCAGTGTCCATCGCTTTGCATTTTGGCATAGCTGAGGAAGAGATCAGAAAGGGGCTTGAAAGTTTTAGAGGAGTCAAAAGAAGATTTGAAATCAAAAGGCAGGATTTGAAGGGAGTGTATATCGATGATTATGCCCATCATCCTGAAGAGATCAGGGCATTTTTGGGTTCGGTGAAAGCCATGTACCCCAATAAGAAACTGACAGCGATTTTTCAGCCTCATTTATTCACCAGGACTAGAGATTTTGCGGAAGGTTTTTCTGAAGCTCTTTCTTTGGCGGATGAAGTAATCCTTTTGGATATCTATCCAGCAAGGGAGTTGCCGATTGAGGGGGTGAATGCAGCGATGTTATTGGATGGAATTACTTCATCTGAAAAATCACTGCAAAGTAAGAATGATTTGCTGGGGTTTTTAGACCAAAAGCGGCCTGAAGTTTTAGTGACTTTAGGAGCAGGAGATATTGATAGACTTGTTGATCCAATAAATGATCTGATAGAGCAATGGGATTGAGAAACTTAAAAATAAAGCAATCATTTGTATTCACGGCACTTTTACTGGTGTTGGTGGTCTTCATTGGCTTCGTAGAAAAAAAAGGAGCTGAAAGGAGTTACCACAGCCTATCTGTGAAAGTAAAGGGGATTAGTGATGTTTATTTTGTAGAGGAGGATGAGATTTCCTCTATGCTCTTGAAAGAATTTCCAAGCCTATCAGATGGGAAGAGGTTGGAAAACATTGATTTAAGGAAGTTGGAAGAAAAAGTAGAAGGACACCCTTTTGTGAAGAATGCAGAGGTATATACTGATCTTAAGGGAGATGTGATGGTGACGGTGGATCAATATCGGCCGATTGCCAGGATCAGTAGGCCTTTGGCAGCCGATGGATATATATCATCCGAAGGTTTTATTTTACCTACTTCCGCCCATTATACTTCAAGGGTTTTGATCATTAATGGAGCATTAGCAGATGAACTGTTAGCTGCTAAGGATCTTACCAGTGATTATCAAGGCTTATTGGATCTGATTTACTTCATTGACAAAAGTGATTTCTGGAGCGCTCAGATAGCTTCTTTGGAGGTAGATAGAAAAGGAAATATTACGATGCACCAGCAAGTGGGCAGACAAGAAATAGAGTTTGGAAAGCCAGAGGACATTGCATCAAAGTTTGAAAAACTAAGTCTCTTTTATAAAGAGATCATACCCCAAAAAGGTTGGGATGCCTACACACGGGTAAATGTGAAATTTAAGGATCAAATCATTTGTGAATAATTGATATAGCTATGGAAACTGACAAATTAATCGTAGGACTGGACATTGGAACCACAAAAATTTGTGCCATCATAGGGCGCAAAAATGAGTTCGGAAAACTGGAGGTGCTCGGCATGGGCAAAGCAGTGTCTGACGGAGTAATCCGGGGCATCGTTACCAATATTGACAAAACCGTAAATGCTATCCAAAAAGCGGTAAATGAAGCTTCAGATATGGCCGAGGTTGATATTAGGGAAGTGATCGTTGGGATTGCCGGGCAACACATCCGAAGCTCAGTTCACCATGGAGTGATCATCCGAAATACCAAAGATGATGAAATCACCATTGAGGACGTACGCAGATTATCCAATGATATGGAGAACATTGTCGTGCCTCCTGGAAACACGATTATTCACGTAATGCCACAAGATTATACGGTAGATTATGAAGATGGTATCAAAGATCCAGTGGGCATGTCAGGAGCCCGTTTAGAGGCAGATTTCCATATCATCACTGCACAGACCACAGCTATCAATAATATCAACAGATGCGTAAAAAGAGCAGATCTTCAGTCCAAGGATTTGATTCTTGAGCCATTGGCCAGTTCGCTTTCAGTCCTTAGCGATTTGGACAAAGAAGCAGGCGTATGCTTGGTGGACATCGGTGGGGGTACTACGGATATAGCTATATTCTACGATAACATCATTCGCCACACGGCAGTGATTCCATTTGGCGGAAATATCATCACAGCTGATATCAAAGAAGGTTGCATGGTAATGCAAAACCAAGCGGAATTGCTAAAAACCAAATTTGGTAGAGCCATCGCTGAAGAAGCAAATCCTAATGAGATTGTTTCTATTCCTGGCCTAAGAAACAGGCCTCCAAAAGAAATTTCTATCAGAAACTTGGCTTACATCGTTGAAGCAAGAATGGAAGAAATCATCGAAATGGTGCAGTCAGAAATTGTAGCCAGCGGCCTTTATAAGAAACTAGCAGGAGGCATTGTCCTAACAGGCGGTGGCTCCCAGCTGCAAGGTGTAGGCCAATTGTTTGAGTATATGACGGGGCTGGATACACGAATTGGTTACCCTAATGAGCACTTGGGCAAATCAAAGATTGAAGAAGTGAAAAGTCCTATGTATGCAACCACTGTTGGTTTAGTGTTAGCTGGCTTCAAAGCTTTGGATGACAGGGAGGACTATTACCGTCAGCGTCAGTCCGTGCCAGTAGAGGCAAAGAATGACCGAAACAGAATGGAGATGCCCGGCAAGGACATTTTTGGTAGCATCAGAAGAAGACTGAAAGACTTCATCACGGATGATATCGGAGATGAGGGCAACTACTGATCAGTGAAACAGAGATTTAGAAAGATTTAGAAATAACAATTCACCAAAAATTGAGGAAAAAATGTCAGATATCATGAAAGATTACAAATTTGATATTCCTAAAAATCACAAGTCTATCATCAAGGTGATAGGTGTGGGAGGAGGTGGTTCCAATGCGGTGAACCACATGTTTAGCCAAGGAATAAAAGATGTGGAGTTTGTTGTAGTTAACACAGACTCGCAGGCATTGAAGAGCAGTCCGGTTCCTTTGAAGCTTCAGATTGGAGCTCACCTTACAGAAGGTTTGGGAGCTGGAGCCAATCCTGAAAAGGGAAGGAATGCTGCTTTGGAAAGCAAAGAAGAAATCAGGGAGTTACTTTCTGATAATACCAAGATGGTATTTATCACTGCCGGTATGGGTGGTGGCACCGGGACGGGTGCGGCCCCAGTGATTGCCAAGATTGCCAAGGATATGGACATACTTACAGTGGGTATTGTCACTGCACCGTTTATTTTTGAAGGCCGTAAAAAAACCGGAGCAGCCCAAAGAGGTATTGAAGAATTAAGAGCCAACTGCGATACCGTCTTGGTCATTCTCAATGACAAGTTGAGAGAGGTTTATGGCAACTTGCCTATCCGTTCTGCTTTTGGAAAAGCGGATAATGTGCTGAGTACAGCGGCAAAGTCAATTGCGGAAATCATCACTGTTCATCAGGATGTGAACGTCGACTTTGAAGATGTGAAGACCGTGATGAAAGATGCCGGAGCTGCCGTGATGGGTTCTGCTACTGAAGAGATGGAAGGCAGAGCGATCAAGGCTGCAGAGAAAGCTATAGCTTCACCATTGTTAAACAATGTGGATATTAAGGGCGCTGAGAAGATCCTATTGTCCATCATGTCAGGTGAAGAAGAGGAGCTTTCTATGGATGAATTGAGTGAAATCACGGAATACATTCAGGAACGTGCAGGAGATGATGCGGAAGTAATCTTTGGTCAAGGTATCGACCCTGATTTGAAAAAGGCAATCCGAGTTACTGTGATTGCAACAGGTTTTCAGACTGGTGCTCTGACAAAAGATGAAGCTGACAAAGCCAAGAAAATAGAGCAGGAAAAAGAAGAAAATTCGAAAAAAGTAATTGATTTGGATTCAGGTAAAACAACCAAAGTAGAAGAGGATAGTCCTGCATCCTCTGGTCAGACCTTTACTTTTACGATCAAGCAGCCTACACCATCTAACAATGGTAACAATTATGAAGAAACTAATTCTTCATCTGCTAAACCAATGCCAAGCCAGAGCCACGTGGATACTGAAGAGGATTATAATTATCCGACTCCAACATCACAAGATGATGAGTTTGAGTTTGTACCTGCAAGTCCTTCTCCAGAAAGAAAAGTGACTCCATTGTATGACGAGGAACCTAAGGCTGAGCAGCGCAATAGCATGCCACGTGAGGAAGAGAGCAATGCTGGTGCAGCTTACAATAATGATTACTATGAGCAAATCAAGCAAAAGGCCATGCAACGCGCACATGAGCGCTTTGAAAGGTTAAAAAACCTAAGGGCAGCCAATCAAACTCCCGAGGAGTTCAAAGAAAAGCTTGATAAGCCTGCTTATTTAAGGAAAAATGTAAAACTCCAGGATGTGCAACACAGTTCGGAAACCAATTTGTCCAAGTTTAATTTAAATGATGACAATGAGATTCTGGGCAATAACCGGTTTTTACATGACAATGTTGATTAAAAATTAATCAACATTTCTGCCTGGGTTTTCAAAAGGTCTATGTAAAACTTGTTGGTGAGCAAGTTATTAGACATGTTTTCCTCAATTTTGGCAAGTTTTGGCTTATTGGCCAGAACATGCATGCCCAGGTAGTGGAATATGTCGGTAAGGTGGCTCAATGCGATGCCACCTCCGCCTATTCCTGATGAAATCCCCACCACAGCACATTTTTTATTCCTAAATGTATTGGGATAGGTCATGCCATCAATAAACGATTTTAATATCCCAGGAAAAGAGCCATTGTATTCCGGTACGATAAAAACAAATTTATTTCCTGCCTTAATACGGTCATGCAACTCGTTGTAGACTTCATTTTGGCCATTGTTTTCATAAAGGGCTGTAAAGACAAAATCATTGGGCAGTTCCCTCAGGTCAATTAATTCATTTTGGGCTCCCATTTCCGTCAGTATATCTTGGTATAACTGGGCTATGGTTTTGGAAACTGCATTTTTTCTATTGGTACCTACTATTATTTTTATCATGAATGAATCTACTTATACTTGCAAAACTGCTCCTTAATATACAATATCGTAAGTCATAAAGTTTCTTAAGAAGTCTCAGAAAAATTATTATCCCTTTCAAAATAAGAGCGAAGATTATCCATAACCAAATAAAAATGATAAAAGACATGCCCAATCCCTATCTTGAACAAATTGAAGAAGCTGTAAGCTATATCAACCAACAGGTAAAAGATGTACCCCAAGTGGGCATAATTTTAGGTACTGGATTAGGACAATTGATAGAGCATATCAAGATAGATCAAGAGATTCCATATGCCAAAATACCTCATTTTCCTATTTCTACGGTGGAAACTCACAGTGGAGAGTTGGTCTTCGGAAAATTGTCTGGAATTAACGTAGTGGCGATGAAGGGGAGGTTTCATTATTATGAAGGTTATCATATGAAAGAAGTAACCTTTCCTGTTAGGGTAATGAAACGATTGGGAATCAGGCAGCTAATCGTCTCCAACGCAGCAGGAGGACTTGATCCAGCATTTGAAATAGGTGATGTAATGGTTATCAATGATCATATTGACCTATTTCCGGAAAACCCATTGAGGGGTAAAAATTTGGATGGGTTTGGAGTGAGATTTCCGGATATGAGTGAGCCTTATGCATTGGAGCTAATAGATAAAGCTATAAAAGTAGCCGATCAAAAAGGAATTAGAATACATCAAGGAGTATATGTTGGTGTTCAAGGTCCCAACCTTGAGACGAGAGCTGAATACCGATACCTGAGGACTATTGGGGCGGATGCAGTGGGGATGAGTACTGTGCCAGAAGTGATAGTTGCGCGGCAAATGGGTTTGCCGGTTTTTGCCTTGTCGGCCATTACAGATTTATGTTCACCAGGTAAGATCAAGAAGATTTCCATCCAAGAAGTGATTGCGGCAGCAGCCATTGCTGAACCAAAAATGACTGCGATAATAAAAGATTTGGTTTCTGAAATGTGAATAAAACGGTTTTTTTCTGCCTTTTTTTAAGGTAGTATATTGGCTTTGGATTATAATAATCACTTGGTTTTTTGTAAGTTCAAGTATGGCAACTTACAGAGTAAAAATATTAGAGAAAGAAAAGGTTACACATGATGTGAGCCGTTACAAGTTGGAGAAGCCTCATGGGTATGATTTTCAACCCGGCCAAGCTACAGAGGTGAGTTTGCTAAAAGCAGGGTGGGAAGCTGAAAAGCGTCCTTTTACTTTTACTAGTTTACCGTCAGATGATTATTTGGAGTTTATCATCAAATCCTATAAAGGTCATCAGGGGGTGACCAAAAGGTTAGGCGAAGCTGAAGTAGGAGATGAGTTGGAAATAGGAGATCCTTGGGGAACAATATCCTTTCAAGGAGAAGGGGTCTTTATAGCTGGTGGAGCAGGTATTACTCCTTTTATAGCCATTTTAAGGCAGCTTCGCAAAAAGAATAAGGTTGGTACTAGCAAGTTGATTTTTGCTAATAAAACCAATGACGATATCATTCTATACGAAGAGCTGAAGACAATATTGGGTCATAAATTTATCAATATCATCGCGAAGCAAAAGGATACAGCTTATGATAAGGGAATGATTGATAAGGCTTATTTAAAATCCAAAATTGGAGATTTTGAGCACCAACATTTTTATGTATGTGGGCCTCCTGGATTTATCAAAGCAGTCAACGGTGGATTGAAGGAACTGGGAGCCAATCCTTCCACATTAGTTTTTGAGCAATAATTATTTTAAGCTTCTATAAAAGTAAAAATAGGCGATAAATACGTTGATCGCCTATTTTCCTTGGATCATTTCATTTCCATATAGTCTAAAGTTAGGTAACTGAGGGCCCTTACTCCCAGCAAAAGCCCTGATTCATCAATAAAAAAATCAGGTGTATGGTGTGCAGCCACATCTGCAGGATCTTCCCCTTTGGACATTCCTCCCAAAAAGATAAATAGGCCTGGGGCTTCCATTTGGAAGTAGCTAAAGTCTTCTGCTCCAGTGATAGGGTCATGGTAAATTAGGTTTTCTGCACCGGCCACTAGTTGCAATGTAGGAACCATTTTTTCAGTTAGATCAGAATCATTTATTGTAGCCGGATATATTTTATCAATGACCACATCCACATTTGCTCCGGCAGCTTCTCCTGTATTGGTGGCGATTTCATGTATTCTTTTATGGATCAAGCTTTGTTGCTTAGTACCGTAAGTTCTGATTGTTCCTAGCATTTCCACTTTTTCGGGGATGATATTTTGACGGACACCTCCATGAATACTTCCTATGGTGACTATAGCGGGATTCTCTGTGATATTGACATTTCTACTGATAATGGTTTGAAGAGCATTGACAATTTGAGCGGAAGTGACAATAGGATCAACCGATGACCAGGGGTAGGCACCATGAGCCTGGCGGCCATTCACGGTTAGTTTCAGGTTGTCCACTGCAGCCATGGCTGGGCCGGATCTGTATTTGATTTTTCCTACTTCAGTTTGTGAGTTGATATGCAAACCGAAAATGGCATCTACACCTTCCATTACCCCTTCTTCAACCATTTGTTTGGCTCCCCATGAATCCACGCCTTCTTCAAAAACACCTTCTTCCGATGGCTGAAAAATGAATTTCACATTTCCATGGATTTCGCCTTTCATCCCTGCCAAAACTTCGGCAACCCCCATCAATATGGCTACATGGGTGTCATGTCCACAGGCATGCATAATACCGATTTCCTGGCCATTATAGACCGTTGTTTTCGTCGATTTAAACGGAAGATCATTACGCTCAGTGACTGGTAAAGCATCCATGTCAGCCCTTAATGCTACTGTCGGACCATCATGGCCACCTTTCAATAAACCGACTACACCAGTAACTGCCACTTGTTCCTGGACTTCGATTCCCAAGCTTCTCAGGTGGGCGGCAATTAGCTTTGCCGTTCTGGTTTCATGGTTGCCCAATTCAGGATTTTGATGGATATCCCTTCTCCACTTGATTACTTTGGATTTGATGGCTAATGACCGATCATCTATGTCTTTGTGTAAAGTGGTTTGCGCAAAACTTGCCGAACTGAAGAGGGCTATAAGGAAGATTAAATAGTTCTTAAACATTATTTTCATGGTTGGCTGTAATTAAAATTAGCAAAAGATTGGAGGCTTTAAAATACCCATTGAATAAGTTTTTAGTTTTAAATTGTTTTTTTACTCCAAAAAAAGGCACAATTTGGGAGAGATTTCTGCATTGTGTATCCAACCTAAACTAATCAACATGAATTTAAAAGGACAAACAGCCGTTATAACAGGAGTAAGCAAAGGGATAGGTTTGGAGGTCGTTCTTCAATTATTGGAAAAGGGAGTTGTCGTTGCGGGATGGGGGAGAAACCGGCCTGATTTGAACCATGATAACTTTCATTTTTTTAGCTGTGATGTTGCTAATGAAGCATCTGTCGATGAGGCTTACAAAAGTACGGTTAAGGAATTAGGAGAAGATATAAGGATTTTGATCAATAATGCTGGTTTTGGGGTGGTTGGGGCGATCGATGAAATGTCGAGTGAGGATTGGAAATCAATGTTTGATGTGAACGTGCATGGGATATTTTATGTCACCAAAAGGGTGGTTCCCAATATGAAGGCCCAAGATGAGGGGCATATTTTGAATGTAGCCTCTATTGCAGGGTTAAATGGAGTGGCTAATTTTGCAGGTTACTGTGGCACCAAGCATGCGGTCAAAGGGATTTCTCATGCTTTGTATATGGAGTTGAGAGAATTTGGTATAAAAGTATCTACCATCTATCCTGGTTCTGTAAAAACCAATTTCTTTGATAACATCGAAGGAATGAATGCACATGAAAATATGATGCGCCCAGAAGATGTGGCTACCACGATGGTGCAAACCTTGGAAACCCATCACAATTATTTTGTAGCAGATGTGGAGTGCAGGCCTCTTCGCCCAAAAGGAAAGCAATAGTATGTCTCTTGAAGTAAAACAGCTCAGCAAAAACTATAAAGATCAAAAAGCGCTGGACGGTGTGAGTTTTTCAGCTTCTTCAGGTCAGATTTTAGGTTTTTTAGGACCTAATGGAGCGGGGAAGTCCACAACTATGAAAATTGCAGCAGGTTACCTACTGCCTGATCATGGAGATGTTTTGGTTAATGGGATTTCTGTGATTGAACATCCTCAACACGTGAGTAGGCAAATTGGGTACTTACCTGAACACAACCCTCTTTACTTGGAGATGTATATAAAGGAATTCCTGACATTTATGGCTGGGATTTATGGTGTAAAAGGAGTTATGGCCAAAAGAAGAGTGCAAGAGGTAATTGCATCATGTGGTCTGGAGACAGAAAAGCATAAAAAGATTGGGGCGCTTTCCAAAGGCTACCGTCAAAGAGTGGGCTTGGCAAAAGCTTTGGTCCATGATCCAAATGTAATTATCCTAGATGAGCCCACAACGGGTTTAGATCCCAATCAATTGGTCGAAATCCGTAAATTAATCAAGTCTATTAGCTTAGAGAAAACCTTAATCCTTAGTACCCATATTATGCAAGAAGTAGAAGCAATGTGTGATAGGGTAGTGATCATTCATCAGGGAAAGGTCATGGTACAAGATTCATTGGAGAACCTTAAGTCGAGCAATGGCCAAGTATCCATTTATCTCGAGACACAGGAAAACCTGGAGACTGATTGGTTTACCAGCTTGCAAGGTGTCAATGAGGTGAGGGTATTGGCAGTAGGTTCTATTCAATTGTTGACCAATGAGCCAACTTCTTTGAGGAAAAATATACTGGAAGTAATAAATGAAAAACAACTATCCTTATTAAGTCTCCGTCAGGAGGAGAGGAATCTTGAAACTATTTTTCACCAATTAACGAGTGCTGCGGTATGATGAGTTTGGTGTGGAAGGAGGTCAATTCCTTTTTTAATAATCTGACGGGATATTTAATTATTTCTGTTTTTTTGGTTGCATTGGGTTTGTTGGTTTGGGTGTTTCCTGAAACCAGTGTTTTACAATATGGCTTTGCTGATTTAGAAGCATTGTTTGTTTATACTCCATATGTATTTGTCTTTATGGTTCCAGCTATTACGATGCGGATGATAGCTGAAGAAAAGAGGAGTGGTACTTGGGAGTTGCTGATGACCTCCCCACTAAAGCCTTATCAGATTGTATTGGCAAAGTACTTGGCGGGGGTGCTGGTGGTTGTTTTAGCTTTACTGCCTACCTTGATTTACTATTATAGCATTTACCAATTGGGAGCTCCGAAGGGCAATATAGACAGTGCAGGATTTATTGGTTCTTTTTTTGGGATGATTTTGATAGGGGCTGTATTTGCAGCTATTGGCCTTTTTAGTTCTTCTCTGACAGATAATCAAATTACCGCATTTGTAATTGGTGCATTTATTAGTTTTGCCTTGTATTTTGGATTTACAGCTTTGGTCAGCTTAATGCAAATGAGCAGCATGGCTATCTTTTTGGAAGACCTCAGCCTGAATTATCATTATGAAAGTATGAGTAGGGGTGTAATTGCTTCTGGTGACCTGTTTTTCTTTTTTGGGCTTATTGCCAGTTTAATTATCCTCACCACATTAATGATTAAAAAGCAATGAGCCAAAGAGGAAAACATATTGACCAAGTAGTAAAGAGGAAGTTACTGCTGTCAGTTGGAGCTATATTAATTGTTATTGTAGGGCTTGTTTTGCTGAATAGCATGCTGTCTTTTAGGCTTGACCTTACGGAGGAAAAGAGATTCTCCCTACATGAAGCTACTAAAAATGTACTGGCCAATCTGGAAGAGCCCCTAGAGGTGGATATTTTGCTAACAGGAAACCTGCCGGGAGGAATGAGGCGTTTTCAAAAAAATATTGAAGAGACCCTTGAAACCTTTAATGCATACAGTAGTAAAAAAATTTCCATTAGGTATTTTGACCCTTTGGAAATTAAAGTTGAGAATGAGCAGGAAGAATATATTTTGTATTTGGCAGAATTTGGGATTAATCCTACTAATCTTTTTGCCAATAATAATGGAAGCCAAACTTCCCGTTTGATTTTTCCGGGAGTAGTGATTCGGAATGCAGAGTACGAAACGGGAGGTTTGTTGCTGAAAGGAGAAAATGGAATGTCTCCAGAACAGATTTTAAACCTATCTATTGAAAACCTGGAATATGAGCTAATCAGCATGATCGAGAAGCTGGTCAGTGCTGATAAGCAAGCTATAGCCATGATCACCAACCATGGAGAGCTACAGGATGATGAAGGGTATGGGATTGTCGAGGCATTGTCAGCAGAATATGAGGTGTACAAAGTTCCTTTGGAGCAAGCAAAGACTGTGGATGACCTTATGGTATTTGATGCGATAATTATCGCCGGTCCTAAAGCGAATTTCAAGGAGAGAGAAATTTACCTTATGGATCAATATGTGATGAGAGGAGGGAATGTGCTCTTTTGTATTGATCCTTTGGCTGTTGATATGGAAAATGCCGGAGGAGAAGGAACGGTGGCATTAGCTTATGAAACGGGGTTGGATCAGCTACTTTTTAAGTATGGTGTTAGGATCAATAAAGACCTTATACAAGATATGAATTTTGGCTACTATCCAGTTGTGGCAGGAGATTTTGGTAATCAACCGCAAATCACGCCTTTACCATGGCCGTTTTATGTGATCGCAACGAATATGAGTGATCATGTGATCACTAAAGGCTTGGATCAGATGAAATTTAGGTTTGTCAGCTCTTTGGATACAGTTAAAGCAGAAGGTGTAAGAAAAACCCCATTGGTGTTCAGTGGAGATTATAGCCGAACACTGGCTCAGCCTGTAAACGTTGCTTTTAAAGATATGATGCAGGAGCCTGATATTTCTCTATTTAGCCAAAAGTATTTGCCTCTTGTGTATTTGTTGGAAGGGAATTTTACTTCTTACTTTAAGAACAGGTTTTTGCCTGAAGAATTTAAGGGTGACGGAAAATTCACCGACTCAGGATCGGGGAATGTAGTAGTAGTCGGAGATGGCGATTGGATACAGGGAGTAAGAAATGTCCAGACAGGGGAGCCACTAGCTATTGGTATAGATCCATTTTCGGATGTAAGCGTTTCCAATAAAGTGTTCCTTGAAAATACGCTGAAGTATCTTTTGGATCCCAATGGAATCATGGTTACAAGAAGCAAAGAATTGAAAATTCGGCCTTTGAACAAAAAGCTTGTCGAAGAGGAGAAATTAAAGTGGCAGTTGATTAATATCGCCTTGCCCATTGTTTTGATTATGATGCTAGGGTCTGTGAAAGTTTATTGGAGAAAACGTAAATTTGGAAGCAAAAATTAAAGGAAATTTAAGAGAATTTATTGGGAGCAATTTTTTTGAGTAGAAATTCTGTAGGCTTACCTGCTTTTATGATTTTATTTATAAATTTACCCTGTTGAAAACTAATTGGAATAATAGCCTAGGATCAATGTGCTGAAATTGAGTGTTTATTGAAATAATGTCATATTTAGCCTTGTCCTTAAATAACTAAATCATATTCACATGAAATTTATTGTTTCTTCTTCTGCTCTTTTGAAGCAACTTTCCGGAATCAATGGAGTGGTGACTACCAATCCGGTCGTGCCGATATTAGAAAACTTTCTTTTTGAAATAAAGGAAAGTAAGTTAACCATTACGGCTTCCGACCTACAGACCTCCATGATGACTGAGATAGATGTTGAGGCTAAAGAAGATGGAAATATTGCCGTTCCAGCAAAGATTCTTATCGAGACCCTGAAAAATCTTCCAGAGCAGCCGGTAACTTTCAGTATCGATCATGATACCTACAGTGTGGAAATCAGCTCTGATAATGGTCGATACAAATTGGCTGGTGAGAATGCTACAGATTTTCCAAAAATTCCTTCAGTAAGCAATGCTACAGCTGTGGATATGTCAACTGAAGTACTTAGTAGCGCCATCAACAATACCATTTTTGCGACAAGTAATGATGAGCTTCGTCCTGCGATGACAGGTGTTTATGTGAATTTGAGCACAACTAATACAACATTTGTAGCCACTGATGGACACCGGTTAATCCGATACAGGAGAGTAGATATTGCGGCTCAGGATGCTGCAAGTATTATTATTCCTAGAAAGGCACTTAACCTTTTGAAGTCAACACTTCCGGCAGAGAATGTTCCTGTGACGGTCGAATTCAATAATTCCAATGCTTATTTCAAGTTTGGTAATATCCAGATGATCTGTCGTTTGATCGATGAACGGTTCCCTGATTATGAAAATGTAATTCCGGTGGACAACGACAATGATATGACCATCGATAGAGTAGAGTTTTTAAGCTCATTGAAAAGGATTGCCATTTACGCAAATAAAACTACTCACCAAGTAAGGTTAAAACTTACTGGAAGTGAGCTTCAGATTTCTGCTGAAGATCTGGATTTCTCTAACGAGGCTAATGAAAGACTTTCTTGTGAGCATGAAGGAGAGGATATCGAGATTGGTTTCAATGCAAAGTTCTTGGTAGAGATGTTGAATAACATTTCAGCCAAGCAAGTGACCTTAAAATTTAGTGCACCTAACAGAGCTGGTTTGATCGTGCCTAGTGATAAGGGAGATAATGAAGATATTTTGATGTTGGTGATGCCAGTTATGTTAAATAATTACGTTTAATCGTAAACAAGTATATACTAAAAAGCCAGCCTAAATTTAATTTAGACTGGCTTTTGTATTTTATGTAGTTTTACTCAGTGATTACCTCACCTATGTTTTCCATTAGGATATTCTTCAATAATTTAAATGGCGCTTGATTACCTGAGGTACAGGTGATTTCTTCCGTGGATTTGTCAATGTATATGAGGTAATCTAATGTCAAGTTCTCATTGTTTTTAAGAGTACATTCAATTTCATAGACTTGGTCATTGTCAGTGGTCACCAGGTATGTTCCACTTAATCCAGTGACAGATTGGTCGTTTTTATTTACCTGCTCTAGCAAAACTTTACCCTCACTTAATAAGGTGAATGAGTGGTCAATAGGTGGGGTTTTGATTTTTTGGCCATTGATGATCAGGTCTTTTCCATCTTGGTCTTTGACAACCGATTCAGTCTGGGTTCCCATAAAATTGCCTATGAAATAAGGCGTACTTTCCATTTTGGTCAAGGAATCTTGACCAGCTAGCGATTCAGTAAGGGTTTTAAGTAAAGACTTCAGTTTTTGATTAATACCGTAATTTACCTCAAGTTGGTTAGTTGTTTCATTAAGCTCGGTTTTCAAACTGTCTTGGCTTTTTTTTAACTCCAATATTTGATGATCTAATGAATTTAAGTCTTGTAGTAAACCGTCCTTTTCATAACCCAGCTTTCGTTTGTCTGACTCAAGATTTTCAATTCTTTGTTTTAATAGTGTCATTTCATTCTTCAGTGATGAAATTTCTTGAACATGTTGCTGATAAGCATCCTCCAAGTCTTTCTTTTTAGAAGGCATTTCTTGAGCTATCAACGGATAGATATTAAGTAACATAAGCCCTATTATTAGGGGGGGTAATTTGATAAAAGAGTTCATATACATTTTGATTTTATGATTTTGAAAAGTCCTATGATTACTCCATTTGGGATATAGTGTTTCATTATTTGGATTGTTCATTTATGAAATGATGTCACTTGTTAGTTTTATGAATATAGTTAAAAAATAAATTTTTATGCAAGTCAAGAAATATGTTTTTAATTACCTGTGTATAGTAGAAAATGTTAGGGGTCTTGAATTGATCAAATGTTTAATATGACTATTCGCAATGTTGCACGTAGCTATATTTTCTTTGGTTTATGCTTTTATGATTCTGTCCTTTTCCATTGATGAAAAGGACCAAATCCCGATAGCTATCGGGACTAGGCCAGTGGTGCGGCATTTAAATTGGGTATACCGATTTATCTTTAATATAGGAATCCTTCATCCCAATTTAATTTTAAGAAAACTGTTCCGGCCTAAAAATGAGCGGATCTCGCTGTTCCACGACGCGAGCTAGCTCATTTTCTTAACAGCCTGCCCATTTTCCTTAAAACCTGCCCCACCAAGGGCCATCCTTACTTTTCGATACCATATTATGCCTATAAACAAGTACGTGCAAAATTACGGATGCACATAATGTTTAATAACTTAATGTTAACTATTGATAAATTATTAATGTACTGTAATACAAGTTGTTAAAAAACTTAACATTGAAAAACGAGCCAATGCTTTGACTCTATGTTAACTAATTGTTAATTTAATAACATAAAATTAACATAGAAAGGAGGGTAGGTTGAAAAGGGTATTAATTATACTGATAGCATTGATTTTGGTGATATACCAAGGTATGTCACAGGATTGGTCTGAAGGCCAGTCTGTTTTTGAAAGTGATGCGGAGAAAGAATTATTGTTAAGCCAGGCACAGCCAATTGATCTTTTAAAAGCCTTGCACGCAAAGGATGAGGTGGATATGAAGCAGTTTGAAAAATTGACTGAAAAGCTGGATAAGAAAGCCGATAAAAAACATTTTGTTGAATGGTTTGTTGGGGAGGTTTTTCATAAGTCCCATCAATATGTTTTAAAAAACTATCATCGTCACAGCACATTCAACGAGACCTTGGAAAGAGGGGCATATGATTGTGTCAGTGGTTCAGCAGTATTAGGACTTTTACTTGATAGGTATGGTTTCGATTTTGAGATAATAGAGACGGATTTTCATGTATTTGTTCTGGTTCATGATAATGATAAAACTTATGTTTTAGAAAGTACTGAGCCGCTTTCTGGCTTTATAAAAGATCAAGATGAGGTAAAGGATTACATTGCAGTTTTTATGCCGAGAAAGCAAAACCAGTCAAAAAGAGATCGATCAGAGTTGGCTGGACTCTCAGATAGGGCTGGTGAAGAAAATACCATCTATTCCTCTATTTCTTTAAAAGAACTAGCTGGGCTTCAATATTACAATGATGCTATTCTTCATTTCAATGAAGGTCAACAGGGAACTGCATTAAAGCAACTAAAAAAGGCAAAAGGTATTTATCCCAGTGATAGGGTAAACGCTTTTGACCAATACCTCTCTCAACTAGAGAGTGAAAGCAAGAAATTAGCGAGGAGATGATTTTTTAAGTGATAAGGCCGGTGAAAATTTCAACCGGCCTTTGTTTATATTGGACAGAATGTTAATCAATCCTAACAATATCAGCACCTAGAGCATTTAGTCTTTGATCTATGTATTGATATCCTCTGTCTATTTGTTCAACATTGTCAATCACAGAAGTCCCTTCTGCAGACAATGCCGCGATCAAAAGGGATACCCCAGCTCGAATGTCTGGAGAAGTCATTCGAATACCTTTAAGAGGATATTTTCTGTCCAGCCCTATAACCGTGGCTCTGTGGGGGTCGCAAAGGATTATTTGAGCTCCCATATCAATTAGCTTATCTACAAAGAAAAGCCGGCTTTCAAACATTTTCTGATGAACCAATACCGTGCCTTTGGCCTGGGTAGCAGTTACCAATACAATGCTGAGCAAGTCTGGAGTGAAACCTGGCCATATTGCGTCAGCAACTGTAAGGATGGAGCCATCAATAAATGTCTCTATTTCATAATGCTTTTGTGCTGGGATATGGATGTCATCGCCTCTGAACTCCAATTTGATGCCCATCCTTCGGAAAGTATCAGGGATAATGCCTAATCTATGGATTTGGGCATCCTTGATAGTGATTTCGGATTGAGTCATGGCTGCAAGACCGATAAACGACCCAATTTCTATCATATCAGGAAGTAAGGTGTGCTCAGTCCCACCCAGCTTCTCAACTCCCTCTATGTTCAATAAGTTGGAGCCTACTCCAGTGATTTTTGCTCCCATCCGGTTAAGCATGTCACAAAGTTGCTGTAGGTAAGGTTCACATGCGGCATTGTAAATGGTGGTTTTTCCTTTAGCCAATACAGCGGCCATAAGGATATTGGCTGTGCCAGTGACAGAAGCTTCGTCAAGGAGCATATAGGCTCCTTTTAGTTCCTTTCCGTCAATATTGTATATTTCTCTTTGGGTATCGTAGTTGAATTTGGCCCCCAAGTTTTGAAAACCAATAAAATGGGTGTCCAATCTTCTGCGTCCAATTTTATCTCCCCCTGGTTTGGATATTTTTCCTTTTCCAAATCTTGCCAATAAAGGACCGAGAATCATAACTGAACCTCTTAAAGCAGATGCTTTAGTCAGGAATTTGTCAGAGTCCAAATACTCGAGGTCTACTTTGGAAGCATTGAATCGGTAGCTTTCGGGAGCGATCTTTTCTACACTTACTCCCATATCCGCCAATAATTCAATGAGTTTATTGACATCCCTGATGTTAGGGATTTTGTTGATTGTTACGTCTTGGTCTGTTAAAAGTACGGCGCATAAAATTTGTAGCGCTTCATTTTTAGCGCCTTGAGGGGTGATTTCGCCTTTTAATTTTAATCCCCCTTTTACTCGGAATGAGGACATTAATTTCTGCGTTTTTTGTAGTTACCTCCGTTGTTTCTTCTTTTGCCTCCTCTTCTTCCAGAGTTGGATGGTTGGTCTGGTTGACTGTTAGTTTTGAAATCTCTTCTCATGTTGGTTTCGAAGAGGGAATTTTCTTTTACCTTTTCAAGGTCAATATGGAGTTTGCCTTTTGAGAGCGTTTTGATGTCGTCAATGATGATACCATCGTCAAAATTTTCCCTGTTCCAAGTAGAATGGAAGCTTCTCATTAACTGGCCTATATAGATGATGGCAGTTTCTTGTTCTTCATCATTTTGGATTTCAATGGCTCTTTCTATGAGCTTTTCAATGTTCCTCCCGTAGTGCTTGAACTTTACTTCGCCTTCAGGGTATCCAATGGTTAGCGGCTTTTTGCCCAAAATTTCCTTTTCCGGCATTGGAAAAGGACTGTCAACATCCAACTGGAAATTGGACATGATGAAAAGGTCGTCCCATAACTTTTGGTCGTTCTCAATTTTAAGTTGGGGATTAAGTTGCTTCATCAGTTCTACCAAGGTATAGGACTGTTCAGTCCTCTTGGCTTTGTCAGGAACATTGGTGATATAGTCCACCAGTTTCTGAATGTTTTTTCCGTATTCTTTCAAAATTACTGAGTGTTTATGCTTTTCTTGTTCTTTCATATCTTGCCCCAGTTAAGTTAACAACTGCTTCAATTTACGAAAAAATGTCGTTAAATGGGGTAGATGGATTTATGATAATGTTAATGGTTTTGCTGTTAGGCAAAACTTTATCTATACTCATTAGTGGTTTTTTTTAGGACTCCACAATCCGAAGCTTAGCAAAGCTAAGTAATAAAGTCTTATCTCCAAAATTGTCAAAGCCAATGGTGGCTTTTTTGTTGATTCCTTCTATCTCAACCTTCAGAACTTTTCCATACCCGAACTTTGGATGTTCCACTTTCATGCCTTCCATCAGGTTGTTGGTATTGGATGGTTTAAAGTCAGGGCTTGGCGTATGAACTTTTGCGGTAGTGTTGGCTCTCATTGAAGGTCTTTTTAATCCAATAAAACCTGATTTTCCTTCACTGCCATTGGTGTTTTGCTGGCCAAAAGAGCTACTTCCCAGCTGCCTTCCTTTACGTTTGGTGACCTTGATACAATTAGGGTCCACTTCTTCTAGGAACCTACTTGGTTCACAGTTTAAAAGCCTTCCAAATCGATAACGCGTGATGGCATAACTAAGGTATAGTTTTTCCATGGCCCTCGTAGTAGCGACATAGAAAAGTCTTCTTTCTTCTTCCAAGTCCTCTCGACTTTGCATCATCATTTGAGATGGGAAAAGGTCTTCTTCAAGTCCAACGACAAAAACCTGTCTAAACTCCAAGCCTTTGGAAGAGTGGATAGTCATCAGCGTGACTGCATCTACCTCGTCCTTATCACGGTCATTGTCAGTGAGCAAAGCAATTTCTTGGAGGAAAGCCCCTAAGCTTTTGTCTTCATTTTCTGGATTGTCCACATACTCTTTGATGGCATTGAGCAATTCCTGAACGTTTTCATACCGGTTGAGCCCTTCAATGGTTTTGTCTTCATATAGCTCTCTCAGCAGACCAGATTGCTTCGCAATGGCAGATGCTGCTTCGTAAGCATCCTTTCTTTCGGTTTCCATTTTGAAGCTTTTGATCAATGTGGAAAAATCAGCCACAGCATTGGCTGCTCTGCCGCTAAGGAAACTGCCTGCATTATTGATGACCTTCCAAAGTGGAATGTCGTGTTCGTAGGCGGAAACCATCATTTTTTCTACACTGCTCGCTCCAATCCCTCTTTTAGGGTAGTTAATGATTCTTTTGAAAGCTTCCTCGTCATCCTGATTGACCACATAGCGCATGTAGGCCATCAAGTCTTTGATTTCCTTTCTTTGGTAAAATGAAAGACCACCTACAATTTTGTAAGTGATGTTCATCTTTCTTAAGGCTTCTTCTATTGCTCTGGACTGTGAATTTGTTCTGTAAAGGATGGCAAAATCACTGTTTTCAAGCTTTTTATTATTTTTTTCTTCAAAAATGGTGGATGCTACCATTCGCCCTTCTTCATTGTCTGAAGCAGCCTTGATCAATTCTATGAGGTCCCCATTATCATTTTGAGTCCAAACGTTCTTTTTAAGCTGAGCTTTGTTCTTAGCGATGATGGAGTTGGCTGCCTCGACTATATTTTTTGTGGACCTGTAGTTTTGCTCTAGCTTGACCACTTCCAAGTCAGGGTAGTCCTTTTCAAAATTCAAAATATTTTGAATATCCGCGCCACGGAAAGCATAGATACTTTGTGCATCATCTCCCACCACACATATATTTTGATGGACTGCTGCCAGTTTTTTGGTAATGAGGTATTGGGAAAGGTTGGTATCCTGAAACTCGTCCACCAGCACATACCGAAAACGCTGCTGGTATTTATTAAGCACATCAGGATGGTCCCGAAACAAAACGTTGGTGTTAAATAGCAAGTCATCAAAATCCATTGCAGATGACTTGAAGAGCCGTTTTTGATAGGCGCGATAAATCTCGCCCATTCGAGGCTTCATGGCGGCTTCATCATCTGCTTTTATGTAGGGGTCATTGATGTAGTTTTCCCAAGAAATTAGCCTGTTTTTTGCACCGGAAATTCTTGACCAGACGGTATTTGGTTTGTAAACCTTGTCGTCCAGTCGCATTTCCTTGACAATACTTTTGATCAACGATTTGCTGTCATCTGTATCATATATGGTGAAATTGGATGGAAAACCTAGCTTTTCTGACTCTACACGTAAGATTTTCGCAAAGATGGAGTGAAAAGTGCCCATCCAAGTATTTCTGGCCTCCAGGCCAATAAGCCTTTCAATACGATGCCTCATTTCACTGGCTGCTTTGTTGGTAAAGGTCAGTGATAATATTTGAAAAGGATCAATTCCTTTGGCGTGGATTAAATGTGCTATTCTATAGGTGAGCACCCTTGTTTTACCAGATCCTGCACCGGCAATGATCATCAAGGGGCCTTCTGTGTGTTCAACTGCTTCTCTTTGTGGGGGATTTAAACCTTCTAAATAATCCATACTTCTTCCTCCTGTAAACTTCAAAGTTAATGTTTATATATGGAAAAAAGGAAGTAAGTTCGGATCACTTACTATTTTTCCATCTGTTATGTGACCAAAGATACAATGCAGGTTGCTCCCGGATGTTTTTTTCTGTCAATTCAATGTATTTTTCCGTGATACTATGTGGCCTACTATCGTGAGGTGGTTGAGCTATTTTTATACAATTTGATTCATAATAACCTCTCTTTACTTTTTTTGAAGAAATATAAATAATAGTTAGATCAAATTTTTTGGCTAGAATTTCAGCGCCTTCAAAAAAACCTGTTTTACGATTCATGAATTCAAATTGATTCCTCTGGTTCTCACGATTGGGACGTTGATCCGCAGCTAGTCCAATTACTCGGGGAGTATTTCGGTTTTTGATAAAGTTTCTTTGAAATTGACTTCTTTCCACTAGAGTGCCTCCAAATCTCCCTCTTATTTTTTTCATCAGCTTATCAAAGAACGGGTTATTGATCTTTAGATAAACAGTTTCAAAGTTTAGTTTCAAAACTTTGACTCCTAAAGTGATTCCTTCCCAATTAAAAAAATGTGATGCTAGCGCAAGGGATAATTTGTTTTGATTTAGTTCATGGAAAAAGAGTTCTCCATTCATGATTTTAAAACGTTTTTTTACTTCCTCTTCTTTCATGGTCATTAACTTGATGGTTTCAGCGAAAGAATCAGTGAGGTTCCTGTAAAATTCCCGCATGATTTTTTTTCGTTCATCAGGACTTTTTTCAGGGAAGGCAAATGATATGTTTTCCCAAACCACTTTTTTTCTATATCCGATGACATAATAGGCGAGGATATAAAAGGTGTCTGACAAGAGATATAAACTCCACAGCGGTAGGTAAGAAATTAAGCGGAATGCGAACATTAATTATTGTGTTACGTTAAACTCGACCTATTGAAAGGGGAATCGCGAGCTTTTTGGAATCCAAAATAAATGAAATCAAGTGAATTCTTTCAAAAAATTAGTGATAAATTAAGTCAATGATTATTTTTGAAACTTATGTCTGAGGTACAAAAGAAAAAATATTCCGATAAAGAGAAGAATAATATATTCGACAATGAGTTTATGCCTCACATAGACTCGATGTATAACTTTGCCTTCAGGCTTACTTTTGATGAAGACGATGCGAAGGATTTGGTTCAGGATACTTATCTGAAGGCATATCGTTTTATCAATAGTTTTGAGCAGGGCACTAATGCCAAGGCTTGGTTGTTCCGCATTTTGAAGAACAGCTTTATCAACGAGTATCGAAAGAAAAGTAAGCAGCCTTCTAAGGTTGATTACCAAGAGGTTGAAACTTATTATAACTCAGATAGTGTTGATTATAATATCACTTCTGATTTAAGAGTGGATACTGTTAAGGATATGCTTGGAGATGAAATTTCCAATGCATTGAACAGTCTGGCAGTAGATTTCAGGACTGTGATCATATTGTGTGACCTTGAGGGATTTACTTACGAAGAAATGGCTAAGATATTGGATATCCCGATTGGTACTGTAAGGTCAAGATTACATAGGGCAAGGAACTTATTGAAGGAGAAATTACATTCTTATGCAAAGGATATGGGGTATAATGCTGATGAAGAGTGAATTAAGTTTGAGAGCGAAAAATAAATAACATGGACAAAAACATAGAATCATCCGGAGAAAGGAAACTAAAGTGTGGTGATGTGAGCAAATGCTTCCAACTTTTAGAGAGTATTCTAGATGGGGAAGACAAGGACGCGTCAAAGGATGTCCTCAAGGAAAAACTGTCCAAGTGCCAACCATGCTTTGAGCACTTTCATTTGGAGCAAGCAATAAGAGAAGTGCTCAAAAACAAGTGTACCAAACAACAAGTCCCAAGTGAATTGGCCAAAAGTATCAGGCAGAAAATAGAGGATGTAAAATAAGTAATCACCACCATGTCATTTGGAAAAGCTTTTATCTTTTCGGCTCCATCGGGTTCCGGAAAAACCACTATTGTAAAACATCTTCTATCCAATCGCTCGGATCTTGGCTTTTCAATATCAGCCTGCACAAGAGATAAGCGAGGTAGGCACGAAGTTCACGGTAAGGACTATTATTTTTTAAGCCCAGATGAATTCAAGAAGAAAATTGATGAAGATGCCTTTATAGAATGGGAAGAGGTTTATGAAGGTAATTTTTATGGTACCCTCAAAGAAGAAATCCAGCGAATTTGGGATAGCGGTAAGCATGTAGTCTTTGATGTTGATGTTAAAGGAGGGCTTAATTTAAAAAAGTATTTCGGGGACCGTGCTTTAGCTGTGTTTGTGAAAGTTCCTTCATTGGACACCTTATCAGAACGCTTAAAAGATAGAGGTACAGAATCTGAAGAAAGCCTTTCCAGGAGAATTTATAAAGCTAAATTTGAAATGTCATTTGAAGAGAAGTTTGATGTGACACTGGTCAATGATGATATGAAAAAGTCCTTTGAAAAGGCAGAGCAGTTAGTCAATGACTTCATTGAGCATAAAGGAAATTGAAAGTAGGTTTATTTTTCGGTTCGTTTAATCCCATTCATATTGGGCACCTGATTATCGCCAATGTCATGCAGGACAGTACTGATCTTGATGAAGTTTGGTTCATTGTTTCTCCCCAAAATCCTTTTAAGCAACGCAAGGCCCTATTACATGAGTTTGACCGTTTGAGGATGGTCGAATTGGCCATAGAAGGAAACTATCATTTTCGGGCAATGGATGTGGAGTTCCACATGCCTAAACCAAGCTACACGGTTGACACATTAGCCTATCTTAAAGACAAGTATCCACAACATGACTTTAAGTTGATTATTGGAGGAGATAATCTGACCCACTTTCATAAATGGAAAAATAGTGATCAGATATTGGAACAATATGGGTTGTATGTTTATCCGAGGCCAGGGGAATCTGTGGATTACGATCATCCAAATGTCAAGCATGTAGAAGCGCCATTGATTGATATTTCGGCTACATTTATCAGAAAATCAATAGAAGAAGGGAAATCTGTAACCTATTTACTTCCTCCCTTAGTGGAAGATTATATTAAAGGAAAAAAGTTTTTTGTTTAAAAAAGTAAAAAGCCCGGTGCAATCCCGAGCTTCTTCACTAAATTTAAACTTTCTTAAACCGTCCAACTTTTTGGGGGACATCATAATTCAGGCTTTTTTATTTAGTTTATTAAGAATCCAATGTCCAACTTCCCTTCCTTGAGTTTGTCCCCTTGTAATGGCATCCATAAAATGTATCCCTCCGTACAAACGGCTTATGGCTGCTTCATTGGCTGCTTGGGTAAATGAAGAATAGCTTCTTGCCTTTAGGCCATACCTCTCCTCAACCGTGTCATAATAAGGGAATTCCTCTCCGAAATAATGGGTGAGCACCACAGAGGCAGCAGTTGATACTGTGCTGTGGCCGCTTAGATATTCAGGGAAAGGAGGTGTTTGTAAGAAAGGAGTCCAAGTAGGGTCAATGTATTTTCTGATGGCTGTTTCCGGACGAATACGGTTGCTACGGTATTTTTCATCCCAACAAGCTATAAAACCATCCATTAAGGTAACTGCCACCATGGTATGAATTTCCAAGGCTTCTGAAAAAGAGAGTTTCGCTTTGTTGCAAGCTATGTTGGTAATTCCCATCCAGTGGGCACCTGGAGATATCTTTTTCATCCCAACCATTAAATGGCCATTGTCTTGAAGAGCAAAAGGATTACAGTCCCAAAAGGCGGCGATTTCGCTGTTTTCGCCAGAGAGGTCTACATCATAAACTTCCTTGGTGATTTTGTAAAATTCTGAATCTTTATTTTCTGAAAAAGCTACAGGAGGTTCTGGCTTAAATTGGGCTGCGGAATCAAGAAAAAATGGTCGAACGGTGTCAAAGTAAGGCTCTACGGGGGCAAAATAGCCTGGAGGGGTAGGGTACCAGCTTCCCGGGATTTCAAGGGGCGTGTAGCGAGGGTAATTGCTAATGAGATTATATCCATCAGCTTTAGCATACTGAAGAATTTCCTTACTGATGTCTTGGGCATAAGCCAAGGATTGTTCAATGTTTTCCTCACTGAAGCCCATTCTTCTACAGCTGTCTAAAATACTTTCTTCAAAACTTTGTAGCTCCGTGCCAGATGGTTGGATCTTTTTGGCTGTTTCCAACATGCCAAGAATAGCACTCAGCTGATAAGATTGTTCAGGATATCCTTCAGGTTTCTTTATATCTGGATACTGATTGAGAACACCATGCAAATCCTCTAGCGTGCTGTCGTTTTGAGAGGCAATTTCATACCCGGTCAGGCAAGCATAGGAAAAGAATCTTGCGGCCAGGGGCGGGTTGGTGACATCATGAATCATCAATTCCGTCATTTGGATCGTGATTTCACCGATATAACTTGAAGGAATATCGGGAAGGTCTTTGGTTTTATCCTGACAGCTTAATGCAAAAGCTGTCAAAATAAGGATACTGAATAATTTTACTGGGTACTTCATTATAATGTTAGGTATTTATTGAATTAAATATTTGTCGATCTGCGATAGGCCACAATGCCTTTTTGGTTAATGCCGAAGAGCCATTTGTCATTGATTTGGAGAATGCTTCGGACATCTCCTTTCAGTTCAAAACCTGATTTTTGTTGAGGAATATAGTGGAAGCCTCCTTGCCCGTTCCCCTCCAAGAGAATGCCGTAGTTGGCATCATATTTCCCAAACCTTAAGCGTGCCTTTTCAATGTTGCCGCAAAGGATCAAGTCTTTGATACCATCTCCATTGTAGTCTGTACTAGAAATGGCCAAAACAGGTGAGGATTGAGCTTGGATGGGGAGATCGGCCTCCTTGAACTTCCCCGAATTATTACTTAAAAATACAGCAGTCTTGAGATAGTTGGCAGAAAGAGTTGTTGCTCCTTCCAGCTCATCCTCTGTAAAAATGTCGTTGATTTTGGCATCTGCATAACCTTTATAGCTGTTGAATTTGGTTCTCATTTTAGCAATCTGATCCAAAAGTTCATCGCGCGTTACATAAGGGTAATTTTCGCCTTGGATATAGCAGCAAAGAATAGGATCAATAGAGCCATTACCATCAAAATCTTTGAAAATTATTTCTGTAGGCTCATTTGGGCTGGCATGTATTTGGGTGTTGGTACCTTGATTTCCTATTACCAAGTCCATTTTTCCGTCGCCATTGAGATCATCTACCAACAGTTTGTTCCACCACCCTGAATAGTTTTTGTCAAAATATTTAGAGGTGCTTTCTTGCAATTGTTGGTTGGTCAATGAAAAAACATGGACAGGCATCCATTCTCCTACGATAACAAGTTCCAGTTGACCATCATTTTCCAGGTCTGTCCATTCTGCATCAGTGACAAGTCCAATATTTTTTAGACCGGGTGAGTATGCGGATGTTTGATCCGAGAATTTGCCCTTTCCGTCATTGATTAAAATAGTACTTTCTGGCATAGCGGGATAAGCTCCTGGAATTACTCTTCCTCCTACAAAAAGGTCAGCAGCCCCATCGTTATTGATGTCCGCACTGGTGACACAGGAAGAACTGATAAGCATTTGTGGCAAGGATTCTGGCGACTTTTTCAAGTTACCTTTGCCGTCATTAATGTAGATTCTGTCTTGAAGTTTCTTGTCTTGAGGCATAAAGTTGGCATAGCCACCACTACATACATACAAGTCCAAATGGCCATCTCCGTTAACATCTATGAACGTGGCGTCGGTATCTTCGCTATCCTTGTCTTCGAGAAATTCATTAGTAATTTTTGTGTCAAAACCACCATTTTTGTTTTGCAGAAACAAAGTACCTGCATCTCCAAGCCCTCCGCCAACAAAAATATCCTCTAAGCCATCTCCATTAACATCTCCATTGACCATAATTGGGCTGTTGAATGAAAGAGGGTTGACCATTAAAGGTTGCCGCTTAAAGTCATTGATCTTATTTGTTGATGTTTTTGAGCTGATTGGTGAAGTGGTGTGCACAAAATAGCTTTGACTTGGTTGTTTGTTTAACTCTTTCTCTGATGCATCAGCTGCTGAAATGGTCAATGTTTGGTTTGTTTGTACATTTCTTAGCACTTGTACTTTTCCTGATAGCCATTCCACTTGTATTGAATCAAGTACATCTGCTTTTCCCAAACCAAAATGAAGAACAGGTGATATGCTGGATTGATAGCCCCTTGTCGGCATTTGCTCCTGAAAATATACTTGATCACCATTATAAAGAGTGATCTTTGTTCCTAAACCAAATTTATTTTGTTTTTCTCCTAGCAGCTTGACTTTTAGATAATTGTTGCTGAGTTGTTTATTGCTTTGGTTTTCAAATACAAATGCTTCTAGGTTAATGTTATTGACAACCAGGTCAAGGTCCCCGTCATTGTCCAAATCGGCATAGGCAGCGCCATTACTAGTAGAAGCATAATTTAGCCCCCAGTCTTCGCTTATTTTTTCGAAGGTTAAGTCTCCATTATTCTTGAACATATAATTGTACAGACTGGAAGAAGGAATTTGTTTGACCAAATCCAAAACATTTTGTCTTCTGATATTGCCATCATTGTTCTGAACATAGTCTCCCATAAATTTCAGGAAGTCCATGTTAGTATAATCCTTGAGGTAACCATTGGTGATATAAAGGTCTTTCCATCCATCATTATCGAAATCGGCAAATTGAGCAGACCAACTCCAGTCGGTGTTGGATATGCCAGAGAGTTGCCCGATTTCGCTAAAGGTCTCATTTCCATTATTTACCTGTAGCATATTCCTCATGTACTGGTAATGAAAGCCAACATTGACCTTGAAATCAAATTTTTCATAATTATCGGGAGCCATTAAAAGTTTCTGACGTTTATTGTCTTCAGGAAGCATATCCAAAGTATAAAGGTCGAGCAATCCATCATTGTTGATATCGGCAATGTCATTACCCATTGAAAAGTGGGAAGTGTGTCCTAAACTTTTGCCTATCTGATCTGAGAAGGTGCCATCTTGGTTGTTGATGTAGAGGTAGTCAGGGGCAGTATAGTCATTGCAAATGTAAAGGTCTGTCCAGCCATCTCCATTGATGTCAGCGGCGCCTATTCCAAGGCCATAAGATAGGGCAGAGTTTTGAATGCCAGCTTCTTGGGTGATTTCTGTGAATTTGCCATTGTCATTCCTAAAGAATTGTGACCCGGCTGGATCTTGGGTCTTCATGATTTCTGCAGTACTGGCTTCGTCAAGAACAGGAAGGGACTTGTGGTTATGATTTAGAAGAAAAAGGTCTAGATCGCCATCATTATCAAAGTCAAAAAAAGCTCCTTGTGTGCTGGTAGAACTGCTGGCAATATTGAATTTTTCTGCTTGCTCACTAAATTGAGGGATGCCCGCTTCGTTGTTGCCTTCATTAATAAATAGCTGATTTTTTCGTTTTTCTGGCCTTAAGTTCCCAGAGTAACAAACGTAAATATCCAAAAGTCCATCCCCATTTACGTCGGCCATGTTCACTCCTGTTTTCCATGGGCCTGTGCGTCCTGTTGCACCTGAAACGGAAGTAATGTCCTCAAAGACCATGTTGCCTTTATTCAGGTAAAGCTTATTGCTAGACATATTACCCGTGAAATAGATGTCGTCTAATCCATCTCCATTGAGGTCACCAATAGCTACACCACCCCCATTATAGAAGTATTCATACATGAGCACATTGGTGTTTAGGCCTTCGGTGAGCTTATTTACAAAAGTAATATTGGTTTTTTCAGGACTTAATAGGGAAAAAAGTGGGGTAATCTCTTGCTCTTTTTCTTCATCAGTTTGCGTTTGACAGCTGATGAAAGAGAAGATTACTAACACAAAGAAAGTTATTTTTGGGTAATATTTTAACATATTGGATGATTTAGGTTTACTGTTAAATATAAAAAGAATCTACACCAATCACTTGAGGGTTGGTATAGATTCTTTATTAAAAAATAACAATAGGCAAGTGGTTATTCCGTGTATCCCGGATTTTGTACCAGTAACTGATTTCTGTTCATTTCATCTCTATGGATTGGTAAGAAATACATTTTATCCAACCAAGTTCTGTTTTCTTTACCTGGATCAATTTGCATTACCTCGTAGGAATAGTTATAAATGCTAGGATCATAACGATAGATGGACAAGGATTCTCCGGGTTTGAGTGTACCCACGATATTGATTCCATTGGCTTTCCTGCCAAGGGTTTCATCAGGAATCATCCATCTGCGACAATCATGATAACGCTGCTCTTCATAGGCCATTTCTATCCGTCTTTCATTTCGGTAACGTTCCATTAATGCATCTCCAGTATCATTGATGGCAGGCATTCCAACCCTATATCTGATTTTGTTCAGCCAATTTCTTGCTTCATCTTCCTCTCCCAGTTCTATACATGCTTCCACGTAATTCAAGACAGCTTCTGTATATCTTAGTACTGGCCAAGGGATTTCTTGCCAAGTATTTTGATCAACGATGTTCGGGTCTGGGTCGATGAATTTTCTCATGTAGTAACCCGTATAGCTGCCATTCCAGTCTTCTATAGGGCTATTTCTGGTATCTAATCCGAAGTGAATAACGGTTTGACCACCAGAGATGATTTCATATTGACCGGTTTGAATTTGGCCTAGTGGATCCCTTGGCTGGTTGGCAGTTGAGCGTGGTTTCCATTGAGAGCCATCGTAAAGAATAGAAGCATAGAATCGAGCATCCCTATTTTCATAAGGTGCTGAAGCATGTTCAGGATTGTTCCAATCAAATGAAGTACCGTCCATCATTTCGTAATCATCCACAAAATGTTGGATAGGTGTGTTCCCTGCCCAGTTATTGTAGCCGTTTGGTCCATTGAAGAGACCTTGACGTCCTCCATTTTCCTGCTTTGCATTGATAAAATACCTTGCAAAGATCAGCTCATTTTCTCCTCCATTTTTGGAAAGTGAATTGTTCATGTAGTTTTGGATTCCTTCTTCATGCGACACAGGTGCACTAAGGTTAAGCATGTTTCCATCATCACTATCCAAAACAGCTTTAGCAGCATCTTTGGCTCTTTGCCACCTTTGGGTTCTGTCTCCAGAAGTATAGCCGAGGTATTCTTGGTTGGCATAACCGGAAATCACAGATGACTGGGCTGATGCAGTAGGGATGTCGTGAAGATCACTAGCAGCATACAACAATACCCTTGATTTCAAAGCCAATGCTGCCACTCTATTGGTTCTACCCGAGGCCATGGATTTACCATCAAGAAGAGTGGCGGCATCGTCCAAGTCTTGAACGATAAAGTTGACACATTCTTCCCAAGTATTTCTTGCTATTTCATAAGTCTCCTCACCTAATTCATAAGGTCTGTCCACAATTGGAAAAGCACCATAGTATCTTAACAATTGATGGCTATAATATGCCCTCATAAATTTAGCTTCTCCCATCAATCTATCCACAATGCCGTTGTCATTGGAGAATTGAGGTTCCGTCAGGTTCTGAATGGCTACATTACAAGCACGAATCCGACTGTACATGTTCCCCCAGGAAAGTGTACCATTTACCCAACCGATGTCTGCAGGGTTCGATCTGGCTTCAGTGATGGTCGTAATCCCCCTTCCAGGGTGGGTAAATATGGCTTCATCTGTAAGTGAGGCTAACATTTGTTCATCAAATCCACCATTGCCTAACCCGGCGTAGATATCTGTAACCGCAGCTTCTGCGAGTGCAGCATCAGACCAAACAGCACCTTCTGATACTTCGCCTAGCGGATCTGTGTTGACAAAATCGTCATTACAACTGGTCATCGTCCAAACAGATAATCCGACCAAGACCAGGTAAGTTATATTTTTAAGTTTATTCATCATCTTTCTTGTAGGTTAAATAATTAGAAGGTGAGTGAAAGGCCTGTATTGATTACTCTTGCTTGAGGATAATACTGACCGGTTGAACTGTTGGACTCTGGGTCTAATATTCCCGACTTGTTCATGATGTTAAACAGGTTCAAACCATTTGCAAATATTCTTAGATTGCTAATGCCTACTTTTTCTCCGACTTCCCTCGGCAGTGTATAACCTATTTCAAAGTTTTTCAAACGGATATAATCAGTTTGTCTAAACCAATAGGTGTTTCCATTGGAATAGTACTGGTCACTTCTATTGGCAATTCTTGGATGCTCGGAGCTAGGGTTATCCACTGTCCATCTATTTTCATAAATATCCAAGAAGTAGTTACCGATATTGCCTGACTCACCAGCACTGATATATTGACGGGCCCCAAATGCACCCTGGAACAAAATGGAAAGATCAAAGTTTTTATACTGAGCGGTTAGGTTAAGACCTCCTTGGAACATAGGAATGTCATTTTGGTCCATTCTAACCCTGTCATCAGGAGTAATCGCCCCATCATTATTATAATCGACATACTTCATGTCTCCTGGGCGTAATTCATTGGTGATAGCTGTATAATCCAAAGTTTCAGCGTCAATAGAAGCTTGGTCGGGGAACACACCATCATATTGGTACACTAGGAAAGTGTTCATCGGCTTGCCTGTTGATTTTTGCCACTCTGGCGCTCCAGGGGCTTCATCCCAGAAAAGTATCTTGTTTTTAGCATATCCGCCGTTTACACTGGCGCTATAGCTGAACTCTCCAGCTCTTCCTCGGTATCCTAACAAGAAGTCAAAGCCTGAGTTGGCCACTTCACCTATGTTTTCAGCGGGAAGTGATAGTCCGGTGCTTTGTGGAACTGATGCATTTTTTCTCCAAAGGATATTGGTACGCTTGTTGTAGAAATAATCCATTTCGAAGAAAATTTTACCGTCAAGCATTTGTCCTTCAATACCGATATTTGAATTGTTGGCAATCTCCCAGGTAATGGTTGTATTTGGTACTCTGGTTTCGAACAAAGTTTTGGTCTCAGTACCGTCTATGATGTAACTGCTAAATCCATAGGTGGAAAGGAATTGGTATTCTTGCAGGGCTCCATCAAAGTAGATTTGGTCGTTACCCATTTGTCCCCAGCTACCTCTGATTTTGAAAAATTCCAAACCAGGAAGTGCGCTTTTAAAGAAGTCCTCTTCAGAAGCTACCCAACCTAACATAATGCCAGGGAAGAAACCGTAACGAGTATTTTCAGGGAAGATGTATGAAGCATCATATCTCCAAAGGAACTCTGCTAGGTACTTCTCTTTGTAGTTATAAGCTACACGTCCAAAATAATTCAATCTTGCTCTTTCATAGGCCCCTCCACCATTGTCTTTTTCCAAGTCACCACCAGCAAACATTTGGTCTATGGCAGGAGAAATGAAGTATCTTCTAAAGGCATTGAAATTGTCTCCTTCTTCTGTTTCACGGTTTGTTCCTGCCAAAACAGTTAAAGTGTGGGCTTCATTGAAAGTCCTTTCATAAGTGAATACGCCCCCCAATAATATATTTAACTGGTTATAGTGAGTTTGGCTCAATCGTGGTTCAGCAGGCCCTCTTTGACTGGGTACCAATACAGGGGTCACCCCATCATCTTCAAATCCATTGCCTCTTTCATAAAGTGTCCAAGGAATTTCCCATCTTTTTTGATCTCTAGAAAGTTTATCCACAGCAGCTGTTCCAACAAACTTAAGCCCTTCCACACCAGGGATTTTAATGGTTATTTCACCATTGGATTGGAAATAATCCCTTTTGTCTCTGTCGTAGCCTGTAGCGTTCGTAGTAATCACTACTGGGTTTTCACCGTTTTCAATATCAGGCCCTGGAAGACCATTCGGCCAATAAGCTGGTTGGTGAGGCTTACCACGAACTTGCATACGGAATATGGCACCAGCACTTCTTGTAGGGAAAAAACGATATTCTTCACGACCTAGGACACCTAATTTTACGCTGATATAATCATTGATTTTGGCATCTAAGTTGATTCTTAGATCATATTGCTTGTACCCTGTGGCTGCGTTTTTATAATAGGCATCCTGATTTTGGTAGCCCAAAGAAGCCAAATATCTAACATTTTCACTACCACCATTAAGTTGGAGGTTATGTCTTACTTGAGGAGACCATGTCTTTAGTGTTTCTCCATACCAGTCTGTGTTTGGGTAGTTCCACGGGTCGTTTCCAGCCCTGTAAGCAGCGATGTCCTCAGGAGTAAAAGGAGCTGCTCTTTCCTGACCATTTGGTCTTGTATAAACCCCAGTACTTTTATAGGCATCATTTGCCGCTTGCCATTCATTTACAGGAAGTTCATAAACACTCAGGTCATTAAGCATTTCTGTGTATTGCGCAGCATCTGCCATGTCAGGCAATACGGTAGGTTGCGCCCAGCCTTGGTTGAATTGGTAGGATAATTCTGGCTTACCACTTTTACCTCTTTTGGTGGTAACTAGGATAACACCGTTTGCAGCCCTGGAACCATAAATGGCAGCGGAAGCATCTTTCAAGACAGAGATGCTTTCGATATCATTAGGATTAAGTCGCTCAAAACCACCCGCTCTTGCAGGAATACCATCAATAACGATGAGTGCGTCATTATTACCCAAGGTATTTGAACCACGGATTCTAATACCTGAACCGTCATAACCAGGCTCACCGCTTCTGTTTACGGCTACTACACCAGGCATTCTTCCTGCAATGGAGTTTGAAATGTTAGTAGCGGGTGACTTGGCCAGCTCGGAGCCTTTTACGGAAGCTACTGCACCTGTTACTGTTTCTTTCTTTTGCTCACCGTAGCCTACTACGACCACTTCTCCCAGTGATTGTACGTCTGAATTTAGTGTGACAGAAAGATTAGTTTGGTTTCCAACAAGCACATTTTGACTTTCAAAACCGATGAACGAGAAAATTAGAACATCTTCTCCTTGATTAAGGGTGATTTTGAAGTTTCCGTCCAGGTCTGTTACTGTTCCTCTAGTAGTCCCTTGAACTAGGACTGAAACACCTGGCAAAGGTTGGCTATCTTCAGCAGAGATGACATTACCTGTCACTTCCCTACTTTGTCCCTGTGCTATCGTTTGCATTGAAAATAAAAACAAAGCGCATAGCAAAAGAACTCTCAACTTTTGTAGAGTTTTTTTCATGTGGGTTTTGTTAAATTGGGTTATGTAAATTGTTAATTATTAACTGTATAATAAAAATGCTTGTTTGAATTGAGAAATCCAATATTATATTTTATGTGTTCCGTTTTTTTAGTTATTATATTTTAAATTAATCAAGCTTTTTGATTAAATAAATTATAATATCAATCTGGTATATTGAAAAAAGAGAAATCGGAATCGGTTGAAGGTTAAATTTTATTAAAATCCTTTCAGAAATTGACTGTAAATTTAGTTTTTAAAGAATAAAATTTTGAATTTATGGTTGTTTATTATTTTTTTTAACTTGTTATTAACGTTTTTCGATTTTTATTGGTTTGTAATGTGTTTTATATTCAATTTTTAAAATAAAATTTTTTTTTGTGTTAAAAATACGTTTAACATCATTTCCGATTTCATTAATGAGTATAATAAGGTGGTTGTTAGAATTGGAAATACTAACAGCATAATTTTGATTTGGGAAAAGAGGGGCTTATATTTAATGCGTAAGGTTTAAATAAATGGAAAGAATTGGCAGCTAATGGCTGTCCGTTCTTTGTTTCTGTCGCTTCTTAGGAAGCTTTTTTTATGTCTTTTTTGCGATGTATTTTGTTCTTACCATCTAACCAGTTGAATGTTAAAGCTTGTCAAAGGATAGAGTGAATTGAAGAGAAATGGCTATTTTACCGATGTAATTGTTTAATAATCAAGCCATGTCCAAAGATTTACTTAGAGTAATTATTTTAGTTTTCTTCCACTTTTTTATGTCTGTGGGATTGATCGAAGCTCAAGGTATAAGGGGCAGGGTTCTATCCAGAGACGGTGATCCTCTTGCCTATGCTTCAGTGTTTATTCGAAACATCAATGATGGGATACCAACCAATCAAGATGGTGATTTTGAATACCCTCTTGCATCGGGGTATTATGATATTATAGTACAACACCTAGGTTATAAGTCGGTTCAGAAAACGGTTCAGATCAATTCAGGTTGGGTAGAGTTGAAAATAGAGCTTGAACCCCAAATGTATGCATTAGAGGAAGTAGAGATCAAGGGAGGTGCAGAAGATCCAGCTCTCACTGTAATGCGCAAAGCGATTTCAAAGGCTAAATTTCATCGACTTCAGGTAGAGGAGTACAGCATGAGGGTTTATATAAAGGGTACCGGTGAATTGACTGATGCCCCTTTCTTCTTGAAGAAAAAGTTGAAAGAAGAAGGAATAGCGCTGAATGAGGCATACACGTCTGAATCAGTCTCAGAAATTACATTCAAACAACCCAATGAAATCAATGAACGCGTCATCAGTATCAGGACAAATGGTGAGAACAACCAAACTTCTCCAGCACCTTATATTGGAGCTAGTTTTTATGCGGACAAGGTCAATGAGGTAATTTCTCCGCTTTCTAAATCTGCTTTTGCTTATTATAGGTTCAAGCATGAAGGGACTTTTTTTGAAAATGGAGTTTTGATCAATAAAATTAGGGTCACACCCCGGTCAAGGGGAGAACAGGTTTTTGAAGGGCATATATATATTATTGAAGATTTGTGGGCCATTCATAGCCTAAAGCTAAAGACTTCTATCATGGGATTTGATGTGGGGGTCACGCAACAATATGCTCCAGTTGAAGAAAATGTCTGGATGCCACTTACCCATATTTATACCTTTGGAGGGAAGTTTTTTGGTTTTGAGGGGAATTATAAATATTTGGCTTCTACCCGTGATTATCAGATCAAACTAAATCCAGATTTGGTTGTGGAAACAGAGATTCTTGATGAAAAGGTTGATGATATTCCGGAGCAAATAACTGGTTTTGACCATAAGGAATCAGCAGTGAAGCAAATTGCAGATGCTGAACAGATGTCCAGAAAGGATTTTAGGAAAATGATCAATGAATATGAGAAGGAGAGTTTGAAGGAAAGAAAAGATGCGGAAGTTGTAGCGATGAGAAATTATAGTGTTGATTCTCTGGCTAAGGAGCGAAATCAAAGTTATTGGGATAGTATCAGGCCAGTTAAACTTACTGAAAAGGAAATCTTGGGATATGAAAGAGATGATAGTCTTGCTGTAGTGGAAGCGGCGAAGAAAAGTGACGTGGACTCGATAGCGAACAAAGCGAAAAGAAAATTTAATCCTTTAGACATTATTGGTGGAGGACGTTATCATTTTGGAAATGGCAGATCTGCTGGGTTTTCGACGAACTGGACAAAAATATCTTTCAACACAGTTGAAGGATTCAAGCTTGGGTTTTCCGGTTTTTATAGGAAAGTAAGCAAAGACAGTATTAGTGGGCAAGAAAATTCATGGAGGATAAAACCTGAAATCCGGTATGGCTTTTCCAGCAATAAACTTTACGGAATGGTTGATTTTAGCAAATCCTGGAGTAGGGACAGAACCAAGCTTACTTATGGGATTTCTGGAGGAAATTATATCTACCAATACAATGCTTCAAACCCCATTAGTGAACAGGTCAATGCGCTTTATTCATTGTTTTTTAGGCAAAACTATATGAAGCTTTTTAATCAAAAGTTCGTAAAGATTTACCTTTCTCATATTCCTCATGATGCATTTACCTACAGCTTGTCTCTCTCTTACGAGGATAGAGGGGTGTTGCAGAATCAGTCCAACTACAGTTTTTATAACAAGCCGGAAAGAACTTACACTTCAAATATCCCCAACAATGAAGAAGCTCTGGCATCCTCTTTTGAGTCAAATGAAGCATTGATAGCAGACGTGAGCGTAAATTGGCGTCCAGGGTTAAAATATTACGTGAGAAATGGAAAGAAGTATCCTTTATATGGAGGGGCTCCTTTGATCAGCTTTTTATATAGGAAAGGTATTCCCAACGCGGGACTTATGGGAAATGCCGCTGATTTTGACCAGCTAGAATTGGGAATCAAACATGATTTTCAATTTGGGGTCAGTGGGAAACTGGACTTTAATATAAAGGCTGGTGCTTTCCTTAATGATGGTCAAGTGTACTTTATGGACTTTAAACACTTTGGTGGGAACCGGACCATATTCTCCAATATGGGGACGGTCAATAATTATCGCTTTTTGGATTACTATCAATACAGTACTAGGGGAAACTATATCAGTGGGATAGTGCATTACCAGTTTCGCAAATTTTTGTTCACTCAATTGCCCATGTTGAGATTTTCAGGAATTAGGGAAAATGTGTTTTTTAATTATTTAAAAACCGAATATTCGCCGCACTATTGGGAAGTAGGCTATTCCTTGGATAACCTGTTCAGGGTATTCAGGGTCGAAATGGGGGCAGGCTTTGAAGGTGGGGAGTACTTGAGAGGCGGTGTGCGTCTCGGCATAGCCACCTTTATCAATATAAGTATGGATGACTGATTTAGGCTAAAAAGTAAATAGGCCTGAAAATTTCCAGGCCTATTTTATGGTTTTGTTTGGAAAGCATTAGACTTTCATGATTTCTGCTTCTTTTTTCTCGAAGAGTGCATCAATTTTGCTGGAAAACTGATCAGTAAGTTTTTGGACAGCATCTTCAGCTCTTTTGATCTCATCTTCTGGAGCACCATCTTTCTGAAGTTTTTTTAGAGCGTCATTGGTTTCTTTTCTGACGTTTCTAACACTTATCTTACCGTTTTCACAATCATTTTTGACTTGTTTTACCAATGATTTTCTTCTTTCCTCGGTAAGAGGGGGGATGGTCAAAATCACGATTTCGCCGTTGTTTTGAGGAGCAAGTCCCAAGTCAGAGTTGATGATAGCTTTTTCGATTTCACCTATCAGGTTTTTTTCCCAAGGTTTGATGCTAAGGGTTCTGGCATCTGGAGTAGTGATGGAAGCTACTTGCTGGATTGGTGTTGGAGCACCATAGTAGCTGACCATTATACCATCCAATAAGTTTGGCATGGCTTTACCCGCTCTGATTTTTAGTAACTCTGCTGCTGTGTGGTCCACAGACTTCTGCATAAGTTCTTTGGCTTCATCGAGTTCTAACTGTATCTCTTCCATTTTTAATATCGCTTATTTAGATGTAATTAAAGTACCAACTTCTTCGCCTTTAATCAAGTCGTACAAATTTCCTGCCTTGTTCATGTCAAAAACAATGATAGGAAGGTTATTTTCCTGACAAAGCGTAAATGCTGTCATATCCATGACATTGAGGTTTTTCTCGTACACTTCCTGAAAGGAAATATTCGTATATCTTTCAGCAGTGGCATCTTTTTCAGGATCAGCTGTGTAAACGCCATCTACGCGGGTTCCTTTGAGTACAACTTCAGATTCTATTTCAATGGCTCTCAAGCTGGCAGTAGAGTCTGTTGTGAAGTAAGGGTTGCCAATACCAGCGCCGAAAATCACAATACGACCTTTCTCTAGGTGTCGGATGGCTCTTCTTCTGATAAACGGCTCACAAACACTTTCGATTTTTATACCGGACATCAATCTGGTATACATCCCGTTTTGCTCCAAAGAGCTCTGCAAAGCCATCGCATTGATTAAAGTGGCCAGCATTCCCATATAATCACCCTGCACACGGTCTATTCCTACTTTCTCACCCTGAACACCTCTGAAAATATTTCCGCCTCCTATAACAATGGCGATTTCAACCCCCAGGTCTTTTACTTTTTTGATCTCCTGGGTGTATTGCTTCAATTTGTTGGAGTCAATTCCGTAGCCATTTGCTCCCATTAAAGCTTCACCACTGAGTTTTAGCAGAATTCTTTTGTACTTCATAATTTGCGATCGATTAGCAGCGTGTTGTATTTGATATTTTTATAGAATAGATAAACTCGACAAATATAGATTCTTGAGACAAGAAAATTAAATCTAAGTTTCTAAAATTGTATCAAAACTTGATTTTTTTCAACACTATCCCCATTAGTTACTAGGATTTTTTTTATTTCTCCTTCTCCTGGAGACTTGATGATATTCTCCATTTTCATGGCTTCCAAGATCAATAATGGCTGATCTTTCTTTACAACTTCCCCTTCTTGGATTTTGATTTCAAGAATCAATCCGGGCATAGGGGCATGGATAGCAGTTATTTGGGAGTTTGCTTGGCCGTTCATGCCAAGTTTTTCGAGGAGTAGGTCAAATTTGTCTTTTACCAAGACTTGAGCTTCTTTATTGTTAAGCTTCAGGGTTAATAGTTTTTTCACTTTGTCCAAGTGTACAAGCTCAATATTGTAAGATTTATTGTTTCGGATAATATGGAAATGTCGATCATCTATCTGGCTCAAATCCCATTCAATAGGATTTCCGTTGATCAAAAAGCGCTCTCCATCCGACTCAATACTAAAGTTATCTTCGTTTATGGTAACTGAGTACATTTGATTTATTTTAGCAATAAATATACAATTAATCTTTAATAGGCCTTTATGAATATTAAATTCTCTTTTGCCCTGATGATAGGGGCTTTGGTGTTTTTCGCATGTCAATCACAGAAAAGTACCATTCAGTCACCGGATTTTTTTCAGGATTCTGTGAAAATTGAAAAGTTTATAATCAAAGAGGTTTCTATTGCCGAAAAAAAGCAACAGGAGATAGTCGCTTATCGTCCAAGCCCAGAAAGGAAATTTGATTTGCTTCATTCGAGCTTGGATATCAGCTTTGACTTTCAGAGAAAATTGGTTTTTGGAGACGCAAAGTTATTACTCAAGCCCTATTTCTATAATCAAAACCAATTGGCTCTAGATGCTAAGGATTTTGATATCCACGAAGTAAAATTGGTAGAAGAGGGGAATGAAAAACCATTGGGGATCAGTTATAATAGCGAAAAATTGCTAATCTACTTGCCTAAGGAATACAGTATGGAAGATACGGTTAAAATAGGGATAAAGTACACTGCTCACCCTAGCAGGAATAGTGGTGAAGGTAGTGTGGCCATTACAGATAACCAAGGGCTGTATTTTATAAATCCAGATAGCTCTGAGATGAAGCCAACCCAGATTTGGACGCAAGGTGAGACCAATCATAATTCCAAATGGTTTCCGACCATTGATGTGCCCAATGAACGGGCTACACATGATCTCAAGTTAACAGTGCCTGAGGCTTTTACCACCGTTAGTAATGGGGAGTTAATAGATCAATTGCATAACCAAGATGGAACTCGGACAGATCATTGGGAGATGAGTCAAGCTATCGCGCCTTATTTGGTGGCCTTTGCTGCTGGTGATTTTGTAAAAATAGAAGATCAAGCTGGAGACTTGTCGCTAGGGTATTATGTTGAAAGCCAATATGCTGAAGGAGCAAAGAAGGTTTTCAAAAGGGCCCCGGAAATGATTGCGTTTTACTCGGAATTATTAGGTGTTTCTTATCCTTGGAAAAAGTATGATCAGGTCGTGGTAAGAGATTTTGTGTCAGGGGCCATGGAGAATACGACGGTATCCATCTTTATGGAAGAGCTTAATATGAATGTACGGGAAGCCATTGACAGCGAATATGATGGGATCATCGCCCATGAGCTTTTTCATCATTGGTTTGGAGACTATGTGACAACGGAGTCTTGGTCAAACTTACCGCTCAATGAGTCCTTTGCCAATTATGGGGAATACCTTTGGTATGAATATTTTGAAGGAAGAGATGCTGCTGATCTTCATCATATCGGAGAGATGGAAACTTACTTTTATGAAGCAGGGGAAAAACAGGTAGACTTGATTCGTTTTGAGTATGAGAATGATGAGGATATGTTTGATAGTCATTCTTATGCAAAAGGAGGAAGGGTCTTACATATGCTTAGGGATTACTTGGGGGATAAAGCATTTTTTCAAGGGTTGAATTTATATTTAAGGGAGCATGCGTTTAAGTCAGTGGAAGTGCATGACCTTAGATTGGCACTCGAAGAAGTTAGCGGAAGAGATTTAAACTGGTTTTTTGATCAATGGTTCCTTGCTTCAGGGCACCCTAAGTTGGAAGTGGAGTGGGATTTCAGCCAGCCAGAAAATATCCTTTTAAGTGTAAAACAAATTCAGGATCTGACTTCAACGCCTTTGTATAGGATTCCATTTGAAGTAAGCTGGTATAGTGGTGATAAAAGGTTCAGTAAAAGATTCGAGCTTAACCAGGTTTCGCAACAATTTGCTTTAGAGAATGGAAGCCCTGTTGATTTGGTCATGTTTGATGAATTCAAAAAGACATTGGCTGAATTGAAAACAAAAAGGACAAAGAATGAATGGTTAAGGCAGTTTGAGCTTTCCAAATCAGGGGTTTCAAGGTATGAAGCACTTGACAGCTTAGCAGCGAGGGAGATGTCTGAAGAGGAAATTGACTTTATTATCAAAAGAGGGTTAGATGATGCTTTTTGGCCGATAAGGGAAGTGACAATGAGAAGTTTTAGTGATTATTTCACTTCTGAAGATTTGTTGAAAGAGTTAGTGGATTTAGCAACAAATGATTCTAGTAACAGTGTCAAAGCCTCGGCAATTGAGACACTTTCGGAGAACAAAGCCCCAAATATGGAAACAAATTACCTGCTTTGGATGGAAGATTCTTCCTATTATGTTACTGGTGCTGCATTATCGGCTTTTCTGGAGCTTGAGGATGCCCACTTGGATAAGAAAGAAGTGGCTTATTTATTCGAGGAAGAGGGGAGTATCAGAACAATTGTCCCATTGGTTGATTTTTATACAAGTGAGATGATCCCAGGTAAGGGGGGGTGGTTGCATCAGCAATTTGAAAAAACATCTGGTCAGGATCTATACTACCTTATCGGGTATTATGGGGATTATTTTACCAAGCTACCTGAAGAGGGCAGTGGAAAGGCCATTGATAATCTCAGAAAAATAGCGAGCAATCACAAAGATGCCTATATGAGATTGGCTGCATTTCAGGCCTTATTTGGTTTCATTGATGACGAAGGGGTCAAGGAAATCGTGATGCGGATTTATACCGAAGAGAGGGACCCTGAGGTTAAAAGTGCTGAAGATTACTTTTTAGCTCCATACCGAGATGAAAATTAATCTGCTGATAAAGAAAAGCTTAGTAAAAAAGGTGTAAAAAACTTGTGTAATTTTTGTTCAATATTTTGAATGTTTCAGAAAAGGGTATAATTTTGCCATCCGTTAAGACAAACAAAAAAGAACAAAAGAGTTCAGAAAAGGTCTTAAGGATTTGAAATATTGAAAAGGGGGAATACCAAAGCGGCCAACTGGGACGGACTGTAAATCCGTTGACTTATGTCTTCACAGGTTCGAATCCTGTTTCCCCCACACTTTATATTTCCACAGTTTTTACTAAATTTGTGGGAACTATACAGCAAAAGTTCTTCAAAAAGGAACACGACGATTGAAATTATTGTCAAGAGTTGATATTCTTTAGAAAGATTTTGGTATGTATATTCGGTCCAATCAGTTATTACTGAAAGGATTACAAAGAGCACTTTTAAAGTGTTTGATAGCGTAGATAAAAGCATTAGAGTAATAAGCGGGAGTAGCTCAGTTGGTAGAGCGGCAGCCTTCCAAGCTGCAGGTCGCGGGTTCGAGCCTCGTCTCCCGCTCTATGCTATTTATGGCATAGATAATAAATGTTATCAGCCGACGTAGCTCAGGGGTAGAGTGCTTCCTTGGTAAGGAAGAGGTCACGGGTTCAAATCCCGTCGTTGGCTCAGTGACATTAGAAAAATTTAACTAATTCATATCATTAACTAAACAGAGGATTTTCACGCATGGCAAAAGCAACCTTTGACCGTTCCAAACCGCACGTAAATATCGGTACTATTGGTCACGTCGATCATGGTAAGACTACCTTGACAGCTGCCATTACTACTGTATTGGCCAGAAAGGGTCTTTCTGAATTAAGAGATTTCTCATCTATCGATAACGCTCCAGAAGAGAAAGAAAGAGGTATCACCATTAACACTTCTCACGTAGAGTATCAAACTGAGTCAAGACACTACGCTCACGTAGATTGTCCTGGTCACGCCGATTACGTGAAAAACATGGTGACTGGTGCTGCGCAGATGGACGGTGCTATTCTAGTAGTTGCTGCCACTGACGGACCAATGCCTCAGACTAGAGAGCACATCCTTCTTGCTCGTCAGGTAGGTGTACCAGCTCTAGTAGTATTTTTGAATAAAGTTGACTTAGTAGATGATGCTGAGCTTCTTGAGCTTGTAGATATGGAAGTAAGAGAATTGCTTTCTTTCTATGACTTCGACGGAGACAATATTCCAGTTATTTCTGGTTCTGCTCTTGGTGCACTTAATGGTGAGCCTCAGTGGGAAGAGAAAGTAATGGAGTTGATGGATGCAGTTGATAGCTATATTCCACTTCCTGAGCGTCTTGTTGACAAAGATTTCTTGATGCCTGTAGAAGACGTATTCTCGATCACTGGTCGTGGTACTGTAGCTACTGGTAGAATTGAAAGAGGTGTAATTAACTCTGGTGACCCTGTAGATATCATCGGTATGGGTGCTGAAGGTCTTAAGTCTACCGTTACTGGTGTTGAGATGTTCCGTAAGATTTTGGATAGAGGTGAAGCTGGTGATAACGTTGGTCTATTGCTAAGAGGTATTGAAAAGTCTCAGATCAAGAGAGGTATGATTATCTGTAAGCCTGGATCTGTAACCCCTCACGCTCACTTCAATGCTGAAGTTTACGTTCTTTCAAAAGAAGAAGGTGGACGTCACACTCCATTCTTTAACAAGTATCGTCCTCAGTTCTACTTAAGAACAACTGACGTAACTGGAGAGATCAAACTTCCTGAAAACGTTGAAATGGTTATGCCAGGTGATAACGTTACAATGGAGGTTACTTTGATCAACCCAATTGCACTTGAGAAAGGTCTACGTTTCGCTATCCGTGAAGGTGGTAGAACTGTAGGTGCCGGACAGGTAACTGAAATTCTTGACTAATATTAATATCAAGATATAAATTCAAATGCGATTCTGAAATTTTCAGAGTCGCATTTGTTTCTTTATAGAATAATACCTACTTTTGCATTCCTTTTGGAAGGTAAATAAACACACGGGCATAGTTCAATGGCAGAATAGCGGTCTCCAAAACCGTTGATGGGAGTTCGAATCTCTCTGCCCGTGCAATTAAAATTGTAAACCATGAATGTAAAAAACTTTGTTGTAGAGTCGATAGACGAAATGAAGAATAAGGTTACATGGCCTAAGTATTCTTCGTTGCAAAGCAACGCTGTGTTGGTTCTTGTTGCCTCTTTAATATTTGCTGTAGTTATTGGCTTGATTAACCTGAGCTTCGAGAACGTCATGAAATGGTTTTATGATTTATTCTAATAGAATCAAAAATTACTGATGGCAGAACATAAATGGTATGTACTCAGAGTGGTGGCTGGGCAAGAAAAAAAGGCCAAATCCTATTTGGACAATGAAATTGCTCGTCAAAAGCTGGAGGATTTTATTCCTGAGGTTTTGATACCTTCTGAAAAAGTATATGAAATGCGCAATGGCAAAAAGAGAGTCAGAGAAAGAAACTTCTTTCCTGGCTATGTTTTGGTTAATGCGGATTTGTCCCATGGTGAAGCCAATCACGTAATTACGAGTATCCCGGGTGTTATCGGGTTTCTTGGAGCAAATGCAGGAGGAGCTTCCAAAACTCCTGAACCATTACGACAATCTGAAGTCAACCGTATCTTAGGTAGGGTTGAAGGGATTGATGAATTTGCTGAGAAATTGGATACGCCATATATAGTTGGAGAGAGCGTTAAAGTAATGGACGGTCCTTTCAGTGGTTTCTCGGGAACAATAGAAGAGGTGTTTGAAGACAAGAAAAAACTTAATGTTATGGTTAAGATTTTCGGTCGGAACACGCCTGTCGAATTAAACTTTATGCAAGTAGAAAAACAAGACTAGGAAATGGCTAAGGAAATTACTGGTTATCTGAAATTACAGGTTAAAGGTGGCCAGGCAAATCCATCTCCTCCGGTTGGTCCGGCCCTTGGTTCAAAGGGTTTGAACATCATGGAGTTCTGTAAGCAGTTCAATGCTAGAACTCAGGACAAAATGGGTCAAGTTGTCCCTGTCCTTGTTACGATTTATTCGGACAAGTCTTTTGATTTCGTAGTAAAAACTCCTCCAGCAGCAAATATGTTGTTAGAGGCGGCGAAATTAAAAGGTGGTTCACCAGAACCAAACAGAAAGAAAGTTGGCTCTGTTACCTGGGATCAAGTTAAAGAAATTGCTGAGGTGAAAATGCCTGACTTGAATGCCTTTAAGGTAGAATCTGCAATGAAAATGGTTGCAGGTACGGCAAGAAGTATGGGAATCACAGTTTCAGGAAAAGCTCCTTGGGAGGAATAAATATAAAACAATGGCTAAGTTAACAAAAAAGCAAAAAGAAGCTCTTTCTAAGTACGACCCAAGCCAGCAGTACTCCCTTACTGAGGCTTCTTCGATTGTCAAAGAAATCACCAATACTAAATTTGACGCTTCTGTAGATGTTGATATCCGATTGGGTGTTGACCCTAGAAAAGCTGATCAGATGGTAAGAGGTGTGGTGGCTTTGCCTCACGGAACAGGAAAAGACGTAAAAGTACTTGTACTTTGTACTCCTGACAAAGAAGAAGAAGCTAAGGAAGCTGGAGCTGACTATGTTGGCTTAGATGACTATATTGCCAAGATCGAGGGTGGATGGACTGACATTGATGTCATCATCACTATGCCCAACGTAATGGCTAAAGTAGGTAGATTAGGTAGAGTATTGGGTCCAAGGGGCTTGATGCCTAATCCAAAATCTGGTACTGTTACCCTAGAAGTAGGTAAGGCAGTAAAAGAAGTTAAAGGAGGTAAAATCGACTTTAAAGTAGATAAATTCGGTATCGTACATGCAAGTGTAGGTAAAGTGTCTTTCGATCCTGAAAAGATTCTTGAAAACGCACAAGAACTTATCAATACTATCTCTAAGTTGAAGCCTGCTTCTTCTAAAGGTACTTACTTTAAGAGTATACATTTATCTAGCACAATGTCTCCTGGTATTGCAATTGATAAGGGGAGTATTCAAGGTATTTAATTATGACTAGAGAGGAAAAAAAATCAATAATCGAAAGTCTTACCGAGAAGTTTAAAGAAACTCCGCATTTCTATATCACAGATGCATCAGGTTTCAATGTTGCTCAGGTAAACGCTTTCAGAAGAATGTGTTTTGAGAAGGGCATTGAATATCGTGTTTACAAAAACACTTTTATCAAGAAAGCTCTAGAGAATCTTGACACAGATTATACAGAACTAGAAGGTACACTTAAAGGATTTTCAGGTGTTTTGTTTGCAACTGAAACTGCGAACCTACCTGCTAAGATTCTTAAAGAATACAGAAAAAAGGCTGGATCAAAAGAAACTAGACCAGTTTTCAAAGGAGCTTCAATTGATAGCGACGTTTTTATTGGTGAATCCAATTTGGAAATGTTGTCATCTTTGAAGTCCAAAGAAGAACTATTGGGCGAAGTTATTGGATTGCTTCAGTCTCCTGCCAAGAATGTTATCTCTGCGCTTAAGAGCGGTCAGGATACTTTGGCTGGACTTGTTAAAACTCTTTCTGAAAGAGAATCATAATATCATTCAAATCAATTAAGTAAAAAAATCAGTTAATTTTAAATAATAATACAATGGCAGATCTTAAAGCATTCGCTGAGCAGTTAGTTAACTTGACTGTTAAAGAGGTTAGTGAATTAGCCGCAATATTGAAGGACGAGTATGGTATCGAACCTGCTGCCGCAGCTGCTCCAGTAATGGTAGCTGGTGGTGCTGGTGAAGGTGCTGGTGAAGAAGAAAAATCTTCTTTCGACGTGATCTTGAAAGCTGCTGGTGGACAGAAGTTGGCAGTAGTTAAATTGGTTAAAGAATTGACCGGCCTTGGTCTTAAGGAAGCTAAAGAAGTAGTAGACGGCGCTCCTAAGGCTATCAAAGAAGGTATTGCAAAAGACGAAGCTGAAGCACTTAAGAAGCAACTTGAGGAAGCTGGTGCTGAAGTAGAGCTTAAATAATTTGAATAACCTCATCTAATAGGTGATGGTTATTGATTAGACCTGACTTTTAAGTCAGGTCTTTTCCTGTTTGTGCACAGTCAGGAAATTGCACTATTCTAAGCGGAAATTGCCGCATTTAGTTATTTATTATCACTATAAACATATACTGCCTTGGCTATCCAGAATCAAACCGAAAGGAAAAGTTTCTCATCTATTAAGGTAGTCAAAGACTATCCGGATTTCCTAGATATCCAGTTGCAATCATTCAAAGATTTTTTCCAATTGGATACTCCTGCTGAGAAGAGGAGACAGGATGGGCTTTTCAAGGTGTTCTCTGAGAATTTTCCGATTAGTGATTCCAGAGAAAATTTCACTCTTGAATTTATTGACTATACAGTAGACCCGCCTAAATATAGTGTCGGTGAATGTATTGACAGGGGATTGACTTACTCTGTTCCGTTGAAAGCAAAACTTCGCTTGTTGTGTTCTGATGAGGACAATGAGGATTTTGAGACAATTGAGCAGGAGGTATTCTTAGGGAACCTTCCCTACATGACCGAAAAAGGCTCTTTTGTGATCAATGGAGCTGAAAGGGTGATTGTATCCCAGTTGCACCGTTCGCCAGGTGTTTTCTTTGCTCAAAGTAAGCATACCAATGGTACCAAGCTTTATTCTGCCAGAATTATTCCTTTTAAAGGATCTTGGATAGAATTTGCTACCGATATTAACAATGTAATGTATGCTTACATTGATAGGAAGAAAAAGTTTCCGGTAACCACATTGCTGAGAGCCATAGGTTATGGTTCTGATAAAGCTATTTTGGATCTTTTCGGTTTATCCGAAGAGGTAGAATCCAGCAAGGCAAAACTACAGAAGGTAGTGGGAAGAAAATTAGCTGCCCGTGTGCTAAGAACCTGGGTAGAGGATTTTGTGGATGAAGATACCGGTGAAGTAGTTTCAATTGATAGAAACGAAGTCCTTCTTGAAAGAGACTCTATCCTTTCTGAAGAAGATATTGAATTGATCTTGGACTCTGGTGCTAAAAGCATCATTCTCCACAGAGATGATGTAAATATTGCAGACTATTCTATCATTTATAATACCCTCCAAAAAGATAACTCAAACTCAGAAAAAGAAGCTGTTGAGGTAATTTATCGACAGTTAAGAAATACTGAAGCACCTGATGAAGCTACTGCAAGAGAGGTGATTCATGGTTTGTTCTTTTCTGACAAACGTTATGACTTAGGAGAAGTAGGTAGGTACAGAATTAACAAAAAGCTTGGATTGGATATCGATTCAGACAAAATAGTTCTGACTACTGAAGATATTATAAACATTGTAAAATACCTTATCGGACTAATCAACTCTAAAGCGGTTGTCGATGATATTGATCACTTAAGCAATAGAAGGGTTAGAACCGTTGGGGAGCAGTTATATAGCCAGTTCGGTGTAGGTCTAGCGAGAATGGCCAGAACTATTCGCGAGCGTATGAACGTAAGGGACAATGAAGACTTTAAGCCTGTTGATTTGATCAACGCTAGAACGCTTTCATCTGTCATCAACTCGTTCTTTGGTACCAACCAGCTTTCTCAATTTATGGACCAAACCAATCCACTGGCTGAGCTTACTCACAAGCGTAGGCTTTCTGCATTGGGACCTGGTGGTCTATCAAGAGAAAGAGCCGGTTTCGAGGTTCGTGACGTTCACTATACACACTATGGCCGTCTTTGTACCATTGAAACTCCTGAAGGACCAAACATTGGTTTGATTTCTTCACTTTGTGTGCATGCCAAGGTAAACTCTATGGGATTCCTTGAAACGCCATATAGAAAAGTGAAGGAAGGAAAAGCAGGTATGGAATCTGAAGATATTGTATTCCTAACTGCAGAAGAAGAAGATAACAATAATATCGCTCAGGCAAATGCTCCGTTGGAAGCAGACGGAACTTTTGTCAATGACCGTGTAAAAGCTAGATTTGAAGGTGACTTCCCTGTGTTGGAACCAAAAGAAATCAGCTATATGGACGTTGCTCCTAACCAAATTGTATCTGTTGCTGCATCATTGATCCCTTTCTTGGAGCATGATGATGCCAACCGTGCTTTGATGGGATCCAACATGCAACGTCAAGCTGTTCCTTTGTTGAAAGCTGAGTCTCCAATTGTGGGGACTGGACTAGAAGCAAAAGCAGCTGTTGACTCAAGATCATTGATCATTGCTGAGGCAGATGGTGTAGTTGATTTTGTGGATGCGAAGAAAATCGTTATCAAATACGATTTGAGCGACGATGAGCTATTGGTTAACTTCAGCGATGAGTACAAGTCATACGACTTGATCAAGTTCAGAAGAACTAACCAGGATACTACCATTAACTTGACTCCTCTTGTCCTGAAAGGACAAAGGGTTACTAAAGGTCAGGTGTTAGTAGAAGGTTACTCCACCAATGAAGGTGAATTGGCTCTTGGAAAGAACCTTAAGGTGGCTTATATGCCTTGGCAAGGGTACAACTTTGAGGATGCAATTGTAATTTCTGAAAGGGTAGTAAGAGAGGATATCTTTACTTCTATTCACGTTGAGGAATTCCAACTTGAAGTTAGGGACACCAAGCGTGGCGAAGAAGAATTGACTTCTGAGATTCCTAACGTTTCCGAAGAGGCTGTTAAGAACCTTGACGAAAACGGAATTATCCGTATAGGTGCTGAGCTTAAAGAAGGAGATATCATCATTGGTAAGATCACTCCAAAAGGAGAGACAGACCCAACTCCTGAAGAAAAGCTATTGAGAGCGATCTTTGGAGATAAAGCAGGTGATGTAAAAGATGCTTCATTGAAAGCTTCTCCATCTTTGAATGGTGTGGTTATAGAAACCAAACTATTTGCAAGACCTAAGAAGGATAAAGACCTTAGAGCAAAAGCGAAGGCTGAAGTTGAAAAATTGAAGCAGAAATACACCAAAGAACTTCTTGGTGTTAGAGCTAAGATGATCAACAAATTATTGAGCATCGTAGAAGGAAAAACTTCGCAAGGTGTGAAACATAAATTTGGTGATGAAATCATCAGTAAAGGAGTGAAGTTCAACCATCAGAATATTGAGAATAACTTGTTCCCTGCTAAGAATCCTTACAGAGATGAGAGTAATTACAATGTTCCGGAAGAAGCGAACCTTATTTCTGATATCATCTTGGACGATTGGACTGATGATGAGCATACTAACAGTTTGATCCAACAATTGGTGAAAAACTACACCAATACTAGAAATGAAATTTCTGGTAGGTTCAAGAGAGATAAATTCACTCTTGAAGTTGGTGATGAGTTGCCAGCAGGTATAGTTCAACTAGCTAAAGTTTATGTGGCTAAGAAGCGTAAGCTGAAAGTGGGTGATAAGATGGCAGGTCGTCACGGTAACAAAGGTATTGTGGCGAAGATTGTTCGTGATGAGGACATGCCTTTCTTGGAAGACGGTACACCAATGGATATCGTGCTTAACCCACTTGGGGTACCTTCACGTATGAATATCGGTCAGATCTTTGAAACTGTTCTTGCATGGGCAGGACAAAAATTAGGTAAGAAATATGCTACTCCGATCTTTGATGGAGCTACTACAGAAGAAGTGGCTGCTGAGTTGGATAAAGCAGGTTTGCCTTCCTTCGGAAGAACTTACCTTTATGACGGTCTTTCTGGTAAGAAGTTTGACCAGCCTGTAACAGTAGGTATAGCCTATATGTTGAAGCTAGGTCACTTGGTAGATGATAAGATGCACGCCAGATCTATAGGTCCATACTCATTGATTACGCAACAACCATTGGGTGGTAAAGCCCAGTTTGGTGGTCAGCGTTTTGGGGAGATGGAAGTTTGGGCACTGGAAGCATTCGGAGCGTCACACGTACTTCAAGAGATTCTAACTGTCAAGTCTGATGACGTGATCGGTAGAGCTAAAGCGTATGAGTCTATTGTAAAAGGAGAGAACCTTCCTAAACCTAATATTCCAGAATCATTCAACGTATTGGTTCATGAATTGAGAGGTTTGGCTCTTGAAATTACTTTAGACTAAAATTAGATCAAATTGGGCCGAAAGGCCCTTCACATACTCACAAAACATATTATGGCGTTCAGAAAAAACAAAAAACTAAACAACGACTTTTCCAGAGTCACTATTAGTTTGGCTTCTCCGGAATCCATCCTGGATAGCTCTCATGGTGAGGTAACCCAACCTGAAACCATCAATTACAGAACGTATAAGCCTGAAATGGGCGGTCTATTCTGTGAGCGAATTTTCGGGCCTGTTAAGGACTGGGAATGTCATTGTGGTAAGTATAAGCGCATAAGATATAAAGGTATCATTTGTGACAGATGTGGGGTAGAGGTTACTGAAAAGAAAGTGCGTAGAGAAAGAATGGGACACATCGAATTGGTGGTTCCTGTGGCGCATATCTGGTACTTCAAATCTCTTCCTAACAAAATTGGTTACTTGCTAGGTCTTCCTACCAAGAAGCTGGATCAAATTGTATACTACGAAAGATATGCTGTCATCAATGCGGGTATCAAAGCTGAAGATGGCCTACAGTACCTAGATTTCTTGACAGAAGACGAGTATTTGGATATCATGGATAAACTTCCAAAAGAAAACCAAATGCTTGATGATGATGACCCGAATAAGTTCATCGCCAAAATGGGTGCAGAAGCCATAGAAATGTTGTTGTCAAGACTAGATCTTGATGATCTTTCTTATAGCCTTCGTCACCAAGCTGCTACCGATACTTCTCAACAAAGAAAAGCAGAAGCTTTGAAGCGTTTGAAAGTAGTGGAAGCATTTAGAGATGCAAGAACCAGAATTGAAAACCGTCCTGAGTGGATGGTGGTAAGAATGGTTCCTGTGATTCCACCGGAATTGAGGCCATTGGTTCCTTTGGATGGTGGACGTTTTGCCACTTCTGATTTGAACGATCTTTATAGAAGGGTAATTATTAGAAATAACCGTCTGAAAAGATTGATCGATATCAAAGCTCCTGAAGTAATCCTTCGAAATGAGAAGAGGATGCTTCAAGAGGCAGTAGATTCCTTATTTGATAACTCAAGAAAGGTAAATGCTGTAAGGTCTGATGGTAACAGAGCCTTGAAGTCATTATCTGATATGCTTAAAGGAAAGCAAGGACGTTTCCGTCAAAACTTGCTTGGTAAGCGTGTGGATTACTCTGGTCGTTCTGTAATCGTGGTAGGTCCTGAATTGAAACTTCACGAATGTGGTTTGCCTAAGAATATGGCAGCAGAACTTTTCAAACCTTTTATTATCAGAAAGCTGATCGAAAGAGGTATTGTTAAGACAGTAAAATCTGCCAAGAAGATTGTAGACAGAAAAGACCCAGTAGTATGGGATATCCTTGAAAATGTATTGAAAGGACACCCTGTATTGCTAAACCGTGCTCCAACACTTCACAGATTGGGTATTCAGGCTTTCCAACCTAAATTGATAGAAGGAAAAGCTATCCAGCTTCACCCATTGGTATGTACAGCATTCAACGCCGATTTCGATGGTGACCAGATGGCTGTTCACGTACCACTTGGACATGAAGCGATTTTGGAGGCGTCTACCTTGATGCTTTCTTCTCATAACATCCTTAACCCTGCCAATGGTGCTCCTATTACTGTACCTTCTCAGGATATGGTTTTGGGTCTATACTATGTGACCAAAGGCAGAAAGTCTACTCCAGAATTACCTGTAGCAGGTGAAGGTATGACTTTCTATGGTGAAGAAGATGTTGTGATTGCCTTGAACGAAGGAGTGATTTCTCAGCATGCCTTGATCAAGTGTAAAGTAACTGTAAGGGAAGCAGATGGTTCTCTAGTTGAGAAGATCATTGACACCGTTGCAGGTAGATTGATCTTTAACCAATTTGTACCTGAGGAAGTTGGGTATGTAAACGAATTGTTGACCAAGAAAAAACTGCAGCAGATCATTGCTGAGGTTGTTAAAATATGTGGTATTGCTCGAAGTGCCCAATTCTTGGATGACATCAAACATCTAGGATTCCAGATGGCCTACCAAGGTGGTCTATCAATGGGACTTAATGATGTGATTATACCTGAAGATAAGGAGCCATTGATCACCAAAGCAAAAGATGAGGTAGATCAAGTATGGAACAACTATTTGATGGGTCTGATTACAGATAATGAGCGTTACAACCAGGTAATTGATATCTGGACTAGAACAAACTCTAATCTGACCAGTATTTTGATGAAGCAGATGGAGGATGATAAGCAAGGATTCAATGCGATCTATATGATGATGCACTCAGGTGCAAGGGGTTCGAGAGAACAGATTCGTCAGTTAGGTGGTATGAGGGGATTGATGGCCAAGCCACAGAAAAACCTTCAAGGTTCTGTTGGTGAGATCATTGAAAACCCAATCCTTTCCAACTTTAAAGAGGGGCTGGATGTATTGGAGTACTTTATCTCTACCCACGGTGCACGTAAAGGTCTAGCCGATACAGCCTTGAAAACAGCCGATGCTGGTTATTTGACCAGAAGATTGGTAGATGTTGCTCAGGATGTAATTGTATCAGAAGAAGACTGTGGCACCTTGAGAGGTCTTGTAGTTCAAGCCTTAAAAGATAATGATGAGATTGTAGAGCCACTTTCTGAGCGTATTGTTGGTAGGGTTTCTGTTCATGATGTGATTGATCCTATTACTGAAGAAGTGATTATCCAATCTGGACAAGAGATTACTGATGAGTTAGCCAAAATTGTTGATGAATCTGCAGTTGAGGAAGTTGAGATCAGGTCTGTATTGACTTGTGAATCAAGAAGAGGAGTTTGTACCAAATGCTATGGTAGAAACCTAACTACAGGTAGTATTGTTCAAAACGGTGAATCTGTAGGAGTTATCGCTGCACAATCAATCGGTGAACCAGGTACACAGCTTACATTGAGAACGTTCCACGTAGGTGGTACAGCTTCAAACATTTCCGTAGAAGCTAGTATCAATGCCAAGTTTGAGGGTGTTGTTGAGTTTGAGGAAGAATTAAGGTGGATTGACTCTACCAACAAAGATGGAGATCCTGTATCTATCGTTATGGGAAGGTCTGGTGAGATCAAGATCAATGACGTTAAGTCTGGTAAGACTTTGGTGTCAAATCACGTTCCCTACGGTGCGATACTTAATGTTAAAGACGGTCAAAAGATTGGTAAAGGAGATTCACTATGTACTTGGGATCCATATAATGCCGTGATTCTTTCCGAATTTGATGGAGAAGTTTCATTTGATTCGATTATAGAAGGTATTACTTATAAGGAAGTAGCTGATGACCAAACTGGCTATAGAGAGAAAGTAATTATCGATACCAAAGATAAAACCAAAAACCCTGCTGTAGTTGTAAACTATGGTGAAGAGACCAAAGGATATAACATCCCAGTAGGAGCTCACTTGGCGGTTGAAGAAGGAGACAAAGTAAGAGCTGGTCAAATTCTTGTTAAAATCCCTCGTTCTGTAGGTAAAACAAGAGATATTACCGGTGGTCTTCCAAGGGTAACGGAGCTTTTCGAGGCGCGTAACCCATCTAACCCTGCAGTAGTTTCTGAAATTGATGGAGTGGTAACCTATGGAGGTATCAAACGTGGTAACCGTGAGATCTTTATTGAATCTAAGGATGGTGTGAAGAAGCGTTACATGGTTTCTCTTTCTAAGCACATCTTGGTTCAGGAGAATGACTTTATCAGGGCTGGAGAGGCATTGTCTGATGGAGCCATTACACCAAATGATATCCTTTCAATTAAAGGTCCAACGGCAGTTCAGGAATATTTGGTGAATGAGATTCAGGAAGTATACCGACTACAAGGTGTGAAAATCAACGATAAGCACATTGAGGTTATTGTAAGCCAAATGATGCAGAAAGTTGAAATTCTTGATGCAGGTGACACTGGATTCCTTCAAGGTCAAGTAGTTGATAAGTGGGCTTTCCGTGAGGAAAATGACAATATTCTCGATAAGAAAGTTGTCATGGAACCAGGAGATTCTGCAACCCTGAAGGCAGGAATGATTATCACAGCTAGAAGACTTAGAGATGAGAATTCAAGCTTGAAGCGTAAAGACTTGAAATTGGTACAGGTGAGAGATGCTGAAACAGCGGTTTCTAAACCAACCCTTCAAGGTATTACTGCTTCTTCTTTGGGAACCGAAAGCTTTATATCAGCAGCTTCCTTCCAGGAAACTACCAAGGTATTGAGTGAAGCAGCCATCAGAGGTAAGCGTGATGAGTTGCTTGGTTTGAAAGAAAATGTGATTGTAGGTCACTTGATTCCAGCTGGTACTGGGCAGAGATATTTCAAAGATATCATTGTAGGTTCCAAGGAGGATTATGAAAGACTATCCTCTGCTGAAAAAGAAAAAGGTGCGCGCAAGACAAAAGAAGCCGTAAAGTGATTTTGAATTAAGCTTTATATAAAAGGCCTGTTTTTACACAGGCCTTTTTTAATTGAAGTAATAATGGAAGATAATAAAGACGAAAAAGACCAAGCAATCAGCAGATCAATGTAGAACTGTCGGAGGAAGTAGCAGAGGGTATCTATTCTAATTTGGCAATGATTGCCCATTCCAACTCTGAGTTTGTGATAGATTTCATTCGATTGATGCCTGGGGTGCCAAAAGCCAAGGTGAAATCAAGGATTATTATGACTCCTGATCATGCGAAAAGGTTATTGTCTGCTTTGAAAGATAATATAGATAAATACGAGAATGCATTTGGCAAAATCGAGTCAGGTACGGAAACACCAGAGTTCCCAATGAATTTTGGAGGGACATTAGGAGAGGCTTAATTAAAATATAACCTGTTAATTTTGTTTGTTTTACCTATTTGATTACCTTTGCAGTCCAAATTTCATATGTTAAAGAAGTAAATAAATTTTCAGTTAATGCCTACTATACAACAGTTAGTTAGAAAAGGTAGAACTACCCTAGAGTCAAAATCCAAGTCAAGAGCTTTGGATGCTTGTCCTCAAAGAAGGGGTGTTTGTACCAGGGTGTATACGACTACACCAAAGAAACCTAACTCGGCAATGAGAAAAGTAGCCAGGGTTAGATTGACAAATGGAAAAGAAGTGAACGCTTACATTCCAGGAGAAGGACACAATTTGCAAGAGCACTCTATCGTATTGATCAGAGGTGGTCGTGTGAAGGATCTTCCAGGTGTGCGTTATCACATCATCCGTGGTGCATTGGATACTGCAGGAGTAAAAGACCGTAAGCAAGGTCGCTCCAAGTACGGTGCGAAACGTCCTAAGGACAAGAAATAATTATTAGAAAACAAACAGAACAATGAGAAAAGCGAAACCAAAAAAGAGATATATTCTTCCTGATCCGAAGTTCAATGATACTTTGGTGACCAAGTTCGTAAACTGTCTTATGGTAGATGGGAAGAAGAGTATTGCTTACAGAATTTTCTACGATGCTGTTGAGAAAGTAGAAGAGAAGTTGGGTGAGAATGGTCTTGAGGTTTGGAAGAAAGCGCTTAACAATATTACTCCATCTGTAGAGGTGAAGAGTCGTAGAGTTGGGGGAGCTACTTTCCAGGTGCCGATGGAGGTAAGACCTGAAAGAAAAACATCACTAGGTATTAAGTGGATGATTACTTTTGCCAGAAAAAGAGGTGAAAAAACTATGATGGACAGACTTGCTGGTGAAATCATAGCTGCTTCTAAAGGTGAAGGTGCCGCTGTTAAGAAGAAGGACGATACCCACAGAATGGCAGAAGCCAACAAAGCATTCTCACATTTTAGATTTTAATACAAGATGGCAAGAGATTTAAAATTAACAAGAAACATTGGTATCGCTGCCCATATCGATGCCGGAAAAACCACCACCACAGAGCGTATTCTTTTTTACTCTGGTGTATCCCACAAAATTGGTGAGGTGCATGATGGTGCAGCTACAATGGACTGGATGGCTCAGGAGCAAGAGAGGGGTATTACTATTACTTCTGCTGCGACTACTGTTTTCTGGCCATACAGAGACAAAAAATATCAAATCAATATCATTGATACTCCTGGTCACGTTGACTTTACAGTAGAAGTTAACCGTTCACTAAGGGTATTGGATGGTCTTGTGTTTTTATTTAGTGCGGTTGATGGTGTTGAACCTCAGTCAGAAACTAACTGGAGACTAGCTGATAATTATAAAGTAGCCCGTATCGGTTTCGTTAATAAAATGGACCGTGCAGGTGCTAACTTCCTTGACGTATGTAAACAAGTAAAGGAAATGCTTGGCAGCTATGCAGTTCCTTTGCAAATCCCAATCGGTTCAGAAGACAAATTCAAAGGTGTAGTTGATTTGATCAACAACCGGGCAATCGTTTGGAATGAAGATGATTTTGGAATGACTTTCGAAGAGGTGCCGATTCCGGAAGATCTTTTGGAAGAGACAGCTGAGTGGAGAGAGCATTTATTGGAAGCAGTAGCAGAGTATGATGAGTCTTTGATGGAGAAATTCTTTGAGGATTCAAATTCTATTACAGAAGAAGAGATTCTTACCGCCCTAAGAAAGGCTGTCATTGATATGAAGATCGTACCGATGGTATGCGGATCTTCTTTCAAAAATAAAGGAGTGCAGACCATGCTTGATTTGGTGATGGAGTTGCTTCCTTCTCCTTTGGATAAGGACAATGTCATCGCTCATGATCTTGAAGATGAAGAGAAGGAAATTTCAATCGCTCCAGATAGAAGTGAGCCTTTCGCAGGTCTAGCTTTTAAAATTGCTACTGACCCATTTGTAGGCCGTCTTTGTTTTGTAAGAGCTTACTCAGGTGTGCTTGAGTCTGGTTCTTACGTATTCAATAGCCGTTCTGGAAATAAAGAGCGTATTTCACGTGTGTTCCAGATGCACGCTAACAAACAAAATCAAATTGAACGACTAGAAGCTGGTGATATCGGCGCAGTTGTTGGGTTTAAAGATATTAAGACTGGTGATACACTTTGTGCTGAAAGCCGCAAAGTTGTATTGGAGTCCATGATTTTCCCTGAGCCTGTTATAGGTTATGCTATTGAGCCTAAGACTCAAGCTGACGTTGACAAGTTGGGTATGGCTGTCGCCAAATTGGTAGAAGAAGATCCTACCTTGCAGGTAAACACAGATCATGAAACTGGTCAGACTATTCTAAGAGGTATGGGTGAACTTCACCTTGATATCATTATGGATCGTCTGAAAAGAGAATTTAAGGTAGAGGTAAATCAAGGTGCTCCTCAGGTTGCTTATAAAGAAGCTTTGTTCGGAAACGTAGAGCATAAAGAAGTTTATAAGAAACAGTCTGGTGGTAAAGGTAAGTTTGCCGATATCGTATTCGAATTAGGACCAAAAGAAGCTGATCCTGAGACAGGAGAAATCAAGCCAGGTTTGGAATTCGTTAATGGTATTGTGGGTGGTGTTATTCCTAAGGAATTCATCCCTGCTGTGCAAAAAGGTTTCCAGGAGGCTATGAAGAATGGTCCTTTGGCTGGATATCCTGTTGAGGCCATGAAAGTTAGACTTTTCCATGGTTCCTTCCACGATGTCGATTCTGATGCCCTTTCATTTGAATTGGCCGCAAGAATTGGTTTCAAGGAGGCTGCTAAGAAAGCTAAGCCTCAGTTACTTGAACCAGTAATGTCAGTAGATGTGGTTACTCCAGATGAATACACAGGTCCTATTACTGGTGACTTGAACAGAAGAAGAGGTTTGATGAAAGGAATGGATACAAAAGGTACTTCTTCAGTAATCAAAGCTGCTGTACCATTGTCAGAGTTGTTTGGTTATATTACTGACCTTAGAACAATTTCATCGGGTAGAGCAACTGCCTCATTGACATTCTCTCATTATGAGCCTGTTCCTAACAATATCGCTGAAGGTGTTATTGCTGAAGTGAAAGGAGCTAAAGCCTAAACTTAAAAGAAATGAATCAGAAAATAAGAATAAAACTTAAGTCTTACGATCACACTTTGGTGGACAAGTCATCAGAAAAGATTGTAAAAGCGGTAAAAACTACAGGTGCCGTTGTGATTGGTCCAATTCCATTGCCTACTAAGAAGGAAAAGTTTACGGTGTTGAAGTCACCGCACGTAAACAAGAAGGCTAGAGATCAGTATCAATTGTGTACTTACAAAAGATTGGTAGATATCTATTCTAACAGCTCCAAAACTGTGGATGCTTTGATGAAAATCGAACTTCCAAGTGGTGTTGATGTAGAGATCAAAGTTTGATCTAGATATCCTAGAAAGTTTAAAAGACCTGTGCTCACCAAGAGTACAGGTCTTTCTTTTGTTAAGGATTTCACCTATAAAATTTGGTCTAAAGTTAGCTAAATAGGTGAGGCAGAGAAGAATATTTTCGTAAATGTTTGAAAATATATAAGTTGTAATTTGTTAGGTGTTTATAAATTACTAACTTTGCAGTCCTTAAAAAGGCACAAGTGTGTAAATACTTGTGCATAATTATATTATATAACAGAAGATGTCTGGAATAATAGGTAAAAAAGTAGGAATGACTAGCATTTTCAGTGCCGATGGACGTAATGTTGCATGCACGTTAATAGAAGCTGGTCCTTGCGTAGTGACGCAAGTAAAAAATGTTGAAACAGACGGGTACAGCGCTGTTCAGTTGGGGTACGGTGAGCGTAAGGAGAAAAACACTCCTAAGCCATTGCTAGGTCACTTTAAAAAGGCCGGTACCACACCTAAGCAGAAAGTTGTAGAATTCAGAGACTTCAGAGTTGAATTTGAAGGTCAGGTGGATTTAGGGAAAACTGTAAAAGCCGGTGAGGTATTTGGTGAAGGAGACTTCGTGGATGCTATCGGTACCTCTAAGGGTAAAGGTTTCCAAGGTGTAGTAAAACGTCACGGATTTGGTGGTGTAGGTGGTGCGACCCACGGTCAGCACAATCGTCAAAGACACCCAGGTTCTATCGGTGCGTGTTCTTGGCCTTCAAGAGTATTCAAAGGTTTGAGAATGGCAGGTAGAATGGGCGGTAGCCGCGTGAAGGTTTTGAACCTTAAAGTTTTGAAAGTCTATCCTGAAAAGAACTTGATCTTGGTAAGTGGCTCTGTCCCTGGTCCAAAAAATTCTTTCGTTATTTTAGAGAAGTAATCAAATGGAATTAGCAGTATTAAAACATAACGGTGAAGAGACAGGTAGAAAGGTGAGTCTTTCTGACGACATTTTCGCGATCGAGCCTAATGATCATGCGATCTACCTGGATGTGAAGCAGTTTTTGGCCAACCAAAGACAGGGTACGCACAAGAGCAAAGAGAGGGCTGAGATAGCCGGCTCAACTAAGAAAATCAAGAAGCAAAAAGGTACAGGTGGTGCCAGAGCTGGTTCTATAAAATCTCCATTGTTCAGAGGAGGAGGAAGAGTATTCGGTCCTAGACCAAGAAATTATTCTTTCAAGTTGAACAAGAAAGTAAAACAATTGGCAAGAAAGTCTGCCCTTACTTACAAAGTACAGGACAACAGTCTTACAGTATTGGAAGATGTGAACTTTGATTCTATCAAAACCAAGAACTTTGTATCGTTGTTGTCAGGTCTTTCATTGGCGGATAAGAAGACATTGTTTGTGCTTCCAGAAGCTAACAAGAATGTTTATTTGTCAAGTAGAAACTTACCAAAGGCACAAGTAAAAACAGTAAATGACGTGAATACTTATGATTTGCTTCATGCTGATACATTGGTGCTTTGTGAAGGTTCAGTAAGTAAGTTAGAAACCCTTTTAACGAAGTAATACAATGGATATACTAAAGAAGCCTTTGATTACGGAAAAGATTTCTGCAATGAACGAAAGTGGCGTTTACGGATTTGTAGTTGAGAAAACTGCTAAGAAGCCAGAAATCAAAGCAGCCGTTGAAAAAATGTTTGGTGTAAAAGTGGTATCTGTAAGGACTATGCGTTATGCAGCTAAGCAGAAGACAAGATACACAAAAAGTAAAGTAGTATCCGGTTATACCAATGCTTTCAAAAAAGCTATTGTACAAGTAGCCGATGGAGAAGTAATTGACTTTTACGGAGAAATTTAATTGAATCAGAATCATGGCAGTTAAAAAATTAAAGCCTGTAACTCCCGGTACCAGATTTAGAATGGCTCCGGCTTTTGATGAGATCACCAAATCAAAGCCAGAAAAGTCATTGTTGGCTCCGTTGAAGAAGTCAGGTGGTAGAAATAACTCTGGAAAAATGACTGCGCGCTATTTGGGCGGTGGTCATAAGAGAAGACTTAGAGTCGTAGACTTTAAGCGTAATAAATATGATGTTCCTGCTACTGTTAAAGCGATCGAGTATGATCCTAACAGAACAGCACGTTTGGCATTGCTATACTATGTTGATGGTGCCAAGGCATACATCATCGCACCGGAAGGTTTGGAAGTAGGTCAAACAGTAGTTTCTGGTGAAGCAGTAGCTCCTGAAGTAGGCAATAACCTACAGATGAAAAACATTCCTTTGGGTACCATTATCCACAATGTGGAATTGAAGCCTGGTAAAGGTGGTGCTTTGGCAAGAAGTGCTGGTAGCTATGCTCAGTTAGTAGCCAAAGAAGGTAAGTATGTTACAATTAAGCTTCCTTCAGGTGAAATGAGATTGGTACTAGGTGTTTGTACAGCTACTATAGGAACTGTGTCTAATGCGGATCACATGAACGTTGTGCTTGGAAAAGCTGGTAGAAACCGTTGGTTAGGAAAGAGACCTAGAGTAAGAGGTGTAGCTATGAACCCTGTCGATCACCCAATGGGTGGTGGTGAAGGTCGTTCCTCTGGAGGACACCCAAGATCTAGGACTGGTTTGCTATCTAAAGGTAAGAAGACCAGATCTCCTAAAAAGTATTCAAATAAGTTTATCGTTAGTAAAAGATCTAAATAATTATGGCACGTTCATTAAAGAAAGGTCCTTATATAGCCCATCATTTGGCCAAAAAAGTAGATGCAATGAACGAATCCGGCAAAAAGTCTGTAATCAAGACTTGGTCAAGAAGATCTATGATCTCTCCGGATTTTGTAGGCCATACCTTTGCTGTGCATAACGGGAACAAATTCATTCCGGTATTTGTAACAGACAATATGGTAGGTCACAAGCTTGGTGAATTTGCTCCTACAAGAAACTTTAGAGGTCACATTGCCAAAAAAGATAAAGGAAAGAGATAATCATGGAAGCAATAGCAAGACTAAATAATGTTCCTACATCGCCTCGTAAGATGCGTCTTGTAGCTGACCTGGTAAGAGGACAGAGAGTAGGTAACGCCTTGAGTATATTGAAATTCACACCTAACCATGGTGCGATTAAGTTGGAAAAACTTTTGCTTTCTGCCATTGCAAACTGGCAGGCAAAAAATCCAGATGCAAAACTTGAAGAAGCTGACTTGTATGTTAAGATGATTCAAGTAGACGGTGGTCGTATGTTGAAAAGACTAAGACCTGCTCCTCAAGGTAGGGCCCACAGAATTCGTAAAAGATCAAATCATGTGACTCTAGTAGTTGATGCTTTCAACACTGAGGTTACCGCTGATGAAGTAGAAACAAAAGAAAACGCTAATTAAGATTAGAATATGGGACAAAAAGTTAACCCTATTGGTCTTAGACTAGGTATCGTTAAGGGCTGGGATTCTAACTGGTACGGCGGCAGAGATTTTGCCGACAAACTATATGAGGATCAGAAGATCAGAAAATATGTGTATGCCAGAATTCCTAAAGGAGGCATTGCAAAAGTTATTATCGAAAGAACGCTTAAGAGAATCACCCTTACTATTCATACTGCCCGTCCAGGAGTAGTTATAGGTAAAGGCGGAGCTGAAGTCGATAAACTTAAAGAAGAGCTGAAAAAGCTTACCAGCAAAGATGTTCAAATCAATATTTTTGAGATCAAGCGTCCTGAGTTGGATGCCAAGTTGGTAGGAGAGTCTATAGCTCAACAACTACAAGCTAGGATTTCATTTAGAAGAGCAATGAAGCAATCCATTGCCGCTACAATGAGAGTAGGAGCTGAAGGAATAAAAATCAAACTTTCAGGACGTCTTGGTGGCGCGGAGATGGCAAGATCAGAAATGTACAAAGAAGGAAGAATTCCTTTGCATACATTGAGAGCTGACATCGACTATGCTATCTCTGAAGCAAACACCATCTATGGTATCATTGGTATCAAAGTATGGATTTTCAAAGGTGAAGTTTACGGTAAGAGAGATCTTTCTCCAAATGCTGGAATTGCCAACGAAAAATCAGGTGGAGCCGGAGGCAGAAGAAGAAGAGAAGGCGGACCAAAGAGAAGAAAGAGAAATAACTAATTTTCACCCTATAAGTGAGAAATCATGTTACAGCCAAGAAGAACTAAATATAGAAAAATGCAAAAAGGCCGTGTCAAAGGCATCGCGCAAAGAGGGCATACGCTCGCTTTCGGAAACTTTGGCATCAAGTCTTTAGAAGCAGGATGGATTACTTCCCGTCAAATTGAAGCCGCTCGTATTGCCATGACAAGAGCAATGAAGAGAGAGGGACAGGTATGGATCAGAATATTCCCTGACAAGCCTATCACCAAGAAACCTGCTGAGGTTCGTATGGGTAAAGGTAAAGGTGCTCCAGAATACTGGGTAGCAGTAATCAAGCCGGGAACTATCCTTTTTGAAGCTACGGGTGTAAGCAAAGAGTTGGCCCAAGAGGCACTTCGTCTAGCGCAGCAGAAGCTTCCAGTGAGTACAAAATTTGTAGTGCGTAGAGATTACGTAGGATAATAGGAACTATGAAAAACTCTGAAATCAAAGCACTCTCCGAGAGTGAAATCATTGAGCGTATTGCCTCTGAGCAAGAGAAACTAACTAAGTTACGTTTTGCACATGCAATTTCTCCAATTGAGAATCCCAATAGAATAAGTGAGACAAGAAAGCTTATCGCTAGATTAAAGACTTTCTTGACTGCCAAACAACTAGCTAAATAATAAGAAAATGGCTACAGAGAGAAATCTACGTAAAGAAAGAATAGGAAAAGTAGTCAGCAGCAAAATGGACAAGTCCATCACTGTAGCCGTAGAAAGAAGGGTTAAGCACCCAATTTACGGTAAGTTTGTTGCTAAGACTACCAAATTTATGGTTCATGACGAGAATAACGAGTGTGGAAAAGGAGACCTCGTTAAGATAAGTGAAACTCGTCCGCTGAGTAAAAACAAGCGTTGGAGATTAGTAGAAATATTAGAAAGAGCTAAATAATCATGATACAGTCAGAATCCAGATTAAGTGTAGCGGATAATTCAGGTGCCAAGGAAGTGCTTGTTATCCGAGTACTGGGAGGAACCGGTAAGCGATATGCCTCTATCGGAGATAAAGTTGTCGTGACGGTAAAGTCTGCTCTTTCTTCCAGCAATATGAAAAAAGGTACCGTTTCTAAAGCGGTGATCGTAAGAACTCGAAAAGAAGTTAGAAGAAAAGATGGATCTTATATCCGCTTTGAAGATAACGCAGCTGTTCTTTTGAACAATAACGATGAGCCAAGAGGTACTCGTATCTTTGGTCCTGTAGCAAGAGAGCTGAGAGAGAAGCAATTTATGAAGATCGTATCTTTGGCCCCTGAAGTATTGTAATCATGCAAAGAAAAAAGAATAAGCAACCAAAATTGCACATCAAAACTGGAGATACTGTAAAAGTATTAGCAGGCGATGATAAAGGTAAGACTGGTAAAGTACTTTCGGTAAACTTGGAGAAGGGCAGAGCTATTGTTGAAGGACTTAACATGGTAACTAAGCATGTTAAACCTACAGCAAACAACCCTCAAGGAGGTATCGAAAAGAAAGAAGCTGCCATTCACGCAAGTAACCTTATGCTTGTAGATCCTAAAACTGGTGAAGCTACCAGAACAGGTAAGAAGCCAGGTGAAAATGGAAAATTAGTTAGATATTCTAAGAAAACCGGGGAGGTGATCAATGGCTAATCCTAGAGTAAAAGATAAATATTTAAAGGAAATTGCTCCTGCCCTAAAGGAGAAGTTCCAATATAAAACAGTAATGCAGGTACCTAAGTTGACAAAAATTGTCCTTAACAAAGGTATCGGTGCAGCTGTTGCAGATAAGAAATTGGTAGACCAAGGTGTAGAAGAACTTTCATTGATCACTGGTCAAAAAGCGGTCGCTACTAAAGCCAAGAACTCTATCTCCAACTTTAAGTTGAGAGATGGAATGCCAATTGGTGCTAAAGTAACTCTTAGAGGAGATAAAATGTATGAATTCCTTGATAGGTTGACTACTGTAGCGCTTCCACGTGTAAGGGACTTTAAAGGTATCAGCGACAAAGGATTCGATGGTAGAGGTAATTATACCCTAGGTGTCACTGAGCAGATTATTTTCCCAGAAATCAGCATTGAGAAAGTGAACAGAATCTCTGGTATGGACATCACATTTGTGACTACTGCCGATACAGATGAAGAGAGTTATGCTTTGTTGAAAGCTTTCGGGATGCCTTTTGTAAATAATAATAAAGAAGAATAATTATGGCAAGAGAGTCGATCAAAGCTCGTGAAAGAAAAAGAGAACGTCTTGTAGCAAAGTATGCCAAGAAGAGAGCTGAATTGAAAGCAGCTGGTGACTATGAAGCACTGGATAAACTGCCAAAAAATGCATCTCCGGTAAGACTACACAACAGATGTAAATTGACTGGCCGTCCTAAAGGTTATATGAGGAAGTTTGGTATCAACAGGGTTACCTTTAGAGAAATGGCTTCTGCAGGGAAAATTCCTGGTATAACTAAGGCGAGCTGGTAAAAATCAGATAAAAGTTTTTATTCTAAGAATCAATGTGTAACTTTGCACGCCCGAAAGAGCGTGCAGTTAGACTTATATTAATATGACTGATCCAATAGCTGATTATTTGACCAGGTTGAGAAATGCCATAAAGGCTTCTCACCGTATCGTTGAGATACCTGCTTCTAATATCAAGAAGGAGATTACGAAGGTGCTTCATGATAAGGGTTATATCCAGAACTATAAGTTCGAGGACAATGGACCTCAAGGAACAATTAAAATTGCCTTGAAGTACAACCCTGCTACTAAGCAAAATGCCATCGTTAGTCTTTCTAGAGTAAGTAAGCCAGGTCTAAGAAAATACGCACCTAAAAATGAACTTCCTAGAGTAATCAACGGCCTAGGAATTGCGATTATCTCCACCTCTAAAGGTGTGATGACTGATAAAGAAGCCCGTACCGAAGGTATCGGCGGGGAAGTGCTTTGTTACGTATATTAATAATACCGTTATGTCAAGAATAGGTAAAAAACCAATAAATCTACCAGCGGGTGTTACTGTAGACGTGGCAACAGGAAATGTTGTTACTGTTAAAGGTCCCAAAGGTACACTATCTCAGGATGTGAATCCCGACATTGCCGTTGCGGTGGAAGACAATCAAGTAGTGTTGACCCGACCAACAGAATCGAAGAGACATAAGTCGCTTCATGGCCTGTATCGTTCTTTGATCAACAACATGGTTGTTGGTGTAAGTGAAGGTTACAAAAAAGAATTAGAACTAGTGGGTGTAGGTTACAAAGCCGCTAACCAAGGACAAGTGTTAGAACTTTCTCTTGGGTACTCTCATAGTATCTTTTTTGCTCTTCCTGAAGATATTAAAGTGAACGCTGAGACCCCAAAGGGTAAAAACCCATTGGTAACCCTAGAGGGTATTGATAAGGAATTGATCGGGCAAGTAGCCGCTAAAATCAAGTCCCTACGTAAAGTAGAGCCATACAAAGGTAAAGGTATCCGCTTTGTAGGAGAGCAAATTAGACGTAAGGCTGGTAAAACTGCCGCTAAAAAATAATTGAGAGATGGCTTTTAATAAGAATTCAAGAAGACTTAGGATCAAGAGAAGCATCAGAAAGAAAATTTCTGGTACTGATAAAAGACCTCGTTTGTCCGTATTTAAAAGTAATACGGGAATATACGCTCAACTAATTGACGACCTTAAAGGTCACACGCTAGCACAAGCTTCTTCTAAGGAGCTTGGCGCTAAGGAAAATGCTAATGTTTCCGTTTCTAAGGAAGTAGGTAAAAAGTTGGCAGAGCGTGCAGTAGCAGGCGGATTCACAGAAGTAGTTTTTGATAGAAGTGGCTACTTATATCATGGTAATGTAAAAGCTCTTGCCGAAGGTGCAAGAGAAGGTGGCCTTAAATTTTAATTAATTATGTCCCAGTTAAGAAAAAAACCCATTAGGGCAACAGATACAGAGCTTAAAGAAAAAGTAGTAGCTATCAACCGAGTAGCAAAAGTAGTGAAAGGTGGTAGAAGATTCTCTTTTTCTGCTATAGTAGTTGTAGGAGATGGTAACGGTGTCGTGGGATTCGGCTTAGGAAAAGCTAATGAGGTTACCGATGCTATTACCAAAGGTATAGAGGACGCTAAGAAGAGTTTGGTGCAAGTGCCGATCTTAAAAGGAACTATTCCTCATGAAGCTATCGGTAAATTCGGTGGTGGCTTGGTATTGATCAAGCCAGCTGCAGCAGGTACTGGAGTTATAGCTGGTGGTGCGATGCGTGCTGTATTGGAGAGTGCTGGTGTTACAGATGTATTGGCTAAGTCCAAAGGATCTTCTAACCCTCACAACGTGGTTAAAGCTACCATTGATGCCTTGTCTCAAATGAGAGATGCAATCGCGGTTTCACAACAACGTGGAGTTAAATTATCAAAAGTATTTAACGGGTAAGATCATGGCGAAGGTAAAAGTAACGCAAATCAAAAGCACGATAAATAGACCAAAGAACCAAAAAGCAACTATGGTTGCTTTGGGACTTGGTAAAATCAACAAATCTGTAGAAGTGGAAAATACTCCTCAGATTTCTGGAATGATAAGAAAAGTTAGTCACCTTGTAAAAGTGGAGGAAGCCTAATTATGAAACTACATACATTACAACCCGCTAAAGGTTCTGTAAAAAACCGAAAAAGAATCGGTAGAGGTACAGGGTCTGGTAGAGGAGGAACGTCTACAAGAGGTCACAAAGGTGCTCAATCAAGATCTGGTTACAGCCGGAAATTGGGTTTTGAAGGTGGTCAGATGCCGCTTCAAAGAAGAGTTCCTAAGTTTGGCTTCAAGAGTCTTAATAGAATCGAATGCAAACCAATTAATTTAGATGTATTACAATCAGTAGCTGAAAAGCTTAATACTGATACTGTTACATTTGATACTTTGGTGGAAAATGGATTGGTTTCTAAAAAAGATGTTGTAAAAGTCCTAGGAAGAGGCGAACTTACGGCGAAATTAAACGTAAGTGCACATTATTTCTCAGCTTCTGCTACAGAAACCATCGAAAAACTGGGCGGAACTGTTAACAAGATTTAACAAATGAAAAAATTTATCTCAACAGTTAAGAATATCTTTTCTATTGAAGATTTAAGGATCCGTATCCTGAATACAATCGGTTTTCTGATTGTATTCAGATTGGGTTCTTACATCGTATTACCAGGAGTAGATCCGAGCCAGCTAAGAGCCTCCTCAGAGGGTATATTTGGTTTGATTGACACATTCTTGGGAGGAGCATTTAGTAATGCTTCTATCTTTGGATTAGGTATTATGCCTTATATTTCTGCTTCCATTGTGTTGCAACTATTAACTGTTGGAGTTCCTTATTTCCAAAAACTTCAAAAGGAAGGTGAGTCTGGAAGGAAAAGAATCAATCAAATCACAAGGGTATTGACGATTCTAATCACTTTGGCTCAAGGCATTGGTTATATCAAGGCTACAATTCCTGCTGAAGCGATTATGGTGAGCAATGTATTGTTCGTATTCAGTTCATTGGTATTATTGGTTTCTGGAACCATGTTCTGCATGTGGCTAGGAGAGAAAATTACTGAAAAAGGAATTGGAAACGGGATTTCAATGCTGATCATGATCGGTATCATATCAAGCTTACCTGGAGCGATTATCGCTGAAACAGTATCTAAAGGTACATCAGGCATGCTGTTGTTATTGATCGAAGCTGCGGTTCTTTTCTTTGTAGTGGTTGGGGTAGTTGCCTTAACAGAAGCTACTAGGAGAATTCCAGTTCAATATGCTAAGCAAGTAGTAGGAGGTAAGGTTTATGGTGGTCAGCGTCAGTATATCCCTATCAAGGTGAATGCTTCAGGAGTTATGCCAATCATCTTTGCGCAGTCTTTGATGTTTGTACCTGCTTTGATTGCTCAAGTATGGTCATCAGAAAGTGATATTGCCAATTATATTGGAAGTACCTTTAGTAATCCGACATCTTGGCAGTATAATTTGGTGTTTGCTATTATGATTATCCTTTTCACATTCTTCTACACGGCAATTACGGTTAACCCTGAACAGATTGCTGAGGATATGAAGAGAAATGGTGGTTTTGTTCCTGGTGTAAAGCCTGGTGCTCCAACCGCTGACTTTATAGATAACATCATTTCCAGAATTACCTTGCCAGGTGCAGTGTTATTAGCTCTTGTGGCAATTATGCCAGCTTTTGCTATGATAGCTGGAGTGGGTAACCAATTTGCCCAGTTCTATGGAGGTACTTCTCTTTTGATTATGGTGGGTGTAATCATGGATACTTTAAGACAAATCGAAAGTTATCTATTGATGAGACACTATGAAGGAATGATGAAAAGTGGCAACATGAAGAACAATCCTTCTAATTACGCAGTAGCATAATATGATACATTACAAGACTTCTGATGAAGTCCAGTTAATAAAGGAGAGTGCTCAAATATTAGGTAAGGCTCACGGAGAAGTAGCCAAACTTGTAAAGGAAGGGGTAAAGACCTCTTACTTAGATAAAATAGCTGAAGAATTTATAAGGGATCACGGAGGTGTACCTTCTTTTAAAGGATACAATGGTTTTCCCGCATCACTTTGTATTTCCGTGAATGAAGTAGTCGTTCATGGTTTTCCAAGTGATTATGTTTTGAAAGATGGCGATATAATCTCAATAGATTGTGGAGTCTTTCACCAAGGTTTTCATAGCGATTCCGCTTATACTTACCCTGTCGGTGAAGTTTCCAAAAAAGTATTGTCGTTGCTCAAAGCAACAAAAGAGTCATTGTATCTCGGTATTGAAAAGGCTGTTTTTGGGAACAGGATTGGTGACGTAGGCAATGCCATACAAAAGTTTGTAGAAGCCAAGGGCTACACAGTAGTACGAGAGCTTGTAGGACATGGAGTTGGCAAGAGTCTTCACGAATCCCCAGAGGTTCCTAATTATGGAAAAAAAGGAAGTGGTCCTTTGTTGAAAAACGGGATGGTAATAGCCATTGAGCCAATGGTCAACTTAGGCACGAGGAATGTCGTCCAAGAAAGAGATGGATGGACTATCCGAACTGCTGACAGAAAGCCTTCGGCGCATTATGAGCATACCGTAGCGATATTTGAAGATAGGACTGAAATACTAACTACGCATCAATACATAGAAGAAAATTTTAAATTCTAAATATGGCTAAACAAGCATCTATCGAGCAAGATGGTACTATAATAGAAGCGTTATCCAACGCTATGTTTAAAGTGGAACTGGAGAATGGACATCAATTGATTGCTCATATTTCCGGTAAGATGAGAATGAATTACATTAAGATCCTCCCTGGAGATAGAGTTAAGTTAGAAATGTCTCCATACGATCTTTCAAAAGGCAGAATTGTATATCGATATAAATAAAATGTCATGAAAGTTAAGGCATCTATTAAGAAGAGAAGTGTAGACTGTAAAGTGATCAGAAGAAAAGGAAAGCTTTACGTCATCAACAAGAAGAATCCTAAGTTTAAACAAAGACAAGGTTAAAAATTATGGCAAGAATTGCAGGTGTTGACATTCCCGACAATAAGCGCGGTGAGATTGGCTTGACCTATATTTTTGGTATAGGTAGAAGCTCTGCTAGAGCGATCCTTACAAAAGCAGGAATATCGTTTGATAAAAAAGCCGGTGAGTGGACAGATGATGAATCTACCGCTATTAGAAATATTATCGCAGAAGAATTCAAGACTGAAGGTGTTTTGAAATCTGAGATACAGTTGAGCATCAAAAGATTGATGGATATTGGTTGTTACAGAGGTCTTCGTCACAGAAAAGGACTTCCTGTAAGAGGTCAGAAGACTAAGAACAACGCTAGAACTAGAAAAGGTAAGAGAAAGACTGTTGCTAACAAGAAGAAAGCAACTAAATAAATCTTGATATAGATTATGGCTCAGAGAAGAAACGATAAAGCTAAAGGAAAAAAGAGAGTTGTTAAGGTTGAAGCTGTAGGCCAAGCCCACATCAAAGCTTCTTTTAACAACATCATCATTTCCATTACCAACAATGCAGGTCAGGTGATTTCATGGGCATCTGCCGGTAAAATGGGCTTCAGAGGTTCTAAAAAGAACACTCCTTATGCAGCTCAAATGGCAGCTCAGAACTGTGGACAAGTGGCATACGACCTTGGCTTGAGAAAAATTGAAGTGTTTGTAAAAGGTCCTGGTGCTGGTAGAGAATCTGCTATCAGAACATTGCAAAATGTAGGTCTTGATGTAACTACGATTATAGATGTGACTCCGCTTCCTCACAATGGTTGTCGTCCTCCAAAACGTAGAAGAGTTTAATTTAACTAAGAAATAAGAATGGCTAGATATAGAGGTCCAAAAGCGAAAATTTCTAGAAAATTCGGAGAGCCTATAGAAGGACAAAGCAAGGCACTTCAGAAGAAAAACTATCCTCCTGGTCAACACGGAAGAGGTAGAAGAAAGAAGCAATCAGAATATGCTATTCAGCTTGCTGAAAAGCAAAAAGCAAAATACATCTACGGCGTTTTGGAGAGACAATTCTCAAAAATGTTTGATATCGCTTCCAGAAAGCAAGGTATTACAGGTGAGAACCTTCTACAATTGTTGGAAGCTCGTCTGGATAACACTGTTTTCAGATTGGGTATCGCTCCAACTCGTAGAGGAGCAAGACAATTAGTTTCTCACAAGCATATCTTGGTAAATGGTGAATTGGTTAACATTCCATCATATACTTTGAAGCCTGGTGACATTGTATCTGTTAGAGAGAGATCTAAGTCTCTTGAAGCAATTACTTCTAGTCTTGCGGGTAGAGCAAATCGCTACTCATGGTTAGAGTGGGATAATAATTCGTTAGCTGGTAAGTTTGTAAGTATCCCTGTAAGAGAGGATATCCCTGAGAATATCAAGGAACAACTTATCGTCGAACTATACTCTAAGTAATAACTAAACTTTCTGACTTAAAAGAACTATTGATATGTCCATACTTGCATTTCAAATGCCCGAAAAAGTGGTGATGGAAAAAGCTGATGACTTCCACGGCTTATTCACCTTTAAACCACTAGAAAAAGGTTACGGGGTTACAATTGGTAATGCGCTGAGAAGAATCTTGCTCTCTTCCCTAGAGGGCTACGCCATCACCTCGGTGAAATTACCTGGTGTAGTTCATGAATTCTCTACTATTGAAGGCGTTGTGGAAGACGTTACTGATATTATTCTTAACCTTAAGCAGGTTAGGTTTAAGAAAATCCACGACTCTATAGATGGTAAGATTACTGTGGAAGTCAAGAACCAAGATGTGTTTACAGCTGGAGATATCGCTAAGTTCACCTCTTCATTTGAGGTTTTGAACCCAGATTTGGTTATCTGCCACTTGGACGACTCTAAGAGCTTTGAAATAGAGCTTACTGTAGAAAAGGGTAGAGGATACCTTCCTGCAGAAGAGTCAAAGCCCAAAGAGCAGGTGTTCGGAGTTATTCCGATTGACGCTATCTTTACTCCTATCAAGAATGTAAAGTACAGCGTGGAGAACACAAGGGTAGAGCAAAAGACTGACTTTGAGAAGTTGATTCTTGAGGTAACTACAGACGGTTCTATTCACCCAGAGAAAGCGTTGCAGGAGTCTGCAAAGATCCTTATCCAACACTTTATGCTGTTCTCTGACCAAACTATGGTTATTGATACTCCAGGTGGTGATTCACCTGAGCCGATTGATGAAGAATTCTTGCATATGCGTAAGTTGCTAAAGACTCCGCTTAGCGATCTTGATCTTTCTGTTAGGGCGTTTAACTGCTTGAAAGCTGCTGATGTGAAAACATTGGGAGACTTAGCAAGATTGGAGATTTCTGATATGATGAAATTCAGAAACTTCGGTAAAAAATCCCTTGCTGAATTGGAACAATTGATCCAAGAAAAAGGACTACAGTTCGGCATGGACATATCTAAGTATAAACTTGACGAAGAATAATAAAAGATGAGACACGGTAAGAAATTTAATCACCTTGGCAGGAAGGCTTCTCATAGGAAAGCTATGCTTTCTAACATGGCTGCCTCTCTGATTCTTCACAAGCGTATTTCTACTACGCTTGCCAAGGCCAAGGAGTTGAGGAAATATGTAGAGCCTCTAGTGACTAGAGCCAAAGAAGATACTACGCATAACAGACGTATTGCATTTTCTTATTTGCAAAGCAAAGAAGCTATCAAAGCTTTGTTTGGTGAAGTAATTGAGAAAGTAGCTAATAGACCAGGTGGATATACCAGAATCATTAAAACTGGATTCCGTCTTGGTGATAATGCTGAAATGTGTATCATCGAATTGGTTGATTTCAACGAATTGATGTTGAAAGAAGCTAAGCCAGAAGTTAAGAAAACCAGAAGAAGCCGAAGAGGTACTGGTAAATCAGCTGAGGCAACCGGTGCTACAGAAGTTAAAGCAGAAGATGCTGGTGCTTCTGAAGATAAAGCAGCAGATAGCGATGCAGGTTCAGAAACTGAAAAGTCTGAATAATAAATGCATTCATTATATTAAATATAAAGAGGGGTTGGACTTTGGTTCAATCCCTTTTTTATTATCCTTTTGAAAATTATCCTGTCTCTTAGTGATAAAATCCTTAAATTTGGGCATTCAATTTCAATAAATGGACAAACAAAAAGCAACCCTCCTTCTTCAAGATGGTACCGTATTTCACGGAACCCTAATTGGTAAACATGGTACTAATGGCGGTGAAATCTGCTTTAATACAGGTATGACTGGGTATCAGGAAATTTATACTGACCCTTCTTACACTGGCCAAATCATCGTCAATACTACACCACATATTGGTAACTATGGTGTGATTGATACTGAAGTAGAATCTGATTCAGCTACTATTGCCGGAATCGTAGTCAATAGTTTTTCGGAAGTTTATAGTAGGTTAGATGCCTCTCAGTCATTGAACGATTATCTCATAAGCAATGGTATTACTGGTATTGCAGATGTGGATACTCGTAAGATCGTTAAGCATATCCGTTCAAAAGGAGCGATGAACGCCATCATCAGTTCAGAGTTTGATAATTTAGAAGACTTGCAGAAAGAACTGGAAAAAGTTCCTGATATGGCTGGTTTGGAATTATCTTCCAAAGTATGTACGAAAGAGCCTTACTTTGTAGGTAATGAGAATGCATCTATCAAGGTAGCATGTTTGGATTTCGGTATCAAAAAGAATATCCTTAGAAACCTTGTAGATAGAGGTGTATATTGCAAGGTGTTTCCTGCTAAGACTTCCCTAAAAGAAATGGAAGCATGGGGGCCAAATGCATATTTTCTATCGAATGGCCCAGGTGATCCAGCAGTAATGGATTACGCTGTAGATACTATCAAGGAAATCCTAGCATTAAACAAGCCAGTATTTGGTATTTGTTTAGGACACCAGCTATTGGCTGAAGCAGTAGGTATCAAAACTTACAAAATGCACCATGGTCATCGCGGATTAAACCATCCGATCAAAAATATACTAAGTGGAAAAAGTGAGATCACTTCCCAAAACCATGGATTTAATGTGGTAAGAGAAGATACCGAGAATAATCCATCAGTAGAGATTACTCACGTTCACTTAAATGACAATACAGTAGCAGGAATCAAATTGAAAGATCGTCCAGCTTTTTCTGTACAATATCACCCAGAGTCTTCTCCAGGGCCACATGATTCAAGGTACTTGTTTGATGACTTTATTTCTTTAATCAACAATAATTGAAACAACCTATAAACCTTTTAGTATTATGACATTGATACAAGCAATTCATGCTAGACAAATTTTAGATTCAAGGGGTAACCCTACCGTGGAAGTAGATGTACTTACTGACAGTGGAGCTTTTGGAAGAGCAGCAGTGCCTAGTGGAGCTTCTACAGGTGTTAATGAGGCGGTAGAACTTCGTGATGGAGATAAAGGAAAGTACCTTGGAAAAGGAGTTTTGAAAGCTGTTGAGAATGTTAATGAAATCATTCAACCAGAATTGATAGGTCAATCCGTTTTTGATCAACGAGGAATTGACGAGATCATGATCAATTTGGACGGAACAGATACCAAGTCTAAGCTGGGAGCTAATGCCATTCTAGGAGTTTCCCTTGCAGTAGCAAAAGCTGCGGCTGATGATTTAGGGCTTCCATTGTTCAGATATGTGGGAGGCGTCAATGCTAAGACCCTACCTGTTCCAATGATGAACATCATCAACGGTGGTTCTCACTCTGATGCACCTATCGCTTTCCAAGAATTTATGATTCGCCCTGTTGGTGCCCCTACATTCTCTGAAGCTATGAGAATGGGTGCCGAGGTATTTCATAATTTGAAGAAAATTCTTCACGATAAAGGTCTTAGTACAGCAGTTGGAGATGAAGGTGGGTTTGCACCAAACTTCTCTGGAGGTACTGAGGAAGCATTGGAGTGTATCTTGGATGCAATCTCTAAGGCTGGATATAAAGCTGGATCTGATATTACAATTGCACTAGACTGTGCATCCTCTGAATTCTTCGAAAACGACACTTATAACTATAAGAAGTTTGAAGGAGAAGGTGGGGTAGCCAGAGATAGAGCTAGCCAAGTAGAATATCTTGCTGAGTTGACTGAAAAATATCCAATTGATTCTATCGAAGATGGATGTGCTGAAGAAGATTGGGAAGGTTGGGCAATGCTGACTGCCAAAATTGGAGATAAAGTTCAATTGGTAGGCGATGATCTTTTTGTGACTAATGTGAAGTTCTTGAAAAGAGGTATAGAAGAAAAGTCGGCTAACTCTATCTTGATCAAAGTAAACCAAATCGGTACTTTGACTGAGACTTTGGATGCCATTGATTTGGCTCACAAGGCTGGATTTACAGCTGTAATGTCTCACCGATCTGGAGAAACTGAAGATTCTACTATCGCTGACTTGGCTGTTGCCTGCAATACAGGTCAAATCAAGACTGGTTCAGCTTCTCGTTCTGATAGGATGGCGAAGTACAACCAATTGCTTCGAATTGAAGAGTTATTGGCTGAAACAGCCTATTTCCCAGGAAAATAATATAAAACATTTTAAGTTTTAGAAGCATCCGCCTTGGCGGATGCTTTTTTGTTTTATATCCTTTGAAACTTATGGTTTTGTGGCATTCCTTGCCTATTTTGTATAAAGTTACTGGATCGTTAGTCATTTCTATTCCCTATATTTGTTCCAATTAAACTTTCAAAGCCATGGGAAAGTACCTCAAATACACCAAGAATTTCTATTTTATTTTCACTGTCCTTTTCATCGTATGGATGGTTTTTATTGATACAAATGATATCATCAGCCAGTTTACCTTGCGTTCAAAATTATCCAAACTTGAAGATCAGAGGGATTTTTATATAGAACGAAAAAGGAAAATAAAGGAAGAGCGAGAAGAATTACTCAGCAATTATGAACTTTTGGAAAAGTTTGCTCGTGAAAGATACTTAATGAAGAAAAAAACTGAAGATTTATATGTTATCATCGATGAGTAAACAAGTAATGCTTTTTGCAATTTTTTTGTGGATGCTTTTAGGGCTCTCAGAAAAGGCATTGGCCCAAAAGGAAATTTATTATGACGAGAATGATCAGATTCCTTTTAGTGAGCGACTTTATTTTGGAGGAAACCTGGGATTACAGTTTGGCTATATTACTTATGTGGATGTTTCCCCACTTGTTGGGGTGATGATTACAGATAAGTATTCTGCTGGTTTGGGACTTACATACCAATATTTGAAATACAAAGATTTTGGTTCTTCTTCAAATGTTTATGGGGGAAGGATTTTTAACCGTTATAATGTTTTGCCTAATTTGTTTGCTCATGCCGAATATGAAACTTTAAATGTAGAAGCATATCGATATGACAATAGCAATAATGTCTTTTCTGAACGAGAGTGGGTTCCAGGACTTTTTTTAGGATGTGGATATTTCATACCTTTTGGAAGACGAGGAGGTATGAACTTTACCTTGCTATATAACGTCCTCTATGATAATCAAAATTTGATCTATACTGAACCATATGTGATCAGGGCTGGTTTTGTTCTTTAACAGCAATAGTTTTCAATGGATTTCAAAAAATCTTTTATCAATAAAATCTACGCAGCGCACAAACAGTGCCCTGACTGTCCTTCTCCTAGAATTGTCCATGAGTTTTTTGAAGGAGTACTTGGAGTATTGTTCCCAGAATACGCGATAAATGTACTCCAAGATGGACATGAAGTAGACGATAAGTTGAACTATTACAAAATCCAACTCCAGGGTATTTTGGGTAGAAACAAAAAGTTGGTAAGCAAGGATAGTGATCAGGCAGCATTTGACTTTTTTGATGGTCTTGAGGCTGTTTTTGATGCTGTACATGATGATATTGAGGCGATGTATGAAGGCGATCCTGCTGCCAAGTCAAAAACAGAAGTGATCAGAAGTTATCCCGGTTTTTATGCCATAGCTGCCTACAGGATTGCGCATCTTTTGCATCAGCAAGGCGTGAGGTTAATCCCTAGAATGATTACCGAGTTTGCGCATAGCAAAACGGGAATAGACATACACCCGGCAGCCCAAATTGGTAAGTATTTCTGCATAGATCATGGAACTGGAGTGGTTATCGGGGAGACTACGATAATAGGAAATCATGTCAAAATCTATCAGGGTGTTACTTTAGGGGCATTGAGCGTCAATAAAGAGGATGCTGATATTCAACGTCACCCAACTATTGAAGACAATGTAGTGATCTACGCAGGAGCAACGATACTGGGAGGAAAAACGGTTATTGGAGCAGGTAGTGTGATTGGAGGAAATGTATGGTTGACAAAAAGTATTCCCAGAAAAAGTAAGATATATTACCAAACCAAAATGTATGATGCCAGTGCAGAGACCACGGATATGTACATTTTTAAAAATGATGCTTAAATGAAATTGTTTGAGTTGATTGGAAATACTCCTTTAGTGGAGTTAGAACATATTCCCACCAATCCTAAAGTAAAGATTTTCTGTAAATTAGAGGGGCAAAACCCGGGGGGAAGTGTGAAAGACCGGGCTGCATTTAGTATGATAAAAAGTGCCTTGGATCGAGGAGATGTTAAGCCTGGAGATAAGTTGGTAGAGGCTACCAGTGGGAATACTGGGATTGCACTGGCTATGATTGCCAAGGTGTTGGGAGTGAACATGACTTTAATCATGCCTGATAATTCTACAAAAGAAAGAGTGGTTTCTATGGAGGCTTACGGTGCAAAGGTGATCCTAACCCCTGCTGCTAAAACCATTGAATATTCTCGTACTTTGGCTGAAGAAATGGCTGCAAATGAAGGTTATTTTATCCTTAATCAATTTGCCAATCCAGATAATTACAAAGCACATTATGAAGGGACAGGTCCAGAAATTCTCAGAGATACAAATGGTGAAATTACCCATTTTGTTTCTGCAATGGGGACTACAGGAACCATTATGGGGGTGTCAAGGTATTTGAAAGAGCAAAAGCCTTCAGTTCAAATTGTAGGAACCCAACCTACAGATGGATCGAGTATTCCGGGCATAAGAAGGTGGTCTCCAGAGTTTTTACCTATGATTTATGAATCTTCAAGGGTGGATAAGATCATTGATGTAAGTCAAGAGGAAGCAACTGAGATGACAAGAAGGATGGCCAAAGAAGAAGGTATTTTAGCTGGAATGAGTAGTGGAGGAGCTTTACATGCTGCAGTGAAATTGGCTGAAAAGCTTGATTCTGGTGTCATTGTTTGCATTACTTGTGATCGGGGAGATCGATATTTGAGTTCAGACTTGTTTGGATAAATTGTTTTAAGCAAATAGCTAAAAGCCGAAGTTTTACCATTTAAAGCTTCGGCTTTTTTATTCCAATAAAATCATAATTATAGAACGAATATTCGAGCAAAACCGTTGGAAAGTAAGTTTAGAAAAGTAAAGGTAAAAATGGGCAAGAAGCTTAACCAAACGGAATTTTCCGTTTTAGATTTAGCAATTATTAGAGAAGGTTATGACGCGAGAGACGCATTTGACAGAAGTCAAGATTTGGCGATACGTGTAGAAGGTTTAGGTTATAGTAGATTTTGGCTAGCGGAGCATCACAATATGGCCAATGTAGGAAGCTCAGCAACAGCGTTGTTGATTGGGCATGTGGCTGCAAAGACCAAGACTATCAGAGTGGGGTCAGGTGGAATAATGCTTCCAAATCATGCCCCTTTAATGGTGGCCGAACAGTTTGGTACATTGGCCACCTTGTATCCTAATAGAATTGACTTAGGGTTGGGAAGAGCTCCTGGGACTGACCAATTGACGGCCAGAGCCTTAAGAAGAGATAGGCTTGAAACAGTTGAAGAATTCCCCAATGATTTAGAGGAATTGCAGATGTATCTGTCAGATGAAAATATTGATGGGAAAGTTAGAGCAATACCAGGAGAAGGGTTAGAAATCCCAATTTATCTGCTTGGAAGTAGCATGAGCAGTGCAGTATTGGCTGCGAGAAAAGGCCTGCCCTATGCTTTTGCCAGTCATTTTGCTCCTGCTCAATTCCTTGATGCCATAAGCTATTATAAGGAGAATTTTCAGCCATCTGAGTACCTTGCTGAGCCCTATGTGATTTCCTGTGTAAATGTTATTGCCGCCGATGAAGAGGCAAAAGCACATAGTTTAGCGACTTCTTTTTACCAGATGGCTTTGGGGATAGTCAGAAGAAAGTCCTACCCCTTGAAAAAACCTGTCGAATCCATGAATGGATTATGGTCCCAAGAAGAAGCTGCCACCATTAACCAAATGATGGCCTGTTCCTTTGTGGGGTCGGCATCCTCGGTTAAGCATGACCTTGTTAAATTTCAAGAGTTGGTTCAGGTGGATGAAATCATGATCTGTTCTCATATCTATGACCATGAAGACAGACTAAGGTCATATGAAATAGCTGCATCTTGCTTTTCTTAATATTTGACAACCCCAACTTTTGAGTGGTCAATTTAAAGTCGTACTTTCACGTATAATCAAACTTTAGGGGTGTTCTGATGGATGTTAGAACTGAGATGATACCCTTCGAACCTGAAACGGTTAGCACCGACGAAGGAAAAAGTTAATGGTATTCCAAATGTAATCCTGTTCAGGTTTGCAAGGCTCCTAAAGTTTTTTAAGATGATGATATGAAGGAGTCTATAATCAAGAATTTAAAATTAGTGAGGGAAAAATCCCCTTTGGTGCACAGCATTACCAATTATGTCGTGATGAACAATACGGCCAATGCTTTGTTGGCGCTTGGCGCTTCTCCAGTCATGGCACACGCCAAATTGGAAGTAGCAGACATGGTGAACATAGCTGGGGCTTTGGTGGTCAATATTGGGACTTTGGATGAGTTTTGGGTGGACAGTATGTTATTAGCGGTCAAAAAAGCCAATGAACGCGATACACCGTGGATTTTAGATCCAGTAGGAGCTGGTGCAACGGCCTATAGAAATGAAACCCTTACCCGTTTGCTAGGCTTTAAACCTAATGTAATAAGGGGAAATGCTTCAGAAATTATGTCCTTGGCAAAAGCTAATGTTCAAACAAAAGGAGTGGACAGTACACATTCCTCAGATGATGCTTTGTCCTATGGAATGCAGCTTGCGAAGGAGTCGGGAGCTATTGTGTGTGTTTCCGGCGCTACGGATTTTGTGACAGACGGAAATAGAGTGGTGGAAATAGCAAACGGCCATGAATTAATGGGTAAAGTAACAGGGATGGGATGTACAGCTACTGCATTAATTGCTGCTTTTATGGCTGTAGAAAAGGACTATTTTCAAGCAACCGTATCTGGAATGACTTTGATGGGCTTATCTGGAGAGATTGCTGCAAAGAATTCCTTTGGGCCAGGCACGCTCCAGTTGAACTTTTATGATTCACTTTATCAGCTAGAAGACAAGCATGTTAATCAATTGGCTAAAGTAAAACATCGTGAAGACTAATAGGACATTTCCATTTCGTCTTTATATGGTAACCGACCAAAAGGCTTGTTTGGGCAGGGACTTCTTTTGGGTTTTGGAGGAAGCGATTAAAGGAGGTGTAGACCTTGTTCAAATTAGAGAGAAAGAGCTTTTCGAAAGGGATTTTATTACAAAAGCCCAAAGGGCAAAAGAAATTTGTGCCAAGTATAATGTGCCATTGATTGTAAATGATAGTTTGTCCGTTGCTAAAGCTGTAAATGCAAACGGGGTGCACATTGGTCAATCTGATAGTAGTATGGATATTGCCAAAGAATTATTGGGAGAAAACTTTCCTGTTGGTTTATCCATTGAAAAGCTACATCAACTGGAAAGTTCAGGTGCATCAAAGGCATGGTATTATGGTGTTAGTCCTGTTTTCTCCACACCAACCAAAACTGATACGATCACTGAGTGGGGCTTGGAAGGTATACAAAGTATCAAAAGGATAACGAACAAACCATTGGTAGCTATAGGGAATATAAAAATAGATAATGCAAAGCAGGTAATTGAAGCGGGTGCGGATTGTTTGGCCGTGGTTTCAGCCATTTGTAGTGCGGAAAGCCCTGAAGAAGCTGCAGCGTCTATTAGAAATGAAATAGAGAAAGCCATTTTGACATGAATCATCAAAACAAAGAATATGTGCCTGTTTTGACCATTGCTGGCTCAGACAGCGGTGGTGGAGCAGGAATTCAAGCAGATATAAAAACGATGTCTGCTTTGGGCTGCTTCGCGACAAGTGTGATAACTGCCACAACCGCTCAAAACACCTTGGGTGTATGCGATATTCATGATATTCCTGTAGCGCATATTGTTCTTCAGCTTCAGTCTATACTTACCGATATCACTCCTAATGCCATAAAAATTGGCATGCTCAGTAGGCCTGAGGTTGTGATGGCTATTGCAAAGGAATTGAAAAAATATCCTGAAATACCAATTGTGTTTGATCCAGTAATGGTGGCTACAAGCGGAGATCGGTTAATACAACAAGAGACGGTTGAAGTAATTAAGTCGGAGCTTTTTCCATTGACACATATATTGACGCCTAATTTAGATGAAGCAAGCGTAATCCTTGGAAGAGAAATTCTTGTTAAGGATGAGCTGGAACAGGCGGCCGAAGAAATCCTGAAACTGGGCCCTGAGTACGTATTGGTCAAAGGAGGACATTTAGATGGTGATGTAGTTCGGGATGTGTTGGTAGCGGAGAAATCTTGTGAGACATTTGAAAGTACAAAATTGACAACTAAAAATGTCCATGGGACAGGCTGTACACTTTCTTCAGCTATAGCTTCTTTTTTGGGAAGGGGTTTGACTGTTCAAGAATCAGTAAAGCAAGCAAGAGAATATGTCTATTCGGCAATTGAAGCAGGAATGGAAGTGAAGACTGGTCAGGGAAATGGTCCCTTAAACCACTTTTATGAACCTATAAGAATGATTAAGCATGAAATGGTCAGATAAGGCGTGGGGAAGGATAACACCCCTATACGATAAGATTTTGAAGCTTCCTTTCAATCAAGAATTGATGAGTGGGGAATTGTCAAAGGACAAATTTAAGTTCTATATGGCCCAAGATGCTTTTTATCTTGGAGAGTTTGGGAAGGCGTTGAGCACCATCAGTGGAAGGATGGATTCTTTGGATCATGTATTGGCATTTTCAGAATTCGCATCTGGAGCAATAGTGGTTGAAAGGGCTTTGCACGAAAGTTATTTTAAAGAGTTAGGTATTCCTGATGAGGTAGAGCCATCTCCCTCTTGCTTGCTTTATACAAACTATATCCGCAATCAAGCTGGTTTTGCAAATATTGAGGTGGCTGTAGCGGCTATACTGCCTTGTTTTTGGATCTACAAAAAGGTTGGTGATTTTATTTTTGAAAATCAAAAGACAGGAAACAATCCTTACAAAAACTGGATAGATACTTATTCGGGAGAGGAATTTGCCTTAGCTGTGTCAAAAGCTATTTCCATTACTGATGAGATAGCTTCACATACCAGTGAGCCTTTGCAGGAAAAGATGTTGGAGGCATTTGAAATGGCCTCTAAACTGGAATGGATGTTTTGGGAAAGTGCTTACAGGTTGGAGAGTTGGCCGGTTTAAAAAATAACGAAGGCAGCCTGGGGTTTTTAGGCTGCCTTTGTTTAGTTGGTAAATACATGACTAATCGTTAACTTCATTTCCCTCTTCATCATAGGTTTTAGAAAATTCTGGTTCTTCAAGCCCAAAGGAAATTTTGTATGTAATGGTGCTGTCCGGGTTGGTTAGCTCATAAGCCTTATAGATGGGGACTGCTTTGGTTTCTTTACTTTCTAAAATGGTTTTTTTAACAGCCTTTGGGAGGTCTTCAGCATCGATTTCTTTTTTGTTATCTTGAAAAAGAGCGTAAGAACCATTAATGGGTGATAAAGGAGCTGCTTTAGCTGTCAATATTGTGAAAGCACTAAATGCAAAAACAAATGCTATTTTTTTCATAGTTAGTAAGTGGTTGTTTTTTCAATTGTCTACTTCAATTAAGTTGTCTACAATTATGCCAAATAGAAAAAGGGAGTGTTCAAGTATTTTTAGATTGTTGTAGCGGGATCAATTGTTTAATTGTTCTTCAATTTGTGGAAGCAAATTGACATATGGCTTGTCATTCTTTGTACCACTTAAACTTTTCAAAAAACCCTTTATAACCTAAGGAGGTTTAAGTATTTGAAGCTTAATTATTTTTGGAATAGTTTGAATTAAGTGATTAATTGGAAGCTTGAATGGAAGAAACTTTTGAAGCAAAATAATTATAGTAATGACTGAAGATAAAATCCAAAGTTTAGCAATAACCGGCCGGCGGAGATTTTTAAGAAACATAAGTTTGAGTACGTTGTCAGCCATAATTGGTGCCGATATCGTCTTTGGAAGCAGTATGCCCAAAGATTATGTTCCTGTTGTTTTTCAAGATGATGATCCGTATAAGCTATTCAAAAAACACAAGGATTTGATCATCCTAAATAATAAGCCTTGGAACTTAGAATCTCAGCCGCATATTTTGGACGATAAAGTGACTCCTGCAGACAAAATGTTTGTACGGAATAATGGTTTGATCCCAGAGAAAGTGGATAAAGCTACGTGGAAGTTAACGGTGGATGGCGAAGCAGTGAAAGCCATCAAAAGTTATTCACTTGAAGATTTGAAAAGTAAGTTTGACCATTACACTTACCAGCTTACCTTGGAATGTGGGGGAAATGGAAGAAGTGAATTCTACCCACCTGCAAGCGGCAATCAGTGGAAGACTGGAGCGGTCTCCTGTGCTTCTTGGACAGGGGTGAGGTTACGGGATGTTTTGGAGGATGTAGGTATAACTGATAAAGCTGTTTATGTGGGTTATCATGCTGCAGATACTCATTTAAGTGGAAATCCGGATAAGGAGCCTATTTCAAGGGGAGTGCCCATCTATAAAGCCCTTCAGGATGAGACTTTATTGGCATTTTCTATGAATGGGGAAGATATTCCTTTGGCACATGGGTTTCCTCTTAGGTTGGTGGCAGGAGGTTTTCCTGCCTCAGCTTCTGGAAAATGGCTTAACCGGATTTCGGTAAGAAACATTGTTCACGATGGAGCTAAGATGGAAGCTCCTTCCTATAGAGTGCCGTGCAAGCCTGTTGCACCAGGAGAAGAAGTGGCTAATGAGGACATGTGTATCATAGAATCAATGCCTGTTAAGTCCTTGATTACTTATCCCAAAACCGGTGCAATGATCGCAAAGGGAAAATCATTAGAGGTGAGGGGACACGCATGGGCTGGTGAATTGGAAGTAAGCGATATGAAAGTTTCTATTGACTTTGGCCAAACTTGGCAAAAGTGTCAATTGGAAAAGCCAGTCAATAGGCTGGCTTGGCAGCACTTTAAAACTCAATTGAGCTTTCCTCAACAAGGGTACTATGAAGTGTGGGCAAAGGCTACTGATGCCAATGGGGTGTCTCAGCCAATGGTAGTGCCTGGCTGGAATCCTAAAGGCTACCTAAATAATGCCTGTCATCGAATAGCAATAAAAGTAGGATAAGATGGAAAATGATTTAATAAAATCTTTGAAAAAGCTTTTAGGCTTAATGCTGGGCTTGTCCTTTTTAATTGTTATTATGATAGGAGCTTTGGTTTTGGTCAATATAAATCCTGATTTTATACATAAAAGCAAAGATACTGGGTCAACTGATTTAGCTGAAGTAAACGTGCAAGAAGGGGATTTAGTAAAAGATGGCATACATATGTCAACAGGCTTAGTAGCTGAAGAAGGTTATGAAACAGTTATTGCGAACTGTACAAATTGCCATGCTGCTGATTTGATTATTCAAAATAGAGGTTCAAAGGAGAGGTGGATGGCTTTGATAGATTGGATGCAAGAAACTCAGGGACTATGGGATTTAGGGAGCAATGAAGAGATTATCGTAAGCTATTTGTCTGAATATTACGCGCCAATTCAAAGGGGGAGAAGACCTAATTTGGTTGATATAGAATGGTATGAGCTGAAAGAGTAGGGGGGAGTGACTTTAAAAATCTGATAATTCTTCTTTTTTTTGTTTAATAAATTTCAATAAATATTAAACAATTTAAATCAACACATGTTTATAAGTTGTATTTACAATTATAATCTAAACACAACTGAACCATGAAAACTACAAGTAAAAAAGTCCCATTTCTACCAGTGCTACTCTTTGCTTGGTTATTCTTTACCGCTTGCAAAGATGAAGATGAACCCATGCCAATAGAAGAGGATAGTATAGTGGATATTGTCGTTGATAGTCCTAATTTTACGATTTTAGAATCGGCTGTTGTGGAGGCGGATTTAGTATCAACCCTTGAAGGGGATGGCCCGTTTACTGTTTTTGCTCCCAATGATGATGCTTTTATGTCTTTCTTAGATGATAATGCACTTGCCGCTACCGATCTGTTGGCTAGTGATCAACTTTCTGATATTCTACTTTACCATGTGTTGGCTTCAGAAGTGATGGCGTCTGGTGTTAGTACTGGAGAAGTCCAGACTGCAAGTGGAGATAGCTTTTACGTGAGTCAAGCATCCGACGGGAATTTATGGATAAATGGTAGTGCACAAATTGTGGATACCGATATTGAAGCCAGCAATGGGGTGATTCATGTGTTAGATTACGTGATAGTGCCTCCTTCTCAATCAATAGCCGAGATAGCAGTAAGTATGACTACCGCTAACAGCCCTGAGTTTACCCAGTTAGTTGGAGCTCTTCAAAGGGCAAATTTGGTGGATGCAGTCAGTGGTGATGAAGGAGATTTGACTGTTTTTGCACCTACTGATGCTGCATTTCAGGCATTATATGATTCCAATCCATCCTGGAGTGATTATAATGACATTCCTCTTGAAACATTGACAGCCGTGTTGACAGCTCATGTGGTTCCATCAAGAGCATTTTCACAAGATTTAAGAACAGGAGAATCCTTGACGACATTGAACACGAGCACTATGTTAGAAGTAGATTTGAGTGCTGGGACTGTCGGAGGGGCTTCCCTTAATTCGGGTATGCTAAACATTCATGCTACTAATGGAGTGATACATGTGATCAATGAAGTGATACTTCCTTAATTCAATTCTTCAAGATTTTAAAACTGTTGGATTCCTTCCAACAGTTTTTTATTATCTTACAAAGATAAGTTTTTAGTTAGAGGCTGAAGCATGGATAGGAATATGAAAATATTGGGCTTTTCGATTTTTTTTATTTTGAAGTATTTTTTTTCAATAAGTACACTGTTTGCCCAGACTGCTTCTACCTATATCATCTTGAATCCTGATAAAATCCCGGTTACAGTTAGAGAATTTTACTTTAAAGATGTGGTTGACTTAAGAAGAGAAAAGGCCACTATTGGAGGCTTGTTTACCAGTAGGGAAGCAAAATTTTTAGAGCCTTTGGAGATTAAAGGAGGGGCTGTTCATGGATTGAGAGCTTACTTTCAGAAAGGATTTCTTCAAGATAAAACTCTTCGCCCAATTGTGGTGCAAATAAAAAAATGCCAAGTGATAGAAAAACGCTTAGAGTCTGGAGTTTTAGAAGGGACTGTTGATCTTGGGTTTGTGTTTAATCTTTCTAAAGGAGATAGCTTAATTCATTTAATGGATTATAATGGTGGTGCGCGTTACAAGAGGTCTTTAGGTAATTATGAGGTGGTGACTACCGCGCTAAAACAGTCTCTTTCCAGTTCCGTAAAGTATTTTAATAATTGGATGAATGAACAAGTCAAGACAAATATTAAATTGGCTAAAAGTGTCAAACTTGAGTTTGTAGATCATGATCTAAGGGAAAATGGTGATACAGTATTTTATAACACTGATAGGCCTTTGGTTTGGGAAGATTTTAAAGCTAGACCACACACAGGGAGCAAGTTTGCCGCTTCCATTTTTACAAGTTTTGCATGGGAGGGAGATAGTGAGGTGATGAATGGCGTTGTTCATGTCAAGTTTCAAACAAAAATATTTATGCTGAAATCTTCTTCATGGGTAAAGGGAAGTGCAAAAGATGCCTATGGTCTCAACCATGAAAGAAGGCATTTTGATATTACAAAGATTGTGGTAGAACGTTTCAAGGAGAAAGTGAGTATGTTAAATTTGGAGCCTGACAATTATGATGGAGCCATCGGGTATCTTTATATAGAGACCTACCGGGAAATGAACCAGATGCAGGAAGCTTATGATGAAGAGACCAGTCATGGGCAGAATAGGTCTGCCCAAGAGCGCTGGAATGATTACATAGATGAGGAGTTGGCCCAATTTAGTGAGATGGATTGAAAAATGATTTCTTCAGGATAGCCTCTCCAGGAGCCCAGATTTTTATATTATCGAATTTTCCAATATCGTCAAATGTGCCAAAACCGACATGTCCATAGTCAAAATGGTTGTCTGTTGCTTTCATAATTGGTTTTTTAAGATCATCGAAATAAACCTCAATTGTGCCCTTTTGAATGTCACGAATTACTCTGACAGTATGCCAATCGTCGGTTTTTCCCCAGTTGATTCCGTCGTTTATCCATTCTCCAATAGCCACTCTAGGTTCATCATTAACTAAGAAAATGTTATGTGCGTGTGGGTCAGGGGTGGAGGCTATATGGGTATAATAGAAATTCTCAGCGTCTTTCATCCCAAAGAATAGGCAAAGGTCTCTGTGGCCATATTCTTTGCCTGTTTGCTGAAGTTCCACTTCAAGTATAAAACTACCCAGTGTTTTGGTCTTGAGCATAGCAATATTAAAAGGTGAACGAACTCGAGGGGTATAGTCGCTTGCCTTATTGATTTCAAGTGATTTACCTTTGGTTCCTTTGCTAAGCAGCCAAGCTTTACTATCCGTCATTTCGAAATCGCTAAGAGCATTTTTTGTTTCGAAATCTTGTTGGTACACCAAGGTGTATCCTTCTGGGATTTCTTGCGCACAGATAGGCGAGATAAACAACGCGAGAAGAAATAATGTTAGGCTTGTTTTCATAAGATTTGTAAGGCTTTCAATTAGTTGATATCATCTCGAAATTAAGACTATTATTTAAAGGATTAGAAATTAAGCAAAAAAAAGAGCCGATCTTCAATGTGTGGAAACAGAGATCGGCTTTTTCTGAAAAATAACCCTAACAAACCAGATAATCTTTATCTTGATGCTAAGGTTGTGAAAAAAAAGTTAATATACAAACAAAACGAAAATAAAATTTGTTTTGAATTCTTTTTATTTAAACGTTTTAAATTGATTGAATGCTTGAAATACGATTAAAGTATTGTTATTTTTTATCTATTAGATAAGGAAACGAAGAGAGTAATAGTTAAATGTATATAATAGGTTGATTTATAGAGAAGACTAATTGAAGTAGTTGCTTCCTAGTTGTGGTAAGATGTCTTGAAATCGAAAGTATAAACTTTATGTTTTTGTGAAATTGTATTTTGAGTAATATTTACTTAAAGTTCAAACGAAAATAATATTTTATAATTTTCATGTATTAATTGTTAAAACATGGGAAACGTAAAGAAAGAGCTTAATAAATAGTTGGTTTTTTGGTTTAAATGATCATTCTTGTGTTTGATAAGTGAAACTTAATCTGTATTTTTCGAAAGATTTTTTAAGAAAATGATATTATTTGAAATTAAGAGAAAAGAACTATGAAAAAGACGGCGCAGCGTAGGTCCAGGATTTTGGAGGTTTTGGATGAACATGGTCAGGTTAATGTAAGTGAGCTTAGTAAAGAGATGGGCGTAAGTGAGGTGACTATCCGAAATGACTTGGCCAACTTAGAAAGAAATAAACTTTTAGTGAGAGCACATGGTGGCGCATTCAAGACGAATAATATGGCCCTGCCGGTCACTGAAAAGAAAAAAATCAACCTTGACCTCAAAAGAAAAATCGGTAAAAAGGCCGTGTCCATGATAGAAGAGAATGACTCTATTATCCTGGATTCAGGAACTACAACTTTTGAGATTTCCAATAATTTAGGGAAATTCGAAAGGTTAACAGTGATCAGTAATGCATTGGATATTGTAAATAATCTTGCTAGCTATGATAACCTTGAGGTGATGATGCCTGGAGGGTTTCTAAAGGAGTTTTCTATGTCTTTGGTCGGGCCAATGGCAGAAAGGAATTTAAAGCAGCTTCACTGTAACAAATTGTTTTTAGGAGTGGATGGGTTTAAAGCTGATGTAGGGGTGTTTACACATTACATGGAAGAAGCTTATCTCAATCAAATCATGATCGATATTGCTGAAGAAGTGATTGTGGTTTCGGATTCAACTAAATTTAAGAAAATTGGTTTAGCTTTTATTTCAGGGTTCAACAGTGTACACAAAGTGATTACTGATGATCGGATAGAGACTGAATATGTTAAAATGCTAGAAAGAAACAATGTAGAGGTCATCATAGCAAGTTAACCGTCTCATTAAGTAATTTAGAAGGCCTTGAGATTATACCTCAAGGCCTTTTTATGTTTTGTTAGTTTGAAGCTTTTCAGTCTTTTAGAACCACTTTTACCAAAACTGGCATATGGTCGGAGAAACCAACAGGGATTACTTTTACTTCAGTGATTTCCCAATTTGAATTTTTGGAGAGCCATACGTAATCGATTCGTGATCTTGGGTTTTCATAAGGGATAGTTGGTAGAGGATTGCCATACGAGGCTGCGGCATCGATATAACCTTTTTCTAAAATTTTATAGGGAGTGGTTTCAGGCTTGAAATTTAAGTCTCCGGCAACTATGCTCGGTCCAATCTTTTTCTCTAGATGCTCTACAATTGCTTCTGTCTGAGCAATTCGGTTAGAATCGAATTGATGACACAAATGGGTAGCCCCAAAGGTAATGGTTTGCTCATTCTTGAGCTTATAACTGGCTATGGCCATTGCTCTTCCTTCTCCACCTTGAGGAATCGGTAAGTCTATTTTGCTTAATTCTGCAGGGTTTTTACTGAGTAGTCCTTCTCCATATCCTCCGCCACTATAGTCGATTGCCTTGGCGAAAAAGCCGTGCATTCCTGTTTTTGATGCCAATTTATTTACCAAGTCAACAGCTTTGCCATCATAAACCTCAGCGGTTCTTTGGGTCATACTGTCAACCTCCTGGAGAGCTACAAAATCAGGGTCGATATCTTTGATCAACTTGGCAATGTCGTCCAAGTTTGGTTTTCCTTTCTGATAGGCTTGTTCTCCATGATATATATTATAGGTCAAAATAGTGAATTCTGTATTTTGCGCTTTTGAGATTAATGTGAGCGTAAGTGTTATAATGAGGGTGAGTAAAGTTTTGACGGTTTTCATTGTTTTAGGTTTTGCGAAGTTTATGGTGAAATAAAAAAGGGTTGGCCAATTCCGCCAACCCTAGTAAGTGCTATTCAATAGTTACAGAGAACTGATTGCTTTGTCTTCCTTTAGGAGTTACAATGATATAGTTTAGGATCAAGTTGTCTTGGTCTGTTCCTGTAAAAGGTGAAAGGAAAGCCCCTCTATAGAGGTTGGCAGTTTGATCTGCTTTGTGTCCGTCCACTGTATAGTAGATTTTGCTGCCTTTGACAAAGGAGGTGATATTTACTTTATGTCTTCCTGTTTTAGCATCCTTGGTAATTTGGACATCTGCTTCAGGAACCCTGTAAAATACCTCCATTTGTTCCAGTTCTGCTAGTCGGGTTGGAAGTCTATCTTCTGAGAACTCCTTAAAGTTCTTGTTATTGCCATTGGTCCAAGCTACTTCCGAGAGTGCCAAAGCTCGAGGGAATAGGTGGTATTCCATCTTATTGGTTGTGGCAATGTATTCTGTCCATAAGTTGGCTTGAACGCCTAAGATGAACTTTTGCTCTTCTGATGATAATGATTCAGGTATTGGGGAATAGCTATAAACTTTTTCTAAGGGTAGAAATCCGCCAATTGCAAGAGGTTCGGTGGTTTTGTCTTCGGCTTGGTAATGGTCAAAGTACATGTGGCTGTTTGGAGTCATAATGACATCATGGCTCATTTTTGCAGCAGCGATTCCTCCTTTTTCCCCTCTCCAACTCATAACAGTGGCGTTTGGTGCTAAACCTCCTTCAAGGATTTCATCCCACCCGATTAGTTTTCTTCCGTTTTCGTTAAGAAATTTTTCCATTCTTGTTACAAAATAGCTTTGCAGTTCATGCTCGTCAGCTAACTTTTCCTTTTTGATTAGCCTTTGGGAAATTGGTGAAGTTTTCCAATGGTCTTTCGGTACTTCATCACCGCCAATGTGGATGTATTCACTTGGGAAGATTTCCATTACTTCTGTCAATACATCTTCAAGGAATTGAAAAGTTTCTTCTTTGACACCATAAATGTTGGGATGTACTCCCCAGAAACCTGGTACTTGTGTATTCAGGTCATTGTCATATGGTTCTCCATTTTCTTTCATGGCCATAATGCTGCCTGATAAAGGTTTACTGTCCTCAGGTTTGTCGCCATCCATGTCGAAACTACCAAATTCAGGGTATGCAGCTAATGCAGCGGAACTGTGGCCAGGGAGCTCTATCTCAGGAATCACGGTGATCATTCTTTCAGCAGCGTATTTTACCACTTCCTTGGCTTCTTCTTGGGTATAGTAACCGCCATGCTTAACACCATCATAAATAAACGGTTTAAAATCATAATACTGGCCAATGATGGTGCTGTCCCTCCAAGCTGAAATTTCTGTTAGCTTTGGATATTTTTTTATTTCCAATCTCCAGCCTTGGTCTTCTGTCAAGTGCCAATGCATTTTATTGAATTTAAAATAGGCCATTAAATCAATCATTTTTTTGATCTGATCTACTTCGAAGAAGTGGCGGCTCACATCGAGCATAATACCTCTGTAGGCAAACTCAGGCTCATCCTGAATGTTTATAGCAGGTACGATTAATTGCGTTCCATTATAGGAGATTAACTGAAGCGTTGACTGGAGGCCATAAAAAATGCCGCTGTGGTCACCGGATATAGTGATGCCATCGTTTTCTACTTTTAGATGGTAAGCTTCAGGTTTTTCAGTGTTGGATGTAAGGTTTAATTTAATTGTACTCCCTTCTTGGTCTTGTTCGGTGATGGGCAGAGACAGATGATATTGCTTTTGAAGAAAATCGTTGAAAATTGAGGCTGACTTTCTTGAAATTTCATCCTTGGCGATAATGTATACTTCTTCATTAAGGATAAATTGGCCATTAAGTAGCTCTATACTGGCCGGATTGGGGATGATGGATGGAATATTGCTCTTTTGTGCTTGGGCTGTGCCAAGGCAAAGGCAAGACAATACAATCATCCAAAGTTGCTTTTTCATACTTTTAATTTATTTGCTTTGATAGATCTTTGGGTCAATGTGAAGATAAAAGAAGGTTATATTTTTTCTGAAACTTTCATAAACTGACTTTTTGTAATTGTTTTTAAAAGGAGTAGAAAGTTAATGAAAAAAATAATTTAGATAAGTCTGTTTGTCGAGGTTTTTTATAAATGGTAATTGTCTGCTACCAAGGTTTAATTGATTTATTCCGGTCGAGGGATAAAGTTTAATAGTTTTTTGAGGCTGGGGTTAGGGTTTTCCTTGTTCCATAGCGCAGTGATTTCCGCTCTTTGATTGATGTTGGGTAGAGGGATGAACTTTACAGCAGCGTTGGATACCTCTTTAAAAGAGGTAGGTAAAAATGTAATTCCTAGCCCATGCCCCACCAAGTTCAGTACAGTATGTCCGTGAACTGTTTCATGGGCTATTCGCGGTGAAAAGCCACTGTCTTCACAAATACTTAACTGCAAACGATAATAAAGCTCTCCATCAGCTCTTGTAGGAAGGATAAATTCTTCATCTGCTAATTGCGAAAGCTCTTGAAAATTATGCTCGTCAGTGGGGTGGTTTTCTGGTAAGACCAATGAAAAGGTTTCCCTAAAGACTAGTTGGCTGCCGTATAATGGATCAGGGTATGGGTTCCTCAAGAAGGCAATGTCCAGTTCTCCATTTTTTATGGCCTTCAGTTGGGTAAATGAGGTCATTTCATTGAGGTAGGTTTGGATATGGGGAAAGGAATTATGCATTTCTGTTAAAACATCAGGTAAGAAAGTGTGGATACAGGATCCTACATAGCCAATTCTAATTTCTCCCTTTTCGCCTTCTTGGATTAGTCTAGTATGGCTTTTGACCAATTCAAGTTGGTCTAATATTACCCTAATTTCTGCTTTGAAATATTTGCCAGCAGCTGTTAGCTTCACATTTCTTTTATCTCTTTGAAGTAATGCTATTCCCAGCTCTTCTTCTAGCAATTTTAATTGTTTTGAGAGAGCAGGTTGAACGATACATAGTTTCTCGGCGGCTTTGTGAAAATGCAGCTCTTCTGATAATACCATGAAATATTTGAGTTGGCGAATTTCCATCACTAATCACTTTTGGTTATTAATAAGTGAATTTAATACTATTTTTTATTATTAATCAATTTAAGGAAATTTGTATCGGAATATAAACCTGTTTTAAATCAAAGACTTGTATGATAGAAGTTGAGGCAAATAGAAAAGTCCATGAAATCAGTAGCAGACTGTTTAGCTTGGATTCATTGAGTGAGGTGGTGAAAAGTAATAAGAAGTTGGTGCTATCCAAGGAAGCAACTGATAAGATCCAAGAATGTAGGGCATATCTCGATAAGAAGATCTATGAAGATGAAGAAGCTTTATTCTATGGGATCAATACTGGATTTGGGTACTTGCAGCATGTTCGGATCGACAGAAAAGAGATACAGCAGTTGCAATACAATTTGCTCCAATCGCATGCTTGTGGAGTAGGAGAGAAGGTTCCTAAGCATTTGGTGAAAATTATGTTGCTTACCAAAATACAGTCATTGGCTCAAGGGCATTCTGGTGTACAGTTGGAGACAGTTCAAAGATTGATTGATTTTTATAACAACGATGTATTACCAGTGGTCTATAATCAGGGATCTTTAGGGGCCTCAGGAGATTTGTCTCCATTGTCACATTTGAGCCTTCCGCTTGTAGGTCTGGGGGAGGTTTATCATGGGGGTAAGGTCAAGTCTAGTCAAGAAATGTTGGATCATTTTAATTGGGAACCAATTGCGCTAAGGTCCAAAGAAGGGCTTTCTTTGATTAATGGGACGCAGTTTATGCTCAGTTATGGTGTGCATATTGTTAATCAGGCTCAGTATTTATTTGAATGGGCAGACTTGATTGCTGCGGCTTCCCTTGATGGATTTAACTGTAATGTTCAACCATTTAATCATTTGATCCATGCGATTCGTCCTCATCAAGGGCAATTAGATACTGCAGCTGCTATCCGTAAATTGTTGGAAGGAAGCGAAATTGCACAATACAAAGCAAAACAAGTTCAGGATCCTTATTCATTCAGGTGTATTCCCCAGGTACATGGAGCTTCTAAGGATACCCTTGGGTTTGTCAAGAATACTTTTGAACAAGAGGCTAATGCTGTAACTGATAATCCAAACATTTTTCCGGAAGCAGATCAGATCCTTTCAGGAGGTAACTTTCATGGCCAGCCTTTAGCATTAGGCTTTGATTATTTATCCATTGCTATGGCGGAAATTGGAAGCATTTCCGAGAGAAGGACTTACCAACTATTGTCAGGACAAAGAGGTTTGCCCCTTTTCTTGGTCAATGATCCAGGTCTGCAGTCAGGCTTGATGATTCCTCAATATACCGCTGCCAGTGTGGTAAGTGAAAACAAACAATTGTGCACACCTTCTTCAGTTGATTCTATTGTGTCTTCCAACGGTCAAGAAGACCATGTCAGCATGGGTGCCAATGGCGCCACGAAATGCCTTAGAGTTCTCAATAATTTGGAAAAAATCTTAGCCATAGAACTGTTGACCGCCGCTCAAGCATTGGACTTTAGAAGGCCATCCAAAAGCTCAAGGCCTGTAGAGAAAATGATAGCAGAATATCGGAAAGAAGTGAGCTTTAATACTCAGGACCGTGTCTTAGCTAAGGATATTGAATGTACCATTCAATTTATCAGGAAGCGTCAGCTGAGTGATTTTATTAACCATTAATACTATTATATATATGACTATTGTATCATCAAAATATACCCAAGAAAAATATAAAACCCCAACTGGCAGTCAGTTGAACTGTAAGGGCTGGCTTCAGGAAGCTGCTTTGAGAATGTTACTCAATAACCTGGATCCGGAGGTGGCAGAAAGACCAGAAGACCTTATTGTGTATGGAGGTAGAGGTAAAGCGGCAAGAAATATAGAGTCTTTGGATATGATCATCAAAGGCTTGAAAATATTGGAGGACGATGAGACCCTTTTGGTACAATCTGGGAAGCCTGTTGGTATTGTGCCTACCCATTCTAATGCTCCCCGAGTATTGATTTCCAATTCGCAGTTGGTACCTAATTGGGCTAATTGGGAGCATTTTGACAAGTTGGAAAAAGCAGGCTTGATGATGTATGGTCAAATGACTGCAGGATCGTGGATTTATATTGGTTCTCAAGGGATAGTTCAGGGCACATTTGAAACCTATGCTGAATTGGCTAAACAACATTTCGGTGGAAGCCTAAAAGGAACACTGAATGTAACAGCCGGGCTTGGAGGTATGGGTGGAGCTCAACCCCTAGCCATCACCATGAATGAAGGAGTTTGTTTGGTAGCAGAAGTAGAGGAATGGCGTATCAAAAAACGACTGGAAACCCGTTATCTTGACCTGATGGTCAATGATCTAGATGATGCCATTGATGAAGCATTGAAAGCGAAAACAGAGAATAAAGCTGTTTCCATTGGAGTTCCAGTTAATGCAGTTCAATTGCTGGAAAGACTTCGGGAAAGAAACATCTTGCCTGATACATTGACCGACCAAACCTCGGCACATGATCCATTGACAGGGTATTATCCGCATATATTGTCCGCTGAAGAAGCCAATGTGCTTAGAGAAAGCAATCCTGCAGAATATATTCGATTGGCGTATGATTCGATGTTCAAGCATGTGGAATTAATGCTTGCATTCCAAAAAATGGGAGCAGTGACTTTTGATTATGGAAATAATTTAAGGGCAAGGGCCAAAGAGAAAGGCCTAAAGAATGCCTTTGACTTCCCCGGATTTGTGCCAGCGTTTATTCGCCCTTTGTTTTGTGAAGGAAAAGGACCTTTCAGATGGGCAGCTTTATCTGGTGACCCTGAGGATATTCGCAAAACGGATGAGATGATTTTGAAATTATTTCCTGAAAATGAGTCACTGAAAAGGTGGATTACGTTGGCACAGGAAAGGATCGCATTTCAGGGGCTTCCTGCAAGGATTTGCTGGCTGGGGCAAGGAGAGCGAGAAAAGGCCGGTTTGGCGATCAATGAAATGGTCAGTAAAGGAGAGTTGAAAGCTCCGATCGTGATAGGTAGGGACCATTTGGATACTGGGTCAGTAGCTTCTCCAAACCGGGAGACAGAGGGGATGAAGGATGGTTCTGATGCAGTAGCAGACTGGCCGGTTCTTAATGCCTTGATGAATACAGCCGGAGGTGCCAGCTGGGTTTCCCTTCACCATGGTGGAGGTGTTGGCATGGGCTATTCCATACATGCTGGGATGGTAATAGTGGCTGACGGAACAGTAGCCGCTGAGGAGCGATTGAAGAGAGTATTGAGAAATGATCCCGGGCTGGGGGTGATTCGCCATGCGGATGCTGGTTATGAAATTGCGCAGCAAACAGCCAGGAAACATGGTTTGGGTCTAAATGAAAGAATTTAATGCTGATTATTAATATCAAGTCACTGTGCGGTGTAAGAACTGAATCAAAGTTTTTAAGAGGTAAAGAAATGGCTGAGCTACCTTCCGTCGAAAATGCCTACTTGGAAGTGGAAGGAGATAGGATTATGGGTTTTGGTGAAATGGACGCACTCAAGCCCGAAAAGCTCTCCTTACAAACTTGTATAGACGCGACAGGGCAGTTTGTATTGCCCGCTTGGTGTGATCCCCATACTCATTTGGTCTTTGCAGGAAGTCGTGAGAGTGAATTTGTAGATAAGATCAAAGGCTTGAGTTATGCAGAAATCGCTAAAAAAGGAGGGGGGATTTTAAATTCTGCTGCTTTACTCAGAAATACATCAGAAGATGAACTATTTGATCAGGCATGGAAAAGATTGGTGGAGGTTCGTGCAATGGGTACAAGTGCCATTGAAATCAAGAGTGGCTATGGACTATGTGTAGAAAGTGAATTGAAAATGCTTCGTGTCATCAAGAGGCTTAAGGAACAATCTGATATGGATATCAAAGCTACCTTTTTGGGGGCTCATGCATTTCCTCCAGAATATCAAAATGATCACAAAGGATATATTGAATTGATCTGTAACAAGATGTTACCAAAGGTGGCGGAAGAAAGATTGGCTGAATATGTGGATGTTTTCTTTGAGAAAGGCTTTTTTGATGCTGATGAGACTCAAAGAGTGATTGATGCCGCAAATAAATTTGGACTCAAAGGAAAGCTACATGCCAATCAACTTACCAACTCAGGAGGTGTTCAGTTTGGAGTGGCCAATGACCTGCTTTCTGTTGACCATCTAGAAAGTATAGGGGAGGAGGAGATAGAAGTTTTGAAAGGAAGTCAGACCATTCCTACATTGCTTCCGTCAGCGGCTTTTTTTCTAAGAATGCCGTACCCTCCTGCTAGAAAAATGATAGATGAAGGCTTGGGGGTTGCTTTAGCAACAGATTATAATCCAGGTTCCTCACCAAGTGGAAACATTCCATTATTGATGTCTTTGTCTTGTGTTCAGATGAAAATGACACCAGAGGAAGCGGTTAATGCAGTTACGATGAATGCAGCATGCGCTATGGAATTGGAACATGAGCTAGGGAGTATTACGGTTGGGAAAAAAGCTAATTTGGTATTTACCAAGCCCATGAATTCATTAGCTTATTTGCCATATGCTTTTGGAGATAATCTAATCGACAAGGTTATGGTGGCTGGGAAATTTTAGTGAAGTTAAATGAGTTTTTTTAATCAATTTGATCAACACGACTTAGACCAAAGGGTTTCTAAGAGGCAAGGGGAAACCAAGTTGGGAGAAAAGATAAGGCTAGGGCTGGAAGGGGAAAAGTATGTGTTGATAGGAGTGCCTGAGTCGATTGGTGTCAGGGGCAATTTAGGCAAAACTGGAACAGAAAGCCTTTGGGGACCTTTTTTGGATGTTTTCTTAAATATTCAAAGCACAAATGGCTTCAACGGTAGTGAGCTTTCTATTCTAGGGAGTTTTGATTTTTCTGGAATCCTTCCGGCAAGTGAAGCTTCTGTTCAGGCTTGGAGAAATACAGTTGAGCAAGTAGATGTGGCGGTGAGCGACTTGGTTGAGCAGGTGGTTTTGGCTGGAAAAGTCCCTATTGTAATTGGTGGGGGACACAATAATTGTTATCCAATTATTAAAGGTGTTGTGGAGGGACTTTATGCGATTCGCAAATTACCTTTTCCAGCTATCAATGCCGTAAATTTGGATGCACATGCTGATTTCAGGATGAAGGAAGGAAGGCATAGTGGAAATGGCTTTAGGTATGCTTTTGAAGCTGGCTATTTACAGAAATATGCGGTTTTAGGGTTGAGTGAAAACTATAATTCTCAGGCCATGATCGACGAGATGAAAAAGTCACCTGAAATTGACGTGATATTTTGGGAAGATATTTTTCTGAGGCAGAAATTTTCTTTTGAACAATCCATGCAGAGGGCGAAGGAGTTCGTGATGAATGATACTTATGGAGTAGAGTTGGATCTTGATGTGATAGAAGGTGTTTTGTCCAGTGCGATGAGCCCAGTAGGGGTGTCAGCTATTCAGGCTCGGCAGTATGTTCATCATATGGCTTCTGAAGAAAAGGTTGCTTATTTACATATTTGTGAAGGGGCTGTTCGAATGCAGGATGGTAGGGCTGATCAGAATACTGCAAAGTTAGTAGCTTATTTGGTCAGTGATTATGTTAAAGCAAATAAGAAGTACTAGAGCAAAAGAAATTAGTTTAAGTTTAGAATAAAAAAAGGCTGCCTCTTTGGGCAGCCTTAAATTTGGGTTGATATATTCCTCATTAAGACAAATAGTTCTCAACTGGAGTGTATTCTAAATCGAATGCTTCTGCAACTGCTTTATAAACAACATCTCCTTTGATGACATTAAGGCCTTTAGCCAACTCTTTATTTTCTTGAGATGCTTTTTTCCAACCTTTCTCTGCTAATTGAATAGCGTATGGTAGCGTAGCATTGGTCAATGCCACAGTTGAAGTATAAGGCACAGCTCCAGGCATATTGGCTACACAATAGTGAAGCACATCATCAATGATAAAAGTAGGGTTTTCGTGGGTCGTTGGCTTACAAGTTTCGATACATCCACCTTGGTCCACAGCCACGTCAACCAGTACAGTTCCAGGTTGCATGTCTTTAAGCATATCACGAGTGATCAAATGAGGCGCTTTGGCTCCAGGGATCAAAACAGCACCGATGATCAAGTCGGCAGTTTTGATCAATTCTCTGATGTTGAATTCATTTGACATTCTTGTTTTTACATTGGCAGGCATAACGTCTGACAAATAACGCATTCTTGGAAGAGAAACGTCAAGTATTGTTACATCTGCCTTGAGTCCAGCAGCCATCCATGCCGCCTGAGTGCCTACGACACCACCTCCTAAGATCAAGACTTTAGCAGGAAGGGTTCCTGGTACACCGCCCATAAGAATTCCTTTTCCTCCTAATGGTTTTTCAAGATAATTGGCGCCTTTTTGAGTGGCCATTCTGCCTGCCACTTCTGACATCGGGACCAAAAGAGGAAGTCCGCCTCCAGCTTTTTCAACTGTTTCATAAGCAAGACATACTGATTTGCTCTTGATCATGGCCTTGGTGAGAGGCTCATGAGATGCAAAGTGAAAATAAGTGAATAAAAGTTGGTCTTCTCTAATAAGATCATATTCAGGCTCAATTGGTTCTTTTACCTTCATGATCATTTCAGCGATGGCATAAGTTTCCTCAATAGTAGTAAGGATTTTGGCACCAGCTTCAACGTATACTTCGTCAGGAAATCCACTACCTTCTCCAGCGGTATGTTGGACATATACAGTGTGTCCTCTTTTTACAAGTTCTTGGGCACCCGCAGGGGTAATGGCTACCCTGTTTTCATTGTTTTTAATCTCTTTAGGAATCCCTATAATCATAGTTTGAATTGTTTGGATGTACTTTATGTGTCGCAAATATACTAACAGAAATGTGATTGCTTGTTAGGTACTTAGGTATTATTTTGACTGGTATATGTAAAATCCTGTATTTTAAAATTTAATTTTTTTTAAAATTTTAAATATGCATAAAGTTCTAAACCAATGTTTTTTTGATGTTTTTTATTTTGTCCGTATTTTTCTAAAAATTGACATTCATTTAAAGGAAGTTATGATAAATTTAAAAATATGTAATTTTGATGCCTTTTTATGATTATCAGAATATTGTTTCAATTGACTTGTTGTTATATGTGTTTTTTGGAATTTTTTATTGTGGTTGACGTTTTATACTTTAGTGGAATATTTGTATAAAAGCTAAAAATCAGTATTTTTGGAGTACCTTGAAAAAACCCAATATAGCTGTTAATTTATAAATATGATAGAAGTGGAAACGTTACCTCAAAATAAGGTTAATCTTAAATTAGAAAAAGACCAGATTTTATTTGATTACAGAATTGTTCAACAAAGCCGCCAAGCTTCCTTGATGGGAAGAAAGGAGGTCTTTATGGGCAAAGCGAAGTTTGGAATTTTTGGTGACGGGAAGGAGTTGGCGCAAGTGGTTATGGCCAGGTATTTTAAGGATGGAGACTTCCGTTCAGGTTACTATAGGGATCAAACATTTATGTTGGCCATTGAAGAATTGAAACTTCAGGAATATTTTGCACAGCTGTATGCACACGTAGATGTGAAAGAAGAGCCTGCCTCTGCGGGAAGGTTGATGAATGGTCACTTTGCCACCAGGTCATTGAATGATGATGGGAGTTGGAAGGATATCAGGAATGTGAAAAATTCAGCTGGAGATATTTCACCCACCGCTGGTCAGGTGCCAAAGCTTGTGGGCTTGGGTTATGCCTCTAAACTTTTCAAAGAAAACAAAGACCTTCAAGAGATTGAAGAATTCAAAGGGTTAGGTCAGGAGATCGCCTGGGGAACAATCGGAAATGCTTCCACAGCAGAAGGAATGTTTTATGAAACTATCAATGCTGCCGGGGTACTTCAGATTCCAATGGTAGTTTCGGTTTGGGATGATGAATATGGTATCTCAGTTCCTAATAAATATCAAACAACAAAAGAAAGTATTTCAGAAGCCCTGTCAGGTTTTCAAAGGGATGGAGAGAAGCCTGGTCTTGAAATCATAGTAGTAAGAGGTTGGGATTATGAGGCTTTGCATCAAGCTTATGAAAAGGCTGAGAAGTTGGCCAGGGAAGAATTTGTGCCTGCTTTGGTACATGTCATTGAGATGACCCAGCCTCAAGGTCATTCTACATCTGGTTCTCATGAAAGGTACAAATCTAAAGAAAGACTTCAGTGGGAAAATGACCATGACTGTATCCTGATGTTCAGATCATATATTCTGGAGAATGAACTGGCGACAGAAGAGGAACTGGAGGAGATCGACCGCGAAGCGGTGAAGTTTGTGAAAGAGCAGAAAGAAAAAGCTTGGAAAGCATTTTCTGGAAGTATTAAGGAAGAATTGAACGATGCCGTTCAGCTGATTAAGTCTGCCGCGCAAAATAGTGGGCAGATTTCGGCACTCAACCAGTTAGCTGATGAATTGTCCAAAACGCTCAACCCGATCCGTAAGGATGTTATTGGTGCGGTCAGAAAGGCTTTGTGGTTAATGAGATTTGATCAACCTGAGGTGAGATTTGAACTTAAAAACTGGTACGAAGATCAAAAAGAGAAAAACCATAGCAGGTATAACAGTCATCTGTATTCTGAATCCTCTGAAAGTAACCAGAAGGTAAATGTAATTCCAGCAGATTATTCAGATGATGAACATTTGGTAGATGGGAGAGAAGTTCTTCAAGCTTGCTTTGATAAGATGCTGAGTAGGGACCCAAGGGTTTTTGCTTTTGGCGAAGATGTGGGGAAGATTGGTGATGTGAATCAGGCTTTTACTGGTTTGCAGGCGAAGCATGGAGAATTGAGGGTGACAGATACTGGTATCAGAGAAACTACAATCATTGGACAAGGGATTGGGGCGGCGCTAAGAGGTTTGCGTCCGATTGCAGAAATCCAATATTTGGATTATTTATATTATGCTTTGATGACCCTGACGGATGATCTTGCGAGTCTTCACTATAGAACTAAAGGAGGTCAAAAGGCACCTCTAATAGTAAGGACAAGGGGACATAGGTTGGAAGGTGTTTGGCATTCTGGCTCACCAATGAGTGCGATTTTGGGAAGTTTGAGAGGTTTATTGGTTTGTGTACCAAGAAATATGACACAAGCAGCAGGAATGTACAATACCTTGCTTAAAAGTGATGAGCCTGCTTTGATGATTGAATGTTTGAATGCTTATCGTCAAAAGGAAAAAATGCCCCTCAATGTGGGGGAATTTACAGTTCCGCTTGGTAAACCAGAGATTCTTCGAGAAGGTAATGACATTACATTGGTGACTTATGGTGCCATGTGTAGAATAGCTTTGGAAGCTGCCGAACAACTTGATGAGTTAGGTGTATCAATAGAGGTGATTGATGTGCAAACATTATTACCTTTTGATGTACATCATATGATTATAGACTCGATAAGGAAAACCAATCGAGTGATTTTTGCTGATGAGGATGTTCCTGGTGGAGCAACGGCTTATATGATGCAGAAAGTACTGGAAGAACAAAAAGCCTATTATTTGCTGGATTCAGAGCCTGTTACTATTGCGGCTAAAGCGCATAGACCAGCTTACTCTTCAGATGGAGACTATTTCTCCAAGCCAAGTTCGGATGACTTGGTTGAGAAAGCATATGAAATCATGAATGAGGTTGATCCTGTAAGCTATCCTATGTGGTGATTGAACCAGTACCTAATTATAAAATAAAAGAGAGGCTGCCTATCAAGGCAGCCTCTCTTTTATTTTGATATTTGATTCAGTGTGAACTCTGGAGTGGATACGGTATTGCTTTTGTTTAAGGCCCGATCTTGAATTTGAATATCAAGTCTAACAGTGTCATTTCTGAAAATGGACCTCCAACCTGAAGATCTCATAGAATATTTGATTGTTCCTTCAATTGCCCTTTGGTTGTCTCCTTCTAAGATGACTGGAAATCGGCCATTGAAAGTAGTGTAGTAGGGAGGGTCAGACCATTTGAACTCAGTAAATGTTCCGTTTCTCTTGATAAAGAACTGGATGAATATGTTGCTAAAATTGGGGTTTTGCTCCACCCAAATGGTGTCCATTACTTCTACATTGTCCACAATAGGGTCTATCACCCAATCAATAGGGTTGTAAGAAGGTGCTTCTGATGGACGGTTGGCATAAGTAATCAAGTTACCTTGGCCATCTCTCTGATACTCTAAAGGGTGGAATGGAGGATTGATGTCTCGGGCATCCAGTCCTAGATCTCCTTCGGCATCTCTAAATTTAACGGAAACTAATAATGAGTCGATAGAGTTGTCCAATTCAACATAGGAAACATCAGCAAAGCTGATTTCAGGAACTGTGGGGAAATTATCGGGTGGAGACACACAGGCTCCCAATAAAAAAGTTAAGATCAAGACATATATATAGCTTTTTGCTTTCATATTGCTTGTGAAAATTAATTATAAGTATGGCAATCCTAAATTTGCTTAAATTTGTCCACTATAGATAATAAAACGATGAATTATTTCAAAAGTTTTTCAAGCCAATTGGAAAGTATGAAGGAGGCTGACTTTGAAAAATTGGCTTTGGATCTTTTTCAATTTCAAGCAAAAGAAAATGCCATCTACAGGTCTTATTTGGAGGCTAGAGGAGTAGATTCTAAAGCGGTGAAAAAAGTAGAAGAAATCCCTTTTTTGCCTATTCAGTTTTTTAAGAAATTCCCGGTTGTTTGTGGAAAAAAAGATGCTTTCTCTTCTTTTTATTCCAGTAGTGGAACTACCGGTCAAATTACGAGCAAGCATTTCATTTGGTCCGAAGAAGCTTATTTAAAACATGCTGAAAGGATATTTGAAGATTTTTATGGCGACTTGAGAGATTATCACATTTTAGCCTTATTGCCTGCGTACTTGGAAAGAAAGGGAAGTTCATTGGTGGCCATGGCAGATTATTTTATCAAGCACTCCGGTTCGGAGGATTCAGGATTTTATTTATATAATTATAAGGCTTTGATCGAGAAGCTTCATGCTTTAAAAACTCGGAATGATGGAAAAAAGGTGCTGTTGTTGGGGGTGACCTTCGCTCTGTTGGATTTGGCAGAACAATTTAATGATGTGTTTCCAGAAATGGATAATCTTATTGTGATGGAGACAGGTGGGATGAAGGGTAGGCGTAAAGAGATGATCCGTGAGGAGGTTCATGAGATACTAAAGAAAGCTTTCAAGATAAGTCAAGTGCATTCAGAATATGGTATGACCGAATTGATGTCCCAAGCATATTCAAAAGGAGATGGGAAGTATGTTTTGCCTCATTCCATGCGTATTTACCTTAGGGATATCAATGATCCTTTGACGTGGGCCAAAAGAAATCAAGGAGGTGTAAATATTATTGATTTGGCGAATTTCCATTCTTGTGCATTTATAGAGACACAGGACCTGGGGAGGTATCAGGAGGATGGGACGCTGGAAATTCTAGGTCGATTTGATAACAGTGAGATTAGAGGCTGTAATTTAATGGTGAATTAATTTTGTATTCCTTACAGAATTGGACATATTTGATTTGCAATAAATTAATTATTATGAGAAAACTAGCAGCTATTATTTTGGCTTCCTGTCTTTTAGCAATGGGAGCATGCGCATCTAGCAAGCCATGTCCAGCGTACGCCAAGGTATTGGACAGTCAAGAAGTAAAAGGATAAAAAAATACGCTGATTTAATAATCAGCGTATTTTTTTATCTCTTCCAAAGTGATGGTTTGGCTGCCCAGGATGACCAGTCTTTCTACCACGTTCCTTAACTCGCGGATGTTTCCAGTCCACGGGTATTCCATAAGTTTTTTTACTGCTTTTTCTTCAATATCTTTTTTAGCAGTGCCATACTCCTTGGCAATATCACCAAGAAACCGGTCTACCAATAAAGGGATGTCTTCTTTTCTGTCCTTAAGAGCAGGAACCTGAATGAGAATTACACTGAGACGATGGTAAAGGTCTTCTCTGAAATTGTTTTCTTCGATCTCTTTTTTAAGATCTTTGTTGGTTGCAGCCAAGACGCGAACATCTACTTTGATGTCTTTGTCGCCACCCACTCTTGTGATTTTATGCTCTTGTAATGCTCTTAGCACTTTGGCTTGAGCAGAGAGGCTCATGTCTCCTATTTCATCAAGGAAAATAGTTCCACCGTTCGCTTGCTCGAATTTCCCCTGCCTTTGTTTATTGGCAGATGTGAAAGCCCCTTTTTCGTGTCCAAAGAGTTCACTTTCTATCAATTCAGAAGGGATGGCCGCGCAGTTAACGGCAATAAAAGGAGAACTGTTTCGGTTGCTTTTTTGATGAAGCCAGTGGGCTACCAGTTCCTTTCCAGTGCCATTAGGGCCAGTGATTAGCACCCTAGCATCAGTCGTAGCTACCTTCTCTATAGTATCTTTTACTTGATTGATGGCTTCTGACTCTCCCACCATGTCCAGTTTTTTGGAAAGCTTCTTTTTAAGAACTTTGGTTTCAGTAACCAAATCTTTTTTCTCCAAAGCATTTCTTACGGTGAGTAAAAGCCTGTTTAAATCCGGAGGTTTTGGGATGAAGTCAAAGGCACCTTTTTTGGTGGCTTCTACAGCAGATTCTATAGATCCATGGGCGGAAATCATAATGAACTGAGGTTGTTTGTCCATTTGGCTAACCTTGTCCAAAACTTCCAGTCCGTCCATTTTAGGCATTTTAATATCACATAAGACTAAATCAAAATCCTGGGATTCGATCATTTTTAGCCCTTCAGCACCATCTTGGGCTTCATGTATGTCGTAGTTTTCGTATTCTAAGATTTCTTTTAAAGTAGACCTGATGACTTTTTCGTCATCAATAATCAAGATTTTAGGCATAAAGTGATTATTTGGTTAAAAGTGTAAAAGTGCAAGCCTATAAGCCGGGTTCTGTTTCTTTGCCGATAGTTACCGGCAAGATACTTGTCATTTATCTAGCCCAGATTTCGCAATCTGGATCTATCGATCTACCCGCCCCGGTTTCCTGATTATGGACAAGTCCAAATCAGGATTGAACGAGCAGCTCTTGGACCGGGGCCTATTTGATCTTTCAACCCATAAGGTTTGCCATGCAGTTGCGGTCACCCGAAACCCGGTGGGCTCTTACCCCACCTTTTCACCCTTATCCCGATAGCTATCAGGACGGTTTGTTTTCTGTTGCACTGTCTGTAACAAGGCCGTCTCCAACCTTGCCCCTTCCCGTTAGGAAGTATGGCGCTCTATGTTGCCCGGACTTTCCTCCAAGTAGATTCCAGGGAATACCTTGGCGACAAGTCGGCTTGCACCTTGCAAAATAAGATAAATTCTGCTGATTTAAGAATTTTACAATCGTATTTGTTATGATTAGCTGTGAAAGCGTGGCGTTTGTTGCAGATAAGCTGTTTACTTTTCCTAACTTTGTGCAGGAGAAAAGACAGCGTTATGATATTAGTAGGAAATGCCGTGCTCAGTGATGATCTAAAGGAGCACTTTTTCGTTTGTAATTTAGAAAAGTGTAAGGGGGCTTGCTGTGTGGAAGGAGATGCCGGCGCACCACTGGAGGATGATGAAACCAAGATATTGGAAGAAATTTATCCAAAAGTAAAAAAGTACATCACTGAAGAGGGGAGAAAGGTAATTGAGGAACAAGGCACTTGGGTGATTGATAAGGATGGAGATAAAGGTACCCCCACGATAGGAGACAATAGAGAGTGTGCCTATGCCATAATAGATGAAAAAGGAACGTTAAAATGTGGTATTGAAGAGGCCCATATCAATGGAGATATTGATTATAAAAAGCCGATAAGCTGTCATTTGTATCCGGTAAGGGTGACAAAGTATGATGAGTATGATGCGCTGAATTATGATCGCTGGGATATCTGCAGTCCTGCTTGTGGCTTAGGAAAAGAACTTAATGTTCCCATATATAAGTTTGTCAAGGATGCTTTGATAAGGAAGTATGGCGAAGCTTGGTATGAAGAATTGGTGAGGGATATTGAAGGCTAGTTTTCTTAGAGCGCAAATGATAGGACGACCTGTTTTTAAGTGTAAAGCAGGTCGTCTTTGTGTTTGACCAGAGATGGATGATCCGAGCGGATTATTCTTCTGATTCCTTCTAGGTAAGATGTGGGCTTAAAGAAGAATAATTCTTCGAATTTAGAACTGTCAAAAATATAAGGGCGATCATATTGGTAGATCATTTCTGATAATTCCTTCATAAATGGAACGAAGACCCCTGAAGTCTTGAAGAACCATTTTGGTATAACTTGATATTTTGGAATGTTCCCCATTTCTTTTGCTACCATATGAACCCATTCCTTGCCTGTTGGTGGCTTGGGGGCGGTAGGGAGGTGCCAAGTCTGATTGAAAGCATCAGGGGTATTGCCTAGTAAAGCAGTAGCTTTACCGGCATCAGGGGTGTAAGTGAAGGAGTGGGCTTGGTGAGGATCTGCCAGCCATTTGGCAGAATTTGATTTTGATAATGGTTTAAAAACCATTTCAGTTAAGAGGCTTTTTAATGAAATGGAAGGGCCATAAAAATCAGCAGATCTAGCAATGAGGGCATTGATGTTTCCTTTTGCAATGTGCTCGAGAAGTAGCTCTGTTATTTTAGCTCTGATATGGCCTTTTTTGCTAATAGGCCTGAAAGGAGTGTCTTCTGTCATATGCCCCATGCACTTAGGGTCGTACATGTAGACATTATCGAAGAAAACCAGTTTAACATTTTCTTCCCTGCAAGCCTCTATCACGTTGTTCATTACTTGAGGCCAAGCCTTTTCCCAAACTTTCAGTTTGTACCGAAACCCAACAGTCAAATAGGCAACAGTTGATCCTTTCAAGGCATTTTTGGTTTGGCCTAAATCAAGTAAATCAGCAGAAAAGGTTTGGTCTGCTTCATTCACCCGGACGGGATTTCTACTTACCAGACGCACTTTTTCCGTATAGGTACGAAGTTCCCGAACCAATTCATTTGCTATAATTCCTCCAGCTCCAAGTATAGTTTGCATAGGCAAGAATGATTTGGGGGTAGGTTATATTAAAGATACCAGAAAATGCTAAAGATGGTTCATAATCATTGGATAATTTTATTTTTCACTAGTTTGTCTTAAAAGAAAATCTGTATATCCGCTATCTCACCATTACATTTAACCCTTCAAAACATTCCCTCAAAAACAGTACAGATCTCACAGAAATGATTGTCTAAACCTTTCTACTGCTTCTCCTAGTTCCGTGGAATCTCCGTTGCGAGCGGACAGACAGTGGGAGTCAGATTACTGGTGTCAAAATGGTCCATATTAATGAATGTAACATTCTTAACATTGACTCTTTAACGCGTATTTAACCCCTACTTAAGCCGTGTTTATCCCGTGTTTTAGCCGTGTTTCTTTTATCAGCAATTTAGGCTAGTCTACACCTTAAGTCCTGGAAAAACTTTGGGACATACCTTTCAATATTTTGGTTATAAGAACCTTGGGAATCCTTCTATCCCACGCAACATATTTCGACCTACACAAAGGTTTCTATCCTACTTTGGTCAAATTGTAGCATCGGGCTTTAATAAATGCATACTGAAGAACAGCTACATTATAAACGTTTGAGTTGATCCATTTAATAGGTTAAACAAGTGATTTACGTGTAAGGAAACATTTTTACTAATAGGTATATCCGCAACTATACCAGAAAAGATTAAAAGCGAATGGAAACGATCGTTTTGTTTGATTGAGGTATCCACTGCTTCAGGCTTCAGTTCTACCTGGCAGTTAGACAGGCTTCCGACCACTTGAGAAAAGGAGGTATGGTTATTGGCATCATAGCGGATAATCAGAAAAGAAATTTCAGTCTCATGGAAGTATATGTCTATGATTTTTTTTTAATTATTTTTTTGATAAAAAAAAGTTGGGTAATGATACTCTCTACTGATTCAACTGATTTAGAGTAGGTTGTCTGGTTAATTTTTGAGTTTTTAGGTGTAAAAGGTTTGGAAAACGTAATTTCAGATTGTTTATATAAAAATGTTGTTTATATACTTTAATTTGGATTTTAAATATTTTTTTTACTAACTTAGTGTTGTTGATTGACTCGTAACTAAACAAAAATGTGATGAAGAATTTTTTAATGCCCAAAATTCAACTTACCGTCATTATGATTGGAATAATAGCGTTAAGTACCTCTTGTGATCATTTTGATCCTCCAATTCCTGAAAGGCTAGAAATAGATGAACCTCTACCAGAAGTAGAGGAGGAAAGTAAATGTTTTACATCACAGTCAGCTTGGGCAATTGGTTTTCAATATTCTGGTACCGATGATAATGCTCGTTTTATTGAAGTTCCTATTTACCAAGAAGATCATGAAGAAAAAGAGCAGATTAAATGGGTGTATTTGGAGTCGGTTACTACGGAGGAATATATTGGAGCGGTAAAGTTTAAAGAATTAGATGTGAAGGAAATGCCAGAAGGAGCTGAGTTTGGAGAGTATGTTAAGATGCTTGTTAGGATTGATGATGAAAAATGGTATTTTGGTTCCGATGTAGAGAATGTAAAAGTGCAAGGTTTTGAAGTAATGCCAACACCGGAAGAGTTAGATCCAGGCAAGTTTACCACGCACATTGGAGTAGCAGAAGTAGCTACGGGAGTTGATTGGGAATACTATGAAGTTATCTTAAAGAGGTTTCCTTATTATTCAATCTACATTGGCGCAAAGTTGGAAGTTGATTGTGATTAATAACCTTATGCTTTAAAAGTATTTTATCGTTTTTTGTAGGGGATATAAAGGCATTTTTGTAGCTATATTAAAGAAAAAGGGATTCAGTAATTACTGAATCCCTTTTTCTTTATATGATTTGATACTTTTCTTAACCTTTAATCACAGAGAAATCAAAAGTCTCCAAAAACTTTGTTGTGAAGTTACCTGCTTTGAATTCAGGGTCTTCCAATAAAGCCAAGTGGAAAGGAATGGTGGTTTTGATGCCGTCAATCACAAACTCTTCGAGTGCTCTTTTCATTCTCACAATAACTTCTTCTCTTGACTGTCCACTTACAATAAGCTTGGCAATCATAGAATCGTAGTTTGGAGGAATGATATAGCCAGCATAAACATGGCTATCAACCCTAACACCACGTCCACCGGGAAGGTGGAGGTTATTAATTTTGCCTGGGCTTGGACGGAAACCATTGGCAGGATCTTCTGCGTTGATTCGGCATTCCATTGCGTAAAGCTTCGGATAATAGTTTTTGCCAGAAATTGGAATCCCTGCAGCCACTTTTATTTGCTCTTTGATCAAGTCAAAGTCAGTAACTTCTTCGGTGATTGGGTGCTCTACCTGGATCCTTGTGTTCATCTCCATAAAGTAGAAGTTTCTGTGCTTGTCCACAAGGAATTCAATAGTACCAGCGCCTTCATAACCTATGGCTTCAGCTCCTTTGATAGCAGCCGTACCCATAGCTTCCCTCAACTCATCGGTGATAAATGGAGAAGGAGTTTCTTCTACTAGTTTTTGGTGCCTTCTTTGTATAGAACAATCTCTTTCTGAGAGGTGGCAGGCTTTTCCATTACTGTCTCCCACTATTTGGATTTCGATGTGCCTTGGCTCCTCTACGAATTTTTCAAGGTAAAGTCCGTCATTACCAAATGCTGCTCCAGATTCTTGTCTTGCGTCATCCCAAGCTTTCTTGAATTCACTTTCTTCTCGGACAATTCTCATGCCTCGGCCACCACCACCGGCAGTAGCTTTAAGAATTACCGGATAACCCATTTCTGTCGCAATTTTAACACCTTGCTCAATGGACTCCAGCAAGCCTTCTGATCCTGGTATGGTAGGAACACCAGCTTCTTTCATGGTGGCTTTAGCTGTAGCCTTATCTCCCATTTTGTCTATCATGTCTGAGCTAGCACCAATAAACTTGATGTTGTACTCTTCGCATATTTTTGAAAATTCAGCATTTTCAGAAAGGAAGCCATATCCTGGATGGATGGCATCTGCATTGGTGATCTCGGCAGCGGCGATTATTCTAGGAATATTCAAATAGGACTCCCTACTAGGAGCTGCTCCTATGCAAACAGCTTCATCAGCGAATCTTACATGGAGACTGTCTTTATCAGCAGTGGAGTAAACAGCAACTGTTTTGATCCCCATTTCCTTACAAGAACGAATGACCCTTAGCGCAATTTCTCCTCTGTTGGCAATTAATATTTTTTTAAACACGATTGATTACAGATTAATGAAAAAACAAGATTATCCAGCTGGGTCAACCAAGAACAATGGTTGGTCATACTCTACAGGGGAAGCATTTTCTACCAAAATCTTAACGATTTTTCCTGAAACTTCAGATTCAATTTCGTTGAATAGTTTCATAGCTTCAATGATACATACCGTTTGCCCTGACTTAATGGTGTCTCCAACGTGTACAAATGCATCCGAATCAGGATTTGGGGTGGTGTAGAATGTTCCAATCATCGGAGATTTTATTTCTACATAGCTAGATGTGTCAGCGGCTGGTGCAGCTGGAGTTTCAGCCGCAGGAGCTGCTGCAGGTGCTGGAGCAACTGAAGGTGCAACTGGAGCAGCTTCAACTGCTTTTACAGTTTGTATTTCAGAATTTTTCTTGATAGACAGTTTAAGTTCGTCTGTTTCGATTTTTACTTCGGCTAGGCCAGAGTTAGAAATAAAGTCTATAAGTTCTTGGATTTCTTTCGCTTTCATAATTTTGTTTTTTTCTTAAACTCTCAAAAAGTCAAGAGTCCTTTAATGGGTTTATAAAAACTGTAAAGCCATGTAATTTAGCAAAATCACATAGCTTTAAAAATTATTTTACTCTTTCTGAATAGGAGCCATCCCTAGTGTCTACCTTAATCATAATGTCTTGATCCACAAACAAAGGAACCATTACCGTAGCGCCTGTCTCTAGGGTAGCAGGTTTCAATGCATTGGTCGCTGTATCGCCTTTGATACCTGGCTCTGTGTAAGTGATCATCAACTCAACAAAAGGAGGTAGTTCTACACCTAGTGGCGTATCTGTTTCGTCATGAATCAAGATGTCAACGATCTGTCCCTCTTTCATCAGGTCAGCTCTTTCTATGAGTTTTGCCTCAATAGGAATCTGCTCAAAGGTAGCAGTATCCATGAAATGGTATCCCATATCATCTGCATACAAAAACTGATGTTCCCTTCTTTCTACCCTGGCAGTAGTGACTTTTTCTCCAGCGTTGAAGGTTTTGTCTAGTACCTTTCCAGTGGTCAGGCTTTTAAGTTTTGTTCTTACAAAAGCGGCTCCCTTTCCTGGTTTTACATGCTGGAATTCCACGATGCTGTAGATGTCATGGTTAAATTCCATGCAAAGACCATTTTTGAAATCTGCAGTACTTGCCATATGATTCTTTTTGTGATTGTTTAATTATTTAGGATCGTATCCCCATTTAAGGTAAACTGATCCCCAAGTAAATCCTCCTCCAAAAGCGGCAAGGATCAAGTTGTCTCCTTTTTTGAGTTTCGACTCGTAGTCCCAAAGGCACAAAGGAAGTGTTCCGGCCGTTGTGTTGCCGTATTTTTCAATGTTGATCATGACCTTTTCAGGTCCAACATTCATTCTGTTTGCAGTAGCGTCTATGATTCTCTTGTTTGCCTGGTGAGGAACCAACCAGGCAATATCATCACCGGTAAGGTGGTTTTTCTCCATGATCTTTGCACTTACTTCAGCCATGTTAGTGACAGCGAACTTAAATACAGTAGATCCTTCCTGATAGGCGTAATGTTCTTTGGCCTTGACAGTTTCAAGTGTTGCAGGATTTTGGCTTCCTCCTGCTTTGATGTGAAGATAAGGAGCGCCAGATCCATCTGAATGATGAATAGAGTCCATTACACCAAGCTCTTCAGTAGTAGGTTCAAGTAATACTGCTCCACCACCATCGCCGAAAATAATACAAGTAGTTCTGTCTTCATAGTTAACAATTGAAGACATTTTATCCGCTCCTACAACGATAACTTTCTTGTGCATGCCTGTTTCTATAAACTGGCTTCCCATGGTTAGGGCATAAAGGAATCCAGAGCAAGCTGCAGATATGTCAAAGCTATAGCTGTTTACAGCACCTACCTTATGAGCAATTACGTTTGCACAAGAAGGGAATGGCATATCAGGGGTAACGGTAGCGCAGATGATAAGGTCGATATCCTCAGGGTTTGTGCCGGTTTTTTCCAATAATCCTTTGATGGCATTGGCTCCGATAACGGAAGTCCCTTGGTGCTCGCCCTTGAGTATTCTTCTTTCTTTGATTCCGGTTCTGGTAGTGATCCACTCGTCATTGGTATCTACCATGGTTTCCAGTTCTTTGTTGGTAAGGACATAGTCAGGAACCCATCCATGTACTCCGGTAATGACTGCTCTAGTTTTTTCCATTTAATTTGTGTTTTGGGCAAATGCTCACCAGTTGGGTGAGATGCTTTCAAATCATTTGCCCTTTAATTTTACTATTTTGAACCGTTTCTCTCTATAGTAACTGTATCAAAATAAATTAGGCTTCCAAAATTATTTAAAATGTGCTTTACCACCAAGTATTTTCACAAGTAGAATGCTAAATGAAGCATATTTGAAGCCATCCAGATCAAATGACCACTTGAGGTCATAAAAAAATCCATTCGGGTTCTCCCAAATGGATTTAGTATGTGAGTTACTTACGATTTTCGCAGTTGACTTAAGATATTTTTCGCTTGCTTATGCAAGTACTTCTTTTTCAATGATTACCTGTCCTTTATAGTACAGTTTACCGTCTAGCCAGTAAGCTCTGTGAGGAAGGTGGTACTCACCTGTAGTAGGGCATTGTGCAAGACCTGGAGCGGTTAACTTGTAATGCGTTCTTCTCTTGTCTCTTCTGGTTTTCGAAATTTTTCGTTTAGGATGTGCCATCTCTATACAATTTTTAGATTAATCTTTTTTCTTAATATTTTTTAAAGCTTCCCATCTGGGATCTATTTGGTCTTCTTTGCTATCTTCGGTGTCACCCTCTTCGGGGTCTTCCTCAGATAGTTCGTCCGACCAATATACAAACTCGCCTGTACTGTCCAAATCTTCCTCATCCTCATCCTCTTTGTAATCAGGGTGAATTTTCTTTGCTGGTAAGGCAAGAATTACAAATTCATATATCAACTGGGCAATATTGATGCTCGGTGTGTCACGGGTAATCATGAAGATTTCTTCATTGATTTCCTGTTCTTCCGGGCCGTATTTATAGATGATCTTTTCTTCCGAATGAAGAGGCTGATCGAATTTTTCCAGACTTCTGTCACAGGTCAATTCTACAGAACCATCTATTTTATAAATTGCCTCTAGGAGATTGGCTTCTTTTTTTAGAAGCACAGTGACCTTTAAATCTCCCTTTTCTACTATATCATTGTCTTTGAAATGATCAAAGAATTCATCGCCTACTTTAAAAGAAAACTCATGCTTTCCTTCGTTAAGTTTGATGATGTCAATATCGTAAGCTCTCCAGAATTTCACTATTCCTCCTGCTAAATTAAGACCGCAAATTTAGTGAACTATTTTATAAATATAAAATATACCACTAATTTATTTTAATCATCTTCTTCCCAGTCAGCCTTTTGGGAGATGATATCGTATGCTGTAAATATGGCTGAGCGCATAGAACCTTCGTCGGCAATGTTCTTTCCAGCTATGTTATAGGCTGTTCCGTGATCAGGAGAAGTTCTTGTTATGGGCAGTCCAGCAGTGAAATTAACACCTGATTCAAAAGCCAAAGTCTTGAATGGGATTAGCCCCTGGTCATGGTACATGGCCAATATTCCGTCAAATTTCTTTTGGTGCATCATGCCAAAGAAACCGTCTGAAGCATATGGGCCAAAGATCAAGTGACCTTGGTCTTTAAATTCACGTATGGCTGGTTTGATGATTTCCTCTTCTTCTTTTCCTAATAACCCATCTTCGCCTGCGTGTGGATTTAAACCCAAAACCGCTATTCTTGGTTTTTCTATACCAAAATCTTCTTTGAGCGATTTCAACATGATTTTCAGTTTTTGCTTAATGCGTTTACCTGTAACATTAGCAACGACTTCACTTAAAGGTACATGTCCACATACGAGCCCAATTCTCATGTCTTCAGCTACCATAAACATCATGCTGTCATTGCAGTTAAATGCTTCAGTAAGGTATTCTGTGTGGCCTACAAATTTCAATTCTGCTGAATTGATGTTGTTTTTATTCAGAGGAGCAGTGACCAAAGCATCGATTTTTTCATCTTTCAAGTCTTTGATGGCATGGTCAAGGGATGCCAAAGCCATCTTTCCTGACTCCAATGTTTCCACTCCTGGCATTACTTCTGGACATTCTTCCACTACATTGATCACATTGATTTTTTTGTGATGGATTTCTTCAATGCTTCTTATTTGCATGAAATTGAACTCTTCCAGCTTAAGGTGCTTTCTATAGAAAGTCATGGCCTTGCCATGTGCATAGATGACCGGAGTGATTTGTTTTAGGATCCGGTTATCCATGAGGGCTTTCATGGTGACTTCTGCACTTATTCCATTGATATCCCCAATGGTAATACCTAATACGGGTTTATTTTTTTTATGATTCATGAGTGATCAATTAGAAATATTTTTCAAAAACTGAGTGATGAGCCTTACCCCATATCCAGTTCCCCCAGCAGGTTTATAGTCTTCCCCGGACTTGATGAAAGAAGGGCCTGCAATATCGATATGGATCCAGTTATAGTCTATAAAATGCTCCAAAAATTTTCCTGCAGTAATGGCGCCAGCGGATGGGCCTCCCAAATTATTGATGTCGGCAATAGAGGACTTTAGCCCTTCTCCATATTCATCCCAAAGCGGGAATTCAACCAGTCTTTCGAAAACTTCTTGTCCAGCTATTTTTAAGAAACTTTTTTCTTCATCATATGCTTTTCCCATCATGACAGCAGCTTCCTTTCCCAATGCTGCAGCTGCAGACCCTGTCAGGGTAGCCAAGTCAATCACCAATTTTGGGTCGTACTTTTTAGCATAAATAAGGGCATCCGCTAAAATCAACCTGCCTTCTGCATCTGTATTTAGGATTTCTACACTTTTACCATTGGCAAAGGTAATAATATCTCCGGGAGTGACGGCATTATATCCAGGCCTATTATCTGTGGCAGGGATCAGGCCAATTACCTCAAGTGGAAGTCCAAGTTTGGAAACTGCACAAATGGCACCGATTACGGCCGCAGCGCCTGCCATGTCAGCTTTCATAAAGTCCATCGAATTGGTGGTTGGCTTAAGGCTCAGTCCACCCGTATCATAAACTACTCCTTTGCCTATCAAAATAACTGGCTTTTTGAATTTCTTTCCGGTTTTGGGCTTATAATGTAGGATCGAGAATGTTGGAGGCAATTCACTTCCTGCGTTTACCGCCAATAGTCCTTCCATTTTCAAAGAAGCAATTTTGCTCTCATCAAAAATTTCTGTTTCGAACCCATAAGCTTTTCCAAGTCGTTCGATTTCAAGTCCAAGTTGGACAGCATTTAGATGAATAACAGGCTCATTGACCAAGTTTCTCGCCTCATAAGTTGCCTTGGTGACAGTCAAGAGTTCGTCAATGTTGCCTTCCTCAATGATGTCACAAACTACCTCAATAGTCTTGGGGGAGCTTTTCGGGTTACTTTTGTATTTTGTGAATTTATACGAGGCTAATAAAACACCTTCCAAAAAGGCTAGGAAAAGCTTTTCTGATTTTCCGTAGTAAAAAACTTTAGGTTGTTCAGCTTCTTTTAATGACTTCCAAGAAGTAGCCCCTGCTTTTCTGGCCAAGTCCAGTTTATAGGCATTCTCATCGTGGTCTTTACTTTTGAGAAAGGTCAAGTTTGTGTTCTCGTCAGACCAACTAAAGGACATTTTGTTCTTCTTATAAAGTTGATCCAGAATATAGGCTGACTTGGAATCTTCTATCGGAATGTTTTTGATATCATCTTCCTTTGATACAAAAACTACTCCTGTTTCATTGAGAAGATTTGCTGGAGAGTCTAGTAATCTTATGGCGGTTAGCATATATTGTCTTAATTTTGGTTGGCAATTTACTATAATTTTATCAGAGAACTAAAGATGGAGAAAGTCAGAGCAAAAAAGCATTTAGGCCAGCATTTCCTGACGGACTTGGGCATAGCAGAAAATATAGCCAAGGCGGTGTCTGGACATCGGGGGGTGAAGAAGGTGTTGGAAATTGGCCCAGGTATGGGTGTTTTGACAGATTTTCTCTTACAAGAAAACTGGGATCTGTATTTGGTAGATATTGATAAAGAGTCTGTTGCCTATTTGAATAAAAAGTACTCTCAGCTGGGAGATAAGATCATAGAAGCTGATTTTTTGGCACATGATTTTGGAAAGGTTATTGATGGAGAGTACATCATTGCCGGTAATTTTCCCTATAATATTTCTTCCCAGATTTTCTTTAAAGTGTTGAGTGAAAGGAATAAAGTGGTAGAAGTGGTGTGCATGCTTCAAAAAGAAGTAGCGAAAAGAATCGCTTCGCCACATGGCAACAAAGAATATGGGATTTTAAGTGTGCTTTTACAGGCGTTTTATGATATAGAATATTTATTCACTGTTCCGCCTGATGTCTTTGACCCGCCGCCCAAAGTAGATAGCGGGGTGATCAGGTTGAAAAGAAATGAGGTGGAAATCCTGCCTTGTGATGAAAAACTATTTTTTCGTGTGGTAAAACAAGGCTTTAGTACAAGAAGGAAGACTTTGAGAAATGCCTTAAAGTCCATGGGATTGTCAGAGGAAATGCGAGAAGATCCAATTTTAGATAAACGTGCCGAGCAACTAAGTGTACAAGAGTTTATTTCACTAACCAATAAACTGCAAGCATCTTGGAAAAAATAAGAGAATTTGAACTCTCCAAAGAATACCTCGAGTCCTTAAAGGAGAGTGTTGAAGCAGAAGATATAGCTTTTATCCGCGATACTATGGATGGGGCCAATGAAGCTGACGTAGCTTCATTGCTTGATGAGTTAGACATGGAGGATGCCCTTTTTGTGCTAAGGGTGTTGGACAAGGAATTTGCGGCTGATATATTGATTGAGCTTGATGAAGAACCTCAGTTCAAGATAGTGCAGGAAATGGATTCTCCAGAACTAGCCTCATTGCTTGACCGAATGGAGTCCGATGATGCTGTGGATATCCTTCATCAGTTGGTGGTGAAAGATAGGGAAGAGGTCATCAGTTTCCTTCAGGAGAAAGAAAAATCAGGACATATTCTTGAGCTGCTGCGTTATGAGGAAGGTAGCGCAGGTGCCTTGATGGCTAAGGAATTTATCAAAGCTAACCTCAATTGGACAGTCGTACAAACCATAGATGAAATCCGACGCCAAGCTGAAAATGTAGAGAAAATCTATTCTATTTATGTGGTGGATAACAAAGAGAGTTTGATAGGCAGAGTGGCTTTGAAAAAGATCATCTTGTCTTCCTCCGACACAAAAATAAAGGACATATACGAAGAGGATTTGATTTCCGTACCGACATATATGGACGAGGAAGAGATAGCAGAAATCATGCGTAAATATGATTTGGAAGCTTTGCCGGTAGTTAATGCAAAGAATAAACTGGTGGGAAGGATAACGGTCGATGACGTATTGGACGTAATTCGCGACCAAGCAGAAGAAGATATGCAGGCCATGACGGGTATTTCAGATGATGTAGAAGAATCTGATTCCGTCTTTAGACTTTCCAAGGCAAGATTACCTTGGCTTATGATCGGTATTTTTGGAGGCTTGATGGGAGCCCGTATTATTGGGATTTTTGATGAAGGTTTGAGGCAATATGTTGAGTTGGCTTCATTTATACCCTTGATCACCGCGACAGGAGGGAATGTAGGCATTCAGTCATCTTCCTTAGTGGTTCAGTCATTGGCAGCAAAATCCGTCTTTGCAGAAAGTATAGGAAAACGTTTCGCAAAGGTTCTTTTGGTAGCGGTTTTAAATGGAATCGTTTTGGCTTTACTCGTTTTTGGAACAGTGGTGTTTGTATATGGAAATAAAGTGGAATTTGGTATTGTGGTGGGATTGGCGTTGTTTAGTGTGGTTTTGCTCGCATCCTTTATGGGTACAGTGACCCCTATTGTTTTGGACAAATTTGGAATCAATCCAGCCATGGCCTCAGGTCCGTTCATTACCACGGCCAACGACCTTTTGGGCTTGGCGGTTTATTTCCTGGTAGCAATGATGCTCCTGAAACTATAAAACAAATCATATAATAACCACTAAATTAGTTTTTGAAAATTTGAACCAATGAAAATTTTAATCATAGATGAAATGCATCCTAGCATTACACCTCTTTTAATGGAAGCTGGGTTTGAAGTTAATTACCGTCCTGAAATCAACAGAAAGGAAATATTGGAAGTTGTCGGTGAATATGAAGGGTTGATCATTCGCTCCAAAACTCCTATGGATGAGCCTTTGTTAAAAGAAGCAAATAAGCTTAGGTTTATTGCCCGGGCCGGAGCAGGGTTGGATAAGATTGATTTAGACTATATAGCTGAAAATAATATTGAACTTTTCCATGCTCCTGAGGGGAATAGGGATGCCGTTGGGGAACATGCAGTGGCCATGTTGCTGTCACTTTTTAATAACCTTCATAAGTCAGATAGTGAAGTAAGAAAGGGGATTTGGGATAGGGAAGGAAATAGAGGAGAAGAGCTTCAAGGTAAAACTGTTGGGGTTTTTGGGTATGGTAATATGGGCCAAGCTTTTGCCAGGCGGTTGAAGGGCTTTGGTGTAAAGGTACTTGCTTATGATAAATACCGAGAAGGCTACGGGGATGAAAATGCAAATGAAGCTAGTTTTGAAACTATTCAAGAGCAAGCAGATATTTTGAGTATTCATGTTCCGCTAACTGATGAAACCAGAAACTTCTTTACCACGAAAGTGTTGAGAGGGTTTAAGAAGCCTTTTTATCTGATCAATACTGCCAGAGGCGAAGTTATTAGCTTAGATACACTTAATGAAACCTTGTCAGATGGAGTTTTGAAAGGGGCACTGCTGGATGTACTGGAAAATGAAAAGCTACACACTTTAAGCAGTGCACAAAAAATGTCTTTCGACAGATTAGTGCAGCGAGATAATGTCATGTTCTCTCCTCATATTGCTGGTTGGACATTTCAATCCTATGAAAAAATCAATCAGGTTTTGGTGGCTAAAATCAAGGGAAAATTCCCCCTTAAATGATATTAGGGCGTTTACAAATCTAAACCTTAAAATTGTATTATCGTTTACTAATGTTTATATTTGCCTAAGACACAAATAAAAGCAAGAATAGGTAACGGTCTTCAGCAATGAGGCCGTTCTTTTATTTTTCAAGCTTTGTAAATTAAATTGACTATGGGAAAAGTACAATATTACACTGAAGAGGGTCTTAAGAAGCTAAAGGATGAGCTTCAAGAATTGAAGACTAAAGGAAGACATGATATTGCGAAGCAAATCGCAGAAGCAAGGGACAAAGGAGATTTGAGTGAGAATGCTGAATATGATGCAGCCAAAGATGCTCAAGGATTGCTTGAACTTAAAATATCTAAGCTGGAAGAGGTTGTGGGAAATGCCAGAGTGCTTGATAATTCCAAAATGGATATGTCAAAAGTGGGCATTCTTAGTACTGTTAAAATCAAAAATGTCAAAAATGGCATGACAGTAGCTTATACCCTTGTTTCCGAGGAGGAGGCAGATTTGAAATCCAATAAAATTTCATTGGCTTCTCCATTTGGTAAAGGCCTTTTAGGTAAAAAAGTGGGAGAGATAGCCCAGATTAATGCCCCGGCTGGAGTAGTGGAATTTGAAGTATTAGAGATTAATTACTAAATAGCTTAATCCCGATGGTAATCCATTCGGGATTTTTTATTTTTATCCCATGGCAAGTATATTCACAAAAATCATCAATAGAGAAATTCCTGGCCACATAGTGGCTGAGGATGATCATTACATCGCTTTTCTAGATATTATGCCCCTAGTAAAAGGACACGTATTGGTTGTTCCCAAGCAAGAGGTAGATTATATTTTCGATTTGGAAGATGATGTCCTTTCAGGCTTAAATATTTTTGCTAAAAAAGTAGCAAAGGCCATTGACAAAACCATAAAGTGTACAAGGGTGGGAGTAGCAGTAATTGGCTTGGAAGTCCCTCATGTTCATGTTCACTTGGTACCCTTGAATACCATGGACGATATCAATTTCACTCGTCCAAAGCTTAAATTGGAAAATGAAGAAATGGCGGAGATTGCTAAAAAAATCAAAGGGGTTGTAGAACTCTAATAGAAAATTAATTTCATTAAAAAGGCCCTGTAGTACATGCAGGGCCTTTTTAATTTTAATCATTTGGATAGGGGATATATACAAAATTGGTGAATTCTTCATCTACTACAAATAAACAGCAGAACTCATCAGGATCCTTATAAGCCTTTTTAAAATCCTCTATTGATTTTTCATCCACCAATTTCCTCTGGATGAATTCATCTAGGTAAGTGATGTAATAATTCCAATCCACTTTTACTTCTTTGTTACCGATCAATAATTGACCTATTGGCTGTTCTGTTTTGCAAACTGGAAAGATTGGGTGCTTAGAAAATTTCCTAGACCTTACTTGGTAAGATGCTTCCTTTAACGTATCGGCTACTTTTACAAAATCCTTGGTGATTGTACCCAAGTATTTGCCGTTCAATTCTGGATCATTATCGTCTCTCATCTTTATTTTTTTAAAGTCAGTAATACTACATTCTCTACATGGTAAGTCTGTGGGAACATATCTACTGGTTGAACAATATCCACTTGGTATTTCTCTCCCAAAAGTGCTACATCTCTGGCTTGAGTGGCTGGATTGCAACTAACATAAACTATTTTAGGAGCTTCTAATTTGAGAAGCATCTTAACCACGTCTTCATGCATTCCAGCTCTAGGAGGATCAGTTATGATGACATCAGGGGCAGCGTGTTCACTAATGAACTCATCTGTAAGCATGTCTTTCATATCCCCTGCGTAAAACAGGGTGTTTTCCAGTCCGTTAACTTTGGCATTTAGTTTTGCGTCCTCTATAGCAGCTTCCACATATTCAATTCCAATGACTTGTTTGGCTTTTTTGGCCACGAAGTTGGCGATGGTTCCTGTTCCGGTGTAGAGGTCATACACTACCTCATTACCTTGCAATCCGGCAAACTCCCGGGTGACTTTATACAGCTCGTAAGCTTGTTCAGAGTTGGTCTGGTAGAAAGATTTAGGGCCAATTCTAAATTCGAGGCCTTCCATTTGCTCTATGATATAATCCCGACCTCTGAAAATATGAATTTCCTGGTCATGAAACGTTTCATTCTTTTTGAGATTGATGATATAAAGCAGAGAAGTGATATTTGGGAATCTATCTGCCAAGAATTCCATTACTTTTTGAATTTCCTCTGATGCATCTTCTCCGAACTGAACAATCACCATGGTCTCTCCTGTTGAAGTGGTGCGAATGATCAAGTTCCTTAAGACACCTTCTTGCTTGATCATATCAAAGAAGCTGATATTGTTTTTTAAGGCGAAGTCCCTCAGTTCATTTCTGACATCATTGGAAATGTCCCCTTGCAGGTAACAATGTTCTATATCTACGATTTTATCAAACCGCTTAGGAATATGAAAGCCAAGAGCATTTCGCTCAAACTCTTTTCCGGAATTGATTTCTTCTCGGGTCAACCAACGGTTATTGGAGAAGGTGAAATCCAATTTGTTTCTGTAATACTGGGTTTTGGCAGAGCCAATGATAGGCTTGACCTCTGGAATGGGCACTTTGGCAATTCTCTGAAACTGGTCCAAGACCTGTTGGCGCTTATAGGTAAGCTGTAGGTCATAGTTGATGTGTTGCCACTTGCATCCACCGCAGACGCCAAAATGAGAACAGAAAGGCTCCACACGGTCATTCGAATATTTGTGGATTTTAATCGCTTCACCCTCCATAAAGCTGCTTTTCCCTTTGGTGATGCGGACGTCCACCACATCTCCTGGCGCAACTTGCTGCACAAATACTACTTTGCCTTCATAATGGGCTATACTTTTGCCCTCAGAAGCTATCCGCTCTATCGTAAGGTTTTCTAGAACCTTATTTTTCATCTTTCTCGACATAGGCTGCAAAATTAATCATAATCTTTGAAAAGCCACAAGGCTACGGCAAGTGTCAAAGGAACTCTGATGGGTTTTTGAATAATGTTCTTCAATAGGAGGGGAAATGTAAAATAGATCTTTCGAACAATATTCTTTTTTCGAATCCTGCCAAATATTGTGAATTGATTATCTTTAGGCTTAAAGTTTTAATGAACAATGAAGTTTAAAGACAAGGTAGTTATCGTGACAGGGGCGACCTCTGGAATTGGAGAGGCGTGTGCAATGATTTTTGGGAAAGAAGGGGCTAAAGTAGCCATAACTGGACGAAATCAAGTAAAGCTTGATAATAGCTTGGTGACATTACAACGAGAAGGGGTAGAATGCTTGGGGATTTTGGCAGATGCGGGTTCTGAAGATGACAATCGCATGATGGCTGAAAAAGTGCAAACACATTTTGGAAAGATAGATATCTTGGTCAATAATGCTGGCATATCCATGAGGGCCTTGTTTGAGGAACTGGATACAGAAATATTTCATAAAGTGATGGATACCAATTTTTGGGGGACGGTATATGCTACCAAATATTGCTTGCCACAAATAATAAAAAACAAGGGTTCAATCATTGGAGTTTCCTCTATAAACGGGTATCGAGGAACACCTGCAAGAACTGCCTATACCGCCAGTAAATATGCCATGAATGGCTTCTTGGAATCACTCAGAACAGAAGTCATGAAAAGGGACGTGCATGTACTGGTGGCTTGCCCAGGATTTACAGCATCCAATATCAGAAATAATGCTTTGACAGCTGATGGCAGCTCACAAGGAGAGTCTCCAAGGAATGAGAATGACATGATGTCGGCTGAAGAAGTGGCTCAACATATCCTAAAAGCAACTGTAAAGAGACGGAGGGACTTGGTTTTGACCAGAGAAGGAAAACTGGCTGTGTTTTTGAATAAATGGATACCAGGAATAATGGATGGAATCGTTTATAATCACATGGCTAAAGAAAAGGATTCTCCATTTAAATAATTGCTTATGATACAGGATATCTTTCAGGTTTATATGAATAGGCTGATGGATTTGTCAGCTAGAAACAGATCCATCTACCTTCCTAAGCTGATTACCTCTCAAATGATAGACCTGAAAGAACTCCAGTTTTTAAAAACGGATAATCCCTTTGATTATGTTGAAGAACTTTTGGGTAGGAAGAAAACAATTCCACTTATTTCTTCTGAAGATGCCCGTGATTCATCTATAAATAAAATATCCAATAGACTAAAAAGACTTCAGTTGCAAGTAAAGTTGGCAGAGGAGGAAAGTGGAGAAAAGAACCTTTATGTAGCTTGGCCATTTGTGGAGGGGAAGTTGGCCAATGACCAATTGATCAGATGCCCATTGCTGTTTTTTCCGGTGAAATTGGCATTGGAAGGTCGGGAGTGGCAAATCAAGAAAAAGTCCGGTGACCAGCCTTTTATTAATAAAGCCTTTCTGTTGGCTTATGCCCAGGCTAACCAGCAGGTATTTAAAAAAGAATGGTGGGAAAATGCCTTGGAGAATTTCAGTAAAGAACCGACACCCTTTAGGACCGAGCTGTATCAATATCTCAAAAAAGAGCTGTCTCTTAATTTTACACAGGAGCTTTTTGAAAATAAACTAGAGGAGTTTAAAGATACCAATCGGTCAACATCAGAAGAGAATTGGAAAACAGGCATACTGGAACTAAAGCCTTATGCGATTCTTGGACAGTTTTCTCAGAAAAGTTCTTTTTTGGTGAGAGATTATGAAGAGCTTAAGTCCCAATATTCCGCCAAAGATTTGGAAGAGCTTTTCACGGATTGGTTTACACAGGATAAGGAAGATAGATCTACTTATGTCGAAGGCAATTTGTTTAATACCTTTCCGTTGGATGCAAGTCAAGAAGAGGTTTTAAATTTTGTTCGAGAAGGAGGTTCTTGTGTTGTAGAAGGCCCCCCAGGAACAGGAAAGTCCCAATTGATTTGCAATTTGGTTACTGACTTTGTTTCCAGAGGGAAAAAAGTCTTGGTAGTGTCACAAAAGCGTGCTGCCCTGGATGTAGTAAATCAACGCCTAAGAGAACAAGGTTTTGGGGCTTTTTTGGCTTTAGTGCATGATTTTCGTGCTGATAGAAATGACCTTTTTAAGAAGCTTTCTAGCCAGATAAGCTCTTTGGAAAACTATCAAGAACTGAATAGGAGTCTAGATGCCATCCAGCTTGAAAGAAGTTTCAGCCAGACAGTACGGGCAATAGAAAACCATTCAGAGTTTCTGGAAGATTACCGGCATGCCCTTTTCAATACCGAAGAGTGCGGAGCGCCTATCAAGGAACTTTATATCAGTTCTTCTTTTGATGATGAACATTTGAACCTTACACAGTATTATAAGTACTATCACTGGGGAGATTTGGATGAATTTTTAATGGATTTCAAAGAGTATGTATATTACTATCCAAAGTATGAAAGCGCCGATTCATTCTGGCTTCACCGGGTAGATTTTGCAGAGTTTACAGCCAATGCCATTCATCGGTTCAATGAGAATTTGGATGAAATCAAAGATTTGAAATCTACAGCGGAAAATATCCTTTCTGACCTGTTGTACCAACCATTTGATTTTCCTTTGATGTACCAGTCTTATGAGCAAAATAAGCGACTGGAGGAGTTGCGAGGTGTGATCTCCAATGAGGATATTTATTTGGTCTTAAAGAGGCTGATGAAATACCCCAAGGGAGATTTGGATTTGTTATGGCTAGAAAACAAAGTGGATATTGTGAAGAAGTTGCTTTCTGAGGAAGGAGTAGAATGGTCAGTTTTAGATGTTGAGGTGGAGCATATGTATCAAAAAGTGCTTCATTTCCTTCAAATAAAAGATTCCTGGTGGAAGTCTTTGTCTTTGAAGTTTTATAAAAAGGAATTCAAAGAAGTGTGGAGTCTCCTGAAAACCAATGGGCTAGAAGACGATAAAGAAGGCTTAATGGTATTGGTGAAGATGTTGGAGAATAGGCTGAATATCAATCACCAATATACGCTTTTGGAGAGAAAGGAGTGGGTTAGCTTGCCTCAAAAGCCTTTTGATTTTACTGTTTTCAACCATGAGTTACACATCTTAACAGAAGCCATGAAGGCTAGGTTTATTTTGGAGGATTTAGGAGTGCTGACTCCTTATCTAATATTTGAAAAGGTAGATCATGAACAGTTTAGAAGGATTTTGCATGAGTTTATTGGAATCAATGGATTGATAGAGTTCAAATCTCAGGTTTGGAGGAATTATTTCAGTGATATTCAGATAAAGCACCTGCTAACCGCTTCTGATGATGAAAAGTTAGTCAAAGTCCAAGAGACCATTACTCAGGATTTTACTGAAATGGTAGCTTTGGACAGGCTAAAAAGAAAATTAAGAGCTATTGACAAAGAGGTGATCAATAAACTGATTGATGAATATCCCGGTAGGGATTTTGAAGGCTTAAGACAAATTTTTTTGGCTGGATTGAGGTTTGGCTGGATTGAACATATTGAAAAAAAATATCCTGTACTGCAGCAAATGAGCTTGCATAAGGTCAAGGATATTTTGGAAGGGTTTTCTTTGGCGGTAGAGGAAAAGTTAAAATTGAGTCGTTTCATTACAGAACTAAGATTACGGGAAAACACCTTTAAAAAACTGACTTATAACCGCCTCAACAACCTAGTTACCTATAGGGATTTGTCCCATCAGGTAAATAAGAAGAAGCGAATATGGAGTGTGAAAAAATTGGTAGAGAAGTTTGAGGAAGAAGTGTTCAAATTGGTGCCATGTTGGTTAGCATCACCAGAAACTGTATCTGCTTTATTTCCCATGAATAGTAGGTTTGACTTAGTGGTTTTTGATGAGTCTTCCCAATGTTTTGCTGAAAGAGGCCTGCCAGCAATGCTCAGGGGCAGGCAAGTAGTAATTGCAGGAGATAGTCAGCAGTTGCAACCATTTGATCTTTATAAGGTGAGGTTGGAAACTGAGGAAGAGGGGATAGAGTTGGAATCAACATCTTTACTTGATTTGGCTTCCAATTATTTCAAAAAATACAGTTTAGAGGGGCATTACAGAAGTAGGCATTTGTCCTTGATTGAGTTTTCAAACAAACACTTTTATGAGGGGCAATTGACCATGCTTCCTGAAATGACATCCATGAATCAGGAACAACAAGCTTATCAATGGATCAAAGTGGATGGGGTTTGGGATAAGCAAACCAACCAAGTGGAGGCAGAAAAAGTGTTAGAGATTTTAAACTTTTTGAAGGATCAGGAAAAGCCACTCTCGGTTGGAGTCATTACCTTTAACTATTTTCAGATGGAGCTGATCAATGATAAGGTCGTGGAAAATAAGGCACTGAAAAATTTAAAGATAAAGATCAAAAATATTGAAAATGTTCAGGGAGATGAATTTGACATCATTATATTTTCCATTGGTTATGCCAAGAACAAAGCGGGTAAATTTAGTGCGAATTTTGGGCTGCTTTCAAAAGAGGGCGGAGCTAACCGACTTAATGTAGCAGTTACAAGGGCCAGAAGAAAGGTTATTGTAGTATCCAGTATTGACCATTCGGATTTTAAAAACAGCCATTTGATCAACCCCGGAGTAAAAGTGCTAAGGGATTACTTGGAGTATGCAGAAAAAGTATCTAAAGGAGAATCGATAAGCATTGAGGAAAAGACAGCGGGTGGCTTTGAGGCATCTTGGTATCTTAAGGATAAATTAATAGGTACTTATGGTAACCATAAGGTGAAAGATAGTTCGGTTTCAAGAATGATGGACTTAGAATTACTGGAAGGAGATCAATACATTGGAGCGATATTGACAGACGATAATCGACTTTTTGCAGCCAAGACTGCCAAGGAGGCGTTTGTTTATCATCCCCAGCTATTGAAAGAAAAAGGCTGGAATGTCAGCTTTGTTTTCAGCCGACAACATTGGATGGATAGAGAAGATTTACTGCAAACCAAGATAAAACTGGAAAAAGAGAAGGAGTGATGATCATCACTCCTTCTCTAATTTGATTCCTACAGATTCAATTCCCTTTAGCTCATTGCTTCTCATATATTGGATGAGCTGAACCTTGATTTTGCTATTGGTACTTAGGTTTTTAAGGGGAAGAGTGTCTATTTGGGTGAATGCATTACCAAACCCCTCACCAAGTGGTTTTCCTGTCTTTGGATCAAAGAGATTTAAATTTAAAAGCTCATTGTCCAAGGTGTTGTTAAGGCTATCTTTTAAAATGTACCTCACATAAAGGTTTTGATAATCATAACTGTCATTGTATTTTACCCTGAAGGTTGATAGTACTTTTCGTTCTTTATGACTATCTACTTCAAAGGTAACCGTGTCAGTTACTGCCCATGACATTTTCTGCATTCCTTGATACTCCTCGTAAACCCGAGAATTGTTACAAGCGGAAAATGATGTAAGAATTAATGCTAAAGTTACTAATCGACTTAACATCGGTTGACTAATCATTGTTGTTGTTGCCTTGATTTCCGCGGTTGTTTTTCCTTCTTGGATTATTATTTCTTCTTTTGTTACTCTTAGGTCGTTGATTGGATGCTTGAGGAGTATTTGGCTCTTTGCTAGGAGTACTTTTGGGTTCTCTAGCAGGTTTGTTTTGAGGAGAAGCATTGGCCGGTTTAGGGCTTCCTTCACCTCGTTTTCTGTTTGAGGGCTTTCTCCTTTGATTCTTAGACCTAGAAGGCGTGTTACCTTGGCGCTCACCTTGGTTTTCTTGTGGAGCGTTTGGTTGATTAGCCTTTGGCTGTTGTTGCTGGCCAGCAGATTGATTAGGAGCTTTGGCTTTAGGCTTCCGTTTTTTCCGTTTTTTGTTTTTGCTCTGGAATTTTTTGTCGAGCATCTCCAAATCCATATTGGATTTGTTTTTGTCATCCTCAACATCCATCATGTCATTTAACTCCAAACTAAAAGGCTTTTTGCCCTCTTCGTTCATTTCAATGATTTCTTTGACCCTATCACAATCTATCGAATACCAATTATTTTCATTGTTGTAGCTGAACCACATCAACTTTCTGAAAATATCGGTTTTCTGGAGTTTTGCCTGCCCTGCTTCAGTCAGCAATGGTTTTTCTATGTTTGGGATATCCTCCAAAGCAGACATGTAAGTGTCCAATTCATAGTTAAGGCAGCATTTTAACCTTCCACATTGGCCTGAAAGCTTGGTGGGGTTTAGAGATAAATTCTGATATCTTGCCGCTGATGTGCTGACACTTTTGAAGTCATGAATCCAAGTGGAGCAACAAAGCTCGCGCCCGCATACACCAATACCTCCCAGTCTTCCTGCTTCCTGGCGAAGACTGATTTGTCTCATCTCCACACGGATTTTAAACTCTGAGGCAAGAATTTTGATCAGTTCCCTGAAATCCACACGATCATCTGCTGAATAGTAAAAAGTGGCTTTGGAACTATCTGCCTGGTATTCGACATCAGACAACTTCATCTCCAATTTCACTTCATCAATAATCTGCTTGGTCCTGTATAAAGTTGGGATTTCACGATTTTTGGATTCTTCCCATTTTTCTAAGTCTTTCTGATTGGCAAGTCTGTAAATCTTAAGGATATTGTCATCATTCTTGATTTTCCTTTTCTGCATTTGCAGCCTCACCAATTCACCTTGTAAGGAAACATATCCGATATGGTGGCCATTTGGGACGTCTACGACCACAGGGTCACCGGTGGTCAGTTTTAGGTGATTTACATTTCGGAAGTAATCCTTTCTGCCTCCTTTAAACTTTACCTCTACTATATCAAAGGTGTCCACTGACGGAATGCCCATATGGGACAGCCAGTCAAAGGAATTCATTTTATTACAATCGCTCGTACCACAAGTGCCATTGTTTTGACACCCTCCACTTCCTGAAGTGGTCGAGCAGCTACTACATCCTGCCATAACTCTATCTATTATTTAGGGAATCCACAGGGGATTCCTCGTGAATAAATTATGGTATCATTTACCATAATTTAGGATGTCTTGCCCGATATCTTTTCGGTAATAGACATCTTTCCAGGTAATTTCATTTACTCTGGTATACGCGTTTGATAACGCTTCTTCAACACTTCCTCCTTTACCGGTCACTCCTAGGACCCTTCCTCCATTGGTTACTACTTTACCTTGTTCGTTTTGAGTGGTGCCAGCATGGAAGGTGATGCTGCTGCCATTGGAATCTCCCAGGCCACTGATCACATCGCCTTTTGGATAAGCACCGGGGTAACCTCCAGCTACCATTACTACAGTAGTGGCGGTGAATGTTTCTAGTTCAAGGGAATAATCGGCAAGTTTACCAGAGCCGATAGCATAAAGAAGGTCCACAAAATCACTCTTGATTCGTGGGAGTACAGCCTGGGTCTCAGGGTCACCCATACGGACATTGTACTCGATTACATAAGGCTCCCCATTGGTGTTCATTAGTCCTATGAAGATAAAGCCCTTGTAATCAATCTTTTCCTTTTCAAGTCCTTCAATGGTCGGTTTCACGACTTTTTCTTCTACCTTTTGCATAAAAGATGCGTCTGCAAAAGGGACAGGGCTTACAGCTCCCATGCCTCCCGTATTTAATCCGGTGTCCTTTTCTCCAATACGCTTGTAATCTTTAGCTTCTGGAAGGATTTTATAGCTTTTCCCATCGGTTGCTACAAACACAGATAGTTCAATTCCAGTAAGGAACTCTTCAATGACTACCTTATCCGAAGCAGCTCCAAACTTGCTTTCTAGCAACATTTCTTTGAAAGAGTTTTCAGCATCCTCTAAACTCTCACAGATCAAAACGCCCTTTCCAGCCGCAAGCCCATCCGCTTTTAAAACGATCGGTAATTTCTGGGATTTGATAAACTGGAGACCTTCTTCGATGGATTCTTTAGTGAAGGTTTCTGAAGCGGCGGTAGGAACATTGTTACGCTGCATGAATTGTTTGGAAAAATCCTTACTCCCTTCCAAAGTAGCGCCTAGTTGCTTTGGTCCTACTACTGGTAGGTTTTTGGTTTCTTCCTGGTCTGCAAAATAGTCTGCTACACCTTTGACTAAAGGTTCTTCAGGGCCTACCACAACCATGTCGATAGCATTGTCTAGCACAAAGGATTTAAGTGCTGGGAAATCTGTAATTCCAAGGGATACATTCGTAGCTATTGATGCTGTGCCAGCATTGCCAGGGGCTACGAAAAGTTGATTGCATTTTGGGCTATTGGCAATTTTATAAGCAAAGGCATGCTCTCTACCTCCACTACCTAATAATAATATATTCATGAATTTAAATCTAATTTTTAATTGGCATGGTCTGAAATGAACTTGATCCTGTAGACTCGGATTTCTTCTTCACCAAAATCTTCATCTTCAAGTTCGCTTAGTGCCTCTCTGATGTTGTCTGTCTCAGCTGACATGAAATAGTCGTGAAGGGTGTCTTCCCTGTCCTCATCCATGATATTTTGGATATAGTAATTGATGTTCAATTTGGTCCCACTATAGATGATTTGCTCTATTTCTTGAAGCAGCTCCGTCATGCTAATGTTCAGGTTGGAGGCGATTTCGTCTAAATCGACTTTCCTGTCCACTTGTTGGATGATGGAGATTTTAACTTTGGAGCGAGTGCCTGCTGTTTTAACCACAACATCCGAAGCAGTAATAATGTCGTTTTCCTCAACGTAACTCTCTATTAGTTTCAGAAACGGAGCTCCAAATTTAGCGACTTTTCCCATACCAACCCCATTAATTTGGGCAAGTTCTTCCTTTGTGGTAGGGTATACAGTCGCCATTTCTTCCAAAGAAGGGTCTTGGAAGATCACATAAGGAGGTAGTCCTTTGGATTTAGCTACTTTTTTTCTTTCTGTTTTGAGCAGTTCAAAAAGCTTTTCATCATAAGCTTTGTTGGAATTGCTGATTTCTTCGGCTTCATCGTTTTCGATCATCTCTTCAAAATCATGATCTTTGCTTAGCATAACTTCATGAGGAGAATTCAAAAACTCCTCACTGAGGGGAGAGAGCTTGATGACACCGTAGTTTTCGATGTCTTTCTCCAGAAAGCCAAGAATCATGGCTTGCCTGATGACAGATTTCCAATGCCTTTCATCAAAGTCTTGGCCTTCACCAAAAACTTTGAGGCTGTCGTGATTGTAGCTTTCCATGTATTCGTTTTGCTCACCACGGATGACATTGACAACATGTTCGAGACTGAATCTTTGATTGGTCTCTTTTACAGCCTCTATGGCTATTTGAATATCTTTTTGTCCGTCAAAGGACTCTTTTTTCTTTTTACAATTGTCACAGAAACCACAGTCTTCATTGAGACTTTCTCCAAAATAGTGGAGCAAGACCCTTCTTCTACATACTGAACTTTCTGCATAGGCTGCCATTTCCTGTAAAAGGACTTTGGCATTTTCCCTTTCGTTGACAGGCTTGTCCTTATTAAACTTTTCAAGCTTGATGATGTCATCATACTTGTAGAACATCAAGCAATGTCCTTCCAATCCATCCCTTCCTGCTCTTCCAGTTTCTTGGTAATATCCTTCCAGTGATTTAGGGACGTCATAGTGAATGACATAGCGAACGTCGGGCTTGTCTATGCCCATTCCAAACGCAATCGTAGCCACAACTACATCCACTTCTTCATTCAAGAAGTCGTCTTGGTTTTTGATTCTTGTTGCTGATTCAAGTCCTGCATGGTAAGGCGCTGCATTGATCCCGTTTACCTTAAGCAGTTCAGCTATTTCTTCCACTTTTTTACGGCTCAAACAATAGATGATTCCGGATTTCCCCTTATGGGACTTTACATACTTGATCAGTTGCTTTTTGGTGTCATTTTTTACTTTTGGCCGAACCTCATAATATAGGTTGGTCCGGTTAAAGGAAGATTTAAACAAATCCGCCTCTTCCATGTTCAGGTTACGCTGAATGTCTTGTTGGACCTTTGGCGTGGCGGTAGCGGTAAGCGCAATGATTGGAAGATTATCTCCTATCTGACCAATGATGGACTTGATCTTTCTATATTCTGGTCTGAAATCATGGCCCCATTCTGAAATACAGTGGGCCTCATCTATAGCTACAAAGCAGAGCTTGGCTGATTTTAGAAATTCAATGTTTTCTTCTTTAGTGAGGGATTCAGGAGCTACATACAGTAACTGGGTGGCTCCGGAAAGGACTTCTTTTTTTACCCTGTTTGACTCTGACTTGCTCAAAGTAGAGTTTAGGAAGTGGGCATTGATGCCGAATGCGTTTAACTGATCTACCTGGTTTTTCATCAAGGCGATCAACGGAGAAATAACAATAGCTGTCCCTTCACTGGTGACGGCCGGGAGTTGATAACATAGTGATTTTCCTGCGCCGGTGGGCATGATGACAAAGGTGTTATTGCCATGCAGAATATTATCAACTATAGCTTCCTGGTTACCTCTGAATTGATTGAAGCCAAAAATCTTCTTGAGGTTTTCTTTAACTTTTATATCCACTCCATTCTGTCTTTTTAATGATGTGCCGAATGCTTTTCATTAAATAATTAAAGTAAATAATTTTACCTTTGTACAAATTTAATAATAACCCTCGGTAAAATTGAATATAATAAAAAATATTAAAAACAGCGCCATAAAAGTTCTTCAGACAGAAGCAGAAGCGGTACAGAATTTAGCCAATAATATTGATGGAGATTTTGAGTCTTGTGTAACTGGAATCCTGAATTCAAACGGACGTGTGGTGATTACCGGGGTAGGGAAAAGTGCCATCGTTGCCACAAAAATTGTAGCCACCCTAAACTCTACTGGTACGCCAGCATTATTTATGCACGCAGCGGATGCTATTCATGGAGATTTGGGTATGATTCAAAAAGAAGATTTTGTAATTTGTATTTCGAAGAGTGGTAATACGCCAGAAATAAAAGTTTTAGTACCCATGCTGAAAAGGATGGGGTCCAAACTTGTGGCATTGGTGAGCAATACGGATAGTTATCTTGCTGACCATGCTGATTTTGTTTTGAATGCAACGATTAAAGCTGAAGCTTGTCCGTTAAATTTAGCCCCCACAACCAGTACCACGGCCCATATGGCCATGGGTGACGCATTGGCTGTTTGTCTTCTGGAAGCTAGAGGATTTAGTAGTGATGATTTTGCCAAGTACCATCCTGGAGGATCGCTGGGCAAGCAATTGTATCTTACTGTAGACGATTTGGTGGTAAAAGAATCTGTACCGATGGTGAAAGAAACGGCAGATTTAAAGGAAGTTATTTTAGAAATTAGTGGTAAAAGACTTGGGGCTACGGCAGTTTTAAATGAAGCACAAAACTTGGTTGGGATTGTTACTGATGGGGATTTGAGGAGAATGCTGGAAAAAGGGGGGGATCTTGGCCAAGTGAAAGCAAAAGATATTATGACGAAAAATCCAAAAACCATTGAACATAAAGAATATGCCATCAGGGCTTTGAACAAGATGAAGGAGCATAATATTACTCAGCTTGTTGTCATGAAAAAGGAAAGCCTTTTAGGCTTTATTCATATTCATGATTTAATGAAGGAGGGGATTGTTTAAAAATAATTATGCAAAATAAACCATATATTGTAGTACTTGCCGGAGGAATTGGTTCTAAATTTTGGCCATATAGTAGAAACAATTACCCCAAACAATTTTTGGATATTTTAGGCACAGGCAGGACTTTGCTACAAATGACTTTTGACCGTTTTGTGAAGTTTTCGGATCCTAAACTTTTTTTGGTGGTTACCAATAAAATGTATGTAGATATCGTAAAGGAACAGTTGCCGGAAATTTCTGATGAGCAAATTTTGGGAGAACCTTTAAGAAGAAATACGGCCAACTGTATTGCCTATGCCAGCTATAAAATAAAGAAAAAAGACCCTAATGCTAGGGTAATTGTAACCCCTTCCGATCATTTGGTAATTAATGAATTGCCATTTCAGCAAAAGATCAAGCAAGGACTTAAGGAGGCTGAAAAAGCCCATCATTTAATTACCATTGGCATCAAACCCAATAGACCAGAGACCGGTTATGGTTATATCCAATACATCGAGAAGCCTAAGTTAGGTTTGGTCAAAAAGGTAAAGACTTTTACAGAAAAGCCTACGAAAAAGCTGGCCAAAACTTTTTTGGAGAGTGGTGATTTTGTTTGGAACAGTGGGATGTTCATTTGGAAAAATGAATCGATTATTAGGGCTTTTGAAAAGTATTTGCCTGAGATGGCTGAAGTGTTTGAAGAGGGAATGGAATTTTATGATTCTCCAGATGAAGCCGGATTTATTAAGCGCGCTTATTCTCTTGTGAAGAATGTCTCCATTGATTTGGGCATTATGGAAAAGTCGGATGAAGTTTATTTGTTGCTCGGTGATTTTGGTTGGTCAGACCTGGGCTCTTGGTTGAGTATTCACCAGCTCAAGGAAAGAGATAAGAATAATAATGTTGTTGATGCCAATGCGGTGTTGTATGACACCACAAACAGCTATATCAAAGTGTCCCCTCAAAAGCTTGTGGTTGTCCATGGTTTGGATAATTATTTGATCAATGAATCTGAGAATGTGATCTTGATCTGTAAGCTTGATGCTGAAAATAAGTTCAAGGAGTTTGTTGCAGATGCAAAGAACAAAGGTGAAGATTATATTTAGAAAGACCTTTCCAGTTATTTGTCTAAAGAATGTTTCTGGGCTATTCTCACCACAGGTTTATGCCGAATGGGGAAATTGCAGCTATTGGCAATGAAACAATGTTTGTGGGCCTCTTCATGCAGTGACATGGCCTTGGGTTTCATGCTTTCATTTTCAACTGTTACCACTGGATATAGGACTACTTCATTGAATTGTCCTGATCCGTTTTTATTCTCCTGCATAATTCCCTCGGAATGGTCTTCATAAGTTGTCACACTTACACCTGCTTCGGCACATAAGTGTAGATACCAGAGCATGTGACAAGAGGCAATACTGGCCAGAAAAAGCTCCTCAGGATTGTATTTGCTTTTATCTCCTCTAAAATGTGGGTCAGAGCTTCCCAAGAGGTGAGGCTTGCCTTCTACCGTGATTTCAAAGTTTCTTTGGTAGGCCAAATAGCCCCGAGTGCCCATGCCTGTATTGCCGGTCCACTCCAAAACGGTCTGGTAATGATGGAATTTTGACATGTGGATAAGTTATGAAAAATCAATTGAATTTTCCAAAACAAACGCTTTACAAAAAGAAAAAATCGCTTCCCTGATATCACAGAGAAGCGATGAGTAAAGGTTAATTTTTAATTGTTTAAAACTTAAAAGGCACGTCGAATTTTTCTCCAAGTGTTCTAAGATCGTCTTCTACAGGTTTCAGAAGAGGGATGCCTTTTTTCATTCTTTCTTGCTCCAGTTCTCTTTCAGGGTCTCCCGGGATCAATACCTTTTCGTTTCCAGGAGTTGTTTTGGCCGATCGGAATCTTTTGATCCAGTTGTCCATATGGTCTTTAAATTCATCAGCGGGTCTGAAAGCATCTACACGCATGGCACCGAAGAAATGGCCAATGCCGTCTCCAACTGGGTTGGGGTCTGGCTGGAGGAATGCAACAAATGGCGGAACCCAAGGGCCATAATTGGCTCCTGAAAGCACAGCTGAGAAGATGTCGACTATGGATCCCAAAGCATAGCCTTTATGAGAACCGTGTTCCCTATCACCGCCTAGAGGTAATAAGGCTCCTCCTTCTTTTACACCATAAGGGTTGGTGGTTGGATGACCTTCACTGTCTTGTATCCAGCCGGACGGGGCCTGCTCATCTTTTCTTTGTAGTATTTCCAGTTTTCCATTGGCTGCTGTAGTAGTAGCCATGTCTGCAACAAATGCTGGTTCTTTATTGGCAGGAATAGCAACAGCAATTGGATTGGTGCCTAAAAGGCGCTCTTTGCTGAATGTAGGGCTTACCAAAGGGCTTGCGTTGGTCATGGAAAGACCTATCATGTCGTTTTTTAAGGCTTGCATGGCATGATGTCCTGCAATGCCGTAATGGTTGGAGTTTTTTACGGATACCCAGCCTGTACCCGCATTTTTAGCCTTTTCAATGGCGATTTGCATGGCGATTGGTGCTACCACCAGTCCTAACCCTGCATCACCATCAACTACTGCTGTACTGGGTGTTTCATGAACTACGCGTACATTTGGAGTGGCATTGATTCGGCCGGCTTCCCATAACCTGACATACCCAGAGAGCCTTGCGACTCCATGTGAGTCGACACCTCTCAAATCCGCTGACAATAAGACTTCGGTAGCAGTTTGGGCATCCTTTTCTGGACATCCGATTTTAAGGAAAATATTCTTCGTGAACGAGAATAATCCTTCAAAGTTAAAATTCATGGCGCAAAATATATTTTGACTTATCCGGTGATAAGTTGATATTGATTAGAAATCATGATTTTTCTATGCCTTCGCAAGGAATGATAGGCTGTTTTGAGATTATTTTTGCAATAACTCCTTCCTTTAACGCATAATTGGAGCAAACAAGTTCTGATGCATCTACAAATTGAAGGATAAATTCAATTAGACAGGAAGCTACCACAATCATGTCCACTCTCATGGGGATCATTCCGGGTATTTTTAGCCTTTGATCCTTATTAAGCGTGACCAGCTTTTGGGCAAGCAATTCAAACTCTGTGCGGGGAAGGTGGAAGACTTTTTGGGTTTTGGTTTTGGTCCGATGGGCAGAGGCGTAGTACATATCGGTAAGCGTGTCAAAAGTACCGGAGGCACCTACCAACCTTTTCGGTTTATAAACTTCTAAAGCAGTAATAAGGGGCTGGAGTCTTTCTTCTAAATAAGTCTTAAGTTTGGTTACTTCTTCCGTATGGATGGGGTCATGGTAATGGAACAAGTCCAGCATCCTTTGGCCTCCAATTTCAAAACTTTGTTTCCAAAGCGCTTCTTGTTCATTGCCAATGATAAATTCAACAGATCCACCTCCAATGTCCATCATCAGGCTATTTTCATCTCCAAGTGATCCACTAAAGCGAATGCCTTCATAGATGAGCTGGGCTTCTTGCTCTCCATCGATGACATTTACTTTAATGTCAAATTTTTCCTTTATTTCCTGAACCAAGGCTGGACCATTGGTAGCACTTCTAACGGCACTTGTAGCGAAAGCATATACTTTTTGGATTTCCTCTCCATTGATCAAATTCCTGAAATGGCCGATGGTATGCATGGCTCTTTTTTGGGCATCAGGGTGAATGGCATTTTTGCTGATACCTTGCTGCCCAATTTTTACAGGGATTTTTTCCTTATAGATGGTTTGGAAACCTTCTGAAGTTAATTCAACCAATAACAAGTGAAATGTATTGGTGCCCATGTCGATAATGGCTACTTTCTCATGTGTCATTAAGCCCTTATTTTTAGTTGTGCGAATATATAAAGTTTATTTAAAAAAGCTCTATGTTAATAATGAGATATATACGAGGGAATTGATAAACTCGATGTAGAAAGGGTCGGTGGTATGAATGTGCCAGAAAGCATCGGAAAATTTCTTACCTTAAAGGGTATTGAAAAATATTTTGTAACAATTTTTACTGCGATAAATCCATGAAAAGTTCAACAAAAGGTGTGTATACATTACCGGGAAATAAAGAGAAACTGGCGTTATTGGAAAAAAAGAATCAAGAAGCTTTGTTGGGGGGAGGGAAGGACAGAATAGCTGCTCAGCACAAAAAAGGTAAGCTAACTGCAAGAGAGCGGATTCATTTATTGTTGGATGAAGGATCTTTTCAGGAAATAGACAAGTTCGTGATGCACCGTTGTAAGGATTTTGGCTTGGATAAGGAATACTATCTGGGCGATGGAGTGATAACAGGTTATGGGGAGATTCATGGCCGGTTGGCCTATGTGTTTTCACAAGACTTTACTGTTTTTGGAGGGTCTCTTTCTGAGACCCACGCTGAAAAAATTTGCAAAATCATGGATATGGCCATGAAGAATGGCGCCCCTATTATAGGGTTGAATGATTCCGGTGGGGCCAGGATTCAAGAAGGTGTAAACTCCCTTGGTGGGTATGCCGATATTTTTTATCGAAACACCTTAGCTTCAGGAGTAATACCCCAAATTTCAGCAGTAATGGGACCATGTGCTGGAGGAGCTGTTTATTCTCCCGCCATAACGGATTTTATACTAATGGTGGAAGAAACATCTTATATGTTTGTAACTGGTCCAAATGTTGTGAAGACGGTTACCCAGGAGAATGTAACTGCAGAAGAGTTAGGAGGAGCAAGTGCCCATAGCGTGAAAAGTGGCGTGACCCACTTTTCATGTACGAATGAAGTGGATTGTATCAAACATATTAAAAGTATTCTAAGTTATATCCCTCAAAATTGTGAAGATGATGCGCCCATTTATCCTTATGATTTGAAAGAAGATGAGTCAAGAAAAATATTGGATAGTGTAATTCCTGAAAACCCTAATCACCCTTATGATATGAGAGAGGTTGTCCATGGTATTGTAGATGAAGATTCGTTTTTAGAAGTACACAAGAATTTTGCAGATAATATGGTGGTGGGCTTTGCGAGAATTGCTGGACGTAGTGTAGGAGTGGTCGGTAATCAGCCACAGTCTTTAGCTGGAGTTTTGGATAATGACGCTTCTGTCAAAGCAGCACGTTTTGTTCGGTTTTGTGATTGTTTCAATGTGCCGCTTTTGGTGTTGGTCGATGTCCCTGGTTTCTTGCCGGGTACAGATCAGGAGTGGAATGGTATTATTACCAATGGAGCCAAGTTGCTCTATGCTTTTTCAGAAGCAACCGTTCCACGAATTACTGTAATTACGCGTAAGGCCTACGGAGGAGCTTATGATGTGATGAATTCCAAGCATATTGGCGCTGACCTCAATTTTGCCTGGCCAACAGCAGAAATTGCGGTGATGGGTGCGAAAGGAGCTTCAGAAATTATTTTTAGAAAGGAGATTGCCAAATCTGATCAACCAGATGAAAAACTGCAGGAGAAAATTGATCAATACACCAAGAAATTTGCTAATCCGTATAAGGCAGCACACAGAGGATATATTGATGAAGTAATTATTCCATCGACCACTAGGCAGAAATTGATCAGTGGATTTAAGATGCTTCAGAACAAAGTGGATGTTCTTCCCAAAAAGAAACATGGCAATATTCCACTATAAATTTTCCTTTGTATTAACTTGAATCAATTTCAGAGAAATAACGAATCAGTCAAATAAGTTTAAATAATAGAGTAAATACCAAACGTATTTTATCAATATGCAGCAAGAAGAACAGTTTCTATTCAAGTACCTTAACAACGCCTCTCCAACTGGCTTTGAAGCTTCAGGGCAGAAGATTTGGTTGGATTATGTAAAACCTTACGTCGATCAGTATTTTACAGACAGTTATGGAACAGCTGTTGGTGTGATCAATCCTGAAGCTCCTTTTAAAGTGGTTATTGAGGCTCATGCTGACGAAATCAGTTGGTTTGTGAATTATATAACACCAGAAGGATATATCTATGTGAGAAGAAATGGAGGTTCTGATCATATGATCGCACCATCCATGCGGGTCAATATCCATACAGATGAAAAAATCATTCCAGGGGTTTTTGGCTGGCCAGCCATTCATGTGAGAAAAGGGGAAAAAGAAAGTAAGCCATCCTTGGAAAACATTTTCATAGACGTAGGAGCTCGCACAAAAGAGGAAGTGGAGGAAATGGGAATCCATGTGGGATGTGTGGTGACTTTTAAGGATGAGTTAATGGATCTCAACGGAAAATTTTACGCTGGAAGAGCTTTGGACAATCGCATTGGTGGGTATATGATAGCCCAAGTCGCCAAGAAACTTCATGATTCAGGTAAAAAGCTTCCCTTTGGCCTATATATCGTCAATGCCGTCCAAGAGGAAATAGGGCTTAGAGGAGCAGAAATGATTGCTGCTAAAATAAAGCCCAATGTAGCGATCATCACGGATGTTTGCCATGATACTACGGCTCCCATGTACAATAAGATCACTAGTGGTGAACAGGTAGCGGGCGATGGTCCTGTACTTACTTACGGGGCTTCTGTTCACAAAAAGCTATTGGATTTGATCATTGGAGTGGCCAAGAAGAGAACAATCTCTTTTCAAAGAGCTGCTGCTTCTAGGAGTACAGGAACAGATACGGATGCCTTTGCCTATTCCAATGAAGGGGTTCCTTCAGCATTGATTTCCTTACCTTTAAAGTACATGCATACCACAGTTGAGACAGCCAGTAAAAAGGATATTCAAAGTGTTATTGACCTTATTACTGCATTTTTGGAAGAATTGGACCCAGATTATAATTTCAAATATTTTGACTAATAATCTTAAAAGTTGGATAGTTATGAAAGTCGGGAGAATCCCGACTTTTTTTGTTTATGGAGGTTGAGAATAAAAGGCAGTATTATATCGAAAGGTTGTGAAATTTTTTAAACCAGTCAATAGTTTATTTTATGGCCTTTGTAAAATGAAGTGGAATCGATCGGAGTTTTTGCGGTTTTATTTAAATTACTGTGTTAGGGTCTTCAGTCTTATTTTGATTTTGTAGAATACTTGTCAGGCGGAATTTTTTTTAATTTCTTCTTTAACATCATTGAAGTGAATGATTTGATTTGAATAAAAAATAAATTGAAGTTTTTTTGTTTCATTTTATTTCGTTTAATTTGATGTGTATATGAAACGAAAGAGTTTACTGGTGATTTATAAAGTGTTACAAGTTTCAATCACCAGATAAAATCAGTATCGAGGATTAAGGAGGAGGCGAGAGTAAAAAAATAAAAAGTGACTTTACCATAAACAAAGATATGATACAAACGACTTATTTGACTTTGGATGCCGAAAAGGCAGAAGAGATGGGGGCGTTTCACACAGCCAAGGAGATTTCTGGACAGCCGGAACTTTGGGTGAATGTTTTTGATCAGATTTCTCAAATGCAGGAAGAGATCAAGGCCTTCTTGCAGCCAATTTTTGAAAAAGGCAATGCTAGAATTATCCTTACGGGAGCAGGTTCTTCTGCATTTATTGGAGAGTCTGCACAAGGAGTGGTTCAGCAAAAGACGGGTTTGCTTACGCAAGCTCTTGCGACTACTGACTTAGTGACCCATCCAGAGTTATTTTTTATTAAAGAGGTTCCGACTGTTTTGGTTTCATTTGCTAGGTCTGGGAATAGTCCTGAAAGTGTAGAAGCAGTAAGGTTGGCAGATAAGCATTGTTCGGATATTTATCATTTGATCATTACTTGTAATGCAGAAGGTAAGTTAGCGGCATATGCGGATGACTGTGAGGGCAATTGTTTTTCAATCGTTCTTCCAGAGGCGTCCAATGACAATAGTTTGGCCATGACTGGAAGCTTTACTTCCATGTTGCTGACCATTTTACTAGTGGCCGGAATCAATGAGATAGATGCATTACAAATTGCATTTAATGCTTCTGTAGAGACTGCCAATGATATTTTGAGAAATAAGCTTTCTGAGTTTGAGGCTGTGGCGAAACGTGATTTTAAGCGTGTGATTTTCCTTGGTTCAGGTCCTATGCTTGGTATTTCGAGAGAATGCCACTTGAAACTTCAGGAGTTGACAGATGGTCAGGTGGTTTGTAAACACGACTCGTTCTTAGGGTTCAGGCATGGGCCTAGAGCTGTAGCGAATGAAGATTCTATCGTGGTCTACCTGTTTTCAAAAGATGCCCATGTAGCTCAATATGAAAAGGATTTGGCAGATAGCATCGGACAAGATAAGCGAGATATAAAGACAATTAGTTTTGCGGCCAATGCTACTGAAGGCTTCAATTCTATCATGGACATCAAAGTTGCCGGAGGCCAAGGTCAAGATGTTTTCAATGTTTTGCCTGCCACTATGGTTGGCCAACTCTTAGGTTTCTATAAATGCCTGGAGTTAGGGCTTAAGCCAGACAATCCTTCCGTGAGTGGAGCGATTAGCCGGGTAGTTCAAGGTGTGATAATTTACGAAAAGTAATAGGATAAATGATTCTTACAGTTTGCCCCAATCCTTCTATAGACACTTATGCGTGGCTACCCTCTTTCGAAAGAGGAGTAGCCAATCGCATTGCAAAGCAGCAGGAATTCCCTGGAGGTAAAGGGGTGCACGTAGCTATGGCGCTTAGGGAGATGGGGCAGGATACAGGTTTGTTAGGTAATTGGGCTGGTCATTCAGGTCAATGGATCAAGGAAGCCTGTAAGGACTTGGGTATCCCCTGTTTTGGTCCAGAGCTAAATGGAGCAAACAGAAAGTGTTACACCTTTTTGTCTGCTGGTTCAGACTTGAATCATACAGAGTTACTGGAGCCAGGACCAGCTATGGCTGAAGAGAGCTATGAAGAAATGTTACAGACATTTAAGCTAAATTTGGAAAATGCCAGTTTAGCTGTTTTGTCTGGTTCTTGGCCTAAACAATCTCCTGATACTGCTTATAGTGATCTCATAGACATTGCGAAGCAACAACAAAAGAAAGTAATTCTGGATTGCTCTGGTGTCATGCTGGAAAAAGCTTTGGATAAGGGATTTTTTGGCCTGCACCTCAACGAGCACGAAGCTAAAGCAATTTGTCAGACAGAGGATCCTTTGGAAGCTATCCAACAGCTAAGTAAAAAAGTGGATTTGGTAGCTTTGACCAGAGGTAAGGAAGGACTTTTTTTGGGATATCTCGGTAAAGTTATTCATGCTAATGTTACCATTGACAAGGTGGTGAGTACTGTTGGGAGTGGAGATTGTTTGACAGCAGGTATTGCCTTGGGTGTGTATAGAGGACTTTCCGTGGAAGAAATAGCGGGCTATGGAGTAGCTTTTGGTGCAGCCAATTGTTTAAGAGAGGATTTGGGGATGTTATATCAGTCTGATGTGGAGCGATTGCTTACTCAGGTTAAGATTAAAGAACTAAACTATGTATAAAAAGGATCTATTTGTTGTTGGAGAACTAAATATTGATCTTATACTCAATCAAATTCAAGGGTTTCCTGAGATGGGTGAAGAAAAGGTTGCAGGGAAGATGGATGTGACCTTAGGTAGTTCTTCAGCCATTTTTGCTTCTAATATTGCAACGCTGGGGGTAGGGACTGCCTTTTGTGGAAAAGTAGGTAAAGATGACTTTGGCCAATTGGTATGTAACACCCTTCAGTCAAAACAGGTAGATACTACATTTATCTCTAGTGATGAGGAGTTGAAAACAGGTCTGACCGTCGTGATGAACTATGATCAGGATCGTGCCAATGTGACTTATTGCGGGGCTATGGAAGCTTTGACCATTGATGATATTCCTTGGGAACAGGTAAGTGCGTACCGACATTTTCATTTGTCCAATTACTTTTTACAAAAAGGAATCCAGCAAGATATTACCGAAATATTCAAAAAGGCGAAGGAAGCAGGGTTGACCACTTCTTTGGACTTACAGGTTGATCCTGATAATAAGTGGGATTTTGATTATCAATCCTGCCTTCCCTATGTGGATATTTTTCTTCCGAATGAGTCCGAGTTACTTTCTCTGACCGGAAAGGAAACAATCGAAGCTGGACTGGAAACTTTAAAGGCACATGCGAATATTGTCGCACTCAAGATGGGAATCAAAGGCGGTTTGGTATATCACCAAGGAGAGATCATCAAGGCAGAACCATTTATAAACAATCAATTTATTGATGCCATTGGAGCGGGTGATAGCTTTAATGCAGGTTTTATTTACAAGTTTTTGCAAGGTGCAAAATGGGAAGAGTGTCTCAGTTTTGGCAACCTTACTGGAGCATTGAACACAACAGCAGCTGGAGGAACGGGGGCCTTTGAATCTCTAGATGGAGTGAGGGAGAGAGCAAAAACGATTTTAGATCAAGAAATATAATCATTGTCATGAAAATCAAAGATAAGTTAAGAGAATTTACGAGTCAGAAGCGTGGCTTGTTGGCTACCAACTTTTACAACCTGGAGACCTTGCAAGGGGTTTTAAAGGCAGCGTCAGCATTAAACGAACCTATTATCCTTCAGCTAACCAAGAGTTCTATAGATTATATGGGATTGAATACGGCTGTTGCTATGGGTAGGGCAGCATTGGAGGAGTATGGTGTTGAAGGTTGGATTCATTTGGATCATGGAGGAAGTGTGGAACTGGCTCAGGCTTGCCTGGATGCAGGTTTTGATTCGGTGATGATAGATGGCAGTGAGTTGCCTTTTGAGGAAAATGTAAAAATCACCCAAGAAGTAGTGAAGAGGGCCCATAAGTATGGTGCACACGTTGAGGCAGAGCTAGGTTTTGTTGCAAAGCTTGGTCAGTCACACGAGCATCAGGGTTTTACTACACCAGAGGAAGCAAAGACCTTTGTGGAGGAAACAGGAGTAGATGCCTTGGCGATTTCTATTGGAACAGCCCATGGCTTTTACAAAGAAGAGCCTAAATTGCGCTTTGATTTATTGAGCAGTATTGCTGAAGTCACTCCGGCCACTTTGGTGCTTCATGGTAGTTCTGGTGTGCCAGAAGAGCAGTTGAGAGAGGCGATTTCAAGAGGGATTTGTAAAGTGAACTTAGCTACTGAAATTAAAAATATCTTCATGAAGACCTTGCAGCAATTGCTGAAGGAAAATGAAGAGATTGATTTGAGAAAAGTCTTTCCTAAGGCTACCCAACAAGTAATTGACTTGGTAAGCTATAAGTTGGACATTATGAAAAATAATAAGTAAATGATTCGCCCATTAATAGACGCACATGTTCATTTAAATACTAATTCCATTGGCAAAATGGAAAAGGCGCTAGAGCATGGGGTTTCATTTCTATCCATCAATACTGATATCCCTTTTTTCGATTCGATTGTTGATCAGGAGAAAGTCCTTAAGGAATTGGATCAAAAATATCCAGGCAAAATCAGGTATATCACTTCCTTTTCAGCTGATGGCTGGGGAGAGCCCGGTTGGGCTGAAAAAGCCATCCAAGAGATAGAAAGAGGTTTGGCAAACGGTGCTGTTGGTGTTAAAATTTGGAAGAACATCGGAATGGACCTTCAGGATAAGGATGGTAGATTTATCATGATTGATGATGAAAGTCTCAGTCCAATTTTCAGGTATCTTGAAGACAACAATATTTTGTTGATAGGACATCAAGGAGAACCAAAAAATTGTTGGTTGCCACTGGAGGAAATGACGGTGGACTCTGATCGTAACTACTTTTCAGGACATCCAGAATACCATATGTACCTTCATCCAGAATGTCCATCCTACGAAGCTCAAATGGAAGCCAGGGATAGAATCCTGGAGAGATACCCTAAGCTTCAGTTTGTAGGGTTGCACCTGTTGAGTATGGAATGGAGTATTGATGAAGTGGCCAAACGTCTGGATAAATACCCAAATCTGATCACAGACCTTGCAGAGCGTATTTGTCATTTACAGTTACAGGCCAAGGATAGATGGGAAGATGTGCGGGATTTTATGATCAAGTACCAAGATAAAATCATCTATGGGACAGATGTGATCGATGATGGATCTTTTGGGAATGATGAGTTGGCCCAAAGGTTTGAGCACTTATGGAAATTCCACTGGGAATTCTTTGCAACAGACAAAGAATTGGAGGCCCCAGAGTTTTCGGGCAAATTCAAAGGTCTCAACTTACCTGAAGAGGTGCTTCAAAAAGTATTCTACTCCAATGCTGCAAAGGTGTATGGTTTCTAAGGTTACTGAGCAATAACCTTGTTTTGCCTTTGGTCATTGGATAAAAATAAAACAATAACACTAACCATAAAGTCATTATTATGAGCAATAATAGAAGAGATTTTCTTAAGCTATCTGGTCTGGCCGGTATGGGGTTGGTAGGCGCTGGAATGAGTGGTTTTACTCAAGCAGAATTAGATAATGTATTAAAACAAAGTAGAAAGAAGCATGACCAACGCTTTAACATGTCAGGTTATGCAGCTCCTAAGCTGGATGTAGTTCGTGTGGGCTTTATCGGTTTGGGGATGCGTGGTCCAGGTCACGTAGAGAGAATGAGCAAAATCCAGGGTGTTGAGATCAAGGGGATTTGTGACCTTCTTCCAGAAAATGTAGATAAGGTTAAGGAAAAGCTTAAAGGTACGCCTCACAAACCAGAGACCTATTCAGGCTCTGCTTATGCCTGGAAAAAAATGGTAGATCGTGATGATCTTGACCTAATCTTTATCCTTACTCCTTGGGATTGGCACGTGCCAATGGCGGTATATGCCATGGAAGCTGGTAAACATGTGGCAATTGAAGTGCCTGCAGCGAAAACATTGGAAGAATGCTGGCAATTGGTGGAGACTTCGGAGCGCACCAAGAAGCACTGCATGATGATGGAAAATTGCTGCTATGATTTCTTCGAAATGATGACCTTAAACATGGCTAGAGATGGTTTCTTTGGTGATGTTATTCATGGGGAAGGAGCTTATTTGCATGACCTTTTGGGATTGAATTTCAACAAAGAGGGGTATCAAGATATGTGGAGGCTAAAAGAGAATGGTACCAGGAATGGCAACTTGTATGCAACACATGGATTAGGCCCAATTTGCCAGATCATGGACATCAACAGGGGAGACCAAATGGATTATTTGACTTCTTTGTCCAGTAATGACTTTATGATGAAGAGACATGCTCAGGAATTGGCTGAAGAAGATGATTTCTTTGCTTCCTATGCCAATATGGACTTCAGAGGCAACATGAACACAACGGTGGTGAAAACCAAAAAAGGTAAATCCATTATGATCCAGCATGATGTGACTTCTCCAAGACCATATTCTAGAATTCACTTGGTTAGTGGAACAAAGGGGATCGCTAGAAAATGGCCTAAGGAAGGAGTGGCTACTGGTCACAGATGGTTTACTGATGAGCAAATGAATGAGCTAAAAGAGAAGTATACTCCTGAAATCACCAAGAAAGTGGGTGAGATGGCCAAGAAAATTGGTGGGCATGGAGGTATGGACTTCATGATGACTTGGAGATTAGTGGACTGCTTGAGAAATGGTTTGCCATTGGATCAGGATGTTTATGATGCAGCGCTTTGGAGTGCGATCTCTCCTTTGTCAGAATGGTCTGTTGCCAATCGAGCTACCTCTATCGATGTGCCTGATTTCACTGGTGGTGCTTGGAAAACCAATGCTCCAGTAAGCATTACATTAGAAGGTGGTGGAACTACTAAAGTAAGAGTTTAAGGTTAAACAAAAATAGTCTTTAAAGCCTTGACCCTTACGGTCAGGGCTTTTCCTTTTCAGTAATAGGTCAAAAAAGGGGTCAATGATGAAAGATAACCAAGAGGTGAGTTCTGTGAGTAGGTCTTGGATATTGATCCTTTTCCAAATATTATTTCGAAATTTTATAAAACTATTTTTTCGTTTCTTGAAGTGTGGTTAACTTTGCGCATGGCAGAACAGATACTAATCCTAGATTTTGGTTCGCAGTATACACAGCTTATAGCCAGAAGAGTAAGAGAACTCGATGTATATTGTGAAATCCATCCATTCAACAACATCCCGGAAATTACTTCAGACATCAAAGGTGTCATCTTGTCGGGCAGTCCTTGTTCCGTTAGGGATGAAGGATCTCCAGATTTGGACCTTGATCAATTTCGCGGCAAATTACCTTTGTTAGGAGTTTGTTATGGCTCTCAGCTTTTGGCCCAGAAATACGGCGGAAATGTAGCCCCATCAGAAATCAGAGAATACGGAAGAGCTAATCTAAGCTTTATAGATAAACATGTTGATTTATTTCACGAGGTGTCTCACGGCTCTCAAGTTTGGATGTCACATGGAGATACAATCAAGGATCTCCCAGAAGGATGGGATGTGATTTCAAGTACTCCTTCTGTAAAAGTTGCAGCATTTAAAGTACCTAATGAAGATACCTTTGGCATCCAGTTTCACCCTGAAGTGACCCATTCCTTAGAAGGCAAAAATCTACTGAGAAACTTCGTGGTTCAAGTTTGTGGATGTAGCCAGGATTGGACATCAGATGTGTTTATAGATGCTACTATCGCTGAACTCAAAGAGAAGTTAGGAGATGATAAAGTCGTGATGGGCTTGTCAGGTGGAGTAGATTCTTCTGTTGCGGCTACTTTGATCCATAGGGCGATAGGTGATAACCTTACTTGTGTATTTGTGGACAATGGATTGCTACGTAAGAACGAATATGAAGAGGTACTTGACTCTTATAAGCACCTTGGACTTAATGTGATAGGGGTTGATGCCAAGCAACGTTTTTATGATTCCTTGGCTGGAAAGACCGACCCTGAAGATAAGCGTAAAGCAATTGGAAATACTTTTATTGAGGTGTTTGATGATGAGGCACACAAGATCCAGGGGGTAAAATGGTTAGGCCAAGGAACCATTTATCCTGATGTAATTGAGTCTGTTTCTGTAAATGGTCCTTCTGCTACGATTAAGTCACATCACAATGTAGGAGGTTTGCCAGACTTTATGAAGCTTAAAGTAGTGGAGCCATTAAATACCTTGTTTAAAGACGGTGTTAGAGAAGTTGGACGAGCTTTGCAAATCCCCGAAAATATAATCGGAAGACATCCTTTTCCTGGACCTGGGTTAGCTATCAGGATTCTAGGAGATATTACTCCTGAAAAGGTAGCTACACTGCAAGAGGTTGATCATATTTTCATCCAAGGGTTGAAAGATGATCAACTCTATGATGAGGTTTGGCAAGCAGGTGCGATTCTATTGCCAGTACAATCTGTAGGGGTAATGGGTGATGAGAGGACTTATGAGAAAGTGGTGGCTCTTAGAGCAGTAGCTTCAGTTGATGGCATGACTGCTGATTGGGTTCATTTGCCGTATGAGTTTTTAGGGAAAATCTCTAATGAAATTATTAACAAAGTAAAAGGAGTGAACAGGGTCGTTTATGACATCAGTTCAAAACCACCTGCAACTATTGAGTGGGAATAATAATTAAAGCCTGGTGTAAATCAGGCTTTTTTTGTCTGGTTTTGTATCAAAATCAATTAAATTCGTGAACCGCCTTAGAAAGGTATAAAATTTGATTCAAAATGACAGCAGTCATTGGTGATGGCCTCACTTGGGTCCGTCAACTTAACCTTGTCTGCTATAGTTGTCGAGAGTCACGGCCTTTGCCTTGTAAGTAACCACACAGTAAGTTAATGTTTATCCATGAAAAAAATTAATATACTCCTTCTGCTGATTATGCTGATTCAGCTTCCTCTTTTTGCCCAAGAGACAGGTACTGGGTACAGTTCAGCAGTTCAAATGATAGATAGCGGGAAACAGGAAGAGGCGATGGATCAGTTGCGTCCATATTTGGACTATAAAAAATATGGCAAATTATCTTTATACGCTCATTACCATTTTGCAAGGGCTGCCTATAAGAACCAACAGTATCAATTGGCACAGGCCACTTTAGAGCAGCTGTTAAAAAACTATAAATGGGAAAGGGAAGATGAGGCATTGTACCTTTTGGCCCTTAGTGATTTTGCCCAAAATGAGGCTTATGCAGGTTTAAGTGAGATTGCAAAAATCGATGATCAATCCCTCGTTGAAGATGGGTATAAAGCAAGTTATGATTTTTTGAGCAAGAATGCTGCTGTAAGTTTTATGGTAGCACACTGGTCAGCTTTCAAGAACAATGAGGGTTATAGTATTGCCTTGAAAGAGAAGTTATTGTCTCAGTCAGTTTTGTCTTCCAATGAAAAAGTAGTTTTGGCAGAACTTGAAGAAATGAACATCGGTGGTGCTGAGGGAAGCACATCAATGGATAAAATAAAAAATCAAGAGCTTGATGTGGCAATCATTTTGCCTTTTAATTATCAAGGTGGATCAGGGGTGAGGAATTTAGAGGGGAATAATTTTGTTTTTGAACTCTATCAAGGCATTGATATGGCCGTTGAGGATGCAAAAAGGAAGGGGTTTGATATCAATGTAAAATCTTTCGATACGGAAAGAAAAAATGAAGTGGTTAGAAAAATTTTGGAGGATTCTTTCTTCAAAAAGGCAGATATCATCATCGGTCCGATTTATCCAGAAGAGACAGAGCTGGTATCATCATTTGCAGAGCAACATAAAATACCTTTTATCAATCCCGTATCAAATATGAAGGCCAATTTTGAAGGGAAAGATTATGCTTATTTATTTAGACCTTCCACGGAAGTAATTGTAGATAAGCTATTGGATTATAGTAGAAGACACGTTACCGGAAACCGAATTGCCCTAGCTTACTCAGGCTCTTCCAGAGATGAACTTATGGCCAGTCAGTTTGCAAGTGAAGCAGGAAAGAGAGGTTATCGCGTCGCTTATAATCAAAAGGTTGGGTCTAACAATATTCGCAATTTCTTAGAGCAAATAGGAATGAGACCAGGCATGACCGCCAATGTTGATCAGGTAGTGATTTTCTCTGACGATCCTTATATAGCATCGCCGACATTATCACTTCTAGAGTCTTTGACAACTGAAACACCGGTTTTTGTAATGGATAGCTGGTTGTATTTCAATTTTGCCAATTTTGATATGCTGGAAGGGAATGATTTGAATTATATCGGCAACAACTCAATTAACTTAAGCAAGAAAGAGGTGGAGGATTATCGGTTTAGGTTTTTTGAAAGGTTCAATGCTTATCCTGGAGCGTATGCTTATATAGGGTATGATTTGATGGGATGGGTAGCCAATGTAATCAATAGCCGCACAGGGTTTGATTTTAGAAAGAACTTGGATCAGAGAGGTCAAACTGATGGCGGATTGGGTTTTGGTCTTAACTTCAGAAACAGTCACTCAAATCAATATGTACCTGTTTTGAAATTGAACCAAGGCAAACTAGAAGAAATTAAGTAATTACAGTTTTAATGGATATTAGTAATAGTAAATCGCTTTTTGCGAACGCTCAAAATTTTATACCCGGAGGAGTTAATTCTCCAGTAAGGGCTTTTAAGGCAGTTGGAGGTGATCCATTGTTTATCAAAAAGGCTGATGGGGCTTATTTATATGATGAGGATGATAATCGCTATATAGAGCTTATTAATAGTTGGGGGCCTATGATCTTGGGACATAACCATCCTGTTATAAAGGAAGCAGTTATCAAGGCAATGGAAAGTGGGACATCTTTTGGTGCTCCAACAGCAAAAGAAATTGAGATTGCAGCGCTTATAACCAAAATGGTGCCTTCTGTAGAGAAAGTAAGGATGGTGAATTCAGGTACTGAAGCCACTATGTCTGCAGTGAGATTAGCAAGAGGCTTTACCGGCAGAGATAAGTTTATCAAGTTTGAAGGTAATTATCATGGACATGGCGATTCATTTTTGATAGCTGCTGGATCTGGAGCCATCACAATGGGGGCACCCAACTCTCCAGGTGTAACAATAGGTACAGCAAAGGATACACTTCTTGCCCTATATAATGATCTAGAGTCAGTTGAACAACTAATAGAGGCTAATAAGGCAGAAGTAGCAGCCATTATTCTTGAACCAGTCCCTGGGAATATGGGCCTTGTGCTTCCAGAGGAGGGGTTTTTACAAGGTTTAAGAAAACTCTGTGATGAAGAAGGAATTGTACTGATTTTTGATGAAGTGATGACAGGTTTTAGATTGGCCAAAGGAGGTGCGCAGGAAGTCTTTGGTGTAACTCCAGACTTGACTACCATGGGTAAGATTATTGGAGGTGGAATGCCTGTGGGAGCATATGGCGGTAAGAAAGAAATCATGGATTTTGTATCTCCTGTGGGGCCAGTTTATCAGGCAGGAACTCTTTCTGGCAATCCTATTGCCATGGCTGCAGGTTTGGCAATGTTACAATACTTGGATCAAGAGCCTGGAGTGTATAATCAATTGGAGTCAATTGGGAATAAGTTGGTAGGTGGTGTCAAACAAAGTTTGTCTAAGCTAGGATTGAACTACTCCATGAATCATTTAGGAAGTATGTACAGTTTATTCTTCTCTGAAGAAAAAATCATAGATTTTGAAACAGCTAAAACTTCCGATACTGCACTGTTTGGCAAATACTTTCAAGCCATGCTGAAGAGGGGAGTTTATTTGCCTCCTTCACAATTTGAGAGTTTGTTTTTGTCTACATCCCTCAAAGAAGAGCATATAGAATACATTATTCAGGCAAATGAAGAATCCTTGAAAGAGATTTTATAAACTGAAAGTCTGCTTACTTTTAAGCAGACTTTTTTATAGGGTGATTAAGGAAAGGTAAAGTTCAGTGCCAACAGCAATAGCAAGAAGGTTAAAATAAATAAATCCTAGGATCCAGAACTTTATAAGTAATTTAAGCCACCCTTGCGTGTGGATTTTCAAAATACTGATGTAGGCATAGGTGGTTACTCCAACAAAACAGACAATGCCTACTAAGGATAAGTTGCCTAATTCGTAATTGAGCAGAAAGATGCCACATCCATAAATCAAATAGGCAAAACTATGGATATGTAATGAATGGATAAGGTGCTCAATGTAGTATTTGGAACTTTTTAAAAAGAGTAGTTTCAAAAGCAATGCAAAAAACGGCAACAGAAAAAACATCATGATTGGGAGATTTCTTGCTGAATTGATAATGTAAATGTTAGAGTTAGCAATGAAGTTTCTTTGAGCCTTTATGTCAAAGTTATTAGTGAGGCCAAAGCTGCTTTTTTGAAGTGACGCTTTGAAGGAACTATCGCTAATTTGTTGGTCTTGGGCAGCTAACTTTAATTCTAGCCAAGGTGATCTGGTTGGAATAGAGTCAAAAGCAGAAGTGTCGGCAGATGTTAATTGTTTGTTGAGGTTATTCAATTCTTCTTTCCCAACTATTTTTTCCAGTTCAGCTTTATCACTTGAGTTAAGGGAGTCGTTTAAGTTGACTTTAATGGCATTTTTGGTTTTTTCATCAGTCAGCTGACTAGTCATGATTCGATCCACAATATCAGGGGGGATAATGATACTGATGGCAAAAAAGTAGAAAAGTGACAGCATTAAATACAGTCTGATTGGGTGAATGTACTTTCTTCTTTGGCCTGCATTAAATACTTGAGTGAGTTTCCCGGGTTTGCTCAGAAAAGGTGGGATGGTTCTGAAAAAAGTAGAGTCAAAGTTGAGATAATTGGAAAAGAAATCATGTATAAAAACTTGGAAAGGTACTTTTTGATCCATGTTTTCTTGGCCGCAGTTTGGACAAAAGTTGTCATTTTCATCGAGGTTTTGATCACAGTTAAGGCAAAAAGCTAATTTTCTTTCGTCTTTCATAAAATCATGGATTGAGCATGTTAATATACAGTTTTGTATGAAGTTTTGAAACAGTTATGAGTAGCCTGATTATTCTCTCAAAAATTGATGGTGTGAGAATTTGCTATTAGTTTTGGTGAGGAATTGTAAAACTGTTTAAAGCTAAAAAAATATATGGTGGATAAATTAATGGTTTATGGTATCAAAAACTGTGATACTATGAAGAAAACATTCAAGTTGTTGGAGGAGCAAAATGTAGATTATGATTTTGTGGATTATAAAAAACAGGCTCCTTCTGAGGACTTGCTGAAGTCTTTTTTAAAGAAAATCCCTTTGGATATTTTGGTAAATAAGCGAGGAACTACTTACAGAAAGCTTAGTGAAGAGGATAAGAGTCAGCTGGAAGCAGTCTCATCAGCATTACAGCTGCTCATTGAGAACAGTAGTATGATCAAGCGACCAGTGATGGTTTATCCCGATGGAGAGGTATTGGTAGGTTTTCAGAAAGATAGAATCGTGGAGAAAAAATAAAGCCTGAAACTCAGGCTTTATTTTTTTGTCAATGTATAATTCAGATCTGATTTGATAATTTTATTGTTTTTATCTAACAAAATGAAGTTGTTGCTCTCTTTATCTTGGAGGAAAGTATTTACTGGATTGCCATTTTCGTCCAGCAATGTAATTAACATCGCTCCTTGATCGCCTTCTATTCCATAAGAGACCTCATAGGTTCCTTTTGACTCAACAGTTCTTTCACCCTCTTGACGGCCTTTGTATACCTCGGTAAGGGTGTACTCCCTTTCAGTTTTGTCAGCTTTGTTCTCTATACGTAGGGTCATTTGGATTTCACTACAACTTGCACAAGGGATACTTCCTTCATAAGTAGTCCAAGTTGAAGCTCCCTCTGCTAGAACATGATCTGCTTCATTTACTTTTTCTAAAGAAGATTCTTCATTCGCTGTTTCCGATGTTGGTGCATCACAGGAAGCCAAGATCCCTGCCATCCCAAGGGCTAACACTAAATTCTTATTCATGCGGTTGATTATTTAAAGTTGACTAAATAGGTAGGCAAGTTAGCCAAAATATCTTTAGTCATGTCTTCTAATCCATAAGAATGTTCCCACCCCCAGTCGTTTCTAGCAGCGCTGTCATCAATGCTATCTGGCCAAGTGTCCGCAATGTTTTGTCTGAAGTCAGGCTTATAACTTATTTCAAAGTCAGCATGGTGCTTTTTAATGCTTTCGTAAATTTCTTTTGGTGAAAAGCTGATTCCTCCCAAGTTATAGCTTGATCTCACTTTGATTTTTTCGGCTGGAGCATGCATTAGGTCGATAGTGGCTTTGATTGCATCAGGCATGTACATCATAGGAAGGTATGAATCTTCTCTTAAGAAGCATTCAAAATGTTCCCCTTCAATTGCTTTATGAAAAATATCAACCGCATAATCCGTGGTGCCACCACCGGGTAATGATTTGTAACCGATCAATCCAGGGTAACGAAGGCTCCTTACATCGACATTGTATTTTTGGAAATAATATTCACACCATCTTTCTCCTGCTTGTTTGGAGATACCATATACGGTGTTGGGATCCATGACACAGTCCTGAGGTGTATTTTTCATAGGAGTGCTCGGGCCAAAAACGGCAATTGAAGAAGGCCAATATATTTTGTTGAGCTTGTACTCTTTAGCTATTTCCAAAATGGATAATAGGCTGTCCATATTGAGTTTCCAAGCAAATAACGGGTTCTTTTCACTTGTTGCAGAAAGAATGGCTGCCAAATGGTAAATTTGTGTGACTTTTTCCTCTTTGATAATTTTGACCATTTGGTCATTGTCCAGCACATTTAGAGGAATAAATTGACAATAGTCAAATTTATGGGCTGCAGCTCCATTGATATCAGTGGCAATTACATTGTCTCCTCCGTAAATATCAACCAAAGCTTGCGTAAGTTCTGAGCCTAATTGGCCTGCTGCTCCCGTTATTAAAATCCTTTCCATAATCTCTAGCAGCCTAGCTAAATCTTTTTAGCAAGGTCTTTTTTAATAGTTTAGGGTTTATAAATGGTAAAATTAATAAATTCAATTTTACCATTTATAAATATTTTCAATTACATTTATACGAAAGTTTTTCCGTAGCAATAATACGAAATAAAAATCCAAATATATTATGTACGAAAGTTTAAAATCAAAATTAGACAAGGAACTGAAAGAAATAATAGATTCAGGGCTTTATAAGACAGAGCGAATCATTACCTCTCCACAAGGGGCAGAGATCAAAACCCAAGAAGGGAAAGAGGTATTGAATTTTTGCGCTAATAATTATTTGGGATTGTCAAGTCACCCTAAAGTGATCGAAGCTGCAAAGAATGCGATTGACAGTCATGGCTATGGAATGTCTTCTGTGAGATTTATATGCGGAACACAGGATATCCACAAAGAACTTGAAAATAAGATCAGTGAGTTTTTAGGCACGGAGGACACCATCCTTTACGCAGCTGCTTTTGATGCGAATGGGGGAGTTTTCGAGCCATTGTTAGGCCCTGAAGATGCCATTATCTCAGATGCTTTGAACCATGCTTCTATTATCGATGGGGTGCGCTTATGCAAAGCCATGAGGTTTCGCTACAAGCACAATGATATGGAGGACCTTGAGCAGCAGCTAAAGGATGCGAATGAAAAGGGAGCAAAGCAAAAGTTAATTGTGACAGATGGTGCTTTTTCTATGGATGGTACAATTGCACAAATGGATAAGATAGTCGAATTAGCTGAAAAATATGGTGCGATTGTCATGTCTGACGAGTGTCATTCTACAGGCTTTATTGGTAAGACTGGTAGAGGTGTTCATGAATTGAAGGGTGTGATGGGCAAGATGGATATCATTACAGGAACACTCGGGAAGGCTTTGGGCGGTGCTTCAGGAGGATTTACTTCTGGAAGAAAAGAAATCATTGATATTTTGAGACAAAGATCACGTCCTTATCTATTTTCAAATACTTTGGCTCCGTCTATCACAGGTGCTTCAATAGCAGTATTTGACCTTTTGTCCAGTACAACTGAATTAAGGGATAAGCTGGAAGAAAACACACAGTACTTCAGAGAAAAAATGACAGCCGCTGGGTTTGACATTAAGCCAGGGGTACATCCGATTGTTCCAATTATGTTGTATGACGCGGTGCTTTCTCAAAAGATGGCAGAAAAGTTGCTAGAAAGAGGCATATATGTAATTGGTTTCTATTATCCTGTAGTGCCAAAAGGTCAGGCGAGAATCAGGGTACAGATCTCTGCTGGACATGATAAAAAGCACTTGGATGCAGCCATTGATGCCTTTACGGAAGTAGGAAAGGAGCTTGGTGTTATTTAACCAAAAAGTAGCATAAAAAAAGCAACTCATTTGAGTTGCTTTTTTTATGCCTCAGCAGTTCGCTGTTTTAATTTTTTATTTTCAAAAGAGTTGATGAATTCAAATTTATCATCAATGTCTGCACCAGCTAAATAGCTGTTGAGCATTTCTCTTAGTTCCTGAAAAGAAAGGTTATGGAGGATATTTCCATTTTTGGCCATGGATACCTGTCCTGTTTCTTCTGAAACGATCAAGACTAAGGTATCAGTGGCCTCGGACATTCCTATGGCAGCCCTATGTCTTAATCCAAATTGAGCTGGGACCTCTTTTTCTGTGACAGGAAGGATGCATCTTGCGGCTTTTACCTTTCCATTATAAATGATTACAGCACCATCGTGAAGTGGGCTATATTTGTTGAAAATAGAAATCAATAATCTTTTGGAGACGACAGCGTCAATCAAGTCACCACTTTCAGCATAAAATTTCAATTCAGAATTTCTGGAGATCACCAATAAAGCTCCAGTGCTGGTTCCTGCCAAGGATTTAGATGCTTCAATGATGGGGGTAATGTTGAAAGCCATGGTTCCTTTTTTTCTCCAGAAAAGCAATTCCTGAAGGACGTTTTCATTGGATAAGATGGATGTCTTCCCTATGATGAGGAGGAATTTCCTGATTTCTGGAGCAAAAAGAATAATTGCAGCAATAACACCTACTCCCATAAATTGCCCCAAGATGATGGATAATAACTCCATTTTTGCGGCATTTACCACCAAGTAAACTAGGTATAGCGATAAGAAGCCTAAAAATATTTTGATGGCCACACTACCTCGCATCAATTTATAGACTTGGTAAATGAGTACACTTACCAATGTGATGTCTATAATATTGACGATAGAAACGTCTAAAAATCCTATTTTGAAAAGTAGTGTCAAGGGTATATGTTTTTATATAATTTTATGGTTTGGGTTGCTTCTTTTACATCATGTACTCTTAAAATTTTAGCTCCATTAATCAGAGCTGCCATGTTCAGGGCGGTTGTTCCGTTAAGGGCCTCCTCTGGAGAAATGTCCAAAGTTTTGTAAATCATAGATTTTCTAGAGACTCCTGCTAATATAGGGTTTTTTATAGTCTTAAAATAAGATAAATTTTTAAGAATCCTATAATTTTGTGATGTCGTTTTCGCAAAACCAAACCCAGGGTCAATTATTACATCTTTAATGCCAGCTTTATGACATTGGTTCAGTTTTTCGTTAAAAAAAGATAAAATTTCTTTTTCTATATTATTATACTCCGTTTTGGACTGCATGGTTTCGGGATTTCCACGCATATGCATGCAGATAAAAGGAACATCCATTGATCCAACAGTCGGAATCATATTATGGTCAAGTTCTCCTCCGGATATATCGTTCACAATATCAGCGCCTTCGGATATGGATTCTTTGGCTACTTCATGCCTAAAAGTATCAACCGAAAGTAATATATCTGGAAAATGTTTTTTTAAAGAGCGGACAGCAGGAATAACTCTTTTGATTTCATCTCCTGTAGACACATTTACAGCGCCAGGGCGGCTACTATATCCTCCCAGATCAAAAATTACAGCGCCATCCTCAACCATTTTTTCGGCTTTGCTGAGGAGCTGTCTTTCGTCATCAGAAATTCTACTATCCGCAAAGAACGAGTCCGGTGTGACATTCAAAATACCCATCACACAGGGATCATCCAGCATAATGAGCTTTCCTTTAATTTGAAGTGTTATTTTTGAATGAAATAATTTATCTTCGGTTTCTGAAGAAGACTTTGGACTATCTTTCATTTAATTAAAATTGCTTTGAAAACGCAAACAGTAAGCGAATATAATCAAGTTATCAGCCTTTGTAAAGAACTTTTTAAGAAGAAAACCATCGATTATGGCACTGCCTGGAGAGTGCTCAGGTTGCCTTCAATAACTGATCAAATATTCATTAAGGCTCAGCGAATTAGATCTATTCAGGAAAAAGGGTCTCAGCGTGTAAGTGACCCTATTCAGGATGAATTTATCGGTATTATTAATTATTGCCTAATAGCACTTATCCAATTGGATTTGCTAGATGATGAACGGTTGGAAATAGGATATGAAGAACTTGAACCTATGTATGAAAAGTGGGTAGATGCGACTCGGGGACTTTTAGAAAATAAGAACCATGATTATGGAGAGGCTTGGCGAGATATGCGTGTTTCTTCCATGACAGACCTTATCCTAATGAAATTATACAGAGTAAAGCAAATAGAAGATAATAAAGGGAAAACATTGGCTTCTGAAGGGGTGGACGCCAATTATCAAGATATGATCAATTACTCTGTTTTCTGTCTTATTAAATTAAATGAAGCCCAAAATGCTTAAAAAAATTATATTGACCCTATTCAGGTTTTTAGTTGGTGGTCTATTTGTTTTTTCAGGACTGATCAAGGCAAATGATCCAGTCGGAACATCTATCAAACTGGAAGAATATTTTGAAGTGTTTTCTCATGATATAGCTGGCTTTTTTGAAGTGTTAAGACCATTCGCTTTGTCACTTTCTATTTTTCTTATTGTGTTGGAAATAGGCTTGGGTGTCATGTTGTTACTGAACTACCGTAAGAACATCACAGTAAACTTAATTTTAATTTTGATAGTGTTTTTTACGTTCTTGACTTTTTACTCTGCCTATTTTAACAAAGTCACAGATTGTGGATGTTTTGGAGATGCCATTAAATTGACCCCTTGGGAGTCCTTTATCAAGGATATTATTTTATTGGGGATGATTTTGGTTTTGTTTGTTTTCAAGAAGGACCTTAAGGATAACCGATCAATGGGAGTTGGTATTGTGGTAGCAAGTAGCTTGTTGCTCACTTTAGTTTTTTCTGTCTTAGCTGTGAGAAATTTGCCATTTATTGACTTTAGAGCTTACAAGATAGGGGTGAATATACCTGAAGCCATGCAGCCTTCCGGTACATTGGAATATCGCTATATCATGAAAAAGGATGGGGAAGAGGTAGTGATGGATGAATATCCTTCAGATGAAAGTTTTGAGTTTGTGGATATGCAATTAAAGAATCCTGAGGCTCTACCGAAAATTTCTGATTTTGCGATTTGGAATGATGATGGTGATTTTACGGATGAGGTGCTCAGAGGTCAGAAAATATTGATATTGATCAGTAATTTTGAAAAGATGGACAAGGCATCCTTAAATGCTTTAGATGGTTTGATAAACCAAGATAGACTGGAGACTATGATCATTACAGCGAGTTCATCAGAAGAGGTTGAAGGGTTGATGGAGGAGCATGATTGGGATCTGCCTTATTATTATGGTGATGCCACTGTCCTTAAAACCATTATCCGATCCAATCCAGGGATAGTGATTATGGACAATGGAACGGTTATCAAAAAATATCATATTAATAATACTCCTAATATAGAAGAGGTTTCTAGCCTGCTAAGCCATTGATATGACATATTCACCGAAGATTGTTTTAATAGGAATGCCAGGTTGTGGGAAATCGACTCTAGGGAAGCAGGTAGCGAAGCAACTTAATTTTGACTTTTATGATTTGGATGAGGAAATCGTAAAGACTGAGGGCTTGGAAATTCCTAAAATATTCTTGAATAAGGGAGAAGGGTATTTTAGAAATTTAGAAACAAAAGTTCTCCAAGATTTATTGAGTATTGATCGGTCATTTGTACTCTCTACAGGGGGTGGAGCACCTTGTTTTAATGATAACATGGATTTGATCAATGATAGTGGGATTTCTGTGTTTTTGGATGTAAATCTAGATCAGATTTTGCAAAGGCTTACCAAGAATGAGGTAGAAAAACGCCCTATGTTCCAAGGTTTGGATACCGGTGAAATAATCCTGAAGCTACAAAATCTACTAGCGGAGCGGGGTGTCTTTTATGATAAGGCAAAAATAAAGCTCAGTGGAGATGATATTTCCACTGAGCATTTAATTTCTGAGTTGATGTCCTACTTTAAAAGTTAAACCCAAGGGTCAATAGACCTTTTGTAGCGTTATTCTCAATGGTCGTTAGCTCTGCGCCAGGATAGGAAGTGTAAAAGGTATCAAACTGGCTATTGACTATTCCTAAATCAATGTACATTTTAGGAAGCTTAACCCCGATACCTCCAGTAAACTGCATTTGTGATCTATCCAAATCAGAGTCATTGAAAGGGTCGCCATAATAGGCAGTCCCTGCTCTAAATCTAAACATATTCAATCTCAATTCTCCGCCTACCCTATAGTTAATGGCACTGCCAGCTAGTGATGAAATGACATCATTTGATCCGTCTAAGGAATAATCAGGAGAGGAGAGGTGCATCGTGGAATAATCTATATAATCTATGTCCGCTGAAATGAACCCATTTTTATTAATAAAAAAGGCTGCTCCAGCGCTTAATTTCATAGGTGTTCTTAAGTTGATAGAAGATAAGTAGATGTCACTAACCGCATCTGCGTTATCCTCTGGGTTCCCATTAAGATCATAATAATCAGCAAAGATATCTGCATCAAATTCTTCATCGTACCTGGTCCAAGTAGGAGAGCTAAAAGATAGTCCTAAATTGACTTGGTCAATTGGTTTGTAAATCAAACCTAAGTTTAAGTTGATTCCCGTGCCATTATGATATAGGTTTTCCCTTAAAGAATAGTATAATGAGTTGTTGTCATTATCATCTATAAACTCTTCATTATAGGTTTTGATAGAAGAGAAAGTAATAGAAGTGATGCCCAGTGATCCCCCTATAAACAATTTGTTCTTGAAATTGGAACCATAGGCAAATGTGATCTGATTCATACTTCCCTCTGTTTCTACATATTCGTCCTGAAAAGGGAAGATGGGATCATTATAATTTGGAGAGCCATCATCATTTGGGTTATAAGTGTAGTCAGATGGGTAGAAAGTTCCTCCATCATTGTAAACTAACCCTACGTCTAAAGGAAGTCCGGCAGGGTCGCCAATAGCGGGTTCACCAAACTGGTTGTAGTCATCCGCATAATAATCCAACAGTGAAGTTGTACCTCCCAAGTTGGAGTAGTAGCCATATCTACTATTAAAATTGGCGGTGCGATTGATACTGATCCCAAATGAATGTCCCCTCCAACTATCTGTATTGAGAGGATCCTTGGTCTTATTGATAATCACACTGACATTGGGTAATGAAAAATTGCCTTGGTTGTTTTCTTGAGTCTGTCCCATGAAGCTTGCATTGGACTTCCAATTTTCATATCCGGCAGTAAAGCTAAATTCAGACCTTCTGAAGAAGCCTAAACCTGCAGGGTTTCCAGAAATATTGGAAACATCTCCACCAATGGCCATTTGGCTTCCACCAATTCCCATGATTCTGGAAGATCCTGAAGCATTGTATTTACTATATCGCAAGGCATCCTCGAATGTTTGAGCTTGGGCTGTTGTTAAAGAGAATCCTCCTCCAAAAAGAAGCATTCCCAATATAGTCGTTTTTATTCCTCTCATATTTTTACTAATACAATTCCCTTTTGCCATGAAAATGGCTAACATTAAATTTTAAGAAGGTGTTTGATTATTTAACGGCTGGAGATAAAAAAGTGGTAAAAAAAGGGGGATTAATTTCCCCCTCTTCTTGATCCTCCAGAACTTCTGGTAGTGCCTCCTGAGCTCCTGGATGGCGATGAACTACCAACGCTTCTGCTGCTGCTTCCGCTACTACTTCTGGAAGGTGTATATGTACTATTTGAACTTCTTGATGGTGTAGAATATGTGCTTCTACTTGAAGAACTGCTGCTTCTATTATAAGATGGAGAAGAACTTCTACTTGGAGTAGAATAACTCGATCTTGAGTTGTTTGCAGATCTTGTAGTCACATTTCTTTGGCTACTGCTAGATGTAGGAGCATAAGCACTTCTAGATCTTGTAGAGCTGCTAGGACGAGTCATTACTGCTGAGTTGGTACTTCTTCTACTTGGAGAAGCTGAAGCTACTCTACTTCTTCCACTGAAATAATCATTTTCAGATCTACTGAAATCAGTATTACTTCTTCTAGAATTATCGACTCTACTTACAGCGCTTTGACGGGCTGCAGTACGTGAAGTACCTGGATTTGTAGCAACACTTCTTCTGGTATAGTTGGTTGCTACTGAACTACCTCTTCTGGATCTGGCAGCCCTTACGATTTGTCTTCCTTCACCAGTATATATGTTGTTGATGATTACAGGTCTACCGTAATATCCGCCATAGTAACCTCCATAATATCCACCGTAAGCAAAACTAGGTCCCCAGAAAGGGTCGTAAAATGGGCTATAAAAAGGTCTGGAACCCCAACCTCCAAAACCTATTCCGAATCCAATGGACATATTGAAACCAGGCCTGAATCCATACCCTGGCCAGAATGGGTCGTAGAAGCCTCCATAGCCAAAAGAAGGATAGAATCCGAAAGGCCCCGGATACATAAAGGCAAAAGAAGGACTGAAATTCCATGACGACCTATTGTTACCATTAGGGTCATTGTAACCATAAAAATTATTGTATACATTAACGTCACCATCTCCTTCAGTGCTCTGAACGGCGGCATCATCAAAGTAAACAATTTCATCAGCTACAGTATCGTTTTGAACCTGATACTTGGCGATATATTCCGGATTAACATTTTTTGCTGAAAAACTTTCTTGATCATATTGACTAGCCGCATTAACAGCAGCATAGTCGGTAAAGTTTTTAGGTGTATTGTTGGCTACGGCATTGGACATAACCACCGCATCATCTGATGCCATAAAATATAAGTCATCCGACTCTCCTTGCATAGCACTATAGCTACTGCTGCATGATACAAGGCCTAAAGCAGCAAGGAAACCAAGATATCGGTATGATGTAAATTTTCTCATAGTTATTTAGTTTACAACTCGTAACACTATATACGTGCACTTCGGAGGAGGGTTATAATTTTTTAAATTATATTTGCTTCCCAAAATGGAAGCGAAAGTTAAAGAGTTTTTTCAAAACAACAAATTATACTCATGAGCAAAGGACTGCCCAAGAGAAGTGAGGACTACTCACTGTGGTACAACGAACTAGTAAAAAAGGCTGACCTTGCAGAGAATTCGGCAGTAAGAGGCTGTATGGTTATTAAGCCATATGGCTATTCTATCTGGGAAAAAATGCAGCAGCAGCTCGATCAGATGTTTAAGGATACGGGGCATAGCAATGCTTACTTTCCTTTATTTATTCCCAAGTCCTATTTATCCAAAGAGGCAAGCCATGTGGAGGGCTTTGCCAAGGAGTGTGCAGTGGTGACCCATTACCGATTAAAAAATTCTGAAGATGGGAAATCGGTAATTGTGGATCCGGAAGCGAAATTGGAAGAAGAATTGATTGTACGCCCAACTTCTGAAACGGTTATCTGGAGCACGTATAAAAACTGGATTCAATCTTACAGGGATTTGCCTTTAAAAGTAAATCAATGGGCGAATGTGGTCAGATGGGAAATGAGAACAAGGCTTTTTCTAAGGACAGCTGAATTTCTATGGCAAGAAGGTCATACGGCTCACGCCACAAGAGAAGAGGCAGTTGAGGAGACCGTGCAGATGATGGATGTCTATGCACAGTTTGCGGAAGAGTTTATGGGTGTACCTGTAGTGAAAGGGGTAAAAACAGAGAATGAACGTTTTGCAGGAGCAGAGGAGACTTATTGTATTGAGGCAATGATGCAGGATGGAAAGGCTTTACAGGCTGGGACTTCCCACTTTCTCGGTCAAAATTTTGCCAAAGCTTTCGATGTGAAGTTTGCTACCAAAGAAGGAGGACTTGATCTGGTTTGGGGGACTTCTTGGGGTGTAAGTACCCGTTTGATGGGAGCTTTGATTATGGCGCATTCAGATGATAATGGTTTAGTCCTACCTCCTAAATTGGCGCCTATCCAGGTAGTGATTGTTCCGATTTTTAGAAGTGAGGAAGAATTGCAGGCCATAGAAGAGAAAGCTCATGAGATCATGGACAAACTTAAACCATTGGGGGTTTCAGTTAAGTTTGATCACAGAGATACCCATAAGCCGGGCTGGAAGTTTGCGGAATATGAGCTCAAGGGTGTTCCTTTAAGAATAGCTTTAGGTCCAAGGGACTTGGCTAACAATACCGTAGAAGTTGCGAGGAGAGATACGTTGACAAAAGAGATGATCAACTTAAATGAGGTGGAAATTGGTCAATACGTTACAGAAATGTTGGATGATATTCAGAATAGCATTTACCAAAAGGCCCTGAAATTCAGAGAAGAAAATACTACTGAGGTAAACAGCTGGGAAGAGTTTCAAAGAGTGATCAAAGAAAAAGGAGGTTTTGTGTCAGCGCACTGGGATGGTACTTCTGAAACAGAAGAGAAAATCAAAGAATTGACCAAGGCAACTATCAGGTGCATTCCTTTGGGTCGCGTTGAAGAGTCCGGAAGCTGTGTGCTCACTGGAAATCCGTCAAAAGGCAGAGTGTTTTTTGCTAAAGCCTATTAAATAATTATTTTCCTGAAAAATAAATCAACCGCATCAGACAGTTTGTGAATGGTAACTGAACCATAGACAGCTAGTTTGATGCGGTTTGTGTTTTTATGGGGGGAGAGCTCCTGTTGCTCAAAAAATCAAACTTTTTGTTTAGTTTTATAATCCCGAAAAATCTCTCTATTTTCAGCTAATCAATTTGAATTTTTATGACTTGGGCTATTATTATTGGGCTATTGCTCGTCGGTCTTGTGCTTGTACTTCTGGAAGTTGTTTTCGTTCCAGGAACTACCTTGGTAGGGATTTTAGGAATAATTTTTAGTGGCCTTGGGGTTTATTACAGTTTTCAGCATTATGACTTTCAAGTGGCAATGTATGTTCTTGGTGGAGCTGTTTTGGCGAATGTTGGGGTGATTCTTTATGGATTTAAGTCAGGTGTTTGGAAACGATTTTCACTGAAAGATACTGTGAGTAGTCGTGCCTATGATGATCGGCTGGCAGGCTTGACCGTTGGGCAGGAGGGGAAAACAATTTCAGATATCAAGCCATACGGAAAGGCAGAGTTTGGAGATAAGATATATGAAGTAAAGTCCAATATGGGGTTTATATCTGCCGGTCAGAAAGTACAAATTCAACAATTAGAAAATAATAGAATTATCATTAAACAATAAACTATGGAAGTGTCTAATTCGGCAATCATCTTAATAGCAGCCTTTGGTGGGCTGATATTGCTATTTATCTTTCTTTATTTTGTGCCTGTCAACTTATGGATTACGGCCGTTTTCGCCAATGTCAAGGTGGGTATTGGAGAACTTATTGGTATGAGGATCCGGAAAGTACCACCAAGCATTATCGTCAATTCTTTGATAACTGCAACGAAAGCAGGCTTGGATTTGACCACCAACGAACTGGAAACGCACTATTTGGCTGGAGGGAATGTTCCCAATGTGATCCGGGCCTTGATTTCCGCCGATAAAGCCAATATCAACTTGTCATTTAAGCAAGCTACTGCCATTGACTTGGCCGGTAGAGATGTGTTTGAAGCGGTACAGATTTCCGTTAACCCTAAAGTGATCAATACACCAAGTGTAGCAGCAGTGGCTGCTGATGGTATCCAGCTTATCGCCAAGGCAAGGGTAACAGTGAGGGCCAATATCGCTCAGTTGGTTGGTGGTTCTGGAGAAGATACCATTTTGGCAAGGGTAGGAGAAGGGATTGTTACCTCCATCGGTTCAGCCAAAACGCATAAGAGTGTATTGGAGAATCCTGATAAAATCTCTAAGCTGGTGCTCGAAAGAGGACTGGATGCAGGGACTGCTTTTGAAATCCTGTCCATTGATATCGCTGATATAGATGTGGGAACAAATATTGGGGCAAAACTACAAATTGACCAAGCTTCTGCCGATTTAAAGGTAGCCGAAGCCAAAGCCGAAGAGCGAAGAGCCATGGCGGTTGCATTGGAGCAAGAAATGAAAGCCCGTAATGTAGAGATGAGGGCGAAAGTGATAGAGGCAGAAGCAGAAGTGCCAAAAGCCATATCAGAAGCTTTTCGTTCTGGAAATCTCGGGATTATGGACTATTATAAAATGGAAAACATTAAATCCGATACAGAAATGCGGGATTCCATTGCGAAGCCCGATGAAGGTAAAAAAGGAGATAACAAATCGAAGGGAGACAAATAGAGTTGCTCTAAGAAATAAAAAAGTAAAGGCCAAGGTGGAGCAACCTTGGCTTTTACTTTTTAAGCCTTATTTACTTTTCTTCTTTTTCTTTCTTCCTCCTTTAGCTTCCTCTAAAACAGGAGGGGTATAAATGTCTTCTGCCAGTATTTTTTGAGTTCCATTATCGATCAGTATATTTTGATAATAGACTGGTAATGAAAGTTCTCCTGATTCGTTAAGGATACCGAACTTGTTATTTTTTTGAACTATTATTTTATCATATCCTTCCCTGCGGAGAGATTCGAAAATTGGTGCGGTTATTTCTTTTCCCAATGGGTCTATTATGCCATAGAGGCCTTCTTGTTCAGTGATGTAATATTGGTCATCTGAGAGAGAAATCTGCTCATAATATTGGGGCAGCAGTTCCTTGCCGCTTTTATCTAACAGGTTCACTCGACCATCCTTTTTTATAATAGCTACACCACGATGGAATTCCCCTACTTCATCGTATTGTGGTGAAATGACAGTTGTTCCATTCCTGTCAGTGTAGCCCCAAAGATTTCCCAACTTTACACCAGCTAAGCCCTCTGAGAATTTGTTGACAGCTTCGAACTTGTTAGGGATAACCAATTTCCCAGCTCTATTTACAAAGCCAAAATGCCTGTCTTTTAAGGCTCCATAAAGTTCTTCTTGCCCAGGAAGGATCGAGGTGACACTGTCGCATGGAACTACTCGCCATACACCTTTGCTATCCAAAAGACCGACCCTGCCGTTTTTGAAGTAAACATTATAGTGATCTTTATCGATACGGGTTACATGGTCCATACCCATAATATCCAGAAGAATTCCATCATTCTTCATTATCCTTCGTAGTCTTCCATGAATGTACTCAAGGATTACATCATTTTCCAATGTGATTTTGTGGTAACTGCTGTACCTGATGTCAGCATCATCCTCTGTCGCTTTTAGCAGCATGTACTGGTTTTCATTATAGCCATAGAAAAATTCACCTTCCAAGTGCTTTAGAGTATCTAAAATTGGTTCTAAAATGTAATCACCTTTCCGATTGATCAGACCGTATCCACTTGGCTCATGGGAGATAATAGCACCGTCTGAAACTGGTTGTAGGTCTTGATAAATTTGGTTGGGGTTATCAGATAGAGGTAACATATATCCAGCAGGGATTTTTGCAATAACCTGTCCATTTTGTGCTATATAAGCTGACTCAAAAGATCCAATCGGTTTCAGTACCTTGGTTCCAATATCATAGTGGAAGTAGGTGTTTCCCTTTCTCCCTAGTAGCTGGTTATAATGCGTGTCAATATGGTCATACTCTGGCTTCAAGATTTGCTCTCCATATTCATGATAGGCGCCATATTTGTCATTGCCCTTTACCAGTATCCAAGGGCTTAGATATTGATATATTTCTGATCCTTCCAGGTTAAGAAAAGGTTCATAATTATTATTGAGTAGTTTTAGTTTTTGATCTTTATCACTTACACGGATGGATTCACTCAATAAGAAGATGTGATCATTGTTGATTTTTTGTACCAGATTTAGTTGGGTGTCATAGACCTCATATACCTGGGCTTGGCAGACGCTAAAAGCAATCAGTGACATGGATGCAGTGATGATCCACTTCTTTAAATTACTTGTCATTGAAAAGATGCAGTTTAAATTTGGACTCTAAAGTAAGAGGAATGTTGGTGTTTTTCAAAAAATGTAAAAAACAAAAAGGGACTAAGTAAAAAATACCGTCAAAAGCATTGCTTAAGCAGGTTTGAAAAGCATTTTGGTAAAATAAATATTGTTTATGCGTGCTTGGTGTTCTCCTTTTCAAGATCAAAAAGATCCGATATGATATCAATCATTCCTTCAGCTTGGTCTTTTTTGCAGGCAGCACGGAGTTGTACTACAGGAACTTTAATGATCTTCTGCATCATGCTCTTGGTGATCTTGTCAATTACAGCATATTCCTGTTCACTGGCATTTTTTAAATAACGCTCTAACTCCTCTTTTCTGATTTGCTCCAAGGCATTTTTCAATTTGTTGATAGTAGGGGATACCATCATTTCTTTTTTCCAATCGTAAAACTCCTCTATGCTTTCTTCGATGATGCCTTCAACCTGAGGTACTGAAGCAAGCCTTCTTTCCAAAGCTTCTGTGGCTTTGCTTTGGATATTGTCTACATTATAAAGAAGTACTCCGGGAACATCTTCCACAGTTGTTTCTATGCTTCTTGGCACAGATAAATCAACAAACAGTTTATAGCTTTGGATGTTGAACTTTTTGGTCAGTTCTTTGGTGATAAAAGGGTCTGATGCTGCAATGGAAGATACGACCACATCTGCTTTGTCCATGGCATCATAAACTTCTTCAAATGGAATGACATTATGGCCAAGTTCAGCCCCCATACGAACCGCTTTTTCATGGGTTCTGTTGGTCAGGGTTACTTCGGCATTTGGGATATAAACCATGTTCTTGGCTACATCTTCTCCAATTTCACCCAATCCCACTAAAAGAATTCGTGGATTGATAGTGTTGGAAGTAAGTTCTTCAATCAGTTCTACAGCCGCATAGGAAACAGAGGCTGCTCCATCCCTGAAAGCCGTTTCCTGAACGACCCTTTTGTTTGTAAAAAAGATGGTATGCATCAGCCTATGAAGGAAAGGCCCAGCCATTTCCATGTCAGAGGCTGCCTGATAAGCTCTTTTGACTTGATTAGAGATTTGCATGTCACCAACTACCTGAGCTTCTAAGCCCATAGAGACTTTGAAAAGGTGTTGGATAGCTTCTTTATCATCTTGGATAATATCAAAATACTCTAGATAAGAAACGACATTATGAAGGCCCTTTTCAGTTCCGATAAGCTTGATAATTTCAACACTTAAGTCAAGCTCATGCGCATAATACACTTCTGTCCTGTTGCAGGTAGATAAAATTAAAGTATCCTTAACATTGAAAAATTCCTTTAATTTTACAAGAAGTGAGTGAATCGCCTTGTCGTCCAGCGCTATAATTTCCCTGATTTCTACAGGAGCATTTTTATAGGAAAGACTAATGGCTTTAAACTTATGCTGCATTATCAGTAATTTTAGACTACAAATTTATCACAGAAAGCGCACGAAATGAATTATTTCGCAATTGCTGTTGGTAATTTAAAATCTGTCTAAATAACTCAGGGCTTTCTTTCTGTTCTATGTCACTGCAATAATGCTAAATATTTGAAATTAATTCCAATATGATTAATTTATGGACAATAGATGAAGTCTATTGAGCGTAATTGTTTGATACTTATTTGTTGCGGATTGTTTAAGCTCGGTTGTTATGAAAAGATCATTTTTTTACTTTTTGAAAAGTTACTTTGGTTTTAGCCAGCGAGAAGCCAGAGGCTTTACGTTGGTAATTCCTTTCATTTTATTTACGGCTTTTTTACCTATCATTTGGGAGGCTTATCAACGTCAAAAATTGGAGGCTGACTATAAATCCTATTTAGCTTTGGCGGATAGTTTGTTATTGGCGGATATGGAAATAAAGGAGGAAGACAGTGTGGTGAAGAAAAACTCCTTTACTTTAGTTTCTACACCTTCCAAAGAGCAAAAAGATACTAATCGGTGGAGAAAGGCTGCAACAAAAAATCCTGTACTTAATAAGATAAGCTTTGCTGAGGCAGATTCCTCGGTATTACAAATTGTGCCCGGGATTGGAGAGAAGCTTGCTGGCAGGATAGTGAAATTCAGGGAAAGCCTAGGAGGTCTATATTACCGAGAGCAAATAATGGAAGTTTATGGTCTTGATGAGGAAGTGGCTAAGCGGGTTTTTGATTATTTCACCTTTGAACCTTCCATCTCGCACAAATTGGATATAAATGCAGCTAGCGCAAAAGAGCTTTCAGCCCATCCCTATATAAAATATGGAGAAGCCAAGGTTCTTGTGGCATATCGGGAGCAGCATGGGAATTACCAATCTCCAGAAGATATTTTGACCATTAAAATATTTTCGGAGGAATGGGTCAATAGACTCAAGCCTTATTTGAGCTTTTAATAAACTTTCCCACCTCCCAAATAAGTTGAGCTTATTTTGATATCTCGCAGGTTTTCTTCAGGAGCGGTCATGATGTCTCTTTCAGTAATAACGAAGTCAGCCACCTTGCCTTTTTCGATACTTCCCTTTAAGTTTTCTTCAAAATTAGCATAAGAAGCCCAAATTGTCATTCCTTTCAAAGCTTGTTTCCTACTCAGCTTATTCTCTGATTGGAAGCCTTCTTCGGGCCAATTATTGGCGTCTTTTCTGGCTACGGCAGCATGAAATCCGAATAAAGGGTTTATGCTCTCTACAGGAAAGTCACTTCCTAATGCGATCATATCATTCTGATTCATCAAATCTTTGAAAATATAAGCGTGTTTGATCCTTTCAGGGCCAAGCCTGTCTTTGGCCCAGTACATGTCTGAAGTAGCGTGGGTCGGTTGTACGGATGGAATGATATTGTAGATGGAAAATTTTTCAACATCTAAAGGATTGACTACTTGGGCGTGCTCTATTCTCCACCTTTTGTTATTTTCTCCTTTGAGTACTTTGGCATAAATGTTCAATAAAACCCGATTGGCCGAATCACCGATGCAGTGTGTGTTCATCTGGAACCCGTGTTCGTTGAACTGCTCGGCAAGTTTAAGGAAGTTTTCTTGGGTATCGAGTAGAAAGCCAATTTCTTCTGGGGCATCATGGTAAGGGGCGAGCAGGCTTGCTCCTCTACTACCTAAAGCCCCGTCACCATAGACCTTGAAGCTTCTGACTGTCAATGACTCGTTTTGGAACGGGCCCTTGTCGAAGTAATATTTGAGATTGTTTTTGGAAGGGGTGATCATGGCATAAATTCTCATTTTTAAACTACCTTCCTTTTGCATGATTTCGATCAATTCAATGGTTTCTTTGTCCAGCCCAGCATCCACAACGGTTGTTAATCCTACTTCAAAGCAATTTTTCTGGGCTTCAAGCAGAGCTTTTCTTGCTTGAATATTGCTGACTGGTGGGATTTTGGAAGATACTAGGTCTATTGCATTATCTACCAAAACACCAGTGACTTCACCTGCTTCCACAACGATTTTTCCTCCACTAACATTGGTATTGCTTGTTATACCTCCCATATCTAGGGCTTTTTGGTTGGCAATAGCAGCATGACCATCGATCCTTGTAAGTAAAACGGGGGTGTTTGGAAAAGCTTCATCCAGAAGTTTTTTGTTTGGGAAAACTTTTTCATTCCACAGATTTTGGTCCCACCCTCTACCGAGAATCCAAGCTTGATTGGGGTGTTGCTCTTTGTGGGATTTAACAGCCTCGATTATTTTTTCGAAAGAATCAATGCCATTGAGGTCGGCTACTTTCAAGCTAAGGCCATATCGGTAAAAATGAGAGTGAGAGTCTATTAGCCCTGGATAAACAAACTTGCCTTTCAGATCGATGATTTCAGGAGCATTGAATGAGTTTAAAATTTCATCATTAGAACCAATAGCAGTAAATTTACCGTCCGTAATAGCAAAAGCTTCAGTCTTGGAGAAACCACGGTCTACTGTATACACAATTCCATTGTGCACGATTAGATCTACGGCTTCTTTTTCTTGGCAAGAAAAGAAGGAGAAAAGAAGTGCGCTAAATAGATATTTTACTTGAGGCGATTTCATTTTTCGAGTGCTTAGTTTCATTTAATGTATTAAGCTTGGATATTTGTAGCATGACAGCAGCAGACTTTCCTTTTCTAGAGGCTCCACTTAACTTGCCAACTACAGATTTTAAGATTACAACTGAAAATGGGAAATTAAGTATTTTCGATGCTTTAAGAAAGAAGTTTTTGGTTTTGACACCCGAAGAATGGGTTAGGCAGCACCTTATCTATTATTTGGTAGAGTACAAAAAATACCCCAAGAGTCTTTTTGCTTTGGAAAGGGGGCTGAGGTATAATCGACTGAGCAAGCGTTTTGATATTTTGGTGCTCGATAGAGAAGGCAGTCCGTTTTTATTGGTAGAATGTAAAGCTCCTGAAGTGAAACTAGACCAGAAAGTGGTAGAACAAGTTTGTGTCTATAACAAAACCATCAATGCTCGGTTTATGGCGATTAGCAATGGCGTCCAGCATGTATGTTTAGAGTATGTGGAACACACAAAATCTTACCGGCAAATACAAACTTTTCCTCAGTTTTAAAGAGGAGAGCTTTGAGTTGTTTTTTTGAACCTATTTAAATATTAAAGTAAAATCCTATTTTCTGTAAATCTAGCTGAGCGATTAATGTGTTGATTGATAATGAACTATGCACAGGATCTAAATCCATGGTTTACTAAAAATTTTAAATAATTGCTATACTTAATTTTTTATAATGCTAAATCGTGAAAGCGGACGGTATTGATAAATGAATGTTAATCATAAGTTTTTATGTTTTATTAAAAAGGTAATGAAAGTTTTTAATTTCAAAAACTTTTTCTAATTTTGATAGAATCAAGGCCTTTCAGGTATAAACCCTAAGATTATTGGATAGGGGTTGAGAAATTTCAATTTGTCAACGCCCTAACAGAATTTTAAAAACTTATTTGATTAAATGAAACAGTAGAACTTTCTTTATACGGTTTAATAGGTGAAAAAAATCCCCGAAATTTTCGGGGATTTTTTTTGCTATTTCTACAATTGCTCCGTTTTTAGTGAATAGAAGACAATTATCATAGGATCATGTATTATAGAGATCAAATGGAAAGGGAGGTTTGGATAGAGAAAATCCCCAAAAGGATTATTTCATTGGTACCATCTCAAACGGAGCTTTTATTGGATCTTGGGCTGGAAGATAGGCTGGTGGGAGTGACTAAATTTTGTATTCATCCTTCTCGTATAAAACAAGAGAAAAAGATAATAGGTGGTACTAAGCAGTTTCGTTTTGATGTGATTAAGGAACTTCGTCCAGATTTGATTATTGGGAATAAAGAAGAGAATTACAAAGAAGGAATTGAGAGGTTGGCCAAAGATTATCCGGTTTGGATGAGTGATGTTTTCAAACTCGAGGATGCTTTAGAAATGATAAGAGAAGTCGGGCTGATAACAGGAAAAGAACAGGAAGCTTACATTATTGCCAAAAATTTAACTGAAAAGTTTAAACAGACTTTCCCTCAAAGAGGTACAGCAGTGTATTTGATTTGGCAAGATCCTATCATGGTGGCAGGGAAGAATACGTTTATCAACGATATGATGGGGAAAGCGGGTTTTAAAAACCCAATCGAAGAAGAACGTTATCCTTCTATTTCATTGAAAGAGCTCATTTCACTAGACCCTGATTATGTTTTGCTAAGCTCGGAGCCCTTTCCCTTTAAGGAAAAACACATGGGTTTTTATAGGACAGCAATACCAAGGGCAAGAGTGAAACTGGTGGATGGAGAAATGTTTTCTTGGTATGGAACAAGACTGTTACAGGCTCCAGAGTATTTCAAATCAATCTAACAGTCATCCATTATTTTTTCAGATCCAAAATGTTTCCAATTTGATTGGTATTTTTCATTTTATCGAAAAGCTCTTCGTATTCATCATTGACTAAATTATCACGGAAATCGATCAGATTTTTTATGTAACCATTTAGGGCTTCTAGAATATTTGTTTTGTTCTCCTGCATAATCGGTGTCCACATATCGGGGGAGCTTTTGGCTAATCGAACAGTGGAAGCGAAGCCACTTCCGGCCATATTGAAAATGTTTTTGTCATTTTCCATTTTGTCCAAAACTGTTTTGCCTAGCATAAAGGAACTGATGTGGGAAAGGTGTGAAACAAAGGCCAGTTGATTGTCATGATCGTGAGGTTCCATAAACCTAATTTTCATGTTAAGCGCTTCAAATATTTCATAGGCTTTAGCTTTGAGTTGAAGGTCAGTTTTTTCCAGCTCACATAAAATCATGATTTTGTTGAGAAGCAAGTCCGGAAGAGCTGCTGCAGGTCCAGAGTATTCCGTGCCAGCAATTGGATGAGCAGCCAAGTAGTTTTGTCTTTTGGGGTGTAGGCTAATTGCTTTGCAAATTTCCTCTTTGGTTGAGCCAAAATCCATGACTAAAGTCTCGGGTTGGATTTCATCCAGGATTTTTTGAAGGAGTGGACTGATGGTATGTACCGGCGTTGCGATGATGATGATGTCCGCACCCTGCGGGTGATGGTCCGATTTTTCATCAATAATACCCAAGGAAATCGCTTCATCTAGGTGCGTAGGATTTCTGTCTGTTCCGCTTATTTTAACGGATGGAAAGGCTTTTTTAATCCCTAAAGCAAATGAGCCACCTAAAAGTCCTAATCCAATGATGTGTATTTTTTTTAGCTCCATATTGTTTTGTTTTACAGACTATTTATTCCAAGATATATTGATACGATCCAAAGCTTCCTGTATGGTGTCCTCAGGCACACATAAGGAAAACCTAATATAACCATGGCCATTACTTCCAAAAATATCACCGGGAGTGATGAAAATATGGTTTTCATAAAGCAGTTTGTCCACCAAGGCCATCGGATCGGTTTTATCAGCTAATTTGGCCCAAACAAACATGCCAGCACTTTCTTTTTCGCAAATAGCACCTACTCTTTCAGCTAATTTCCAGACAAGTTCTCTACGTTTTTGATAAATACTGTCCATTTGGTCAAACCAACTACTTTCCAAATTTAGGGCGGCAATGGCTCCTGCTTGAATTCCCAAAAACATGCCTGAGTCCATGTTGCTTTTTACTTTTAAAACTTCCTTAAGGTAATTGACTTGGCCGCAAAGAAACCCTACGCGCCAACCGGGCATATTGAAAGTTTTGCTTAGGGAATTAAGCTCTAAAGCAATATCTTTAGCTCCTTCGATGGAAAGGATGCTAAAAGGTTTTTCTGTAAGGATAAAGCTGTAAGGATTGTCATTGACCAATAGGATTTGGTGGTCCTTAGCAAAATCTACTAGTTTCTTTAAGATTTCAATATTGGCTGTTGCCCCAGTGGGCATATGGGGGTAGTTGACCCACATTAGTTTGATTCCTTCCTCTGCCAGTTTATTTAACTGATCAAAGTCAGGGAGCCAACGACTATCACCCTTTAAATCGTAATACATAGCTCTAGCACCTACCAATTCAGTGACAGACGAATATGTCGGATAGCCGGGATTTGGGATCAAGACCTTATCTCCAGGGTTTAAGTAAGCCATTGAAATATGCATGATGGCTTCCTTGGACCCCATCATGGGAAGTATTTCATCCACAGGAGATAAAGTGGTGTCGTAATATTTTTGGTAAAAAGCAGCAATGGACTCCCGGAGTGCGGGGCTGCCTTGATAGCTTTGATAGCCATGGGATGTTTCCATTTGGCTGGTGCTATTTAATGCCTCAATTACACTTGGGTGGGGAGGCAAGTCTGGGCTGCCAATTCCCATATTGATAATTGGGTGACCTTCTGCTTTTAGTTTGGCAACTTCTCGGAGCTTTTTAGAAAAATAATATTCTTTAACTTGGTTTAGTCTTTCTGCGGGCTTGATCATGGTAGGTTATTTAGTGCTTTTATACTCTCCCAAAACTTTGATTTTATGGCCTCTGTTGGTGAGGATCTCGATTGTTTCATGATAGTCTTTAATATTGTTGAATATCATATCAATAAAAAAAGCATAATTCCAAGGTTCATCTATAACAGGGAGTGACTGGATTTTGGAGAGGTCCAGATTGTGCTCACTCATTGTAGTCAGTACTTTAGCTAGGCTTCCAGGTTCATTTTTAATGATCAGTTTGATTGAAGCTTTGTCGAAAGAGCTGTTTTCACTAGCCTTGTTTTCCTTTTGGACAATACAAAACCTTGTAAAGTTATTTTTGATCGTCTGTATGTCAGAAGCCAGAATGTCCAATTGGTAGAATTCGGCAGCTGATTTCCCGGCAATCGCGCCGACACCTTTTAGTTTTTCATCATTAATGGTTTTGGCTACCGCAGCAGTGTCAAGATCCTCAATCAATTTGATGTGGGGATAATGTTCAAAGAAAGCTTTGCATTGCAATAAAGCCATTGGGTGGGAGCGTACCTCTTTGATATCTTCAATACTTTGACCCTTCAATGCCATCAGTTGGTGGGCGATGGGAAGATAAAATTCCCCAATGATGCTGAGGTTGTTTCTGTCCATCAAATCATAATTGGGAAGGATGGCTCCAGCAATAGAGTTTTCCAAAGCTAATACCCCAATATCAGCTTCCTCATTGATAATTTTTCGCACTAATTCGGAAAAGCTCAAACATTCTATGACATTGATTTCAGAACCAAATTTGTTTAGTGCTACTTGATAGTGGTAGGATCCTTTGATGCCTTGAATGGCTACTCGTTGTTGTGGAGATTTCAATTTTGTGGAGGTTAGGTCAAGTGTTAGAATTGTCCTGTGTAATTAGATCAGTCCATGCAAAATATCAATAGATTGACTTTTACTAGAATGGTTCCTGTGGGGAAAATAAAAGCTGTCCACATTTGATAGACAGCTTTTAAGTATTTACAAAACGCCCACCAGTTCGCAATGTTTCCAAAAGCTTGGATAGGATTTGTTGACTACTTCTTTGTCTTCAATGATGACTTTCGTTTTGGTGGCTAAAGGCATAAATGCCATGGCCATTCTGTGGTCATCATAGGTGTGAATGGTTACTGTTTCAGGAATACCTGTGGATGGAATAAGTGTAAACACTTCGTTTTCTTCTTCCACTAATTGGGCATTGAATTTGGCCAGCTCTTGCTGAAGAGCATAAATCCTGTCCGTCTCTTTGATCCTTAGGCTTTCCAGTCCTGTGAATTTACTTTTTTGCCCAATGATAGCACAGGTCACTGCAACTGTTTGGGCCAGGTCTGGGCAATGGGTAAAGTCAAATTCCTGAAGACCGGTAACTGGCTTTTTGGTGAGTTGTATTCCTTCATTGGTGAATTCACTTTGAACGCCCAATTTGTCCATGATGTCTACGACTTTTGAGTCTCCTTGAAGGCTGTCTTTTTTGAGACCTTTTAGGAACAATGAGCCTTTTTCAGCACAGGCCAAAAGACTGAACCAATAGCTGGCTCCTGACCAATCGCTTTCCACTGCAAAGGCTGTGTTTTTATAAGATTGGTGAGGTACATTAATGATATTATCATGGAAAGTATATTGGATACCAAACTGTTTCATCAGCTCCAGTGTCATTTCAATATAAGTCCTTGATCCAATTTTTCCGGTTAGCTCCAAAGTCAACCCTTTGGGAAGCAGGGGGGCATTCATCAATAAAGCAGAAATATACTGGCTGCTTACGTCTCCACGGATTTTGACATGATCGGTGAGTTGCTCAGAAAAGCCTTGGGTTTCCAATGGAGGGTATCCCTCTTTCCCTTTGTATTTGATTTTAGCTCCAATATTTCTAAGTGCGTCCACCAATATGCCAATTGGTCTTTCACACATTCTAGGAGTGCCTGTCAGCGTTTTTTTTCTATTTGACAAAGCGGCATAAGCGGTTAAAAAACGCATGGTGGTACCAGCGTCCAAGACATCCAAAATCTCAGGATCTTCTCGAAGAAGTCTGATCATGGTTTGGGTATCCCTTGCTTCTGCCAAATTGGAGATATCGTTTTCTCCCTCTGTAAGCGCATCAATGATCAATACCCTGTTGCTTTCGCTTTTTGAGGAAGGCAATGGGATAGTGACCTCACCAAAACCTGGTTTAGGCGCTAATGTTATATTGTTCATGGATGTTGAGCGTTGTAAAAATTTAGGGATTCAATGATGTCATCAAGGCTAACGGCAATATTGTAATCGCACTCTCCTATTTTTTTCAAGAGAGAACAATTGATGGTCTTTCCATCATTTTTCTTGTCTTGGAAGCACAGTTGAGCAATGGCATCGAGGTCTTCCTTAGGGATTTCAACTTTGCCAAATATTCCCAAAAGGGTTTCGATAATGGTATCAAGTTCATCTTTGGGAAGTCTAATGTGCTGATGGGATAAATAGGCCTCAGCAATCATTCCAATGGCTATTGCTTCTCCGTGCAGAAGGTGCCTCTCTGTGTCAAGATAAAAGGACTCCACTGCATGACCAACAGTGTGACCAAAGTTGAGGATTTTTCTTAACCCTTCTTCTTTTGGGTCTTTGTTGACCACATCTTTTTTGATGTAAACCGATTTTTCAATAATGTCTTTCCAGGCTTGGGTTTCCCAATTATGTAGCTTTAGACTTCTGAAGTAATTCTCGTTTTTGATCAGTCCATGTTTGATGACTTCCGCGTAACCAGATCTAAGTTCCGGTAGGGGTAAAGTCTTCAAAAAAGCATCAGAGATAATTACAGTTTCTGGTTCATTGAATACTCCAATGTGGTTTTTGAATCCGTTGAAATCAATGCCAAGCTTACCGCCCACACTGGCATCTACTTGTGAAAGGAGAGAGGTGGGGATATTGATGAATTTTACGCCACGCTTGTAGGTGCTGGCACAAAATCCACCCATATCTCCAGTAACTCCACCTCCTAGATTGATGATCAGTGATTTTCTGTCAAATCCGCAATCTGTCATCCATTGCCAAATGTCCTTGCAGGTGTCCAGGTTTTTATTGATTTCTCCTGCTTCAAACTGAAAATGTTCGTGAGGAGGAAGTGTTTCCTGAACTAATGGATAACAAGCTTGATAGGTATTACTATCTGCTATAAGACCTAATTTGGAAAAGCTCTTGCTTTTAAGATACCTTTCCAAGTCGGTTGCTATTTGCGATGAGAAAATGATTGATTCCAAGGGATTTTATTTATTTACAAATATAAATTACTTAGGCATCTTTTTTTACTGGATCGCCTGATCTAAGCTGTTTTTCTTGTCTTTTTACAGACTCCTCATGAATAGTGAAAAGCAACTCCTTCATGAATTTTTCGCTTAGTCCTTTCGCCACACCTTTATCGGTTCTGGAGTCCATCACTTGTTTCCATCTGTCAGATTGAAATACCGTTAATTTGTGCTCTCTCTTATGTGAACCGATTTGGTCAATAACTGAGAATCTTTCAACCAAAAGATCGATTAACTGATCGTCCAAATGGTCAACAGCTGTTCTTAGGTCGCTAAGTCTTTCGCTTGGTTTTTCGGCACCCAAAGTGCTTTTGAAATCGATTTTAGAAAGAATATCTTTTAGTTGAGCAGGTGTAACTTGTTGTTTGGCATCACTCCATGCATTATCAGGATCATGGTGGGTTTCAATCATCAAGCCATCCAAGCCAAAGTTGATGGCTCTTTGAGAAACTTCTAGAATACCATCTCTTTTGCCTACAATGTGACTTGGATCATTGATCACTTCCATTCCTTTCCATTCTCTCTTAAGGTGGATAGGCATCGACCAGTTAGGTTTGTTTCTGAATCGCTTATCATATGCATCACTGAAACCTCTGTGAATGGCTGCAAGCTTGTTGATTCCCACAGCGTGAAGTCTTTCCAGAGCACCGATCCACAATTGAAGGTCAGGATTCATTGGGTTTTTGACCATAACAGGGATATCAGTTCCTCGTAGCGCTTCGGCGATTTCCTGAACGGCAAAAGGGTTGACAGTTGTTCTGGCACCAATCCAAAGCACATCAACCTTGTGTTTTAAGGCCAATTCAACGTGGGCAGTATTACCAACTTCGGTAGTGATAGGGATATTAAGATGATGCCTGACAATCTCCATCCATTTAAGTCCGTCTTCACCAATGCCTTCGAAGCTTCCTGGTCTAGTTCTTGGTTTCCAGATTCCAGCACGGAAAATTGAAGGAATGATATTTTCCTTTTTCATTTCTAGGCAAACTTTTTCTACCTGCTCTGGAGTTTCAGCGCTACAAGGTCCGGCGATGATCGTGTGACCTTTTAGGCCTAAGCCCCATTCTGACGTTTTTAAGTGATCTTTCATTTTGTTATTTGATTGAAATAAAAAAGCCCGACTCTTTCGAATCGGGCTTTTTAAGTTTATGTATGAATTTTATTTTTTATCCAGACAATAAGCAGCTCCGATTCGACCTTGAGGACGAAAGTAAAAAAAGAAAAAGATAAAATATGTTGCTGCTTGTTTAATCATGGTTTCAAAATTAGGATGTGGAAATTTAAAAAACAATAAAAACTAAATTATTTTTTTGTGAATTCAGTATTTCTTAATTGTGTTCTGTTCTGAGAGATATAATATGAAAGGATGTGGCTTTTTTGCGGTATTTTATTTGGTGTAAAAAGGTGTTTTTTTTAAAAATGCAAAAACAAATTTTGTGTGTTTTTTTCGGGAAAATATGCATAAAATTCTTTGATTCAATATTACATTCGCGGACTGAGATTACTCAGTGGAAATTAGAGAGTTGGTGGCATGTCGATCATAGAGCTTGGCAGGCTTCTTGTTCAATATAAATAAGGATTAAAAACAGCGTCTGAAGACGTTTTTTTATATATTTGCACCTTGATTCAAAACGATGAATACAAAACCCAATATTTCTTTTGAGAATACAGAGATTGCCTTTGCATCCAGGACGGATGTAGAGTTGAAAAAAATGTATCTCATTTTTGCGGTGATGGATAGTAATCTGGCTGTGAAGTTGGGCACTGGTCTGGCTGATGTAGCTTTTAAATTGAAATTGCCAATAAAAGGGATCATGAAAAAAACCATGTTCGGCCACTTTTGTGGAGGAGAGAGCATTGAAGATTGCTCTAAGTCCATTGAGGAATTAAAACAGTATGGTATAGGTACCATATTGGATTATTCCGTAGAGGGGAAGGGGACAGAAAAAAGTTATGATTTCACCCGGGATGAGATCCTTCGAACCATTGAAAGATCAGCCGGAGCAACGGAGATTCCTTTTACTGTTTTTAAAGTTACAGGGCTAGGAAGCTACAAGATCATGACAAAGGTACAAGCTGGTCAAAAGCTCAGTGTAAAAGAACAAGAGGCTTTTGAGAGGCTAAAAGACCGTGTGGATGCATTATGTAAATCAGCTTATGAGCACGATGTGCGCATCATGATAGATGGAGAGGAAAGTTGGTTCCAGGATGTAATTGACGATCTAGCTTATGAAGCAATGGAGAAGTATAATAGGGAAAAAGCCATTGTTTACAATACCTTTCAAATGTACCGAAAAGATATGCTCGGTTTATTGAAGTCGGCCCATCAAGAAGCTGAATCTAAAGGTTACCATGTTGGTGCCAAGTTGGTGAGAGGGGCATACATGGAAAAGGAAAGAGATAGAGCAGAAGATATGGGCTATCCAAGTCCTATTCAGGATACAAAAGAGGATTCTGATAAAGACTACAATGCAGCTCTAAAGTTCAGTATTGAGAATAAAGATCGTATTTATCTGGTCAGTGGCTCGCACAACGAACTGAGTAATATTATCCTTACTGAATTGATGAATCTTCATGGTTTGAAACCAGAGGATGAGAGAGTGTTTTTTGCTCAACTTTATGGGATGAGTGATAACATATCTTACAACTTGGCCTTTGCTGGCTATAATGTAGCCAAATATGTGCCTTACGGGCCTGTGGAGTCTGTGATGCCTTATTTATATAGAAGAGCTGCGGAAAATACCAGTGTGGCTGGTCAAAGCAGTAGAGAGTTTGATTTGATTAAAAATGAGATAGCACGAAGAGCAGCTATCAAAAAATAAATTAATATATCTAAGCAAATGCAATTACTGAGCGAACAAGAGATAGAAAGAAGAAAAGACAGGGAAGCCTTGATGAAACTGGGGATAGATCCTTATCCTGCTGTTCAGTTTCCTATCAATGTCACTTCGAAAGACATCCATAAGAACTATGAAAACCATAAAACGGACTATAAGGATGTTTCTATAGCTGGACGTTTGATGAGCAGAAGGATCATGGGGTCTGCCTCTTTTGGTGAAATTCAGGATTCCTCAGGTAGATTGCAGATTTATGTAAGGAGGGATGATATTTGTCCAGGAGAGGATAAGACGCTCTACAATACAGTTTTCAAAAAGTTGCTTGGAATAGGGGATTACATTGGTGTAAAGGGGTATGTTTTCACGACACAAACTGGAGAAATTTCGCTTCATGTTACTGAGTTGACCGTTTTGGCAAAGTCAGTGAAGCCACTTCCTGTCGTGAAACGAGATGAAGAAGGAAATGTTTTTGATGGGTTTACTGATCCGGAATTAAGGTATAGACAGAGATATGTTGACCTTACCGTTAATCCAGAAGTGAAAAATGTTTTCATCACCAGGTCAAGAATCATCTCAAACATGAGAAGGTATTTTGATGATCACGGTTGGTTGGAAGTAGAGACTCCTATCTTACAGGCTGTTCATGGTGGTGCTGCTGCCAGACCATTTGGTACTCACCATAATTCATTGGACATGCCACTTTATCTGCGTATTGCCAATGAGCTTTATCTAAAAAGATTGATTGTAGGAGGGTTTGATGGAGTATATGAGTTTGGGAAAATGTTCCGAAATGAAGGGATGGATCGGACTCATAATCCAGAGTTTACTTCTATGGAAATTTATGTGGCCTATAAGGACTATATCTGGATGATGGAAATGGTAGAAGACCTATTGGAAAAGGTTACTGTTTCTGTCCATGGCACTTCTAAAGTTAAAGTAGGGGATAAAGAAATTGATTTTGCCGGTCCTTACAGAAGATTGACCATGTTTGATTCCATCAAGGAATATGCTGGAGTTGATGTGAGTAAAATGAATGAGATAGAACTGCGAGGTGTATGTGCTGACTTTGGCATTGAAGTGGATGACACCATGGGCAAAGGGAAGTTGATTGATGAAATTTTTGGTGAAAAAGTAGAAGCCAATTTAGTTCAGCCAACTTACATAACCGATTACCCAATCGAAATGACACCTTTGGCCAAAAAGCACAGAACGGAGAAAGGTTTGGTGGAGCGTTTTGAACTGTTTGTGAATGGTAAGGAAATAGCCAATGCCTATACAGAGTTGAATGACCCGATTGATCAGCGTGAACGTTTTGAGGACCAATTGAAGTTGGCAGAAAGAGGAGATGATGAAGCAATGGCGATGGATGAAGACTTTCTAAGAGCTTTGGAATATGGGATGCCTCCAACTTCTGGTTTGGGTATAGGGATAGACAGGCTAACCATGCTGTTGACAGATAATTCTACTATTCAAGAGGTACTTTTCTTCCCTCAGATGAGACCAGAGAAAAAAGTGAAAATCGCTACGGACGAAGACTTTATTGCCTTGGGTGTTGATCCTGCCTTGGTGCCTGCCATTAGGGATTTGAATATTCACACTATCGAGCAATTAAAGGAGCAAGATGCCAATAAACTCTTTAATGATGTTTGTGGAAGGAGGAAAAAGCTTAAGCTGGACGCAAAGAATCCTAGCAAGGATGAAGTAGCCAGTTGGTTGGCTTAAAATCTGTAGGAGGCTTCTTGTCAGTGAGTTGTGATTTTGTGATTCACTGAAAACACATTATAAAAAAGGGTTGTACCAGACAGTACAACCCTTTTTTTATGTCAATGATAATGATGGAGGTAATTTGTTTCGTAATTGGTAGTATTTATTGTACATTGTTGTTAAATATGAAATAAATTTAGGTAAGTAAAAACATGATGGACCTGAGAATTAACTCTGAATTTGGAACACTTAAGACAGTGCTTATGCATCGTCCTGGAAAGGAAATAGATCGTCTTACACCTTATAATAAAGAGTTGTTGCTTTTTGAGGATGTTCCTTATTTAGAGGCCATGCAGGTGGAGCATGATTACTTTACCAATATCATCAAACAAACCACTGGTGCTAAGGTTTTAAGTCTTCATGAGCTTTTGATGGAAACCATGGCAGATGACAAAATACTTTTTAAAATGATGGAAGAGGCGCTTTCATTTTCTAGGTTGTCCCATTTCACGGAAAGTATTTTGGGGAGGTTGTCTACTTCAGAATGCGCTACTGCATTAATTGCAGGAATCAAGGTACATGAACTCAAAAAAAAGATTAGTAAGCTGCCTTTGGTGGACCTTATGGATTATGCTTTTATTATTCCACCTTGTCCCAATTTATATTTTCAAAGAGACCCTGCTGCCCTCACTCCAGGAGGAATGATTTTTTCAAGTATGAAGATGGAAGGTCGTCAAAGGGAAGCCAATGTTATCAGGGCAATTTTTGAAAATCATCCGGATTTTAAAGGGGGTGTAAATAAAATCTATCCGGTAGATGGGCACAACAACCCTGCTTGTATAGAAGGAGGTGATGTGATAGTGCTTTCAGAAAAAGCAGTAGCTATTGGTAATTCTGAGCGAACAGATGAGAAAGCCATCTACCATGTGGCCAAGGCTTTGCTGGCTGAGGGAACCGTGGAGCGGGTTTATGAAGTTCATATGCCCAAGCAAAGAAATTTTATGCATTTGGATACAGTGTTCACAGTGTTGGATGAGAATTTGGTTTTGACCTATCCTGATGCTTTGGAGTCAGTTTTACAAACCTCTCTTTATACCCTTAAAAGCAACGATGGAGATCAGGTGCATATTAAGAGGACTGTACTGAAAGAGTCATTGTTGACTGTTTTAGAGAAGGAAATTCCGTATTTGGAAGTGATTCATTTGGGAGGAAACGGCAATAAAGATATTGCTTTGCGAGAACAATGGTTTGATGGTGCTAATGTTTTTGCGATTGGCCCGAGAAAAGTAATTTCCTATAGAAGAAACAAGCATACCAACAGGGCGTTGCGGGACATGGGGGTGGAAGTGTTAGATATTCCTTCTTCAGAACTGAGTAGAGGCTTAGGTGGCCCAAGATGCATGACCATGCCGTTGAGCCGAGCTAAAATTTAATTCGCTGTTTACATTAATAATCGAAGAAGGATCTTCTTCTGGATACCTTGAGGTCTTGTAGGATACTAGCTTTTACCCTAATGTCAATGTTATAACTTGTGAATGAGCCGAATGGAATCCAGCTGACATTCATTTGCCAGCAGTGAAGGTCTCTGGCGATGCCGATCATGGATTGGGTGATCTTTTGAGTGGACAAGTCCAAGCCGGTGTTGAAGTTGACTTTCCATTTTTCTGAGAAACTGATGTCTCCGGATAAATTGATGGCTTGGGTGATATTGGTCTTCCCAGAATTGTCACTTTTACTATAACTCAGGTTGTAACCATAGTTGATGTTCCAAGGGATACTCCAATCGATGTATTGGCTAGGGTCATTGGCTATTCGTTCAATTTCGTTTTCGACGAAATCATTCATTTGCCCACCTTGCTGGAGGAAGTCATTGGTAAGTTCTTCTCGGGTATCTGCTGGAGTTTTTTCGGCACCTCTTGGGTTATAACTACCGTTGATGTTTAAGTTGGCCCTGCTAAAACTTCCTATGCCCTGGCCGTTTTTCCATGCGTATTCACTGGTTCTACGGGTGTAGTATTCTTCTGTAGACTCATTGTAATAGGCCTGGGTAGCATAAGGGTTTAAGGTCGCAGAAAGAGCAACCGAGATTTTATTGTCAAAGAAAGTAGTTCTTGTGCTCATGCTGATGGGAGCAAGGTTAAAGGAGTCAGCCACAAAGTTGTAATTGGTTGAGATGTTGAATGACTGTAATAATGGAAACTTCTTCGTTGAGGCTTCTGTGGTATCACTTTCAATTCTCTTTTTGGCCTCCAACGTGTTTCTAATTGAAATATTCAGTGACCTTGATTCTCCTCTTGGTGCCCCTCCATAAAGAAAACCTTGAAACCTACTGTACATTTGCGTATTTCCTTCTTCATCTACCTGAACAGTTTGATAATAACCATATTTTGGGTCAGAGAAATCAGGCGTAAATGACATGCCTATAGTCGGTTGCACATGGTGTCTGATGGCTTCGATTTTTGAATTCTTGCCAAAAGTGTAAAAACCATAGATATTGGTGGCCATGTTAAAGGAGGTGTTATAATAACCTACTCTGCTAAAGCCATTTTCTAAGATTCTATCCACACGTTCTTCTGGTGCATTGTAGAAATAATTGATCCTGTCCAAGTACCAAAGTTCTGTGTATTGGAAGCCCGCAGTTCCTGTGAAGTACTTAAAAAGGGTGAAATTAGAGGAAACCGGGATGGATTGTCTGAAACCATTTTCTGCTTGTTTGAAGAGTTTTGGTAGGTTAGCCCAAGTAAATGGAATTACATCAGGTGCCTCATAATCATCCTCAAAAGCATCATTTTGCAAATATTCGTTTTCAATGCCCAATTCCTGAACCACCTTATTATTGATGGAGTTTTGTAACTCAAAATTCCAGGCAAAGTTCAAGGTTTTCAAAGGTTCGAACTTGGAGTTTTTAAAAGGTGTTTGGCGGTTCATATTGACCGAAACATTAGGTAAAACCAAAGAAACCTCATCTGTCTGAACATTTTGCGAATGTCTTAGATTAGCGGACATGCTAAATGGGGTTCCCGTAAAGGTTTTACTATATGAAATGTTTGAAGTAAATTCTGAATTGGTATTCCGCATGTAATTGGTAGGGTTTACCACTAAGTTGTTATAATTGGTAGTACCTGCGTTTACGGAAGCGGAAAACCGCGAATTACCTCTTGATTCAGGACTGTGACTCCAGTTGACCCAAATAGTGGTATAGTCCAGCGGGTTTGCTTCTGTTTCTGGACTTCGGAATTGTTGATAATCCACATTGAATCCACCACTGTAGCGATAACGCTTTTTGTAAGCTGTAGCAGCTTTTACGCCATAGCCACCTTTTGAGTAGATTTCTCCAGTCAATCGACTATGGATGTAATCATTAAAAGCGAAGTAATAGCCAAAATCCCTCAGGTAAAAACCTCTCCTTCTTTCTTCTCCATAAGAAGGGATAATAATTCCGGAAACTTGTTCTTCTTTCTGATCTGGAATAAAACCAAAAGGCAAACCTACTGGTGTTGGGATGCCATTGAAGTAAAGGTTAAAGGGACCAGAAATGGTTTGTTTGCCCTCTACGGATTTTATTTTACTGGAAGAAATGTGCCAATGAGGCTCTGCTAGATTACAAGTGGTGTAAAAGCCATGGCTTAGATAGACATTTCCTTCATCATCTTTTTTTACTGTTTCGCCGCGTAGGAGTCCTTCTTGCTGTTCTGTAACTACGTCGGAAATAATGGCTTTACTGGTTTTGAAGTTGTAGCGCATGTCCTTTCGGATTTCATAAGTACTACTTCCTTCCTTAAAGATAGGGCTTCCTTGTACCGTGCCAGTGGAGTCTTTGACACCAGAGGCATAAAGTTCATTTTTCTCCCAGTTGATTTCTATGTAATCAGCATCCAACCGGATGTCCCCATACTCAAACCACGCCTTATTATAAAGGTAAACTTTCTTTTCTTTGAAGTTGGAGAGAATACTGTCTTGAGCAGCATACCTAATGGTGGTCTCAATGTCTCCTTTGGGCACAACCTTTGCTGAGTCAATTGAAGGAATGGAGTCATTCAAAATTAAACTATCGGGCAGTGTAGGGGAGATAGAATCGATTGGTGAGGGTAACTCTGGTGCAATGATCTCTTTCTCAGCAGGGTTCCTGAAAGTTTTCTGAGCCATGGAGGCTCCAAGGGAAATTATGAGTAAGATAAAGGAAAGATAAGCTACCTTAATATTCTGCACAGATTTACTTCTATTTGCTTCAAAAATTTTTAAATTTCGCGTAAAGTTAACGTTAATAATGTTTATGAAACGAACCAGTATCAAAAATGTTATAATAATTTCTTTTCTCACCTGCTTTGCATTGCTTTCGGCTTTTGTTCCTGCTGGGGAGAAGGTTCGGGAGTTTAAATTGAGAAGGGTTGTTATAGACGCTGGACACGGAGGTAAGGATTCTGGTACACTCGGAGGAAGGTCAAAAGAAAAGGATGTAGCATTATCCATTGCGCTCAAAGTGGGTAATTACATAGAAAAGTATATTCCAGATGTTGAAGTGATCTATACACGAAAAACAGACGTGTTTATTGAACTGGAGGAGAGGGCTAACATTGCCAATAGAAATAAAGCAGATTTATTTGTGTCCATTCATTGCAATGCGGGACCTTCGGCTGCCTATGGTACAGAGACCTACGTGATGGGATCTTATGATTTGAAGAGAAACTTCGAAATCGTAAAAAGAGAAAACTCCGTGATACTCATGGAGGATGGATATAAAGAGAACTATGAGGGTTTTGATCCTAAATCTCCAGAATCCTATATGATGTTTAATTTGATGCAGAAGGCTTATTTTGCAAGCAGCCTTTCTTTGGCACAAAAGATAGAGAACGATTTCAAGAACAAGCTGAACAGAAGAAGTCGTGGTGTAAAGCAACTGCCTCTTATGGTCCTTTGGAGATCCAGTATGGCCAGTGTGTTGGTGGAAACTGGTTTTCTTTCCAATTCCAATGAAGAAAGATACCTGAACAGTGAGAATGGCCAAGCTTATTTGGCATCGGCCATATACAGATCCATTAAAGCCTATAAGGAAGAGATTGAGTCATATTGAAAGGCCCTACTAATTAAAAAAGCCAGCTGACCAGCTGGCTTTTTTATGGTTGAGTTTTTAAGAAATCAAGACCAATATCATTTGAATTTTTATATATTGGAATAAGTCAATTTTTCGCCATCCATTAAATCGACAAATGGCGATTGGCAAATGCAATCAAGTTTATAAACCCATGAGTGAAGTCAAAACAAACAAAGAACAGCACGAAGAATTACTTCGGTTTTTAAAGGAAAAGGTCGCCAAAGTCAAGCAGGGGGGAGGAGAGAAGCGAATCGCCAAAGAACATGAAAAAGGCAAACTGACAGCAAGAGAGAGGATTGACTATTTATTGGATGAAGGGAGTGAATTTTTAGAAATTGGTACTTTGGCTGCAGATCAAATGTATCTGGAAGAGGGGGGCTGTCCGTCCGCTGGCGTAATAACAGGCATAGGCCAGGTTAGTGGCCGCATGTGTGTGATAGTAGCCAATGATGCCACTGTGAAAGCTGGTGCCTGGTTTCCCATGACCGCCAAGAAGAACCTTAGGGCACAAGAAGTGGCCATGGAAAATAGACTCCCCATTATTTATTTGGTAGATAGTGCTGGTGTGTTTCTTCCGAAGCAAAATGAAATATTTCCGGATAAAGAACATTTTGGTAGACAGTTTAGAAACAATGCGAAGATGTCGGCTATGGGGATTGTTCAGGTTGCGGCCATTATGGGAAGCTGTGTGGCAGGAGGGGCATATTTGCCGATTATGTCCGATGAAGCTTTGATCGTGGATAATACAGGTTCCATATTTTTGGCAGGGTCTTATTTGGTAAAAGCAGCGATTGGAGAGTCCGTAGACAATGAAACCTTAGGTGGAGCTACCACACACTGTGAGATCTCAGGGGTCACTGATAATAAATATGATAATGACCAAGATTGTTTAGATGCGATCAAGCGTATTTTCAATACACTTGGGGCGAGAGAGAATGCCGGTTTTGATAGGGTGGAAGCTCTCGAACCAGAGTGTTCTTACGAAGAATTATTATCCCTTTTTCCTATCGATAGGGCCAAACCTTATGATATGCATGAACTGTTGAAAGGCTTAGTAGATCAAGGTTCTTTTGACGAATACAAACCCGACTACGGCCAGACCTTGGTTTGTGGTACGGCAAGGATAGATGGATGGGCTGTGGGCATTGTAGCTAATCAAAGGAAAATGGTAAAAACCAAGAAGGGGGAAATGCAGATGGGAGGAGTGATTTACTCAGACTCAGCGGATAAAGCGGCACGATTTATCATGAACTGTAATCAACGTAAAATACCTTTGTTATTTCTTCAGGATGTAAGTGGTTTTATGGTCGGTAGCAGGGCGGAACATGGGGGGATCATTAAAGATGGGGCCAAAATGGTCAATGCAATGGCCAATTCCGTGGTTCCCAAGTTTACCATTATCATTGGCAATTCTTACGGGGCAGGAAATTACGCCATGTGCGGCAAAGCCTATGATCCAAGATTGATTTACAGTTGGCCTACAGCTCAGATGGCAGTGATGTCTGGGGCATCTGCAGCAAAGACTTTACTACAGATAAAAGTGGCTTCACTTAAAAAGGCGGGCAAGGAAATAAGCCCTGAAGATGAAGCGAAACTATTAAAGGATATTTCGGACAAATATGAAGAGGAATTGAGCCCGTACTATGCGGCTGCAAGATTATGGGTTGATGGGGTGATAGACCCTCAAGAAACCAGAAAAGTGATTTCAACAGGCATAACGGCAGCCAATCATGCGCCCATCATTGAACGCTTTAATGTAGGAGTTATTCAAACTTGATCGTAAATTTGAGCTTAGTAAAATTTGACATTAATCTAGATGTTTTCAAACCCTGTTATCGGGGCAATACTATATGGGAAAGCTTACAGAAAAAGAATTACATGCATTGGTTTCTTTGTTGGATGATTCAGATCGTGAAGTAAAAGATCATGTGAAAGATAAAATCATCTCTCTAGGTAATGCCGTAATTCCTTTTTTGGAAAAGAAGTGGGAAAGTAGCTTTAACCCGGAATTACAAAAGGAAATAGAGGAGCTCGTACACGAGCTTCAGTTTTCACTCCTTAAAGAAAGGTTGGAGCAATGGAAACTGTCTGAAGAACAGGATTTGTTGAAAGGGCTTTGGATATTGAATACTTATCAATATCCCGATTTGGATTTTGAGTCCATGAATGCGGATATGCACCAAATTTATTTTGAAGTGTGGACGGCTTTCAAAACGGATATTTCTCCATATGACCAAGTTCGGCTGATCAATAATGTATTGTTCAATCAACTGAAGTTTTCAGCTAATACAAAAAATTTTCATTCTCCCGGGAACAGCATGATCAGCAATGTGCTGGACACTCGAAAAGGAAACCCGATAAGTTTGTGTGCTGTTTATTATTTGGTAGCTCAAAAATTAGGTCTGCCGGTTTTTGGTGTCAATTTGCCGAATTTGTTCGTGTTGACCTACAAGTCAGAAGCTACTACATTTTATATCAATGCATTTAATAAAGGGCTGATTTTTAGCAAGCAGGATATCAATAATTATTTGGAGCACCTGAAGATTGAGCCCAAAGAGGAGTTTTTTGAGCCTTGTGCCCATATCGATATTCTCCGAAGAACTTTAAGAAACTTAACTGTTTCTTTCGAAAAATTGGGAGAGCCAGAGAAGGTGGAGGAAATTCGACAGCTTTTGGAAATTCTTGGATCAATCAATTGAGGGGAACGATATTACAGCCTACTGCTCGGAGACTGTTAGGAATGGGGTGCTGATCGGCCATTACTTGGTCGATGGCTGTTTTTAAGTATTGCTTGGTAACTTGATTGGGTAGTTGGGCATTATTATCAATCGCGCCATGATAGGCAATAGAAAACCCAGTTGGGCTGGGTGTCAGCACATAAGCTTCTGGTAGTTTTGAAGCTTTTAGACTTTTGGTGACCAATTGATTAGAGTCAAGCAAATAAGCAAAGCTAATTCCTTTCTGAGCAATTTTGGATTTGATGGCATTTGTGGACTCTTCTTCACTTTGCCCATGGTGGGGATTAATAAAGGCAAAGATCACACTCTTATCTACATATGATTTCTGCAGGCTGATCAAACGATCTTCATATAGCTTGGCAAAAGGACAATTGTTGGATGTGAAAATCAAAACAACAGCAGGAGATTTATTGTAATATTGAAGTTTAAAAGTGGTATTGCCAGTAATGTCCTCCAATTCAAAGGATACTATTTGCCTTGCATTAGAGGCCACGTTAAAGATTAAAACGGTTAATATCAATAATACAAGTTTTTTCATTTGGAGAGTGGTTGATTGTTTTCTTTTATTACAAAAATCAGGCTAAAGAGATTGTTAAATTACCAAATGGTGTAGGTCATGATCAAGTCATGCTGTCTTTCCACCTTTACAGAGTAATAATGGTCGGCAAAGTCGGTGTCATAAATTTTTCCTTTTATAACTCTATCATTGATATCGAAGGGAGATAAAAGGATATGTTGTCTTAAGCTGATCCCTTTTCTGCCTTGGCACTTGAAAATAGATTCTTTCGCAGACCAAGCAATGGTGTACAGTACAGGATCATTGTTAAGGAACGCTATTTCTGTCGGGTCAAGAAATTTGGGGCCAAGCCTAACCACTTTTTCTTTGATGTAGTCGATGTCTATTCCCACTGGCATTTCCTTATGAAAAATAGCAGCAGCTAACCCTTGGGTATGGGTCAAGGAAACATTGCCATATCCATCCATTGGGTAGGATTTTCCATGTTCATCTTTGTAGAAACCAGGATAGGCCATGTTGATCGCATCCAGAGCTGACTTGATGGCCAGCCGTGCCCCTTTCCATTCTTTACGCTTCTCTGGATGACTGATGTTGGCAAAAGAAAGCTTCTCCCTGAAACTCAAAAAATCCACAGTTTTATTTTCCTGCTCTTCAATATTCTTAATGGCTAAAGCAGATAAAGGACTTATTTTTTCTATTTTTGCTTGCATACAGCCGAGGAGAAGGTTACGTGATTCAAAATGCAATATATGCCAAAAATTCAAGTAAATAAACTTTATACACTTACTGGACACAATGATAGTATTTTTGCTTTGGTAGAGGGAAATGATCCTCGTTATTTTTATACTGGTGCGGGAGATGGGATGGTAGTGAAGTGGGATTTGGACGCTCCCAAAGATGGAAAACTGATCGCTAAATTACCTCACTCCGTCTATGCTTTGGCCATAGATGATCAGCGCGATTTGTTGTTTATTGGACACAATTTTGAAGGCGTACATGTCATCGATTTAAACACCAATAAGGAAATTTGGTCTCTGAAAATTACGGATCATGCAATTTTTGATATTAAGATCTTTAAGAACCAAGCTTTTGTAGGAACTGGGAATGGTGTTATTACAGTTTTGGATATTGAGGAGCGTTCTATTTTGAAGCACGTCAAACTAGGGGAAAAGAATATTAGAGTAATGGCCCTGGATGTCGAAAAAGAGCATTTGGCCATTGGGTCCAGTGATAATACTGTGAAGGTGTTTGATCTCAATGGTTTTTCTCCGGTAAAAAAACTGGACGAACATACTAATTCCGTTTTTGCACTTCGTTATTCTCCTGATGGGAAATTACTGATCAGTGGAGGTCGGGATGCGCATCTAAAAATATGGGACACGAAAGCATATAAGCTGCAGGAAAATATCGTTGCGCATATGTATGCGATCAACTATCTTGCCTTTCGAGAAGATGGTAAATATTTTGTAACTTGTAGTATGGATAAATCCATTAAGCTGTGGGAAACTGCTACTTTGCAGCTTAAAAAGGTAATTGATAAATCCAGACATGCAGGGCATGGAACTTCAGTCAACAAGGTGATTTGGAGTAAATATACCCAACAAATTATAGCAGTGAGTGATGACCGGACCATTTCCATTTGGGAAATAGAACTTCAATAAGATATATGAAAATAACGCCGTTAGAAATCCGCCAAAAAACATTTGAGAAAAACTTCAGAGGATTTGATAAAGATGAAGTGAGTTCCTTTTTAGTGTCTCTTTCTCAGGAATGGGAAAGGGAAATGGATGAAAAAAGGGAACTTCAAATCAAGCTGGAGCAGGTGGAAAAAGAATCTGCAAAGCTCAGGGAAGTGGAAGATTCACTTTTTAAAACACTCAAAGCGGCTGAGGATACAGGAGCCAGCATGATAGAGCAGGCGAACAAGACGGCAGAACTGATCTTAAAGGAAGCCCAGATGAATTCGGATGCGATGATTTCTGAGGCTAAAAATAAATCCCGTAGCATCATAGAAGAGGCTGAAAGTAGAGCCAAGAGGATTATTGAAGACCTCAAAGCTGATGTTGGAACCTTGGTGGAGAGTTATGAAGATTTATTGGCACAGAGGGAGATAATAATACGGAACTTGAAAAACTTGGCTACTGATAGTTTAGAAAACATCAAGCAATCCCAAGAAGATATCAAACGCTTGGATATGGCTACCCATACCAAGGCTGTCAAAGATTTGAGCAGACAATCACCTTCTTTTAGTCATGAAAGTGCTCCCAACCAACTAAAGGAAAAGTCCCATACTTTTGTAATTGAAAAGAAAAGTGAAATTCCGGAAGAAAAGCCTCCAATTTCCCAGCAAGCAGAACTTCCCTTGGAAAGCAAGAAGGAAGGAGAAAAACCAGAAAAAACTGAAGTACCTGAAATAAAAGTAGAAACCCCAAGTAAGATTGAAGAACCTTCAGAAAATACTAGTAGGAAAAAAGAGTCAGGTTCGTTTTTTGACCAGTTTGATTGATGGGAAAGGTAGCTTTAGAAGGAATAGAGTTTCATGCATTTCATGGAGTATTTACTGAAGAAAAGAAATTGGGAAACCGATTTACGGTAGATATTCATGTGGATACTGATTTCAAAAAGGCAATGCTGGAGGATGATTTGAATGAAACGGTGGATTATGCACGTCTTTACCAAATCGCCAAATCTCATATGGAAGAGCCTGTAAAGCTTTTGGAGCATTTGGGACATTTGATGGTTCAGGATATTCTAAAAGCTTATCCTCAGTTGAAATCCATCGACATCATTATCAAAAAGCATAACCCTGCATTGGGAGGAGTGGTCAATTACTCAGTGGTAAAAGTATCCTATCCAGAAGATTATTAATAAGTGTATAAACGAGCGGAAATCACCAAAACCAAAAAGGATTTTTGGACAGCCTTTGGGCAATATATGAAACCGGTACCTTCAGCTGAAGGAAGTCGGGTCAACTGGCAAAACTACAAAACCCATGTTGGTCAAGTGTTTTTTAGGATGAAAGCCGAAAGAGGCTATGCCTCTATTGGAATAGAGATCAACCACAAGGATACAGAAATACAGGAATTGGTATTTGAGCAGTTCGAGACTTTCAAGAAGATATTGCACGGAACTTTGGGAGAAGAGTGGGATTGGCAGCTTCATGCCCAAGATGAATATGGCAAGGTGGTTTCGATAATAGAAAAAAGAATTGACGGTGTCAATGTTATGGAACGTGATAGCTGGTCTGAAATCATTTCTTTCCTCAAGCCCCGCATCATTGCCCTTGATGAATTTTGGTCTAATGTGAAACCGGCTTTTGAAGACTTTTTATAGGTTCTCTTTAATATACTCAAATGTTTCAATGGAGGATTCTCCATTATGTTCCATAGCCAGCTTAAGGATCATTTTTTCTCCTTCACGACGAATGGTAAGTCCACTAAAATATGCCGTTTGCTCTTCAGTTTTGATAAAGCGAAAATTGACCCATTCTTCTTTTTCTTCCCATCCAGTGAAATTGGCCCCGAAATGCTTGACTTTTAGTTGAAGTTTTCCTTCTTCCTCCAGAATAGCCATATACTCTGAAAAGACCAACTTCCCATTTTCTATAAACCTAAAAATACCCACCATACTGTTCCCTTGTTGTGGCAACCAAAGTTCTTCGCATTCACCACCAAAACCATTTCCTTTCCAAAATCCAACCATCCAGTTCAAATCAGAAAGGTTACCAGGTGCCGCTTTTTCACCCTCTTTTAGTTTGAGAACCTCTTGACCCAAAGTAAGGTTAATAGTTACAAAACAGGCAACAAGGAATAAGAAGATCTTTTTCATAGCAGTGGGGTTAGGTTTTACTCTTTTACATCATGTCTTTTAGGAATGTCAGGGTTGACAAAGGTAAATCCGCGTGCATCATTACCCTCATAGAAATCTACTTGCATGCCCATCAAGAACATCACATGTTTTTTTTCAATCAGCACAGGGATTCCCTCCAATTCAAATTGCTCATCTCCATCCTTTGATTTGTCGAAGCCCAAAGCATAGGACATGCCGCCACAACCTCCTCCTTTAACACCTACTCTCAAGGAGTAGTCTGAGGGGATGTTCTTGGTCTCCATGATACTTTTAATTTCTTCTTGGGCCTTCTCTGTAATGGTAATCGGTATCAGCATGCCTAGTAAATGTTCTGATTGATTTGTTAGTTCAAAAATAATGACAAATAATCAACTTCTCTTTGAAATATTTTAGATATTCGGGTATTAATCGAAAATAGTGAATGGCGTATTTTATTGAATTGTTAAAGATCATTGTACCAGCCGGGCTGGTAATTTATGGGATGTATTTGGTTATTGTGTCCTTTTTGTCCAAAGAAAGGGAAGCCAAGTTGATTACTTTGAAAACCCGAAATTCTGACACTGTATTACCTATTCGTCTTCAGGCTGCAGAGCGCTTGTGTTTATTGCTTGAAAGGCTCACACCCAATAATTTGGTAAGGAGGGTGAATGATCAAGCTTATTCCGCTAGGGAACTTCATAGTCTCTTGCTGAGTGAAATCAGGGAAGAGTTCAACCATAATTTGGCGCAGCAAGTTTACTTTTCTGATGAGGCTTGGGAGAGTGTTCGCAATGCTGTAGAGGGAGTCATTACCTTGGTCAATAGGGCCATGCAAGAAGTAAATCCTGAAGCCAAGGGAATGGATTTGGCCAAGAAGATATTCCAGTTATCTTTAGAACAGAAAAACGATGGCATTTCTTTTGCGTTACAAAAGGTGAAATCTGAAATCAGGGTATACTTCTAAGGAAAAAGACATTATGGCAAACTGGAAGAGTGAACAAGGGAATTTACTGGATAGAGCAAAAGGGCTTTATCAGGCCAAAGCTGAAAAGATAGTGGAGAGCAAAGAGAAAGTGCAGCAACTTATTCAAAAAGTCACTGATAAACTCCACCAATTAGCTGAAAACCCTACTGTCAAGGAATCAAAATTCTATATCGATGTGGTGCTCAGAATGGTGAAAGCCTATTATAAAAATGAGTATCGTAGTTTTTCTACCAAAACATTGGTGCTTTTGGTTTTAGGTTTGCTTTACTTTGTTATGCCTTTTGACCTAATTCCTGATTTTATCGTTGGTTTAGGGTTTGTCGATGATCTATCCGTTTTGTTGGCCATTACCAAAAGTGTCCAAAGTGATATTTATGATTTTTTAGAATGGGAAAGAACTAAGGTATAGTCAGTCTTGTTAAGGCTGAAAAACAAGGAAACGATATGAATACCATTACTTCTTCGATTAGCCATGAGCTAATTGACCAAGCGATGAGCTATACACGATACAAAGAATTAATTGATCAACTGTTTTCTGAAAAGAAGACTACAGGTAACAATCATTCGGATTCTATGATCGAATATACACGGATCAATATCCAAAGGATGAAACGTTGGGACAAAACATCCACTGTAGGAGAGGAAGCAGTTGAACTGATTAAGAAAATTGACAGAAAACAAGTGTGGTTGGTTTTGACGGAAGGATGGTGTGGAGATGGTGCACAAAATATGCCTTATCTTGAAAAGTTGGCAGCCTTTTCTGACCTTGTTGAAGTTAAGTACATCCTAAGAGATGAAAACTTGGAAGTAATGGACGGTTACCTTACCAATGGAGGTCGTTCCATCCCAAAATTGATTGCTTTGGACATGGTAACTTTGGAAGAGTTGTTTACCTGGGGTCCTAGGCCTAGTGAATTACAAAAAATGGTGATGAATTACAAAGCAGATCCACAAGGTATATCCCAACAAGATTTTAATAATCGTGTCCATTTATGGTACGCCAAAGATAAAAATCAAACGCTTGAGCGTGATTTTATTACTTTATTAAGTAAGTAGAAATATACCAATTTCAGTATGAAGACCATCGCATTAGTTTCGGGAGCTTCTGGGTTAATAGGTGTACAGTTGCTTCATCAACTGTTCAAGGAAAAGGCCTATGATTATGTGGTTTCAGTTTCAAGAAGGGAACTGGCCTTTAAGCATCATAAATTAATTCAGGTGGTAGTGGATTTTCAAAAAATTGATCAAATCAGTCTGTTGGATAAACTCAGGGAGTTTGATTTTGGTGGCGATAATCATGAACTGATAAGATCAATAGAAACGAAGGACGTGCAAATGCATGCTTTTTGTGCTTTGGGAACAACGATCAAAAAGGCCAAGTCGCAAGAGAATTTCTATAAAATTGACCATGATTTTGTGATCAACTTTGCAAGGTGGGCACACCAGTGGGGAGCCAGTAAATTTTTGTATGTTAGTTCGCTTGGGGCAGATCAACAGTCATCTATTTTTTACAATAAAGTAAAAGGAGAAGTGGAAGAGGACTTAAAGGTAATTCCTTTCAAATACTTAGGCATTTTCAGGCCTTCAATTTTATTGGGAGATCGAAAGGAGACGAGGATAGGGGAGTCAGTCGGTAAAGCTGTGATGAAAGCCTTTACTTCATTTGGCCTGTTCAAAAAGTACAAACCCATCTATGATCATCAGGTGGCAAAAGCCATGATTCACCAAGCGCTCAATGATGAACTGGAAGTGGTGAAAATTATAGAATCCAAACAAATGCAGGTTTTTGAATGAAGGTAAATTGAGAAAAGACACTTTCTTAGTGACTATGATGGATTTACCTTTAAGTATTTTTTGCTAATCAAAGCTAAAAGCAATGTATATACCAAGTAGATTACTACCCAGTTCCAAGGCGCATATTCAGGATACCATGTCTTCCAATTTTCAAAATCACTTCCACCATCAGGAATAAATTCGAATAAACGCTGAACTGGAATACTTATCGCCAATAATATGATCCATTGGCGGAAAGACAGGGTTAATTTCTGCAGAAACAGGAGCATCATAAATGGAGCTCCAAGAAATGCGATTCTTGTAAAATCTCCTCCCGCAAAGAGACTAAAGAATAGATATACACCAACTAATGGAAACAATACTTTTTGGAATTCATTTTCTGAATAGATCAAAAGTTTTCTATTCCAAATCATAATCCATATAAAAGCTCCATAAGCCAAGGATAGTGAAAGCCCCCATCTAAGCAACAGGTCGGGATGACCAATCAAACCAAGTGTATTATTAAAAAGGTTGATAATGGCATTTTTTCCAGTATTTGCTCCGGGGAAATAAAGACTGGTAGTTTTTAAGGTAATAAAACTTAATGCCAGTGCCACTAACAAATAGATAAACTGTATTCTTTTACCCTTTTGAAACCATCGAATCCCGGGATAAAGGCAGAGCACAACAAGGATAGGTAAAAAAGATTCTTTTTGAATGGTAGCAATAGGCGCGATTAATATCAAAAGCCACCACTTCCTTTGGGTCAAAGCCAAAAGCAGCAAAAGTTGGAATAGGTAAAGCGGTAAGTCTACGGTAATAGGGTCGGAAAGATTGGCCTTCCAAATGCCCACCCAATGGAAAGTTATCCAAAACCATCCCAGCCAAGTTTTGAATCGGTCCAATCCCACAGTCGGAGCAACATAAAACCAAACAGGTATCCAGGCTATTCCAAAAAGAAGGTTTATAATTTTAAAATTTGTGTAAATGTCATCAAATGGAAGTTGGGCGGCCAACCAAGGAACTAATATGCGGACACTAAAGGGGTAGTTGAGTCTATAGGTTTCCAAGCTTCCCCTGAAGAATTCATAGGACTTTTGATATTGATTGGCATCAAAAAGCCCATTCAACTCATGCTGTAATGAATATTGAAACCAATTAAAAACCACAAAGCCCATTAGGCTGATGATAATAGCCAAAATGACATCCGGAAAACTGTAAATCTTAGCTGATTTCAATTAACTTCAAGGTTTTATTTCAAAAATACGATTACAATGATAGCAGTTATTCAGCGGGTTTCGGAATCTTCAGTGAAAATTGATGGAGAAATTAAGGGAGAAATAGGGGCAGGCTTGATGGTTTTGTTGGGGATTGAAGAGGCAGACAATGCTGAGGATATCACTTGGCTAAGTAAGAAGATTGTCAACTTGAGGATTTTTGGTGATGAGAATGGAGTGATGAACAAGAGCTTGTTGGATGTGGACGGGGATATACTTTTGATCAGCCAGTTTACCTTGCATGCCAGTACTAAAAAGGGAAATAGGCCATCCTATATCAAAGCGGCCAAGCCTGATACAGCCATTCGGTTGTATGAGTCATTTATTCAGCAGTTGGAAAGTGAAATGGGCAAAACCATTCAAACAGGAGAGTTTGGGGCGGATATGAAAGTGGCTTTGGTGAACGATGGGCCGGTAACCATCAGTATTGATTCAAAAAATAAAGTTTAAAAGGATGGGTGCCTTGTTTCTATCAACCGAAAATGCTCATGTCAGGTATTTAGACCGGAACATTTTTCAGGGCCTGAACTTCCAAATGCAGGAAGGAGAGAATTGGGCTATTCTAAGTGCTTCAGGTTCGGAGAAAACCGCTTTTTTGGATACCATTTTGGGTAAGACTGTACTTTCAGAGGGTAGGGTAACTAGGGACTTTGCCGTGGATTATCAAAAGGAAATGACAGCTCAAGGGAAGATCAATAGCTTTAGGGATTTGATTGCCGTAGTCTCCCAGAGATATACTTTTACCAATAAATCTAACCTTCAAAACTTTTATTATCAGCAACGCTTCAATTCATCCGAATCTGAAGAGGCTGACACAGTTGTAGAACACCTGATAGAAGTGGAGGCAAAGCAAGATGGACCTTGGACGGTCAAAAAAGTGATGGAGTTACTGGATTTGGAGGTTTTAAAAGATAAATCTCTGATCAAGCTTTCCAATGGTGAAAGTAGGAGGCTGGCCATTGCGGGAGCGCTTTTACGCAATCCAAAGCTTTTCCTAATGGACCAACCTATGACCGGCTTGGATGTAGATACCAGAAAGCATTTTGGAGAGGTATTGGAAGCCATGGTAGCATCCGGGATTCAGGTGATCATGACGACTTCTCCAGAGGAAATTCCCAATGCCATCACAAACGTGGCTATATTGGATGGAGGTAAAATTGTGCAGTTGGAGAGAAGAGAAGATTTTCACGAAAGAGATCTGATCAACCATGCAGCGCTTTCACAATTTGATCATAAAAAGCTGGATGAATTGATCCAGAATAATCCGGTTAAGCGATTTGATACGCTGGTAAAGATGAGCCAGATCCATATACAATATAATGGCAAGGTGATTTTGGATCAGGTCAACTGGGAAGTGGAACAAGGAGAATGTTGGGTTCTAAAAGGACACAATGGAGCGGGTAAATCTACCTTGCTAAGTTTGATCAATGGAGAGAATCCTCAGGCTTATGCCAATGATATTGTGCTATTTGGAAGAAAGCGAGGAACCGGAGAAACGATTTGGGATATCAAGCGCCCCATAGGTTTTGTGTCACCAGAACTGGCCAGGTATTTTCCCAGAAACCAGACCTGTTTGAAGGTGGTGCTTTCTGGTTTATTTGATTCTATTGGCTTGTTTAAAAAAGTAAGTGAGGAGCAAGAGCAACTTGCCATGGAATGGTTGAAGCTCTTTAGGATAGAACATGTGGCCCAAATGCTTTTGCACCAGATTCCATTGGAGAACCAGCGCTTTTGCCTTTTGGCCAGGGCCCTAATAAAATCTCCTGCTCTATTGATCCTTGATGAGGCTGCTCAAGGCATGGATGATGAGCAAAGGATTTTGTTCCGTGAGACGATCGACCATATTGGAAGGCATCCCGATGTTTCGATGATTTATGTAAGCCATTATGAAGAAGATATTCCAAAAGTGGTGGATAGAGAATTGGTATTGGAAGAAGGGAAAGTAGTGAAGATGGTTTGATGTCAAACTCAAAAGAAAAAACGATTATTTATAAGGAAGCTGTAATAAAAAAAGATGACGATAGAAGAAGCACAAGAAAAGGTAGATCATTGGATCAAAACGGTTGGGGTAAGGTATTTTAATGAGCTGACGAATATGACTATTTTGACAGAAGAAGTGGGAGAGTTGGCGCGGATCATGGCCAGGAAATATGGTGAACAGTCCTTTAAGGAAAGCGACAAGGGCAAAGATCTAGGAGATGAAATGGCCGATGTGCTTTGGGTATTAATCTGCTTGGCCAATCAAACAGGGGTGGACCTAACTAAGGCTCTGGAAAAGAATTTTGAGAAGAAAAATATCAGAGATATTGATCGGCACAAAAACAATGACAAGCTGAAATGATATGAAGTTAGATATTAGACCCTAGATATAAGATTTTTCTCATGTCTAGCGTCTAATATCATAAATCTATTTTCCAACCACCGCACAGATAGCTTGCCCGCCAAACCCTAAGGCTGTAATCAAGATTCTTCTGATGGCAATAGGTGGGGCACAGTCATTTTTGATGTAGTCGGGTAATGCCGGCAGTTCTTGGTTTTGCAAGATGGAGATGGCCAAATCCAAATTGGCCGCTAAGCTGGAACCAAGTGAATGTCCAATCTTCCACTTGTTGGAAATAGTATAAGGAACTTTGTTGCCAAAGACGGTTTGGTAAGCATTTTTTTCAGCTATATCTCCCAGTTTGGTGCCAGGAAAGTGTCCGATGATTAAATCAATACCTGAAGTAGATTCAGCATTTAAGGCCCTTTTTGCTGCAGTTAATATGCAATTTCCTTGGGAGGATAATTCGGTGGAATGGTGGATCTTTTCTACAGCCGAACCCACCCCATCCAAATAGGCAAGTACATTGTTATTGTTTTTCTTTAGCTCGAAAGCGTAAGCCCCTTCACCGAGTACCATGGTATTTTGTTCCTTCTCGAAATCCATGGACCTGCAAGGGTAGTTATTATTCGCTCCATTGGCATAAATTCGAATCGCCTTCATTTGGTCTATGGTCAATTGACCCGTGGGGCATTCCACTGCTGCGGCGATAAAACTATCCGCCATACCGCTACTCAGCCATGCAAAGGCATTTTGTAAAGTCAGTCCAAAGCTGCTACAAGTGGAGGATTGAAAGAAAAGGGAACTATCTGATTCATGCAATAAGCTGGGCCAACTGCTGGCAAAGCCTAAAGTAGAATGAGGGGAAGTCCAGACAGGCAGACTTGGGTTTTCCAGCTGCATTCTGGATAGGAAATCAATGCTTCCCCTTGAAGTGGCCGCATTGATCATCTGACCTTCTGAAGGTTGTAAATCCAATTTGTTGATGAGGTAAGAAAGCAGTTTGGCTTCCTCTGGAAAGCGTTCTGGTTTATGCCCCAGGTCTTGGATGTACGCGTTTATGTTTTTCCATAAACTGAGAGAAACGCTTGCTTTCCAATCTCCACTATGGTTTTGGTCAAAAGAATGTTCCTTTTTAGTGTACCTCTGTCTTTCTTGAGATTCATATAGCCCTAAAGGATTAATTCCCATGGCTTTAGTGATGCCAATTTTATTCTTCTCCGGTCTCATCTCTTCACGATAATTCATCTCACCCGATATTTTTAAGATGCGGCAATTCATTTTTATCTATATCCCATTCATCCATTCTGTATTGTGCTACAGGGGTGAATCGTTTCAAAATAGCACTTTCGGAAGAAGTATTTTCTTCACCGTTCCAGATTATGGTGAAATCCTTAATTCCTGCCGAGGTCAATGCTTGCAGTGTCAGCAAACTATGGTTGATGCTGCCCAAATAATGCCTGATGACCACTACCGGATGCAGTTTTGATTCCAATAGAAAATCCAGATAGGTTTGAGTTTCATTGAAGGGAACCATAAGTCCTCCGGCCCCCTCTACACAAAGTTTTTCGGTGCCTTTTGGAATAAGTGAAGCAGGAAGGGAAATTTCAATATCCTCCAGCTGTGCAGCCAAGTGAGGGGATTGAGGTGTTTTTAACCTGTAAGCTTCTTGATGAATATAAGTCCCTGGCGAATATTTGGAAATAAAAATGGTGTCAGATTGGTCGAGATCACCACATTGCACAGGTTTCCAATACGCGTGTCCAAATGTTTTGCAAAGGGCTGCCGAACAAACTGTTTTGCCTATTCCTGTTCCTATTCCTGTAACAAATACCTTATTGTTCATTTTATTTATTCAACAAGCAGATAAGCTCTTGTATTTCTTTTTTAGTATTAAAGGCGTGTAGTACCAGCCGAATTCTTTCCTCTCCAGGTTTTACCGTAGGTGATAGAATAGCATAGCAATTGATGCCTGATTGATGTAATAATTTCACTTTTTCCTTCAGTCTGGGGATATCAGCACATTGCCAATACTGAATTGGACTTGGGTTTCGGGAAAAGTTACCAGGTAACTCCTTGACCATGTCCAAATAGGTTTGAATTGCTTGATCAAGTTGGTGAAAATTATATTTATTTTTAAATAAGTCTAAAGCAGCCTTAATGCTGTTTACCTGGTCGATAGATGGTGCAGTGGTATATATAAATGCCCTACTAAAGTTAATCAGGAAATCCCTGAGCTTGCTAGAACCCAATACCATTGCTCCATGCCCTCCGGCAGCTTTACCAAAGGTAATCACCCTGGCAAAAAGGTTTGGATGACCGTAGGATGAAGCTGAAATTCCTTTTTTATCCTGTCCCAAAGTTCCAAGAGAGTGGGCTTCGTCAATGATCAAGGCTGCTTGGTACTTTTGGCAAAGAGCGAGCATTTCTTTGATGTCAGGGATATCCCCATGCATGGAAAACAATCCTTCTGTGAGCACCAAAATTCTTTTGCCTTTTTCTGCCTGCAATTTAAGCTTTCTTTCGAGGTCTAACAGATCATTATGTTTAAAGGCTATCTTTTGTCCAAAGCCCAGACGCATTCCTTCCTTAATACTGGCGTGGACATGCTCATCAAAAACAAAACAGCTTTCCTTATCTCCCAATGCGGAAAGTAGACCTACATTGGCCATATAGCCGGAATTATAAAGTAGCGCTGCCGGGCTGTCCATGAAATCAGCAAAATCCTGCTCCAAAAGCTCTATTTCAGGATGGTTTCCACTGATTAGTCTGGAGCCAGTGGCTCCTGTCCATTGCGGAGAGGAAGTTTGAGGGGTTGGTTGATTGAGCAGACCTTTTGTGGAGTAACCAAGGTAATCGTTAGAAAAGAAGTCCACTTTATGAGGGGAAGTTGTTTTAAGCGTCCTCAATTTATTGGAAGAGGCCGCTTGATCCAATCTGGACTGGATAAATTGGTGGTGCTTTTCCATGGAACACAAAGGTAAATTCTATTGACCGAATTGCAAAGGATAAACCACAAAGTAGATGGAAGACCCAAGTGAAATATAGTCTAAAGAATCACAGAAAAAGCAGAGGTGCCCCAAAGTGCTCTGAGGTTTGGTTAAAGAAGGTGAAGGAGAAAGTTGTATTTTGGGAAAAATTGATAACAGGTGTATTTATTATTAAATATATCCGCTATCACAACAGTATATTTTACGCTTCAGAATATTCTCACAAAGACAGCACTGATCGTACAGAAATGATTGGTTCATCTTGTATACCGCCAGCTAGAACAAGAAAATCACCGACACGGACTGGACAGTCTGTGGAAAATCAGGTGACTGATATGAAAACGGTCCTGTATTAACGAATTTAACATTTTTAACGTTCCTGCTTTAACCCGTGTTTATCCCGTGTTTTATCCGTGTTTCTCTTATCAATGACTTAGGCTTGTCCACACCTTAAGTCCTGGTAAAGCAAGGGAAGATACACTTCAGGGGAGGGGATTGATGGTGAGTGATAGATTCTTAGACTAAACATCTTGTGGTCAAAATGATGTTTAATATAAAATATCTGTGTTCTCTGTGAATCCTTGGTGACCTCCGTGGTTAAACCACCTTATTAAGTGATACTTTTACTAATTCCTCACCTTCGAGTTTTCCGACGAAGTTGTATTTGTCCAAAGTCAGGCAAAAGTCAATATCCGCATCAATATTGTGGTTTTGCAATCTCTTGGCGTGGGAAGCTTGGCTCAGAAAGCTTTTAAGGTCCCCTTGGTTTTGTTCAAAAAGGGCTTTCATTCCAATGGCGCCGTCACAATCAAAGTCAAACTCATTGGCCAAAACACTTACTAAAGCGCCAGCATATAAAGAGTCCTCCAAGTTGAACATCCCCTTCCATCCGGCACAGTGGATGACCACATCTTTGCCTTGCTGAATAAGGTAATCTGCTGTAGCCTGCAAATTCAAGAATGCCCCTATTAAAACTTCAGCGGCATCTTTTTTTGATTTCTCAATTGTCAGTGTTCCGTTGGTAGTAGTAACGGCAATCTTCTTTCCGGCATAAGCATTGTTCAGATAGCTTAGTGGCGAGTTTCCCAGTTCGAAACCTTCTGCAGTTTGACCATTCCTTTCTCCAGCTATGATATAGCCTTTGGATTTCATGTTTCTGCAAGCTTCCAAACCCGCCACCGGAGTTATTGAAGATACCTTATTGGCCAATCCTGTGATCATGGTAGAGGTGGCACGAAAAATATCAACAACTACTACAATTTTGTTTTTTAAATCGTGCAGATGTACCAGTTCAGGGCTTAGACAGACTTCGATTTTAGGCATAATAAAAGCAATGAGTTCCTGTATACAGCACAGGAACTCTATATTTAAATGATTTTTTTATTTCTTTAGCAAAGGTAGTTTTTCCACTACAGCAGCCAAGTTTTTGTTTCGCACACTAATGGCGATTTCTGTACCCGGCTTTGCATAAGCGATATCCACATACCCCAAACCAATGCCAATCCCCATACTAGGTGACATGGTTCCAGAAGTAACTTCTCCTATTTGTTCACCTGATTCATTGAGAATCGGATAGTGGGCTCTTGGAATACCTTTGTCTTTAAACTTAAAACCTACCAATTTTCTGGAAACACCCTCCTCTTTTTGCTGCTTTAAATTATCACTATTGATAAAATCTTTGGTGAATTTGGTGATCCAGCCAAGACCTGCCTCAAGAGGTGAGGTGGTGTCATCAATGTCGTTGCCATACAGACAGTACCCCATTTCCAATCTCAATGTATCTCTGGCACCAAGGCCAATAGGCTTGATGTCAAATTCAGCACCCGCCTCAAATATCGCATCCCAAACAGCAAGGGCATCTTCATTTTTGACATAAATCTCAAAGCCACCAGCTCCAGTGTATCCCGTTCCAGAAATAATGACGTCTTGTATACCTGCAAATTCACCGATAGCAAAATGATAGAATTTGATTTCATCCAATTTCACTGATGTCAATTTTTGTAATGCAGCAGTTGCTTTGGGGCCTTGAACAGCAAATAGAGAGATTTCATCAGAAATGTTTTCCAACTCGGCTCCTACAGTGTTATGTTGATTTACCCAATCCCAATCTTTATCGATATTGGAAGCATTGACTACCAGCATATATTCTTCTTCGCCCATCTTGTAGACGATCAAGTCATCCACGATTCCTCCTTTTTCATTTGGAAAGCAAGAATATTGTGCTTGATCAATGACCAGCTTGGAAGCATCATTGGAAGTGACTTTTTGGATCAAGGCCAAAGCATTGGGGCCTTTGACCATAAATTCGCCCATGTGGGAAACATCAAAAACGCCTACGCCATTTCTAACAGTATTGTGCTCTTCTTTGTCTGAGGAATACCTGACAGGCATATTATATCCTGCAAAAGGCACCATTTTTCCTCCTAATTCAATGTGCTTGTCGTTAAGCGCGACTTTTTTGATTGTGTTTTCCATATACTTGGGTCTTATTTCCTTTTCGGCAAAGGTAATAAATGAGCCCTAAAAAACGAGAAAGGAAACAAAAAAGACCGACTATTTAGGCCGGTCTTTAAAATGAGTTTGTTCGATTTGCTTTTTAGATGGCGAAGCTTTCTCCACATCCGCAAGTGCGGGAAGCATTAGGGTTGACAAATTGAAAACCTTTGCCGTTCAGGCCATCGGTGAATTCCAAGGTGGTGCCAGCCAAGTAAAGTAAGCTTTTTTTATCTACAAGGATCTTGATTCCATTGTCTTCAAATACTTTGTCACTATCGGCAATGTTCTCGTCAAAGCCTAGGTCGTACATCAAGCCCGAGCAGCCACCGCCCTTTACCGATACTCGGATATTCTCATTGTCCTTTCTGCCCTCTTCCTGTTTCAATTCTAGGATCCGCTCTTTTGCTTTGTCTGAAACGATGATCATATTTTCTGTAGATTAATGTTCAAGTGAATTTAGATTAAGCTATAAACATGCTTAACTTAGAAATAATTCCTACTACAAATATACAAATTTAGCGCATGAGAAAAATCGAGCACTTAGGAATAGCTGTGAAAGACCTAAAAAAATCCACAGAATTGTTTGAAAAGCTCCTTGGTAAGCCATCTTATAAAGAAGAAGCGGTAAAAAGAGAGGAAGTTGTTACCTCTTTTTTTCAAGTGGGAGAAACCAAGATAGAACTGCTTCAGTCAAGTGATAGTCAAGGTCCTATTCGTAAGTTTATCGAAAAAAGAAATGAAGGATTGCACCATATTGCATTTGCAGTTGATGATATTTATGCAGAAATGAAAAGACTTCAAGAAGCAGGTTTCGAAGTGCTCAATGATGTACCAAAAAGAGGTGCGGATCATAAATTAATTGTATTTTTGCACCCTCGATCCACCAATGGTGTTTTGGTGGAATTGTGTCAGGAGATAGATTCAAGTTTAGAATAAATTCTTGAAAGAACAGAAAAGCTTAAGAAAAGTATATCATGAGTGAAAAGAGAACAGAAATAGGAGAACTGGGAGAGTTTGGTCTGATTGATCAGTTGAATAGTAAAATAAAAATACGACATCAGGAAACTTTAAAAGGAATCGGTGATGATGCAGCGGTATTGGATGCAGGGGACAAGGTAAAGGTAATCACTACTGACCTTTTACTTGAAGGGGTTCATTTTGATCTTTCCTATGCACCACTTCATCATTTGGGGTTCAAAGCGGTTGCTGTCAATATTTCAGATGTAGCAGCTATGAACGCCTTTCCCAAACAGATAACTGTAAGTATTGCCTTGAGCAATAGATTTTCTGTGGAGGCGGTGGAGGCTTTATATGCAGGAATTAATGCCGCAGCAGAACATTATAATGTTGACGTTATCGGAGGAGATACCACCAGTTCAAGGTCCGGTTTGGTAATTTCTGTAACTGCTATTGGAGAGGTAGAAAAAGGCAAGGAAGTATATCGTTCTGGAGCCAAAGTAAATGATATTATCTGTGTTACTGGGGATCTAGGAGCAGCTTTAATCGGCCTTCAGGTTTTGGAAAGAGAAAAAGAGGTATTTATGGCTGACCCTAATATGAAACCTCAATTGGATAAGTACTCTTATGTGACAGGCCGGCAACTTAAACCCGACGCCAGAATGGATATCATCCATGAGCTAAAGGAGTTGGATGTGGTTCCTACAGCTATGATGGATGTCTCAGATGGACTAGCCTCTGAACTTTTTCATATCTGTAAAGAATCCAATGTCGGGGTAATGATTTATGAGGATAAATTACCAATCGATAAGCAAACCTTTGATACAGCGGTAGAGTTCAACTTAGATCCGATTACTTGTGTTTTGAATGGGGGAGAGGATTATGAATTGTTGTTTACGATCAGTCAAGATGATTTTCATAAGTTGGAAAAACACCCAGATATTCATTTTATCGGTCATGTGACCAAAGCAGATGAAGGGAAGTTTATGGTGACAAAAAGTGAAACGGCCGTTCAGCTAAAAGCACAAGGCTGGGTGCACTTTTAGAAGCAAAGGCTATTGAGTATTATTAACCACAGTTGGAAAGATGAAAAGAGAGAATTGATTCTTTTTTGCTACCAGCTGTGGTTTTTTATTTGACCCTATCAGGATTTTCTTCCAAAAAGGCTTTCCATCCTGCGGTTCTTCCTCGTGTTTGTAATCGTCCATCATGGAAATGGTGGCATAGTGCCACAGCCAATGCATCGGTAGCATCCAATAGCTTGGGGATTGATTCAATTTTTAAAAGTGTTTTGAGCATTTCAGCCACTTGTTCTTTGGAGGCATTACCATTTCCAGTGACAGATTGTTTTACTTTTTTGGGAGAGTATTCGGCAATGGGGATATCCCTGGCCAACGCTGCTGCCATCGCCACTCCTTGAGCCCGCCCTAACTTCAGCATAGACTGGACATTTTGTCCATAAAAGGGAGCTTCCAAAGCTACTTTGTCCGGCAAGAATTCATCGATAATGCCGATAATCCGTTCAAAAATCTTTTTCAGTTTTAGTTCATGAGAACCATATTTCTTAAGGTGGATAACACCATATTGTATGGTCTCATATTTATTTCCTTTTACCAAAATCAATCCATAGCCCATCACATTTGTGCCGGGATCAATTCCTAAAATGATTTGTTCTTTCACCTCCTTTTTCGCTATTTTGCCCATTAGCGCAATTTAGTAGAAATCCTCCCATGGGCATGAATCTTTTGGCATTTTTCTTTTTTGGAGCCTTGGTTATTTATTTGGCCATATTGGTGATGCTGGCCGTTTTTTGGCGTAAGTCAAAGGGCAAGACTACAGAGAAAATGAATATTTTCGATTATCCAGTTACCTTATTGGTTCCTTTTAGGAATGAAAAGAGCCAATTACCCAAGTTGTTGGAAAGCTTGGAGAAATTAACTTATCCAAGCTTGCAGGTTATTTTGATTGATGATGACAGCGAAGATGGTGGGGCAGAATACGTTGAGTCCTGGATCAAAGGAAAAAGTTATAGCCATTTTTTAATGGTCCAAAGTCAGGAGCAAGGGAAAAAAGGAGCGATTGAACAAGGAGTGGTTCTTTCCAACGGCTATATTATTTTAACGACTGATGCTGATTGTGTTTTGCCTACAGATTGGGTCGAAAATATGCTTCAGCCTTTTAACGACCCCAAAGTTCAAATGGTGGCTGGGCCTGTGATGTCAGAAGACAGAAAAAGTAACTTCAATCAATTCCAACAAATAGAATGGTCCAGTATTTTGTTGATGACCAATTTCTTTTTTCAGATCAATAAACCCATCATGTGTAGTGCTGCTAATATGGGTTACAGAAAAGAAGCTTTCCAACATTTGGGTGGTTATCAAGGAAACAGTGAACAGCGCTCAGGAGATGATTCGTTTTTGTTGGAGAAAATGGTAAGGGCATTTGGACATCATGCAATTCATTATTTCACTGATAAAAAAGTATTGGTTAGGACCAAGGCACAAAAAAGCTGGAGCTTATTCCTTGCACAAAGGGCGCGATGGATTAGTAAATGGAACCAGCATCAATCCATGGAAAATGCATTTGGAGCAGTGGTGACCGCTGGGTTTTCCTTGGCTAGTTTGTTAAGTCCGCTGCTACTATTGGGGTCTGGCTGGATGCCGCTTCTTTTTTTGCTTTATTGGGTACTTAAATTAGGTGTGGAGTATGTTGTGATGAATAAAGTTTTGGAAGGATATGAAATAAAAGCACCTTTTTTAAGTTTTATTTACGCGAGTTTCTGTCATCCTTGTTTTGTGATTGTTGTGGCTTTGTCTTCATTTTTCGGGAAATTCAAGTGGAAAGGAAGGTAATGTGTTTGAATAGACCTAAATTTACTTAAACATTAGATTAGGATGTCAGAGGAAGAGTATGAATTAATGGACGAATTGTATTTTGTACAGCCTTTTAGCTACCTTAAAGAGACGCTTGGTTGGGAAGAAGAGCGGTTATTGCTGGTCTTACAAGGGCTTTATGAAAGGGAACTGATCAAATGCTTAAAGGAGCCTGATAGAGAGATTTTTGATGAAGTGGAGGTAGTGAAAGAAGGAAGGGCTTATTATTATCTGGCTACCAAGAAAGGCCTTATGGAACACAATACAATGTAAATGACAAGGGTTTGACTGCAGAAACAGTAAAATATCAAAGAAAAGAACTTGAGCTCAAGGCTCTGCTGGAAATCACGCAGGCCATCAATGAGAACAAAACAGAATCTGTTCTACTCAACATATTTAAGTTTACCTGTTTGGTGCATCTTAATATTAGGTCTTTGGTTTTGTATGTGGCCAATTCAGAAGGATTTGAAGAAAGGGTAAAACATGGGGTGAAGCAAAATATTCCCAAGCTTATTCCTCACACTGATGTGGATGATAATCGGGAAATTGGGAAGCTGAATTTAGTGATGCCGGAGGATTATTCATTTAATGAACTGGATATATATGTTCCGGTTTATCATAAGGATAAGATGCTCGCTATTTTACTGCTAAAAATAAAAGATACTGAACAGGAGTTAGATCTCGACTTTACACAGGCGTTGACCAATATCCTGGTAGTGGCATTAGAAAACAAACGATTTGCTAGAAGGCAATTGGAGCAAGAAAGGTTGAAGCGTGAAGTGGAAATCGCCAGCAATGTGCAGCGGATGTTGTTTCCGGCTACCTTACCTGTTAAGGATAAAATTGATGCAAAAGTAACTTACTACCCCCATAGCACGGTTGGTGGGGACTATTATGATTTGATAGAGAAATCGGAAGATGAAGTTTTCTTTTGTATTGCTGATGTGTCAGGCAAAGGCATGCCAGCGGCTTTGTTAATGTCCAACTTTCAGGCGGCATTGAGAACTTTGCTCAGAAGCTCATCTGACTTGAAGATGGTTGCGGAACAGTTAAACTTTACCATATTTGAAAACACTAATGGGGAAAGGTTCATTACTTTCTTTTTAGGGCATTATAATTATAAGACCAAAACACTGAAATTTATCAATGCAGGTCATAATCCGCCTGTGCTTTGTTGGGAGAAAGAAGGTAAAAGTGAGCTTTTGGAAGCAGGGACTACCATTTTGGGGGCCTTTAAGCAGTTACCGTTTTTAGAAGAAGGTGAGCGCTCTGGATTAAGTGACTTTACCTTACACATGTATACAGATGGCTTGACAGAAGCTTTCAATGCAAATGATGAAGAATATGGAGAGGAACGGTTTATGTCTTTTGTCAATAGGAACAATTGCATTTCCCCTGAATATTTCCATGAAGTTTTTTTTGAGGAATGGAATGAATTTTCTGGAGAGATAGCTCGTAGGGATGACATCACCTTGTTGAGTATTCGCTTCAAATAATGGGCTATGATCATTCATTATGTGCCTCGACTTATCAAACGCCTTTTTCCAAGATATGTCTGGAATAAATCCAGGGAGGAGGCTAAGGTTTATTTGACTTTTGATGATGGACCTGTTCCGGAAATCACCCCTTATATTTTGGATCAGCTATCTGAAAGGGGAATGAAGGCAACATTTTTCATGGTAGGAGATAATGTTAAGAAATACCCGGAAATTGCTCAGAGGGTAGTGGAAGAAGGACACCAAATCGGTAACCATACTTTTAACCACTTACAGGGGAATAGAGTAAACACCGCAACTTATATTAATAATGTGTCTTTTTGCAATGATATCATCCAGGAGGTAACCGGTAAAGTGACAGGCTTGTTTAGGCCTCCTTATGGGAGATTAAAACGGAGCCAGTTAACAGTGCTTTCAGATCAATACCAAATCATCATGTGGGATGTGCTTTCGGGAGATTATGATCCGCGACAACCTCCAAAGCAATGTTTGTCCAAAACAATAAAATACACCCAAAATGGTTCAATTATATTATTTCATGATCAGCTAAAAACGGTCTCTATTATCAAGAAAGTTTTACCATCATACCTAGACTATCTACAAGACCAAAAATATCAAACCGAAGTGTTATGATGCTCTTCATTGCATTGATATTAGTTGTTTTGTTATTGGTCCAGGACTTCCTATTGTTTTTTTTTATTCGTTTCAATTTTAAAGATTACAGTAAAAGGAATGTTGATTTACCTATGGTGTCGGTTCTTTTACCTGCTCGAAATGAGGCCGGTACTATAAAAGCATGCCTTAAGTCTTTTGAGTCTATAAATTACCCTCCTCAAAAGATTGAATTTATAGTAGGTAATGACCAAAGTGAAGACCATACGGGACAGATTTTAAGAGGTTGGTCCAATAAAGTTTCCAATCGTACTTATGTGGAAATAGAAACGCGCTATTCCCATCTTAATGGCAAGGCCAATGCTTTGGCACAAATGGCACAAGTGGCCAATGGAGAGCTTTTGCTGTTTACAGATGCGGATTGCAGGGCTAATGAGTTTTGGGTAGAGGAAATGGTTAGCGCTTTTGAACCCCAATATGGGCTAATAGTTGGAGTGACAGAGGTGGTGGGTGAAAATATCTTTGAGAGGCTTCAAGGAATGGATTGGTGGATTACCCTTGGGATGATTAAAGTCACCGCAGATTTGGGGAAACTATTAACTGCTGTCGGGAACAATATGCTGGTAAGCAGGGAGGCTTATGAAGCTATTGGAGGCTATGAGTCACTTGGATTTTCAGTGACGGAAGATTTTGCACTTGGACAAGCCGTGATGGAAAAAGGGTATCATCCAGTTCATCAAATGACTTCTAGAAGTTTGGTATATACTAAGGGCGAAAAAAACTTTTTTCAGCTGATGCGCCAAAGAAAGCGATGGATGCGTGGAGCTTTGAGCTTACCCTTTCGATGGAAACTTTTGCTGGTACTGCAGGCTTTGTTTTTTCCTGCCATCATTACAGTGCTTGTTTTTAACATATGGCTTGGAGGATTAATATGGTTAGGGAAAATATGGGTTCAAGCTGCGTTTATTAAGAAGTTAACCCATAATTGTAAGGGTAAAGTGAATTGGGGAGAATTATTTATTTTTGAAGTTTATCATCTAGTAATTTCATGGTCAACAATAGTGTATTATTTTTGGCCTTCGAAAATTAATTGGAAAGAGAGGAGATACTGATGCATTTTATTGATACCCACGCCCATATTTATTCCAAAAAGTACGATAGTGATAGAGATGAGGTGATTCAACGGTGTAGGGAGAATGGTGTGGATAAGATATATATGCCCAATGTGGATGTGGAATCCATAGATGCCATGTTGGAAGCTGAGCAAAAATACCCAGACATGTGCGTCCCCATGATGGGGCTGCATCCCTGTGATGTGAAGAAGGGTTTTGAAAAAGAGCTCTACATTATGGAGGATTGGTTGGCCAAGCGTGAGTTTGTCGCCATCGGGGAGATAGGTACGGATCTTTATTGGGATAAAAGTCTTTTTGAATTGCAAAAGGAGGCTTTGAAGGTTCAGATTGCTTGGGCAAAAGAAAAGCATCTGCCTATCATACTTCATTGTAGGGAATCCATTGATGAGACCATTGAAATTATAAGGAAAGAGAAAGATGATCTTTTGACTGGGATTTTTCATTGTTTTACTGGTTCCCTTAGTCAAGCAAAGGAAATTATTGATATGGGATTTTTGTTGGGCATAGGTGGTGTGTCAACATTTAAAAATGGAGGTTTGGATAAAGTGTTGCCTGAAATAGGCCTTGAACATCTCGTTTTGGAAACGGACGGGCCTTATTTGGCTCCTGTGCCGCATCGAGGGAAAAGAAATTCTCCAGAATATATTCCAATTATAGCAGAAAGAGTAGGCGATTTGACAGAGAGTACAATTGATAAGGTCGCTGAAATTACTAATTTGAATGCCAACAAAGTTTTTAACCGATCTAATGTATGAATTATAAGATCGTAAGATTAAATACCGCCGCAAAGAGCGAAATCAAATCCTCAGTTTTGATCATTTATACAGGGGGGACTTTGGGAATGGCTTATGATGAGTCAGGTTCCTTGGTGCCCTTTAACTTTGGTCAGATCCTGGAGAAGATACCCAATTTGACCAATATGAATATTGCCATTACGGTGATATCATTTCCCGAACCGATAGATTCTTCTAATGTCAATATGCAGCATTGGGTGGATATGGCTTATATCATATATGAAAATTATGATACTTATGATGGTTTTGTGGTGCTTCATGGGACAGATACTATGGCCTATTCGGCTTCAATGCTGAGCTTTATGCTAAAAGGACTGAGTAAACCCGTGATCTTTACTGGAGCCCAACTTCCCATTAGTGCAATGCGCTCAGATGCTAGGGAAAACCTGATGACTTCTTTGGAGATAGCTATTTCCAAAGCCAATGGCAAGCCTATCGTACCTGAAGTTTGTATCTTTTTTAACCACTTGTTGCTGAGAGGTAATAGGGCCAAGAAGATGCAGAGTGTGCATTTTGATGCATTTGAGTCTGAAAATTATCCTCCACTGGCTGAGTCGGGCATTGTGATCGATTATAATTACTCTGCCATTAAGCCATTTAAGGAAGGGGTGCAGTTAAAGTACCTCAACAAGCTGGATAAGCGGGTAATGATCCTAAAGCTGTTTCCGGGGATTACATCTGAAGTCATAGACAGTTGTTTCAGAATTGAAGGTTTAAGGGGAGTGGTAATGGAAACCTATGGTTCGGGAAATAGTCCTACTGAGCCTTGGTTTATCGAAAGTGTTCAGAAAGCAGTAGAGAAAGGGATAATTATTCTAAATGTTTCCCAATGTAATGGTGGTAGGGTAATCCAAGGTAGGTATGAAACAAGTAAAGAACTAAAGCGACTTGGGGTGCTTAGTGGAGGAGACATTACTTCAGAAGCTGCCATATGTAAGATGATGTTCCTGCTTGCCAATGAGACGGATGAGGATGAAATTAGAAGGAAGCTGATAACTCCTATTGCAGGAGAGATGTCATTGACCAGCAATTGATCAGGCTTCGATGAATTTTCTTGCAAATAGCCATAAGAAATATAAAATTTTTCAATAAAACAAAGGGTTGATAATCAGGTTGCTAGTAATGGGTAATGTTTGAATACAGCCTGAAATCGCGTATTTTTGCTTAAATAAGCTTTCGTTTATTTGCAGGAACTAAATATTATATATTTATTTGTCGCTTCGATTGTTAGCGAGAAATACAGAGAGGTGTCCGAGCGGTCGAAGGAGCACGCCTGGAAAGCGTGTATACCCCTAAAGGGTATCGAGGGTTCGAATCCCTTCCTCTCTGCACTTTACACCCTGTCAATACCATTTGGATATAGGATGGCCAATAATGTTCTTTCAAACTACTGCTCTGATTCATAATTATTTTACCGTTTGTCATTCTTATAAGTAAAGCTTTTTTAGTTCATAAAAAGATGGTTACCTTGTAAGGAAGTATGGAAAATGGGGAGTAGTATTAGATATAAGGAAAAAATTATAACATCATCCCTTGTCATTTGAATTGAAAAAATTATATCTTTAAAAGCTCAATATTAAAATTAGAAACCGTTTAACCTTTATTTAAAGTCTATTAAAAACTAAATTATGAAAAAGTTAATCGCTTTGTTCATGCTTACCGGACTGCTTTTATCTCCGGTTATCACAAAAGCACAAGACACCGCAGAAGAGACTTCTGCTGGAGACACTACTGAAATGATGATGGAGGAAGAAGTCGCTCCAGATCCTGCGCCAGTGATGGCTGATGACGAGATCGTGGTAGAAGACCAACCGTTCCACCAAATAATCAAGGATAAGTTCATCGAAGGTGATCCTACCTTTATGACTCCGGTATTGATCTGTTTGATTTTGGGTCTTGCAGTAGCTTTGGAAAGAATCATTACCCTTAACCTTTCTACTACCAACACCAAAAAACTTCTTGCTAAAGTAGAAGATGCTCTTGACCAAGGCGGTATCGAAGCTGCTAAAGATGTTACTAAAAGCACTAAAGGTCCAGTAGCTTCTATCTTTACCCAAGGTTTGATGAGATATTCTGAAGGTATTGAGATGGTTGAAAAGTCAATCATTGCCTATGGTTCTGTTGAAATGGGCCGTTTGGAAAAAGGATTGGTTTGGATTTCCCTATTTATCTCCCTTGCTCCAATGCTTGGTTTCATGGGTACAGTAATTGGTATGATCGGTGCCTTTGACTCTATCGAAGCAGCTGGTGATATCTCTCCATCTCTTGTAGCAGGTGGTATTAAAATTGCCCTTTTGACCACTGTAGCTGGTTTGATCGTAGCGATTATCCTACAGTTGTTCTATAACTATTGTGTGGCGAAAATCGACTCTTTGGTAAACGATATGGAGGATGCTTCTATCACTTTGGTAGATATCCTTGTTAAGCACAAGTTGACTAAATAATAGTCTGCTGTTTGTAGCTTTCATTAAATAAAATTTATCAACCAAAGAACTAAACGATATGGATTCTTACGATATCATGCTATATGTGAGTTATTTGTTGATTGGATTGGGGATATTATTTGCAATAGTAATGCCCTTGATCAAGTCAATCGATAACCCAAAAAGTTTGCTTAAGATAGGTGTCGGTGTAATTGGTGTTGCGGTATTGTTCTTCATTGCCTACTCTGTGTCTGGAGATGAGGTATTACCAAAATTCGCCGTTGAACCGTTCAACTTAACCCCAGGAGCTTCTAAGGCTGTTGGAGGAGTATTGCTAACTACTTACATACTATTCTTTCTTTCATTAGTAGGAATTGTATTTACTGAAATAAGTAAAATCATAAAGTAATTTAAGATGGCAAGAAAGAAAAACCGAATGAGTCAGGAGGTAAATGCAGGTTCCATGGCGGATATCGCCTTCTTGCTACTTATCTTCTTTCTTGTAACAACAACAATTGCTTCTGACAAAGGTATCACGACCATCTTGCCTCCTAAGCAAGATCCTAATGTGCCACCACCTGATATTAAAAAGAATGAGAGAAATATTTTTAAAATATTGATCAATTCAAACGACCAATTACTGGTTGAAGATGATTTCAGGGATAACTCCGAGGGATTGGATCAGGAAGTTAAAGAGTTTGTTTTAAACTTTGGAAATCCTGATCAAGAGAATATGGATCTTTTTAATAGCCTACCTCCTTCACTGAAAGGAGAGGCAGGTAGAAGTCCAGAGTCCTCTGATCACCCTAATGAAGCAGTAGTATCTATCAAGACCAATCGTGGTACCAGCTACGAGCTATACCTAGAGGTGCTTGATTTAGTTAAGAAAGCGTATTTTGAGATCTATGCTGAAAGAGTGGGATTGACAGCTGATGAATACAGGGCACTGTCCAGTAGAAGTGCAGCCGAGAAAGAGTTGATGGAAAGAGGTAAGGAGAATATCCCAATGGCAATATCGATCGCTGAACCAGATAAAACAGGAGAATAATTATGGCTAAGTTTAAGAAAAAAACAAAGACTGAGGAAAGTATTCCTACATCAGCCTTGCCGGATATTATCTTTATGCTTTTGTTTTTCTTTATGGTGACCACTGTATTGAGAGAACAAGAGTTACTGGTAGAGCAGAAGTTGCCTCAGGCTTCTCAGCTTCAAAAGCTAGAGAAAAAGTCTCTGATATCTTACCTTTACGTAGGTAAGCCTAAAAATCCTAGTATGTATGGTAGCGAACCAAGAATTCAGGCAAATGATGCTTTGATCACTACCAATGATATTTTGCTTTGGGTTAACCAAGAGAAGGATAACTTATCGGAAGCTGAAAGAGATCAAATTTATATTTCCCTAAAGGCTGACCGTGATGTGAAAATGGGGCCGATAGCTGATATACAGCTAGAACTTAGAGAAGCAGATGCAAGAAAAATTCTTTATGCTTCGGTTGGTAAAACAACAGCTGAGTAACTGGAAATAGTTGAAGATTAAAAAAAGCTACCTTATCGCATAAGGTAGCTTTTTTATTTTGATATCAAATAAAATCCACATGGATGAATCTTGACCGTAAAAAAGTGCATTTTGCATGGGCTATGTATGACTGGGCCAATTCAGTCTATAGTCTAGTGATTACTTCCACGATATTTCCAGTATATTATAATAGTGTCACCAAGTCTGTTTCTGGGGGTGATATAGTATCTTTTTTTGGATTTGATATTGTGAATACGGTTTTGTATTCCTGGTCGATTTCCTTTTCTTTCCTTGTTATAGCCATCCTTTCACCACTTTTGTCCGGTATGGCTGATTATGGTGGAAAGAAATTACTCTTTATGGAGATATTTGCCTTATTGGGTTCTATATCTTGTATAAGTTTATTTTTCTTTGATGGATCGAATCTTGAATTTGGTATTATTTGTAGTGTTTTGGCCAGTATAGGATATGCCGGTAGTATTGTGTTCTACAATGCTTTCTTACCTGAGATAAGTAATAGTGATGAATATGATATGCTTAGTGCGAAGGGTTTCGCATTAGGTTATATAGGAAGTGTAATTTTACTCATCATTAATCTCTTGATGATTCAAAAGCCAGAGTTCTTTGGAATTGAAGATGGAGGAGTTGCTGCTAGATGGTCTTTTTTGATGACAGGTGTTTGGTGGGCAGGCTTTGCATTGATTCCGTTTAATGTTTTGCCTAGAAATTCCAGGAAAAAGGATCAAGAGACTTCTTTGCTTTGGGCTGGATACAAAGAAATCCGTACTGTCTTTAATGAAGTAAGGAGGAAGTCTGATATGAAGCAGTTTTTGCTTTCCTTTTTGTTTTACAGCATGGGCGTTCAGACAGTAATGTATATGGCTGCTTCATTTGGAGATAAGGAATTGGCACTGGAAGGTGATAAACTGATCATTACAATTTTGATCATTCAGGTAGTGGCTATTTTGGGAAGCTACTTCTTTGCTTGGATTTCTAAGCTAAAAGGGAATAAGTTTTCCCTTATGAGCATGGTGATCATATGGATAGGAATTTGCCTTGCTGCATACTTTGTAACTACAGAATTGGAGTTTTACGCATTGGCATTTGTGGTTGGTTTAGTTATGGGAGGAATTCAAGCTATTTCCCGATCCTCATATTCTAAACTGATTCCAGAAGGGACAAAAGATACTGCTTCCTATTTTAGCTTTTATGATGTTACTGAAAAGTTTGGGATTGTATTTGGTACTTTTTCATATGGGTTTATAGAACAGTTTACTGGAAGTATGAGAGTTAGCTCTTTAGTACTTGGAATATTTTTTGTATTGGGTATGATGTTTTTGTTGCGAGTTAGGTTCCCGGGATATAAATTGGTAAATACTTAACGAAAAGAAAGATGCTTGAAATAATTTCTGGAAGATCAGTAAAGAAATTAGATGCTGACTTTATTAGTGATAGAGGAATTACGTCGCACCGACTTATGGAAAATGCCGCCCAGGCATTTTGTGATTGGTTTGAAAAGAAATACCATAGAAATGATAGAATTGGTATTTGCTGTGGGCACGGTAATAACGGGGGAGATGGTTTAGCAATTGCAAGGTTATTATGGAGAAAAGGGTTTGATGTAGTTGTTTTCTTGGTAGGGGATCATGATAATGCATCAGCTGACTGTAGGTTAAATAGAGAATTGCTACCTGACAAATTACCTGCAGTAAGCTTGACAGAAGAAGATATCCAACATATCGAATTTGATTTTGATGTGATCATAGATGCTCTTTTGGGAATTGGAGTTAATAGACCGCTGTCTGGCGATTTTTTAGCTTTGGTAAAAAGGTTAAATAGGCTTATCCATGTAAACAAAATAGCAGTGGATATTCCTTCTGGTTTGCCATCCGATGAATGTGTTGAAGGTGACGCTTTCATTGCTGATATTACTATTAGCTTTCAGTTTCCTAAATATTCATTATTATTCCCAGAGCATGCAGGATTTGTTGGTCATTTGAAGGTAGCTAATATTGGTATTAGCCAGCCTTTCTTTGGGCAGTTTTCAGAAGGTAAGTATTATTTGCAATATAAAGATGTGGCTAAGCGGCATTTAAGATTTGGAAGGTTTAGCCATAAAGGGGATTTTGGGAAAGTTTTGGTCTGTGGTGGAAGCTATGGTTCTATGGGCGCTTTAAAAATGGCAGCTACAGCATCATTGAGGACAGGAAGTGGCCTTGTTACTTGTTTAGCTCCCAAGTGTGGCATGGGGATATTGCAAAGTAGTCTGCCTGAAGCTCAAGTTTTAACTGGAGAAGGTGAAAATGAACTGGCTGGTTCAGTGGACAGCGAAAGTTTGTCTCGGTTCGATGCCATTGGCATAGGGCCTGGAATGGGAACAAGCCAAACCTCTAGCTGTTTTCTGGGAAAATTTCTTGAAAATTATAAAGGCCCTTTGGTAATTGATGCGGATGGCATAAATATCCTTGCCAAACAACCAGGTCTTCTAAATTATTTGAATGAGAATGTAATCCTTACCCCGCATGTGAAGGAATTTGAGAGACTGGTGGGCCCTTGCCAAAATCATAAAGAAAGACTTGACAAGGCTCTGGAATTTTCTATGAAACACGGATGCATATTGATACTTAAAGGGGCACATACCGCAATTTCACTTCCTAATGGAAAACAGTATTTTAATTCAACTGGAAATAAGCATATGGCAACTGGAGGTTCTGGTGATGTGCTTACGGGAATGATTACTTCTTTTCTTGGTCAAGGTTATTCTGTCGAAAATGCGGCTGTTTGTGGAGTTTATCAACATGGCTTGGCCGGACAAATAGCTTCAAAAAATAGATTAAGGGGGACAATAGCTTCTGATATTGTTGAGGCGATCCCAAGAACATATATTTTACTGAAAATAGACTAAAAAGAAAGCTCGAAGATATCTTCGAGCTTTCTTTTTAACTTGATCTTTCTTAAAATTCTGCGTTTCCAGGTGTTCTTGGAAAGGCTATCACATCCCTGATATTCCCCATTCCAGTGACAAATTGGACCATTCTTTCAAATCCGAGCCCAAAACCAGCATGTGGGGTGGTCCCGAATCTTCTCGTATCTAAATACCAGTACAGTTCTTCTTGGCTAATTTTCAACTCATCCATCCTGGCTGTTAGTTTTTCAAGGCTTTCTTCTCTTTGGGATCCCCCAACAATCTCACCAATACCTGGGAACAGAATATCCATTGCAGCAACAGTTTTCCCATCCTCGTTTTGCTTCATATAGAAAGCTTTGATTTCCTTAGGGTAGTCTGTCAGGATGACTGGTTTTTTGAAGTGTTTTTCCACCAAGAACCTTTCATGTTCAGATTGAAGATCAGCTCCCCATTCCTCAATTAGGTATTTGAACTTTTTCTTTTTGTTCGGCTTAGAGTTTCGAAGGATTTCAATGGCCTCAGTATAGGTCAACCTTTCAAAGTCATGTTCTACCACAAATTGAAGTCTTTCTAGCAATCCCATTTCGCTGCGTTCGTTCACCGGTTTCTTGGCATTTTCTTCCGCAGCTCTTTTATCTAAGAACATTAGATCTTCCTTACAGTTTTCCATCGCATAAGAGATGATGGACTTAAGGAAATCCTCAGCTAAATCTTGATTGTCTTCGGCATCGTAGAAAGCCATTTCTGGTTCGATCATCCAAAATTCAGCCAAATGCCTTGTTGTGTTTGAGTTTTCAGCTCTGAATGTCGGGCCGAAAGTGTAAATCTCTGATAGGGCCATGGCAGCCAACTCACCCTCCAATTGACCAGATACGGTTAGATTGGTTTCTCTTTCAAAGAAATCCTCAGTATAATTGATGTTACCTTCTTCAGTTAAAGGTGGGTTTTTAAGGTCTAAAGTGGTAACCTTAAAAGTTTCACCTGCTCCCTCGGCATCAGAAGCAGTGATAATAGGAGTGTGAATGTAAAAGAAACCTTTGTTATTAAAATATTGGTGCACGGCGAAAGCCAAGGCATGTCTGACTCTGAATACAGCGCCAAAAGTATTGGTTCTCATCCTCAAGTGGGCAATGTCACGAAGGAATTCCATGGAATGTTTTTTAGGCTGTAATGGGTATTTTTCAGCATCAGCCTCACCCAATACCTCAATACTTTCCGCTACTAGCTCAGAATCTTGACCTGATCCTTGAGAAGCGACTACTTTTCCAGTTACTTTAATACAAGCACCTGTATTAATTCTCCTTAAAGTGTCCTCATTAATGACATTCGGGTCTGCAACTACTTGGTAATTGTTAATAATAGAGCCGTCATTAACAGCAATAAAAGATACGCTTTTGTTGCTTCTTTTTGTTCTGACCCAGCCCATGATAGTAGCCTGTTCTCCGATTTTATCACTTTCCAGCAATAATTTAATCTTTGATCGTTTGTTGAATGCCATAAGAGTTGAATGTTATCTGCTATATAATTGACAAGTAAAGCTAATCAATGTTTTAAAATGGAATGCAAAAAAACGATATAATAAGCTTTTTGTCAAAATTTTGCTGTAATTTCCTAAATTTGAATGGGCAAATTGACCAAGGAGTAGGTTCCTTTTGAAAAGCCAATTATTTTTAAGAAAAGAAATATTTTAGAGTACGCTATATATGCAAAAACTTAATTTAAATCAGGTACTTTCACAAAAATTGAGTCCCCAACAGATTCAATTTATCAAGTTGTTACAAGTACCAACTGCTGAGCTGGAGGCAAGGGTAGAAGAAGAACTTGAAATCAACCCCGCTTTAGAAGAAGGAAAGGAAGAGAACGGCGAACAGCAAGAGGAGATATTGCAGGACAACTATGAGGAAGATAATAAAGATGATAAGGATATCAATCTGGACGATTATTTGACAGATGATTATGGGGGCTATAAAATGCAGGGGGATGGGAATTATTCTCCAGATGATGAAGATCGGGAAATGCCTCTTTCAAGTGGTACCTCTTTACACGAGCAGTTGCTTTCCCAATTAAGCTTTTTAAGATTGGATGAGCATCAGAAAGTAATCGGAAGACAATTGATAGGCAGCATTGAAAGTGATGGATATATCAGGCGTGACTTGGAGGCAATTATTAATGACCTTGCTTTTAGTCAAAATATAGAGACTGACTTGGACGAGGTTGAGGAAGTTCTCAGAAAAATCCAGAATTTTGATCCGGCCGGGATAGCAGCTAGAAGCCTTCAGGAATGTCTTATTATTCAGTTGGAGCGAAAAGAGCATCAGGAAGATGAAATCGTTCAAAAAGCACTGCAAGTTTTGAGTGATTGTTTTGAGGAATTCACCAAAAAACATTACGAGAAAATCTTAAAGCGGTGTAACCTCGAAGAGGAGGACTTGAAAGAAGTGATTAATATGATCACCAAGTTGAATCCAAAGCCGGGAGGAGGTTCAGATGGTTTGATGAGAACGCAGTATATAATTCCTGACTTCATTTTGAATAATGTAAATGGAAAATTTGAAATCAGCCTTAACTCGAGAAATGCGCCTGAACTTAGAGTGAGCAGATCTTACTCTGAAATGTTCGAGGCTTATGAGAAGAGTGATAAGAAGGATAAAAAGCTGAAAGATACGGTAAGTTTCGTTAAGCAGAAGTTAGATGCAGCGAAGTGGTTTATTGATGCGATTAAGCAGCGACAACAAACGCTCTTAAAAACCATGCATGCAATACTGGATTATCAGTCGGAATTTTTTGTGGAAGGGGATGAAACCAAGTTGAAGCCTATGATCCTAAAGGACATTGCAGAGAAAATAGATATGGATATCTCCACTGTTTCCAGAGTGGCCAATAGTAAAGCGATTCAAACAGAATTCGGTGTATACCCATTAAAATATTTCTTCTCTGAAGGGATCTCTACAGATGGTGGAGAAGATGTGAGTAACAGAGAAGTAAAAAGTGTGTTACAAAAGATGGTAGATAATGAAGATAAAAGAAAGCCGCTTTCGGATGATAAGTTAGTAAAGCTATTAAATGAGAAAGGGTACAATATTGCCAGGAGAACTGTGGCCAAATACAGAGAGCAACTTCAGATTCCTGTTGCTAGACTAAGAAAAGAACTGTAGTGAACAGAAATATTGCCCTGACCCTTTCTATAATATTTCAACCCTTATTAGTGCCTACTTTGGTGTTTACACTAATTTTGTATCTTGTGCCACAAGCGACACAGGTACCTCATGAAATAAAAGGGTCGATGTTGTTGATGGTTGTAGTCAGTACATTATTAATTCCTATGCTTAGTGTAATAGGTATGAAATATATGGAGTCCATCCCAAGTTTGCATATGGCAAGTAAAAGGGAAAGGTATTTGCCATTTACCACGGTGAGTATCTTTTATATTATAGTAACCTATTTTTTTTATCTCAGGCTTAATTATGATGATTTAATTGTTTTTAGTCTGGTTACTATGACAGGCTCAATTGTTTTATTGACGCTGGTTACTTTTTTTTGGAAGATCAGTGCTCACTTAACAGGCCTTTCAGGATTATTGGCTATAATGGTTGTACTTAGCTGGAAATACCCAAGTGCTTCGTTATTGTATCCGATGATCGTAACGATTGTATTATGTGGCGCAGTAGCTTCCAGTAGGCTTTACCTCAATGCCCATAAACCAGGAGAATTATTGGCAGGCTTTTGTTTGGGCTTTGGGACTTGTTTTGTTTCTTTTTACTATTATTTGTTAAGTTAAATATGGAATTACGACATCTTCAATATCATCATAAAGGAACTTGTGTAGAATTGGTGTTGGATCGCCCTGATGTATTTAATGCCTTAAATAAGAAATTATTACTTGAGCTTAGCTGGGCTTTTGATGAAGTAAAAAAGGACGATGGTATAAGGAGTGTAGTGCTGACAGGGCAAGGAAAAGCGTTTTGCAGTGGCCAAGACTTGAAATCGGTTGGTGGAGATTTGGAGAATATCCCATTCAGAGAAATTATAGAGGATCTTTACAATCCTTTAATTCTGAAAATGAGAAATAGTAAAAAGCCAATCATTTGTAAACTAAATGGAGTGGCTGCCGGTGCGGGTTGCTCTTTGGCGTTGGCTACAGATATAATCATAGCCAACAAAGAGGCGTATCTTGCAGAAATTTTTGCTCACATTGGATTGATTATGGATGCCGGCTCCAATTATTTTCTACTTGAAAGACTGGGGTATCCCTTGGCATTTGAATTGGCCACTACGGGGAGAAAGGTTTATGCAGATGAAGCAGAAAAGCTTGGTTTGATCAATAAATCTGTCGAGGCCATGAACTTGGATGATGTCGTATTACAGTTTGTGGAGATTTATGCAAATTCATCTGCTAGTTCGGTAGGGCTAATTAAGGAGATGTTAAATAATGCCCAAGAAATGAACCTAAAAGAGGTCCTTTCCATGGAGGCCGATTTTCAGGAGAGAGCAGGCAAGTCTTCCGACTTTAAGGAAGGGGTGATGGCATTTTTAGAAAAGAGGAAACCCAAATTCAAATAAAAAGCCTTCCAGCTAGCTGGAAGGCTTTTTAAACTTAAGTCTTTAACAATATAGCTTTAAAACAGTGCTACAGACATCCCGAAATTAAATTGGGTAGATTCTGTTTCGTAAGGGCCTTGTCCTGATTTGAAGACATCGTTCAGTCCGTAATAAGCCCAAAGGTTAAAGCCTGATAGTCCTACTCGAGTATACACGCCATACCTGAATTTATTAAGCCCAAACTCTTGGGAGTCTTTTATTTTTCTATTTACACCATCCGAATCTGTCAATTTGATTTTAGTATGCGCTTCATATAGCATACCTACTTTACCTCCTAGAGCAATCCTGAAGCCTTCGTTGTAGTCGCTTTTGTTAAAATGGTAACGTATTTCGACCGGAATATCTACATAATTTAGTGCCATGGTGTTTTTATCTACAGAAATGCCTTCACCATATATGTCATCAATATCAACTAACTGGCTTGAGTTTGTTCCTTTATCGGGGTCATTGATCAAAGTCATGTTGTCTTTGAAGGCGAGTTTATCAAGGCCAAGACCAATTCCAGGATTAAGTGTCCATCCTGATTTTTCTCCCAAATTTATTGGTCTTTGGAAATAAATGTTTGCGGTTTTAGAAGCGAAAAACTTTGTGCTTAAATCTTCAGGCCGATTATTAAGTATATTAAAACCTAGATCCAAAAATAGGTCTCCTTTAATGTCTGGCCTTCCTTGTATAGGGTTGGTAGTTTTACCTTCTTGTGCAAATAAACTGATAGGGAGCACAAAAACGAGCAAAATAATTATAAGTCTTTTCATGAAAGAGTATTTTGTATTTAATTTTCAATGGGCTAAATTATAAAAACTTACTTGATTGTAGGGGCTTTTTATCTTAATTATTCTTAATTGAAGGATGTCCTGAAGCATAGAAGGGAAGGTTTTTATTCCTTTATATTATATTAACAGAGTGATTTTGAAGGTGTTTTGGTTTTTTGTGTACAAAATGGCTTTATGGTTTTGATTATATTTAAATAACATCTACATTTGCAATCCTAAATGATGGCCTCGTAGCTCAACTGAATAGAGCACTTGATTACGGCTCAAGAGGTTCCAGGTTTGAATCCTGGCGAGGTCACAATAGCTCTTGTTAAAAGAAACAAGAGCTTTTTTAATGGACTTTCAGAATTTTCGGGGTTCATTTATGCTTGAAAGAAGGGGCGTATTAGAAATGTTTGAAGAATCACGATGGGCTTTACTCTTTATTGGTTTGAAAATCAGTTGTCTTGGTTTTTATTAAATAAAAAGTTGAAAAAAATCTTTGTGGTTAAAAAAAACTTCCTCACCTTTGCAATCCCAAACGAGGGAATTAGGTTTTGAAAATAAAAAGTAGCCGAGTTAAATGGGTTCTTTTGGTGAATTAACCTCAAAAAACTTTCGCAAAATTAATTATAAAAAAGTTGTTGCGAAACGGAAAAAAATCCTCACCTTTGCAGACCCAAAGGGGGATCGGGTTTCGGAAAGACGGAACAAAGCGGAGGTTTTGCAGTGAAAAGGTTTCAAAAAAATAATTGAAAGATTGTTTTGCGAAACAGGATTCTTTTTCGGAGCTTTGCACAGCGA
>NZ_JACYTQ010000007.1 GCF_014841125.1 Echinicola arenosa
ATAAACCAGCACCTTTAACAACATCTTGGGATGATAGCTGCTGGACCCGTTCTCTGAGTATCGGCTATACACCTCACTCAGATCTATCCGCTCAATGATCTGGTGAACAACACGGCCTGGATGGTGGGCTGGAATCAATTCGTCCAAACTTGGGGGAAGGAACATCAGCTGGTTGGGATTGTAGTCTTTAAAAGCTATATTTAAGTCTTGTTTTTTCACACCTCAAAATATCCATTTTGAGTTAAACAGGAAAGGCTAGCCGAGAAATCAGCTAGCCTTTTAAACTATCTACTTTTGAGACAGCCTCTATTATTTAGAGGTCCAAATTTCAAATTTGGACCAGCTCTAGGGCTCAAGATCAATCCGAAATAGGAAATTGCCCACAGATAAAATGGATGGACACAGATGTATGAAGAGTCTGGAGTAAATGTCTGTTTTCGATTTACAATAATTTTAGTGTGAAAAACAGCATTCTTGCAATGAATTATCGAATCCAATAAACCACTGATGAATAGCTGTACATTTCTTGTATTTCTTATCCAAACGAGTAATTTTGTTACTCATGAGTAATTTTTTTACTCAGTTTTGCTAAGTGCTATCTGTAAGAAATGATGGGGCTGACCGGGCGGAGCTGTGTCAAGCGTCATTGGATGTGAGTAGGGAGTCTTGAGACTGCATCTTTCGCGCAACCTGGCTCTGGAAGGGGAGATCAGCCTTGGGGAAGATAAAAGCTAGGTGAATAAAGACAACGAGCTTTAGCCCTTTGACATTCAGCCTCCAGTAATTTGCTTTTGACTCAAATGATGGGACTGAATGGTCGAAGCTGATTATTAAGGCCAGGGCCTAAGATAAATATTTAAGAGATTTGCAAACTAAAGTAATAGAACCCTCCAAGGGCTGGAAACTGGTAGATTTTAAAGAACTATGGCGGTACAAGGACCTGCTGTATTTTCTGACCTTGAGGGGGATCAAAGCGCGCTATGCGCAGAGTATTCTTGGGGTGGCTTGGGCGATTATTCAGCCTTTGTTTACCACTTTGGTGTTTACGGTGGTCTTTGGTAACCTTGCGAAGGTGGATTCAGATGGAATGCCTTATATGTTGTTTTCTTATTTGGCTTTGTGGCCTTGGAATTATTTCTCGGGTACGCTCACGGAGTCTGCCAACAGTTTGATCGCCAATTCGGGTATGATCACCAAAGTCTATTTCCCCAGGATGGTACTCCCTCTGGCATCGATATTTTCGAAGTTACTGGACTTTATCATTGCCTTTTTGGTGGTGATTGGCTTTCTGGTTTATTTTCAGGTGATGCCTGGTTGGGGAATAGTGTATCTTCCTTTATTGATTATCCAATTGCTTCTGACTTCATTGGGAATCGGGATGATCTTGTCAGCCATGGCCGTTCAGTATCGTGATGTAAAGCATGCCTTGAGTTTCTTAGTGCAACTGCTGATGTATGCGGCCCCCGTAGTGTACAGTACCATGGCGGTTCCAGAAGCCTATAGGTCTTTGTATGTTTTGAATCCGATGGTTGGGGTGATTGAAGGCTTTCGCGCTGCATTCTTAGATCGCCCCATGCCTTGGGAGTGGATCTGGCCGGGAAGTATAGTAGCAGTATTCTTTTTTGTCTTTGGGATGTTTTATTTCCGCAGGATGGAAAAGGTGTTTGCGGATGTGGCTTAGGGGAGAGTAGATATTAGAATTTAGACTTTAGATATAAAATTGGATCATATTACGATGGAACTATGTCCTTGTAACTTTTAAAATTAATGAAACTATTAGGAAAGCTAAGAAGAGGTAAGGAATTTCAAAACTTAAAATCAAAAATAATTTTTCAGCTTCGAAGATTACAATATTGCCGACGAAAATTTTTTAAGAAAGAAAAGGATAAGTCAATATATCTATTCAATCATATTCCTAAATGTGGAGGTACAAGCTTAAAAAAAATACTAAACCGATGGTTTTACATCATATCAGATTATCCCCCGCATGATCTAACTTATCCTGATCCCAAAGAACACGGAAAAGCCTTGACTGCCTTTATTAATAAAAGGCCCAATTATTTGTCGCAAATGCCTTGGGAAATAACCATAGGGCATTATCATAAACCTGAATTTAATGTTTTCGAAAGGTTTCCTAATTGGAGGGAAATAAAGAATGTTAAAATGATAACATTTATAAGAGATCCATTAGAACATCGGATATCCCATTATTACTTCGGTATTAGAAAAGGGCATTCTTATTTAAAAGGTACAAACTTAAAAGAGTACATCTTAAATAGAGAGTTAAACTTTATATCAAAAAGCTTAGGATGTACTATTGGAAACTATAGAGAAGTTTTAGATAGTTATTATTTTATTGGGACTGTCGAAGAATTTGAAAAGTCTATTTTTGAATTAAGTATGATGCTAAATAGAAAAATTCCCAAAGGAATTCCTCATTCAAATAGGACTGAGAAGAATATTAAAAAGGAAGATTTACCAGAAGATTTTGTCCAAGACTTTAAGGAAAAAAACTGGTTGGATTATTTGATTTACGATTACGTTTGTGAATTAAGAAGTTTGAAAAATTAAAACTGACTATCCGCAATGTTGCAGGTAACCAAATTCAATACTTTTTTCCATTATTGATCTTTTCTACTTTTTATTCAGGTAATATTTATTCTTGATGGTCATCATGAATGCTTTGCATTTCCATTTATGAAAAAGTAGGCAAACTTGCCTGTCGACAGGCAGGAAATCTAGGCCATGGAGCATCCCGTACAGTGGTCGGGACAGGTCCTTCAAATAGAGAAAATTTTGCTTTGGATTACGGTTCTTTTGACTCAGTTTGATTTTGTACTATTTGCTGTCGGCTAAAAATGAGTAGTGTTTGACAAAACTGTGATGGAAAAAATAAATCTATGCAATAGGCCAATTAAAGGAAAATTTGATGTCAAAAACCATCATTAAAGTAGAAAACCTGTCCAAGAGGTATCGTTTAGGATTAAAGGAAAAGAAATCCAAAACCTTGGCGGGGCAGGTGGCCAATATCCTTAAGTCTCCTTATGATAATTACCAACGGCTCCGAAAGTTAAGCCGATTTGGGGAAGAGGATGAATCCATCTTTTGGGCGCTGAAAGATGTAAACTTTGAGGTGAAGGAAGGGGAAGTGCTGGGCATTATCGGGAAGAATGGTGCCGGTAAGTCTACCTTGCTGAAGATCCTTTCCCAGATCACCGAACCCACCAGCGGAAAAATCACCCTTCATGGCCGTGTTGCTTCCCTGCTGGAAGTGGGGACGGGATTTCATCCTGAGCTGACTGGCCGGGAGAATATCTATATGAACGGGACCATCCTCGGCATGACAAGACGCGAGATCGACCGTAAACTGGAGGAAATCATTGATTTTTCGGGTGTAGAGAAATTTATCGATACCCCGGTGAAGTTCTATTCCTCGGGCATGAAAGTACGCTTGGGTTTCTCCGTGGCGGCCCATCTAGAGCCGGAGATTTTGATCATCGATGAGGTGCTAGCCGTGGGGGATTATGAATTTCAGCAGAAGTGCCTCGGTAAAATGGAGGATGTAAGCAAAAACCAGGGCAGGACGGTGCTCTTTGTGAGTCATAATATGTCGGCGGTGCAGAATTTGTGCAGTAGGGGGATTTTGCTGAGGAAAGGAGAAATATATGTGGAAGGGATAACAGAAGATGTACTTAAAAATTATATTGGAGGCAATTCTAGTACCAACTTTTTAGATCTTGAAAAGAATAAAATCAAAGGTGAAGGGAATCAAAAAATAGATTTAAAAGCCATTACAATTTCTGGAAGTTTGGACGAAGAATTACCGGTGTTTCCAATGAAAGAACTTTTTATTTCATTGGGTATTGATTTTATAGAAGGCTTTAAAAACCAAGGAGAGCGGATTGATATCCGTATTGATAATCGCCTGGGACAACGACTCATCTGGTGCAGTACAAAGGCCGATAATAAGCTTGACTTGAAATCCGGAAAATTGACGTTCAAAATTCCCCAATGTCCATTGGTTCCCGATGAATATGTGCTTACAGTTTTTATTCACGATGGACACGACGTGGCCAATTGGTATCCTCATGTAATGATTTTTAAGGTAGAAGACGATACATATTTTGATTCAGGCATGACTATTCCCAATGGGCAAACCAACTTTATTTATCCATTTGAATTGATTAACTCCCACAAATGATAAAAAAGATACGAGATAAACTGTTTGGAATAAATAAACTAGGCTATTTGATCGCCGCAGAGGGAAAGCGGAATAGGGAACTTTCCAGTTATAATATGAGAGAGCTTAAGGCGATTGAACTCTTAAAAAGCTATTTTCCTGAGGGTTTCCTTTTTGAAACGGGCTTTTCAATTTCATTCCAGACGATACAGCACATTATCAATGACCTAATCATTTATAAGCCTAAGGTTATTCTTGAATTTGGTTCAGGACTTTCTACCCAAATACTCAGCAATTATATCAACAAACATCAGCTCGATATCAAAATTATTAGTATTGATGATAATCAAGAATGGCAGAACGCTTTAATGCAGGTTTGTAAAGGGGTGGATTTCCATACCTTTCCCCTGAAGGATGAGCATCCTTATTCTTACGGTGGTAAGGGGAAATGGTTTGATATTCCGGTTAATCATCCCATCAATTCACTGGAATTTGATTTGGTCATTGTAGATGCTCCTAAAGGAGGATTGGGTAAGCAGTCAAGGGTAGGGTTTGTTCCTTTTGTGAAAGATAAACTATCAAACGCCCCAATCATTTATTTGGATGACACTCACCGCCAAGATGAAAAGGAAATTGGTCAGTTTTTGATGAAAACCATTCCGGCATTTGTAGGGAAGACGATAGGATTCAATTATACTCGCTACTCTTTTGTGGATAAATTACATACTTCACCTTCATGATTAGTACAAATCCTTTAGTTTCCATCCTGATTCCCAACTATAATAAGGCTCCCTATGTACGGGACACATTGGATTCTGTGCTTAACCAGACTTATCAAAACTGGGAATGCATCGTGGTGGATGACCACAGTACAGATGATTCATGGGAGATTTTGGAGGAATTTGCAGCGAAAGATAAACGGTTCAAAATATATAAAAGACCAGACGATTTGCCAAAGGGAGGGAATGTATGTAGGAATTATGCTTTTAAGTTGTCAAAAGGGGAATATATCAATTGGTTTGACAGTGATGATTTGATGAAAGAAGAATTAGTTGAAAATCGTGTAAAAGTTATAGAAAATTTCAACTTAGAATTTACTGTTTTTGGAGGAGTAATATTCAATGCAGACGTAATCAGGCAAATTGGTATCAATGAGCCGATCATTGGTTTAAATTCATTTGTTAAATATTTTATTCTGCTTAATCCACCTTGGTGTACATTGTCATGTATGTATAGGAGAAAATTTTTAGAATCAAAAAACTTAAAGTGGGATGATTCTTTATTAGGACTTCAAGATGTCGATTTTAGCTTGTCATGTTATATGGTTTCCTCTAGAATAGGTATCTCAGTTAATTATTACGATTTTTATTGGAGAGAATACGAAGATAAAAATAGAGCAGGTAGAAATCATACTAGTTTTGTCAAGCTTAAAACATTAACGAGAATTCTCAAAAAATTTAATTCAATCCGCTTAAAACTAAACTGTAATAAAATTCATGAGGCATTTAAATTGGTTTTTCATGAGTTACTTTACTTAACAATGAAGAGATTTAGCTTTTATTGGTTTAGGGTTTATATTTTCCCCCTATTTATGGAAGGATTATTTTCTTTAAAAGAGACAATTTATATCTTTAATGAAATAATTATTTTTTACATTTTTAGATTTTTTGGGGCAAAGTATAATTTTAGGAAAACTTTAAAATCATTTGAATATGAAGATATCAATTTATTGAAAGTCGAGAGGATCCCATTTCCTGTCCAGCAGGATCATTTAGAGCCATACTTTAAAAGGTTGACAGGGGTAAAATGGGTTGACTTTAATTCTATAAAATTGACTGTTCATGAGAAATAGTCAGAATCAGGTGTCATTTTGTACAATTGTGACACTAAATTACATGCCCTTCGCCAAAACTCTTTTTCAATCAATTAACAGATTTGATAAAAAAGCCAAATTTGTAGTATTGATTGTTGATGAGAGGAAAGGTAGGAGTATCCATAATGATTTCGATTGTATTAGTTTAGATGAATTGTCATTTTTTCCTCAAGTTAATGTACTGAAAAAAAAGTATTCACCATCAAGTGATGAGTTAAGGTGGTCGTTAAAGCCTTACCTAATGAGGTATTTACTTGAATATAAAAAAACTGAAATGGTGTTTTATGTTGACAGTGATATATATTTTTATTCATGTTTTAAATTTCTATACGATACTCTAAATAATTGCCCAATTTTGCTATCTCCACATTGGGGATGTATGGATCCAAAAAAATCAGAATCTTATTTTTCAAGATTACTTACAGATGGTGTTTACAATGCAGGTTTTATTGGTGCTACTATGAAAGGGATTCACGCGCTAAATTGGTGGGGAGAAATGTGTCTGTATTCTTGTGAGAAAAGCAAGCTTAAAGGGTTTTATGATGATCAAAAATATTTAGATATAATACCTATTTATTGTCCCGATTCTAGAATCATTGAACATAGGGGCTGTAATGTTGGTGAATGGAATCGCTTTGAGTGTGAAAGGATTATGGATGGGGGAAAGCTACTTATCAATAATGAATTTCCTATCATATTTATTCATTTTAGTAACATTGGTTATTTGGTAGAATATGATAAAGTTTTAATCCCTTTTTTAAAGGAGTATTCACAGAAACTTATGGAAAATGGTTTAAGTTTTAATTTTTATCAATCAGGTGTCAATTATTTAAAAAGAAAAAAATTGAGGTCACTGAATTTGTTCCAAAGAATTTACAGGAAAATTATAGGAGAAAGAAAATTTAATGAATTACAAAAATGGGACATATGAAGAAAACTTATGATATTTCTATAATTATCCCTTTTTATAATACAGGACAATTTCTGAGAGAAGCAATCAATAGTGTTTACTTATCTAATACTTACAATAGCGATAAAATAGAGATAGTGATTGTCAATGATGGATCAGATGAAGAGAATTCTATAGAGTGTCTCGAAGAAATAGGTAGGTTGGAAAGCGTTAAAGTGATTACCCAGATGAACAAAGGACCTGCCTCGGCAAGAAATGTAGGAGTAAAAGAATCGACGGGTTCATTATTATTATTATTGGATAGTGATAATAAAATTTCACCTGATTTTATTAGTAAGTCCATTTCAATTCTAAACCAATTTCAAGAAGTCGGGGTCGTTTACTCCAATGTAACCTTTATTAGTGATAATTCAGAAAAGAGATTTATTACTGGAAAGTTTGATTTAGATAAATTGTTGATCGGTAATTATATAGATACCTGCTCCATGATAAGGCGAGAAGTATGGGAGGAGGTTAATGGTTTTAATGAAAGAATAGCTGGTTGTGAAGACTGGGATTTTTGGCTAAAAGTAGGTCAAACTAACTGGAAATTTCATTTTATAGATGAACTTCTTTTTGAATATAGAATTAGAGATTCCTCCCATACAGTCTTAGTGGATACATTTTATAAAGACCAGATTAAAAAAGAAATTGCTTCAAATCATTCTGAATTTATATATCAAAGATATAAATACTATTATCGGCTAAATAAGCGGTTCAATGAAAACCCGCTTCTCTATTTTACTAAAATAATCTTTAGTAAATACATACTTCGCAAGGAGTATAAGCCATAAAATATATGCAAAATCATAGGATAATTTTCACCCTTTGTTCCAATAACTATTTGGCGCATGCAAAGACTTTGGGTGACTCCATTAAAGAGCATGCTCCTGAATGCAAATTTATAATTGGGCTAGTGGATGATTGGGACGACGAGGTTGATTACCAGTCTTTGGGAGCTGATGAAGTACTGAAGTTTGATCAGTTAGGTGTGGAAGCTTTCCCAGAAATGCTTGCGCGTTATAATATTATCGAGTTCAATACTGCTGTAAAGCCATATTACATTGAGTATTTCTTTAATAAGCATGGAGAAGATACCAAAGTGTATTATATCGATCCAGATATAAAGCTATACCATAGCCTAGATTCCTTACATGAGCACCTTGATCAGTATCCAATCATTCTAACTCCTAACCTCACAGTTACTCCCCAGGGCGTGGTGACAGGTGAGCTGGCCTCATTACGGCATGGAATGTTTAATCTGGGGTTTATTGGATTGAAACATTCAAACCAATCGAAGAACTTTGTTCACTGGTGGCGCGATAGGCTTCGAAGCCATTGTAAGATAGATAAGGGCCGAGGCATTTTCGTGGATCAAAAATGGGTTGATTTGGCTCCGCTTTTCTTCAAAGGAATTTACACTTTAAAACATCAAGGCTGTAATATGGCTTGGTGGAACTTCTCCGAACGTGACTTAAAAAAGGACCAAAAAGGCTATTATGTAAACAATGCTGACCAAAGGCTGATTTTTTTCCACTTTAGTGGGTTTGATCCCAATGGCAATCAGACTACCGTAAGAATGAATAACCATTCGTTTAAATTGGAAGATTATGGTGAGTTAAAAGGGATTTTCAAGGATTATTCAGCAGAACTAAAGGCAAACGACTACGATGCTATCTCTAAGTTAGTTCCAAAACTAGCTTTTTATAAGGAGCCAAATGGAATGACAATCAAGATAAAAAGACGACTCGGATGGATAAAAAAAGGGTTGTTGGGGAAAGTATAATATGGAGGGAATAAGTGTAGTAATATGCACCCATAATGGAGCCAGTCGTCTACCAGTTACCTTGCAGCACATTTGCCAGCAGAAGTGTGCCTATAGTTGGGAATTGATTGTAGTGGACAACTGTTCGACAGATAATACTACAGCAGTGTGCACATCTTTTCTTAAAGAGCAGAAAATAAATTGGGTAATTGTCCACGAATCTAAACAGGGGTTGGTGCATGCTAGGCGGTGTGGGCTGGAAAATAGTAAGTATGATTTTATTCTTTTCTGTGATGATGATAATGCGTTGTTTGACAGGTATTTACAACATAGTTTTGAGGTGATGGCAAAAAATCCTCAGATTGGAATATTGGGCGGTTTTGGATCGGCAGTCATTGAGGGTGAAAAGCCGGAGTGGTTTGACCAGTACAGCCACAGTTATGCGGTGGGGAAACAGGCAATGTCTAACGGTAAAATAAGCTCTTCTAAAGCAGAAGTATATGGGGCAGGAGCCATTGTTCGAAAGGAGCCAATAAAGAAGTTGTTCCGGAAAGGTTTTGAAACAGCCATGCAGGGAAGGTCTGGAAAGAAACTGGGAGCAGGGGATGATGTGGAATGGTGCTATATCTTTCAGTTACTGGGTTACGAGATTTGGTTTGATGACAGGTTACGATTTGATCATTATATTCCAGCATCCCGTTTGACATGGGAGTATTATCTAAATCTTAAAGCAGGAATTGCATCCGGAGCCGGTTTATTATATCCATATGGTTTGTTTTTGGATACTAAAATAGCCAACACGCCTTCTTTTTGGAAGGCTTATTTGGGTCGAATGGTTAAAAGTTTTTTGGTTTGGGTAAAATCCTCATTGATAGTGTTACTTCCTTTTAAGATATCTTCTGAGCGACAATTAGCTCATCGGATCATTAGTGCCCAGTGTAAGGCATATCTGGTTGACGCTTTCCGTACCAAAAGACATTATGATCAGTTAAAATCTATCCTTCTTTAGTGTATTCTATGGAATCCCAACCTGTTTTTTCGGTTATTATTCCTTCATTTAATAGGGCATATATTATTGGTCGTGCCATACAATCAGTGCTAAATCAGTCTTTTCAAAATTTTGAACTGATCGTCGTGGATGATGGGTCAGAGGATAATACTAAAGAGGTGGTGAAAGATTTTGTAGGTGAGAGGGTTAGATATTTTTTTCAAAATAATGCAGGAGTTTCGGTTGCTAGAAACAAAGGAGCCAAAATGGCAAAGGGAGAAAATTTGATTTTTTTGGATAGTGATGATGAATTGGAACAGGAGGCATTGCGGAAATTTAATACAGCCATGCACCATGCTGATATAGTTCAAGCTGGGTATGCTATTATAAATACAAACCAAGTTGTTCTAAAAATGCCGGAGAAAGGCAAGTTTATAAGTAAATTGCCTGGAAGTTTTTGTATTAAAAAATCAACTTTTGAGAAAGTATCGGGATATGATGAACAATTGACATACAGCGAGAATACAGAGTTGTTTCATAGACTGGTTTTACAGAAAGCAAAAATTCAAGTAGAGCAATTTATTAGTTTAAAATATTACAATAATGACCATGGAGGTTCGAAGAATAGAGCAAATAAAGTAGCCAGCTTAAGGTATATTTTAGAAAAACATGTCGATTCATTGAATAGCAGGGTGAAATTTCTCTATAGCCAAATCATTGGGGTTGAAAGTTTTAAAGAGGGAGATTACCAGGTTTCTAGAGAATTTTTGTTTAGGTCTTTGAAGCTTCGTCCGTTGGCTTGGAAATGCGTTGTTAGAATTATTCTATCTTACATAAAACAACCGCTTCAAATTTTGAGGGTTAAAACTATGAAAGATTGACACGGATCGGAGGTTTTTTAATCACCTATAACCGACCACAAGTCGTAGTGGATACCATAACAAAACTTGAATCACAAACGATTCCTCTTGAAGTAATTTGGGTAATTGATAATTCCACCAATAATGAAACAAAAGAGAGTATCTGTGCACTCAATAATAAAAAAATTCGCTATTACCGAGTTGGTTATAATGCTGGTCCTGCAGGAGGAGCAAAGATAGGGCTGCGGGAGTGCTTGAAGGAGAATGTAGATTGGATTTACTGGGGAGATGACAATGATCCGCCAATATTTCCTGACTCATTAGAAAGGCTGATAAGAGAAGTATCAAAGGAAGCTGCAAAATGTTCAATTGGCATTATTGGTACGGTAGGACATTTCTTTGATAATAACTTAGGGGTTATCAAAAAGACTCCTTCTCATTTACTTTTGGGAAATGGTTTATTGGAAGTAGACTGCATTGCAGGAAATATGACCATGATGGTAAATAAAAGGGTTTTAGAGGCTGGAGTTTATCCGGATCCTGACTTGTTTTTTGGATTTGAAGAACTGGATTTTTGCCTTCAAGTAAAGAAACAGGGCTTTGGAATCTATGTTGATAAAGCACAATATAGAGAACTAAGAAAACACTTTAATAAAACCGATACAAACAGGAGCATCTATAAGAAAAAGACTTTTAATAGTCTTCCAAGAGAATATTATAGTGTGCGCAATTTACTCTTCATTGCGTCCACAAATGGTTATAAAGAGATGAAGACAAGATTGATTATAAAGTGTATGGCTAAATCACTCTTTGGGTTTAGATATGGAATAAAATATGGGACCAAAAATGCCAAATATGTATTAATGGGCCTATTTCATTTTTTGATTGACAAAAAGGGGGAGACTATGACGTTAAAGAATGGACATTAAAATTTCAGTCATCATTCCTGCGTATAACCGAGAGAAATTCATCGGTAGGGCGATAGAAAGTGTACTTGACCAAAGTATTCAGGATTTTGAGTTGATAGTTGTAGATGATCAATCCTCTGATGATACGCTTGGAGAAATAGTACGTCATATTGATGAAAGGATTAAAGTCATTCAGACTTCTAAGAATGGGGGGAATGCTGTGGCCAGAAATGAAGGAGTGCGGAACTCATCAGGTGACCTTATTTTCTTTTTGGATAGTGATGATTTTTATGATAAAAATTATCTAAAAGAAATGATTGATTTTATTCATGTACATGGGGAACACGATTTCTTTTGGTGTGGGATAAACTTGGTCGATGAATCAGCAAGGAAGTTTGGAGAGCGATTTTGGACTCCCAATGATACTTTGCCCAGCAATACTTTCTTTGATTTGCTACAAATTGGTACAAACAATGGCATTTGTTTCAAAAGGAAGGTGTTCGATTCCATTGGATATTTTGATGAATCCATCCGTGCAGCTGTTGATCGTGATTTCCTTCTGAGAGTTTCTAAATCTTTCTCAGGAGTTGGACTCAAGAAATTTTTGGTTAATTGCACCATTGGCGAACATGATTCGGTGAGGAAGAATTATGAGAATCAAGCCAATGCTTATCATGTAATTGTACAAAAACACAATTCTGTGATAAAAAGTGAGCTCTCACGGAAGAAAAATTGGTTTCATAAATGCATGTGGCTCCACTTTTATGCAGGTAATAGATTAAGAGCTATGGTTTATTTCTTTAAAGTTCCCTTTAATTTTACCTCTACCTTTCTCTTTCTGGTTTTTAGTTTTCTTCCAATTCCGCTTGGGAAAAAAATACATCAAAAATTTGGAAGTAAAGGTATTCAACAGTGAAAGTACTTTACCTTATAGATACCTTGCAAACAGGTGGGGCTGAGAAAAGTTTGCTATCCATTACAAGGGGATTTAAAGAAGTTACGCCCGTTTTTTGGGTGATCTTCAAGGGGAATCATCGTCTACTAAATGAATTCCTTGAAGCTGGAATTATTGTAAAGACTTGGGGGTTTTCGACCTCAAGTTCGTGCAGAATGATTGCGGAGAAATTGAATGAACAGATTGCAGAATTGAAGCCAGATATTGTCCATGCCTCATTATTTCGTTCAGAAATGATTTCCCGGAAATTGCAAGGTGAATTTTTATTGGTAAACAGTTTGGTCAATAATTCCTATCATTGGAGAAGGTACAGAAAGCTATCGGTAAAGTCCTTTCTTTCTCTCTTATTGGTTCATTTTAGGGATTATTTTACTTCGCGCAGAGTAGATTATTGGTTTTCCAATTCTGGTTATTTGGGGGAAGTACACCAAAAGACTTTAGGTATTCCAAACGACAAAATAACCACCATTCCTAGAGGAAGGTCAAGTGAAGAATTTATCCTTAGAAAACAAAAGCATCAAGACAGTGCTATCTTTATCACTGTAGGAAGGTTAATTCCAAGAAAGGGTCATTCGGAGTTGTTGCGGGCTTTTAGAAGTATATCTACAAAATATCCTACATCCCAGCTTTGGATAGTAGGGGAAGGACCTGATTTGAATAAATTAACAGCTTTGGCAAAGAAGCTGCAAATCAGCGACTCAGTTACTTTTTGGGGAAATAGCAACCAAGTTTCGAAACTACTTTCAGAAGCAAACTTTTTCGTTTTTCCAAGCCATTATGAGGGCTTTCCTGGTGCATTGATAGAGGCCATGTTCTCCAAAATTCCCATCATTGCTTCAGCTATTCCAGAAAATAAATCTTGTGTTCCATCAGATTTAGGCTTATGGTTTGAAGTATTTAACTGGAAAGACATGGCATATAAAATGGAGGAGGCCATTGAAAGCGATAGATGGGAGTCAATGACCAATGAAGCCCATCGCCATGCTTTAGAATTATTAGATGTACGAGCTATTTCTACACAATATGAAAAGGCATATCAACTACTTCTGGAAAAACGCGCTCTGAAAAAATGAAAATTCTTCATTTGATCCAAAAGCCCCAGCTCCGTGGCGCAGAGGTGTTTGCAGCCCAATTGGCACAATTCCAAATGAGAAGCGGTCATGATGTTCTATTGGTCTGTATTTTTCAAGGGAGCGACCAGCTTCCATTTGATGGAGAAATAGTTTACTTAAACTGTCTTAAAAAAAATAGATTTTGGGAATTTTCAGGATGGAAAAAGATCAAAAAAATCATTAATGATTTTCATCCTGAGATCATCCAAGCCAATGCTGCTGACACCTTAAAATTTTCAGTATTAAGTAAGGTGATTTATAAATGGAAAGTCCCAATTATTTATAGGAATGCAAATAAGATGGGTGATTTTATAAGGTCAGGCTGGCATTATAGGTTTAACCAATTCCTTGTTAAAAGAATTCAAGGAGTAATTTCTGTTTCCGAATTATGTAATCAAGATTTCAAAGAGGTTTTTGGGAAACTATCAATTCCAGATTGTACAATTTATAATGGGGTTTCAACCATAGAAATAGACCATAAAATGTTTGGTCATCTTCCTGAAATCCTTAGAGGAAAAGAGTATGTATTAATGATAGGGGCTTTTGTGGAAGAGAAAAATCATAAGGGAATTCTTCCCATATTTGATCAAATCCATAAGAGCTACCCAGCTCAGTATTTGGTATTAGTAGGGACAGGAGGATTAGAGCAAGAGATTAGGAACGAAGTTGAAGGAATGGATTGCAGACAAAATGTAATCTTCTTGGGTAATTCTAAAAATGTTTTTCCAATCATTCAAAAAGCTCAAGCATTATTGGTCCCCAGTAAAATAGAAGGTTTACCTGGTGTGATTCTAGAGGCGATGTACTGTAAAACTCCGGTTTTGGCATATGATGTTGGAGGTATTGGGGAGGTTGTTAGAAACGGCGAGACAGGGTTTTTAATACCTTTTGAAAATAGAAAGGATTATTTTTTAAAATTACAAGAGCTTCTTGCTGATGAAGGGGGGAGTCATTTGATTTACATTGATAATGCTTATACTGAAGTGATTTCAAGTTTTAATATAGAAGTTTTAGCAAATAGCTTTTTAGGTTTTTATAATACAGTGCTGTCGGAAATCAAAGCGAAAGGATAAACCAGTGAAACAAAATAGAAAGACCCGTGTGCTCCATTTGATCAAGTCCTTGGGAAGAGGAGGTGCGGAAAAGTTGATTCCTGAAACAGCCGCATTACATGATCAAGAACAGTATGCGTTTCACTGTATTTATTTTTATAGGCGCCCAAGCAATATTCAAGATGAGTTGGAGGAAGCTGGTATTCAGGTAACTTTTTTGCCCTCCAGTAATTTGGGGCTGGCAAAAATGATCCGGCCAGTGGCCGAATATGTACGTGAACACCAAATAGACCTCATTCATTGTCACCTTCCTTGGGCTGGGGTTTTGGGAAGGCTGGTGGGGGTAAAGTCCAGGATTCCAGTGGTATATACCGAACATAATATGTGGGAGAGGTACAATATGCTTTCACGTTGGATGAATAAATTGACGTTCGATCAGCAGGATTTTGTTATTCCTGTTTCTGATGAAGTGAAGTCTAGTATACTCAAAAGCTACCACGTATCTTCCAAAAGCCCAGAAATTCTAACCATTGCTAATGGGGTAAATACAAATACTTTTCAACGATCAGAAGAGAAGGGGCAGGCTATCCGGAAGAAGTTGGGAATTCCAAAGGATGCCATTGTAATTGGTCAGGTGGCAGTTTTTCGGGTGCAAAAGAGATTGGGTATTTGGGTGAAAGTGGCCAAGTCCATTTCCCGGAAGTTTAGCAGTGTTCATTTTATACTGGTTGGAGATGGTAGTGAAATGAGGGCAGTGAAAGCTCAAATAGGAACAGCAGCATGGAGCCAGAGAATTCACTTGGTAGGAACGCAGGCCAACGTTTTGCCTTATCTATCAGCCATGAATATTTACATGATCACCTCGGCATTTGAAGGACTTCCGGTAGCCATGTTGGAAGGCATGGCTTGTGACCTTCCGGTTATTGGTACTAAAGTAGGGGGGATTGGAGAGGTTATCAGAGAGGGAGTGGAAGGCTATTTGGCCCCAAAAGATGAGCCTGAAAAATTGGTGGAGGGCGCTGAAAAATTGATCGAAGATCACCCTCAGTGTCGTGAAATGGGCCATAGAGCACGCCAAAGGGTAGAGGAGAACTTTAGCTTGGAGCAGATGGTGTCGAAGGTGGAGGAAGTGTATCAGAGCGCTTTGAGGACATAAGTGTTCAATCTAACTTTAAATTTCCTGTTCTTTTATTCAGTGATAAAATAGTTTTTAATGGTCTTCATGAATGCTTCGCATTTCCATTGATGAAAAGAGCCAAATCCCGAAAGCTATCGGGACTAGGCCATGGAGCCTCCCGCCACTGGCGGGCAAGATATTCAAATTGAGCAGGCTATGATTCGAAAACATTCTTGTTTATTCAATTTGATTTTGTGCCAGTCGCTTTAGGCTAAAAATGAGTGGATATAGATCTCGATAGTGATTGGGATCGGCTCTTTAGGATGAGGAACCGACCTGGTAAATGAGTGGGCCTTCCCCGCAAGCTGGCTACTCGCTAAAAACAGTCATTGACTGTTTTCTTTACGCTCGCCCCTCCACTGCGCGAGCTAACTCATTTTCTTAACGCCCAAATCAACTGTCCCAAAAACGAATTCTCCAAAGGCCAGCCAGATGAATTCAGTTGAATAATTCTTTTTCTAAATTTAATTTTAAAAGATTGTTCCACCGGCATATGATTTTCTTTATTAAATACTTCTTTTGATTGATTTACTGGAAATAAACGGGATAGCTGTAAAACAAATTTTGAGAAACATAAATACTTTTTCTCATGTAGTTCTCTGTATTTATGTTCAAATTATGGGATGAAAATTAGTTTTAAATGATAGGCGGGATAGTACTTATCTTGATACTTTATGGGGTGACACAGCCTTTGTTGACCAGTTTAAAGGGAAAGCAAAAGGCAGTAAATCTCCAAGTGCTGAACAACCTGTATTGGTACCACATGCTTTTTGTGGCTATTTATTATACTTATGGTCAGTTTAGAAACTCAGATTCCCATGCCTATTATCATAATGCCGAATTTCCAGAAGTAGGTTGGATGGAGTTGTTTTCCAATGGAACACATTTTATTGAATGGTTGGCTTTTCCCTTTGTCCAATACCTGCATTTCAATTATGAAATGATGATGGTTTTATTTGGCTGGTTGGGGTATATCGGTTTTTTATTTTTTTACCTATTCTTCAAAGAGAACCTAAACCTGAGGATCAAGTTCCAAGGTTATGACATTGTTACCTTGTTGATGTTTCTTCCCAATATGCATTTTTGGACATCCTCTTTGGGAAAGGGAAGTGCCATATTTTGTGGAATAGGCATGTTGGTGTATGGGCTTTCTTATCCGGGCCATAGGAAGGTGATATTGGCAGTGGGTGGCTTTTTGACTTATTTTATCAGGCCCCATATTTTCTTTGCGATCATGATCGGAATGGGATTGTCTTTTTTATTGGGAAGGGAGAAGATGCCACTATACCAAAAGGTCCTTTCTGTAATTATAGGGATTACTATTTCGGTGTTGATATATGATAAGTTGCTTATTTACCTCCGGTTGGATGAGGACAATGTCTGGGAGAGCTTTGTGAGTCAGACTGGTTTTACCGCGGGCCAACTTCAGCATGCTGGTTCTTCAGTGGATATGCGGAGCTATAGTCTTCCTGTCAAACTATTTACTTTTTGGTTTCGGCCTTTGTTTATTGACGCCCCCAATTTCCTGGGCATCTTCGTATCAGTAGAAAACCTATTCTGTTTGGTTTATTTCACCAAGATCTTTCAGCGGGACTTTTTAAGTTTTATCCGTCAAGCTTCTGCTATGGTGAAGATGTCTGCCGTGGTTTTTATCAGTATTTCGTTTTCTATGACATTTGTGATGTCCAATTTGGGTATCATTATCCGTCAAAAAAGCATGATCATGTATTTTATGTTTTTTGTGGTGGTAGCCTTCTTGGATTGGAAAGAAACAAAAAGGTTGAAAAGACGGATGAAGTATGCCCAGCTCAGGACACAAAGGAAAAGAGAGCTTGAAAAGAAATGGGAAGTAATGAGAAAAGGTCAGGGCGTTTAAGAGATGAGGATAGAGGAGGTGATCATTTCTATCGTTCAATGTTCGATTGCTGATGAGTTAGCCCATTCGGATAATTTTAATAAGAATATACCATGTCCTATTTAGTGATATCGCTTGACTTTGAACTGCATTGGGGGATTTTTGACAAGGTCAAATTGGAGGATAAGGGTGATTATTTCCAACAGACCAGAAAGATGATCCCTCAAAAACTGAGCTTATTGGAGCAATATCAGGTGGCTGTAACTTGGGCTACCGTGGGGATGCTTCTGACGGAGAGTCTGGAAGAGTGGGGGCATTACAGTCCGGATTTACAACCAGCATATTCCAATATGGCCAACTCTCCTTATCAATGGGTGAAGCAGCACGGTTATTTCCCCGCCTATCATTCTGCTATGGATCTAGTAAAAGGAATTCTAAATACTGCTGGTCAGGAGTTAGGCAGTCATACTTACTCGCACTATTATACCATGGAGGAGGGACAAAATTTAGAACAGTTTCGGGCTGATCTAAAGGCAAATCAAAGGGTTTTTCTTGAAAAGGCAGGCCTTGTTCCCAGATCTTTGGTGTTTCCAAGAAATCAATATGGTTTGGAATACTTAAAAGTTTGTAAGGAAGAAGGGTTTACCAATGTCAGGATTAATCCATCTGATTGGTTTTGGAGGTCACCTCAAAGTGCGGGGATCATTCGAAAGACTTTTCGTACGGCTGATACATTACTACCTCTTGGGAATCAAACTTCATTTTCACTCGATTCCATTCAGGTCAATGAAGAACTTCCCGTTCAATTACCATCATCTAGGTTTTTAAGGCCTATTCATAAAGGGTATAAGACACTTCAGAAAGCACGATTGGGAAGAATTATAAGCGAAATGACCTTTGCCGCTCAAAATGATCTAATATATCACCTTTGGTGGCACCCTCATAATTTTGGGTACAAGACCACCGAAAATTTAAAGGATCTCACCATTATTTTGGAGCATTATCAATCTCTTCATCAAAAATATGGAATGGAATCTGTCAATATGGGGCAGCTGACGGAAATGCTTCATGGAGTGGAACGAAATAATGAGTAAGTCTGCAGGTGATTCAAAAATATTTCGATTATCCGTTTCCTCCAAAAAGATCAATAACCCAAATTCTTTATGGGATTGGTCAGGGCTTTTCGGTAACCAGAGAAAGCTCAAAGACGAAGCTACTCCAGTTTCTATCCTCTTATTGACAGAATAGAAACTGTTATTGTTTTACTAAAATAATTCTAGGTCTCCCAAACTCATAGAGAAAGCTTCCTCCTTAAAAAAGTCATTGAATTCCTTTTCCTCTAGGGTCATATTTCTCAAAGTAAGCAAAGGGCCTATTTTGGCTTTGAAGAACCTGACCTTTCCAAAAGATCGAATTGGAACGGCGGATCCGGCAGAATAAGAAATAAAGTCAATAGGGAATTCTGCTAATAGCTTTTTCAATTGGGACTGCAAATGTTTCTGGTTGATCAAAGATTCTTTCTTTAAAGGATAAAGTTCTGTGATTCGCAATTCATTTGACCAAGGGTAAGATTTAATTCTAAAAATGCATAGGTAACTTTTTTCATCGCTTATGTATCCATAATTAAACAGTGGATTTTGGGCGTAACGCCATTGAAGAAATTCCAAGCTAGTTCTAGTGGTAAGGAAATTACTTTTTTTAATATCCTCTAAGGGTATTGCTTTTAGTCTGGACCAATCCATTGGAGTTAAATCAATAGGCTGAACAGATTTGGTTAAAATGCCCATTAATAAATGAATAGGCCTAACAATAGCAATTCTTAACGGTAATTTTCCTTTTTTTTGCCATCCCATCTTCAGGTAACCAGGCAAACTTTTTTGGTTAGGGGTGTTGAATACGAATGAAAAACCTTTCTTGCTGGAGTCCTCCATTAATCCCAAACTAAGTTTTTTGAAAAGACCTTTTCCTTGGTAATGGGGATGGACTGCGGTATCTACAGCACGCAATGCTTTAAGTTGTATTTCATCTTTTGTCCATTCCCATGGCATATATGCCCGGACTCCTATCAATTTATCATTGTCCTCCGCTACCCAAACAGGTGAGACCCCAAAAGGACTCTGGAGGTGCTTCCATTCCCATAATGCTTGGCTTTTGGGAATTAAGCTTTCACCGAGGGAAACCTTTAATAAATTGACGATTGTGGGGATATCTGAGGCCTTGGCTTCTCTAATCTGCATAGGTCCAAAATAAGTCGATTTCTATGATTATTTTCTAGCTTGTCCTGTTTTTTATTCATCTAAAAGTTCATTTTTGTTCTTGATACCCTAAGTCAATATGCTACAGTACTTCTTTGTTTTTCTGCTTCTGCTGTTATTGGTGTTTTCAAATTGGAGTTTGGGAAAAAAGGGGATTCTCCCCAGAAAAGCAGTTGGGCATTTACATTTACTTCTTGTAGTCCAGTTGATTTTCGCCTTTATCTATCACCAATATATCAAGGCCAATGGTGGTGATGCTGTTGCGTATTGGAATTTAAATGGTCCACTGGCCAATCCTGATGCCCAAGGGTGGTGGGATTACTTTGGGATAGGCTATCCTTTTATGTATTGGCTCAATTATATCCCCTCTTCCTACCTGTCCTGGGGTATTTTGACAGGGAATTTATTGTACAGTTTGGTTGGCTTTTTGGGCTTTAGGTATTTGTTTATATTACTTTATAAGCATTTCAAAACAGCCAAATTTATTTTTGGTGTCCCTTGGGCTGTGCTCCTTTTGTACCTTCCCAATCTACATTTTTGGACTGCTGGAGTTGGTAAAGAAGCTTTGTGTTTTTTTAGCCTAGCCTTATGTTTGTGGGGCTTGGATAGAAAGAACCTTACCTACCTAGTACTATCAACGGCCCTTGTTTTCATGGTGCGTCCCTATTTGGCTTGGGTATTTATTTTCTGTCTGGGTATGGCCGCTGTTTTCTTTGATTCTGGCTTTAAGAAAGGTAAATTAATTGGTGGAGGACTTTTGCTTCTTTCACTAGGGGCAATACCTGTACTTTTTGTGCATGTGGGAGTGGATAGTTTTGATATTGAGGGTGTTTATTCTTTTATTGGAAGACAGTTCAATATGCTTTCAAGTGAGAGCGTGGGATCCAGGGTGCCTATGGTCAATTATTCGTTAGTAGAAAGATTGGGAACATATTGGTTTAGGCCATTATTTTTTGATGCCTATAATTGGAGCACCCGAATCGCTTCTATAGAAAATGCAGTTTTTATTTTAATGCTTGTGGCTGTGAGTTTTAGAGCAAAGCTAGCCAATTGGACAGAGGTACCTTTCTGGATGAAGTTTGGCATTTTAGTATTTTTAGTTACCACGATGCTTTATGCGAATACCCTAAGTAACTTGGGAATTATGATGCGGATGAAAAGTCTGTATATGCTTTTTCCCTTGATTTTGATAGGAAGTATGCATGAGAGAGAACAAAGTGTTTAAGCATTTGCTTTTGGATTTTAGGAAAGTGTATTGATAGGCTTTACCAAATTAAGAAAACTACCATAAGGCTAAAAACAATTCTACTATACATCAGGAGATTGGGCTGGTTTATGAACATAGGTATAGTTTTGATTTACTGAAAAAGGTGGTTAAGCGCTTGTTTAGGGCTATTTATATATTCCTGTTAAAATATCAGCAATAGTGGCTTGATATTTTTCGTTTGTTTTAGTGTTTATTCAATAAATTAGTTAATAAATTAAATAATATGTAAATATTTTGCTGTTTTGTTGCTGAAATTTGAATTTATAAATCAATGTATTACCTTTGAAATGTAAACAGAAAGACAAAAGGTCTTTATATACTGTAGGGTGTTGAAATTGGCATCCCGATAGCTATCGGGACTGTCTCGGGGTCAAAAAATACTTGTTTTGACTTTCGCACTACAGTAAAAGATTTTAAGTTTTGTATTTATACTACACTGTAGGGTGTTGAAATTGGCAGACAAGCCCTCCTGTCTCGGGGGTGGGGGTCAATGGAAAAAGCAAATATCGAGCTCGTGTTTTGCCTAACTACCCCGTGGAGGTTCGAGTCCTTCCCCTACAGCAGGTTATTTTGGGTTTATTGTTAATTGACTAAAGCTATGGGATATTGTTTCATAGCTTTTTGCGTTTTAGGACAATAGTTTTTTGTTTAGCTGGAAAAGATGGATATAGCTGAGATATAGACAAAATAAAAGGTCTTAGAATCACTTTAAAGTAGTGAACCTAAGACCTTTTCTTGGTTTAAAAAAATTAGCATTGAAGGTTAAGGTGCATTTGGCTGCAAATATTTTTGAACAGCAGTTTGATTTGTGGAGTAAGTTTTGATTCGTATGAATAATAGGAAGGAGCTTTTATAACACACTTAGTGCTTTTTTCATTTTGAAACAGCTTGTTTTTAGAAGCTTTTGAGAAGCTGATGGCACTAAAGAGCGTTTTTGGATCCTCTTTTAAGCAATCACTGTTTGATTCATAAGATGCGGAAAGCAATTGTGTGTTTTCTAAAAACTGGTTACCAATGGCGTAAGTGGCTTGGTGGGATTTATAGGTGAGCTTTTTGGCTTCTTGTGGAAAGACAGCAACAAATCCTCCAATTAAAACAATGATTAGGAATTTAATTTTAGTTAAGGTTTTCATAGTTCAATCATAAATGGGCATAGGCCCTGTTAAAAATTTTGTACAGCAATCAATTCATTTGGTGGTTCATTAATGTGCCATGTTTATCAATGTTGATATTGTAAAGGTATTGATAATCAACGGGTAATAAAATACCAGTATCGCGGTATTTTCGCAGGTAATGGTTGTGAGGTTCTATAAGTGAATATGGTTTAATTAGATGAATGCTATTTTGAATTGAGGTCTATTTTAGTCATTCGGCTTCTAAGAGAATGTTTGGTGTATTCTGTTCTTTTATTCAGGTATATATAGACTTTTAAAGGTCATCATGAATGCTTCGCATTTCCATTGATGAAAAGAAGCAAATCCCGATAGCTATCGGGACTAGGCCTGTGGAGCATCCCGTACAGTGGTCGGGAGAGGTTCTTCAAATAGAGAAAATTTTGCTTTCGATTACGGTTCTTTTGACTCAATTTGATTTTGTGCCAGTTGCTGTCGGCTAAAAATGAGTGGATCTTGCTTGTCCACTTCGCAAGCTAACTCATTTTCTTAACACCTTCTGCAGTTTTTCAAAACCATATGCTCCAAGGGCCTTTTATTATAAATTTCATACTACTTTAGGTAATTTAATGTTCAAAGGTTCGGAAATTCAGGCTATATAATATGTTCTTGGTTAACTAAATATTAAAAGGTTAATATATTTCAAAGCTTTTTCTTGTATGGGCACTTTCAGCCTTATCTTTTCACTCTTTGATCTTATTGTCGCAAATTGAATTTGTTGTTTAAATCTTGCCTTATTGATTGAATATTAAGCCAATGGCTTTTGTTTATCTATCAGATTGGTTCATTACGTATTCTTTATTATAAAGAGATCTGTAAACTATGGACAAAGTTAAATAGGAATAGGACTCCTTTTTGGTTATGGGCCTACTTCGATCAGGTGGTTTCCGGTTTCCGGAAAATAACATTTAAAACTTTAAATTGATAGGTGTAATAATTGCAAGTGTTTGAACGTAAATGGTTTAAGTAGCCTGTTGATAAGCAAGTGAATAAATTGTTTAAAATCTTTGGTTCAAAGGAGCTACATTTGTTACTATGGCAGAAGGAAATACCACAGGAAGAGAACGTACATCGTACAGAAGAAAAAACAGTTTAGAGGCTGGCTTGGTCAATGGGGTAGGGAAGATCCCCCCTCAGGCAATTGATTTGGAAGAGGCGGTTTTGGGGGCTTTGATGCTTGAAAAAGAAGCCATCACGGCTGTGGTGGATATTCTAAAGCCGGACAGTTTTTACAAGGATGCCCATAAAGAGATTTATGATGCGATTTTGATGCTTTTTAACGAAAGTGAGCCGATCGATCTTTTGACTGTTACGAATAAGCTGAGAAAAAATGGTAAACTGGAAATTGCTGGTGGCGCTTTTTATATTACGGAACTAACCTCCAAAATATCCTCTGCGGCCAATATTGAATACCATGCCAGAATCATCACCGAACAGGCCATGAAACGGCATATGATCCGGATATGTTCAGAGATACAGCGTGAAGCATATGAGGAAACTACGGATGTGTTTGAACTATTGGATACGATGGAATCCTCTCTTTTCGAAATTTCCGAAAATAATATCCGTAAAAACTATGCGGACATGAAGTCCATTATGCGGGAAGCCATTACTGAGTTGGAGGGCAAGAAAGACTTGGCAGATGGACTGACAGGGGTACCAAGTGGCTTTACAGCTTTGGACAGGGTAACTTCTGGGTGGCAAAAATCCGATTTGGTGATTATAGCGGCTCGTCCTGCCATGGGTAAAACAGCTTTTGTCCTTTCGGTGCTTAGAAATGCCGCGGTGGACCATAGCCGTCCTGTAGCGATTTTCTCTCTGGAGATGTCAGCAGTTCAGTTGGTAAACCGTTTGATATCCTCAGAAGCTGAGCTGGACTCAGAAAAAATCAAAAAGGGTAATCTGGCTGATTATGAGTGGGAGCAGTTGATCCATAAAACCAGCAAACTGTCATCGGCCCCTTTGTTTGTGGATGATACCCCGGCATTATCCATTTTGGAGTTAAGGGCCAAGTGCCGTCGTTTGAAAGCGCAAAGTGATATCCAAATGATTGTGATCGATTACTTGCAGCTGATGTCTGGGGATTCAAAGTCAAGCGCCAGTGGCAACAGGGAGCAGGAGATTTCGAGTATTTCTCGTGCATTGAAGAAAATTGCCAAGGAACTTGAGGTTCCGGTGATTGCACTTTCCCAGCTTTCCAGGGCAGTAGAAACCAGGGGAGGAGATAAGCGGCCACAGCTTTCCGATTTGAGGGAATCTGGAGCGATCGAGCAGGATGCGGATATTGTAATGTTCCTTTACCGTCCTGAATATTACGGTATCAATGAAGATGAGGAAGGAAACAGTACTTTGGGAACTGGCGAGGTAATTATTGCCAAGCACCGTAGTGGTTCTTTGGAAACGGTAAGGCTTCGCTTTATAGGTAAATACACCAAGTTTGCTGATCTTGAGCTCAATGTTCCATATCAGCCACAGGCCCAGGAAGCCATGTATGGTAATAAATTCCCATCAGCAGCAGGCGGAAAAGGCTTTGATGATTCCAATATGATCAGAATCCAAAGTAAAGCCAATGGACCGGATGAAGATGATGCTTTCCCAGGAGGATTGGGCAGCAATGAGCCTGCACCATTTTAAGAAAAGCTGAAAGAATTAGAACATAAAAGTCATAGATACAATGAGAGCCATCACCCTTAACCTTGATAAACCCACAGGAATTTCATTGGAAGAAGTAAGTTTGCCTGACTTGAAACCACATGAAGTGAAAGTGCAGTTAAAGGCAGCAGCTTTGAATCACCGGGATGAATGGTGCAGACAAGGTAGGTATCCGAATATCAGTAATGGGGTGGTTTTAGGTTCTGATGGGGCTGGAATAGTGGTGGAAGTGGGTTCAGATGTTGAATCGTCATGGCTTGGAAAAGAAGTGATAATCAATGCAGCTACTTTTTGGGGAGAGGACCAGAAGGTTCAATCAAAAGATTTTCAGATCCTAGGGATGCCATCCAATGGCACCTTAGCAGAATATGTACATGTAGAGGCCAGTAGGTTATGTGAAAAACCTTCCCATTTAAGCTTTGAAGAAGCGGCGTCTTTACCATTGGCAGGACTGACGGCTTACAGGGCTTGCTTCTATCATGGTCAGTTACAGCCTGGGATGACAGTATTGGTGACTGGAATTGGTGGAGGTGTAGCGCAGTTTGCTGCCCAGTTTGCTGTTACGGCCGGTGCAGAAGTATATGTGAGTAGCAGTGATAAGGCTAAGATAAATAGAGCAAAAGACTTTGGGGTCAAGGAGGGCTTTGATTATAAAAATGAGTCTTGGATAGAGGATGCTCTTTCCCAAACAGGAGGGATGGACCTGATTGTTGATTCCGCTATGGGAGATACACTTCCTGATTTGATTAAACTTTTGAAACCAGGAGGGAAATTGGTTTTTTATGGTGCTACTTTAGGGAATCCACCGATGTTGGACGCTAGAAGGATTTTTTGGAACCAACTGACCTTGCAAGGGACTACGATGGGGAGTGATCAGGATTTCAAGGATATGGTGACATTCGTAAACGAAGAAAAAATCACTCCATTGGTAGATTCCGTCCGGCCACTTGAAAAATCTCTGGAAGCTTTTGAATTAATGAAAGCGGGAAAACAAACAGGGAAATTGGTAGTTAAAATTGATTGAATCCAAGTAAAATGCCTGGTTTAGTCCAGGTCATTTTCAAACAGAAAGTTTTGGTAGGCATTTTTCAACTCTCTTAAAGCGTGCTGATTTTCTTGTTTGTCAGCCAGTTGGATGCCAGATTCATAGGTTGCTTTTGCTTTTTCAAGTTCCTCTAATTCAGTGAATAAGGCTCCGGCGTGATAATAAGTAGGTAGGTAATCACTGTGGTCTGACAGCAGTTTTTCAAAATAACCAACCGCCTGGTCAGGATCTGTTTTTTGGTATTCCAGGGCCAAAGCATAAAGGTTGAATGGGTTGTCTGGTTCTTCTTTTGCAAATTGTAACAGTTGCTCAATTCGGGAGGAATTGCTCATAAATAGGTTTTTTAATTATAGTTGGATTCCTTAAATTCACGGGAAATTTATAGAAAATAAATAAAATAATATATATGAAAATTCTGGTTTGTATTACCCACGTACCGGATACAACATCCAAGATTCAATTTACTGACAATAATACCCAATTCGATAAAACAGGTGTTCAGTTTATAATTGGACCATACGACGACTATGCCTTGGCTAGGGCGGTAGAGCTCCGTGATCAAACGGGAGGAAGCCTTACTGTGTTGAATGTGGGAGAGGCCGAAACTGAGCCGACCTTAAGAAAAGCTTTGGCGATTGGTGCTGATGAAGCCATAAGAGTCAATGCATTTCCTTCAGATTCACTTTTTGTGGCCAACCAAATCGCTCACTATGCCACAGAAGGTGGCTATGATTTGATTTTAATGGGAAGAGAATCTATCGACTTTAATGGTGGTATGGTACATGGTATGGTAGCAGAAATGCTGGGAATGCCATCTATTTCACCAGTGATGAAACTAGACCTAGAGGGAGAAACAGCGAAGCTTGCCCGAGAAATAGAAGGAGGGAAGGAATATTTGGAAGTAAATCTCCCTTTTGTGGCTGGCTGTCAAGAGCCTATTGCTGAGTGGAAAATCCCTAATATGAGAGGGATCATGTCTGCTAGGACCAAGCCATTGAACGTGGTGGAAGCTGTCAGTGAGGACGCTGCCACTAAAACCATTTCTTATGAACTTCCTCCTGCTAAAGGAGCAGTGAAGCTGATTGATAAGGACAATGTTGAAGAATTGGTCCAACTTTTACAAAATGAAGCGAAAGTGCTTTAATTCCCATTATTTTAAAAGAGCGTAATATGTCTATTTTAGTATATATCGAGCATGCGGATGGTGCTATAAAAAAAACATCCTTGGAAGCGGTATCTTATGCTACAGCTTTAGCAGAAAAAGAAGGTAAAGAAGTTGTAGCAGTGGCTTTGGGGACAATAGATCAAGGGGCACTTGCAAAGGCAGGTAGTGCCGGTGCTGCTAAAGTATTGCAGGTAGAGGATGATAAGCTTAATGCAGGCATTATTCAGGCCCATGCCAATGTTGTGGCTCAGGCTTTTGAAAAAGTAGGTGCAGACACTTTGGTACTGGCCAAGTCTTCATTGGGAGATGCTGTAGCCGCTAGGTTGACGATCAAGCTAAAAGCCGGGTTGGTTTCAAATGTGGTGGCATTGCCCGAAACAGATGGTGGTTATAAGGTGAAGAGAAGCATCTATACTGGAAAAGCGTTTGCTTATTCAGAAATCACCACTGCCAACAAAATTCTTGCTGTAAAGAAAAATGCAGTTGCCTTAAAGGCTGATGGTGCGGATGCGAGTGTTGAAAAATTGGAAGTGACATTGTCAGATTCGGATTTTGCTGCTAAAATCACTTCCACAGATAAAGCCACTGATGAGATTTCCTTACCTGAAGCGGATATTGTTGTATCTGGTGGTAGGGGCATGAAAGGGCCAGAAAACTGGAATCTTATTGAAGATTTGGCGAAGGCCATGGGAGCGGCAACTGGATGTTCTAAGCCAGTTTCGGATAGTGGTTGGAGACCTCACCATGAACACGTTGGACAGACAGGTGTGAAAGTTGCACCGAGTTTGTATGTAGCGGTTGGAATTTCAGGTGCTATTCAGCATCTTGCAGGTGTCAATGCTTCTAAATATATTGTGGTGATCAATAAAGATCCTGAAGCCCCATTTTTCAAGGCAGCAGATTATGGAATTGTAGGGGATGCTTTTGAAGTTTTGCCTAAATTAACTGAAGCTGTCAAGGCGATAAAGTAAATAGCTAGCTAGTGGAGAATACTGTAGAATTAGAAATATTAGGTCTTTCATCCAATCACTCTCAGTCAGGGTCTTTTACCTTGGTCATGGGCGAAACCACAGGTACCAGAAGGTTACCTATTGTGATCGGTATGTTTGAAGCCCAGGCTATTGCCATTGAAATTGAGAAGATTGTGCCCAATAGGCCAATGACGCATGATTTATTCAAGTCTTTTGCTTCTAATTTTGAGTTCTCTGTTGATCATATTCTTGTTTCTGACATGAGGGAAGGGGTTTTTTATGCCAAGATTGTCTGCAAGGATGGAAAGAAGACCGTAGAAATCGATGCTCGGCCGTCTGATGCGATTGCCATCGCGGTAAGGTTTGATGCACCGATTTACTGCGAACAAAAAGTGATGTCAGAGGCAGCCATTGAATTCAATGAAGAAGATGAGTCCAAAGAGGCTGAGACCCAAGCGAGCAAGAAGAGCAAGAACAGCCCTGCAAAATCACAGCAACATGAGGCATTGAAAGATTATAGTTTGGATAAACTGAACCAGATGCTGGACAAAGCCATCAATAGTGAAGATTACGAAAGAGCTGCAAGGATTAGAGATGAAATAAATCGGAGAAATTAAATTTAAAAATTAAACCTGGGTTTTATGCTCAGGTTTTTTATTGCCCATCCTTTTATAAAACGATTATATTTACTGTTTGTAGTTTGGTTTTACTGCCAGTTATTTAGGCTGGAATACTTTATTTGCTTATGGATTATATCAGGGGCTTGATAGGAATCATCGCACTTTTGGGAGTAGCCTTCCTTTTTTCCACCAACAAAAAAGCAATAGACTGGAAGCTTGTCGGGATTGGGGTGATCTTACAGGCTGTATTTGGTTTTTTGATCACTAAAGTCGAGTTTGTTGAAAATATATTTTCAACCATTAGCAGAGGTTTTGTCAAGCTTTTGAGTTTTGCCCAAGCTGGAGCTATCTTCTTGTTTGGCGATCTGGCCACAGACTCTTTTGGGACAATATTTGCCTTTCAGGTTTTGCCTACCATTATTTTCTTTTCTACTGTTTCGGCTGGACTTTATTACCTCGGGGTTCTTCAAAAAATTGTATATGGGATTGCTTGGGTGATGTCCAAAACCATGCGGCTTTCCGGTGCGGAAAGTTTGTCCGCTGCAGGAAATATTTTTTTGGGTCAAACCGAGGCTCCACTCTTGGTGAGGCCGTTTATCCCGGCAATGACCAGGTCAGAACTGATGTGTTTGATGACAGGAGGGATGGCCACCATAGCAGGAGGGGTACTGGCCGCTTATGTGGCTTTTCTGGGAGGTGATGATCCAGCGGAACAAAGTCGTTTTGCCTCCTATTTATTGGGAGCAAGTATCATGAACGCACCTGCCGCGATCGTTATTTCCAAGATCATTATTCCTGAAACCAATAAAGAAGGATTGAATGATAAATTGGTGGTCAATGAAGAAGGCTTAGGGGTGAATTTAATTGACGCCATGTCGATTGGTGCGGCTGATGGACTTAAGCTAGCATTAAATGTGGGGGGGATGTTATTGGCTTTTATTGCTGTGATTGCAGCATTGAACTATATTCTCTCAGGTGTTATTGGAGACTTTTTAGGGCTTAATGCGTATGTAGTAAACTCTACCAATGGCCAGTTTGAAGGGTTTTCTCTAGAGTATATTTTAGGTCAAGTCTTTAGAGTCTTTGCTTGGCTAATGGGAGTGGAGTGGCAGGATACGCTTCAGGTGGGGTCCCTGCTGGGACAGAAGACGGTTATCAATGAGTTTGTCGCTTATTCAGGGCTTTCCGAAATGAAGAATGCTGATTCCCTTTCTCCAAAATCCATTGTTATTGCGACCTATGCCTTGTGTGGTTTTTCCAATTTTAGTTCTATTGCCATTCAGGTGGGAGGTATTGGCAGTATAGCTCCCAATCAACAGGGAAACCTTTCTAAGTTGGGGATGCATGCCTTAATGGCCGCTACTTTGGCTTGCATGATGACAGCCACCATTGCAGGTATCTTGTTTAGTTAAACCCGAAATATGCAATGGAGAAAATCTATTGCATCCTGAAACGGCTTTAAAATCAGTCGCTGTACTGCTGTTTTCGACATCATCATAGCGATGTTATGCCTAAGTCTCCAAGCAGCCTGATTTTCTTGCATTTTCAGTCCTCATAACGAATTTTATGGTATTCCGGATTAAAAAAAATGGCGCTTTCAAATAATTATTTGAAAGCGCCATTTTCTAAAGAAAGTTAATATCAATCTTCAGAAATAGTAATCTTTTCGATTTTATCACCTTGTTTGATTTGATCGATTACATCCAAACCTTCAACGACTTTACCAAAGCAAGTGTGGTTTCTGTCCAGGTGGGAGGTGTTGTCCCTGCTGTGACAAATAAAGAATTGGGATCCTCCAGTGTTTCTTCCAGCGTGAGCCATGGATAAAACACCTCTGTCATGGTATTGGTTGTCACCTGTGAGTTCACAATCTATGCTATAGCCAGGTCCTCCCGCTCCAGTTCCGTTGGGGCAACCTCCTTGAATGACAAAGTTTGGAATTACCCTGTGAAAAGTCAGTCCATCATAGAACCCTTTTTCAGATAGAGAGATGAAGTTTTCTACAGTTTTAGGAGCATCTTTCTCATAAAACTCTACCTTCATCGTGCCTTTTTCTGTGATTATTTCAGCCGTTTTCATATTGTTATTTTTTGATGCAAATATAGCAAAACTTGGCATTTAAGCAGGGTATGGACCAAAAATGCCTAATGAAAATGTACAATATGATTAGGGGTAAAATTATAAAATCTTCAAATTGGTCTTTTTTTTGATTAAATTAAATTCAACCAAACTAATTTAATCATGAATAACAGAGAGAAATTAGAGAAAATGGATAGGGCATTGAGACTTTTGGATGACCTGAAACACAGTCAAGTGGCACTGATTGAGAAGGCATCGCAGTTACAGCTCGATGCAATGGAGTTTAATTTTTCTAATATGGAAAAAAATATGGGAGACCTATATTCGCGGTATAGTGAATCCCTTGATATGCTGGACGAAGAATTGGAACGGTTTGAAATAAGAAGAAATAAATTTGAGAGGGAGAATGGCTTGGATAAACCTGAGGCTTAAAAAAAGAAAGCCGGCACTGCCGGCTTTCTTTCTTATGCTTGAGGTGCACCCGCTAGAATATCCAGTGAGGCACTATCTGCGTATTTTTCAAAGTTTTTGATGAATTCGGCTGCTAGTTGAGCCGATTTTTGGTCATAGGCCAATTGGTCCTCCCAAGTATCCCGTGGATTCAGGATTTGTTCGGGTACATTTGGGCATGTTTGAGGTACGGCTACTTTGAAGGTGTCATGAGTTTTGAAAGATACATTATCCAATTTTCCTTCTAATGCTGCTGTGATCATGGCCCTTGTATAGGAAAGCTTCATTCTGCTTCCTATGCCATAAGGACCACCTGTCCATCCTGTATTGACAAGCCATACATTTACATTATGGTCTTTCATCTTTTTTCCGAAAAGCGAAGCATAATAGGTCGGATGAAGGGGCAGGAATGCTGCCCCGAAACAAGCTGAAAAGGTACTTTGAGGTTCAGAAACCCCCATTTCTGTCCCGGCTACTTTAGCGGTATACCCTGAAATGAAATGGTACATGGCTTGGCTAGGGTTGAGTTTGGAAATCGGTGGAATGACCCCAAATGCATCTGCTGTTAAGAAGAAAATATTTTGGGGGATTGTCCCTAATGGGGGATTGATAACATTTTTTATATGGAAAAGCGGATAGGCCGTTCTGGTATTTTCAGTGACACTTCTATTGCTATAATCAACTTTTCGGGTATCAGGCATGAACCTGGTGTTTTCTATGATGGCACCATACTTAATAGCATCCCAAATTTCAGGTTCTTTTTCTCGGGAAAGGTCAATGACTTTTGCGTAGCAACCTCCTTCGAAATTAAAGATGCCATTGTTGGTCCATCCATGTTCGTCATCCCCTATTAATTGCCGTTCCGGATCCGCCGAAAGCGTGGTTTTACCAGTTCCAGAAAGGCCAAAAAAGATTGCCGTATCGCCTTTACTGCCTATATTCGCTGAGCAGTGCATGGACAATACTTTTTCTTCCAGTGGAAGCAAATAGTTTAAAACGGAAAAGATTCCTTTTTTGATTTCACCTGCATAAGCGGTTCCCCCAATCAGAATAATTCTTTGGCTTAGGTTAATAATAGTGAAATTTTTCCCTCTTGTTCCATCTACCGAAGGATCTGCTTCAAATTCCGGGGCACAGATAATTGTGAAATTAGGATCGAAATCATCTAATTCTTCTTTTTTTGGTCGCAAAAACATATTGTAGCAAAAAAGGTTGTGCCATGCCAATGTATTGTAGACACGGATGTTCAACCTGTATCTACTGTCAGCTCCCGCAAAAGCATCTCTGGCATAGAGCGTCTTGTTTTGGAGAAAATCCAACATCTTATGGTAGATGCTTTCAAAGTGCTCTTCAGAAATTGGAAGATTGATATTGCCCCACCAAATGGAGGTTTTTGTTAGTTCATCTTCAACAATAAACCGATCCTTGGGTGATCTGCCGGTGTACTGGCCTGTGTCAGCCATCAGTGCCCCGACATCCGTGAGGCTACCTTCGTGGTTGGTTAAGGCCTCTTCAATTAATTCAGATGGACTGAGATTAAGTTTAATTAGTCCTTGATTTATCTTTTTTGAAATAGATAAATCCTTGCTAAGGGTTTGGCTCGCGTTAATCATAAATCAATAAAGCTATTTGGGTTATACTAAAAAGGTATTGGTACAAATATAGGAGGATTTGTTTGACTCACTATTAGAAATCGTTTAAAAATGTGCTTTTTCAAACGATTTCGAAGGGGTTTTTAATGCGGTAAAGAAGTAATTGTGAATGCTTGAAACAAGTGGGATTTGCACCTGATTGATGTCTAAAACGATTAACTCTTTTAGTAATTCAGGACTAAGTTTATGAATACATTATGAAAAAATCTCTTATCATTGTAGTTTCTAATAATAAACTTAATTCAGGAATTATATACCCAAATGTTAAAAAACGAAGATTCAAGCAATACGGATTTAGAAAGAGGATTTGATGGTCCATCAATTTTTGGCCATCCCAGAGGCTTAATGACTTTGTTTTTCACAGAAATGTGGGAACGCTTTAGTTATTATGGCATGAGGGCCCTTTTAATATTATTTATGACCACTGCGGTAGTAGAAGGAGGGCTTGGTTTTGATGATAAGACTTCAGGAGCTATCTACGGCTTGTATACCATGGGTGTTTACCTTTTGGCACTTCCAGGAGGTTGGTTAGCAGATAGACTTTTTGGCTTGAAAAGATCTGTTTGGTATGGTGGTATCATCATAGCTTTGGGTCACTTTACGATGGGCTTGCCTGGTATTTTAAGCTTGTTTGGCGAAGGACATGGAAATTCTTTGACACTGACACCACTAGATACGACTTCATTTTTTTTAGGCTTAATTTTGATCGTGGTCGGTACAGGCCTTCTAAAACCGAACATCAGCTCTATTGTAGGTCAACTTTATCATGAGGGAAGTTCCAAAAGAGATGCGGGCTTTTCAATTTTCTATATGGGAATCAATATCGGCGGTTTTATTGCTCCTATTATTTGTAGCTCATTCAAAGAGGTAGATTGGCACTTGGGCTTTGGGGTGGCCGGTTTTGGAATGGTTTTAGGGCTAATTCAGTATAAGCTCACAGCTGGAAATTTGGAGGGCAAGGGAGAGTTGGCTCCTGCAGAATCACCCGAAGAAATAGCCAGCAGGAAAAGATTGGGCTTGTTTACTGGTATTACAGTAGTTGTTATAGCAGCACTCATATTTTTGATGTTTCAAGATGTGATTTCCATAAATGCATCAGCTATTGCAGAGGCATCTTACACCGTTATTGGCATCGTAACTGTTTTGTTCTTTATTTATGTGATATTTTTTGGTGGAATTAGTAAGGATGAAAAGAGGAAAGTGCTTGCTATTGCTATTCTATTATGCTTTGGAGCATTGTTTTGGTCCGGGTTTGAACAAGCTGGTTCTACTTTGAACTTATTTGCTGAAAGATTTACAGACCGAACAATACTCGGTTGGGAAATTCCTACAGGTTATTTCCAATCGGCAAATTCGATGTTTATAATAATTTTTGCTCCTGTATTTGCAGCTTTATGGGTTTGGTTGGCAAAAAAACATTTGGAGCCTAGCTCACCGATGAAGTTTGCATTTGGGTTAATTCTTTTAGGCGTAGGTTTTTTGGTGATGTATTTTGCCGCAAAAATCGCGGCATCAGGAGAAATGGCTGCTCCAAGCTGGCTAATGTTTACCTATTTGTTCCATACTTTTGGTGAATTAAGTTTAAGTCCTGTTGGTTTAAGTTTGACCACAAAATTGGCTCCTAAGAAATTCCAAGGACAAATGATGGGAATGTGGTTTATCTCTGTGGCTTTGGGAAATCTGGTTGCAGGTATTATAGCTGGGGAGGCCAGCGGTGGAACTGAAGAAGCAATTTCCCAAATGCCAGACCAATATATGATGATTGTCATGACCGTAATGGGTGCTGGTGTTTTATTGCTATTGATCAGCAGACCACTGAGGAAATTGATGGGGAATGTGAGATAAAAAGAAAAGGGAGCCAATCGTGATTGGCTCCCTTTTCTTTATGCTTTTATTAAGCTGAATTATTTGCCTTTTTTTCCTCCTTTGAAAAGAGTATTCCTAACATCCACAGAGGAAACACCTGCTCCAATTCCAATAAGTACACATACAATTAATAAAAACAGTTGGGCTCCAGAGCCCAAAGGAGAATTGAATATTTCTAGCAACATGTTATTAATGTTTAAATGATGGTCTTAATTTTTGCGCAATTTAACACCTCAAAAACATAGTACAAAGGGATCAATAAAAAAACTGGATTGTGTCAGCTACACAACCCAGTTTAATGTTTTTAGTCAATTTCGTCATCGAAGTCGTCAAAGTCTTCTTCGAATTCATCTTCTAGGTCATCCTGATCAAAGTCAATAAGACTTTCATCTACCAGGTCTTCGTCATCATCAATTTCGAAAACATCTTCTTCAAAGTCGGTAATGAATTCTTCGTCTTCCTCGAAGTCGTCGAATTCGTCATAATAGTTGTCTGATGCTCTTGCCATAATGTTATATTTTAAAATGAATTTAGGCAGGATTGTTTGTGCTATTTACAATAAAAAATTATTCGATACAATAGGTGTTTTTCAAAAATGCTGAAAGTCAATTGAATATTTTACTTAGGTATTTCGATACCAATGGTTTGCTTAAAAACCTCTTGACTTGATTATAAGAATGGGCCCTATTGATATCTCTTTGGTCTATGGAACTAGATAGAATGTAAATTTCAGTCTCTTGTTGATCACAGCTATATCTTTCCAGAAAATCCCAGCCGCTCATTTCTGGCATGTTCAGATCCAAAAACAAATAGTTGGGGTTGATAGTATTGATTTTACCCAATGCTTCAGCTGCTCCACCAAATTTAAAAATTTGACAGGGCATCTTTATATGTCGGGCGATAAGACTTTCAGTAACAAAAATGCTGATAGGGTCATCATCTATTAAGACTACTTTTACCATGATGTGCAAAATATATAATCTGAAAGAATAAAAGATATATGTAAAAGTATGTGTTTATTGGCTAAAAACCATGGCTTTAAGTCAAGTTTATTCAAGCCAATCAATGGATTTCATGTGAAGCGAATGTTAAAAGTATATGATATCAATAATTGGAATTGAATTGCTTTTGATTCTGGTGTAATACACTTACATATTTGGTTCATTCATTTTTAAATATTAAAAAATGCTTTTTAAAATAATTAATATGTATTTTGTTTGCATTGTAGCTTGCAATCATTTAAATTAGCATAAAAGATATAAGGTACTGCTAGTCAGTATGTTGTGCTTTAGGTAAACTACGAGATAACCATTACAAACGTAATAAAAACGTGTATGAATAGATTTATACGGTAATGAAAGCATAGTTTAAGCTAAACTGCTCTACTTAACAGTAGCTATGATTGTCTTTTATTTTCAATGTTTAAAACTGAATTTGTTTAAAGGATTAATAAATTTTTACAGACATTATTATGAATAGTTCTAATAAAATTGTCGCGGGTTTTTTCTTGATTTGGGATGTACTCACACTAGGATTGACATTCCTTGTTTCCATTTACTTATATAAAGAAAATGGCTTTCAAACCTTGGATTGGGTTATGTTTTTTGCATTAACTTCACTATGGTTTGTAATTGTTATGTGGAGAAGATTGTACTACTTTGACTTTAACAGTGATTTTAGTAGTCGGATAATGAATTACTTGAAATCGAGTGCGATTTTGGTAATTATGTTGGGTATAATATATCTGGTGTTTACCTTTCCACCTACTTTTAGGAAAGTAGTTTTGTCTTTTTCAATAGGATTCCCGCTTATAGGTATTGTGACTAACTTTTTTATTTTAAGTGTGATAAATAGGCTTAAAAATAATGGAGGAACTGGCAAGAATGTTTTAGTGACTGGAGTAGGGGACATGGTAGGAAAAGTAAACACTTATTATAATGAACATCCGAGCATGGGTTACAATATCAAAGGTCTGGTGAAATATAATACCCTGGCAGAAGCTGAGGCAACTGATCTCGGTGTTCCCTATGTAAGTGATGTAAACAGGATGGGGGATTACATTAAAGATAACCAAGTGGATGAGATCATAGTGGCGTTGCCCGTTCAGTGTTCTGAGGAAATAAAGAAAATCTTGAGTACAGCGGATTATCATGGTACTAGAGTGAAATTTGTGCCAGATTACCAGGATTTGCTAGGGACTGGATATAAGGTAACCAAAAGAGGTGGTTTGGACATGGTTAGTTTCAGGCAAATGCCTTTAGATGATAGATTGTCTTTCTTTATTAAGGAGTGCTTTGACTGGTGCTTTTCTAGTTTGGTTTTATTGTTTTTGTCTCCTGTTTTCTTGGTTATAGCTATATTGATAAAATTGGATTCCCCGGGATCTGTATTCTTTTGCCCCACCAGGATAGGCAAGGGTGGAAAGCCATTTAGAGTTTTCAAATTTAGAACAATGAGTGTCAACGATACTTCAGGTACTGCTTCCACAGTTAAAGATGATCCGAGGATTACAAGAATTGGTAAGATCTTGAGGAAGTATAGTATAGATGAATTACCTCAGTTTGCCAATGTATTTATGGGGGACATGAGTGTAGTTGGGCCAAGACCTCATCGGACTTTTCTAAATCAAGAATTTCAGGAAAGCGTGGATAAAGCTATGGTTAGGCACTACTTTAAGCCAGGTGTGACTGGTTGGGCTCAGGTAAATGGCTGGAGAGGTCCAACAGAGACTGATGAACAAAAGCAACAGAGGATTTCACATGATTTATGGTACTTGGAGAACTGGTCAATGAAATTAGATATTAAAATAATCTATTTAACTGTTTTTGGCAAGAAAACTCATGGGAGCGCTTTTTGATAATACTTTTATAATATTGGAAATAGTCAAATTTTTAGATGTAAATAAAAGAGGTGTTTGAGCTATGAAATTTTCATATAATCGACCTAAATGCCAGTTATGTATAATTTAGTGTGGGTTGGTTAACAAATAATTTCCATTCATATAGAGCCTTGTTCTTCCTAGAGCAAGGCTCTATATGGTTTTAGTATAGAAAATAAGTGTGGAACAAACACTCACTTTGTGGATTTTATTCCACAATTTTTTTTGATTATTGAATTTAGTTTTTAAATAAATCCTAATTTTCTTACAAGTAAATTTTAATTATTTGAATAACTTAAATTGTTTTTTGTGATTAATACAATTTTTTAAATTTTAATTATTACAATATTTTAATTAAATATATAATAATTTAGTGGTGTGTAGTTTTTTTTATAATTAAAGATATTATTTTTTTATATATGTTAAATTTTTTTGTTTTGTTTATGATTTCGAATTGTTTGTTTACAAAAATACACTGTTTATACCTTTTATTAAAAATTGCAATAACATCCTAGTTTTTGGTGGTATGGTAATTGGCAACATGGAGATGGATATAGCTTATTCACCCTAATATTTAAGCTTTCCAATAAGATCTGTTTAACACCTTAACCATTATTATCACAGAAATGTTTGAACAAATAAGAGAAGGACCTAATTGTTGGTCAAAAAGCTAGATTTACACAACACTTGAAATTGAAATCACCTAACCAAAAATTTATTTAATTTAATGAAATCTACAATCAAAAATTGCTTTAAGAGTACGCTCTTAGCACTTACCACAGTGTCTTTAATTTCCTCTTGCCAATTGGATGAGTCTCAGAATATGGAAATTCAAGAAGAAGATAATGCAATACATGCGACTACTTTGCTTTCTAATTTGTTGTTTTCAGAAGATTTTGAAGGAAGCAATCCATTGAGAACAGTAAAAGTTCAAACTAGTACTGGCTATGGGTACAAAGTAGTATCATCAAATCCGTTTCTTGGAAACAAAGCGGCTCGATTTGAATTAAGATCTGATGATGAACTTGCCTCTAATGGGACAAGGGCTGAAATGTTATTTGCAAGAGTACCTGAAGGAAGAGAAAAGTGGTATAGTTTTGCCGCCTACTTCCCATCAGAAGATTTTAAATATGATGCAGGTAATGAATGTATTAGTCAGTGGCATCAAGGAATGGGGAGCCCAGCACTTTCTTTGAGAATTGCAAAAGACAAATTCTATATTAGAACCCTTCCTACTGAAAAAGGAGACAATTGGAAGAACCTGTATTTTGGAAGCGTAATAAAAGATACATGGAATGAGTTTGTGATCCACGTCGTTCATGCGGAATCTTCTAAAGGATTGATAGAAATATGGAGAAATGGAGAGAAGGTCTTGACCTACAATGGACCAAATAATTATGATGAAGGGAAATTACCAACTTGGAAACTAGGAATCTATAAGTCTAAGTGGAATTCTGGGACTACTGATACAAGAAAAAGAGTGGTATATTATGACAATATAAAAATATCAGGTAAAGAAGGGAGTTTATCTCAAATGATATCTGATTTTAGCTTTGCACAATTGCCATCTCTTACTGGTGACTTCAATGATATCAGCCTTTCAGTTGTAAATGCGGAAGAAGAAACTATTTTTGGAAAACTGGATAAGGGGGGAATTATCAGGTTTCATGATTTAGGAACAACAAAGCTTAATATAAAAGCCAATGTAGATTCCAAAATTGAAAGCGTTAGATTCAATTTATACCAAGAAAAGAAAAATGGAAGCTATGAGAAAATTTATTCGCATGTGGATATAAATGCTCCATTCGCACTATTTGATGATGATGGTAAAGGTAATTATTATTATGGAAGCCGGCAATTAGATTATGGAAAGTACAAGATTATTGTAACAACTTATATGGATACAAGAGAAACCATCCCTGTTGGAGATGTTTATACTTCCACATTTAAAATATATAAATAATAATGTTTAAAAGTAAGGGCAGGTTAATTAACCTGCCCTTACTTTTAATTTTAGTATGTCTAAACTTACCAGCATAGCCCTATGTAATTAGGCATGGTTTCTAATTTAGGAATTCTCACCAAGTCTATTAAGCTTTCTTTTTGGGAAAGTTCTTCTAAGAAAGGGTCTGGATTGAAATTTTTGTGATTGAGCAGAATTACATCTGCTTCATTTATTGCCTTGGACGGGTCATCAGTGATCAAGTCAGATAAATGAGGCAAATGCTCTTCAATAAAAAGTTTGTTTGCTCCCACTAGTTTTGAAATATGAACATTGCTGTCAAAAATTGTCAGTTGAAACCCTTTACCAATTAGTTTTTCGGCCATATCAACAGATGGGCTATACCGTAAATCATCAGTACCTTCCTTAAACGAAAGTCCCATTAGGGCTATTTTTCTTTTCCCTGTTCTTTGGATTAGTTCAAATGCTAATCTTTTTTGAGTTTCATTAGAATCATGAACTGCTCCTAAAACAGGAGTGGATAAATAGTGATCATGGGCCAATGTAACCATTCCTTTAAGGTCTTTAGGAAGGCAAGATCCTCCATAAGCGAAACCTGGCTTAAAGTATGCCGGAGAAATATTTAAATGTGTGTCTTTACAGAATATATCCATCACTTTGTGGGAATCTATATTGAGTGATTTACATATATTCCCTACTTCATTGGCAAAGGAAATCTTTAAAGCATGGAATGAGTTGTTCACATATTTAATGATTTCAGCCACTTCTATATCAGTTTTTTCTATAGGCGCTGGAAGGTCTTGGTACAAGGAAGCTACAATTCCTAATGCCTTGTCATTGTCCCCTCCAATTACAGTAACTGCTGGATGATAATAATCTTTTACTGCTGACCCCTCTCTCAGAAATTCTGGGTTTGAAACTACTGAGAAATCGACATTTCTTTTCTTTTCAGAGAATTTCTCAATAATTTCTCCAAGCTTTTTATTGGTGCCAGGCATCACAGTACTCCTTACCACCACCACATGAAAATCATCTTTTTCCTTAAGTGCTTCACCTATTTGTTCTGCTGTTTTATAAATATAGTTTAGGTTTAAATGACCTTGAGGAGAAGATGGGGTTCCTACACAGATAATACTTACGGACGTGTTTAATACCGCCTCCTGTGCACAAGTTGTGGCAGAAATTTTTCCTTTATCAAATTCTTCCTTAATGATTACGTCTATATCTTTTTCAATAATGGTTGGTTTACCTTTATTGATCAATTCTGCTTTTAAATCATTAATATCAACCCCAATGACGTTGTGGCCGTTTTTTGCAAGGCACCCCAAACTGACACACCCAACGTATCCAAGCCCAAAAATTGAAATGTTCATAGTTGTTAGTTTTTATATTTTAAAATTTGTTTTTCCATAAATAAGATCATGTCATCCCATTCTTTCAGTAATTTCTCCCTTGTTTGGGATTGTTGTTCCTTACTGAAACCGTTGGCAACAAGTTGGTTGATTGGGGTTATTGCTCTTTTACTTGGTTCGTGCTTAAGTAAACCCTTTTCTGCTAAAAGTTTATTGGCCTTCATTTCCCTGATACCACAATAGACACTAGGTACTCCTAGCATGGCTCCCTCTCTGGCCATGCTATCTCCTGATGAGATGATTAGTTTGGAATAATAGATTAATGAGTGTATGTCTTCTATTGGTTCTTGAAGAATTGTCCAGTTATCCGGAAACTTATCTTTTATTGTTTTGTCCTCGAGTGATAATAGATAGGGGATTGAGTTGTCCAAGTCACCGGAAATACTACAGACAATGGCATCTTCTTGATCATAATAGTTGAACGACTTATTGCTTACTTCCCTGACAAATACATATTCGTAAGGTTTTATATCATAAGATTTTAGTACTTCTGGATTGGGTTTAAAATAGGTTGGACTCAAGTAACTCCATTCCTTTAGACAATTAAAAACTTCCACCTTCTTGCTTTCTTCCACGATTGGTGGAAAGAATAGCTTGTTTGATAAGATTTCATTGATCTTATTGATTCCTTTTCTTTCAGGGTCATCATAAAACTGGACAATGGGCGTTCCTGATAACTTACAGGCCAAAGCAAGTGGAGCACTACTTGCGGCGGCACAAATATCAATTTTTTCCTTTTTAATTAACTTCAAAAAATCGGAAGTCCTTTTCACATTGCCCTGCCAGAAAATTGACCACTTTGTTCCCCTACTACTACCTATTTTATATTTGGTAAAACCAGGATATTCCTTGTCAATTATCTTGGGGAGCTTTCCTCTATCCAAATAGCAAATTATCACTTTCCAGTTTTGCTCTTTTAGTTTGTTAGCAAGCCCCTTAAAAAGGTTTAACTGGGCAGGATGTTTGATGTCAATTAGAATGTTCATATGGTTTGTCAAATGCTTCAGTGCAGTACTTTTGATAGAATCTTAAAATTTATAAAGATCTATTGTGCTACTTAAAAACCAATTAACTATGTTTTTTGGTTTTTATCTACAAAATCAAATAAGGTGTTAAATACAATTATGATTGTAAAATACATAAAAATAAGTTTAAAAAACAAAAAAATATATTTTAAATATTATTCAAAACTGTTTTTCTTTTTCCTTTCCACATATATTTTCATAAAAGGGGAAAGTATATAAAATAGAAAAAACCATTTTAAAGAATAATAGTTAAATGATTTGGAAAGGAGAAACTTAGCGAGCTGTTTTCCATCTTTATACTCTTTTGTTTTGTATTTTCTCATACAAAGAGAGTAGAATTTTTTTGAAAGTCTCTTATTATATTGGATAAGTAATAAACCTTGGTCTTTATACTTTTCTATGTAGTCTTCTCTACCATTTAGAACTTGTTCATGACACTGGCAAGCAAATTCTGATAGAAGTCTTTGTATAAGTATTTTATCTGTTTTTGTGCTTGCTCCATCCATGTGTAAAAATCTTTTGTAAAGAACTTCAGGAACTATATAAAAATCACATACTCTACTCATTCTACACCATAAGTCTCTATCCTGAGCAAATCTGAATTGGGGTCTATATCCTCCTACTTTATCATAAAATTTTCTTCTGAACATTACTTCTCCATGGGTATAGGGGTTTTTATCTAAAATTGATTTCTCCATGGACCCATGAAATTTTTCTTGATTGATTTTTTTCTCACTTAATGGCTTTCCTTGCTTATCTAATCTCGTATTAAGGACGGTGCACCCCACTACACCTACCGTTTCGAATTGAAGGAAAGGAATGATTTGTTTGTCTATTCTGTCAGCTGTGGAAATATCTCCAGACCCATGGACCGCCACAAACTCTCCTTTAGATAACTTAATGGCATTAATCATTCCCTTCACAAAGCCTATATTGCTTTCATGTTTTATAAGTTTTATTCTAGGACTTGATAATTCCATTTTTTTTAATTCTTCATAAGTTCCATCTGTTGAGCAATCATCAAAAATGATTATTTCAATATTGGGATAGGTTTGATTGATCAAGCTTTCAATAGATGATGTTACATGATTTTTCCTATTGTAGAAGCCTGTTATAATACTTACAAGTGGTTGTTCGGACATTATAGAATATGTTAAATTCAGGGTTAGATTAAAGAAGACGATTTGATTACTTAGGCTTTTTGTTAAAAAATTGAAGATTGGGTATGAAATCCAATATTATATATAATTCCTTTTGAAGTAGTTTTAGATTCGACCTTAGTTTGAAATTAGACTTTTAAAAAAGTTAAAATATAATTGCTTCAAATGTCTAGATTACTCGTTGCTCGATTTCCAAGTCTATACCAAACTTTTCTCTCACGTTAATTTTAATTTGATCAATTAATTGAAGTATATCATTACCTGTGGCTTCACTATGGTTAATTATAAAACCACCATGTTTTTGGGAAACCTGAGCCCCACCAATTGTTAAGCCTTTTAGACCAAGCTCATCTATCATTGTCCCAACATAAAAGCCCTTAGGCCTTTTAAACACACTCCCTCCATTGGGAAACTCCCTAGGTTGTTTTAACCATCTCGCTTCTTTAGTCCGTTCCATTTTTTCCTTGATCTGGATTGGATCACTTTTTCTAAGTTTTAACCAGGTCTTGAGAACAATTTTGTTTTTGTTTTTTTGGAAAAAACTGTTTCGATATTCAAAGTTGATTTCCTCTTTAAGAATTTCTTTGACCTTCATGTCATCGAGATCCAAGTACCTGACCTTAACAAGTATATCTTTTATTTCTTCTCCGCTGGCTCCAGCATTCATAACCACCGCTCCTCCTAAAGAACTTGGTATGTCATAGAATATTTCTAAACCAGTAAGTGAATGAGTTAAAGCAAGTTCACTTAAAAACTTCATGCTTACACCGCTTTCTCCAATTACGATGTCCTGTTCAACAGATGTTTGGGCAAAAGTCTCGCCCATGATAATAAACGTTTGATCGTAGAAAGGTTTTGATAAAATAATATTATATCCACCTCCAATAATTACCAAATCATCTATTGGTGTTTCTTTAAATATTTTGATTAAATCGGTTTCATTTTCCGGAAAAATAGCTTTCTTACAAATAGCATTAATTTTATAACTATTGAAGTCTTTAAGATTTAAGTTGTCATGTATTTTCATAAGACTTATTGGATAGATGAGTGAACAATTTTCCCTTAATTATTATTGACAAATCAGGTACTTTTGAAAACCTTATTTTTTATACTTTCTATAAATGTAAAATCCTCTTTTTTGTAGCGAATAATCTCTTTAATTGGGATTTTACATAATTTTGAATAAATAAATAGAAACAAAATGGCAGCAAAAGTATAGCTGACTGTTGAAGCAAAAGCAGCTCCTTTTGCTCCATAAGTAGGAATAAGTAAAATATTTAAGATTACATTTATGATTAGAGCAGGAACCATGGCTTTAAGAGAAATCCAAGGTTTGCCCTTACCTGCTAAATCCATATTGAGTACTTTAAAAATAGTAAGTAATAATACTCCAGGGATTAAGATCACCAATACTTCAGCGCTTGGTGCAAAACTTTTGCCATAAAGCAAGTTGATGATGGTTGAAGCATTGAGCACTAGTATTATGGACGCTAGACCTATTATCAGGCAAGAAACCCTTAGCAATTGCGCTACTTTGAGGGAAAACTTTTTACCATCTTTGGCTGTGGCACTTCTGGCAAAGATTATAGTGCTAAGTAACATTGGGATATGCCATAAATATTCTACTAAAGACTGTCCTTTGCTATAAATCCCAGTTTCAAAATCTGATGACATTTTATCCAATATTACTACATCTATTTTGTAGTTCAAATTTATAACCAGAAGTGCAATGGCATAGACTGAACCTAAGGACAACATTGATTTCAATATCTTCCAATCAAAATCAAATAACTTTACACCTTTGAAGTCTGCAGTTTTTAATAAAACTACGGACATTACCAATGGACCAATAATAGCTGACATCATGGCTCCATCTATTGACATTTTTAATGCTATCACAAATAGAATTGTTGCGAGCATGGTAATGAATTTAGGAAGCCAATTAACCTTATTGAATTTAACTATTTCATTTTTTCCCAAAAATAGTCCAGAGATGTATGTGGTTAATAGATTAAATGGAATGGGAGCAATTGCTAGCAATACTAGAAAGTTGTTTTCTGAAGATTTCGAGAAGTACTTAATCAGTAAATAGGAAGAAATTAGACAGAAAATAGTACTAAGCCACCAAAGTTGTATGATGGAAGATTGTATTTTTTTCTCGTCGTAGATTTTTTGGCCTACATAATATGCAGTGGATTGTCTTATGCCCAAGGAACCTATGGTCATGAATATAGATGGGTATACAGCAAGGGCAGCAATGGTTCCGTTAAGCTCTGGACCTAACCATCTTGCAATCACGATGGTCCTAACCAGAGAAAACGTAATTACTCCGCCCTTGCTTAAAGCTACACTAGCGAGATCTTTTATGAAACTTGCCATTCTGTTTCTTCTTCCTCAATTAAAATCTTAACACCTAAGTGTTCTAGTTTGTCTTTTAATTTATTATAGCCTCTTAATGCCATTTCCACATTGTATATTTCAGATGTGCCCTCTGCCAAAAGAGCAGCAATGACAACAGCCATGCTACCTCTTAAATCTGTGGAATATGCTGAGCAGCTAGATGGCCGGAAACCTTTGCTTCCAAAAGTTGTAATAGAGCCTTTTTCCCAATTAATTTTTTCAGGATAAAACTTAATAAGTTCTTCGCAATATTTGAGGCGTTCAGGATATCTATAATCAAAGATTCTACTGATACCATCTGCATGCAAGCCTAGTAGGGTATAGAAAGGTTGCATGTCAGAGATAATACCTGGGTGTGTACCAGACGCTAATTCAAATGGCTGAAGCGTACCATTAACCAAACATTCTGGAGATACCCTGACATTGGTTGAGTTTCTATAAAAGTCTATGCCAGCTTCTTTCAAATGAATTAATGGAATTTCCATTGAAGAAAAGGGAACATCTTCGATTAAAACATCTCCACCTGATAATATCCCATAAACGATCCATGTAAGCGCTTCGATTCGGTCAGGCATTACTTGAAAAATTGATCCTTTCAACTCCGATTGGCCTATTACTCGAATAAAACTATTACCGACTACTTCAATCTTAGAACCAATAGATCTAAGAAAATCAATTAAGCATTCGATTTCAGGAGATATATAAGCGTTTTTAATAGTTGTTTCTCCTGCGATAGTGGATGCAGAAATCAGCGCATTTTCTGTCCCACCAATAGTGGAAATTGGAAAATTAATTTCTCCAGCTTTGAAACCTGATGGCGCAATAACTTCAATGTAATCAGGCCTTTCGATGATTTGAGCTCCGAGTTTTTCCCAAACCATTAAGTGCAAATCGTAGCCTCTATTCCCAATTTTACATCCCCCCGGATAGGGTATCTTTGCATTTCCAGACTTTTTTATCAAACCTGGTACAAGAAGATAAGTTGTACGTATTGGATAATTATAACTATCCAATATAGAAGATACTAATTTGTCAGAATCTATGGTCAAAGCTTCATTTATTTTATCAATTTTTACTTCTCCTCCATTTTTTCGTATGAAATCAATTTTATAATTAGCGTCAACTAATTCCGTAGGAAAATTTTCTAGTTTTACTTGACCATCTGAAATTAGGGCTGCGGCTAAAAGTCGTGTAGCAGCATTTTTAGCACCACTAACTTTTACTCTTCCATGTGGAATTTGGCCGCCAGTAATTTTTGCGGTTACATTTTTTCTCATGATATGTAGTTATGTGTGAATAATTTAAATAAAAGGTTGAGGGGGTGGAGAATGCAGAATTTACACCTTCTTGGTGGGAGACTTCTCCTAGGCTAGTTGAAAAAATGTTCAACTAAAATTTAAAAGTTGGGCTTATTGAAGAGGGGTAATAAGGTTATTTCAAAGCTTTTAGGTATATTTCTTTAAGTTTTTTAGCCACGTTTGGAAGATCTAAACCAAGCTCCAACAATCTACTTCTTCCATGACATTCCTTCTCTTCCAATAGATTGACGATATTGTTTACTAAATCTTCTGTGTCAAACCCTGTAATTCGGTAACCTTTTGTGGAATCAACTAGGTATCGGACATCTCCTACTTCTGTAAATACGCCTTTACAATTGCATGCCATAGCTTCTTTTACTACGTTGGGAGATCCTTCTTGTAATGAGCACATGACAAGGACATCTACAGAGTTTAAGTATTTATAGATTTTCTTGTGCGCAATAGGGTAGGGAGCCAACACTTCAATGCCCTTTGCTTTTAATATGGGAGTAGCTTTTTTTACTAGATCGTAATTTTTTCTTGGATCATTAGGGTTACCTAGAAAAAGCACATATTGAACATTTTCTTTTAGGTCAAGTTCATTTCGGAAACTGGACTTTGAAGGTGAGAAAGAATCGATGTTCACTCCATTAGGGAGAATGTGGGATTTCTTCTTTTGCCAGACCACTTTTTCAATATTAGGAGATTTTGAAATTACCCTTTTTACAAAGGGTTGGATCATTAGGGTTAGGATGGTTAAATAGTTTAAGCTGGGCTTCGCTTGAGAAAGTTTTTCAACTCTTCCGTAAGCATCCGTTCCCATTAGAGATAATACTATTGGAACCTTGGGCTGACAAAGAACTGCAACCCAAGCAGAAAGAGTGAAGTGAGCATGGATCAGGTCAAATTTATTGTTTTTGAGAGTTTCTTTTAGTCTTTTTATATTTGATACATACCCTCTGATACCTTTGCCGATTACTCTAAAATAAGTTACATCTATATTTTCGTTTAACAAAGAATCTCCTTGTACCTTAATAAAGGGGGCTACATCAAAGTTTTTGAGGTTACCTGATGAGACAAATAGAACCTTCAATTTTTTTTCAGTTCTATTATCTTCTTGAGTTAGCTCATTAATTGATGCCATCGTTACTTGTGTTGATTGGGATGAAGTGTCATACATGATGTTTGTAGTTAGGAACAGAAATCACTTAACAGTTAAAAGAGTGAATGATAGTAGAGAAAGTCGAAAAAATGGTATACTCAATAGAGATACAGGGTGAGATAGTAGTTTCTAGCTATTATGGGATAATAATTTTAAAGTGATTTTATGTAGATGTTTTTAAGTTTATTTGCAACACTTTTGGTATCCAGCCCCAAGGATTGGAGCTTTTTTCTTCCTTCACAGGTGCTCATCTTATCTACCATAAGTATTTTCTTGATTAAGTCATCCTTATTATTTTCTGTAATTGCATAGCCAGGAGTATTATTAACTAATTTTTGAACATCGCCTACATTAGTGAATACTCCCTTACAGTTCGAAGCCATGGCTTCTTTTACTACGTTAGGAGATCCCTCTTGAAGGGAACACATGACAAGTTGATCAACAGAGGATAGGTACTTAACTATTTTTTCATGGTTTACAGGATAAGGAGCAATAATTTCAAAACCCTTGAGTTGTAGTTCGTCTTTACAACTTTGTAATAATTTAAAGTTCTTATTTGTGTCTTGAGTACTACCTAAAAAGAGTATATGTTTTTTATTGTAACTCAATCCTAATTCCCTTTTAAAATCAGTTCTTTTTCCATCAAATTTTATAAAATCAACACCATTAGGGAGTATATAGGATTTTTTCTTAAGCCATACATACTTATCAATGTTGGGAGATTTGGAAATGATTGTGGTTACAAAAGGTTGAATAAGATAGGTTAAGGTAGTTAAATAGTTACTCACCAATGGGATTTTCCAAGAATTCTTGATTCTCCCCAATGCGTCTGTTCCCATTAATGACAAAACAAGTGGCGTTTTTGGGAAGGTAAGCACAGCAACCCATGCTGAAAGCGTAAAATGTGCGTGTATTAGATCAAAATCATATTGCTTGATTATCCTTCTGAGATTTCTAATGTTCCGGATATATCCGAGGAAACCCTTACCTTTTATTTTAAAATAAGTTACTTGAATGCCTACTTCAGCCAATGAATCTCCTTGAACTTTTATAAATGGGGCTAGGTCAAAGTTTTTTAAATTTCCTGATGATACAAATAGAACTTTTTTAGGCCTGTCATTCGAAGTTTGGACAAGAGCTCTCTCACTTAGTTCTACAGTAAATAGATCTTCCTTTTGTTCTTCTATCACAACGTCATCCAAATAGTCATTTTTTTTAATTAATGGGTCCATTCAATTGATTATTAAGGTTAGTAATGGAAAAGTAGTTTTAAACAAATAAGTTGGTGGTGGCTTAAATGTGTTGGTTTTCAGTTAAATACGAAAAAAGTGTGATTTGCAGATTATACCTACAATATATATATTATAAATCTCTAATAACTAATTTTTTTTAAAAACAGTTTTGGTGTTTGAATGCCAAACTCCAGTTATTCTACAAATGTTCTCAGCTTTAGAACCTCCTTCTAAAAAACCGATTCTTGGAATAGCGTACTTTTCTTTAAGGAGGTTTCTGGTTATGGGAATAGGAGTTGTTGCAAAACCTAGTTCAAAATTATGCCTTTTAAGCATATCAATTTCTCTTGATCCGAAATCTCCATTGGGATAGGCAAAACATTTGATCTCTGAATCTGTCCACAATTCGACCTTTTGCTTTGAAATTTTAATTTCTTCTTCTAGCTCTTTGTCAGTACATCTTATCAAAATAGGATGGGAATGACTATGTGCACCTACTGTAACATAATCAGACTTAATTATTCTTTTTACTTCATCTATTGTCATGGCTTCTCTTTTCGATAAGATTTTTTTCCTTATTTTGTTCACTATTTCCAATCGTTTTTCATTTGGAAGAAGTTTTAGTTCCTCAGAAGAAGGGTAATTTAAATTAGATTTTGAAGCTTTTTTTACAATGGAGAACCAGAAAGAACCTTGCTCTACCGCTTCTGTTGCTAGAAAAATGGAAATGGGGACTTTGTGTTGATCAGCTACAGCTGCCATGTTTTCAACATTGGAAGCCCATCCATCATCTACCGTGATCATTACAGACCCTTTAGGGAATTTTATTTCTTCGTTTAAAATCTTGTAATAATCGTCCAAGCTTAAAAAATTGAAGCCATTTCTCTTAAGCCAGTTAATTACGAATTCAAATTCATCTTTGGAAGGGTTGTGAAAATAGATGGATAATATATGATCACCATTTAGTGCCGCTTTCTTTGCTTTATTGACTTTACCAGACAGAATTAAAGATTTTGCTACAAAATAGGCAAAGAAGTTTCTAATGCTTTTTTTCATCAAACTAAAAACTAGAGGTTAAAAAAATGTGATTCATAGATTTTGTGCTCGTTCCAGAGTTTCAATAAATAATTGTCATTTTCCCTTATCTGAAGTTTTAGATCTTTATCCAAAGAATAAGTTTCATTAACGTGGTTTGCAATGCAAATTATAAAATCGACTAGTAAAGTGAAACTTTCCTTGGAGTGTAAGGAAAATAACAAAATGTCTTCATTTCTAATAATGTCTTTTCCTTCTTCCCTCTCACCGGATTTTGTATTTGCAGGAACATACCAAAGGACTGCAGCTAGTTTACCTTTATCTATCAAGGTGAATGATTCATGTCCTAGCTCCATTCTTTTCATGCTATCCCATAGAAAATCTTTTCTAGTTATGGATGATTTTTTTGGATCGAAGAGAAAGAAATCCTCAAGTTTGTTTGGCCGGATGGGTTTACAAGGGATTTCTAGCGGTAGTTCATTGATCTTGATGTTATAAAAGACATTTTTTTCAGGTCTTTTGGATGGATCAATAATATCTGTTGTCACTTCAAAGTCATCTTCAGACTGAAAGGTATGTTTTGCCTTTTCCTTTTTGTTTTCTAATTCCAGAAAGAAAGCTTTTCTTTTTTGTGTATTAATATTGTTCTTCTTTAGAATTATTTTTAAATGCCTTGCGAAGTATCCTCTTATTTCTAATTTCTTTTTGGTCCATTCAGAGCATATTGTGAGTTCATGAGTTTCTAGAAAAGCATTGGCTAGCATTCCTTTGTAGCCATCAGCTCCGCCAGGGGTTAAGTCGAAAATTTCCGTTTCCTCTCGGCATACCAGTTTTCCTAGCATGAAAAAATGAAGTATTCCTGGAGAATATTTGGCATAGCTAGGAGAGTGCGTATTTATGCCCTGTAGATGAACTACTTTGCTACTCATAAAGCCTACATTTGAGGCAATGATCTCTTTGTCTAGTCTTAATATTGTTACATGAAGAATCCCTTTTTTAAATGCATCGATTATAAATTGTTTTCTATTGGGTTCATTTTGAAAAGTGAGTTTGTCGAACATGGCTCCTTTTCTAAAGTCGCTTTGAATGATGAGTTCATCCAATATAGACTTAAAATCCTCAATCGAAGTTATCCGTTCAAAGGTTAATTCTCCTTTACGCTTAAGTCGGTTAATTTTTTCTTTTTTGTTCTTTTTTTTGAGTTCCTTGTCAATTTTTTCTTCATCTCCAATCATAATAGGTTGGAGGTGCTTTTTTAAAAATGTTTTGTTTTTCCAAGATTTTTTATTTTGACACCATGCTAGTGGAGTATGCGCTGGAACATATTTTAACTTTATAGTATAGTTGGGGAATTCTTTGGTTACTCTATCAAGTGCCTTTGTTATAAACAGATCATTAGACTCGATAGTACTTAACCAAGTTTGATATTCAGCTTGCGTAATTCCAGGTACTCTTAATACTTTTTCATCAATGGTAAGTAAGAAAAGACCAGACATATGGTTCCCATCCCAGTCGGTCAGGATGATTGGACGGTAATCATCGAGGTAATTTTCAAACCATGATAAAACAAAATCTTTGCTTTGAAAAATGGTAGCCCAAGGACAAGCCGAATAGAGTTTATCCCAAGCTTTTAGGAAATCTTCTTGTGCTAATAAAGTGAAAGCTTCTTTATTTTTAATTAATTTCATTTTGATCTGTTCAATTTGATTTGGAAAAAAATATGCTAAATGAAAGCAGTGAATCTATTTATTAATTATTACCTCGATATGGGAAATGATTTGATCTTTAAAAGGCTCTATTGATGGATGAAAGTAGGTGCTTAGTATTTTGGGTTTTTCCACATCTTCACTTGGAGCCTCAAACCAAACACAAGCTTCCAATAGATCATTTGAAGATATAGTGTAAAAATGATGGCCTTCTTCAATATAAGAAGCTGCTTTTTGAAGATATTCCCATTTAGTAAAATCAGAATTTTTATCAGAAAAGCAAAGTAGAGCAGCTAGGCTATTTTTCGAGAATTCATGATTTTCTAATAAAAAATCATTATGCTGATCTGCCTTATGTAAGGAAATATTTATTGAGTTTATTAGCTTAATAGGCTTGTTTTTTAACATGTATTTCATACGCTTTATCTTAAGTTTAAAGCTCATTGGCCTGATATTAAACTTAAGAAGGGAAGTATGTAATAGTTTTCTGATACTCTTCTTTAATTTGAATGATGGGTTTTTGCTAATAGTTAATTCTATCACTTCATCACTGCTAGTAGAGATGCGCTCCTTGTATGCATCATAGCCAGGTGTTAAATCAAAGACGTTAAAGCCTTGGTCTTTCATAAGCTGCCCCAATAGGAAAAAATGAACCAAGGCCGGGGAATGTTTGGCATAAAATGGTGAGTAGGAAATCAATCCTGCCAAATGAACCCATTTTTTATCTTTCATACCAATAATGGAACTTATAATTTCGTTTTCCAAAATTAACACTGATACATGGAGTAGATCTTTTTCAAAGAGAGATTTAAGAAAGAGAGGTTTATTGGGCTCTTTTTTGGAAGGTAATTTATTAAACATATAAGCCTGTCTAAAATCCAAAAACACCAAAACTTCTTTTAAAACACCATCGAATTCTTTAGAATCTGTTATTTCTTTAAGCTCAATCTTTCCTACTCTACTGATTCGATTATATTTAGCTTTTAGATGCCTTTTTTTAAATAGTTTTTGTTCATCGGTTAGACTAAAGTCCATTAAGGGTCTATGATTTGCTAATGGAACCGCATGGTTATTCCATTCTTTTGATTCTGTTATTACATTTACAATAGTAGAATCCGGAATAAACCGAAGAAACAAATTACTCTTTGGAAATTCTTCAAACAATATTTTTAAAGCACTGGATATAAAGTAGTCACTATCCTCCCTTTTTGAAATCCAGACTTGATATTCTGCATCGTATGCCCCAGCTCCTATAATCCTTAGTGGAAATTGTTTTTCAATGCCTTTCTTCTTCTTTTTGGTAGCAAGACACAGCAGACCTAGTAGTTTGTCATCTTGTATTAAGAATACAATGATTGGGGAATATTCATTTGCATTGACTTGATACCAAGTAAGTATAAATTCCTTCTTTTGAAATACTGTAGCCCACTCACAGTCTTCATATAGTTTGTCCCACTTTTCTTGGAAGATGTTGTCATTCAAAAGTGAACAAGCGTTATCTTGGATGTAAACTTGAGGTTGGTGTTCAATGCTGGTCTTATTACTAAAAATATAACTTAACATTTTCATTAAAGTTAGAAATTAAGATGATAAAATTTAGCGATAGGTTATGGGCCTACTTTATCAAGAATTGCTGCTTGACTTATTGGTTATTGCTCTCAATTTAGGGCCGATCATAGATGTAACCATTTCTTTGTCAGAGCTATTCATAAAAATAAACCAGGACATAATTGTCACAATTAAAAAGACAATTGTGCCAACTACAAACATGATAAACCAATTGGATATGTTAACCAACTGATTACCAATCGAAGCAAAGAAAAAAGAGCAAATGAATAGGAAAATACCCCCAAGTAGAGGTATGTAGAATTCTAATTTGCTAATATTTAATATTTTACTAGAGTACCAAGGAGTGAAAATTCCATTTTTTGCCGTAACGGCTATTGCTCCTGCAAGAGCTACTCCCCAAAAGCCAAAATCAAAATAAGTAACGAATAGGATTGCTAAAATAAGGTTTACGATTCCCATTCCTGCCGTTACCAATCCAGGAACTCTCACTTTATTCAAAGAAGTATTAATTGGAAACAAAGGCAGGACCCCTAAATTAATGACTAGATGACACAGCATGATGATCATCAATGATGAATATTGAGCATACTCTGGGCCTAACCAAAGCGTGAGTAATTGGTTGGATAATCCACAGATAATCCCAGTCATTATCCCCACGCCAATTGCAAGAAATTTCACACCTAATTTCCCTATTTTAATAACATCATCAATTCGGTTATTGGCGAAAGATATTAAAAGCATTGGTCCTATTAGATTACTAAGCACACTGGCCATTGTTCTGATCAAGACGTTCCATTGCAGGACGGCTGAATACTTTCCAGTAGCTTCTGCCCCAAAAAATTTGTTTACCACAAATATGTCTACCTTAAGAAAAAGTAAAAAACCAATTTGATTCACAATAAGCCAACCTCCCATGCTAACCAATTTTTTTAGTATTGGAAGCCTGAAATGTTTCATTGAAATGATTAGGTCAGGAGTTAGCTTTTTCCAATAGTTTGTAGCGTATAGGAATGATGTTACTGCTCCCACAAAGTTTGCAATCCCCACATACTTTAATGATGGCTCAAATATGCTAAAACATAGTACGATAGTTATTATCCTAAAAACAACCCTGTTTATGTCCACAATCTTTCTTAAATCCAATCTGTTATAAGCATACATAGATGTGCTAAATATGCTACTCATTAGGGAGAGCAAGTACCCTGCAAATGTGAAACTGAATAAATAGTATGCATCAGTAACTAGTTCATTAGGAACTTCAAAAATATTGGTCAAATCTAAAGTGATATAAAAAAGTAGTGGTATTTGGACAAGGATAAGAGTAACCATTGCAAAGAATGCTGTGTTAAAAGTCTGATTTGCACTTATCCAGTTTTTCTTTTGAATATCAATGGTAATAAACCTTGTAATGGCTCCATTAATGGATATGGTTATAATACTAATGTACTCGGTAAAAACCATAGCCAGAGGAACAAGACCATATGCAGCTACTCCTATGTATTTAATGAGATAGGGGACAAGCCAAAGTCCTATGACGATATTTACCCCAAATGAAATAACATTCATTGTGAGGTTTTTAGGGAACTGTCTTTTAAAAGGCTTGTTATTCATTTTGATTCAATTATTAGGTGCAAATTGGTGAAGAATACGTCTTGTGAAATTGTGTTAGAAAGAAATTATCATGCTGGTAGTGCATTGATTTCTTTAAGGATAAAGTTGATTTGATCTTCAACCATTTTGCTGCATTCATCAACTTTTTGGTCAATCTTTTTTACTAAACCTCCATATGAGTTTAAGATATAATCCACCTTTGCATCTATTTCATCAATGATTTCTGAATTTTTTCCCCAATTGCGGTTTCTAGACTCAATGATGAGATCTGCTAAATCCAGTCCTCTTCCGATCACACCTGAATACTTCTCACTATATGCTAGAGAAATGGCCGGTTTTCTCATAAAAAATGTAGATACAGCGGCATGCATCCTACCAGTAATCACCAATTTAGAACCACCTAGTATCTGTCGAGCTTCTGCTGGCTGTAATTCGTTGGTTATCGGCACGACATTTTGGGATTCCTGTTTCGAAAGGCCTTGAAGGATTTTATTGATACTTACTCGATCATCAGATTTAGGTGGCCCTAAGACATGTCCTAGCAAAATGATCATGTGCTTAGGGAACTTTTGTTTTACAAGATTGATAATTCCTATCCAAGTTTCAGTATAACCTCTTTGGTCTGAGGTATATTTGCTCCATAAACCAGATGGAACTAGTGTAATATATTCTTTACCTTCTGTAGGCAATTGTTCTATAATTTCACCAAACTGTCCTTGGTTGGGGAGGGCCAAAAGAGCAAGATCTCTACTTTTGATAACGTCTTTGATCCCCAATCCTTTAGAGAATTCAAAACTATTGTCATCCCTTGTGATGATAGGGATATTTTTGTACAGCCTTTTGGTGATTAATTTGGTTGTACCTGAAAATGGACCGAATGATTGACCTGCCAATATCACTCTGCATTTTTTATTGATTGAGTGATAAATTGAACCTCTTAAAATAGCTCCCTTTTTATAAGTTTCTGATAGGTCATCTCCCCCAAGAATGATCATCATGTCAAAATGGTCTGTTATACTTGATATAGATGGATCTTTTCCAAGAATGTACTTTTTGAATTTCTGTCCAATAGAAATATCTCTGCTGTGCTGAGATTCAAAAGGTTTTATATCCTCTAGTTGAGTTCCTTTTTTTATTCTATCTAAATTGTAATTATCACATTCACAATATATCTCAGTGTCATTGAGAAATGGCTTAATTCTGCTTATCAAATTGATTGCCATCATTGCGCTTCCATAATTAAGGGTGGTGGCAATGTGTGTGATCAAAATTTTCTTGGTCATAAAAAATAAGGAATAAAGTTAGTTTTGTTTAATTTTTAAAATCAGCTTTTTAATAAAGTTGGGGGTTCTGTTTAGGATGTATAAAGTTTTCCATTTATGGCTAATATCCTCATATTGATTTATGTATTTAAACTCTTTTTCAATTTTGCGACTTTCATTTGTAAATCCACCCCAAGAGTATCGCTTCCCTTTCATAATTGCTTTTTGGGCAATGAATTTATTTAAGTCTTTATTGGATTCCGAATAGAGGTCGCTCCATGATTCCTTACAAGTGTCTTTTTTGCCTGCCCTTAAAGCAATATTACTTTGTTCTTTATTATATAGAACCAATACTTCAGGAGTAAAAACAACAGGATAGGAAATTGCAACTTTGGTCCACATGAATACATCTTCCCCCCCAATCATACCTTCTGGAAAATATCCAACCTCTTCAAATACTTCTTTTTTTACAATTGTGGCTGATGTCCAAGAGATAGGGCTAGAAATAGATAGTTTGAAATAATTTGCCACTAAACCTTCCTCGAGATGAGAATTAGGTGTTATGAGCCTTTTTTTGAATTCCATCTCATAAGAACTATTAAACATTCCGGCTTGAGGGTACTGAACGATTAGAGAATGCATTTTTTCCAAATATTTTTCAAACCATGTATCATCGGCATCCAAGAAAGCAATGTACTGATAACTGCTTTTTTTTATACCGTAATTTCTAGCGCTCGAGACACCTCCATTCTCTTTGGAAAAGATTCTAATTCTATTGTCATTAAATTTTTTTAATACTTCTAAACTTTTGTCCGTTGATCCATCATTTACAATGATGATTTCAAATTCCTTATAAGTTTGGTTGAGAACTGACCTTATGGTTTTTTCTATATGTTGTTCTTTATTGAATAAAGGAATTACTACACTGAACATTTTACCATCAAACTGCACCTTTGAAGAATTTTTGGTTAGTTATTTTTTTAATTAGAAAAGTTGGGATTGATTTAATTACTAAGGCTTTTTGCGACAGTCTTTTCATGTGGCACAGGAGGAACTAATTGTCTATAGCGAGTTTTTTTGAGTTTGACACGTTTTTTCAATTTATATTTTCTACCATGTTTGGTGGCAGTGAGCAATAGCATCAATAATGGACCAAAGGTAAAAGTGCCTATAAACCTACCAGGTAGGAGCACCACAAGAAACATAGCTAAAAGCGGATAGAATATTTTTCGGTTTGGTTTGCTTATTGAGTTATTTCCAAGAAGCAAATAGTAAGAAAAGAAAGCAAAGAAGATGAGGAAACCGACTAAACCAGTGCTGTATATTATCATATTAATATCACTGTGAATAGGTCTAGGAATGCCAAAATACCTTACCCCGAAACTTTCGGTGTCAAATAACTGAACCCCAAAAAATAATTCCATGGCACTTTGTTCTCTATTATGATGGTCCCACAGGAATATTGTTTCCCTCACTCTACCTTCATTTTCGTAAGTTTCAAGATTTTGTATTCGTTCCCTTTCAGCCATTTGTTCACGAAGTGGCTTTTCATAAAGGGGATAAGCTAGAACAAGTATAGTTGCCATAAAAAATAAGATCATAGCCATTTTAAAAATAACCTTTGTATTAAACGCGCAGTAAATTAAAATGGCTACCACGATCATTCCAATGGAAGTTCTTCGAGTGATTACAATTAAAATAGCTATGTTAACGCCGATAATTATAGCATCAACAATCTTGATGAATGTAGATCTTTCTCTTTCTTCCAATATATATTGAATACCCATAAAAATTAAGATAGGGGCAATATACATTCTTGAGTGAGTCAGGAAACCATCTGTAAAACTGGCTGAGTAGGAATAGCCTACATTAAATATATTGGCGTAAATGACATATACTGGAATCAAGGCTAGCATGAACCTATTATAAGGTTCAAACTCCTCAATAAAATTAGTAGTCTGCCCCACATGTCTTCCTACTAATAACATTGATACGGTTACTATAATAGAGAAGGTTATTTTTGCAGATTGGATAATTTCACCGTGATTGAAGATGAGCAAGCTCAAGAGGAAACCTGTAAAAATCAAAAACATTAGGTCTGTGTTTTTAATGACCTTGTTTCTAAACATATAGATCAAAACTAAAGTAAAAGGTAGTACATACCTTACAATAGCAAAGACCTTATATTGATCATAGAATCCATCAAACATGTCATATAAAAGGTAAAAGATGACAACATGGTAGATGAATTTCTTTTGGTCATAAATAAATGAGGCTATTAATAGTATGGCGAGTATTACAATGATCATTTTTTATCTATTTTATTGTCATTTTTTTAAAAAATTCAAAAGGATTGATACAGCTTCGCCCGGTCAGTCCCATAAGGAACTTAGCGTTCGAAAAAAATCTGAGAGGTAATCCAGGAAGTGTTTGAATCCTTCCTGGTTTAATAAAAAATGGTTTTGGGTTTGTTGCTAACTAGCAATAATGGATGTTAAGAGACGGGAGAACAGCTTTTGTTGCTATACTGCTGCTCTACCACTTCCTTTGAATACTTTGTCTAGAACATTGGACTTTTTGTCGTCAGAATAATAGCCATATCCATATCCTCCGTAGTTCAGGCTCTTCGTACTTACATCATTGAATACTGCATAAATATTTTTCAGTCCTTTGCTTTCGCGTAAAAAGTTAATGTCTTCAATAAAGGAAAACTTACTGTAATTATACCTTAGAACACAAAGGGTCAAGTCTACCTGTCTTAGTATGGAGAGTGTTTCACTTGTCAAGCCAAGTGGAGGTGTGTCTAAAACAATAACGTCATAGCTTTTCTTCAATTCGAGCAACATTTCTTCAAATCTAGGCTTTACTAGAAGTTCGGCAGGATTGGGAGGAGTGGGCCCAGCCAAAACCACATCTAAGTTAGGGAATGATGTTTTCTGAATGACTGCATCGATATTATCCACTTGATTACTGAGATAGGTAGATAAGCCTAAGTTGTTAGTTAGTTTGAAATCATCAAATATTTTAGGCTTGTGAAGGTCACAACCTATCAGTATCGTTTTTTTATCACTTATTGAATAGGCCGAAGCAAGGTTCATTGATGTAAATGTCTTTCCTTCACCTGCAATTGTTGAAGAGATTGCAATGGTAAGGTGCTTATCTTTAGGGACAATGAAGGTGATATTTGTTCGCAAAGCTCTAAATGCTTCAGCTATACCTGATTTGTTTCTATTAAACACTACAAGGCTTTTATCGGTTTTATTGTGACCAATTGATGTCAGTAATGGTGCTGTCAACTTTTTCTCCAGCTCTTTTCGGTCTTTAATTCTTACGTTAGTGAAAATTATAATCGAGATAATGATAATTGGAATTAAAAAGCCAAGTGCAGTTGCGAGAATATAGTTTGTTAATGGTTTCAATTTAAGTGGAACAAAAATTGGAACAGCATTCTCAATTATTTTATCAGGAGCAGAATTAGATACCATGGCTATGGCAGACTCTGCTCTTCTTTGCATTAGAAAAGTATAGATGTTCTCGTTGAGCGTGAATGATCTTTGGATTCTTAATAGGTTCTGCTCAGTTACAGGAAGTCGGCTAAACTCGGACTCGGTTTTTGCTAGTCTTCGCTCGAGATCAGAAACTGTCATTTCTGAATTTTTGTTGACATTTCTGAGAACCTCTTTAATAGATTCGTTTAGATCAGATATTTTTTTGGTAACAGCAATTACGCTGGGAGAAGAATTAGATTGTGTAGTCAAATATTGAGACCTTTCGGACTGCAAAAGAATCAGGTCCTCTATTAATCGGTTTAGTATAGGGTCTTCAATTCCGATACCAGAAGGTAAAATAATGTTATCATAACTTTCTCTCACGAGATAATCTTGAAGTTGCTCATAATACTGCTTTTTGAATCTTTCTTGGGAAAGCACAGTCTCAAGTTCAGTGATTTTAGTAAAGATTGTATTACCTTCACTTCCTATATTATAGGTCCTATTGTTACTTCTGAACCTTTCTAATTTATTCTCAATAAAAGATAGAGAGTCAGATACACCGGAAATTTGATTGTCAATGAAGTCTACGGTTTTACTGGCTTGAAGATTTTTCTCTTTTAGTCCATTGTCGAGGAACGTAGCCATTAATTCATTGATATATCTCCTGCCTTTTTCTGGAACTGTAGTTACTAATTCTATACTTAATATAGAGCTTAGGGCATTTACTTGGGCTACAGTATAATTGTCACCAACATATTGATTTACTAAACTTGTCCGATCTCTGAACTGTACCAAATAATCCCCGGACTCGGTTTGAGGAACAGAAACTTTAAATCGGGCAAAAGGTAGTTCTACCCATTGATCAAAACTGAAGCTTTTCGGACCAAATCCAGGGTGTTCATAAAGGAGCGAGCGTGATTTATCTGGATTGAACTTTTTGTACTCGCCTTCAGGAAAGTTTACAGAAAAGGATTTATTGTTATTCCAAGATATCTCAAAATCACTTTCAGTTAATTGTGTATGCTCCCAATCTACTACCACTTGGAGAGCAGATTCTTCATATACCTCCTTGTTTTGAAAAGTACCTAGTTCATAGTATTCAACGTCAAAATCCAGCTTATCCAGAACTTCATTAGCCAACGGTCTTGATTTTAAGATATTTATCTGGTTGAAAATCCTGTTGGATAAGGGAATACCACTTACAGGAACATTTCCAGTTAAGTCAAGTACATTACCACTGGTCTCTGCTTCAATCATTAACCTTCCCTCAACTTTGTACTCTGAAGGGTTGGTTAGGTTATAGAAATATGCTCCAGTTACTGCAAGGAGGACAGAAGCAACGATATAGGGCCAGAATTTGAGGTATTTTCCCAAAAATTCTTTTATGTCGAGGTTGTTTGAATTATCCTCGGTGTAATATTCAAACTCGGTATTGTTGTTCATGTTCATTGCTTTTAGTTGTTATTGGTGGCATTATAGATCAAAACTCCTAATGTAAGTGTGGTGACCAAGAGCTGGAAAGTCTGTATAAAAGTAGCTCCTGTTCCTAATTCTCTGACTTTCATAGGTTCTACATAGATAAGGTCATTGGGCCTTAGGAAGTAAAAATCAGATTCCATTATTCTATCATCCAAAAGGTCAATTTTATATACCTTGGATCCCTCAGGATATTGTCTAATTAATGTGACTTTATCCCTATTAGCTACTATTGTCATTTCTCCTGCATTTGCAATAGCCTCAAATATTGTTACTCTATTCTGTAAAATTGTATATTTTCCAGGTCGGTTGAATTCACCCAAAGCACTGTACCTTATCCCCCCAAGTCGCACTCGAACGAATGAATCTGCGGTTTCATTTAGGTATTTAACAACTTCATTTTCTACCAATGTTTTGGCTTCGGAAGTAGTTAGCCCCAATAAGTTCAATTCTCCTAAAACGGGAAGTTCAATTAAACCATCATCATCTAGTGTGTAACCAGTCATAAAATAGATGTCGCCTCCATCAGCTAGACCGCGCATTGCATTACTACTATTTGCAGCAGCGGGATCATTAAATAGAAGGTTTAACTCGGGGCTTGTGGTTCTGATGTTAATATCTATTACGTCGTTTGCTTGTAATTTATATTCTTCGATTTGGTGAACTTTCATGCCACTTGAACTTGCTACCATTTCTTCAGACTTCTGCTCTTGCATGTAGATTAGTCTTTTATTAGAAATACAGCTAAAAGAGAGCATACAGGTGATGCAGAAAACAATGTAAATTCTTAAGTGTTTCATTATTGAATAGTTGAATAAGAATGATAAAAATTATGGTATTCGATTGTGTCTTAAAGGTAAAAAAAAAATATTCTATAAAACAATTTTAAATTAAAAAAAATGATGTTTGTATACATAAAAAAGTCGAAAGTTGTTTTGTGGGTCGATTTGAGCACTTTTTAAACACTTTGTTCCATTTTTTAAGAAATGCTGTTTTTCGATTGTTTAGCCCTATTTTGATACAATTACTTTCGGACTTTTTAATTCTTATGTACTTTTGGGAGCAATTAGATACTAAGAATAATGATAAGACCGGATTTTGACGATATTTTTATGGAATTGGCAGTGAATCTGGCAAAAAGATCACATTGTATTAAAAAGCATGTTGGGGCTGTATTGACTAAAGACACTAGAATAATTTCAATTGGTTATAATGGCCCTCCTCCTGGCACGCATAATTGTGATGAAGAATTTCCTGAAACTGGATGCAGCAGAGATAGCAAAGGGAGTTGTTCTTTGGCCTTGCATGCAGAGCAGAATGCTATATTATACGCTGTTAAAAACAACGCCTCCGTGGAAGGTTCTACACTATATGTGACTTTAGCGCCTTGCCTGGCATGCGCCAGGATTATTTATTCGATGGGAGTAGCTAAGGTTATTTATATGTATTCCTATGCAGAATACAAGGGACTTCCTTTTGATGAAGGTGTGGAGTTTTTGAAAAAGTTTGGTGTGTTGGTAGACAAGTATGAGAAGGAAATTACTTTTGAAGATGTATTGATCTAAATGAAGTTTACTTCAGGGTGTAATAATATGTTAAACTTCTTTTCTACATCCGTTTGTATTTTCTCTGAAAGTGCTTTAATCGCCTCTCCATCTCCATCTCCATAATTAACTAGAACTAATGGCTGGTTTTTATGCACTCCTATAGATCCGAAAGTACGTCCTTTCCAACCTGCTTGCTCAATAAGCCAGGCTGCAGGAACTTTTACTTCTTTTGACTGCGGATATCCAGGAATAGTTGGATGTAAAGCTTTTAACTTTTCAAAATGTTCAAGACTCACCACCGGGTTCTTGAAAAAACTTCCTGCATTGCCGATCAGTTTTGGATCTGGCAACTTGCTTTGTCGGATAGATATGATCGCTTTACTGATATCGTCGATGGTAATCCCAACTTCCGAAATACCCATTTCCTGAAGAGTTGTCTTTATAGCTCCGTAAGTAATATTTGGAGATGGGTGTTTTGAAAGTCTGTATGTGACATGTGTGATCACATATTTATCACGAACAGTATTTTTAAAAATACTTTCTCTGTACCCAAAATTGCATTGATCATGATTGAATATTTCGACTTCCAAGGTTTCCCGATTGACAGCTTCAAGGTGATCAAAAACTTCTTTTATTTCTACTCCATAAGCACCAATGTTTTGCATGGGTGAAGCTCCAACGGTACCTGGGATCAAAGATAAGTTTTCTATTCCGGCCCAGTTTTGATTAATGGCATATTGGACGAAGTCGTGCCATATTTCGCCCGCACCAACTTTTACCCATATATTATTTTGATTCTCTTTTTGAACAGTAATGCCTGTAATATTCATTTTTATGACCATAGCATAAATATCCTTGGTAAGAAGGATGTTGCTGCCTCCACCTAAAATAAATACTGGAATTTTACGGTTTTCCGCCATCCTAAGTGCTTTTTGGACTTCTTGGATGGATTGGACTTCTGTGAAAAATCTAGCTTTTTTGTCTATTTGAAAAGTATTGTATGATTTTAAAGAAATGTTTTCTTGTATCTTCATGGATAAGTTTTAGTTCTAGTGGGCATTTTCGAAAACTTTATTTACCGTCTCTATCAGATCATGTCGAGTGAAATGCCTAATGCGAAATAAACAAGATTTTGTTCAATAAGAAAGAAAGAGTGTCACAAGCTTTCGAAAAGATAAACGCATATGAAAGAAATGGTCATTAATGGAATCAGGATAAGGCCAGGTCAGTCGGTGAATATTGAAATTGCCATTGCAAGACTTCCAACACATACATTGATTGATTTACCTATATTTATACATCGTGCCAAAGAAGATGGTCCCGTGGTATTGATCAGTGGTGGTGTACATGGTGATGAAATTAATGGTGTGGTAGCGGTGAAACGAATGCTTGAGGAAGAGATTTTTCAACCCAAAAGAGGTACTCTGATTTATATTCCTTTAGTCAATGTTTACGGCTTTTTGAGTAACAGTAGGACTTTTCCCGACGGTAGGGACCTGAACAGGAGTTTTCCCGGAAACAACAAAGGTTCTCTTGCCTCTCAGATAGCTTATATATTAACTACACAGATCATTCCAATTATAGACTATGGGATAGATATTCACACAGGAGGTAGGATGCTTTCTAATTACCCACAAATAAGAGTCGATTTTAAAGATAAAATTGGGATGGAAATGGCGAAGGCCTTTGGCACGCGTTTTATTATCAATTCATCCCATATTGATAAGTCTTTCAGAAAAGAAGCATTTAAATCCAAGAAACATATTTTGGTTTATGAAGGGGGGGAGTCTATGAGGTTGGATGAGTTTTCTGTTGAGGAAGCAATTTTAGGAACCAAAAGACTTTTAAACCATTTGGGGATTATTGATGAAACATTACCAGATAATGAAACTTTGGTAATAAAAGAGAGTAGCTGGACTAGAGCCAAAATTTCAGGAATTTTCACCCCAGTTGTCAAGCCTGGAGACGAAATAAAGAAAAGACAAGTATTGGCACGTATTTCTGATCCTTATGGTCAAGTAAAGGTGCCAGTGAAAAGCAATGCAAATGGATACATTGTTGGGATGAATTATTCTCCAGTGGTAAATGCAGGAGATGCTGTATTTCATATCGGAAAAGTATGATAAAATGAATCAAGTTGATTTTCAGTTGCTTTACTTAACCTAGGCATTAAAATTGCTTTTGGAAAACCATGACTTTTGAAAATTACAAGCAAATTAGAGATCGAAGTGAGTCTTTGTGCACGCATCTTGAAACGGAAGATTTTGTGATTCAAGCGGCGGAACATGTGAGCCCTGCAAAATGGCATCTGGCACATACGAGTTGGTTTTTTGAAACATTTGTTTTGAAGAAATTCTTGCCTGATTATAATGAATTCCACCCAGATTTTAGTTTTTTCTTCAATAGTTATTATAACGCAGTGGGAGAGAGAACAGCCAGAAACCACAGAGGCTTGATGACCCGGCCAACGATAGAGGAGGTTTTTGACTATAGGGGATACATCGATGAGCAAATGAGAGGTGTTTTTGATAACCAATTTTCTGATGAGGTTGATGAAATTATTACCCTTGGCCTTAATCATGAGCAACAACATCAAGAGTTGTTAATTACGGATTTGAAATATAACCTATGGCTAAATCCATTGCTGCCTTCTGTACTTAATATCAAAGAATATCCTAATCAGTCAGAAAGGGGTTGGTTGAAAATCAAAGAAGATATCTATCCCATAGGGCACGAAGGTGATGGCTTTTGTTTTGATAATGAGTTGGGAAGTCATAAAGTTTATTTAGATGACTTTATAATTTCATCAAATCTAGTGACGAATCAAGAGTATCAGGAATTTATTGAATCCGGAGGGTATCGTAACCCAGATTATTGGCATTCTGATGGTTGGTCTTGGGTAATATCTGATGATATAAAAGCTCCTTTATATTGGTTGGCAAAAGAAGATAAAGTTTTTTACTATACTCTCGACGGACTAAAAGAATTAGATCCCAATGCACCAGTAAGTCATATTTCCTTTTATGAAGCGGCGGCTTTTGCAGAATGGTCAGGTTACAGGCTTCCTACTGAGTTTGAATGGGAAGTGGCTTCCAATAAGTTTTCTTGGGGAGATAGATGGGAGTGGACCAACTCTGCATATTTGCCTTATCCTAAGTTTGAAAAAGCTCCAGGTGCCATTGGTGAATACAACGGTAAGTTTATGGTGAATCAGATGGTTTTAAGAGGGGCATCAGTAGCAACTTCACCTGGGCATTCAAGAAATACTTACCGCAATTTTTTTCACCCACATTACCGATGGCAGTTTACAGGAATTAGACTTTGTAAAAGATAACTTCAAAAACTTATGGAATATTCTCTTAGAAAAGATACTGAGTTTGCCAGAGATGTATCGGTTGGACTTAGTGGAAATAATAAATTTTTGTCCTCCAAATACTTTTATGACCATAAAGGAGATGAGTTGTTTCAGAAAATCATGCAATTGCCTGAGTATTATTTGACAAGGAAGGAATTTTCTATTTTGGAAGAACATCATAGATGTATTATGGAAAGGATATTAGATTTTCCAGAATTCAATATGGTGGAAATGGGGGCTGGTGATGGTCTTAAAACGAAAATTCTCCTTGAATATTTGTACAACCAAAAAGCAAACTTTACCTATTACCCAATCGATATTTCTGGAAATGTCTTGAAACAGTTGGAAACTTCATTGCATGTTTCTTATCCAGGAATTGAGGTTTCTCCTATTGTTAGCAATTATAAAAATGCATTGCAGGATCCACTTTGGAATAGAAAAACCAAAACCTTACTTTTATTTCTAGGGGCCAATATTGGGAATTTCGTTTGGGATGATGCCGTGAAGGTTCTAAGGAAAATTGCCAGATCTTTGCAAGAAGGTGATATGGCGCTGATTGGTTTTGACTTTAAAAAGGATCCCGAATTGATATTGCGGGCTTATGATGACAGCCAAGGTGTTACCAAGGATTTTAACTTGAACATTTTGACTAGGATTAACAAAGAGCTTGGCGGAAATTTTGATTTGACCAAGTTTAAACACTGGCCAGTTTACAATCCTGTGAATGGCGAGTGCAGGAGTTACTTGGTAAGCTTAGTGGAACAAGAGGTCACTATTGAGGCTTTGAAACAGCGTTTTAAGTTTAAAAAAGCAGAGGCCATCCATACTGAGGTATCCAAAAAGTACGATAAAGATGAGCTCTTGCTGCTGGCAGAAGATAGTGGTTTTGAAGTGTTGGAAAATTTTGAAGACTGTGATGGATATTTTACGGATAGCCTTTGGAGAAAAAAGTGAGCTTCCTCTAAGTTAAATAGTTTTATATAAAACATTACCTTCGCGGTGGATGAATGTTTTTTTATGAAAAGTAAGCCGCATACATATTTGTTCAAGGTTCAATATTTGGGTTTTCGTTATCACGGATGGCAGAAGCAACCAGGGGTGAAAACCATTCAAGAAATGTTGGAAAGAGCTTTTAAAGCGAAATTGGGGCATGGAGATTTTAATATTTTAGGGGCGGGTAGGACCGATGCTGGTGTTTCTTGCATGGGAGGTTTTTTTGAATTGTTTTCTACGGAGGAAGTCAATTTGGATGGACTGATTAATGGCGTTAACCAATATTTACCTGATGATATCCGATTAATAGCAGCAGAGCCCATAGGTGCAAAGTTTAACATTATTCAAGATGTAAAGGAAAAGGAATATCGGTATTATTTTTCATTTGGAGATAAGCCTCATCCGTTTTCAGCTCCATTTGTGGTGGTGATCAAAGAGCAAATGGATATAGAGCTGATGAAACAGGGAGCAGCTCTATTTTCGGGAGTAAATGATTTTAGAAATTTTTGTACCAAGCCTAAGCCTGAAACTGTTTTCAAAAGAGAAATTAAGCAATCAAGTCTAGAGGAATACAAACATGCAGATGTGGAATGGGAAATTTCTGAACCTGTTTATTGCCTCAGTGTTAAAGGAAAAGGGTTTATGAGGAATCAGGTAAGGTTAATGATGGGAGCTTTGATTGATTTGGGGAGTCATAAATTGACTCTTGCCCAATTGAAAAATGCACTTGCAGGAGAAATGAGTGTATTTCCTTTGTCCAAGAAAGCTGAGGCAAGGGGATTGGTGCTACACCATGTTTCCTTTTAATGAAAAAGCCCTGCTCGTTTGAGTAGGGCTTTGGGACTTCTTAATTTATGAAGTTTATTCTATTCAAAGAACTTTTTGAGCCCTTCAATTTTCTTCTGCAAAGAAGCCTCTACAGCTCGGTAAGCATCTCTATTTGGCAATGTCTCGTTAACAGAAATATAGTATTTAATCTTTGGTTCAGTACCGGAAGGACGGGCGGATATTTTGCTTCCGTCTTCTAGGTAGAATTGAATAACATTGCTCTTGTCCATGTCCAATGTTTCTTCAGTACCTTCTAGAACGTTATAGACTTTGCTTTCCTTTACATCTACCACTTTTACCACTTTGATACCATTGATGGATTCAGGTCTATTTGTTCTGAAGCCATGCATCAGTTGTTGGATTTGCTCAGCCCCGTCTTTGCCTTTTTTGGTTACGGAAATAAGAGACTCTTTGTAGAAGCCATATTCTTGGTAAATCTCAGCCAAAACATCAAAAAGTGTCATGCCTCTTTCTTTGTAATAGGCAACAACTTCAGCTAATGTGGCACAGGCAGAAACACCATCTTTGTCCCTAACGGCATCACCCACTAAGAAACCATAACTTTCCTCACCACCACAAATGAATTGTTTTTTACCTTCAAGTTCTCTAATAACCGCAGCAATATTTTTAAACCCAGTGAGTACTCGGTAACAAGGAATATTAAAGCCTCTACAGATATCTTCTATGAGTTCAGTGGTTACTATGGTGTTGACCATGAATTGGTTTCCCGTAAATTTTCCTCGTTTGCTCCATAGGCTTAACAAGTAATAGGTGAGTATGGATCCTGTTTGATTTCCATTGAGTAACTCAAATTCTCCGTTTTCATTAGGAATAGCAGCAGCATATCTGTCTCCATCAGGGTCACAAGCCAAAACCAATTCAGCATTGACTTCTTTACCAAGTTTAAGGGAAAGGTCTAGCGCCTCTGCCTCTTCGGGATTGGGGTAAATTACGGTTGGGAAATTGCCATCAGGCTCAGCTTGTTCTTTGACAATATGGATGTTTTCAAAACCAAATGTTTTTAAAGCGGCAGGAACCATTTTACCAGAAGCGCCATGAATGGGAGAAAAGACGATACTCATGTCTTTTTGATTCAAAATAGCTTTTGGAGAAAGGCTGAACTTCTTGATATCATTTAGATAGCTTAAGTCCATTTCCTGGCCAATGTATTCGATCAGGTTTTCATCTTTATCCCACTTTACATCATCAATAGAACTAATTTTTTGAACTTCCATGATGATGTTTTTGTCATGGGGAGCAACGATTTGGCCACCATCCTCCCAGTATGCTTTATAGCCATTGTATTCTTTGGGATTGTGGGAGGCGGTTATCATTACCCCACTTTTACAACCATAATACCTTATGGCATATGAAAGCATTGGGGTAGGACGCATTTCTTTGAAGTATTTTACCTTGATGCCATTAGCAGACAATACATTGGCCGTTGTATCTGCAAACAAAGTGTTATTGATACGGGAATCATGCGTAATGGCTACTTTGATCTCCTCTCCAGGAAAGCAAGACAATAGGTAATTAGCCAGTCCTTGAGTGGCCATTCCTATTGTGTAAACATTCATTCTGTTTGAACCAACCCCCATTATACCTCTTAAACCACCTGTTCCAAACTCGAGATCTCTGTAAAATGAATCGATAAGTTCTGTTTGGTCTTCAGCGGCAATAAGCCGTTGGATTTGTTCTTTGCTTTGCTGATCAATGTTACTACTAAGCCATGTTTGGGCTTTGCTAATAATGGATGCGTCTGTCATGTTGTGTAAAAAACTTAAATGAAAATCTAATTTAATCATAAAAGCCATTAATGCCACTTTGAGAGGAATCAGAAAGTTGAAAAGTAAAGAAAATTTTACTTTTTGTAAATGATCACCCAATGTTCAGTGACAGCTTCTTTCTCACTATAAATTACCCCTTAAAGCTTGTTCTCTTTCTATCGATTCAAAGAGGGCTTTGAAATTGCCTTTTCCAAATGATTTGGCACCCTTTCGTTGAATGATTTCATAAAATAGGGTAGGTCTATCTTGAACCGGTTTTGTGAAAATTTGCAAGAGGTAGCCTTCATTATCTCTATCCACCAGAATGTTCAAAGCTTTGAGGGGCTGGATGGATTCTTCTATTTCACCAACCCTTTCTAGCAAGTTTTCATAATAGGTTTCAGGAACCCTAAGGAATTCCACCCCCCGTTTTCTGAGTTCACTTACGGTATGGATGATGTCGTCGGTAGCTATAGCGATATGTTGTACACCAGGGCTGTTGTAGTAATCCAGGTATTCTTCGATTTGAGATTTTTTCTTTCCCTCTGCGGGTTCATTAATGGGGAATTTTATATAACCATTACCATTTGAAACTACTTTTGACATTAAGGCTGAATATTCGGTGGAAATATCTTTATCGTCAAAAGTAACCAATAAGCTGAATCCCATTACCTTTTCATAAAAATCAACCCATTTGTTCATTTCTCCCCAGCCTACATTTCCCACGCAATGGTCGATGTATTTCAATCCAATTGGTTGAGCTTTGAATTCATTTTTAACTTCGATGTATCCAGGTAGGAAAGGGCCTTTGTAATCTTTTCTTTCGATAAATGTGTGTAAGGTTTCTCCATAAGTGTGGATAGAGGCCACTTTGACTGAGCCGTTTTCATCTGAAATTGTTTCTGGAGGTTCATGGGAAACTGCTCCTCTTTTGGTAGTTTCTTGCCATGATTTTTCCGCATCATCTACCCACAAGGCAAGGACTTTGACTCCATCTCCATGTTTTTTAACATGTTCAGCAATTGGGTGATTTTCGTTGAGAGCACTGGTCAATACCAATCTTATCTTATCCTGTCTTAGCACATAAGACGCTCGGTCTCTGACGCCAGTTTCAGGTCCTGCGTATGCTTCTAATTGGTAGCCAAAAGCATATTGATAATATAAAGAAGATTGTTTGGCATTGCCAACATAAAATTCCACATGATCAGTCCCATTAATGGGGAGAAAATCAGTTTCCATAAGATTTTTTTTTGGGTTTATATATTAGTCTAGGAATGGACAATATAGGAAAATTATAGTACGAAAATAAGGGAATGATGGTGGTAATATGTGAAGGTTTTGAGGCTTCTTAAAACATTGTTTGATGATTGATTTGGAAGTTTGAAGTAGTAAAATAGCTTAATAGGTGGGGTAACTATTGGAATTGCTGTTTTTTGAGGTGTTAAAGTATTATTATTTTAATTTAAATAAGCGCAATCTGTTTTTTGGAAACTCTAAGGGGATTATCTACCTTCATATTTCATTTAAAAATCAACAAAAAACTGTAATGGACTTAAATAAGTTAGACAAGGACCTAACCGCTATTGTAGAGAAGAGAATAGAGCTAAGCAAATTGACTTATGCCGATGAAAATTATGATGATATTGAAGAAGAGCTTCATGATTTGGAAGATGATTTCAATGAAGAGTTTGGAGATGAATTGGAAGGAGAGCTTGAAAAAATTTACGATAAGCTGGATTCAGATACGGATATTTTGTTGCCTTCTGCGTACTTAGCGAATAAGTATGTGCCTATGTTGCCAGATGCAAGAGGTGTTATTTCTTATGAGGTCAAAGGTAAAGAGGGTGTACCTATAGAGTCAGAGCAGTTTGATGGACAAGATGTGAGGATTATACTAATACCAAACCCTACAAGATTTGTGATGCAAATCAATGGAGTTGCGATGAAAGACCTTTGGAGGTCTAGGTAAAATTAGATTGGTGTTAAATAAAAAGATGCCCTTCCTCGATATTGGAAGTGCATCTTTTTATTTAAGTGATTGGGTTTTTATTTATATCCTAGCTTCTCCCTTACTTTGTTCAGTGTGTTTTGGGCAACCTCTCTGGCTTTGGCTTCACCTTCTGAAAGCTTGGCGTCCAGTTCTCCTAGATTGTTCATGTAGTAGTCAAAAGTAGCCCTTTCTTTGGTGTATTTTTCAGTGATGAGGTCAAGTAACTCTTTCTTTGCATGTCCGTAACCAAAGTTGCCTCCAAGGTATTTTTGCCTTAATTCCTCCGTTTGTTGGATTGTAGCAATCAAACTATAAAGTTTAAAGACATTACAGGTGTCAGGGTTTTTAGGCTCTTCAAGAGGGGTAGAGTCCGTTACTATACTATAGACGTTCTTTTTGAGTTGTTTTGCAGGTAAGAAAATATCTATATAGTTGTTGTAGGACTTGCTCATTTTCTGGCCATCAGTACCAGGAATGATCATTACATCTTCACTGATTCTAGGCTCGGGTAAAGTGAGAATTTCCTCGTCAACACGGTGGTTGAATGTACTGGCAATGTCACGGGTCATTTCCAAGTGCTGCAACTGGTCTTTGCCAACCGGGACAATGTCTGCATCAAATATCAATATGTCTGAAGCCATTAGGACTGGGTAGGTGAACAAACCTGCATTGACATCTGATAATTTGTCTGACTTATCTTTGAAACTATGGGCATTGGCCAACATGGGGTAAGGAGTGAAACAGCTGAGGTACCAAGTCAATTCGGCTATTTCAGGAATCCTGGATTGCCTGTAAAAGACTGTTTTGGAGATATCCAGCCCGAAAGCGAGCCAAGCGGCGGCTACGGCATGGACATTGTCTTTTCGTTTTTCACCATCTTTGATGGTCGTTAGGGAGTGGAAATCTGCTATAAAAATGTAAGACTCGTTATTATCTTTTTTTGTTAATTCAATTGCCGGTTCAATAGCACCTAGGATGTTCCCTAGATGAGGTCGGCCCGAACTTTGAATTCCTGTCAATACTCTTGCCATCAGTCAAATTTTTGATGCAAATTAAAGAAATAAAGACACAATTCGCTTGAATTTTACCGTTATTTGTGAATATGAAAAATATTGGATTAGCCTTAATCATCATAAGCCTTACTATATGTGTTGGTTTTGCTGTTAAAGCTCAGGGACTTGCCCCTTCTCCACTTTTATGGGAAAGGCAAGAAGCAAAATTGGGCTCGGTAATGGAGGAGCACGGAAAAGTATCAACGGAATTTTTCGTAGTGAATAATGGGATTTCTCCTGTGATCATTGAAGAGGTTATTACGGATTGTGGGTGTACTACTATTGATTTTGCCTCAGATACTTTGGAGCAAAATCAGATAGGTTCTATTAAGGTGGATTATCAGCCTACAAGTTTTGGAGGGGCTTTTAAAAAGAAAGTGGTGGTCAAAACCAATATAAATCCAACTGGAGATACACTTTATGTGGAAGGGTATAATATCCCTTACCCTGATAATGTAGCTTCTTATTATGATTATAGGAAAGGTAATCTTGGGTTTCGCTTCAGTTCTATCAATATGGGGGAAGTGTTTACCAATCAGCCAAAGGTAAAATATGTGGATTTCTATAATTTCAAGGATTTACCAATTACCTTGGATGAACAGGAAATGAAATTGCCGGATCATATCAAGGTCAATATGATTCCTGCAATAGTTCCTGCCAAATCTAGAGGTCTTCTTGCTATACAATATGATGCTGTAGCAAAGGCTGATCTTGGTTTTTTTGACGAAAGTGTGGCTTTTAATATTGAATCAAATGGTAATGAAGCTATAGAGTTGAGGTTACTTACCACTATTCATGAATACTTTGCGCCAGTTCTTAAAAGTGAAGTGAATAATATTCCCAAGCTGGCCATTTCTGAAGTAGATGTGGACTTAAATAAAATCTCTAGCAAAGAAATCATATCAAAGTCAATTGTTTTAACCAATATTGGTAGCAAGCCTGTTAATATCCGAAAAGTGGTAACAAACTGTGATTGTATGGTATATGACTTACCGACCAAAGACCTTCAGCCCGGCGAAAAAACTGATTTGACCTTTACTTTTGATCCAAAGGGTCGACTGGGTATTGATCATAAAATGATTACGATCTTTAGTAATGATCCGCTGAATCCTACCAGAACAATAGTGGTGAAGAGCAGGATTGACTAATAATTATTTAAAAGCAGGTATGCCGGTGATTTCTTGACCAAGAATCAACAAATGGATATCGTGAGTTCCTTCGTAAGTTACTACAGACTCCAAATTCATCATATGACGCATGATGGGGTATTCACCGGTTATTCCCATGCCGCCGTGAATTTGCCTTGCTTCTCTGGCGATATCCAATGCCATGGCCACATTGTTTCTCTTGGCGAGGGAGACTTGAGCTGTAGTGGCTTTTCCTTCATTTTTCAGTTTGCCTAATCTCCAAACCAACAATTGAGCTTTGGTGATTTCGGTAAGCATTTCAGCCAACTTCTTCTGGACAAGTTGAAAGGAAGCAATGGGCTTGTCAAACTGTATTCTTTCCAATGCGTATCTTTTGGCTGAGTCATAGCAGTCCATTGCCGCTCCCAGCGCGCCCCAAGCTATTCCATAACGGGCAGAATCCAAACACATTAAAGGAGCGCCCAGACCTGATTTGCCGGGGAGTAAGTTTTCCTTAGGTACTTTTACATTATCAAAAACCAATTCCCCGGTACAGCTTGCTCTCAAGGACCATTTGTTATGGGTTTCAGGTGTAGTAAAACCTTCCATTCCTCTTTCAACAATAAGGCCATGGATTCTTCCTTTCTCATTTTTGGCCCAAACTATAGCGATGTCTGCTTGTGGTGAATTGGAAATCCACATTTTGGCTCCATTGAGTAAGTAGTGGTCTCCCATATCTTTAAAATGGGTTTTCATGCCACTTGGGTTAGAACCATGGTCTGGTTCGGTAAGTCCAAAACAGCCCAGCATTTTTCCCGAAGCGAGCTGGGGTAAATATTTTTTCTTTTGCGCCTCACTTCCAAAGGCTTGGACTGGATACATGACCAAAGACCCTTGGACAGAAACGGTAGACCTCATGCCAGAGTCTCCACGTTCAATTTCCTGCATAATAAGTCCATAGGCAATATAATCTAGTCCGCCACCTCCATATTCTGTTGGGATTTGCGGACCAAAAGCTCCAACCTCACCAAATTTGGTGACAATTTCTTTAGGGAAGTGAGCTTTTTGGGACCAGTCTTCTATAAAAGGTGAGATTTCCTTTTTGACAAACTCTCGCATGGACTGCCTGATGAGCAGGTGCTCTTCGCTTAACAAATCATCAATGGCATAAAAGTCAACACTTTCAAAAGTATCTTGTTTAGTTGCTCTTTTCGGGGAGGTATTTGACGACATGAAATTTTGGTTTATTGGGTTTTTAGACTGATTTTTGTGTGTTAGTTTTTAAGTAGTACTCTCCAAAGCCTCTTTAATTAAGCAAGAAGTTTGATAAAAAACTACATTACCAGCATAAAAAAACATCCATGAGCAAGGAGCAGCCACCCCAAGAAATAATCGATAAAATCCAACAATTACACGAAAAGTACAAAGCTTCCGGTCAAGACATGCTTTCTTATTTGGAAGGGTTGCTTTATGCGGATTATTTGACGTATTGGGATTACATTAACCTGGATACCTTGCTGACTTTACAGCAGCCAAAGACATCTTTCAAAGATGAGAAAATATTCATTATTTATCATCAGATCACAGAGTTGTACTTTAAGTTGATCATTTGGGAATTGGAACAAATTGCTGAGCAAGTAGATGTGAAAGCAGCTTTTATGAAAGAGCGATTGGAGCGGGTCATTATGTATTTTGATCAACTGATTTCCTCTTTTTCGGTGATGTGGAAAGGGATGGAAAAGGAGCAGTTTTTGAAGTTCAGGATGTCATTGCTGCCTTCAAGTGGTTTTCAAAGCGCGCAATACCGTATCATTGAAATCATGTCAACAGAAATCCAGTATTTGGTCAATATTATAGAAAGAGAAGACTACATGGATATTAACCTGACCAATGTGGATAGTTTGTTTGATATTCTGTATTGGCAATCAGGAGCAAAAGAACTGGCGACTGGAGAAAAGACCTTGACATTGAGGACTTTTGAGGAAAAGTATGGTAAAAAACTGAAAGAGCTAATTGTTAGTTACAGGAAAAGAAATCTTTGGAAAGTTTATCAGAATTGTCAGGATATTGATGACGAACTTACAGAGTTGATGAAGACTTATGATCTTAAAGCAAATGTTTTTTGGCCTTTGGCTCATTACAAGTCCGCTGTAAGGTATTTACAGAAAAATCCTGAAGATATTGCTGCCACTGGAGGGACAAACTGGCAAAAGTACCTTCCTCCTAGGTTTCAGAAGGTGGTGTTTTACCCTGAGCTTTGGTCGGAGAAGGAAAAGGAAGAGTGGGGCAAAGGCTGGGTGGTCAAAGAAGTCTTTGGCCAAGAATTTTAAACTGGATATAGCTGATTTAAGGATAAATACCTTACCAAATGAGAAAAGAATTACAATTAAAGCTTAGCCCAAAAGAAGCTTATGACGAGCAGCTTTTTGAAGCTACTGTCCTCAAGAATTTAGGGTTAAAAAGTGCTGAAGATAAAATAAATATTCGTCCACTGAAGAGGTCGATTGATGCCCGAGGCCGGCAAGTAAAAATAAATGTGACTGCGGAGGTTTTCATCAATGAAGTACCTGATGCCAGAATTGAGGCAACTAAGGATTACCAAAAGGTGGGGAATGCTGATCCTGTCATCATTGTGGGAGCTGGTCCAGCTGGTCTTTTTGCCGCTTTGCGGGTTATTGAATTGGGAGGAAAACCGATAGTATTGGAAAGAGGCAGGGATGTAAGGTCAAGAAGGAGGGATTTGGCAGCCATCAATAAGGAGCATATTGTTAATCCCGAATCCAATTATTGTTTTGGAGAGGGTGGAGCTGGTACTTATTCTGACGGAAAGCTATATACCCGTTCCAAAAAGAGGGGGGATATAAGGAGAATCCTGGAGATTATGGTTGCCCATGGTGCTACAGAGGATATTTTGGTCGATGCGCATCCACATATTGGAACCAATAAGCTTCCGGTTTTGGTTGCAGATTTGAGAGAAAGTGTTTTAAGTGCAGGGGGAGAGATTCTTTTTGAAACCAAAGTCATAGATTTTGTTTTAAAAGGAGATGAGGTGAAAGGAGTGACCACTGCCGATGGTGAAACTATTTTGGGTTTGGGGGTCATTTTGGCAACGGGACATTCTGCCAAAGATATTTTTCATCTTTTAAATGATAGAAAGATTCTGATTGAAGCCAAGCCTTTTGCGCTTGGAGTAAGAGTGGAACATAGCCAGCAACTAATCGATCAAATTCAGTACCACTGTCGAACTAATAGGGGGCCCTATCTTCCAGCATCATCTTATGCATTGGTGCAGCAGACAGTTTATGATAATAAACAAAGAGGGGTTTTTTCATTTTGCATGTGCCCCGGAGGCTTTATCGTACCAGCAGCGACTTCACCAGGTGAGTTAGTTGTCAATGGCATGAGTCCAAGTAGAAGGGATAGTAAATTTGCCAATTCAGGAATTGTAGCAGCAGTTGAGTTGGAAGACCTTCCGGTAGAATATCATAAGTATGGGGCTTTAGGGGCAATGAAGTTTCAATCAGATGTTGAAAAAGCAGCCTGGAGAGCAGGGGGAGAGACTCAGGTTGCTCCAGCCCAACGGTTGGCAGATTTTGTGGAAGGCAAAGATAGTAGTACGCTTTTGGATACCTCTTATCAGCCAGGTCTGAAGTCTGTAAATATGGGAAGTGAAGTTTTGCCTGATTTTATTGCTTCAAGATTGAAGCAGGCATTTAAGGCTTTTGGAAATAAAATGAAAGGTTACTATACAAATGATGCCCAGATAATTGGAGTAGAAAGTAGGACATCTTCACCAGTTAGGGTGCCCAGAGGAAAAGAGACCTTTGAACATCCAGAAATTTCTCGTCTTTATCCTTGTGGCGAAGGTGCAGGATATGCAGGTGGTATAGTTTCTGCTGCAATGGATGGAGAAAGATGTGCTGAAAAACTAATGGAGAAATATGGGCGATACTAAGAAAACTGTAATTATTGGAGCAACAGACAATCCGTCAAAATATGCTTTTTTGGCTGCCGGAATGCTAAAAGAAAACGATCACCCCATTGTGCCTTTAAGTGTGCATGAAGGGAATGTGCATGGGGAGATAATCAAAAATCTAAACGAGAAACCAATTATAAACGATGTAGATACAGTGACGATGTACATCAATCCGGTTCATCAAAAAGAGTGGGAAGATTACATAGTATCTTTGCATCCAAAACGTGTGATATTTAACCCTGGTGCTGAAAATCAAGGATTTACTGATCGATTAAAAAACGAGGGAATTGAAGCGGTGGAGGCTTGTACTTTAGTAATGCTAAGAACTGGTCAATATTAATGAATGTTACAGCTAAATAGGCCTGATTTTTTGAGTTTTTATAGCTGGTTTGTGCCAAAAATGTCGTATTATTAAAGGTTGAAAGTTAAAATGAAGCTAGAGGAATTATTCCTCTTTATTCTTTTATAAATCCTATTATGAGTAAAGAACAAGAGTCGAATTTAGGGGATTATTCCGCAGGGAATATTCAGATTTTAGAAGGTTTAGAAGCAGTAAGAAAAAGGCCGGCCATGTATATCGGTGATGTAGGGATAAAAGGTCTGCATCACTTGATATGGGAAGTTGTTGATAACTCTATAGATGAAGCGTTGGCTGGACATTGTGATACCATTCATGTGACTGTATTGGAGGATAACTCTGTGATGGTGCAGGATAATGGTAGAGGGATTCCGACTGATATGCATGAAAAAGAACAACGTTCAGCCTTGGAAGTTGTTATGACCGTATTGCACGCTGGAGGTAAGTTTGATAAAGATACCTATAAAGTGTCCGGTGGACTTCATGGTGTCGGGGTTTCTTGTGTTAATGCCTTGTCTACAATGCTGAAAGCTACTGTTCACCGTAATGGGAAAGTATTTGAACAAGAATATTCAAGAGGGGTTCCTCAGACCGAGGTCAAAGAAGTAGGTACTACTGATAAAAGGGGAACTACAATTCATTTCAAGCCTGATGGTGAGATTTTTACCATAACAGAATATAAATATGATACAATCGCTACTCGTCTGAGAGAAATGGCTTTCCTTAATGCAGGAATAAGGATTTTCTTGGAAGATATGCGTGAGTTGGATGATGATGGAAAGCCAAAGTCTGATGAGTTTTTCTCTGAGGGAGGTTTAGTTGAATTTGTTCAGTATTTGGATGAAACTAAGGAAAAGATCATTGCAGAACCTATATACATAGAATCTGAGAAAAATGGTGTACCAGTTCAGGTGGCTATGAGTTATAATTCTTCATTTTCTGAAAACGTGGTTTCATATGTCAATACCATCAATACCTATGAAGGTGGAACTCACGTTTCTGGCTTCAGAAGAGCATTGACCAGAACCTTAAAGAGTTATGCTGACAAGTCAGGAATGCTGGACAAAGTAAAAATAGATGTTTCTGGAGATGACTTTAGGGAAGGATTGACAGCTGTTATTTCTGTAAAAGTAGCTGAGCCGCAATTTGAGGGTCAGACTAAAACCAAATTGGGTAACTCAGAGGTGGTAAGTGCTGTGGACAGTTCTGTTTCTGAGGTGCTACAATATTGGTTAGAGGAGCATCCGAAAGAAGCTAAAATTATTGTTGGCAAAGTTGTCTTGGCCGCTCAAGCGAGGCATGCAGCTAGAAAAGCCAGAGAAATGGTGCAGCGTAAGAATGTTCTTGGGGGAGGTGGTCTTCCAGGAAAGCTTGCCGATTGTGCCAATACGAACCCAGAAGTATGTGAATTGTACTTGGTGGAAGGGGACTCTGCAGGTGGTTCTGCCAAGCAAGGTCGAGATAGGGACTTCCAAGCTATTTTGCCACTGAAAGGTAAAATATTGAATGTTGAAAAGGCTCATGAACATAAGATTTATGATAATGATGAGATTAAAAATATTTTAACCGCTTTAGGAGTTAAGTTTGGCACAGCCGAGGATGAAAAGGAGCTGGATCTTACCAATTTACGTTATCACAAAATTGTGATTATGACGGATGCTGATATCGACGGTTCGCATATCAGGACTTTGATATTGACGCTTTTCTTCCGTTACATGAGATCATTGATAGAAAATGGTTACGTTTATATTGCCTTGCCTCCATTATATCTCCTTAGAAAGGGAAAAGACGAGCGTTATTGCTGGACGGAAGACGAAAGGGCGAAATTGACACGAGAAATGGTCGGTGATGGTAAGTTAGAGAGTGTTGGTATACAACGTTATAAAGGTCTTGGTGAAATGAACCCGGAACAATTGTGGACTACAACCATGGATCCTACATCCCGTACTTTAAAGCAAGTAACCATTGATTCAGCAGCTGAGGCAGATCACCTGTTCAGTATGTTGATGGGAGATGAAGTAGCTCCTCGAAGAGAGTTCATTGAGAAGAATGCGAAGTACGCCAAAATTGATACCTGATTTTATATTAAAATAACGGTAACAAAGGGGCATTAAGCCCCTTTTTTGCTTATATTATGAATTCATTTTGGAACCTCTTTTAAGTTCAATTTTATTAAGTTTTGGATTTTGAATTATGGAAATGGAAGTTATTCAAAGAGATAAATTCGAGAGTAAAATAGATGGAAGTGATTTGGTCAGCAGAGACCTAAGTTGGATAAAATTCAATTTTCGTGTTTTGGACCAGTCCAAGAAGCAAAGCAGGACAATTTTTGAAAAGTTGAAATTTTTAGCCATCACTGCCTCCAACCTTGATGAGTTTTTTATGATCAGGGTGGGTTCACTGTATAATTACCTTGATTATGAAAAGGAAAGGATAGATTATTCTGGCTTAAGGGAAGAGCCATTCAAAGAAAAGCTGATGCTTGACTCTCAGGATTTTCATGAGCAGCAACATGAACACTTTATCAGTAATATTCTGCCAAGCACCAGAGAGTCTGGTTTTATCTTAAGCAATGTCAAAAATTTGGAAGATGAGGAACAAGAATATATAAAAGAGTATTTTTTTAAGGCAGTTTATCCAATGCTCACACCAATGGTTTTTGATGGATACCATACCTTTCCCATTTTGATGAACAAGCTGTTGATTTTTGGGGTAGTGACTATCAATCCGGGCGATAAAAAGGATAATCGAAAACTTTCATTTGTTCAAATTCCATCCAATATTCCTAGGTTCTTTGAAATCGAAAGGGATGAGGAGATGATTTTTGTACCTATTGAGGAAGTCATCAGAGAACATATTGTTTCTTTGTTTAGAAATGTAATTATCGAGTCCATCAACCTTTTTAGAATTACCCGAAATGGTGATTTTACTTTGGAAGAAACAGAAGATATGGATTCCAACTTCCTTGAAGAGGTAAAACGTAAACTTAACGAGCGAAAAACTGGCAGGGTAGTAAGGGTCGAAATCGAAGAGGGGTATAGTAAGTGGATGATGAATTTGCTTAAGGACAGGTGGAATATTCAGAAAGACAGTGTTTTCAAGGTCAAAAAAGAAAGCATGCTGGACTTTACCAGTTTTTGGCAAATTATAGGAAATAGGAGATTTAAGGATAGGATTCCACAGACACCGATTACCGTTCCTCCTTTAAGTTATCCCCAAGCTGGAGTACAGGGGGGAAGTCAAGATATCTTTCAGGTGCTCAAACAGAAGGATGTATTGCTGCATCATCCATATAATAATATGGAGCCAATTTTGGAACTGTTGAACAAAGCGGCCGAAGACCCGAATGTCATGGCCATTAAAATGACGATTTACAGATTGGCGAAGCACTCACGCATTACAACTGCCTTGCTGAAAGCTGCAGAAAATGGAAAGCACGTATCTGTACTGTTTGAAGTGAAGGCCAGATTTGATGAAGAAAACAATATGCAAGAAGCCAAGAAGCTTCAGAAAGCAGGCTGTTTTGTGATCTATGGGGTGAGTAATTTTAAAACCCATACAAAGCTTATGCTGATCGTGAAAAAAGACGAAAACAAGGTTACAAGGTTTGTGCATTTAGGATCCGGAAATTATAACGAAGATACCTCAAAGCTGTATACTGATTTAGGTTTGCTGACTACTAATGAAGTTTTGGCTAATGATGTTTCCGAATTTTTTAATGTAATTACAGGGCATTCAATGCCTTCTTCTTATAAGAACTTGATTACTGCACCACAGGGAATGAGAAGTGGTTTGATCAATTTTATTGAGAGCGAAGCAGAACATGCCCGTCAAGGTTTGCCTTGTGGAATATTTATTAAGGTAAACAGCCTTGAGGACAGTGAAACCATTCATGCACTTTATAGGGCATCTCAAAGTGGTGTGCCCATTAAGTTGATTATAAGAGGGATATGTTGTTTGAGACCTGGAAGAAAAGGCCTGAGTGAGAATATTGAGGTTTATTCCATAGTAGGTGATTTTCTGGAGCATTCAAGAATTTACCATTTTCATAATAATGGTGACTTAAGAACCTATGCAGGAAGTGCCGATATGATGGTGAGGAGTTTTGAGAAAAGACTTGAATCACTGTTTAGGGTTCAAGATCCATTCTTAGAAAAGCAATTGATGAACATCTTAGCTTATAACCTTAAGGATAATGTCAATGCTTATATGATGCAGGAGGATGGAACTTATGTGGCTAAATGTCCCCAAGATGATGAAGTTGAATTCAACATTCATAAAGAGTTTTTTACCATTACTCCGGATATTGTAGAAAATGTAAAGCTGATTTAAAAGCAATCTATAAAACCAAGAAGGCCGGCCAATTCATATTGGCCGGCCTTCTTGGTTTTATACTATTGACTTTGATTTATTTTTATCATAGAGAATATTCATTACACCATCTTTTAGCCCTACATCCGGGACGATCATTCTTGTGGAATTGGCAGCTTCCATTGCAGATAAGTAAATGTAAGATGCTGGAACAATCACATCTGCCCTGTCTGGATTGAGGTTGAGTTTATTTACCCTTTCTTCATAGCTAAACCCTTCTAAATAAGCTTGAACCTCTTTTATTTTGACAATGTCCAAGTATCTTTTATTTTTTCTTGGATTAGATAGCTCAAAAATTTTATTGATATTTCCCCCAGTTCCAATGCATGTAATTCGATGTTTTTTATCGATATTCTCCTGAATAAATGACCTCATGGCCTTCCATACTTTAGGGGAGTCCATATGGTCCAAGGCACGGACAGAACCAATTTTGAAGGACTTGCTAGCTATCTTTTTTCTGTCTTGGTAGATGTTTAGTTCAGTACTTCCACCACCTACATCCACGTGTAAATAAGGCTTATGGTCGATATAGTTCCAAAGAGCCACATTGATCAGGTCAGCTTCTTTGTTTCCGTCAATTATCTGGATTTTAAGTCCTAGATCTTGCTTTACTTCTTGGGCAATATCTTTACCGTTTTCGGATTCCCTCATAGCAGAAGTAGCACAGACCATGTAATCATCCACTTCGTATAAATCGATCAATAATTTATAGGCTTTCATCAGTTTAATGAATTTTCTTCTATTAATATCACTGATTCTGTTGTTGTGGAATACATCTTTTCCAAGTCTAAGCGGAAATCTTACATATTCTAGTTTTTTAAAATTGACCTGATTTTCGTAATGAGTTACATGGGTGATTTGTAGTCTTATGGCATTTGACCCAATGTCTACGGCTGCTAGCTTCAAACTGTTTTAGGTTTTTGGTGGTTGATTGTAAAATCCAGTTTAGTAGTAATTAAAAAACATCAATTACACTATGTAAAAGTAAAATAAAAAAGAGGCATTTTTAATGTCCCTATGGTTATTTTTTACGCGCAATGGCGAATACAATGATACCTGCGACAATAGATATTCCGCCAGCATATGGTGGCCAGTTTACTGATTTTTCTTTTTCCGCACTTACTTGAAGGGGACCTGCATCTATAACTGTCTCTTCTGTAGTAAATGAAAAACCGGTAATGATGAACATCACAATACCTACTAAGACTAAAACAATCCCTAATGTTTTCATATCAATAAAGTTGGTTATCCAAGTTCTATTGCAAAAAACCTACCAAATAATAAAGAGATATTTATGTTACAAAAGGGGGGATAGGCTATCTAATGTTGTTTTTGGTTAAACTTCTTTGTTGCTTATATTTTTTGAAGGAGAAGGCCACACATACAATTAGAATTCCTCCAACAATACCAAGAGAAAGTGTACTCGGGATGTGATAAATGGAAGAAAGGACCATCTTTACCCCTAAGAAAACCAAGATAAAGGCCAATCCATATTTTAAATAGGAAAACATATCAAAAGCACTTGCCAAAAGAAAGTACAATGCCCGAAGACCAAGGATTGCAAATATGTTGGAAGTGTATAAAATGACTGGGTCGTTTGAAACAGCAAAAATGGCTGGGATAGAATCAACTGCAAATAATAAATCTGTGAATTCAACTACGGCTACGACTACTAGTAGTTGGGTCGCAAAACGTTTGCCATTGATCCTGATGAAGAAGTTTTCTCCATTGAATTTCGGGTAAACCCTGAATAATTTATGAATGAATTTAGTTCCCAATGATTTTGAAAAGTCTTCTGGTTCATCATCTTCATGTTGCCATGATTGCCAGCCAGCATAAATCAAAAATACTCCAAAAAGGGTCATCACCACATTGATTTTGATTTCTAGACCAGCAAAAGTGAAAGCAGGTAAATAGCTGATGCCTATTAGTGTTACACCAAAAAATATAAAAATGGCCCGCATCAATACTGCTCCAATAATTCCATAGAAAAGGACTTTGTGTTGATAGGTATCAGGTACTTTGAAAAATCTAAATACCATAATGAACACAAATAAGTTGTCTACACTTAAGGCTTTTTCGATCAAAAAGGCAGTATAATACTGCGTAGCCTTTTCACCTCCTAGACTAAAGTATATGTAAAGGCCAAAAAGCAAACCAATGCTGATCCAAATGATTGACCAAGTCATTGCTTCTTTTATTTTGACCTTATGAGCTGTCTTATTGAAAACCAAAAGGTCTGTTAAGAGCAACGATATAATTAAGATGCCAAATATAATGAGGGTAGTTCCCTCTTCTTTGATGTATTCCAATTCTCCAGAAATTAAAGCACAAAGCTATCAAAAATATTACATGAAGTATAACAGTCTAGAAGGGAAAGAATATAGGAATGCAGATAGTAGCAATGATCCAATATAAAAGGTTCAGAGGTGTGCCCACTCTTAGATAATCTGAGAATTTATAATTTCCAGGCGTATAAATCATGGTATTTGTTTGATAACCCATGGGAGTCATAAAGCTAAGAGATGCCCCAAAAGTAACAGCCATTAGGAAGGGACGGTCGCTCACTTCAAGAGAAGCTGCGATCGAAATAGCTATGGGGGCTAATAAGGCCGCGGTGGCATTATTTGACATAATATTAGTAGCCAAGAAAGTGACTGCAAAAACTACACTCAAAATTACCCTAGGACCAAAATTGCCCATCTGATTCACAAGGGTTTCTGCAAGTAGATTGGCAGCGCCCGTTTTTTCTAAGGCAGTTCCCATGGATAGAATTCCGGCAAGCATAAATAGCACTTTCCAATCAACGGACCTGTAGGCCTCCTCAGTACTAATTGCTTTCATTATGATCAATAAGACTACCCCGCAAATCGCAGCTACTGGAATAGGAAGTACATTGATTGCTGCTAAAGTGATTGCTGATACAACTATAAAGAGCGTCAATGCAATTTTTTTCCAATTTACCGTAGGGCTATTATCCTCTGATATGATTAAGAGGTTTTCCCCACCTTTAATTTGACCTACAACTTCTTCATCTCCTCTTACCAAGAGAACATCACCAGCAGAAATTTTGGTATGCTTGAGTTTTTTAAAAAGAATGTCATTTCTGTGCCGGATCGCCAAGACTGTAAGGCCCGGATAGGTTGCGCGGAAATCAAAAGATTTAACAGTATTATTGATCAGGTTGGAATTGGGAGGTACCACCATCTCATAAAGTTTATAACCTTGAGATTTAAAATCTTCATCTTTGAGTTTCAGATCAATTTTCAGTTCGATTCCAGGAATATTACGTATTTGGGTCAACGTGTCTTTATCACAGCTTACCCTGATGGTGTCATTGGCGCGGATGACAGTATATTTGTAGGCATTGATGATTTCCCCGCTTTCCCGAATGATTTGGATGGGATCTACATTGTAATCATTGAAGAACTTTGAGGTTTTAATGGATGTACCAATATCTTCAAACTTTTTGGAGACAAAGATTTCGGTGATATAATCCCCCATGTCAAAAGTTTCTGAAATTTCCCTTGAAGGCAACCTGCTTGGCGTAAGCCATTTTCCTATGGTCATCATATAGGTAATACCTGAAATGAGAAATAGAATGCCCATTCCACTCATTTCAAAAATGCCAAAAGGCTTGACTCCATTGCTTTGGGCAATTCCACTTACAAGTATGTTCGTACTGGTCCCCAAAAGGGTACAGACTCCTCCCATCAATGAACCAAAGGACAAAGGCATGAGTAATTTGGATGGAGGTATTTTGGTGTCTTTGGCAATTTTAAGCACTGTAGGCATTAATAATGCCACCACAGCGGTATCGTTAATAAATGCTGAAAGAATCCCAGAAAAAGTCATTAGGGTTAGCAAAAAGAGAAATTCGTTTTTTCTGCTCATCCTAAGGAAAATGATGTTAATGCTGTTCAGTGATCCCGTTTTAAAAACAGCAGCACTGATGACGAACATGGCACCAACAGTAATGGTGGCAGGGTTACTAAAACCGGCCACACCTTCTTCAAAATTCAAGATGCCTGTGACCATAAAAGTGATCATCACTAAAATGGATATGGTATCAATGGAAAATTTCTCGGTAAGGAAAAGAACCATTGCCACAGCAATAATGATCAATACCGTAATGATTTCTGGAGTCATGAATTACATTTTAGCATAATGACCTTTTTTTATTTTTCTTTTTATGGTAATAAAATTGGTGAAACCTATCACTAAAAAGATAAAACTAATAATAAAGGAAATATAACCGAACTCTTTGATATTAGCTAGATCTTCTACTTTTACCAAAGCCGTGCCACTTACCAAAAAATAAAGACTAGTCCTTATATAAGATAATAAAGTTCTGTCATTGGCCAGCTTGGTTCTTTGACGAGCTAAATAATCTCTTACGATTAATTCATTTTCAGATTCTTTTTCCATAATTTTGGAAGATAATATTCTAACAATTTCATAATAAATCTATTAAAAATGCTTTTTTCTACGAAGAAATTTTTAGCTATTCTATTGCCCATTTTGTCTATGTCTGTTTTTTCTTATGCACAAAACGAGATAGATAGTTTAACTCAAACCACTAAAGATACCACCTATTGGTCTAAGGAATTTTCAGCCGGGCTTAATTTCAACCAAGCAGCATTTAGTAGCAACTGGAGTGCTGGTGGGGTTAATTCAGTGGCCTTGGGGTCAATTGTCGCAGGAAAAGCCAACTATGCCAAAGAGAGTTGGACATGGGATAATGAAATGGAACTGCTTTACGGAATAGTTAAAAATGAAGGAGAAGAAAGTCGTAAATCAAATGATAGGATATTTTTGGATTCTAAAGTTGGATATAAGCTTTCTAAAAATTGGGGAACATATTTCTCAGCTAACTTTTTGACTCAGTTTGCTGATGGTTATAATTATGAAGAAGATCCTAGGACACTTATTTCAGGATTTATGTCTCCAGGTTATTTGACCACTTCTTTGGGTATTGAATATAAACCCAATGATGAGTTTAATTTAAGAATTGGTCCTTTTTCACCCAGGTGGACTTTTGTGACAGACGAATCAATCTCTGAAAATGTGGAGGATAATTATGGGGTCCCAATAGGACAGACTGTTAGGACAGAATGGTTGGCGCTGCAGATTTTCGCTCAATGGGATAAAGATATTGCTGAGAATTTCAATATTAAGACGCGCTATCAAATGTATGCAAACTATGAGACTTTATCTTTTAAAAATATTGATCACAGATTGGATGTGACTTTGACCGCTAAAATTACAGAAATAATCAGTGTGACCTTTACTAGTATTAACTTGTATGATATTGACCAGGATTCAGATATTCAGTATAGCCAAGGTTTGTCGCTTGGATTGCTTTATAAAGTGAGCAACAAAAAATAGCGGATAACATACCTTTTTAATTAATTATTTTGAATATTGGTGAAATTTACTATTTTTGTTTAACTGTGGTAGTTAAATAATAGTTGGTTTAGTTTTCAAATAAAGAGCAGAGAATTTTTCTCTGCTTTTTTGTTTTATAAGTGGTTGGATTATAGATTTTTGTATGATGTTGGCTCTATACATTTGCAAACAGGGTCAAAGCTTTTGGCAAAGTTGTACCCTTCTTCCCACCATTTCTTCATTTCTTCTGGGTTAAATATCAGTGAATTTTCGGTCAAGGACTTCGGAGGGTAATAAAAATTTAATTTGACTTGATTTTCGGAACCTTGCAGTTTACCAATTAAAATATCATCATTGGAAATTTGATTCAGCATAAAGTCAAATGTACGAGTGGTCAATTCCATTGCGTTTTTGGTAGGTCTTTTGGCTGATCTGGGATGATTCGTTTTGAGCACTATTATATCCAATTCCGTAGCACCCCGCCTAATAGATTCTGAAATCGGAACTAGATCAGCCATACCGCCATCTGCATATTCCATGTTGTTTTTTTCGAGCAAACTCATAAAGGGAACCATGTTCGAAGAGGCCCATATCCAGTCACAAAAATCCTCATAATTTGATTCTTTGATGGATTTATATTCTACTTGATTGGTGCTAAGATTGGATACGGTTACCACAATATCTGAGTGATTAGCCTTCATTTGGCGAAAGTCGCTTTTACTTATATTTTTCTTAATTAACTTAAGTAGATTATTGCTGTCTCCGAATGTTTTGGTTCCTCTTATAAAAAGCTTCACTATCCCCCAGTGATTAATTCTGGTTTTGTACTTGTCATTTTCTTTAGTGATGATAAAGGGACATGTGCTAAATATATCTTCTTGTTTCACTGAAGTATATACCTTTTTGATTTTATCTATTTCATCAATAGCCAGATGAGGAATCAATAAGCTACCTGTTGAGGTACCAACAAACAGATCATACTTAAATTGACATTCTTTAATAAGGAATTCCGCAATACCTCCTGCAAATGCTCCTTTGCTTCCTCCTCCAGAAATCACTAATGCTCGCATAATATGGGTTAAATGAGTTTTTATAAACGCTAAAATGCCCACAGCTGTTTTGGGAAAACGGCAGATGGGCATTTAAAAATGTATAAAACTTTAAAAGTTATGTTTTTAAAAGCTTATTGATGTTGCTCTCTAAGGAGATCGTTGATTGTTTTTACCGGATTAAAAGTTTCTAGCGGGACTTCCACAAAAATTGAGTTCCAATCAGCCATAGATCCATTCCAGAGCCCTGGCAATTCTTGGGCTTTTAAGTCTTTACCATTCTTTGATTTGAAGGTTATAAAACCAGTGGAAGGGTCTCTGTATTTAAGTAGGTCAAATTTCTCTCCCTTGTAATTTTTTACTCCGCAAACTAAGTCTGTCGGATTAAAATGAGTGGATGATTTCAAGATATTGGCATGTTTTTTATCTTCAAGATCCAACTGTGCAGTTTCCCCGATCTGTAAAGAAACGGAACCATCATTATCATTTACCCAAAATGGACCTCCACCTGGCTCGCCTGTGTTTTCTACCATTCCACATACACGCAGTGGCCTGTCGAGCTTACTCTTTAAATATTGTACTTTATCATCATCTTCAAGGGAGCTAAAACTATGAGGTAACCTGTGACCAAGTTTATTCTCGAGAAAAGCAGAAGCTGTGCTAATGTTGTCAGGGTTTGAAGACTCTCCAAGATTTGCAAGAATAGAAAATAGTTTTTCCTGAGTTTCAAGAAGGATACTGGCAATTGCTATTTTATACTTTCGGGTAACTTCTTTAAGGTGGTCAGGTACGACATTATCAATATTTTTTATAAAAATAATATCTGCGTCTACTTCATTAAGGTTTTCCAAAAGAGCGCCATGTCCCGCAGGCCTGAAAAGGATTTCACCATTTTCCTCAACAAAAGGAGTGTTGTCCATATTGACAGCAATGGTATCAGTTGATTTCTTTTGTTGGGAAAAACTGACTTCAAAATTAATATTAAACTTATTGCTTAGAAACTTCTTTAGGTAGTTTACCTTGTCTTCAAAGCGGTCTTGATGTTCTGGGGAAACCGTGAAATGGAGCCTTACCGTATTACCTTTACCCAATCCGTATTGAATTCCTTCTGAAAAGTGCTCATAAACCGGAGTTCTACTTCCATCGTCATATCTATGAAACTTTAACAAGCCTTTTGGAAGATTGCCGTATCCTAACCCTTTGTCATCCAATAACCATGAGATAATGGTAGTATATTCCTCTTTTTCAATAAGGGTATGGATGTTAAGGTTGTTTTCTAAAAGTTTTGTTTCCAGATCATTATAAAATGCAAACGATTTCAAATTAGAAATAAATTTTTTTACAAAGGGATTGTTATCCAAACTTTTGTCATCAGCACTCAAATACGAAAACAGGTCTTTGAACATTCTAGTTGCTGCACCACTGGCAGGTACGAATTTTACAATTTCCTTTTCCGCACACTTGCTGGGGTATTCTTTAAGGTATCTTTCAATTTCATCATTTGTGACTGTCTGAATGCCATTGCCAATAGCAGCAGCTTCCTCAATTGGTAAGGCAGGGAAGCCATTAATAAAATTGCTAATTTGCTCTTCTACCTTTTCTACATTCATGCCCTGAAGGCTGACCTGTTCTTTGACTGCTTCCTCAATCATCATGCTTAAAAATTTTAAAATTATATTACGTTATTTTTAGTAAATGGTGACTTCTCTATAAAATTAATGATTTTATAAATCTCTACAAGAGTAAAAGTGTGAAATGTATGTTAAAAAATGAATTATAAATATATTTTTATGTTTTTTAATGTTTTAAGCAATGTCTGAAACATTTGAAGTACAAGTTACAATGAAAATATTTTATTGAAAAGGAGGAGGCTTCAATATTGATGGAAGGCCTGGGAAACAAACTCCAGTACAGTTGGTAAGGATTGTCTCCAATAGGACCAAGAGTGACTTCCATTTCTAATTCTAAACTCGTGGGGGATTTCTTTTTTTCTCATCGCAATATGTACCAAACTATTGCCTTCATAAAGGAAGTCATCGTCACCGCAGTCAATATACCATCTCACCGAATTTTTTTTGTCATCAGGAATTTTTTCTATCAAGGATAATGCATTATGGTTTTCAAAGTAGGAGGTAAGTTGTTCGTCAGAGAAGTTCTTTGTATCCATTCTCTGTTTCATTTGCTCCAAAGATAAGGGGCCAATATAAGCACTTAATGGAGCAGCTGAAGAAAATAATTCCGGATGGTGGAGAGCATACATGAAAGTTCCTCCGCCACCCATTGATAGACCTGAAACAGCTCTATACCTTTTTTCTCCTTTGGTTCTATATTCTTTTTCAACATGAGGAATAAGTTCTTGGAAGAAAAAATCTTCATAGTTCCAATTACCATCAATCTGGTTGAAGTATCCTCTAACACCCGTATTAGCATCTGGCATCACAATGATCATAGGTGTGGCTTGGCCTGATTTGATTGCTTCATCCGCAATATGCAGGACTTCACCAAATTGAACCCACCCTGTTTGGTCGTCGCCTGCGCCATGAAGTAAATACAATACAGGATAGCTTCTTTCTGATGTCTCATAATCAGGGGGGAGATATAGGGCGTACTTTCTTTCTCCACCAAGAATTTCACTTTTTAGACTTAAATTATCATATACTTTACCCGATTGAGCCATAAGGGATGAAACTATCCCCCAAGTTAGCAGGCTGACTGTCAAAAGAACTTTATATTTCATCATGGGAAAGTATATTTTATTTTGAATTAAATGTATGAGAGTGTTTAGGTGATTTTTCTTGAACTAATGGGGTGCTTTTTGGGATAGTGAAGAAAAACTTCGAGCCTTCTCCCAATGAGGATTCAACCCAGATCTCACCATTCATTTCCATAATAATTTTCTTTACTATAGTAAGCCCAATTCCTGTACTGTCTTCATTGATTGACTGGAGGTTTTCAAACAGATCAAAGATAAATTTCATGTTTTGTTTTCCGATTCCAGGGCCATTATCTTGAACACAAATCATGTAATCAAAGGCTCTTTCTTTACAAAAAATAGAAATTTCACAAATTTCTTTATCATTGAATTTAATGGCATTGCTGATCAGGTTGCTCAATATCTGAATTAGAGCGGATTCGTTGTATACTAATGTAGGCATATCCTCTTCAATACTAAAATGGATTTCCTTTTTCAGAATATAGTCCCTTGCTAGTTTAGTACATATATCATTTAAATCAATCGATGTCATCGTGATATTGGTAGCATTGGATTTGGAATACTCCAATATCCCTTGGATCATACTTCTTGTCCTATCATTGATGTTTTTTAAAATTTCAATGTATTCATTCAGGCCTTGATTATTATATTGCTTTACTTCATCCTCAATAAGGGATATTATTCCTTTTGACGAATTAAGAGGTGATTTGATGTCATGGGCGACTGTGTAGGAAAACTTTTCAAGGTTGCTATTTATTTCCTCTAAGTTGGACCTTATGACGATATTGTTTTCAAGTTCCTCACTTAACATGTTTAAGCCAAATGCTATGAGATTGATAGGTTCGTTAGTGATTTCTATGTCCAGTCTTCTTGAGAAGTCAAGTCTGGCCATAGCACCTATCATTTCTACCATTTCGGTTAATATTTCCTCTTTATCGCTCATCGTTTATGAAGTTTTGGAGCCAGTAAATAGCTTCATTTTTATCACTAAAAAGTTTCAGGGGAAATTTGGTTTTATTTAATCCCAAAAAGAAATTCCCAATTAGTCTTGATAACGAGGATTCTACAAGCATGGCACATGCACTTTGTATGTTCGCTGCTTCCTCACTGGCATAATAATCACGGCATTCTTTTGACCCTCCTTTGGTTTCAGTAATGTCTACCAGCACGGGTACTTTTTTTCCGTTTGCTAATGCTTTTACAGCGTTAAGGTTTTCTATGGCATCTTCAAGATTTAAGTATGAATTTGGAAACGTTTTACACTCGATAATTCCAATATCGTTTATAATTAGATGCTCTGTTTTGGTGGTAATTTCTTTCATCTCATGTATAAAGAATAAACCAGTGCTTGCTAATTTGGTTTTTTTAAGAACCGTAATTAGGTTCGATGGCCCATTTCAGTATGAAAAACAAGATACTTGAAAAGAGTCTTTATGCAAAGCTTTTTTTATGCAAAAGGAGGTTTGGTTATAGTTTATTTTAAATACGTGTTATATAACTATTCTTTTTTCTCATGTATTTTATTGAATTATTATATGCTAAGTGATATGTTTTATGAAATTAAATAAAAGTATTATTGATATTACGTATATCCGAAATTTCACAGATTATCAGATTTTCATAGATGAGTGCACTCTTACGGATACACATAATTGATATTGTGATATAGTTTAGTGGTTGTGCTTTATGGTTGCTTTGTTTGTAATTGCTAATTAAGACTGAAAGTAACTTGGGACATTTATTTAGTTGGCTTTTGATTTAGAGGTTGTTGCATTTTAAGGTAAAAAAATAGTCCGCTTCATGTTAGCGGACTATTAGGAAAAGTTGAGATCGGAAAAAACCTTGTTTACTTAAAACAGTTAGAAAGAAGGGAATTAAAAACCTTTTCTTATTTACATACCGATTAGACTCATTGCTTGTTTTAATATTTTAGGATTGCTTGTAATGAAGCCCATCAATTTTTGGGTAAGCTCAGGGTTACTGAATATATATTCCATTAATTTTCCTTTTGCCTCAGGGTTGGATTTTAAAAAATCCAAGACTTTTGTTTTTGTTTCTGGGTTCTTTTTTAGATAGTTTACTGCTTTTTCTCTAACATCTGATTCATTATTGATCAGCTCCTCTTTAAGCTTTTCTTGTGCCTCCGGGTTGTCTTGCAGGTAACTTTTCATTTCGTCTACCTCCATTGTTTCGGTTGACATCCCATCAGTCATACTTGCAGGCTGGGAGCTACTGCAACCAGTATACACAAACACCAAGATAATGAATATTGATTTTAGAATTGTTTTTTTCTTATTCATCTTATTTATAGTTTGTTATATACAAGTTAATCAATAATCTAGAATGCTTGACCAGAGTTTATAGAATAATGAAGTATTTTGTGTTTAATTGTGTTTCAAGTGAAAATATAAGTAGCTCATTGTCTTATTTTTGGTATGACCTGCTCATTATGAATACTATCTATTCAGGTAATTTTCATTTCCTCCATAAATAGGCTCGTAAAGGTGCCGTTGGGATTATAAATACGCATGAGATTTCTCCATTTTTTAAGGCCTGGATGGATTTGGTCTGTATCATACTCATCTCTAATCAATAATTTGTTGAATTTTCCCCAATGAGGAATTCCTCCATGTTCTAGCATCAGTTTTAGGCATGATTCAATGATCTCAACTTCTCCGTTACTGTCTAACACCATTGGTGTATCTACATACACCACTTCTCTACCAAATTCAGGTGCTATGGAAGCTTTGGAACGTTTGACATATCGGATACCTATAGGAGAATTATGATAGAGGTTATTGTTCTTCAAAATAGCTGCATTTTTTATCAATTCGTCTATGACGGTAATGTAGTTGTCATCCTTATAATCAAAGGCTACTTCACAGTCATAGGCTCTTTCTTTGATATATTCTCCACCTTGAAACAATACTTTATGAGCTGTGTCTCTATAACCTTTATCTTGAAGATTTCTCATGGCGGTTTCTATTAAGCGGGGCATTTTATCTGGATGCTTTGAAGAGCATTTTTTAATGGAAGCATAGCCCATCACACCTACGATTTTAAGGTTGCCTAAAATGGAACCAATAAAGTTTCTAAACTGGTCTCCAAATTTCTTTGCCAAGGGTTTACTGTATTCTATTTCATAGGTACTGATCAAGCAAGTATGATCATTGGGGGATTTGCCTTTTGTAAGGATATAAGGATTAATGAGAAGTTTTACACCTCTAAATTTGTTGAGTAATTCCCTTGAAGCTAGTAGCGGTTTTACTTCCGCCCATGGTAAGATATAGTTTCTTTCTTTTAGCCAATATTCATGTTCTACTCGTAAAATGTATGCATAAATAATCCCGAATGCTCCCAAACTCACCATCATGGCGTGAAACGTGTCATCATCTCTGATGATTTTGAAGTCACCATTGTAGATAAGTGATTTTTTGGAAATGCCTTTAGTTCTTTCTACTTGGAGTTTCTGACCTCCATGAGTAACAATTTGAATTGCACGGATCATGCCATGAATGGCAGGTACATTTACGCCGGTTCCATGGGTGCCTGTAGAAATGGCTCCCGAAATGGTCTGGTGGTTGATACCTCCCATATTGGTAATAGAATAGCCCAAATTGGTAAGTTCATTGTTGAGTGACTTGACAGTAACACCAGATTGCACCCATACAAATGGTGCTTCCTGATATTTTTCTTTTAGAGTTAGTTGGGCGACTTTCCTGACTTTGTTCAGCTTTTCAGGAAGGATGAGGAAATTGTGTTCGTGAATTAGGGCAACATTGGAAAAGCTATGGCCTGAGCCTACTGCTCTTACCGTTTTGTTTTCTCGTTCTGCTCTTAAAATAATTTCAGCAATTTCATCGTGATTCGTTGGTTTAAAATAATGATCAGTTCGAATGCTGTGCTTTTTAATGGTGTTTTGCCAAACTCCATTTTTGAAATTTCTGTCAAACCTAGACATGGTTAGTGTGGTTAAATGTTGAAAAAAGAAAATCAGCGTATGCAGTTTCAAGGAATGAGTCGAAGGCACTCTGAAAAATCCTTGATCGAAATTAGTGGCAGTAAAAGTGGTTCTGTTTTATTGTAAGCTATTGATTTTAATATACTTAAAAAATACCTGATTCCATAAGAATCAGGTATAAAGTGTTGTTGCGAATTGAATCAGTCTGTATCCTCAAGTTTAAAAATCTCATTTACTGTTTTTTCAAAAATCTTGGCCATCTTAAGCGCTAGGATGGTGGAAGGAACATACCTGCCTTTTTCAATTGAGTTGATGGTCTGTCTCGAGACCCCGATTTGTTTGGCAAGCTCATCTTGTGTTATATTTTTGATGGCACGCTCTACTTTGATTGTGTTTTGCATTATCTACTCAATTTCAAAAAAGCATAAAACATGATTTGGACGATTAACATGAAGAACAGCAGTTGAAAATCTCCTAATTGAAGTAATTCATTATTTTCTTCATGGGAAAATAGAAACGCTACTCCAAAGTTGATAAATGGCTGGATAATGGCGTAAAATACCCCACATATGAAAGCAAATTTATAAGACTGAGCCTTTAAGGTAATGGTCATTTCATCCTCTACTTTGTCCTTTGAAATGGAAATCATCAATAGACCAATCAATATGAGTTTCCTGAAGACTTCTCTCATGATTTCAGCTTCTCCCGCAGACATTCTGAAAATAAACAAACAGCAAAGACCGCTGATGGCTATAATTACACCAAGGAGCTTGTACTTGTGGTGTAATTGGAATCCGAAGAGTTGATGGATTTTTTTACGCTCACATTCAATAATTTTGTTTGTAGTGTTATTCATGTTTTGTAAAGTTTAGTTGCTAAATAATTAAGTTTGCTTTACTTTATGACAAGTATACTTTACATTTTGTTTAATAACAAATTTGAACATGAATTATTGATTTTTCTGGAATTAATAAATTTCTACTCTTTCATTTCTTGTATGAAACTGGGTGTGACTGGGTCATTTTTAAAAAAGTCAGCTTTTTTACCTTGGCTTAGTGCCCATCGGTCGAGCCATGAAATCCCCCAGTCACCAAATCTGGTTTCCTTTGATTGATATGCAGAATCTTTGAGTACCTCTTCTTGGCTGACAAATTGATAACCATGTTTTTGATAGCAGTCAAGAAGTTCATCCATATATTCTGCATTGAGCAAGCTCGCATGGCAAAGTAGGATTTGGTTGATGTTCCTCTCAAATAGCGCTTGGGCTGATTGCTCAAAGTAGAGGAGCTTTTCCTCCATATATTGTACATATGCTGTGCCGATTTTCCTCATAAGAGATTGGTTTTTGACTTTATAGGCTTTGGAATAGGCATAGGCAAATAAATAGTCTGCATTATCAATGGTGACAGGGGCTTCGATGTAATGATGTGTTTTCAAAAATTGGCTCAAACTATCTTTTTGAGCCTTGTTAGCTCCACTTCTTAAATAGGGATGCCTGAAAAACTTTAATTCTTTCCCGTATTCAGGTAAAAGATCTACAAGTACTTCTTGTCCTTTCAATATGTCTTTTGTAAAAGCATCAAAACCGACTTGATGGTAGTTTGGGTGTGAGTAGGTGTGGTTACCCAAGTCCATTCCTTTTTCCAACCAATACCTTAAAAGCCCTAGGTCAGAATCAGTAAGTTTTCCATTGTTATACAATTTAACTTCATTGACATAACCAATTGCTTGAACATTATATTTCACAAAGGTATCAACTAATTTATAGGTTATATTTTGCTTAAACTCAATTTCATTGATGCCATAAGTGACCGTTGGAAGGTCATCTACTGTGATGCACATTTTTTTATTTTGAGCCTGAGCCCAACTGATTGTCAATATGGTGAGGAGAAAAAGGCTGAATTTTTTCATAAGTTGTTTGAGACTGTTTTAGTTGTTAAGTTCCTTTTGAAGGATTTCATCAACTCCTTCGATTGTTCCCATGTAAATAATACTTCCATTTCTATTAAGGACAACAACGGTAGGATAGACATAAATATCAAAATCATCCATGATTTTTTGAGTACCTTGAAGCACAGGGAAGTTGTATCCTCGATCCTTTATAGAGTGAAAGGCTTGCATGGGCTTGTCGTTGGTCATGGGTCTGTTAAGAGCAAAAATCTCTACCGCCGGGTTATCTTTATACTGCTCGTATAAGCTTTGGAGGTGAGGGAATTTCTTCCAGCATGGCCCACAGCTGATAAACCAAAAATCAAGGACTACTATTTTTCCTTTTAGTGATTCATTGGATACCGTTTCTCCATCTATCGCTTTTGCTTCAAAACCAATTGTTTTTTTATTTGTTACTTTACCGGAGATATTGCCAAATTCTATAAAGTGAACCCATGTGTTGTAAAGGTTTAAATTCAGTAATAAGGGAAAAAGAAAAAGAAGCGTAGTATAAAGGCCTTTTCTTTTAAAATCCTTAGCAGAGAAAATTCCAGCTCCCAATACAGCAAGAATGTAGGAAAGATAGGATGGGAATACCTTGGTAGAAAATCGCAAGCTGGGACTGGTAACAAATATAAAGATGAGGACGCTGAAGAGAGACAAGAATGTAATGGCCTTAGATGAAAGCAACTTATCAAACTTTTTGTAATAAAAAGTGATGGATACAAATAATAAAACAAAGCCTAAGAGTGCTCCAAATCCCCAAAGACTATAGTCTTTTGAAAGCCCCAGAGTATAATCACTGATTAAAAATGCGGTTATAAAAGTAAGTAAGCCCGTGATAAGGCTTAATATCCATTTTTTCATATTAATAAGAAACAGGGTGTATACTGACTTTATTAGCTATACGTAAAGATTTAGTAAAAGGTATAGGGACTATAATTGGTTGAGTCGGACAGGGGGATTCCAAATTACCATTTAAGATTTCAGAAGAAATCAATTCAGTTACGAGCTAAACTTATTAAGTGTCTATTAAATTAAACCGAATAGATTCGCCTTGTTTTTTTTGAGCTAAGCAAGAAATAGCAGCTTGACTCAGCTGTAAAATTCGTGGATACCCGCCAGTTACTTGCGCATCTCTCATTAAAACTAAAAGCTTCCCGCCCGGAGTCAATTGAACAGTACCTGGATAAACCGGTGCGGTTAGGATTTCTTTTAATTCATTGATAAGTGGCTCTTTTAGTTGAATTCCCATTCTGTTTTGTTGGGCAGAAAGATGGAAGTACTTTTCAAATAATTGTTCAAAAGTAGACCGTGGTAATTTCTCTGCTTCAGGGCCGGCATAGACATCCAAAGTTTTGTTCTTAAGCAATGATTCATCTATAGCAACTTTGGCATAGGAGGAATTTTCTTTGGATTGATACGTTTTATAAGGTAATAATGCCCTTTTTTTTAACCTAAAGTTTTCTGTAATCCCTTTGTACCAGCTTCTGCTTTTCAAAATACAGGGGCTCTGAAAACCGCCTTTTATGCCCAAATACATTCTAAAACCAGTGGTGAATGGTCCGATTTTTAGAATGTCTCCATTTTTAATTTTTACAGGTTTGTTGATAGGGTGTTTGCTTCCATTTAATTGGATAGAGGCTTCAGCTCCAGTGAGCACGATCTCGGTGTCACCTACAAACTTTAATTCATCCCCAAGCATTGTCATTTCCAAACATGCATCATTAGGGTCGTTTTGTAGAAGGTGATTGGCCAAAGCAAAGGATTGCCGATCCATGGCACCTGCAGCGGGAATTCCCCAATGTCCTTGCCCAAACCTTCCCAAATCTTGGATGGAACTATAGAAACCGGTTTTGATAACTTCAATTTGTCCCTCAGATATATTCATACTTTAGTTCGAATTGATGGTTTGCTATTTCTTTTTGAATCGATTCAAATTCTGTCTTTTCTATTGAGTGAAATTGGATTTCATCTCCCGGTTGAGCTTGAATAGGAGGTTGCTTATTCAAGTTAAAAAGGGTCAGAGGAGTCTTTCCAATGATGTTCCATCCACCTGGGCTATCCATTGGATAAATTCCAGTTTGCTTGCCCCCAATGGCTACAGACCCTTTCTCAATAACAGGATCTGGGCGGTCCTTCCTCGCAGCGAACAACTTAGGAGATAAGCCTCCCAAATACATAAAGCCAGGCATAAAGCCATAAAAATGAAGTAAATAAGGTTTGTCCTGATGTAGTTTAACAATGTCGGAAATGTCGATTTTAGTGATTTCTGAGACTCTTTGAAGGTCTTTTCCTTCATACAATACAGGAATAAACCATCGTTTTCTTTTAATAGCCTCTTGCTGAAATTTTTCTGAGGAAAAATTTTCAAGTTTGCTTACTACCTCATTCAAAGGGAAATGATCCTTAAAGTGTAAACTAAGACAATGGTACCCCAAATTGACATCCCAAAGTTCTTCATACCATTCAGAAATGATCCTCTTTTTCATTATCATCATTTCCATTAGGGTGCTTTGCCGAATCTCAGGAGGCCAACACGCTTCAAGAATGTTTGGAGAAATCTTTTTATAGTTCAGCTTGAGAGACATATGTTGATGATTATGATTTGACCTAATTACTTATTGATCAGTGTATAAATGGCCTTTGCGATTTCCAGTGCGGTAGAGTTGTCCCCGTGTACACAGATAGTATCTGCCTTGATACGTAAAAATTTCCCGGAAAGGGTTTTTACTTTTCCTTCTTCTATCATGGATGAAAGATGGGGAAGTACTTCTTCTGGTCTATGTAAAACAGCCTTTGGTTTTTTTCTATTCACCAGTGTCAAGTCATCATTATAATTACGATCCGCAAACACTTCATACTCCACTTTGATACTTTGGTCTTCTGCTAAGGCTGCAATAATTGATCCATCCTGAGCGTAGAGGATTGTTTGAGGATAATGTAGTTTCAGAATTTGGACAAGCATTTTAGCTATGGTAGGATTAATGGCCGCTTCATTATACAGCGCTCCATGTGGCTTAATATGGTGAAGTTGGGCACCTTTTAAACTTACCCATTTCTCTAATGTCTCGATTTGTGTTAAAATGCTATCCTTCAGTTGCTCTAATGTTATATCCATTGACAAACGACCAAAATTTTCAGGATCGGGATAGGATGGATGGGCACCTATCTTAAGCTTATTTTTAATGGCTAGTTCAATGGTTTTTTGCATTGTTAAATCATCTCCAGCATGACCGCCGCATGCAATATTGCAACTAGTAATGTAAGGCATGATTGCTGCATCGGACCCCATTCCTTCTCCCAGATCACTATTGATGTCTATTGGCATAAGATTTATTTTAAATAACGCTTATAATACTTTTTATTCCCAAAACCCAAGTAATAATCCAAATAGCAAAAGTCAATATATTCCATCGAAGACTGTTCTTAAAATTTCCCATCAATTGTTTTCTATTGATCACCCAAAGTATAAATGTACTCAGTACGGGCAATAAAATGCCATTGGCCAACTGTGCAATTGTGATCAGTTGAACGGGCTTGATACCTAATGAAGAGAAAATAATACCAAGAAAGAGAATAACGCTAAAAGTCCATCTCATTTCTTTGGAAGAGAGTTCACTGCTCCATCCAAAGCATCCACATACGACAAGTGCTCCAGCAAGAGGAGCCGTTATGGAAGAGGTGATTCCGGCAGCAAACAATCCCACTCCTAAAAAGTAAGGAGATGAAGCTCCCAATAATGGCTCCACACTTTTGGAAAGATCCAAAACAGATTGGATGTTAGAGGCTTCCCCCAAAGTACCAGTAATCAATATAGCCATTGATACTAGACCTCCCAAAACTACTGAGATAACAGTGTCCACTCTCGCATATTTAAGGTCAGCAGGTGTATTCCATTTTTTTGCCACCAGCGAGGTATGCAAGAAAAGGTTGTAAGGCACGACCGTAGTACCGATTAAAGCCACTATGGTCATGATATTCTCTCCATTGATATTGGGGACGAATCCTGTCAGCAAATCATTGAACTTGGGTTGGCTCATTGAAGCAGTAATGAGAAAGACCAAACTCATCAGGATAACAACCATAACCATAAACTGCTCCACTTTCTTATAGCTGCCACTCATTAGCAATCCCCAAGCCAGTAGACCAGTAATGAGCGGAAAGGGAGAAATATTGATACTGTTGAGTTGAAATGTTGGCAAGGTTCCAAAAGCTTCTAAACCTAAAACAGCTCCTCCAATATTTCCTGCTTCATAAGCAGCGTTTCCTATAACGATGGCCATAATAACCAGTACAAGTGAAATGATTCTAGCAACTGGCTGTCCAATTTCCTGACGAATGATCTCAGTCAACCCTTTTTGACTGATCAGTCCAATTCGCGCAGCGGTTTCTTGCAAAACAATCGTGGCAATAACTGACAGAAGTAGAGCCCAAAGTAAGTCGAACCCAAAATTTACACCTGCTAAGGTACAAACCGTGACAGTACCCGGTCCAATAAAAGCGGCAGCTACCAAAGGCCCCGGTCCAATATATTTTCTAATACTATTTTTCAATTTTGGAGTTAATTTGAAAAGGAAACTAAAATCCTAATTTAATGGAATCGACTGGAAAATGGCCAAATAGTTCGAAAATGCAGTAATGGCTTTTACTTATATCATGTTGTCATCGATTATAAAATTAAAGCGACATTAAATGTCACATTGTGGTTGGTTCATTTTAGGCAAAGCCCAATCTATAACTTAATTTGCCTTCTTAAATTACAATGACAATGGAAATGATTTTGATAGGTTTGGTAGCACTAAATGCTATTTTGAGTCTTTGGCTCATTATGAAAGGCTCCCAATCCGTTAAGTTAGAGAAGACGATACAGACCTATTTTGACCAAATGAAAATGGAAGTCAATAGGCAAATGGGTGAGAATAGACAAGAAATTGGTCAAAACATCAACCAACAGTTTAAGTTGGTTTTTGATGCATTGAGAGAAAACTCAAAAGATCAAAATCTCACTTTACGTGAATTTGGAAAGCTTTTTAGAGAAAATGTTCGGGAATTCAATGAACTTCAAAAAGAAAAGTTCAATGAGCTGGAAAGGCGGCAGGAAAAAATGCTGCAATCCACTGAAGAGCGGTTGGAGAAGATGAGAGAGACGGTAGATGAAAAGTTGCAAAAAACTTTGGAGCTAAGACTGGGGCAATCTTTTGAAATGGTCAGCAAACAACTTCAGGCCGTTCAAAAAGGCTTGGGTGAAATGCAAAGTCTAGCAACCGGAGTAGGTGACCTTAAAAAGGTTTTGACCAATGTAAAGAGTAGAGGAATTCTGGGAGAATACCAACTTGAAGGCATCTTGGAAAATATATTGGCTCCTGATCAGTACATCAGCAATGCTACTATGAAGAAAGGTGCTTCAGAAAGGGTTGAGTTTGCAGTGAAGCTTCCTGGAAACAACGGGGATGAACCGGTGTTACTGCCTATTGATGCAAAATTCCCCCAAGAAGCTTACCACAGGTTATTGGATGCTTATGAGGTAGGAGAGAAGCTGCTCATTGAGCAGGCAAAGTCAGAACTTACTAGAGCCATTAAAAAATCTGCCCAGGATATCAGCCATAAATATATCCATCCCCCTAACACCACTGATTTTGCAGTGATGTTTTTGCCTATGGAAAGTCTCTACGCTGAGGTAATCAGAGATGGTGCACTTGCACAATTGTTACAAAGAGAATATAAAGTGGTCATAACAGGTCCCACGACAATAGCGGCGATGCTCAATAGTCTTCAGATGGGATTTAAGACATTGGCCATCCAGAAAAGAAGCAGTGAAGTTTGGAAAGTGCTTGGTGCAGTAAAAGCAGAGTTTGGCAAATTTGGCAACCTGATAGAAAAAGCACAGAAAAAACTCAATGAAGCCAATAATGAGTTGGATACTTTGGTTGGGACTCGTACTAGGGTTATTCAGAGGAAATTAAGGGATGTGGAAGAATTGTCAGATGGTGAAGGAGAGAAACTTTTGGAGGGGTAAATGGCTTTTGAGTAGTTTCAAAGTAGATTTTACATTACAAAAAATACAACTTTGGGCTTAGTTCAACGTTTTTTACATAAAAACGGAGGTTAATATGAAATCGAGAATCGGTATAAGCTTGTTACTATTTGTAGTGGCCATAGCAGCTTGTAATCCTGTAAAAGTTTATTTGGAGAAAGAAGAAGTAAAACATGAAAGGTCGTATAAGACCTTTGCGATCATCAATCAGTACCAGGGAAAGGATGCATGGAATTCACCCACTTTGAATCAAAACCTTATTGATGACCTAGTAAAAGGAATGGAGGAGAGAGGCTATTTGCAGGACACTGAAAGGCCTGATTTGATTTTACGTTACAATACGCTTTTGAGTGAAAATGAAAAGGAAGTAAGGGATAATTCCTATAATGGACTTTACCCTTTTGGTATGTACAACCCAATGATGTATCGATATCCATTTGGTTCTCCCTATCCTTACTGGCCAAGTCAAACGGAAATAGAAAAATACAAGTTAGGGGAAGTAGTCATAGACTTTATTGATCCAAAGGCTGATGAGATAATCTTGCGCATCAGTGCTGTGGGTGAGGTAAATAATATAAAACAGAAGTATAAAAATATAGGGGTTTCAGTAGATAAAATCTTACATGAATTTTCTAGAAACATGACGGTGGAAGGCTAAAGGAATTTAAACTAATTATTTACTATTTTGTGGAGTCATTTGAATTTTCAAATGGCTTTCTTATTTATTACAGTTTACAAATGAAAATAAATTATAACAATAAAAGGTTTCGGTCGATTAGCAATAGCGGCAATGGTGAGGTTTCGTCGGAGACTTTTTTTGAATATAAACAGGAAGGAACAATTTTGACAGGGACTTATTCTGGTGGAGAAATTATCAAAGGCCAGCTGTTGGGTAAAGTGAATGATCAAGGTGTAATTGCTATGAATTATCATCACCTTAATACCAAGGGGCAACTGATGAGTGGCTGCTGTAAATCTGTTCCAGAATTTTTGGAGAATGGGAAAATCAAGTTGTTAGAATCTTGGCAGTGGACATCAGGAGATGGATCAGTGGGACAATCTGTAATTGAGGAGATTTGATTTTGATATTTAGATTTAAAAAAAAAATCACCTATTTGGCCAATTAAAGAGTTGGTTTTAGTACTAAAGCCATAGGGGAAGGCCTGATGCGCATCAATAAAAATTGATTTACAATTTTGTCATTGCGGTGATAAACCAGTTATCTTTACGGCCATGGCCATGAATATAGTAATTGCTGGGGCTGGTGATATGGGTTTTCACCTTGCCGAGTCCCTTAGCTATGAAAATAAAGACATTACTTTAATCGATACCGACAAGGATATTCTTGAGCATGTTGCGTCCAGATTGGATGTGCTGACTGTAATAGGTGATTCTGCTTCTATCGAGGTCCTTCAAAACGCCAATGTGAAAGAGGCCCATATGGTGATGGCCGTGACCACTTCTGAGAAGACCAATATTGTGACGGCCATGCTAGCCAAGCAGTTAGGAGCTAAAAGAGTCATAGCCAGGGTCAGGAACCACGATTACTTGTTGGATGAAAATATATCCTATTTCCATAATTTGGGAATTGATAACATTATTTCACCAACCATGCTTTGTAGCGGTGAGATTCATAGGATGATTCAAAACTCTACCTTCTCAGATATTTTTGATTTTGAAGAAGGGAAACTCAATGTAGTTGGTTTGATCCTTAACCAATACTCTTCTTTGGTCAATAAGAAACTCTCAGAAACCAGGGAGATGCCCATTTTTGATGACATCAGGATCATAGCCATTGTTCGGGACCAAATGACCATTATTCCAAGAGGAAATACGGTCTTGAGAAACAATGATCACGTTTACTTTATATCTAATAAAAAAGCCAATGAATCTATCGTTCAGCTGATGGATCAAAGGGAAATTACCATCAAGAACGTTATGATCATCGGTGGAGACGACTTGGCCTTCACTTCCGCTTTGAAGCTTGAACCTGAGTATAGAGTGACATTAATCCACAAGGACAAGGAGCGTTGTAAGTGGCTTTCAGAAAGGTTGGACTCTACATTGGTTATTCATGGAGATTACAAAAATATTGAGTTATTGATAGAAGAAGGGCTTGAAGAAATGCAGGCTTTTTTAGCACTTACGGAAAGCTCAGAGACCAATATCATCACCAGCTTAAGCGCCAAAAACCATGGTGTATACAAAACCATAGCGCATGTGGATACCCGGGAGTATATCCATATTTCCCATAGTATTGGAGTGGATTCCCTGATCAATAAAAAGTTGGTTGCTGCCAATCAAATTACACGATATTTGAGAAAGGGAAAAGTAGAGGCCATTTCAGGGATTTATGGGGTAGATGCAGAGTTTATCCAATATGTGATTTCCAAGAACAATAGGTTGACTAAAAAGTGCTTAAGTGAGTTGCATTTTCCAAGCACAGCAATAGTGGCAGGGGTAATTAGGGGAGAAGAAGTTTTTATACCAGATGGAGATTTTAAGCTGCAGATAAATGATAAAGCCATAGTTTTAGCACTTCCATCAGCAAAATCCAACTTGGAAAAATTATTTAATTGATACTATGATCCATTACAAGGCTATTGCAAAAATAATGGGCGGCTTATTGATGCTACTGGGTTTACTTATGTTGCCGGGTATAGGATTTAGCTACTATTATGAGAGCGGAGATCAGGTTCCTTTGATCTACTCTGCTTTTGTATCAATGGCCATGGGTGCTATTCTGTTTTTCTCATTTTCCAAACAAGATCAAAATATTAGAAAGCGTGAGGGTTACCTCATCGTGGCATTGAGTTGGGTTTTTATGTCTCTCTTTGGGATGTTACCTTTTTTGGTGAGTGGCACGATAACCAGCTTACCAGATGCCATTTTTGAGACAGTTTCTGGTTTGACTACCACTGGGGCTTCTATTTTAAATGATATTGAAGCGTTACCAAAGGGGATATTATTTTGGAGAAGTATGACCCAATGGATTGGGGGCTTGGGGATTATTGTACTGACAGTGGCCATTTTTCCACTTTTGGGAATTGGTGGGATTGAGCTGTTTGTGGCGGAATCTCCCGGTCCAACCTCTGATAAACTGCATCCTAGAATTCGTGAAACAGCAAAAAGGCTTTGGTACGTCTATGTAGGATTGACCGTAGTTTGTATCGGATTGTATTTTTTAGGTGGGATGTCTTTTTATGATGCCATTAATCATGCTTTGACTACCATGGCAACAGGAGGTTTTTCTACCAAAAATGCCAGTATGGCCTACTATGATGTACCTTTTATCCAATATGTGGCTATCTTATTTATGTTTTTAGCTGGAACAAACTTTACAGTGATTTACTTTGGTTTGGTTGGGAAATTTGACCGGGTATGGAAGAGTGATGAATTCAAGGCCTATGTTTTGGTTGTTGCTTTGATTATTGTGGCCATGGCCATTCCTGTTTATTTATTTTCCGATTTGGGAGTAGAAAAGGCCTTTAGAGATACGGCATTTCAGGTAGTTTCCTTATTGACTACTACTGGTTTTGTCACGGCAGATTACACAAGTTATGGCCACGGTTTGACCATTTTGTTCTTTCTTTTGCTTTTTGTGGGTGGCTGTGCAGGATCCACAAGTGGAGGGATAAAATTTATCAGGCACCTGACTTTTTTCAAAAACACCATTTTGGAATTCAAGAGAATTGTACACCCTAGGGCGGTGGTGCCTTTGAAGATTAATGGAGATCGGGTTACGGGAAAAATCATTACACATATCATGAACTTCCTTTTGATCTATTTGATGGTCTTTGTGATGGGAAGTGTGGTGCTTTCAGTTTTTGGTTATGATATGTTGACCAGTTTCGGAGCAGTAGCCACTTGTTTGGGGAATGTTGGGCCGGCGATAGGTAAGGTCGGTCCTTTGGATAACTTTTCCTTTTTTGACCCTTTTACAAAGCTTTTTCTATCATTTATCATGTTACTAGGTAGACTCGAACTGTTTACCATTTTAGTGCTCTTCTCTCCTTATTTTTGGAGAGCAAACTAAAAGATATTTGAGATTTTATTTTTAGGGATATTTATCGAAATTGTTTCTGGAAATCTTCATTAAAGAGGATAGTTTTAAAGCTAAATTTTTCGATAGGATGGAAGTGTATTATCAGATTATCTCAGTATTTACAAGTAAAGAATTCAATTATAAAGGAAATCCTGCGGCTGTTTTGCTTTTGGAAAACCATCTTTCAAGAGCAGCGATGCAAGAAATGGCCAGGAAGTTAAATCAGCCAGCAAGTACCTTTTTAGTGAAAAGGACAGGAGGACACGGTTATGATATCAGGTGGTTTGCACCTGATGCAGAGATTGGGCTTTGTGGTCATGGTACTGCTGCAGCAACTGCCTTTCTTGGCATTAAGGAGCAATCTAATGGCCCCTTTACTTTCAATTACCGTGATGGTAAGTTGACAGGAAAAGTAAATCCAGATCAGACCGTTACCATTGGTGCAAACGCTATTTTGATTCAAGGTGAATTGGAAGAAATTCCTTTACCTATAAAAGAAGGCCTTAATGTACCGATTTTGGGTATGTTTAAAACTTCCAATAAGTACTTAATTTTGACTGATAGTGAGGAATCTGTCAAGAATATGCAACCTGATTTTAATAGATTGCAGGACAGTGATATTTTTGGTTATGCCGTAACGGCAAAGGGAGATAATGTGGATTTTGTCAGTAGGACAATTGTGCCTCACACCTTGGGGAAGGAGGATTATGCTACTGGCTCATCACATGCTATGCTGGTCCCTTTTTGGGCTGAGAAATTAAATAAGCAGCATATGAAGGCGGTTCAATTAAGCAGTAGGGGAGGCGCATTTTTGTGCGGACTAAAGCATGGCGTAGTGGAGCTGACGGGAGAATTTCTTATTGAAGAAAAGCAAAAAATCAGTGTCCCTATGGGAATATAAAATAACTATACTTAGTAGAATGTCCTTTAAACCTTGAAACATGATTTACTTTAAAGGCTTGATGAAGCTTAAGGATATTTTTATTTTTTTGGTTAAATTAAAGAGTGGATTAAAGATAAAACCTAATAGATATGGAAAGCTATTTTATTGGAATGTTGACTTTTCCAACAATTGTTCTTTGGATATGGGCATTGTTGGATGTTTTTCGTTCTAAAGAAAGATCACAGAAAGGTTCAGCCATTTTGGTTTATGTTAATCTTCTTGCTTCCAATTGTTGGGCCGATTATTTATTTTCAGATGGTTAAAAATAGAAGAAGAAATGAATTTAGACGGTTTAAACCTGATTTTAACAGAAGTTGATGATTAGGTAAAGCAAAGAAGGCAAAACCTAGGTTTTGCCTTCTTTGCTTTACAGCTTAACTATCTTTTTTACCTTCTTTGGAAACAGCTTTTACTTCTTCTTCTGTTACCATTTTTTTGGATTTGTTTCCCCAACTGTTAAGAATATAATTCATTACATCGGCTACTTCATCATCATATAAGCCAAGGTTGGTCATGGTACTATTATAAGTTTTTTTATTTACTATTATTTCCCCATTCATTCCATATTTGACTGCCCTGATGCTTTCTTCCCGCTTCTTTAAAAGAAAATCAGATTTAGCTAAAGGAGGAAAGGTTCCGTCTACTCCTTCTCCATTGGCCAGATGGCATGAAATACAATAGTCTTGATAAACTTCCTGGCCTCTTTTGATACTGGCTTTAAGTGCTTCATCTTGATCCTGAAAGTAAAAAGCTGTCCACCCCAAATAAGAAAATATGAAACAGGATAAAATTCCTAATTTAATCATGTTTATTTTTAGGGATGATTTTAACAATTCCTTTTCCTTCAATTCCGGCATAGATATAGTTGTCGTGACCTACTTTGACATTTCTTAACCTGCCCATACCATCTAAAAGTTTTGTCCTTGCGACTACTTTTTTGTTTTCCAAAGTGAGCATTTCCAGGTACTGGAACTTCAAAGATCCCACCAAGATATTACCTGACCATTCTGGGTAGATTTCACCAGGTACAACAGCCATTCCTGAAGGAGCAATAGAAGGAACCCAGTAATATATCGGTTGTTCCATACCTTCTTTACCGGTATCATCTGTCAAAATAGAATTGTCATAGTTGATTCCATAAGAAACAACTGGCCAGCCATAATTGGCTCCTTTCTTCACCACATTGATTTCATCTCCGCCCTGCGGACCATGCTCGTTTACCCAAATTTCATTGTACTCTGGGTGAAACATCATGCCTTGAGGGTTCCTATGTCCATAAGAGTAAATGGCTTTTTTGGCATCCTCAGCATTGACAAAAGGATTGTCTGCAGGAATACTTCCGTCATCATTAATTCTATAAACTTTGCCATTATCTCTGGTGATATCCTGAGGATTTACATCTCTTTCCCCCCTTTCTCCGGCGGAAAAATAGAGGTAACCATCATTATCAAAAGCGATTCTTGATCCAAAGTGCTGGCCTTTTTTAGTGTTTGGAGAAGCTTTGTACAGTAGCTCATGGTCAGTAAGGCTTTTACCATCAAATTTTGCTCTCATAATAGCAGTGTTGGCACCTTCCTCTTCACCTTCCCCAGAGGCAAAAGTCAGATATAACCAGCCATTAGTTTCATAATCGGGGTGAAGGACAATGTCCAATAAACCACCTTGCCCTCTCGAAACAACTTCAGGAGCGCCCTCTACAATTGTTTTTTGTCCATCTTTGGCAAAAATCAGCTCACCTTTTTTTTCGGTAATCAAGATTCCGCCATCTGGTAAAAAAGCCATTCCCCAAGGGTTTTCCAGTCCATCAACTATCGTTTCAACAGTGTAATTTTTTTGGTCATCACTTATCTCAGGGGTGTTTTCCATGATTCCAGGTCGATTATCTTGGGCACAGGCTGAGCCTGCAATCATGACGATCATAACAGCTGGAGCTAGATATTTAAAATGTGTTTTGAAATTGAATTTCATAGTAGATAGGTTTATATAGGTTTTTTGAAGTTATAAATATAATCAATAACTCATGCAATTGGTTGTGCATCTCCTAACTGGATCAAAAAATACACTAACGGTAATTTGGGCTTCTAAAATAGAAAGTTGAATAAAAGAAAAATTTAGATTTTATAATAATCAAATCATTCATACCTTATATTTAACTATTCGTAATCAATGGTGACTAGGTAAAGTATTTACATGAAACAATTAGCAAAATTATTCACTGGATTGACCATTTTGGTTTTAGGTGCTGGCTGCAGTCAACTGACAGAGTCCATTTATACTGATAATGTACAGGAGTATGAACTCAACACTATTGATACAGAATATGGTTATACTGGCAAGGCAGTTTTTAAAGAATTTGCTGATGGTAGTGGTCTGGAATTGACAATTACCTTGGTAGGAGAGGCTTCTAAAAATGAATACTACTTTCCTGCCCACCTGCACTATGGACAATACCAGCAAGGTGAAAATTCACCTATGGCGGAAATGCTAAATCCGGTTGATATCAGGCCGCTTAAAAGTGTAACAATAATTAAGGATTTCAGCTTGGAAGATTTAAATTATACCTACTATCACATCAAAGTCCACTTGGCAGAAGAAGGCCCTGATTATGAAAAGATTTTGGTTGCTGGAAACGTGGGAGAGTATAATGAAAATGCTGAAAGCACTGAATAAAAAATTTAAGATTAACCAAAACGGGCTGGCCTCATGAGGCCAGCCCGTTTTGGTTAAAAGAGCACAAATTAGAAGGTTACATCAAATGTAATATCCAGGTCGCTTTCTCCGCCTGCTTGTGAATAATCTGCCCAATGCGGGTTTTCTGCTCCTTCATAATCTTTGTCAAGGGCATGCCTTAAGATCACCCTGATTTGCCCCGTATTGCTTAGCAAAGTTTCATCTACGGTAACCTGGCCGACCAAACCAATTGGGTTATTGTTCTCATCAGCATCATCATAAGTATAAGTCATGAAAGAAGTCGATCCTGTAAATGCACTTCCTAGGAAAAAGAATTGGTGCTCATCTGCTTCTTCTTCAATTTCCTCAGTGATGTCTTCATCAGCTATTCCGTTGTAAGCTGATATCTCCATTAAATATCTTTTACCACTTTCGAGGCCATCTATATCGTCAATTTGCAACGATCCCCCCAAAGCAATTCCTTCATTAGAGCTGGCTACATATTCTAATGAAGTACCCATGCTAACACCTGAATTGTCAATTTCTGTAAAAGTCAAGGTTACCTCAGTAATTACTTCTTGATCCAACTCTGGAACAGGGTCATCTTTGCTACAAGAAACTAAAGTGATTGATGTTGCGAATAGCAATCCTGCCAATAAATTGTTACGCATAGTTTTCATAAGGAATTTGATTTAATATGATTAAAATTCGTATTTCAGCCTTAGGCTTATATTTCTTCCCATTTCGTGGGAAAAGTACCTAAAGCGATTCATGTAATTTTTATATTCTGTATTAAAGATGTTGTTAACAGAAAGTCCTCCCTTTAAGCTACTTGATGTTGCGGAAAATATGGTTCTATTATAACTGATATTCCAAAGGTTGTAGCCTGGAGGAGCTGGGGCAAGGTCAAAATCTAGTTCTCGCCTTTGCTTGAAGACAGATAGGTTATTTAGTGTTAATTTGCCAAATTGTTCTTTTTGATAATTTAAGCCAGTTTCTATTTGATCCGCAGGGATAAAAGGAAGGTAATTATGGTCAATCAGGTTTTTTGCACGAATCATACTTCCCTTAATATACCAAGAAAGAGCTGGAAGAAGCTCGTAATTGGTGCTCAGGTCAATACCCCAAAATGAAGCATCGGTCTGTAGGTATTCATATACATTAAACGTGCCGCGGAGGGAAACATATTGTTCTCCGGTAGGGTTTAGGTAGATGTAATTGTTGATTTTATGGTAATAACCTGTCAATTCTGCACTAAGCTTGTCCTTTGTGAAATTCAGGGTGTTAACCCATTTGATGGCCTGCTCACTGACAAAATCTGGATTGCCTATTTCTACTGCGGCAGCACCATGATGAAGTCCTTGACTAAATTGCTCATTGATATTTGGAGGTCTCCATGCTGAGCCAATATTGGATGTAATCATCCAATAATTGTTAAAGCTGTATGCTGCACCCAATGAAGCCGTGAAGTTTTTGAAAGTAAAATCCCTTTCTTCCAACTCCCCTGATTGGTTGTATCGAGCGGCATCTACATATCGAAAATCATACCTGGCTCCAGCTTCAAATTCAAAAGGACCGTTGATATATTTTTCCGTGGCATAAGCTCCTAAATTAACGAGATCGTAATTGGGGATGAGTGGCGTGACTCCAGTACCAGGAACATTGTTGTTGGCTTGTTGGAGAACATTGATTCCAAATGTTCCATCCCATTTTTTGAAAGTCGGGTGCTCATAGGATATGTCAAAGGTGTTGGTAAATAACTCCAAATCCAATGCTGCATGATCATTTAAACTTCCCCTTCTTTTATCAAACTCTTGTCTGTTGTTTTTCTGAAAAGCATAACTGAAATTGACCACTCCATCATTGTTCAAATGGTAATGGCCTTTGGCTTTGAATAATTGATGATTTACTTTTTGTCTTGGATTTTCAATGGAGTATGAGAATCCCTTATCAGAAAAAGGTCTTCCATTTTCTATCAGGTCATCTAGATCACTCGAATTACCAGTGTGAGAATCACTCAGAATTCCAATCTCAGTAGAAAAACGGCTATAGAATAACTCCATGCCCAAAGTCTTAGTGTTGTAACCTAGGGCTCCGGAGAAATTGAGCTCTCTCATACCTGTGTTGTCTTGATAGTAATTAGGGCTTTTGATATTACCGCCTACTCTTGAAGACGCCTGTACTCTGTAACCAAATCCTTGTAGTTTTTTGATGCCTCCTTCTAAACTTATGGAGCCAGCTCCTGATTGGCCATTTGTCGTTCCAATCATATTGGCAGAGCCTTTTAACCCACCACTTACGGGCAGTTTTGGTGGTGTAACTAATATTACTCCCCCCATAGCTTCCGGTCCAAAGCGGACTGTTTCAGCTCCCTTTACCACAGATATGTCTTCAGCCATAAAAGGATCTATTTCAGGGGCATGTTCGCCTCCCCATTGCTGTCCTTCTTGCCTTACCCCATTGTTTAGAATCATGATTCTATTACTGTGCATACCATGAATTACTGGCTTTGAGATATTGGATCCTGTGGTGAAGGTGGTGACTCCAGGTAGGTCTTTAAGGGTCTCTCCAAGGTTTTTACCACGATTTTCATCCAAAATGGCTTTCCCAATATTACTGATATTGTTAAGTGTGCTTACCGCATCTTTATGCCCTACAATTTCAACACCATCAATCAAATATTCCTTTGGAGTTATTCTTAGGGTCAGATTTACATTTTCATGGACATTTAACTGTACCGTTTGTGGACTGTAACCTAAAAACTCTACTGTAACAATGTAGTGTCCTTCACAAATGTTTTCGAAGTTGAAATTTCCATTAGGATTGGTAATAGCCCCTTTTTCTAGCTCCTTGATCCATACATATGCTCCTTCAATAGCTTCATTGCTTTCAGTGTCCACTACCTTCCCTCTAACGCTAAAATCGCAGTTGCCTTGACCAAATACTGTGGTTATTGAGATAAAAAGCAGTAACAAAACTATGCTAAGTTGATTTAGGTATTTCATTGCTCCAAATATAATGCAATAACGTTGCTTTTTGCAACCGTGTTTCAAAAAAAAAATATTCCTAGAGCGGATGAATATTAAAGTTGGTAAAACATCTTATATAAACTAAAAATGCAGCACATAAGGCTGCATTTATTTACGGTTTATGGGTGGTAGTTAATCATATTGTGGCTTGCTTCCACCAAATGCTCTTAAATTGTAAGTTAAGGTTACCATGAAAAACTGCCTCAGAACTTCAGTCCTTTCATTCTCGATATATACATCTGTGACATTTCTGTTGATACTGGTATTTTGGTTCAATAGATCAAAAACTGTCATTTTTAACTCAAGGTTTTGGGAAGGAGGGAATCGGTAGCCAAAATCGGCATTCATTAACCAAATGGACTGGTCATATTCTTCACCCAGACCTATATAAAACTGATTATTCACATTGGTGCTGAAGAAGAAACCTTTCCAGAAATTCCAATAAAGGTCAAGCCTAGTGCTTTGTGAATAATAATTGCTGTTTCTGTCTTTTTGAAGAGTGCTTCTTACAATGTTATAGTTTGCACTGGTACTCAGGTTGAAGTCTAATTTTTCACTTACATTACTAGAAATACCCAAGCCTTGCCCCATTCCTAAATTATGGTTGGTATTTAATTGATCATTGATCAGACCAGGTTGATTTGAGTAATTGAATCTGGTATCCAAGTTCAAGTTACTTTTCATAAATCCAAGAGGGAATCCAAATGATATGCTTGTATTTGCATTCCACGCATTTTCAAGATTGACAGGTCGGCTTAACTGTCCACCTTGTCTGAGCAACACATCGTCTTGAATTAAGGTGTCTTTAGTGGCAATGTAAGTACTGGTTCCCATGAAATTTTTACGAACCCCCGCTGATAGCCACATAAAGAAAGACTTCGAATTCTCTAAGTTGATTTTTTTGATTCTAGAGAAAATTCTATGCTCATATTCTTGCTCCAGTTCAGGGTTACCCATTGAAATTTGTAGCGGGTTGCTGTTATCAATTACGTCTTGCAATTGACGAACCGAAGGAGCATCTGTGTCTGCTCTATAGCCAAGTCGGATACTGGTGGATTTATCCGGTTCATAATCAATAAACATTCTTGGGACAAAGTTTTTGAAGGTTCTCTTCGTATTTTCATAGCCAGGAAAAAGCCGGTCACTGTTTAGCTTGGCTACTTCATAGTTCAATGCAGTGAAAATCCTGAGTGTTTCTGTATTGTGACGTAAGCCTAGACTTAACTCTTGACGATTGTACCCGTTTTCAAATTCATTACTTAAGGTTGTGTCTCTTTCAAAAATGGTAGACTCCATTTCTCTTTGGGAAACATCTTGCAGGTTTTTACTGTTGTCATTACCAAATTCATACTCCAACCTTAACTGGGTGTTTTCCCCAATCGGTTCTGTATATTCAATTTCTGCTTCATATTCGAAACGATCATTGTTGATGATGGTTCTTTGGATTAAACTATCTAAGTTGTTGGACTGATAGTTCCTATTAGCAGAAAGAAGCAGTGATTCACTGTTATTATCCCTATAGCCTGTTTCTATTGAGGTAGATATGGTGCGTCCTGGTTTGTCAAATTTAAACCTATAGGTGAAGTCGTTATCAATTCTTAATGCCTCATTTTCGGAATTAGTAAGGTTCACCGTTTCACTTATAGGAGTACTTCTATCATAAAGGTTTCTTGCAACCAACTTGTTCAATGAGTTACCTTTTTCATAAGAAAACCTTGGCCGCCAGATAATAGCATGTCTTTCAGTGATATCATACTCCAATTTCATAGTCATCCTGTGCGTTTGGCTATTGTTTTGGTTTTGCACGTTTTCGTCATAGAATTGAAGACTATCACTTGGAAGAATGTATTCTCTTGTAGAGGTTCTTCTTAGGGTGTTTTTGCTATCGTTGAAAAAGTAGTTCCCTGAGAATTTAGCCTTACCTCCATCAAATTTATCGGTGAAGTTGGTTCCAAGAGAGTTGGTTTTTGTGATACCTGGACGTTCCCTGACGGTCAGGTCATCACTATCCCTTCGTCCCCAACCACGGTCATTGCCAGATCCGAATGCGCCTGTTAAATCATCAGCAGAGAAATTTTGCTGGTTGATGTTGTTGCTTAAGCCAAGTAAGGACAGCCGTTGGGGTCCTTCAAAAAAGTGAACAGCGCCTCCCACTAGATAGTTGTCATCGGTACCATATCCGGCAAATAATTGACCGAATTTTCCTCCTTGCATGTCCTTTTTAGTGATGATATTGATGGTCTTAATGGTTTCTCCATCATCAAATCCTGTCAATCTAGCCTGGTCACTTTTTTGGTCCAAAAATTCGATTTTATCAATGACTTCAACAGGAAGGTTTTGCATGGCCATCGCCGGATCATCACCGAAGAAAGGCTCTCCATCTACTAACACTCGTCCAACAGTTTCTCCTTGTACTTCAATGGTACCGCCTCTCATTACTACACCTGGCATCTTTCTGATCAGCTCTCCAGCACTGGCTTGTGATCTTGTTTTGTAGGCGTTGGCATTAAAAGAAATGGTATCTCCTTTTACTTCACCTGTCATGACCTGCCCAGTTACTTCAACCTCCTGAAGCTGAGTCGCGTCTTCTTCAATTGCAATGACACCAAGGTTATTCGAGGATAGATTGCTGTAGTTTTTTCTAAGGGTTTGATAGCCTATAAAACTAACCTCAAGAATAAATGAAGAGACCTCAGGCTTTTTGATGTTGAAATTTCCATTTTCGTCTGTAAAGGAATTAGCAAGTGTTTCGTCTTGATTATTCTTAATAAATATGTAAGCACCTGGAAGCGTTTCCTCTGAAATTTTATCCACTATTTTACCCTTAAGCATATCTTGTCCAAATAGATTGCTCTGAAGTAACAATGTAAAAAATAGAAAAGAGTATAGCTTTCGCATATTGTTGATTTTCAATGTGTTGGTAATTAATTAGTAGGTGCTATCATTATATAAGACTTCAAAATTACGCAAAGGTTTTCCTTTAGCGTGGATTATTCTATGAATGGAAGCAAGACGAGTTAAACGGGGAGTATGAATGGTCAGGATCTATTTAACTTTTAACAAATTTTTCAATTGTTTTTTTCTAATAAATTTAGCCTACCATTCTTATGGTTGGGGGAAATGATACTTCCGGGAAAATTTTTTAAGAATTGATTTAGTTAGTTTCTTATGTTACTAGATTCTTTTGTACCCCTCAATGGTTCGTCTATTTAGAAGGATGTTTTTTGTTGATATAATGTAATTGTTCATTATCAATTTGGCTTGTTATATTTTATTGCTTCAAATTATCACCCTTTTTATTGTTGGTTTATCCTATTTTAAATTAAATTGATAAAGCTACTTTGGTGTTTTTTATTGTTTTAACAATTTTATATTGAACTATTATGATAAATCCTCTACGAAAATCCCAATTGATTAAAGTATGCTGTTTTTTCATTATAAGCATTTGTTATGCTTGCCATCAGGAGTTCCCACTGCCTGACCAGCCAATGGCTAAGGAGGCAACGGAAGAACCAGAATTTATTTCTGACCAATATATAATTGTAATAGATGATGTGGGGATTAATGCAAGGATGGAGGAAAGTCCAGGTGATTTGTATGATTATGTCAAATCTAAGGTAATGGATCTGATGTATGGTATTGAAAATAGGGAAGAAAAGATTGAAAGAATTTTTACAAGGAATTTTCAGGGATTTTCAGTGAAGTTAAGTACAGAAGAACTGATGTTCTTGTCTAGTAAAAAGGGAGTAAAGGAAATTGAACAAGATAAGGTCATCAAGCTTCCTGGACAACCTTCCAGTTTAGTCGGTCCTTCAATTAAAAAAAGCCAAAAGGAGAAAGAGGGAGATATGGTTCCACTTGGAGTGGCAAGAGTGGGAGGTCCCATCAAATATAAAGGGAAGAATGTGGCCTTTATCATGGATACAGGAATTGATTTGGAGCATAGTGACCTAAATGTAAAGGAATCCAAAGGCTTTAATGCCATTAAAAATGGTTTGGATGGTGAATGTCTACAAGATTACCATGGTCATGGAACCCACGTTGCAGGTATTCTTGGTGCCAAATTAGACGGAAAGGGTATTGCTGGAGTAGCTGCAGGTGCTAAAGTCATTCCTGTTAAAATATTGGATAGGAATGGAAGAGGCTCGCTTTCTGGATTTTTAGAGGCGATTGATTTTATTAATGAATATGGTCAATGTGGAGATGTAGTGAATTTGAGCATTACTGGGGGTATTTCTCCTATAGTGGATGATGCTATCCTTAAAACTTCCCAAAAAGGGATTTTCTTTGTGATCGCGGCTGGAAATGATGGTGTGGATGCTAATTTCATTTCACCTGCTAGGGTAAATGGAGAATACGTTTATACTGTGTCTGCCATGGATAGCCAGGATAAATTCACTTATTTTTCAAATTATGGCAGTCCTCCGATAGATTGGTGCGCTCCTGGTAGTGGAGTTTTATCTACTTGGATTGAAAACAGGTACGAATATAATAGTGGAACTTCTATGGCAGCTCCACACGTGGCTGGTTTGGTTTTGTTAGGAGGACCTAAGATTGGGGGATATGTCAAAAACGATCCCGATGGTGATCCAGACCCGATAGCTGTTTATAAGGCTCCCAAATAAATTTGAACAAATTTTCAATCTTGAGGTTTGTACCTCTTTTTTAATTCTGCAATCAAGTATTCCAATCCATTGACCCTTATTTCGTACATGGTATGTAACCACATGCCCAGCTTTCCTTCTGGAAAGCCTTTTTTGTACATCCATACCAAATAATGTTCAGGGATGTCACAGATGAGTCTTCCTTGGTATTTTCCAAAAGGCATTCTTTTGGTGACTATCTCAATAAGGATTTCATTTTGCATACCCAAAGATATTGGAAAATCATCTTATCTTTAAATTTCTCAAAAGGCTTCAAACACCAACTATCCTTTTAAACTTTTGAGCGAAAATAGATAGCTAAGATTATCAATGGATTATGAAAAAGAAACTGATCAACCTATTTGTATTGTTTTTTATTACATGGAGCACTTTTGGACAAGGTGTGGATTTGGAGGGGAGCTGGAAAGGTGAATTAAAGGTGATGGCCCAAAAGTTACCTTTGGTTTTCAATTTCCATCAAGAAAATGGAGATTGGAAAGGAACGATGGATAGTCCTGCCCAGGGCGCCAAGGGAATTCCCGTTAGCAAAGTGCTTTTTACGACACCAATGTTAGCATTTGAAATTGATCAATTGAAGATAAGCTATCAGGGTGTCCTTGTCAATGATTCTATCCAAGGAACGTTTAAGCAGGGTGGAATGGAATTTCCATTGAATTTGTCCAAAAGGGCAGAAGGGGAGTCTACTCTCGGAGCTAGGCCTCAAGAACCGAAGCCTCCATTTGACTATGACATCATTGAAACTTCTTTTACTAACTTAAAAGAAGGCATTACCTTGAAAGGAACCATTACCAAACCCAAGGGTATGGGGCCTTTTCCTGCAGTGGTTTTGGTCAGTGGATCTGGCAAGCAAAACAGAAATGGAGAATTGTTGGGCCATCAACCCTTTTGGGTAATTGCTGATTACTTGAGCCGCAATGGTATCGCTGTCTTGCGCTATGATGAAAGGGGGGCAGGAGAGTCTGAAGGTGACTTTAATAAAGCAACCAGCTTTGACTTTGAAAAGGATGCTGCTTTGGCCTTGGCTCATTTGAAGAAGTATCCTTTTGTGGATCAGGTCAGAAGTGGAGTAATTGGCCATAGCGAAGGAGGGATGATCGTATGGATCATGGCTGCGGAAGAAAAAGGAATGGGCTTTGGTATTTCCCTAGCAGGACCTGTTGTGCCCATAGCTGAGATGATGAAGCAGCAAACCAAAGATGTACTAGCTTCATCAGGCGCATCACCTGAAATCATGGCCGAGCAAAGTCAGCTCAACAGTATGATCTATGAAGTTTTTAAGGAAACAAAGGATTTTGATTCTTTGAAGCCTAAGCTTAATTCAGCCTTAAAGGAATACTTGGAGTCAAAAAGCGATATTGATTCCGTCAATTCAGAACAGTTGGCCCGGCTGGAACAAGCTTATGGAAAGATGATCTCCCCATGGTTTTTTACCTTTTTGAAATTTGATCCATCGGCATATATTAAGAATAGCAATGTACCCGTTTTGGCTCTCTTTGGAGAAAATGACATACAGGTAAACGGACCGATCAATAAGGAAGCGTTGGAAGATCTGCAAAAAAACACAAAAGGAATCGAGGTAGAGACCAAACTCTACCCTGGGCTTAATCATCTCTTTCAACCTTCTGAAACTGGAAGTGTGAGTGAGTATGCCCGAATTGAAGTGACTTTTGATGAGGAAGTCCTCCAAGACATGGTCAATTGGATAAAGAGCTTGTGATAGAAACTAATTGTCCTAAGTGAAGTGTTGTATGGCTGTAGATATGTTATTGGATACAGTGTTTTGCTGAATTTACAGTGGATTTTGGTATTTATTTCCAAAATGATCGAACACTCCTCAAAATCTATGGAAATATGATAGATTATTACAGACTTAATTTCCTTACTAAATATTAATTCAATAAATTTGGCCTAGTAAAAAATCACCATCCTATCATAGGATACGGGATGTTTTTAGCATACAAACCACTTTTGTAAGATACTAAAAGAGAATGTTTGGAAGTGGTGTAGTGATTTAGTCGATTTATAATAACAACATAATTTTACCTATTAACCTTAATTTAAGATGACAAAGATTAAAGTAGGAATTAACGGATTCGGTAGAATCGGAAGATTGGTTTTTCGTGCCGCTCAAGAGAGAGATGATATCCAGATCGTTGGTATCAATGACTTGGTAGACGTAGATTATATGGCTTACATGCTTAAGTATGACTCTACTCACGGTCAATTCAAAGGAGATGTAGAAGTAAAGGACGGTAAGCTTGTAGTGAATGGTAACGCTATCCGTGTTACTGCCGAAAGAAATCCTGCTGACCTAAAATGGTCTGATATCGGTGCTGAATATGTGGTAGAATCTACGGGTCTATTCTTGACCAAAGAATCTGCTCAAGGTCATATTGACGCAGGTGCGAAGAAAGTAGTAATGTCTGCTCCTTCTAAAGATGATACACCAATGTTCGTAATGGGTGTTAACGAATCTTCTTACACTAGCGATATGCAGTTTGTATCCAATGCTTCTTGTACTACCAACTGTCTTGCTCCATTGGCAAAAGTGGTGAATGACAACTGGGGTATTGAGGAAGGCTTGATGACTACTGTACACGCTACCACAGCTACTCAGAAGACTGTTGATGGTCCTTCTATGAAAGACTGGAGAGGTGGACGTGGAGCTGGTCAAAACATCATCCCTTCTTCTACAGGTGCTGCCAAAGCGGTTGGTAAAGTAATTCCTGAATTGAACGGTAAATTGACTGGTATGGCGTTTAGAGTACCAACTCCAGACGTTTCTGTGGTGGACCTTACTGTAAGATTGAAAAAAGGAGCTACTTACGAAGAAATCTGCGCTAAAATGAAAGAAGCTGCTGATGGAGAATTAAAAGGTATCTTGGGTTATACTGAAGATGCAGTTGTATCTAATGACTTTATCGGTGATGCCAGAACTTCTATCTTCGATGCAGGTGCTGGTATCCAGTTGAGCGATACTTTTGTGAAATTGGTATCTTGGTATGATAACGAATGGGGTTACTCTAACAAAGTAGTAGACCTATTGGCTTACATCGCAAGCAAATAAGATGTAAGATCTTTAAAATATAAAAGCCGGTCAAGAGAGATTTTGATTGGCTTTTCTTTTTGTTTAAAAGCCGAATCAGAACCTACTTACTTTTGACGGGTTGGAACATACGGAGATGGGGTGTTTTTTGCTGATGCTAAGTTTCAAAGCGGCTAAGTTAAGAGGAGGGCTAACTATAAATTGCCTCTCCGTTCTTATATTGTTAAGGTTTTGGCCTTCTATTCCTGAAGTTGTTTTAATCTGGCAGTGGCATTTTGGTTGTGAGGATTTAAGCTCAAGGATTTTTTAAAATTTACTATGGCATTATCTCTATCTCCAATGAACAAGTATGCCTCGGCCATACTATCATAAAGATTGGCTGAATTGGGGTATAAATGAGTGGCCAATAAAAAAATGCTTATTCCATATTGGGAAGTTTCTGGATTAAAAGTTAGTTGGAGCCCAAGGTTATTTAGATTTCCTTCCGGCAATTGCATGGAGGGGTGTTTTTGTAGGGTTTCCTCATATAGCGTTTCAAGGTCTTTATAGTCATGCTTCGAAGCCAATTCGTTAAAATCCTGGAAGTCGAAAGGCCTTTGTTGTGCTAGTTTTGTCTTAAGGATTATCATTCCATTTTGGACAGGAGGGTTTTCCAAAAAGGCGAATCCATCTTCGTTGTTTTTCAGAGAAGCGTCCAGAAATTTTAAGGTGTAAATGGAGACCCAACGATAAGAATCCATGATTTCGGCATCGCTTTTATCCTGCCTTTTGTCTCTTTCCTGAAATAATACCCCTAAAGTGCTAAAATAAGCATGGGTAAGATGGTTAAACTTTAACTGGTATGCTTGGCTATAAACAAGACTATCATAAAATTCAAACTGATGGTTTAATGTTGGATTGATATTATGCTCTTTCATAACCTCTTCTGGAATGTCCTTCTGTGCCATATGAATAAAAGGGATATCCACCTTTTTGATGTCAAAAAATGGTGATTTTTTTAATGTACTGTACTGGTACTTGATACTGCCATCAAGGCTTACAATGGCTTTTATACTTTCGTTACGCATTTGGGAAAGGACATTTGACAAACCTCCAAAACTAAATCCAATAGTGGCGATTTTTCCAAGGTCAGCAGTGGATAATAAGGATGCTTCCTTGATCAAAAATTCGATGTCCCTGGCTTGGGTTTCCATGTCTTTTTCTGTTCCCCCTTCCAAAAACCTGTTTTCTGTTCCTCGACTTGGACTTGACAGCACGATATAGCCATGACTCGCCAAAAAGGAACAAAGAGCAAAATTTTCTATGGAAGAAGCTTGATAACTTGGAGCATAGACAATGACAGGATATTTACCATTTTCGCCATTTTCAGGTTGAAGCCCAAAGTACGTAATTGTTTGTTCTTTTAGGTGGTTTTGATTGGCGGTGGTATTGGCATAATTGAACCAGTTTAATATTTGCTCATTGGGCAAGTATTCCCATTCTTCTTCCTCCTTTAGGATTTCCATATAATCCAGTACTTGCATAGGCTTGGTACCTTTTAACGTGGCTTTGGAGGGATACCAGATACTGATAGGTATTGGTCTGGGGATGGTATTGTTATTCCAGTCAAATATTCTTTTGTAAGTTCTAGTACTGTCAGAAGCCAAGTAATGTGTAAACCCAACGGTATGGCTTCCATGTTCCAAGCCAATTTCTTTCAATGAAGTTTGTGCAAAGACCGAATTTGCTTCAAAAAATATCCAGATTAAGCATATGCTTATTTTTATCTTAATATCTATTGGTCTTGACTATTGCTATGTGTGATGCTATATCTTATTTTTAATGACAGCCTAGGTGCATTTAGCTTTTGCATAGTGTTCTAAAAGAAATTATGGGAAGATACAGAGATATATTGATGGGTACAACCCATGTTCTGTACCCTAAGTAAGGCGTCCTGTATTCCAAACTACCCTTCCTGTAGGGTGATGATGCTTTCCTGTAAGCAACCAATGGCCTCCTGTCGGTATGGGAAGGCATCCTGTTTATTAATCTTTCCTGTAGGGGTAGAAAGTCATCCTTTTGAACAGGTAATGTGTATTTTGGTATAGGATGGAGAGTAAGGCTACAGGAGAGGAGAATGAGGTACCGTAAGAATAATCGTTTTACAATAACAAGTTTTGGTGGAACTTGAAATGTTGGGAATTGCGTATTCTTTATAGTAGAAACATAAAAAAGCAGCAAATAAACGAATCGCTGCTTTTTTATGTTTTGGAGAATCTGATTAGTCCATTACGATTCTATAACTTGGGTCATCGTCGGCATAGTTGACGCTGATGATTTTTTCGGCTTTTTCCAGTAAGCTTTTAGAGCTAGTGCTGAGGTGACGGATATAAACAGTTTTGCCTACCTTGTTGTACCTTTCGGTGACCTTGTGGACAGCATCTATTCCAGAATGGTCGATGATCCTGCTTTCTGCAAAATCGATAATGATTTCTTCGGGATCATTCATGGGGTCAAACTTTTCCCCAAAGGCCAAGGCAGAAGCAAAGAACAATGGTCCGTAAATTTCATAGTGCTTGACGCCTTTTTCATCCACAGTCTTTCTTGCTCGGATCATTTTGGAGTTTTCCCAAGCAAATACTAAAGCGGAAATAATGACCCCGACCAAAACTGCCAAAGCCAGGTTATGCAAAAATATAGTAACCAAAGTTACGATGATCATCACCAAAACATCTGTAAAAGGTACTTTCTTGAAAATCTTCAGCGATGCCCACTCAAAGGTGCCAATGGCCACCATAAACATCAAGCCTACCAAAGCGGCCATTGGGATCATTTCAATATAAGAAGAAAAGAAAAGGATAAAGGTCAGCAAGCCACAGGCTGCGACGATACCCGATATTCTATTTCTACCACCAGCGTTGACATTGATCAAACTCTGACCGATCATGGCACAACCTCCCATTCCTCCAAAGAAGCCTGTGGTAACATTGGCCACACCTTGGGCGATGCACTCTTTATTTCCATTGCCGCGTGTCTCGGTAATTTCATCCACCAAGGTTAGGGTCAAAAGGCTTTCAATCAATCCCACACCGGCCATAATGGCAGAATAAGGCAAGACAGTCATAAAAGTGTCCCAATTCAGGGGGACCATAGGCAGGTGGAACTCAGGAAGTCCACCTGAAATGGAGGCCATATCTCCCACGGTTCTGGTATCTACACCACCCAAGATTACAATCCCGGAAATGACCAAAATTGCCGCCAAGGCAGAAGGAATGACTTTTGTTACTTTGGGAAGGAATTTGATAATCACCATGGTCAGTACTACCAAGCCTAGCATGATGAACAAAGGAGGTCCGGTGATCCATTCCTTCACGCCAGGACTTGTCTGGATCTTAAACTGTTCAAATTGTGAGGTGAAGATAATTACTGCTAGCCCATTGACAAACCCATACATTACCGGATGGGGCACTAGCCGGATCAATTTTCCAAGCTTGAGAACGCCTACAAGGATTTGTATTGCGCCCATCAAAATCACTGCAGCAAAGAGATATTCTACACCTTGGCTGACCACAAGGGCTACCACTACAACCGCTATAGCTCCAGTAGCACCAGATATCATGCCCGGCCTACCGCCAAGAATAGCCGTGATCAATCCAATAAAAAAGGCAGTGTAAAGGCCTATTAAGGGTGATACTTGAGCAATTAATGAAAAAGCAACTGCTTCCGGCACCAAGGCCAAGGCTACAGTTAATCCAGAAAGCACTTCATCCTTGAGGCTTGATTCCTTTGGACGAAATAGGTTAAAGAACATTTGTGTCATGTCTTTGCTATTTTATTTGATTTGGTTTGTATTATCTTTTTTTGGGTATGCTATTATGGCTAATATCTTTTGGATATTGAAGTTTAAAAAAGAACACCAGCCCATCAGGGTGGAGTGGGGATGGACTTTATTACTTTGCAGTCTTTCATAAGCATTGCAAAGGTAATTAATTTTTTCTGAAACAGAATTTTATTTCAAAATACTCAAGATATCATGGTTTGGGTTGTTGGTGTCTACTAGAATGGTGGGTTGGGCTTTTTCTTTAATTGTTGATTTTTTTAAATTTGGATCAATGATTTGTTGCTTTTTTAATATCAAAACAGGCTCGCTTTTGATGTTAATTGAAAAAGAGACAGTAGGTTTAATGGCAGTCCTGATCCAATTTTTGTTTTGTGATGAAGCCTAGTATCTTTCTGGTTTAAAATGACTTTAGATCGTTTTACTTCTTCATTACTTTTTAATAAATTTAATAAGCAGGCTATGCCTGAATGATGAAAATACTGAAGAGTAGAGGTATGTGTCACAAAAACCAGCACCGCCATGGACTCCTATAAAAATACCATTCGAGAACTTTTATCCTATGCCAAAATCCACATAAATGGGGATGCTCCTTACGAGCCAAAGATCCATCATCCTCAATTTTTCAAGAGGGTGCTGCGAGAGGGGTCCTTAGGTTTGGGAGAGGCTTATATGGACGGTTGGTGGGATTGTGACGCTTTAGACGAATTCTTTCATCGGTTGCTGAAGGCTAATTTGGATAAAAAGGTAAAGGGGAATTTCAAATTGATTTGGCAAGCGATAAAGGCAAAGTTTATTAACCTTCAGTCCAAACAACACTCAAAGAATGTAATCGTGCAACATTATAATGTGGGGAATGAGTTGTACCAAAAAATGTTGGACAGGAATATGATGTACAGTTGTGGATACTGGGAAGAGACATATGATTTGGAAGAAGCCCAGGAAAACAAGCTTGAATTAATCTGCCAAAAGCTGAAATTGACACCCGGAATGAAAGTGTTGGATATTGGTTGTGGTTGGGGAGGGTTTGCTGCTTATGCTTCTAGTAGGTACCACGTGGAAGTATTGGGGATCACCCTGTCTGAAGAACAAGCAACACTGGCACGGGAGAGATGTGAAGGCTTGCCAGTGAAGATCAGGTTAATGGACTATCGGGATGTTGATGGGATGTTTGATAGGATTGTATCCATTGGGATGATGGAGCATGTCGGTACCAGGAATCACAAAAAATACATGGAAGTGGTCAATAAACACCTGAAAGATGATGGGATCACTTTGTTGCATACTATTGGTAATAATGAATCCTATCAAACCACAGATCCTTGGATCAATAAATATATTTTTCCTAACAGCCTGATTCCTTCTGCAGCACAACTTACCAAGGCCATGGAAGGCTTTTTGTTGATTGAAGACTGGCATAGTTTCGGTCTGCATTATGACCGAACCCTGATGGCCTGGCTAAAGCGCTTTGAAACAAGCTGGTCACAATTCAAGGATCAATATGATGAGCGTTTCTATAGAATGTGGAAATATTATCTTTCTTCTTGCGCGGGATCCTTTCGTGCTAGGAAGAACCAATTGTGGCAAATTGTGATGGTTAAGGAAACTTTTAAAGGGGACTATATGGCTATTAGAAATCTGGAAAGAAAACCTACTGCTTGAAGGTTAGCCATGTTAAGAATTCCTCATAAATTAGAAAGGGTGTGGGCGGAAGATTTTGTAGTTTTGTACTTTTAAAATCAAAATAAGCTGAGCATGCTGGATGGTAAAAAAAGAAGTGACATCAAAATAGGAGACCTGGTAGAAGTGGTTCAAAAGCACCACCAAAGAACAGGTGAACTCACAGAGGGGCTGGTAAAAAGAATTCTGACCAAATCTCCCAATCATCCTCATGGGATCAAAGTGCAGTTGGATACTGGAGAGGTGGGAAGGGTGAAAAATATTATTGAGGAGGAAGACTAAAAAAGGAGCCCTAAAGCTCCTTTGTTGTTTTTCTTACATCCAGGCATCCCAAGGGATTCTGGACAATATCAGTATCAAGGCGATACCATAGAACATATAAAGGCTTCTAAACCTTGATCTGCTGACACTTAATTTTTTGGCCCTGCTATAACCAACAGTGATAAGGATAATGGCTATTATGTTGATCAAAGGGTGCTCAACAGCATAAAGACGGCTCACAGGATCACCCATAGCATTACCACTAGAAAGGTTTGAAAAACCAAGTGGGCTGAAGAAATAGATGGCGATACCGGCTAAAAGCTGAATATGTGCAGGGATTAAACCAATGAGGCCAAATTTCCTGTCTTTGTCTGTAAATTCTCTATTGCTCAATGCACCGATCAATGCATAAATAAAAACAATAGCTAATCCGGCCAGCACTAAATAAGCCATTCCGGAATGGAGGTGTTGAATTCCTGTTTGCATGTTGTCTCTTCAAATGTTTTGCGTTTCAAATTAACGCAAATCTTAGGAGATTTTAAGGGATTTCCAGAATAAACTTGTATCCTGAAAATTCACCGATTGATTTTACTTTATAACCTGTGCGTCCTGCTATTACAGAATTTCAAATTCCTGATGCTTCAGTCCATCAGTAGGGAGGGTGTGCTAATTGATAGGATTTAGGTTCAGGTTATCTGCATAGCTGCTGCCAATTGGAACGGTATGTTTTCCAAGTGATAGTTGGTGCCTTTCCACTTTATCAATTTTTGATTTGTGTACGATAAAAGACCTGTGTATCCTACAGAAATCCTCAGGCAAGAGGTTTTCAGCTTCCTGAAAGGTCATTCTCGTCATGATTTTGCTGTCGATAGTTTGAAAGGTGACATAGTTTCCTGATGCCTCCAAGAACAAAATGTCATCTAACAGGACCTTAACTTGTTCATAACCTGTTTTCAAAAACAAGGAGGTAACCTTATCAGGCCTTTTTTGATTTTTCAGCATCCAAAGCTCATTGGCTTTGGTACAGGCTTTGGTAAATCGTGCCAAAGAAAATGGTTTGAGCAGGTAATCAATGGCATCCAATTCAAAACTTTTTACGGCATGCTCGGAATAAGCAGTAGTAAAAATGATCATGGGCTTTTTAGCTGGTAAAGTAGCGAATTCCATTCCTGAAATATCAGGCATCTTGATGTCCAAAAAAATCAAGTCAACAGGATTGTCCTGCATATAGTCCAAGGCCTCAAATGCATTGGTGAAGTTTTTTTGAAGGGAGATAAAGCTCACCTTGGAAGCGTGGCTTTTGATCACTTCCAAGGCAAGGGGTTCATCATCTATGGCAATGGCTTTTAACATTAGCTTTTGTTCAATTGGATAGATAAATGTACAAAATATTCCAAGTCATTCTCACGGATGACGAGTTCGTGGCAATTAGGATAAAGTAAGTTGAGTCTTTGTCGCACATTATTCAGTCCAATTCCGGAAGGGACATTCTCGGGATCTTCTCCGCTTTTTCGGTGGATGCTATTATTGATGTCCAAGTGAAGAGAACCTTCAAGACAACGAAGGTTGATCTTGACCCATGATTTTTTCTGCAAACTAATACCATGTTTGAAGGCATTTTCAATGAAAGGAATCAGCAGCATGGGAGCTATATTTCCTTTGCAATGTTCTTCTTTTCGACTAAATAGAATGTCAATGTTTTCTTGCTCCTGGATTCTAAGTGTTTGTAAATCTACGTAATTGATTAGATAATCTATTTCCCTATTCAATGGGATGGCTTCTTGCGTATTTTCGTGAAGCATAAATCGCATCATATCCCCCAGTTTCTGGACGCTTTCTGAAGTTTTTTCGGCATTTTCCTGTAATGAAATCCCATAAATGGTGTTCAGGGCATTGAAGAGAAAGTGAGGATTGATTTGATTTCTTAATTGTTTAAGATCTGTAGTCTTTTCCTCTAGCTGAACGTTTAAAGTATCAAGGGTTTCAATATGTTCCTGGTATTTTTTGAAAATAGCATTAGAAGCTGGGTTAACAATCAGCATCAGGGCAGCTACAGAAACCAATCCTACCACAATAACTTCTTCAGCATCTGAAATACCAGCAATGATAACGAAGGTAATTAGCATTAAAATTGGTAACAGCCAAAAATAGAACAAGGACAGTTTCTTTTTTCCAATTTCTCTATTTCTGTATACCAAAAAATAATTATAAAGGAAAATAAAGATTAATGCTGGTATGATGAAAAGATAAATTATTGATATTAAAAAGTGAAAATAGTGATGGAATTTGAATAGAAATATGACCAGAAAGGTATAAGCCGTAGCCAATCTCAAAATATTATAGGTGAGGTAACTCGGCTCTTTTCTGTTTAGAATAAGATTCTTAAGAAAACTGGCAATAATAAAATAACCCGCATACAAAGCTACTCCAGAGAAATAGAATGGTACGAAAGGAGAATTGCCGAGGTCACTGCCAACATAAAAGATGCCTACTAAAAACCAAGTCACAAAAAAAGATACCAATCCAAAAACTATTAGCTTCCACACCTTTTTCTCTTTCTGAAAAAGAGGAATAATCTTCATATGCATCAGGTAGAATGCTACAAACATAAAGGAAGGCATAAAAATATAGGCGAAATAACGGGCCATTTGGTCGTTGTTATGTCCTAGGTTACTTATACCGATTTTTCCTCCCAGGATATTGCTCAGGATAATGAGAAAAAATGTGATCGATACGAGCCAAAGCTCGATTTTTCTGAAATGTAGAGGTTTTTCTTTCATAAGTCTTATTGTGCTAAAATCTTATGGCAATGATAGCAAGTGCCGATAGTTGTGACAAAAAAATGTGATCAACCCTGCTAAATATGGGATAAAAAAAGGTGACACAAGGGTCACCGTAACAGGGTTCTATAGGTTTTGATCTGATTTCTTTTTCAATGTGATAATCAAAGAAGCTCAAAATTATTTGTTGCTGCAAATGGTGATTTTCCGCAACCGATTGTGCAATCAATTTCGAAGTTACAATTTATAAACCGTCTAAATAATTTGATAAAAACTTTGGCTCTGAATGCGACATTGCGTATGTTTCTGTTTGATATTTGATACGGTTAACTTTAGTAAATAAATGTCGGAGAAGCATCAATTGACACTGAAGGATATTGCAAGGGAACTTGGCCTTGCTGTTTCAACGGTTTCTCGAGCGCTGAAGTCTCACCCTGACATCAGCAAGGAAACCATCAAGCTGGTAAAGGACTATGCAGAAAAGCATCATTATGTACCAAACCTGCTGGCGGTAAACTTTAGGAAAAGTAAAACTTTTAATATTGGCCTGATCATTCCAGAGTTGGTCCATCAATTTTTCTCCTCTATCATTAGCGGAGTCATCAAGGAAGCCAATCAACATGGGTACAATGTCATGATTTGCCAATCCAATGAACATGTGGATGATGAAAAGAAAGTAGCCCAAGCTTTATTAAACAGCCGTGTTGATGGTGTGATTATCTCTTTGTCCAATGAGACGGATGAGGTAAGTCACCTAAAGGAATTTATAGCTGCGGATATTCCTGTAGTTCAAGTGGATAAGATCAGTGATTTATTTGATACCCCAAAAGTTATCGTCAATGATTTTGCCGGGGCTTATCAGGCTGTCAGTCATTTTATAAAATCTGGTTATCGCAAAATAGCGCATATCCGCGGTAGATTAAATGTCCAACATTCCAACGAACGTTTTAGAGGGTATGCTGAAGCTATTAAACATGAGGGGTTGAGCTATTCGGAAGATTATATCAAGGTATGTGACCAGTTGACTGAGGAGGAGGGGTATGAGTTTGCAGAACAACTGATGTCACTTCCAGGGCCTCCGGATGCTATTTTCTGCGTAACAGATTTGGTGGCCTTAGGTGTAATGAAGTACCTGCGAGAAAAAAATATACAAGTGCCTAACCAAGTTGGAGTGATCGGTTTTAGCAACTGGAAGTTAGGTGAGATCATCAGCCCTACTTTAAGTACTGTTCATCAACCTGGTTATGAATTGGGTGAAAAAGCTACAGAACTACTATTGGATAAAATTGTCAATGGCATGGATAGCCCCAATCAGACCGTGGTCTTGAATGCCGATTTAATTGTTCGTGAGTCAGTGAAAAATTCACCTGCTGTTGATGGTCATTATTGACTGTGAATGACTAAGTAATTAATGGGTAATAAATAAATAACAATTTGATAACTTTAATGTCGGGAAATTATGTAGTTGATTAAAAGAAAGTTATCTTCGGGCAAATTGTAGCGAACATGGAAACAGGATTTACCCTCTTGATGCTGACTTTTGTTTATGGTTTGTGTCTACTTTCTTTCTATCCGGAAAAGTATTTCAAAAAGATAAGTTACAAATATTCTCATCAAGAAGCTCCTGATTACAAGAAGTTTAGGTTTAGTGAACCTTTCTTTTTTAGTTTTTTAGGAGGGTATTTGTTGGCATTTACAGTAGTGTTGTTAATGTTCTAAATAGGAAAAAGATAAATGAAAAAAGGGATGATTTGAAGTCAAATCATCCCTTTTTTCATTATGAATTGTTGTGATTATGATAATGATTGGTTTTCCCTAGAAGCTAATTCAAGTATTTTGTCAAACTCTGAAGGTTCAAGATCCTTGAAGAAGTAGTTGACTGGATTGATCCTGCGACCGTCCTTGATAACTTCATAATGTACATGAGGAGCAGTAGATGAACCGGTGTTGCCCACCGTGCCAATCAGGTCACCTCTCTTAACTGTTTGCCCTCTTTTTACTTTGAATTCATTCATATGGCCATACCTGGTTTGGAAACCGAAACCATGGTCAATGACCACCGATTTACCATAGCCTCCAAATTCGGTTTTTACCTGAATTACCTTACCATCTCCGGTAGCATAAATGGGGGTTCCTTTAGGGGCTGAAAAGTCTACACCGGCATGCATTTTTCTTACTTTCAAGATTGGGTGAAGGCGCATACCAAAGCCAGAAGCAAGTCTTTTAAGGTCTTCATTATGGACAGGCTGGATAGCAGGGATAGAAGCCCAATACTCTTCTTTATTGAGCGCTTTTTCAGCCAGTTCATCATAAGAAAGGGATTGAACATACATTTGCTTTTTTAGTTTCCCTACATTCTCCATTACGCCAACAATAAGGTCTTCTTGTTGGAGACCTTTTTCCTTTATATCCCTGAACCGGTCACTTCCTCCATATCCTGCTTCCCTGATGGAGGAAGGAATGGGCTCAGATTCAAAAATGACACGATATAGATTGTCATCCCTGTCCTTAAGGTCAGCCATCATATCATTCAAACGGGTTACCTCAGTGTCCATCATTTCATAATAGAGCTTTAGTTCTTCATTCTCCTTTTTCAAAAGAAGTTCTTTTGGACTGTCGAAGTAATAGCTAAAGACCAATAAAATGCCTACTGCTAGTAAAGAGGATAATGAAAGGAAACCTAAAAGCCCTAAAAGTACATCCCATTTACTCTTGGTGTATCTTTCATATTTACAGGTTTTAGGATCGTAGTAATATTTTATTCTACTCATTATTAATTGAATGGTATTTCTCCTATTTTTGTAGCCCTATGATTGGCCGTTGGGTAAGCTATGCTCGTGTGTTAACACGCCAATATAGACAATCAATTGTATTATCCGAAATAAATTAAGCATAACTCTTTACATGGACGCTAAAAGAATCAGAAGCACTTTTATAGAGTACTTCCAATCCAAGCAACACCAATTTGTACCCTCTTCACCCATCGTGGTCAAGAATGATCCTACCTTGATGTTTACCAATGCAGGGATGAACCAGTTCAAGGACTTCTTCTTGGGGAACGAGATTCCCGCCTACACTAGGGCCACTAACAGTCAAAAGTGTTTAAGAGTTTCTGGAAAGCACAATGATTTGGAAGAAGTAGGGGTGGATACCTATCATCATACCATGTTTGAAATGCTGGGTAACTGGTCTTTTGGGGATTATTTTAAGAAAGAAGCTATTGCTTGGTCATGGGAATTGTTGACTGAAATCTACAAGCTTCCGATTGAAAGATTGTATGTGACCGTTTTTGAAGGGGATAAAGGTGATGGTCTGGATAAGGACATGGAAGCCTTTGATATGTGGACTGCTCACGTGGACAAAGAAAGGATTCTTTTTGGTGACAAAAAGGATAATTTTTGGGAAATGGGTGATATAGGACCATGTGGACCTTGCTCTGAAATTCACATTGACTTAAGACCTGAGGAGGAAATCAAAGTGGTTCCAGGAAAAGACTTGGTTAATGCTGACCATCCTCAAGTAATAGAAATTTGGAACTTGGTATTTATTCAGTTTAACAGGCAGGCCAATGGCAGTCTTTCTGAATTGCCAGCCAAGCATATTGATACAGGAATGGGCTTTGAACGTTTGGTGCGCGCCATTCAGAAAAAGTCATCTAACTATGATACGGATGTTTTTACGCCGTTTATTGAAGCTGTAGAAGCAAAGTCTGGAAAAAAATATGGCCAGGATGAAAAGATAGATATAGCTATTAGGGTTATTGTAGACCACATCAGGGCCATTTCTTTTACCATAGCAGATGGCCAGCTACCCTCCAACAATAAAGCCGGATATGTCATTCGCCGTATCCTCAGGAGAGCGGTTCGTTATGGTTATACTTTTCTAGGTTTTAACAAGCCATTCTTGTACGAGCTGCTTCCGCTGCTTTCTGAGCATTTTGGGGAAATGTTTCCTGAGATTCCTTCCCAAGAAGAGTTTATTTCTAAAGTGATCTATGAGGAAGAAGCTTCTTTCTTGAGAACTTTGGACAATGGCTTGAAAAGACTTGACCAGATCAAGACTGACCTTGAAAGTAAGGGTGAACAAGTAATTTCTGGTAAAGTAGCCTTTGAGCTTTATGATACTTTTGGTTTTCCATTAGATTTGACTTCACTGATTGCAAGAGAAAACGGAATTTCAGTAGACGAAAAAGGTTTTACTGAGGAAATGACCAAGCAGAAGGAAAGGTCTAGAGCTGCGGCAGAGCAAGAAACGGGGGATTGGATTTTGGTAGGGGATGATGCTGGTGTTCAGTTTGTAGGTTATGACAATTTGGAGTCCACTACCAATATTATCAAATACAGGGAAATCAAAGAAAAGAAAGGTACCAAGTATCAGTTAGTATTGGAGGAAACACCTTTTTATGCAGAGAGTGGAGGACAAGTAGGGGATGGTGGTGTGTTGGTTAGTGGTGAAGAAACCATAAAGGTGCTGGACACGAAAAAAGAGAATGACCTTATTGTGCATTTTGTGGAAAAACTTCCTCAAAATCCTTCGGCCAGTTTCACGGCTAAGGTAAATGTGTCTCAGAGAGAATTGACCATGAACAATCACACCGCTACACATCTATTGCATGCGGCGTTAAAAGAGGTATTGGGAGATCATGTTCAGCAAAAAGGTTCCTTGGTTAACGACCATTTGTTGCGATTTGACTTTTCTCACTTTAGCAAAATGACTGATGATGAAATTGCACAAGTGGAGAGCATCGTTAATAAAAAGATTAGGGAGAACATTCCATTAAAGGAACAAAGAAATGTACCGATAGAGGATGCCAAGAATATGGGGGCAACGGCTTTGTTTGGAGAGAAATATGGAGAGTTTGTGCGTGTTATTACCTTTGGCCATGATTATTCGGTAGAGCTATGCGGAGGTACTCATGTTTCCTCAACCGGTAAGATTGGTCTTTTCAAAATTGTTTCAGAGGGATCCATTTCTTCTGGTGTAAGGCGTATTGAAGCGATCACGGCAGGAGCGGCTGAGCAGTATGTGAATTCTCAAATCAGTTTGGTAAAAGATTTAGAAGAGTTATTGAAGAGTCCTAAGGACTTGAAGAAGTCGGTTGAAAATTTGCTTCAGGAGAGAAATGAGCTGAAAAAGGAAATTGAAGGTTTGCACCTTAAACAGGCAGGAGCGCTCAAGGAAGATTTGGTTAAAGCCATTGAAAATGTTGAAGGTGTAAATCAATTGATCGCGAAGGTAAATCTACCTTCTGCGGATGCTTTGAAGAAATTGGCATTTGAATTGAAAAATGAAGTGGACCAACTGGTAGCTGTAATTGCTGCAGACATCAGCGGTAAGCCTCAGATAGCAGTGGTGATCGCAGAAGAGTTGGTAAAGAATAAACAGCTTAATGCAGGAGCTATGGTGCGTGATCTTGCTAAGGAAATACAAGGTGGTGGAGGCGGCCAGCCGTTCTTTGCAACTGCAGGTGGAAAAAAGGTGGAAGGACTTGATCAGGTCTTGGTCAAAGCTAAAGAAATGTTTTCTTCCATATAATCTGTTTTTAGAGGGTTTTTGATTTGGTTTTGGGGTAAAACTCTGCCATTTTTGGAAAACTAAAGCATAAAATTTAAAAGATTTAATATAGGAAAATGCCTTCACAGGAAATAAAAGATAAATATGAGTTAGTAGTTGGTCTTGAAGTTCACGTTCAGCTGCTGACCAACAGTAAAATGTATGCGGCCGATTCTACGGAATTTGGTAATCTGCCCAATACCAATATTTCAGTCATTACCCTTGGCCATCCAGGGACGCTTCCAAAGGTTAATAAAAGAGCTGTGGAGTTTGCGATGAAATTGGGCTTGGCGTGTAACAGTGAAATAACAAGAACAAATATTTTTGCCCGAAAGAACTATTTCTATCCAGACCTTCCAAAAGGTTATCAGCTTACCCAGGATAAAAATCCGATTTGTGTAGGGGGATATGTTCCCGTGACTTTGGAAAAAAGTGGTGAAAAAAGAGAAGTGGAATTGACCAGGATTCACATGGAAGAGGATGCCGGAAAATCGATGCACTTGGCAGGAGAAGTAGATACCTTGGTGGATTACAACAGGGCAGGAGTTCCATTGTTGGAGATTGTAACAGAACCTTGCATTAAAACTTCGGAGGAAGCCTACCAGTTTATGGCAGAGATCCGTAAGCTTGTTCGCTACTTGGAGATTTGTGATGGTAATATGGAAGAAGGCTCCATGCGATGTGATGCCAATATTTCAATCAGGCTTAAGGGAGAAAAAGAATTGGGTAAGAAAGTGGAGGTGAAGAACATGAACTCTTTCCGAAATGTCGCTAGAGCTATTGAGCATGAATTTGATCGTCAGGTGGACATGTTGGAAAATAAGGAAAACATTGTTTCTGAAACCCGAACTTTTGATGCCACCACGGGCCTTACTGCTAGCATGAGGACCAAGGAAGATCTGAATGATTACCGTTATTTTCCTGAGCCAGATCTAAGCCCTGTAGTGATCTCAGAAGAATGGTTAGAGGGCATTAAAGTCAGTATGCCATCCTTACCAAGAGAGCTTCATCAACGTTTTGTTGATGAATTCGGCTTGCCAGAATACGATGCCAATGTATTGACAGACACCAAAGAAATTGCTTTGTATTTCGAAGAGCTATGTAGTGAAACCAAAAACTACAAAGCCGCTTCCAATTGGATGATGGGACCTGTGAAGTCCTACTTGAATGAATTGACCTTGCATATCGCTGATTTTCCAGTGAAACCAAAACATTTGGCCAGCTTGATTGCTTTGATTGATGAAGGGAAGGTGAACTTCTCTGTGGCATCTCAGAAAATCTATCCTGAAATGATCAAGGATGCTTCTCAATCTCCTTTGGAGATTGCCCAAAAGCTAAACCTTATCCAGGAAAGTGATGAAGGGTCCTTGAAGCCAATCATTGAAAGTGTTTTAGAAGAAAATCAAGCAAAAGTAGCAGAATATAAATCTGGTAAAAAAGGCTTGATGGGAATGTTTATGGGGCAGGTAATGAAAAGGTCTAAAGGCAAGGCAGACCCTAAAGTGGCTACAAAAATTTTAACCCAACTATTAGAAGAGTAATCAAATGACAAAGTTTAAATACATGGTCTTCATGTCAGCACTGTTGTTAGTAGCGGCATGTTCCAGCGAAGTAAAGCAAGTAGAGTTTGATGGAGAAGTGATTATCAGTGGAAAGTTGGAGAATTTTCCTGAAGGGAGCTTGGTCTTGTCAAAGTACTTGGATAATAGTGTTGAGGTTGTAGATACACTAGAAGTAACTAATAATGGGAAGTTTGAATATACCTTGAGCATAGAGGGACCAAGCTTTTATGAACTTGACCTTTATGGAGAAAAGCAAGTGAGACTTGCCCTGTATGAGGAAGATGTAACGATAGATTATGATTTTGACAATGAAGAAAGTTTGGTGCTTTCTGGATCATTTGATACAGAGCAAATTCATAAAGTGGATGAACTTTCTCAAGAATATCAAGAAGAAATCAACAATTTGAATTCTGAATATTACGAGGCCTTGTCTGCTAAAGATGAGGAAGCAGTGAAAACGATTCAGAAAAAGGCGTTGGAGCTAGAGTCTAACCATGCTAACAAAGTTAAAAGTACTATCAACAGTATGAATGGCAGCTTTGCTGCTTTGGCGGCAGTGGGAATGCTGAACCCTAGAAATGATTTTTCCTATATTGATAGCTTGGTGACTGAGTTGGATAAAAAATATCCTGAAAATCAGATGATCGTAGGATTAAAACAACAATTGGATGAAATGCGAGCGTTGTCCATTGGTCAGCCAGCACCTGAGATCTCACTACCAAATCCAGAAGGGGACATAGTGAGTCTTTCTGATTTCAAAGGCAAATATGTGCTGATTGATTTTTGGGCGGCTTGGTGTAAACCATGTAGGGAAGAAAATCCAAATGTGGTTCGACTCTACAATGAATACAAGGACAAAGGATTTGAAGTATTGGGCGTATCCTTGGATAGAAGTAAAGATGCTTGGGTAAAGGCCATTGAGGATGATAATCTCACTTGGACCCACATATCTGATTTAAAATATTTTAATTCTGAAGCAGCAGCCACCTATAAAATTAACGCCATTCCAGCTACCTATATGGTTGACCCTGAGGGTAAAATCATAGCAAAGGACTTAAGAGGTCCTAGTTTAGAAAATAAATTGAAAGAAATATTCCAATAATGGAATACTTTTTGATCATTCTGGATCAAGTTGGAAAAACTTAAATAACCATCGTAATAATAATTAATCTATCTAACATGAAAAAAAGAAGTCTAAAATCACCACTAAGCAGGCTACTGACTTTGGCACTATTTGGCTTATTGGCCATGGGCGCTTGTAAGAGTAAAAAGAAAGTAGTAGAAGCTGCTCCAGAACCTGCCCCTGTAGAAGAGCCAGCCCCAGCTCCAGCGCCCGCTCCAGCTCCTACAGCTGAGGAAGTAGCTGTAGGAAAACTTGAAAATTATTTTTCAGTAATCGCTAATGCAAGTAGCGTACAAAGTGCCAACAGCTCAATTCAAGAAGCTTTGAGTATGTTCTCAAATCAGAACACCCCTGTTTTGATAGTTATTCATGAGGAAAACGGTATCAAGGATTATGATCAGCCAACCACTATCGTTGATTATTTGAATTACTTGAAGGATACCAAGAAGAATTTGAACTTCATCAGTGACGTAAGATTGGATGGTAGCGGAAAAGTTACTGAATTGGAGCTTCGTCGTAGATAATATTAGAACTCAGAAAAGACCATAATCATGAAAAAACATATTCAAGCATTTATTCTACTGTTTTTTGCGACTACGCTTTTTGCAGCTGCGCAATCTGATAACATCAGCCCACAGAGAAAACAAGCCATTGATTCATTGGCTTTGGAAAAAGTAAAAGACCTTAGTAAATATATCAGCATCATTGGTAGCAAAGAAACACAGTTTTCTGAGGCTAACAGGGTAATGGACAGAGCTGAAGAACTTTTTGCTCCAGGTGCTGAAATGGGTGTTTCATCCATTAATTCCCAAGAAGTAGCTTACTATCCAGTAAGAAGATACTTCGAAAGGTTGATGGCATTAAACTATGACAGAGTGAACATCAGCTGGTATGATATTCACTACATTTCTGACCTTGAAAGACAGCCTGACGGTAGATACGTAGGAGTGGTAACCATCTATCAAAGATTTGAGGGTACTTCTGCTGAGACTGGCCTGAATTACAAGGACACCACAAAGAAAGATATCACAATCTATGTAGAGAAGAAACAAACTCAGGTAGCGGGTAGAACTATTGAGTTTTGGGATGTGATGCTGGGTGATATTAGAGTGACCGAAACTTCCGCATGAAGAAATTAAGCGTATTAGTACTATTAATAATTTCATCCATACAATTTGCACCGGGGCAGGGTTTATACGGCCCCGGGCAAGTTAAGGATGACGGCAGGTTTGCTGCCTCAACCAAACAACTCAACCAGTTCTTTCGTCGATTCAATGCAGAAGAGAGCCAAGATGGATTGACAAGGTATTATGCTGGTGACGAAGAGTATCACAATAGGGAACTGAGGGAAAAATATATCAACCTACTTTTTGACAATCAAACCTCCAGTATTCCCCAAAATCTAAAACAGGAATTTGCCACTCTGGTCAACTCAGAGAATTATCCTCAGTTTCTCAATTTCCACAGAGAAAATTGGTTTGCAGAGGTGTCTACCGTGTTCCTATATAAAGGGAAACGAGAGGATATAACCCTTTATATGAGGCTCCAGCCTGAAGGCTTGGGCTATGAGTGGGTGATTGATAAGGTCTCATTTGACTCATTTAAGAATTTTTTTAATAAGCAAGAAGGAAAGGGGAAACCATTTCTTCATCCTCTAAGTCATGAGCTTGGGTTTATGAACTTAAGAAAAGCATTGCAGGATAGTAAAGAGCCAGAGGATTATACTCCTAAGGACTACAAACCTGATTATTTGACCATTTTTCTATATGAGATCAAAAATGGAAATATAAAGTTTGAAACGGTTAAAGGAGTGAAGTTTCACTTCTTTCAGATAGAGAATTGGTACTTCGAAGTATCACAGTTCAATCGTCCAGGGTTCAATACTGGATGGTTGATCAGCAGTTTGACGAAGTATCAGAATGAAGAAGAAAAAGAGGTTATTTTAAATTACATCTATGACCAAGAATAGATTTTATACAGTCCTTTTGTTTTTTCTGTTGGTTCCGTTTGTTTCCTTCGCTCAGGATATGGGCGGGTATTCAAAGCAGGAGATCAAGGATTTTTCCCAAAAGGTTGAAGATCAAATCCAGTTTTTGGAGTACTTTCTCAACACGGTTGGCAGTGAGCAAACACCTGCGCGTGATAAAGATGTTATCATAACTGAAAGTTATAAAAAAATTTTCAGGGACGGTAAAGTACAAGTAGAAGACGATTTGGTTTTGGATCGTCAGGTGATAACCAATAAGGATGTTCCTGCTTATCTTAAGGATGTGGAGTTTTTCTTTAAAGATGCCAGCTTTAAGTTTAAAGTAAGGGATGTAAAACCATTCTTGAGAGATAATGGCGAGTTGTCTTTTGTAGTGTCCATGGATCGCACACTTAATGCTACTGGTTTGGATAACGAAGAGATCGAGAACACCAAACCACGATTTGTAGAGGTCAATTTGGACAGGCAATCGAATGAACTGAAGATAGCGAGTATCTACACTACCAAGTTAAGCAGGGATAAGGAGTTGACAGAATGGTGGGGAACTCTTTCATTGGAATGGGAAACTTATTTCAGGGAAGAGTTTAATATGATGGATGATTCCATTACCGTTGAGCATTTGAACAAAATCAGTACTTTGGATAGCTTGGACTTGTCAGGTAATAGCTTGATTCAAGACCTGAGTCCTTTGGAGGCCTTGAGAGACCTAAAATATGTAGATATCAGTAACACCATGATCAGGGAGCTTGGGCCTATCAGTAATGTTACTTTCTTGAGTTATTTGGACGTGTCCAATACCCCTACATCTGATATTCAGTTTATCAAGTATTCAGAGAATTTAACCTATCTGAATATATCCAATACGCTTATTGAAAATATAGATGAGCTGAGTTCTTTGAGTAATTTGAGAGTTTTGAAGGCCATCAATACTCCTTTAATGAGTTTTGCAGCCTTAAATTCTTTTGAGGCTCTTGAGGAGCTGAATCTGGAAAGAAGTGGTTTGAACAATATTGAGAGCATTAATCAGTTGAAGGAACTTAAGAAACTGGATATTAATGGCAATTACCTTATTAATTTCAATTTTCTATCTGAGCTTGGTAAATTGGAAGAGATTGATCTAAGCCAAACCAATATCAGTGATTTGGCACCTTTGGAAAAGTTGGAAAACTTAAAAGTGGTTAAGATCAATCAAACTGATGTAAACAGTCTCGGTCCGTTGGATGGTAAGAAAAGTTTGCAGACGGTTTATGCTGATCGAACCAATATATCTGAAAATCTTGCAGATGATTTTGCCAGGAATAACAGGACAGTGCTATTGATCCACAATGTTGAAAACCTTCAGACATGGTGGGATACCTTACCTGATGGTTGGGAGTCTGTCCTAAGAAAAGAAATTGCTTTTACAGGTGGAAACAATACTCCTTCAGTTGAGGAGATATCAATGATTGTAAGTGTTGATTCATTGGATCTTTCTGGAAGTGAGATAATTAATTTGAGACCAGTTTTAAAGTTTAAAAAGCTGATTTCTCTAAAATTGGATGACACGAAAATTCATGATCTTAGCCCACTAAGGGAATTAAAAACCTTAAAAATGATCTCAGGAAATCGAAGTGCAGTAACGAATTTGGAGGATTTAGCAGGGTTGAAATCATTACAGTCAGTTTCTTTTGACCATTCTTTAATAGCTAGTATTGAGCCCTTAAAGTCACTTAAGGATTTGGAGTTTTTAAATGTGGACGGAACAGAAGTTCCCCAATGGCAAGTGCAGGATCTGTTGCAGGTGGTACCAGATGTCAATGTTATCTTTAGAACTGATGAGCTTAAAGGTTGGTGGAATAGTTTGGATGGAGTTTGGAAAACTATTTTCGTTGAAGAATTTGGCCTTTCCACTTCCCCAGATAAGAGAGAGTTACATCGATTGACTTCATCAAGAAGCATTTCTATAGAAAAGAAAAGCATACAAAACCTTAGACCTTTGGTGGATTTTATCAATTTGCAGACCTTGGAGATTTATGATGCTCCATTGAGCGATATCAGTGATTTGGCAAAATTTGAGATGTTAAGAAACCTTAAAATTACACAGGCACCTGTGGTAGGGTTAGAGCCTCTAGCTGGACTTAAAACTTTGGAAACATTAAATCTGTCGAACACTGGTGTAGAAGATTTGAGACCGTTGGAAGGTTTAAAGGGCTTGAAGACGCTTATACTTTCAGGAACTGGAATTAAACGATTAAAAGGGTTAGAAGAGCTTTATGATTTGGAGGAGTTGGATATAGCCAGTACTAATGTCAGAAGCATCAATGATATTAAAGATCTTACCAATTTAAAACGATTGATCTGTTTTAACACGAGGATCAATAGTCGACAAATAGACAGCTTTAGGGAGTCAAATCCGGAATGTGATGTGAGGTTCTATTAAGAAAATTTAAAACAAAAAGTCCCGAGATGATGTCATCTCGGGACTTTTTGTTTGTAGAAAAAACTTGAAATTATTTCATGCCCAAAGCTTTATTGGGAATATCTTTAACACATCTAAAACCTACATTGGAAGTACCACTATCATATGCATGTCCTTGTCTGGCACTAGGACGATAATTTACACAGTAGTTGTCTGAGCAAAGAAAAGAACCACCCTTGATTACACGTTCTTGAGCATAAGGATTAGTAGGGTTGTAACATTGGTTCATATTAGAATCCAATACGGGGGCGTTACCGGATAGTCTTTGAAATTTGATCGCATCAAACCAATCATCTGTCATTTCCCATACGTTTCCAATAATATCATAAAGACCGTAAGCATTGGCTGGGAAGCTCTTAACAGGAGCTGTTCCCATAAAGCCATCTTCACCTCTATTTGCGTTTGGGAATCTTCCTTGGAAGGTGTTGGCCATGAATTTTCCGTTCGGTCTTAGTTCTTCTCCCCAAGCGTATCTTTTGTTTTGAAAGCCACTTTTAGCTGCAAATTCCCATTCTGCTTCAGTAGGAAGTCGTTTGCCTGCCCACTCCGCATAGGCTACGGCATCATCAAAGGAAACTTGCACAACAGGATGATCCCATCTTCCTTCAAGGTTTGACCCAGGCCCCTCAGGATGTCTCCAGTTGGCTCCATCAACCCATTTCCACCATTGCGAAATATCCCGAGTATCAACAGGTTGGGAGGGAGGGAAGAATACCATTGATCCAGCTTGTAGAAGGGATTCGTCTGGCTTAGGAGTGTCTGGAGGGAGTTGTTTTTTCATTTCTTCCCAATCAGGTTTTCTTTCAGCTATGGTTACATAACCCGTTGCATCTACAAAGGCTTTGAATTCTTTGTTGGTTACTTCGGTCTCGTCCATCCAGAAACCGTCTACATGTCTTTTTACCGCAGGCTTTTCGGCAGGATATGCTTCCTCCTCATTGGTCCCCATGGAAAAATCTCCTCCGGGTATCCAAACCATTCCTGCTGGTTGGTTATCAGGGGTTTTAGAGGATAGGTCACTTTTAGAAGTAATGATGCTTTTCTCAGTTCTTTCATTCGAGGTCTTTTCAGAACAACTAGCCATTAAAAGAATGGCTCCTGAGCATATCAGTAATTTGGGAATTGATATTTTTATTGATTGCATTGCTAAATTATCAAGTAGTTGATTTTGGAAGTTAATCTTTCCAAATGTTAAGTTATACTTATGTAATTTAAATGTAAAGCTATTCAAAAAGTATTTTATAAATGGTTCTAAAGGTTTTGAAAGTCAATAGTGGTGACTTTTAGAAAAGATGTTCAAATTTTTTTCAACTAATCATTTATTGGAAATCCTATTTTCATATAGTTTTACCCAATCTTCTACTGATATTTTTTTTACCAATTCTCCGATTAATTCAAAAGGTATATGTTCAGGTTTTTTGAATCTTACACAGCTTTTCCCCATGTCCAACTTGTATTTCGAATGTTTTGGGAATTCCTCAATGAACCATTTTGAAATCTCATGGTCTGCATATATGCCACTATGATAGAAGGCGATAAAGTTTTTTTGAGAAGCGATGCTCATGAAGGGCAGGGGTAGTTTGGGATCACAATGGTAGCCTGATGGATAAATGCTTTTTGGAACGACATAACCAATCATCCCGTAGTTCATGGTTTCTTCAAAACCTTCAGGTAAATTATCCAATATGGTTTGTCTAAGTTTCGAAAATCCCAACTCTCGTTCATTAGGAATTTTTTTGACATATTCTTCTGGGTTTCTAGCTTCTATTTTCATACTGATGCTTATTAAGATTTTGGAAATGGCTTTGTGATTTTTTTTCTTATCATCTCTTTGATTGATATACCTGTAAGCATCACACAAGTACTTGACAATATTAAATATTCTAAGAAGGGGAGAAGGTGGTGTAAGGATGGTTCTTGATGGTGATGTGGCCCAAATAAGCTTAAAACAGCTATGAATAAGAAAGCTATTGTCCCTAAAATTCCGCCAGCAATTCCCAGTTTGGGAGACTTGAAATGCGCCAGAAGCAAAATGGCAATAAGAAATGCCAGTAAGGCCAATAGGATATTATTGATCAGGGAACTCTCGGGCTTATTGATCGTGGATAGATGTGAGAAAGCCGCTATGAGTAAGTAAATAGCAATCCCAATTCGAAGTATTTTCTGTGCGGTCTTTTCAACTTTCAACAATAGGTTGATCATGGGCTTTTTTTGACAAGCTATGAAATATTCAAAAATAAAAAAAGCGGCTCAATAATTTGGGCCGCTATAAGTTTGTATTGTGATCTAGCTTAAGCATCACCAGTGCTGTCGTGCAGCTTGCCTAGCTCTTGATCAATGGTCCAAAGGCCAATGCCCTCTTCTCCAATAATGTCAAATAGCTCGAGCGCTCTTCGTGCTAGAGTTTCTTCTTCTCTCTGCTCAGTCACATACCATTGCATAAAGCTGAAGGTAGCAAAATCTTTTACACCAAAGCAATGATCCACGATGATGTTGATAGACTTTGTTACTTGGATTTCATGCTCTAAAATCAATTGGAAAATTTCCTTCAAAGAATTGAAATGATGCTTGATCCCGGTAATTTCTGGCTGGATGGCGTGGCCACCAGCTTCATTGATATAATGCAAAAGTTTCAACATATGTTGTCTTTCTTCCTCGGCATGCGCATACAATAATTTGGCTGCATTATCATATCCCATCATATCGCACCATGAAGCCATTGAAAGGTAATAGGCAGAAGACTTGCCTTCCATTTCAATCTGCTTGTTGAGCATTTTTTCTGTATCGTGAAGTAAAGAACGCTGCAGCGTTACTATTTCTTTTTCCTTAGTTTTCATAATCACTTTCTTTTTATAATGATCTTATACAAACTTAACCAAATTTTTAGATAATAGGTGCCATGTTCGGGTGTGTTGACGAAATTTAGAATTAGTATAAGTTAAATTATAAAGAATAAAATTTCGTTTTGATTTATTTAAATTAAATTAAAATAATATTAAGTATTCAGCTTGAGCCTTTCTGGGATAGCTTACGGATGGGGTTGTTTGTGTTTGCATCCATTGTCTAATCAATATTCTTAATGTAAAGAAAAATAGCGTTATAATATCAATAAATTTGGGAGCTTTTATACCTTGGAAAGGTTCGAAATAGTTATTGCAGTCCGCTTATATCAGTATTTTTTTATAACATTGCCGTATGAAAATAGTAGCAATGATTCCTGCCAGGTATGGAGCCACCAGATTTCCTGGTAAACTTACCTCTGACCTCTGTGGAAAACCAGTAATCGTCAGGACTTATTTGAGTACGGTGGCAACTGGATTATTTGATAAGGTGATTGTAGTAACTGATCATGATCAAATAGCTGAGCAGATTAAGGCAGAAGGTGGTGAAGTTTTTTTTAGCAAAAAAGTCCATGAAAGTGGTTCTGATAGGATTGCTGAGGCAATAGAAAATGTCGAAGCTGATGTGGTTGTCAATGTGCAGGGAGACGAACCTTTTCAGGACAAGGAGTCATTAGGTGATTTAGTGAAGGTTTTTGGGGATAAAGAAGTTCAGGTTGCTTCAATGATGCGAAAAATAGACGATGATGTAGATGTCATAAATCCCAACTCTGTAAAGGTTGTGGTAGATAAGAAAGGTTATGCTCTATATTTTAGCCGTTGTCCGATTCCATTTGTCAGGGATTCATTTGATCCATTTTATTTCAGGCATATTGGAGTGTACGCCTATACCAAAGAGATATTAATGCTGTTTACTGGTTGGGAGAAAACGATGTTGGAGAAGGCAGAGATGTTGGAGCAATTGAGGCTTCTGGAGAATGGTGTTCGTATCAAAATGGTAGAAACAAAACATGAAGCTGTTGCTATAGATACCAAGGCAGATCTAGATCGCGCCATAGCTTTTTATCAGAGAAACTTTTCATGAATTAGGCGACAGCTTTCAATCCTACAATTGAACCAATTAAAAGCATAAGGAAGAAGATTCTTGGCCAGTTGGATGGTTCATTAAATAAGAATATTCCAAGGATTACCGTACCAGCTGCGCCAATTCCTGTCCATACAGCATAAGCAGTGCCCATGGGAATTGTCTTTATCGCTTGATTTAGCAAGTAGAAACTCAAGCTAATACTGATAAAGAATAGTATTGACCATTTGAGGTTGGTGAAGTTATTAGACAATTTGAGACAGGTGGTAAAAGCCACTTCAAAGAGTCCTGCTAGAATTAATATAAGCCAAGCCATAGTTTTTTATGCAAAAATAGGCAGCTATGTGTTGCTGTCTATTTACCTATGTTAAAAAAGGGGATTTATTGTTGTCTTCTGATTCTGCTGAGGGAAACTTGACTGATACCTAAATAGGAGGCGATGTTACCCAGTGAGATTCTATTGGTTATTCCCGGATGATTTTGAATTAATTCTTCATATCTAACTGCAGCAGGTTTTGTCTGGAGATCAATTAATCTTTTTTCAGTTTTGACCAATTCCATCTCAGTCATCTTTCTTGACCAGTTGGAGATTTCTAAACTATTATGGTTGATTTCATTCAATTCTTCATTAGATATTCTCCACAGCTTACACTCTTCCAAGGTGCTTATATTTTCATATCCAGGCTGTCTATATATTTTACTGTTGAAGGAGAACAAAAAGTCCCCTTCGAACCCAAACCAAAAGTTAATGTCTTTTCCATCATGATTGAGGTGGGCTTTTGCACAACCGCTTAGGATTAGGTAACTGTGTTTTTCTATTTTACCTTCATGGATAAAGGTTTTGTTTTTGCCAATTGTTATAACCGTTCCTTTGTCCAACAATTGCTGGGTTGAATCTTGAGAGAGACCAAAATTCCCGAGGAAAATTTCTTTTGTTCTCAAGATTGGTAGTTTTTTAAGCTCAAGGTATGCACAGCGGCCAATCCTGCTGTTTCGGTCCTCAAGCGTGAGTCACCAAGGCTACATGCCTTAAAACCATTATCAAATGCCAGATCAATTTCATCTTCTGAAAAATCTCCTTCAGGTCCAATAAGAACTAAATAGGATTGCTTACAGTTGGCCAAATCATAAAGATGTTTTTGATTGTTTTGATCAACATAGGCAATGAATTTTTGACTTTGGGTAGTTTTGTTTTTGTTTATTAATTCTTGGAAAGTAATAATTGGGTTGATTTTTGGAATCCTTGTCTTGAGGCTTTGTTTGCATGCTGCAATCATTTTTTTCTCCAAGCGGTCTGGTTTGAGAAATGTCCTTTCCGAGTTTTGAGTTTTTATGAAAGTCAGTTCATGAAACCCAATTTCCGTGATCTTCTCCAACATCCATTCAACCCGGTCATTGTTTTTAGTAGGAGCAATAGCCAAATGAATGTAGAAATTGTCTTCAGTGTGTTTTTCCTGTTTGATAATGTTCAATACAGTGGATTTGAGAGAAATACTTTCTATTATACAGGTAAAAAGCTCCCCATTTCCATTGGTGATATGGATTTCATCACCGACGGATTTCCTGAGTACTTTGCTCAAGTGTTTTGATTCATCCGGGTCTAAAGTGATTTTGTCTCCTTTTATGTTTTTCTGGAAAAATAACTGCATGAGAAAATGACGTTTCTTAAATACAAAGATAGTAATGGCTTTTGTATCCTGAAACCAGTAGCAAGTGAACTTGTTAGTAATTACTCAACAGTAAATAGGATTAGTATTACTTGACTATTCCTTTTTAACTGTCACTAACAAAAAAAGCGTAAGCCATTTGGCTTACGCTTTTAATAACCTTAATTAACCTTTATATAATTTAACCTTTAGAAAGTTCCATATTTACAGGTTTACCTTTAATGGTATTGCTTTTCATCACGCTGATTACATGAGCAGCATCTTTAGAAGGAACATCTACAAATGAGAAGTTATCAAAGATATCGATACCACCAATTTGACGGCCTGGAATTCCAGTTTCTCCAGCAATAGCTCCTACAATATCATTTGGTCTGATTCTGTCTTTTTTACCAAGGTTCAAGAAAAGTCTAGACATATTGGCATCTCTGCTTCCTTTTTCTCTAGAGCCTTTTCTTCCGCCTCTTTCGCCGCCACGCTCGAATCTGTCTCTACCACCTTTTCTACCACCTTTGTCAAAGCGCTCTCTGCCTCTTCCGCCTCGCTCACCTCTTTCGCCTCTTTCTCTACCGCTACCTAGGTTCAAGTCAAAATTCATATCCGATAGCTCTTCAATAGAGTTACCCATTTGAAGTTTTACTAAACCCAAAGCGATTTGATCCATGCTCAAACCTTCAGCCAATAATTGACCTAATGCTGATTCAAACAATTGGTTATCTTCTTCTTTGGAAATTGAAGTATTAACATCTTTTACCAATTGATCCTTTTTCTGATCGATCATTTCCGATACAGAAGGAGGAGTCATTTTGGTTAAGCTGGTTTTGATATATCTTTCAAGGTCTTTTAACCTGAAAATGTCTTTTCTACCAGTTATAAAAGAGATGGCCATTCCAGAACGTCCAGCTCTACCTGTCCTACCGATTCTGTGTACATAGTATTCTTCGTCCAATGGTAGGTCATAGTTGAACACAACCTCAACATTGTCCACATCAATACCTCTAGCAGCCACGTCTGTAGCTACCAATACAGAACAATGCCCTTTTCTGAACTTGTTCATTACTTTGTCTCTTTGCGCTTGAGAAAGGTCTCCATGCAAAGCTTCTGCAGTAATGCCTCTAGCTATCAAACCTTCAGTAACTTCGTCTGTTACTCTTTTGGTGTTACAAAAGACCACTCCTAAGTTAAACTGATGAACATTGATCAATCGGGTGATCAATTCCATTTTAAGGCTTGGCTTTACCTCGTAATATACTTGAGAGATATTCTCAACAGTAAGTTCCTTTTTTACAATCTTAACGATTTCAGGATTAGACTGATACATTTTAGTCAGATCCATAATCGGCTTGGCCATCGTAGCTGAGAAAAAGATGGTTTGTCTGTCTTCAGGCATTTGATTCAATACCGTTTCGATATCTTCTCTAAAGCCCATGTCAAGCATCTCATCAGCCTCATCCAAAACAATGGTTTTAACTGTTTCCAGTTTAATGTTTCCACGTTTCATATGGTCCATAACACGGCCAGGAGTTCCGACGATGATTTGTACACCTTTCTTTAGGGTCCTGATCTGACGGTCGATAGATTCACCACCGTAAATGGCAGTACTATAGACACCTTTTTTGTGCTTGGCCAATTTGGTGATTTCTCCTTCAACCTGAACAGCAAGTTCTCTGGTTGGACAAAGAATCAAAGCTTGTGGCTTGTTACTTGTAGGGTCTACCATATCTACAATTGGAATACCAAAAGAAGCGGTTTTACCTGTTCCAGTTTGTGCCTGACCGATTACATCGCGGCCATCAAGCATTAAAGGAATAGATTGAGATTGAATTGGGGAAGGTTGGGTATAACCCATATCTTCCACTGCCTGAAGAATTTCTGCCGAAATACCCAGGTCCGAAAATAATGTTTCGTTTTCCATGAAATTTTCCTTACTCCTGTGCCCTGATTTCCTTTAATACATCCCAAAAGCGACCGAGTAAGGAAACTCACGACTCAGAAAAGTTCTGATAAATAATTGAGCTGCAAAGGTATGAATAAATATTTGATCTGACAAGTGTGGTGGTGATATTTGAAAAATAATTTCCATTAAAATATTGAATAAGTAAAAAATAATTTGGTTGAAACTGGCTAATGGCCTCTTTGACGGGGATTTATGGTGATAGGGTGAAAAATAAAAAAAAGCGGAAATTTGAATTTCCGCTTTTAGTATTGATCTTTTAAAGACGATTTATCGATCGTTCATGGAAGTGTAAGATCTTTCATTCGCACCAGTATAGACTTGTCTTGGTCTACCTATTGGCTCATTATTTTCTCTCATTTCTTTCCATTGTGCTATCCAACCTGGAAGCCTACCTAAAGCAAACATTACCGTGAACATATCCGTAGGGATGCCCAATGCTCTGTAAATAATACCAGAGTAGAAATCCACATTTGGATATAGTTTTCTGTCCACAAAGTATTGGTCATTCAAAGCTGCTTCTTCCAATTCCTTGGCGATGTCTAAAACAGGATCGTTTACACCCAGTTTGTTTAACACATCATCTGCAGCTTTTTTGATGATTTTTGCTCTAGGGTCAAAGTTTTTGTAAACCCTATGTCCAAAGCCCATTAGTCTAAATGGATCATTTTTGTCCTTGGCTTTGTCAAGGTATCTCTTTGTGTCACCACCGTCAGCCTTAATAGCTTCAAGCATTTCAATCACTGATTGGTTAGCACCACCGTGAAGAGGTCCCCAAAGTGCGTTGATTCCTGCTGAAATAGAGGCATAGATACTAGCTTGAGAAGAGCCTACTATTCTTACGGTAGAAGTAGAGCAGTTTTGCTCATGGTCTGCGTGAAGAATTAGTAATTGATCTAATGCTTTTGCAATAACAGGGTCTACCTCATACTGCTCCGAAGGTAGCGCAAACATCATGTGCAAGAAATTAGAGCAGTAATCCAGTTTATTATCAGGGTAGTTAACTGGATGGCCCATCTTGTTTTTATAAGCCCAAGCAGCGAAAGTTGGCATTTTGGCCATTAATCTTACGATGCTCATTTTGATTTCCTCTTCAGTTCTGTTTGGATCCAAAGAAGTAGGGTAGAAAGCAGTTAAAGAACAAATAAGAGAGGAAAGAACCCCCATTGGGTGAGCCACAGAAGGGAAGCCATCAAGCATCTTTTTGATGTCTTCGTGTACCAGTGTATGGTAAGTGATTTCTTGCTTAAATTGATCGTATTGCTCTTGAGTTGGAAGTTCACCATAAATCAAAAGATATGAAACTTCTAAAAAGTTGGATTTGGCGGCCAGATCTTCGATATTATAACCTCTGTACCTTAAGATGCCTTTTTCACCATCCAAGAAGGTGATAGCACTTTTGGTAGAACCTGTGTTTTTGAAACCAGGGTCTAATGTAATTAATCCAGACTGACCTCTTAGTTTGGCAATTTCTATTGCCTTTTCATTTTCAGTACCTTCTGTTACTGGTAATTCATATTCTTTACCATCGAAGGATAACTTAGCTATTTCAGACATAAGTTTTTTATTTATCTATTTATGGTTTTGTTCTATTGCAAAATCGCTTTTGGCGGCCTTAAGTTAATAAAAAGACACCTTATAATCACAATGAACGGCATGATTTGAACTATTTAGAATAAGTATTATTACTTAATTTATTTTAGGATGATTTTATTGCACTGAATTTGCGCAATTATCAAATTTATCTTTCTGTTTAGCTCAAATCTTATGGTACTGAAACCATTCATTGCAAAATAAAATCCCGTGTTTAGGGAGTGATAATTTTTAAAGGTGGAAACAAAAAATAGCCCTTAGGAGGGCTATTTTAAACTATTTGCAAAAGTGCTCGAAAACTTCTACCAAATGTTCACCGATCATTTGGGCATTTCTTCCTTCAATATGGTGTCTTTCAATAAAATGTACCAATTCACCATCCTTAAACAGCGCCATGGCTGGAGAAGAAGGAGGGTAAGGAAGGCAGTGTTCTCTAACTTTGTTGACCGCTTCTGTGTCGTTTCCTGCAAAGACTGTGGCCATGGTCGTTGGACGGGCATCAGTTTTGTCCATGGCATATTTGACACCAGGTCTAGCCGCACCCGCAGCACAGCCACATACAGAGTTAACCACGATGAATGTGGTTCCTTTATGGTCTTTAAGATGATTGTCTACATCATCTGCTGTTTTGAATTCTTGAAAACCAACCTCGGTCAATTCAGCACGCATTGGTGCAACTAATTCTTCAGGATACATATATTTTCTATTTAAGTATTATACAATTACATAAATCCAAGTTCCAACTTAGCTGCTTCGGACATCATGTCCTGTGAGTAAGGAGGATCAAAAGTCAGCTCAACTTCCACATCGTTTACACCTTGTATTTGTTGAATTCTGTCTTTCACCTCAGAGGGAATAGATTCTGCGGAAGGACAGTTGGGTGAAGTCAGGGTCATCAGTACATAAACATTGTTCACCGGATAGACACTGATTTCATAGATCAAGCCTAGTTCATAAACATCGATAGGAATTTCAGGATCATAAACCAACTTGATGGCCTGAACCACTTTGTCCCTTAGATCGGGAACATTGACACCTGCTTTTTCTTTAGTTTCTTCAGCCATAAAATCTATACGTTTAATTTTGATTGATAGGCTATTGCATACAGCTTCATCTGCTTGATCATGGCAGCTAAACCATTGGATCTTTGGGAGCCGATGATATTGCCCATTCCAATTTTCTCAATGAAATAAAGCTCGGCATCAATGATTTCTTTAGGGCTTCTAAAGGAAAGCACTCGAATCAAAAGACTGATCAAGCCTTTGGTAATGTCCGTGTTAGAATCAGCCTTAAAGACGACTTTTCCGTCCTTTTCTTCAGTAGTAAGCCATACTTTTGACTGACATCCTTTGATCAAATTTTCATCCAACCTCGCCTCTTCAGGATAATCGGCTAGTTTGTTGCCCAATTCCATAATATAAAATATGGTGGATTCCCGGTCTCCTTCCAGAATGGAAAATTCGTCTATGATTTCTTCTTGAACTTGCTTTATATCAGTCATTTATTCTTTAATTTGGCTATCTTGCTGACACTCTCAATAAGCCTTTCTATTTCTTCTTTGGTGTTATAAACAGAAAATGATGCTCGAACAGTTCCCTCAATTTCAAAGCGATTCATCAATGGTTGGGTACAATGATGTCCTGTCCTTACCGCAATGCCCGAAGCATCTAGCATCATGCCCACATCAAAGGGGTGCATATACTCGATAAGAAAGGATAGCACACTGACTTTCTTGCTGGCCGTCCCAACAGGTATAAAGCCTTTTATTAGAGAAAGTTGCTCAGTTGCATAATTAAGCAGACTTTCTTCATGGTTTCTGATATTTGCTTTTCCTAATTTATTTACAAATTCTATGGCCTTTTGGAAGGCAATTACATCTGCAATATTAGGAGTGCCTGCCTCAAACTTAAAAGGGATTTCATTATAAGTGGTTTTTTCAAAGGTAACTTCTTTGATCATCTCACCACCGCCCTGATATGGAGGCATGGACTCTAAAACTTCTCTCTTGCCATATAAAACTCCAAGACCTGTAGGCCCATATATTTTATGTGCTGACATCACAAAGAAGTCACAGTTTAAGGCTTGGACATCAATATCCAAATGGGCTGAAGATTGAGCGCCATCAATTAAAACCTTTGCTCCTACAGCATGGGATTTACTAATGATTTCCTCAATAGGGTTAATGGTTCCTAAAGCATTTGAAGCATGCACTACAGAAACTAATTTGGTTTTATTGGTCAGTAGTTTATCAAACTCATCTAGAAGTAATTCCCCTTTTTCATTGATAGGAATTACCTTTAGGATGGCCCCTTTTTCTTCACAGAGCATTTGCCAAGGAACAATATTGGAATGGTGTTCTAGAGTTGAAATGATAATCTCATCACCTTCCGTGAAGAATTTCCGCCCAAATGTAGAGGCCACAAGGTTGATACCCTCAGTAGTCCCTTTGGTGAAAATGATCTCTTCTTCCTCAGCTGCATTTAAAAAGTCTTTGACAAGACTTCTTGTTCTCTCATAAGCCCTGGTTGCCCTGTCGGCTAGGGTGTGAGCGCCTCTATGAATGTTTGAATTGTCGTGGGTGTAATAATCAGACAATGCCTCCAGTACCTCTTTTGGTTTTTGGGTAGTGGCAGCATTGTCCATATAAATTAAGGGCTTTCCGTTGACTTCTTGGTCTAGTACAGGAAATTGCTCCCGGATATTTTGGATGTTCAACGTCATGAAAGGTGTTTTATAGTTTCCCTAATCTTTCCTGAACGAGTGTTATGCAATATTCTTTGAAAGCATCTATTTTAATATGATCCATGATTTCACCAGCAAAAGCATAAAGCAATAAACCCTTGGCCTGATCTTTACCAATTCCTCTGGCTTGCAGGTAGAAAAGGGCTTCCTCATCTAACTGTCCGGTAGTACAGCCATGAGAGCACTTTACATCATCCGCCCAAATCTCCAATTGTGGTTTAGTATTGATGATGGCATCATCAGAAAGCAAGATGTTGTTGTTTTGCTGGAAAGCGTTGGTCTTTTGAGCATCTTGTCTTACAAAGATTTTTCCGTTGAAAACTCCTCTCGATTTTTCAGCTAGGATACCTTTGTAAAGCTCATTGGAATCTGCATGCGGCATGGTGTGGTCCACATTGGTGTGGTTGTCCACATGGGTTTTGCCATCCAATAAATAAAGACCGTACATGTTTCCTTCGCAACCACTGTCAAGAAGGTTCAAGCTCAGGTTGTTTCTGATCATGTCACCTTTCAATGAAAGCGTTACAGAGGTGAAAGTAGCATCTCTGTGAACGTCAGATACAAAGTTGTTTGCTTCAATAGCAGTTGTGCTTTCATTCTGAATTTTATAATAATTCAGATGAGCATTTTCTCCTACTTTTACCTCGGTTACACCGTTTAGAAAGTATGCTTCGTCATTTAAGCTGATTACTTTTTCAATAAAGGTGGCTTCGGCATTTGATTCACCTTGAACATATATTCTCGGAGAAATTACTTGGCCATTATTTGCTTGGTTAAAGTTGAGGATAAGTATTGGTCTTTCTACTACTTTACCTTTGGCAATATGGATGTAAATACCATCTTGAAAAAAGGCGGTATTGAGTGCAGTAAAAGGGTCTTTGCTTACCTTCGCTATAGAACCAATTTTAGTTGTTTCTTCTTCTGATAAAGATTTAAAAGATTTAACACTGTAATTTTTCTCAGTGTAAGAAGAAAGTTCCTTATCGAAGTTTCCGTTATTGAAAACTAAGTAATCTACTTCCAGATCAGGAATTAATTCAGATTTTACAGCTTCAGCAGAGAGGTTGATCTGGGTAGCTGAAGTTAAGTTGGTCAAGCTTTCCAGCTTTTTGCTCAGCGGAGTAAACTTATACTCTTCTGCTTTTGCAGCAGGAAGTCCCTCTTTTTGCAAGAATTCAACTGCTTGTTGCTTTATTTCTGAGAAATTTTCAGAAGTAGCTTTGGCAATGATTTCCAAGAAGGAGTCCTTAATTTTATTTTTAGTAAGTGTAGTCATCAATTAAGAAATAAGATGGTTTGACAATGGGAACGGATATTAGACAGAAGCACTGTCTACATCTTCTTTGATCCAGTCATATCCTTTTTCTTCAAGCTCTAGAGCCAGCTCTTTAGAACCAGATTTTACTATTTTACCTTTGTAAAGTACGTGCACATAATCAGGTACAATATAGTCTAACAGACGTTGGTAGTGAGTTACCACAATGGTGGCATTATCAGGAGACTTCAATTGATTTACGCCGTTGGAAACGATTCTTAAGGCATCAATATCCAATCCGGAATCCGTTTCATCAAGAATGGATAGGCTTGGCTCAAGCATGGCCATTTGGAAAATCTCATTTCTCTTCTTCTCCCCGCCAGAGAAACCTTCGTTCAACGCTCTGCTCATTAGTTTTTGGTCGATTTCAACCAATTTCATTTTTTCCTTCATCAAAGAAAGAAACTTTACTGCATCCAATGCTTCTTGTCCTCTGTATTCCCTTACTTGGTTTACAGCTGTTCTCAAGAAATTGGTAGTGCTTACTCCAGGGATTTCAACTGGGTACTGGAATGCCAAAAACACACCTTCTCTGGCTCTGTCTTCTGGGCTTAAGTCCAAAAGGTCCTGTCCGTTGAACAAAACTTCTCCTTCAGTCACTTCATATTCTTCTCTACCTGCCAATACAGAAGCCAAAGTTGATTTGCCAGAACCGTTAGGTCCCATGATGGCGTGCACTTCCCCGGCTTTGATTTCAAGGTTGATTCCTTTAAGAATAGGAGTTCCTTCAATAGATGCGTGTAAATTTTTTATGGATAACATGATTTGTACTATTTCTTTTCTGTTTTCGGTAATAAAGAGCTACTGGGAACCTAAAAAGATTCCTTAGCCTAATCATCATAATCGTTGATGGAGTGAGACTATCCCACGCTGCCTTCTAAAGTAAGTGCCAATAGCTTTTGAGCTTCTACAGCAAATTCCATAGGGAGTTGGTTCAAAACTTCTTTGGCATATCCATTTACGATCAAAGCCACTGCATCTTCGGTGTCAATACCTCTTTGGTTACAATAGAAGATTTGGTCTTCGCCGATTTTAGAAGTTGTAGCTTCATGCTCAACTTTTGCAGATGGGTTTTGAATATCAATGTATGGGAAAGTGTGTGCACCACATCTATCTCCCATCAATAAGGAATCACATTGGGAGAAGTTTCGGGCGTTTTGAGCGCGCTTCATGACTTGAACCTGTCCTCTGTAAGAATTTTGTGATTTACCCGCGGAAATACCTTTTGAGACAATTCTGGACTTGGTGTTCTTACCAATATGAATCATTTTGGTACCAGTATCCGCTTGTTGGTAATTGTTGGTTACCGCTACAGAATAAAATTCTCCTATTGAGTTATCTCCCTTGAGGATACAGGAAGGGTATTTCCAAGTCACAGCCGAACCGGTCTCTACTTGGGTCCAAGAAATTTTTGAATTATCTCCTGCACAAATACCTCTTTTGGTAACAAAATTATAGATACCCCCTTTTCCGTTTTTATCTCCTGGGAACCAGTTTTGAACGGTTGAGTATTTTACTTCAGCGTTTGTGGCAGCATAGATTTCTACTACCGCAGCATGCAATTGGTTTTCATCTCTTTGTGGAGCAGTACATCCTTCCAAGTAAGAAACATATGACTCATCTTCAGCAACGATCAATGTTCTCTCAAATTGACCGGTGTTGGCCGCATTGATTCGGAAGTAGGTTGAAAGCTCCATTGGGCATCTTACTCCCTTTGGAATATAGCAGAAAGATCCGTCAGAGAAGACAGCAGAATTAAGTGCTGCATAGTAGTTGTCTGTCATAGGAACAACAGAGCCTAAATATTTCTTTACCAATTCAGGGTGCTCCTGAACGGCCTCACTAAAGGAGCAGAAAATAATTCCTAGCTTGCTCAATGTCTCTTTGAAAGTTGTTCCTACAGAAACTGAGTCCAAAACGGCATCTACAGCAATACCTTGTAATTTCTTTTGCTCATTCAAGCTGATCCCTAATCTTTCATAAATTTGAAGCAATTCAGGATCCACTTCGTCTAAGTTCTTAGGCTTGGACTTTTGCTTAGGAGCGGAATAATATTTAAGTTTTTGAAAATCTACTTTTGGGTAGTGAACATTTGCCCACTCAGGTTCAGTCATATTTTGCCAAGTACTGAAAGCCTTTAGCCTCCATTCCAAAAGCCATTGTGGCTCTTCCTTCTTGGCAGATATCCAACGGATAATTTCTTCATTCAAACCGGCTGGGGCCTCATCAGCTTCAAAATCTACAGACCAACCGTGTTCGTATTCTTTTGAGGTGAACTCCTCTAAAATTTGATTGTCTTTGCTCATAAACCGAGTTATTTAGACTAATTACATTTTGTAGCGCAAAGATATAACATTAATCTAAATTTTTATGTTCAGAAGGAATGAAAATTCTCTATGAAGAATAGAAAAAATCAATGAATTTGGCCAAAAAACAAAACTTTATTCAACCAGAAGCGAACTTTAATCGCTTCTGGTTGTCTTTAAAAAGTTCAATATAAACTTGGTATAATCAATAAAAAATTTTACTTAGATTTAATCTAAATAATTAAGTTTTTGCCTGATCTATTTAGAATCTTGTTCAAAAAGCTGTATAGGTCGATTTATACTTTCTTCAAGTACGATAAGCGTTTCTGTTCTATCAATCCCGTCTACTTTTTGAATTTTATTCAATACATCTCTTAAGTGATTAGTGTCCTTACAAATTATTTTTGCAAAGATGCTGTAATTTCCTGTTGTATAATAGGCGTTAATCACCTCGGAAATTTCTTTAAGCTTCTCTATAACGTTGTCATATAGTGAACTTTTTTCCAAGTAAATGCCCAAATAAGCGGAGATATCATAACCTAATTTTGAAAAATCAATGTTGAGCGTTGCACTTTTGACAATGCCCATATCTTCCAATTTTCGCATTCTGACATGGACAGTACCCGAGGAAACATAGACCTTCTTGGCGATTTCCGTATAGGGTGTTTTGGCATCTTCATTTAGCAATGAGATGATCTTTAAATCAACATTGTCAATATCTAAATTTTTATCCATTATTTATTTATTTGGTTATTGTTATTTGAATAAAGATGCATTTAAATTGTTGAATTGTCAAAATTTATGGTAACATTTTTTTTGATTTGCAAAATAACAAAAAATGTATTTACTTTGGGATTACATTGTGAATGGGAGTAAAAATTTTGAAGAGAATGAATATGTTTAAAATATATTTCGGTTAATTCATAAAACTCATTCATTTTCAATGGTTTTAAAAAAGAAACTTTTAATCTCTAAAGTTATATTTGGGTTTATATTCTGAAAAGGGTCTTGCTACTGGCAAGACTTTTTTGTTTTTAGGGCTCATGTTTTTCCGATTTTTTTAAAAAGAAAAGGGCAACAAAAGGTTGTTTTGAAAAGAAAACCACAACAAGGAATTTTTTGGTGGCAATAAAATGCAACTTAAAGTTAATTACTACCATTGATCCAAGAAATGCTAATTTCTAATAGAGATATAATTAATTTTCCTACTTCAATCAATTTTGATTAATGCCCTAAATATATGATTAGATTAAAAGCTATACTGTTTTTGCTATTGCTTAGTTTTTCTGGCTTTGCTCAGCAAAAAAGATCACTGACACATGATGATTATGATGGGTGGGAATCCATATCTTCTACCATTATCACTCCGGATGGCCATTGGGTTGGTTATGGGATTGGCCCTCAGGAGGGAGATGCCAAAGCAATATTTGTTAATCATGACAATGCTTCTTTAAGGTATCAAGTACCTAGAGCGGGTAATATAACTTTTTCAAATGATGGTAAATGGGCTGTTGGTAAAATCGAAGCACAGCAGGATTCCATTAGGAAGTTGAAGCTTGCAGGGAAGAAATCAAAGGATTTCCCTAAAGACAGTCTTTTTATTTTGTCATTGGCTGATGGCAACATCGAAAAACTACCTCGAATAAAATCTTTCCAGACCCCAGAAAAAGAAGGAAACTGGTTAGCAGTCCATTTTGAAAAAGAAGATAAGAAGAAAAAGCCTGATGATAAGTCAGAAAATGACAGTACAGCCAAGTCAGCAACCGACAAAAAAGAGGCTAAGAAAAAAGAACCCAAAACTGATGGTACTCAACTCTTGGTAAGGAGCTTTGATGGGGAAATAACCCATGTAATAGAAAGAGTAGAAAAGTATGGCTTCTCTGAAATGGGTGAATACCTCTATTTTGTACTGGCAACGCAAGACACTTTGGACAATGCTGCTGTTGGTTTGTTAAGTTTAAAAGATGGTAAGCAAACTATATTAGATTCAGGAATGACAAAATACACAGATGTAGCTTTTTCTAAGGAGCTTAAGCATTTTGCTTATGTGGCCAGTGGAGATTCATTGAAGTCCAAAAAGCCTTATTACCAATTATATTTAAATATTATTGGTAAAGATGGGGTGACTAAAATAGTTGATCAGTCGACTGAAGGTATTTTGGAAAATGGGGTTGTTTCAAAAAGTGGCAACCTTAGATTTTCAGAAGATGGAGAAAGATTGTTTTTTGGCGTTGCAGAAGACTACAAGACATATGCTTATGAAGAGGATTCTACCATTTTGGACGAGGAAAGGGTTTCTTTGGATATTTGGGGTTGGCAAGACAATGATCTTCAGCCAATGCAATTGAAAAATAAGAGTAGAGAAGCCAACAAAACCTTTCTGGCAGTATATCATCTTAAATCTGGAAAACTGGTTCAGTTAGGAGATGAGAAGATGGACAATATTAACCTTGACAAAGAAGCCAGGTACAAAGTCGCTGTAGCCACTGATGACAATCCTTACCGAATTAATTTTAGTTGGGATACTCAGATAGGTAGGGATGTTTACCTCATCGATCTTGAAAACGGTGACAGAAAACTTGTGGCGAAAGATGTAGCAGGCTATCCAAGTCTTTCTCCTGCTGGGAAATACATCAATTGGTATAGTTACACAGACAGTACCTATGTTGCTTATGATATTACGTCGGGTAAGTTGATCGATCTAACAGGGAGTATTTCTGATGATTTTTACGATCAGTTGCATGACACACCGAGTATGCCAAGAGGATATGGAAGTGCAGGATGGACGAAAGATGACAAAGGATTCATAGTTTATAGCCAATATGATGTTTGGAAGGTTGATCCTAGTGGTAAGAAAGAGCCTGTGAACATCACAAAAGGGTTGGGCAAAAAAGAGAACATTAGTTTCAGACGTGAAGTATTGGACAGGGAAGAGGAATATATTGATCCAAAGTCTCCGTTAATTTTGAGTGCGTTTAATGATCATAATAAGAAAAGTGGATATTATATCGGAGATATTGAAGGAAAGGAAAACCCTAAAGAGTTAGTCTTTACAGATCATCGATACTATGGCTTAGAGAAAGCTAAGGATGCTGATAAGGTGATAGTAAGAAAATCTACTTTCCAGGAATATCCTGATGTGTATGCTACGGACATGACATTGACGAACCTTGTTCAACTTTCCCATGCCAATGCCCAACAGGAAAATATTAAATGGGGAACTGTGGAACTGACCGAATACATGACATTGAAAGGTGATTCCCTTCAAGGCTTGATATATAAGCCAGAAGATTTTGATCCTAATCAAAAGTATCCAATGATGGTTTATTTCTACGAACGCAGATCTGATAGTTATCATAATTATATCACTCCAGCACCAAGTGCTTCTACCATCAATATTGCTTATTTTGTGAGTAATGGCTATATAGTGTTTGTTCCAGATATTAAATATGATATTGGTCATCCGGGTAAAAGTGCCTACGATTGTATCATTCCGGGAGTTCAGTCTGTAGTGGCTCAGGGATATGTGGATGAAAATAATATGGCCATTCAGGGCCAAAGTTGGGGAGGTTATCAGGTAGCCTATTTGGTTACACAAACTGATATGTTCAAAGCGGCAGGAGCAGGTGCTCCGGTAGCCAACATGACTTCTGCTTATGGAGGGATCCGATGGGGATCTGGAATGAGTCGTATGTTCCAGTATGAACACACGCAGTCTAGAATAGGAGGGACATTATGGGAGAAACCTATGGAGTATATAGAAAATTCTCCGTTATTTTTTGCAGATCAGGTAAATACACCTGTATTGATCATGCATAATGATGAAGATGGAGCCGTTCCATGGTATCAAGGTATTGAATTCTTTATGTCATTGAAACGTAATAGAACTCCGGCATGGCTATTAGTGTACAATGGGGAAGACCATAACTTACGTCATAGAAAAAACAGGAAGGATCTATCCATCAGGCTTTCTCAGTTTTTTGACCACTACTTAAAAAATGAGCCTGCTCCACTTTGGATGACTGAAGGAATTCCAGCAGTGGAAAAAGGGAAGACTCTAAAATACGACCTCTCAGAAGAATAAAAAAAAATGGCTGCCTTTTCTGGCAGCCATTTTTTTTAAAGAATTAACTTTTTAAACTTTTTCTTTATCCGCTAGTATGTTCATTTCTCTGACTACTGCATCTTCTAGTCCATCTACTGTTGTAAGGTCCATATCCCAAAGTGCTTTATAACTTAAGGCTCCGCGGGCTACTTCCTCCAGATCATCATTTTCCCAAATGCTTTTGAAATAATTCTCGATGTCTTTGCTGTCATTTACTGGAGTTGGTTCTCCGTTAAAGTTTCCTTTGTAAAACAGCAATAAGGCAGCTAGGGAGTGAACCAAGTTTTGCGGTAGTTCTCCTTTTAGCTCCACGAATTCAAGAAGGGAAGGCAGCACTCTGACTTTGAATTTAGAGATGGAATTCAAAGCTATTGAACTCAATAAATGTTTAACGAAGGGGTTTTTGAACCGATCCATCACATCGTTAGCAAATTGTTCCAATTCATCCTGAGGAAGGTCTAAGGTAGGAATGATTTCTTTTTGAATGGTTTCATCCAGAAATTTACCAACAACTGGGTCTTCAACAGACTCTCTTACAGTTCTTAGCCCATTCAAGTAAGCCACAGGAACAAGGGATGTATGTGCTCCATTAAGAATCCTTACTTTTCTGGTTCTATAAGGGGATTGGTCTTTTACGAATTTCACATCAAGCCCAGCTTGCTCAGCAGGAAACTCTTTCTTGACACTATCAGGTCCCTCTATCACCCAAAGGTGAAAAGGTTCCGCTTTTACAATCAAATTATCCTCGTAACCAATTGCTTCCTGAATTTCTTTGATGGTTTCTTTTGGAAATCCTGGTACAATTCTGTCTACCAGAGTATTGGAAAACGTATTGGCTTTTTGAATCCAACTGATAAATCCTTTGGGCAATTGCCAAAGTGAAGCATATTGGACAATTATTTCTTTTAACTTATCACCATTTTTATCAATCAATTCACAGGGTATAATGTGCAAGCCTTTGCTTTCATCACCATTGAAGGTGGAGAACCTTCTATAAAGTAGGGCTGTTAATTTACCAGGAAATGAATCTGATATTTTATCCTTTTGATCATCAGATGGATTGTACGATATACCAGCTTCAGTTGTATTGGAAATGATAAATCTTAAATCTGGATTGTCCGCTAATTTTAAGTAGGATTCATAATCTTCATAAGGGTTGATGACACCTCTAACACAGGTTATCATTCTGGTTTCTTCCTTAGCGATCCCTTTTTGGATGCCACTGAGCTGAACATGATAGAGCCCGTCTTGTTGGTTGATCAAATCTCCCATTCCATTTGCAATAGGTTGAATAACCTGTACGTCCCCATTGAATTCAGTCTTCTCATTCATGATATCGATGATCCAATCTACAAAGCCCCTTAAAAAATTACCTTCTCCGAATTGAAGGACTTTAATGGGTCTTTCCGGAGACTTGGCGATATTTTGTCTGTTAAGTGTTTTCATGGTTTATGTGAGTTTCTATTGTTCAAATTGAAAGTAATTTTTGGCATTATAGTAACAAATATCACTGACTATTTTTCCTAACCACTTTTCGTCTGCTGGAATTTCACCATTCGTTACATCATTTCCAAGGAGGTTACACAATGTACGACGGAAATACTCATGACGTGGGAAGGATAGAAAACTTCTTGAGTCAGTCAACATCCCTACGAAACAGCTTAATAGTCCCATATTGGATAAGGCATTCATTTGTTTTTCCATACCATCTTTTTGATCTAGGAACCACCATCCAGATCCAAACTGTATCTTTCCTTTGATGGAGCCATCATTGAAATTCCCAATCATGGTGGCCATGACTTCATTGTCAGCAGGGTTTAAATTGTATAGTATGGTTTTCGCCAATTGGTCATCGCTGTCCAATAGGTTTAAGAAACTGGCAATGGCTTCTGCCTGGGAGAAATCTCCAATACTGTCAAATCCCGTGTCAGGACCTAAAATCCGTAACATTCTTTCATTAGTGTTCCTTAAGGCACCTAAGTGAAATTGTTGAGTCCATCCTTTGGCATGATACATCCGACTTAAATGTAGAAGTGTCTCAAATTTGAAATAATTAATTTCATCTTGCTCTAAGGCTTCATGAGACTGCAGTTTTTTGAAAAGCTTTTGGATATCATATTTACCTAGGTTATAATAATACAATTTCTCCAAGCCGTGGTCGGAAAGTCGGCCTCCGTGATGGTGGAAAAAGGCAATTCTGTTTTCCAAAGCAAGCAATAGGTCATCATAGTTCTGTATTTCAATACCACTGACCTCTTGTAGTTTTTGTATGTACTCAAGGTAATCTTTCGGATTTTCGACTGCATAAGATTTGTCAGGTCGAAATGCGGGAAAAAGGTGTGTATTTACACCTGCTTTTTTTGCTTTTATATGATAGTCAAGACTATCAATAGGATCATCTGTAGAACAAACCGTTTCTACATTCATTCTCTCCAGGAGCCCTTGTACACTGTAGTGAGGAGTTTGAAGTAGGGAAGAGGCTTTTTCATAAATGCGGTCGGCAGTATCTGAAGTTAAAAGTACATCAATATCAAAGTATCTTTTAAGTTCAAGATGTGTCCAATGATAAAGAGGGTTTCTTAGTGTATAAGGAACAGTTTCAGCCCATTTATGAAATTTTTCTTTATCGGTAGAATCTTTACCTGTAATGTATTTTTCATCTACCCCAAGAGTTCTCATAGCCCTCCATTTATAATGGTCACCAGCTAGCCAAACCTCTGATAAATTGTTAAACTGTCTATTTTCAGCGATGTCTTTTGGGGATAAGTGACAATGATAATCAATGATGGGTAAGTTTTTTGCATAGTCATGGTAAAGGATCTGCGCAAATTTGCTTTGTAGCAAAAAATCCTCGTTAAGGAAGGTTTTATTCTGTTTGCGCAATCGATTGCTCACTTGGTCCAGCATTTTATTCTTTTTTTGATGTAAATAATGTTCTTAAATAGGCTGTGTTATTTTTCGGGTAGAAGAGCCTCTGATGATCAGTTCGGGTTTGAGCACCGTTTTTTGGGGGATAAATTTTTTGGGATCTGCTTTAAGCAGTTCAAAGAACAACTCGGCAGCGACATTGCCCATTGGTATGCTGACTTGATCAACCGATGTCAATGATGGAGTGGTAAACGAAGTAAAGGGTTCATTACCAAACCCAGCAATACCTACCTCTTCGGGGACGCTTATTCCTTTGTCTTTAAGAACCTGAAGGGCTCCCATGGCCGCATAGTCACTGGAAGAAAAAATGGCATCAAAATCTATTCCATCCTCTAGCATTTTCAGTGCACTCTGCTGCCCATCTTCCAGCTGCATATTGCTTTCAATAATTAAGTCCTGATCGAATTTGATACCATTATCTTTTAGCGCGTCAGTATATCCTCTGAGCCTTTCACTGTAGATGTTGATTTTCCGGGGGTTTGTAAAATGGGCTATTTTGGAATATCCATTTTCTATCAAGTGCTCTACAGATTTGTAGGCACCTATGTAATCATCAATCACGACTTGGTTGACTTCTAACTCTTCAGTAATTCTGTCAAACAAAACAAGAGGAATACCTTTCTCTAAGACTCTTTCCAAATGCTCAAAGTCATCTGTATTCTTTCCTATTGACATGATGATTCCATCTACACGTGCGCTCAATAGGGCATCAACGGTTTGTTTTTCTTTCTCAAAATTTTCGTATGATTGAGAGATGATTACTTTATAATTAAGTTGGTTGGCTATTTCTTCTATACCTCTGACTACGGATGAAAAGAAATTTCTGTTGGCCGTTGGGACAACGATCCCAATCAATTTACTTTTTCCATTCCTTAGGGCAGCCGCAATGTTATTAGGTTGGTAATTTACTTCTTTGGCAGCCTTTTGAACCAGTTTTTTGGTAGCATCACTTATTCTTGGGTGGTTGTTTAAAGCTCTGGAGACAGTGCTCGCAGTTATTCCAAGCTTTGAAGCTATGTCATGGATGGTCGCTTTTTTTCTTTTGTTCATCGCTTTAGTCAGGTTGCCAAAAACACAAATGTACTATTTAACTTCATAAGTTACAGATTTACTCAATCAAGTGACTGAGATGATGTTTTTGGCTTTAGGTTATTATAGGGCAGTGTAATTACGTTACACTAATACTAATTTAATGATGTAATCGTTTGCGCAATATAGCGTATTTATCATTCCTATGTCAAGAAAAATATTCAATATTTTTTTATTGCTATCTACTTATTTTAAAGTATAAACATCTTAATGAGAACAAAATCCGGATTATTAATGATTGTTTTATTGATTTAATAAGATAAAATTTTAAAGTGTCAAAAAAAATAATTATATATGCAATCGATTGCTCAATGTGATCGACGTAATTGAACATTGATCCTTCCGTTTCGTGAGTTATATTCATGATCAGAGGGATTTTCAAAATATTGTATGTAATTAGTTTAGGGTTAATGATGTGAAATGTCTCCTTCGGTTGAGGGAGACCTTTCAGTTTAATTGATTTTATGGCCTAAACTTGTTTATATAAATGATTAATAAATTAAACCCCAAATAACATGTTTACATTCAGCAAATTAATATTGGTCTTGGAGGAAGTTTTCAGACAAATTCAATTAAGTTTAATTTTTTCAAAAGTTGTTTTAGCTCCAATACCAACTCAAACTGAACAAGGTATACCGCCATGGAATAATCCTTATTTGTAAGTATAAAAATTCCCTCTTTGGTTAGCAAACTGAATAACAATAACAACCCCTTACCTATGTATTTACTCCAAATAGCTAATATTTCAAAAAAAATATTTCCTGCATTATTGTTGATAGTGGCATTGACTTCTTGTCAGTCAAAATCTACCAATGAAAGTAGTAATGAAACTGAAAACGCAGAGGAAAATGCTACCAAGAAAGAGTATTCAACGTGGATGGCCGATTCAGAAATCAAAAGAAACCCGGAAGGCTGGACGTTGGATTTCAATGAAAAGCCAAAATGGGAATATACCCATGGTCTGATCATGACTGCGATGGAGCAGGTCTATGACAAAACCGGAGAAGAACGGTATTTGGATTATATATTGCACTTTGCTGATTTTATGATCAATGATCAAGGAGAAATAAAGACCTATAAAAAGTCTGATTTCAATATAGACAGGGTAAACGGAGGGAAGTTTTTGATCGGTCTTTATGAAGAAACTGGAAAAGATAAGTATAAACTGGCTGTTGAAGAACTAAGAGATCAAATGAGAAATCATCCGAGGACTTCTGAAGGAGGTTTTTGGCACAAAAAGGTCTATCCTCATCAAATGTGGTTGGACGGATTGTATATGGGCTCACCGTTTTTGGCTAGGTATGCAGCAGAATTTGATGAACCAGCGCTTTTTGATGATGTTGCCAATCAAATTTATCTAATGGATAAATATGGCTATAGCGAAGAGACAGGCCTTTACCACCACGCATGGGATGAGAGTAAAGAGCAAAAATGGGCAGATCCGGATACAGGTCTTTCCAAAAACTATTGGGGCAGAAGTATAGGATGGTTTAGCATGGCGGTGGTAGATGTTTTAGACTATTTACCTAACGATCATCCTAAACGAGATATGGTAATTGATGTGGCTAAGAAAATTGCTGCCGGAATTGTACGATATCAGGATGAAACAGGTGTTTGGTATCAGGTGGTAGACCAAGGTGACCGTGAAGGGAATTACCTAGAATCTTCCTGCTCAAGTATGTTTACCTATTTTTTGCTTAAAGCTACCTCCAAAGGCTATATTGATAGAAAATACGAGGAGGCTGGATTAAAAGCTTATCATGGTATGATTAAAGAGTTTATTCGAGAAGATCAAGATGGAGGAATCAGTATCACCAATGTATGTGGAGTGGCTGGTTTAGGAGGAAACCCATACCGAGATGGCTCATATGAATATTACATTAATGAACCGATTAGAGTAAATGATCCAAAAGGAGTAGGCCCATTCATTCTGGCTTCTTTGCAATATGAACTCATCAAATAACCCAACTAATGAAGATTTTATTTAAGGTATATGTACTGATAGGCGTGTTTTGCACCCATTTGGTAAATGCTCAGGATTTTGACATAACGGTAGCCAAAGATGGCTCAGGAGATTTCAGTACCATTCAAGAAGCTTTCAACAGCATTCCCGATTTCAGAAAGAATGTCACTCGGATTTACCTGAAGCCGGGGACCTACAAGGAGAAGTTGACCTTGGCCGCTACTAAAACCAAAGTCCATCTTATTGCTGATAATGCAGCTGAGACAATTGTTACTTATGATGATTTTGCCTCAAAGAAAAACAGTTATGGGGAAGAATTGGGAACAACGGGCTCCTCCAGTTTCTTTGTTTTTGGGGATGAATTCTATGCCAAGAACATCACTTTCGAAAACTCCTCAGGTCCTGTGGGGCAAGCTGTAGCGGTTAGAGTCGATGGTAATAAGGTGATTTTTGAGAATTGCCGATTCTTGGGCTTTCAGGATACATTATATCCCCATGGAGAAGATAGTAGACAGTATTACAAAAATTGCTATGTGGAAGGAACAACCGATTTTATCTTCGGGTGGTCCACAGCAGTTTTTGAGGATTGTGAGATTTATTCCAAAGAAGGCGGGCAATACATAACAGCCGCTTCCACCGATAAGAAGACCTTGCACGGTTTTGTGTTTATCAATTGTAAACTTACCGGTGATGCGCCAGAAAACAGTGTATACCTTGGGAGACCATGGAGGGAATATGCCCAGACTGTTTTTATAAAAAGTGAATTAGGGTCACATATCAAAGCAGAAGGGTGGCACAATTGGGATAAACCTGAGGCCGAAGAAAAATGCTTTTATGCCGAATACAGGTCGACAGGCCCTGGTGCAGCTCCAGATGAAAGAGTACTTTGGTCATGGCAGCTTACACCTGATATCGGCGAAGCTTACACCACGCAAAACATTTTGAAAGGAGACGATAATTGGGATCCTACAAAAATGCTAGAGTAAAACCAAGTTAATTTAGATCAACAATAACCCTTACTCCAAAAATAATGAGCTTAAATAAATTTCTAGTAAATGTCATTTTATTAACTTTTTGTTTCTACTCAGTAGCAAATTCCCAAGACACCGAACTATCGGATGTTTGGGTTTCAGACCAAGGAGATGGAACTTTTATCAATCCTGTTCTGCATGCTGATTACTCGGATCCTGACCTTTGTAGGGTTGGAGCTGATTTTTATATGACAGCATCAAGCTTTAATGCTGTACCAGGTTTACCCATATTACACTCAAATGATTTGGTCAACTGGACGTTGATTGGTTATGCGTTGGATAGATTGACCCCTTATGATCACTTTAGTACACCACAGCACGGCAATGGCGTATGGGCACCATCCATTAGGTATCATAAAGGTGAGTTTTATATTTATTGGGGCGATCCTGATTTTGGGATTTACATGGTAAAAACCAAGGATCCAGCAGGAGATTGGGAAGAGCCAGTTTTGGTAGAGGCAGGAAAAGGATTGATCGATCCGTGCCCGTTATGGGATGAGGATGGCAAAGCTTATTTGTCCCATGCTTTTGCTGGAAGTAGGGCTGGCATAAAGAGTGTGCTGGTCGTTAAACCTTTGAGTCCAGATGGGACCAAAACCATCGGGGCTGGAAAGTTGGTTTTTGATGGCCATGAAAACCATCCAACGGTGGAAGGAACAAAATTCTACAAGAGAAATGGATACTACTATATTTTTGCCCCTGCTGGTGGAGTTTCTACAGGTTGGCAACTGATCTTAAGGTCTAAAAATCCCTATGGTCCTTATGAAGAGCATATTTCTTTAGCTCAAGGAAATACAGCAATCAATGGACCCCATCAAGGAGGTTGGGTTGAGTTGGAGAATGGGGAAAATTGGTTTTTGCACTTCCAAGATAAAGAGGCTTATGGTAGAATTGTTCACATGCAACCCATGTTTTGGGACAATGGTTGGCCTACTATGGGTGAAGATCCCGATGGAGATGGCACTGGCCAGCCGATATTACAATACAAGAAACCAAATGTAGGGAAAACATATCCATTAGCGACACCAAACGATACTGATGAGTTTGAGGGGAGTGACATTGGCCTACAATGGCAATGGCACGCTAATCCCAAGGCAACATGGGCTTTTGCGAATCCTTCCAAAGGATATCTAAGATTATACACAGACCAAATTCCAGAAGGAACCAAGAACCTTTGGGATGTACCTAATTTGCTACTTCAAAAGTTTCCTGCAGAAGCTTTTACAACTACAACAAAATTGACTTTTCACCCTAATGAAAAGTTACAAAATGAAAAAACAGGATTGTTGGTGATGGGGATGAGCTATGCGTACCTCGCCTTAGAAAGTCAAGAAGATGGTCTTTATCTAAAATATGTAGTTTGTGAGGATGCTGAACATGGGAAACCGGAAAAGGAAACAATGGTCAAGAAACTTTCCGGAAATACAATACAGCTAAGGGTTGAGGTAAAGGAAGGTGCTATTTGTCAATTTAGCTATAGTGAAAATGGGAAAGAGTTCACAGAAATCAATGAACAATTTACAGCTGTTCCGGGCAAATGGATTGGTGCCAAAGTAGGCCTTTTTGCAGTTAGAAATACAAAAATCAATGATTCTGGCTATGCTGATGTAGATTGGTTTAGGTTTACAAAATAATATACCCAATGAAAAACACCCTTTATATTCCCTTGATTTTAATAGGCCTTGTGGTTAACGTATTTCAGGTTAATGCGCAGAAAATTGCAGGTATTGATCCTACCCTGTACGAGGGGGTAGAGTTTGATATGCCCAAAGTGAGGCTGCCTTCTTTTACTAACAAGACGGTAAATATTATTGACTTTGGTGCTAAAGGTAACGGTATGTTTAAAAATACAGAAGCCTTTAAGCAAGCTATTGAACAGCTCAGTCGAGAAGGTGGAGGAAGGCTAATCGTGCCTAGAGGAATCTGGTTAACTGGTCCCATCACTTTGAAAAGTAATATTAACCTTCACTTGGAAGAAGGAGCTTTAATCTTATTCAGTAGAGATTTTGATGATTATGCTTTGATCAAAACAAGTTTTGAAGGGTTGAATACCGTAAGGTGTGAGTCTCCGATCAATGCCATGGAAGCAGAGAATATTGCCATTACTGGGGCTGGAGTGATCGATGGAAACGGTGATGCTTGGCGACCCGTTAAGAAAGGGAAAATGACCGATAGCCAATGGAAAGCCCTGAACAAATCTGGAGGAGTACTTTCGGATGATGGTAAAATCTGGTTTCCTAGTGAATCCTCCAAAAAGGGATATATGAGCAGTACCAATTTTAATGTGCCAGATTTGATCTCTCAGGATGAATTAAACTCGGTGAAAGATTTTCTTCGGCCAGTAATGGTGAGCTTAGTGAAATGTAAGCAGGTGCTGCTGGATGGCCCTACCTTTCAGAATTCTCCTGCTTGGAACATTCACCCCTTGATGTGTGAGGATTTAGTCATTAGAAATCTTAGTGTCAGAAATCCCTGGTACAGTCAAAATGGAGATGGACTTGACTTAGAGAGTTGTAAAAACACTTTGATTTATAATAACACTTTTGATGTAGGTGATGATGCCATCTGTTTCAAATCAGGGAAAGACAAAGACGGAAGAGAAAGAGGAATACCTACCGAGAATGCTATTGTAAAAAATAATACGGTATATCATGCTCATGGTGGTTTTGTAGTAGGAAGTGAAATGTCGGGTGGGGTTAAAAATGTCCATGTGTCCAAATGTACTTTTATTGGTACGGATGTGGGGTTGAGGTTTAAAAGTACTCGGGGTAGAGGAGGTGTCGTTGAGAACATTTTTATTTCAAACATTGATATGATCAATATTCCTACTGAAGCTATTCGATTTAACATGTTTTATGGCGGGAATAGTCCGATTCTTGAAGAAGATCAAGATGCCTCTGATGAAGCTCGGGACGAAAACATAGTGCCCGTAACAGAAGAGACGCCTGCTTTCAGGAATATATTTATGAAGAATATAACAGCAACAGGCTCAGGAAAGGCAGGCTTTTTTATGGGGTTGCCAGAAAAAAGCTTGGAGAATGTTCATCTAGAGAATGCAATACTTGAAGCAAAGGAGGGAATTACAGTAATTGATACCGATGGTTTGACTTTGACCAATGTAAAAGTAATGTCCGAAGAAACTTCAGCTCTGACAATCTATAACAGCCAAAACGTGGAAGTAAAAGGTTTCGCCTTTAGCGAAAATGGCAAAAAGCCTGTTCGGGTTTTAGGTAAGTTGAGTCGTAATATTCATTTAGACCTGAATGATTTTGAGGCTCATCAGGATCAAGTAAGCTTAGGGAAGGACCTTCCCAAAGACGCCGTAAAAGTTCAATAATTATGAAGAATAGATTACTTATAATATGTTCTTGTTTAGTCATAGCCGTAGGGCTGACTTCATTTGTGATAAAAGATCACGAGATCACCATTTTTTTGATAGGTGACTCTACATTGGCCAACAAGCCATATTCCGGGAGCAATCCAGAAAAAGGTTGGGGGCAAGTATTTGGGCTTTATTTTAAGGATGGAGTTCGAGTAGAGAATCATGCCCTCAATGGACGTAGTACTAAGAGTTTCAGGGATGAGGGGCATTGGGACAAAGTACATGAGAATATTCAGCCGGGTGATTATGTCTTGATTGAATTTGGTCATAATGATCAAAAAGATAAGTCCCCAGAACGATATGCTGCTCCAGATACAGATTATCGAAACAACTTAATCAGGTATATCAAAGAGACTTATGAGAAAGGAGGCAAGCCTATTTTGGCCACCCCTATTTCAAGAAGAAGTTTTGATGAAAATGGTGTGCTAGTGGACACTCATGGGCGGTATTCGGAAGTGGTGAGGGAAGTAGCGGAAGAATATGATTTGCCACTTTTTGATATGCACAAAAAGACCATAGAAGTATTGGAGCAATTTGGAGTGGAGAAGTCCAAAGAGTTGTTTCTTCATTATAGACCAGGTGATTATGAAAGGTTTCCCGAAGGTAGAGAGGATGATACCCACCTTTCTCCGACAGGGGCATTTAAATTTTGCGACTTGGCTGTGGAAGAATTAAAAAGAGAACTTCCAGAGCTGGTCATTTTCTTAAAAGAATAAATAGAGAATAGATACTATGAAATATACCCAACTTGTTCTTCTGTTTTGCATTCTTGTAGCCTTCCGGCCAAAAGATAAGATTACCAAAGTCTATTTGATAGGTGATTCCACCATGGCTGATTACAGCGATAACTATGATCCTGGGAAAGATTATATGAAAACAAGATATCCAGTGACAGGTTGGGGCCAAGTTTTCCAACCTTTTATGAGTAAGGAAAACTTGGCCAGTCTAAAAGGAATCATTCAAGGGGATTCGGTGATAGTAGATGATCGAGCGAGGGGAGGAAGAAGCACCAGAACTTTTTTTGAAGAGGGTCGATGGAGAAATGTTTATGAAGCGCTAAATGAGGGAGACGTGGTCTTAATGCAATTTGGGCACAATGATGCTGCGGAAAATAAACCAGAGCGATATGTGAATATTGAGGGCTATAAGGAATACATCAGGCTTTTCGTGAACCAAACCAGGCAAAAAAAGGCAACTCCAGTTGTTTTGACCCCGGTCAATAGAAATTACCCTTGGAAAGAAGGAAAGCTTCAAAATGTACATGGAGAATACTATCAAGCCGCAATAGAAGTAGCAACGGAACTGGATGCTTTTTTAATTGATCTTACACAATTGTCCATGGATCATTTTAACCAAAAAGGTAAAGAATATGTCACGGATCACTATTTTATGAATTTTGGTCCGGGGATTTATGAGGCATATCCAGAAGGAAGTAATGATAATACCCATTTTCAACCTGAAGGGGCCAAAGCGGTAGCCGGACTGGTTTATCAAGCTATGACTCAATTGAAAGTTAATTAACAATTTTATTTTGAGATATGAATTTGGCGATTTCACTTCTATGCAGAAAAAGTCTTGTATTGGTCATCTTTCTGATAAGTACTTTAAGTCATCTCAGCTTTTCCCAACAAGTCAATTCCTATCCAAAAGATGGCAAAATTAAGGATCTAAAAGGAAAAGTTCAGGAAGATATAGTAGTGGCTAAAGACGGTTCAGGAGATTTTTTATATATCGCTGATGCATTGGAGGCCATCAGGGTGTATCTACCCAAACCAATAACTGTCTACATCAAGGAGGGGGTTTACAAAGAAAAGCTAGAAATACCTGGAACCATTACCAATGTTACTTTCAAAGGAGATGGTCCTGATAAAACCATCATTACTTTCGATGATCATACCGGCAAAAATTACATGGATACTTTTGATTCCTATACACTTTTGGTATGGGGCAACAGTTTAATATTTAGGGACCTGACCATTCAAAATACAGCAGGAAGTGTTGGGCAAGCGGTGGCATTGCATGCTGAGGGAGATAGATTGGTTTTTGAAAATTGTCATATAAAGGGAGACCAAGATACCATGTTTGCTTCTGGTGAGAATAGCAGACAATATTATAAGGATTGCTATATAGAAGGTACGACTGATTTTATTTTTGGATCTGCTACGGCTTTATTTGAGAAATGTGAAATTTATTCTAAAACCAATTCGTATATCACAGCAGCTTCTACTCCTAATTGGGTGGATTACGGCTATGTATTTAACGGCTGTAAACTTACTGCCGCAGAAGGTGTTAATAGGGTTTTTTTAGGTCGGCCATGGAGAGATTATGCCCAAACCGTGTTTATTGATTGTGAAATGGGAGATCATATTGTACCTGAGGGCTGGCATAATTGGGGTAGTTTGGAAAAAGAAAAGACTACATACTATGCCGAATATAATTCTATTGGACCAGGAGCCAATATGAAGTCAAGGGTAGGTTGGGCACATGAGCTTACTGATGAAGAGGCCCTTGCTTTTACCAAAGAAAATATTTTTAAGGGGAGTGGTAAGTCCATAAATGCTTATGGTTTTGCATGGTATGGTTATGAAAAAGACACTTCTTTTACTTTGAATAGTTCATATAAGAAGTACAGTAAAAACCTTCCTGATATCCAACCGGTTTATGCAGCGAGTATAGGTGGAGTGCAGGAGGAAATGAATATTCCATATAAAAAGCTAGGCTATCGAGAGCTTAAACTGGATGTGTTTTGCCCAGAAAATCAAGGGACAAAAACCATTCCCGGAATATTGTTTGTGCATGGAGGAGGATGGAAATCTGGGGATCGTTCTTTGCAAATTCCTTTGGCCAAAGCTTTGGCGGCAAAAGGCTATATCACTGCTGTAATGGACTATCGGCTATCTTTAGAGGCCCCCTATCCTGCGGGAGTCCATGATGTAAAAGATGCGATTAAATGGATAAAAGATCATGCCAATGAATTCAATGTGGACACTACGAGAATAGCCATATCCGGTGGTTCAGCTGGTGGACAGCTAGCCGCTTTAGTGGGGACGACAAATGGTATGAAGAAATATGAATCAGATCACGGAGACTACCATTCTAGCGCTGATGTGCAAGCCATCATAGATATGGATGGTGTTTTGGCTTTTCATCATCCAGAGTCTTCTGAAGGTACTGTGGCGGCAGAATGGCTTGGAGGCACTTCGGAGGAAGTACCTGAGGTTTGGGATGAAGCCTCGGCATTGTATCAGGTAAGTGACAGAGCGGTTCCTGTATTATTTCTAAACAGTCAATATCCTAGGTTTCATGCAGGCCAGGATGATATGATTCAAAAGTTGGATCAGTTAGGGATTTATTCAGAAGTACATTCCTTTCCAAATTCCCCGCATCCTTATTGGCTTTTTGAACCTTGGTTCACACCAACAGTAAATTTAACGGATAAGTTTTTAAGAAAAATTTGGTGAGTAAAACGCTTTTTTACTTCAAGATTTCGGAATCGATTGCGTAAAAGGTAATCGATTGCACAGTATTGAATCGATTTAGTATTTGATACTCTAATATTTTTGAGTGATAAGATTGATTGTTGTGTAAAATGTCTACATAATAGATATTAATATTGAAATTATGAATAAGTGTGAAATTTACTTGTATATAAAAAATATATTCGTTAATATGCAATCGATTGCGCAATCAATATCAAATTGCACGATCATTTAGTCACTTGATTAGTAAACCCTTAATTAGAATAACATGAAATTCCCCCGCATTACGTCCCCTCCGCGGACATAGCTGAAACCTACTTTTATTGTGTGGATTTAAAAAAGAGAGTTATCGACTTTCTGATCACAAATATTTATTAACAAAACCCAATCAATATCGAAATGAAGTTTACCAAAAACTTATCGGGTATTACCCGATATCTCTCGCTGTTTTTGCTGCTTACGGTATTTTCCATGGTTGAACTTTACGCTCAATCATTGACGATAACAGGAGTAGTGAAGGGCTCGGATGGTGAAACCGTTCCTGGTGTCACCGTATTGTTAAAAGGAACTGGCACTGGTACAAGTACTGATATGGATGGTGCTTATACGCTTGCCGTCGACGATCCTAATGGAACCTTGATCTTTTCATCTATTGGGATGATAAAGCAAGAAATCGCCATTGAAGGTAGGAGTACCATTGATGTGACCATGGAAATGGATGTAGCACAATTGGATATGGTAGAGGTGGTGGATTACGGTTATGGAACTGTCAAGCGAACAGATATGACAGGTTCCGTGGCATCAATGTCGGGCAAGGAACTGGCAAAAATTCCTGTAGCCAGTGCTGCACAAGCCATTACAGGACGTCTTCCCGGTGTAAATGTATTGACTACTGACGGTTCTCCAGATGCAGAAGTGGTTATTCGTGTTCGTGGTGGAGGATCTGTCACTCAGGATAACTCACCACTGTATGTAGTGGATGGGTTTATCGTAGGAAGCATACGTGATATTCCTCCCACAGATATAGAGACCATCACGGTTTTGAAAGATGCTGCAGCAACAGCTATTTATGGTGCGCAAGCCGCAAACGGTGTAATTGTTATCACCACCAAAACTCCTCAAGCTGGAAAAACTTCTATTTCTTATAATAATTTTTTCCAATGGAAACAGCTTCCAAAGGACAGAAGATATGAAGTGCTAGACCCTTATGAGTATGTTTTGGCCAATTATGAATATGCTAAACTTCAGTCTGATGCAGCAGTAAGGAATTTTGAGAGATATTATGGAGTGTACGATGACTTGGAGCTTTATCAACAAAAGCCAGGAACTGATTGGCAAGAAGAACTTTTTGGCGATCCCAAATTAAGCCAATACCACAATTTGAGCATTTCTGGTGGGACCGAGAAAACAAAAATGATGCTTAGCTTGACCAATAATACAGATGAAGGCCTCATGTTAAATTCTGGTTATAAAAGAAATGTGATCAACTTTAAGTTAAGCCATGATTTGGCGGATAGGCTTAAAATGGACATAGGTACCAGAATTACACATACTATCGTGGATGGGGCTGGTACCTCGGGAAGTGCCCAAATCAATATCAAAGATGCAGTACAGACAAGACCAGTAAATGGTATTGCTGATGAATTGGATATTGATGTGAATCAAGTGAATTCCGAGGATGATTTCCAATCTTTTCTTCTGAGTCTGGTAAGTCCAGTGGAACTGGCCAAGCAAGATTGGAGAAAAAGAACAGAGTATGACTATGTATTCAATGCAGGATTGACTTGGTCCATCATTGATAATTTGGACTTCAAATCTACTTTTAATGGTTCCAGAGACTTTAGAAATGACTTAAGGTTCTATGGTCCTTTGACCGGAGAATCCTTCAATAATGGAGGTAGCTTACCTTTGGGAGTAAAAAGCGAAAGAAGCACCTTCTCTTACCGTTGGTTGAATAGTGTTTCTTATAAGTTTGACAACCTAGGAGATCATGATTTAGACTTGTTGGTTGGACAGGAAGTTTACTCCAGTGGTGGGAACAGTGATATGGTTCGTGTGGAGGACTTTAGACTTTCTATTACTCCAGAAGAGCTTTTTGCGAATATGACTTTTGGTAGAGTTGACCGGCATGAGACCAATGAGTTTACAGATGTAAATAGATTTTCCTTATTTGGTCGAGCCAATTACCAATACTTAGGTAAATATTTGTTTACAGCAACTATTAGGTCTGATGCATCCAGCAAGTTTGCTAAAGAAAATAGAGTTGGGATTTTCCCTGCCTTAGCTGTTGGTTGGAAAATTTCTGAAGAGGACTTTTTGAAAGCATCTTCTTGGGTAGATGAATTGAAATTGAGATTGAGTATTGGTGAAACTGGAAATGACAGAATTGAAGCAACTGCAACTCAGTTCTTGTTCCAAGGCTCTACCAACAGAGGTCCTGGATTTGGCAATATAGATAATGTTTATTACACGCCAAGTAGCAGTACGCTTTATAATCCTGACCTAGTATGGGAAACAACTGTAACCAAAAACATTGGTTTGGACTTTACCCTTTTCAAGGCTAAAGTTGAAGGTAGTTTGGATTTTTATAAGAACACGACCAAAGACTTATTGCTTCAATCTGCCATTCCGCCTAATACAGGTTTTAATACTCAATGGGACAATATCGGTAGTACCTCCAACAAGGGAGTGGAATTGGGGATCAATGCTTTCTTGATTGATCGGCCTGACTTCTCCTTATCTGTTAATTTTAATACAGGCTTTAATAGGGCCAAAGTTGAAGAATTGGACGGTACTAATGAGCGCTTCTTCCAGTCCAATTGGGCCAGTACGGATCTGAACAATATCAATGATTTCTACCTAAGGGTAGGAGGAAGAATTGGTGATATCTACGGTTACGTGACTGATGGAATGTATTCTACAGATGACTTTGAAGGATATGATGCGGTCGCAGATGAATATATTCTAAAAGATGGTGTACCCAATTCCACTTCTGTAGTGGGTAACACCAACTTAAGACCTGGTTTCTTGAAACTAAAGGACCTAAACGGTGATGGTGAGATCAATGCAGATGACCGACAAGTGATAGGAAACACCCTTCCTAAAAACCAAGGTGGATTTGGAATCAATGCCAGATGGAAAGGGTTTGATGCGGCAGTCTTCTTCAATTACCAATATGGCAATGATGTCTACAACACGGGTAAAATCCAATATAACCAATTCAGAAGGGTTACTTATGGTAACATGCTAACCACCATGTCCTCCGATAATAGGTTTACTTACTTAGATGTAGATGGAGCTTATACAGGCACCCCGGGTGAGATTGTGACAGACTTGGGTCAATTGGCAGAGTTGAATGAGAATAAGAATATCTGGTCACATAACAGTTATGGAATCGCTGGTGCGGTTATTCACAGTTGGGCGGTAGAAGATGGTTCTTTTATTCGATTGAACAACCTGACTCTAGGTTATTCTTTGCCTCGTGAATTGATTTCAAGAATAGGACTGTCTCAATTCCGTGTATATGCTACAGGTAGTAATCTGAAACTTTGGACAGATTATTCAGGATATGACCCAGAAGTGAGTACTACAAGAAGCAGTAGTTATGCTGCCCTGACACCTGGTGTGGATTATTCATCTTTCCCACGCAGCAGGTCTTATACCGTAGGCTTAAATATTACATTCTAAAAAGAGATTAGCAGTATTATGAAAATCAAATATATAATCATAACAGCAGCGGTGACCTTGATGAGCTCTTGTAGTGACTTCTTGGAGCCGGAATCGCTATCTACTTTCGATACCAATTATGTTTTCTCGAATGTAGATGATGCAAGAAAAGGTGTAAATGCAATCTATTCGCACTTTGGCCAAGATGCTTTCCGGTCAAGGTTGTCGAATAATATGACTGGCAATACAGATATAGAACGTCAAAGTGGTTGGAACAGCAATGGAGACCGTTACCAGATTTGGAACTTGGAAGCTTTAGAAAGCAATAGGGACTTGGAGATAGTGTGGACTTATGCTTATCAAGCTATTCGTGATGCCAATATTGCGATTGAAGGTTTGGAGGCTAGTGGTAAATTGGAATCCTCTGATGTAACAGAGGCCAATACCATGAATCACCTATTAGGAGAAGCTTATACCTTAAGAGCCTATTGGTACAGTATGCTGATCTATTACTTTGGTGATGTACCTTATATTGTGGAGGCTCCCAAAGCGGGCAACGACTTTAATCTACCAAAGGAAAACAGAAATGTGATTTTGGCAGGTGAGATTCAGAATCTTATAAATGTTGAAGCCAATATGCTTTGGGCAGACCAAGTACCTTATGGAATAGAACAAGTCAACAGAGAATATACTTTGGGGATGATTGCCAGACTGTCTTTACAGCGAGGAGGCTATTACTTGACTCCTGATTTGACCATGGCCAGAGAATCTGATTATTTGGATTACTATCAGATCGCCAAAGACTATACTGCAAAATTGATTTCGCTAAAAGACCGTGAATTACCAGAGGATTACCGTCAAGTATTTATGAATGAATGTAAATTCTTGACTCCGGTCAATTCAGATGTATTATTTGAAGTACCTTTTGCAGTAGGAAATGGAGATGTGGCATGGAATATTGGTGTAAGGGTAGAAGGTGGCCCTACAGCTGCCCATAGCTATGGTTCCGGAAATAACTACATGGCTATTCCGCCTACCTACTACCTTTCATTTGATACAACGGATATCAGAAGAGATGTGACTTGTTCATTGTATAAGATCAATCCTAGCTTCGAACAAGAGTTTGTAAATGGTGGTTTGGATATAGGACAAGGTAAATGGAGCCGCCACTTTTTGGATACACCTCCTGGTGCTTCTTCTGCCAAAGGAACTGGCATCAACTGGCCAATGATGAGATATCCTGATGTTTTGCTGATGTTTGCTGAGGCAGAGAATGAGCTGAACGGACCTACAGCGGAAGCCCAAGAGGCTTTAAAAAGAGTGAGAAGAAGGGCTTTTGATGCCACTTACTGGGGAACTAAAGTAGATGCCTATGTAGGGCAGGTTTCAGGTGGGAAGGACACTTTCTTTGATGCGATTGTGGATGAAAGAGCTTGGGAGTTTGGTGGTGAAATGATCAGGAAATATGAATTGATTCGTTGGGGGATTTATTCTGAGAAAATGGCTGAAACTGTGGAAGGATTGAAACAGTTGGCTGATGCTGCATTTAATGGAACTACTCAGTTTCCGGATTATATGTATTGGAAAACTGATGAAAGTGGAGACTTTACCATCCTCAACCCCAACAGAAGAGTTGTGGCTCCGCCGGATGATACTTGGAACCAACAGTCATTCTTGTTGGCCCTTCATAGCGACCAGTTCACTTATCAAGAGTGGATCACCAAGGATTGGGAAAATTACATCAATGGCCCTCAGCCAGGTGTAGTAAGGTATATTTTCCCTATTCCAGCATCAGCCATAGCCAATAGTCAAGGAACTTTGTCCAATGATGGCTACGGATTTTAAGAATTGATCTGTAATTCAAAAACACGAAGCAATGAATAAAAATATAAATAGAATATACATGGCCTTGTTTGTTCTTACGCTTGGGGTAGTAGCCTTGAGCAGCTGTAAGGAAGATGATGAGGTTTTTGATAGAACCAGGCTTTTCAGACCAGTGCTGAATGAGGATCTGTTTTCTGAAGAAAACACGATCATTGTCAATATGGGCAAAATGAAAGAGGCGATCTCTTACACAATTGAGGTAAGTAGAGATACTTTTAAAACAACAGATTACCTGTTTGAAACGGATACCAACTATGTGGTAATCGATGCTGCTTTGGTTGGAGAAGAGCTGTTCTGGAATACTTTGTACCAGGTAAGGGCTACCGCTCATGCTGATGATCCAGTCTATGATAGTAAAATAGCTGACCTTGGAAATGTAAGGACCCAAAGGTTTCCAACTATTCTCAATGAACCTGCCAGCTATGATGTGATTGATATTGCCGCACGTGTTACTTGGACCAGGGCAGGAGCTGCTGTAACTGGTGTAAAGGTATATGCAGGTGATGACCTTAAACTGACCACTCCACTGATGGATGAACAACCCGTAACTTCAGATGAGGAAGAGGCTGGTGAAGTAATCGTAACAGGGCTGGAGCCTGAAATGGAATACCAGATTGCTATTTACAGTGGGGAAACTTTGAGAGGATGGGTAAACTATACCACACTGCCAGCTGATATTGACCCGACAGCGCCAGGAGTAATTGATGTTAGGGAAAACTCAAGCCTTTCTGCTGTTTCAGATGCTGTGGACATGGCTCCTGATGGTGCCACTATTTTAGTGAAGCGAGGGGTTACTTATGATTTTCCAAGTAGTAACCTTAATAAGTCCATTACCATCAGAGCTGCTTATGGTTTCGGAGAACAAAAAGCCAAACTTTATACGACTGGTAATTGGGACATTGACAATGATTCGGATATTGACCATATCAGGTTTATAGACCTTGAGTTGAGAGGTGCAGACTATAGTGGGGATTATGTTTTCAACCCAAATCGATCCAATGTTCACGTGGGTGAACTAATGTTCGAAAACTGTAAAATAGGCACTTTTAGAGGTATCCTTCGGGTAAGAGGTACGACCGTAATTGATAACTATACCATTAGCAATTCTGTGGTGGATAGTATTGGAGGTTATGGTCTATTTACAGTGGATACTGAAGCAGATGCGATGATCAAGAATATCAAGCTTGAGAATTCTACTTTCAATAAGGTTCAGTGGGGAGTTACTTCAAGGAGCCAATCCGAATCTTTTGTTATAGAGAGTTGCACTTTTGCCAATTTTGTGGGTACTGGCGGTGGATTCTTTAGATACAGAGGAGGGGACGGCCAAGATAATGTGACCAATGGAATTGTGATTCACAACAGCATCTTCGGTCACAGTTGGGATGAAAGCCAATCTGACAGTTATGGTATCAGTGGAATTAATGATGGATTAGAGGGTACCAATTTCGATATAGTGAATGTCTACTCTACTAACGATTTCAGTTTTTCTAGTGGTGAAATCCCAGGATTCCCAGTAGGAAACTATGCTGGAGGTCAAAGTGATTTGTGGGTGAACCCTGCTCAGAACAACTTTAACTTCAAAGATAGTGGCTTCTCGGGAAGGTTTGACTCGGGAGATCCAAGATGGAGAGTTGTGCTTTAATGGGCTCTTCTTTTGAAAATAAATCAAAAAGGTGTGGCTAATTGGTCACACCTTTTCAATGAACTCTAAAACAGACCATGAAAATAAACCATCTTTTTTTTAATGCTTGCCTAGCATTATGCATATCTACAATGAGCTTTGCATGTAGTAGCTCAGAGGAGAAACCAGATGTTCCAAATGAAGAGGAAGGGGAGCCATATGATGGACCTATTTACGCTTTTCCGGGTGCAGAAGGATATGGACAATATGCCACAGGAGGGCGTGGAGGTAAAGTGTTTTATGTTACAAAGTTGTCAGATGATGGGAGTCAAGGAACTTTAAGGTATGCACTAAATCAATCAGGCTCCAGAACCATTGTTTTTAATATTGGTGGTACCATTGAACTGACCTCAAGACTAAGTATCTCTCGAGGCAATGTGACAATTGCTGGACAGACTGCTCCAGGGGATGGGATTACTTTAAGAAATTACCCGGTAACGATAGATGCTGACAATGTTATAATCAGGTATTTGAGGTTTAGGATGGGAGATAGTGCCCAGCAGGAGGGAGATGCTTTAGGAGGTAGGTTTCATAAAGATATTATTATTGATCATTGCTCCATGAGCTGGTCAACTGATGAGTGCGTGTCTTTTTATGCCAATGAAAATTTCACCTTACAATGGTGTATTATTTCGGAAAGCTTAAAAAACTCAGTCCATGAAAAAGGTTCTCATGGCTATGGAGGTATTTGGGGAGGTAAATATGCATCCTTTCATCATAATTTATTGGCGCATCATGACAGTAGGAATCCTCGGCTCGGAGAAGAAGCAGGGAAAGCTTTCGCACTCACTGATTTGGTGGACTTAAGAAACAATGTGTTATATAATTGGGGCAGCAATGCCGCATATGGAGGCGAGGCAATGAATGTCAATATTGTTAACTGCTACTATAAGCCGGGGCCAGCTACACCCTCTGGAAGTAAGAGAAACCGAATTATGTCCATCGATAAAAATAAAGTCACAGGTACAGAAGTATATGACATTTGGGGTAAGTTTTTTATAGATGGAAATGTAGTTGAGGGAAGCAGTCAAACCTCCAATGATAATTGGGCTTATGGGGTTTTTAACCAGTTTCATAGTAGTTATGGGACAGTCACTGAAGCAGACAAAGCCAGTATAAAAATGAATATTCCTCATGAAGAGGAAGGATATTCTGTAACGACCCATTCAGCGGAAGATGCTTATGAATTGGTTTTGGCCAATGCTGGAGCCAGCATAAAGAGAGATGCCGTTGATGCAAGGGTTTTAGCCAATGTTAAGAATGGAACCTATAGTGCTGAAGGTTCACTTGGAAGTACAAATGGTATTATAGACACGCAAAGTGATGTAGGTGGCTGGCCAGTGCTTGAGGAAGGAAACCCTGTGATAGATACTGATGCAGATGGTATTCCAGATATATGGGAGAACTCCAATGATTTGGATTCCAATGATCCCGAAGATGGAAAGAAAGTGAAGTCTGGCACACCTTATACTTATCTGGAAATTTATATGAATAGCTTAATCAAGGAATTTCCTGCTAAGTAAGATTAAGTAAAGTGAAAGGTCTATTGATGTAATTTATGTACTTTGGCAGTGATGCGATTCACTGATCATCTCGTAACTTGTCACACAAACATTGTTAGAGTATCAGGGAGGTGTTTTAGCCTTTGTAATAAAGTCAGAATCAAGGGAAAAATTAGATAATTATGAAATTTGAGCATTTTGCAATTAATGTCGCACAACCAAAAGCGATGTCAGACTGGTATGAAAAGCATATTGGTTTAAAAGTAGTCATGAAAAAAGACCAAAGTCCCTTTATGACTTTTTTGGCTGACGATAGCGGTACCATCATGATTGAAATATATAGCAATCCAAAAGCCCCAATATTGGACTTTGAAAACCAGCATCCACTGGTTGTTCACTTGGCTTTGGTATCAGAAGATCCTGCGGTGGACCGTGATCGACTTATGGCAGCAGGTGCAGAATTATTGAGTGATGATATCTTAGAGGATGGTTCACATTTGGTCATGCTAAAAGACCCTTGGGGATTGGCTTTACAGTTATGTAAAAGAGCCAAACCAATGCTTAAATCATAGGGGTTTAAACAAAAGATCAAACCAGCCTGAGCAGTAAAAGTAAGGCTAATTAAGAGTTGTGCGTTTTGCTACCCAAACGCATGTTTTAAGTTTCAATGAAAGCAATTAACCCATGAATATTTTAAAACGAACTCAACCCCATTTGATTTTGATAATTAGTCTTGTCTTTTTGTCTTCTTGTGGAGCGGAGAAGCAAGGTGTATCAGAGCCGGATGTTTGGGATCTGGTTCCTGAAATTCTGGAAAACATCAAAACTCCCGAATTCAGAGATGAGGTTTACAATATTTTGGATTACGGGGCTGTGGCAGATGGGCAGACTGATGCCAGCGATGCCATTCGTTCTGCTATTGTAGCTTGTTCGGAGGATGGTGGAGGGAAAGTTCTAGTACCGGCAGGAAGTTATGCCACAGGCCCAATATACTTGCAAAGCAATGTGAACCTTCACTTGGAAGAAGGAGCCAGACTCTTATTTTCTACCGACCCAAAGGATTATTTGCCTTTGGTTTACACTAGGTGGGAAGGAGTGGAATTAATGAATTACTCCCCTTTGATCTACGCTTTTGAAGAGGTAAATATTGCTGTAACGGGGAAAGGAGTGTTGGATGGTCAGGCCAATGAAACCAATTGGTGGCCTTGGAAAGGTAAAAAGGAGTATGGCTGGAAAGAAGGAATGCCCCAACAGGAAGATGCTGATAAAAGGCACAAGTTATTCCAAATGGCGGAAGATGATATTCCAGTGGAAAACAGAGTTTTCGGTGAAGGATATTACTTGAGACCACAATTTGTTCAACCGTACTTATGTAAGAATGTATTAATCCAAGGTGTGAAGATTGTCAATTCCCCTATGTGGATTTTAAATCCAGTTTTATGTCAAAATGTAACCATAGAAGGGGTGACTGTGGAAAGTCATGGGCCAAATTCAGACGGGTGTGATCCTGAGTCCAGTAAAAATGTCTTGATTAAGGATTGCTTTTTTAATACTGGCGATGATTGCATTGCCATCAAGTCGGGAAGGAATGCAGATGGAAGAAGGATCAATATACCCAGTGAAAATATTATCATACAAAACTGCAAAATGGCTGATGGCCATGGAGGGGTGGTGATAGGAAGTGAAATATCAGGAGGAGTAAAAAACGTTTTTGCGGAAAATTGTGAAATGAACAGCCCGCATTTGGAGCGGGCTTTGCGAATCAAAACCAGTTCAATGAGAGGAGGAGTCATTGAGGATATTTATTTAAGAAATATCACAGTAGGGCAGATTTCGCAACAGGTAATCAGGGTGAATATGTTTTATGAAGACTCAGGGGCTTATGTGCCCATCGTAAGGAATATCAGGGTCGAGAATATGGAGGTGATGGATGGTGGTAAAGTAGGAGTACTCCTGGAAGGTTACGAAAGTTCACCCGTTGAGAATGTTAAATTGAAAAACATCAACATTAAACATGTAGAGAAAGATTACGAATTTTCCAATGTGAAAGGTGTTTCGTTTAATAATGTTACTATCAATGGAAAGGAAATAGAATTGGAGGGTAAAAAATGAAAGGGATCATTTGTTTGTTAATGGTGGTATTTCCAATAATTTCAAATTTTGCTCAAGTTGATGAAGGAATTAGAGTACCCGCTTTTCCCGGAGCGGATGGTTTTGGAAAATATACCACTGGGGGAAGAGGAGGAAAGGTGTTGGTGGTTCATAATTTAAATGACGACGGTCCTGGAAGTCTTCGAGAGGCAATTAGAAAGAAATACCCTAGAATTATCGTTTTTGCTGTTTCTGGAAATATCAAATTGGAGTCAAGCTTGGATATCAATTATGGGGACTTGACCATAGCGGGTCAATCTGCTCCTGGAGGTGGAATCACGCTCCAAAACTATCCCATCAAAATAAAAGGAGACAATGTCATTATTCGCTATATAAGAAGCCGTTTGGGCGACCTGGAAAAGGTGCAGGATGACGCCATGAGTTGTATTAGAAACAAGGATGTCATAATTGACCATTGTTCCTTGAGCTGGGCCACAGATGAGTGTGGCTCATTCTACGACAATGAAAACTTCACACTGCAATGGAGCATTATTTCTGAAAGTCTTAATGAATCAGTTCATGCCAAGGGAGATCATGGTTATGGCGGGATATGGGGTGGTATGAAGGCCACCTTTCACCATAATTTATTGGCCAGCCATAATAGCAGGTTGCCAAGGTTTAATGGAGCTAGGTATCACAAAATGCCGGAAAAGGAAATGGTTGATTTCCGAAACAATGTGATCTATAATTGGAAGAGCAATAGCTCATATGCAGGAGAGGAAGGACATCATAATATCATTGGAAATTACTATAAAGCTGGTCCAGCCACAAAATCAAACCAGCGTAGAATAGTGGAACCTTATGCTCCTTTTGGCCAATTTTATTTGAAAGGAAATGTAATGACAGCCTCTGAAGAAGTCAGCGAGGACAATAGCCAGGGAGTAGATGGAGTCGAAGATTTGTCAGAGGTATTGGTGAATGAACCTTTTCCTTTTGTTATGGCAAATGATCAGGAAAAAGCAGAGGTGGCTTATGAAAAGGTTTTGACAAAAGTAGGTGCTAGTTTGTATCGGGACCAAGTGGATAGGAGGGTGGTTAATGAAGTACGATCAGGCATTAGTACTCTGGGAAAACATGGAAATGGTATCATTGATAGCCAATCGGATGTGGGAGGATGGCCTTTGCTAAAGTCCAAAAAAGCACCAAAAGATTCAGATCAGGATGGCATGCCAGATGTTTGGGAGAAAAAGCACCGTCTAAATCCCAATTCAGCTGATGATTCAGCCGGTTTTGACTTGGATAAGCAGTATACCAACATTGAAATTTACTTAAATGAATTGATTGGGAGTTGAAAATACCCGCTTTGACGGAAGTTGTCACGGTGGGTGTTTTCTTCTTTGATTTATTATAGTTTTTGGCTTGGTCATGGAAAAGATAATCAATAAATTGGTTTGACTTATATCCCATGGAAGACCAACGTATCCCTTTTTTAACTTTACAGGAAGTACTGGCCAAAGTACTTGTACAATACCAATTTTCAGCTGAAAATGCTGAGCTCAGTGCTCACTTATTTGCTCAATCAAGTTTAGATGGAGTTCCTTCACATGGGCTGAACAGGTTTTTAAGTTATTTGAATTTTATTAAAAAAGGTTTGATCGACGTACATGCCCATCCAGAGACCATTGCGAGTTTTGGTGCTTTTGAGCGTTGGGATGGATTATTAGGTCCCGGTAATATCAATGCCCACTTGGCTATGGATAGGTGTTTGGAATTAGCTAAATCAAGTGGTATTGGCTGTGTGGCACTCCAGAATACAAATCATTGGATGAGAGCGGGGAATTTTGGATGGCAAGCTGTGGAAGCTGGATGCATTGGGATTTGCTTTACCAATACCAAACCCAATATGCCTGCTTGGGGTGGCAGTGAGCCTAAACTGGGTAATAACCCTTTGGTAGTTGCTATTCCTCGTCAAAAAGGACCGGTAGTATTAGATATGGCCATGTCGCAATTTGCGTATGGAAAAATGGCTATTTATGAAAAAGAAGGTAAGGAATTGCCTTATGAAGCAGGATTTGATCAGTCGGGCAAACTTACCAAATCTCCTAAGGAAATTATAGAACATGAGTTAGCTTTGCCGATTGGTTTATGGAAAGGAGCGGGGTTGAGTTTGATGATAGATATGCTGGCCGTTTTGTTATCAGGTGGAGAAGCTACGCATGAGGTGGGCAAAAGTGGTGAGGAATATGGCCTTTCACAGGTTTTTGTGGCTTTGGATCCAAACAAATTTGGCATGAAAGAGTGGATGGAGGAGAAATCAGACGGTATAATAGGTGATTTAAGTCGGTCAGCTACTTTTGATGGAAAGGGGAAAGTACGTTACCCGGGAGAAAACACGCTGAAGATCAGGGAGGAAAATATGGAAAAAGGAGTTCCTGTAGATATTGATATTTGGAACGGCATTTTAAGTTTAATAGAATGAAAAAAATAGAAGATAATGAAGTGCGTTGGGGGATTTTGGGTGTTGGTGATGTATGTGAGTTGAAAAGTGCTCCCGCTATGAATTTAGTGGAAAACAGTCGTCTTGTAGCGGTGATGAGAAGAAATGAAGAGAAAGTTAAAGACTATGCCAGAAGGCACCACGTCCCCAAGTGGTATACTGATGCAGATGAGCTGATCAATGACCCTGAAGTAAATGCTATCTACATTGCTACTCCTCCCCATGTGCATAAGGAGCTTACCCTAAAAGCAGCAGCTGCTGGAAAGCCTGTCTATGTAGAAAAGCCCATGGCCAGAACTTATGAGGAGTGCAAAGAAATGATGGCAGCATGTGAAGCTGCAGGTGTGCCTTTATATGTGGCTTATTATCGCAGAACATTACCCCATTTTGTAAAGATCAAGGAGCTGATCGCTGCTGGAGCAATAGGTGAAGTGCGGTATGTAAATATACAGATGAATCAAGTTTTGAGGCCGGACATTGTCAGGAACCTGACCAATAATTGGAGAATAAACCCTGAGGTGGCTGGTGGTGGCTATTTTTATGACTTGGCATCACATCAGTTGGATTTCCTTGATTTTGCTCTGGGGCCAATTATGAAGGTCAAAGGTTTTAAGACAAACCAAGCAGGAATCTATGAGGCAGAAGATTTGGTTGTGGCTACTTTTGAATTTGAATCGGGAGTTATGGGATCCGGAAGCTGGTGTTTTACATCAAGTAAGGTTTCAGAAAAAGACAGCACTACTATTTATGGGAGTAAAGGTCAAATCAGTTATGAGACATTTGGTGATGGTAAATTGATATTGGATAGTGAAATCGAGGGGGGAAAGCTATTCGAATTTGATTTACCTAAACATATTCAAAATATTTTAATTCAGGATATTGTGGGGGATATGCTAGGAATAGCTTCAAGTCCATCTACTGGAATGTCGGCAGCTAGAACAAATTGGGTGATGGATCAAATTGGCCATTGACTTTTACTTTATATGCCTAAATTAATGTATTTGTATTTTATAGGTTTTTAAACCTATATTTATTATTTATATGTTTTTAAGCATATAAATTGGTTTTATATGCTTTTAAGTATATATTTGAGTTGCATCAAGTTTTAAGTTATGCGAAAAGCGACAGTTATATCGGGAGATATTGTGTCCTCTACCAGTTTGGTGTTGGAGGATCGGGCGATGCTAGAAATGCGTTTAAGGGAATTGTTGGGAGCATTGGCTGATAAATTTGAAACATTCGGTAGACTTATCAAAGGTGATTATCTCGAGTGTGTTTGCAAAGCCCCTCAAGATGCTCTTCAGGTAGCATTAGCGATCAAGAGTTTTGTCAAATCAATTGAAGTGCAGCAAGCTGATTCGAGAAAAGATAATATTCGGATCAAGTTGTTCAAAACGCATGGAATTCGATTAGCTATTGGTTATGGCGACTTACCAAGGTATGATCCCGAAAAAGGAATCATGGATGGAGAGGCGGTATACTTAGCAGGAAGGTTGATCAATCAATCGGCTTCCACTCACGATAAGGAAAGGGTGGTGATCAAAAACACTTTGTTTTTCACTTCTCATGAGGAAAACCTTAATGAACAGTTTGAGCCTATAATGGCTTTGCTGGATATTTTGTTGAGTAAAGCCACTTCCCGGCAAAGTGAAGTATTGTATTGGAAATTAATGGGCAAGAACGAAGACGAGATTGCAGAAAAGTTGGGGATTAGCCAATCAGTGGTCAATCAGCATAGCACAAGTGTAGGCTGGAATAGCATAGAGAAGACGGTGGAATATTTTGCTAAAACCCTTAAAAAAGATATTCAATGAACTTAGGTCAATTTTTAGTTTTGCAATTTATCGCTCATGTTCTGGCAGATTTTTTTTTCCAAACAGACAGGTTGGCGATTCAAAAAAATGAACTGGGTTTCAGAAGTCCATTTTTGAAGTGGCACATATTGATCGTGTTTTTATTTTCTTGGGGATTGTCATTCCAGACCAGGTTTGTGTATGGTGCTTTGATCATTGCTCTGACTCATTTTATGATTGATGGCAGTAAGCCCTGGATCAGCAAAAATAGGATAATAGGTCGATATTCTTTTTTTATTGATCAAGCTTTGCATGTTTTAATGTTGGTCAGTGTGACAGTAGCTTATGCCTATTATGCTGAGTTGGATGCGTGGGTGAATATTCCCATCGGGATAAAGGGATTGATTGGGGTTTTTGCGTATTTACTTTGTCTAAAACCGGCCAATATATTTATCAAAGAGATGTTCAGAGCTTATCAAATCAGTGTGCCGGGAACGGATGACCTTCCCAATGCCGGTAAACTGATTGGTGTTTTAGAAAGGGTTTTGGTCTTGACTTTTATTTTATTGAAACAATTCGAAGCTGTGGGGTTTTTAATAGCCGCAAAGTCAATCCTTCGCTACAAAAACGATGATACCATCAAAACAGAATATGTATTGATCGGCACGATGTTAAGTTTTGGCATAGCTGTTTTACTGGGGCTATTGATTGGTTTTGTTTGAGAAAGCTTACATGTTAAATAACATGCTGAATGTTAGAAGTATTGAGATAAAAGTTTTCAATACAGTCAATCACAATTATTTAATAGTGTTTTAGTAAATTGATATGCATGTATTTATAAACTCCAAAATTATATCCCCTATGAAACTCCTGATTATCTGTTTAGTCTTTATTTTAGTTTCTTGTGGTATGAATGTGCAGCAAGTTAAAAAGGAGTCTATCGGATCGGATTTGACTAAAATGTCCGGTGAAATCATTGACCTCACCTATGCCTTTTCTGATAAGACTGTCTATTGGGTAACATCAAAAGAGTTTGAGTTAGAAGAAGTAGCAAAAGGGCAGACCGATAAAGGCTATTTTTATGCAGCCAATAACTTTGAGACGTCTGAGCACGGTGGGACACATATAGATGCTCCAGTCCATTTTGCTGAAAATGGGGTGTCGGTAGATAAAATTCCTTTGGAGCAATTGATTGGGTCGGCGGTAAAAATAGATGTATCTGAAAAAGGATTGGCCAATCCAGACTATCAGATCAAGGTAGAGGATATCCAAGAATGGGAGAAAACAAATGGAGAAATTCCAGAAGGAAGCATAGTTCTTTTGTACTCTGGGCATAGCCAGTATTACCCAGATAAAGGTAAATACTTAGGTACTACAGAAAGAGGAGCAGAGGCGGTTAAGGACCTACATTTCCCGGGCCTTTCTCCTGAAGCAGCGAATTGGTTGATGGAAAACCGAAAAATTAAATCAGTGGGAATTGATACTCCAAGTATAGATCACGGGCAATCGGAGTATTTTAAAACCCATGTGGCATTGATGACCCATGATATTCCGGCTTTTGAAAACGTTGCCAATATGGATAAACTACCAGCAAAGGGGTTTAAGGTGATTGCTTTGCCTATTAAAATAGAAGGGGGAAGTGGAGGACCATTGAGGATAGTGGCCATTTTGGAATAAGCTTATGAAAAAAAACTCAATGGTTTTAGCAATATGTCAGTTGATGATGAAGTATTAAAACCCCTAAGTTGCTTTTTTTTAATGAAAGGTGGATGGATTTTCAAACTTCTTGAACAGTTGAGCCCCAATCAACTTGCTTTATGGGGCGGTTTACCTAAATTTATGCTTTATTAACCCAAAAATTACATTAATAATGACCTTTAAATACTTTGTTTCAGGAAGAATGATGGGAGGTTTAGCGTTCCTAATGGCTTTGGTTGGAAGCTTGACTTCTTGCGAAACAGAACAAAAAGAAGAAACTGCTGAAACCAAGCGGCCCAATATCATTTTTATCATGTCTGATGACCATGCTTATCAGGCGATCAGCGCCTATGGGTCTACCCTGATCAATACACCAAATATAGATCGAATTGCCAATGAAGGGATGTTATTTGAGAACGCCTTTGTTAGTAACTCCATTTGTGCTCCAAGTAGGGCTGTGATCCTGACCGGGAAACACAGTCACATCAATGGCTTGGTGGACAATGCTGTCCGGTTTGACAGTACTCAGGTTACTTATCCAAAGATCCTGAGGGAAAATGGCTATCAAACTGCCATGATCGGTAAATGGCACTTGAAAACCCAACCCACTGGTTTTGATTACTGGAAGGTGCTTCCGGGACAAGGGCACTACTATAACCCTGAATTTAGAACACCTGAAGGGATTGTGTTGGACTCTGGCTATGTTACGGATTTGATTACGGATTTTGCGATAAACTGGTTGGAAGAGGCTAAAGATAAAGATAAGCCTTTTATGTTGATGTATCAGCACAAAGCTCCCCATAGAGAGTGGTTGCCTACTGAGGAAAACTTCAGAAACTATACCCAAAAGGAATTCCCAGAACCTGAAAGCTTGTTCGATGACTATGAGGGGAGAGGCAGGGCTGCCAAAGAAGCCGAAATGAGAATATCCACCCATATGGGGTTAACGAACGACAGTAAAATCCACCCGGATATTGTTGAGAAGTTGGGGTACAAAGAGTTTATCAACTGGTATGCCAGTGCTTACCATGGCAATTTGGACAGGATGAGTCCAGAGGAGAGAGCAGCATGGGAAGAGGTTTATGGGCCAATTAATGAGGCATTTGAAAAAGCTGGCCTTCATGGTGATGAGCTGACCAAATGGAAATACCAAAGGTACATGCAGGACTATTTGGCCAGTATTGAATCCGTGGATGAAAATGTGGGAAGACTTTTGGATTATTTGGAAGAGAATGGTTTGGCTGAAAATACCATCATTATCTATACTTCAGACCAAGGTTTTTACCTTGGAGAGCATGGCTGGTTTGACAAGCGTTTTATGTACGAAGAGTCGTTTAGAACTCCTTTGATGATCAAATGGCCAGGTGTCATCACGGCGGGAAGCAAAAACACTGATTTGGTACAAAACCTTGATTTTGCAGAAACCATGTTGGATGCAGCTGGAGTGGATATTCCAGAAGATATGCAAGGCAAAAGCATGTTGCCTTTGTTAAAAGGTGAGAAGGTGGAGTGGAGAGATGCACTTTATTATCACTACTATGAATACCCGGGCATTCATGCTGTAAAAAGACATAATGGTGTAAGGACTGATCGTTATAAGCTTATTCATTTTTATTATGATATTGATGAATGGGAGCTTTATGACCTTCAGGAAGATCCCAAAGAGATGAACAATTTGTATGGTGACCCTGCTTATGCTGAAGTACAGGAGAATATGCATCAAAAGCTAAAGGAATTGATGAAGGAATATAAAGATGAAGTAGTTATTCCGCAGCTGTAATTCTTAGTGACAATTTTGAACAAAACCCCTATTGAGCGTGATCAATTGGGGTTTTGTCTTTTAGATAAGTATCATTAGAAAACCTATGCTTCGGATTTCGATTGAATTGGATTGAGAAAACATACCTACAAGTGATAAAGGTAGGGATAAATAAAAGCTCAATTATTTAAGTAGGTTTATACCTAAATGTGGTATATTGGTTTACGAAAACAAGAGTACATTTTTAGTCTTTATACCCAATTATGAAGAAGATACTCCTAATAATAAGTGTGGTCATTTTTAGTGTCTACTTGATGCTTTATATTTCTCCATATTTTGTTAAAAACTACTTTAATAAGCATTCAGAAGAACTTATAGGGAGAAAAGCATTTTTAGAAAAATTGAGTTTTAATCCTTTTAATGGCAAGGTACATTCTGAAAATTTCACCGTTTATGAACAGGAAGACTCTACACAGTTTTCAGGCTTTGCCAGCTTGGATATCAATATCAATTTTCTGAAAATGGTTACCGGTAATTTTCAGTTTGAAGAAGTAGCATTGGACAGTCCCTATGTTCATGTGGTCAATCGCACGGGGAATTTTAATTTTGATGATTTGTTGGTTTCAGAAAATCCAGAGGAGGAAGGTGTAGAGGAGAGTACCATTGCCTTTGAAATCCTGAATTTTAGGATGGACAAAGGGATCGTCACTTACTATGAAACCGAAATCGATCATGAAGTGGTCATGGATGACTTATCCTTGGAATTGCCACGTTTTGCTTACAACAGTGAATCGGCCAATATGGATATTAAATTGGTGATCAATAAGACAGGACATTTAACAGTGAAAAATGATTACTATCCCTCGCAAAACAAGTTGGATGCGCGGTTGTCCCTACGGGGGTTAAAACTGGATATTATCAAACCTTATTTGAGTGATTACGTGATTTCGGAGGATTTCGAAGGAGTTTCAGGAGGGGATGTGCGTATTGTTGGCATCTTTGGGCAGGAAACCAATGTGAATATTGATGGGAAAGCTTGGGTAACTCAACTAACAGTCAAAGACACCGCTCAAAGTCCGGTTATTGAGGCTGATTCAATAATGGTTTCTTTAAAGAATATTGATGTTTTCAAAGAGCGATATGAAGTGGGGCGCGTTTATGCGGAAAACTTTAAAATGCGCTTTGATATGTTGGACAGTACTAATAATATGATGGTGATGTTTGCTCCGATGCTAGAAGAAGGAGAAACAGAAAGTGCAAGCAATGACACAGTCCCTACACAAGTCAATGAGACGGAATACTATTACTCTATAGACACTTTTTTGGTGGTAAATAGTAGCATGAAATACAGGGATTATGCCTTGGACGAATATTTTGAATATAATATTACCGAAATAGCGGCATTAGCTGATAATATCCGTTCAGATAGCCAAGAAGCAAAGTTAAGCAGTACTGGTGTACTGAACGTGCAGGGGAATTATAATGCCAATTTGATATTTGACCCTAATAAGCCGCTTGATTTTTCTTTGGATTTTGTGGTAAAGGGGTTCCAAATGGAAGACCTTAGTCCATTCAGTATGACCTATGCAGGCCATCCTATTTTTGAAGGCAATTTGGTTTATAGTGGAAAGACTACGGTCAAGGATGGAATCATGGACAGTGAAAATAAGATAACGGTCTATGATCTTGAGGTCGGTAAGAGGGTCTCAAAAAATGTCCTCTATGTGCTGCCACTCAAATTTGGTGTGTTTTTGTTGAAGGATAAAAACGGTGTGGTTAACCTTGACCTTCCTATGGAGGGAAACCTTTATGATCCACAGTTCAAAGTGTGGCCCATCGTTTGGCAAATCATCAAGCAAAACCTGGATAAGGTGGTATCTGCTCCAGGAAAGTTGTTGGCCAATGTATTTGGGATGAAAGAGGAAGATATCAATTATGTTGAGTTTGAGCCTTTAGACAGTTTGGTAATGGAAGAGCAACAAAAATCCTTGGATAATCTAATGGTACTGATGGATAAAAAACCAGGATTATTGGTTGAACTTTCCTATTATGAACCCGACCAAATTGAATCCATGAATTTGGCCATATATGAGGCTAAGAATAAATATCTTTCCGAACAACTGGGGATAAATATGGAAGGAAATGTAAAAGCGGATGAAAGGATAGCAGATAATGATATTCATTTTATAAATTTTATGAAGGGCAGGTTGTTGTTGAATAACCCAGAGTTGGACAGTGCCCAATTGGTTCAATCTCCAGATTCTTTGGCTTTGGAATTGATTGGTATGGAGAATGTCCTGCCTCAAGCCAAACTTCTTGAAACTGCAAGAAGAGAGAATATTATTCACTACATCAGTACAAAGGATAGTAGCAAAATCAATAAATTTTCATTCGTGGAACTGGAAGAAATACCAAAAATTCCAATTGATAAAAGTGGATTTGTGGTTACATTTGACGTAGAATAGTCGCTCAATTATCCCCCATGCCTTTATGCTTTATACCACTTTGCTTTCTCTTCATTCTATTGTTAGGTGGTTGGTTTTGGCGAGCGTTTTGGTGGCTGTTTTTCGAATTTATAGAGGTTGGTTCACTAATAGGCCATTTGATAATTTTGATGAAAAATCGAATAGGATCGCAGTTTCCATGTTGCATCTCCAATTTACGATAGGAGCACTTCTTTATTTTTTAAGTCCAATTATCAGGTATTTTTATCAGCATTATAATGAGGCTGTCCATGAAAGACAAATTAGGTTTTTCGGAATGGAACATAGCTCTATGATGTTTCTGGCTGTTTTTGTTATCAGTATGGGAGTGTCATTGGCCAAGAAAAAAGATGAAGACCAAAAGAAGTTTAAAATATTGGGAATCTGCTACACGGTGGGCATTTTACTTATTTTGATCAATATACCTTGGCCGTTTTCACCTTTTGCAGCTAGGCCTTACCTAAGGTTTTTCTAAAAACCAATTGGTTTGGTAATGGTAACCCTAAGGGTTGCCATGTCGCATTTTAGAGAGTTTATCTGCAAAAAATTATAATTTTTGGAGCAAATAAGTGGTTTGTTGACAGCCTTGAACTTTGATTTTATTAACTAGAGAAAAGATTATTTTTAATCAGTATTAAACTTCAGAATATGAAAAAGTTAATTTTCTTCCTTGCTCTAATGATTTTCTGTTCTCTAGAAGGCTTTTCTCAGGACGTAAGATTGAATGCCTATGCCCTTTATACTTTCGCTGATAAGTTTGATTCCTACTGGGATGTAGGAAACAACTATTATTACAGTGGGAAAATTGAAGATGGGTTACAATGGGGTGGTGGCTTGGAGTATAAGGTAAATGAATTGTTAGGAGTGGAATTGCTTTATTTAAGACAGGATACCAATAGCCCAACTTGGTACAGAAGAGTGGCTGGACCAGACCAGTTTACTAATTTTGACTTGGGTATAAACTATATCATGGTAGCGCCCACAAGGTATTTTAGGGCAACTGGTAGTCCCATAGAAGGGTTTGGAAGTTTGATGGTGGGTGTGATGGTTGCCAGCTTGACAAATCCAGATAATAACAGGGAAGATACTGCTACCAAATTAGGAGTTGGGGTAAAGGGAGGAATGATTTATTGGGGAGCTGAGAAAGTTGGAATTAAGCTACAGGCCCAATTGCTGTCAGCCGTTCAATCCATGGGGGGAGGGTTTTATTTTGGAACTGGAGGAGCAGGAGCAGGCGTGAACAGCTATTCTTCTATTTATCAGTTTAGCCTTGGGGGAGGATTAGTTCTCAAACTTAATTAACATAATTTTTTTAGCCAATAGGGGAGATAGCGCTCACTTTATTTTGTGGTTGTGGTTGAGTGATTTTGGCGATTTAAGTGTCTATCGTTGCAATTAACAAAAACCATAAACTACAAAATAAGATGAAAAAACTAATTGCTGAATTTATCGGAACTTTTTGGTTGGTGCTTGGCGGCTGTGGTAGTGCTGTTTTAGCTGCCGGATTTCCTGAGCTGGGGATTGGCTTTGCAGGTGTTGCACTTGCTTTTGGTCTTACAGTGCTGACAATGGCCTATGCTATTGGCCATATTTCAGGTTGTCATTTGAACCCAGCAGTGTCTATTGGACTTTGGGCTGGAGGTAGATTTGATTCAAAAGAGCTGTTGCCATATATCATTGCCCAGGTTTTGGGTGGATTAGCTGGAGCGACTATACTTTATTTGATTGCTTCTGACAATTCCGCATTTGAGTTGGGAGGTTTTGCAGCAAATGGCTTTGGGGAGCACTCACCTGGAGGGTTTGGAATGCTTGCCGCATTGATTACGGAAATTGTCATGACTTTTACATTCTTGATTGTGATCTTGGGTGCCACTCACTCCAAAGCTCCACAGGCTCTGGCAGGGGTAGCGATTGGTCTTTGTCTTACCCTGATTCATTTGATCAGTATACCAGTGACCAATACTTCCGTTAATCCGGCAAGAAGTACCAGTCAAGCTATTTTTGTCGGGGATTGGGCCTTGGGTCAATTATGGCTCTTTTGGGTAGCACCGATTGTAGGGGCTGTTTTGGCAGGTTGGGTTTACAAATACCTGTCTCCTGAAAAGGCTTAAATTGATTTATCTAATAAAATATGTAGGGCCCTGTGAGTGAAAATCACAGGGCCTTTGCGATATATGGTTTATGGGATAAGTACTCTTAAATTAGTTTTTATATGATCATTAATATTATTTCTGGACAAACAAATTATTTTCAAGCATATTGACTCAGGTACTTTTTAAAAGCTTTCTTATCTTTCTTTTTGATTGGAAGGTTAAGTTCAATTAAGCTTAAAATTAAAAATGGCTCATACTTTAAAATTTGGAATAATTGGCACGGGGGCAATTGCTGGACAACATGCAGCAGCGATTAGGGAATCAAAAAATAGTGAATTGGTGGCTGTATGTAGTTCTACTCCCGTTAGGGCTGAGCAAGCCAAACATAAATTTGGAGTAAGTACGTATTTTGATGTAGATCAATTTTTAGCTTATCCTGAATTGGATGTGGTTTGTATTTGTACAGCCAGTGGACATCATATGGAAGTGGTTATAAAAGCTGCTCAGGCCGGCAAGCATGTATTGGTCGAAAAGCCCATTGAAATCAACCTTTCCAGAGCAGAAGAGATGATTAAGGCTTGCCATGAAAATAAGGTTAAACTAGGGGTTGTTTTCCAAAATCGTTTTAACGAGGGGTATTTGAAACTCAAAGCTGCAGTAGAAAAGGGTGAAATGGGAAAACTGCTAATGGGCAATGCTTATATAAAATGGTTTAGGGATGAGGCTTATTACCAAAGTAGTCATTGGAAGGGGACTTTGAAAGGTGATGGAGGCGGAGCTTTTATCAATCAGGGCATCCATACAATCGATCTTTTATTGGACATTATGGGAGAGGTTAAGGATGTATATGGCCAGGTAAAGACAGCCCTCTATGACATTGAAGGAGAGGATTTAGGAAATGCTTTGATCAATTTCAAAAATGGAGCCATGGGGAATATTACAGCGGGAACTTCATTATACCCAGGTTATCCTGAACGATTGGAGGTATATGGAACGGAGGGTAGTGTGATTTTGGAAGCAGGGAAGGTAGTAGCTTGGAATGTTAAAGGGCAAGAGCAAAAAGCTGTTAAAGAGGAAAGCAAAGAATCGAGTGGAGCCGCAGACCCTATGGCTATTGGGCATCGTTTACATTTGTTACAAATTGAAGATATGATTTCAGCTATATTAGAAAATAAGGAACCATTGGTTTCTGGAGAAAAAGCCTGTAAATCCTTGGCGGTGATTAGAGGGATTTATGAAAGTTCGAAAAAAGGAATTAAAGTTAAGGTTTGAAAATAATTACTTTCATAAACCAAAAAAGGGCTCAAGGCCCTCTTTTTTAATGATTTTTCATGCTATATAACAAACCCATTTCAAGGCCTCTGAGCTCGGCCAGGCCTTTTAGCCTGCCGATCCCAGTATAGCCAGGGTTAGTGGTTTTTCTTAAATCATCGAGCATTTGGTGCCCATGGTCCGGACGCATAGGAAGTGACTTCTCTCTTTTTGACTGAATCAAGATGAGCTCCTTGATCACTTCGATCATCGGGACATCACCCTCAAGGTGATTGGCTTCATGAAAATTGCCTTCTTCATTTCTCTGGGTACTTCTGAGGTGGATAAAGTGAATATGATTTCCCCAATCCCTGATGATTTGGGGAAGGTTATTGTCCGCTCTAACTCCAAAGGATCCAGTGCAGAAAGTGATGCCGTTGTATTCACTGGAATTGTCTGTAAGTAGCCTTTCTACATCATCTATGGTGCTGACCACTCTTGGTAGACCAAACATAGGGAAAGGAGGGTCATCTGGATGGATGGCCATAAATACCCTGTTCTTTTCCGCAACAGGAATGATCTCATCCAAGAAAAGCCTCAAGTTTTCTGCCAATACCTTTTCATCGATATCCTGATAGGTGTCCAGTACTTTTTGGAAATCTTCTACCGTGTAGCCTTCCTCAGCTCCTGGTAAGCCAGCAATAATATTTTTTGTGAGCAACTGTTTGGCATCATCACTCATGCTTTGAAAGTGTCCTTCTGCTTTTTGAATGACTTCTTTGGAATAAGATGCCATTGCATTAGGGCGCTTGAGGATAAACAGGTCAAAGGCAGCCAAGGCCTTTAGTTCAAAACGAAGGGCTTTGGAACCATTTGGAAGCTCATAGGCCAAGTCTGTACGTGTCCAGTCGAGGACAGGCATAAAGTTATAACATACCGTATGTATCCCTTCTGCTGCAAGGTTTTCAATGGAGGTTTTGTAATTGGAGATGTACTCTTCAAAATTTCCACTTCTTGTTTTGATGTTTTCATGTACCGGAATGCTCTCTACTACGGACCATGTCAATCCAGCGGCCTCGATGGTGTCTTTTCTTTTCTTGATTTCTTCCCTGCTCCAAACTACGCCATTGGGAAGATGGTGTAGTGCAGATACTATGCCTGTAGCACCAGCTTGTGCGATGTCGGCTAAGGTTACCGGGTCATTGGGGCCATACCATCTCATGGTTTGCTCCATTTTCTTTAATGCTTTCATGCTTGGGTTTGACTTTTCAATTAGAATCTCAATTACACACCTCCAAACGCACTGAATCCTCCATCTACCGGAATGATGGTTCCTGTTACGAATTTGGAAGCATCGCTACAGAGGAATCCGACAGCACCAAAAAGGTCTTTGGGATCTCCAAAACGATCCATTGGGGTGTTGTTGAGAATTTGGCTTCCTCTCGCGGTCATGCTACCGTCCTCATTGGTCAAAAGGGCCCTGTTTTGCTCCGTCAAAAAGAAGCCTGGAGCGATAGCATTGACGCGGTAAGAGGTGCCATATTTTTGACAAAATTCTACTGATAGCCATTTGGTAAGATTGTCAATGGCAGCTTTGGCAGAAGCATAGCCTATTACTCGTGTAAGAGGCCGAGAGGCAGCCATAGAAGAAATATTGATGATACTTGCTTCAGGATTTTTGAGTAGGAGTGGAGTAAACACCTGTATGGGCATTAGAGTACCCATATAGTTGAGCTCCATTACTTTTTTGACCTCATCAATGTGCAAGTCTGTGATTTTTTGATCCGGGGCGACAATAGCTCCGGGCATATTTCCCCCAGCGGCGTTGATGAGCACATCAATTTTTCCAAAATCTCTCTCCACCTGTTCCCTGGCTTTCATAAGCGCTTCCTCATTGGTTACATCTGACACCAAAGGAGAAGCTTGTCCTCCATTTTCATTGATATGGGTAACCAGGTCTTTTACCTTATTTGGATTTCTTCCCAAAACAATGACTTTGGCACCTTCTTCTGCTAGGTAAGTGGTGATTTGACTGCCAAGAACTCCTGTGGAGCCACTGATTAATATAATTTTGTCTTTTACAGAAAATAGATCAGACATAATGTATGATAGACTTATTAATGATTAGCGATTAGCGAAAATAAATTACTGGAAGTTAAAGAATCCTTTAGCATTGTTATAGCAAATATCCTGTACCAATTTCCCCAGCCATTTTTCATCAGGAGGTAATTCGCCATTGGCTACATCATTTCCTATGAGGTTACAAAGCGTTCTTCTAAAGTACTCGTGGCGAGGAAAGGACAGGAAGCTTCTTGAATCAGTAAGCATCCCTACAAAACAGCTGAGCAACCCCATATTAGAAAGTGCATTCATCTGTTTTTCCATCCCATCTTTTTGATCCATGAACCACCAGCCTGAACCAAATTGTACCTTTCCCCGAACTGATCCATCATTGAAGTTGCCTGCCATGGTGGCCATGACTTCATTGTCTCTAGGGTTAAGGTTGTATAGTATGGTTTTACAAAGCTGATCATTTTTGTCAAGCTCATTTAAAAACAGAGAAAGGGCCTTGGCTTGACTAAAGTCCCCAATAGAGTCAAATCCGGTGTCAGGACCTAAAGTAGCCAACATCCTTTCATTGGTGTTTCTCAAGGCTCCCAAGTGAAATTGCTGGGTCCATCCTTTGGCATGATAAAGTTTACAAAGTTCAATCAAGGTTACAAACTTGAAATAGGCTGTTTCCTGCGTGTTCAGTTTACCACCTGAAATCACCTTATTAAATAAATCTTCAATATCATAGGTGCCTAAAGGAAAAAAGTAAAGTTGTTCCAAGCCATGATCAGCTAGTCTGCCACCATTTTCATGGAAGAAGGAGATACGGTTTTCCAGCGCTGCCATTAATTTCTCATGGCTGTTAATCTGAATATTACTGGTAGCAGAAAGTTTTTCCAAATAAGCTTGATAAGCCTTAGGGTCTTCCACAGCAAAAGATTTGTCAGGCCTGAAAGTAGGGAAAAGGCCTATGGGTATTCCATTCATATGGGCTTTTTGATGGTGTTCAAGGCTGTCGATGGGATCGTCTGTAGTACAAACAGTTTCTACCTTCATGCCTGTAAGCAGTGCCTGAGTACTGTGAGAATCTTGCTGAAGCTGTGCCGTGGCATCTTGATACACCTCATGGGCATTATCCTGAGAGAGTAGGCTTTCAATTCCAAAGTACCTCAAAAGCTCTAAATGAGTCCAATGATAAAGAGGGTTTCGCATGGTATAAGGAACAGTATAAGCCCATTTGGCAAACTTTTCTTCATCACTTGCATTACCCGTTATATATTTTTCATTTACTCCCAAAGTACGCATGGCCCGCCACTTATAGTGATCTCCAGCAAGCCATATTTGAGAGATGTTATCGAATTTTCTGTTTTCTGCAAGATCTTTGGATGATAAGTGGCAGTGGTAATCAATGATGGGCATTTCCTTTGCATAATCATGGTAAAGGACATTGGCCATCTTAGATTGAAGCAAAAAATCATCTTGGATGAAAGTGGATTTAATGTCAGTTGTGGGATTACTCATAAGTCATTTAATCTGATTTTCACATAAAAAGGCTGAGAGCCATTACTATGAAAATTATACTTAATTTTTGATTTTTTGCGAGGTTTAAGTACCAATACATACATACAAATGTGTGTGTTGTTTTTGCCTTTTGAAGTTGAGAGAATACTTAAACTGCAAAAAAAGAACGAATGTATCTATAGTTTACAATAAGTAATATTAGGGAATGTTTGTTGTTTTTTTAAGTAAAAAGAACACTTTAATAACGGAATCGTTTTCGTACCTTCAAGGACACAAGTATTATTCTGAATTATCCAGTATCAATAGGTAAAATAGTTTTAAATTTGATGTCCATAATAGTTGCTGAGAATAGTTTATGAGTGGAATTAACATCAAGAAATTAGCCGAAGCACTTGGTTTGGCCCCTTCTACAGTTTCGCGGGCACTCAATGACAGCCATGAGATCAGTGAGAAGACCAAAAAAAGGGTCTTACAGATGGCTGATAAGATGAATTATCAGCCTAATCCATTTGCAAGGAGCCTCCGAGAGCACAGAAGCAAGACCATTGCCATGATTATTCCTGATCTGGTCAATAACTTTTTTTCACAAGTCATTGAAGGAGTTGAGGAGATTACCCAGCAGTTTGGTTATCACTTGCTGGTTTACCATACCCATGAGAACCTCGAAAAGGAGAAGGAAATCGTATCCCATTTGCTTAATGGGCGGGTAGATGGGATCATGATGTCGGTATCCCACCAAACCAAGGAAATTGACCATTTAAATCGAATACACCAAAAGGGGATTCCGATAATTTTCTTCGATAGGATTTGTGAATCCATTCCAACAACCAAGTTTGTTACCAATGGTTATCAAAGTGGTTTTGAAGCAACTTCTCATTTGGTGGAGCAGGGTTGCAAAAGGATTGCATTCTTGTTGTTGTCCAGAGAGATTTCCATTAGCCAACAGCGATTAAAGGGCTATGTGGATGCTCTTGATCATCATGGCTTGGAATTGGACGAAAAGCTGATCCTTAGATGTGATAACCAAGAAGGAGAATATCATGACATAATCAAAAATTTTTTAAATCAATCAAACAAACCAGATGCTGTTTTGGCAGCGGTAGAAAAATTAGCCATCAGCACTTATTATGTAGCCAAGGAACTTGAAATTTCTATTCCTGATGATTTGAAAGTGGTCAGTTTTTCCAATATGAAAATTGCTGATTTGCTAAATCCAAGTTTGACCACAATTGCCCAGCCCACCCATGAATTTGGAAGACAAGCTGCCAGTTTGCTGATGAAAAAGCTGAACAAAAAGAATACGCCTGACTTTGCCGATGAAGTAATTGTTCTTCCCTCCACCTTACATATTAGGGCTTCTTCTACAAGAAAGTAGATAGATACAACTTATTTCTTAGTGACCGATATTGGTCAAAGAAAAGATGAAACAAAAAATCCCGAGAGTATCGGGATTCTTAGGCTTAGTGATGATTTTTTACTTGAAGGCATCGGCTTTGTGATAGGCGTCAATCAGGGCTTGCTCACCTTCTTTACCTGGCATGGCATTTCCATGTTCCATGCCACATACTCCTTTGAATCCTTGGTTATCAATCCATTTGAATACATTTTGATAGTTGATCTCACCTGTTCCAGGTTCTTTTCGGCCAGGGTTATCTCCAATTTGAATATAGTCGATTTCCTCCCAGCAAAGCTGCATGTTTTTGATCAGGTCTCCTTCATTTCTTTGCATGTGATAAATGTCGTAAAGAATCTTGCAAGCAGGGCTGTCCACTGATTTGCAGATCAGGTACCCCTGATTGGAATGCCTCAAAAATAGGTCAGGGTTATCACTTAAAGGCTCCATGACCATGGTTAAATTGTGGGGTTCAAAAACATCGGATGCCAATTTATAGGCTTCGATTACGTTGGCTGTTTGTTGGTCCAAAGGTAATCTCCGCTCAAAATATCCTGGTACCACTGTCATCCATTTGGCATTGACTATTTTGGCTACTTCTACTGCTTTTTCACATTCCTTTATAAAAGCTTCTTTGAATTCCTGTTTGCCTGTAGTTAGTCCGGTTTTCCAATTGAAGCCTGGGTCAATCACAAAAACCCCCATGGTCATGTTGTTCTTCTCCAGTGCTGCACCGATGCGTTTTTGATCTTCCAGAGAGCGATTCATTAGCCCATTGTCCTCAAAAGCAGTAAAACCTTGTTCGGCCATGAAATTGATTTGATCTATATAATCATCTCCGGCGTGGTTTTTAAACATGCCAAAGTGCGGAGCGTAGTTCATATTGAATTCCCTTCTTGCTTTGGCTTTTTCTGAAGTGCTTGCCAGTGATACTCCGCTGGTGAATGTAGCCAAAGCACTTCCTAGGGCAGCATTTTTTAAAAAATTCCTTCTAGGGTTGATGTGGTTTTTCATTTTAATATTGTTGTTAATTGCAGTGATTATTAAGGTTATTTTGAGAAATACAATATTTTCAAAAGCTGTTCAATATAAATAGTTATCTATCCATTCGCAAGGGATTTGGTTTACGAGTTCTGCCCTTTAGGATAAATGGAGGATATAATCTAAAGGGTATGAATTTTAAAATGTGACAACATGTGTCTGTCTTTTGATTCTGCCTAAAGTCAATAATGTCATATAGTTGAAAAAATGTTACATTTATTACATTATTAAAGCTTGAATTCTAGGTGACAATATGAATCGAATAGACCGTTTAACCGCAATATTGACCCATTTACAATCCAAAAGATTGGTCAAAGCACAGCAGATTGCTGATCGTTTTGATATTAGTTTGCGGACGGTTTATCGAGATGTAAAAGCACTTGAAGAAGCTGGTGTACCCATCATCGGCGAAGCAGGTTCAGGGTACTCGTTGGTTGAGGGATACAGGTTACCCCCTGTTATGTTCACAGAAGATGAGGCAATGGCTTTTGTAGTTGCAGAAAAAATGGTTGAGAAACTAACGGATAAAGAAAGTGCAGCCCATTTTAAATCGGCCATGTATAAAATCCGGTCTGTACTTCGCAGTGGGGAGAAGGAAATATATGAACAGGCAGAAACCCATATTGAAATTAGAAAGAAAGCCAATACTCTTCAACAAGCCGATAGACCTAAGACCATCCCTATGATTCTTTCAGGTGTAGTTAACAAAGTGGTTTTGATTATGGAGTATAAAGCAATCGGCAAAGATGCTGCGTCAGAGAGAGAAATAGAGCCAGTGGGTATTTATTATTTTTATGATCAATGGTATATGATTGCTTATTGTCGCCTCAGAAAAGCCTACAGAACTTTCCGAATAGATAGAATAATTTCAATGAAGGAATTGGATGAGAAATTTGAAAACAAACATCCAAGTTTACAGGCCTATTTAAAGGAGTTGGAGAACAAAAAGGAATTGACCAAGATTGTGGTTGAAGTGGATAAATCGGTGGCACCGTATCTAAACCAATCTAAATATGAATACGGTTTGGTGTACGAAACAGATGTAGCGGATAAAGTGGAGATGACATTTATGTTGCCTTATGAGGATGACTTTATTAGGTGGTACTTTATGTTTGCAGAATATGCTGACATTCAGTCTCCAGATCATTTGAAGGATAAGATCATTCAAAAAATGCACAAAAAGTGGGAACGGTTAAAGAAATGCACTAGCCTACTGACATAGGGTTGTCACTACTAAAGCTTTAATTTGTCCTAAAGAAAACCAACAAAACATAAAGAGTTGCTTCCGCGTACTTTCTTTATCTATGTCTAGAAAGTAAAATATGAATTACACAATTCCCAAAATTCAAAACAGAGTGATTTGAATTTTAGGAAAGTAAACTTTATGATTCTAGAGTTCGGTTTTCAGATGATTATATTTGTGTCACTTCTTGAGACGGAAAAGTGGTCGAATGATATAGAGATGACCTTAAGATAAAATAAATCTATTTTGTTATGATTTTGGTATTTAAAACATCTATTGATAATGAAACTGAAGTCAATCATGTAGCTCCAGTTTTAAACAGGATTTTGGGAAACGGGGCGTGGAATTTTGACTTGGAAGATTGTGATAGGATTTTAAGGGTTGTTACCGAAGTAGATCAAGTAGAAGAAATTGCAACAGCAATCTCCGCATCTGGTTTTTTTTGTGAAGAATTGGGTGACTAAGTTTTATTCCCAGTAACCAATAGTTTTTCCTTGGATTTATATGTTCATTTTGATAGTAAAGATTAATAGGAGGAATGTTGGATTTTGAATTCGAATAATCAAAATAAGTCAGACTCATTCCTTTCTGCATTGTTAGATTCTCTGCTAGTAATACACCATTCAAAATCAGTTTCTTGATAAATTTTTTTAATCATTTTTCAAAAATCATTTAAGGTTGATTGCATTTCTAAAGTGATAGTTATTATCAATTATAATTAATTTGGATTAAATCTAAATAGATATACTTTTGTGAAATTATCTATAATTAATCTAAATAATGAAAAGGTTTATAACGCTGTTTTTAATATCTGCTTTGATGCTTTCATGTGGCTCAAAGTCTTCTAAAAGTACTCAGCAAGAAGAAATATATTCGTCCAAAAAAATCATCACAGCAGGGGGGACTATTACTGAAATAGTCTTTGCATTGGGGCATGGAGATGAGATCATTGCAACGGACAGAACAAGTACTTACCCTGCCAGCATGCAATCATTGCCTTCTATTGGATATAGAAATCAGATTCAAGCGGAAGGGATACTTTCGCTTGGTCCGGATATGATTTTGGTGGAAGAAGGTTACCTTAATGATGACGTCCTTTTCCAACTTCAAAATAGCGGCAAGGAGGTTCATGTTTTTGAAAAACCACTTGATAAATCCAGCTCAATAAGTTTGATAGAGTCTGTTGGACAGCTTTTTAAAGAAGAAGAAAATTCCAAAAAATTAGTGGGTAATCTCGAACAAGATTTTAGTAGGTTGGAGACATTGAAGACTAAGGATAAGCGAAACCCTGAAGTGATTTTTATCATGTCTAGAGGCCCTGAAACAGTCTTTTTGGCTGGAAAGGAAACTTTTGCAGATGCCATCATCCAATTGGCAGGAGGCAAGAAATCCCCAGTGGACTTTGAAGGAATGAAACCACTTACTCCAGAAGCTTTGGCTGCTATCAATCCTGAATACATCTTACTGTTTGAATCGGGTTGGAAAGCATCAGGAGGAAAAGATGGTTTGAAGGCCATTCAAGGAATCACTGAAACTGAAGCTTGGAAAAAAGATCAACTGATAGCAATGGATGGTCATTATCTCTCTGGATTTGGGCCCAGACTGGGTAAGGCAGCCATTGAGTTATTCGAAAAGACCCACCCTTAAGTTTAAAGCCATGTTACTGTCTTTAAATTATCATACTGTCCGATCCAAACGCCCATTAATTCTGGGGATATGCTTTGTGTTGCTTTTAGCTTCGGCACTATTAGCCTTGCTGACAGGAGCTTACCCCATATCGCTGTCAGAAGTAGTGAATATCATTCTGAGCAAGTTTGGCTTAAATTTAATCGAAGTTCCTGATGAAAAAATGGCTGTATTGTGGACCATAAGGTTACCAAGAGTATTGTTGGCGATTTTGGTTGGGGGTGCCTTGGCTGTTGCAGGGGCCTCTTTACAGGGGCTTTTTAGAAATCCATTGGTAGAGCCTGCCATCATAGGTGTCAGTTCGGGAAGTGCTTTGTTTGCGGTAATCATGATCGTTTTTTCAGGAACGATTGGTTGGCAATTGCAATCCATCATGGGAGTCTTTGCTTTGCCATTTGCTGCCTTTATAGGAGGCTTGCTGAATACTTTCCTGGCTTACAGATTGGCCAGTAAAGGAGGCAAAACTGATATTTCCATTTTGATATTGGCTGGAGTGGCCATCAATGCACTCTCAGCAGCTTTGATAAGTTTGGTAATTTATTATGGAGATGATAATGCCATTCGAAACTTTACATTTTGGAGTTTGGGAAGTTTGGGAGGCGCCAGTTGGACAAAGCTTTATATAGCTGGAACATTGGTCTTGCTTAGTTCTGTAATCATCATGTCATTTCCAAGGTCATTGAATGCCCTTGCAATCGGAGAATCAGAAGCTTTCCATATGGGTGTAAATGTACAAAAAGTAAAGTATGTGGTACTGTTCTTTAGTGCCTTGGCCGTAGGTGCAGGGGTGTCTGTGACAGGAGCCATTGGTTTTGTAGGACTGGTAGTGCCTCATTTGGTCCGAATGGTTTTGGGATCTGACCATCATACGCTTTTGCCAGTTTCATTTCTGACAGGAGGGATTTTGTTGTTGGTTTCTGATGTCCTTTCGAGGATAATAGTGGCCCCCGCAGAACTCTCCATAGGAATCATTACGGCCATTTTAGGTGCACCGTTCTTTATCTATATACTGATGAATTTTAAGCAAAAAAGAATAACCGTATGATCACAGCCAATGGAATTCATTTTTGTTTAAAAAATAGACCGATTTTGGAAGAAATTGATGTTTCAATTTCTTCGGGTGAGCTGGCTGTGGTACTGGGCCCTAATGGAGCAGGGAAATCCACTTTGCTTAAGTTACTGACTGGAGAACAAGTTTGTTCGAATGGCAAAATAACTATTAACGGTGAAGCGATCGAAAGCCTCAAAACCAACGAGCTGGCAAAATATCGGGCAGTGATGCCACAGCATTCGGTTGTTAATTTTCCTTTCTCTGTAGAGGAAATAGTGGGACTAGGCGCTTTATCCCATGATAAGCAGACGCGTTCTTCCCAACTTTTGGAAGAAGTGATGAAGCTCACGCAGGTTGAAGCTTTTAGGCATAGAATGATCAATGAACTCTCAGGCGGTGAAAGACAAAGGGTGCACTTGGCCCGTGTTCTTCTCCAAATTTGGGAAGACAAGCCCTTTCCTAGGTACTTGTTTTTGGATGAACCTACCTCGAGTATGGATATCGCCCAACAGCATTTGGTGCTAAGTATTGTGCAACAGCTAAAAAAGCGAAACATTGGTGTTTTTGCCATTTTACATGATCTCAATTTGGCTGCTCAATATGCCGATAAGATCCTGTTGATGAAGGAAGGCAATATTCGTTATTCCGGTAGTGTTCAGGAAACAATGCAGGAAGAAAAACTGACTGAAATTTATGGGCATCCCATTTCAGTTTTGCCTCACCCTTCTATAGAAAATGCTTTATTGATCAGTTCTGAAGCACTGGTCAACAACAAACAATACATCTCATTTAAAACAGCTTGAATATGAATACAATTGTTAAAGACAACGAGTTAAAAGAAAAATATAAAAACTTCAAAGCAAAAAATCCAGGTATCAGAATCAGGGAAGCGGCCAAGCAATTGGGTGTTTCGGAAGCTGAGCTTTTAGCGACATCTATAGGAGAAGGTGTAGTGCTATTGAAAGGGAATTGGGCGGATTTCATCTTACAATGCAGAGATTTAGGGAGGGTTTTGGCTTTGACACGTTCCGAGGGATGTGTTTTGGAACATAAAGGTACTTTTCAGAAAATCAGTATTCATGGTACCTCTCCAAATCAAATAGCCACGGTGATTGGCCCCATTGAGCAAAGGATATTTTTTAGCAATTGGAAGTTTGGTTTCTCCGCTGAAATTCAGGGAGCAAGAGGGCCAATGAAAAGCTTTCAGTTTTTTGACAAAGCTGGAGATGCCATTTTGAAGATTTATATGCAAAAAGAAAGCAACCTGGAGGTCTTTGAGCAACTGACGCAAGCGTATAAAGCTTTGGATCAATCCGCTGTTTTGGACATGGAGACCATTCCTGGCCCTGAATATGCCAAAGAGGTAAACGCGGCTGCATTTAGAGAGGATTGGGAAAATATGAAGGATACCCATGACTTTTTTGGGATGCTCAAGAAATACAAAATACATCGTTTGGAGGCTTTAAAATTGATAGGCGAAAAATGGGCCTACCCTGTTGAAAAACTAGTAGTTAGAAATATACTGGAAACGGCTTCTGCAAAGAAATTACCCATCATGATCTTTGCTGGAAATAGAGGAAACATCCAAATCCATCAAGGGAAAGTGAGAACTACCAGACAGCTGGACAATTGGTTCAATGTCATGGACCCGGATTTTGTGATGCACCTCAATGAGGACACCATAGACAGTGCTTGGGTGGTGCATAAAAACACTACGGATGGATTGGTGTCTTCTGTGGAACTTTATGATCAAGCTGGTGAACTGATCGCACAATATTTCGGATTGAGGAAGCCTGGAATTCCTCAAAATGTAAGTTGGAAAAATTTGATAGACAACTTACCGCGCATTTAAGACGAACTCAATTTTTTATAATTGTCTCTTTACTTTTTGAGTTGTTTTGAATCCTCGGGCTTCGGTCCGGGGTTCATTTAACTCTTGAAGTCAGTAGTATTTAAATATGATGAAAAAGATTATTTATACCCTATTACTCAACTTAATCTGTGAGTTGGTTTTTGCTTATGGGCAAGCCTTGCAGGTTCAAGTTCAGGATGCCAAAGGAAGCCCTATTCGGCATGGCATTGTCCGCATGGGTGAGCAGCAGTTGCTCACAGTCGATGAGGACGGTATGGTGCAAATCAACCTGGCCGCATATGAAGCATCCACGGTTTTGCAAATCTATGCCATGGGGTATGAGAAAGTTGAAATCACAGTAGGGGAATTACAACAAAACCCCAAAGTAATCCTCAAAGAATCGCTTGGCCAGATGGATGAATACGTTCTTTCTGCTACGCGGACCAACAGAAGTGTAGAGGATTTACCCATGCCTGTAAAGGTATTGACAACTGAGAAAATACAGGAAACCGGAGCATTCAGGTTATCAGATGTGTTGAGTGAACAGACAGGTTTACAGCTTGTGGCCGATCATGGAACAGGTTTACAAATGCAGGGCTTGGATTCAGATTACATCCTGATTTTGTTGGATGGAGAACCTTTGATTGGTAGGACAGGAGGAACTTTTGATCTGGATAGGATCAGTGTCAGCAATATCGAGCGAATAGAAATTCTTAGAGGGCCTTCCAGTGCGATTTATGGCAGTGAGGCAATGGCCGGTGTAGTGAATATCATTACTAAAAAACAAGAAGAAAAATTGACCGCTAAGGTAATGGGCAGGTATGGTTCTTTTAAATCCCTAGACTTGGGAGGGGAGGTAGGCTGGCAGGAAAATGGTTGGCAGCTTTATGGCTACTACAATCATTACAGTACAGATGGCTATGATTTGAGCCCAGAAAGTTTGGGCAATACCAAATCCCCTTATGATGCCCAAACTGCCCAATTGAAATTGGGAAAAGACTTGGGAGAGAAATGGAAAATCAATCTTAGCAGCAGGTTCTATGATGAAAAATACCAGGATATCATGGAAACGACCAGAGGAAATGAATCTGTGATTGCTGACATGGAAGGCAGCCGGAGGGATATCAATATCAACCCTTCAGTAGCCTTTAAGCCTTCGAAAGACTGGAACTTTACGCTGCGACATACCACAACCATTTTTGATACACATTCTTCTACTGTTTATCGCGAAGATGGGGCATTTCTGGATAAGGAAGATTTTTCCCAAAACTATCACCGTACTGAGCTTCAAACAGATCATACACTGGGCGACAAGCAATTGCTGACAGTGGGGGTGGGACATCAGATAGAGACTGTAGAGGCAACTCGCTATGATGATGTCAACCGGTTTGATGCCAGCTACCTTTACCTGCAGCATCAGTGGGCCCCTTCCGATAAATGGAATGTGGTGACAGGAGCCAGAGGAGATCATCACAGTCAATATGGTGGACGTGTGAGCCCTAAAATTTCTGCCATGTACAAATTCTCTGATCAATTTAGCTGGCAGGCTTCCATTGGGGCAGGTTTCAAGTCCCCGGATTTCAGGCAGCTATTGCTCAACTTCAATAATGCTGCTGTAGGCTATTATGTCTATGGGGCCAATTTGGTGGAAGATGGTGTTGCCCGATTGCAGGAGCAAGGTCAGGTACAGCAAATATTAATGGATCCAAGCTTATTTGGAGATTTGGATGCAGAGCATAGCTGGGCGTTTAATACGGGCTTTAGATGGCGGGTCAGCGAAGATCTTCTTGTCAGGACGAACTTTTACAGAAACCAGATTTATAACCTGATTGAGACCGCTGCGGTGGCGAGGCTGACCAATAGCCAGCACGTTTACAGCTACCTTAACCTTAGCGAAGTGATTACACAAGGAGCAGAAGTAGATGTCAACTACCGAGTGGGCACTCAGTGGCGTTTTTCTTTGGGATACGCTTATTTGGATAGCAGGGATCAGGAAGTACTTGACGGAATCGAAAATGGTGAATACTTCAAGAGAAATGAACAGAACCAAACGACAAGAGTAACAAAGGCAGACTATGGTGGATTGTTTAACCGCAGTCGTCACAGTGGAAATGTGAAGGTAAACTTTTGGGAAAAGCATACAGGAGTCAATATGGCGCTAAGAGGAATCTATAGAGGCAAGTATGGCTTTGGAGATATTAATGGCAATCAAATTCTGGACGATGAATCAGAATATGCAGATGGTGTATTTCAAATTCACCTGACTTTAAACAAACAATTTGACAATGGGATTGAAGTGGAGACAGGCGTGAAAAACATCACAGACGCCTTGAATCAATATGATGCCACCAATCCCGGAAGAACCTATTTTATAGGAATCAATACCTCACTAAATCAATTATTTAAATGATCATCAATAACATGAAAAAAGTAAACTATTTCATTTTGGCAATGTTGGCATTGCCTTTATTTACCGCATGCACTGATAACGACGAAACCGAACCAGAAGTGGAATTGGAAGCGGTTTTGGTGGAGGATTTATATGCTCCAGGTGCCCAGTCAGGAGGAACTGAATTTGTTTATTACAGCTTAGAAAACAACGCAGTTGTAGATTCTGAAGATGGCGATTGGGATCTGGGATTTTTCGGAACCACCATTATTGTAAATAATGGCGTGAATGGTGACGGAAATGCAGAAGCTACCGTATTAAACGGAGTAATTTTCGATGAATTGGAATCGGTCCCCACCACAGCGGAATTTGCGATAGATACTGAGGAGGGAAATGCCATTCCAACAGGAAGTGGAAATGGATGGTACTTATATGATCAACCAACCCATATTGTTACACCTCTAGCAGGAGTAGTGATTTTGGTTAAAACCAATGCAGGTAATTATGCCAAGTTGGAAATGATCAGCTATTACGAAGGGAATCCTGCTCATGAGGATATAGACCCTTTTGCTGGAGGTTATCAAACATTCAGATATACCCTCCAGTCCAATGGAACAATGAATTTCTAAGGTTAACTTGATTTGACATATGTTTTCGCAGAAAAGATGGGGCTCTTGGCTCCATCTTTTTTTTAATCTATCTATCATTTAGTCCTTTTCCCTCAAAGATATCAGGCATGGCTTTTTCAATCCTCGAGATACGGGTTTTGGCTTGTTTTGCTTGAGAAAAATGGAGCAGATAGCCTCTTTGCCTTCCTGGGGTCAAGGCTTCAAAAGCGGTTTTGAACGAAGGCGTTTCCTTGAATTTATCTTCCAATTCCTCAGGTACATCAAATTCCGTGGTTTTTTTCATTTCCACCACCAAACCCGCTTTTTCTATTTCAATAGCTTCATAAATATAAGCTTTGATGGTGGTCTGCTGCTTGACAATGTCATCGATGTGAGTGAATCGGATTTGACGTGCTGATTGGACATTTTTAGTTTGTTGGATCAGGATGTTTTCCGGGTCTTTTAGCAAAGCTCCTTTATGGAAGAGGAACGCACAGTATTCTTTGAATTCATGGATCAAAACCACATTATTGCCTTTTAGCGTGTAACAAGGGTGCATCCACTTGAAATCTTCGGTGAGTCCACAATCCAAGGCAATTTTTCTCATCAACTTCATTTCATTCTGCCACTTTTGGGCCTTTTCCAAAAACAGGTCAACTTTGGTGTTCATGCTATTCAGTTTTGGGTTTACAATGGTTTAGATCAGGGCTAAAATACCATGATACTATGGTAAGTACAAGTAGTAGGGAAGGGCCAAATAAAGTGGTTGGATGATCTCCAATGGCCAAGTGGCTGATAATGGCTCCGGTCATAGTGAAGAAGAAGCCAGCATAAGCCCACTCTTTCAATAATGGATATTTTGGGATGAGCACTGTAACAACACCTAGGATTTTCCAAATACCAATAATGGTCATTAGGTAAAGCGGATAGCCCAATGATGAAAAATTTGACACTTCTTCTTCCATTTTAATCAGTTGTACAATGCCAGTGGAGGTCATGCCTAAAGCTAGCCAAATGGTAGCTACCCAATAGATGATCCTATTGCTCTTTGTCATAGTTTTTTATTTGAGTGATTTTACAATTTCTTCCAAACGATTATGCGCCCAATTGATACCTTGTCTGAAGGGAAGTTTTAAGTTTTCATCTCTATAGGCTACTGATTGGTAAATCACTTGCTTTTGGAGCTTACTTTGGTTGGAAGTAAGCTTAAGGAATTCCAGTACTTCTAACTGTACACCGAACGATGCACCTTCCATCTCAAAAGTTCTGATGATTTTCTCATTAGGAGTAAACTCGTGGATTACACCGTTGAAACAATGTTTGTTTCCTTTGGGGTCAGTGGTTTCAAATTGGAAGCTGCCATGTTTTTTACTTTCTAGTTTAAGTACCTTGGTTCCCATCCATTGTTCCACGATTTGGGGCTCAATGTAGGCTTTAAAGAGCAGGTCTACTGGCAAGTCAAATTCTCTGGTAATAAAAATCTCCTGTTTACCTTCTTCGGTATTTACCTTTGTTTTTAGTTCCATTTGGGGCTATTGATTAGGTTGGTGTTTTTTCATTATTTCCTCTAGTTTATTAAAGCGGTCATCCCACATTTTTCTGAAAGGTTCTATAAAGTCAGCTACCTCTTTCATTTTGTTGGGATTAAAATGATAGATGATTTCCCGGCCCTGTTGTTCTTGAGCCAATAATTCACAGGCAGTAAGTATCTGAAGATGCTTGGACACAGTGGGTCTTGCTGTATCAAAGTTGTTCGCAATGGCACCTGCTGTCATCGATTGAGAAGCTACCAGGAGCAGAATTGCCCGTCTGGTTGGATCTGCAATGGCTTGGAATACATCTCTTCTTAATTTCATTATGTAGTCATTTAACTACAAATATATATGTAGTTATTTAGCTACGCAAAATTTACGGAAAATAATTTCTGCTAGGTTTTGAAAAAGAGTTGTTTTTGATACATTCCTAGCATATGTTCAGTAATGGGGACTATTTACTGCTTTGGCTCTTGGTGATTTGTCTTTTGAGGCTTAAATTTTGAATGAAGAAATATTACAAAAACGCCCTATTTGATAAGTATCAGATCAAATAGGGCGATTGCCGTTCCTTTAAATCAACTGATTAACTATTTTCCTCAATGGCCTGAAGAATCACCATACAGGCTTTTTGGATTTCTTCTTCGGTAATGGTCAGGGGAGGGGCAATGCGCATGCTGTCCTCGCAGAATAAAAACCAATCGGTGATGATTCCCAATTCAATTGCCCTATCGATAATCGGTTTTAACACCTCAAATGATTCGAACTCCACAGCCATCATCAGGCCTTTGTTGCGGATGCCTTTGATTTTATCATGTTTCAGTAACTTTTTAAACAGCTCTGCTTTTGCGGCTACTTGTTCGATCAGTTTTTCTTCTTTTAGTACTTGGATGGTTGCCAAAGATGCAGCTGAACTTACCGGGTGACCTCCAAAGGTAGTGATATGACCCAGTAGTGGATTATTTTTAAATACAGCCATCACCGGTTGGGCCGCAATAAAGGCTCCTATGGGCATTCCACCTCCCATTCCTTTGGCACAGACCAATATATCAGGTTCAATACCGTAGTGTTCAAAAGCCCAGAATTTGCCCGTCCTGCCAAATCCAGCTTGAATCTCATCCAGAATCAGTAAAGTACCCGTTTCGTCGCATTTATGGCGGAGTGCCTGAAAAAACTCTTTGGACGCAACCCTAATTCCTCCTTCTCCTTGGACAGTTTCAATGATAAATGCTGCCGTTTCTTCAGTGATTTGCTCCAAAGCTTCCATTTCCCCGAAAGGTACATTGGTAATACCAGGTAATAATGGCCTGTAGCCTCTTTTGAAAATTTCATTTCCACCAACAGATAATGCTCCATGGGAAGATCCGTGATAAGCATTGACACAGCTTATGATTTCTCTTCTACCTGTGTATCTTTTGGCCAGTTTCAACGCACCTTCTACAGCCTCACTGCCACTATTAACAAGATAGACATTGTCCAATCTTTCAGGCAATGTGCTAACCAAAGCCTTGGCCAGTTGGGCTTGGGGAGACTGTACATATTCTCCATAAACCATCAGATGCATGTATTTATCCAATTGATCTTGAATAGCTTTGACGACTTTTGGGTGTCGGTGTCCCACATTACTGACTCCAATACCTGAAATCAAGTCCATGTATTTTTCTCCCTTAGGTCCATACATATAGACACCTTCTGCCTTTTCTATTTCTATCAGTAAGGGAAAGTCAGTTGTTTGTGCCAGATGGGATAAAAAGAGTTGTCGATTGTTCATGATAAATTGCCCTATAGATCTTTTTGATTTTGGATAGTCAAAATTAAGGGTTTTATCTGGAATAGGTCAAACACCTTTTTGTAATGCCCTTTTATTAAACAGGTTTGATTGATGTCCTTAATGGAGAAGTGTTTTCAAGCATTACAAGTAAAATCGTTTGACATTACAAAATTTACGATTTATGAGGTTTTATCTGCGTAATATGTTTTATTTGAAATAGTTTTTAATTCAAATTTCCAATCACGAGAATGAGTCAATATGATGTGGCTGTCATTGGCAGCGGGCCTGCGGGAGCTTCGGCAGCTTATAGTTTAGCAAAAAAAGGAATATCTACTGTATTGATTGAGAAGGAAACCTTGCCAAGGTACAAGACTTGTGGTGGTGGTTTTGTGTTTCGAGGTAGGAGAAACATGCCTTTTGATATTTCACCTGTGGTTGAAAGAGAATTTTATCAGATCAATCTTTATTTTGAAAATGAGGAGATGATGCTGACCACCAAGCGGGATGTGCCTGTAATTAGTATGGTGATGCGTGATGATTTTGATCATTTTATCATCAAAAAGGCCAAGGAACTTGGTGTAGATGTGAAAGAAGGACATAAGCTTAATGGGATTACTTTTGGTGAAATGCCTACTTTACACACCAGCCAAGGAGATATTCAGGCCAAGATGATCATAGCTGCAGATGGAGCACTTAGTCCAACAGCCAAGATGGCAGGATGGAAAGAGACCAGAAAGTTGATTCCGGCATTGGAGTATGAAGTGGAGGTAAGCCCTGAAGATTTTGAGCGTTTGTCGCAGGAAGTAAGGTTTGACGTGGATACCATTCCACATGGCTATGCCTGGAGCTTCCCCAAAAAGAATCATTTGTCTTTAGGCGTCGCTTCAGCCAGAAAGGTGAGGATTGACCTCAAAGCCCATTATAGAAAGTATGTGGAGAAATTGGGCATCAAAGAAGTGATCAGTGAAAAAGCGCATGGATTCCAAATTCCAGTTGCTCCAAGGACGGATGGCTTTTACAGAAACAATGTGTTTTTGATAGGAGATGCGGCGGGTTTTGCAGATCCAGTGACCGCAGAAGGAATTTCCAATGCCATTTTGAGTGGACAGCTAGTCGTGGAAGCTATTGCCGAAGCAGAGCTGAATCCTCAAAAGGCAGGAGAACTTTACCAAAGTAAATTAGAGGAAGACTTGCTCCCGGAAGTCATTACTGGCGTAAGTGTTTCGAAGTGGTTTTATAGTCAGCGGATGATCAGGAACTTCTTGATGAAGAAGTACGGTGATTATTTTATCTCAGCCATGACGGATGTATTTATTGGTGACAGGAGTTATCCAAGGGATTTGATGAAGAGTTTAAAGCGAAAAATCAAGGAATTGGTTTAAAAGCTGTTTATAATTGATGAAATTTTATAAATCCGAGACTTCTTTAAAGTTCTCGGATTTTTGTTTGCCGTGCATGCTAAACTCCAAGAGGGTTTAAGTCCCTTATGGGCGAGTTGACACGAACCATTAGTTGAGGGCAAGGGTGTTCGGGGCGACCCGAAATCTGAAAGAAGCCTAAGACAAAACTTTGCCTTAATGAACAAGAACTGCATATAAGGCCTACTTGTGGGACGAGGTGGCAATAGACACCGAACTCCAAACGCCAAACGTAAGCAAGGTGGTAAATGCAGTAAGGTAAAGTGGATGAAGTTTAGCTTAACGCGGGAGGCCCCGTATCCGAGAGGAGATCGGGGAGTCAGCAGCGGCCATAGTAGTGAAGAAGGCCCTGTAATGGGGCTGGAGTGAAGGGCCAAATCTTTAAACAAGGAGCAGTTACCGGACAAATTGCAACAACCACAATGAAAGCAGGAAAACACAACAGTGGTCAGATGAGTCTAGCAGGACTGGACGCATGGCCGTGTGGCCATGCGGTCAGAGGCGCAGACGTATTCTACAAGTCGGGCGGCAAGGTTAAGCGGGAGTGGTTGTCAAGATGTTCGGAAGAACGAGCCTTGACCAAGGACTTGATGGCAAAGGTAGTGTCGCCATCGAACCTTGTTGCCGCATTGCGGCAAGTAGTTTCCAACAAGGGCAGTTCGGGAGTTGACGGGATGACAACGAAGGAGTTGCAGGAATGGTTTGGGAGCCACTACCAACAGCTCCAACACCAAATTATCACGGGCAACTACCAGGTACAGGCAGTACATGAAGTACAAATTCCCAAACCCAATGGCGGAGTACGGATCCTGGGGATTCCCACGGTAAAAGACAGGTTGGTACAACAGGCCATCAGTCAGGTGCTAAGCCAACACTACGATCCCACATTTTCGGAAAGAAGCTACGGCTTTAGGCCAGACCGTGGGGCACATGATACCCTGCAGCAGGCCACCCAAGACGTATCGGAAGGCCGGGGCTGGATAGTGGATATAGACTTGGAGAAGTTTTTCGACAAAGTGAACCACGACAGGCTTTTGTGGCTGTTAGGTACACGGGTCGGAGACAAACGCCTACTGAAGCTAATCGGCAAATTCTTACGGGCAGGACTGCTCAAAGAAGGACTGGTTGGCCAACGGATAAAAGGCACGCCCCAAGGCAGTCCGTTATCACCCTTGCTGTCGAACATCGTACTGGATGAACTGGACAAGGAACTGGAAGTCCGTGGCCACCGCTTTGCACGCTACGCAGACGACTTAATTGTAATGGTCAAAAGCGAAGCCTCAGCCAATCGGGTATTATCGAGCCTGACAGTGTTCATAGAACAGCGCATGTTGCTGAAAGTGAACAGAGCAAAGAGCAAGATAAGCAGGCCACATGAACTGAACTTTCTAGGTCACAGGCTCCTAAGTGATGGACGGCTTGGACTTAGCAAAGTGAGTGAAAATCGCTTAAAAGCAAAGCTAAAGCAACTGAGCCAACGCAATCGGGGCATCAGCCTCGAACAGTTGGTCAGGGAACTCAACCCCGTTCTGCGGGGATGGCTCAACTACTTTAAAAAGGCCCAAATGCTCACAAAGCTAAAGGTATTAGAGGGCTGGCTCAACCGTAGGATCCGTTGTTTTCGGCTAAAGCAATGCAAACGGGCGTTATCATTGGCCAAGTTCCTACACGGTCTTGGTGTACCTTGGAACAGGAGCTGGACAACGGCAGGAAGCTCCAAGGGGTGGTACAGGCTGTCTATAACCCATGCCGCCCACGAAGGAATGAACCTAAAATGGTTCCGCTCCATAGGCTTGTACAGCCTAAAAGAGAACTACGTTAAATATTTAAAGAAACCGCCCAGTACGACAAACGTACGCTGGGTGGTGTGAGAGGACAGCAAAGTTAGGGTAGCTCCCTATCTTTGCTTCCTACTCGATTGTTTCAATGGAATCAAAATAAATCGATTTAGGAATTATAGACCATTGGTCAAATGATGGAATAAGAATAATAATTTCACTTTTCATTTTAGCTCAAATCAATTAACTTCCAACCTTGTATTTATTAGAAACCCAATTTACAATGAAATTAAACCTATTAATCCCGATTGTTGCGGGAAGTCTATTGAGCATTCCAGCTCTGGCTCAGCACAAGCAAATTCAATTACCTCCAGAAGCAACAGAAGTATGGGAACCAGAACCTAGGAAAGTTACTCCTGGGGAAGAAAATCATCTACCGCCTTCTGATGCTATTGTTCTTTTTGATGGCAGTGATTTGAGTGCATGGAAAAGTTATAAAACCGGAGGTGATGCTGAATGGAGTGTGCATGATGGTATCTTTACAGTGGCGGCTGGCAAAGGTGATATTGCCACTAAAGAGTCTTTTGGGGATGTGCAGGTACATATCGAATGGAAAGCACCAGATGTGGTGAAAGGAGACGGGCAAGGAAGAGGAAATAGTGGGCTATTCTTTATGGATCGCTATGAAGTACAGATTTTAGATTCCTATGATAATCGCACTTATTCTAATGGTCAAGCAGCTTCTTTATACAAAGAAGGTATACCTTTAGTAAATGCTACGCGACCTCACACAGAATGGAATACTTATGATGTGTTCTTTACAGCACCTAGGTTCAATGAGGATGGCATGTTGATCAGACCTGCTTATGTAACGGTCATCCATAATGGTATTTTGGTACAAAATCATTATGAAGTAAAAGGCTCAACTGCGTATATCGGGGTTCACCAATATGAACCCCATGAAGCGGAGTTGCCAATCAAGTTACAGGACCATGGCAATCCGGTGAATTTTAGAAATATCTGGGTCAGGAAACTTTGATCTCGGACAATATTTAACCACTAACCCAAAAAAACAAAGATGTCTTCAAGAAGAAAATTTTTGCAAAACTCCCTGCTGGCAACGGCAGCACTTTCTATTCCAACTGTTTTATCCGCTAAAGACTTTGGGCAGTTTACACGGAAAATTGGAGCCAATGACCAAGTGAATGTCGGCCTTATCGGTGCCAATGGGATGGGCTGGTCCAATATGAATTCGTTTTTAAAAATGCCACAGGTCAATTGTGTGGCCATCGCGGATATTGACCAAAGCGTATTGGACAGGAGGGCTGCTGATGTTGAAAAGCAAAGGGGTAAGAAGCCAAAACTTTATAAGGATTATAGAAAAATGCTGGAAGATAAGGATATCGATGTGGTCATCATCGGTACGCCTGATCATTGGCATTGTTTGACTTTAATAGATAGCCTTGCTGCCGGAAAGCATGCTTATGTAGAGAAGCCATTGGCCAATTCAATCCAAGAATGTAACCTGATGGTCAAGGCGGCTGAGCGTTATGGCAAGTTAGTGCAGGTCGGCCAGTGGCAGCGAAGTGGCAGTCAATATGACGAAGCCATTGAATTTGTGAAATCTGGACAACTTGGAAATATCCGCTTGGTAAAATGTTGGGCTTATCAAGGTTGGATGAACCCTGTTCCGGTAAAACCCAATAGTACACCTCCAGCAGGAGTGGATTATAAAATGTGGCTGGGCCCGGCACCAGATCGAGCCTTTAACGAAAACCGTTTCCATTTTAATTTCCGTTGGTTTTGGGATTATGCCGGTGGGTTGATGACTGATTGGGGGGTACATGAAATTGATATTGCCTTGTATGCTATGGGAGTTAGCGCACCGAAGTCCGTTATGGCATCTGGAGGAAAGCTAGCTTATCCAGATGACGCTTCAGAGACACCTGATACCCTTCAGACAGTATATGAATACGATGGATTCAACATGCTGTGGGAGCATGCGACGGGTATTGATGGAGGAAATTATGGTTACACTGAAGGCATTGCTTTCATAGGAAATAATGCCACATTGGTGGTGAACAGAGGGGGATGGGAGATTATTGCCGAGCAAAAAAATGGAAAGCCTTTGATTGAAGGAATGGCCAGAGTAAAGCCAGAGGGAAATGCCTTAGATCGGCATACAACCAATTTTGTAGAGGCAATCAAAGCTAATGATGCTTCGAAGCTTAATTGTGCAGTCCAAACAGGTAGTGTTGCTGCTATCAATGCACATATGGGGAACATTGCTTATAAGACTGGTAAGAAGATATACTGGGATGCTGAAAAGGGATTGTTTACTGACCCTGAGGCAAACCAACTTGTAAATGCCAATTACCATAATGGCTGGGAATTACCTAAGGTATAAGCGATAGCTATACCCCAAAAAGGCCACTTTGATTAAATTTAAAGTGGCCTTTTCATGTCAATGAAAAAACATGATTAAAACTTACCATCCCAAGAAAATCATTCCAGCTCCACAGATGGCAATGGAAGCACCGGCAATAGGTGTCATGTATTTTTCTAACCAGGATGTTTTTACAAATTGATAACCTGAATATATTAATATGACTATGAGGACCATGGTCAAAACCGTAAAGATTAAGAATACAGAAATCAAAACCATGAAATTAAAAGAGGACTGTTGGACAGCGGGGTAGGTCAACAATGGAAATAACGATTCGCAAGGACCTAGCAGAAAGATAATGAATAAGATCCAAGGGGTGACCTTTTGGCGATTTGTCGGATATATCATATTACTATGGTCATGCTCGTATACATAAACAGATCCATCGTCGTACACATCGAAATGCTTGTGTCTTTTTTCTCGATAAACACCATACATTCCATAAAGAAAATAGAGTAGCCCAAAGCCAAACAGTACCCAGCTGGCAAGACCGCCTCTCAGTTCATTCAGAACGTCAATTTTACCCAATGAAAATCCCAATCCAGCACCAATTAAAGCCAAGAGAACCGAAGCGAGCACGTGGGCAATGCCACAAATGACTGTCCAAAACAGGATTTTTGGAAGTTTCCATCCTTTTGATTTACCTATGGCTATAAAAGGGATGTAATGATCCGGTCCTGAAACGGTATGCAGGATGCTTATAGAGATAGCAGTTCCTAACAAAATGCTCAGTTCTGTTCCCATAATTCTTTTATTGATTTGTTAATGATTTCGTCTTCACCAATTCGGATTTTACTGAGGATTTGATAAAGCAATTCACCACTATTTCCCAATAACCTGATGACCAATGCGGATTGATTGAGAACAGAGATCCCAAATTCAATTTCTTTAACTCCTTCCAAAATTTGAGCAAAACTGGCCTTTTTAAGGTTTACATCTGCATTTGGTGTTATATAGAGTAGACAACCTTGATGGGTGAAGCCTTCATATAGCCCCATATCTTGAACGTTTATTTTTTCAGGCATTAGGTAAAGGTTGTCTTTGAATATTAACCTTCCATCAACATACACTTGTGTGATGGCGTGATATTTGGTGAAAGTAAATTCTTCATTTTGATCCATGAATTTTCGGCCACAGGTAAGAATTTCTCCCCAGACCAAGGTACTGCTAGGTTTCAGATAAATGGTGTTTTCAGTTTTGTAATTGGCTCCCTTGTGGGGTACAGTGGGGTGGGGGACATAGCTAAAATAGGCTTCTTTTCCCACTTTTACATTCATTTTTTGAGTAGTACCCTTTTTAGAAACATAAATTCTTTGATAGGACTGTGTTTGAAGGTTAAGGGCGGAATGGTCGATTACCTCGATATTGATATCGTAATGATCATCATTGAGCATGCCTGGGGAAGAACTCATGACCATCACCTCAAGCAGTAAATCTTTCTTATTCTCCCTTACTTCCACCAGGTTAAAAGGAGGCGTAAAGTAAACGTCTTTAAGTATTGTATGCTGACGAAGTCCAGTTTTGAGATGATATTTTTCCATTAGCGCCATAGTTCTGGTTCCACAGCATTTTCCTCGATCAAAGCATAACGCTGGATCCATTGAATAATACTGTCCAAACCTGTGTCATTCATGAGGTTGGTAAAAACGAAAGGCTGTCCATTTCTCATTTTGCGGGAGTCATTTTCCATTACTTCCAAATTGGCATGAACCATAGCCGCCAAATCAATTTTATTGATGACCAAGAGGTCTGATCGGGTAATGCCCGGCCCTCCTTTTCTCGGGATTTTTTCCCCTTCAGCCACTGAGATGACAAAGATGGTGACATCAGCCAAATCTGGGCTGAAAGTAGCAGATAGGTTGTCTCCTCCGCTTTCAATAAATATTATTTCTACATCAGGATGTCTGCTAACCATTTCATCTACTGCTTCCAAGTTCATGCTAGCGTCTTCTCGTATAGCTGTATGAGGACAGCCTCCAGTTTCTACACCAATGATTCGGTCTTCTGGTAACAGGGAGTTTGTGGTCAAATAAAGGGCGTCTTCTTTGGTGTAAATATCATTGGTGATGACACCTATGCTGTAACCTTTGGCCATTCTTCTGGACAGCCTTTCGATTAAAGCAGTCTTTCCAGACCCAACTGGGCCTGCTATACCAATTTTAATGTATTTTCTTTCTTCTTTCATAGCTAAATGATTAAGACATGTAAAGCCTTGAATATAGGTTTTCATGCTGCATACTTCTGATATCAAAAGCAGGGTTACAAAGACCCAGCATTTCAAGATCAAGGTTCAGAATATCCTTGGTAACTTCCTGGATCATGGTGTGGGTACCGAAAAGAATTCTTTGTCCATCCATTTGTCCTAAAGGAACCAGCTTAACCGCATTGGTCATCATGGCTACTGTGGCATTGTAAAGGAATGAAGCTATGGCATCTTGCATTGGAATTTCTAACAGAGCAGTGATCAGCCCATATACCACAGGAAAATACCCATATGCGGACTTTTCTTTGACTTGGTGCTGGAACTCCTCAAGAAGGGAGGAGTCAATAAATTCAATATAGATTTTTAATAGCCTTGTCCCCATCTTTACACTTGCCTCTCTGATTTCCATAGGGGATTTCAGTGCATGACTTTCAATATCCAAAGCGACCAGTTTCTCAATGTCTTTGGCAGAAGTATATGCATGGGCTAGACTTACCAAGAAGCCATCATTGTATTTGTAGTTGTTTTCTAGCATGGCTTTGATGAACTTTATGGTGCTTTGGACATCTTTGACCAGACCTTGCTGCACGTAAGTCTCCAGTCCATTGGAGTGAGAAAAGCCACCAACAGGCAGCGTTGGATCCGCGATATGCAGAATATGAAGCAATTGACCACCCGAATGGGTATAAGTTAAATTTTTATTTTTCTTGATGCCCATTAGGTTATTCTTTAGTGGTCAATTCCAGAATCTTGGAGAAAAGGGATCCTCCTTGCTTGCCATGGGAATGATCCACATTGGCTTTTAGCATGTTCAATAGTTTGCAATGGGTTTTAGTAACTTGATATCCTGTGGCAATCAGCAATCTCTCAAGTGGTTTTTCGTACGGAACCAATACTTTATCATCCTGAATAAAGAGTGGTAAATGCTTATTGCCTATTTCATAGCAAATGGTACCCATTTCATACATTGACCTCGGGGTGATCTCAATGGCATCACAAGGTGAAATACTAACTACGATCAATTTGGTCTCATCCTCAAAAAGAATGTCACCTTCCAAAAGTCGGCTGCCTTCTCTGAGGAATTTTATAGCCACCTCAGTGCCTGTGTCAGTTGTTTTGCGCAAAATACGTTTTGGGGCTTCAAACCATTCCAATTTTAATTCTTCGACCTTTTTGTTGTCAATGGGATATGAGGAAAGATTGCCTAAGACTTGTTTGCAGATCATATTTAGGGATTGGGTGATATGATATCAAAATAGGAAATAACGTTGTGCCAGAGGGAGTACTTCTAAAGGTTCACAAGTAATTACCTTACCCTCAACGGAAACTTCATAGTTTTCTGGATTGACTTCTATAACCGGGGTCTTGTCGTTATGGATCAGGTCTTTTTTTCCAATGTTTCTACAACCCTCTACGGGCACAACCTCTTTTTTTAACCCATATTTTTCTTTGATGTTGTTTTCCAATCCTGCTTTAGAGATGAAAGTGACAGAGGTTTTTTCAAGGGCGCTGCCATGGGCTCCAAACATATTCCGCATGATTACAGGTTGAGGGGTAGGGATGGAGGCGTTGGGGTCTCCCATTTTGCTGGCGGTGATCATTCCACCCTTAATTACCATTTCTGGTTTTGCCCCAAAGAAAGCAGGCTTCCACAGTACCAGGTCAGCTATCTTTCCCGATTCTATGGAACCGACATGTTTAGCGATTCCATGAGAAATAGCGGGGTTGATGGTGTATTTGGCAATGTATCTTTTGACCCTGAAGTTGTCCGCTTGAAGCTCTCGGTCTTCAGGAAGGAAACCTTGTTGAATTTTGTTTTTATGTGCAGTTTGCCAGGTTCTGGTAATGACTTCACCCACTCTGCCCATGGCCTGAGAATCAGAACTCATCATACTGAATACGCCCATATCATGGAGGATGTCCTCCGCTGCGATGGTCTCCTTTCGAATTCTTGAGTCTGCAAAGGCAACATCTTCCGGGATAGATTTGCTCAAATGATGACAGACCATCAACATGTCTAAATGCTCATCAATGGTGTTTTTGGTGTACGGACGGGTAGGGTTGGTCGAGCTGGGTAATACATTGGGAAATGAAGATATTTTAATGATGTCCGGAGCATGCCCCCCACCGGCCCCTTCAGTATGGAAGGTATGGATGGTTCTTCCTTTAATGGCATTTACAGTATCCTCAAGAAAACCAGCTTCATTAAGGGTGTCTGTATGGATAGCAATTTGCACATCGAATTCATCTGCTACTTTCAGTGAAGCATCTATCACAGCAGGCGTCGCGCCCCAATCTTCATGGATTTTAAGTCCGAGAGCTCCGGCTTCTACCTGCTCTTTGAGTGGGGCTAGGGTACTGCAATTTCCTTTTCCAAAAAATCCCAAATTCATAGGGTAATGGTCGGCTGCTTCCAGCATTTTTTGGATATTCCATGCTCCAGGTGTGACGGTGGTGGCATTGGTGCCATCGGCAGGGCCAGTACCTCCGCCGATCATGGTAGTGATGCCGCTAAACAGTGCATGTTCTATTTGTTGGGGACAAATAAAATGGATATGAGCATCTATTCCTCCTGGAGTCAGGATATGTCCTGCTCCGGAGTGAACCTCGGTTGAAGCTCCTATGATCAAGTCAGAATGCACTCCGGACATGGTGTCTGGGTTACCAGCTTTTCCTACACCGACTATTTTACCATCCTTGATCCCTACATCTCCTTTTACTATTCCCCAATGGTCAATGATGATGACATTAAGAATGACAAAATCCAATACGCCTTCATTTCGAATATTGGTAGAGGCTTGAGACATTCCGTCACGTACGGTTTTTCCTCCTCCAAACATACTTTCTTCACCATAATGTTCGCTGTTGAAGTCTTTTTCGATTTCAATAAATAATTCTGTATCCCCTAGTCTTATTTTGTCACCTGCCGTTGGGCCATAGATATTGGCATATTTAATCCTCTTGACTTTAAAGCTCATACATTTTCAGTTTTAAAATTTTTTGATTTGATTTTTTGCATGGCTTTGTCAAGGCTATTGGAAGATTGGGTGTCTCCTTGGGTAAGGTTATTGGCACCATAGGCCTTTTGAGCACCGCTAAGTGGGATTAAGCTTACTTCAGTGCTTTCACCTGGCTCAAACCGTCTTGCTGTTCCTGCCAGGATATCCATGCGTTTTCCAAATGCTTTTGAACGATCAAATGAAATGGCTTTGTTGACTTCAAAGAAATGAAAGTGCGAGCCAACCTGGATGGGGCGATCACCAGTGTTGGTGACTTCTATTGAAATGCTTGTATGCTGGGCATTACAGACTATAGGTTCATCTTTTAAGATATATTCTCCTGGTATCATGGTGTTGTGATTTGTGTGGTTTTTAGCGGATAGGATTGTGTACGGTCACCAGTTTAGTTCCATCTGGGAAGGTAGCTTCAATTTGTACATCATGGATCATTTCTGCTACCCCTTCCATTACATCTTCCTTCGTGAGAAAGGTGGCTCCAATCTGCATGAGTTCTGCAACAGACTTTCCATCTCGAGCCATTTCGTGCAATCGTGCACTTATGAGCGCAATGGACTCAGGATAGTTTAATTTTACACCTCTGGCTTTTCTTTTTTCAGCCAATTCACCGGCAAGGAAGAGCATGAGTTTTTCAGTTTCTCTGGGGGTGAGCTTCATAAAATATTAAAAGTTTAATGGATATAGTATTAGTAGTACTAGGTTAATACTATTAAGATAATCCTAATTTGGGAACTAAGGAAATGTGTAACTGTGGAAAAATGGTAGAAAACAAAATGGATAATTCGTTAATCTTACACAAAAAAGTAAAAAGGGGGCGAATAAGCTGTTCTTTTTTGAAAAAGGATGATCAGAAAGGGGATAGTAGGTTAGGAGTTGTTGCTACAACTTCTTTTTTAACTTCATAAACTCCTGTTCCAAAAAAGCTAACTTTTCTTCGATTTCTACATTACTTTCAAGGGCTTTTTTGGCAAAGGTGAATTTGATGAGCCACAGTTCTTTAATCTCAGATAAGTTGAGGTATAAATCATCTATATTTCTATTGGCTGCCCTTAAAGTAACTGTGTTGCCAGAAAGAAAAAATTTCCTTAAGACCAATTGACTACTAGTGACAATCAGAACCAATTCGCCATTTTCTATTTTATGATAATCTTCATGATCAACGAACTCACCTAGGACCATGTCTTTTGGTAGCAAACCTTTATCATGGTTGGTCATCTCAAGATTGGAAATAATATACCCTCGATATCTTTTGGTATCAGTAATGGGAACTTGGATGACAGGCAAATCTTCGATGAAGTGCGGTTTGTCATGGAATTTGATATAATCTACTTCATTGTTGGAGGTGATGCAAGGGATTTTTGGGAAGCTGTCCTTTTGATTGATTCCGTGCAAGGTGAGGTCCCCTTTGAATTTCAGTAGTTTGTTGACGGTAAGCTCAGTAGTCAATAGATCATCAATAGATATGCTAAAGTAATTAGCAATTTTGATGATTGTTTCTAATTTTGGTTCGCTTCTACCTTCTTCATATGCACCCAAAGTGCCTCTTTTTAATTCGAAAAGCTCAGCGAAAGCTTGTTGGCTAAGCTTTTTAACATTTCTGATTTTCCTAATATTTTTACCAAAATTTGACATTTATTGCTAAAATAATTTGCATATAAAAATCTATTGCGTATATTTATCTAACAATATTAGCGAATTGTATCGGTAAATACTAATGTGTTTAACAGTAAAATGAATTTTGAGCCAGTTTTTTGTATTTGTGCTAACAAAATTAGATAGCGTAATGGGGTTAGATTTAATTTGTTAGTTATAGAGTACTTGAAAAGGACTTAAAATAGCCAGATTTTCGTATTATTATACGCGAATAATTTTATCAACTTAAATCATTTTGAAATGAAAGATCACTTTCAGATAACAAAAGACTTTTTACTTGAACTTAATTTTGATGTTGTCTTCGAAAATAAGGATGAAGGAATATTGATGGTTCATAAGGAGAATTTTGGTATAAAGAATTTAATCCTCGGTGTAGCCCCACCAATTTTAATAATGGAGCAGTTTCTTTTTAAGATCAATAATCAATCTGATAAGATATATAAGAACCTACTCCAAAAGAACAGGGATATCATTCATGGTGCTTTTGTTTTAGATGAGTCAGGTAAAAAGGTGATTTTCAGGGATACATTGCAGATTGAAAATATGGACCTAAATGAACTTGAAGGGTCACTGAATAGCCTGAGTTTATTAATGAGTGAGTATTCAGAACAAATAATTGAGTTTTCTAAATATTAAATATTAATGACATGAACATTTTTAAACGATTATTCAAAATAGGAGAGGCTGAAGCCAATGCAGCCATTGATAAAATGGAAGACCCTATCAAGTTGACGGAGCAAGGAATCCGTGATCTTAGAGAGGACCTCAACAAAAATATGGAAGCCCTTGCCCAAGTAAAAGCTTTGGCCATTAGAGCAAAGAATGACCAAGAGGGCTATATAGAAAAGAAAGAGGATTATCATAATAAGGCGGTGCTGATCCTGAAAAAGGTTCAACAGGGAAGTATGGATGCGACAGAGGGAGACAGACTTGCTAAAGAAGCGTTGTTGAAGAAAGAGGAGATGCAGCAGCATGTTGCCAGGACTGAAGGGGAGGCGAACAAATTCAATGACAATGTGGCTCAACTTGAAAAAAACATTCAAACTATCAAATCCAGTATTGGCAATTGGGAGAATGAGCTCAGTACTTTGAAGGCAAGGGTAAAGGTCAGTAAGGCCACCAAAAGTCTGAATAAGCAAATGGCCGAAATTGATAGCAGCAGCACTGTTTCCATGCTTGAAAGAATGAAGGAAAAGGTTGCCCAAGAAGAAGCGCTGGCTGAAGCTTATGGTGAAATTGCTGGAGCTTCTAAAACGATCGATGATGAATTGGAAAAAGCCGCAAGTTCTTCAGAAGTCAAAGCAGAGGATGACTTGAGCAAACTTAAAAATCAATTGGGGTTTAACGAAGATAAAAATACCTGATCTTGGATAGTTTAATTAACATCATCTTTTCTCAGGTCAACATAACCTTGACCATTTTCCTTATTTTACTGGTAGTGTATTGGTTATTGACCATGATCAGTGGAATTGACTTTGAACTGGACGTAGAGATCGATGTGGATGTTGATACTGGAGTGGATGTAGATGGAGGAGGCACTGAGTTTCAGGATATATCCAATGCAGAAATCCATAAAGACGAGGTGGTAGGCAAACGGATACAACCACTAAAATGGTGGCAGATCTTTTTGATTTACTTCAATTTTGTGGGTTTGCCTTTTATGTTTACCCTTACCTGTTTTGTGTTTATCTGGTGGTTCAGTACCGTCCTGCTTACTGCAGTCACAGTATCTTATGAGAATGTATTTGGTTTTGGGATTCTGATCGTGACCTTTTTTGCTTCATTGATCCTTACCAAAATCTTTACGACTCCATTCAAAGGATTCTTTAAACACTTGAACAAGGATGGGGACAAGGCCAATGACTTTATAGGAAGACAAGGAATATTGCTTTCTTCCATATCAGGAAATAAAATGGGAAATGCAGAAGTTCATATCAATGGAGATTCGATGTCCATTTATGTCAAATCATTGAATGGAGATGCATTGAATTATCAAGACAGAATACTAATTATCAAGCAATCTGCTGACAAAAACTATTTTTTAGTTCAATCATATAACGACTAAACTATTTTATCAAAATGAATCATTTAATACCAATTATCGGGATTGGATTAGGGGGAGTATTGTTCCTAATCGTAGTATATTTCATCATTATAGCGATGTTTTATCGGAAGGTTCCACAAGGCCGGGCAATTATTAGAACTGGTTTTGGCGGGACTAAGGTGGCCACTGACAAGGGGCTCTATGTGATACCTGTTTTCCATAAGGTGGAGATCATGGATATTTCAGTCAAAAAGATCCAAATTGAGCGTTTGGCCCATGAGGGATTGATCTGTAAGGACAATATGCGGGCAGATATCAAGGTAGCTTTCTTTGTTCGGGTAAACAATGATGTGGCCTTTATCAAAAGAGTGGCCCAAACAATTGGGGTAGACAGGGCTTCCAGGATTGAAACTTTGGAAGACCTATTCGAAGCGAAGTTTTCTGAAGCACTCAAGACTGTTGGTAAGAAGTTCCAGTTTATAGAGCTTTATGAGGCGAGAAGGGAGTTTAGGGATGAAATTGTGGACATCATAGGTACAGATTTGAATGGTTATACCTTGGAGGATTGTGCCATTGACTTTTTGGAACAAACGCCTATTAGCCATTTAAAACCAGACAACATTCTGGATGCAGAGGGGATCAAGAAAATCACTGAGCTTACAGCTGTTCAAAATATGAAAGCCAACCTGATTAAACGGGATGAGCAAAAAACCATAAGAAAGCAGGATGTGGAAGCTAGAGAGGCGATTTTGGAATTGGATAAGCAACTTGCTGAAAAAGAGGAACAACAAAGACGAGAGATTGCGAATATCAAAGCCCGTGAATCTGCTGAGATCAGTAAAGTCGCAGAAGAAGAAAGATTAAAGTCTGAATCGGCACGAATTGCTACGGAAGAAAAAGTGAGGGTGGCTGAAGAGAATATGGCCCGTCAGGTGATTGTAGCGGCCAAAAACAAGGAGCGTACAGATGCTGTGGAGACAGAAAGAGTGGAAAAAGACAGAATGCTTGAAGCCACAGAGAGAGAGCGTATTGTAACTCTTGCACAAATTGAGAAAGAGAAAGTAGTAGAAGTAGAGAAAAAGAATATCCAAGATGTGATCAGGGATCGCGTGATGCTAGAAAAAGGAGTGGTTGAAGAGCAGGAGAACATGAAAGATATTCAGGAATTCAAGACTGCCGAGCGTGAGAAGCAAGTGAGAATTACTATTGCTGAGGCCAATGCGCAAGAAGAATTGATCAAAACGATCAAAGCAGCAGAGGCTCAAAAAGAAGCAGCAAAATCCAAAGCGGAAGAAATCAATATTGAGGCGCAAGCTAAGAAAGAAGCCAGTGAAAAAGAAGCAGAAGCTAGGAAGACCATTGCCGATGCCAAAGCGAAGGAAGAAGCAATTATTGGTATGTCAGAAGCCCAAGTAATGCATGCGAAGGCTGATGCCAGTGAAAGACAAGGTGTCGTAGAAGCGTTGATCATAGAGAAGAAAGCCAGGGCTGAAGCGGCTGGAATAGAAGCCAAAGCAAATGCAAACCTTAAAGAAGGGGAGTCTGAAGCAGAGGTGATCAAGAAGAAAGCCTTAGCTGATGCTGCTGGAATCGAAGAAAAAGCGGCAGCGATGAAGAAGCTGGATGGGGTAGGTAAGGAGCATGAGGAATTCAAGCTTCGTCTGGATAAGGAATTGCAGGTAGACCTTGCCAATATCAATATTCAAAGAGATATCGCCGATGCCCAAGCGCAGGTGATCAGTGATGCCCTTAAAGCAGCCAAAATTGATATTGTGGGTGGAGAAACCATGTTCTTTGACCAGATAATTGGACAGATTACCAGAGGAAAAGGTTTTGATAGGCTTGTCCAGAACAGTAGTAATATCCAAGAAATCAAAGAGTCTATCTTAGGGGATGATTATGCCAAAGGAAACCTTTTGGAAAAAGTAAGGAATTTCTCCAAGAAGTATGGTATTTCTTCCGAAGACTTGAAAAACTTCACTATTGCCAATCTATTGATCGAACTCCAGGAGCGGTCAAAGGATAAGGATGAGCAAAGTATGCTTGGCAACCTATTCAATATAGCCAAGAGCTTAGGGCTTTCTGATCAGAAAATTTCTGGTTTGAATAATAAAATGGTGTAATGCTTAAGGCTGCCACCTTTCGGCAGCCTTATTTTTTTTTTGCAGGGGGAGTGCTATACACAAGTCACATTCCCAAATAATAATCAAGATTGATTAAGAAATGAAGCAAGACGATCAAAGCACGGTAAATAAAGATGCATTGGATGGTGGAACCTATGAAATTATCCGTAAAAGGCTGGAAGGTCATAAGGATGATTTACAGATGAGATTACATCAGTTAAATGAATCTCGAAAAGGGGTATTTGGCTCCCTGGAGACCAAGTTAATAGCTAATAATAGGGTCAGTACAGAAAATAACTGTGTGGCCAGAGATATTATTTCTTTGGGCAATACTTGTATTTTTGGTTATAATGTCCACTTTGGCTTACGAACTGATATTAAGCTATCTGATGTATTTAGTATTTACCAGTTTGATGAGAATAGGTTTGAGCAAGTATCGCTCGGTTTGATTGAAGAGGATGCCTTTGTAAATGACTTTTCCAACCTCTACAAGTACTATCGGAATACTATTTTTTCCAAGTTTACCATAATAGGCAATTACCTTTATATGGTTTTTCAGCTTAGTGAGAGCGTCACAGATATCAAAACTTTTAAGTGGTTGATTGCTGATAAGAAATTAAAGTATATCGATAACCGGAGTGATCATGAGTATAAGTTTCCCAAGCAGCATCAATTCAGTTGGCAAGAAGCCACAAGGGATATGCAGCGGTATGGGAAGCACTCTCATGTTTCCATTATGGATAAGGTTTTTGTGGAGACCATTGGAGGGGATTTGACCATCAAAATCGAGGACAATACCGATGATGGTATGGGAATTTATTCCGAGCCAGTTGACTACAGAGATCAAACTTTGGATGATGGACAAATCAGGTTTGCGGATTTGGGCAATTTGATTGTTTTGGAGATCAAACCATTTCAGGAAAGGGCACGCTATTTTGTGTACAACCATAAAATGCAGGAAGTCCAAAAAATTGACTCTATAAAAGACGCAGCCGTATTATTGCCAGATGATCAGGGAATCATATTTCCCAATGGATATTATTTGCAAACGGGGGAATATCATGTTTTTAATAATGATGTCGACCAACTTAAGTTTGTTGGGGCTGTGGCTTCTCCAAATGGGGAGGATTATCTATATAAGTTTTATGCTTCCGAAAAGGGAACTTATGTTCTTATGGATTACAATGTCATAGAACAGGAAATAAAAACACCTATTGTTTGTGGTGGTTTTACCATCCTTCCCAATGGGGAATTGTGTTACTTCAAAGCAGAGGACGAGCAGACAAAGCACCATATGATGCAGATATGGCAAACTTCCTACCTGGAAGGAGATATTTTGCCGTCGGAACATCAAGATACTCTTTTGTATAAAATCGGTAACAAGGACATCGTTAAAGCCATGGCCGAATCTCATGAGCTGATCATTCTCCTCAATAAAGAAGATAACTATGATGGCCTTTATACAGATGTGGCCAAGCTTTCAAAGGATATTTTAGATGCTTACTATTGGCTTCATGAAGTTGAAGCGGGACAATTGAGTAAGCCTTTAAAGGCTATTAATGAAGCGGCCAATGCAGCTATCGATGAATTCCAAAAGGTAGTCCAACTCAAAAAGAATGCTGCAGGCAGTACCAAAGAAATCCAAGATAAATCCCAGACACTTTTTAATAAAATTAAGGGTACTTCATTTAGGAGCATTGATGAATTTGTGGATTTGCTTGGTCAACTGAGATCCATAAGGGGAGAGGTGATAAGTCTTTATGAGATAAGGTATATAGATGAGTCATTGCTTAGATCCTTGGAGGAAGAAATAGCCCATCATACCAATAAAATTTCAAGAAGGTGTGTGGCGTTTTTATTGGATGAAAAAGCGCTTCTGCCTTATCATGGCAAAGTCACTGAGAAGCAACAACATCTTGAGCAGGTCACCAAGGTTGTTGAGGCGAAACAGCTGGAAGAAGAGGTCAATCAGGTGGCGAAAGACTTGGAAATGTTGATTGATATTGTCTCTAACTTGGAGATTGAAGATACTTCACATTCTACTAAAATCATTGATAATATTTCACTGATTTTTGCCACTATTAACCAGTTAAAGGCTGCGATTAAGAATAAGGGAAAGCTTCTGGGCAGCAAAGAGGCAAAGGCTGATTTTGCCGCTCAGTTAAAGCTGATTGACCAGAGCATTATCAATTACTTGGATATTGCTGCTACTCCTGAAAAGTGTGATGAATTCTTGACAAAAGTAGGCGTTCAGCTGGAAGAGATCGAAGGGAAATTTGCTGATTACGAGGATTTTGTTTCGGATATTATTGAAAAGAGGGAAGAGGTATACAATGCTTTTGAAAGCAAAAAGGGAGCGATTACCGAAAAGAGACATAAAAAGGCCATAGCTCTTAAATCAGCCTCAGAGCGGATCCTTAAGAGCATTGGAAAAAAAGCAGAAAGCTTAAAGTCTGCGGATGAAATCAACGGGTATTTTGCCGCAGATATAATGGTGTCCAAATTAAGGGACATTATTGAGCAACTTAGAGAGCTAGATGACAGCGGAAATGCGGAGGAAATAGAAACATCTCTGAAGACCAGTAAAGAGGATGCGCTTAGAAAGTTAAAAGATAAACTTGATCTCTATGAAGATGGGGAAAATATTATCAAGTTAGGCAAGCATAAGTTTGGAGTGAACCGTCAAGAGCTGGATTTAACGATAGTTACCAAAGATAAAAATCTTTGCTATCATCTCAGTGGGACTGATTTCTACCACGAACTTCATCATGAAGTTTTGGATAAGAGCCAAAAGTACTGGAGCCAGGAGTTCGTATCAGAAAATGAAGAAGTTTATAGGAGTTCCTATTTAGCTTATAAGGTATATATGGATAAAGATCCTTTGGAACTAGCCCGATTGGATGTAGCCGAATTATTGAAAGTAATTCAAGAGGAGAGCAGTAGCAACTATTCGGAAGGTTATGTAAAAGGGGTTCATGATGAAGATGCCGCTGCAATTCTGAAGATGCTTGTACAAAAGCATGAAGAGTTGAAGATATTGACTTATCCATCCACCGTCCGGGCCTATGCCCAATTTTTCTGGTTTAGCTTGGAAAAGAATGAGCAAGAGGCTTTAAATCATTCCATTAAAGCTTCTGGTTTAGTCCTGAAGTTTTTTCCTTCATCGAAGGAATATGACTTTTTGATCGAAGAGTTAGAAGAGTCCATTGCAAAATATGGTGAAGCTTCAGGTCTATTTACAAGCTTTAAAGCCAATGCCATTGCGCATTATTTGTTTGATGAACTCCAAAGCGATGATCATTTTGCTCTTAGTAGCAGCGCTGCGAAAATTGTAGAGGGATTCAAGCAGATGCTGGTTAAGGAAAAAGCCCAGGATCAATTTCACCATAATTTGGAAAAACTGGTTAGCCTTTCGTCAAAAGTGAAGCTTTACAGGCAGTGGTTAAAGGCTTTCGTAAAGGTAAGTCAAGGTACGGATGACTTAGAGTATATTGATGAAGCCGTTTGTGTTTTGCTCTTGCAGGAAGGCAAAAGAAACCTGATTTCGGCTAGCCCGTTTGCAAAAATCCAAGGCCTAAAAGGGGAGCATAACACTATCAATCATGGAGAGATGAATTTCAATTACCATGATTTCAGTGCACTTTTGGATCATTTTGTCAATCAGGAAGTGGTGGCATTTAATGCTTATCGAAAGGCCAAGCATCAAGTAACAGAGGAGCTTAAAGATCAGCTGAAATTGGAGGAGTTTAAGCCTAGAGTATTGACCTCATTTGTTAGAAATAAACTTATCGATCAAGTTTACTTTCCATTGTTTGGAGAAAATTTGGCCAAACAATTAGGTAGTGTGGGGGATAATAAAAGAACGGATAGAATGGGGATGTTGCTCTTAATCTCGCCTCCCGGTTATGGCAAGACTACTCTAATGGAATATATATCCAATCGGTTGGGATTGGTTTTTATGAAAATCAATGGTCCGGCAATCGGGCATGAAGTTACCTCAGTAGACCCTGCTTCAGCCACCAATTCTGCCGCGAGGGAAGAGTTGAAAAAACTCAATCTGGCTTTTGAGATGGGCAATAATGTGATGCTTTATTTGGATGATATCCAGCACTGTAATCCTGAGTTTTTACAAAAATTCATCTCCTTGTCCGATGGTACTCGGAAGATTGAAGGGGTTTTTAACGGAAAGCCCAAGACCTATGATCTTAGAGGGAAGAAGTTCTGCGTGATCATGGCTGGAAATCCTTACACGGAAAGCGGTGAGAAATTCAAGATTCCTGACATGCTGGCAAATAGGGCTGATATCTACAACTTGGGGGATATCATTGGGGATACAGCCAGTTTGTTTAAGCTAAGTTTGATTGAGAATGCACTTACATCCAATGCTGTTTTGCATCAGCTAAGCAGCAAAAACTTTGAAGATGTCTATACTTTAATCAATAGAGTGGAGAACAATGCGGAAAATGGAGAGCTTAAAGGTAATCATACGACACAAGAAGTTCAGGATTATGAAGCTGTACTTAGAAAGGTGTTGAATATCAGGAACACAGTTTTGAAAGTAAATGAGACTTATATCAAGTCTGCAGGTATGGAAGATGAGTACCGTACAGAACCATCATTTAAGTTGCAGGGCTCTTACCGGGATATGAATAAGCTGGTGGCCAAAGTGGTGCCGATTATGAATGAAGCAGAGCTAGATGGATTGTTGCTTTCACACTATGAAAATGAGTCTCAGACCTTGACAGCGGCAGCAGAAGCCAATCTACTAAAATACAAAGAACTGAGAGGAATGCTTAGCTCAGAGGAAGAAGAAAGGTGGAAATCCATCAAAACTACCTTTGCAAAAAACAACAAGTTAAAAGGCTTTGGGAATAAAAATGAGATGGCCCAAGTGCTTTCTCAAATGATGGCTTTTAGCGAAAATCTAGAAGGAATAAAGGCAGTTCTTCAAAAAGGCTTTGAAAAGTAATAAAGTAACAGACCTGGGTCAATGCGTAACTTCTGTGTCGCATTGACCTTTATTCTATCCTTCTACTGTTACCACTAGTCTTTAGGATACTGCTGAGATACCTACCATTTTAAGCGGAAGAGCATCGACTTTAAAACCTGAATACGGAAGCTGCTAGACGTTAACTATTTATCCCTTATGGGCATTTTCTTTTTCAACTTACCCTTTCCTTGAGATTAAGAAAATGTAATTGGTTCATTTACTCCTGCGAAATCAATTCTAAGGCCTGCTCATAATCGAGGTCTTTTTCATCTATTAAATCCTGAATGGAAGCTTTAATAGGGTAGTCTGGTAAAAGTCCCCTGTTGGAAGTGGTTTGCTTTTGCGAAACTGGAAAAAGCAGGTGAAAGCGAGGTATTCCGATATTGATGGAGGAGTGAGGTAAGCTGATGTATTCTTTGGATCCTGCGGCAAAACCTTCGTACCTCGTCCCCGTTTCTGTACCAATGACAATGGCATCTCCATATTCTTTTAGATACCTGGCCAAGGTTGATCCGGCAGAGAATGTTCTGCCATTGACCAAGACATAAATAATTCCTGTAAAAGCATGGCTGGACTTTTTCGGGATTTTATAAACGCGCTCTTTACCACTCCAAGAAATGCTTTTCTTCAAAAAAGGATCATTGGTAGTTCCCTTCATAATATAGGGCACCATATCATCTGCAAATTCGTTCCGTCCTCCAGTATTATCCCTCAGGTCTATTATCAGTGAGTTGATATGATGATTTTCTAAAGAGGTAAAAATCTCTTGGTAGAAATCCCTTGAGTGAATACCATATTTTTTGATCAGTTGGATATCAAATGATTTTAGCTTGAGTAAGGCATGGCCTTTCTTGAAATGCAGCTCATAAAAATCTTTAATACTTTCTTCTTGAGGTTTGGAAGGCAAATTCAACGCTTTATAACTGCTGACCTGCTCTTCTCTGGTCAATGCTTTGATTTTTGTCTCAAGGATCGGCTCTTTGGGACTGCTTTGGTACTTGATCTGAAAGTGATCCTTCTGATCAATGTAAAAATAGTATATCCAGGGAAAGCTAAGATTGATAATTTGGTCAGCATAGGTGATGATTTCTCCATCAGAAGGGGTGGCAAGGCGTAGTCGGTTAAGAATATCTTCAGCGTTCAATCCATTGATCGAAATGATTTTGTCTCCTTGGTTCATAATAGGTTTTAGGGAGTAATCACGCCAAACATAGAGGTCATTATCTATAACCTTTATAGCTATAGGCAAATACTTGAATTTATTTTGGGGAATCCCATTATGTACAGTGTCAGACCAATTCCCCAAAGCAAAGTGACCTTCATCGCTTAATGCACAAATCTGGCTGATATAAGTGAAATAAGCATTCAAGGATATTTCATCTTGATAAATCGCATCAATGATTCTTGTACTTGCTACATGGAAATCAGGTTTGTAAATCTTGAGAGCTGGGTTATATTTTTCAATGTTGTCTCTCAAAAAAGTGAGGTCCGCAATGGCATCGTTTTTAGAAAGATGCTGAGAAAATGCAAGATGAAAACTTAGTAAGAAGCATATTATTCCCAAAAGAAATTTCATTCGCAGGATATTTTGGTAGAGCGTAGTGTTACTTAAACATAGCTTTTGATCTTTTAATATCCAATACCTTATCTCGAAGGGACAAAGAAAAATCCCGGAATTTTCCGGGATTGGGTTTTTAAGGATATGTTTATATTCCTGTTTTGAAATGGCTGTGGTTGGGTTGGCAAAACATGTATCCATGATCAATATAACGACCAGGAGGGTTAGTGGTTAATGGGTTTCGAAGTACATTGATCAATCGGGTATAATCAGCAGGAGGGGTACCGTTTTGAATATCTTGATTTCTGAGTAAAACTTCATTGTGGAGAATAGTTCCAATGCTACTGGCGAACGTTCCGCAGGCCCCATTTGAAATAGTACTATTTGCATCTGAAGCAGCAAAGCTTGTGGTGCATTCATAAGGTGCATGGAAGGCTATGTTTTTTGTGGTTACCGTTGCTCTGGCTGCTCTGCCCAAGTTTTCAAGACCGTCTATAATTCTCGGCGTACAGCCAGAGTAGCAGGTGATTTCAGTAGTAAACCAAGCACATGTTTTTCTTTTAAGTGCATTGTAATTTCCTGTATGAAATCCATTGCGAAGAACTCCTGGACCAGCTTGGGCTCCAAACACTCCTGGACAAGGGCTACCATGGCCCCTTACGATTTCCATCACCAGTTCCTTACCAGCTCCAATGGCAAGCCTGTGAGTGTTGATGGCATTGTTTACAGCAGTATGTTCGTTTCTGTTATGAGTCCTTGCAGCAGTTATGGATGCTTGACTTGGAGAATAAATGGTAAAGCCTCTTACAACCGTAGGCGTGGGGATTTCTTTCATATAGGGTGTAATGTGCGTGAGGTTACAGCCCAAGGTAGGCAGTTCATCTGCCATAGGATCTGCATCAAATTCAAACCAAACTTTTTTGGAATAATCTATGACCAGTGCTTCACAGCCTCCCCCTCTTTGTGGACATTCCAGGGGTGATGGTGGTGTAGGAGGAGTGATTACTATACTGCTGTCTTCGACGGCTTCAGTTTCTTTATCTAAATAACCTATGGGCAGATAGAGATGATAATTGTTTTTTAAGCCGACTTTCAGTCTTAAATCAAAATATTCCATATCTAAGTCAGGTGGGAGATGGATGTCAAATACCGCTTCGCTTTGGCCAACCTCAATGGGGTATTCTTTATAAGTTGAATAAATAGAGATGTCCAATTCCTCATAGTTTGGGATAAAAAACTGAAAATGCCCATTTTGTAAATCAAGATAATTGGCTGCTATCCAGAAGTTGGAAAAGGAACAGGAAAAGTAAGGTTGACTATATAAAGTAAACTCATCACCTTGACTTTTTTCCAGGAAGCTTGCTAGCAGGGAGCGGTCTTCATCATTGATTTCTCCATTGGCATTGATGTCCGCAGCGATAGCACAGGGGATTTGATCAATACTTCCAGAATTGAGCATATTATTGATAGTGTTGATGTCGTCGGTATCTACCTTCATATCTTCATTGATGTCTCCCATGATAAATAAGGGCGTGAAGTTGGCCGGTAAATTTTTCAAGGCCGTTCCTGGTTCCGAAACAGGAACATGGTTGACGAGCGTTTCTTCAGAAATAGTGATATTACTTTGCTCTCTTTGGTTTCCTCCTTCGCACGAAAACAGCAGAAGTACTGTTACGAGGTTTGCTATGTAGGATTTCATGACTTTGGGTTTATAGTTATTTAGGGGCTTGGAATATAGGCTGCTTTGTTTTCTATTCAGTTTGGTTGAATAGAACCTTGGTGCATCAAAAAGAAAATATCAGATCATCTAATAGTTATTCCTTTAGGTAATAAAATAAGTGTATTAAGTATTAAATTACAAAAATATAGCTAAAAATGCTAGAGTTGAAATGCTTAAAGATAAATAGAGCGATCCAAACCCGGATTTGAACCGCTCTATGTTTTGTTAAAATTCCTTTTCTCCGAATTCGCTCTTGATGAAGCGTGATTTATTTTTTAACTCATTGAAGGTAAAGCTAATATTGATCATGATCATATCCACTTCGTAGACATAATTGGTAGTGGTGTAGAATTCATTTTCCCTCCATGTAGTGATTCGCTGCTCATTGGTATCCAAAAGGCCAAGGTCCATATTTAACCACTGCAAGGTAGTACTCAGCCTGCCATCCAAAAATGTCTTTTTTAAGGTAAGGTTAGGGGAAAAGAACCTTGAATCCTCACCTTGGGCAGTATTTCTATCAGAAAGATAATTTAAGGTCCACTGTAATTTTAAGGAAGAGGAAAGGTCAAAACTTGTGTTGGCATTGATGGAGTAAACCCAGCTTGAAGTGTCAATAGGCCTATCATCAAATGTTCCTTTGATGATATACTGATAGATGTTGCCGCTGGCAAAAATGTTCCACCATTTGGTCGGGTTGAGCTCTATTCCTGCTTCAAGTCCCAGTGATTTTCCAGTGCCTACATTGGAGTAAATCCTGTTGAGGATAGTGTCATTATAAACTGTATTGACTCTATTTACCAGGTTTTGGATATGGCTGTAGTAAGTGGTAGCAAAGAATGAGTTTTTCCCAAAGTCTTTGACCAACCCCAATTCAGTTAAGTCTACAAATTCAGGCAAGAGGGTTGGGTCACCTTGCTCCAATGTTTCGGAGTGTTCTCTTTCAGGAAAGGGGTTCATTTTAAAAGTGGTTGTCCTTTGAACTCTTTTACTGTAGGCTGCTTTTAATGTTAGGTCCTCATTGAAGGCATACTGTAAAGTGGCTGAAGGGTAAAGTTTGACAAAGTCATAGTAATACGTAGTGTCCACTGTTCCAGCTTTGTCTTTAAGATCCAATTCCCTATCCATATATTCTAGCCTAAGTCCTGCGGAGTAGCTCCATTTGTCTTTTTCACCAGAGAGCTGCCCATAGCCAGAATGGATTTGTCTGGTGAGGTCCACGTTGCTTGAAAATTCCGGCACCAATTCATATTCACCTGTTTCATTATTCTTTCTTTCATAGACAAAATCACCGGTATGGTTAAGGTTTCTAAACTGATAGCCTGTTTCGAAAGTACCTATGCTCCAAGGTGCTGCCTTATAATCTGTTTGAAACCTCACTCCGTGAAGGGGGTTGTCATTAGTATTGTATTCGTCCTGGTATACAATGTCAGTATCTGGATAGCCTAGGTTTAGGTTGGTTGTTGGACCACCCAACATGGTATATTCATATAAAAAGGAAGAGCTTAAGTTGGCCTTATTTTTAAATGTGTGGCTATAGTCAAAACTTCCTAAGACAAAATCTCCTCTGCGGATTCGAAGGTTCTCATTATAGTATTGCATAGAGTAAATGGTTTCCCCATTTACTTCTGCGTGATTGTCATAATAAATAATGTCAGCAGTTCTATCTTTGCTTCTTTTACCGCCATAGAAACCAAGGCTAAAAGTATTAGACTCATTGGGAGTGTATCCCACCGTAAATCTTCCTGAATAACTTTTCTCATCAAAACTTCTTTCCCCATCTGAAGGGAAATAAGTAGTGGTATCTCCATCGATGGTGTAGACATTTCCTTCTCTTCTTCCTGCAAGATCATTTCTTAGATAGCTGGCCCCAAAAGAAATGTCCCAATCGTTTTTCCGGTGATTGATGGTGAAGTCAGCACCATATCTGACTGCATTTTGCTTATTGTCATAATCCTGAACGCTGGGCAGGCCAATTTTGGTATTGGCTTGAACAAAGGTGCCGTCAGTTGCTCCTATGGATGTGATGATGTTGATAATCCCTGCTTTTCCCTCTGGATCATATTTTGCCGATGGGGCAGTCACCAATTCCACATTTTGAATGCTGTTGGCGGGAATCTGGCCTAAGATTAAAGCTGGGTCAGTCTGAACAGGCTTGCCATTGATCATTACCACAAAGCCTGTGGTGCCCCTTACAGAAATATTTCCACTGGCATCGATAGTCAAAGAAGGGAGGTTTCGCAGAACGTCATTGGCTGTGCCGCCCTGACTGGATTGGAAGCTATTGGCCTCATAGACCTGTCGGTCTATTTTGTGCATGGTGGTAAAAGCCTTGCCTGTGATTTCTACTTCCTCTAATAGTTGTTGGTTGGGAGAGAGTAAGATAGTTTTCAAATCCAAGATCTCAGATTTTGCAATCGTTATATTTTCAACAACTGTTTTGTCATAACCCATAAACTGGGCAATCAAGTAATAGTCGCCTTTTTGCTGATCTAAGATTTCAAATTGTCCTTCTGCATTGGTTACCGTTCCAGCAACGAGACTACTGTCTTTGGTGGCGTATAAGGCGATGTTGGCATATTCAAGAGGAAGAGCTTCTTGGGCGTCTTTTAAAGTGCCTTTGATGCCTGTCTGGGCCATGCAAAGCCCGCTTAATAAAAATAGTAATGAGGATAGTATTGTTTTACTCATGGAAATAATTATTTCCTACAAAGCAACAGGGATAGCTACTGAATTTACGGTAAAAACTATCCCATTATGGTATTATCGGGCAATTGCCTTAGATCTGTATTCCAGAGGAGTCAGCGTGGTTAATGATTTGAAGAATTTTACAAAATTTGATGAATCTGTAAAGTTAAGCTTATAGGCTATTTCAGTAACATTGCTACTCGTATGTGTCAGAAGGTTTTTAGCCTCTATCAGTAATCTTTCTTTGATTACTTCCCTCGCTGTGGCATTTACAGACATTTTGCAAACCTTATTCAAACGCTTAAGGGACATGTTCATCATTTTGGCATATTCTTCTGCGTGATTGGCTTCCATAAAATGCTCATTCAGCAGTTGCTTGAAATGTGCAAAGTCACTGGTAACACTTGGATTATTGGGCTTGCTTTTCTGGGAGAGGGAATGGCTCTTGATAACTACTAAGTTGAGAAAAGCTGTCAATAAGTCATCATCCCCTTTGTTTTTAAAGGCATGGTAGAAGTCTTCGAGAATTTTGAAAAAAGCACCTTCGTCTTGAATTTTAAAATGTTTTGGAAATTGGAAAAGGCAGTTTAACGCCTTGGGATAATGGCTGAGTACTTCTTCTTTGAACAAAACCACAAAACCATCAGGAACTTTAGAAAAGTCCCAGCAGTGAACCTGTCCAGGTCCCAAGTAGAAACCTGTAGGCGGCACCACATCAAACGTTTCATCTCCTATGGTGTGTTGACCGGAACCTTTGGAAAGAAAAATAAGCTCATGATAACCTGCATGCTTGTGAGGCTTTGTAGGTTTGATCACTGGCTTCATTCTGGATATTTTCAAAACCAGTTCATCATCGAGCTTTTTCTTAAAATTGAAATCCATGGGATAGGAAATGAGGCTTAGGTTAGAATCGATTTATACTTCGAAATTACAATCAAATTTTCAAATTGATAGTTTTCTTTTATAAATGGTAATTCGGGCTTTTGACTCCTTTATTTTCTGAATTCAATACCTTGTCAAACTCTCATAAAACTATTCAGTTTGTGTAAATTTTTTGTAATAATGTGAAATTTCAGCACTTTTTAATCCTTGATGGATAATGATCTGGTTTCTAAATTGTAATGGCTCACCTTTAGGTATTCTTATAGGATTTCTACCAGGAAAAGCCATGTTTTGCATGCTTTTGGCACTTCTTAGAATCCAACCTTGGTAATGAGTAAGCATTTGGGGCTCACCCATGATGACAATGCCAGATGTAGAGTGATTGTCAAAACTTCCAATTAGGTTCATCCAGGGACCTGCTTGAACAGGTAAGGTTTGCGGTTCTATTTTTATACCTTCAGAGGAAAATTGAATATCCTCAGGGAGCTTGACTCTTGGGGAAAAGCCACCATAACCTTTTTGATCTTCTGAACCTCCTAATTCCAGGTTGTCCACCAAAGCATTAAGTTTTATCTCAAAGGTGAGAGCATAAGCACCCTTTTCCAATCGTTCATAAGTGATTTTCACATTTTCTCTTAACACTTCACTTTGTCCCAAACTATCCGAAACCCAAGCGACTTCAGCCTCTAATTCACCAACACCATCATTGATATTCATGTTGGTATTGGTGACTTTCCAAGAAATGCCTTCACAGAACCAAGGATCGGCAATGCGTTTTCCGTTAACATAGAGTTGATGCCAGGTCCAAAAAATTCCCCTATGGTGGAAATGGTCCTCAGGAAAGTCCTCCGTTAACACTTCTCCGTTTAGTCCATAAAGGGGATGGACATAATTGGCTCTTGGGTATTTACCATTTAGTGTTTTTGTGGCTGTTTGGTAAAAATATCTTGGCTGGTTGTTTTCTTTCAAAAGTATCCCTTCAGAAGTCTTTTCAAAAGCCAACTCCTGGGCAACTGAATTAATATGAACCAAAAAGCTGGAAAGGAAGATAAAGAGAAGTTTGGTTTTCATGGTTGGGTTTAGTGTAAATTTGATGCAATATCTAAAAATAAAAGCAGCAAACCGGATTCCCCAATTTGCTGCTTAAATAAATTTAGGAATTAAGGATTACTTTCTTCCAATAGCTTTTTTAGCTGCTTTGACAATATTGTCAGCATTCAAGCCATATTTCTCGAGCAGATCGGTAGGAGTACCGGATTCACCGAAAGAATCATCTACTCCCACGAATTCCTGTGGAGCGGGATTGTTCCTTACCAAAGTCTGAGCAACACTATCACCAAGACCACCATTGTACTGGTGTTCTTCGGCGGTTACACAGCAACCAGTCTTGGCTACTGATTGCAAGATTGCTTCAGTATCCAATGGCTTGATCGTGTGGATATTGATCACCTCTGCACTGATGCCTTCTTCTCTCAGTTTGGCTTCGGCCACAACTGCTTCCCATACCAAATGACCTGTAGCAAAGATGGTTACATCAGTACCTTCGATCATTTTCCATGCCTTGCCAATCTCAAATTTTTGATCAGAAGGAGTGAAGATAGGCCATTTAGGACGACCAAATCTCAAGTAAACAGGGCCATGGTGTTCCGCAATTGCCATGGTGGCTGCTTTGGTTTGATTGTAATCACAAGGGTTGATTACTGTCATGTTAGGCAACATTTTCATCATACCCAAGTCTTCCAAAATCTGGTGGGTAGCGCCATCTTCTCCCAAAGTCAAACCTGCGTGTGAAGCACATATTTTAACATTCTTTTCAGAATAGGCGATGGATTGGCGGATTTGGTCATAAACCCGACCAGTGGAGAAGTTGGCGAAAGTACCTGTAAAAGGAATTTTTCCATTGATGCTCATACCAGCAGCGAGGCCCATCATATTGGCCTCAGCAATGCCTACTTGGAAGAACCTCTCTGGAAATTCTTTTTGGAAAGCACCCATTTTAAGGGAACCGATCAAGTCAGCACATAGCCCGACAACATTTGGGTTTTTACGTCCAGCTTCCAAAAGCCCATCACCGAAACCGGAACGGGTGTCGCTTTTTTCTGTATAGGTGAATTTAGTATCTAAAGTCTTTTCCATTTTTTGATCTGTTAAGCCACAGTCTAATAATAACCATTTGGCTGTGGTTGGTTAACGGTTTTGTTGATTAGTAGTCACCAAGGGTTTCTTCCAATTGGCCCAAAGCATTTTCCAATTGCTCATCACTTGGAGCAATACCATGCCATTTGTGTGTACCAACCATAAAGTCTACACCATAGCCCATTTCAGTATGAAGCAGGTTCAATACCGGCTTACCTTTACCCAAGAGTGTTCTGGCGTATTCCAAACCAGCCAGTACAGATTCCATATCATTGCCTTTAAGGGTATCAATCACTTCCCAACCAAAGGCTTCCCACTTGGCTTTTAAGTCATTTAAGTTCATAACAACGTTGGTAGGGCCGTCGATCTGCTGTCCATTAAAGTCAATGGTAGCGATCAAATTATCTACTTTGTGGTGAGGGGCATACATGGCCGCCTCCCAGATTTGACCTTCTTGCTGTTCTCCATCTCCCATAAGGGCGTAAACAACGCCTTCATCTCCATCTATTTTTTTGGCTTGTGCCGCTCCGATAGCAACAGATAGTCCTTGTCCCAACGATCCAGAGGCGATTCTAATGCCTGGAAGACCTTCCTCAGTGGCAGGGTGGCCTTGAAGTCTGCTGTTTATTTTTCTGAATGTTTTAAGCTCAGCTGTATCAAAATATCCGCTTCTGGCAAGCACACTGTACCAAACCGGAGAGATGTGTCCGTTGGATAGGAAGAATAAGTCTTCGCCTTTTCCTTCGATTTTGAAGTCATTGTTATGGTTCAATTGGTTGAAGTAAAGTGCCACGAAAAATTCGGTACATCCTAATGAGGCACCTGGGTGTCCGGACTGTACTTCGTGAACCATACGCAAAATGTCACGTCTCACTTGTGAGGCGGTCTTTTTTAGTTGTTCGGTTGATAGCTTTTCCATTTTAAAGGAATTATTTAAGTATTTGATTTGAATGTTCTTTGGTTTTTACTTTTTCGATGATTTCGGCAATTTTGCCTTTTTCATCGATAACAAAAGTAGTTCTAACAGTCCCCATATAAGTCCTGCCATAGTTTTTCTTTTCTCTCCAAGTATTGTAAAGCTCATGAACAGTCTTGTCTTCATCTGCAATGAGTGGGAAAAGAAGTTCAAATTTTTCGATGAACTTCTTATGGGATTTTTCAGAATCAGTACTGATCCCCAAAACAATATACCCAGCTTTAAGAAGCGAATCATAATTGTCTCTCAAATCGCATGCTTGAGCAGTACAGCCTGGCGTATTGTCTTTGGGATAAAAATATAAAACTACCTTTTTGCCGAGATAATCGGACAATTTGATAGTGTTGCCATCTTGGTCTTTTGCTTCGAAATCAGGTGCCTTATTTCCTACTTCTAATGACATGTTATTTTAGTTTATGAGTTAAGTGTTTTTTTGACATTTAAATTTGATAATTATTTTCTAAAAATCTAGAGCTTCCTGCTAAAAACAACAGAATTTCCTGCATTATCGGTTACTTTCAATTCAAACTGCCCTTTGAAAGGGGCTTTGTCAATCTTTTCTGTCCAAATGACACCGCTTTTATGTTCAAATCGCAAAATAACCCATTTTCCATCAATTCTGGCCTCAAAACTATGAATCCCTGAAAGATTGTCCCTAATGGAAAATCTAAGTTGGGATGAATTAATCCTAATGGGGCGAATAGTAGGCGCTATATCATCCTCAGCGAGTACAAAAGTACCAAAATTTTTGGTTTTGAAGATAATATGGTCATTGGTCCATTCTCCCCCTACAAAACGCTTATAACCGTTGGCATAAAGTTGATAAACATCTACATACTCTTTGGGTCTATTATAGGAGGAAACATCCATACTAACGGTTATTTCCTCTCTTAGGTAGCCATCCCGGTCATCGTTGATTTTAATGGAGGGACGTCCGTTGTAGCTTCCACTTTCTGTGTAAAGAAATAGTGTTTCTAACAAACTATTCTCTTCCGTTTGGACAATGGTGTGGCCATCATTGTAATAATATTCTTTGTTGAAAGGGATTTTTGCTTGAACCTTAGGGTAAATGATTTCAGTGCACACGTCTATTGAATCCGGAATACCATACTCCATATCCCATATATAGGTCCTATACCTTGGGTCTTCATAGGAAAGCATTACGTCCATCATCAGTCCGCTCACATAGAAGGTAGCCATTTTGTTGGTCTCCTGCTTATCCGCTCTGACAATCATCCAATTATGCTCAAAATCTACTTTGCTTCTTGAAGCAGAATAAGTACTTATTGCATGGTTTTCTTTTTCGCCTTTAAATTTTAAAGATAGATTGCGTCTATTGCCAAACACATCTTCTAAAACCACGTCAACATCCTTAATACTATCAGGACTGACTTCAATGGCCCCACTGAAAAGGCTGTCAGGGCTATAATAATCGAATTGATTATAGGGTGTGGTATAAAGTTTCGTGTAACTGTTTTGGTGGGTATGGCTCAATAAAAACCTACCAAGATTGAAATCTATTTTATCAACATTGAGGTCAAAAGTCTTGATTCCACTTTCATAGATTTCAAAATGTGGAAAACCGTTTTGGTTATATGCACCGTCTAATTTATCATATGCCCTTACTTCGATTCCTACTTTTCCAGTAATTTCGATCGGTTTGTCAATAACAAACTCATTTCCTCTAAAGTTTAAGCGAAGCACAGTTCTTTGGAATTGTCCGTTTACCCTGCTTTCTAAAGTAAGGGGTGTAATGGCAATGGTCCTGAATGTAGGAGGGGTAGTATCCTTGATTTCACTAAAGCCAAACTTTAGCGGATCCAATGCCCTGTCCAAGCTGTCTCGGATTTCAAAATGAAGGTGGGGGCCTCCTGAGCTTCCCGTATTTCCAGAGTAGGCGATGATTTCCCCTTTTTTTACAGGTAGTGCCGAGGCTTCAGGGTAAACTTCTAAGGAATTTTCCTCAGCGTCAGCCATCTTTTGCCACATGTATTTTGCGATTTTGGCGTTAAAATCTCTAAGGTGACCATAAAGTGTGTATTGCCCATTCGTATGTTTTAAATAAATCACATTCCCATAACCATAAGTAGATATCTTCATCCGGTAAACATATCCATCTGCGGCAGCGTAGACCGGCAAACCCTGTCTACCATCGGTTTTGATGTCGATTCCACTGTGAAAGTGGTTAGGGCGAATTTCACTCATATTTCCGGAAAGGTAATTTCGCTCTCCTGGCTTAATGGGGAATTGATAATAATTTTTATCTACCTGCGAAAAACCAACGGATGACAAAGCCCAGAAAAGAAAAAGGAACAGGAATTTATTTAATCTCAAAATCAAGTAATTTTTCTTCTTCTATGTATGCTTCCAAACGATCTCCTACATTTACTTTACCAACTCCAGCTGGTGTGCCGGTAAATATGAGATCTCCTTTTTTTAACGTAAAAAACTTTGAGATATATTCTAGAATCACACCAAAATCAAAAAGCATCATAGCGGTATTACCCTTTTGTATTTGTACACCGTTAATATTCAGATGGAAATTGATGTCGGATAGATCCTTAAAACTTTCCTTGGAAAGAAAGCTTCCAACAGGCGCAGAACCATTGAAACCCTTGGCAATTTCCCATGGTAATCCTTTTTCTTTACAGGTTTTCTGAATGTCCCTTGCTGTAAAATCAATCCCGATACCAATTTCATCAAAGTAGCGGTGAGCAAATTCCCTTTTGATAAATTTCCCTTCCCTGTTTATTTTTAGGACAAGTTCTACTTCATGATGGATGTCATTGGAGAAATCTGGTAAATAGAAAGGAAGGTTGTTTTTCAGCAGCGCAGTATCAGGCTTCAAAAAAACAACAGGGTTTTCGGGTCTTTCATTTTGGAGCTCTTCAATATGCTCTACGTAATTTCGGCCAATGGCGATGATTTTCATGAAAAATCGGATTATAGGTTTTTCTAAGTTTTCACAAAGAAACTTAATAAGCATGGATTAAGAAAATGTTTCTTCGGCTTAATTTACAGGCGTTAGCCCTAAAAATAGGTGTTATTTTAATTCAGGGAGTGGAATATATGAATTATCCCCTTTGACCATGGGCCAGTCTTTTGCTTTCCACCTTTTTTTAGCGGTAGCTATGGTTGACTTTTCACTGGAGACAAAATTCCATTCTATAAACCTTTCTTCTTCAAAAGCAGGGCCACCAAATAGGATGATATGACTTTCAGCTTTGATCTCCAAAGCACATTGGTTATCAATTTTAGAGACCAGTAGGTTACCTTTTTCTACAAGGTTTTCACAGGCTTTGACTTCTCCTTCTACTACGCAAATGCCAATTTCTCCTTCAAGCTGTCCAGCAATTTCAAGGCTATATTCACCATTGGTTTTTATATCGACCATGAACAAGTCTGAGTGTACTGGAACAGGAGATATCTTCCCATAACCTGTGCCTGCAACAAGTGTAAACTGGGCAGATTGATCTTTCCAGGTGGGCAGGTCCTTTGCATCAATATGATGAAACTGAGGGGCCATGTTCTCTTTTTCTTTGGGCAGGGCTACCCAAATCTGGTACCCATGAATAGGATAGGTCTTCCCATCTCTTTGTTCAGGAGGAGTTCTTTCTGTATGGGTGACGCCTTTTCCAGCGGTCATCCAATTAACAGATCCGGGTGAGATACGCTGCTTGGTACCAAGGCTATCCTCATGGATCATTTCACCTTCCAAGAGAAAAGTTAGAGTGGATAAGCCGATATGCGGATGTTGGCCTATATCCATATATTTGGTTGGGCCAACTGTTGACGGCCCCATATGATCAATAAAGACAAATGGGCCTACCATTCTCTTGTTGCGGAAGGGAAGTAACCTCCCCAACATAAAGTCGCCTATGTCACGACTTCTTTCAGGAATGATAAGGTCTGTATTTGACATTTATTATTTATTTAGAGATTTGAAGCCAGGAAATATTCCAATTCAATCCTAAAGTAACAGGAAATGTAAAGCCATTAAATATAGCAGTGAAATTCTTTTTACGCTTAGGTTCAAAATCTTTATGAGAAGCATTTTCCCTTCTTTCCTTGGCTTTTTTGAGGTTGTTGGTTGAAAAGAGTTTTATAGTAAAAGTTCTCTGGTAAACCTCTATTTCTGTTACATCAAGTTCAGTTTCTCGGAACTCCTGATTACCATAGACAACAGTGATTTGAGAACTTCTGAAATCTGGAATTTCGGTGAGGAAATCCATCAAATAGGTATGGAATTCATCAGTTGATATGCTGTTCATTCCTAACTTCTCATCAGAAAGATGAATTTGTATTTTAGTATGGCCAGCGTTTGAATCTTCTTGAGTGATTTGTGTTATGGAAAATCCTTTGGGGATAAATAAACCTGGTAAGTGTTCCACCAATATAGGCATCTTAGGTGTCAGCTCCAGAAGCTGAATAAAATCTATCGTTCGCATATCTTATTACTTCAATTCTTAATCTAGGATACGTATTTTTTAATTAATTAGCCACAAAGATCATCAAAATAATGATTTTTTTTTAATCGAAAAATTGGAATAATAATACGGTTTATAAGCAAAATTATAAGGAATTGAAATGATTTGATGTTTTGTATTTTATAAAATGTTTTTTATGTCTAAAAAAAACGAATAACGTGTAAAAAATACATATAAGAGTCTTTCATGATTGTCACAAGAAAATATAAAAAAATATTCCAAGCGGTAAATATTTGATCTTGAAGTGTTTTGGAGTAGGCTCCATTTGGATCAGATATAGAATTTTTTTCTTAACCAAAGGCTAACTTTTACCAATAAAATCAAAGCTGGTACTTCGATAAGTGGTCCTATGACACCAACAAATGCTTGACCGCTATGAATGCCAAAAACACCGATAGCAACAGCAATGGCCAACTCGAAGTTGTTGCCGGCAGCTGTAAATGAAACGGCAGCATTTTGATCGTATGGTGCTCCTGAAAGTTTGCACGTAACAAATCCCACCAAAAACATTATGATGAAATAGAGTATTAAAGGAATAGCTATCAAAAGTATGTCACCGGGGATTTGGACTATCAATTCCCCTTTCAGGCTGAACATGATAATAATGGTGGATAATAAGGCTACCAAGGTTATTGGGGAGATACTTGGGATGAATTTTTCATTATACCATGACTCTCCCTTTAGTTTTACTAGAATGACCCTGCTGAAAAAACCTAAAAGAAAAGGAATCCCCAAGTAGATGCCAACACTTTCAGCAATAGTAGCAATAGAAATATCTACATTCACACCATCAAACCCAAAGTATGGAGGCAAAACGGTGATAAATAACCAAGCATAAAAGCCATATACAAAAACTTGGAAAATACTGTTCAAGGCCACCAAAGCGGCACCGTACTCTTTGCTCCCTTCACCCAAGTCATTCCAAACTAAAACCATGGCGATGCACCTGGCTAGCCCAATTAAAATCAAACCAACCATGTATTCAGGATGGTCATTTAAAAAGAGCATTGCTAAAACAAACATCAATATTGGCCCTATGACCCAATTCAATAGCAGTGAAATGGAAAGTATTTTGGTGTTTTGGAAAACCTTTGGTAATAAAGCATAGTTGGCCTTGGCCAAGGGTGGGTACATCATTAGGATCAATCCAATGGCTATGGGCAAATTGGTAGTTCCATAACTGTAAGTATTAATACTTTCCGCAAGCTGTGGAAAAAAATAACCTAACAATATGCCCACGCACATCGCAGTAAAAATCCATAAGGTGAGGTACTGATCTAGGAAGTTTAGTTTTTTAGTGGTAGAAGCCATTGGTTCAAATGTTGGAAAAGACATAAAACATTTCAGTTGCTATTTGAAGAGAACGCTCGTCGTAGCGAGCTTCTTCTTCGAGGCTGTCATCAAAAAGCTTGGGATCCATATATCGAATGGGGATTCTTAATTCTGCGCCGGGGATATAGGGACAGTTTTCATCTGCGTGAGCACAGGTCATTACAGCTGCAAAATTAGTTTTAGGATTTTTAGGGTGGTCAAAGCGCTTTGAAAATACCGATATCAGTGTTGGTTCAAACCCGTATTTTAACTTGTACAATGGGTTTTCTATGCCTTCTTTTTCTATTTCAAAACCGAAACGAATCAATGATGCAATAGTCCTTTCATTGCAAGCGGTTACTTCAGTTCCACTGGAAAAGCATGCCGCTTTCACATCATAGTAATCTGCAGCGACTTGTGCCCATACTTGTCCAAATTGGCTCCGTCTAGAATTGTGGGTACATATAAAGTTGATTTGGGCAGTCTTGTCATGATGTTCTGCAACATAATTGATCAAGGGTTGAAGCTCCTTTTTGCGTGTAGGAGAAATGGTATCAAAATTTAAAGCGTCAATTTTAGACTGCAACTTTGGAAAGAGGTTCTTCTTGGTTTTCATATCTCCGGTTTAACAACAGTCAGATGAGGGTTCGCAGCAGTTTTCAGATTGTTTCTTCAAAGATTTGAGAGACAGTTTTACCTTTGGTTTAGGCAGTGCCTCTGGCCCACAGCAGGCTGCTGCTTTTTCCTCTTCTGTGGAAGCCCTGTCTTTGGCCTTGCAGGTTGTTGTTGATTCAAAAAGCTTAATATGCAATTGATCTTTTTCAACTAAGATTCCGCTGATATTTAGTATCGCTGTATGAAAACTTTTGTTGCCATATTCAAATTTTATGTCTGTATCAGTTAATGTAGGTCTTACTTGATGGACGAGATCAAATATTTTGAGTGCCTTTTGTGCATTTAAATTGTGATCAGGCTCCAAGGTACCATTTTCCCAAAGTTGGATGTGAGTTTCACTCCACTGGTTTCTTTGGCCGCCACAGTCCACTGTGTCGAAATTTACATTTTTGATTTCCGTGATATGAAAATCATTTCTAACATATTTTCCTTCTGCATATTCAAATACTAATCCATGGTTTGGATAGCTTCTGAGGGTATTGATAAATTCTTGAGTTTTCATAATTATATTATTGCAATATTACGATTAATAGTGTCAAATTTTTTTAACAGCAATTTTTTTTAAATTTCTCTGAGTCAAATTGATCGAATAGCTTGTTGAACAAGGATTGTATTCTTGCCCATTGGCTAGGGTTGATACAATAACTGATCGATACGCCTTCAATGGTTCCTTGGATAATTCCCAGGGTTTTTAATTCCCTGAGGTGCTGGCTAATGGTGGCTTGGGCCAAACCTAATTCCTTGACCAAATCTCCGTTTACGCAAGCATTGGCTTTGAGTAAGTGTTGGATGATGGCGATCCTTGCAGGGTGTGCGAGGGCCTTAGCTACATTGGCTAATTCGTTTTGCTCAGCACTGAATAAATCTGTTTTGGTAATCCCCATAATTGAATTATTATATTGCAATATTACGATTAATATTTTTTTCAATCAAAATAAATTGCAAAAAGTAGTTAGTGGAATTTAAGAAAGCTGTAAATATTTAAATAATACAATTTATTTCAGACACTTAATAGGTCATTTCCGTAAAACATAATATGTTTGTTAATAAATTGTTAATCAGGTGTTAGCTGATTAATTTATGTTATAGAAAAGGAAACTAACTGTATGTTTCTGATCAAATATAACTAAGAAGAGAGGAGTACTATGAAATGGGCTTATAGCATTAAAAACAGGATGACCATTGCTATTTTGTTGATGGTGGTCTTTGTTTCTGTATTTGTTAAGAATATCTTGGATGAAGAACATGTTTCTGATCTAAGCAGTTCATGTGCTACGATTTATGAAGATAGACTGCTGCCGGAGAGTTATATTTATCACCTTTCGGAGTATTTGTATAAAAAGCAAATGATGATTGACGCTTGTCAGACACAGCTTGATTATGCAAATATTTCAGATAAAAACATACATTATAATTCAAAGATCGATTCTATTTTAAGCGACTTTGAGGCTACTTACTTGACAAAAGATGAGGAAATATACCTTACTGATCTAAAGAAAAATGTCAATGAACTTTATCATGTAGAGGCTAGATTAGGTCAGTATGCTGTTTTACCGGAAGATTTTCAACAAGCAAAACAAAAATCAGATCAGTTGATCTCTTTAGCTTCCAATAATCTTAATCAGTTATCTGAGGTTCAATTGACAGTTGGGAAGCAATTGAATGATGACTCTAAAAGAATCATGGCAGGTAGTGCAATTTTGACCAAATTTGAAACAGTGATTTTAATTGTACTGGGAATCTTGATTAACGCTTTGGTGTTTGGTGTGATTTCAAGTCGGTCAAAAATAAAGCAGACAGCGCACCTGAATTAACAAAAAGATAAAGAACTTATTGGAGGCAGTTTTCGTTGAAAATTGCCTCTTTTATTTTGTAAATATGTCAACTCCTAGTAAAGAAAGAAAAGTGACCATGGGTCACGTTTTTAAAACAATTATCTGGCCCAGAAGAAAGCATCTCTTTTTAGGCTTGTTTTTGATCATCATCAGTAGGTTGGCGGGACTTGTCCTGCCTGGTGCAAGTAAGTACCTGATGGATGAAGTGATTCCCAATTCCAATATGCAGCTTCTTAAATGGTTGGTTATTGCAGTGGGTGCTGCTGTGGTCATCCAGGCTGTAACTTCATTTGCTTTAACCCAAATATTGAGCGTGGAAGCCCAGCATTTGATCGCCAAACTTAGGGCGAAGGTGCAGCGTCACATTATTCATTTGCCCATTCGCTTTTTCGATAATGCCAAAACAGGAGAACTAGTGTCAAGGATTATGACCGATGTGGAAGGGGTGCGGAATTTGGTGGGAACAGGTTTGGCACAGATGATCGGAGGGATACTGACATCGATCATTTGCTTAGGGCTGTTGATTTACATTAGCCCATTGATGACGTTATATGTTTTGGTTCCAGTGGTCGTTTTTGGATTGATCTCTTTAAAGGCTTTTAGTAAAATCCGTCCCATTTTCAGGGAAAGAGGAAAAATCAATGCTCAGGTGACTGGAAGACTGACAGAAACTTTAGGTGGTATCCGAGTGATCAAAGGTTTTAATGCGGAATCCCAAGAAGTAAAAACTTTTGAAGAAGGAGTTCTCAGGTTGTTTTTGAATATCAAGTCCAGCTTGACCACCACCAGTATGGTGACCAGTTCAGCCACCCTTTTGTTGGGGCTTGCTTCGGCTGGAATTATGGGGATTGGTGGTTATATGATCATGGAGGGAAACATGACCTTTGGGGATTTTCTGGCGTTTACCTTGTATTTAGGCTTTATGATTGCTCCAATTGTCCAGATGAGTAATATCGGTAGCCAGTTGACAGAAGCTTTTGCCGGCTTGGACAGAACGGAGGAAATTATGAATATACCATTGGAGGAGGATGAGAAAACCAGAAATATACAGCTCCCAAGGATCAATGGTGATGTTGAGTTTGATCGGGTGAGTTTTGCCTATGAAGAGGGTAAACCAGTTGTCAAAGAGGTAAACTTTGAAGCCAAGGCAGGAACCATGACGGCTTTGGTGGGAACATCTGGCTCAGGAAAGACCACCATCGCTGGCTTGGTAGCTTCCTTTCTCAACCCGGCCAGTGGGACCATCAAGGTGGATGGTCAGGACTTACAGCAAGTAAGTCTTTCCAGTTTCAGGAGCCAATTGGGAGTAGTGCTGCAGGATGATTTTCTCTTTGAAGGGACTATCCGCGAAAATATACTTTTCCCAAGGCCTGATGCAAGCCAAGAACAGTTGACACAAGCGGTATTTGCAGCCCATGTTCATGAGTTTACAGATCGGTTTGAAGATGGATTGGATACTTTGATAGGAGAGCGCGGAGTCAAACTTTCCGGAGGTCAAAAGCAACGGATTGCCATAGCCAGAGCCATTTTGGCAGATCCAAGGATTTTGATCTTGGATGAGGCCACTTCCAATTTGGATACGGAAAGTGAAACATTGATTCAGGCCAGTTTGAAAGAACTGATGAAAGGTCGAACCACTTTTGTGATTGCCCACCGGTTAAGTACCATCAGACAGGCCAATCAGATTTTGGTGGTGGAGAAGGGGCAAATTGTAGAGCGTGGAAGGCATGAAGAACTGATGGAAAGTCAAGGGAGATATTATGATTTGTATACTTATCAGGCGAGGATTTAGAATGAAGTACGAAGTATAATGTAGGAGGAAGGAAGAGGGAAGTAGGAAGAGGGAAGTGCGAAGTTGGGAATATTGAGTAAGAAGATGAAAAATTGTAAGGGCAGGCTTCTGATGATTTATTCGGAATGATTCTGTCAGGTCGAGCTTGTCTTTGTCGCAAGACAGGTGGAGTCGAGCCCATAAATTGAGAAAGCTGTTCCTGATGCCTGTCCTGAATTAAAGTCAAAGGATACGGTCAGGGACAGCTTTTAAATAGGATTTAAAAACTTAATTTAACAACCATCATTTTTTTGAGGTTTGAAATAGGGGATATAACTGAAGCTGATCCCTTTATTTTTGCTTTCTCCTTTTATGGCTTCTGTTGGAGTTTTTACTTTGTACATTTCCTTTTTCCATTCTGGAATCTGATCGAATACTTTTTGTAAGTCATTCAGTGTTCCTCCCAGTTGACCTTCATATTTCTTTGGGTGCTTTTGGTGTTCAAAATAAATTTCAATGGCTTTCTCATATGCAGAAATATGATCATAACCAGTTCTATTCATGAAATAGGTCCAATAGAAGTCGTTATTCGTTTGCAAATAAACTTCAGTTTCATAATTGAATTTCCCGTTGTTTTCAGAGGTATAGTTTCTATGATAGGACCAAAATGCAATGTCTTCTTGGTTATAGGATTTTAGCTCTCTATTTGGTATTTCTTTTCTATCCAAATAAATTTTATAATCAGTATTTTTTTGCCACTCTTTCATTTGATAGTTTGAGGGACGTTTTTTGTTCAATATAGGAGGTGCAGGAACCATTGAAAGTTTTGAAGCTTTTTCCCTGCTTTTTTTTGACATAAGTGCCCAGAGTTGTCTCATTCTCTCTACTTCAGTTTCATCGTACCTTACTCCTCGCTTTTCTAACCGGGCTTCATTCATTATTCTCTTGTAATCTTTATATAGCATTTCATATTCTTTCAAATATTCATCATCTTGTAGGCCTGATGTATTTAAGTTATTTTTTTGAACCTGTGAGCTTTCCTGAGGCCTCATTGCTAGCAATGATACAATTCCAATAGCAATGGGAAGGGTCAGCAGCACTTTGATTGCTGTCTTTTGCCAGTTTTTGGTTTTGTTCATCATGGTTATTCGGTTTTTGGTCAATGAATATTTTGAATAGCTTACCAAGTGGTTTTGCTGATGTTGCTGGGCATAGGATAGTAGCAGGTATTGATAGCTTTTTTTGTCTTGGTACTTAATGATTACCTCCTCATCTGCAATAAACTCATGGTTAGATTGGATGGCTTTTTTATAGCGTTGCAATATCGGATTGAACCAGAAAATGACCTTCAGTACTTCAATGAATAAAATGTCCAAGCTGTGCCATTGATGGGCATGGACAGCTTCATGATGAAGTAATTGGTGATGAACGACCCCTTTTTGGAACTGAGACTTGTCCAGAAAAATAAACCTTAAGAAGGTGAAGGGAAGATCTTTTCCTGAACTTAGTACAATCTTAAATGAGCCTTTATCGATTATCTCACACATTTTAATCTTCGAGTACAGTTTGCGCAGATGGATCAACAATCGAATAATAAGAACAAGTGATACCAAGAAGGAAATTGCCATTAAAATGGTCTCCAAAGGTGGGATTTGAAGGGGGGCCACCTTGCTTTTTGTTTCCAAAATGACGGGGGTCGAGTTGGTCTCCATCTGCTCCGAAGGAAGAATTTCTTCAACTGCAAAATGGGTGAAAGTAGGAGTGACCTTAACTACTTTCGTATAAGGTTTTAGAGGAGATGGTATGAAAGGAACACACAATGAAAAGATGAGACTTCCCAAAAGAAAATACCGATTGAATTGGTAGGCTTTTTCTTTGGATAGGAGAAAGTGGTAAGCCAAGTATAAAATTAACAGGCTTATAGTGGATTTGATCAAATAGACAATCATTGCTTTTTATTTTCGATTTGACGATCTATCAACTGTTTGAGGTCCTCCAATTCCTCCTGGCTCAAGTCAGTTTCTGAGGTGAAGAAAGAGGCAAACTGGGAGGGACTATTATCAAAGAAATTTTTAATCATTCCTTTTACCTGTTTTCCAAAATAGCTGCTCTTCTGGACCAAGGGGTAGTATTCCCTGGAATTACCAAAAGTCCTGAAGGCCACGAATTTTTTGTCTGTCATCCTCTTGAGTAGCGTGGCCACGGTGGTCGCTGCGGGTTTGGGTTCTGGATAGGCTTCCAGCAGGTCCTTCATAAAAGCCTTTTCCATTTTCCATAGGTAATTCATCAATTGTTCTTCGCTTGGAGCAAGTTTCATTTCTACAGTATTAGATGTTGTTCTATAAATGTAGAATAAAAATTTAATTAAAAAAATAGTTCGAATAAATTTTATCACAAATAGCTATTTAATAGACTTTTGAGATAAGGCTATCTGAAAGGGAATTGCCCAAGCAGATTTGATATTAAGAAATTCGGATATTTTAGTTTTAGAACTCTATAAAAAATTGTTTAGCAACGCTCTACAAAAGTCAATAAGGAAAATTAGCTAAAAAGTATCGGTCTAAAGCAAATTGGGAGGAGGCCTTAAATACCTTTTTTCAATACTTAAGGCCCATTACTTTTTTCATTTAACTTAATAAACTACTATAATTCAAATACCTGTTTCATTATTTGCCATTTTTCCCCTTCAGGAACCCCTGGAAGACCTTGCTGGTAAGTCCACATCAGGTCCTCCCATTCTTTTACTTTAGGATTGGCAGCATCCATTTTAGCTTTTTTCTCGAATGTAAAATCATCATCTGCCTCCATCACCATAAATAGTCGGTTTTCCCATCGGTAAATGTCCATACGGCTGATTCCTGCATCCTTAATACTTTTTTTGATTTCTGGCCACACCTCTTGATGGTAATCTTCATACTCTTTGATCAATTGGAGATCGTTTTTTAGATCCAAGGCCATGGTATATATCTTGCTCATTTTGATAAATTAAGAAATGCCATAAAATTTAGCGGCGGTCAAGCCCATTACATCGGCTCTTTCGTTTGTACTTAAAGATAAAATGTAATCCTTTACAATGGATACATTTTTTGGGTAATCAGCTGCCAAAAGTGCCACTGGCCAATCCGAACCAAACATCAATCTTTTGGTACCAAAAGCTTCAAAGACCACATCCATATAGGGCGTCAATTCTGCTTTGTTCCAGTTTTTCCAATCTGCTTCGGTCACCATCCCAGACACCTTGCAGCTAACATTTTCAAAGCCTGCAATGTGCTTCATGTTTTTAGCCCACTCGTTGATTTTGCCATCTTTGATATACGGTTTGGCCAGGTGGTCTATCACAAAAGGCTGGTTCGGGAAGCTTTTTACCAGATTAATGGCTTCTTCTAGATGGTGTGGGAAGATCAGAATATCATAAGTATATCCGAATTTTTCCAAGTGTGCCATACCTTTTATAAAGGCAGCATCCGCCATTAATTCCGGTGGCCGACCTTGAAGGATCATTCTGAAACCGCACATTGTCGGATTATCGCTATATTGCTCCAAATCAGCTAGGACAGTTGCTGAACACAAGTCTACCCAACCCACTACTTTTTTTATCCAAGGGTTTGCTTTGCTCAGTCCCAATAAAAATTCATTTTCCTCTAAAGATTCATCAGCCTGAACCGCTATGGTACCATCAAATCCTTCTTGGTCCAATAAGGGCCTCAGGTCCTCAGGAAGAAAATCCTTACGGATCACAGACATGCTTTCATCAATCCAGGCATGTTTTTCAGGATGGTATTTCCAAAAATGTTGGTGGGCATCAATTTTCATTAATTAGTAATTTTGGGTAAGACAAATAAAACCCGCCAATCCTAAGACCGGCAGGTTGAAATATAGTTAAAGGATTAAATTATCCCTTATAATTTACTGCAGTTTGGCTAGAAGTTCCCAGTCCGTTAATGCCAAGTTCCACTACATCACCTTCCTTGAGGTAGGTAGGAGGATTCAATCCCAAACCAACACCTGCAGGAGTACCTGTGGAAATAATATCACCTGGCAATAAGGTCATATAGTTACTTAAGTGGCTGATCAAGGTAGGAATATCAAATACCAAATCAGAAGTGTTACTGTTCTGCAGCATTTTCCCATTCACTTTCAACCATAGGTTCAAGTTATGAGGATCTTGGATCTCATCTTTGGTGACTAAGTAGGGTCCTAGAGGAGAGAAGTTGTCATTACTTTTTCCTTTTACCCACTGTCCACCATGGCTTAATTGGAAGTCACGCTCAGAAACGTCATTTAGCAAGCAATAACCTGCTATATAATCCATGGCATCTTCCTTGGCCACATAACTGGCTTTTTTACCGATCATTACAGCCAGTTCCACTTCCCAATCCGTCTTTTCAGAGTTCCTCGGGATAATGATATTGTCATTTGGTCCACAAAGGGAAGAAGTTGCTTTCATAAAGATGACTGGTTGCTTAGGTACTTCCATGCCGCTTTCTTTGGCATGAAGTGAATAGTTAAGACCAATGCAAATGATTTTGGAAGGACGCTTGATAGGAGGGCCCAAACGGGTTTCATTGCTCACTACTGGGCAATCGGCTTCATTGCTTTCCAACCAAGCTGCCAATTTGTTCAAACCGTCATTTTCCAAGAACTCTTCTGTCCAGTCTTGTCCGAATCCACTACAATCGATGCGGGTACCGTCTGCTTTTTCAATCCCTGGCTTTTCTTGGCCAGCATTTCCAAATCTTAATAATTTCATTTTTTGGTTATTCTTTTGAGGTAAATATAAAGGACTTACCTGTTATAAATTATTATTGAAAATAGAGGTTGTCTAATAAGTCTGAAACACATCATCACGAGCTAAGCGAAGTGATCTCTCTCTATTCACATTGTTCGTATGTGGAGATAGCCTGCCCTCCGGGAGGCGGGCTTCTCTTCGCTATCGCTAAAATCGCAATGACGTGGATTTTGAGATAGCCTCTATTATTACATTTTTAGATTGACAAATCCACCGTCAATAGGGTAGTTGCCACCTGTTAGGAAGGAAGATTCATCCTTGCAGAGGTAAAGAGCCATAGCAGCAATTTCCTCTGGCGTACCCATTCTTCCGATAGGCTGGGTAGCGGCCAATTTATCAAACATTTCCTTTTCCTGTCCTGGATAGTTTTTTGCCAAAAAGCCATCCACAAAAGGAGTGTGGACACGACCTGGAGCAATGCTGTTGACGCGAATATTGTAGGATACATAATCCCTGGCCATGGAAAGGGTCATCGCAAAGACAGCCCCTTTGGTCATGGAATAGGCAAACCGATCAGGAATCCCAATGGTCGAAGCAACAGAGGCCATGTTGATAATGGATCCACCGTTTTCTTTCATCTTGGGTAGTGCAGCGACGCTACAATTATAAATGCCTTTGACATTTACCTGATACAATCTGTCAAAATCTGCTTCACTGGTGTTTTCTAAATTTCCCACATGAGAAACTCCAGCGTTGTTGATCAATACATCGATATTTCCAGGGATAGATGCAATGGTACTTTTCATGGCATCGGTTTTAGAAACATCACCTTGTAAAAAAGTAACCTGATAACCTTTTTCGGTTAGGTCCTGAGCCACTTTTTTCCCTGATTGTTGATCAAAATCAATGAAATAAACGTTTCCTCCTTCTTGGGCAAAGCGGGATGTCATGGCCAGACCAATACCACTGGCACCCCCAGTAATTAAAATGGTTTTATTTTTCATAATATTTCTAACTTCAAAATCCAATTGGAAAGCTAATTTATATTTTATTTAAAGCTATCCTGTTGAATACCGAACATTTAGGCTTTCGCTGGTTCTTCATTCCATACAGGGCCGCTTGTAAAATCATATTCTTCCAATGAATCAGCTTTCATTTCAATGCTGTACCCTGGCAATAATGGAGTTTGATAGCGACCGTTTTTGATTACTACAGGGTCAATAAAATGTTCATGAAGGTGGTCCACATATTCAATGACCCTGCCCTCCATGGTTCCACTTATCGAAATATAATCCAACATGGAAAGGTGCTGTACGTATTCACAAAGCCCTACCCCTCCTGCATGAGGACAAACAGGGATATCAAATTTCTTCGCAATTAACATAATTGCCAAGTTTTCATTGACTCCACCTACGCGGCAGCTGTCAATTTGGCAAATCTGTAAAGCGCCAGCTTTCATCAGCTGCTTGAAGATCACCCTGTTTTGGCAGTGTTCACCAGTAGCCACCAAAATAGGTTTTACACCATCACTAATGGCTTTATGTCCTAGGATATCATCTGGGCTGGTAGGCTCCTCAATCCACAGTGGGTTAAATTTAGCCAATTGTTTCATGTTTTCAATGGCTTCACTCACTTCCCAGCGTTGGTTAGCATCCATCATCAAGTACATGTCATTTCCGATTTCTTCACGGATAATGGCCGCACGACGCATGTCATCTTCAAGATTTGCACCTACCTTCATTTTGATGTGCTTCCAGCCTTCTTGTTTGGCTTCCCGGCATAATCTCCTGATTTTTTCATCAGAGTAGCCCAACCAACCTGCTGAAGTGGTATATCCTGGATAACCGTTTTCCTCCAAGAATTGAATACGCTCTTCTTTTCCTTTGGCTGTTTCCTTTAAGATTTCCAATGCTTCTTCTTTGGTCAAAACATCGGTAATATAGGTGAAGTCCACGCAAGACAGGAGTTTCTCTGGGGACATTTCACCTAAGAGCTTCCACAATGGCTTTTTCTCAGCTTTGGCATAAAGGTCCCAAACAGCATTAACCAATGCACCAGTAGCCAAATGAACAACTCCTTTTTCTGGGCCCAACCATCTGATTTGGCTATCACTGTTTACTTCTCTCCAAAATGCCCCCATATCAGCAGTGATATCAGCCAAATCTTTTCCAACAACATGATGAGCTATGGCCTCTAGGGCTGCACAACAAATTTCATTGCCCCGCCCGATGGTAAAAGTAAGTCCGTGACCTTCCAAATCATCCTGATTGGTTTTTAGAATGATATATGCTGCGGAGTAATCCGGATCGGGGTTCATCGCATCTGACCCATGCTTTTCTCTACTGGTAGGAAATCTAATATCCTTTACCAGATAGTCGATAATTTTGATACTCATCTATATTTTAAAGTATTAGTTGACATTCTTGTCCAATTGATAATGCAAGGTGGAATTTTATCTTAAAAACTACTACATTAATCTTAGTTATATATAATACTATTTTTGCTATAAAATTCTTTTTGTTGATTTGGTTCGATAATATTTGTATTATTGGGGTGAGCAAAAGCTTACATTGCCCAACTTATTTTAGAACATGAAAGCCAAATTACTAGAAAGGAAAAGTCCATTTGACCGTTCGTTTATGGTTGCAAAACATTCATATCCTTATTTTTTGGATGTCTGGCATTACCATAGTGAATTAGAGTTGGTGTATATTTTAAAAAGCAGCGGTACCAGGTTTATTGGAGATAATATTGAGAAATTCAAAGAAGGGGACCTAATTCTGATAGGGGAAAACTTACCGCATTTATGGCAAAATGACCCTGAATATTTTGACAGAAAAGAAGAAGGACAAGCGGAAGCCTTTAGTATCCATTTTAACAAAAACTTTGCTGGTGAGTCCTTTTTGAAATTACCTGAAATGAAGGATATCAAAACACTTTTGGAGAAAGCCAATCGTGGGATCTGCTTTGGTGGTAATAGCAAGAAACTAGCTTTGGAGTATTTTGAGGAGCTTTTTTGGGCAGAAGGAGCAAATAGGTTGGTTAAGCTTTTGGATTTCTTAAGTCTGTTGTCTTCCGAGGAAGAATGGGAAGAGTTAAGTACTGATGGTTTTAGTTTTCCCTTGCATATTACTGGAGATGATCGAGTAGATAAAGTCTATTCTTTTACCTTCAATAATTTCAAACGAAACATAAGTTTGGAAGAGGTAGCAGAGTTGGTTCACCTTAACCCTACTGCTTTTTGTAGGTACTTTAAAAAATCCACTAAAAAAACCTACTCGAAGTTCCTCAATGAAATTAGGGTGGGCTATGCCTGCAAGTTGCTCATTGAAGAAAAGCTCAACATTTCGGAAGTGGGGTATGAATGTGGGTTTAATAATTTATCGAATTTCAATAGGCAGTTTAAAAACGTCATGGATATATCCCCTTCGGAATACCTGAAAAAACACAAAAAGCACCGATAGTTTATGATAAGGAGCTCCCATGAAATAGGACTAATCGATTTTACAACAGAGCTAAATTTTAAAGCTGTGAAAAGCAGTGGGCCAGGCGGTCAAAACGTAAATAAGGTAAACACCAAAGTTTTTTTGCTTTTTGAAGTGCAAAATTCAGAATTACTTTATGAAGAGGAGAAGCAAGTCATATTGAATAAACTATCTCCATATATTAATGCTGATGGCATGCTACAAATTTCGGTTCAGGAAACTAGGTCTCAGTTGAAGAATAAAGAGATTGCCATTGTTAAGTTGCATACTTTGATACAAGGAGTTTTTGTCAGAAAGAAGGTCCGTAAAGCTACTAAACCGAAAAAATCAGCTGTTATGAAGCGTTTGGATAGTAAGAAAAAGCATGCGGAGAAAAAGCAGTGGCGAAAGAAACTATAAACAGTTTTTCATTTATCAGAAACTTACGTAGATGTTTCAAGTTACCCCAAGTGATAAGGATTTTGACTTGCTGTATCCTCCAAAAATCAGGAGTTTGTCATCGATGCACTGGACCCCTGTTTCAATCGTGAAGCAATGTATTGATTATTTTGGGGATGATGAGAGTTTAAGGGTTTTAGATATTGGGTCGGGTTCCGGTAAATTTTGCTTGGTTGGTGCGATGCTGTCAAAACATCAGTATTGCGGTATAGAGAAGCGGTCTGACTTGGTTCATATGTCGAGGAAATTGGCCAAAGAGTTGGCTTTGAATGAAAGGGTGACTTTTATACATCAAGATATTCTTGAGGTTGACTTTGGCCAGTTTGATGCTTTTTACTTTTACAATCCTTTCTTTGAAAATTTAGATTTGACAAATGCAATAGATAAGGAGTCTCTGGTGGACGAAGGAGCTTATGCGAGGTATACCAATTATGTCCAAGAACAGTTGGAAAAGATGCCTATAAAAACCAAAATAGTGACTTATTGTACTGATCCTAATGTGATGCCGGCCAGTTATCAAATTGTTAGTAAATCGGCAAAAGGTAAATTATTGTTTTGGATGAAGGGGGGATGATTCCATGGCACAAGGTTCATCAGGGAGTTCGACTTCAATGGTGTGATGAGAAAAGGGATATTCTTTTAGCAAGGCTCCAATTTGCTTTTTAAGCTTTAACAATTCACCGAACTCTTTTATCTCTTTTAATTTTACATGTGCGGTAAATACGTGTTTTTCTCCATCCAAGGACCAAATATGTACATGGTGCAAGGAGGCAACATGATCAAAACCTAATATTTTACCTGTAATCTCTTTTTTATTGATTTCTTTTGGGCTGGCTTGTAGAAAGATCATTAAAGTTTCCTTTAATCTTTTACCAACATTCCAAAGGATGAAAAGTGTAATCAACAGGGATAGGGTGGGATCTATATAAGGTGTATCCACAAATAGCATCACAATGGCAGCAATTAATACTGCCGCCCAGCCCAAAACATCTTCGATCAAATGCCAGGAGATGACCTTTTCATTCAGGGTTTTTCCATGACTTAGTTTAAAGGCGGCATATCCATTGACCAAAACACCAATAATGGCAAAGATCAACATGCCTTGCGCATTGGAGGATTCAGGGTTGATGATGCGAAGTATGGCTTCTCTTATGACAAATATAGACCCTCCCAATAAGATCAAACTATTGATTAAAGCTCCTAAAAGAGAGAACCTTTTGTATCCAAATGTAAAAGTATTGGTTGCTTTCTTATTGGATTTTCGGGCTAAATACCAAGAGAGTCCAAGAGAAAGACTGTCTCCTAAATCATGGAGAGCATCCGAAATAATGGCAATACTGTTGACATACAGCCCTCCGAAAAATTCTAGAATGGTAAAGCCAAGGTTGAGGAAAAATGCCAGTTTGATATTTTGTTGGCCATGATGATGTTCGTGTGCCATAGGACAAAGTAGTGTTTGGTATAAAAAAATAAGCGAAAGTCATTCCAATAGATACTTTCTATCGTAAACGGAATCAATATATATTTAAGTTGTTGTAGTGTTTGATTTTTTCATTGAGCATTTTAAAGTCCAATTCTCCTTTTACATCCTTGAGGTGTTCCACAATGGCCAAGGCCTTGTTTAAACGGCTTTTGCTGTTTTTGACTTTGGTAACAATATACACCAAACTCCTTTGTTTGCCCATGGTCAGGGATCGGAAATATTTATTCCCTGTGTCATCTTGATCTAAAAGAACCTGAAGTTCTTCGGGCATTTCATGGCCAAATTCAGATTTGTCTTTTACCAAGCTCAGCATTGCTGGCTCTCCCTGATTAAGGGCCAACTTTTCCTTTAAAGCTTGATTGATCAGGACAAACCAGTAATCCTTGCTTTTCATTAAGGCCGCTTGGAATTTGATGGTGGCTATTTCACAAATGACCCTTCTGTTTTTATTTACAATAAAACTCTCGGCAATATCATCCGGAATGGGGAAGTGATATTGCCAGAGGTTATTGTCAAATTTTTCTAAAGTGACCGTGAGAGAAGTCATTTGATAATTTAGTTAGTCGAATTGGCTCAATTTTCCAATCAGATCTACCACTCTATTAGCGTAGCCTGACTCATTGTCATACCACCCGATGATCTTTACTAGGTTGCCATTTACTTCTGTAAGTCCAGCATCAAAGATGCAAGAATAGGGATTGCCAATGATATCTGCAGAAACCAGAGGGGCTTCTTCGTATTCAATATAGCCCTTCATGCTGTTTTTTGCAGCATCTGACATTACTTTATTTATTTCATCTCTATTGGTTTCCCTGTTAAGGATGACATTGAGTTCTGTTAAGGAACCATCAGGCACGGGAACCCGATAAGCCATGGCGTGTAGTTTACCTTTGATTTCGGGCATGACAAGTTCGACTGCCTTTGCCGCATTGGTAGTGGTAGGGATAATGGAACAAGCTGCTGCTCTTGCGCGGCGAAGATCCCGGTGAGGGGCATCCTGAAGGTTTTGGTCTGCGGTGTAGGAGTGCACAGTGGAGACAAAACCTCTATCAATGCCAAAATTTTCTTCGAGTACTTTGATCATAGGGGCGAGGCAGTTGGTAGTGCAGGAAGCGTTGGAAACTATTCTTTCCTTTCCAGTCAGGATGTTATCATTTACTCCCAGCACCACTGTGGGGACATCTCCAAGGGCAGGAGCGGAGATAATCACCCTTTTGGCCCCAGCGGTTAAGTGGCCTTCGGCCTTTTCCTTCGCCACAAATCTCCCCGTACATTCTATGACCACGTCTACATTCAACAATTCCCAAGGGAGTTCTTCAGGAGATTTTTTTCCAAATATTTTGACTGTTTTGCCATTGACCAGTATGGTATCTTCTGTTGAAGTGATTACTCCTGGAAACCTTCCATGTATCGAGTCATATTTCAATAAATGGGCGAGGTTGGAGATTTCCATAAGGTCATTAATGGCTACGACATCTACATTTGGGTTTTGTTCCAAAAGTTTGAAAACATAGCGGCCTATTCTGCCAAAGCCATTGATGGCGATGTTGGTTTTTGCCATACTTTTAATCTAATTTGGGTAGGTCTTAAAATGAAAAACAAAGTTAATAAAGATGTGCTAGATACACTACAGCAATTTTTTTAACCTAATTCCCAAGGTGTTGTAAGAAAAAACCAAATATTTTTTGGTTGGGTTTTGCATTGTTAATTTAACCCTCTATATTTGCATCACCTTAAAGAAAAGGCAAGGAAATAGAAGTAAAATGGTCCGTTCGTCTAGGGGTTAGGACGCATCCCTTTCACGGATGAAACACGGGTTCGATTCCCGTACGGACTACCATTTTATCCTTGTCTTTTCAATTATGGTCCGTTCGTCTAGGGGTTAGGACGCATCCCTTTCACGGATGAAACACGGGTTCGATTCCCGTACGGACTACGACAAAGTGATGTTTTCATCATTTCCGATTGCTTATGGCATGACGAATTTTTGTTTTATGGTTGTTAGTGGTTAAAGTGAATGGAAAAGCCCTGTTACATTGTAGCAGGGCTTTTTTTTTATCTTGGCAGGTCGTTGCCCACATATGCATTGGGGTTAACTTTAGGAATGGTAGCCTGCCATTTTGAGTTGATCTTATCAATTATAAAATTGGAAATAAAGGCATGGGCTCTTCCATTGGGGTGGATGCCATCTACAGAAATTGCACCATTGGGAGGGGAAATACTAATATTTAAGCCTACACCTCCTTCGCTGACTTCTCCGTTCCTTATTTGTTCAAAATAGGCAGCTATATCAATCAAAAGCATTCTTTCAGCATTGCTATTTGCCGCCGCGGTAATCATGGCATTAAAGCTCTGGATTTTAGCACTGATCTCCTCTTGTTCATTAGGGATTAGCATGAAGTTGTCTTCTACAGGGAATGAAACACCTCTCTGTCCATTGGGATGGGCTGCAGACGGTTGCCCCAATGCTTGGGAGAGGGGCAAAGTGGTTTTGTCTTCTGGTTTACTTTGTCTGATAGAAGGGAGTCCCAAAGCACTCAGGTCTGTTAGGCTTTCATCTTCAATTACAAAAGCATTTTGCCCTGCTGTGAAGCTGATAGTTCTATATTGTTTTTCATCTTCACTAATCAGGCCTAGACCAGCTGCTTGAGCAAGTCCTCCATTATATAATGCGTAACCTTGATTGGCTTGGTCTGCATCAGATTGGCTCAAAGGAAGCGCATTGTATGGGACCAAGTTAAAATAAGGAAGGATGTTTAGGGTAGGCAGGTTCATGATAATACCATTAGCGGTAGGGTTGGCATTTAACAAGCTACCCAAGGCAGCTGTCAGCCGAGCTTGGAAATCACTATCAGACGTTAATATGGATGGATCAGAAGCACCTTCAATGGCATATCCCAGTACATCATTTCCTCCTAGCCAGAACGAGAAGAAAGTTCCTCCATTAGCCAAAGCAGCTGCGGCATCTCCTATCAGGGTGGATGTCCCTGGATTACTGGCAAAGCGAGCATACATTGGAGAAAACGCTGGGTTGGACTCACTGTTTGGGCCTCCTGTAAGTGGAGTAAGTGCTTGCCCTATCGTAATTCCAGGAACACCGAAATTATTCAAGGCAGTCTTGTCACCGGAATATGCTGAAGGTAAATCACCAGGTCCAATAGGGGCAGGGCCGATACTTCCTGTGCCGGGGGCCATGGTCAGAACCAATCTTCCTAAAGGTCCATTAGGCCCCATGGTAAAAAAGCCATTTTGAGAATTTATATTTGGAACATTAAAGTCAGCTCCTCCGACAAACTTAAATTGTTCGCCTAGAATTACAGCGAATGAATTTTGCTGACTACGATTATAAAGTGCACCATCCATGTAGCCAGCTGTAAGGGAATTGCCTACTGCAATGAACTTACTGAAATCCGCTCCTCCCGCATCTGGTTCAGTATTAGGTATTTCAGGGAATTCATATTGACAAGAGCCTAAAAGCAGTGCCAGCAAAAAGATATATTTTGTTTTTCTCACCGTTTTCATGTTTTCTGGGTTTAATTGAGGAGTTCGTCAAAGGTGATGCTTACATAATAGATCGCTCCGATTGTAGGTCCTCCGAAGTTAAGGAAATAACGATTGTTGAATACGTTTGATCCTCCTAACTTAATGATGGACTTCCAATCTTTAACCTTATAGCTAACCTGGGCGTCCATGGTTCCTACTTCCGGAACTTCTCCAGTTGCAAAGGAAGACTCCCAGTGGAATGCCGTTTGGTAACGGTAGGTTACATTGAAGCCTAATTTTTCTGTTAATTTCCTATTGGAGAAAGATAAGTTGAATTTGTGCTCTGGAGTATTGAAGTCTGACAAGAAGCCTTCTTCAATGTCTGAAAGCAACTTGTTGTAATTATAGTTGCCACCAATGGTGAAATTACTAGGGAGGTTATAGGTAATACCCAAAGCTGCACCATTTGCCTTGACACTGTTCCCCACCAAATTGGTATAGGTTTGGAAAGTGTTTTCTTCACCTGGAGTGGTGATTGGTGTCAATAAGGAAGGGGCATTGACTGCGTTTATTGCAGCTTGCTCGTCATTAGCAGGGGTAGGGTATACTGGCCCAGGAGCCTTTCTCACTGCAGTCTGCGTGATGAAATCATTGTATATATTATAGTAGTAAGCAAAATCCAAAAGTAATCTATTGTCTGCCAAAAGGCTTTTATAGCCAATTTCAAAAGATTGCACTTGCTCAGGCCTTAAATCAGGAAGGTCGTTTACAGGTACTAAAAGGCTGGTAGCAGCTGGATCGACCGGGCTAGTTCCCTTGCCTACCTCAGCTGTGTAGGCGTTGACTGATGCCAAGGAAAAGGCATTGTCAAAGATTTCGTATTTTTCCCTGTAATAAGGTAAACCGCCCAATAATCTTGCGGAAACAACATTAAGATCAATATGTTGACCTTGGGTGGTAGGCATCCTGAAGCCGGTTTGATAAGAAAGTCTGATGTTATTATTGCCTTGGGTGATTACAGCAGAAATCCTTGGATTAAACTGGCCTTTGAAGTTTTCATTTTTATCATACCTGATAGAAGCCATTAATTTTAGGTGGTCATCCCAGAATTTTTTGGATCCTTGGGCAAAGGCACCGTATTCCGCAATGGTAATCTCATTTCCTTCTACATCAGCAAAAATAGTCCCGTTTGAATTAAGGGAATATAATCGGTAACTGGCACCTACCTGAAGGTCTAAGAAGTCTATTTCATCTTTAAAATTGTACTGACCTTCTCCCATGTACATTCTGGAGCGGTCATTGAAAAGGGAACCTTGTGGAATGAAGTCATTCTTAACTGTATTGGAAGCATTGTCAAACTCGGTAGTTCCTGGTAAATACCTTCCTTGGTCTGCTAAGTTTCTAGCAGATTGGTGTGCTGTTGCTTGTTGTTCGGTAGTTCCTGGTTGACCAGGAGCAACTCCTTGTAGCGCTAAAGCGCCCATGTAGGCAAGGGTGTACTCTCCAAACCAAGTAGAATTGTCCTTCCACATGTCATTGATGCGCACCCCAGTTAAGTCAGCTATAAAAGATCCTCCAGAGTTTTCACGAGTGGTATAAGCTCTTAAAAAGAAATTGTCTCCTTTAAGCTCCAATTTGTGTTGGGAAATTTCAAAGTCTGAGAGGGAATAACGTTGGGCACCTGTATAAACACTGGTTCCCGCACCATAGTTGAAGGTGTAAGAGAGCTCTAACTGATCATTAAGCCTATAATGGAGAGCAGCGTTGACCTTATTGGTGGCCGCGCCATAATCCACCAAATAACGCTCTTCGTAGCCTGTTCTGGATACGACTTGGTCGGGGATGCTTGACAAATAACCCCCAAGCCCTAGATTGGAGGCTTGTTGCTGAATAGCACCGACATTTCTCAGTAGACCAATGTTATTAGCTACCTCGTCCCCAAATACATGGACAATGTTCGCTCCAGGATTAAAAGGTAGGTTGCCTTGACTTCTTGCATTGAGGTCAGTCATATCTGTTCCATACCAGTCTTCTGCTTTCATAAATGAAGCGTTGATTTTAAAAGCCCACTTATTGTTAAATGCTTTGGCATAGCGGATGGAGCCTTCAAACATAGGTTGTGGGCTTTGGGGTTCTCCCTCTCGGCCATTGATATGGTTGAAACCTTGTTTGTAATAGGCACTTAAGCCCTGATAATCAAAGGGACTCTTGCTATTGACCAAAAGGATGCCGTTAAATGCATTCGGGCCATAAAGGGCAGATGATGCTCCCGGGATAAACTCCACGCTTTCTACATCTAGTTCCGAAGGACCGTTGAGGTTACTAATTGGAAAGTTCAAAGCAGGTGCTTGGGTGTCCATTCCATCTGTAAGCTGGACAAAACGGGTGTTTCCAGTGCTATTGAATCCTCTAGCGTTGATGATTTGGAAGTTGATAGAGGAGGAGGTTACATCTACCCCCTTCAAATTGGCAATGGCCTTGTAATAGCTATCACTCGCAGTTTCCTTAATGCTCAGGATATCCATTTTTTCAATAGACACTGGGGAACTTAAAATACTTTCTTCTACCCTTGAGGCGGAAACCACTACTTCCTGTCCCAGGAAAGTTTGTTCTTCCAGCTGAACACTGAGGCCAGTGGTATTTGCATTGCTGATCAACACTTCCTGAGAGGCATAGCCAACCATTGAGAAAACCAATGTTAAGGGAGGAGCTTGGTTCACTTCTAGCGAAAAGCGTCCATCTAGATCAGTAACTGTTCCGATTACTTTACCTTTTACCAATACATTTACCCCGATAAGGGTTTCATCTGTGTCTGCGTCGGTTACAATGCCCGATATGGTAGTCTTTTCCTGTGCCAGAATGGGCCTACTACCAAAAGACAATAAAAAGATACAGGCGTAGAAAAATAGGCGCCATGCTCTTGGATCAACTTTCTTCATGTCAACTTGGGTTAGTTTTGCTAATTGCTTTTAGCGGAATTAACCGCTTAATTATAATATAATATAGCTTAAAAAGCTTAACTAATTAAAGTAAAAAGGGGATAAATACATCGCTGGATAGCGATTGTTAACATTGGAAGGGGGTAAAAATAAGAAAGACAGTAAGTTAAGGGTCTTACTGTCTTTGGGAAGTTTTATATCAGTTAAACGTTACTTACTTAACGTTTTTGTTTTCTTCGTTTACATGAGTAACTAGTCTGTCGCACAATTCTTTCATCTCTTCAGACATGTATTCATCACCCGTACTGTTCAAGATAGTCTGTGCCATTCCTCCAAGAATATCGATGTAGAATCTTTTCATTTCTACTACTGACATATCTTCAGTCCAAAGATCAATGCGAAGCGTACTATGGTTTAAGTTGTCCCAAATATTTAGGCTGATTGACTTGGTATCTTCTGCTCCTTGGCTTTCTTTGTCTGTAGCGTCCCACTTGATGGTTTTGGGAAGGTTCTTTTCGTCAAGGTTGATGGTGAAATTTATCTCCGAGTTTTTCATATGCTTTCAATTTTAGTCTGCAAAACTACGAAACATCGTTTGGAGTTCCTTTTAAAATAAATAAAAACTAAATTTCCAATTGCAAAAACAATAATAGCAGGATGATAAAAGTGAAGCTTCTATTATTTTCAATCAACATGTTTTTCATTTGGCCAATGATGGCTCAAGATGGGGAAGAAATATTGGGTGAATGGGTGACGTCTGATGGATCAGCCAAGCTTGAGATAGAGAAGGAAGAGGATGGTTTTTTTGCCCGAGTGGTTTGGTTAGCTAATCCAAATGAAAACGGAGCGCCGAAATTGGATCATCAAAACGCTGACCGATCACTTCGCCGACGTCCTATTTTAGGGTTGAAAATCATTGAGGACTTACATTATAAAGATGGAAAATGGGTAAATGGAGAATTATATGACCCCGAAAGTGGCGAAACGTATTCCTGTCAGTTAAAGCTTGATGACAAAGGTGTTTTAGAAGTAAGAGGGTATTTAGGGATGCCGGTTTTTGGTCGCTCAGTTTTTTGGAAAAGAGTTAATTGATTTGTTCAGAAACAATTGTCCTAAAGGTCAAACTAATTCTGGGTCTGGTAACTTTTTTAGTGGGAGGGAGGCGATGCAGCCAATGATTTTGGGTAGTGCCGCGCATAACGAGTAGACTGCCATTTTCTAGAATGGTTGAGACCGTTTGTTTATTGCTTTTATGTTTGAAAGTGAATTTTCGATCAGCACCTAGGGATAGAGAGGTGATAACTGAATTGGTGCCCAAAGATTTTTCACTGTCGCTGTGGTAAGCCATTCCTTCCGATCCATCATGATAAAGATTGAGTAAGCAGGAATTGAATTGTGTTTGTGCTTTTTCCTCAACCCAAGTTTTCAATTGCTTTAATTCTTGTGTCCAGGCTAAAGCTTTTTTGGTGGTATTAGAATAAGTGTATTCATAGGGCTTATCTCCATACCAAGCCACTTTTCTTTTAGTAGTATAGTGCTTTCCATAGATTACAGCCTCATCATGTCGCCACTCAATGCTTTCCATCAATCTATCAAAATAATAATTGGCCTCTTGTTCGTTCAGGATTTTGCCATAATAATGGACTGTTCCGTCATAGGGAAGAAGATTGGTTGACACATCTTGGTTAAAAAGGTCCATGGCGATAAATAAGTTGGAAGAATTGGAAAGATAGTATTTTGAATAAGAATTGAGTAGAAGCTTTATTCTGATTTTTTTGGAAATTCTTTTTTGTCTGTCATTGCTGCCTCCCAGCCTATAATGGCCGTTTTCCGTCTAGGGTCCCACATGTATCCACCAAAGATTCCACTGGACTGGATCACACGATGGCAGGGGATTAAATAGGCAACTGGGTTGCTGCCAATGGCTGTTCCTACGGCTCTTGAAGCTTTGGGTTTTTGGATATGTTGTGCTATTTGACCATAGGTCGAAAGCTTGCCCATAGGGATTTGCAGAAGACTTTCCCAAACTTTAAGTTGAAAATCAGTGCCTTTTAGGTGCAACTTGATTTGGTCTACTTTTGACCAGTCTTTATCGAAGATAGCCAATGCTTTCTGATGAATAGGTTCCATCGATTCTTGGAATGATGCATTAGGGTATCGATCAGTTAAGTCTTTTAAGGCAAACCCTTCCGTTTCAAAAAAGGAAATATGACAAATGCCCTTGGCAGTCGAGGCAAGCAAAACTTTTCCAAAAGGGCTTGTGGCAAAGCTATAGTTGATCTGCAAATTGGCACCTCCATTTTTGTACTCACCCGGTGTCATGCCTTCTATCTTGATAAAAAGATCATGGAGCCTGCCAGGACCAGAGAGTCCTGCTGCCATGCTGGCGTCGATAAGGTTTGAGGAAGTGTTTTTGAGTACTCTTTTTGCATGTCCTAAGCTGATATATTGAAGGAATTTCTTAGGACTTACTCCTGCCCACTCTGTAAAAATACGTTGAAAATGGAATGGACTTAGGTTGGATTTTCCTGCAACTTCTTCCAGACTTGGTTGTTTTTTGTAGTTTTCTTGTAGGTATTGCAGGGCTTCTGCTACCCTTTGGTAAGTAATGGCTTCCTGACTTTGCATATTGTAAAAGTAGGAAGGAAGCTGATAAGAAGCCACCCGAAAGTTGCGATGTTTAAAAAACGAGAGAGTTTGAAAGAAGAAGGATATTAATTTAAAGGGGATGAGGCATTTTATAAATAATATATTCGGCCATGATCGGATCTAGCCCGTTTTCCCTGAAATCTGTTGCAATTTGCGCTCTATGGTAAGTGCTGTGATTGATGATTTGAAAAAGCATGTCCTGCACGTTGTTTTGCAGCTCTTGCCCTTTGCCAAGGCGATACCGTATAAGCTCATCCATTGGTCTTTCTTTAATTATAGAAAGTGAGTTCTCGAAATTACTCCTGTTTAAATCCCTAAAGTTCTTTGTTTCTTGGAAATCCCATGGTTTACATGGAGGAGGGAGGTGGTTGATTTTTGCATTCCAAAGACTGTGTGCATTGAGGATATGGGAAAATAGTTTAAGGGATTTACTTAGGTCTTTTGAGTCATTTTTGACCAAAATCTTTATAATCTTTTGGTTGTAATGATTGGTATATGCAAAGAGCTCTTCAAAAAAAGTTTCCATATATTATGAAGCTATAGTGATGATATTAAAGGTATTAAAATTTTATAAATAAGCAGACAGGACTTGTTTAGATTAAAGGATACTGTCTGCTTGTTGAAATCTAAGAGGTGTTTATTCTCTTTAATATTTAATCATATGTTCCCTGAATAAAGGTTTTGATACTTTGAGCCTTTCTGCCTAAAATAATTTCTAGGTCCGATTTATCTTGCTCAAATTCGCCAGAGGCAATGCCCATACTAAACATGGCCAACATCCCAATTATTTCAGAAGGTAGACCTGCATTTTCCATGGTTGATTCAAAGGTGTTGATATCTGGGGAATGATAAGTTACTCTGGCTTTAAGGATTTCAGAGAGTAGTTCGCTAATTGTTTCAAAATCTAAGGCTTCGTTTCCATTAAATTCGTAAATCTTATTTTTATGTTGCTCTGGCTCAGCTAAGATATTGGCTTCTGCTTCAGCCAAGTCCTTTCTGGCTACAAAATTGCATTTACCATTTTCTGAAGGGAGGAATATGTTTTTGGTTTGTAAGATTTGCTCCCTTCCTCCGATAAAAAGTGGAATAACCTCAGCGTATAGGTTATGTCGAAGTATTGTATAATTCATACCCGATGCGATTATGCTTTCTTCTGTAAGCCTGTGGCTATTAACCACAGGAAATAAAGGAGCGGATGAATCCTCTACCTTTCTAACGGTGCTTGTGTAAAGGATGTGCTCAACTTGGTTTTCAATAGCTGATTTGATGACAGTTTCATGTTGCTTGATCCTGGCTTCAATGTCATTACCAGATACCAGAAACAATTGTTCAATTCCTTCAAATGCCTTAATGAGACTGTCAGGATCATTGTAGTCTCCTTGTCTTACATCAAAGCCTTGCGTTGCATATTGCCGGGCCTTTTCAGACTGTGTGTCTCTGACCAATACAGCAATATCTGATGTGGAAGCTTTTTTACTCAGGAAATTAATAATTAGACTTCCAAGTTCACCAGTTGCCCCTGTGATAAGTGTCTTTTTCATACTTTACGATAGTTGATTACTATTTTTTATTTAGTTACTTTTGGTAAGTAAATGTAAGGTGATACTCATAAATAGTCAAGAACTTACGTGGTTGTGAGTCACTTACTTATTGGTAATTAAAGTTGAATTTCAGAGGGTTATGGATGAAGAAATTTTAAAGAAATATGGAGATGTGGACACGTGTCCTGTAAGAAATATACTTGATCGGTTTGGAGATAAGTGGTCCACACTGGTTTTGTTGGTATTGGGAGAAAAAGAGAAACTGAGGTTTAATGAGTTGAACAAATGCATTCAAACAATTTCTCAAAAGATGTTGACTGTTACCCTAAAGAAATTAGAAACAGATGGATTGGTAAACAGGACAATTTACCCTCATGTGCCTCCCAAAGTCGAATATGAGTTGACTGATTTGGGGAGAAGTCTTTTGCCCAATCTCCAAAATTTGGTAAAATGGGCCAACGACAATATTGATGAAATCAAAACTAATAGAACTAAAATAGGGTAGAAATTGTATTAACTGATCATTCTCTTTGATCTTTATCCATAAGGTTTCCAAGCTGTCTCAATTTGCTTGTCCAAAAATGGTCATAATAGTTTAATCAAGAGGGTAGTTTCTACTCGCTTTTAATGTAGTTTCTACTCGCTTTTAATCTTTACTGATAAAATTGCGCATATACATATATTTTAATATTTTAGAAATTGCGGGTGTACTGATATCAAGGTTTTTACGTGTGAAGTGATGGGTACATTTTTCTTAGAAAGTAAAAACAAAATCTCCATTCTATAAGGACTAGTAATGACCTATAAAGCATCAAGCATTGGCACGGTCGTTTTGGTTCAAGTTTGCTAAAAAACGTTTACCGATTTTTATCCAGCCCATATTCATGATAAAGTAGGCTGGATAATTTTTCAATCCTTCAAAACCTCTATGTTCAAGCGTTAAAACTGTCCCATGGTTTTTATTTTGAAGTGTCCATGTGACAACACTATCTAGCTTAGGGTTTTCAGTGTTTCCACCACCTTTCCAAGAATAAGACAATAATCGATACTTGACCACTTTTAATACTTCACAATCAATATGTCCGTCAAAATTCAATTTGAATTTGGGCTTGGTTTTGAAATAAAAATGATGTCCTACCTCTGCTTTGAAGTTGTTTTCCATAAGCCATTTAGCCAGCAATTTACTTTCTGTTAAATAGGTCCAAACTACTTCATGGGGATGTGGATAAAAGAAGGAATGTCGTATTGTTTTATTCATTGCTTATGAAACCTGTAAGCCTCGTAAAGTAATATTTTACTTTTAATTTAAACAATAGTTACACTTCAATTTATTTGGTTAAAAATCGCTAAGTCAATTCAAATTTCTATGACTGTATCATTTCCAAGCCTGATTTGTAGTCAACTTGAATTATTCAAACTAAGGGCAACTTGAATAAAGCAAGTTCAGTTTTGGAAGCAATTGTTTGCTGTTACAGAAAATCTATCGTGATATAATTTTAATAGAAAAAAATTATTTAAAATCATTCTAAATAATTTAGAATTTATACCAAACAGGTATACATTTGCTCTTAATTAAAATTAATCTAAATAAGAAAAATGAAAAAGATTCTACTTTTAGTGGTTTTTGTCGGTTTGGGTCAGCTGTTAATGGCTCAGACAAACGGTACCATTTCTGGCTTTGTACAGGATGAGACTGGTAGTCCAATACCTTTTGCTTCAGTAATCCTTAATGGCACTTCCTTTGGCGCTGCTACGGGTGAAGAGGGAAAATACCAATTCAGCGCTCCTTCAGGAAGCTATACTTTGACTATTTCTGCAGTTGGTTTTACTGCTATTGATAGACAAATAACAGTAAGGGGAGGGCAACTTATCAATGTTCCATTAGTGGAATTGAAAGCAACTGAAGAAGAGCTAAATACAGTGACGGTGACTGGAGCAAGAAGTGAATATAAGGTGGATAAACCATCAAACAGTTTACGCTTGAATACTCCTTTGATCGAAACACCACAAAACATCCAGGTGATCACGGGAGAGCTTTTGAATGATCAACAAGTGATTGATATGAGTGATGGTGTACTAAGAAACGTCAGTGGTGCCTCTAGGTTGGAACACTGGGGTAATATGTATGCAAGAGTGAATATGAGAGGCTCTAGAGCAGGAGCTTTCAGAAATGGAATGAATGTTACCTCCAATTGGGGGCCTTTAAATGAAGACATGAGTTTTGTGTCTCATATAGAATTTGTAAAGGGACCTGCTGGGTTTATGATGTCCAATGGCGAACCAAGTGGTATCTACAATGTAGTAACTAAAAAGCCTACTGGTCAGACCCAAGGAGCCGTTAATTTTACCGTAGGAAGCTATGACCTTTACAGAGGGACTTTGGACTTGGATGGTAAATTGAGCAAAAATGGAAAGTTACTTTATAGATTGAATGTGATGGGGCAAACCCAAAACTCCTTCCAAGATTATAATTTCACTAATCGCTACAGCATAGCACCTGTCTTAAGTTATCAGTTGGATGAGGATACAAAACTAACTTTGGAGTATGCCTATCAGCATGCTAAAATGGCCAATGTAGGTTCTGCTTATGTATTTTCTACTGAAGGCTACGGAATTTATGACCAGAGTTTTACCATTGCTGAGCCTGGATTGGATCCAACCAATGTAGATGATCACAGTGTGATGGCCAATTTGCAACACCAGATCAATAAAAATTGGAAAGTTACTGGCCAGTTAGCCTATTTTAATTACAGTATGGAGGGTAGCTCTATGTGGTTGAATGGTATTGAAGGAACGAACTTATTGAGGTATGTTTCCATCTGGGATGCCTTGAATGAAAGTACTTATGGACAAGTATACCTCAACGGTGAAGTGAAAACAGGATCAGTAAACCATCGTATTCTGACAGGTTTGGATATGGGAACCAAAGAGTACATGGCTGACTGGAGCCAGTCGCATCAATTAGATTCAGAGGAAATGCCTTTTGATACCGATAATCCTTCTTATGGATTTCCAGCCAATGGTCTACCACAATTTGACAGAAGTAAAAGTTTAAAACAAAGAGCCAATACTTCTGCGATTACACAGTCTTATACAGGCTTCTATGCACAGGATGAGTTGGGATTCTTTGATAATGATTTGAGATTGACTTTGGCAGGAAGGTACACATATGTGTCCCAAAACTCATATGGGGAAACGGTAGATGAAAGTCAAGTTACGCCAAGAGTTGGTTTAAGCTATTCTTTTGATAGCCAGACTTCAGTTTATGCTTTGTTTGACCAGTCATTTGTGCCACAAACAGGTGTACTTAGAGGAGGAGAGAAGCCAAAGCCTATTACTGGAAACAATATTGAATTTGGGATGAAGCGAGATTTCTTTAATGGAAAATGGAGCACTGGTCTTTCAGTGTACAGAATATTGAAAAACAATCAGCTTGTTCCAGATCCTGAAGATCCAAACAATCAGTATTCTTTACAGTTGGGACAAACCAGAGCTCAGGGAGTTGAATTTGATGCGAGAGGGGAGTTAGCTCCTGGCTTGGTTTTAGTGGCTAATTATGCCTACACAGATTCTGAAATCACAAAAGATACTAGGGAAGATCAGGTAGGTAATTTAGTGCCTGGATTTTCAAAGCACTTGGCCAATGCTTGGTTGACCTATAAACTTAACGAAGGCACTTTAAAGGGCTTTGGTGTATCAGCTGGCTTTACTTTCCAAGGAGACAGATCAACCTGGAATTGGCCTGGAGATGGGCAAATGGAACTGCCTAATTACTTCAAATTGGATGGTGGACTGTCATGGGAAAATAATAATTTGACCATTAGAGCAAACGTGTTTAATATCCTAGATAAATACCTTTATTCTGGGTCTGCTTACGCGACGTATTACTATTACCAAGCAGAAGCACCGAGAAATGCCCGTCTAAGTCTAGGGTTTAAATTCTAATATAAAAGCACAGTCTGCAAAGGTTGATAACAATAATGATTTCATTTTATCAAGTTATTGCAGACTGTGCCTGTTCTTATTCCTCGACTTAAGTTAAAAGTTAGAAGCATCATTTATTCGCTAAGGAACTATTGAAAGGTTGTATAAATATTAAGCCCTGTGCTATGGTTAAGGATTGCGCGATCGGAGTTGAAAAAGCTCATTAAAACCTTATTCATCACAGGCACTAATTGAATTTTTTACCAAAAGTGAATTGATATGAATTACTGTAAACCAGAAGTCATTGTGATGAAAGAAGATTTCATCTTGACCCAATGCGAGCATTGTGGTAGAATCGGAATGATGTATGGTCAGTGCATGGTCAGTTTTAGTCGGCTGGATTTTAAAGGGTTTTGTCTATATATAGACGAATTGTCTTTTGAAGGTGATTATAGCCCTTTTTATGATGGTGTGGATAGAATTGTGCTTGAGACTTATCACATGGATATTCAATTTACTTTGCCGGAGGAAGAGTTTTATCGGCTCAAGGGCTGTCTTCAGGAAGCACAAATGCAGCTTCAAATTTATGATTTGTTGAAAAATTAAATGTAGAAAAAATGAAAATGAAATTCAGTCTGTTATTGGCTTTGGCCTTGTTTGTGAATTTAGGTTGTGCCATGGGGCATGCTCTTTGGATTGAAACTGAGGTTGTAGGCAAGAAAGGCCAACAACAAGAAGTAAAGATCTTCTATGGAGAGTACGCTGAAGGCGTGATTGAGAAGGTGGGAGATTGGTACTCTGATGTCAAGGATTTTGAATTATGGCTTATTGATCCAGCTGGAAATAAGACAGCTTTGAAAACCACTGAAGGAGAGGATCATTTTACCGCTTACTTTACTCCGGAAATGGACGGGGTATACCGCTTACAGATTGGTCATTCTGCAAAGGACTTAGGTGGGGATTATATTTACCAATTCAATACAGCTTCTCAAGTATGGGTAGGTAAGGGGCGGCCAACGGTAAAGGAAGAAACAGCCACTGACTTGGCCTTGATCCTTACTGCTCCAAAGGAAAAAAGTTTGAAAACTCCATTGGAATTTAAGGTTTTGTTTAAAGGTGAACCTCAGGAAGGGGTGTCTGTTTCTGTAGTGAGTCCAACTGGTTGGGCCAAGACCTATGAGACAGATGAGGAAGGTAATGTGACAGTGGAGACTCCATGGAAAGGTCAATATATTATAGAGGCTACTGATACGGAAGAAACTTCTGGGGAACATTATGGCGTGGCCTATAATTTCATCTGGAGATGTGCTACCCAAAGCATCATTAAAGAGTAGGTTTGTAATTTTTTGATCTGACTGACAGCACCCTGCCGGTAAATGATAAGCATTTATCGGCGGGTACTTTTTAATATCAGAAATTTATTAATTAAGTGTTTGGAAAGAGGCTGTCTCAAAAGTAGATAGTTTAAAAGGCTAGCTGATTTCTCGGCTAGCCTTTCCTGTTTAACTCAAAATGGATATTTTGAGGTGTGAAAAAACAAGACTTAAATGTAGCTTTTAA
>NZ_JACYTQ010000008.1 GCF_014841125.1 Echinicola arenosa
AACAAAAAAACCAGAGTCAAACTGACCTTGGGTCAGAAAAATAGAGGCCGATTAATGAAAATCGGCCTCTATTGGCTAAAATCGACTGTCAAACTTTTTTAACTCTTGTTTTGAGACAGCCTCTTCGTTTTAGGTACCAATTTTTTGGTTCTTAACTCTTTTTTATTTCTCGAGATATGACTTTAAGTACTTTTCCAAGCTGCTATTTCACCTTTTCTTCGTATTTGACTTCTTCTCCATTGATCACCACATTTTCAAACTTCACATCTTTCATGTGATTGACATTGAAAACTTCATCGACGCTGTCTATACGGCAATTGATCATTTGAAAATTGGTAACCGGAGAGCTCTCGTAGGCATTGGCCATGACAGCATATTTGCCCCCGTTTTTGACCTGTAGATTTTCTACGATCACATTGCGGATGGTGGGAATATGGTCTCCTTCTTCTTCATAGAACATGTTAAAGCGTACGGCTGCCTCCCGATAAGTTCCCACCACTACATCGCGCATGTATACATTTTCTACCGTCCCACCTCTTTTGGAACTGGTCTTAATGCGAAGTACCCGGTCCAAATTTGGGCTGTCCATCACAAGATTTTGGGCAAAAACATTTCTCGCTCCTCCTGAAATCTCACTACCGATGACTACGCCTCCATGGCCTTCTTTCATCTCACAGTCTTCGATAATGATGTTTTCGGATGGGATACCTGGATTTCTCCCATCTTCATTTCTACCAGACTTAATCGCAATGCAATCATCGCCCGTGTCGAAATAACATTCCGTAATCCATACATTTTTACAGGCTTCGGGATCACAACCATCATTATTAGGACCCAAAGTTTCGATTTTGACCCTTTGCACAATTACATTCTCACACAGTACGGGGTGCAGGTTCCACATGGGAGAATTAATCAGTTTCACATCTTGGATCAGTACATTTTTACATTCAAAGGGCTGTACAAACTGTGGTCTTAGGAAGTGTCCTTCTCCAAACACCCGCTCTTCCAATGGCACCTCCTCATGGACCATTTCATGCAACAGTTTCCTGGCCGGATTCTGTCTGCCCATCCCTTCCTTCCAACCATAATGCTTGGCACCACACCAAGGCCACCAGTTCTCCATATCCGCATTGCCATCTAAGATCCCGTTTCCGGTAATGGCAATATTTTCCTGCTGATAAGCATAAATAAACGGAGAATAATTCATCAATTCCATTCCCTCCCAACGGCTCCGGACCACGGGTAGGTAATCTTTGGCATTTCTACTGAATTTCAAGGTAGCGCCATCCGCAAGGTGTAGGTTGACATTGCTCAGCAAGTGTACTGCTCCCGTTAAAAATTCCCCTTTTGGAATCACCACTCGGCCACCCCCAGCTTTATGACAGGCCTTAATGGCCGCAGCGATGGCTTCAGTGTTCAGAAAGTCATCACCTTCCTCAGCCCCGTATTCTGTAATTACAAATTCCCTATCGGGAAATTCAGGTGCTTTGATCAATGCTCGAATTGAATCTAATTGCGCCCAGGGTCCTGACTCTCTCAATACTGCAACATCAGCCTCTTTCTTTTGACTGCAAGAAAACACCAATAATGTCACTACAAACCCTAATAAGTAATACCTGCTTATCAATTTCATTTGCTACTATCTTTAAATCTTTTCTATTTTCAAATCCTCATTTGTCTCTTCCATGCTTACCAACTTTGTCCAAGTATTTAAAAGGTGGTGTCCATCTACTATCTACTCAGGCAGATAGTAGTACTTTCATTTTTAATCCTTGCAACTAAAACCTCACCTTCCCAATTCCAAGGCCGCTAAAATAAATGGTCCCACTCCTTTGGGATCATTGATCCTGATTTTCTCATTGACATAGTACTCGTAAGTACCATCTCGATAGGGACTTCCTCCCAATCCTGCCACAGCACAGACTTGGGTAAGACTGACTTCTCCATCAGCTTCCACTTCTATCAGATGATCCAAAATTCCTTCAAAACCTTCTTGGGCGGTCAGTAAAAATTTCTCATCCAGATAACTCTTATTTACCCCTTTGGCCAAAGCATAAACGAACATACTGGACGCTGAGGCTTCCAGGTAATTTCCTGCTTGCCCTCCTTTATCGATCACCTGATACCATAAGCCGGTTTCTTCATCCTGATAAGTCGCTACAGCAGTGGCCAATCGCTGTAAGATTCCTCCCAGCACTACCCTGCCGTAATGCTCCTCAGGCAAATAGTCCAAAGCATCCACCAGGGCCATGGCATACCAGCCCATGGCCCTGCCCCAAATATTGGGTGACCTGCCAGTTTCAGGATCTGACCAGGACTGAAACCTGCTTTCATCCCAACCATGGTAAAGCAATCCAGTTTTTGGATCTCTAAGGTGTTTTTCCATCAGGACCAGTTGCAAAACCCCTTCCTCAAAGGCTGCTTCATCATCAAACTCCAGCGCATATTGCATCAAAAACGGCGTGCCCATATAAGCTCCGTCCAACCACATCTGATTGGTGTATCTTGCTTTATGCCAAAAACCTCCTTCCTTGGTCCGGGGTTGATACTTCAGCTGCCTGCGCAAAGTCTCAATGGCAGTCTTGTATCGTTCATCGTTCGTTTTCCCATAAAGATTGAACAGCAACTTGCCTGAATTGATCATATCAATATTGTACGTTTCGTACTTGTACGTTTCTATCTGCCCATTTTGATCAATCAACTTATCCGCGTAGGCTTTGATGTATTGGTAGTAAATTTCATCTTCATTCTCTCTCCACAGTTCTTCCAAGGCATGTAGCATCAATCCCTGGGGATAACTCCACACTGGCCGATCCATAAAGTCGATTTGCCAGGCTTCTGGATTTCGTTTCATCACCGACAGCGCCATCCGCTCCGACCAGTTAAGTTTAGTGTCTATTTGATTGGTTTGACCATAAGTCAAACGTGTAAAAAAAATGGCCATTATCAGTAGAAAACTTCTTTTCATCATATCGTATTGATAAAGTATTGATTTGGATGATACTTTTGGAATCATGTGTTTCTTTATTCAAAAAGGTTAATAATTGATAAGCCTCATTTTTAATCTTCCTGAGACTCCACCCAAAGTCTTATCTCTCACCTAAAATCTAAAGTATTCTTAAGGCATTTTCCTCAAGCCATCCCATTTAACATTCCATTTGCCATTATCAGGAAATCCTGGATTGGGTCTATCCGGAGCTCCCTCCCAACCAACTGCCATCATGGCTACCGTGGTAAGAAGCCCTCCATTTCCAGGGAGATAAATTCTCAGTCTTTTATCCTGATAATTATGACCATTAGGTAAATAAGTGTTTTTTTCCTCCCCCATAAACAAGGCATCCAAAGCTGTTTCTGGCATATTTAACCTTGCCGCATTCATGGCCATCATAGGGTAATCCCATCCCCAAGTGGTTTCCCAGTTCCAGATTTGAAGGATTTTTTCTAAGGTATTTTTCATGATCGTGGTATCAATCATATCTGTTTTCGGTAACATTCCGTAAGCCCCCAAGACCACAGGGTGATCGTGAAGATAAAAGTCATCTTCATACGCCCGTGGGTGGGTGCTGCTAGGTAAGTAGAGACTATCTTTGATGGCCAAAGGGGCCAAATTGTCCAAGACTTCCCTCCACCGAGCATTTTCTTCCATCCCCATTCGCTTCTGCCATTCCAGGGCCACATTCAATCCAAAATGCCAGTAGGCTAGCTCAAAAGGCGGATCATCTGTGGCATTGGCAGGAAAGAGTTCTTGTGCAGGAATCAGAGGAGCAATCAAATGGTATTTACCATCTTTATCACTTTTTTTTGCAAAGGAGGCCATAAAATCAGCGGTCTCCGTAACGATCTCCTCGTATTTTTCCAATGTGGCTCGGTCCTGTCTTGCCTGATAAAGTTGCTCAACAAAATAAAGGATATGAGGCTGTTGCCAGATCAGGTAAGAAGCAACACTGGAGGGACTTTCATCACCATAAGGATCTGTCATTTTCTGCCACCTGGCACCATCAAAGCCCTGCCGCTCTGCTGTGGCTCTGGCTTTTTCCAGTGAACTAAAATACCAAGGTAAGCTCTTTTCCATCAGTTCCACCCTATTCCAAAGTCCAAAATGGGCTCCATGCCACCAATGCATCTCCATATGGAACTTACCGTACCAGCTGTTCATGGTCAAGCCAGTTTCTTGGGGAGGCAATGAACCTGCACAATTCAGCTTGGTGAGGTATTGTGACAGCACTACCCTTCTCTCCAGTTCATGGGCTCTTTCGTCAGTGCATTCAGAAAAGTCAATGGCTCCACCAGACTGCCAAAATGCTTCCCATCCCTTTTCACTGCTCTCAGCTGTTGACTCGAAGTCAGGTAAATCCGTTTCTCCCTTTTTAGAGAATAATGCAGAGAATTCCAGTGTTTCCTGACCTTCTTGGGCATTTAATAGAAAAGTATGTTTACTGGAGGATTCAAAAGCTCCATTCCCCTGCCATTGGATATCGGTAAGATATTGGGTGCTATCCAATGTCCGTGACACCCTTACCTGACTTGGCCTAATGACTTCTAAATAAGATTCATGCTTATCCTCTTGGGTCCAATCATAACCTGGGCATACGTGACAATCAGAACCATAAGGAAAACGGAACTTTATCTTGATCTTTCCTTCTGCCACCAAAGGTGACGTGATTCTGGCTGCAATGCCATCCTTCTCCTGATGCCCATAGAGTTCCACTTTTACAGGCTTTCCTTCGACAGTATATTCACTGGTAATCTTACCTTTCCATAGGTCAAGCTCCTGATGTATATTTTCTAAATCCTGTACAATTACCTTATTTCCATCCTCCTTCTCTATTTCCAAGCCGATGATGCCCAAATGTAAACGGTGAGGGCTGGTTCTAAAATAATCGGTCACTTCTTTTTTGCGCCCCTCCTTCCACTGGACTGGAAAAGAAATCACCTGTCCAATGGCTGAAGTATCATAGCGTAAAATTTCTTCCCATCGATAATTGTCTGGATTAGGAAAAGCATGCCATCCCCATTGGCTCTGCGTACCGAGGCTAACTCCCTTTTCATAATATTCGGGAAAAGTCTGCAGACCACTTACATCCACCGTATAGGCAAACTCTCCATTCCCCACACTGAGTGAGGCAAGGGTATCTGCGTTTTCCAATATCACATTGTGGCGATTGACCAAGGCAAACCGGTCGATCTGTGAAGTGGATGGAGAGGATGAGCTTTCTTGAGAATCTGAACAGGCAAAAGTAAATAGGCCACCCATTAATAGGGCACACCATGTTGTAATTGGATGAGAAAATGAAAATTTGATCATATGGGTACTGTCGTCTTAATTTTAAATTTTACCGTAAATTGACTTTAGGTCAAGATACAGGAACGGGTTTTAATCCATTAAAAATAGATTTACTGATTAATATTTAAAATACTAATAATCAGCAATTTAATTAAATTAATTTATACTATTCATTTAAGGTTATAGTTAGTTCATTTACCAAGTTATTAAGATAATTTTCCAAAGCGGTATAACCATACTTGTCTGTCCGGTTTCTATCGCTGGGATCAAAAGGATCTAATCCTTCTTTCTTTTCATATCGATCAGGCATACCATCATTATCGGTATCTTTTGGTGCTTTTCCACCTTTTACTTTTCCCGGTCCTCGCATTGGCAAGTCCATCTCATCACTTATGGTCCGGCCCTTCATTCCCAAAGACTTCAAATCAGAAATTAGAAATTCATCCACTTCGTCGCGTTGTAGGGAGGCTCCCACTTCACGGACAACTTGTTCATAGGCCTCTTCTGCTGTCAAAACAGGTACTTCAGGATAGTCAAATGGTTCTTCCATCCAAGTTACAGGCTCATAAACTTTTCTTCCAACCACACTCCCGTCTAGCTGTCCATTAAAATTACCATCATACCAATTATCCCGGGCATATATATGAAAGTTTTCATTGGATCGATTAAATGGCGGTGTATCACCAGTTTCAGGGCCGGCGATAAAGTAATTGCCTACGACATTGGCATAGGACTTCCCTTGCGAACCTCCACCTTGAATGTAACCAGCCACCGCCCAATTATAGACCACATTATTGACATATTGATTGGTTCCTTTCACTTTGGGATTTCTTGTATGGTTATTGATCCAAAGACAGGATAGAATCGAAACTCCGCCAGAGGGTTGAATCAATCCCCCAGTGGAATGTGTCTGCAATCCTTGTCCAATGATGGAATGCTGCAAGGTGACATCCTTTACATCACCATTTAAGTCAAAAGTGCCATCTCTTCCCCAAGTAATTGAAACATGATCAAAAATCATATCATGTCCATGAGCCATGGCAACTGCATCTTTACCTTTGTCGCCAACCTTGCCCATCCTTACTCGAATGTAGCGTGTGATAGTGTTATTGGCATCTGAATAGGAAAGCCCATTCCCATAAATGGTAATCCCATCACCAGGCGCTGTCTGTCCGGCGATCGTAATATTTTCTTGTACAACTATCCGGGAATTGATCCTGATCACTCCGCCCACTTCGAAAATCACCGTCCGATTGGGTTGACTAACAGCATCCCGAAAAGATCCCGCGCCTTCATCATTCAGATTGGTAACCTTATATACTTCTCCTCCTCTTCCGCCGATAGCAAACCTTCCAAAACCTTCAGCTCCCGGGAAGGCCAGCTGTTGTCCATAGGTCATGGATGTGACCAAAAAGGCGAGTACTACTAATACATTCTTTTTCATGTTAATTTTTAATTCTGTGTTTCGGGAATTGCCAATCCATTTCATGACTCAGATCCGTACCAATCCCCCTCTTTCTCTGCTTACAAAGAATTTTGATTCTTGCATCTTGACGATAGAGATTTAGTCATGCGTATTAAAAAAAGACAAGACCGGGTAAAATATCACCCGATCCTGTACTGAATTAACAAACCCCTAGTGTCAAGTCAAAATAAATTTGACTTCTCAACTCCGCTCGAAATGAGCTCAATTTGTCAGATCGAGCGGAGTTGATTTCACTATTCATGTTTTATATGGAACAGACTTCGGTTTACTTACTTAAATCATAGTCAACAAACCAGTTTTCAGGTTGCATCAGCAAGCTTCTGATGCTTTCTCTCTTGCCCGCTGGGTATTTGGCACTGACCCTGTCCGCCAACATGGAAGGGTCACCCCACCTTTTGGCCATCCGGATCATGGCAAAGTAAGATCGGGCCTCACCAGCACTTTCCATGCAAGTTTCTTCCAAGAGTAGGCTATCCAACCCTTTTTTATATTCCTCCACCTTCTCTGGTGTGTCTAATTCATCCTTACTCAAACCTTCAGGGAAAACGGGACCAAGATCTACGCGTCTCCTTACGCCCCAGTTTATGTTAATGGCAGCATTATAGGTCTCATTGTCTAATGGATACTGAAGATTTCCTTCATTCTTGGAGAGATAATTCTGTACTCCATCATTCAGGAAGGCTTCCGCTTCCTTAAATTTTTCCATTTGATTGAGTGCTTCTGCTATAAAGAGGTGGATATCCCCAGCCCTGTATAGCGCAATGTGTACATCGTTTTTGTAAATATTATCTGCCGTCTCGTGAGCTCTGCTAAACTTTCTGACCACCCATTCACCATTTTGCCTCCAGTATGTGTAATCTTCCCCTCGGTACCGGTCTCCAATGGTGATTCCATCTTGACGAACCTGTTGCTGAAACCTTTGCATCGCCACTTCAGTTGGACGCAAATAGTATTTATTGGGCTCAGTGTTGGAGAAAAAATCAATCAGGTGGTTGGTCTGGTGTCGTTGGTAATCAAACGGAACAATGTTGATCAGTTCCCTTGTCTTGGTAATCGGGTCCCGGTAAAAAAACTGAATCCACTCCCCATTATAATCATCATTACCCAATTTGTAACGACCACTTCCTTGGTCATAAATAAAGGACATGCCCAAGCTTACGACTTGTTCATAGTTGCCATTCCAAAGATAAAGCTCAATCAGCAAAGGACTTGGTGAGGGACAGATCATGTTCCAAGTTAAATCTTGCGCTGAAGTACTCACGCCCGGAAATAACAAATCTGACCAAACCAGCACCTTTTTGCCGTCAATGCCATTGACCCCACCTTCCATCAAACTGATCAATTGGCCGATCAGCTCATCAAACTGCATGACGGGATATTTGGAAATATCTTCCTCTTTGGTCAAGGGTTGGTCCAAGTACACGGCTTCCCCATAAAGCTTGGCCAGCATAAGATAAGACCAAACCTTAAATCTAATGGCACCACTCACCAAGGGTTCAAAAACAGCATCTTCTACCGCATCTGGGTTTGATTCTTTGTACTCAAAAGCCTTTCGAATATAGTTATTGGCATTATTGATTACATCATAATAACCACTAGGATCTGCAAAGGAATTGTCCTCACTGATCGTATGATTATAAATATCCCATAGTTCCTGTGGCGCATTATCTGTGGGTTCCAGAAAATCTCCACGGAGTTCCGAAAGAAAAACTCCCTGATCTGCCACTGTCTGTACCTTAGCTGCAATGCCCATGTAACCTGAATACAGTTCATTGGTATTGCCGATATAATTTTCTTCCAGTAGGATGTCGTCCGCATCAGGCTCAAAGTAACTTTCACAGCTGCCCAAAGCCATCAGTCCCACTATTAATGTGCATTTATATAACAATTTATTTTTCATAGCTGAGCGTATTAGAATTGTAGGTTAAAACCAAACTTCACGGTAGTCGGTAATGGCAAAGACCCAAAATCAACTCCTTGCATGTGAGGCTGATAAGAATAGGACAAAACCGGATCAAGCCCTAAGTAATCGGTAAGTGTCAGCAAGTTTTCGCCCGCGATATACACTTCCCCACCTTCAATGAAGCTGAGCCTACCCAATTGATAACTTAAGGTTACATTGTTCAATCGCAGGTACGATCCATCTTCAATCCACCTGTCTGAAAAGCGACTGTTTCCCATCGGATCTCCATACATCGCTTTGGGTATATCGGTTACCTGCCCATCTGTTTGCCACCTGCGGTCAGCTGCCAAGGATTGGTTTCTAAAGTCACTCAATGATTCCATTTCTCTCCTCACCCCATTGTAGATCTGATTACCAGAGCTAAAGGTAAATTGGGCCGAGAGTGATAATTTATGATACCTCACCTGCGTAAAAAAGCTCCCAAAAAAGTCAGGGGAAGCATTTCCTATTATGGTACGGTCTTGATCATTGATCACACCATCGCCATTCAGGTCTTCAAAAGCTACATCTCCTGCATTAAACTGGTCACCTTTATAGTCTACCAAATTGAGCACATCTGCTTCTTCTTGCGTGCTGATGATCCCATTAGATACATAACCATAAAAACTATATGGATTTTGTCCCTCTGCCGATACTAGTGCCCAATCGCCAGGCATTTCACGGACGAGCTGACCATTTTCAGCCGCCATTTCGCTGATAACATTTTTGTTTTTGTTAATCGTACCGCCAATACTCCAATTCCAGTCACGCTGGTCAACTAAGCTAAACTGAAGTCCAGCCTCGATTCCTTTGTTTTCCAGTTTGGCTCCATTGACATACATACTTTGAATTCCATACACGGAAGAAATTCCTTTGGGATAAATCACATCTGATGAGATGGTTTGATATACTCCAATACTTGCCATCAACCGTTTATTAAAGAAACTACCATCAATGCCAGCATCCACTGTTTGATTTCGCTCCCAGGTCAGCTGGGTATTGGCCACATTCCCATTTACAATTCCTGCTAGTTGGCGGTAGGCCTGACTGGAAAAATATTGTTGGCTCAACCCTGTTGGGTATTGACTATTGCCGGTAAGACCATAACCCAAATGGACATCCAGTTTGTCTACCTTTTGGTTGTCCATCAACCAAGGACTATTTTTAGCTTTCCAAGTCAATTCAAGTCCTGGAAACACACCTACTCTTCCGGTGTCTTTTCCTGTAGATGACGCTCCATCTGCAGCGACATTCAGTGAAGCCATAAATTGATCTGCAAATTGATAATGTGCATAACCAAAGAGACTCATCCAGTTCCAAGAATTATAATATCCTGAAAAATACCTTCCGTCAGCCTCCACATAGGACAAGGTGGTGTAAAAATCGGAGCTGGTATTTCTCCCAAAACCTCCATCAAATTCATGGCGTGTCATCAAGCCTTGAAAGCCTATACCAGCATCCAGTTGGTTTCCTGCCAAAGCTGCAGAATAGTCTGCATTTACTTTGTAAAACAGGTTGGAAACTTTACCGGTACCTGCTCTGGCAGTATTGAGTGCCACTCCTTCTTCCAAAGGAACAATCGTCTGACTAGACCTTCCAGGAATGAATGAAGTTTGTCGTTTATAACTGCTGTAATAGCCGAATACACCTTGAATAAGGGTGTTGTCATTGGCTTGATAGTTAAGCCCCGTATTAAGGAACACATCAAAATTGTCCGACTCCATTTTGGTGTCATTCATGACGGATAAGGGATTGGAAACCCCAAACTGTCTCACAGCATCATAGGCTGGCAGCTGATTATTGTATTCGTCTTTCTTAAAAGGACTTAAGATGGGCGCTTTGTATAAAGCAGCCATCAGGGGATTGGAAGCATCAGAAAGGATCTGTTCATGAAGTTTACTGTTCCCATAGGTAAGCCCCATGGATGTTACCAATTGAAACTTCTGACTCAAAGCGATCTGCGCATTGAGGCGGGTGGTATAGCGGGTGAAATTGGTTTTATCCATGGTCCCACCTTGATTGCTGGCTCCAACAGATAAATCGTATTGGGCAATGGCATCTCCCCCCTTTACCCGAAGGTGATTAGAGGTCACGAAAGATGACCTATTGATCAGCTCTTGCCAGTTGGTCTGGTTATTATAGAGGAAATTATAATAATAATCTGGATCATCTCTTAGAAAAGGAAAAAGATCCAACATGTCCCCCATGTCTTCATAGCGGGTAAGTCCCACATCACCAATATAGCTTTTGAAATCGTCTACCCCCAACACAGGGAGTTCCTTGTTATTAAAAGCAACCCCATATTGACCAGAAAACTCAATAACGGTTTCCATATCATTGGGTGTTGAGGTTTCTATCAATAACACACCATTTGAACCTAGAGATCCGAATCGTGATGCTTCACTACCTTTTACCAATCGAATCTGGTCAATATCATTGACACTGATCACATTGAAAATACTGGAGGAATACCCTTCTATTATCGGTGAATTGTTCATATCGGGAAGATATGGCATCCCATTGATGACAATCAGCGGGCCATTGTTCGCTGTAAGGCTTCTGATACCTCTCAAGTTCACGTAAGCACCTTCTCCTGGCATGCCACTTTTATTAATGACATTTAATCCCGGAAAAGCCCCTTGCAGGACATCTTCCACATATAATGCACTGGGCTTGAAACGCTGGGCCTGCATTACTTCTGCTTCCATGGCTCCATTTGGAGCATTTTTAACCGGTATTTCATAGTAATCTGCAGTTTGGGGGATCAAAACAACTTCCAAGTAATCCCTTCCCAGTACAGGAATGATTTTTTCCTGATATCCTGGTGCCCAAACTTTAAGTTTCCCTGTTAATTGATCCACCTCCAGACTAAATTCACCTGATTCATCCGATTGTGCTGTACTTTCCTGCTTATCCAATGAGATATAGGCATTGCTGACAGGATCATTATCATAAGGGCTGAGTACTTTTCCCTTGAGTACTTGCTGGGCCATTGTTCCAGAGGCAAAGACCAAGAGCAAGGCGACAAGCACTCCTATTTTTTTGAATCTATTCATTGTTCCTTCAGTTTTCATCAGTAGTTATTTTGGGTGGGTACCAAAGCCCAGTGGTAAAGCTTCATTTCTTCTCTTGAGCTCTTGCCCAAAAGCGCTACCTCCACCTTGATTTTAAATGATCTCACCTCATTGCCTGAGATATTGACAATACCAACAAGACCACCCAGTCCGTCCCATTTCGTACCAGAAACAGTTCTAGTACTTCGATCATAATTCCATGGTGATGATGGCTCTACATTCAATTCGGAAGCAACCAGTTCACCATCTACATAGACATTGAGGAAAGGGTGATTTTTAGATTGTACCCCCATGTAGAGATTGTACTCCCCTGGTGGCACTTCCACTACTGAGGCTGTTGTGGAACCATCGTCATTTTTATCCAGCTTTACAGGGGTATAATCAACGGACAAAGGTTGACCTGGAATATTGTCTCCAAAAAGTCTGAGTATGGTGTAGGTTCCCGAAACATTCAAACTTGGAAAGGAGTAATTATCGGTTCCTTGAGATCGGATTTCGGTCGCATTGTTAAAAGTAAACAACTCATCACGCTGCTCATCTGGAACAAATTCGTAATAGTAAAATAATTGCTTAATGGCTGATATATGGACATTGTTAGGAATTTTCAGGAAGTTAACATCATAGACCCTTCCATTACTCATGCGCTTGAATTGAGGATTTACTCCTTGCACAGAAGTTTTCCATAGCTTACCGAATGCTGATACGAGATCCTCTTCACTGCCATAATCCTCCACCACCTTATCATAAAAAACGGCATCCATGATCCAGTTCCATGCTGTAAGCGAGTCAGATTGAATAAAAGGCTTTCCAAACTGATCATATAGTCCCAATAAATTGTCAAAACAGGTTTCCACCACCTCATTGCTCGGAACAAACATGGTTACCTGAGAGAATTCTGACCTAAAGTCAACTTCTTCGAAAATTGGGTTTTCAATGACGAAAGCAGAATCATAAATGGTATTACCTGATTTGTCCACTCCAATAGGAATACTGTTCGATGCATCAAAAACGGTATCATTTTTTGCAAAAACAGAATCCCTGATCATGGAATAGTCATCAGAAAGACTATACAAGTAGTCATAGACGCTTTGGTCTGGCACCATCAATTCGCTGATTTCATGAACTACCCCATTTTGGCAAAATTGATTACCATTGGTAACCATGGCATCTGCTACCATGATATTTTCTTCTGAAACCCTGGTTACCGGAATATATTTTCCGTTTAGAGATCGAAGCCTGAGTCCATCCCTTAATTTACTCATGTCATAAGTCAGGTTATTGACATGATAGCGAAGCACAAATTCAGCTTCAAGATCCATTGCCTGCAACGCCTCCATGGCATCATTGTTCACTGCCCATACCGACAAATACTGGTCTCTTGTAAGTTCTTCCGCAATACCATTGGCTTCCAATGCCTCAACAAATTTGCTGTACTCTGGCTTGCTTTTAAGATAATCCAATAAGTTAAGTGAAGAGACCACATGGCTCTCATCAGCACCTTCCAATCCATAATGCTCATCCCAAGTCTCCTTGCAGGAAAAGCAGCAGATCAAAAGCATTCCGATAATATATTTAAGATTTTTCATTTGCTTCATTTTTAGTCTACAGGAGTAAATCGAATATGATCCAGCGTAAGTAACTCCCCATCTATGGCCACTATTCTCAGGGTATGACTGGAGGTTTCATCAAAGGTGAACGAACTGGTCATTCTTCTTTCCAAGGCCCTATCATACTTGCTGTTGGATATTGGCCATTGGCTGCCCAGACGCTTGCCGTCCATGGAGCACTGCAGGTAGCCGGTATTGGATGAGGCCTTATAACTCAAATAGATCATGGTGATTTCATAACTCCCCTTGATCAATACCGGAGTTTCCATCTCCACCCATCCAGAAGGCCCGAGTTCAAGGCGTAAGTGGTCATGGTTAAGCGCATCCGCATACCAAATCCCATCTGCTCCTCTGTTATTCCGATAACTCACCACATTGGATTTATATTCAGGAGTGGACTTCCAATTATAGCAAGTCACTTCTTCTTCTGTAATGGTCCTGGTGTAAGTAGAACCCAAACTTGGATTCTGATATTGGTCACATATGGCTTGTAGGTCTGAATAATCTGTCAAGTCCCACAATACCGTCACCCTTTTTGGGGTAAAAAGAGGCATCCAATTATTTATCTCGTGAATGACTCCATTTTTACAATTGATGTTCTCTTGGATAAAATGGACACCGCTACCTATCTCCTCATCAAAATTGATCACCAATTGGCCAGACTGATCTGAAAAATTAAGCACTTCATTTGTAGCGATAGTATTGATATTCATCGAGCTCTCACCATCTGGAAAAGCCCCTAAATCGGCAAAAGATCTAAGTTGATTTAACAAATGATAATCAACATATTTAAAAAGTGGATTTTCAGGATCAGTATAGTTATCATCAGCCACTTCCAATTTGGCTGCCAGATCAGCAAGGCTCATAATTCCTTCCTGCGCATAGACCTCATTGGGCACTGCAAAGGCGGTCAATCGAATTCTATATTCCAAAGGATTTCCTTCTGCATCACTTCCTTCCACCACAACCGTGTTGAGTATTTCATTTCTTCCTGTGGCTTGGACGGCTTCACGGAAGATACTGAACCGCTCTTCTGCCAAACGGTCCATGATGGTAGCCCTTACAGGAACCAAAACATCCTCTAATCCATGGATAACTCCATTGGTCGCTTTAATATCCAATTCTTCAATCCTGGATTCACCATTGATGTAAATGGCGTTCAGACCACCTTCCCTGAATTCTATGGACAAATTATCATCTGTAGCATTCCGGTCGTTGATCGTTCCATTTTCAAATTGGCTTTGTGTAATTTCCTTGGAATAAATGGTATGATATTTCACCAGATATTCAGCATCCTCTTTCGGTATCTCCGTAACATTGGCAAAGCCATTGTTTTCCAAATAACGTTTTACCCCTTCATTACTTGGTGCAAAAACCGTATAGACACTTCTCAGATTAAGGGTATTATACATGTCTGCATGTCTCATCAGCTCCACCCAAAGTGAATATTCTTCTGAACGTGAATCCAGTAAAGATGCTATAGGGAGTTCTTCAAAGGCTGTGAAAGTGGTGTTCTCATAAGGATCTTCACAGGATCCCAGGGCCATGAATAGCCCCAAAAGGTATATCAAATAAGTCTTTTTCATGGCTAGGTTAATTTAGGTTATCGTAATATGGGTTTTGGACCAAAAGTCTATTGGCTGACAATTCATTAATGTGTATGGGTAGATAATGACTGTTTTCATCCAAAAGCTTGGACCGAATGATGGGAGCAGAACTTGCTGGAGCAGTCAACAAGACTTGTGTGATCAGGTAATCTTTGTATTGGTAATTGTTCCTGCTTCCCACACGAAGGAGGTCGTACCAGTTTTTTCCTTCTCCCACAAACTCCCGTGCTCTTTCGTCCATCACCAGCTGTAGCATTTCTAGCTCGGTACTGGCCGAAGATACCGGGGCTGAGATTTGGGCCCTTTCTCTGATCGCATTAACGATTTCTACAGCTTCATCATAACTGTTTGTTCCCTTCATCACCAATGCTTCTGCTTTCATCAAATAGATATCCGCGATACGATAAATAATCCAGTTTTGATCGCTGTATGTTCTAGGAATTCCTGTACCTGCTTCTGCTCCTAAATATTTCCATACTTTGGAATCCTCTTCGGTATAAGAAGCACCTTTGCCACGAATGTCCTCTTCTTCTTGTTGAAAAAGCTGCGCGGTGTTTTCGGAAATTACATAGCGGCTATTGGTTCCAAACCAAGACACCAAACTATTGGTCTGGTTTTTATCAAATTCATATTGAAGTTCAAAAATCCCCTCGTTGGAATTACCAGGGTTGAATATGGTGTACCAGTTGTTGTTGTTATTCATCATCCCTTGAAGCAAACCAAGCTGCCCACTATTGATGACAGCATCACAAGCCGCGATAGACTTATCATATTCTTCCGTCCACAAATAGACATCTGCCAAAGTAGCATAGATGGCCCATTTGGTGGAACGTCCTTTGGTTTCCCAAATCGTAGGAGCGATCTCTTTAGAATACTCCAGTGCTCCTTCGAGATCCGATTTGATTTGTTGATACACTTCATTGGCAGGCGACTTTTCCTTCTCAAAAGACTGGCTGTCATCCATGTAAGGTTCCGTAATCAAAGGAACATCTCTAAAATTTCTAACCAAATAGAAATATGCAAGTCCTCTGAGGAAATACGCTTCTGAAAGGTAAGACTGCATGACATTTTCACTAAATGATGGATCTTTATCCACCACGGTAGGGCCATATTTAATGACCATGTTAGCATAGTTGATGACCTGATAAAACTTATCCCATTTGACAAATTCATTACCAGGACCAATGTCCCATTGATTGATGCGGTAGATATCTACATCGATGGTTCCAAAGCCCATGGAAAGTCCATTGCCTCTCATTTCACCCCAAACCAGCATTTGCTCCATGGATTCACGCAGCCGTACATATCCGGCTCCCAGCACTGCCTCTACTTCTTCTTTATTGGCCCAATATTCGTCGCTGACCTGGTTATTTTCAGGTTGCAGTTCTAGCCAATCGTTACAAGAACTCAAAGACAATGTCAATATCGTTAGTAAGAATATATATATCTTTTTCATGATTTGCTCGATTAGAAGTTCATATTTACACCCAGCGCAAATCGCTTTGGACGTGGTGTTGCAGCCTTGTCCACACTGAGCATATAGATGTTACTGGAAAGATTCACTTCAGGATCCTGACCGGAATAATTGGTCCAAGTATAAAGGTCCTGTGCGGTAAAGAAAATATCGAATCGTTCGATTTTGTTCTTGGTTAAGAAGGCTTTCGGAAGTGAATACCTCAAGGAAACCGTCTTTAATCTTATAAAAGAACCATCTTCCACAAACCTGTCTGAGCCTAGGTAATTGTAACCTTCATTGTAAAGGGCCCTTGGAATATCGGTATCATCTCCCTCCAGTCTCCAACGCTGAAGCACGGCCGTACTTTGATTGGCCGTTCCGTACATGTTTTCCGTATTGATACGGGTTTGGTTGACGATTTTCTGTCCAAATCTTCCATGCAGAAAGGTGGTGAACATAAAGTTTTTCCAACGAAGATTGAATCCACCACCTGCTGTAAAGACCGGCATGGCATTTCCCAGATAAACAATGTCATATTGGTCTATCACACCATCACCATTTACATCTTCGTATTTGGCATCACCCGGATACACCCGTCTATTTCCATTTTGCATATAGACCAATTCACCATCGATGTCATACATTAAGTTACCTTCGTTATCCTTTGCATAGGTCTCTTCTCCATTTTGGTAAACACCCTCATAGCGGTATCCATAAAAGGAGCCAATAGGATTTCCCTCCACGATCTTATGTGCATAATTTCCATTGTCGAAGGTGTAATTTTCGAACAGCATATTGTCCGGAAGCGACACCACTTCATTGCGGTTTCTGGCAAGATTGAAATTAAATGATAGGCCCAAGTCTTCACGTCTGATGGCATCATAGTTAAAAATCAACTCCCATCCCCTGTTGTATACTTCTCCGGAATTGTAATACCTTACTTCAGAAAATCCGGTCGAAGAAGGTAGGCTATAGTCTTTCTGGAGCAGGTCTGTCGTTGCACGGTCATAAACTTCGGCGGTGACATAAAGTCTACCTTGCATCAAAGAAAGGTCAATTCCAATATTAGACTGCGTGATGGTTTCCCAACGGAGGTTTTCCAGCTGGATGCTGGCAGGAGAAATGGCCACCATATCCATATATCCAGGGGTAATCGGACTGAAAGTACCGATATAAGGAAAGGCTCCTCCGGGAGGATTTCCACTTTTACCCCAGCTGAAACGTAATTTACCTAATTCTATTCCTGCGATTCCGTCCATAAATGGCTCATCGCCAAACTGCCATGCCAGACCAAGGGAAGGGAATCCTGCCCAACGATTGCTTGCACCCAGGCTAGAATTGGCTTCCCAGCGGTAGCCCCCGGAAATGATGTATTTACCATTAAAGGTATAATGCCCGTTGGCGATGGCTGCAATCCTTCTTGACATCGAGTTATCTGATTTCATGGAAGCCACGGCAGCACCATCTGTAGGGTCACTTAAAGGACCCGAAGCGTTACCGCTTGTTTCGCTGACATATCCAAAACTTCTAGCTTCGTTGGTCTGCACCAAACCACTCATGATGACGTGGTGCTTATCTGTAATGGCTTTGTTAAAGATCAGCTTGTTTTCAGTGTTGATGTAAAGTTGATCGGATAGCAGGTCAGAGCTCCTGTTAAAATAAGGATCTGTCCAAAGTACGCCTGTAACGGACTGAGGTAGAAATTTCCTGTTCTTGGTAGTCCTGGCATCAAAACCTACCGTACCTGAATATTCTAAGTCCGGATTAAATCGATAGCGCAAACGGAAAATCACCCTGGCATTGTCTGCTTTGGTTTCGTTGCTGGACTCATTGACCAAAGCCACTGGATTATAATACTTGTTGGAGGCGTAGCTTCCCTGAAAGTTCTCTAGTGGTGTAAAATACTCAGAAGTCCGGTTGCCATTATCATCCAACACATAAGGACTCATATTCGGCATTTTAAACATGGCCATGCCTCGAGCAGAGGACATACCGCTTTCCGACCAGTTAGCATCTTTCAAACTCTGCGAATAGGACATGTCTGCATTGACACTCAATTTATTTGAAAACTTATAGGTCACACTGGCCATTGAATTAAAACGATCCAATGAGGTTCCCATCGTCGTACCTACATCTCTTAAATACCCCAATGAAACTCTGTAAATGGCCTTATCTCCACCACCACTCAGAGAGAAGTTATTATCTAAAAAATAGCCTAATTGGGTAACTTCGTTGACCCAATTGGTATTTTGATTGTACTCATCAAAGTACACCCACTCTGGGTCAAAGTTAATCTCCTGAGTCTGAAAAAGTCCTTGTGTATAGCCTGATCCAGAAAGATAACCTACGTCATTGATGGAATTCCATATGCCATCTTGCATCAGGCTGACATACTGCGCGCCATCCAGCAAAGGAATTGTATTGGGTTCTCTTTTGACTTCAGACTTGGTGGAAAAGGAAAAGCGTGTCTTACCTTTTCTCCCTTTCTTGGTCTTAAAAACCAACACGCCATTTGCCCCCTGAGAACCCCAAATAGCCGTGGCAGCAGCATCCTTGAGTACTTCTATGGACTCGATATCATTTGGGGAGATATTTACGAGTGCCCCAAAGTCCTGGTCATTGGCCGTGGCAAAGTTAAAATCATCACCAAAATTGGTAGGATAAGGTACTCCATCCACTACAATCAGTGGTTCAGAATTGGCATTCAAAGAAGAGGTACCCCGAATCCTGATGGAACTTCTGGATCCAGGATCAGCACCAGAAATGATATCCACATTGGCCATCCTACCTTGGAGACCTGACTCAATTGAGGTCATGGGTACTTCTTCCAACTTTTTGACATCAAAGCGCTGGCTAGAAGACACTTGCTCTCTTTCACTGATGCCCAATGAGTTGACTTCTACCCGCTCCGCTACCACTTCTGCACTACCATACTCAAAAGCATCCTCTTTTAGGACAATGTCTAAATTGGTCTGATTACCAAAGGATTCCCTGATGGTTTTAAAGCCAATATAGGAAAATACGATAGTCAGGTTTTGGTCAGCAGGAATAGCCAATCGATAATTACCGTTTTCATCAGAAACAGTACCGTTTAAACTTCGTTGCTGATCATTCTCTACAAAGATACTCGCACCTATCAAGGGCTCGCCGCTCTGGTCAGTTATTTTGCCTGTCAATACTGTTTGCTGGGCCATCAAAGGCATCGCGAGTAGCAGCATTAGCAGGCAGCTAATGATATAAAATGTTTTCATTTGAATATTATTGGGTTATTGTCCTGAATTGAGCACTTTATCGATTTGATAAACAGCTGCATCTACATAAATTTTCGGGAACGTGCTGATCACATCAGCAGTTTCTCCATTTGCAGACCTCAACTGAAGGCCTGACCCATTGTCCAAAAGTGTAATGGCACTGAACGTATCCCCAAATTCCTGTGAGGTAAGGAATTCTCCTTCCATTTCCATCCCCGGAAAAGCATAGTCATTGATACCGTTTGAATTAATGGGGATAAAGTAATAGCGCAAGTAATCTTCCAATTCGTCAGAATCGGTAGGAATCAAACCTTGCTCCTTTGCCTGGATAATCGCCTCATTAGTAGGCGCAAAAAGCATGTAGTTATCTCCAAACAAAAATTCAAATTCGTTTTGGGGATCCACTAAGCCTGCTTGAGACAACAGCTTGGAAAACTCTCCAAACTCTTGTATCGAACTGGTTCCTGAGCTCGCAGAAGCCACAATATACTTGAAGCTGCCTTCCTCACGGATCAGTGACCTTTCGACATCATAAGTTCTACCATTGATCAACTCACCTCCAACGCTGGTAGCAGGTGTAAATTCACCTAAATTATAAATGTTAGAAGAAGCCACTCCTTGGTCAGTGACATAGAGATAGCTGAAGGGATTTCGGGTCCGGTAAACTTTGGTACCACTAATCTCAGTGATTTCCTCCGTCACAATGTGGTTTTGAACAAAAGCCCTCATGGCCCCTGTGCTCATAGGAACCAAGATTCCTTCCGTATTTTCCACTTGAACAGCCTCGTCTCCAAACCTTAAAGGATTGCCTTCATCCCAAAAAATTTCACTGCCTCCATATATGGTATTTTTTATGACCTCGTCAGAAGGAATAAAAACCGTAAACTTCAAGGCATCCCCCATCAAAGCCTGTAATGTTCCTGACTGATAGACCATTTGCAAAAACATCTTGTACTTAGGATCCTTGAGCATCGGACTCATCACCCCTTTGAACAAATCAGGGACGATCACTTCATTCAAACCATAATACACGCCATTTACCGCAATACCTTTGGCTTCCACATCTTGGGCAGGGTCAAATTGAATGGTATTTCCATAGGTACTTTGGATATCCCCTCGTTCTACTTCTGAAGGGAAAACGATGCTTCCGCTATAGACATGGTTAAAGAGTAGCAGCTGCATGGGCAAAAAGGGAACTTCTTCAAGAGTCGGATAATAAGTACCCCAATATTCATTAAAGAAAGATTGGATAGCTGCATTATTGGGAGCAAAAACATTATATGCATTGGCTGATAGTTCGGCCAGGTTCGCATAATCAACCAATCCCGATCCTCCATTATAAGTCCATTCAGAAGCAATCTCAGGAAGTCCGGAATGCGTCTTGACATAAAGTGAATCCCCTGCATCTGCATAAGATTTTGAGGTCTCATCATCGTACCAATAATCGGTAAAACGATCATAGATACTGATAAAATCGCTGTATTGGCTTTCTTGCTTGAGTTCTTCATAAACCGTTTCCAATGGCTCAACCACCCTATCCACTACATAGACATAGCCATTGTCAGTGGGTACAGCATATTCTTTAACCGTTGCATTGGAAATATTGAAACCACCTGTTCCAGTCCATGTGCTGGTGGGATAGAAATATTCGTAATTAGAGGCTGCATCGATGTTTTTCGAGGTAAAGATATTGTATGAAAAAACAGGTAAGAACCTCTCTTTGTGAAAAATCGTCCGCTCTTTCCCCGTAATAACATCCAATTCCACAGATATGGTATCCCGACTCTTGGTTCTGTGTTTGTAATATAGGCCAGCCATGGCGGGCTGATCCACTTCCTGTCCTTGGGGACGGTAATTGACAAAACGTTCACGGCTAAATGAATAATAAACCAGATGATACCCAACCAGCTTTTTCACTTCTTTGGTGGGCATATCATCAATGCTACCGTAACCTTTTTCTGAAAGGTATTTTTCGAAAGCCTCATCAGGAGGTGCCAGGACTGTCACTATCCCCTTCCCCTCTACCAGACTTCGAAATCCTGCTTTATCCACCGCTTCTAAAAACATGGAAAAATCTCCTCGATCTTCCAGTAATTCCCAGGCATTTCCTTTTAGCCACTCTGGACGTTCATAATGTTCTTCCCAGCCTACTTCCCTGCAAGCAAATAGCAGAAAGCAAGCTGAAAAAAGGCAAGTAATCCTTTTGATCATCTTTACTTTGTTTAGGTTATTAAATTGGGTTGATATTTTTTTATCGGCCTGTATACTTAAGTGTCAAATAAACACGTTATTAGGTAAAGAACCCGATCAATAAAATATACTATCATCAAATAGTTTAGGGTAAAAATTATATTCGTAAGATATCACCGATAAAAAGACCGTCTGGTCTGTACTGTCCTGTACTGACACCACAGTACGGGTATGTTTGCATTTTTCAAATATTTTTTGTAATTATAATATGTACTATATTCACCTAAACCTGTATTATTTTTGCAGTAGATGACTAATATATCCTTGTTAAATCGGTTGCATAAAAAATATCTGCTTATTCTAAGAATTAAAAAAGAACAGAAAATATTGTAATTTTTGCAGATTGACATTTCACAAACGATGGTGATAACAAATACCAAAAAAAAAGGGACCCCATGGAGCCCCTTTTTTAAGCAATCATTTTTGGTTTTACTTGGAATGGATTGAAATGCTACTTCTTTTCAATCCTCTGGCCTTCGCATCAATTATAATTTCACCAGCTTCTTTTGAGGACTCTACCACTAGGGTCAGTTCACCATTAAAAACTTTCATTTCAGGAACATGAAACAATTCTGTACTTGTAGGGTCTCCATTGGCTACTGCCTTAAAACTTCCTGCGCCAGTTACTTTAAAACTGACTGAGTGTTGATCCTGAGGACACAGGTTACCCTCCTTATCTACTATCCTCACCATAACAAATGCCAATTCCTTTCCATTGGCTTGAACAGCATCCTGTTCCGGCACCAACTCAATATGATGAGGCTTACTAGCCGTTTTTAGCATTTTTTCTTTTACCGCCTTTCCGGTACTATCGTAAGCCACTACTTTTACTTCCCCTGGTTCATACACCACGTCCATCCACATCAGACGATAACGCTCCTGTAAAGTTCCATCCATGGTTTTGCTTTGTTTACCATAGCTTTTACCATTGACAAAAAGCTCGGCTGTGGGATAATTGGTGTAGACAAATACTGGGGTAATCTCTCCCTCCCTTCCTTTCCAATTCCAATGAGGCAAAATATGTAATGTCTCTTCTTTCTTTTTCCAAACACTTTTGTAAAGGTAATAGCGGTCCTTAGGGATACCAGCCAAATCCACAATCCCAAACATCGAGCTATGGTTTGGCCAAGCATCTGTATCATAAGGAGTTGGTTCACCCAAATAATCGAAACCCGTCCAAACAAACTGTCCCATGGTCCAATCATAATCCTCCGCCAAAGCAAAGTCGTCCTCCGGAAGATTAGACCAATAGCAATATTCCATATCATAAGAAGAGGACTGGTGGTCCTCATGAACGACCTGAGCGGCTTTCTCCACAGGAAAATGATAAACTCCCCTAGAGCTAACCGTTGACCCAGTCTCTGAGCCCAATACCAAACTGTGTGGCAATCGCTCATAAGTTTCTTGATACCTGTGCGTACGGTAATTCAAACCTGCAATGTCAATCATGGCTGCGAATCCATTATCCAGCACACAGGATACCCTATCCATACCCGCGGTAACTAACCTTGTAGGATCCTCCCTATGACAGATATCCTGCAGAAATTTGGCCACCTTATAACCATCTGGGCTACATTGTGTGGGCACCTCATTTCCAATACTCCACATGATCACACTTGGGTTATTTCTGAAATGCCTCACCATATTCACCATATCCTTCTCAGCCCACTCTTCAAAATAGCGGTGATAGCCATTTTTACTTTTGGCCACATCCCATTCATCAAATGATTCCACCATGACCATCAATCCCATTTCGTCACATAATTCTACCAATTCAGGTGCAGGCATATTGTGAGAGGTTCTTACTGCATCCGCTCCCATATCTTTCAAAATCCTGAGTTGTCTTTTGATGGCAGAATGATTTACCGCAGCTCCCAAAGGGCCTAGATCATGGTGTAAATTAACTCCCTGGAATTTCCTATGCTCCCCGTTCAAAAAGAAGCCTTTATCAGCAATAAATTCAATCTTTCTGATTCCAAAACGGGTAGTGTATTTATCGACGATCTGATCATCAATATAGATAGTCGATTGAGCATGGTACAGATTGGGAGATTCCGGAGACCATAGCTGGGGATTGTTGACCGTCAAATACTGCTCTAAAGGTCTCCCATGATTTAACTTTTGGGTGTTTTCCTTAACAGCCACGGCTTTTCCCTCATCATCCATAATTTCAGTGATGATTTTTAAGTCTGTTCCCTCAGGCACATTCTCCAACTGGGTTTTAATGTTCACAGAAGCGTATTCTTCCGATACATAAGGAGTAGTAACAAAACTTCCCCAAACAGGAACATGAATCTTTGGTGTGACACGAATATGCACATTCCGATAAAGCCCAGCGCCAGGATACCAGCGGGAGGATTGTTCTTTGTTTTCCAACCTTACGGCCAAGCTATTGTTCAAGCCATCTTCGTTCAGATAGGGCGTAATATCAAAAAAGAAGGAATTATAACCATAAGGCCAAAAGCCCACTTTTTGACCATTGACATAAACCTGTGCCTCACTCATGGCACCATCAAAAATCAGGTTCACCACCTGCTGTTTTGGATCAAAGCCTTCCACATCAAAATTCCTTCGGTACCATCCGACTCCCATGTAAGGCAAGCCGCCTGTTCTTCCAGTTTTCTTGGTGGCTACTTTCTCTCCATTTTGAGTTACCGCGACCACTTGAAGATCATGTTTCTCATCAAAAGGACCGTAAATGGCCCAATCGTGAGGTACTGTTACCTCTTGCCATTCTTGATCATCAAAAGTAGTGGAACTGGCCTTTTCAAAATCTCCTTTGGAAAATCTCCAGTGCTCATCCAAGGCCCATTCCTTTCTGGCATTCTGGGCAAAAATAGGGCCTACCAAAAGCATCATGGCAAAAAGCAGGCTACAGATATATTTCATAGCTATAGGTTAATGTTAATACAGAAAGTAAAAATAGTCGACTTTTGGGAGAGAGCTTGATAATCATTGATCAATTTCAAAGGATTGTACTGGACTATGCTGTTTTCTCAGGTAACCTTTGATCAAACGCTGTGTGTCCCTATTTTCCGATTTTGGATTAATTATCGAATGAATTTCCCTCTTAGTATCCACCTCTTTACCACAAAAACCATATCCCCTATAAATTCCGTTTTCTATCCATACCACTCCTTTTTCATTTTCATCCCTTCCTTCGAGCAGGATGGTTTGGTCTATCGGTGGCAAAAAGTTTTCATCGACATAGGCCTTTACCCGAGCATTATATGTTTGTGTGGATTCTTTTTGAATGCAAGCGCCTTTACAAGTCCTTATGCTGTATTGGAAACAATGTTGATTGGTGGGATATAAGCCATTGATCTTTTGACAGAGCTGGTATTTTTCAGTGATTTGGAACAAACGCTCTCTTCCTTCTGCTTTGGAGGTAAAAGCAGTAATCTCCCTTTCTTCTTTGCGTAGCTTTCGTAAAATCAAGGCGTTATAGCCATGCTCATCTTGTTCCAAATACAATCCCCATAAAAAAATACTTCGTCTCTGGGCTCGGTTAAAAATAGGCTGATGCTCCTTGATCTTTTCAGATTCCCGTAACAAAGCCATCAATTCATTGCCCATATTTTCATAGGCTACAGCATGTGCACGTTGTTGCATCCGCTGTGACTTTCTAGTAGTATTGGAAAAATGCTGGTAAAGTCGCTTTCGAATATCATTGCTCTTTCCAATGTAAATAAGCCGGTCATTTTCATCTGAGATATAATAAACCCCTGTAATTCCTGGAGGAACAGCATCTATTATCGCTAAAAACTTTTCTTGAAGCATTCCGGTTGTGGACTTTTCGTAGGTAGCCAATTAACTTTTTCAATTAAACTAACCTCAAAAAACATCCATTTGTTCAAAGAAGCAAAGTATTTCTAGCTCCTTGATCAATTGTAATTTTTGCTGGCTCCTTCCATCAACAGCACCTTATCAATCCCATTTTTCAAGGAGTAGTTTTTCTTCTCGGATACTTTTATTGGTTGTGGAGGTTTTCTCTTCAGACTGAAAGCCACCACTAGTGCCGTGATAGATAAAACTATCCAGAAGAGGTCTACCAGGAAAATCTGATTTTCACCAGCCATAAAGGTTTTCCAAAACCAATTACCACTTACCCATCCATTTGCCAGTGGAACCATTAGACCAATCAGGGCTCCTGAAATCAGTGCGTATTTATTGGTAAAATAGTTGTCTCTTTTGATGACAAAGAACACGGAAAAAGCCAGCCAACTATAAAAGAAAATGTGATAGATCGCGGTCATTCGCTCCGGCGTAAAGTCTTGTAAAAATAATTTGACACATACAAAGGTTAGTGCTGTAACGGGAAACATGCTTAAGCAGATCGCCAAGTAAATCCAAACCACCCATGCATTGAATTTTCGCTTTTTCTCAGAGATGTGTTTTTTGTCCCTCGCGACCAACCAGATCATCACGCCTGAGATGATGACAAAGCATGAAATAAGGCCTAAAACAAAATAGATAACCTTCAAAAGAACACCACCATAATTCCCAAAATGCAATTGTGTAATCACGGCTGTAGCAGCATTCAAATAGGACGTTTCAGTAAATGGGTCTACCACATGCTCCTCTTCTCCTGTTATGGCATTATAGATGATCTCACCCCTTCCCGCAAACTTCTTGTCATAAGCCGTACGTCCCTCAACCCCCACCTTCATATTGGTATCACCATAATTGAAAATTTCTAGGGTAGTCACTTCAAATCCCTCCCATTTTGATGCTGCTTTTTCCAAAAATTGATTGATGTCAGGGACACTGGCCAATTGTTCATTGGCCAATTCAAATTGAGGTGGATTAAAACCAAAATCATCATACAACTGGTTCGTATCCCCATCATACATAAAAGTTACCACTGCCGGAGACATGACACTAGTTCCAATAATCAGACAAGTCCCCGTCACCGCATACACAAACTGATAGGGCAAGCCAATAATTCCCAATGCGGTATGGGCATCCGTCCATAAATTCTTCAAACTGGCCATTGGCCGAAATACGTAAAAGTTCGATACTATCTTTTTCCAATGTACCAATACACCTGTAATGATGGCAAAAAGAAAGAAAAAGGCAACAAAACCGGCCAGCATATACCCAGATGTACCCCAGAGATTAAGTTGGGCAAAAAAGTGCAAGCGATAAAGGAATTCCCCGATACTATAATTGCTGGTATAAGTATAAGTCTTAAAATTATCCGTATCCATATAAAAGAAACTGCCAGTTTTGGCGGCTTCACTGCCGGTAGTATCCTTTGATGCCGCCAAATTCACATTGATGCGTCTTTCGTTGAAGTATTTGGTAAAGGCAATATCCCTACCATACAATTCTCTCTCAAGATCCAATGTATCCAGCATCACGTCCAAATCGATGGCTTGAAGGTTGCTCTCTTCAGCTACTGGTTCATTTCTTTCCCAGCCTACTATTTCATCCCTGAAAAAAGAAAAAGACCCGGCAAAGAAAATGATATAAAGTGCCACACTGATCACAATCCCACTTACCGTATGGGTATGAAAAAGAATATTATAAACCCTGTTGCTCATAATTAGACGATAGGATGGTAAATTTTACTGATAAAAATAACTCCCGAGAATAGCACCGTAATCAAAAGGTATACTCCCCAGGCCTTCCAACCATTTTTAAACAAAAAAGCCAGAAGAAAAAGTGTGGCCCAAAGCATAAAACCTCCAAACCTCAAAGTGGTCAGTACATGGATATGGTTGAGCCAAAATCCTATGGCCATGAATAGGGATACAGTCACGGCATAACCTCCAAAGAATCCTGCGGTAATTTTCGCAAAACGCTGTGTCTTTGAAGTGGTCAAGTATTTTTTATTCGCGGGCATGTTAAATCAATTCAAATATCAGGGACAAAACAAAGACCACAGACAAAACTTTATAATTGATGAATTTAAGTGGGCTTAAAATAACGATCAAGCTTCCTGCTGTCATCAAGAGTATGAAGAAGGAAAAGATTCCTGCTGCAAAACCTGCCGCCACGAGACAGATCAGCAAAGCCACTATTAGCAGTATCCCCCCTATCCATTTGGCTTTGTTCGCATTTTGTTGTAACCAAACTTCCAATCCCAGAGATTGGGAAAGTTTAAGCCTCTTTGAAGTATTGTAAAAGCAGAAAAAACCTAGAAAGGTCAATAGAGCCGCTAACGTTATCATCTTGAGTGATCAATTATTTTTTCATTTAGGCAAATATATGGTCATGACTAAATCAATGCAACTTTATTTAGATTTAATTTAAATTAAGTATAAAAACACGCCCTGAGAGCCTAACAGGCCTCTTCTTGATGATTATAGGTTTTTACAAAAACCATAACCAACATCTATTAAATAAAAGTTATCATAGAAAAATACTGTAATCAAAAACTAAAAAAGCAGCCTTGATGGGCTGCTTCTACTATCTCTATATTTTATGTAGGCTTAAGGATTATCAGCATAAAATTGCTTGATATGGATATCTACATTCTTCACCACACCCTTGTACCATTGGAAGCGGAGTAAGTCTTTCTCTTCTTCTGAGAGATAATAAATATCAGGATGGGTTTTAGTGATCTTCTGCTTCAGGTCATAAAGGCAAATGGATGCACTCACAGAGATATTAAAGCTTTCTGTAAAACCCGTCATGGGTATATGCACCACCCCATCGCTTTTTTCGATGACTTCATCACTTACACCGGCATGTTCATTGCCGAATACCAATGCTATCTTTTCACTAGGATTTAATTCACTGATGGGGATACTCTTACCATGGGGAGAGGTAGCATAGATTTTATAGCCTTTTTCTCTCAATCCATCAAAGCAGGCATCCACGGCGGGGTTTTCTGCACTGTCCTCATAGCGGTGCAGGTCCACCCATTGGGCTGCTCCTCGGGTTACATAGGGGTTGATATGATAAGAAGTGGCTTTTTCAATAATGTGGATGTCCTGAATACCAAAACAATCACAAGTTCGAATAACGGCACTGGCATTGTGAGGTTTATAAATATCTTCAAGTACCACCGTAAAGTAGCGGGACCTTAAGGCCAAGACTTCTTCCATCTTGGCCTTTTTATGGTCCGTGATATAATCAGAAAGATATGCTAAAAGGGCTTTATCTGGTTTTTCTATTCCCATTCCTAAAAAAGCCCCAATTGTTCTTTATCATCCTCATCCTCATCTCCCTTCTTTACGTTCAAATCTACTGTAGAACCAACTTCAATGTCTTCATCTGAAGATTCCTTGTCTTCTTCAGGTTTTGACTCCTTCTTAACCGGTTCCAATAGCTTGATATCCTTGATTGGATGGGAGGAGACTTTGTTACCAACAGCTTTCCAACCCTTGACATCGATCAACATGTCCAAGTCATATTCCACCACCTCAGTTTCTTTACCTTTTTTCAAGGTAACTTTTACCTGAGGTTGTTTATCCGTAGAAACCACAACCAGTTCTGACTTTTTATTATCCGAGATAAAATTGAACTTCTTATTGGTGGTGCTTGTCTCGATCTGGAAACGCTTCACATAATAGTTCTTGCTTGCCCCATCTAAATAAATCGCAGAAGTAACTGCCTCTGGATTGTATTTCTCCAGTAACATCAATGTGTTAGGGTCAAACCTATTGGTCAATTCATAAGAAGTCAGTTCATAACTACCATCCTTATAGAAAGCAATGATCTTATCATCTCCAAGGAAATTTCCAATCAATCGGCCACGCTCGTCAGTGTTCAACCTTCCAACTGATTCATCATAGTAGATATCCAGACCACCAAGCGTAGAAACGCCTTCCATTTTTAATTGGATTTTCCTTACAGGATATCTGGTAAGAATATTACCACCGGCTCCCCTGCCTTTGATATCAATGTCCTTGAAATCAAAATCGAAGACTTTTACACGGGCCTTGCTGCCTTGGGTAAGGTAGGCAGTGATGATTTCTGCTTCACCATTACTATTGGCAGTAAAGTAGAGCACTTTCGAACCCTTGGTTCCTTTGGTCAATACATATTCCCGGTCACGGGTTACGCTCAGGATTTGGAAACGCTTGACCATGGCCCTTCCTGACCCGCCATCCAAATAGATCATATTATAAACCATGCGCTCATCTCCTTTTCTGAAGACGCCTACATGGATAATGTCTTTTCCGACGAAAACCTTGTCCTGAATCTTGGTGACCACACAAGTTCCGTCTTTCTTAAAGGCAATGATGTCATCAAGGTCCGAGCAGTCACTGACAAACTCATCCTTCTTCAAGCCATGACCAACAAACCCGTCCTGACGATTTACATACAGTTTGGCATTATTGGCAGCTACTACTGTCGCTTCGATGGTATCAAAAGTCCTGATTTCAGTTTTGCGTTCTCTTCCCTTGCCATATTTCTTTAGCAGGTTTTTATAATAATCAATCGCATATTCCGTCAGATGCTCAAGATGATGGTTGACTTCTTTCAGCTCATCCTCGAGTTTCCTCATCAGCTCATCGGCTTTGAAACTATCGAACTTAGAGATTCTTTTGATCTTGATTTCTGTCAGGCGAACAATGTCTTCCTCGGTGATCTCCCGGTAAAAATCAGGCTTATAGGGATCCAATCCCTTGTCGATGGTCTGAATAACTGCTTCCCAGGTTTCACATTCTTCAATATCCCTGTAGATCCTATTTTCAATAAAGATTTTTTCCAAAGAAGAGAAAAGGATTTTTTCCATCAATTCCCCTTTTCTGATCTCCAGTTCCCTTTTGAGAAGTTCTTTGGTCTGCTGGGTATTGTAAGCCAAAATATCATTCACACTAATAAATACCGGCTTATCATCAATGATCACACAGGCATTGGGTGAGATGGATACTTCACAATCCGTAAAAGCATAGAGGGCGTCAATGGTCATATCAGGAGATTGGCCGGGAGCCAAAAACACCTGAATTTCTACATCCTTGGCCGTGTTATCCACTACCTTTTTGATTTTGATCTTTCCCTTGTCATTGGCTTTGATTATGGAATCAATAAGCGAATTGGTAGTGGTACCAAAAGGAATATCCTTGATCAATAAACTTTTGCTGTCTCCTTCTTCTATCCTTGCCCTGACCTTGATTTTGCCTCCTCTGAGACCTTCATTGTATTCCGAAAAATCGGCCAATCCGCCCGTTGGAAAATCTGGGAGGATATTGACCTTCTTTCCTTTCAATATATCCACAGAGCTATTGATTAGCTCACAGAAATTGTGGGGTAGAATTTTGGTGGACAAACCCACTGCAATGCCCTCCACACCTTGGGCCAATAGCAAAGGAAACTTTACCGGTAAAGTAACCGGTTCTCTTTTTCTTCCATCATAGGACAATTGCCACTCAGTGGTTTGGGGGTTAAAGACCACTTCCAAAGCAAACTTGGAAAGCCTGGCTTCAATATAACGGGCAGCTGCTGCCCCATCACCTGTTCTGATATCACCCCAGTTACCCTGTGTTTCTATCAATAGGTCTTTCTGACCTAGGTTGACGATGGCATCACTAATGGAAGCATCACCGTGAGGATGATACTGCATGGTCTGGCCAATGATATTGGCCACCTTGTTGAAACGCCCATCATCCATTTCCTTCATGGCATGAAGGATCCTACGCTGCACGGGTTTCAGACCATCTTCAATGGCCGGAACAGCTCGCTCCAAAATCACATAGGAGGCATAATCCAAAAACCACTCTTTATACATTCCGGTCACAGGAACGGAATCATGTAAAGCTTCTCCGTTTGCTTCTGGACCGTTATTTTCTATATCACTCATATATTATCTAAAGCATTTTGTCAAATAGGAAACACTAAAATAAAGATCAAGCCGCCTCGTTCTCTTCTGAATCTACCTTTTCCACTTTATCCTTTTCTTCCAAAATGTCCTTTTCCACTTTGAGGTTATCAATGATAAATGATTGTCTGTTTGGGGTGTTTTTGCCCATAAAGAAAGATAGCAAATCCGCTATTTTGGTATCCTTTCTTAGGATGATCGGCTCAAGCCTGATATCTTCTCCGATAAAGCCGCCAAACTCCTCGGGAGAAATCTCTCCCAATCCTTTAAATCGGGTAATCTCTGGTTTATTCCCCAGCTTGGCTATAGCGTTTCTTCGCTCTTCATCCGAGTAGCAATAGATGGTTTCCTTTTTATTTCTTACCCTGAAAAGCGGCGTATCCAAGATATAAAGGTGTCCATTCTTTACCAGATCTGGGAAAAACTGTAGGAAGTAGGTCATGATCAATAACCTGATGTGCATGCCATCCACATCGGCATCTGTGGCGATCACAATCTTCCTGTACCTCAATCCATCAATTCCGTCTTCAATGTTCAGGGCGTGCTGAAGCAAGTTAAACTCTTCATTTTCATACACCACTTTTTTGGTCATGCCAAAACAGTTTAATGGCTTTCCTCGAAGTGAAAAGACAGCCTGTGTCTGTACATCCCTGGATTTGGTGATGGACCCAGATGCAGAATCACCCTCTGTAATAAAGAGCATGGTATTGTTCTTGGCGTCTTCGTTTGCTTTGGCATCATCATAATGCACCCTGCAATCTCTCAGTTTTTTATTGTGAAGATTGGCCTTTTTGGCTCTCTCGTTTGCCAGCTTTTTAATGCCTGAAATTTCCTTTCTCTCCCGCTCAGACTGCAAGATCCTTTTCAAAAGGGCATTGGCAGCATCCGGATTCTTGTGGAGATAATTGTCCAGTTCCGTCTTGATGAAGTCATTGACAAAAGTCCTTAAGGTAGGCCCATCAGGCCCCACACTTTGAGAACCAAGTTTGGTCTTGGTTTGGGACTCAAAAACAGGTTCCTGCACCCTCACAGCAATAGAAGCAACAATACTCTGCCTTATATCGGACGCATCATAATCCTTCTTGAAAAACTCCCTTACCGCTTTTACAATAGCCTCCCTGAAGGCTGCCAAGTGCGTACCACCCTGGGTGGTAAACTGGCCATTTACAAAAGAGTAATATTCTTCTCCATATTGATTGGAGTGCGTCATGGCCATTTCAATATCATTCCCTTTCAAGTGAATGATTGGATATCTTCTGCTGTCATCATCCACTTTTCTGTCCAAAAGGTCGTGTAGCCCTTTGTCAGAGAAATACTTCTTCCCATTGAAATTAATGGTGAGACCAGCATTCAAAAAGGCATAGTTCCAAATTTGGTTTTCCAGGTATTCTGGAATAAAATGGTAATTTTTAAAAACGGTTGGGTCAGGAGAAAAAACGATTTTGGTACCGTTGCGTTCAGAAGTACTGGTCACTTCTTTGTCTTCTTTCAGTTCTCCTTTTTCAAATTCAGCTACTTTGGTTTGGCCATCCCGGTAGGATTGCACCTTAAAGTAATCTGAAAGGGCGTTTACAGCCTTGGTACCCACGCCATTCAGCCCTACAGACTTTTGGAAAGCACCTGAATCATACTTACCACCTGTATTGATTTTGGAAACACAATCAATCACCTTTCCTAATGGAATCCCTCTACCGTAGTCCCTTACTTCTACTTTATGCTCACTGATTTTGATCTCGATGGTCCTTCCATGCCCCATCATGTGCTCATCGATACTGTTATCCAATATCTCTTTAACCAATACGTAGATCCCATCATCCTGGGCACTACCATCACCTAACTTACCAATGTACATACCGGGCCTAAGCCTGATATGTTCTTTCCAGTCCAGTGACTTAATACTATCCTCGGTGTATTGTACATTTTTTTCTGCCATTGGTAGTCTACTCGTTTTCGTTGGTATTCAAATTAAGCATGGGATTGCACCGCTTTCATTTTCTTGGAAAGAATCACAAATAATGCAACAATCCAAATCACAAAAAATACAGCAATGGAGTACAAGCCAATTGGTGAAGGCTGTCCCGTTTCCTCTATGATCCCATTAATTCCATGAATATATAATGCGATAATGATAATTGAAACATTAAGGACAGCTACAAAGGAATAAATCCAAGCTAGCATATTTTCCCTAAACGGATCTCCTTTTTGGAACAACCTCCTGAAATTGCGTGTCGCTTTGTTTTCAATCATTTTGGCTGGTGTAATCAACAGCACATTCAAAATCACAAAAGCACCTATGCCAATGTAAAAGAATATGTCCTTATCGATCACTTTCAGCGGTAATCCATTGGAATCTACTTCAAAACTCACCTGAGTAGGTAAGGCAGAATAGATATACATAAAGATAACAATGAACAGTAATACAGAAAGCAAATGAAATGCTTTGGCAAATCGATGATTCATATAAGCGTAATTTAAACTGCTAATATAAGGGTTAAGATGAAAGATTTCCCCTTTCTCCATCATTAGATTTTTGCATGCTTAAACCTAAAAGGAAAGGCCATTACGCTTAATCTACTGACTGTAAGACGGGTCTAGGCCACCTTTTGAGATTTATCAATTCATGTTTTTTTAAGTTTTATTTGTAGTTGGAAATCCATTGACAATTTTCATTTACTCCTACAAAAAGACTAAATCTCTTTTCTCAGTTCCAGTTTAGGTTTTCTTATCGTAACTTCGAAGCCTAATTCAAGAAACCTTTCTGTTCAATGAAAAGATTATTGCTTTCCCTGTTTTTTATTGTCATGATTTTCACACTTGGTATTGCTTGCACTTCCAAATTGGATGTTGGAAATATCAACTTGGAAAACTGGAAAAGTGACAGGGATGGCTGTAAGGGATTGCGATTGAAGGACCTTGAAGAAATTAAAAAGATCAAGAATGCTTTTTTGGAAGCTACCAATCAGGAGTTAATCGTTACTTTTGGAAGACCAGATCGGGTATTGCTTTTGGACAAAAGCCAAAGTTTCTTTTACTACTTTCTAGAACCTTCGGATAAATGTGCTGGCCAAGATACAGAAAAAGAACCCCTAAAGGTTCTTTTCCGAATGAATGCTATCAATAAAGTAAGCGAAGTAACCATTACTACACTTGAGCCTTAAGGTTAAAAGCAAAGTGCTGCAGCGCCAAGCGTTCCTGCATTGTTACCCAAAGTGGCTTTGATCAACCTAAGGTCTTTTACATAATAAGGCGTCAAATACTGCCTAACTGTTTTATCCAAAGCAGGCATCATAAACTCCAGCCCTGCTGAAATCCCTCCTCCAAAATAAATTTCCGTAACATCCAAAATCCTCACTGTAGAGACAATAGCTTCTCCCAAGATGTTTCCTACTTCCTCAAAAGTCATCAGTGAAACTTCATTGCCGGCATAGGCTGTATCCACCAAAAGGTGCGTGCCCAACTCCTTATCCTTCAGTTCTCCAGCTTTTTCAGGATAAGCATTGATCATTCTTTCAAGAATTCTCAAAATGCCATTTCTGCCAATAAGGGTTTCCAAACGGGCATTACCACGGGACATCATGTGGCCCATTTCCATCGCATTGCCCCTAGCTCCTTTGAATATCTTACCATCTAATACTGCTGCACTACCTATTCCAGTTCCCATGGTGATAAACAGGAAATTGGAAGAGGGCTTTGAAGAAGCAAAGTTAAATTCCCCCACCGCAGCTGCGCTGGCATCATTTTCCAGAAAGAATAATTTGTTTGGATATTTTTCCAGTAAAGCTCCCTTAAGGTTAAAACCGTCCAGATCAGGAATAGCAGGTATCTCCAAAGTAGTAGTCCTCTCCTTATTGATCAGGCCTGGCAATCCGATCCCAACTTTATTCACGTCAGGATATTTGGCCAGATACTTTCCAATCACATCAACAAAGCAAGCATTAAAGCCCCTGGGATCCTCTTTATAAGGTCCAGTATCCTCTTTATCAAAAGATACAATCTCTCCCTCCTGGCTCACTCGGCCAATCTTCAAATGGGTTCCTCCCACATCGACACCTAAAAAGTGTTCGTTTTGATTATTCATGGTTTTAGGTATAATAGGTTTTGGCTTCTAAAATAGTAAACAGATTAAGTTACTTCCTAAAATCTTTTGAAAACTCTTGAAAGATTTCGTGAACTGCAGGACAAACCTGTGTATTCCTTAACGTCAAATTCAAAATTCCGTGCATATTTTTCCTGTTGGTATGTGGATATTCCCTACAGGCTTTGGGTCTGGCATCATAAACAAAACACTTATTGTCATCCCCCAGAAAGGGGCATGGTGAGCTGTTGAGCACAAAATCTCCCTCTTCGTCCCTGTGTAAATAAGTATCAATAAAAGAAGAAGGTTTCATCCGGAATACCTTGGCCAGACGATCAATGTCAGTTTGTATAAAAATTGGACTAGTAGTTTTGCAGCAATTGGCACATTCCAGACAGTCGGTATGTTCAAATTGAGCATCGTGCGCTTCTTCAAACTTCTTGTCCAACACTTTGGGTTTGATTTTCCTCAACCTATCCTTAAGCTTTTTGTGGTTAGGGTACTCGCTCCGGGCCTTCTTTTTAAAATTTTCTAAATCCATACTCACAATACACTTATAATATTAACTGAAACAAATAAATTAATCAGTAAAATATTTGGATTTCACGTAATAATTTGTATTTTTATTCATAACATAACCCAAATTTGACATGAAAATGCACCCTACTGAATTGTTCTTTTATTACATTCCTTCGCATTCTATCGATAAGCAAGCCAGGGCTTATGCCAGATCTGTGTCAAAGTATGTAAATGAAATTAATATTGAAAAAGAACATATTACCACAACTGGATGGAGATCTATCCTCGACAAATTGAAACTAAGGCCAAAAGACTTGCTGAACCGGGCTCATCCCGATTATCAGAATCAAATAGCAGGAAAAACCTGGGATGATGAAAGTTGGCTCAATATACTTGTCAAGTATCCCCACTTGATCAAAGCGCCCATAGCGATCAAACGCGAAAAGGCTGTTTTGTGCATCAAACCAATGGAAATCCTAAAATTGAATTAGCCATTCAATTCAATACCATCATCCTTGATCAATATTCTCTTACTTTTATATAATTGACCAATAGACTGTTTAAAGTGTTTTTTACTCATCCCTAAAGTCTTTTTGATTTCTTCGGGGGATGATTTATCATGAAGGGGCAAAAATTTCTTAACTTTTAAAACGCTTAAGATTTTTTCTGCCCCTTCTTCGTATTTCTGCCTTCCTAACGGCGTCAACTGCAGGTCCAGCTTACCATCCTCCCTCCTCTTTTTCACATAAACTTTAATCCTATCTCCAATGGCTATCGGCTGGAAAACTTCATTCCCATAGATCAGCCCCTCATAATGCTGGTCAATCAAAGCTTTATAGCCCAGATCAGTCTGATCAAAAATCAAGGCTTCCACTTCTTGCCCCTCTTCAAACACACTGGTATCGCTCAGCATAAAATCCTGATACTTGGAAACACCAATCAGCCTATTGGTCTTGTAATCCACACAGACCATTACGAGGTATTTATTTCCCTCGGTAATTGGTTTTCCCATTTCTGACTTGGGCACAAACAAATCCTTGGGCAAGCCCCAGTCCATAAAAGCTCCAAATTGGGTCACCTCTTTGACATCCATTATCGCAAACTCATCTGCCAAAGCAATTGGCCTGTCAGTTATCGCTACGGGTCTATCCTCACTATCTGTATAAATAAAAACTTCCAGTTCGTCCCCCTCTTTTTCTTCTCCTTTAAGATAGCCCTTGGGCAACAATACCTCTTCCCCATCAGACATTTGAAGGTAGGCTCCATTGGCCGTGAAACGATTGATTCTGAGCTTGGAAATTTTACCGAGTTCTTTCATAGTTTTAATTTGTTCTCAAAGGTACTGAAATATGCTCAAAACTGATTTTTGTTGGTCAACAATCTGTTAAAATCCCAAAGGTTATTGGATTAACAGGCATTAAAATTTAGCTTTATCCAAAGAATATAAAACACATTATAACCTGGATGGATCCACTATCATTCATCCCAAGCCATTTCTTTTATGTTGAAAATAGCTATCATTGGATCAGGTACCATGGGAAATGGTATCGCGCATGTTTTTGCTCAAAACGGGTATCAAGTTTCCTTGGTGGACATCAATGAACAATCACTCGAAAAAGCTTTAATTATTATTTCTAAAAACCTTGATAGACAGGTAAATAAAGAAGTTATTTCAAGCGATAAAAAGAAAAGTACATTATCCAATATCAAGACCTTTACAAATTTAAAAGAAGGTGTTGAATCAGCAGATTTAGTAGTAGAAGCAGCTACCGAAAATGAATCTATCAAGTTAAATATTTTCAAAGAGCTTGATCAACTTTCCCCTCAAAAAGCCATCCTTGCTACCAACACTTCCTCCATTAGTATCACCAAGATTGCAGCTGCTACCAACAGACCTGAAAAAGTAATAGGCATGCACTTCATGAACCCTGTTCCTATTATGAAATTGGTGGAAGTGATCAGGGGATACAATACCTCAGATGAAACAACACTCCAAATCATGTCACTTTCCAAAAACTTGGGAAAAGTACCTGTAGAAGTGAATGATTACCCAGGTTTCGTAGCCAACCGTATCTTGATGCCCATGATCAATGAAGCTATTTACAGCCTACAGGAAGGGGTCGCGGGAGTAGAAGAAATTGACACCGTTATGAAATTGGGAATGGCCCACCCCATGGGACCACTCCAACTGGCTGACTTTATCGGACTGGATGTTTGCCTATCCATATTGAAGGTACTTTATGAAGGTTTTGGAAATCCTAAGTACGCCCCTTGCCCACTTCTAATCAATATGGTCCAAGCAGGCCATAAGGGAGTAAAAAGTGGATCAGGCTTCTATATCCATACACCTGGGAACAAGGACCTGGTAGTGGCTGAACAGTTCAAAAAACTACATCACTAGGAAATGCACATCGCTGTTTCAGGAAATATCGGAAGTGGAAAGACCACCTTGGCCACCATGTTGGGAAAACATTTCGGTTGGCAAATTGAACTGGAAGATGTGGAGACCAATCCTTATCTAGAGGACTTCTATGAGGATATGAAAAAATGGTCATTCCACTTACAGGTTTATTTTCTAAACAGCCGATTCAAGCAAGTTAAGAAAATCAACCAAAGTAAATCTGCAACCGTACAGGACAGAACTATTTATGAAGACGCCTACATTTTTGCTGCCAACTTACATCAATCTGGCTACTTGGAAGAAAGAGATTATCAGAACTATCTCAAATTGTTCCATTCCATGATGGAATATGTCGAACCGCCTGATCTATTGATTTACTTAAAGGCAGAAATCCCCAAACTCGTAAGTCAAATACAAAAAAGAGGAAGAGATTACGAAAACAACATCAGCATCAACTATCTGAAAAACCTAAACCAACACTATGAGGACTGGGTTTCCTCTTACGATAGAGGCAAATTATTGATCATTGATGTAAATAATACAGACTTTGTCCATAAGCCAGAAGATTTTGGTCTCATTGTAAACAAGATCGATTGTGAAATCAACGGTCTATTTTCTTAAAGTATTTACACTAACTTCCTTTGCAGCCAGCTAACTATTGCCTTTTGATTTTCTTCTTTTGGATTGATCAGCAGTTGGTCAATTCTTTTTAGGCTTCCACCAGTCATGATATTTTCGTACATCGGAATACGAATCATTTTGTAGCCATGGAGCCTGCCAAGCAAATCATACTGGGCATCATTATAGGCATTCAACTTCCACCCTGAAGAACCATTGCCACTGAGATCTCCAGATTCCTCTGATCTTCCAAAACACTGTTTGGCAATGGTAGGGCCATTCCAAATTCTTTCATTTAGACCGGACTTCAAGCATTCCTTTTCAAAGGTCCTGCAAAGTCTTTTATAGCTATCTACCCAGCTATAAGTAAATACTTCATAAAGAGAAGATTTAAGGGTATTGAGTCGGTAGCGATTAAAATGTACCGCATCGTCATACAAGAAAAGAAAGCGATCAATTCTAAAATCAAACTTTAATCTTTCGAGCATCACATAATTACCGCTTCCACCCGCCTTGGTGAATAAATCACCCATGAGGTCCTGTGCCTTTTCATCCAATAATTTATAGTTGGTTTCAAGTTTGAAGTCTTCCTCTACATCTAAATTATTGTCCAAAAGAATTTGGACCAGGTTTTTTACTTTAAGTTGATGCACTTATTTTTCTTTTTAATTTCGGAGCTCTATTCTCATTCATTGATTTCACTGTCCATGATCCTTTCTTTTAGGTTTCCTTTTGAACCTGGAAATGTAGTCTTGGAAGAAATATCGATGCCTATCAAAATCATAATAATTAGAAAAATAATAGTTAGAATAAGAAATACTTTTTTCTTTGTTTCCATAATGAAAACTTTTCCTTTATTTTTCGGTTTCGTAATACCCAAAATTAAAAGAAAGTTCGCTTATTGTAAAGGAACGCCCTGAGAATATAAATACCTAAAAAGCATTTTGTCATTTGGTTAATCCTTCATTAATGAATAAATTATATCAGAAAACTGTTTAATATTTAATTATGTACGAGTTGATTAACAAAGATGTTATTCATCAATTTTTAGGAGATGACCCTGAACTGATCAAGCCAATGCTTGAAATGATTCTCCATAACAATTTGCCTGAGCTAAATGACCTGGACAAGTATTTTGATGAGGAACAATATGATGAAGTAAAAATAAGATGTCACAAGGCAAAGTCTGCAATGGGATATGTGGGTTCTTCACACACTCAAAAAATCCTTCAAGAGATAGAAAAAGATGTAAAAGAAGCCTACCCCAAAAGGAAAAATGACCTGATCAATGATATTAGGTTAATTGAAAAAGAGCTCCATCAGCTGATAGATGATATTTAGGTCAACTTAGCCTCTTTGTTGACCATTTAAACTTTTTTGATTTGTTATAATTCTCGGACTTGCCCATATTCAGGGAAAAATTCCCAAATATGAAACAAGTACATTTACTGTTATTAATTATTTTTAATACCACACTGACCAGCTTTGGACAACAAAGTGACTTATCGGTCGAAAAAATCATGAGAGACCCTAAATGGATGGGCAATTTCCCTTCAAATGTTCGTTGGGGAGAAAATGGTGAAAACATTTATTTTAATTACAACCCTGATCAAAACCCATCTGACTCCCTTTATAAAATCTCCATTTCCAATTTAGACCTTATTACCAAAGTCAGCTGGAAAGAGCAAGTTGCTTTAGTACCGACAGGCGAGTACAATGCTGATAAAAGCAAAAAGATCTATACCCGGGATGGAGTTCTTTATTCCTATGATAGCAAGAAAGATAAAGAGCAGGAATTATTGTCACTTGGAGAGAGAATCTCTAACCCAACTTTCCTTAAGGATGAAAGTATCATTGCTTTTGAGATGGCTGATAATATTTTCACCTATGACATAGAAGAAGGAAAAATCAGTAAACTCACCAACATCAAAACAGGTAACAAACCATCAAAAAAAGAAGATGAACTGTCAAAAAAAGAAAGTTGGCTGAAAAAAGAAAACACTGAATTGCTGAAAGTGATTCAGGAAAGAGAAGAAAAAAAGGAACTTTCCAAATCATATAGAGCAGCGACAAAGAAAAAAGAACCCTATACTTATTATGCCGGTAAAAAAAGGATTTCCAATTTACAAATCACACCCAACGGTAAGTTCATAACCTTTAACCTGATCACCAGTAGTGAAGAAAGAAAGAATACCTTTGTACCTGATTTCACAGATGTCTCTGGCTACACGACCAACCTAAACACACGGCCAAAAGTTGGTGAGGAACCTAGTAAGGTTGAAATGGCCATCTACAATATAGAAAAAGATACTGTATACCTGGTAAATACTGAAAGTCTTCCTGGAATAACTGATTTACCCGATTATGTAACAGATTATCCTGATAAAGAATGGAAAAAGGAAAACCGTTCGGTCATTCCTGCCAATCCTAAATTCTCTTCCAAAAGTAAAGCAATAATTAATATAAGGTCCACAGACAATAAAGATAGATGGATCGCTTTATTGGATTTGGAAACAGGTGAATTATCATCTCTGGATAGACAAAGGGATGAAGCGTGGATAGCAGGGCCCGGGATTGGTTATGGTTTTGGAGGGGGAACATTGGGTTGGTTACCTGATGATCAACACATTTATTTCCAATCTGAAGCTTCAGGCTACTCTCACCTTTATCTACTTAATGTGGAAACAGGTAAAAAAACCGACTTAACCCCTGGTCAATACGAGGTGTTTGATCCTCAATTATCCAATGATAAAAAGTACTGGTACCTGACCACTTCTGAGGTGCATCCTGGGGAAAGGCATTTTTATAAAATGCCAGTGATGGGAGGAGAAATGATCAAACTGACTTCTATGCAAGGTAACAACCAGGTTAGTCTCTCTCCTGATGAAAAACACTTGGCTATTCTGCACAGTTATAGTAACCAACCTTGGGAGCTTTATATCAAAGAAAATAAAATTAAAAGCAATTCAAGACAATTAACCTCTGGTCAAAGCAGCGAGTTTAAAGCCTACCAATGGAAGGATCCTGAACATGTTACCTTTGAGGCCAGTGATGGACAAACCGTCCATGCAAGAATGTATAAGCCTTCCGCTGAAGCCTTCAATGGTGCTGCTGTGATCTTTGTTCATGGAGCTGGTTATCTCCAAAATGCCCATATGTGGTGGTCTAGCTACTTTAGAGAATATATGTTCCATAATTTACTTTCAGACTTAGGATATACAGTATTGGACATTGATTATCGAGGCAGTGCTGGCTATGGCAGAGACTGGAGGACCGGAATATACCGACACATGGGAGGCAAAGACCTTTCAGACCAAGTGGACGGTGTAAACTACCTAATAGAAAATGAAGGTATAGATCAAAGTAAAGTAGGGATCTATGGTGGAAGCTATGGCGGTTTTATTACCCTGATGGCCTTATTCAATGAAAGTGATACTTTCCACTCTGGTGCGGCACTGAGATCAGTAACAGACTGGGCCCATTACAACCATGGTTACACCTCTAATATTCTCAATGAACCATTCAACGATCCCATTGCCTACAAAAGATCCTCTCCTATTTATTTTGCTGAGGGTCTCAAAGGGCATTTGTTGATGGCACATGGAATGATCGATACCAATGTTCATTTCCAAGATGTAGTTAGACTTTCTGAGCGTTTGATTGAATTAGGAAAAGACAATTGGGAAATGGCCGTTTATCCCGTAGAAGATCATGGTTTCGTGGAACCTAGCAGTTGGACAGATGAATACAAACGAATCTTAAAGCTTTTTAATCAAACACTCCTAGAGTAGACTTTTGATTGAACACCCTATAATCCCTGACAATTTTTTGTCAGGGATTATTTTTTGATTTTGAAATTGAATGAACCCTTAAAAACCAAATATTTTTTAAAACTATAGTAGTTAAGCATATCAAACTTTATATTAGATTACTTAATGTGTTATTAAGTTAAAGGCTTTTAACTTAAAAGCTTGTAATTGCGGAGAGGTCAACACAGCTGCGAGACAGGGGGCCATGAGGGAGGAACCTTAAGCTGTGTCTTGATTTTTCTTCCGAAACTCTTCGGAACAGCTTTGCTTCGTTTCTTTTCATCTAAGGTAAATGCAAAGCATTTCTGAAAGCCATTAATAAACATAAAGTCTGAATAAAAGAAATGAAGATTAAAGTCTTGAAACAGGGTCAATTTCTAGAAAAATCATTTCCAATTGCCAATATTTAAACTATTATCTCATAACAATAGACTTTGCCAAAATTTATATCTTTCACAAGAGCTGTTAGATATACAAATTAACTAACTCAGTTTTTCAAATGCTTAATTACTAACATTAAACTAATTTAACCATGAAAATTCTGAAAGGCATTTTATTCGCCATCTTGGGCATCATCGTCATAGCCCTTGTTGCAGCACTATTTATCAGTAAGGAAATCAATGTTGAAAAGACAGTAACCATCAACAAGCCCGTTGAAGAGGTTTTTGATTATGTTAAAATGCTGAAAAACCAAGACAAATTTTCTGTATGGATGCAGATGGACCCCAACATGAAAAAGACCTTTTCAGGAACAGATGGAACCGTCGGCGCAGTTGCTGCTTGGGACAGCCAAAATTCAGAGGTCGGTAAGGGTGAGCAGGAAATCATTGGCCTTGAAGATAATAAACGTATAGATTATGAATTACGGTTTATTGAGCCATTTGAGGCCAATGATGAAGCTTACATGCTCACAGAAGAGGTATCTGGTAACCAAACCAAGGTTGTTTGGGGATTTCATAGTGTGGCCGGCTATCCAATGAACTTGGTCATGAAATTGATGGGTATGGAAGAAATGCTCGGAGGACAACTGGAAGAAGGTTTACAAACACTAAAATCACAAATGGAGGCATCATAAAAAAGGGGCTAAATTTGCCCCTTTTGCTTTTTAATTGATCCTTATTGGATGATTACCATTTCAACCCTTCTGTTTTGCTCTCTTCCTTCTTCTGTGTCATTGCTGCTTATCGGCTGAGAACCTCCTAATCCCCTCAACCTGATTCTCTCAAACTCCACTCCTTGGTTTACCATATAATCCCTGATGGCCCCTGCCCTGTCCATGGACAATTCCTTGTTCAAGGATGCATTGCCCACATTATCGGTATGACCTTCCAGTCGGATTTTTAAATCAGGATTTTCCTTTAAAAACTCAACAAGCTCATCGATATATCTCATCGAGTTTTCATTGGCAATTTCAGACGTACCTTTTTTGAAAAGCACCTCTTCCAATACCATTTTCACCCCACTCTTGGCAGGCGTCAAAAGGATTGTTTCCGCTCTCTGTTCTAATTCTTCTATCGACAACGAAACAGGAAGATAATTGGGCGAAGAAACAGTCAGTTTGGATGTACCCTTTCTCAATGTTAATTCTACGGGCCCTTGATGATCATTCTCTACACCTATACTTTTTCCATCTTGATCTTTAAAAACGACCTTAAACGGAATGTTCTTTAATGTATTATTATCTGCTGCATTCAGGGTAATGCTATTTCCTTTATCTATTGGAGCTTCCTCAATTTTAGAGGTCTCTGCTTCCACCTTTTCTAATTTCTCTACCTCTTTTTCTCCTGCGGTAATTTCAGAAATGCTTTCCTTTTGAATCACCTCATTTTCTGGCTGAACTGTTTCTTCTAATGCAACAGTAGTTGAAGGCTGATTAATTGGAGTATTTGCAGATGTTTCACTTTGCTCAATTATTGGAGCAATTGACTGTTCAACTGCTCTTTGGTTGCTGGTTCTGACTGGAAAATTAGCAGCTAAGAAACGGTTTGGATTGGCATTCTCCATATTCACTTCCTCCAAAACAATTTCTTCTTTCCTTTGCATCATAATATCGCCATACCCTTCACTATCTTTCGTCGTGGTCACAAAAGCGGTATAAGGGCTATTCGGATCAATAAAATAGGAAAGCTCCACACCTCTGGTATTGATATCATCTTTTAATCTCTTAGGCTTGGTCCAATTTTCCCAGGTATTGTCCAAACGTTGGGCATAAAAAATATCCCTTCCTTCTTCTGTCCCATGGCCGTTGGTAGAGAAATATAAGATCTGTTTATCATCAGATAGAAAAGGGGTCATCTCCTGCTCATAACTATTGATTACGGGGCCAATATTTTTAGGAACGGACCATTTCCCATTGGACTGTTTGAAACTCACATAAATATCTTCATTTCCATAGGACCCATAAGAGTTCATGGACATCACCAGTATTTCACCCGAAGGGTGCAGTCTGGCACTAAAGCTTCTTCCATTGTTTCGAAAACTTCCAAAATCCAATTGGAACATGTATTCCCATTCCGTCTCTCCTACTCTTTTGTATTGATGGATACCATGGGCTTTCTTTTTGCCATCATGATAAACCAACGCAGTCTGGTCATCAGGGAAACCTATCAAAAGATCATATCCTGATGTGCTCAAACTTTTGACAGGCCTTGCTTCCTGCCATTGGTTAAAGTCGTTTTTCTTACTGTACCATACATCCCCCAAATCCTTGCCTCCTCCTGTATTGTCTGGGTGATAAGCAACACTCAGAAATAATTCTTCCTTCGAAGAAATCACGGGTTGTTGCTCATCATAAGGTGTATTTACCTGTCTAAGGGCATATACACCCTGGGCAAAGGATGGTGTAAAAGCACAAAAAGCAAGCACAGGAACAGTGCTTGCTTTTAAAATACTTGACTTAATTTTTTCAGTTACTTTCATGTCATTGGTCTAATACAATCGCAAATACTAATGGTGCCACGATGGTCGCATCAGATTCGATGATGTATTTAGGCGTATCAATTCCCAGTTTACCCCAGGTGATTTTCTCATTTGGTACTGCTCCTGAGTAGGAACCATATGAGGTGGTGGAGTCAGAAATCTGGCAGAAATAGCCCCATAAAGGCACTCCATCCCTCTGAAGATCCTGGTGCAACATGGGTACCACACAGATTGGGAAGTCTCCTGCAATGCCTCCACCGATTTGGAAAAACCCTACAGTGCTGTCATCTGTGGCATTTTCTGTATACCAGTCTGCTAAATACATCATATACTGAATACCGCTCTTAACGGTATGAACATTTTTCACATCCTTTGTGATACAATGTCCTGCGAACATATTTCCCAGCGTGGAATCTTCCCATCCCGGAACGATGATCGGAAGATTCTTCTTAGCCGCCTCTAAGAGCCAGCTGTTTTTAGGGTCAATCTGATATGATTGTTCCAGCTTTCCTGAAAGCAAAATTTTATAGAAGAATTCATGCGGGAAGTAGCTTTCACCAGCTTGATCAGCCTTCATCCATTCTTCGAGGATTACATCCTCAATCCTTCTCATTGCCTCCATTTCTGGAATACAGGTATCAGTGACCCTGTTCATATGTCTGTCTAGCAAATCCTGTTCCTCTTCTGGAGAAAGTTGACGATAATGTGGAACTCTTTCGTAATAATCGTGTGCAACAAGGTTGAAGACATCCTCTTCTAAGTTAGCCCCAGTACATGTGATGATATGAACTTTGTCCTGACGAATCATTTCCGCCAGTGAAATCCCCAACTCAGCAGTAGACATAGCTCCAGCCAATGTCACCATCATTTTACCATTATTGTCCAAATGGGTCTTATAGCCTTCAGCTGCATCTATCAAAGCCGCTGCATTAAAGTGCCTAAAATTGTGCTTGAGAAATTCTGTAATTTTCATCCTATATAGCGTTTAAATAATTTATCAAAATTACTACTGATATGACATGATACAAAAAAAGCCCGGAAATAACCGGGCTTTTACTGTATCTTCTTATTTCCTACGGTTGATCATTCAGCTGAAGTGGTGTCAGTTGTGCTGGATGTATCTTTTGAGGAAGAGCTGTAAGCGTCATTTAGTCCTTTGGTTACTGAAGTCGTTACATCAAGGGCATCGTGGGCATACCATACACCACCACCTCTAGTGTAAGAAAGAATCATTTCCAAGTTGTTCTCTTCAGCATAACCTTTAAGGAATTCCTGAATTTTATCATAAACTTCGTTATAAAGATTTGCTTCATCTGCAGAAAGCTCCTGCATCAAGTTATCTCTATAAGTCACCAAGTTTCTTTCTTTTTTCATCAAGTCTTCTTGCTTGGCCCTTGACTGGTTAGGTGTCATGTTCTGTGCAGATTGCTGAAAATTAGCTACTTCCTGCTCAAAACCCTTGGCCCTGTTAGAAAGCTCGCTTTCATAGCGCTTGCCCTTTTCAGAAATTTCAGAAGACTTATCTTTGAAGTACTGATAGTTATTGATCACACTATCCGTGTTGATGTAAGCAATGTTCAAATCGCTCAATTCAACTGTTCCTTCACCGGAAGTACCAGCGCCGGCAGTAGTGCTTTCATTTCCCTTATTATTACAAGCCACCAAAAGGGTTCCTGCAATTCCTAAAATTCCTAGTGCTTTACTAAATTTTCTCACGTTTCTGGTTTATTAATTCAACTTGCCGCAAATATAAACAAACTTCTCATTCTACAAATCTAATTCGATAATGATCAAAGTTTTTATAAAGAAAGTTTAACATTCTTTCGTGAACCCAGTCTTCTCTCAAAAGAAGATTTCCTGGGCCAGCCTATACGTATTGGCATGGGCTTCAACTATATGGCCTATTTTTTCTGAATACCCCCCTCCCATACAGCACATGATGGGGATTTCATGGCGAAAAGCAGCGTTCAACACTATTCTGTCCCGCTCCTTACACCCATTGATACTAAGTCCTAACCTACCTAACTTATCGGTAGCCAATACGTCCACCCCGCATTGGTAAATAATAAAATCTGGCTCTACCTGATCAAGCAAAGGAGCCAAATGGGATTTCAAAGTGCTGATGTAGAATTCATCCCCCACTTTGTCGGGCAAGCCTACGTCCAGATCTGATTTTTCCTTTTGAAGTGGATAATTGGACGCGCCATGCATGCTGAAGGTAAAAACTGCTGAAACATCCTGAAATATTTCAGCGGTTCCATTTCCTTGGTGCACATCCAAGTCCACTGCCAGAATTTTGCTGGCCAGTCCATTTTGGATCAAATAATTCGCCGAAATCGCAATGTCGTTCAAAAGACAAAACCCTTCTCCTCTATTTGAAAAGGCATGGTGAGTTCCCCCAGCGATATTCATGGCGATACCATATTCCAAGGCAAAAAGGCAGGCTTGTACCGAACCATGCATGATATGGATTTCACGATCCACCAAAGATTGGCTCAGTGGAAAACCGGTTTTTCTGATTTCGGATTTGGAAAGATTCAAGCTGGTCAACTTATCGACATAACCGGTATGATGCGTATTAAGAATCCACTTTGCCTCCAAGGCTTCCGGCTCAAATAAATTCTCTCGAGTTATTGTGCCTTCGTACAGTAACTGCTCCGGCAAAAGATCATATTTCTCCATCGGAAACCTATGTCCAAAAGGTAATGGATGAGCGTACTTAGGCGACCAAGCTATTTTTAAAATCATTGGGCAAAATAAAACCGTTTGTTAAAATCAACAAACGGCGAATACAATTAGTTGTGTGAGGGTTTATTATTCTTCTTCTACGTCTTCAGATTGAAAAGCATACATGGTTTCATCCAGCTTAATAGTGTCATCATTAAACTCCTTGATGAATTTAAGGATGGCCGCTTCATCTACATGGTCAATATGTAAAGCTACATCCAATCCAATCCCATAGTCGTGATTGGTATCAAGATCAATAAACTCCTGTACCTTAACAGCTTCCTCCTCTTCTAGTTCCATGATGATTTCTGTAATAAACCAGCCTATTTCTTCCTCATTACTATTGAGAGGCTTAAGATTACCATTTTCATCTTCCTCATAATTGATCCCATTGAAGTTGGGGAACTTCTGAGCAGCTTTGTGCTCGGCCAATTCATATATCTCACTGGAGTGATGAAGGCGCAAGGTGTAAAGGGCCGCATCATAAATTACTTCCCTACCTTCATACATACCTACAAAGTAAAAGTTAACAAACTCGTCACTATTACCCTCAGATGGAACGATTTTAAAAGGTTTTTTGGAAGCCTTCAATTCTGCTTTAAAAGCATCGATAGTCTCGGGCTTGAACCCATCATTTTTGTATTGCATATCTGTAAATAAAAGGGTGAATTGAATATCTACTTATCGCACTTGGTAAAAATTTAAAAACAGTTACATATTAATCTTGCAACCACCATTTTATAAGTAATTAAATTACAATTAATTACCAGAAAAAAAAATGATTACAACAAAAAAACAACCTTCATTTTTTACCAGCTTGTGATAAGCATACTCATCGATTTTTGCTAAACAAAGAAACGCCAAAAAGGGCATTTATTATAGATAAAATAAAACTAAATAATAAAGCCCACCAAAAGCCATCTACAATGAAGCCAGGAACTATCTCTGCAGCAATCAAAATGATCAATGCATTAATCACCAAAAGGAACAAACCCAAAGTAACTAGGGTTATGGGGATGGTTAAGAAAATCAAGATGGGTTTGATGGTAAAGTTCAACAAACTGATGACCGCAGCGATCACCACAGCCACCCAGAAGTTCTCCACTGATACCCCTGGCAATAAATAACCAGTAATAATGACAGCAAGGCCAGCGACAGCCAACTGAACCAATATATTGCCGCATCCGGAGTTTGAATCACTCATAAGGAAAATATTTGATGAAAGTTAAAAACACTTCATAATACAAGTAAAAAAGTAGCATCACAACAATATCTTGCTCAAAAAACATGAATTATGTCATATTAAATAAAAATTATCAAGTCCTTACTTAAATTTTAGCATAGAAGAATTTATCTTTGTGTTCTTAAATCAATTCTAAATTACGTGATATTAATAGTCTTCTTTCTTCTCCATTGGTATTTCTCTTTGTTTTGCCAAAGTTTCTTTCTACATAGATATGCCGCTCACCAAATGTTTATTATGAACAAGTTTTGGGAGAGGTTCTTCTATTTTTTTACTTGGGTATGTCAAGGTAGCTCTTACCTTTCTCCAAGAGCTTATGCCATATTGCACAGGATGCATCATGCCTATAGTGATACTCCAAAAGACCCACACAGCCCACATCATACCGAAAACCTTTTCACCATGATGTGGAAAACAAAGAACATCTACAATGACTATTTCTCTTTCAAACTAAAGCCTGAAGAGCGATTCTCCAAAGATGTTCCTGACTGGAAAAAATTTGACCTGATGGCCGATAGTATGATGATCAGGGTGGCATGGGGATTATTGTATGTAGCTATTTATGTCTTGAGCATCAGTGTATTTGAACTACCTGGCACCCATTGGTGGATGTACTTCTTACTTCCAATTCACTTCATGATGGGACCTGTACATGGAGCCATCGTCAACTGGAGCGGACATAAATACGGTTATGCCAATTTTGATAATAATGACCAATCGAAAAACAGCTTATTGTTGGATGTATTGATGCTGGGTGAACTGTTCCAAAACAACCACCACAAACTTCCAAATAGACCAAACTTTGCCGTAAAATGGTATGAATTTGATCCTACCTACCCTATTGTAAAGCTATTACACTTTACAAGAATCATTAAGCTGAGAGCACAATAAAATCAGCTATAGGCCACACAAACCAGTGGCCTATTTTTTTACCACAATAAACTAATTTTTTAATTTAAACTATCTAGATAGTTGTTAAACTAAATCATTCTAATTAATTTAGGCTTGCCGATAAGAAGATCAACAACTTGCTTGTTATTTACAAACTAAATGATTAAGTTGAAGAAAAAACAACTATATAAGATGAGAGAGTTAACTAGAGCCGAAGAACAAGTCATGCAAATTCTATGGGATGTCGAGAAAGGATTTGTCAAAGATATCCTAGCCAAAATGTCCAACCCAAAACCTGCCTATAATACAGTATCAACGATCATACGGATACTGGAGAGAAAAGGCTTCGTAAAACACAAAGCTTATGGCAAGTCGCATGAATATTACCCAATCGTAACAAAAGATCAGTACAGGAGTTTTTCGATTAAAAACCTACTGTCAGGTTATTTCGGTGGTTCATTTTCCAAATTGGCTTCTTTCTTCGCAAAGGACGAAAACATGGATATCAATGAGCTGGAAAAATTAATGAATGAGGTAAAAGATGACGTAAAATAAGTCGCATGGCACATTTGGTGAATTATATCTGGCAGAGTACCTTCTGCTTGTTATTTTTTTTCGGGATCTATTGGTGTTTCCTTAGAGGGGAGAAAGTATTCAATTTCACCAGGATATTTCTTCTTGTCTCCCCTGTTTTGGCACTTTTATTTCCATTGATAGAAATCCCGGTCCAATTTTCAAAGCCCTCCATTTCACTGGAGGAAACAGACTTCCTTCAGTACTTGACAGCTAATTCGGCCGAAGAGGACATAGTTGGAACATTTGGTCTACCGGAGGTCACCGTAAGTAGCACTAAGCTCCCCATCCTTTTGGAGTGGAAGGACTACTTATTTATAGGTTACCTCTTGATCGCCACTATCCTTGCCTGCCGTTTGCTTTGGCAATTGATGCAGCTGAGATTATTGAAGGAAAAAGGCTGGTACCAAACCGTTTATAGACTTAAGGGAAATTATTTTTTAATCCCTACTTTTGGTCTGGCGCCAGTTTTCTCATTTTTCGACAAGCTTTTTTGGGATGATACCCAAAACCTTAAAGCTGAAGAGAAAGAACAAATCATCAAACATGAGATAGAGCATATCAAACAGGGACATTCCTGGGATATGATCTATTATCAAATTTTGAGCATTTTATTTTGGTTCAACCCAGGCATCCACCTGATGAGAACTGCCCTGATCGATACACATGAATTCTCGGCTGATGCAAATGTGGTAAAACAAACAGCCAATAGAGAATCTTATACCAATCTTATCGTCAAAATAGCATTCAAGGGACTTGATCTTCCTATTGGCAACCATTTTATAAGATCGACAACCTTAAAGCGGATTATGATGATGAAAAAAGCAGAAAAAACCAATTGGATCAAATTACTGATGGTAATCCCATTAACAGCTATGCTGTTGGGTTTGGTTTCCATGAAAACCACCAGCTCAGATGGTTTCTTATCTGAGTTTACCAATTTAAGCATTTCCTCCATCCGAGAGCAAATTGTAGCAGCACAGGATTCAATCAATGTCAATACCCGGGTATTTAAAATCAAATCCCCAAAACACTATGAATACGTTTCATCTTTACAGGATGGAAAAGTTACTGCTCAGTATGGTGATCTGCAATACGAAATCAGCGGTATTTCCGACAATGATGAGTACAGCAAAGTACTGGAAATGCTGCACATTTTCAAACAAAAGTCTTCCTTCACCAAGGACTATGGAATAGAAGACCTTAAGCAAACCGCCGATTCCATGCCTGCTCCAAAAGGTGGAATGGAAGCTTGGAATAAGTTTTTGTCCAAAAACCTAAAATTCCCTCAAGAAGCCAGGCAGCTAGGAGCGAAAGGAACAGTGTATGTAGAGTTTGTGGTTGACAAAGAAGGTCATGTCCTTTCTCCCACCATCAAAAAATCCATGGGTATGGGTCTGGATGATGAAGTACTGAGAATGTTCAGTCTTGAGAGCATGCCAGAGTGGAATCCTGGAATGGACAGTGGGGAAGCGATTAATACCTTAATGGTATTGCCTGTAAAATTCAAAGTATCAGGAGGAGAAACAGCCCAAAGAAAGTTATTCTTTTCAAATCCAAGTCAGCAAAAAACCAATAATGAAGTTTTTGATGTAGTGGAAGAAATGCCTGCTCCCTATGGAGGCATGGATGGATGGCTCGATTACTTGACCAGCAACCTCAGATATCCTGAACAGGCAAAAGAGAATGGTATTGAAGGGACTGTATATGTATCTTTTATAGTAGACAAAACAGGAGTGTTAAAAGATCCTCAAATCCTCAGAGGAATTGGTAACGGAGCAGATGAAGAAGCATTGCGTGTCATTAGAAATGCGGACAATTGGATTCCAGGTAAACAACGTGGAAAAGTCGTTGATGTAAAAATGCGAATGCCTATTCGCTTTGCTCTTGCAGACGAAAAAAAGAAAAAATCCAACAGACTGAATGAAGTGGTTGTGATAGGTTATGGAGCCCAGGCGAAAAAGTCACCTACTGACGGAGCTTCAGTAAGTGGAAAAAACGCCAAAGATCTAAGTCAAGCATTATATTTTATCAATGGAGAAGAATACGATAAAGAAATAATAAGTCAGATTTCTCCTGTAGACATAGAGAGCATCAATGTACTTAAAGATGAGAAGGCCATCGATAAATATGATAAAAAGGGTGAAAATGGTGTTGTGGAAATAACCTTAAAAGAAGGAGTTACATTACCTAAACAAAACCCTAAAGGCTCTTCAAGCGTGGAAAAGGAAGCTCCAAAAATTGAAATCACTGAAAAACTGGCTGCTGACAGAAAGCCGCTTTATGTGATAGATGGAGTAATTCAAACTGATGAAGAAATGAAGAATATGGATCCTAAAAACATTGCCTCCATTAAAGTGATAAAAAATGGAGATGCCATCAATTTATATGGTTCAAAAGCTCAGGACGGTGTGATCTTGATCACTACAAAAAAATAAGCAAAAACCGGAAAGCTACGCTTCTCCTTGGTCTTCCAAAACCTGTTTCTTAATTTAGATTTTAAGCATAAATAAATTCTTAAACCAAAAAATCTAAAAAACAATGGGAAAAGGAGATATGAAAAGCAAAAGAGGCAAAATCAACCGTGGAACCTACGGAGCTAGCAGGCCTCACAAAAATCAAAATATTGCAAGTAAGAAGGAAAAGGCAAACAATTGATTGACCACCAACCTTACCAATATATAAAGCCGGATTTATTCCGGTTTTTTTTTTGCGGTATCCGATAACCCCATTTAACCATACCAAGTAAAATATTAGAAATTCTTTGAATATTTAAACCTCCTTAAATCCACGGCCCCCTCCTACTTCGTAGTTAGCTGTATAATCAACTAACGACTACAAAATGAAAATTGATCTGAACAAAACCTTAATCGCAAGCTTAACAGTAGGTATAAGCTTATGCAATCTATCATGCACCAATGATGATGACATGGACATGCCTGACAATGGCGACATCGCTTCCTTGTTTGTTTCCAGCAACACCAGTGGTATGATCTCTATCATGGACTTTACAGACCCCAGCAATGTAAGCACAAGCACAACTGCATCAGCTGGAGCGGACGCAGATGGCATCTATTATGATGCAGAAGACGATGAAATCATTCAGCTCGTGAGGTCCAACAACTCTTTAAATGTTTATGGAGACTTTAAAGCTTCGTTAATGAATTCCGGAATTTCCATTTCGCTTGGATTGAACACCATGGGTGACTTTGTGAGCGGAAGGGAAATCGCTGTGTACAATGACATGGTAGTAGTGGCCGAATCTCCAGTTGAGGCCAATGGCAATCAAAGCAGTTTTTATGTGTACCAGACAACTTCCTCAGGCTTTAGCTTGATGAATACCTATAGAGTTGACTTTGCATTATGGGGAATCCATATTGAAGGAAACACCCTGTATGCCATTGTGGACAAGGACAGTGACCTTGCTGTATTCAATAATTTCTTTGCCAACGCAGACGGAATGATCAATCCTTCCAAAAGGGTAACCATTGAAGGGTTAGTGAGGACACATGGACTGACCTATTCTATGGAAGATGACTTGATGGTCTTGACCGACATTGGGGATGCGGGATCGGACAGTGATGGTGGTTTGACCCTTATTACCGATTTCAGCAATAAACTAAATGCCACCTCCAATGGCGGAATGATTTCATCCAGCCAGCAGGCCCGAATCGAAGGTTCCAATACTTCCCTGGGGAACCCTGTGGATGTTGCATACAGTGAAGACAGCCAAATGATATTTGTGGCAGAAAGAGCCAATGGAGGAGGTAAAATACTGGCCTTCAATTATTTCACTTCAAACGGAAATCCATCACCGACATTTAGCCAATCTGTGGAAGGAGCTTCCGCAGTATATTATTATGAAGACTAATAATAATCGACTATTATATCATGAAGCGCTTGAACTGGATCAAGCGCTTTTTCTTTGCTATATAAACTTGAAATTTTATTTCTATTTCTTTCAATTTCTTTCGAACAACAAAACCGGGCAAAATCCTTTTTAAACTTAAAATAGGCTTGATTTTACGCAACAAACCTTTTTCTCTATCGTTTTAATAGGGAATTCAAACGGGAAATATTTTTACATTTCTCCATTTCGAAAGCTTGCAAATTCAACAATTGAATTGTTACTTTGTGCTATCCTTTACTTTTTAAAAGTACAAGGATTTATACAGAAGAGGTGAGAGACAGGCTCATTGACCCTCTGGCAACCTGGAAAATCCAAGGTGCCAATTCCTGCCAAATGTGAATATCCGCATTTGGAAATATAAATTCTTAAACAATGAATTTTATAAAAAGGATTACACCAAAGACGAAACAACAAGCAACAATTTCTTTCAATTTCTTTTTGAAGACATCAGAGATGATCTGCATGCTGATGCCCAAGACTTCTTGATCTGGGCCCCACTACTATTATTTAATTTCTACTTCTTTTAATAATTCTTTGTCAATTAACTAATTCGTCAACACAATGGCACAACCTTATCATTTCGAAACACTTCAGCTACACGCTGGACAAGAACCCGACCCGACCACAAAATCCAGAGCGGTACCCATCTATCAAACTACTTCTTATGTATTTGATTCAGCAGAACATGGTGCCAACCTATTTGGTCTAAAAGAATTTGGTAACATCTACACCAGGATTATGAATCCTACTACAGATGTTTTTGAAAAAAGAATAGCAGCACTTGAAGGAGGTGTGGCAGCATTGGCAACTGCCTCTGGTCAAGCCGCCCAGTTTTTGGCGCTCAACAATATAATACAAGCAGGTGAAAACCTGGTCTCCTCCCCTTTCCTATACGGTGGCACTTACAATCAATTTAAAGTAGCCCTCAAACGAGTTGGTATCGATGCCCGTTTTGCCAAAAGCGATAAAGCAGCTGATTTTGAAGCACTTATTGATGACAAGACCAAGGCCATCTATGTAGAAACCATTGGAAACCCTGAATTTAACATTCCTGATTTTGAAAGCATTGCCGCACTGGCCAAGAAGCATGACCTCCCGTTAGTGGTGGACAATACTTTCGGCGCCGCAGGTTTTCTATTTAGACCTATTGCCCATGGTGCCAATATAGTGGTACAGTCTGCCACGAAATGGATCGGCGGGCATGGCACTTCCATAGGTGGTGTGATCGTAGATGCAGGTAACTATAACTGGGGCAATGGCAAATACCCTCAATTCTCCGAACCTTCTGAAGGCTACCATGGATTGAATTTCTGGGAAACTTTCGGTGATAACAACCCATTGGGACTGCCCAATGTGGCCTTTGCTATCAGGGCAAGAGTAGAAGGTTTGAGGGATTTTGGACCTGCTCTAAGTCCTTTCAATGCATTTCAGTTGATTCAAGGTTTGGAAACCCTTTCATTGAGGGTACAAAGGACTGTAGACAATGCTTTGGCCATCGCCAAATGGTTGGAAGACCATGCCCAAGTGAAGAAGGTAAATTACCCTGGTTTGGAAAGCAGCCCTTATCACACTTTGGCCCAGAAATACCTGACCAACGGATTTGGAGGCGTATTGAGTTTTGAACTTAAAGACGACAAGGAAAAAGCCGGTGAGTTTATCAATAACCTCAGCTTGATTTCCCATTTGGCCAATGTGGGTGATGCGAAGACCTTGATCATTCAGCCTTCCGCTACTACCCACCAACAACTTACCGATGAAGAACAACTTGCCGCAGGAGTTACTCCTACCTTGTTGCGCTTGTCCGTGGGTATCGAACACATTGATGACATCAAAGCTGACTTAACGGCAGCTTTTGAAAAAATAAAGTAAAAAATGAACTTACAATCACCGTATCTGATCACCGATATGAGCCAAGAAGTTTTCCATTGTGAGGAAGAATTGCAATTAGACTCAGGAGAAAGCCTTCCGGAATTCCAACTGAGCTATACGACCCAAGGACACCTTACAGCTAAAAAAGACAATGTCATTTGGGTACTGCATGCTCTTACAGGAGATGCCAATGCACACGAATGGTGGAGTGGATTGGTTGGAGAGGACAAGTTCTTTGACCCAACCAAATATTTCATCGTCTGTGCCAACCTATTAGGTTCTTGCTATGGTTCCACGCAGCCATTGAGTGAAAATCCCAAGACCGGAAAGCCTTATTACTATGACTTTCCAAACCTGTCCACCAGGGACATGGCCAAGGCATTTGACAAACTTCGGGAACACTTGGGTATCGAAAAGATAGATACGGTGATTGGTGGTTCATTGGGTGGCCAAGTGGCCCTTGAATGGTCTTATAGCCTACAGGAAAAAGTAAAGAAAACCATTATCGTTGCTTCCAACGCCAAGACATCCCCTTGGACCATTGGCTTTAATGAAGCGCAGAGAATGTCCATTGAATCTGACAGCACTTGGGGACAAAATTCCCCCGATGCGGGCAAAAAAGGATTGGAAGCCGCCAGGGCCATTGGTATGCTAAGTTACAGGCACCAGGACATCTTTGAAACCAGCCAAAAAGAAACCGAAGAAAAGACTGACCATTTCAAAGTCAGCTCTTACCTAAGGTACCAAGGCCAAAAGCTGGCCAACAGGTTCAATGCGCTGTCTTATTGGGTATTGACCAAAGCAATGGACAGCCATGACTTGGGCAGAGGCAGAGGCGGTACAGCCAAAGCACTGTCTGAAATCAAGTCAAAAGTACTTTCCATTGGCATCAACACCGACTTGCTATTTACCAAAGAAGAATCACAGTTCATCAGCAAGAATGTCCCTAATGGCACTTATAGAGAGATCAGCTCTATCTATGGCCATGATGCATTTTTGGTAGAAAATGAACAATTAAACTATATTTTAAAATCTTTTTATCTGGAAAATAATGGCTAAACAGATTGGCTTATTCGGTTTTGGTGTGGTGGGACAAGGATATTATAGTATTGCAAAAAAACACCAGCAAAACCTACTTCCCAAGACCATAGTAGTACAAAACAAAAAGAAGGAAAGAAACCCTGAGCTTTCCTTTTCTTTTGACCCAAATGATATTTTAGATTCAAATTATGATATTGGTCTGGAATTAATTTCTGATCCGGAAGAGGCCTATCATATTGTAAGTACATTGCTCAAATCAGGTAAAAAAGTGGTTTCTGCCAATAAAAAGATGCTGGCCGCTCACCTGCCGGAATTTCTGCAATTGGAGAAAGAATTTGGTGGGAGTTTGCTTTATGAAGCTGCTGCAGCTGCAGGAATCCCTATCATCACCACCTTGGACACCCATTTTGCCGGAGACCAAATTGAAAAACTGGAAGGAATCTTAAACGGCTCTTCCAACTACATTCTCAGCCAGCTTTTTGAAGAAGGCCTGACTTTTGAAGAAGCCCTCAAGTTGGCCCAGGACAACGGTTTTGCCGAAGCAGACCCTACTCTGGACATTAATGGCAGCGATGTCAGCAGCAAACTGGCCATTCTAATACTCCATGCCTTTGGTAAATTTGTCCCTGAAAAAGACATCCCAACTTTGGGCGTACAGCATATTAGAAAAGAAGATGTCATCCTGGCCCAAAAGCTAGGGCTTAAAATCAAGTTGATCGCCAAAGCCCAAATTACAGCCGACGGGATAACAGCTTTTATCCTACCCTCATTGGTCAACCCAAAAAATGCATTGTATTGGGTTGAAAATGAATACAACAGCGTCAAGATAATTTCCCGAAATCTTGGAGAACAGTTTTACAAAGGAAAAGGAGCAGGCAGCTTACCTACCGGAGCATCAGTCTATGCTGACCTGACCAAGTCTGAAAGAGGTTATTCCTACTCTTATGACAAACTAAATGGTGAACTTCCAAAAACATTCCAGCCAAAAAGCGGGAATTTGGAAGTGATCGTCCGTGCCCATTCAGAAAACGCCATCAAATCACTTGTTCCAGAAGCTGAAATAGTTTTCAACCAGGAAGCTTATTGGAGTGTGGCGACCATTTCAGCCCAATTACTGCAAGAAAAACAGACTTTGATTCAGGAAGAAGAAATATCGATTGTTGCCCTAAATGAAACGGCGACCAAAAAAGATGTCCTACAGGCATTGAAAGAAGAGGTGAAGGTGACCATTAGCTTGAACTAGGCATTTTAACTGTAAAAATCCATGCTTTTGGTTAAATTAAAGCATGGAATATTCACAAATCAAAGAAACTTGCCTTTATATCCATGATCTGGACAAGGCAGCATCATTTTACCACAACATCCTAGGTATGCCGGTGATTTCCACAGAGGAAGGCCGGCATATTTTTTTTAGATGTGGCAGCTCTGTCTTGCTTTGCTTTATCCCCGAAAAGACAAAAAATGAAAAAGTTTTGCCTCCCCATTTTGCCAAAGGAAAACAGCATATTGCTTTTGAGGTAGCTTCAGAAGTCTATCATTCCACTAAGGAAAGCCTGCTTCAAAAAGGAATTACCATCACACATGAACAAAGCTGGAAGGATGGTTTGGAAAGTTTTTACTTTGAGGATCCCTTTGGCCATGTACTTGAAATAGTACCAAAAGGAATATGGGAGTAGTCAGAACTACTCCCATATTCTTCAATGATCAATCCCAGAAATCGGCATTTTTAATACCTGCTTCTTTGGCTTTGAACACAGGGTCTTTGCCCTCTTTTTGCTGTCTTTGGTAATCCTTCAAGGCCAGTAAAGCCGGTCTACCCAACAGTAAAATAGCGACAACATTCAACCAGGCCATGACGCCCACACCAATATCCCCCATCATCCAGGCTACTTCCGCTGTCCTGATGGCGCCATAGAAGGTGGCCACTAAAATCAATACCCTTAATGCCCAAATGGCCCAAGGAAAATGCTTGGTGCGGTTCAGATAACTAAGATTCGTTTCGGCAATATAATAGTAGGCCATGATGGTCGTAAAGGCAAAGAACAGCAAAGAAATTGCAATAAACCCTCTTCCCAAATCCGGGAAATGTGTTGCTACAGCATACTGGGTATATTCCGGGCCTATCTCCACACCGGGTAAATTCTCAATTAAGAACCCACCATCAGGATTGATGACATTATATTGTCCAGTGAAAAGGATCATCAGGGCTGTCGCTGTACAAACAAAAAGCGTATCCACATAAACAGAAAAGGCCTGAACCAAACCCTGTTTGACCGGATGGCTCACTTCTGCAGCCGCTGCAGCATGAGGTGCCGTGCCCTGCCCTGCTTCATTGGAATAGATTCCTCTCTTGACTCCCCACGCGATGGCCATACCAAAAACACCACTGAACGCCGCTTCCATATTAAAAGCTGATTTCACGATCAATGTAAGGATGGTCGGGACTTCTGTGATGTTCATTGAGATGATGACCACAGCCATCAAAATATAGGCTGCTGCCATAAAAGGAATCACCACTTCCGCTACCTTACTGATTCTTTTGACACCACCAATGATAATCAAGCCCAAAACCAAGGTAATGCCAATACCAGTATAAGTTACCGGCACATCAAAAGCATTCTGCATGCTCAGGGCAATGCTGTTACTCTGTACCCCGGGCATGAACAAGGCTGTACTAAGGATCGTGGCGAAAGCAAACAGCAAGGCATACCATTTTACCCCTAGGCCTTTTTCGATATAGTAAGCTGGACCACCCCTGTACTGACCATCATTGACTTCTTTATAGATTTGTCCCAAAGTGGACTCCACAAATGCGGAGGCAGCCCCCAGAAAAGCAATCACCCACATCCAGAAAATAGCTCCGGGGCCTCCCATGGCGATGGCGGTCGCTACCCCAGCGATATTTCCGGTCCCTACCCTTCCTGATATGGCAATGGCGAATGCCTGAAATGACGAAACCCCTTTTTCGGATGATTCCCCTTTAAATAATAACCTAACCATTTCTTTCAAGTAGCTCACCTGAAGAAAACCGGTCCTGATGGAAAAATAAATACCTGTGGCCAGACAAAGGACAATCAATGCATTGCTCCAAACTAATCCATTGATGGCCTCAATTACTTCTTTCATATCAATTATTTTAAGCTCCAATTATACTTTTACATTTGGGTTTATCAGTGGAGAGATCCCAAAGAAAAGAAAAATTTCTTAAAATAATCGAAATATTCTATTAACACACCCGATTTTTAGGACAACTGGCAGGTTGCTTTCCGATGTACTGAAAAAGTAAGTTATACGTTATATCCACCATAATAAATGGTTTCATTTTAATCCAATTAAGATTGGTTTAATACGGATACCTGATTAATTTTGAGAGAATTCAAATCAGCATGAGCAAATCTTTAAGGAAAAAGAAAAGACTGGGAAGTTTTAAATTTATGAGTGTGCTTTTTAGCACCACCCTCTCCCTTTTTATTGTGGGGCTTTTTGGGGTCATTGTTATTCAGGCCAAAACCTTGACTTCCATTATCCGCGAGAACATTGAAGTACAGGTATTCCTGAACAAAAATATTACCGAAGCTGACCGTGCCAAAATTGGCAAGATGCTGGAAAACCAAGACTATGTCCTTCAAAAGGAAGATGGTGCCCAATTGTCTTACATTTCTGCTGATGAGGCAGCAAAATCTTTTTTGGAAGATACGGGAGAAGATTTTAGCAAATTCTTGGATGACAATCCCCTTCGGGACAGTTATGTCATTTCCATTCATGAGGCTTTTCAAACCTCTGAAAAGATGGAAAACATCGTCGCCGAAATCCAAAAATTGGACGGGGTCTTTGAGGTAACTTATATGAATGACTTGGTGGAATCGATCAACAAAAACCTGCTAAAAGTCAGCATTGTCCTCGGTGCTTTCATTCTGATTTTGGTGATCACTGTCATCATCTTGATCAACAATACCATCAGACTGGCCCTTTTCAGCCAGCGCTTCCTGATCAGAAGCATGCAACTGGTAGGTGCCACCCGTGGATTCATCAGAAAACCCTTCCTCAACAGGTCTTTTTTCTTTGGGAGCCTTGCAGGAATTCTTTCTTCTGCCCTACTTTACGGTCTGATAGAATATACCAAGGCCAATATCGATGGCTTTGCCCTATTACAAAACAACAAATTGATTTTAATGCTCTTTGGTGGGCTTATCGTTCTTGGAGCGATACTATCCTTTTTCAGCACACTGAGAGCCGTTAACAAATATTTAAACATGTCTTTGGACGAACTTTATTAAGATGGATAAGAACAACCTTCCTTTTTCAAAGAAAAATTATACCCTGATGTTGATCGGAATCGCCATTATTGTAGTGGGATTCGTGATCATCGGAATGGACAGTGAACCACACGGATTTGGTTTTATGGGTCTTACTTTGGGACCTATTATCACTTTGGCCGGTTTCATTTTTGAATTTTACGCCATTTTTTACAAATCAGAAAAATAAATGACAATCATAGAAGCGATCATTTTGGGCATCATTCAGGGCTTGACTGAATTTTTGCCTGTGTCCAGTAGTGGCCATATCGAATTGGGTTCCTTCCTTTTGGGGGTTCAGGCTGCTGACAATTTACTCTTTACCGTGGTGGTTCATGCCGCCACTGCTCTAAGTACCATTATTGTTTTCCGAAAGGACATTGCTAGCATATTTAAGGACCTGTTTAAGTTCCAGTGGAATGATGGTACACAGTTCACGGCCAAAATTTTATTATCGATGATTCCTATAGGCATTGTCGGTGTGCTATTTGAAGAACAGATAGAGGCCCTTTTTGGAGGAAAAATCGTGTTAGTAGGTGCCATGTTATTGTTTACCGCTGTCTTGCTGGCTTTTTCACACTTTGCTACCAAAAGACAGGGGCATGTTACTTTCCCCAAGGCCATCGTGATTGGCATAGCCCAAACCATTGCCATCATGCCCGGAATCAGTCGATCCGGTTCCACCATTGCCACTGCTTTATTGATCGGCGTAGAAAAAGAAAGGGCTACTCGGTTTTCCTTTTTGATGGTCCTTTTGCCCATCTTAGGTGCCTCTGCCATCAAACTATTGAAATTCTTTAAAGACCCTAGCATTGCTGAAGGAATCACTGCAGTTCCATTGACAGCTGGCTTCTTGGCCGCTTTCTTGGCTGGGCTTGCTGCCTGTATTTGGATGATTAATATTGTAAAACGAGGAAAGCTTATTTACTTTGCCATTTATTGCGCCATAGTGGGTACTATTGCCGTAATTGGCGGATTAAGCATGTAGAATGGATCAACAACCTTATGGAGAAGTATTCCTGATCAACAAACCCTTGGAATGGACCTCATTCGATGTGGTCAAAAAGGTGAGGAATGCCTTAAAGATTAAAAAAGTAGGCCATGCGGGCACATTGGACCCTTTGGCAACGGGATTATTGATTATTTGCGCTGGTAAAAAAACCAAAAGCATCAATGATTTCATGGGGCAGGAAAAAGAATATACCGGGACTTTTGTGCTGGGAAAGACCACCGAATCCTTTGATTTGGAACAAGAGGTCCAAGAGGTGGCAGACCCTTCACACCTGACCTTAGCGGAGATTGAAAATGCCTGTGTCCGATTGACCGGGGATATCATGCAGGTTCCCCCTACCCACTCTGCCATCAAAAAGGATGGCAAACGGGTGTATGAATCAGCGAGAAAGGGCATTGATGTCAAGCTTGATCCGCGACCAGTGCAGGTTTCTACTTTTGAAATCACGCGTTTTGAGTTGCCGGAAATTGATTTTCGCATTGTTTGTTCCAAAGGAACCTATATCAGAAGTCTGGCCAGGGACTTGGGCGAAAGCTTAGGGGTGGGTGCCTATATGTCTGCCCTGACCCGTACCAGAATTGGCGATTTTCTCCTTTCAGATGCTGTAGAAGTATTGGATTTGGTAGCAAAGATCAAAGCCGAAAAAGAAGCCGAGTGATGAAAATTTACGAAGGACTTGAGCATTTTCCCTCCATCACCAATGCCGTGGTAACCAGTGGCACCTTTGATGGGGTGCACTTGGGTCATCAAAAAATCCTGAACAGAATAAAAGACATTGCCAAAGAAGCTGACGGAGAAACTGTCCTGATTACCTTTTGGCCTCACCCTAGGCTGGTCCTGCACCCTGAAGAGCATAACCTGAGATTGCTGACCACCTTTGAAGAAAAAGCCAAGCTCCTGGCCAAGGAAGGCATAGACCACCTGGTCACCATTCCCTTTACCAAAGAGTTTTCGCAGCTTAGCAGCGAAGAATTTATCCAGAAAGTCCTTATCGATAAAATCCAGACCAAAGTATTGGTCATCGGCTATGACCACCGATTTGGCAAAAACAGGGAAGGCAGCTTTGAGCATTTGATGGAAAACAAAGAGCGTTACGGCTTTGAGCTGGAAGAAATATCGCGGGAAGACATTGACCACGTAGGCATCTCCAGCACTAAAATCAGAAAGGCACTTTTGGCCGGCCATGTGTCCGAAGCCAATGAATTTTTAGGCCGGGAATATGAACTGAACGGCATCGTCATCAAAGGCCAACAGATAGGCAGGTCCATTGACTTTCCCACGGCCAATATCCATGTACCCAACAATTACAAACTGATTCCAGGGGATGGTGCCTATGCGGTCCGCATCAGTGTGGGCGAGGAATTTTACTTTGGCATGCTGAACATTGGTAACCGCCCTACAGTAGATGGCCTGGAAAAAACCGTGGAAGCCCATTTGTTTGACTACAACGACAATTTATACGATAAACAAATCACAGTTTATTTCAAAGATTTTTTGAGAGCGGAAAGAAAATTTGCAAATTTAGAAGAGTTAAAGGCCCAATTGGCCAAGGACAAGGCCAGGGCGAGACAAATTTTCGGTATATAAGCGTTTCATGGACTTAATATGATCAACAAGACAGTTAGCAATGCTGATGAAGCCGTCAAGGACATCACCAGCAACACGGTTTTGATGCTTGGTGGTTTTGGCCTCTGTGGCATCCCAGAAAACTGTATCAAGGCCCTGCTCAAAAAACCACTTACAGGGCTGACCTGTATTTCCAATAATGCCGGCGTAGATGACTTTGGCATTGGGCTGATGCTAAAGCAACGCATGGTCAAGAAAATGATTTCCAGCTATGTGGGAGAAAATGCTGAGTTTGAGAGGCAATTGCTCAGTGGTGAACTAGAGGTAGAGTTGATACCCCAGGGCACCTTGGCTGAAAGAACCCGTGCCGGAGGGGCTGGGATCCCTGCTTTCTTCACCCCTGCCGGAGTGGGCACGGAAGTCGCCGAAGGCAAGGAAATGCGGGAATTCGATGGCAAGCTGTATATCCTCGAAAGATGGCTTAAAGCAGATTTTTCGTTGGTCAAAGCCTGGAAGGGCGATACCGCAGGCAACCTGATCTTCAAAGGAACCGCTAGAAACTTCAACCCCATGATGGCTGCTGCGGGAACTGTTACCATTGCCGAAGTGGAAGAACTGGTTCCTGCGGGAGAACTGGACCCTAACCAGATCCATACGCCCGGCATCTATGTGCAACGTATTTTTCAAGGCACCGCTTACGAAAAACGTATCGAAAAGAGAACCGTCAAGTCCTAGCCCCTATCCAAACCTACAGCTTATGTTAGACAAAATCCATATTGCCCAACGCATCGCCAGAGAGATCAAAAACGGCCAATATATCAATCTAGGCATTGGTATTCCTACTTTGGTGGCCAATTATATCCCGGATGACCTGGAGGTAGTCTTGCAGTCTGAAAATGGCCTTTTGGGCATTGGACCTTTTCCTCCTGAAGAAGAAGTGGATGCTGACCTGATCAATGCCGGAAAGCAGACCATCAGCATGGTGAAAGGCTCGGTACTTTTTAATTCCGCAGAATCCTTTGGCATGATCCGAGGTGGTCATGTGCACCTCACCATTTTGGGAGCCATGGAAGTTTCCGAAAATGGGGACATTGCCAACTGGAAAATACCGGGAAAGATGGTCAAGGGCATGGGAGGTGCCATGGACCTGGTCGCCTCTGAAGCGCATATCATCGTGGCCATGCAGCATTGCAGCAAGGATGGCAAGTCCAAGCTGCTCAAGCAATGTACCCTGCCCATCACCGGCATCAAGTGCGTCAATAAGATCGTGACCGACTTGGCCGTCCTAAAAGTCCTTCCCCAAGGGGGATTCAAGCTGCTCGAGCGTGCACCCGGGGTCAGTGTAGAAGAAATCCAGTCGAAAACAGAAGGCAGGCTGGTAGTGGAAGGAGATGTTCCGGAAATGGTATTCTGAGGAGCTGAAGATATTAGTAGCAGAACAACTAATTTCAAACGGGATTGCCTATTCCAAGGGATCCAATTATTCACTGAAATGAACATGGAAATTAAACTAGTTTTTTAACCCGGATTCCAAGACTTGGAATCCAGGTCTAAGAGTCAATAAATATATCTATATTGGGGAAGCTAACTTTTTATTGTTTTGATTCCTAAACTTTCCATATCCATCAAGTCGATTATCCATCGTGACCAGGCAGTCTTGGGGATGTATTTTCCTTATAATCCACGCCTGATACAACTTTGTAAACAGCTGGGCGCCAATTGGAGCAAAACCCAAAGATGCTGGTGGATCCCGGATAGTCCCAGTAATCGGGACCAGATACAAGCTTCTTTCAATAATGAAAACCTAGTTTGGTCTCAATCCCTGATCACTAAGCCAAAACCAACTTCGACCTCTTCGGTCCTTCCAGATTTGATTCCGGAGGAATACCGTAACCGCTTGCTCCGAAAAAGGTATAGTGAAAGTACTTATAAAACCTATTGTTATTTGTTCAACGAATTTTTAAATTTCATCCAGCCAAAGAAGCTTAATAACTTTAAGGAAGAAGATATTCGTCGTTACCAAGACTGGCTTGTGAGCATAAAGAAAGTATCCCTTAGCACACAAAACCAAGCTATCAATGCTATTAAATTTTATCTGGAAAAAGTGGAAATGGGCGAATTCTTGCTCAACTAATTCGAGGAAAGAGATCACCCTTTTATCCAAGCCAAGGAGAACATGGCTGACGTAATTGACATTGGATACTATGTAGTGTTTACCGAATTATATATCCAAATAAACAATTCAGTTTAGATCTAATAGTCCATCACAACATTATTTTGGCGGATAACCATTCAAAGCACGATAAATATTTACCCCCTCATCTTTAAAATTATCAGAATAATTCCCCTTAAGGATAATCTCCATATATTCATCGGTCCAATCTTTCATCTTCTATATGACCAACTTTTTTGTAACCAAGGCTTTTTCTGCATCAGCCTTAGCAAGAGCTGGCTTGAGTTCTTCCAAAGTGAGATCGGTACAATAAGCCGGATTTCCGGGTTGTTGCCTCCAGGATTCTACAATAGAACCTGCGTCAAAGGCATCAAATCCCGTATCCTCTACCAGTTGCATGGCTGTTTCTACCCCGTTTTTACCATCTCCTGATACCGTCAGGGCTATTCTTTCCGGTGTTCCTTTCGGCAGGCCACCCGTCACAAAACTGTGTGCGATAATAGTGCTGAAAGTTTTAACTACCGGTCGGCCAATTTGCTCCTCAACCCAAACGCTGTGTACTTTACCATTTTCTAATTCCTCAATTACACCATGTCGGGATGGAAAATAATTAGTAATATCGATCACCGGTATCACTGTCTCCAGCTGACTGAACAAATCCTTTGGTAATTCCGGAATCTTCCCGAAAGGGATGCAGAGTATAACAGCATCTACGTTTACTACTGCATCCTGTAGTTTAACTGCTTTGATGCCTGTACGATCTGCGACATCGATCGTATGTGGTCCTCTGGAATTGGCAATTACTATTTGATGTCCCTTTTTGCTTAATTTCTGAGCCAGCGTTTTACCCATCAATCCGGCACCAATTATACCTATTCTCATTTGTTTTTATGATTCATTATTCTAGGATCAATGCCATACTGATCCGGCACTCCCAGATTGGCTCGAAATGTCTTCCCTTAGTAATCCTCATGGAACAAACCACGCTCCTGTAAAATAGGCACCACTTCATCTACAAAGGCATCAATGCCATCTGCATTTATATCTGGTAAAATCCAAAATCCATCAACAGCATCTGCTTCAAACCACTCCTGCATATGATCGGCAGCTTCGACACCCGGCCCAACGATAACCGGATGGTAATCAATAACACCATGGGCGATAATATCGCGAAGACTCCAGCCTTCTTTTGCAATTTTCAGTGCATAAGCAGACCTGGGGTCATAAGGAGACGGACGTGCATTAGTTAACTGTGCTTGGGTTAGCGGTTCGTTCAATCGATTGATATTAAGAGGAGTACCCAACATGCGTTGCAGGTAAGCCACTCTTTCCGAGAAATGACCTTCCGTTAACTGAATCCTGCGATCCAAAGCGGTACGCCTGTCTTTGGCAATGGTCGTCATGATACCTGCAAAGAATTTAATCTCATCAGGATCACGACCATACCTTTTTGCTGCATCTCTGAACGCTTTACGCTGAGCTCGTGCATCTTCAATAGTGAAAGTAGACCCAATCACTACGTTGGCAAAACGTCCTGCAAGTTCATGGGCATTAGGGCTTCCACCGCCATGAACAATCACAGGCTGTCCTTGCGCTGATGGTGGAACATAAAGCGGTCCGCTAGCGCCTACATATTCACCTTGCAGATTAATGGCATTGATAGCTCCTTTCTTTGTGAACTCGCCATTTTCTTTGTTGTGGACCCAGGCATCCTTTCCCCAGCTTCCCCAAAGTGCCTGCATCAGCTGGATCACCTCATGGGCTCGGCCATAGCGCTCCTCACTCGATGGAATCCTCCTGCCGTAATAGGCTGCTGTATCATCGGTGCTCGATGTAACAGCATTCCATCCCGCCCTGCCGTGGCTCATCACATCCAGCGATTTAAAATGTCTGGCCAGATTATATGGTTCGTTAAATGTTGTAGAACCGGTTGCGACCAACCCAATCCGTTTCGTTTCCCGAGCGATGGCCGCCATGGTCATCATCACATCGAGATTAGGGCCAGGAGGTTGGGTTGCTATGTCTCTTTCAGTAGTAGGCCCATCAGGGAAAAACAGAAAATGCAGTTTACCACGTTCGGCTGCCTGCGCCTGCTTTACCATGACGTCAAAGTTCGCATAGCTTTCCGGGTCTACTCCCGGCATGCGCCAGGCTCCGGGTTGGGAGCCATAGCCATTACCCAGATGCATGGCAACCAGTATTTTTTTAGTACGATCCTTCATATGGAGATTACATATATAAAATCCTGTTGAGACCTACTAAGAACTCATTATTCAAGGCCTGTGGTTTACCATCTATGCGCTCTGAAATTGCCGTAACAGCCAAATCCCTGCGCTTTGGCAATCGTTCTTTTTCCGCAGTATCAATTAATTCTTCTATTTCTTGCAGGGAAAGATCTGTACAATAAACAGGAGCTCCGGGTTGCTGTCTCCAAGAATCAGCGAGCGCACCTGCATCGAAAGCATCGAATCCGGTCTCATCCACTAATTGCATAGTGATTTTACGATCCTGGTCGCGATCTGCTACGATAGGAATAGCGATACGATCCGGACTTCCGGCGGGTTTTCCACTTTTTTCAAAAGAAATATAACCAATGGCATTCCAAGCCTTGGCAATAGGTCGCCCAAGTTGTTCGCTTACCCACAAACTTTCTACTTGACCTTCGTCAATAGAAGCAATTTTGTTGTCGCGAGACGGATAATAGTTAGAGGTGTCTATTACAGTTACATCTTCTGACACTTCGGCAAGAAGTGATTTGATCTCCGGAATTCGATTTAAAGGTATCGATAAGATGATGACATCTTTACCCTGCACAGCTTGCTCAGCGGTAACAGGCTTTGCCCCTGTAGCAAGGGTTGCTTCATCTATAGATTCCGGACCTCTTGAATTGGCTACTTCTACTTCATGTCCTGCCTTAGGTAGTCTTAATGCCAAGGTTTTCCCTATACTACCTACTCCTAAAATTCCTATTCTCATATCACTTTTATCTTTTTAATATATTGCAAAATTAATAGAAATAACTTTCTTTTGTAAAGCACTTTCCCAAAGGAAAGCGATAATTTAAAACGTATGACTGTAAAAAAGGGATTCGATAATTATCTGGATCAAGTTTCAGCCCTACTTAATTTCTTGATTCATCTCCATCATAATTTCTGCAAACATTCTAACCGATTTCAACCGATCTTCTAAAGAGTAGGCTGTAGATACCACTATCAGTTCATCCACTCCGGTCTCATCAAGAAAAGCCTGAACCTGGCTTTTCACGGTCTGTTTGCTTCCCACAAAAGAATATTTCAGCATTTGGTGTAAGGAAGGGTGGTTAAACATTCCTATCAGTTCATCCGTCAGTCCTGTTGGTGGTTGTAGGGGCTCTCTTCCCCCTGTTAAGACCGACATAAACATCCTTATTAAGCTGGTAAACATTCGCTCGGCTTCTGCATCGGTATCGCCTACATACACATTGATTCCTGCCATTGTATAAGGTTGCTGCAGAAATTCAGAAGGTTGAAATTCCTGTTTATAAATTCTTAATGCATTATGTAAATGTGTGGATGCAAAATGGCTCGCAAAGGCATAAGGCAAGCCCTCTTTTGCTGCTAAATGAGCACTATCTGTACTGGAACCTAATAAATACAAGGGTATATCTGTACCTTCAGCGATGGTTGCCCTTACAGACGAACTTTTATTTTCCGGAGAAAAGTACTGTTGGATTTTCTTTATTTCCCCGGGAAATGAATGTGCAGCCTGCATAAAATCAGATCGTATAGCTTTGGCAGTTTGAGGATCCGTACCCGGTGCTCGGCCCAGACCTAAATCAATCCGATTTGGATACAAATGCGCCAGGGTACCAAATTGTTCAGCTATAATTAAGGGAGAGTGGTTGGGAAGCATAATACCTCCCGAACCTACTCGTATGCTATGGGTGTTTTCTGCAATGTAGCCAATAAGTACGGAGGTAGCGCTGCTCCCAATATTATCTGAGTTATGATGCTCCGCGAACCAAATACGTTTATAGTTTAAAGCTTCCGCCTCTTTTGCCAGCGCCAATGAATTATTCAATGTCTGTTTTATAGTATCTCCTTGCGAAACTACGGCCAGCTCTAAAATGGAGTATTCTATTTTTGCTTTATTCATATATCCTGAAATCCTGTTTACCTGTACTTAAGAAATTCTTTTGATAATCCCCAATAGCATCTGATTCTTCGATGTATCTATTATTTTGTAAAAAGGGTTAAAACAGCACTATTTTATTTATATCGTCTGCTTTATTATTTCTCTTGCAAATTTACCAAAATTAACTTTCCTTTGTAAAGCACTTTCCTAAAGGAAAGCGATAGTTTAAAACGTATGGCAGTAAAAAAAGGATATAATAATTGTCTGGATACGGTGAGACCCGTGCGGGATACACTAGAGGTAATCAATGGCAAATGGAAATTACCTATCATTATTTCAGTAGGTATTGGGAACGAAAGATTTACGGATATTCAGGATAGCATCGATGGATTGACACCAAAAGTGTTGGCTAAGGAGCTTAAAGATTTGGAGGAACACCAGCTGATCAAAAGGATTGTCATTGACGATTATCCGGTAAAAATCTCTTATAAATTAACCCCTTATGCGGACACCTTAAACCCGATAATCTTTGCGCTGAAAGATTGGGGGATCAATCACAAAAGGAAGATATTTAATAAAGAGTAAAGGATTAGAGAAGCCTAAATAAAAAACTATAGCCAACAACTAAGCATTCATGTGGCCGGAACGGACGAACCCTCCTATGGCGGGCAGGCATGAATGCAGTGTTGAACGAATGGTGCTGGGAAAGGGATAATTATGGGGAAAGCTTTTTCCCCATTTGTATTTTTGGAGGTTGGAGCTTAAAAAATCCGGTACCTGAGCGGCTTTTTTGCCTGCTTTTTGGTGGTATTTTGGTTGCGACTTGCTAATGCTTCGGGAAACTACTCCCGCACATAAGGGATACCGATAGTTATCGGCACAGGCATTTCACCCTCTGGAATAATTTGGTATCTTCGATACCTGATGCCCATGCTCGGCACACACATGCGGCTAAATGCCATATTGTTTCAAGATACTTTGTATCTTTTCACAATATGGCATTTAGCCGCCCGCCCATTATTCGTTAATTTATGACACGACACATTTACATAATATTGACAATTATGTTGACTGCTTGTGGGACAACTCCGACTGACAAAAACAATGTTGAAACCCAAACAAGTAAAGTTGAAACAACCGCCAGTTTACAGACCGCTGCTTTGACAAATAATAAACAATTGGAAGAAACTACCGGCTACAATAATGCTACATTTTTTGTGGTAGTTGCAGATACAAGCCTTGACTATTCTATACTTCGTAAAAAAATGTTTGACATAAACAAGAAACTGAATATTCAAATTGACACAATAGGACGGTTTTACAACAAGACCAAAAATCTTATCGCATTGCCCGACAATGACGAAAATGAAATTTATGCAGGCAACTATTTCCCAAGACGTTTTCCATCGGATAATTTGAGTTTAGAATACTTGGACTTTTACCAAAGACCAGCAGGCGAAAAAACTATTGCTTTGGTGACAGGCATTTACGAAACAGAAAAAAGTGCGGACAGTGCATTGACTGTGATACATAATATTGAGAAAAAAGCATTTAAAATCAAAGCGGACATTTATGTGGGTTGTATGCACTGACGTAAAAAGAAAATCTACGCATAACAACTAGGTTTTCGTCGCGTGCGTAGCAAGAACCATGAAACCGGTGTTGCACGGTACCGATGGCTATCGTGTACGGAGAGGTTCCTATGGGGATTGAGTCAGGATTTTTTGATGGAAACGAGGTGTCCAATTAGATTAAAAAGTTGTCAGTTTATACCTCCCTCCGGTCGGCATAAACTGACAATGGGCATTATAAAAAGACCGACTACAACCAAGACATAGACAACAAACAAGTGAAAAAAGAATAAAAATAGACTACTAGACTTAAAAACAACTGAAGGTTGTCAGAAAACAACCAAATGTAACAAGCTTACAACTTTAAGTAGCGGCTGAAATTTGACCAATGGACAGACTTGAAAATATCTTTGAAGCATCAAATTTTAAACAAAATGTATATCCGCAATTGCACCAGTAAAGGTTAAAAACGAGTCGAAATGTTCGTTTTGATTAAAATATCAACTGCTTCGGTCTTCAGGATTCAAACTTCTGACCACTTTAAGCAAAGGATTTAAGGTTACTGGCATCATTGCGGATAATCAGATTAAACAAAAAAAGATGTTACATTCAAATTTAATCGGCAATAAAATTGCCACAGCAAGAAAGAAAGCGAATCTTTCACAATCAGAGCTTGCCCAGCAAATCGCAATCAGTCCACAGGCAGTTGGCAAGTGGGAACGTGGCGAATCTATGCCTGACATAACCACATTAAACAACCTTGCAAAAATATTTGGAGTTGACTTGAACTACTTTTCAGAAAATTTTTCAACTACTGAAATTAACCCTAAAGAAAAACAACCACTCGAAAATTTAGGTGCAGAAATAAAAAAACGTTTTGATTGGAATTGGGATATGTCTCAAGGAAATTGGGTTGATGCCGATTTTTCAGGACTGAAAGGCCTAAAGGATAAGTTCAGTTCATCCAATATCAAAAAATGCAAATTCATTAAGTCCGACCTGTCAGGTTTAACGTTAAAGGGAAATAGAATTACAGATTGTGATTTTTCTCAATCGGATATCAGAAACGGAAAAATAAATACTTCTGAAATTTCTAAATCAACTTTCAAAGAAACCAGTTTGATAGACGCAGAAGTTCAGCAAAGTGAAATTAAAAACTGCAACTTTGACAAATCAAATCTATCGGGAGCAGAGTTTATCAACTCAAACTTTCAAAAGAACTCAATTGAGAGTGCTGTATTGAAACATACATCTTTCAAAAACACTGGCTTGTCTGAAATAACCTTTGGCGGCAATATTGAAGATTGCTCTTTTGAAAATTGCTCATTTAAAGGCGTTAAGTTCGAAAACGCAACAATCTTGAACACGTTTTTCAAACACAACCGAAAATTTAACAAAGTTGAGCTTATAGACTGTAAAGTGGACAAATTAACTTTTGCATTTTTAAAAAGCAACGGTGCGAAATTGGAAGGTATCACTATAATTGAATAACCAAGCACCAACAAAAAATGAAAGAGAAAAAGCAAGAAATTGTTGATGGAATCACCATAAAATATCACGCTAACGGTAAGACCATTTGGTCGAAAGGAAAAATAATTGAAGGAAAACCCGAAGGTTATTGGCAATGGTTTCGAATAGACGGAACAGTTAAGCGTTCAGGACATTTCGTAAACGGTGAACCAGTTGGTGAATGGACAACTTATGACGACAAAGGAAACCCTTATAAAGTAACTAAACGATAACAATGGAACATAAGCACAATCACACCGATAAATTACTCTTAAAAACTGGCGAAGGTAGAACTTACCAATGCGGTACTATGAAAGCTGTGTTTAAGGCAGATGAAAATGAAACCGATAATAAATATAGTATTTCCGAGTGGTGGCTTGAACCCAATTCTGAAGGACCAGGTGCACATTTACACGAAGAAAATGACGAGATATTCTATGGCATAGAAGGAACCACTTCTATATTGGTTGGTGATGAATGGCATAATATAGAAAAAGGCACTTTTTTAAGAATCCCAGCCAGAACCATTCACGATTTTGCCAATAAAACAAATGAAAAATGTGGCGTTCTCAATTTCTTTATTCCCGGTGGATTTGAGAGAAATATGCCATCCATTGTAAAGTGGTTTGAAGAAAATAAATAAAAACGGACCGCTTGAAATGCCCTACGTTTCATACCCGAGACCATTTATGCGCCCCCTTCGGTCGCTACAAAACGACAACATGCGGCTATATGCCCATTGGCGGTAATTAAACAAATGACGATCAGGAGACAAATCATATTGACACTTTTTACGACTGTATATTTAGCTACAGTTCTCCTGTCTGATATATCTTTAACAGTTTTCCCTAAGAACATTGACGATTCTTTGTTCAATTGTGGTTTACGGACTAGTCGGACTTAATTTGATAAATCCATTTGCGTGGGACACATTTAAAATGAAAAGCTTTTACTTCGAGACCGTAGGTGGACGACTATTCAATGCCAATTTCAAGCCAGTAGGCGCATATGCTGGTGGAGAAGGAGTCTTTTGGATAACTGAGAGCCCAAGATTATTGCCGTTTATTGAAATTGAAAAATACTATGATGGAAGTGTCATGTGGGACTTCAGAATAACTGAATGGGAAGGTGAGCCAGTTGACCAAACAAAAGTCCTGAAGAGCTATATTTTAGACGAAATGATTGAAAAAGAAAATAAAGAAAACAAATTGGACTACTAAATATGGAGAGCGACAGAACAGTTTTTTACACATTCAAATACCTCCCATTTGTCGTGGGACTTTTTTTTATAGCGATTCCGTTAATCGCACATTTGGATCCTGAGAACGCGACATTTAATGGAGAACCCGGAGCACCGGACTTTTGGACAACGGTGATTTTTGTTTTGACAGGAATCTTCGTTGGACTCATACCATTTCTGTACATTGACAAACTTGTTGTAGTTGAACTTAACAATCAAAAAATTAAAATTATAAAGGGAGACAAAGTAATCGAGTTCAACTGGCTAGACGTTGAGACAGTAAAAATGGTGCCGACCATTTTTCCACCTCTATACAAACTTAGACTTAAAAACTACGGGGACTATTTTCTTTTCAACACGACAAGGTGGGGAGCTCAATTTATCGTTTTCACGTGGGACTGGAGTGAAATGGGTGGATTGATAAAGAGAAAAAAAGAAGAATTAGGAATCTAAACTTCGGTAAGTATGGGAACAGCTTTTTCTTAATTTAGCCTTTTGAAGCTAAACAATATTGAGAATCACAGGTTGGATAATCTATCAATTTGAAATCTGTGTGCATCCTTTTCATCTGTGGCCAAATAAAAAAATCTGATTATCGACAATGATGCCATTAACCTTAAATACTTTGTTAAAATAGTTAGTATCTTGTCTAACTGCCAGATAAACCAGATGTCAGAAGACCGAAGTAAACCAAATTTTAACCAAGGTGAATATTTGGATACACTGCTGATCCATACGGATGTGATTGCTGATTTATATGAATTTTTTAAATTTTATAACTACCAAAATATAAAGCAATTGAAATTTTTAAAACCCCTATCAGAAGACCTTCATTACAAACAAGCTACATTTTGTTTCCAATCGGTATTCAAAACCTTTCTTTATTGGTAAAATACCATGATTTATAGGAAAATAGCCAAAAGGGAACGTATATACTACTAGACCCCAAGGTATCCCCAAGACTGCTATAAGGGAACTCCCCTTTTTGGAGGGTAAAAAAGTAAGAATTAAGCTTTTTGAGACATTAGATTGCACTATCATTTTATTTCTTGCCTGTAGGGAAATTTCACCTCCTTGCTCCACGCATGAATCCCTTTGCGCAAATTATCACTTGTTTTGCTTCGGCTAACCTTTGAAGTGATCTGCTCCACCCCTGCTCCGCTGTTTCTTTTACCTTTGTAACGATCAACTTTATGGTCTATATTCATAATTTAATTACAATTAATAAGCATCAAACATAAACTTCCCATCTGGAGGCTATGATTATTTCAGCCTCCTTGATGGTATTAAAAAATACGAAGCCAACATGCAAAAAGAAAACATTCATATCGTATTTGGACAGTTAGGTAAGAGAACGTTGATGGACAGTAAAGCAATTGATCTGAGCAACAGTCAGGTAATAAGCTTAGAAGATAAACTAAACATTGGGCCCAGCTGTGATATAGATGTAAATGAAAATATTTCAAAAAGGAAAAACTGGTTTCTAAAAATTCATGGTGCCCATCCAAATTCCCCGATAGAAAATGACTTAATAAGTCTGAAGTCGATGCTTAAAAATGTAGAAAACATTAATAAAGTATTTATTTGGACAGGCTATTATGCTTCTGAAAGAATAAGTACAGCAAGACTGATCAATCATTTATTTCTGTTCGACAAACCTATTTTAGTTGCCAATTTCAATACTCCTGTAAGGTCTATACATGGAGCAGCTATTTATCCCAAATCATTGGAAGAAACTGCATCCTTTCAGGTTAAAGAACTTTTGGAACAATTTGAGCCAATTGAAAAAGGTAACCTTCAAAATTACCTAACGATATGGGATAAAGTAAAATCAGGAAATGGAGAATTATGGATTTGTGATAATAGTGGACAGCTCAAAATGGAAGAAACGGATTATTTCGACTCTTGCTTACTATCTCATTGTAAGGAGAATTTTCAACCGGCAGCAAGAATAATTGGAGAAACGCTGGTAGATATAGATTTTGAAGTTGGAGATGACTATTTGAACTGGAGGTTAAAAAAATTGTCTACAGATGGAAAAATAGCGTCTAAAGGAAAACTGATTGACATTAGAGACTACGAGGTGAAGAAAAACACTTATGTTAATACACTAAATCCGGCCTAGGCCAATTAAGTTATGGGTAAGGAAAGTATTTTGCTTAAGCCATATGACTAGGGAATTGATTTTAAACTAACAACCATTCCAAACCGCACTTATTAGAAAATATCCATTATGGTGAGTGATGTTTCGGTTTACAGCCCTTTCTCATTTTAACCATTGAAAGAAGAATGATCATAAGTGGTTTTTAAAGCTCTTGATTATTGTGGTATCTTGTTAAGATGATATTTATAATGGGCACACCAAACTGATACCCCAATGAGATTTAATCAAGCCACCACCATTCTTCGAATTTTTGATGAGACAAAATCCAGAGAGTTCTATATTGACTACTTAGGGTTTAAAGTAGACTGGGAGCACCGTTTTGAAGAGGGTATGCCCTTATACATGCAAATATCAAAAGACAATTGTGTTTTGCACCTGTCTGAGCATCATGGAGACGGTACACCAGGTACTTTCATCAGGATTGAGTGCGATGACATTAAAGGTTACCATAGGGAGTTAATGACAAAAAACTATCGGTTTTTGAATCCAGGAATCAATGAACCACCTTGGGCAAAATATGAATTGTGTCTTTCGGATCCATTTGGAAACAGACTGATTTTCTTTGAGACATGATGTAAAGTAGTCTTGCTGTATTTGTTTATCCGTAAAATCCATGACTGAATTAAGGAGAAATATAATGATACAGCCTGACCTAAAAACGTTTTGGTCAGGTTGTAAAATGAATTTGTAATGCTAAAAGATTCTCATAAAAACCCAGCCCCTACTTACTTTGACCGAAAACTGGGATGGATCATCTACCCAATACTCGGTATATCATTCATCTTCTTTGCCAATGACAATGATTTTAAAACATTGATCCAACTCCCCTCTTTCAAATGGGATGTGGTGTTTTCCATCTTTGCTGCTTCCATAACTGGGTTCTATTTGGCTTGGTTAACCCGCTATCTTGACAAAAAACATCCTTGGGGAAAAGATTTAAAAAAACGAAATTCTTGGCAGGTGTTGTTGGGCATACTAGCACCCCTTTTTTTCTCCATTGGGCTTGAAGTAATTTATCTCCAAGCAATTGATATCAATATCCGTCAAAGCGGCATTCTAGTTTTAGAGTTGCCCCTCTCCTTCTTGTACCTATTCATCATCAACCTCCTTTTCTATCTCAATTATATTTCATTTGCCTATCAAAAAAACTTGCGAAGTAAATCCACTAAAACCACATCTGTAGAAAATGTAAAAATATTGGAAGGAACCAAAGAAAACCTGATTCCCGTTCATCATATTTCCTTTATCCGTAGTACAGAAAAAACACTTTGGTTACACACATCCCAAGACAAACAATTCTTTCAAAATGGCACCCTAAATGATTGGGAAGCCAAACTCCCAAAGCAATTCTTTTACAGGCTAAACAGGCAATTCATTGTTCACCGGGATGCCATTGAAAACATTGAACCTACTGCCACTAGACGCTTAAAGGTGGTTTTGAAAAACTTTAATGGTGAGGACATTTTTATTCCAAAAACAAAAGCCACAGCATTTAGAAACTGGTGGCAAAGCTAATGTCCGCTTCAGCTTTTAAAATGTCCTGTTCAGTATAGTAATACCCTACAGGCTTATTTTCCATTACTCCTATGTGTTGTTTTGCAAAAAAAAACAAGTCATGCGGAATATTAGGCATCCTCTCATTTTTATCATACTTCTGCTTTACGCAGGAACTAGCTTCGGGCAAAGCAAGGCCCTGCCCATTAATTTATCCCTGTTCAACCAAGCTACGGCCCTTCCATTCACGAGCTTTTTCTCTACCCCTGTTCATCCCGGTATTCAAATAGGAACAGAATTTAATTACAGCACCAAAGCCGGATCAAGATTCTTTCAGACGGCCAACCTGTCCTATTTCTATCATAATTACCTTGCCCAAGGAGTAGGCCTCAGCAGTGAACTGGGCTACGAAAGTCGATTAAAAAATGGCTTGGCCATCACAGGCCTTTTAGGTCTGGGATATATGCACACTTTTACCACATCAGAGGAGTTTACATTTTCGGATGGTACATACCATAAGCAAAATGATAAGGGAAATTCCAGACTTTTCCCTTCCCTTTCTTTGGACTTGGGCTATTACTTAAATCCATCACGGGATAGCAGCCCTAAAGTATTTGTTCGCTATCAATCCTGGGCTGAGTACCCTTATTCTCCTGGGTTTATCCCTGCCATGACCCATGTCAACTTACACTTTGGCATTAAATTCTTCCTGCATAAAAACGACCACAGCCATGAATAGAACCTTGACCGTTTTATTAGCGATACTACTTTTATCCTCCTGTAGAGAAGGTGATGATATCGCTCCAGCATTTTACACTTGCGGTTTCACCTTTTCAGACAGCAGTGCTGAAAATGAAAATAATTCCAAGTACCAAAACCTAATAGATGAATTAGTTTCCAATGGAGTGGTTGGCATGACCATGTCAGTTTATCAACCTCAATCAGGAATCTGGATCGGTGGCAGTGGCAAAGCCGACCTGAACAATAATATCCATATGAAACCATGCAACATATCTAGAGTGGGTTCAACGGTCAAAATGTTCACAGCCACCACAGTATTGATGCTGGCACAAGAAGGTAAGCTGGAACTCGATGATCCAATTGCTGATTACCTACAGGCTGATGTGATTAACAGAATTGACAATGCTGACAAAGCTACTATCAAACAACTCCTCCAACATTCCAGCGGTATCTTTAACTATATCCAAAACCTCAAATTCCAAACTGCGTCCCTTAATGACCTGATCAAGGAGTGGACACCTGATGAATTATTGTCTTATGCTGAAGGCAAAAGGGCTTATTTTAAACCGGGGACAGATGTTCGCTATTCCAACACAGGGTATATCTTGCTGGGGATGTTGATAGAGCAAATTGAAGGAAAGCCTTTTTATGAGGTATTTGATGAGAAAATATTCCGGCCCCTAAATTTATCCATGACACAATTTGCAGCTAAGAACCCTGTACCTGATGGTATTGTGAGAGGCTATATTGACTTATACAGCAAGCTTCAGGTGGTGGAGTCTACCTATTTCAGCGGCTGGGACTATTTCACTGCCGATGGAGGGCTGATTTCCAACCCCAAGGACTTGAATACCTTCTTTCAAGCCTTGATGGGACACAAGTTACTCAATGCCGAATACTTAGATCAAATGCTCACATGGAAAAGCCCGAAAGAGCCGGATCCTGAGTTTTTCCCGATTGCTTATGGTTTAGGCATATTTCGAATAGAAACGCCTTCGGGAATAGCCTATATGCACAGTGGCGATGCCATAGGGTATTATGCCAATATGCTCTACTTCCCGGATGACTCCACCTCCATCGCCTATGCTGCCAATAGTAACTATGGAAAAATTGACGAATTTGTCTCCACCAAAGATGCCACGGAGCATATCATCTCTGCCCTAAAAGACTAATTTCTAATGGATGGCCAAATCAATCCCTACTTCTTGATCATATGTGGTTCAATTTGAAATAACGAGGATAACCTTAAATCATGAAATAATAAAACGATAACATTTGTGATTATTAGACCTTTAGTCCAAAACGCTGGCTTGGTTTTCCTAAAAAGCAATTAAGCCCCTTTATCACATTAATTTATTAAAACCCGGTAATTTTATCAATTATAGCCTAAACATGGAATTAATTTTGCTGGGTTGTTGTACTAAATATTAAATCTGATTATCCGCTATGATGCCAGTAACCATACATCCTTTGCTCAAGTGGTCGGAAGCCTGTCTAACTGCCAGGTAGACCTGAAGACCAAAGCAGTTGATGCTTTAATCAAAAGGGTAGTTTCTACTCGCTTTTAATCTCTATTGGTAAAATTGCGGGTATACATAATATTAAAACTTGACCTGGTAAAGTCCTTATTCTGGTTTTTTGAAGAAACCTGTTCTGAGAAAACGTAAAAACATTTGAAAATGAACATTTATACAAAGCGTTTTATACCCTCAAATCGAAAATTATTTTGTATCCTGGATCGCATGAAAGTACATCCCAACCTTTACTTACTTTTTTAGGCTTTGCCTTATCGCAATGATGAGATAACAAAACCCATTGACTCCTGTTAATATATTCAAAGGAATCATTCGAGGCTAAACCTCAATCCACTAGCAAAGTTGTGCCAATGGATTTCTCTTCACGTTTACCAAACAATTGACACAGTAGTTTCCTTAATTATCTGGTTAAAGCCATTACTTCCTCATCTATAAATCAGGCATAAGGTTAATAGCTATTTAGCGCATAACTGCATTTAAAATTAAACTTACATGTTGAAATATTTATTCACTTGCTTTTTCTTATTTACACTTATTCCACTTTCTGCTCAAGGGTTAAAGGTTTCTTTGACTACCGGCAACGCCTCCACACTGATCAATGATGGTTATATGGAGGCATCAGTGCAAGGAGGGAAACCTCCATACACTTATAGGTGGAGCAATCCATCTACGCCGCTCGATGCTGCAAAAGCCACTGGATTAGTAGAAGGTGTTAAATACTCTTTGGTGGTTACCGACAGTGAGGGAAAATCCCAAAAGGTAACGGGCAAAGTAAAATCCCAATCTGTCACTGAGCATTTTAATGGTGCCTTTTCCCCTTTGGTAGAGGGCTTGACCACCATCCTGTTTTGGGATCCATTCGAAGCCATTGGAATTTATGATCCAAGGAGCTTTGCACAAAACAAAGAGGTGGAAATACCTGGTTGGAAAGCCGGTATGAAAGACAAGTTCACTTTGAAGCAATGGTTGGTGCAGTCAGGTAGCCATATAAAGGAAGGAGATCCAATAGCCGTAATTCTTTCTCAAAACCAAGGAGAATTGAGGGTAAATGCACCGGCTACGGGCATCTTACAGCCATTGGTTGAGACTGGAGAGACCATTTACAATGCAGAAAACAAGGAGGATTTGATTGAAACGGGCGCACACGTATTTGCGAAGGTAAAATACGATAATCCGGTTGTATTGACCCATCCCAATGGAGATGCACGAACCCATCCCATATCATTTATCGTCATCTGGTTGGTACTGGGAGCCATTTTCTTCACCATTAAAATGGGTTTCATCAACATCAGGGGCTTTAAGCACGCCATTCAATTGGCCTCAGGTAAATTCAATGAGGATGATGCTCCTGGTAAAATAACCCACTTTCAGGCCTTTGCCACAGCGACTTCTGCCACGGTGGGTTTAGGCAATATCGCCGGTGTAGCCATAGCGATTTCCCTTGGCGGCGCAGGAGCTACCTTTTGGATTATTATGGCCGGTTTCCTGGGTATGTCTTCCAAGTTTGTAGAATGCCTACTTGGCCTAAAGTACAGGACCATTGCTGACAATGGCAATATTTTTGGAGGCCCTATGAATTACCTTCGCTATGGACTTGAAAAAAGAAACCTTAAGTCCTTGGGTAAATTCCTCGCTGCCTTCTTTGCCGTGCTTTGTGTAGGGTTTTCATTCGGTGGTGGAAATATGTTTCAAGCCAACCAGTCCTATGAGATTTTATCCAATCAATTTCCTATTTTGGAAGGATTGGGCTTTTGGGTGGGTGTAGTGCTGGCCATCTTGGTAGGTATTGTAATCATTGGTGGAATTGACAGCATTGCCAAGGTAACTGAGAAAATTGTTCCATTTATGGCAGGCCTCTATATTTTTGGCGCCTTGGTGGTGATCTTGGTCAATATTGGTAATATAGGACAGGCATTTTCTGCGATTTGGGATGGAGCTTTCAACCCCTCTGCCCTCAAAGGTGGTTTTATTGGTGTCTTGGTAATCGGTTTCCAAAGAGGGGTATTTTCCAACGAAGCAGGTGTTGGTTCTGCTGCGATTGCCCATAGCCCCGTGAAGACAAACCACCCTCCATCTGAAGGCTTCGTAGGGCTTTTAGAACCTTTTGTAGATACCATAGTCGTTTGTACCCTAACAGCTTTGGTCATCATTTTCACTGGAAAACATGAAGTGGAAGGTCTGGGAGGAGTAGCCCTAACCTCTGAAGCCTTTGCCAGTGTCATCTCTTGGTTTCCCTACCTATTGGCCGTTGCGGTATTTTTGTTTGCGTTCTCCTCCATGGTCTCTTGGTCCTATTATGGCTTAAGAGCTTGGACCTACCTGTTTGGGAATAGCAAAAAGTCAGAATTAGCTTATAAATTGGTATTTGTTATTTTTGTGGTAGTTGGAGCCTCTGTCAGCTTGGGAGCTGTGCTGGACTTCTCCGATATGATGATTTTATCCATGTCATTTCCCAATATCATCGGACTTTACATCATGAGTGGCGAGGTCAGAAAGGACATGCAAAATTACCTGAAGAAATTAAAAAAGGGGGAATTGTTTTCAAGTCAGAAGAATCAGGATAAAGTAACAGCCTAAGAAAATATTGTTCAAAATCCCCAAACTACTTCGATATAGCCTTTTCTTGAAACGGCCAGGTTCTTTGATATCTTGGCTTATGGTCCAATACTAGTGATTAAAAGTCGTTAATAAATCATATTAACATGTTAAGGGATTTGGAAACAACGTTCATTGCATCTATGGTTTTATCGAACTACCTTCACTGTTCAAAACATTCTTAAAGATTTAAAATGTCTATCACTTCAGTTTCAGAACTTACCGGAATGCAAGAAATCAGTGAGGTTGTAGCCACTACGCTCAAGCTCATGCGAGAGTATGCCAAAGTGGGCATGTCCACCAAAGAGTTGGACGAATTTGGAGGCAGTATTTTAAAAAGCTATGGATCAAAATCAGCACCATTAGAAACTTATGGATTTCCAGGCTATACCTGTATCAGCCTGAACAATGAGGCTGCCCATGGAATCCCCTCGACCCAGAAAATAATCCAAGAAGGTGACTTGATCAACATCGATGTTTCTGCAGAGCTCAATGGTTTTTGGTCTGACAATGGAGGTTCATTTGTGATTGGGAAAGACATTTACCTCCATCAACCTTTAGTGGATGCTTCCAAAGAGATTTTACATAAAGCCATTCAGCAAATCAAAGGAGGTATCAAGATCGCTGATATTGGCTACCTCATAGAATCCGAAGCGAAGAAGTCAGGTTATAAGGTTCTCAAGAATTTGGCAGGACATGGAGTGGGAAGAAGCCTTCATGAGAAGCCAGATAACATTCTAAATTATAGGGTCAAGGGAAATAATGAAAGGTTCCAGAAAAATACCACTGTGGCCATTGAAACATTTATTGCTACCCATTCCACCCAAGCTGTGGAACTATCAGACGGATGGACTTTAGTAGGAAATAGGGGCGGATATATCACCCAGCATGAGCACACCATATTGATCACAGATGAAGTACCCGTGATTCTCACAGCTGCCAATGGGATTTGGAATTGAGAAAGCCTATGACTTAAATCAAAGCTTGTTCAATTAATCAAGATTAACTCCCCTCAATTCGGCACTTTTCGGTAATACAGCTTTTGAGAGTATATTAAACTTCATAAACCACTTGGATGAGCCTTATTCCCAACTCTATTTCGATCAAGAAAATGACCTTATAATACGTAAATTACATCCGGGTGATTCGAAGAAGATACAAGGTCGGATTGATGCTTTTAAAGACCTTTGTGATTTTTACATCAACAGAGATGAGGAAGTTTTCACCGCCCATAACTTTGAGACCATTAAGGAACCGGAAACCTATTCTATCATTTTTTAGAATTATTCAGAAAGTTTCTTTAACTGCTAAAGGCAAGTTAATTAAAATGGGTTATTCTCTAATCGATTAAAATCATACACCATTAATCTCAGCCGGTCATAAGTAGTATTGAGGAAAAAAAGATATATTAACTCACCCAACAAAAACTTGGGAGGTTTGGGTTTATTTGGTCAATTTGAAGCCTTTTAGACACTTATATTTTCGTAAAACCCGGTAAATGGAATTAATTAAAAAATAAACCGTAAATATAAAACTTTTAGTAAACAATTATCGTTTTCCTACAAAACCTATAGACTAAAAGTTTAACCAAAAAAACCATTATATTATGTCATTAAGATTAGGAGATACTGCACCGGATTTCACTGCTGATAGCACCGCCGGTAAAATCAACTTTTATGAATACCTAGGGGATAGCTGGGGAATTCTCTTCTCCCACCCTGCTGATTATACTCCTGTATGTACCACCGAGTTGGGAACAGCTGCTAAGCTTAAAGGGGATTTTGAAAAGAGAAATGTCAAAATGATTGCCTTGAGCGTAGATGGACTGGAAAGTCACAAAGGCTGGGTAAATGATATCAATGAAACCCAACAGACTGAAGTAAACTACCCAATAATCGCTGATGAAGACAGAAAAGTATCTGAACTCTATGATATGATACACCCCAATGCGAATGAGAAATTGACCGTGAGGTCGGTATTTATCATTGGGCCGGATAAAAAGATCAAATTGATCATTACCTATCCAGCGAGTACAGGAAGAAACTTCAATGAACTGTTGAGGGTGATTGATTCATTGCAGTTGACCGCTAATTATTCAGTGGCCACGCCTGCTAACTGGCAGCATGGTGATGACGTGGTCATTGCGCCGGCCATCGCCAATGAGGACATCCCTGCCAAGTTCCCAAAAGGACATAAGGAAATCAAGCCATATTTGAGAACTACTCCTCAGCCTAACCTGTAATTAATAAGAAAGGTTTTAACTAAGCCCTTGGAAATTGAGTTTCCAAGGGCTTTTCATTTTTTTCGCTTTGCATTCCCTCTATATTTTACAAAAGCTAAGCCAACGAGCAGGCATCATTTTAGATTAAACATCAATCTAGCCTTAATTGCTCTTTGCATTTTTAAACCAGCAAATACATTTTTATATTACCAGAAACAAACCAAACCCAATTATAATGAAAAAAGTAACCGGAATAGGAGGCATCTTTTTCAAATGCCAAGACCCTGATAAGATGAAAGAATGGTATGCCAAAAACCTGGGCATGAATACCGACAAGTATGGAACCACTTTTGAGTGGCGTCAGAGTGACCATCCTGATAAAAAGGGCTTTTCCCAGTGGAGTCCATTTTCTGATCAAACCACCTACTTTCAGCCTTCGCAAAAGGAATTTATGATCAATTACCGGGTGGAGAATTTAGAGGAATTGCTCAAAGAGCTCAAGAAGGAAGGGGTGACCATCACAGATGAAATCGAAACTTACGAATATGGAAAGTTCATCCATATTATGGATCCAGAAGGCAATAAAATTGAACTCTGGGAACCTAATGATGAAGAATATGATAAAATCCTTGAAGTAAGGACAAAATAAATAATCAAAACAAAGGCCAGCTCGATGAGCTGGCCTTTGTTTTGATTAACGATCCACATTTCCAAAAACATACCGGATATTGATCCCAAAGGAGTCTGCCCTAAAATCAGTATCCTCAATGATCCAAAGTATGGGTCGCCAGTCCACACCTATCGCTAGCGGAAAGTCAAAATGATACTCTACACCTATTTCACCAGCCGCACCGAGATAAAAAGGATCATCTATCCATAAGGCAGGACCAGCTCCTACGTACCAATGCAAACCATCTACATCAGCTAAAGGTCTGTACAAAAAGTCCCAAAGTGCCTCCACTCCTACACCATGTCCGAAATTAACGTCAGCATGCACCCTACTAAACTGTCCCAAAGAAAACACTCCATCGATCGCTACATTATTATAGCCATCACCGAAACGAATACCAAGTTCTTGTGCCTGTAAACCATAACACATCACCAAAAAGGAAAATACGAGTAATAACTTTTTCATTGTTCAATAAGTTAGGTTAAAAATACACTTCCATTAATTTAACTATTCAAAGTTAAAATATAATAGTAAGACCAATATTTTTAACTAAATATTTGACTACTTTACTGAATTTTCCTTTTTTTTATCTCTAAACCCAAGTTAAACTTCCAGAAAACCTTCAAAAATCTTCACTGCTTTTCCAAAAATCTTGACCCTATCCCCTTCTTTTAAAAGTCGCATTTCTCCTTCTCGCTTACTTGCCTGATAAGCTTTTAAGCTACTCTTTCCCTCCTTCTTAAACCAATAGTCCATTAGGGCACAATGTGCAAATCCTGTTACGGGATCTTCATTGATTCCTAAATTGGGGGCAAAATAACGGGAGTATATATCAAAATCATTATTTCCCTTTGCGGTGATAATGATACCTTGCTCACTGTGCAGGGAGAGCACATTAAATTCTGGTTCTACATATTCCAAGGTATGATAGCTTTCCAGTTCCAAAATCCAATTTCCTTTTAACGAGGCTGCTGCCACTACTTTTTGACCAAAAAAATCATCCACAAAATAAGGATGTTGACCTACTTTTGTTTCCAGCAAAGGAAAATCCATCTGGATTTCTCCTTCCACCATACTTACTTTCAGCTCCCCGCTTTTGGTCTGGAAACTAATTTCCTCTTGGCTGTCTACTACCTCTTCAATGTACAGCATATAGGCACTGGCCAGTGTAGCATGACCACACAAATCCACTTCTTTCAAAGGGGTAAACCATCTCAAGTTAAAAGAAGCAGGCCCTGTTTGCTCCAAAAAAGCTGTTTCGCTTAAGTTCATTTCAGCAGCAATCAGTTGCATGCCTTCCTCTGCCAATGGACCTGGTAAGAGGCAAATAGCAGCTGGATTACCAGAAAAGGGGGTGTCTGTAAAAGCATCTACTGTCACTATGGGAAGTTGCATATTCTAGGCGTTTAAAAGTGGGAAAGGATTATGGATATAATTTAAAGATAAGTGAATTAAAAAGAAACAGCTTGGCTCAAAAGCACTTCTGCACCTGATTTGTTCATTTCTTTTAAGGCATTGTCATAATCGTTTGGTGACAAGTTGACCGCCTTGGTGGCATCCTTGATCAAATAGGTATCAAAACCTTCTTTTAAGGCATCCAACACAGTGAATTTGACGCAATAATCTGCTGCCAATCCGGTAACATAGACATCAGTAATACCATTTTCATGAAGAAATGCGGTAAGGCCAGTGTCTTCCTTTTTCTTGTTATCAAAAAAACCGCTGTAGGAATCCACCAAGGGGTTCAGTCCTTTTCTAAAAACCTTTTTCCATTTGCTACGGTCTAGGGCAGCATGAAATTCAGCCCCTTCACTCTCCTGCACACAATGTACTGGCCATAGCATCTGGTCCGTTCCGCCAAGCTTGATCACTTCTCCAGGCTTTTTCCCGGTATGATTGGCTGCAAAACTCTTGTGGTCAGCCGGATGCCAGTCTTGGGTGGCAATGATAAAATCAAATTTCTCCTGTAGCTTATTGATGATCGGAATGATCTTATCCCCTTCAGTCACAGCCAAAGCACCTCCTGGAAGGAAATCATTTTGGACATCAACAATCAGTAATGCTTCCATAGGAATGTTTATTTTTATTTCAGCAATTCCTATAAGTTAATTATAGTTTTTTGCTTTCAAAACCAAATCCGTTCTTAGGTGATACAGGGATTCTTCCAATCCAACCGGATAAATATGTGGATTGATCAATCGCTTATGCGCTTTGTCAAACCGGTCCAAATTGGCCAATGTCCTGTTTCTAATCTCATCCAATTGTGGACGGGTATACACCTTTTTACCTTTCTTAAAAATGGGTACCAGCAGGGTTTTGCTTTCCATACTTTCCGGTTTTATTTTTTTCCTTTTGGTAGGGTCATAAGGATCTATGATGGTAACTTCTTCTTGAAGCCCTTGATCGCTTTCCAAAAATATCATATCCGAAACTGCCTTCCCATTTTTATAAAAACGCTTCACATTATGGAAACCAGGAATATTGATCTTAATGGATTGTTGGGAAACCTTTACTTTCGGCACCCAGATGCCTGAACTGTCCTTTAAAGCTGCCATTTTGTACACTGCCCCTAAAGCAGGCTGGTCATAGGCCGTTACTAGTTTGGTACCAATTCCCCAAATGTCAATGGAAGCTTCCTGCATCTTCAAAGAAGACAAAATATGCTCATCCAGATCATTGCTGGCCACTACTTTGGTATCCTTGAATCCAGCCTCATCTAATAACTCCCTGGCCATATTGCTGTAATAAGCCAAATCCCCGGAATCAATTCGCACCCCCAACAACTTCTTTCCTCTGGCCTCCAAAGCCCTGCCCACTTTGATGGCATTTTGGACTCCCCTAATGGTATCATAAGTATCCACCAGGAAAATACAATTATCCGGAAAGGCATCGGCATAAGCCTCAAAGGCTTCAATTTCACTTTCAAATGCCATGATCCAACTGTGCGCATGAGTACCCGAAACAGGTATCCCAAAGAGTTTTCCAGCCATCACATTACTGGTGGATGAACATCCTCCAATGTAGCTTGCCCTACTGGCAGCCAAAGCCCCATCAATCCCCTGTGCCCTTCTCAAGCCAAATTCCAGAACAGTATCTCCTTTTGCTTCTAAAGTTATTCTAGCCGCTTTGGTGGCCACCAAAGTCTGAAAGTTGATGATATTGAGCATTGGGGTCTCCAACAGTTGGCATTGCAATAAAGGCCCTTTTACCCTGATCAAAGGAGTATTGGGAAAAACCACAGCTCCCTCTTCTACAGCGTCGATGTCACACGAAAATTCCAAATTACGTAAATACTGAATAAACTCTGGGTCAAATGTAGGCTCGCCACTTTCCAATGTCATCTCTTGAAGATAGGCCAAGTCATTTTCATCAAACTTGAAATTCCTGCAATAGTCTATCACATAGTCCAAGCCAGCTGCTATGGTAAAACCACTTTGGAAAGGGTTTTTTCTAAAAAACAAATTAAATACAGCTTCCTGTTCAGCCTTTCCAGACTTCCAATAAGCATAGGCCATGGTCAATTGATAAAAATCCGTCAATAAGGCCAGTGAACCTTGGTACAAATCCCGGGTAATCTTCATTTATTTAGATCTAATATTTAAAATAACACCTAACAGCACCAAACCCATTCCTAAATAAGTAAGCAAGTTAAAGGTTTCACCGAAAAAGATAAAACCAAAAAACAATGCATATACAATTCCAATATAATTTAAGCTCGTAATCTTGGCGAGATTGGCATGTTGATAAGCTAGTGTCATATAATATTGGGCCAGTTGGGTGAAAATGCCTATGCCTAAAAGCAAAAGCCAATCCCACCCCATTGGCATTACCCAATTAAAGTAGCTCCAAACCCCAACAATCGGCAAGGTGACCAAAGGGAAGTAAAAGACAATCACCAATGGATGTTCGCTGCCTTTTAGTTTTCGAATAATATTATAAGCTAACCCTGCAAAGAATCCAGAAGCCACGCCTATCAGGGTATACATTATGGATATCCTTGGATCAAAACCTTCGATAACCAAAACCCCTCCAAAGGCAATTGCGAAATACAGGAAACGGATAGGTTTAACCTTTTCCTTCACAATGAAAATGCCTAGAATAGTCGTAAATATGGGTGATAGGTACTGCAAGGTAACCGCACTGGCCAAGGGGATATTCTGCAAGGTATAAAAGAAAGTGATTAACCCTAGGGCACCTGAAGCCCCTCTTAGGATCAATAGTTTTTTATTATTGCCGAACAAGGGCACATCCTGTTTTTTGAGAATCAAATAACTGGCGACCAGGCTAAACAGTGACCTGAAAAATACAATTTCTACCGCTGGTAGATGAGGGATGTACTTCACCATCACTTGCATGATGGCAAAAAAAATCCCTGCTAGCAGCATGTGCTGAACACTTTTTTGGCTCAAAACGGAAAAGGTTAGTTTATCGATTCAATTTTAGTTGCAATCAATAAATTGGAGAATTGGTTCCTAAGAAATGAAATTTAAACGGCTTTTGTACTTTGCTCCTCTTCCTCTTTTTCTTTTTCCTCAGCGGCTTTCTTTTGTTCTTCTTCGGCTTTTTCAGGATTACTGATAATCACGCCAAACATCATGACCAGCACCGTCAGTACAATCACTTGGATAATCAAGGACTTATTGACAATACCAATATTGTTGATAGGACTGATGGAAAGGAAAAGCAAAACGGTGATCAAGCCCCGTGGCGCAACAAATAGCAAAGGCTTAAGTGGCAGGTTGCTCAGCTTTAATTGTAAGGCCCGCAAAATGAATATGAGGACGACAATTCCAACTGACCAAACCAAAGTAGTAGTATTGAGAATCTCCGATGTTTCCAGCAAATAACCGAATAACAAAAAGAACAAAGACCTGATCAAAAAGGTAGCTTCTATCGTCAACTCTTTGAATTTTTGCACCTCTTTGTTCAAAATATCTGTCCTAAACACATCAAAGAACTTCAAGTTGTGCAGTTCATTCAAGTTCCCAATGGATAAACCGAAAATCAAAATAAAGATCAAAGCCGGTAAATGGTAAACATAGGAAATCGCATAAATCAATATCGTCAAAAGGATAATAGGGACAAACTTGATATGGTGCTCCAACCTGCTCAAAAGGAATGATAAGCCGATAGTAGCCACAAAGGAAATGACACATATAACGACCAGCTGCAACCCAAACATTCCAAAGGAATCAACCCCAAAGGTTTCATTTCTGAGAATAAAGTTGAAAAACACCACCCCAAGGATGTCGGAAAGGCTACTTTCATAAATCACAAATTCCTTGTTGGAAGTGGACAAGTTTCTCACACTCGGAATAGCTATGGCACTACTGATGACGCAAAGCGGGATAGCATTGATCAAACTGTCCCTAAAAGTATAACCTCCATATTGCTCAAAAATATAAGCCATCAGAAAAGAAAGCGCCAATAAAGGAGCCAATGCACCCAAAAAAGACTTTTTGATCAAAGTTACCTTGGACTTGTTCAATTCAAGTTCCAAAGAGCCCTCCAGCACGATCAAGATCAAACCTGTAGTTCCAAGAATCGGTAAAATAGAAGAAAGGTCAGGCAACTTTAACTCAAAGAGCATAGTACCCTGTCTCACGAGCCAGCCTAAAAGCAATAGCAAAATCACTGAAGGAATCTTTGTTTTCTTAAAGCTATAATCAAACAAATATGCTATCAGCAATAGGGTACATAAAGTGATAATGATCGTTGTGGTCATTCTAAATACTTTAATTATATGAAACTGAAAACTGCCCTAAATCACAGTTTTACAGCTGAATAATTTCGGTCACCATGGAGATAATTGGCCCTATAATAGGTGCCATATTACTCAAAAATAATCATTCTTAACTAATATCAATAGACTCCATACAATTGTAATAATAGCTCAAAACTTTTAAAAAAAGTTTCCGAGCCCTTAAAAACACGATCTTTTATGAACAACTTTTTAAAAATTTTGTTTATCAAATTGCGCAGACAGCGCAGGTAGTACAGCATTTTGTTTCAATTAAACCAACTTGATTCATGGCATTAAAATCGCAAACCAAGGCACCTAATTTTTCATTGTCATCAACTTCTGAAAAGACCTTTACCCTCTCTGAAGACTTTAAAGGAAAATCATGTTTGATCTTCTTTTACCCAAAAGACCAGACCAGTGGCTGTACCAAGGAAGTCTGCAGTTTCAGGGACAATTTTCAACTATTCAAATCATTGGATATACCTATTGTCGGCATCAGTAGGGATTCCATAGAAAGTCATGAAACCTTCAAAAAAATGCATCAGTTGCCTTTTGAACTTCTCAGTGATACAGATGGAAAAGTTTGCAAAGCATATGATGCCCTGATGCCAATCATTAAAATGCCTAAAAGAATCACTTACCTATTGGACAAAGAACATCGAATCGTAGCTTTTCATGAGGGCTTGTTAGATGGTCCAGCACATGTAAAAGCCATGATGGAAGAAGTGAAAGATTTTGCGAGATAACACGAACGGATAAAAATCCTTGTTTTAAACTATTATTCTGAAATAATCAAGCCATCCTGCATGGTCAGCATGCGGTCAGCCATCTGTGCCAGTTCCCTGTTGTGTGTAACAATGACAAAGGACTGGCCAAATTGATCTCTTAGCTTAAAAAACAATTCATGAAGGGCTTCAGCACTTTGGGTATCCAGGTTACCGCTGGGCTCATCCGCAAAGATGATTTTAGGTTCGTTGATCAAAGCCCTGGCCACAGCCACTCTTTGCTGCTCCCCCCCACTGAGTTCTGAAGGTTTGTGTTGCATCCTCCCTTCTATTCCCAATAGCACTGCCAGTTCTTTGGCTTTTTCTTTAAGCTTGGCCTCATCTTTTTGGGCGATCAAACCTGGAATAATGATATTTTCCTCAGCAGTAAATTCTGGAAGAAGATTGTGAAACTGAAAAATAAAACCAATTTCCGTGTTGCGATAGGCAGCTAGCTTATCCCCTTTCAGCTTGGAGATTTCCTTGTCACCAACGGTCACCTCACCTTGGTCAGCCTTATCCAATGTGCCCAAGATGTGCAAAAGCGTACTTTTTCCAGCTCCGGAGGCACCCACTATTGAAACGATTTCCCCAGAACTGATGCTAACATCCACACCCTTAAGAACATGGAGGTCGCCGTAATATTTTTGTATGCCTTGCGCTTTTAACATGATCGGTAATTTGAGAGTTTTCAAAGATAAAACTATTTGACGGATAAGTTCAAAAATGCATTTATTTTGGGAAAAAGACCGACTTAATCCTTGAATAAACGAAGCTTGGTACTTAACTTCGGGCAAAAATTTTCGCTAGGATGAATATACACGAATATCAAGCTAAAGAAGTTCTTAAGGGTTACGGTGTTAAAATTCAAGAGGGTATTGTAGCCAATACTCCTGAAGCAGCACTAGAAGCAGCCAAGCAACTCAACGCAGAAACAGGTACCTCATGGTATGTGATCAAAGCACAAATCCATGCAGGTGGACGTGGTAAAGGTAAAATTCAGCAAACCGGTTCTAATGGAGTGGTTTTGGCCAAGAAGTTGGACGAGGTGACTGAAAAAGCCAAAAACATCCTAGGAGGAACCTTGGTAACACACCAAACCGGTCCTGAAGGAAAAACTGTCAACAAAGTGCTAGTAGCTCAGGATGTTTATTATCCTGGTGACTCAGAGCCTAAAGAATATTACTTATCTATCCTATTGGACAGAGCCAAAGGATGCAATGTGATCATGGCCTCTACCGAAGGTGGAATGGACATTGAGGAAGTAGCTGAAAAGACTCCAGAAAAAATCATCAAAGAGTGGATCGATCCTAAAGTAGGTCTTCAAGCTTTCCAAGCTAGAAAAGTAGCTTTTGCGCTTGGCTTGACTGGAAATGCATTTAAGGAAATGGTGAAGTTTATCTCTGCTTTGTACAAAGCTTATGATGCTACTGACTCTTCCCAATTTGAGATCAACCCTGTGTTGAAAACTTCTGACGACCAGATTTTGGCCGTTGATGCCAAGGTAAACTTGGACGACAACGCGCTTTACAGACATAGAAACTTGGCTGAACTAAGAGACATTTCTGAGGAGGACCCTTTGGAAGTAGAAGCCGGAAAATCTGACCTTAACTATGTGAAGCTAGACGGAAACGTTGGCTGTATGGTAAACGGTGCTGGTCTGGCCATGGCCACCATGGATATGATCAAATTGTCAGGTGGTGAGCCTGCCAACTTCCTTGACGTGGGAGGTGGAGCCAATGCTACTACTGTGGAAGCTGGTTTTAGAATCATCTTGAAAGATCCAAATGTAAAAGCGATCTTGATCAACGTGTTTGGTGGTATCGTAAGATGCGACAGAATCGCCAGTGGTGTGGTAGAAGCCTATAAATCAATTGGTGATATCCAAATCCCAATCATTGTAAGATTACAAGGAACCAATGCGGAAGAAGGTGCCAGAATCATTGATGAATCAGGCCTAAAAGTAGCTTCAGCAATCACCTTGAAAGAAGCAGCAGAAAAAGTACAAGAAGTGCTTAAAAACGCATAATAAAAGTCTATATTTGTAGCCGATTTGAAAGCAGCCTGTTTTCAAATCGGCCTCAAGCGCGCGTAGTTCAACTGGATAGAATATCGGATTTCGGCTCCGAGGGTTGAGGGTTCGAATCCTTCCGCGCGTACTCAAACCTCCCAATGGTAATCATTGGGAGGTTTTATTTTTATAGGCCTTATATAGTAAAATAATAAAGCTATTGGCCCACAGATGGATACAAATTTGATTATCAACTCATTACCTATCAGTGTTCACTCTTTTTATCTGTGGGTAAAAATCCTTATTCTTATAGAGAAAGAAATCATTCCTAAACCTTTAAAGGCATTTCATAATTTCTTTCATTTTATTTTCTATTAACAAAAATTATCTTCATTTCCCTTTCTTTATAGCAAATTTATATGTTAATTGATCAGTCCTTTTGGACTAAGAATTTTATTGCGACAAACATATGAAAAGAAGAAAATCCCTTAAGATAATGGCCTTAGGTGCTTTGACACCGAGTATGGGTCTTTTATCTTCTCCTCTTACGAATATTAAAAACGTTATAGATAAAAATACCAGCCTGCACTTCGAAAGTGACTGGCAGCTTTGGCCGAACATGGACTGGGTGGGACCTGAATATTGGGGCAACAGGCTGCAGGATTGGAAATTACAGGACGGCCGAGTGCTATGCCAGGTTGCTGGGCCAAACAGGACCTTGCACTGCCTGACCACTCAAGCCACCCAAGAAATTGGTACTTTGGAAACCAGCATTGATTTTCAAATCAACCAAGACTTGCCCGTTTCGGATAAAAACTATGTAGGGATCCGACTCGGAATCACAGGAAAATTCGATGATTATCGCTCTGCTGCGGTTCACGGAAAAGGTTTTGATATAGGGCTAACCACCAGCGGAAAGCTGAAAGTGGGAAATGAACTTACGGCTATTCAGCATGACCTTGGTGAAGAGTTTACCCTCACGGTCAGCTGTTCAGCTAACCACACTCCTACGCTAAACATTAGCTTGCTTTCCAAATCAGGAGTAAGCATTGCGACAGCAGAAAGTCAAAAACTTTCCCAAGAGCAATTGGCAGGAAATATAGCATTGGTAGCCAATATCCAGGATGATTATAAGGAGATTCAAGAAAGCACTATTGCAGCCAGCTTTGGAGACTGGAAAATCTCTGGTAGTAAATTGATCTCGAGCAGTGAACATGAATACGGTCCAATCTGCTTTGCACAGTATACCCTCAACAAAGGAACACTTAAGCTAACTTCTCAACTGACGCCTGTGGAGAAAGTGGCAGGGCATCAGGTGAAGTTTGAGATCAAGGAGGGAGAAAACTGGAAAGAAATGGGAAGCACTGAAGTAGAGCCTATGTCCCGAACAGTCCACTTTAGACAGGAGAATTGGCCCTACCAAGAAGCCGCCCCTTATCGGATCCAACTTCAATTACCCATAAAAGGTGAAACAAGGTACTATACTTATGAAGGTACTATTTCTGCAGAACCAAAGGATCAAGACGAAGTAAAAACTGCCGTCTTTAGCTGTAATTGCGATTATGGTTTTCCTGATGCAGAAGTTGCTCCCCATGTAGCTTGTCATAAGCCTGACCTGGCCCTTTTTGTGGGAGACCAATTCTATGAAGGTACAGGTGGCTTTGGCATCCAGACTTCACCCGTAGATAAGGCCGCTTTGGATTACCTGCGCAAATGGTACATGTTTGGCTGGTCCTACCGGGAAGTATTCCGGCATATCCCTTGTGCGATCATTCCCGATGACCATGATGTTTACCATGGGAACATTTGGGGTGAAGCTGGAAAAGCAGCAGATATTTCAGGAAGCTGGGGAGCTCCTGCACAGGACTCAGGCGGCTATAAAATGGCTCCAAAATGGGTCAATATGGTGCAAAAATGCCAAACCAGCCACCTCCCAGACCCTTATGACCCTACTCCTGTCCAAAGAGGCATTGAGGTGTATTACACTGAATGGGTTTATGGAGGAATCAGCTTTGCCATCTTAGAAGACAGAAAGTGGAAATCAGCTCCTAAGCATGTCTTGCCAGAAGAGGCCGATATTTGGAACGGTTGGATCAGAAACCCTGATTTTGACATCAAGAAGCACCGGGTAAAAGACGCCCAACTTTTAGGAGACAGGCAATTGGCTTTCTTAGATGATTGGGCCCAAAACTGGTCCGAGGATGTACAAATGAAATCATTGGTCACCCAAACCATTTTCAATACCGTTGCCACCTTGCCTGTTGAGGCCAAGGATGATAGTGTTGTTCCCAAACTGGAAGTACCAGAAGCAGGAAAGTATGTTCTTGGAGACGAGATCAAAGGAGATATGGACAGCAATGGCTGGCCGCAAGATGGCCGGGACCGGGTAGTAGATAAGATCAGGAAGTGCTTTGCCTTTCATATTGCTGGTGACCAACACTTGGCAAGTTTCACTCAATATGGCATCGATCAGCATGGAGATGGAGGCTTTGCCTTTGCAGGTCCTGCACTCAATAACATTTGGCCAAGAAGATGGTGGCCCCCAGTTTCCAATCCAGAAAGCCATTCTGAAAACAACCCAGTTTACACGGGAGACTTTGAAGATGGATTTGGAAATAAAATGACCGTAAAAGCCGTCGCTAATCCTAGACTTACCCATCGCGAACCAGCCATCGTTTATGACCGTGCAACTGGATATGGAATTGTCACATTCAACAAAAAAGACAGAACCATTACGACCGAATGCTGGCCGAAATATGTACATCCTTTGAAAAATCCAGCAGGACAATATGCTGGCTGGCCGATCACGGTTTCACAAGAAGACAATTACGGACGCAAAGCCGCTGCATGGCTTCCAGAAGTCAAGGTCAATGGATTGAATAATCCTGTGGTTGAAATTATCGAAGAGAAAAGCGGTGACAGCCTTTATTGCCTGGCCATCAAGGGCAATACCTTCGCACCAAAAGTTTTTGCCAAGGGAACTTATACCATAAAGGTAAAGGACAGTAATTCTGGGAAGGTCTTAGAGAAAAAAGGCATTAAGGCCAACTCCCAATCCAAGGGAACCTTGATGTTCAGTGCATAAACCAACCTTAAAAAGCGGTCAATGGCCGCTTTTTTTCTTGAAATAACTTTTTGAACTTTTCCTTCTCGACAATAGGCTTTATTATTGATAGTACCATCATACAGATAGTGCTATCAATAATATATAGTATCTTCGATTTATCAACAAAAACTTCTGCTACAGTTTATTTACTTCTATGCTCAACCTTTATTCGTCCATCGATTTAACGTATATAGTGCCAGTCTATATCGATAATCAGGAAGCACAAATTATGGAAAAGTTTGTTGCACAATATGAACAATTCAAGCCTGATGTTTTAAAGAAAATTCTTTTTGTGTTTGTGGATGATTGTTCCCCTGTTGCCGTCAAAATCACTTCGCAAAAACTGAATTATACAGTTGCTAGGATAAAGGACGATATCAAATGGAATCAGGGAGGCGCTCGAAATTTAGGGGTACTGTTAGCCAAGTCAAGTAAGTTAATCCTTACCGATCTTGACCACACTTTCCCTGAAGAAACCCTTGATTATCTTTTAAAACAACCCATCCCAAAAGTCATATTCAATTTCAATAGGTTAAAAGATGGACACAAACATACTATCCACCCAAATACTTTTTTCTGTTCAAAATCGATCTTCTATAAATCATTGGGAGTTGATGAAGAATTTTGTGGAAACTACGGATATGAAGACATCTATTTCATGGAACTTCAAAAGAGCCTGAAAACAAAGGTTAAGACAATCAAAAGGCATCCTGTTTGGGTTAGAGAGCACAAGGAACATCAAGAAGAATCGCACCATACTTTAATCAGGGACGTTGAGGTAAATCAAAAATTATTAGAGAAAAAAATGAAATACCTTAAAACCAAGAATCCCTTAAAAGGCCATTCTAGATTATCTTTAAATTTCACTTGGGAAATAATCGAAGAAAACCTTTTAAAACAAAATACCTAAGCATCCAATCCTTTGACCTAACAAATCAAAAAGCAACATAATTATGAAAAATGTCTTATTGTTTACGATTTCTTTTTGCTTCACCTTAATAGTCAATGCTCAAAACAGTTCATACGTCACGGAAAGCAATATCCCCTATTATAATGCGGCCATTAGTGCTGCAGATGCCTATATCAACGAGCGATGTGTTTTGGACATATACTATCCCAAAGATAAAAAGGGATTTGCCACCATTGTTTGGTTTCATGGAGGAGGCTTAACAGGAGGCGAAAAAGAAATCCCCGAAGCCTTGAAGGAAAAGGGCTTGGCCATCGTTGGTGTCAACTATAGACTTTACCCAAAAGTAAAAGCTCCCACCTACATTGAAGATGCCGCAGCTGCCGTTGCCTGGACTTTTAATCATATTGACGAATATGGAGGTGATCCTTCCCTGATATTTGTATCTGGTCATTCTGCTGGCGGTTACTTGGCCAGCATGGTTGGTTTGGATAAAAGTTGGTTGGCAGAACATCAGATTGATGCTAATCAAATTGCCGGGCTAATCCCCTTCAGTGGTCATACCATCACTCATTTTACTGTACGTGAAGAGCGCGGAATACCAGGAACCCAACCGGTAGTAGATGTACTAGCCCCCCTTTATCATGTACGCGCCGATGCACCTCCTATTTTACTGATCACGGGAGATAGGGAAATGGAAATGCTTGGTCGCTATGAAGAAAATGCCTATCTAATGCGTATGATGAAAGAAGCTGGACATACTGAAACAAGGCTATATGAAATGGATGGGTATGGACATAATATGACTTGGCCTGCTTTTCCATTGTTGTTGAATGAAGTAAATAGGGTTACTAAAATGAAAAAATAAACCAGTAATAAAATGTTTTTCTGTATATCCGCTATTTCACCAGTACATTTAACCCTTCAAAACATTCTTTCAAAAACAGCACAGATCTCACAGAAATGATTGTCTAAACCTTTCTACTGCCCCTGCTAGGCCCGTAGAATTTCCGTTACGGGCGGACAGGCAGTGGGAGTCAGATTACTGGTGTCAAAATGGTCCTCCATATTAATGAATTTAACATTTTTAACATTGCCTCTTTAACCCGTATTTAACCCCTAGTTAAGCCGTGTTTATCCCGTGTTTTAGCCGTGTTTCTCTTATCAGTGATTTAGGCTAGCCTACACCTTAAGTCCTGGAAAAACTTGGGGACATACCTTTCAATATTTTGGTTATAAGAACCTTGGGAATCCTTCTATCCCTCACTGAAGGAACAATTACATTTTAAATGCTTGAGTTGATCCATTTAATAGGTTAAACAAGTGATTTACGTGTAAGGAAATATTTTTAACAATAAATATATCCGCAACTGTACCAGAAAAGATTAAAAGCGAATGGAAACGATCGTTTTGTTTGATTGAGGTATCTACTGCCCGACCACTTAAGCAAAGGATTTATCGTTACTGGCATCATGGCGAATAATCAGAAATGCTTTTTGCAGTTTTGAGCAGTCCAATAATTGGCTTGCTTTTTTCCCTCCATTTCCTTCAATGGTATTGAGCCAAATCTCTAATAGTTTAGCCAAAAGTTTTGCATTCTTGCATCAATTTATAATCTTTTTCAAGCCCTACCTTCATCAGCCTCCACTTCTGGTAATATTCACTAAATTTAGTTTTACAAGCTATGAAGCATTTATAGCTCCAAATTAATGCTTTTCCGTTTCTGGGTTTGTTTCCTTAAATCAAGCCTTCATTCTAGCGAGTTACTTTTGTAATACTGACACCAAAAAACCATTTAAATCATGAAAAGGTTTTTCTATAATTCTAAATTCACAAAATTAACAGCTCTCTTTTGGCTATTCCCCCTATTATTGCATGCCAGTACATTTGAAGACAAAGTAGCAGATGTGGTCAGCTGGGTGGCCTTGATCGTTGCTCCGATCATCATGATCACAGTCTTTTTGATGATTCATGTCCTTCCTGAAAAAATCGCGGAAAAGCGCAACCACCCACAGGCACAAGCCATCAAAACCTTATGTATACTCTCCCTATTTTTTGGTGGAATATTATGGCCCTTGGCTTGGCTGTGGACATACTCCAAGCCCGTTTTTTATAAAATGGCCTATGGAACAGACAAAGGAGATTACCACGAAGAAACCTTTGATGACCTAAAAAAGGAAAAAGATCAGGATAAATCCTGAAACTCCATTCTCCTCATTTAGCCAATTCTAACTTTCCTTTAATTCACCAACATGGAAATTTTATTACTTCTGATATACGCTGGAATAGTTTGGTTGATTTTTTTCAAGTTCAAGCTCCTGCCTTGGAACACCATTTCGCAAGCCATAGTCATTATCATTCCGGTTGTGGCCATTTCCATATTAATCTTGATACTTAATATCGTCGCACCTTCTTCCCATGATGTAAGGGTCATGAACTATAATATAGAGATAGTGCCACGAGTGACAGGCCTAGTGACAGAAGTTCCTATCTCTCCAAACCAGCATGTCAAAAAAGGAGAGGTATTGTTCAAAATTGACCCCACTCCTTTCGAATTAAAAATCAAAAAACTAGAAGCCAAGCTACCAGAACTTGAAGCAAAATTGGTTGGAGCAAAGGCATTTGACAGGGAACTGGAATCTCAGTTGACCACTGCCAATAGTCAGATCCAAGTCATCAACACCCAAATCACCCTAGCCAAAAAGCGTTTTGCCCAAACAAAGGAATTGGCGGAAAGTGGTGCCGGATCACAATTTGAATATGAAGAAGCAGAAACCAACTTAAACAACCTTCAGGCTCAACTTGCAGTAGCAGAATCCCAAAAATCCCAAGTGATTCAAAAACTCTCTGCCCAAACGGAAGAAGGTGAATTGGCCGAAATATCGCAGGCAAGAGCTGCATTGGTACAGACCAAGTCCGATATTGCCTATGCCCAGTGGGAACTGGATCAGACGGTCTACAGGGCCCCAGCAGATGGTAGGGTGATCAACCTCCAGCTCCGTACGGGTGCCATGGCCGTTCAATTCCCCATCAAACCTGTGATGACCTTCATAGAAGATGAGCAATGGGTCGTTGCCCTATTTCATCAAAATGAGCTTCGATATGTGGAAAATGGCAATGAGGCAGAGGTGGCCATCCGTACACATCCCAATAGAATCATCAAATGTGAGGTAGAACATATTGTCTGGGCCAATGCCCAAGGTCAGCTGACTACCTCAGGCAGGCTGCCTGATACCAGGATAGATGGCTATCATGAGGGACGTTTTGCAGTCAGGTTAAAAATAGATGAAAACGAGGATATCTTCCTTGCTCCAGGTGCTGTTGGGCAAGGAGCTATCTATACGGAGCATGGAAAACTTATTCATTTGGTTCGAAAAGTGATTGTTAGAGTAGGTACAAAAATGGATTGGCTAATACTTAAACTGCACTGATATAATGAAGAATATTTCCCTTATCGGTATTGTTTTAATAGGTATAACTATCTCTCCTTTTTCATGCAAGGTGAAAGAACCACCTGCTCTGGAAGAGCTCCAGGAACAAGCTTTTGCCAATTTCATCTTACCATCTACCTGGCAACAAGCACAAGAGTCGCAGTCCGACTCCAGTATATTCAATGAGAATTGGCTGATTGAATTTTCCAACCCCACCCTGGATACTTTGGTGGGGGAAGCACTGGAATACAACTTGGACCTGAGCGTGGGAGAAGCCCGTCTTGCACAAGCAGAGGGTTATGTAAAGATGGCCAAAAGTGCCCTCAGCCCTGCTTTAAATATCCTGGCTAGAGAAAACAGCAAGCTAGGCGGTGACTTTGGGGGTGGACTAAATGGTGCTATATTTTCAGCAGCATGGGAATTTGATATTTGGGGCAAGCTCCGAAATACTAAACATGCCCAAATACAAGAATACGAAGCTGCTGCCATGGAGCTGAGCTTTGCCAAACTTTCTATCGCGGCAGCTGTGGTCAGGAATTATTACCTGGCCATTGAAATCTATTTGGAAAAGGAACTGGCTATAGAAATGCTTGACCTGTCTGAGCAACTGGTACAAATAGCTGACAAGCGATTTCAAGTGGGAATTGGCAATGAAAAGGATCTGGTGATCGCCAAAGCTAACCTGACTAATATCAAAGACGGTTTTAGTTTGCTAGAACTGGCTTATAGCAACCAAATCAGGGCGCTGGAACTTCTGCTGGGCAGATACCCTTCCAACCTTATCAGCGTAGAAGGGGATTTGATGGAAATCAACAGTATCATCCCGGCCGGTATTCCTCTTCAGATATTAGAGAGAAGGCCAGATGTTTTGGCGGCTCAGCACCGCTTCAATGCAAGTTTTCACCGGGTCAGGTCAGCCAAAGCAGCCCGGCTTCCCCAAATCAGCCTTACTGGAGGATTTGGTGCGGTAAACAGCAATATATTTACCTTAGTCCCTGAGTTTTCAAACCCCATTAGGAGCTTAGGTGGTTCTTTGGTAGCGCCTATTTACCAAGGAGGTATCCTTAAGGAAAACCTTGAAGTCAAAACGTATGAACAAGAACAGGCTGTTCATGAGTATGCCCAGACCGTATTGTCAGCCATTAATGATGTAGAAAGTACTCTTGAAACAGTACAGACAGTGGATCAAAGAGAAAAAATACTAAAAGAGGAAGTACTACAAAACCAAAAAGCCTATGAACTTCAAGAAATTTCCTACAAAGTAGGTAAGTCAGACCTTAGAGATCTGACTTTACAACAAATGGACCTGTATACTTCCCAAATCACACTGCTTCGGGTACAAACTGAAAAAATCGTCCAAAGGGTCAACTTGTATCTTGCCTTAGGTGGAGCAATGTAAATATCCAATATTGATATCAAAGGCCTTTGTAAAATAAACACTAAAATCTATCAGGCTTCGATCTTTCTGAAAAAATATTACCTTGCTCAAATTGAAAGGTCAAAGTTTCCTGTTTCTTTGGGCCAAATTACCATTAATAGGTTTGAGATAGCTTGTAAATGATACAATCAGTATTGAAATATATTCTGTCGTTTGGACTGATGTTTATTCTTGGCACCCATCAGGTAAAATGTCAAGAAGATACCAGTTCAATTTCATCAAAGATCGAAAATTTGAATTCTGATAAAGATGTGATTTTATTTCTAAACGAGCTTGGAGGCACTTTTAAGAACTTCAAACTGAAAGCCATTTCAGAATTCCAAACGGAGAATAACCCAACACTTATTAAAAAAACTGCTGACTCCCTAGACATCAGAGGTAGTTACTTCAAAGGGGATTTTGACAATAACCAAGAAAGAGACCTATTGGTCACTGGAGAGCAATATGGATTTACATCCTATTTAATAATGGCTATTGAAAAAGATTCAGTCCAGGTAATTGCCTTGTCGAATGGACATTACTTTCAAGACTTTATTTTTCCCTCTGTCAGAAATGATTCATTGATTGATATCTTTTCCTTTTCCCCAGAAGTGTACTTTTCTGACCAAGATGTCAATCCTTCACTTGAAGTAAAGACCTTTACTTTTAAATTCGGCCATGTCATAGAAGCCAATAACCATCCAATGCCCTATGAAATCAATAAAATTGAATTCAAAACTGACTATTGTTTCGGCACCTGCCCTGTATTTTCCTTAGAACTATTCCCGTCATCCTTATCGACCTTTCACGCGGAAGCTTACAATTTTGAAGAGAAAAGAGGGGAAATATCCAAAGAAATGGATTTTAGAACTAACATAAAGAAGGAATCGTGGGAGGAAATCACTCAAATATTGAATTATATCAATTTTCCTGAACTAGAAAACGAATATGCTGTCAATTGGACAGATGACCAAAAGGTTTTTCTAACCATTCACTATGATCATGGGCAGGTAAAAACCATTTCTGACTATGGACTACGAGGTACTTTTGGACTGAATTTGTTGTATCAAAAACTATTTGACTTACGAAACAACCAAGATTGGGAGGAAACCAATTAAGACCTATTTTAATTGTCAGAAAAAACCTCTTTAAACTTTTTGATATAGGCATCCGCATAGTGCCGCATTCCCAAATCAGTTGGGTGTGTACCATCTACAAAATCATCATTTCCCATATTGATTTCATCATAGGTCAACAGGTAAAGCTGATCCACTCCCATCTTCTTCAACTCCTGAAAACAGTCTTCAGTCCATTTGTTGAGCAATAAGTAAGTCTGCTCACGTTCAGAATCAATCAAACCATCTGAATAGCCATCATGCTCCACCAAAAGGACAGGCGTATTAGGATGTTGGGCTTTCAGGGATTTTACAGATTGCAGGATCTTTTCTTTTACCACCTCTTCCGTAAAGCCACCTCCAGGCCCTAAGTTAGGCAAACAGTCCAGCACAAAGGCTTTCGCGTCAATGGTATTGATATATTCAATCAATTCTGGCTCCAACCGACCATTACCTGAAAAAGCCAAATTGATCATTGGCATATCCATCTCCCTGCCCACAATATTCGTCCAAGCCATTCCTGGGCGTGAGGCGCATGCCCCCTGTGCAATAGAAGTACCATAAACCACCACTGGCTTTTCGGTTCTTTTCCCTATAAACTCAAATCTATCATGCCCATTAACCCCAATCATAAGGCTATCGACTTGATTATATAAGGGCAGATAAAGTTGGTATTCGCGTCCCTGAGCTGGTGAATCTGGTGTAATGAATTGGTAGCTTACTTCTTTACCAAAGCTATATTTTCCCCTTACCCAAATCCATTGTCCTTGATCATTCTTGGTGTATAAATCCAAACCACTCACGCCAGTTGCAGGCATATGCGGCATCTGCAAGTTGCCTCCAGAATTATATTTTACCTGAATCATCTCAGCATCTGACTGAAACCGCAACAAGACTCCTGCCGCATGTCTGGACAATCCCCAAACCGGTTTCCGCACTTTCTGCTCAGCATCATCAGGTAACCGATTATAGCCTATTCCCTCCCAGCCCTGACCTTCTAATATTTGACCATCAGCTGCCAATGGATCGTACCAGACCAATTCCTGGGCCGTAACAGATAGCTTAACTAAAAGCAGGGAGACAATAAGGGCATATTTTTTCATATCAATTGGTATTTATTGCATTACTTTCGCTTGCTGGTTTTTTTCAAATAAAGCATCATATGCTGGATTTCTTTCAGTAGGAAGGGGCGCACCGGTCGCTTTTCTCCATTCCTGAAGTTTTGTAAAAAGAGCAGTGGTTACCTCTGGAAATTGCTCTGCTACATTGTGCTGCTCCGTAAGGTCTTCCTCTAAATTATAAAGCTCAAGGCCACCATCTTCAAAGTACTCGTGCAATTTCCATTTACCTGATCTTATCACTGATCCTGGTCGAGTCCTGAAGAGAGGATCTTTTGCCTGGTCATCCTTAGGAGAATATGCCTCCAAATAAATAGGAAAGTGCCAAAACAAATCCCTTTCCGCCAAACTTTTCCCATCAAACAGCAAAGGGCTCAAGTCCTGACCATCTAAGTTAGGATTTGTTTTTTCAGCTCCAATGATGCTTTGCAAAGTAGGAAAAAAGTCCATTTGCATGACAGGCTGATCCACTTTTTGCCCTGCTTTGATCTTATTAGGATATTTGATCACCATCGGTACTCTAATTCCACCCTCGTAATAAGATCCTTTACCAGCACGCAAAGGGTATTGGTTGGATGTCTTACGGATTCCACCATTGTCAGAAGTAAATAGGATTATTGTATTTTCTTCCAAACCTAAGTCAGCCACAGCTTTCAGCAGCCTTCCCACATTTTCATCCATAGAAGCAACCATGGCTGCATAAACTGCATTATCCTGCCCTCCCAAACCTTCTTTGGACTGGTACTTTTCCACCAATGCTGGCTTTCCCATCAAAGGGCTATGGACTGTGTAAAAAGGCAAATATAAAAAGAACGGTTTTTCTTGATTTGTCTTGACAAATCGAATAGCCTCATCAGTTAGACGATCTGTCAAATATTCCCCTTCTGGTCCATCTTCCAAGTGTTCTACATTATAAGGACTAAAGTATCCGCCCTTCCCTGGATTTCCCTTGTGATTCCCTCCTACATTGACATCAAACCCCATCAAAGTTGGGTCATCACTGACATGCCACTTTCCAAAAGTCCCAGTGGTATAACCATTCGCATGGAACATTTCACCAAGGGTAAACAATGAGTCAGCCAGTGTATCATTGTTCTTCGTGGGGATCAATTGCCTTGTTTTCGAATTACCACGATCAGAAGGACTTACTGTATAGACACCATGTCTTGGCCCATACTTGCCACTGATCATATTGGCTCTTGAAGGGGCACAATTGGAAGCTCCTGCGTATGCGTTCGTAAAAACAATTCCATCCTGACTGAGCTTATCTAGGTTGGGGGTTTCATAATAATCACTGCCCATAAAACCCAAATCTCTCCAGCCCAAGTCATCTACATTGATCAGGATCACATTAGGCTTGGATGGTGCCAACATAGTACCTTCCCCCTTCTTTGAACATGCGCCTAAAATCAGTGTCAATCCTAAAATAAGGAAGTGAAGTAGAATGGGTTTTTGTTTTGTCAATTTTTTCAAGGTTACTTTAATTTTGTGCTGCGGTTTGTCCAAGCATTCTATCCACAAAATTCCAATTATCAAATTCAGGTGATATATGCTCCTTTTTAACAATTTCATCGAGTTGTTTCAAAATATCAGGGTGTTGCGCCGCAATATCATTTTCCTCATTTCTATCAGACTCCAAGTCAAATAGCTGCCAGGGGCTTTCAAGATTTTTTGCCACATCAGTTTTAACGCCTTTCCATTTACCCATACGAATAGCCAATTGACCTCTTTTTTCAGGATATTCAAAATAAAGGTATTCGTGGCTTATTTGCGCTCCACTGTCCCCTAACAAGGTAGGTAAAAAAGAGATGCCATCTGTTTCCTTAGGAACTTTAGCTTGCGCCAATTCTCCCAAAGTAGCCATCACATCATACTGGGCTGAAATATGCTCACTGACGCTCCCCGCTTTGATCTTTCCTGGCCATCTGGCAATCATAGGCATGCGGATTCCACCCTCATAAACATCCATTTTTAAACCTCTCAGGCCAGCTGTACTTTCGAAATAAGCCGCGTCCACTCCCCCATTGAAAGTAGGGCCATTGTCACTGGAAAACACCACCATGGTGTTTTCATCCAAGCCAAGCTCTTCCAACAAGGTAAAGATTTTACCTACTTCCTGATCCAAATAACTGATCATAGCAGCATAAGCTGACTTTGGAAATTCATGTGGTGCGTAGCCTTGCTGCCCCAAATATGGCTCTTCCTCAAACATCCCTAAATAAGGCGTTAATGCTTCATCGGGAACTTGAAGTGAGACATGAGGGATCGTATAGGGCAGGTAAAGGAAAAACTCTCCATCCTTATTTTCTCGGATAAAAGCTTCTGCTTTTTCTGTCATTTTATCCACTGCATAATCATTGCCTTTGTAAGCATCAAAAAAACCTTCATCACCATATTCCAGATCACTCTTTTCGAATTGTTCCAGCGCTGATTGGCTTCCTTTGCTATTTCTGGCAGAAGGAGTATGCACAAAAATATAGGGGTTATTGAGGCTGTCCCATTGATCATTTTCCCACAAGTGAGTGGGGTAAAAGTTATGGGCTTGACGTTGGTCTAAGAAACCATAAAAATAATCGAACCCTTGCTTATTTGGCTCTCCTGAATTGCCGACCATACCTAGGCCCCACTTTCCTATTCCAGCAGTTTTGTAACCTGCATCTTGTAGCATTTTCCCAATGGTTATGGTTCCTGCGGGAATTGGCTGTTGACCATTTTCAATTTGATCTGTAAAGCTTGCTGGCATTACAGGTTTATTTCCCCTAATATAAGAATGCCCGGTATGCTTTCCTGTCAAAAGTGCGCACCTTGCAGGCGCACAAACTGGAGATGAGGTATAATGCTGGGTAAACACCATGCCCTCGCTGGCCATTTTATCCAAATTTGGGGTTTTAATCTTACTTTGACCATTAGGTCCAATTTCTCCATAACCTAAGTCATCTGCATAAATATAAATAATATTGGGCCTTTTAATCTCTTCCTTTTCGGATTGGCAAGAAACTACTCCAAGGATTCCAAATATAGCTAATGCAACCCGTAAAACTGATTTCATAATTAATTTACTTTTGATTCCTTTTTAAAAATATAATTTTAATATTTAAATCAAAAGTAAAACCTTCATATCCTTACATTATCAAAAACAAATGGTTAATAACTAACTTCAATTGGATTATCTTTTCAATGAGTTGCCTTTAATTGAAAATCCTTTTCATTGATCACCTCTTCGCCTTCATAAACTAACTTCCACCCTAAAGAGTTGGTCAATATATAGAAACGGGCCAATTCTGCAATGAGCCTGCTTTTAGCTTGGTCTTTAAGGTCTGAGGCTTGGATTTTTTTCTTCAACGAGGCATTTACTCGTGTCTTGATGGTGTTGAAATCATCTGCGTCAAAAGGGTTGAAATAATCTCCCTCTGCATCATAATATTGGAAATCGGGAAAAATCTTTAACTCAGGCTCCGGGATGGATTGAATAAATAATGTCTTGGAGGTCTCATCGATTTGAAACGTAATCATTGACAAATCATATGCAATCTGAACATCGGCATTCACCACAACCAGGGCCTTCTTTTCTGTCCTCCACAAGTTGCCAAAAACCCCTTCAGACTGTTTATAGTTATATACTTGAGAAAAATGACCTTCTGTTACAATCAACTTGCTAACATTGTTAACCTCTTGCTGGATCAAGCTGGTGCTCTCTTCTAACGTGTTTTTTTCTTCAACTCCCTTAGATACCCAACGGATGATGCCCCAAAGTGCAAGTCCTATTAAAACTCCAAACAAAAATTTTCGCATAGTTGAACTTTTCAATTTAGAAGAAAGATACCGATTTTTGAAAAGATCTTTTTAACCAGCAGTGTAAATGTCATTCACTTAATCAGATGGATCAACTTACCGTAAGGAATAAAGCCCATTTAAAAACAGTAAAATAAAAAAGCACCAAGCCCCAACCGGAGCCTAGTGCTTTTCAGGTACAAACTAAAAGAAACTATTTCTTCTCAATTTGAGCTTCATCTATATCTTGGTGAAAAATCTCCTCTGCCTCGGTATCTTCATATTTTTTGATAGCCTCTAGCAACTTAGTCTTCATTTCCTTCTGAACTTCCGCATATTGCTCTTCTCCATAAATATTGTTCATTTCACTTGGGTCTTTTTGCAAGTCAAATAATTCCCAAGAATCTACCTGATTGTAAAAACGGATAATCTTATAGCGGTCCGTCTTTACACCAAAATGCGGAGATACATTATGTTCTCCTACTTCATAATAATGATAGTAAAGAACTTCCCTTCCCTTTTCTTTTTGACCGGTCAGTACCGGCAGCATGGACTCTCCTTGAAGGTCCTCTGGAATGGCCACCCCAGCAGCTTCCAAAACGGTTGGGGCAATATCCAAATTCATGACCATTTCGTTGGATTTTGTACCTGGCGCGATTACTCCTGGATATTTCATCATCATAGGAGTGCTAAAAGACTCCTCATACATAAATCTCTTGTCAAACCAGCCATGCTCTCCAAGGTAAAAACCTTGATCTGAGGTATAGATTACAATGGTATTTTCATCCAATCCATGTTCTTTAAGGTAGTCCAAAGTACGGCCTATATTCCTATCCATGGATTCCGCAGTGGCCAAATAATCCCTCATGTATTGCTGATATTTCCATTCCACCAATTCCTTTCCTGAAAGGTTCAGTGCCTTTAGCTCTTCATGGATAGGTTTATAATGCGCGTCAAACTGAGCTCTTTGTTCCGGGGTCATGCGGGTAACATTTCTGTCCTTTGTATCATCAGGAAACATTTTCAGGTCATAGCCCATGATCATGGTTTTGTCCACAGACATATCATTTTCCATCGCCGCCTTTCTTCCAACATAATTATCGTAGAAGTTATCAGGAATAGGAAAAGTCACATCATCGAACATATCCATGTCCTGTAAGTCAGGCATCCAAGTTCTATGGGTTGCTTTATGTCCGATAATCACACAGAAAGGCTTATCAGGGTCTCTTCTATCCAACCAGTTTTCCGCTGCATCTTCCACAAGGTCACTTACATAACCTTCCTTTCTAATTCTTTCCGTACTGTCTTTAATGATAAAGTCAGGGTTGAAATAGTATCCTTGACCAGGCAAAATTTCATAATAATCCAAGCCCTGAGGATTTTCACCTAAGTGGTACTTTCCGATCCAAGCGGTTTGGTAGCCTGCTGCCTGTAAATGCTTCACAAATTGGTCCTGTCCAGGGTTAAATTTGCTATCTGTGTTTCTTCTAAAGCCGTTCAAATGACTGTATTTACCTGTCAATAAAACGGCTCGGCTTGGCCCACAAATTGAATTGGTCACATAGGCATTGTTAAACAACACACCTTCATTGGCAATGCGGTCAATATTTGGAGTTTGGGTAATTTGACTACCATAAGCACTGATTGCTTGCCGCGTGTGGTCGTCGGAAACAATGATGACTATATTCGGTGGTTTTTGCTCTTCTGGCGCTGAACAGGAAAAGATGGTTACGGCCAAAATGACCCAAATTAAAATTCTTGACATGATTGGTGTATATGATTGATAAATATGTTTTGCATTATTCAACTTATTGATATGTTTTGCCCAGGTCATTGTCCCTCACCTCTGCCAACTTCTCTTTTAGTCTTGTTTTAAAGTCGCTCACCACCTCTCTATATTGAGGGTTAAGGGCAAGGTTATTGAACTGCATTGGATCCCTTTCCATGTCAAACAACTCCATTCCTCCATTTCCATCTTCCTCATATTGGATAAATGCCCACTTCTCACTTCTTAATAAAAATAGCGGCTTCCCTCTCCATCTGGAAACCGAAAAAGCCATATCCCTTACTTTATAAGATGGATCATCCAGCGTTTTCACCAAACTTTTTCCTTGAATGGCATTTGGTAATTTCAGCCCCGCTAGCTCCGCAATGGTTGGATAAAGGTCTATTAGCTCAGCAAAAGAATGACACACGGCAGGTTCTTTCCCTGGCACCTTGATGATCAAAGGGACTTTAGCCGATTCCTCATGCAAGCTTACTTTCATCCAAAAGTCATGTTCTCCCAAATGAAAACCATGATCAGAAGTGAAAATTACAATGGTATTGTCCTCAAGGCCTTCTTCCTTCAAGGTATTCAACACCTTACCCACTTGGGCATCCATGTAAGAAACTGAGGCATAATAAGCCCCAATGGCTTTTTTCTGCTGATCTTCAGACATCTGTGCATTGACACTGGTCACGTAATTGATCCCATTGGCAGGGATATCATCCCAGTCCCCTATTACTTTTGGTGGCAAGACCATCTCTTGGTAAGGGAATGGTCGGAAATAGTTTTTGGGAGCCACAAAAGGCACATGGGGTCTTACAAAGCCAACCGCCAAGAAGAAAGGTTCATCCTTATGTGCCCGAATGAGTTCAGATGCTTTTTCTGCGGTACGGCCATCAGAATGCACCAAATCATCTCCTTCGGCTTTGACAATCGTCATGACATTCCCCCCTTTTCTAGGCAAGGTTCCATAAGGATTACCCTGCACCAATTCAGCCTCTCCTTCTGCTGTCCACTCTGGACCTTTGCTGTTAAAACGTTCTTCCCAAGAGGCCTCATCGTCCGCCCCATCAGACCCCAACTCTATATCAATGGGAACCCCCATATGATAAATTTTGCTCACGCGGGCTGTGTAATAATCATTTTGCTTAAAGAGCTGCGACCAAGTAACCTTATCTGGACCTAAATTCTCCCTTCCACTGGTGTATCCAAATGTCTCAGTAGCATGTGGATAGTACCCTGACATAAATGAGGCCCGGGATGGTCCGCATATAGGAAACTGACAATAGGCACTGCTGTATAAAGTACCTTCTTTGGCCAACTGATCAATATTTGGGGTAATTTCTATCGGATTACCATATGCTGAAACTGCTGTAGCAGTAAGGTCATCCGCAATCAGAAACAAAACATTCAATTTTTCTTTTTTCTGAGCCGAGGCTACAAAAAAGAAGAAACAAAACAGGACGGTGAGGATATTTTTTAAAGGTTTCAATTTAGGTTCTTTTTTATAGATTGAACTGTCAGCTTTAAGAATAAAAGCCTTATGGGTTTAATTATTTAGGCCATCAGCCAAAACAAATTTAAAAAAATAAACAGAACTTTAACTTTATTTTAATAAAACACACAAGATCTATTAGCATTTTTTTCAAAAACATTTTTCAACGCTAAAATTTGATGTTCAGTTTAATCATTTATTAATCTATAAAGTAAAACGAAAGCACTTTTTAGAGCGTTGTAAATAGTGATTATCTAAATTAAATTTCTTAATACTTTTAACCCTAAAATTATGTCTAAGAAAATTTTGATGCTGGTTGGTGATTATGTGGAAGACTATGAAGCCATGGTACCCTTTCAAGCCATGCTATCTGTAGGACTTAAAGTCGATACAATTGCCCCGGACAGAAAAAAGGGAGATACAGTCCCCACTGCTGTCCATGACTTTGTAGGCGATCAAACTTACAAGGAAACCCCAGGACACCGGTTTGGAATCACCGCTGATTTTGACCAGGTAGATCCAGCTGACTATGATGGGCTTTATGTAGCTGGAGGTAGAGCTCCTGAATACATCCGTTTAAATGAAAAAGTAATCAAGATTACCCAACATTTTTTTGAGAAGGACAAGCCTGTTGCAGCCATCTGCCACGGAATACAAATTCTCACCACGGCAAAAGTGTTAAAAGGAAGAACCCTTACAGCTTATGTAGCAATAGGTCCTGATATCGAGCTGGCGGGAGGAACCTGGAAAAATATTCCAGCTGATGAGGCCATTGTGGATGGCAACCTCGTTACCTCACCAGCTTGGCCTGGCCACCCTGCTATTCTAAAGGAATTTTATAAGCTTTTGGGAATCAGTATTGGTTAATAAAGTCTCTCACCAAAAACAAATCAAAATGCCCAAACTTATCGTTGGGCATTTTGATTTTAAACATTTTTCCGTCTTGAATGTCTTATAAAAAAAACTATTCTAGTGAAGATCTTACTGACAGGCGCTACAGGATATATTGGAAAAAGAATCCTTCCAGCTTTGGTTTATCACGGACACCAAGTAGTTTGTTGTGTACGGGACCGAAATAGATTTACTTTTCCTTCATCGCTTCATGGCCAAGTGGAAGTAGTTGAAGTCGACTTTTTAAAAGAGGATACACTAAACAATATCCCTAAAGATATAGATGGGGCTTATTATTTGATTCATTCCATGTCCACTGCTGATGATTTTAGTGAATTGGAGCTTAAATCTGCTCAGAACTTTAGAAAATGCATTGATACGACAACCGTCCAACATGTGATTTACTTAGGTGGTATCATCAACAACGAAGTACTATCCAAGCACCTGCTATCCAGAAAGGCTGTTGAAGATGAATTATCTAAGGGAAGATATCATTTTACGGCACTGAGAGCAGGAATTATTATTGGTTCGGGAAGTGCATCATTTGAAATCATCAGGGACTTGGTGGAAAAATTACCGATAATGATCGCTCCAAGATGGTTGCATACGAAATGCCAACCCATCGCCATACGCAATGTCATAGCCTACCTAAGCCGTTCTCTTTTCAACACAATTACTTATGACAAACACTTTGATATCGGAGGACCTGATATCTTAACCTATAAAGCCATGTTATTAGGCTATGCCAAAAATCGGGATCTTAGGAGGTCTATTTGGGTGGTTCCAGTTATGACTCCCCGACTATCCTCCTATTGGCTTTTTTTTGTGACCAGCACCTCTTATAAATTAGCGGTTGCTTTGGTCGATAGTATGAAGGTCGAGGTAGTCTGTAAACCAAATAACCTTGCCCAAGCATTGGAAATTGAACCTATCTCCTATCAAACAGCTTTGCGCAGGGCTTTTACGAAAATTGAATCACAAGAGGTGATCTCTAGTTGGAAGGATTCATTGATCAGTGGTCGTTTTGATCAGAATATTTCAGAGTTTATCAAGGTTCCTAAACATGGCTGTATGCAGGATCAAAGGTCTTTGCCAGTTAATGATGAACAGCAATCCTTAGAAAAAATTTGGCAAATAGGTGGAGACACTGGTTGGTATTATGGCAATTGGCTTTGGAAGTTCAGGGGATTTTTGGACAAATTAGTGGGTGGCGTTGGACTCAGAAGGGGAAGAACGCATGTTCATACTATAAACTCAGGAGATTCGGTGGATTTCTGGAGAGTATTATATGCTCAAAAGGAGGAAAAAAGGTTGTTGCTTTATGCGGAGATGAAAGTACCTGGAGATGCTTGGCTGGAATTCAAAATAGAAAAAGGTGTGCTCACCCAAACCGCCACCTTCCGCCCCAAAGGACTTTGGGGCAGACTTTATTGGTATGCAGTCTATCCTTTCCATGGCCCCATTTTTGGAGGCATGATCAGGAAATTGGCAGGTTAATCTTCAATGCTACATTCTCCACTCCCAATCTCTTCAGCAGTCGGGTTAAAAGCATTGCCTGATATTTCTGAGATAAATCTGGAATTATGAAAAAGCTTGGTAATTCCACAGAAAGAAGTTAATGAAGAATTATTATTTATAACCAAAGTGCCATCCAATCGCTTGAAATTCCATAAGCCATCAAGAGAAATTAATTTGTCATTTCCTTCAATCACTACATCTCCCTCAACGTCATTTAGGATCATCCCATCTAGGGATTCCAAATAAGGGTTATCTTTAATAGTAAGATTTCCATTTATTTGTAAAAGCCTACTAATACTTGTTAAATTTGTTATTGGGCTTTTACCAATTTGCCTTTTGTCGTCTATGGTCAGATTACCAATAAGATAATCCAATTTTTTTGCTCCAAATTCATCCACTTCTTCTTGACTGGTCAAGTAGAAATCTCCTACATCTACAGTTCCATTTCCAGCCCATCTTTTAAGAACAATCTCCAAAGGTTCCTTTCTATATTTTTCTAACATGTGATCAAAATATTCTGTCCATATTGGAAAATACTTACTATAATTATCTTTAGCTTCCACTTTATAGTAACGTAAATCCTCATATATCAATTTTCCATCCTCATTATTGTAAAATATTTTAGTTACAGAGTCTATTTCATATTTACGTTTATTTTCTCCAAAATATAGCTCACCTTTTACATATAAAGCATCATCAAACTCATCTTTGAAACAAACTAAAAAATATTTCAACTCTTTAAAATGAATTTCATCAGGATCATATCCGAACTCTTCTGGCGTCATTCCAAGTGTAGAGATGATATCCAATAAGATCGTTCTGGTAGAGCTGCTTTGCTCTACGTTAATGGTTATTGGTAATTGTTTGTTTACGTGCTTTTGAATATTCACATCTTCAGGAATGGCAAAAAGCGTCGTCCCTTCACCATCAACCAATCTCAATCTTGTAATAATATTCTTCCCAGCATTTAGATATAAATTATCCGAATAGAAAATTCCATCATCCTCATAAATCTCTAACTCACTCTTAGTATAATTCGTAGGAGAACCATCTTCATTCGTTATGGTGATTATTGCCTTTACGACCAATGTCATGTTAGATTGCTGTTTCCTAGCATTGACATCATCATCCGTAAGTCTAAATCCAAATACGACTGGATAGGTCTCGGCTTGAGGTTCTACAGTTTCCTCTGTACATGAAAAGAAAAGTAATAAGGTGGCTAAAATAGCCCCAACAAAATTTAGTTTGCAGTTCATTGAGATTGACATTTATTGTTAAAAAAACTAACCAAACACCTGGAAAAACCGGAACTTTTCATTCAGTATTTCAAAACTGGAATTAGCCTCAATAAAAATCGACCGTTTCACAAAGTGTTTAAAAATTGCATTTCAAATATACTAAAAAGAATTATAAATACATATATATTTATTTTAAAAAACAATAGACTAGTTACAACCTGCTTATTGGACATAAAAAAACCGCTAAATCAACATTAGCGGCTTCACTCTTTCTTTATAAAAATCTTAATCTTTTACTTTTCTATCGAAGTCCTTATCACGTTCATAGGTTTCTATATGTCTCTCTTTTTTGGTATCATAGATATCCGCTATAGTGATCATAATCCCTGTCTCTTCCACAGCACCAAACTCATTGTTCATAGCTGTACCAAAAGTCTTCATGGTCGGAGACAAATTCATATAAGTATTGATCAAAGGTGGGATATTTTCACCAAGAGCTCTTACACGCGTGTTCAATTCTTTATACCCCTCCTTATAGTCAAGTCCCTCAAAAACCCCTTCGATAGAACTGATATCAGTCTTGTATGGTAATGGAGTTAAAGGCTCTACCAAGTGTTCTTTATCTGGAAAATAGTGGTTCATAAAGTAAAGCAACAAGTCTCTGGCCTCTGCATTAAAGTGAGGGTACATGGTTACTTTTCCAAACAAATATTTTACCTCAGGATGCAAAACCACCACCGCTCCCAATCCGTCCCACAAGTTATCCAATGAAAACACACCTTTTCGGTTGTCTTTCCTCGGCTGGTATTTAGGTTGAACAAAAGACCTGCCCAACTCAATGGTGTATGGCAAATAATCTTTTTTGAACTTATCCGTAAATTTAAAAAGGTGGGCGGTAGATAGGTTTACCTCACCGTGATCATTAAGCCCAGCTTTGTTACAGTCTATCAATCTATAACCTGCAATGATTTCTTCCTCAACAGGATTCCAAGCAATCAATTGCTCATAACAATTTTCACAGGTATCATTCTCATCTATATCAATAGGAAGGCCTGTACCTCCCCCTGCTCCCCTAAAGGTCAGTTCTCTGAGTCTTCCGATTTCTTGCATGACATTGGGCGAATTATGGTGGTTCACCAAGTAAACCTGATTGTCACCATTATTGGTATGTCTAAGAAAGCGCTCAAGCGTCAACTCCCTTTTTAAAATGTCCTTATCTATAGGGGCTATAATATCTTGCATAAAAACTTAACTTTCTGTGGCTAAGGAATAAACTTCTTCTTTTACCTCCTCTGCCCAGTCCTTTTCACTTTTTGATTCATCAAAATACTGGTAAGAAATTGGTTTTCCTACATGTATGGTCACTTTTTTATTCTTTTGGCCAAACATTTCATCTGCTAAATACATCATCTCAATATTTGCTTTGATGCCTATTTTTTTCCTGATATTGGCCAAGTTGTAAAAGAAAGAGGAATTCTTTCCATCAATATAAACCGGGACCACATTCTTATGGTACTTCTTGGCTTTACTGATAAAACTCTTCTTCCATTCCAAGTCCTTGATCCCTTCCTTTTGCTTTCTTGAAACCAAACCGGCTGGAAATACAAGTACCGCATGATCTCCTGCATAAGTCTCTTCAATCAGCTTAGCTGCTGACCTTCCGTGACTTCCATGTTTATTTACTGGAATAAACAAAGGCTCAAAGTTTTTGATGTTGGTCAGGATATCATTGACCAAGAACCTTAAGTCCTGTCTATATTTGCCTAAGGCATACATAAAAGCAATGCCATCCAATCCTCCCAAAGGATGGTTGGATGCAAATATAACAGGCTCATCCATTGGGATGTTATCCGCACCAAGGAGTTCTATTTTGACGCCAAAATCATGAATGAGCGCATTGACAAACTCCAGTCCATATAAATGGCCGTAATCACCCATCATGCGGTTAACATCATCTTCATGGGCGATTCTCCGAATATAGTTCAATACAAAACCCGGAATCCATTTTAGCAATGAAGGATTCTTGTCCTTGATCACCTTCTTTATCTCAATAAATTTCTTTTGTGACTCGTCCAAAGATGGATTATTTAAACAAATCCCCAAAGTGAAAACCATCAATCCTTAAGAAATTGATTAGCAACCACATGAGGATAATTCAATTTTTTATGCTTTTCTCTCTCCAAGTCATTTGGACAACTTGGAAGCCTAAAAATACAAAAAAAACACAAAGGGACACTTAAAAAGTCTACTGAGAGAAACCCAAAAAAGCTATTGTATTGTAATTGATTCAGATATAACCGGAGATACCATAAAATATCCCAAAGCAGGATCTTGTCCTTTTACCAGTTCAATGTTGCTTTGTGGGTTTTGTGGTGGCGGGCTAAAAAGACCTCCATCGTTATAAAGCAAGCCCACTAAATCCTGAAGGTAATTATAGGCACTCTTGTTCAACCTGAACAAGGTCACTTTAGCCTCATCCCCTTTCTTGAAAGGAATATTATCCAATTCAAAACCATCCTCTATCACACCAGTGCCAAAAGTGTCATCAAACAAAAGGTAGTCTCCTTTTCTGTTCAGTAAAGTATCATTTCTCACCACCCTAATTCGATAATAGTTGTTCTCTTCAAACGGTATATTCCCATGTAGTTTCAAATAATACCCTGCCGGCCTGAAGGCCTGTTTTTCATGATATGAATAACTCAAACTATCCAGTTCTGGAGCTTCCAGTAATTCTCCAGAAGATTCATATTCATTATTGCCTACCTTAACTTTCAAGGTGTAATGCTCTCCCTCTTCTCCATCAAGATTGGTTCCTGGTAAGTAGGTTTCGGTTTTGCTGGAAAAGAAGAACTCAATTTCCCTATTTCTTTCATGATGGTATATGGACACCTTTGCATTTGAAATAGGTTGATAATAAGATGAATCATAATAGCCCCTGCTTTTAGTAATCCGAACTTGGTTAAGAGACCTTGTATCTGTCCAAAAACCTTCAATTACGGTATTAGAAGGCTCCTCCCTCAACTCCAGTATAACTTCTTCTTGACATGAAAAAAGCAGAAAAACCAGAAATATTAACCGATTGATTTTCATTATGATCAAAATTCAAAGTTATAGGAAACGGATGGCAGGAAGGTAAACAGATAAGTCATTACCACACCAGGCCTGCGCGAGTATATCGGTTCACCTGATGAAGAGCTATAGTTAATATCATTGTTGATAATATTAGTAAACTGGTATGAATAAGGGTTTTTTCTACCATACAAATTATAGATACTAAAGCTCCAGCTTCCTCGCCACATTTTGCCCTTGTCTTTATTCTTTAAGATTACAGAAGCATCCATACGATGGTAGTCAGGGAAACGGTCTTCATTTCTTTTGGAGCTATACACGGGGATTTCCTGACTATCCACAGAATAAGAACCAACAGGATAACTTACCGCTTGCCCAGTGGAATATACAAACGTAATATTTCCCGTCAACCGTTCACTGAATTCCCGTTGAAAGACAAAGGAAACATCATGAGGCCTATCATAGCGAGGGTTATAGGCCTCACCCTCACTGATCCCCGGAACCTGTCGATATGTTCTGGAATAAGTGTAACCTAACCAGCCTGTTGTCCTTCCCAGGTTCTTTTTGATCATCATTTCCAAGCCATATGACCAACCTTTGCCACTTAAAACCTGCGATTCAATATTGTCTGTAAACAGGATATCTGCTCCTTGCTTGACATCAATGATATGCTTATAATCTTTATAATAAGTTTCAAGGCTAAGTTCCCACCTATTTTCTTTGTAAGTTTTGAACAGCCCTACGGAATATTGATCGCTTTTTACGGGTTGGATATACTCACTGGCCATTGCCCAGCGATCAATCGGCAGCCCGGCCGAATTGTTTGCCGCCATTTGCAAATACTGGTAGTTCCTGTTATAGGCTGCCTTGACAGCGGTATTTTCCTTTAGTTTAAAACGAACAGAAAGCCTAGGCTCCAAAGCTTGATAAGCTTTCATTTTTTCAAAACTATCAAAATACAAAGTGTCTATAATTTCTTCTTCCCGATCACTTGGTTCATTTTCATAAATGTATTGCACTCCCTTCCCAATCCTTATGTACAAGCTTAACCTAATTCCACCTTCTATTTTTAGTTTGGGATTAATATCAATATCACTGGAAACAAAGAGATCATTTTGTAAAGCGTTTTCAGAATTGGTTTTGATTGGTTCCACTTTACTTTCAGACGGAACAGTCATTTTTACAGGTGAAAAATGATAATACCGGGAATGCAATCCCATTTCAAAAACAGCAACATCACTTGGATGCCAAGTCAATGAAGGCCGAAAACCCGATTCAGAAAGGATGTTTTTCCATAAAAAACCATTCTCATCGTCCTTGATATCTATTGAATAAGCATATTGGGAATAATAACCATTTACATCCAAATACCATTGATCATTGATTGTTCGGCTCCAGTCACCTGAACTGATCCAGTTTTTCCATCCAAAGCCAAATAAGCCTTCTACTTCTAAATAATCACTTCCATAGTAACTTGAGAAACTGAGTTTGTCATTATCCGAAGGACGAAAAGTAAATTTTCCTCCCAAATCATAAAAATATAAAGTATTGCTATTGATGTCCTCATTGCTTGACAAACCCAAAAATGCATCCACATAAGTTCTTCTTGCTGATACCACAAAAGTTGACTTTTCGGAAAACAAAGGTCCATCAAGAGCGATTTTTGAACTAATGTTTCCAATCCCACCTTCCCCATGAACCCTATCCTTCCGTCCTTCCTTCATTTTGATATCTACCACAGAAGAGAGTCTTCCACCGTAATTAGCAGGAATATTGCCTTTATAAAGATCAACACTCTCCAAGGCGTCTGGGTTAAAAACTGAAAAAAAACCAAAAAAATGGGACGGGTTATAGACCGGGGCACCATCCAGTTGAATCAAGTTCTGATCCGAAGAACCTCCCCTTACAAACAAACCAGTAGTTCCTTCCCCTACTGTCTGTACCCCAGGAAGCAGCTGCAAGCTTCTAAGGACATCCACCTCTCCAAATAAAGAAGGGATATTTTTCAGTGTGCTGATTGGCAAAGTGTTTTTTCCAAGATCTGTACTTTCAGTAAGGGAAGCTTCCCTTCCTCCTTCGATCACAACCTCCTCTAAGCCTTGCGCGACAGGCACTAAGCTGACCGTCCAAAATTGATCAAAAGTGGAAGGACTAATGCTTAGGATGCGTTTTTCATAGCCAACAAAGGACACCACCAACTGACGAGGCAACTTGGCCGTTTTGATTTCAAACTCACCTTCAGTATTACTTGTCACCCCCGAGTTTTGAGCACCCTGCCAATATATAGCCGCTCCCAAAAGTATTTCCTTGGTTTGGGCATCGATCACATTTCCTTTAATCAAATAATTACCTTGGCAAACCCCATTCGTTAAACTAAGAAAGCTTAACGCGAGAAAAATCAGGCAACTTGACCGGTACTTCATCTAGAAAGTGTATTTACTTGATCTTGGGTAATTGTTCCTCTATAATAAATTATTTCTTCAAATATCTACGATAATATCAAATATAAAGATACCCTCGGGCCACCCATCTCCTTCTATATACCTATCTATTAACCATTTATAGAAAATATTAAATTATCACCCTGTTTAGGTGCTCAATAATTTAATGACCATTCTTTCGTTTTGATATAAAATTCCTAATTTCAAGGCATGATTTGGGCATATCCTGATGTTTCTTTACTACTGATTTTAGCCACCATCTTTGGTGTGCTTTATCTTATTTACCTTTATCGTTTTTGGCTTATCAACAAAAGACTAAAGGTCAAAAAGCACCGTCTACTCATTAAGATGGGCTTGAGAATTGCTTATTTTCTCTTGTTTCTGGTGGCTTTGGCCGGTCCTTCCATTGGCAATGCCACCAAGGAGATCAAGCAGGAAGGCAAGGACCTGTTCATTGCCATTGATCTTTCTCAATCCATGAACGCTGCTGACATAGGGCCTTCCAGACTACAAAGGGTAAAATATGAGCTGAAAAATCTTATCAAAAACTTCAGCACCGATCGCATTGGGCTGATTATCTTCAGTTCTGAAGCTTTTGTGCAATGCCCCCTAACCTTTGACCAGAATGTACTGCAACTCCACCTTGATGGGTTGAATACTGGTCTTGTGCCCAATTATGGAACGGACATAGCTGCGCCATTGGCGCTGGCCTTGCAGAAATTCAGAACAGACGAAAACCAAGATCCCAAATCAAAATCGATAGTATTGATCAGTGATGGAGAAAACTTTGGAGACAACCTTAACAGTGTACTCAACCAGTTAAATGAAGAAGGAATCAAAGTGTTTAGCTTGGGAGTAGGTACTGCTAATGGAAGCACCATCCCTCGAGGCAATGGTGTCATCATGGATGAATCCACCAACAGCCCCGCCGTAACCAAACTGAGCACCAATACCCTTAAAAGGATTGCCAGTGACACCAATGGGCAATACTTTGAGATCAGTGATGAGGTTCAGGAAATACCACAACTGATTACAGTAATCGAAAAAATGGAAGGTACTGTCACTGGTTCCAGAACAGTTGAAGCTTCTGCCAACAAATATTTCTTCTTTTTGTTGACCGCCCTGGGGCTGGCCATATTTGACATGATCCTGCCTTTAAGAACCATAAGTATGTAATCCTTATCCATTCATTAAATTCTTATGAATAAAATATTATTGGCTACATTACTTCTAATCCCCTCTTCCTGGACGCAAATCTCGGAAAAGAACAAAGCCATTGATTCGGCAGAAGAAAGGTATGTCAAAGCCGACTATGAGGAATCTGTGAGGGAGCATCTGGCCTTGCTCAATGAATATGGGATCAACTCAGAAGAGGCCAACTTTGACCTTGCGCTCAGCTATCAATTCAATGAGCAGGAAGAAGACGCGCAGCAAAAATATGTAGAGTTGGTTGGTGCAATTAAAAGCAACATTGCATCATCCGCCTCCAACCAAAATGGGGTGATTTTAGGTCGAGGTGAAAAATACAAAGAAGCTTTAGAGGCATTTAAAACAGCTTTGATCAAGGATCCTACCAATGATATAGCTCGATATAATTATGAGTTGTTGGCCAGGTGGTTGGAGCAAAATGAAGACCAGCAGCAGGATCAAAAGGATAACCAAGATCAAGACAAACAGGAACCCTCGAACTACGCCAAGCGTATGAAAGCGGAAGCTGATAAGCTGGTAGAACAGTTCAAATTCAAAGAAGCACTGGATGTGATGAACAAAGCTTTGGAGATCGATGAAACTGTTTCTCATTATCAGGAGTTTATAAAGAACCTAGGAGATGTCAATGAGATCAATGAAAACTAAAATATGTTTGTTTTTTGCTGGATGTCTGGCAAGTATCATTCTAAGCAGTGATCCTGCTTATGCCCAGTCAGCTGCCACCTATTTCAATGAAGCAGCCAAACAATATGTCAACAGTGACTACAGTAAATTGGGACAAGTCCTTCAGGAAGGGTTGCAGAAATACCCTAACGATCCAAAGCTTAATGCACTTAAAGAAAAGTTGAAGGACGATAAGGAAAAGCAAAACCAACAAGATCAGCAGCAACAGGATCAGAACAAAGATCAGGATCAACAACAACAAGGAGACCAGAATCAGCAGCAGGAAGATCAATCGCAACAAGAGAAAGAATCCAAAGATGGTGAGGGTGAAGAGCAAACCCAAGAGGATGGTGCTGAAGAATCCGATAAAATGGATGAAAAAAGAGGGGAAAAATCTGAACGGGAAGAACCTATGGATGAAAAGTCCACACAGAAAAGTGATTTGACCGAAAGGGAAAAAGCCATGGAAGAGTTGCGTCAAAAACTGCAACAAATGAATATCTCACCCGAGCAGGCCGAGCAAATCTTGGATGCCATGAACAACGCTGAGTTGCAGTACATCCAGCAAACCAGAAAAAAACCTACCAAGCGTCCTGATAAAAGTCTGCCGGATTGGTAAGACCACTTTTTACAACCTTAACTCATAAACCCAAATGAAAGAAGTCTATATCATCTCCGCCGTAAGGACTCCATTAGGAAGTTTTGGAGGAAAATTATCCAGCCTAACCGCTGTAGAACTGGGCTCCCATGCTATCAAGGGTGCCATGAAGAAAGCCCAACTATCACCTGAATCTGTTGAAGAGGTCATCATGGGAAATGTCCTTTCTGCCAATTTAGGGCAAGCTCCCGCTCGACAGGCCTCATTGGGAGCAGGTATCAATTATAACGTTCCCTGTACTACCGTAAATAAGGTCTGTGCCTCAGGCATGAAAGCTGTGATGTTTGCCGCCCAATCTATCATGACTGGGCAAAACGATGTTGTTGTCGCTGGGGGAATGGAAAGTATGTCCAATGTACCCTACTACATTCCCAAGGCAAGGTTTGGATATAAATTCGGAAATGGAGAATTCATCGATGGACTGGCCAAGGATGGCCTTCATGAGGTGTATTATAATTTCCCCATGGGCAACTGTGCTGACAATACCGCCAAACAAATGAAAATCAGCCGGGAAGCCCAAGACCAATATGCCATCCAATCTTACCAAAGGGCTGCTGAAGCATGGAAAAATGGTTATTTTAAAGAAGAAGTCATCCCTGTTGAACTAAAGGGCAGAAAAGGTGAAAGTATCCTGATCAATGAGGATGAAGAATATAAAAATGTAATTTTTGAAAAGATCCCTAGCCTTCGCCCTGTTTTCGATAAAGAAGGAACAGTGACTGCCGCCAACGCATCTACCATGAATGATGGCGCTGCCGCATTGGTGCTGATGAGCAAAGAAAAAGCTGAAGCACTTGGGTTAAAGCCTATTGCCAAAATCTTAGGCTTTGCAGATGCAGCGAGAGATCCCATTTGGTTTACCACTGCCCCAGCACTGGCCATTCCCAAAGCCATCAAAAATGCCGGACTGAGCAGCAGTGACATTGACTTCTATGAAATCAACGAAGCTTTTTCTGCAGTTGCCTTGGCCAATCAAGAACAATTGAACCTGTCAAATGACCAACTCAATGTGTTTGGAGGTGCTGTTTCTTTAGGGCATCCACTTGGAGCATCCGGAGCTAGAATTATAGCCACCTTGCATTCCGTTTTGGAGCAAAAGGGAGGCACTATTGGAGTAGCTGGAATCTGCAATGGCGGTGGTGGCGCGTCCGCCATAGTGATTAAAAAAATGGCTTAATTATCAGAATATTTATGCACCTCAAGTTTATTTGTGTCCTTCTTTTGACCTTTAACAGTTTCCTGAGCGCCAAAGGCCAAGAAGAGGTAAAAACCTTTTATGATGAAGAAAACACACAAATAAAAGAAGAGTACCAAATGGTAAATGGTCTCATTGAAGGATCTTACCGTTTTTTTTATGAAGATGGTTCTCTACAACTTTTGGGACAGTTAAGCCAAGGAAAGAAAGAAGGCCTCTTTGTGAGTTTTTACCCTAATTCCAAAGACACCCTCAAAATCATCCCGTACAAAAATGACCAAAGGAATGGCATGGTCAAGTCTTTCGACCAAGAAGGAAAACTCATACAAAAAGCGCATTTTTCTGAAGACCTGATGCAGGGTGAGCTGATCACATTTCACCCGAATGGCAATCCAAAAATCAAAGCCCATTTTCAGGACAATAAGCCTCACGGAGAAAACATCCAATATTACGAAAGTGGTCAAATCATGACCGTTTCCCACTATGATCATGGTGTCATGGATGGAGAACTAAAATCCTTTTATGAAGACGGTTCGGTCAAGACCCTTGAAAATTATGACCAAGGAGAATTGGATGGAACTGTAATTTCCTATTTCCCTAATGGACAGATAGAAGAACAGTCCAACTATAAGGAAGGAATGCAAAATGGGTCTTATGAAAGCTATTATGAAGATGGAAAAATCCATCAAAAGGGAGAATTCAAAAAAGGCAAACCAGAAGGCAACTTTAAGTCCTTTTACCCGAATGGCACCACCAAAGAAATCGCCTCTTATAAAAAAGGACTCCCAACAGGTAACCAAATTCTATATTATCCGTCTGGAAAGAAATCAGAATTTATCAGTTATGATGGTGAAGGCCAAAAAGCCAGTCACGTATTTTATCATGAAAACGATCAAATCCTGAAAAAAATCTATTTTAGAAATGGCCTACCCAATGGAATGGTCACAGTTTATGATGAGGCTGGTCACAAACAAGAAACCATTCCCTATAAGCAGGGAAAGTGGGATGGAGTCTATCAGAGGTATCAGAGAGGAAGGTTAATTTTAGAGCGGTCTTTTAGGGCAGGGAAACAACATGGTGAAGAGAAAAGCTACTTTGACAATGGCCAACTAAAGGAACTAACTAGCTTTGAGCTTGACTGGAAAAGCGGCCCTTATCAACAATACGACGAGCAGGGTCATTTATTGGTAACTGGAAACTTTTGGTACAACAAAAAATATAAGGAATGGAATTATTATGATGAGAATGGAACGTTGATCAAAACAGAAAACTTTAACAAAGAAGGCAAAATAATCAAATAATTTTACCCAATTAAAAGGTTAAAATCAGCCTAAACCCTATTTTTGTTATTTAAAATTCAATCATCAAAAAAATCGGACAGTGAAGCAAACAGGCTTACTGCTAACCTTGATTTAAAAGCATCATCATGAATACAGCTATAAAAGAGACCAATTTTGAATTCACCAACCAAACAGGCTTTTACAAAGGAAAAGTAAGGGATGTTTATATGTTTGAGGATAAAATTGCTGTTGTTGCCTCAGATAGGATTTCTGCTTTTGATGTGGTTTTACCGCTTCCCATTCCTTTCAAAGGCCAGGTTTTGAACCAAATTGCAGCCAAGTTCCTAAAGGCCACTGCCGATATTGTTCCTAATTGGGTGACATCTACACCTGACCCCAATGTGACTATCGGTAAAAAGTGCGAACCTTTTAAAGTGGAAATGGTTATCAGAGGGTACTTGGCCGGGCATGCTTGGAGAGAATACAGGGATGGAAAGAGAAGTATCTGTGGGGTAAGCCTTCCAGAAGGACTCAAGGAAAATGACAAGCTGCCAGTTCCTATCATCACTCCTACTACCAAAGCAGATGAAGGACATGATGAAGATATCAGCCGTGAGGATATCCTAGCGAAGGGAATTGTCAGTGCTGAAGATTATGCAGTGCTGGAAAAATATACCCGGGCTTTGTTTCAAAGAGGTACCGAAATCGCTGCTGAAATGGGACTGATCTTGGTAGACACCAAATACGAATTTGGGAAATACCAGGGTGAAATCTACCTTATCGATGAAGTGCACACACCTGATTCTTCAAGGTACTTCTATGCGGACGGATACGAAGCCAACCAAGAAGCCAATCAAGCACAAAAACAACTCTCCAAAGAATTTGTAAGACAATGGTTGATTGCCAATAACTTCCAAGGAAAGGAAGGGCAGTCAGTACCCAATATGCCTAATAAAATTGTAAATGATATTTCGGAACGTTATATTGAGTTGTACGAAAAAATTACTGGTGAAGCATTCATCAAAGCGGACAATACCAATATGATGGACAGAATCAAGAAATCCATTGAAGAAAACATTTAGTCCTTCACTATTAAATAAAAGCAGGTCTATAAAAGGACCAAAATCAAACCCTAAATCATGAAGTACGCAGTAGATAAGAAAGAGCAATACGTCATCTTTACCCTTCAGGAAGAAAAGTTGGATTCCCCACTTTCTCCTGTGTTGAAATCAGAACTTCTCACTGTCCATGCAGAAGGTTATCGCAACCTTGTCCTGGATATGAGCCAAGTAAAATATGCTGACTCCAGTGGCTTAAGTGCTTTGCTGGTTGGTCACAGGGCATTTAGTGAAGATGGAGGTATTTTCATCATTTCATCTCCTCAAGAGCATGTGACCAAGCTGATCAAAATTTCTATGTTGGACAAAGTATTGAATATAGCTGAGTCACAGGAAGAAGCTGCCGATGCGATATTTATCCACGAAATTGACGGAAGCAAGGAGGAGGAAGAGAACTAAATTTGGAATTTACAGTAACCATTTTAGGCTCCAATTCTGCCGTTCCTGCACATGAAAGGAACCAGACTTCCCAGATCATCACCATGGGCAATGAGCTAATGATGGTGGACTGCGGAGAGGCAACACAAATTCAGTTACAGAGATATAAAGTAAGGTCTTCTAAGATCAAATACATCTTTATATCACATTTACATGGAGATCATTACCTTGGACTGATGGGAGTGATCTCCACTTTTCATTTAAACAAAAGGAAAGAGTCATTGACAATTTTTGGTCCTAGAGGATTAGATGAAATTATTACTACTCAGCTGAAATATGGTAATACCAAGCTGAATTATACCTTAAAATTTATCCCAACTGACTCCGATCAACAGCAACAGCTTGTTGATGCGAAAAGATTTAAGGTTTTTAGCTTTCCTTTAAAACACCGTCTGCCCTGTACCGGCTTTCTTTTTGTGGAAAAACCAGGTCAAAAGAACTTGGTCAAGGAAAAACTCTTAGAAAACAAACTTAGTATCCAGGCTATCAATACCCTGAAAAATGGCAAAGATTTCTTGGACGAAGAGGGGAATGTAAAATATGCTGTAAGTGAATTTACCCACCCCAGTCCTCCTCCAAGAAAATATGCCTTTTGTTCTGACACCAAATATGATCAGGAATTGATTCCCTATATTCAGGGAGTGGATTTGCTATATCATGAATCCACTTTTATGGAAAGTGAACATGAACGCGCAGCTGACACCTATCATTGTACCGCCAAGCAGGCTGCAAGTATTGCCTTGGAAGCAGAAGTAAAAAAGCTGCTCCTAGGCCACTACTCAACACGCTATATCGAATTGGAGCCCTTATTGATGGAGGCTGAGTCGGTGTTCACCAACAGTCATTTAAGTATTGAAGGTCTGACTTATACCGTTTAGCCTATGGAAACCACTGCAGAAAAGTCGTTCCACAATAAGAAAACCACCCTATTTATTGTTTTGAGTGGGATTTTTCTGACCAATGCCATTTTAGCTGAAATCATTGGTGTCAAGATTTTCTCCGGAGAAGCTACCTTGGGGCTTGAACCTGCTGGATGGACATTTTTTGGGAAGTATGTTTTGGATTTCAATCTTACAGCCGGAGCAGTCATCTGGCCTGTTGTCTTTATCACAACTGATATTATCAATGAGTATTTTGGGAAAAAAGGGGTAAGAAAAATAAGCTTCTTGACCGCTGGATTCATTGCCTATGGCTTTGTCTTTATCGCCATTGCCACCTCTCTTCCTCCAGCGCCATTCTGGTTGGATGTAAACAGCACTGATCCCGCAGGGCAGCCTTTTAATATAGAATATGCCTTTGATACCATTTTCAGACAAGGGCTGGGAATTATCATTGGTTCATTGACGGCTTTCTTACTGGGACAGTTGATTGATGTTTATGTGTTCCAAAAACTCAGAAAAATCACAGGACCCAAAATGATCTGGTTGAGGGCTACTGGCTCCACGCTGGTATCCCAACTGATTGACTCCTTTGTGGTATTGGGCATTGCTTTTTATGTTTTTGGCAACTGGTCCATAGACCAACTGATTGCCGTGGGTATTATCAACTACATCTACAAGTTTACCGTAGCCATTGTCCTGACTCCCCTACTCTATTTGGGGCACGACATCATCGACAAATACCTTGGAAAAGAAGACGCGGAAAGAATGGCCGAAGAGGCCGCTTCAGACACTTCTTTTATGTGATTTTACTTCTTGTTTGAGAAAATTCGGTGAGACTTCCCAATCTCGTTGTAAATCCCAGTAACTATTATCCTAATAAAACATGAGCTACCATTAAGTCATTAATAGCAATTAATGACTCCGTGAGACATTTTGATCCAAGACATCGTCTTGAAATAAGTGAACATTAAAAAAAATGATGATGAGACAGATGGGATATTTATTGATATTTATTTTTCTAACTATAAGTTGTGACCTAAATAATGATGCCCCTTCATCATGTACGAAAATAGGTGACTGTGATAAATGCATCACTACTGACAGGGACCTTTTCAACCAGACTAATACGGATAATTATACGATACAGCATGCAGTGATTAACCAAGATTGTTTGGAAATAACATTTTCTTCTTCTGGCTGCAGTGGAAACAGTTGGGAGATCGAATTAATCGACCAGGGCTCCATTTCAGAAACTGCAATACTCCAAAGAGACTTAAAACTAAAATTGGAAAGTTTTGAATTATGTAATGCCATCATTACCCGAACTATTTCCTTCAATCTTACATCGCTTCAATTAAATTACGAGAACAAAATAAACTTGAAAATTGATGGCTATAATAGTTTAATACGCTATGAATATTGAATAAGTATTGATATCGGCAATCCTTGCGTTACAATAAAATCCGTAGGAATGATCCAAAGCTTGCCACTTTTGGTCAACTAACCTTTAATTTCATTAGAAGGAACTTATTCAAACAAACTTTCAGAATCCTTTTGCTCGTAGGACCGGTTGTTTCACTGTTTTACCTGCATTGGGCCATCCTAAATGCATGGATAAAGCCTTTGCCCAACATGGCTCAAGAGTAAATAACATTTATGCAACCTTAAAGACTCAAATTTCTTTAAAATCATACCACCTCTTATAACCAATTTTAAAGCAAAAAAAGACCTCCCAACTTCCATTTTTTACAATCAAACTTCCTCCAAAAAGAATCTATTACACCTAAAACCAGTAAGTTTTCCTTGGGTTAATGATTATTTAACTACATCTTAACAGTAATCAAATTACTAATAATCAATAAGTTACAAGTTCAATTTTTAAAGTTTGAACTTTCAAGGGTTCAGATCGCGCGAAGTGAACCCAAAATTTGCATTCATTGTACATTTTTGCGGCAGAAAATTTCACTGAATTACTCAAGCAAAGAAAAAATGAAAACAAGGATGCCTATCAGATTATTATTAATGGCTTTGTTCCTACTGACTGCTCAGCTCAGTTTTGGTCAAAGCATGAGCATTACGGGTACTGTGGTGGATCCCAATGGGTCGCTTCCAGGAGCAATGGTTTATCTTAAAGGAACCCAAACTGGTGGTACTTCGGATATCTCCGGCAACTTCCAAATTCTAAACCATCATAGCGGAGATCAAATCTTGGTTATCTCTTTTATTGGATACAATGCCAAAGAAATACCATTAAGTATTGAGGCCGGTAAAGACATCAATTTGGGGCTTATAGAAATGGAGGAAGAGTCAACTGGCCTTTCCGAGGTAGTGGTAAAAGGAACTTACTACCCTTCCCAAATGAGAGCTATCAGTATGAAGAAAAGCTCCAACGCCATTTCTGAAGTTCTGGCGGCAGATGCCATCGGCAAACTACCAGACAGAAATGCAGCAGAGGCAGTACAAAGGATGCAAGGTGTCTCCATTGAAAGGGACATGGGAGAAGGAAGAAGGGTAATCGTAAGAGGTGCCCCTACCCACTGGACTTCCATCACCCTAAACGGCAACAGACTTCCAAGTGCTGGCGGTGCTAGTGACGAAAGATATACGCAATTGGATGTATTTCCATCAGAGTTGATCCAATATGTTCAATTGAACAAAGCATTGACACCTGATATTGACGGGGATGCTATCGGTGGCTCGATGAACTTTATCACCAAATCCTCTCCTAGTGACCAATTGATCAGTGCCACTGTAGCTGGAGGATACAATACCAACGCCAAATCTCCATCATACAACACTTCCTTAATCTATGGAGACCGTATTGGTGAGAAATTCGGTTTTATTGCATCCGCTGTCATTTGGGACAGAACAGCAGGTACTGACCGATATGGTATCGGGTACAATTTTTCAAATCCTGACCCTGTTCAGTCTTTCTCCATGAACAACCTTCAATTGAGAGATTATGTGGCCAGAAGAAGAACTGCCGGATTCAATTTGGGAATGGACTACGACATTTCACCAAACAGCAAAATCTATTTTAAAGGACTCTATTCCCAATACTTGGATCAGCAGAAAGTAAGAGAAGCCTATTTCAACTTTGACAATAATAATGCACAACTTCAAGCAAGACACGCCGACTATGTAACGAACCTTTACTCTATGAAAGCAGGTGGAGAATTCAATATCAGCCACCGATTAAAATTGGATGCTTCTTACCAAATCTCTTCTTCTGACTTCAAGCTAAACAGTCCTGATAACTTACCCGAGGATGAAAGAGGTTATCCTATTGTAAACTTTGTACAGCCTATGACCTATGAAGGCCTTTCTTCTGATGGTTTCAAATACTTGGCCATGGACTCTCCTGAGGGCATCGGAGGCTCTTTGGACAATGTACCAGCCGATTTGGGAACTCCTCTTGACCCAAATTCAATGAGGTTAAATCAAATCATCCTGCAACAAATGGACAAGAAAGAAACAGACCATACGGGGCAATTTGACTTTACCCATCAAACCAATGATAAACTACAGTTGAAATTTGGTGGTAAGCTGTTGAATAAAGAAAGAGAGTTTAATTCTTCTGCCACCGTAAAAATGCAAGGAGCTTTATTGGGCATTCCTAATAGTCCTGACATGCTGTTCCTTTCTGACATGGAAACAGAATCAACCCCATATGATGGAACCTTCCTGAATGAATTGGGCGATGTATATGACGAGGTGAATATCAGTCAAATCACCAATGACCAAATCGATGCCATGTACACGGATGAGTTTGCTACTCAAAATGGACTGATCACGGTATTGGCAAAAGACGCTCCTTCCAATGCGCCTCAATCTTATACGGGCCAAGAGCAAGTGATCTCTGCCTATGCCATGGGATCCTATCAGGTCAATGAAAAGCTGGAGTTGATTGGTGGGATCAGAAATGAAGTCAACCACTTGGAGTTTACAGGTGCTAGGGTACTTACCGATCAAGATGGGTCTACAGTGGAAGAAGTGACCAGCACAAAAGATTACAATGCTTTCTTGCCAATGGTTCACCTTAAAATGAAGCCCAACAGCAACACTATTGTAAGGGCAGCTTATACCCGTACTTACGCAAGGCCAACCTTTAACAGACTGAACCCTGGAGTACAAATCAATAACCTTAACCAGACCATCACGGAAGGCAACACTGAATTGGATCCGACTTTCTCCAATAACTACGATCTTGCCTTTGAATATTACCCTGAAGAATTGGGGATATTTTCAGCAGGTATCTTTTACAAGGACCTTTCCAACTATATCTATGATGATCAAAGCATTGAAGTATACAACGGTTTGAATTACCTAAGGTCTCGTCCAGAAAACCTTGAAAGTGCATGGTTATATGGTATTGAGTTGAGTTATGTCAAGCGTTTCACCAACATGGATAACTTCATGAAAAACTTTGGTGTAGAACTCAATTACTCCTATATCGACTCAGAAGTGGAAATCCCTACTTTCACAGAAGGGGAACAAACAGGAAGTTACAAGACCTCTTTGCCAGAGCAGGCCAACCACATTGGAAATGCCATTGTGTTTTATGAAAACAATAAATTCATGGCCCGCGTCGCCGGTAACTTCAAAGGCAAATATGTCAATGCCATCCGAAGCATTGCTGGTCCTGAGCACTACCGTTGGTTTGGCAATAACTTTACCGTTGACTTTTCATCTTCTTACCTATTGTCAGACAACTTCAGACTATTTGTTGAGCTCAACAACATCACCAACGCACCTAACCGATATTACCATGGTGTGTCTGACAGACCAGAAGAAGCTGCATGGTCAGGAATCCGCGGTCAAATCGGGTTGAGTTTTAACCTCAGATAATTTCGAAAAGTAATCAAGATCATGAAAAATACATTCAATTATATTGGAAGTGCAGCTCTGCTATGGAGCGCACTTTCCTGTAATCCCAAGGAAGAAACCATTCAGCTAGAGAATGGACTGGTAGAGGTCCCCGCAGATATCAAAATCAATCAGATCCAAGTCTTGGGTACGCACAATAGTTATGCAAAGCCTGTTGACACAGCAGTATTCAACCTTGTAGAGCCTATTTTTGAAAAGATGATGGGGCAATTTGCAGCCAGCATGTCTGCAGAGCAAAGGGCCAAATACCAAGAATATCATCCCAATGAAATGCCCATCAGTTCGATGCTTGCTTATGAGCACCCTGATTTCAATACCCAGCTGGATGCTGGATTAAGGTCTCTGGAAATTGATGTATATTACGACCCTACCGGAAACAGGTTCAACAAGCCAGCCACTTATGAGATCCTAAAGCAAAAGGGCAAAACTGATTTGGCCCCATTTGATACCGAAGGACTTGACCAACCTGGTTTCAAGGTATTGCATATGGCGGATATCGATTTCAGAACCTACTATCCTACTTTCCATAAGGCCTTGAAAACGCTAAAAAACTGGTCGGATGCCCATCCTAGCCACACACCTATCTTCATCATGATAGAAGCCAAGGATCAAGGATTCCCTATTTTCCCCAATTCATCGGAGGTATTGCCTTTTACAGAGCAGGCTTTTAATGAACTGGATAACTTGGTCGTTTCCGTCTTGGGCAAGGACAAAATCATCACGCCTGATCAAGTGCGTGGAGATTATAAAACTTTAGAAGAAGGTATTTTGGCCCAGAACTGGCCAACTCTTAAAGAATCCATTGGAAAGTTTGTCTTTATGTTACTTCCTTCTGCCGGAGGGATGTCATCAGAAAGTCCTTATGTGAAAAACCACCCTGCTTTGGAAAACAGGATCATGTTTGTCCAATCAGAAAGAGGGCAAGATCATGCAGGTTTCCTACTTTTGGACAATGCCATTGTAAGGCAAGAAGACATCAAAGAAGCGGTTAAAAAAGGCTATCTGGTACGAACCAGGTCTGATATAGAAACCTATGAAGCCAAAGTCAATGACATGAGCCGTGCAAATGCTGCCTTTGAAAGCGGTGGACAGGTGGTCTCTACTGATTTCTTCAGGCCTGGCAACTCATACGGAACCGACTATGTAGTCAAAATGCCCAATGAACTCCCCATGAGGCTAAACCCTGTCAATTCCGATACCGAGAAATAAAAAACAACTTAACTGTGCCTCTCAGAATTTGAATTTGGTACTTAAATAACAAACTAAGTTCAAAAAATAAGGATGTCCCTTGGTATGACTGGTTTCAGTAAAATGAAAAGGCCGTTAAGAAAGTGAGTTAGTTCGCGAAGTGGAGGAGCGAGATCCACTCACTTTTAGGCAGAATCATTTTACTGAAAATTAAATTGGGCACTATTTCACATGCTTCCAAACACTTGTTTTACCCAATTTAAAAGTCATACCACAGGACTAGATTTTTGGTCCTTTTCATCTTTGGAAAAGGACAGCTAATTTATCAATAAGCACAAAATGCTAATGAAGCATTAATAATAAGATTAACCATAAAGTTACTATGAATTATACCAACTCCATCAAAGCCACCATCTTAGGGCTTTGCCTTGCATTCCAAGGATGTGGCCAAAAAGAGATTACTATTGAAGGTGGTCGGGTGAAAATTCCAGCCGATCTAAAAATAAACGAAATACAAGTTTTGGGAACCCATAATAGCTATGCTACAAAAAGGGACACCGCCATTTTGAACTTTATTGACCCCATTTTCACAGGGATGATGGGACAATATTTCAACAACATGAGTGAGGAGGTTAAGGCCAAATACAAGGAATACCATCCCAATCAGATGACATTCAAGGAAATGCTGGCCTATGACTTTCCAGATTTCCCTACTCAGCTAGATGCAGGCATGCGTTCCTTGGCCATTGATATCGTTTATGACCCTAGCGGTAACCGATTTAGTCGTCCGGCTATCTATGATGTAATGAAGGCAAAAGGAATTCACCATTATCAGCCCTATGATTCCACTGGAATGGACCAACCAGGTTTCAAGGTGATGCATATAGCGGATATCGATTTCCTGTCGCATTACAAGACCTTCGAACAGGCCCTTAACGCACTTAAAAACTGGTCTGATAAGAACCCAACCCATGCTCCAGTTTACATCATGATTGAGGCCAAAGATGCTGGTTTACCGATCTTTCCCAACTCCACCGAAGTGCTTCCCTTTACTGCAGAAGTCTATGACCAACTGGATCACAAACTGGAAAGTGTACTGGGCAGGGAAAAAATCATTACACCAGATGATGTCCGAGGTGATTATGCTACGCTTGAAGAAGCAGTATTGGCCCAAAACTGGCCAACTGTAGAGGCTTCTCAGGGCAAGTTCATCTTTTTGCTATTGCCGGGCAGTGCAGGGCTATCCACTGACCATTCTTACCTAAAAGGCCATCCATCCCTAAAAGGACGTATGATGTTTGTCAAAGCAGATGTAGGACAAGACCACTGCGGATTTCTCTTACTGGACAATGTTATTGCCAGAAAAGCGGATATAGAAGAGGCTGTCAAAAAAGGTTATATGGTTCGTACCCGTTCGGATATCGAAACTTACGAAGCCAAGGTCAATGACATGAGCCGAGCAGAAACTGCTTTCGAAAGTGGTGCCCAAGTCGTCTCTACAGACTTCTTTGAGCCTGGAAATGCCTATGGAACCGACTATGTGGTCAGAATGCCCAACAATCAACCGCTAAGGTTAAATCCAGTCAACCGGGTTGAAGAAAAATAATTCACCCTGTAAGTGATCAATAACTATAAGGCTGTTATGGACAATTTCGTCTGTAGCAGCTTTTTTGTTATGTGGTAAGCTTATCTACTTATTAGAGAAAAGAAAACATTAATTACAATAAAATTTGAATTTATGGAGACTTGTTAAACTGTACAACTTGGACTATCAAGGAATAAAAATAGGTGGCATAATCCAATTTCCACTTATCTACTTTTAGATCATACTTCTTCATCAGCTTTATTCCTTTCGGCCAGTTGTTGGGCGATCATACTTCCGGAAACCAGCTGTAAAGCATGGTAAAGCATCAAAGGCAAAAGAATCACACCAAAGGTGACTGGATCAGGGAAAAGCACCTTTCCCATGGCCGCTCCCTGAATAAGGGACTTTTTAGAGCCACAAAACAATACGGTGATTTGGTCTTCTCGGCTAAATCCCAACAGTTTCCCCATCCCAAACATCATGGCCGCCATTGCCAAAAACAGCAAGAGCATCAAGCCGCCCAAAGTCAGTAAAAAAGCCCAGCTTTGTCCCTCAAACATCCCCTGCCCAACGGCTGCAGAAAAAGCCGAAAAGACAATCATCAAAATGATGGACTGGTCCATGTACTTCAATCCGGTGCTATATTTATTCACCCACTTGCCTAACACACCATGTAACAAAAAACCTATAACCACAGGAAATAACACTTGTAAACTCAGCTTCCAAAAAGTATCCAACAGGTCAAAGTTCATCTCACTGCCCTCCAAAAACAACTCCATCCAAATGGGCGTAATAAAGATGCCAACGATACTGGAAATACTGGCATTGAAAATAGCTGCGGGGATATTTCCACCTGCAATGGAGACCATCACTACTGAAGCAGAAACTGTGGATGGCAAAGCAGAAAGATAAAAAGCCCCCAACCAAATGCTACTATCATCAGTCCCAAAAACACTTTTCATCAATAGCACGACTGCCGGAAAAACCAAAAAGGTCGTACTTTGAATCAACAGGTGAAGCTTCCAGTTGCCCAAACCGGACCTGAGTTTTACCGGATCCATCTTTACTCCATAGAAGAAAAAAATCAGGGAAACTCCATAATGTGTGATCTCCTTAAAGGGAATAATACTGTCAGGTGCTCCCCATTCAGGAAAAATATTGGCCAAGACAATGGTCCCGATCAAGGCAAGAAAGAAACCGTTCAGTCCGGCTTTGGTCAAAATACTCTTTAACTGCGTCATGCTGTAAACTCAACTGTTTCTTTTAAAATTGTCGCAGATCACGGCTGTTGCTATTGCGACGTTCAAAGACTCTGCATGACCAAAACGGGGAATGGTCAGTTTTTGTGTAACCAAAGGTGCTAGGACATCAGAAATCCCCTTGGATTCATTACCCATTAGGATAATCCCTCCCTCCGTGATGGTTTTGGAATGGATATTATCTCCTTCCAAAAAAGCTCCATAAACTGGAAGCTGCTGTTGAGGTAAATAATCCTTGAGCTCAGTATAGAAAAAGGATACTCGTGTAAAAGAACCCATACTGGAATTCAGCACTTTGGGGTTATAGAAATCCGCTGTTTCTTTAGAGAAAATCAGTTTCTTGATCCCATACCAATCTGCAATCCTGATGATTGTCCCCAAATTCCCAGGATCCCTAACATCATCCAACGCAATGGCCAGTTCTCCTTTCTCGATATCAAAAGGACTGTTGTCCTTTAGTTTGGCCACTGCCAAAGCTCCATCATTGGTTTTGAAGGAACCCGCTGCTTCCAGGTTTTTTGGAGTCACTTGAAAGCACTCGCCTTTGCAGGTATCTATCAGCTTTTGCTGTTCTTCAAAGTATTTGTCTGTATAAAGAAGATGTGTAACTTCAAAATCAGAAAGCAGTAATTCCGTTACATTTTTGGATCCTTCTACAAAAAAAGCATTCTCTTGTTTACGGAATTTTTTCTGTTGTAAGGATTTAATAAACTTAACTGTATTTTTGCTGATCATTAAGGTCGATGAGTTGTGAATAAAACCAAATATATAAACTTTCTTCTTGCCTTTCTTTTGCTTTCTTCATGTTCTTTGACCCGGGGACTGAAAGAAAATGAATATCTGGTCTATGATGTGGACCTAAAGGGTGTCGAAAAAAGCAATGAAGAGAAAGTTAAGGAACTCATCAAGCAGACGCCCAATACCAGAATCCCCATACTTAATTTTTCCCCTGGGGTATTTATCTATAACATTGGCAAAATGAATTATGACAGTACAAAACTGGCCAATAAAAAATTAGAAACGGAAGCCAAGCAAAGGGCTATCGAACTGCAGCTCGACTCTATTCCTGGAAACAACAAATTGGAGAGAAAGTATTTTAAATACAATAACCGGATAGAAGACCTCAATAAAAAATTGGACTATGGCAATTGGTTTATGAGAACGGGCAATCCCAAAACCATCTATGACAGCTCCAAAACCTATGCTTCAGAAAGAGAAATCACCAATTACCTGATCAACCATGGCTTCTTTGATGCGGAAGTATCCACTTCCTACCATACCAAAGGAAAAAAAATCTATGTAAACTATGACGTAACTGAAAATGAAGGGTACATCATTGATAGCATTTATACCCGCTCTGATGATGAAAATATCTACCGTTTGCTGAGGCAGGACAAAGAAAACAACCTGATCAAAAAAGGAAGAAGATACAATCAGGACAACCTTACCAAAGAAAGACAGCGCGTTGAGGACCTTTTGAAAAACAATGGATATTATACTTTTTCAAAATCCTATATCGAATACAATGTATATAAAGATACGCTTGAAAAAAATGTATCCATAGAGCAGGTTATTCGGAAACCTACCTATGCTGACAGGCATAAAGTCTATACCATTGACTCGGTCATCTTTGATATCTCCACCCCTACTGATGCTATCTCCGATCAGGAGGTAAAGCGGGAATATGATGACATCACCTATATCATGTATCAAGACCGGTATTCGGAAAGGATCATTGATTCAAGGGTATTTATCAATAAAGGTGATTTGTATAACAAATCAGAAGTATTGGAAACCCAAAGGCAGCTGGCCAACCTGGATATTTTTAGATTTGTCAATATTGCCTTTGACACCTTGGGAAACAATATCACCACTCGGATTTTCACCCAGCCCAATCAAAAATACCAAATCACTAACCAGCTGGGTGCCAGTATTACGGAACAGCTTCCCGGTCCTTTCTTTAGTCACTCTTTGAGAAACAGGAACCTTTTCAGGGGACTGGAAATCTTTGAATTCAACTTTCGCGCAGGCCTGGAAGGAGTGGTGTCGGCTACCACAGCGGGAGGTGTCTATCGCAGTAGGGAATTGAGTACTTCTGCTTCGGTTATTTTCCCACAGTTCCTCTTTCCTTTCAATCAAAAAGCATTGGTGCAATATGGTCGCTACAATCCTAGAACGAGAACCTTGATTGGTTACAACTATGTGAATCGGCCTGAATATATCCGGGAAGGTTTCAATACCATCATTGCCTATAATTGGGCTACCAGAAACCAAAGACAGCAGTACACCATCAATGTTCTGGATGCCAACCTCATCCGTTCCAACCTTGACCCTGCCTTTGAGGAACGTCTATTGGAATTGCAGGAATTGGGAAACAACCTGATCAACTCCTTCCAGTCTTCCTATGTCAGTAGTATTTCCGGGCAGGTCATTATCAACTTCAATGAATATGGCCTGTGGCAAAGGAATCGCTCTTCTCTATGGCGGCTATTTATGGAAAGCGGAGGAACTTCCATCAACTTTCTGAACAAAGAACACTTTCAAGATCGAAGCCTTCAGTATTTTCAGTTTCTGAAATTCCAGTCTGATTTCCGCAGATATATTCCACTGAGCAGAAAAAGCACCTTTGCTTACCGTATCAATACGGGAATAGGTGTTCCTTATGGGATCAGTGATGGAGTCTTACCCTATGAAAAGTATTTCTTTGCTGGGGGGAGCACGAGTATCAGGGCCTGGCAACCCAGACGTTTGGGACCAGGCTCATTTACTCCCGCCACCAACGAGGAAGGTTTCTATGATTACCGGTATGAGCAACCAGGTGAAATACTCTTGGAGGGCATGTTTGAATTTCGAAGGGAGCTTTTTGGTTATTTTGATGGAGCATTCTTTATTGATGCAGGAAACATCTGGACCATCAAAGAAGACCCTGCGCGGGAAGGAGCTCAGTTCAAACCTGCCAAGTTTGTCAGGGATATCGCCATTGGTACAGGTCTGGGACTAAGAATGGATTTCGATTTCCTTGTTTTGAGATTGGACATGGGGATAAAGGCCGTAGACCCGGCAAGACCTGAAGGGGAGCGCTTTATATTGGACAATATTTCCTTTAAAAAACCTTTGGGTGAAAAAGGCCAAACGGTATTCAATATCGGTATTGGATATCCTTTCTAATCGAGTAATTTTAAAATTGATCAATCATTGACTATGCATAAAATCAGTAAAGAGCAAATCTCTGAAGAGTTCAAAACCATCCAAGACCACATTTGCAGTGAATTGGAGGCTGGGGACGGAAAAGCCAAATTCCATGAAGATCTTTGGGCAAGGGAAGCTGGTGGAGGGGGAAGAACCCGCATCATCAAGAATGGGAATATCATCGGCAAAGGTGGTGTGGCATTTTCAGCAGTACACGGCCCTACCCCTGATAAAATCCTCAAAAAACTCAAACTAGAGCAAGCTGACTTCTTTGCCACAGGGGTTTCCATTGTGATCCATCCTGATAATCCCATGGTACCAATTATCCATATGAATATCCGGTATTTTGAGATGAGTAATGGCACTTATTGGTTTGGAGGAGGGATTGACCTTACCCCACATTATGTTGATGAAGAAGATGCTAAGTTCTTTCACCAGCAATTAAAAGACACCTGCGACCGATATGATTCAGATTGCTATGGGAAATATAAAAAATGGGCAGATGACTACTTCTATTTGCCTCACCGCGAAGAAACCAGGGGCATTGGAGGGATTTTCTTTGACCGCTTAACAGCCACAGAAGAACATTCCTTTGAAGCAACTTTTGATTTTGTAAAATCCATAGGATACCTCTTCCCCAAAATTTACCGCCACTTTATGGCCAAAAATGCTGCTTTGCCATTTACCGATGAGCACAAAAAGTGGCAAGCCCTCAGAAGGGGCCGATATGTGGAATTTAATTTGGTATGGGATGCAGGAACCAAGTTCGGCTTGGACACCAATGGTAGGACTGAAAGCATCCTTATGAGTATGCCACCACAGGCGGAGTGGGAATACATGAGTATTCCAGAAGAGGGCTCTAAAGAAGCCAAAACACTTTCATTGTTGAAAAAAGATATTGACTGGATAAATTATTAATAAGTGATAGAAACAATTAAATATTGGGACGAAGAGTTGTTTCTCTTTCTGAATTCCCAGCATTTTGACTGGTTGAATCCTATCATGTACGGGATTTCTGGTACAGCGATATGGTTGCCATTATATGCTTTTTTGGCTTATTTAATTATCAAAAACCTAGGCAAAGGCAGTATTTGGGTTTTTATTGGGATTGCACTGGCCATCCTTTTCAGTGACCAGTTGACTTCTGGACTGATGAAACCTTTCTTTGAAAGGCCCAGACCTTGTCATGATACAAGGTGGGAAGGCATCATGTTCAATTACAAGCATTGTGGCGGGATGTACGGCTTTGCTTCTTCCCATGCTTCCAACACTTTTGCTTTGGCCACCTATATGCTGATTACTTTTCACAGAAAAGTTAAAGGCTTTGGTTGGCTATTTCTCTGGGCCGCTATAGTTTCTTACAGTAGAGTCTACCTAGGAGTTCACTACCCCGCCGACATTTTGGTAGGGGCATTCATAGGAATCTTGATGGGATTGATTGCTTGGTGGATTGTGGTAAAAATCAAAATGACTACCATCCGTAAAGTGGAAGAAATGGATGAATAAGAAGAGGTTGATTGATTCCGGTCAATGTCCATTTTATTCCTATTCCGTATTTACCATCCCAAACAGGGATTACATTCTACACTCCATCATACTTATTATTCAAAACTCCCTACTAACTACTTTATACTCATAAATCAATATCCTTTGACCATCCTTTGGATGTACTTTCCTACAATATCAAATTCTAAGTTCACCTTGTCCCCTACCTTCAGCTGGTGGAAATTGGTATGTTCGTAAGTATAAGGAATAATAGCTACTGAGAACCCTCCCGGTATAGAATTAAAGCAGGTCAAGCTGGTGCCGTTGATGGTAATGGAGCCTTTTTCTACAGTGACATTTCCTTTTGTATCATCAAAAGAAAAGTCGAATAGCCAACTTCCATCTTGGGAATCCACCTTTTTGACAAAGCCTACCTGATCCACATGTCCTTGAACAATATGTCCATCAAAACGGCCATTGGCAGGCATGCATCGCTCGAGGTTAACCTTCTTTCCGACGCTCCATTCACTAAGGCTGGTTTTTTGAAGCGTTTCATCAATTGCTGTCACCCTATAGACATCCCCTTCTATCTGAACGACAGTCAGACAAACTCCATTATGGGCCACAGACTGATCTATTTTTAATTCTCCTGTGATTGGAGATTGGATATCAAAATGGATATTGGTACCTTCTTTGGTGATGGCCTTGATCTCGCCCATTGTCTCCACTATTCCAGTAAACATGAAAAGCTAAATTTAATGTTCATATAATCAGACAATAAGTAAAATTGCCTTTTCAGGATTAAAATTAAGCCATTTAATCCATTAACTTAGCATTAAAAAGCAGTAAAGCACAAAATAAGTTCAATCAATCGCATGCTGAAATTAGAGGACAGCTACATACACAAAGGCCAAAGGAAATCACTGGTCAAAACTCTGGAAAAAAAGGGTATTCTAGACAAAAAAGTATTGGATGCAATCGGTACGGTACCCCGTCATTTTTTCTTTGACAGTGCGCTACACTCTCATGCCTATGAGGACAAAGCTTTTCCTATTGGAGAAGGACAGACCATCTCCCAACCATTTACTGTAGCTTTCCAAACGGAACTGCTCCAGGTCAACCCTGGGGAAAAAATATTAGAAATAGGGACTGGTTCTGGGTACCAAGCTGCTATCCTTTATTTATTGGGGGCGGAAGTGCATACCATTGAATACAACAAAAAGCTCTACGAAAAGACCAAAAAGTTTTTGCCTAAAATCGGAATAAATCTTAATTTCTACCATGGAGATGGTTCTTTGGGATTGGCTGCAAAAGCACCCTTTGATAAAATCATTGTCACCGCTGGTGCTCCAGTAGTACCTAATAGCCTCCTCAAACAATTGAAAATCGGAGGAATTCTGGTCATACCTGTGGGAGACCGAAACAGTCAAAAAATGATGAAGTTGGTCAAAAAGACTACCAGGCAGGTTACCCAAGAAGCTTATGACAATTTTGCATTTGTCCCTTTACTGGGAGAAGAAGGGTGGTGAAATCAAAATATAATTCTATAGCAACTTATTTCAATTTGTTTTATAGAAAAAATATTTTGTATTTTCGTAAAAAATATAATTAAAATGGGAAAGGTTAAAAAAGTACAGGAATCAGAAGTAATCATGACCGAAATGGTGTTGCCCAATGACACCAATACCCTTAACAACCTTATGGGCGGTAAGTTGATGCATTGGATGGATATCGTAGGTGCCATTGCAGCACAGAAACATTCCAACCGCATCGTGGTTACTGCGTCTGCTGACAATATTTCTTTTAAACATCCTATCGCCTTGGGAAATGTGGTAACCTTAAAAGCCCAGGTAACGCGCTCTTTTAACTCTTCTATGGAAGTTTACATTGAGGTTTGGGCAGAGGATATTCCAGCCAACACCAAAACAAAAACCCACAGGGCATTTTTTACCTTTGTGGCCGTAGACCAAAACGGCAGACCAATTGAGGTTCCAAAATTGGAGCCTAGCAATGAAGAAGAGCAAGAGTTATTTGATGGTGCTTTGAGAAGAAGACAGCTCAGGCTGGTACTTGCCAAAAGGATGGATCCAAAAGATGCTGTAGAGCTTAAGTCTATTTTTGGATTTGAAGAGGTCATAGAAAAGAGGCCCTAAAGCTTATCAGTCCTTCAACCTATTGAATTTACAGTTCTTTTTTAGGTGAAATGACTCCCTGAAGGTTGTTTCCAGATATAATTTTGATCATTTTAGCCCTATGGAAGAAATGGACTTGAATAAACTAGGCTTATTTATGGATGAGGATATTTTTCTTATTCCAGACGATGCTACTGAACTTTTGCTCGCCAATAAATTCAAAAATTACGGTGAGGATCTTCCGGAAGAAACCGGAATAGTTAGCGAACCAGCTCCTGCCCTTTCTCCTACAGAAGTTAATTCCAATAATAGCCAAGACAATGACATCATTACCTTATCATATGAAGGTGATTTCGAAAAAGGGCTTTTAATAATCTATCAGGGAGAGGAAATGTCTGAGGACATCAAGGCATTTTTATTGAAGATTTTACGAGCAGTCTCTTACTCCCTAAAAGATATTGGGCTAGTTTCCTCTGTTCAATTGTCCAGCTTTCCTCCTACTGCCCTTAACCAACTCAACGCCCACAAGGTTATTGTCTTTGGCCGACTAAGCCACCCAATTATCAAACTCAAGGAAGCAAACTATGAAATCACTGCTGATGGAGATACTGAATATATCTTTGCAGATGACCTTCCTGTGATCTTTGAAGATGAAAATCTCAAAAGAAAACTTTGGAAAAGCCTTCAAGCCTTTTTCAACATCAATAAATAAGCCTCAAATACAACCTCATTATAATGGATAATGCGCATCAAATTGGAACATTAAAAAGATTCAGGGCTATCAGTTATGCTGAGGGCATTTCCTATCTCTTACTATTGTTCATCGCTATGCCTTTAAAATACACCATGGATATGCCTTCAGCAGTAAAATATACGGGTTGGGTCCATGGAATATTGTTCATAGTTTATGTTTATGCTGTTTTCCCAACACGCAGAAATTTAAATTGGACTTTTAGAAGGACGCTATTTGCACTAATAGCTTCTGTTTTACCTTTTGGCCCTTTCTTATTCGATAGAAAGTTGAGGCAACAGGAGAAAGAGTTGCGTGCAAAACCTTAAATATTCTGAATTAAAGTGATTGATAAGAAAAAACATATCTACCCTATCAGTAGGGGCTTGAGAAGATACCTTATCAAATACGGAAGGGAAGTGGACATCCCTGTACATTACAAAGAGCTACTTCGGTATGTGAGCTCAATTTCTCTTTATGATTCAAAAGGTAATGACACCTTGTGGGAAACGGTTTTTTATAATGAACATGACCGAGTTGATATCCATTATAACCTAAAAAAGATTTACGCCATTCTAAAAGCCGAGGGCGACATGAGCGTGATGGAGCACTTGTATGTGGACAGGGTCGATCTTTGTACTTACGGCAACACCCAACCTTTTAGGATTCGGGTCGTCAATCGCATTAATGACAACTTCGATTATTTTTACGTAAAGATTGCTGATGCTTCAAGGGTTTATGGACTCGAATTGGAACATTTGCTTTCTCCCAATAGGATTAGCTATGTGGTTTATCAGGACACGCTGATCGAAGAGCATATTGCAGGTATCCCTGGTGAGCAGTTTATGCGACAACATATCCATGATCCACTGCTGAATCCAATCAGAATCTCCAAGGAATTTGTCAAATTTAATGAGCGCTGTTTTGTAAGGCTTCTAGGTGATATGCACTCCTCCAACTTTGTGGTAGATGTTACACCTGATTTTGAAGAAGTCCACTATCGAATCAGGGCGATTGACTTTGACCAGCAGTCTTATGAAGGAAAAAAATCTGTTTACCTCCCCCAGTATTTCAAACAAAACAACACGCTGATACAATTGGGAATCAAACACATTACACCAGAATCCATGGCTCAATACCAAAGAGAGGAAAGGGCCTTGATCGCTTTCCGGCTCAAGACATCCACCAAAGAGATTGAAGATATCCTTCACAGCATGGAGCGGGACATCATTTCTACCAAGGATAATGTAGAAAGTCTTAAACAAGATTTGGCCAAACACTATAAAACTTCCGTATTCCTCAACTGCAATAACATGGGTGAAATCCTAAGACTTAGCCTGAGACAGGTACTCTATAAATAGGAATTTAATCCAATCCATTAATAATTCAATTTTCAGAACTTTTTACCTATTCCAATTCTAAATTACGGTTAAAACCAAACATTTTTAAATCTAACTATGTTATAAAGACGTAATATTCTATAGATCTTGGCACAGTATATGATTGAAATTGGTTGTCTCAGGGACAAGTTAATGAATCACAAATTGCCGTTGATTTGACACCTAAACCCGAATAAGTCGGAGACAGGTATTTTAATTTTATTACGTATTACATTAGATAACTTTAAAACTACAAAACCATGATTACTACAGAAAAAAGAGTATTCAAGAAATTAGGTTTTAACGAAAACGAATCTGAAAAAATCGTTGACTCTTTAAATAAGCTATTGGCGAATTATCATGTTCACTTTCAAAAATTAAGAAACTTTCATTGGAATGTTACTGGTGGTGATTTCTTTGATCTACACGAGAAATTTGAGGAGCTTTATACTGAATCCTTTGAAAATATCGATTTGATCGCAGAAAGAGTCAGAGTATTTGGTATGACTCCATTGAGTTTGATGAAGGATTATTTGAAAGCAGCGGAAATTGAAGAGGTAGGAACTGATCTAGCTTCAGACAAAATGGTGTTGGAAGTCTTGAAGGATTTTGAAATTTTAGCTGAAAACATGAATGAATGTGCCAGTAAAGTAGCAGATCTTGGAGATACCGCTACTGAGGACATGCTCATCGGAATGATCAAAAGCATAGAACAACACCACTGGATGTTGACATCTTTCTTGAAGAAATAAAATTAGAAATATTTAAAAAATCCCCGACCATTCGAATGGTCGGGGATTTTTTTATACCCTAAAATCAGCACTATCATTAAGCAGCGTTTCTGGCCGCATTGATAATACCAAACATGGTTCTCAAAATCAATTTTTGAAGCACTGCATTTTCTTTTCCTGAATCCAACATTTCCTGGATAGCGTATTGTTGGATGGTAATCAAAGGCAATACAATTTTTTCCCTAATAGCAATAGAGTTCCTACTCACCTCATTATCTTCCAAAAGATAATCCATATCAGATATCTCAAGGATCTTATCCAATGACCGCTTATATTCCTCATGCATCAATTTCCAAAAATCCCCATAGACCTCATTGTCTTTCAAGTAGGCAGTTGAAGGGTAGAAAGATTTGGCGAGTGATTGCATAGAGTTCCCCATCAGTGATCTAAAGAACAAAGAATCCTGATAAAGTTTAACCACTTGGTCTTTTTTGCCTCTTTTTTCCATTTCGGCAATAGCTTTACCTACACCATAGAATCCTGGAATATTTTGTTTCATCTGCGCCCAAGATCCTACAAAAGGAATGGCACGAAGATCTTCAAATTTCATCCCCTCCCCTTTACTCCTTTTCAATGGTCTTGAACCAATATTGGTCATACCAAAGAATTTCAGAGGTGTTACTTTTTCCAAATATGGAACAAACTGAGGATGGCTCTTGAACTCCTTGTATGCTTGATAACTGATATCTGCCATCTCATCAATCAGAGCCCTTTGCTCATCTGTCAACCTGTTTTCTACTGTAGGATAAAGGTGATTTTCAAGTCCAGCACTTAGCAGTTGCTCCAAGTTATACGTACAAGAAACTGGCTTGCCATAGTTGGCACTAATGGTTTGTCCCTGAATGGTCACCTGGATTTCTTCGTTTTCCACTTGATCACCAAGAGAAGCATAGAAATTGTGCATATTTCCACCACCTCTAGCAGGAGGTCCCCCTCTACCATCAAAAAAGACGACGCTGATTTCATATTTGCGGGACATCTTGGTCAATTCCTCCTTGGCTCTCAAAATAGACCAGTTGGCTCTAATATAACCACCATCTTTGGTTCCGTCAGAGAAACCAAGCATAATGCTTTGTTTTCCTCCTCTGGTCTTCAGGTGGGCAGCATATGTTTTATTGGTGTAAAGCTGCTCCATGATTTGAGGGGCTGCTGCCAAATCATCAATGGTCTCAAACAAAGGCACAATATCCAAGGTCAAATCACCTTTTGGAGCAAGACTCAGTTTATTAAGCTGATAAACCTCCAAAATGTGTAAAGCAGACTGACAATTGGAAATAATATATCTGTGAAGACCTTCTACACCATTATTGTCTTGCACATAGCTAATCGAGGAAATACTTTCCAGCATTTCCTGATGGAATTCATCTTTCAATGATTTTGGACTTGGCAGTTTCTTGTATCCTAAGATCTTTTTGATCTTTTCTTCCTCGGAAGATTCCTGAAATTTTTTCAGAGCATCAGCACCTTCCGTCACCTCAATGATCTCTGCCCAAAGGGCATCATGTTTACGACTGTCCTGCCTCATATCCATAGAAGCAAAGTACAAACCAAAAACATTGACCTTCAGAATAAATTCATCCAGCAAATCTAGGAAAAGACCATCATGTGATTCAATGATGATTGATCTGGCTTTTAACAATACATCCAGCAATTCTTCCTTAGACTTGTAAACCTTTTCACCACCATATAGTGTCTTATAAATCCCTTTTTCCGCTTCCAACATCAATGGCTCCACACCTTTGAAGGTCAATCTTCTTCTAACCTTTCTGACGTCCCTATACAAGCATCTTAAGATAGTTTCCTGCAGCTTGTCAGACACGCTCATAGTGATTTCATGAGTCACAAATGGGTTACCGTCCCTATCGCCTCCCGGCCAAAAGCCGACTCTTAGCAAGTTGGGATTGTCCCACTCATGCAATGGAATTTCCAATCGCCTCAATACCCTGGCAAGAATATCCGGAATGCTTTTATAAAATACATGCTCTAAAAACCAACATAAACTTACTGCTTCTTCATAAGGTGACGGTTTCTCTTTGTTGATAAATGCCGTTTTGCCAAGCTGTCTCAGCAAAAGGTCAATGCTTCCTAAATCATTGTTTCTTATAGCCGTTTCTAAGTCCGTTATGATCGCCAATACATTTCCAGGATAAAATTGGGTTGGGTGTGCGGTCAATGTGAGGCGGATGGAAAAGGTCCTAAGCTTCTTGATCAGTTCCTCTTTCTTTTTGTCATTTTCAGCTCTTGAAATCAGGGCATTCATGGTTCCCTTGCCTTTCACGTCATTGATTTTCTCAAATGCTGCATCCTCTATGGAATCAAACAAGACCACTTGCCGCTCAATATATTGGACCAATTGAAAAAGTAAGTTGTGTTTCTCTTTGGTAGAATTGGAAGACATCATGCCTTCAAAAAATGTATTAATGATCTCTTTGGGGGTCTTTCCTTCACTGAATCCATTTTGACAGGCAGATGATAAGATGGGAAGCAGTGTCCCAGTCCTGTATATGTCATCAAAAGGTAAGTCTAGAAATAAACTGTTGTAAATGGTAAACCGCTTGGCTACCTCAGTTTGGTAGGTATTTGACATGGTTTAAAGTAATGTTTATTTAAAATTTTAAATTAATCAAAATATGTTGAATTAAAAACATATTGATGAAAAACACCTTAATCTACAGCAAAATATTCATAAAATCAGTGTTTTCATTGATTATTAATCAAAAATCTAGCCATTTTTTAGATAATTCTTCATTTTAAAACATTTTTTATACATTTATAGAAATCCATTTTTGTTCTGCCCTAAAACATTTTTAGGCTTTTAATTCAATACACTTTTATACTCTAATGCCTTACTGGCCTATCCCCAATATGAAAATATTCATTAACTTCATTCACCAAACCTTAAATCAAAAATTGTGAAATCACTTTATACCCTTTTATTTTGCCTGATCATGTTGAATCTATATTCCTGTGGCAAAGCCAGCAATGAAGAAAAAACAAATGAAGTTGTCGAGGCTTCACAAATCCCTTCGATTTATTTTTGGCTGGGAACCTATACTTCTTCTCCCGAGCAAGGAATTCACTTGATCTCTTTTAATCCTAATAACTACCAGTTTGATTCTTTGTTATTGGAATCTGACGTTAACAACCCGTCTTTTGTAATTACCAATAAAAAAGGGGATTTGATTATTTCCGTTCAAGAAGAAGGCGGTGAAGAAGGCGGCAGTATTAGATCCTTCAAATATGATTCAAGCAAAAATGAAACAAAACTAGTTAGTACTAGCTCCACCTTAGGAAGTGGGCCATGTTACGTCACCTTAAGTCCAGACGAGTCTTATGTCTTGGCAGGGAACTATGGTAGTGGAGATTTAGTAGCCATCCCTATTGACCAAGATGGTAATATGGAAAAAGCCGCCCAAGAAATCAAGCATACTGGTTCTGGAGTTAACAAAGACAGACAATCTAGCCCGCATGTCCATAGTTTGGTTTTTCATCCCAATGGCGAGCAAGTGTTTGTTAGTGATCTTGGAACGGACAAAGTTAACATTTATGATTTTGACCCTTCCCAAGAACAGCCACTCAGCCCCTCTTCACCTGCATTTTTTGAAGTAAAACCTGGCTCAGGCCCTAGGCATTTGGTATTTAATCAAAATGGAGATAAAATCTATCTGATCCATGAAATGACTTCTGAGGTCGGTTTATATGACTACGATATGGAAAATGGAAAAATTAACCATGTTGACACCTACCCCTTGATCCCCCAAGGTTTCGATGGTGCCAAGGGAGCAGCTGAGATAAGATTATCCAAGGATGGAAAATTCCTTTATGCCTCTAACAGGGGAGACTCCAATGAGATCATAGGTTTTAAAGTTGACCCAAGCACTGGCACATTGAGCAAAATACAAACTATTAGCTCTGGAGGTGAAACCCCTAGGAATTTCGCTTTATCTGATGATGGGAAATTCCTTTTTGCCGCTAACCAAAATTCCAATTCCATCTTAGCTTATGAGCGAAATCCAGATTCTGGCATCATCAAACAAGTGGGAAATGCTTTCACAATTTACAAGCCCGTTTATTTCTTTATGTATACCCACAATTCTACCAATAAAGATTAAAAGCGAGTAGAAACTACCCTTTTGATTAAAGTATTCGGTCTTTAGACTTCAGTTCTACCTGGCAGTTAGACAGGCTTCCGACCACTTAAGCAAAGGATATATGGTTACTGGCATCTTAACGGATAACCAGATATTTCTTTTTGACAAAGTAATGAACAAGCCGTTTAACGCCGAAACAAAAAACTTTATTATTTGTACCATTTTAGGAATAATGAACTTATTCGTAATTCTTGGTAAAAGAAAACATTTAACACCGCATATTTACCATCTATCTATCAAAAACAGTATAAAAAAATATTTTAAAAGGGATAAAAAGATAAAATACTGTCGCACAATTAGTAAGCTTAATATTTCATGAATATTATTTTATCTTTATTTGTCGAAAAAATATTTTCTTGAGATGCTTAAAATGTAAAAACTATCACTACCTTTGGCTTATTAATTTCTATTATCATTTATTATTATTATCATGAACACAGGAAAAGTAAAATTTTTTAATGAATCCAAAGGATTCGGTTTTATTATTGACGACGAATCTTCTAAAGAGTATTTCGTGCACATCTCAGGATTGGTAGACGAAATCAAAGAAGATGACGATGTGACTTTCGACCTTAAAGAAGGAAGAAAAGGTCTTAATGCAGTGAATGTAAAGTTATCATAACATATAGCATTTAATGACATTACCGAAAGCTGCTTAAAATTTAAGCAGCTTTTTTATTTATATCTTCCCCCAATCCGTTGAAGGATTATAGAGGATGTTGCCAGAAACAATCTCAAGTGGAGAAGCCACATTATTTTTATAAAGCTGACCAGTCCCTAAACCTTGTGGCATATAAATATCATAACTGGCTGTCAATTGTGAAATGGCATTCAGTCCGATATTGCTTTCCAAGGCAGAGGTCATCCACCAGCCAACCCCCATATTCTCTGCCAGCCAGATCCACTCACGCGTATCTCTTATTCCACCTACCAAAGTGGGTTTGAGAATAATGTATTGCGGATTGATATGCTCCAAAAGTTTTTTCCTATCCTCCTTAGCATATATACCTATCAGTTCTTCATCCAAAGCTATATCTAGCGGACTCTCTTTACACAATCTTTTCAACTCATCCCACTGGCCAGCTTTAATAGGCTGCTCAATGCTGTGAAGATCAAACTCTGCCAGTCTCTCCAATTTATCCATGGCCTCATGAGGACTAAAGGCACCATTGGCGTCTACCCTTAAAGTAATCTGCTCTGCGGTGAACCTCTCCCGAATAAAACCCAACAACCTGCATTCCTGTTTAAAGTCAATTGCCCCGATTTTCATTTTAATACAGGAAAAACCAAGCTCCAGCTTTTCTTCTATTTGTTTTAACATAAATGATTCATCCCCCATCCAAATCAATCCATTGATGGGAATTGGCATATGCTGGCGGTAAAAGTCATTTTCCAATATTTGCCTTTTACCGCCATGAAACAAATCTAGCAGTGCCATTTCAAAAGCAAAGCGAATACTCGGATGGGCATCCATGACATAAGTCTTACAAAATTCAAGAATACCTGCTTCAGACCAGTCAATTTCTTTTTCGGACAAACCATTTACATACGCCTTCAGGATATTTTCGAAATTCGGAACATCATCGATACTTAATTTTGGAAGCGGACCGGCTTCCCCCCAACCCTCCATTTTGCTATCTCCTGGAAAAGTTACTTTTATAAAAAATGAATCCTTCGTACGCAAAACTCCTCGGGAAGTACCTGCGTCGAATTTAAAATCGAGTGTGTGCCTCAAGTACTTTGCGTTGACTTTGACAGTATTATCAGGTTTTTTATTCATCTCCTAATCGTAAAAACTTATATTTGCAATCCGAAAAGACAAAGCTACAGGAAAAGTAAACATTTCCCTATTAGACTTGTCAAAGAACACCATCTCATTGAAGTACACGTACCGCATGGAAAGCAGGCCAGAAATCAAACTATCAGACTATCAATACGAACTACCAGATGATCGCATTGCCAAGTTCCCTTTGGAAAAAAGAGACCATTCCAAATTGCTCCACTTTGAATCAGGGAATATCGAACATCATCGCTTTTATGAGTTGGCAGAACTCTTGCCTCAAAACACCTTGATGGTCTTTAATAATACCAAAGTTATTCCTGCAAGATTGATTTTCCAACGTGCTTCTGGAGCTAAAATTGAAATCTTTCTCTTGCAGCCCGTAGCTCCAAGCACCGTAATCAACGACATCATGGTTCATCATGGCCCTGTAACTTGGCAGGCTATGATTGGTAATTTGAAAAAGTGGAAAGATGAAGAGTTGTTGCTTGGAGAAATTGAAGTCAGCAACCAAAAGATGAGAATTGAAGCTAAACTGATTGATAGAGAATCAAGGTATGTTGAAATTTCCTGGGATGGAAGTCATATTACTTTTGCCAGCATTGTAGAGGCAGCAGGTGAAGTGCCCCTTCCTCCTTATTTGAACAGAAAGGCAACTGTAGCTGACAAGCCGAGATACCAGACTGTTTATTCCAAAAAAGAAGGAGCTGTAGCTGCTCCCACCGCTGGTCTTCACTTTACTGAAGAAGTTTTAAAAGAACTGGAGCAAAAAGGCATCCAAACGGATTACCTTACACTTCATGTAGGTGCTGGCACATTTCAGCCTATCAAGGATGAAATCGTATCCAATCACCCTATGCATAGTGAGCAAGTGGTAATCCGTAAGGAAAACATCATAAAATTCCTTCAACAGGATGGCAATATAGTAGCAGTAGGAACAACTTCCATGAGGTCTTTGGAAAGTATCTACTGGTATGGTGTAAAACTGCTCAACGATAACAATAAGCAATTTCTTATCCCAAAATTATTCCCCTATGAAAAACATTCCAAAGCTGCTTCTCTCAAAGAAAGCCTAACCGCAATTCTAAACCATATGGAGGCTGAAAAACTAGATGAAATTACGGGTAGTACAGAAATTTTCATCATGCCAGGTTATGAGTTCAAAGTTTGTAATGGATTATTGACCAATTTCCACCAACCTGGATCCACGCTTATATTGTTAGTCGCAGCATTTACAAAAAACCAATGGATTAAAATATACAAAGAAGCCCTGTCCCAAGAATATAGATTCTTGAGTTATGGTGATAGCAGTTTACTTTGGAACCATAAAAGACCTTAAGCTCCGGCACCCAACTTATTGATCCCATGAATGAGTTTCTGATAGTAGGTTCTACCTACAGGAACTTTTTCAGTTTCAATAGTTACTTCCTTTGGTGAAATGGTCGTGATCCGATCCAACCTTACCAAGTAAGATTTGTGAATCCTTACAAATTCATCTTCAGGCAAAATGGCTTCAAACTCCTTCAGAATATTACGAAGAGAATAAACCTTTTCCTTAGTGACCAAGGTAGTGTAGTTACCGTCTCCCTTCAACCAAAGAATGTTTTTGAATTTTACTTTTCGTAAACATCCTTTGTCACGTACAAAAAGAGCGTCTTTGATCAAAAGTTCTTCGTGTTCCGAGTGGTGGTTCTCTAGTTTTGAGTCTTTTTTATTCATTGCAATCCCGTGATGATAGATAGTTTCTCCCATAGTTATTTTTATTTTACGTTGGAGAGGTACATTAAAAACTTAATTTGATAATATTTTTACTTAGTTAATCCTTAAATATTTACAAAAGGAGACTCCAATTATTAAAACTTTTCTGATTTATGTTAACTAATTATTATTCAAAAACAGGGTCAAAAATGTCAGACCTTATAATCTTAACGTCTCCTCCTCTACAAACTTACATAAATATAAACACAATATACATATTTATGTATTTAAAAATCATTTTTTTTAATAAAAATCAAAAAAAACGACCTGACATTCTAATTTGGTCAGGCCGAATTCTATCAAAAATTAAACGGGATTTTAACTTTCAGGCTGATATTGACTTTCCAGCTCTTTTAACTTCTTGCTTCCATATGCTATTTTAGTAATCACTACATATAAAACAGGAACTATAAATATGGCCAGGAAGGTAGCTGCAAGCATCCCTCCAATCACCGTCCATCCAATCGTTTGCCTTGCGACAGCCCCTGCACCATTAGATAAAGCCAATGGTACTACACCTAAGATAAAAGCAAGTGAAGTCATCACGATAGGCCTTAACCTAAGCTTAACCGCTTCAATGGTCGCAGGTAGTAGAGGCATTCCTTTATCCACTCTTTCTTTGGCAAATTCCACAATCAAAATGGCATTCTTCGCAGCCAGACCGATTAATGTCACCAAGCCAATCTGGGCATAAACGTTATTATCCAGTTTAGGCAAGAACGTAAGTGCCACAATCGCACCAAACGCCCCCAAAGGCAATGCTAAAAGAATAGAAAATGGTACCGACCAACTTTCATACAACGCCGCCAGTAAAAGCGATACCAATATGATGGATAGCGTAAAGATCAATACTGTAGTGTTTCCAGAGGCCAACTCCTCCCTACTCAGACCAGAAAAATCATATCCGTATCCAGCAGGCAGCACCTCTGCAGCCACTTCTTCCAAAGCAGCCAAAGCCTGCCCACTACTGTAGCCTGCTGCCGCATTACCATTTACTTCCGTTGAGCGGAACAAATTATAGTGGTTGATTACAGGAGCATTCTCTACCACTTCGTAATTTATCAAGGCACTCATGGGAACCGATGCTCCTTGTCGGTTCATTACATAGTATTGCTCTAAGTCGGTCATATCCATTCTATAGGCTGTATCCGCCTGAGCCACTACTCTAAAGTTCCGACCATACCTTGTAAAGTCATTGACATAGGAGCTCCCCATATAAGTGGACATGGTAGAGAACACATCAGACACAGCTACCCCCAATTTCTTGGCTTTTTCTCTATCCACTGTCACATGATATCCTGGAGTTTTTGCTGTAAAGAAACTATAAGCCATAGCAATTTCAGGTCTCTGGTTGGCTGCTCCCAAAAACTGCCCTAAAACCTGTTCAAACTCTTTGATATCTCCTCCGGCACGTTGTTCAAGCATAAAACTGAAACCTCCTGTTTGACCAAGGCCAGGTATGGCTGGTGGTGGTACCACAACAATATTTGCTTCTTTTATCACTGAAAACTTTTGCTGTAACTGGCCGATCAAACCATAAAGTTGTTTAGAAGGATCTTTTCTTTCTTCCCAAGGATCCATCTGAATAAAGAACGTACCACTGTTTGGCTTAAATGAGAAGTTAATGGCATTCAATCCGCCAATCCCAGTTACATTCCTGATGCCCTCTGTTGAGGTAATCATCCCTACCATTTCATCCATAATGGCTCTGGTCCTAGAAGTGGAAGCACTTTCTGGTAGCTCCAAGGAAATAAACAACCTGCCTTCATCTTCTGTAGGCAAGAATCCAGTTGGTTTGGCCTGGAACAAGCCAAAAGTCCCTGCATATAAACAAGCCAATAAGATCAACACCAATGGGGTTGCCTTAATGCTTTTCTTTACCCCATTTCCATAGGAAGAAGTCACCTTGGCAAACCACGTATTGAATTTATAAAAGAACTTATTGATGCCTTTGGAGTTTTCATCTATTTCCATTGGCTTTAACAACAAGCTACACAAAGCTGGAGTCAGGGTCAAAGCGACAAATGCAGAAAGCAATACTGAAATCGCAATGGTAATGGCGAATTGCTGATACATTCTACCCACAATTCCTGGAATAAAGCCTACTGGAATAAATACCGCAGCCAAAATCAAAGCAATGGCAATAACTGGTGCAGTAATGTCCTTCATGGCTTTCATGGTCGCCTCCTTGGCTGAAATCCGCTCCGAGTCTATATAATGCTGGGCAGCTTCTACCACCACAATCGCATCATCCACCACAATACCGATCGCCAGCACAAATCCAAACATAGTTAAGGTATTGACCGTGAATCCTAATGGAATAAAGAACACAAATGTCCCTACAATGGATACCGGAATGGCCAAAATTGGTATGATGGTAGCTCTCCAGTTTTGAAGAAACAAGAACACCACAATAATCACCAAAATCAAAGCTTCTACCAATGTATGGAGCACTTCGTCAATGGATACCTGAACCACTGAAACTGATTCAAAAGGAACCACATAATCCATATCCGCCGGGAAGGAAGCCTTCATTTCATCCAAAGCCGCATAAATTCCTTCCGCTGTCTCAAGGGCATTACTGCCTGGTGCCTGATAAACCAGTAGGATGGCAGCAGGCTCGCCATTTACTGTCGAAAATCTACCATAATCAAATTCGCCAAACTCAATTCTGGCAATATCTTTCAAATAAACCAATGATCCATCATTTGGATTGGTTCTTACCACAATATCCTCAAATTCTTCTTGTCTCTCCAATTTTCCATTTACAGTGATAGCATACTCGAAAGTCTGGGAACTCAGTTGAGGCATCCCTCCTACGGTACCTGCCGCCACTTGAAGGTTTTGCTCTTGGATGGCAGCAGTGACTTCAGCTGTAGAGATATTGTATTGCGCTAGTTTATCTGGCTTGAGCCAAACCCGCATACTAAAATCCTGTCCAATTGCATTGATATCTCCTACACCTTTCACCCTCAAAAGGGCATCTTTCACAAAGATGTTGGTATAATTGGACAAGAACTTAGTATCGTGCGTACCATTGGGTGAATACATACTGATTACCATCATGATACTTGGATTTCTTTTCCTAACGGTCACTCCAAGTCTCTTTACTGCTTCTGGCAATCTAGGCTCAGCAATACTCACCCTGTTTTGAACATCAAGCGTAGCAATGTCAATGTCAGTTCCAACATCGAAAGTTACGTTCATGTTCATTTGGCCTGTACTCGTATTAGTACTACTGATATAAGCCATTCCAGGGGTACCGTTCACCTGTGTTTCTATAGGTGTGGCTACTGTTTGTTCTACTGTCTGAGCATCCGCTCCTGTGTAATTGGCTGAAACAGACACCACAGGAGGCGTAATATCCGGGTATTGCGTTACCGGTAAATTGACGATAGCTATGGATCCTACTAACAAAATGACTATAGAGATCACCATCGCCGTCACCGGGCGTTTAATAAAAACTTCTGATATCATAAATTTCTACTTTGAGAGTTTACTTGCTTTGCTGGGCTGGAGCTACTGTACTTACTTTCGCTCCCTCGCGGAGCTTCTGAATTCCCTCAACCACAATTTTCTGTCCCGGTTTTAAGCCTTCCCTTACCACAATGTCAGCCCCCGCTTTTGACCCTAAAACAATATTTTGTTGATGAACGGTATTCTCATTGTCTATCACATAGACAAAATACTCTCCCATTTGCTCTGTGACAGATTTAAATGGAATGGTGACTTGTTCTCCAATATCTTGATTTAGCACTTGAAGATTCACTGTCATACCGGGAACCAGTTCTTTTTCTGGATTAGGAAACTCAACACGTAAATTGATGGTACCCGATTGCCTTCCTACTGCCCTATCTATCGTTGTCAGCGTTCCATGATGTCCATAAATATCATTTTTATTGAACCTGATGGTAAAAGTGGAGTCCGGAAGGTTTTCCTCTTTCATCATTTTACTGAATCTTCTGATGCTCTTTTCATTGATAACAAAATCAACCAACACAGGGTCATCCGATGAAAGAGAATTCAAAAGGGTCTGACCCGCTGACACCTGTGCTCCAAGTCTAACTTGTGAAATCCCTACAGTACCTGCAAAAGGAGCCTTAATTACTGAATAATTGTAATCCGTCTCTGTACTTTTCACTTGTGCCTCTGCTGAAGCAACTTGAGATTCTGCAGTTAGAATATCAGCCTTTGCGTAATCCAACTGTTGCTTGGCAATGGCTTCTTTCGCGTCAAGGGCCTCATACCGCTCCAAATCTCTCTTTACCCTAACAAGGTTGGCCTTCGCACTTTTTAAATTGGCTTTGGCCTGTTCATAAGCTGCTTGGTATTTACTTCTGTCGATTTCATACAGCTTCTGTCCCTTGTTTACTTCTTGTCCATCCTTGATAAAAATTTTATTAATATATCCGCTCACCTGAGGACGAATTTCAATTTCGTTTAATGGAACCACCGTACCTGGATAAACATCCAGCCCTGTAACATGTTCGCTTTTCACTGTTGCCGCCTTAACCGCAACAGCTGCTGGCTGGCTGTTAGCCTGAGTATTGGCCTCTGATCCGCAAGAACTCACAAACCCTGCGATACCGGCCATTAAAACTGCGTATAAAAACTTTTTCATTTCCCGCTTAATTAAATTACTTTTAGTTATTTCCTATATTTCCCAAAGCCCTGTCAAGATCTATCTTGCTGGAAAGTAAATTGAACATGGCATTGTAATGATTCAACTGGGCCGTTCTCAGTTCTGTCTCAGCCACAATTAATTCCACATAAGCTTTGATCCCTTCATCGTATTGAAGCTTAATGATGTCATACACTTCCTGCGCCAAATCCATATTGGTTTTGATCGTTCTCCACTCATAAAGATTACTTTTATATGTAGACAAGGCTGTTTGATATTCCGTATTGATCTGCTTTTCGAGATTAGTTTTCTCAACAAAAACTTTTTCCTGCTGTAGCTCAGCAATTCTTATATCCTGGTGTCTTTTCCCTCCCTGAAAAATAGGTAATGACAAGGTCAACCCGATGGCTGATGTGGGGTAACTTTGATCATACAGTTGAGAAAAAGAGTTACTGAAATACAACCAGTTATAATTGTAATTGGCTGACAAGGTGGGTAAATAGGCCCACTTTTGATAACCAGTGTTCATTTGTGCCAAATTTTCTTCAGTCATGATCTGTTGATACTCAATCCTGTTTTCTGGAAGCAGATTTTGAGTGGTATCCATAAGAGCCTCTTGCTGCATTTTCTCATAACTGTAGCTTAAAGCAATATCTAAATCCAGCGGGTATCCCATCAACTGTTTCAGGTACGCTTTTTTCGCTTGTACACTTTCTTGCGCTCTTTTTTGGTCACTCTTAACATTGGAAAGTGTGATCAGGGCTCTCTGATAATCCGTCTTGTCCACCAAACCGGATTCAAACCTGCTTCTGGCATCATTGTACTGCTTTTGCTGCCTCACCAAATTCTCCTTCAGAATTTTTAATTGCTCATAAGTGAGAAGAATATCGTAATAAGCTTTACTCACATCTACCACAGTGGCGATCTCCAAATTTTCTACATTCTGCTCATACTGATCCTTGACATACTTGGAGGTTCTGCCCGCAAAAATCTGATCCCTATTGACCAAATTCTGATCCACCTGGAACTGTATACCGGAATTGTAACGCTGCCCAAAGGTGATCAACTCCCCTCCAATAGGTTGCTGCTGCAATTTGATATTTCTGGTACCAGAAGCACTGGCAGATATCTGTGGAAACCATCCGGACAAGCTGGACTTGATCTCCCTATCTCCAATTTCCTGGTCTAATAAGGCCTGTTGCATGTTAGGCCCATTTTCTAATGCATACTGAATGCATTGCTCTAGTGTCAGCGCAGGTTGGCTACCATCACCCACGACATCTTGACTAAAGACAGCATGTGGCAAAAAGAAACTTCCTGCTAGCACCCACAAGAGCACATAATTACTCATTCTCATAAAATTGAAACTTGAAAACACTTAAAATAAAGATTATACAAAACTGAAAACCTGCACTTTGACTGAATTGTCAAAATGATTTATTGAGGATTTTTGGGCTTAATTCTTTTTTACTCGTCTTGCTTTTTAATTCCATCCCAAACCATATTGGCGATTTCTCCTAAATTGAGTTGATCTTTATTGATCTTCTTTGAATGATAATAATTGACCTTTACTGATGAAATAATGCTTCCATGAACCATGATGGCCAAAATCTCAGGTCTCACGCCACTCCTCAGTTCTCCATTTCTAATTCCATCCTCAAAAAAGCTTCTCAACCATAAATGCCATTTATTGTCCGAAGTTTGGATTTCTTCTGTATAAAACGGGGAATTTAAAAACTGGTCGATAAACCGTTGAACAGACTTTTCTTGCATATAAAAAGCCTTCATGGCATGCCAAAAGTTCATAAACCTCGTTTTAAAATCCATTGAAGGATCATCATTTTCATTTGCTACATCTATAAGCTTTTGAATCACATAGTGGTAAAGCTCCATGATCAAGTCATCTTTATTTTCAAAATGATGATAAATCGTTCCAGCTGCCACATTTGAATTTTTTGCCACCATGCTCATAGGGCAACCATGAAAGCCATGGTCACGAATAAGGTCCAGCGTGGCAGAAAATATCTGTTCTTTTTTATTCATTTCCTCTCATTGTTCAAAAACCGAATGAACATTCAATCGTCTAAATCAAAAATTAGTTCCATCATTTGGGATTTTTTATTTACAAAAACAGAACTTGAGAGAGTAACTTTAAGAACAATAAATTAGTTCAATCAAAAATCCAAAAAATTCAATTTACATCTACATCAATAAATACAGGAAAAACAAAAAATAATTTATCACAAAACAACAAAACAATCCCAATATATAAACCTAAAAAGCTTCTTCAAAAATCAAGCATAACCAAAACTACTTGGTAAAAATTCTAAGGTTAAAATACATTTCAAACGCTTATAATATTAAACCCAATAGTTATAAAAAACCTTATTATTTTTTCTAGAAATCAGCTCTTCACTTTTTGTTCAAATATAGGAAGTAAGCCAGTCAAATCTTTTACAACCTGATCCGGTTCTATCCCCCATGGGTCTAAAATAATTTCTGGGGAACGTTGCACCCAAATCACCTTTAGTCCAACATTTTTTGCTCCTATTATATCAAATGAATTTCCAGAAATAAACCAAGTAAACTGATGACCAGTATGGTTATATCTAAGAAAACTTTCATATACCGCCGGATCGGGCTTAAAAGTCTTTGTTCCTTCCACACTATATATATTGTCAAATAAAGGCGCCAAACCTGCATTTTTCAGCAGTAGCCTCACATCATTTTGTGGACCATTGGAAAAAGCAAATAAACGAAACTGAAGATCTTTCAATGATTCCAAAGCCTTTTTTACCTCTGGAAAAGCAGGCAATCTTTTGCTAAAATCCAATATTCCATCCTTCTGCTTATTGCTCAGGGTAACCTTGTGGTACAAACATGAAAAGTCAAGCGCTTGCTTGGAACAAACCGAAAAATCCACATCGTTTTCCATCAACCTCCTTCTAAAGGCATATTCCCTCTGTTTATACTTCCAGGTTTGAAGCATATCAAAGGCGATATCTCCCACAGCATCCTCCAATGGTTCCAAAATCTTGGAAGCATCCACTAAAGTTCCATGCACATCAAACGCTAGTGAGATTTTCATACCTTAAATAATTATATTAAAAGATAAAGAAATTTTAGGTCAAATATCATTTAACTAAAAATAAGGCTTTTCGGAAAAAATCTAAGGCTCGTTTTAATAAATCTCAGCTCTTACCTTATATATATAAGTTTTAACTGCACAAATCATTCATACTGCAACTTAAATAGTTACAGGAGGATATTATGATAAAGTAGGCTATTGTTTTTGGTTAATAAAGTAATACTTTCTCGATAATGGTAGGGCTTAGTCAATAGTTATCATTGTTGTTTCAAAATTGGTATAGTCAATACATTTGATCATTTTGATCAAAGTATCTGCAAATTCCTGCTTACATAAAGAGATACCAAACCTGAAAACCTCATGTTCTATTGGTTGAATTCTTCTTTCATCAAATAATCTGGACAGATCACCTTTATGCTTCGCTCTTACTACTAGATGGTCTATATCAGAATTACTGTTTACTACTGATATAAAACCGTTGGTGGATGTAATTAACATATTGGCCGAATTTAGATAAATGATTAGGGTTAAATAAAAGGTTATTGGGCTAATACATTCAAAATTTCTATGATCTAGTTTGAATTTTTAATAGATCGACACTGCTCCCACAAAATTTCTAACTCAATGTGCTTTTTATTACTAATAAATGAGTACCCGTGTTCTTTTTCTGAAAATTTTATATTTTACTAAATGTAGCAATAGTATTTAAAAAAAGCAATTACTGAAACTTGTCGCAACACACTTTTTATCAACAACTTATCCACAAAAAATCAAGTTTTCAACAGTTTAAATGGAAAATACAATCAAAAATAGGCACACTTATATTGAAATTTTATTTACAATTAACTGTATTTTACACTCTATTTTATGTTTTTAAATAATTAAAGAAATCCACAAAAAAATCTTTCTTAAATCAGAGTTGAGTATTAATAAAATTCACTTTTAATATTAATTTAAATGTATATCCGCAATTGCACCAGTAAAGGTTAAAAGCGAGTCGAAATGTTCGTTTTGATTAAAATATCAACTGCTTCGGTCTTCAGGCTTCAAACTTCTGACCACTTTAAGCAAAGGATTTAAGGTTACTGGCATCATTGCGGATAATCAGATTAATTTAACAATCATTGCAATTATTTAACGGATCAATCAATATTCCTGGGGATTTCAAGCATAAATTTTAGACAGTCTTCAACCTTCCATCTGCGTCACCTGACCTTCAGGCAACAGGCCTTTCCACGGATACGAAAATCCTCTACCGTGGAACTTCATAAAACCCTTTTTCCTCTAGATTATGTAAATATTTATTCTTTACATCTAGGCTGATGTAATAGTCCATCTTGCTTTTGAGCGATGGAGCTAGTCTCAAAATACTCCAGTATACCCGCCGACAAAAGACAATCCTAAAAACCCTTGTCCACTCTCTTTCTTTTTACCTCATAAATAATGGTTGGTCAAATATCCCCCAACTTTTTCACTTGCTCCGGTTTGATGGCAGTGATGCCTTGATGGAATTCAGGTGTTCCTGCCCATTTCTGCTTACATAACCCTTGCACTAGCTAGACCTTTATTTGGGAGAAAACAGAATAATCTTCGGATCACTCAGGGATCTCTTTCGGATCTCCTTCGGATCACCCTCGGAAACTACCGAGTGGAATCCGAAGATAATTTGGGTGAGAAGCCTGTTTGATCCCAAGGAAAGTAGGCGAAGTACCCGATCTATCCGAGGGTTATTGCTAAGATGTTGAAGGGTAGTTGTAGGTCAGCCTTATTAAAACCGTGGCTTTCCCGTCCTTCGGGAAGACAAAAAAGGATGCCAAGTGAAGTTTAAAAGGTAACCATGAAGTATTGGTAAATATTGTCCCCCCAACTTTTCCGCTTGATCCTATTTAACCACAAACTCATTAAGTAAATTTTGACAAAAATAAAAAGGTCCAGAAAACATCCCTGAACCTTTTTTCACCAAGTTTGACATATTAAAAAATCAACGAAAAGAATCTTTGTAAGCTTTTAAAATTTTCAAGACCGTTTTATCCTTTATTTTCTTTTCAAAAAAACCGTGATTAATCTGGTCAATATCAATTATATCAAGTAAAATATTCCATAAACTTTTTCTGTCAAGTTTTCTAAAGTAAGTTTCTCCTTGACTTATCTTGTCCTCACTAAACTTTCTCTCCCGAAAACAAAAAACATTTATTGTTTTCAGCTGAGACTTTATAGCATGTGCCATTTCATAAAAGTCATAATAGTGGTAAGCTGCTTCTCTAGTCAATTCTTTCCCTACAATCCGTTCAACCCTTTCAAACTCCTTCTCCATCAATGGCATAAAATCTAAAACTCCCCTCTCTCCACCTATCTGGTTATTAAAAATCATCGCTTCTTCAGAAGCTATTTGACTTTGCCTCATGTTCATACTGCTCTCAATTGAAATGAAACATATTAAACACAATTCTTACAACACTTCAGCCTTTAATCCTTTTGATATTTGCTGTTTGTCTATGGCTCTAAGGTCAGGAATAAATTTTAAATACACAAGTTTTTTGTTATTTTTTATATAAAAAAATGCTTTTTAAATATATTTTTAAATCTTTCATATAAATTCTTCACTTAATCCTAACTTTCAAAATTCTTTCCATTTCCAATTCAATTTCTAAGAAAAACAAAACTATAAAGTGACAGTTTAAGATTGACTCTATACCTTTTATTTAGAGAAAAGAAGGCAAAAAAAAATTTTTTAGGTGATCCAAAGTCATTTAATTATATTGGATTTTCATCTCAAATTAATCAACCTAATCAAACTATGACCTATAAACCTTCTCCAGAACGCTATGATAATATGACTTATAGACGTTGTGGAAAAAGTGGCTTGAAGTTGCCCGCTTTGTCTCTGGGCCTTTGGCATAACTTCGGCCATGTAGATGTATTGGAAAACTCCAGAAAAATTTTACAATTAGCATTTGACTCTGGCATAACCCACTTTGATCTTGCCAATAACTACGGCCCACCTCCAGGATCGGCTGAGGAGAATTTTGGCAAAATCCTTAAAGAGGATTTTGCCGGATATCGGGATCAAATGGTTATTTCTACCAAAGCAGGCTACTATATGTGGGAAGGACCTTATGGGGAGTGGGGGTCAAAAAAGTACTTGGTCTCCAGTCTTGACCAAAGCCTTCAAAGAATGGGGCTGGATTATGTTGATATTTTCTATCATCACAGGCCAGATCCAGATACCCCTTTGGAAGAAACGATGGCCGCATTAGACCTGATTGTCCGGCAAGGTAAGGCACTTTATGTTGGCATTTCCAATTATCAAGCAGATGATGCTGCAAAAGCCATCAAGATTTTGAAAGACCTAGGCACCCCTTGTCTTATTCACCAACCAAAGTATTCAATGTTTGAACGTTGGGTTGAAGGAGGATTACTGGACGTACTTGGAAATGAAGGTGTGGGCTGTATTCCATTTTCTCCTTTGGCTCAAGGGATGCTTACAGACAAATATCTAAAAGGTATTCCTCAGGACTCCAGGGCCGCAAAATCCCATGGTTTTCTCAAAAAATCGGATATAACAGAAAAAACCTTGGAAAAAATCAAAGCCTTACATCAATTGGCCTTGGAAAGGGAGCAAAGTTTGGCACAAATGGCTCTATCTTGGTTATTGAAAGACAAAAGAGTCACTTCTGTGCTGATTGGTGTTAGTAAAACTTCTCAGCTTGAGGATTCCTTAAAGTGTTTGGACAATCTAGCTTTTACTTCAGATGAATTAAATAAAATCGAAGACATCTTGAAAGGTTAACAACAAGGCCTTCCAAATTTCAGGAAGGCCTTAATTTTGCTATTTTCTTTTGTAGTGACCCACTTCACCATTAAATTGCCCCACCCACAACTCTTCTCCAATCCATAGGCTACTTCTTACATCTCCATTGATTTGAAAGCCTGTCACCCTAGGACTTATACTGCGATACGTTCCTTTATCATCCTGTCTAATAATAAGCCCATAATTGGCATCAATATTCCCAATCTTAATTCTAGTCTGATGAAGGTTTCCTCCAAGCCAAATTTCTTTTTTGTCACTTTCAGTGGAAGGAATAAGAGTTATGCTAAATATTGGAGCAAATTGCACTTCTATCGGAAGTTTTTGAGGGATGAATTTCCCCTCCTCCAATTCAAAAAGCATGGTTTCCATTGTATTGACTTTCATTTTTTTGGCTCCAGACAATTCACCTGATGAAAAAATATCTACCACCTTAGCCTGAGCATAACTGGCATAACTTTCAAATGAGGTTCTCTTGTTACTAATTTGCTCCAATAGTTCGTCCCTACTTACATAAGGAAACATTTTTCCCTCAAAATAAAGCGAGAGTATTGGATCCACTGCACCATTGCCATCAAAATCCTTATAAATCAATTCTGCTGGCTCCTTCTCAGAAACCTTTAATTGACTGTTTAGCCCCCAATTTCCTGCCAACAGTTCCGGATTTCCATCTCCATCAAAATCTCCCACCTCCAAAGTATTCCAAATCCCTTTAAAATCCCTATCAAAATAGTGCGATGACAAATCAACCATTTTTCCTTCTTCTACACCAAAAACCTTAATTGCCATCCATTCACCAAGGACTATCAACTCTTCCTTTCCATCTCGATCAATATCATAAGCCACAGCATCGCTCACCAACCCCAATTCTCTTATCTCCAAACCAATCTTATCGGTTTGATCCGAATAACTCCCTTTACCGTCATAAACCAAAATACGACTTGGATAAAATTCAGGAAACCTACCTGGAATAGCCCCACCTCCCAAAAATACATCCTGAAAACCATCTTCATTGACATCTATAAACACCGCTGCTTTTCCATTTTCATACAGCTCAGGAACAGCATTTGGATTATTTATGAAACCTCCTTTTCCATCATTTAAATACAATTGGTCTTTGAGACGTTCATCATCAGCTAGAAAATCATGGTACCCTCCATTTCTTATAAATAAATCCTGATCACCATCATTATCTATATCACAAAAAACAGCATTGGTTTGTACCGCTGAAACCATTTCTGAGAATTCCATTGAGCTTCCTTTATTATATCCCCTATTCTTGTTACCAAAATAGATATAGCCGGGTTGTCCCAACCCACTGCCTATAAACACATCATCCACTTTATCATTGTTTACATCTGCCTTGGCCATAACTGGCCCATTATTACTCAATGGGTATGGAAGAAGTGGCTGTCGCTTAAAATCATTAAAAAGCTTATCTTGATGAAGGTGATTGAGTTCAGTATCCGATTTCACCCACTCTTGATCATTGATTTGCTTTACTCTGGAAGCTGACTCACTTTCACCCTCCAGAATAACCACTCTTTGATTGGACTTTGGAGAGATCAATACTTGAGACCTACTACTAGGCCAAACTACTTTTACAGAGTCTATTTCTGATGATAAGAGACCAAAAGTCAAAACAGGACTTACACTGGATTGATACCCTCTATAAGGCATCTGTTCCAGCATTTGTTGTTCGCCCCTTTGGTACAAATACACTTTTGCTCCTATTCCATTGAGATTTGCCTCTCCACCTTTAAGCGCTACCTGTAGCCAATGATGTTCAGGGAACTCATTCCGAAGATTCTCATAAATAAAGGCAACTTGATTGACATTACTGATGACCAAGTCCAAGTCCCCATCATTGTCCAAATCTGTATAAGCTGCTCCGTTTGAATTGGAATGATGGTCAATTCCCCATGATTGGCCGCTTTTCTTGAAAGTCAGGTCCTGGTTATTTCTGAAGATGTAATTATCCACCTCGGAGGAGGGCATTTCCTTGATCAGATCCAGAACGCCAGTCTTGGAAAGCTCTCCACCTTCAAAAAAGGAACTTCGGTATTTTATAAAATCCAGGTTGGTAAAATCCCTGACAAAGCCATTGCTGACAAACAGGTCCTTCCAGCCATCCTGATCAAAATCAGCCCATAAAGGCGCCCAGCTCCAGTCTGTATTGGACACACCGGCCAATTGACCAATTTCACTGAATGTACCGTCTCCATTATTCAGCTGCAGCATATTGCGCATATATTGGTAGTGAAGCCCAACTTTCAGGAAGAGGTTAAAATGTTCGTAATTATCAGGAGAAAAAAGTAGCTTTTGCCTTTCATTGCTCTCAGGAAGCATGTCCAAGCTGATCAAGTCAACCCAACCGTCGTTATTGATGTCTGCCGCGTCGCTTCCCATGGAGTAAAGTGAGGTATGGCCAAAGCTTTCTTTTAACCTGTCCTGAAACCCTTTTCCATCCGTTTGAACATAGAGGTGATCAGGAGCAGAATAATCATTTCCCACAAAAATATCTGGCTTGTCATCATTATTAAAATCAGCTATACTCAGCCCTAGCCCGTAGGACAAAGGCGAGGTATCCCAACCCATTTCCTTAGAAACATCCACAAACTTCCCTTCTTGGTTTTCCATTAGCTTGGTACTAAAAAGAGGCTCATTTTGATTCAAAAGATGGTTAAAGGAAATTTCATCTAAATTCCTAAACAATTTGGGATTATGATTGAGCAAAACTGCATCAAGGTCCAGGTCTCCATCTAAATCAAAAAAAGCCGCGGAAGTACTATAAGCACTTTCTGCTAAACCATAGGTTTCGGCTTCTTCTTTAAAAAAAGGGATGCCTTGCTTATCCGCTCCCTGATTGATAAAAAGTTGATTTTTTCGGTTTTCTTCAGGCAAATCTCCACTATAACAAACATAGATATCCAACCAACCATCTGCATTAATGTCAACCATGGAAACTCCTGTAGTCCATGATCTAGGTCTGCCAGCCACATTGGCCGCCAAGGTAATGTCCTGAAACTTCAAGTTGCCTTTATTAAGATACAGTTTGTTATTGACCATATTGCCAGAAAAATAAATCTCCTCCAGGCCATCATTGTTTAAATCTCCCACTGCAACTCCCCCTCCATTATAAAAGTATTGGTAATGAAATATATTGGCTGTTTCAGTTTCTCTCAGATCATTGCTAAAAGCTATTCCACTTTGTTTTGGAGCCAATAGATGAAACAATTTTTCATCAACCTTTTCCTCTTCCTTTTCTTTGCACCTAGCGAGACCAGTCAAGATCGAAAGAACAAGAATCGCCTTAATAAAACGCTGTAACATTAATGGAGCATTTAGTTATAATCTGAAAACCAGTTAATATAAAAATTAAAACTCGAAGCGGTAAATACCGCTTCGAGAATTTCAACATAACAAAAACCTCAAGGAATTAAGCCCTTATTGCGCTGCTCTTACTATTCTGACATTGTCCACTCCTATAACTACAGGCACATCAGAACCCGTCGTGTTTTGGATGACAACTCTCAATTGTTTCACACCATCAGCCCCGCCAGCCAACATATCTCCATAGGTGCCCAATCGTATATTCCCACTTGTCAATTGACTGGCGTTCACCGAAATGGTATACCAAGTTCCATCAGTAGTGGTGATAAAATTTACTAAAGGAACACTCACCTGGAGTTCATTGCCCTGACTGTCAGGATACCACAAATCCATATTGATTCCATCCAAAGAAGCTGTGGTATTCACTGCCATTTCCAGCCTGATATCAAAGTTTCCAATAGGCGCGCTAGGATTATATTTATCTTCTGGGCTTGTAGGAAAAATCTGTTCTCCACCCCAATTGGCAAAGTTGATCACCTTGTCATTGTTCCAACCCCAATTGGCTGGAAGTTCTTGGTCAATGGCTCCAAAGTTTCCTTCAATCCCCATTACTCCATTGATTGAAGGCACAATCATATTACCTGAAATACCCCAACCCCAGTTCCAAGGCCATTCTAGAGCTCCGTTGGTATCAAAATCTGCCACCATTCCATTTCCGTCATAAATTTGGGTATTTCGATTCACTGCAGAGCCTCCACTTTGGGTGACCACAGAAACACTTGACCCATCACTGTAATCCACACCATCAGGAACAGTTACCTTGAGTGTGGTTCCAGTACTATTAGTAGAAAAACCTTCTGTGACAAAGACATCTTCACCTGGGAAATATACCGTATCCACAAAGTAGAAATACCTCCCAACAAGGGTCAGTTCATCACCTGGCTTCACATATTGATTGGAAACCCGCAGGATCTGCGGTGCCGGGGGCAAGGTCTGAAACTGTATCGATGTCTCGCCTCCTTTAGTAACTAGTCTTAAAGTATTCGGCACATTTGGATCAGTAGCGACAGTGGGAACACTATCGTTTACTGTTACAATCACATTGCTATTGGTAACATAAGCAGGATTGACACCCAAAGGGTAGTCATTGAGATAGACTTCCTGTGTAGTACCCAGGTTTTGTCCCAAAATGGCCAAAGTACTTCCCAATGTCGCATTGACAAATGAGCTATCTGCTGTACTTGGGTCTGTGTTTCTTATCCGCTCAATCATGGGCATCCCAGTAACTGCATCTTCGTCATCCGTACAGGAAAAGCAAAGCACCATGCCCAGCATCACCAGCAAAGACCAATATTGGCCCCACTGATTGATTATTGTCTTAATATTATTCATGATCTGCATCTTTAAAGCTTATTTTAGGTTTACCGTTACTCTTGTCCACTGAAATCATATGGAACCGGTGGTTTTCTCAGGTTTGGTGCCTTTGAAAGTTCTACAGATGGAATCGGTAAGTTGAAATTACTTCCATTTACATCAAAGAACCTTGGAGAAGTATCACTATCTGGAATTTCAATTTCCCACATATTAGGATCCGGGATTTGGTCAGGGTATATCCTGAATGTCCCCCTGTCTTGCCCACTTAACATTTGGTAAGCAAGCTGGGGGTTATAATAATGTAGACGAGTGAACTCATACCATGCCTGACCTTCCATCGCAAACTCTACAATTCTCTCGAAAAAGATATCTTCCCAAGTAACTGATGTTTTGGTCGGCACACCGGCTCTCTCCCTGACCATATTATAGTAGGTCAAGGCTTCACCTGGATTGCTATCCAAAATCGCCTCCGCATAAACCAAATAAACATCTGACAACCTCAAGATATAAGTATTGATTTCTGTTCCTTGTTGAACCACTTTTCCATCATTGTCCTCAGGCCTTCCCACCACATATTTCTTCACCCAAGCGCGATTTCCATAACTTCTTCCTCCATCGTCATTGGGTGAAGGTACGCGCAACTCTTGGGGAGAACCACCTGCTGGCACCTGAGTGATGTAATTGTAATGATCTCCTGGAAACATAAATGTAGCTTTTCTTCTTTCATCAAATACCCAATCATCGTACAGTTCAAGCATCCATTTCGATCCTCCTATATCTCCTCCCCAGCCATCTCCAAAGCCGGTTATTTCAGAGCCAAAGGCCAAGAAAGCCTGTACTGAGTTTTGTGCTCCCCATGCATTAAGGTTCGGAGCATTGTAAGTCCATTGCAGAGCGGCCAAAGTTTCAGCATTGTTGTTATTGGCTGTCTTGAAGAGATCTTCATAATTATCCATCAACTCAGCTCCGCTATTGTCTATAACTCTTTTGGCAAAGTAAGCTGCACTATCCAAATCATTTTGATCCCTACTTCCAGAAACCCCAGCCCGGGTCAAATACATCTTGGCCAGCATCCCTTCAGCACTCCATTTATTGAGCCTACCCTCCTGCACAGAAGTTTCTGGAAGATTCTCAGCTGCAAAGCGGAAATCTTTGATAATAAATTCCCAAACAGACTCTACAGTATTTCGTGCGATGGTGGTGTCCTGAAGCAATGTGGTATTATTGGTAATGATAGGTACAGGACCCCAGTTTTGAACCAGATAAGCATAGGCTAGGCCACGCATAAACCTTCCCTCTGCAATCCCATGATTTCTAATACGATCAGTTACATTTTCTCCACTGAAAGTTCTGATATTATTGATCAAAGTATTGGATTGTCCCACTACATTATAGAAAGCCCTCCATGATGCGCCATTTTCAGGTGTTTCCCCTGTGGTATTAAACCGTACATTTTCCAATTGATAGGAACCAGTAGTGAGGATTCCTCCACGAGCATCCCCAATACCATGTGATGCTTTATCGTTATAGGAAAACCAGACAATATTGTACAATGGAGCAGTACCAGCCAACACCTGTTCATCATTCTGATAGAAGTTAGCGTCCACTATCGCATCCAACGGAGGTCGATCCAAAAACTCATCTCCACAGCCCCAAAGCAGCACCAGAAGACCTGCAGTCCCTAAAAGCACCTTGCTATATTTGATATATTTTTTCATAATCTTTCTCTTTTAAATTTTAGAAGTCGATACCAAGACTAAAGGTGTACAACCTAGTGGAAGGATACCTACCATAATCCACCCCTATCAATTGATTGGCTGCCTCCACATTGTTTCCTACATAAGCCCCCACTTCCGGATCAAAGCCCTTATAGCTGGTAAAGGTTGCCAAGTTTTGAACCCCAAAGGATAAACGCGCTCCTCGCAAAACATTCTGGTTGCCTAAGATTTCTGTAGGAAACTCATAGCTCAACTGTACATTTTTGATCCTTAGATATGACCCATCTTCTACAAAGCGATCACTGATCCTATTTCCATTGCCATTGGGATCAGTTGCAGTGATCCTTGGAATATTGGTATCTGGATTGCTTAAGAAAGGATTTCCATTATCATCCAATTCCACCTTGGCATAATCAAAAGTTTCCTGAAGCAAATTCCTTCCTAAATTGATATTGTTAGGGTTGGTATTATTGAATCTGGCATAATTATAAACATCCACTCCCAAAGCCCCTGTCAGTAAGATGTCCAACTTGAAGCCTTTATAATCAAAAGTCTGTGTGGATCCAAAGGTGAATTTGGGCCAAGGGTTGCCAATAAAGGTTTGATCCCGCTCATCAATTATATTATCCCCGTTCAAATCCTGGTACTTGATATCCCCTACCCAGATATTATCTTCATTGATAGGTAAACGTTGCCCATTATTATCTGCTGGAATAGCGCTTCCCTCTATCTCTTCAACTGACTGGAAAATACCATCATACTTATAACCATAAAACAACCAAGGTGCAGAACCTATCACTGCCCTTTGGGTGAAGTCATTCATATACCAAGCTGTCCTATCAATGAAAGCTGACTCTGAATAAAATTTGGTTACCTGGGTTTTGAAGCCTGAAAAGTTAAAATTAGAAGTCCACCTGAAAGTACTTGATCGATTGTCGATGTTAATGGTATTGATGGTAAAGGCATAACCTGTATTTTCCAATGCGCCGATATTTACAGTTGGGGTACCAATATTACCTTCTCCTTCCGTCCCCATGTACCAAGGCAATGGGTTAGGCAGGAGCAGGTTATCGGTAATTTTCTTATAAACATCACCTTCTATTTGAATTCGGTTATCGAATAAGTTAAGGTTAAACCCAGCATTGTAGGTCAAGGTCTCTTCCCAAGCTAACTCTGGGTTTCCATATCTGGTCACCAAAAAACCTCCACCCCAAGGAGTAGGAATACTTGGCGAACTCAATGGTGCATAGATGGCATTGGCACTACCCTGATTACCAGTTAGTCCCGTTTCCAGCCTGATCTTTAGTTCATCGATATGCTCTGAGCTTTTCATAAAATCCTCCTCAGAAACTCTCCATGCCGCGGATACAGAAGGGAAATACCCCCATCGGTTTTCTGGCCCAAAATTAGCTGATCCATCAGCCCTCAAAGCGGCTAGGACAATGTACCTGTCATTGTAGGTGTAGTTGATTCTTCCCAGATAGGATTCCATTGCCCATTGATTTTTGTTTCCTGTGTTGGTGGCTCCTTGTGATGAACCCAAACCCAACACAGGAAGATCATTGGAGGTAAAGTTCTGTCTGGCTCCTTCCAGTGCTTCCCAATTAGATTCTTGCGCTTCATGGGTAAACATTACAGTAAAATTATGCTTGTCCAACTGTTTGGTATAAGTTAAGGTTTGCGCCCAGTTCCAATAAAAACTGTTTTCAGCTCGACTTGTCAAAGAGTTGACATCGTTTCTTACAGAACCTAACATATAGGTCGGCGTCCAATAATGTCCATTTAAATAGCTTATATTCCCATTGATCTGAGTGGTAAACTTCAGCCCATCTATAATATCAATGTCCAAGTTCAACCCTCCCAAAGCTCCTCTTCGTTTCAGTTTTCTATCGAGTAAACTAGCTAGCGCAATTGGGTTGGGTGGTGTAAATTGCAGACTACTTCCATTTACGGCGTCTGCTCCACCCCAACTTCCATCAGGATTGGTTACTGGAATATTAGGAGCCATCTGAATGGCATTATTGATAATATCGCTGCTGCCTGTTGCCAGCTGTTCATTGGTTTCGTTCAAGGCTAAATTTAGCCCTATCTTTAACCACTTTCTAGCTTGGTTATCCAAATTCAACCTTAAGGAATACCTTTCAAATCCAGAGCCTATCGCCACACCTTCCTGGTCAAAATATTCTCCTGAAAGATAGTACCGGGTATTGTCTGTACCACCGTTGAGACTAAGGGAATGCTTGTTCAAAGCAGCTGTCTTGAATAATTCCTCCTGCCAATTGGTTCCCTCTCCCAAAAGAGACGGGTCTAAAAATGCCGCAGGTGGATCTCCTCCAGTCAGGTCTCTGATTGTATTGACCATCTCGGCATATTGCTGAAGGTTCATTACGGGCAGCGGATCAGGTTTATCCTGCAAGCTATATAGATAGGTATAGTTGACTTTTACCTCTCCGCTTTTGCCCCTTTTAGTCGTGATAAGCACTACTCCGTTCGTTGCGCGGGAACCGTAAATAGCAGTGGCTGAAGGGCCCTGAAGTATCTCCATGGATTCAATATCACTTGGATTCAAGCCGGCCAAAGGATTGGTGCTGGAGGTATTGCCATATGAAATGGTATTAGGCTGAATTTGCACGCCATCAATGACATAGAGCGGCTCATTGGTCCCCCCTATAGAATTGATCCCTCTGATATTGACAGAAATCCCTCCACCAGGAGCACCTGTGTTTTGGGTGACATATACACCAGCAGCTCTTCCCTGAAGTGCTTGCTCTACAGTAGTATTCACTGTTCGCTCTATGTCTTCAGAACTCACCGTAACGTGGGCACTGGTCATATCTGACTTTTTCATGGTACCATAACCCACTACCACAAACTCCTCCAAAGAAGAAATATCTTCTTTGAGGACTACATTGATTTGGGTTTGGTTTCCTACCAAAATTTCCTGCATCTGATAACCAAGGGATCGGAATACCAAAATATCTTCGGAAGTAGCTGGAATACTAAAATTCCCTTCCAAATCTGTTGTTACTCCAGTACTTGTTCCTTTGATCAGTATGCTGACACCGGGGATTCCTTCACCCTCAGAGGATGAACTTACCTTCCCGGTCACTGTAACTTGGGCATGTGTGATTCCTATTACCATAAATAATAGGAGCCCTAGCAGTAAGCATTTTTTCATAGTTATTAGGTTTATTGATTAGGTTATTTACTATTTGATGAAAAAGCTTTTCCAATCCTTCTGGATCAGAAAAGCTTTCTACAATAGGTTAATAGGTATTTATATTCTTTACCAAAACCATTACTGGGTTGGACATTCCAAATAATTCATGGAAGCCTCTTTCCAACCATTTACAGGTCGAATGGCATGACAAAAGAATCAGATAGTTCAGTGTAGATACAAAGGCTAAGATTTTGGCCTTATCATAGAAAGGGTTTTCCGTATAAATCATAATGGGTTTAGGTTAATTATCTTACCTAATGTATGATTAATTAAAAAGACCAAGGGTAATAAAATGTTTACTTGTAGGGGTCCAAATGTTAATCACACCATTCATTACAAAATCAGCAATTAAAATAGGTTATTTTGAAAAATTCATACAATAGCATTTCAAAAAGACACTTTTATTGCAACATTTCCTAAAAACAAGTCCTTAACTGATTACCCAAAACTGAGATTAAAATCGTCAAAATAGCTTCAAAAACTATAATGGTTCTCCATTTGGCTTTCAAATCAGGATCAATTCACTAAGCTTACTCTTTCTCCTGTTCCGCAAGTTCTACCTTTCTTTGGGCATATACTGATGGTAACACTTTGTACTCCGCTTTGAAATGCTTCGTGAAATATTTGGCATTATTATATCCTACCCGATAGGCCACTTCAGCTACATTCAATTGACTCTCTCCAAGCAGTTGGGTAGCTCTTTCCAGTCTGATCATCCTGATAAACTCTAAAGGCTTCTTACCGGTAAGTGAACTTAGCTTTTTATATAGATGAACACGACTCATTGCCAGCTCTTTGCTCAAAAATTCAACTGAAAAATCAGGATCATCTATGTTTTCCTCCACCACTCTTACAGCTTTCTGGATCAAAATATCATCTAGGGATTCCAGCTTTTCCTCACTGGTAATAACTCCTATCCTTTTCTTAAATCGCTCTTGTAGCAAGCTTCTTTCTTCAAGAAGGTTGCGAATTCTCAAAAGCAACAACTCAATCTTAAAGGGCTTGGTCACGTAGTGGTTGGCTCCACTATCGAGGCCTTCTAGCTGATGTTCTTCGGAAGTTTTTGCAGTCAAAAGAATTACTGGAATATGGGAAGTCCTCCTGTCTTTTTTTAAAGTATGACATAAAGCCAACCCATTCATCTTTGGCATCATGACATCACTGATTACCAAATCCGGAATATGCTCCAAGGCGGCTTCCAATCCTTCTTCACCATTCAATGCAGTAATCACCTTATACTCCTCGGACAAACATGATTTGAGGTATAGCAAAAAGTCCTCATTGTCCTCCACCAAAAGGATGGTTTTCATTTCAGTAAGTTCAGCGGAAAGCTGTTCCTCCTCTTCATGATCCATAAGAGGTTCTTCTATAGGACTCAGTTCTTCAAGAGGCAAACTTATGATAAAGTTACTTCCCTTACCCAACTCACTTTCCAACTGTACCTGACCACCATGCATTCTGGTGAATTCCTGCACAATGGACAAGCCTATTCCGCTTCCTTGATTTAAGCTATCCGTATTCTCTTCTCCTACATAAAACCTGTCAAATATGCGCTGCTGTACCTCCTTACTCATACCCACTCCTGTATCCCGAACAGCAATATGTAATACCCCTTCATAGTTTTCTCCCTTTACATATTGGGCTGAAACACTTATTTGGCCTTCTCTATAAGTAAATTTGAATGCATTGGACAACAGATTGAAGACGATCTTTTCCAACTTATCTGCATCAAAAAAAGTAAACAAAGAGGAAACATTACTTTCAAAGCTTAACCCAATATTCTTCTTGTCAGATAAGTCCTCAAAAGAGTCCACTGTTTCTTTCAGGAAATTGATCACATCTCCTTCGACAGGAGAAAAGTCTAGTCCATTGGTTTCAATTTTTCTAATATCCAATAATTGGTTGATCAGGTTCATCAAACGTTTGGCATTGCGGTGGATGGTTTGATAGTGATGTCGATTTTGCCCGGATTTTTCAGTAATCAGTAGTTTTTCTATGGGCGCCAGTATCAAAGTGAGTGGAGTTCGGAATTCATGACTGACATTGGTGAAAAATTTGGTCTTCATTTTATCCAACTCCTGCATTCTTTTCGCCTCTACCTTGTCCTGCTCAATCAACAGCTTGTCCTTTTCTCTAGCAATAATTTCACGCTGTATCAAAATAACAATCGCTGAAACAACTATAAAATAAAGCAAAAACGCCAGTGGAGTCTTCCAAAATGGCGCCAATACTTCAATATTCAACACTTGTGCATGATCGCTCCAAATGCCATCATTATTGGCTGCTTTCACCTTGAAAGTATACTTACCAGGATCTAAGTTGGTATAAGTAACCCTAGTCACTCCATCATTAATTTCCACCCAATTATTATCAAACCCTTCCAAAAGGTACTTGTACTTGTTCTTATCGGAATGAATAAAATTTAGCGCAGCAAATTCGATGGAAAAAACATCCTCATGGTGTTTTAAAATGATTTCATCGGTATCATTAATTGACCGCTTCAGTAATACTCTTCCGTCAACTTCCTGTCCAATCGGGATCCTTGAATTGAAAAGATGAAAATCCGTAAATACCACTTTCGGACTTTCTTCATTTAACTGCATTTTGTCCGGATAAAAAATATTGAATCCATTGGCTCCTCCAAAGACCAGTTCACCCCTTGAGGTTTTCATAGCCGAGTTCTCGTTGAAAGAATTCCCCTGTAAGCCATCTCCGGTACCAAAATTTCTAAATTCAAGTTTTGGTATTTCTCCTTCCCAAGTGACATTAGTTTGGCTTAATCCGTTTGTGGTGCTTAACCAGAGGTGTCCATTATTGTCTTCTAAAATATTAAAAATATGATCAGTAGGGAGACCGTCAGCAGTCCTAAAGCTTGAAAAACCTCCGGATTCAGGATGGAAGACACTTAAGCCCTGGGTCGTCGCTATCCAAACCTTTTCCTTACTGTCTATGAATATGTCCAAGACATTGTTTCCAACCAAAGAAGAGGAATCATTAAAAACCTGATGATAATACTTTGCTGACCCTGTTTTGAAATTGATCACATCTATACCGTTCCCTCCTCCAATCCACATATTCCCTTGATTATCTTCCACTAATGAGGAGATATAATTACAGTGCATCGCATAGTTTTGCTCACTTTCACCAAAATGAATAAAACCATCCTCATCAGGAATGTAAAGGTTAAGGCCACTTCTTAATGTTCCAGCCCATATGTTTCCATCATGGTCTTCATACAGTTCCCATACACTTTCACCTGATAAACTTTTTGAATTCCCTGTCTCGGGAAGGTAGTTGGTAAAAGTCTTACCATCAAACTTGCTCAGACCATTAAGATAAGTTCCTATCCAAAGGTTTCCACTTCGGTCCATCAACATATCCACAATGATATTTCCAGGTAAACCGTTGGGGTCATGCTTATCATAGTGAAATTCCCTGTACCTATCGGCTTCCCTGTCAAAATAAATCAAACCTCCACCATTCGTCCCTATATAGAAATTGCCCTTTCGATCTTCTACAAAACAATTGATGTCGTTATAGGGCAGAGAATGGTTACCAGTCAACATGTGTTTTACATGTGGAAAACGAATGAGTTTCTCATTGTAAATATTGATCCCGTTTTTGAAGGTCCCTACCCAGACTATGTCCGAATCATCTTTGTAAAGAGCATATACACTATTGTGAGCAAGGCTGTGCGGATTTTCAGCATCATGTTGCACATAAGAAACAGTTTTTTTCTCCTTGTTGATGATGTTGATTCCACCATGGTCAGTACCTACCCAGATTTCACTAGGCTTGTTTTCTATAATTCCCCGAACCTGGTTATTGTTCAGTTGATAAGTGTTGGAATTGGTATTAACTTGTTGTAGCCTATTGGCAGCATGATCATAATAAAACAGGCCTTCCCCATTTTCGTACAAGTAAATCCACACATCATCGTCACTATCAATAAAAATCTCAAAATCATCTTCAAAGAAAGCCTTCTTGTTGTTAAAGAGCTCTATTTTTCTCTTCACTCTAAAAGTACCGCCTTCCAAAATATCTATAGCCCCATTGGCGTAAACCAACCAGATATCGCCATTTGAATTATTTCCAATAGCCGACACATAACTAAAACTAAGGGAATATGGCTTTCCTTCCTCGTGATTTAAATAGGTTGTTTTGCCGTCTGAAGGATCATATACTGAAACTCCAAGATTAGGGTGCGCAAACCAGAACCTGTTTAGCCTATCTCTATACACCAAATTGACATTTTCACTGGCCAACTGGTATTGGCGCGCAAAAACGCTTAAATCACTTTCAAAGCTCTCTGACATCGGGAGATATACTTCGAAAATATTATTTCTATTGAGCAACCACAGTTGATTGTCCGGGCCTGGCATGATCCTTCTGATGCTGTTCTCAGAAATGGATGTGGTATCGTTGGGTTCATTTTTAAAAACCTTAAACTTGCGACCATCATACCTATTCAATCCTGAATTTGTTGCCATCCAAACATATCCTATATCATCCTTATAAATATCCGTGACATTATTGTTAGAAAGACCATTATCCACCGAAATAGATCCAAACAGGTAATTGGATGATTGTGAAAAAGCCTTCAGGACAAATAGGCTGCAGAATACAAACAAGAAAGCAAAAGTAGCAGTTAATCGAATCATCTTAAGGTCATTTGGGTATCAGGTAATACCTAATATAAAGTAATCTCTACTGTCAAACAAATATTATTTTCAGGCTATTGGCTCTGTCAATTTTTTGTACCACTTTTATAAAACCACTTTAAAATCCATTTTTTTACTTCTGCCAACTTCCTGATCTAAGGCGCTTTACTGATCATAACTTACCCATATCAAAAGTCAAATTGAATACTAACCGGACATAAAAACAAAAATTGACTACCTTTGCGGAAGTTTTTGGTACCAATCTCTTTGGAGAAAGGTTTAATAGGGAATCCGGTGGGAATCCGGAACTGTACCCGCAGCTGTAAGCTTCCAAAAGCTCTTGGCTCTCTCTGCCACTGTCCGCAAATGCGGGTGGGAAGGCTGCCAAGAGTGAAGCAAGTCAGAAGACCTGCCATTGACCAATTAATTCAGAGCTTTCGGGTGAAACGATCTTGAATATGATAATACTTTTATAAGTCCCTATCCTATTTCTTGAGCGTTCCTTGCAAAGGCATTTGGTTAGGTAGATCCCTCCAATCCCATCGCAAGAAAAGCCATGAAAAACGTCCTTAGCGCTGAGGATAGTTTTACAGTTTTCCCAGAAAGTTCATAGTGTTCATTATTCAACATTTTAAAAATTAAGCACGCTATGAACAAATTTATTGTTCCCTTACACAACAAAAAAGGAAAATGGACCACAGCTATTCTGCTATCCGGTCTTTCCTTAATGAGTTCCAACCTTACAGCTCAGGAAACCAAAGAGCTGGAAGAAGTGGTGGTGACCGGCACCAAGTTTGAAATCCCTGTAGAAAAATCAGGTAAAACCATCTACAAGTTAGACCAAAGTGACATTGAGAGAAATGCTGGTAAAACCGTAGCTGACATCTTGAATGAAGTACCCGGAATACAAATTGATGGTAATTTTGGCGCTCCTGGAACTAACCTCAGCTATTTTGTCCGCGGGGCCAGCAGCAAAAACACCCTTATACTAATTGATGGGCTTCCCATCAATGATCCCTCTGATATTTCTTCCACTTTTGACCTAAGGTTGCTTTCTTTAAATCAAGTAGAGTCCATTGAGGTGCTGAAAGGTGGCCTCAGCACACTATACGGCACAGGTGCTTCTGCAGCAGTCATCAATATTAAATTAAAATCTGCACAGGACAACCAAAAGATAGCAGGTACAGTGGACTTTAATGGTGGTTCCTTTGGCACTTACAATGGTAACCTCAATATCAATGGCAAAAATGAAAAGTTGAGCTACATGGTGTCGGGTAACTATTTTACTTCAGAAGGTTTTACTTCTGCTTCGGAAGAACAGTCGGTCACTCCTTTTGGCAAAGATGGAATGGACAGAAAAAATGCCATGCTCAAACTGGGCTATGATTTTTCAGACCGTTTTCACTTGGACTTTGTCAGCGCATATGATGATATGGAAGCGGATTACGATGACAATACTTTTACCGATGCCAATAACCAACAACTTAGCAGCCAACTTAGGTTTGGATTGACTCCTTCCTATACCTATGCAAAAGGGGTCATCAAGCTAAAGTCCATTTACAACCAGAATGAAAGGGAATTTATCAGCTCCTACCCTTCTGAATATAAAGGCAGAAACCTTCAGCTGGACCTCACCCAGGAACACCAGATCATTGAAGGATTAAAAGGGCTTTGGGGGCTAAACTTACAGCAGTTTTCTTATGAACAGCCCGGTGACTTAAGTTTTGACAGCAACAAATTTACCATCATAGACCCTTATGCTTCTTTGTTCTATGAAACCAACTCAGGCTTCAATATTCATGCTGGCGCTAGGGTCAATACCCATTCTGAGTATGATGCTAAGTTTATTTATAATGTCAATCCCAGCTACTTGTTTGCGGTGACTAAGACCATATCGATGAAGGTTTTGGCTTCGGTATCTACCTCTTATGTTACACCTTCCCTTTACCAGATCAACTCTCCGCTTTATGGTAACACCGACCTGAATCCAGAAGAGTCTTTAAACTATGAGCAAGGTGTTTCTTTTTATGTGGGGAATGAGTTTACATTGAACTTGGTGCACTTTACCCGTGATGAATCAGAGCCTATTGACTTTGTTTCCATTTATGATGAAGAAGGAAATTACATTGCCGGTCAATATCAGAATACTGCCTCTGAAAGAAGGGTGGAAGGTTTTGAGGCGGACTTGTCATGGTTGGTCAATCAGTACTTTGACATGTCTGCCAATTTTGCCCATGTCAGTACAGATAAGCCAGAGACTTTTTACAGGATTCCCAAAAACAAATGGGGACTTGCCTTCAATGCCCGTCCAGCTGAAAACACCCAAGTTTCTTTGAAATATAATTTTACCAGCAAAAGAACCATCTATGATTGGGGCTATGGTGGTGAGCTGGACTTAGATAGCTACGGTTTGGTTGATCTATTTGTACAGCAAGGCTTCTTGGAAAACAAACTCAACCTCTATGGGGGGATCAACAACCTCTTGGATGAAGAGTTTACTGCAATTTATGGTTATACAACCCGAGGAAGAACCTTCAGTCTTGGAGCACGTTTTCAGTTTTAACCCATGATCAAGGAAAAGCACTGTCCCAATTGTCAGCAATCATTTGAATGCACTCACCAATGCTGGTGCAGTGCTTTTCCTCCTATTGTCCCACTTGAAAAAGAAAAGGGCTGTCTCTGCCCTGATTGCCTCAAGCAAGAAGTCATCCAAAGAATTGACAGTTGGACCACCCCTCTTACCAAAGAAAAAGTAAAAACGATCCAGCAAATGGGACTTCCGACGCAATTGATTGAAGGAATTGATTATACCATCAATGAAGCCGGCTTTTATGTCTTTACTTCTTGGTACCTTTTACGCCAAGGAAAATGCTGTGGCAATGGTTGCCAAAATTGTCCTTATCAAAAAATCGAAAAATAAATGGTCCATTACATTACAGGAGGAGAAAGATCAGGAAAAAGTAGATATGCACAAACCCTGGCAGAAGAAGAGGCTTTTCCTCTCTATTATTTGGCTACTTCACGGATTTGGGATGATGATTTCCAAAAAAGAGTGGATAGACATCTAGCAGACAGAGATGAAAGATGGACCACCATTGAAGAAGATAAATTCTTGGGGACGGTGAATATCAAGGACAAAGTAGTAGTCATAGACTGTGTCACACTTTGGTTAACCAATTGGTATGTAGATACGAAAAATAATGTGGCTGAATGCCTGGAAAAATGCAAAGCAGAACTGGACCTGTTTTTCCTAAATGCCCAAGAAAGCATCGTTTTTATTATTTCCAATGAAATAGGGATGGGCCTACACGCACAGACAGAAGTGGGCAGAAAGTTCACCGAACTGCAAGGATGGATCAATCAGTACATTGCCCAAAAGGCGGACAAGGCCACTTTTATGGTTTCAGGACTCCCCATTAAACTCAAATAACATGATCAACAGCGTATTCAATTGGAGCGGAGGAAAAGACAGTGCCTTGGCCTTATATCATATCTTGCAAGAGCAACAGTTTAAGGTCTCCCAACTGATGACCACGGTCAATTCAAAACATGATCGAATTTCCATGCATGGAGTGAGAAGGGAACTTCTACAAGCCCAGTCAAATGCAATTGGCATTCCTGTACATGAAATCCTACTTCCTGAAATGCCCAGCATGTCTGAATATGACCAGATCATGAAAAGTACCATGCAAAAGCTAAAAAACGCAGAAATCACCCACAGCATATTTGGTGATATTTTTTTGGAGGACCTAAAAAAATATCGGGAAGGTAGATTGGCAGAGATAGGCTTAAAAGGACACTTCCCTCTATGGAAAAGAAACACCACCGAACTGATCCATGAATTTCTTGATCTTGGATTCAAGACCATAGTGGTTTGTGCCAAAGCACCATTGCTTTCTGAGGATTTTGTGGGTAGAATCATAGACCATGATTTCATCAAAGAACTGCCTAAGGATGTAGATCCTTGTGGAGAAAATGGGGAGTTTCACACCTTTGTTTTTGATGGCCCTATTTTCAACAAAGCCATCAATTTCGAATTGGGAGAAAAGGTTTTTCGAACCTATGATGCTCCAAAGGACAGCAATGACAATTGTTTTGCTGAAAAGGAAGAAACACCCGATAAAGTAGGTTTTCATTATATTGACCTAATTTCCAAATCATGATCGACTTCAATATCACGCCCATTAACTTAGAAATAAAAGAAAAACTTCAGTCCAAAATTGATGGCAAAACCAAACCTGTTGGTGCACTTGGACAGCTGGAAGAGCTGGCCCTCCAAATCGGCCTGATCCAGCAAAGCACCAGCCCAGAATTGAAGAAACCACATATTGTTGTTTTTGCCGGAGACCATGGTATTGCAAAAACCGGATTGGTCAATCCTTATCCGCAGGAAGTCACTTTTCAGATGGTCATGAACTTTATCTCAGGAGGAGCAGCCATCAATGTTTTGGCCAAACAGAATAATATTGCCGTCAAAGTAGTGGATGCCGGGGTGAATCATGACTTTGGGAATCTCCCCGGTTTGGTCAATGCAAAGATCGCCTTGGGCACCAAAAACTACCTTGAAGAACCTGCTATGAGTACGGAACAGGCTAATGAAGCCATCCAAATGGGAGCTAACATTGTAGAAGAAATTTTCACGAATGGCTGTAACGTCATTGGTTTTGGCGAAATGGGTATAGGAAACACCTCTTCTGCTGCACTTATCATGCATTACATATGCGATATGCCACTTGAAAATTGCGTAGGAAAGGGCACTGGCACTAATCTCAAACAACAAAAAACAAAACTTCAAACCCTAAAAAAGGCAGTTGACAAACATAAAAATAGCAATATCAACAATCATTTTTCTATTTTGACTACTTTTGGAGGTCTAGAGATAGCACAAATTTGTGGAGGAATGTTGAAGGCTGCAGAAAAAAGGATGACAATATTGGTAGATGGTTTTATCACCACTGCCGCCCTATTGATTGCTTCAAAAATAAATCCAAATATTCTACCTTATTGTATATTCACCCATTGCTCCGATGAAAAAGGACATCGGGCAATGCTAGAATTCCTCAACTCAAAACCTATATTGCATCTTAACATGCGACTGGGAGAAGGTTCTGGTGCAGCCGTTGCTTACCCTATTGTTTTGGCGGCCTGTACCTTTCTAAACCAGATGGCAAGTTTTGAGTCTGCTGGAGTTAGTCAAGCCAAATAAAGATTAATCAGAATATAACCCAAATTCCAAAATATGAAGAAGGAATTACATGCTTTCTTAACAGCAGTAATGTTCTATACGAGAATCCCTTGCCCAACATGGGTGGATCACTCTGAAGAGTACTTGACTTATTCTCGCAAATATTTTCCATTGATCGGTTGGATTGTAGGTGGTCTATCTGGCTTGACAGTTATAGGACTTTTGAACATACTGTCTATCAACCTTGCCGTAATATTGTCCATTGCCATTTCCATTATCACAACCGGCGCCTTTCATGAAGATGGTTTTGCTGATACCATGGATGGTTTTGGAGGAGGATGGACCAAGGAAAAGATTCTCACCATCATGAAGGACAGCAGGTTAGGAACTTATGGATCCATTGGACTGCTTATCATGATTCCATTGAAATTCCTAGCCCTTATTGAATTAGTGAGTTGGGCCGAAACGAATGCTTTTTCCTTCGATTTTTACCAAGTGATCTTGGCCTGCTTTATTTCTGGCCATTCAGTGAGTAGATTTATGGCCCTGACCTTTTTTAAAAGCCATGAATATGCCAAAATCAATGACAAAATCGGCAGTAAATCCAAGCCCATAGCCAAGGGAGAGTTACCCATCATCGACTTATTTATAGCCTCAGTATTTGGACTACTCCCACTTGCGCTGTTCGAAAACTATGCAGTTTTTTTGGTGCTTTTACCATGCTTTGTAGCCAAATGGTGGATGGGAAGATGGTTCAATAAATGGATCGGTGGCTACACTGGAGATTGCCTTGGCGCTGTACAACAAGTAACCGAAGTCGTTTTCTACCTGAGTATTTTGGTAATATGGAAATTCACCTGATCAGACATACCGCCCCACAAATTGCAAAGGGAATTTGCTATGGACAATCTGATATTGAACTTGCCGACACTTTCGAAGAAGAAGTTCATCTTATTAAGAAAAAACTTCCCCGTTTGAATCCAGACTTTGCTGTTTTTAGCAGTCCACTAAAAAGATGCAAAAAGCTGGCGATAACTCTCTTCCATTCGCTTATCACTTTAGACGGTAGATTAATGGAGTTGAATTTTGGAGAATGGGAGTTAAAAGCATGGAATAACATTCCCAAAGAAGAAATCAACCCTTGGATGAAAGACTTTGTCAATACTCCCTGTCCTAACGGGGAGGCTTATCAAGAACTCTACCAGCGCTGTATAGATTTTCTTACAGAATTAAAAAGCTCCGATGTCCAACAAGCTGTCATCATCACTCATGCGGGACCTATCCGGGCAATTAACGCCTATCTAAACAACATAGATTTAAAAGATTCATTTGACCTGAAAGTGAACTATGGATCCATCATTCAATTTAACTATTGAATCTTTTTTAGGTTTATTGATTGTAAATTTCTCCTTTGACTTTTCAGCTCTGATTACATGACACATCATTTGTACACTGGAAGATCACTTACACACCAAAATATTTAAACAACTAACATACAATGCTTTAAATACGTAATTTTAAGCATGAGCTTGGATTTAACAGATATGTTTAGTGTTTGGGAAAAAGCCGTCATAGGCCAAAAATCAGATATCCCATTTCCCCATTTTGACATTAATAAATTCAAGAGTTTGGTCTTCTCAAAGGGACCTAGTTACTATTATTTGATCGATTTTTATGACTTCTCGATAAACCATTTAAGTCCGGAATTTGAAAAAATTCACGGCCTGCCAGTCCAGCAAATAAAATCCATTTCTGACATCTTGAACCTTACTCATCCTGAGGATATGGACTTTGTCAAACTGGCGGAAGAAAAAGTGATTTCACTATTGAACCACCCTATTGGTTTGGATTTCATTACCAGATATAAGGTTTCGTACAATTTCCGATACATAACAGCTAGTGGTAATTATGAATTGTTCAATCATCAGGCCTTAGTCATTGCCCAAGATGAAAACAAAAACTTCATTAAGTCCATCAATGTCCACACCAATATCGATCATATTACAAAGGTAAATAGTCACAAGATATCCTTAATCGGACTCGACGAACTCCCTTCCTATCTTGATATAGAGGTGTACGATAAAACTCCCCAGAAAACTTCCCTCCAAAGCAATCACTTCACCAACCAAGAGATGGAAGTCATCAAATCGGTTGGAGAGCATTTAAGTATGGAAGATATATCATCCAAGACAGGTGTTTCCTATAAAACCATGGAAATGCTTTTTGAAAATATTCTATCCAGACTAAACTGTAAAAACCTTGAAGAACTCAGTTTAAAAAGCCTAACAGAAGGATGGGTATAGTTATACATCATTCCTTCCCCTATTAAAACTAACCCAACCCTTTAAAAACCAATACATTAATTTTGATTCGATACAAATTTTAGTTACTTTAGATGTGAAGATAGTCCATGCATTATTTTCAAGGTATAATGACCGGAGTCAGCGACACGCTCTCCGGTCTCATTTTTTATAGCTCCCTAATCCAATCCTTTCCCACATCAAATCAAAATTATCGGAGAATCTTTGCGCAACAGGATTATTCTTCAATAGAAACCGATGTTCTGCATGCTTCCCTATCGCATCCATCGTCATATTGGCCGTTCCAGTCATGACATTTTGATGGGTGAGGTCAACGATGTATTTCTGATGCATCATCCTTTTCCCCATCTTTACCGTAATTGGAATATGCTCTCGAGATGCTATTTCCTGTAAGCGATCTGCGGTGGTCTTTCCAGCCCCTCTATCCAAAATAACCTTTACCTCCACTCCTCTTCTCGCAGCTTCTAATAAAGCATTGAATTCTGCCACTCGAGCTGACAAGGCAAACATCGCCACTTTAAGTACCGTTTGGGGAATGGCCCTTTTAATGATATCCAAAGAAACCGTGGTGATATCCAATGGCACTTCCTTTTCCGAGCCGCCATCTTTTTTTAACAGAAATTTTCTGGTCCTATTCGGGAAGGCAAAACCAGGATAAACTTTTTGGTCAAAAGGATTCATTCCGGAAAAAGCCACCAATGAATCGTTCCCTACAAACCTTTTTCTAGTTTCCCCAAAAAATTGACCTTCAACCATTCGAGCAGCAATAGCTTTGGCGGGATCAGGAAAATAGCCCTTTCGATTAGCTGCCTCGATCATTTGAACATGCTCTTGCGCTTCAAAGAAAGTAAGGGAAAGCCCATTTCCTTCCCATATGGCATTGAATTCGTTCCTAAATGCATCAAAGAGCGCATCAGTAGCGAGTGAAGCCGCGAATTTTAGCAGGTTTTCATAACTCCTATTGGATTTCTTGGTCCAATTATAACTCCCTGCCAGCATCACCTTTGCTCTACTTTCTACACTCACCATCACGGTTTTGTGGTGCAAAAAACCATAACTGGACTTATAATCCCATTCCAACTCCTGACTATCTTGATTCCAATGATAAGGAAAATCATATTTAAGCCGAACACGTAAATTGGGATGTCCCTCCTCCACCAGCATCGCCAACTTTCTGTCTTTGTCCCTGGATATATTACCCCAATCAGCCAATATCCTCATTTCCAAGCGAGGACATAAAAGCAACAGCTCCCTCAACTTCCTGTATATCAACTCATCCGTAAAGGAAAAAATCATGATATCCAATTGAACACGCTGTTCTTTCAAATCCAAAACAGCCTCCAGTTCCATCAACATTCTTTCCTGAAGGGAAACGGGGTCATCACTGCATGAAAAATACGCTTGAATCATTTTCCTAAAATAAACAATTTAAAAAATTCTGATCCCCTGCCTTAAAACTTCCGAAAAAAATCATTCGAAGATTTGCAGACTGAAAATTAAATTCATTATTTAGTGTCATAATACACTATGACACTAAAACACTAAGTAATGATTTTACTAAAAAACATGAGTTATGCCCATAGGAAGCAAACTCAACTTTTCGATCAAATGGACTGGGAAGTTCAGCCCAGCCAGGTCATTGGGCTTTTAGGAAAAAACGGTGCGGGAAAATCTACCTTACTGAGATTGATCAGTGGACTACTCAATCCCAAAAAAGGCGAGATTCAGGTCAATGGTTTCAAGCCCTTCAACCGTTCTCCTTTCTTTTTGCAAGATTTGATGCTATTGCCAGAAGAAAACTTCCTACCGGAAAAGACGCGAACCCAACGATACATTAATTCACTGGCACCATTTTATCCTCATTTTGACCGCGATAAAATGACAGAATTGCAAAAAGCCTTTGACCTGCCCTTCGACCAAAAACTGGGCAGTATGTCCTATGGTCAAAGAAAGAAATTGTTGATTGCCTTTGCTTTGGCTTCTGGCTGCAAGACCATACTTTTGGATGAACCCACCAATGGACTGGACATTCCTTCCAAAAGCCTGTTTAGAAAGCTGGTCACTGCACACATGCAAGAAGACCAAACCATTATCATCAGCACCCATCAAGTCAAGGATGTAGAAAACCTGATCGACAGGGCCGTCATCATCAACCAGGGTAAGGTCATTTTTGATCAGAACATGCTGGATATTGCAGACCAATGGCATTTTGGATTTTCAGCAACGCCATCAGAAACCAGTGTTTATGCAGAAAAAAGCATGGGAGGCCATTATTTCATTGCGCCGCTTCAACCTGGCCAACAAGCTTCCCAAGTTTCCTTGGAACTCCTTTTTAACGCTGTGATCAGCAACCAGCTTTATTTACCACAACCTGTAAACGCCTGAGAACATGACTACACAAAATGAATTCTTTAGCTTAAGTCGGTTTTGGAACCTGCTTAAATACGATTTTAATAGCAATAAGCTTCACTATATTGCTACCCTTCCGGTTGCGATGTTGGGAATTGCTACCGTTTTATGGATTGCATTTCCAGGAGAAATAAAGATGGGCCATGGATACTCGGTTACCTCAGTTCCTTTTAAAAGTAACAGTTATAACATCTTTCTCTTCTTGGGAGCTGTTATTTATGGAATTGCCATTGTGGGGAATAGCTTTCCAGGATTAAAAAACGAAAAGAAAACTTTAATACACCTTTTATTACCCAGTTCTAATTTAGAAAAATTCCTTTTACAATGGGGAGTCAGGGTTTTCCTTTTTCTCGTTCTCTACCCTATTCTTTTCAAATTTACTGCGGATATAACAAGTGAAATTTATTTGGCTATTCATAAATATTATCTCTCCTCTAATAATCTTAAACCATCATTATTCCCTCAAATTGAAAAGTTCTCTTTCAAACAATTTATTGGAAATAATCCCAAAACCTTTACCCTCAACTCATCTTTTGTTGTTGCGATGTATACTTTAACAGTTTCAATAGTATTTTTTGGTGGTACAATTTTCAAGCGTTGGAATATATTGCTTGGTCCACTTAGTATAATGGGGCTGATCTTAATTGTATTCATTTATTTAGTCATTCTCTCAAACATACTAAACCCGACTCAAAGAGGGTTTTGGGATATTAACTTAAACATAAATGCCCCCAAACTATTTAACGATCTAATTCCGCTGACCATGTTTACAACATTAATCTTTGGAATACTCTTTTCTGTTGTTTTATGGGTAGCAACCTATTTTAGATTTAAAGAAAAGGAGGTCTAAGATGGAGTTTAACGAATCCAGAAATATCTTTCTTCAGATAGCCGATTGGCTTTGCGAGCAAATTTTGCAAAAGAAATTTGCTCCCGGAGACCGTGTGCCTTCTGTTAGGGAACTGGCAGAGGAAATGGAGGTAAACCGAAATACGGTGATGCGTACTTACTCCATTTTGCAGGACCAGGGCATCCTGGACAATAAGCGGGGAATAGGCTTCTTTGTGGCCGAAAAAGCTGCCTTAAAAATCCATCAGAGACAAAAGGAAGCGTTTCTTCAACAGGAACTTCCCCAACTGGTGCATAAGGTAAAATTGCTCCAATTGTCCAAAGATGATCTCAAACCAATTTTAAACGCTCTAAAAGAAACTACCAATGAAGACCAGCAATAAAATACTATTAGGCTTTGTCCTTTTTGCAATAACCCTACAAACCACCTGTTTAGTGATTGCACATAATTATAGCAAAGTTCATATAGAGAAAAGAAACTCTTTGATTCCATTAAAGGAATTCACATTAGATGAAAGCTTTTCTAATCTTAAAATTACAAACCAAGTAAGGGTTACTGTTAGGTCTAATGAATTATCAAAAGTATCTATAATTGGCAATAAAGATTCTATTGAAGTTAATTACAATGTCTATGTAAAAAATGATACTTGCTTTATTAGTCTTAAAGATATAGGTAAAGAATATCCCCAATCTATTACCCTTGATGTAAAAGACCTAAAAAGTATAATTATGACCCAAAACAGTAATGTTTTTGTCCAAGGTGAATATCAAAAACTAAAGGTTTGGAACCGAGGTGGAAGATTAGACATGAATAATAATTTTAAGATAAATAAGCTGACCTTGCAATCATCTGAAAACGCCAAGAATTTTATCCACCATATTGACTCCTTAGAATTATCCCTCGATCAGTCTGAAGCTTTTATTAGAAACAACAATAAAACATTGGACCTAAAAATGACCAATAGTAAGATCACTGTTCAACAATCATCTCCCAACCAGATCAATATTGAAAAAGACAATAATTCCAAGGTCAACCTGTATTGATTAAGTATAACTATAACATTCATGACTTTTCATATGCTGTTCGGGACTTTATTCCCGAACAGCTGAATTACGCCTCACCACTAATGGGTAAAACAATCCACTTTTCACCTAATAAATTAATTGCCAATTAATTTCTTTTACTATCTTTCCTAACTCTTTCATTTTATTACTTATTTAAAATCTTTTAATGATTTTATTAACTGTTTCAAATCTAATTGCAATAACATTATCTCGTGTAGAAAATCACTTTTGACAAAACCCAGCTACACAATACTAGATCAGAAAAACTGCTTCATCAATATTTAAACTCAATACTCAAACTTAATTTTTAATTATGATTTCAATTAAATACTTATCAAGTCTTTATCTCTGTTTTTTCCTCTTCTCTGCTACTTCTATGGCACAACCATTTACATGTACCTTAAAAGGAAAAGTCATTAATAGAGACAGTAAGGCAATTTACATTATCAAAGAAACGGAAGACGTCAGATCTGTCAATACCACTGTTCCTATTCTTGAAGATGGTAGTTTTGAATACCATTTTGAAGTAAATCAAATTGAGGCTTACCAATTGATATTTAAGGATGAAATGGAAAAGGGCTCTTGGAGGCCGGTTACCTTCTTCCCAGATCAGGAATTGATCACTTTTGAGCTAAACCCATCAGAAGAGTTTGACAAGAACAAGATAGAAGGAGGAAAAATAAATCAAGCTTATGTGGCATTACAAAACCAATTGACTGATAAATTCCAAACCCCATTTGAAAAAATATCCGCCGAGCGAAGGGCATTAATGGAGAACAACAATTTCAATAATGATGCTCACAGACAACTCATTAGCCAATTAAAAAGTGCTTCTCCAGAAGAAAGGAACTCGATCTATGCCCAACTTCGGGAATTATCAAAAAACCATCAAGATAAGACCTCAGAAGGTAAAAAGTTGGCCATAAGAACAGATAGCTTAAACTTAGCCTACTGGGCATCCAAAAGGGAATACATTAAGCAAAACAACAATGAACTGGCTTACTTTTTACTTTATGAAGAAGTTAGAGGAATTGATCAGTTTGACTTTGATGTAGTTAGCATTAGAAAAAACTATATCAAACTTGCACAAGAATTCCCCAAACACCCTTACACAAAAACAGTTGGCCAAATTATCGAAAGTCACGATGCTGTAAAAGTGGGTGAAAAAGCCATAGAAATAAAAGTGCCCGACTTAAAAGGCAACTTGGTTTCTTTGAACCAAAGCACTCAAGGGAAAATTGTTTTACTTGATCTATGGGCTTCATGGTGCGGGCCATGCATTGTAAAAAGTAGGACCATGGTTCCTATCTATGAAAAATACAAAGATAAAGGCTTCACCATATTTGGAGTTGCGCGAGAATTTGACAATACCAATAAACTGGAAATTGCTTTGGCAAGAGAAAAATTCCCTTGGAAAAACTTCGTAGAACTAGATGACAAAAATGATATTTGGCTAAAATATAACATCCCTTTTTCTGGTGGTGGAACTTTTCTAATTGATCAAAAAGGAACTATTGTCGCGATAGACCCATCCGCTGAGGAAGTGGAAAACTTTATTCAGCAACATTTATAATCCAGGTCATTATTTTATTGCTTGACTTTGTCTCAGTCCGATTCAATGACCAACAATCAAAGATATTATTAGATACTTTATACAATTATTCATGAAAAATTCCTTTTTAACCTTATTACTTTTTGTAGTAAGTCATTTGACTGTATTTTCTCAGAACGAAAACTCTCCTCTCCCTCCTGCTTTACTCGGAAACTGGCTTAAAACAGATGGCAGCAATGAATGGGTATATGGCTTTGATAAAGACAAACTGATTATGGACAGTCAAGTGTATTCGGTCATAGAGGTCAAATCCAAAAAGAAAAAAGGAGAAATCACTTACAAAACTAAAGAAGGACCGAAATCTCTTTTCTACGAGGAAGGTAAAAATGGGAAAATGCTAATAGGCACCGCTCCAAATACAATGAATTTTTATAGTCGAAATTCCACTACAAACCCTGACTACAAACTTAAAGAAGATAATTTCTTTGAAGAGCAAATTTTCAGGAAAGACAGCGCCATATTCAAAGGTTACATTAAGGGCTATAGTCCCGAAATGAACAAAACAGGTATGATCAATATGTACAATATCCTTAGTAAAAACGCTAACAGCACCGTCATAACTATCCAAGAAGATGGTACCTTCTATGCCAAATTCCCCATTCTTTCACCTACAATAGGATATGGAGAAATGTTGGGAAGATATTTTTCCATTTATTTGGAACCTGGAAAAACAACCTTTCAGTTTATTGATATTGCCCTTGATAAGTCAAATCCTATCGAAATAGCAAAACCACCCTATTATTTTATGGGAACCAATGCCAAAATGGACAAAGACTTAAAATATCTCGGACTATTTGATTATTCAAACATTAAAAAATTAAATTCCAATATATCGGAAATGGATAAAGAGACTTATATAAGTGCTATGTTGGAAATAAGGGATAAGGAAAAGGAGAAGTATGATAAATATAAAAAGGACCTCCATATCAGCAAAAAAGCTCAATTCATAATTGAAAGAAGTATTGATTTTTTGGTATTGGAAGAAATTATTAGATATGAAAAGAATTTACAAATGGACTATGGAGTCCAAAACGAAATACCCTCAAACCAAAATCAAACCACAAAGGACATGGATATGCTGAGAAAGGAACTCCAGTCATTTTTACAGGAGGCTGACCTTAACAATCCCTATAATCTAATTGTACCTTACTACATTGACCTGGTTAAACAATTGGCATCCACAGATGTAATCATTAAATCAGTCCATAAATACCCTTATAAGAACCTCGAAAAGGAAATTGATAAGAAAAAAATCCCGCTTACAGAGGAGCAAAGAATAGCCGTTAGGTCATATGCAGCAAGTCCAAGTGATAAGTCTTTTAAAGTCTACCAGGCTTCTCAAGATTTACTGGACCCTATACTTAAAGGCAACAGCAGCTTGCTTAGAGATACTTATGAATCCAGTTTAAAGGAAAGGATTGAACAAGCTTTGAAAGAGAATCTTGGTCTGGAGCCAGGCCTTTTAGCTGAAATTATGATCTCACAGGAAAAGCATAATATATTGAAACAAGGAAATACCCCTTATACTCCTGAACAAGAACGGGAGATTCCCGAACTTTTTAAATATCAGTTTATTGCTGATCACCTCTTAGAAGCTAATCAACACCTCAAAGAACAATTATCAGTTTTACAAGAGAATAACAAAGCTACTACAGCCCCAAACACTAATACAACTTCAAAAACTGAAGCTGATAAATTATTTGATTCCATGATGGCCAAGTTTAAAGGAAAGGTGGTATATGTGGACTTTTGGGCTACTTGGTGCGGTCCCTGCATTACAAATATAGAGGCTATCGCTCCCCTAAAAGAAGAAATAAAGGAGGAAGACGTAGTTTTTGTCTATATCACCAATCAAAGCTCACCAGAAGAGGCTTGGAACTTGAAAATCCCTGATATTAAAGGAGAGCACTTTAGGCTGACCGCTGATGAATGGAACTACCTTTCTTCCAAGTTTCAGGTCTCCGGTTTGCCCCATTATACACTCGTTGACAAAGAAGGTAATGTCGTTCGAAATAATTTTAGAATACCTAATTCACAAATCAAAGACCTCATCTTTGAATACCTTAACTAATTTTCATTTTGGTAAAAAAGCCTATCGGAATCCTTTTTCGATAGGCTTTTACTTTAAATCTACCCTTAAAATATCCTGATGAGCAGTCAGGTAAATTTGTTTTTGGTCTGGGGTAAAGGCAATATTGGAGGTCAGTTGTCCGGTGTGGATCCTGGCCAAAGCCTTGCCTTCTGGGCTAAAGATCCAAAGACCTCCAGGGCCAGTAGCAAATACAAAACCTTCTCGGCTTACTTCCAGTCCATCCGGCAAACCATTGCCCCCTCCGGATTGAATTAAATCCGTCACCTCATAAAACAACTTTTTATTATTTACTTTTCCAGCTTCCACCACATCATACTGGTACCAAACAGCATGTTTCTCGTCAGAATTGGCCACATATAATTTTTGTCCATCCGGCGACAAGCCGATGCCATTGGGTCGGGAAAGTGAATCCAGCAAGACCAATTCACCCGTATTCTTCAAACAATAAATCCCCTGAAAATTCAGTTCCTTTCCAGCATATTGTGGAGGAAGTCCATAAGGAGGATCCGTAAAATAAAGATTGCCTGCTGCATCATAAACCCCATCATTGGGACTGTTCAACCGCTGGCCTTGGTAGTTATCGGCCAAACTTTCAAAGCTGGCCTTTGGGGCATCCAGCCCCGTCTTCATCTTGGCCACCCTCCTTTCTCCATGCTGCATCAACACCAATTCATCCCGATCATTTAGCAACAAGGCATTGGAACCAGGTTCGTTGCTGTAGAACCCTTCTCCAGCAAAACCCGAATGTAGCAAATAGGTTGAGGTATCCCCTTTTGCGCTCATTTTAAAGATCTTATTCTGGGGAATATCCGAAAAGAGCAGGTACTGCCCCTCTTCTATCCATAAAGGGCCTTCTGTCCATATAAAGCCACTCGCCATGACTTGGATGGATGCCGTGGAATCAATGATCCCCGCAGCGGCCTTATCCATTATTTCTATCGAAAAGCGATCAGCTTTTCGATCAGTTTGAGACGGATTTGCCTCATCAGATTTTGTCGAAGACTCTTGGGGAGCCGCACAGGAAACAAGTCCCCAAAACAAATAGGTATGCAACAGGTATTTCATTTTCTATCCAATTAATTGAGTGATCAGGAAAATCAAAAACATGGCGGTGGTGCCAAAAATAAAGGTTCCGGCTGTCTGTACCTGATACCCTTGTTTGACACTCATACCAGTCAACTGGGTCAAAACCCAAAAGAAACTATCATTCACATGGGAAGCCACCGAAGAGCCTGCCCCTATGGCCAACACCGTCATGGTCTGCATAAAGGGTTGGTTCAAGCCCAAAGCTGGCATCAGTGGCGCACAAATGGAAGCCGTGGTCACCAAAGCCACCGTTGAAGAACCTTGGGTGGTTTTCAGACAGGCTGCCAATAAAAAAGGGAAAAACAAGCCCCATTTAGCCCCATCAAATCCAGTAGTAATCACCTCTGCAATGCCCGAGTTTTGGAGCATCTTACCGAAAATCCCCCCAGCTCCCGTAATCAAAATAATAGGTGCGGCCACTTTCAAGGATTCTCCTATCCAGCCTGTCGAGGCAAAAACTGTCTCATCCAGTTTTTTGGGAAGAGTCAAAGCCAAGAGGACGCCAACAAACAAAGCGATTACGGGCGTTCCTAAAAAGGTAAATACATTTACCCAGAAATTGGGTTCTAGTTCCAGCGATGGATATTCCAATACCGACTTGATCAAAATCAAAATCAGGGGAACAATCACGGCCATAACCGACTTCCAAAGTCCAGGTTGCTCCGCTGGTGCAGTCACCACATCCATTGTAATGGGCAATTTGAGTTTGGAGGTCACCTTCACCGCGTACCAATAGCAGGTAAACAAGGAAAGCCCACTGACCAGTAGCCCCCAGCTGATCACATCACCGAGGTTGGCGCCCAATATCCCGGCCGCCGCAATCGGTCCCGGCGTAGGTGGCACCATCACATGGGAAGCCGTCAAGCCCATGGCCAAGGCCGCGGTTGTTCCGGCATAGGAAACTCCGGCTTTCTTGGAAAGGGTCTTATTCAAAGGGTTCATCATCATCAGGGCACTGTCTGCAAAAACCGGAATGGAAAGGAAATAGCCGGTCAGCATCATGGCCATATGCAATGATTTTTTGCCGATCAATTGCAAAATACGGTTGGCAATGACCAAAGCCCCTCCCGACTTTTCCAAGATGGTTCCAATGGTTACCCCAAAGAGAATGATGAGTCCTATTTTCCCTAAAATATCCCCAAAACCATTATTGACCGCATCGATGATTTCCACTGAGCTCATACCGGATATAAATCCATAGGCCAAAGCCGTCAGGAGAAGCATGAAAAAAGGGTGAACCTTGAATTTCACGATCCCCAGCACCAGAAGGGTTAAGGAAATCACCAAAGCGATCAAATAGGTCATGGGTGTTTAGGGTTATGGGTTAGTTATTTTTAGGGTTAAATCAATGCCTAAAGTCAAATATTGTATATCCGCTTCTCCAACTCTCTCTTCATACTTCTAACGTCTTTTATCTAACATCTTAAGTCTAGTATCTTGAATCCAGTAATTACCATTCGGCAAAATTCCCATCGTCATTTCTCCAAATGGGATTCGACCAGGCGTGTCCTATTTTTTGCCCTTCTTTTAGCTTTTCTTCATTGATCTCCACACCCAAGCCAGGCTTATTGAACAACCGAATGCAACCATCCTCCAACGCAAAGACTTCCGGATTGGACACATAGTCCAACAGGTCAAAGCCTTTATTGTAATGGATCCCTAAACTGCTTTCCTGAATGATGGCATTGGCTGAAACAAAGTCCACTTGTAGGGCTGCTGCCAGGGAAACAGGGCCCAAAGGACAATGCGGCGCCAGTGTCACATCATAAGCTTCCGCCATCGCAGCGATCCGCCTGACTTCCGAAATGCCCCCTGCATGGCTCAGGTCAGGCTGAATAATGTCCACCACTCCCTGATGCAGGATTTCCTTAAAATCCCAACGGGAAAACATCCTCTCTCCTGTAGCGATCGGAATAGAAGAATATTGATAGATATGTTTTAAGGCATCATTGTTTTCCGGCAAGACGGGCTCCTCAATAAATAAGGGATCATACGGCCCTAATTCATCTATCAACCTTTTCACCATCGGCTTGTGGACGCGACCGTGAAAATCCAAGCCCACATCGAGCTTATCCCCAAAAGTTTCACGGATCAATCGGATATTGTCCGCCACTTTCTTCACATCCCGGACAGAAGCAACCCATTCCATGGCGCCCGTGGCATTCATCTTCACTGCCTTATAGCCAGCATCAACCTTTTCCTGTGCCTGCTCCAAAACCACTTCTGGATGATCTCCACCAATCCAGCAATACATCTTCATCTTTTGACGCACCGCACCTCCCAGCAATTCGTAAACAGGGACATTCAAGTATTTACCTTTGAGGTCCCATAGCGCTTGGTCAATACCGGAAATGGCACTCATCAGAATCGGACCGCCCCGATAGAATCCTCCACGATAAAGTACCTGCCAAATATCCTCTATTTCATTGGCAGACCTTCCCAACAAGTACGGTTTCATTTCTTCCACACAGGCCGCCACCGTATCTGCCTTGCCTTCTACCACTGGCTCACCCCAACCCACAAGGCCGGATTGGGTGGTAATTTTCACAAAAAGCCACCGAGGAGGCACTTTGTAAAGGACTATTTCTTCTATTTTGAGATCTTTATGCATATCGCTTCATTTTTTCAATAAACTTCCGCGCATTCTCTGCCACCAATGCTTCAGTGATTTGCTCTTCTCCAAATTGGGTCAACACACTCCCCAAACCTAGCCCATCAGCGCCGGCATCCATCCATTCTTCCAAATTGTCCAGGTGTATCCCTCCCACTGCAAAAACAGGCGCTTGGTCGAAGGGAGCCTTGATGGCTTTCAAATAACCTGGCCCAAAGTTTCCAGCAGGGAAGAGCTTGATCACATCTGCTCCCCTATCCAAAGCTTCTCCGATTTCTGTGGGAGTCAATGCCCCCATGACCACGGGAATATTATTCACATGTGCCACTGCAATCACTTCAGCATTGGTGTTGGGTGAAACCAGAAATTGAGCTCCAGCCGCTACCGCCTGTCGGGCCACATCCCCATTGACAATGGTTCCTGCTCCAATCAAAACATCAGGAAAACGCTGTCGGTTTTCAGCGATCATTTTCTCAAAATCTTTGGAATTGGAAGTCACTTCCAATACCTTGACACCGCCTGCGACCAGACCACTGACTAGGGTGGCCATCTCTTCGGTATTTTTGGACCGAAGGATGGCAATCAATTTTTCCTGAAGAATAATCTGAAGAATTTCGTTTCTGTTCATGGCTAGGCGCGATCAACGGATCGGGTAAAGTGAAGGAAGTTTTTACGGGTTTCATGCAGGTGCTTTTCCATCGCTTCATGGGCACCCGCAGGATCTTGTCTGGAGACTGCATCTAAAATATGCTGGTGATGCTTAAGCATAATGGCCTTTTCTGCTTCCAAATTTCCTGATGCTGGCTTGGCAAAAACATTCATCTTGTATTTCGGCATAAGGCTAAAAAGAGGCCCCAGCAATAATTCCAATACTTTGTTGTCGGTAATCGACAATAAAATTCGGTGAAAGTCATTATCCAAATCTGCTTCCACCTTTTTGTCCTCCAAAGGACAGTCCCTCATTTTTATCATGTTTTGCTCCAACAGCAGCAAGTCTTCCTTATTTCGCTTTATCGCTGCTTCGGCAGCAATTCTAGGCTCCAAAACCCGCCTGGCCTCAATAGTCTGCAGCATCAAGTCGGTATCTGAGGAAAGCTCAAAAAACATGTTCAACATATTGGAGGCATTCTGTACGCTGATTTCAGAAACATAAGCCCCACTACCTTTTCGTACTTCCACTATTCCTTTTGCACTCAAGGTTTTGATGGCTTCCCGAATGGCCGTACGGCTCACCTGGAAAATCTCCCCTAACTTATGCTCAGTGGGGATTTTTTGTCCGGGCCGGTATTCTCCCTCCCGAATGGCCCGGGTAAGTTCCTCTTCCACCCTTTGGCTCAGGGATTTTGCTTGTCCTATCTGCTGAAATGTCATGTACTCTTAAATTTTCCTTAAGTTATAAATTTGTCATACATCATACAAATACCCTATTGTTTTCATAAGCTTTAGATGCTGCTCAAATCTCAATTCTATTGTCGTCTATCTGCCAACTATCGATCCATCCACATCAGAACAGTTGTCCCATAATTTCTCATTTCTTTGTAGCGTGATAAAACATAGCATTTACATGAAACCTAATAACCTGACAGTTTATAAAAAAGGGCTGACCTTTGGATTAAGCTTTTTATTGACTTTATTTTCACTTCAACTTACCGCCCAAGAAACAGAGAAAATGCTGCTCAGTGGCAAAGACAGCAAGCATACTGTAGATTGGGATTTTTACTGCACAGGTGGCAGAAACAGTGGTTACTGGACCGAAATCGCCGTGCCAGCCCACTGGGAACAGGAAGGTTTTGGTACTTATAATTATGGTAGGGACTATGTCACCTATGGCAGAAGTTTCCGATTTGCAGATGAAAAAGGCATGTACAAGCGCACTTTTGAGGTTCCTGCTGATTGGAGCAATAAAAAAGTGGAAATCGTATTTGAAGGCTCCATGACCGATACAGAGGTCAAGATCAATGGCCAATCGGCAGGAGAAATACACCAAGGAGCTTTCTACCGTTTTAAATATGACATCACAGACAAACTCAAGTTTGGGGAAGAAAACCTGATCGAGGTGACCGTCAGTAAAATGTCTGCAGATCACTCGGTCAATCGGGCTGAACGTTACGCAGATTACTGGATCTTTGGAGGAATATTCAGACCAGTTTACCTGCAGGCACTGCCCCAACAACATATCCAGCAAGCTGCTATTATCGCAGCAGCTGATGGATCATTTGCTACAGAAGTAACCCTCAATGGCTTGGAAAAAAATGCTGAGCTACAGGCTATCGTGACGGACAACAAAGGCCAAACCCTAGGAGCAATCACTGAAAAAGTCAAAAAAGGCAATTCCACGATTCGATTGTCCAAGCAGTTTGACCATATCCAAACATGGACTTCTGAGACGCCAAACTTGTACCATGTCCAAGTGGCTTTGGTACAAAATGGGGAAACTATCCATACCCTTACCGAACGATTTGGCTTTAGGACCATCGAAATCAAAGAGGGAGACGGCATTTACCTGAATGGCACCAAGATCAAACTCAAAGGGGTCAACAGACATGCCTTTTGGCCAGAAACAGGCAGGTCACTCACCCCGGAAATCGACTTGAATGATGTCCTGATGATCAAGGAAATGAACATGAATGCAGTAAGGATGTCCCATTATCCACCAGACCCTTCTTTCTTGGATTACTGCGACTCCTTGGGTCTTTACGTGATGGATGAACTCGCGGGATGGCAAAATGCTTATGATACGGAACCTGGTGCCAAGTTGGTGAAAGAAATGGTTGAAAGGGACTTAAACCACCCTTCCGTCCTCTTCTGGAGCAATGGCAATGAAGGCGGCACTAATAAGGAACTGGATGATGATTTTGACCTGTATGATCCTTCCAAAAGGCCAGTGCTACATGCCCATCACCGCCCTGGGAATGCACACAATGGGGTCGACACTGATCACTATGAGAATTACAAAAGCCTTCAAAACAAACTGAAAGACTCCTTGATTTACATGCCCACGGAATTTTTACATGGGCAGGATGATGGCGGTGGAGCTTCCGGACTTTCCGATTATTGGGAACTGATGTGGGATTCCAAAATGTCAGGAGGAGGCTTCCTGTGGGTGCTTGCCGATGAGGGAATCATCCGTACAGATATCCACAACAAAGTTGATGTCAACCGACTGAATGCCCCTGATGGTTTGGTGGGTCCTTTCCGTCAAAAGGAAGGTAGCTTTTACGCCATTCGGGAAATCTATTCGCCCATCAAAATCCATGAAGTACCCGAATTGGATGCTTGGGACGGGACCTTGGAATTGGAAAACCGCTATCATTTCACCAACCTCAATGAGATCAACTTTGAGTGGAAACTGGTTACGTTCAAGGGAATAGGTGCAGCACAAACCGGCCTAGAGGTAATTAATTCTGGTGAATTAAAAGGCCCTGATTTAGCACCCACCGACAGTACAGCTTTCAACCTTCCTTTGCCAGCCAACTGGAAAGCACAGGAAGCTTTGATGTTGACCGCTTATGATCCCCAAGGTCAGGAAATCTATACCTGGTCATGGCCATTACAGCCCAATAAAACATTGATTGCGCAAACCATCATGGCTAATCAAGGGGAAAATGATACCGCCATAGAGGATCAAGACAGCTTGCTGACCATCAGTGGCGGAGGTTTTGCTTTGACCTTTAACAAGGCTGACGGGATGTTGGTGAAAATCAAAAAACCATCCGGCCCAGAGCTTTCCTTCCAAAATGGTCCGGTATTTACAGAAGGAAGCAGCCAGGTCACTGGGGTAACTTATGAGCAAGAGGGCAAAGATGCGGTCTTCAAAGTAAACTATGAAGGACCTATGAACTTTGCGGAATGGCGCATTGCTTCCAATGGCTGGGTAAGGCTAAATTATGAATACGAACTTCCAGAAGGAAAATATGCATACCCGGGCATCAGTTTTGATTACCCGGAATCCAATGTCATCAGTGCCAAATGGCTGGGCAAGGGCCCTTATAGGGTATGGAAAAACCGTCCCCAAGGCCGATTTGACCAACATCAGAACCTTTATAACGACACCCACACGGGAGCTACTCCTTGGGATTACCCGGAGTTCAAAGGCTACTTTGGGGATGTTTCCTGGATGGAGATCAATACCGCCCAAGGCAAATTCTATGTGGTGGCCAAAGAACGCAACCTTTATGTGAGGTTGTTTGACTTCTATGGGATTTCTGGACCAAGGGGCTATCCCACCCTTCCTAGCGGCGATATTTCCTTTTTGGATGGCATTCCTGCCTTGGGAAGCAAACTGGCACTGGGAATTACAGGCCGGGCATCCGTTTATGGTCCCATGGGTGAAAATACCTATCTCAATGGCCCTGTCAATCGGACCCTTTATTTCTATTTTGGCATCCTCCAAGAATAGTTTAATCTGATTATCCGCTAAGATGCCAGTAACCATAAATCCTTTGCTCAAGTGGTCGGAAGGTTGAAGTCTGAAGACCGAAGCAGCTGATACTTTAATCATAAGAGTTGTTTCGATTCGCTTTTAATCTTTACTGGTAAAATTGCGGATATACATATAGTTTAATCTGACTATACGGGACTTTGCACGTAATATTAGAGAAACGAAATATTTAACGGAAATCCTTTTATAGGCCTTTGGAGCATTCGGTTTTGGGACAGTTGATGGAGGTGTTAAGAAAATGAGTTAGCTCGTGAAGTGGACGAGCGAGATCCACTCATTTTTAGCCGACAGCAACTGGCACAAAATCAAATTGAGTCAAAAGAACCGTAATCGAAAACAAAATTTGCTCTATTTGAAGGACCTGTCCCGACCACTGTACGGGATGCTCCATAGCCTAGATTTCCTGCCTGCCGGCCTTTAGGTTTGCCTACTTTTTCATCAATGGAAAAAGTAGGAAAGATCAATAAAGGAAAAACAGTATTGAATTTGGTTACCTGCAACATTGCGGATAGTCAGTTAGTTTAATTCCCCAACCCTCTGGGTCGGAAACGAAATTGTTTGCTTTGTAAACGCCATTTGATACTTCGAGGCTCTGCCTCGGGGTAGTTCATTATGGTATCAAGCAATATTTCAGCTGCGTGAGAAAATGGATAAATCAATTTTATTTATCCATCACCGCCTAAGGTTATTATAAGCCACAGATTAAAAGGATGGACACAGACCTATGGTGATTTGATAATCAAACACTTACACATCATACAGAAAGACTGGTCTGTGTCTATTCGTAATTTTTAATAAACCAAAATAACTATCCGTTAATTTGATTCTACCCACGGAGGAACGAAATATTTACTAAACTTCTATCTATCGGCCTTTAGAGCATTCGGTTTGGTGGTGGTTGATGGGGCTTATAGATAATGATAAACACTCTCTTTTGCATTTAAACGTAAGTTATTCTAACTTAATGAAAACTATAAATCAATGAGAAACAATGGTTTACTATTCGTTGTCATTACTGTTTTCTTAGGTTGCGAAACCATGCAGGAAAACGAACCTTTAACCGGTGCAAAGGAAATAGAACTCTTGGAATTATTGGATAAACCAGTCATTGAACCATCTGGTGAATTATTTAAAGTCATTACCTATGGAGGTAATTCCGATAAAATACATTCGACAAGAAGTATACTCTATCCATCAACAGGTGATGTTACTATTCACATAATTCAAGATCAAAATGAAGATACAGTTGGCATTGGATTGAACTACTTTGAAAATGCTGAAATTCAAATTTCCCATTATTTTAACTTCTCCAACCATCAACCCATTTGGCAATCAACCAGGGAATATTTTTATGATTCTAATGGACTTTTGAGGGAGTTATTTGTGGAAACTACCGACCAGCCCCGTAAATTATTGGCACGTTATGTCTATGACTCCTTTGATAAACTGGAAAGGGTGGAATATCCCTATGAAAACGGTACAGAATTACAATTGTATACTTACAACGATGCTAATCGAATAGCCAGTGAATGGACCTCCAATATGGGGCAAGAAGACACCAAAGTGGATTTATTGGTTTATGAATATTCAGAGCATCATTTAATAGCTAAGAAGTCAGGTGAAAGAGGTAGTGAGGAAGGGAATTTTCAAGATGCATTTCGATACTATTATGACCAGTCAGGTAATCTTTCTGCTCAAGAGGTATTCGATCCCTATTTCGGTTTTCAGCAAGTAAACCGTTCTGAATATTATTATTACTGATTAGAAGGTGGTTATATTTTTTCAAAGGAACCCATTAAATCCTTCAACCAATAAAAAAGAGACTGTCCCAAATCAGACAGCCCCTTTCCACACTACTACTTAAACATTAAACCACTATCGGTTACTTTAGGCATTTTGTAGGTCTTTTCTTTTTCTTTTCCTGTTCCGATGCATACCGGACAGGTACTGGATCCGTAAAAAAGGCTGTCGCGCACTCATATACATCGACACTTTTAGCTTGTAAAAATCATATCCGATCACCACCAACAAAAACAGGCACACGATATAGAATACATTGTACCCGATGTTAAGGTAAACCAAGCCAGCCGCAACCCCGCCAGACAGGTAGGAAGTCATGATGGCCATTTGTATTTTGGCTTTCCCTCTTAGGGCTTTGTTTTCCCGATATTCCTTCTTGGTAAACATCGAAAACAGCATGCCCAGATCGGTGGTCAAACCCGTCAAGTGGGTGGTCTTCACGGCTGAATTGGAAATGCTGGCTGTCAACCCATTTTGGATCCCCATGGCAAAAAGCATCAAGCCCACCAAAATCTCCGTTTCCACCAAGGTTTCCTGGTAATAAAACTGGATATAGCTGCCCACAATCAGCAAACAAATGATTTCCAGGATAATGGGCACCGCATGGGCCAGGTAGGTGTAGGTTTTGTTGAAATTGATAATGATAAGGTTGGCAGTGAAACCTCCAAAAAAGAACAGCAAAATCCAGGAGGCCACCACCCCTGCCTGGTACCAATTCCCCTTGGCGATTTCCTCCGCCAACACCGCATAGTGTCCGGTGACATTCGACGTAAACGCAAAGAAGATAATGACCGAGATCACATTGACCATCCCGGCAGAAAAGGCCGTCAAGGCGCCCAACTTGATATTATCCCCTAAGGTCCGACTGTTGCTATACTTGCTCAGCATCTTTACGAATGATTGATTTTCTTAAATGTCATTTTGATGATTCCCCTGGCCTGCAAATCCGTATTGAAATGGATCTCCATGGTATCATCGGTCAACTTCTGGATCTGATAGTGCTCCACACTATCCGCGTGGCCAAAAAGCTTGAGGACATGTCCCCTCCCCTTCAATGTCCAGGACAATGTGGAGGCTTTACCATTTTTCCCTTCCAGGCTGATCTTGCCATCGGGAAAGAAACTCCAAGTTTCTGCCTTATGAATGGCCAACTCTTGGCTGATTTCCTGTTTTAATTGCTGTGTGATGCTTTTGGAAAGTGTCCACTCCTCTTCTCCTTGGGCCGCATCCAGTTTCTCATACTCCCAAGAGACCTCTTCCCAGTCTCCCAGCAGTTTTTCACTGGGACTCTGGTCATTGGCCATCAGGCTGAACACCCCGCCCATCAGGAGGATAAAGATGCCTAAGTAGATCAATGTAACTTTCATAAGCGATTGGTTTAGAGGGATGACAATTCACTGAAAAAAAGACCGGAGAGCTCATTGCGTTCTTGGCGGAAGTTCTCCCCTACTTCCATCCGCTTCACTTTCACCAAATTGGTGGTGGAACGGTGGATAAAAGGCATCATGTCAAAGCTGTTCTTGTGGCGTGGCTTAAAGGCATGGTCTGTCGGCGCATAGATCTCATCGATCTGATTGGCCTCCAGGTAGTTTTCAAAAGCACTTTGATTATACCCGGAAAAAATATCCAAAGAAAGCTCCAGTAAGCGGCTTTCATATTTGCTGGCAATCATCTGGCAGCTGGCCCTAAACTCAGCAGTCTCCAGGTCCTGCAAGAGTTTCTTTTTAGAAAAGAGCAAAAGGTCCGTCATGGAGTCCGGCAGATAGATGCCATGCACCAAAAGGATTTCCAACTCACAATCGTCGTTAATACTTAAAGCTGATTTGACGATATTTAAGGATTTTACAGAAAAATCAGTCGGAATAAGGATGGTCTTTGTCTTCATATAGCCACTTTTTTAAGGATATGGACAAAATTATACCCAGTCCATTAAAATGACTTAAAGATGAGATTAAGATCAGATTAGAATTTGCTCTAATTTACAGGGTAAACTATGAAAAGTTCAATATTAAGTGTTTTTAAAACTACTTTTTTTGTAACTTATTGTAAATATATAATTTAGGCATAGGACTACTATATTATAAGTATATTTTTACAACAAGGTTTTTAATAACCTTGCCCAGAAGTTAAAATATCACTTATACTCAGAATGCCATCTACCGAAAACATACAAAACAATTAAAGCAAATTGAATCATGGCTAAAATAAAGGTATTGAAGGGTGAAATCGACATTGCGAATAGTTTAGTTGAAAACGATTCTGAAGTCGATGTTAAACGAGATGGTGAATTCTTCCGAACCCACATAACTACTGCCGACTACGAGGACGATTTTCAAATAGTCTTGGAGATTGTCGCAATTAGAGATATAGTATGGGATGCATATGAATTTGTAAAGGACACCTGGCCTGACATTGGGGCACCAGAAACGTGGAGAAGAATATCGAAGAAACTTGGGGAATTAGGTAGCGACATTTGGCGAACAGTTAAAGAGGCAAGAATAGAGAATTTCTTATTTGAGCTTATTAGTGTTAACTATGAAACCAAGAATGAAAAAAAGGAAACAGACGCTTTTGTAATTTCTGATGCCGTATTTTCTGGCAAGATCAAAATGCCCTCCTCAGGGGGAGTCCCCATAGCAACTATTAATGGTGATGTTGATTGCATGATCGCGGGAATGCCAGGCAATGGTTACTTATTCCCAAAAGATCCTTCACAGGTTGAAACATCAATAGTAGGACGAGCATTAGCCGGAACAGAGCTATTTGGGGACGATTTTTTCTCTCATCTCATCACGGCATCAATAGCTATTGATGTGCCGAGCTTGATTGCAAGACTACGAGAAAATTTTGGGAATGAGGATTACACTTTTGAGGATTTCTCAAAGCTTTGGGATATTATATTCGACGACGAAAATGCTCGAGTCGAAATCAAAGTTCAGAAAGCAATTTATAAAATTTCCATAGATGAGGATATTGAAAGAGCCAGAAGAAGGTATTTAGTATTGCAGCAGAATGCTGAGGCTGAAAAAGCCAATCATCTGGTGCAGCAAAAAGCTTTTAGGACAAGAATACGAGAGCTGTTAGAAGAAGGGCGCGAGCAAGAACTAAGAGATCGAAAGATGAAAAATTTTATGGAAGAACAACTCAATCGAGAAGAGCAATGGAAAAATGATTTAAGAGAATTTTTTAAATCATCAATAGATGAAATTGGATTAGCCCCAATCTCAGAATTTGAGAAGGCAGTTTCGGATGCTCAAGGTGACATATCAAAAGCTAGGACCTTATTGGGGTCAAGACTGACTACTCCTCAACTACGAATTATAGCTATTATGAACCCCACGCACTTTGTTTTGCCTTCAGAAATTACAGGATTAGACAAAAAAATGCTATTAGACAGCTTTAGATTTTAAATACGTTGTTTGCTCATTTCTGGTAAAATAGGAGATATACATATAGTTTAATTCCTATCAATGATGGAAGGGTTGTTGGCAAAATCTCCGAAACTCCAATCGCTAAATTTAACATTGATTCCAGGACCAAAAAAACGACGATAACGATTTGATTCCTCAGCTAGTACCGAAGCTGCCTTTCCTTGATGGTTGTTAATCACAACTACTTCCCTTAGCGTTTTACTTCCAAGCTGAGACCTTTTAAGGAGGTATTTGAAGTTCAAATCTGCATCAGGAAATGAATACCCACAAAAAATAAGTCGTTCCGCATCACGAATGATTTTTTCTGCTTCCATCCAAATTTGTTGTATGTAGAAATTTGAAAGTGATTTAATAAAACTTGGAGGAATAATCACGGGACGTGGAATATTGGCACATTCAAAGAAAGGGGTCATAGAATCATTCGGAATAATGCGTTCAACCGATTCTTTAATAAGGGTCTTACTGCTTGGGCAATATATCCAGTCTAATGAACCATGAAGCTTCAACAAAGTAATTGACTCATTTCCGATGACATATGACTCATCATTTCTAAGAAGAACTACTCGGTAATCTAAATTTCCAGAACCTACTTTTTGGATCAAGGCATCATCCAATAAAAGATCATAGTTTGTTGTCAAAAAGGCAGTAGATTGAAGGCGTCCCATCCTAAAAAGTTCATCTACTAATTTCACATGACATTGAGGAGAATTCGGCATTTCCTGCAATATACTTTTAGCAATCAGAAATATAAGGTCAGATTGAATTGTTTTAATATCACCCTCCGAAGAATCTTCAAATTCCTCTCCATAAGTCAATGCCAGGTCCAAAATGCCTAAAGCTTCTTCAAAGGTGGGAAACTGGACTTTGTCATCTTGGATAGAGAGTACGTCAACATTAAAAAATCTTTGCAAATACCGATCAATATTATCCAAAACGATATCAAAAGCCCGGAGTTGGTCCTTGTTCTGAATGGAACGGACCTTTAATAAGCTTTCTGAATTCCTAACCCAGAATTTCTTAAACAGTTGGGATTGAATGGGAATACCTTCTGCTGCCGAAGCTCCCGCCCCTGTAATAATTACATCAGTAATATTCATGGGTCTAGTTAAGATAAAATCTACAAAACAGCTGATTATTTGCTACTACCTCCCCAAAAGTGGTTTTTCGAAACACTTATTAATTTACTAAAAACAGATCATAAAAACACGACTATAAGTTTTAATCACTTAAAAATCAACCAGTTTTATCAAATTGTCTTTTATTAAGCTTTCAAATGCTGTGGGAATTCCTATTCAAAAAATGGATATGATATCCTTTACAGCAAAATTTCATCCCCTGCACTATCCATTCCACTAACTTAATTACCATGCTGTAGCAATATATAATGCAGGTTAAGGCACCACTCACTTATAATAGATCCCAGTAAGTAAAGCATTTACCTTGGGTCAGTCAGGTATTTACGTTTACCCATCTCGGGATCAACCAAGGAACTTACCCAAATTATCTTCGGATTTCCCTCGGGTATTTCCGAGCTTGATCCGAAGGTGATCCGAAGGAGATCCCTGAGTGATCCGAAGAATATTCTGTTTTCCCCCAAATGAGAGTAAAGGTAGACTAAGAACTAATAGGGAGTTGTAGGTAGTAAGACGGGAAGGTATAGCTAAGGAGATTGGGGCGATATGTTTCTTTAGGTAAAAGATCAAAGTTCCCTTCTTCTATCGAGGGTGATACCCGGTAGAACCGAAATCCGTACTGGAAATGGCACGGTTTAAACCGAAAGGGCTGGCACAGTTTGACCGAAAAGAATGGCACAAATCAAACCGTTATATCCAACAGTAAACCATATAGAACCAAAAATACTGTAATCAATAAAAATGGGGTCAAAATCAACGGTGCTCTCGTACCCCCTATACCATTAGCATTTTTGGTACCAACATTATCTGTCAATTCTAGAAGATGAAAATTAAATATCCTCCAGTATTTTATCTTGGTTTTCATGTTTTCAGCATCTCGTAGAGCATGCACCACAACGTTCTGTGTATGATAATACTTATCCCGAAGGAGCAAGTCTGTCCAAAACCTAAAGGAAGACATCAAAACTGCCCCCCCATAAGCCATACCATGCCTCCTGCTACCATTTATACAAGTACCAAAAGTAATGCGCTTTTTCAAGCCCAAACGGCCAAAAATAAACAAAGCGAAAAAGCTTTCCTATAATTATTCCTTTCCCAACACCACTGGTTCAACATTGCATTCAGACCTGCCTTTCCACTTTGGAAGGTTCGGCCGTTCCGGCCACACGAATGCTTAGTTTTTGTGGGCTGCCCTTTATTCATTCTTCTTATATTTTCCCTCAAATGGACATCGCATTCCATGAAAATCACAGTTGCTTTCTTTAACAACCAATTCGTTGTCCAAAAGATTAAATTCTAGTTTTTCGCATAGTTCTGTTGAAAATATCCCATTCCTTAAATCTTTTAATTCTACAAGTCCTTTTAAGAATCCTATACAGCCAGACTCTGTCCCGTTTGATATTTCAAAACAAAATAGTTCTCCATCGATGTTTTTCAAGTCAATAGAACCCATATATTTTTCTGAGTTAAACAAACTTTCATAAGTGCCTTCAATTCGTGAGATATCCTTTGTCAATTTTATCTGCTTGTCTGACTGGATTACTAATTCACATTTTAGTGTTTTGGCTTTAGTCTTGTCAACCCACTTTCCAATAAAAATAGAATCAGTTATTTCTCCTATGAATCCAGTTTTAAATTCAGATTCATAATCAGGAGATTCCTTTAATGTAAGTTCATTATCTATCAATTGACCTTCTAGCAGAATTTTGGTCTTGTATTTTTCGTAATAATAAAAACCAAGTACACTCTCATTTTCAATAGTCAGGGTCATTACTATAGGATATTTGTCCGAAATAGTCCCCGTTAATTTAATAACTTTCCTATTTGACTGTGCGGATAAGTCAATGGTCAATAGTAGTCCTATTAAAATCAAAATAATCTTTCTCATATGTAGTCTTTTCTCTGGGTTCTGACTTACGTCTTGAAAAATACTATTAGTTACCTTTTAAAATCACAATTCCTCCATGTTATTATTAAGCAATATCAGGCTATGAACCGTTTGCTCTAAAAGTAAATGTTTTTAATATATGGGGGATTAACGCTCTGTGTATGGTACGTATTCCTAAAGGCATGTACTGTAGTACACCTTGTTATGGGCTTTTATTTTGGTATTCCCTTTCGTGATTCGTTCGACATCCATGAGTTTATTCGACCGACAAATTCCCAGACATCATCATCCCGAGTGGGTTTTACAAAACTTGGGTCATCAGGGTCAGAACCCATCTTTTCAAACATTTGAGGAAGCCATACAGACTTATTGGCTGTTACACCAAGGTTTTGTAGCCAATGCTCGACCTCACCAGTTCTAACGGTAAATATTCCATACTCCTCTAATTGACTAAACAAATTATTCGCTGCTTCTTTTTCCTCATGAGGTAATGCATTTACACCACCATCAGTTTTCATGTTAATACTAAGTTCTGAAAATTTGTTCTTAAGTAAACTCCTAGTCTGACCTAAAGGTTGGTGGCTTATGTCAGGAACAAAAGAAGACTTAAGTGCATTAGTCCAGTTACTTCCCTCATTTTTCAGAATATCAATATCATAAATTCCAACTGCAGGAATACCCATTTCTCTGAGTGGTTTTACAATTTTCCATATTGTATCTTTACCAACAGCATTGATAAAAAGACAATTATCAATCCCATTTTCAGAATCAAACTCTAAAAGCCGTTCATTTATTTCTTGATAGAAAGCTCTATCTGAATCTCCTTCCGTTACAATTACATGCTTATAGAACAGCGCATTAAGTACTCCAGTAGAACGCAGTAAAGGATCCTTCATAAGAGTACTTATTTTTTCTTTATCCAACAAACGTGCTGTACCAACTTCATTCGAATAGGTTAGACGGACAATGTTGATGGAAGCTCCACTTTGAATACATCCCATAAGAAAGTTGGAACTATGCGTGGAAACAAATAGTCTATTCAAATCAATTTTAGCAGAAGTAGCTATTTCCTTACCAAGCTTAGAGGACAAAGATGGATGAAGAAATGCCTCTGGCTCATCGAGAATGGTGACTTTAGGACTTCCAGCAACTATTGATGTTATTATACCTGTGAATGCCTTAACACCATCACTCGCTTGTGTGATTTCAAGTGCCTCTTTATGGAAATCAACCGCCTCTTGATGAAGTCCCCTTTCCACTTGATGATTTTCAGGTGCAGTTTTAGAAAGCCTAATTCTTAATTGACCAGCATTTGTTGGGTCTAGAACAAAATATAATCCAAATGCATCTTCAATAATTCTTCTTACTTCTAAACGTTTATCATCATCTTTGAATAGAATAGCTAAATTGTTTGATGGCGAAGATTGTAAATCTCCAAGCGGCCGCTGATTTATCAGGGAAATCCTATTGAGTGCATCAAGTTTTAGAGTTTTATATGACAGATAGTATGTGCAAAAATTATTCTTATGGCCATTTGGGTTTGTCAATATCTGATTAGGTAGTTGCTCATTAATTTGATTTCTTGTACGACCATCTCCAAAAAGTATTCTGCCTTGATCTATTTGTTCATTTGCATTTGGAGATAGAGTGTGACTTTCTATTTCTTTAGCCCTTTGTTCTTCGCTGAGTTCATTGAAACTGATGTCATCAATTAGTTTGAATGTATGATTCTTAACTCCGTGCTGACTGAATTGCTGAATCTCAGTCAAAAGTTTACTTTTTCCTGAATTATTTGGTCCAACGAATACAGTTACAGGAGATGTTTCTATAAGCAGTTTTTCTCCAGCTGGATGAGAACCAAATTGTATTTTAATATCTTTTATCATTCTAATCTAATTCTGACTAACGTCTTGAAAAATACAATTAATTACTTTTTAAAATTACAATTCCACAAAACTATTTCTAAGGTATTATAGGCTATTAACCGTTAGCCTTGAAAGTAAATGTAATATATGGGGATTTCTAGCAACGGTCTGTGTATGATGTCGTAGCTGACGTTAGGAAGCTATGCATGGAAGCCAATGTTGGGCAATCGTACTTTTTCTTTTTCTGTCCTTGCGCTGAGTCAGACACACTTATTGGCAAGCTTTATTTTGAGCTTTGGCTTTGAGCGGCTTGGCAATTTATGTGGCTGTATGAGTTGGCTTTTCCTTTCATCTTAATTCTTCATATTGTTAAAATGAAGTTTGTCATTGGCTGCTATTAGTTTCATCAAATATTTTGCAGATTGGTGAATTTCCTGTGGGTTTTTTGAGCCATTAATAGAATGGGATAAAATATTGCAGACCTTTAGTAATAGTCCAAGTTTAGTTTTTTCTGCATTATCTTTAATTGCTAGGTCATTTATAATCCTGTCTTGTTGGGAGCTTGTTAAGTTCAAATCTTTGCCAATTTTAAAACCATACCATTCTTCAAAAACCCTTCGCATCACATTTGGATAATGATAAATTTGACAATCTGTTTTAAGGTCATCTTCTCTTTTTTCTGAAAATTCAAAGATTTCTTTGAAAAGATATTTGTATGGTTTTTCAATGTTTTTTAGTTGTGATAACTCACTCTTTCCATTAGTTTTTCTTATTTCAAACGTTGCAAATTTTGATTCAACTTTATTGCCATCTTTGTCTTTTCTGTCATCCCAAGCTTTTTTGCCATAGGATAAATTACAATAATCATCCCAAGAATGGGTCATTACAAAGGTTTGTTTATTTGAGAGTTCCAAAAGGTTTTTCATAAGTTCCAAAATGTAAAACTTATTTGAATCATCCATACTTGAAATTGGGTCGTCCACTATAATAAGATCAATTTCTGATTTTAGGCTCTGTTGTTTGTTGTCAGCAAAAAGTTCGTAATAGAAAAAAAATAAGGCTAAGAGATTCTTTTCGCCTTCGCTTATATCCTTTATTGTAAGTGTAGCATTTTCGTTGGTACTTTTGATAATATAATTTTTGTTATCAGTATCAAGATCAACCTTTAATGAAATATTTATGTCATTCAGAATTTGAGAAACAAAGTCGGCAAAATCTTTTGTAAGACTTTTTTGTTGCTTTAAATCTTGAATTTCTTGTTGCTTCTGCTTGTTGTTGTCACGCTTTTCTTTGAGCGAAAACTCCTTTTCTTTAACATCCTTTAGTCTATCTTGTATCGTGATTGATTTTATTATTTCCAAGCCAATTGCACCTTTTACTAGAGTGGTCAGATTGTTTTGTTTCTTTCTTAACTCTAGTAATTGTTCGTTTTTGCTCTTAGAGATACCTGATATTGATTCTTCAACCACTTTCAAAGTTTCAGCTAAGAGTTTAAAGTCAAAAGTTTCTTGAGTTTCAATTTTATCAATTTTCGATTGACACGAATCTACAAGAGATTCAATAGTGCTTTTCTTTGCTGAAATCGCAGTAAAATGTTGCTCAATTTCAATTCCAATGTTGGTGGAATAAGTTTTAGATTCTTTCTCAATAATTTTGATACTCTCTAAAAGGTTTTGAAGTTGTTCTCTGAATTGCTTCAATTTTTCAGTTGCCTTATGACGTTTGTTTTCTTTAAATTCGGCTATTTTCGATTTGACATCCAAAAAATCTAATGTGCCATCGCAGAATTTACAGTTGTCTCCTTCCTTGTGAAGTTTCAAACCAGATTCAATCCATTGAACAACTTCAAATTCTGGGATAGAAATATCTTCTCCAAATTCTTCTGTAAATATTGCTTTTACTTCTTCGATTAAAGGTGTTTGAATTTTTGAAAAGTTTAATGGTCTTAAATTCTCATTTTGTGCAATTTGTTTCTCAATTGCATTATCACCATTAATCTTTATCAATTTTTCTTCATTGACTTCAATTTTTTTGGCATCTCGAAAATCTTTTTTGTAAAGTTCAATGACTCGCTCAACAGATTCCTCTCTAGACTTTTTTTGAATATTAGCTTCACCTTTTCGCCTATCGTGAATTTTGTCTATTTCAGTTCTAATATCTTTACGGGATTTGGCGATACCTGTGTCAATTTTTTCTATTTCATCTTCTTTAATAATTAGCTTTTCAAGTTCTTTAATCTTGTTTTCTATATCAACGCCACCTTTGCCAAAACTAGCTTCAACGCCTTTTATTTTACCTTCCGAATTTTCAAGTAATAATGAATTTGAAATGTAATCTCTATCAAAAATTCTAAGATTTTCAGGCTTCTTGGTAATATCTTTCAGAAATTCGTTTTTAATACCAATCGCAATAGAACTTTTCCCCTTACCATTGTAGCCAAATAGAATGTTCTTTGCACGAAAAAGTAAATCATTGGGATTTGTGTATCCAACAAAAGACTTAAGTGTGAAGTTATTAAGTTTAGTTACCATTTTATAAAATCTATTTTGTTCATTGTTTCTCCGAGCGTTGGCAAAAACAGGCTCTTTTGGTTTTCAGCGTTGGCATTGCGTGTCGGCAAAACCCAAATGTGCCCGTGTGTGCGGTGGGCTTTTTGTATGTTGCCCACCGACCAGCTAAAATGAGTATGCGTCCCGGTTGCTAGAAGCACTGAAGTGTCTGGTTTGCATTACCTTTTCAGATGGCTCAGTTCGCATATTCATTTTAGTGCCTGTTGTACACAGTTTAGTCCAAGTTGTTTTTTAGCCAATTTGATACTTCATCTCCAAGTCCAAACCATGCTGCTGGAGCTTTAACCACACCCACAAAAAGTTGATCGTTGTTATCCATTACATTCATTATTTTATCACGAATTTGAGCTGCTGTCATCGTTGAAATTACTATATATGCAGAACCTCCGAGTCTAGCCCATGATCCAACAGATTTAAGCGCAGTGAGTACACTTTCATAATTCTTACCAGGTGAATTTAGATCGTACGAAATTATGTATGCTCGTTTCATTTGTTATCTAATATTTCGTTAATCTTTGATGCAAATAAGCGGACGATATGTATACACTCCTTAGCGTATTTTTTATCAATGTCATTTTCCTTGTGAGGGGTTTGGTTAAGGTCATAGTCCCCACTATGGGCAATAATATGTCTTCGGTTTGTGAAAACATTTAACTTCCGTTTGAGATTTTTTTCATTTATGTCTGCTTTTACTGATACCTCGGAAAAGATGTCCTTATATCCAACCATTTTGAGGTATTGAGTTATTTTCCATTCACCCTGGAAGGATTTTGTTTCAAAATCTACTTTGACTGCCTCTTCCACTTTATCAAGTAGATTATATTTTCTGGCAGCTTCGAGAAGCTTATCTTGGTTTAAAAGGTTTTTAATATAATCAGTTAGTTCTGGGTTAATTGGTTTATCAGTCTTTGATAAAATCTTTCTTATTTCAGAAACAACAACCTTCCGTACAAATGCGTCAAGTGCAGAAATTGAAAGCACCACTGCCGCACGGTAACAATCACAATAATGTTCGTCAGAAATTTCTTCAATATTTTCGGTTGAATCATGGACAGATATGAGATTCTCAGCACGAATTATACATTTTTCAAAGACTTCAAATGGTGATATGGATTTATAATCACCACCAGAAGACGCTGAAATTGCGCTGACATTCGGATTATCAACTTCGTCTGTTTTTCCTCCTTCGGTTTGTTTTTCTTTCATCTAATTCATTTGCACTAATTGTGTACAACGCAAAGTGTTTTAAACGTAATCTAGTCAAAAAAATAAACTATTTTCTTAAGACAATCAAGATTGCGTTTAAAACATAGTTGAACGAAGCCGGTGAAGTGCTATGGGCATTTGTCTTTCAT
>NZ_JACYTQ010000009.1 GCF_014841125.1 Echinicola arenosa
ATTAATGATAAAACATGGAATGAATTTAGTGTAAGCAACTGATATTAAACCTATTAAAGCTTTAAAAATCAAACAACTACCGACGTAGGAGGTTTTGTTCAACGAGTGGCTAAACGCATTGCGCATACACTATTTATATTTTACTTTCCTTAAAAGGCCTTCTATTTTGGGTTAAGGCCATTTATCCCATTCTTAAATATTTGTAAGCATTTGCAATCGGATATATCTATTAAAATTAAGGAATTCGTTAAAAAATAAAATACCATGATTAAGGTATTTTTTACCTGTTGAAATTTATTTACTTTAATAGGTTTGATTTTAGATTTTGGCTATTCTCTTTTCTGCACCTGACCCCATAACCATAGGCTTTGGCTTATCATATAGCTTTCCTGCTTTTTATTCAGGAACATTTGTCTCTGATGGTCTTTATCTATGCTTCGCATTTCTCCCGCTATCGGGACAGGCTATTGTGAAAAAGTGAGCTTTCCGAGTCAGCGGGAATAGCTCGGTAGATGCGCACCTGTGTGCCGCGGCGTAGCGGCGGGGTTTCCTGCCGACGGCCAGCAGGTTTGATTACTCTTTCTTGTAGAAAAAAGTAAGCCAGTAGGGACTGATTATAAGGGTAAAGTTATTCCAATAAAACCCATTTTGGAGTCCACTATAAATCAAATAGAAACAAGATTAAACCTTACTCTGCTTTGCTGCCGAACACATCCAGGGTGATCTGTACGGTGGTGCCTTCATTTTCGGCGGAGGAAACCAGGAGTTCTCCCTTATGGATTTTAATGATATTCCTCGCCAAGGGCAGGCCGATGCCGTAGCCTTCGTAGTTTTTGGTATTGGAGGCCCGGAAGTAGGGATCATAGATAAACTTCAGCTCGTTTTCCGGAATGCCGATGCCCCGGTCCTTTACGATCATAATGATCTTTTTATTAGCCACGCCAAGTGCCACATTGACGGCTTGGTTATCGGAATACTTGCAGCCATTAAGAACAATATTGGTCAGGGCCAGGTGCATTAGGGCTTCATTGGCATTGATTTTTAGCAATTCTGGGTTTTCCGGCAACAAACTGAAGTCCAGACAAATCTTGCTGCCCGGGTTGATCTTTTCGGCAGTGTCCTTGACATCCAGGATCAGCTGATCGATCCGCAGTTTATTGAATTTCTGCCCCTTGCCATCAAAGCCCGTTTGGGCCAGCAGCAAGAGGGCCTTGGTTTTTTTGTTCAGTTTTTCGGCTTCCTCCAAAATGGTCTGCAGGGAGTTGATGTATTCTTCAGGTTTACGAATCTTGCTTAAGGTCACATCGGCCTCCCCAATAATGGAGGTCAGCGGGGTATTCAGCTCATGGGAGGCATTGCTGATAAAGTTCTTTTGTGTCTCAAAGGAAGTTTCCAGCCTGTTCAGCATATCATTGAAGGTCTGGGTCAGCATGCTTACGGTATCGTCATTTTCCCGGTTGACCGGTAACCTCAGGTGCAGGTTGTCGGAGCTGATCTCTTTTACCTTCTCGATAATATCATTGATAGGCTGGATGATCTTTCTGGAAAACAAAAAGGATACAATAAAGATGATGATCGAAGCAATGGCCAGGGAAGTAAAGAGCAGGTTCCTCAGGTAAAGCACATGGTGGGTGATAAAGTAGTTCTCTGCCGAAATCACTACCAAGTAGGAATCTCCCGTGACGGCCGTATAGACCGTTCCATAGTAAAAGGTCTTTTTGTCATTATAGTTGGCCTTTCCCTCTTCCAGTACCTTCTCCACAAAGCTGGCCTTGTACCTGTACAGCTCACTGTCGGACGGAATCTCCTGGTTGTCCTCCAAAGGAAAAATCCTGATTTCCTCATCCTGCAATTTCTCCAAGTATTCCTGCCTCAGCTCCTGGAGAATATTCCCGTCACTCTCATGGTCGAGCTGGGACTTGGCCGTGGTAATCGCCCTGATCTCCAGCCGCTTGTAAAAGTCCGTAAAGGCATAATTGGAAATGGAATAATAAATAAAAGCGCTGAACAGCAAGGTATAACTGACAAAGATGATGATCAGTACATAGATGATCTTGTTCTGTATTTTCATTCTCCTTCTTTTAAAACGTAGCCCATACCGATCACCGTTTGGATCAAACGGCTGCCCCCATATTTTTCAAGTTTTTTCCGGAGGTAATTGATATAAACATCCACCACATTGGTGCCCATATCAAAGTCTATCCCCCACACTTCTTCCAAAATATCCACCCGGGAAAGCACCTTTCTTTGGTTTTTGACCAGCATCAGGAGCAAGCGGTATTCGGTGGACGTCAGGGAAATGTCAAAGCCAGCCCGGGTCACGGTCTTGGTATCGTCATTGATCAACAAATCAGAAAATTTAAAAATCTCTTCTCCTTCCGTGTCTTCTCCTGCGTCATTTTTCAGGCCGGACCTTCTCAGCAAAGTCCTTACCCTGGCCTGCAACTCCATAAATTTAAAAGGCTTGGCCAGGTAATCATCAGCTCCCGAGTCCAGGCCCAGCACGACATTTTCGGTGCTGCCCAGCGCAGTCAAAAATAAGATGGGCGTATCAATCACATTGGTCCTGATTTCCTTGCAGACATCCAGCCCATTCTTAGAAGGCAGCATGATGTCCAAGATGATCAGGTTAAAGCTCTTGGAAAGCGCCAAGTCCAGGCCCACACTGCCATCCATGGCCACGGTCACATCATAACCGGACTCTGTCAAGCCCTTATTGATAAAGGCACTGACATTGGTATCATCTTCTACTAATAGTATTTTTTTCAAAGTCTAAATGGGTTAGGCTATTTATTCCAAAAATCGTCATTATGATTTATAAGTAAAAATAGACGGTAAAGGTTTCTAAATGGTTATTTTTTTGATGAATTGTCCGGTGGTTAGTTGGAATTTGGGAGTATGTAGTATTGAGTTTTGGAGATAGGTTCTTCTGGGCGCTACGCCTTACGGGACAAAACAGGAGTTTAAGCATTATTATTTTGATCGAGCCACAGGGTCGGTATTAGTTTTCCCGCAGTGCAACTGTCGGGACAACTTAAACCTGTCTCAATACTCCCCACTCTATACTAGCTCCTATGGTATATATTAATTATTCCCTACAAAACCAGTAGACTTTTCAAAAGGCTTTCTTACTTTTGTGGCTCAAACCAAAAGACCAAAATTGGAAAAGCTGAGCAGAGGATACCGGAAAGCCAAATATGTGGTTTACAAACAAACCATACTAGACCCCATTGATCACCTTTGGACTTTTATTGGAGGCTTTCTGGGCATTGGGATGATTGCCTTTGTCCAATCGGAACTGCATCATCTTTCCCAGTTGGAAAATGTTTTTCTGATCGGCTCTTTTGGCGCCTCTGCCGTGTTGGTCTATGGTGCCACCAACAGCCCTTTGGCTCAGCCCAGAAACCTGATCCTGGGCCATACTGTTAGCGCCTTTGTGGGAGTCAGTGTTTTAAAAACCATAGGCCATTTGGATATTTTTTGGCTTACCTGTGCTTTGGCCGTTTCCCTGTCCATCATCGTGATGCAAATCTTAAAGGCCCTCCATCCTCCGGGAGGAGCCACCGCCCTGATTGCCGTGATTGGCACTTCAAAAATCAAAGCATTGGGCTATCTCTATGTTTTTAGCCCAGTCTTCACAGGAGCACTGATCCTGCTCTTGATCGCCCTGCTGATCAACAATATCCCCCAAGAACGTCACTATCCCTACAACCCAAAAGTTACCCCCTATATGAGCCGCCGGAAAAAGTATTGGCTGAATCTTCAAAGGACATTGGGAGTGAAGTAGTTTGAAGTCTTGAGTCGTGGGTCAGGAGTAATGAGTTTTAGATAGAGGCTCCCTACCGAGGGCTGTTCCCCCGTTGGATTAAAACTACGCCTTTGGCTCAATGAAGGACAATTGAGCCAAAGGCGTAGTTTTAGAAGCCTCGTAGTACAACTGCTGGGACAATACGAGATAACGATTTCCTCCCGACTCAATACTTGCTACTGTTTTCCTCTTACTAATTTTTATGCTTCAATACAGCCTGCACCTTATCCCAAGGTTCTACCTGATGACTCTTCGCCCAGTTTTCCCATAAAGTAGTCATTTCCAAAACCTTTTCTGGCATCTCGACAGCCAAATCATGGAGCTCTGTCCGGTCCTTTTCCATATCGTAGAGTTCCCACTTTTGGGGGGCATTATTGTTCCATTTCATGACCAACTTGTACTTTCCATCCCGAACGGCCTTATTGCCTTCATGCTCCCAAAACAGTGGCTTCTGGCGGCTCATCTCTTGGTTTCCACTGATCAGGGGCAACAGGCTTTCCCCGACAAGCTCAGGCAATGCCTGTCCGTTTTTCTCAGAAGGATAATTGGCTCCAGTCAAGTCCACCAAAGTGCTCATGATATCCGGCAAGTAACCATACTGGTTCACCAAACTTCCTTTATGGCCTTCTTCCATCCCGTCCGGCCAATGGACAATCAAAGGGGAGGAAATTCCTCCCTCATGGATCCAGTGCTTGTATTCTTTAAAAGGCGTATTGGAGGCATTCGCCCAGGATTGGCCATAGGTTAGAAAATAACCTTCCTTGGTTTCCAGTTGCTCCGCAGGACCTCCTCCCATAGGACCTCCTTCCGCACAGGCGCCATTGTCATCCATAAAAAGGATCAAAGTATTGTCCAGTTCTCCCTTGGATTCCAGATAATCCACCAATTTGCCGATGTTCTGATCCATACGATCCACTTGGGCTGCATAAATCGCCATTCTGAGGGCCATCTCCTCTTTTTTCTCTTCACTTAGACTCTCCCAATCTTTAGAGTCCTGAGGGGACAAGGGCCACTCCTCATTGATCAAACCCAGCGCTTTCATATTGGCATAGCGCTCTGCCCGCAAGGCTCCCCAACCATTTTTGTAGCGATCTCTGTATTTGTCAATATCCTCCTTCGGAGCCTGAATGGGCCAATGGGGTGAATTATAGGCCAAATACAGAAAAAATGGGGCTTCTTCATCTCCTTCTGTATCGCCAATAAATTGTATCGCTTGATCAGTAAAGGCATCTGTCGTGTAATAGTCTGGGTCGGTAATCGAAATAGTATCGTTTTGGGCCGTAATTCCGCGGGGGTATTCCGGTTTAAAATAATTGCTTGCTCCTGCCAGGATCCCATAATATTGGTCAAAGCCTCTTTGTAAAGGCCACATGTTTTCCTCACTCATCCCCAAATGCCACTTCCCTGCCATTAAGGTGCGGTAGCCTGCCGACTTAAGCAGTTCTGCAAGTGTCATGGTATTTTGACTTAAAAATCCCCTATAGCCTGGCATGTCATAATCATGGTGGTCACTCAAAGGTGGATTGGTCATATGGCCAATGCCTGTCTGATGCGGATGAAGCCCGGTCATCAGGGAGGCACGGGTCGGACAACACCTGGCTGTATTATAAAACTGGGTAAACCGAAGGCCGTTCTTGGCCAATTTATCGAGATTGGGCGTTTGGATCTCTCCGCCATAACAGCCCAAATCAGAATAGCCCATATCATCCGACATGATCAGGACGATATTGGGCTTTTTCTCTTGAATAGTTTCTTCGGTTTTACTTTCCCCACAACTAAAGTGTAGTACCATCAAGCCTAATAGGCAATAACTTATCCTGTTTTTTTTCATGGTGGTTATCATAGACTATTAATATGACCTCTTTTGCTATTTGTAAATTTTGACAGAGTCTATTGTTTTGAAACAGTATTTTAAATATTGGCTATTGGAAATGGTTTTTCTAGTAGTTAAACTTATTTCCAAGGCTTTACTCTTCATTTCTTTTCCTTAGATGAAAAGAAACGAAGCAAAGAAAAATCAAGACACAGCTAAAGCTTCTTCCCACAAGGCCACCGCCGCCCCGCAGCTGTGTCGACCTCCCTGCAATAATACCCTTTAAAGTTGAATGACTTTAACTTACCAGCACAAAGCGGTAATAACGGTCTATTCTCATATTGTTCTCAAAGATTTTCGCTGATGGAATTGGTAGCAAAACGACTTCTGCAATCATCAGAGCTATCTGCGGAAAATTTCATGAATTCATCATTTAAGGTAGTCCAATCGCTTTTGGATATTGATCGAGTTTGGCTTCCAATTCTTTGACAATGGCTGCTTGATCTGCTGCAATATTCCTGGTTTCCTGAGGGTCATCCAGATAATCATACAACTCATATTCCACCGCTTTATTTTTATCCCTCATATGGGTCCATCTCACCATCCTATACCGATCGGTTCGGATGGCTTCCCCTAAATACCCTCCTCTGTTAAAGGCGTGGTATGCATGGTCCTTGATGATTTTCCCTCCATCTTTTAAACTCGGTACCAGGTTGGTTCCATCTATGGGTTGTGGTACATCTGGTCTATCCAAACCTGCCAGTGCTGCCAAAGTCGGGAAGATATCCACCGTTTCAGCAAACTGTTTGGTGCTGCCATTAGGGGAAGTTACTCCTGGAGCCCTGAAAATGATAGGAATTCTATTGGCCTGTTCGTAGTTGGTATGCTTGGTCCAGATGCCATGATCTCCTAAATGCCAACCATGATCTCCCCAAAGCACTACAATCGTATTTTCATCCAATTCTAACCTTTCCAATTCCCTGAGCACCTTTCCTACCTGTGCATCCATATAACTTAGACTGGCATAATAGCCATGAACCAACTTCCGCTGCAAATCCTTTTCAAACAATTGCTGCTGGGTGGGAATGGGAAAAAACTGGTTGATCTCCCCACCATGTTTCATGGCAAACTCTGGCGCATTTTCAGGACTTTTTTCGTAGTCCGCCAATGGCAAGGTTTCAGGATCATACAGGTCCCAGTATTTTTTGGGCACACTGAAAGGAAGGTGTGGACGGGCAAAACCAACGGCCATAAAGAATGGTTGGTCATCATGGCTCTTGTGGTAACGCAAACGGTCTATGGCGTGGCGCGCTACCCGGCCATCTGCATAGGCCTCATCAGTGACATCAGGACTTTCCCAAGCAGCTCCTCTTGGCAATTCATGATTAGGGGGAGTATCTTTGATATACATCGGGGTATTTTCAAAATATGCCTCTTCCCTGGTCAACTGGCCTTGAGTACTTTCTGGATCCACATATTCGATCACTTTTTCCTTCCAATGTGGAATGCTCCAAGAAGCTTCATCATTGGTGTTGCCATGACCTATATGGAATACCTTCCCCATGGATTCTGCCGTATAACCTGCAGATCTAAAGTACTGGGGCATGGTCACGGCATCAGGTATCACATCCCTAAATTCCTTTCCAAAATTATACAGCCCAGTGCTGGTAGACCTCGATCCCAAAATCAAATTGTACCTAGAAGACACGCAAACCGCTTGGTTACAATAAGCTTGGTCAAAACGCATTCCGCTATTCGCCAATTCATCGATATTGGGACTGATAGCATGTTCATCACCATAAACACCCAAATTGGGTTTAAGGTCATCCACCAGGATTAAAAGGATATTCGGTTTTTCCTGTTGGGCTTGTACTGGACTAGCTACAAAGCACAGCAAGGCCAGCATTGTCCAACAAGCCAAGAAAGTTACATTCCTGTTTTTAGTACTTTTCATTCTATTTACTCAATATGGTTTTTAAATTATTTCTTCTCAAAAGACTGTGCTTCATCAGGCCCCGGCATGGCATAGTCTGGGTCAAGGGCACGGATATAAATCTCTCCATTACCCATCACTTTCACCTCCAAAGGCACAATGGTTGTCCCCTGCTCATTGATGGTCTGGGCGGTTTCTCCCAAATCATGCTGCTGAATTCCTTCATGGTCTACTGGAGGGACATTTCCATTATAAAAAGCCGTGCACCACCATCTCCCTTCTTTGTCCTGAAAAGGAGTACCATGTCCTAAAAACCGACCAACAAACTTTCTTGGCCCATAAGGCCCAGTGATATCGTCTGAAGTACAGTAGTAGAGATTATAGGAACCTTTCCGCATTCTATCAGTAGACCAGGCCGTGCCAAAATGCACATATTTGTCACCTATTTTCCTTAGGGTAGCACCTTCATGGCCAATCACCCTGTTGGCAGGATCAATGCGTTTGGGTTCGGCCGCCAATCCTTTAAAACCAGGTTTGATCGGTGCAATAAACGTATTTCCCCATAGCAAATACCATGTACCGTCATCATCTCTGAACAAACTTGGATCATGTTTATTCCGCATATCATCTCCCATAGGAAAGGTAAAAGGCCCGGACATCTCATCCCCTTTGGAAATGGCCAAATTGGCTCCACCTTGAACGGGATCTGGAGAGGTGTGAACATAGATCCATTTGCCGTCAACATGGTACAGTTCCGGAGCCCACAAACGCCAATCGCTAGCAGGCTTTTCATTCAATTTATCCGGCATTTTTTTCGCCCAATACCCTTCGGCCAAATCAAATGGCTCTCCTAGGTATTCCCAGTCAAAAAGATCCTTGCTTCTCCAAACCCTGACTTTATGCCCCACAATACTGGGCGTGCCAAAGAGTTCCATATTTTGGGCATCCAAACCCGTATTATAAGGCTCTGTGGTTTCTCTGGGATCATTGGGTAAAGGAGTGGTTCCAGTCAAATAATAATAACCATCTTTATCCAGTAGGATATAAGGGTCCCGAATCCAACCATCTTTGAGGTAAATCGCCTGATCATGTGCTTTAAAGGCAGCCTTTTTATCCTGCTGTCCAAAAACAGGCACTGTCATCAAATAGCTTATCAAGGCCAAAAGTATATTTTTCTTACTGACCATTTTTTCTTTTGTCAATTGTGCTGGCATTAGGTTTAGGCCCATTAGCCGGGTAAGGTTTAAGGTAGACTTTTTCCTGGTCCCCTTGCTCCTCCATCCAGCTTTTCAATTGGCTTTCCATCTTACCAATTATAGCTTGGTACTTGGCATCATCAGCAAGATTGTACTGTTCATTGGGGTCATTGGCCAGGTCATAAAACTCCATTTCCGGCCGGACAAAATACCTTTGAACAATGGCCGCTGCCAGTGGATTGTGGGCAGCCTCTTCATCCCAACTGTCCCAATAAGCGCCAGCTCCGTCTTTCCTCAAAATATCGGAATGATTGGTATGCAGGGCATCCGGAACCAGGTTAATGATCAACTTATAGCGCTTGTCCCGAATGCTTCTGATGGGATAAACATTGAAGTTACCATCTCCGCTGTGCGTGGTATAAATAAAATCCCTGAATTGGTGAGTATTGCCCTTCAGCACTTCTGTAAATGGTTTTCCGTCCAAGTCATTTGGGATGTCAGAACCTGAAATATCCAGCATGGTCGGCAGGATATCTACCCAACTGACCATGGCATCTGTTTCGCTTCCCGGCTCAACCACTCCCGGCCATTTCACGATCAAAGGCGTTCGGATTCCGGCATCATAGAGGTTCCACTTTGCAAATGGCCACTGGGCCCCGTGATCACTGGTAAAAAGGGTGAAGATATTCTCCCCAAGCATCTTATCCAGGTATTCCAAGACCTGTCCCATTTCATTATCCATTCCACTTACATCGGTATAGTACCTAGCCCGATGTTCCCGGGTTGCTTTGGTATCAATAAAATAAGGAGGTAAATCCACTTCATTTGGGGAATAATCCATTTCCTCTGTCCACCAAACATGCGGTCGCCTGTCTCCCACAAAAACACAAACCGGCCCCTCCACTTGGGTAGAGTCAAAATACTGACTGATGTTTTGGTAAAGGTTAACCTGCTCGTCATGGTGAAAATCAAAACCACATTTTTCATTTCCCCCGTAATGGGCCACTTTTCCAAAAGCAAATATCGAATACCCATTGGATTTCAATTGTCCGATCAAATAAGGGATATCCGGGTTGGGAAAAGCATGGTTCACTTCAGCGCCATTTCTTGCAGGCATCAAACCTGTGAGCAAAGCTGCCCGACTGGGAGCGCAGGAAGGTGATGCCACAAAAGCGTTGTTAAAGGTCATTCCTTCTTTACTCAGCTTCTCCAATACAGGTGTCTTGACCACTTCGGCACCATAGACTGATACATCAAGGTAGCCCAGGTCATCCGATAAGTACACAATCATATTGGGTTTTTCTTGAGCCTTGAGTTCTAAAGTAAAGGTCAATCTGAAAAAAAGTAAGAGCATTGCCATCATCTGGGCACGGAAATAAACAAGCCTGCTTTGGTTGGTTTTTATGGTCATTTAGGGTTACGGTTTTATAAATTCAAGATGGGGAACTCTGTAAAAACTTCCTGTTTTCTATCTTTTCGAAGTTCGAAAAACTATGGTTTACCTAGTACTATTTTAAAAGCACATTTTATAACTTTTCCGTCAAATATGTTCCGATAGTCAGTTAGTAACCTTTTGAAGAAGTCGAATCCACGGCACCCTTCAATTTCGGCACCATGGATTCAAATCTCCTCACTTAGATTTCAAGCACCTTGATATGCAATTCTTGATACTGTAATCTAGCTACTTTTACTTCCTAATATCCCTCATTTTGAATCAAATTCGGATTGGCATCCAAAGCTGCCTGAGGAATGGGAAAAAGCACATGGGTGGCCTTGGCATTGCTGACGCCCCGCTCTTGAGCGGAGGAAACAAAAGTACCCAGCCTGATCTGGTCTTCCCTCCTTTTGCCTTCTGTATAAAATTCCCATGCCCGCTCATTGAGCAAATGATTTCTTAAGGCCTCCGTTGTACCAAAATCTATCAGGTTCAGAGGGGCCACATCTGCCCTTTCCCTGACCATATTGATCAAGTCAATAGATTCTTGGTTGGGGCCGTTCAGCTCATTCAGTGCTTCTGCCCTGCTCAGCAGGATATCAGCATAGCGTACCCCCGGCACGTCATTTCCATGCTCATTGCCCAAACCATTAGGATCTGGCCAATACTTAAATGATCGGGTGTTGTTATTGTTCAACAAGGAAACTGTATTTCCCTGACCGTTGACATAACTATCGATGATCAGGTCCATTCTCTTGTCTCCTGCTTCGAAAGAATTGTAAAAACGATCATAGAGCCTGTACTGGGCAGCCCAGTTTCTCCATGAATTCTGAAAGGTCAACCCTGTTTCAGGGTCACTGGCAAAGCCATCAGGGAAAGCGCCATTGATGTAATTATTGCCAGGCACCTGAGGGGTCTGGGGATAGGCTAGAATAAACTCATTATTCCTTTCATTCTGTACCCTAAAAAGCATGGCATAATCAGGATAAAGGCTGTAATTCCCCATATCCATAACTTCCTGTGCCATGTCTGCTGCCTTTTGCCACTGTTTGGTATTCAAATAAAACTTAGTCAAAAGTGCTCTGGCACCACCATTGGTCACCCGGCCATAGGCCTGTTCTTCCCCTGGATCAGGCAAATTTGGAATTACCGCCAGCAATTCTGATTCGACAAACTGCCGAATTTCTTCTTCTGAAGGTCTCGCCAAGTATAATTCATCCTCAGAACTTTGCCTTATGGGTACTGGACCAAACCAAGAATGTAAGTAATAATAACTCAAAGCCCGAATGAACCTGGCCTCCGACGCATATGTACGCTTTAAATCTTCACTGATATCCGCAGCATCCACATTCTCCAACACCACATTGGCATTTCGGATGGCCCGATAAGGCTTGAGCCACATATCACCATACATCCATCCTACAGAAGCATCCCATGTAAAGTCAATCATCAACACAGCGGTCCGGTTTTCACCGCCACCAGTTTCCCATTCGATATCTGTGCACCATTCTTCGATGTTACGTACACTATGGTGCGAATAACCATTGAGGTACCCTTCTGCGTAGGCCGCATCCAAGGTAGATTTGATTCCCTCTTGGGTGGTCAGAAAATTTTCCGGGGCCATTTGGGAGAAAAGTTCCTCGTCCAGCATACCCGAACAGGCACTCATCATTCCCAGACCTACTGCTATCAAATTATATTTTAATATTTTCATAGTTTTCATAGTCTTAAATTTCACTTACTTATTAATGAAATAAGGTTCTCTCATTATTCTAAGCTTCCTGTCTTTAAAAAGCCTACCTGGATCAGAATCCTCAGTATATTGATCATTTACCACAGGCTCTTTAGCATTCACCCTTTCCAGATAATCCTCCATCATATCATCCATTTGTGCTATAATCTCCGGATAGATATAGGAAAGATTTTTCTGCTCACTCAAATCACTTTTCAAGTCGTAAAGTTGAAAAGTTCCAGTTTCATAGAACTTGATCATCTTATAATCACCCCAATAAATTGAGGTTGCTGGATGACTTGCTTTCTGTAATTGGTAGTGAGGAAAATGAAAGACCAGAAAATCATTAGGCCTTTCTACGGATTTCGATTTACCGTTCAGCAAATTGGCCAAACTTCCCCCGTCGTACCCTTCAGGGAGTTCATGAATACCCAGCCATTCACAAATCGTAGGGAACAAATCATAACCAACCACTTGCTGCTCCAGTCGTCCAGCTGAAATACCAGGACCATCGATCATAAATGGAACCCGTGTTCCTCCTTCCCATAAGGACGCTTTCCATCCATGAAGTGGCCCATTGATATTACTGGGATTTGAAGTTGGATAAGTACCATTATCGCTGGTATATATGATATAGGTATTCTCTCTAATCCCCAATTCGTTGACTGTATTCAGCAAATCCCCTAAAGCGTTATCAAAATCCAAGGTCATGGCCGCAAACTTCGAGTGATTATGCCTTTCGCCTTTTTCCCAGGTACTGACTGTTTCTTCGGCCTTTGGCGATGCATCCATGGAAAGATGAACAGCATAGTGGGAAATCTGAAGATAAAATGGCTTACCATCCTTTACTTGCTGCTCCATCCATCTTTTAGCCTTATCGGTCGTACTGTATATCCGCTTTGGGTCTGAAGGCGGATTATTGTCACCTTCAGCATTGGAAGTAGGTCCGTCCCCTGTATCAAATCCGTGTTGTGAAGGGCCTCCATTTCCCAAATGCCACTTTCCAAAATGGGCAGCACGGTATTCAGGTTTGAATTTTTTTATCCATTCTGCTATCGTATAGTCCTTACTGGATATTTCGTTCACGTGCTGTGGAGGTATGAGGTAATTCCCTTCATACAATGGTCCAGTATTCCGTTCAATGATATCTGTCATATTCAATCTGGCAGGACTCTTTCCCGTGAGAAGACTTGCCCTTGATGGAGAGCAGTTGGGATGAGCGGAATATCCTTGTGAAAACACCACACTACTTTTGGCCAATCTTTCCAAGTTTGGCGTTTTGAAATAGTCACTTTTGGAGTCTTCTATTTCCGGGTCCATTTGAATAGATGTGGTTCCCCAACCTTGGTCATCTGCCAATATTAAAATAATATTAGGCGAGCCAGACTGCGCCTGGAGGTCATTCATCATAATCATCGATAGAACCACCCAAATTCCTATTCGAAATAAATTCGTTTGATCAGTAACCATCGTTTTGAACTAATTTTGGATTAGAATCCATCGCAGCTTGTGGAATAGGGAATAAGGCATGGGTTGGTTTTGCTACACTAACTCCCCTATTGTTCGCATCTTGGATCAGCAACCCCATGCGTTTTAGATCCTCTCTGCGCTTTCGTTCGGAATAAAATTCCCATGCCCTTTCATCGAGGATCTGTAACCTAAGACTTTCCTGTGAAGGAAAGTCAGCAAGTTCTAGGCCCTCAAGGCCAGCCCGTTCTCTAATTTCATTTATTAGATCCACAGATACTTGATTAGGCCCATTGACTTCATTCAATGCCTCTGCTTTGGATAGTAAAATATCGGCATAACGAACCTCTGGTATATCGTTGCCGTGCGAATTCCCGAGCCCGTTTGGATCTGGCCAGTATTTAAAAGATCGGGTATTATTATTTCCCAAAAGAGAAACCATTTTACCATTGAAATCAATATATTCTGTCAAAATCAAATCCCTCCGCTTATCATCAGGTTCGAACGAATCATAAAATCCATCCAACAAGCGATCTTGGCGCGCCCAATTTCGCCATGAGTTGATAAATTTCAACCCGGACTTGGGATCTTCAGCAAAATTAATCGGGAAAGTCCCATTCATATGTTCATTGCCAGGGCCATTCGGAATAGCTGCGTTCACAAAGATAAATTCACGATTCTTTTCATTACGAACCTTAAATAGCTCCTCAAAGCTTGGATGCAATTCGTAATCTCCCATGTCCATCAACTCATCCGCTACCGTGACACATTCCTGCCACTTCTTGGTATTGAGATAAAATTTGCACAATATCGCCCTTGCGCTTCCCTTGGTGGCCCTGCCATAGCTTTCTTCTTCACCAGGGTCAGGCAGCCCTGCAATACTTGATACTAACTCTGAAATGACAAACTGCTCTACTTCTTCTTGACTAGCTCTAGCAAGTTCCAACTCATCCTCTGTGCCCCTCCGAAGAGGTACAGGTCCAAACCAAGTATAAAGTCTTGCATAGCACATTGCCCGAATGAACATCGCGTCCGCTGTCAATGTTGCTTTCATATCATCTGGAATTTCAGCATTTTCTACATTTTCCAATACGATATTAGCATTCCTAATGGCTACATATTGGGAAGACCACATATTCATAAAAAGATCAACTGATGGATCCCAAGTATAATTAATAAACAAAGAGGCTGTTCGGTTAGCGCCCCCGCCAGTTTCCCACTCTGTATCTGTACACCACTCCTCTGCATGAAGAATAAAATTACCCCTATTGCCAATTATTGATTGATCGGCATAAGCTGAAAACAACACTGATTTTAAGCCTTCCTCAGTCACCAGAAAGTTATCCGGAGCCATTTGCGAGAACATTTCTTCTTCCAATAAACTTGAACATGACACGAGTGTCATGCAGAATGTTACTGCATATGCACTAATGATCTTTGTAGCTTTCATGTCCCTTTCATTTTAAAATCCAAGTTTTACGCCCATTAAAAACGATGTCGCTGTGGGATAGGCGTTGTAATCAATCCTGATGTTTGCATTGCCATTGGGATTGACTGCAGGGTCCACGCCGTCATAATTAGTAATAGTCCATAAATTGGTTCCCGTAACATACACCTGTGCTGAGCGGAAGGTATTGCTCTGCAACATAGGGATTGTGTAGTTTAAGGTCACCGTGTTCAAACGCAGGTAAGAGGCATCCTGAATCGTATAAGAGTTGACCTCTTTTTGTCCCTGGGCAGTAGGATTAACAAAAGATGGATAAACCGTAGAAGGATTTTCAGGGGTCCATCGGTTCAGGTAAGGCTCTGCAAACTTGTTTCTCCTGAAATTGATAGGGAAATAGGTGTCCACCAAGTTGTTGTTCAACATGCTGATTCCATGCACCCCTTCGAAGAAAACATATAAGCTGAAACCTTTGTATTCGAAGGTATTGGCAAAGGAATAGGTGAAGTCCGGGAAGGAATTACCCAGCACCTCCCTGTCATCTGCATTGACGGTTTGGTCTCCATTGATATCACGGAACTTCAGATCTCCGGGCGCCACATTGTCGGTCGTTTGATCAAAGTCATCACCTTCCTGCCAAACACCATCTACTTGGTAGCCATAGAAGGAATACATAGGTAAACCTTCTTTGATGATCCAAATCTGATTGGCAAAACCGGCTCCTCCACCGATGATCTGATCTACTCCTCCCAGGCTGGTCACCTCATTTTTTACAGTGGCTAAATTAAGGGTGGTAGTCCAAGTAAATTCCCCGTCAAAGTTTACGGAGGTAATGGCCGCTTCAATACCTGAATTTTTCACACTTCCAATATTTGTGATCCTATTGGAATATCCTGTAGAAGTAGGAATAGGTAAATATAGGAGCATATCAAAAGTATTTTTCCTAAAATAGTCTAAGCTACCAAAAACCCGATCTCTAAACAGACCAAAGTCCAATCCAATATCCCACTGCTCTGTGGTTTCCCACTTCAGGTCAGCATTGGGAATACGGGCAGGCTGGGTGGTGGAAACTTTTTGATCATTGAAAACGGCGTCCGGACCCGGCACAAACGTACTGATCGATAGGTAGTTACCAATTTCCTGATTACCGGTCTGTCCCCAGCTAGCGCGGAATTTCAAGGTACTCATAGCTTCAAAATCCTGCATAAAAGGCTCTTCGTTCACTTTCCAGGCAAATGCCCCGGAAGGGAAATAACCAAACTTGTTGTTCTCCCCAAATCTGGATGAACCATCTATTCGCAATGTTCCTGTAAACAGGTATTTATCCATCAAGGTATAGTTCACCCTACCTAAATAAGAGAGTAAGCGGTTGGTTGCCCGGAAGCTATTGATATTAAACTGGGTAGGGTCACCCAAGCCAATATTATCAGTTCCTGTAGCATCAGATGGAAAGCTTTTACCATGGCTGGTTGTATTGGCGGTAGAGAATTTCTGCGTAGTCACCCCTGCCACTGCTGAAATGTGATGATCATCAATAGTCTTGTCATAGGTGGTCGTCAGCTCCATCAAGTAATTGGATTGACGCTCCTGCAAAATCGTGGCAATTCCCCCATTGGCAAGACCATCTTTTGTTGAACGGTCAATATAAACATCTCTTCGCTGGTTGGTCACATCTGTACCGAAATTCACTTTTACAGACCACTCCGGAAGTATTTTATAATTGGCATAAGCCACCGCCATATTTCGATAACGTTCGATCATGGCATTTTTCCCATAAGCTATGGCCAAAGGATTATCAATAGAGATATAAGGCGAAATCCTGTAGCGCCCATCATCCCCATAAACACTCAATGTAGGATCAAAGTTGTAAGCAGCATAGAGGGAACCATTGTTTTCATTCACGCCAAAAGACTGTGCCGGTACTTGATCATTTTCACTAAAAGAAGTATTCATATTCATCCCTACTGTCACACGGTCAGAAAATTTGGTCTCCAGGTTCAAACGAGCACTGTACCGTTCAAAGGCCGAACTTTTTACCACTCCTTGCTGATTGAAATAATTGAGGGCTGCGAAATAATTGGTTTTCTCATTACCTCCAGAAAAGGATAGGTTTTGGTTGGTCACCGGTGCACTGGAACGAAATAGTTCATCTTGCCAATCGGTCCCTCCATCCTCGATAACATCCACCATTTGGTCCGCTATTCCTCCACCGTCGGCAATGATGCCATTCATAACCATTTGGTATTGTTCTGCATTGAGGACATCTAATCTTCTAGCCACATTTTGCACCCCTACATAGCCATCATAATTGATTCTCATCTGTCCTGACTTGCCCCTCTTGGTGGTTACCATGATCACTCCATTTGCACCACGGGCACCATAGATTGCAGTAGCAGAAGCATCCTTTAATATTTCAATGGACTCAATATCGTTAGGATTGATCGCCGCCAAAGGGTTCGTAGGCGTACGAACATCCGGATAATTGCTACCTCCACCGGTCGTCATGGCGCTATTGTCAATAGGCAAACCGTCAATAACGTAAAGCGGGCCTGTTCCGGCATTAACAGAGCTGGCCCCTCGAATACTGATGGAAATCCCACCACCTGGCTCAGAACTGTTTTGTACCACATTCACCCCTGCAGCCTTTCCTTTCAGCAACTGGTCCACAGAGGTATTGACCCCTTGGTTTTGCTCATCGGACTTTAGGGAAACCACAGAGCCAGTCAAGTCACTCTTCTTGACGGTACCATAACCGACCACCACTACCTCCTCCAAGGCTTGGGTATCCTCTTGCATTTCAATGTCAATGGTACTTTGATTGCCTACTTCAACCCGCTGGGTCATAAAGCCGATAAAAGAATAGATTAATACATCTCCTTCTTCCACCGTAATTTCATAATGGCCATCCATGTCAGTGACAGTTCCCCTACCCGTACTTTCCACTTTCACGGTCACGCCTGGCATAGGCTGTCCGGTGTCATCCACCACATTTCCGCTGATGGTGACTTCGGCCAGTTCTTTGATTTCTACTTGCTTACTTTTGGTATTTTGGTTGACATGGATATTGTCATTGATCTGGGTAAAGCTCAAACCTGTCTGCTTGGATAAGGTAACCAACAGGTCATAAACGGTCCCACTATGGATGTCAGCCTCCACACGCTGAGAGGTATTGATTCCATTTTCGTTTAGTGTAAACCTAAAATCTGTTTTGCGCTCTACTTCTTTGAACACCGCATCCAAAGTCCTGTTTTGCAAACGGATGTCTAATGTCACATCCTCAATGGTTTTCCTCTGGGCCTTACTCGTATTGGCTAGCAGTACGGTGCAAAAGACCAGTTGAATGAGAAACCCATATAATATTCTCATAGACATCACTATTAGTTGTCTCAGTATTTTTTTTTGCATAGTTTTAAATGTTTAAGTGATAACTGCTTAAGCTTCCTGTCTGCACCGACCAAAGTTCAGGACAGGAACATTTGCGGCAGGTAGCATTCTCCCCAGAATCCTATCTGCCTCTTTGCTAGCTCGAATTGGGATTTTTCATGTTAGTTAGGGTTAGGTTATTTTTGGATTAAATCAACTTTTTTACCGTTGATGTTATAGTCTATATTGAGGGTTCTCTTGATACCTTTGAGGACATTTTCCAAGGATTCATTATGGTATTCGCCACTGTAGGCCCAATTGTCCTTGATCTTTGGGTCACACTGCACCTCCACCCCATACCAGTCACTGATCTTTTGGATAATCTCTGTTTTGTTACTGTTTTTGAACAGCAGAATTTTATCTTTCCACCCGATTATTTCTGTGGTATCAAAACTGGTAAGGGATACTTCTCCTTTTTCATTGATCTTGAGCATCTCCATAGGTTTGAGGATTACTTGATTGCCCAATTCATCTTTGACTTTCACCTTACCTGAAACCAATGCCACCGACAGCTTTCCTTCTTGCCGTTTTTCTACGTTGAAGGTTGTTCCCATGACTTCTACCTGAGTTTTGCCCAAATCCACCAAAAAAGGTCTACCATCCTTTTGCACATCAAAAAAAGCTTCTCCTTCCAACTTGACAAGCCTAAGACTATCTGGGAATTTTTCTAAAAATGTGAGCTTACTGTTGGAATTGAGGTTGACCACCGTGCCATCTCCCATTTTAATCGTTGACTTAATCCCAGCAGGATTCTCCCTTACTTCCCACTTTTGGGGGGCTAATTCTACAGGTTCTTTCACTACATAGGTATCTAAGATAATCCAAGCGCAAAAAATAAGTAAGATGGCCGCTGCTATCTTATGAAAGCCAAAAATTGTCCCCCATATTGAAGTAGGATGAGAGGACTTTTCATTCCCCTTCCCTTCAGAAACTGGTTCTGATTTGAGCACATTTTCAAAAATCTCCACATAGGCCTTGTTGGATAGTTCGGGCTTATTCTTGTAAGTCATGGACCTTATGATAGTGGCCGCCTGCATGACGGTTTCGCTTTTGTCTACATTCTCTGTTATCCACCTTTCCCAAAAATGATTACTGTTGCCATTGGGGTTTTTCACCCAGGAAATGAAGTATCCATCACCCAAAAAGTCTTCCAACTCGTAGTCCTTATACTTCAATATGTATTTTTGTTTGTTATCCATGGGACTGCATTATGATGGATTAATGACCTCTTTTAAACTTGCCAAAGCCCTATACACCAATTTTCTGGCTGACTTGACTTCACTAAAGCCCATTATATCGGCAATTTCACTATAACTCATTTCCTCTTCATAAAGTAAAATAAGTGCCTGTCGCTGTCTGCTTGTAAGTTGGTCTAGTGCCTGATTGATCATCATTCGTTTCTGCTCTTGGGACTCTGACTCAATCATGATGGTTTCGGGAGAAAGCGCGATGCTAAATGCCTTCTTGTACTGGTATTCATTTGTATCCACCAATACGCCTCTTTCTTTGAGTCTCTTGATAATTTCATATTGAATACACTTGAACAAATAAGATTTGATACTTTTTACTTGCCCAAGATTTTCCCTTTTTTTGCGCAGGTAGATAAATACATTCTGCATACAATCTTCTACCAAATGGGAATCACCACAAAACTGAAATCCGTAAGAAAAAAGATCTGAAGCGAAGTTTTTATAGATATAGCTAAAAGTTGCTTCGTTCCCTAAACAAAAAGATTCCCATACCGACTCATCTGGCATGTCTTGATATTCCTTTTCGGAATACCTCCTTTGGGAGGCAGCGGTTATTTTAGGTGACTTTAAGGGCTTCATGTCAATGATAATTCGGCAGTTTTGCCAATTTGTAGTATAAAGAGATAGAATTTAAGCAAAATGACCCCATGAATTTTATAAAAAATAGCTGACACTAAAATTTTTACATTGTTTAAATCTATTTCTTATATAATTTAACGATTTAGCAATAATAAAAACCTATCATTAGCAGAAATGCAACAAATTATTCACTTGAATTTTTTGACATAAAAAAAGGAAGCACAATAGGCTTCCTTTAATCATTATTCCATCTTTCGTCTATCTAAATTGAATTCACAGTAAAGTTTTAAACTTTACAAATGAATGGAATAATTATTTTTATAAAATATTGGAAAAGCTGTAGTATTTTTTGACGATAGTTATTTCAATAAATAAACTAAACTGAAACTCCCTACAAAGGTGTTCTTGTCCAAGCCCGGTACCCAATATTGATCTGGATCATTTTCCAAATACCATTTATAATTATAGGTCTTGACATATTGGGCTTTCGTGGAAATAAGAAATCTATACCATTTAAAATCGGCGGCCAAAGCCGGGGCATAGTCCACATATTTTCTCCTCCAATCTTTGATCTCTTCAAATCGCTTGTAATAAAAATCATTATTATAAACGATTCGCTCAATTTGCAAACCGAATTTTGTAAAATTCTTAACCCAACTTAACTCCGCAAAAATCACATTGCTGCCTGGTCCATTCCCAGCTCCCAAAACTTGCCCCATATGGGTATATCCATGTCTCACATACGGATGTGTATACCAGCTGTTTTTTGACAAGATGGTTTCGTGTACTGTCTGGCCTGTTTGGGTAATTTCAAAGTTTACACCCAAAAAAGTATCTTCTTGTTTTAATGGAATGTAATTGCTAAATCCTAAAGTATAAGCACGATTTTCATCAGGATAAACCAAAAAGTCCATCAGTTTTTTACTATTTCCGTTTGAGCCGTATTCTCCATAAAATTCAAACAATCCACCATGGCTCATCCATCTAAAATACCCTGAATTGAGCTGGTTTCTTTGGTTGGCTTCTGGATCCACGACTCCTTTATCTCTTTTTTTTCCATTGAAAATAGGAAGATAGTCATCAAAGCTGTCCATGTCATTGTGATACATCTGAGATACACTACTATAACCTACCGATAGACCTGGCAACCATTTGGGTTGATAGCTGATGGTGATTCCGGCCAAATATCGCCAATCCATGTCTCTTTTAGGGATATAAAGGGGTGTTTGTCTGTAAACATAATCTGCGCCTGGTGGTGGATAGCCAGAGTTTTTTAATTTTCCTACAATAATTTGCCCTTCAAAATACCCCAAGTTAGTTTTTACAGCTTTTCTGGTTTCAAAACTGGCATGAAGAAAACCGGGTGCATTATTGCTCATTAAAAGGGAGTTCCTTCTTCCTGGCCCCCACCAAATATTTTCGGTGGAAAGTCCTAATGAAAATGAACGGTAATTGTATTTCAGGTGGGACTGGCCCAATAAAAATTCCACATAGGCATAGTCTCCATACCTTTCCACAATATCAGAGAAGTTGAGCCATTCATAATATTCATCCCAAGTACTTCCCCAATGCTCCATGGGAAATCCCTGAAAAGGTAGATTTTGGGCGGTGACCATTTCAGGCTGGAACTGCAAGCTCCATCTGCCATATTTCACATAGATTCCCGCACTTAGTAGAACCTGTAACCCCGTATTAGGAATCAATGCACCATTATTGGCACCAAAGGCATAATCAGAATTGTACTGGCTCTTGAACATCTCAGGAAGCATCTTAAAACTCCCCTTACTTTTGGCAAAATACTGGTTTCCTTCTTCTCCGTAAAGCTCCTTATAGAGACTGGAACTTTCACCTTCTTCATCCTTCAAATCTTCCATACTAGGTGTCAAAGGTCTAATATTAAAAGAATAATTGGGATTAAATTTACCGATCAGTTGCTGCCGTCTTAAATAGTCATGCAAAAAGGGAGCGTTCAAATTGGTGGTCTGTGCAAATACATCAACTTTGACAAAGATGCAAAAAAGAGATAATACCAAGATTTTTTTAAAAACAAACATAATGGTTGGTTTGGTCTTGATCAATTGCTTTACTCTACTATGCTGATGGATATCCTTGATATGGACCAACTTTCATCACATCGCTGACTGGTTTCCAGATAGTTTTGTACAGTTTGATCTCCACAAACTAAAATCGCACTACCCCCTTTGTGTCTGATGATTTTTGAAATGCTATATCGGGAAGTCCATCCCAGAGAATCTGCATACTTGCACAGTCCCGGTAATTCGACCTCATCTGCTCCTGTCCTGGGGTCAGTATGTCTGCCATAAGCCTCAGGGTAGGATTGGCTCAAGCAATAGGTGGAAACACAGGGTTGGTTGGAAAAAGTAGCATGAAGTGCTGTTTGATTATCCAAATTAAAATACCAAATATCAGGTCCACTTATTATATCAGCATTGCCGTCCCAGGAGTCATGCAAAAGAAGTTCTATATCAACCTTAAGGCTTTTATGAGCCGGAAGATCGTTCAGGGTCAACATTATTTCCTCATTATTATAATTTCCAAGTACCATTTTATCATTAAATTCCCTCAGCCTTCCATTTCTAATATTTTTTAGGTTCTCCTGAGAAAAATCATTTTCATAAATCAATACTTCTCCAAGACCTTCATCTTGCTGGCAGGCATGTAATATAGCCCCCACCAGTGTCAAGGCAATAAATTTCAATAAAGACTTTGCGTCCAAAATAAACATATGATTTTGTTACTTAAATAATGTTGTATAAGTCTTAGTAGGCTTGTACGTGGAAGTAAGGCAACCTCACCTGACCAACTACAAACAGGTGAGGGTAGCATTTTACAGACTCCACCACATATTGATAAAATGCCATAATTACGCCTTATCCATGAACTTTTTAGGATTAACTCTTGAGTGGACATGTGTCTTTCCCTAAAGGTTTTGGTGTTGTTCCCTCAAAAGATCATTGATAATCTTCACTGGATTAAAGGTTTCCAGTGGAACTTCTACAAAAAGCGTATTCCAATCTGACATGGCCCCATTCCATAGCCCTGGGAGCTCCAAAGCCTTCAGTGATTTTCCACTTTTTGACTTCTCACTGATGAGACCTGTTTCTGGGTCAGAAAAATCAGCCAATTGATAGTTCTTTCCATTTGGTTTTTTAATGGAACAGACCAAGTCCACAGGGTTAAAGTGCGTGCTTTCGGTCAGCAATGCCTTTTGATGCAATGGATTGATCTGTGCTTTTTCCACAATCTGAAGCGAAACAGATCCATCCTTATCTTTTGCCCAAAATGGTCCGCCACCTGGTTCGCCCGTGTTCCTCACCATGCCACATACCCTAATAGGTCTCTCCAACTTTAGTGTCAAGAATCTTTCTTTTTCTAATTCAGAAAGGTGGTCATAAGTCTCAGGAAAACTGATCCCCAGTTTATTTTTAAGAAATAACTCCACCTCTTTCTTGATTCCTTCTTGACCTGCCTTGAGACGATATATCAGATCAAAAATTTCTGACTGCGTCTGAAGCAAGAGCCCGCCCATGGCCATTTTGTATTTTTTGGTCATTTCTACAGACTTTGCCCCTCCTACATTATCTATGTTTTTGATAAAAATCAGGTCAGCATCCATTTCTTCAAGATTATCTAACAGAGCTCCATGCCCACCCGGACGAAACAATACACTTCCATCATTATCCAAAAAAGGCTGATTGTCCATGTCAACCGCCAAGGTATCTGTCGAAGATTTCTGTTGGGAAAAAGTAACTTCAAACTTTACCTTAAACTTACTTTCCAGAACTTCACTTACTTTTCCAGTTTCCAAGATAAAGCCCTCTAAATGTTCTTCTGAAACCGTAAAATGAAGTCGCACTATACCTTCCTTTCCTATGCCATATTTAATACCCTCTATAAAGTGTTCATGGACTGGTGTACGCTCATGGTCTTCATATCTGTGAAACTTTAAAAGCCCTTTCGGCAATTGCCCATAGTCCAGTCCTTCTGGATGAAGCACATGCGATATGATCAACTTAAAATCCTTTTCCTGTAAGGCCAGGTCAACAAAACTTCCTACTTTTCTTAGGCTGATATCCAAATCACTATAAAACGGAAACTTCTTGATGTTTTGGATAAATTCCTCCGCTATCGGATAAGAAAACAGGTAGCCATTGCTTTCCAAAAACTCATATAGCTTTTTAAACATTCGGGAGGCAGCCCCACTGGCAGGCACAAACTTCGCCACCTTCAGTGCCTCTTTGGAGTGGCAGTACAGTCTTGAAAATTCATCAAGTTCCTTTTCATTAAGCTTCAGTATTCCATCATTGACTTGCGCAGGGCGCACGATCGGTAAAAAAGGAAAACCTTTCTCGAATCGGCTTAATTGTTCATTTACTTCACCCATGGATTTCCCTTGAAAAGAAATCTTTTCCTCTAATTTCTCCATAGTCAAATTTTATGTGTCGTTAGTTTATTTATGCGTTTCTCTGGACTTAAAAAATACATTCTGTGTTTGGTCCATCAAAAAACAAGCTTATCGAGGAGAATCAGTATTTTCCCTTTTGATTCTCCTCTGATATTGCAGTCTAGAGAGTTTATCAAAACAATCATGCAGTTCCAATGGTATAAACTCTAAAACCAATATCTTTTAGTTTCTCTTTATCTAAAATACTTCTCCCATCAAATACTTGAGCTGGTTTAAGCATATTATCATAGATTTTCTGCCAATCATAATCCACAAACTCATCCCACTCTGTCAAAACAGCGATAGCATGTGCTCCCTTACACGCTTCATAGGGACAGGGTTCCGATTTCATTAGTTTTCTGTTGTCCACCTTATTTCTGGTGTTCAAATAGTCAATATCCGCATACATCTGTTCCTCTCTAACCTTAGGGTCAAAAACAGTAATTTTGGCATCCTCACTCAATAAATGGTCCGCCACATAAATGGCAGCAGATTCACGGGTATCATTGGTATCCTTCTTAAAGGCCCAACCCAAAAAGGCTATTTTCTTCCCACTTACCGTGTTGTAAAGTGATTTGATAATGTTTTTTGCAAAACGCCCTTTCTGGTGGTCATTCATTTTGATAACCTGCTCCCAATAATCAGCCACATCTTTCAATCCATAAGTTCTGCAGATATATACCAGGTTAAGGATATCCTTTTGGAAACAAGAACCACCAAAGCCCACCGATGCCTTCAGGAATTTGTTACCGATTCGACTGTCCGTACCGATGGCCCTGGAGACTTCATTGATATTGGCTTCTGTATTTTCACAGAGCTCAGACAAGGCATTAATGGAGGAAACCCTTTGGGCCAAAAAGGCATTTGCCGTAAGTTTGGAAAGTTCTGATGACCAAACATTGGTCGTCAGGATTTTCTCCCGAGGCACCCATGAATTATAGATCTCCACCAATGCTTCCATGGCCTCCAAGCCTTCCTCCGTGGACGTATCACCTCCAATCAATACGCGGTCAGGAGCCATCAAATCTTCTATGGCTGTTCCCTCAGCCAAGAACTCTGGATTGGACAAAATCTGAAACTTTGTTCCATTCCCGGTATTCTCTAAAATATCTCGGATGGCCTCGGCTGTCCTTACGGGTAAGGTTGACTTTTCCACCACGATCTTATCGGACTCAGCTGCAGCAGCGATTTGTCTAGCACAAAGCTCTATCCACTTTAGATCAGCGGCTTGTCCTTTTCCTTCCCCATAGGTTTTTGTCGGGGTATTGACAGAAATAAAGATCATATCAGCCTCTTGGATAGCTCCCTCTACATTCGTGCAAAAACGCAAGTTTCTCCCCCTTGCTTCCGCAACGACCTTATCCAGCCCTGGCTCATATACCGGAAGATTGTTCAGATCTTCATCATTCCAGGCTTTGATTCTCGTTTCATTAATATCCACCACCGTCACGTAGACATCGGGACATTTTTGGGCAATAACTGCCATGGTGGGGCCACCTACGTATCCCGCACCAATACAACAGATTTTCTTGATTTTCATGTGATTACATTAAATTGTTGGTTTAAAACTTTTCTTAAACAATAGCGCTATAAAAACTGCAGGAAATTTCCAGAGGTATCTGGGTTAAAGTATATAAAGGTTAATCGATTTCAATTTTGGATGGAGAAAGCAATGTAGTTTATTGGTCAGGAAGGGTATTTTTGCCCCAGTTTTCCAAAGAAATTGGAATGGCTTGCAAACAATGATGCTCTTTTAACGGCTGCAAATTTACTTGAATAGATGCTGCCTTATTGGCAGGAACTTCCATTTCAATTTCGATCATGCTAATCCCCTTATTTGGAGCATCGTATTTGTTTTTTGATAGAGCCGGTCTGACTTTAATTGTATTTTTCTCTGAAGCCATCAAGACCAATTCTAGGCGTTTCCCCTTGTGGAAAAGCGTGATTCTCTTCCCTTTAATCTGGGCTTTAGCTGGTGTAATCATTCTCCATGTCACATGAACCGGTTTAGAAGATGCAGCTATTTCATCTCGAATCACTGCTTGCTCTTTTTTTATGATGGCCACTCCTCTGTAAATCTGGCGATCCTTTCGCAAATACGCTTCAGTTAAATCCCCGATCGCATATTGGAAACTTTCATGCTCACCGGTGCGTATCAACTTTGCTTGGCCATTTACATCCTGTAGAGAATCGTCCAAAGTCAAAGTACCATGACCATAGTTATTATTCCTAAATACCTGCCAACGTCCTCCCTGCTGACTACTATTCCACAAGTCCACCTTTTGTGAAGAAAGTGAATAATAGGTTTGCATCCCTAAGTCCATTGACCAACGAACCCCCTCGGCTTCCATTACAAAAGCGCCCATGTCCATATGGGCATGATGTTCTCTGGCATTACCCAATTTCAATCCCACAAAAATAGCATTGCTGTCCTCCCAAGAACTTCGCATGGCTACCACAGCATTATTTCCTTTACTTGCCCAAAATTTCTTTTGAGGAGGTGCTGTGTCATTTAAAGAAATGTCCGCGCCCAATAAAATAATAGCGGGAAGAAGCCTGGATTTTTTTAAATTTTTCAATTGTCCCTTTTCAAAAAACTTGATTTGATTCCAAATCAATGTAGGATCCTTCTGCACTTTGGCCAACCAAAATATGGCTGGATTTGGATATTGTAATTCCAACGCATCACTCCAATTATAGGCCTTTCCAGTATTTGAGGTCATGTGCAAAAAGAAATTTCCCGATTGCAAAAAGCTTTTGGAAAAATATGTTGAAATATCATTTTCCATTAGGTTTTTGATGGATTCCAGCATCAGCACATGGAAGGAAGTACCATATGTCCAGTACATAACTCCTTCTGGGAAAACCCCGTTTTGACCATACTTTTCCATGGGTAATTGAGAAGATTCCAGTGCACGGGAAATTATTTTTTCAGCCATCTCAGGGGCTTGCTCATATACCGCCACTGCCCCCCATACCATAGCTGCATTGCAGACCTGATTCCAATTATTATCCAATTTTAGAAAAGTATTGTAGGTGGTGTCAAAAGAAGGTTCCAAGCCCTTTTCCCAAATGGCTTTTGAAATTAACTGTTTCTCTGAATCCGTCATGGCGTCATTGAGCCAATCGTAGCCTATAGCCATTGCCATGGTTAATTCAGCAAGATCCAAAAATACCTGCGGATTCCAATTCTTCAGTGCACTTACACAGCTGAGCTCCTCAATAGCCCTTTTAGCAAACTGCTTTTCTCCAGAAAAATGATAGGCATAACTTAAGAAAAACACTTTCCGAAAAACTTCTCGTGCTGGCTTGAGCATCGTTTTTCCGCGTAGTTTCATTTGAGTAACTGGCTGGTGTATAATTGTTTCCGCTTCCTCTAAAACCATGTCATGCAATTCTTTCCATGGACCTGAATTAAGGTTTGTTAAAACATCCTTTTTTAAGCCAGATAATAAAATTCGTGGATGAGCAGGTATACTATCTTCTGCTTTATAGTTTTGGGCATTCACATGGTATGTAAAAATCAAAAAAAGCCCAAAAACACAATAAGACCTTATCATCAAAACCCAGAAAGTAGCGATCTACTCTTTTGAAGCCCTAAAATTTAACACATCATTTTCGATCATATTGGCAAACAGCTTTCCGCCTTCAAGGTTGAGATGATCTTCGTCTGAGAAGAGATCATTTCTTTCCATAAATATCTTTTGAAAATCGAGTATCCTACAGCCGTAGGCTTTCATCACACTATCCGATCCAAAATTGGATGAATTCATGGCCCGTAAATACGCTGATGTCAATGGGTATTTGATACCAAAAACTTTAACCCCCTTGGCTTCACACATTTCGATCATATCGGATAAATCTTGTGATAGCACTTCAGATTTTCTCAAATTATCAAAATGTAATCTAACCCTTTTTTCCCCTCTTGCTATTTTATCCTCTTTCTCTTCCCAACTTTTCCGAACGAGGTTCTTCTTCAGGAATGATTTTAACCTTGCTAAAAAGATATCCCTATTTTTTGGGCTAATGACCGAACAGTATCTCTTGATATACTTCAAGTATAAATATCCTGTCAGGCTATAATCTGAAAATTCAGGATCTACATAATTGATAGAAGCCTCAACATTATTCAGGTTTTCCCTGTAATTGGATAGCAGATGATTGTCTGCCGAAATGATCACATAATCCAGATCATGATGTTTCAGATAAAATTGCAGTTTATTGTTCATATCTTCATAGGAGTCACTCCCCCATGAAATGTTCACAATACCCTTATCGCTAAGATTCTGCTTTAATGGTAACCCATGAGAATCGGCCATAATAATTCCTTTGATATCTTGCCCCTTCGATTCCCTCATCATTTTGGTGTAGGGTTCATAATAGAGCCCGTCCACGACAAAAGTCACTAAAATATTGATGGCCATTACACCCAGTAAAAAAGAAGAAAGTTTTTGGAAATACTTTTTCATAATGCTTTAAAATTGGAAGTAGATAAATTCAATTTCATCTGAGAAATTACCCGCAAAATAGATCAGCATAAAAACGCCATAATACACACCGTATCGAAAAGGTCTACGCCATTTTATCCCCAAACTTTGGATTGCAAAATCACTTTCTCGTCCAAGCCATTCTATCATGATAAACAAACCCACTAAGGCAATTATCTCTATAGGAAACACTTGTGGTTTTGATAAAATGGATATAGAAAACATAGAGCTGATATAATCAAAAGCCATTGTTACGCTTTCTGCTCTAAAAAACACCCACGCCAAGCAAGTAAGACTGAACGTAATCAGTAGCTGACCTGCCTCCTTAAAGGATGGTAATAACCTCCCCTCCGCAATTTGATTTAAATTGTTTCTATTTTTTCCTGCCAATAACAAGGGGAGAAAGTAGAGTGCATTGAGCGCCCCCCAAATGACGAAAGTCCAATTGGCTCCATGCCAAAATCCACTCACCAAAAAAATTATAAATGTATTTCGGATTTTTATTCCCAACCCTCCTTTGCTTCCTCCCAATGGGATATATAAATAATCCCTAAACCATGTGGAAAGGGAAATATGCCATCTCCTCCAAAACTCTGCTATATCTCTGGAGAAATACGGGAAGGCAAAATTTTTCATCAGGTCAAAGCCAAAAAGCCTGGAAAGTCCAATAGCTATATCCGAATATCCTGAAAAGTCCCCATAGATCTGAAAAGCAAAAAGCACTGCTCCCAGAGCCAAGGTACTGGCAGAATAGTTTTCATAATTCTGAAAAATTATATTCACATACTCTGCGCAATTATCTGCAATGACCACTTTCTTAAAAAAACCCCAAAGCATTTGTTTGCTCCCATCAGCAGCCAAAGCATAATCAAACTTTCTTTTCTTATAAAACTGCGGTAACAAATGTGTGGCCCGCTCAATAGGACCTGCTACGAGTTGTGGAAAAAAACTTACAAAGGTGGCGAAGCTGATAAAATCACGAGCAGGCTCCAATTTCCTTTTGTATACGTCTATAGAATAACTTAATGTCTGGAAGGTATAAAAACTAATCCCCACCGGCAGGACAATACTCAAAGCCCTTGGGTGTATCGGCTGTCCCATAAATGTAAATACTTGAACAAAGCTATCCGCAAAGAAATTATAGTATTTGAAAAAACCCAGAAATCCCAAATTCACAACTACACTTGTTGCCAAAAGCCACTTTCTATCGGATTCATTTTGACTATTTCCCATTCTTTTCCCCAACATATAATCCAAGATGGTACTGAACAGAATCAAGGAAAGAAACCTCCAGTCCCACCAACCATAAAAAACATAGCTGGAAATAAGCAACATTACATTTTGTTGCTTGATATTTTTAGGAAAAACAAACCAATAGATAAGAAACACCAGCGGCAAGAAAACCGCAAAGTCCAAGGAATTAAATAGCATGATGATTAAATTAAGAGGGGAGAAATAAGTCTAATCTATTTGGGAAGAATCAATGTCAGAAAAATATAAATCCAAGGGAATCTATTGGATACTCATAAGAAGTGTTAGGCTCTTGCTCGGGCTTTTCTCAAGTCATCGGCTGCTAACCTAAAAATATACCAGGGTTCTATCAAATACCTGAACCAAAATCTATTTGGATTCTCTTGCAGCCTATACAGCCATTCCAGACCAGTTCTGCCCATCCACCTTGGTGGTGTACTGACCGTCCCGGCCACATATTCTATAGCAGCACCACAGGTCATGATTACATAGGCATTCAAGGAGTCCTTATTATCCACTATCCAATGTTCCTGTCTGGGCATCCCCATACCGACAATCAATAAATCAGGCTTATATGCATTGATCTGAGCGATTACTTCTTTGTTTTCGGCCGCATCTTTTTTCTGATCAAAAAAACCATTTCTATAATTTATCTGTAGACCTTGAAATTTTTCTTTTAGAACATGTACCCCTTTGGATACACTGGCTTCATCTGCCCCTAGATAATATACTTTCAGCCCTTCGTCCCGAACTCTTTTCATCAAGGGATCCATCAGGTCCACCCAAGTCAACCGATTTTCTTTTTCCAACGGATACCCCAAAGCCTTGCCCAACCATACGATAGGCATACCGTCAATTCGCTTTTTGGCAATGGCGTACAAGCTTTTTAGCTCTGCCGAATTTTTCTTGTGATAGGTATAAATACCATGAAGATTCTGGCTGATTATGATATTTCTTTCCTCAGTCCTCACAGATTTCACCACAAAATCAAGTAGGGAATTTAAATTAAAGTCATCTACTTCTGTCCCTAGTAGTTTGTAAGCCATATCAATTCAGGTTTTTAGTTTCTTTTAGAATATATTCTATCCGGGATTTCCAGCTATGTGAATCTTCCACATGCTTTCGAATCTTTTTAGCATCAAATTTCCCTTGCTGAAAAAGCGTATAAGCTGCTCTTATTTTTTCTATCAGGTCATCCACGTCACCAGATTGAAAGCAAAAGCCATTTTCACCATTTTGTATCATCTTGGTGGCATCCTGAAATTTTGCTGCAATTACCGGCTTGCCCATCGATAGGTATTCGTAGATTTTTAAAGGGGAATGATACATTTTACCAGAATGTGTCGCTACCTGACCGGAATAGCATACATCAAACCCTCCAATATATGCGGGTACTTGATCCCACGATTTCCTACCTACAAATTTGATTGTCTCTTCCAAACCTGATTGGATGCAATCTTCCTCCCATTGCTGCTTGGCCAAACCGTCTCCCACCACCGTAACCTTAATCGGTATTTCTTTTTGAAGGATCTTCACCGCCTTGATAAGCACATCCACCCCACACCAAGCAATCACAGAGCCTACAAAACCCACTGTAAATTCATCATGCTCACGAATAGCTGTCACCTTATTTGGATTGAAGCGATTGGTATCGACACCATTGGGAACCACCAAAATCTTGGCAGGATCAATATCAAAGTGATCTATTATCATCCCTTTCAACTCATCCGTAACGCAGATCAAGTAATCACATGATTGGTAAGCCTTCGCTTCCATCTTTCTACAAACATCGGCCAGGATTATACTCTTTCTATCATTTTTTGCCTCTTCGTAAAGCACGCTATTGGTTTCCAAAATCCATGGAACACCTTTTTTTCTGAACTTCAAACCCATCAATTGAAAAGCCCCCAAACGTTCATATACACAATCTATATCCTTATGTTTCTTGAAGGAAAGTTGGTTATTGTACATCCCATAAGTAATGCGGATGATGTCCGCTAAAAAACGTTTAAAATAGCTCTTAGAAAGGCTTTTCTGAAAATCGGTTTTATGTCCGCTTTTCATAATCCTGTCCCCTACAATGTACTCGGATACATCCCAATTAAGGTCTTTAAAACCATTGATCACTCCCATAATATGGGCCCTGGCTCCACCTGCATCAGCTTTCAATTGGGTGGATACCCGGGGAGCTCCGGATAAATAAAGTAATTTCATATGAGTGGATTTGGTGTAGTTTGCATCAATTAGTCTAAAAAGTAAAAGCAATTTTATTGCTTCAGAGGAGTGATCATTTCATCATGATCTTCTTCAGACTTTCTGTGCTGTATGAATGGTATTGCTTTTCAATATCATCCAACTTTTTAATGATTGATTCACGCTTTAAAAGCAACAAATTGATCTTTTCCATCAGCGCTTCATTGCTTAAGCTGGCATCTATAAGTAACTCCTCCAAGCCTGCATCAACATAGATCCCTTTGATTTTCAAATGCTTGTCCACATCCGTCAGCACAATGGGCAAAACATCATATTTGGCAGCCAATAGCGCTCCGTGAAGTCTATTGGTAATGATGGCCACCCCATCTTTATACGCCTCTCCAGCATTTTCCAATGTAATCTGCTCTTCTACAAAACTTACAGGATATCCTCTTTTCGAGAGATTGTCAAACAGTGCTTTACAGAATGCATAATCCTGAAGTACCTGATAAGTAATTTTAATCCTAAAGCGATCTTTTAGATGATCCATTAGGTAAATGAGACTATTTATGAGCTTATCCTGATAAGTGTCTCCAGAGTCATCTTTATAAATGGAATCCCTAAAGCTGAAGATGATTTCATTTTTATTGGCCAGGGAAAGATCCACGCCATTGGCCGAATACATCCAGGCCAAATCTGGAAAATACTGAGCTTTATTGATCCCTATCCGGTGAGCCAATTGAAGAGAAATAGAATCTCTCACCAGATAATGATCCGTAAACCATGACCTGATCCGCTCACTGAGCGCTTGCTGTTGTCCAACGGGGCCCATTGAAAAACCAAGCCTGATGATCTTAACCCCCATGATTTTAAGCAAAAACAGGAAAACACTGTATTCAAGGTTCTTCTTGATTTTCTTTTTAGAGTTTCCAAAAATGTGACCTGGAGGCCCTGCAACCATCATCACTTTATGTCCCTTTCGGAAAATACTATTGAACGCATTGCCAAAAAGCTGTTGATAGAATCCCCCTTTCCCATTGGTGCTGAACTCTTCCTTTTTCAGTTTCAAGGCAGCTTTATAATAATCCGGTAGCTTTTGATCATTGACCACAATATTGCCATATGATCTAAAAATCTCCAAAAGTGATTTATTGATCAAAACATCTCCTGTATTCTCAAACTGGGTATTGCCTTGAAAGTAGATGGTAAGCTTCTTTGTCATAAATTTCAGTAGTAAATTCTTTAGATGGCCTTGAGCTGAGAGGCTTCAAAACGTGGCTCTTGACGAAAATTATATGCTTTAAATACGTGTACTTGTGCCACCAAAAAGGTTAATGTAATCATTTCCCGTTTCAGGGGAGCCCAGCCAAAAAAGCCATAGATGAAAATTGAAATCAATAAACCAATGGTCGCGAGGCTGAAAATATTAACTGCTATGTTTTCGGTTTTTAATGACTTCGTATGGCGGGAAATTTTACTCCCAAAAAAGAATAACCAAATGCACATACCCAATAATCCAGTTTCTGCCAAAATGATCAAATGGATATTATGAATAGGGTTGGTGGTAATAAAATCTACCACGGCCAAATCCTGGGTGATCCTGATGAAATGTCCCATGAAATAGACATGTGAGTTGATACCTACTCCTAACAGCTTTGAACGTTCCCATATTTCATAACCTAAAAACCAGCTCGAAAACCTTACCTCAATCTGATTTTCAAAATCACTAGCCAAAAACAATTCACTTAATGGCGTAAGAAATAGAATACCAATAAACATCGCAAAACCTCCGGCTGCTAAAGCCATATTTTTAAGGGAGAAAAAACTCTTTTTGGATTTATATGAGATCAACACGATGCCAATAATGATGGCGCTAGTGACATAAGTTGTCCTCGAAAAAGTAAGTAGTATAATGAATATATTTGCTAAAAAGCAGCCTAAAGAGATTCTTCTCTTAAAATCATTCAAATATGCGGAGAGAAAGAAAATGGCGGTAATCAAAGAAAACAGCGCCAATGTTCCGGGGTGTCCAAATATTCCAACTGCCGAAGAATAACCTTCACGTTTTAGGGCATAATCGATCATATCTTCTCCTTTGAAAAACGTTAATGCAGCTTCAATCCCTAAAATAGGATACATGATCACGAGCATCGTTTGTAGCACAGTTACTACCATAAGCCCATTATGGATACCTTTCAATACTGCTCCTTGTGTGAAATTGGCCTTGATGTAATTGACTGAAAAGAACACTTGCAAAGCATAACATAAAAATACCAGAATGCTTTTTGGATAGGGATTCATGGGATTAAAAAAGGAAAGCAAACACATCACCAATACTATAAATTCCCATTTGTAGTTTTTTAGGGTAATTCTAGGAAATTGCTGATAACCGAAGAAAATACCAATAGGAATAACTAATGTACTTAGAGAAATCCAGAGCGAGTTGCCAAACACCCCCAATCGATCCACCATGGTGCCTTCATAATTGGTTTTTGTTAAAAAAGAATGAAAAGATGTCCCGAAATCAAATGCAACCATTAGCACAAAAAAACTGATGAACATATGATTGGATCTTTTTCCTTGCCAATTAAGGTAAACAAATCCTCCAATGGAATAGATGAAAATGGCAATAAATACAATTTTATTCATTTGTGAATGGTGCTGTATTGATCAACGGGTGCACTTTCAGCTTCTTTAATTCCTGCTAAGGATTTAGCAAACGCTTGATAGTTTGTGTTGGCATTATAATGACTGTTGAAAAATCGTCTGATTTCCTCAGCCTGTAGTTTTCTCTTTATTACATCTGAAAACGCTTTCACAACTTCTTCCAAAGTGGGATTTGCTGATAACAATTTTCCATTGACTTCACTTACTATTTCTCCTGTTCCACCCACTTTTGTGACCACGATGGGAATGCCAAATGAAATGGCTTCCATAATAGAAACAGGAATACCTTCTGATGAACTCAAGTTTATGAATAGGTCTACGCTATGTTGTTCGTAAAATCCGTAAACTTCATCATTTTTGACATGCCCTTTAAAATCCATCACAAGGTTCTCTGGTATATCAGATGTTTGGTTCAATTCCTCCATGCCTGGACCGTCCCCAAAATGAGTCCACACGATCTTATTATTAGGATGCTCAAAAGCATATTGAAGCACTGCCTGTCTGATAAAATCAACACGTTTCATAGGAGCAATCCGTGAAACAGAAACGATTTGAATTATTCCAAGAGAAGACCTTCTGGCCATTTTTTGACGATCATGCACCCCCAAACGTGCAATTTCTATCTCTTTTTGCACCTTATACCTTTTTTCTAAATAATGCTTGCCATCCTCAGAAATGGAATAAAGTCGGTCTATATTTTCCAAACAAAAACGTCGATAGGGCCAAAATGAACGGGTAGTTGTAAGTTGTTCATAAATATCAAAGCGATGTGCTCTAGAAATAATATTGACAGCTAAACCATATTGTAACTTTAGATTGAGAAGGGCGTAAGTAGCTTCATTGAACCAATAAGTATAAATTAATGCCTCCTTGTTAATCACTTCTAATTGTTGCTCGAAAAAACAATAATAAGCCCTTGCGTTTGACACAAATTTCAACAGCATATTCAGATCTTTTGGGCCCTTCAAATGAGAAAAATGGTCCGCAACTGCTTTTCTGAATTCTCTCGAAACCAAGGTTTGGATGGCCCTGGATTTTTTGCGCTGGTAAACCCTAGAGAAGGTTGTATCTACCACCACATTTTCAGGCACTTGTCTACAATAGTTTCCTATTTCATAGGGGAAAATTCTAATCGTATCAAAATGCTCTGCCAAAATATCTATCTCACTTTCTAAAAAAGCTTCCGTTTTAAAAAATGGAAAGCGCTTGGTTAACAGTATTAGCTCTTTATTTTTGGCCATTGTCCTAATAGGTTTCTTGATAAAATTTGATCAGCTTGTCCACATTGTAGGGAGGAAGTATTTCCGGACTCAAAGTAATTTTCTCACCAGATTTTTTTCTATCCAAAAGCTGTTTTATGGCCTTTAAAAGACCATCTTCTTTATTTCTATCATAGACTATTCCATTACCATTGATGATAGTTTCGGGTAAACCTCCCACATTAGAAACGATTATTTCTTTTCGGAGCCCCAAAGCTGTCATGACGACTCCACTTTGCGTGGCATCTTTATAGGGACAAATCACACCTTTACTTTTTCGTATCAGCCCGGCTACTTCTTCATTTTCCAAGAATCGATCAATAATGATCACTTGGTCACTGATAACATCTTCTTCCACTGAAAAATTGGACTTCCATTTTCCTGCAATAACCAATTTTATTTTTGGGTACTCCTTTGATATTATTTTAAAAGCTTCTAACAAATCACTCACTCCCTTATAAGCTGACACCCTACCTATAAAAAGTAAATATTCCCCTTCAATAAGCTGTTCAGTAGCTAATTCTTTATATCGGTCGTAAAATGTGTAAGGGACTAGGGAAAGGTTATTAACAGGCTTTGAAATGCCATAAATAGACTCGAAGGTTCTTTTCGAATGAGCAGAATAGGTAAGAAACTTTTTTGCCCTTGGGTACATCAATGTCCGGATCATTTTACGTCTCCAATCAGCTTCTCCAGAGTGTGGTTTAGGGTCATGAACATCAATCACCCAATTTTTTACCTTTAAGAAAAATGGCATGGCAAACAATAAAATGGAAATGTCATCAAAGTGCACAACATCAGGCCGTATTCCGTTGATCAATTTTGCAAATTGCCTGTTTTTTTGAAGTCCTTTCATCCCCACTCTCTTTTTAGGGAAAAATACTAAATCAAACCTCTTGCAATCCTTCAAATAGGATTCAAAGTAATTGGCATCTTTGAGCATCCCTTTGATTTCTTCGAATGGATGGCTTACTTTTTCACGCTCAGGAAGCCCATCTATCTTGAAGATAGTTCCAGAAAGTTTATCTTCCGAGGTCAGCACATAAACATGTAGCTCCACTCGCTTACTGAGTTCTTTGATGTACTCAATGGAAAAATCCAAAAAGAAAGGATAAGTAATATAAACTACTTTCATCCTACCAAGGCCTTTTGCAAATCCCTATTGAGTTTTTCCGCTTGCATTGCCATTGAATCAAAAACTTCCTGAATCCGATTTTCAGGGGACAAACTGTAAGCCACTCGCTTATCTGAAAGCGCAGCATAAATATTGTCCTTCACCTTTTTCTTCAAAAAAACATTGGCTTCTATACTTCCTCCACTAACTTGTTTGATAAGTGAATTGAAACGGCCTTTTTTAAATAAAGGCACATAGATGGGATTATGCTGAAAAATATCCACAGAATTCATCCAGTCAGCCCACTTGAATTCCGAAATTCTTTCCCCTTCTGTAAAGGGAGTGGTTAGTATAAATCGTTTCCAAGGAATTCTAAAAACATCAGCTAATATCGCCCCATGCATCGCCTCGGAGATAATACACTTGGAAGCAGCTATTTCCCTCAAAGTAAAATCTACTCCTTTATCAGTATGGGTTGTAATATAGTGTATTCCCAAATCCTTACATATTGCTTTCCAATCATAATAGCTTTCAGATTTAAAATAAGGAATAAAACTCACCTCGTATTTTTTCGGAATATTCATCAATTCCTCGTATTCAGGTAGTATTTTAAGAGCGTAGGCCGCATCTGAAATGTAATCAAACTTACGATCAAATTGATTGGCTGATAAAGGACCTCTAAGAAACCTGATATCCCACGTATTATCCAAAGAAAAAGCTCGATGAACTGGCCTTACACCTGTTCCAAAAACAATCTTACTCTTCTCTGCTATACGCGCTAGATTTCTATTGTCCTCATATAAAATGGTACCTATTCCTAAAAAAGCAAGATCATCAGAGAGGTCTTCTTTGCCAAAAATTCTGGGCCACATCCAACCATTAAGGTCGTCTCCAAAATTACCCTTTTTGTCTTTATAGTAAATATATTCCATGTGTTGCTTATTGATTAACTGTAAGAAATTTTTAGTCTGATTTTCTGAAAGACTCCTGATAAAATCTGCCTTTCATCATCACAAAGTCCCCATTTGAAAATGGCAGCTGAAGTACTTATTGCCGATAAAATAATGGTTACCAAAAACCGGAATTCAAAAGCCATCATGGTGATGGACAGCATACAAGTAATAAGCAAAACCACAAAAGGTAAAAGTTCTTTGTTGATTACCCGATCCAAATATTCTTTGACAGAAAGTCCAGCTATTTTATTTAAGAAATAAACCCTTAGACAAACGGCGGTAAGCTCAATAAAAACATAGCCAACCAAAACTGAATATGCCTCAAAGCCCCATTTTAGCAGAATATAGGCCAAAGGCAGGTTAAGGATCAAAACCCCACCCACAGTAGCTTGGTATGCTTTTATTCTACCAGTGGCCTGGGCGGCGGACTGAAGCCCTATCGTTAGTTGATTGATGATCGCTGCCACCAAAACCATTCTACAAAATGCAACGGAAAAATCAGGCACTTCTTTTAACCATACATGAAGTATATTATCCATCTCAAAAATAAATGGTACTGCTATTATACTAAGCAAAAAGAACCCAAACTTACTGGCAATCATAGAAAGCCTTAGCATTCTTTTCCGGTCGCCATTCCCTTCACTTTTCATGATCTGCGGATTGATGGATTTAAGCATGGTCGTAGAGAGAAACATAAGCTGTCCACCAACCTGATTGGCTATGGCATAAGCCGAATTAATAATCGCCCCAAAAAATAAGTTGAGAATAACGGCCAAGCCTTGAGTTCTCCCCAAACTGCAAACAGATCCAAACAAGTTCCATCCGGCATAAGCCCCCAATTCTCTCATAAGATATTTATCCACACCTCTCCAGTGGTTTAATTTACATTCTGAATACGTCCTGATACAATAAATAGCATAAAACACGAAGCTAATGCTGCTAATTCCTGCCATCAGAATCCCATAGGAAATCAATTTATCTTTAGAAGTAGAATAGAGTGAAAGGGCGATAGCCAACTTGAGTAGTACTTCTATAATATTGACGATGGCCACAAAAAGCATGTTCTCATGGGCCACCAAAGATCCATTAAAGGGCACAGAAATGATCAGAAAAAATACATTTACCCCCATGAAATGATAGACCAGATAAGCTTCATCCAGCCGATCAGAAGGAATATTCAAGAAACCATCAAAAAGGAACAACCCAGCAACTTCCAGCACTCCCATGATGAAAATCCCCAAAATCAAATGAAAGAGCAAACTGTTCCAAAAAACTTTAGATTGCATCTTCTCATCCTTTTTCCCCTGATAAAATGACAAATACCTTTGAGTCGATGTAGCCATGGCATTTTTCAAGAATGCAAGCATCACAATAACTCCTGCAATTAGATTGAAAATCCCATAATCTACAGCACCCAAAGCATCGAGCACAATTCTTGTCGTGAATAAGGATATCCCCACCGTAACGATAATCCTACCGTATAAAATACCGGTATTGAAAATAACTCTATTCGCTGCGCTCATAATCTAAAGAAAAACCTATATGGTGTTTAAGGATGATGATTGGGTTTATGGTTAATCGCTCCATTTCACTACATGACCAATTCTGGCTTATCATTCTCCAGACGTTGAAAAATTTCTTTTACCTCTTGGGAGTTTTCTTTTTTAAGGACCAAAACGGCATCTATGGTGGAGATTAATATGGTTTCTTCCAGTCCTGTAAATTCCGTATGAGCCTCCATGCCAATGGCCATATTCCCACATGCATCTATCTTATGGCCTTTTTCCTTAAAATAGTCATAGATAGATTCAAATGATCCCATGTCAGACCATACAAAATCGGATGGAACAACCTTGATCTTTTCAGAACGCTCCATGACAGCATAATCCACCGAAACTGAAGGGATTTTCATGCTTTCTTTGGACGGAAGAAAAACGCCTTTTCTCAGCATGTAAGCGGCATAGGCTTGCTCAAATATTTCTGGTTCATACTTTCTGAGCTCATTCAAATAGGTACCTGACTTAAAACAGAACATGCCGGAATTCCATAAAAAACTGCCTTTTTCCACAAAATACTTTGCCTTTTTATAATCAGGCTTTTCATGGAAAGCTTTAACTTCTTCTCCATTGGTTTCGATATAACCATATCCAGTTTCTGGCTTGGTAGGCTGAAGACCAAAGGTGACAATATTTCCAAGTGCTGCCAGTTCAATAGCCCTTCCGACGGACGATGAATAAGCTTCGCCCGTTTTTATCAAGTGATCTGAAGGAGTAACAAACAGGATATCTTCTTCCGCTGCATGAAAAGCTGAAAAAGCAATGGCCGCTGCCGTATTTCTCGGACTGGCCTCTACCAACTGGTCATATTGCTTTATTTTCAATCCCTCCATATCCTGATCTGACAATTTATAATTATCCTTATTGCCCACGATCATTATTTCATCACAGAAAGAAGCATTTCGCATGACTGTTTTTTGGAATAAGGTTTCGCCCTCAAAAATGGGAAGATACTGTTTTGGCCTGCTCTTGCGAGAAAGTGGCCATAATCTACTGCCCACTCCTCCAGAAAGGATTACATTGAGGACTTTGCTCATACTGTTGTCATGTTTAGAAGTTTATCAAAATAGTAAATGGTTTCGGACAAGCCATCTCTAAGTCTAACCCTAGGCTCCCAATCCAATTCTTTTTTGGCCATATTAATGATAGGTTGCCGCTGCATTGGATCATCCTGGGGAAGTGGCATAAATTTCAACTTACTTTTGCTTCCCACAAGGTCTAAAATAATTTCCGCTAGTTCGATCATGGTAAACTCGCCTGGGTTGCCAATGTTTACTGGTCCAGTAAATCCATCTCTTGAATTCATCAATCGATACATGCCTTCAATCAAGTCGTCTACATAGCAAAAACTTCTGGTCTGATTACCTTCTCCAAAAATGGTGATGTCTTCACCTTTCAGTGCTTGCACAATGAAGTTGCTGACCACCCGTCCATCATTAGGGTGCATTCGAGGGCCATAAGTATTAAAAATTCTCATTACCTTAATGTCCACACCATGCTGTCGGTGGTAATCAAAAAATAAAGTTTCTGCACATCTTTTTCCCTCATCGTAGCACGCCCTTATCCCAGTCGTATTGACACTTCCCTTATAGCTTTCCGGTTGGGGATGCAATTCAGGATCACCATAAACCTCAGAAGTACTGGCCTGTAGAATTTTTGCCTTCAGACGCTTGGCGAGACCCAACATATTGATGGCTCCAATAACCGAGGTCTTGGCTGTCTGGACTGGGTCAAATTGATAGTGAACCGGGCTCGCAGGACAAGCTAGATTGTAAACCTCATCCACTTCTACATAAAGGGGAAAGGTGATGTCATGACGAAGGAACTCAAAGTTTTTTTCATCCAATAGGTGATGGATATTTGACTTTCTACCAGTAAAGAGGTTGTCTACACAAAGCACTTCATTTCCTTCTTTCAATAGCCTGTCGCAGAGATGGGAGCCCAAAAAGCCCGAACCTCCAGTTACTAAAATTCTTTTCATCTTTTGCTTCAATAATGATTAACTATAAGCTTCAACTGATCTTTTAAAATGATCCTAAAAAGGATAGTTGACTGTTCAGACTTAGAATTTCCAAAAACATTGATTTGACTTTTCTGAATTCATTGTTTTTACTGTCAACTTATAAAAATGGAACTGACCAGAAACCTGCTTGGCTGGATACAGCTTCGCCCGGTCAGTCCCATCTTTTGGATACTTAATCAAACACTTGTAATAAAAATATTTTAATTAATTATAGTATTAATTTAATCAATTAAAATAAGATATTTCATATCAAATCACTGTTTATTAATGAAAAGTATGAAATTGATAATTAAATGATTTTAACCAATAACAAGAAATAAAAACTTAAAAACCCGTACTTTATTCCTGCATAATTCAACGTAAATCATTGGGTTATTTTGAGAAAATTGTATCAATCACTGTAGAAAATGGTTGGTATTTACCCCAAGGAATTTGAACACATCCATTGCCATTAGGCCAAATTCATTTACTTCTTCCCTGCCAGTTTGCCTAGCCAACTGGCTTCCTTTTTGACCTCTTCATGGTAACCATATCCATTGCCGTTATAGCCGTAGCCATAAGAATATCCATAGTCCCCTATATCCAAATGGACATCATTGAACAAAGAATATATCTTCTGCACACCTCCTTTTTCTATCAATCCATTTAGAATTTTGATATTGGCTTTTGGAGAATAATTTTGCCTGAAGACAAAAATGTTGATGTCCGCCAACTGGAATAATTCTTTAGTTTCTGAAACCAACCCTACAGGCGCACAATCAAGAATAATCACATCATAGCTGGACTTGATGTCCTTGATCATTTCCTTAAATTGGGCTTGTGCCAAAAGTTCAGCAGGATTTGGAGGAACAGGACCTGATAATATAATATCCAGGTTCGCAAAGCCCGAAGGCTTTACCACGTCTTCCCATGGTTTTCCAACACTGAGACAGGTGCTGATTCCACGGTCGTTGATCAGTCCAAATTCCTCAGCAATTTTTGGTTTTCGGAGATCAAGCCCAATAAGAACTGTCTTTTTGCCCATCAGGGCATAGACAGATGCCATGTTGATGGAACAAAAAGTCTTTCCTTCTCCTGAAATAGATGAGGTAAATAATATGGTCAGCTTATCCGTTCCAGGACTTAAAAACGTCATGTCTGCTCGCAAACTTCTGAAGCTTTCGGAAATAGTAGACTTAGGTTTATTCATCACCGTCAATGCTCCCGCTTCCTTAATAGGGTTTCTTCCCACCAGACTGATGAGAGGCACATTTAGTTGATCTTCCAGTTCTTTCGGGTCTTCAATCTTGTTGTTTAGGAACCCTCTTACGAAGATGACTCCGATTGGCAAAAACAATCCTAAAAATAAGCCTATGACCAGGTTGATCTTCGTTTTGGGTGCCACAGGTTTCTCTGCAGCCCTGGCCAAATCCAAAATGGAATTCTTTGGCGTATTGGAAGCCAACACAATTTGGGACTCTGCTCTTTTCTGCAACAGATAGAGATAAATATTTTCATTGACAGAGAACTTCCGCTGAATCCCCAGTAGATTTCTTTCTGTTTCAGGAAGAGAGTTGATTTCCCACTCCACTTTATCAATTCTACTTTGAATTTCTTCCAACGAATTCTCCGTATTATGAATGGCAGACTTGGTGTTTTCCAGAACAGATTTTTGAGTGCTCTCTATTTGGTTTTTGATCTGCTGAATAGCGGGAGTATCTTTAGAATAGCTGGCTTCCAATCGAATCCTTTCCGTCTGCAATTCTGAGAGTTTGATCACCAAAGAATTCAATAGCGGGTCGGTGTTCCCAACAATAGAAGGAGCCACTAGTCCTTCAGGATTATCGCCCAATAGGTATTCCCTTAAAGTTTCATAATAATTGAGCTGAAGTTCGATTTCACTGCGCTTCTTCTCATAATCTTGAAGCCGCTCAAAAATCATCACCCCTTCTTCACTTAGATTAAAGACCTGATTTTGGCTCCTATATTCCTGAAGTCTGTTTTCAAAATAGGTCAAAGAATCAGTGATGCCATTCAGCTGATTGTCAATAAATGTAAGGGTGTTTGCGGTGGCCTTATTTTTTTCTTTCAGCTCTCGTTGAAGATACAGTTCCATCAACTTGTTGATATAATCCTCTCCCAACTTTCTTACGGGAGTTTCCATGTTGATCAGTAAAATGCTGGCCATCTTATTGGCCGGCGCCACATCTATGTTTTTTTGGAATTTCAGGACTTGGGAATGCGTGTCAGCAAATTTAAAATACATCTGATCACCTTCCTCTGCGGCTATATTATTGACTTTGAAGTCAAAATACGGCCCACTAATTTCTTCCCCGAACTGATGTACTCCCACTATACCTAAAAGTTCTTCCTCCACCTCTGATTTAAAATATGGGTCTTCAGGATTGAAAATTAAAAACCCATCGTCATCGATACTGAGCTCAAATTCTTTGTTACTGATTACCTCAATTTTGAACATTCCACCAACCAATTGCTGAGTATCCCAATCAGCAGTAATTTCAAAAGGGATCTTTCCATATTTGGGAATTTTACGAATTACACCATCTTCATAATAAGCCGTGTTAAGCTTTAAATCCTCCACAACTTGCTCAGTCAATGCATAGGAAGTCAGAATCCCTATTTCATTTTCAATGTTACTTTTGGGTTGTAAAATTCCTGCGCTTTCGAAAATATCCGTCCCTAATGAATTTGACTCATCAGCCACCAGGACTGAACCCGAAATTTTATACACCGGCAACATCATCTTACTGAATAAATAAGCAATGATCAAAGCGGAAAGCACACAGGCAGCAATCACTTTCCAATGACGAAAATAATTGAAGAGCATTGTTTTCACATCTACTTCTTCTTCCTGTGTAAGTTCTGGCAGTTGGTTTAAGGCCGTATTTTTCGCTTTCATAATCGCTTATTAATTAAAAAGATTAAGTACTAAAGCTAAGGCTGTAATAGAGGTCGTGATCAAGGTCAATGTTTGGGTAGCATTCACTCCAGATCCCAATTCACGTACTTTCATCGGTTCAGCATACAGCTGATCATTTGGCTGAATAAAATAGAATGGTGATTCGATTAAATGTCTATCCGTAAGGTTGATGCGATGCAGTTTGCTACCCTCAGGATATTGCCTGATGAGAAGAATCTCGTCCCTTTTGGCAACAGTACTTAAGTCCCCTGCCTGTGCAACAGCTTCCAGAATGGTCATTCTATCCTGAAGCACCACATATTTCCCTGGATGCCTAAATTCTCCTAGAGCCGAAAAGCGAATCCCTCCTAACTTAACGCGGACATAAAACTCTCCTGATAAATAATCCTGTAATTTGACTTCAAGTTTTTTCCTGACATCCTCTACGGTCAGGTTCATGACATTTATTTCTCCAATAATGGGAATTCTGACATTTCCTGATACATCTACCGAATAGCCAGACATATAGTAAATATCTCCACCTGAAGAGGCAATTTGTCCCATCATCATACTGCTTTGAGAACTCGATGAACTGTTGTTAAATCCTGATTCTATGATATCATCTGAAGTCATTACTTGAATATCTATGATATCATTGTACTGAAGTCTATACTCTGGTTGCTCGTAGCGGATCATTGATTCTTCAGGAATGGCTTCATGGTCCTCCAAATTCTGTAGGTAAATTAATTTCTTGTTAGGCACGCAAGAGAATGCTCCTAAACAAAAAATCAATACTGATAGGACAGTATAAAATCTAAAGGTTTTGTTCATGGTAGTTGGTAGACTATTAGTTTGATAAAGTTTGAGTCATGGCTATTCTCATAATCACTTTGCCGATGGTGAGGAATTGTGGTAAAATCTCACATGGTGAAATCGTCAAAGAAATTGTCAATTGGTGATGATTATGGGCTTATTGAGAAAGGAAATTGGAACTAAAGATTCAAAAAGTGAAATTTTAAAAAGCATATGATTTATTTTGTAAATCAAAGGTATTTGAGCTTACAACTTGTTTTTTTAATAATCCTAGGAATATCTGAAACGCAAAAAAAAGGGCTTAAAACCCCTATTTTAAACTTAATACATTTTAAAAAGCACTTTCTTTTGAAAAACAGGGTTGAAAAATTATACTTTATTTACAAAAACAATCAACAAAAAAATGATCGCACAATAATGAAGTGCAATTTTTAAGTATTCGCCACTAATAGAGGTGGAAAATTATCAAAATAAAAATAAAGGATACCAATTATTGACATCCCATTATTTAGAAGAACAATCTTCCTATTAATTTAATGATCTCAATTTATTTTCTTCGCCTAATTTCAAGGCATTTCCATAAGGAAGATCTACTGTAAACAAAGTCCCGTCCTTTTCACAACTCGTAAAGCTGATCTCCCCCCCTAATCGATCCACAAACTCCTTGACGATGTTCAATCCTAATCCCGCCCCCCTGATATTGGAAGCGTTTTTCGCCCTAAAAAATGAACCAAAAATGTACTTCTGGTCTTCCAAGGGAATGCCGATCCCAAAATCTCGAACCTGAATCTTAAAAGTATCTTCTTCGTAATGCAGACTAAGAACAGGGTCTTCTTCGGTATTTTTGGAATATTTTATGGCATTTTCCAATATATTCCTAACGATATAATCCAACCAAACCGGATCTGAGTAAACTTCCCTATCTTCATTGGGAAACTCAAGAACGATGTGGATTTTATTGTCATCACTCCTGCAGAGATTATCTACGAGTCCCTTTAAATAGCTTTTGATCAATAGGGTTTCTTTATTGATTTGATCTTTTCCAGCAGTATTTTTCTCCAAAATCAAAATATCGTTAATCACCTTGATCAACCTATTGATCTGATTGCTCATTTTCTGGGTATGATTCTGCATACGGTGCTTGATAGGCTGGTCATTCTCGAATCCATCAATCATCACCCCCAAAAGCTCAGCACTGCTCAAAAGCGTAGTCAATGGAGTTCTTAATTCGTGTGAAGTCATTCGAATAAAACGGGATTTAAGTTGACTCAACTCCCTTTCTTTGTTCAGGTTTTTTCGGAGAGACATCAAAGCGGTTTCCCTTTCAGTGACATTTCTAAAGGCCCCTAAAAACCCTACCATGGTACCGGCATATCCCATGTCTTTAAGTGTAAACTCAAGGATCACAGTCCTTCTGCCATCTTTATGTTTAACTTTCAGCACTTTCTCCACCCCTACTTCTTGGAATGTATCTTTTTCAAAATCAAAGAACTCCCAAAGCATAGATCCCACAATATCATCGGGTTGATATCCTATAACCTTCTCTACAGAAGGAGATACATATGTTACCTTCAAATCAGGAGAACAGAGCATCAAAATATCACCAGTATTTTCAGAAAGGATTTCATACATCGTTTCTGATTCTTCCCTAAGCAAATCCGATTTATACTTTTGCCGCGTGTACCTTATCGCTTTAATAAAACTTCCATATCCTTCTATAATGGGTCGGAGGAAATTTACATCCTCCATGTCATAAGGCTCCTTTCGGTTGGCAAAGCCCATCAAACCAACCATCTCCCCATCTTTATATACAGGAATACCCAGAAATCTATTCATATATATATGTCCCATAGGAATTCCGCCACTTCTAGGGTCTTTCTTCACCTCATTGGCCATCACCAATTCACCCGTTTTAAGACATTCTCCAAAAAGTGTGTCCAGATTCCTAAAATCTAAACCCTTGTGGTATTTGTTCCCAAAACGTTTAAGCATTTCATTAGACCATGCGATTTCTGACACGACATGCGTCTTCAAATATGGATCGCCATTTTCATCCTTAAAAACCTCTCCAATAAAGCCGTATTCACTTCCAGTGATCTTAACGATCGCATCAAGTAGTTTTCTTAAAGTGTTGTGAAAATTATCCTTTACAAAAAAACTGATTTGGGTTTCATTGACTGCTTTTAATAATTGGTTCAGCTTTATCGCTCTTTTTTCCACATCTTTGCGCTTTTGAATATCATGAACAGTAACGGCTACTCCCTTTTCTCCCAAAATATCCAATTTACCAGCATACAGGCTACACCATCTAAATCTACCATGTTGTTCATTCCAAACTTTTGCCTCCAAATTTTTTACTTGGTCTTGCTGACCGATCAAATCATAAAAGCTTAGCCCCTTGTCCGGAAGATGTATGAGTTCATCGATCGGTTTTTTCTGAGAGCCATCCAAAGTATAAGCTTCCAGAAAGCCTTTATTTGCATAAACTACCTGTTTGTTTTCCAGAGAAACCCAAAATGAAGGAGAAGGAAAACCATTGAGCAAATCCTCTCCATTCTTTGCAGGACAAAGATCATCTGATGACTGATTAGCGGTGGTGCAAGTGGCATCTCTGCCCATAAATAAATCCTTTCTGCTACTTAATGTACTCAGTAAAACCTGTAGAGCGACTACTTCTTCCTTGTGAAACCCTCCATTTCTCTCCTCTTTTCCAAGCAATAGGATCCATTTTTTTCCTTCTACTGAGAAAGGTAAAATCAGCAAAAATTGCAACGGCGGATGGCTCTGAACTGAATCTCCGAGGATGGAGTTTATATTCTCAATTTCTGAATTCACATAACGTCCTTGGTCTGCTAAAGCCTCCAAAGCGTTAAAATCAATCAACTTCTCTTCTGTTCGCTTTGGATCCTTGAAATATGAAATTGCATTTCCTCTCTCAGATTCTTTATGGATCACCTGTTGGACCAAAAAAACCTGATCTGTCACTTCATTGACGATAAGATGCGCAAAAACATCACTGAGTTGAATTTTATCACTGGACTGATATAATTGCCTTATGATCTCTGAAACTATTTCGAAAATTCCTCTACTATTCTTCACAGATTAATTGATTTTAATTTCAATATGATGAAAAGAGATCCCAACTTTTGTGATGCAACACTGAATCGAAAAATCTATCATTTAAATATTATCAATAAATTTATTCAGGTCTCTACTTTATATGTACCAACATATATTATTTTAATGAATGATCAAAGCCACTTTATTGTTCTAAACGCCATTTTTCTTTGGATTTCATTAGCTTATCTCTTCTACTAAAAGCCAAACTTTTTATTTTCCGCTCAAAATCAATCAATTAAAACAAGAACCCTTCTCCTTTGAATCACTAAAATAGGTATTCCATGCCAATTTTCTGGCATTCATATTTTTTACATCATCGGTAATTGAAAAAAGCATGAATTAAGGGTACAAATTTTGCAGTTCATTTATAAAATCGAACTATTTAACGACAATAAAACATAAAATACACCCATTAATTGCCAATCACTTAACACAAAAAATAAAGCGCAGTCACTGATACAATTAATTTACATTTAGCCACATAATATTTACGAATAATCACATTTTCAAATATTTAAACTTTATTTTATAATAATAATTAAGTGACACTTAATAATTGATTTAAACTAAACCACACTATGAACACTAAAACCAACTCCATTGATCCATTATTTAAGCCACATCTTTTAACAAAAAGTCATTTTATTTCTTTACCTAAAAATTGCTAGCAAGCATCCTCAATTTGTGGAACACTTACCCACTTTGAGGATTAATACACACTCTCAGCTTTTTCAGTCATTTTAAAATAGAATGAGCTATTATTTTAAAGTTAAGCTACCAATTCACCCAAGCAAATAACCTGATTGATTAATCGGTACATCTCTCCGATGTAAACTTTGTACCAACTATAAGATTCAACTGATTCGTTGATGCTGCATAAGCTATTTGTCTATTGCAAATGTTCTTTTACAGCCTTATCGATGCACTGAATTCATCTAACCACACTATAAAGACCACACCATCATTATGAAGAAAATTTTAATTGTTGAAGACGAATTGGACTTAGCCGAAAACCTGGAAGAGATTCTTTCGGTTATTGGATACAAGGTGTCCGCCATTATATCTGATGGAGACATGGTTTTGGACTATCTTAAACGCTCTCAGCCTGATCTTATCCTTATGGATATTCTGATTGATGGAGAAATGGATGGTATTGACTTGGCAAAAAAGATCAAGGAAACTTCACCTATTCCCATAATATTTTTAACGGCCTATTCTGATAAAATGATCCTTGACAGGATATCAAAAGTTATTTATGAGGGGTATTTATTGAAACCATTTCATATTGAAACCCTAAAAACCTGCCTTTATCTTGCATTCAAAAATATTGAAACACCAAACTTTAAACCAAAGCAGCATACACTAAAAATCAGGGACAAAGGTTTTATGGTACCAGTACCTGTAGAGGAAATCACTTTTTTGGAAGCTGATGGTCTTTACACCAAAGTGCACACCTTGTCCAAGCCCTACACCATCAGAGATATATTAAAAGATGTCACGGAAAAGCTTCCTCATGACTCCTTTTTGAGAATTCACAAATCATTCACGATCAACATCAACCATATTCATTCTTTCAATGCTAAAGAATTAACCGTGGGACAACATATCATCCCCATGAGAAGAGGATTTTTGAAAAAATTAAAAGGAATTCTAGAAGACCGAAAAATACTCTCCGTAAATTGAATAAAAAGGGGGCCATAAAGTAAAATTTATGCCCCCTTTTTATTCAATTTTATGCTACCTAATTGTTATCAGCAATTACATTTTCCATCTTATAATACATCTTGTACCACTCCACAAACTTTTCTACACCGGCTTTCAGAGGGGTGTTAGGAAAATAACCTGTATCCTGTGATAAATCTGAAACATCCGCATAGGTCGACACTACATCACCAGCTTGCATGGGCATCATGATCTTTTCGGCATCTTTACCCATTGCCTTTTCAAGTTCTGTAATATAATCCAATAGTTTCACTGGCTTGGAATTTCCTATATTGTACACCTTGTAAGGAACGTAAGAGCTGCTGGTCTTGGGATCACTATTCCAATTTGGATCGGCAGTAGCTGGACGATCAGTCACCCGCAGCACTCCCTCTACAATATCATCGATATAAGTAAAGTCCCGTTCCATCTGACCATGATTAAATACCTTAACAGGCTTCCCATTCCTGATGGCCTCTGCAAAAAGAAACATGGCCATATCAGGTCTACCCCATGGACCGTAAACTGTAAAAAACCGCAATCCAGTGGTAGGAATATTGAACAGATGACTATAAGTATGCGCCATCAGTTCATTGGATTTTTTTGTGGCAGCATAAAGGCTTACAGGATGATCCACTGCATGTTCCGTAGAAAAAGGCATGTTCTTGTTTGCCCCATATACTGAGCTGGAAGAAGCATAAACCAAATGCTTCACAGGATGATGCCTGCAAATTTCAAGTATATTCAAAAATCCCTGAATATTTGCTTGGATGTAGGCATCTGGACATTCCAAAGAAAACCTTACCCCCGCCTGCGCAGCCAAATGAATGACCACATCCACGGATGACTCAGCCATCAGGTTCATCAAAGCATCTTTGTCCGATAAATCCAACTTTATAAAAGTATAAGCGGCAAATGCACTGGACTGAACCAATTTATTCCATTCAATTTCTTCTTTGTTGATCCCTGATACTTTGAGACGTTCATACTTTAGATTAACGTCATAATAATCATTAACTGAATCTACACCCACTACCTCATCCCCTCTTTCCAATAATTTTTTGGCCACATGAAACCCGATAAAACCAGCTGTTCCTGTTACTAGATATTTCATTAATGTTTTTTCTGATTGATCAAATTTTATTCATTACTCCCTTTCTTTTTCATTAAAAACTCATCGAAAATTAGACATTTATCTTTGCGGGAGTACAAGTTTTTACAAAAAAAGTCCTTCATAACTGAAGGACCCAAATCAAATCAACAATCCTCTTGACTTTATAGATTTAATAAGCATTTTCTCTGTGAAACAATATGCCAATAAATGTCATCCACATAATCTTGTAATCAAGAAACGGATTCCATTTTTTTAAATAAAATATATCCATCCTATACCTAGCATACATTTGGAAAAATTCTGCTGTTTCCCCCCTATATCCTTTTGCTTGAGCTAAGCCGGTCAAACCAGGTTTGGAAAGGTGCCTGGTCATAAAACCATCAATCTGGTTCGAAAACTGCTCGTTTAATGGCACCGGATGCGGACGAGGACCTACTATAGACATTTCTCCTTTTAGTACATTGATCAACTGAGGAAGCTCATCGATACTTGTTTTTCGAATAAATTTTCCTACCCTGGTTACTCTTGAATCATTCTTAGTTGCCTGCTTGGTATCAGCTTCATTATTAACGATCATGCTCCGAAACTTATAGCAGTAAAACAGCTTGTTATTTTTACCATGCCTTCTTTGTTTAAAAAAAACAGGTCCTTCAGAGTCCAACTTAATCAATAGCGCCATAATTGGAAATAGCCAAATTCCTACAAATAGCATAAACAATAAGACCACCAAAATATCCGATGCCCTTTTCAAGATCAAATTGGTCTTTGTAAAACCATTAGAAATTCTGGAATCTTTTGAGGTCCCTAAAATAACCACAGGGCGAGGGCTATCCATTATTCCAATGTTGCGCTCGCTTTCTTTTAAATGTAAAATTGAACCATTCATAAAACATATTTTTTTGTGAAAAACTGAAGTAATTACTGAATAATCAGAACCTGAGATCCTGCTTACTTAAAAGGTTATTAAGGGTTCCTAAAACGTGCAAAGAGACTAGACTCTCGACTCATTCCCTTACTATCAATTACAATGTTAAGATAAATATTATATTACTTTTTATATTATTTAAATAACTATATGTAAATAAAATGGCTATTAATTTAAATTAAATGTAAAAAAATATCAATTATAAAATAAAACTATAAATTGTAAAACAAACGGTATTTTCCTGTATCGAACGCCTTTTGATTCAATAATTGAAGAGTTGCTTCCCTATTTAAAATATGTATGCGACCTTAATGTTACTATTAAAGTTAGATACCGATTTTCCAACATTCCTATCCAACTTCTCATTAAAGTCAGGAGCATAGAAATTATAATTAAAGCTTTTGACATACCTCAAATGGCCTTGAAATAATAGGTTACCTAGTCGATTTTCTAACTTAAATCCTGTAGCAAAGTCTATCCAAGGGGCGACTTCCTCTCCATTGCTGTTGGCATATTGGTAAAAGTTTTGATCCCTTGCATAGCGTTCCAGCTGGACGGCAACTTTACTTAAGCCTTCCACCCAGCTTAACTCCAGTATTTGTATATTTCCACTAGTGCCTAAACCTGCCCCTAATACCTGACCTCGGTTTGTCAATCCGTGCAAAACCTGGTAATTATCATACAAGCCTCTTCCTCGATTGGGCTCCCCTCTCCACCTAATGATATTATTGATGGAATTTTGGGTTTGTGTCATTTCCAAACTGATTCCCAAAAAAGTTTCTCCTCCCATTGGCATATATTTGCTTGCTCCTATTACATAGCCTCTAGAATGTTCTGGATTCAGCATTACATCACGCCAATTAAAAGCATGATCAGCCCTCATAAACTCAAAATAAACTTCACTATGTGCTTTAGGAACTGCCCATCTGAAATATACTTCCAATCCCTGATCCTCCCTTTTGTATACATTTTCTAGCACACCCTCTCCATCCTTTGGTAAAGGAGAAAACAATGGAACCCAAGATCGTAAACCCGTACCCATATCATTTCTATAAATCTGAAATGTTCTACTTCCACCTACTGAAAGTCCTGGCAGCCATTTGGGAGAATAGGAAATGGTAATACCAGTCAAATATCTCCAGTCATCTTCATCGATATCATCTATTATGTTCGAATAGGCACCATCACTAAACTTACCAAACCCAGACCCATCCAACCTTCCTATAAAATATTGACCCTCAAAAGACCCCAAAAATGTTTTGACAGGCCTGGTGCTGTGAATGGTAGCATGTGCAAAGCCCTGAGCATTGTCTCCGATAAGCAGCGCATTGTTTTTTGCCGGACCCCACCAGATATTCTCTGTGGAAACTCCAGCGGCAAAACTTCCAAACATAATTTTGACATGAGAATTTCCTGACAAAAACTTACTGATAGGATCATCTCCATAACGTACTGGCAAGTCGATTCCATCTGCAGACCTTTCCAATCTTCTAAAAAAAGACTCTGGAGCATCTTCTGGATACTCTTCAAATGGCAAATTCTGGGTATAATGAAGCTGAGGATATAATTGAATGCTCATCGGGCCGACTTTCATCCTAACTCCTGCACTTAACAAAAACTCTTGACCCTTTCCCGATATCCCAGCTCCATTTCCCCAGCCATAGGGAAAGTTGGAATTGAATAAATGAGTCAATTGTAAAGGCATAATATGGTAAGTAAAGGACTTACGCTCCTTGGGCTGATAAAAATCCTCTGGAAGCATTAAGGACTTGTACTTTCCTTCTTCAATTTTATCCAGATAGAATGGTCTAATGTTAAAGCTCAGCTCACTATTTGTAGTATCCAAAATCTGCTGTCTTCTGAGATAGTCCTGATAAACAGGCATGTTTAAAGGTAAATTCTGCCCAAATGCTTCTATTGCTCCTCCCAAGAATAGGCTGGCAATAATAGCCCATACAGCTTGCCTCCCCAAGAAAAATTCAGCAAAATAGCGATTGAATATATCCACTAACATTTTCTAAACCATTAAAAAAAAACCAAACATTCATGCGAATTATTGCCAAAAGTTAATCACTTCGACTTTCCTGCAAATGAGACTGTAATTAATAGTAAATAAAAAGCAATTACTCTCTTAAGGCCTCTCATATAAACTTTACTTTTGTAAACAAAAAGAATGTTCAGAGCAGAAATATTTCATTTTCGCGGTTTGATCTACTGAATTTCACGAACATTTTCAGACTTATTTATTCTTCATCATCAGGGAACCTTTAAAAAAGCAACAATGTTGCATTATTTTAACAGAAAATTATTTAACCTATACGTAGATGAAGAATAACAACCATTATGACGTCATTATAATTGGCGGAAGCTTTGCAGGTCTTTCTGCGGCCATGGCCCTAGGGAGGTCATTAAGAGATGTTTTGATCATTGATGGCAACCAACCATGCAATCGGCAGACTCCCCAATCCCACAATTTTATCACACATGACGGGACTCCTCCACTCGAAATTTTAGAAAAAGCCAAAAAGCAAGTATTCCAATACCCTACTATCCATTACCAAAAAGGCCTGGCAGTAGATGCTAAAAAGAATACGACTGGCTTTGCCGTAAGTACAGAAAGTGGAGATCAATACACTGCTAAAAAACTCCTCATTGCCACTGGAGTGAAAGATATCATGCCTGACATTAAAGGCTTTTCTGACTGCTGGGGCATTTCAGTTTTGCATTGTCCATATTGTCATGGTTATGAGTACAAGCACCAGCCCACTGCAGTCATGGCTGACGGTGATTTAGCTTTTCACTTTGCTTTGATGGTCCAAAACCTAACCCAGCAACTCAGCCTTCTCACCAATGGCCAGTCTACATTGAGCACTGAGCAGAAAAGTGTTTTGGCGAGCAGAAATATTACATTGATAGAGCATCCCATTCATGAACTCACCCACCAGTCAGGTCATATTGAAAAAGTAGAATTTGAAAATGGTGAATCTTTGGAAGTTTCTACGCTATATGCCAAGATTCCCTTCACCCAAACAAGCCACTTAGCTGAAAAGCTAGGCTGTAACATCAATGAACACGGATACCTCCAAATTAATGAAAAACAACAGACCAGTGTACCAGGAATCTATGCTGCTGGAGATAATACAAGCCCAGAGAGGGCTCTTTCTATTGCCATTGCAGCTGGAACCAGATCTGGAGCTGCTTTAAACATGGAATTGGTCATGGAAAGCATTGCTTAGTCTTAAACCTTACTCAAAATCGGTTGCTAGATCACAACCGATTTTGAGTAATCAATTCTTTGTCAGCTAAAACTGTAAACCCAAACCCTCCCCATTATAGTGTAAGCCCATCAAACAGATTTTTCTCTTTTCATTAATTCTGCTTTAAACTCTCTTGGGCTTTTATTGTAATGTAATTTAAAGTACTTATAAAAAGTAGCCTTGGATTTAAAACCACTTTTATAAAACACATCTGTTATACTTTGCTCTGGGTCTTTCTCAAAAAGATTGATAAAAGTCTTGATCTTATAGCTATTTAATAGGTCATAAAAATTCGTTTTCAAGCCAGTAGAAATCGCTTCCGTTACTTGATGTCTTGAAAAATCCACATGGGCCGCAAGTTGATTGATGGTCAAATCCTCATTGAGGTGCAATTTGTCCTTGTCAAAGCCATCTTGTATAGCATGGACAATTTGGGCCATCTCCTCTACTGACATGGTGGAAGAACTGTATTTCTCCTTATTTGTATTAATGGAAATAGAAGATTTGTCTTTCTCACTCTTTTTGGCCAATCCTTTCAAATATATCACTAAGATTAAGGCGAACTGAACTAAAAAAAATAGAGAATAGATTTGATTAATCAATAATTTGTAATTTCTCGAAAACTCCGTGAAGACCATATAAACCGACAACATGGTTCCCACTGTAAAAAGCAAAAAGCCTAGTAGATACCTTGTGTATTTGATCAAATCACTCTTATCCTCTTTATATTCAAAAAACAAAATCCATGTACAGAATAAAATATAGCCAAGCCAATAATAAGGATAGATTTGATGCAAAATACTATAGGTATCATTGATCCACAGACTTTCCATCCCCAAAAACAGCATAACCAGAATGGATATATTAAGCGCAAAAGTGATAAAAAACGGAGTTGCATGAAGCAAGATCTCCTTTTTTGATCTCTTAATGGTGATGAATGCATAAAGCAAGGGTCCTTTTAAAAACCGAAAACTACTGGGTAAATCCTCCAAAGAAGATAATTGGGCATCCCAAAATTGGTTAATGAATAATTCATGTATAAAATCAAATGAGATCACCAAAAGATACAAAAGCAGAAAAACCACCCTCTGATTTTTGTTTTTACCATTGTAAATCAGAAAGACAGAAATTAGGCATTGGATAATTATGGTAATAAGGACATTCGACATGCAAGGATCTTAAGATTCGACTGTAAATTTACCCCTTTCATATGGCTATCTCCAGTAATTAATCATAGCATAATGATTAATTAACATAAGCTAAATCATTCCCTTAGCTCATTCCTCTTCCTTTCAGGAGGATTTTACACGTGAAACTGCTATATATCCTCACCTCAATGGATATCTTTGTACTGATTTAAAAATAAGCCAAACTTTATGAGCAAATGTCCTTGCGGATCGGGTAGTGACCTATCGAACTGCTGTGAGCCTATCATTATGAACTTTACTGCCACCACTGCTGAAAAGTTGATGAGATCACGCTATACAGCTTATAGCTTGGGAAATGCCGAATATATTTTCCAAACCACGCATCCGTCAGTAAGAAATCAACTCGACCTTCGTGATATTAAAGAATGGTCAACATCCAACCAATGGAGCAAGTTGGAAATTATGTCTACCCAAAAGGGGCTGGAAAGTGATATTGAAGGCGTGGTAGAATTCAAAGCTCACTACACTGATACGTTATCAAAGCCACATATCCATCATGAAATATCCTCCTTTTCCAAAAAGGACGGACAATGGTTTTACGTCATTGGGAGCTTTCCTGAGCCATTGCCAGCACCAGCCTTGAAAACTTCCCGAAATTCTCCTTGTCCATGTGGCAGTGGGAAGAAGTTTAAGAAATGTTGTGGTTAATATTATTACATCCCTATTTTTAATAATATAAATGAGGTGTACCATTTCTATCACCTCAGATTAAATTGTCTATATGAAAGTTTGTATTGCGGAGAAACCAAGCGTTGCAAAAGAAATAGCCCAAGTAATCGGTGCCACCAGTAGAAAAGATGGATATTTTGAAGGCAATGGTTATCAAGTGACCTGGACATTCGGACATTTTTGTACCCTTTTTCCTCCAGAAGACTATGAGTCCAGCTGGAAAAGATGGGACTTGTACACCCTTCCTATGCTACCTAAGAGATTTGAAACCAAAATCATTCAGGACAGCGGGGTCAAAAAGCAATTCAAAATCATTGAGCAACTCTTCAAATCGGCCGATCTGGTCATTAACTGTGGTGATGCTGGCCAAGAAGGTGAACTGATTCAACGCTGGGTACTCAAGCAAGCCAACTATCAAGGAAAAGTGCAGCGGTTATGGATTTCTTCACTTACCACGGAGGCCATACAAGCGGGGTTTGAAAGCCTAAAACCTGCCGAAGATTTTGATAATTTGTATTATGCAGGTAGCTCAAGAGCCATTGGTGATTGGTTGTTGGGAATGAATGCCACGAGATTATATACACTTAAGTACGGTGGGTATAAACAAGTTCTGTCCATTGGTAGGGTCCAGACCCCTACCCTGGCCATGTTGGTCAATCGACACCATGAGATTGAAAATTTCACCCCCCAACCTTATTGGGAATTGCAGACCCTATATCGTGAAACCAAGTTCAACAGTACAGAGGGTAAATTTTTCACCAAAGAAGACGGGGAAAAGTTACTTGCGCAAGTTACCGGAAAGGACCTTTTCATCACTGAGATTGAAAAAAAAGAAGGAAAAGAATATGCTCCCAAGCTCTTTGACCTGACCAGTTTGCAAGTTTATTGTAACAACAAATTCAGTTTTACCGCCGACACTACTTTGAAAATCGTGCAGCGCCTTTATGAGATGAAAGCAGTCACCTATCCAAGGGTAGACACCACCTTTCTACCCAATGACATGTACCCCAAGGTTCCCGGTATACTTAAAGGACTGAGCAATTATGCTGAATTTACCACACCATTGTTAAATAAAAAGCTCAGAAAATCCCCTAAAGTATTCAATGACAAAAAAGTAACCGACCACCATGCCATCATTCCAACTGGAGAACAAAAACCATTAGACAATGCACAGCAAAAAGTATATGATATCATTGTAAGACGATTTTTGGCCGTTTTTTATCCTGACTGTAAAGTGGCCAAAACTCAGGTAAGCGCAGAAGTGGAAAAAGTGAGCTTCCAAGCAAAAGGTAAAGAAATCCTTGATGAAGGTTGGAGGATATTATTTCCAAAGGACAACAAAAGGAACAATGATGAAGAGAATAAGGAAGAAGAGGAAGAAGGTATTTTACCTTCCTTCGAGAAAGGAGAACATGGACCTCATGAACCTGCATTCACTGAAAAAACCACCAAACCGCCAAAGAATTACACTGAAGCTTCACTACTTCGTGCCATGGAAACTGCAGGCAAGCAGGTGGAAGATGAAGAACTCCGAGACCTCATGAAAGCCAATGGTATCGGAAGGCCATCCACCAGGGCCAGCATCATTGAGACCTTGTTTCGGAGAAAATATATCGAAAGAAGGAAAAAGCTGGTAGTTCCCACTGATATGGGCATCCAGCTAATCGGAACCATTCAAAATGAACTGCTGAAATCCGCCGAGCTTACTGGTCAGTGGGAGAAGCATTTGAAGGAAATTGAAGAAGGTGAATTCAGTGCTGTCCAATTTATCGTGGAAATGAAAAAGATGGTCGCTGAATTGGTACATGAGGTACGTCAGGAAACTGGAAAGCCAAAACTTACTGTGCCAGAGCCCAAAAATGCCCTTAAAGACATACCAAAAAAAGACAGCTCCGCTTCTAAGAAAGCTACCAAAAGTTTAGAGGAAGTTACCTGTCCTAAATGTGGCCAAGGAAAAATCATCAAAGGTAAATCAGCTTATGGCTGTAGTCATTGGAAGACAGGATGTAAGTTTCGAATTGGGTTTACCTTTATGGAAAAGAAATTAACTGACAAACAAGTACAACGCTTGATTGAAAAGAAAGCTACCACCAAGCTAAAAGGCTTTAAGCAAGCAGGAGAAAAAATCGAAGGAATACTAAAACTAAATGAAAACAATGAAGTTATTTTTGAACAAGGCACTGCTGCTCCTTCAACAACAAAAAGCAAAATGCCAGCATGTCCCAAGTGCAAAAAAGGGACTCTAATCAAGGGAAAAACAGCCTATGGGTGTAGCGAGTGGAAAGGCGGCTGTGATTTTAGGTTTGCTTTTCAGGAAATAAAAAACAGGGCCAAGGGTAAGCCTTTGACCAAGGAATTGGTACTGGAAATTATTAATGGATGATCATCCTAAAAAAACAGCCCAACATTTATGTATTGGAGAATAACGTAAAGAAACTTTATATTGTACCGAACATTTGACTCTTCAAAACGCATTTTTAAAAATGAAAACTCCCAAAATATCTTTACCACACAACCCTTTTAACTTTATTAAAAAGCAAAAACAGGAAATTGGGATGTCTCCTGACGCCTTATACTTTAGAGGAGTTCGAAAATCCGAAAACATCCTTCTCAACATCATTGACTTTGACAGCGAGGCATTAGAGGAAAAAAGTCTCCAAAACATTGCGGAAGCTTTTCCTTATTCCAAAAAAGAAACAGTTACTTGGCTCAATGTAGATGGGCTTCACGATGCAGACCTGATGAAAAATATTTCAGATGGTTTTGAGTTGGAGCAACTGATACTTTCCACCGTCATGGATACACAGGCCCGACCTACCGTACAAGAATTTGATAACTGTGTTCTGGTCTCAATTAAAATGCTGCAGCAAGACCCTGACACCAACAGAATCTCTGTAGAAAACCTAAGCCTTATTTTGACCGAAAGTATGTTGATTTCTTTTCAAGAGAAAAAAGGAGATGTCTTTGATCCCGTCAGGGAACGTATCCGAAAAAACAGAAAGCGAATTAGGAGTTCAGGCACCGACTACTTAGCTTTTGCACTTTTGGATATTGTTATTGATAATTATATCTATATTCTGGGCATTTTAGGGGAAAAAATAGAGGCTTTAGAAGAAAGCTTATTAGTGAATCCCAAAAAGGATGTCATTGAAGAGATCAATACATACAAGCGAGAATTGAATTTTATCAGGAAAAACATCAAGCCTGCCAGAGAGATGATTTTGTCTTTAACAAAGCTAGACTCTGAGCTTATCGATGATGACAATGAAATCCACTTTCGGGAATTACAGGATAATATCAACCAAGCCAATGATACCTCAGACAGTTATAGAGAGATGCTATCTGATCAGTTGAATATTTATCATACCACCATCAGTTCAAAGCTGAATGATATCATGAAATTCTTGACCATTTTTTCAGTCATTTTCATCCCTCTCACTTTTATTGCCGGCATTTATGGAACTAACTTCGATGTAGTCCCTGAATTACATTATGAATACAGTTATTATATCATGTGGGGTGTTATGATTATAGTAGCTGTTGGAATGTTAATTTATTTCAAAAAGAAGGACTGGTTTTAAAAGATTATCTCCTGATTTTATTTTTAAAATCGGTAGTTTCTCCAACTATTTTGAAAATTATATAAAGCAAAGCATCTCTTAAAGCAACAAAATTGTATATTGTAATACTATAATTAACCCTTAAATTAGGTACAAAACCCTATTTAAGCTTTAGTCAAAGGAATAAAAATTGAGTTTGACCGATTAATTTTTAGACATTAAACGGACTATAATAGTTTGAATTGTTTTCAGTTTTTCATCTTCAGGTGAAGTATTGAAAATACAAAAACCACAATTATATAAATGAATTATTTGCATAAGGAACTTTATAATTTACTTATATCCGACCATCATATTTTTGATTTTATTCGAGAATCGGCTCTGGACGGGCTATGGTATTGGGACGTGGAAAACCCTGAAAACGAATGGATGGACGGTAAGTTTTGGACGACCCTGGGATACGATCCTGAACAAATGCCTCATAAATCTTCTGCCTGGCAAGACATCATCCACCAAGATGACCTCAAAGTAGCACTCGAAAACTTCAAAAAGCACTGCGAAGACCCCAATCATCCTTATGATCAAATTGTAAGATACAAGCATAAAAATGGCCATACCATATGGGTCAGGTGCCGCGGCATGGCGATAAGGGACCATAATGGCAAAGCCATAAGATTATTAGGGGCGCACAATGAGGTATCCGCTCTTAAAAAACATGAAGAGATCCTCAAGAGATGCAATTCAGCTGCTTCCATAGGCTATTGGGAAATAGATTTTATTTCAGAAAAAGTATTGTGGAGTACATTGACCAAAGAGATTCTTGAGGTGGAGAGAGATTTTACTCCCACCATAAACGAAACCCTTGCTTTTTTCTCAGAAGGAAAAAGTAAGACAAGCCTGCTTAATGCCTATCAAAACGCCATCTCAAAAGGGGAATCCTATGAATTGGAATTGCCCATCTCCATTTCAAAAGAGAAAACCAAATGGGTGAAAATTGTGGGAATACCTCAAATCACAGCAAACAAGTGTACCCAAATTTATGGAACAGTTCAGGATATTGATTTGAGAAAAACCAATGAGCTCAAGCTACGTGAAGAAAGGGAAAAGCTGAGAATCAGTGAAGAGTCATTCCGGGCCAATTTTGAACATGCCGCTATTGGCATGGCCATACTCAACGAAAAGGGCCAATGGCTAAAAGTGAATAATAAACTTTGTGAAATAGTAGGGTATTCGCAAGAAGAGCTTAGACAATTGACCTTTCAGGACATCACTTTTCCTGCAGATTTGGATGCAGACCTGGTGCTTTTTCAGGAATTGATGGATGGGAAAAGGGATCATTATCAAATGGAAAAGAGGTATTTCCACAAGGATGGCCATATCATATACATCATTTTGGCGGTTTCCATTGTAAGGAATAACGAAGGAAAAATTCTATATGTGGTTTCCCAGATTATTGATATTTCTGAATTAAAAGAAGCAAAAAATAAAATCCATTCCTTACTAAAAACCAGCCAAGAACAAAATAACAGGCTCAAGAATTTTGCCCATATCGTTTCCCATAACCTAAGGTCCCACTCCAGCAATATAGGTTTTATGATTGACCTACTGACTAATGAAAATGAGAAATTAACCGAAAAAGAAGAATATAAACTATTAAAAACAGCATCTAATAACTTGGCCCAAACCATTCAGCACTTGAATGAAGTGGCCATGATACAGACTACGCTTGAAGAAAACCTCCAAGCCATTTCATTATCTAATTCCATAAAGTCGGCGATTGAAAATGTAGCTGCAATCGCGGATGCTGCTCAAGTTAAAATTATCAATGAAATAAAGCCTGACGAAGTAATTCTAGGCCTACCTGCCTATATTGACAGCATCGTTCTTAATCTGCTGACCAATGGTATCAAGTACCGATCGGAAAATGTAGACAGTTATATTAAAATATCCTCTTTCCATTCCATGCAATACAAAGTAATTTTATTCGAAGATAATGGGAAGGGAATAGATCTTGAACAATATGGTTCCCAACTATTTGGGATGTACAAAACATTTCACAGACATCCTGAGGCACGTGGTATTGGATTATTCATTACCAAAAGTCAAATCGAAGCTTTAGGCGGACGGATAGAAGTTGAAAGTGAAGTAAATAAAGGCTCAAAATTCAAAATTTACTTAAAAAATGAAAAAGACAAAAAGCCTATGTATCATCGATGATGATCCCATTTACACATTTGGGCTAAAAAAAATCATCGAATTTGGAAAGTTCGATGTTGAGACCATTTTTTATGAAAATGGCAAAGAAGCTTATGAAAACTTGTCCCAAGTCATTTCCGATGGCGAAAGCCTACCTGATTTGATCTTATTGGACATTAATATGCCCATTTGGAATGGATGGAAGTTTCTGGATGAATTCACCAAACTTCTGTCTGAGCCATCAGTAGTGGTTTATATCATTTCAAGTTCCATAGACCCAAAAGACAGGGAGAAAGCGACCGAATACCAAATCATCAATAGTTTTATTGTTAAACCTGTTTCAATTGACAAAATTCGAGAAATCCTCCAATCCAATTAATATTTAGATTCATCATTTACTTTTCTTCACCAACAACTTTAAACGAAGCTGCTTCTGACCAATCACTCCAATTTAGATTCTGGTCCCTATACCTCACTCGCCAGTAATATTCTTGCCCTTTGTTAAGCAACTTATAAACTGTCTCATCAGTTAAGTCGTCGTCTTTTTGCTGGTTTTCATTATAATACCAATTCTCAAACTGCTTCCAACTGTCCAATACCAAAGTCTTAAAATCTGATGAGGTACTGATCTGCCAATTTGAAGCTGCATGAAAAGCTCCTTTTCTATCGCTTGCAAACTCTCCCGCTTTCAGTTTAACCCTTCTAGGGTCTACTTCCTCCTTTACAGGCCCTATGGGTTTTGGCTTTTTGGGATTTCTATCATATTTCCAAACTGTTATGGAGTCGGTCTGTTCATTTTCCCTAAACTTGTACTGATTTCCTCTACTGATTCTTTTTACCACAAATTTAGGGTCTGATGGATTGGCATCCACTTCCACCATCACAAATCCATATTCATCTTGGGTCACTGTAAATTCATCATAATCCCTACCTTCAAACTCTCCCCAATTGTCCAGTGCTCCACCAGCACTGGCTACATTGATCCATAGGTGTTTATGATCTTTGGACTGGCCTCTAGAATAACCGTGGGTGTGTCCAAAAAAATGTATACTTGGCTTACCAGTATCTTCCGTAAACTTTTCCAATCGCTTCACTACTTCTCCTGCAAAATCAGACTCTCCTGGAATCCATAATTCAGATTTGTGGGGATGGTGCATTTGAGCAAAGACAAAATCTATCTCCTCCAATCCAGCTGTTTCTTCCAGCACTTTATCCAACCATTGTAATTGATAGTCTGACCCTCCTATTCCATCTTCAACATTGGAATTCAACCCAAGGATTCGGGTATTACCATAATCCTTGTACCACCAATTTTCAGCATACTCTGGACTTCCGTTTTCAGGAAGACTAAAATACTTAAAGTAATAGACTGACTGATTTTCGTGGTTCCCCAAAACTGGATATACAGGAACTTCCGAAAAAAGCTTTTCTGCAGGATTAAAAAAATGCTCTTGCCATTGGTGATATTTAGCGCCATTCTGAACTAGGTCACCTGGAATGAGCACCATAGCCAAGTTTTCCGGAACATTTCCTTCAAACTCTTGATCCATATATGCCAAAATACCCTCATTGACTATCTCCCCAAACTTATCAGGCTCATTGCTATCTATCTGCATATCACTCATGGCTACTAAGCTGAATGATTTTTGGTCACTTGCAAAAGGAGGCGTCTTGAACTGATAGACATCTGAAACAGCCTTTCCTGTTTTGACTCGGTAAAAATATCCCGTAAACCTTTCCAAGTCTGAAACTGTCACCTCATGAAGTCTTACCTCGCTGAAATTCACATCAAAAGCCTCTCCTTCTGTTTTATTGCCAAGCTCAGGAGTCTTACCCCACTCTACAACACTTTCCTCACCAAAGTCTGTCTGCCACATGATGGTCATTTCATGGGGAGCAGCATTTTGAAGATATGGGTTGATTTGAATTTTTTGCGCTACCAGCTCGAAAGCATTAAAAACAAAGAAACAGGTAATCAAAAGTGTCATTACATATATTCTAGCACTCATTTTTTTACGAGGATTTAGTTAAGACAAAAATAAACCTTTAGATCAACTAAAATGAAAACTTAATGTTAACATTATATCAACCTCATTTTCCCTCTTTCTCCAAATCAAAATGAATCAAAGAAGATGGACTATAGAAATAAAAAAGCTAAATTGATATACCAAAATTTATGAAAACCAGCTCGAAAATACACACGTGATTTTATTGTGAGAATTAGCCAAGCAACTGACTTAGAGAATTTAACACCAGAATGAGTCAATTCTAAAAATAAAGAAAACCATTCGTTTAAAGATACTTCGTCTATCAAAATCTAATTCCCTTACCAGATAAACATTGGAATAATGAAGATCAAATTAGTTTTTATTTTTCTAATTCTTTGCTCTGGCTTTAATCTAGGTGCTCAAACCAGAAATGATTCGCTCACCCTATCATTCAAGCCTTATAGCAGCTTTAGAGGTCATTTTTCTCTTTTTAATGGAGAATTGGAAATCCAACAAAACGCCTCTAGAATTGGCTTTGAAATTGCTTTATCAAAAGAAAACTCAACCTTCTTTGCTGGGTCAGAACTCTCATTAAACATGTTTCGAGGAGACCAGCAATTTAATTTAGATGCCTCCACCAGTGGTGGATTTATTGACATCGACAGTTATCAGGTCAATCAAGTCTTTGGTACCCGACTGGGGTATTTGGGAGTGAAATTTAAGCGAGGAGGAACTATCATGGTGGGTAAGCAATGGAGCGTTTACTATGATGTGACTGGATATACGGACAAGTTCAATGTATTTGGTGGTGGTGGAACCGCCACTTATACCTCTGGGACAGATGGAGGCACAACGGGAACTGGTCGTGCCGATCAAGCCATCACCTACAGAAATCAATTTGGCAAACTTCACCTAGGCCTTCAATTACAAGCAGAAAACGCTAATAATAACCACATTATAGATGGATACGGTATATCTGGTCAACTTGAATTAATCAAAGGATTAAAAATTGGCGGAACCTACTATAGAGTATTGATCCAAGATACCCTAAGGAAAAATACCATAGGATTTGACAAGAATCCTGAATACATGGCATTTGGAATTAATTATGTCAACAATAAATGGGATTTGGGGTTGGTTTATTCTGATCAATCCAATGGAGACTTAAGGAGAAATTATATTGGTAATGATATTGCAGCCATTGTATTTGACGCATCAGGTATAGAATTCTATTCAAAATATACTTTCCAAGAATTCAGCATCATAGCAGGTTTTAACCAATACAAGCCCAAAATATTGAACCTTCCTCTCAGCAATGGATTCAAAACAGACTATTACATATTAGGCTTTGAATATAAACCCTTGAAACATGCCTATTTCTATAGTGAGTTTAGGATCAATTCAAACAATAATCGAGACCATTTAGGAGAGAAAAGTGTAAATGTTTACACCGCTGGATTAAGAATAGATTTAGAAAGATCTTTTAACCGAATCATTATGACATCAAAATAACTTTTATTTGATTGGAATCACTATTTATTGAAAGCAGCTTCCAATTCAGCCACCTTCAACTTTTTCATCTGCATCATAACTTCCATCATCTGCTGTACCCGTCGGTGATTTTGAGATTCCATCATTTCCACAAGAGCTTCGGGAATGATCTGCCATGACATTCCAAACTTATCCTTCAGCCAACCGCATTGGGACTCTTTACCGCCATTGGCCGCAAGTTTGTCCCAGTAATGGTCTATTTCATCTTGATCCTTACACTTGACAAATAAAGAAACAGATTCATTGAATTTGAATGCAGGACCCGCGTCAAAGGCATAAACCTGCAAACCATCAATGGTAAAACTACTCATCTGAATGGTCCCTGCGGGAAATGGAGCTCCTTCAGGCCACCTTTTTATGAAATTGATTTCGGAATTTGGAAATAGATTGGTGTATAGTTTTATCGCCTCTTCCGCATCCTTATCATACCAAAGAAATGGAATGATATTTTGACTTTTTTGAACAATACTCATGGTGTAATTGGGTTATTTGATTGGAACATAACTTTAAAAATGACAGTCAAATTTTTGACTCAACGTACTTTTTGAAATTGTCCAAAATAGCCTGCCAGCCCCCTTTTTGCATTTCCACTGGATTTGTTTGCTCTGGATCAAATGTTTCCTTCACCAAAGTACTATTTCCCTCTGGTGTAAAAATCACCTCCACTTCTCTCCCATCTTCCATGGCGTAAGACAAAAGAGCTCCTTCCTCCACTTTATTATAAGTTCCTGAAAAATCAAAGCCCATGCTACCATCCTTTGACTCCATTCGAGAAGTAAATACGCCTCCTTCTCTAAGATCATTGCTTGCATGTGGAGTATGCCAATCATCGGAAGCGGCATTCCATTTGGTAATATGTTCGGGACTCGTCCAATAAGCCCATACCGTATCTACTGGTGCATTTACTTTAGTTGTTACCGTGATCTTTTCCATTGTTTTGGTTTTTAGGTTAAACATTAATCCCATACCTACAAATATCGATCCTATCTATCACAAAATAACGGTGCATTAACGACACCTTAAATGGGCAATCACGCCAAGAAATCCTTCCCTAGCAGTGTGTCACTTTTCATAAAAACTTAAGTTTACATCTTTCTAAGATTACCTGTCTCCAAGACCCCAACAGCATACATTAATAAAATATCCTGAAAGTACTGGGTATATCTAGCCTGAGCCATATCAGACTGAGCTTGCACCAGTTGACGGTTGGCAGTAGCCAAATCCACAAAGTTGTTCAGTCCTAGCTTAAACCTTTCTCCAATGACCAGCGCAGCTTCTTCAGCAGCATTCAACTGTACTTTAGTGGTCTCTGTTTTCTTGAGGGCTGCTTGGTAATTGGCATGGGCCAATCGTACTTGCTGATAGACTTTTTTCACAAGGGCCTCTTGAACGATCTGCTGGTTTTTAACGGCCATTTTGCTCCGGGTCAAACTGGCTTTGTTATTGAAATTAGAAAAAACAGGAATGTTCAAGCTTATGCCAATCACACTGCTTGGGTTGAATTCAAAAAACTGATCATTGAATGTTCTATCCACAATGGATGTGCTAAAGGAGCTGTATCCATAGTATGCGTCTATGCTCGGGTAAAAACCTGCATTGGCAGCTTTGGCTTCCTTACCAAAAGCACTGTAAAGCAGTTCTTCCCTCTTAATTCCCGGATGCTGACTCATCGCCACATCCAGCAATTGATCCAATCGCTGATTACCATAGCTCACTGCAGAAAGGCTTTGCTGAATAGGTTGAACATCTGGCACCTCCCCTTTCTCCATTTGGAGTGTTTCCGCCAAAGTAAACACATCATTCATCAGCTGTATTTCTGCATCATACCTGACCGCTTCAAGTCTGGCCACCTCAGATTGTTGGTTGTATTGGTCAGAAAGGGTTCTAAGCCCCACGTCCACATAGCCTTCGATTTGTCGTAGTAGCTCTTGTTGGTTTTCGAGATTTTCGTCAGCTATTTTCAGCAGCTCCTGGCTGAGCAAAACCTGCAAATATTGATTGGCCACTTGGAAGACCACATCCTGCTCAGATCGATCCAAATCCCTAACTCCAGCCTCTTCCCTAAGTTTCTCTGCTTTATAGGTATTTATTCTACGGAACATATTGAAAATAGGCATGCTGGCATCTACACTCGCTGAAGTGGAATAGTTGGTGAAATTATCCACCACAAATCCATCATCTACCTGCTGGGTCTGTTGTCCTGTTACCCTTCTTGAATTCAAGCCCACTCCTATAGCTGGAAAGTTACTGTAAAATGCACGTTTTCTAAAGGCCTCTTGGGTTTCTTGGTTATTAAGCTTAGTATTATATTCAACATTTTTCTTTAATGCCAACTGAATCGCCTCCCCAAAATTCAGCTTTAATGTATCCTGGGCTTTAAGGGCATTGCCCACTAGGAGTAGCCCCACCATCAAACCAATTGCTTTTCTTATTTTCATTTTATTAAAATCTTATCTTCTTCTATTTTTCCGTCCACAATCTCCAATAAGCGATTGCCATAGGCTGCATTTTCTTCCGCATGGGTGGCCTGAATAATGGTCGTTCCTTCCCTGTTCAACTCTGCAAACACTTCCATGATCTGTTTGGCTTGATTACTATGAAGGTTCCCCGTTGGCTCATCTGCCAAAAGGACCCGGGGCTTGCCTGCAATCGCCCGGGCAATCCCTACCAACTGCTGCTGGCCCCCACTGAGCTGGGCAGGAAACAAATCTTTTTTAGCCACCATGTTAAACCGATCCAACAATTCCGCAACGATACTTTTTCTTTCACTGCTACTGACGCTTCTATACAAAAGAGGAGTTTCGATATTTTCATAAACTGTCAGTTCATCAATCAAATGATAAGCTTGAAAAATATTGCCAAATTCCTTTTTGTGAAGGGCATGCCGCTGTTTTTCCTTCATTTTATTGACCATTTCCCCTTCAAACTCATAATCTCCTACATAGTCATCATCCAAAAGGCCAATGATATTCAAGAGGGTAGATTTTCCTGCTCCACTGGGGCCCATCAAGGTTACAAATTCCCCTTGCTCAATTTCCAAGTCTATTCCTTTTAAAATAAATACCCTTTGGAACTTCGAGTCGACATACTTATCAATGTTGCTTAGTTTGATCATTTTATTCTTATTAATTTTTATGTATATCCCAATTTTACCAGTAAAGATTAAAAGCGAGTAGAAACTACCCTTTCGGTTAAAGTATCAGCTGCTTCAGACTTCAGGTCTACCTGGAAGTTAGACAGGCTTCCGACCACTTGAGCAAAGGATGTATGGTTACTGGCATCATAGCGGATAATCAGATTAATTTTAATGCTATTCACTTTTCAATACTTCTGATGGATTTCTATTGATGGTCCTCAAGGAATGTAATCCCACGATTACTACACAGAGTAAAAAGGCCAAGAAGCCCGCCAATAAGTAAAGGCTTATGGGCATGGGAGTACGGTAGGCAAACTGCTTGAGCCATTCTTCCAACAGTAACCAAGTGGGCACTACCGCTAGCACAAAGGCTATGAGGATCAATACCATGTATTCCCTAGAAATCAAAACCAATATTTGACTTGCAGATGCACCCAAAACCTTTCTGATACTTATTTCCTTGGTTCGTTGGGCAATGGTAAAAGCTGAAAGGCCGAATAGCCCCATTCCGCTAATCAAAATGGCCAAGACGGTGGCAAAGCTTAGAACCTCTTGTAGTTTTTGCTCGGATTGATAAAAATTGGCCACAAGCTCATCGAAAAACCTAAATCCACTATCCTCTTCAGGATAGAGCTCCTTCATTTCTTTATCCAATAAACTTTTTGCTTCCTGTAAGTTTGTGTTGGCTTGAAGTTTAACATTGATTTTAGTAAAGTATTCTGGTTCATAAAATATGACCAATGGCCTGATCTGCTCATACAAAGACCGGGAATTAAAATCCTTTACCACCCCGACCACTTCCACATTTCTTTCTCCATACAATACCAATTGTTCTCCTATCGCATCAGCTGGAAAATCATACCCGAGATCTTTCATAAAAGTTTCATTGATCAAAATCTCAGTGGAATCATTCTCGATTCTTTTACCTACCAAAAGAGGTACCTCGTAAGTATCAACAAATAGGCTGTCCCCGTTTTTTGCCTGAATACCCAACTCTTCTATTTCCTCTCCTTTATGTCTTTCTATCGTGGTCGTAAACAAAGACCTTGAGGCTAAAATATCCCCACTGAGGCTGACAGACTTTACAAAAGACAATCGCTCCAAACTTTCTTTTAGTTGGTCATTTCGCCCTGATTCATCCAAAAATGGTGTATCGGCATAAAGAACCAATTCTTTATTAAAGCCCATGGATTCATTGGCCAGATATTTCAACTGGTGAGAAATCACCAAAACCCCAATGATAAAGCCTATTGACAGGGTAAACTGGAGCACAGTCAGGTTCTTCCGAACGAAATACCCCCACCTGTTTTGGTGAATGTCCTTTAGCTGATTCTTTATGGCTTTGACAGGATTATAGCCTGTCAACATAAGTGCAGGATAAATGGCTGACAGCAAAGTAACCAAAACTACCAGGCCCAAAAGGAACAAAATATTTCCGGTGGACAAGTAATTGATTTCCATGTCTGCAGGAATCATTTCAGCGAAATAATGTACTGAAAACTCTGTCAGCAAAAGGGCCAGCATCAAGGCCAAAAGAGCAATCACCAAGGTTTCACTAAAAAACTGTAACATTAATTGGAACCGGCTACTCCCTAAAGTTTTTCTGATTCCAATTTCCTTTGCCCTGACAATGGCTTGGGCAGTTTCCAAATTGATAAAGTTCATACAGGCAATCATCAAGATAAAGACTGCCATAATGCTCAAGCCCATTAGGGTAAACTTATTGGCAGTATGGTTTGGATTGACCGTAAAATGAAGATCGGACAAGGGCTCTATGAAAAATTCTGTAGACCAGCCTTCCTCATTATTTAGGTATTTGTCAATGATCTGGTCCAAACTGGTTTCGTAACTTGAAAGCTGTTGGGGATGACTGAGCTGCACATAAAGCTGGGAAGCAGAATTTACATTATCCCAATTCTCCGCATTGATAAACTTTCTGGCAGATGTGGAGCTGGTCAAGGTGCTCAGCGAAATATAATCCGTGTAGATAAGGTCATTGTTCTCCTTAATGTCTTCAATGATTCCAGTGACCTGCACTGAAATGCTGTCATTATAGATCAATTCTTTACCTAAAGCCTCCTGAACTGAAATTTCTCCAAAGTACTTATTCACAGAACTTTGGGTCAACACAACGGTATTTGGACGATTTAGCGCCTTTTCCGGATTACCTCCTAGCCATTTAGCAGGAAAAATATCGAAATACTTATCTTCGGTATACACCACATGCCGTTGTCGCCCAAAAGCCGTTGGCCTTTCCGCTAAGCCTACCATTGCATTAGCGTTATCAAATATCCTTGCCAAGGATTCTACCCCACCAACTTCATCTTTGACCGCATCCCCCATAGGAAAGGGCACGCCAACATTTGGCCAGCGATCCTCGCCATGGGAGGTCACTGTGGTGATACGAAAAATCTTATCGTAGCCAGGTACATCCCGATTGAAGCCATACTCATAGGAAAGCATGTTGTAGATCACGAAGCATGCAGCTATGCCTATTGCCAATCCAAGTATATGGATGGCCGCCCTGAGCTTATTTCTCAACAGGTTTCTCCAGGCAATTATTAGATAGTTTCTTAACATGGCTTTTTATAATCTATAGTAATGATCCTGCCTTGTCGGCAGACAGGTATTGAGACTTCGCTCTTTGTTCCACTGACTTTATTTCATTCATATCGTAAAGATTTTATAGGATTGGAAAGTGCCGTTTTCAAGCTTATGGCCATCACTGTTACAATTGTAATCACAAGCATCAGGATTAAAGGCATCACCAAAATATCCCAGCCCAAATCAATTCTATACTTGAAATTTTGCAACCATTTCTTACTTACAAAGTATATAATGGGCCCACCCAAGAGGTAAGACAGCAGTAATAGCTTGACGAAATTGCTGGTAAAAATAACCAGTATATCCGATGCTGAAGCTCCCAGTACTTTTCTTATGCCTACTTCCTTAGTGTGCTGCTCAACTGTAAAAATGGCCAATCCTAATAGACCCAAAGCAGCTACAATGATGGCAAAAACGGTAAATATTCTAAATACAGCTCCAAAAGTCTTATCTGCCCTATATTGCTGATCAAAATATTCATTGAGGAAAAAATAATCAAATGGGTTTCCGGAAAATGATTGATCATATACCTTTTGAATAGCCTCCATGGTTTGCTCAACCGCAAGTATATTCATGTTCACTGAGGCAAACGTAAAACTTCCGGGAGGCGTGAAATAATACAATACAGGGTCAATATCTTCTTTCAGTGAAAGCTGATGGTAGTTTTTCAGTACACCTATGATTTCACCAGTTATAAATTCAGGTCCCATCTTAAAATATACTTTTTTTGCAATGGCTTCCTCTGAAGTTAGATAACCTAGCTGTTCCACGAGTCTTTCATTTATCAGCAAGGGTGCTGGATTATCAAAATCCTCTGTTCCATCCAAGTACAACGGCTTATCTCGATCACCCAGTCCTCTGCCTGCTACCAGTTCGAGATCGTAGGTTGAGACAAAATTCTCATCTATACCAAGTTGATAGACCACAATTCCACCCCCTTGCTCCTGATTTATTCTCCTCACCTGGTTTCTACCTTTAATTTGCTCTCCCGGAATATCAGTCGAATAGGTCACCGCATTGATCGCAGATAGTCTTTCTACTTCTTCCCTGAAATATAAAGAGCTATTTTGGTAATCGTCACTGCTTACAACAGGCCTATTCACCACAAGAATCTCATCTTTGTTATAGCCCAGATCCTGGTTTTGCATGTACCGGAGCTGTTGGAAAATAACCATGCTTCCTCCCACCAATACAATGGTCAGCACATACTGAAAAGTCACCAATGACTTTCTAAGCGTGGCACCAAACTTAGACTTGATGAATTTGCCCCTTAATACCAAAGAAGGATTATAAGAAGAAAGCAGCATGGCAGGATAAGCGCCCAAAAAGATCACCCCCAATAAAAACATCATGATCAAATATCCCCACTGTGTAAAGCTGGCAGTTCCGGAGGAAGAGAATATAAAAGCAGTCATGTCGACCTCCACCAATCTTTCAAAAGGTCCCCAAGCGATAATGACCAGTATAATCGCTATTCCAATAGCAAGCATATTGACCAACATAACATCCACAAAAAACTGAGCAATAAGCTGACTTCGAGCTGCTCCAGCTACCTTTCTGACACCCACCTCTTTTGATCTTTCCATCGCTTTTGCGGTAGAGAGATTCAAATAATTGATCCAAGCCATCAGTAAAATAAACAGGGCCAACAAAGACAGAAAGTAAACAGTCCGATCACTTCCATTGGCACTCTGCTCCAGCAACAAATGGGATTTAAGATGAATGTCAGCCAAAGGTTGAAGCGTAAAATGAGACTGGAAATTATTTTGCCTTTGAACCTCCCCTAGGTATTTCTCTGTAAATGCAGGAAACTGCTTTTCGACTGCAGATGGGTCTGCTCCAGATCGCAACAAAATATAATTGTAAAACTCTGGCCAAATCCAAGTATCATATCCCCATTGCTCTCCCAGAGTCGCAAATGAAATCAATGCGTCAAATTGCAGGTGGGAGTTTTGCGGAAGATCCTTTAAAACGCCCGTTACAGTCAAATCCAACTCTTTATTTAAGCTCAGCACCTTTCCAACTGCAGGTTCATCTCCAAAATATTTCTTTGCTAGTTTTTCAGTAATCACTATCGTCTCAGGTTCTTTTAATGCCCTTGATACATCGCCTTCTACCAATGGGAAGCTGAACACATCCAAAAGAGAAGCATCGGCCAAAAAGAGTTTTTCTACATTAAAGGTGACTGGGTTATTTTCATCTGTAAAATCTGACAATTGGCTTCCCCCGATAAACAAGGTAGCCCTGACCATCCTTGCAAAGTCCTCCACCTCAGCAAAGTCACTTTTCATGGCAGGACCCAACGCCGGATGATTAGCTGCTGTGGGAGGCACTGAAGCGAAGCTGCCAGTATACGAAATGGGAACCCTATAAATCCTTTCGCTCTTTTCGTGAAACTCATCAAAGCTCCGCTCATACCTCACGTACTGGTAAATCAAAAAGCATGTCGCAAGGCCTAATGACAGGCCTAATATATTGATCAGTGAGAACACCTTATTTTTCAACAGGTTTCTCCAGGCAATTTTTAGATAGTTTCTTAACATGGCTTTCTATAGTCTTTAGTCATGAATCTGCCTTGTCGGCAGACAGGTATTGAGTATTGGAACTTCTTTCTTCCTTCTTATTTTTAAATCTTATTTCTAGCGTCTAATATCTAGTGCTACTTTCATCACTCGTTTCGCAGTGAGTTTACCGGGTTCATTAATGCCGTTTTGATGGCTTGTGAGCTGACCGTCAAAACAGCGATCAACACCGCTCCAATACCCGCCAAAGCAAAAAGCCACCAGTCCAAGTTGATGCGATAGGCATAGGACTTTAAAAACTGACTCATCGCCCACCAAGCAACCGGAAAAGCAATCGCACAGGAGATCACTACCAATAGCACAAAATCCCTAGAAAGTAAAGAAGTCAATGATCCCACTGATGCTCCCAATACTTTTCGAATACCAATTTCTTTGGTACGGGTCTCTGCGATATAAGCTGACAGACCAAACAATCCCAGGCAAGAAATGAAGATGGTCAAAAAGGCAAAACTTGCCGCCAGCTTAGCTGACTTCTGAGAGCTTTCAAATTTCTGTGCATATGCTTCATCTACAAAGGTGTATTCAAAAGGAAAATCCGGATTATACTTGGCCAAAACTTCCTTGGTATTTGCTAGCGCATTAGCTGTACTTAGACTGGGATTAAACTTGATATGGGCTACATTGGTCCAATTGCCACTTCTGATCCCTGCCAGTATTAATGGTTCTATAGGCTCAAAGGGGTTGGTCATGATAAAATCCTTTACCACACCGACCACATGATAATCCGTATCGCTATCATTTACCAGTTGCCCCAAAGGCTCTTCAAAACCCATAGCCTTCACCGCACTTTCATTTAAGAGCATGGCCAAAGAATCACTTGGAAATCTATCCAAATCCAAGTCACGGCCACTTAATAAGGTCAATCCGGCCGTCCTGACAATATCTTCATCTATATTAAAACGGTTAAACACCGTTTTATCATCGGGATCCTTTCCCTCCCAATCAATCCCCCAAGTGTTGCTCCATATTTCTGTTAATGGAGAAAGGGTACGTGTCATCGATTCTGCCGTTCCTCCATTGATCAGCTCCTGCTTGATCACCCCATAATGCTTTTTGACATCATCCGTAAGTGGGATATAAATCAGGTTTTTTCTGTCGTATCCATTTTCCCTGTCCTTGCCGTGTCGAATTTGTTTTTGAATCACCAAAGTACTTATCATCAATATGATAGCAATGGTAAACTGTAACACCACTAAAATTTTTCGGGGATTCACCTTGGAATTGACCTTTCTAAAAGTCCCTTTAAGGACTTTCGTTGGCATAAAAGATGATAAAAAGAAGGCTGGATAACTCCCTGCCAATACCCCTGTCAGCAAAACAAAACCCAAAAGCCCCGTCCAAAACCACACACTGGTAAAATTAATGAACAAATCTTTATCGATCAGTTGGTTGAAGTAAGGCAAAATCAACTGAACAATTCCCAAGGCAATCACCCCGGCCAAGGCTGAAATTATTATGGATTCGATCAAGAACTGATAAACCAAGGCCATTTTACCTGCACCTACCACTTTTCTAATGCCTACTTCCTTGGCACGTTTTTCACTTCTAGCAGTGGTGAGGTTCATAAAATTGATACAAGCGATCAAAAGTATAAATCCAGCAATGACACCGAAAAGTCTGATCATTTCAATTCTTCCTCCAGCAATCTCCCCATTTTCAAATCTTGAATATAACCTCCAATCGGGCATGGCATGTAGAATAACCTCTGTTTCCTCTGTATTACTATGTCGTTTGGTAATATCTTTGATCTTTTCACCCACCACCTGTGGATCTGACTGATCATTTAGTTCCACATAAGTATCTACTGAGTTATTCCCCCAGTAATCATCTGACCAGCCCAACTTTTCCATGTAAGACCAAGGCACGAGATAATCAAATGAAAATTGGGTGTTTGATGGAAGGTCCTCCAATATTCCTGTTATCGTAAAAGTCTCCTGATTATTGACCAAAACCGTTTTGCCCAATGCATCAGCTGAACCAAATAATCGCGAAGCAAAATCCTGGGTAATCACAATGTCTGTAGGTTGTTTGAAAACCACTTGCTTGTCCCCTTCCAATAGTGGAAAATCAAACATATCCAAGAAGCTAATGTCAACAAAGGCTCCATCAGAAGAAATCTTTTGTTCCCCCACTGTAAAGAGTAAATTATCCATGGTGGAAAACCTTGAAAAAGCCGAAATGGCTGGATATTCCTCTTTGAGTGCAGGTCCAAGTGGTTTTGGGGTACTTCCCCAAACATGGATTTCTCCATTAAACTCTGCCCGGTTCATGACCCGGAAGATCTGGTCCTTTTTGTGATGGAACCTGTCCATGCTCCATTCATGTTGCACCAAAAGCAGGATCAAGAGGGCACTGGCCATACCTACTGCTAATCCGCCAATATTGATGAATGCAAAGCCTTTTTTATTCAAAAGGTTTCTCCAAGCAATTTTTATATAGTTCTTCCACATGGCTTTTTTATTGTATTGAGTAGTGAGACTTCAACTCTCATCTTTCTTTCATCTTATATCTTAAGTCTAGTGTCTATAATCTTGATACTAGAACCTCCATTCACTCGCTTCGCAGCGAGTTTACCGGATTCATCAGTGCTGCCTTGACTGCTTGTGAGCTAACCGTTAGCAAAGCAATAACAATAGCTGCCATACCAGCACCAACAAACATCCACCATTTCAGCTCTATCTGGTAGGCATAATTCTGAAGCCACCTGTTCATAACATACCAAGCAATGGGTGAAGCAATAAGTATTGCCAGCAAAATCAATCGTACAAATTCTTTGGACAATAAAGCAACAATACCACTTACAGAAGCTCCAAGGACCTTACGAACACCTATTTCCTTGGTCCGTTGCCTAGTTGTATAAGTAGCCAGTCCAAGTAAACCTAGACAGGCAATGAAGATGGCCAGAGAAGTGAATACCACAAAAAGCCTTGCAAACCTATGGTCATTCTTGTACAGCTGGTCAAACTGCTCATCCACGAAAGCATATTGGAATGGATTTCCGGGAAAATGCTGCTTATAAAGGGCTTCTATCGCAGAAATTGTTTCTGGCAGGTTTTCTGTCCCCAGTTTGATAGAAATATAAGGATTGTTTGGAGACAGGTAGAAAATGGTATTCTCCCGAGCATGATGTGCTGAGGACCAGTTGAAATCCTTCAAAACCCCGATTACCAGACCATGGGATAGCTCTTCGCCCAAGGCATCCTTCGGCTTATCAAAGCCTAATGAGTAGGCAGCTGTTTCGTTGATCAGGATGTGAGAAGGTTCTCCCTCTGGCACCAGGTATGACCTGTTCTTTATATCACCTGCCACCAACTCCAGTCCATAAAGATTGATAAAACTAGTATCGATTGAAGTGCCTGATGCAGCTATTTCTTCTGACTGATCTGCTGAAGCCTTCCTGAATCCATTTGTACCAAAAGCAAATCCTTTGCCCGGTATCGATCCAGAAGTGGCAATTTCCCCAACAGGTGAAAGACTGGACAATCTTTGGGTGAATGTTTCCACTGCATTTGTTCTATCTACTCCATCAGGTATCAGCTTTGGGCCAGGTACGGTCATCACCTGTTCCAAATTCATCCCCAGATCCATATGCTGCATATAGTTGACTTGTTTGTAAACCACTATAGTTCCAACAAGCAGTACAATGGATATGGCAAACTGAAATACGATTAGCCCCTCTCGCATTCTGCTCCCCCCCTTGAATGTACCTTTATTTCCTTTCAATACATCCATGGAACGAAACGATGAAAGCATCAATGCCGGATACAATCCAGAAATAAGAATGATAACAAAAAAGAGGAATGGAAATACGAACCAAAAACCTGAACTTTTCCAAAGCCAAAAAGTCAAACCCACATCTGCCAAGCTATTCACCGTAGTCAAGACGAATCCTGCAATAGCAAAACCTAAGACAGTTGAGATAAAAACTGTAAGGGCAGATTCACTAATAAACTGGAAAATCAACTGGAATTTCTGTGCTCCGACCGCCTTACGAACGCCTACTTCTCTTGCCCTGCCGAGTGCTCCTGCAATGGACAAATTAATGTAATTGAAAAGGGCTATCAACAATGTAATCAAACCGATTATGATAAAAAAATATACTGCTCTGGAGCTTCCTTTTGCAAAAGAATAAAGAGCTAAATCTTCATTAAGATAAACATCACGAAAGGGACTTGTAGTAACATATGCCCTGACATTACTTCTTTGGAAGTTCTCTTGCCTATGACGCATATAAATCTCTGTAAACTTCCTGTCAACCTCCACAGGATCTGTATCAGGTCGAAGCTGGACATAGGTGATAAAATTATTCCATCCCCAGCCCGTAGAAGGATCATTGTATTCACTCTGTTGAAAAAGACCTGACATTGGAACTAGAAATTCGAACTGAAGCTGCGAGTTGGTCGGTACATCTTTGAATACTCCATTTACCACTCCATGATAATGGAATTCCCCACCAAACCATCCTGTAACATCAAGGGAATGACCAATCGGGTCTTCTTCTCCAAAGTATTTTTTTGCAGCAGATTGGGACAACACAAGTGTCCCAGGTTCAAGTACTCGACTGGCATCTCCATACACCAGAGGAAAAGTGAATAGCTGAAAGAATGTAGAATCAACATAATAGACTTTCTCTTCTTCGAATGTTTTGACAGGATGGTCAGAATTGGAAACAACCGCACTGCCATATTCTGGGTGAATTCTTACATAGCGGCGAACATCCGGTGTCTCTTCAGCAAGTGCTGGCCCAACCTGCCATCCAGTCGCAGTATTGACACTGGGCTCTCCTTCATTTTGTACCCGACTCCAAGAAACATGATAAATATCCGAAGCATTTTCATGAAACTCATCGAAGCTAAATTCAAAAGCGACATATTGGAAGATCAATAAACAGCAAGCTATACCTATCCCAAGTCCCCCAATATTGATCATGGAATATATAGGGTTCTTCCAAAGGTTTCTCCAAGCAATTTTTATATAGTTCTTCCACATGGCTTTTTATAGTATTGAGTATTAAGTAATGAGAATTCCTTCATCTTACTTCAAGCTTCGTTCTTCCCTCTTCGTTCTTCATTCATCTCTCAATGAATTCACTGGATTTACATTGGCGGCCCGGAAAGCTTGGGTGCCCACCGTAAGCATGGCAATCAGCATAATCAACAAACCCGCTATCACAAAAACCCACCAGTCCAGTGAAGTACGATAGGCAAAACCTGACAACCACCTACTGCTTGCAAACCAAGAAAAGGGAACAGCAATGGCAATGGCTACCAAAATCAATCGGGCAAACTCCCCTGTTATCAATTTCACTATGGACCCGATTGAGGCTCCCAATACCTTGCGCACACCGATCTCCTTTTTGCGTTTCTCCGTACTGAATACTGCCAAGCCAAAGAGTCCTAGGCAGGAAATCAAAATGGCCAACGCCCCAAAATACATGGCCAAGGCCTCCACCCTTTGCTCAGCCTCATATTGGGATTGATAGTTTTCATCCAAAAATTTATACTCAAAGACATCTCCTGGACTTATCTCATGGTAAAGGCTTTCAATGCCTTTTAAAGTAGCTTGGGTATTTTTTGGGCTGATACGCACCATAATGTGCTGGGCAGTTTCTGGTTTGTATTTTAGGAAAGCTGGTTTCACATTTTCCCTAAGAGATTCGAAGTTAAAATCCTTGACCACACCAATGATTTCCTTGTCTGCTCCCCACAAGTTGACTGTCTTTCCAATAGGATCATCCATGCCCATGGCTTTGATCGCTGCTTCATTAAGAATTATTTTCGTATCCTCAGCTGCAAATTTCTTTGAAAAGGACCTCCCCTCGATCAAAGTCATATTTAAAGTTTCTATAAGGTCATATCCCACAGAAATATTTTCAAACTTCACATTGGTATTCGGATCCTTCCCAGGCCAAGTCAAACCTATAGTGGAGCTGCCAGCGCCAGCCATGGAATGAAAAATCCCAGAGGCCTGCTCCACTCCTGAAACAGCTTTTACTCGCTCAATAAAAGTCTCATAACGTTGTCCTGACAAGCCATATGGAGTTATGTTTAGGATGTTATTTTTTTGATAGCCTAGGTTTTGTTGCTTTACGTGTGAGATTTGCTTCGCCACAACAATGATCGAGATAATCATCGTCAAAGAAACGGCAAACTGAAAAATCACCAATCCCCTTCTGGCCATTACCTCTCCAAAACTTCCACGTTGAACCCCTTTCAATACACTGGAAGGTTTAAACCCAGAAAGGTATAAGGCAGGATAAATGCCGGACAAGATTGCTGTAAATAATCCAATCCCTACAATAAATGCCCACTGCTGAACAGTCAGAAACAAACTGAGGTGCTTGTGAGTGATTTGATTGAATTGAGGCAATAAGAAGTAAACCAGCACCAAGGCCAGGATTAAAGCTGTAGCCGTAAGTAATAATACTTCCACCAAAAACTGATCAATCAATTGTTTTCTATCAGCACCAATGGCTTTCTTTATGCCCACTTCTTTACTTCTGCTGATGGCTTTGGCCGTGGTAAGGTTGACAAAATTCACGCAGGCAATGGCCAGAACCAACAAGGCTATGATACTGAACAAGTAGACATATTGAATCCTCCCGCCTGCCACTTTTCCATTTTCGTAATTTCCGTGCAAATAGGTATCACCAAAGTTTTGTACCATTGGGCGAACATTGGAATCCGCAAGTTTTGATTTTATAAATCCATCGATTTTTTGGTTAAAAAAATCAACATCTGTTTCTTTTTTCAGCAAAACATAACTCATGGTATTGTGGTTGTCCCAGTGAATTCCTTCACCCAGCATCTGTTTGAAATAATCGAAGGCCATCAAAAAAGCTGGCCTTAAGGTAGAGTTTTGAGGAAAGTCTTGATACACACCGCTGACAGTAACTTCATTCGAAAAATCAAAGACCTGCCATTCCAAACTTTTCCCAACCGCCTCTTTTGGATCATCAAAAAGCTTTCTGGCCATACTTTCAGAAAGCGCCACACTATTGATATCGCTGAGAAGAGTGGATAGATTTCCATAAAGAACAGGAATCGTAAACATAGAAAACAAATCCTGATCTGCGAATAGACCATCCACTCCTATTTTTTCCATCCCACTGGCAAATGAGACATCTTCAATAAAGGGAGAAGTCGCTGCTGCACTTACAACTTCAGGCAATTCCTCTTCCATGGCATCTGCCAAAAGTCCCGGGCCGTATCCATGTGTTACTATCCCTTCCTCATTATCATGATTGGTCAGTACTTGATATAAATCATCTTTCTTATCATTAAACTGATTCATATTTCTCTCATCCTGAATCCACAAATAGATCAAGACTACACAGGCCAATCCGAAAGAAAGTCCTATCAGGTTGATCAGAAAGGTGGTCTTTTGCTTTCTGAAATTTCTAAAGACCAGGGTAAAATAATGTTTCAGCATGACGTTTTTTTTGATATTTAGTTATTTAGTGTTTCGTACTTCTGAATGACTACTTAGAAGACCTACTCTGCTCTATTTTTTCCTTTAGGTTTATATCCAGCGGCTAGCCTGCTACTAAATATGGAATTGCTCTCTAATATTCTCCGTCACCACCTTGCCATCAAACAGATTGATCACGCGGTGGGCATAATTCGCGTCATGTGGTGAGTGGGTAACCATCACAATGGTAGTTCCTTCATTGTTCAATTCTTCCAAAAGCCTCATTACTTCTTCACCATTGGCGGAATCCAAATTACCGGTAGGTTCATCGGCAAGGATAATGGCTGGCTTGGTGATAATGGCCCTTGCAATGGCCACCCGCTGTTGCTGACCTCCAGAAAGCTGCTGCGGAAAGTGATTCCTCCTGTGCATGATATTCATCCGTTCGAGCACATGTTCCACTTTTTGTTTTCGCTCACTGGCAGGCACCTTCAAATAAAGCAGTGCGAGTTCCACATTTTCGAAAACAGTCAGTTCATCAATCAGGTTGAAGCTCTGAAAGACAAATCCAATATTGCCCTTTCTCAACTGGGAACGTTTTCTTTCCGAGAACTTGGCCACCTCATGGTCTAGGAAATGGTATTCTCCTTCATCCGGATTATCTAAAAGTCCCAGGATATTCAGCAAGGTAGATTTCCCACATCCCGAAGGGCCCATAATGGCCACAAACTCCCCTTGCTTGATTTCGATATCAATGCTTTCCAAAGCCGTGGTCTCTATTTCCTCAGTGGCATAGAGCTTTTTCAGGGCGGTTGTTTTAATGACGTTTTGCATATCGTTGTCAGATGTCCGATGTCCTAAGTTTGAGTCAGAAACATCGTAGATTATATTTTATTATTTGTTGTTCAATTTTTGACCAAAAGGATGATGGCATATTCATTAGATTAGATAAAATCCTTCTCCCAATGCTTTTTCAAATTCTTAACTATTCGGCCCCTATTACTTCGTCCTTCATACTTCCCTCTTCAACTTTCCTACTTCAACAGCAGCACCTCATTGTCTCCGAAATTTTCGTAACCTGACACAACCACTTTATCACCCTCATTTAGGCCTTCCAGCACTTCGAAATGATCCGGGTTTTTTCTTCCAAGTCGTATGTTTCTCTTTTGGGCTTTATCGCCAGACTTGTTCAAAACAAAAACCCAGTTCCCGCCTGTATCCTTGTAGAAGCCTCCGGTAGGCAATAACAACAACCTCTCACTGTTCCCCAACTCCAGCTTGATACGAACAGACTGCCCCCTTCTCACTCCAGGAGGCGTCCCTTCAAGAAACAGCATGTCCACTTCAAACCTCCCCTCAGAAATGCTCGGGTAGATTTTTGAAATTTCAACTGCATAATTATCTCCTGAAAAAGAAAAGCTTCCCCTAAGACCTTTTCTCACTCTCGGCAAATACAGCTCATCTATCTGAACCCTTACCTTAAATTCATTCAAGATATCGATCTGTCCATATCTTTCACCAGATTGAATGGACTGGCCTATTTCTATCTTTTCTGTAGCCAACTGCCCAGTAATTGGTGCAGTGATGATCAGGTTATCCAAGATATGGCCTACACCTTCCAGGGACTTTTGCATTCTGGCCTCTGAAGCTTTTAACTGTTGCAGCTGGATGGACCGTGCGATGGAGTCATTCTTGTAAGACTCATAGGTCAGTTGCCTTCTCTTGATATTGTATTCATATTCTTCTTTTACCTCCTCTAGCTCTCGGTCAGATGCCAACTTCCTCTCATGCAACTCTTTGAACCGTTTATACTGAGGCTTCAACAAACTGATTTGATAATCAATTTCAGCTAGCTGTCCTTGTTGGTTAAGATCATTCTGATCCAATAACAATCTCGTTTGTCGAAGATTATTGATCTGTTCGTACAACATGGTTTCCCTTTGCATTACATCCAACTGCAAATTGGAATTGGTCAAAGTCAAAATGGTATCTCCAACTTCAACAAAGGCTCCAGACTCCCTGACCACTTCTTGTATTATCCCTCCTTCTATCGCATCCAAATAAAAGGTCTCTGCCGGTTGCATGGTGCCAGATACGGTGATATAATCCTTGTATTCTCCCTCGCTTACAGTAGCTATGGATAATCTTTCTTTTTCTACATATAGCGAACTTCTATTATCAGCAAATAGCAACTGGTAAACTATTAAGGACAATACGGCTACTCCAATAATAATCATGGCGATAAACTTTGGCGTCCAGGTCTTCTTTTCAATTTTTCTATCCATGTGCAAAAACTAGTTTCCCTTTAATGGGCAATAGGTCTTTGCCAATTTACATGCCAGTGAAAAACGGTCTAAAATGCCTCAACAAGGACTTTTTATAAATTAGTGCTGTTTCTCTTCGAACATTTTCGTTCGCTGGCGGACGAAAAAATCAAAAGCTTGAAAACTGATGAGAATAGCTTCCCTTCACCTCAAAAAATAAAAACTACTTATATTGTCCGGAAACGACTATATTCAAAATATTAATCGTTCTTTTTGGCTTTCGGTATGCCGTTTGGAATAATTGGCTCGACAGGTTGGCTGTCACCTTATCCTGATACAATTAGATATTTAAAATGCGAACACCAAAAACAGGGAACTTATTGATCATTGATGACAATGAGGATTTGCTCAAAGCCGCCAAGATTTTTTTAAAGAGGCACTTTGTGAAAGTGGACACGGAGACCAACCCTGACCTGCTGCCCATATTGCTCCATAATGAGCAATATGATGTGATCATGCTGGATATGAACTTTACCAAAGACGTCAGTAGCGGGCAAGAAGGGTTTCAACATCTGGACAGGATTTTATCCATTGACCCTTCTGCAGTAGTTGTATTGATCACTGCATATGGAGATATTAATTTGGCAGTGAAAGCCATCAAGGAAGGTGCTACGGATTTTGTTCTGAAACCTTGGGATAATGATAAACTGTTGGCCACCTTACATTCGGCACTTAAGCTGCGTCAATCCAAACTTGAGGTAGCAGACCTTAAAAACCAGCAACAATTGATATACGCCGATATAGACCGTAAATTCAAGGATATTATCGGTCAGAGCCAAGCCATGCAAAAGGTTTTTGACACGATAGAAAAAGTAGCTGCCACAGATGCCAATGTAATGATCTTGGGAGAAAACGGAACCGGAAAGGAACTAATTGCCAGGGCCATTCACCGCCACTCCAAGAGGTCCAGAGAAGCATTTGTGGGAGTGGATTTAGGTGCTATCACCCCTTCACTTTTTGAAAGTGAACTATTTGGACACAAAAAAGGGGCATTTACCGATGCCCGCGAAGATAGGATTGGGCGTTTTGAGCAAGCGGATAAAGGCACCTTATTTTTGGATGAAATCGGCAATATCCCCATGGCCTCCCAATCCAAGCTTTTGGCAGTTTTACAAAACCGGACGGTCACCAAAGTAGGCAGCAACCAGCAAAAAGAAATCAATATCCGGCTTATTTCCGCGACCAATATGCCATTGGCAGACATGATCAGAGAGAATACTTTCAGGCAGGATTTACTTTACCGACTCAATACCATTGAAATCAATTTACCTTCCCTTAGAGATCGTACAGAGGATATTCCTCTACTTACTGACCATTTTATCGCATTCTACTCAAAAAAATACAGCAAGGATATCCGTAAAGCCAGTGATTCCCTGCTCAAACGCATGCAGAAATACCAATGGCCAGGTAACATCAGGGAACTTCAACACGGTATCGAAAGGGCAGTTATCATGAGCAATAAGCATGTCCTCCAGCCTGAGGACCTCTTTTTTCAAAACCCGGGAGATGTAGACAGGTCTAGCGAGACCGTCAGTTTGGATCATTTAAATATTGAAGATGTCGAGAGAATATTGATCCGAAAGGCATTGCAAAAGCACAATGGGCATATTACTAAAGCAGCGCAAGAATTGGGGCTTACCAGGTCTTCACTGTATCGTAGACTCGAAAAATATGGCTTATAAGTCGGCTATAGGTCATATTATCACCAGGGTATTGTTAATCCTCCTGACTATTCTATCGGGGGCTTACCTCCTCTTTAAACTAAATATAATTTTTGGTCCGGTATTGCTTTTAGGTATCCTGATACTTCAAGTTTTTGAGTTGATTAAGTACAACCAAAGAACTAATGAAAAAATCACCCGATTCCTCGAATCTATCCAATATGCTGATTTCACCTCTTCCTTTAGCCATGATAGTCAACTGGGAGGTTCTTACAGACAATTGAACCAGGCTTTTAACAAGGTGATGGATGAGTTCAAAAAAACTCGGGCAGAAAAAGAAGAACAAGTACTTTTTCTGCGAATTATCATCCAACATATCAATATTGGTATCATCTCTTATAATACCACAGGAAAAATTGGTTTGGTCAACAATGCTGCCAAACACCTTTTGCAAATCACCCAGTTTAAAGATATCCATGACCTAAAAAAAATCTCCCCTGAATTTTTGGAGCAAATCCTTTCCCTCAAGACCGGTGAGGACCTCTCCACCAAAATCAACGGTTCACTGCATCTCAATGTACGCTGTACTGAATTGAAAATGGGTGGAAAACAATGGTTCTTACTTTCCTTTCAGGATATCAGCGCAGCCCTAAAGCAACAGGAGCTGGACGCTTGGCAAAACCTGACCAAAGTACTCCGCCATGAAATCATGAATTCCATCACTCCTATTGCCACTTTGGTCAATTCCCTTCAGACCATTTTGGAGGAAGATGTCTATATAGAAGGTGGTAAACATATCATTTTGGATGACGGTTTTGAAGACCTTCAAGAAGGTTTGCAGACCATTTCAGGAAGGAGCCGAGGCTTGGTGGGGTTTGTCAATGCCTACCGGGATTATACAAGTATTCCCAAACCAGAAAAATCGTATTTCAGTGTACAAGCTCTTTTTGAAGACATCAGCACCTTACTAAAAGAAAGTTTGGAGCAGAATCAAATTCAATTGATAAGTGAGGTTATTCCCCAAGAGCTGTGCATCCATGCAGATCGTGAGCAAGTTTTGATGATCCTGATCAACTTGGTCAAAAATGCCAGAGAAGCATTGGAAAAATCTAACAATAAAGTAGTTCAGCTTAAAGCAGGCAAAACCATGTCCAACCATCCTTTTATCCAAGTGGTCGACTTCGGCCCGGGTATCCAGCCAGCCTCTTTAGAGAATATTTTTGTGCCATTTTTTACTACCAAAAATCAAGGAAGCGGTATTGGTCTGGCCATTTCAAGACAGATTATGAACATGCACCGCGGAAACCTAGAGGTACAATCTCTGCCCAACAAAGAAACTGTTTTCACTTTGCGATTTGAATCATAAGCGTTTAGGAAAATTACTATTCAATATTATTTGCTTCGGTCTTCCGACTCTTAGCTCCTGATCATTTTAACAAAGTTTTAAGGTTACTGGTATCAATTCGGCTAATAAGAACCCTGAATATTATGACTTGACTTCTAATTTAAAGCTTAAAGCATTTTTTAAAATAGTTTATGTGCCTTCCACAAATCATAACATTTTGTTTACTTAAAGGTCAAGCTAACCTAAATAAACCTTAGCAAATTAGCGGAGCAATTTTAAACCAATCGGAAAAGATCAAAATGAAAAAATTCTCCATTTTAGGAACGCTAACACTTGCAATACTTTTACTGTCCTGCGAGCAATCCCATACTGACCAAAAGGAACTTCAAAAAATGAATGAGCTGCAGGTCATCGGGAGTCACAACAGCTATAAAATAGGCATTGAACAGCCAGTTTTAGACTTTATCGCTAAAAAAGATTCTATGACAGCGCTATCCTTGGCATATGAACATATCCCTCTTTCTGACCAACTCGACTTAGGACTTCGAAACCTAGAAATGGATGTTTTCCATGATCCACAAGGAGGGAGGTACAAACACCCAAAAGCCATCGCTATGCTTAATGCTAGAGGCATTTCCACACTCCCTTTTGATGAGGCCAATAAGCTTAATGAACCAGGGTTAAAGATGTTCCATGTTCAGGATATCGACTTCCGTAGTCACCATTTGCTTTTTAAAGACGGCTTAAAAGAGCTTTTAAGTTGGAGCAAGCAAAACCCTAAACACAGCCCGATTATTATTCTTATCAATGCCAAAGATGACAACTCACCTGAGGTCACCCCTGCTTTGCCCTTTACTGCCGCAGCTTTGGATAGTATCGATCTGGAAATTCGCGCTGTCATGCCCGCTGAAAAGCTAATCACCCCTGATTTGGTTCGTGGAGACCACATCTCTTTGGAGGAAGCTGTCACTACAAACGGATGGCCTGCTTTGGATGAGGTAAGAGGCCGTTTTCTTTTTGTCTTGGATGAAAAGGAAGTCAAGATCAATCGCTACCTAGAAATGCACCCCAACCTCCAAAATGCAGCGTTGTTTGTCAATATTAAGGAAGGAAATCCTAATGCAGGTTTTAGAATCATCAATGATCCTGTTAAAAACCATGATCATATCAAAGATCTGGTAAGCAAGGGGTATATGATCAGAACCCGCGCAGATGCAGGAACCCTAGAAGCCAGGCATAACGATTATAATCGATTTGAGCAAGCAAAAAGCTCTGGAGCCCAAGTAATTTCAACAGACTATTATGTACCTAGCAAATTGTTTGAATCTGAATTTCAAGTCCGCTTTGAAGATGGCAGTTTTGAACGGGAAAGACCTTAAGTAAAAATAAGTAAGCTGCCAAAAATTACTTCACAATCTATATTGATTAAAACAGTAAGAGGCCTCTTAAAATCAGGCCTCTTACTGTTAAATTTTAAATACCACTACTTCAATTCCAGCGCTTCAGTTTCTGTATTTTCCGCACCTCTGATTTCTTGGAATTTGGCTTTCATTTCTTCCAATTTTTCCGGATTACTTGCTGCTAAGTTATTTTGCTGGCCAATATCTTCTTTCAGATTGTAAAGTTGATATTCATCAGAATTCCCTATTTCGATATTTACAGATTTAATTACTGCTGGGCCATCATAAGGAGGAATCATAATCCAATCTCCTTGTCTCAGGGCTGTACGGGAAGTGGCTTCTAAGACTAATTGATCTCTTCCATCTTCAGAATTCCCCATAAATGCCTCCAACAAATTTTCACTATCCTGACCTTTATGGTCACTTCCAACCAAGTCAGCCAATGAAGTCAACAAATCCACCTGACAAACCAGTGCATCAGACACCTTAGGTTCAATTTTACCTTTCCAATATACCATAAATGGCACTCGGGTTCCCGCTTCAAAAAGGCTGTATTTACCTCCTCTTAGTGGGCCTGCAGGTGTATGGTCTCCCAACTTTTCTACTGCATCATCATAATACCCGTCATTCAACACAGGGCCATTGTCGCTGGAGAAAACAATCAAGGTATTCTCCATCAGTCCTTCTTCTTCCAAGGTTTTCAAAAACTCTCCAACACACCAGTCTGCTTCTATGATCACATCCCCTCTTGGTCCCAAACCGGAAGTACCTTCAAATCTTGGATGTGGTGTACGCGGTACATGGGGTTGTTGCAAAGCATAGTACAAGAAAAACGGTTCATCTTTATGTTGCTTCACATAGTCTTGGGCCTTGGCCAAAAAATGGTCTGCCATATCTACATCGCTCCATTTAGCTGCTTCACCACCTTTCATAAAACCGATTCTAGGAACTCCATTGACAATGCTGTTATTATGGCCATGGTGCCATTTCATCGTCAGCATTTCTGGATTATCTTTTCCGGTAGGTTCACCTTCAAAATTCTTTTGATAGCTAACTTCAATAGGATCATTGGGATCCAAATTAACCACATGCCCATTTTCAATATAAACGGTTGGAACCCGATCCTGCGTAGCGGCCAAAATATGGCTATAATCAAAACCTACTTCATTAGGGCTTGGGCTGATTTTTTCATTCCAGTTCACATCGCCACTGCCCAATCCAAGGTGCCATTTACCCACAATGCCCGTGAAATAACCTTGTTCCTTCAGCATCTTAGGTAAGGTAAGCTGCTCGGTACCGATCAAAAGCGGAGCCGTTCCTGGAAGTATTTTGGCATTTTTATTTCTCCATGGATACATACCTGTTAGTAAAGCATAGCGGCTTGGTGTACAGGTGGCAGATGTAGCGTAACCATTTGTAAAACGCACACCACCATTGGCCAATTTATCCATATTGGGTGTGCTTAATTCAGTGGCACCATAAGCACTGACATCACCATAGCCTAAATCATCCATATAGATAACGACTATATTTGGTTTTTTGTCGGCACTTGGTTCTTCTACTGTTTTAGACTCTTGCTTGCAGGCCCAAGAGCTTCCTAAGATAAAAACTGCAAGTGTAAAAATTTTAAGATTTTTAATATTCATATTTAAAATTAATTAACTGATTATAAACAGTTTAAAGAAATACTTTACCTAAAGAAAGCGCTATTAGGTACCTCCTGATCACTTTGATTGGCTCTGCTCCAGTTTAGTTTGACTGAAGCGGATTTTTTGCCTTCCTTATTTAAATAATAAAACTTAATTGGGTGCAGCCCTTTTTCCAAAAATACTTTTCCTTCAGGTTGGTCTTGATTGTGGTAATTTCCATCCAATACACCAATGTCATGAATTCTCATGTACACTTTTTGTTCAGTTTTACTGGTTGAAAATCTATATTCTCCGCTTTCTGGCACTTCTATGTATCCTTCAAAAACGGCCAGATTACCTTTGTCAGACAATCCTGAATCAGAAATAGAAACCACTTTTTCACTGGCTTTTGTCTTTCCAACCACTTGTGGGATGTAATCCGTATTCACCAAGTAAGTATTTAGCAATAAACCTGACCTTACTTTCATTACCTCCAAAGCTGGCACCAAAGCTTCATCATAAGGTCTCTTGGCCTCCGGGTCTGCTATTCTTCTTCTAAGTACCATTTGCTTAAATTCAGCTTGCATTGCGCTTTGAGAAGCTGCTATATTTTGTGCTTGCTGAGGGTCAGCGGTCACATCATAAATTTCAAAATCATCCGTTTGATCAGTAATATTGTATCGGACACCAACCATATTGCCTTTTCTGATCATCTGCATCTGTCCCCGTTTCTTACCTTGGTGTTCTTCGGTAAATTCAGCATATCGTGGTACATTCCCATTTTGAAAATATTCCACATATATTTGGCTCTCTTTCTGTTTCCCTTTTCCTGTCAAGGAAGGTAATAAAGAAACCCCATCTGATCTCACCGGTGCAGCTGTACCTGCGGCATCTGCAAAAGTAGGCAACCAATCATAGGAAATGCTAGGTTCATCTACTACCGTATTTTCTTTGATGCTTCCAGGCCAATGAACGATTGTGGCCGTGCGAAGTCCTCCTTCATAAACATCTCTCTTTATACCATCAAATTCGGCGAAATTATTGAAGAATTCAGGAGTATAATCCACATACTCTTTCGGAAGGTACGATTCCCTTGAAGGTCCATTATCTGAGGTAAACACAACCAAGGTATTTTCATCGATTTCTAAATCTTTCAAAAGTTGCAAAATATCCCCTACTTGGTCATCTATCCTTCTATTGACCGATGCGTAGCGTTTATAAGTATCTGGCCAAGGTTTCTCTGGAGTAGTTTCATCTTTATCATCATCATAAGTAGCCGAAGCAAATTCTGGATAAATAAAGGAATCCACTTCTCCTGATGCCGTGTTGATCATGTTTCCTGGAGTTCCTATCCATTGCATGCCACCTTTTAGGCCACCACCTGCTGGATAATCCTGAGTGGGTAATTCAAGCACAGCATGAGGTGTATCATAAGACAGGAACATAAAAAATGGTTGGTCACCTCTGCGCTCTTGGTGGTCAACAATGTATTTTTTAGCCTTTGCAGTGAACAAGTCTCCTGTATAACATTTGTCCAAGCCTTGGACAATTTTATAATCTTCATAGACCTCCTTGGCACCTCTATACACTCCTTCTACAGGATAATGCTCATGCCCGTCCCTATGTCTGATATATCCAAAATAATGATCAAAGCCTTTTTTTAGTGGATGTGATGGCCAATCAGGACCTTCTCCCCCACCTTGAAGCCCCCACTTACCAATTGCAACGGTTTCATAACCAACCGATTTCAGCACCTCAGCTACTGTGTAATTGTCTCCCAAATACTTATCAAATTGATTGTCGCGTACATGGGCATGGCCTTGGTTTACGCCCATTAAGATAGAAGCCCTAGATGGTGCACACACTGGGGCAGCAGTATAGTGGTTGGTCAGCATCGCTCCTTCTGCAGCCATTCTGTCCAACTCAGGGGTTAATATCCACGGTTCGCTTCTATCTCCCTTGTCCTTTCTGGAATTTTGAAAAAAAACACCAAGATCTCCATATCCAAGATCATCCGTAAGAATAAAAATAATGTTGGGTTGCTTTTGCTCCTGTGCTACAGATACTTTAGGTCCAGTCAATAGAACCATAAAAGCCGCAGCAACTAGCTTATTCAGTTTAGTCATAACTATAATTTGGGTTAATATTTGTTCTGTACAAAACACTTTGACAGCTGGCTATTACCACCAAGATTTTCTCTACTTTTAACCGTCCAATTTATTAAAAAAAAACTGCTTTGTCATCGCTTCCATACTAACCTAATGAAAATATTATCTTTTAAATCCTTATGTTTGATTATTTGGTAGCTATCTGGTTTGAACGGTAATTCCTTTTCGGGCGAATTGCTAAACTTCATATTTTCGGCTTTTATCTAATCATTTCAAAAGCCAAGCTTAATATTATCACTCCTCTATTCATTATAATTTTAAAACCTTATCCTTATCTTTGGAAGTAAATAAATTTCGCTCTTAAAAGCTAAGAATGATGGGTTTCTCCTTAATGTAAAGGAAGTCATGCAATCCATCGATAAACATTTAAAAAATGAATTTAAACTTAAAATCACCAGTTGCATTTTTTGATCTTGAGGCCACAGGGATCAATATTTCTACGGATAGGATTGTAGAAATATCCATTATAAAAGTTCATCCAAACGGAAAAGAGGAAATCAGGACTGAAAAGGTAAATCCAACTATCCCCATTCCAAAAGAGGTTTCTTTGATTCATGGCATCTACGACGAAGACATTAAGGACGCTCCCACGTTTAAGGATATTGCGAAGGAAATGCACCAGTTTTTGGAAGGTGCCGATTTGGCTGGTTTTAATGTACTCAAATTTGACATCCCCCTTTTGGTAGAAGAATTTTTAAGAGCAGGAATTGACTTTGACATTGAAAAAAGAAATTTGCTGGATGCTCAGAAAATCTTCCATATGATGGAAAAAAGGAATCTGTCGGCAGCCTATAAATTTTACTGCGGAAAAACCTTAGAAAATGCCCACAGTGCAGAGGCGGACACGATCGCTACTTACGAGGTTTTCAAGGCACAGGTGGAACGATATGAAAATGAAGAAGCCATAGACCTGCAAGGCAATAAACTTGGCATCATACAAAATGACATGAAAAAGATCCATGCCCTGATCAATGAAAAAATGGTGGATCTAGCTGGAAGGTTCATTTTCAACGATGAAGGTGTGGAATGCTTTAACTTCGGCAAGCATAAAGGCAAACCGGTTGAAAAAGTATTGCAGGAAGAACCAAATTACTATGACTGGATGATGAAAGGAGATTTCCCTCTAGATACCAAAAGGAAATTTACCCAAATTAAATTGAGAAGTTTCAATAACCGATAGAATCAAAAGGCTGCCATTTGGCAGTCTTTTTTCTATTTTATTCAATGGCACCTTTCTGTTCAAAATACCTCATGCGGTAACATTGCATGGCTGTTTTTCCCAAATGGTCTGACAATTGCCAATTGGCAATCGCTCCTACACCCGCACCAATTACAGGAATCAGCTGGGCCAATTTGGCCAAATCCATATAATCCCTGTACTCTATCTGAAAACTCCTCCAATCAAAAGAGTCCCCCTGATCCGGCAAGGTCGCTTTGTGGCTTGACCAATTCTCCAATACTTTTATCACTTCCAGTCTTTTCTGTTGACTACAAAATGCCAGTTGGAAAACATGAAGAATAAATAAGCGCTCTTTAAAGTCTTTGACATCATGACCATACATTGATGCAACTTCAAACAGCATTTTCATTTTAATGGCCAAAAAAGCAGGAAAATCCACAAAGCCCATTAAAATCCCCCCTGCTCCAGTCACCGCTCCTTCCACAGAAGCCGTTCGTTGATACCACTTTATTTTATGCTTTATTTTAGCTTCCCGTTTTCCAAAAGCCACTTCTCCTGAAATGGTAGTGTTGATGTAGGTGGAACCAAAAAGAACTCCTTTCACCATCTTTTCGATGGCAAAAGTAATGGCTTGATGGATTTTGTCTGGAATTATATCATTAATCTTATGCTGGATGCCTTTGGTCATCCGATTAAAAATAGATGGATGCTTTTTGACTTTCCTGAGCCAAGCATTCATTTCATAAAAGGCTATTTCTTCATATAGCAGCATGCGGTTATGTCTTGATGGATATCATTTATTTTTATGCAAATTTAGTTCCAAAGAACCGTCTTATGGGTGGTTTAAACTCCCCCTTTTCCCTAATTCAACGACTCGAAGATTTTTTGGTTGGCCTGCTACCAATTCAAACTTAAGCATGGTTTTTACTTGGTGAAAGCCATGATTGCCAATTGCACCGGGATTCATATAGAGACAGTTCAACTCTTTATCAAACTCCACCTTACAGATGTGAGAATGACCACAGATAAAAATCGTCGGCCTTATTTCCTTGATCCTCTTTTTGACTCCCGTTGCATACCTCGGAGGTTTGCCTCCAATATGGATCATCATAACACGAGCATTTTCTACCTCAAAAACCAATTCTTCGGGAAATTTTTCCTGAATGCTGGCATCATCAATATTACCAAATACAGCTCTTACCTTTTTTCCTTTGGGCAAAGCTTCCATTACTCTTTCGGAACCAATATCTCCTGCATGCCATATTTCATCCACATCCTCCAAGTGAGCAAGGGTTTTATCATCTATAAAACTGTGGGAATCTGAAATCAAGCCTACTTTTACCATAATTTTTTACTGCTTTATTCAAGACAATAATGTATTCTGCCTAACAAAGAAATAGAAATAAATCGCCCCATAAAAGTGAAATCAACAATTAACAGAAGGCAGTTCTTTTCTTAGAAGTATTTGCTATTTTTGGTTTTTTAAAAACAATAAGACTTTATGGCATCAGGTTTTTTTGCAATTTTAGACGACATCGCCACACTGATGGACGATGTGGCTTCCATGACCAAAATAGCAACTAAAAAAACAGCAGGAATCTTGGGAGATGATTTGGCAGTAAATGCTGAAAAAGCCTCTGGTTTTGCTTCCTCAAGGGAAATTCCTGTTCTTTGGGCTATTACCAAAGGTTCCTTGGTCAATAAGCTCATCATCTTACCGATAGCATTTTTACTGAGTTCTTTTTTACCCTCAGCCATCACGATAATCCTGATCATTGGAGGCATTTATTTGGCTTTTGAAGGAGCAGAAAAAGTTTACCACCTCTTTGTGCCTCACGATCAGTCCAAGAAAGAGGCCATCAAAGAAACCCGTACCAAAGAAGAAATCCTCGCTTTGGAAAAAGAGCGCATCAAGTCAGCCATAGTCACTGATTTTATCCTCTCCGTGGAAATTGTCATCATTGCCTTGGGAGCTGTAGTGGGAGAACCGCTTATCAACCAAATTATCATTGTCACTTTTATTGCCATTTTGGCCACTGTTGGGGTCTATGGTATTGTTGCACTGATTGTTAGAATGGACGAAGCGGGCTATAAGCTCATGGCCAGGAGCCAAAAGAAATCAGGTTTTATTTTTGGACTTGGAAAAGTATTGGTAAGTGCACTTCCTTTGGTCATCAAAGCTTTGGGGATTATCGGCACCTTGGCTTTGCTATTGGTTGCTGGAGGAATTTTCACTCACAATATTGAATTTCTCCACCATTTCGCCCCTAGTATCCCCGCTTTCATCAAAGATTTTGTAACAGGACTTGTCATAGGTTTTATTGCGCTAATGGCTTATAAGCTGATCAAAAAAATCATTGGCAAATAAAGTTGACCAAAAATGGCCAACAAATCCTTCCCAAAAGCTCTTAGGAACGGTTTATGCTTGTATTACCGTGTGAATTTTTGACTTCATTTAATATAAACTGACAACATATGAAATCGATCAATCCTTACACGGGTACGCTTTTAAAAGAATTTCAAGAACATACAGACCAGGAAGTTGAAAAAGCCATCCAGCAAGGACAACAGGCCTACCTCAAATGGAGAAATATTCCCCTCTCTGAACGCTGCGAACTGATGAAAAAGGCAGGAAAGGTCCTGAGAAATAATCAAGATAAGTACGCTAAAATCATTAGCTTGGAAATGGGAAAGGTCATTACTGAGTCCAAAGCTGAAGTAGAAAAATGTGCATGGGTTTGTGAATACTACGCTGAAAAGGCTGATGAATTCCTGTCTGATGAGCCTATTGATCTTCCAGACCAGAAAAAGGCCAAAGTTGTCTATAACCCTTTGGGTGTAATTTTAGCCGTCATGCCTTGGAACTTCCCCTTTTGGCAGGTGTTCAGATTTGCGGCTCCTAATCTTACTGCTGGAAATACAGGCCTCTTAAAACACGCTTCCAATGTGCCCCAATGTGCCCTGGCCATTGAAGAAGTATTTACTGAAGCAGGTTTTCCTAAAAGTGTTTTTCAGACCTTATTGATCGGTTCTGATAAAGTAGAAAACGTCATTGACCATCCACATGTCAAAGCAGTCACCTTGACAGGAAGTGAAAAAGCTGGGCAAAAAATAGCTTCTCAAGCTGGAAAGCACATCAAGAAAACTGTATTGGAGCTTGGTGGTAGTGACCCTTTTATAGTACTCAAGGATGCTGATATTGAGGAAGCTGCCAAGGTGGCCGCCAAAGGGAGAATGATCAACTTTGGCCAAAGCTGTATTGCAGCCAAACGATTTATCATAGAAGGGCCTGTGTATGATGCGTTTATTGAAGCCTTTAAATCTCATATTGCATCCTACTCCCAGGGAGATCCTTTGGACGAAAATGCTGGATATGCCTGCATGGCTAGACCAGATTTAGCGGAAGAACTTTATAAACAAGTAAAGTCCTCCATTGATAAAGGAGCAGAAGTTATTTTAGAAGGTATGGAACCGGAGGAAGGAAAGGCTTTCTTCAAACCTTACATTCTTGGTAATTTAACTCCTGAAATGCCAGCCTACAAAGAGGAACTTTTTGGCCCAGTAGCTTCTGTGTTTAAGGTCAAAGATGAAAACGAAGCCATTTCTTTGGCAAACGATTCTGATTTTGGGCTTGGTTCCGCCCTTTGGACAAAAGACCCAGAAAAAGCGGATCGGCTTTCTAGGCAAATTGAATCTGGAGCAGTATTTATCAACTCCATGGTGGCTTCAAACCCACATTTACCATTTGGTGGGATAAAAAATTCCGGTTATGGCCGTGAGTTGGCAGAAAACGGTATCAAAGAATTCATGAATATCAAAACTGTCTACGTGGGATAAGAATGAATCTTTTCTAAATATCGGTTAATTCTTTAATGGACTTGGTAATTGAAGGATTACTTTCTATTTTTACGAGCGAAAATTTTGGCTAAAAAATGAGAATAATACAATTTAGAGAAGCATTAAGAGAGGCCATGTCTGAAGAAATGAGACGCGATAAGAACGTGTTTCTCATGGGAGAGGAAGTGGCTGAATACAATGGAGCCTACAAAGTAACCCAAGGCATGTTAGATGAATTTGGACCAGAAAGGGTTTATGACACCCCTATCTCAGAACTTGGCTTTGCCGGTTTGGGAGTTGGTGCCGGAATGAACGGTTTGAGACCGATCATTGAATTCATGACTTTCAATTTTTCTTTGGTGGCTATTGACCAAATCATCAATTCTGCTGCAAAGATGTATGCCATGTCGGGTGGTCAATACAATGTCCCTGTAGTCTTTAGAGGTCCAACTGGTAATGCAGGTCAACTGGGCGCTACCCACTCTTCTAACTTCGAAAATTGGTTTGCCAACACTCCTGGCCTTAAAGTAGTGGTTCCTAGCAACCCTTACGATGCCAAAGGACTTTTAAAAGCTGCGATCAGAGATGATGATCCAGTCATTTTTATGGAGTCTGAATTGATGTATTCTGACAAAGGAGAAGTTCCTGAAGGAGAATATTTACTTCCAATTGGAGTAGCAGACATCAAGAGAAAAGGCAGTGATGTAACCATCGTTTCTTTTGGTAAAATCATGAAAGTAGCTCTAGAAGCTGCTGAAGAATTGGCCAAAGATGGTATCGAAGCGGAAGTTATTGATTTGAGAACAGTAAGGCCAATTGATTATGCTACTGTATATGAGTCTGTGAAAAAGACCAATAGATGCGTGGTAGTAGAAGAAGCAAATCCAATTTCTTCTTTGGCTACTGATATCGCCTTCAATGTTCAGAAAAACATGTTTGATCATTTGGATGCTCCAGTATTAAGAGTAAACTCCATGGATATTCCTTTGAGCTACTCTCCTACTTATATCGAAGCAACCCTTCCAAACGTAAAAAGAACTATAGAAGCTGTAAAGCAAGTTACTTATACTAAATAAAACATAAGTTTTATAAAATGCATGAAGCGGGCGATGTTAGTACATCGTCCGCTTTTTTTTGATCAATTTTTCACCAGGCTCCCCCCCGTTCTACCTCCTACAATATTTTATTCAAAAAGGTAAACAAAAAATAATACAAAAGAATAATAAAGGGATTCAAAATCAACACCATATAATAAATCAATAAACGAAAGTTTAAAATTTTTATTTAATTTCTTTTGGTCAATTGACCTAGTTGTTATATATTAGTAGAAACATCACTAAAAATCAAAATAACCCCACAGAAGGTGTGCTTCTCCATAATCAATAAAATATTATGGAACAGGATGATTGTGTAACAGAACAATCACTTTATCAATATGGCAAGACCCCTAATGCCAATAACCCAAACTATTGATAAGTAAACACTTCCTTCCCAAGAATTGGAACTATTTAAACAGATCAATAAACAAACGCTTATGAAAAAACTATTTACACTCATTGCGTTCTTTGTGGTCAGCATTACATTCGCACAAAATGTAACGATCACAGGGACCGTAACTGATGGAGAATCAGGTGAGCCGTTACCAGGGGCAAATATTCTGGTAAAAGGACGAGCTTCAGGTACCATTACAGACATGGATGGAAAATACTCACTATCTGTATCTGAGGGTGCCACTTTGGTATTCAGCTTTATTGGATATACTTCACAAGAAGTAGCTGTGGGTAGCAAGAATGTAATAGATGTTGCATTAACAGGTTCCTCTTTGGATGAGGTTATCGTGGTAGGTTACGGTACCCAAAAGAAGAAAAATTTAACTGGCGCTGTAGGAACACTATCCAGTGAGGATATTGGTAGCCAAAGTGTTACCAGTGCAGCTAATGCCCTATCAGGTCGTGTTTCCGGGGTACAGCTGATCCAAGGGTCAGCTCAACCAGGTAATGATGCCCCTACCATCCAAATTAGAGGTATTGGTACTGTAAGAACTTCTGTAGATGGGCAGAATAGTGATTCAGCACCTTTGGTTTTGGTAGATGGAGTGCAATCTACGCTGAATGACGTTCATCCAAATGATATCGAAAGTTTTTCCGTATTGAAAGATGCTGCATCTGCGGCTATCTATGGTGCAAGAGCAGCAAACGGTGTGATCCTGGTAACAACCAAAAGAGGTAAATCTGGAAAACCAAAAGTATCGATCAATTCATACATTGCTTTCCAAAATGCCACCACTACACCTAGTATGCTGAGTTCATATGACTTTGCCCGTTTGAAAAACGAGGCACAGACCAATACTGGTAGACCAGAAGTATATACGCAAGAAGAACTAGACCTTTTCCTTAATGGAGGTGACACAAGATATTCAAGAACTGGTTTCTTTGATGAAGGGTATAGAACTGGTGCTCCATTACAAAACCACTATTTCTCAGTAACTGGCGGTACAGAATATGTCAAATATATGTTCTCTGCTGGATACCAAGACCAAGAAGGTGTGGTAATTGAAACCAACTCTAAAAGATACAATTTCAGGTCCAATGTGGATGTGAAGGTTTCTGATATGGTAAGAACTGGTTTCAATATTTCAGGTAGTTTGACAGATAGCAATGAACCGAATTACGGAGGACTCGGTGTAACTCAGTTTATCCGTGATATGATCAGAAAAGCACCACTTAACCCACTTCGATATGACAATGGTTATATTTCATCTGGCAATGTAGTATTAGCAGGAAGAACTGACGGTGCAATCCATCCAATTGGTTTAGCAACAGAAGGTGGTAATGACAACACCAAATATTATAGAGCTACGCCTAACCTTTATTTTGAGTTAGAGCCAGTGAAAGACATGGTTTTCCGCGCTAATGGCTCCGTGTACGTACAAGACAGAAAACAAAGCTTCTTTAGAAGCAAAATGACTGTATCCGATGGAGAAGGTATAACAACAGCAAACGGACTTGGTGAATACCGTGAAACAGACTTATTAAGTACTACATCAACTTTTGAGCTTACTGGCAGATATAACAAAACCCTTGGCAAGTCAACTTTAGGCGGAATGTTAGGATACACCAGTCAAGCCTACAGACAGGATTTTCTTTCTGCTTCTAACGAAGGTTACAATAATAGTTTGATTACAGAATTGGAAGGAGCTTCTTTGAATCCAAGTGTTACAGGAAACGCTAGTGAATGGGCATTGGAATCATTCTTTGGTCGTGTAAATTATGACTATGAAGGTAAATATTTGGCTGAATTCAATGTACGTTACGATGGTTCTTCTAGATTTGGAGAGAACAACCGATTCGGTACTTTCCCATCATTCTCTGTAGGCTGGAACATGGCCAAGGAAGACTTTATGTCAAGCCTAAAGGATGTTAACGAATTGAAATTGAGAGCCAGTTGGGGACAATTAGGAAACCAGAACATTGGTAACTATCCTAGTATCGCTACCATTAACCTAGACCAGCCTTACGTATTTGGGAATTCATTGGTAGGTGGAGCTGCAGCTAGGGCTTTGGCCAATCCAAATGTAAAATGGGAGACCACTCAAACTTCTGATATTGGTTTGGATGCCACTTTATTTAATTACAAACTTTCCCTTACTGCCGACTACTATGTAAGAAAGTCGCTTGATGTCTTGTTAAGCCCTCCAGTGGTAGCCACTTTGGGCAACCTTACTCCTCCTGTTCAAAACCAAGGAGAAGTAGAGAACCGTGGTTATGAATTTTCCTTGAACTATTATGGAAACATAGGCAGTGAATTCCAGTACTCTGTTTCTGGAAACTGGTCTCATAATGATAACAAAGTATTAAAACTAGACGAAGAATTCCTTTCAGCCAATAAAGTATTGACTAAAGAGGGGTACCCTATCAACTCATTCTATGGGCATGTGATTACTGGTATTTTCCAATCTGATGCTGAAGCTCAGGATGCAGAAACATTTGGAGCCCAGCCAGGAGGATCTTTAGTAAGTGCGGGTGACTATATCTATGAAGACACCAACGGTGATGGCGTGGTTAATTCTGATGACCGAGTAATCATAGGTAACCCTAATATCAGGAATACATTCGGTATGACCTTGACTGCTGATTATAAAGGCTTCAATTTCCGTGTATTGTTCCAAGGTGTATTGGGCAGGGATGTAGAAAATGGTGTTTATGGTACTGATGGCTTAAGAGACTATAGCAACCTAACTACTGCATTCTTGGACAGGTGGACGCCTGAAAACACAGACACGGACATTCCAAGAGTTGCCACTGGTTACAAATATAATAACTCGCTATTTGTTGGACCTGCCATTAGCTCTGCCATTGTAGATGCTTCTTACTTGAGAATGAAACATATTGAATTGGGTTATACTATACCAGTAGAAACTATTTCTAAGCTTGGCCTTTCCAATGCAAGGGTTTATGTATCCGGACAAAACCTTTTGACCTTCACCAAGTTTGTGGAGGGGTACGATCCTGAAGATGCGATGACTTTCAACAATGTCAATGACAGTTATCCGCAAGCTAAGTCCTTTACCATGGGTGTTAATCTTTCTTTCTAAATCTCAAAAGTGAAAATCATGAAAAAATATATTGCATTTATTCTGACTGCGCTTTGCTTGGGATGTGCTGATTTAGAACGTTATCCTCTTAATTCAATCGGTGCTCCCGAATTCTGGGCAACAAGTGATGATGCCACTTTAGGTATCAACGGTGTTTATAATGTCCTTGCTCATAATCATATGTACAGGGATTTTATGAGGCACTCTGACGCTTTGGCTGACAACGCCTACTCACAATATTCCTTCAACTATTACCTTGAAATCAGTGAAGGCAGAGGATTTGACGCTTCCAGTGTTTGGCCATGGAATTTTTGGAAGAAATCTTACGAAGGTATTGTAAGAGCCAATGAAGTGCTTCTTAATGTCCCTGAAATTACTATGGCCGAAAATACCAAAAACAGAATTTTAGGAGAAGCTAGCTTCTTAAGAGCATTATTTTACTTCCACTTGACCAATCTCTATGGAGATGTACCTTTGATCCTTAGCAAGCAAACTGTGGAGGAATCATTGGTTCCTAGAAACCCAAAAGCTGAGGTAGTGGCTCAAATCATTGCTGATCTTGATTTTGCGATCAATAACTTGCCACCATCTTATGGACCTTCTGACCTTGGTAGGGCGACAAAAGGAGCTGCTACTGCTTTGAAATCAAGAGTGTACCTATATAATAAACAGTATAGTGAAGCAATCCAAGCTGCCAATCAAGTCAAAGCTTTAGGATATGACCTATTACCTTCAGGAAGCTATAAAGATATGTTCTTGCCAGCTTTGGAAAACAATAGCACAGAATCCATCTTTGAAGTACAGTTTTTAGGTAAAACTGGTACTGGAGGAGTGGGAAGTGCATTCAATGCAAGTTCTGGAGCCATCCAGGCTTTTGGTGATGTACCTTACTCTCCCCTTCAGGAATTGGTAGATGTGTATGAGACAGGGGATATCAGAAAGGACATTACTGTTCTTCAGCCTGGACAAAGTTTTGCTGGAGAAGAATTTAACCCTATTAGATCTCAAACTGGATTTGCCTTGATCAAAGGTGTTATAGAAGATCCAACCATTACAGATGATGGTGACGCCAATTTCGTAGTAATCCGATATGCAGAGGTTCTATTGAATTTGGCAGAGGCTGAAAACGAATTGAATGGTCCTACTACCATTGCTTATGATGCCGTCAACCAAATCCGAAACAGGGCTGGATTGGATGATCTTCCTACCGGTTTGACTAAGGATCAATTGAGAACTGCCATCAAAAAAGAAAGAAGATTGGAACTTGCTTTTGAAGGCCACTACTATTTTGACATCCTAAGATACGGAGCATCTGACCTCCAAGCATCGATGGAAAATGTCACTAGTGTGACGGGGCATGAGAGAGTTTACGACCCTAAACTTTTGATGTGGCCAGTTCCACAAAATGAAATCAATATTGATGAAAACTTACTGCCTCAAAACACTGGCTGGTAAGCATCAAAAACTTTACAATAGAAAAAGCACATCGGAATCCAATGTGCTTTTTCTATTTAATTAACCCACATGATAATTTTATTGGGCTCCCATCATATTTCCTCCACCGCTATCACCTCCTTTGAGGTCCTCATTTTCAATGGATTTCTTTTTACGACGAGGTGCCACGCTCATTTTTCCAATTCTATAACTAAAATTGATTTTGAAATTCATATTACGCATGATGTTGGTGCTGTGCTGTGTAATGGTAGGTGAGATGATTTCACTTTTCATCTTAAATTCAGGAGTAAAGAAATTCTCCGCACCTAGACCAATACTTCCTCTTTTTTCTGCAAACTGCTTGTTGATATTCAAGCCATATATTCCAAAACCACTGTCATAACCTTGTAAATTGACTCTTCTCCCCCTTGCAAAAGTAAAAGCCTGTAAGACCCAGCTGTCGGTGATGTTGTAATTACCGAACATTCTTCCACTCACGACAAATCCTTCATTGGAAGCATTATAAAGTGGGTTTCCCACATTATTATCTATCATGGTATAGTAGGTATCTACTCCTCCATTGAACGACAGTTTATTGGATATATTAATATTGGCAAACAAGTTTAAACCTATTGACCTCTCACTACCTATATTCTCATAAGTGGTATAAATTACCCCATCATCTTGCACAGTTCTCAAAGGTTGGATAGAGCCATTGGTATTTCTAAAGAAAGATGAAATATTGATACTGGCTTCGTTTAGATAAGTACTATAGGACAATTCGTAATTGTCGGTATATTCTGGATCCAACAATGGATTACCTTGCGAAATCTGGGTTGGGTTTGAACTTTGAATATTTGGGTTCAAAAACTGAAGGGATGGTCTTTGAATTCTTCGGTTATAGGCCGCTTTAATCATATTTCCATTTTCAAGTTTTCGGCTCAAGTTCACGCTAGGTACCAAAACACCGTAGTTGGGTATATCACCGTCTACTTCCCCATTCTGAAAATCCGCATTGATGGTAGTGTATTCATACCTTGCCCCTGCCTTAATGGTATAATGCTTTAAGAAACCTTGTGTGAAAGACAAATACCCTGCAGTCACGTTTTGGTCATAATCAAAAACGTTGTTGTATTGGGCATTATCACTTTCCTGATATGCACCATCGGCTCCTTCAGCAGTGAAATAAGCATAATCACTGTTTACTCTTCTTAGAATATTTTTGGCACCATATTCCAGTATTTGGTTTTCACCGTCTCCCAATGGAGTCACGTAATCCACCTGAACGGTAAACTCTTGATTATTGCTTGCATTTTCATTCCTAATCCTAGACTCCACAGCCTCAAAATCCCCGTCCAACAGGGCTTGTACAAAGTCATTTGTTCGGTTATTTCGACTATAAAGGGTCATGATGCTGAACTCCTTTTGAGGCTTTTCAAAAGTCTTGGTATAGTTTAAGCTGATGTCCACCGTATTGGAAAGATCTTCTGTATTTACCCTTCTCATTAAAGCGCTCACCAATTCGTCATCCAAATAATTTTCTGTTAGTAAATTGTCCTGTTTGGCTTTTCGGTTAAACATCCCAAAGTTCACTGATGCTGCTAACCAATTGTACTTATCTATCTCATAATCGGCCCCGAAATTATACCTACCCATCAACATGTTGTTTCGGGTATCAGAACTTTGGGTAATATTGGAAATCGTGCCATCAGGATTGGTTACCACTTGGTTGTTCTCAAAACCTCCTTTGATATTGTAGCCTGTTCGTCCAAACCCTCCTAGGTTAAATCCCCATTTGCCTTTTCTGGCACTGGCATTCAAACCAAGGTTAGAACCTCTCATTCCCGCACTGGTGTTGATACTCAGCGAAGTTCCTTGTAGGTTGTTTTTCTTGGTCACAATATTGATCACCCCCCCAGAACCTTCTGCATCATACTTAGCAGATGGAGAAGTAATGACTTCTACAGACTTGATTTCATCGGCTGGAATTTGCTTTAAAGCATCCGCAATGCTGCTTGCAGACATTGTTGAAGGCTTGTTATCAATCAAGACCACCAAATTATTACTTCCTCTCATTGACACATTTCCATCCAAATCAACTGAAAGCATAGGTACTCTTCTCAATACATCTGTTGCATCACCACCTACTGTAGTTTTATCATTTTCGGCATTATAAATGGTTCTATCAACCTTTTCCGTAATCAGTTCCCTTTGTCCCTGAACGGTAACTTCCTCCAGAGAAACCGATTCCTCTTCCATGGTTAATTTCCCTAAATCCAACATCTTTTGGCCTTCCTTAACTGAAATTCCAGATTTGATATAAGGAGCAAAGCCCACAAAATTGATTTGTAACTTATAGGTTCCAGGAGTAAAGCCTGTAAGGTAGAATTTGCCTTCACCATCAGCAGCCGCCCCCACAATTTGCTTGTCTGTGGAAGCTTCCAGCAATTGAACTGTAGCGTAAGATACTGGTGTAGTAGCATCCCCTTCCACCACTGTTCCTACAATTTGGTACGTACTGGCACCTGACCGGGTGTTTTCCTGGGCCATAGCCACTTGACTACCATAAAGTAGCAAAAGGCTCATTGCACTTAAAATTTGAATAAAAGACTTCATTTATCACTTATTAGGTTTGAAAGTTCAATTTTGATTTGTGCACAAGTTGCTTGGACAAAATTCGAAACTAAAGTACCTTTTATATCAAACACTAAAAAAAGAGATAGATGGCTTGCCTTTCTTTATCGACCAATCCTTGATTTCGATAGACCATTTGTTTTTAAGGCTATTGAAATCAAATCCAAGGTCCCTAAGACCGAATCTGTAGGCAAAAACAGTGAATTGGCCGATTATACCTTCTTGTTTTGATAAGTTTGTTTTAAGTTTAGATTGGAAAACAAGCACATTGTATGAACAAGTCCCCATTTCTTCATAAAAACATCTCCATTCTTATCCATATCCTAGTTTGGGCGTTAATGGGTGCTTTTTTGTTTTTACTGGGGCCTTTGTCATGGAAAACCACCTTACCTGAAGAGTTTTGGTGGCGACAAATTATTTTTATGCTCGCTCTGGTTTGCCTGTTTTATTTCAACAAAGATTACCTGGTTCCCAAATTGCTATTCAACAAAAAGCTTAGCTTTTTTATTATCACCAGTGTTGGACTTTGTCTACTGATCATGTTTGTCATTGAATACTTTGAAAACAGTATTCACCTACCAGAATTGATGCACAAGGCATTCCATCCTGATGATGAAAAGCCATTTGTCCAAAAAGATGAATTCATCAATGTTTTCATTCTTTTGGTCTTGTTTCTTGGTTTGGGGATCAGCACAAGTGTGGCTGCTGTTCAAAAATGGCAAACGGATGAGGCACTCAGAAGACAATTGGACCAACAAAGAATTAACTCTGAGCTCTCCTATCTAAAAGCTCAAATCAACCCCCATTTCTTTTTCAACACCTTGAACAACATCTATTCATTAACCAACATAGATGTGGAAAGGGCCCGTATCGCCTTGCATAAGTTGTCAAGGATGATGCGCTACGTGCTTTATGAAACCGAAAAAGACCAAACCCTGCTCAGTAAGGAAATTGGTTTCATAAAGGACTTTATTGAGCTGATGAGACTTCGGATTTCTGATAAAGTACAAGTTCAGTTGGACATCCAAGAAAAAGTGGAAGATCGTGTCATCGCCCCCATGTTGCTTTTGCCATTTGTAGAAAATTGTTTCAAACACGGGATAAGTTCCAAACAGGAAAGTATCATCAATATTGCCATCAAAGTAGTTGAAAACACCCTGATTTTAGAAACCACCAATAAAATCATTCCTACCAATCCAAATAGTCCAGAATCACATCATAAGGGCATCGGCATGACCAATACACAAAGGCGACTATCCTTGCTTTATGCCCAAAGACATACCCTTCAGATCGATAGTGAAAATCCTGAAAAAGAATATCGTGTCATTTTAAAAATCAACCTCGCATGAAAATTAAGTGTATTGCTGTTGATGATGAACCTCTAGCTTTGGAAATGCTCTGTAGCTTTATCGAGCAAACCTCATTCTTATCCCTAGAGGCAAAATTCGAAAATGCCATTGATGCGTTGGCACATATCCACCGAAATGAAGTTGACCTGATCTTCTTGGACATTCAGATGCCCGACCTTTCGGGAATGGAGTTGGCCAGGGTATTGGAAAGTAATAAATACAGTTCGGACACAAGAATAATTTTTACCACAGCATATAACCAATTCGCCATTGAAGGATATAAAGTAGATGCTTTAGACTATCTTCTTAAGCCTTACAGCTATGAAGAATTCTTGAAGGCCAGCACAAAAGCATATCAGTACTTTGAAAAAAAGGCTCACACTATACCTACTTCCACTGAGGAAAAAAGCCAAAGTTATATCTTCCTCAAAGTAGAATACCAATTGGTAAAAGTTATGCTAAAAGACATCATTTATGTCGAAGGCTACAAAGACTATGTTAAGGTACACTTAGTTGGAAAATCTTCCCCTCTCCTTTCACTCACCAGCCTGAAAAACATGGAAGACTTACTACCAGAACAGCACTTTATGCGCATTCACAGATCCTATATCATTTCATTGGACCACATTGAATCCATCACAAGAAATACGGTCAATATGGGCAACACAACCATCGCTGTAAGTGACAATTACAAAGAGACTTTTCTCCAATTTGTCAATAAATGGATTGGCTAATGTTTACCCTATTTAATTGATTTTTGGGATTTCTTTTTTGATGAACTTATTTTAATTTAGTTGACTTTTAAATGGTTGTTTCAAATTCACAAAGTCAATTATGACAGATTTACAGAAGAACTTTATGGAAATGGCTATCAGTCTTTCGAGAAAAGGAATGATATCCGGACAAGGAGGTCCCTTTGGCTGCGTCATCGTAAAAGACGGTGTGGTTATCGGAAAAGGGAACAACCAAGTCCTGAGCACCAATGACCCCACAGCACATGCTGAAGTAGTCGCCATTCGGGGAGCCTGTAAGACCTTAAGAACCTTCCAATTGGAAGGCTGTGAAATTTATACTTCATGTGAACCTTGTCCCATGTGCCTTGGAGCTATCTATTGGGCAAGACCAAAAAAGGTATTTTATGCCAACACTAGAAAAGAAGCCGCTGATGCAGGTTTCGATGATGATTTTATCTATCAAGAGCTCCCAATCCCTCCTGCTGATCGGAAAATCCCCATGTACCATACACCGGAAACAGATGCACTTAAAGTCTTTGAGGAATGGAAAAACAATGAAGACAAAAAGGTGTATTGATGTAGCTTAAGATTCCATCTAGGTTTTACTTTTCCTTCACCATTCTTTGATGGTACTTCTCTTTGATTACCTCTTGAACAGGTCTCCCTTGAATTTTGCTGTCTAACCAAGAGATAATATCCAAGTAAAGAAATGCCCGTTTCTCATAAGGGTGATTTTCATATTGGATCAGGTTATCCCGAAGTTCAATAAATGCAGACTTCAATTGATAGTCATAAATCCTATTCAGGTTACGAATAAAGTTCATCATCTCCTGTTGTACCAAATGTAGGTCCTGCATCTTGATCAAAAAACGGTACACATTTTTTATCTGCTGATCAAGCTTATCATCTAAACCTTCCTCATAACTGGCTATGAGCTTCAAGATATGAGCAAAACATTGTAAATCCTCTCTTAGGCCATCTCCCGTATGATAAATCACTTCATCCAAATGTTTGATCGCATTCAAGTTGTCACCACTTCCAAAGTACAAACAGGCAATTTTATAGTGTAGCACAATCACATGATGTACATCCAATTTCGACCTAAGTGCTTTCATCTCTTTCAATAAGGACGGAATTACAGCATTGACTCCTGCTGTAAAATCACCAATCAAAAAATGGTAGTTGATACTATTGGAATAATAATACAGAAAAGTCAAGATCCTACAATTCTCATCCATCTTAAAGTCATCATTTTCCAGACTCTCCTTAAACTGTTCAAAGACTACCATAAAGCGTTCATACTGCTGCAGGTAAAACAAAGTATCCAACAGGTAATGGTAAGCTTTAAGATAATTTCCTGTGGCCACTTTCTTCATCTGAGGATGCTCCTGATACAAACTCACCCACTTTTGGGCAGCTCGGTAGCAAAGTGGAAAGTCTTGTAGAATATGATAAAACCAAACCTGAGCTTGATAGAGATATAGTTTCTCATAGAAATTCAACTCCTGAAGATCATATTCAGGCATGTTTTTAAGATAATATGCCTCCACCAATTTTCGGTCAAATTCGTCTTTTACATGCCCCACCTTGAGATAAAGCCCATACAGTTGCAAAGAAAGGTTACTCAAAGAATTCTTTTTCGACGCACTACTGATCAAGTGCTTAGCTTCATTGGCCAAAACCTCTGCCCGATCCCGCATACTCCGCGTAATATGCTGTGACTCAATGACCTTTTCCAACTCTACGATTCTCAACATAATGGTATCCAAAAAATACTTCTGTGCAATACCTTTTGCCTTGTCCAACAATTTCAAACTTTGGTTATACAAACCTTTGTTGTACAGTATTCTTGCAAAATCGATCTGCTCATTTAATTGAAGCTCCACATTTTGATCTGCATAAATCACCCTGAGACTGACCAAGATTTGCTTATACAAATGGGCTTTCATATTGGCCAGCTGCTTCTTGCTTACAGGAGCTTTTTTTAACAACATCTGCTCATCATAAGTCTCCATTTTATCCAAGGTATCAAATAGCTTGATGTACTTGGCATTTTCATTAGCTCCAAAGCGTTTTACATAAAGCTTGAACCCCCTCTTCTCAGATGCCGTCAATGACTTGATTAAAATAAATACAATATCTTTTTCACCGTTTGACTTCATACAATTTTTCAATATAATAAACTGATTTTCAATTAATTAAAATAAAAAAAATCGGTTTGAACGTTGGACATATAAAGTTAAGTCAATTTACAATCAAACCATAAGATTTTACTTTAGATTTTAGATAAAACAGAAACATTATGGATAAACGACAAGTACTGATCTTTGACACTACCCTTAGGGACGGAGAGCAAGTCCCTGGCTGTAAGTTGAACACTCCTCAAAAAATTGAGATCGCCAGGCAGCTAGAACTCCTCGGTGTAGATGTTATCGAGGCAGGCTTTCCTATTTCCAGTCCAGGCGACTTCAAATCAGTTGTGGAGATTTCAAAAAGTGTTTCAGAGCCAATCATATGTGGGTTATCCAGGGGCGTGCAGAAGGACATTGAAGTGGCAGCTGAAGCGCTCAAATATGCTAAAAGACCCCGAATACACACAGGTATAGGCACCTCTGCTTCCCATATCAAATATAAATTCAAGAGTACTCCAGATCAAATTCTGGAAAGAGCAGTTGCAGCTGTCAAACATGCTAAATCTTTTGTTGAAGATGTGGAGTTTTATGCTGAAGATGCAGGACGAACTGACAATGAATATTTGGCAAGGGTTTGCGAAGCAGTCATAAAAGCTGGAGCTACTGTACTGAACATTCCAGACACTACCGGTTACTGTTTGCCAGATGAATACGGTGCCAAAATCAAATACTTGATGGACAATGTTAGAGGTATCGAAAATGTTATCATCTCTGCACATTGCCACAACGACCTTGGATTGGCTACCGCAAACTCTATTTCGGCAGTAATGAATGGTGCGAGACAAATCGAATGTACCATTAATGGTATCGGAGAAAGAGCTGGTAATACTTCTCTTGAAGAAGTGGCCATGATCATGAAACAGCATCCTCGCTTAGATGTATACAATAATATCAACTCCAAACTTTTGAACCCAGTGTCCAAATTGGTTTCAGAAAGAATGGGAATGTATGTGCAGCCTAATAAAGCCATTGTGGGATCCAATGCATTTGCTCACTCTTCAGGAATCCACCAAGATGGCGTGATCAAAAACAGAGAAACTTATGAAATCATCGATCCAGCAGAAGTGGGAGTCAATGAATCCCTTATTGTCCTGACTGCAAGAAGTGGAAGGGCGGCGCTTGCTTACAGATCCCATAAGATCGGATATACGTTGACCAAACTTCAGTTAGATGAAGTTTACGAATTATTCTTGGAGTTTGCTGATAGGAAAAAAGAAATCACTGACGAAGATTTACATGAAATCATGAAAGTGGCTAATCTTTCAGGAAAAGTAGAAGCATAAACAATAAAATTGTTATCCATAAAAAAATCCACGGAACTAAGTTCCGTGGATTTTTTTATGTTCTATCTCAAATATTAGTAAAGGCCTATCTTCTTCCTCCTGCCTTAGGCATTAAATTACCCAAAGCGCGTTGTGCCCCACCCATTTTGTTCATTTGCTTCATCAGCTTTCTCATATCAGAAAATTGCTTCATCAGGTTATTCACCTCCTGAATGGTCCTACCGCTACCATTGGCAATACGCTTTCTTCTACTTCCATCGATGACATCAGGATTCTCCCTTTCCAAAGGTGTCATACTTCTAATGATGGCTTCAATAGGTTTAAAGGAATCATCATCAATATCCAAACCTTTGATGGCTTTGCCCATACCAGGAATCATGCCCATCAAGTCTTTCAGGTTACCCATCTTTTTGATTTGCTCCAATTGGGAAAGGAAATCATCAAAGTTGAATTGGTTCTTACGGATCTTGGCATTGATTCTTTTGGCTTCATCCTCATCAAAAGACTGCTGTGCCCTTTCTACCAAAGAAACAACATCTCCCATACCTAGGATACGCTGAGCCATACGGTCTGGATAGAAAACATCAAGGTTTTCCATCTTCTCACCGGTAGATATAAACTTGATCGGTTTATCTACAACGTGACGAATCGAAATGGCAGCACCACCACGGGTATCACCATCCAATTTGGTCAAAACAACACCATCGAAATTCAATCGCTCATCGAAAGTCTTTGCCGTATTCACCGCATCCTGACCCGTCATGGAATCTACCACAAAAAGGGTCTCGGCTGGTTTCAGATTTTCTTTCAATTCAGCGATCTCGTTCATCATCTGCTCATCTACTGCCAGACGTCCAGCTGTATCGACAATGACCGTTTTCTTGCCATTTTTCTTGGCATATTCTATCGCTCTGGAAGCAATCTCCAAAGCATTTTTATTTTCAGGTTCAGCGTAAACCTCCACTCCTATCTGCTCACCCAAAGTCTTCAGCTGCTCAATGGCCGCAGGACGATAGATATCACAAGCTACCAAAAGTACTTGGCGACCTTGCTTCTTAAGATGAGTGGCCAACTTACCAGAGAAAGTCGTCTTACCAGACCCCTGTAGACCTGATATCAACACAATTCCAGGATCACCCTTCAGGTTAATATCTTCTTTGGAGCCTCCCATCAATTTGGTCAGCTCTTCTTGGGTGATTTTCACCAAAAGTTGCCCAGGAGAAACTGAGATCAATACATCCCTTCCCAAAGCTTCTTCCTTGATGGTGTCAGTAACTTCTTTGGCTACTTTATAGTTAACATCCGCATCTATCAGGGCCCTTCTAATCTCCTTGACCGTGGTGGCCACATTGATTTCAGTAATCTTCCCTGTACCTTTCAGGGTCTTAAATGCTCTATCTAGTTTAAAACTAAGATTATCAAACATGTGCTCTTTTCTTCTATTTACTGCAAAAATACAATAAAATAATTTTTATAGAAGGCAACATGTATTTATCTCAAAATTTCTTTTCAATCAATTAACAATAAAAAGTAGAGTCAGTTCCGGGACTTTTAAATCGTTACAGCAGTTCCAAAACAAGGTTTAAAAACAAATTCATCTACCGAAACAAAGCTTTATTCACACCATAAAACCTATAAAATACCGCGATTACGGTATTTTATTTTAAAAAAAATACCCGTACATTAGAATTACTGTTTCACTTTTTCAATCATGAAAGTAAAAATATACTTTACTTTTTATTTTTAATCCTAAGAAGAAGGCCGCTGGATATTACCGGCGGCTTTTTTTAATTCGCCTGCACCACCAATACCCAATCACTTCCTCTTCCAGCTGAGTGAGGTGTAAATAATTCTTCTTGACCAGCCATTAATTCCATGCTATGAATCCGATGCCCATCTCTTGGGTTAAACCAATAAGCCTCAAAACTATCCCCTTTGAGCTTTGAAAAGTCTACCTGAACTGACCTTCCATAGGGCGTGTAGACTACTGCCAGCTTACCATCTTCCCGAATAGCAGCCATTTGGTAGGATGCACCTTCAGGGTTTTCATTGACAATCAAAGATTGGTTTGGCAACAATTGATACCATTTGATCTTTTCAAAAAATGTTTTCATCATCCCCATCTGTATTGCACCAATATGGTGGAGAGCGGTTTGCCAATTGGTCCTCGCCATAGAAATCGGTACTCGACCTTCTTCCCACATTTGCCAAATATTATGATTTCCATAAGTGTGTCCTGCCGCCCCAGATAGCATACTCCAGTATGCTGCCTGTCTAACATCAAAGTCATCAAACCAGCCCAACTCTGCTCCTTTCCAGTTTACTGGGTGATCTTCATACCTAGGCTCTCCGTCTATGGTTGGTTTTAAGTTTTGTAAGGAAAGATTTTTCCTGTTGAACTGATAATTGGCAGCATCTCTAGCCCCATGTCCAGACTGAAAAAGATGAAGATCTATCCATTCGGCATCGGCAAAAAAGTCAGAAGAATTGCTCCAACCTTGAGGGTGATAAGTGATCAACTGTTTTTCTTTGACCACTTGATTGATCCCTTTGGCCATGGCTTCAATTACCTGATAATGTGTTGGATTCTCTGGGTTTCTATCCCCTCCCAATATCCAGATCACTTGATCATCTTTATATCTTTCTGCCAATATTTTTCCAAATCGTAGAGCATTTACCTTGTTGAAAATCTCTGGACCTACCCCCCATTTCTTATTGAACTTATCTCCCCAAGTTGGCAGTAAACCGACAAACATTCCCAAGCTATTGGCTTTCCGGATCACAAAATCTACATGTTCAAAGTAAGCTTCATTAAGATGGTTGGGGTCTTGGTTATCAAGGGGAAGTGCGCCGTAGGCATTTGGAACGGTCAAACCACCTAATTCAGCCAAAACCACCGCCTGGATTACTGTAAACCCTTTGGAAGCCCGATCCTCTAAGTAGAGAGTGACTTCTTCCCTGTTTAAGCGATGAAAGAGTTCCCAAGCGGTATCTCCTAACCAAAAAAAGGGTTTACCATCGCACTCAAGGTAATGATGGTTTTCACTTACTTTTAAGTTTTGGGCGAATAAAGGACGAATACTGATTATGGAACAAAGAATCCAGAAAAGGAAAAAGCGGAGCGCTACCATAATTGTCTTTACGATTAGTTTCAAAACCAACAAAAGTTAAGAAACTACTTCCATACCTCCATAGTATTCAAACAATTATAAGTAATTTGTATAAAATCCATAGATCTAGAAATAAACCAACAAACACTAAACCATGGACAAAAAAACCTGTATTGTGACCGGGGCCACTTCTGGAATAGGGCTAGGAATTGCGAAAGGGCTGGCCAAAGAGGGAGTAATCTTGATACTGATTGCCCGAAATGCTACAAAAGGAGAAAAACTGATGAATCAGTTGCAATCAACCTACCCATCATCAAAAATTCACTTTTACCCCACAGACCTTTCCTCCCAAAAACAAATCAGAGCCACTTCAGAAAAAATAAGGCGGAATCACCAAATAATTGACGTCCTGATCAATAACGCGGGGGTCTGGACTTCAGAAGCCAAGCTGACTGAAGATGGCATCGAAGAGCAATTTGCAGTCAATCACCTCGCTTATTTCCTTCTTACCCATTTACTCTACCCCCAACTTGCCAAATCACAGGATGCCAGAATAATCTGCATGGGATCCAATTCACACCAATATGGTAAAATCAATTTTATTAACCCCAACCTAACCGACGAATATCACGGACTGAAGGCTTACGGACAATCAAAATTGGCCAACCTTTTGTTTGTATACGAACTGGAAAGAAGAAAGCCTGACAATATCATTTCCACCTTCTGTGTTTCTCCAGGTTTGGTCAAAACAGATATTGGTGTCAAACACACCAATCCGTTTCATAGCCTCATGTGGAAACTAAGAAGATTGACAGGAAAGTCACCAGAAAAAGCTGCAGAAACCCCTATCTTTCTAGTCCTAGCAGATAAGAACTTAGCACCAAGCGGTCTTTATTGGGAAAACCTAAAACCTAAACCTTCCTCTAAATCTTCTCACTCAAAGGAGCAAGCATCAAAACTATGGGAGCTCAGTAAGCAGTTATGTCAAATCGATAAGTTTTTTGGCTAGGTCTTGTAAACCCTAAACAGCTTTTCTAACAATGGCATTTTTATTGACCTAGGAAGCTTACTGCCTAGCCAAAAGAAAAATGCATTTATATACCCAGGCACTATCACTAATTTGCCTTTCAGCATACCATCAATGGCTATTTTGGCCACTTGATCTGGCATCATCAACAGTAACTTTGATCGTTTTCCATGTGCATTCATTCTGCTCAATCCATCTGCATTGGTTAAGACAGGCCCAGGACAAATCACACTGACAGACACCTTGGTTGGCTTTAATTCTTCTCTTAGGGCCAGTGAAAATGCATAAACAAAGTTTTTAGTCCCGGTATACACTGCTTTATAAGGTAAAGGAAGCGTCGCCTCTATGCTGCTCATATTCAAAATGTAGGCTTTTGGCTGTTGTTGTAATAGCTTTAAGAAATAAAAGGTGAGTTCTATAAAAACACGGTTGTTCAATGTTATCATGTAATTGGCTTCCTTTATTTCCATTTCACTAAAAGTCCCACTTTTGCCAATCCCTACATTGTTGATCAATGCAGTTATTGGAAATGCATTTTCCATCACCCATTCAAAAACTTTTAATGGTGCCTGCTCTTTGGCCAAATCGATGCAAAAAATACGACAGTCAACCCTATACCATTGACAAAGATCTTGCATCAACCGGTTCAGTGCCACTTGGTCATCGGACACTAAAAGCATATTCATTCCTTTGGAGGCACACTCACAAGCCATAGCTCTTCCAATACCCTTACAGGCTCCAGTGACCAGGGCATAATTGCCATTTATTTTCTTTTGAATACTTTGCCTTTTCAACCTTGAAACCCACTAGCAATACATTGGATAAAAGTCCTCTCACAAAAATAACACACTGACAATAAACCAAATAGTCCAACAGTCATTTAAAAGTAAAATAGTATAAAACGCTAAATCTCTTTCATGGGATATGGTGGATTTTCAGGATATCGTTATATTAAAGTAATTAAGCCAGTATTTGTTCATTCATTTCACTTTAAGCCATACAAAATCATGACACCTGAAGAATACATAGAAGAAAGAGTAAACTTTCAAATGGACTGGTACGAAAGAAAAGCCTCGCATAATAAAAACCTCTTTATCTGGAAAGAAGGACTGACCATTGTTTTTGCTGCACTAATTCCTTTTTTTGCTGGGCTGGATTCTGATGGCAAAATACTTCCTTTGACCATTGCTGTCCTGGGCGTATTGGTAACCGTACTCACTGGTCTAGCTTCCATCCTCAAATTGGAAAAAAAGTGGATCGAATATCGAACTACCGCCGAAATGCTAAAACACGAAAAATACCTTTTCTTAACCAATGCTGCCCCTTATTCCGATCCCGCATCAAGTTATCCGAATTTTGTCAGCAAGATCGAAAGTCTTATCAGCAAAGAAAACACCACTTGGAACAATTACATTAAAAATAACAATGTGCCCCCTCCAACATCTCCCAAACCTTAAAGAGAAAATGTGGATAGTATAACATGTTGTTTGAGCTAATTTTATGATGCTCTAAAAAGCCAGAATCAAAGGATCGCCTTTTTCCGAGGTCAGTTCTATTCTGATGATATTCTCATTGTCATCTGTGATAAAAACGCCTGAATATTTGATATCGCCACTTCCTCTCTGTATGACAAACTCTATATTATATCCACTGAATTTGCCACTAAGGAGGTTTCCATCCAAATCAGATTGGTTTCCAAAATGCTGTTCGGTGCCTGCGAAAATCCCGGATTCCACATTTTGGTTCTCTGAATCAGGCCTCAGTTCTATAAAGTGATCTTCATCATTGACGTCAGGCCAAGTAGCGCTAAACAATGGAATAAAGACGACGGCCTCTACCCCACAACTCACATTAAGTCCTAAGAAAAGGACAAAAATGCCGATTCTGATAAAATTTGAAATTCTCATGGTTCAATTTTGTTTTCGTTGGTCAACTAACTCGTATTAAATCTGCTTCTTCAGTTGGGAAAGAAAGACACTCTCTTTCACTTCTAAAACACCAATCTTTCTATCCAATTCATCGGTGATCTTCTCCGAATCCTTTAAGATTTCTTCCTTTTTACTCTTCTTTTCTTTTTTGCTGAGCCCTGAATAATCTATAATTTCCAAGAGTACTTCATTTAAGCCCAAAATCTCTTGCTTATGGATGTCATTCATGATCATATCATGAATACCTTGCAATTCACCCCCTAAATCTTCTCCCCAAGTTTCTTTGAAATCAAGTATGTATGAGGGGCCTTTCTCATTGAGTTCTGTAAACACTTCATTATAATCTCCAACGATCTTATTGATTTCGGACAGGTAGTCACTGTTGGTAAAGGCATATTGGGAAACCTGCTTAAAATGGCTGTTCACATCTTTTACTTTGACCAAATAGCTGGACAGCCAGGAAGAGATAAACTCATATTGTCCCCTTTTTATTTCAAGATTTTCCTTTTCATGAAGCATGGTCACTAGGTTACGCATGGCTTCTTTGCGGCTTCTATTGTCATTGATAATACCTCGCTTGATCAGAATACTACCTTTTCTAAGAATGACTCCATCCAAATCCTGAAAAGTCACCGTCACCTCGTACTCACCACTTTGCACATCATCGAACACCTCTCCAAATGCCACTGCGTCTGCGCTGACAGCCCGTAAACTATCCCTACTGGCTTCAGATACGGTATTCATAGCAGATATTCGCTTTTCCATATCCCTATGAGCAATCACCCTATTATAATTGCGGCGTTCCAGCACCGTATATATTCCATAGCTAATCAGTTCTGTCTCAAAATCCTCCGTAAAAAGTACTCCAATATCCTCCATCTCAGCATCACTCACTGCAAAATCCCAGACATAAACCACCGAATCAGCCATATTGGAGGTTTTAGCCAAAGCTCCATTTATCCCGAAGTTACAGATTATAAGACACAGCAAAATCCAACTTATCTTTTTCATTCCATCATGATTTTTGACTCAATCAATTACACATGCTTAATTCCTCAATATCATTTTTGATTACACGGTCAACCTTACAAGTATCTGTTTTGCCTCTGAGCTCTATGCGGTGAGTTCCCTGTTTTTCTTTGACTTCCAGTTTGATAAAAATCAAGTTTCTTTCTAAAACCAAACCAGGCCCCCCATCCACCCACACTTCCGCTTGACTCATCCTTGAAGGCACGACCAAGTTCACCTCAAAAGTTTTGCGTTCGCTTTCTTCAGGATGAATTTCATTTGTCTTGACCAAAGGCTTGTTTTGAGGCGTTTCACCTTCTTTTTCATCATTTGCGGGTACTTCCCTAAGCAAACTGTCGGGAATCCCTAAATTTCCTCTTTCCACCATAGGCGCTTGATTTCTTCCCAACCAAAGCCAAACTCCCAGACAAACAACGATCAAAGCGGCCAAAACTCCTCCTACATATTTGATTCCTGGCCTGACACTAAACCCTCCAAAATCAGCATCATGCTTCTCCTCTATTAAGCTGATGATCTGAGAAAAATCAGATTTTATATGCTTTTGGGTATTGAGGTAATTGATATCCTTTAAAATGCTTGTCAGCTTTGCAATATTATTTCTGATTGCTTGGTATAGGTTCAGGTCTTCAGTGATTCCCTGAATATTGCTGAGCTGCTCCAGTTTCCTAATCTTCTCATCCAATTGCTTGGATTTCACTTCCCAATATTTGACCAACTCCACCCGGTCTGCTGCATCTGAAATGCTGACCTCATCCAAAACGATCGGATAAATCCTTTCATAGAATAATTTATTCTCAAAAATTTTCAGCAACTCATACATGCAATATTCCGACTTAAAATAGTCGTTACTGATTATCAGGATTACATATTTCCCCTGCCCAATTTTATCCATAAAATCCTGGATTCTACCCTTGTACTGTAATTCTGATTTGTCGCGCATAAAGCGTGCACCTCGTCTGGTCAACTCATCCTCCAAAGCGTCTGCAATAGCTTCACTTTCCTTATTCCAAGCATAAGAAAGGTAGATTTCCAGTTTTTCTCTGCCATTAGACATATTCAAAAGTTTACCGAATTCCCATTACCCTTGTTAGATACAAAATGAATTTTAAACAAAATGAAAAAAGTCATTTTGTAAACAAACAACTCACTCCTCAAAACAATCACAACCAATTCAAAAACAGACGATTACAATCAACAACCACTTACACACAATATAAAAAAATCACTCCAAATGAAGCTTAAATTCCACTGAAATTCACAATTACATTATTTCTTGATTATGGGCAAAAAAAAGGAGCCAATGGCTCCTACTTGTGTTTAATGGGGTATCTAGTACTTCTATTCCCTAAAAAGTCCTTCTCTTTAAAATCTCCGAAACTACCACAGCATCTCTCAAAGACTGAGGATCTTTCAGCATTCTCCTATATCGGTTATAACTGGCAGATTCCTCTGCCACATCTTCCACTTCTTTCAAAATTTTCTCATCAGAATTAATTTTCACCTGATCATCCAGCTTTACCAAAGATTTACCTTTTTCTGTATGGTCAGCCTGATAAGTCCCTTCATAATATTGGATTTCAGGTTGTCTTCTTATTGGTTCGGGAACTTTCTCCAACTTTTCATAGGATGGCTTTTCTACAGGCGGGTGATACTCATAGGCCTCCTGTTGATTTGCCTCTTCCTCCTCAAGCTCCTCTTTTTGTTGTCCTTGGCGGATTTCTCTCAAAAGTTCTTCAAAAGTCGTAGGCGTCTTGCGAGGTTGCTTATCAGCAGGCAAGCCTTGCTCTCCAGTAGCTTCATCTCCCGTAGGCTTTTTCTTTTTGGTCAAAGCATTGAAAATAAAAAAAACTATTGTCAAAACGATATAAATCAAAGTTCCGTTATCCACCGATCAACTATTTTTGGTTAAGAGCAAGGTACAAAAAAATTCCAATCTCTACATAAGGAAAACTAGCTACAACTGCTTTCACTCAGAAAAACAAAGAGTTATTCATTTCCTTAAAATTGCTTTTATCTTCTCAGACAAGAACAGGTAAACCACTCTAAATTCCCTTATTTACTTTTTAGGCTGTTCTTGCCATGAAGTAACAACGATGTACACTTGCTTATTACCCTGATCTGATTAATTTTGTTTGTCTTAATCTATTTTATTGAGCATACATGCAGCTAACCAAGCTTGAGATCAGGGGTTTTAAAAGTTTTGGGGACAAGGTCACCATTCATTTTGACAAGGGCATTACAGGTATTGTAGGCCCCAATGGCTGCGGCAAGTCCAATGTAGTGGATTCGATCCGCTGGGTGCTGGGAGAACAAAAAACCAGAATGCTGCGCTCAGACAAAATGGAAAATGTGATTTTCAATGGTACCAAAAACAGAAAGCCCACCAATCTTGCTGAGGTTTCCCTTACTTTTGAAAACACCAAAAACCTCCTTCCTACGGAGTACACGCATGTGACCATCACTCGTAGGTATTACAGATCTGGAGAAAGTGAGTATTTACTTAATGGCATTGCCTGTCGTCTTAAGGACATTAACAACCTCTTTATGGACACAGGAATCCAATCCAACAGCTATGCCATCATCGAACTGAAAATGATCGATGAGCTGCTCAATGATAAAAACAATTCAAGAAGAGACCTATTTGAAGAAGCTGCCGGTATTTCCAAGTTCAAAACCCGTAAAAAGGAAACCCTGAAAAAGCTAGAGGATACTGATGCCGACTTGGACCGTGTTGAGGATTTGCTCTATGAGATAGAAAAGAACCTCAAATCACTCGAAAAGCAAGCTAAGCAGGCCGCCAAGTATTTTGAGATCAAAAAATCTTATAAGGCTTCCAGTATTGCATTGGCTAAAATCAGCGTCAGAACACATACGGATAATCTTATCGGAGCCAATGAGAGAATTACGGCTGAAAATGACCGAAAGCTTCAACTCAATAACCAAATCACGACCAAAGAGGCAGAATTGGAAAAAACCAAGTCTGACCTGATCCATAAAGAAAAACTGCTTTCTACCCGCCAGAAGACACTCAACGAGCATGTCAATAAAATCAGGCAATTTGAAAGTGAGAAAAAAATAAAAAACGAACGATTAAGATTCCTGGAAGATCGTTCTATGAAATTGCGTGAGCAGATCGATCAGGACCGTAAATCCAATGACCGTGCAGGCTTCAGTATCCGTTCTTTGGAACAAGAAAAAGAAGTCGCTGAAAAGCTTTTAGCTGAAAAGGAGCTTACTGTAGAAAACTTAAAAGCAGATTACGAAGAGCAGAAATCTGCCCATGCCATTCTTCAGGAAAGACAAAAGGTACTCAGTAAGGATTTTTCCTCCCGCAAGGATGCTATCTATCAACTAAGCAAAGACCTAGAGATCAAACAAATTCAGCTTAGTTCCTTAAAACAGGAATTGGAAAAGACGGCTTCGGATGACAACAGCCAAGAGGCCAACCTTGCTGATTTTGAAGAAAAATTGGTTGTTCTAAAGGATGAGTTGGATAGCAAAACAGATCAACTCTCCCAAATAAAGGCCAAAGAAGAAGATCAAAACCAAAAAATCGAAGAATCCAACCATACCATTGAACTGATCAGGGAAGAAGTTACCCAATTAGGAAGGAAATTAGATGCCAAATCCAATGAGTTCAACCTCACCAAGTCTTTGGTAGAAAATTTAGAAGGCTTTCCTGAAGCGATTAAGTTCCTAAAAAAGAATTCCAGTTGGGGCAAAGACACACCTCTCCTTTCAGATATTCTGACGACGAGTGAAAACTACCGAGTCAGCATAGAAAACTACCTAGAAAGCTACATGAACTATTATGTAGTGGACACAGAAGCCCAGGCCATTGCTGCAGTGAACTTATTGAGTGATGCGGCCAGAGGCAAGGCCAATTTCTTTGTATTGGAACATTTTGAAAGGTTCAAACCCTCACAGAACAAACTGTTCGCCAATGCTATTGCTGCAACGGAAATCATTGAATATGATGAAAAGTACAGTAAACTGATCAGCTATATCTTGGACGATGTCTACATTGTCCAAGGTGAAATCAAGGATATTCCGCAAGATGATAACACCATTTTCATCACTGAAAGTGGCAAATACACTAAGCGTAAATTCAGTATTTCAGGTGGATCCGTAGGACTTTTTGAAGGCAAGCGAATAGGTCGGGCAAAAAACCTTGAAAAGCTGGAAGTGGAAATCAAGGAACTGAACAAGAAAGTCAGCACTGCCCGCTCCAATTTGGATAGAAAGGTCAGTGACCTGATGAAGCTTAAAGAAGTTTCCTATAAAAAAGATATTGAAGGCCTCCAAGCTGGAATCAGTGAGGTCAACCAACAATATATCTCCATCAAAACCAAGAAGGAGCAGTTGGCTGAAATGCTCTCTACCAATGCCAACAAGCGAGAGGATATTTTGGAGAAAATTGACAGCCTTTCGGAAGAAGTCAATGAAATTGGACCTCAACTGAATGAACAAAAACAAGGTTTTGACGGTATGGAAGAAGAGCTCGAGATCATCAACGAGCAATTGCTAACCGAGGAAGAAAGTCTTGCCGTAAGGTCCAGCAATTACAACCAAGAAAACATCCAATACCACCAGCACCTCAACAAGGTCAACAGTTTGGAACAGGAAATTTCGTTCAAAAAAAGTGCTTTTGAAAACAGTAAGGAAAGGATCGAAAAATCCCAATCCGAACTGAGTAATATCGATCAAGAAATCAAAGGTCTTTTGGACAACAATGAGATCAAAGATGATGAATTGATCGAATTGTATACCGAAAAAGAGTCCATCGAATCAGGTGTCACGGAAGCAGAGAAAAACTACTATGCTTCCCGTGGCAATATCGATGAAATGGAAAAGGCCATTCGTGAGCTTCAAAAGCAAAAAGAGGGCATTGATGCCATCATCATGGAACTGCAGGAATCCCTCAATGAAGTCAAACTGAAGCTCAGCAGTATGAAAGAAAGGCTGAGCGTGGAATTTGAAATTGATTTGGATGGCTTGATGCAAGAAGACCCTGAGGTGGCTGAAGAGTACCAGGGCAAGGATGTTGAGGAAATTCGTGAGGAAGTTCAAAAAGCCAAGCAGCGGTTGGAAAAGATTGGTCCCATCAATCCTATGGCCATGGAAGCCTATGATGAGATCAAAGAGCGCCATACCTTTATAACCTCACAAAAAGAAGATTTAGAGAAAGCCAAAAATTCCTTAGTAGAGACCATAAAAGAAATTGATTCTGTGGCAAAGGAAACTTTCTTAACAGCCTTTGATCAGATCAAGACCAACTTTATCAAAGTATTCCGCTCACTGTTTACTGCAGAAGATGATTGTGACCTGAGGTTGACTGATCCAGACAATCCACTGGACAGCACCATTGAGATCATGGCTAAACCTAAAGGCAAGCGGCCATTAACGATCAACCAGCTTTCAGGTGGAGAGAAGACCTTAACGGCCACTTCCCTACTCTTTTCGATTTACCTACTGAAGCCAGCACCATTCTGTATCTTTGATGAGGTGGATGCCCCACTGGATGATGCCAATATTGACAAGTTCAACCAAATTATCCAAAAGTTCTCCCACGAGTCCCAGTTTATCATTGTAACCCATAATAAGCGGACCATGGCCAGTACCGATATCATTTATGGTATCACCATGATCGAAGCGGGTGTATCAAGAGTGGTTCCGGTGGATTTGAGGGAATTGGAGGATATTATTGAGGATTAATTCATTTTATTTATAAGCTAAGGAGGATTTAAAATCCTCCTTTTATCTTCAAGGAATCCTACTTTTTGAAGAGTCCATTATCTCTTTTTACAAAATTTAACAAACAAAAACCTTTACCTAACCAACGACAAACCTCAAACTTACTACTTTAACATCTTTTATATTTTATTCATTAGTCATTTTTTAGAAACTGCAGCTACATTTTATGCACCATTCATTTTTAAGCATTCTTATGAATTCAAAAAGTTATTTGATGGCCGTTATTCTTACACTTTGTTTTATTTTCGATGCAAGCTCCCTAACCATAGAGTCACTTAGCGGAACCGAAAAAGTAAAGCAGTTTGGACTGGTCTGGGGACTGATGAAATATCACCATCCCCATGTGAGTAAAGGAAAATACGACTGGGACAAAGTATTTGTATACAAAATCAACGAATTAGAAGACGTTAAAAGCCAAGCAGAGCTGAATATATTTTTACTTGATTTTGTAAACAGTGTAGACCCCGGAAAAATTAAAACCTCAACAGACCTTGAAGGATTTTTTACTGAAAACTATGATTATGACTGGATCGAAAAGTACGAACCCTTACCTGATCTGCACTCCATATTGTCCAAACTAAGGGACAATACCAATATCAAAAGCCATTATATAACTCACCATACTTTTACATCAATTCCAACCTTTGGTAATGAAAAAGGTTTTGATGGTTTTGACTACACCCTTAAAAGCCATAGGCTATTGACGCTTTTTAGCTTCTGGAATGTGATCCAATATCATTATGTCAATAAATACCTTATGGAGGAAAACTGGCTAGACATGCTAGATGAATTTATCTTGGGATTTTCAGAATGTAAATCAAAGTTTGACTATGAAAAAGCTAAATCAAATCTTTTTGTACATTTAAATGATTCACATTCTTTCTATTACAGCCAAGAATTGAGTGATTCTTTAATGGCCTACAAACTTCCAATTGGAGTAAATATGATTAATGACACCTTAGTCGTCTCATTCGTAACAAAAACTCTAGAAGAGGAATACGATATAAAGCTGGGGGATTTAATTTTTGAAGTGGACGGAAAAAGTATTCAAGCTAACCTGAATGATAAAGTAAAGTCATTGCTTTCATCCTCGAATAATACCTACTTAAAAAAATGGGCCAACTGGATACTTGTTAGTAGTCAAGAAAACATGGAATTGACCATTAAACGAGATAATCAAATCATAAAAAAGTCACTTAATCTAACCAATCCCAGTAAAGCGAATAACTACACTTCTCTCAAATCTTCCACCCCTACCGAAAAATGGAAAATCATAGAAGATAACATGGGTTATTTGAATCTTAAATCTGTTACAAATGATAATTTAAAAACAGCCTTTCAAGATTTTTCTGGCACGAAGGGGATAATTATTGATTTAAGAAACTATCCAAAAAACATCCAAATCGCTGCTCTTGCAAAGTATCTTTATCCTGAAAAGAAAAAATTCATCAAGACTATTTCTCCAATTCCCAACAGACCTTCGTTAGCACATTACGACAAAGCACCGCTAAAAATCATAAAAAACCCCTTTAAAGCAGGTAGCAAAAACCCAAAGTATTATAAAGGAAAGGTTATATTACTGGTCAACAAAACTACAATGAGTCAAGCTGAATATATTGGTATGGCCATACAAGCCTCGCCAAACTGTATAACTGTAGGAGAAAATACCGCTGGAGCCCAAATGAACATAGCTTCATTTACCCTACCAGATAAATCCGAAATCAATTTCACGAGTTTGGGAGCGTTTTATCCAGATGGAGCCGGAGCACAAAGAAAGGGCTTAAAAATTGATTATTATGTAGAAGAAACCACTTCCAACTTCCTACAAGACCAATATATACTGAAAGGGGTTGAATTAATCAATTCAACTCATTAGGCAATTCTACTATAGATGATTTAAAATCCTCCATTAATAATGACTCGGAATTTAAAATTCCAAATAGTCAAACTTCCTCTGATGTTCCTTGTAATCTCAGTGGTTACTAAAAAACCAATAAACCTTGCTCCCTCAAAATCTCCCAAACTTCAGATTCCACCAATTCTTCAAAATCACCGACATTGGCTTCATAATCTTCCCAAATTTCCTTAAGCATGCTCAAAGGTTGATCATAGGATACGTTGGCTAATAGGCTGGCCACCCATTCAGCAAATTCTTCTGGCAACTCCATGGCAAAATCTTCCTTCTTGCCAGAAAAGACCAATTCCACAAAGCCGGGCTCCTCGGAATCCTGAATGTCCGGTTGCTCTCCTATCCAAATGATCCTTTGATGCTTTTTATAGATTAATGCTGGCTCCTCTACAATTTGCCTTTGGATATAATTTTTGGGAATTGTGGTCACTGGAACCCTAAAATCAAACCATTCTTTCAAAGGAATATCAAAGCCCACTCCATGCATATAGTTGAAAAGTGACTTACGGAGACCTTCTGAGAATAAAGCATGATCCACTCCTACCGGATCTTCATAACCTACCTCATTATTGGCAAATGGCGCCAGCTCCAAATCAGTTCTTTGCACACCAAAGGCCTGAGGATCCAAACCAACTGGACTATGGGCAGTCATGGCGAATCTGTGCCAAAACCCAGACTGCAAAACACCTTCCTCGAAAAGCTGACGTACCATTTCCAGGGAATCCATGGTCTCCTGAGCTGTTTGCGTGGGATAACCATACATTAAATAGGCATGCACCATAATGCCAGCTTGCGTAAGATGACGGGTGACCTGAGCCACTTGGGCTACGGTTACTCCTTTTTTGATCAAGCCAAGCAAACGATCAGAAGCCACTTCTAGTCCCCCTGAAATGGCAATGCATCCGGAAGTCCTTAGCAACCTACAAAGATCAGCTGTAAAATTACTTTCAAAACGGATATTGGTCCACCAAACCACCACCAAGCCTCTCCTCAAAATCTCTAAGGCCAAATCCCGCATCAATGCCGGTGGTGCCGCCTCATCCACAAAGTGAAAACCATTGGTTCCCGTCTGGGCCATAATTTCCTCTATCCTGTCACAAAGGATAGCAGCAGTAATAGGTTCATATCGCCCAATATAGTCCAATGATATATCACAAAAAGTACACTTCCCCCAATAGCAACCATGGGCAAGGGTCAATTTATTCCACCTACCATCGCTCCATAAACGGTGCATGGGATTGGCTACCTCAATCACCGAAAGATATTCAGCAAGCGGCAAATCACTGTAATCGGGTGTTCCCACCTCTCTTTGAGAAACATCCTTAACTGCGCCATTATTGATCATTTTCACTTCTCCTTCCACACGGATAAAGGTCCGTTTCAACTCCTCCAAAGGCCGCTGACCGCCCAAATACTCCAATAATAAACGCACAGGACTTTCTCCATCATCCAAGGTGATATAATCCACATAATCAAAGACCCGAGCATCTTTCAGACTCCTGAGCTCCGTATTGGGATAGCCTCCACCCATCCATACCTTAATACTAGGATGCTTTTTCTTTAAATATTGCCCGCACTTTAATGCCCCATAAAGATTCCCTGGAAAAGGAACTGAGAAAGCCACCGATTCAGGCTGGTATGCTTTCATTTTTTCCTCCAACAATTCCAGCAACATAGCATCAATCAGACTCAATGGCTCCTGTAATGCCGCCTCCATTTCATCAAAGCTGCCTGCAGACATCCCTAAACTTTCCGCATATCTACTGAATCCAAAATGCGGATCAATGGCTTCTGTAATCAAATCACCCAAATCTTCTAAATATAAGGTGGCCAAGTAGCGGGCCTTGTCACGAAGCCCCATGGTTCCAAAAGCCCATTCCACATCGCCCAGCTGCTCAAATCTACCTGCCTGGGGCAAGAAATTCCCTTCAGAAATATGGTACGCCAAGGTTGGATTCTTATCCTGTAAAAAGTCTACCACCGTATCGATGGTCTGTAAATAAGCAGGCTTCATTCTCAATATCCGGTGAACATTGTCAGAATATTCCAGCCCTTGTTCCTCTGCCGATTCAAACACTTGAGCCAACCCTTTTCTGGAAAACAATTTTAAAATCACTTCCAAACCCAAATCTGCCTGATTGGATTTAATATTTAGGGTATTGAGATAACCTTTCAGATAAGCCGTAGCCGGATAAGGAGTATTCAACTGGGTGAATGGAGGGGTAATGAAGAGAACTTTAGTCGCCAAAGTATAAGGGATTGATTTGAAGCAAAGTTATACAAAATAGACCTTGTATCTATAATTAATTTTATGCAACATTATTGCATAAATTATTTTTTGTATAACTTTGCTTTCCCAATCCTATCCGACCCATTATAACCCAACCGGAATCACTATCTAAATCTTAAATAGTAATTAAATTGGGAAAATCCTTAAGATCAAATCGAATTGACTCCATTGATATTTTGCGGGGCCTTGTCATCATATTTATGATTCTCGACCATGTCAGGGAACGCTTTTTCTATCATATGCAGGTCTCAGATCCCATGGACATTGAAGCGATACCACCTACACTCTTTTTCACAAGGCTTTGTGCACATTTATGTGCACCTACATTCTTTTTTTGACAGGATTGTCCGCTTGGCTTTATGCCCGTCCTGCAAATGGAGGCGAACGCTCTCCCAGTTCATTTTTATTTAAACGCGGCTTGTTTCTACTATTACTTGAAGTTTCCTTAGTAAATTTGTCTTGGTTCGGAAACTACCAAACCATTTATCTTCAGGTAATTTGGGCGATTGGATTAAGCATGATCTGTTTGTCTTTCTTATCCAAACTACCACAAACAGTCATCGCTATAATTGGTTTTATCATAGTATTTGGGCACAACGCATTGAGTCCTATATCCTTCCAAAATGATGAATGGCTCTATCCAATTTGGACCATTTTGCATGACCGTGGCTTTCTTTTAACGGAAGGTTTAATTAAAATAAAAGTATCATACCCAGTCCTACCTTGGATAGGTGTAATTTTGTTAGGTTATTCAATAGGGCCTATTTTTCATCATAAATTCACCTCAGCCAGAAGAATAAAAACATTGATTGCTTTGGCGTGTACTTCTTTCATTATACTAATAGTTCTTCGAAGCTTTAATATTTATGGAGAAGAGCTTCCTTGGGCTCTTCAAGACACTTTTGTCAAAACTATTATGGACTTTATCAATTTCACCAAATATCCACCTTCATTAGACTTTTTACTGTTGACTTTGGGTATTGGCTTTTTACTTCTGGTTCTTTTTGAGAAGTATTCGGCCGAGTGGATGAACATTTTGAAAACATTCGGTGCTGCCCCTATGTTTGTATATATCCTTCACCTTTATTTTTTGCTTATATTGTACCAGATCGGACTGAATGTTATGGGGACCAATCAAGGAGAATATTTTGGTTTTTCATCACTCTATCAAGTATGGCTGGGAACAATCATCCTTACAATGCTACTCTATTTTCCAACTAAATTTTTTGCTGCATTCAAACGTAAAAGTTCTAATAGATTATTAAAATATTTTTAATTGATAAATCAGTAAAAAAAGAAAGGTGAAACTTCAGTCTCACCTTTCTAATATTTAACACTAAATCACAAAATTTACATTAATCACAATTTCCTTCAATATCACAGGCACTGCCTGTTTCTGTTCCTTCTACAGATTTTAAGGGAGCTCTCTCCGCTTCATAAGCTTTCCAAGCAGTATCCAATGCCTGGCTAAAAGTTTCTTTTGGCTGTGCTCCGGAAACACCATACTTCTGGTCCAGCACAAAGAAAGGAACACCTCTCACCCCTAATTGCTGGGATTCATAGATATCATGGTTAACAGCTGCATCATAATCCGCGGACTGTATGGCTGCCTCAGCTTTTTCCGCTTCCAACCCAACCTCTTGAGCCAACTTTATCAAGGTAGGTTGATCATCCATATTGGCACCTTCTGAAAAATAGGCATGAAACAGCCTTTCTTTCAAAGCATCACCCTTTCCATTGATCTTGGCAAACTGCAAAAGACGATGTGCCTTACGGGCATTGGCCACAACCACTTTACTGAAATCATAATCCAATCCTTCTTCTTTGGCCATGGCCGCTACCTGCTCTCCCGCCTCTTCTGCCTGATCCACAGTCCAACCTTTGGTTTCCGCCAAATACTGGGCAATGCTTTTGTCAGGTTCTGTTTTCATTTCGGGGTTTAATAAAAAACTCTTCCACTCCACCTGTACTTTATCTTTATGAGGAAATTCCTCTAATGCTGCTTCTAACCTTCTTTTTCCGATGTAACAAAATGGACACATGATGTCCGACCAGATTTCTATTTTCATAGTTAATTTTGATTATCTTAAGGGTAAATCAATTTTGAAGCATTTGAGTTCAAAAAATATATGAAAACTAGAGAATGTCCCTCCTGTGCCATGGAGGTAGATGCTAAAGCAAAAGAATGTCCCATTTGCAAATATGAGTTCCCAAAGCGTAGCCCACTCTTTCAATGGGCCGCTATTCTGTTGGCTATTCTTTTTATTCTCATGTATCTCTTGTAAAAAAACGATTAACCATCCTATAAAGGATAAAGGTGGCCAAATAATAAACTACCTTTATCCTGACTAAACCATCTCCAAATGCTGCTCCAGAGACTCCAAAACAGCATCTGTTACCAAATGATAAAATGGAACTGGATCATTGTTCACTTGCACTGCTTCCAAAGCGCGATAATAAGCAAGCCTAGATGCATTATCTCCTTTTAAATTGGCAATGGTGTACCCATTACTGACCAAGATCAAATTCATAATCAATCGGCTGGTTCTTCCATTTCCATCTACAAAAGGGTGAATACTCACCAAACGCTCATGAAGTTCCGCAGCCAAAAGCACTGGATGCAATACATTCCTTTGCTTTTGGTAATGCAGGAAATAGTCCTCCATCATTTTATCTATCAAATAAGGTTGAGGCGGAACATGCTGATTACCACTAATCCTCACAGGAACAGAACGATATTTGCCAGCATTTTCTTTATCTATCCCCTTTAAAACCAAATAATGCAGATCTAAAAGACTCCTTTTATAAAACTCCGCCTTATCAGATGCCATTTTCTCTAAGTATTCAACAGCTTCCGCATGGTTAATTGCCTCCAAATGTTCTCTCATAGATTTACCACCAACAGTAATCCCCTCATTAACTACCAAATGGGTTTCTTGCAATGTCAAGGTATTTCCTTCGATCCTATTACTCTCAAAGGTATAGGCCACATTAAAATACTCTTTCATTTTTTGAAGCTGAATTTCGCCCAAAGGCCTTCTATTCTGCCATTTTGCTTTTAAGAAATCTATCGTCTCTAGTTTGGATGAAATCTCTGCAGGAATCTCCTGAAGTGTGAGTGATTGCCTGCCTGCAAGGTATTCAACCCTGCTTTCAGCCAAAGCTAATATTTCTGCTGAATCAACTTCATACTGAACCAAACTCAACACCTTCTCTGCCAACCAAACCTTTTTCAAATCGGCAAATGACAATCTATAAGCTTCAGCCAAGCTCAACAGGTTTCTTTCGGATGGTAACCTTTTGCCCCGCTCGAACTTACTTAGCAATCCTGAATCTATTTTTGTTACGCTTACAGCTTCCTTCAAGGTTAGTCCTAACCTTTCCCTGCTTTCCATCAAAATTGTTGCTAATGTTCTCATTTGACATTTTTTATTTTGACAAATTTAGTCAAAACAATTTGATAAAGGAAACTTCAATCCTTTAATTTTCAATATTTTAAATTAAACTACTCTTTTTACTATTTCGGCTATAATCTCAATTGTCGTAACCTTAATGAAAATTTAAAGTTGATAAACTTCTATCTACAGTTAATCCAAGATTGTAATAAAATTTCGGCCTACCTCCATTACATGAACTAATGATTTAAAAAAATTTCTGTTTAGACTCTAACACCAAAGGATTAACTGTGCCTTATTATAAAGCTTCAAAATATAATTATTTGATCATTGCGGTATTCAGGCTAAACTGTAGACAGAAGTCCTGTTTGATAAAATTTATCTAAAAATGTTTTGTATATTTAATCTTTAATTTGAACATTTGTACCGCATTAGAAAAATGAGCAATTTAATCAACATAGCAGCGCACAATAACATGATGGACATTCTTTCCATTAACAGCATTGCTATGCCACTTTTTTCTCCTAGGAAAAACTTCAGGAATCTTTTTAGGGCCTAGTCCCTACTATTATAATGGACTTCCTACGCGGAGGTCTTACTACCCCAAGCATAATTATTTCTTTGAACATTCTGGAGTCAAACAGTTGGCAAGACAATATCGGGATTATAGCCACTTATGACTTCTCGATAAATACCAAAAATGGCAAAAAGTCAATTCATCATACAGCCTGCGGGAGTGCAGCACTGTAAATACGCTCAGACCATCGTGGATGAGATGGCATTATCTGCTCAAGCACGTGGCACAGGTATCGCAAAACGTTCCCCTGACTATATCACCCAAAAGATGATGGAAGGGAAAGCCGTTATCGCCCTTTCCAAAGAGGGAGAATGGGCAGGTTTCTGCTACATTGAAGCGTGGAGTCATGGTAAGTTTGTGGCCAACTCAGGCCTGATAGTCTCTCCTAATTTCAGAAAATCAGGTCTTGCCCGTGAAATTAAAAAAGCAGTCTTCAAACTAAGCCGTTCCAAATACCCTAATGCCAAGATTTTTGGCCTTACCACTGGAGCTGCTGTCATGAAAATCAACTCAGAATTAGGCTATGTACCGGTGAGTTATTCTGACTTAACAGACGATGAGGACTTCTGGAAAGGCTGTCAAAGCTGCGTTAATTATGAAATTTTAAAGAGCAAAAACCGTCAAAACTGTCTTTGCACGGCCATGCTCTATGTTCCAAAAGACCAAAAGAAAAAAGAGGTCGCCCTTAAAAAAGACTTTGGTAAAAACCTTAATCTGTTCGAACGATTGGTACGAATGAAACGTGCCGTATTTACGAGTGTAAAAAAAAAGACGAATAAAACATTAGAATTAATATAAAATGAAAAAAGTTGTTTTAGCATACAGCGGTGGTTTGGACACCACTTTTTGCGCTATCCACCTGTCCAAAGAAAAAGGCTATGAAGTTCATGCCGTATTGGTTAATACTGGAGGATTTAGTGAAGAAGAGTTAAAAGCTACCGAGGAAAGGGCTGGCAAATTAGGGATTGCCTCTTTTGAAGTTTTGGATGTTACCCAAACTTATTATCAGGAAGTAATCAAATATTTGGTTTTCGGTAATGTGTTGAAAAACCAAACCTATCCTCTTTCTGTTAGTGCGGAAAGAATTTTGCAAGCCAAAGCCCTAGCTGAATATGCTAAAAAAATCGGAGCAAAATCAGTAGCTCATGGAAGCACAGGAGCTGGAAATGATCAAGTACGCTTTGACATGATCTTCCAAACTATCTTGCCTGAGGCAGAAATTATCACTCCTATTCGGGACTTGAAGTTAAGCCGTGAAGCTGAAATCGAATACCTCAAAAAACATGGGGTAGAAATGAACTTCGAAAAAGCGGCATATTCCATTAATAAAGGAATCTGGGGAACTTCTGTTGGCGGCAAAGAAACATTGACTTCCGGTGGTACTCTACCTGAGGAAGCCTACCCTACTCAGTTGACCAGAACCGAGCCTGAAACCATTACACTCCAATTTGAATCTGGAGAACTAAAAGGTGTCAATGGGAAAAAACATGATAATTCTGTGGAAGCAATTTTAAAGGTACAGGAATTGGCTGATCCATACGCTATCGGAAGAGACATTCACGTAGGAGATACCATTATTGGTATTAAAGGACGTGTAGGTTTTGAGGCTGCTGCCCCATTGATAATTATCAAAGCGCATCAACTATTGGAAAAACACACATTAACAAAGTGGCAAACCTTCTGGAAAAACCAATTGTCTGAATTCTACGGAAACCATCTTCATGAAGGGCATTATTTGGATCCCGTCATGAGAAACTTAGAATCTTTCCTTCAGGACACGCAGACCTTTGTTACTGGAGAAGTGAAGGTAATCCTAAAACCTTACCAATTCCAATTAATCGGCATCGAGTCAGCACATGACCTGATGTCATCTAAATTTGGTAGCTATGGTGAAATGAACAAAGGCTATACCGCAGAGGATGTCAAAGGGTTTACAAAAATCCTTGGTAACCAAACGGCTATTTTCCATAAAGTGAATCAAACCTTAGAAAATGACTAAAATCAAAACAGCCATTATTGGCGCTGCTGGATATACGGGAGGTGAATTATTGCGCATCCTGATCAACCACCCCAATTGTGAGTTGGTCTATATCCATAGCAACAGTCAAAAAGGTAAAAAAATAGATGAAGTACACCCTGATCTGATAGGGGATTCCGATTTGGTCTTTACAGATGAAGTAAAGACAGAAGGACTTGACGCAGTGTTTTTGGGTTTGCCACATGGTCAGGCCAAAAGCTTTCTGGATGAAAATAAATTCGATGATAATACGGTTATCATTGACCTGAGTACCGACTTTAGAAACGAATCAAACGGTTTCCTTTATGGTCTTCCAGAGGTCAATGCGAACAAAACAAAAGGGGCCAAACGAATTGCCAACCCTGGCTGTTTTGCTACCGGCATCCAATTGGCTTTGGCTCCCGCTATAGCTGCTGGATTGGCCAAAAAAGACATCCATATCTCAGGGATAACGGGAAGTACTGGCGCTGGTAAAAAACTGAGCGAGACTACTCACTTTAGTCAGAGAAACCAAAATGTTTCGGTTTATAAACTCTTCTCACATCAGCACCTAAAAGAAATCAAACAGACTTTTAGTCAGCTTCAAGAGGGATTTGATCAAAACCTTTTGTTTGTACCCTACAGAGGTAATTTCTCAAGAGGCATCTGGATTACTGCTTACTTTCCATATGAAGGTTCTTTGGAAGATGCATATAAAGTTTATAACGAATTTTATAAAAAAGCAGCCTTTACCCACGTTTCAGAAAGGGACATTGACCTGAAACAAGTAGTCAGCACCAACAAGTGCATCGTTCACCTAAAAAAGGAAGCCGATCAATTGGTGATATATTCTGCCATCGACAACCTATTGAAAGGCGCATCTGGACAAGCAGTGCAAAACTACAACCTGGCTTTTGGGCTGGATGAAAAAGAAGGCTTAAAACTTAAAAGTGTAGCTTTTTAACCCACTAAAAGATGAAACCATTTGACGTATATCCTTTGATCAATGTTACCCCAGTGAAAGCTGCTGGCAGTAAAATCTGGGATGATCAAGGCACAGAATATTTAGATTTATACGGTGGCCATGCAGTAATCTCTATAGGGCATAGCCATCCACATTATACCAAAAGAATCAAAGAACAATTGGACAACATAGCCTTTTACTCCAACTCTGTTCAGATTCCAATCCAAAAGGAATTGGCGACTAAGTTGGGAGAAATATCTGGCTATGCTGATTACGACATTTTCCTTTGTAACTCGGGTGCTGAAGCAAACGAAAACGCCTTAAAACTAGCCTCTTTTGAAACTGGTAAAAAAGGATTTATTTCCTTTTCCAAAGGCTTTCATGGAAGAACTGCTGGGGCTGTCGCACTGACCGATAATCCTAAAATCATCGCTCCATTTAATGAGCATGACCATGTGCATATCCTTCCATTTAATAAGCTTGACAAAGTTGAAAAGCAATTGGCTAAAGGTGATATTGCGGGGATCATTGTAGAAGGAATTCAGGGGGTTGGAGGTATTGTAGTGCCTAATCAAGAATTCCTGTTGGGACTTTCCAAATTGGCCAAACAATACGGAGCTAAGCTTATTCTTGATGAAGTCCAGTCTGGATATGCTAGAACGGGAAGGTTCTTTGCACACCAATGGGTGGAAGACCTTAAACCTGACCTAATCACTGTAGCCAAAGGAATGGGCAATGGTTTTCCTATTGGAGGTGTCTTGATCAGTCCGGAGTTCAAAGCTTCACACGGGCTTCTTGGCACCACATTTGGAGGAAATCATTTAGCCTGTGCAGCGGCTTTGGCTGTTTTGGAAGTAATAGAAGAAGAAAATTTGATTGAGGCTGCTTCCCGAAATGGTGAGGTACTAATGAAAGAACTGAGTGCCATTGAAGGGGTCACTGAAGTGAGAGGAAAAGGTTTGATGATCGGTTTTGACTTAGCTGTAGAAGCAGCTCCTGTCCGATCTGCATTGATCCATGAACACAAAATATTCACCGGCAGCTCCGGTGGAAAACACACAATTCGTTTGCTTCCACCGCTGAATATTGAAACAAAAGCTTTAACTTTATTTATACAGAAATTAAAAGCCGTTTTGACTACAAATAAGGTCCATTAACTGGTCCTCGTTTTCATAAAACATTTTCACCAAAGCGTTCATTTTACTAAAAAATGGACGCTTTGTCTTAACGGTTTTCTCATAGTCAAAAAACATTTAACCAATGAAATACTACACCCAATTTGAAAACAAAAGCCTAGCTGATCAGCTGATCCAAAAAGCATTGGAATACAAATCAAATCCTTTTATGGATAAGACTCTAGGTGCAGGAAAGAGAATTGGACTAATATTTTTGAATCCTAGTCTTCGGACACGTGTCAGCACACAGATTGCTGCCTCCAACTTAGGTATGGAAGCCATTGTCCTCAATATGGACAAAGAAGGATGGGCACTTGAAATGGAAGATGGTGCCATTATGAACCAAGGTAAAGTAGAACATATCCGGGACGCTGCAGGTGTCTTGGGTAGTTATTTTGATGTTTTGGCTCTTCGAGCCTTTCCATCACTAACCAATAAATCTGAGGATAGCGAGGATTTCATCCTTAACCAGTTTATCAAACACAGTGGCCTTCCGGTCATCAGCCTTGAAAGTGCTATCAGACACCCATTGCAAAGTTTGGCTGACATGATCACTATCGATGAGCATAAAAATAAAGAAAGGCCTAAAGTAGTGCTTACATGGGCACCTCACATCAAAGCTATTCCTCATGCCGTGGCCAATTCCTTTGCTGAATGGTCCATTGGGTGTGGCCATGATGTAACCATCACTCACCCTGAAGGGTATGAACTAGACGAAAGATTTACCCATGGAGCAACCATTGAACATAATCAGGATAAAGCTTTGGCCGATGCAGATTTTGTTTATGTCAAAAACTGGAGTGCCTTTAACGAATATGGTAAAATCCTTTGCACTGATGAGTCTTGGATGCTTAGCGAGCAAAAACTCTCTAAAGCTCCCAATGCCCAAGTCATGCATTGCCTCCCCGTAAGAAGAAATGTAGAACTGTCGGACGAAATATTGGATGGCTCAAGAAGTCTGGTCCAACACCAAGCCCAAAACAGAATTTATGCTGCTCAGGCTGCATTAAGTAATATTTTGAAATAACCTCTACCACTAACAACCACATAAAATGAAAATCAGTATTGTAAAAATAGGAGGAAATGTCATTGACGATCCCCAAAAACTTGATGAGTTTTTGTACCTGTTTGCCAGATTAGAAGGAAAGAAAATATTGGTCCATGGTGGAGGAGTCATGGCCTCAAAATTTGGAGAGCGATTGGGTATCCAGCCTAACATGGTGGACGGAAGAAGAATCACCGATGCAGAAACACTGGATGTAGTCACTATGGTCTATGGAGGCCTTATCAATAAAAAAATCGTCGCCAAACTCCAGGCGCTTGAGCAAAATGCTTTGGGGGTTACTGGTGCAGACGGCAACTTGATCAGATCTGCCAAAAGACCGGTAAAGGATATTGACTATGGGTTCGTAGGTGATGTCAAAGAAGTCGACACAGAGCTTTTGGACACTTTACTTGAAAAAGACATCATTCCCGTGGTCTCTGCCATTACCCATGACAAAAAGGGAAACCTGCTAAACACCAATGCCGACACAATTGCCTCTGAAATTGCCACCTCAATGGCTGTAAAGAACACCGTGAGGCTTTATTTCTGTTTTAATAAAGCAGGTGTGCTCATTGATGAAAACAATGATGATTCTGTCGTCACCAAAATCAATGAAGACATCTATGATGAATTGAAAAAAGACAAGGTAATCCATTCTGGAATGATTCCTAAATTGGACAATGCTTTTAGCGCTTTAGATAAAGGAGTCAGCAATGTATGGTTGGGCAAGGCAGAAAATTTGGTCCTGGCTGCAAAAGGTAAAAAATCAGGCACCAATATCGAAAAGCATCGCTACGACCTTTATTGAGTTCCGGACACCCAACGTTGGTAATCTATCCATTACTCATCCTTGATAATTTTAACCTTTAAACAGATTCTGCTGATTCATGCATAAGCTTAAAGAAGAAGCAAAAGAACTTCTCCAGCAATTGATTGAAACGCCTTCTTTGAGTCGAGAAGAGGAAAACACCGCTCAATTGCTTTCCAGTTATCTTGCCTCAAAAGGGGTAAAGGTCAATAGACAATTCAATAATATTTGGGCTGTCAATAAGCATTTCGACCCGCAGCTACCTTCAGTATTACTTAATTCCCATCATGATACTGTAAAACCCAATAATGGTTATACCAAAGACCCATACAAAGCAATCATTGAAGATGGAAAACTATATGGCTTGGGAAGCAATGACGCTGGAGGTTGCTTGGTCAGCTTAATAGCTGCATTCATGTTTTTCTATGAAGAAAAGCTTCCCTACAATTTGATTTTAGCTGCAACGGCAGAAGAAGAAATAAGTGGAAAAAATGGTATTGCTGCACTTTTGCCAGAATTACCTCCTGTTGATTTGGCAATTGTAGGAGAACCTACCCTCTTGGACGTCGCTGTCGCTGAGAAGGGGCTCATGGTCATTGATGCTACCGTCACTGGAAAGGCTGGGCATGCGGCAAGAAATGAGGGAATCAACGCCCTATATGAAGCATTGCCTGACTTAAACCTAATTAAAGATTACCGTTTCCAAAAAGTGTCTGATTACTTAGGAGAAAGTAAAGTTTCTGCTACCATCATTCAATCGGGTTCACAGCACAATGTCGTACCAGACAAATGTGTTTACACCCTAGACGTGCGAGTTACGGACAGTTATACTCTTCAAGAAGCTTTGGATGAACTAAAAGGAGTGCTTAAGGCAGATTTGCAGCCTAGGTCCATGCGACTCAACTCCTCAGCTTTACCTAAAGCCCATAAAATCTGGGATGTAATCCATAAGATGAACCTAAAATGCTATGGAAGTCCTACCCTTTCGGATCAGGCTTTGATCTCTTACCCATCCATCAAAATGGGACCAGGTGACTCGGCACGATCTCATACACCTGACGAATTCATCCATTTGGAAGAAATCAATCAGGGAATCGACAGATATATTGCTATTTTGCACCATTATTTTGATCAAAACTAGAAACTAATCCTCCCTACATTTAGGGAAAAGTAAATACGAGCATGAAACTTTGGCAGAAAAACACCACCAGTACCAAGGAAGTAGAACAATTCACCATTGGACGTGACCCAGAATTCGATATAGTTTTGGCACCTTTTGACGTGTTAGGATCTTTGGCCCATGCCACCATGTTGGAAAGTATCGGACTACTGACCGAAGAAGAATTGGCTACTTTAAAAAAAGGGCTTAGAGAAATCTATGCTGAAATAGAAGCGGGTACTTTTAAGATTGATCCGGGTGTGGAAGATGTGCATTCACAGGTAGAGTTCTTGTTGACTGAAAGGTTTGGAGATGTTGGTAAGAAATTACACAGTGGCCGATCCAGAAATGATCAAGTGGCGGTGGACCTTAAGCTATACTATAGATCTGAGATCCAAAGTGTTTTAGAAGCCACTAAATCCCTATTTGATCTTTTGATTAAGTTGGCGGAAAAACATAAAAATGACCTGATGCCCGGCTATACCCATACCCAGTTGGCCATGCCTTCCTCATTCGGCCTTTGGTTTGGCTCCCTTGCTGAGGCTTTGGCCGAGGATCTGGAACTATGGCAAGCCGCTTACAATTTGGCAGATAAAAACCCTTTGGGTTCTGCTGCAGGATATGGTTCCTCTTTTCCACTAAACAGAACCATGACCACTCAACTTTTGGGCTTTAAAGAAATGCATTACAATGTCATCAATGCCCAAAACAACCGTGGAAAAACAGAAAAGGTCATCGCTTTTGCCATGGCAGGGTTAGCGGGTACGCTTAATCGTCTAGCTGCTGATACGATTATTTTCATGAACCAACACTTTGGTTTTGTGAAATTTCCGGATAATCTCACTACGGGTTCTAGCATTATGCCCCATAAGAAAAATCCAGATGTATTTGAACTGATCCGTGCCAAAGCCAACCAAATCCAAAGTGGACCGCAAAACCTAATGATGCAAATGACAAATACCACTACAGGGTATCACCGTGATCTGCAATTATTAAAAGAAACTACCTTTCCAGACTTCGAAAAGCTGAAGGATTGCCTACAAATTACTCAGTTTATGCTGGAGCATATTGAGATTAAATCAGGCTTGTTGGAAGATAAGTTTTACAAGCATTTGTTCAGTGTGGAAGAAGTTAATCGTTTGGTACTAGAAGGCACTCCTTTCCGTGATGCCTATAAGCAAGTGGGATTGGCCATTGAAAATGATGATTTTGCTCCATTACATACGGTGAATCATAGCCATGAGGGAAGCATTGGACAACTCTGTTTGGAGGAAATCAAACAAAAAATGGATACCGCTTTGGCAAAATTTGATTTTGAAAACATAGCATCCAGTTATCAAAAACTATTGGAAGAGTAATAATAGACTTTAGATTTAAGATACTAGAAAGTAGTAAAAATGACGCATTACTTTAGCCCCTCAAAGGCTGGTGTAATGCGTCATTTGTCTTCATAATGGATACTAAATCCTCTTTTCCCATTGTCTTATTTCGTATAAATTCGTTATTTTGAATTCATAAATTTTTGAGCGGTGCCGTACAAAGAGAGAGAAATAGAAAAAAAATATTATTCCATTGGAGAAGTGGCTGATAAATTCAAGGTAGCTACTTCCTTAATCCGCTATTGGGAGGGTGAATTTGACATCATCAAGCCCAAAAAAGACAAAAAAGGCAACCGCAGGTTTACCAAGGAAGACATCGAGAAAATCGGTCTGATTTTTCACTTGGTAAAAGAAAAAGGCTATACCTTGCAAGGAGCTCAGGAAATCATCAAAAAAGACCATTATGAGATTTCCGACAAAGCCAGCATGGTCAACCGCCTGAACCAGATCAAGGACTTTTTAATCGAAATAAGAAACAATCTCAATGTCAAAAACGAATGATGAGCAACTACTATATGCCATTGCCCTAAGTCTAATTCCAAATCTAGGCCCCTTTATTTACAAAAACATTATCAGTTATTGTGGTTCTGCCTTGCAGTTTTTTAACATGCCTAATGGCAAAGCAAGCAAAATCCCCGGTATTGGCCCAAAGCTATTGTCTGTTCGAAAAGAAAAAGATCAGTTTCTCAAAGAAGCTGAAAAAATACTGGAAGATTGTCTGAAAAATGACCTCAAAATCCTGACCTATCAAGACACCACTTACCCTAAAAGATTAAAGTCATTTATCGATGCCCCTGTCCTACTTTTCTCTAAAGGGAATGTAAACCTTAATTCTACAAGAACTATCGGCATCGTAGGCACACGTAATGCTTCCGAATATGGCAAGACCACCACTAGAAAAATCGTAGAGGGTATTGCCCCTTTTTCACCGACCATCATTAGTGGATTGGCCTATGGCATTGATATCACTGCACATCGGGCCGCTTTGGAATTTGATTTGCCGACCATTGCGATATTGGGCAATTCTTTGGAAAAAATCTATCCAGCAGCTCACAAAAGCACAGCGAGCAGTATGTATCCAAATGGAGGACTGGTTTCAGAATATAAAGTGGGCACAGCTCTCAATCCAAATAATTTCCCCGCCAGAAATCGCATCATCGCTGGACTCTCCGATGCATTGGTTGTGGTCGAAGCAGCAAAAAAAGGCGGTGCTTTGATCACGGCAGAAATTGCTTTTAGCTATAATAAAGAAGTCTTTGCAGTGCCCGGGAACCTCCAAAACACTTATAGCGAAGGCTGTAATAATTTGATACGCTATATGAAAGCCAGCATCTACACCGGGCCAAAAGACATTCAGGAATCCTTGTCTTGGGAAACAGGGAATGGAGCGGAAAGCACTGTTAAAAAAAATAAAATTGACCTCAGTCAATTCACTAAAAATGAACAAACTGTTCTAAAACTGCTCTCGGACAATCAGGAATTAGAAATTGACCGACTCAGTTGGCAAAGTCAAATCCCTATTCCCCAATTGGCTTCCCTCCTACTTAATCTGGAATTCCAAGGGCTGATCAAGTCCTTGCCTGGCAAGAAGTATGTGATGGGATAAAAGAAAAATTAATCTCACTTAGATATTGGGATGTCGAAGTTCTAAGCTCCTATCACTCGAAGTGATGAGAATTTTTAATATATTAGTTTTTATTTACAAAATTTTTAAATAAAGGTTCATTTTAAAGCTTTAACACTCCTGAATATGCTACTAATATTTTTTGGATTATTATTGATTTTAATGTTTTACTGGGTCGTAAAAGGGTATAATTCTGAAACTAAAAACAAGAAAGAATAACCATAGAAAGAACAGCTAAACAATTACTTATTGTAGTAAATAATTTAATTGAAATTTACATTCAAAAAAATAATGGCCATAATCATACTATGATGGAGGGCTTTACATTTGGTCAATACCTAGAGGCATTAAAACGGGATTACCAATCATCCAATTCTGATGAAGTTTGAGAAAACATATTAGCTACTTGTACAGATAAAGCAGTTATTGAGGTTTACTTGGATGAAATAAACCGTCAATATAGTGGACTTGATCCAGTCCATAAAAAAATGAAAGAAATTGTTTCAAGATAAAAACCAAGGATAACATCAGGACTTATCTAATTTCAACCTTTTTGTTTATTTCAAAATAGCCATTACTTATGGATTTTTTGCATTGAAAAGGACTAAACCTATACCTCTCCCCGTGTTTTGCTGTCAAACTTAACCAAAAACAAACTTGGCCAATTTCATGGCCTCACCAAATTCTTCCATATTCAAATTCAGATGATGACCTTCCTTTTCCAAAACTTCAATCATCACTTCAGTGGCCACATTGCCCACCAGTTCATCTTTGGCCATAGGACAACCACCAAATCCTTTGATGGCACCATCAAATCGCCTGCACCCTCCCTTCAAGCCTGCGTGGATTTTCTCAGCAATGCCTTCAGGTCTACTGTGAAAATGTGCTCCAAACTCTATTTCAGGATAAGCTTGAATGTTTGTTTCAAATAGCTTCTCAATCAATTTGGGCTCCGCTACGCCAATAGTGTCTGACAAAGCGATAATTTTAATTCCCAAAGCATCCAGCTTCTCTACAAACTCAGCTACAATATCCACTGAGAAAGCTTCCCCATAAGGATTACCAAAGGCCATACTCAAATAGGTAACTACAGTTTTACCCTTTATTTCACAAAGGTTCTGAATATCCTCGACCACCTCCAATGCCTCAGCAATACTTTTATTGGTATTTCTTTGCTGGAAAGTTTCTGAAATGGACAAAGGAAAACCCAAATAATCAATCTCCTCAAAATGTAAAGCATCCTCAGCACCTCTCTTATTAGCCACTATTGCCAATAATTTCGACTTGGAATGGAACAAATCCAATAACTCCAGTAATTCTGCTGTATCACGCATTTGGGGCATCGCTTTGGGATTTACAAAACTCCCAAAATCGACTGTATCAAATCCTACCTCTAAAAGTTGGTTGATATAGGCCGCTTTGATCGCCGTATCAATAAATTCTTCTCGCCCCTGCATGGCATCTCTGGGACACTCTATGATCTTCATAAGGATGTACTTCGAATTCTAAATGATCGAAGTTAAAGAAATTAATTGGGAATTGGTGCTTTTTGGACTTCAAGTGGAACATGACTCCTTTCTCTAAATTCTCTCACTAAAAAAGATAATGCCCTTTTGTCTTTGGTAATCAACTTCTTTCAAAAACACAGAAATATTGCTAAAATGATCAATAGCCAAACCAGCATAAGTCACCAAACACAATTTTTCACCATTAGAGTGGCTGGAAAACATAGCCCGTCTCGATGAGTTTACACCTGAAGGCATGAATGACATCCATGGTTCTTGGTTATTACAGCTACCCAAGCTACCGCCGTAGCCTTTGCCATGGCTGGTCATTAGGGGTCACCGCTTGGCTCACCAATAATGTCCTTGGTATTAAAGTTATGGAAGTAGGTTGCAAAACGCTCAAAACAAAACCTCAACTGGATAATCTGGATTGAGTAGAGGCCACCTTTCCAACTCCTTTGGGAGTGGTCAAGGTCAAGCATTTCAAATTGGCGAATGGCGAAATCCAATCCATTATTGACACTCCAGAAGGTATCAAGATCATTTGATCACTACTCTACTCATTTGATTAACATCAATTTTAAAATACCTCAAAAAAATGTGTCTTTTTAACTGAGTAATTGATATTTTTAAAACCGACTTTTATTAAAAAACCTGAGGTGAGGCCAAAAATTTTATGTTCATCCTAAATCCAATCAACAAGATGCATTAGAGTGAGTCCATCAATGGGATATTGTGAAAAGATATATTTTCGAATATAATTGAGCTAAAAACAACCATGATTACTTTCAAAAAGTTGGATCATACAAAAGGCCATATGAAAAGTAAAATGCTCTTCCTATTACCAATATTATTTTGGATATCTTATGGGGTTGCACTAGCTCAATCAGGTATTCTATCGACTGGAGGCGAAACCTCAAGCAACTCAGGAACTGTCAGTTATTCTATCGGACAAACGGTCTACAACAATTATTACAACGAAAACTTGTCCTTAATAGAAGGCATCCAGCAACCTTACCAAATCTCTATTATTCTAAAATCTGAGGAACCAAATGAGAATATTAAATTAAATGCATATCCTAATCCATCAACCGATCACATTACCCTAAAAGTCACTGGTCACGAACTGAGAAGTTTGGCTTATCTGTTTTATAACTCATTGGGACAAGCACTAGCCACAGATTTAATATCAGAAGAAGAGACTATCATATACACAAAGGATTTATCACCAGCTTCCTATTTTTTAGTTGTAACAGATAAGAAATCAATCATAAAAACATTTAAAATCCTAAAAAAGTAACTTGGATATGAAAAACATTTATGTATTGCTTGTGCTTTTATCCATTTCATTAAATGTCCTGGCACAAGCTCCTCAAAAAATGAGCTATCAAGCAGTTATAAGAGACACTAACCATGAATTGGTGAGAGACGCTACGATCGGACTTCAAATAAGTATCCTTAAAGGATCTGCATCCGGTTCAATCATTTACAGTGAAACCTACACATCCAATACAAATACAAATGGGCTGGTAAGTTTAGAAGTTGGGACTGGTGAAGTGAAACAAGGTATTTTTTCTGAAATAGATTGGGGCAATGGATCTTATTTTATCAAAACTGAAACTGATCCTTCAGGAGGTACCGATTATTCCATTTCTGGGACAAGTCAATTGTTAAGCGTTCCTTTTGCCCTTTATGCCGAAAATGCAGGTGGATTGGGCTGGAAAGTAAAAGGAGACACTGTTTACACAGACCTAAGTGTTTTGATTGGAACTAGTAACATTGACGATATAACCCCTTTTCACGCTAAAATCCCTCCTGGGCTTTCGACTGGAGTGGCTATTGAAGGCTCTTCTATAGATAAAGGAAACCCAAGCATTCGATTTTATGACGAAGAAAAAAGAGCTTCAGCTATCGGTGTTTCCCTAGGTGGAAATGGCTACTTTTCTAGAAATGCAAAACTAGGTGATTTTGTTATCAGGTCAGAAGGTAATAACATCATCTTTGCCACTAACCCAACAAATGACTTTGAATCAATACTGATTATTTCGGAGGATGAAAATGTAGGTATAGGTACCACAACTCCCAAAAGAAAACTTCACGTAAAAGATGTATTAAGACTAGAACCAAGAAACAATGCTCCTGAAAATCCAGAAAAAGGAGACATGTACATGGACAATATCTCAAACAAACTAATGGTTTACGATGGTACGCAATGGCAATCCTGCTGGTAAGTACGATATGCCAAAGGTTAGTTTAAAACTTGATATAACATATACTGTCATAAGCTAAAAGGTGAGCGTAGTAATTGAATGGGGTTAACCATTTTCATCAATACTAAAATTTAGCACTCTCCTGTTCTCCTATCCTTATTATAAGTCCACATTAATTTTTAATTTGCAAATCGTTTTGACATAGGGTTAACCAAAAAATCAGCATGCAAATCAATTTCAAAAAAGAGATATTACCACACCTCTTAGGGATCGTTTCTTTTTATACTTTGATCGTCTTATACTTTTCTCCCATTATGTTTGAGGGGAAAATGATTTTCCAAAGCGATATCCTTCAGTGGGAAGGTTCGGCCAAAGAAATACAAGACTTTAGAGAAGATACGGGCGAAGAAGCCCTATGGACCAACCGTATGTTTGGTGGCATGCCCGCCTACCTGATCAACACTGAATATCCTGGCGATATATCCAGAGCAGTTATCAGCGTAATAACACTTGGACTTCCCCACCCCATTAATGGCCTGTTTTTCGGAATGGTCGCTATGTATATACTACTTTTGACCTTCAAAGTTCGGCCAGAAATATCTGTCATGGGCGCTTGGGCTTTTGCCTTTAACACTTTCAATATGCTTAGCCTAGAAGCTGGGCACAATGCGAAAATATGGGCAATTTGTTTGATCCCACTTATTCTGGCCGGAATCCACATGGCTTTTGGAGGGAAAAAGCTATTGGGCTTTTCAGTCACTGCTTTGGCCTTGATGTTGCAGATTCGCTTCAATCACCTTCAAATCACTTATTATACCTTGATCACTATCCTGATCTATGCCATTGGCCAATTGGTATATTATATAAAAGAAAAACAATTACCTGAATTCGGTAAAACGGCAGCTATTCTGATCTTGGGTGGTTTATTGGCTGTCGGGGCCAATTCAAACCGATTGTTGTCTGTACTGGAATATGGAAAATACTCCATTCGCGGTGAGAAGACTTTAGAAGGTAATACTCAGAATGAAAGTGGCCTGAACAAAGAGTATGCCTTCAGTTGGTCTCAAGGTAAGCTAGAGTCCATGACTTTACTAGTGCCAAATTTCTCCGGTGGTGCCAGCCAGGAAGCTTTGGGAGAGGATTCCAATACTGAAAAAGCTTTACAGCAAAACGGAGTTTCTGGCGCTCAACTCAGCAATTTTATACAAGGTGCCCCAACCTACTGGGGAGACCAACCTTTTACAGGAGGGCCTATTTATGGGAGTATCATTATGGTATTTTTGTTCGTAGTAGGGATCATCTACGCCCCTAAACGCTTCCGAAATATCTTTGTGGCGATCACCATTATTTCATTGATGTTGGCATGGGGCAAAAACCTAGCTTGGTTCAATTTCACTCTTTTCGATATTTTGCCTGGCTACAATAAATTCAGGGCCGTATCCATGGCTTTAGGCATCACGCTGTTTGCCATTCCGGTTTTGGGGTGCATTGGACTGGAAAACCTTTTCTCAGATTCAGACCAAAAGAGAAAGTTGAAAGGATTGCTGATGTCATTTGCCATTGTTGGAGGAATCACCTTGCTACTAATTGTTTTAGCTGGTGCATTTGGCTTTAAAGGAACTGCTGATACCAATTTCCCAGAATGGCTTACCAGTGCACTTCGGGCAGATAGAAAGGCCATGCTACAAAAAGATGCTTTTAGAAGTCTCGCCTTTATCACCTTGAGTGCAGGATTGATTTTCTTGGCCATTAAACAGAAGACTACTTATTTCTATGCAACATTGGGGATAGCTGTATTGGTCATTACAGATGTTTGGACCATCAATAAAAGGTATTTGAATGACGAATCATTAAAGAAAAACCCTAGCAGCAGCTACTTTGCTCCCACTGCAGCTGATAAAAAGATCATGCAGGATAATGGGTATTTTAGGGTACTCAATCTCCAAAACACTTTCAAAGATGCCCGTACCAGTTATTTCTTCAATAGTCTTGGGGGATATCATGGAGCTAAGATGCGCCGCTATCAGGACCTGATTGACAGGGTGCTTCAACCAGAAATCAACCAATTCATCCAAAAAGCACAAGAAGGTTCTTTTGACTATCAAAGCCTTAAGGCCGTCAATATGCTGAACACCAAGTATATTTTGGCTGGACAAGGGGAAAATGGGGTATTCCAAAATTCACAAGCAAACGGACCAGCGTGGTTTCCAGGTGAAGTTGTTCCAGTCAGCTCTAATGAAGAAGAAATCCAGCAAATCCCTAATATAAACACTAAAACCCAAGCCACTGTCAACACTTCAGAATTTGAAGCTCAAGCTGGAGCTGGTTCAGTAAGTTTATCACAATATTTACCTAATGAACTGCACTACTCTGTCAATGCCCGAAAAGGAGGCTTAGTGGTTTTCTCGGAAATCTATTATCCGGCAGGATGGAATGCCACCATCAATGGAGAAGCTGCAGAAATCATTCGCACCAACTACCTTTTACGCGGGCTGATGGTACCTCAAGGTAAGTCGGAGGTGGTATTCAAGTTTGAACCAAAAACCTATTATAGAGGTTCATTTATAGCGGTTTCCTCCCAATATTTTATTATATTACTATTGATTGCAGGATTAGTAATGCCGTATATAAATCGCCCGAAAAATGGAAGAGAAAGATAAATATTTCAGCTATTACGACCAGTTTAATTCAGATCCCAAAAAAGATGAAATAAACGTGCTGCACCTACATATTTTAGAAAAACTAGTAGGCGCTGGCTTGAAGTCCCATCATAAGGTATTGGAGGCGGGCTGCGGATTGGGAGAGCTTAGTCATCTTATTGCACAGAAAGTAAAAAACGGACAAGTCCTCAGTATAGACATCAGCCCAAGCAGCATAGAAAAAGCTTCTGAGCTATGGAAAAAGCAAAAAAATCTCCAATTTAAAATAGCGGAAATGAAGGCTTTTGAAAATGATGGAGAGCATTATGATTTCTTTATCCTATCTGAAATTTTGCAACAGGTCTCCAGGGATAAACACTTCAGGATTTTTGAAGGAATCAAAAGACATTCCCACGAAGATTCTGTGATTTTCATCAATTTGCCTACCCCCAAATTTTCAGAATGGAAGGCCCAAAATGACCCTGAGAGCCTTCAAGCTGTTGAAGCCTTTGTAAATATTGCCGACCTGATCCAAAGCATCAGCGCCAATGGTTTTTACTTGGAAAAGGTTGTCCCCTATTCTGTTTTTTTTGAAGAAAACGATTTTCAATATTTCATTTTCAAATCCTTGAACATGCTTTCCAACCCTACTCCCAAAAAGAAATGGGCTCTTACAAAGGAAAAGCTCCAGTTTAACCTGATGAACCTGCTGATGTAGTTGGCAGCTCAATCTTCCCTTATGTTAAAATACAGTGTCATTATTCCTGCGCATAATGAAGCGCAGTTTTTACAGGGCTTACTAGACTCATTGTCCAAACAAAGCTTAAAACCTGACCAAGCTGTTATAGTCAATGACAACTCTACCGATACCACCGAAAACATCATAGATGACTATCAAACTCGCTTTAAATGGATCAGTAAAGTTAATAGTCAAACAGAAGATTTTAGATTGCCTGGCAGTAAGGTGGTGGCTGCATTTGAAAAAGGTCTTGCACAAATTCAACAGCCTTATGACTTCATAGTCAAGCTAGATGCTGATTTGGTTCTACCTGAAAACTACTTTGAGAAAGTGGCTCAAACTTTCGAAAATCATCCAAAAGCAGGTGTGGTTGGGGGATTTGCTTATGAGTTGGAAAAAGGAAAATGGGCATTGAACCATCCCATGGGAAAAGACCATGTTCGAGGCGCATTCAAAGCCTACTCCAAAGCTTGTTTTGAGAAAATGAATGGGTTGCGGTGCAGCATAGGTTGGGACACCATGGATGAGCTGCTTGCTCAATATCACGGTTTTGAAGTTATTACATTGCCAGAATTAAAAGTAAAACACCTTAGACCTACAGGCTCCTCTTACTCAAAAAAAGCCAAACACATGCAGGGTCAAGCCATGTATAAAATGCGCTATAGTTTGAGCATCGCTTTTTTATCAATGGCCAAGGTGAGCTTAAAACAAAAAAAACCATCTTATCTCTGGGACAGCATGATTGGCTATTTTAAATCCTATTTCGATGGTACCCAAAGGGAAGTAACCAAGGCAGAGGGAAAGTTTATCCGCAACTACCGTTGGAAAAACATCTTTCAAAAGATCAGCGGTAAATAAATTGATTTTTCATAAGTTTGAACACTAAAAGCGACCGGTTGACCCTCAGTATGGCAAATCCCATCATTCAGCAACTCAAAAAAGAACAAGATAGAAGTATTCTCCCTAACCAAAATTGGCATAGAGAAAAATCCGATGGACTTCAATATATCCGATACCGGGTTTGTCGTCCCTTAATCAAAGGGGTTTTCTATACTTATCGTTGGTGGAACAAACCAACCCCTTGGTTTGCCCCATCTGCAGTCAATTTCCTTAAAAAGTGGCTCAAAAAGGACATGTTAGGCCTAGAATTTGGCAGTGGTGCCAGCTCCAAATTCTTTGCGAAAAAGATCAAACAATTGGTAAGCGTAGAACATCACCAAGGATGGTATGAACATGTTTCCAAATGGTTTAAGGAAAATCATCTTGACAATATTGATTATAGGTTTATCCCTGAATCCCCTGATTTTAAATCTACTGAGCTTCCTAAGTTTTTTAAAAAAAATGACCTAAAAAGTGAAGACTACCAATTCAAGCAACAGTTCTGGGACTATTTTCATGTAGCAAATGAATTTCCAGATGAATATTTTGACTTCGTCCTAGTAGATGGCCGAGCCAGAGTGGCATGCCTCCTCAATTCAATTCCAAAGCTTAAATCTGGAGGGTTAATGATATTGGACAACTCTGATAGGCCTAGTTATCAACTGGCTTTTGATGTACTAAAAAATTGGGAAAATTACACCTGCACCACAGGACTTTCTGACACCACTTTTTGGATCAAACCATAAACTTATGGGGATCATTAGGAAACAATCTTCACAGACAACCATCATAGCTTATACGGGCATTTTGATAGGCTTTGTGGGTTCTGCACTACTGCGTCCCAAAATATTATCAGAGGGAGAAATTGGCCTGCTCCAATTGGTCCTAAATACAACAGCACTTTTTGCCTCAATCTTCACTTTGGGCACCAACTTAACCACCCTGAAAATGATCCCTGAATTTAGGGATAAGCCAGAAAAGAAAAAAAGCTTTATCAGCTTTTCGCTTTTGGTAGGACTTGCAGGCACCATGCTGGCTATTCCTGTTTTTTTGCTGACCAAAAAATTTATCTTCCAGACCCAAGATGGAGGTTTTGAAGGATTTAATTACAACCCTACCTTTTACTGGGGCATTATAGTGGTGATTGGTTTTCGGGTATTCCAATATATTTTGGATGCTTATTTACGCACCAACCATCAGCCCTTGCCCGGTGTTTTTGCCGAAAGTATTATTCAAAAATCATTGCCAATTATTGGTTTGATCCTTTTCTATTTCCAGTGGATCAGCTTTCAGCAATTGATCTATTTTAACCTCGCTATTTTTGTACTGCCATTGCTTATTTCTTTCATTATGCTAAACAAAGCCAAAGCCTTCAACTTAGGAAGACCAGGACCTTTTAGCCTAGAAGAAAAAAAGACCATAGCCGGCATTTCCTCCTCAGGGATTTTGGAAATTCTCAGCAGCAGTTTGATTTTGTATATCGACACCTATATGATCCAATGGTTGATGGGAGAAGATGCTGTGGGCATTTATACCACCCTTTTCTTTTTTGGGGTGGTCATTAGTGTTCCGGCCAAAGCCATCAGAAGAGTTTCTATTGTTACCATATCGGAATCGATGGCAGAAGGAGATTTCAAAAACATTCAGGACATCTACAAAAAAAGCAGCCAAACCCTACTAGTAGTCGGGGGCTTATTGTTTTTGGGCATTTGGTGCAACCGCTACAGCGTGGGCAACTACCTAGGAGAAAATTATGCCATGGCCTTACCCGTATTACTATTTACGGCCATTGCCCAATTGGTAGACTGCATCACTTCTGTAAATTACCAGATCATTGCTGTTTCCAAACACTATTATTACAACCTTTTTATGGGCTTTTTGACCTTGGCCCTATTGGTGACCACCAATTACCTTTTGATCCCGGTCATGGGCGTGGCAGGTGCTGCTTTGGCCTCTTTGGTCAGTATGATCTTGATCAACGGACTCAGATACTTATTCTTAAAACAGAAATACCAACTCAGCCCCTTCTCTGCGGGCAACCTTAAAACCATCCTTATTATCGGCTTAATATTGCTTCTGATTGAGTGGATTCCCAACATGGAAAATATTTATCTGAACTTAATATTCAAAGGTACTTTGGTACTTTCACTTTATATTCCAGCAGTCTATTTCACTAAGTGTTCCCCTGATTTTAATGTGGTGATGGATAAGTATTTGATAAAATTGGGAATCAAGAAATAGCCTTTAACCATTCCGGTGTAGGGAGTACCAATTTTCGGGCTTTGGTATCAAACAAACCTATGGTCATCTCCACTTCTGAGCAGCGGTTACCTTGACTGTCCAAAATCCATTGTTCAATGGTGCCCACTTTCGACTTATAACTTTTGGTTTTGGAAAAAATGGTGATTTCTTCCCGCAACTTTAACTCCTTGATAAATCTAATTTTTATTTCTAGGATTACCGGACCCAAACCTGTCTTTTTGATTTCCTTTAATCCGTAACCGTTGTCTGTGATAAACTGCCATCGAGCCTCTTCATAGATTTCCAAATAAGTGGCGTTGTTCACATGCCCAAAGGTATCCAAATGGAATTCCTTAATGATCATAGGGTATTCAAAAGTGTTACTTTCCATTTTCAGTAAAATAATAAGTAGTAAAAGGTTTAGGTTTAAAATTCCAATCCTGCGGAGTTTTCTGTTTTAAAAGGCAAAATAGCCAAAGTCTGAATACTTTGAAAAATGAAAAAGCCCAAGTTTAGAAAACTTGGGCTTTTTCTTGCTGAACTTTAATTATTCAAACCACCTTGCTTTATAGACCTTCATGTCTGGAAAAGCAATCTTTTTGTTCGGTCCATAGAAAGTAACATGATGCGTCCACCAGCTTTTTTCGGGAATGGTCAACATATACTGCCCAGAATCATGTTCTCCCAAACTCTTGATATTTTCTGTATTAGGAATTTCCTCCAAACTACTGAACTCTTCTGAGGACAAGTCAAATTTCCAAGCACCCGTATGTTCTGTCAAAAGAAAGTCTTGCCCATCAGCAGTGAGCTGAAGATCGTGACCTCCTTCTCCGGGTATTTTCCATTCTTTCTGTAAAACCAAACTATTAGGGTCTGGCATGGTATACTCTCTTAACACATCATAACCTAAGGCGAAAAGTGAATTTCTTTCCTTATGCCAAATCAGACCATGTGCTGAATACAGACTATCTTCAAACATCGGTTTATCATTATTTTGGATGTCAAAGAGCATGATCTTATTCCCTGCGCTGTGAGTGGAAGCTGCTGCCACCAAGCGGTTGTATGGCAATATCTCCACCGAATGGGCATTGGGTACAGAAGCATAAAACAACACTTCGCTAGTCTCACTATCCAACATAGCTACCCCACCAGATGAAGAAGAGACCAAAATCTTTTGCCCTCCATCAATTGCTTTACAATCGTCCATGGTATTGAATTTCTTGTCCCGATATTCAGCTGGTAGGTCTTGAGCCTGATGTGCATCCCAGGACCAAACGACATGCGGTTTGTCTTCTGTGGATTGTTCATAATCCACCAGTAGGACCTTATGATCCCCACAGACCAGAAAAGACTTATTAGCTGTACTTGGCGAACAGGATACGTAAAGCAAGACAACAAGAATTTGAAAACAACAAAATTTCATATATATATATTTTACTTACATATATACTAAGAATTCTTCTTATACCACTATTAATTCGATGATCAATGATTGAATCTTTTGTTAAAGAAGTCACCTCTCCATAATGCATCCTTCCTAAATGTCAGAAAATAGTTCAAGATTAAGCTTTATATGGAGATAATAAAACTGTTACTGCTATAATCCCTCCACGATTCTCTTTAAGCTATTTCGCACCGCTTCAGCAATGCTTCCCAAACTTTCATTTTCCACGGCACTCATGGAAGCTACCGGATCCACTGCGGCTACTTCAATAGTACCATTACTCAATTCCTGAACCACCACGTTACAGGGTAAAAATACTCCTATCTTATCTTCCGCTTCAATTGCCTTATGGGCAAAGTTAGGATTACAGGCACCTAGAATACGGTAATTCCTAAAATCCACATCCAGTTTTTTCTTAAAAGTTGCTTTGACATCAATGTCTGTAAGTACACCAAAGCCCTCTGCTTTCAAAGCTTCAATCACCTGATCAATCACTGCATCAAAAGAAATGTTTTGAAGGGTTTTATTATAATAGTAATTCATGGTTTCTTAATAGTTTGGTTAACTTTTAAGTTACAAAATCCCCATACTGTGACACAGGTCACATATCTATATAAAAAATTAAAATGAACACAGGTAAAAAGGGTAAAAATAGATAGACTTCTTATCTTTTATTCAAGTTTAAAGGCTTAAACCTGAGCTCTAATCTCAATTAAAAAATGCCTGAACTGCTTTAAAAACTTGTCTTAGCTATTATTACATAATCTAGACTCTTGAGTTTAGAGAAATTTAAAATCTTTAAGCTAGGGACATTTTCCAAAAAAACAGAAATTGAAAGAAATACTTTATATTAGTTAGATGCTTTCTAAACATTGAAGACCTCACCATGAAAAGCAAATATTTAATTTTAATATTTTTTTTCCTTTTCAAATGTACATTTAAATCAAATATAAATGAACAACTGTTACTTTCTTCCAAATTAGAGCATTTTACACAAGCAGAATTTGAAGAAATAATACTTTATTTCAAAGATTCAGGTAAAGTAATAAACCTTAACAAAGATGTCCCACTCAAAGAATATTTGGAATATCTAGAGCAAAATACCAATGAATCAACTTTTTTTGTTTTTCTTCCAGAAATTTCATCCAAAACCTATTTACCAATATTCCTTCCCACAAATGGTCCAATAATAGACATTGATATTAATGACATAGTTTTTGTAAATAGTTTAAATGACATAGAAGGAGCAACAGAAGACTTTAAATTGATATTTGTAAATGCCTCTAATTTTAAAAGTGCTGAACTTGATGATTTATTTAATTGTCTTGCAAAGGATTATTTAAATAGTATAAATGAAGCACTCCATAACAGAGCACTGCCAATATCCGAAAAAACAAAGATAAAAATTGCTAAAAAGTACCCCTTGGAAGTATGGGTTAGCACCAGATAATATCAACTTTCAACCTCAATTATAAAATGCCTGAACTGCTTCACAAACCTGCCTTACTTCCTTTTCTCCCAAATAGGGATGTAGGGGCAAGGACAGTGTAGTTTGGGCCATTTTATTGGCCATGGGGAAGTCTCCATCACCTTTAAAAGGCTTGGTAGCGGGAACAGCCTTTGGATAATGAATGGCTGTACCTATCCCTTGCTTCTCCAAGTATTGTTTTAAGGCATCACGTTCCTCGGTTCTGATAGTAAAAAGATGTGCATTATTGTCATCTTTTAAAATCCTGTCAGGCACTGTAATTCCCTTTGTATGTTGTAAATGTTCCAAGTATATTCCAGCAAGTTGCTTCCTCTTTTGCTGCCAGGCTAAAAAATATTCCATTTTTACATTCAAGAAGCCTGCTTGCAAACTATCGATTCGGCTATTTCTACCTACCATCTCATGTACATCCCTCTTTGATTGGCCGTGTGTTAGCATTAACCTAATCTTCTTTGCCAAAGCATCATCACTGGTTATCACCAATCCTGCCTCACCAAGAGCTCCCATGTTTTTGGTTGGGTAAAAGCTAAAACAGCCCATCTCTCCGAAAGCACCAGCGCTGTTACCCTCTTGAAAAGCACCAAAAGCTTGAGCAGCATCTTCCACCAATTTTATTCCCAAAGGTAGTGTAATTTGCATTAAGCGTTTCATATCCACCATCTTTCCATAAAGATGTACTGGCATTATAGCTTTGGTTCTTTCCGTAATTTGCTGCTCTAAAACATTAAGATCCAGCAAACCATATTGATCCACATCGCAAAAAACAGGCTCTGCTCCTACCATTTTGACCACTTCAGCTGTGGACACCCAGGTCAATGCAGGTACAATCACCTCATCTCCCGGCCCTATTTCCAATACTCTCAATGCCAATTCCATCGCATCGGTTCCATTAGCGCAGGCAATCGCATGAGGAACCTTTAAAAAGTCTTCTAAAGAACTTTCCAGCAAGTCCACTTCTTCCCCGCCAGAGAAAATTCCCTTTTGCAACATTTTATTGAATTTTGCCTTAAGCTCATCAGCCAAATCGGCATGCATGTCTGCCAAATCAAGAAAGGGAATTCGCATTTTCATCCAGTAATTGGGCTAGTTTTTGGCTAAGGTATTTTCGTTCAAAATGGTCAATGCTACTACTCGTCATGCTCTTTACACCCTCCATGATTTGTTGCTCCAAGTAGGCTTGAATCTCATCCACAGACTCGTGTGAGAAGACCTTACCTGCCCCCGCTTCCTGAATGATTTTGCTGGCATCACCTAGCGGGTCACCTAAAGCTACTATTGTCCTTCCTGTGGCAATATATTCGAAAAGTTTTCCCGGAATATTGCCTTTTGCATTTTTAGTATTGGTTAAGATCAACAAAAGCATATCCGCTTTTTCATAAAAAGTAAAAACCTTTTCGTGGGGCATGTAACCTGGGAAATCCACACGTTCTGCCAACCAAGGATCTTCCTTTACAAAATGGCTAACCTTTTCGCTTACCCTACCCACAAAAGTCAATTTTACGGTTTTTTCCATTGGCGCAAATGCTTGTTTAAAAGCATTGAGAAAAGGGATAGGATTTCGTATCGCATCTATAATTCCCGTATAAACGATCTCAAAGACAGGCGATTCTGACTTCTTCTTTTGAAAGTCTTTGGGCAAATCAGCTGAATCAAAACCATTCGTGATTAAATCAATTTCTCTATGAGCAATTTTTGCCAACTCCTCTTGGAATGTAGGAGAAATGGTCACCACCTTATCGGCCTCCCTGAACACAGATTGCTCCAATCGCTCATGTCTCCTCCGAATGGATTTCATCATGGGCAATGTGTCTAAAAATTCCCAAGTGGACCAAGGATCACGAAAATCCGCTATCCATGGCAAGCCAGACTTTCTTTTAAGATCTCTTCCAATTAAGTGCATACTATGGGGAGGTCCTGTGGTGATAATGGCCTGGATGCTATTTTTCTCCACAATATCCAACAGGTAATTGACAGAAGGCTTCACCCAAAACACCCTTGGGTCAGGAATCATGGCATTGGCCCTCAGCCAGATGGAAGTCTGGTCAAACCAGTTCTTGTGCCGCTTTTCTATGAGCTTAGAAGGGTCTTCTGCCTTTCCCTTCTTTTTCTTCTTCAAAAACCTAAATACTCCATAAGGCTCCCAAATTGGAAATTTAATCACCTCCCAATTGGGTGAAACCTCTTTGAGCATGGTCTCATCCTTAAGTTCGAAATCAGGATTTTCTGGTGTAAAAATCACTGGCTCCCAACCATATTCAGGCAAAAACTTGGCAAATTTCAACCAACGTTGTACACCAGAACCTGCACTAGGCGGCCAGTAATACGTAATAATTAAGACCTTCTTGGAAATTTCCATTCAACAAAGATAATGTTTTGGTGGAGAGTAAAAGCAGCCCAAAAACTTTACTTCATCAAGGAACGGTACTTTTCTAACAATAGGGCATGCATTTTTTTTCTACCATATTTGGCCGTCACATCAAGATACAGCTGATCCGTTAAGCCCTGCATCACTTCTCTTTTGACATAAGCAAATTCTATTGCATCCTTCAGCACTGCCTTGTCCTTGACAGGAAACACCAAGCCTGTTTTTTTATTGGTCACAATATCTGTATTGCCCATGATATCAGAACAGATTATTGGCAATTGCATCGCTGCAGCTTCCAAAAGGACATTGGGAAATCCTTCCCGATGAGAGGCATGTACCAACACATCGGATATGGCCATATAATGCTCTACATGATCTGACCAGTTTACTTGAACAATGCGGGGATGGTCTTCAATCTTTCTAATGGTCTCCTCATCAAGCGGGTTCAATTCCTGCTCAAAATCACCTAAGAGTACCAATTTGGAATGGTTAACTATTTTTGAATTCAAAAATGCCGTGACCAATTCATCTATTCCTTTATCTTTCACCAATCTTCCTACTGCTAGAATAATAAAATCATTGTCTCCCGGCATCACCCGCATGGTGGCAGCCACCAAATGGTTTTCTTTTAGATTATCCCTGTTAAATCGCTCCAAGTCAACCCCATTAGAGGAGCCTTCTCCCAACACCTCTACTTTTGCAGCTTCTGTAAGGTTTTCTTTGATAATAAAGTCCTGCAAGGATTTGGCATTTGGCCAAACATGAGTGGCATGACCGAAGGTCCACCTCTCCATGGTTTCCAAAAGCTTCCTTTTATTGTCCTTGGTCACCACATAAGGCAATCCAGCAACCGTATGGATCCTCACTTTCACCCCAGCAAATTTTGCCGCAATCATTCCCAAAAGCCCAGCCTTAGGCGTGTGGCTATGCACAATATCAGGTTTTTCCTGCTTGAAAAGTTGGAACAGTTTCCAAAGACAAACCAAATCATGAAGTGGAGTGATCTTCCTGGTAAATGGAATTACTGAATGTTCACAGCCTTCTTTTCTCTTGACCTCGTTGACTTCCTTTCCATCAGCACTGACCATCAGGACATCCCAACCAGCATCTTTCAAATATTTCATTTGGCCAGAAAGAAGTAATTTTAGGGAAATGGGTACAGTAGTGACGCGGATTATTTTCGGCATGAATTCTTGCTTTAAAAGGACAAATATAAACCTAAAAAGTGAAGGAATATATCTAAGAGATGAATTATAAATACAGCTTATTGTTCATCATCAAATATTTGACCAAAAAATAAAAAAGGTAGATAAATGGTTGACAGCACCTTACCACTGTCAACCATCCATAATAATCATTAAAGTCCTGCAGCTTCAAAAAGAACCTCTACAGGGTGTAAAGCCTTCCTTCCAGTTCCATCTGCAATCTGATGACGGCAGCTGGTTCCTGGAGCCGCAACAATCGTTTCAGGCCTAGCCCTTCTGACAGCTGGAAACAAGACCATCTCCCCAACTTTCATACTCACCTCATAATGTTCCTCTTCATACCCAAAAGATCCGGCCATTCCACAACATCCTGAAGGAATGGTTTCCAAGGTATAGTTTTCCGGTAAAGTCAACAGCTTCTGAGTAAACTGTACAGATGAAAGTGACTTTTGGTGGCAGTGCCCATGAAGCAGGACTTTCTTGCTAGCCTTGGTAAACTGGTCTGCCGTAATATTTCCTCGCATGGCCTCTTTGGCCAAAAACTCGTCCACCATCATACTGTTCCTTTTCAACTTCTTGGCATCTTCCACCAGATCAGCCCGAACCAACCTTGGATATTCATCCTTAAAGCTTAATATGGCCGATGGCTCAACGCCCACCAAAGGTTCATCCAAAGTCACCAGGTCTTTAAAAAGCTGTACATTTTTATTGGCCAGGTCTTTGGCCCTGTCCAAAAGGCCCTTGGACATTGCCCCTCGACCACTTTCCGGATGGTCAATCATCTTGACCTCATATCCCAAATGATGCAAAAGTTTAATGGCTTTGATTCCAATTTCTGTATCATTGAAATTGGTAAACTCATCACAGAAAAAATGAACGGCTCCTACTTTCTTTTGTGACGTTGGAAGTTGGCTGTAATTCTTTTGGTACCACTTTCTGAGGTTCACCTTGGCAATGGTGGGCAAGTTTCTCTTTTCAGCCACTCCCAAAACTTTCTTCATCAATGACCCAGTTGATTTATTGGTCATAATGAAATTGGTCATGCCAGGGACAAGGCTTCCCAGCTCATTCAGGTTATTGATATAAGCAAAAGCTTTACTTCTCAGTGGAACTCCATTTGTCTTTTGGTATTGATAGAGGAATTCAGCTTTCAAACTGGCCATATCAACATTGGAAGGGCACTCTGAAGTACAACCCTTGCAAGACAGGCAAAGGTCCATAACTTCTTTGATCTCTGGATGATCAAAAGGATTATCCTTAGTATTTTTTGTCAAAAATTCCCGAAGGGTATTTGCCCTACCACGGGTAGTATCTCTTTCATTTCTGGTAGCCATATAGCTTGGGCACATGGTTCCTCCAGATATGGGCAGCTTACGACAATCACCCGAACCATTGCATTTTTCAGCAGCCCTAAGTATCCCACCTACATGACCAAAGTCCAAAGCTGTATCGAACTCAGGTGTCTTCATATCCGGCTCGTAACGAAGAAAGCTAGTCATCGGTGCAGTATCTACAATCTTGCCTGGATTGAAAATATTTTGGGGGTCCCATGCTTGCTTGATCCTGCGGAAAAGCTGATAATTCTCCTCACCTACCATAATAGGAATAAAAGCAGCCCTTACCCTACCATCACCATGCTCTCCACTTAGGGAGCCATCAAATTTCTTAACCAGTTTGGCCACTGCTTCTGTAATTTTGTAGAAATCTTCTACATCTTCGGACTTCTTTAGGTCAAGAATAGGCCTAAGGTGAATTTCCCCAGCACCAGCATGGGCATAGTGCACAGGTTTCTGTCCAAAACCTTTCATGATCTCACCGAACTCGTCAATAAAATCTGCCAAATCATCGATATCCACAGCCGTATCTTCAATACAAGCCACAGCCTTTTTATCTCCCGGGATATTGGCCAACAAACCAAGACCTGCACTTCTCAGCGCCCAAACATTTTTGGTTCTCTCTCCAGTGATGATCGGGTAAGCATATCCTAATCCTGCAGCCTTCATACCATCAATAGTCTTCTGGGCCAAAGCCAAAGCCTCTTCCTCTGTTTCGCCTCGGAATTCTATCATCAAAATCCCCTCTGGATCCCCCTCTACAAAGTACCGGTTTTTACTTTGCTCAATATTTTCCTTGGTACAATCCAAAATAATTTTATCCATCAACTCACAAGCGGTGGGATGATTTTTCATGGCCAACTGGGTAGCCTTCATACTCTCATGTATGCTCTCAAAGTGAGCTGCCACCACTACATCTTTTGGGGCAGGAAGTGGATCCACATGAATCTTTATTTCGGTAGTAAAAGCGAGGGTTCCTTCGGATCCACAAAGAAGCTTGCAATAATCAAAAGCCGTATCAGTTTCTGAAAAGATTTCTGTTTCCAAAAGATAATCGACCGCATAACCTGTATTCCTCCTTTGGACAGAAGGCTTGGGAAACTGACTTCTAATATTTTCTTGGTTGACTGGCTGAGCCAGTTCATCATATATTTTTTGATATAAAGCTCCCTCCAAAGTTTCCAGTTGCTTTTTCTGCTCAAATTCCTCTTTGGATATTTTAGCAAAAGTAGCTTCTGATCCATCACTTAAAATGGTCTGCAACTCCAATGTATGCTCTCTGGTAGAGCCGTAAATAATAGAGGTAGTACCACAGGAATTGTTTCCTACCATCCCTCCGATCATCGCCCTATTGGCAGTGGAAGTGACGGGACTAAAGAAAAAGCCATAAGGTTTCAAAAAAGCATTTAGCTCATCCCTGACCACTCCAGGCTGTACCCTCACCCAACCTTCTTCTTTATTAAACTCCAGTATTTGTGTAAAATATTTTGAGACATCCACCACTATTCCATCACCCACACACTGTCCCGCCAAGGATGTCCCTGCAGTCCTAGGAATCAAGGATGTTTTATACTGCCTGGCAAATTGAATGAGTTTTTTGATATCTTCTTTGGTCTTCGGTAAGGCTACCGCCAAAGGTAATTCCCGATATACCGAGGCATCTGTGGCATAAAGGGTTTTCATCAATTGATCGTAATGCAAATCACCTTCTAAATCTTTGGCCAATTGGGCCAAAAAAGGTGACAAATTCTCTGGTTCGTTAGACATGCCATAAAATTAAGACAGTTAGGCCAACTAATAAATAATAAAATGAAATATCTATTGAAAATCTTTGATCCCACATTTATGAAGTTCACCAGAAGAAATATTACTGCTTGTTTATCCCCACCCGTAAAATCAAAGGAAAGTTAACAGGCTTCATTTTTTCCGCCCCCCATTTATTTCTCAAGCCTTCTTCAATCAAATCAACTGGATTGGTGCCATTCTGTTTGATATAATGTTTGACTGCAGACCAAGTGTTTAGGTAACCTAACAAATCATCAAGACTCCACCTTTCTTCAATGCTAAATTGAGGTGTTGCCAACTCTTCAAATTGAAAAGGGATACTTTTGTAGGCCTCCTCGATATACTTTCTTTCCGGATCCCAAAAGTCTGCCAACAAATCAGCATACAGGTATTTTATTTCTTGATCCAAACCAGACACATCCATTAAACCGTAACCTATTAAAGCGATCACCCCATTTGGTTTAAGTGTCCTGTTTACTTCCTTAAAAAATGGATCAAAATCGAACCAATGTACCGCTTGCGCTACTGTAATTAAGTCAAAAGTATGGTCTAAAAACCCACTTTTCTCTGCTGGGCATTTTGTATAATAGACATTGGGTTTCCATGGCGCTTGAGCCATTTGCTGCTCGCTGATATCACTAGCTTCAACCCTTTCAAAATAATTAGAAAGAATGGATGCAACCTGTCCATTCCCTGTCCCACAATCCCAGGCTACTTTCCTGGTTTTCAATTGACTAATTAACCAGACATAGAAGTTTTCAGGGTAAGTAGGACAAAACTTCTCGTATTCTGATGCATGACCGGAAAAATTATCTTTCATAAAAATCTTGGTTAAAATTTTATCAGAAGCCTCAGATTAACGTTTTTAGTTGTTCATATCTCTCTTTTAAATCCTTCACATCATTCTCATCCAAAAAACTTTTCTCACCAGTGTGGGAAATCATAGAGGCATGTTTTAGGATAATGTTTTTATGTTGGTCATCCTCTGCAAACTGAAAAATGGTTATCATGGCTTCCATTAACCTGATAATTACCGCTGGACTATTGCTTCCAAATTGACGGATCTGGTTAAATGCCACACTCATCACACCATCAAAACTTATCGTTTTGGTTACCAAACGCATCTCACCTTCTCCATCAAAATGATACGGGCTTGGTAGTCTTGCGGAAGTCAAATAGCAGATCACATCGGTCAGTTTATCAATACAGGTAATGGCGGTAAAAGGATCATTGACTCCAGGTGAAAGTGCCCTAGCAGCTACTTCTACCATTTGCCTGATGGCAAACTCGGCATCTTGAGAAGATGTCCTTTTGTTGCCGATGATAAAAGAAGACCTAAAGCGATCCTCAAGTCCATCTTCCAATTTTCCAGATGTATGAATAATGATCAACTCCTGTTTTTCTACTATAAAATTGCCAGCGTGCTTTTTGACTTCTACTATTCCTTGAACCTCCTTGGCCAGTTCCATTAATTTATGATGATCGATGGATTGAAGGTAACCGCTTTTTCTAGAATTAAGTGAGTATTCTTGTTTTAGCTGAGCCTTTTTTACCTCTAGCATTTTCTCATCGAAAGTAAGTGGTTCACTGTCATTGGTATCTTTGATTGGAAAAAGACGCTTAAAATTTTTATGAAGGTTATTATTCACATTGGAAATCACTTGGTCTGCTTGAATACTAACCGAAATGTGATGGATAAAAATGACCAGCAAAAATATATTGACAATAGCGAGAAAAATCGCAAAAATGATGGAAATATTTGGAACAAAACCCAACTCCTCCCCCGACTTTACCGCCCTCAAAACCAATAAGCAATAGTTAAAGGTGGCTATGTAGGAACCCAAGACCACTTGATTGATCCGGTCATGCATAAAATTCTGTAACAAGCGGGGGCCAAATTGTGAAGAAGCCAAAGTCAAGGCCACCAATGTAATGGAAAATACTGTTCCCGCCACACCGATCATCGCTCCTGCTATGGTGGACAAAATACTTCTAGCAGCTTCTTCTTCCCCAAACATGTAATACTTGAAAACTCCTGAAGGTTCGAACTCCCACACGGTGTCCAAATAGATAAACCCAGTCGCTGCAATAATGGAAACCAGAATCAATTGCAATGGCACAAACCAAAAACTCGATTGAAGAATCGACCAAAAGTAAACTAATTTTGTTTTCAAGACCAGTTGTTTTTTAAAATGTCAAACCTATGTCCGCCTATTGAAAGCCAATTTTACGTGATTGGCCATTATTTAGAGACAGTCTTCTTTCTCACCACCAAAAACCAATCAGGGTCTCGATCCAGTTCCAAATAGCCAAAGTCATAGCAATAAACATACACATTGCCTTTTTTGTTAACATATTGATGCGTGTAGTATTTGAACTGAAAGCCTTCTTGCAAAAGTTTTTCCCGATTGACTTTTATCGTTTCATCAGTATTTTGCAAAATTGATTCCAAAATATTTCTGTTTTTCTTCAAGGCATTATTAATGTTTCTAATCACATTGTTCTTTACTGCCTTTAACTGATTATTATAGCTGTTGCGACATTGATCGTCGCAAAACTTTTTATCGGCCCTTCCTTGAACAGGCTGGTCACAATACAAACAATTCTTTCCGTTCCCAAACATAAAAAATAGCATTTAAGGTAAAAAACTAATTGAATTTACAAAGCAAAACACACATTAGCAAACACTTACAAACGACTGTAAACGGAAAGAAACATTTAATACCCGACTATCTTCCCCAGCTCCATTCAAATTTGTGTCATCAGCAATGAATATAAATAATCTTTTTAAAACATTCTTTAACCTAAATTTTAGCATTATGAACACTTTAAGAAACAAAGTTCAATTAATCGGAAGGCTTGGCGCAAAAGCCGATTTCAAAGTTCTGGACAACGGAAATACCATGGCCAGAATAAGTTTGGCTACCAACGAAGTCTACAAAAACAACAAAGGTGAGCGCATAGAGGACACTACCTGGCATCAGTTAGTGGCATGGGGAAAAACTGCAGAAATTATCAACAAGTACACGGACAAAGGAAGTGAAATAGCCATTGAAGGAAAATTGATCAACAGGACCTACACGGATAAACAAGGTGTAAAAAAGTACATTACAGAAATTCAGGTCAATGACTTGGTGCTCTTAGGTGATAAGAACAAAGCTGAAGCTTAAAGGGATACATTTTACGTAATGATCAAAAGGCTCAATATGTTTGGGCCTATTTTATTTTAAATTTAAAGTGTAATATCCTTGATCTATTGTTTTACCATAAACCAAGTACAGATGGATTAATTTAAAAAGACACGTAAAATAATAGCCAATAAAAAAGAGGCTGTCTCAAAAGTAGATAGTTTAAAAGGCTAGCTGATTTCTCGGCTAGCCTTTCCTGTTTAACTCAAAATGGATATTTTGAGGTGTGAAAAAACAAGACTTAAATATAGCTTTTAAAG